>NZ_JAEQNA010000001.1 GCF_016722895.1 Ramlibacter aurantiacus
AAGCCCGTGCAGAACGCGTACATCGAGAGCTTTAACAGCCGGTTCCGGGATGAATGCCTGTCCCAGCACTGGTTCGCCAGCCTTAGCCACATGCGCAGCGTCATCGACAACTGGCGCGACGACGTAAGTGAATCGCCCCGGCTTTTGAGGAGGCTCAAATCTCTGAGAGGATTGAGCCATGAAGAAGTCGAACAAGTTCTCACCTGAGGTCCGTGAGCGCGCGGTGAGGATGGTGCAGGAGCACAAGGGGGAGTACCCATCGCTGTGGGCAGCGGTCGAATCGATCGCGCCGAGCGGCAAAGCTTGTTGAATCGCGACAGGACCTGCGGTGCGCGCCGGGTTTGGCACGACGTACCTGGCCCTCGTTGAACGGCGTGGCTTGCATCGCATCGAGCGCCTGATGGCTGAGCCAGCCTTGAAAGCCAGAGCCAAACGGCGTGCCCTGCCCAAGGATCATGGTGAGCGCAGCGCAATCGCCGACAACGTGCTGGACCGGCACAACCGGCAGCAGCCCAAAGCAACCACCGGCTAACTGCGCACACGCGCCCGCGGGCTTGGGGGTCGACCGTTCCCTGATGTGAAGCGAGGGCAGGGGAAGTCCTAGCAACACTTGTTTTCATGAAGTATTAGTGCCGGGCCTAGAGTGGCTCCCATCGCGCGGCAGCCATTCCCTGCCGCGGCCGTCAGGAGACACGATGAACGACAGCCGATCCGCATTCCCCCGCTCCGCCTCGCGCCGGATGCTCTGCCTGGCCGCATTCGCGCTCGCCGCGTTCCACGTAGCGGGCGCGCAGGCGCAAAGCTGGCCCAGCAAGCCCGTGACGCTGCTCGTCGGGGTCCCGGCCGGCGGGGCACTCGATCCGTTTGCACGCACCCTGGCCGACCAGCTCGGCAAGGTCACCGGCGGCACCTTCGTGGTGGAGAACCGGCCCGGCGCCAACGGCAACCTCAGCGCCGAGGCGGCCTTGAAGGCGCCTGCGGACGGGCACACGCTGTGGATCGGAACGCAGTCCATGCTGGCCATCAATCCGGCCGCCTTCAGCCAACTGCGCTGGAAGCAGAGCGACTTCAAGCCGATCCTCAAAGGTGTCGAGGCCCCGCTCGTGCTGGTGACTCACCCCTCGGTGCCTGCGAAGAATTTTGGTGAGCTGGCGAAGTGGATCCAGAACCCCGCGAACAAGGCGTCGTACGCGTCCTTCAGTCCGGGTACGCCTTCGCACTTCCTGGGCTACCAGCTGAACGAGCGCCTGAACGCGAGCATGGTGCACATCGCGTACAAGGGATCCGCTCCGCAGGTGACCGACATCCTTGGCGGGCAGGTGCCGCTGGGCTTCACGCAGCTGGCGTCCGCCGTGCCGCACATCAAGGAGAACAAGCTCAACGCGATTGCCGTGACCGGCCCGCAGCGTTCGCGCTACTTGCCGCAGGTACCTACCCTGGCCGAGCTTGGCTACAAGGATCTCGGCACGACGATCTGGTTCGGCCTATTCGCTCCCGCGGCTACACCGCCGACGATCCTGGAGGCCATTCGTGCGGCGGCTCTCAAGGTCCAGGCCGACCCCGGCTATCGCGGCCGGCTCGAAGCCCTCAACTTCGATGTGCCGAACGAATCCGTCTCTGACTTCGAAAAGACCATTGCCGCCGAAACAGCGCGTTGGGCGGCACTCGTGAAGGCCACCGGATTCAAGGCCGCCGACTGAACCTTCCCGACGCCGGCTGAGGCTGGCGACATCGGCCTGTCCCCCGCACGCACGGCGCCACTGATTCCAGCAGGTCCTCGACCACCTCGCGACTGCGGTGACCAGAAGAGCCAAGGGCACGGCGCTCTGGCATCTGCTGCACGGGCCGCCCTAGATCGACCATGGGGGCGACCGACAAGGGCTCAGTCATCCAGCGCCGGGTGCTCGGGCACCGCGACGCGCTGGTGCCGGCCCGCCACGACGCCAGCCTGCTTTTCACCCTCAAGCCAAGGAACGTTCGCTCATGAACCCGAACATCATCTTCATCGTCGCCGACGACCTGGGCTTCGCCGACCTGGGCTGCTACGGCGGCCGCGATGCGAAATTCGGCCCCGTGTCCCCGGTGCTCGATGCGCTGGCCGCCGGCGGAATCCGCTTCACCGACGGCTACGCCAATTCGCCCGTGTGTTCGCCCACGCGTTTTGCGCTAATCACGGGGCGCTACCAGTACCGGCTGCGCGGGGCCGCCGAGGAGCCGATCAGCGCGGGCAGCAAGGGCAGCAAGACACTGGGCCTGCCGCCGGAGCATCCGACCGTCCCGTCACTGCTGAAGAAGGCAGGCTACAAGACGGCACTGATTGGCAAGTGGCACCTCGGCTACCCGCCGCATTTCGGTCCGATCAGGTCCGGGTACGACGAGTTTTTCGGCCCCATGTCGGGCGGCGTCGACTACTTCACTCACTGCGGGGGCAACGGCGACCATGACCTGTACCTCGACGAGCAGCAGAAGAAGGAGGAGGGTTACCTCACCGACCTGCTCTCGCGCCATGCGGTCGACTACGTCGACCGCATGGCGGCGGCGCGGGAGCCGTTTTTCCTGAGCCTGCACTACACCGCACCGCACTGGCCTTGGGAAACGCGTGACGACGCACACGTGGCCCCGGAAGTCCGGACCAACCTGTTCCATCTGCACGGCGGCAACATCCACACTTACCACCGGATGATCCACCACATGGACGAGGGCATCGGATGGGTGATGGAGGCGCTGCGCCGGCACGGCATCGCTGACAACACGCTCGTGGTCTTCACCAGCGACAACGGCGGCGAGCGCTTCTCGGACAACTGGCCGCTGGTGGGGGGCAAGATGGACCTGACCGAAGGCGGCATCCGGGTGCCGTGGATCGCGCACTGGCCGGCCGTGATCCCGGCTGGAAGCGTCAGCGCCCAGCATTGCATGACGATGGATTGGTCTGCGACGGTGCTGCAGGCGGCCCGCGCGGCGCCCGATGCGGAGTACCCGCTGGATGGCCAATCGCTGCTGCAGGTGCTGCAGTCCCCCGGCGTGCAGTTCGACCGTCCGATGTTCTGGCGCATGAAGCACCGGGACCAGCGGGCCCATCGCAGCGGCGACTGGAAGTACCTGCGCGTGGATGGTCACGACTACCTGTTCGACGTCACCACCGATGCACGTGAACGCGCGAACCTCGCCGGCCGCGACCCAGAGCGGCTCGCTCGGATGCGGCAGGCCTGGGAGGCGTGGAACGACACCATGCCGGCAATCCCGGCGGACGCGAGCGTCAAGCTCGGATACGGCATCCAGGACATGCCGCAACGATAGGAGGCGGCCATGGTTACCAGAAACGATGCATCCGTCTGGGATGCCGAGACCGAGGGATTCGACCTGCTCGACATCACCCTGGGAGATCTGCTCGATCGCCAGGCGGAGGAGTTCGGCAGCCAGGACGCGGTGGTGTACCGCTATCCCGAGGAAGGCATCGACCTGAGGCTCGGGTTCCGGGATCTGCGCGACCGCGTGGATGCGATCGCGCGCGGACTGCTGGCGCTGGGTGTCGGCCGGGGTGACAAAGTCGCGATCCTGGCCACCAACATTCCCGAGTGGCTGTTGCTGGAGCTGGCCGTTCCGAAGATCGGAGCGATCCTCGTCACCGTCAACACGAACGTGCGGCGCAGCGAGCTCGAGTACCTCCTGCGGCAGGCCGAGATCCACACGCTGTTCCTCATCGCTGAACATCGCGGCAACCCTTACCTGGAAACGATCGTCGACCTGGTGCCCGAGCTCCCCACGAAGAGCCACCGGGTGGATGCCGGAGTTTCCAGCGAGGCCTTCCCGTCCCTGCGTCACGTGGTGCTGCTGGGGGCGGGCGAATCCGGCCATGTCGGAGTTCCGCGTTTCACGGACGTGGTCGAGGCCGGGCGGGGAGTCACGGCCGCGGCGCTGCGCGGCGCACAGGCTGCCGTGCGGGCGGACGATGTGTCACAGATCCAGTTCACCAGCGGGACGACCGGAGCACCCAAGGGCGCCATGATCACGCACCGCGGCACGCTCAACAACGCACGGCTGTTCGGCTACCGCGCAGGGTTCCGTCCCGGCGACCGCATGGTGACGGCGATGCCGTTCTTTCACACCGCGGGGAACGTGGTGGACGTGCTGGGCCTGCTGGCCCACGGCGGCACGCTGGTCAAGGCCATCCAGTTCGATCCGCTGAAGATGCTGCAGCTGGTGGAGCAGGAGCGCGCGACCATCCTGCACGCGGTGCCGACGATGCTGATAGCGATGTTGCAGCATCCGCGGGTCGGCGAGTTCGACACCAGCAGCCTGCGGCTGGTGCTCTCTGGCGGCACGCCCATCCCCGTGCCAGTGCTGGAACAGGTGAAGGCGCAATTCGGCGCAGATCCCGTCGTCGTCTTCGGCATGACCGAGGCCAGCCCGCTGGTGACGGCAACGCTGACCAGCGACACCTTCGAGCTGAAGTCGGCGACGGTGGGCAAGCCGCTGCCGCACCTGGAGGTGAAGATCGTCGACGGCAGCGGAGCGCCAGTGCCGCACGGCCAACCCGGCGAGTTGCTGGTGCGCGGCTTCGGCGTGATGAAGGGCTACTACAGGATGCCCGAGAAGACCGCCGAGGCGATAGACCCGCAGGGTTGGTTGCACAGCGGCGACCTCGCGACGATGGACCGCGAAGGCTATATCCGCATCGTCGGCCGCATCAAGGACATGATCATTCGCGGCGGCGAAAATGTGTACCCGGCCGAAGTCGAGTCGTTCCTGATGCGGCACCCCGCCATCAAGCAGGCGCAGATCGTCGGAATCCCCGACCCCTACATGGGCGAAGAGGCCGCCGCCTTCATCCAGGTGCGCGAGGGGCAGGACCTGGATGCAGCAGAGGTGGAGGCGTACTGCCGCGCGAACATGAGCCGCCACAAGCTGCCAAAGTACATCCGCTTCGTCACCGAGTACCCGGTGACGCCAAGCGGCAAGGTCAAGAAGTTCGAGTTGCGGGAGAAGTTGCTGGCGCAGCTCCAGGCGGGGAACAGCCATGGGTGACCTTGCGATTCCGCTGGTGTACGAGAAGGACGGCCCGCTCGCAACCTTCACCCTCAACCGGCCCAACGCGCGCAACGCCCTCACGCCGGAGCTCGTATGCCGCCTGGCCGATGCGGTCCGCGACTTCGTGGAGGATCCCAACTTGCGGGTCGCGATCCTCACCGGCACGGGGGACAAGGCGTTCTGCTCGGGCGGCGACCTGGGGACGATGCTGCCGCTCATGAGCGGCGATCGCCCAGCTGCCGACGAATGGGACCGGCGCGTGCTGGAAGAGCCGTTCGTGATGGCCGCCTCGTCGCTGCGCGACTTCCCGATCGACAAGCCCATCGTCGCGGCGATCAACGGCGCCTGCCTGGCCGGCGGCATGGAAATGGTCCTCGGCACCGACATCCGGATCGCCGCGGAGCACGCGATCTTCGGCTTGCCCGAGGTCCGCCGCGCCGTGATCCCGTTTGCCGGTTCGCTGGTGCGCCTGCCGCGGCAGGTGCCGCACTGCGTCGCGATGGAACTGTTGCTCACCGGGGAGCACATCAGCGCGGCGCAAGCGCATCGCATCGGCCTCGTCAACCACGTGGTCCCCGCGCAGGAAGTGCTGCCGAAAGCGCGTGCGCTGGCGCAGCTGATCGCAGCCAACGGGCCGGTGGCCGTGCAGGCGGTCAAGCACGCCGTGCAGGCGGCCAGCGGGAGACCGCTGGACGAGGGCTTCCGCATCGAGGACGAGGCCAAGCGGCTCGTCATGTCTTCCGAAGACGCGCGCGAGGGTCCGCGGGCCTTCATGGAAAAGCGCGAACCGCGTTACCTCGGCCGCTGAAGGCCACGGAAGTTGGAATGAACCAGGAGCACATCGATCTGTCCGGCCAGGCCGCAATCGTCACGGGCAGCGGCCGCGGGTTGGGGCTTGCGTTCGCGCGGGCCCTGGCGCGCGCCGGAGCCGCCGTCGTGGTGAACGACGTGGACGCCGACGCAGCGCGACAGGCAGCGCAGCTCATCGCATCGGAGGGTGGTCGCGCGGTCGCCGAAGTGGTGGCCGTCGGATCCGCCGAAGCCGCGGACCGGCTGGTGGCGCGCGCCGTCGACAGTTTCGGCCGCCTGGACATCCTCTGCACCAACGCCGGCATCCTGCGAGACCGCGTCCTGTGGAACATGTCCGACGATGAGTTCGACCGCGTCATCGAAACTCACCTGCGTGGCACCTTCACCTGCGTGCGCGCAGCGGTCCGTCGGATGCGCTCGCAAGGCGAAGGCGGTCGCGTGGTGCTCGTGAGCTCGATCTCCGGCCAGCGCGGAAAGTTCGGGCAAGGCAACTACGCCGCGGCCAAGGCAGGCATCGCGGCCATGGCGCGAACCTGGGCGCTCGAATGCGCGCGCGCCAACGTCACGGTAAATGCGATCGTGCCGGTGGCCATGACGCAGATGGTCGCCTCCATTGCGGCCCTCGCGCCCGTGGCTCAAGCGATGGCGCGGGGTGAGCCCTTGCCGGAGACCGTGCGCCAGGGCCTCGGGCTGGGCACGCCAGAGGACGTCGCGCCGCTGCTCGTGTTCCTTGCCTCGCGCGCCGCAGCGAACGTGAGCGGGCAGTGCATCGGCATCGGCGGCGACAAGCTGTCTCTCTGGTCGCAGCCCGCCGAAGTGCGAGTCGCGTACCGCGATGGCGGCTGGGACGCTGAGGCCATCGCTCGCAGCTGGGCCCAGGGTGTCGGCCAGCGGCTGGAGCCCTACGGCGACGAGATCAAGCTGCCGGAATGAACAACCCTCCGCCGCACGCATCGCGGCCTTTCTTCCCTTCTACAGGAGCCATCGTGCCTGCTTCCACTCCCCACGCACTCGTCATCGACCGCCGGCACATGCTCGTCCTCACGGCCGGAGCCTGCTCCCTCGGTCTCTCCGGACATGCATTCGGCCAGGCCTATCCCGATCGCCCGATCAGGCTAACCGTCGGCTTCCCGCCCGGCACCGGGCCCGACACTGTCGCGCGCATCGTCAGTCAGAAGCTGGTGGAGCGGCTGAAGCAGCCAATGACCGTAGACAACCGCACCGGCGCCGGCGGCCAGATCGCCGTGCAGGGCGTGGCGAAGAGCGCGCCGGATGGCTACAACCTGCTGCTTGCCGAGGTCGGCTCCATCAGCATCGCACCCGCTGCGTTCGACAAGCTCACGTACGACCCGCTGAAGGAGCTCATCGCGGTATCGGAAGTCGCGCGCGCCGACTTCCTGCTGGTGGTGCCGACGCAGTCCCCCGTCAAGTCCGCGGCGGAGTTCGTGCAAGCCGCCAAGGCGCGCTCCGGCCGGACCAATTTCGCCACCTTCGGGGCAGGGACGCCGGGGCATTTCGGCGCCGAGCTGTTTGCCGCGCAGGGCGGCTTCAAGATCGAGCCGGTTCACTATCGCTCGACAGGCGATGCCGTGACGGCCATCGTGGCCGGCGATGTCGAAGGCGCATTCGTCACCACGGCGCTCGGAAGCGCCCAGGTCAAGGGCGGCAAGGTACGCGCGCTGGCCACCACTGCCGATGCGCGCTCGAAGCTGCTCCCGGACGTGCCGACCTTCGCCGAGGTCGGCATGCCGAAGGTGGATTTCTCGTCCTGGCTCGCCTTTTTCGTGCCGGCTGGGACGCCGGAGCCGGTGGTGGCCACGCTCAATCGGGCCATCGTGGAAGCAATGCGCGACCCGCAGGTGAAGGACCGCCTCGAGGAATCAGGGTTCCGGGTGATCGGCAGCAGTGCGGCGGACGCCGCGAAGATGGTCCGCTCGGAATCACAGCGATGGGGCCAGATCGTGAAGGCCACGGGCTTCAAGGGCAACTGAGACCGCAGCCATGAACCCCGCTGAACTCGTCGCGATCGACACCCACACGCACCTGGAGGTCTCCTGCCGCAACCCGTTCGACAACTACGGGGAAGAGTTCGACCGGGCAGCGGATCGCTACTTCCGCTCAAGCCGTCGCCCGACGATGGACGAAACGCTGGCCTATTACCGGGATCGGAAGATCGGTTTCGTGAATTTCACGGTGGACGCAGAAACGCAGATCGGGCGCCGCCGCATACCGAACGAAGAGATCGCGGAGGCGGCGCTGGCGAACCCAGACATCATGATCGCGTTCGGCAGTATCGATCCTCACAAGGGAAAGTTCGGCGCGCGCGAGGCACGCAAGCTGGTCGAGGAGTATGGGGTCAAGGGATTCAAGTTTCACCCGACCGTGCAGGGCTTCGAGCCGCAGGACAGGATGGCGTGGCCGCTGTACGAAGTGATCGACGGCTACAAGCTACCCGCTGTGTTCCACACGGGTCATTCCGGAATGGGCAGCGGCATGCGCTGCGGCGGCGGCCTGCGGCTCCAGAGCTCCAACCCCATGCTGCTCGAGGATGTGGCGATCGCCTTTCCCGACATGCAGATCATCCTGGCGCACCCGTCCTGGCCGTGGCAGGACGAGGCGATCTCGCTGGCGATGCACAAGCCGAACATCTGGATCGATCTTTCGGGCTGGAGCCCGAAGTACTTTCCGCCGCAACTCGTCAAGTACGCCAACACCTTGTTGAAGGATCGCGTACTGTTCGGCAGCGACTTCCCGCTGATCACACCGGACCGGTGGTTGAAGGATTTCGAGGAGGCCGGCTTCAGGTCGGAGGTGGTGCCCGGCATCCTGAAGGACAACGCGGCACGCTTGCTCGGGCTGTCTTGAGCGGCGCGACGTCAGTGCCTGCCATGCCTTTGCCGATTGATCTTCGGCAGGGCCGTACTGGCAAGCGGCGACTCAGCCCGCTGCTCGAGCCGGGCAAACAGGCTGTCGAGCATTTCCCGCTCTGCGTCCGTGAGCCCTGACAGCAGCTGCTCGTTGATGTCGAGAACGATCGGGAGCATCTCGTCGTAAATGCGTCGCCCTTCCGCGGTCAGGATGATCTCCACGTAGCGACGATCGTTCGGTCGGGGCTCGCGTGCCGCCAGGCCCTTCTCGACCAACAGCGATATGCCACGGGAAGCGCGTGCCGGATCCAGCCGCGCCTTGCGGGCCAGTTCCGTCGATAGCAGCCGCCCCGTCCGTCCGAGGGTGAGGATCAGGCGCCACTCCCTGCGCGTGATGCCGTAGCGTCCTTCACACAGGCGGGTGATCGGGTGACTCGCCGTGGCAGCCAGTTTGTGGAGCCTGAAAAGAAAGACGTCCTGTGATGCAGGAGGCGCAGGCGGGGTTGTCATTGGCTCGGCAGATCCTCCCGGACGCCTGAATTGTAGGTAGACGGCCGCGTTGGGTCGATACCGGTCGTAGCGGATGGTGAGCTCCACTTCATGAGGAGTCGTGATGCCGCATTTCTTCAGTTGAAGAGCGCGCCCGGCCAGTTGACGACGGCCGACTGAATGGCTGGCAGCTGGCGCAGGCGGGCGGCGTAGGCGGCCACGGCGGGCCGCTTGCCGTCCTTCCAGAAGATGTCGGCGCCCATGTTGCCCATGCGCAGGAGTTCGATGGCCCAGTAGATCTCGGCCATGGTCAGCTGGTCGTCCAGGAGCCAAGCGGTCCTGGCGGCCTGGAGCTGCCGCTCCAGTGCCTCGCAAGCCGCTTCGGCGGTGGTGTAGGCCTGCTGCATGCGTTGTTCGGTGAACAGCTCCTGCGCCGCGCTCAGCTCCTTCGCCCGCTTGGCGGCGTAGCCGCGCACCAGTACCGGGTCATCAGCATGCTCGGCCAGGTAGCGGTCGCAGCGTTCGACCTTGGTCATCGCGAAGTCGACGCCGCTCTTGCCGCGCTGGCTGGGCGGGCGCCGGTCTTCGCCGGGCGGCTTGCCATTGAGCATCTGGTAGTTGGGCAGGTTGTCGACGATGTCCACCTGGGCGTCGATCGCCGCCGCAAGGTGGTTTGGCCGCAGGCTGCGGGCATCGTCGTCGGACACTGCCGCCTCATCGACGTACCGGCAGATGCGCTTGGAGTCCACCACCACGATGCCGACGTCCCAGTCGACCAGCGTCGGTACCACGGCCGCATCGCAGCCGCCGGTGGTCACCGAGGTGTTGCCGGTGTGTCGATCCACCAGCTTCGACTGCCCCCCGTCAGGCGACCTAGAAGGCCCGCGGCGCAAAGCTCGCGAATGTACCGATAAGCAGTGGATGCGGAGAGTTGAAGGATCGCGCTGATCTCCTCGGCCGTTCGCGTCGGGTGTTCCTCGTCGAACAGGTCGAGGATCTCCAGCATCTTGGACAAACTGGATGCCATGGGCGCCTTGAAGCTCTAGAAGAGCCGCAGTTTGAGGGCCGTCTCCAGGGCGCGCCATCACTCGATCGCCCCGGCATTCCTGGCGACGATGGCCTGAGTGAACTGCTCAGCGCGCTGGCAAGACGGACCTTTCAAGGCCCATCTTGCTTTTCAACCTGCCGTCGGCTGGCAAGCCGGGTCTGCAAAGGCCTGAGGCCTTACTGGCGCCGCCCCTCACCGCGCTCGCCCAGGCGGCTGAACTCCTGGGGCGTGAGGCGGCCGTCGCGGTTCGCATCGGCCGCGGACCAGTGCTGGCCGAGGTCCGGCATCGCGTCGAGTTCGCGCCGGTCGATCCAGCCGTTGCGGTCGGTGTCCAGGCGGTTGAACAGGCCGGTGTTCGGGCCACTGCCCATGGTGCTGGCATCAGCCATGCCGGTGCCGAAACCCGCGCCGAAGAAGGTGCGGTCGAGTCCGGCCACGTAGGCCGGTTCGTTGAGCCGCCCGTACCAGTTGGGATCCAGCGCGGGCATGGAGGCGACGCGCTGCTTGGTGAGGCTGGTGCTCAGTTCGTCGGACTCCATGCCGCGTCCGCGCTGGAAGGCCGTCAGTGGCACGGCGATCTTGCGCTCCGGCGACAGCCAGCCCGGGTCGAATTCCAGCACGGCGTAGTGCACCTTCGATTTCGCCAGGTCGATCACCAGGGCCTCGATCTCGCCGATGTCGTCCTCCGTGGCCGTGTTCACTTCGCGGTCGATGATGCGCGTGGCCCGCATGGCGCCGAATGCGCCGGCAGGCGGGTCCATGCCCCAGGCGCGGTCGACGCGCGTCCACAGCGGCTGGTTGCCGAAGAGGCCCGCCTCGTCGTCGGTGCGGCGCACGGCCGCCGACATGAGCTGGTCGCGGTTCGCGTTTTGCAGCACGAGCGCGTCGGCGCGGGACGACTGGAACAACTGCTTGGCCGGCACCGCGACCTGCGCGTCTTCCTGGAACCAGCCGCGGTCGAAACTCAGGAGGGCATACCGGACATCACCGGTGTTGATGTCCACCACGAGGTCCGACAAGGTGCCCAGGCGCTGGTTGTCGCGGCCCACCACCGGCATGCCGATCATGTCGTTGGCACGCATGGCGCGGTAGTTCTGCGACCCGCTCTGCTGCGAGTTGACTTGTTGCTGGGCCATCGGCGAATGGGTGGACGCCGCGCCGGCGCCGCTGGACTGTGCAAGGACGTTGGACGCCCCAGCCGCGAGCACCAGCGTGAAAACGGCTGCGGCAAGAGGCTTCGGATGCGCTTTGCGAAAGTGGGTCATGGACTTCTCCGGTGAATGGCGACGAGGGCGGCTGCCGCTCGCGATAGCCGCCCCATGTCTTCCGATGGACATCGACCCATTGCCACCGTTCCCCCAGCAAAACCCGCTTTCATTTGTCGCCGGAAGTCACGCCAGACGAACGCGGCCCCTCGCGATGGGCGGCTCGAGGCCGCAATGGCCACGCTGCACCGAAAGCCCGGCCACCGCCCAGGCGAGCGCGATAGATTTCAGTCGGAAGCCACCGGAAGGCCGCAGGCCCGCCACGCCTGCCAGCTCCCGGGCACGTTGCGCACGTCGTACCCCTGGGCCTGCAGCAGGCTGGCGGCGATCGAGGCGCGGTAGCCGCTGTCGCAGTACACGGCCACCGGAGCGTGCTTGTCCAGGCGTGGCAGTGCGTCGGGCAACTCGGGCAGGAAGATGTGCGTGGCCCCCGGCACATGGCCTTCCTGCCACTCGTGCGGCGCCCTGACGTCCACGACGGTGAGTGGGTGCGTTCCGCGTTCGATCACCTGCGCCAGGTCGCGCACGTGCAGTTGCTGGAGCGCCTGCAGCGCAAGCCCTTCGTTTTGCCAGGCGCTCATGCCGCCGGCCAGGTAACCGGCCACGCGGGTGAGGCCGGTCCTCGCCAGCTCCGCCAGCACGGCTTCGAGTTGCGCGTCCTTCTCGAGTACCAGCAGCAGCGGTCGCCCGGGATCCAGCATCCACCCCGCCTGGATCGCCAGGTGCCCCGCCGCGCCAAAGTTGAGCGCCTTGGGCACGTGCCCGCCACCGAAGGCCAGCATCTGCCGCGTGTCGATGACGACGACGTCCGGCGATTCCGCGGCTTTCGCGAATTCCCGGGGCGGCAAGGCCGCGACCGGCTGCGGTACCGCGACCTCCGGTCCGGCCGTGTTGGTGTCCTTCAGCCGCGGGTAGTAGCTCGGTTTGGGCGGCAGTCCGCTCAGGGCCACCCGCCGGAACGAGGCTTCGTCGGGCTGCCGCAGGTGTTCGTTGGAGGCCTTCTCCTGGGCGATGCTGGAGGTGGGGCGGTCGCCGATGGCGGCGCCGCAGGGAGATCCGTGCACATGCGTGGGGTAGACCAGCACGCCATCCGGCAGCTGCATGAAGACGCGGCGAAGGCTCTCGAACTGCTGCCGCGTGAGTTCGTCCACCTGCTCGGGCCCGAGCAGGTCGGTGCGTCCGGCGGCGCCGACCAGCAGGGCGCCCCCGGACAACACCGCGAAGGGCGGCTCGTCGCCGGACTTGCTCAGCACGAGGGCGATGTGCTCGGGCGTGTGGCCGGGGGTGTGGCGCACGCGCAGCCGGACCGAGCCGAGCACGAGTTCGTCCTGGTCGCGCAGCGGCCGGTGTTCGAAGCCGTAGTCGCCCTGCGCATGGCCGCTGACGCACAGCTGCGACCCAGGCACCCGCGCCGCGAGTGCGCAGGCCCCGCTGACGAAATCCTCGTGCGTGTGGGTCTGGATGACGTAGCGGATGGCCAGGCCCTGTTCGCGCGCCGCATCGATGTAACGGGCCACGTCGACCTGCGGGTCGATCACGGCGCAGACCTGCGCCGAATCGTCCCCCACGAGGTAGCTGGCGTCGCCGATCGCCTCGGTGAGCAACTGCTGGAAAACCAGTGACATCTGCGGGTCCGCGCGGGGTGGTTGGGCAGAGGCCAGCATAGGTCGCCGGCCGGCGCCCACGGAGCCGCTGTAACGATTGGCCGCTGTGCCGGCAGGCCCAGGGGCTTGTTCAGGCCGAGCCGGCGCGCGGGATCGACAGGAAGAACCGGACCATCTCCGCCGAGGCGTCGGGCCCCTGGCTGTCGGTGTAGGAGCCGCTGGCATGGCCGCCCGACCACGCGTGGCCGGCGCCATGGAGCGTCCACCATTCGATCTTGGTTTCGCCGTTGGCGTCGCTGTGCACGGTGCGCGTGTAGCTGCGCCCCGAGGTGGCGCTGGCGCGCTGCGTGCTCGATTGCAGGGGTGCGCCGCCCGCGGCCTCCTGCGTGAACGCCGCGTTCAACTGCTCGACCAGCTTCACGCCGTTGTCGTGCTGCACGGTGTGGTCCCGATCGCCGTGGAAGACGATGGTGGGCACGGCCTGCTGGGCCGGCCGCACGGGCGCAGCCGCAGCGCTGGCTAACCCGAAGACCGCGCGGCCGCGGCCGGCCTTCATGGCCGCCAAGGCCGACGGGATGTCGTGGGCGCTGCCGTAGGGCAGCCCCGAATGCGCGCCGACGGCGGCGAAGAGTTCGGGGTAGGCCTGCCCCACGATCACCGCCATCGCGGCCCCGGCCGACAAGCCGGCGACGAAGACCCGGCGCGGGTCGGCGCCATGCCGCGCCGCGACTTCCCGGGCGATGCCGGCGATCACGGCGGGCTCTCCGGCATCGCGCACCTGGTCCTGCGGGTTGAACCAGTTCCAGCACTTCGAGATGTTGAATTGGTTGGACTGCTCGGGGTACACCACCAGAAAGCCGTGTTCCTCGGCCAGGCGGTTCATCCGCGTCCCGGCGGCGAAGTCGTCGGCCGACTGCTTGCAGCCATGGAGCATCACCACCAGGGGCGGCTGCTCGGCCACGCGGGCGGGCACGTACAGCTTGTAGGCACGGCTGCCGTGGTCACTGCGGAACTCGTGCGCGGTGAAGCTGCCGGGAGACTCCGGCGGGCTGCCGGGCCGCGTGTCGGTTTCGTCGGGCGAGGTGGCGGGTGCGTCCACCACCCGTGCCGTGATGTCGATGGGCATGCCGGGGTAGGAGGGCGGGGCGGGCGCCTGGGAGGGCTCGGCCGGTCCGGCCGAGCCCAGGGCCTGGCGGATCGTCCGGGTGACGCGGGCCATCGGTCCCGAGGTCGTGTCCAGGCCCGCGGATTGCAGGGCGCGCGAAATGGTGTCCGTGATCTTCCGGGCGTCGAAGGCGGAGCGGAACTTGGGGAATCGGTTCATGTGTGGTGTTCTGAGGAAAAGGGGTGGCTCTAACGGATGCGGTCGGCGAGCGCACTGCGAACGGCGGGGCTGGCCTGCAAGGCTCCCAGCACGGTGATCGATTCGATGGCGGCCCGGGCCAGCTCGGGCGTGACGTCGGGCGCGATCCGCGCCAGGCCCACGACCTGGACCTGCAGCCGCTCGCCCGCCGCGACGGCGCGCTCCAGGTCGGCCCGGCCCAAGTGCTGCAGCCCCACCACCAGGCTGCGGCGGGCGACGGTCTGCCTCAGGACGTCCGCGTGCAGCGCCAGCTGGTTGCGCAAGGCCGTGCGCATGAGGTCGGAGCGGTTGGAATAGAAGCCTTCCTGCACCAGCAGGTCGACGTGGCCGAGGTCGACCACGCCGACGTTGATGGTCATCTTCTCGGTCTCACCGGCCTTGGGTCGGAGCAGCTCGGCAGGGGGAGTCGCTGTTTTCATGATCCAGGTGGAATCTATTTGGAATCCAATTGGAGCATGCTGCGGGTCCTCGAGGGGCGCGAGCGCCAGGGAAGAGGTCACCAGATGTTCAGCGGCGCAGCACCTCGAGCCAGCTTCGCTGCTCGGGCGACAGGGCGGTGTCCGGCGTCAGCAGTGCCTGGGCCAGGGCCTGGCGGCTCTCGGGCTCGGGCTCGGGCAGCGGCTCCTGCAGCAGCGCATCGAGCAGCCGCCGGGCGTCCGCCAGCGTCTGGCGGTACCGCTCGAAGATCGCCCCCACGCTCACGTGCTGCGCCGGATCGTCGAGCCAGCAGTCGTAGTCGGTGACCAGCCCCACGGTCGCGTAGGCCATCTGCGCCTCGCGCGCCAGGAAGACCTCGGGCACGTTGGTCATGCCCACCAGGTGACAGCCGAGCTGGCGCAGCAGGTGGCTCTCGGCCTGGGTGCCCAGGCGCGGTCCTTCGACGCAGGCGTAGGTCAGGCCGCGCTGCACGGGCAGGCCGGCGCGGCGTCCGGCGGCGCATACCGCCTCGACCAGGGGGGCACTGACGGGCCGCGCCGTGCTGACGTGCGCCGCAACCCCCCGCCCGAAGAACGTGCGCTCGCGCTGGCCGCGGGTCCAGTCCACGTATTGCCCGGGCATGGCCAGCGCGCCGGGCGGCGTGTCCAGGGCCAGGCTCCCGACCGCCGAGAAGCCCAGCAGCTGGGTGGCGCCGGCCCGCTTGAGCGCGAAGATGTTGGCGCGGTAGTTCACCTCGTGCGGCAACAGCCGGTGGCCGCTGCCGTGGCGCGCCAGGAACAGCAGCGGCTGCCCGTGCAGGCTGCCGCGCAGGATCTCGCCGGACGGTTCGCCGAACGGGGTGGCGCCCGCGATGCGCTCGTCGAGCCGAAGCCCGTCCAGGTCGTAGAAGCCGGTGCCTCCGATGATGGCCAGCATGGGTTACTCCTCCCGTCGAATGGCGTCGTCCGCGCGGTAGCGGGGACCTTGCACGATGCGTTGAAAGTAGGACGCGTAGGCATCGCTGCCGGGCGGCCATTGCCGCAAGAAACGCGCCTGCGCCTGCCGCGGGTCGACGTCGATGGCGATCGCATCCACGAACACCTCGCCGATCCGCACGCCGAACCGCCGCCGGGCCCCCACGAAGGGCGTGAGGGCCACCCGCGTGAGCAGGCCCGCCGGGTCGCCCGTGAAATTGGGCATGCCGGCGGCGCCGTTGTTGAAGATCCAGTGCGGCTGTGCGGCGCACGCTTGGGGTGCGCCGCGCAGCCGCTGGAAGACCGGCAGGCAGGTGTGGGAGCTGGCGAAGGCGTCCACCCGGGCCTGCCTGAACCAGGCCCGCAAGCGGTCCCGGTGCACGGGATCGCGCAGGTGCTCCTGGGCGAAGCCCCAGCCCGCCAGGGACTGGGCGTCGCCATGCACGATGCCCAGCCGCAGTGGGCCGACGTCGAGGCGCAGCCACATCGGCAGTGCCGCCAGTTCGGCCCGCTGCGCCGGCGTGCTCGCGGCCCGAAGGCGGCGCAGGATGCGGTTGGAGCGCGCGACGACCTGGTCGTCCACCCAGTCGGGGTAGGCACAGCCGCAGCCGGGATCGGCGTCGGCGTGGGCCTCGGCCTCGGCGGCCAGCTCGGTCTCGACGTTGCCGCGCAGCGCCGTGTGCGCCAGCACGCCGCGCTGCACCCGCGAGAACACGTCGGGGTCGGCGTCGAACCAGTGGAAGTCGCCGTTGAACACCAGCCGGGTCCGGCCGCGTTCGGCCGCGAAGCACGCCAGCAGCCGCTCCAGCGCGAGTTCGTTGCCGTACAGGCCGCCTGCCACGTACAGCACGTCCACGGGGTCCAGCGTGGGCGGCGTGGCGAAGACCTCCGGCAAGTAACGGTAGTGCAGCGGGCAACTGCGGCCGGCGGCGGGGTCGTGATCGAGGGTCATGCGGTGTCGCTCAGGCCGGTGCCGCTCGTGGGGCGATACCGCGTCGGGTCGGCGGACTCGCCGGGCCTGCTTCCGGCGAGTGCCTGGAGCGGTACAGCGCGCGCAGGCACTCGGCATCGACCTGGCTTGGCGGCAGGTCGAACACCAGTTCCCCACCGGCCAGCCCGATCACCCGATCGGCGAGCCCGTGCAGCAGCGCCGCCTGATGGACCACCGTGATGCGGGTCATGGCCCGGGCCGCGTCCTGGTGCAGCAGGCGCAGCGCGATGGCGGCGGAAGCCGGGTCGAGGGCGGCGGTCGGCTCGTCGGCCAGCAGCAGCCGCGGGCGCTGCATCAGGGCCCGCGCGATGCCGACTTTCTGGCGCTCGCCGCCCGAGAGCCGGTCGGCGCGGACGTCCGCCCGGGCCTCCAGCCCCAGCCGCGCCAGGATGGCGCCGGCCTCGGCCACCAGGGGCTCGGGGTAGAGCCGCGTCCAGCTGCGCCAGGCCGGCAATTCGCAGCGGCGCGCCAGCGCGCCCATCAGGGTGTTCTCCAGCGCGCTCAGTCGCGGCACCAGCGGCACGCCCTGCACGACCTGGCCCACTTCGGCCCGCAGGCCGCGCAGCGCCGCACCGGACAAGGCGGGCTGCCCCGGCGCGGCCAGGCACCGACCCAGCACCCGCACCTCCCCGCACGCGGGACGCACGGCTGCGCCCAGCAGCCGCAGCAGCGTGCTCTTGCCCGCGCCGTTGGGACCGATCAGGGCCACGCGCTCCCCGGGCGCCACCTCCAGCGAGGGCAGGCGCAGCAGGGTGCGGCCCGCGGCCCGCACCGCCACGTCGGTCAGCCGGATATCCAGCGGCGTCGGACGGCTCATTGCAGGGCGCTCCGGATCCGCCGCGACAGCGCGTCGAACACCGCCACGAGCGCCACCACCACCCCCACGATGGTGGCCAGCCGGCTCCACTGGAACAGGCTCACGGCTTCGGAGATCAGCAGGCCCAGGCCGCCGGCCCCGATCAGCCCCAGGATGGTCGAGTCGCGGATGTTGAACTCCCACACGTACAGGTGGTTGCCCACGAACTGCGGCAGCACCGCCGGCCAGACGGCGTTGGAGAACACCTGCAGCGGCGTGGCCCCGGTCGCGCGCACCGCCTCGACGGCGGCCATGTCGAGGGATTCGATGCTTTCGGCGAACAGCTTGCCGTAGGTGCCCATCGAGTGCAGGCCGATCGCCAGGATGCCCGCGGTCGGCCCCAGTCCGACGATGCCCACCAGCACCAGGCCGAACACCAGCGTGTGCACCGCGCGGGCAACGTCGAGCACGCCCTTGGCCGCCCAGGCCAGGGGCCGGGGGGCGTGCAGGTTGCGCGCGGACAGCAGGCCCAGCGGCAGGGCCAGCAGCGCCGCCAGCAGCGAACCCAGGGTGGCGATCTGGAAGGTCGTCCAGGTGGCGCGGGCGAGCGCGGCCAGGAAGCGCGCTTCGACCTCGCGCCGGTTTTCCACCCGCAGCAGGGTGCCGTCGTCGCTGCGGTACTCCAGCCGCTCGGGGCCGAACCAGGTGTCCAGGAAGCTCGGCCGGGCGAACTCGCCGACCGACTGGAGCAGGTTCTGCCACGGCTGCCGCCCCATCGACAGGTCGCCGGCCGCCGCCAGCGTGAACAGGCAGGCGAACACCAGGGCCGCGTACGCCGCCGCCATCGCCAGGAAACCGATCCGCCCGCGCCAGGGCAACCCCGGCAGCGACTGCACCGTGGCCATCGAACGCCTCACCGGGCAGGCAACTTGCCCGTGGCCAGCCCGGCATCGCGCACCGGCTTGTACCGCGAGTTGGACGACGCGACGAAGCCGGTGTAGTGGGCCGGCAGCAGGTCCGCGCGCGCCTTCAGCAGCGGCCCGACCTCGGCCAGGGCGTCCTGCAGGCGCTGCACGAGGGCCTGGTCGTCGGCCAGGCCAGCCCGCACCGCGAACGCGTCGTTCGGCAGGGGCGCCGATTCCCAGATGACGCGGCTGCGCTCGGCCTTGATCAGGCCCTGCTCGATCATGGCGTCGCGGTTGCGGTTGTAGTCGGCGCCGGCGTCGATCTGGCCCGCGGCCACCTGGGTCTGGATCGCCTGGTGGCGCGTGTAGAGCACCCGGCCGAAGTGCTTTTCGGGATCGATGCCGCGCTGCATGAACAGGTGCACCGGGATCAGGTAACCCGAGGTGGAGCCCTTGTCTGCGAAGGCGAAGCTGCGCCCGCGCCCCCTGGGGCCGAGCAGGTCCTCGATGGAGGACAGCCCCGATCCGGGATGCGTGACGATCAGCGCGACGTACTCCGGCTTGCCCTGGTACAGGATGGTGGACAGCACCTGGGCGCCGGCGACGTGATTCGCCAGCACGTAGCCCCACGGCCCCATCAAGGCCAGGTCGGTCTCGCCGTTGGCCAGGCTCTTGGCCAGGCCTTCCCAGCTGTCCACGGTCCGCAACTCCACCGGCCGGCCCAGCCGGTCGGACAGGTGGCGCGCCAGGGGCCGGTAGGTGGCGTCGTTCTTCTCGCGATCCGGCTGGAACATGCCGACCCCGAAGCGCAAGGGCGTGCGCTGCGCGTGCGACACGAAGGGCAGGGCGGCGACGGCGGCCGCCCCGGCCAGCAGGGTGCGTCGGATGGGGTTCATGCGGAATCTCCTTCGTGAAGGGACGTGGTCGGGGCGCGGGACACCGCGGGGCCCCTTTCGGCGGCTACGGCGTAGCGCCGGATGAAGCGGCGGTCGATGCGGTTCTTCCAGCGCCAGGCCCAGGCGCCCTCGGCGCCGAATGCGCCGCGCGAGGCGATCGCCCGGCCGTCGCCGGTGGCCAGCAGCACCAGGAAGCGGGGTTGCGGCCGATAGCTGGCGGGCGCTCGTCCCGCGATCGCCCGGCGCAGGTTGTCCGCCAGCACCGGCCCCATGCGAACCGCGACCACGCCGGCCTTGGGCAGCCCGCCCGCGGCCGGTTCCCAGTGCGCGCAGTCGCCCGAGGCGAAGACCTGCGGGTGCGACACCGAGCGCAGGTGCTCGTCGATGCGGATGAAGCCGCCGGCCTGCACGGCCAGCCCGCCTCGGCGGGCGGGATCACGCTGCCAGTCGTGGGCCTGGGCACCGGTGGCCCACAGCACCAGGTCGCTGTGCTCGCCGACCTGCGCGGACCAGGCGCTGCCCAGTCGCAGCGACACGCCGGCGGCGGCGAGCGCGCGGCTCGCTGCCCGGCGCGCGGCCGGCGACAGGCCGGGCAGCAGCTGCGCCGAATCGCTCACCAGCGTGCCGTGCACCGGCCGGTCGGGCCGCAACCGCCGCAGGCGAGCCATCACCGCCAGCATCGATTCGACCCCGGCGGGGCCGCCGCCGACGCCGGTCAGGCGCCAGGGGCGGGCGCCCGGCTCGCTCGTCCAGGCCGACAACACCTCGCCATAGGCCGGCGGCAACAGCGCCAGCGGCCGCATGGCCAGCACCCGTGCGCCGGCTGCCGGCGGCGGGCGCAGGGTCGAACCGACGTTGAGCGACAGCAGGTCGTACTCCAGCGGGGCACCCGTGGACAGGTGCACGCACTGGCGCTGCGCATCCAGCGAGTCGAGTTCGGCATCGACCCAATGCGCGCCGGCGGCGGCGCACAGGCGCGGGAAGTCGATCACGATCTCGTCGTGCCGATAGGCGCCGGCCAGCCAGCCGGGGACCATGCCGGAATAGGGCGCCAGGCCCACCGGAGACACCACCACCAGCTCCACGCCCGGGGCTGGCCGGCGCCGCCACTCGAGCAGCACCTGCGCGTGCGCGTGACCGGCCCCGACGAGCACCAGCCGCTTCATGGCAGCCACCCCTTGGGCAGGTGGGCCAGGTCGGCCGGCTCGTCGACGTCGGCGACGGCGGGCAGTTCGGCCCATCGCAGCCCCGCGGCCCGCAGCCGCTCGCGCGTCCCGGCCATCACCGTGGACGTGCTCCAGGCCATCTGCTCGAACAGCGCAGGCTGCGGCGCCCGAAGCCCGACCAGGGCGTAACCGCCGTCGAGCGCGGGCACGAACACCGCGTCGTGGGTGTGCAGTGCCGCCCGGGCGCCGGCGAGCATGTCGGCATCGAGCGCCGGGGCATCGGTGCCGACCAGCAGCGCCCCCCGGCGGGCCGCCAGCACGCGCGTGAAGGCCCGGTGCATGCGGGCCCCGAGGTCGCCGTCCCCTTGCACCGACAAGGCCAGGCCGTGCGCGTGCGCCAGCCGGCCGAAGACCGGGTGCGACGCGTCGGGCGCGGCGCAGATCTCCAGGCTGTCCAGCCCGGCGGCCGCGCCGACGCGCACGGCGTGCGCCAGCATCCGCCCGGCGAGGGCGGCGGCACCGTGCGCCCCCAGTGCCGGGATCAACCGCGTCTTGGCCAGGCCCGCCACGGGCGCCTTGGCGAAGATGACGAGTGCGCAGCCGCTCATCGGTAGGCCTTCGCCAGCTCGTGCGCCGGCGCGCCGCGCCAGTAGCGCCAGCGCAGGCGCCACATCAGGACGATGGTGCGCCAGACCCCCCGCGTCTCCCAGCGCCGCCCCGACGTGATCACCGGCGCGCGCAGGCAGGCGGGTCGGCCCAGGCGGCGCAGCCGGCGGGAGATTTCCACGTCCTCCATCAGCGGCTGGTCGGGGAAGCCGCCCACGTCGCCGAACGCGGCGCGGGTGACGAAGATCGCCTGGTCGCCGGTGGCGATGGCGGTGCAGCGCGAGCGCAGGTTCATCGCGGCGGCCACGACCCGCAGCATCCACGGGCGCCCCTGGATGCGCACGTCGAAGCGCCCCCAGGCGGCGCCGCCGGCGATGGCCTGCCGCACCAGCCGGTCGGCGTCGGCCGGCAGCCGGGTGTCGGCATGCAGGAACAGCAGCAGCGGCGCCCCGGCCACCTCGGCGCCCGCATTCATCTGCCGCGCGCGGCCCGGCGGCGTCACCAGTACCTGGTCGGCCAGCGGCCGCGCGAGGTCGGCCGTCGCATCGCGGCTGCCGCCGTCGCAGACGATGAGCTCGACCTCGCGCGAGCGCAGCGGCGCCAAGGCCCGCAGGTGGTCCTCGATGCCGGCGGCCTCGTCCAGCACCGGCACGATGATGCTCAGGGCGGGCTGCATGTCAGGCGCGCTCCCAGGCGTGGTAGCGGGCGGCCCACCGCAGCAGCCGCTGGGGCGCGTGGGCGCGCTTCCACTGTCCGGCGGCGTACTTGTTCGCCTCGGCGAAGGTGGGGTAGGTGTGGACGGTCGCCAGGATCTTGTTCAGGCCCAGGCCATGCTTCATGGCCAGCACGTACTCGGCCAGCAGCTCGCCGGCGTGCGCCCCGACGATCGTCACCCCCAGGATCCGGTCCTTGCCGGGCACGGTGAGCACCTTCACGAAACCGCCGCCGGTGCCGTCGGCGATCGCGCGGTCCAGCTCCCCGATGTCGTAGCGCGTCACCTCGCAGGCGATCCCCTGCTCGCGGGCCTCGGACTCCGACAGGCCCACGCGCGCCACCTCGGGTTCGGTGAAGGTGGTCCAGGGGATGACGGCGTAGTCGGCCTTGAACTTGCGAACCCGGCCGAACAGCGCGTTGACCGCCGCATACCAAGCCTGGTGGGCGGCGGTGTGCGTGAACTGGAACGGCCCGGCCACGTCGCCGACGGCGTAGATGTTCGGCAGGCGGGTGCGCAGGTAGGCGTCGGTTTCGATGGTCTTGCGCGGCGTCAGCGGGATCCCCAGTTCCTCGAGTCCGTAGCCGGTCACGCGCGGGCTGCGGCCGACGGCGCACAGCAGCTGGTCGAAGCCGATCTCCACCTCGCCGCCCGCATGGCGAGCCACCAGGCGCTTGCCGGTGGCGCCCACCTCGACGCGCAGGGCCTCGTGCCCGGTCAGCACCGTCACGCCGTCCTCGCGCAGGGCGGCGGCGACCCGCTCGGACACTTCGGGGTCTTCGCGCATCAGCACGCGCGGGGCCATCTCCACCTGCGTGACCTGGCTGCCCAGGCGGGCGAAGGCCTGCGCCAGTTCGCTGCCGATGGGGCCGCCGCCGAGCACCAGCAGGCGGCGCGGCAACTGCGTCAAGCCCCAGACCGTGTCGCTGGTGAGCACCCCGGCTTCGGCCAGGCCCGGGATGGGCGGAACGAACGGGCTGGCGCCCGCGGCGATCACGATGTTGCGGGTGGTGAGCGTGCGCGTGCCCCCGCCCGCCAGCGCCACGTCCACCGTCCAGGGGCTGGTGATGCGGGCGTGGCCTTGCAGGACCTCGACGCCCAGGCTGGCGTAGCGCGCGGCCGAGTCGTGCGGCTCGATGGCGCGGACCACGTCGCGTACGCGCTGCATCACCGCCGGGAAGTCCACCGTGCCTTGCGCCCCCGCGATGCCGAAGTGGGCGGCGTCGCGGATTTCGCGCGCCAGACGGGCGCTGCGGATCAGTGTCTTGCTCGGCACGCAGCCGTAATTGAGGCAATCGCCGCCCAGCTTGTGGCCTTCGACCAGCGTCACCTCGGCACGCACGGCGGCGCCGAGATAGGCGCTCACCAGCCCGCCCGCGCCGCCGCCGATCACCACCAGGTTGCGCTCGAAACGGGCAGGCCGTTGCCAGCCGGCGTACAGGCGGCGCGTGCGCCACCAGCCCAGGGCGGCCCGTGCCAGCAGCGGGAACAGCCCGAGCAGCAGCAGGCTGCCCAGCACGCGGGGCGAGAACACGTCGCCTGCGGACTCGATGCTGGCCAGCTGCGTTCCGGCGTTCACGTAGACCGCGGTGCCGGGCAGCATGCCGACCTGGCTGGCCAGGTAGAACCGAGCCGCCGGCATGGGGGTCAGGCCCATCAGCAGGTTGACCAGCCAGTAGGGGAAGAGGGGCACCAGCCGAAGGGTCAGCAGGTAGAAGATACCGTCGCGCCGGACGCCCTCGTTCAAGGGCGCCAGCCGGCTGCCGAAGCGGCGCTGCACCGACTCGCGCAGCAGGTAGCGCGAGGCCAGGAAGGCCAGCAGCGCCCCCAGGCTGGAGGCGAAGGACACCACCAGCAAGCCCATGCCCAGGCCGAAGATGGCGCCGGCGGCCAGCGTCAGGACCAGCGCGCCGGGAATGGACCCTGCCGCCGCCGCCACGTAGATCGCGAAGAAGGCCGCCAGCGTCGCCAGCGGCTGATCGCGGTAGGTGGCCACCAGGGCATCGCGACTGGCCTTGAGCTGCTCCAGCGTCAGCAGCTGGCCGAGGTCGAAGTGCCGGTACAGCAGCACCGCCGCGATGGCCACCGCACCGGCGCCGATCCAGGTCACGCGGCGGCGGGCGGCGCTCATTCGGCGACGCGCCCGGTGGTGGTCGTGAGGGCCGGCCCGGGGAGGTCCGCGGCGTCCAGCGCGCCTCCGCAGCTGCTGCCCTGGCCGGCGGTGCAGCCGTAGCAGTGGTCAGCGGTCCGGATGGCTTCGCCGGCCGGGTCGGTGGCGAGCAGGTCCCGCAGGTGGGGACGCCCCCGGCGGGCCAGCCGCGCCCGCAGGCCGAGCATCTGGTTGAAGTCGCAGTCGTACAGGTCGCCCTGCCAGTCCACGCTGACCAGGCTGCGGCACATGACGGTGTCGAGGTTCTCTGCCCGGTAGGCGCCGCGCAGCAGCTGCATGTAGTCGGCGAAGGTTCCCTTGCTGACCAGCGTGCTGCCGAAGCGCTGGACCGGCATGTTGGTCAAGGCGAACAGGTGGTTGAAGCGGATGCCGAAGTGCTGCAGCAGTTCGCGCTTGTAGTCGGCCTCCAGGGCAGCCTGGGGCGGCGGCAGCGACGCGCCCTGCGGGTTGTAGACCAGGTTCAGCACCAGGCTGCTGCCGTCCTGGCCGTAGCCCTGCGCGTTGAGCTGGCGCAGCCCGTCGATGCTGCGCTCGAACACGCCGTCACCGCGCTGCCGGTCCACGTTGGCCGGCGAGTAGCAGGGCAGGGAGGCGGTGACTTCCACGCCCTGTTCGGCCAGGAAGCGGGCGGTGTCTTCCTGCCCCGGTTCGCACAGGATGGTGAGGTTGCAGCGGTCGATGACGCGCACGCCGCGGGCACGCGCGCCCCGCACCAGTTCCCGGAAGTGCGGGTTCAGCTCGGGCGCGCCGCCGGTCAGGTCCAGGGTGCCGATGCGCCGGGCGCGCAGGACTTCCAGCACCAGGGCGGCGTGGTCGCCATCCATCATCTCCGTGCGTTGGGGGCTGGCCGCCACGTGGCAGTGCAGGCAGCTCTGGTTGCACTTGTAGCCCAGGTTCACCTGCAGCGTGTCGAGCTGGCGGCGCCGGATCGGCGGGAAGTCGGTCGCGGCGAGCAGGGGGAGGGTGGCGTGCATGGGGGTCGGGAATGGATGGTGGGTTGAGCGGCCTCGGGATCGGAAGCGCGCGTGTCAGGGCGGCCGCACGGCGCAGGCCTCGTGCTCGCCCACGAAGTGCAGGTCGGCGAAGCCGGCGCGGGACGACTCGCCGGTGTTGTCGGTGTCGGCCGTGACGGCGAGTTGGACCGGCGCGGCCGATGGGCCATACAGGCGCGCGGCGTCGCGCCCGACGTGGCGTCGCTCCTGCACCCACTGGCCGGCCTGCGCCGCGCCGCTGCGCAGCACGACCATGGTGGTGCGGTCGGTGTAGGCGTTGGGCCGCTCGGTGCCCACCGGGTGGTGGTTGTCCCAGACGTAGTTGATGGCCGCGTCGGGCACCGCGGGGCCCCAGATGGCGCGGGCGATCCGAAGTTGCGTGCGCAGGCCGAAACTCTTCTCGGAATCGGGCAGCGCGAGGCTCACGTACAGGCGGGCGGCGTAGTCGTCACCGCTCTTGCGGGCCATGTCGGCGCCCTGCAGCGGCGCGTCCACCCGCCAGCGCCAGCACAGCACCGGCGTGCGCGCCAGGTCCACGTCCACCGGGCGGGCCAGCAGGGACATGCTGGCGGCCGAGCGCACCTCGACAGCGGCAAGGCCATCCCATGTCCGAGCCGCGAAGGTATTGGGCTTCAGGTCGGCATTCAAGCGGACCTCCTGCCACGGCGCGAGTCCTTGGTCGAAGCGGCCCACCCACACGGGGCCGCTGTCGGCCCCCGCCAGCGCTGGCAGCAGCAGCGCGAGCGCGGGCGGCAAGTGGCGCAAGAGGCGCGGGGTGGTCGAATGGCGCATGGTCACCATCTAGTCGCCGGCCAAGCCCTGGCGGTTACACGGCGGCAGAATGACGCGTTTTTTCTATTCCCTTCCTGCTCCCTGTAACCCTGAGGCGGCCGTCGACGACATGACTGGAGACACCCGACCGGACGACTTCGAGGCCGGCCTGAAGCCGCTGTGGTTGCGCGCCCAGTCGGGGGACGAAGCGGCGTACCGCGAAGCGCTCTCGCGCATCGCGGTTCGCTTGCGCGGATACCTGCGCCGCCGACTGCAGGGGCTCCCCGACGACGTGGAGGACCTGGTGCAGGAGACTTTGCTGGCGCTTCACCTGCAACGCGGGACCTACGACCCCGCCGTGCCGGTCACGGCCTGGGTGCTGGCGATCGCCCGGCACAAGCTGGTCGACCTGTGGCGGCGGCGCGGCCGTCGCGAGGACCTGAACGAGCCGATCGACGACGTGCCCGAGTCCGAACTCGTGGCCGTCCAGGAAACCTCCGCATCGCAGCGCGACCTGGAGAAGCTGCTCGAGCGCCTCCCCGACGCCCAGCGGGAGGCGATCCTGCTGACCAAGGTCCAGGGCTTGTCCGTCGCGGAGGCCAGCGCGCGCACCGGTGCGTCCATCTCGGCCATCAAGGTGCAGGTCCACAGGGGGTTGAAGCGCCTGGCGCTGCTGGTGAAGGAGGCCAGGCCATGAGAACGGACGAACTGATCGAATGGCTGGCGCGGGGCGCGGGTGCGGCGCCGCGCCAGCTGGTTGCGAGGCGAATCGGCGCGGCGTGTGGGTTCGGCCTGGTGGTCAGCGTGGTGCTGGCGCTCGGCCTGATGGGCCCCTTGCCGGCCTGGATGTTCGAGACCCCGGCACCCTGGATGAAGCTGGCCTACACCGGACTGCTGGCCCTCGCGGCGGCATGGCTGGCCGCCCGAGCCGCGCGGCCCGGTGCGCGCCTCGCCTCTCCGATCCGGGCGCTGGCGCTGGTGGTCGGGGGCATGGCCGCGGGTGCGCTCGCCTTCACCGCCACCTTCACCTCGCCCGAGAGCCGGTTGGCGGCCCTGATGGGCCAGACCTGGCTGAGCTGCCCCTGGAACGTGCTCGCCCTGTCCCTGCCGGCCCTGGCGATCGGGTTCTGGGCCATGCGCGGGCTCGCACCCACCCGTCCCCGGCAGGCGGGCTTTGCCGTCGGCGCGCTCGCCGGGGCGCTGGGCGCGATGGGCTATTCGCTCATCTGTCCGGAGATCGCACCGGCTTTCGTGGCGACCTGGTACACGCTGGGCGTGGCGCTCACGGCCGCGCTCGGTGCGGCGCTGGGCCGACGGCTGCTGCATTGGTGAGGCGAGGGCCGGCCACGCCCGCAGCGCGACCCCGGCCGCACGGACCCCGTGACATCATCGGCCGATGCAGACACTGATCGGCATTGCATGGCTGCTGGGGCTCCAGGCCGCGGGCGAGGTGCTCGCGCGGGCACTCGGCCTTCCGTTCCCGGGGCCTGTCGTCGGCATGCTGCTGCTGCTGGTGGCGCTGAACTTCCAGCCGGTGCGCGACGCGGTCCGCAGCTGCGCCGAGTTCCTGCTCCTGCACCTGTCCCTGCTGTTCGTGCCGGTGGCCGTGGGTGTCATGTCCTACCTGCCGCTGCTCGCCGCCTACGGTGGACGGCTGGCGCTGGTGCTGCTGGTGTCGACATGGCTCGGACTGGCCGTCACCGCCGTCCTGCTGCGATGGTTGCTGGGAAACGAGGATGCCGGACTTCGTTGAGCTGTGGGTCTACCTGTCGGCGTCCCCGCTGTTCGGGTTGACGGCGACGCTCCTGGTGTACCTGTTGGCGCTGCAGGTCTACCTGAAGCTGCGGCAGGCCCCGTGGGCCAATCCGGTGCTCTGGTCGGTCGTGCTGCTGTGCCTGGGCCTGGCGGCGACGGGCGTGGCCTATCCCACCTACTTCGCCGGCGCGCAGTTCATCCATTTCCTGCTGGGGCCGGCCGTGGTGGCGCTGGCCTGGCCGCTGTGGCAGCGGCGCGAGCTGGTTCGCCGGCGCTGGTGGAAGCTGCTGCTGGCGGCCTGCATGGGCGGATCGGTGGCGAGCGGGTCGGCCGTGGCACTGGCCTGGTGGATGGACCTGCCGCGCGAGGTGCTGCTGTCGCTGGTGCCGAAGTCGGCCACGGCGCCGGTGGCCATGGGCATCGCCGAGCAGATCGGGGGCGTGCCCTCGCTGGCCGCCGTGTTCGCCATCCTGACCGGGCTGGCGGGTGCGCTGTCTGGCAAGTACCTCTACGCCCTGCTCAAGGTGGATACGAGCGCCGCCGGCTGGGCGGCCCGTGGCTTCGCCCTGGGAACGGCTTCGCACGGCATCGGCGCCGCCCGCGCCTTGCAGGTGCATGCCGACGCCGGCGCCTACGCGGGCATCGCCCTGAGTGCCCAGGTGATCCTGCAGTCGCTGCTGATTCCGCTCCTGTTCTGAGCGGACGGCGGGCGCCGTCGCTGCCGCGTCCCTGTCCGCGCCGCGCGGGCCTTAATGCCTCATTAAGTTTCCGCCCCGAGCATCCGCGGCATGCCTGAGTTCGGGCCCATCCAGGGAGAGTGCATGTTGAGCAGGACGAGCGTCATCGACGCCGACGCGGCGCCCGCGCCCGGCGTGACCATGACCGTGGAGCCTCCCGGCAGCGCGGACCGGCCGGCGGTGGAAGCATTCATCGCGGGCGTGTACGACCGGCGCTTCGGCGCCCGTGTGCCCCGCTTCGCGCCCTGGCTGGTGGCGCTGCGGCAGTCCGGATCGGGCCGCATCCTCGCCGCGGCCGGGTTCCGTGGCGCCGGACACGAGCCCTTGTTCCTGGAGCAGTACCTGCCCGGGCCCATCGAGCGGGTCCTCCTGCCGCACACGGTGCGGGTGCTGCCCCGCAGGTCCATCGTGGAAGTCGGGCACCTGGCCGCGGCCGAGGCGGGCATGGGGCGGCAGCTGATCGCGCCCCTGGGTGCGCTGCTGGCGCGCCGGGGTTACGGCTGGGCCGTGAGCACCCTCACGCAGGAACTGCGGCGGCTGCTGCTGCGAATGGGCGTCGCCCCCCTGACCCTCGCTCTTGCCGACGCCGCCGCACTGGGCGAAGCGGCGGGGCAGTGGGGAAGCTATTACGAGCACCGGCCGGTGGTCGTGGCCGGACACCTGCCGCAGGTCCTGCGGCATCTGCAGGCGCGCGAGGGCTGGTGCCCATGAGCGGCCTCGATGAAGCGCACGGCCCCGTGCTGCTCGGTGCCGGCGGCCTGTCGCTGGGGCGGCAGGCGCTGGACGCGCAGGTAGGGGCATTCGCGCAGCGACTGCGCGATGCCAAGGTGCGGGTGCTCGCCACGCTCCTGGACAACTCGCCGGGGTGGATCGTCGCCGACCTGGCTGCCGCGCGAGCGGGCATCGTGCATGTGCCCCTGCCGGCCTTCTTCACGCCCGAGCAGGTGCGCCACGCGCTCGTCGTCGCGGGCGTCGATGCCCTGCTGACGGCAGCCGCACACGCCGGGCTCCCGCCGGCGGGTCGCCGCGAGCCGCTCACCCTGGCGCGGCAGGCGCTGTCATTGCGGCGGCTGCCGGGTGGCGAGGTGCGCATTCCCCCGGGCACCCGAAAGATTACGTTCACCTCCGGCACCACGGGCACTCCGAAGGGCGTGTGCCTGGACGCCAGGGCGATGCACGAGGTGGCGCAGGGCCTGGTGCGGGCGCTCGCGCCGCTGCAGCTGCGGCGGCACCTCAGTGCCTTGCCGTATCCCGTGCTGCTGGAGAACGTGGCCGGTGTGCTGGCGCCGCTGGCCGCCGGTGGTGCGTGCGTGGCCTTGCCCCTGGCGCAAGTGGGACTGGCCGGCTCATCGGCGTTCGATCCGGCCCTGTTGCAGCAGGCGGTCGAGTCGCAGGGCGCGGACAGCGTGATCGTCCTGCCGCAGATGCTGGCGGCCTGGACCGGCTGGCTGTGCCGCGGCGGACGACGGGCGCCGGACGGCCTGCGCTTCGTGGCGGTCGGTGGCGCGGCCGTCGGCGACACGCTCTTGCGGGCGGCGCGCGATCGCGGCATCCCGGCCTATGAAGGCTACGGTCTCTCGGAGGGCGCGTCGGTCCAGACACTGAACCTGCCCGGGGCCGACCGAGCGGGCAGCGCAGGCACGCCACTGCCCCATGCGCGCGTGCGCATCGCCGCCGATGGTGAAGTCGAAGTGGCGGGCAGCCTGTTCCTGGGCTACATCGGTGAGCCGGCACCCGTGCCCGCGTGGTGGCCCACCGGCGACCTCGGCTGCCTCGACGCCGAGGGCTTCCTGCATGTGCAGGGCCGCAAGAAGAACGTGCTGATCACCAGTTTCGGCCGCAACGTCTCCCCCGAGTGGGTGGAGGGCGTGCTGCACGAGCAGGCCGGCATCGCCCAGGCGGTGGTGTACGGCGAAGCCCAGCCCGCCTTGTCCGCCGTGTTGTGGGTTGCGCCGGAAGTCACCGACGACGTTCTGCGCCGCTGCGTGGACGAGGCGAATGCCCGGCTGCCCGACTACGCCCGCGTGACGCGCTTCGTGCGCGCCAGCCTGCCGTTCTCGGCGGCCAGCGGCATGGCCACCGCCAACGGCCGTCCGCGGCGGCGCGCCATCCTGGACGCACATCCCATCACCCGCACGGAGGCCCCATGACTTTCTTCCAGCGCCTTCAGGCGGATACCGAACAGGCGAGGCAGGAGCTGCTGGCCGCGCCCATCATCCAGGCCTGCCTGCGCGGCGAGGTATCGGTGCCGAGCTACATCGCCTTCCTCGCCGAGGCCTACCACCACGTGCGGCACACGGTGCCGCTGCTGACCGCCTGCCGGGCGGCCCTGCCGGCGCGCCACGGGTGGCTGCGACCGGAACTGGACGAATACATCGAGGAAGAAGCCGGCCACGACGAGTGGATCCTGGACGACCTGCGCGCCTGCGGCGCCGATGCCGAGGCCGTTCGTCGCGGCGACCCGCGCATCGCCACGGACGTGATGGTGGCCTGCGCCTACGACCAGATCGCGCGACGCAATCCGCTGGGTTTCCTTGGAATGGTGCACGTGCTCGAGGGCACGAGCGTGGCGCTGGCGCTGCGGGCTGCCGGCAGCATCCAGGGGGCGCTCGGGCTGCCCGACGCCGCCTTCAGCTACCTGCGATCGCACGGCACGCTGGATCGCGAACACGTCGGCCACTTCGAGGAGCTGATGGACGCGATCGCCGACCCCCGGGACCAGGCGGACATCGTCCACGCGGCCCGGGTGTTCTATCGGCTTTACGGCGAGGTCTTTCGATCGCTGCCGCTGGCGGCGGCCACGGCAGCCGGAGCCGTGGCATGAAGGCCCGCGAAGCGCGCGTGCTGCTCACGGGCGCGACCGGCGGCATCGGCCGGCACGTGGCCGCTCGCCTGGTCGATGCGGGTGCCAGCGTGCTGCTGGCGGGCCGCTCGCCCGCGCAGCTGGCGGCGCTGGCGCGGGACCTGGGTGGCGCGGGCCGCGAGCGCTGCGACTGGCACGAGGTCGACCTGCTCGCGCCGGTGTCCATCGAGACGCTTGCCGGCGCCGCCATTCCTTGGCGTTGCAACGTGGTGGTGCACGCGGCGGGCGCGCCGGCCTTCGGCGCGGTGTCGTCGCTCGCGCCGCCGACGGTGCAGCGGGTCATGGCCACCAACCTGGTCGCCCCGATGCTGCTCACCGAGGCCCTGCTGCCGCACCTGGGCAGGCAGCCCCGCTCGCAGGTGCTGTTCGTCGGATCGGTCCTCGGCGCCATCGGGCTTCCGGGCCATGCCGCGTACTGCGCCAGCAAGTTCGGCCTGCGTGGGTATGCACAGGCCCTGCGGCGGGAACTCGACGGAGGGCCCGTTCGCGTGCAATACCTCGGCCCACGCAGCACGCGCACCTCGTTCAACGAAGCCGCGGTGGAGGCCTACAACCGGGCCACGGGCACGGCGATGGACGATCCCGCCCGCGTGGCCATGGCCTTGCTGCGCCAGCTGGAGGACGAAGCTTCCGAACGCTTCCTCGGTTTCCCCGAGCGGCTGGGGGTGCGCCTGAACGGTGCCGTGCCCGGCTTGCTCGACCGGATCTTCGCGCCGCACCGGCGTGCCCTGGCGCAAGCACGCGCCGACGAGGTTCAACAAGGAGGAACCCCATGACCACCCGATTCCCGCTCTTCTCTTCGCTCCTGCGAGCGGTGGCGCTCGGCAGCGCCCTGCTGGCCTGGGGTGCGGTTGCCGTGCCCGCCCATGCAGCCGTGGAAGACGACGTGCAGCAGCTCCAGCACGAATGGGAGGTGATCCGCTATGAAGCGCCGCCAGCCGAAAGACAGGCGCGCTTCGCGCAGCTGGCTGCCCGCGCGCACCAAGTGAGCGGGACCTATCCAGGCCGAAGTGAACCGCTGGTCTGGGAAGGCATCATCGTGAGCTCGTGGGCCGGCGAGAAGGGTGGCCTGGGCGCCCTGGGCCTGGTCAAGCAGGCGAAGGCTTTGTACGAGTCGGCCATCCAGATCGATGGCACCGTGCTGGAGGGCTCGGCCTACAACAGCCTGGGCGTGCTGTATTACAAGGTGCCCGGCTGGCCGGTCGGTTTCGGTGACAAGGCTCGCGCGAACGAGCTCTTGCGCAAGGCCCTGCAGATCAACCCCGGCGGTATCGATCCCAACTACTTCTATGCCGAGTACCTGGTCGAGACGCACCAGCCGGAACAGGCCGTGGCCTACCTCGTGAAAGCACTCAAGGCGCCCGCACGTCCCGGGCGCCCTTTGGCCGATGCGGGCCGGCGCGAAGAGGCGCGGCAGCTGCTCGCCAAGGTGCAGGGCGGCAGCTGATCGACGGCCTCTCAGCGGTGGCGAAGCACGGCCCGCACCCGGCCTGGGGCTTCGCTGTCGTACTCGAGCGCCAGCCCGTGCACCTCGGCGATGCGGCGGGCGATCGACACGCCCAGTCCGCTGCCTGATTCCTGTTGCCCCGCCGGGCGGGTGAATCGTGCGCCCAGCTGGGACAGCGTCTCGGGTGCCGCCCCGGGTGCTTCGTTTTCCACCTCGATCGACCCGCGTTGCATGCGCAGGGTGACGGTGCTGCCCTGCGGCGCATAGCGGGCCGCGTTGTCCACGAGGTTGCGCAACAAAGCCGCGACCCATTCGGTGTCGCCAAGCAGCGGCAGTGCCGGCCGGTCCGCTGGCGGCCACTCGCAGGCCAGTTCGATGCGCCTGCGGCGCAAGAGCGGCAACACGTCGTTGACCACCTGTTCGACCGCGGCGCGCCAGTCGACCTCGGTGGTGAGGCGCGCCGCATCGGCGGCATCCGCGCGTGACAGGGTCAGCAGCTGCGTCACCAGTCGCTCGAGCCGGTCGAGGCCGCCCTCGAACTTGGCCTCGGCCAGCTGCCGCTGCGGCCCCTGCAGCTGGCGCAGCACGTCCCACTGCATCCGGAGGAAGGCGATCGGCGTGCGCAGTTCGTGCGCCGCGTCGGCGGTGAATCGGCGCTCACGCGCCAGCAACTCGGAGATGCGCGAGAACAGGCCGTCCATGGCCGTCACCAAGGGCCGCAGTTCGGCCGGCACGGAGCGGGCTGGGAGGGGCGCGAGGTCGTCCGCCCGGCGCTGCGCCAGCTGGCGGGACAAAGTGTTCAACGGCGAAAGCGCCCGTCGCACGCCCCAGGCCATGGCGGCCAGCAGGACGGGCAGCATCAGCAGCCACGGCACCAGCTGGCTCAGGACGAGCCCGCTGACCACCTCGTCGCGCTCGGCGGCCTTCTGCCCGGCGGCGACCTGGCGCGACGAATCCGCGGCCTGCAGGTAGTACACCCGCCAGCGCTCGCCGCCGATGGTGTCCTCGACGAAGCCGGAAGCCGCCGGCAGGCGGCGCAACTGCGCGCCTTCGCGGTCGTTGGCCAGCAGCCGGCCCTGGGCGTCCCACACCGCGACGGCCAGGTCGCGCAGGTCCGCCGAGCCGGCATCGCGCGAGGGCCGGACGGGGGGCGGTGCCTGCGCCACCGAGGGGGATGCGACACTGGCCTGCAGTTGCCGGGCCAGCCGGATCAGTTCGGTGTCGAACAGCTCGTCCACCTCGTGCCGGGTGCGGTCCAGCGAAAACGCGAATGCGAGCGCCCAGACCAGGGGGGCGCACACAGCCAGGTACAGCATGAGGCGGCGCTGCAGGCTCACGGCTCGCCCTCGCAAGAGCCGATGGCGTAGCCCACGCCGCGCACCGTCCGCACCGCGCTGGCGTCGATCTTGCGGCGCAGGTGATGCACATGCACCTCCAGCACGTTGCCCTCCGGCTCGGCCCCGCTCCAGTCATAGAGCTTGTCCTGCAGGTGGGCCTTGGACAGCACGCGATCGGGCTGCGACAGCAGCACCTCGAGCAGCGCGGCCTCGCGCGCAGTGAGCTGGACGGGCTCGCCCCGCCAACGTACCGCACGCGAAGCGGGGTCGAACTCGAGCAGGCCATGCCGCCACACCGGCTGCGCCCGGCCCGAGGATCGCCGCTGGACCGCGCGCAGCCGAGCCGACAGTTCGTCCAGCGCGAGGGGCTTGACGAGGTAGTCGTCGGCCCCCGCATCGAGCCCCTCGACCCGCTGCTCGACGGCGTCGCGCGCGGTGAGGATCAGCACCGGCAGTTGGAGCCTGCGTGAGCGCCAGCGTCGCAGCCACAGCAGGCCGTCCCCGCCCGGCAGGCCGAGGTCGAGCACCGCGCCGTCGTAGGGCGCCGCAGCCAAGGCGGCATCGGCCTGCTGCCCGTCGTGGAACCAGTCCACGGCGTGCCCGCGCTGGCGCAGGCCCGTGGCGAGTGCGTCGCCCAGCGGCAGGTCGTCTTCGATGATGAGGATGCGCATGCGGTGGTGGCGGAGTATGCATGGGGCGTGCCGGCGCAGCATCTCCGCGTCTTCCTATGGCAAGGTGCCTGCCCTGCGTGCAAGAAGAAGGAACACCTCGTGACCTCCACCGACATGTATTTCGAGGACTTCCAGGTCGGCGAGGTGCACACCTCGCCCACGCTGGAGATGACGGCCGACCTCATCGTGCAGTTCGCCCGCGTGTACGACCCCCAGCCCTTCCACCTGGACCGCGACGCGGCCGGCCAATCCGTGTTCGGCGGGCTGGTGGCCGGCGGTTTCCAGACGGCGGCGCTGACCTGGGCGCTGGCGCTGCGCACGGGCATGTTCGATCGCTGTGCCGTCGCCGGCCTGGGCGTGGACCGGCTTCGCTGGCATGCGCCGGTGCGCGAGGGCGACGTGGTGCGCGCCGTGTTCTGGCTGCTCGACGGCCGCCCCTCGAACTCGCGACCCGGTGTGGCGGTGTCGCGGTTCGCCTACGAGATCCGCAACCAGCGGGATGAACTGCTGTTGAGCCTGGAGATGTCGCAGCTGCTGAAGATGCGTCCGGCGGGCGCCTGAGCGGGCGCCACTCGCCTCAGCCGCGCGGCGTGTCGCGCACCTCGAGTACCAGCGCCATGCCGGTGTCGCCGGCGGCGCAGCCCTGGAACAGGCCCACGCCGCCGCCCCGGATCACCAGTTCCTCGATCAGCTCGATGACCAGCCGCATGCCGGTGGAGCCCTGCGGGTGCCCGTAGATGAGCGAGCAACCGTAGTTGTTCATCTTGTCGGGCTGCACACCGAATTCGCGCGAGAACACCAGGTCGTTCACGGCGAACGGGTTGTGCGACTTGATGGCCTGGACATGGGTGATGTCGAGGCCTGCCATGTCCAGCGCCGAACGTGAGGCTTTCACCGGCGCGGCCGGCATGTAGGCCTTGCGCTCGCGCGACTGGCCCACGCCGAGAATGCGGATCTCGATGTCGGGGCGGCTGGTGAATTCGGCGAAGCGCTCGCGCTTGACCAGCAGCATGCCGGCGTTGCCGTCGGCCGGATGCGTCTGCGCGCCATAGGTGACCGTGCCGCCCTCGACCACCGGCTTGAGCTTGTCCAGCGCCTCGCGCGTGGTGTCGAACACGCCCACGTCACCGTCGATGGTTTCGCCGCTGGGCTTGCGAAAGGCCGGATCGGGCACCTCGAAGGGCAGCGTCATGTAGCGGCGCTGGAAGGCGCGTTCGTCCGCCAGGGCCGCGCGGTATTGCTCGTAGCGCATCAGCACCAGTTCGTGCTGCTCCGACAGGCTGATCTTCCAGTCGCGGGCACAGTTTTCCGCCGTCTGCACCATGGCGACGCGCGCATGGGGGTCTTCACGGAAGTTGTCGAGGATCCAGTTCTCGATCTGCGGTGCGCCGCCGGGCCCGCGGGGGTTGGGGTAGGTGACCACCGGCGTGTTCGAGGTGCGGTCGCAGGTGACCACCAGCGTGACGGCGCTCTCATGGGTCTGGATCGCCGAGGCCGCCGCGGCGATGCAGCGGGCGCTGGTGGCGCAGGCCTGCGCGATGGTCGGGCCCGAGATGTGTTCGGAACCCATCAGCGACATCAGCCAGGGGGCGCCCCAGAAAGATTTCTCCTGGGGAACCGTGGTGCCGAGCACGGCCGTGTCGATGGACGAGACGGAAATCTTCTTGCGCTCCAGCACTTTGCGGGCCGTGTCCGCCGCGAAGCGGATGCTGTGCAGGTCCGCGAAACTGGTCTGCCAGCGGCAGAAAGGTGTGGACCAGTACGCCCCGTAGGGGATGCGCACTTCGGCGAAGTCCTGGCTCATGGCGGCTCCGGAAAGAGGGTGGCACTCGAACGGCCATGATAAAGACCGTCCGGCGCAAGCCCGACCGCATGGCCGACGCCTCGAGCCGCCCGAGCCCACGTCCGGTCGAGTTCCCGGGCGACGCCCGCGCGGGAGATGCTCGCACGCACGGTGCGGCACGCGCCGACAGCCCGGCTGCGCCATCGCGGGGATCATGGACTCATTCAAAACAGAAGGAGTTCCTCATGATCGATCGCAAATTTGCACTCGTCGGCATCGTCTCTGCCAGCCTGTTCGGCCTGGCCGCCTGCGACGTGGAGAAGACCCAGTCCGGCAACATCGACCTGCCGAAGTACGAGGTCACCAAGACGCAAGAGGGTGAGGTCACCGTGCCCAAGTACGACGTGCGCGGCCCGGACGTGGAGGTGCGCCGTGAAGAGCGCCAGGTGACCATTCCCGACGTGGACGTCGATGTGAAGAAGCGGCAGGAAACCGTGACCGTGCCGACCATTGACGTGACGACCCCCTCCGAGCGCGACGCCCAGCGCCAGATGGGCAATCGTTGAACATGAGCGGGGTAGCGGAGCCCGGTGGGGCTGGCGCCCCGCGTCGATTACATAAGGTTACGGCGCGCGCCACCCGGAAACAATGCCGCCCATACTGGGCCGCATGAACGCCGTGCCCACCTCCCCGGACGCCTTGGGCGACCCCGAGTTTTCATCGGCCTTGCCCAAGGGGTTGTCTGCTGGTGTCCCGGAACGCGTGGCGCCGCCCGTGCTGGCACTCGGCACACGCTCCGTCCTTCAAGTGATCCTTGGCATCGCGGCCGTGCTTCTCGCCCTGCATCTGCTGGCGGTGTGGAGCTACCTGGCCGACTGGCGCTTTCCCGCACGGGACAAGTTCTATTTCGATGCCGAGAACAACATCCCGACCGTGTTCTCATCGGCGATCCTGCTGTTCGCCGGATTACTGCTGTGCTGGATCACGGCCATCAAGCGACAGCAGGCCGATCCGTTTCGCTGGCGGTGGGCCGGGCTGGCCGCGCTGTTTCTGGCCCTGGCAGTGGATGAATCCGCCTCGCTCCACGAGTTGCTGATCCAGCCGCTGCGCACGGCCTACCAGCTCACCGGGTGGCTGCGCTTCCCGTGGGTGATCGCCGGGGGCACGTTCGCCATCGTCTTCGCCGTGGTGTACCTGCGCTTCCTCATGCACCTTCCGCCGGCCACTCGACGCTGGTTCATCCTGGCAGGCCTGATGTACGTGGGTGGCGCCGTCGGCATGGAAATGGTCGGGGGGCATGTGTTCATGGAGGAGGGCACCCCGGACCGCACGCTGGTGCCCTACATGATCGCGATGACGCTGGAGGAAAGCCTGGAAATCAGCGGGGCCGCGTTGTTCGTGGCGGCGCTGCTGCAGTACCTGAGCGGCATGTCGGCCCGGTTGCGCGTCGTGGTGGACTGAGCGGCCCAAGGGTCACTGTCAGGCTTGACGCCGGGGTCGAAGGTTTCGCCAAACGGGTTTGCATAATCCGGCCGCACTAAGCGGAGGAATCAAATGCAGCAAAAAGAATTCTCACGGCAGCGCAAGGACGGCACCTGCACCAAGCCACGCCCATGGCGCGAGCCGCATCCCGCCTCACGGGCCAAGGGTTGAGGAGGTGCGGACGGCCGGCTCTCGCAGAGTCCTTCGCCCTGTGGACCGGCAGCCGCCCCGGCCGTGAACCCAAGCCCGCACTCATGCCGTCCGGGCGCCGGGCGTGAAAAGCACCGCGAATTTCATACACTTGCCGGCTTGCTTTTCTTCTCCAGCCCCTCGCCCGGGCCCTCCCATGAAATTTCGCTTTCCCATCGTCATCATCGACGAAGACTTCCGCTCGGAGAACAGCTCGGGCCTGGGCATCCGGGCACTGGCCCAAGCCATCGAGGCTGAAGGGTTCGAGGTGCTGGGCGTGACCAGCTATGGCGACCTGTCGCAGTTCGCCCAGCAGCAAAGCCGCGCCAGTGCCTTCATCCTCTCGATCGACGACGAGGAGTTCACCCAGGGCCCCGAGCTCGGGCCGGCGGTGCTGAGGTTGCGCGGGTTCATCCAGGAGGTGCGGCGCAAGAACAGCGACGTGCCGCTGTACATCTACGGAGAGACCAAGACCGCGCGGCACCTGCCCAACGACATCCTGCGCGAGCTGCACGGTTTCATCCACACCTTCGAGGACACGCCCGAGTTCGTGGCCCGGCACATCATCCGCGAGGCCAAGAGCTACCTCGAAGGCGTCCAGCCGCCGTTCTTCAAGGCGCTGCTCGACTACGCCGAAGATGGCTCCTACTCGTGGCACTGCCCCGGCCATTCGGGTGGCGTCGCCTTTCTCAAGAGCCCTATCGGCCAGATGTTCCACCAGTTCTTCGGCGAGAACATGCTGCGCGCCGACGTCTGCAATGCGGTGGACGAGCTGGGCCAGCTGCTGGACCACACCGGCCCGGTGGCGGCCAGCGAGCGCAATGCGGCGCGCATCTTCAACGCCGACCACTGCTTCTTCGTCACCAACGGCACGTCCACTTCCAACAAGATGGTGTGGCACCACACGGTGGCGCCAGGGGACGTGGTGGTGGTGGACCGCAACTGCCACAAGTCGGTGCTGCACTCGATCATCATGACTGGGGCCGTTCCCGTGTTCATGAAGCCCACCCGCAACCACTACGGGATCATCGGGCCCATCCCGCAAAGCGAGTTCGATCCCGCGGTGATCAAGGCCAAGATCCGGGCCAACCCGCTGCTGCAGGGGGTGGACGCCGATGCGGTCAAGCCGCGGGTGATGACGCTCACGCAGTCCACCTACGACGGGGTGCTGTACAACACCGAGACCATCAAGGGCATGCTCGATGGCTACGTGGACACGCTGCATTTCGACGAGGCCTGGCTGCCGCACGCCGCCTTCCATCCGTTCTATGGCTCTTACCACGCGATGGGCAAGCGCCGCGCGCGGCCCAAGGAGTCGCTGACCTTCGCGACCCAGTCCACCCACAAGCTGCTGGCCGGCATCAGCCAGGCCAGCCATGTGCTGGTGCAGGATTCGCAGAATCGCAAGCTGGATCGGCATCTGTTCAACGAGGCGTACCTGATGCACACCTCGACGAGCCCGCAGTACTCGATCATCGCGAGCTGCGACGTCGCCGCGGCCATGATGGAGCCGCCCGGCGGCACTGCGCTGGTGGAAGAGAGCATTCTGGAGGCGCTCGATTTCCGCCGCGCGATGCGCAAGGTCGACGAAGACTACGGCCAGGACTGGTGGTTCAAGGTGTGGGGCCCCGATCGCCTGGTGGAAGAGGGCATCGGCCGCGCGGACGACTGGATCATCAAGGGCGAATCGCGTGCGGCCCAGTGGCACGGCTTTGGCAAGCTGGCCGAAGGCTTCAACATGCTCGACCCGATCAAGTCGACCATCGTGACCCCGGGGCTGGACCTCAATGGCAAGTTCGCCAAGACCGGCATCCCGGCTTCGATCGTCACGCGCTTCCTGGCCGAGCACGGGATCATCGTCGAGAAGACCGGCCTCTACAGCTTCTTCATCATGTTCACCATCGGCATCACCAAGGGCCGCTGGAACACCATGCTCACGGCGCTGCAGCAGTTCAAGGACGACTACGAGCGCAACCAGCCGATGTGGCGCATCCTGCCCGAGTTCTGCCAGGTGTACCCGCGTTATGAGCGCATGGGCCTGGCCGACCTGTGCCAGCATGTGCACGAGCTTTACGCCAAGTACGACATCGCCCGGCTCACCACCGAGATGTACCTGTCGGACCTGACCCCGGCCATGAAGCCCAGCGATGCCTTCGCCCATATCGCGCACCGCCGCACCGAGCGGGTGGAGATCGATCTGCTCGAGGGCCGCATCACCACGTCGCTGGTCACGCCGTATCCGCCCGGCATCCCGCTGCTGATCCCCGGCGAGGTCTTCAACAAGAAGATCGTCGACTACCTGAAGTTCTCGCGCGAGTTCAACGCCCAGTGCCCGGGCTTCGAGACCGACATCCACGGCCTGGTGGAGGAGGTCGGCGACGACGGCGTCGCGCGCTTCTACGCCGATTGCGTCAAGGTCTGAGAAGCTGTGAACGGATCCGTCGCGCCCGCTCCGACCGCCAGCACGCGGTCACTCGGCGTTGCAAATGCTCGCCATAGCCCGGGCGCTGGCTGCGCTTTACGCCTTGATTGGCCCCGTCCTGGCGGCCTTCTCGGACGCGCCGCATTCATTCACAGCGTCTGAGGCAGGCCGCGGCGCTCGATGGCAAGCGCACGCGGCCGCATCGCCTTATTCCGACGGTTCGGCGATGCCGCCCACCACCTGGCTGAAGCCGCCGTCCACGTAGGTGATCTCGGCGGTGACGCCGCCGGCGAGGTCGGACAGCAGGAAGGCCGCCACGTTGCCGACGTCATCGATCGTGATGTTGCGGCGGATGGGTGCCGTGTCCGCCACCACGTTCAGGATCTTGCCGAAACCCTTGATGCCGCTGGCGGCCAGCGTCTTGATGGGGCCGGCGCTGATGCCGTTGACCCGCGTGCCGCGCGGGCCCAGCGTCTCGGCCAGGTAGCGCACCGACGCCTCGAGGGAGGCCTTGGCCAGGCCCATGGTGTTGTAGTTGGGGACCACGCGCACCGCACCCAGGTACGTCAAGGTCAGCAGGGACGACTTGTCGTTGAGGTAGGGCAGGGCCGCCTTGGCCATGGCCGGGAAGCTGTAGGCACTGATGTCGTGGGCGATGCGGAACGCCTCGCGCGACAGGCCGTCGAGCAGATTGCCGGCGATCGCCTCGCGGGGGGCGTAGCCGATGGCGTGGACGAAGCCATCGAACTTGGGCCAGTGGGCCGACAGGTCGGTAAAAAGTCGCTCGATCTGCTGGTCATCGCCCACATCGCAATCGAATACCAGTTTGGAATCGAACTCCGCGGCGAATTCGGTGATCCGATCGCGGAACCGCTCGCCCACATAGCTGAAGGCCAGCTCTGCCCCTTGTGCCCGGCAAGCCCGTGCGATGCCATAGGCAATCGAACGATTCGACAAAACGCCGGTGATCAGCAATTTCTTCCCAACCAGGAAGCCCATGGAACGCCCTCCGAATAGAAGCAAAACTCGGCAGAATTGTCGCATGCGAGGTTTGCTGCTCCTCCCAGCGCTGGCCCTCGTCGCGCTGCTGGCCACGCCCTCGTGGGGCGCGCATGCCTACGCCCAATTCGGCGACATCAAGTACCCGCCGGGTTTCACCCACTTCGACTACGTGAATCCCCAGGCGCCCAAGGGGGGCGAGATCCGGATGGTGCCGCCCACCCGGCCCACCAATTTCGACAAGTTCAATCCGTTCACGCTGCGCGGAACCGCGCCCTACGGCATCGGCACCCTGATGTTCGACACGCTGCTGGTCGGCAACTCCGAGGAGCCGACCACCGCCTATGGCCTGTTGGCCGAAGACGTGCAGGTGGCGCCCGACCGCCTGTCGGCCACCTTCCGCCTGGACCCGAAGGCGCGCTTCCACCACGGCAAGCCGGTACTCGCGGCCGACGTGGTGCACTCGTTCCGTACCTTGATCAGCAAGCAGGCGGCGCCGCAGTTCCGCACCATCTATGCCGAAGTGAAAGACGCGACGGCGGTCGACGAACGCACGGTGCGCTTCGACTTCGCCAGCGCCAACCCCGAGTTGCCGCTCATCGTCGGCGGCATGCCCGTGTTCAGCCGCGACTGGGGCGCTGGCAAGCCCTTCGACCAGGTGGTGTCGGATATTCCGATCGGCAGTGGCCCGTACCGCATCGGCGATCCGCGCATGGGGCGGGACATCACCTATGTGCGCGACCCCGACTACTGGGCGGCCAGGCACCCGACTCGCCGCGGGCACTACAACTTCGACCGCATCACGTTCAAGATCTATCTCGACGAGACCTCACGCTTCGAAGGATTGAAGGCCGGCGAGTTCGACTTCATGCGCGAGTTCATCTCGCGCAATTGGGCCCGCCAGTACACCGGCCGCGCCTTCGAGTCGGGCGAGTTGGCCAAGCGCGCCTTCGCCAACCAGAACCCTGGTGATTTCCAGGGCTACGTGTTCAACCTGCGCTCACCGAAGTTCCAGGACGTGCGCGTGCGCCAGGCACTGGGCTACGCAATGGACTTCGAGTGGATGAACCGGCAGCTGTTCTACAACCTGTACAAGCGGGTGCACGGCTATTTCCCGAACAGCGAGTTCCATGCCGAAGGCATGCCCAAGCCGGACGAACTGGCCATCCTGGAGCCGCTGCGGCATCAGCTCGACCCCCGGGTGTTCGGACCGGCGTACATCTCGCCCAGCACCGCTGCGCCGCACGGCCTGCGAGAGAACCTGCGCAAGGCGCAGGCGCTGCTGGCCGAGGCCGGCTGGACCTACCGGGACGGCGCACTGCGCAATGCGCAAGGCGAGCCCTTCACCATCGAGTTCCTGAGCGACCAGCCCTCGCTCGTGCGTATCGTCATGCCTTTCGAGAAGGCGCTGGAGAAGCTGGGCATCCGGCTGATCTACCGGGTGGTGGACTTTTCCCTGGCCAAGCAGAAGATGGACGAGTTCGACTTCGAGCTCACGACCACGCGCATCCCGGGCTCCACCGCGCCGGGCAGCGAACTGCTCGAGCGGTTCGGCTCGGAGGCCGCGAAGACCAAGGGCTCGTCCAACATCTGGGGCATCGCCGATCCGGCCGTGGATGCCATCTTGCAGAAGGTCATCACCGCCAAGACCCGGCCCCAGTTGTCGGCTGCCATGCGAGCCCTCGACCGCGTGCTGACGCACGGGCACTACTCGATTCCGCAGTACTACGGCAGCGACTTCCTGGTGGGTTACCGGCCGCGCCGCTTCGAGCTGCCGGCGACCATTCCGCCGTATTACGACGTCCACAACTGGGCCATGTCGACCTGGTGGGGCTCGCCGCAGAATCGATAGGCAAGGACGACATCCCAAATGGCCAGCTACATCCTCAAGCGACTGCTGCTGATGATCCCCACTTTGCTGGGGGTGCTGCTGCTGACCTTCATCGTCACGCAGTTCGTGCCCGGCGGGCCGGTGGAGCAGATGGTGGCCCAGTTGCAGGGCCGGGATGCGGGCGGTGAATCGGCGGCGGCATCGGGTGCCGGCTACCGCGGGCGGCAGGGTGTGGACGAACAACGCATCGCGGAAATCCGGGCGCTGTATGGCTTCGACAAGCCGGCGCACGAACGCTTCCTGCAGATGCTGGGACGGTTCGCACGCTTCGACCTGGGCACGAGCTTCTACCAGCACAAGGCGGTGTGGGAACTCGTGAAGGAAAAGTTGCCGGTGTCGATCAGCCTCGGCCTGTGGACCTTCTTCATCAGCTACCTGGTGGCCGTGCCACTGGGCGTGGCCAAGGCGGTTCGCGCCGGCACCCGCTTCGACTTCGCCACCACGCTGGTGGTGCTGGTGGGTTATGCCATTCCCGGGTTCGTGCTCGGCGTGGCGCTGCTGGTGATTTTTGGCGGGCAGTTGCAGTGGTTTCCGCTGCGCGGGCTCACGTCGAGCAATTGGGAGCAGCTGAGCCTGGGCGGCAAGGTCGTCGATTACCTCTGGCACATCACCTTGCCGGTGACGGCCATGGTCTTCGGCAGCTTCGCGGTCACCACCATGCTCACCAAGAACGCCTTCCTGGAGGAGATCCGCAAGCAGTACGTGCTGACGGCGCGGGCCAAGGGGCTGAGCGACAGGCGGGTGTTGTGGAAGCACGTGTTCCGCAACGCGCTGATTCCCATCATCACGGGCTTTCCGGCGGCGTTCATCGGGGCGTTCTTCACCGGGTCGCTGTTGATCGAGACACTGTTCTCGCTGGACGGGCTGGGCTTGCTGAGTTACGAGAGCATCATCCGCCGCGACTACCCGGTGGTGCTGGGTACCTTGTACCTGTTCACCCTGATCGGCCTGGTGACCAAGCTGATCAGCGACTTGTCTTATGTTCTGGTGGATCCAAGGGTGAAATTTGACTGAGCATCGTCCACTCCAGTCACCTGCCGACAGCGTGGTCGCCGGTGGTGGCACGCCACCCCAGGTGGCGCGCGTGGGTGCCTACGGGCAGGCCGCCCCCCTGCGGCCGGCGCCGGAAGCCGTCGGCCCCGCGGCGGTGGTGCCGCCGGCCGTTTCACCCGCGCGGCGCGCCTGGCAGCGGTTCCGGCGCAACCGGCTGGGGTTCTTCAGCCTGGTCCTGTTCAGTGTCATGGTGGTGCTCAGCCTGTTCGCCGAGGTGCTGTCCAACGACAAGCCGCTCGTGGTGCGCTACGAAGGACGGTTTTACTTTCCGCTGGTGCAGTCCTATCCCGAGACCACCTTCGGCGGCGACTTCGCCACGCCAGCCGACTACCTGGATCCCTTCATCCGCGACAAGCTGACCCAGGGCGACAACTGGGCGATCTACCCGCCCAACCCGTACGGCGCGCGCACGCTCAACTACTTCGCGAGCCAGCCCAACCCGGCCGCGCCGTCCTCGGAGAACTTGTTCGGCAGCGACGACCGCGGCCGCGACCTGCTGGCCCAGTTGATCTACGGCTTTCGCGTCAGCGTGCTGTTCGGGCTGGCGCTCACGGCCATCGGCGTGGTGCTGGGCGTGATCACCGGGGCCATCCAGGGCTTCTTCGGCGGCAAGACCGACCTGGCCTTCCAGCGCTTCATCGAGATCTGGGGCTCGATGCCCGAGTTGTACCTGCTGATCATCTTCAGCGCGGTGTTCGCGCCCAGCGTGGCCCTGCTGCTGGTGCTGCTGTCGCTGTTCGGCTGGATGGGGCTGTCCGACTACGTGCGCGCCGAGTTCCTGCGCAACCGGCAGATGGACTACGTGCGCGCGGCCCGGGCCCTGGGCGTGGGCAACCTGCGCATCATGTGGCGGCACATCCTTCCCAACAGCATGACGCCGGTGGTGACCTTCCTGCCGTTTCGCATGAGCGCGGCCATCATGGCGCTGACCTCGCTCGACTTCCTGGGCCTGGGGGTGCCGCCCGGCACGCCGTCGCTGGGGGAGTTGCTGAGCCAGGGCAAGGCCAACATCGACGCCTGGTGGATCTCGCTGTCCACCTTCGGCGTGCTCGCGCTCACGTTGCTGCTGCTCACCTTCATGGGTGACGCGTTGCGTGATGCGCTCGATCCGAGGAAGAACCCGGTATGAGCCGGCCGCTGCTGGATGTGCGTCGACTGTCGGTGGGCTTTGGCGGCAAGGACGTCGTGCATGGCATCGACTTCCACATCGATCCCGGCGAGAAACTCGCACTGGTCGGGGAATCAGGATCGGGCAAGTCGGTCACGGCGCTGGCCCTGCTGCGCCTGGCCCAGAACGCGCGGCTCGCCGGTGCGGCGCTGCTCGATGGGCCGGACGGTCCGCGCGACCTGCTGAAGCTGTCCGAGCGCCAGATGCTGGGCGTGCGCGGCAGCGACATCGCGATGATCTTCCAGGAGCCGATGACGGCGCTGAACCCGCTCTATACGGTGGGCGACCAGGTGGCCGAAGTGATCGAGCTCAAGCAGGGAATCGGCGCCAAGGCCGCCTGGGAGGGCGCGGTGGAGGCCTTGGCGGCCACCGGCATCCCCGAGCCGCAGCGGCGCGCGCATTCCTTCCCGCACCAGCTGTCGGGCGGCCAGCGGCAGCGCGCGATGATCGCCATGGCCCTGGCCTGCCAACCGCGGCTGCTGCTCGCCGACGAACCCACCACGGCGCTCGACGTCACGCTGCGCGGGCAGATCCTGGACCTGCTGTCCGACCTGCAGCGCCGCACGGGCATGGCCGTGCTGATCATCACGCACGACCTGAACCTGGTGCGCAAGTTCGCCGACCGGGTGGCCGTGATGGAGCGTGGGCACCTGGTGGAGCAGGGCGAGGTGGCGTCGGTGTTCGCCGCGCCGCGCCACCCGTACACGCGCAAGTTGATCGACAGCGTGCCCCGGCGCGACCTGCACGAGGCGCCACTGGCTGACTCGAAGCAACCAGTGCTCAAGGCCCGCGAGCTGCGCGTGGCCTACCCCGTGCCCATTGCGGGCATCAAGGGATGGTTTCGCAAGGGTGAGTTCATCGCGGTGCACGGGGCGCAGTTCGACCTGATGCCGGGCCGAACGCTAGGTGTCGTCGGCGAATCGGGCTCCGGCAAGTCGACCCTGGCACTGGCCGCCCTGGGCCTGGTGCGGCACCGCGGCCAACTGGAGGTGGTGGGGCGGCAATGGACCGGGGGTGCCGGCGCCGACCGGCCCTTGCGGCGCGCCGTGCAGGTGGTCTTCCAGGACCCGTTTTCATCCCTGTCGCCACGCATGACCGTCGAGGAGATCGTCGGCGAAGGCCTGCTCGTGCACGAACCTGGGATGGCCCTGCCGCAGCGTCGCGACGCGGTGCTCAAGGTGCTGGACGAAGTGGGCCTGACCGAGGCGCAGTTCCCGGGCCTCCTGGCGCGCTATCCCCACGAGTTTTCAGGCGGCCAGCGCCAACGCCTGGCCGTGGCCCGGGCCTTGATCGTGCAGCCCGAGGTGCTGGTGCTGGACGAGCCCACCAGCGCGCTGGACGTCACCATCCAGCAGCAGGTGCTGCAACTGCTGCAGCGGCTGCAGCGGGAGCGGCAGCTGAGCTATTTGCTGATCACGCATGACGTGCAGGTGATCCGAGCCATGGCCCACGACGTGCTGGTGATGAAGGACGGCGCAATCCTCGAATCGGGCTCGGTGGATGATGTGCTGGATGCACCGCAAGACGAGTACACGCGCACCCTGGTGGCCGCGGCGAGCTGAGGCGAGCGCGCATGACTGCCACCGCCACGCCCATTCCCGAGTCCGAAGTCGAGATCACCGCCATGCGCGCACAAGGGGCGGGCGGGCAGAACGTGAACAAGGTGTCGAGCGCCATTCACCTGCGTTTCGACATTGGCCGGTCGTCACTGCCCGAAGACCACAAGGAGCGCCTGCTGGCGCTGCGCGACCAGCGCATCACGCGTGATGGCGTGCTGGTGATCAAGGCGCAGTCGCACCGCAGCCAGGACATGAACCGCGCGGAAGCCTGGGGACGGCTGCAGGAGCTGGTGGACAGCGTGGCACAACCGCCCAAGACGCGACGGCCGACGAAGCCGACGGCGGCATCGAAGAGGCGTCGGCTGGAATCAAAGAAGCTGCGGTCTCAGGTGAAGCTGTTGCGGTCGGCGACGGACACGTCGTAGCTGAGGCGGGTCTGGTCGCGTATGACCGTCACTGGGCCCGTGGGGCCTATCCTGGCGGCGATCTCGTAGCTGACGCGCGTTTCGGAAGGGTCCGTCTCGACGACCTCAGGCCCGTTGCCGCTGTCGACTCCAAAACCTCGTATGTGGTCTCGCTCGCACTTGAGCCGCAGGATGTCGTCGGTCGGCCCAACCCGCACCGACGCCGACAGCCGCATCGAACAGTTCGATGGGTTTGCCTGCTTGACGCCGCCTCCGAATGTTCCGGCGATCGGGCCGCCGGCATCGAACAGGGCGGTATCTGAATTGCCAAGGGCACTCTGCGCCATCAGCGCACTAACCCGGACCAGCCGGTCCGGGCTCATCCGAATGATGTCCGCCACACGTTCAACGGCATCTGCGTCCGCGAGATCGATGCGAACGCGGCCGTTGGATCCTGTGATCACGAGGGCTTTTGCACTGCCGCTGGGTCCGCCTGGCTCGCCTACCACTTTGTGCACTCTGGAGCCGTTGCGAAACTCGATGGTCCATCCTCCGGCCCAGTCCCTCAGCGATTGTTGGCTGAGTCGCAGGGGGCCGGAACCGGCTACCGGGCATGTCTCAAGGATTTCATTGAGTCCGGTCTCGGTTGATTGGCTCAAGCGTTCGGAATGGTTGGTGGTCAGTCGGTTGTATGTTGCAACAATCGCCACTTGGCGTTCCTTGATGCTGCGCTGCACCGACGCGACACCTTCCATCGTTGCCTGGCTCAGCCGCGCGCCACTGGAAAGCGCCTGCGCACGCAGATGCAGCCATGTGCGTCGCAACCACGATGGGCGGGGCAGGGCGACGGCGTTGCGACCTGCAGCTGGCTCTTCTGCAGGCGCGGCTTGCGCGGCGCGCGCATCAGCTCTGGGTCGATAGTGGAAGCGAACAACTTGCCGGTTTCCGTTAGGGCGTGGCGCTGGACCCGTCATGGTGCGTTCCTTTCAACTGGCAACTGGACATCTCCGGAAGACCGGGCCCTCCGGGGTGGCGAGGTGCGCCGGGTAGTAACTCCGCTCAACGGATGAGTTCCGGGCAATCGACTGCGGCCTTTGGCCTTAGCCCAGGCAGTGGCACTTCAGGACATCGTCGAACAGGTCTTCAGCGGAACCGGTAGCGGTTCAAAGAGTTCGTCATGGTCGATCCGGCCAACTTGGTTCGATACGGAGATGCGCCTCAGGCCACGGGGCGAGGCGATTCGGCCTTGAGCATGATTTCGAAGCGTGGTGCTTGCGAAATGGTCGCCCGTCCATCGGCTGAGACCTTCAGCTGCATCGTCGCTGATGCCCGGCTGTCGCTCGTGAGCGGGCGACCCTCGGTCGAGTTGTCGTGCGGCAGGAACTCCAACGTGGATGGGTAGTCCAGGCGGCAGTCGATGAGGAAATCGCCGTCCACCGCTGGCGCGATGCTGTAGCTGGCCAGTGGCTCGCCACGCAGCCGACCCGGCACACCGTCGACCACGAAGGGACTGCTCGGAGTTCGTGAAAGTGTCTGCAGCGGGGACCAGACTCCCTGGTGCGCATAGCGAGCGATGACATCGAACTGTCCAATGTCCTTGAGAGCCAAACGCTCGACCATGGACTGGAGAAACTCCGCACACGCAGCAGGGGGGCGCCGGCCGCCCACCTGCTCGATATCGCGGGTATGCAGTTCGCCGCTGTACATGTCATCAGGGATGCTGTATTCGGCGCGAGCCAGATCCACCCAAAAATCCTTACGCACGGCCGGATTGCCTTGCGCGGCTTCGATCGGTTGCTCGCCCAATGCCTTCAGGTTGTCTTCGAGCAAACGCGAAAACGGAAGCCGTCGGTCGATCGCTCGTGCAACGCATTCGAGTTCCGGCGGCACTGGCCGCCCATCAATGGAGTAGGCGTCGCGTTCCAGCGAAAGGCGTCCGATCAGCGAAGTCAGTTCGTGGACGGTCTTCGAGCCCAAGGCGGAAAATGCGCGTCGCTCGAGAAGGTCGAGCCGTGCCTGGCTATTCCTCGGAAGGCCAGGCTCACTTCGCAACGCCTGCACCTGATCGGCGGTGCTTGATGAGGCCGACTTTTCATCGGCCAAGACGGTGAGCAGGGCGTCCACCCGCCGGTTCATCGCTTGAGCTTGCCCTTTTGCAGAGTTAGAGCGAGCGAACTCTGGCGTGTAGTTCCTTACCCACTCGGCAGTGCGCTGGCGGATACGGCGACCGAACGCCGTGCCAGAAATGAAACGCATGATTCCGGCAGCCGCGGCTGCCAGGCGAGCGCGGCCGGTTGATGGCGTCGCCGGTTGCTGGTGCCTGGCCGCGGACGCTGTGGGTGGATCGAGTGGCGCCCGAGCTAGCCGGGTACTGGGGCGCTGGATGGGTGGCAGGCGACTGCTGCCATTTCGACCGCCGAGTTCGGGCATCTTGCACTCCTTCACATGGTCTGAGGGACTGGAACAACGGGACAGGCAGGCCTGCAGTTGTGACGCAGACTATGGTTGAGTTCCAGCTGCCTCTGCTGGGGTGAACACGGCTGCTACGACCCCTCGAAGGGTTCGGCTTGCTTGTGCCTTTCGCCGCGAAGTACAATGCGCGGTCATCGACCATCACGGGCGGGTACTTACCGCCCGTTTTTTTTGGTCGCGTACTTTTGGCAACCGGCAACCGGGCAGGCGCCCTTCCAAAGGCATTACGAAACAAGTGGCTCTTCAGGACATCGTGGAACAAGTGGTCAGCGGGCTCGGCTACGAGCTCGTGGAGATCGAGCGCTCGGCGGGCGGGCTGCTTCGCGTCACCATCGATTGGCCCTGGACGCCCGGTTCCGCGGAATTTGTCACCGTCGAAGATTGCGAGAAGGTCACCCGGCAACTCCAGTACACGCTCGAGGTCGAAGAGGTCGATTACTCGCGGCTGGAGGTCTCGTCCCCGGGCATCGACCGTCCGCTGCGCAACGAGCTGGACTTCGAGCGGTTTGAAGGGGAGGTGATCGACCTCACCCTCAAGGCCCCCATGGGGGCCGCCGCGGAAGGGCAGGTCGCCGCCAACCGCAAGAAGTTTCGCGGCCAGCTGGCGCGGGCCGAGGGGGGCGATTGGCAGATCAGCTGGAGCGATGAGCCCGCCGCCAAGCCGGGTCAAAGGGTCAGCAAGAAAAAAGAGGTGCCGGTGCAGGTGCTGGGCTTCAGGCTCGACGAGCTGAAGGAAGCCCGCCTGGCGCCCATCGTGAATTTCAAGGGGCGCCGCCCCAAACAAGAGTCAGGAGAGTCGTGAGATGAATCGCGAAATGTTGATGCTGGTCGAGGCGATCTCGCGCGAGAAGAACGTCGAGCGGGACGTGGTTTTCGGTGCGGTCGAATCCGCGCTGGCCCAGGCCACCAAGAAGCTGTACCAGGGCGAGGTGGACATCCGGGTCGCGATCGACCGGGACACGGGTCAATACGAGACTTTTCGCCGCTGGCTGGTCGTGCCCGATTCGGCCGGCCTGCAGAACCCGGACGCCGAGGAGCTGCTGATGGACGCCCGCGAGCGCGCCTCCGATGCGGAAGAGGGCGACTACATCGAGGAGCCGATCGAATCGCTGCCCATCGGCCGCATCGGCGCGATGGCCGCCAAGCAGGTGATCCTGCAGAAAATCCGCGACGCCGAACGCGAGATGCTGCTGAACGACTTCATGTCGCGCGGCGACAAGATCTTCGTGGGCACGGTCAAGCGCATGGACAAGGGCGACATCATCGTGGAGAGCGGCCGGGTCGAAGGCCGGCTGCGCCGCAGCGAAATGATCCCCAAGGAGAACCTGCGCAATGGCGACCGCGTGCGGGCCATGATCATGGAGGTCGACCTGACGCTGCGCGGGGCCCCCATCATCCTGTCGCGCTCGTCGCCCGAGTTCATGATCGAGCTGTTCCGCCAGGAAGTGCCCGAGATCGAGCAAGGCCTGCTCGACATCAAGAGCTGCGCCCGCGATCCCGGTTCGCGCGCCAAGATCGCCGTGCTCTCGCATGACAAGCGCGTCGACCCCATCGGAACCTGCGTGGGCGTGCGGGGCACCCGGGTCAACGCCGTCACCAATGAGTTGGCCGGCGAGCGGGTGGACATCGTGCTGTGGTCCGAGGACCCCGCACAGTTCGTGATCGGCGCCCTGGCCCCCGCCAACGTGCAGTCCATCGTCGTCGACGAGGAGAAGCACTCGATGGACGTGGTGGTCGACGAGGAGAACCTCGCCATCGCGATCGGCCGTGGCGGCCAGAACGTGCGGCTGGCTTCCGAGCTCACCGGCTGGAAGATCAACATCATGGACGCCAACGAGTCGGCCCAGAAGCAGGCCGAGGAGAGCAGTGCGATCCGTGGCCTGTTCATGGAGAAGCTCGACGTCGACGAGGAAATCGCCGACATCCTGATCTCCGAGGGCTTCACCAGCCTTGAAGAAGTGGCTTATGTCCCCATCCAGGAGATGCTGGACATCGAGTCCTTCGACGAGGACACCGTCAACGAGCTGCGCGCCCGTGCCAAGGACGCGCTGCTCACCATGGAAATCGCCCGCGAGGAAAGCGTCGAGGAGGTCTCCCAGGACCTGCGCAGCCTCGAAGGCCTGACCCCCCAATTGATTGCCACGCTGGCCGATGCCGGCGTCCACACCCGCGACGAGCTGGCCGACCTGGCCGTCGATGAACTCACCGAAATGACCGGGCAGAGCCCGGAAGAGGCCAAGGCCCTGATCATGCGGGCACGCGAGCACTGGTTCACCGCCGGCGCTTCAGCGACCCAAGAGTGATGTGATGGGAGGCAGCAGAACATATGTCAACTACGACCGTCGCCGAGTTCGCCAACGAGCTCAAGAAATCACCCGACACCCTGCTGGAGCAGCTGCGTAGCGCAGGGGTGGCCAAATCCGCGGCTTCCGATGCGCTGTCCGAGGCGGACAAGCAGAAGCTGCTGGGCTACCTGCAGGCCAGCCATGGCACCAGTTCGCCCGAGCGCCGCAAGATCACGCTGACCAAGAAATCGACCAGCGAGATCAAGCAGGCCGACGCGTACGGCAAGGCGCGCACGATTCAGGTGGAAGTACGCAAGAAGCGCACCTTCGTCAAGCGTGACGAGGACGTCGGTGTGGCCGAGGGCGCCGAGTCCGACGAGCGCAACGGCCGCGAGGAAGCGTCGCATGTCGGTGATGCCGAGCTGGTCCGGCGTGAGGAAGAGGCGCGCCGCCAGGCTGAGCTGATCAGCCGCCAGGAGGAAGACCTGGCCGAGCAGCGGCGGCAGCGCGAAGAGATGGAGCGCCGCGAGCGCGAAGCCGAACAGCGCGCCGCGGCCTACCTGGCAGCCGAGCAGGCCAGGCGCGAGGCGGCCCTCGTCGAGAAGCAGGAAGCCAACCAGGAGGCTGCCGCTGCCGCAGCCGCACGCGCCGCCGCGCAAGCCGAGGCCAGGGCCAAGGCCGATGCCGAATCCAAGGCCCGTGCGGACGAAGAGGCCGCCCGAGCCCGCGACCTCGAAGAGCGCCGCCGCAAGGCGCTGGCTGAAGCCGAAGCCATTCGCGCCATGATGGCCGCGCCCAAGAAGGTACTGGTGGCCAAAAAGCCCGAAGAGGTCAAGCCCGCCGCCAAGAGCGCCGATGCGAAACCGGCGGCCAAGGGCACCCTGCACAAGCCCACCATCACCGGCCGTCCCGCGCCGGCCGCTGGCGCGCCCGCTGCTCCTGGCGGCAAGGAAGTCAAGTCGGCCAAGCTCTCCTCGAGCTGGGCGGGTGACCCAGCCAAGAAGAAAGCCATTCCGACCCGCGGCGATGCCTCGGGCGGCGTGGGACGCAACACCTGGCGCTCCGGGCCTCGTGGCCGGCGCGGCAACGACCGCGACGACCGCGACCACATGGCCAGCCAGCCCGTGGAGCAGCGCGTCATCGAGGTGCACGTGCCCGAAACGATCACGGTGGCCGAGCTGGCCCACAAGATGTCGGTCAAGGCATCCGAGGTGATCAAGGCGCTGATGAAGATGGGCCAGATGGTCACCATCAACCAGCCGCTGGACCAGGATACGGCCATGATCGTGGTCGAGGAAATGGGCCACAAGGCGGTCGTGGCTGCCCTGGACGACCCGGAGGCCTTCATCGAGCAGGACGCTGCCGCGACCGAAGGGGAGGCGCTGCCTCGCGCACCGGTGGTCACCGTGATGGGTCACGTCGACCACGGCAAGACCTCGCTGCTGGACTACATCCGCCGCGCCAAGGTCGCGGCGGGCGAGGCCGGTGGCATCACGCAGCACATCGGTGCCTACCACGTGGAAACCGAGCGTGGCGTGATCTCCTTCCTGGACACCCCGGGCCACGAGGCGTTCACCGCCATGCGTGCCCGCGGCGCCCAGGCGACCGACATCGTGATCCTGGTGGTCGCCGCCGACGACGGCGTGATGCCGCAGACGCGCGAGGCCATCAAGCATGCCAAGGCGGCCAAGGTGCCGATCGTGGTGGCGGTCAACAAGATCGACAAGCCCGAAGCCAACCCCGACCGGGTCAAGCAGGAGCTGGTGACCGAGGAGGTCGTGCCCGAGGAGTACGGCGGCGAATCGCCCTTCGTGAGCGTCTCCGCGCGCACCGGACAGGGCATCGACGACCTGCTCGAGCAGGTGCTGCTGCAGGCCGAGGTGCTGGAGCTGAAGGCGCCGGTGGACGCGCCGGCCAAGGGCCTGGTCATCGAAGCCCAGCTCGACAAGGGCCGCGGCCCGGTGGCCACGGTGCTCGTGCAGTCCGGCACGCTCAAGACGGGCGATGTGGTGCTGGCCGGCCAGACCTATGGCCGGGTGCGCGCCATGCTCGACGAGGACGGCCGCAGCATCAAGACCGCTGGACCCTCCATCCCGGTGGAGATCCAGGGCTTGTCCGACGTGCCGCAGGCAGGCGACGAGTTCATGGTGCTGGCCGACGAGCGGCGTGCGCGCGAAATCGCCACCTACCGCGCCGGCAAGTTCCGCAACACCAAGCTGGCCAAGCAGCAGGCCGCCAAGCTGGAGAACATGTTCGAGAACATGGCCTCGGGCGAAGTGAAGACCCTGCCCATCATCATCAAGGCCGACGTGCAGGGCTCGCAGGAGGCGCTGGCGCAATCGCTGGTCAAGCTCTCCACCGAGGAGGTGCGGGTGCAGATGGTGTACGCGGGCGTCGGTGGCATCAGCGAGTCGGACATCAACCTGGCGATCGCGTCCAAGGCGGTGGTGATCGGCTTCAACGTGCGCGCCGATGGCGGTGCACGCAAGCTGGCCGAGAACAACGGCGTGGACATCCGCTACTACAGCATCATCTACGACGCCGTGGACGAGCTGAAAGTGGCCATGTCGGGCATGCTGGCGCCGGAGCAGCGCGAAGAGGTCATCGGCACCGCGGACATCCGCACCGTGTTCGTCGCCTCCAAGATCGGCACCGTGGCCGGCTCCTACGTCACGTCCGGCCAGGTCACGCGCAACGCCAGGTTCCGCCTGCTGCGTGACAACGTGGTGGTCTATACCGGCGAGGTCGAGTCGCTGCGCCGCCTGAAAGACGACGTGCGCGAGGTCAAGGAAGGCTTCGAGTGCGGTATCAAGCTGCGCAACTACAACGACATCCGCGAAGGTGACCAGCTGGAGTTCTTCGAGGTGAAGGAAATCGCCCGGAGCCTGTGATCGGAGGACGGGGCTTCCCTGTGAAGCCCCGCCCGCCGGAGCGCAAGGTCATTGGTATGCCGAAGAAATCAAGTACGCCCAACCGCAGCTTCAAGGTCGCGGACCAGATCCAGCGTGACCTCACCGAGCTGATCGCCCGTGAGCTGAAGGACCCGCGCGTGGGCATGGTCACCATCCAGGCCGTCGAAGTGACGCCGGACTATGCCCATGCCAAGGTGTTCTTCAGCGTGCTCATCGGTGATCCGCAGGAGACGCAGGACGCGTTGAACCAGGCCGCGGGCTTCCTGCGCAACGGGCTGTTCAAGCGGCTGCATATCCACACCGTGCCCACCTTGCACTTCCAGTTCGACCGCACCACCGAACGAGCCGCCGACATGAACGCGCTGATCGCGCGCGCCGTGGCCTCGCGCTCCAAGGACGACACCGAGTAAGCCATGAGCGCACCACGAGCACGGGTCGTGAGGCGCCCCGTGCACGGGGTGCTGTTGCTGGACAAGCCGCTCGGCCTGTCCAGCAACAACGCATTGCAGAAAGCCAAGTGGCTGCTGCGGGCCGAGAAGGCGGGCCACACCGGAACGCTGGACCCATTGGCAACGGGCGTGCTGCCGCTGTGCTTCGGCGCGGCCACCAAGTTCAGCCAGTTGCAGCTCGACGCCGACAAGACCTACGAGGCCGTGGCGGTGCTGGGCCTGCGCACCCGCACCGGCGATGCCGAGGGCGAGGTGGTCGAGCGGCGGCCGGTCGGGGACATCACGCTTGAGCGGCTCGAGGCGGTCCGCCGCGCTTTCACGGGGCCGATCCGCCAGGTGCCGCCCATGCACAGCGCGTTGAAGAAGGACGGCAAGGCTCTGTACGAGTACGCGCGCGCCGGCGAAGACGTCGAACGCGCGCCCCGCGACGTGGTGATCCACGAACTGCACATCGAGCCGGGCGCCGTCTCGGACGAAGGCCAGCCCACCTTGCGCATCCGTGCGCGGGTGAGCAAGGGCACCTACATCCGGACGCTCGGTGAGGACATCGGAGCGGCGCTGGGCTGCGGGGCGCATCTGTCGGCGCTGCGGCGCGTCGCCACGGGGCACTTCGAGGTGGGCCAGTGCGTGACGCTGGAGGCGCTCGAGGCATTGCCCGAGGCCGAGCGCGCCGAGCGGCTGCTGCCGGCGGAGAGCCTGCTGCCCGGTCACGAGCGCGTCACGCTCGCAGACGAGGATGCCGGGCGCTTCCTGGCCGGCATGCGCCGGCGCGGCGGCTGGCCCGATCTGCCGGCGGTCGCCGTGTTCGCGTCCGCACCGTCCACCCTGCTCGGCACCGCCCATGTGCGCGCCGGCGAACTCATACCGGGCCGCTTGCTGAGCCCTATCGAAATCCAGCAGATCAGAACCCAGAAGCCATGAGCACCAAACCCATCCGCAACATCGCCATCATCGCGCACGTCGACCACGGCAAGACCACGATGGTCGACCAGTTGCTGCGCCAGTCCGGCACCTTCGCCCAGCACGAGAAGGTGGTCGACACCGTGATGGACAACAACGCCATCGAACGGGAGCGCGGCATCACCATCCTGGCCAAGAACTGCGCCGTGAGCTGGCAGGGCACCCACATCAACATCGTCGACACCCCGGGTCACGCGGACTTCGGCGGCGAGGTCGAGCGGGCGCTGTCGATGGTGGACGGCGTGGTGCTGCTGATCGACGCGCAGGAAGGCCCCATGCCGCAGACCCGGTTCGTCACCAAGAAGGCGCTGGCCCTGGGCCTGCGGCCCATCCTGGTGGTGAACAAGGTGGACAAGCCGGGCGCGCGCCCCGATCACGTGATCAACGCCGCCTTCGACCTGTTCGACAAGCTCGGCGCCACCGACGAACAGCTCGACTTCCCGGTCGTCTACGCCTCGGGCATCAATGGCTGGTCATCGCTGGAAGAAGGCGAGGCCGGCGAGCAGTGGGGGCCGGACATGTCGGCGCTGTTCGACACCATCCTGAAGCACGTGCCGGCGCACGAAGGTGACCCGGCCGCGCCGCTGCAGCTGCAGATCTCGGCGCTCGACTATTCCAGCTTCGTCGGGCGCATCGGCGTCGGTCGCGTCAACGCCGGGACCATCCGTCCCGGCATGGACGTGCTGGTGATGGAAGGCCCCGAGGGCAAGAGCATCAAGGGCCGCATCAACCAGGTGCTGACCTTCCAGGGGCTGGACCGGGTGCAGGTCACCGAGGCGGGGCCTGGCCACATCGTGCTGATCAACGGCATCGAGGACGTCGGCATCGGCGTGACGATCACCGATCCGGCCAACCCCTCGCCGCTGCCCATGCTCAAGGTGGACGAGCCCACCCTGACCATGAACTTCTGCGTCAACACCAGCCCGCTGGCCGGCCGCGAAGGCAAGTACGTGACCAGCCGCCAGATCTGGGACCGGCTGCAGAAGGAGTTGCAGCACAACGTCGCGCTGCGCGTGCGCGAGACCGACGAGGAGGGTGTGTTCGAAGTGATGGGCCGGGGCGAACTGCACCTCACCATCCTGCTGGAGAACATGCGCCGAGAGGGCTACGAACTGGCCGTGTCCAAGCCTCGCGTGGTGTTCAAGGAAATCGAGGGCGCCCGGTGCGAACCGATCGAACTGGTCACCTGCGATATCGAGGAGCAGCACCAGGGTGGCGTGATGCAGGCCCTGGGCGAGCGCAAGGGCGAGCTGGTGAACATGGAACCGGACGGCCGGGGCCGCGTGCGGCTGGAGTACCGCATCCCGGCACGGGGACTGATCGGGTTTTCCAACGAGTTCCTCAACCTCACGCGCGGCTCGGGGCTGATCTCCAACATCTTCGACTGCTACGAGCCGCACCGCGGCGAGATCGGCAGCCGCAAGAACGGCGTGCTGATCTCCATGGACGACGGCGAGATCTTCACCTACGCGCTGGGCAAGCTCGACGACCGGGGCCGCATGTTCGTCAAGCCCAACGACGCGGTATACGAGGGCATGATCGTGGGCGTGCACAGTCGCGACAACGACCTGGTGGTCAACGCCACGCGCACCAAGCAGCTGACCAACTTCCGTGTGTCCGGCAAGGAAGACGCGATCAAGATCACGCCGCCCATCGAGCTCACGCTCGAATACGGCGTCGAGTTCATCGAGGACGACGAACTCGTCGAGATCACGCCCAAGAGCATCCGCCTTCGCAAGCGCTACCTGAAGGAACACGAGCGCAAGCGCGCCCTGCGCGAAGCTGCTTGATTCCCCCCGAAGCGGCTTCGCCGCCCCCCCAAGAGGGCGCCACCGGCGGCCCGGCAAAGCCGGTTCCGCGGTGGCCCTGGAACGGTCACTTCTGTCGTGCCGAGTCGTGGTGAGTCGCATAGCGTGGCGCCGGGCCTGACCCACGGCCGTGCCGTGCTGCTGATGGTGTGGGTCACGCTCATGTGGTCCATCGCCGGCGTCGTCGCCCGCCAGCTGGACCAGGCGCGCAGCTTCGAGGTGACGTTCTGGCGCAGCTTCTTCACCGTGCTGTCGCTGCTGGTGCTGCTGCCGCTGCTGCGCGGCGGCGCCGTGTTCGCCACGCTGCGGCAGGGCGGCCGGGCACTGTGGCTCTCGGGGCTGTGCTGGAGCGTGATGTTCACGGCGTTCATGGTGGCGCTGACCCTCACCACCGTGGCCAACGTGCTGATCACGATGGCGCTGGCGCCCCTGGCGGCCGCCCTGATCGCGCGGGTCTTCATCGGCTACCGAATCCCGCCGCGCACCTGGGCTGCCATCGTCGTGGCGGGGCTGGGCATCGGCTACATGTATGGCGGCCGGTTCATGGCCGGTCACGCGGCCGGCACCCTGGTCGCACTGGCGGTGCCCCTGGCCACCGCTGCCAACTGGACCATCAACCAGCGCGCGCATGCCTGGGGCGAGCGCGTCGATTTGGTGCCCGCGGTGCTGATCGGCGCCCTGATCTCGGCGGCGGCGACCCTGCCGCTGGCCTGGCCCCTGCAAGCCAGCCTCCATGACATCGGCTTGCTGGCCTTGCTGGGGCTGGTGCAACTGGCCATCCCCTGCACGCTGGCCGTGGTGTGCGCGCGGGTGCTGGCGGCACCCGAGATGTCGCTGCTGGGACTGCTGGAGGTCGTGTTCGGCATCCTGCTGGCTTGGGTGGGCGCGGGCGAGCGGCCGTCCGACGAAGCGCTGCTGGGCGGCGTGCTGGTGATCGGCGCGCTGGTCGGCAACGAACTGATCGCCTGGCGCGGGCGGCCCTGAACCGCGCCCTGGAATTCAGAACTGCAGGCTGCGATAGGCCAGCTGCGCGACGGACAGCAGGCGCTGCCGCGACAAGGGTCCGGTGATCGCATAGCCGTAGCCTCTCTCCACCCAATAGAAGCTCGACGTCGCACCGTCGCCGACGTAGCGGAACGCCGCGTCGTCGACTGCCTGCGGTCCGCCGAGCGCGCCCACATACAGCGTCAGGCGCTCGCCGGCGGCGTTCTGGAACATGAACTGCGCGCGTGCGCCGCCCTCGCCGGGCAGCAGGCGCCCGCCCACCAGCTCGAAACCCTCGGCGCTCAGCTGAGGGACCTTCAGCGGGCGCCCCAGCCGCTTGGACAGCCACTGGACCAGGTGGTCCTGCTGCGAGGCATCCACCTCGACCGGGTGGCGCGACTCGGGCACGTACACCGCGTGGGCCAGCAGCGCCTGGCGCGCGAACCCCCCGGGGCCGGCGCCCGCCAGGGGCAGGCCGGCGCGCTGGCCGGACTGCAGCCCGTGCAGTGTCCAGCCGGCGCCGAACGCGAGCAGCACGCTGGCCGCCATGGCGCCCCAGCGCCACCAGGCGGCCTGGCGGGCGTGGTGCTTCCGGACCCGCTGCGAGGCCGGCCACATGCTCGACGGCACCGCCTCCTGCAACACCTCGGCATGGTGCGCGCGCAGGGCCTCGCGTTGCGCCTGCCAGGCCCGCAGCGTGGCCTGCGCCTGGGGATTGGCGTCCACCCACGCCTGCACCGCGGCGGCCCGGTCGGCGGGCAGGCGGGCATCGACCAGCGCATGCAGGTCGTCTTCGGAAAAGGGTGGGTGCCGGCTCATGGCATCACTTCATCCGACGCAGCCCCGGGCGGCGGGGCAGGGCGCCCGGCTGGTCTTCTTCTTCCATCAGCTCGCGCAGGCGGGAGCGCGCGCGCGACAGCCGCGACATCACGGTGCCGACGGGCACGCCGGTGATGCGCGCCACGTCGGCGTAGCCCAGGTCTTGCAGGGTCACCAGCAGCAACACCTCCCGCTGCTCCTCGGGCAGTCGCATGAGGCAGGCCTGGAGATCCAAGGCGCGGTCGATCGGCGCGCTCGGGGCCGGCGCCTGCTCCAGCGCGAAGTCATCCGCCGGGGTTTCGCTCGAGTGCCGCCGCGCCCGCCGGATGCCGTCCACGAAGAGGTTGTGCATCACGCTGAACAGCCATGCCCGCAGGTCGGAACCCACGGCCCACAAACGCCAACGGCGGCAGGCCCGCTCCAGCGTGTCCTGCACCAGGTCGTCGGCGGCCCAGCGGTCGCCGGTCAGCGCCCGTGCATACCGACGCAGGTGCGCAATCTGCGCGACCAGGTCGTCGGGCGTGCCGGGCGCGGGCATGGCGGCTTGCCAAACGCCTACGGCTTGGCGACTTTCCAGACGTTGTTCACGCCGTCGCCGGTCTTGTCGCCCGCCTTCGTGTCCTTGACCCAGAAGTACAGGGGCTTGCCCTTGTAGGCCCACTGCTTGGCGCCATCGTCGCGGGTGACGACGGTCCAGTCGCCGCTGGGCTTCGCATCGGCCGGCGCGGCCAGCGGCGGCCACAAGGCGGCGCACTGGCCATTGCAGACCGACTTGCCCGAGCCGGCCTGGTCGCGGTCGAAGGTGTAGAGCGTCATGCCGTTGGTGCCGACCAGCACCCCGTCCGCGGGCTTGGCGGGCGGGGTTTGCGCGAGCGCCGCGCTGGCGGCCATCAGCAGGCCCAGGACGAGAGAGCGGGACGTGGAGAAGGTTTTCATGGGTTGAGCTCCTTGGCAGGTTGGAAGGGCTGCCAACTGCATGAACGAGTGCGGGAGCTCGTTTATTCCCTGCGCGGGCGCATCAACGATGCCGCTGCTTCATGGCTCGCTCGACTTCGCGCTTGCCTTCGCGATCACGGATGGTGTCGCGCTTGTCGTGCTCGGCCTTGCCCTTGGCCAGCGCGATCTCGCATTTCACCTTGCCAGCCTTCCAGTGCAGGTTGAGCGGCACCAGCGTGTAGCCCTTCTGCTCGACCTTGCCCATGAGGCGCCGGATCTGGTCCTTGTGCAGCAGCAGCTTGCGGGTGCGGATCGAATCAGGGCTGACGTGGGTGGACGCGGTCTTCAGCGGGTTGATCTGGCAGCCGATGATGAACATCTCGCCATTCTTGATGACGACGTAGCCATCGGTCAGTTGCACCTTCCCTTCGCGAAGGGCCTTGACCTCCCAGCCCTGCAGCACCATGCCCGCTTCATACTTCTCCTCGAAGAAGTAGTTGAATGCGGCTTTCTTGTTGTCGGCGATTCGTGCCTGGGCTTCGGGTTTTTTGGTCATGAGTATCAAAGTCCACCCCGAAGCGCCGTCGGCGCCTCCCCTCGAGGGGCGCCACCAGCGGCCCAGCAAAGACGGTTCCGCGATGGCCCGAGATGGCAGCGCCTTCTGCGAAGCGTCTCGGGCGATCCGCCGCATCGTGGCGAAGCGACATGCCGCAGAGGGTGTCCCTACAATCGCGCCGGGCTCGCAATTCTCCATGAAAACCGTCCACAAGTCCGTCCTCATCTGGTACAGCGCCGAAGAGATGTTCGCCCTGGTGACCGACGTCGAGTCCTACCCGCAGTTCCTGCCCTGGTGCGACGAAGCGATCGTGCTCTCGCGCGACAAGGACGGCATGCGTGCGCGCATCGGCATCGCCTTCAGCGGCATCCACCAGCACTTCACGACGCACAACGAACACGTGCCCGGTCGAGAGATCCACATGCGGCTGGTGGAGGGGCCGTTTTCGCGCTTGCAGGGCCACTGGACCTTCACGCCCGTGGGGGACGAAAGCCAGCGCGCCTGCAAGGTCGAATTGAAGCTGGACTATGCATTCCGCAGCGCCGCGCTGGCGGCGTTGGTCGGGCCGGTGTTCGACCGCATCGCCGGCAGCCTGGTCGATGCGTTCGTCAAGCGGGCCGAACACGTGTATGGCTGAAGGCCGGCCCATTCGCGTCACGGTCGCGTGCAGCCCCGGTCCTCGGCAGGTGCTGGAGTGGTCGCTCGAGTTGCCGGCGGGCGCCACGGTTCGCACCGCGATCGACGCCAGCCCCATCGCCCGCGAATGGCCCGACGGGGCCGCGCACGAGCCGGCGCTGTTCGTGTGGGGGCGAGCCGCGCGGCCTGACCAGTTGCTTCACGACGGGGACCGGGTGGAGTGGCTGCGCGGCCTGCGGGTCGATCCCAAGGTGGCGCGGCGGGAGCGCTTCCGCAAGCAGGGCAGCCGGGCCGCGGGGCTATTCGCCCGACGCGGCTGAGGCAGCCAGCCTCAGGAGGGCTTGCACTCCGAGGCGATCACCTGTTCGATGCGCTTGAGTTCGGCCGCGCGTTGCTCGTCATCGAGGATCTCGCGTTCGCCCTTGTCGTTGAGCCGGGCGAGCCGCATGCCCGAATCGAACGTGGCCTTGGCCTGGCGGGCCCGGGCGCAGTTCTCGGCCTGGGCCTTGGCCACCCGCTCTTCCTCGACCTTTCGTTTTTGCGCCTCGGCCTCCTGGGCCTTCTTGCGCCTGGCTTCGAGTTCCTTGTCCTGGCCGCCTGCGAGGGGCTGGGGAGATGCGGTCGGGGCGGAGGGCTCGGCAGCGGCCGGCTGCGCGGCAGGCACGCTCGCGGCACGCTGGCCCGGCTGCTTGAGGATGCTGCGTGCCGGAATGTCCGGCGGCGGCGGCTGGTCGCTGAACACCCGGCGGCCACCGGAATCGACCCACTGCCATTGGGCCAGCACCAAGGCGGGCGTGGACAAGGCCAGGCCCAGCAGGATTGCGCGCAGGTTGAGCATCGCGGCAGTTTACCGGCGCTGCTGAGCCAGCGGCAGCGGGACACCGCCCCGAGCGCTGCGGGGCCGGGCCACAGGAGGCCCAAAGATACAATTCGTCTTTTGGAGCCCACACATGCGCCTTCTTGGAAAAGCGCTCACCTTCGACGATGTGTTGCTGGTGCCCGCGTTCTCCCAGGTCCTGCCCAAGGACACGTCCCTCGCCACCCGCCTGTCGCGCAACATCCAGCTGAACCTGCCGCTCGTGTCCGCCGCCATGGACACGGTCACCGAAGCGCGGCTGGCGATCGCGATCGCGCAGGAAGGCGGCATCGGGATCGTCCACAAGAACCTCACCCCGCAGGAGCAGGCCGCGCAGGTGGCACGGGTCAAGCGCTACGAATCGGGCGTGCTGCGTGATCCGGTCGTGATCTCGCCCACGCACACGGTGCGCCAGGTGCTGGCCATGCAGGAACAGCTGGGCATCTCGGGCTTTCCGGTGGTCGACGGCGGCAAGGTGGTGGGCATCGTCACCGGCCGCGACCTGCGCTTCGAGACCCGATTCGACGCGCCGGTCAGCGAGATCATGACGCCGCGCGAGAAGCTGGTCACGGTGCGTGACGGCACCACGCTGGCCGAGGCCAAGCAGCTGCTGAACAAGCATCGGCTCGAGCGGCTGCTGGTGGTCGGCGACGGGTTCGAGCTCAAGGGACTGATCACCGTCAAGGACATCACCAAGCAGACCAGCTTCCCGAACGCCGCGCGCGATGCCTCCGGACGGCTGCGCGTGGGCGCGGCGGTCGGGGTGGGCGAGGGCACCGAGGAGCGCGTCGAGGCGCTCGTCAAGGCCGGTGTCGATGCCATCGTGGTGGACACCGCGCACGGGCACAGCAAGGGCGTGATCGACCGCGTGCGATGGGTCAAGCAGAACTACCCGCAGGTGGATGTGATCGGCGGCAACATCGCCACCGGCGCGGCCGCCCGGGCGCTGGTGGAGGCGGGTGCCGACGCCGTCAAGGTGGGCATCGGACCCGGCTCCATCTGCACCACGCGCATCGTGGCTGGCGTGGGCGTGCCGCAGATCACCGCCATCGACAACGTGGCCACGGCGCTGCAGGGCACCGGCGTTCCGCTGATCGCCGACGGCGGCGTGCGCTACTCGGGTGACATCGCCAAGGCCATCGCGGCCGGCGCCGGCACCGTCATGATGGGCGGCATGTTCGCCGGCACCGAGGAGGCGCCAGGCGAGATCGTTCTTTTCCAGGGCCGCAGCTACAAGAGCTATCGGGGCATGGGCTCCATCGGCGCCATGCAGCAGGGCAGCGCCGACCGCTATTTCCAGGAAGCGACCAGCACCAACCCGAACGCCGACAAGCTGGTGCCCGAAGGCATCGAGGGTCGCGTGCCGTACAAGGGTTCGATGGTGTCCATCGTGTACCAGCTCGCCGGCGGCGTGCGCGCCGCCATGGGCTATTGCGGCTGCACCAGCATCGAGGACATGCGCAGCAAGGCCGAGTTCGTGCAGATCACCGCAGCGGGCATGCGTGAGAGCCACGTGCACGACGTGCAGATCACCAAGGAAGCCCCGAATTACCGGGCCGAGTAAGGGCGCATGCAACACGACAAGATCCTCATCCTCGACTTCGGCAGCCAGGTCACCCAGCTGATCGCGCGCCGCGTGCGCGAGGCGCACGTCTACTCCGAGGTCCATCCCTGCGATGTCGACGATTCCTGGGTGCGCCAGTACGCCGCCGACGGGCGCCTCAAGGGCGTCATCCTCTCGGGCAGCCATGCCAGCGTCTATGAGGAAAGCACCGACCGTGCGCCGCAGGCGGTGTTCGAGCTGGGCGTTCCGGTGCTGGGCATCTGCTACGGCATGCAGACCATGGCGCAGCAACTCGGCGGCCGGGTCGAAGGCGGCCACAAGCGCGAATTCGGCTTCGCTGCAGTACGTGCGCGCGGCCACACCCCATTGCTGCGCGACATCGCGGACCACACCACGCCCGAAGGCCACGGCATGCTGGACGTGTGGATGAGCCACGGGGACAAGGTGGCCGAGATGCCCCCCGGCTTCAAGCTCATGGCATCCACCGACAGCTGCCCGATCGCCGGCATGGCCGACGAGGAGCGCCGCTTCTATGCGCTGCAGTTCCACCCGGAAGTGACCCATACCCGCCAAGGCCGCGCCATCCTCGAGCGCTTCGTGCTCGACATCTGCCAGGCCCGACCCGACTGGGTGATGCGCGACCATATCGCCGAAGCCGTGCAGGCCATCCGCGAGCAGGTCGGCGACGAGGAGGTGATCCTGGGTCTCTCGGGCGGCGTCGATTCGTCCGTGGCAGCGGCGCTGATCCACCGCGCCATCGGCGACCAGCTCACCTGCGTCTTCGTCGACCACGGCCTGCTGCGCCTGCACGAGGGCGACGCGGTCATGGAAATGTTCGAAGGCAAGCTGCACGCCAAGGTGGTGCGGGCGGACGCCAGCGAGCGATTCCTGGGGGAGCTGGCCGGCGTCACCGATCCCGAGGCCAAGCGCAAGATCATCGGCCGCGAGTTCGTCGAAGTCTTCAAGGCCGAGGCCGCGAAGATCAAGCACACCCACTCGCGCCATGTGGCCTGGCTGGCGCAGGGCACCATCTACCCCGACGTCATCGAGTCCGGCGGGGCCAAGAGCAAGAAGGCCGTCACCATCAAGAGCCACCACAACGTGGGCGGGCTGCCCGAGCAGTTGGGCCTGAAGTTGCTGGAGCCGCTGCGCGACCTGTTCAAGGACGAGGTGCGCGAGCTGGGCGTGGCCCTGGGCCTGCCGCCCGAGATGGTGTACCGCCACCCCTTCCCGGGGCCGGGTCTGGGCGTGCGCATCCTCGGTGAGGTGAAGAAGGAGTACGCCGACCTGCTGCGCGCGGCCGACGACATCTTCATCCAGGAGCTTCGCAACCATGTCGACGCCGTCACGGGCAAGACCTGGTACGAGCTCACCAGCCAGGCCTTCACGGTGTTCCTGCCGGTGCGCAGCGTGGGCGTGATGGGTGATGGCCGCACCTACGACTACGTGGTGGCCCTGAGGGCGGTGCAGACCAGCGACTTCATGACCGCCGACTGGGCCGAGCTGCCCTACGCGCTGCTCAAGAAGGTGTCCGGCCGGATCATCAACGAAGTGCGCGGCATCAATCGCGTCACCTACGACGTGAGCAGCAAGCCGCCGGCCACCATCGAGTGGGAATGAACACCGGCGCGACATGACCGACGCTGCGCAGGTCCGCTTATCGGCCGAGCAGGCCCACTGGGTGCAGGGGCCGCTGTCGGTCGTGGTGGGGACCTGCGGCAGCGTCGGCCGGCCGCATGCGGCGCGGGCCGTCGGTTGCTGCGTGTCGCCGGACCGGGGCAGCGTCACGGTCGTGCTGCAGGCGTCCACGGCCACGCAGTCGCTGGACGACCTGCGCTCCGATCGGCGCATCGCCGTCGTGTTCAGTGATCCGCTCACTCATCATTCGCTGCAGGTCAAGGGCACCGCCGAACGGATCGAGCCGGCGGGTCCGGCCGGGCGGGAGTTGTCGCAGCTGTGGGTGCGCGCCTTCGCGCACCGATTGAAGGGGACCGTTCCCGACACGTGGACGCCGGAAGCCTTGGCCGGGGTGATGTTGACCGGTGCGGCCGATGACCTCTTCTTCGTCACGGTGCGCCTGCGTGCGATCTTCGACCAGACCCCCGGGCCAGCGGCCGGGGCAGCCGTGGGCACGCATGCGAACTGATGCCATGCCCGAGGACCTGCGCACCATTCGCGCCTGTTTCGAAGGCGGCGTGCCGTGCACGCTGGCCAGTGCCGACGCGCAGGGCGAGCCCAACGTGGTCTTCGTTTCACAGGCCGAGTGGGTCGATGAGCGGCACATCGCGCTGTCCTTCCAGTTCTTCAACAAGACTCGCCGCAACATCCTGGTCAACCCGCACGTCCAGCTGATCCTGGTGCACCCGACCACCGGCGAACAGTTCCGCATCGCCGCGCGCTACCTGCGCACCGAGTTCGAGGGACCGCTGTTCGAGCGCATGCGAGCCAAGCTGGCAGGCATCGCCTCGCACACCGGCATGGGCGGTGTGTTCAAGTTGCTCGGGGCCGACCTGTACGAAGTGCTCGACCTGGAGCGGGTGCGCACCACGGCCATCGTGCCGCGCACGCCAGCCCCCGAGCGCATGCCGGCCCTGCGTCGCGCGTGCGAACACCTGTCGGTGCGGGCCGACCTCGAAGACCTGTTCGACCGTTGCATGCAGGCGCTCGAACGCCACTTCGGGCTGCGCCACGCGATGCTGCTGCTGCCGGACGCGCCGCGCCGCCGGCTCTACACGATGGCCAGCCTGGGCTACGCGCGCTCGGGCGTGGGATCGGAGATCGCGCTGGGCGACGGCGTCATCGGCGTGGCCGCGCAATCGGGCACGCCGATCCGCATCAATCACCTCACGCAGGATGCCAGCTACTGCCGCGCCGCCCGCGTGCAGGGGCCCGAGGGCCAGTCGTCCACGCCGGAGCGCGAAATCGCTTATCCGGGCCTGGCCGAGCCCCACAGCCAGATGGCGCTGCCGATCGCCTGGGGCGCCGGGCTGCCGGCCGTGCTGTTCGTCGAAAGCGAGCAGGCCATGTGTTTCGATTGGGACCTCGAGGACGCCTTGTCGGTGTTCTGCCTGCAACTCGGCGCCCACCTGCGGGCCCTGCAGCCGGTGGTCGAGGCACCGGACGAGGCCGCCCCGCCCCCGGCGACGCCTGCCGCCGCGGCAGCACCCGGGTCGACCGGCCATGCTCCGCCGCTTCGGGTGCGTTTCTTCGAGGTCGACAGCAGCGTGTTCCTCGATGACGAGTACGTGATCAAGGGCGTCGCCGGGGCGGTGCTGTGGACCTTGGTGTCGGAGTACCAGGCGACTGGCCGCACCGAGTTCACCAACCGCGAACTGCGCCTGCGGCCTGCGCTGAGGCTGCCCGACCTCAACGACAACCTCGAGGCCCGGTTGGTGCTGCTGCGGCGGCGACTGGCCGAGCGCCGCAGCGATCTGCAGATCGAGAAGATCGGCCGCGGCCGGCTGCGGCTGCAGTTGCAACGCGGCCTGGAACTCACGCCGGTGCCACGGACGGGGTGAGCTGCGGTGCCAGGCCGAGCCGCCCGGACAACTGCTCGAAGTCGCGCGCCGACAGGCGTTCCCGCGCGATGCCGATCACCGCTTCGAATACCGGCGGCGGTGCCGAGGCGCGGATGCCGGACAGCATCTGCACCCGCTCGCCGATGGACAGCGCCGGAATGAACCAGCGCAGGAAGCCCATCATGGTGGCGGGCGGAATCGAGGCCACCAGTCGCTGCTCGACCGACCGCAGCTCGTCGTCGCTGTAGAAGTCCCAGAGCGCCGCGTTGTGCGCGGTTTCCTCATGGGTCATGTGCACCAGGTTCTCACCCACGAAAGTCGACAGGGCGCGGTAAAGCCGCGCGAGCGCGCCGGCTCGCTCCGGTGCGGCCGCCGCGGTCACTGCATCCACCATCGCCGCGATGTCCGCGAAATCGGCCTCGTGGTGGCGATGGTCGTCCGCCGCGCGCGCGGCGCTGCCGGGGAGGGCTGCGTCGAGCAGCGGGTGCACGAAGCTGTCTTCCTTGTGCAGGTGCGACTCGCACAGCGACAGCAGGTCCTGCACCGCCTGGCAGGCCTCGGCGACCTCGCCATCGTCCAGGGGGTCGGCGGCGCCCACGCGGATCAGGGTATCGCTCATGCAAAGGCGCAGCGCCTTGTGCACGCCGGCATACAGGTCCACGCGCGTGGCGGCCAGGGTGGCGGGGGAAGGGGTGGTGGCGTTCATGGCAGGGTCTCCGGTTGAAGTGGTGCCACTGTAGGTTTGGCCCCTGACCGGCGTTCTTAACTAATCCACCAGCAAACCTTAAAAGATTCGCAAGGGCAGGGCGCCGAAGCGGCGCGGCACAATCGCTGCCATGTCATTCCCATCCGCATCGCGCCCCTGCGCGCCGGGCCAGCCATGAGGTGGGCGGCCGGTTTCATCGTGCTGCTCGTCGCCCTGTTGGCGGTCGGTCTGCTGGGGCGCACGGCGCTGCGGGCGGACGCACCGGCCGCACGATCGTCGGAGGCCGTCGATCGCCGCGTCGCGGTGCCGCTGCGCCAGCAGCCCGAGCAGGTCAAGCAGGCGGTGGAGCAATTGATGCAGCAGGCCCGGCCGATGCCGGACGAGGCGCAGTGACCGACGGAGCCGACCGCGACCACCATTTCATGCGCCTGGCCCTGGAACAGGCGCAACGGGCGCACGCGGCCGGCGAGGTTCCGGTGGGCGCGGTGGTGGTGCAAGGCGATCGCGTGGTCGGTGCGGGATTCAACCGTCCGGTCGGCACCCGGGACCCCACGGCGCATGCCGAGGTACAGGCGCTGCGCGAGGCCGCGGCGGCGCTGGGCAACTACCGGCTGGACGGCTGCGAGTTGTTCGTCACCCTGGAGCCCTGCGCCATGTGCAGCGGGGCCATGCTGCACGCACGGCTGGCGCGGGTCGTCTGGGGCGCGGCGGATCCCAAGACCGGAGCCGGCGGGTCGGTGGCCGACCTGTTCGCCGATCGCCGGCTCAACCACCAGACGCACACCCGCGCCGGCGTGATGGAGCACGAATGCTCGGCCTTGCTGGCGGGTTTCTTCCGCCAGCGGCGCAGCGATGCACGGGCCCGTGCGCAGCCGTTGCGGGAGGATGCGTTGCGCACGCCGTCCGCGCGCTTCCAGGGGGTGGCACCCGTTCCAGGCGACTCCCGGCTGGTGGACGACCTGCCCGCGCTGGCCGGCCTGCGCATGCACTACCTCGACCAGGGAGCCGCCGACGCGCCGCTCACCTGGCTGTGCCTGCACGGCAATCCCACCTGGAGCCACCTGTGGCGACGCATGGCGCCGGTTTTCCTGCAAGCCGGTCACCGGGTGGTCGCGCCAGACCTCGTGGGCTTCGGGTTGAGCGACAAGCCCAAGCGCGAGAGCGCCCATCGCTTCGACTGGCACCGGGACATATTGCTCCAGTTCGTGGAACGGCTGGACTTGCGTCGGGTGGTCCTGGTGGTGCACGACTGGGGCGGCCTGCTGGGCTTGACGCTTCCCATGGAGGCACCCGGGCGCTACCACGCCCTGTTGGCCATGAGCACCCTGCTGGCCACCGGCGACGAGCCCCTGCCGTCCGGGTTGCAGGACTGGCGCGAGCGGTGCATGCGGTCGGCCGACGTGACGCGGCTCCTGGCAGGCACCGACGCGGCCGACATCGGCGCGTATGCCGCACCGTTCCCGGACCGCGGCCACGCGAGCGCCATCCGCGCGTTCGGGGCCATGGTGCCCAGCCAGCCGCACGACGGCGGTGCCGCGATCTCGCGCCAGGCGCGCAGGTTCTGGTCGGGTTGGCAGGGTCGCAGCTTGCTGGCCGGCGGCGCCCAGGACCGCATCTGGGGGGCTTCGGCCCTGCACCGGCTGCAAGCGCAGATCCGGGGCTGTCCGCCGCCGCGGCTGTTGCCGCAGGCTGGGCTCTTCGTCCCCGAGCACGGGGCCGACATCGCCGCCGCGGCGCTGTCGCATTTCAGTGAAGGATTCTCTTGAGCCACATCTATGTGTTCTCCCCCTCGAGCGCGGTGCGCGACCGTGCCGCGGCACGGCGAGGCATCGCGCGCCTGAAGGCGCTCGGCCACGAGGTCGAACTCGACCCGGATGCGTTCAGCAGCCACATGCGCTTTGCCGGCGACGACGACACGCGCCTGGCGGCCATCGAACGGGCCGCCGCCAGTGGCGCCGACGTGGCCCTCATCACTCGCGGCGGCTACGGGCTGACGCGGCTGCTGCCTCGCATCCGCTACAAGGCGATCCGCCGGGCCATTGAACGCGGCACGCGCTTCGTCGGCCTGAGCGACTTCACCGCCTTGCAAAGCGCACTGCTCGCCACCACGGGTGCGGTGAGCTGGGCCGGGCCGGCCCTGGGGGAGGATTTCGGCGTCGAGGGTGAGCCCGACGACATCATGCTGGCCTGCTTCGACGACCTGCTGGGCGGGCAAGGGGAGGGCAGTGGCTGGCAATTGCCCAAGGCCGAAGCGCGCGAGCGCGCCTTTCACACCCGCGGCCAGTTGTGGGGCGGCAACTTGAGCGTGCTGGCCTCGCTGGTGGGCACGCCCTGGCTGGCCCAGCCGGAGCGCGGCGTCCTGTTCGTCGAAGATGTGAACGAGCACCCGTACCGCGTGGAGCGCATGCTCGCGCAGTTGCTTCACGCGGGCGTCCTGGCCCGCCAGAAGGCCATCTTGCTGGGCCAGTTCACGAACTACAGGCTGGTGCCGCACGACAAAGGCTATCGGCTGCAGACGGTGGTGAACTGGCTGCGTGAGCAGACCAAGGTGCCGGTGTTCACCGGCCTTCCGTTCGGCCACGTGCAGACGAAGGTGCTGCTGCCCGTGGGGGCCGAGGTGGAATTCGCGGTCGAGGGGCGAGACGCGCTGATCTTCTGGGGCCATGGTTCGGAGCGTGGGCGGCAGAGGGACGAGCCCGCGCCGGTTCGCCATGCCGGGCCAGGCTAGGCGTGGGCGAGGCCGTGTGGCGGGCCACACAACGAGCCCGCAACGACGCATGGCCCGGTATGGCGAACCGGCCCGCAGGGTTCGGCCTCCTCAGGGGCGCATGGCGCGCCTTGCCTGCACCCCGGGGGAGGCCCAACGCGGGCCCGTCTCTCTGCCGCCCACGCTCCAGCGTGGGGGCCCGCGTTAGCGATCTCCGGCCGGCGGACGGCTCGAACGGCCGTAGAGGCCTTCCGGCAGCAGCCCGCGGAACAACAAGGTCACCTCTTCGACGGCCTGGCGGGCCTTGAGCTCACCGTGCACGGCTGCCAGCGCCGCCATGAGGTCGTTGCGGGCATACCAGAGGCCCTGGATGTCGGTGGCATACCGCAGGCGCCGGGCCAGCAAGGGGTGTCGTTCGATGCCATCGCTGCCCAGCAGGCCCAGCATGGCGCGCCGGATCTGGTCCATCGCGGTGTCCATCTCGATGGCTGACGCGGCGGGACCGTGCCCGAGCAAGGCGTAAATACTGCTTTTCAGATTGGGCTTGAACCAACGCATGGGCTCGAGGGTACGGGAGATCGTGGCGGCGCAGCAACTCATCTGTGCTGCCCGCACAACGGTTTTCCGTTCTAAATCAAGGCCTTGGTAACGAGACGTGAGGTGGGTTCTGAAATCGTAACGTCGCTACCTGGAGGGATGCCGGCCTGCGGCTTCAGCGCCTTGGCGCAGACCTGCGCGGCCGTGCGACCCGTTCGGCTGGCAGCAGGTTATCCGTGACGGTATCGATGGCTGACGCGCTTTCCAGCAGGGCGGTGGAATCGACCATTCGGAAGCAGCACGCCATCAGTCGCGACTGGGTTTCCGCGGCGGTGGCGCCCAGGTCCTGCCAGTACCGCAGCACACCTTCGGCGTCCATCTTGAGCAACTCGGACTGGATCGTCGCAAGCTCGGCCGCGTCGCGGGTGGCCTGCAGTCGCTGCACGGCTTGGGCATGTCTCTCTGCTGCCTGTCGAGCCGCGTCCTGCTGGACGCTGCGCATGGCCCCGAACCCGGAGCACAGGGCGACCAGCCATTCGTTGGCCACGACGGCCTGCTGGCGGCCGGCATCGGCCCAGGGCAGCCAGGTCGGCGCCGGCGTGAGTGATGCAGGGGTCGGGTCGATGGTCACGAGGTTTCCTCCGAATGGCAATGGACTGACGGGGCAGCATAGGTCCTGCGACCCCGGCGATCAATGCGCGCGTTCCCGCTGCCGTTTTGGCCTGAGCGTCGGCACGCTTCCGGAGCGACCTCCTCGAACCCTGCGGGAAGCCGGTGTCCCTGCAGGGTCCGGCCGTGCACGGCCAGCAGTCGAACGAACAAGGAAGGGCGCCTGCCCGAACGAGGTCTGCAAGTCAGTCAGACGACCACGTCCATCTGATTTGACATAACGCACATCGTAGTTTTCAGAAGCGTGCCGGCGGACAGGTGCTCACAGGCTGGTGTGGCTGCCTTCATGGCCTTGGGCCGTGGGCGGCCTCGTGCCAGGCGGTGCTGATGCGGTGCGAACGATGCTGGCGAGCGCCTCGGTCAGGACTTGCGGCGTGAACGGCTTGGCAAGCACCTTGAAGCCGAGCGCGTCGATGGCGGCGATCTGCTCGGCATAGCCGGTCATGAGCAGGATCTGCAGGCGCGGATAGCGGATCTGCACCGTGGAGGCCAGCGTGGCGCCGTCCACGCCGCCGGGCATCACCACATCGGTGAGCAGCAGGTCGAAGCGCCCGGCATCCACCTCCAGCACTTTCAGGGCCAGCGCACCCGTCGGGACGTGCATCACCGTGCATCCGTGCGATTCGAGCACCGGCCGGATCACCTGTGCCACCTCGAGGTTGTCCTCCACCAGCAGCACCGACAACTTCAAGGGGGCACTGGCGTCCGCCGGAACCGGCGGTGCCGGGGGATCGGCTTCACGCGACGCTGGAAAGAGCAACCGCACCCGGGTGCCGCGTCCGGGTGCGCTGCGCAGCTCGGCGCGACCTCCGGCGCGTTCGCACAGCCCGTACACCTGGCTCAACCCCAGGCCCGTCCCCTTGCCTGCGGGCTTCGTGGTGAAGAAGGGATCGAAGGCGCGCGCGGCGACGGCCGGGTCCATGCCCTGCCCGCTGTCCACGGCCTCGACCAGCACCCATTCGCCGTCGGCGCCCGCTGGTGCGGGCGTGGGCCCCGCCCGCAGGATGAAGCTGCCGCCGTCATCCATGGCGTCGCGGGCGTTCACGGCCAGGTTGATCAGGGCCAGCTCGAGCTCGGAGGCATCCACGTGGATGGGCGGCGTGGCCGGGTCCACGTCGATCGACAGCTGGACCTGGGCGCCCAGGGTCGGTACCAGGAGGTCCTCGAGCTCTGGCAGGCGTTCCTGCAGCCGGACGTTCTCGGGCGCCAGCGCCTGGCGACGGGAAAACGCCAGCAGCTGGCGGGTGAGCTGCGCAGACGACTGAACCGCCCGACCGATCGCGTCGAGGTAGCGCCGCGCGCCTTCCGGCACCGTTCGATGCAGCAGGTGGAGATTGCCGCCGATCACCATCAGGGCGTTGTTGAAGTCGTGCGCCACGCCGCCCGTGAGCCGGCCCAGTGCCTCCATCTTCTGCGACTGGAACAAGGCTTCCTCCACCTGCCGGCGGACCTCCGATTCGTGTCGCAGCTCGGCTGCCGCGGCCAGCGCCTGCCGCGTTCTCTGCATCGCCACCCAGGCCGCCAGCACGATGCCCAGGACCGGCACGGCGCCGAAGGCCGCCAGCAGGCCGACTTCGCGCAGCAGGTCCATCTTGAGCGCGCCGAATTCGCGCCCTACCCCGATGTACGCCGGGAAGTCGCCCAGCTGCTGGAACAGGATGATGCGGCGCTGCTGGTCCAGCGATGAAATGTTGCGCACCACGCCCGAGGTCTCGCCGGCCAGCACGCGGCTGAGAACTTCGCCGCGCGGCGACATGCGCTCGGGCGCATCGGGCAACGGCGGCCAGCGCGAATACACCAGCCCGTCGGCGCGAAACAGCGTGATCGCGACGCCCGGCTCTTCGGCGGCCAAGGTTGCATGGAAACTGGTGAAGAAGCTGGGTGGGGTGCGGGTCTCGACGACACCGGCGAAGTCGCCGTTCTTCGTGAAGCGTCCCAGGCTGATCTCGAAAAGCCGCTCGCCGTCGGGCCCGTCACGCAGCAGGTCGGACAGGTGGACGCGCCCGTGCATGAGCTGCGGCTCGGGGGTCAAGCCGCGCCCGACGCCGTCGGCTCCCGGCCGGGGCTCGAGACCATCGCTGGCGGCCAGCACCGCGCCGTTCGGGTCTTCGATCCGAATGGACTGGACCTGAGGTTGTCCGCGGGCGAGCTGGGCGAGCTGGGCGTTCAGTTCGTCGCGGCGCTGTGGATCGAGGGCCGTCCCGCGCGGTGCGAGGTCGCGTACGTGCTCGAGCAAGGTGCGATTGGTCGCGAGGATGCGCAGCGCGTGTTCGTGGGCAATGCTCAAGGTGCGCTTGAGCCGTACCTCGGCTTCGGCTTCCAACTGGGCATAGCGATAGACGGAGAACGCGGCCAGCAGCAGCAGGGGCACCAGGACCGCCAACACCAGCAGCAAGCGCAGCCACCCGAGCCCGGAGGGCACGCGGACGCTGGAGCTGGGCGCAGGGCCCTGCGTCGTGGCGAATGGCATGGAAAGACCCTTCGGTCGAGCTTTTTCGGGAGGCGACAGTCTCCCACAGGCCGCCTGGGCGCGCCTCGTTCGCCCCAAATGATGCAGGGGCGCGGCCTCGATTGGCGGGTGGCAGCGGCTACCAGCTCGCGGCCGGGCGCGGCGGCGACTGGCGCGCGGGTTGCGCCGCCGGCGCCTGCCGCCTGGTCGGCTGCTGCAGTTGCCGCAGGCGCTGGGTGATCAGGTCGGCGGCATCGGGCCGCCTGGCCTTTTGAGCGAAGTCCATCGCCGTCATGCCCAGCTGGTTCTTCATGTGCACGTCGGCGCCCTCCTCCAGCAGCAGCTTCACGGCCTGGGGCGTGCCGTACATCGCGGCCATCATCAGCGGGGTGGTGCCGTTGGGCGACTGCGCGTCGATGAAGGCGTGGTGCTCCAGCAGCAAGGCCATGATGTCCAGGTGCCCGTTGGTGGCCGCGTAGTGCAGCGGTGCCCAGCCCGGCTTGTTGACATCCGCGTCGCGCTCGATCAGGCGTCGCACCAGCTCGGTGTGGCCCTTGAGGGCCGCCATCATCAACGGGCTCTCGTCGGCGGCATTACGCGACTCGACCTTCGTCTGGGGCCAGCGCACCAGCACCTGCGCCACCTTCAGCGAAGGCTCCCGCAGGGCCAGGTAAAGCCCGTGCTGGCCGTCGGGCGAGACCGTGTTCGCGTCGAAACCCGCCGCCAGCAGGCGCTGCACGGCAGCCGCATCGTCGCGCTTGATGGCCGCGAACCAGTCCTCGTAGGAGCCAGCTTTCGCCAGCGAACAGGCTGCCAGGATGAGCAGCCAGGCGAGCCACCTGATGGAATTTTTCATTGCCATGTCACGGCCTCCCGGTGCGGAACAGCCGCTCGAAGTTGGCGGTTGTCTGGCGCGCCACGTCCTCCGTTTCCATGCCCCGAAGTTGCGCCACCTGCGCGGCCACATGCGGCACATAGGACGGGTTGTTGGTCTTGCCCCGGTAAGGCACCGGAGCCAGGTACGGACTGTCGGTCTCGATCAGCAGCCGGTCCATGGGCACCCAGCCCGCCACTTCGCGCAGGTCGGCTGCATTCTTGAAGGTCAGGATGCCGGAGAACGAGATGTAGAAACCCAGGTCCAGCGCCGCCCGGGCCACCTCGGCGGTTTCCGTGAAGCAGTGGAACACGCCGCCCGCGCTGCCGGAGGAGCCGTCCTCGCCCTCCTCCTTCAGGATGCCCAGGGTGTCGCGCGAGGCCGAGCGGGTGTGGATGATCAGCGGCTTGCCAAGCTGCCGCCCCGCGCGGATGTGGGTGCGAAAGCGCTCACGCTGCCACTCGAGCTCGGCGATGCTGCGGCCGCCCTTGCGGGTGTCCATGCCGTAATAGTCGAGCCCGGTTTCCCCGATGCCCACCACCCGCGGCAGCGCGCCGCGGGTGAGCAGGTCCTGCAGGCTCGGTTCGGTGACGCCTTCGTTGTCCGGGTGGACCCCCACGCTGGCCCAGAAGCCGGGGTGCGAGAGGGCCAGCGCATGCACGGCCTCGAACTCTTCCAGCGTGGTGCAGATGCACAGGGCCTGCTCGACTTTCGCCTGCGCCATCGCCTCGAGGATGGCGGGCAGTTGCGAGGACAGCTCGGGAAAACTCAGGTGGCAGTGGGAATCGACAAACATGGGAATGGGGGGCGCTCCTTCACACCGGCCAGTGTGAAGGACGTCGGCAGCCGCTGGTGCAACAGCCGGTCAGATGGTCTGGGTGGGCCGCTCGGAGGCCAGGTGGCTGCCCAGGATCTCCTCGATCTTGTGCTTGAGCAGCTTGGACTTCTCGTCCGACGGAAAACGCACGCCCACTCCTTGCGTGCGGTTGGCCGCGGCTCGCGGCGGCGTGACCCAGGCCACCTTGCCGGCCACCGGATAACGCTGCGGGTCGTCCGGCAGGGACAGCAGCACGTACACGTCGTCGCCGAGCTTGTAGTCGCGGGTGGTGGGAATGAAGACGCCGCCGTCGGCGAACAAGGGGATGTAGGCGGCGTATAGCGCGCCCTTCTCCTTGATGGCCAACTGGATCACGCTGGGGCGGGGAGTGGCGATGGTGCTCATGGTGCTGTTCAGCGGGGGGAGTGTAGGGTGCGGCGGGCGCGGCTCACAAGCGCTTCCAGCATCAGCCCGGTGTTGAACGGATGCTCGGCCGTTCGCAGTTCGTTCGCCAGGTCGCGCCACCAGGCGGCCAGCGGGGCATCGGCTGCCACCTTGGGCAGGTCGGCGGCGGCGAAAAACCGTGGCGCCGCCCCCACGCGCAGGGCCAGCAGGTCATGGCAGATCTTCTGCAGCACGTCCAGCGCTTCGGCCGGCGCGAACCCACCCAGTGCCCCGACCTCACCGCGTGCAACCGCACGGGGCAGCTGGCTCCATTGGCGGGCGTCGCGGCCGGCCTGCGAGGCACGCAGGGCGTCTTCGGGGCGGCCGCCGGCCGCCCGCAGCAGCGTCGGGGCATCGGCCGCCGCCACCCCCTGGGCCTGCAACCAGGCCAGCGCATCGGCTTCCCGCGGCCAGGCCATGGTGTGGGTCAGGCAACGGCTGCGGATGGTCGGCAGAAGCTGGTGGGCCGCCTCGCTGGCCAGTACGAAGCGCGTGTCGCCAGCCGGCTCTTCGAGTGTCTTGAGCAGCGTGTTGGCGGTGATCGAATTCATGCGCTCGGCCGGGTACACCACCACCACCTTGCCGCGTCCGCGGGCGCTGGTGCGCTGGGAAAACTCGACCGCGTCGCGCATGGCCTCGACCCGGATCTCCCGGCTGGGCTTGCGCTTCTTCTCATCGATCTCCTGCTGCGCCTTTTCGCCCAGGGGCCAGTCCAGGGCCAGCATCGAGACTTCCGGCATCAGCATGCACAGGTCGGCATGGGTTCGCACGTCGATCGCGTGGCAGCTCGGGCAGCGGCCGCAGGCGCCCTCTTCCACCGGTTCTTCGCACAGCCAGGCTCGTGCCAGCCCGAGGGCGAGCGTGTACTGGCCCAGGCCCGAGGGCCCCTGCAGCAGCAGGGCATGGCCGGGTTGCGTGCGCAGCTGCTGCAAGGCGGCAGCGATCCACGGCGCCGTCATGGCAGCCACCCCCGCGCCACCAGGGCCTGGCGCACCGATTGCCAGACCTGCTCACGCGGATGCGCCGCATCGATTCGGGCGAAGCGCCGAGGATCGGCCTCGGCCCGTTCGGCGTAGCCCTGGGCGACCCGACGGAAGAACTCCACCGGCTGCGACTCGAACTTGTCCGGCACCCGCGCGCCGGCCAGACGGGCGGCCGCCTGTTCCGGCGCCAACTCGAACAGCAGGGTGAGGTCGGGCTGCCGCAGCCGTCCGGGCACCAGCCCGCCCTGCACCCAGCGCTCCAGTTGGCCCAGCACCGCGGGGTCGAACCCGCGGCCGGCGCCCTGGTAGGCGAAGGTCGCATCGCTGAAGCGGTCGCACAGCACCACCTCGGCGCGCGCCAGGGCCGGCTCGATCACCTGCACCAGGTGGTCGCGGCGCGCCGCGAACATCAGCAGCGCCTCGGTGAGCGCGTCCATGGGCTGGTTCAGGGCCAGTTCGCGCAGGCGCTCGGCCAGGGGCGTTCCGCCCGGTTCGCGCGTGCAGCGCACCGTGCGGCCGGCCGCCGTGAAGGCCTGGGCCAGGGCCTCGATGTGCGTCGACTTGCCGGCACCGTCGATGCCCTCGAAGCTGATGAAAAGGGGCTGGTCGCTCATCGCTTGCGCTGGTACTGGTTGACCGCGCGGTTGTGCTCGTCGAGCGTGCCGCTGAATTGGCTGGTGCCGTCCCCGCGCGAGACGAAATACAGCGCCTTGCTGTCGGCCGGTTGCACCGCGGCGACCAGCGATTCCCTGCCGGGCATGGCGATGGGGGTGGGCGGCAGCCCGGGGCGGGTGTAGGTGTTCCAGGGGGTGTCGGTCTGCAGGTCGCGCCGGCGCAGGTTGCCGTCGAACGAAGGGCCGATGCCGTAGATCACCGTGGGGTCGGTCTGCAGCGGCATGCCGATGCGCAGCCGGTTGTTGAACACGGCCGACACCTCGGCGCGTTCGCTGCGCTGGCCGGTTTCCTTCTCGATGATGCTGGCCAGGATCAGCGCCTGCTCGGGCGTGCTCACGGCCGCAGCCGGCGAGCGCTGGGTCCAGGCCCACTCCAGGCGGCGGTCCATCACCCCCATGGCCCGCCGCAACACGGCCAGGTCGCTGCTGCCCTTGGAGAAGCGGTAGGTGTCCGGAAAAAACCGGCCCTCGGGGTGCTGGCCTGGCCGGCCCAGGCGGGCCATCAGCTCGGCATCGCTCAGGTCGCGGCCGTCCTGGCGCAACTGGGACTGCTTGGCGAGCGCCTCGCGGACCTGGCGGAAAGTCCAGCCTTCGATGAGGGTGACGGCCTGCAGCGTTTCCTCGCCGCGCGAGAGCTTGCCCAGCAGGGCGTGCGGGGTGAGGTCGGCCTCCAGCTCGTAACTGCCGGCCTTGATGTCACGGGCCTGCCCGGAAAAGCGGAACCACGCATACAAGAGGTCGGGTGAGACGTCCACGCCCGCTTGCCGCACCGCATCCGCCACCTGGCGCGGCAGCATGCCGCGCTCCACGGACAGCTCGAGCGGAGCCTGGGGCATCGCCATCGGTCGGTGCACCCACCACAGCGCGGCCCCGCCGAAGGCCAGCACCAGCAGCGCGGTCACCAGGAAAAGCGTGAAGAAGAGACGCCGCACGAGAGCAAGGCCGGGGCAGATGGGAAAGGACGGGCGATGATAATTCAGCGATGACCGCAGTTTTGGATGGCATCGCCCCCCTGCCCCACCTGGGCGTGATCCGCGTTGAAGGCGAAGACGCGGCGACGTTCCTGCACAACCAGCTCACCCAGGATTTCGCCGGCCTGGCACCGGGCCATGCCCGGCTCGCGGCCTTCTGCAACGCCAAGGGCCGCATGCAGGCCAGTTTCATCGCCGTCCCGCTGGGCGCCGGGGACATTGCCTTGGTCACCCCGCGCGACCTGCTGGAGCGCACGCTCAAGCGTCTGTCCATGTTCGTGTTGCGCGCCAGGGCCCGGCTGGCCGACGCCACCGCCGCGTTCGAGCTACGCGGCCTGGCCGGCTCGGCAGCCAGCGGCCTGGGCCAGCCCTGGTCCCACCAGGCCGATGGCACGGCCCACCGCGTGGCGCTCCACCCGGCCGATGGCACCCCCCGCGCGCTGTGGCTGGCGCCGACCGGCTCGGCCGCGCCGGCGGGGTCGCAGCTGTCGCCTGCGCTGTGGCAATGGGGCGAGGTGCGCAGCGCCGTGGCGCTGGTGAGCGCGCCGGTCTTCGAGGCCTTCGTTCCGCAAATGCTGAACTACGAATCCGTGGGCGGCGTGAACTTCAAGAAGGGCTGCTACCCGGGCCAGGAAGTGGTGGCGCGCAGCCAGTTCCGCGGCACCCTCAAGCGCCGCGCCTTTCCGGCCCATGCCGACACGGCCTTGGCGGCGGGCATGGAGCTGTTCCACGAATCCGACCTCGCCCAGCCCTGCGGCCTGGTCGCTCAGGCCGCCGAGGCGCCGGGCGGCGGCTGGGACGCGATCGTCTCCATCCAGCTGAGCGCCGCGCAGGGCGGCCGCGTCACGGCCGGCACGGGCGATGGGGCCGAACTGGCCCTGCAGCCCCTGCCCTATCCCCTGCTGGCCGACATCTGATTTCTCTTCAGCTGCCCGTCCGGCGGCGTGGCAGCTCGGCCGCCATCTGCACGTGCGGGATGCCGGCCTCGTCGAACGGTTCGCCGCTCGTGCGAAACCCCAGCCGCTCGTAGAAGCCCTCGGCCGTGCGCTGCGCGTGCAGCAGCACGCGGGTGTCGCCGCGCTCTTCGGCGGCCTGCAGCAGCGTGCCCATGAGGCGCCGTCCGAGTCCGCTGCCACGCAGCCCCCGATGCACCGCCATGCGGCCGATCTTGGCGACCCCCGCGCCGGCCTGCAGCAACCGGGCGGTCCCCACCGGCTGCCCCAGCCGGTTGAGCGCCACCACGTGCAGGGCCTGCGCATCGAGCTCGTCCCATTCCAGCTCCTGCGGCACGCGCTGCTCCTCGACGAAGACGCGGGTGCGCAAGGCTCGCGCCGCCTCGCCCAGCTCGACCCAGCTGCCGGTGCGCAGCTCCAGCAGGTCGCCGCCCTTTTCGAAGTCCTGCAACAGGGTTCGCAGCGCCGGCGGAATGGGGCGCGAGGTCTGGCTGGCCGGGTCCGCATAGACGTAGACCAGCTCGCCGTCGATCAGCCGCTCTTCGCCCCGAAAAATGACGCCGTCGAAACGCATGGAGCTGTTGCCGATGCGGCCGCAGCGCAGGCCGACTTCGAGCGGGTCGTCCATGCGAGCCGACGCATGGAATTCGATGGTGGCCTTCTTCACGAAGAGGTCGCCGCCGATCTGCCGCATGGCTTCTTCGTACGGCAGCCCGAGCGCGCGCCAGTACTCGACAACCGCGGTGTCGAAATACATCAGGTAATGAGCGTTGAACACGATCTGCTGCATGTCCACTTCGGACCAACGCACGCGCAGGCGGTGCAGCAGGCGGAAATCGGTGCGGCCGACAGGTTTGTTTCCGGTGTTCATGGGTGCTCGACTCCAAGGGCTTGGGCCAGGGCCAGGGCAGCGTCCCGGTGCGCCTGCCGCGCTTCGGGAATGGCCCGGCCCATCTTGATGAATTCGTGGACGACGCCGCGGTAGATCTCCAGCTGCACCGGCACACCGGATGCGCGCAGGCGGTCGCCGTAGGCAATGCCCTCGTCCACCAGCGGGTCACATTCGGCCAGGCCGATCCAGGCGGGCGCGACGCCGTCCAGGTCAGGCGCCTGCAGGGGCGCGAATCGCCAGTCGCCGCGGGCCCCGGGTTCGATGTAGTGCGAGAAGAACCAGTCGATCAGCGTCTCGTCCAGCAGCAGGCCTTCGCGGTAATGCTGGCGCGAAGGCAGGTCCGGCGCACCCGCGCACCCGGGATAGAACAGCAGTTGCAGCGCCAGCGGCAGGCCGGAGTCACGGGCCAGGATGGCGCACACCGCGGCCAGCGTGCCCCCCGCGCTGTCGCCGCCCACCGCGAGCCGGGCCGGATCGACGCCACGCGCGGCGCCATGCGCAGCCAGCCAGGCCAGCGCGTCCCAGGCGTCGTCCACCGCCTGCGGAAACCGATGCTCGGGCGCGAGGCGATAGTCCAGCGACAACACGGCGCAGCCGCTCAGCCGGCACAGCTCGCGGCACAGCACGTCGTGCGTGGCGATGCTGCCGATGGTGAAGCCGCCGCCGTGCAGGAACAGAAGCGCCGGCTGCTGCGAATCGGCGCGCGTCGCATAGAGCCGCGCCGGCAGCGCATGGCCGTCCCGCGCGGGGATGCTGAAGTCCTCCACCCGATGCAGCGGCGCCGCCGACAGCTCCAGCACGCCCGCGCGCTGCTCGTAAGCCAGCCGTGCCGCGTGCGGCGCCAGCGTGTGCAGCGGGGCGTGGCGGCTTCGCGCCATGCGCTGGAGCACCGAGCGCATGGCCGGGGTGAGGCGGTCGTGGGACATCGTGACGGCGGCAAACCGGCGATGGTAGCGGCGAAGCCCTGCCAACCCACTCGACCCCACGCCCGCCACCCAGCTGGCGCGAACGGTGCTCGTCGATCCCGACCGAGGACTGCGCGCTGCCAGGCCGCGCCTCGGGATTCGGCGGGGTGGGGCCGACGCCGACCGTCGCCGGGGCAGGCGCGGTGCACGCCGCGCAACCGGGGCGCTGAGCCCGTCGGGTACCGTCGCCGACCGTGCTGCCGAGCGTCTCAATAAGACACCGGCTCGCCAGATACGGGGTCCGGCACCGCGTCACGGGCCTGCGCCCAGACCGCGAGCACCGCTGCCAAAGCACCCACGGCCGGCATGTGGAGCATCGCCACCCGCTCGGCACCGAAGCCGAAGAGCCAGGGCGATCCGGCGACCAGCACCGCGGCTGCGAAAGCGGCCCAGCGCCAGAGGGGGCGCCGCTCCCCCCCTGCGCTCGCGGCGGCGGTGGCTGCCAGGGCCAGTCCGAGAAGAGCCGAAGCGAGGGTGGCGCCTGTGGACGACAGACCCAGGACCCACGGCGAGAGCGCCAGCCACATTCCCAGGGCGATGAGCACCGGGTCTTGCCAGAAGCGGGGGCGGACCGAATAGGCCATTTCTTTCTCCGTGCGGTGTCTCGGCCACGATGGCGCCGACAGTCCGGGTTGGAGAAACGACCAAGGCCCAGGTTCTGGTGCCGAACACGATTTCGACTCCGTACCAACCCTGGTCCGCCCTGCGCAGCCGATGGCGCGCCGCGGTCGGTGTGCAGCGAGCGGGTGACGGGCGGCCGCTGGGCTCCGCTGAACGAGGGTCCAGCCTATTTGCGCAAGCCCTGCAGCTTGGCAAACGCACCCGCCATTGCGGTGTTCATCGGTCCCGCCGGCTGCTGCTGCTTGTGGCCGCGCCCCGGCGCCTGGTAGCGGTTGTCGCCGCTGCGCGCGTCGCGCCCCTCGCGGCGCCCACCCTGCGGCGCCTCGGCGAGCTTCATGGTCAGGCTGATGCGCTTGCGCGCGGGGTCCACCTCCAGCACCTTCACCTTCACGATGTCGCCGGTCTTGACCACCTCGCGCGCGTCGTTCACGAACTTGTGCGACAGCTGGCTCACGTGCACCAGGCCGTCCTGGTGCACGCCCAGGTCGATGAAGGCGCCGAAGGCCGCGACGTTGCTCACCGTGCCCTCCAGCACCATGCCTTCGCGCAGGTCGGCGATATCTTCCACGCCGTCGTTGAAGCGAGCGACCTTGAAGTCGGGGCGGGGGTCGCGGCCGGGCTTCTCCAACTCGACCAGGATGTCTTTCACGGTGATGGCGCCGAAGCGATCGTCGGCGAAGCGCTCGGGCTTGATGGTCTTGATCAATTCGCCGCGCCCCATCACCTCGCGCACCGGCTTGCCCAATTGATCGAGCATGCGCTGCACCACCGGGTAGGTTTCCGGGTGCACGCCGGTCATGTCCAGCGGGTTGTCGCCCTCCCGGATGCGCAGGAAGCCGGCGCTCTGCTCGAAGGTCTTGGCGCCCAGTCCGCCGACCTCCATCAGCTGCTGGCGGCTCTTGAACGCGCCGTGCGCCTCGCGCCACCGCACCACCGCCTTGGCCACGCTGGGCGACAGGCCCGACACGCGTGACAGCAGCGGCACGCTGGCGGTGTTCAGGTCCACGCCCACGGCGTTCACGCAGTCCTCCACCACCGCCCCCAGGGTACGGGCCAGCTCGCCCTGGTTCACGTCGTGCTGGTACTGGCCCACGCCGATCGACTTGGGGTCGATCTTCACCAGTTCCGCCAGCGGGTCCTGCAGCCGCCGGGCGATGCTGGCGGCGCCGCGCAGGCTCACGTCCACGTCGGGCATCTCCTGCGAGGCGAACTCGCTGGCCGAGTAGACCGAGGCGCCGGCTTCGCTCACCACCACCTTCTGGATGTCGGCCATGCCGGCCGTGGCCAGCCGCTTGATCAGGTCGGCCGCCAGCTTGTCGGTTTCGCGGCTGGCCGTGCCGTTGCCGATGGCGATGAGGTTGACGCCATGCTTCTCGCACAGCTTGGCCAGCGTGTAGAGCGAACCTTCCCAGTCGCGGCGCGGCTCGTGCGGATACACGGTGGACGTATCGACCAGCTTGCCGGTGGCATCGACCACCGCCACCTTCACGCCGGTGCGGATGCCCGGGTCCAGGCCCATCACCACGCGCGCACCGGCGGGCGCGGCCAGCAGCAGGTCGCGCAGGTTGTCGGCGAACACCTTGATGGCCACCTTCTCGGCGTCTTCGCGCAGGCGGGTGAACAGGTCACGCTCGGTGGACAGCGACAGCTTCACGCGCCACGTCCAGGCCACGCATTTGCGGATCAGGTCGTCGGCCGGGCGGCCCGCATGGCTCCAGCCCAGGTGCAGGGCGATGCGCCCCTCGGCCACCGAGGGCTTGCCCGGCTCGGGCTCCACCGGCAGCACCAGCTTGGCGTCCAGGATCTCCAGTTGCCGGCCGCGGAACACCGCCAGCGCCCGGTGCGAGGGCACGCGGCCGATCGGCTCGTCGTAGTCGAAGTAATCGCGGAACTTGGCGTTGTCGGGGTGGTTCTCGTCCTTGCCCGATGCCAGCTTCGACTTGAACAGGCCCTCGGCCCAGAGCCACTCGCGCAGCTGCTGCACCAGCGCGGGGTCTTCGGCCCAGCGCTCGGAGAGGATGTCGCGCACGCCGTCCAGCACGGCGGCCACCGTGGTGAAGTCTTCGCCGCCCTCGCCCTTCTCGGCTTTCACGAAAGCCTGGGCCTCCTGCTGCGGATCGAGCGTGGGGTCGGCGAACAGGCGATCGGCCAGCGGCTCGATGCCGGCCTCGCGCGCGATCTGGCCCTTGGTGCGGCGCCTGGGTTTGTAGGGCAGGTACAGGTCTTCCAGTTCCTGCTTGGTGGGCGCGGCTTCGATGGCGGCGCGCAGCTCGGGCGTGAGCTTGCCCTGCTCCTCGATGCTCTTGAGAACCGCCTCGCGGCGATCGTGCAGCTCGCGCAGGTAGGCCAGCCGCACTTCCAGTTCGCGCAGGTGCACGTCGTCCAGGCCGCCCGTGGCCTCTTTCCGGTAGCGGGCGATGAAGGGCACGGTGGCCCCGGAACCGAGCAGGTCCACCGCTTGCTGGACCTGGTTTTCTCCCACTTTCAGTTCGGCAGCGATCTGCCTCACGATGCTTTGCATGACCGGCACGGATGGACGTCTGGCTAAAAAATGGACGGGCGAGTTTGCCACAGCATCTGGCGGGCAAAAGGACGGGTTTTCCGCTGACAAAAGCCCTCATCCGCAGCGGCCGAGAATGAATAAAGTCCGACCGGACGGGGAGTCCTTCATGCGTTTGCGCACCGTGCTCGTGATCCTGGCCGCTTTGCTGGTCGTGGTGTTCGCCCTGCTGAACTGGCAGGAAGTCACGCGGCCGACGTCGCTGAACCTCGGCTTCGCCCAGGTCCAGGCGCCGATGGGCCTGATCCTGCTGTCCCTGCTGGGGCTGGCGACGCTGGTGTTCATGACGCTGGTGGCGTCCGTCCACACGCGCTCGCTGGTGGAGTCGCGCCAGCACGCCAAGGCGCTGGAGGCGCAGCGCGAGCTGGCCGACCGAGCCGAAGCCTCGCGCCTGGCCGAGCTTCGACAGCAGATCGACACCTACCTGAACGAAGGCCGGCAGCGCGAGACGCGGGCCGCCGCCGAACTGGAGCAGGCCTTCGCCCGCATCCAGCGCGACCTTCGCCAGCAGGTGGACCAATCGCACCGGGCGCTCGCCACCCGCCTGGGTGAGATGGAGGGGCGTGTCACCCAACAGCTGGAGCGCATGGAACGCGGACGTGCACCGATGCAGCCTGCTGAACCCATCCCGATCACGGACGTGACGGCGCAGCGACCGGTGGACCAATTGCCCTAGGCCTTCTAGGCCGGTGCCGCCCGCAGCACGTATCCGATGCGCGGGAAGTGCACGTGCACCGTGCCGGCACGTGGATCGGTGCGGCGAATGCTGTAGTGGGTGCGGGTGGCCGCGATGAGTTCGCCCTCGGTCACCTCGGCGCCGAAAGACTCCGGCGTCACGGTGACCCGCGTGCCCAGGGGAATGCCGTGGTCGTCCTGGAAGGCGCTGTCCACCAGCAGGTTGTCACCGGCGGGCGCGGGCTCGGAGCGCTGCGCCACCGTGATCGCGTCTTCCGCGCTCAGCCGCTCCATGCGGCCGTGGCCCAGCGCCGCGATGCGGTCCATCCATTCGTCGATGGCCGGTGTGATGGCGAGCAGGTCGGCCATCACCGGCACTTGCGTGCGCATGAACCACAGCGGGTGGTAGGTGGAGAAGTCCGCCACGCAGGGCTCGGCGCCGAACAGGAAGTCATGCTCTTCGACCATGCTGGCGATGCGGCGCAGGTACGAGCGCAGCGCCGAGGTGGCATCCGCTGGCCGCAGCTGGGTCATGTTCACGCGCATGGCCTTGCGGTCTTCCTTGAACGCGCGGGCCACCTCGGCGTCACCGCCAAACAGCTGGGCCAGGCCACGCGGCTGCAGGTTGTAGGTCATGGCGGCGCCGTACAGCGTGGTGTCGGCCCATTGCGCGAAAACGCGGCAGCAGCCTCGCAAGGCCGGGGGGTACAGGTGCGGCTCGGGCTGCACGTGCTCCAGCACGTCGCAGATCAGCGCGGTGTCGCAATAGATGTCGGCGCCAATCTGGAGCACCGGCGTTCGCCGGTAGCCGCCGGTCAGCGCCACCACGTCCGGCTTGGGACTGATGGAGGGCACCAGCACCGAATTCCAGGCGAGCTTCTTGAATCCCAGGGCACGGCGGATCTTTTCGGAAAACGGCGAGGCCAGGTAGTGGTGAAGGATCAGGTCGGGTGTGGTCATGCGAGCTTCTCGGGTCAACGGGGCATCGCCCGCGCGATCAAGTCGTCCAGCGGCAGGCCAGCCGGCAGCGTTCCGAACACCTGCCCGCCTTCGCCCGCCACGCGCGAGGCGCAAAAAGATGCGGCCACCTCCGGCGGGCTGCCCCGCCACAGCAGGGCCGCTTGCAGGGCCAGCGCGATGTCCTGGGCCAGGCCCCGGGCCTGGGCCTCGTCGACCAAGGGCCCCGCGCGCCCGGGCAGGCGGTCGATCAGCCGGTCCAGCGCCGGATCGGCGCCGCGCGCGAGCCGCAGTTCGTCATCGAGCGCCGCCACGGCTTCGGGCTTGCGCAAGGCGCGCAGCAGGTCCAGCGCCATCACGTTGCCGGCGCCTTCCCAGATGGAGTTGACCGGCATCTCGCGGTAGATGCGGGCCATGAGGCCGTGGCCGCCCTCCTCCACGTAGCCGTTGCCGCCCACGCATTCCATGGCTTCCTGCGCGAAAGCCGCGCCACGCTTGCAGATCCAGAACTTGGCCACCGGCGTAAGCAGCCTGGCCATGGCCGCTTCGTGCGGGTCGCCGGGGCGGTCGAAGACACGGGCCAGGCGCAGCGCCAGGGCGCAGGCCGCCTCGGCTTCCAGGGCCAGGTCGGCCAGCACGTTGCGCATCAGCGGCTGCTCGACCAGGGGCCGGCCGAAGGCCTGGCGCTGGCGGCAGTGGTCCAGCGCCAGCGACAGGGCCTGGCGCATCAATCCGCTGGTGCCCAGCGCGCAGTCGAGCCGGGTCATCGTGCCCATGGCCAGGATCTGCGGCACGCCCCGGCCTTCCTCGCCCACCAGCCAGGCGGTCGCGCCCTCGAACTCCACCTCGGCGCTGGCGTTGGCGCGATTGCCCAGCTTGTCCTTCAGGCGCTGCACCCGCACGGCATTGCGGCGGCCGTCGGGCAGCACGCGAGGCAGGAACAGGCACGACAGGCCCGACGCGGTCTGCGCCAGGACCAGGTGGGCGTCCGATTGCGGCGCCGAGAAGAACCACTTGTGGCCCGTGACGCGCAGGCGCTGGCCCCACTCGTCGGTGCCGTCGGGCTCGGCCCGGGTGGTGTTGGCCCGCACGTCCGATCCGCCCTGCTTCTCGGTCATGCCCATGCCCATGGTCAGCCCAGGCTTGAAGGGGCCGTGGCGCGGCGAGGGGTCGTACGCGCGCGACATGAGGCCCGGCGCCCAGGCCGCGTGGAGGGCCGGGCTGGCCCGCAATGCCGGGGTGGCCGCATAGGTCATCGAGACCGGGCACAGCACCGCGGCTTCCAGCTCGGTGAACAGCATGAAGCCGGCGGCGCGCTCCAGGTGGGCGTGCGATCCGGCGGGCCGCCCCCAGGGCGTGCCGTGCAGGCCTGCCTCGACCGCGGCAGCCATCAACGCGTGGTAGGCCGGATGGAACTCGACCTCGTCGATGCGATGACCGCAGCGGTCATGGGTGCGCAGCTGCGGGCCGTGGACGTTGGCCAGGCGCGCCTGGGTCTGCATGTCAGCCGTTCCGAGGCGCTGCCCCAGCGCCCGCAGCGCCGAGGTGTCCAGGTCCGGCGCATGGAGCGACAAGGCATCACGCATGGCCGCATGGGCCTCGAAGAGGTTCACGTCCAGCAGCGGCTCGGGCTGGTTGAAGACGTCGTGCGTGCTTGCCATGCCGGGCCCTCCGCGTGGTCAGTCCAGCTGCACCAGCTGCTTGCCGAAATTGCGGCCCTGCAGCAGGCCCAGGAAAGCCTCGGGCGCGGCCTCGATGCCGTGCGCCACGGTTTCGCGGGGCCGCAGCTTGCCGCGGGCCACGAGCGCGTGCAGCTCGGGCAGCGCCTCGGACCAGGCCTCGGGGTGCTCGCTGATGACGAAGCCCTCGACGCGCAGGCGCTTGCTCAGGATCAGCTGCGGCTGCGCCAGCGGCACCGGCCGGCCGTCGTAGCCGGCGATCATTCCGCACAAGGCGATGCGGCCATGCGGCTGGATGCACGACAGCACCGCGTCGAGCACCCGACCGCCCACGTTCTCGAAGTGCCCGGCGATGCCGCCGGGGCAACCCTGCGCCAGGGCCGCGGCCAGCGAGCGCGCGTCGGGGTGCGCGCGGTGGTCGATGCAGGCATCGAAGCCCAGCTCGCCGGTCACATACCCGCACTTCTCGGGTCCGCCCGCGATACCCACCACGCGCAGGCCGCGCGCCTTGGCCAGCACGCCCACCACGCTGCCCACTGCGCCGCTGGCGGCGCTCACCGTCACCGCCTGGCCCGGCTGGGCGGCGACGAGTCGTGTGAGCCCCCACCAGGCCGTGACCCCGGGCATCCCGAGCGCACCGAGATAGGTGGACGCCGGCACCCGCGTGGCGTCCACCTGGCGCAGGCCCGGCGCGTCGCCCGCCACCACGCTCCACTCCTGCCAGCCGCCCATGCCGAGCACGGTGTCGCCGGAGGCCCAGCGCGGATGGCGGCTCTCGACCACCTCGGCGACGGTGGCCCCCAGCATCACCTCGCCCAGCGGCTGCGGCAGCGCGTAACTCGGCACGTCGTCCATGCGCCCGCGCATGTACGGATCGAGGCTCAGCCAGCGGTGGCGCACCAGCACCTGGCCCTCGGCCGGGGCGGGGGTGTCGCCGGTGACCAGCTGGAAGTCTTCCAAGCGCACCGCGCCAAGGGGTCGGCGGGCCAGCAGGATTTGTCGGTTGCGCGGCATGGGTGGTTTTTTCAGTTATCCACGATGCTGCGCAGCACCCGCCATGCATGAGAGCAGACCCCGCGATCGCGGGCCACCGCGGAACCGGCTTGGCCGGGCCGCTGGTGGCGCCCCTTGAGGGGAGGCGCCGAAGGCGCTTCGGGGTGGTTTCATCTAATCGGTGGAGATCACGCCCAGCTCGTGGACGCTGCGCGCCCCCGTGGCCAGGCGCCGGACGTACTTGAAGGTGCCGGTGCCGTGGGCGCAGGGCTGGCCCTGCGCGTCCATCACCGTGGCCTCGACGAAGGCCAGGGTGGCGGTGCGGTGCATCAGCTTGCCGTGGCAGCTCAGGGCACCCTTGGAGGGCCGCATGAAGCTGGACTTCAGTTCGATGGTCACCACGCCCATCTGCGGCTGCACACTGCGTGCGGCGCTGGCCATGGCGACGTCCAGCAGCGTCATCACCGCCCCGCCGTGCACCACGGCGAAGGAATTCAGGTGCTCGGGCCGCGGATCGAACTCCAGCCGCGACCGCCCGCCCTCGAACAGCGCCAGGCGAAATCCGAGGTGCTGGACGAATGGGATGTCGACGCCGAAAGAAAGCTCTTCCATTTGTTCAGCCGCCGGTGATGACACTCACGCCGCCATCGACGGCCAGCCATTGCCCGGTGATGTGCTTGCCGGCATCGGATGCAAACAGCACCGTCACGCCCTTGAGGTCCTCGTCGTCCCCCAATCGCTGCAGCGGCGCGTGCGACGCCAGCTCATCGGCGCCGAGGCGATCCAGCGTGCCGCGCGTCATCTTGCTGGGAAAGAAACCGGGGCAGATGGCATTGACATTGATGCGATGGCGCCCCCATTCGCAAGCCAGGGCGCGGGTGAAGTTGATCACGGCACCCTTGGAGGTGTTGTAGGCCAAGGTCTGCATCTCCGGCGGATTGCCACCCAGCCCGGCAATGGAGGCGATATTGATGATGCGACCCGAGCGGCGAGGGATCATGCTGCGCCGCGCGACCTGCTGGCTGAGGATGAAGTACCCGCGCACGTTGAGGTTCATCACCTTGTCCCACGCGTCGACCGGGTGGTCCTCGGCCGGGGCGCCCCAGGCGGCGCCGGCGTTGTTGACCAGGATGTCGATGTCGCCCATGCGCTCGAGCGTCTGGTCGGCCAGGCGGCGCAGGTCGTCCTCGACCGCGCAATCAGCGGCGATCCAGCGTGCATCGATGCCGCGTTGTTGCAGGTCGGCCACCGCCTGCTCGAGCTCATCGGCTTTTCGCGCGTTGATCATCACCCGCGCACCGGCCTCGCCCAGCGCCTGCGCCATCTGCAGGCCCAGCCCGCGCGAGCCGCCGGTGACCAGGGCGTTGCGACCCTGCAGGTCGAACAGCTGCGAAACCGTGTGAGCGCTCATCGGGGTTGGTTCTCCGGCGGTTTGGACGAAGGCGTGGCCATGCGTGCGCGAACGAACACCCCCACGATGCCGACGATCACGGCCAGCACGCCGGCCACGAGCATGCCCGCACCCAGCCCCGGCGCATCGCCGCGGGCGACGGCGCCGATCACGGCGATGGCGATGCCGCCGTAGATCAACACCCAGATGGCGACCTCGATCCTTGAAACCATGCGTTGCGAAGCCATACGCCTACAGCACCTCGAAGACACCGGCCGCGCCCATGCCGCCGCCAATGCACATGGTGACCGCGACGCGCTTCGCGCCGCGGCGCTTGCCCTCGATGAGCGCATGGCCGGTCAGCCGCTGGCCCGAGACGCCATACGGGTGCCCCAGCGCGATCGCGCCGCCGTTCACGTTCAGGCGCTCGGGCGGAATGCCCAGGCGGTCCATGCAGTAAAGCACCTGCACCGCGAAGGCCTCGTTCAGCTCCCAGAGGTCGATGTCCTGGACCGACACGCCCAGGCGCTGCAGCAGCTTGGGGACGGCGAACACCGGGCCGATGCCCATTTCGTCCGGCTCGCAGCCGGCCACCGCGAAGCCCAGGAAGCGGCCCAGGGGCTGCAGGCCGTTGCGGCTGGCATAGGCCTCGCTCACCACCACGCAGGCGCCGGCGCCGTCGGAGAACTGGCTGGCATTGCCGGCCGCGACCGCACCGCCCGGCATCGCCGGCCGGATGGCCGCCAGCCGCTCGGCCGTGGTGCCCTCGCGCAGGCCTTCATCCACGCTCACGGTGACTTCCCGCGTGCGCAGCCCCTGCACCTTGTCGGCCACCCCGGCGGTGATGGTGATGGGCGCGATCTCGTCGGCGAACAGCCCGGCGGCGCTCGCCGCGCAGGCCTTCTGCTGGCTGGCGGCGCCGTAGGCGTCCATGCGGTCGCGGGCGATGCCGTAGCGCCGGGCCACCTGCTCGGCCGTCTGCAGCATGTCCCAGTAGATGGCCGGCTTCTTTCGGGCCAGCACCGGGTCGCGCAGCATGTGCTGGTTCATCTCCTGCTGCACGCACGAGATGCTCTCCACGCCGCCGGCCACGTACACCTCGCCCTCCCCCGCGGCGATGCGCTGCGCGGCCAGCGCGATGGTCTGCAGCCCCGAGGAACAGAAGCGGTTGACGGTCATGCCCGGCACCGACACCGGCAGGTCCGCCATCAGCGCGATCTGGCGCGCGATGTTGTAGCCGGTGGCGCCTTCCGGGTTGGCGCAACCCATGAGCACGTCCTCCACCTCGGCGCTTTCGATGCCGGCGCGCTGCAACGCGTGCCGCACCACGTGCGCGCCCAGGGTGGCGCCGTGGCTCATGTTGAAGGACCCCTTCCAGCTCTTGGCGAACGGGGTGCGGGCGGTCGAGACGATGACGGCTTGGGTCATGGTGCCGTGGCTTTCAGTTGAAGGTCCGGCCCTCGGCCAGGAGCCGCAGGAGCAGCGGGGCCGGCTGCCAGAAGGCGGGCTCGGCGCGGGGATTGCGGGCGAAGCGCTGCATGGCCTGCACCACGTTGAACAGGCCCACCGTGTCGGCGTACTTCATGGGGCCGCCGCGGTGCAGCGGGAAACCGTAGCCGGTGAGGTAGACCACGTCGATGTCGCTGGCGCGCGCGGCGATGCCCTCATGGAGCAGGCGCGCACCCTCGTTCACCAGCGCGAACACCAGGCGCTGCACGATCTCGGCGTCTTCGATGCGGCGGCGCTCCAGGCCTTGCTCGCGCCGATGGTCCTCGATCAGTTGCGCCACCAGCGGTGAAGGCACCGCATCGCGCGAGCCGGCCGCGTAGTCGTACCAGCCGGCGCCCGTCTTCTGCCCGAAGCGGCCCAGCTCGCAGAGCCTGTCGGCCACGACGCTGGCCGGCTGCTGCGGCCGCTCGGTGCGGTGGCGCTTGCGCACCGCCCAGGCGATGTCGTTTCCGGCCATGTCGCTCACGCGGAACGGGCCCATCGCGAAGCCGAAGGCCTCGATGGCGCGGTCGATCTGCTGCGGCGTGGCGCCCTCGTCCAACAGCAGGTTGGCCTGGCGGAAATAAGGCTCGAGCATGCGGTTGCCGATGAAGCCGTCGCACACGCCGGCCACCACCGCCGTCTTGCGCAGCGTCCTGGCCAGCTTCATCACGGTGGCGAGCACGTCCTTGGCGGTCTGTTCGCCGCGCACCACCTCCAGCAGCTTCATGACATGGGCCGGGCTGAAGAAGTGCAGGCCCACCACGTCCTGCGGGCGACTCGTGAAGGACGCGATGCGGTTCAGGTCGAGCGTGGACGTGTTGCTGGCCAGGATCGCGCCGGGCTTGGCCGTGGCGTCCAGCTGCTCGAACACCTGGCGCTTGACGTCCATGTCTTCGAACACGGCCTCGATCAGCAGGTCGCAGCCGCGCAGGTCGGCCAGCTGCAGCGTGGGCTTGAGCAAGTCGAGCCGGCGCGCCTGCTGCTCGCCGGTGAGCCGGCCCTTCTTCACCTGGCCCTCGTAGGCCTTGCGGATGCCGGCGACGCCGCGCTCCAGCGCCTCGGGCCGGGTTTCCAGCAGCGTCACCGGCAGGTCGGCGTTGAGAAAGGCCATGGCGATGCCGCTGCCCATGGTGCCGGCGCCCACGATGCCCACGCTCGCCACCGGGCGCAGGGGGGTGTCGTCGGGGACGTCGGGAATGCGCGAGGCGGCGCGCTCGGCCGCGAACACATGGCGCAGCGCCCGCGACTCGGGCGTGAGCATCAGGTTCAGGAAGGTTTCGCGCTCGCGCCGCAGGCCTTCGTCGAACGGCCCGCGCGTGGCGGCTTCGACCGCGTCGATGCACCTCGGGGGCGCCGGGAAATGCGGCGCCATGGCCTTGGCCGTGTTGCGGGCGAACTGGAAGAAGGCCTCGCCCTGCGGATGGCCGCAAGGCAGGTCGCGAATGCGCGGCAAGGGCCGCATGTCGGCCACCGAGCGTGCCAGCTCCATCGCCTCGTCCATCAGCGATTCGCGCGAGGCCGCCAGGCGGTCGAACAGCTGCTGTCCCGGCAGCCGGGCCAGCACCTCGCTCTTTGCCGCCTCGCCGGTGACGATCATGTTCAGCGCCGTCTCGACTCCCAGCACCCGCGGCAGTCGCTGGGTGCCCCCGGCCCCGGGGATCAGCCCCAGCTTCACCTCGGGCAGCGCGATGCTGCAACCCGGCGCGGCGATGCGGTAGTGCGCACCCAGGGCCAGCTCCAGCCCACCGCCCATGGCCACCGAGTGCACGGCGGCGACCACGGGCTTGTCGGAGTTCTCCAGGGCGGCGATCAGCGACAGCAGGATGGGCTCGGTCAGCGCCTTGGGCGAGTCGAACTCGCGGATGTCGGCGCCGCCCGAGAAGGCCCGGCCGGCGCCGGTGAGCACGACGGCCTTCACCTGCGGATCGGCGTTGGCTTGCTGCAGGCCGGCGGCCACGCCGCGGCGCGTCTCCAGGCCCAGCCCGTTCACGGGCGGGTTGTTCAAGGTGATCACCGCCACATCGGCGTGCACCTGGTACTGAGCCGTCATGGCGGTCCTCGGAAATGGGTTCGTGACAAGGCGTTGCGCAAAGGCGGCCGGATTCTAGGAGCCGTCCAGCCATCGTAGCCTCGGCGCGACGCCTACGCGCGTTTCTTCGACTTGGCCTGACGGGAACCTTTCCAGTGGCGCTTTCACTCAGCAGCGCGTGCCGCCGGTCCGCCGCCCTGACCGGCCCCAGACAGGAGAGACGATGAACCTGGACAACCCCCTCACCGGGCTTCCCGCGCAGTTTCGCCAATTACCAGTGGCCCATTCGAGGAGCGCTTCATGAACGCAGTCCACGGCGGGCAGCCGATGTACCAAGTCCCGGCCCAACATTCGCAAAACCGGAGTGGGAGCACCCAAGCCACACCCATTCGTGCCACGCCGAATCGGCCGCAGGAGGGATCGACCTGGGTCCGTGGCGCCGGCGCAGGGCGGATGGAACGTCCGCATTCCGGGGAAAGCTTCCTGAGTCGGATCGCGTCGAAGGATGGCACGTTCGGGCAGAAGTGCGCCTGGGTCTTGCTGCAGACGTTCAAGGGTGCGGCGGCAAGTGCCGTGGTTGGCGCGGTCGCGGGTGCCGTCGCGGGTGCCGTCGGTTATGGGGTAGGTGCGCTCCCTGGCGCCGTCGCAGGAGCGGCTCTCGGAGCGACATTCGGGGGGGGCGCCGCACTCGTCATTGCCATCGGCGAGGCGTTCACACCCCGTAGCCCTTTCGCTTGATGCCGGCTGCGGAGGCGGCCCAACCACGAGGCCTGACAGGAACCTTTCGCCATCGATTCCCACTCAGCAGCGCGTGCCGCCGGTCCGCGACCTGACCGGCCTTCCACAGGAGCGACGATGACACTGAACGAAGCCCTTGCCGGGCTGAATGCGCAGTTCCGCCTGGAGCCCTTTCCGCCCGAAGAGGACGGCCGCACCTACTACCGCTTCGACGAGGTCACCGTGGGCCTGGCCCAGGCCTTCCAGCCCGGCTTCCTGGCGGCCCGCAGCTGGGTGGGCACGGTGGGCTGCGACGACGAGGCCGCCGTCGCGAACCTGGCCCTGGCCAATCGGCGGCTGCCCTTCGCGCCCGACGCCGTCCTGGGCATCGACGGCGAAGGCGAGGTCTTCCTCGACCAGCGCATCGGCGGCGACGAGCTCACCCACGACATGCTCCTGAACAGCCTCAGCCGATTGGTGAACGAGGCCCAGGCCTGGAAGCAGCGGCTGGCGAACGGTTCGCCAGCCGCGGAAACGAAGCCGGACATGGGAGGACTGCGCGCATGAGCCCCGACCAAATGAACGAAGTACTGGCCGCTCATCTCGGCCTGAGCCGACTGGAACCCGGTGACCAGGGGTTCTCGATGCCGATGGAAGACGGCACGCCCATGGAGCTGCACCTGGACGCCGAGCGCGAGTGGCTGCTGCTGCTGGCGCCCATCGGGGACTATCCGACCGGTGGCACCCACGGAAGTTATCTCGGTGGCCTGGCGGGCAACCTCGCCAGCGCCCGCAGCGGCTTGCCGGCACTCGTGTTCGATGCGGCGAACACCACCATCACCGCACGCACGGTCCTATGGCTGCCGCCCCTCGCGACCGGCCAGCTGCCCGAGCTCCTGACCGCGTTCGCCGCCTCCTGCCGGGAGCTGCGGATGCACATGCAAGCGGCACTCGCCGAGATCTGAAGGAAGGAGTGACGCATGGATGCTGCTCGCGGAACACACGCCATACACACGCACGTCGGTTCATCACCGCCGCCGCAGTCCACATCGGCGAAGCCGATCGAACCCAACGCCATCCGGCATCAGCAGACCACGTCTACCCTCGGCCAGGCCAGCCCGGGGCAGGCTGGGAAGAAGCCGGCCATGGACACGCTTCACGATCTGGCGCAACTCGGTTTCGACCGCACGACCATCAAGTCGGCCACCGAGGATCAGAAGTGGAGCTACGTCAGAAGCCGCGCCCTACAGGGCGCGCTGGCGGGGGCCATGGCGGGCGCCCTGCCCGGGGCCTCGGCGGGGACACTCGTCATGGGACTGGGAACCCTTCCGGGGGCTGCGATTGGCGGCGTTGTCGGTGGGGTCATCGGCGCAGTCACGGCAGCACGTGTCGCGTGGCGGGAAGCCTTCAGGTAGCGGTTCACGCACGCACAAGCGGACCCGTCGACTCACATGCAACCGGCACTCGCCGACAAGCGAACGAGAGGGGCGCCACGCATGACCGTCATCCAGGGCGCGCGAGCTCCCTACCCTGCGCAGGGCGGGTCGGTGCAAGGGGCCGGACGCTGTGCGCGGTCGATTCCCTCTGAATGCTGCAGGGCTCGGTGCGCACCGCCGGCCTTGCATCAGGGCCGTGCCGCAAAGGCCGACAAGCCGGCAGCCGGAACCCTGCACTTCGATCCGCGCGCAAGCACGTTCCAGGAGAAGTGCAGCTACGTGCTGACCTACGCCATGGCCCATGCGGTGGTGGGAGCGGGGATCGGAGCTGCCCTGGGCGGCACCATGGGCCTCATCGGCGCCGGGGTCGGGGCCTTGCCGGGCGCGGTGCTCGGCGCCAAGGTGGGCGCCGTGCTGGGTGCCACCGTCGGCGCGATCGGGGGCGCGATGAAGGCCTGGGGTTAGCGTGACCTCGAACACCCGCGAACAGGAGCGCCCATGCATCTTGCCCACCTGATGTCCCAGCTGCACGCCGATCTCCGGCTGCCGCCGCCGCAGGCGCATGCCGGCGGCACCTTCGCCTTGCGCGTGGAGCGGGTCACGGTCGACTTCAGGCCGCTGGAGGGCGAGGACGCTTTCCTCATGCAAAGTTTCCTGGGTACCGTGGACCTGGACGACAGCGAGACCCTGGCCGCGCTGCTCGAGGCCAACCAGCCCATGCCCGGGTGCGCGCGCCCGGTGCTGGGCGTGGACCTGGACAGCCGGGTGTTCCTCACCCAGCGCCTCGAAGCCGATGAGGAACTCGGCTGGCCCAGCTTCAAGTCGCAGCTGGAGGCCTTCGTGGGCTGCGCGCAGACCTGGGCGGAACGGCTCGGCGTCCTGGTGGAGGGACACGCATGAACGCAGACGCACGCCGGCTGGTGACCGACGCGGCGCAGCTGCTGGGGGTCTCGCCCTTCGCCCTGGATGCGGACGGCACCAGCGCCCTGCACTTCCCGCACGACGTCGACATCGAGCTGCGCGTCGATGAATACGCCGAGGCCATCGACGCCCTGGCGGTCATCGGATCGCCGCCCGAGCACGCGGCGGCCGGCGCGTTCATCGGCTCGCTGCTGGTGAACCCGATGCTGGCCGAGGCGGGCCAGCCCCACGTGGCCTGGGAACCGCACAGCCGGAACCTGCTGCTGTGCCGGGGCTTCGCCGCCTCACGCCTGACCCCCCGGCAGCTGGCCGACCAGCTGCACGCGCTGGCGACGCGATGCGATGCCTACCGTGAACACTGGCTCAGGCCGGCTGTGCCTGTCGCAGTGGCCAAGGAGATGACATGAGCAGCGCTTCCATCGGGCCCGGTGGGCACGCCGGAGTGGCACGCGCCTGGCAAGGGCCGGTGCGTGCCGGCGGCGACCCGGGGCGCGTGAGTGCGAGCCCGATGCGATTGCAGCGGGCGCCCACGCCCGGTCCGTTCGTCGTCTCCCTGCAATCGGCCGTGCCCTGCGAGCCGGGGCCGCTCCCGCGCAGCCCCGAGCCGGGCCACGAGCCGTTCACACTTCCAGCCATTCGGCCCTGACACCAGCCGCCTCGGCCAGCGCCCGGGGCGTGTCGTCGAAGACGATGCGCCCGTGCCCCATGACCAGCACCCGGTCGGAGATGGCCAGCGCAATGGTGAGCTTCTGCTCGATCAGCAGCACCGACACGCCGCGCGCCTGGAGCACCCGCAGGGCCTGCGCCACCATCTCGACGACCTGGGGCGCCAGGCCTTCGGTGGGTTCGTCCACCAGCACCAGCTGCGGATCGCCCATGAGGGTGCGCGACAGGGTGAGCATCTGCTGCTCCCCGCCGGAGAGCACGCCGGCCGGTGTGTGCTGGCGGTCTTTCAGGCGCGGGAACAGCTGGTAGACCTCGTCGAAGGTCCAGCGCGGATCGCGCTGTCCGCGCTTGCATCCCAGCAGCAGGTTCTGGTGCACCGTGAGGCCGGGAAAGATGGCACGGTCCTCGGGCACGTAGCCGATGCCGGCGTGGGCGATCTGGTAGGGCTTGCGCCCCAGCAAGGCCTGCCCCTTCCAGCTGACGCGGCCGCTGGCCTGGCACAGGCCCATGATCGCCTTCGCGCAGGTCGAGCGACCCGATCCATTGCGCCCGAGCAGGGCCACGATCTCGCCGGGGGCCACGGCGAAGGACACCCCATGCAGCACGTGGCTGAGGCCGTAGAACGCGTGCAGGTCCTGCAGCTGCAGCATCAGGGTGCCTCCACGAATCGCCCGAGGTAGGCCTGCTGCACCCGGGCGTCGGCCCGCACGCGTTCGGGTGTGTCGAGCGCGATCACCTCGCCTTGCACCAGCACCGCCACGCGGTCGGCCAGGCCGAAGACCACACCCATGTCGTGCTCCACCATCAGCAGCGTGCGGCCTTCCGTGACGCGCGCGATCAGCTGCGTGAAGCGCTCGGTCTCGCTGCGGCTCATGCCCGCCGTGGGTTCGTCCAGCAGGATCACCTCGGAGCCACCCGCGATGGTCAGGCCCATCTCGAGCGCGCGCTGTTCGGCATAGCTCAGGTGCATGGCCGGCACCTCGCGCCGCGCCTGCAGGCCCAGCAGGTCGAGCAGCTCGCATACCCGCTCGTTCGCCCGGCGCATGCGGCCCGGCAGCCGCAGCAGCCGCCAGCCATGGCCCTGGCTCCACATCACCGCGCAGCGCAGGTTCTCGAACACGCTCAGCGAGGGGAACACGTGCGTGACCTGGAAGCTGCGCGCCAGGCCCAGGCGGTGGATCTCGTAGGGCGGCTTGCCGGCGATGGCTCGGCCCTGGAGCCGCACCTGGCCGCTGTCGGGTGCCAGGCGGCCGCTGACCAGGTTGAACAGCGTGGACTTGCCGGCGCCGTTGGGGCCGATGAGCGCCATTCGCTCACCCCGCTGCACGGCCAGGCTGGCGCCACGGATGACCTCGGTGCGGCCGAAGCGCTTGTGCAGGTCGATGAGTTCGAGCACGGCTGTCATGCGCCCCGCTTTCGCAGGCGAAGCCCGGCCAGCCGGAACAGGGCCGCTCCGCCCAATACCGACAGGGCCGCGCCCCACCAGCTGCTGGCCTCGCGGGTGTGCAGCGACAGGCCCCCGAAGCGCAGTTCGGGACCGAGCATGGCCTCGAGCTGCAGGTGGTAGACCAGCTCGATCAGCGCCGCCATGCCGGCCCCTGCGAGGACCGCACCCGCGATGCGGACCAGCCGCGCAGCAGGCCATCCGCGCCCGCCTCGCGAGCTGCGATCGAGCAGCAGGCCGGCGACGCCGCCCGGCGCGAACATCACCGCGGCCAGGAAGGCAAGGCCCACGTACAGCAGCCAGGCGCGGGTCCATTCGGACAACAGCACGAAGGCCAGCACCATCAGCACCCCGCCGATGAGGGGTCCGACGAAGAACCCGGTGCCACCCAGGAAGGTGAACAGCAGGTAGGCGCCCGAGCGTGCCGCCCCGAATGCGTCGGCGGTGACGATCTCGAAGGCCAGCGCCGCCAGTCCGCCCGAGATGCCGGCGAAGAACGCCGACACCATGAAAGCCAGGTAGCGGATGCGGCGCGGGTCGTAGCCGATGAAAGCCACGCGCTCGGCGTTGTCGCGCACCGCGTTGAGCAGCCGCCCCAGCGCCGTGCGCGTGAACAGGTACATGAGCGCGGTGCAGGCGCCGGTGTAGATCGCGATCAGGTAGACCAGCTCGATCGACGGGCCCAGGCTGATGCCCCAGGGGGAGCCGCCCACCGTGCGGTCGGCCGTGACGCCGCCTTCGCCGCCGAAGACGCCGGGGAACATCAGGGCCGACGCCCAGGCCAGTTCGCCGATGCCCAGCGTGATCATGGCGAAGGCGGTGCCGCCCTTGCGCGTCGCCAACCAGCCGAACGCCGCCGCGCCGGCCAGCCCGGCCAGGCCGCCGACGAGGGGCACCCCGCTGACCGGCAGCGCCAGGGTTCCGTCACCCACCAGCCGCAGCGCGTGGATGGCCCCGAAGGCGCCCAGGCCGGTGTAGACCGCGTGGCCGAAACTGAGCATGCCGCCCTGCCCCAGCAGGATGTTGTAGGAAAGGCAGGCGATGACGGCAATCCCCATCTGCCCGAGGATGGCGTGCGCCGAGGAACTGGTGAACACCCACGGCGCGCCAGCCAGCACCGCCGCGAAGAGGGCCCAGGGCCACGCCCGGGGTGCAGCCTTCACCCGCTCAAGCATCGCGGGTGCCCAGCAGGCCGCGGGGCCGCACGAGCAGCACCGCCACCAGCAGCAGGTAGGGCAGCACCGGTGCCAGCTGGCTCACCCGCAACTGCCACAGCGCCTGGCCGGGGGTGTCGGGGCCGATCGACAGTCCCAGGACGGCCAGGGCCCCTGCGAGCGAGCCACTCATGCCCACTGCCAGGGTCTGCAGCACGCCGATCGCCAGCGACGCGACGAAGGCGCCCGCCAGGGACCCCAGGCCGCCGACCACCACGACCACGAACAGGATGGAGCCCAGCGTGGCGGCCATGCCCGGCTCGGTCACGAAGGCGTTGCCCCCGATCACCCCCGCCAGCCCCGCCAATGCCGCGCCGCCGGCGAACACGCCCATGAACACCCGCGGCACGTTGTGGCCCAGGGCCTCGACCATCCGGGGGTGCGTCAAGGCGGCCTGGATCACCAGGCCGATGCGCGTGCGCGTGAGCAGCAGCCACAGCGCCAGCAGCATCAGCACGGCCACGGCCATCATGAAGCCGCGGTAGGCCGGAAAGTGAGTGCCGTACAGGGTGAACAGCGGGCCATCCAGGACAGCCGGCACGCGGTAGTCGACGGGGCCCGGTCCCCAGGCCAGCTTGACCACCTCGAGCACGATGAACGACAGCCCGAAGGTGGCCAGCAACTCGTGCACATGGCCGAAGCGATGCACCCGGCGCAGCACCCCCACCTCGAACGCCGCGCCCAGCAGCCCCACCGCCGCGGGGGCCAGCACCAGGGCCGCCCAGTACCCGACCCGCTGGCTAACGGTGTAGGCGACGTAGGCTCCCAGCATGTAGAAGCTGGCGTGCGCGAAGTTGAGCACGCCCATCATGCTGAAGATCAAGGTGAGCCCGGCACACAGCATGAACAGCAGCAAGCCGTAGCTGATGCCGTTCAGGAGCGAGATGGCCAGCAGTTCCATGGGGGGCGGTTATAGACGACCTGCGGGCGGTTTTCCTGGCCGCATTCCCGCATGCCACCTCCGGAGTCGGCCCTGCGGGACAATCCCAGCCCGATTCCGCTTCCGTTTTTCGATCGACACATGACCTATCCCATCCAGAAGAGCGAGGCCGAGTGGAAAGCCGTGCTGGCCGAGAAAGGCGCCGAGCCGGCCGCGTTCCAGGTGACGCGCCACGCGGCCACCGAACGGCCGTTCACCGGCAAGTACGAGCAGGTCTGGGCCGACGGCTCCTACCACTGCATCTGCTGCGGCAACAAGCTGTTCGACGCCGGCACCAAGTTCGATGCCGGCTGCGGCTGGCCCAGCTTCTCGCAGGCCGTGCCGGGCGCCATCCAGGAGGTGGTGGACCGCAGCCACGGCATGGTGCGCACCGAAACCGTTTGTGCACAATGCGGCGCCCACCTGGGCCACGTGTTTCCCGACGGCCCGGCACCCACCGGCCTTCGCTACTGCATGAATTCCGCCTCGCTCGACTTCGACCCCGCCGACCCCGCCCAAGCATGAAGCTGCTGCTCGACTTTTTCCCCATCGTCCTCTTCTTCGTCGCCTTCAAGGTGGCGGACATCTACTGGGCGACGGGCGTGGCCATCGTGGCCACGGTGCTGCAGATCGGCTGGCTGCGCCTGCGCACCGGCAGGACCGAGCCCATGCAATGGCTCAGCCTGGGCGTGATCGTGCTGTTCGGCGGCGCGACCCTGCTCGCGCACAACGACACCTTCATCAAGTGGAAGCCGACGGTGCTGTACTGGCTGATGGGTGGCGCCTTGGTCGCCGGGCAACTGTTGTGGCGCAAGAACCTGCTGAAGTCGCTGATGGGCGGCCAGATGAGCCTGCCCGACGAGGCCTGGCGCGTGATGAACTGGAGCTGGACCGCCTTCTTCGTGGGCATGGGCGCGCTGAACCTCTGGGTGGCCTACAGCTTCAGCACCGACACCTGGGTCAACTTCAAGCTGTTCGGTGGCCTGGGGTTGATGTTCGTGTTCATCGTGGCCCAGGCGCTTTACCTCGGCCGCTACCTCAAGGCCGAGGACGGGCAGTCATGAGCGGCACCGGCATCACTGCCGAGGCCATCCGCCTGCGGCTGCAGGAAGCGCTGCAGCCCACGGCACTCGAGGTGATCGACGAAAGCCACGCCCACGCCGGCCACGCCGGCGCCGACGGCACCGGCTTCGGCACGCACTTCCGGGTGCGCATTTCGGCGCCCGCGTTCGTTGGCCGTGCCAAGGTGGCGCAGCATCGCCTTGTGTATGATGCCCTGCGCTCATTCATTGACCGCGGCCTGCACGCGCTGGCTCTCGAAACCAGCCCTTCGGCCTCTCCGGAATCCTCCAGGAACCCCCCATGAAAATGCACCTTGCCGCGGCCCTGGCCGCCGTTACCCTGGCCGTTGCCTTGCCCGCGGGCGCGCAGAACATTGCCGTCATCAACGGCAAGCCCGTTCCCAAGGCCCGCGCCGACGCGCTGGCTGCCCAGGTCGCCCGCAGCGGCCGCCCCGTCACCCCGGAGATGGCCGAGCAGATCAAGGAAGAGGTCATCGCGCGCGAGATCTTCATGCAGGAAGCCCAGCGCCGCGGGCTGGACGCCAGCGACGATTTCAAGTCCCAGATGGAGCTGGCCCGCCAGACCCTGTTGATCCGCGAGCTGCTGTCCGACGTGCAGAAGAACAACCCGGTCACCGACGCCGAGGTCCAGGCCGAGTACGACAAGTTCGTCGCCGCCAATGCCGGCAAGGAATACCGCGCGAGGCACATCCTGGTGCCCACCGAAGCCGAAGCCAAGACCATCATCGCCAACCTGAAGAAGGGGGCCAAGTTCGAGGACATCGCGAAGAAGCAGTCCAAGGACCCGGGCTCCGGCGCGCAAGGCGGCGACCTCGACTGGGCCTCGGCCAACAGCTACGTGCCCGAGTTTTCCGAAGCCCTGACCAAGCTCAAGAAGGGTGAGCTCACCCAGGCGCCGGTCAAGACGCAGTTCGGCTGGCACGTCATCCGCCTGGACGATGTGCGCGACGCGCAGTTGCCCAAGCTCGAGGAGGTCAAGCCCCAGATCGCCCAGCAACTGCAGCAGCAGAAGCTGATGAAGTTCCAGGACGAGCTGCGTGCCAAGGCGCGCATCGAGTAAACCGGTTTGATCTCCAGAGCGATCAGCGCCGCCCTGGTCGGCGTATGGCTGGCGTCGGGCGCCTGGGCGGGCCCAGCCGGCAGCCGGCTGGTCACGGCCCAGAGCCGCACCCACGGTGCCTACCTGGTGGACGCCACCGGGCGGGCCCTCTATCTCTTCACGGCCGACCAGCGGGCCGAGCCCGGACCGGCAGCCAGCCGTTGCCACGACGCCTGCGCCCAGGCCTGGCCTCCGGTGATCGCGGCCGGCAATCCGGAGGTGGGAGCCCACCTGCAGGCCCGCCTGCTGGGTGCCGTGCAGCGGCGCGACGGCTCGCGCCAGCTCACCTATGGCGGCTGGCCGCTGTACTACCACGCGCAGGACCGGGGTCCCGGCAGCGCCACGGGCCACGGCCTCAAGGCCTTCGGCGGCGAGTGGTCGCTGGTGAGCCCCTCGGGCAGCCGCGCTCGCTGAGCCGAGCCCAGGTGCCGCGAGGCCGCGCTATCGCAGCGCCCGGCTCGCCGCCGCGATCAGCCCGATCAGCACGGGCTGGTGCAGCATGTACCAGCTCAGGCTCCAGCGCCCCATCCACCGCAACCACGCCGTGCCTGGAGGCACCGCACCGGCCACCCAGGCGGGTCGCCGCCGGATCGTCCACCGTCCCGCGGCCATGCCCCACCACACGACGCCCAGCCACGGCACGAGCGGCACGTAGTCCTGGGTGACGGGCTTGCGCCCGATCAGCCCCAGCCAGTTCCAGGCAGGCGTGTTCAGCGCCTCGGGCAGCAGGCCGGCGCCATGCGCGGCCTGTGCGCCGAATTTCAGGGCGATGACCACGGCACCCGCGAGCCACAGCCACGCGCCCCAGTGCGCGGTCAGGCGCGCGATCACCAGCATCACCGCGATGCCGTGCAGCACGCCGAAATAGATGAAGCTGTCCGGAAAAGCCAGGTACGAGCCGATGCTGACCACCACCGCACAGCCGGCCACCTGCGCCCATCGGCGCCAGAAACGCGGCCAGCCCTGCCCCTGCAGGCTGGCCGCGGCCTGGCCCAGTCCCGCGCAGAACAGGAAGGCGCTCACGATGGCCGTGCGCTGCCAGGTCCAGACGGGATCGGCATGGAAGTCTTGCCGCCACCAGCCGAACCAGTCGAGGTCGAAGGCGAAGTGATAGGCGGTCATCCACGCGATGGCGAGCCCGCGCAGGACATCGATGCGGTCGTATCGGGAACGGCTGGCCTCGGGCATGGCGCGCACCATAACCGACCCGTCCGCTGCCTGGCTCGGCCATACCCCCGCTGGGATAATCGCGGGCCATGCTCGCCCACCACCAGCTCGAACTGCTCGCCCCCGCGCGCGACGCCGACATCGGCATCGAAGCGATCAACCACGGGGCCGATGCGGTCTACATCGGCGGGCCGGGGTTCGGCGCCCGGGCCTCGGCGGGCAATGGCGTCCGGGACATCGAGCGGCTCTGCCGGCATGCGCATCGGTTCGGCGCGCGGGTGTTCATCACGCTCAACACCATCCTGCGCGACGACGAACTCGACGACGCCCGCCGCATGGCCTGGGACGTGTACCGCGCCGGCGCCGACGTGCTGATCGTGCAGGACATGGGCCTGCTGGAAATCGAGCTGCCTCCGATCCAGCTGCACGCGAGCACGCAGACCGACATCCGCACCGTTGAAAAGGCGCGCTTCCTGCAGGACGTGGGCTTTTCGCAGATCGTGCTGGCGCGCGAACTCACGCTGGAGCAGATCCGCGAGATCCGTGCCGGCCTCGATGCGCAGCGCTGCAAGCTCGAGTTCTTCGTGCACGGGGCGCTGTGCGTGGCCTACAGCGGCCAGTGCTACATCTCGCACGCCCACACGGGCCGAAGCGCCAACCGCGGCGACTGCTCGCAGGCCTGCCGCCTGCCCTACCACGTCACCGATGCGCAGGGCCGCTTCGTCGCCCACGACAAGCACGTGCTCTCGCTGAAGGACAACAACCAGAGTGCCAACCTCGCGGCGCTGGTCGACGCGGGGGTGCGCAGCTTCAAGATCGAGGGCCGCTACAAGGACATGGGCTACGTGAAGAACATCACCGCCCATTACCGGCTGCTGCTGGACGAGCTGATCGAGCAGCGCGAAGCCAGCGAACTGCCGCTGGCCCGCGCCTCCGCCGGCCGCACCACCTTCAGCTTCACGCCCGATCCGGACCAGAATTTCAACCGCGAGTTCACCGACTACTTCGTCAACGGCCGGCAGGACGACATCGGTGCCTTCGATTCGCCCAAGAACCCGGGCCAGCCGATCGGCTGGGTCACGCAGGTGGGGCCCGACTGGATCGAACTGGCGTGCACCGACGCGCAGAGCGTGCTGCACAACGGCGATGGCCTGTGCTACTTCGACCTGCAGAAGGAACTGGTGGGCGTGGCGATCAATCGCGCCGAACCCGTCGCATCCGCGGGCCGCTGGCGCGTCTTCCCGAAAGACCCGATCGCCGGGCTGCGTGACCTGCGCAAGGGCACCATGCTCAATCGCAACCGTGACATGAGCTGGGTGCGCCGGCTCGACAAGAAGTCGAGCGAGCGCCGCATCGGCGTCTGGGCCCGCCTGTCGGAAACCGGCCAGGGATTCGCCCTCACCCTCACCGACGAGGACGGCCACACGGCGAGCGCCGAGGTGCGGCACGCGCATGAGCCGGCCCGTGACGGCGACCGCGCGCTCGAGGTGCTGCGCGAACAGCTGGGCCGCTTCGGCGGCAGCCTGTTCGAGCCGCTGGAGATCCAGCTGTCCGTGACGAGGCCCTGGTTCATCCCGGCGTCGGTGCTCAACGCCCTGCGCCGCGACGCCACGACCCTGCTGGAAGCTGAGCGGCTGGCCGCCTACCAGCGCCCGCCGCGCGGCGCACCGGTGCAGCCGCCCGCGCCCTACCCCGAGGACACGCTCAGCTACCTGGCCAACGTGCTGAACGGCAAGGCTCGTGATTTCTACGCGCGGCACGGTGTGCGGGTGATCGCCGCGGCCTACGAAAGCCACGAGGAGGAAGGCGAGGTCAGCCTGATGATCACCAAGCACTGCGTGCGCTGGTCGATGAGCCTGTGCCCCAAGCAGGCCCGTGGGGTCATCGGGGTCAAAGGCACCATCAGGGCCGAGCCGCTGCAACTGCTCAATGGCCGCGAAAAGCTGACCTTGCGTTTCGACTGCAAACCCTGCGAAATGCACGTGGTGGGCCGCATCAAGCCGTCGGTGTTGAACCAGCGCACGCGCGAGCTGGCGCGGGGCGTGCCTTTGACGTTCTATCGCACGCGGCCCGCCGTGTCCGGCCGCTGAGGCGCTGCATGCGCAGCTTCCAGCCGTTTCGCGCCGCGCCACCCGTGCGCGGCGGCGAGTCTCCCAAGCCGCGTCCGCGCACCTGGCTGCGCGGACGCGGCGTGGGCATCTACGTGCTGCTGCTGGCCCTGCCCCTGGTCGTGCTGCTGCCCTTGCTCGCCTACAGCGGCAGCCTGCTTTACCTGGTGGGGCAGAAGGCGCACGAGGCGACCGAGCGCGAACTGCAGGCATCCAGCCGGGCGCTGGCGCTGGTGGTCCAGCGCGAGATCGAGCGCACGGCCCAGACCCTCGACCTGGTGGCATCGACCCCGGCTTTGGTCGAGGGCCGCCTCAACCTCCCGAGGCTGCGCCAGCTGATGCTGGACGTGACCCAGGCGAACAACGGCATCGACAGCCTGGCCGTGGTCGAGCCGGACGGGCGCGTGGTGCTGCGCTACCCGGCACGTCCCGGCGACGCCGCCCGGCTGCGCCTGACGGCCCCGGAGCGTCGTGCCTTCGAGACCGGCCAGGTGCAGATCTCCGAGCTGCGCCAGAGCGAGTTGGACGCGCGGCTGGCCATCTCGATCAGCCAGCCGGTGCGGCGCAACGGCGGGGTGCCCTGGATCATCAGCGCGCGGTTCGACCCCGCCCAGCTGAACAAGGTGCTCAGCGCACAAGTGGGCGAGCGGCAGGTGGTTGCCCTGGTGCTGGACCCGCTGCACCGCATCATTGCCGGCAATCGCGACTACGCGCCGTTCGTGGGCGAGCGACCGCCGCCCGAAGTCATCCGCGCCTTGTCGGCTTCGGAGGTTGCCGGGGTGCGCCGGCTCAGCCTTCCGGGCCAGAGCGAACACCTGTGGGCCAGCTCCAGCACGTCGGCCGGATGGTCGGTGCTGCTGGGCATCCCCGCCAACGAGGTGGACGCTGCCTTCAGCCGCTCGGTGCTTCAGCTGGGGGCTGCCGGCCTCGCGGCGCTGCTGCTGGGCGTGGCGGTCACGGTGCTGCTGGCGCGCCGCATCGCCCTGTCGGTGCATCGCATGGCCGAGAACGCGCCGCTGCTGGCCCGGGGTGAGCACGCGCCATATCGACGCTCGGGCATCCGCCAGCTCGATGCCTTGTACGCCGCCTTGCTCAGTGCCAGCCGCCAGACCCAGGAGGCGATCGCCGACCGCGACCGAGCGCTGGCCGCGGAGCGGGTTGCGCGGCAGATGGCCGACGCCGACAACCGGGCCAAGGACGTCTTCATCGCCACGCTCTCGCACGAACTGCGCAATCCGCTGGCGCCGGTGCGTTCGGCCGCGCACATCCTGCGTGCCCCCAACGCATCGGACGCCGCCCGCGAGCGGGCAGCCCAGGTGATCGAGCGTCAGGTCGGCGCCATGGCCCGCCTGCTCGACGACCTGCTGGACCTGTCACGCATCCGCAGTGGCCGGGTCGAGCTGAACCGCCAGCCGGTGTCGTTGCAGGCGGTGCTGGACTCGGCCATTGAAGCAGCGCAGCCGCTGATCGATGTTCGCCGGCACACCCTCGTCTGCCAGGTGCCGCCGGAAGACCCCGTGCTGGAAGCCGATCCCCTGCGGCTGTCGCAGGTGTTCACCAATCTGCTCACCAACGCGGCGAAGTACACCGATCCCGGAGGCCGCATCGACCTGCGGGTCGAGACCCTCGCCGAGGCGGTGGTGGTGCGGGTGCGCGACACGGGCGTCGGCCTGAAGCCTGAAGAGTTCGAGCAGGTGTTCCAGATGTTCTCGCAGGTGCGCGGCTCGCATGACCGCACGCAGGGCGGACTCGGAATCGGGCTGTGGCTGGTGCGCGCCCTCGTCGAACTGCATGGGGGCTGGGCGCGGGTCGAGAGCGAAGGTCCGGGCCGGGGCAGCGAGTTCGTGGTGGGGCTGCCGCGCGACATGCCGCCTGCTTCAGCGGGCGCCGAAGCAGGCCCCCCCGGATAGGCCCGAGCCCGCGCGGCGTCCCGGGGTCGGCGGGCGCAAGGCTGCGTGCTATGTTCCGCACCCATGATTTCACCGCGCCGAACCTGCCTCTCGCCCATCTTGCTCGCGCTGGCGCCAGCCATCGCTGGCGTCGCCTCTGCCCAGACCGCGCCAGCGCCGGCACCGCTCCTCATGAGCGAAGAGGTCCCCTTCGTCACCTCGCCCGACAACGTCACGCTCGAGATGCTGCGCATCGCCGGTGTGAAAGAGGGTGACCACGTCATCGACCTCGGCTCGGGCGACGGCCGCATCGTCATCACCGCCGCCAGGCGCTTCGGCGCCACCGGGCTGGGCGTGGAGATCGTTCCCGACCTCGTGGAGCGCAGCCTCGACTCGGCCAGGAAGGCCGGCGTCGCCGACAAGGTGTCGTTCAAGGTGCAGGACCTGTTCGAGACCGACCTGTCCCCGGCCAGCGTCGTCACCATGTACCTGCTGCCCGACGTCAACCTCAAGCTGCGCCCTGCGCTGCTCGCGCTCAAGCCGGGCACCCGCATCGTCTCGCACGACTGGGACATGGGCGACTGGAAGCCCGACCAGACCACGGTGGTCGACGTGCCGGACAAGAAGGTCGGCCGTGAAAAGAGCAGCCGCATCCACCTGTGGGTGGTGCCCGCCCGGGTGCAGGGCCTGTGGTGCGGCACCGGCGCCGCGGCGAAGTGGCAAGTGCAGCTGGCGCAGAACTTCCAGCAGGTGCAGGGCACGCTGTCGCAGGGGCAGCGCAGCCAGCCCATCACGGGCCGGCTGCACGGCACCGAGCTGCAGACCCAGGGCGCGGGGGCGTGGATGGCCGCCGGCGAGGTGTTGCGGGCCGGCGGCGGAAACGGCCTGCCTGCCGGCGCCACGTTCAAGCGCGCGAACGGAACCCGCTGCGCTTGACCGCCGGCGACGCCGAGCGGGTCAACCCACCCACTTGCGCGCGTTGCGCCAGATCCGCATCCACGGGCTGAACGCGCTCGGGTCACCGCCCGTCCAGCTCAATTGGATGTTGCGGAAGCCTCGCTCGGGATGCGGCATCAAGGCGGTGAAGCGACCATCCGCCGTCGTCACCGCCGTGAGGCCGCCGGGGCTGCCGTTGGGGTTGTACGGATAGGCCTCGGTGGGTCGGCCCTGGGCATCGGTGTAGCGCATGGCCGCGATCACGCGGGCAGGGTCGCCGCGCCGCGCGAAGTTGGCATGGCCCTCGCCGTGGGCCACCACGATGGGCAGGCGGCTGCCGGCCATGCCGGCGAAGAACAGGCTGGGCGACTCCAGCACCTCGACCTGCGCCAGCCGCGCCTCGTAGCGCTCGCTGCGGTTGGTGGTGAAACGCGGCCAGTCCTGCGCACCCGGAATGATGTCGGCCAGCTCGGCCATCATCTGGCAACCGTTGCACACGCCCAGCGCGAAGGTGTCGGCGCGGCCGAAGAACTGCTGGAACTGTTGTGACAAGGCCGGGTTGAAGGTGATGCTGCGGGCCCAGCCGATGCCCGCCCCCAGCGTGTCACCGTAGCTGAAGCCACCACAGGCGACCACGCCCTTGAAGTCGTCGAGCCGCACGCGTGCGGCCTGCAGGTCGCTCATGTGCACGTCGACGGCTTCGAAGCCGGCACTGTCGAAGCAGTAGGCCATTTCCACGTGCGAGTTGACGCCCTGCTCACGCAGGATGGCCACGCGCGGGCGCGCCAGGTTGAGGAAGGGCGCGGCGGGGTCCTCCTGCGGGTCGAAGCTGGGCGACCACTGCAGGCCCGGATCGGCGGGATGGCCGGCGGCGGCATGCTCGGCATCGGCCCCGGCCGGGTTGTCGCGCTGCTGGCAGATCTTCCAGCTGACGCTGTCCCAGACCTGGTGCAGGTCCTGCAGCGGGGCGCTGAACACCGCCTTGGTGTCGCGCCAGACCTGCAGCTGGCCCTTGCCGACGTCCAGCGTCGAAGACTCGGGCCGCGTGGTGCCCACGAAATGGCTGTGCCGGGACAAGCCGTGCTCGCGCAGCACCTGCATGACCTCGTTGCGCACGGCGGTGGGCACCTGCAGCAGCACGCCCAGCTCCTCGTTGAACAAGGCCTTGAGCGTGAGCTCCTCGCGCCGCGCGCTCACCTGGGAGGCCCAGTTCTTGGCGTCGCCGTACTCGGCCCGGCTGTCGCCGATGCCGTCGCCTTCGGTGACCAGCAGGTCCACGTTGAGCGCGACGCCCACCCGGCCGGCGAAGGCCATCTCGCAGGCGGCGGCCAGCAGGCCGCCGTCGCTGCGGTCGTGGTAGGCCAGGATGCGGCCCTGGGCGCGCAGGGCATTCACGGCATCGACCAGGCGCACCAGGTCCTGCGCGTCGTCCAGGTCGGGCACCTCGCCGCCGGGCTGCTCCAGCACCTGGGCCAGGATGCTGCCGCCCATGCGCATGCGACCCTTGCCCAGGTCGACCAGCACCAGCGTGGTGTCCTGCTCGCGATCGAGTTGCGGCGTGAGCGTGCCGCGCACGTCGGCCAGGGTGGCGAAGGCCGAGATCACCAGGCTGACCGGCGAGGTCACCTTCTTCGTGGCGTCGCCCTCGCGCCACTGCGTGCGCATGGACAGGCTGTCCTTGCCCACCGGAATGGAGATGCCCAGCTGCGGGCACAGCTCCAGGCCGACGGCGCGCACGGTTTCGTAAAGCGCGGCGTCCTCGCCGGATTCGCCGCAGGCGGCCATCCAGTTGGCCGACAGCTTGACGCGCGGCAGATCGACGGGCGCGGCCAGCAGGTTGGTGATGGCCTCGGCCACGGCCATTCGGCCGGACGCCGGGGCGTCCAGGGCCGCCAGGGGGGTGCGCTCGCCCATGCTCATGGCCTCGCCGGCGAAGCCGCGGTAATCGGCCAGGGTCACCGCGCAATCGGCCACCGGCACCTGCCACGGGCCGACCATCTGGTCGCGGTGCGTCAGGCCGCCGACGGTGCGGTCGCCGATGGTGACCAGGAAGCGCTTGGAGGCCACCGTGGGGTGCGACAGCACCCGGATCACCGCGTCCTGCAGCGTGAGCGCGGACAGCTCGACCGGCGGAGACCGGCGTTCGATCGAACGCACGTCGCGGTGCATCTTGGGCGGCTTGCCGAGCAGCACGTCCATCGGCATGTGCACGGCCAGCTCGCCGTCGGGCGGGTCGGACACTTGATTGCTCTCGGGCAGGACACCCGCGCCCACCACCAGCTCGCGCGGCTCGGTGGCCACGCCCACGACCGCGAACGGGCAGCGCTCACGCTCGCAGAAGGCGCGGAATCGCTCGAGCGATTCGGGCGCGATGGCCAGCACGTAGCGCTCCTGGCTCTCGTTGCACCAGATCTCCTTGGGCGCCAGGCCCGACTCTTCCAGCGGCACGCGCGAAAGGTCGAAGCGGGCGCCGCGGCCGGCGTCGTGGGTCAGCTCGGGAAAGGCGTTGGACAGCCCGCCGGCGCCGACGTCGTGAATGGCCAGGATGGGGTTGCCTTTGCCCAGCGTCCAGCAGTGGTTGATGACTTCCTGGGCCCGGCGCTCGATCTCGGGGTTGCCGCGCTGCACCGAATCGAAGTCGAGCTGCGCGGCATTGGTGCCGGTGGCCATGGAGCTGGCGGCGCCGCCGCCCATGCCGATGCGCATGCCGGGGCCGCCCAGCTGGACCAGCAGCGTGCCGGCGGGGAACGCGATCTTGTGGGTCAGCGCCGCGTCGATGCTGCCCAGGCCGCCGGCGATCATGATGGGCTTGTGGTAGCCGCGCACGACCCCGTCGATGGTCTGCTCGTACTCGCGGAAGTAGCCGGTCAGGTTGGGCCGACCGAACTCGTTGTTGAAGGCAGCGCCGCCCAGCGGCCCCTCGGTCATGATCTGCAGCGCGCTGGCGATGTGCGCCGGCCGCCCGTTGGGGCTGTCCCACAGGCGCGAGACCGAGAAGCCGGTCATGCCCGCCTTGGGACGGGCGCCGCGGCCGGTGGCGCCCTCGTCGCGGATCTCGCCGCCGGCACCGGTGGACGCGCCCGGAAAAGGCGAGATGGCGGTGGGATGGTTGTGCGTCTCCACCTTCATCAGCACGTGCTGCAGCGAGGCGCGGCGCTCGTAGGCCGAGGGCCCCGCCGAGCCGGGCACGAACAGCTCGACGGCCGAGCCTTCCATGACCGCTGCGTTGTCCGAGTAGGCGACCACGGTGTGCTGCGGTGCCTGCTGGTGGGTGTGGCGGATCATGCCGAACAGGCTGTGCGGCTGCTCCTGGCCGTCGATGGTGAAACGGGCGTTGAAGATCTTGTGGCGGCAGTGCTCGCTGTTGGCCTGCGCGAACATCATCAGCTCGACGTCGGTCGGGTTGCGTCCCAGGCCCTTGAACGCATCGACGAGGTAGTCGATCTCGTCGTCGGCCAGTGCCAGTCCGAAGCGGGTGTTGGCCAGCTCCAGGGCGGCCCGGCCACCGCCCAGCAGGTCGACCTGTTCCATGGGCTGGGGCGGCAGCTCGCCGAACAGGGCATGGGCAGCGCCACGCTCGAACACCGCCGACTCGGTCATGCGGTCGTGCAGCAGCTCGGCGACGGCGGCGCGCTGGCCGGCGTCGAGCGCCGCGCCGCGCGAGAGCAGCCCCGCCTTGAGCTGCACGCGGTACTCGACGATTCGCTCGACGCGCCGCAGCGCCAGGCCGCAGTTGTGCGCGATGTCGGTGGCCTTGGAGGCCCAGGGCGAGACGGTGCCCAGGCGCGGCGTGACGACGATGAGTTCGCCCTCGGCGGGCTGGGCCGGGTCCCCGTAGGTCAAGAGCGCTGCGAGCCGCTCCCGGTCAGCCGCGGATGGCGCGTGGTCCCAGGCGGCCAGGTGGACGAAGCGCGCGGACAGAGACTGGATCTTCTCGTGGACGGCCTGCAGGCGGGGCAGCAGTTGCTGGACGCGGAAGTCGCTGAGGGCGCTGCCGCCCTCGAACTCGGTGATGTGCAGGGTCACGTGAAAGGCCTGTATGGGAAGTGGCACGCGGGGCGGCATCGCTGACCTGGAGCCGCTGCGGGAAGCCGGCGATTTTACCGGCCACGCTGCCCCCGCTCGCCGTGCGGGCGAGGGCCTCTGGGATAATCCGCGCCCATGAGCATCACGTACAAGGACGCCGACGGCATCCAGGGCATGCGCACCGCGGGGCGGCTGGCCGCCGAGGTGCTCGACTTCCTCACGCCCCACATCAAGCCCGGCGTCACCACCCGCGAGATCGACCGGCTGGCGGCCGAGCACATGAAAAAGCAGGGGTCCACCTCGGCCACGCTGGGCTACCAGCCGCCCGGGTATCCGCCCTACCCCGCTTCGCTGTGCACCTCGGTCAACAACGTGGTGTGCCATGGCATCCCCAACGACAAGCCGCTCAAGAAGGGCGACATCGTCAACGTCGACGTCACCGTCATCAAGGACGGCTGGTACGGCGACACCAGCCGCATGTTCATCGTGGGCGAAGCCTCCATCGCCGCGCGCCGGCTGGTCAACCTCACCTACGAAGCCATGTGGCACGGCATCGTGCGGGTCAAGCCGGGCACGCGCCTGGGCGACATCGGCCATGCCATCCAGCAGTTCGCCGAAGGCCACGGCTTTTCGGTGGTGCGCGAGTTCTGCGGCCATGGCATCGGCCGGCGCTTCCACGAGGAACCGCAGGTGCTGCACTACGGCAAGCCGGGCACGCTGGACGAACTGCAGCCCGGCATGACCTTCACCATCGAGCCCATGATCAACCTGGGCCGGCGCGAGGTGAAGGAATTCGGCAATGACGGCTGGACCATCGTGACCAAGGACCATTCGCTGTCCGCCCAGTGGGAGCACACGGTGCTGGTCACCGAAACCGGCTACGAGGTCCTCACCCTTTCGGCCGGCAGCCCGCCGCCGCCGGCCTTCGTCACGACGGGCTGAACAGCATGGGCGAGGCGATCGCGGTCGAACTGGCGGCCGTCCGCGACGACTGGCGCACCCGCAAGGCGGCCCTGCTGGAGCCGCTGCGCGCACCCGGCGGATCGAGCCGCGGCATCCATGCCTTGCTGCGCCGCCTGGCCCACGAGGCCGACACCCTGCTGTGTTCGTTATGGACCGCCGCCGGCCTGCCGCCCGACCTGGCACTGGTGGCCGTCGGCGGGTTCGGCCGGGCCGAGTTGTTCCCCTACAGCGACGTCGATGTGCTGGTGCTGATGCCGGACGGCACCTCCATCGAGGGTGACGCCCAGCTCAAGTCGAGCGTCGAACGCTTCATCAGCCAGTGCTGGGACGTGGGCCTGGAGATCGGCTCCAGCGTGCGCACCGTGGACGAATGCGTCGCCCAGGCCCAGGCCGACGTGACGGTGCAGACCTCGCTGCTCGAATCGCGCCTGCTCACCGGCGACCTCGCGCTGTACCGCGGCTTCTGCCGGCGCGTGCGCGGCCTGGTCGACCCGCAGGCCTTCTTCGTGGCCAAGACGCTGGAGCTGAACCAGCGGCACAACAAGTACGAGAACACGCCCTATTCGCTCGAGCCCAACGTCAAGGAGTCACCCGGCGGGCTGCGGGACCTGCAGGTGATCCTGTGGGTCGCCAAGGCCGCGGGATTGGGCAACAGCTGGGACGAACTGGCCCGCAAGGGCCTCGCCACGCCCTTCGAGGCGCAGCAGATCAAGCGCAACGAGGCGGTGCTCAGCCTGATCCGCGCCCGCCTGCACCTGCTGGCCGGCCGCCGCGAAGACCGGCTGGTCTTCGACCTGCAGACGCCGTTGGCCGAGCTGTTCGGCGACCGTCATCGCGTCGCCGAGAACGGCCGGCTCGTCGAACGCGCCAGCGAAGCGCTGATGCGGCGCTTCTACTGGGCGGCCAAGGCGGTCGACCAGCTCAACCAGATCCTGCTGCTGAACATCGAGGAACGGCTGCGGCCCAGCCAGCCCGAGCCGGTGCCGATCAATGAACGCTTCAGCATGCGATCGGGGTTGATCGATCCGGCCTCGGACGACCTGTACCGCGCGCAGCCCGAGGCCATTCTCGAGACCTTCCTGCTGTACCAGACGACGCCAGGCGCCAAGGGACTGTCGGCGCGCACCCTGCGCGCCCTGTACAACGCGCGCGACGTCATGGATGCGAGCTTCCGGCGCAGCCCGGTCAACCGGGCCACCTTCCGCGCCATCCTGATGCAGCCGCAAGGCATCACGCATGCCATGCGGCTGATGAACCAGACGTCGGTGCTGGGGCGGTACCTCTGGGTGTTCCGCCGCATCGTCGGGCAGATGCAGCACGACCTGTTCCACGTCTATACCGTGGACCAGCACATCCTGATGGTCCTGCGCAACGTGCGCCGCTTCTTCATGCCCGAGCATGCGCACGAGTACCCGTTCTGCTCGCAACTGGCGGGTGGCTGGGACAAGCCCTGGATCCTGTACATCGCGGCCCTGTTCCACGACATCGCCAAGGGCCGTGGCGGCGACCACTCGGAACTGGGCTGTCGCGAAGTGCGGGTGTTCTGCCGCCAGCACGGGATCGGCACCGACGATGCGCTGCTGATCGAGTTCCTGGTGCGCGAGCACCTGACGATGAGCCGTGTCGCGCAGAAAGAAGACCTCGGCGACCTGGAGGTGATCCAGGCCTTCGCCCGCCGAGTGGGCAATGAACGCAAGCTCACCGCCCTGTACTTGCTCACCGTGGCCGACATCCGGGGCACCAGCCCCAAGGTCTGGAACGCCTGGAAGGCCAAGCTGCTGGAAGACTTGTACCGAGCCACGGTCCGCGTGCTGGGCGGCCGCGCGCCAGACCCCCAGGCCGAGAGCGAAGCGCGCAAACGAGAGGCCCTGGTACAGCTGGGCCTGCACGCCCTGCCGCACGACGCGCACCGCCGCCTGTGGGACACGCTGGACGTGGGCTATTTCATGCGGCACGACGCCGGCGAGATCGCCTGGCACACGCGGCATGTGTCGCGCCACCTGGCCAAGGCAGCCGCAGGCGGACGGCGTCCCCTGGTGCGCGCCCGCCTCTCGCCCGTGGGCGAGGGCCTGCAGGTGCTGGTCTACACACCCGACCAGCCCGACCTGTTCGCCCGCATCTGCGGCTACTTCGACCAGGCCGGCTTCAGCATCCTGGAAGCCCGCATCCACACCACGAGCGACCAGCACGCACTGGATACCTTCCAGGTCGTGAGTTCCATCATGGCGGACCACAACCGCGAACTGATCCACCTGGTCGAATCCGGCCTGGAGCGGGCCCTGGAGCAGGCGGGCCCGCTGCCCGCCCCGAGTCGCGGGCGGGTGTCGCGACGGGTGCGCAGCTTCCCGGTCACACCGCGCGTGAGCCTCGCGCCGGATGAAAAAGCTCAACGCTGGCTGCTCAGCGTGTCGGCCAGCGACCGCGTGGGCTTGCTGTACTCGATCGCGCGCGTGCTGGCGCGGCACCACCTCAACCTGCAGCTGGCCAAGGTCTCCACCCTGGGCGAGCGGGTGGAAGACACCTTCCTGATCGACGGCGCCGAACTGCAGCAGAACAAGCGGCAGATCGAGATCGAGACGGAGCTGCTGGAAGCCTTGGCCCAACCGGCCTGAACCGCGTCACGCGCGGCACGCACGCCCGTCCGGGAACAGACAGGGTGGACCCGACGCGCCTTCTAGGCTTCGGGCCCTCCATTCACTCAAGCTGCTCGATGACTTTTTCCATTCAGCGCAACGCCTGGTCTGCCACGCCGTCAAGCAGCAGCGCTGCTGCGGCAGCGGCGGGTCCGACCAGCTCGGCGAGTCCGGGTGCACCAGGCTTCGCCGGCACGGCCTCGATCCCGCGCACATCGCTGCCACCACCCGCGGCCACTGCGCTGCGGACCGAGGCCGGCGCCGTCGCCGCAACACCTCTCGGCGAGCGTTGGCCGCGCATCGTCCGGTCATCGGCGACCCATGACTTCAGGGACTTGATGAACAACAACACGCCGCCGGGGGAGGCTCCGGTTCGTCGGCACAGCGTGCCCTAGGAACGTGGGCGGCAGAGGGACGGCGGGTCAGTCGTCGCCACCATCCAGGCCGGGGAACAGCACCGACGTGTAGCCGAACCGGCTGAAGTCCCTGACGCGCATCGGGTACAGCACGCCGTGAAGGTGGTCACACTCGTGCTGCACCACCCGCGCGTGGAAGCCCTCGGCCTCGCGCTCGATGCGCTGCCCTTCCGGGTCGAAACCGCTGTAGCGAATCCGCCGCCAGCGTGGCACCACGCCGCGCAGGCCGGGCACCGACAGGCACCCCTCCCAGCCCTCTTCCTCTTCGTCGCCCTGGGGCGTGATGACCGGATTCACCAACACCGTTTGCGGCACCACGGGCGCATCGGGGTAACGCGGGTTCGGCTCGTCCGAGCCGAAGATCACCACCTGCAAGCCCACGCCGATCTGCGGAGCCGCGAGCCCGGCCCCATTGGCCGCGGCCATGGTGTCGAACAGGTCGCGCACCAGCGCGTGCAGTTCAGGGGTTCCGAAGGCGTCGACCGGGCGAGCAGGCTGCAGCAGCCGCGGGTCGCCCATTTTGAGGATGTCGTGGACGGGCATGGAGCGAAATGATAGGCCGCGCCCAGTCCGCGAAATGGAAGCCGGAACCGCGAAGGCCGCGAGATGGACGCGGCCGACACCGCGCCGGCATTCGCCTTCAGCGAACCTGCCCCGCGGGCGCGACACAGCGGATTCGGCAACCCTTCCACGGGTCTGGACCCCTCGCAGCGATAAGGCCATCTGCCCCCGGCAAGCGGCGACCCGGCTGGCCGCTCGCTGGCGCACCCTGATCAGTGCGTCAGCTGCCCCCACGCCTTGTCCAGCCGCTTGGCGCTGACGGGCTGCGGCGTGCGCAGCTCCTGCGCGAACAGGCTCACCCGCAGCTCCTCCAGCAGCCATCGGAACTCCTGCATGCGGGCATCCGACACGCCCTTGCGTTCGGCGACCAGCCGCCAGTAGCGCTGCTCCTGCGCCCGCACGTCGGCAAGCCGTGCCGAGTCTCGCGCCGGGTCCGCCCTCAGCTTGTCCAGCCGCAGCACGATGGCCTTGAGGTAGCGCGGGATGTGCTGCAACGCCGGCCAGGGCGTGTCCAGCAGGAAGCGCATGGGCACCAGGCGCTGCAGTTGCTGCGACGCGTCCTGGGTGGCCTCTGGCGCAGCTTTGGTGTCCTTGATCTTGCGCAGCGCCGTCGCGTAGTCGGCCAGGATCACGGCGGCCAGGCGGGCCACCTCCTGGGCGATCAGGGTCAGGCGCCCCCTGCCCTCCTCCAGTCGCTGCCTGAAGGCCGACTCATCGGCCGGCAACGGGTCCATGAGAAAGGCGCGGTCCAGCGCCACGTCGATGACCTGCCCTCGGAGTTCCTCCAGGGTGCCCAGGGGCATGTAGGCCACGGCCATTTTCTGCAGGTCCGGTATGTTCTTTTCCAGGTACTTGAGCGCATCACGAATCTGCAGCGCGAACAGTCGCCGCAGGCCTGCGCGGTTTTTCGCCGCGGCGACGGCGGGCTCGTCGAAGACCTCGATGGCCACGGCGTCGCCCTGATCCACCAAAGCCGGAAACCCGATGATGCTGGTCGATCCTTTGCGGATCTCCATCAGCTCGGGCAGCTCGCCAAAGGTCCAGGCGGTGTAGCGCTGCGCCCCGTCGTGCGTTCGGGCCGGGTTTGCGCGGGCGGTGGTCGCCGGCCCGGTGGGTGACGCCGTTGGCTGCACGGGCGCGCTCACGGGTGTCGCCGCAGCCGGCGCAGCCGGCATCAGCGATGCCAAAGCCTGGAAGGCCCCCCTGGCCTTGGCGCCCCACTGCGCCTTCAGCGCACCGAGATTGCGGCCCATGCCGAGCTGGCGGCCGTGCTCGTCCACCACGAGGTAGTTCATGAACAGGTGGGCCGGCACCATGTCCAGCTTGAAGTCGGCTCGCTTGACGTCCAGGCTGGTTTCGTCGCGCACCCGCTTGAGCAACGCGTCCACCAGCGAACCTTGGCCGAAGACCTCGGGCGCCGACATCTCGCCAGCCAGTCGCGCAGCGGATTCCGGCAGCGGCACGAATCGCGAGCGCGGCTTTTGCGGCAGGCTCTTGAGCAAGGCCTGGATCTTGTCCTTGAGCATGCCGGGCACCAGCCACTCGCCGCGTTCTTCGCTGACCTGATTCAGCACGAACAGCGGCACGGACACCGTGAGACCGTCACGGGCATCGCCAGGCTCGTGGAGAAAGGCCGTGGTGCAGTCCACGCCGCCCAGGCGGATGGTGCGTGGAAAGGCCTCGGTGGTGATGCCCGCGGCTTCGTGCCGCATCAGCTCGTCACGCGTGAGCTTGAGCAATTGCGGGTTCTTCCGGCTCTCGGCGCGATACCAGGCCTCGAAGCTGTGGCCGTTGTACACGTCGGGCGGCAGCTGCTGGTCGTAGAACGCGAAGATGAGTTCCTCGTCGACCAGCACGTCCTGCCTGCGCGACTTGTGCTCCAGGTCCTGCACCTGCCGCACCAGCTTGCGGTTGGCCGCCAGGAAGGGAAGCGAGGTCTCCCACTGCCCTTCCACCAACGCCTCGCGGATGAAGATCTCCCGCGCGCCCTGCTGGTCGGCGCGAGCGTAGGGCACGCGCCGGCCGCTGTAGATCACCAGGCCATAGAGGGTGGCGCGCTCCAGGGCCATCACCTCGGCGTGCTTCTTCTCCCAGTGGGGGTCGAGCAGCTGCCTGCGCAGCAGGTGACCCGCCACCTCCTCGACCCATACGGGTTCGATGTTCGCGATGCCCCGGCCGTACAAGCGCGTGGTTTCGACCAGTTCGGCGCAGACGATCCAGCGGCCGGGTCGCTTCCTCAGGTGGGCCCCGGGGTGGCGGTGGAACTTGATGCCGCGCGCACCCAGGTATTCGGACGAGCCCGATCCCGCCGCGGCCGCTTCCTCGGTCTTCCAGCCGATGTTGCCCAGCAGGCCGGCCAGCATGGACTTGTGCAGGGCTTCATAGGAAGCAGGCTGCCGGTTCAGCGGCCACTTGTGCTCGGTCACCACGGTGAGCAACTGGCTGTGGATGTCTCGCCACTCGCGCACCCGGCGCACATTGATGTAGTTCTGGCGCAGCAGCTGCTCGTACTGGCGGTTGGACAGCTTGTGCGTGGGCGCGGCCGCAGCGCCCTTGGCGCCCACGGCCGCGGCCGCGGCCGCCGCCGGGGGCGTGCCTCCCCGCGACTCGTGGATCCAGCGCCACAGGTTCAGGTAACCCGAGAACTCGCTCTTGTCATCGTCGAACTTGGCATGCTGCTGGTCGGCCTGGGCCTGCTTGTCCATGGGCCGGTCGCGCACGTCTTGCACCGACAGCGCGGATGCCACGACCAGGACCTCGTCCAGCGCGCCGCGCTGGCGGCCCTCGATGATCATGCGGCCCACCCGCGGATCGAGCGGGAGCTTGGCCAGCTCCAGGCCCACCGGCGTGAGTTCGTTGGCCTCGTCCATGGCGCCCAGCTCACCCAGCAGTTGATAGCCGTCGGTGATGGCGCGGCGCTGCGGCACCTCGAGGAAGGGGAAGTCCTCCACCGCGCCCAGGTGCAGCGACTTCATGCGCAAGATCACGCCGGCCAGCGAGGACCGCAGGATCTCTGGATCGGTGAAGGGCGGGCGGCCCGCGAAATCCTTCTCGTCATAGAGCCGGATGCAGATGCCGTTGGCCACGCGGCCGCAGCGGCCGGCGCGCTGGTTGGCCGCTGCCTGGCTCACCGGCTCCACCAGCAGCTGCTCGACCTTGCTGCGGTAGCTGTATCGCTTGACGCGGGCCGTCCCGGCATCGATCACATAGCGGATGCCCGGCACGGTGAGCGAGGTTTCGGCCACGTTGGTGGCCAGCACGATCCGGCGACCGGCGTGCGACTCGAAGATGCGGTCCTGTTCGGCCTGCGACAGCCGCGAGAACAGCGGCAGCACCTCGGCCGATCGTGTGAGCGCGCTGTGCGACAGGTGCCCCCGCAGGTGGTCCGCGGCCTCCCGGATCTCGCGCTCGCCCGGCAGGAAGACCAGGATGTCACCGCCCACACCGCCCTGCCAGAGCTCGTCCACGCCTTGGGCAATGGCCTCGTTCAGGCCGAAGTCGCGCGACTCTTCGAATGGCCGCCAGCGCACCTCCACCGGGTAGGTGCGACCCGACACGTAGATGACGGGCGCGGGACCTTGGGCGGAGGCGAAGTGCTCGGCGAAGCGCTGGGCATCGATGGTGGCCGAGGTGACCACGATCTTCAGGTCCGGCCGGCGCGGCAGGATCTGCCGCAGGTATCCCAGCAGGAAGTCGATGTTGAGGCTGCGTTCGTGAGCCTCGTCGATGATCAGCGTGTCGTACGCCTGCAGCAGCGGGTCGGTCTGCGTCTCGGCCAACAGGATGCCGTCGGTCATGAGCTTGACCGAAGCCTCGCGCGAAAGCCGGTCCTGGAAGCGCACCTTGTAGCCCACCACCTCCCCCAGGGGCGTCTGCAGTTCCTCGGCGATGCGCCGGGCCACGCTGGAGGCGGCGATCCGGCGAGGCTGGGTGTGCCCGATCAAGCGGCCGCGCTGGCCGGGCTTGGCATTGAGGCGGCCGCGGCCCATGGCCAACGCGATCTTGGGCAGCTGGGTGGTCTTGCCCGAGCCGGTCTCGCCGCAGACGATGACCACCTGGTGGGCCGCCATCGCGGCCGTGATGTCCTCGCGCCGGGCTGAGACCGGCAGCGTCTCGGGGAAGGTGATGCGTACGTCGGACAAAGGGGGCGCGCGAGTGAAAAAACCCGCCATTATCGGGCGCAGCCCCGGGACCCCGGCCCGTACACTTTGCGGCTCCTCCTGTCGCGCCACGATGTCCACCGTCTTCAATTTCACCTTCGTGCCCTGGTTCCGCTCGGTGGCACCGTACATCCACATGCACCGGGGCAAGACCTTCGTGGTGGGACTGGCCGGCGAGGCCATCGCGGCCGGCAAGCTGCCCCACATCGCGCAGGACCTGGCGCTGATCCAGAGCATGGGCGTGAAGATCGTGCTGGTGCACGGCTTCCGCCCGCAGGTCAACGAACAGTTGCGCCTGAAGAACCATCCCGCGCGCTACTCGCACGGTGTGCGCATCACCGACGAGGTGGCGCTCGACTGCGCGCAGGAAGCCGCCGGCCAGCTGCGCTACGAGATCGAGGCCGCCTTCAGCCAAGGCCTGCCCAACACGCCCATGGCCGGCTCCACGGTGCGGGTGATCTCGGGCAACTTCATCACGGCCCGTCCCGTCGGCATCGTCGACGGCGTGGACTTCCAGCACTCGGGCGTGGTGCGCAAGGTGGACGTGGCGGGCATCCAGCGCACGCTCGACTTCGGCTCCATGGTGCTCATTTCCCCCTTCGGCTTCTCTCCCACGGGTGAAGCCTTCAATCTCACGATGGAGGAAGTCGCCACCAGCGTCGCCGGTGCACTGCAGGCCGACAAGCTGATTTTCCTGAGCGAGGTGCCCGGCATCCGCATGCGGCCCGGCGAGCCCGAGGCGGAGGACAACCCCATCGACACCGAACTGCCGCTGGCCACCGCCGAACAGATCCTGGCGCAATCACCGCCCCCTCAACGCCCCACCGACATCGGCTTCTACCTGCAACACTGCGTGAAGGCCTGCAAGGCCGGCGTGGAGCGCAGCCACATCATCCCGTTCGCGGTGGATGGCTCGCTGCTGCTGGAGATCTACGTGCACGATGGGATCGGCACCATGGTCATCGACGAGAAACTCGAAGAGCTTCGGGAGGCCACGCCTGACGACGTGGGCGGCATCCTGCAGCTGATCGAACCCTTCGAACGCGACGGCACGCTCGTCAAGCGCAGCCGAACCGAGATTGAGCGCGATGTCGCCAACTACACGATCGTCGAACACGACGGCGTCATCTTCGCCTGCGCCGCGCTCTACCCCTACCCCGAGGCGCGCACCGGCGAAATGGCGGCGCTCACGGTATCGCCGCAGAGCCAGGGCCAGGGCGACGGCGAGAAGATCCTCAAGCGCGTGGAGCAGCGCGCGCGAGCCATGGGACTGGACAGCATCTTCGTGCTGACCACCCGAACCAAGCATTGGTTCGTGAAGCGCGGCTTTGTTCAGGTCGATGCGGATTGGCTGCCCGAAGCCCGCAAGCGCAAGTACAACTGGGATCGGCGCAGCCTGGTGCTGGTCAAGCGCCTGGGCTGAAAGGCCAGGCTCCTACAGGGCGTCTCCACGCGTGTGGCGAAAAGCCGGGACGATGCTCCCCGGCTCCACCGGAGCGACTTGCCGGGCGTCCAGGCCCGTGGCCGCCAGGCCCTGCGGTTCGGGTCGCGGCCTGTGCGTCTGCACCAGGGCAGGCGCCACCTGGCCGGGCTCGGGCTGGGGCCGGATCGATGCGATCGCGGCGTACGGGATGCTGCCGTGGATGGTGGACATGGCGATAGCTGCTCGAAGTGAGGGAAGTCGCACGATCCTAGCCACGCTCCGCAGCGGAGCCTGACGCGCGGGTGATGCCGGCACGCCGGGTCGATCCGCGCGGCCGTTGGGCCGTCCTACAGCACAAGAGGCTCGCGCCGACAGCGGGCGTCGCGCCCCTTGCCCAAGATGCTTCGCGAGAGAGGTGACCATGGACTCGACGTCAGTGCAAACGCGGGAAGTGCGCATTCCGATCGAATCGGGCGTGCTTCAAGGTGACTTGTTCCTGCCTTCCGGCTTCGGTGCGGTGGTGGCTTTCGTCAATGGCCGCGGCCAGGGCCGCCATTGCCTGGACGACCGCACGGTCGCGCGGCAACTGCATCGGGCGGGCATGGCCTCGCTCGCCATCGACCTGCTGACCCCCGAGGAACAGCAGGCGCAGGCCCGCTCCGGCAAACACGGCGTGGACACGCCGCTCCTGACGCAGCGCGTGCTGGATGTCGTGAATTGGATCGGCCAGGAACCGCGGCTGAAGGCGTCGGCGCTCGGACTGTGCGGTGTGTCCGCGGGCGGCGTGGTCTGCATGATCGCGGCGGCGCGGCTGGGGAGATTGGTGCAGGCGCTGGTCTCTGTGGGCGGCCGGCCGGACCTGGCGGGCCCGGCGGTGCTCTCCACCGTCAAGGCGCCGACCTTGCTGCTGGTCGGCAGCCGTGACTCGGTCAACCTGGCGCGCCACGACGCGGCCTACCAGCACCTGCGTGGCGAGCGAAGCCTCGCCGTGGTGCCGGGTGGTGGGCCGCTGCTGGAAGAGCCGGGCGTGCTGCAGCACGCCGGCGAGATGGCCGCGGACTGGTTCGAATTCCACCTGGCCGCCGCCGAGGAACACGCATGAGCCTGGCCGGCCGCCTGCCGCTGCGTGACCGGCAGGAAGCCGGCGAACTGCTTGCGCAGGAGCTGGACGAGCTTCGCGGAGAGACCGACCTGCTGGTCCTGGGCCTGCCGCGCGGCGGGGTGCCCGTGGCCGCGGAAATCGCCCGGGTGTTGCACGCACCGCTGGACGTGTTCGTCGTGCGCAAGATCGGACTACCGAGCCACCCCGAATATGCGATCGGTGCGATCGCTTCCGGCGGGATCGAGGTGATGGACGCGGAGGCGAGCGCCCTGGCCCGACCCGACCAGGTGTCGCAGGTCGTGGCTCGTGAGACAGCGGAGCTTCGGCGGCGCGAGCTCGCGTACCGCCCGGGCCTGCCACCGCTGGATCTCCACGGCCGCCGCGTGCTGCTGGTCGACGATGGCCTGGCGACCGGCGCCACCATGGAAGCCGCCGTGCGGGCGGTGCGCCAGGGAGGCGCCCGCTGGATCGGCGTGGCGGCGCCCGTGGCATCCGAAGCCGCTGCCCACCGCCTGCGGCCCCTGGCCGATCGCTTGTTCATGGGTGCACTGCCCGAGCCGTTCACCGCCGTGGGGATGTGGTATCGAGACTTCCCGCAGTGCAGCGACGAGGAGGTTCAGCAGCAGCTCGCGCAGGCGCGGCAATCTGCCCTGCCCCATTGAGGATCAAAGCCATGCCCTTTCGAGCGATCGATCACGGCGACTCGGTGTCCCCGCGCGAGCTGGGGCCGCACCTGCGGCGCCTGGCCGGCACCCGGGCGGACGACGACCTGCTGGATTTCGTCTCGCACGGTCGCATCGTGCTGCTTGGCGAGGCGAGCCACGGCACCCACGAGTTCTACGAACTGCGCGCCAACCTCACCCGTCGCCTCATCGCCGAGCACGGCTTCACCGCCGTGGTGGCAGAAGCCGACTGGCCCGATGCCTGGCGCGTCAACGCCTACGTGCGCGGCCGCGGCGATGACCCGGACGGTGAGCGGGCGCTGGCGGGCTTCCAGCGCTTTCCCACCTGGATGTGGCGCAACACCGCGGTGCTGGATTTCATCGAGTGGCTGCGGGCCCACAACGCCGGCAAGCCGCGCCGCGAGCAAGCGGGCTTTTACGGCATGGACATGTACAGCCTGTACAGCTCGATCCGGGCGGTGCTGGACTACCTCGACAAGACCGACCCGGACGCCGCGCGCCGGGCGCGGGCCCGCTACGCGTGCTTCGACCATGCGGGGGAGGACAGCCAGGCCTACGGCTATGCCGCCAGTTTTGGCCTGCAACCCCACTGCGAAGACGAGGTGGTCGCCCAGCTGCGCGACATGAACCGGCGCGCCGCGAGCTTCGGCACGCACCCCGGAGCCGACCGCGACGAGGCTTTTTACGCCCAGCAGAACGCGCGCCTGGTGCGCAACGCCGAGGAGTACTACCGCAGCATGTTCCACCGGCGCGTGTCGTCCTGGAACCTTCGCGACCAGCACATGACCGACACGCTGCGCGCGCTGGACGAACACCTGAAGGACGATGGACCGCCCCCGAAGATGGTGGTCTGGGCCCACAACTCGCACCTGGGCGATGCCAGCGCCACCGAAATGGGCGAACGCGGCGAGTTGAACGTCGGCCAGCTCGTCCGCCAGCGTTGGGGCGAGCAGGCGCTGCTGGTCGGTTTCTCCACCTATGCCGGCACCGTGGCGGCCGCGTCTGCCTGGGACGCGCCCGTGGAGATCAAACGCGTGCGCGAAGGGCTGCCCGGCAGCTTCGAGCAGTTGTTCCACGAGACCGGCGAGCCGGCTTTCTGGCTGCCGCTGCGCGGCAGCGCCACGCTCTCCGACCTGCTGCGCGCGCCGCGACTGCAGCGGGCCATCGGGGTCATCTACATGCCTCAGAGCGAGCGCGCGAGCCACTATTTCGAGGCCCGCCTGCCGGCCCAGTTCGACGCCATGGTGCACCTGGACCGCACGCGCGCGGTCCAACCCCTGGACCAGGAGGCGCAACCCAGCATCGAGCCGCCGGAAACGTATCCCTCGGGCCTGTGAAGTGCCGACGACGCCGGTGCGGCGGTCTGTGAACATTGACGGATCAGCAGGAGCGACAGGATGAGTTGCGGGCACACTGCGCCCGAATGATTTGGAACTACATGAAGAGCAGGCCTGCCGAGACCAAGACCGCGATGCCAGCGACTCCTCTCGTTCCCCGCCCCCCCGCCACTGTCCGTCCACGTGCCGAGCCGATCAGTGGCCGCCTGGGCTACACCAGCCTTCGAGACCCCCGGCGACGCATCGCTGCCCTCGTGCTGGGCGCCCCGGTGGGAGCGGCAGCCGGCGCCCACGCCCTGCTGTTGCTCGGAGTGCCGGCGACCAGCGCCTACCTGATCGGTGCCTTGGGCGGCTCGGCCGTCGGAGCGCTGGCGGGGCGAACGGTGGACCGCCTGCTGTGGTACCTGCGCGGGCCCTTGCGCATCGAGGCGGCGCAGACCCGCGACCTGACCGGTCAACAGCAGCTCGACCGCATCGTGCAGTTGGCCGCCAGCGAGGAGCTGAGCGCCCATGGCATCTCCGATGCCTACCGCATGGCGACCGATCTCGCGTCCCGCCAGGCGGATGCCGGCACCCCGCTGGCGGGCCAGTCCTTGCAGGATGCGCTGGTGGGGATCGCACGGCCGCTGGCCCGGCGTTGCATCTATGAAGCGGCCGCCGTCATGACGACGGTGTTGCGCCCGTTGGTCACGCAGGGCTTGCTGTCCCACGCCGATGCGCTGGCCGTGTTCGCGCAACTGCTGCCGCCACTGGGTGAGCGAACCGCTCCTGACTGGATCCAGCGGGTCTCGGATTCGGCGGATCGATGCCACCGCCACCGGCCCGGATCGGCGCAGCTCCTTCTCGAAGGCTACAAAACCTTCCGCGCCACCGGCGACGCGGCAGCGGAGTCAAGATTCGACGAATTGACCCTCGCGTGGCTCAGGAGTGTCGATCTCCCGCCCGCCGTGGCCGTTCATGCCGTCCTGCAGGCCCGAAGCACCTATTCGATCGACGACCTGATCCAGTGCATCCGGGCCTTGCCGGAACTGGACGATGCAGCCGCCACGCATATCGTGGAGTTCGTCCGCTCCCGACGCTTGTCGGCGCCGGAGCTGGCCCAGACCCTGGGAGCGCTCGCCGGGGCGCGCGAGAGCGCCTCCAGCGAGATTTTCGTCGGTGCCCTTCTGCCCTCGACTCCGACGGAAGTCCCTGGATAGGGTTCAGCGACGGGTCACCAGCAGCCCCAGGAACACCAGCGCGAATACCAGGAACCAGATGAACGACCAGTTGGCGATGGTGGCGCCCAGGAAGGTCCAGTCCACCGCGGAACAATCGCCGCTGCCGCGGAAGATCATCGGAATGGCGCGCCGCAGCGGGAACGTCTCGATCATTCCGTAGAAGTCACGCCCGCAAGAGGCAACCTCGGGCGGGTACCACTGAAGCCAGCTCTGGCGCGCTGCCACGAAGCCGCCGAAGCCGGCGACCAACAGCCCCAGCAGCCCACCGACGACATGGGCCATCCGGCTGCGCGCCAGCGCCGTCACGCCGGCCACCAGCGCCACCAGCACCAGCGCATAGCGCTGCACGATGCACATGGGGCACGGCTCCAGCCCCTGGACGTGTTGCAGGTACAGCCCGAACGCCAGCAAGGCCACGGCGACGGCGCAGACCGTGGCCAGCACCCGGCGGGGCGCGGCAAGGACATGCTTCAGATTCAAGTTCAATCTCCACGATGCTGCGCATCACCCGCGCCGCGCCGAAGCAGGCCGCACAAGCGTGGGCCGCACCAAGGCCGCGCGCAGCGACAGGCCCATCCAGCGGCTACCGCGGCACCGGCTTTGCCCGGCCGCTGGTTGCGCCCCCCCTGGGGGGAAGCGGCCGAACGCCGCTCGGGGGGGACTCTAACTCACGAACACCCGCGCCCGCCGGGGCGTCACGACCAGCGTCTCCCCCTCCTGGAAGCCGGCGTCCCTGAACTGCTGCGCGGGAATCTGCGCCTCGATCAGCGGATCCTGCCCGTCCTGCGGCTGGCCCTCGTTCCGCGGGAGCAGTTCGAGGCGGGCGATGGGCCCCACGACGATGGCGCGTTCGAGTTGCACCACGATGCCGTCGCGGGCCGCGTCCGCCGAATAGCGCTGCACGTCCAGGTCGTGCGGACGCACGTAGGCCAGGGCCTTGGCGTGCTCGGCGTCGGCGTGCTCCGGCGATTCGATCCGCATGCCATCCAGGTGCACCTGCCCCTGGTGCGCGCGTCCGTGGAACATGTTCACGTCGCCCAGGAAGCCGTACACGAAGGGGCTGGCGGGGTGGTCCCACACGTCCTGCGGCGAGCCCACCTGCTCGATGACGCCGCTGTTCATCAGCACCACCCGGTCGGCCACCTCCAGGGCCTCTTCCTGGTCGTGCGTGACGAAGATGCTGGTGACGTGAAGCTCGTCGTGCAGGCGCCGCAGCCATCGGCGCAGCTCCTTGCGCACCTTGGCGTCCAGCGCGCCGAAGGGCTCGTCCAGCAGCAGCACCTTGGGCTCGACGGCCAGTGCGCGGGCCAGCGCGATGCGCTGGCGCTGGCCGCCCGAAAGCTGCGAGGGAAAGCGGTCGGCCAGCCAGTCGAGCTGCACCAGCCCCAGCAACTCGTGCACCTTGGCCTTGATCTGCGCCTCGCTGGGCCGCTGGCGGCGGGGGCGCACGCGCAGGCCGAAGGCGACGTTCTCGAACACCGTCATGTGCCGGAACAGCGCGTAGTGCTGGAACACGAAGCCCACGTTGCGTTCGCGCACATGCACGTCGGTGGTGTCCTCGCCGCTGAAGAAGATGTTGCCCGCGTCGGCCGTCTCCAGGCCGGCGATGATGCGCAGCAGCGTGGTCTTGCCGCAGCCGGAGGGGCCGAGCAGCGCGACCAGTTCGCCCGAATCGACGTGCAGCGACACGTCACGCAGCGCGTGGAAGTCGCCGAAGCGCTTGCTGATGTTGCGGATCTCGATGCTCATGGCTTAGACACTCGGGGATGCGAAGACGGGCTGCTCTGGCGGCAGGTTGGCGGCGGCCTTCATGTCGCGCTCGTGGCGCCACTCGGCCACCGTCTTGACGACCAGCGTCACCAGCGCCAGCAGCGCCAGCAGCGAGGCCACCGCGAAGGCAGCGACCGACTGATACTCGTTGTAGAGGATTTCCACGTGCAACGGCATGGTGTTGGTCTGGCCGCGGATGTGGCCCGACACCACCGACACCGCGCCGAATTCGCCCATGGCTCGCGCATTGCACAGGATCACGCCGTAGATCAGGCCCCACTTGATGTTGGGCAGCGTGACGTACCAGAAGGTCTGCCAGCCGTTCGCGCCCAGCACGATGGCGGCCTGTTCCTCATCGTTGCCCTGCGCCTGCATCAGCGGGATCAGCTCGCGCGCGATGAACGGAAAGGTGACGAAGATGGTGGCCAGCACGATGCCCGGTACGGCGAACACGATCTTGATGTCGTGGCTCTCCAGCCAGGGGCCCAGCCAGCCCTGCGCCCCGAACACGAGCACGTACATCAGGCCGGCCACCACCGGGGACACCGAGAAAGGCAGGTCCACCAGCGTCGTGAGGAAGGCCTTGCCGCGAAACTCGTACTTGGCGATGCACCAGGCCGCGGCCACGCCGAACAGCAGGTTCAGCGGCACGGCGATGGCCGCGGTGATCAGCGTCAGCCGGATCGCCGCCCACGCATCCGGCTCGGCCAGGCCTGCCAGGTAGGGGCCGAGGCCCATGCGCAGCGCCTCGACGAACACGGCCAGCAGCGGCAGCACCAGGAACAGCAGCAGGAACACGCCGGCAATGCCGATCAGGGTCCAGCGCACCCACGGCGCTTCGGTGGTGCTCACCTGTCGATGGACAAGGGTACTCATAGCCCCCCCGATCGCTTGCGCTGCCAGACCTGCAGCGAGTTGATGACCAGCAGCATCGCGAAGGATGCCAGCAGCATCACCACGGCCACGGCGGTGGCGCCTGCCACGTCGTACTGCTCGAGCTTGCCGATGATGATGAGCGGCACGATCTCCGAGACCATCGGCACGTTGCCCGCGATGAAGATCACCGAGCCGTATTCGCCGATGGCGCGCGCGAACGCCATCGCGAAGCCGGTCATCAGCGCCGGAGCGATGCTCGGGAAGATCACGCGGGCAAAGGTTTGCCGCCGGGTCGCGCCCAGCGACATCGCCGCCTCCTCGAGTTCGCGCTCGGTGTCTTCCAGCACCGGCTGCACGGTGCGCACCACGAAGGGCAGGCCGATGAAGATGAGCGCGATCACCACGCCTTTGGGGTTGAACGCCAGCTCGATGCCGAGTGGCTCGAGCAGCTGGCCGATCCAGCCATTGCCGGCCAGCAGCGCCGTCAACGAGATGCCGGCAACTGCCGTGGGCAAGGCGAAGGGCAGGTCCACCAGCGCATCGACCACGCGCTTGCCCGGGAAGCTGTAGCGAACCAGCACCCAGGCCACCAGCAGGCCGAAGACGACGTTGACCACGGCCGCGAACAAGGACGCGCCGAAGGTGAGCCGGTAGGCGGCCATCACGCGTGGCGAACTCACGGCGGCGACGAACTGGTCCCAGCTGAGCGTGAAGCTCTTGAGCACCAAGGCCGACAGCGGGATCAACACGATCAGCGCCAGGTACAGCAGCGTGTACCCCAGCGTGAGGTTGAAGCCCGGCAGCACCTTGCGGCTGCGGCGGCTGGACGTGGAAAGCGCCCCCGCCGCGGGCAGGGGCGCCATGACGGCGCTATCGCTCATGGGCTCAACGGACCGTATAGATCTTGTCGAACTGGCCGCCGTCGTTGAAGTGCACCTTCTGCGCTTCGCTCAGCGAACCGAACATTTCCTGCACGGTGAAGAGCTGGATGGGCTTGAAGGTGTCGGCGTGCTTTTTCAGCACGGCGGCATTGCGCGGCCGCATGTTGTGCTTGGCGGCGATCTCCTGGCCCTGCTCGGAGTAGAGGAAGTCGAGATAGGCCTTGGCCAGCTCGCGGGTGCCCTTCTTGTTGACCGTGCGCTCGACGATCGCCACCGGGTTCTCGGCCAGGATGCTCGTCGACGGATAGACCACGTCCACGCGCTTCTCGCCGAACTCCCGGTTGACCGACTCGACCTCGGACTCGAAGGTGACCAGCACGTCGCCGATGTTGCGCTGCAGGAAAGCGGTGGTGGCATCGCGGCCGCCACGCGCCAGCACCGGCACGTTCTTGTACAGCTTGGAGACGAACTCGGCCGCCTGCGCGTCGCTGGCGCCCTTCTTCTTGGCATAGCCCCAGGCCGCCAGGTAGGTGTAGCGGCCGTTGCCGCCGGTCTTGGGGTTCACCACGACCACCTGCACGCCCGGCTTGGTGAGGTCGTCCCAGTCCTTGATGCCCTTGGGGTTGCCCTGGCGCGTGAGGAACAGCATGGTGGACGTCGTGGGCGCGGCGTTGTTCGGGAACTGCTTGGCCCAGTCCTTGGCGACGACGCCACGGTCGGCCAGGAACTCGATGTCGGTGGTGGTGTTCATGGTCACCACATCCGCGTCCAGGCCGTCCGCCACGGCGCGCGCCTGGGCCGAGGAGCCGCCGTGCGCCTGGTCGATCTTGACGTCCTTGCCCGTCGTCTTCTTGTAGTGCGGGACGAAGGCGGCGTTGATGTCTTTGTAGAACTCGCGGGCCACGTCGTAGGACGCGTTGAGCAGGGTCTGCGCGGAAGCCAGGCCGCTGGTGGCCAGGGCCGCGATGGCGATCAGGGTCTTGATGCGGTGATTCATGGGTCTTCGCCGTGTTCTGGGAATAAGAGCAGGTGCAATTGTCTCCATTTGGTTATAAAAACCAACGAAGATCTGGTTGTTTGCATATCCGGGACCCCGCATAAGCACGCCCACCGCATGGGCCGACTATGCTGGCCGGGCCGTGCCCCACCCGCCTTCGCCCTCCCCCGCTCCCTGGGGATTCACCGACGGACAGCTCGAGACGCTCAAGTGGGTGGCGATGGGCTTCATGTTCGTCGACCACTTCGGCCGGCTGTTGCTCGGCTATGGCCTGGACAGCTGGGTGTTCGCCAGCAGCCGCCTGGCATTCCCGCTCTTCGCCATCGTCCTGGGGGTCAACCTCGCCCGCGCGGGCGACGCCGCACCCAGGGCCGCCCGCACCGCCCGCCGCCTCGCCTTGTGGTGCGTGATCGCCATCGCGCCCTCGATCTGGGCTCGCGGCGAGCCCTGGCTGCTGAATGTGCTGGGCACGCTGGCCCTGGGGGCGGTGCTGTGCTGGGCCCTGGCCTCGGGCGCGTCCCTCGCCTTGCGCGGAGCCGCGGCCCTGCTGGCCGTGATGGCGTCGGGCTGGGTCGAATTCAACGCACCGGGGGTGCTGTTGATCCCGGCCGTGTACCTGTTCGGCCGCACCTCGTGGCCGCAGGCGGGCGTGCTGGCCGCGGTGATGCTGGCGATCACCGGGTTCCTCAACGCCGAGTTCGGTGGCTGGCCCGCCCTGCTCTGGACGCTGGCCGCCGTGCCGTTGGCGGCGCTGCTGCGGCTGATGCCTTTGCAGCTGCCGCGGCTGCAAGTGGCGTTCTATCTCGTCTATCCGTTGCACCTGGCGCTGATCGGCGCACTGAAGACCTGGCCCTGGCTTTGGTCCGGTCTGGGTTGGCTGGAGAAGGTCTAAAGCATCGGGCGCAGCTCGCGGGCCGCGTCTTGCAGCACCGGGAGCATGTCCCGCGCCAGGGACCCCTTGTCGCTGCGGTGGCTGCCGGCCACCACGTTCATGGCCGCGACCGTGCGGCCCCGCATGTCACGCAAGGGCACGGCCAAGGCATGCACGCCGAGCTCATGTTCCTCGCTGGCGGCACAGAAGTCCTGCTGCCGCACTTGTTCCACGAGGCTGCGGAACGCCTTGGGTTCGACCACCGTGTGCACGGTCAGCCGGGGCAGCTCGCGCCCACGCAGCCACCCGTTGAAGGCCGCCTTGCCCAATGCGGCCAGCAACACACGGCCGGTGGACGTGGCGTGCGCCGGCAGCCGGGCGCCGAGGTGCACGCCATAGGCCATGACGCGCGAGGGGCCGCTGCGCGCGACGATCACCACCTCATCGCCATCGAGCACGGCGGCCGAGAACGAGTCGGCCGTGAACGATGCCAGCCGGTTGAGCGTGGGCTGCAGGAGGCGCGGCAGCCGCGCCGAGGCGAAGTAGCTGCCGGAAAAACGCAGCACCTTGGCCGAGAGCCAGAAGTGGCTGCCATCGGATTCGAGATAGCCCAGGTGCGCCAGGGTCAGCAGGTGCCGGCGCGCCGCAGCCCGCGTGATCCCGGCGCGCTGCGCGGCGATGGTGGCGTTGAGCCGCTGGCGCTCGGTGTCGAAGCTCTCCAGCACGGCCAGGCCGCGAGCCATGCCTTCGATGTAGTCGACCTTGGCGATCATGGGCGTCCGTGGAGCGTTGGTGGAGCGTTGTGGAGAGGGTGACGACATTGCGCGATCACCGCGCAGGTTGCACGATGATCGCACAGCGACCGGCCGCCGCGCTCGACGCGCGGGGCGGCACTTCCTAAGCTCGATGGCTCAAGGAGTACCCCATGCGAACCCAGGTTGCCATCATCGGCGCCGGCCCTTCGGGCCTGCTGCTCGGCCAGCTGCTGCACAAGGCCGGCATCGACAACATCATCCTCGAGCGCCAGACCGGCGACTACGTGCTCGGCCGCATCCGCGCCGGCATCCTCGAGCAGGTCACGGTGGACCTGATGCGCGAAGCCGGTGTCGCCGAGCGGCTCGACCACGAGGGCATCCCGCACCACAGCATCGAGCTGGTGTTCTCGGGCAAGCGCCACCCGATCGACATTTCGGGGCTGACCGGCGGCAAGGTCGTCACCGCCTACGGCCAGACGGAGCTGACCCGCGACCTGATGGACGCCCGCGCGGCCGCCGGGCTGACCACGGTCTACGAAGCCGGCAACGTGCAGCCGCTCGACTTCGACAGCGACAAGCCCCGGGTGACGTATGAGAAGGACGGCCGCACCCACACCCTGGAGTGCGACTTCATCGCAGGCTGCGACGGCTTCCACGGGGTCAGCCGCGCCAGCGTGAAGGACCGGGTGACCGAGTACGAGAAGGTCTACCCCTTCGGCTGGATCGGCGTTCTGTCGGACACGCCGCCGGTCTCGCCGCACGCGATCGTCTACGGCAACAGCGAGCGCGGCTTCTCCCTGTGCTCGATGCGCAGCATGAGCCGCTCGCGCTATTACGTGCAGGTGCCGCTGAGCGACAAGGTGGAGGACTGGAGCGACGAGCGCTTCTGGGACGAGCTGCGGCGCCGGCTCGACCCCGACCTGGCATCGCGCATCGTGACCGGCCCCAGCATCGAGAAGAGCATCGCGCCCCTGCGCAGCTTCGTGGCCGAGCCGCTGCGCTTCGGCCGGCTCTTCCTGGCGGGTGACGCCGGCCACATCGTGCCGCCGACCGGCGCCAAGGGCCTGAACCTGGCGGCCACCGACGTGAAGTACCTCTCGGGCGCGCTCATCGAGTATTTCAAGGAGCGCAGCAGCCAGGGCATCGACACCTACTCCGAGCGCTGCCTCAAGCGCATCTGGAAGGCCGAGCGCTTCTCCTGGTGGATCACCAGCCTGATGCACCGCTTCCCCGACACCGAGGGCTTCGGGCAGAAGGTGCAGGAAGCCGAGCTGGATTACCTGGTGCACTCGAAGGCGCTGTCGACCTCGCTGGCCGAAAACTACGTGGGCCTGCCGCTGTAGCCTGGGGGCATGCAGCGCTTCATCGGAAACCGCCACCGCAGCGAAATCGAACTCGACCCCATCGCCGCATGGCGCCGACCTGCTCGACCTGCGAGGACCTGCAGCCCCACGTGCGGACCTTGATGGTGGAAGGCGTCGAGGTCCGCACGCTCGATATCGAAGGCTTGTCGGAAACCAGGACGGACTATCGAGCCAAGGACTGGATCGATCGGGAGGCCCTGCAGCAGATCCTGCTCAGGCTCCGCCAGCGCTGACTCACCCGCGCTTGCGCGCCGGCTTTGCCGCCCCCGTCACCCGGGGCGGCAAACCGGTGTGCTGGGTCAGCAGCTTCCCCCGCCCCGGCTTGGCCCCGTTCCCCGAAGGCGTCGAGTTCGTCCGCCGCGCGCTCTGGTAGCTGCCATCCGTCACCGGCTGGAAAGCCGGGATGAGATGGTGCTTGCCATTGCCGATCAGGTCGGCCCGCCCCAGGGCCTTGAGCGCCTCGCGCAGCAGCGGCCAGTTGTTGGGGTCGTGGTAGCGCAGGAAAGCCTTGTGCAGGCGCCGGCGCCGCTCGCCGCGCACGATGTCCACGCGGTCTTCCTCGCTGCCCTCGCGCCGCACCTTGCGCAAGGTGTTGCGGCCCGAGTGGTACATGGCCGTGGCCGTGGCCATGGGGCTGGGATAGAAGGTCTGCACCTGGTCGGCCCGGAAGCCGTTGCGCTTGAGCCAGACGGCGAGGTTCATCATGTCCTCGTCGCTGGTGCCCGGGTGCGCGGCGATGAAGTACGGGATGAGGTATTGCTTCTTGCCCGCCTCGGCGGAGTACTTCTCGAACATCTGCTTGAAACGCTCGTAGCTGCCGATCCCCGGCTTCATCATCTTGGACAGCGGCCCGGCCTCGGTGTGCTCCGGCGCGATCTTCAGGTAGCCGCCCACGTGGTGCTGCACCAGCTCCTTCACGTATTCGGGCGACTGCACGGCCAGGTCGTAGCGCAGGCCCGAGCCGATCAGGATCTTCTTGATGCCCTTGAGCGAGCGCGCCCGCCGGTACATCTTCACCAGCGGGCCATGGTCGGTGTTCAGGTTGGAGCAGATGCCGGGATACACGCAGCTGGGCTTGCGGCACGCGGCCTCGATCTCGGGGCTCTTGCAGCCGATGCGGTACATGTTGGCCGTGGGCCCGCCGAGGTCGGAGATGACGCCGGTGAAGCCGGTCACCTTGTCGCGGATCTCCTCGATCTCGCGGATCACCGATTCTTCGCTGCGGCTCTGGATGATGCGACCTTCGTGCTCGGTGATCGAGCAGAAGGTGCAGCCACCGAAGCAGCCGCGCATGATGTTCACGCTGAAGCGGATCATCTCCCACGCCGGGATGCGGGTGGCGCCGTCGTGGCTGCCGTTCTCGTCGGCATACGTGGGGTGCGGGCTGCGCGCATACGGCAGCCCGAAGACATGGTCCATCTCCGCGGTGGTCAGCGGGATGGGGGGCGGGTTGATCCACACGTCACGGTCGCCATGGGCCTGCACCAGCGCACGAGCGTTGCCGGGGTTGGTCTCCAGGTGCAGCACGCGATTGGCATGGGCGTACAGCACCGGGTCCGACTTGACCTGGTCGTACGACGGCAGCCGGATGACGGTGTGCTCGCGCGGTGGCGGCCGGCGCGAGGCGCCGCGCACGAAGACCAGCGGCTGCTGCGCGCCATCCGCGGCTTGGTCCTTGCTGCAGGTGCCGCCCTGCGCCTGCGCCTGCTCGGACACGGTGAGGTAGGGGTTGATGTGCTCATCGACACGGCCGGGCCGGTCCACCTCGGTGGAATCGATCTCGAACCACCCCTCGGGCGAGCTGCGCTGGATGAACGCCGTGCCACGCACGTCGGTGATCTGCTGCACCGGCTCGCGTGCCGCCAGCCGGTGGGCGATCTCGACGATCGCGCGTTCGGCGTTGCCGTACAGCAGCAGGTCGCACTTGGCGTCCACCAGGATGGAGCGGCGCACCTTGTCCTGCCAGTAGTCGTAGTGGGCGATCCGGCGCAGGCTGCCCTCGATGCCGCCCATCACGATGGGCACCTCGGGGTAGGCCTCGCGGCAGCGCTGCGAGTAGACCAGCGAGGCCCGGTCGGGCCGCTTGCCGCCCACGTCGCCGGGTGTGTAGGCGTCGTCGCTGCGGATCTTCCGGTCGGCGGTGTACCGGTTGATCATCGAATCCATGTTGCCCGCCGTCACCCCGAAGAAGAGGTTGGGCTTGCCCAGGGCCTTGAAGGGGTCGGCGCTTTGCCAGTCGGGCTGCGCGATGATGCCCACGCGGAAGCCCTGCGCCTCCAGCGCGCGGCCGATGACCGCCATGCCGAAGCTCGGGTGGTCCACGTACGCGTCGCCCGTGACGATGATCACGTCGCAACTGTCCCAGCCCAGGCGGTCCATCTCGGCCCGGCTCATCGGCAGGAACGGCGCGGTGCCGAAGCGCGCGGCCCAGTACTTGCGGTAGCTGGTGATCGGCTTGGCGGCGCGGGCGAAGAGGGAGACGTCGAGGGGGGCGTTCATGGGCTGTGGCTTGGGGCCTGGCAGACCCGGGCGGGCATTCTAAAGTTCCGCCCTTGTCCCCGCCCGGGCAAGGCGACTCCCCGCCTCACTCCCGGCGGGGCTGCCGGGTCTGCCCCTCGCGCGTCGACTGCTCGTCCTTCTCGTCCGTCTCGTCCGTCTGGGGCTGCGTACCCGGGGCGCCCGCGGGCGGCTCGGCCTGGGGCGCGCCCTCGCCCAGGGTCTTGCGGCGTGGGTCGTCCGCGGGGTTCTCGTTGCCGCCTCGGTTCGGTCCGGGGCCGACGCTGGTCTGGCTCATGGATGCTGCCTCCTTGGCGACCAGGGTACCGGGGCCGTCGCGCCGCCACCGCCAGCCCACCGGCCGTGGCGCTGTAGGGCGGCTACGAAGCTGGCAGCGGCGCCCGGTCGGAGCCCGCCCACCGGGCCTGCTCCAGCTCCAGCGGCAGCAACTGGGCGATGCGCAGCGCATTGCCTTCATATCGCGCGGTGAACAGGACGCGTGAGCGGCAGCTGTGCAGCTCCTCGCGCAGCGCGGCGCAAGCGGCCGGCGACAGGGTGATGCCCGACCCCGAATGGGCGGTGGCGCGCCGCGCGGCGCTCACCTCGGAGCCGACCAGCGTGCGCTCGGCCGTTTGCCCGCAGCTGAAGCGGGCGATCTCGGCCGGCATGTCGTGCAGGCCCAGGCGCAGGTTGGGTGCGCCATAGCGCTGTTGCAGGGCCATGGCCGTGCGCAGGGCGGCGGCGGGCTGCTCGAACAGCAGGACTGTGGCTTCGCGTTCGTATCGGTCGACCGTGCCGCCCTGGCTCCCCGCGAGCTCCGCCACTTGGGCCAGGAATTCGGAACGGTCGCCCACGCTGCCGCTCATGTAGGCCGCCTGCACCAGCAGCAGGCTGACCGGCAGCAGCTCGAAGGCGATGCCGCTGCGTCCCTCGCCCCGGAACAGCGCCTCCCACTGCTCCTTGGGCAACTGCCGGGCCAGGCGCTCGCCCAGCGCTTCCATCCGACGCGCCTGGCGCCGCTCGAGCAGCTGGGTCTCGACCCGGCTCATCACGGCGCGCACGTCGACCGGCTTGGTGAGGTAGTCCACCGCCCCGAGGTCGCGCCCCTGCCGCTGCTGCTCGTCGCGGCTGAGTGCGCTCATGAAGGCCACCGGGATATCGGCCGTGCGGGGCTCCTGGCGCAGGCGCCGCAGGACCTCGTAGCCGTCCATGTCGGGCATCAGGATGTCCAGCAGGAGAAGGTCGGGGCGGGGCTCGCTGCGCGCCAGGGCCAGGGCTTCCTCGCCTCCGGCTGCCTGCAGGACCTCGTACCGGTCCTTGAGCAGCTCGTTGATCAGCCAGAGGCTGTCGGGCGCGTCGTCGACCACCAGGATGCGTGGCAGCGGCGGCAGGTCTTCGGGCGTTGGGTCGGGCATGGGCGGTGGGCACGGATGAGCGCGCCCCGGAGATTACCAGCCGACGGCCCCCGCGGGCGCTGCTTCAGCGATTGGCGCCCGGCTCGCGGCCCCGGTTGAGCGAATCCGTGACGTCCGCGCCACCTTTTTCGGAAGCGGCCACCGCGCGCTCGCGCAGACGTGCCGTTTCGCCCGGCGTGGGCGTGGTGTGGGAGCCGGGCAGCGTCGGGTCGCCGCCGGTGTCGGCGATATCGGTCCCGTCGGGTCGAGAGCCCGCACCGCCGACCTGTGTCCCGGCGGTCGAAGGCATGCCGACGGCAGCGCCACCGCCCGCGAAGCTGTGCGTGCCCACGGGGCCGCCCCGCATCGTTGCGCCGGCCTGCGGGCCGCCGGCACGGGACGGCGAGGCTGCGGCGGCGGTGCCCGTGGGCGATGCCGCATGCACGCCGCCCGACGATGGCGCCGCCGTTCCCGCACCGGGTGCGGCGGGCTCCCAGCCCTCGGTGCGCCACTGGCCCACGCGGTCTTCGAGGCTGATGGCCCCGCAGTCCTGCAGCACGCGGATCACCTTCTGGGCCTGGTCGCGCTCGACTTCGATCAGCAACAGGCTGGTGCCCCGGCGCAGGGCCTCGGAGTAGATGCCCGACTCATCGGTGTGGCTCTCCAACAGGTTGGCGAAAAAGCCGCCGATGGACTCGAGCACACTCTGCCGGCGGTAGCCGGGCTGCCCGGGCCGCGGCTGCGACGGGCCAGCGTGCTTGATGAAGTCGGCGTCCGCGCTCGGGCTGAAGTGGATGCGCTCGCGCGGAATGCCCGCGCTTTCCACGCGGCTCATCGCCAGGCGCGCGGAGTTGGGGTCGTCGAAAGTGGCGGCAATGTTCTGCATGGCGTCTCCGGGCGAAATCGTGATGGGTCGGTCAGGGCTTCGAACGCTTGCGGCTGAACCGCTCGGCACCGCCACTGCCCCCGCCGTCGGGGAAATCATGCGCATCCAGCGGATTGCGCCGCTTCGTAGGCGCTTCGATGATCGTGCTGGCGCTGCTTTCTCCAGGGGCGGGGCGCGCCGGGGGCGGAGTGGTCTGGCTGGCGGCCCGTTCGGGCGTTTTCTGGCGGCGGGTGGCAGCTTTCGTGTCCAAGGGTGGTCGACTCCGTTTGAGGTCCAGACTAGCCCCGGCGCGACGGTGGCGCCTGTCGGACACGGCCGCGTTCAAAGTCGCTTGCCGCCCCACACAGGCTGAAGCACCCAGGCGGCCCGGCTTGTGGCTGAATAAAGGGTCCATCAACACACCCCAAGGAGCTCCATGGGAAACAAGATCGTGACCGAAGCGGACCGGCGGGCCACCCCGCCCCCCAAGGTGGCCGAAGGCCGGATCGTGCGGCGTAGCGGCGGTGGCCAGACCATCAGTCAAGAACGCGGCACCTCCACGCGCAACAAGAAGAACCCTGGCAAGCGCCCACGCCAGGGCGGCAGTTGATCCCCGCCATGCCTCCCCTCCCCTCGTCTCGTCATCAAGGAGTCGCCCATGCAACTCGACGTCTATCGCCGCCATGAGCCCGCCCACAAAATGTCCTTCCTGGTGGTTCCTGCCGGACAGGAGATTCCACAGGAGGTGACCAGCACCGAATGGGTGGCGCACGCGCGCGGCGTGGAGCTCGACGAAAGCGCCCCCGCTTTCACCGAGTACGGCATCGACGATCCCGCGCGCCAGCTGCGGGAGAAGCGCTATGCCATCACGAGCTTGAGCCACCAACTCCAGGAGGGTTGATCCCCCCCGAAGCGGCCTCGTGGCCGCCTCCCCCCGAGGGGGCGCCAACAGCGGCCCGGCAAAGCCGGTTCCGCGTTGGCACTGGAGGGGCCTACCGCTGCGCGGTGGCGCGTATTCCGTTCAGCCTGAGCCCGTCGAAGGCTGCGCCCACGACAACCGTTCGGCCTGAGCCCTTCGAAGGCTGCGCCCACGACAACCGTTCGGCCTGAGCCTGTCGAAGGCTGCGCGTGCCTGCCCTGTGTTAGAAAGCCGCTCGCCCAGCCGTTCGGGAACGCACTCCCCTCGGCCCGCCCCCGCATGTCCCCCCCTCCCCTCTACACCGTTGCCGTTCGCACCTTGTGCGAGTTCACGGCCCGGGCCGGTGACCTGGATCTGCGCTTCACGCCTTCGCCAACGGCCCAGCAAGGCATCGCCGGACATGCGCTGGTGCAGGGACGACGTGCCGCCGGGTACGAGAGTGAGATCGCGCTGCAGGCCGAGTTCGAGGGGCTGCTGGTCCGGGGCCGGGCCGACGGCTTCGACCCGGCGCTGGGGCGGCTGGAAGAGATCAAGACGCACCGCGGAGACCTGGAGCGCCAGCCGGCCCATCACCGCCACCTGCACTGGGCCCAGCTGAAGGTGTATGGATGGCTGCTGTGCCAGGCCCGTGGCTACGCGTCGCTGCGCCTGGCTCTGGTCTATCTCGACCTGGGCACGGACCGCGAGACCCTCATCGAGGAAACCTTCGAGGCCGAGGTGCTGCGCGCGTTCTTCGAGACCCAGTGCCGGCTGTTCCTGGACTGGGCCGCCTGCGAACGCGCTCACCGCGACGCGCGCGACGCGGCACTCGCGTCGCTCGTCTTCCCGCACCCGCAGTTCCGCGCGGGCCAGCGCGAACTGGCCGAGGCCGTCTGGCGCGCGGTCAAGCACGGCCGCTGCCTGATGGCGCAGGCGCCGACCGGGATCGGCAAGACGGTGGGGACGCTATTCCCTGCCCTGCGCGCCTGGCCCGCACAGCAGCTGGACAAGATCTTCTTCCTGGCGGCCAAGACACCCGGGCGGCAGCTGGCGCTCGATGCCCTGGATCGGCTGGACGCGGGCGGCGCGCGGCCCCTGCGCGTGCTGGAGCTGTGCGCCCGTGACAAGACCTGCGAGCACCCGGACAAGGCCTGCCACGGCGAATCGTGCCCGCTCGCCAAGGGCTTCTACGACCGGCTGCCGGCAGCGCGGGCGGCGGCGGTCGCCCATGGGAACATGGCTCGCGCCAAGGTGCGCGACGTGGCGCTGGCTCACGCCGTCTGCCCCTATTGGCTCTCACACGACCTGGTGCGCTGGGCCGACGTGGTGGTGGGCGACTACAACTACTTCTTCGATACAAGCGCGCTGCTGCATGCGCTGGCACGTGAACAGGAATGGCGATGCGCGGTCCTGGTGGACGAGGCGCACAACCTGATCGACCGCGGGCGCCAGATGTACAGCGCGGAACTTCACGAGGAGCAGCTCTCGGAGTTGCGCCGCGATGCGCCCGTCGAACTGGCCACGCCCCTGCGCCGACTGGCCCGCGCCTGGCGCGAGACCGTGCGCGAGCAGGAGGCCGACTATGCATCGCACGACGACCTGCCGGGTCGCTTCACCGGCGCCTTGCAACAGGCGGTCGCTGCCATCGCGGACCACCTGGCCGACGCGCCGCAGGAGGCGCCGTCGGCGCAGCTGCAGCAGGCCTACTTCGACATGCTCGCCTTCAGCCGCCTGGCCGAGACCTTCGGCGCGCATTCCGTGTTCGATGTGACGCTGCGCCGCCGCGGCCGGCACCCCTGCACCGTGCTGTGCATCCGCAACCTGCTGCCGGCGCCGCACCTGGCGCCGCGCTTCGAGGCGGCCCATGCGGTGGTGCTGTTCTCGGCGACCCTGAACCCGGTGGACTTCTACAAGGACACGCTGGGAGTGCCGGCCGATGCGGCGGATGTCGAAGTGGCTTCGCCGTTCGATCCGGCGCAGCTGGCCGTGAAGGTGGCCCCGCGCATCTCGACCCGTTGGGCAGACCGCGATCGGGCCATCGAGCCGATCGCGCGCCTGATCATTCGGCAGTGGCAGGGGCAGCCCGGCAACTACCTGGCCTTCTTCAGCAGTTATGAGTTCCAGCACCGGGTCGCCGCCGCAGTCGCCAGCGTCGATCCGCAACTGCCGATCTGGGAGCAGACGGCCGGCATGAGCGAGGCCGACCGGCAGGCGTTCATCGCCCGCTTCGAGCCGGGCGGACGCGGCATCGGATTCGCGGTCCTGGGAGGCAGCTTCGGCGAGGGCATCGACCTGCCCGGCGACCGCCTGGTGGGCGCCTTCGTGGCCACCTTGGGGCTGCCGCAAGTGAACCCGGTCAACGAGCTGATGCGAGAACGCCTGCAGCAGGCCTTTGGAGCGGGCTTCGACTACGCCTACCTGTACCCGGGAATCCGGCGCGTGGTGCAGGCCGCTGGCCGCGTGATCCGCACCCGGGAGGACCGGGGCGTGGTCTGGCTGATCGACGACCGCTACGGCCGCGGCCAGGTGCGGTCATTGCTGCCGCGTTGGTGGCGCATCGAGCACGGAACCTGAGTCGGTCCTTGCCCGATCGGCGCGCCGGCCGATCGATGCCCGCCAGATGCGACAACGGCGGCTCGTGCCGCCGTTGAACATCCGATCAGGAGGAGTGTTCCGACTTCGTGGCAGCGGCGGCCACACGCATCTGGTGGCGCTTCTTGCCGGCCGCGCGGGCTTCCTCGCTGGTGAAGCGATGGGCGCGACCGTGCTCGTGTGCCGCCTTGCCGCCCATGCTGGCGATCTCGCGCTTCTTCTCGGGGCTCAGGACCGCGAAGCCTCGCTTGGCCCGGGCCGGTGCAGCCATGAGCTGCTCGGCGGCGGTGGCCGTCTCCGACACGCTCTTGTTGTCATTGGTGTTGGTCGCGCTGGTGTTGTCCATAGCTTCTCCCGTTGGTTGGACATGGATGAGGCTCGGATTCTGCGGAGTCATGGCCGCGTTTGGCTGGGCCGGCGGCAAAATTGGATGTTGTCCTACAGGTGAGCAAACGGCCCCGGAGTGCCCCCGACGCGGCGCACCGAATGACCTCATCCGTTCGCAGGCGGCGCCAGCAGCGAGCGCAGGCCTTCCTCATCCAGGATCGCAACGCCCAGCTCCCGGGCCTTGTCCAGTTTGCTGCCTGCTTCGGCACCGGCCACCACGTAAGCCGTCTTTTTGCTCACCGAACCAGCCACCTTCGCACCGGCTGCCTCCAGCAAGGCCTTGGCCTCGTCGCGGCTGAGCGACGGCAGGGTGCCGGTGAGCACCACCGTCACGCCAGCCAGCGGCTGCGGCACTCGCGCGGCCGGCTCGCCTTCGGGCCACTGGACGCCGAGGGCACGCAGCTGCTCCACCACTTCGCGGTTGTGCGGCTGCTGGAAAAACGTGTGGATGCTCTGGGCCACCACGGGGCCCACGTCGGGCACCTGCAGCAGCTCGTCCACGCTGGCTTGCATCACCGCGTCCAGGGAGCCGAAGTGGCGCGCCAGGTCGCGCGCCGTGGCCTCGCCCACGTGGCGGATGCCCAGCGCGAACAGAAAGCGCGGCAGCGTGGTCTGCTTCGAGTTCTCCAGGGCGCCCAGCAGGTTGGCCGCGCTCTTGCCGCCCATGCGGTCCAGCGCCACCAGGTTGGCCAGCCCCAGGCGATACAGGTCGGGCAACACGCGAATCACGTTCGCGTCCACCAGCTGGTCCACCAGGCGTTCACCCAGGCCTTCGATGTCCAGGGCGCGCCGCTGCGCGAAATGCAGCAGCGCCTGCTTGCGCTGGGCGCCGCAGAACAGCCCCCCGGTGCAGCGCCAGTCGGCCTCGCCCTCCTCCCGCACGGCGGCGCTGCCGCACACGGGGCAGCGGTGCGGCATGCTGAAGGGCGGCTCCTCATGCCGGCGCTCGTGCGCGAGCACCGAGACCACTTCGGGGATCACGTCGCCGGCGCGGCGCACGATCACCGCGTCACCGACCCGCACGTCCTTGCGCCGCGCTTCGTCTTCGTTGTGCAGGGTGGCGTTGGTCACCGTGACCCCGCCCACGAACACGGGCTTCAGGCGCGCCACCGGCGTGAGCTTGCCGGTGCGGCCCACGAAGATGTCGATGGACTCGACCGTGGTCACCTGCTCCTGCGCCGGAAACTTGTGCGCCACCGCCCAGCGTGGCTCGCGGGTGACGAAGCCCAGCTGCCGCTGCAGCGCCAGGCTGTCCACCTTGTAGACCACGCCGTCGATGTCGAAGGGCAGCTGGTCACGCTCGCGGCCCACCGCCTCGTGGTAGGCGACCAGCTCGTCCGCGCCGCGGGCGCGTCGGATCCGGTCCGACACCGGCAAGCCCCACCCCTTGAACGCCTCCAGCACGTCCGAGTGGCGGGTGAATGCAGGACCGCCTGCGATCTCGCCCCAGCCATAGGCGAAGAACGACAGCGGCCGCTGTCGCGCGATCTGCGGATCGAGCTGGCGCACCGCGCCGGCGGCTGCGTTGCGCGGGTTGACGAAGGTCTTCTCGTTGCGCAGGCCGCGGGCGATCTTCTCGCGCTGCAGCTCGTTCAGCCGCTCGAAATCGTCGCGCCGCATGTACACCTCGCCGCGCACCTCCAGCACCGGCGGCGCACCCTCGGGCAGCCTCAAGGGAACCTGTCCGATGGTGCGGATGTTCTGGGTCACGTCCTCGCCCACCTCGCCGTCGCCGCGCGTGGCGGCCTGCACCAGCACGCCGTCCTCATAGCGAAGGTTCACGGCCAGGCCGTCGAACTTCAGCTCGGCGACGTACTCGATGGGCGGGTCCGACTCACCCAGCCCCAGCTCACGCCGCACCCGCGCGTCGAAGTTGCGCGCGCCGCTGGCCTCGATGTCGGTCTCGGTGCGGATCGACAGCATGGGCACCCGGTGCCGCACCTTGGCGAAGCCCTCCAGCGGCTTGCCGCCCACTCGCAACGTGGGCGAATCCGGCGTGCGCAACTCGGGGTGCTGCGCCTCGATCTGCTGCAGTTCCTGGAACAGATGGTCGTACTCGGCGTCCGGGATCTCCGGCTCGTCGAGCACGTAGTAGCGATGGGCGTGGTGGTGCAGCAGCCGGTGCAGTTCGGCGACGCGTTCGTGCAGTGCGGGAGGGGCTGGCATGGATGGCTCTTGGAGGCGAGCCGGATTGTCTCGCAGCCGCTGCAGCGGCCTGGGCTTCAGCTGAACAACCTTCGCGCCTGCGCCGACCCGGCCGCCAAGTCCCTCGCATCCAGCGTGTCGTACAGCGTTTCCAGGTCGGCGCCGATGGCGTCCAGCGTCTCGTCGCGGATCACCTGGCCGCGGTCGTCGGTGAGGATGCCGTCCATCGACTGGCCGAGCGCGGTGGCGGCGTCGCGCATGCGCGCGAAGGGCTGGTCGGTCCGGGCGACCTGCGGCACGTCCACGGTGAGGGTCAGGTCGCGCAGCGCCGCCTGCGTGGGGTCCTCGGCCAGCGCGGCCTGCGTGTCGAAGGTCAGCACCAGCACCGGCGGCGAGCCGGGATGCTCCGCGGGCAGGACCAGGCGACCCGGCACGACGCCGGCGACGAAGCCCAGCCGCGAGGCGTGCTGCTGCACGTAGCCCGGGCTCCAGGCGGTCTGCCGCGCGCGCAGCGTGAGGCTCAGCTGCGCATCATGGCCGCTGGCGAATTGGTCCAGTTCCCGCGCGCGGGCCACCTCGTGCCGCATCTCCGGGAAGTCGGGCATGCCGCCGACGGAATCGGCGAAGGCCTGCGCCTTCATCACGAACTCGGAGTACTCGATTTCGTTGAGCGGGCCGCTGCGGTTGGCCAGTTGCACGCCCGCCTGGAACGCCGTGTAGCGCTGGCCCGCCTGCGGCATTTCCCAGTGGCCGCTGCGCTCGTTCAGGGCCTCGATGGCGAAGGGCTTGCTGCCCGTGCGGCGGGTGCTGGGCATGGCCGCCAGCGCGGCGTCGCCGCTGACGGGGCCCTCCAGCGAGATGGGCGCGATCACGTCGATGAGGGCGTCGAGCCCCGGCCGCCGCTCCGGCGTGGCGACGGCGTGCACCAGGGCCGAGTCGGAGAACACGGGGTCGACCCGGCCATCCTCGTTGGCAAGTTGCTCCACCGGCACCGTGGACACCGAGTCGCCCAGCGGCACCGTGTCGTGCTCGGGCTGCCGCGGCGTGTTGCGGCGCGTGGTCCAGGCGTTCCAGGCGATCAGGGCGGCCAGGGTGCCTCCACCCAACATGGCCAAACCCATGGTGAGACTGCTGCTCATACGCGATTCCTATGTGTTCACATCTCCGCCATCGATACGGCCGACTCCATGTCGACCGCCACGATGCGCGAGACCCCCTGCTCCTGCATGGTGACGCCGATCAGCTGCTGCGCCATCTCCATCGCGATCTTGTTGTGGCTGATGAAGAGGAACTGCGTGCCGCGGCTCATGCTGGCCACGAGCTTGGCGTAGCGCTCGGTGTTGGCGTCGTCCAGCGGCGCATCCACCTCGTCGAGCAGGCAGAACGGCGCCGGGTTGAGCTGGAAGATGGCGAAGACGAGCGCGATCGCCGTCAGCGCCTTCTCACCGCCCGACAGCAGGTGGATGGTCTGGTTCTTCTTGCCCGGCGGCTGCGCCATCACCTGCACGCCCGCGTCGAGGATTTCCTCGCCGGTCATCACGAGCTTGGCATTGCCGCCACCGAACAGCTCGGGGAACATGCGGCTGAAGTGCTCGTTGACGACGTTGAAGGTGCCGCTGAGCAGCTCGCGCGTCTCGCCGTCGATCTTGCGGATGGCATCTTCCAGCGTGGTCATGGCCTCGACCAGGTCGGCCGACTGCGCGTCCAGGAACTGCTTGCGCTCGCGGGCCGCGCTCAGCTCGTCCAGCGCCGCGAGGTTGACCGCGCCCAGCGCCGCGATCTCGCGGTGCAGCCGGTCGATCTCGCCTTGCAGTCCGGTCAGGCGAACCTTGCCGTCGGCCACCGACAGGCGCAGCGCCTCGAGGTCGGCCTGCGCGTCGGCCAGCAGTTGCGTGTACTGCTCCAGGCCCAGGCGGGCGGCCTGTTCCTTGAGCTGGAATTCGGTGATGCGCTGGCGCAGCGGGTCGAGCTCGCGCTCGAGCTTGAGCCGTCGCTCGTCGCTGGCCCGTAGTTTGTGGGTGAGGTCGTCGTACTCGCTGCGCTTGGCGCCCAGCGCCTGCTCGCGCTCGAGCTTGAGGGCCAGCGCGTCCTGCAGCCCGCCCTGTGCCGCCGCGTCCGTGAGCCGCGACAGCTCATCGTGGGCGCGCAGCTCCTCGGCCGCGATGGAGGTCGACTGCTGGCTCGCCGTCTCGATGGTGCGCTGCAGTTCACCGCGGCGCGCCTCCAGCGACCGCTGGGAAAACTTCGCCTCCTGGGCCTGACGCTCCAGCCCGCGCTGCTGCTCGCGCGACTCGGAGAGCTTGCGCTCGGCCTCGATCACCCGCTCGTCCAGCTGCGCGTGCCGCTCCTGCGAGTCGGCCAGCTGCATGTCCAGCTCCTCGAAGCGGGCCTCGGCCGTCACCCGGCGCTCCTGCAGGTCGTCCAGCAGCGCGTCGACCTCGGCCAGGTCGCCGGCGATCTGCTCGCCACGCGCCCGCGTCTGCTCGGCCAGCTGCGACAGGCGCAAGTGCTCCACCTGCAGCTCGTGGGCGCGGGCGCGAACCTCGCTGGCCTCGCGGCGCACCGCCACCAGGCGCTGCGAGGCATCGGCATAGGCGGCCTCGGCACGCACCAGCGCGGCGCGCGATTCGTCCACGATCAGCGCCTGCGCCTTCGATTCCTTCTCGAGGTTTTCGATCTCCTGCTGGCGGGCCAGCAGGCCGGCGCGCTCGGAGTCCTGGGCGTAGAAGCTCACCGAGTGCGCGCTGACGGCATGGCCGCTGCGCACGTAGATCACTTCGCCGGCGCGCAACTGGGCGCGTGCGCCCAGCGCTTCCTCGAAGCTCTCCGCCGTGAGGCAGCCGTGCAGCCAGTCGGCCAGCAAGGCCTTCTGGCCGGCATCGTGCAGGCGCAACTTGTCGGCCAGCCGAGGCAGCGCGCCCGAAGCCTCCGGCGCGGACGCGCCGGGCGGGCTGTAGAAGGCGAGCTTGGCCGGCGGCGCGTCGTTGGCGAAGGCTTTCACCAGTTCCAGGCGCGAGACCTCCAGGGCCGACAGGCGCTCGCGCAGCACCGCCTCGAGCGCGTTTTCCCAGCCCTGCTCCACATGGATGCGGCTCCACAGCCCCTGCAGGCCATCCAGCCCGTGCTTGGCGAGCCATGGGCGCAGCTTATCGTCGGTGCGCACCTTTTCCTGGAGCGCCTTCAAAGCTTCGAGACGCGCGGAGAGGTCGGCCTGGCGCGCGGCCTGCCGGTTCGCCTCGGCCTGGCGGTTGCGGCGGTCTTCGTCGAGGGCCGGCACCTGTTCCTGCAGCTCGTGCAGCCGGGCCTCGGAGGCCTCGGCCGATTCCTGCGCCGCGGCCAGCTGCTGCTCCGATTGCGCCAGGCGCTGCTCGTCGGGCGCGGCCAGGGCCTGCTTGTCCGCCACCAGCCGCTCGCGGCGCACGTTCAGCTGGCGCGACTGCTCCTCGATGTTGCGCTGGTCGGCCGCCAGCACCTGGATTTGCTGCTGCACCTGGGCCACGCTGGCCCGCTGCTCGTTGGCACGGGACTGGGCCTGCCGGACCGCGTCTTCCAGCTCGGGCAGGCGCGCGGCCTGTTCCTCGACCTGGGCCTCGAGCAGGGCGGCCCGCTCCTCGGCCAGGGCGCCGTCCGCGGCCAGGTTCTCCAATTCCCCGGCGGCCTGGTCACGGCGGGCCACCCACTGGGCGGCCTGCTCCTTCAGTTGCGCCAGCCGCTGCTCGGCGCGCTGGCGGCCTTCGACCACGAAGCGGATCTCGGCCTCCAGGCGGCCGACCTCGGCGCTGGCCTCGTACAGCTTGCCCTGGGCCTGGTTCACCTGGTCGCCGGCGGCGTAGTGCGCCTGGCGGATGGTCTCGATTTCGTTCTCGACGTGGCGCAGGTCGGCCACCCGGGATTCGAGCTCGTTCACGGCCTTGTCGGCATCGGCCTTGATGCGCACCTGGTCGGCTTCGCTCTCGGCGCGCTTGAGGAACCACAGCTGCTGCTGCTTGAGCGTGGCATCCGCCTGCAGCGCGTTGTACCTTTGCGCCACCTCCGCCTGCTTTTCCAGCTTTTCGAGGTTGGCGTTGAGCTCGCGCAGGATGTCTTCGACCCGGGTCAGGTTCTCGCGCGTGTCGGACAGGCGGTTCTCGGTCTCGCGCCGGCGTTCCTTGTACTTGGACACACCCGCCGCTTCCTCCAGGAACAGGCGCAGCTCCTCGGGCTTGCTCTCGATGATCCGGCTGATGGTGCCCTGGCCGATGATGGCGTACGCCCGCGGCCCCAGGCCCGTGCCGAGGAACACGTCCTGCACGTCGCGGCGGCGCACCGGCTGGTTGTTGATGTAGTAGCTGCTGGTGCCGTCGCGCGTGAGCACGCGCTTGACGGCGATCTCGGCGAACTGCGACCACTGGCCGCCTGCCCGGTGGTCGGCGTTGTCGAACACCAGTTCGACCGAGGCGCGCGAGGCCGGCTTGCGGTGCGTGGTGCCGTTGAAGATCACGTCCTGCATGGACTCGCCGCGCAGCTCGCTGGCCTTGGACTCGCCCAGCACCCAGCGCACCGCGTCCATGATGTTGGACTTGCCGCAGCCGTTGGGGCCCACCACGCCCACCAGTTGGCCGGGCAGCATGAAATTGGTCGGCTCGGCGAAGGACTTGAAGCCGGAAAGCTTGATCGAAGTAAGGCGCACGATCCCTGCCCGTGAGGCTGACGCTGAGAGAGGCGGCGATGATACCGTGCGACCCGCTGGCGCCAGCCCGCACGGAACCCCGCCGGGGCAGCGGCGACTACCCGCTGCGCCCCGCTTCCGGGGCGGCTACTGGCGGAGAACCCATGCACTTGACCCGAACCGGCTCCTGGGCCGGCCATCATCTCGGCCACCGCGCCGCCCCCTTGCGCAACCCGCGCCGCGGCTACGTGGGCGAACCCGTCCTGCGGGCCCTCGAGGGCACGCCCATCGGGCTGGCCAGCCGCAAGGCCTTCCGCATCCAGCGGTTCGCCGACTGCGTGCACAACACCACCCGCATGACGGGGCAGATGGTCGAGAGCCTGGCGACCATGAAGCAGCTGGGTTGCGTGCGGACCGCGTGGCTGCGTCCCCACCCGCATTTCCTGACCGAATTGGGCGAGGCGCCCACCGCCGAGCGGCTGGAGCAGCTGGGCACCTTGCGTGGCCCGCTCCAGCTGGTGTCCTTCCACGGCCTGCAGCCGGGCCAGGGCGAGCAGGACTACCGGCACATCCATGCGGTGGTGCAGGTCGCCACCCTCCGGCATGGCGGGCGCACCCTGGGCGTGCTGCTCGACGGCAACAACTACCAGAGCAATCCCGCGATACAGGCGCTCGCGGACTTGCGGAAGGCCGAGGCCGGCTGGCGCCGCCTGCCCGACCTCGACGAGGCCGACCTGCTGGCCGCCGACCGAGCCATCCAGGCGCGCAGGCCGGGCGCACCGCGGGTCCACCAGCTCGCCTACCGCCTGGTCGACCTGGCGCAGATGCTGGCCGCCAGCACCTCCACCGCGCCCGCCCTGGTGCGGTTCAATCCGGGATGGGAAATGGTCCGGCCAGCGCTGTCGCCGCACGCCGCCGACCAGCTGCGCGCCGCCGTCGACGCGGATCCCTCCCAGGTCGAGTCGTTCGCCCCGCCGGCCAATGGCGGGACAAGCCGCCCCCTGTCCTGGCAGCCCTTGATCGACGGCCTGTGAGGCGCCACCCACAATAGGCCATGCCCCCCACTGCCAGCCCGCCAGCCGCCGTCCGCATCGGCGTGTCGGGCTGGCGCTATCCGGGCTGGCGCGGCAACTTCTACCCGGCCGGGGTGGCCCAGGCGCGCGAACTCCACTACGCCTCCAGGCAGTTCAGCAGCATCGAGCTCAACGGATCGTTCTATTCCCTGCAGCGGCCGTCCAGTTATGCGCGATGGGCGGCTGAAACCCCGCCTGGTTTTGTCTTCACCGTGAAGGGCGCCCGTTACCTCACGCACATGCTGCGGCTGCGCAACGCGGCGCAGGCGCTGGGCAACTTCTTCGCCTCGGGCCTGTTCGCGCTGGGCGACAAGCTGGGCCCGATCCTGTGGCAGTTCCCGGCCAACTTCGCCTTCGACCAGGCGCTGTTCGAGGCCTTCTTCTCCGCACTGCCGCGCGACACCGTGGCCGCCGCGCGCGTGGCCCGCCAGCGCGACGAGCGCATGCAGGGTCGCGAGCTGCTCGAGCCGCCGGTGCGCAGGGCACTGCGCCACGCGGTGGAGGTCCGGCACGCCAGCTTCGCCACCCCTGGGTTCATGGCGCTGCTGCGACGGCACGGCATCGCCTGGGTGGTGGCCGACACGCCCCTGCCCTGGCCCAGCCACGAGGACGTCACGGCCGATTTCGTCTACCTGCGCCTGCATGGGTCGACCGAGCTTTACAACAGCCACTACAGCGCCGCCGAGATCGCGCGCTGGGCGGCCTGCATCCAGGCCTGGCGCCGGGGCCGGCAGCCCGCCGATGCCCGGCTGGTCGACCCGGCCGCGCCCGGCCCTCGAGCGCCACTCGAGGTGTTCTGCTACTTCGACAACACCGACAAGCTGCACGCCCCGGTGAATGCGCGCGAGCTGATGCAGGCGCTGGATGTTCACTGGCCGCCATCCGGGGAGGCGGCCACACCGCGCCGCCGATAATCCGCGGCATGAATCCCCTTCTGCAGAAATTGCAGCCCTACCCCTTCGAGCGGCTGCGGCAGCTGTTCGCGGGCGTGGCCCCGAACCCCGCCTTGCGCCCCATCAGCCTGGGCATCGGCGAGCCGCGCCACCCGGCTCCGCCGCTGGTCGAGCAGGCCATCGGGCAGGCCATGCAGGGCCTGTCGGTCTACCCGCCCACGGCCGGCGACCCGCAGCTGCGGAAAGCCTGCGCAGGCTGGCTGCAGCGGCGCTACGGGCTCGAGATCGATGCCTTGCGGGAAGTCCTTCCGGTGAACGGTTCGCGCGAGGCGCTCTTCGCCTTTGCCCAGACCGTCATCGACCCCACCCGCGACGCGGTGGTGGTCTGCCCCAATCCCTTCTATCAAATCTACGAAGGCGCGGCCCTGCTGGCAGGCGCCACGCCCTGGTACGCGCCCAGTGACCCGGCGCGCAACTTCGCGGTCGACTGGGACAGCGTGCCGGCCGACGTGTGGGCGCGCACCCAGCTGGTCTTCGTCTGCTCGCCGGGCAACCCCACCGGCGCGGTGATGCCGCTGCAGGAGTGGCGCAAGCTGTTCGAGCTGTCGGACCGCCACGGGTTCGTCATCGCCTCGGACGAGTGCTACAGCGAGATCTACTTCCAGGGCGAGCCGCCCCTGGGCGGCCTGGAGGCCGCGCACAAGCTCGGCCGCGGCTTCGAGCGGCTGGTGGCCTTCACCAGCCTGTCCAAGCGCAGCAACGTGCCCGGCCTGCGCTCGGGCTTCGTGGCGGGCGACGCCGACATCCTGAAGTCGTTCCTGCTCTATCGCACCTATCACGGCAGCGCCATGAGCCCCATCGTGCAGGCGGCCAGCATCGCCGCCTGGAACGACGAGGCCCACGTGATCGACAACCGCGCGCAGTACCGGCGCAAGTTCGCCGAGGTCACGCCCATGCTGTCGGCCGTGCTCGACGTGGGCCTGCCCGATGCCGGCTTCTACCTGTGGGCGGGGGTCGAAGGCAGCGACGAGGCCTTCGCCCGCGACCTGCTCGCTCAATACAATGTGACGGTTTTGCCGGGCAGCTACCTCGCCCGCGAAACCGGCGGTTTCAACCCGGGCCGCGGCCGCATCCGGATGGCCCTCGTGGCCGACACCGCCGAATGCCTCGAAGCCGCGGGCCGCATCGTCCAGTTCGTGCAATCCAGAACCAAGTCAAGCCAGTGACCCAGCAACTCCAGAGCCTCATCGACAACGCGTGGGAAAACCGCGCCAGCCTGTCGCCCAAGTCCGCCTCGCCCGAAATCTCGGACGCCGTCGATCACGTCATCGCCGAACTGAACAACGGCCACCTGCGCGTGGCCACCCGCGAAGGCGTGGGGCGCTGGACGGTGCACCAGTGGATCAAGAAAGCCGTGCTGCTGTCCTTCCGCCTCAAGGACAACGAAATCATGAAAGCCGGCGACCTGGCCTTCTTCGACAAGGTGCCCACCAAGTTCGCGCACCTCACACCCGAAGAGATGGCCGCGACCGGCGTGCGCGTGGTGCCGCCGGCGGTGGCCCGTCGCGGCAGCTTCATCGCCCGCGGCGCGATCCTGATGCCCAGTTACGTGAACATCGGCGCCTACGTCGACGAAGGCACCATGGTCGACACCTGGGCCACCGTGGGATCGTGCGCGCAGGTCGGCAAGAACGTGCACCTGTCCGGCGGCGTCGGCCTGGGCGGCGTGCTCGAGCCGCTGCAGGCCAACCCGACCATCATCGAAGACAACTGCTTCATCGGCGCACGCTCCGAAATCGTCGAGGGCGTCATCGTCGAGGAGAACTCGGTCATCTCCATGGGCGTGTACATCGGCCAGAGCACCCCCATCTACGACCGAGCCACCGGCAACGTGAGCTATGGCCGGGTGCCGGCCGGCTCGGTGGTCATCTCCGGCAGCCTGCCCAAGGACGGTGGCAAGTACTGCCTGTACGCGGCCATCATCGTCAAGCGCGTGGACGCCCAGACGCGGGCCAAGACCAGCCTGAACGACCTGCTGCGGGATTGACATGCCCCCCCCGAAGCGGCTTCGCCGCCTCCCCCCAAGGGGGCGCAACCAGCGGCCCGGCCAAGCCGGTTCCGCGGTAGCCGCTGGAGCGGCCTGCCGCTGCGCGGCGGCCTGGCAAGTCCACGCTTGTTCATTGGCTGCGCTTCTTGCCACCCCTTGAGGAGCCGTCATGAATACGATGGAACGCATCCTGCGGCTGATGGCCGACAAGAAGGCCTCGGACGTGTACCTCTCGGCGCATGCGCCGGCGCAGCTTCGCATCAACGGCCAGTGCGTGCCGCTCAACCCGCAGGCGCTGCCGGCCGACGCGCCGCGCGCGTTGCTGGCCGAGATCGTGCCAGCCGAGCGCCTGGCCGAACTCGAGCGCACGGGCGAGCTGAACATGGGCCGCACGCTGGAAGGCGTCGGCAGCTTCCGCATCTCGGCCATGCGCCAGCGCGGCTCGGTCGCCGCCGTCATCCGGCACATCCCCAACGAGATTCCGCCGCTGGACACGCTGTCGCTGCCCATGGTGCTGGGCGACCTGGTGATGGAAAAACGCGGCCTGATCCTCATGGTGGGCGCCACCGGCGCCGGCAAGAGCACCACGCTCGCCTCCATGATCGACTGGCGCAACGAACGCAGCTCGGGCCACATCCTCACGATCGAGGACCCGATCGAATACATCTTCCGCAACAAGCGCAGCGTGGTGAACCAGCGCGAGATCGGCACCGACACGCAGTCGCTGCAACTGGCCCTCAAGAATGCGCTGCGCCAGGCCCCCGACGTCATCCTGATCGGAGAGATCCGCGACCGCGACACCATGTCGGCCGCCATCGCGTACGCCCAGTCGGGCCACCTGTGCCTGGCGACGCTGCACGCCAGCAACAGCTACCAGGCCCTGAACCGCATCCTGTCGTTCTATCCGGTGGAGGTGCGCCCGACCATGCTGGGCGACCTGGCCGCCGCCTTGCGCGCCGTGGTGTCGCAGCGCCTGCTGCGCACCGTCCACGGCGGCCGCACCCCCGCGGTGGAGGTGATGCTCAATGCCCAGCTGGTGACGGAGCTGATCGAGAAGGGCGATTTCGCCGCACTTCGCGAAGCCATGGAGAAGTCACTGGCCGAAGGATCGCAGACCTTCGAGCAGGACATCGCCCGCCTGGTCACCGACGGCTTGGTCGACCGAAAGGAAGGGCTGGCCCACGCCGATTCGCCCAACAACCTGTTGTGGCGTTTGCAGAACGACTTCCAGAGCCGCGCCGTGGAGGCCGCACCGAACGATGAAGACGACCAACCCTCCTTCACCGAGATCACATTCGACGTGAAGCATTGAGAACATGCCCCCCGAAGCGGCCTAGCGGCCGCCACCCCCAGGGGGCGCCAGTAGCGGCCCGGCAAAGCCGGTTCCGCGTTGGCACTGGAGGGGCCTACCGCTGCGCGGTGGCTGCGATTCAGTCCGAACGGCACGGGTCTTTTCCCGTTCGCCCTGAGCCCGTCGAAGGGCCCGCACGAACCAAGCGACATCAAGCGAAACGGCGCCATGTGGCGCTGCTAGAGAATTCAACATGAACTCCACCCTCCACCTCGTCGAGCAGCTGATCTCGCGCCGCTCGGTCACCCCCGATGACGCCGGGTGCCAACCCATCCTGGTTGCGCGGCTGGGGCCGCTGGGCTTTGCGTGCGAGACCATCGAGGGCGGGCCGGACGACTTTCGCGTCACCAACCTGTGGGCGCGCCGGCCGGGGCGCTCGGCGCGCACGCTGGTGTTCGCGGGGCACACCGATGTGGTGCCTACCGGGCCGCTGGAGCAGTGGCACAGCAATCCCTTCGTGCCCACGCATCGCGACGGGCTGCTGTTCGGGCGGGGCGCCGCCGATATGAAGACATCCATCGCCGCGTTCACGGTGGCGGTGGAGGAGTTCCTGGCGGCGCATCCCGACCCCGCCTTGTCGCTCGCCTTGCTGATCACCAGCGACGAGGAAGGCCCGAGCGTGGATGGCACGGTGGTGGTGTGCGAGCGCCTGGCCGCGCGCGGTGAACGGCTCGACTGGTGCATCGTGGGAGAGCCGACCTCGGTCGAGCGCCTGGGCGACATGATCAAGAACGGCCGCCGCGGCAGCCTGACCGGCAAGCTCGCGGTGAAGGGCGTGCAGGGCCACATCGCCTATCCGCAGCTCGCGCGCAACCCCATCCACCAGGCACTGCCGGCGTTGGCGGAACTCACCGCGACTGAATGGGACCGGGGCAACGCCTTCTTCCAGCCCACCAGCTTCCAGATCAGCAACATCCATGCCGGCACCGGCGCCGGCAACGTGATCCCGGGCGAGGTGGTCATCGACTTCAACTTCCGCTTTTCCACCGAGAGCACCGCCGCGGGCCTGCAGCAGCGCGTGGAGGCGGTGCTGGCGCGGCACGGGATCGAGTACACCCTCGGCTGGACCGTGGGCGGGCAGCCCTTCCTGACCGATGCGGGCGAATTGGTGGGCGCCATCCAGCAGGCCATCCAGGCCGAGACCGGCATCGCCACCGAGCTGTCCACCACCGGCGGCACCAGCGATGGGCGCTTCATCTCGCGCATCTGCCCCCAGGTGATCGAGTTCGGCCCGATCAACGCCAGCATCCACAAGATCGACGAGCACGTGCGCGTGGCCGACATCGAGCCGCTCAAGAACATCTACCGCCGCACCCTCGAGCAGCTCGAATCGCTGGAGCGCGCATGACCGTCATCGAATGCATCGAAGCCTCGGCCCGTCGGCTCGAAGAGGCCGGTGTCGCCTTCGGCCACGGCACCGCCAACGCGTTCGACGAGGCGGCGTGGCTGGTGCTGTGGCGCCTGGGCCTGCCGCTGGACGATCTCGACTCGGTCGCCGAGCGCGACGTACCGCCCGAGCTGGCCGGGCCGGTGGCCGAGCTGATCGGGCAGCGCATCGCCACCCGCCAGCCCGCCGCCTACCTCACGCGCGAGGCCTGGCTGCAGGGCGTGCCCTTCTACGTGGACGAGCGCGCCATCGTGCCGCGCTCCTTCATCGCCGAGCTCATCGCTGACGGCGGCTTCGACGCCTGGCTGGGCCCGCACACCCGGCGCGTGCTCGACCTGTGCACCGGCAACGGCAGCCTGGCGGTGCTGGCCGCGATGGCATGGCCCGAGGTGGACGTCGATGCCGCCGACATCTCCCCCGATGCGCTGGCCGTGGCCCGCATCAATGTCGAACGGCATCAACTGGCCGATCGAATCCGCCTCATCGAGTCGGACGGTCTGGCCCGACTGCCCGGCCCCTACGACCTGATCATCTGCAACCCGCCCTACGTCAACGCACGGAGCATGAGCGCCCTGCCCGCCGAGTACCTGGCCGAGCCCTCGCTGGCCTTGGCCGGCGGCGAAGACGGCATGGACTTCATCCGCCGCCTGCTGCACGAGGCGCCTTCCCACCTCACCGCGAACGGTGTGCTGGTGCTGGAGATCGGCAACGAACGCGAGCATTTCGAGGCCGCGTTCCCGCGCCTTGGGGCCGTGTGGCTGGAGACCAGCGCGGGCATCGACCAGGTCTTGCTTCTGACCCGCGAAAGCTTCGTTTCATGATCACCCTTCGCGACGTCACCCTGCGCCGCGGCGCCAAGGTGCTGCTGGACCGCGTCTCCCTCACCATCAACCCCGGCGAGAAGGTCGGCCTGGTGGGACGCAACGGCGCCGGCAAGTCCACCCTGTTCGGCCTCTTCAACGGCAGCGTGCACGAAGACGGCGGCGACTTCTCCCGCCCGGCGCATTGGCAGCTGGCCCAGGTGGCTCAGAACATGCCCGAGACCGACCAGCCGGCCACCGAGTTCGTGCTGGCCGGCGACGAGCGGCTGATGGCCACGCGCGAGCGCCTGGCCGACGCCGAGGCCGCCCTGCACGCCGACCCCGACGACGCCGATGCCGGCATGGCCATCGCGCAGGCCCATGCCGACCTGCACGACGCCGGCGAGCACGATGCGGTTCCGCGAGCGCAGGCGCTGATCCTGGGGCTGGGCTTCAAGACCGACGAGGTGCAGCGGCCCGTCAACAGCTTCTCGGGTGGCTGGCGCATGCGGCTGCAGTTGGCCCGCGCGCTCATGAGCCCGTCGGACCTGCTGCTGCTGGACGAGCCCACCAACCACCTGGACCTGGACGCGCTGGTCTGGCTCGAGTCGTGGCTGCAGCGCTACCCGGGCACGCTCATCGTCATCAGCCACGACCGCGAGTTCCTCGACGCGGTGACGCAGGTCACGGTGCATATCGACCAGCAGAAACTCACGCGCTACGGCGGCAACTACAGCGCCTTCGAGCTGCTGCGCGCCGAGCAGCTGGAGCTGCAGCAGTCCGCCTTCTCGCGCCAGCAGGACAAGATCGCCCACCTGCAGAAGTTCATCGACCGCTTCAAGGCCAAGGCCACCAAGGCCCGCCAGGCACAGAGCCGCGTCAAGGCGCTGGAGCGCATGGAGCGCATCGCACCGGTGCTGGCCGAGGCCGACTTCAGCTTCGAGTTCAAGGAGCCGCCCAACCTGCCCAACCCCATGCTGGCGATCAGCGACGCGAGCTTCGGCTATGCGGCGTCGCCCGAGCCCAAGGTCATCCTGCGGCAGGTCAGCCGATCGGTGCTGGCCGGGCAGCGCATCGGCATCCTGGGCGCCAATGGCCAGGGCAAGTCCACGCTGGTCAAGACCATCGCGCATGACATCCCGCTGCTGTCCGGCACCGTCACCGAGGGCAAGGGACTGGCCATCGGCTACTTCGCCCAGCAGGAACTGGACGTGCTGCACGTGGACAGCAATCCGCTCGAACACATGATCCGGCTGGCACGGGACAGCGGCCCGCCGGCGCGCGAGCAGGAACTGCGCAACTTCCTGGGCAGCTTCAACTTCTCCGGCGACATGGTGGCCCAGCCCGTGGGCACCATGAGCGGCGGCGAGAAGGCGCGGCTGGTGCTGGCCATGATGGTCTGGCAACGCCCCAACCTGCTGCTGCTGGACGAGCCCACCAACCACCTCGACCTGGCCACCCGCGAGGCGCTCTCGGTGGCGCTGAACGAGTTCGAAGGCACGGTGATGCTGGTCAGCCACGACCGGGCGCTGCTGCGCGCCGTGTGCGACGAGTTCTGGCTGGTCGGCCGCGGCGAGGTGCGGCCCTTCGACGGCGACCTGGACGACTACCAGGCCTATTTGCTGGACGAGTCGCGCCGGCTGCGCGACGAGGCCCGCGCCGCCACGGCCGCGGCCGCCCCACCCCCACCGCCGCAGCCCGAGCCGGCCCGACAGCGCCAGCAGGCCGCCGCCCAGCTGCGGCCGCTGCGCAAGGAGCTGGAGAAGACCGAGTCACGCATGGTGGTGCTGGAAGGGGAGAAGCAGGCGCTGGAGAAGCGACTGTCGCAGTCCTTGCCTCCGGCTGAACTGGCCGAGTCGGGCCGGCGGTTGAAGGCGCTGGGCGAGGAGCTGCATTCGCTGGAGGAACGCTGGCTGGCCTTGTCGGGGGAGATCGAGCAGGCGGGAGGGTGACCGCGCTCGAACGGAGATCCGGCTAATCCGTCTCCCCCAGCCTTTCCCCCTCCTGCGCCTCCTCGACGGCGTCCTTCGCCGGCTGCTTCCCCTGCGCCTGCGGCGCACGGGCGTTCATCACCATCTCCCCCATCCAGGTGACCAGCAGGTCGGTGTACGCCTTCTGGCAGTTCGGATCGGACAGCCCATGATCCGCTCCCTGCATGAGCCGGTAGGTGAGCGAACGGGCCTGGCTGCAGGCATCGCGGTAGTTGCGCACGGTCTGCCGTGGCACCACCGGATCGTCCTCGGACTCGACGATCAGCACGTCACCGCGGAAGGCCGCGCAGGCGGCCAGGGCCCGGTTCTCCTCGGGCGAGACCACGCGGCGCCGCAAGGCCATCAGTTCGTCGCGCGAAAGGCTGCGCTTGGGCACATGCCAGTCCTCGTCCTTGTAAAGCGCCGGCACCCGCAGGCTCAGCCAGCGCACCGGTCGCAGCGAAGTGGCCACGGCCGCCAGGTAGGCTCCGTAGCTGCTGCCCACCAGGGCCACCGCCGCCGGATCGACCGCGGGGTGATTCACCAGTGCGTCGTAGGCGGCCAGCAAGTCGCGCAGGTTGTCCTCCCGGCTGACCAACTCGCGGTCGGCCTTGTGCCGCACGTGCCCCCGCAGGTCGAAGGTCAGGCAGATGCAGCCGTGCCGGGCGATCTCGTGGGCGCGCTCCAGGTACTGCGCCTGCGAGCCGTCCCAGCCGTGCACCAGCAGCACGCCCGGGACCATGGTTTCGGGGCCGACCAGCGTGCCGGCGATGCGGGTGCCGTCCACGTGGATGTCGATGCCGAGCGCGCGCGTCGTCATAGGGGAACCACACAGCTGTACTTGACCAGTCGGCCGACCTCGGGGTCGGTGCCGTCGAAGTGGACATGGGCCCCCGGGGGGACCACGGCGGCGGGGCCGAAACGCTCGGCGCCCGCCACGCGCACGACCCGGCAGTCGCGGCGCTCGCGGAATTGCTCCAGGGCCACCAGCTCGGGACCGGTGGCGCCGCCCGCGCGCCAGGACTGCTCCAGCACGCCGGAGCAGGCCCGACCGGCGGCGGCGCGTCCGACCGCCACGTCGTAATTGCTGCGCGAGGCATAGAAGGCCGGGAAACAGGTCCGCACGGCCGCGTCGTACTGCCGGGCCTGGTCGATGGCGCGGCGCACCTCGGGCGGCAACTCCAGGGCCGTCAGCGCATCGAAGCCGCCCAGCACCACCACCAGGTCGGAGCCGCCGAACACCTCGCGGTCCTGGTTGTCACGCGTCAGTGCCTGGGTGCCGTGGTAGCTGGCCAGGAGGTCGCCCACCCGGACCTGCCCGACACTGAAGGTGCGCACCTCTTCCAGGTTTTGCTCGAGCACCAGGCCGTGGCCGATCTCCTCGGACCCGATCTGTTCGAGCTGGCCCTGCAGCTCCAGCGCGTCATGCGCCACCGACTGGCCGCGACCGCCAGTGGCGCGCACCGGCTTCAGCCGCACCGGCCCGTGCCGCAGCAACGCGTCACCGGCCAGCCGGGCATCGTCCAAGGAAAACGCGGCATAGCCGCCCAGCACGGCACCTCGCAAGCGATCGCTCATTTCGGGCCGCCAGCTCGGCGGCGCTGCCGGCCGGTCGCCGTACAGCGGATGGCTGATGGCCTTGCTGGCGACGAAGGCGTCCGGCACCACGCCACCGAACAGGTCGTCCGGCCCGGTGATCCCCAGGGCCTGCGCCTGCTGCAGCGTGAGCGTGCTGCTCGGCACGAAGTAAGGCGCGGCACGGTACCGCTGGCCCGGCCGGAACATGCCGCCGAACGATTCCCCGCGCAGCCGCGCCAGCCGCTTCGCGTAGTCGAGCAGCGTGTCCCGCTCGTGGGCGCTGGCGTGGTCGTGGGCGTCCGGCACGTGGGCCACGACGACGCGCGGGGAGCTTGGGGGCTTGTGCACCTGGGTTGGCCGATGGGTGGGTGGTCCAGCTGTTCATTGTTCGAGCATGCCCGGCCGCAACCCTGTCGGACAACACCCCGGCCTATCCCTCGCCCACTCGCACTTGGGCGCCGGCCGATCCGCCCTACGCTGTTCCCATCCGGCCCCGCGTGCCCGCCTGTACGGGCCCCGGTGCCCACTCCACCCACTTCAAGAAGGGAACACACCGCGATGGAAACCACGCACGCCCGGGGACCCGACATCCCCACCTCCCTGACCATCACCTCGTCCAGCATCGCCGACGGCCGCATCCAGCGCGTGCACGCCTGCCGCGAGCAGGGGGGCGAGGACCAGTCGTTGTCGCTGACCGTGCACGGCTTGCCGCCGGAGACCCGGTTCCTCTGCGTCATCGTGGACGACCCGGATGCGATGAAGCCCACCGGCAAGGTCTGGGTGCACTGGAACGTCTTCAACATCGAGACGCGCGGCGAGATGGTGGACTTCCGCGCCGGCCAGCCGCTCGGCGGCGAGGTCGGCCTCAACTCGTCGGGCCAGGCGGCCTACCAGGGCATGTGCCCACCGGACGGGCGGCACACCTATCGCCTGGCGGTGTTCGCCTCGCGCGAGCGCCTGCAGGTGGACACCAGCAAGCCCTGGACGCTCGACGACTTCCAGCGTGCCTACGGCAACCGCACCATCGGCTCGGCGCAGGTCAGCGCCCAGTTCGGCGGCGACTGAGGGTCGACCGGATCCCACGGACCCGGCCGGAGCGGGTAGGCTGGGCGGCTTCAACCATGGAAGGAGCTGAACGTGGCAGTGCCCTGGGGAGTGCTGGTATCGACGCTGCCGACGCTGATCGATTCGGCCGGCAAGCTGTTCAAGAAAGCCGACGCGACGGCCCGATTGCCCGAAGTGCGGGGCAGCGACGACGCCAGCGTGCGCGCCATCGCCGCCCGCCTGGAAGCCCTGGAAGACCTGCAGGCGGACCAGGCGCAGCTGCTCAAGCAGGCGATCGAACAGTTGCAGCAGATGGCGGTGAAGTCCGCGGCGGCCGAGCGGCGGGCCTGGGTGGCGATCGTGATTGCCGTCGTGTCGGCGGGCATCGCCGCGGCGGCGTGGCTGGTGGGGTGAAACGGTGAGGTGACACCCCGCGCCCGCGGACGCCAGCAAGGCATCAGCAATCGATGGGCATGGTTCGCAGAATCGGCGGCCCCACTGCTCACCGAAACGGACCTCGCCTTGATCCTCGAACCACCCGCGACCCACCAGCCGACTGATCGCAGGGGCTGGAACTCCCCGCTTGCTGCTGCCGGGGCGGTCCCCACGCCCTGCCTGCAAGACGTCGCCGAAGATGACCTGGAGATCCTCTATGCGCAGGCTTACGACCGCCTGGTGGCGCGCTGCCCGCAGGAGGCACTGGAAGACCTGCACCGTCTGGTGATCGCGCGACACCGCGACACCAGCTTCCGCTACGCATACGGGCTCGCACTGCAGCAGGTCGAAAGGCCCATCGAAGCCGCGGCCCAGTTCGCCTGCGTCCTGCTGATCGACGCGCATGACGCCGGCGCGGCCCTTCGCCTCGGGGAATGCCTGGAGGCCGCTGGCGACTTCGCCAAGGCGTGAGAGGCCTGGCGCCTGTCCATCGCACTAGCCAGGAAGACCGGGACCTGGCATCAAACCATGTCAAGGGCCGAAGCGCATCTGGATCGTGTGCAACTGGGATGGAGCTGATGCCATGCAGGGACTGAATCGCGTTACCTATTCTTTTTCGCAACCGGTGGCTGCGCTTGAACTGCAGGCAGCTCCCGCCGAATCGTCTTTACCCCCGGAAGGACCCTTGGAGATTGCCCCACCGCGCCCGCCTCGCGAGCGGGGTTCGACTAGCGCCTGCGAACGCGTGCGGCAACGGCTCGACGCCATCCGCACGCAGCTCGCCGGTCCCGCGGCAACCGTCGTTGCGTTGGGCCGATCTGCGCTGTGCGGCTTCCTGGCTTCAAGACACCAGGCAGACCCGGCGGTATCGGGCGTCTACGCTGCCGGTGCCGTTCTCAGTCTCATCAGCGAGGTGGCACTCCGTCGCTCCTTTCAAGATGATCGACATGAAGGAATTCTGCGGGGGGCGACGTTCAGCTCCGAAGGTGCCCTGCTGGCCAGCTTCCTCTACTTAGGACTCAACAGCGACGATCAGCTCTCTTGGGCCGGCGTGCTACTGACGGTGGTCTGGGCCTCGCTCATACCTCGCCGCGAATATTCCGGCAGCAGCGGACCCGAGATCGAAGTCATCGAGGAGCCCGCTGGTCAGGCGGGAGCAGGACCTCAGTACGTCTGACGCGGCGCCTGGCCCAGTTTCAAGGTCGTGGCCAGGCCCAGCAGGCACAGGGCCAGCGCCACGCAGGCGCCGCTGGGCCAGTCGAGGGCGGTCGAGAACGCGAGCCCGCCGGCACAAGCCAGCGCCCCCGCGCCAATCGACGCGGGCAGGCTGCCGCCGCGCCGCGCCCACAGGGCCGGCCCGATCAGCAGGCCGAATACCACGTACAAGCCCAGCACCGGCACCGCCACGCTCAGCGCGATGGCGAACACCGGGTAGAACAGCGCGTCCCGATCCAGCCAGCGACGAACCAGCGCCAGCCCCGGCACGACCACCGCCGCCACGGCCAGTCCGCCGAGCGCGCCCCAGTCGGCCCACAGCACATCGGCCGCCAGCAGCGCCGACAACCGCTCGCGCCCATGCGGGTCATGGCTGGCGGCCAGCAAGGCGGCACTGGCGGCGGCCACGTAGACCAGGCCGATCAGGGCCTCGCGCTGATGGGGCCAGCGCCTGGCGAGCCACCACACCCCGGCCGCGCCGGCCAGTGCAGCAGCCGCCGCCGAGCCGGCCTGCACCACCGCCGAGGGCTGCTCCACCAGCAGCCCGGCCGCCAGCGTGCCGCAGGCCGCCACCTGCGCCACCGCCAGGTCGATGAACACCACGCCGCGCCGCAGCACCTGCACCCCCAGCGGCACCAGCACCAGGCAGGCGGCCAGCAAGGCGGCCAGCGGCGCGGCCAGCCAGGCCAGTTCAGCCGCCCCGCCGCTCATCGGGTGGCCCGCAGGCGATCGATCAGGTGATCGAACAGGCCTGCCAGCGAGTCCGTTCCAGCTTCCTCGGTCACTGTCGAAGGCAGCTGCAGCACCGACTGCGGCCGCCCGAGCTGCTGGCCCAGCCACTGGGCCGGACGCGGGTCCTGGTACAGGGACACCACCACGGCGGCCGGGGGATTGGCGCGGGTGGCCTCCAGCACCCGCTGCAGGTGGCCGGGCGTGGGCGGCAGGCCGGGCTTGGGCTCGAGGTCGGCGACGGGCTCCACGCCGAGCCAGCGCCAGAAGTACGCGAAGGTGGTGTGCTGGGTGGCCACGCGCGCTCCGCGCAAGGAGGCTGCGCGGCGCTCCCAGTCGCCGATGCGGCCGCGCCAGGCCTGCGTGAAGGCGTCCAGCCGGGCGGAATAGTCGGCCCGCCGCGCCGGATCGGCCGCCTGCAGCTGGGCCGTCACCGCCTGCGCCACCGGCAGCAGGTTGCGCGGATCGAGGTGCAGGTGCGGGTTGCCTTCGGCATGCACGTCGCCCTCGAAGGGCGTTCCCGGCGGCCGTGGGTCGATCAGCTTGACCTGCGCCGAGGCGTACACCATGCCCGGCGCACCGTCCTGCACGCGCGGGTTGCCGGCGCGCTGCTGCAGCGTGGGCAGCCAGGCCGCCTCCAGGCCGGCGCCGGTGCAGACCGCCAGGTCTGCATTGCGAAGCGCGGCGATCAGGCTCGGCCGGGCTTCGATGTGGTGCGGATCCTGGCGGGCATGGGTGGCGCTGCGTACCTGCGCCTGCGGCGCGAGCTCGCGCACCAGTGCCGCCCACTCGGCCTCGCAGGTGAAGACGGTCAGCGCCTGCGCGCCGGACGCGGCGGCCAGCAGCAACCCGCCCAGCGCCGCGTGCCAGCGGGCCGTGCGACGGTCAGAACGTGTGCGCGGCATGGGCCCCCCAGTTCAGGATGTATTGCAGTTGCACGGCGCGCGCGGCGCCCTCGAAACCACCGCGATCGCGCTGGTCCGTCAGCTGCAGCCGCAGCACCTGCGCGTGCGTGGGCCGGTAGGCCAGCATCACGGCGTTCTCACGCAGCTTGCCGTCGTCCGCGTGGTCGTCGTGGGCCATGCGCGCCTTCAGCACACTGGTGCGCGCGCCCACCTCCCAGGCCGGGGCGAAGCGCCACACCGCGCTCAGGTAATCGCCCACGTGGCGCCCACCCGCGGCCGGGCCCGCCAGGCCGCGCACGACGGCGCGTTCGTAGGCCACGCGCACCTGCTGGCGGGCGTTGTTGCCGCCGGGCGCCCACTTCCAGGCGATGTCGCCCAGCCACATGCGCCGGCCGCTGAAGCTGGCGCCGTGGGCGTGGGCTGCGTGATCGTCCAGCTCGTGCTCGCCGTCCTCGCCTTCGTGTTCGCCCTCGTGCGCTTCTGCGGCCGCCTGGCGCCGGTTGTTCAGGAAGGACAGCCCCGCCTGCCAGCTCTGGCTGGCGCCCAGGTCGCCGCCCAGCCGGGCCGACAGCACGGCGGCGCCGGCACGCGGGCCGGGCTCGTCGACCAGGCCACGGCCGCGGAACAGCTCGGCGCCCAGGCGCAGGTACAGGTCGGTGGGCGCCACCCAGTTCAGGCGCAGGCCGTCGTCCACCCAGTGGCGTCCGAAGAAGGCGCGGTGCGACAGCGGCCGCTGCACGAAGTCGTCGGCGTGCGGGTGCTGCTCGTTGAGGTAGCCGATCTGGGAGGCGAAGCGGCCGGCGCGCAGCTGCAGGCCGGCGGGCAGCGTGCGGGTTTCGGCGAAGGCTTCTTCGAGGTCGAATTCGAGGCGGCGGTCGTCGCTGTGGGCGGCGGCCGTGACGCGGCCCTGCAGGTGGCGGCCCAGCGGACCGGAGGCGGTGAGGTCACTGTGACCCAGGCCCAGGCCCTTGTCGTGGGTGCCCAGGGCCAGTTCGCGGGAGGCGGCCTGCACATCGAGCACAGCGCCGAACTGCCAGCCGCCGGGGGCGGTCTGTGCGTGCAGGCCCGCAGCGGCCGTGGCCAGGACGAGGGGAACAAGGGTGCGGCGCAACGCGCACGCGGAATCGAAACGCATGAAAACTCTCGCTGATCTGAAAAGAAGGAAACAGGGATCGGCCGCGCACGCAGCGCTGCGCAGATCCGTCAAGGCATGAAGATCAGCGAGAAACCGGAGGACCGCGCGCGTCGAACAGCGCGACGTGGCGGGCCACACAGGCCGGGTGCGAGAACACGGCCAGCCAGGGGATCGGGCCGGCGGAGACGAAAACCGTGGCCGAGGTCGTGGGTTGCCCGGGCGCCAACGCGTCGTAAAGCAGGCAGGCCGGATCGCCGGCCGCATGCCCGGCAAAGACGTTCGCGTGCGGGTCGGACGCCGTAGCCGCCGCCGTGGCATGGGGGTTGTGGCGCGTGCGGTGCGCCAGGCCCAGCCACTGCGCACACAGCAGCCCGAGGATCAGCAGCCCGATGAGCTGGACCTCACGGAGCGTGCGGCGGTGACGGGTGGCGAACGGCATGGGCGGGCGATGATGGCATACCGCACCCCGCCGGCTCCAAGGTGTGTTCGTCAGCGCGCCAACTCCTCCAGCACCCCAGGCTCGAAGTGCCGCTCGATGTAGTCCGCCAATCCGTCGAACACCGAATCCAGCGTCCTCACCGCGCTCCCGAACAAGGCCCGCAGGACTGCCGCGTCTTCGAACAAGCCGTGCAGGTACACCCCCAGCACGTTGCCGCCCCGGTTCTGCCAAGCCAATCCCGCGGCCACCTCCCGCGCCACGTCGCCAGCCGCCGCCATGGCGGGGTGCTGCACGGTGAGGCCATGGTGGATTTCATAACCATTCACCTCCAGCCCCGACAGCGCGGCCCAGGGGCCGACGATCTCGCCCAGGCGCAGCCGCGCGAGGCGTACCGTCTTGTCTTGCTCGAACTGCGTGACCAGCGGCAACAGCCCCAGCCCCGGCCCGTTTCCGTCGATGCCGTGCGGATCGAGCAGCGCCTCGCCCAGCATCTGCAGTCCACCGCAGATGCCCAGCACCATTCCGCCCTTGGCCGCATGCGTGGCAACCGCTCGGTCCAGGCCCTGGCCGCGCAGCCAGGCCAGGTCGGCGCTGGTCTGCTTGGAGCCGGGCAACACGATCCAGTCGGCGCCCGCGCAATCCGCGGGCGTGCGGGCCCAGACCAGGCGCAGGCCCGGCACGTTCTTCAGCGGCTGGAATTCGTCGAGGTTGCCGATGCGCGGATAGGCGACGACGGCGACGGTCTGGCGCACCGCGCCGTTCGCGCGGCTGCGGTCGTCGAACACGCCGTCCTCCTCGGGCAGGCCGTGCTGCCACCACATGGGTAGCAGGGCCACCGTGGGTATGCCGGTCATCTGCCGCAGCAGCTCCGGCGCCGGCGCCAGCAGGGCGGCGTCGCCACGAAAGCGGTTCAGCACGAAGCCACGGATCAAGGCTCGCTCGGCCTCCGGCAGCAGGGCCCAGGTGCCATACAGGTGAGCGAAGGCGCCGCCGCGGTCGATGTCGGTAACCAGCAGGCAGGCGGCCTGCGCATGGCGCGCAACGCGCAGGTTGACGATGTCGCTGGCCTGCAGGTTGATCTCGGCGGGCGAGCCTGCGCCTTCGATCACGACCAGGTCATGCGTGGCGCGCAGGGAATCGAGCGCATCGCGCACCACCGGCCACACGCGTTCGCTGCGTTCGCGCCAGGGCGTGGCGCCCAGCGCAGCGTCCACCTGCCCCATCAGGACCACCTGGCTGCGGGTGTCGGCCTCGGGCTTGAGCAGCACCGGGTTCATGGCAACGCTCGGCGGGGTGCGTGCCGCCAGTGCCTGGAAGTACTGCGCGCTGCCGATCTCGCCCCAGCCGCCGTCAAGGCCAGGAACCACCCGCGCGTTATTGCTCATGTTCTGGGCCTTGAAGGGCGCCACGCGCAGGCCCTGGCGCGCGTAGTGGCGGCACAGGGCCGTGGCCAGCCAGCTCTTGCCGGCGCCGCTGCTGGTGCCCAGGACCATCACGCAGCGTGCGGCGGTCACTGGGAACGTCCCCCAGGCTTGCCCGCTGCGCGGGCTGCTCCTCCCCCCTGCGCGAGCGGAGGGGGCTGAGCGCCTTCGGGCGGCCGGGCGGCGAGCACTGGAATGCCTCCCCCAGGCTTGCCCGCTGCGCGGGCTGCTCCTCCCCCCTCCGCGAGCGGAGGGGGCTGAGCGCCTTCGGGCGGCCGGGCGGCGAGCACTGGAATGCCTCCCCCAGGCTTGCCCGCTGCGCGGGCTGCTCCTCCCCCCTGCGCGAGCGGAGGGGGCTGAGCGCCTTCGGGCGGCCGGGCGGCGCTCATCGCGGCAGCGCCACCCAGCGCCCGTCCAGTTGCCGCACCTCGATGCGTCTTTCAAACACGCCTTCCAGGGCGCGGTGCGTGGCCGGGTCGGCGGCGCCGCCGGCATGCCGCACGTGGCCTGCGTCGAGCACCACCACGTCGTCGGCCAGCAAGGCCACCGTGATCTCGTGCAGCACGCTCACGACGGTGCGGCCCTCGGCCACCAGCTGGCGCACCAGCGCGATCCAGTCGGCCTGGTGCGGCGGATCGAGGTTGGCCAGGGGTTCGTCCATCAGCATGAGGTCGGCTTCCACGGCCAACAGGCGTGCCAGCAGCACGCGCTGGCGCTCGCCGCCCGACAACCGGCCGAAGGCGCGGTCGCGCCAGGCCCAGGCACCGGTGGCACGCAGCGCGCGTTCAACGGCGGCGTGGTCGGCCGGGCCGGGCGGCGCCAGCCAGCCCTGGTGCGGCAGGCGCCCCAGCAGCGCGACGTCGAGCACGGTGAGGTCGTCGGCACCGGACGCCCCTGCCCCGCCCTGCGCCAGCCAGGCCACGGCGCGAGCCCGCTCCCGCGCCGTCATGGCACCGAGCGCGCGACCTTGCAGCCGCACCTGCCCGGGATGCGGCAGCAAGCCGGCGCAGGCCTTGAGCAAGGTGGACTTGCCGGCGCCGTTGGGGCCGACGATGGCGGTCCACCGCGCGGGCGCCAGCTTGAGGTCCAGCCCGTGCAGGACCTCGCGCGACCCCAGTCGCACCCGCAGGCCTTGCACGCTGAGCGCCGTCATTCGTCCCCCCGCCGCCGCATGAGCCACAGCAGGTAGCCGCCGCCCAGCAAGGCGGTGACCACGCCCACCGGCAACTCCTGCGGCGCGAGCAGTCCGCGCGCCACGATGTCGGCCAGCAGCAGCAGCACCCCGCCCATCAGGCTGGACAGCAGCAGCAAGGGCGCGTGCCGCGTCTTGAGCACGGCACGCACCAGGTGGGGCGCCGCCAGCCCGACGAAGGCGATCAGCCCTGCCTGCGCGACGGCCGCGCCGGTGGCCAGCGCGATCACGGCCACCATCACCGCGCGCACGGGTGCCATGGGCAGGCCCAGGCTGAGCGCCGTGGCCTCGCCCAAGGCCAGGCCGTCCAGGGCTCGGGAGAGCGCAAGCGCAGGGACCAGGCACGCGAGGCCCACGCCCAGCATCAGCACGGCCGACGTCCAGCCCAGGAAGGCCGTCGACCCCAGCATGAAGGCCTGCATGGCTTGCAGGATCTGCGGCGTGGTGAGCATGACCAGCGAGGTGAGCGAGCCCAGCACCACCCCCACCACCACGCCGGCCAGCAGCAGCCGCAGCGTGTGTTGCACCCCCCGCGCCAGGGTGAGCGTGAGCGCCACCGCCAGCACGGCACCCAGGAAGGCGGCGCCGGTCAGGCCGAGCCGCACGATCCATTCGGCCGCGAACGGCGACACGCCCATGGCCGCCAAGGCCAACGCCACGCCCAGCGACGCGCCCGACGCGCTGCCGAGCAGGAAGGGATCGGCCAGGGGGTTGCGGAACAGCCCCTGTGCCACCGCCCCTGCAAGCCCCAGCAACCCGCCGGCCGCGAAAGCGCCCGCGGTGCGCGGGGCCCGGATGTCCCAGACGATCTGCGAGGCGACGGGGTCGGCGAGCATGCGCCAGACCGGCTCGATGCCGGCGCTGCCCACGCCCAGGCTCAGGATGGCCAGCACGCCGCCGACCAGCAACAGGGCCGCGGCCAGGGCCAGCGGCCCCGCGATGCGCAGGCCAGCCGTGCCGGCGGGTGCGAAGCGGCCGGCAAGCTTCATGGCGCCTTCTCCGCCAGGCATTGCGCCATCAGCCGCGCCGCTTCGGCCATGCGGGGGCCGGCGCGCACCAGCACGTCGCCCTCCTCCGGGCTGAAGACGCAGACCCGCTGCTCGCGCAGCGCGCGCAACCCCGACCAACCCGGTCGCTGCGCCAGGGCGGGCACGTGCCGGTCGCTGACCATGATCACGTCGGGATCGGCGCGCACCACGAACTCGGGGTTGAGCTGCGGAAACGGACCCAGCCCGGTCGGCACGACGTTGCCGGCGCCCAGCCGCGCCAGCGTCTCTCCGATGAACGAGCCGGGCGCCGCGGCGTGCGGTGCGCGGCTCACCTCGAAATACACGCGGGCCCCGCGCGCGCGGGCCGGCAGCGACTGCGCCGCGGCGTTCATCGCCGCATCGATCTGCTGCCAGGTACGCAGCGCCCGCTGCTCGCCCGCGCCGGTGAGCCGGGCCAGCAGCAGCAGCACGCGCCGCACGTCCGCATGGTTCTTGGGCTCCAGCGCGACCACCTTCAGGCCCAGGCTCTCCAGCCGCTGCACGGCACGTGCGGACGGCGCGATCAGCACCACGTCGGGCCGCAACGCGACGACGGCCTCGAGGTCGGGATCGAGCCCGCCGCCCAGCCGGGGCAGCGGCGCGAGCGAAGGCGGCCAGTTGGAGTAGCGGTCCAGGCCGACCAGGCGGTCGCAGTGGCCCAGGGCGCACACGCTTTCGGTGAGGGACGGCAGTAGCGAGACGATGCGTACCGGCGGCGCCTGCCAGCGCCGGGTGGCGCCCCGGTCGTCGGTCAATTCCACCGGCGCGGCCCGCGCGGTGCCCAGGGCCATGCAGGCCAGCAGCAGCCAGCCCCGGGCCAGCCGCGCCCACCATCCCTTGCCTTGCAAGCCGCTCATGCCGGTCATTCTGCGGGGACGGCGCCTACTTCGGTTCCCACTGCAGCGCCACCTGCGCCATGCGCCCGGGCATGCGGTAGCCCAGCGCGGTCTGCCAGTCCTTGCCGGCGACGTTGTCGATGCGGGCCAGCAGGCGCCAATCGCGCCCGATCGCCGTCGAGGCGTGCAGGTTCAACAGGCCGTAGCCCGGCAGGCGCTGGGTGTTCGCGGCGTTGTTGAAGCGGTCGTCCACCAGCTGCAGCTCGGCACCGGTGGTCCACCCGGCGACGCGGGTGTCGGCGGCCAGCGTGGCGAAGCGGCGGGCGCGGCGTGGCAGCTGGTTGCCGGTGGCGAGGTCGCGCGGATCCTGCAGGTCGAACGAGGCGCTGAGGTTGACGCTCCCCAGGCGATGGCCGGCGGCCAAGGTCAGGCCTTCCAGCTCGGCTTGCCCGGTGTTGGCGTAGCAGCCGAAGGCGCTGGCCGTGGGCGGGCAGTTGCCGGGGCCGCTGAGAAAGTTGATCAGCTCGCGCACCCGGCTGCGGTAGGCCACCGCGCTGAAGCTGGTGCCGGCGCTGGCATAGCGCAGCCCGATCTCGCGGTTCTGCGCCCGCTCGGGACGCAGCGTGGGCAGGCCATAGATGCTGAAGCGCTGGAACAGCGTGGGCGCCCGGAAGGCCGTGCCGGCCGAGGCGGTGATGCGCCAGTCGGGGCGGAACTCGAAGCCATAGGCCAGGCTGCCGGTGGACTGGCCGCCGAACTCGCTGTCATCGTCATGGCGCGCGTTGAGTTGCACCGTGTGTGCGCCCTGCCTCAGGCCCCAGCCCAGCGCCAGGGCGTTCTGGAATCGATCGGTCACCGCGGGGCTGGTGCTGGCGTTGTCCAGGCGGTCCTCGCGCCGCTCCAGGTCGATGTTGAAGCGGTGCGCGCCCAGGCGCCATTCGTTCTGCAGCAGGTAGCTGGTGACGCGCGTTTCGGTGACGTAAGGCGATGGCGTGGTTTCGTAGCGTTCGGTGCCGCGACTGAGCGCCAGCCGCGTGCTGTAGCGGTCGGACCAGCGCGCCGACCACGCCGCGCCCAGCGTGCGCAGGTGCTGCAGGGCGTGGTCGTCGAATCCCGGCATGAATCCGTCGAACTGCGCGTCGAGCCTGCTGGCCAGCGCGGTGAGCTCCACGCGGTGCGCATCGTCCAGCCGCCAGCCCAGGCTGCCGGAGGCGGAGCGGCGGCGATAACCGTCTTCGTCGGGGTTGCCGGTGACCTGCGAGTCGAAGCCGTCGCTGCGCTCGCCGGCCAGCCCGAGCGAATAGTCGATGGCGCCGCTGCGGCCCCGCACCGACGCCTCGGCCCGGCGCGTGTCGTTGCTGCCGATGCCCACCAGCACGGTCGGCGTGGGCGGTCCCTCGCCACGGCGCGTGAAGATCTGCACCACGCCGGCCATGGCGTCGGAGCCGTACACGGCGGCGGCCGGGCCGCGCACGATCTCGATGCGGTCGATCTGCGACAGCGGGATCGCACTCCAGCTGAAGCCGCCGGTGGCCTGCGAGTCCACGCGCACGCCGTCGATGAAGACAGGGGTGAAGCGGTTCTCGGCGCCGCGCACGAACAGGCTGGTGGTGCCGGCCGGTCCGCCGTTGCGCGACATCGCGATGCCGGGCTGGCGCACCAGCAGGTCGGCCAGCCCGGTGGCGCCGCTGCGCTCGATGGCGGCGCGGTCGATCAGCGTCACGTCGGCCAGCACGTCGGTCAGCGGCTGCTGCACGCGCGTGGCCGTCACGACGATCGGATCGAGGGTGGATGGGGAGGCGGGTTGCGCAAGAGCCGCACTGGGCGCGACCAGGGAGAGCGCCAACAGGCGCGAAGGGGACGGACGAAACGTCATGGAATCAACACAAGCAGGATGCCGGCACCGCCTTCCCCGACGGTGCATGGGCGACCGGCGCCGCCCAAGGGCGCGCGCCACGCTGTTGGCCGGTATCCGGGCTGGCAGAGCGGCTTGCGGCGCCTTCCCGGATGCGGGTGCATCCAGTGGCGGTGTGCCGTCAAGTGATCGCCCGTGTGAACGATCCGTCTGCTTACCGTTGCGGGGGCAGCGCAGGTTAGGTCGGCTTGTGAGCCTTCCCTCCTGCTTCCCGTTGAACTGCGGCCCGATGATCGGGCGCGCGAGCACCAACGGGGGGGATTCTAGGGGGCTGGGCCGCCCGTGATCAGTCCAGCGTCCAGACCACGCCGATGTTCAAGCCCAGCACATCGATGCCTGGGTTGGGATCCGTCATGCCGAGGTTGGAGTGATGGGTGAAGTAGGCGCCCGCGGTGACGCCGAGTCGGGCATCGAGTTGGCGGCGCCAGCCCAGGTGCGCGAACCAGTTGAAGCTGAGGTCTTGCCCCTGCCCACCCGGCACGCCCTTGGAGTTGACGAAACCGGCACCGCCGCCCACTTCGAGGAAGGCAGCCTGGCGGCCGTCGGCGGACCACAGCTGCAGCGAGGGCGCGCCCGCGAAGGCGACGTAGTAGTCCTCGGGACCGTTGCGGATGAATTCCGACACCAGCGCCAGCCGGTGCCTGAGCACCAGCCGCTCGCCCGCCGCGCCGCGCCACACCTCGGCGAACACCGGGCTGCGCCACACGGCCTGCACCGGCACGATTCGGTATTCGTGCGGCGAGTTGTCGCGCACCTTGGCCAGCCAGCCGCTTTCGACCGCGAACTCCCAATGGTCGGCCGGATGGGGGCTGCGCGTCTGCACCTGGGCCTGGGCCTGGGCCGCCAGGGCCGCTGCACCCAGCAGCATGGCCGCGATCGCCTGCAACCGCCGCTTCGCGCTCATGCGATCAGCCCCGCGCGCGGTACTCGGAAAAGATGCCCAGCTCGACGTGGCGCTCGGCGTCCATCAAGCCGGCGGCCGAGAGCGTCTGCAGCACGCGGGCGGGCGGCACGCAGGCCTCGATGGTGTCCCAGTAGTAGCGCCACAGCATGGGCGTGGAGGCCGAGCGCGACACCGCACGTGCCATCAGCGGCACGGCTCCGCGCATGTAGGCCTTGAGCAGGGTCTTGGCGATCGACCCTTCGGGGCTGGTGATCTCCAGGACCAGCAGCCGTCCGCCCGGCTTGAGCACGCGGCGGAACTCGGCGGCCGCGGCGGCGAAGTCGGCGATGTGGCGCAGCGCATATCCCATGACCAGGAAGTCGGCGCTGGCGTCGGGCACCGGAATGGACTCGGCACGACCCACGCGGCACTCGACGGGGTGCCCGTCGAAACGGGCCTGCTCCATCATCCCGGGGCTCGGGTCGACGCCCACCAGGCGCTCGGGCTGCCCGGTGATCCGCAGGATCTGGCGCGAGACCAGGCCGGTGCCCATGCCCACGTCGACCACCTGCATGCCGGGGCGCAGGCCCGCGCGCAGCAGCGCCTGGCGCCGGTACCACGAGCCCGTGCCCAGGCCCAGGATGGCTTCCAGGCGGTTGTAGTCGACCGCGGTGTCGTCGAAGGTCTTGCGCAGGAAGGCTTCGCGCGCGGCCGGGTCGTTGCTGTCGTAGTAGGCAGGCAGCGGCGAGTGCGGCAAGGACACGGCGTCGCGCTCGGATACCGGGGTGGGGAGGGGGGATGGCATGGCTCGGCAGGTTCTTCGGGATTGTGAGCAGGATTACCGCGAAACGCCGTCCGCGGCACAGGCGGCGCCGGGGATTGTGGCCCATGGGCTCAACTAGAATGGCGCGCTTTCTCTGCCCCTGCGGCAAGAGGCTCACGAATGACGACTGCCAACAACGAATTGATCCGCGAGGTGGCGGGGCTGCTGGTCGAGGCGCTGAACCTCGAAGTCTCCCCCGAAGACATCGACCCGCAGGCGCCGCTCTATGGCGACGGACTGGGGCTCGATTCCATCGACATCCTCGAGGTGTCGCTGGTGGTGTCCAAGAAGTACGGCGTGCAGTTGCGCGCCGACGACGAGAACAACGAAAAGATCTACGCGTCGCTGGCGGCCTTGTCCGACTACATCGCCGCCCATCGGAAAGCCTGAGATGGCCGGGCGGGCGTCGTCGTGTAGCCGATGGGCGCTTCCCGTCCTGCTGGCGGCGGCCTATGCCGTGGTGTCCCATTCCCTGATGACGCGGGCCGGCGACGCCGGCATCACGCTCCTGGTCGTGCTGGGACCCCTGGTCCTGCTGGGCATCGGCGGCCTGTGGCAGTCCGGCCGCAAGGTCCTGGCCCTGGGCTGCACGGTGGGTGCCGCACTGGCCGTTGCGGGCTTGCGCGGGCAGGCCCTTTCCCCCGCCCTGCTGTACCTGGCCCAACACGCCGGCATCCATGCGGCACTGGCGGCCTGGTTCGGCTCCACCCTGCGGCGCGGCTCACAGCCGCTGATCACGGCGCTGGCCGCGCGCGTGCATGGCGGCATGACTCCCGCCATGGCCGGCTACACGCGCCGCCTCACGGCCGTCTGGACGCTGTACTTCCTGGCCATGACCACCGCGTCCCTCTTGCTGTACGCCTGCGGCGACTTCGACCATTGGTCGCTCTTCGCCAACCTCCTCACGCCGGTGTTCACCGTGCTCATGTTCGTCGGCGAATACCTGCTGCGGTACCGCCTGCATCCCGAGTTCGACCGGGTCGGCCTGGCGGCGGGTTTCCGCGCCTGGCAGGCCAGCGGTCGGTCTCCCAAGTGAGAGCCCCATGCTGCAACGCTTTCCCCTGCTGAACGATCTCGGGAACCTGGACGAGCCGCTGGCCTGGCGTGCCGGCGAGCCGATCTCGCGGCAGCGCTTCCTGGCCGACTCGCAGGGCCTGGCCGCGGCCCTGCCCGCGGGCGGGCCGGTGCTGCCGATGACGGCCGACCGCTACCACTTCGCCCTGGCGCTGGGCGCGGCCCTGCTGCGAGGACAGTCGGCGCTGATGCCGCCGAACCACACACCCGACATGGTGGCGCGCCTGCGATCGCTGTTTCCTTCGGCCTACGTGCTGGCCGACCCCGGGCAGCCGGCGCTCGCGCTGCCCACGGTGTCCTTCGGCCCGCTTGAACCAAGGCCCGCCGCTGCCGCAGTCCCGGCGCTCGCCGGCGACCACCACGCGGCCTGGGTGCTCACCTCGGGATCGACGGGCCAGCCCATGCCGCACGGCAAACACTGGGGCCCCCTGCACGCCAACGTCGGCGCCGAAGCCGCGCGCATCGCCCGCTACCTGGGCCGCCCCAGCCTGCGCGGCGTGGCCGTGGTCGGCACGGTGCCGGCCCACCACATGTACGGCTTCGAATCCACCGTGCTGATCGGGCTGATCGGCGGGGCCTCGTTCGCGGCCGAGCGGCCGTTCTATCCGCAGGACGTGGCGAATACGCTGGCCTCGGTGCCTCGGCCGCGCGTGCTGGTCACCACGCCCCTGCACCTGAAGGCGCTGCTCGAGTCGGGCGTGGAGGTGCCGCCGACCGACCTGGTGATCAGCGCCACCGCGCCCCTGTCGCCACAGCTGGCCGCGCGCGCCGAAGCCGTGTGCGGTGGCCTGCTCATGGAGATCTACGGGTGTACGGAGGCGGGCCAGGTGGCCAGCCGCCGCACGGTCGAAGGCCCCGAGTGGGAAACCTTCGACGAGCTGCGCCTCCGGGGCAATGGCGAGTTCGTCACCGTCAGCGGCGGCCATGTGCCCGAGCCCACCCGCCTGGGCGACGTGCTCGACGTGATCTCGCCCACGCGCTTCCGGCTGCTGGGCCGCTCCAACGACCTGATCAACGTGGCCGGCAAGCGCAGTTCGCTGTCGCACCTGAACCACCATCTCAACAGCATCGACGGCGTTCACGACGGCGTCTTCTTCCTGCCCCGCGAAGGGCACGGTGAAGAGGCCGTGCGGCTGGTGGCGCTGGTGGTCGCGCCCGAGCTCAGCGACTCGGCGCTGCGGTCCGCACTGCGCGAGCGCGTGGATGCCGCCTTCCTGCCCCGGCGCATCGTGCGCGTGCGGTCGCTGCCGCGCGATGCCACCGGCAAGCTGCCGGCGCAACGCCTGGCCGAGTGGGCCGCCGCGCTGCTGGCGGCGCCGGCTTCGCGCTTTTGAGGCCGGCCGTGCAGTCGGTGCCGATCGCGCTGCCGCTGGCGCACCCGGCCTTCGAGGGCCACTTCCCGGGGCAACCGCTGTTGCCGGGCGTGGTGCTGCTGTCGGAGGCGCTCGAGGTGCTGCTGCCGCTGTGTCCCGCGCAAAGCACGCCCGTGTTGTCGCAAGCCAAGTTCCTCGCGCCCGTGCGACCGGGCGCCGCGCTCGAGCTGCGCTGGGCGCCACGCGCGCAGGGATGGCGCTTCGAACTGTGGCGACACGCCCTTGGCGACAGCGAAGGCGGCGTTCTCGCGGCCACCGGGCAACTCGACGTGCCCGGCGGGAGCAACGCGTGAGCGGCTCGAGACGCGAAGCGGCGCCCTCGAACTGGGCCAGCCAGTCCGAGCGCGGCAGCCTGGCGCTCATTCGCGCCATGCGCTGGATTGCGGTGGCCCTGGGCCGGCCGGTGGCCCGCGCACTGCTGCACCCCATCGCCGCGTACTTCCTGCTGTTCGGTGGCCCAGCCACAAGGGCGTCCGCCGCCTACCTGCGGCGCGTGCTCGGGCGCCGCCCGGGCTGGCGTGAGCGCTATCGCCACATCCACCGCTTCGCCGCCACCGTGCTCGACCGCGTCTACCTGTTGCGAGAAGAGGGACGCGGCTTCGAGGTCGAGGTGAGCGGCGCCGACGCGCTCGACCAGGTGCTGGCGCATGGCCGCGGCGCCCTGCTGATCGGCGCGCACCTGGGCAGCTTCGAGGCGCTGCGCGCGCTGGGCCGGTCGCGTCGGGGGCTGCGCGTGGCCATGTGCATGTACGAGCACAACGCCCGCAAGATCAACGCGGTGCTGCAGGCCATCGCACCGCAGGCCGAGCTGCGCGTCATCGGCCTGGGGCGGCTCGAATCCATGCTCGAACTGCGCGACTGGCTGCAGGCGGGCGGCGTCGCCGGGGTGCTGGCCGACCGTGGCCTGCCGGCGGGCATGTCCGCGGGCCGTTCGCGCAACGTGTCCGTGCCCTTCCTCGGCTCGCCAGCCCTGTTTCCCGACGGCCCCTTCCGGCTGGCCGCCATGCTGCGATGCCCGGTCGTGTTCATGGCCGGGCTCTACGAGGGCGGCGCACGCTACCACCTGCAATTCGACGAGCTCGCCGATTTCAGCGCGGTGGCGGCCGGCCCCGCGCGCGAAGCGGCCATCGAGCAGGCGCTGCGGCACTACGCCGCGGTGCTCGAACGCCAGTGCCGCCGGTCCCCCTACAACTGGTTCAATTTCTATGACTTCTGGGCGGGCGCTCGCGACGCGAAGCCCGTCGCAGCCGCGCAGCCGCATGAGCCCCCGACCTCCCACGCCCGCTTCTGACGTCCGCCGCCGCATGCTGGCGGCCCTGGCGGGGCTGGCCTTGTGGCCGGCCGCGCCGCTGGCCTCGCGGGCGGCCGGCTTCGACCTGGCCGCCCTCACCCGCCTGCTGGGGCGCAACGAATCGGGCGAGGCGCTGTTCCGCGAGGAGCGGCATGTGGCGCAGATCGACCAGCTTCTGCATGCCAGCGGCCGACTGAGCTTCAGCGCGCCCGATGTGTTCGTGCGCGAGACGCTGCAGCCCCGTCGGGAGCGCATGGCCGTGAACGGCAACCGGCTCACGCTCACGCAGGGCGGCCGCACCCGCACCATGGCCCTGGACGCCACGCCCGAGGCGCTGGTGATGGTCGAGGCGATCCGCGGCACCCTGACCGGCCGGCGCGACGTGCTCGAGAAGCACTTCGAGGTGAGGCTGTCCGGCGACGCCGCGCTGTGGCAGCTGGAGCTGGTGCCGCGCGATACCCAGGTCCGCGCGCAGGTCCCGCTGCTGCGCCTGACCGGGCAGCAGGCCCAGGTGCGCGAGCTGCGCGTGTCCATGGCCAACGGCGACCGGTCGGTGATGCAGATCGAACCGCTGGACGGGCGCACCAGCGCCCCCGCCACCCCGCGCCCGTGAAGCCTTCGCGTCCTCGCTGGCAGGACCCTGCCGTCTGGTCCTGGCTCGTGCTGATGGCGCTGGGCCTGTGGCTGTGCGTACGCGCCACCTATGTGGCGGACATGTCGGCCTTCCTGCCGGCCCAACCGCGCGCCGAGCAGCAACTGCTGGTGTCCCAGCTGCAGGCCGGCGCCACCTCGCGGGTGCTGCTGGTGGGACTGCGCGGCGGCGATGCGCCGGGGCGTGCCGAGGCCTCGCGCCGGCTGGCGCAGGCGCTGCGGGCGAGCGGCGCGTTCGAGAGCGTGAACAACGGCGACAACGCGGGCCAGGAAGCGCTCGGACGGGTGCTGTTCGAGCACCGGTACCTGCTCAGCCCGGCGATCGATGCCCAGCGCTTCACCGTGGAGGGCCTGCGCGAGGCGCTGCTGGACACCGCCAGCCTGCTCGGCACGCCTGCCGGTGCCGCCCTCGGGCCCCTGGTCTGGCGCGATCCGACGGGCGAGGTGGTCCGCATCGCCGAAACCATGATCCCCGCGTCGGCGCCGCGCATGGAACACGGTGTCTGGATGTCGCGCACCGAGCCGCGCGCGCTGCTGCTGGCGACCAGCCGGGCCGACGGCTCCGATCTGGACGGCCAGGCCCGGGCGCAGGACACCGTGCGGCGCGCGTTCGAGGCCCTGCGCCTGCCCGCCCTGCAGCTGGAGCTGTCCGGCCCCGGCACCTTCGCCGTGCAGTCACGCGCCGCGGTGCAGGCGGAAGTGGAGCGCCTGGCGCTGCTGGACACCGTGGCCCTGCTGGGGCTGCTGCTGGTGGCCTTCGGGCGGCTGCTGCCGCTGGGGCTGGCGCTGCTGCCCGTCGCCAGCGGGGTGGTCGCCGGCATCGTCGCGGTCCACGCGGTGGCCGGCCAGGTGCACGGCATCACCCTCGGGTTCGGCATCACGCTGATCGGCGAGGCGGTGGACTACGGCATCTACTACCTGGTGCAGGCGCGGCAGCACGGGCGGGCCGGCTGGCTGCGGACGCAGTGGCCCACCGTGCGGCTGGGGCTGCTGACCTCGGTGGCGGGGTTCGCGGCACTGGCGGTGGCCGGCTTCTCGGGACTGGCGCAACTGGGCGTGTTCGCGGTCAGCGGCCTGGTCGCCGCGGCGCTCACCACGCGCTTCCTGCTGCCGGTGCTGGCGCCGCAAGGCACGGCGGGCCGGGGACTGCGCCCGCATTTCGGCCGCGCCCTGGGCCAGCTGTCGGCACGTGCACCGGCCTGGCGCACACCGCTCGCGCTGGCGGTGCTGGCCGGTGCGGCCTTGCTGCTGGCGCTGCCTTCGCCCTGGCGCGGCACCCTGGCCGGCCTGAGCCCGATTCCGCAGGAGGCGCTGGCGCTCGATGCGTCGCTGCGGGCCGACCTGGGCGCCAGCGAATCAGGCCTGCTGGTGGCGGTGCAGGGGCCGGACGAGGGATCGGTGCTGCAGGCCGCCGAGCGCGCGGGCGAACGGCTGGACGCCCTGGTGGCGCAGGGGCGCCTGCTCGGCTACCAGTCCCCGGCCACCCTGCTGCCCAGTCCGGCGACCCAGCTCGCCCGGCGCGGCGCCCTGCCCGAGGAATCGGTGCTGCGCCAGCGCCTGGAAACCGCCGCCGCCGGCGGGCCGTTCCCGCCGGCGCGCCTGTCCGGTTTCATCGCCGACGTGCAGGCCCAGCGCAGTCGCGAGCCGCTGCGCCCGCAAGACCTGGCCGGCACCCCCTTGGCCACGGCGCTGGCGGCGCAGCTGGTCCCCGGCCGCGACGGCTCGCCCTGGCAGGCCTTGATCCAGCTGCAGCTGGCGGACGAAGCGCCCGCAGGCGCGAACGGCGCGGCGGCGCCCGTGCTCACGGCGGCCGAGCTGCGCCAGGCGCTGCAGCCGCTGCCGGGGGTGCAGGTGCTGCACGTCAAGACCGAGATCGACGCCATCTACGCCGACTACCTGCAGGAGGCGCTGAAGCTCTCCCTGCTCGGCGCCCTGGCCGTGGTGGCGCTGCTGGCCGCCCAATTGCGCGACGGCCGCCGTTTGCTGCGGGTGCTGGCCCCGCTGGCCGGCAGCACCGTGGCGGTGCTGGCCGCCTTCACCCTCGCCGGGGTCGCCCTGGGCGTGCTGCACCTGGTGGGGCTGCTGCTGGTGGTGGCCATCGGCTCCAACTACGCCCTGTTCTTCGATCACCTGCAGGTTCACGGGCAGGCGGACCCCGAAACGCTGGCCTCGCTGCTGATCGCCAACCTCACCACCGTGGCGTCCTTCGCGATCCTGGCGACGGCCGACATTCCCGCCCTCGCCGCCGTGGGCCAGACCGTGGCCCCCGGCGCCGCGTTGTCGCTGCTGCTGGCCGCCGCGTTCTGCCGGGGCGGCCCCGCGAATGCCCATGGGAGAATCGCCGCCACGGCTGAGCCGCTCCAGCCGCAGCGCGAGACCCGAACCCCGTGACCTTTCCGATTGCACCCACTGGCCGCCCGCCGTGGCGGCCCACGCCGCTGCTGCGGGTCACGGCAGCGGTCCACCTGGGCGCCGTTGCCGGACTGCTGGCCGCGCCCGCCTCCTGGCCCTGGACGCTTGCCGCCCTGGGCCTGAACCATGCGTTGCTCACCGCCACCGGCCTCTGGCCCCGCTCCACCGCCCTGGGCGAGAACCTGGTGCGGCTGCCGCCCGCCGCCGCCGCGCGCGGGGAAATCGGGCTGACCATCGACGACGGGCCCGACCCGGCCGTCACGCCGGTGGTGCTCGACCTGCTCGACCGGCTGGACGTGCGCGCCACTTTCTTCTGCATCGCCGGGCGCGCCCGCGCGCACCCGCAACTGGTGCGCGAGATCGTTCGGCGGGGCCACAGCGTGCAGAACCACAGCCGCATCCACCGGCACGACTTCTCCCTGCTCGGCCCGCGCGGGTTCGCCCGCGAGATCGAGGGCGCGCAAGCCATCCTGGGCGACATCACCGGGCAGCCGCCCACGCTGTTCCGCGCCCCGGCGGGGCTGCGCAATCCCTTTCTTGCGCCGGTGCTGCACCGCCTGGGCCTGACCCTGGTCAGCTGGACGCGGCGCGGCTACGACACCCGCGAGACAGATCCCCGCAAGGTGCAGGCGCGCCTGTTGCGCGGACTGGCCGCAGGCGACATCCTGCTGCTGCACGACGGCAACGCCGCACGCACCCCCGGCGGGCGGCCGGTGCTGCTCGACGTGCTGCCGGCACTCGCGGCACGAGCGCATGACCGTGGCCTGCGCCTGGTCACCCTGCCGGCTGCCCTTGATCCCGAACCGTTTTCGACGTGAACGCCACCTCCCGCAACCCCGACACCCTGGCCTGGCGCCAGTTGCTCGACCTGGCCAGCGAGCCCTATCGCGGCGCCGGCCGCTTCGCCTGGCACTTCGCCCGCGGCAAGCTGGGCATGGACCCGGTCTTCCGCCACCTGCTGCGCCACGGCCTGATCGCGCCCGGCGCGCGCGTGCTCGACATCGGCTGCGGCCAGGGACTGCTGGCCAGCCTGCTGCGCGCCTGCGGCCGCGGCGAAGTGGCGCACCGATGGCCCGCCGGCTGGGCCCCGGCGCCCGCCGGCGCGCGCGTCACCGGCATCGAGCTCATGCCGCGCGACGTGGAGCGTGCCCGCGCTGCGCTGGGCGAAGGCGGCGACGCCCGCTTCGTCTGCGGCGACATGCGGCGGGTCGACTTTCCGGCCTGCGATGCGGTGGTCATCCTGGACGTGCTGCACTACGTGACCCACGCCGAGCAGAACGAAGTCCTGCGCCGCGTGCGCGATGCACTCGCCCCGGGCGGCCGGCTGCTGCTGCGGGTGGGCGATGCCGGCGCGCGGCGCGGCTTCGCCATCAGCCAATGGGTGGACCGGCTGGTCACCCGCGTGCGTGGCCACACCGTGCCGCCCACCTACGGCCGCACCCTGCCCGAGTGGATCGAGCAACTGCGCGCCCTGGGGCTGCGGGTCGAGCCGCGCCCCATGAGCGAAGGCACGCCATTCGCCAACGTGCTGCTGGTCGCGCAGCGCGAGGAGGCCGCCAGGCCATGAATGCGCTGCCCATCACCCACTCGACCCTCAGCACCGCGCTGGGCGTCGGCGGCTTGGCCAACTGGCAGGCCCTGCGGGCGGGGCGCAGCGGCCTGCGGCCCTGCGACTTCGAGGACGTGCGGCTGCCCGGCTGGATCGGCACCGTCGAGGGACTGGCCGACGCCGCCCTGCCGGCCGAGCTGCAGGCCTTCGATTGCCGCAACAACCGGCTGGCCTGGCTCGCCCTGGGGCAGGACGGCTTCGCCGACGCGGTGGGACGGGCGCGGGCCCGCTGGGGCGCGCACCGGGTCGGCGTGATCCTGGGCACCAGCACCTCGGGCATCCTGCAGACCGAGCACGCCTACCGCGCGCGCGGCGGCGACGGCGCCCTGCCCGCTTCCTTCCGCTACGAGGCCACGCACAGCACCGGCTCGCTGGCGGCCTTCGTGGCCCAGGCGCTGGCGCTCGAAGGGCCGCATTGGGTCATCTCCACCGCCTGTTCCTCGGGAGCCAAGGCGTTCGGGGACGCCGCGCGGATGATCCAGGCCGGCTTCATCGACGCCGCCGTGGTCGGCGGGGTGGACAGCCTGTGCCTGACCACGCTGTACGGGTTCAACTCGCTGCAGCTGTTCTCGCCCGACATCTGCCGCCCCTGGGACCAGGGCCGCTCGGGCGTGTCGCTGGGCGAAGGCGCGGGCTTCGCCCTGCTGCAGCGCGATGCCGGCGACGAACGCGCCGCCGGCCACCTGTTGGGCGTGGGCGAAAGCAGCGACGGACACCACATGAGCGCACCGCACCCCGAAGGTGCCGGCGCCGTGGCAGCCATGCGCCAGGCGCTGGCGCAGGCGGGCCTGCAACCGGGGCAGATCGACTACGTCAACCTGCACGGCACCGCCACCCCCAGCAACGACGCGGCCGAGGACTGCGCGGTGGCCACGGTGTTCGGCACCGCCACGCCCTGCAGCTCGACCAAGGGCGCCACCGGCCACACCCTGGGCGCGGCCGGCGCGGTGGAGGCCGCGATCAGCCTGCTGGCCCTGTCGCAAGGCTGGATGCCCGGCGGACAGAACCTTCGCCAGGCCGACCCCGCGCTGCGCGTGGCCTACCTGCGCGAAGGCCGGCCCGCACCCCTGCGCCACGTGTTGAGCAATTCATTCGGATTCGGCGGCTCCAATGCCTCGCTGGTCCTGGGAGCGGCCTGATGGCGAACGGCACCCTTCGACTCCTGGGCGTGGGCCTGATCGGCCCCGGCCTCGCCAGCTGGGCCGAGGCCCTGCCCCTGCTGCGCGGCGAGCAGCCCTACCAGCCCGGGCCCACCACCATCGCGCCGCCCCAATGCCTGCCGGCGGCCGAGCGGCGACGTGCCGGCACCGCCGTGAAGATCGCCCTGGCCGCCGCCGAGGCCGCCTGCGCACACGCCGACACCGACCCGGCCACGCTCGCCACGGTGTTCACGTCCTCCAGCGGCGACGGCGCGAACTGCCATGCGCTGTGCGAGGCACTGGCCAGCGCCGACCCGGTGGACCGCCTGATCTCGCCCACCCGCTTCACCAACTCGGTCCACAACGCGGCGGCAGGCTACTGGCACATCGGCGTGAAGGGGCGCGCGGCGTCCACCAGCCTGTGCGCGCACGACGAGAGCTTCGCGACCGGCCTGTCGTCGGCGGCGGCGCAGGTGCTTTCCACCGGCGCCCCCGTGCTGCTGGTCGCCAGCGACACGCCGTATCCCGAGCCGCTGCACGCCAGCCGCCCGCTGGCGTGCACGCTGGGCCTGGGGCTGGTGCTGGCCCCGGGCGATGGGCCTGCTGCTCGCGGCCAGGCCCTGCTGCGATTCGACCTGCGCCCGGCGCGCTCGCCTGGCGAGACCAGCCACTGCCAGGACCCGGCCCTGGAGGCCCTGCGCACGGACCTGCCCGCCGGCCGGGCCCTGCCCCTGCTGGAGGCACTGGCTCGCGGCCGCCCGGCGCGCGTCGCGCTGGCCCTGCCGCCGGCGCTGTCGCTGCTGATCGACCTGGACTTCGCATGACCCTCGGCCACGACGACATCGCGGCGCTCATCCCGCACAGCGGCCGCATGTGCCTGCTCGAATCGGTGCTGGGCTGGGACGACGCGGGCATCCGCTGCCTCGCGCGCAGCCACACCGACCCGGACAACCCCTTGCGCAGCCGCAGCGGCCTGCTGGCAACCGCCGGCATCGAATACGCCGCGCAGGCCGCCGCCGTGCACGGCGGCCTGCGCGCCCGCGCCAGCGGCCGCAGCGCCGCGCCAGGCTTCCTGGCCAGCGCGCGCGGGGTGCGGCTGCACCGGTTGCGGCTGGACGACCTGCCCGGCGAGTTGTCGGTGCAGGCGGAGCACCTGGCGGGCACTGCCGAGCAACTGCTCTACACCTTCGAACTGCGACACGACGGCCAGCCCGTGCTCGACGGGCGGCTGGCGGTGGTCCTCAACATGGCGCTGCCCGCATGAAGCGCGCCCTGGTGACCGGTGCCAGCGGCGACCTCGGCCGCGCCATCGCCCTGCGCCTGGCGCGCCAGGGGCTGCACGTGATCGCGCACGCGCATTCACGGCTCGCGGGCGCCGAAGCCGTCGCGCAGGCGATCCGGGACGACGGCGGTTCGGCCGAGGCGGTGGCCTTCGACGTGACCGATCACGCGGCCTGCGCCGCACAGCTGGCTGCCCTGCTGGAAGCGGGAGCGATCCAGGTGCTGGTGAACAACGCCGGCATCCACGACGACGCGGTGTTCCCCGGCATGACCGAGCCGCAGTGGCGACGCGTGCTCGACGTGTCCCTCAACGGCTTCTTCAACGTGACGCAGCCGCTGTCCTTGCCCATGGTGCGCACGCGCTGGGGTCGCATCATCAGCATCAGCTCGGTGGCGGCCGTGACCGGCAACCGCGGCCAGGTGAACTACGCGGCGGCCAAGGGCGCGCTGCACAGCGCGAGCAAGGCCTTGTCGCTGGAACTGGCCCCGCGCGGCATCACGGTCAACGTGGTGGCTCCCGGCATCATCGCCTCGGCCATGACCGCCGGTTTGTTCGACGCCAAGGCCATCGCGGCCCTGGTGCCGGCCCGGCGCGCGGGAACGCCGGAGGAAGTGGCGGCGCTGGTGGGCTTCTTGGCGGGTGACGAGGCGGGATACATCACCGGACAGGTGCTGTCGATCAACGGGGGGATGGGGTGATCGCTGCGCCCGGTCCTTCCATTGGCCTGCACCGCGCGCAGGGCCGTTCGACCGGCCTGTCCTGAGCCTTGTCGAAGGGCCCACGGAGAACGGGGTGAGAGATTCCGTTCGGGCTGAGCTTGTCGAAGCCTGCAGGAGAGGACCTTCGACAAGCCCACGGAGAACCGCCAGGACAGGCTCAGGAAAGGCGCACCCAGGGGGAACGGCGCTGCGCTACAGGTATTGGAACGGCGGCGCCCGCCGCAGCCGCCGCAGCAGCAGCAGCGGCAAGCGCAGCAGAAACTCCAGCATCAGCCGCGCATGCATCCACGTGAGCAGCGCGTTGTCGCGCAGGTAGTTGAAGTGCGACACGCCGCCCTCCTCCGGCCGCAGGTACTTCACCGGGGCCGGCACGTTGATGGGGGCGACGCCGCGCCAGGCCAGGCGCACCACGGCCTCGGTGTCGAAATCGAACCGGCGCATCCAGGGCTGGCGGCGCATGACGGCCACCAGTTCGGCGATGGGGTAGACCCGAAAGCCGAAGAGCGAATCGCCCACGCCGGCGCCCAGGGTTTCCAGGTTGGTCCAGCCGTTGGAGACGCGCCGGCCCCGCACACGCAGCAAGGGGGCCGAGGCATCGAAGACCGGCTGGCCGAGGATCATGGCGTCGGGCAATTCGGCCGAGCGGCGCATGAATTCGGCGATGAGCCCGGCCGGGTGCTGACCGTCCGAGTCCATGGTGAGCGCATGGGTGAAGCCGGCCTGCTGCGCCTGCTCCAGGCCGGCCTGCACGGCACTGCCCTTGCCCTGGTTGGCCGGCAGCACGATCACGTGCAGGCCCGGGTCCCGGGCTGCCATGGCCAGCAGGCCCTCGGCCGTGCCGTCGGTGCTGCCATCGACGACCACCCACACCGGCGTCCACTGCGCCCGCGCCTCGCGCACGGTGTCGTACACCTTGGGGCCGGTGTCGTAGCTGGGGATGAGGACGAGGTGGGTGCGCGAAGGAGTCACTGGCCCAGTTCCCTGCGGAAGTAAGCCTCCATCCGTTCGGTCAGGGCGTCGTGGTCGGCACTGGGCTCGAAGCGCTCGCCCAGGCGCGCGCGGAACACGATGGGAAGGGGCGGCAGCCGCCACAGCGGCCAGCCCTTGGACAGGTAGGGCGAGTCGGTTTCGATCACCACGGCCTGGATCGGCACGTTGGCCTGCCGCGCCATGACCGACACCACGCGCGTGAAGCCGTGCATGCGGCGCGGACCCAGGCTGCGGGTTCCCTCGGGAAAGATGATCAGCTGGGCGTCTTCGCGCAGGCACTCGACGGCCGCCCGCACCATGGGACGCGTGTCCTCGTTGACCACATAGCCGGCCAGCCGGGCGCCGGCCGCCAGGAACGGGTTTCGCATCAGCGAGGCCTTCATCACGCAGACGCTGCGCGGCAGGCGCGCGGCGATCATCATCGCGTCGAGCATGCTGGGGTGGTTGGCCACGATGACCAGGCCGCCCGGCTCATGGCGCAGGACGTCGAGCGACTGCGCGTCCATGCGCATGAGGCCGCTCCAGCGGGCGCAAGCCCAGTAGACGCGGTACACGCCGGAGATGCCCGCACGCCCCACCACGCGGCCCCAGCGCGCCGGCAGCACCAGCCGCAACAGCGGCGCCACCGCGTTCCAGGCCAGCGACAGCACGCCCAGCCAGGCCAGCAAGACCAGCAGCCAGGCCCTCAGGACCAGGCGCAGGGGCCAGGCGATCACGGCGACGGGACCCGCGCGCAAGGGTCCGGCGGCTTGAGGTGGCGGCGAGAAGAAATGAAAGGCCATGGAGCTGTCAGAACGCAACCGGCTCGCGGGAGGTGTCGGCGATGTTGGCTCGCCGCCGGGACCACGCGCGCCAGGTACGGACAGGATGCATCAGCGCATGCACGTAGTACAGCCCCTTGAACAGGTTCAGCGGCAGGCGAAGCGGCGTGTCGCGATGGATGTCTCCGGCCAGCACCGACAACAGTGCCTCCTTCACGCGGAACGGGTTGCGCGGATACATGAAGAACTCGCGCAAGGTGGGGTTGGTGACGCGGTAGATGAACCAGCTGAATTGGGCCGGGCCCTTGCGCATGAAGCGTTCGAACGCGCGGCGCGAGCCGGCGGCGCGGGCGGGGCCGGCATCGAGCGTGGACTCGACCAGGTCGACGGCCTCGAACGCGCTGCTCATGGCCAGGTACACGCCCGAGGAGAACACCGGGTCGATGAAGGCGAAGGCATCGCCCAGCATGACGTAGCGCTCGCCGGTGCAGTGGGTGCCCAGGTACGAGTAGTTGCCGGTGGCATGCACCTGCTCGTCGACCAGGGTGGCGCCGGCCAGCCGATCGGCCAGGGCCGGGCACATGGCAAGGGTGTCGCGGAAGAACTCGGTGACGGGCGTGCGCCGTGACTTCAGGTAATACGGCCAGACCACGGCACCGACGCTGGTGGTGCCGTCGGCCAGCGGAATGAACCAGAACCAGCCGTGCCGGAACCAGAAGATGGTGATGTGCCCCTCTTCGCGGCCCGGCAGGCGGCGCGCGCCGCGAAAGTGCCCGAAGACCGCCGAGCTGTTGTGGCGCGGGTGCTTGAGCTTGCTCTTGAACTGGCTGGCCAGCAGCGTGTCGCGGCCGGTGGCGTCGACCAGGTAGCGGCAACGCCAGGTCTGCAGGGTGCCGTCGTCGCGCTGGACGGTGGCCGTGGCGCCCTCGGCGTCGAAGCGCACGTCGCGCACGCGGTGTCCTTCGAGAGCCTGCGCGCCGCTGTGCGACGCGTGCCGGAACAACAGTTCATCGAGCGCGGAACGACGCACCTGCCAGGCGTAGGGCAGCGACTTGTCCATGGCGTCGCCGAATTCGAGCTTGCTGCGATGCGCGTGGTCGGGCGAGACGAATTCCACCCCCCACTTGGGCATGCCGATCGCCTCGACCTGCTCGCGCACGCCCAATTGATCGAACAGGGGAACGTTGGCCGGCAGCAGCGATTCGCCGATGTGGAACCGCGGGTGGGTGCTTTTCTCGAGCAGGTGGACGCTGCGGCCCCGCCTGGCCAGCAGCGTGGCGATCGTGGATCCCGCCGGGCCGCCGCCGACCACCAGCACGTCACATGAAACGTCGGGCGTGGGCGCCGCGGCAAGGGGGCTGTGCATGCGAGAAGGCGATCCGTCGAGCAAGGGAAGACGCGGATTCTAGTGGCGCGGTCCAGCCGCTCATCCCGCTTATCGGCCCGGGTGTCCGGACAGCGCAATAAGACCGTGCCCTGAGGAATGTTTGCAACAAGGCGGCCCGGCCGGCCAGCGACGGGGGCCCCCGGGCCGCTGCTTAGACCGAGCCTTCGAGCAGCTCGACCGGGTCGCCGAAGGTGGCAGCCAGTTCGACCACGGCCGGGTCGCGCAGCGCCATCAGGAAGCCTTTGTCGATCAGCTTCACGTCGTCGGCGGTGACGGTGGCATCGAGGACTACCAGGTCCTGGTGGATCGGCGGCTCTTCCCAGTTCGGCATGACCCGCCGGATGAAGTCGCTGGGCTTGGCCAGGTCGATGCCGAAGTGCAGCGCGCCGGGCGCGTTGGAGCCGGCCGGGTAGATGGTGTTGCGCGGCGCCTTGGGGTTGAAGCCGCAGCCGCCGCCTTCGATCAGCTTGCCGCCCACCAGCATCTCGCGCAGCACCGCCGCGTCGTCGGACTCGCCGGTCACCTCGGTCACGAAGCGGTCCTTGAAGACGACGCCGATCTTCTCGGCGAAGGGCTTCTCGAAGCCGATGGCCCATTGCGGATACAGCACGCCTTCGACCGCCAGATACGCGTTGGTGTCGTTCTTCATCGCGGTGCTGTCCCAGAAGTTGGGGCCGTGCGTGGGCAGGTAGTGCGCGTAGCAGCCGGGCTCGGCGGCGGAGATCTTGCCCTGCCAGCGCAGGCCGGCGTACATGGTGTCGCGCATGGCTGCGGTGAACGGGATGCGCAGGTCGCTGCCGCGCTCGTCGGTGAAGCGGATGTCGAAGTCGCGGCCCCTGGGGATGCGCCGCTCGGTGGCGCGGATGATCTCGCTGACCAGTTCGACCGGGAAGCGCGCCTGCGGCGTTTTGAGCACGTCGAGGTCGCGGAAATAGGTGATCTTGACCCAGCGCTGGCCGGCCTTGCGCATGGCCACGTTGAACGGGTCCTCGATCGAGCAGAACCAGGTCGACACCACGAACGTGGCTTCCTGGATCAGCGGCTTGAGCGTCTCGGGAATGCCGGGCAGGCGTGTGTCGGGCGCCATGTAGACGCTGAGCGTGGCGCCGCGCGCGGCGGCCAGGCCGCTGAACGCATCGACCACCCGCGGATCGAGCAGCGGGTCGGTGAGCATCAACACGCGATCGCCCGCCTTGATCGCCATGAACCGGCAGAAGTTGTCCATCGCCTGGAACCAGTGCTTGGTCTCGGTGATGCTGGGGAGCAGCGGCGGCGGCACGCCGATGAACGGGCCGGTGCCCTGGGGGGTCGAGGAGTGGGTCATCTGGCCTCCTGGGAGGAGTGGGGGGGTCGGGTATTTCCGCATCGACGGCGCGGCTCTTGCATGCAACGCTCGAGGATTCGGTGCGAGTATGCTTCATTCTATCGACGATTGCATGCAATTCAAGCAAAGGAAGTGGGTTCATTGATGAACGTGCTGATCACAGGAGGCCTGGGCGTCAACGGCTCATGGGTCACCCGCAAGCTGGTCGAGCGGGGGCTGCGGCCGGTGGTGCTCGACAACCGGGCCGACACCTCGCTCATCGGGCCCGAGTGCGCGCGCGCCGTCACCATCGTGGAAGGTGACCTCACCGACCCGGCGTTGCTGCGGCGGGTGCTGGCCGAGCAGGCGATCGAGCGCGTGGTCCACCTGGCCGCGCTGATCGGCCACCCGGACGACCCGGGCGCGGTGTTCGCGGTCAACGCGCAGGCCACGGTGCACCTGCTGGAGGCCGCGCGCCAGGCCGGCGTGCGGCGCTTCGTGTTCTCGAGTTCGCGGGCGGCCTACGGCGCCATCGAAGGCGAGCATGCGCACCCCACCTACCGCCCCATCGCCGAAGACCACCCGCTGCGGCCGGTGCACGTGTACGACGTGTGCAAGGTCGCCAGCGAATCCATGGGCCGCTGCTACGCCAGCCAGTTCGGCATGGAGTTCGTGGCGCTGCGCTTCGCGACCATCTTCGGGCCGGGCAAGACGCTGCGGCACAAGAACTTCTCCATCCTCAGCCGCATCATCGAAGAGCCTCTGCACGGCAGGCCCGTTCGCATTCCACGGGGCGGCGACCAGCGCGACGACATGATCTATGCCGACGACGTGGCCGAGGCCATCGTGCTCGCCTTGCTGCACCCCAAGCCGCGCTACACCGAATACAACATCTCGCACGCACGGGCCACCACGCTGCACGACCTCGCCGACGCGGTGCGCCGCCAGGTGCCGCGGGCCGATATCGAGATCGCCGGCGGACTCGACTACATCGGCTCGGGCGTGAACTACGCGGGCATCCTGGACAACACCCGGGCCCGCGCCGACCTCGGTTTCGAGCCGCGCTTCTCGCTGGACTCGGCCGTGGCCGACTACATCCGGCAGATGAAATCGCTCAGACTCCCACCCTTCGACCGCTGACCGCGGACCCACCCACAACTTCAACCCAAGGAGATTCCTCATGTCACACGCCACCAGTACCCGCCGCAGCTTCATGCAGAAAACCGCCGCCGGCCTGGGCGTCACCGCGCTTTCGGGCTGGCTGCCGGCCCATGCCGCCTGGCCCGAAAAGCCCGTGCGCATCGTCGTGCCCTACGCCCCGGGCGGCGCCAACGACGTCGTCGCGCGCCTGGTGGCGCAAGCGCTGACCGCACGCTCGGGCCAGCAGGTGATCGTGGAGAACCGGCCGGGCGGCGGCGCGACGATCGGCGGCGCCGCCGTGGCCTCGGCCGCGCCGGACGGACAGACGCTGCTGCTGGCCTCGTCCACCTTCGCCACGCACCCGGCCATGTTCCCCAACCTGTCGTACGACACGGCGCGCGACCTGCTGCCGGTGGTGCGCATCGCCGACGGCCCCATCATCCTCACGGCCAGCCCGACCCTGCCGGTGAACTCGGTGGCCGACTTGATCGAGTACGCCAAGAAGAACCCCGGCAAGCTGAACTTCGGCACGTCGGGCAACGCCGGCACCCCGCACCTGGCCGGCGAATACTTCGCGCAGCAGGCCGGCATCAAGCTCACCTACGTGCCCTACAAGGGTGACGCCCCGGCCGTGGCCGACGTGCTCGGCGGCACCCTCTCGCTCGCGTTCTCGGGCCTGGCGCCCACCATCCAGCACATCAAGGCCGGCAAGCTCAAGGGCCTGGGAGTCACCACGCGTTCGCGCCTGGACGTGCTGCCCGACGTGCCCGCCATTGGCGAGACGGTCAAGGGCTATGAGCTGGTCGGCTGGTTCTCGCTGATGGCTCCTGCCGGCACGCCCGCCCCGGTGGTGCAGTCGATCGCCGAGTCGGTGCTGGCCGTGGCCAACACGCCGGAGATGAAGGCCAAGCTGGAAGCCGGCGGGCTGCTGTTGTCCACCATGGGACCGGCGGAATTCAAGACCTACTTCGCCAGCGAGATCAAGAAGATGACCGACCTGATCAAGTCGGCCAACATCAAGATGGGCTGAGCCGGGAGCGAATGCTCAGAAGCCGTCGACCGGCATCGACGGCGGCGTGCCGCTTCTGAGCAGCCGCTTGTTCTCGCGGCTGCGATAGGCGTGCTCGCGCATCAAGGCCTCGGCGCGCACCGCCTGGCGGGCCTCCAGCGCGCTCACCAGGTCCGCATGGTCCTGCTGGGCGCGCTCGATGAAGCGCTGCTCCAGCCGTGGCACCGTCCCCGGCAGGGTCAGGGCTGCGGCACTGGCCAGCGGTCGGCGCGCCACGTGTTCCAGCGCCGACATCAGCGCCCGATTGCCGCAGGCACCCACCAGCGCGGCATGAAAGCGCGCATTCATGGCGATCCACGCCGGGCCGTCGAGCGGGTGGGCGCCGTCGCGCGTGGCCTGCAGCAGGGACTCGCCTTCGTCCACGCAGGACCTCAGCGCCGCCAGTACCTCGGGTGTGGGGCCGCGCTCGGCGACCAGCCGCGCCGCCATGCCCTCCAGCACGCCGCGCACGTCGACCGCCTCGGCGATCTCGTCGGCATCGAAGGCCCTGACCCGGAAACCCCGCGTGGGCAGGCGCTCGACCAGGCCTTCTTTCTCCAGCTCTTCGAACGCCAACCGGATGGGCGTGCGCGAGGTACCGAGCTCGGCAGACAGCGACAACTCCAGAAGCCGCTGGCCGGGGGCGTACTGGCCCGCGACGATGCGGCTGCGGAGACTCTCGACGACCGATTCGATCTGCTTGGCCATGTCATCCATTCTAGGGACCAGCGCCCATGAGCCGGTCATCCATACCGGCCGGCCTATACTTCATCGCATGATGCATTGCGCAGGTTCGAGCTCGACTCCCGCCGCGTCTTCCGTGTGCCAGACGGAAGCGGTCGCGGCCGCGCGCCGGCGTCGCACCACGCAGCGAGCGCTGCGTCGAACCGCTGCACATTCCTAGCCCGGCGGTCGGCCTCACCCACCCACCAGCACCCCACCTCGACCGCCGGGAGCCACCTGCAGCAGGTGCATCCGCCCCCGCGTCCCTGCAGGCAGCGACCGCCGAACGGCCGCCGCGCCTGTTTCCCCATCCGCGACACCGGCCAAGCCCGGTATGCGCCCGAACCCGAATCCGTTGAACGGAGTACCGACATGACTGCTTCCATTGCCACACGCACCCTCACCGAACTCGACCACGCGCGGGTCAGCCGCCTGCTCTCGCGGCCGGAGTCCAGGCCGCCCAGCGCCGACTCGATGGCCGAGATCCTCGATTTCAGCGAAGTCGTGCCCTCACCTGCCGTGCCGCCCACGGTCGTGACGATGAACTCGCAGGTGCGCCTGAAGGATGCGAGAAGCGGCGTCGAGTCCGAACTGACCCTGTCCTATCCGAACGAGGCCGATGCGGCGTCGGGCCGCGTGTCGGTGCTGTCCCCCATGGGCTTCGCCGTGCTCGGCCTGAGCGTGGGCGACCTGGCCAGCTGGCGCGGACCCACGGGCGAAGAAGGCGCCGCGGTCATCGTGTCGGTGCTGTATCAGCCGGAAGCGGCCGGGGACTACCTGCTGTGACGCCGCGGCCCGCGGGCGGGCGTTCCTTCAGCGCTCGAGCAGCTTCGACAAAAAGTCGCGTCCCCGTTCGGTCTGTGGACTGGAGAAGAAGTCCTGCGGCGTCCCCTCCTCCATCACCTGCCCTTCGTCCATGAAGACGATGCGGTCGGCGACCGCGCGCGCGAACCCCATCTCGTGGGTCACGCACAGCAAGGTCATGCCCTGCCCCGCGAGATCGACCATGACGTCCAGCACCTCCTTGACCATCTCGGGGTCCAGCGCGGAGGTCGGCTCATCGAACAACATGATGCGGGGCTTGAGGCACAGTGCCCGCGCGATGGCCACTCGCTGCTGCTGCCCGCCGGACAGTTGCAGCGGGTACTTGTCGGCCTGCTCGGCGATGCGCACGCGCTCGAGTTGCGCCATCGCCTGCTCACGTGCCGCCGCCGGCGAGACCCCCGCGACCCAGACCGGTGCCAAGGTGAGGTTCTCCAGCACCGTGAGGTGCGGGAACAGGTTGAACTGCTGGAACACCATGCCCACCTGGCGCCGTACCGCCTCGATGCTCTTGAGGTCGTCGCCCAGCAGGTGGCCGGCCACCGTGAGGCGCCCCTCCTGGTAATCCTCGAGCGCGTTCACGCAGCGCAGCAGCGTGGACTTGCCCGAACCCGAGGGCCCGCAAATGACCAGGCGCTCGCCGCCGCGCACCGAGAGCTCGATGTCGCGCAACACATGCAGGCCATCGCCATACCACTTGTTGACCTTGTCGAACTCGATCAGCGAGGCATTGGAATCAGAGGGAGTCGAACTCATTCGGCGTGGCGGTGGAGGCGTGCTTCCAGTCGCCGGGCGTACTGGGACATGGAAAAGCACAGCGCGAAGTAGATCAGGGTGATGAACAGGTAGCCTTCGACCTTGTACGGCCGCCAGGTCGGATCGCCCGACAGCGCGAGGCCCAGCGCGCCCGTCAGCTCGTAGAGGCTGACCACCGTCACCAGGGAGGTGTCCTTGAGCAGGGCGATGAAGTTGTTCATCAGACCCGGCAGGACGGTGGTGAGCGCCTGCGGCAGCACCACCAGCCGTTGCGTGCGCCAGTAGCCCAGCCCCAGCGATGACGCGGCCTCCTGCTGGCCGGCGGGCACCGCCTGCAGGCCGCCGCGCACGACTTCGGCCATGTAGGCCGCGGCGAACAGCGTGATGCCCGCGGTGACGCGCAGCAGCACGTCGGGGTTGCGCCCGGCGGGCAGCAACAAGGGGAACATGAAGCTGGCCATGAAGAGCACCGATATCAGGGGCACGCCCCGCACCAGCTCGACATACACGGTGCATACCGTGCGCACCACGGGGAGCGACGAGCGCCGCCCCAGCGCCACGAGCAGCGCGAGCGGAAACGCCAGCGCAAGGGAGACCGTGGTGAGCAGCAGCGTCAGCGGCAGCCCGCCCCATTGCGTCGTGGCGACCGCCGGCAGTCCGGGCACGCCGCCGCCCATGAGCACCAGGAAAGCCAGCAGGCCGATGATCCAGGCCACCGGCAGCCAGCGACGCCAGAGCCGGCGCACGCCGCTCGCCACCACCAGGGCGAGCATCAGCACGGACGCGAGCGCGGCGCGCCACTGCTCCGCGTACGGGTAGTGGCCAAAGAGGATGACGCGGTACTTCTCGGCGATGACGCCCCAGCAGGCGCCCTGCCCGCGCGCGGCGTCGCAGGCGTCGGCGTCCGGCACGAAGACGGCGTCCAGCACGGCCCACTGGGCCAGGTGGGTGAGCGCCCAGGCGCCGAGCAGCAAGAGGACGACGGTCGCCAGCAGGCTGGCCGGGCCCGCCGCCAGGCTGTCATGCAGACGGCGCGCGAGGCCGGTGCTCGTTCGCGGTGGCGAACGCGCGGGGATGAACGAAGGGGCGCGGTTCACGGACACGGCTTCTAACGCTCCCGGATCGCCACACGGCGATTGAAAGCACCCATCAACGCCGAGGTGCCGAGCGACAGCACCAGGTACACGGCCATGATGATGGCGATGCACTCCACCGCGCGCCCGGTCTGGTTGAGCGAGGTGTTGGCGATCGAGACCAGGTCGGGATAACCGACGACCACCGAGAGCGAGGAGTTCTTGGTCAGGTTGAGGTACTGGTTCGTCATGGGCGGCACGATCACCCGCAGTGCCTGCGGCAAGACCACCAGCCGCAGCACCAGCGCGCGTGGCAGGCCGATGCTCGCGGCCGCATCGAGTTGGCCGCGCCCCACCGACACGATGCCGGCCCGCACCACTTCGGCCACGAAGGCAGTGGTGTAGGCCGTGAGCCCCAGCAGCACCGCCATGAACTCGGGAGTCAGCGACATGCCCCCTTCGATCGAGAAGCCGCCAGGCTGGGGCATGTCCCAGGCCGTGGGGCGCCCGCCGGCGAGCCAACCCAGGAACCCGGCGGCCAGGATGATCGCCATCGGCTGGAGCAGCACGCCGGGAGGTGGCCCGCCCACGGCACGAAAGCGTCGGCGTTCCCGCAGCCAGAGGGCCGCCGCGGTACCGGCGCCCAGGGCCGCACCTGCGGCGACCCACCCCCAGCCCGCGCCGCTCGCCGGCTGCGGCAGCGCCAGGCCGCCCTTGCTCAGGAACGCCCAACCGCCCAGGGTGAGCGGCTCACGCGGCGCAGGGAGCACCTCCACGAAAATCAGGTACCAGACCAGCAGCTGGATCAGCAGCGGAACGTTGCGGAACAGCTCGACATAGGCGCGGCAAAGGCCGCGCACCAGGGCATTGCGCGACAGCCGTCCGACGCCCACCAGCACGCCGCCCAAGGTGGCCAGCACGCAGCCGATGACAGCCACCCGCAGCGTATTGAGCAGGCCGGCGAGAAAGGCCTTCCAGTACGGATCGCTGCCCGAGTAGTCGAGCACGCCTTCGCTGATCTCGAAGCCCGCCGTGTCCGCCAGGAAATCGAATCCGCTCTGGATGCCACGCGCGCGCATGTTGGTCCAGGTGTTGCCGAACAGCCAGGCCACCAGCGCGGCCAACGCCGCGAGGGCCAGTGCCTGGTAGACCCATCGGCGCGCGCTGCGACTGCGCCAGCTCCAGGCGGCACCGGCGGCCGGCGCCGGACGAGGCCGGGGCGCAATCGTCATGAAGGAACGCCCCGGCGACGAGGCGCGCCGGGCTTCAGCGGATCGGCGGCGCGTACATCAGGCCGCCCTGGTTCCATGGCTTGTTCAGGCCACGCGGCAGGCCGACGGGCGTCTTCTCGCCGAGGTTGCGCTCGAAGATTTCGCCGTAGTTGCCCACGGTCTTGATGGCGCGGGCGAGCCAGTCACGATCAAGCCCCAGCAGCTTGCCGGTGTCCTCGCTCTTGCCCAGCAGACGCTGGACGGCGGGGTCGGTGCTTTCGGCCTTCAGCTGGTCCACGTTGGCCTGGGTGATGCCATGCTCCTCGGCCTCGATCAGGCCATAGACCACCCATTTGACGATGGCGAAAAACTCATCGTCTCCGCGCCGGACCATCGGACCCAGCGGCTCCTTGGAGATCAGGTCGGGCAGGATCACGTGGTCCTTGGGATCCTTGGCTTCCCTGGAACGAACCGCGGCCAGGGCCGATGCATCCGAGGTGTAGGCGTCGCAGCGGCCGCCGAAATAAGCCACGGTCACGGCATCGAGCTTGTCGAACACCACCGGCTTCAGATTGAGCTTGTGGGCGCGCGAGAAGTCGGCCAGGTTCTTCTCGGTGGTGTTGCTGCCCTGCAGGCACACGGTGGCGCCCTTGAGCTGCTTGGCGCTGGTGACCTTGCTCTTGGCCGGCACCATGAAGCCCTGGCCGTCGTACAGCACGATGGCCGTCTGGTGCAGGCCCAGCGAGGCATCCCGGGTCAGCGTGAAGGTGGTGCCGCGCGACAGCAGGTCCACCTCGCCGGACTGGATGGCGGTGAAGCGCTGTTGCACGGTCAGCGGCACCCACTTGGTCTTTTCGCCGTCGCCCAGGATGGCGGCGGCCACCGCACGGCCGATGTCGACGTCGAGGCCGCTCCAGCGGCCCTGGCTGTCCGGAGCGGAAAGGCCGGGCACGCCGGTGCTCACGCCCACGACGAGCTGGTTGCGCGACTTGATGGTGTCCAGCGTCTTGCCGGCGAAGGCGGGGAGCGTCGCGGCCCCCACCAGGCAGGCCGTGAACAGGCGCGTGAGAAGTTTGTTGCGGCAAGGACCCATGCAGGTGCTCCGAGTGGTGATCTGAACGACCTCCATTGTGGAACATGCGATGGATGCGCCGAGACAACTGACACGTCACGCTTCGCACCAACGAAAAGAGGGACTGGCCATGACAGCCAGTCCCTCTGGAATTTTGGTAGGACGTGCAGGATTCGAACCTGCGACCAACGGATTAAAAGTCCGCTGCTCTACCAACTGAGCTAACGTCCCACTCATCACCGCTATGCCGCCTGTGCATTGCAGTGCAGCCCGCGAGTATAGCCTAGATAAAAACGGGTTTTGCCCGGCTCGCGATGCGATCGAGGATGAACCCCGCCGCAGCCAGTCCGAAGGTGGCGGTGACGGTCACCACGGATCCGTAGCCGTGGCAGTTGAGGGTGCCATCGGCCGCATCGAGGTCGCACGATGCATCGGGTGGCGCCACGGCCTCGCGGCTGAAGACGCAGGCAATGCCGATGGCCTTGCCTTCGCGCGGAGCGCCGTCGAACTTGCGCAGGCGATAGCGCAGTTGCGCGAGCAAGGGATCGTGCGTGGTTCGCGCGATGTCGTCGATGTCCACCCGGTGCGCGAGGCGCTTGCCGCCCGCGGCGCCGCAGCTCACGAACAACGCACCGCGCGTGCGCAAGGCCCACGCCGCCATGGCGTGCTTGGCCTTCACCTGGTCGCAGGCATCGATGACGGCATGGACGCCGGCCGGCAGCAGCGACGGCCAGTTGTCCGGTTCGACGAATTCCTCGATGCCATGGACCTGGCAGGCCGGATGGATGTGCCCGATGCGCTCGCGCATGGCCTGTACCTTGGCCTGGCCGAGCGTGCCCTCGAGTGCATGGATCTGCCGGTTGATGTTGGACTCGGCCACGTGGTCGAGGTCGATGAGGGTGAGCTCGCCGACGCCGCTGCGCGCCAGGGCCTCCGCGGCCCAGGATCCGACGCCGCCGATCCCCACCACGGCGACGTGCGACCGCCGGATCGCGGCCGCGCCGGCCATGCCGTACAGACGCTCCAGGCCGCCGAAGCGGCGCTGCAGGTCGATGCCGACGTCCAGGCTGGTCACCGCCTGGCTGGTGCGCGGGGAGCCGGTGCCGGCGCCGGCGCGGGGGCCGGCTCGGGCAGTCGCGTCAGGCGCTCGCGGGCAGCCGATGCGGCCTCGGACTGCGGGTAGGCCTTGACGAGGTTGTCGAGGGTTCCGCGTGCCGCGGCCACGTCCTTGAGTTCGAGCTGGCAATTGGCGATCGACAGCACGGCCTCGGGCGCGCGCGGGTGGTTGGGCGCCACCTGCAGCAAGGACCGGAAGGTCTCGATGGCGCCGTTGCAGTCCCGGGTGCCGTATTGCGCATTGCCCAGCCAGAACAGGGCCAACGGCTGGTAGCCGCTCTGCGGATACCGGCGCACGAAGGACGAGAACGCCGCCTGCGCCTGCGGGAATTCGCCGCGCCGGAACGTGGCGAGCGCCGCCTCGAAGGCGCGCTGTTCGTCGGGCTGGGCGCTGAACTGCGCGCCGTCCACATTGACCGCGACCGGCTCGAAGCGCTGCAACCTCTGCTCGATGGCCACCGCCATGTCCTTTTGCAGGCGCTGAACCTCGGAAATGTCGCGGGCCAGCTGCTCGTCCTGGCCACGCATGCGCGCCAGTTCCCCACGCAGGGTCTCGATCTGCGTCTGCAGGTCCAGCAGGCTGCGGCGCAGCTGGCTGTTTTCCTCGGAGGCACGGCGCAACAGGTCCGCCTGCTGCGCCGCTTGCTGCTCGAGCTGGACGCGCTGGCCCTCCAGCCTCTGCCGGATATCGATGATGGCGCGGCGCGCCTCGTCGTCCGAGAAGAGCTGGGCGTGGGCGCCGCCGGACGTGAGCGCCGCCATGCCCAGCGTCACGGATGCCAGGATTGCACGGGGCGTCGTCATCAGCGGTAGGCCAGTTCGGCGCGACGGTTCTTAGCGAAGGCGCCTTCGTCCAGGCCCGGATCGGCCGGCTTTTCTTCACCGAAGCTCACCGCCTCGAGCTGGTTGTCCGGAACACCCAGCAGCACCAGCGAGCGGCGCACGGCCTCGGAACGCTTCTGGCCCAGGGCCAGGTTGTATTCACGCCCGCCACGCTCGTCGGTATGCCCCTCGATGGTCATGCGCCGCGAGTTGTTGGTCTTGAGGTAGTTGGCGTGCGCCTCGAGCACGGGCGCGTATTCGGGCTTGACCACGAAGCTGTCGTAATCGAAGAGGATCACGCGGCCGACGTTCTGCGGGCCAGGCGCGCGGCTCGCGCTGTCGTCCACGGCCACCGGGGCCACACGGCTTTGCCCGCTTGCGCCGGGACCGACCCCGGTGCCGGTGCCTGCGCCGCCGCCAGGCGTCTGGCCCGCGCGGCCGGCCGTGTCGGTCGCCGAGCGATCGACCACCGGCACGTCATCGAGCTTGACGGCGGAACTGCAGGCGGTCAGCAGGACTGCGAGCATGAGTGACAACCAGGTGTGCTTCTTCATCATCGGGATAACTCCTTGTATGGGTCTGGGGATGCGGATGTGGGTGGTTCTTTCAGCGCGCGTACGGGCCCCAGTCGGGTTCGCGGATGTCGCCCTCCTGGCCTGCCAGGCGCGCCTTGATCTTGCCGTCGATGGTGGTGGTCATCAGCGCGTCACGCCCGCCTTGCCGGGTGGCGTAGACGACCAGCCGGCTGTTCGGCGCAAAACTCGGGCTCTCGTCCGACGTGGTATCGGTGATGGCTGTCACCGTGCCGGTGGCCAGTTCCATCGCGTGCAATTTGTAGCCATTTCCAACGCGCGAAATGTAGGCGAGCCATCGGCCATCGGGACTCAAGGCCGGGGAGATGTTGTAACTCCCCGTAAAGGTCACCCGCTCGACCCCGCCACCGCCCGCCGGGGTGCGGTAGATCTGCGGCGATCCGCCGCGGTCGCTCACGAAATAGATGGACTTGCCATCGGGCGAGAACGCGGGTTCGGTGTCGATGCCCGCCGACTGGAGCAGGCGCCGCGGCTCGCCGCCGCCGGCATCGATGGTGTAGAGCTGGGAGCCACCTTCGCGACTGAGCGTGACAGCCAGCATGCGGCCGTCGGGTGACCAGGCCGGGGCGCTGTTGGAGCCGCGGAAGTTCGCCAGCAGCCGGCGACGTCCGCTGGCCACTTCGTGCACGTACACGACCGGCTTGCGCGACTCGAAGGACACATACGCCAACTGGGTTCCGTTGGCCGACCAGGCGGGCGAGATGATCGGCTCGGGGCTGGTCAGGGCCGACTGTGCGTTTTCGCCGTCGGCATCGGCCACCCAGAGGTTGTAGCGATTGCCGCCGCGCGTCACGTAGGCGATGCGGGTGGAGAACACACCGCGTTCACCCGTGAGCTTCTCGTAGATGAAGTCGGAGATGCGATGCGCCGCCAGGCGCAGGTCGCCGGCCACCACGGCGTAGCTCTCGCCGCCGAAGTCCTGCCCGCGCACCACGTCCCACAGGCGGAAGCGGATATCCCAGCGACCATCGGCCAGGCGCGTGGCACTGCCGGTGACGAGGGCGTCGGCCCCGCCCTGCCGCAGCGGCGCAAGGTCGGGGCGCGAGGTCTCGTCCAGCGTGCCGGCGCCGGTCGCGACAGGCCTGAATCGCCCGCTGCGCTCCAGGTCGGCGCGCACGATGGCGGAGATGCGCTGTGGCGCCGCGTCTTCACCTCGGAAGGGCGCGATGGCGATGGGCAACTGCGTCAATCCCACCCCGGTCACCTCGACCCTGAACTGGGCGAGTGCCGGGGCGGACAAGCAAATGCCTGCGGGCGCCAGCAAGACCTGGCGGCGGGAAAGCAAGGAATGCGTGCGTGTCATAGCGCTGGCGATGATCGCATCTTTTGCTGCACTGCAGAGCCGCCGAACGGCTCGCGCAACGGCCGACCTCGCGTACGGCAGGGCACCGGCCCGGGCAAATTACACTTGCGGCCCCATGAGCGTGATCCCGTATGACCTTGAGAGCCCGGCCGCTCCGATGCCGGCTCGGCTCCCCCAGTGGGTCGGCCCGCTCCTGGCGTTCTTCACCTTGGCCGTGCTGTTCTCGACGGCGCTGACCAACATCATGGCCGTGCTCGTCTCGGCGGCCGCGGTCTGGATCTGGGCCCGCATGCGGCCGCTCCAACTGCTGAAGCATCCACTGTTGTGGTCCTGCCTCGTCCTGGTGGGCTGGATCGCACTTCGCGATGCGCTGGCTGCAGCCGCGCCGCAGCAGGTGCTGCAGTCCGTGGCCTCGTTTCGCACCCTGCTGTTCATTGCCTTGTGGGCGCCGCTGTTCCTCGCGCCCCAGGTGCGGCAAGCCGTGTTGAAGGCGGGCGTGGGCGGGCTGGCCGCCTTCGCCCTGCTCACGCTGTCGGTGTTCGCGCTCACCGGGCAGATGCCCTACCCCGGCTATGTGTCGCCGGATGCCCTGTGGCCGCTGGGCCTGGACCCGATGATGGCCAGCCTGGTCAAGCGCGCGCCGAATCTCGCAGGCCCGGTCCTGCTGGTGGTGATCTTCGGGTCCTTGCAGCACGTGATCGACCATCCGCAGCGGCGCCGATGGCTGATCCTGCTGGCCGCGCTGTGCACGCTGGCTCTGTTCGTGAGCTCGATGAGGCGCAGCAGCCAGCTGGGATTCCTGGTCTGCGCGTTCGCCTTCGCGGTGCTGAACCGCCGACACCTGAAGGGCCGCACGGCCATGGTCGGCGCCGCCTGCATCGCGGTGGTGCTGACGCTGGCAGCCCTGGGCCCGGCCCGCCACGCCTTGCAGCGCGTCGTGGACGGCTCGGAGCAATTCATCCTGGCCAGCCCCCAGGAGCGGAACAAGCAGCAGACCTCCGAGTCCGAGCGGCTGCATTTCTGGACCGTGGCCCAGCAGATCGTGATCGAGTCGCCGTGGGTCGGCACCTCGGTGTCCAGCTACCTGGGACGCTACCTGAAGATCGATTCGGACCCCACCAGCCTGGCGCCGCGGCACGGCAACCCGCACAACGAATACCTCTATGTATGGGGCTCGCTGGGAGCCGTCGGACTGGCGTTGTACCTGCTCACGCTGGTCTCCGCGTGGCGCTGCACCGGTGGCCATCCCGGCGAGCGCAAGCTCATGGCCTATTACCTCGCCGCGGTGCTGCCGAACCTGGCGGCCAACTCCTACGTGGTGGACATGGTGCCCGGCCACGTGCATACGCTCGTCCTGCTGCTGCTCGCCGGGCCGGCCCTGCAAGCGGCGGCCGCACGAGGCGGCCGATGATCAGCGTCATCACGGCCGTCCACAACCAGCTGCCGATGAACCAGCTGTTCATGCAGCAGCTCAAGGCGGCGACGCGCCAACCCTATGAACTGATCATCATCGACAACGCCTCCCGCGATGGCAGCGGCTCATGGCTGGAGCGCGCCGGCGCCCGCGTGATACGCAACCAGGACAACCTGTCATACCCCCGAAGCCAGAACCAGGGAATCGCCCGGGCCCGGGGTGATTGGCTGGTGTTCATGAACAACGACGTCATCCCCTCCCCCGGCTGGGACCAGGCGCTGCTGGCGAGCATGCGCGAGCACGACCTCGACGTGGCCACCAGCTGCGGCATCGAGCGCATCGAAACCGCTGCAGCCACGCGCGCGTTGCGCCGCCGCTGGCAGCGGATCACCTGGATGGCCCGTGTATTCGGGACCAGCCGCTCACAGCTGGCGCTGATGCACCGGCTGATGTACCCCGACTGGAAGGCGTTCTGCGCCGACCGGCAGCGACGTTTCAAGGGACAGGTCCTGAACGGTTTCGTGGGCAACACGGTCGCCATGCGGCGCGCCGCCCTCGACAAGATCGGCCTGTGGGACGAGCGGATCCAGGCCGCCGACTTCGACCTGTACCTGCGGGTGGCCAAGCGCAGGCTGTCGCACGGCGACATCCGCGACGTGCACATCGTCCTCGACTGCTTCGTGCACCACTACATCCGCCTGACCCTGCGCGGCAAGCGCACGCCCTTCGCGGATGCCGGGCAATTGATTCCGCTGGAGCGCAAGTGGGCCGCCGCCGACCTGGCGCTGCTGCCCACCCTGGAAGAGGAACTGCCGTGATCAAGCGCGGCACGGTGCGCCAAGCATGGGCCCGCATGCGGCCCTACTTCGGACAGCAACGCTGGCCCTGGGTGGTCGCCGCGGTGGCAACGGTCATCGCCGCCGCCACCGAGCCGCTGGTGCCCGCCCTGCTGGGCCCCTTGCTCGACCACGGCTTCGGCCAAAGCCGCATCCCGCTGTGGCTGGTGCCGGTGGTGTTGATCCTGCTGTTCGCGCTGCGCGGGCTGGCGGTGTTCATCGCCAAGATGTCGCTGGCCAAGATCGCCAACGACGGCGTGATGAAGCTGCGGCGGGTGATGTTCGAGCGCATGCAGGGCGCCGAGCTGGCCGACCTCTCCAGCCTGTCGGCCAGCGAGCTGTCCAACACGATCGTCTACGAGGTGCAGGCCGGCGTGACGCAGCTGGTGTATGGCGTGCTGAGCATGGTCAAGGACAGCCTCACGCTGCTGGCGCTACTGATCTTCCTGCTGGTGCTGAACTGGCAGCTGTCGCTGTTCGTGCTGGTGCTGTTTCCCACCGTCGCCTGGGTCATGCGCACCTTCACCCGCCGCATGTACCGCATGACCACGCAAAGCGCCGATGCGACCGAGCGCCTGGCCTACGTGATCGAGGAGAACGTGTTGGCCCAGCGCGTGGTGCGGCTGCACGGCGCGCAGGCGCACCAGGCCGGGCGCTTCGCGGGCCTGAGCAATACCCTGCGCCAGCTGAACATGAAGGCATCGGCCTCGGCCGGCGCCATGACGCCGCTGACGCAGTTGCTGGCCGCCGCCACGCTGTCGGCGGTCATCGCGCTGGCGCTGTGGCAAAGCCGCAGCTCCGGCGAGACGGTAGGCAGCTTCGTCTCGTTCATCACGGCCATGCTGATGCTGATCGCACCGCTCAAGGGGCTGTCCGAGGTTTCCAACCCGATCTCGCGCGGCCTGGCCGCCATCAACCGCGGGCTGGACTTCATCGACCGCCTGGCCATGGAACACGGGGGAACGGTTCCCCTGGAACGCGCGCGCGGCCGCATCGACTTCGACCGCGTGACGGTGCGCTATGGCGCCGACACCGCACCGGCGCTGGACCAGGTGGCCCTGTCGGTGATGCCGGGGGAAACCGTGGCCCTGGTGGGCCCCTCCGGTGGCGGCAAGACCACGCTGGCCAACCTGCTGCCGCGGTTCGTCACCGCGGCTAGTGGACGCGTGCTGCTCGATGGCATCGACATCGCCGAATTGCGCGTGCAGGACCTGCGCCGGCAAATCGCCATGGTCAGCCAGGACGTGGTCATGCTCAACGAATCCATCGCCGAGAACGTGGCGCTGGGCCAGCCGGTGGACGACGATCGGGTCTGGGCCTGCCTGCAAGCGGCCAATCTGTCGGACCACGTGGCCACCCTCCCCGAGGGCATCCGCACGCCGCTGGGGCACAACGCCTCGGCCCTGTCCGGCGGACAACGCCAGCGGCTGGCGATCGCCCGCGCCCTGTACAAGGACGCACCGGTCCTGATCCTGGACGAAGCCACCTCGGCGCTGGACAACGAGTCCGAGCGGCTGGTGCAGCAGGCGCTCGCGCGGGTCATGACCGGCCGCACCACGCTGGTGATCGCGCACCGGCTCTCGACCATCGAGAAAGCGGATCGCATCGTGGTGCTGGAGCGCGGACGCATCGTCGAACAGGGCAGCCACGGCGACTTGATCGCGCGCGGGGGGCTCTACAGCCGACTGCACCACAGCGACGAGCTGGTGCCCCACGCAGCGCCGGAGCCGCCATGACCGGCAGCCGCCCCAGCATCAGCGGATTCACCTTCATCCGCAACGGCGTGCAGCTCGGCTTTCCGTTCGTCGAGTCGATCCGATCGCTGCTGCCCCTGGTCGATGAATTCGTGGTCGCGGTCGGCCGCGGCAGCGACGACACGCTGGCGCGCGTGCAGGCCATTGGCGACCCGAAGCTGCGCATCATCGAAACCGTGTGGAACGAACGCATGGCCGATCGCGGCTTCGTCTATGCGCAGCAGAAGATGATCGCGCAGTACGCCTGCACCGGCGACTGGGCGTTCTACCTCGAAGGCGACGAACTGGTGCACGAGGCCGAGCTCGGCCGCATCCGCGCCAGCGTGGACCGGCACCATGGCGACCCGCGGATCGAGGCGCTGGTGTTCGACTACTACCATTTCTATGGCGTGCCCTCGCAACTGGCCACCAGCCCGGCGTGGTACCGACGCGAGTGCCGCCTGATCCGCAACACCATTCGAAGCTACGCGCCCGACGGGCAGTACTGGCTGGTGACCCACCGCCACCGCAGCCCCACCTATCCCCGGGCCGCGCTGGCGGATGCGCACATCTACCACTACGGTCATGTGCGCCGGCAGGCCTACATGCAGGAGAAGCTGGAGCAGACCAGCCGCTACTGGGGCAAGGCCGCCCCCCGGAGTGCCTACGGTCGCATCGACCCGCGCGCGCTGAGCCCTTTCGACGGCACGCACCCGGCGGTCATCCAGGAGTGGCTCGCCCGCGAGGCCGAGCATGAATTCGCTTTGGACCCCGACCACGTCCTGACGCGGCGCGAGCGCAAGCACCGGCTCTCGATGCTGCTGGAGCGCAGCTTCGGCTGGGACCTGAGCCACAAGCACTACCGGCTGGTGCGGTGACCTGCGGCCGGCCCATGCGCATCTGCCTGATTTCCAATGCCCGCCTCCCGGTTCGCCTCTACGGCGGCACGGAACGGATCGTGCAGTGGCTGGCGCAGGAGTACCTGCGGGCCGGGCACGAGGTGACGCTGGTTGCGCGGTCGGGCAGCCGGCTGGCAGGTGTGCGCTTCATCCCCGCCGACAGCGCCGCACAGGCCCTCGAGCGGCTGCCCGCCGATGCGGACATCTACCACTTCCACGCCTGGCCTCCGCCCGACGATTTCCCCCGCCCGTGGCTCTTCACGCTACACGGCAACGCGGCCCCCGGCGAGCGCCTGCCGGCACGCACCATCGGCATCAGCGCCGACCACGCGCGCCGGCATCGCCTGCCCGTGTACGTCTACAACGGCGTCGATCCGAGCGAGTTCGAGTTTCGCGCCGACAAGCAGGACCACCTGCTGTTCTTCTCCAAGGTGCGCCGCCGCGTCAAGGGTGCGGCGCGCGCGCTTCGGCTGGCGCGGGCCAACCACCTGAAGCTCACCGTGGCCGGCGGCTACCGGCTGGACCTGCTCAAGACCGGTGGCCTGTGGGACAGCCTGCATCCGTCGATCCGCTTCGCCGGCGAAGTGGGCGGTGCGCGCAAGGCCCGCATGCTGGCCGAAGCCAGCGCCCTGCTCTTTCCCATCGCCTGGGACGAGCCCTTCGGCCTGGTGCTGGTCGAGGCCCTGATCAGCGGCACCCCGGTGATCGCCACGCCCCGCGGATCGGTGCCCGAACTGGTGCCCGAGGGCGTGGGCGCGACCTTCGAGCGCGATGAGGATTTTCCGGCGGCCCTCGAGCGGGTCCGGCAGTGCCGCCCGGGCGACTGTCGCGACTGGGCGATGGAACACTTCAGCTCGGTGGCATGCGCGCGGCGTCACCTGGGGCTGTACGCGCGGGTGCTGGACCGCGACGTTTTCTAGAGCAGCGCCACGCGAGGAGCGCCGAACGATGACGCTGCCTTCCCTGCCGTCGGGCCTGTATGACCTGCCGCTCTCCGAGAGCCTGGAGCGCCTGCTCGCCGGTGACGCCGCCGCGCGGCACCTCGTTCAGCCGCTGGCGGCCGGTGCGGCGGAGATCCTGGCGGACAGCCTGGTCAGGCAGATCGCCGCATTGCTCGACGACCTGCCTGGTGAAGGTGCCGAAGCGGCCCAGCGGCAACTGGCGCTGGTGAACGAGCTGCTGGTGTGGCTGCGACAGCGGCTCCTGTCCGCTTCCGGCAACAACGCGGCCGCCTCTCATATCGACCTGCTTGTACCGCCCGCACGCCTGCTGCGCGCCGTACACCGCACCCCGGTCAGCCCAACGCCGCCACAGCTCGGCCTGGCCAGCCCTTGGCTTTTCACCGCCGGCAAAGGGTCGCCGTCCTTGCTGCAGGAGATCCGCCGCGAACTGGCCTCGAGTGAGCGCGTGGACATCCTGGTCAGCTTCATCACCGTCTCGGGTGTGCGCAAGCTGCAGGACGTGCTCCAGCAGGTCACTGCCCAGGGCGGCCAGGTGGGCCTGCATGACCTGCGCATCCGCATTCTCACGACCACGTACACCGGTGCGACCGAGGCCCGGGCGCTGGACGAGCTGGCGCGCCTGCCGGGATGCGAGGTGCGCGTGTCGCTGGATGGCCGCCGTACGCGCCTGCACGCGAAAGCCTGGATGTTCCACCGCGACACCGGCTTCGGCTCGGCCTACATCGGTAGTGCCAACTTCACGGGGGCGGCGCTGACCGGGGGCCTGGAGTGGACGGTGAAGCTCACGCAGCGCGGCCAGGCGGCCCTCTTCACGCGTGCCGAGGCGCACTTCGAAACGCTTTGGGCTGACAACGAGTTCCAGCGCTACGACCCCGACGATGCCGCGCACCGGCAGGCCCTCACCGCAGCCATCCAGCGTGAATCGGGCGGGGCCCCGGGGCATGGCGCCTTCATCGCGTCGGGCTTCTTCGACCTGCAGCCGAAGACCTATCAGAAGGACATGCTGGAACAACTGGCGACCGAACGTGCGCACGGCCGTCACCGCAACCTGCTGGTTGCTGCCACCGGGACCGGCAAGACCGTGGTGGCGGCGTTCGACTATCGGGCTTCCTGCGGACAGATCGGCGGCCGGCCACGGCTGCTGTTCGTCGCACACCGAGAAGAAATCCTGCGCCAGGCGTTGCGCACCTACCGGGAAGTGCTGCGCGACCCGGATTTCGGCGACCTGCTCACCGGCACGCACGAGCCCGAACAGCAGGACCACTTGTTCGCCACGATCGACAGCGTCACCAGCCGTGATCTCGTGGCCGCCTTGGGTGCCGCGCATTGGCACACCGTGGTGGTCGACGAGTGCCACCGCCTGGCTGCCGACCGTTTCGATACGTTCGCGCGCGCCGTCGAGCCCGGCATCCTGCTCGGCCTGACGGCCACGCCCGAGCGCAGCGACGGCAAGCCGCTGTCCCCCTACTTCGACCATCGCCCCGATGGCAGTCCCGCCGTCGAGATGCGCCTGTGGCACGCGCTGGACCTGCAGCTGCTGTCACCCTTCGAGTACTACGCCTGCGACGACGAAACTGACTTCTCGTCGGTGCCTTGGGACCAACCCGGCGAGCGCGAGGCGATCGACAAACTCGTCACCGCCAACGACGTCCGCGCAAAGCTGGTGGTCAAGGAGTGGATGCGCCTTGCCTCCCAGCCTGGGCAGTCCAAGGCCCTGGTCTTCTGCGTGTCCGTGGCGCATGCCGAGTTCATGACGGGCTGGCTCAATCGCGCCGGCCTGCCTTCGGCATGCATCGTGGGAAGCACCCCGCCGGACGAGCGCCGGCGCGCGCCGCAACGCCTGGCCAACGGTGAGCTTTGCGCGCTGGTCACCGTGGACCTCTACAACGAGGGCGTGGACCTCCCCATGGTGGACACCCTGTTGCTGCTGCGCCCGACGCAGAGCCCGGTCCTGTTCCAGCAGCAGCTCGGCCGCGGCCTGCGCCTGGCGCCGAAGAAGGAAAGCTGCCTGGTCCTGGACTTCGTGGGCCAGCATCGTGCCGATTTCCGCTTCGATCGCCTGCTGTCCACCATCACCGGTCTCACCCGTCGCGAGTTGATCGATGCGGTGGAGCACGGCTTCGGCAGCCTGCCTCCCGGTTGCCATATCCACCTGCAAAAGCAGACGCGGGAGCAGGTGCTGGGCGGCCTGCGCACACTCACGCAACAGAGCTGGCGGCGACTGAGGACGGAACTACAGAGCTACGCGACCCTGCGCGGCCGCCCCGCGGTGTGCCTGGCCGACTTTCTGCGGGACCAGGCCATCGAGCTGGATGACGTCTACCGAGCCGGCACCGGTGGCACCCGCAGCGGCTGGACGACACTGAAGCGTGACGCAGGGCTGTTGGCCTGCGAACCAGGCCTGGAAGAGGCGTATTTCAGCCGCCGCGCGGCGGATCTGTTGCATGTGGATGATCCTGCCCGGCTGGCCCTGCTGCGCCGCTTGCCTGCGATGTTGAACGCCGGCGGAGACACCACTGAAAGCGACCGCGCCTTGCTGCAGATGCTGGCCTACCAGATTGATGGCAGGCATGAGCAGAAGGGAGAAGCCGCGGCATTCCTGCAGCGCCTGGCCGCGAGTTTTCCCGTGGTCGAAGATCTGGCCGAACTAGGCAGCTGGCTCGAAGCATCCAGCCAGCTGCCCGCCACGCCGCTGCCTGGCCTGGAAGACACGCCGCTGGTCCTGCACGCACGCTACGGCATCCGCGAAATTCTCACGGCGGTCGGCTGGCTCACCGCAGAGCGCCGAACCCCCTTCCAGGCCGGCGTGCTGGCGCTGCCGCAGCGCAAGACCGAACTGCTCTTCGTGACCCTGGACAAGAGCGAGGGCTACCACGACCGCATCGCCTACCGGGACTACGCGATCAGCGCGGAACGCTTCCACTGGCAATCGCAAAACAGCGCCGGGCCCGACACGCCGGGTGGTCGACGCTACCTGGATAGCAGCTGGAACGGCTGGCAGTTCCAGCTGTTCGTGCGGGGCCGCAAGGCCGAACCGTACCGGGCTTGCGGACCCGTCTGCCTGGAGAGTTCGGAAGGGAATCGCCCGATGAGCATCACCTGGCGGATCGGGACGTCCTTGCCAGCAAGGCTGTTCCGCGAGTTCAGCGTGTTGCGAGATGGCTGACCCACCTCCCTCGTGAAGGACGTTCCGGGTTCCGGACGTTGAACCGCTAAAGCAGCACGATGTCGTACTGCTCCGGCCCCATGGCGTTGTCGCTTTGCAGCGAGATCGGCTTGCCGATGAAGTCGGACAGGCCCGCCAGGTGCTGGCTCTCCTCGTCGAGGAACAGTTCGACCACCCGCGGCGACGCGACCACCCGGTACTCGCGCGGATTGAACTGCCGCGCCTCGCGCAGGATCTCGCGCAGGATGTCGTAGCAGACCGTGCGGGCGGTGCGCACCTGGCCCGAGCCCTGGCAGCTGGGGCAGGGCTGGCACAGCATGTGCGCCAACGATTCACGCGTGCGCTTGCGGGTCATCTCCACCAGCCCCAGCTGCGAGAAGCCGCCGCACATGGTCTTGACCCTGTCTCGCGCCAGCTGCTTGCGCAACTCGGCCAGCACCGCGTCGCGGTGCTCGGTGCGACTCATGTCGATGAAGTCGACGATGACGATGCCGCCGAGGTTGCGCAGGCGCAGCTGCCGCGCGATGGCTTGGGCGGCTTCGAGGTTGGTCTTGAAAATGGTTTCGTCGAAGTTGCGTGCGCCCACGAAGCCGCCGGTGTTCACGTCCACCGTGGTCAGGGCCTCGGTCTGGTCGACGATGAGGTAGCCGCCCGATTTCAGGTCCACCCGCCGGCCGAGCGCGCGGGTGATCTCGTCGTCGATGGAGTACAGGTCGAAGATCGGCCGCTCGCCCTTGTACAGGGCCAGCCTCGACAAGGCCTGCGGCATGAACTCCTCGCCGAAGGCCTGCAGCAGCCCGAACTGCTCGCGCGAGTCGATGCGGATGGTCTGCGTCTCCTCGCCGACCAGGTCGCGCAGCACCCGCTGCAGCAGGCTCAGGTCCTGGTGCAGCAGGGAACCGGGCGGCAGGGTGACGGCGGCCTCGCGGATCCGAGCCCAGGTCTTGCGCAGGTAGGCGATGTCGTCAGCCAGCTCGGCATCGGTGGCGTCCTCGCCGTTGGTGCGCAGGATGAACCCGCCACCGCCAGGCCCCACCAACGCCTGCAGCCGATTGCGCAAGGCATCGCGCTGGGCCGCGGGAATCTTCTGCGACACGCCCACGTGATCGTCCTGCGGCAGGAAAACCAGCAGGCGCCCGGCGATGCTCACCTGCGTGGACAGCCGCGCGCCCTTGGTGCCGATGGGATCCTTGATCACCTGCACCATCAAGGCCTGGCCCTCGAAGACCTGCCGCTCGATGGGGACGACGGGCTGGCCGGGGCGCCCCGGCGGCTCACCCTCGGGGGGGCGCTGCCAGACATCGGCCACGTGGAGGAAGGCCGCGCGCTCGAGCCCGATGTCGATGAAGGCCGACTGCATCCCCGGCAGCACGCGAGCCACCTTGCCCAGGTAGATGTTGCCGACCAGGCCCCGCTCGAGCGTGCGCTCCACGTGCAGCTCCTGCACCGCGCCGTTTTCGACGATGGCGACCCGCGTCTCTTGCGGGGACCAGTTGATCAGGATGTCCTGCTGCGCGCCCATGGGTTCCGTCCGGACTTGCAATGTACGTCAGAACCCCGGCCCCGCCGCTCGGGCGCGAGGGTGTGCGCGGGGCCGCTCAGCACGGCCAGCCCACGGCGCGCAGCAGCTGCCCGGTCTCGAACAGCGGCAGGCCCATGATTCCCGAGTAGCTGCCGCTGATGTGGGACACGTGCAGCGCCATGCGACCCTGGATGGCGTAGGCGCCGGCCTTGCCCAGCGGCTCGCCGCTGGCGACATAGCGCTCGATCTGCGCCGTGGTGAGCGGCTCGAAGGTGACCCGGGATTCGCTCACGGCCTGGTGCTGGCGCCCGTCGTGCGCGATGGCGATGGCCGTGAGCACACGGTGGGTGGCCCCGGCCAACTCGCGCAGCATGGACACCGCCTCCTGCGCGTCGGCCGGCTTGCCGAAGATGCGCTGGCCAAGGGCCACGGTGGTGTCCGAGCACAAGACCGGCGCCGGCGGCAGGTCGCGGGCGCGCAGGCGCGCGAGCGCGGCCTGCAGCTTGAGCCCGGTCACGCGGCACACGTAGGCCGTCGGATCTTCACCCGGCGCCACGGCCTCGATCGATTCGGTGTCCTCGCCTGGATCGGCCAGCAGCAGTTCGTGCGGCACCCCCACTTGCTCGAGCAATTGGCGGCGGCGCGGACTCTGCGAGGCGAGATAGATGAAACGGGGTGCCGACACGCTCATTCGCGGTGATAGGGGTGGCCGGCGTTGATCGACCAGGCCCGATACAGCTGCTCGACCAGCAGCACGCGCACCATGGCATGCGGCAAGGTGAGGTCGGACAGGCGCAGCCGCTCGTGCGCCTGCTCGCGAAACGCCGGGTCGAGTCCGTCGGGGCCGCCGATCACCAGCGCCACATCGTCGCCGGCCAGCTGCCAGTCGGTGAGCTTGGCGGCCAGCGCCTGGGTGGTGACGGCCGTGCCGCGCTCGTCGAGCGCGACGATGCGCGCGCCCTTGGGAACCTGGGCCTGGATGCGCTCACGCTCGGCGGCCATGGCGGCTTGCCCGGTGCGCGAGGCGCGCGGCTCGGTCTTCACCGGGCGCAGCTCCAGCTTGAGTTCGGGCGGGAAGCGCTTGGCGTAGTCGTCCCACGCGGTCTGCGCCCAGTCGGGTACCCGCAGGCCCACCGCCACCACGCACAGCCTCATGCGCGCGCGGGCGTCTTGCGGGCTGGCGCCTTCTTGGCCGGGGCCTTGGCGGCGGCAGACTTGCCTGCCGTTTTCGCGGGCGCCTTGGCCGGCGCCTTCGCAGCAGCCGCCTTCTTCGCAGGCGAAGCCTTCTTTGCCGCGCTGGCCTTCTTCGCAGGCGCGGACTTCTTCGCGGCCGGCCCCTGCTTGGCGGCCTTCGCTTGCGCATCGGCGGCCTTGGCCGCCTTCTTGGCGGCGCTGCTGCGGCGCAGCGATGGGCTGTCACCCGCGGCCTTCCCGGCGGCAGCCTTGGCGGGTGCCTTGGCAGGGCCCGACGCGACCGGCTTGGGCGCGCCGAGCTTCAGCCGCACGGGCTTCTCACCCCAGATCTCTTCGAGGTGGTAGTAGTTGCGGATGGCCGGCTGCATGATGTGCGCCACGGCGGCGCCGCAGTCCACGATGATCCACTCGCCGTTTTCCTCGCCCTCGATCCGGGGCTTGTTGAAGCCGGCCTCACGGACGGCGTCGCGAACGCTGGCGGCAAGCGCCTTGGTCTGGCGGTTGGAGGTGCCCGAGGCGACGATCACCCGCTCGAACAGGGGCGACAGATGCTCGGTGTTGAAGACCTGGATGTCCTGCGCCTTGACGTCCTCCAAGCCCTCGACGATGGCACGCTGCAGGCGTTGGGTGTCTTTTTTGGCGGCGGTTTCTTGGCTCATCAGGTGGGCAGGTAAAGATGGTGTTGTTCAATATAGCGCGCCACGCCGTCGGGAACGAGGTGGGCGATATCCTCTGCCGCGGCCACCCGGCGGCGTACTTCGGTGGCGCTGACGGGCATGGGGGGCAGTTCGACCGCCTCCCAGTGACCGCCGGGTACGTGGCTGGCGTCGAAGGGAATGGGCGCCTGCGCGGGACGCGCCCGCTCGGCGATGGCGATGGTCGCCAGCCGCGGAATCTCGGCGCTCTCGCGCCATCCGTGCAGGGCTTCGGCCTGGTCGGCCCCGATGACCAGCACGAGCTCGGCATCGGGGTACTCCTGGCGCAGTTCGCGCAGCGTGTCCACGGTGTAGGTGGGTCCGCTGCGCCGCAGCTCCCGGCCGTCGACCACGGCACGGGGCACGGCGGCGAAGGCCAGAGCGGACATGGCCAGCCGGTGCGCGTTGTCCGACAGCGCGCGCGCCTTGTGCCAGGCCTGGCCGGTGGGGAACACGCGCAACTCGACCAGGCCGAGTTGTTCGACGGCGGCACGGGCCAGGGCGACGTGCGCGCAGTGCGGCGGATCGAAGGCGCCGCCGAACATCCCGATCCGGCGGCGCGCCAAACGCGCGGCGCCGCTCAAACCCACTCCCTGGGAACGAGGAAGCGGCGCACCAGCTCGTCTTCGGGCGAACCGGGTTCGGGCTCGCGGCGGTACGCCCAGCTCGCCAGGGGCGGCATGGACATGAGGATGGATTCGGTGCGTCCGCCCGACTGCAGGCCGAAGTGCGTGCCGCGGTCCCAGACGAGGTTGAACTCGACGTAGCGGCCGCGCCGCATCAGCTGGAACTCGCGCTCGCGCTCGCCCCAGGGCAACTGGCGGCGCCGCTCGAGGATGGGCAGGTAGGCCGGCAGGAAAGCCTCGCCCACGGACTGCAGCATGGCGAAGCTGCGTTCGGGACCGAGCTCGGCGAAGTCGTCGAAGAAGATGCCACCGATGCCGCGCTGCTCGCCTCGATGGCGCAGGCAGAAATACTCGTCGCACCAGGCCTTGAAGCGCGGGTACTTGTCGTCGCCGAAGCCGGCCAGCGCCTGCTTGCAGGTGGCGTGGAAGTGCCGGGCGTCTTCCTCGAAGCCGTAGTAGGGCGTGAGGTCCATGCCGCCGCCGAACCAGCACACCGCCTCACCCGAGGCGGGCATGGCGGCGATCATGCGCACGTTCATGTGCACGGTGGGCACATAGGGATTGCGGGGGTGGAAGACCAGCGACACGCCCATGGCCTCGAAGGGCGCACCCGCGAGCTCGGGCCGGTGCTGCGTGGCCGAGGGCGGCAGGGCCGGCCCGCGCACCTGCGAGAAGCCGCAGCCGGCGCGCTCGAAGACGTCGCCACCTTCGAGGATGCGCGTGATGCCGTCGCCCTGCAGCCGTTCGCCGGGCGGCTTGTGCCAGGCGTCGGCCTGGAAGGATCTGCCGCCATCGACGGCGGCACAGGCATCGGTGATGCGCTGCTGCAGCCCGAGCAGCCAGGTGCGCACGTCGGCGACTGGAACCATGCTCGTCACGTTTTCGCGGCGCGGTGGCCGATGTCGCGGCGCCATTGGGCACCGGCGAAGTGGATGCCGTGCACCAGTTCGTACGCGCGCTGCTGGGCCAGGCGCACGTTGTCGGCCAGGGCGGTGACGCACAGCACCCGGCCGCCGGAGGTCACCAGGTCGGTGCCCGACAGCGCCGTGCCGGCGTGGAAGACCATCGCGTCCGGCGCCTCGGGCGGCAGGCCGCCGATGCGATCGCCCTTGCGGGGGTCGAGCGGGTAACCGGCAGAGGCCATCACCACGCCGAGCGCGGTGCGGCGGTCCCATTCGAGCTCGACCTGGTCGAGCCCGCCGGAGGTGGCCGCCATCAGCAGTTCGAACAGGTCGGACTTCAGCCGCATGAGGATGGGCTGGGTCTCGGGGTCGCCCATGCGGCAGTTGAACTCCAGCGTCTTGACCCGGCCGGCGCCGTCGATCATGAGGCCGGCGTACAGGAAGCCGGTGTAGGGAGTGCCGTCCTTTTCCATGCCGCGCACGGTGGGCAGGATCACCTCGCGCATGACGCGGGCGTGCACCGTGGGCGTGACCACCGGCGCCGGCGAGTAAGCGCCCATGCCGCCGGTGTTGGGGCCCTGGTCGTTGTCCTGCAGGCGCTTGTGGTCCTGGCTGGTGGCCAGGGCAGCCACATGGCGGCCGTCGCACAGCACGATGAAGCTGGCTTCCTCGCCTTGCAGGTACTCCTCGATCACCACCCGGGCGCCGCCGGCGTTGTGGCTCACGCCCAGCTTGTCTTCCAGCAGCATGAAGTCGATGGCCTCGTGCGCCTCGGCGGCGGTCATGGCCACGACCACGCCTTTGCCCGCGGCCAGGCCGTCGGCCTTGACCACGATGGGCGCGCCGCGCTTGTCGACATAGGCGTGTGCCTCGGACGGGTCGGAGAAGGTCTCGTACTCGGCGGTGGGGATACCGTGCCGCTTCATGAAGGCCTTGGAGAAGGCCTTGGAGCTTTCGAGCTGGGCGGCGGCCTGGGTGGGGCCGAAGATGCGCAGGCCCGCGTCACGGAAGGCGTCGACGACGCCGGCCGCCAGCGGGGCCTCGGGGCCGACCACGGTCAGCGCCACTTTCTGGTCGATGGCCCATTGCCGCAGCGCGCCGATGTCGGTGATGGGCAGGTTGCTCAGGCGGGAGTCGAGCGCCGTGCCGCCGTTGCCGGGCGCGACATGGACGGACGACACCCGCGCGCACTGGGAGAGCTTCCAGGCCAGGGCGTGTTCGCGGCCGCCGCTGCCGATGACGAGAACTTTCAAGCGATGGCCCCTTGGGATTCCTGGACGTGGCGCGCGATGCCGCTCACTCCGCGATCTCCGCGTTATGGAAGACGTCCTGCACGTCATCGAGGTCTTCCAGGGCGTCCAGCAGCTTCTGCATGCGCTGGGCGTCCTCGCCGGTGACTTCGATGGTGTTCTCGGGCCGCATGGTCACCTCGGCCATCTCCGGCGGCAGGCCGGCGGCCTCGAGGGCGTTCTTCACCGACTCGAACTGGGCCGGCGCGGTGAGCACCTCGATCGAGCCGTCCTCGCCCACCACCACGTCATCGGCCCCGGCCTCGAGGGCCACTTCCATGACCTTGTCCTCGCTCGCACCGGGGGCGAGGATGAGCTGGCCGACGTGCTTGAACTGGAAGGCGACCGAGCCTTCGGTGCCCATGTTGCCGCCGTACTTGCTGAACACGTGGCGGACCTCGGCCACCGTGCGGACCTTGTTGTCGGTCATGGTGTCCACGATGATGGCCGCGCCGCCGATGCCGTAGCCCTCGTAGCGGATCTCCTCGTAGTTGACTCCCTCGAGGTTGCCCGTGGCCTTGTCGATGTTGCGCTTGATGGTGTCGGCCGGCATGTTGGCCGCCTTGGCCTTGTCCACCGCCAGCCGCAGGCGCGGATTGGCGTTCAGGTCACCGCCGCCCTGGCGGGCCGCCACCATGATTTCGCGGATGACCCGGGTCCAGACCCGGCCGCGCTTTTCGTCCTGGCGCCCCTTGCGGTGCTGAATGTTGGCCCATTTACTGTGTCCAGCCACAGGTTCGTCCTTATTGGTGTGGTGTGCGGTACGCTTGCCGCGAAAGCCGTCATTCTACTTTTCGCACCATGGCCCAAGCCCTGCTCATCGCTCGAAACAGCCAAGCCGAATGCCACCTGCTGCCCGCCCTGGCCAATCGGCACGGCTTGATCACGGGCGCGACCGGCACCGGCAAGACGGTGACCCTGCAGACGCTGGCCGAGCAATTCAGCCGCATCGGGGTGCCGGTGTTCATGGCCGACGTGAAGGGCGACCTCACCGGCATCAGCCAGGCCGGGCAGCTGTCGCCCAAGCTGGCGGCGGTGCTGCAGGAGCGCCACCTGCCGACGCCCGAGGCCCTCGCCTGCCCCGCCACGCTGTGGGACGTGTTCGGCGAGTCCGGCCATCCGGTGCGGGCCACCGTCTCCGACATGGGGCCGCTGCTGCTGGGCCGCATGCTCAACCTCAACGAGACGCAGGCCGGCGTGCTGCAGATCGTCTTTCGCATCGCCGATGCGCAAGGGCTGCTGCTGCTGGACCTGAAGGACCTGCGCAGCATGCTGCAGTACGTCGGCGACAACGCCAGGCAGTTCACCACCGAGTTCGGCAACATCAGCGCCGCCAGCGTGGGCGCCATCCAGCGCGGGCTGCTGCAGATCGAATCGCAGGGCGGCGACAAGTTCTTCGGCGAGCCCATGCTGGACATCGCCGACTTCATGCAGACCGACCCGCAGGGACACGGGGTGGTGAACATCCTGGCGGCCGACAAGCTGCTGAATTCGCCGCGCCTGTACGCCACCTTCCTGCTGTGGATGCTGTCCGAACTCTTCGAGCAGTTGCCGGAAGTGGGCGACCTGGACAAACCCAAGCTGGTGTTCTTCTTCGATGAAGCCCACCTGCTCTTCAACGAAGCGCCCAAGGCGCTGGTCGAACGCATCGAACTGGTGGTGCGGCTGGTGAGGTCCAAGGGCGTGGGGGTGTACTTCGTCACACAGAACCCGATGGACATTCCCGACTCGGTGCTGGCCCAGCTGGGCAACCGGGTGCAGCATGCGCTGCGGGCCTTCACCCCACGCGACCAGAAGGCGGTCAAGGCCACGGCCGAGACCATGCGGCCCAAGAAGGGGCTCGACATCGAGGCCGCCATTACCGAGCTGGCGGTGGGCGAGGCCCTGGTGAGCTTCCTCGACGCCAAGGGACGGCCCAGCGAAACGGAGCGGGCCTACGTGCTGCCGCCGGGCAGCCAGATCGGCCCCATCACGCCGCAGCAGCGGCAGGCATTGATCGCCTCCTCGCTGGTGGCCGGCGTGTACGAGAAGGCGCAGGACCGCGAGTCGGCGCACGAGATGCTGGCCGCGCGTACCGCCGCCACCGCCGCGCAAGCCCCCGCGTCCGACGCGGCCGCCGGCAGCGGCGGCGGGCTGGCCGACATCCTGATGGGATCGACCGGGCCGCGCGGGGGGCGCCGCGAGGGGCTGGTCGAGATGATGGCCAGGTCGGCCGTTCGCACCATCGGCAGCAGCCTGGGCCGCGAGATCATCCGCGGCGCGCTCGGCGGCATCCTGGGCGCGAAGAAGCGGCGATAAACCCCTACCCCATCGGTGCAGCACCTGCGGTAGATTGATTTTCCGGGGACCGTTTCCCTAGCCCCCGAGCCCCAGCACCTAGCCCCCGTAGCAACCCATGCCCCCTGAACCCGGCGCCCCGCGCCACATCCGACTGACCTCGCATGCTGGCGGTACCGGCGCCCTGCCCATCCGCTGGGGTGCCGCCACTCCGGCCGAACGCGGGCCTGTGGTGGGCACGACCATGCAGCGCGGCCACCGCAACGTCATCGGCACCCACAGCGGCTCCTACAGCGTGTACCGCGCGCTGGCCGTGGCCGCCGGCGCGCTGGCAAGGGACCACCGCGCGGACCTGACCAACACGTCCCCCACCGATGAGATCGGCCCGTATCCGCAGTGGGGCGATCCGGAACGCATCGTGAGTCTCGACCCCTGGGGCGCGACCGTGGCCAGCGCCTTCGCCAGCGAGATCGCCGCGGGCTACGACATCCGCCCGACCATCGCCGTGACCAAGGCGCACGTGATCCTGCCGGAAGTGATCGAGGCCGTGCAGAAGGGCCGCCTCAAACCCGACGGGCAGCTCCTGACCGAAGGCGGCGCCGCGCTGGTGACCAAGGCGGCCATCGAGCCGGTCTGGTGGCTGCCGGGCGTGGCGCGCCGCTTCGGCTGCTCCGAGGCCGACCTGCGGCGGGTGCTGTTCGAGGAAACCGGCGGCATGTACCCCGAACTGGTCACGCGCAGCGACCTCGGGGTGTTCCTGCCCCCGATCGGCGGACAAACGCTCTACATCTTCGGCGACGCGCGCGACCTGGCCGACCCGGCGGTCGAGCTCACCGCGCGAGTGCACGACGAGTGCAATGGCTCCGACGTCTTCGGCTCCGACATCTGTACCTGCCGCCCCTACCTCACGCACGCCATCGAGGAATGCATCCGCGGCGCGCAGCCGGCCTCGGCTGGCGGACGCGGCGGCGTGGGGCTGATCTCGTACTCGCGCAAGGAAGGCCGGGCGCTCGGCGAGGTGACCAAGTTCCTGGTCTACAACGCGCGCAAGCGGCAGGTGGGCGGCGACACCGCCGACCAGTACTTCGCCCGCACCGAGTGCGTGGCCGGCGTGCAGGACATGCGCTTCCAGGAGCTGATGCCCGACGTGCTGCATTGGCTGGGCATCCGCAGGATCCACCGCTTGGTCTCCATGAGCAACATGAAGTACGACGCGATCACCCAGTCCGGCATCGAGGTTGGCGAGCGAGTGAACATCCCGCCCGAGTTGATCCCGGCCGATGCGCAGGTGGAGATGATGGCCAAGATGGCCGCGGGCTACTTCACGCCCGGGGTCGTGCCCGACGAGCAGGGCCTCAAGCAGACGCGCGGCCGGGGGCTCGAATGAGCGAGGTCTTCGTCCACGCCCGTGCCAACGGCGAATCCGCGGCGGCCGAGCTGCGCACCACCCACGCCGTGCGCCAGCGCTGCGGGCAGCTCCTGGCGCGCGCGCGGGCCGGCCAGGGCTGGTTCGAGGTGAATGACGGCGCGTTGGATGATGCGGCGGGGCTGGTGGTCGACACCACGCGCCGGCGCTTCTCGAACCTGCACATTCCGCTGCACAGCCGCTGGAGGCATTTCGAGGCCGGCGGCGTCGACCGCAAGCTGCAGCTCGATCGGCTGCTGCGCCACATGCAGCCACCAGAGCGTGCGCACAGCATGATCGACCTGGTCACCGTGAGCGTGCTGCTGGACGCCGGCGCCGGCCCCGACTGGAAGTACGTGGAACCGGCCACCGGTCAGACCTACACCCGCTCGGAGGGCCTGGCCGTGGCCAGCTTCCATGCCTTCACCGCGGGGCTGTTCTCCAGTGATCCGCGGCATCCGTACCAGGCCGATGCACGGGGTCTGCGTGCCTTGTTGACCGACCATCTGGCACAAGCCTTCCAGGTCGGCCCGTCCAACCCGCTGGTGGGCCTCGAGAACCGGGCCATCCTGCTGCGGCGGCTGGGCGAGATCCTCTCGGAACAACCCGAGGTCTTCGGCGAATCGGGCCGACCGGGCTCGATGTTCGACATGATCATCAGCCCACTGGGGCCGGACCTGCCGCACACGGCGGATGTCGATGCCCACGACATCCTGTCGCAGCTGCTGCTGTCGCTGTCGGGCATCTGGCCGGCGGACAACCAGATCGGCGGCGTGCCGCTGGGCGACTGCTGGCGCCATCCGGCGGTTCACGCCGAAGGCCTGTCGGACGGCTGGGTGCCGTTCCACAAGCTCACGCAGTGGCTGACCTATTCCATGCTCGAGCCATTCGCCTGGAACGGCGTGCAGGTGCGCGGCGTGAACGGCCTCACGGCATTGCCCGAGTACCGCAACGGCGGGCTGCTGCTGGACAGCGGGGTGTTGCGGCTGCGCGATCCGCAGGCGGCGCAGAACGTCTGGCAGCCGGGCGACGAGATCATCGTCGAGTGGCGCGCGCTCACCGTGTCGCTGCTCGACGAACTGGCCGAGCGCGTGCGCCACCTGCTGCGCACCGATGCCGACCACCTGCCGCTGGGCAAGGTCCTCGAAGGCGGCACCTGGCAGGCCGGGCGCGAACTCGCCCAGCGGCTGCGCGGCGGGCTGCCGCCCCTGCGGGTCGCCAGCGACGGCACGGTCTTCTGAAAAACAGAGCGAAAAGCGCGGAGAAGGGAATCCATCTTGAGCAAGGTCCACCTCGTCGATCACCCCCTGGTGCAGCACAAGCTCACGCTGATGCGCAAGAAGGAGGCGTCCACCAACAGCTTCCGGCGCCTGCTCAACGAGCTGGCCATGCTCATGACCTACGAGGTCACCCGTGACGTGCCGATGCAGGAGGTGCAGATCGAGACGCCGCTGGAGCCCATGACGGCCCGCATGATCGACGGCAAGAAGCTGGTGTTCGTGTCCATCCTGCGTGCCGGCACCGGCATCCTCGACGGCATGCTCAGCGTCGTGCCGGGCGCGCGGGTCGGCCACATCGGCTTGTACCGCGATCCCAAGACGCTCACCGCGGTGGAGTACTACTTCAAGATGCCGCAGGACATGAACGAACGCGACGTGGTGGTGGTCGATCCGATGCTCGCAACCGGCAACTCGGCCATCGCCGCCGTGGAGCGGCTCAAGGAGCTGCGGCCCAAGTCGATCAAGTTCGTGTGCCTGCTGACCTGCCCGGAAGGTGTTGCCGCCATGACGGCCGCACACCCCGACGTGCCCATCTACACCGCCGCCATCGACCGCGAGCTCGACGAGCACGGCTACATCCGACCCGGCCTGGGCGACGCGGGAGACCGGATCTTCGGCACCAAGTGAGCGCGCTCGACCTGCTGATCACCGATGCCACGCTGCCCGACGGCCGCACCGGCATGTCGGTGGGCGTTCGGGATGGTCGCATCGTCGAGGTGGCGCCGGGATTGCAGGCTCCCTCGGCGCAGACACTGGACGCCCAGGGCCAGCTGCTCACGCCGCCATTCGTCGATACGCATTTCCACATGGACTCGGCGCTCAGCTACGGGCAGCCACGCGTGAACGCCAGCGGCACGCTGCTGGAAGGCATCGCCCTATGGGGCGAGCTCAAGCCGCTGCTCACGCCCGAATCGCTGGCCGAGCGCGCCCTCGCCTACTGCGACTGGGCCGTGGCCCGTGGCCTGCTCGCCATCCGCACCCACGTGGACGTCTGCGACCCCTCCCTGCGGGCCGTGCAAGCCTTGCTGGAGGTCAAGCGGCAGGTGGCACCGTACCTCGACCTTCAATTGGTCGCGTTTCCTCAAGACGGCGTGCTGCGTTCCGACGGCGCCCTGCAACACCTGAAGCGCGCGCTGGCCATGGGAGTGGACGTGGTCGGCGGGATCCCGCACTTCGAGCGGACCATGGCCGAGGGCGCCGAGAGCGTGCGGCTGCTCTGCGAACTGGCGGCCGACGAGGGCCGCCTGGTCGACATGCATTGCGACGAGACCGACGACCCGCTCTCGCGCCACGTCGAGACGCTGGCCTTCGAGACGCAACGCCTGGGGCTCCAGGGCCGCGTGACGGGCTCGCACCTCACGTCCATGCACTCGATGGACAACTACTACGTGTCCAAGCTGATCCCGCTCATGGTCGAGGCCGGTCTCGGCGTGGTGGCCAATCCCCTGATCAACATCACCCTGCAGGGGCGCCACGACAGCTATCCCAGGCGGCGCGGCATGACCCGGGTACCCGAGCTCTTGGCGGCCGGCCTCACCGTGGCCTTTGGCCACGACTGCGTGATGGATCCCTGGTACGCACTGGGCAGCGCCGACATGCTGGAGGTGGCCCACATGGGCCTGCACGTGGCGCAGATGACCAGCCAGCCAGGCATGCGCGCCTGCTTCGACGCGGTGACCGTGAACGCCGCCCGTCTGCTCCACCTGGACCGCTACGGCCTGGAGCCGGGCTGCCACGCCGATTTTGTGCTGCTGCAGGCCCGCGACCCGGTGGAGGCCATCCGCCTGCGAGCCAACCGGCTGAAGGTGTGGCGGCGCGGACGGCTGGTCGCGCAGGCCCCCGCGCACCGCAGCACGCTGCACCTGCCCGGCCGGCCAGAGCAGACCGGCTTCCAGCACTGACGCAACCCCGGCTGGCGGGGCTCCAGGGACCCAAGAAAAAGCCGCCCCGGAGGCGGCTTTTTCGATCCGGTGGCCAGCGGCCTCACTGGCCGTCGCTGCCCACTTCCTCCGGCTCGGGCCGTGAGCGGCCTTCCTTCTTCGGCAGCGGCTGGATGTCCAGCAAGACCTCGTCCTTGTCGTCGAGATCCACCGTCAGGCGACCGCCGTCGGTCAGCTTGCCGAACAGCAGCTCGTCGGCCAGGGCGCGGCGGATCGTGTCCTGGATCAGGCGCTGCATCGGGCGGGCGCCCATCAGCGGATCGAAGCCCTTCTTGGCCAGGTGCTTGCGCAGCTTGTCGGTGAAGGTGACCTCCACCTTCTTCTCGGCCAGCTGCTGTTCCAGCACGAGCAGGAACTTGTCCACGACCCGCAGGATGACCTGCTCGTCCAGCGGCTTGAAGCTCACGGTGGCGTCCAGCCGGTTGCGGAACTCAGGCGTGAACAAGCGCTTGATGTCGGCCATCTCGTCGCCCGCTTCGCGCGGGTTGGTGAAGCCGATCGTCGACTTGTTCATGGTCTCGGCACCCGCGTTCGTCGTCATGATGATGATGACGTTGCGGAAGTCGGCCTTGCGCCCGTTGTTGTCGGTCAAGGTGCCGTGGTCCATGACCTGCAGCAGCACGTTGAAGATGTCCGGGTGCGCTTTCTCGATCTCGTCGAGCAGCAGCACCGCGTGCGGCTTCTTCGTGACCGCCTCGGTCAGCAGGCCGCCCTGGTCGAAGCCCACGTAGCCCGGAGGCGCACCGATCAGGCGCGACACCGCATGCCGCTCCATGTACTCCGACATGTCGAAGCGGATCAGCTCGATGCCCATGATGAACGCGAGCTGCTTGGCCGCTTCGGTCTTGCCGACGCCGGTGGGGCCGCTGAACAGGAAAGAGCCGATCGGCTTGTCGCCCTTGCCCAGTCCGGAGCGCGCCATCTTGACGGCGCCGGCGAGCACCTCCAGCGCCTTGTCCTGGCCGAACACCACGCTCTTGAGGTCGCGCTCCAGGTTCTGCAGCTTGCCGCGATCATCGTTGGACACGTTGGCCGGCGGAATGCGCGCGATCTTGGCGACGATTTCCTCGACTTCGGTCTTGGAAATGGTCTTCTTGCGCTTGCTCACTGGCAGGATGCGCTGGGCGGCACCGGCCTCGTCGATCACGTCGATGGCCTTGTCCGGCAGGTGCCGGTCATTGATGTACTTGGCGCTCAACTCGGCCGCCGCCTGCAGGGCGTTGGCCGCGTACTTGACGCTGTGGTGCTCCTCGAACCGGGACTTCAGGCCCTTGAGGATCTCCACCGTCTGCTCGACGCTGGGCTCGACCACGTCCACCTTCTGGAAGCGGCGGGACAAGGCGGCGTCCTTCTCGAAGATGCCGCGGTACTCGGTGAAAGTCGTCGCGCCGATGCACTTCAGCTGGCCGCTCGAGAGCGCCGGCTTGAGCAGGTTGGACGCATCCAGCGTGCCGCCCGAGGCCGCGCCCGCGCCAATGAGGGTGTGGATCTCATCGATGAAGAGGATGGCGTTGGGCTTGTCCTTGAGCGACTTGAGCACCCCCTTCAGTCGTTGCTCGAAATCACCGCGGTACTTGGTGCCGGCCAGCAGCGCGCCCATGTCCAGCGAGTAGACATTGGAGTCGGCCAGGATCTCGGGCACGTCCTTTTGCACGATGCGCCAGGCCAGGCCTTCGGCGATGGCCGTCTTGCCGACGCCGGCCTCGCCCACCAGCAGCGGGTTGTTCTTGCGCCGACGGCACAGGATCTGGATCACGCGCTCGACCTCGTACTCGCGGCCGATCAGCGGATCGATCTTGCCGTCACGGGCGGCCTGGTTGAGGTTCTGCGTGAACTGCTCGAGCGGAGAGGATTTCTCGCTCTTTTCGCCGCCCTCCTCGCCTTCGCTGCCCGTGGGCTCGCCGCCCTTGGTGGGCTCGGGCGGATCGCTCTTCTTGATGCCGTGGGCGATGAAGTTGACCACGTCGAGCCGGGTCACGCCCTGCTGGTGCAGGTAGTACACGGCGTGCGAGTCCTTCTCGCCGAAGATGGCCACGAGCACGTTGGCTCCGGTGACTTCCTTCTTGCCATTGCCGGTGGATTGCACATGCATGATGGCGCGCTGGATCACGCGCTGGAAACCCAGCGTGGGCTGGGTGTCGACATCATCGGTGCCGGCGACCTGGGGGGTGTTGTCCTTGATGAAGTTGGACAGCGACTTGCGCAGGTCATCGATATTGGCTGAGCAGGCGCGCAGCACTTCCGCCGCGCTGGGATTGTCCAGCAGGGCGAGCAGCAGGTGTTCCACGGTAATGAACTCGTGGCGCTGCTGGCGTGCCTCCACAAACGCCATGTGGAGGCTGACTTCCAATTCCTGGGCAATCATGAGATTTCCTTTGCCTTCCTACCTGTCTGACTCAGAGTCACTTTATTCCTGATCCGTTCCGCCGTGGGCTCATTCCACGGGTTCACTCACACATTGAAGGGGATGCCCGGCTTCACGCGCCGCCTGCTGCACCTGTTCGACCTTGGTGGCCGCGACATCACGCGAATAAATCCCGCAAACGCCGCGGCCGTCGAGGTGAATCTTCAACATGATCTGCGTGGCGGTCTCCCTGTCCTTGTTGAAAAACTCCTGGATGACCACCACGACGAATTCCATCGGCGTGTAGTCGTCGTTGAGCATGACGACCTGGTACATCTGGGGAGGCTTGGTTTTCTGGGTGCGCCGCTCGAGGACCACGGACCCGCCATCGTCATCCTTCGGCCGCACCTTAGGAGCCACCGGGGCTGGAATGGGTGTTTTGCTGGCCATGAAAACCATTCTATCGACGCCCATCGGCAACGCACCCATGGCCACTGACTTGGAGGCCGCCCGCCAGCTTTCAAGCTCGACCGAACGTGGCGTCGTCCTGCGGCCGCCGTGGCCCGCGGGCAGCGAGTTCGGCCATGTCGTTCGACGAGTCCAACGCCTGGGTACTTTGGTATCTCATATCGTTGACAATGAATACCTGCATGCTCGACACTGCCAAAGCATTAATTGCTAGCAGGAGGAGAGATATGCCAAACGGAACGGTCAAGTGGTTCAACGATGCAAAAGGGTTCGGTTTCATCGAACCCGACGGCGGCGGTCCAGACGTGTTCGCTCATTTTTCGGCCATCAACATGGATGGCTTCAAGACGCTCAAGCAGGGCTCGCGGGTCACGTTCGAGGTGACCGACGGCCCCAAAGGCCAGCTCGCGAGGAACATCCAGGCGCAGCCCACCGGTGATGACGACACCTCGCTCCAGCGGCCGCCTCACCAGCACGCATCACAGTTTGTCGTAACGAGCGAGGCGGCCAGACCGTGACAAGCTAGATGGAAAAGCCGCCCACAGGCGGCTTTTTTCATCGGCTTGGCCAGCGTAGATGGAGCCGGGCCCGGCTGTCGCAATCACATGTGCTCGATCATGACCTGGCCAAAGCCGGAGCAGCTGACCTGGGTGGCGCCATCCATCAGCCGGGCGAAATCGTAGGTGACCTTCTTGCTCTGGATGGCGCGCTCCATGGAGCTGATGATCAGGTCTGCCGCCTCGGTCCAACACATGTGGCGCAGCATCATCTCGGCCGACAGGATCTCGGAGCCCGGGTTCACGTAGTCCTTGCCCGCGTATTTTGGCGCCGTGCCATGAGTGGCCTCGAACATGGCCACGGTGTCGCTGAGATTGGCTCCGGGCGCGATGCCGATACCCCCCACCTGGGCCGCCAGGGCGTCGGAGATGTAGTCCCCATTGAGGTTCAGCGTGGCGATCACGCTGTACTCGGCCGGGCGCAACAGGATCTGCTGCAGGAACGCATCGGCGATCGAGTCCTTGATGACGATGTCCTTGCCCGTCTTCGGGTTCTTGAACTTGCACCAGGGGCCGCCGTCGATCAATTCGGCACCGAATTCGCGCTGGGCCAGCGCGTAGCCCCAGTCGCGAAAGCCCCCCTCGGTGTACTTCATGATGTTGCCCTTGTGGACCAGGGTCACGCTCGGCTTGCCGTTGTCGATGGCGTATTGGATAGCCTTGCGCACCAGCCGCTCGGTGCCCTCGATTGAGACCGGCTTGATGCCAATGCCAGAGGTGTCGGGAAACCGGATCTTCTTGACGCCCATCTCGTCCATCAGGAACTTGATGAGCTTGCGTGCCTTGTCGGACTGCGCTTCGTACTCGATGCCGGCGTAGATGTCTTCCGAGTTCTCGCGGAAGATGACCATGTTGGTCTTCTCGGGCTCCTTCAGGGGCGAAGGCACGCCACGAAAGTACTGGACGGGGCGCAGGCACACGTACAGGTCGAGCTCCTGGCGCAGCGCCACGTTGAGCGAGCGGATGCCGCCGCCGACCGGCGTGGTGAGCGGGCCCTTGATCGACACCACGTAGTCGCGCACGGCATGCAGTGTTTCCTCGGGCAGCCACACGTCCGGCCCGTAGATCCGGGTGGACTTCTCGCCCGCATAGACCTCCATCCAATGGATCGTGCGCTTGCCGCCGTACGCCTTGGCCACCGCCGCATCGACCACCTTGAGCATCACGGGTGTGATGTCCGTTCCCGTGCCGTCGCCCTCGATGTACGGAATGATCGGCTCGTCGGGCACGGTGAGCGAGTTGTCGGCGTTGACCGTGATCTTCTGGCCCTGCGTGGGCACCTTGATGTGCTGGTACATGGAGGATGCGGCTTTCGGAGAGGCGAAACGAGGACCGGGGGTCGGCGCTGCGCAAATTCTAGCCTTGCACCTACGCCGCCCTTGGGGTGAAACCGGCGTGCACGGGGCGACTCGTCCCCCGCCATGTCAACCAGGTGGATGACTCATGCGTTGCCATGTTGCCTGCCGCTTCGCGGAAGGTTTCCATCCGATCGATTCAACGACACCTGAAGGAGACATCATGAACAAGCTTCTCGCCGCCCTGGTCGCTGGTTTCTTCGCTGTAGGCGCCTTTGCAACTTCCGCAACCCCGGCGACGCCCGCCACGCCGGCCACCCCGGCCGCTCCGGCAGCCGCCAAGAAGGATGACAAGCCTGCGGCCAAGAAGGAAATGAAGAAGGCCGACGCCAAGAAGGAAATGAAGAAGTAAGCATCTCGCTGAAGATGGAAAAGCCCGCACGCGCGGGCTTTTTCATGCGCGTGCCGCTGGCGCCAGCGCGGCCCGAGGGGGGCGCCCAGACGACCGACAATGCGTGACATGAAGACAGCCTTCCGACTCCTGCCCGCTCTCGCGCTCGCCTTCACGCTGGGCTGCGCGCAGCCAGTGGCCACCGCCCAGCAGCCACAGACCGACCTGCCTCGCGTCAAGCTCTCCGCCGGCATGCATCAGATCGATGCCCAGGTCGCCCGAACGTCCGACCAGCGTGCGACGGGCCTCATGTGGCGCCAGGAGATGCCGCAGCACGAAGGCATGCTGTTCGTCTTCGAGCAGCCCAGTGTCCAGTGCTTCTGGATGATGAACACCCTGCTGCCACTCAGCGCCGCATTCCTGGAGGACGACGGCACCATCGTCAACTTGGCCGACATGCAACCACGCAGCACGCAGTCGCACTGCTCGGCCCGCCCGGTGCGCTATGTGCTGGAGATGCACCAGGGCTGGTTCGCCAAGCGCGGGCTGAAGGCCGGCGACAAGCTCGCCGGCGAGGTGTTCCGCAAATAGCTCCAATGAAAAGGGCCGCAACTGCGGCCCCTTTCATTGCGGGTACGACGACTTCAAATCAGCCGAAGTTCTTCTGGGCGAATTCCCAATTGACCAGCTTGTCGAGATACGTCTCAACGAACTTCGGGCGCTGGTTGCGATAGTCGATGTAATAGGCGTGCTCCCAGACATCCACGGTGAGCACCGCACGATCCTCGGTGGTCAGGGGGGTGCCGGCGGCGCCGGTATTCACGATGTCCACGCTGCCGTCCGGCTTCTTCACCAGCCAGGTCCAGCCCGAGCCGAAGTTGCCGACGGCCGACTTGACGAAGGCCTCGCGGAAGGCGGCGTAGTTGCCCCACTTCTTGTTGATCGCCTCGGCCAGGGAGCCGGTGGGCTCGCCACCGCCGTTCGGCTTCATGCAGTTCCAGAAGAAGGTGTGGTTCCACACCTGCGCGGAGTTGTTGTAGATGCCGCCGGAGGACTTCTTGATGATCTCCTCGAGCGTCATGTTCTCGAACTCGGTGCCCTTTTGCAGATTGTTGAGGTTGTCCACGTAGGCCTTGTGGTGCTTGCCATGGTGGTACTCGAGCGTTTCCTGCGAGTAGTGCGGGGCCAGTGCGTCGATGGCGTACGGAAGCGGCGGAAGCGTGTGTTGCATGGTGGTTCCTCGTAGGGGTTGTTGCTCTTGGGAGAAAGGCATTCTAGGCAGTTAGAGCAGGCGCGGTTCGGCGGCCACCTCGAGGTCGATGCGGCCATCGGCCAGCTGGGCCGTGAGGGCCTGGCCGGGCTTGGCCTGGGCCGCGTGGGTCAGCAGCGTGCCATCCGGCTGCGTGAGCATGGCGTACCCGCGCTGCAGCACCAGCCGCGGATCGAGCAGCGCCAGGCGCAGCTCCGCCCGTTCGATCGCCTGCCGCTGCAAACCGAGCGCCGCCGTGCTCGACTGGACCCGCCTCGCCTGCACGCCCTCCAACCTCTGCCGCGCCTGGGCCAGCCGCGCCTGCGTGGCGCTTCGCAGCCGTTGGGCCAGCCGGCTCAATCGCAGCTGCTGCAGGCCGATCCGACCCGAGGGGCGCCCGAGGTGCGAGGCCGCGGCATCCAGCCGCTGACTGGCGGTATCCAGTTGGCGCTGCGCGGCCTGCTCCAGCCGGTCGCGCAAGCCGTCCAGCGCGCCCAGCCATGATTCGCGCGAAGCCGCAACCAGTTCGGCCGCGGCGGTCGGGGTGGGCGCCCTCAGGTCCGCGCAGAAGTCGGCGATGGTGAAGTCCGTCTCGTGTCCCACTCCACAGATCACCGGGACCGGACTGCGCACGATGGTGCGGGCCAGCTGCTCATCGTTGAAGGCCCACAGGTCTTCCAGCGAACCACCGCCTCGCACCAGCAGGATGACGTCGATCTCTCCGGCCAAGGCCCGGTCGTAGAGAGCCACCAACGCCCGGCACAACTCCGCCGGTGCCTGCGCCCCCTGCACCGGAGCCGGGGCGAGCACCACCGGAATGTGCGGCAAGCGGCGGGACAAGCAGGTGGCCACGTCATGCAGCGCGGCGGCTCCGGGCGAGGTGACCAGTCCGATGGCCCGAGGCAGCAGCGGCAGGTTGCGCTTGCGTGAACTCTCGAACAGCCCTTCCGCCTGCAACCGCTCCTTCAGCCGCAGGAACTGCTCGAACAGAGTCCCCTGCCCGGCCCGCGCCATGCTCTCGACGATCAACTGCAGGTCGCCACGTGCGTCGTACACGTCCAGCCGCCCCTGCACCTGCACCTCGTCGCCCTCGCGCGGCGTGAAGTCCAGCAACGACGCCGCCCGGCGGAACATGGCGCACCGCACCTGGCCCTGCCGGTCCTTGAGCGTGAAGTAGCAGTGGCCGCTCGCAGCACGCGAGAAGCCGGAGATTTCTCCTCGCACGGCCACCGGATTGAAGCGGGCATCCAGGGCATCGGCAACGGCCCGGCACAGCGCGCCCACGCTCCACGGTTGCCGACTGCCGACGAGGCTTGCTGGCTCGCCCACGGCTCAGGCCACCTGCTGGCGGCGCCAGCCAGGGTGGGGCATTAGTCCACAGAACGGCCGGACCAGCCGCGACCCTGTAACACCCTGTGAAAACGTCGATGTTTCGGCGCAAGTCATTGATTTAGAACGGGAAAGATCTGCTGAAAATGTGATCGTTCTGTTACAGGCCCCGCCAGGAATGGGCGTCCGGCTTGCGCAGGGTGCGTTCTGCACAAAGTTATCCACAAGAATTGTGGGAATCGGACGACAAGAACGGCACGGTGTCCTACAGCTGCTGAGCCTGTCCGATAATCGCCGGGCCCGAGCGTCGGGTACGCGGGAGAACCCTTTGTTTTCGATCATACAAGCCGCAGGTTGGCCTATTTGGCCGCTGATCGCCTGCTCCATCGTGGCCCTCGCGCTGATCATCGAGCGCCTGATCAGCCTCAAACCGGACAAGGTGGCGCCGAGCAAACTGCTCGACGAGGCCGTGGCGGTCTCCCGCTCCACGGTACCCACGTCCGAAGTGGTGAACCAGCTCGAGAAGAACTCGGCGCTCGGCGAGGTCCTGGCCAGCGGCTTTCGCGCCCTGAATGCGGATCCGCGTTGCAGTGAAGTGGACTTGCGGGCTTCCATGGAACAGACCGGGCGCGCCGTCGCCCACCGCCTCGAGAGGTACCTCAGCGCCCTGGGAACGATCGCGTCCGCGGCGCCGCTGCTCGGCCTGCTGGGCACCGTGATCGGCATGATCGAAATCTTCGGCGCCCAGGCGCCGGCGGGCGGCTCCACCGGCGGCAACCCGGCACAACTGGCGCATGGCATTTCGATCGCGCTCTACAACACGGCTTTCGGACTGATCGTGGCCATCCCGGCCCTGATCTTCTGGCGCTATTTCCGCAGCCAGGTCGACAGTTACCTCCTGACGCTGGAGCTGTCGTCGGAGCGATTCGCACGCCATCTGCTCTCACTGCGCAAGTGAGGACGATCCCGTCATGAATTTTCGCCACCGAATCAGGCCGGAGCCGGAGATCAACCTGATCCCGTTCATCGACGTGCTGCTGGTCGTCCTGATCTTCCTGGTGCTGTCGACCACCTACAGCAAGTTCACCGAACTGCAACTTCGGCTGCCGATGGCCAATGCCGACGCCCAGCGCGATTACCCACGCGAAGTGATCGTCTCGATCGCGAGCGACGGCAGCTACAGCATCAACCGGCAGCCCCTGCCTGCACGCAATGTCGACGCCGTCTCCACGGCCCTGGCCGACGCCGCCAGGGCCGGCACCGACAGCGTGGTCATCATCAGCGCCGATGCATCGTCGCCGCACCAGGCGGTCATCACCGTGCTGGAGGCGGCGCGCCGCACGGGACTGCACCAGGTCACCTTCGCGGCGCAGAAGCCGGCCGGCGGCTCCAGGCCCTGAACGTGGATGCTAGCGGGGCGCTGCAGCGCGCCTGGGGACGCCGCGGGCCGCTCGCGCAACTGCTGAGGCCCGTGTCCTGGCTGTTCGGTGGAGTTGTGCAGGTCCGGCGGCAGCTTTATCGACGCGGCCTGCTGCACGCGACGCGAATGCGCGTGCCACTGGTCGTGGTGGGCAACGTGCTGGCCGGCGGTGCCGGCAAGACCCCTGTCGTGATGGCCGTGGTCGAGCACCTGGCGGCGGCCGGTGTGCCTTGCGGCGTGATTTCCCGCGGCTACGGGCGTCGCACGCACGATTGCCGCGAGGTTCTCCCGCAGGCGGCCGCCGATGAGGTGGGCGACGAGCCCCTGCTGATTTCGCGCCGCTGCGGTGTGCCGGTCTTCGTCGGGACCAGCCGGGTGGAAGCCGCACGCGCCTTGCTGCGCCAGCATCCGCAGGTGCGGGTGTTGGTCAGCGACGATGGGCTGCAGCACCTCGCCTTGGCCCGCGATCTCGAGATCTGCGTCTTCGACCGCCGTGGCATCGGCAACGGGCTGCTGTTGCCGGCCGGACCGCTGCGTGAGCGCTGGCCCCGGCCGGCGGACCTGGTCCTGCGGCCGCCCGGCGTCGCCATCCCGGGTTTCAGCGTCGATCGCCGGCTCGCAGCCCACGCGGTCCGGGCCGACGGCGAACGCCGTTCGCTCGACGCCCTTGCAGACGGCGAGCTGGTCGCCGTGGCCGGCATCGCCCGGCCCGAAACCTTCTTCGACATGCTGCGTGAGGCGGGCGTGCATCCAGCCCGCACGATCGCCCTCCCCGACCATGCGCCAATCGACGCCGGCACGCTCGACCTGCCGACACAGGCCCGCATCGTGTGCACCGAGAAAGATGCAGTGAAACTTTGGCGCCATCACCCGCAAGCCTGGGCCGTTCCCCTGGAGCTGCAGGTCGAGCCCGCGTTCTGGTCGGCCTTCGATCGGCTGCTGGGGCCACGGCTATCATCGAACGATGGACTCCAAACTCCTTGAGCTGCTGGTCTGTCCCGTCACCAAGGGATACCTCGACTACGACCGCGACCGACAGGAGCTGATCTCTCGAAGTGCGCGGCTGGCCTACCCCATTCGCGACGGCATTCCGATCCTCCTTGAAGAAGAAGCGCGCACGCTCTCGGACGACGAGCTCGAACGCCTGCCGGCACGTACGCCGCTGGTCTGAGCCATGGGTGCCCCGTTCACCGTCCTGATCCCCGCTCGCCTCGCCTCGACCCGTCTTCCCGACAAGCCCCTGGCCGACATCGGCGGAGCGCCGATGGTGGTGCGCGTGGCCCAGCGCGCCGCGCTGTCCGGTGCCGGGCGAGTGGCCGTCGCCACCGACAGCGCTCGCATCGTCAAGGCTTGCGACCGGCATGGCATCGACAGCGTGCTGACACGTGCCGACCACCCGAGTGGCAGTGACCGGCTGGCCGAGGCGGCCAGCCTCCTGGCACTCGGCGACGACGAGCTGGTGGTCAATGTGCAGGGCGACGAGCCGCTGATCGATCCGCAGCTGATCGACGCGGTGGCCGACCTGCTGCAGAAGCATTCGGCGGCGAGCATGAGTACCGCCGCCCACCCGATCGAACGGCCCGAGGACATGCGCAGCCCGCATGTGGTGAAGGTGGTGACCGACGCACAGGGACTGGCCTTGTACTTCAGCCGCGCACCCATTCCGTGGTGGCGCGAGGGCTTCGCCTCCGGCATCGACCAGCTGCCCCGGCCGTCGCCGCTGAGGCACATCGGCATCTATGGCTACCGCGCAGCCTTTCTGCGCACCTTTCCCAAGCTTGCGCCGGCACCCATCGAAGAACTCGAGGCGCTCGAGCAGCTGCGTGTGCTCTGGCACGGCTACCGCATCGCGGTGCATACCACGGCCCACGCGCCCGGCCCGGGTGTCGACACCGCCGAGGACCTCGCCCGGGTGCGCGCCCTCGTTGCCGCGGCCTGAAGCGGGCAGGGCCGCTCAGGTCGCGTGCTATCCTCCGGCGCGTTCACGCGCGCGCGCCGAAGGCCTGCGCGCCGGCCCCGAACAGCCGGCCGGGAGACCACGCGAGCCGGAGCCGGAGCCGTCAATTCGTATTCGAGGAAACCATGAGACTGATCCTGTTGGGCGCGCCCGGCGCAGGCAAAGGCACCCAGGCCGCGTTCATCTGCCAGAAGTACGGCATTCCGCAAATCTCCACCGGCGACATGCTGCGTGCAGCGGTCAAGGCGGGCACGCCCTTGGGCCTGGCGGCCAAGAAGGTCATGGACTCCGGCGCGCTGGTCAGCGACGACATCATCATCGGGCTGGTGAAGGAACGCCTGGCCCAGTCCGACTGCACCAACGGTTTCCTGTTCGACGGCTTTCCCCGCACCATTCCGCAAGCCGACGCCATGAAGAACGCCGGCGTGAAACTCGACTACGTGCTCGAGATCGACGTGCCGTTCGACGCCATCATCGAGCGCATGAGTGGCCGCCGCTCCCACACCAGCTCGGGCCGCACCTACCACGTCAAGTTCAATCCGCCGAAGGTCGCTGGCCTGGACGACGTCACCGGTGAGCCGCTGATCCAGCGTGACGACGACAAGGAAGAAACCGTGAAGAAGCGCCTGGAGGTGTATGCCTCCCAGACGCGCCCACTGGTCGACTACTACGCCAACTGGGCCAAGGCCGATCCAGCCGATGCCCCGAAGTACCGCGCCATCAGCGGCATGGGCACGGTCGAGGAAATCACCGAGCGGGTATTCGCCGCCCTCTCGAGCTGACCGGAAAGCGGCGTGAGTCGCCCCGGGGCATCAGGCGGGCGAGGATCGAAGACCGTAGGCTCTGCCGTCCACGAACAGGTATTCGGCCCGTAGCAGCGGGTCACCCTGCTCCTGCTTGAAGGTGAAGCCCAGCACGCCGATGGTGTCGCCCACCTGGATTTCCTTCACGTTCCAGGCGCGCATCCGCGTCAGCGGCGCGAGCTCGACCGTCCAGCGGGGCCGCGATCGAGTCGGCACCGTCGCTCGTGCCAGCAACGACTTTCCATCGACCGGCGCGCTCTGCGACGGCAGGCTTCGCGTCGGGAGATCGGGCGGCACACGCAGGTCGCGCGGCGGCTCGAGCTCCAACTCGGCATGCGGGTTCTGCCACCGCACGCGGGTGACCCGGCCTTCAAGCCAGATCGGTCGTTCCTGATCGAAACTGCTCCAGCCATGATGGGCGAAGGCCAGGGTGGGCAGACCCAGGCCCGCAAACACGAAGCTGCGACGTTGCATCACTTGCACTCCTTTCAGTCATAGGCAATCCAGCGGCCGCACGCGATCACCGCCAGCCAGATCAGCGTGGACACGACCATCAGCATCCGGGCACCAGCATCCAGCCGTTCCAGCGAGCGCCGCAGGTGGAACACGGCCGCATTGCAGGCCGCCGCTGCCAACAACAGCATCTTCAGCCTGAAAGCGCCATTGGCAAGCAGTTCGGCCGGCTGACTGGAGAACATCAGCAGGCCGGAGGCCGCCGCCAGGGCGAATCCGGCGAGCGACAGCGACACGCTCAACCGCGCGAGCGCATGCACGGGCAGGCTCGCCCCTTGCCCGAACACCCGCAGTTCCAGCAACACGAGATTGCCCACAAGCAGGGCAATACCGGTGATATGGACCACTTCCAGCGCAGGGTAGGCCCACGGGTGCGACTGCAGGCCCTGCCACATCACTCGCCCGCCCCGATCGCCAGATCCAGCATCAGCGCGATGCGGGCCTTGACCGGTGACAGTCCGGCGGCGTGCGGCAGTTCGTCGTCCGGCCTCGGCAACACGCGCCCCTGCGCGCATCGGCTCGCGCGCACCACCCGGATCCCCGCGGCGCGCGCACGCTTCAGGGCCTCGAGCAGCGACCGGTGGACGGTCCCACTGCCAGTCGCCGCCACCACGATGCCGGCCACGCCCAGGTTCGCCAGCGCATCGACCACCGCCCCGTCGGCACCGGCGTGGCTGGTGACGATCGCCACCCGTGGCCATGCTCGCGCATCGCTTGGCAGGCGCGCCAGCAAGCCAGGCGCCGGCGCTGCACACACGGGGCCCGCATGCAGCAGACGAAGCGCACCACCTTCCACCACGCCGAGCAGCCCGCGCTCCCCCGAACTGAACGCTTCGAGCTGGAAGCTGTGCCGCTTCGACACGGCCTCGCTTTCGTGCACCTGTCCGGCGAACACCACCAGCACCCCCGCCACCTGGTCGCTTCGTGCGACCGCCACGGCGTCCGCCAGGTTCTGGGGCCCGTCGGACAGCAACGCGGTCGCGGGTCGCATGGCGCCGGTGAGCACCAGCGGCTTGCGCGGCGCCAGCACGCGCTGAAGGAAATACGCGGACTCTTCCAGCGTGTCGGTGCCGTGCGTCACGACCACGCCTTGCACATCGGATCGCTCCAGGGCAGCCGCGCAACGCTGGGCCAACTGCAGCCACACCGCGTGATCCATGTCCTTGCTGTCCACCTGCGCGACCTGCTCGGCCTCGAGGGGTACGCCATGGAACGTCGCGACGCTTTCCAGCAAAGCGTCGATGCCGATCTGCGCGGCGGTGTAGCCGACCTGGTCACCGGCTTGCCTCGCCGTACCGGCGATCGTGCCGCCCGTCCCCAGCACCATGATTTTTTGCACACCCACTTGCCTACCTCACGGGAACTGGATAAGAATACAGCCACTGGATATCAAGACAGTAGCCAAGGAAAGCGACCATGTCCGACACCCCCAAGCTCACGGCCCGCCAGCAGCAGATTCTGGACCTGATCCAATCAGCCGTCGCCCAGACGGGCGCCCCGCCCACCCGGGCGGAAATCGCGGCCCAATTGGGGTTTCGCTCTGCCAACGCGGCGGAGGAACATCTTCAGGCGCTGGCCCGCAAAGGTGTCATCGAACTGGTGAGCGGTACATCGCGCGGCATCCGTCTTCGCAGTGAGACCCTGCGATCCATCCACGAATCGCGGGCGCGCCAGTTCGCGCTTCCTGTGTCCGGTCTTGCGCAGCTGGCTCTGCCGCTCATCGGCCGCGTCGCGGCGGGCTCGCCCATCCTGGCGCAGGAACACGTCGACCAGACCTACTACGTCGAAAGCAGCCTTTTCCAGCGTCCGCCCGATTACCTGCTGAAGGTGCGTGGCATGTCCATGCGCGACGCCGGCATCATGGACGGCGACCTGCTCGCCGTGCAGGCTACCAAGGAGGCCAAGAACGGGCAGATCATCGTGGCCCGGCTCGGCGACGACGTCACCGTGAAGCGCTTCCGCCGTAACAAGCACCTGATCGAGTTGCACGCTGAGAACCCCGACTACCCGACCATCGTCGTCGAGCCGGGCGAACCGTTCGAGATCGAAGGCCTGGCGGTCGGCCTCATCCGCAACACCATGCTGATGTAGGCATCCGGCCGCTTTCCAGGTGGCGGGCGTATGGCTGGTGCAGCCATCACCCTGGCCGGCGGTCGTTTTCTCCAGCAATCCTGCCTGTGAACCACAGCTTCAAGGAACCACATGGCAATCGCACTCCCCCTCATCGCTCAACTCGTCGCCCCCCTGCAGTCGGCCGTCGAGTGGCTCTCCGGCGCATCGACCACGGCCGCCGCGAATGACGCCGAGCATGACGCCGCGAACGGCGCGGCCACGGGCGCGCACTCCGGCAACACGTCGGATGCCCGGCCCCTCTCCCGTCCAACGCGGCCGGGTCCGAAGCGCGCCTTCATGCAGCGCCCGACACGTACCTGGAGCGGGCCCACCCGCGCGCCGCAACCGCAGCCGCAGCGCTCGGTTCGCGTCGTCCGCGTGGTCGACGACCGAGCCGCCGCCGGATCTGTCGCCGGCCGCATGGTGATCTCCGGTCGCCTAGCCGACGTTTGTGCCGAGCTCGATCGGCTGGCTGCCACGGAAATGGCTGCCTGAGTCAGCGCGAGCCGAGGTAATCGGCCTTGCCCAACTCCACCCCGTTGTGCCTCAGGATGGCGTAGGCGGTGGTTACGTGGAAAAAGAAGTTGGGCAGCAGCCAATGCGTGAGGTAGGCCTGGCCCTTCATGGTCCGGGTGGACTCCCGGCCCACGGGGAATGTGATCTCCTTGTCCTCGGTGCCATCGAGCTTGTCGGACGGCACGGAGTCGAGCCACTCCAGTGTCTTGTCGATGCGGGCCTTCAGTTGGTCGAAGGTGCTCTCATCGTCCTCGAAACGCGGCGTGTCGACACCCGAGATGCGCGAGACGCCCAGGCGCGCCGTGTCGCAAGCAATCAGGATCTGCCGCGTGAACGGGAGCATGTCGGGGGCCAGTCGGTACTGGGTGAGGTTGCCTGGATCGAAGCGCCTGGCCTGCGCGTGCGCGGCTGCCTTGTCGAGGATGTTGCGCAGGTTGCCCAACATCGTCTTGAAGATCGGCAGGCTGGCGGACGACATCGAAATGGTCATGGCTTGGATTTCCCCGGGACTGAAATGAAGACCGCGCAATCGTAGCGGCCCTGCACAAGCGCCGGAGCATCTGGCCTGCGAGGCACAATGCCCGCATGAACATTGTCATCCTCGACGACTACCAGGATGCAGTGCGCAAGCTCGCCTGCGCTGCCAAGCTGGAGCCGTATCCGGCGAAGGTCTACACCAACACCGTCAAGGGCATCGGCCAGTTGTCGGTGCGGCTGCGGGATGCCGATGTGATCGTCCTGATACGGGAGCGCACGCATATCTCGCGTCAACTGCTCGAGAAGCTTCCTCGCCTGAAGATGATTTCCCAGACCGGACGCGTGGGAGCGCACATCGACGTGCAGGCCTGTACCGACCAGGGAATCGTGGTGTGCGACGGCGTCGGATCCCCCGTGGCCACGGCCGAACTCACCTGGGCGCTGGTGATGGCCGCCATGCGCCGGCTGCCCCAGTACATCGGCAACCTCAAGCATGGCGCCTGGCAGCAATCCGGCATGAAATCAGCATCCATGCCGCCGAACTTCGGCATCGGCATGCGCTTGGCCGGCAAGAGCCTGGGGATCTGGGGCTACGGCCGCATCGGCCGCCTGGTCGCCGGCTACGGCCGTGCCTTCGGGATGTACGTGCAGGTCTGGGGCAGTGAGCAGTCGCGGCAGCAGGCCGTGAACGATGGGTTCGCCGCAGCCTCCAGCCAGCACGACTTCTTCAGCCAGAGCGACGTCGTGAGCCTGCACCTGCGCCTGAGCGAGCAGACGGCCGGCATCGTGCGCCTGGACGACCTGGGCCAGATGAAGCCCACCGCACTGTTCGTCAACACCTCCCGGGCCGAGTTGCTCGAGCCGGACGCGTTGATCGCGGCGCTGAACCGGGGACGCCCCGGCATGGCCGCGATCGATGTCTTCGAGAGCGAACCCATCCTGCAGGGACATGCGCTGCTGCGCCTGGAAAACTGCATCTGCACACCGCACATCGGCTATGTCGAGCAGGAGAGCTACGAGCAGTACTTCGGCACCGCCTTTGAAAACGTCGTCAACTTCATCGAGGGACAGCCCACCCATGTGGTCAACCCCGGCGCTTTCCAGGTGCGGCGTTGAAGCGGCACCGCCCCGAGCATCGCAGCCGTGCTCGTGATGCAGTGAAACCCAGTTGCGCAAGCGAGCCGCGCAACAGGCTCGTTTCCCTTTTCAGCGCTTGGGCAGTTTGAATTTCTCGCTGAGGTCCAACTCGAAATCCAGCAGGTGGTCGCCGCCTCGCGCCGCACGGATTCCCTTGGCCGGGGGCAGGTCCAGGTCGTCGAGGTTCACGTCCAGGCCGAGGGGGCGCGCGTCCGCGGGTGCGAGCCTGTTCCAGCCTTGGTCCGGCAGCGGGTCCAGGCTCATCACAGGCTGCCCCGCAGCCGCCCCACTGGTGGATACAGCCGCCGAAGCAAAAGCCGGGCTCTCTTCGGGAGCGGACTCGTCCGACTGAAGGTCAGCGGCCACGCCGTGCAGCATCAGCAGCTCGCGCAGGCCTTGCACGCCCAGGTACGCACCGCCAGGGCCGGGGCGGCGCATCACCGCTTGCTCGAGCTCGCCCAGCACCGTCGGCGATGCCCAGGCGGACTGGATCCGGGCCAGCAGTTCGGGCTGGGCCGAGAGCCCCGCCTGCTCCTCCTCGTAAGCCAGGTATGAGGGCGCCGTGGTGCCGAACAGCCACTCGAAATCACGGCGCAACTGCTCGTACTCCTGCGGCCGCTGGAGCCGCCAATAGATATCCATCAACTCGAGCCAGGGCACGGTGCTGGCGTGCGGGTGCGAATCGATCTGCTCGCGCAGCACCGCGACGGCGCGTTCCTGCTCGCCCAGCGAGAGGAAGAACTCGGCCTGCTGCTGCACCTCGGCGATCTCATCGATGCTCAACGCAGGCGCAGCCGGCACCGCCGCTGGCAGGTCGCCGTCGCCAAAGCCGGCCGTGAGGGGTGCCCGGTCGCTCACCGGGGCGAACACCTCGGCCCGCGCCGGCGCCGCGTCGATGTCGGCGTCACCGGGCACGACCTCGCCAAAGCCACTCAGCGAAGAGGCCATGATCGACACGGGTTGGGCCGCGGCCGGGCGCTCGAGCAGGCTGTCAACCGGCACGGACGCCCGCTTGCGCGGGGGTGCAGCCATGTCTTCGTGCAACTCGGCCTCGCCCTCCGGCACCTGGTCCGACCACCACGACGCGGACGGGTTGCCGGCGCGGCGGCTGCGCCGCCAGAACACGGCCGCCAGGGCGCTGGCCAGGGCAAGCAGGCCGCCCAGGCCATAGACCAGCTCGTTCGAGTAGCGGTCGCCCTGCGCCTCCTGCAGCCGGCTGCGCAACTCCGCGACCAGGGCCTCATTGCGGACCATCATCTCGCGCATGGCCCGCACGTCCGCCTCGAGCGAGGCCATGCGTTCGGCGTTGCGGGCAGCCTCTTCGGGGGTGGGGGCGGCAGGGGCCGCCGGCAAGGTGGCGGGCGCGGGTGGTGCGGCTGGTGCCTGCGCGGCGGGGCCGGCCGGCTGAGCCTTCCCGGTTGCCCTGGGCAGGGATTCCGGCGCGTCCAGCTTCAGTCGCGGCCGCTCCACCCGACGCGGCTGCGTCGCGGGCGGCCGCGGCGCCGGCGCGACACGCCGGGTCTGGCGCGGTGCGGGGACTTCGGCTGCCACGCTCGCTGCCGGGACGACCACCGGCGCGCGGGCCGGCATCGTCGCCTCGGACGACGGCGACAGGACCGGCAGCGCCGTCGACGCGGGCAGCACGGCCGGCGCCACCGGCGATGGCTGCGCGGCCGCCGTCAGGGTGTCGCCCGGGTGTTCGGTGAGCAGCACGAATCGACGCGACAGAGTCTGCACGCAGCCGACCTGCACCTGCACCGTCACGAACGCCTCGTTCACGGCCTGCGGCACCCGCAGCCGCAGCACGGCGGTGCTGCCACGGGCCACCGGGGGCTCGAGCTGGCGCAGCTCGACGCGGTTGTCACCGTAGGACACGTCCACCCGCGGGCACAGCACGCCGGCGTCGCGCTCGCTGTCCAGCGTGACGGGCACGGTGAGGTCCAGCGGACGGCCGATCGTCGCCACCCCCTGCACATTGCCGAGCGTCAGTGCCAGGCTGGGGCTCGCCACGGAGAGGATCAGCGCGGCGCCGGGGAGCAAGCGCCAGAGGTGAGTTCGTTTCATAAAGCTGATCAATTCTTGCATAGCCGTCAGGCTTATCCCAGCACTAAACACGGGCTCCGGCGACTGCGGGGCCGCGCTGCGCCAACTATTTGCGCTCCACCATAATCGCCCGATGCAAACAAGCTTCCAAGCTGTCGGGGTGGTGGGCGCCGGGGCCATGGGCCGGGGCATCGCCCAGATTGCCGCGCAAACCGGGTGTCCGGTATGGCTCTTCGATCAACAGGCCGACGCCGTCGCCCGGGCGCAACAAGAGGTGGGTGCCCAGTGGGACCGCCTGGTCGAAAAGGGCCGCATGGACGCCGCCTCGGCGCAGGCCTGCAAACAGCGCCTGCACGCCGCTGGCAGCCTCGACGATCTGGCCGGGTGCGACCTGGTGATCGAAGCCGTTGTCGAGCGGCTCGAGGTCAAGCAGGCCCTGTTCTCGCAACTCGAGGGCATCGTGGCCGCCGACGCGGTGCTGGCCAGCAACACCTCGTCGCTGTCGATCACGGCCATCGGTGCCGGCCTGCGGCACCCCCAGCGGCTGGCCGGCTACCACTTCTTCAACCCGGTGCCGCTCATGAAGGTGGTGGAGGTGATCGCCGGCCTGCGCAGCGACTCCGCGGTCTGCGACCGGCTGGCGCAATTCGCACGCCAGATGGGCCACACGCCGGTACAGGCGCAGGACACCCCCGGCTTCATCGTCAACCACGCCGGGCGCGGGTTCAACACCGAGGCCCTGCGCATCGTCTCGGAAGGCATCTGCGACTTCGCCACGGTCGACCGCATCCTGCGCGACCAGGTCGGCTTCAAGCTCGGTCCCTTCGAGCTGATGGACCTCACCGGGCTGGACGTCTCGCACCCGGTCATGGAAGCGGTCTACCGGCAGTACTACGACGAGCCCCGCTACCGCCCCACCGTCATCACGGCCCAGCGCCTGGCCGGCCATGTGCTTGGGCGCAAGACCGGCGCCGGCTTCTACCGTTACGCCGATGGCAAGCCCGAGCTGCCGCCGGAGAGGCCCGTTCCCCAGGTGGCGGAGATGCCGCCGGTGTGGGTCTCCACCCGCGCCGCCCGCCGGGCCGAGCTGTACCAGCTGCTCAAGGACCTGGGCGCGCGCATCGAGACCGGGCAGTCGCCCTCGGCGCAGGCCCTCACGCTCGTCGCGCCCCTGGGCTTCGACGTCACCACCGTCGCCGTGGTGGAGCGACTGGATCCGGCCCGCACCGTAGGCATCGACCTGCTGGTGGAAGACGCGGCCACGAGGCGCCGGGTCCTGGCCACCAACCCCGCCACCCGGCCCGACATGCGCGACGCCGCCCACGCCCTGTTCGCACGTGACGGCAAGGCGGTGAGCGTGATCCGCGACTCCGGCGGCTTCGTCACCCAGCGCGTGATCGCCACCATCGTCAACATCGCCAGCGACATCTGCCAGCAGCGCATCTGCACCCCGGCCGACCTGGAAACGGCGGTGACGCTGGGCCTGGGTTACCCGATGGGGCCGCTGGCCATGGGCAACCGCTGGGGACCGGCCAACGTGCTCGAAGTGCTCTTCAACCTGCAGACCGTCTACGGCGACCCCCGCTACCGCCCCAGCCCCTGGCTGCGCCGCCGCGGCGCCATCGGCCTGTCGCTGCTCCAGGACGACTGAAGACGATGCCCGCCGAACTGCGAAGCACCAGCCAGGGCGGGACCATGGTCCTGACCATCAGCAACCCCGAACAGCGCAACGCGCTCGGGCCCGAGATCTACGCCGCCGGCGTCGAGGCGCTCAGCGTCGCCGAGACGCTGCCCGAGGTGCGCAGCGTGGTCATCACCGGCGACGGGGCCAACTTCTGCGCGGGCGGCAACCTGCAGCGCCTGCTGGACAACCGGCGCAAGCCGCCTGAGGTCCAGGCCCAGAGCATCGAAGGGCTGCACAACTGGATCGAGGCGATCCGCACCTTTCCCAAACCGGTGATCGCCGCCGTCGAGGGGGCCGCCGCTGGGGCGGGTTTTTCGCTGTGCCTGGCGTGTGACCTGATCGTCGCGGCCGACAACGCGGTGTTCGTCATGGCCTATGCGGGCGTCGGTCTCTCACCTGACGGCGGCGCGACCTGGAGCCTCACCCGCGCCATGCCGCGCCAGCTCGCCAGCGAGCTGCTGCTGGCCGGTGAACGCATCGGCGCCGCCCGGCTGCATCAGCTGGGCGTGGTCAACCGCATCGCCGCTCCTGGCGCGGCGCTGGCCGATGCGCTCGCGCTGGGCGAGCGCCTCAACCAGCGCGCCCCGAACGCCCTGGCCAGCATCAAGGAACTGCTTGGCGAGGCGCCCGAGGCATCGCTCACCCGCCAACTCGCGGCCGAACGCGACCACTTCGTCGCCAACCTGCACCACCCCAACGCCGGCATCGGCATCCAGTCCTTCCTGGCCAAGAAGCCGCCTGTCTACCCCTGAGCGGACGGTCCGCTGCCGCCCTGCGGCCGGGCTGAGCCCGCGTTTCCGTCGACCCATCAACAGAGAGATCCACGCGACCATGATCGAGGTGCATTCCTGGCCCACCCCCAACGGACACAAGGTCCACGTCATGCTGGAGGAGTGCGGCCTGCCCTACCGCGTCCACCCGGTGAACATCGGCAAGGGCGAGCAGTTCTCCCCCGAGTTCCTGGCCATCAGCCCGAACAACAAGATCCCCGCGATCATCGACACGGAGGGACCGGGCGGCCAGCCGATCGCGCTGTTCGAGTCCGGCGCGATCCTGGTCTACCTGGCCGAGAAGACCGGCCGCTTCCTGCCCACCGAGGCGCGAGCCCGCTACGACACCCTGCAGTGGCTGATGTTCCAGATGGGCGGCGTGGGCCCCATGCTGGGCCAGGCGCATCACTTCCGGCTCTACGCTCCCGAGAAGATCGGCTACGCCATCGACCGCTACACCCATGAAGCGCGGCGCCTGTATGGCGTGCTCGACCGGCGCCTGGCCCAGTCCGCCTGGCTGGCGGGCGGCGACTACACCATCGCGGACATCGCCACCTTCCCGTGGCTGCGCAGCTGGCAGAACCAGGGCGTGGAGCTGGCCGAGTTCCCTCACGTGAAACGGTGGTTCGACACCATCGCCGCCCGGCCCGCCGTCGAACGCGGGGTGGCGGTGATGGCCGAACTGCGCAAGCCGATCACCGACGACACGTCGCGCGAGAACCTGTTCGGCGCTACCCAGTACCAGCGTCGGTAGGCGCCCGGGCAGCGGCCGCGCCCGAGCCTGCCTGGACCGGCTCCGTGTCCGGGTCCGGGTCCGGGTCCGGGCCACGCAGCCGTAGCTGCAGATGGTCCAGCGTCGCCTGCGCCTGCGCCAGGTTCTGGCCCACCCCGCGCAGGCCGGCGCAGACCAGGCTTTCGGACCCTGTGGCTTCACGATCCGCCAGCAGAGCGGACAGCGGCAGCGCCAGGGCGCGCCTGGCTGCGGCCAACTCGCCGAGGAGGTCCCGCACCTGCGCCTCGGAGGCTTGCTGCAGCCCGCGCACCACGGCCAGCTCCCCGTTCAATCGCTGGTCGCTCTCACGCAGCAACATCAGTTCGGCCGAGAGGCCGCCGCTTTCGCGTGCGGCCGAACCCCTAAGCTCCAGCAGTCGCCGCTGGCTGGCCTCGAAGGCCGCCTGCGTTTCACGCAGTTGCCGCTCCAGCTCCTGCACACGCCCGGCCTGCTGTTCCAGCACCCCGCGCCGCTCGGCCGCCTCGCGCAGCGCGTGCAGGACCGAGTCCAGGCGCGCCTGCTGCGCCGCCGCCGCCCGCTCCAACTGGGCGAGCTGGGCCCTGGCTGCGCGCAAGGCCTCGTGTTGCTTGCCATCGTTCGTCTTCAACCGTCGGATCTGCTCTTCCCCGATGTGCATGCGAAGCGACGTGCGGGCCGCCTCGGATTCCATGGCCTCGACGCGGCTCGCCCGCTCCGCCAGGCGGGCCCTGTCTTCGTTCGCGCCGTCCAGTGCGATGCGGCAGCGCTCGAAGACCTGCCGCAGCTCGCGCAGCTCGGCACGCAGCCGGTTGCGCTCGTTCTCGCTCCCCTGCAGTTGCTCGCCCAGCACGTCCGCCTGCCCCTGCAGCGCCGCCCTTTCCTGCTCGAACGCGCCGTGCAGGGAGCGATCGGCGCGTTCGCGCATGGTCACGGTCGCCACCAGTGCGCCCAGCACCAAGCCGATGATCGACAGGCCCAGGCCTAACAAGAATTCCATGCGTGGTGCTCCAGATAACCCGCTCGAATAATACGGATGGATTCATGACTGGCACAACGGCCGCCGGCCGCCCGGCAACCACGATGGCGCTGCCGCACAATGCGCTTTCCTGTGCCGGACCGCGCCTGCGGCCCGGCAGCTCCCAGCCCGCCGATGAACGCCCACGATTCCGCTACTTCTGTTCCCCCTCTGGCCCTGCCACCGGTCGATGTGGTCCTGGATGCGTTGCCCCATGGGCTGGGCCTCTTCGACGCCGAGCAGCGGCTTGTCCGTTGCAATGCGGCTTTTGCCACCCTGCTTCGCCTGCCCGCCGAATCGGTGCGCCCGGGGATCGATTTCCAGGCCCTGGTGGAAGCCACGCGCCGCGCCCCGGCCGCAGGCGCGCAGCCTGCCGGCCTGCTGCTGATGGATGGCCGTCCACCGCCGCAGCCGCGCCGCGTCGAGCGGCTGATGGCCGATGGCACGCTGCTGGAAGTGCATCTGGCGGCACTTCCCGCCGGAGGACTCGCGGTCGGCCTGCAGGACATCGGCAACCAGCGCCAGAACACGGAAGCGCTGCGCCGCACGCGGGCGCAGAACGAGCAGCTCATGGCCATGGTCCGGCAGTTGCGCACGGGCGCGGCGACGGGATCGCCCGGCGACCCGGGCGCGGGGTCCAGCCTGGCCGCCGCGCTGAAGCCGCTGGCCGGCACGTTGGCCCGCCTGCTGCTGGGGCTCGAATCCGCCGGGCTGCGTGACCGGGCGGCCGAATGGGTGGCCCAGGCCGACGAACTCGCCCACTCCCTGCTGCGGGTGCTCGAAGACCTCTCGCCAGCGCGCACCGGCCAGCCCGTCCTGCTGCAACTGGAGCCGCGACCGTTCGAGCTGGAACAACTGCTGCGCGAGCTCTCCGCCGCCTACGCTGCCCTGCTGGGCGACGCCGCCACCGAGTTCCTGTTCGACATCGACCCGCGCCTGCCGCCGCGGCTGGTGGGCGACGACCGCCGCCTGCGGCAGGTCCTCACGCATCTCGGCCTGCTCCTGATCAGCGCCGCCGGGGACCGCCCACGGCAGCTGCGCGTGCTGCTGGCCGGCCGCAGCGAAGACGCCGTGCGCATCGGCTTCACGCTGCACGGCCCCGGTGAAGCCGTGTCGGGCGACACGGCCCTGGACGACTGCCGCCAGGTGCTGCAGCTCATGGACAGCGAGCTGCGCCTGCTGCAGGAGCCGTCGCTGTCCGGGTTCGCCTTCGAGCTCGCCTTGCCGCTGGACCGCAGCGCCGCCGTGGTCTCGGGCCCGCTGAGCACGCCGGGCCTGAACGTGCTCGTCGCCGACAGCCGGCCGGCCACCCGTGAAGCGCTGGTGCGCCTGGGCCAGGCCCTGGGCTGGCACATGCACGAGGCCGCCAACCGACAACAGATGCTGGACACGCTGCGGACCATCCGCCCGTCCGCGCTGCTCGTGCACGAACGCCTGGAAGGCAGCCCGCGCTTCGCGGCGGCCTTCGAGGCGGCCGACGCCCTGGTCGGCCGGCCGCTCGCCCCGGTGCTCCTCGGCAGCGTGTCCACCTGGGGCGCCCTGGCCAGCCTGTCCGATGCGCAGCGGCGCAAGCTCGGCACCTGCCTGTGCATGCCTCCCACCGCCGCCATGATGGCCGAGGGCGTGGAGCGCGCCCAGGCGCTGCTGCACGATGGGTCCGGCACCTCGACCAGCGGCACCCGGATGCTCGAGGGCATGCGGGTGCTGCTGGCCGAGGACAACCCCAGCAACCAGATCGTCACGCGCGACCTGCTGCTGGCGCAGGGTGCGCAGGTCGAGATCGCCGTGGACGGCGTCGACACCCTCACCTCGCTGGTGGCCAACGGCCGCTACGACGCCATCCTGATGGACTGGCAGATGCCCAACATGGACGGCCTGGAGACCACGCGCGAAATCCGCCAGATCGTCGGCTTCGAGAACATCCCCATCATCGCCCTCACGGCCAGTGCGAGTGCCAGCGACCGCGACGCCTGCCTGGCGGCCGGCATGAACGCCCACCTGGCCAAGCCCGTGGATGCGGGCGAGCTGGTGGCGACGCTGCGGCGGCATGCCAAGCCATCCGCTGCGGCGGACGGCGTTCGCCGGCCGGCGGCCGCGCCCGCCGCGCCGCGGCCGCCGGCCAGCCGCATCGAGCGCGAGGCCGCCATTGCCCGCCTGGGCGGCGATAGCGGGCTGTACGAACGCGTGCTGGAACGCTTCCGCGGCGACCTGCCGCGCGACATGGTGGCGCTCGAAGAAGCCTGGCGCCGCGGCGACCGCTCGCAGTCCCGGCGACTGGCCCACACCCTCAAGGGCAGCGCGGGCACCGTGGGTGCGCAGCAACTCGCGCAGGCCGCCAAGCAGTTCGAGGCGCTGCTCGCGGGCCCGGCATCGGGCGCCGAGCCGCAGGCCTGGGGTCGCTTGCGTGAAGCGGCCGAAGCCACGCTGAAAGCGCTCGGGTAGCAACGGAGGGCCGAGCGGGCATCCGCTCGCTACCATGCCTCTCGATGATGTTGCAAAAACTCCGAAGCCTGGCCAGCCAGGCGCGATCCGACCTGGCCCTGGCGCCGTTGCTCAGGGCGTGCAGGCAACTTCTCTCCGAACGGGGACAGGCCAGCGTCTACGCCCTGTCGCAACAGGTGCTCTCGCAGTACGCGGACCTGCCGCCCGGGCAGCGCACGGCCTTCTTCGCCGCCCTGGCGACCGAGTTCGCGCCCGACCCCGCCGAGGTGCTGGCCGCGGCCACCCGTTTCGCCGCCTCACCCACCGCCGGCAGCCTGGCCGAGCTCACCCGCGCGGTCGAGCCGCCGCGCCAGGAGCTGCTTCGGCGCATCAACCGCGCGCCCGGCGGCACCGCCGCCCTGCTGGCCATGCGCTGCCACCTGCTCGACGCCACCAAGGCCAACCCCGAGCTGGCCGCGGTCGATGCCGACTTCCTGCACCTGCTGGCCTCCTGGTTCAACCCCGGCTTCCTGAGACTGGAGCGGGTGGACTGGCAGTCCAGCGCGGTGCTGCTCGAAAAAATCATCCGTCACGAGGCCGTGCACGAGATCACCGGCTGGGACGACCTGCGCCGCCGCCTCCAGCCCGACCGCCGCTGCTATGCCTTCTTCCACCCCACGCTGGGCGACGAGCCGCTGATCTTCGTGGAGGTGGCGCTGCTGGACGACATTCCGACCGCCATCGCGCCGCTGATCGAGACCCCGCCGGCGCAGCAACTCCCGGCATCGGCGCGCACGGCCGTCTTCTACTCCATCAGCAACTGCCAGCCTGGCTTGCGCGGGGTGTCGCTGGGCAACTTCCTGATCAAGAAGGTCGCCGAGCAGCTCGGCTCCGAACTGCCCCAGCTGCGCACGTTCTGCACGCTCTCACCCGTGCCGGGCTTCAGCCGCTGGCTCACCGGCCCGGCGGTTCGTGAGTTGGACCCGGAGTGGCGCGAGCCGCTGGCGCGCGTCCTCGAGTGGCGGCAGGCCCATGGCGAAGTCAAGGCCAGCGACCTCGAGCAGATGCCCGAGCCGCTGCAGCAGGACCTCAGCGGGTTGTGCGCGCGCTACCTGGTGCGGCACTCGCACGGCCCCTGCGCCGACCCGGTGGCGCGCTTCCACCTGGACAACGGCGCCCGGCTGGAGCGCGTCAACTTCGCCGCCGACCTGTCTCGCAAGGGCCTGCGGCAATCGGTGGGGCTGATGGTCAACTATCTCTACGACCTGTCGAACGTGGAAAAGCGCCACCAGCAGTTCGTCGACGGTGAGGTCAGCCACGCGCCGGGCGTGCGCAGGCTGCTTCGGGCGCGCTAGCGCCCCCGGAGCGACGAGGTCGAGAACGACTCCGACTGCCGCTGCGCCGTGCTCACCGGCGAAGGAGACATCTTCAGCGCCGGCCAGGATCTGCTGCGCAACGTGGTGGTGGCGCCGCGCTGAGGCCTGCGCCACCGCACAGGCGACACTCACTCGAACTTGACGTTGTTCTCCTTCACCACCCGATTGAACGACTCGTGCTGCTTGCGCACGAAGGCGGTGAATTCCGCGGGCGTCATGCCGTAGCCCGAGAAGCCCTGCGCCTGCATCTGCTCGCGCACCTCGGGGCTGGCGATGGTGGCGCGAAGCGCCGCGCTCACGCGCTCGGCCAACTCCGGCGGCATGTTGGCCGGCCCGAAGAAGCCGGCCCAGGGCGTGATGGTGAGGTTGCCCAGTCCCACTTCGCGCGCCGTGGGCACGTCCGGCAGCAAGGGGCTGCGCTGCGGCAGCAGCGTCACCAGCGCGCGCAGGCGGCCGTCCTTGACCATGGTGGGCATCAGCGTGCCGGTGGAGAACATCATCTGGATCTGCCCGCCGATCATGTCCGTGAGCGCCGGCGGGTCGCCCTTGTAGCGGACGTTCACCACCTTGGCGCCCTTGGTGTTCAGCAGCTGCAGCATGGCCAGCTCGGAAGCACTGTTGCTCGACGCCGAGTTGTACTTGCCCGGGTTGGCCGCGACGTGCTCCAGGAACTCGTTGAGATTGCGCGAGGGCAGCTGCGGCGACACCGCCAGGAACATCGAGAACTCGCCCATCGAACTCAGGGGCGTGAAGGCCTTGAAGGTGTCGTACGGCGGATTCGGACGCAGCGACGGCACGGCCACCATGGCGGTGTTGGTGCCCATGAGGATGGTGTAGCCGTCCGGTGGCGCCTTCATCACGTCGATGGCGGCGATGGTGCTCTCGGCGCCCGGCTTGTTCTCCACGATCACCTGCTGGCCGATCTGCGCCGACAGCCCCTTGGCGACCACGCGCGTGATGACGTCCGAAGCGCCGCCTGGCGCGAAGCCGATCACCATGCGCAGCGGCTTGGCCGTAGGCCAGGCGCCCTGGGCGCGCACCGACGGCAGCGCCAGCGCCGCGGCGCCCGCGCCGATGATCTGCAGCGCCTGGCGCCGGCCGAATTTGCTCACGTTCATTTGAAGTCTCCTCTCAAGTTTTCATCCACCGCAGGTGGGCCCGTGTCTGCCATCGCGCAGCGGCAGGCCCCTTCCAGCGGCTACCGCGGAACCGGCTTTGCCGGGCCGCTGGTTGCGCCCCTCGGGGGAAGGCGGCCGTCAGGCCGCTTCGGGGCGGGCCCTTCTGATCGTCACGATGCCGTTGTCGGCGTCGACCCGCACCCAGTCGCCGGTGCGGATCACCTCCAGCGGATCGCGATCGAAGTCAGTCATCGCGGGTGCGTGGCTGACCACCGTGCCCAGCGCCACCTTGGTGGTCATCTTGTTGAACAGCCAGGCCGCCGGCGCCGTGCCCATCACCCGGGCCACGTGGAACTGGGCCGACCAGCCCGACGAGCCCTTGGCGCCCGGAAACACCAGCACCTTGCCCGCGAAGCTCTGGCCACGCAGCTCGTGGCGCGTCTCGACGATGGTGCCGTTGCGCGGGTCCACCCCGCCCCAGCCCGAGATCTCCTCGCGCGTGACCAGGGCCTCGCCCTCGGCCACGCCGGGCACGACCTTGCGGCCTCGGATCGTGATGACTTCCAGATCGTTTTTCATGCCGCGCTCCAGCGGCCGGTGCAGGCCGCCTCGATGCATTGCTCGGTGGTGCCGAACCAGGCCTGCAGGCCCAGGATGGCCGGCAGGTAGTGCGCCTGCTTGGCCGAATCCAGCGCCACCACCTTGGTCCCCGGCGGCACGGCGCGGCTCATCGCCGAGCAGCTGTCGGTGAGGATCTTGCCGCCCGCCGCCTCGATGATCTGGGTGTAGCCGTTGCGCGTGGCCACCTCCTTGATGGCGCGCGGCGTGAAGATCCACAGCGCGCTGTTCTCGTGCACCTTGCGGCCTTCCAGCAGCTGCGCCGCCTCCCAGATCTGCTCGATCGTGTAGTGCGGGCAGCCCAGCATCACGTAGTCGACCTGCCGGTCCTGGCCGTTGGCGTTGATGCGCTCCAGCGTCTCCTGCCGCTCGCGCGCGCCGTAGCGGCGCACCTCCTGCGGCCGCTTGCCGCCGTAGGCCAGCTCCAGCGTGCCGGCCTCGGGCGTGACGCCGACGATGTGGTACATCTCCACGCCGCCCGATGACGAGGCCGCCGCCCCGAAGTGCTTGAGCCTGGGCAGGTTGGGCACCGCCCCCGTGATGCCGTGGATCACCGGCACCCGGTCCTGCACCCAGTGCCCCATCCAGTAGCCCAGCAGGCCCCAGTCCTCCACCGTCTGCACCGGGATGTCCAGCTCCACGCCCTGCGTGCCCAACCTACCCTCGTCGAGGTGGAAGCCCCAGTTGGGAATGCGGGTGGTGAGCATCGCCGCGCTGGTGCTCTCGCGGCCCTCGGCGTTGGTGCGCGCGCCCAGCACCGAGTTGATGTAGATGACCGCGGACGACTCCATCCAGGCGCAGTGCTCACCGCGCGTGGGCACGTTGCCCACCTGGTAGGGGGTGCAGGTGTTGAGGATCTGCACGCCCATGCGCGCGGCCGCGGCCTCGCTGCGCTTGTAGAACTGCAGCGTCTGCTCGTTGATGCCCATTTCCACCGGATGGTGCGGATCGAAACCCAGCTGCAGGTGCGAGCTGAAGGCCTTCACCTTGGGCACCGGCACCACCTCGGCGGTGTCGAGGTTGAACTCGCTGAACACCGCATCCAGCCCGCCTTTTTCCTGCGCGAAGTCGCGCATGAAGGGCGTGGTGGCGGTCACGGTGCCGCAGACGTTGCGCGTCTCCACCAGGCCTTCGGCGCCCAGCGCCTCGCCGTAGCGGATCAACAGGTCCATGGCCTTGGCCACGGCGGGGCCATCGCGCCCGTCGCGCATGGCTTTTTCTTCGTCGGTCAGGTGCATGGGTCACACCTCCACGGGTGCTTCGGCGCGCAGGTACACGCCCTGCGCCTGCAGCCGGCGCTGCAGCTCGCGCACGTCCACCGCCCGGGCCTCCACGCCGTGCGCCACCGCCAGCGCGGCGGCGGTGCCGGCGGCCTGGCCGGTGATCCAGCACTGCGGGATCTCGCGCATGAAGCCATGCGAGTTGCGGTCGCACGAGACGTGGCGGCCGCAGGCCAGCAGGCCGTCGAGCGCCTCGGGCACCAGCGCGCCGTAGGGGATGGAGATGTTGGGGAACTTGGGGCTCACCGCCGGCGTGACGCCGATCTCGTCGGGCAGCGGCTTGCCCTCGTGCCACTGGCTGCGCAGCACCGCGCCCACGCCCTTGAGCCGGCGTGCATGGCGCACGCCGATCTGCGGCGCCGACATCATCAGGTAGGCGTTCTCGAAGCCCGGGCCCTTGGCCTTGAAGTAGTCCAGGTGGTCGGCCATGGCCCGGTGCGAGCGCACCTCCACCGCCGTGAGGTCGTCCACGTCGAGCGCCGAGTAGCCGGCCTGGCGCGGGCCCATGAACAGGGCGATGTCATCGCGCCAGGACACGAAGGGCCGCTCGAACAGGCCGCAGGCCTCGCGGCCGCCGGCCATGAAGGCGTTGTAGCCCTCGGGGTCACCCGAGCGGAACGCGATCCAACGCTTCATGTCCACGCCGCCGAACATCCAGGAGGTGTTCATGCAGTGGTGCACGTCGGCTTCCTCGATGTCGTTGGTGTAGGCCGCGCCGGCGCGGGCGAACAGGTCGCCGTCGCCGGTGGCATCGACCACCACCTTCGCGCGGATGGCCATGCGGCCTTCCTTGCTCTCGAAGGTGGCGCCGCAGACCTTGCCGTTTTCCACCAGCGGCATGCAGGCCCACGAGTGGTAGACCAGCTTCACGCCGCGCTCGATCACGATCTCCTGCGACAGCAGCTTCAGGCGCTCGGGGTCGATCGTGGGCGACCAGGTCACCACGCCGTGGTAGGCCGCGGTGCGGAAGGACCAGTGGTGCGCCTTGGCGGGGTCCTGCGAGCCCCAGTCCTCGCGCGGCGGGCCGGCGACGGCATCGGCCGGCAGCCGGTCCATCAGCTCCTCGGCGAAGCCGCGGATCACGTGCTGGCCCTCCCAGTCGGTCATGCGGTCGATCCACAGCACCAGGCCGCCGGTGGACAGGCCACCCAGGTGGTTGTAGCGCTCGAGCAGCACCACGTCCGCCCCCTCGCTCGCGGCGGCGGCGGCGGCGGCGGTGCCCGAAGGCCCGCCGCCCACGACCAGCACGTCGCACTGGCGGTAGACCGGGATGTCACGACCGGGCTCGTGGATGGTGCCCAGCTGGGGGCGCGGCGGCTTGGCGTCGCGGTCGAAGATGTCGGCGGAGAGGATGCGTTCGTCGGAACGGTTGATGGTTTTCATGGAAGGGTCCTGCGAGGGTTGCGTTATTTTGGACGCGGCGTCCAGAATAATCAAGGTCGACCGTTTTCTTTCACGAGCACCGCCCCCTGGTTCAGGGGCCCGACGTTGCGGCGGTAAATCTGCAGCCAGCCGCGGTCGAACATCGGCGTCGGCGGTTGCCAGGCCTGGCGGCGCGTCGCCAGTTCGGCCTCGTCCACTTCCAGGTTGACCACGCGCTGGTCCAGGTCCACGGTGACGGTGTCGCCATCGCGCACCAGGGCCAGCGGGCCGCCCAGGGCGGACTCGGGCGCCACTTCGGCGACCACCAGGCCCTTGCAGACCAGGCCCGAGAGGTGGCCGTCGGTGAGCATGGCGACGTGCTCGCCCAGGCCGGCGCCGTCGATGGCGAACACCACCCGCGAGGCGCCGCCTCCCATGGCGGGTCCGCCGCAGGCGCCGGCGCCGCGCATCACCACCACGTGGCCAGGCCGCACCGTGCCGTCCTTGATGGCCGCCACGGCCGCGTCCGAGGTGTCGAAGCAGATCGCCGGACCGCTGAAGCGGCGCACCTTGCGCTCCACGATGCCGGGCTTGGTCAGCGCGCCGTCGGGCGCCAGGTTGCCGCGCAGCAGCACGATGGCCGGCCGCGGCGCCACCGGCCGCTCGATGGGGCGGATCACCTCGTCATCGGCCACCCGAGCCTCGCGCAGGTTGTCGGCGACGGTGCCGCCGGTGACCGTGCGGGCCTGCGCGTCCAGCAGCGGCAACAGCTGCTTCATGAGCGCGCGGCAGCCGCCGGCGGCCTCGAACTCCTCGATCAGGTGCTCGCCGATCGGCCGCAGTCCCGACAGCACCGGCGTGACCGGCCCGAGTTGCTCGAACAGGCCGTACACATCCACCCCGGTGCCGCCTTCGGTGGCCACCGCCTGCAGGTGCTTCACCGCGTTCAGCGAGCCGCCGATGGAAAGCACCGCCCGCACCGCATTGGCGAAGGCGCCGGCCGTCATGATGTCGCGCGGCTTGAGGTCGTCCCACACCATCTGCACGATGCGCTCGCCGGCCGCGCGGGCGTCCGCGAACATCTTGTCGGACAGCGCCGCCACCGGCGCGCTGCCCGGCAGGGCCATGCCCAGGGCCTCGCACACGATGTGCATGGTGTTGGCCGTACCCAGCCCCGAGCACACGCCCGGCGTGCGAATGGCGGTGCGGCTCATCTCCACCACCTCTTCCACCGAGGTGGCGCCGCCCACCTGGGCGTGCATGGAGTGGATGAACACCTCCTCGATGTCGTTGTGGTGGCCCTTGTACTCGCCGCTGGCCTGGTAGCCGCAGGGCACCAGGATGGTGGGCACGTTCAGCCGCGCGGCGGCCATGAGCTGGCCGGGCACGGTCTTGTCGCACGAGGTCAGGCACACCATGCCGTCGAGCTGCGCGCCTTCCACGGCCACCTCGATGTCGTTGGTGACCAGGTCGCGCGCGGCCAGCATGTAGGCGCCGCGGCCGCCAGCACCGGTGACGAAGTCGCTGGGCGCGGCCGTCCGGATCTCGAAGGGCACGCCGCCGGCCGCGCGGATGGCCTCCTTCACCTGCTGGGCCACCTGGTCGAGGTGGCTGTAGCAGGCGGCCAGCTCGGAGCTGCTGTTGACGACCGCGATCTTGGGCTTCTCGGCGTCGGACTCGGGGATGCCCATGGCCTGCCACTGGGCGTTGCGCACGGCCCAGAGATAGGAGCCACGGGGGAAATTGCTGCGCAGCTTGCGCGGTGCGTTCATGGAAGGTCTCCTCGGGAGAAATCGCGAAAGGGAAGTTCAGTGGGCCGGCGGCACATGCCCGCCGATCTCGGCGGCCAGCAGGCCGGCCATTTCCAGCAGCTGCGGGGCCACGGTCTCGCGCAACCGCTGCTCGGTGAACACGAAGCCGGCGGTTCCGCAGTTGAGCGCCATCACCTCGCCGGACGGCCCCACCAGCGGCACGGCCACCGAATGGATCTCGCGCAGGTACTCGCCGGCGGACATGGCGTAGCCCAGCTTGTTGGCCTCGGCCAGCGCGCGGCGCAGGCCGGCCTCGTCGGCCTGGGCGTCGGCGCCCAGGGCCAGGCGCAGGCTCTCGATCATGGCTTCGCGCGCGGCCGGCGGCTGCGCCCAGAGCCACGCCCGGCCCAGCGCGGACGTGCCCATGGGCACCCGGGAACCCACGTCCAGCCGGGGCGCCAGCATGGTCGAGCGTGGCCGGCAGGCCTCGATCAGCACCATCTCCAGCCCGTCGCGCACCGCCAGGTAGACGGCGCCGCCGGTGGCCTCGGCCAGCTCTTCCATCATGGGACGGGCCACCGCGCGGACGTCCAGCCCGGCCAGGAAGACCCGGGCCAGCGACACCACGCCGGGGCCGAGCATGAAGGCCTCGGTCTGCGGGTCCTGCTTCATCAGGCCGAGCGTCACCAGGGTGCTGGCCAGCCGGGTGACCGTGGGCCGGGGCACGCCGGTCAGGCGGGCCAGCTCGGTCGGGGTCAGCACCCGTCGCGTTTCCGTGAAGCACCGCAGCACGGCGATGCCACGCTCCAGGGCACTGACGGTGGCCGGGCCACCGTCCTTCGGGTTTTCATCAACGCTCATGTTCTTGTGAATTTTGGACGCAGCGCTCAAAATACGCAAGTTTTCGACAACCCGAGGAGCCCTCCATGACCCCACCCAAGATCACCCGCCGCGCCGCCGGCCTGCTGGCCGCCCAGGCCCTGCTGCTGCCCCACCTGGGCGCCTGGGCCCAGGCCGACTTCCCGCAACCCAACCGCCCGATCCGGCTGATCGTCGGCCTGGCGGCCGGCGGCTCGCTCGACGGCCAGGCGCGCTCGATCGCCAAGAAGATCACCGAGCAAAGCGGCGTGCAGGTGGTGGTGGAGAACAAGCCCGGCGCCAGCATGATGCTCTCGGCCCAGGAAATCATGCGCGCCCAGCCGGACGGCCATACCCTGCTGTTCGCGCCCTCCTCCATCTTTGCCCAGAACCCGCACACGCTGGCCAGCGTTCCGTACGACCCCTTCAAGGACTTCACCCCCATCACCCTGGCCACCAAGGGCCCGCTGGTGCTCACCGTGCACCAGTCGCTGCCGGTGCAGAACGTCCAGGACCTCATCAAGTGGGCCAAGGCCAATCCGGGCAAGCTGAACTTCGGCTCCTTCGGCACCGGCACCTCGTCGCACCTCTACGCCGTGGCCTTCACCAAGGCGGTGGGCATCGAGGCCGTCCACGTGCCGTACAAGGGCACGGCCGACGCCGCCCGCGACCTGCTCGAGGGCCGCATCCAGGCCTACTTCGACGCCGCGCCCACCGCGATCTCCAACACCGCCACGGGCCGCATCCGCATGATCGCCGTGGCCTCGCCCAGGCGCATGCCGGCGGCGCCCCAGGTGCCCACCTTCACCGAGCAGGGCGTGCCCAACCTCGACCTCACCAGCTGGATCGCGGTCGTTGGCCCCGCCGGCATGTCGCCCGCCATCGTGGACAAGGTCAACGCCATGTTCCGCCAGGCGCTCGAATCGCAGGAGGTCAAGGACTTCATCGCCAAGGGCGCCTACGAGGCCGCGCCATCCACCCCCGCCGAGTTGTCCGCCGAATTGCGCAGCAGCTACGACAAGTGGGGCGCGATGGTCAAGTCGGTGGGCTTCCAGAAGCAGTAAGCCCGACCTGCGGCTCGCCGGGCCGCGGCCGGGGCACCCACCAGGGCCGCGCCGCCACCAGCGGCTCGCGTCCCAGCTTGGCCACGGCTTCGGTCTGCGCCACGACGGCGTCCAGCGCCTGGTGGTGCAGCATGTGGCCGGCGTTCGGCACCACCAGCAGCCGGCTGTTGCGCAGCTCGGCGGCCAGCCGGCGGGTTTGCGAGTCGGTGTCCACCATCCGGTCTCCCGCCCCGGCCAGCACCGCCACCGGCAGCCGCAACTCCCCATACGCCGGCGCCAGGCGCAGCGCCTGCAGCGGCCCCAGCGCCGCGTCCTCGGCAGCGGCCCGCAATTGCACCGGCCTGAGCAGCAGTTCGCGCGGCACCGACCGCAGGAATCCGGGCGGCACCTCCCCCGGTGCAAACAACACCCGCACCAGCCGGTCCAGCGTCAGGCGGGCCGCGAGGGGTGACACGGTGTAGCGCAGCGCATCACCCAGCAAGGGCAGCGCCACCGGCACGCTGAACACCGCGTCGGCCCGCGCCGTCGGGTAGTAGCAGCCGCCCAGCAGAACCAGGCCGGCGACGCTGACCGGGAAATCCATGGCCATCTGCAGCGCCACCAGCGCGCCCAGCGAATGCCCCAGCACCACGGGCCGGGTCACGCCCAGGGCCACGAGCGCGCGGTGCAGCAGCGCGGCTTGCGCCCGGGGCGTCCAGATGCGGTCACGCGGCCGCTGGCTGTGGCCGAAGCCGGGGCGGTCGAAGACGATCACGCGATGCTTGGCGGCGAGGCGGTCGACCAGGCCGCTGGCCAGCAGGTCGGCCAGGGTCAAGCCATTGCCGTGCAGCAAGGCCACCGGTGCTCCGGCGCCACGCTCCATCCAGTGCAGGCGCACGCCGTCGATGTGCATGTAGCGGCCCCCTGGCGGATGCTCCCGCTCCGCCTGGCGGGCCTTGTCGCCCACCCAGACCGCTGTCGCCGCGGCACAGGCAGCCGCGACCGCCAGGACCAGATGCCCGGGCGGGACGGCGGGGCGGCTCACGCGGGCGCCAGCTCAGCGCCACAGGGCGCGGGCCTGCCGCCGTGGGAGGTCCGCGCGCCGCTCATTGCTGCTGCTGTTGCTGCTGCTGGTCCTTCTGCTGGGGGGACGCGGGCTGCCCCGGCTGCTGCTGCTGGCCCGGCTGGCCCTGCTGCTGCTGGCCGGGTTGGCCCTGGCCCGGCTGGCCCTGCTGCTGGCCGGTTTGGCCTTGCTGCTGCTGCGGCGGGCGTTGCTGCATCGAATCCTGGTTGGCGGCGCTCGGATGCTGGCTTTGCTGGCTCATGTGAATCTCCTGTAGGCGCGACTTGCGCCTGCCGATCGTCGCCACGCCAGGCCGCGCGCGGCGTAGGAGGCCGCCTCTTGAAAAGGCCCATCCGCAGTCGCCCACACGCAGCGCGCCCGCCAGCCTACAGCCGCCGCGCCAGCCGCCGCCCTAGGCTCTGGCGCATGGCCACCGTCACTCCGCGCGCGATCTGGAAAGGTGCGATCAGCTTCGGGCTGGTGCACGTGCCCGTGGCCCTGTATTCGGCCATCCAGGACACGCGGCCGAAGATGCGCATGCTCGACCAGGCGACCGGCGCGCCGGTGGGCTACCAGAAGGTGGCCAAGGACACCGGCCAGGCCGTCGACAAAGGCGACGTGGTCAAGGGAATGGAGGTGGACCCGGGCCAGTTCGTGACCCTGACCCGCGAGGAAATCCGCGAAGCCCTGCCCCGCTCCACGCAGACCATCGAGATCGAAGGTTTCGTCAAACGCGAGGACGTGCCCGCGACGTACTTCAACAAGCCCTACATCACCGGCCCGGTGCAGCGCGGCCGAAAGGTCTACGCGCTGCTGCGCGAGGCCCTGCAGCGCACCGGCCGCGCCGCGCTGGGCCGGGTGGTCATCGCCAACAAGCAGCACCTGGCGCTGGTCGCGCCGGCCGGCAACGCGCTCATGCTGTACCTGCTGCGTTGGGCCGACGAGATCCGCGACCCGGCGGCGGTGGACCTGCCCGGCACGGCCGCCGACGAGGGCGTGAACGAGCGCGAACTCAAGATGGGCGAACAGCTGGTGCTCGAGCTTTCGGACGACTGGCACCCCGAGCGCTTCCGCGACGAGTTCCGCGAGAAGCTCGAGGCGCTGGTCGAGGCCAAGCGCCAGGCGGGCGACGTGCGAAAGGCACCGATGGTGGAGGACGAGCCGGCCATCGCCTCGTCGGCCGACGTCATCGACCTGACCGAGCTGCTGCGGCGCAGTCTGCAGGGGGCCGCGGCCACGCCGGCTGCGGCTTCGACCACGACGGCGAAGGCCAGGGCCACGCGCCGACCGGCAGCGACCCGGCGCGCGGCCAACGACGAGGCGACCTCCCAGCGCGCCGCGGCCGCGGCGGAGCCGGTGGCGAAGAAGACGGCGAGCGCCAAGGTCAAGCCCCGCGCGCCGGCGAAGAAAGCGTCGTCGCGGTCCGGCTGAGGAAAGATCGCACCCCTGCGTTCGGGCCGACGTGCTCTCGCTTCCCACGAGGGAACGAAGCCGCACGTGCACGATCAGCCCATGAGGCATCGAACGAGGAGACACAGCCATGCGAAACCGTCCCGACCCCTTCGGCGAGCGCCGCGACCCAGAGGGCCGTTCCTGGGGGCCCGTCGTCCTGGCGGTGGTCACGCTGCTGGTGGTGGCGGCCGTGGCCTGGCTCTGGTGGTCGCGCAACGCCGCGCCATCGGGCGAGGTCCGCACGCCCCCGTCGGTTGCCGAAACGCTGCCACCCCTACCGGCCGTCGAGCCCGCTGTTCGCTACCCACTGGACGAAGCCGAACCGCCGGCCGACATCACCGCGGCACTGGCCGACCTGTTCGGCCGCAAAGCCGTGCTCGCGCTGCTGCAGACGCACGAATTCCCCCGCCGGTTCGTGGCCACCGTGGACAGCCTGGGGCGCGCGCATTCACCACCCGCGCTGTGGCCGGTGGTGCCGCCCGGCGGTCGCTTCACGGCCCAGCGCACCGGCGAGACGGCGGTGCTCGCGCCGGCCAACAGTGCCCGGTACGAGCCGCTGGTGAGGTTGGCCGAGAGCATGGACGTGGGCAAGGCTGCCGACCTGTACCGCAGCATCTACCCGCAACTGCAATCGGCCTACGAGGAGCTGGGCTACGGCAGGCGCTACTTCAACGACCGGGTGATCGAGGTGATCGACCAGCTGCTGGCGGCGCCCGAGCCGGCAGGTCCGGTGCAACTGCAGCAGCTGGTCATCAAGGGACCGATGGCCGATCCCCGGCCGTGGGTGCGCTGGGAGTTCGTCGATCCGCAACTGCAATCGCTCACCGCCGGCCAGAAGATCATGGTGAGGATGGGCGCCCAGAACGAGCGCCGCCTGAAGGCCCGGCTGGTGGCGCTCAGGTCCGAGCTGGTGCGCGGGCGCGCCCGCTAGAGACCCGGGAATCGCGGGGGCCAGAGCGTTTGCCAGGCGTCGGAAGCCGCCTGCATCTCGGGCGTACGCATGTGCGAGGGCACCTGTCGTAGCACTGCCGGGTATTGCCGCACCGCGGCCAGGTAGATGGCTGGGCTGGCGAGTCGCTTCGGAACCGCTTCGAGCAAGGAGCCGTTCTGCTGAACCGCCACGAGACAGAGGGCGGAGGACATCAACTGGGAATCGACGTACAGCAGGTTGACTGGATCGGCCACGACGGCATCGAGGCAGGCTTGCGGCGTGGTGAGCGACCCGGGCAGCGCCATCCTGGGGCGGCACTCGGCGTCCGCCTCTCGTGCCGACCGGTCAACCGCTCGTCTGTGCTCTGTCGCGCGCTGAATGGCCAAGTTCGTTTGTCTGGCGTCCAGCCGATGTGCAGTGAAGTACTGCAGGGGCAATCCGTTCACGATCGCCAATTCCCTCAGGTCGGCATCCGACAATCGCGCGATCAGCTGGGCAGGAACCGGCTCGGAGCCTTCCAGCGCCGGCTGCTCGAAAAAGACGCGACAGAGCGGGTCGTCCCACAGCTCGTCCGGCACGTCCATGGCTGCCGTGCGCGGATGCGCTTGCAGCGCAAGGTCACACAGTTCGCGCGTCCGCAGCTCGGGGGGGATGAACCGCAAAGCACCGCCATCTCGCTCGACCGCCGCCTTGAAGAAGTGCGCCTGCAGGGCCAGCGGCACACGCCGCAGCGGCGCACGCTCTCCCGACGGGCGGCGTGGTTCTTCGCGTGCGAACGCCATATCGCACAGCTTCTGGGTGCGTTGGGCGAACGGCACCAGGCTCAAGGCGATGCTGTCCTGCGTCACGGCTGCCGCGTACATCAGCTCCGTGCGTTCCTGCTCAGGCACCAGCAGCAGCACCCGCCAGTCCGACCCCACCAGCTGTACCCACTGCGGCGCAGGGATGGCCTGGTCTCGCCCCAGGCCCGCGAGTTCGCGGTAGACGGCGAGCTTGCGTGTCGGCAACTCTTCATAGCTGGCGATGATGGCCGCGAGCTCGGGCGCAAACTGCGGGGGTGTCTGCCTGGGAGCTGGCACCGCCAGTTGGGTCGCCCGGGAAAGGGCTGGCAGGTGGATGCGCACCGCGTGCTTGTGGTCCATCCCTTCGGCTGGTGCCTCGCCGGCTCGATCGGCGTCCTTGCGGTCACTCGTCCAGCGACGCCTCGAATCGACCGGCTCTGGTTCAGCGTGGGTGGTGACGCGGGTGCCGCCAGAGGCTGCTGCCGGGCCCCACGGACAGCACAAGCGTGACAGCAGCGATCGCGCGCCGGGCGGCTCGCCGACCGCGCCTGCGACGGGCGCTGCGCGGCTCGACGGAGCAGCCTTGGACTCCATCGGACGGCGGGTCTGGGCCTGGAAGGGAAAACGGGGAAAGTGCATGGGGACTCCTTGATCCGACCGGACAGGACGCGAGTGCGGGCCGGCTTGAGTGACCCCCGCCCTCGGGAAGTTCACCGGCGCGCCACGGCTAAGATCACGCGCTTTCGGTTTTTTCGGGCGCCGCCAGCTCACGGCGGTCGTCGGGACGAACCTTCGGCCCTGCGCCAGCCGCGGCCAGACCCCCAGCCTCCATGGAATCCCTGCTCGTCTCCACCGGCGTCGTCGCCTTGGCCGAAATCGGCGACAAGACCCAACTGCTCGCCTTCATCCTGGCCGCCCGGTTCAAGAAGCCACTGCCCATCATCGGGGGCATCCTCGTGGCCACGCTGGTGAACCACGGGCTGGCGGGCGCGCTGGGCGCTTGGATCACCAGCGCCCTCTCCCCCGATGTGCTGCGCTGGGTGCTGGGCGCATCCTTCCTCGCCATGGCCGTGTGGACGCTCATCCCCGACGAGATCGAGGAAGACGAGACCCGCATCGCCGCGCGATTGGGCGTGTTCGGTGCCACGCTGCTGACCTTCTTCCTGGCCGAGATGGGCGACAAGACCCAGGTCGCCACGGTGGCCATGGCCGCGCACTACGCAGCGCCCGTGCTGGTAGTGGTCGGCACCACGCTGGGCATGCTCATCGCCGACGTGCCGGCGGTGTTCCTGGGCGACCGGCTGGCGGGACGCATCCCGATGCGACTGGTGCACGGCATCGCCGCGGCCATCTTCGCGGTGCTCGGCATCGCCACGCTGCTGGGCGCGGGGCGGGGCCTGGGCTTTTGATCGCACCGGGGAAAAGCCCCTGTCGGCAGCCGCGGGCACACCCCTAAACTGGCCGCCACCATCAGCCACCCCAGGAGGTTCCATGCCCTTGCGCCGCAGCGCCATCGTCGCCCTCAGCACCGTCGCCGCCATGGCGGCACTCGCGCCAGGATGGGCCCAGGGACAGCCGGCGCCTGCCTGGCCCACCAAGACCATCCGCATCATGGTCGGCTCCCCGCCCGGTGGTCCATCGGACATCACCACGCGCCTGTTCGCCGAACAGCTGCAGCAGCGAACGGGGCAGCCGGTGGTGGTGGAAAACCGCCCCGGTGCCGGCAACAACCTGGCCGCGCAGGTGGTGGCGCAGTCCGAAGCCGATGGCCACACCCTCGTGCTCAGCCCCGACACGGTGGTCACCACCAACCCGCTGGTCTACCGCAACATGCCCTTCGATCCGCGCAAGGACCTGGTCAACGTGTCGATCCTGGCGGGCTTCACGCAGCTGCTCGTGTGCAACCCCAAGGTGCAGGCGCGCTCGGTCTCCGAGCTGATCGCCCTGGCCAAGGCCCGGCCCATGACCTATGCATCGGGCGGCCCCGCCGTGCCGGGCCATCTCGCTACCGAAATGCTGCTGCAGCGCACCGGCGCACGCATGCAGCACATCCCCTACAAGGGCCCGGCGCCGGCCACGCTGGCGGTGCTGTCGGGCGAGGTCGACTGCGGCTTCCTGGCCACGCCCACCGTCATGCAGCACGTGAAGGCCGGCAAGCTCAACGCGCTGGCCGTGTCGTCGGCCCAGCCCTCGCCGCTGGCGCCGGACGTGCCGACGCTGCCCAAGGCGCTGAACCAGCCCGACCTGGACATCACCTTCAAGCTGGTCCTGCAGGCGCGCCGTGGTACCCCGCCCGCGGTCATTGCCGCCCTTGAAAAGCACGCCGCCGAGATCATGCAGCGCCCCGATATCCGGGCCAGGCTCCAGGCGTCCGACCTCACGCCCGTCGGCAGCACCAGCGCCCAGGCCGAAGCCACCGTGCGCGAGGACAGCGCACGTTGGGAGCCGGTGGTCAAGCAGCTGGGCTTGACGATGGAGTGATGCGCTCCAGGGCCGCGCTGCCGCGCAGCTGGTGGGCCAGCCGTCCAAAGCGCTGCCGGTACTGCGCGGGGCTCAGGCCCACCTTGCGCTTGAACAGTCGCGTGAAAAAGCTCGTGTCGCTGTAGCCCACCTCCTGGGCGATCGAATCCACGGGCAGCTCGCCCGATTCCAGCATCTGCTTGGCTTCTTCCAGGCGCACGTGGTGCACGTAGGCCAGGGGCGTCATGCCGGTCGCGGCGCCGAAGCGGCGCTTGAAGGTGCGCTCGGCCAAGCCGGCCATGGCCACCATCCGCATCACGGGCGCTGCGTCGGCGTAGTGCATGGAAGCCCACTGCTGGCAGCCGGCGATCACCGGATCGGCCGCCTGGCACCCGTGCGTGAGCGACGCATAGGCCTGGGGCGTGGTCGTGTTCACGTCCATCAGGTTGATGCGGGCCACGCGCATGGCTTCTTCCGGCCCCGCATACCGCGCGATGAGCGAAAGCACCAGCAGGTGCCATGACACGCCGCTGCCGGCCATCAGGATGCGCTGCCGGTCGCCCGTGACCACCAGGCCCCGCTCGGCATGCCATCGCACGCGCGGAAATGCGCGTTGCAAGTGGTCGCAGTAGGCCCAGTGCGAGGTGGCGTCAAGGCCGTCGAGCAAGCCGGTGCGTGCCAGCAGCAAGGCGCCGGAGCAGGCCGACGCCAGCAGGCCGCCTGCCTGGTGGCAGCGGCGCAGCCATTCGACCACCGGCTCGGCCGCTTCGCCAAGATCGGCCCCCGGCGCGACGTTCAGGTCGGTGACGACCGCCACCTGCGGCGCAGGCAACTGAGCCAGGCTGGCCTGCGGGGTGATCCGCACCCCGTTGCCGGTGACCAGCGGCAGCCCGTCGGGGCTCACCAGCACCGGCAGGAAGGGCGACGGCTGCAGCGGCCCGCCGTGCAGCAGGGTCCAGTCGCGTCGCACGCTGGCCAGCGCGTCGTAGAACCCGAAGACCGTGGAGGCGCTCGACTCGGGCAGCGTGAGCAAGGCGACGGTAATCGGGGCTGGCGCGGTGTCGATCATGGCGGTGCTCAATTCGTGTCCGGGAAAGCAGACCATGCAACCAGCGGCAACCGCGGAACCGGCTTTGCCCCAAGGGGGGGCGGCGAAGCCGCATCGGGGGGTGGCCGGAATCACCGGTTGCTTGCCGTTATGCACCTAGTCTAGGCAGCGAGCCGCCCGGAGACTAGGGCCACTTCTTCACCCCACTCCAGAGAGCGAGACGCACCATGACCCGAGACCACGTTGGACTGCCGTATTCCGGGGCCACGCCCGATGGGCTGCGCGGCTACGAAGCCGCCCTGCATCAGCTCAGCTGCTATGTCGACGACCCGGTGGCCGCGGCCGACGAGGCAATTGCCGCGAGTCCCGGCATGCCCATGGGCCATGTGCTGCGCGCGTGGCTGCACCTGCTGGGTACCGAGCCCACCGGTATCGCGGTGGCGCAGTCTTCCTGCGCCACCGCGGCCGCGCTGCCGGCCAACGAGCGCGAGCGCCAGCACCTGCGCGCCGCGTCGCTGCTGGGCCAAGGCCACTGGCACGCGGCCGCGCGCGTGCTGGAAGACCTCAGCCCGCGCGAGCCGCACGACCTGCTGGCCCTCATCGCGGGCCACCAGCTGGACTTCTTCACCGGCGACTCGCGCATGCTGCGCGACCGGATCGCGCGGGCCCTCACGCGGTGGGACCACGCCATGCCGGGCTACCACAGCGTGCTCAGCATGCACGCCTTCGGCCTGGAGGAAACCGCCGACTACGTCGCCGCCGAACGGGCCGGGCGCCGGGCGCTGGAGCTGGAGCCGCGCGATGGCTGGGCCTGGCATGCGGTAGCCCATGTCCACGAGATGCGTCACGAGCCGCAGGCAGGCGTGCGCTGGCTGGCGGACCACCGGCGCACCTGGTCCGAAGGCAGCTTCTTCGCGGTGCACAACACCTGGCACCTCGCTTTGTTCCAGCTGGAGTTGGACCGGGTGGACGAGGTGCTGCGGCTCTATGACGAGGCGATCGGCGGCACCGGCTCCAGCCTCATGCTCGACCTGGTCGATGCGACGGCCATGCTGTGGCGGCTGCGGCTGCGCGACATCGATGCGGGCGAGCGCTGGCAGGCACTGGCACAGCGCTGGCGTGAGTGCGCGACGCCGGGCCTCTACGCGTTCAACGACTTCCATTTCATGCTGGCGCTGGTCGGTGCGGGGCAGGAGGCGGGCCAGCGCGAGCTGCTGCAGGCGCAGGCCGATGCCTGCGAGCGCGACGACGGCAACGCCCGCTTCACCCGCGAAGTCGGCGAGCCGGCGACCCGGGCGATCCACGCCTTCGGGCAAGGCGACTACGCGGGCTGCGCCGCGCGCCTGCGGGACATCCGCAGCCGCTCACACGCGTTCGGCGGCAGCCACGCGCAGCGCGACGTGATCGACCTGACGCTGATCGGGGCGGCCGAGCGCAGTGGCGATGGGGACCTCGCGCGTGGCCTGAGGGACGAGCGGGCGCTGCGTCGTCCCGGCCGCTACTGAGCCGACGGCGATGCTTCAGCCGCCCTCGCCCACCGCACTGGAGACATCACCGCCCGGTGCCATGGTCTGCACCCGCCGCCCGGCCAGCAGGCCCTTGAGATGGCTGATGAAACGATCCAGGCCGGCCGGATCGGTGAGGGAGATGAGGTGCTCGTCGATGGCCATGGCCTGCTGCGACACCACGGCGCCCGCGCCCTCGGCGGCCGGCACCAGGTGCTCCGGGGTGCTGAGCTCGCGCTCGGCCCCCAGGCCCGCCGACAACACCGGCAGCACGCCGTCGGAGATGGCGCCGATGGGCTTGGCTTCGGCGTCGAGCCGGGCCAGGAACTGCCGCGCATCGCCGTCCAGGGCCAGGCGGGCACCGCCCTGCGGGCTGGCGATGACGACCACGCCATCGAACGCATCGGGGTCGGCCACGGCAACCGCGAGATGCGGTTTCATCGACTGCGCCAAGCCATCGCCGTCCAGGACCTGGACCGCGCTGCGGCCCGAAGCGAGCACGGACACGGTCACGCCCATTTCCTCCAGGGCGCCGCGGGTCTTCTCCATCTGCTCGCGGCTGCTGTCGTGGGAGATCAGCAGGGCCACGTTGAGGCCACCGAGCAGGTGCTGCGGCGTGTCTTGGATCAAGGTCATCCACGGATGCTCTTGCAGCAGAGCGCGGCTGTCTGTAGGAACCGTCCGCCGCCGTGTGCGGGCGGGCGCGCCTTCGCCGAGGGCGGCGGATCAGCCCCCGGGCCGGTTCTTCTGCAGGATGGCCACCAGGATCAGGCCGTAGGCGACCACGCGGACCAGGTAGTAGAAGGGTTCGAGCTCGCTCGCCGCCGACATCAGTCCCAGCACGGCCCGGTTGGCGGCCTCGATCCAGAACGACAGCGCGAAGTACAGGAAGAAGCGATCGCGCGAGCGGTGCCAGAAGCGGAAGAAAAAGAGGCCGGCGATGGCGGAACTGATGGCGATCGCGCCGGACAACATCTGGTTCATGGATTCAGTCCTCCTCCCAGATGAGGCCGAACACCAGCAGCAGCACGGCCACCAGGGCGACGACCAGGCGTGGGGTTCGCAGGTCGGTGGCCGCACCGACCACCAGCTTGTCGACGACCAGGAGCACGTTGGTCAACGCAATGCCGAAGAAGCACAGCGCGCTCCAGAACAGCAGGCGCGCGCGGGTGTGCAGCCAGCTGCGCAAGAGGAGAACGAACGCGGCCAGGCCGGTCAGCGCGCACAGGAAATAGACGATCGCCGCCATCATTTCAGGTGTCCTTTCGCCAGCGGAAACCGTCCGCGAACTGCTGGGCTCTTTTTTCGACTTTGGAGTGAATGAGGTCGGTGACCGTGACCAGGTCCACCGCGTAGTGCGCGGCCAGCCGGTCGAGCACCTGGGCCAGCTCGGGCGTGCTCGGTGCATAGCCGTAGATGGGGTCCTGCGTGCCCGAGGAAACCTGGGCCATGCCCGCCTCGGCCGCATCGGCCAGCAGGCGTGCCGCGTCCGCTTCAGGCAGATACAGGCGCCTGGCCATCGTGCTCGCGGTCCAGGCCGTGGACGGTTCGGCGCGCAGCAGCAGCACGGCCTCCAGGTAGGGAACCGAGGGAATGCTCGTGGCGATGAAGCGGCGCAGGTCGGGGGGCAGCTCGGGGCGGCGCATCACGAGGCCACCCTTCGTTCTTTCGACATGGGGCGAGACTTTAACGGCAGTTCACCCTGGAATTTTTTGGCGCGCGCAACTTGTCGAGGTTGAACGGAAGAGTGTCGGAGCCGTCCTACGCGCGGATTGGCCGATTGCGCCGACACTCCCGCAGCCCACGGCGGCCGCCCTCACCGAAGGGGAAGGCGGTTGCCATGCGCAGGACATGCAAGCGCAGGTCGGCACGATGCCCGTCCTGGCCCCTGAAGAAACTTCTCTCGAGTCTCCATGAAAGATGCTGTGACGCCCACGGCCCGCCGCAAAGTCGCATCGCGCGGCCCCACGGAGCCCTCCCTCGTCGCGTATCCGGACGCCGCGACGCGCCAACTGCTCGCGGCCATGACCGCGTTCGCACAGGGCGACTTCAGTGCGCGACTGCCGGTGGACTGGCCCGGCGCGGAAGGCCGCATTGCGCAGGCGTTCAACCACGCCATTTCCAACGCGCAGCGGATGACCGACGAAGTCGAGCGGCTCAGCGCCACCGTCGGCAAGGAAGGTCGGCTGTCACAGCGCATGGCCTCCCCCGGCGCGCTCGGTGGCTGGGCCGACCAGGTGCAGGCGATCAACACGCTGATCGACGACCTGGTGCGCCCCACCACCGACATCGCCCGCACCATCGGCGCCGTGGCCAAGGGCGACCTGGACCAGCCGATCGAGCTGCAGGTGGACGGCCGCGCGCTCAAGGGCGAGTTCCTGCGATCGGCCAGGCTGGTCAACAGCATGATCGAGCAGCTGTCGATGTTCACGCTCGAAGTCACGCGCGTGGCGCGCGAGGTGGGCACCGAGGGCAAGCTGGGTGGCCAGGCCAAGGTGCGCGGCGCCTCGGGCGTGTGGAAGGACCTCACCGACTCGGTCAACCAGATGGCCGGCAACCTCACGGCGCAGGTGCGCAACATCGCCGACGTGACCATCGCCGTGGCCAACGGCGACCTGTCCAAGAAGATCACCGTGGACGTGCGCGGCGAGATCCTCCAGTTGAAGGAAGCCATCAACACCATGGTGGACCAGCTGCGCTCCTTCGCCTCCGAAGTGACGCGGGTGGCGCGCGAGGTGGGCACCGATGGCCGCCTGGGCGGCCAGGCCGTGGTGCCGGGCGTGGCCGGGACCTGGAAGGACCTGACCGATTCGGTCAACTCCATGGCCAACAACCTCACCTCGCAGGTGCGCAACATCGCCACGGTGACCACCGCCGTGGCGCGTGGCGACCTCTCGCGCAAGATCACGGTGGACGTGAAGGGCGAGATCCTGGAGCTGAAGGAAACCATCAACACCATGGTGGACCAGCTCAACGGCTTCTCCTCCGAGGTGACGCGCGTCGCGCGCGAGGTGGGCACCGACGGCAAGCTCGGGGGCCAGGCCCAGGTGCCCGGCGTGGCCGGCACCTGGAAGGACCTCACCGATTCGGTGAACTCCATGGCGTCCAACCTCACCGGCCAGGTGCGCAACATCGCCGGCGTGGCCACTGCCATCGCCCGCGGCGACCTCTCGTCCAAGATCACGGTGGAGGTCAAGGGCGAGATGCTGGCCCTGAAGGAAACCATCAACACCATGGTCGACCAGCTCAATGGCTTCGCCTCCGAGGTGACCCGCGTGGCGCGCGAGGTCGGCACCGAGGGCAAGCTGGGCGGCCAGGCCGCGGTGCCCGGCGTGGCCGGCACCTGGAAGGACCTCACCGACAACGTGAACTTCATGGCGTCCAACCTCACGGGCCAGGTGCGCAACATCGCCGACGTGACCACCGCCGTGGCCAACGGCGACCTGTCCAAGAAGATCACGGTGGATGTGCGCGGCGAGATCCTGGAGTTGAAGAACACCATCAACACCATGGTGGACCAGCTCAATGGCTTCGCCTCCGAGGTGACCCGCGTGGCGCGCGAGGTGGGCACCGACGGCAAGCTGGGCGGCCAGGCCGCGGTACCCGGCGTCGCCGGCACCTGGAAGGACCTCACCGACAGCGTGAACTTCATGGCGTCCAACCTCACCGGGCAGGTGCGCAACATCGCCGAGGTGACCACCGCCGTGGCCCGCGGCGACCTGTCCAAGAAGATCACCGCCGACGTGCGCGGCGAGGTGCTGCAGCTGAAGGAAACCATCAACACCATGGTGGACCAGCTCAACGGCTTCGCCGGCGAGGTGAGCCGGGTGGCGCGCGAGGTGGGCACCGAGGGCAAGCTCGGCGGCCAGGCCCAGGTGCCCGGCGTGGCCGGCACCTGGAAGGACCTCACGGACAACGTGAACTCCATGGCGTCCAACCTCACCGCCCAGGTGCGCAACATCGCCGACGTGGCGACGGCCGTGGCCAACGGCGACCTGTCCAAGAAGATCACGGTGGACGTGCAGGGCGAGATCCTGGAGCTGAAGAACACGCTGAACACCATGGTGGACCAGCTCAACTCCTTCGCCGGCGAAGTGACCCGCGTCGCGCGCGAGGTGGGCACCGAAGGCAAGCTCGGCGGCCAGGCCCAGGTACCCGGCGTGGCCGGCACCTGGAAGGACCTCACGGACAACGTGAACTCCATGGCCAACAACCTCACCTCGCAGGTGCGCAACATCGCCGAGGTGACCACCGCCGTGGCCAGCGGCGACCTCTCGCGCAAGATCACGGTGGACGTCAAGGGCGAGATCCTGGAGCTGAAGAACACCATCAACACCATGGTGGACCAGCTCAACGGCTTCGCCTCCGAGGTGACCCGCGTGGCGCGCGAGGTCGGCAGCGAGGGCAAGCTCGGCGGCCAGGCCCAGGTGCCGGGCGTGGCCGGCACCTGGAAGGACGTGACCGACAACGTCAACTCCATGGCCAACAACCTCACCGGCCAGGTGCGCAACATCGCCGACGTGGCCACCGCCATCGCCCGCGGCGACCTGGGCCGCAAGATCACCGTGGACGTGCGCGGCGAGATCCTGCAGCTCAAGGAAACCATCAACACCATGGTGGACCAGCTCTCGGCGTTCGCCTCCGAAGTGACCCGGGTGGCGCGCGAGGTGGGCACCGAAGGCAAGCTGGGCGGCCAGGCCAAGGTGCCCGGCGTGGCCGGCACCTGGAAGGACCTGACCGACAACGTCAACTCCATGGCGTCCAACCTCACCGGGCAGGTGCGCAACATCGCCGACGTCACCATCGCCGTGGCCAACGGCGACCTGTCCAAGAAGATCACCGTCGACGTGCGCGGTGAGATCCTTCAGCTGAAGGAAACCATCAACACCATGGTGGAGCAGCTGCGCTCCTTCGCCTCCGAAGTGACGCGGGTGGCGCGCGAGGTGGGTACCGAAGGCCGCCTGGGCGTGCAGGCCGTGGTGCCGGGCGTCGCCGGCACCTGGAAGGACCTCACCGACTCGGTCAACACCATGGGCGCCAACCTCACCTCGCAGGTGCGCAACATCGCCGAGGTGACCACCGCCGTGGCCCGCGGCGACCTGAACCGCAAGATCACGGTGGACGTGAAGGGCGAGATCCTGGAGCTGAAGAACACCATCAACACCATGGTGGACCAACTCAACGGCTTCGCCTCCGAGGTGACCCGCGTGGCGCGCGAGGTCGGCACCGAGGGCAAGCTGGGCGGCCAGGCCGCCGTGCCCGGCGTCGCCGGCACCTGGAAGGACCTCACCGACAACGTGAACTTCATGGCCTCCAACCTCACCGAGCAGGTGCGCGGCATCGTCAAGGTGGTGACCGCCGTGGCCAACGGCAACCTGTCCCAGCGCCTCACGGTGCAGGCCAAGGGCGAGGTCGCGGCGCTGGCCGACACCATCAACGCCATGACCGACACGCTGGCCACCTTCGCCGACCAGGTGACCAACGTGGCGCGCGAAGTGGGGGTGGAAGGCCGGCTCGGCGGCCAGGCCAACGTGCCCGGCGCGGCCGGCACCTGGAAGGACCTCACCGGCAACGTGAACCTGCTGGCCGCCAACCTCACCACGCAGGTGCGCGCCATCGCCGAGGTCGCCACGGCGGTGACGCAGGGTGACCTGACGCGCTCCATCAAGGTGGAGGCCAAGGGCGAGGTGTCCGAGCTCAAGGACAACATCAACACCATGATCTCGAACCTGCGCGAGACCACCCAGCGCAACCGGGAGCAGGACTGGCTCAAGACCAATTTGGCGCGTTTTTCCAGCATGCTGCAGGGCCAGCGCGAGCTGTCCACGGTGGGCAAGCTGCTGCTGTCGGAGCTGGCGCCGCTGGTCAGCGCGCACCAGGGCACCATCTACCACTACAACGACGAACCGGGCACGGTGCGCAAGCTCAACCTGATGTCGAGCTACGCGCAGGCGACAGGCCCCAGCCTGCCGGAGACGATCGCCCTGGGCGATGGCCTGGTGGGCCAGTGCGCACTGGAAAAGCGCCGCATCCTCCTGGCCGATGTGCCCAGTGATTTCGTCACCATTTCTTCCAGCCTGGGCAACGCGCGGCAACTGAGCGTGGTGGTGCTGCCGGTGCTGTTCGAGAACCAGACCAAGGCGGTGATCGAGCTGGCCTCGCTGCAACCCTTCAGCGTGGTCAACCTGAACTTCCTGGACCAGCTGGCCCAGGGCATCGGCGCCGTGTTCAACACCATCGAGGCCACCATGCGCACCGAAGGCCTGCTCAAGCAGTCGCAGGAACTCACCGTGCAGTTGCAGTCGCGCCAGATCGAGCTGCAGCAGACCAACGAGGAACTGGGCACCAAGGCCCGCCTGCTGGCCGAGCAGAACGCCGAGGTGGAACGCAAGAACCGCGAGGTGGAGCACGCCCGCCGGGCGCTGGAGGACCAGGCCACCGAACTGGCCCTCACCTCCAAATACAAGTCGGAGTTCCTGGCCAACATGTCGCACGAACTGCGCACGCCGCTGAACTCCATCCTGATCCTGAGCCAGCAGCTGGCCGTGAACAGCGCCGGCAACCTCACGTCCAAGCAGATCGAGTTCTCGCGCAACATCAATTCATCGGGCACCGACCTGCTGAACCTGATCAACGACATCCTCGACCTGTCCAAGATCGAGTCGGGCACCGTGAGCGTGGACGTGGAGGACATCTCCTTCGCCGCCTTGCGCGAGGGCATCGACCGCAACTTCCGTGCGGTGGCCGAGGCCAAGAACCTGCCGCTGCGCATCCGCTTCGCCGACGACCTGCCGCAAAGCATCGAAAGCGACCCCAAGCGCCTGCAGCAGATCCTGAAGAACCTGCTGTCCAACGCGGTGAAGTTCACCGCCCGCGGCCACGTGGAAGTGCGCGCCTCCATCGCCGCCGGCGGCTGGAGCGCCGACCACCCCGTCCTGGGAAAGGCCCAGCACGTGGTCGCCTTCTCGGTGGAAGACACCGGCATCGGCGTGGCGACCGACAAGCAGCGCCTGATCTTCGAGGCCTTCCAGCAGGCCGACGCGGGCACCTCGCGCAAGTACGGCGGCACCGGACTGGGGCTGGCGATCAGCCGCGAGCTGGCCATGCTGCTGGGCGGCGAGATCCGCCTGACCAGCGTGCCCGGCCAGGGCAGCACCTTCACCCTGTACCTGCCCCTGCACCACCAGCGCGTGGAGATGCGCCGCAGCGGCAAAGAGGCCAACGCGGTGACCGCCAAGATCCTCAACCTGCCCGCTCCGGCGGCCGAGGCCATTCCGGACGACCGCGACCAGATCGCCACCGGCGATCCGGTGCTGCTGGTCATCGAGGACGACCCCCATTACGCCCGGGTGCTGCTGGGGCTGGCTCGCGACAAGGGCTTCAAGGGCCTGGTGGCCGGCACCGGCGCGGCCGGCCTGGCGCTCGCGCGCCAATACCGGCCCGCCGCGATCTCCCTGGACATCTTCCTGCCGGACATGCTGGGCTGGACGGTGCTCAACCAGCTCAAGCTCGATCCGCAGCTGCGGCACATCCCGGTGCAGATCGTCTCGCTGGAGGAAGAGCAGCGGCACGGCCTCTCGCGCGGGGCTTTCTCCTACGTGGTCAAGGAGCCCACCACGGTGGGACTGGACAGCGCGTTCGCACGGCTCAAGGATTTCACCGAACGCGGCACGCGCCGCCTGCTGGTGGTGGAGGACAACGACGCCGAGCGCACCGCCGTCACCGAGCTGCTGGCGCACGACGACATCGACATCGTGGCGGTCGACCGCGGCGACGCCGCCCTGCGCGCGCTGCGCGAACAGCCCTTCGACTGCGCGGTGCTCGACCTCAAGCTGCCCGACATGAGCGGCTTCGAGTTGCTCGAACAGTTGCGCACCGACCCCCGCCTGGCCACCTTGCCGGTGGTCGTGTTCACCGGCCGCGAACTCAGCCGGGACGAGGAGCAACGCCTGAATGGACTGGCCAAGCGCATCGTCGTGAAGGACGTGCACTCGCCCGAGCGCCTGCTGGACGAAACCGCCCTCTTCCTGCACCGTGAAGTCGGGCTGCTGCCGGCGCACCAGCAGGCCATGCTGCAGCGCCTGCAGGACTCCACGGGCATCCTCAAGGGACGCAAGGTGCTGGTGGTGGACGACGACGCCCGCAACATCTTCGCCCTGACTTCGCTGCTGGAGAACCAGGAGATGGAGGTCATCAGCGCCACCGATGGTCGCCAGGCGATCCGCACGATCGAGGAAACGCCCGACCTCGACATGGTGCTGATGGACATCATGATGCCGGAGATGGACGGCTACGAGACCATGCGCGAAATCCGCAACGACCCCTCGCGGCGCAGCCTGCCCATCCTGGCGCTGACCGCCAAGGCCATGCGTGGCGACCGCGAGAAATGCCTGGACGCAGGCGCCAGCGATTACATCGCCAAGCCCGTCAACACCGACCAGCTGCTCTCGCTCATGCGCGTGTGGCTGTTCCGATAGGAAAGAGGCCAGGATGTCGCTCCTCCACGAAGACCGGCCCGACCCGGTCAACGTCCTGGTCGTCGATGACGAACCCAAGAACCTCACGGTGCTGGAAACCGTGCTGGACGATCCGTCGTACCGGCTGGTGCGCGCCGCCTCCGCCGACGAAGCCCTGCTGGCCCTGGTGGCGCAGGAGTTCGCGGTGCTGGTGCTGGACGTGCGCATGCCCGGCATGACCGGCTTCGAACTCGCGCAGCTGGTGCGCCAGCGCCGCAAGACCTCGCGCATCCCCATCATCTTCCTCACCGCCTACTACAACGAGGACCAGCACATGCTGGAAGGCTATGGCAGTGGCGCGGTGGACTACCTGCACAAGCCGGTCAACCCCACGGTGCTGCGATCGAAGGTGGCGATCTTCGCCGAGCTGCACCGCAAGGAACGGGCCCTGGAGGCCGCCAATCGCCAGCTCACCAGCGAAGTCGCCGAACGGCGGGAGGCGCAGGCCCGCCTGGCGGACCTCAACGCCAGCCTAGACCGCCGCGTGCGCGAGCGCACCCTGGCGCTGCAACGCAGCGAGGCCCAGCTGCGCGAGGCCAGCCGGCGCAAGGACGAATTCCTCGCCACGCTGGCGCACGAGCTGCGCAACCCGCTGGCGCCGGTGCGCAGCGCGGCGCACGTGCTGGGCCTGAAGGTCGGCGATGCGCCCGACCTCAAGCGCGCGGCCACGGTGATCGAGCGGCAGGTCAAGGTGATGAGCCGGCTGATCGACGACCTGATGGACGTCAGCCGGATCAGCCAGGGCAAGCTCGAGCTGCAGTGCGAGCCGGTCGACCTGCACCAGGTGGTGGCCGATGGCATCGAGACCTGCAAGCCGCTGTTCGACGAACTGGGCCACCGGCTGGAGCTGCGCCTGCCCGAGGGACCGCTGTGGCTGAACGCCGACCGCACCCGGCTCGCCCAGGCCTTCATGAACCTGGTGAACAACGCGGCCAAATACACCAACCCGGGCGGCCTGATCCGCCTGGAAGCCCAGGCCGCACCGGACAGCATTGCCGTCACCGTCACGGACAACGGCATCGGCATCGCCGCCGATCGCCTGGGCACGATCTTCCAGATGTTCTCGCAGGTGGAGGATGCGCTCTCGCGCTCGCGCGGCGGGCTGGGGATAGGCCTGAGCCTGACCCAGCAGTTGATCCAGATGCATGGCGGCACCATCGAGGCGCGCAGCGAGGGCCTGGGCCGTGGCAGCGAGTTCGTGGTGCGGCTGCCCCGGCCGCTCGACCGGGACGCCCCGCCCTCCTGCCAGCAGCACCCGCTCTCGCACTGAAGCGGCCACGCATGATCAAGGACCTCTGGTACAAGAACGCCGTCATCTACAGCCTGGACGTGGGGTCGTTCATGGACTCCAACGGCGACGGCATGGGCGACTTCGAGGGCCTGTCGCGGCGGCTCGACTACCTGCACGGGCTGGGCATCACCTGCATCTGGCTGGCGCCGTTCCAGAAGTCGCCGCGCCGTGACCACGGCTACGACATCAGCGACCACTACATGGTCGACCCGCGCTTCGGCACGCTGGGCGACTTCGTCGACTTCACGCACGAGGCCAAGCAGCGCGGCATCCGCGTGATGATGGATCTGGTGGCCAACCACACCAGCGACCAGCACCCCTGGTTCCAGGAGGCCCGGCGCAACCCCGAGTCGCGCTTCCGGGACTTCTACGTCTGGTCGGACACCCGACCCGAGACGCACGACGAAGGCATGGTGTTCCCCGGCGTGCAGGAGACCACCTGGACCCGCGACCCGGTGGCGGGCCAGTACTACTTCCACCGGTTCTACGAGTTCATGCCCGACCTGAACATCGAGAACCCCGCGGTGATGGCCGAGATCCGCAAGATCATGGGCTTCTACCTGGAGCTGGGCGTGAGCGGCTTCCGCATGGACGCGGTGCCCTTCCTGATCGAGACCCAGGGAGCGAAGGGCCGGCACCGCCCCCAGTACGCCATGCTGCGCGAGTGGCGCGAGTTCCTGCAGTGGCGCCGGGGGGACGCGATCGTGCTGGCCGAGGCCAACGTCGAGCCGAGGCAGAACGTGCAGTACTTCGGTGACGACGGCGACCGGCTGCAGATGATGTTCAACTTCTGGGTCAACCAGCGCCTGTTCCTGGCCCTGGCCACCGGCGACACGCGGCCGCTGGCCAAGGCCCTGGAGCAGACGCGCGAACGACCGGCCAACGCGCAGTGGGCGCAGTTCCTGCGCAACCACGACGAGCTCGACCTGGGGCGGCTGACCGACGAACAGCGGCAGGCGGTGTTCGCCGCCATGGGGCCCGAGCCGTCCATGCAGCTGTACGGCCGCGGCATCCGCCGCCGCCTGGCGCCCATGCTGCACGGCGACCGGCGCCGCCTGGAACTGGCCTACAGCCTGCTCTTCACCCTCCCCGGCACGCCGGTGCTGCGGTACGGCGACGAGCTCGGCATGGGCGACGACCTGAGCCTGCCCGAGCGTGACTGCGCCCGCACCGCCATGCAGTGGTCCACCGAGCCCCAGGGCGGATTCACCCGCGCGGCCCGCCCCGTCGTGCCGGTGATCAGCGGCGGGCCGTACGGCTACGAGGAGATCAATGCGGCCGACCAGCGCCGCGACCCCGGCTCGCTGCTGAACTGGACCGAACGCATCATCCGCATGCGCAAGGAAGTGCCCGAACTCGGCTGGGGCGACTTCAAGGTGCTGGACACCGGCAACCCGGGCGTGCTGGCCCTGCGCCACGACTGGCGCAACAACACCGTGGTCACGGTGCACAACCTGCTGGACGAGCCGGCGGAGATCCAGCTGCGGGTCGGGGGCGAACGCGGCCGCGACCTGGTCAACCTGCTCACCACCGACCACAGCCAGGCCAACGGGCGCGGGGTGCACCGGATCATCATGGAGCCCTACGGCTACCACTGGTATCGGGCGGGCGGGCTGGGGTACCTGCTGGAGCGCAGCTCGCAGTGAAGCCGGCCGGGCGGGCCTGCACCGGTGTGACGCCTAGTCGAACTCAGGGTCGCTGAAATCCACGATGCCTTGCTCGCCTACATCGTCCCTGCGCAGATTCATATGGGCATTCAACGCTTCCACCGGAGACTGCCCTTTGAGCGTCTCGTTGAGTTGATCCTTCTTGTTCCCCGTGCCGGTGAGGACGCCCTCCGATTTCGGCACCACGTTCTGCACCGTCGCACGCGTCGCGAGGCCCGCAGCGACGGGCCGGGCCACGGCAGCGTGCGGCTGCCTCGCCGCTCCCGTGGCGGGGGTGACCTCAGGTTTTTTCAGATTTGCCCTGCCGAGTTGCAGCGCGCTGGCTGATGGCTTGCTGGGCTCTTCGGAAGACGCACCCGAGGTGGCCGAAATCCCCGGCGAGGAAACAGAAGCGGCCAATGGATCAGCCTTTCGCAGCGGCTTGCCTCCCCTGATTTCCGCCATCAAATCACCCTGGCCGCCCGCAGGTTGCTGCACCGCGGCACCCTTGCCAGCGGAAGTCGATGCCCCAGAGGCGGCCGGTCGACCGTCGCCTTGTACGGCGGCCGAAACCGTCAGGACCGGTGGGGCGACTGGGATGGTGCCCGCCGCGGCCGACTGACCCTGGGGCGGCAAATTGCCTGTCGCGCGAACAGAACTCGACGACACCGTTGCGGCATGGCCACCGCTGGCGCCGGCGGCCGCACCAGCCGAGGCTTGCTGCTGCTGGGCGTCTGGCTCGTCGTCCGACGGAGGCGGCGGAACTAACTTTCCCTGGTCAAGCTGACCGGCGCGCAAACTGGGCGCGATCATTGGGCCCACCGGCTCGTACTCCGGCGGTCCCGGCGGCACCGGTCTGCGCTTCCCGTCGACGGTGATCCCTTCGTCGCTCTCGAGACGTCGCGCATTCTCCGGCAACAGCAAATCAGCCGAACCGAACTTTGCAGCGTTCACGTCTTCGCGACTACGGCCACCGACCGCCGGAAGGGCTGCACCCTGGTCAGCAACGGCTGGCGCGCCTTCCGCCACCGGTTTGGCGAACATCGTCTGCAGGTTGTCCTTGTCGGTGACGCCACTCGTCTGCGTGCTGACGTCAAACGCCTGCGTTGCGCGCGCCAACGCATCCGGGGTCTTCTCCGTCCAAACGCTCTCGATCAGAAGCGCAAGCTTGGCTTTTTCACTCGGCGACATGTCGGGCCCGCCTTGGGCGTGAATAAGCCCGGACAGCACCTGGACCATCTCTTCATTCGGCAAATCCGCATCGCGCAGCGCCATGAGTGCCCCCTTCATCCGCCCCGCACTGATGCCCCCATCGTTGGCCTCGCCGAGCGCTAGGCCTGCCGCAAAAGCCGCCTCGGACCGGCTTTGGGAGCCCTCTGCTCGAATGTCAATCTCCTCAATCACTTGATGCGGTTGAAGAAGGTCCTCGACAACCCGAATGGCGCCGGACTGCGCCGCTTCGGGGCCGAGAACGCTGGCGCGGCGCCCCTCGATGGGCGTGTACGGGCCGCCCTTCTCCGGCGGGTGGGCGCTGGCCGATGGCGGCTGCGGCTTGGAAGCCGTCGCAGGCTTGGCCGGACTCGATCCCGAACCGACTCGGAACATCGAACCAAACGAACTCAAGGAAGTGCTGATGTTGGGCAACGCAAGCTCCTGAACGGCGGCCTCCAGACCTTCAGCCGACCAGGTCCGCCGAACGGGTGACCTAAGCTGTCAGGAACCTGACTTGCAGGAGAGTTCCATCGCCACCTTGGGTCAGAGCGCCACGCCCGGCCCCGTGCCGGGCTTGAGCTCCAGCGTTCGCTGGCTGCCGTTGATCGCCTGCACCAGGCTCATGCCGTCGCCTCGCATGCTGATCTCCCCCGCCGCCGGCGCCGACAGGCTGCCCCGGATGCTGGCGCGCACCTCGTAGCGAACCGGTGCCGCAGCCAAGGCGGGGTCGTAGGTCTCGACAGTGGCCTGCACCTCGATCGAGCCCTCCGCGGCGTCGGCCGGCGCCTGTGCGCTGTAGTCGGTCAGCGTCATCGAGCTGCCCGTGGACTGGAAGATGGTCTTGGTGCTCATGCCCGTCTCCGCCTGATCGAGCGCGCTGGTGGTCAGGGTGACGTCGCCGTTGCTCTCGCTGCCGGCCTCGCTGAATCGCGCCAGGTTGAACTGCAGTTCGACCCGGCCGCCGGCGCCTGGTCGGCCGGTCATCTCGACCACGCCCGCATAAGCCGCACCGTCAACGCGGCCCCTGCAATCGATGGCCTCCACCGTGAGCTGATCGCCAGGCCGCAGCGCCTGCAGCCGGTTGCCGCTGGTGCTGCCCCTGATCCTGAGCGAACCACCCCCTGCGCAGGAGCCGATGCGCCAGCCGTCCGCCTCGGTTCCTGCGAGGGGGGTGCCCAGCGCCACGTCCATGAACCGGGCCACGGCCTGGCCCGGCAGCAGGCCGATGGCATCGGCCGCGCTCCGGGCTGCTGCCTGCGCATTGGCCGGCGTGATCACCAGCGCCGTGGCCCTGGGCTCCCACAGGCCATGTACCTGGGCGGGCGTGATCGGGGCCAGGGACGCCAGCTGGTCGCTGCCCGGCGCGGCCAGGGACAGCCGCACGAAGTGCTCCTCGGGGACGATCACCAGTTCCGCAGAGCTGCCGGTCATCCGCAGGCTGCTGCGGTTGCCATCGAGGGTCACCCGGGCAGACAGGCCGTAGGTGTACGCCCGCGGCAGCGCCGGGTCTTCGCGCGACACGGTGGCTTCCAGCTGGTACTGCCCGGCCTCGAAGAGCAGATGCAGAGCCTGGAACGAGGTGACCTGGTCAGGGCCCCCGGGACGCAGGTGCACGCGCCGGACACGGATGTCGTGGCCCGAGGCCCGCACATGCGAGTTCTCCAACCGGAAGCGGAGCGCACCGTCGAAGTGGACGGCTTCGTTGTCGTCGGAGATCGAAAACGCCCGCAGGGTAAGCAGGACGTCGGCACCGGCGGGCCCGCCGGTGCGCTCCCACTGCAGGGTCCCCTCGAAGCGGGGCGCGCCTGGTGCCAGGGCGCAGGACTGGAACACGACCGTGCGCGATTCGCCCATCGTCGAATGGGTGTGGCTTTCCGTGGCGCACGCGGGGATCTCCAGGCCGTCGAAGTCCCATGGCGACCGGGCAAGCGGCGTGGCCTTGCGCCCGACGTGCCACGAGGGGGTGGGTACGCCAGCTGCGAGCTGCTTCGCCACGATCCCCGCATGGAGCTGGTCGGCCAGGCCGACCAGCGTGGCGATGTGCTTCTGCGCCAGCAGCCCCTCCGCCGCCGCGGCCCGGGCGTTCTGGTCACCGATGGCCAGGCGATCGTCGTCGGGGCCCGAGCCGCCCGTGCAGGCCACCAGGACCAGGACGAGGGCCGCGCTCCAGGAGCGCAGGCGAGGAGCAGGGGAGCGGGAATCAGCGAGGGATCTCATGGCGAGCTCTTTCGGGTTACTTTCATCGCGCAATGTAAACCCCGCGTTTCCGGTGCGACAACTCCGCCGGCGTTGCGATGTCGCCTCATCTAGTCCGAACGGGCCACCCCCCCAAGCCACCTTCCTACGGCAGAGCCCCGGGCGCGACCGCACCATTTGTCGCAGGCAAGACGAGAGGAGGCCAGCCATGTTCGACATCCCCGCCAGCGACGCGCACGCGCCCGTGAAGCGCCTGTTTTCGTCCTCGGCCAGTGCGCTGGCCGTCTACACCAATGGCGATGGCGACGTGGTGATCCGGCACCGGGACGTGCTGGAGGACTGCGACACCCTCATGGTGATCCCTCCCGAGTTCGCGGCGCGCCTGGCCCAGGCCATCGGCCGCGCGGCGCGCCGGGCCGCCCCCGGAACCGGGCGAGCCTAGGGGCCGTCGCCCGCCATGGCCACCCTGCCCGCGACCGGCGCCACGACCGCCGACGCCCTGGCGGCCTGGGACGCGCTCGATCCGGTCGACGTGGCGTTCATGCTCGGCGCATGGAGCGGCCGCAGCTGGCGCAGCGGCCATCCGCTGGATGGCGTGCTGGAGGCCTACGGCTGGCACGGCAAGCGTTTCGACGATGCCGACACCGTGCATCCGCTGGTGTTCGACCGCGCTTCGGGCGCGCCGATGCGCCTGTCCCCGGGCAGGCTCGCGCCGCTGCTGCCGGCACTGCTGGGTTTCGCCCCGCTGCGCACCGGGCTCGCCGCGCGCCTGGCCCGGCCGCTGCTGGCGGTGTTCGCCACCCAGGCCCCGGGCGGGCGGCTGCGCATGATGCGTTACCGGGGCCGCGACTCCGCCACCCTGGTCTACGACCGCCTGGCCCTGCTGGACGTGTTCCGGCGCGTGGATGACGACACCGTACTCGGCCTCACCGACCTGCGCGGCATGCCGCGGCCCTACTTCTTCGTGCTGCGGCGCGAGGTGCCAGCGCGCGGCGGTGCGGCCGGCGTATAACCGATCGCTCGATCAGGCTGGACCCGCATGAGAAGAACGCCCCCCCTCCTGGCCCTTGGCGCCATCGCCGCCTGCAGCACGGCCGCCCTGGCCGCCGAGCCGTCCCCCACGTCCAGCGTCAAGCTCTATGGCTCCCTGGACCTCGGCGTGCTGGACAGCAACCGCGGACGGCCGCAGATCGGCACCATCCAGCGCAGCTATGTCGGCATCCGTGGCGAGGAGCAGCTCGGCGCGGGCATGGCCGCCACCTTCCACCTGCAGTCGCGATGGGAGCTCGACTCCGGAACGCGCGAGGCCAGTGGTGCCCAGCCCGCCTTCTACGGTGAGTCGACCGTGGGCTTGAAGGGCGGCTTCGGCGCCATTCGGCTGGGTCGCGCCCTGTCGCCGCTGTGGGCGCAGGACTGGGCGTTCGATCCGTGGAGCAACTTCAACCGCGTGTCCTCGCCGGCGTGGCAGGTGTTCCATCCGTCGTACCGCACCCAGCCGCACCACAACGGCCCGATCGGCGACTACTCGCGCCTGAACAACGGCATCTTCTACGACTCGCCGGCTGTCGGTGGCTTCACGCTGCACGTGGCGGCAGGGCTGGAGAAGAGGGAGACGCCCGACGCCAACGGCCTGGTCGACACCCGGCGCAACATTGGCGCCTCGATCAACTACGCGGCCGGCCCCTGGGCGGCGATGCTGGCCGGCGAGCGCAACAGCGCCGACGACAACACGGGGTTCGCCGGCCTGGCGTACGAGTTCGGCGCCACCAGGCTCATGGGCAGCTACAACCACACGGGGCTATCCGCCACCAGCCAGGCCTTTCTCGGCGACACGAGCCGCACGCGCCGCGCGGTGACGATGGGGGTGACGCACGTCATCGGCGCCCACACCCTGCGCCTGGGCTGGGGCCGCGATTTCGAAGGCTACGGCACCGCCGGCGCCACCCACCACGCCGGCTTCGGCGTGAGCCACGCGCTGTCCAAGCGCACCTCGCTGTATGCGGACCTGGGCGCCAGCTATCCCGACGCAGGCGACCGCACCACGCGCTGGGGACTGGGCGTGAACCACTCGTTTTGATGAACCTGGCGGCGGCCTCGGTGCTGGGCCGCCGCCACGCTCCTAGGTGCCTCCCAGCCGCTTCAGCATCTCGGGCACCACCATCTTCTGCATCACTCGAACGACCCTGGCTTCGGCGCCGATGAACCGGCTCGCGGCGTCAGGCGCGCGCTTCTGCCGCTCCTCCAGGGCCGCGGCCTCCCTGGCCAGGGCCGGCGGCAGCTTCGCCACGATTTCCCGCAGGATGCGCTGGGCCGCGGGGGTCGGCACCCCCAGAGCACGGCCCGCTTCGAGCACGCTCCTGGCCGTCACTTCTCCAAAACTCGTCGCTGCGGGAAGCGCGAATCCCATCGGCCCGCCGGGCCAGGTCTGCCTGTCGTCCGCGAATGCTCGCGTGTTCCAGACACTGGTGGCCAGCAGGTCGTAGTGGGGGGCGAGCCGCACCCCGTCCGCGCCCACGAAGAAAGACAGGTTCTTCAGGTGGCAGTCGTCGTTGCCGGCGACGATGTTGAACACCAGCCATCGGAACAGCTGCAAGCGCGTCGCGACCTTGTTGGTGCTGCGCTCGATGATGTGCTGCAAGGACTCCAGCGTGGCGCCTGTGTGCTTGAAGCCGCGCGCACGATTCAGCAGTTGGCAGGCATCGATGATGTGCCGGCGATGCACCTGGAGTTCGGCAAGCGGCGCGCCCTTTTTCAACGGCTCGACGCGCCGGTCGAATCGCTCGACGAGGTACACGGGTTCGGGCACGTAGCGTATCTCGACCGGGGGGACCTGCAGGCCACAGGCGGCGGCCAGCCTCATGGTGACGAACTCGTTGGCCACCGAACCGGGGTACTCGGCGGCCACCGGATGGCTGGGCTTGAGGATGTGGGTGGAAGGTGTCGCGCCCGCCGGTTCGTAGAGTTGCTCACCGAACTTCACGACCAGCAGCTTGTGCTGAGCGCCGGCGAGCGACATGCGCTTGGGAGCGTCCGCCGTCAAGGTCGATCGAGGCAGCTTCCCGATGCGCGCGCTGAGGGCCTCGTCGGGCAGCGCCTTGAACCCTCGAGCGATCGGACACGGCTGACCAGGGGGCAGCAATGTCAGCGAACCCGCAGACTCGGCGCCCAGGTACTCGAGGAGCGCGAAAGCGTCCTCGCCCTTGATGCCCGCCTCCCGGGAAATCGCTTGCCGCAGCAGCTCTTCGGGCAGCAGGTTGTCGAAGTACCACTGCACCGGGCGCTGCGTGCCGCCATCGACATGCCTGAGCGTGTCGCGCGCCAGTGCGGGCGAGAGGTCGAAACCCAGCGGCGACTCGGCCCAGGCCTCCTCGTACTCGAACGCCCAAAGGTCTTCTCCCTCGGAGAGGGTGCCGACCGGCGCTTGGTCGAGGTAGACCTTCAGCTGGCGCATCATTCGCCCCCGGCTTCGTCGCGCTTCTTCATGTGCAGCGCGTCCAGCACCGTGGCGGCTTCGTCCGGAATATCGGCGGTGAGGGTGATGCCGAGCTCCTTGAGCAGCAGCAGGACGCGACCGAGCTGAGCGGTCGGCTTGCCGCGCTCGACATCGACCGCGAACTGCCGGCTGACGCCGGTCACGGCAGCCAAGTCGTCCTGGCGGACTTTCGCGCTCTTGCGCACCGCTCGGATCACGAGCCCGAGGTCTTGCGAGGAGGTGATGATCTTTTTCATACGGCAGTGCCTACGATCGCGGGCATTCTAGGCACCACAGCGAGCGAAAGTCACAAAATATCTACGATCTTAGACATTTCAATGTCTACCTCGTCTCGCTGTCCCCCATGTCTGCGCTCACAGACGTTCCTCTCTGGAGCCGGGCGGTACAGCCCAAGGCAGGCGATTCAGCCGCCGCGCAGCGGCCGGCCCTTCCAGAGCCACCGCGGAACCGGCCTGGCCGGGCCGCCGGTGGCTCCCCTCGAGGGGAGCCGCCGAAGGCGCCCCGGGGCTCATCCTTTCGCCAGCGGCACCAGGAAGTCGCGGGTGATGCGAAGGCCCAGGTCGTTGACCCGGTCGAGGAACCTCGCGAGGTAGGCGTGCAGCCCGTCCGCCAGGATCTCGTCGATGCGGCCATAGGCCAGCTCGGCGCGCAGCCGGCCGGCCAGGCGCCGGGTCTCGGCCGCCACGCCGTCGCTGCTCACCGCCTCCAGGCGCGCGACCACTTCGTTCAGGCTGGCATGGAGCGAGCGCGGCATGTCCGCGCGCAGGACCAGCAGCTCGGCCACCCGGTCGGGGCGGATCACGTCGCGGTACACCTTGCGATAGATCTCGAAGCAGGAGCAGCTGCGCAGGATCGCGCTCCAGTGATAGAAGTCGTAGTCCTGGTCCTGCTCGGTGGCCACGCCGAAGAACTCGCTGTGCACCGCATGGAACTTCACGTCCAGCAGCCGCGCGGTGTTGTCGGCACGTTCGAGGAAGGTGCCCAGTCGCAGGAAGTGCAGCGCCTCGTCCATCTGCATGGTGCCGGCGGTGACCCCTCGCGATAGATGCGACTGGTGCTTGACCCATTCGAAGAACTCGCCGGGGTCGCGTTCCAGGTGACCGTCGATCAGCTTGCGCCGCAGTTCCAGCCAGGTCTGGTTCTGCGTCTCCCAGACCTCGGTCGTCAGCGAGCCGCGCACCGCCCGCGCGTTCTCGCGGGCAGCCCGAAGGCACGAGACGATGGACGACGGGTTGCTCGCGTCGCGCACCATGAAGTCGATGACCTGCGGCGCGCTGATGGCGTCATGCCGCTCGCGGTAGGCGGACAGCAGCTCGCTGATGGACAGCACGCTCTGCCAGCTCAGCTCGGTGACGGCCCGCGACTGCGGCAGCAGCGAGGTCTGGTAGTTGACGTCCAGCATGCGGGCGGTGTTTTCCGCACGCTCGGTGTAGCGGGCCATCCAGAACAGATGGTCGGCGGTTCTCGACAACAAGGCGCTTTCTCCTTTGCGGCTGCTCATGCTTCCAGCACCCAGGTGTCCTTGGTGCCGCCGCCCTGCGACGAGTTGACCACCAGCGAGCCTTCCCGCAGGGCCACGCGGGTGAGCCCGCCGGGCACCATCCGCACCTCGCTGCCCGAGAGCACGAACGGGCGCAGGTCGATGTGCCGCGGGGCCACGCCGCTGTCCACGTAGGTTGGGCAGGTGGACAGGCTGAGGGTGGGTTGGGCGATGTAGCCGGCCGGGTCGGCCAGGAGCGCCGCCCGGAAGTCCTCGATCTCCTGGCGCGACGCCGTGGGGCCGATCAGCATGCCGTAGCCGCCGGCGCCGTGCACCTTCTTGACCACCAGCTCTTGCAGGTTCGCCAGGATGTACTGCAGCGACTCCGGCTCGCGCCCCATCCAGGTGGGGACGTTCTTCAGGATGGCCTGCTCGCCCAGGTAGAACTCGATCATGCGCGGCACGTACGGATAGATCGACTTGTCGTCGGCCACCCCGGTGCCCACCGCATTGCAGATGGCCACGTTGCCGGCCGCATACGCCTGCATCAGGCCACGGCAGCCCAGGGTGGAATCGGCCCGGAACACCGCCGGGTCGAGGAAGTCGTCGTCGAGTCGCCGGTAGATCACGTCCACGCGGCGGGGTCCGCGCGTGGTCTTCATGTAGACGAAGTTGTCCTTGACCAGCAGGTCCTGGCCCTCGACCAGTTCCACGCCCATCTGCTGCGCCAGGAACGCATGCTCGAAATAGGCGCTGTTGTACATGCCGGGGGTGAGCACCACCACGGTGGGGTCGGCCGCGCCCGCCTGTGCACAGGACCGCAGGGTCTCCAGCAGCAGGTCGGGGTAGTGCATCACCGGTGCCACCCGGTGCTGCACGAACAGCTCGGGGAACAGGCGCATCAGCATGCGGCGGTTCTCCAGCATGTAGCTCACGCCGCTGGGCACGCGCAGGTTGTCCTCGAGCACGTAGTAGTCGGCCTGGCCGGCGGCGTCGGGTGCGCGCACGATGTCGATGCCGGCGATGTGCGCGTAGATGTCGCGCGGCGTGGCCAGGCCCACCATCTCCTTGCGGAACTGCGCATTGCCCAGCACCTGCTCGGCCGGGATCACGCCGGCGCGCAGGATCTCCTGGCCGTGATAGATGTCTTGCAGGAAGCGGTTGAGCGCGGTCACGCGCTGCACCAGGCCTTGCTCCAGCGCCCGCCACTCTTGCGCCGGAATGATGCGCGGGATCAGGTCGAAGGGAATCAGCCGCTCCGTGCCGCCCTGCTCGTCGTCGGGTTCGCCATGGATGGCGAAGGTGATGCCGACCCGGCGAAAGATCATCTCGGCCTCGGCCCGCCGCGCCTGCATCACGGTGTCGGGCTGGCGTGCCAGCCACTGGCTGTAGGCGTGGTAGTGCCCACGCACGGTTTCGCCACCCTCCCCGCCCGGCGCGCGCATCTCGTCGAATCGTTCCATGGTTCCGTGTCGTCCTTGCTGCAGAGCCTGCAAGTTCCGGGCCGAGGCCGGCGTCTTGCCGGCCTCGCCTGTGCACTGCCGAGCCATCGTAGCCTGCGCGCCGGGCGGACGCAGCCGCGACGCGTCAGAACACTCGCGCGCGACAGTCGCAGCCCGCGTGCCGTGGCCTTTGGCCAGGAACGGATCGATCAGCGCCAGGTCCCAGCCGTCACGGTGGTCGGCCAGCCAGTCCAGCGCGGCGTGCTGCGTGTGGCAGATGCGCACGCGAGGTGGCGGACGACGGCTGCGTCATCCTCGATGACGACCACCCGCAGGTCTGAGGCCTCTTTTCGTTGTCGGTCCAGCCGCGGACCCTCACCGATGTTGTGCATGCGCCGGGATGGTAAGTAGATCTGCCTGCGCACCATGTAGGAGCAGACGGCCACGCACCGGCAGCCGGCAGCCCATGCAGCGCCGCCACCCGGCCGCAGCGCGCATTTCCTACGCATCACGCGCGGGTGTGCAGCGATGATGGCCCGGCCCTTCTGATCGACTGCACCCGTGAAGCTCTTCAACTGCCAGGTCTGCGGACAGGCCCTCTACTTTGAAAACGACCGATGCCTGGGCTGCGCGAGCCGCGTGGCCTTCCTGCCCGACGGGCTGGCCATGGCCGCCATCGAGCCGGCCCGCGAAGGCGGTGAGGAGTGGCAGGTGCGCCCAGGTACCGGCCATCGCGGCGGGCCGCCGCGTTACCGCCTGTGCCGCAACGCGCAGGAGCACGGCATCTGCAACTTCTGCGTGCCGGTGCACGACCCGAATACCTATTGCGTGGCCTGCCGGCTCACCCGCGTGCTGCCCGACCTGTCCCGCGAAGGCAACCTGCAGCGCTGGTACGCCATCGAGGTGGCCAAGCGGCGGCTGTTCTACACGCTCGCGCGCCTGGGGCTCATCGCCGTCGATCCGCCGCCGGGCCATGTCGAGAAGCTGTCGTTCGAGTTCCTGCAGGACCAGCCGGGGCAGGCGGTGATGACCGGGCATGCGGATGGCCTCATCACCCTCAATGTGGCCGAGGCCGACGACGACGAGCGCGCCCGCCGCCGCGTCCAGCTGCACGAGCCCTACCGCACGCTGCTGGGGCACCTGCGGCACGAATCCGGCCATTACTACTGGGACCTGCTGATCCGCGATGGCGGACGCACCGAGGGCTTTCGCGCCGTGTTCGGGGACGAGTCGGCGGACTACGGCGAAGCCTTGCGCCGGCACTACGAGACGGGCGGCTGCCCGCCCAGCTGGCAGGCCGCGCACGTCAGCGCCTACGCCACCTCGCACCCCTGGGAGGACTGGGCCGAGACCTGGGCGCATTACCTGCACATGGTCGACCTGGTGGAGACCGCCGGCGCGCACCAGACGCGGGTGGCGCTGCCGGCCGGCGGCGGCCCGCACGACACGCCCGAGGTCATCGACCCGTTCGAGGCGACCGGCGTCGAGTTCGACGACCTGGTGCGGCGATGGGCACCGCTCACCCTGCTGGTCAACAGCCTCAACCGCAGCCTGGGCCAGCCCGATGCGTATCCCTTCGCACTCAGCCCGGGCGCGCTGCGCAAGCTGCGCTACGTGCACGACGTGATCGAGGCGGTGCGCCTGGCCGGACACGTGCCGCACGCGGCGGCTTGAGCCGCGCGCGATTCAGGCCAGCGCGCGCAGTTTCTTCACCAGGTCGGCGATGCGGTACGGCTTGGACAGGAACTCGAAACCGTGGAGATCGCCCGAGTCCTGCAGCGCCGGCTTCGGGTAGCCCGACACCAGGATGATCTTGAGGTCGGGCCGGATCTGCCTGGCCCGCTGGCCCAGCTGGATGCCCGTCATGCCCGGCATCACCACGTCGGTGACCAGGAGCCGCAGGTCGGGCGTGCGCTGCAGCACCTCGAACGCCTCGGTGCCCGAGCGGGCGACCAGCACCTCGAAGCCCAAGGTGCGGAACAGCTCCGCGGCCATCTCCAGCACGTCCGGCTGATCGTCGACCAGCAGCACCTTCTCGGCGCCCTCGGTGTCCTGCGCTTCGACCGTGTCCTCGGCCAGGCCCGGAAAGTACATCGTGATCGTCGTGCCCCGGCCCGGCTCGGACACGATCTTCAGGTCACCGCCGGACTGCTGCGTCAGGCCATACACCTGGCTGAGCCCCAGGCCCGTGCCCTTGCCGACTTCCTTCGTGGTGAAGAACGGCTCGACCGCGCGTTCGATCACCTCGGCCGACATGCCGGTCCCCGTGTCCTGCACGCACACGCTGGCATAGCGTCCCGGCGGCAGCTGGCCGACTTCGGATGGCCCGAGGTCCACCGTCCCGGTGCCGACGACGATCTGCCCGCCATCGGGCGTGGCGTCACGGGCATTCACCACCAGATTGAGCAGCGCGGTCTCGAACTGCGTGCCGTCGAGCATGGCCAGGGGCACCCCGGGCTGCAGCCGCAGGTCGAACTGGACGGCGCTGCGGGACCCCCGCCGAAGCACCGGCTCGAAGTGGGTGATGAGGCGGTTCAGGTCGCGCGGTTCGCTGCGCAGCGGCTGCTGCCGCGCGAAGCTCAGCAGCTGCTGGGTCAGGGCGGCTCCGCGCCGGGTGGCCTGGTCCACCGAATCGAGCACGCGCAGGTCGGCCGGCTCCTTCAGGCGCTCGCGCAGCAACGCCACGCCGTTGCCGACGACGCTGAGCAGGTTGTTGAAATCGTGCGCGACACCGCCGGTCAACTTGCCGATGGCCTCGAGCTTTTGCGACTGGAACAGCGCTTCGCGCGCACTGGCCAGCGCCGCCTCGGTGTTCCTGCGCTCAGTGATGTCGCGCGTGATCTTGGCAAAGCCCACCAGCTCGCCGGCGTCATCGCGGATGGCATCGATGATGACGTGGGCCCAGAAGCGGCTGCCATCCTTGCGCATGCGCCAGCCCTCGGCCTCGAAGCGGCCGTGTTCCCGCGCCTGGGCCAGCGCTGTCGCCGGCTTGCCGGCCGCCTGGTCCTCTTCGGTGTAGAACCGCGAGAAGTGGCTGCCCACCACCTCGTCCTGCTCGTACCCCTTGATCCGCCGCCCGCCTTCGTTCCAGTTGGTGATCTCGCCCGACGGCGAGAGCATGTAGATGGCGTAGTCGGTGACACCCTGCACCAGCAGCCGGAAGCGCTCCTCGCTCTGGCGCAAGGCGTCCTGCATCAACTTGCGATCGGTGATGTCGCGGGTGATCTTGGCGAATCCCAGCAGCCGTCCCGTGGCGTCGCGGATCGGGTCGATCACCACGCTGGCCCAGAAGTGCGTGCCGTCCTTGCGCACGCGCCAGCCCTCGGCCTCGAACTTGCCCGTCTCTTCGGCGATGCGAAGCGCCCGCCAGGGCAGACGCGTGTATTGGTCCTCGGCCGTGTAGAAGCGCGAAAAATGCTGGCCGATGATCTCGTCGGCCGTGTAGCCCTTGAAGCGCTGGGCGCCGGCGTTCCAGCTCACCACGTGGCCCTCGGGGGAGAGCATGTAGATCGCGTAGTCGGTGACTGAACCGATGAACAGCCGAAGGCGCTCGGCCTCTTCGGCCGTCGAGACCCAGAGCGAGGGGCCGACCACGGACGATGATTCAGCTAGAAGGTCTTGAGCCACTTGAAACAGAGCGCTACGGCTCCCTGGGAAGCAGCTCAAATTATGAGCGAACGACCCAGCGGTGAACCGCAAACGCGCCCCAATCGGCGATGGGCCCGGGAACTGCCTACGCCCGCGTAGGACCGCTCCGACGCGCCTGGCACCGATACTTCGCCTTTCACCGAAATACCACGTGCTGAGAGAAGACTCCCGCCTGCTGAAGGCCATCACCTTGAACGCCAGCGTCGCCCTGTTCGTCATGGACCCGCACCAGCAATGCGTGTTCATGAACCCGGCCGCCGAGGCATTGACCGGCTATACCTTCGCGGAGGTCCAGGGCCGTCCGCTGCACGATGTGATCCACCACACGCACCCGGACGGTCGGCCCTACCCGCTGCACGAATGCCCGATCGATCGGGCGTTTCCAGAGCGCCATCGCATGCAGGGCGATGAAGTGTTCGTCCACAAGCAGGGCCACTTCTACGACGTCGCCTTCACGGCGAGTCCCATCCTGGACGACGACGGACGGCCGATCGGTACCGTGATCGAGGTTCGCGACATCACGGAGCGCAAGCGACAGGCCGCGCTGGTGGCAGCGGAGGCGGAACTGCTCGAGCTGCTCAACGAGACCTCCAGCCAGATCGCGGCGGAACTCGAACTGGACAAACTGCTGCAGCGCGTGACCGACGCGGCTACCCGGCTCACCGGGGCCCAGTTCGGAGCGTTCTTCTACAACGGGCAGGACGACCAGGGCGAGGCCATGGTGCTCTACACCCTGAGCGGAGCTCCGCGCAGTGCCTTCGAGAGTTTTGGCCATCCGCGAGCCACGCCGCTGTTCGCACCCACCTTCCACGGCGAACCGGTGGTGCGCATCGAGGACGTGCGGGCCGATCCGCGGTACGGCAAGTGGGGGCCGCACTTCGGCATGCCGCCCGGCCATCTGCCGGTGCGCAGCTACCTGGCGGTGTCCGTGCACTCGCGGCGCGGCGACACGATCGGAGGCCTGTTCTTCGGGCATTCCGCACCGAGGATCTTCACCGAACGCAGCGAGCGCCTGGCCCTGGGGATCGCGGCCCAGGCCGCCACGGCCATCGACAACGCACGCCTGTACGCGGAAGCCCAGCGCGTGGCGCGGCAACGCGACGTGCTCCTCACCAGCGAGCGGGCGGCCCGCAGCGAGGCGGAAAGCGCGAGCCGCCTGAAGGACCAGTTCCTGGCGACCCTGTCGCACGAGCTGCGCACGCCCCTGAGTGCCATGCTGGGATGGCTGCACATCCTGCGCACGAAGGGCGTGGAAGATCCGGCGGTGCTGGAACGCGGGCTGAACGTGATCGAGCGAAGCGCCCGCACGCAGCACCAGCTGATCGAGGACCTGCTGGACATGAGCCGCATCTCCACCGGCAAGCTCCACCTCGAGCCGGCGGTGATGGACCTGCGCGAGGTCCTGGATGCCGCACTCGAGCTGATCGAGCCGGCCGCCGCGGAAAAGCGGCTTGTCCTGTCGCTGGACCATGATGGCGCGGCCGAGCCCGTCCTGGGCGACGCGGCCCGGCTCAAACAGGTGTTCTGGAACCTGCTGTCCAACGCGGTGAAATTCACGCCGGACGGTGGTCGCATCCACGTGCGGGTGCGCCGGCTCCCGCAGGCCGTGCAGGTCGCCATCGAGGACACCGGCGTGGGCATCCGGCCTGAATTCCTGCCCCACCTGTTCGAGCGATTCCGGCAGGCCGATGGGACCACCAGCCGCCGGTACGGGGGCCTGGGGCTGGGACTGGCCTTGGTGCACAAGCTGGTGCACCTGCACGGGGGCAGCGTCGAGGCCCGCAGCCCCGGCGAAGGCCAGGGCGCCACGTTCACGGTGTCGCTGCCGCTCGCCAGTCACGCCGCGGACGACAGGCCGGAGCGGGACGAACGCGTTGCCGAAGCGTCGCCGCTGGCGGCACGCGTCCTGCTGGTCGAGGACGATCCCGGTACCCGCGAATTCCTGGAGAGGTTCCTTGCCGACGCCGGTGCCCAGGTGCAGGCCGCGCCCGACGCGGCGGCGGCGATGGCCTGCATCACCGGGCAAGGCCCTTTCGATCTCGTCATCAGCGACATCGGCATGGCCGGGCTGGACGGATATGGGCTGGTCCGCTGGCTGCGGCGCCAGTCCTCGCATGCGGCCGACATTCCCGCCATCGCGCTGACTGCATTCGTCCGCTCCGAGGACGTGGATGCCGCCAGGCGGGCCGGCTTCGATGAGCACGTGTCCAAGCCGATCGATCCCCAGCTCTTGTTGCGAACGGCCATGGCGCTCCTGGCCCGGCGCGCATCCGCGCGGACCTGATGCCGGCGAGCCTGCGCGTGCGCTGCCGCGCCGGGCAGCCGCCGTCGGCCGCGTCGCAGCCGGTCACGACCGGTCATTCGACCGGTCGGGCGGATCGCGGCTCCATCAACAAACCCGGAAGTCCAGCACGCGCGCCTGGTAGAACGGGAAGTACTCGGGCGTGCCGAAGAAGTTGCCGCCGTCCACCCGGAACGGCACCTGGAACCCAGCGACGCGCCGGAAGTCCCCGACCTCTCCTCCGAAGGGCTGCAGCCGGTACACCCCGTCCGGGTTGGCATGGCTCCAGCGCGGCATGCGAACCCACAGCGGCTGGCCTTGTGCGTCGACCCGGATCTCGACCTCCTGCGTGAGCGACCCGTGCGTGACGGTGGCCCGCGCGGTGTCGGCGTCCACCGCGCTCCACGACACCGACGGGCCCGGCAGCAGGAAGGCCGGGGACCAGAACGCCGCCTCGGCGACCACGCGGCCAAAGCTGGATCTCAGGTGGTCGGCATCATCGCCCGCCCGCACCACCGGCCAGCTGTGCCAGAGCCAGAAGCGGGTCCAGGAATGCCCACCCACCATGGCGTCCGATCCCGCCAGGCGCAGCGCACCCTGGCCCGCGCGCACCTGCCACAGCAGGCCGTGGGGCGGCGCCAGCACCTGCCGCGCCTGCATCGGCAGGAAGCGCGGGTCTTCCCGCGAGCCCAGCGACAGCCGCCCCGCCATCCGGATGTCGACCACCGTGCGCAGCGGGGTGCCGGGCTCGATGGCGAACAGGAAGAAGCGCCGAGCCGCCTCCGGCAGCCCGTCGACGCTGGCGGGGTCGAAGCGATGGGCGACGCGATCGCCCGCCCGCGAAAGCAACTCGCGCCGTGCCTGCTGCTCCACCCGCCGGTCGGCCGCCCACCGCCCCAGCTGCCAACCCAGCGCCACCGGCAAGGCCAGGGCTCCCAGGCGCCACCCGAACCTCATGTCAGTCCCCCTGGCCCAGGTCCAGCCGCATCGTGCAGCCTGCTTCGTCGCCCTCGAGCTGCAGGCCCAGGCCCCGGGCCAGCCTGACCATCGCATCGTTCTCGGGAAGGCAGGTGCCCACCACCCGCTGCACACCCCGCCCTCGCAGGTACTCGAGCAGCTTGGCCATCAGCCGATGGCCCAGCCCCCGGCCCTGCCAGTGCGGCGCCACCTGCACCGCGAACTCGGCTTCGATGCGGTCGGGGTCGCACACCGCGCGCGCCTCGCCCACCATCCGCTCCCCGTCCAGCGCGATGAAGGCCATTTCCCGCTCGTAGTCGATCTGGCAGAAGCGCGCCAGCTCGGAACGCGGCACCTCGCGCCGTGAGCACAGGAAGCGCCTGCGCAGGTCGGCCGGGCCCGCGGCGGCATAGAAGTCGACGAGGCGCTTGCCGTCCTCGGGCCGGATCGGCCGCAGCAACAGCACCCGCTGGGCCAGCGACACGGTTTCTTCCAGCTCGGACGGATAGGGCCGCAGCGCCAGCCGGCCATCGGCCGCCCCGGTGGCGCGCGCCAGCCGGACCCGCGCGTCGACCGCGCGCACGCCGTGGGCGTCGGCCACCAGGGGGTTGATGTCCAGCTCGGCCACCTCCGGCAAGTCGCAGGCGATCTGCGACACCGCCAGGATGGCGTGGACCAGGGCCGCCTCGTCCACGCCGGGCAAGCCCCGATGGCCGGCCAGGAGCGGCCCGATGCGCGTGCGCGAGACCAGCTCGCGGGCCAGCGCCGCGTTCAGTGGTGGCAGGTCCAGCGCCCGGTCCTTGCGGATCTCGACGGCGGTGCCGCCCGCCCCGAACAGCACCGCCGGGCCGAACACCGGATCGGTCGCCAGGCCCACGATCAGTTCGTGCCCGTGGGTGTTGCCGGCCATGCGCTGCACCATGAACCCGGTGATGAGCGCCTGCGGCTGGCGCGCCGCCACCCGCTCGCGCATCTGCGCGATCGCCTGGCGCAGGTCGTCGGCCGACGCGATGTCCAGCGCCACGCCGCCCACGTCGGTCTTGTGCTGGATCTGCGGCGAGACCACCTTGAGGGCCACGGGATAGCCGACCTCGTTGGCGGCGGCGACGGCTTCATCGGCGTCGCGCACGCGCCGGGTGCCGAGCACCGGCACGCCGTAGGCCGCCAGCAGCGCCATCGCGTCGGCGGCGTCCAGCCATTCGCGGCCGCTCTCACGCGCTCGGGCGAGCACCCGCTCGGCGGCCTGCCGATCGGGGCGGATGCGCTCGGGCTGCGCGTCGGGCAACTCGAGCAGCGCCTGCTGGTGCCGGTGGTATTGCACCAGCTGCAGCCAGGCCTGCACCGCATGCTCGGGCGTGTCGTAGCAGGCCAGTCCGGCGGCGCTGAAGGCCTGCCGGGCCGATTCGACCGAGCGGCCCCCGAGCCAGCAACTGAGCACCGGCTTGCGCATCTCGCGCGCCAGCGGCAGGCAGGCCGCGGCGATGTCGTACGCGGGCACCACCGCCGTGGGCGCATGCATGAAGACCACCCCGTCCACCTCGGCTGCGGCCGCCAGGATGCGCAGCGCCTCCCGGTAGCGGGCCACCGGGGCGTCGCCCACCAGGTCCACCGGATTGCCATGCGACCAGTTCGCCGGCAGCACCGCATCGAGCGCCGCCAGCGTGTCCGCGCCCAGCTCGGCCAGGGTGCCGCCACCCAGCGACAGGGCATCGGCCGCCAGCACCCCGGCGCCGCCGCCGTTGGTGAGCAGCACCAGCCGCTCGCCACACCAGGGCCGCGGCCGTGCCAGCGTCTCGGCCGCACCGAACAACTCGTCCAGCGTGAAGACCCGCAGCATGCCGGCGCGGCGCACGGCCGCATCGAACACCGCGTCCGATCCGGCAAGGGCCCCGGTGTGCGAGGCGGCCGCCCGCGCGCCCTCGGCCGCGCGTCCCGCCTTGACCACGATCACCGGCTTGTTGCGGGCCGCGGCGCGCGCCGCCGACATGAACTTGCGCGCGTGCTTGACCGATTCCATGTACATGAGGATGGCGCGCGTGTCGCCATCGCTGGCCAGGTAGTCGAGCACGTCGCCGAAGTCCACGTCGGCACTGTCGCCCATGGAGATGAAATGCGAGAAGCCGATGCCGCGCGTGCCGGCCCAGTCGAGCATGGCCGTGGCCAGTGCGCCGGACTGGGTGACGAAGGCCAGCGGGCCCGGCGTCGCGTGGCCGGGCGCGAAGCTGGCGTTGAGCCCGATGCCGGGCACCAGCGCGCCGATGCAGTTGGGCCCCAGCACGCGCAGCAGCCAGGGCCGGGCGGCCTCCAGCATGGCCTGCTCCAGGGTGCGCACGCCGTCGGGAGCGACCTGCTTCAGCCCGGCCGACACCACGATGGCCGCCCGCGTGCCCTTGCGTCCGAGTTGCTCGACCAGCCCGGGCACCGTCGCGGCCGGCGTGCAGATGACGGCCAGCTCGGGCGCGGCCGGCAGCGAGTCGACGCCCGGCCACACCTGCAGCCCGTCCACCTCGCCGGCCTGCCGTGCCACGGCCCACACCGGGCCTGCGAAGCCGGCACCGCGCACGTTGCGCAGCACGATGGCGCCCAGGTTGCCGGGCTTGTCGGAGGTGCCGATCACGGCCACCGAACGGGGCGCGAACAGGAATTGCAGGTTTCGGATGCTCAAGGAAACTCCCAGGCCGGCGGCGCCGGCGCGTCGCAGGCAGGTTATCCGGCCCGCCCCGCCGGCGCTTGCGACAGATCAAGGCCGGCGCGGTGACCGACTTCCAGCCACCGGACCGGGATGTCCCTAGTCGGTGCCCGCACCAGGCCCGGCTGGGTCAGAATGCCCGGCCTGCGCTTTCCCTACCCTGCCCCACGTGATCGCCCCACCTATTGCCGAGAACGAGTCCGCGCGACTCGCCGATCTCCAAGCCTATGAAATCCTGGACACACCGGCCGAAGCCGTGTTCGACGAGATCGCCGAACTCGCGGCGGCGATCTGCGGCACGGCCTATGCCGCCATCACCTTCGTCGACCGCGACCGCCAGTGGCTCAAGAGCAAGCACGGCCTGACGTTCAGCCAGAGCAGCCGTGACCAGAGCGTCTGCGGCCACGCGATCCTGGAGGACACCTTCTTCGAGGTGCCCGACCTCTCGCTCGATCCGCGCTTCAGCGGCAATCCCCTGCTCTTTCCGCGCGGCGGTCCGCACATGCGCTTCTATGGCGGCAGCCAGCTCACCAGCGACCGCGGCAACAACCTGGGCATGCTGTGCGTGCTGGACGAGCAGCCGAGGCAGCTCACGGCGCAGCAGCGCCGCGCCATGGCGCAACTCGCCGATGTGGTGATCGCCCTGGTCGAGGCCCGCCGCAACCGCAGCCGGCACGAAGTCCTGGGCCAGGTGCTCGACCATTTGCGGGCGTCCATCACCGTGTTGGACGCCCAGACACACCGGCACCTGCACGCCAACACGGCGGCCCTGCAGGAAACCGGGCATTCGCTGGAGCAGCTGCGAGCCCTCACGCCGCCCCAGGTGCTGCAGGGGCTGCCCCAGGCGCGCTTCGAAGCCGCCATGCAGCGCTTGCATGGCGGAGCGCGCCAGGCGGTGGAGGACTACAGCGTCGCGGGGGCCGATGGTCGCCCGATCCCGATGGAAACCCGCTGGGAGAAGCTGGAGGCGCTGCAGCGCGAGCTGGTCGTGGGCATCGGCCGCGACATCAGCGAGCGCAAGGCGCTGGAGCGCATGAAGGACGAACTGGTGTCCCTCATCAACCACGAGCTGCGAACGCCGCTGACCTCGATCCGGGGCGCGGTCAAGCTGCTGGAAAGCGGCGCCGCCGGCCCCTTGCCCGACGCGGCCGCGAAGCTGATCGGCATCGCTTCGCAGAGCACCGACCGGCTGCTGGCCATCGTGGGCGACCTGCTCGACCTGGACCGGCTGGCCTCGCAGCAGATGACCTTCCGGCTCGACAGGCTGGACGCCGCGGCGGTGCTGGCCCAGGCCGCCCAGCTCGCGCGGCCGCTGGCGCTGGACGCACAAGTCCGCCTCGACGTGCAGGCGTCGCCTCGGTTGCTGTTGCGCGCCGATGCGCAGCGGCTGCAGCAGGTGATCGACAACCTCGTCTCCAACGCCATCAAGTTCGCCCCGAACGACAGCGCCGTGACGCTTGCGGCCACCCGCGAAGATGGCGGCTGGGTGCGCCTGGCCGTGACCGACCGGGGACCTGGCGTGCCCGAGTCGTTCCGCTCGCGGATCTTCCAGCGCTTCGCCCAGGCCGACGCGCGAACCACGCGGGCCAAGGGCGGTTCGGGCCTGGGCCTGTCGATCGCCAAGCAGATGACCGAGCAGATGGGCGGCCGCATCGGCTTCGACTCCGAGCCGGGCCGCACCAGCTTCCACCTGACTTTTCCGGAGGCGACGCCATGACGCGCACCCGCATCCTCCTGGTCGAGGACGACGACGGCGTCCGCAACGTCGCCCAGACGACGCTCGACATCCTCGGCGGCTACGACGTGCTGGCGCTGGCTTCGGGCGAAGAGGCGTTGGCCCGGGCCGAGGCCTTCGCCCCGCGACTGCTGCTGCTGGACGTGGCCATGCCCGGCATGGACGGCCCGCAAACGCTGGCCGCGCTGCGCCGCATCGAGGCGCTGGCCGCGGTGCCGGCGGTGTTCCTCACCGCCCGCACCCAGGCGCGCGAGGTGGTGCACTACCGCTCCCTCGGTGCCCGCGACGTGATCGCCAAACCCTTCGAGCCGGCCCAACTCTGCGAGCGGGTCCAGGCCGTGCTGGCGGACGACGGCGCGCCGGCCGCCCCCGACAGCGGCGACACCCGCACCGCCCTGGTGGTCGAGGACGATCCCACCATCCGCTACCTGCTCGGATACGTGCTCGAACAGAACGGCTGGCGCATGCGGGTCTGCGAGGGCGGCGACGAGGCCCTCGCGGTCATCGAAGCCGGCGAGCTGCCCGATGCGGTGCTGCTCGACGTGCAGCTTCCCGGCGTGGACGGCCTGACGCTGCTGCAGCGGCTGCGGGCCCGGCCCGAGTGGGGGCAGGTCCCGGTGATGATGCTCACCGCCGGCGGCGACGAATCACAGGTGACCCGCGCCCTCGCCCTCGGGGCCGACGATTACGTGGGCAAGCCCTTCGACTTCACCGAGCTGGTGGGGCGGCTGCAGCGCCTGCGGCGCCGCTGAATCGCCGCTTTCATTTCTTGGCTTTCGACCGCGTCGTCACCACCCAGGTGGTCTCGCCCAGCGCCTCCTTCAGGTGGGCGATGCGGTTCCAGGCGTTCTTCAGGCCCGCGTAGAACAGCACCGACGTCACCAGGTAGAAACCGAACCAGCGCGGGTGCCGGCGCAGCTGCGGGTCGGCCAGCTTCCAGGTGAACCAGACCTGTCCCGGTCCCGTGGTGAGCGTGAACAGAGAAGTCACCACGAACAGCGGCACGAACCAGTCGATGCGCGACAGCGACCCGGCCTCGACCGCCCACCAGGCGATCAGCGGCAGGATCTGCATGGACACCCACGGGTACACCTCGCGCCAGGCCAGCAACTGCAGCATGCCCAGCTTCTGCTGCAGCGTGAGCCGTGGCGAGCGCATCGCCGGCAGCACCCACTTCAGCGAAATCTGCAACCAGCCCTGGGCCCAGCGCAACCGCTGCTTGGCCAGCGCCTGCAGCGTCTCGGGCGCCAGTTCCCGCGACACCAGGTACGGGTCCGACACGATGCGCCGCCCCCGCAGCACCGCCCGCATGGACGAATCGATGTCCTCGGTCAGCATGAACCCGTGCATGCGCAGCTCCCGCAGCAAAGGCGTTCGCCAGTAGCCATTGCTGCCGCCGAAGATGCCGAAGCCGTGCAGCCGCGCGCGCCCCGGATGGCTCACCGCGTAGATCTGCTCGAACTCCACCGCCACCATGCGCGCCACCCAGGACGAAGCCCCGTTGCGGATGTAGCAGTGGCCCTGGATCACGTCGGCCCCGTGCGACAGCCAGCGCCAGGCGCGGCGGAAGCTGTCGGGGTCGGGCTGGTGGTCGGCGTCGAACACCGCGGTGAACTCGCCGGTCGCGTACGGCAAGGCCGCGTTGACGTTCTGTGCCTTGGACGTGCTGGTGCGCACCCGCATCGGCAGGAAACGCGGGTCCTCGCGGGCGATCTGCTGCAGGCGATCCTCGATCTCCGGCATGTCGCGCGGCGTGTTGTAGGCCAGGATGATCTGCAACGGACCGGGGTACTGCACCCGCAGGAAGGCCTGCACCGTGTCCTCGATGATCGGCGCCTCGTTGGGCAGGTACGCGGCGATGATGGCCGACGCCTTCGGGTACGGAGCCGCGGGCTGGCTGGGTGGATCGACCCGTTTCATCGCCAGCCATCCCTCCGCCCAGATCGACAGCGCCGTGAGCGTGAGCGACACCACCACGAACACATACACCCCGCGGCTGATGTCCATGCCGTGGCTCCCCAGGCCCCAGTACACGAGGAAGGGCAACCCCAGCCCGAGCAGCATGGTGATGGCGTACTGCACCAGCAGCGCATGCCGTGCCTGCAACTGGCTGAGCCAGCCGAGCAGCGCCGAACGCGGCGGCGGCTTGGGCGCGGTTTCGCGCGCCGCCCGGTACAAGGCCGGCTGCAGGTCCAGGTGCAGCGCCGACTGGCGCGCCGCGGCCCGCGCGTGTTGGACGGCCTGCACCGCGTCGGCGCTGCGGCGCACCGAGGCATAGCCCAGCGCCGGGGTGTATTGGGTCGACTGGCCCTGCAGGTCGAAGCGATGCCCCGCGATCCGTCGGCTCAGCATCCGCAGGCGCCGGCCCGCCGCGCGGGCCGAGGTGCCGGGCATCAGCAGGAGCAGGTCCCCTTCGGCGCCCAGGCTGACCTGCTCGTCGGCCAGCGCGTCCAGTTGCGCGAGTTCGGCCACCTGCCGCCAGAGGTGGTGCATGGCAGCGCCGGACAGGCGGCCGGCGAAGCGGGCCAGCTCGTCGAGCAACACCGCCGCGACGAAGCTGTCGCCGGGCACGCGCCCGGCGAGCAGGTCCTGGCGCTCGGCGCCGATGTGCTCGAGCAGCTCGGCCTCCTGCAGCACGCTGAGCTGCGCGTCCTGCGGCACCGGCGGCGGCGTCGTGGCTTCGGGGCGCGAGGCGTCGCGCAGCATGGACTGCACGCGGCCGACCAGCTGCGTCGGCTCGAACGGCCAGGCCAGCCCGCGCACATGGGGGCCGCCGGGCTGCGCCTCGCGCAGCGCACCCGATGCCGCCAGCTGCTCGCCCGGACCGATCACCAGCAGCCCACCGGCGGCCGGGGTCTCCTCCCCGCGAAGGGCCGACAGCAGCTCCAGCGAGCCCATGCCGGGGATGGAGGGGGCCGCGATCACCAGGCCCCACGGCCCGCCGCGCGTGAGGTCGAGCGGACCGCCCAGCCGCACCGTGTAGCCCGCCGCCGCCAGCGGGGCGATCACATCGGACGCGGTGTCGCTGCCCAGGCCCACCAGCAGCAGCGGCAGGCGGGTCCAGTCGACGACCGGCGGCGTGTTCGGCAGCGCGCTCACCAGCGTTGCTCCAGCCGCAAGCCGACGGTGGTGCGCTCGAATCCGCTCGTGCCGCCGGCGCTCTGGGTGCGTGAGCTGAAGCGCTGCACGCGCGCTTCCAGGCGGGTGTCGCGGGTCAGCTGCCGGCCGATGGCCAGGCTGGCGTCCCAGGCCGGCTTGCTGCCGTCGGGCACCGCGTCCTCCCGGCCCAGGGCCAGGAAGGCGGTCACGTCCCACGGCCCCGCCTCGGCTGGCAGCCGGTGCTGCAGCCTGGCGGTGGCCTGGGTCACGCGCACCCGGTCGGGGTTGAAATAGCCGTTGTCCAGCTGCTGCTCGAAGTCCTGCCGGCCATGGCGCACGCCCAGCCAGACCTCCGGCTTGAGCCGCATGCGCCACTCACCACTGGCCTGCCCCGCCCAGCGCCGGTTGCCGTCGGAATAGATGCCGCGCTCCAGCCGCAGGTTGTAGCGCTGGCGCTCGCTGGGGGTGAAGTCCACGGACGCGCCGTTCTGCACCGCCGTCAGGCCTTGCCGCAGCGAGCGCAGGTTGTCGAACGTGGTGCGCGAGGAGCTGAAGTCGATGCGCACCTGGTCGCCGGGCCACCAGGTGAACCAGCTGGCGTAGATCCAGCGGTCGAACGACGGCGTGCCGCGCGGGTCGATGCGCTCGGCGCCCAGTTCGGCATTGAGCTCGGCGGCATCGCTGAAGCGCCAGCGGCCGAAGACGGACGGGCGCGTCAGGCGCACGTCGTCGGTGCCGTCCCCGCGCTCGAAGTCCAGCTGGGTCAACCGCAGGCCGGCCGCCCCGCGCCCGTCCGCCAGCGACGCTTCGTGCCCGAGCCGCCATTGCCGGATGTCCAGCTCGTCGGACTGGCTGGAACGCTGGGCGTCGACCCAGGTGCGCGGCCGGGTGGAGCGAATCCCCTCGTCGCGCAGCCGGGCGGCCTTCTCGTCGCCTTCCAGCCGCGAGTCGGCGAGCGTGCGCCGGGCCAGGTCCGGCCGCCCCATCCATTGCTGCGACTCGGCCAGTTGCACGCGCGCTTCGCGGTCGTCGGGCCGCTGCTGCAGCAAAGGCTCCAGCACGGCGATGGCTTCGCGCTGGCGGCCGCTCCAGCTCAATGCGCGCGCGAGGTTGCGCTGGGCATCGAGATCACCCGGCTGCTCGCGCAGCAGCTCGCGGTACACCCCGCCGGCTTCGCCCGGCTGGTCCGACCACAGCAGCGCCAGGCCCAGGCCCTTCAAGAGGCGCTGCCGCTGCGGCGCATCGACGGCGCCGGTGGCCAGGGCTTCGCGGTACAGCGGCACCGCCTGGCGCGCACGTTCCGAGTAGGTGAGCTGGTCGGCGTATTCCGGCAGGAGCTCGGGGCGCCGGTGGGGCGCCTGCCGCAGCAATTGCTCGAACAGGTCGGCCGACGCGCGATTGCGGTCCTGGCGCGCCGCTTCGCGGGCCTGTTGCAGCAGCTGGTCGGCTTCCTGGGCCTGCAGGGGCACGCCACAGCTGATGACCAAGGCCGCCAGCACCGCGGCGGCTGGTCGGCGGATAGAAGAAGTTCGCGACATCGTGGGGAGCGCAGGCACGCGCGGAAATCGAATGGTCGGGTTGGAAAGCGGTGCGCATCCTAGCTCGACAATTCAATGTCCCCGGCCGCCCGTCGGTGGGGCCGGGAAAGCCGCACGGGGCTGTGCAATAAGTCGGCCCCGGCGGAGGTCCGGCGCTGCCGCCCGGCCCTGGCGACAGCCCACCGGGGCGGTGGTCCCGCCCTTCCCCGATCCGGCCACCTGGGATTCAATGCGGCCATGACGCCCACCACCATGCTCGCCATGGCCGTCGACCCGCAGGCGCACGTCCTGCGGCCGGTGCGGCGCCAGGTCCCCCGTCCCGCCGCCGGCGAAGTCCTGCTCCGGGTGCTTGCCTGCGGGGTCTGCCGCACGGACCTGCACATCCTGGACGGCGACCTGCCCCCGCACCGACCCGGCGTGATCCCGGGCCACGAGATCGTCGGCACCGTCGTCGGCCGTGGCCCCGGCGCGGTTCGCTTCACCGACGGCCAACGCGTGGGCGTGCCCTGGCTGGGCCGGGCCTGCGGGGTTTGCGGCTTTTGCGGCAGCGGCCATGAGAACCTGTGCGACGCCCCCGCCTTCACCGGCTACGACCGCGACGGCGGCTATGCCGAGTACGTGGCGGCCGACGAGCGCTTCTGCCTGGAACTGCCGCCCGGCTGCGACGACGCGCATGCCGCGCCACTGCTGTGCGCCGGGCTCATCGGCTTTCGCACCTGGCGCCTGGCCGGCGGCGCCGAGCCGCGCCACATCGGCCTGTGGGGCTTTGGCGCCGCCGCGCACATCGTCTGCCAGCTGGCCAGCGCGCAGGGCCAGCAGGTGTACGCCTTCACGCGCTCCGGCGATTCGGCGGGCCAGGCCTTCGCGCGCGAACTGGGCGCCACGTGGGCCGGCGGCAGCGACGAGGCGCCGCCCCGGCCGCTTGACGCGAGCCTGATCTTCGCGCCCGTCGGCGCGCTGGTGCCGGCGGCGCTGGCCAGCGTGCGCAAGGGCGGCCGGGTGGTCTGCGGCGGCATCCACATGAGCGACCTCCCGTCCTTCCGCTACGAGCTGCTCTGGGGCGAACGCGAGCTGCGCTCGGTGGCCAACCTCACCCGCGAGGACGGAGCCGCTTTCTTCGAGCTGCTGCGGCGGATGCCCCTGCGGACCCACGTACAGGTCTTTGCGCTGGAGCAGGCCCAGGCCGCGGTCGATGCGGTGCGGTCCGGACGGGTCAATGGCGCGGCCGTGCTGGTTCCGCGCGGCGTCCGGCAGCCCTCACCGAATGCCCCTTGACCAGGATCAAGGCGGCTTGTCCAGGCCGTTCCTACAGTGGCTGCGTGCCCGCGACCCACGGGTACGCACACCCTCAAGGAGACCGTCATGAGCAACCTTCGCCTGATCGACCCCGTCTTCGGCGACAACCTCGAATCCGCCTGGCGCCGCTTCTTCCCGCCCGGCCTGCTCGACAAGGAAGCCGAGGCCCTGCGGATGCGCCTGGACGTGACCGAGAACGACAAGGCGTATGTGGTCAAGGCCGACATCCCCGGCGTGAAGAAGGAAGACATCGACGTGCAGGTCGACGGCAACGTGGTGTCCATCCGCGCCGAGACCCGTAGCGAGAAGGAAACCCGCGGCGATGGCGACCGCGTGCTTCGCAGCGAGCGCAGCTACGGCACGATCTCCCGCAGCTTCAGCCTCGGCCAGGACGTCGATGCCTCCCAGGTGCAGGCACGCTACGCCGATGGCGTGCTGAGCCTGGAGCTGCCGAAGAAATCGCCCGCCGACTCACGGCGCATCGCCATCCAGTAACGCCGCCGGCATGCCGCCTGCCGCCGACCCGCATCCGCCCATCCTGCAGGCCCGCAAGCTCTGCAAGGTGTACGGCAGCGGCGAGGCCGCCGTGCATGCGCTGCGCGACGTCGACCTGGACGTCGCGCGCGGCGAGTTCGTGGTGCTGCTGGGCGCATCGGGCAGCGGCAAGTCCACGCTGCTGAACATCCTGGGCGGGCTGGACCGGCCCAGCTCCGGCACGCTCAGCTTCGCCGGCCAGCCCCTGACCGGCGTCGGCGAGGACGCGCTCACCACCTACCGCCGCGAGCACGTGGGCTTCGTCTTCCAGTTCTACAACCTCATCCCCAGCCTCACGGTGGCCGAGAACGTGGCGCTGGTGACCGACATCGCCCGCGATCCGATGCCGGTGGACGAGGCCATCGCCCTGGTGGCCCTCTCGCCCCGGCGCAACCACTTTCCCTCGCAGCTCTCCGGCGGCGAGCAGCAGCGCGTGGCGATCGCCCGCGCCATCGCCAAGCGGCCCGAGCTGCTGCTGTGCGACGAGCCCACCGGCGCGCTCGACTACGCCACCGGCAAGCTGGTGCTGGAGGTGATCGCGCGCATCAATGCCGAGCTGGGCACCACGGCGCTGGTGATCACGCACAACGCCGCGATCTCGGGCATGGCCGACCGGGTGGTGCGCGTGGCCGATGGCCGCATCGACCGCATCGAGCGCCCCGAGCGGCGCCTCACGCCGGCCGAGCTGGCCTGGTGACCGGCATGCGCGCCCTCGACCGCAAGGTGCTGCGCGACCTGCGCCTGCTGTGGAGCCAGGCGCTCACCATCGCGCTGGTGGTGGCCAGCGGCATCGGCGGCTTCCTGGCCACGCTGTCGGCCGTCGACTCGCTGGCGCGGGCCCGCGACGACTTCTACGCCAGCGGCCGCTTCGCCGACGTGTTCGCCGCCGTCAAGCGGGCGCCCAACGCCATGGCCTCGCGCCTGCTGGAGGTGCCCGGCGTGCTCGACGTGCAGACCACGGTGGAGCACTTCGCGCGGGTCACGGTGCCCGGCAGCCCGGACCCGGTGATCGGCCAACTCATCGGCCTCGATGCCGAGCGGCCGCAGCGGCTGAACCGGGTGCAGCTGCGCTCGGGCCGCTGGCCACAGGGTGCCAGCGGCGGCGAGCTGGAGGCGGTGGTGACCGAAAGCTTCGCGCAGGCGCACGGCCTGCGCCCCGGCGCCGCGGTCTCCGCGCTGGTCAACGGCAAGCGCCGCAACCTGCGCATCACCGGCACCGCGCTCTCGCCCGAGTACATCTTCGGCGGCCTGTTCGGCATGCCGGACCTGCGCGCCTTCGGCGTCTTCTGGGTGGACCACGACGAACTCGCCGCCGCCACCGACATGGCCGGCGCCTTCAACCGGGTGGCGATCAAGCTGGCCCCCGGGGCTTCCGAGCCGAGGGTGCTGGACGAGGTGACGCGGCGGCTGGCCGGCCAGGGTGGCGCGCCCGCCCACGGCCGCACGGAACAAGCCTCGCACGCCATGCTGGACAACGAGATCCGCGAGCAGCGCGTGCTGGGCACGGTGCTGCCGGTCATCCTGCTGGCCGTGGCCGGCTTCCTGCTGCACGTGGTCAGCGCGCGCCTGGTGGCCACCCAGCGCGAACAGGTGGCCGCCCTCAAGGCGCTGGGGTACGGCAACGCGTCCATCGCGCTGCACTACCTGAAGCTGGTCGCGCCCATGGTGCTGGGCGGTTTCGTGCTGGGCCTGGCGCTGGGCCATTGGATGGGCACCGGCCTCACCGGGCTGTATGCCGAGTTCTTCCGATTCCCCGATTTCCACTACCGCCTGGCGCCGGGGCTGGCTCTTGTCGGGCTGGTGCTGGTGACCGTGACCGCCGTGCTGGGCACCTTGACCGCCGTGGCCGCCACCGTGCGGCTGTCCCCGGCCGAGGCCATGCAGCCGCCGGCACCGGGCCGCTATCGCCGCGCCCTGCTCGAGCGCATTCCCCACCTGCGCCTGGCGCCCAGCCTGCGCATGATCGTGCGCAACCTGGAGCGTCGGCCCTTGCGCGCGGCGGTCACCATCGGCGGCATGGCCGTGGCGGTGGCCATCGTGATCATGGGAAATTTCCTGCGCGACGCGATGGACGTGATCGTGGACACGCAGTTCAATCTCGCAATGCGCGGCGACCTGATCGTGTGGACCACCGAGCCGGTGCACGCGATCGCCGGCCGCGAACTGGCCCGGCTGCCCGGCGTGCTGCAGGTGGAGGCCGGACGCCGGCTGGAAGTGCGCTTCTCGAACGGATCGCGCAGCGAAAAAGGCCTGCTCGACTCCTACCCCGCCGCGCCCCGGCTGCAGCGGGTGGTGGACGTGGACCAGGTGAGCCGCCCGCCCGGCCACCACGGCGTGCTGATGACGGACCGGCTGGCCCGCAAGCTGGGGCTGCAGCCCGGCGACTCCGTGACCGTGGAGGTGCGCGAGGGGGCGCGCGAGGTGCTGCGGCTGGTGGTCGAGCGCACCGTGCGCGACATGATGGGGCTGAACGCCTTCATCGAGCGCGACACCCTCAACCGCGCGCTGGGCGACGGCGACCTGGCCAACTTCTTCAGCCTGCGCACCGGCGCCGGCGGCGTGACCCCCGTGCTGGAGGCGACCCAGCAACTGCCCAAGGTGGCCGGTGCCTTCAGCAAGGCGACCCTGCTGCGCAACATGCAGGAAGTCAGCGCGCGCAACGTGCTGATCATGAGCTCCATCCTCACCGCCTTCGCCGCGGTGATCGCCGTCGGCGTGGTCTACAACAACGCCCGCATCGCGCTGGCCGAGCGCACCTGGGAACTGGCCAGCCTGCGGGTGCTGGGCTTCACCCGCGCCGAAGTCTCGGTGCTGCTGCTGGGCGAGCTGGCCATCGGCATCGGGCTGGCGCTGCCACTGGGCATGGCCCTGGGCTGGGCGCTCACGCACGGCGTGGTGGGGTTGATGCAATCCGACCAGTTCATGTTCCCGGTGGTGATCCGTCCGCGCACCTACGCCTGGGCCGGGCTGTGCGTGGTCGCCGCGGGGGTGGCCAGCGCCATGGTGGTGCGCCGGCGCATCGACCGGCTGGACATGGTGGCCGCCTTGAAGACAAGGGAATGACGATGAACAAGCGCAGGGTCCTGGTGTGGGGCGGCACGGCGGTGGCCGTGGTCGCCGTCCTGGCGTGGGCGTTCGCGCCGCGCCCGGTGCCGGTCGAGACCGCGGTCGTGATGACGGGGCATTTCGAGGAAAGCATCGAGGAGGACGCCCGCACCCGCGTGCGGGACCGCTACACCGTCTCGGTGCCGGTGGCCTCGCGGCTGGTCCGCATCGTGCTGCGCGAGGGCGACCGGGTGGCCGCGGGCGACACCGTGGCGGAGCTGCTGCCTGCCCTGCCGTCCATGATCGACGAGCGCAGCGCGCGCGAGGCCGCCGCGCGGCTGGCGGCGGCGCGGGCCGGCGTGCAGCGGGCCGGGGCGGCCGTGGAGCGGGCCCGCATCGCGGTCGACGAGGCCCGCATCGAACTCGACCGCAACGAGCGGCTGGCCCGCGATGGCTTCGTCTCCGGCGCCCGGCTCGACACGCTGCGGCTGGCCCTGCAAACCGCGCAGCGCGGCCACGAGGCCGCGCGGGCCGAGCGCGAGATGGCGCTGCAGGAACAGGCCCAGGCCGCCGCCGTGCTGCAGCCCGTGGGGCAGGCGCGGACCGGGCAGCCGCTGCCCGTGCGCGCGCCGATCGACGGCGTGGTGCTGAGGATCGCGCAGCAAAGCGAGGCCACGCTGGTGGCCGGCACCCCGCTGCTGGAGATCGGCGACCCGGCGCGCATGGAGGTGGTGGCCGAGCTGCTGACCACCGACGCGGTGCAGGCCCGGCCCGGCCGGCGGGTCGTGATCGAACGCTGGGGCGGACCGCCCGTCGAGGGCGTCGTGCGGCGGGTCGAGCCGGCGGCGTTCACCAAGGTCTCGGCCCTCGGCGTCGAGGAGCAGCGGGTCAAGGTGCTGATCGACCTGCAGCGCCCGCCCGAGGGCTGGCAGGTCATGGGCGACGGCTTCCGCGTGACGGCCCGCATCGTCACGCAGAGCGTGGACCGGGCGGTGCTGGTGCCGGTGGGCGCCCTCTTCCCCTTCGCCGACGGCGGCCTGGCCGCCTACCGCATCGACGGCGGCCGCGCGCGCCTCCAGCCGGTGGAGGTGGCGGGCCGCAACGGCAGTGAGGCCTGGGTGCGCGAAGGCCTGCAACCCGGGCAGAGCGTCATCGTCTATCCACCGCCTTCGGTGTCCGATGGCCAGCGGGTACAGGTGCGCAAGCCATGATCGAGTCCATGACCCTCCTGACTTTCACGCCCAACCCCGCGGTGGACCTGGCGACCCGCACGCCCAGGATCGAGCCCACGCACAAGCTGCGCTGCACCGCGGCGCAGGTGCATCCCGGCGGCGGCGGCATCAACGTGGCCCGCGTGATCGCGCGGCTGGGCGGCACAGCCACGGCCGTGTACCCGGCCGGCGGCCCGGCCGGCGAGCGGCTGCAGCAGCTGGTGGCGGCCGAAGGCGTGCATGCGCGGGTGGTGCGCATCGCCGGCGAAACCCGCGAGAACTTCTCGGTGCTGGACGAAGGTTCGGGCGACGAATACCGCTTCGTGCTGCCCGGGCCCACCTTGTCCGGACGCGAGTGGCTGGCCTGCCTGGAGCATGTCGCCGCGGCGGTGCCGGACTCCGGCTGGGTGGTGGCCAGCGGCAGCTTGCCGCTGGGCGTCGCCTCCGATGGCTACGCCCAGCTCGCCGGGCTGCTGGCACCCCACGGCGCCCACCTGGTCCTGGACGCCTCGGGCCCCAGCCTCGCCAGCGCGCTGCAGGCCGGGGTGCACCTGGTCAAGCCCAGCCTGCGTGAGCTGCAGGAACTCACCGGCCACGCCCTGCCGGACACCCCGTCGCGCCTGGCCGCCTGCCGCGGCCTGATCGAGCGCGGCCAGGCCCGGTGGGTGGCGCTGTCCATGGGGGCGGAAGGCGCCTTGCTGGTCGGCGCCGGCGGCGCCTGGAAGGCGGACGCCGTCCCGGTGACGGTGGCCAGCACGATCGGCGCGGGCGACAGCTTCCTGGCCGGGCTGGTGTGGGTCCTGTCGAGAGAGGACCACCCGGAAGAGGCGCTGCGGTTCGCGATGGCGGCGGCGGCGGCGGCGCTGCTGCAGCCGGGCACGGCCTTGTGCGACCCGGCGCAGGTGCAGCGGCTGCTGCCGCAGGTGCGGGTGGAGGCGGTGGCGTTCTGAGGCTTGCCAAGACCGCCGGAGCTAACGGCAAGAGGAAGTCTGGCTTCAACCCAGGGCCGAGCGCAGCGACGGCCCGTGAAGAAAATCCCCTGTGGCTGCGCCGAGGAGCGCCGGGTGGCGGGGGAAAAGAAGCGCAGATGTCTGAGCCCCGCAGGAGCTCAGGGCGAACGGAGTGGGTGCAGGCTCGCGGCGAACGCGGTGGGTGCAGGCTCGCGGCGAACGGAGTGGGCGGGCTCAGGCGAGTACCACCCGCTGCCCCTGCTCCGGCACCGTCACCGCCCACCCCAGCCGCCGCTCCAGCCGCTGGCGCAAGGCATCGGCCGCATCCGGCTCGCCATGCGTCACGAAGGCGCGGCGCGGGGCGTGCGCCATCTGGCGTAGCCACGCCTCCAGCTGCGACGCATCGGCATGGCCCGACAAGGCATCGAGCACCGCCACCTCGGCCCGGATCGGGATGTCCTCGCCGTGGATGCGCACCGAGTCGGCCCCGTCGCGCAGCTTGGCCCCGCGCGTGCCGCCGGCCTGGAAGCCCACCAGCAGGATGGTGTTGCGCCGGTCCGGGCCGAAGGCCTTGAGGTGATGCACCACCCGCCCGCCGGTGGCCATGCCACTGCCGGCGATGATCACCATCGGCCCACGGCGCGCGTTGAGTTCACGTGATTCGTCGACCGTGCGCACGATGTGCGCCGCCTCCTCCATCGCCCGGCACTCGGTGCTCGACAGGCGCAGCTCCTGCGAGTGGCGGCTGAAGACGCCCAGCGCGTCGGCGGCCATCGGGCTGTTCAGGTAGACCGGCAGGTGGTGGATGCGACCCTGCTTCTTGAGCAGGTCGATGCAGTGCAGCAGCGTCTGCGCGCGCCCGACCGCGAAGGCCGGGATCACCACGGTGCCGCCACGGGCCGAGGTTCGGTTGATGACCTGCGCCAGCTGCTCCAGCACGTCCACCTCCAGGTGCAGGCGGTCGCCGTAGGTCGATTCGGTGACCACGTAGTCGGCGGCCGGCGGCGGCTCCGGCGCGCGAAGCACCCGGTCGTCGGGGCGGCCCAGGTCTCCACTGAACAGGACCGAGGTGTGGCCGTCGGCCAGTCGCAGATGCGCGGCGCCCGGCATGTGGCCCGCACGCCCCAGACGGGCATGCAGGCCGCGCACCGGCTCCCAGTCCTGGTGCCAGGGCACGGTCTCGAACAAGCGCAGGCTGTGTTCGGCATCCTCGCGCGTGTACAACGGCAAGGCCGGCGTGTGCTTGCTGAAGCGGTGCCGGTTGGCGTACTCGGCCTCCTCCTCCTGCAGCCCGCCGCTGTCCGGCAGCATGATGCGGCACAGATCGCGGGTGGGCGCGGTGCAGTACACCGGGCCGCGAAAGCCCTGCTTCCACAGCCGCGGCAGATAGCCGCTGTGGTCGATGTGCGCATGCGTGAGCACGATGGCGTCGAGACGCGCGGCCGCCGCGGGCAGAGGTTCCCAGTTGCGCAGGCGAAGCTGCTTGTAGCCCTGGAACAGGCCGCAGTCGACCAGCAGGTGGCGCCCGCCCGAGGCCACGAGGTATTTCGAACCGGTGACGGTGCCGGTCGCGCCGAGGAAGGTGAGGTCCATGGCGAATCAGCATACGCCCGGCACAGCCACGATCCCGGCTCATCACGGGGTGCGCGGGCGACGATGTGCCCGGGACTTGACGCAGCTCAACTCGAGCGGCACGACCCCCCCGAAGATGGCGGGCGACAGGAGGTGAACATGTACAAGCGAATCATGGTGGCCGTCGACGGCAGCGACCCTTCCAACCAGGCGCTCGCAGCGGCCCTGCAGCTGGCCGCCGAGTCCGGCGGGCAGGTGCGGCTGGTGCACGTGCTGGACGAACTCGACTTCGTCTCCGGCTATGGCTGGGCCCCCGACCTGGTGGCCACCGCCAGGCGGCAGGCCGGCGAGCTGCTACAGGCGGGCGAGCGGCGCGCCGAGGCGGCCGGTGTGCCGGTCCATTCGCACCTGATCGACGCACCCGGCGAGCGGGTGGGCGACCTGATCGCCCGGGACGCCGAGGACTGGGACGCCGACCTGCTGGTCACGGGCACCCATGGCCGGCGCGGCGTCGCCCGTGCGGTGCTCGGAAGCGGCGCCGAACAGATCCTGCGCGCGGCCCCGGTGCCGGTGCTGGTGGTCCGCTCGGGCGACCCCCTGGCCTGCGACTGAGGCGGCATGCGCGCCGACGAGTCCGACGGCGAATGGGTCCGCCGCCTGGCACGGTCGCTTGGCGCCGAGCTCGTCGAGACCCACATCTCCTGGGTGCTGCTGACCGGCACCGAGGCCTACAAGCTGAAGAAGCCGCTGCGCCTGCCCTTCCTCGACTACTCGACCCCCGGGCAGCGGCAGCAGGCCTGCGAAGAGGAAGTCCGGCTCAACGCGCGCCTGGCACCCTCGCTCTACCTGGGCGTGTCACGCGTGACCGGGCCGCGCGAGTCACCGGCCATCGACGGCCCCGGCGAGCTGCTCGACCACGCGGTGCGGATGCGGCGCTTTCCCCGCGGCGCGCTGTTCAGCGAGCAGCTGGCCGCCGGCGTGCTGCGCGAGGAGTCCGTCGATCGGCTGGCCCGTCGCATCGCCGGCCTGCACCGCACGGCGGCGGCCTGCACCGAAGGCTTCGACCCCGACGAGCCTGGCCGGCGCGCCTTCGCCGCCCGCGAAGGCGCAGCGTCCCTGCTGGCCGCGCCAGATGCCGAGTTCCTGGGCGGCTGGCTGCGGGACAGCGCGCGCGACTCGCTGGCGCTGCGGGCGCAGCGCTTTCACGGCGGCCACGTGCGCGAAGGCCACGGCGACCTGCACCTGGACAACCTGGTGACCCTGGACGGTGAAGTCACCGCCTTCGACTGCATCGAATTCGACCCGGCGCTGCGCTTCATCGACGTCATCGACGACGCCTGCTTTCCCTTGATGGACTTCGCCGCGCGCGGCCGGGCCGACCTCGGCTGGCGCTTCTTCAATGGCTGGCTGGACGAGACGGGCGAGCACGGCGGGCTGCCGCTGCTGCGGCATGGGCTGGTTTATCGCGCCCTGGTGCGGGCGCAGGTCGAGTCGCTGCGGGGTCGCGCGGCGGCGGCGCAAAGCTATGCAGCGACCGCCTTGTCGTTTGCCCGGCCTGCCGCGGCGCGGCTGGCCATCACCCACGGCCTTCCCGGCTCCGGCAAGACCGTGGCTTCGCAGCGGATGCTGCAGGCGGGGGGCGCGATCCGCCTGCGCACCGACGTCGAACGCAAGCGGCTGTTCGGCCTGAGGCCGCTGGACCGCTCGGCCGATCTCGGCGTGGACCTGTACAGCGCCGAAGCCACGCGCCGCACCTACGCGCACGTGCTCGAGCTGGCTGGCCAGGCACTGGCCTGCGGCTGGCCGGTGGTGATCGACGGCGCGTTCCTGCGGCACGCCGAACGAGACCGGGCGCGCGCCCTGGCAAGCCGCCTGGGCGTGGAATTCGGCATCGCCCACTGCGCGGCGCCGCTGGCTGAACTGCGGCGGCGACTGATGGCACGACAAGGCGATGCCTCCGAAGCGGACGTGCAGGTCCTGGAGCAGTTGAGCCTGCAGGCCGAGCCGCTGTCGACGGACGAGCAAGGCCTGGTGCTGGATGTGCCCTGATCCCGCGTGGCAGCGCCCGCGGCAACCCGGACGCCGCGATTCGCGGCACCATCGCAGGCGTTGAAGGCCCTGGAGCGGGGCCGTGCCCAAGGGACATCCGGACGATGCTGTACGTAGCCGGTGTGGTCGTGTTCGTGCTGTTGGCGCTGCTGGCCCTGCTGGTGGCCGTGCTGTGGTCCATCCGCCGCCAGCGCGACGTGCAGCTGAGCATGACCAGCGACGCCGGCATCGCCCAGCTGCTGCCCTCGCTGGCCGGCGTGACGCTGGCGCCGCTGGTGGATGGCAATACCGTCGATCTACTGGAGAACGGCCGCTACTTCGACGTGCTGCTCGATCGCATCCGCCGCGCCCGGTGCTCGGTGCACCTGGAAACCTTCCTGTGGAAGGACGGCGAAATCGGGCGGCTGCTGGCCCGTACCCTGGCCGATGCCGCGCGTCGCGGCTGCACGGTGCGACTGGTGCTCGATGCCAACGGTTGCCGGCGCATCGGCCAGGCCAACGTCGACCTCCTGCGCGAGGCCGGCTGCCGCGTCGCCTTCTTCCACGACAACGCCCTGCGCAACATCGGCGTGCTGAACAACCGCGACCACCGCAAGCTGGTGGTGCTGGATGGACGCGAAGCCATCGTCGGCGGGCATTGCGTGGTCGATACCTGGCTGGGCAACGCCGAGGACCACGTGCACAACGCCGACCTCAGCGTGCTGGTGCGCGGACCGGTGGTCCATGCGCTGCAGGGCGTGTTCAGCGAGAACTGGATCGCCGAGACCGGCGAGGTCTTCAGCGGAATTGACGAGTTTCCGCCGCTGCAGCGGGCGGGCGACATCGCCATCCACCCGGCCTACCTCAAGCCCGACGGCTCGGCGCCGGCGGTGAAGATCCTCCACCACACCGTGATCGGCCTGGCGCGCGAGCGCATCCGCATCCAGAACCCGTACTTCATTCCGCAGCCCGCGGCCATCGATGCGTTCGGCGATGCGGTGGCCCGCGGGGTGGACGTGCAGGTGCTGGTGCCGGCGACCACCGGCTCGGACAACCCCAAGGTGCAGCACGCGGCGCACCGCAATTTCGAAAAGCTGCTGCGCTGCGGCGTGCGCATCTTCGAGTACCCGCACACGCTGCTGCACCAGAAGGTGATGACGGTGGACGGGGTGTGGAGCGCCATCGGTTCGAGCAATTTCGACGACCGCTCGTTCGAGACCAACTACGAACTCACGCTGGGCATCCTGGACGCCAAGCTGGCGGCGCGGCTGGACGCCATCTTCGCCCGCTACGCCGAGCGCGCCGAGGAGATCGAGCTGGAGGCCTGGAGCCGGCGCGGCGCCTGGCACAAGCTGAAGGACAACACCTGCTACCTGTTCCACCTGCTGCTCTGACGGGCCGGTCGCCCGACCGGCCGGGGGTCAGGAGCATCGGCAGCGCGACCGCCGTGACCCGCTGGCCCAGCCGGCCGGAGAGGCCACGCGGGGACCGCGGCGGCCACTTCATGGAACGGGTTCAGTGCGCCGCGCGGTCCGGCAGCCGCACCAGCACGGTGGTCCCGGCCCCCGGCGCGCTGCGGACTTCCACGGCGCCGCCCAGCAGGTGCGCCCGCTCGCGCAGGCCCAGCAGGCCCAGCGACTCCGGCCGCCGCGCCGCACCGGTCGCAAAGCCGACGCCGTCGTCCCGCACCGACAGGACCAGCGCGTCGGCGTCGCGGTCGAGCCGCACCCGCACCCGGTGGGCACGGGCGTGCTTGCGCACGTTGACCAGGGCTTCCTGCACGATGCGAAAGACCGCCGTCGCGTGCGGCTCGCCCACCTCCAGGTCTTCGTCCATCTCGAGCTCGCAAGCCACCTCGGCACGCTGGCTGAAGGACTGCGCCAGCCACTGCAAGGCGGCGGCCAGGCCGAGGTCGTCGAGCACCGGCGGCCGCAGGTCGGCGGCGATGCGCCGGGTCGCGGCCGCGCTCGCGTCGAGCAGCGACTCCATTTCCTGCAGCTTGCGGTCCATCGCCTCGGGATCGCGCCCGCGCTGCCCGCGCAGCCAGTGCAGGTCCATCTTGAGGGCGGTGAGCGACTGCGCCAGCTCGTCGTGCAGTTCGCGGGCGATGCGCGCCTTCTCCTGCTCACGCGCCTGGCTGGCTTCGCTGGCGAAAGCCATCAGCTCCCGCTGCGCCTGCACCCGCTCGGACACGTCGCGCAGGATCACCGAGTAAAGCTTGCCCTCCTCCGTGTCGATCTGCGAGATGGACGCCTCCATCGGGAACTCCTGCCCATCGGCGCGCAGCCCGACGATCACCGAACCGGGGCCACCTCCCATGCGACGGGTGGTGGTGCCGGTCTGGCCGAAGTGCCGCACCGCCGCGGCGTGCGCTCCGCGGAAGCGCTCGGGCAACAGCAGCGCCAAGGGTCGGCCCAGCGCCTGCTCGGCCGGCCAGCCGAAGATCTTTTCGGCAGCCCGGTTGTAAAGGACGATGTGCTGCGACTCGTCCACCGAGATGATCGCGTCCATGGCCGAGTCGAGCAGACTCGCCAGGCGTATCGCGACATGGGCCTCGGCCTGCCACGCGGAACCTGCCATGAAGCACCCCCTGCACCTGGATCGGAGCCAAACAGACTAGGCGCCGGGAGGGCCTGATGCAAGTCGGATCGCCCTGCCCGCCTTTGCCCCGGAACGCATGGGCTCGACAGCCGTGGCTCGGTGCCTCAGGCCGGGAACACGTCGCGCCCTGGCAGCGGCGGTTCGGCAGAGGGTAAAGGCCGCGTCGCTTCGCCCGCCCGGTGCGCCCGCACCTGCAGCACACCTGCCCCCAGGCCGGCCAGGCTCAGCAGACCCACGAACAAGCCGCCGGCCACCGGCACCAGCCCGAGCAGCAGCACCACCACCCCGGCGAGCGCGAACGGGACCAGGCGGCTGGCGGTGCGGGCCGCGCCCGCCCGCTGCCGCAGCCCGGCCGGCAGCAGGCGCGCGAGGCCGAGCACGCCGAGCACGAAGCCCGCCAGCAGCAGCACCGGGTAGGCCATCAGCAGCACCATGCCCAGCGGAATGCCGAGGACGGTGACGAACATGAGCACCGCCAGCAGCGGCAGCGCCAGCGTCGTCGCCAGGCCAACGCCCAGGCAGGCCCAGGGCGAGCGGCGCAGGCGCTCCGGCGCAGCCGCGGTGAAGCGCGGCAGCAGCCAGAGGAACAAGGCCGCGAAGGCGAACACGGCCAGCGCCATGAACACCGCCCCGGATACGCCGAGTCCGGGCGAGGCCTGCCGCGGCGGACGGGCCGGCGGGCTCGCGGCGGTCGCTTCGCGGGTCACCGCGCCGGACACCACCGCGCCCTCGGCACGGACGATCTCGGCCGGCGAGCTGTACGACAGCGGGCCCATCAGCCGCGCCCTGGGGCCGAGCTCGATGCGCTCGCCCGCCAGCCGCGCCGGGCCACGCACCTCGCCATCGATCAGGATCTTCTGCGCCCGCGCCCGCAGCGCGCCCTCGACCCGCCCCTGCACCGTCACGCTGGCGCCGCTCAGGTCGGCCGCCCCGCCGACCACGGCGTTGGGCCGCACAGCGACGTCGGCCCCGGCCGCGAAGAGATCGCCGCCGACCTGGTCCTCGATGCTGATGGCGCCGCCCACCACCCGCAGGTCTTCGGCGATGCGGGCGCGCAGGTCGACCGCGCCAGCGGCCAACGCGGCGTCGCCACCGACGGGCTGGTCGATGACGATGCGCCCACCCGCCGCCATCAGGTCCCCGGTGACGGGGCCGGGACGGACCTGTCCGCCGGCGGTGTAGACATTGCCCGAGCTTGGCGCCGGCGCCGGGTTGCCGGACCCGGCCAGCGCCGAACCGGCCAGCCCGAGCGCGAGCGCGAACACGGCCGCCTCGAACAGGCGCGGGCAGGCGCGCGACAACACCTTCGAAAGGGTCATGAGGAACTCCTGTGCAGGGTTGGAACCCCGGGCAGCAGCGGCTCGGGGAACCCCAATCTATCGCCGCGGGCGCGCGCCGCGAATGATCGACGTCAAGTCGCGGCCAGGGCGCGCGGCCGATGCCCTCATCGGCAACTGACCATCACCTGCTTCAGGTCGAGCTCGCCAGCCAGGATCTTCTCGATCGCGTCCTGCTCGAAGGTGCGCATGCCGCCGGCGATCGCGCGCCGCAGGATCTCGGACGAGGACATCCGCTGCTGGAGAGCCCGAAGTAGAGCAGGCGCACCACGCTCTCGGCGGCGGTGTTGGCATGGTCGAGTGGCCCGGCATCTGACGCAGGTCAAGGCTCATGCGTGGAACGGGCGTCGCCCGAGCCCCGCCCCCCGCGCGTCAGGGGCGGCCGGACGCGGTGTCGAAACGGTCCAGCGGCGCCGGGCCCGCTCCGGGCGAGTCCGCACCGCGCCGCCGCGTCAGCCACTTCTCGGCCTCCAGCAGCAGCATCAGCGCCACGCCCGCACCCATGGCCATCGCCAGTTCCGCGAGCGACAGCGGCACGGTGGCGAACCAGCGGTTCATCGCGGGCAGGTAGGTGAAGGCCGCCTGCGCGAGCACCAGTGCGCCGATGGCCAGCAGCACCGCCGGCGTGCCCAGCGCCCCGCGCCAGGTGAAGGAACGCATGCCCAGGTAGCGCACGTTGAACAGGTAGCCGATCTCCATCGCGATCAGGGCATTGACGACCAGCGTGCGCGCGGCGTCCACGCTTTCGCCACGCTGCAGTTCCACCTGCAGCAGCCCCAGGGTGGCCGCGGCGAACAGCACCGACACCAGCACGATGCGCCAGAGCATGAAGCCCGAGACCAGCGGCGCCCCCACGTCGCGTGGCGGGCGGTCCATGACGCCGGGCTCGGGGGGCTCGAACGCCAGCGCGAGCCCGAGCGTGGCCGAGGTGGCCAGGTTGACCCACAGGATCTGGGCCGCCGTCATGGGCAGGGTCAGACCGAACAGCACGCAGATCACCACGCCCAGCACCTCGCCGCCGTTGGTGGGCAGCGTCCAGGCGAACACCTTGCGCACGTTGTCGAACACGGTGCGGCCCTCGTTGACCGCGTGGACGATGGAGGCGAAGTTGTCGTCCAGCAGCACCATCTCCGCCGCTTCCTTGGCGGCCTCGGTGCCCTTGATGCCCATGGCCACGCCCACGTCGGCCTGCTTCAGCGAGGGCGCGTCGTTGACGCCGTCGCCCGTCATCGCCACCACCTGCCCGCGCTGCTGCAGTGCGCGCACGATGCGCAGCTTGTGCTCGGGGCTGGTGCGGGCGAAGACCTGGGTGCGCAGCACGAGTTCGGGCAGGTCGGCATCGGCCACCTCGTCCAGGTCGGCGCCGGTGATCGCCACGGGCTCGTCGGCCAATCGGAGCTCGCGGGCGATGGCCGCGGCGGTGGCGGCATGGTCGCCCGTGATCATCTTGACCTGGATGCCGGCGTCGCGGCACTCGGCGATGGCGCGAAGCACCTCGGGGCGCGGGGGGTCCATGAAGCTCACCAGCCCCAGCACCTCGACGCCTTGCACCAGGTCCTCGAAGCGCAGCTGCGTGGTGCCGGCGGGCATGGCCTTCCAGCCGAAGGCCAGCAGGCGCTCGCCTTGCGATGCCGCGGCGTCGATGGCCTCGGTCCAGCGTTGGCGCCCGGCCGGGTCCGTGCCCCCGGCCATCTCCAGCAGCCGCTCCGGGGCGCCCTTGACGAAGGCCATGGCCTCGCCACCCGGGCCGCGATGCAGGGCGGCCATGAACCGGTGCGCGGCATCGAAGGGGATCTCGTCCAGCCGCGGCCACTGCGCCCGCTCGTGGGCCGGGTCCAGGCCGGCCTTGGCACCGAGGGCGAGCAGCGCGCCTTCCATGGGATCGCCCACCACCGACCAGGTGCCGGCCTGCAACCGCAGCTGGGCATCGTTGCACAGCACCGCGCAGCGCAGCAGCCCGGCCACCTCGGCCAGGGCGCCCGCGTCGTCGCCCTCCTGCGCCTGCAGGCTGCCGTGCGGCGCATAGCCCTCGCCTTCGACCAGCAGGACGCGCTGCTGACCGACGATGCGGCGCGCGGTCATCTCGTTGCGCGTGAGCGTGCCGGTCTTGTCGGTGCAGATCACCGAGGTGGCGCCCAGCGTCTCGACCGCGGGCAGCCGGCGGATGACCGCGTTGCGCCCCGCCATGCGCTGCACGCCGATGGCCAGGGTGACCGTGATCACCGCCGGCAGCCCCTCGGGGATCACGCTGACCGCGATGGCGACCGCCGCCAGCAGCGCCTCCACCGGATCCCAGCCCTGCAGCCAGACGGCGTAGGCAAAGAGGAGCGCTCCCGCCACCAGCACGCCCAGCGCCAGCAGCCGCCCGAAGCGGTCGACCTGCCGCAGCAGCGGCGTGGTCTCGGCCTCGACCGAGGCGACGAGCTTGCCGATGCGCCCCAGCTCGGTGCCCGACCCGGTGGCGACCACCACGCCGCTGGCCTGGCCCGACGCCACCAGCGTTCCCGAGTACGCCATGCTGTGCCGGTCGCCCAGCGGCGCCTCGGGCGGCACCGGCTGGTCGTGCTTCTGCGCCGCCATCGACTCGCCGGTCAGCAGCGCCTCGTCGATCAGCAGCCCCCGCGCGCGCAGCAGCCGCAGGTCGGCCGGCACGCGGTCGCCGGCCTCCAGCAGCACCACGTCGCCGGGAACCAGGTCGGCCACCGGCACGCTCAGGCGCTGGCCGCCGCGCAGCACATGCGCGCGCGGCGACACCAGGCTGCGGATGGCGGCCAGGGCCTTCTCCGCCTTTCCTTCCTGCAGGAAACCGACCACGGCGTTCACCAGCACCACGGCCAGGATGACGGTGGCGTCGAGCGCGTGGCCCAGGAATCCGGCGATGAGCGCGGCCGCGAGCAGCACGTAGATCAGGGTGCTGTGGAACTGCAGCAGGAAGCGCAACAGCGGGGGCCGCGCCTTGCCGACCGGCAGCTGGTTGGGTCCGTGGCGGGCCAGCCGGGTTGCGGTTTCGTCGTGGCTGAGCCCCTCGCGCTGGCTGTCGAGCGCCTGCAGCACATCGTCGGGCGACTGCGCATGCCAGGGGCGGTCTTGGGTGGAGCGGCGGTGGTCCATGCCGCCAGTGTGCGTGGCCAGGGCGGCGCGGGGTTGATGATCGTCAAGCACGGCGTGCACCTCATCGCTAAGGCGTCCCGTATTCAATAAGTAGTTACACTTCGGGCTAAACCGGCTCCTCCGAAATGTCCAAGCCTGAAAAAATCCTCGAGCGAATATCACGCAGACCGGCGGTGGCTGACATCCGGTGGGCTGAATTGAAAACAGCCTTGGAGTGGCTTGGGTTCCGGCCCATCAGCGGGAGCGGCTCCCGCATGAAATTCTTCCATGCCGACAAAAATGTGCTGATCAGCCTCCACAAGCCGCATCCAGCGCCTGAGATCGGCAAGAAGACGATCGACGATATCAGGGACTCCTTGCAACAAAACGGATTTATTTGAGACGAGGACTTGCTATGAATTTGATGCGATATCTCGGCTTCGACGGCACCGCCGAGATCGATTTGGACCGTGGCACCTGCTTCGGGAAGCTGCTCTTCATTGACGATTTGGTGACTTACGAAGCGTCTGATCCACGGGCGCTGAAGGCAGAGTTCCATGCCGCGGTCGACGACTACCTGGAAACCTGTCGTCAACTCGGGCGGCCTCCCAAGAAACCACATAGCGGGCTTTTCAATGTGAGAACGACGCCCGAGAAACACCGGGACCTGCTGCTGTGCGCAGCAGAAAGAGGCATCTCCTTGAATGCCGTCGTCAACGAAGCCATCGCGCAGTTCCTGTCTGCAAAATGCTCCGACGGCATCCCGACACCCAGCTGCACGGTGGCTGTGAACCTGGTCGACACCTTCGTCCCCAGCACCGACCCTCGGAACTTCGTCACCGTGTCGCCGAGCGGTGACACGGTCACCCCGACTCTCTTCATCGAGGCGTTCGGGGGCAGGCAGAAGGAAGCGCCGGCAAATCCGCATTAGAGGATCCCTATGAGCAAGTCGGATCGCAACATCCCTTCCAGCAGGCCCAAGACCCCGCTGCGAAAACCCACCAAGCAGAAACCGCGACAAGAACTCAGACCGACAGAGGATGGACCAACCGCGCGATTGTTCGTCGCCGACCAATTCAGAACGGAAGTCAATGGGAAAGTGCTCGCCATCGGGCTTTACACCGATAACGTGATCGTCATTCCTTACGACTCGCCCGATCCATCCACCGAAAAACCGCTGGCATTGAATCCGCTGTCGATCCTGATCAACATCGGCGGGATCGTCGGCAAGGGTAGAGTCGTCGTGCACCTCCATCCAATGGGCGAACGGGAGCTGGAAGTGCAGCTCGCTCCGCTTGGCTCGGCGAACCTGGTCATCAACTTTCAGCCGCTGATCATTGAATCAATTGGGAGGAAAGACGTGCGGGTGACATTCGCCGGACAGACAAAGGAGCTTACTTTCGAGATTCGGAAGGCCACGGCGGAGGAAGCCGGCCGACCAGCAGGCTGACGTGGCAGCGACAAGGCGTCAGAGCAGCCGATCCTTCAATGGAGCCGTCGCCAGGGCTTGCGCCACGACCCGCTGCAGCTTGCCGGTGTGCCCGCGAACGCGCACGCCGCCGGGCGCCGCCGACACGCGCACCGCCGGCAGTCCCTGCTGCCGCAGGAAGCCCAGCAGGGCCGTGCGGGCCCGCGACATGGCGGCCGCTCCGCCCCCGACGCTGAGCGTCAGCTCCTTCGGCCCGACCTGCACCAGCTGGAAGTCGAACACCCCGGCGTCGTCCTCGAGGGCGGTCGTCAGCGCCAGGGGTGGCAGGTGCACCGGCGCGGCGCCGGCCCGCGCGATGACCAGCATGTCGTCCTCGCGCCCCTGCACCTCGATGGCGGGCAGGGGCGAACCGCAGGCGCAGGGCTGCGGCCGCACCAGCACGCGGTCACCCAGGTCGTAGCGGATGATGGGCTGCACGTGGTTGGCCAGATTGGTCAGCAGGGCCGTGTGTCCGGCCACGCCGGGCGGCACCGGGCGGCCTTGTTCGTCGACGGGCTCCAGGATGGCCCAGTCGGCATTGAGGTGCAGCACGCCCAGTCGGCACTGCGAGGCCAGCGGCAGGAACTCCGAGGCGCCATAGCTGTTGATGACCGGACAGCCGAACCGCGCTTCGACCAGCCGGCGCATGCCGGCGGTGAGTGTCTCGCCGCCGGCCCAGATTTCGCTTGGCGCGATGCGCAGGCGCCCGGCCGAGGCTTCGTGCGCCAGCAGCACGGCCACCGTCGGATAGGTCGAAACCACCGAGGGCCGCAGCCCGTTCAGCTGCGCGACCAGCCGCGCCGTCGGCTGCATGAACGACAGCGCGTGGAGGTTGGCGGCCATGGCCGGGTTGAGCCGCCGCAGCCGCTGCGCGGTGACCGTGCTGGCGAAGTGCCCCTCGATGGCGCCGATGAAGGCGATGCGCGCGCCCAGGTACCACGGGTCCCACCGGGGCTGCAGGCGGCGGCAGGCCTCGAGAGCGTCGTAGACCGCCATGGCCCGCGCGTCCTGCACGAAGACGGCCGGCTCGCCGCTGCTGCCGGAGCTCTGCCAGACCATGAACTCGCCCAGGAACGGCTGTCCGATGCGCGAGGGGTCGGCGAGGAACACCTGCAGTTCGGACAGGCGCAGCCGCGGGTCGGTCGGCCAGGCATCGAAGTCGCGCATCAGGTCACGCTTGGAGGCGGGTTCGATGTCGGCCAGGCGCGCCGGCGTCGCGCGCCCCAGGCGTTGCCGGTAGAACGCCGACCCCCGCGCCGCCACCAGCAGCGCCGCGAGCCGCTGGCGGCGGCGTTCGAGCCAGCCTGCGGGCGCGCCCTGCCCCGCGGCGCAGACGTCGAAGGCGTTGGCGCCGGTCAGCCACGGGTCGAAGCAGCCCATCATCATTTCGGGCGGCCCGCGCGGCTCATGGCCGCGCCTGGTCGCGCGGTCGGCGCCCCATGGCCGCCTCGGCCTTCGCGATCTCCTCGGTGGCCTTGAGCAGGGCGTCCGGGGTGACGCTGACCGAGTCGATGCCCAACTCGACGACGAAGGCCGCCATGGCCGGATCGTCCGACACGATCTGGCCGCAGATACCCACGTGCCGCTTGTTTCGACGCGCCCCCTCGATCGCCATGCGCAACATGTCCTTGACGCCCGGATCGTGCTCGTCGAAGTCGAAGGCCACGATCTCCGAGTCGCGGTCGACGCCCAGCACCAGCTGGGTCAGGTCGTTGGAGCCGATGCTGAAGCCGTCGAACAAGCGGGCGAAGGCGTCGATGCTCAGGACGTTGTTGGGGATCTCGCACATGACGTAGACCTCCAGCCCGGCGTCACCGCGTGCCAGGCCGTGGCTGGCCATGGCCTGCAGCACGCGCTCACCCTCCTCCACCCGGCGGCAGAAGGGCACCATCACCTTGAGGTTGCGCAGGCCCATCTCGCCACGCACCCGCGCGATGGCCGCGCACTCCAGCCCGAAGCCTTCGGCGTAGCCGGGATGCGCGTAGCGCGAGGCGCCGCGCCAGCCGATCATGGGGTTCTCCTCGCGCGGCTCGAACCAGCGCCCGCCCGGCAGGCTGGCGTACTCGTTGGTCTTGAAGTCCGACAGGCGCACGATGACCGGCCGTGGGTAGAAAGCCGCCGCGATGGTGCCGATGCCTTCGGACAACTGCCGCACGAAGTAGTCGGCCCCGCCGGCGTGGCCGGCCGCCAGCCGCTGCAGTTCGGCGCGCACGGCCGGTTCGTCGATCCGCTCGGGGTGCAGCAGCGCCATCGGATGTGCGCGCACGTGCTCGGTGATGATGAACTCCATGCGCGCGAGCCCGACCCCGTCGCAGGGCAGCAGCGCCGCGTTGAACGCCGCGTCCGGATCACCGATGTTGACCATGACCTCGGTTTGCGGCCGGCGCAGCTGGGTGAGGTCGACCTCGCGCCGGCTGAAAGGCAGCAGCCCGGCCAGCACACGGCCGCTGCTGCCCTCGGAGCAGACCACCGTGACTTCGTCGCCGGTGCGGATGGCGCTGGTGGCATCGACGCAGCCGACCACCGCCGGTATGCCGATCTCCCGCGCGACGATGGCCGCGTGGCAGGTGCGCCCGCCCCGGTTGGTGACCACGGCGGCGGCCGACTTCATGACCGTTCCCCAGTCGGGCATGGTGGTCTCGGCCACCAGCACCTCACCAGGACGGAAGGTGTCCAGGGCCGCCGGGTCGGTGACCACGCGGGCGCGGCCGCTGGCGATGCGTTCGCCCACGGCACGCCCTTGCGCCAGCACCGGCCCGTGGCCTTCCAGCCGGTAGGTTTCCAGCGCCCCGGCCTTCTTGCGCGAAGCGACGGTTTCGGGGCGGGCCTGCAGGATGTAGAGGCTGCCGTTGACGCCGTCGCGCGCCCATTCGATGTCCATGGGCATGGGCATGCCCGCCCGTTCGCTGTAGTGCTGCTCGATGCGCACTGCCGATTCGGCCAGCTCGATCACTTCGGCATCGGTCAGGCAGAAGCGTTCCCGGTCGTGCGGCGCGGTGGGCATGTTGCGGGTGCCGTCACGGCCGGCCGTTCGCGCGTACACCATGCGCACCTCCTTGCTGCCGAGCTTGCGGCGCAGCACCGTTCGGTGCCCCTCGCGCAGGGTGGGCTTGAACACCAGGAACTCGTCGGGATCGACCGTGCCCTGCACCACGTTCTCGCCCAGTCCCCAGGCGCCGGTGACGAACACCACGTCGCGGAACCCTGTCTCGGTGTCGAGCGTGAAGATGACGCCGCTGCAGGCCAGGTCGGCGCGCACCATCTTCATCACGCCCACCGACTGGTACACCTTGAAGTGGTCGATGCCGCGGTCCGCGCGGTAGGTGATCGCGCGATCCATGAACAGGCTGGCGAAGCAGCGTCGCACGCTGTCCAGCAGGTGAGCCTCGCCCGAGACGTTGAGGAAGGTTTCGTGCTGTCCGGCAAAGCTGGCCGTGGGCAGGTCCTCGGCCGTGGCCGAACTGCGCACCGCCACACTGAGGTCGCCCCCGTACTCCTCGCGCAGTTGCCGGTAGGCCGCCACGATCTCGCCGGCCATCTCGGGCGGCAGCGGCGACTGCAGCACGATCTCGCGCGCCGCCCGGGCGCGCACCGCGAGGTCTTCCACGTCCCGCACGTCGAGGCCGGACAGCACCTCGCGCAACCGGTGCTCGGCACCCGAGCGCTCCAGCACGTCACGGTAGGCCTGGGCCGTGACCGCGAAGCCGTCGGGCACGCGGATGCCCTGCGGGGCCAGCGAGCGAACCATCTCGCCCAGCGATGCGTTCTTGCCGCCGACGAGCGGCACGTCATCGATGCCGGTGTCACGGAACCAGCGGATCCAGGGGCCCGATGCGCGGGGTGGATTCAGGTCCATTCGGGGTTCTCCTGCTGAAGATGCGCGGCGGTCGCCGGCACGGCGCGGCGCGCCGTGCCGCGCAGCGACTCGGCGATGGCGAGCGCCGGGGCATCCGCCGCGCCCGCGCGGACATCGCTGGCGCGGAAGGCCGCCTTGAGCACGGGCGCTCGACCGATCAGCCGCTCGATTTCTAGGAATACGTGGTCGGCGCCGCCGGAGCCCATGGTGAGCAACACGGCAACGTGGTGGACGCTGCCGGCCTGCTGCACCAGGAAGCTGCGCATGGGCGCGGCGAGCCGCGACATCCAGACCGGCGCGACCAGCAGCAGCGTATGGAAATCGCCGGGGTCGGGACCGTGGTAGCGGATCGCCGGATCGCGACCCATGAGCGAATCGACCACGCAGCGAAGGGTGCCCAGCGCGCCGGTGCGCGGCCGCGCGTCGGTGACCAGCCCCAGCGGCCACTGCTGACGCGCACAGACGCTGTCCGCCAGCCGCCGAGAGGTGCCGGTGAGCGAATACGCCACGACGAGAACGGTGTCCATGTCATCGTCTCCCCGGCCGGGCCGCCGCCGGCCCCCGGCGCACGCGTCGCCTTCGGATGTGTGTCATGGCCGTCTCCTCATGGGCAATGCCGTGAAGCATCGTGGCCCCTCAGTCACGCGCCCACATTGACCTGGATCAAGGCGCAGGGCGCGGGCGGGCTCGGCGGCGCTTCGCTCGCCGCAGCCGAGTCACACACACGCGGCATCGGCCTGCGATCACGTCGGAACAGGCCGACACCAGCCGCATCGTGTTCTGCACACCATCGCCGATCGTCGCCGCGCCCCGGACCCTGCCAATGCCCTGCGGCCCGCGGCACAGCCTGATGTCCCTTCGCCATGGAGTCCCGATGACCGACATCCACACCAGAAGCCGCGAGGCCTTGGCCGGTCCGCGCGTGATCGAAGACCTGAACCGCCTGCTGGAGATCGCCCGCCGCGAGCACGGCCCGCAGGCGCGGTCGGCGCGCTACATCGAGGAAGCCCTGGTCCGGGCAGAGGGTGAAGCCCGCGAAGGGACCGCCCGTGCGACATCACCCGCCTGGTACGGTCCGGCGCCCGCGGCCTGAGCTTGGGACCGCACCTCAGCGCCGGCTGGCCCTAAGCAGCCAGCCGCCGGCAGCCAGCATCGCCACTCCGACGATCAAGCCACCGACATCGGCGGCGATCTCGCCGACCTGTTCCCACTGTTCGGCGAAGAGCCTGCCCAGGCCGCCGAACAGCAGGATCCAGACCGCCTCGCCGGCACACGCGGCCAGCGCGAACCGCAGCAACGAGTAGCGGGTGGAGCCGGCCAGCAGGTTGACCGACCACGCCGCGGGCGTGATGGCGAAGCGGGTCAGGAACACGCTCCAGCCACCCCAGCGTGCGAACAAGGCGGTGGCGCGCTGCCACCCGGGCGCCTGCAGCCAGGCGGCCGGCACCAGCCCGATACCCAGGCGGCCCAGTGTGTAGCCGCCGAGGTCGCCGGCGACCGAGCTGGCGAACGCGGCAACGATGGCTGTTTCCAGCGCCAGCACGCCGCTGCGGGTGAACGCGCCGGCCGCCACCAGCAGCATGGTGGCCGGCAGCGGCACGCCCAGCGCGGCCAGGAACAGGGTGCCGCCCAGCAGCAGTTCGCCGTGGTTCAGCAGGCCCGTGAGAAGTCCGTCGGCCACATCACCCATCGGTGCGGCCCTTGTCGAGGATGACCTGCTCGAGCCGCTGCCGGCCGGTCAGCGGGTCGAGCTGCAGGACCGAGAACCAGGTGCGCAGGCTGCGCTCGTCGCCGCCAAGCGGCGGCGCCCCGATGGCCTCGCGCAGCCGGGCCTCGGGGACGCCGTACACCTGGGCGATGTACGGCAGGGTCATCCAGCCGCGCAGCGTCTCCACGCGGATCTCGCCCGCTTCGAGCCGCCGCGCGAGCTGCCAGGCATGCCAGGCCTGCAGGCCCGAAGCCGCGACCAGGGCCGAGCCCGCCACCAGCAGGGCGATGGCGAGCCACCGGCGGGCGCGGCGGCTCATCAGCCCTGCGGGCTTTCCGCCATCGGCCGGCAGTACTTGTCCAGCTCCTCGGGCAGGTCGACGGGGCAGACGCCGCAGGCGCGGTTGCCCGGCACGGCGGCGTCGATGAACTTGGGGTACGGCAGGTTCAAGCCGGCCATGATCCGCTCGAACTCGTCCAGGGTCCTGCCGGCGCCCAGGCGGGGGTTGCGGGCCTTCTCCTGGGCGATGGACGACACATGCCGGCCGGCGTAGTCGTGGGCCGGGTACACCAGCGTCTCGTCCGGCAGGGCGAAGAGCTTTTTCGTCACGCTGTGATAGAGCGCCTTGGCGTCGCCGTTCTGGAAGTCGGTGCGGCCGCAGCCGTCGATCAGCAACGCGTCGCCGGTGAACACGCGCTCGCCCACCACGTAGGCGAAATGGCCGTCGGTGTGGCCGGGGGTGTGCAGCCCGGAGACGGATAGGCCCCCCACCTGCAGCGGCCGGCCCTCCTCCAGGCCGAAGTCGACGCAGGGCAGGCGGTCGAAAGCCGGTGCGGCGATGCGGCTGCCGGTGCGCTTCTTCAATTCAAGCGCGGCGGTGATGTGGTCGGCGTGGATGTGGGTGTCCACCGTGCAGGCCAGTCGCAGGCCCAGTTCCTGGATCGCCTGCAGGTCGCGGTCCATCGAGTTGACGACCGGATCGATCAGCACCGCCTGCCCGGTGTCGGGGCAGCCCAGAAGGTAGGTGTAGGTGCTGGAGACCGGCTCGAACAGTTGCCTGAAGATCATGCGGGGGTCCTTTCGGGTTCTCGTGGCGGGGTGGCGCGGCCCTGACCCGGTCGGCCCGGGGCGAGCTTCTCGACGGCGGCGTGCAGGCTGAGGAAGGCCGGGTGCGACAGCCGGCCGGGCAAGCCGGTGCGCACCAGCCGGTCCATCACCGGCCCGCGCACCTCCGCCAGGTGCAGGTCGATGCCGCGATCGCGCAGGTCGGCGTGAAGGCGCTCCAGGGCCTCCAGGGCGGTGAGGTCCACGTGCCCGACGGGCGCCATGTCCAGCACCAGGTGGCGCACGCCGGGGCGGCGGGCCAGCTCCTGCTGCACGCGGCGCACGACCTCGGCCACGTTGGCGAAGAACAGGCTTTCATCGACACGGATCATCAGCAGCTCAGGCTGCGTCTCCACGGCGAAGCGCTTTTCGTTGCGGAAGTGCTCGGTGCCCGGCACCCGGCCGACCACCGCCAGGTGCGGGCGGCTCGCACGCCAGAGGAAGGTGCCGACCGACAACGCGACGCCGACGCCGACGCCGGCTTCCACGCCGAGCACGAGCACGCCGGCGGCGGTGGCGCCCCAGGCGAGCGCATCGGCCCGGTCGTAGTGCCAGGCATGGCGCGCGGTGGCCAGGTCGACCAGGCCGACCACGGCCACGATGATGGTGGCCGCCAGCACCGTGAGCGGCAGGCGCTCGAACAGGGCCGTCATGCCCAGCAACACGATGGCCATCAGCGCGGCGCTGATCACGCCGGACAAGGGCGTGCGGGCTCCGGCCGCGAAATTGACGACGCTGCGGGCGAAGCCGCCGGTGACGGGAAAGCCGGCCGAGAACGCGCTGGCGAGGTTGGCGGCGCCGAGGCCGCGCAGCTCGGCATCGGGGTCGATGGCCTCGCCGCGCTTGATGGCCAGGGACTGCGCCACCGAGACGCTTTCGACGAAGCCCACCAGCGCGATCATCACCGCCGGCACCAGCAGCACCTGCAGCTGCGTGAGCGACGGCATGGCCAGCCCCAGCGAGGGCAGTCCGGCGGGGATGGCGCCGACCACCGCCACGCCGAAGGCACGGTCGAGGTCGACCGCGACCACCAGGCCGATGGCCGCGAGGACGATGCCCATGGGCGCCAGCTTGGCCGCGATGTCCGCCGATGCGGGGCCCAGCCCGAGGCGGCGCAGCCCGCCGGCGAGATGGCGGCGCGCCGCCCACAGCAGGACGACCGCGGCCGATCCCAAGGCCGCGGTGGGCAGGTGCAGCTCGCGCGCATGGGACAACAGCGACACCAGCAGGTGCAGCGCGGTCTCGCCCGAGGCCCGGATGCCCAGCAGCGGCTTGAGCTGGCCCAGCGCGATCAGCACCGCCGATCCGCTGACGAAGCCACTGATCACCGGGTGGCTGAGCAGGTTGGCCACGAACCCCATGCGCAGCAGCCCGAACAGCAGCAGCACCACGCCGCCCATCAACGCGAGCAGCACGGCGAGCTGCGCATATTCGGCGCTGCCCGGCGCAGCCAGCGGACCGATGGCGGCGGCCGTCATCAACGAGGCCACCGCGACCGGGCCCACCGAGAGCGTCATGCTCGAGCCGAACAACGCATAGGCCAGCAGCGGCAGGATGCTGGCGTACATGCCCACGTGCGGAGGCAGCCCGGCCAGCATGGCGTAGGCCAGGCTCTGCGGCACCAGCAGCATGGTGACCACCAGGCCGGCCACGCCGTCCTGCACGGCCTTGCCGCGGTCGTAGCTGGCCATCCAGCCGGGCATCCAGCGGGCGGCGTTCATGACCTGTCCTGTCCCAGGCGGTGCAGCGCCGCCGAGCGGCGGCCCGTGCGGCAGAAGGCGAGCACCGGCTTGGGCAATTCGGCGACGGCGCGCGCCATGGCCTGCGCCTGCTGGAGCGTGTGGCCCGAGGGCGGCACCGGCACCCACCGGTAGTCGAGCCCGGCCGCGCGGGCCGCCTGCTCGATCTCGTCGCTGGTGGGCTGCGCAGCGCCGCCCTCGTGGTCCGGCCGGTTGTTGATCACGGCACGGAACCCGGCAGCGGCGACCGCCGCGAGGGCCTGGGGCACCAGCTGCCCGGTGATGGCCAGGTCGTCGTCGATGCGCTCGCAACGAAGGGAATCGGTCATGGCCTCGCCCTCCCCTCAGGCAGTCGGCACGGCCTGCCTGGGCAGCGCGTTGATCGGAATGCGCAGGTAGGACACGCCGTTGTCGTCGGGTGGCGGCAGGTGGCCGGCGCGCACGTTCACCTGGATCGACGGCAGGATCAGCATGGGCACGTCCAGCGTCGCGTCGCGCGCGTTGCGCATGGCGACGAAGGCCTCTTCGGTCACCCCCTCATGCACGTGGATGTTGGAGCGGCGCTGCTCGCCCACCGTGGTTTCCCAGACCGGCTCGCGGCCGGCCGGCGGGTAGTCGTGGCAGACGAACATGCGGGTCCCGGGCGGCAACTCGAGCAGCCGGCGGATCGAGCGGTACAGCGTGTGGGCGTCGCCGCCGGGAAAGTCGGCGCGGGCGGTGCCGACGTCGGGCATGAACAGGGTGTCGCCCACGAACACCGCCCCGTCGAGCAGGTAGGCCATGTCGGCCGGCGTGTGGCCGGGCACGAGCAGCGCGGTGGCCTCGACCTCGCCGATGCGGAAGGTCTCGCCGTCCTTGAACAGATGGTCGAACTGGCTGCCGTCGGGCAGGAAATTGCGCTCCAGGTTGTAGAGCTTCTTGAAGACGGCCTGCACCTCCCGGATGTGCTCGCCGATGCCGATGCGGCCACCGACGCGTTCCTGCAGGTAGCGGGCGGCCGACAGGTGGTCGGCATGGGCATGGGTTTCCAGGATCCACTCGACCCGCAGCTGCCGCTCCTTCAGGTAGGCCAGCACCTGGTCGGCCGAGCGCGTGCCGGTGTGGCCGGACTTCACGTCGAAGTCGAGCACCGGGTCGATCACCGCGGCGGCGCCGGTGGCGTTGTCGGCGACCACGTAGGAAACCGTCCAGGTTCCCGGGTCGAAGAAGGCACGGATGGTGGTTTGCGCAGTCATGGCCTGAGGCTCCTCTCTTCAACAATCTATTGCGCCATAGTTTATCTACAAATATAATGCCGTCAACCCTGCAACGAAGGAGGACTCGTTTGAAGAGCAAAGTCAAGATCGATCCCGAGCAACTCCGGGCCGGAGCCGGCCAGGCGGTCACCGCCCTGAAGCTCTTGGCCAACGAAGACCGCATGCTCCTGCTGTGCCAGCTGTCGCAGGGGGAGATGTGCGTGAGCGAGCTGGAAGAGGCGCTGCAGATCCGCCAGCCCACACTCTCCCAGCAATTGGGCGTCTTGCGCAACGAGGGCGTGGTGAACACGCGCCGCGAAGGCAAGAACATCTACTACAGCGTGGCCGATGCGGCCGTGCTCGACATCCTGGCGATGCTGTATCGCCTCTACTGCCCCAAGGACTGAGACATGACCATCGACTGGAACGCCTTCACCCCGTGGGCCTCGCTCATCGGCGGCGCGATCATCGGCCTGGCGGCTGCGATGTTCGTGCTGCTCAACGGCCGCATCGCCGGCATCAGCGGCATCTTGGGCGGACTGCTCAAGCCCGCTCGCGGCGACATCGGCTGGCGCGTGGCCTTTCTCATCGGCATGGTCGGCTCGCCGCTGCTCTACGCCCTGTTCACCGCCGTGCCATCCGTGCAGATCGACGCCGGCTATGGCGCACTCGTGCTCGCGGGCCTGCTGGTGGGCATCGGCACGCGCTACGGCTCGGGCTGCACCAGCGGCCACGGGGTCTGCGGCATCTCGCGGCTGTCGCCGCGCTCGCTCGTCGCCACCGCCAGCTTCATGGCGGCCGGCTTCGTCACCGTGTTCGTCCTGCGCCACCTGATCGGCGCCTGAAGGAGTCCCGCATGGCTGCACTCTTCTCGCTCATTGCCGGCGCCGTGTTCGGCATCGGCCTGATCGTCTCCGGCATGGCCAACCCGGCCAAGGTGCTGGGATTCCTGGACCTTGCCGGGCCCTGGGATCCCTCGCTCGCCTTCGTGATGGCCGGTGCCATCGCGGTGGGCTCGGTCGCATTCCTGCTCGTGCGCGGCCGCCAGGTGTCGATGCTCGGCCTTCCGATGAAGCTGCCGACGTCCCGCCATCTCGACCGCCGCCTGGTCGGCGGCAGCCTGCTGTTCGGCGTCGGCTGGGGCGTGGCGGGCTTCTGTCCCGGCCCGGCGCTCACCGCCCTCGGCATGGGCGAGGGCAAGGCCCTGGTGTTCGTGGCCGCGATGGTCGCTGGCATGGCGATCTTCGAGTTGCTGGAGCGGCGCGGCCAGCTGCGCACGGCCGGCGCCTGAACAGGATGTAAAGGCCGGGCACATACCCTGTCACACGGAGCCCCGCCGTCGCGCCGCGGCGAGTAGGCTGCTGCCATGGATGCTCCGGCGCGCCCCACTTCGCCCGGCCTGCGGCGGCCCGGCTTCTGGCCCGACTTTTCACCGGGCGAATTCTCTGCCGGCATCCGGCACCAGGTGCTGCAGTGGCACCACCTCCTGGGCAACGATTCACTTTCCTGCTGCACCCTGCGCCGCAGGGCTGGTGCCCGATTCCGATGGTCCGGCGAATGGGCGTGCGCACGCGGCGCGACACCGGGCCCCGCCCGCCCCACGCACAAGCTGCCCATCCGCTCCGACACGGCCCTGCGATCAACCCTGATCCGGCCGCCTTGAGCCGGCACACATGAGCGTGAGGTACTCGATAACCCCCGCTTGATGCGAACGCTTAGACACTTCACCTCGTGATACGCCTACATCACGCCGTGATATAAAAGCCGTCTTTCGGCAGCAGCCGTACTCATCACAGGAGACAACTCATGCGATCGGGATTGCGCCTCCGCAACCAGAAGGATTTCGCCGCTGGCGTCATCTACATCGTCGCCGGGGCGGCTTTCGCCCTGGGCGCCCTCAACTACAGGATCGGGGAAGCGTCCCGCATGGGGCCGGGATGGTTCCCGTTCGCCATCGGCATCCTGCTGACCCTGGTGGGCTTCGCCACGCTCTACAACGGCTTGCGCAAGTCGGCGGCGGTCGAACGCATCAAGAGGCCTCATCCGAGCACGATCGCCTGGGTGCTCGGCGCGGTCGTGCTCTTCGGGCTGCTGCTGCAGCCGATGGGCATGGTGCTGTCGCTGCTGGTCCTGGTGCTCGTGTCCAGCCGGGCCAGCCACGAGTTCACCTGGACGGGCGCGCTGCTCAATGCGATCGCGCTGACCGTCTTCAGCATGCTGGTCTTCATCTGGGGCATCGACCTGCAGATCCCCCTGTGGCCTGCGTTCATGCAGTAAGGAGCCGCGATGGAAACCCTGCTCCAGAACCTCGCCCTGGGCTTCGAGACCGCCCTCAGCCTGCAGAACCTCGCGTATGCCTTCATCGGCTGCCTGCTCGGCACGCTCATCGGCGTGCTGCCCGGCCTCGGTCCGGCGACCACCATCGCCATGCTGCTGCCCATCACCTACGCGCTGCCGCCGGTGCCGGCGCTGATCATGCTGGCGGGCATCTACTACGGCTCGCAGTACGGCGGCTCCACCACGGCCATCCTGGTCAACCTGCCGGGCGAGACATCATCGGTGGTGACCGCGCTCGACGGCTACCAGATGGCGCGCAAGGGCCGGGCCGGGGTGGCGCTGGCAACCGCCGGCATCAGCTCCTTCCTCGCTGGATGCGTGGCCACGCTCGCGCTGGCGGCCTTCGCCATGCCGATGGCCGAGCTGGCCTTCAAGTTCGGGCCGGCCGAGTACTTTTCGCTGATGGTGCTGGGCCTGGTCGGCGCGGTGGTGCTGGCTTCGGGATCGCTGATCAAGGCCATCGGCATGATCCTGCTGGGCCTGCTGCTGGGGCTGGTGGGAACGGACGTCAACTCCGGGGTCGCCCGCTATTCGTTCGACGTTCCCGAACTCACCGACGGCATCAACCTGGTGGCGATCGCCATGGGCATCTTCGGCTTCGCCGAGATCATCAACAACGTGGAGCAGGCCGAGCATCGCGAGACGTTCACCGAGCGCGTGGGCTCCCTGTTCCCCAACCGTGAAGATTTCCGGCGCATGCTGCCCGCTGCCGCGCGCGGCACGGCGCTGGGCACCGTGCTGGGCATCCTGCCGGGCGGCGGCTCCATCCTGTCGGCGTTCGCCTCGTACACGCTGGAGAAGAAGATCTCCAGGCGCAGCGAGGAGTTCGGCAAGGGCGCGATCGAAGGCGTGGCCGGTCCGGAGGCCGCCAACAATGCGGGCGCGCAAACCTCGTTCGTTCCGCTGCTCACGCTGGGCTTGCCATCGAACGTGGTGATGGCGCTGATGGTGGGCGCGATGACCATCCACAACATCCAGCCGGGCCCGCAGGTGATGACCAGCAACCCCGACCTGTTCTGGGGCCTGATCGTGAGCATGTGGATCGGCAACGCGATGCTGATCGTGCTGAACCTGCCGCTGGTCGGGCTGTGGGTGAAGCTGCTGAAGGTGCCCTACCGTTACCTCTACCCGGCGATCCTGGTGTTCTGCGGCATCGGCGTGTACTCGATCAACAACAACGTATTCGACGTCTTCATGGCGGCCGGCTTCGGCCTGGTGGGTTACGTCTTCGTGCGCTGCGGCATGGAGCCGGCTCCCCTGCTGCTGGGGCTGGTGCTGGGCCCGATGATGGAGGAGAACCTGCGCCGGGCGCTGCTGCTGTCCCGCGGCGACTTCAGCACGCTGGTGACGCGGCCCCTGTCCGCCAGCCTGCTGGCGGCCACGGTGGTGATGCTGCTGATCGTGCTGCTGCCCGCGGTCAAGAAGTCGCGCGAAGAAGCCTTCCAGGAGGAAGCGCAGGCATGACGCAAGCGGGGCCGGCCCTCTTCGGGCCGGGCTCCGATGCCGGTGAGGCGGCTATCCTCGGCCGCAGCCCCTCACCTGCACGCAAGCCATGGCCGCCCCGCTCGAGCAACGAATCCGACTGCCGCAGCTGCGCCTGCTGGTGGCCATCGCCGAGACGGGGTCGGTGCAGCGCGCGGCGGAGGCGCTGCACGTCACCCAACCAGCGGCCACCAAGATGCTGCGCCTGCTCGAAGCGGTGGTGGGCGACGCCCTGGTACAGCGCGGCAGCAGCGGCAGCTTCCTCACCCCTTTGGGCGAGATCCTGGTCAAGCGCGCCCGCCTCGTCCTGGCCGAGCTGCGCAATGCCGAAGAGGAACTGGGCCTGTGGCACGCGGGGGCGGCCGGCCACGTGACCATCGGCAGCCTGCCGGTGGCCACGCCCATGCTGGTGCCTGCAGCCCTGCGCCAGATGGAGCTGGCGGCACCGCTCGTCTCGGCCACCGTCATCGAAGGCAGCTCGGACGCCATGTTCCGCGAACTCAAGGCGGGCACGCTCGACCTGCTGGTGGGGCGCTTCTACTCGGGGCAGGACGCGGACCTGTCGACAGAAACGCTGTACGAATCGGTGTTCCGCCTGGGCGTGCGGGCCGGACATCCGCTCGCCGGGCGCACGCGGCTCGACTGGGAGGAGGTGCTGGCCTATCCCTGGATCCTGCCACCTGGCGGCGTGCGCACACGGCCCGCGCTGGACGACATGTTCAAGCGTGCGCGGGTGCGCACGCCCGACGTGCGCGTGGAGACCGCCTCCTGGCTGGTCATGCGCTCGCTGATGCTCTCCAGCGATGTCATCTGCCCGATGCCGGTGGAAGTGTTCCTGCAGGACGCGAAGCTCGGGTTGGCGCGCCTGCTGCCCTTCGAGCTCGACTTGAAGCTGCCGCCGGTGGGCGTGGTCTGGCTCACGCAGCACGCGCCCTCGCCCGCCGCTCGCGTGTTCATCGAGCAGCTGCGCGCGGTGAGCCTGCGCGCCGTTTGACCGGCCGCCTGGATTTCAGCCTCCGAAGCGTTCGAACACCAGCCCGCGCAGCCACTGGTTGGCGGGGTCCCGGTGGTACTTGGCGTGCCAGAACATGTTGATCCCGACTTCGGGCAGATCGGCCGGGTGCGGCACGGCGACCAGGCCGAACGGCTGCTTCATGCGATCGGCCAGGCGTTCGGGCACCGTGGCCACCAGGTCGGTGGCCTGCAGGATATGCCCCACGGCGACGAAGTGCGGCACCGTGAGGGCCACCCGGCGCTCGATGCCGCGGCGCCGGAGGATCTCGTCGACCTGCCCGTGGCCGGTGCCGCTGGAGATCACCATCAGGTGCTCGGCCGCGCTGAAATCGGCCAGCGAGATCCGGCGCCGATCCAGCCGATGGCCCTTGCGCACCATGCAGACGTAGCGCTGCTTGAACAGCCGCCGCTGGAAGAACCCGGCCTTCAGGTCGGGCAGCAGCCCGATGGCCAGGTCGACCTGGCCGGCTTCCATGGTGGCGCGCAAGTCGGCGGTGTTCTGGCGGAAGGTGCTGAGCGTGACGCCCGGCGCCTGCTCGCGCAGCGCCTCCATGAGGCCGGGCAGGAAATAAATCTCGCCGATGTCGGTCATGGACAGCACGAAGGAGCGGTCGCTCGCGCGCGGATCGAAGGCACTGCGCTGGTTGAGGGCCGCGTGGATCATGCCCAGCGCCTCGGTCACCGAGCCGGCCAGCTGGTCGGCGAACGGCGTGGGCACCATGCCGGCCGGGGTGCGGATGAACAGCTCGTCCCCCAGCGCCTTGCGCAGCCGCGACAAGGCGTTGCTCACCGCCGGCTGCGACAGTCCCAGCACCTCGGCCACCTTCGAGACGCTGCGCTCGACCAGCAGGTGCCTGAACAGCACGAGCAGGTTCAGGTCAAGGTGCTCCAGCTGGGTGGTGCGGGACATTCATCGAATCCATAGGCTGTATTCACTTCATTTTATTGGCGAATGCGCCAGCGCGAGGGATGATCCGGCGATCCGTCCTCGAGGAGACACCATGAGCGAGATCTTTCCGGCGCAGCCGCGATGGGAGCTGCCCGGCACCAGCCGCATCCCCTTCGCCGCGTACACGAGCGACGAGTTGTACAAGCGTGAACTCGAGCGCTTCTTCTACAAGGGCCACTGGTGCTACGTGGGCCTGGAGGCCGAGATCCCCCACGTCGGCGACTACAAGCGCACCGTGGTGGGCGAGCGCTCGGTGCTCATGGTGCGCGACAAGGACCAGTCCATCCACGTGATCGAGAACATCTGCGCCCACCGCGGCATGCGCTTCGCCCGCGAGCGGCACGGCAACGTCAAGGGCTTCACCTGCCCCTATCACCAATGGAGCTACACGCTCAGGGGTGACCTGCTGGGCGTGCCGTTCCGACGCGGCATCAAGCAGCCCGACGGCAGCCTGGCCGGCGGCTTTCCCGCTGACTTCGAGATCCAGGAACATGGCCTGACCCAGCTCAAGGTGGCCACGCGAGGCGGCGTGGTGTTCGCCTCGTTCGACCACTCGGTCGAGCCTTTCGAGGACTACCTCGGCCCGACCATCCTGGGCTACTTCGACCGCCTGTTCAACGGCCGGCAGCTCAAGATCCTGGGCTACAACCGCCAGCGCATCCCGGGCAACTGGAAGCTGATGCAGGAGAACATCAAGGACCCCTACCACCCCGGCCTGCTGCACACCTGGTTCGTGACCTACGGGCTCTGGCGCGCCGACAACAAATCGGCGCTGCGCATGGACGACCGGCACCGCCACGCGGCCATGATCTCCACCCGGGGAGAGGCCGGCAAGGGCGGCAGCGAGGTCACGCAGGTCAAGAGCTTCAAGGAAAGCATGAAGCTCAACGACCCGCGCTTCCTGGACATCGTGCCCGAGCCCTGGTGGGGCGGCCCCACGGCCGTGATGACCACCATCTTCCCCAGCGTCATCCTGCAGCAGCAGGTCAACAGCGTGTCCACCCGGCACATCCAGCCCAACGGCCACGGCTCCTTCGACTTCGTCTGGACGCACTTCGGATTCGACGACGACGACGCCGAGATGCACCAGCGCCGCCTGCGCCAGGCCAACCTGTTCGGGCCTGCGGGTTTCGTATCGGCCGACGACGGCGAGGTGATCGAGTTTTCGCAGCAGGGCTTCGAGAGCAAGCCTTTCCACCGGGCCCTGGCCGAACTGGGCGGCCGCGACATCGGCGATTCCGAACACATGCTCACCGAATCCCTGATTCGCGGCATGTACGAATACTGGCGCAAAGTCATGGAGGACTAGGCCCACCCCCGAAGCGCCTTCGGCGCTCCCCACCGAGGGGGCGCCACCAGCGGCCCGGCAAAGCCGGTTCCGCGGTGGCCCTGGTATTGCGCCACTCCTGTCCGGCAGACCCTGTGATCACTGCATCGTGGAGAACTGACATGAAACCCCATCGAATCGACTTCAACGACTACCAGGATCTGTTGCACCTCTACGCGGCCTACGAGGCGGCGGTGGATTCAGGCAACTGGGACCTGTGGCCCGAGTTCTTCACCGACGAATGCATTTACCGGCTGCAGCCGCGCGAGAACTTCGAGCGGGGCTTCCCGTTGGCCACCCTCTCCTTCGAAAGCAAGGGCATGCTCAAGGACCGCGTGTACGGCATCAAGGACACGCTGTTCCACGACCCCTACTACCAGCGCCACGTGACGGGCCAGCCCATCGTGCGCATGGTGGAGAACGGGCGCATCGAGTGCGAGGCCAACTACGCGGTGTTCCGCACCAAGCTGTCGGAGCCTTCGAGCGTGTTCAACGTGGGGCGGTACCTGGACGTGGTGGTGAGCACGCCGGCGGGCTTGAAGTTCGCCTCGCGCCAGTGCATCTATGACACGGAGATGATTCCGAACTCGATCATTTATCCGATCTGAGGGAGGGAGGCGTCGACGAGTCCAGCCCGAACGAAGCTGGCGCGCCGCTCCACCCGTTCGCGCCGAGCCCGTTGCGCGATCGAAGGGCCTACTCCGCCCGCACCCCCAGCGACTGCAGCAGCTTCGCCATCTTCTCGTCTTCGCGACGCAGCTTCTCCGCCAGCGCGTTCGAGCTGTTGTCGGCCACCGGCGTCATGCCGATGGCCTTCAAGCCCTTCGCCACCTCGGGCTGCGCCAGGACCGCGGCAAATTCCCGGTGCAGCCGCTGCACCACCGCGGGCGGCGTTCCCGCCGGCGCGAACGCCGCGAACCAGAACTCGCTGTCATACCCCGGCGCCACTTCGGCGATCGCCGGCACCGACGGGAACTCCGGCAGGGGTTTGCTGCCCGAGACACCCAGGGGCACCAGCTTGCCGCTCCTGATGTGGCCTTCGGCCGTGCTCATGGCGATGAACATCACGTGTGCGTGGCCGCCGAGCACGTCGTTGAAGGCCTGGGGCCCCGCCTTGTACGGCACGTGGTTTTGTTTCAGCCCTAGCTGCTGCTCCAGCAGGGCCATGTTCAGGTGGTGCGGCGAACCCACCCCGGCCGACGCGTAGGTGAGCTTGCCGGGTTCGGCCTTCACTTTGGCGACGTATTCCTGCAGGGTCTTCACCCCCAGGGAGGGATGCGCCACCAGCACCATCGGCGACGAGCCGATCTCGATCACCGGCACCAGGTCCTTCGTGGCCTGCAGGCTGGCGCCCTTGAGCACGCGCGGCGACACGGTGAGGTACGAGTCGACCGCGATCACCAACGTGTGGCCATCCGGCGGCGCCTTGGCCGCCTGCATCAAACCCAAGGTGCCTCCCACGCCGGGGCGGTTGTCGATCACCACCGGCTGGCCCAGCCGCGGCGACAGGTGCTGGCCCAGCAGCCGCGCCGTGGCGTCGAGCGCGCCGCCCGGCACCGTGGGCGCGATCAAGGTGATGGGCTTGCTGGGGAAATCGGCCGCGCCGGCCGCGCCCCAGGCCAACGACGAGAAGGCCGCTGCGCCCGCCCAGGCGCAGGTGGCGCGCAGCAGGCTGCGGCGCCGGATCGTGGAATTGCTCATGCTTGTCTCCGTGGTTGGATCAGTGATGCAGGAGCGCCTCAGGCGCGCCCCATGGGGAAGGGAGCGCGGTCGTCGGCCATCATCAGCTCGCGCGCCAGCGTCTCGAACAACCGGGCTTTCGCGCCGGCGTGGCGCGGGTCTTCGACGAGGTTGTGCATCTCGTGCGGGTCCTCGCGCAAATCGACCAGTTCGACCCAGCCAGGCTGGTCGTAGATCGTGAGTCGATGACTGGCGGTCACCACCGTGCGGGCGCGCACCGGGTGCGACAGGCCGAAGGTCGGCGCATGGCCGTCCTCCTCGATCAGCACGGCGTCGCGCACCGCCTCGACTTGCCCGGCCAGCACCGGCAGCAGGCTGCGCCCCTGCATGCCATGGAACGGGGCCAACCCGGCGCGCGCGAGCACCGATGCCGGGATGTCGATGGTCGAGGCCAGCGCGTCGGTCGCGGCGCCCAGCGCGCCACGTCCCGGCGGCTCGGCCCAGATGAAGGGCACGCGCACCAGGCTCTGGTAGTGCAACGCCGACTTCAGGAGCAGGCCGTGGTCGCCCATGAAGTCACCGTGGTCGCTGGTGAAGATGACCACCGTGTCCCGGTCCAGCCCCAGCGCCTGCAGCCGCGAGAGCACGCGGCCGACCACGTCGTCGATCATCGAGATCATTCCGTAGGTCAGCGCCAGCGCCTCCCTGGCCTCGCGCTCGCGCGCCGCGAAACCCACGGTGGAGCCGATGCGGCCCTGGCCGAGCGCGCGCTCGCGGTGCAGCGCCGCCACCGGCGCGAAGGACGATTCACCCTCCGCGTAAAACGACCGCGGCAACACCATCTCGTCGGGGTCGTACATGTCCCAGTACCTGCCTGGCGGCGTGAACGGATGATGCGGATCGGCGAAGGAGCAGTGCAGGAAGAACGGCTGCCCGCGCTGCGCTGCCGCCTGCAGGAAATCCTCGGCGCGATCACCCACCCAGGCCGACGGGTACTGGTGCTCGGGCACGCGCGTGCGCCAGGCCTGCGGCGCGGAGTAGCGGTCATCGGGGATCGCGTTCTTCGCGCCGCGCAGCCGGTCGATGTCACCCGTCTGCTGCTGCAGCCACCGCGCGTAGTCCGCTTCGACGAGGTCGCCATGCAGGGTCGCCAGGTCCACATGGTCGAAGCCGTAGTACGGCGTGCGCACCCGGTGCGACGGATCCTCGCGCCATTTGCGCAGCAGCTCCTGGTCATAGCCGCTTTCACTCCAGCGCCCGGCCACCGCATCGGCATGCGCGGGGATCGGCGGCTTCAGCCCTTCGGGCACCGGCTCGCGCGGCATCTCGGGCGGCATGTCGGTCATGTTCTGCAAGTGGCACTTGCCGACCAGCCCGGTCCAGTAGCCGTCATCGCGCAGCAGGTCGGCGAAGGTGGTCGCGTCGCGCGCCAGGGGAATGCCGTTGCAGCGCGTGCCGTGCACCGACGGCATGCGCCCGGTCATGAGCGACGCCCGGTTGGCCATGCACACGCCGGTGGCGACGTAGAAGCGGTCGAAACGCCGGCCGCGCGCGGCCAGCGCGTCGATGTGCGGCGTGCGCAACTGCCGGTTGCCGTAGCAGCCCAGGTGGTCTGCGCGCTGCTGGTCGGTGGTGATCAGGAGGAAGTTCGGTTTCATGGACATGGGAGGCAAGCCAGGGCTGGCGAAACCGAGTCTAGGAACGCCCGCGCGCAAGGCGGCAATGAAATCTCGGCGCGCCGCCATAACCACCGGTGATGCCCCTGCGGTCGGCGCCGGGCCGCGCGCCACAATCGCGCAGGAGCGAGACAACCCATGCAGATCGACATCCTGGGCATCCAGGCCTTCCTGGCGGTGGCCGAATGCGGCGGCTTCGGGCTGGCCGCGCATCGCCTGCACCTGTCGCAGACGGCCATCAGCCACCGCATGCGCAAGCTGGAAGAAACCCTCGGCGTGCCGCTGCTGGTGCGCAGCGGCCGGGGCATCGCCCTGACCGAGGCGGGCAGCGCCCTGCTGCCGCGCGCCCGCGCCGCCGTGCAGCAACTCGAAGCGTCCTGCGACACCATCCGCAAACATGGCCAGAACGCGAGCCGGTGGGTCTCGCTGGCCTGCCTGCCCACGCTCGCGGCGCCGCTGGCCGTGCCCCTGCTGGGCGACTTCCAGGCTGCCTACGGCGGGTGGCAGGTTCGCCTGCACGACAGCTCCATCCCGGAGATCGTCGACCTGGTCGAGTCCGGCACCGCGGCCTTCGGGCTCACCGTGGCCCATGGCGTCAAGGCCAGCCTGCAGGTCGAGCCCATCGCGGACGAGCCCTTCGTGCTGGCCTGTCCGCCGGGCCATCCGATGGCCGGGCGTGAGCAGGTGCGCTTCGAGGACCTGCTCGACCAGCCGTTGATCCGCATCAGCCTGCCCTCGGGCAACAGCATGACCATCGACGACGCCATCGGCCCCTTGCGCGAGCGACTGCGCTGGCCCTACGAGGCGCAGCGCAACGCCATGGCGCTGGAGATGGTGCGCGGCGGGCTGGGCCTGACCATCGTGCCCCGGCTGTCGGTGCGGCCGGTCGACGGCGTGGTCGCCGTTCCCCTGGCAGGCCCCGAGGTCCGGCGCACCCTCGCGGTGCTGACGCGCCGAGGCGCCCGTCTCACGCCGCAGGAAGAGCACCTGATGCACCAGGCCCTGGCGCTGATCCGGCAGGCGCTGGGCGTCCCCAGCCGGCCGGCATGAATGCCTTGCATCGGCCGCGTCGAACAATTCATTTGTGCGCGCGCCCGGCCGGCTTCTAGACTGCCGCGCATGCACGATGCCCACCTCTCCCCCTCCCCCGCCCACGATTCCAGCCGCCGTCGGCTGCTGCTGGCCGGCATCGCCGGTACGGCCACCCTGGCGACCGGCGGCGCGCTGGCGCAGTCCGCGTTTCCCACGCAGCCGGTGAAAATCGTCGTGCCCTTCGGGCCCGGAGGCTTTGCCGACATCACGGCGCGCCAGGTCGCGCAGCTCATGGGCGACAAGCTGGGCCATCAGGTACTGATCGAGAACCGGCCGGGCGCGGGCGGCGTGGTGGCGGCGCAGGCCGTGCTCTCGGCCCCGCGCGACGGCCACACGCTGATCCTGTTCAGCAATGGCACCACCATCGCCACCACGCTGCTCAAGCTGCCCTACGACCCCGAGCGCGATTTCGCGCCGGTGTCGACCATGGCCTATTTCGACCTGCTGCTGCTCGCGTCCGCCAAGGGCCCCTTCGGCGACCTGCGCTCGCTGCTGGCCGAGGGCCGCAAGCGCCAGCTCACCTTCGGCGCGATCAATCCGGGCAGCACGCAGAATCTATCGGCCGAGCTGTTCAAGCGCGTCGCCAAGGTCGATGCCACCGTGGTGCCATTCAAGACCTCGGGTGACGTCATGACCGCACTGCAGCGCGGCGACGTCGACCTGGGCTTCGAGACCTACACGGCACTCAGGGGTTCCATCGACGCAGGCCTGCTCAAGCCCCTGGCCTGCACCGGCAGCAGCCGCACCGAATGGTTGCCCAACGTGCCGACGGTGAAGGAAGCCGGCGTCGAGGGTTATGACGTCACCGGCTGGAACGCCTTCTACGTCGCGGCCGGCAGCCCCGAGGTGGCCGTGAAGGTCTACAACGACACGCTCAGGCAGGTGTTGGCGACGCCCGAGCTGCGGCGGCGCTTCCTGGAGATGGGCGCCGACCCGAAGGCCAGCACCCCCACCGAGATGGCCGCCATCTTCGAGCGCGACAAGCGCAAGTGGGCGCAGGTGATCCAGCAAGCCAACATCAAGGTCTCATGACCGCGGCGCTCTTCGAGAAGCGGCAGCAGCCCGCTGCGCCGCTGGTGGACACGCACGTCCACATCTTCCGCCGCGGCATGCCGCTGATCCCCGATCCGCGCCACAGCCCCGATTACGAATTCACCGCCGAGCAGCTCGAAGCCACGCTGGACGAGCACGGCGTGAAGTTCTGCGTGGTCGCCGCCGCCAGCCCCTGGGGCGACTGCAACGACTACGTGGTGCAGGCCCTGCGCACGCGGCCGCTGTGGCGCGGCACCGCCATCCTCGAGCCGTCCACCGAGCGCATCGTGCTCGAACAGCTGGGACGCGACGGCATGGTCGGCGTGCGCCTGCCCTTCATCAGCCTGCGCGAGCTGCCCGACCTGGACAGCTGGCCCTGGCGCAAGTTCCTCTGGCGCCTGGCCGACATGGACTGGCACGTGCACCTGCACCTGGACGGGCCGCGCATTCCGCAGGTGCTGCCGCAGCTGGAACGCTCGGGCGTGAAGATCGTCATCGACCACATCGGCCGGCCCGACCCGGTGCTGCGCGAACGCTGCGCCGGCTTCGAGGCCATGACGCGTTCGGTCGAGAAGGGCCGCACCTGGGTCAAGCTCTCGGGCGGCTATCGACTGGGCGACCACGCGGTGGAGCTGGCGCGGGAGCTGTGCCGGCGCGTCGGCTACGAGCGCCTGCTCTGGGCCAGCGACTGCCCCTTCGTCGGCGTGGAATCCACCACCTACCGCAGCACCATCGACTGGATCGAGCAGGCCGTGCCAGACCCCCTGCACCGCCACACCCTGGGCCTGAACGCCATCGACCTGTACTTCCGCGGCGTGGCGCGCACGGCCTGCGCATGATCCTCACCGACGCCCAGGTCCACGTCTGGGAAGCGCACCGGCCCGACCGCCCCTGGCCGCCGGAGAGCCTGGCCAGCCCGCAGTTCGTCGCCGTGCCCGGCGCGCGCCCGCACCGCGCGGAGCCCATCGGCGCAGACGAGATGGTGTCGATGATGGACGCGGCCGGCGTGCACCGCGCCGTGATCGTGCCGCCCTCACCGGCCGGTGACTCCAACCTCTGCGCGCTCGAGGCGGCACGGAAGTACCCGGGCCGCTTCGTCGTCATGGGCCGGTTCGATCCGTCGCAGCCCGGCGCACGCGATCGGCTCGCCGTCTTCATGCGGCAGCCGCACATGGCCGGCATCCGCATGACCTTCCACAAGCCGCCATGGAACGAGTGGCTGGATGACGGCCGCATCGACTGGTTCTGGACCGACTGCGAACGCCTGGGCATTCCGCTGATGCTGCTGATCCCCGGCCGGCTGGACGCGGTGGCCCGCATCGCCCAGCGGCACCCGGGCCTTGCATTGGTCGTGGACCACCTGGGCCTGCACAGCAACCACCGCGACGCGCAGTGCCATGGCGACATCGATGCGCTGCTGCCGCTGGCCGGCTTTGCGAACGTGCATGTCAAGGCCTCGGCCGTGCCCTGCTACACCGACGAGCCCTACCCGTTCCGCGCCCTGGCGCCCCTGTTGCGCCGGGTGTACGACCACTTCGGTCCGCACCGCTTCTCCTGGGGCTCGGACGTCTCGCGCCTTCCCTGCAGCTACCGGCAGGCGGTGGAGCACTTCCTGCACGAGCTCGACTTCATCGACCGGACGGACCTGCCCTCCGTGATGGGCGGGGCGATCTCGCGGGTGCTGCGATGGGCGCAGCCGGGGCCGACCGACGGCAGGTGACGGGCGGGGAGTGTCCGCGAGCCGCCCTACCATAGGCGGCTGCGGACACAGCCATGATCAACAGCAAGGACTTCGTCGAATCCCTGGACAAGGGCCTGGCCATCATCGAGGCCTTCGACACCGCCGACTCGCGCCTGACGCTCAGCGAAGTCGCGGCCAGGGTGGGCATCACGCGAGCGGCCGCGCGCCGCTTTCTGCTGACGCTTTCGGAACTGGGCTACGCCCGCGTCGACGACCGCCACTTTTCACTGACCCCCAAGGTGCTGGTCCTGAGCCGCTCCCAACTGGGCGGCAACGCCACCTTCCAGGCCGTCCAGGCCCTGCTGAACCAGCTCGCGGCGAAGACCGCGGAGTCGGTCTCGGCGGCGGTGATGTCCGGTCCCGACATCGTCGTCGTGGCCCGCGCCACCAGTCCACGGCCGGTGTCCGTGCACATCGCCATCGGCACGCGCATGCCAGCCTTCTGCACCGCCATGGGACGCGTCCTTCTGGGCGAGATGGAAGAGGCAGCCGTGCAGCAGCTCTTGAAGCTGTCGCCACCCCGCAAACTCAGTGAGCTCACCCGGGTCGACAGCCGGGAGATCGTGATGGAGACCCGGCGATCGCACGCGCGGGGCTACGCCACCAGCATCGGCGAGCTGGACGTGGGCCTCAACACGCTCGCCGTGCCGGTGCGCACGCCACAGGGAGCAGACCGGCTCTCCATCGGCCTGAGCGTTCCGGCCTATCGCATGTCCGAGCAGGAACTGGTGGACACCTTCCTGCCCGAGCTTCAAGCCACCGCCGCCCGGCTCGCGAACCTCGGCTGAGGGGCGTCGGGCCGCCGTTCCCCTACTCGGTCTTGATGCCGGCCTTGCGGATGATGGGCCCCCACAACTGGACGTCGGACTTGATGCGTGTCGCCAGTTCCTGCGGAGTACTCGCCGTTACCTCGTAACCCTGCTCCTGCAGCTTGCTGCGGATCTCCGGCATCTCCAGCGTGCTGCGCAAGGCGGCGTTGAGCTTGTCCACGACGGGCTGCGGTGTACCGGAGCGCACGAACAGGCCGAACCAGGCGGTGATGTCGAAACCCTTGAGCCCTTGTTCGTCCATGCTGGGCACATCGGGAGCGAAGCTGGAGCGCTGCTTGCCGGTGGTGCCGATCATCCGCAACTTGCCCGCCTTCACGAACTGCTGCGACGTCGAGAGAAAGTCGAACATCATGGAGACGCGGCCTGACAGCAAGTCCTGGTAGGCCGGGGCGTTGCCCTTGTAGGGCACATGGCGGATGTCGATCTCGGCCATGCTGCGCAGCAGCTCGCCCGAGAGGTGGTTGGACGTCCCCACGCCGCCCGATGCATACGTGAGCTGCCCGGGCTTCTCGCGTGCCAGCTTGATGACGTCGGCGACGCTGTTGGCCGGCATGGCAGGGCCGGCCAGCAGGAACAGCGAGTACGAGGCCAGCGTGCCGATGGGCGTGAAATCCTTGTCCTGGTTGTACGGAAGCTTCTCGTTGAGGAATGGCACGAACACCACCGCGGGCATGGCCGCGAACTGGATCGTGTAGCCGTCCGCCGGCGCCCGCGCCACTTCGCTGGCGGCCACGATACCGCCGGCGCCCACGCGGTTTTCCACCACCACCGTCTGTCCGAGCCGGGTCTGCAATCCCCCCGCGATGGTGCGGGCGAGGAGGTCCGACGGGCCGCCGGCCGCGAGCCCGACCACCAGGCGCACGGGGCGGCTGGGATAAGCCTCCTCGTTGCCCTGCGCTGTCGCGGCGAGGACCAGCGAAGCACCGACAGCCAGTGCGAGTGTCTTGACGATCTGGATCATGGCGTGAACCCTTTCAGCGGTTGAAGTCCCCTGCCCCTCGTCCCGGCCGGGACCCTTACACCGGGATGACCAGCAGCGTGTCGATGCGAGTCGAGTCGAGCACGACGAGCCGTTCCCGGATGCGGATCTCGTCGCGGGGTCCGCAGGCGAAGATGTCGTCGTAGTAGCCGGTGAGGAAGGTCTCCGGCCCCTGTCCCTGCACCACGCGCATGAGCGCGAAACCGGTGCGGGCCTTGATGATCTCGCGATGGTCCTCGGTGAGTCGGGTCGGGCCAAGCAGATGGCGATAAACCTGGGGTTCGTAGATGTTGGCTCGACGCAGCGAGTTGATGCGGTCCACCAGCATGCCGCGGCTTTCGCAATCGATGATGCCGGCCATGTGCCCCTGGCGCACCGATTCACGCGTGGTCACCCGGTACACGCAGGGGTCGGTGAAGAAGTCCGGCCACTCCTCGTAGCGCTCGTCATCGATGCAGTGCGTGTACTCGGCCAGCAGGTGCTGGACTAGGGAAAGACGGCTGGAAGAGGTCATGGCGCGCATCCGTGTCCTACAGGCCCATGTGCTGGCGATAACACTGCCAGAAGCCCCGCACCGAGGCCTCGCTGATGCGGGTGTCCTGGCTCTCCACCGTGCGGCCCCCCATCTCCAGGATGGTCTGGTCCATGGGCCGCTCGCCGATGGCGCGCTGCACGAAGTTGCCGACGATGCCGTCCTCCATCGAAACCAGCCCAGCCGGACCGATGAGGTTGGCCAGGCGCAGCCGGGTTCGCAACTGCTCGGGCGTGTCGTCCTCGTAGCCGAACAAGGTCCAGAACAACTCGCACTCGCCCACCCCGCGAGGCACCAGCACCCGCACCGCCAGCGAGTTCTGGATCTGCTGCACCACCATGTTGGGGAACAAGCCCTGGATGGCATGCGTGATGCCATCGGAAAACTCGGGCCAGCTGCGCAGCACGCGCGGATCACGCAAGCTGAAGTCGTCGTCCTGCGCGCGCAGCTTGCCCGACTCGTAGTCGGTGCCTCCGACCGTGTCGGTGGCCATCTTCGAAAAGCTGATGTGGTGGCCGCCGGACTCGTCGAGCGCCAACCCGCCTTCCATCGAGAGGCGATTCAACTTGAAGGTGGTGAGAAAGAGGTGCAGCAGACTGGCGTGGTAGGAATCCTTGACGTTCTCCATGTACAGCTTCCAGTTGTTGTGCAGCACCTGCGAGTAGCTGCCCAGCACCTTGACCGGCCGCGCGAACATGCGCTTGACGTGGGCCGTCATCCGTTCGCCCAGGTACTCCTCGAGCGGCGCCACCGTTTCGGAGAAGCTCGCGAAGACCAGACCGGAGAGCACCTGCACCCGCAGCTTGCGAAGGTTGTGCTGGCTGCGGTCGAAGTCGTCCGGCATGCCGCCCGCCCCGCGGATGCCTCTCTGGAACGCCACGGACTTCAGGTCGCCCTGCAAGCTGTAGCCCCAGTTGTGATAAACGCAGGTGAACTGCTGGCGGTGTCCGCTGGGCTCGAAGCACAGCACCGCGCCTCGGTGCGCGCAGCGGTTCACAAAAGCCGAAAACTCGTCGGGCCCGCTTCGCACCAGGATCACGGGCGTGTCGCCGATCCAGGTCGTCTTGAAGTCGCCGACCCGGGGTACTTCCACGGCAAAGCCGACGAACTGCCAGATCGCTCCGCGGAACAGTCGCTCCTGCTCGGCGGCATACAGCTGCGGGTCGGTGTACACGCGGTAGGGCACCCGGCTCACGCCTGCGGCGGGCCACACGCTCGGCCCGGACGCTTCGGCCGGCATGACAGTCGATGGCATGAAGAATCTCCAGCAACGCATTCGCCATCTCAATGAACTGTGCGCATATCGCACACCGTTCGTCGGATTAAGGGATGCTAGGCCATCTTCCTTCCGTGCGTCAATGGATATGAGGTGCGCTTAGCGCACAAGACGTCGAAGCCGATCGCCCTGCCGTCAAGGCACGAAGCGCTCGATGAACCGCACCGCGTCCGCTTCCAGCTCGAAGGTCACGAGCTGGCCATTCCTGCCATCGGACAGGCGGTGTGCCACGAACAGGCTCCAGCGCCCGCGTGGGTCGTAGCTGGGCGGATCGACCAGGGCGTAGGGATGGGGCACGAACACCTCGTGCAGGAACACCTCGCGCACGGTGTTGCGCGGGGACGGGTAGAGCTTGTAGCGGTCGGTCGAGAAGATCGGCTGCGGCATGCCGCGATTGTGCGCGCTCGCTGATTCTCAAGGCCGGTCCGGCTCGGGCGTCTGTGCCGTGGGGTGCGGCTGCGGCGCTCGAGCAATGGTGAAGTAGAACGTCGCGCCTTGGCCGGGCTCGCTCTCGACCCACATGGTTCCGCCATGCGCCTCGACGAGCCCCTTGGCGATCGGCAGCCCCAGGCCGGCGCCGTGCCGCTCGGCCCGTCTGGCCTGCCAGAAGCGGTCGAACAGGTGCGGCAGGTGCTCGGGCGCGATGCCGGCGCCGGTGTCGCGAACGATGAACAGCACGTCCCTCTCGCGCGCTTGTGCGCCCAGGGTGACGCGCCCGTTCGGTCCCGTGAACTTCAATGCATTGCCGATCAGGTTTTCCAGCACCTGCAGTAGCCGGTCCCGATCAGCCCAGAGCGCTGGCAATTCCCGTGGGACGTCGACGTGCAAGGCAATGCGCGACTGATCGGCCAGATCGAGCTGGGACTGCGCACACTCCAGCAGCACGGCCTTCGCCGGCACGACGGCTGGCGCGACCGACAACTGCCCCGCCTCCATTCGGCCGACGTCCAGGAGGTCCTCGATCAGTCGCGCCATGCGCGAGGCCGCGCGCTGGATGGTGTCGCTTGCCGACGCTTCGGTGCCGGCACGCGGTTGTGCCCGGCGTCGCAGCAGTGCCGCCTGGTTGGCGATGGCGCTCAAGGGATTGCGCAAATCATGGGCGACGATCGCCAGCACCTCATCGCGCAGCGCGATGGCCTTGCGAGATTCGCTGTACAGGCGCGCGTTATCCAGCCCGAGTGCGGTGCGCCAGGCGAGTCTCGTGGCCAGGCGGACGTCCCGCTCGTCATAGGCCCTGGAGCCCCGGGTCGCGACCAGGGCGAGCGCGCCCAGCACGCGGTCGCCGCGCAGCAGCGGCACGGCAAGGACCGAGGTGATCTCCATCGCCGCCAGCAGGCGCTGGTGCAGCTCGGACCGGATGGTGCCGACCAGCTCTTCGCAGCTGGGCCGCTGCAGCAGCATCGGCTCACGCGAGCGCATCACCTCGGGAAGCACGTGCCCTCCCAGGAGAAGCTGCGCCAGCGAGGGAGCGTGGCCTTGTTCCGTCGTCGCTGCCGGGCCCGTGCGTGTCGAGCCGGTGTCAGTCGTCACCAGGACGCAATGGTCGGCCACCCTGCGCGTGACCAGTTCCGTGACCCGGTCGACGATGGCGTCTACATCAAGATTGGAGTCCACGACGGGACCCACGTCGGCCATCAGCTCCTGCTCCTGCTCGCTGCGCTTGCGCTCCGTGATGTCCTCGACCTGGAAGATGAAGTGCACCGGCTCGCCGCTCGGCCCGCGCAGGACCGAACGGCTGAGGCTCACGTGAACGATGGAGCCGTCCTTGCGCATGTACCGCTTCTCCAGGGTGAAGCGCGGGATCTCACCCCGGGCGAGCCGCTCGGCCAGCGCCAGGTCCAGCTGCAGGTCGCTGGGATGCGTGACGGCCTGGAACGTGAGTCCCACCAGCTCCTGCTCCGTGTAGCCCAGGAGTTCGCACAGCACCTGGTTCACACGCAGGAAGCGCCCATCGGTCCCCACCAGTGCCATGCCGATCGGTGCTTCATCGAGCGTGAGCCGAAACCGCTCCTCGCTCTCGCGCAAGGACAGTTCGGTGCGCTTGATCGGGGAAATGTCCGTGATTGACACAAAGAAGCCGCGCACCCCATCAGCCAAGTCCGGCAGGTAGCTCGCCAGGCTGTGCCTGGGCGGACCGCCAGCCGGGTCGGGAATCTCGCGCTCGAACTCCTGAGGTTCCCCACGCAGGACCCTCTCGATGTAAGGCAGGTTGCGGGCGTACAGCGTCGGCCCGAGCAGCTCGCTGATGCGCCTGCCTATCAGTTCGCGCGGGTCCACGCCGAACCAGCGCAAGGAGGCGGCATTGGCGAAGCGGCAACGCTGATCGGCGCTCCAGTAGCCGACCATGGTGGGCAGCCGATCGAGCGCCATGTGCGCGAGTTGGTCCCGCGACGGTGCGTCCGCGGAGTGCCTACCGCCATCGGCTGGCGCAGGCTGGCCTTGCTCGAGTGCGGTCATGGCCGGGCACCTGCTTGGGAACCGGCGCCAGGCATGCATGACGAAGCCGGACCGGGCGAATCGGGCGAGTCATCGAAAACAGCGTAATTCAAGCGGTTCTCCCGTTCATAGGCGCAGCTTGGCTCCCCGCAGCGGCGGCACGCTTGATCTGCCTCAAGGAAGCGGTTGTCGTTCTTGAGCGACGGCCCCATGCGCCATGCTTCCGGTGGACGCGCGCCCTGGCATGCGCCGCCGACCGCAACCCCGCTCACAGTTCGTAATCATCGCCACCGCGCACCTGGGGCAACATGATCTTGAACGCATCAACCAGGAGCACTTGACATGCAGATGAACGAACTCAAGCAGCGCATCGACAAGGTCGAGGAATGCACGGACCAGGCCAAGCACTCCCTGCAGTCGGGCTCGGCCTCGACCGAGCTGGCGCAGTGCGTGCAGCAGATGCACCAGCAGGCGCACCAGCTGCAGCAGGCCTGCAGCCAGCAGAACCAGCAGCAGATGGGGCAGGACAGCCTGCGCCAGCAGGTCGAGCAGCTCGAGCAGCTGGGCGACCGGGCGATGCAGGCCTGCCGCCGCGCCGGCAACGTGGACCCGCAGATGCAGCAGTCCGTGCAGCGTGCGCATGACGAAATCTCCAGCCTGAAGAAGCAGATGCAGATGGGGTAGCGAGCCGCTCCCGCGATGCACGCCGACCCTCCACCTCAGCCCGTCCCGCCACTGGGGCCTGAACCGGGGCCCCCACTCGGGCCCAAGCCCACCCCGCCGCCCGTGCGGACGGAGGCCGTGGGCCGATGAGTGCAGCCTCCAGCCGCGCACTTTCAATCGGGCTTCTCGCCTCGCTGGCCATCACCTTCGCCGCCGCCGCTGTCGGCGCCATCGCATCGAGCAGCTCGGCGGCGTTCTACGCAAGCCTCGATCGTCCGGCGTGGGCGCCGCCGGCCTCGGTCTTCGGTCCGGTGTGGACCCTGCTGTACCTGCTGATGGCGGTCTCCGCCTGGCTGGTGTGGCGAACGCAAGGGCTGCGCAGCGCTTCGGCCGCGCTGGGTGCGTATGCCCTGCAACTGGTCGCGAACGCGCTGTGGACCTGGCTCTTTTTTGCCTGGAAGATGGGCGCGGCGGCTTTCGTCGATGCCGTTGTGCTGTGGGCGCTGGTGGCCTTCACCGCGTTCAAATTCTGGCAGGCGCGACGCGTCGCGGGCGTGCTGATGCTGCCCTACCTGGGATGGGTGACCTACGCCGTCTTCCTGACCTTTTCCATCTGGCGCCGCAACCCGGGCTTGCTGTAGCCACACCCGCCGCAGACCGGCCAGGTCAAAGAACCCTGCACGAGTGCGGAACTTCTCGATGAGCCTCGGTGTCGAGCTTGTTTTGAGGAGTTTCGCAGCGCATGCATTTGTATCAGATGATGAGGAAGACGCTGGCCGGCCTGGCCATGGTCACGGCAGCGGTCGTGGCCCCGATCGAAGCGGCCCGAGCCCAGGCGCTCGTGAGCATCCGGGGCGAGAACGTCAACCTGCGCGCGGCGCCCACGAAGCGATCCGAGGTGAAGTTCCTGCTCGGCTCGGGCTATCCGCTGAAGGTGATCGGTCGCCGCGGATCGTGGCTGCACGTGGTCGATTTCGAGAACGACCGCGGCTGGGTGGCGCGGTCACTCACTTCGCGCAAGCGCTTTTCCATCGTCAAGTCGCCGAGCGCCAACGTGCGTTCGGGTCCGGGGACCCGCTACCGGGTGATCGAGAAAGCAAGCTACGGCGACGTTTTCCAGGTGCTCGACCGCCGCCAGGGTTGGGTGCGCGTGAAGCTCGGCAAGCGCCCGGCCTGGGTCGCGCGCTCGCTGCTCTGGGGCCCGTAACGACGCCCGTGCCGAAGAGCAGCCCCCCGTGAAGACGCACGCAAAAACAACCTGAACCGCCACGCTTAGCTGCTATGGTTCCGTCCCCTGCGGTCGCGCGCTGCGCCTGGGGCCCAAGCCATGCTCCAGCACCCACCGACCGACCGGGAGAACCGTTCCCACGTCCAGGCCGCCCTGCCGCAGGGCGCCATGCCACCCAACGGCCTGGGCTCGCGGCCGCGCGCCCTCACCGGACTTCAGCTGGCACTGGCGGCTTCACTGGTGGCGCCCCTCCTGCTGCTGGCGTATGTCGGCTGGACCTCGTACGGAAATGCCGTGGACACGGCCCGCAACAAGCTGGTTCGCCTGTCGCAGGTGGCGCAGGAGCAGGCCCAGCGCATCGTGGAGACCAACGAGGTCATCTCCCGGGCCATCGGCGCTCGCATCAGCGACAGCGGAAACGACGAACTGCATCCGCAGCGTGAACAGCTTCATGCGCTGCTCCAGCTCTGGACCGACGGCCTGCGGCAACTGCAGTCGGTGTGGATCTGGGACGCGGCCGGCCGGCCAATCGCCACCAACCTGCGCCCGCAGCCGCCCGCCTCGCTGGACGTGAGCGACCGCGACTACTTCCGCTGGGCCCGCGGCAGCGATGCCGCAAGCTGGTACATCACCGAGCCGCTTCGCAGCCGCACCACCGGCGAGCTGTTCTTCGACTTCGTGCGGCGGCGCCAGGCCGAAGACGGCAGCTTCCTCGGGGCCGTCTCGGTGTCGCTGTCGCCGCTGTATTTCGACGAGTTCTTCCGCGAACAGGTCGCGCAGGAACCGGGTTTCTCGCTGTCCCTGGTCCGCGCCGACGGCACGCTCATTTCCCGCTATCCGCCCGCGCCCACCGGCGCGACCCGCCTGTCGCCCGACAGTCCCCTGCTTGCCGCCATGTCCGCTCGATCACCGGCCGGCCAGACCGAGGGCGTCAGCTCGATCGACGACCGGCACCGCTACGTGGCCTACCGCCGCATCGGCGAGCTGCCCCTCTACGCCGCGTCGACAGCCAGCCGATCCGCGGTCCTGCGCCCCTGGCGCGATTCGATGCTCTTGCTGGTGGCGTTCACGTTGCCGCTGTCGCTCGGACTCGCGGCGCTGTGCGGGTTCGCCATCCGGCGCGTCCGAAGCGAGCATGCGATCGCCCTGGCCCACCAGGAGCAGTACGAACACCGCGCAAAGGCCGAGGAAGCGCTGCGGCAGGCGCAGAAGATGGAAGCCCTGGGCCGGCTGACCGGCGGGGTAGCGCACGACTTCAACAACGTGCTGATGGTGGTGCAGTCCAGCGCGGCCCTGGCGCGCCAACTGGAAGTCCGCGGCGAGCCGGTCGCCAAAGCCCTGGCGCCCATCGAGCGGGCCGTGGCCAACGGCGCCCAGCTCACGCGGCAGCTGCTGGCCGTGGCGCGACGCCAGCCGCTGCATGTGCGCACCGTCGAACTCACGCCAGCCATCGCCGCCCTGGCGCAACTCATGTCCAGCACGCTGGGCCGGTCGATCATGGTCACCCACGAGGTGCAGCCTTTGCTGAACATCACCGTGAACCAGGCCGAGCTGGAGCTTGCACTGATGAACCTGTGCATCAATGCGAAGGACGCGATGCCCGATGGCGGCCGCATCCACATCGCCGCGCGCGAATCCCCGCCCCCCGCCGACGCCGACACCGCCGGCGGCCCCTGGTGCCGGCTCACCGTGACCGACACCGGACAAGGCATGGCGCCCGAAGTCCTGGCGCGGGTGACCGAGCCGTTCTTCACCACCAAGCCGCTGGGCAAGGGAACGGGGCTGGGCCTGAGCCAGGTCCAGTCGTTCGCCGTGCAGGCGGGCGGGCGGATGGAGATTTCATCGGAACCCCACCACGGCACGCAGGTCGCGCTCCTGCTGCCGTGCTCCGTGGCCGATCCGGTCACCGAGCCGTCGGGCAGCCTGCCGGGCAGCGAACTGGATGCGGCCGTCCTGCTGGTGGAAGACAACCCGGACATCGCAGCCGCCGTCGGCGCCATCCTTCAGAACGCGGGCGCTCAGGTGACCTTGCACGACAGCGCCGACAGTGCCCTCCACGCGTTGTCGCGTGGCCTGCGGGTGGACGTGGTGCTGAGCGACGTGAGCCTGCCGGGGGAGCGCAGCGGCATCGACCTCGCCCGGCATGTCAGCGCCGGGCCCGAGGTGATCCCGGTGGTGCTGATGACCGGCTTCACCGAACGGCTGCAGGAAGCCACGGACTGCGGCTTCCAGGTGGTCGCCAAACCGGCCAAGGCCGAAGTGCTGATCGACGCGCTGGTCCAGGCCATCGGCTCGCGGGCGCTGCGCAGCCGGGACATGGCGGGCAGGCCGTAGAGCCGGGGCGGCGGAAGCGAGGGGCCACGCCGGGCACCGATCGCGCCCGCGCCCGCCGACGGCTGCCCATAATGCACGGCCAAGCACCGCCGGTGCGCCTGTCCCAGAGGAAACGTCTTGCTGATCGATGCATTCCTGTTCGCGGCCGGCCTGGTCGGCCTGTTCCTCGGCGCCCAGCTGCTGGTGCGCGGCGCGTCGGCGCTGGCGCTGTCGATGGGCATCTCGCCGCTGGTCGTCGGCCTGACCGTCGTGGCCTTCGGCACCAGCGCCCCCGAAATGGCCGTTTCTGTCGGCGCGGCGCTGTCGGGCACCACCGACCTCGCCGTGGGCAACGCGGTCGGCAGCAACATCTTCAACGTGCTGTTCATCCTCGGCGCGGCGGCGGTGATCGCGCCGCTGATCGTGCATGCGGACGTGATCCGGCGCGAGGCGCCGATCCTGGTGGGCGGCGCCGCCCTGCTGCTGGTGCTGGGCTGGGATGGCCGCATCACCTGGATCGAGGCGGCCGTGCTGACGCTGCTGCTGTTCGCCTACACGGGCTTCCTGATCCGGCATTCGCGCCAGGAGTCGCACGACCCGTTCGCGCCGGACGCGGCAGCCGATGTGCCGCAGCCGCAGGGCGGGCGCGGGCGGCAGCTGCTGATGGTCGCCGCAGGCCTGGCGCTGCTCGTCGCCGGGTCGCACGCCCTGGTGAGCGCAGCCGTCTCCTTCGCCCGCGCCTTCGGGGTCAGTGAAGTGGTGATCGGCCTGACCATCGTGGCCATGGGCACCTCGCTGCCCGAGGTCGCCGCGTCGCTCATGGCCGCCGCTCGAGGGCAGCGAGACATCGCCGTGGGCAACGTGGTGGGCAGCTGCATCTTCAACGTCTTCGGGGTGGTCGGCGTCGCCGGGCTGGCTGCCGCGGCAACCGGCGCCGAAAGCCTGGTCGTGCCCGCCGCGATCCGCGACTTCGACCTGTGGGTGATGCTGATCGTCTTCGTCGCCTGCGTGCCGGTGTTCCTCACCGGCGGGCGCATCGCCCGCTGGGAAGGCGTGCTGTTCCTGCTGTACTACGCGGCCTACACGGCCTACCTGCTGCTTGCGGCCAAGCGGCACAGCGGGCTGGAGGCCTTCAGCGACGTGATGCTGGGCTTCGTGGTGCCACTCACCGCGGTGACGCTCACCGTGTCGGTGCTGAACCGGCGCCGGCCGCCGCCGCGCCGGCCGTGAGCCGGGCGGGGAAGCCTCAGGCCCCCAGCCCCTGCAGCCACTTGCCCAGGGCGTCCGGATCGACCGGCTTGACGAAGTGCTCCATGCCCGCGTCGCGGCTGGCGGCCAGCTCGTCGTATTGCCCGAAGCCGCTGATCACGGCCAGTGCCGCGGACTGCATGCCCGGAAGGCGAACCAGCTGGGCGGCCAGCTCGCGGCCGTTGCCGTCCGGCAGGCGCACGTCCAGCAGGCAGACGTGGGGGCGCACGTGGGCCGCCGTGGCCAGGGCCCGCGCCACGGTCGCCTCCACGTAAGCCTCGTAGCCCATCTCCTCCAGGAGCATGGCCAGCACCTGACCCGAATCCCGGTTGTCGTCCACCACCAGCACGCGGGTCGGCGGGGCCACCTGCGGGCCGTCGTGGGCGGCCGGTGCGTGCGGCTCCGGCAAGGTCTGTGCCGCCGGCAGCCTGACGGTGAAGGTGCTTCCGTGGCCCGGGCCCATGCTCGAGGCGGACACGCTGCCGCCATGCAGCTCGACCAGCCTTCGCACCAGGGCCAGCCCGATGCCCAGCCCGCCTTGGGCGTGGTCCTGCGCCCGCTCACCTTGGACGAACAGATCGAAGACCCGCTCCAGCAGCTCGGGGGTCATGCCCAGCCCGTTGTCGATCACGCGCACCACGGCGCTGTCGTCCTCGATGCCGGTCTCGACGACCACCCGACCCGAGGGCGGGGTGTACTTGGCGGCGTTGCCCAGCACGTTCGCGAAGATCTGGACCAGGCGCTTGCGGTCTCCCTCCACCGGCAAGGGCGCGGAGCCGGCCATGATGTGCAGGGAGTGCCGCTTGCCGTCCATCAGCGGGCGGGTCTGCTCCACGGCATCGGCGAGCACCTGGCGCAGGTCGACCTGGTCCGCGGCCAGGGTCACCAGGCCGCGTGCCACGCCGGAGACATCCATCAGGTCGTCCACCAGGGAGCGCAAGTGCGCGGCCTGCCTGCCGATCAGGTCGGCCGTCTGCCGCACGCGGGCCTCGTTGCCGGCCACCCGATGCAGCAGCGTCACGCCCGATGCGATGGGTGCGAGCGGGTTGCGCAGCTCGTGGGCGAGCATGGCCAGGAATTCGTCCTTGCGGCGGTCCTCCTCGCGCAGGATCTCGCGCGCCAGGAACTGTTCGTGGATGTCGGTGCAGGTGCCCATCCACCGCGAGATGGTGCCGCTGTCGTCGCGCAGCGCCACCGCCCGGCCGAGCACCCAGCGGAAGACGCCGGTGTGGTGCCGCAGGCGGTATTCGATCTCGTAGGTCGCCCCCGTCTCCAGGCTGCGCTGCCAGCGCTCCCGGGCGCGCGCCTGGTCCTCGGGGTGGAACACGTCGTTCCAGGCATGGCCATCGGTCACGCCCTGCGGCACGCCCGTGAACTCGTACCAGCGCTGGTTGAAGTAGTCATGGAAGCCGTCGGGGCGGGCGGACCAGACCATTTGCGGCATGGCGTCGGCGATGGTGCGAAAGCGCAATTCGCTCTCGCGCAGCCGCTCCAGCGTGCGCTTGTGCTCCGTGACGTCCGAGCCCTGGATCAGGATGCCCTCGACAGCGCCGTCGCGGCCGCGCATGGGCTGCAGGATGAAGTCCACCAGCCGCTCCTCGGCCTCGCGGCCTTCGGGGCTCAGGCGAACGGGCGAGGCTTCCCCCACGTACGGCTTGCCCGTGCGCAGCACCTCGTCGAGCACCGCGCCCCAGCCTTGCTCGATGGCGGCCGGCGCCACCTCCCGCACGGGCCGGCCCACGATCTCGCCGCGGCGCCCCACGAAGGAGCGGTAGGCGCGGTTCGCCTGCCTGAAGATGTGGTCGGGCCCGGACAGGACCGCCAGGAAGCCGGGCGCCTCGTCGAACATCCGGATCAGGCGCTCGGCCTCTTCGGCCCGGGCCTGTTCGGCCTCGACCGCCAGGGTGGTCTCGAACGCGATGCAGTAGAAGCCCGGCACCTGGCCATCGTCAGTGACGACGGGGTTCCACACGAACGAGAAGCTGGCGACCTGTTCACGCCCGTCCCTGAGGACGCGGAACGGCGTGTCGGTGCCCTGGATACCCTCGCCGCTGCGGATGCGTTCGAGCATGCCGTCGAGCTCAGGGCCTACTTCGGACCACACGTCACGGAAAGGCCGGCCCAGGGCCTGCGGATGCTTGTCACGCAAGATGGCCGCATAGGCGTCGTTGTACAAGAGCCGCGCCTCGGGTCCCCAACAGATGAACATGGGGCCGCGTGAGCGGAGCATGGAGCGCACCAGGGACTGCAGGGACGCAGGCCATTCGGCTGCAGGGCCCAGCGGATGGTCGTGCCAGGCGAACTCGGCCAGCCGGCCGGCGATTTCGCTCCCGCCGTGGAACAAGCCCGCCGGTACGGCGGATGGGTGGGTTGGCGACATGTCGCACCAGGAAGCTGTGGCCGGGCGCGGGCCGTGCGCGTGGCCGCTGTCCTTGCGGCCGGACGATCATAGCGGCGGCCACCGCGCGCCGACGGGCCGGGCGGACCAGGATCAGCCGGGCCCGGGTGGCGTCACCTTCTCGCGCAGCACGCCGTTGATTTCGGCCCCGAAGATCAGGGTGGTGGCGCTGATGTACAGGAACACCAGGGTCGCGACCACGCTGGCGAAGCTGCCGTACACCAGCGCCAGCTTGCCGGCCGTGCCCAGCGTGTACGACAAGGTGGCAGCCGCGGCCACCCAGAAAGCCGCACCCACCACGGCGCCCGGCAGCACCGTGTACAGCCGCTGGCGGTTGTCGGAGAGCCACCCGTACATCGCCGCGTACAGCACCACCAGCACCACGAAAGCCATGCCGTAGCGCACGCTCTGGCGCAGCCACAAGGTCTCGCGACCCACGCCGGCGTTGGCTTCGAGCAATTGCCAGATGTACGGCAGGATGACCACCCAGCTGAACGCCGCCAGCGCCACCGAGCCGACGACCACCGTGAACACCGTGACCTTGAGCCGGGCCTTCCAGAACGACAGGCCCCGCTCGACGCCGTAGGCGCGGTTGAGCGCGGTGCGAATGCCCTGCATGCCCGACGACGCCGTCCACAGCGTCGTCACCAGGCCGATGGCCAGCAGCGCCTGGCTGCGCTGCGCCAGCACCTGCTTGATGACCGGCTGCATCGCCTCCTGCACCAGCGGCGGCAGGTAGCTCACGACGCGGTCCACCAGCGCGGCCGCATCGCCCGGCTGGCCGACGAAGGCCGCGGCGGACGACACCAGGATCAGCAGCGGGAACATGGCCAGCACCCAGGAGAAGGCCAGGCTGCCGGCCTGGTTGGCACTCTGGTGCATCACGTAGTTGCGCATCGCCAGCAGCATCACGCCGAGGCCCGGGATACCCAGTGCGGTATCCCGAACGCGTTGCCCGAACTGCGCGAGGCGGCCCATCGCGCCCTACGCAGCGCCGTGGAGTTCGTCGTGCAGGGCGATGTACTCCTGCGTGAGCTTGTGCCGGGCGTCCAGGTAGATGAGCGGCCTGGCCAGGTCGTGCGATTCCCTCACCCGCACCGATGAGCTCAGATAGGTGCGCAGCACCGGCAGCCCCTCGGCCACCATGTCGCTGACCAGGCGCTGCGGCAGGTTGGCCCGGGGCTGGAACTGGTTGACCACGATGCCCTTGACCTCGAGCTCTTCGTTGTGGTCGGCCTTGATCTCGCCCACGTTGCTCAGCAGCGTGTAGAGCGCCTGGCGCGAGAACTCGTCGCAGTCGAACGGGATGACGCAACCGCTGGCCGCGATCAGCGCCGAGCGGGTGTAGAAGTTCAGCGCCGGCGGGGTGTCCACGTAGATGCGGTCGTATTCCTCGGACAGGGTGTCGACGGCCTCGCGCAGCTTGTAGATCTTGCCGCGCGATTCGAGCTTGCCGTGCAGGTCTTCCAGGTCGGTGCCGGGCGGCAGCACCCACAGGTTCTCGAACGGGGTCTCGGCCACGAAGTCGCCGATGGGCGTGGGCCGCAGCGCGTACTTGAGCATCTGGCTGAAGAAGCCGCTGATGCCCTCCCCCGCCTGCGCCGCGGCTTCACCCAGCAGGTAGCGGGTGGAGTTGCCCTGCAGGTCCAGGTCGATCACCAGGGTCTTGAGGCCTTGCTGCGCGCTGATGGCAGCCAGGTTGCAGGTGATGGTGGACTTGCCCACCCCGCCCTTTTGATTGAAAACGACCAGACCCATGTGTTGCTCACCCGTTCTTGTGCTCGGGCGATTATCCGGGCAAGCGGATCCGCCCCCGGCCCGCGGCGGCAGGCGTTCGCGCCCCTGTGTCGAATCGGCATCGCCCCTTCTGGCACAGGGGCGCGCTGCCATACTGCCGCCATGAGCCTGAAGCAGCGTGTGTCCCGGGAGCTGCGGCAGCTCGCCAGCATCGACCGCAGTGACCGCCCGTGGGAGATGCCGGTCGCGGCCGCCGTGGCCACCGGCGCGCCCATCTTCATCGGCGTGGCCTATGGCCAGCTCGCGCTGGGCCTGGTCGCCTCGCTGGGCGCCCTGGTGTTCATGCACCTGCCGACGACGCGGCTGTCGCACCGCATGGCCTGGCTCATGGCCTGCGCCTTCGGCATCACGGCCTGCCACGCGCTGGGGCTGCTGGCCCACCTCATGCCGCTCCTGGTGGTGCCGCTCATCGCCGTCATCACCATCCTGGCCACCATGGTCTGCCGTTTCTATGCGGCGCCGCCGCCGGGCAGCCTGTTCTTCGTCATGGCTGCCGCCATCGCCGCCTACAGCCCCGCACAAGGAGGGATCGCCCTGGTGCAGCTGGGCGCCTTCGCCCTCGGCACGGTCTGGGCGGTCGGCGTCGCCTTCCTGTACAGCCTGCACATCGTCAGCCGGCGCGGACTGCCGCAGCAGGCAGCGCCACCCCGACCCGAGTTCGGCTTCGTCGTGCTCGATTCGGTGGTGATCGGCGTCTTCGTGGGCCTGTCGCTGCTGGCCGCGCACGCCTTGCAGCTGGACCGCCCCTACTGGGTGCCGGTCAGCTGCCTGGCCATCATCCAGGGTGCGTCCCTGCGGGCAGCCTGGACCCGCCACCTGCAGCGCATCCTCGGCACGGCCGTGGGGCTGCTGGTCTTCCTGGCGATCACGCAGGTCCGGCTCGACCCCTGGGGCATCGCGGCGGTGCTGACCCTGCTGACGCTGCTGATCGAGACGCTGGTGGTGCGCCACTATGGCCTGGCCACCGTGTTCATCACGCCGCTGACCATCCTGCTGGCCGAGTCGGGCCACTCGAGCGGCCTGGCACCGGAGCACCTCCTGCGCACGCGCCTGGTGGACACCGCCGTCGGCGCGGTGGTCGGGCTCATGGGCGCCGCCTGCCTGCACAGCCCCCGGTTCCGCGCCGTGGCCGATGCCTGGCTGCGCCGTTTGCTGCCGTCGGGCGCGGACAACGGCGTCTAGTGTCCTGTCCCGCAAGTTCGCTGCACATGAAGCCGCACTAGCCGTCGAGCACGCGAGCGGCCTGCCGCACCAGCGCGGTCGCTTGCGGCCCGAGCCGGAACGCCCGCTCGAAATCGGCCAGGCCGTAGCCGGCGTCGGTGCGGCGGATGGCCTGGCCGATCGCCTGGGCTTCGCTGATTCGCCCGGCCAGCGCCAGGCAAATCATCGCGATCGCCCGGACGTGCACGTGCGCGTTGGGACGGCTGACCGAGCGCAAGGCCCATTCGGATGCCTCCTCATGCCGCCCCAGGCGCAGCAGGCCCAGGGCACGCGCGGCCAGCATGGCGAACAGCAGCGGGTCCATGGGGCTGAGCGCCCGCGCCTGGTCGCACGCCTCGATGGCCGACTGCGGGTCGCCCGATTGCATCTGCACGAAACCCAGCGTGTAGTGGCCCAGCGCGAAGTTGGGGCTCAGGTCGATGCTGGTGCGCAGCTCGCGCACGGCGTCATCCTGCCGGTCCATCAGCCACATGGCGCGTCCCAGCGCCCAGTGCGCGGCCGGGTCCTGGTCGTCGGCCATCAGGCCCTCCGCGGCGGTGGCATAGGCCTTGCCGATCGAGGCCTCGCGATCGTGCCAACCCAGGAACGCGTCCTGGAAATGCGTGAACGAGAGTCCCGCCTGCGGCCGCGCGAAGGTGGGGTCGAGGCGCACCGCGCGCTCGAAGAAATGGCGCGCCTGCTCGTTGTCCTCGCGGTTGAAGCGCACCATGTGCCACAGGCCCCGGTGGTGCGCCTCCCAGGCGTTGAGCGAACCCGGGTTCTTGAGGATGGCTCGGTTGCGCTCGGCCTGCTCCACCTGGCTGGCCACGGAGGTGACGATGCGGTTGCCGACGCCCTCCAGCACCTCGAAGGCCTCCTGCAGGCGCAGCGCGAACTCCTCGGCCCAGACCACCCCGCCGCTGCGCCGGTCGGCCAGTTGCACGTTCAGCACCACCCGGCACGCCCCGGCCTCACGCGACAAGGTGCCACTGGCGACATAGTCCACGTCCAGGCGACGGCCCGCATCGTCCGATCCCACGCGCCGGTCGGCCAGCGCGAACATGGTGCCTTCGGCGATGACGAACAGGCTGCGCAGCTTGGCCAGGCGCGTGATCACGTCGCGCGCCAGTCCATCGCCCAGCTCGCTGCGCCCCGCCGCGCCGGGCGTGCGGTCGGTGAAAGGCAGCACCGCCAGCGAAGCCCGACGCGCCGTCGCCTCGGGCGGCTCCCGCTGCAGGGCCGGCGGTGCCTCGCGTGTCGCGGGCCAGGGCTGCGCATGCCGCGCCCGGGCGGCACGCCACGCGAGCGCCAGCGGCCCCCAATCCTGTCCTTCGGCCTCGTACTGCCGCGAGGCCGCCGCCAGGTGCTCGTCGCCTTCGCGAAGCCGTCCGCGCGATGCGAGCGCCTCCAGCAACAGCGCGTGGGCCTGCCGGTCGAACGGGGCGACCGCCAGCCATCGCTCGAGTGCGGCCAGGGCCGGGCCGCTGCCGGGCGCCAGTGAGCGAACCCAGTGCTCGAGCACGGCCGCTTCGGCCGCCCGGAACCGTCGACGCTGGGCCATCAGCCAGCCGGTGAACTCAGGGCTGCGCGGCACGTCCAGGCCTTGCAGGAACTCCCCGCGACGCAGCAGCGCGGCCAGGGTGGCGAGGTCGGCTGCCGGCGTGGACGCCAGCCCCTGCTGCACGGAACGCGCCACATCGAGCGCATCGACGGCCAGCCCCGACAGGTCGAGCGCCACGGACTCGCCGCTCGCAATGACGCGTGCATGCCCGGGCTCGTCCACCGCGGACCTGGCCTTGCTCAGGCACCAGCGAAGCTCGCCGCGCGGGTCGGAGGGCAGGTCCCAGAGCAGTCGGCAAAGCTGGTCGCGCCGCACGGGCCGATCGGTGACGGCGAGGTAGGCCAGCAGCGCGCGAACCTTGCGCGAATGCGCAAGCTCGATCGGGGCGCCGCCACGGTGCAGCGCCATCGGCCCCAGCAGTCGCAAGCCATCGATGGGGGGAGTCGCTTCCACGGCACTTCCAACGGAATTTCCCACGCCCGCCACCACGCCTGCTTCCACGCGCGCCTCCGACAGTCGACTTGCCCGGCACCGCCTGGCCTCGAATCCTCTCCAGGAGAGAACCCATGACCACCTCGACCGACACCCCTCTGCGCCCGCAAGCCGCTGCGCCGACGACGCCCGACTTTCCCGCCATCAAGACCCGCCAGAAGGCCGCCTGGTCCTCGGGCGACTATGCCGTCGTCGGCACCACCTTGCAAATCGTCGGCGAGACCCTCTGCGAGGCCGCCGACCTGCGAGCCGGCGAGCGCGTGCTGGACGTCGCGGCCGGCAACGGCAATGCCACGCTGGCGGCCGCCCGCCGGGGGTCTGAAGTCACCTCGACCGACTACGTGCCGGCGCTGCTCGAGCGCGGCCGCGAGCGTGCTGCCGCCGAGCGGCTGCAGGCCATCCAGTTCCGCGAGGCCGATGCCGAGGCCCTGCCCTTCGAAGACGGCAGCTTCGATGCCGTGCTGTCCACCTTCGGCTGCATGTTCGCCCCCAACGGGCCACGCGTCGCCGCCGAGCTGCAGCGCGTGTGCCGCCCGGGCGGCCGCATCGCGATGGCCAACTGGACGCCGGAAGGCTTCATCGGGCAACTCTTCAAGCTCATCGGGCGGCACGTGCCGCCGCCGGCCGGCATCACGCCTCCCGCGACCTGGGGCACCCGCGCCTTCATCGACCAGCAGTTCGGCCCCGGCGCCTCATCCATTCGGGCGGACAAGCGCCACTTCATGTTCCGTTACCGCTCGGCCGACCACATGCTCGAGATCTTCCGCAGCTACTACGGACCGGTGCTGAAGACCTTCGCGGCCCTGGACGAAGCGGCGCAGCAGGGACTGGCGCGCGAGTTCACTTCCCTGATGAACCAGCACGACACAGGCCGGGGCAACGCCCTCGTGATCCCCGGTGAGTACCTTGAGATCGTCGTCACCCGCCGCTGAGGCGGCAAGGAGCGCGCCATGACACCGAAGACCCCCATCGCCATCGCCGCCACCCTTCTCGCGATGGCCGCGCCGACGCAGGCCGACGTGGTGACCGACTGGAACACCATCGCCGGCGAGCAGGTCGTGCAGGCCAGGCTCGGCACCCCGCCGGCCGTGCGCGTGCTGGCCATCGTGCAGACCGCCGTGCACGAGGCGGTCGGCGCCGCGCGCGGCGAGGTGGCGACGCAGGCCGCCGTGGCGGCCGCCAACCGCGCGGCCCTGTCCCGGCTGCTGCCGCAGCAGGACGGCGCCATCGCGGCGGCGTACCGGCGCGCGCTGGACCCGCTGCCCGATGGGCCTGCCAAGGCCTCCGGTATCGCAGCCGGCGAGCAGGCGGCCCTGCGCGTGCTGGCCTGGCGCGCAGGCGACGGCGCTTCGGCACCGGACCGCTACCGGCCCCAGGTCCAGCCCGGCGTGTACGTCCCCACCGCCGCGGTCGCCACGCCCCACTGGCCGCAGCGCCAGCCCTGGCTCATGGCCAGTGCGGCGCAATTCCGCCCAGGCCCGCCACCCGCGCTGGACAGCGAGCAATGGGCGCGCGACTACAACGAGGTCAAGGTGCTCGGCAGCAAGGCCAGCACGCAACGCACGCCCGAGCAGACCGAGGCCGCGCGCTTCTGGGAGTACTCGCTGCCGCCCATCTACCACGGAGTGGTGCGATCGGTGGCGCAGCAGCCGGACCGCAGCGTGGCGCAGAACGCGCGCCTGTTCGCGGCCGTATCCCAGGCCATGGACGACGCGCTCATCGCGGTGATGGACGCGAAATACCACTACGGCTTCTGGCGGCCGGTCACGGCCATCCGAAATGGTGACCGCGACGACCACCCGGCGACGGAGCTGGAAGCCGGATGGACGCCCCTGATCGACAACCCTGCCCACCCGGAGTACCCCAGCGCCCACAGCATCCTGGCGGGTGCCATCGGTGAGTTGCTCGAGGCCGAGGTGAGGCGGGGATCCTTGCCCGAACTCGCGACCAGCAGCCCGAGCGCGGGCGGCAGGACACGTCGCTGGCCGTCCGTGGACGCCTTCATGCAGGAGGTGGCCGACGCGCGGGTGTGGGAAGGCATCCACTACCGCACCTCGACCGAGGTGGGCCTGGCCATGGGTCGGCGGATCGGCGCACTGGCCACCGGCCAGGTGGCGCAGTCGCCGCTCGGCGGCGAGGGACCGCAGGCGCTGGCGCGCTGACGGCGGCGTCATGCCCGCCGCCTGGCGGCCAGGCGGCGCCAGTCACGCACCGGCCAGCGTGGACACAGGGATCGGGCGCCTCCTGCCGTCGCAGGGGCGCAGACCGGGGTTAACCCGGAACCCCATCTATTTCATTATTGAATATAAACAAACCCGGCAACCCGCCCTGATGACACCGGAGACGTTCCCCATGCCAAGCCGCCGTGACTTCCTCTTCACCTCCGCCGCCGTGCCGCTCATGGGCGGCCTGCTGCCGATCGCCGCGCGCGCCCAGCAGATGCCCGAGCTGGCGCGCATCCTCTGCGGCTTCCCGCCCGGGGGCACCAGCGACGCCATTTCGCGCCGCATCGCCGAGAAGCTGCGCGGCAACTATGCCGGCAACGTCCTGGTCGAGAACCGCCCCGGCGCCGGTGGGCAAATCGCGGTGACGGCGCTGCGCGACAGCCCGGCCAATGGCAGCGTCATGCTGCTCACGCCCTCGTCCATGCTGTCGCTCTACCCCTACGTGTACCGCTCGCTGCCGTACAAGCCCATGGAGGACGTGAAGCCGGTGTCGCTCACCTGTTTCTTCGACCATGCCTTCGGCGTCGGTCCCGCGGTGCCCGAGAGCGTGCGCACCGTGCGCGACTTCATCGACTGGGCCAAGGCCAACCGCGACAAGGCCAACTACGGCTCGCCCGGCGCGGGCTCGGCGCCCCACCTGATCGGCAACGTGCTGGCCAAGGAGACCGGCGTGGACCTGCGCCACGTCGCCTACCGCGGATCCGCACCCGGCATCCAGGACCTGCTGGGCGGCCAGATCTCCGCCATGTCCTCTCCCCTGGGCGACTACCTGCCGCACGTGCGCGGCGGTCGCCTGCGCATCCTGGCCACTTCGGGTGCCCAGCCATCCAAGTTGGTCCAGGGCGTGCAGACGTACAAGCAGCAGGGCTTCAACATCGACATCCGCGAGTGGTACGGCGTGTTCATGCCGGCCCAGGCCAGTGCCGACGTGATCCGCCGCGCGAACACCGCCATCCAGCAGGCGCTGGCCCAGCCCGACCTGGCGGCCAGCATGGCCGAGTTCGGCATGGAGGTGCAAGGCTCCACGCCCGAACGCCTGGTCGAGCTGCTGCGCCGCGACAGCGAGGACTGGGGTCGCATCGTCAAGCAGATCGGCTTCACGCCGGAGAGCTGATCGAGGGGGCCGCGGCCTCGCATCAGAACTGGTCGGGCAGGCTGGCCTCGACGCCTTCGCGCTGAGCCTGCCCGTGGGCGCCGTGCAGCCAGGTCTCGTACGAGGTCGCGGAGACTCCCGATAAGTCGCCCCCGAACGGGGCGAATACCCACGCACTGGGGGTCACGGCAGTGGGCGCCGGGCTGCCACCAGACCAGGACAGCGCGAGCAGAGCAACAGCAGCGGCAGCGGCCCCCGCCACGACCCACGGGAACCGCCGGGCCTGAAGCGCAGGCCTCCACGCCATCGAACTCAGGTTCATCGTCTTTCTCCGGTCCAAGAATTGGAGCAAGGGTCCAGCAGCCACTCACGGGCTGTGGCGGCAGCCTATTGCGCAGCCCCGGACAGGGCGTCATCGGAACCGATGACGCGTGCCGTTTCGCTGTTGCTAGGCCGCCGAGAGCGCGCCCGAATCGCGCACTGTCCTGCTCCGGCAATGGGCTTGTGCCGCCCCTTCCCGCTGCTTACGATGGCCGCCGCACGTGCAGCAGCTCGCCGGTGGTCATCGACGCTGCGGCAAGCGCCTCGCCCTCGAGCAAAGGGCAGCAGGAGTCCACATGGACGGTCTGGATGGCATGTCGGCACCGGCTTTCTCGGAGCTCGTCGGCGCCATCTATGCCTGCGTGCTGGAGCCCCAACGCTGGATCGATACCTGCCGCCAGATCGCTGCGAGCTGCGACAGTCCAGCCGGCGGCCTCTGCGTCCACGATCGGCAGGAAGACGACGTCCAGCTCTTCGTCTTCGGCTACGAAGCCGCCGTCCTGCAGGCCTTGTGCGAGCAGTACGCGCACAGCCCCATGGCGATCGCGAACCAATCGTCCGGGGTCGGTGAAGTCCACGCTCTGTCGATGCCACGTTTTCGGCTGCGCGAAGGGGCGTTCTTCCGCGAGGTGCTCCAGCCGCTCGGGCTGGGGGACATCCTCTGGTTCCCGGCCTTGCGCAACGACCGGCGCACGGCCTCGCTGCGTGCATCTCGCCCGGACAGCGAACCGACCTTCCAGCAACGCGAGATCGAGCTGTTCCGGCTGCTGGCGCCGCATGTCTGCCGCGCCCTGGCGGTGTCCGACCTGCTCGACATCTGCGCCCTGAGGTCGCAGGCGCTGGAGGCGACGCTGGGCGGATTGAACGTGGGCGTGTTCCTCCTCGCGGGTGACGGCCGCGTCGTCTACATGAACGCCGCGGCGCAAGCCCAGGTACGGACGGGCGACGCGCTTCGCCTGGTCGGCCAGCACATCACCCCGGTACATGCGACGGCCCGCGCCGAGTGGTCGCATGCGGTCGACGTCGCCAGCCGAACCGGCGGCGCATGCCCCCATCCCGTAGCCATTCCCGATGGCAAGGGCGGCGGCTATGTCGCCACCCTCATGCCCTTGGCCGGTGCGCAGCATCCGGGCCCGCGGGCACCGGCTGCCGCGCTCGCGGTGTTCACGCAGGACCCCGACCAGTCCTCCCCCATGCCTGGAGCCGCGTTTGCCAGGCTCCACGGCCTGACCGTGGGCGAACTGCGCGTCCTGCTGGCCCTTTCACAGGGACTGGGCGGGCTGCAGGCAGCCGAGATGCTGGGCATCACGGAGCCCACGCTGCGCACGCACCTGCAACGGATCTACTCGAAGACCGGCACGTCCGGCCAGAGCGACCTCTTGCGCCTGCTAGACCACTCGAGGCCGCCGCTGCTGAACGAGATGACCCGCCCCGGCGCCCGTGACGGACCGCCCCTCACCTGAACGATCGGCCACGCCTTCAGTAAGGCTGCAGATACCCGGTCTGCAGCCCCGCCAGCACCAGCAACCCCAGCGCGATGCGATAGACCACGAAGGGCATGTAGGTGCGGGTGGCCACCAGCCGCAGGAACCACACGATCACGGCGTACCCCACGACGAAGGACACCAGGGTCGCGATCAGCGTGGCCGTCACCGGAACGGCCGCGGCATCGTGCCCGTGGCGCCACAACTGGTAGAAGCCGGACGCCAGCACCGCCGGCACCGCCAGCAGGAACGAATAGCGCGCCGCCGCCTCGCGCGTGAATCCCATCAGCAGACCGGCCGTGATGGTGCCGCCCGAGCGGGAGACGCCGGGGATGAGGGCCAGCGCCTGCGCCAGCCCGAACATCAATCCGCGTGTCCACGTCATCTCCGGCAACGTGCGCTGCTTGCGGCCGATGCGGTCGGCCAGCCCGAGCAGCACGCCGAAACCGATCAACGCGAACGCCGTCAGTTGCAGGTGCCGCAGCGAGGTTTCGATCAGGTCCTGGAACGCCAGTCCCGCCACGGCGATCGGCACCGAACCGACGACGATCAGCCACCCCAGCCGCGCATCCGCCGGATGGCCCACGGGCCGCCGCAGCACGGAGCCGAACCAGGCCGCGCCGATGCGAACGAGGTCGCGCCGGAAATACAGCAGGACCGCGAGTTCGGTGCCGATCTGCACGATGGCCGTGAAGGCAGCCCCCGGGTCTCCGCCCGAAGGCAGCAGCGGCCCGACGATGCGCAGGTGCGCGCTCGAGGAGACCGGCAGGAATTCGGTGAGGCCTTGCACCAGGCCCAGGATGACGGCTTCTAACCAACTCATGAGAACGCGGGCCCGGGTTGCGGCAAGTGGCGGGACACAGCGGCAGCGACCTCAGCCACCACGTGCACCGCTGCTTCGAAGCCACGAGCCGTTGCGGTCCGCGCGGTCAGTGGCAAACGCCGGCCTGCCCGTGGCCCGGCGATTCTAGGAGCCCGGGACGTAAGATCCGCCGACCACCTTGCCCGCTCCCGCGAATGAGACCCAGCCGCCCCCGCCAATCGCCCAGCAGCCGGACCGACGCCGCCCTACTGGCTGACCGCCGCGCCCAGCGGGCCTCATGACCGCAGCCACGAGCGCCACGGCCCACCCGTCACCGCTGGAGCGGTCCGACCTCCTCGGGCTGCTGCTGGTGGTCGTCATCTGGGGCCTGAACTTCGTCGTGATGAAGGTCGGCCTGGCCAGCTTCACGCCGTTCCAGATGGGCGCGGGGCGCTACGTCTTCGCCTTCCTGCCGCTGGCGCTGCTGGTGCGCCGCCCGGCGGTGCGGACACGCTGGATCGTCATCTTCGGACTGCTGCAGGGCGTCGGGCAGTTCGGGCTGCTGTTCCTGGCCTTGAAGGTGGGCATGACGGCGGCGCTGGCCTCGGTGCTGCTGCAGACGCAGGTGTTCTTCAGCGCGCTGTTCGGCCTGCTGCTGCTGCACGAGCGGGTCGCCCGCCCCTTGATGGTGGGCCTGGTGTTCGCCGCGGCGGGGCTGGCGTGCTTCCTGGTGAACGTCTCGCGCGCCGAAGCGAGCGCCGCGGTGACCGGCTGGGGGCTGCTGCTCACGCTGGCCGCGTCGGCCATGTGGGCCGCGTCGAACATCGTCGTGCGGCTCGCGCAACGCGAAGGCGCCCGCTTCGATCCGCTCGCCTTCGTCGTCTGGTGCAGCGCGGTGCCCATCGTGCCGTTCGTGGCCATGAGCTGGATCTTCGATGCGCCAGCGACCCACGCCAACTGGTTGCACGCTCCCTGGATCGCCTGGGCCACCCTCGCCTTCCTGGGCTGGATGGCCACCGACCTGGCCTACGGCCTGTGGACCCGGCTGCTCAAGCGCTTCCCCGCGAACCGCGTCGCGCCCTTCAGCCTGGCGGTTCCCCTGATCGGCCTGGCAGCGGGCATCCTGCTGCTGGGAGAGCCCATCGCGCCGCTGCAATGGCTGGGCGCGCTGCTGGTGTTGTGCGCGCTGCTGTGCGTGGTGTTCGGGGATCGGCTGCGGCGGCGGCCGGTCAATCCACCCGGAAGCCCGAACGCTTGACCACCGGACCCCAGCGCTTCGCGTCCTCCTGCATGGTGCGGCCGAGATCCGCCGCGGTGCCACCGCCAGGCTCCAGGCCCAGCGCCGCGAATCGCTCACGAACTTCCGGCAAGGCCAGGACCTTGTTCACCGCGCGATTCACCGCGTCGATCTGCTCCTGCGGCGTGCGCGCCGGTGCGTACATGCCGAACCAGCCCTGCCCCACGATGTCGGGGTAGCCCTGTTCCCTGAAGGTCGGCACGTCGGGCATGACCGGACTGCGCGCGGCACCGGACGTGGCGAGCACCTTGACCTTGCCCGCCCTGGCGTTCTGCTGCCACTCCATCACCACGTCGATGCCCGCCGGCACGTGGTCGCCCAGCACCGCCGACTGCAGCGCGGCGCCGCCGTTGTAGGGCGCGTGGATCATGTCCACCTTCAGCGCGTGGCCGATCATCTCGCCGAAGAAATGCGGCAGGCTGCCCGCCGCCGGTGACCCGAAGGTCGCCTTCTGCGGGTTGGCCTGCAGCCAGGCCACGTACTCCTTCAGTGTCCTGGCCGGCGTGCCGGGGGATACGGCCAGGGCGAAGCCGAAGTCGCACAGCCGTACCACGGGCGCGAAGTCGGTCTGCGGGTTGTAGTTGAGCTTGTTGAACACCATGGGTGCCAGCACCGGCACCACCACGGGAGTGATCATCAGGGTGTTGCCGTCGGGCGGCGCGGACTTCAGCAGCTCCGCGGCCAGCCGGCCCCCAGCGCCGGCGCGGTTGTCGATCAGCACCGGGCGCTTGAGTTCGTCCTTGAGCTTGTCGCCGACGATGCGGGCGACCACGTCGATGGACACGCCCGCGGCGAAGCCGACCAGGATGCGCAGGGGCCGGTCGTTCTGGGCGAGCGCCCAGCCGGGCAGCGCCAGGGATGCGGCGCCGCAGGCGCCCTTGATGAAGTCGCGTCGATGCATGCTTGTCTCCGGTGAGCGGCCTCAGGCCGCATGGTGGTTGAAACGGGTTTCCAGGAAGGCCTCGATGCCTTCGCATCCGGACTCGCTGCCGTGGCCGCTGTCCTTCACCCCGCCGAACGGCGCTTCAGGGACCGAGACCCCGATGCCGTTGATCGCGAGGCTGCCCACCTCCAGTCGCTCTGAAACCTGGAGCATGGCCCGCGCAGAGTCGGTGTACAGGTAACCGGCCAGGCCGTAGGCGTTGCCGTTGGCCATCGCGATCGCCTCGTCCAGGCGGTCGAAGGGCAGCAGGCAGGCGACCGGGCCGAAAGGCTCTTCCTGCATGGCCGGCGCGTGCAGCGGGACGTCGGCCAGGATGGTGGGCGCGACGAAGAAGCCCTGGGTCGGCAGCCCGGCGTCGCCCGACAGCTTGCGTGCACCGCAGGCGATCGAGCGCGCCACCAGGTCCTGCACCGCGGTGCGCCGACGGGCGTTGGCCACCGGCCCCATCTGCGTCGATGCCTGCAGCCCAGGCCCGAGCTTCAGGCCACGGGCCGCCTCGGTGAACGCCTCCAGGAACGCGCCGTAGCGGCGACGCGCGACGAAGAAGCGCGTGGGCGCCAGGCAGGCCTGGCCGGCGTTGCGGAACTTGTGCGTGACGAGCTGGCGCACGGCGCGGTCCAGGTCGGCGTCCTCGCACACGATCACCGGCGCATGGCCGCCCAGCTCCAGCGTGATGCGCTTGAGGTGCCGGCCCGCCAGTTGCGCGAGATGCCGCCCCACGGGAACCGAACCGGTGAAGCTCACCTTGCGGATCACCGGCGAGGTGACCAGCGCCTGCGACACCTCGGCCGGCACGCCGTACACCAGCTGGATCACCCCGGGCGGCAGTTCATCGGCCAGGCAGGCGACCATGGCCGCGACGCTGGCCGGTGTCTCCTCGGCCGCCTTCAGCACGATCGGGCAACCGGCGGCCAGTGCGCCGCCGAGCTTGCGCGCGGACAGCACCAACGGGAAGTTCCACGGCGAGAAGGCCGCCACCGGACCCACCGGCACCTTGAGCACGTCCATGCGGGTGCCGGGTTGACGCGCCGGAACGATGCGGCCGTAGGTGCGGCGCGCCTCCTCGGCATACCACTTGATGAGGTCGGCGGCCATCAGGCATTCGGCACGCGCCTCGGCCAGCGGCTTGCCCTGCTCCTGCGTGAGCAGGCGGGCGATGCGGTCGGCTTCGCCCACGATGCGGGCCACGCCCCGCTCCAGCCGCAGGCACCGTTCGTGCGCCGGCACCTGGCGCCAGGCCTCGAAGGCCGGGCCGGCGGCGTCGAGCGCTTCCTGCAGGTCGGCGGCGCTGCACAGGGCCAGCTCGTCCAGCGTCTCTCCTGTGGCCGGGTCGACGATGGCCACCCGCGCTTCGCCGGCGGCAGGCCGCCAGCGTCCGCCCACCAGCAGGTCGGGACAGCGATAGGCGCTCATATGTTGCGCCCCCCATCCACGTCCAGGCACACGCCGGTGAGGTAGGACGCTTCATCGGACGCGAGGAAGGCGGCCGCCGAGGCCACGTCCGAAGGGCGCGTGAAGCGGCCGAGTGGAATGCGCGCGAGGAAGCGCTCGCGGTTGGCCGGCGTGTCCTCCATGCCCATGAAGTCGCCCAGCATGGCGGTCTCGCCGATCATGGGATTGACCGCGTTCACCCGCACGTTGGCCCGCGCGAATTCGAGCGCCAGGCCCTTGGTGAGATTGATCATCGCGGCCTTGCTGCCGCTGTACCAGGTGAGCCCCGGCCCCGGCCGCACGCCGGTGGTGGAGGCCACGTTGACGATGCAGCCGCCGCCCTGCTCGATGAAGCCGGGGATGACGCACTGCGCCGACCAATACAGGCTCTTGAGGTTGACCCGGTAGACGCGGTCGAACTCGTCCTCGCCCACCTCCAGCGCGGGCTTGTTGCGGTGCGTGATGCCGGCGTTGTTCACCATCACGTGCAGCCCGTCCAGCTCGCGCCGGGTCTGCGCTACCAGGGCACGGAAATCCGACTCGCTGGCCACGTCGCAGCGCATGGCGGCGGCGCGGGCACCGCTGTCGCGGATGTCGGCCGCCACACGGGCCGCGAGGTCGGCGTTGAGGTCGGCGATCATCACCGCCGCGCCCTCTTGGGCGAATCGGCGGGCGATGGCCGCGCCGAAGCCGGAAGCACCACCGGTGACGATGGCGACCTTGTCTTGCAATTGCATGGGCATGGGTTTGTCCTCAGAGATCCAGAACCAGCCTGGGCCCCGCACAGCGCGACACGCAGACCATCATTCGCCGCTGGGCGGCCTTCTCGGCGGGGGCCAGCACCTGGTCCAGGTGCTGCACCTCGCCTTCCACCACGCCGGCTTCGCAGGTGCCGCACAGGCCTTCGCGGCAGGCCCATGGGTGGTCCACGCCCAGACGCTCCAGCGCATCCAGCACGCCTTCGCGGCTGTCCACCTGCGTGGACACGCCGCGGCGGGCCAGCACCAGCTCGAAGCGGCGCCGCTCACCGGCATCGACCTCGGCCGCCTGGAAGCGCTCCAGTCGCACGTGCCCCGGCGACCAGTGCGCGGTGGCGGCCCCGATGGCATCCAGCATCGGCGCGGGACCGCAGGCATAGACGGCGTCCCACAGCCGCTCCACCAGCAGCCCGGCCAGGTCGATGGGCCGGCCCTGCTCGTCGTCGAAATGGGTGCGCAGGCGCGGCCCGGCCAGCGCGCGCAACTCCTCCAGGTAGGCCAGCCTCGGCGCGCTGCGGGCGCAGGCCACCAGCGACCAGTCCAGCCCCTGCGCCGCGGCATGGCGAGCCATCGCGTAGATGGGCGTGATGCCGATACCTCCGGCCACCAGCAGGACCTTGCGATGCGCCGCATCCATCTCGAACAGGTTGCGCGGCGTGCCGATGCGCAGCCGCTGGCCCACCTTGAGCTTCTCGTGGATCCAATGCGAGCCGCCACGGCTGGCGGCGTCCCAGCCCACCGCCACCACGTACTCGTCCTGGCGCGCCGCCCCGGCGGCGTCGACCAGCGAGTACTGGCGCACCTGGCCGTTGGGCAACTCCAGGTCGATGTGGGCACCGGGCGTTGCGCCGGGCAAGGGCTGCCCGTGGGCGTGGCGCAGCGTGATGGCGACCACATCGCGGGCGACGGCGCGCACGCCGTGCACCACGGCATCGATCTCGGCGCTCATCAGGCCACCTCGCTGCGGGCCAGCCGGTCGATCAGCCAGCGCGCCTGGTTCAGCCCGGCGTCGGCCGCGATCGGGATCATGGGCCGCTCGGGCACCAGGCTCAGCACCTTCTGCTGGCCTTCGATCATGCGGCGGTCCTCCTCGAAGGCCACCAGCACATCGTCGAAGATCTTCTGCGTGATGGCCTCGTCGTCCAGCGCGAAGTTGCGCGCCTGGCAGAACCAGTAGTGCGAGGTGGTCTCGGTCTCGGGGGTCTGGATCGAGGTGTGGCGGAACTGCAGGGCCTCGGGCACGCGGTGGCCTTCGGGTGCGCCGGTGCCGGCGGGGGCCGAGCCGGCATCCATGCGCAGCAGCGCGGGCGGCGACCATTGATAGATCTGCCAACGGTCGACCTTGCCCTCGAAGCGCGCCACCCGCTTGTGCAGGTTGGGCATGTCGTCGTCCAGGTACCAGCGGCGGATGGTCAGCGTGCCGGCGCCGCTGTCGTCGCGCTCGATCTGCGGCTTGAGACCGGCCGCGCTCTGCGTGCCCAGCGTCGTGGGATGCACCCAGGCCAGGTGGGTGAAGTCCAGCAGGTTGTCCACGATGAGCTTGTAGTTGGCCTGGTAGTGCAGGTAGCCGGGCTTCATGCGCCACTCGGGCGAGTCGTGCCAGAAGAAGTCGACGATCTGCGAGGCGTCGGCGCCCGCCGGGTCGCCCATCCAGATCCACACCAGGCGATCGCGCTCGACCACCGGATAGCTGCGCACCGACACCTTGGGCGGAATGCTGGACTGCCCCGGGATGTCGACGCAGGCGCCGGTCGCGTCGAACTTGAGCCCGTGGTACATGCAGCGCACCGCATCGCCCTCCTTGCGGCCCAGGTGCAGCGGCGCCGAGCGATGCGCGCAGCGGTCTTCCAGCGCGACCACGCCGCCGCGGGTGTCGCGGTACAGCAGCACCGGCTCACCCAGCAGCGTGCGTGCGAGCAGCCCCTCGGCGGGCACCTCCTCGTCCCAGGCGGCGACGTACCAGCAGTTGCGAACGAACATGGCTTTCCTCTTTCCTTCGGTTGTTCCGCCGGTGCTTCACGGCGTCGATGGAAAGGATGCTAGGGAGCCCCCGTGAAAGCGTGAAATCGTCAATTCCGGAGATTGATCAAGAATCCCGATCAGCGATTTCCCTGGGAGGCGCATGAAACTCCAGACCCTGCAGGGGCTGATCCACATCGAGGAACTCGGCAGCATCCGGGCCGCGGCCCAGCAGTTGCATCTGTCGCAGCCGGCGCTGACCGCGGCCATCCAGCAGCTGGAGGAGGAGCTGCGTGCGCCCCTGCTGGTGCGCACCAAGCAGGGCGCGACCCTCAGTGAGTTCGGCCGCGCCTTCATGCCGCGCGCGCGGCTCATCGTGGGTGAGGCCCGGCGCGCCCGCGAGGAGATCGACCAGTTGCGCGGGCGCTGGCAGGGCAACGTGCGCTTCGCGACATCACCCGCCGTGGCGCTGTCCGTGCTGCCGATGGCACTGCAGCCCTTCCACGCCAGGTATCCCGACGTGCACGTGGAGTTTCGCGACGGCCTCTACCCCGGCGTGACGCCGGGCCTGCGCGATGGCACGCTGGATTTCGCCCTGACGCCGGTCGCGCGCAACGAGGTCGAGGCCGACCTGGCGGCCGATCCCCTCTTCGTCACCGAGATCGTGATCGCCTGCCAGCGCGACCACCCGCTTCGCCACGCCACCCGCTTCGCGCAGCTGGCCGAATGCCAGTGGGTGTTCTCCAGCGCCCCGCGCGGGCCGGGCGCGATGATCCAGGAGGCCTTCGCCACCAGCGGCCTGCCGCCGCCGCGACGCGGCCTCACCTGCGAGTCCTTCCTCGCCCTGCCCGGCATCGTGGCCCACAGCGAGTTCATGGCCACCATCCCGCGCAAGGTGCTGGAGCTGAGCGCCTACCGCGACCAGTTGCACGAAGTGCCGATCCAGGATGCGCTGCCCCGCCCCCTGGTGCACGTGCTGCGCCGGCACGACCTGCCGCTGACGCCGGCGGCGCAGTACCTGATCGGCTGGATCCGGCACCACGCGTTGCAGCCTGCCCCCAAACACCAGGCTCTCGCATGAAACCCATTCCTGCATTCGTGGTCCATTGCGCCGAGTTGCTGGCCCCGGCCGGCAGCGTGCGAACGGCCCGCATGTTCAGCGGCTGGGGCCTGTACCTCGACGAGGTGTTCGTGGCCATCGTCATCGGCGAGGTGCTGTACCTGAAGGCCGACGGACAAAGCCGCCCGCAGTTCGAAGCCGCGGGTGGGCACCGGTTCCAGTACACCCGCCAAGGCAAGACGCAGGACACCGGTTTCTGGACGGTGCCGGCCGAAGCCATGGACTCCCCTGCGCTCATGCAGCCCTGGGCGCGGCTCGCGGTGCAAGCGGCCCTGAGGTCGCGCGCCGGCAGCCGCCGTCGCTGAGCGGAACGCGCCAATGGCCCTTGCAGCCCCCGTCCCCGTCGGGCCAGGAGCCGCGCGCCTCAGGCGCGGCCGCGGACCATCGACAGCACCTTGCCCACGTCCATCGTGCGCGCCTGCTGCTGCATTTGCGGCAGGAAGCGCTCCTGCAGCCCCTGGGCTTCGCTGGAGATGCCGGCGTAGGCGTCCTTCAGCATCTGCGTGGACAGCGTGCGGCCGCCGGCGTAGTACCGCTTGGCAACATGCCCCAGCGCATACGTGGCCACGAAACTCATGCCCGAGCTCACGGCCTGCTGCCCGAGCCCGCGCCCCAGCCCGCCGCCGATGCGACCGAGCAACCCGCCCAGCAGCTTGCGGCCGGCCTGCTCGAGGTACTGCGAGGTGAGCCCCACGCCCACGGTCGCCAGGAAGTCCTTGATGTGACCGGCGTCGAGCTCCCAGCCGTAGGCCTGCCCGATGCGATAGACCAGGCGCATCTGCAGCGGGATGATGGCCATCGTCGACAGCGTCTCCGGCAGCAGCTCCAGCGCGCCGTTGGTGATGGCAGCGTTCAGGATGGCCTGGTCGAGTTCGGCGTCGGGGACCTTGGACGCGCGCGTATCCGCCACGGGAGTGCCCGGCGACGGCGCGGGCACCGGGCCGCTGCCCGCGCCGCCGCCCACGTCGGGCAGCGGTCCGTCGACCGGCGCGGCGGCCACGGCTTCGGCGTCTTCGCTGAACTGGCGCGCCTGCTGTTCATCCAGCCCAAGGGTGCTGCGTAAACGGGCCAGGAAGGCCTGCTCGGGCACTGACTGCACGCCGTCGGCGTCGCACACGCACACGGCCATTTCATAAGCCAGCTGGCGCGCATCGGACGACCGCAGATCGCCGGCGGCACGCGCCATGTCCACCCGCTTCATCAGCACGTCCTGCACCAGTCCAGGCAGGTGCACGCCATCCGATTGCGCCAACCCGTCGGCAATCCGCCTGACCTCTTCGCGCTCGCGGTCGTGCTTGGATCCGTCGGCAAAGGCAGCCATGAGGCTGAGAGAGACGATGGCCTGCGTTTCGGTGGGGGTCATGGATGGAGCTCGCGGTGGGGTGGGCCGGGGTGGAGTCGCAGGGGCTGCGGTCGGTTCCCGATGATGCCGCACCACCCCTGCCCGGTCGGCGCCTCCAGGTCACCGCTCTCCCGCGGACGGAGCCATTTCGGGTCGGCCGTCATTTAATTAGGTGCTTAAGTTTCCTGGCGCACGCCCCACTTCAATCAAGATTCTTCGCGGGTAAGCACCGGCCAGGCCTGGCACGGCCGTGCCTAGACTGCCTAGCGTTCTGGAGGGGACAAGCGCCGCTTTTCAATGTGCGCCCAGAGGCAACGAAATCGACCCGCACCGCGGGGAATCATTTCATGGAGATTCGATGCCCAAGCTCAAGAAGACCCACTGTTCGCCACGATGGACTCAGGTCCTGCGGCGCTCCCTCCTCGGCGCCGCGGCAGGCCTGCTGCTCGGCGCCAGCCAGGGCGCCCTGGCCCAGTCCACCATCTGTCCCACCAACATTTCCGAACAGCAAGGGATCCTGGCCGACGGCACGCCATATGGCATGCGGTTTCCGGCGAACTGGAACGGCCTGTTGATCAACGACCTCGACTACTTCGGGGCCCGCGCCTCCGCGCGGACCTGCTACTGGCTCAACCGAGGTTATGCGGTCTCGGGCACCAACCGGCACCCGCTGCGATCGTTCCAGTACGACCCCGCGCAGGAGATCCGCAACCTGCTGCAGGTGGTGGACCTCTTCAGCGGGACCTATGGCAATCCGAGCCGCATCGTGCAGTACGGCCATTCGGGCGGCGGCTTCGTCGCGCTGGGCATGAGCGAGACGCAGGCGCATCGCATCGACGGCGTGGTGGCTGGCTGCGCGCACGAGCAGGTGCCGCTGATGAACCAGATGCTCGACGGCTGGTTCGTGCTGCAGAAGCTGATCGCGCCCGAGCTTCAGATCACGCACTTCACCGACCTGGCAGCCGTGCCCGCACTGGCCGTGCAGTGGCGCGCCGCCCTCACTGCCGCCCAGGCCACGCCCATCGGGCGCGCGCGCATCGCATTGGCCGCCACCATCGGACAGTGGCCGGCGTGGAGCAGCCCGGCGTATGCGCCACCCTCGCCGCAGGACCTGGAGGCCTTGCAGCAGGCCATGTTCGACACGGCCATCCTGAATGCCGGGCAACCGGGCGGGCAGTCGCGCTTCATGTCCGAGCACGCGGGCGGCGTGCCACCCGCGTCGCCGCGGCAGCTGTCGTGGAACACCGGCGTGGACTACGCCAAGCTGTTCCTGCAAGGCGAAAACGCGTATACGCGCTCGGTGCGCGAACTGTACCGGCGCGCCCAGGCAGATGTGGCGGATGACCTCGCCGTCCTGGACACGTCCTCCCGAGTGCAGGCCGACCCGTCGGCCATCGCGTTCTGGTCCGAGCCCGGCCGCACCGTGCACGGCACGCCCCAGGTGCCGGTGCTGCGCTTCCACACCACCGGTGACAACATCGTGCCGCCGCAGATCATCGACAGCTACGAGCAGAAGATGCGCGCGCAGCAGACCCATCCCCGGCTGTACGCGCGCACCCTGGTGCAGGCGCCGGGCCATTGCACCTTCGGCGCGGCCGAAAGCGCGGCGGCCATGGAGACGCTGCTGCAGCGTATCGAGACTGGCAAGTGGCCCAGCACCCGCCCGGCCGACATGAACGCGCTGGCAACCTCGCTCATCCCAGGCTCGCAGCCGCGCTTCGTCGAGTTCCGCCCGGTGACCTACAGCCGCCCGGACAACGCGCCACCGGCGACTCGATGACGAACTGGGGGGGGCGGCGCGTGTCACGATGGCGCGTCTCCCATCGTGAAGCAGCAACCATGGAACCCACGCAGGCCCCCTACCTCGCCGACTCCCTCACCGGCCGCATCGGCGAGTTCATCCAGCTGCGCCGCGACCTCCACGCCCATCCCGAGCTGGCCTTCCAGGAACACCGCACGGCGGCGCTGGTCGCGGACAAGCTCGCCGGCTGGGGTTATGAGGTCACCACCGGCATCGGCGGCACCGGCGTGGTCGGCCGGCTGCGGCGGGGGAGGGACAGCGGCAAGGCGCTGGGCATCCGCGCCGACATGGACGCCCTGCCGATCACCGAACCCGCCGGCCGTGCCTGGGCCAGCCGCACGGCCGGCGTGATGCACGCCTGCGGCCACGACGGCCACACCGCCACGCTGCTGGCAGCCGCCAGGCTGATCGCGCAGGACGTGGCCTTCGATGGCACGCTGCACCTGATCTTCCAGCCCGCCGAAGAAGGCGCGGCGGGCGCCCGGCGCATGATGGACGACGGGCTGTTCGAGCGGTTTCCGTGCGACATGGTCTATGCGCTGCACAACATCCCGGGGTTGGAGGCGGGGCACTTCTACTTCCGTCACGGTTCGGCGATGGCCTCGAGCGACCACGTGACGATCCGCCTGCGCGGCATCGGCGGCCATGCGGCCATGCCGCACGCCGCGACCGACCCCGTCGTGGCGGCCGCGGCGCTGGTGATGGCCTTGCAGAGCGTGGTCTCGCGCAACGTGAACCCGCTGCAGACGGCGGTGGTCACCGTGGGGGCGCTACATGCCGGGTCGGCCAACAACGTCATTCCGCATGAAGCGACGATGGAGCTGAGCGTGCGTGCGCTCGATCCCCAGGTACGGGTGCTGCTGAAGGAACGCATCCACGCCCTGGCCCAGATGCAGGCGGCCAGCTTCCAGGTCACGGCCGAGGTCGACTGGCGCGAGGGCTACCCGGTGCTGGTCAACGCGGCCGAGCCCACGCGTATCGCGAGCCAGGTCGCGCGGGAGCTGTTCGGCCATGACCGCGTGCACCTGGACGCGCCGCCACTGACCGCCAGCGAAGACTTCGCGTTCATGCTCGAGCAGGTGCCGGGCTGCTATGTGCTGGTGGGCAACGGCGGGCCGGGCACGCCGGGCGCGTGCATGGTGCACAACCCGGGGTATGACTTCAATGACGAGATCATCGAGCCCGCTTCGCGCCTGTGGGCGGGGCTGGTGGGTGGATACCTGAAGGGTTGAAGGCCGCCCGGTGTCGGCCCGCACCGCGAGACAACGCCCCCAGGGTGAACGGATCTTCACCCTCACATCACCTCCCCACAAGACACCGAGATCGCCTGCCCCGTGATCGCCGCAGCGCCCTCGCTGCACAGCCAGCGCACGGCATCGGCGACTTCCTGCGGCTGCACGATGCGCTGCTGCGGGTTGGTGCTGGCGAACGCCGACATCGCTTCGGCTTCGCTGCGCCCGGTCTTGCTCACCACCTTGGCGATGCTCTCGCGCAGGATGTCGGTGTCGGTATAGCCGGGACACACGGCGTTGACGGTGACGCCGGTGCGCGCCAGCTCCAGCGCCAGGCTGCGGGTCAGGCCCAGGACGCCGTGCTTGGCTGCCACGTAGGCACTGACGTAGGCATAGCCCTTCTGCGCCGCCGTGCTCGCGATGTTCACGATGCGTCCGGGGCCGTGGGCCAGCAGGTCGGGTAGCGCCGCCTGGCTGCAGAGGAACGTGCCGGTGAGGTTCACGGCCAGCATGCGCTGCCAAAGCTCCAGCGAGGTCTTGGCGAACGGCGCGCTCTCGGCCTGGCCGGCGTTGTTGACGAGGATGGCGATCGGGCCGCGCTCCGAACGGGCGCGGGAGAACGCATGCTCGACCTGGTCCGGGTCGGTGACATCGGCCACGACCCAGCCGTGCGTCCCGGGCAGCTCGGCGGCCAGGCGGGCCAGCGCCTGCTCGCTGCGGCCCATCAAGGTGAGGGTGGCCCCTTCGGCGGCGAGCATGCGCGCGATGGCCGCGCCGATACCCCGCGCGGCGCCCGTGACGAGGGCGTGTCTGGCCGGCCGCATCACAAGCTCCGGTGAAGCCGACCGCGAGGCCGGGCCGGCGGCAAGCAGGAAAGGCCGGCAGCGCCGACGCGGGAGTTCATGGTCATACCGTCCTCCAGACGATCCGTGAATTTCAGACCTGATTAGTTTAGGCCTGAATTAACTGGACAGGGCAGATCGGATCGGCGGCGACCCACGGCGCCACTCATGGATGCCGGCGCGCTTTCCAGGAGGCGACGGGGCAGCGACAACACATCGCCACAAGTTCCTTAGGTGTTTTCCCGTAAAGAGGTGAGTTGCTGTAAAGGACTTGCAAAACATCAGCTACCTTCCGGAACGCGAGCGACGGCAACCGCCCGACAACTTGCTGCGTCACCTTCGTGGCATCCAAGAGGCGGACCCGGCGCGCGGCGTTCCACCCCGACCTTTTCCAGGAGTGTTCATGAAGGAAGACAACGACAGCCAGGCGTACTGGCGAGCCACCCTGCGCCTGTTGACCGGCATTCTCATCGTCTGGTTCGCCGTGTCCTTCGGGGCGGGCATCCTGTTCGCGCCTTGGCTGAACCAGATCCACCTGGGCGGATACCCGCTGGGGTTCTGGTTCGCGCACCAGGGATCCATCTATGTCTTCATCGCGCTCATCTTCTATTACGCCAAGAAGATGAACGAGATCGATAAGCGCTTCAACGTCGAAGAACAATAAGGAGCACCCATGGATCTGCAAACCACCATCTACCTCGTCGTCGGTGCGAGCTTCGCGCTCTATATCGGCATCGCGGTCTGGGCCCGGGCCGGCTCGACCAGCGAGTTCTATGCCGCGGGCGGACAAGTGCATCCGGTGACCAACGGCATGGCCACCGCCGCCGACTGGATGTCCGCCGCTTCGTTCATCTCCATGGCCGGCCTCATCGCCAACATGGGCTACGGCGGAGGGCTCTTCCTCATGGGATGGACCGGCGGCTACGTGCTGCTGGCCATGCTGCTGGCGCCGTACCTGCGCAAGTTCGGCAAGTTCACCGTGCCGCAGTTCATCGGCGACCGCTTCTATTCCAGGAGCGCCAGCACGGTGGCGGTGGTCTGCCTGCTCACGGCATCGATCACCTACATCATCGGCCAGATGACGGGCGTGGGCGTGGCCTTCTCTCGCTTCCTGGGCGTGTCCAGCGACGTCGGCATCTACGTGGGCATGGCCATCGTGTTCGCCTACGCGGTGTTCGGCGGCATGAAGGGCATCACCTACACCCAGGTCGCGCAGTACATCGTGCTGATCCTGGCGTACACGGTGCCGGCCATCTTCATCTCGCTGCAGCTCACGGGCAACGCCCTGCCCCAGCTCGGCCTGGGCAGCAGCTACAGCGGCACCGACACCACCTTGCTGAACAAGCTCGACCAGGTGGTGACCGACCTGGGCTTCGGCCGCTACACCACGGCGCTGCCGGGCAGCACCCTGAACATGTTCATGTACACGCTGTCGCTGATGATCGGAACCGCCGGCCTGCCGCACGTGATCATGCGATTCTTCACCGTGCCGTCGGTCAAGGCCGCGCGCAGTTCCGCCGGCTGGGCGCTGGTCTTCATCGCCATCCTGTACACCACGGCCCCCGCGGTGGCCGCCATGGCCAAGCTGAACCTGCACGCCACCGTGAACACCGCGGTCAAGGGCGGCGGCGACCTGTACGCACCCGAGGCCAGCATCCGCGCCGAGAACCGCCCCGACTGGATGCGCCGCTGGGAGCGCACCGGCCTGCTGCAGTTCGAGGACAAGAACGGCGACGGCCGCATCCAGTACTACAACGCCAACACCACCAATCCGGAAGCCAAGGCCAAGGCCGCCGCCGCCGGCTGGAAGGGCAACGAGCTCGACGTGAACGCCGACATCATCGTGCTGGCCAACCCCGAGATCGCCCTGCTGCCGAACTGGGTGATCGCGTTGGTCGCCGCCGGCGGCCTGGCCGCCGCCCTGTCCACGGCGGCGGGCCTGCTGATGGCCATCTCGGCCGCCGTCTCGCACGACCTGGTCAAGGGGGTGTTCAAGCCGGACATCAGCGAGAAAGGCGAGCTGCTCGCGGGCAAGATCTCGATGGCCGTCGCCATCGTGATCGCCGGCTACCTCGGCCTGAACCCGCCGGGCTTCGCCGCCGGCACCGTGGCCCTGGCCTTCGGTATCGCGGCCAGCTCCCTGTTCCCCGCCATCATGATGGGCATCTTCAGCAAGAAGATGAACAAGGAAGGCGCCATGGCCGGCATGCTGTCCGGGCTGGCGGTGACCCTGTTCTACGTGTTCGCGCACAAGGGCATCTTCTTCATCAAGGGCACGGAGTACCTGGGCCTGATCGGCGGTCCCAACAGCTTCTTCGGCATCACGCCGGAAGCGTTCGGCGCGGTCGGGGCCATCGTGAACTTCATCGTCGCCTTCGTGGTCGACAAGGTCACCAAGGAGCCGCCCGAGCACATCCAGCACATGGTCGAGGCGGTGCGCATCCCGCGCGGCTCCTCGGCGGTGCAAGGGGCGCATTGATCTGCCGCAAACCCTGAGGCGCCAAGCCGCTGCAAGGCGCGGCGCTTGAGCGACACTGGAGGCCCCGTCCCGGCGGGGCCTTCGTCTTTTTGAAAGGCAGGTGCGTGGACCGATCCGAAGCCCGCCGAGCCAGCATGCGCCTGGCTCGCCCTTCGATCGGCCTTCCGCACCTTTCCTGGAGCGTTCCATGGTTTTCAACGCAAGCATCGCGCTCAACTGGATCCTGTTCCTGGCGCTGTTCCCGATCTCCTTCTTCTGGCTGCGCCGGGCGTGGCGCATCGTGGTGCGGCGCGATTTCTCCGAGGTCGCCCTGCGACGCGGCGAGTCGCCACCGGACCCCGAGCGGTTCGCGCCCTACGACGCCGTGCTGAACTTCGTCGCCGGCGTGTTGCTGGTGGTGGTGATCGCGCTGGTGCTCACCGGCTCGGCCGACTTCTCCACCTGGACGTCGATGGCCGGCAGTACCCTGTGGTGCAAGTTCCTGCTCGGTTTCGCGCTGGCCCGGCACGCGCACGCGCGGCCTCGCGCATCCGCCGGTCCGGCCAAGTGAACCGGAGCCCGCTCGACGACCGCCTCGCGGCGCTGTTCGCGGCGGGCTGGCTCGCCTTCAACTTTCCGCTCCTCGGCCTGTGGGACCTCGACGTCACGGTGCTGGGCGTGCCGCTGTTTCCCGCCGCCCTCTTCGCCGGCTGGTTCGCGCTGATCGTGCTGCTGGCGGTGTGGATGGAGAAGCGCGGGGGCGACGAGTAGCGTCCCGCCTGGCAGACCACCATGCTCACCCCGGCCCTGGTCATCACGGTTTCCCTGGCCTACCTGCTGCTGCTGTTCGGGGTGGCGTACGCCGCCGATCGCGGCGCCGCCGCAGGCCGCTCCATGATCGACAGTGCCTGGGTCTATGCACTGTCGCTGGCCGTGTACTGCACGGCATGGACCTATTTCGGCAGCGTGGGCCGCGCATCCACCGGCGGCGTGTGGTTCCTGCCGATCTACCTCGGCCCCACCCTGGCGATGGTCCTGGGCTGGCTGGTGCTGCGCAAGATGGTGCGAGTGGCCAAGACCCTGCGCATCACGTCCATCGCCGACTTCATCGCCAGCCGCTACGGCAAGAGCCAGCTGCTCGCCGGCATGGTCACGCTGATCGCGGTGGTCGGCATCGTTCCCTACATCGCGCTGCAGCTCAAGGCGGTGTCCGCCGGCTATGCGCTGCTCACGTCCCCGGGCATCGACACGACGCCCTTGCGCCATTGGAGCGGCGACGTCGCCTTGTGGGTGGCTCTGGCCATGGCCGGCTTCACCATCATGTTCGGCGCGCGCCATCTCGACACCACCGAGCGGCATGAGGGCATGGTCGCGGCGATCGCCTTCGAATCGGTGGTCAAGCTGGTGGCCTTCCTGGCCGTGGGCGTGTTCGTGGTGTGGGGGCTCTTCGACGGGCCGGGCGACCTGTTCGCCCGCGCCCGCCAGGTGCCGCAGCTGGCGGCGTTGCTGAGGGCCGACCAGGGCGGCGGCTTCGCCTGGACGCAGTGGTTCGCCCTGACCCTGCTGTCCATGCTGTCGGTGCTGCTGCTGCCGCGGCAATTCCAGATGATGGTGGTGGAGAACGTGCGTGAATCGCACCTTCGCCGCGCGAGCTGGGTCTTTCCCCTGTACCTGCTGGTCATCAACCTGTTCGTCCTGCCCATCGCGCTCGGCGGGCTGCTGTACTTCGGCGGCACGCCCGTCAACGCCGACCAGTTCGTGCTGTCGCTGCCGCTGGCCGCGGGCGAACCCGGGCTGGCGCTGTTCGCCTTCGTCGGCGGCCTGTCGGCCGCCACCGGCATGGTGATTGTCGAGACCATCGCCGTCTCCACCATGGTGAGCAACGAGCTGCTCATGCCGCTGCTGCTGCGGCTGCGCAACTTCCGGGGGGCAGGCTCCGCGGACGTGGGGCGCCTGCTCATGGCGATCCGGCGCGTCGCCATCGTCGTGGTCCTGATGCTCGGGTACGTGTATTTCCACGTGGCCGGCGAAGCCTACGCGCTGGTCAGCATCGGGCTGATCAGCTTCGCGGCCGTGGCGCAGTTCGCGCCGGCCCTGCTGGGCGGCATGTACTGGAAGGGCGGCACGCGCGACGGCGCGGTGGCGGGCCTGCTGGCCGGCTTCCTGACCTGGGTCTACACGCTGATGCTGCCGTCGATCGCCAAGTCCGGCTGGATGGACCCCGGCTTCATCGAGCACGGCGCCTTCGGCGTGCAGCTGCTGCGGCCCGAGGCGCTGCTCGGGCTCACGGGCCTGGACAGCCTCACCCACTCGCTGTTCTGGAGCCTGCTGCTCAACACCGGCGCCTACGTGGCGGTGTCCCTGGCGCGTGCCGCGCCCGGGCACGAGGCCAGCCAGGCGTTGCTGTTCGTCGACGTGTTCCGCCGCACCGGCCCCGGCCAGCCGGTGTTCTGGCGCGGCCGCGCCGAGCTGGTCGACCTGGTGGCGCTGTGCGAGCGTTTCCTCGGCCCGGCGCGCACGCGGGCCCTGCTGGAAGATCACGCGCGCGGCATGGGCCTGTCCGGACCCGCGGCCCTGCGGCCGGACGCGCGGCTGGTTCATTTCGTGGAGACGCAACTGGCCGGCGCCGTGGGCAGCGCCTCGGCGCGGGTGCTGGTCGCCTCCATCGCGCAGGAGGAACCCCTGAGCCGCGAGGACGTGCTGCGCATGCTGGACGAGGCGTCGCAGGTCCGGGCCTACTCACGCGCGCTCGAGGACAAGTCGCGATCGCTGGAGCGGGCTACCACCGAACTGCGCACAGCCAACGACCAGCTCAAGAGCCTGGACCGCCTCAAGGACGACTTCATGTCCTCGGTGACGCACGAGCTGCGCACGCCCCTCACCTCGATCCGCGCCATGGCCGAGATCCTGCGCGACGAGCCCGACATGGACCCGGTCCAGCGCGAATCCTTCGTGCGCATCATCGTCGGCGAGACCGAGCGGCTGTCGCGGCTGGTGAACCAGGTGCTCGACATGGCGAAGATCGAGTCGGGGCACGCGCACTGGCACCACAGCGACGTGGACCTCCCGGCCCTGCTCCGGCAGGCCGGGTCCACCATGCAGGAGGCCCTGCGCGAGCAGGGTTGCGAATTGACGCTGCACCTGCCGCTGTCCGTGCCCACGGTGCGCGCCGACGCCGACCGGCTGACGCAGGTGGTGCTCAACCTGCTGTCCAACGCCGCCAAGTTCGTGCCCTCGCCCGGCGGGCGCATCGACGTGCGGCTGGAGACCGATGCCGAGGGCGTGCGGGTGAAGGTGCAGGACAACGGCCCGGGCGTGGAGCCCGCGCAGCGCGACTGGGTGTTCGAGCGCTTCCGCCAGGGCGGTGAGCGCAACCGGCGCCCGCAGGGCACCGGGCTGGGGCTGCCGATCAGCCGCCGCATCGTGGAGCACTTCGGCGGGCGGCTGTGGCTGGAGCAGCCGGACGGCGCCGGCGCCTGCTTCGTCTTCAGCCTTCCCTGGCAACCGCCCACCGCGACGGAGAACGAGAACGGCGCACCCAACGACGAGGAGACATTCGATGAGCCGACCGAAGGTACTGATCGCGGACGATGAGCCCAACATCCTGATTTCGCTGGAGTTCCTCATGAAGCGTGCCGGCTACGAAGTCATCCTGGCGCGCGACGGCCAGGAGGCGCTGGACGCCGTGGCCCGCGAGCGGCCCGACCTGCTGCTGCTGGACGTCATGATGCCCCGGCGCGATGGCTTCGAGGTGCTGCAGGCGCTGCGGGCGGACGAGGCACTGGCGGCCACCAAGGTGGTCCTGCTCACCGCGCGCGGCCGCGACACCGACGTGGCCAAGGGCCAGGCGCTGGGCGCCGATGCGTACATGACCAAACCCTTCTCCACCCGCGAACTGGTGACCACCGTGGCGCAGGTGCTGTCCCGATGACGCCGGGTTCCCGCAGGAGCGCCGCGTGAGGATCGCGCCGCGACTGTTGCTGGCGGTGGCCGGCGCTGCGCTGGCCCTGGCCGCGTGGGCCGCGCTGACTGCCTGGCTGGTCGCCGCCGCGCTGCAGCCATCCGAGCGCCAGGCGGTGGCGGCGTTGCTCGGTCCCCGCCTGCCCCTGGTGGTGCTCGCGTGGATCGCCGGCTCCGCGGTTCTGGCCTGGGTGCTGAACCAGGTCTGGCACCGCCAGGTGCGCGCGCCCGCCCGGCTGCTCGAAGCCACGCGCATCCTGGGCCAGGGCGGCAGCCGGACCGCGCTGGACGCGGCCGGCGGCAACCGCGAACTCCGGGCACTGGCGGCGGCCATCGCCGAACTGGCCGCCGAGCGCGACCGCCTGAGGGACGAGGTGGCGCAGGAAGTGGCGCGCGCCAGCAAGGGCGTGCAGCAGGAGCGCAACCGGTTGGCCGCGCTGATGTCCGAGTTGAGCCAGAGCGTCATCGTGTGCAACCTCGATGGCCGCATCCTCCTGTACAACAACCGGGCCCGGCTGCAGGTGCGCACGCTGTCGCAGACGCCGCGCATCGCCGGCGGGGCCGAGCTGATCGGCATCGGCCGCTCCATCTATGCGGTGCTGGACCGCGAGCTGGTGGCCCATGCCCTGGACGACGTGGGCCAGCGGCTGGCGCGCGGGGCGACGCACCCGTCGTCGCAGTTCGTCACCGCCACCCGCTCCGGGCAGTTGATGCGAGTGCAGCTGGCGCCCGTGGTGGCGGCCGACGCCACCGCCAACGACGGCACGCCCGGGCGCATCGGCGGCTTCGTGCTGATGCTCGACATCATCACCCGCAGCTTCGAGGAGGCCCTGGCGCGCGACCAGTTGCTGCACGAGCTGGTCGAGTCCAGCCGCGCCTCGCTGGCGAGCCAGCAGGCCGCGCTGGAGATGCTGGCCCTGCCGGACGTGGACGAGACCATGCGCGAGCGCTTCATGGCCGTGGTGCGGCAGGAGGAGCGGGCCATGGCCACGCGCCTGGAGGCGCTGGTGCGCAGCCCCGCCTACGACCTGCGCACCCGCTGGCCGCTGGAGGACATGCGCGGCGCCGATCTGGTCGAGGCTGCCCGGCGCCGCATCGAGGCGCACTGCGAACGACCGGTGGCCGCCGACGACGTGGACCCGCGGGTCTGGCTGCGGGTCGACAGCTTTTCGCTGCTGCAGGCCCTGGCCTCGCTGTCGTGCCGCCTGGTCGATGAGTTCGGCATCCGCTACCTGCAGCTTCGCCTGCGCGCGGCCGGCGAGCGCGCCCAGCTCGACCTGGTGTGGAGCGGCCCGCCGATCAGCACCGAGACGGTCATCCACTGGGAGCGCGACCCGATGCGCCTGCGCGACCAGTCGCTGCCCCTGTCGGTGCGCGACGTCGTCGACCGGCACGGCGCCGAGATGTGGTTCGAACGCGAGCGCGTGCGCCATGAGGCGTTCTTCCGCTTCCTGCTGCCGCTCGCGCCGGCGGCCGGCGCGGCCGATACCGCCGATGACGCCCTGGCGCTCGAAACGAGCCGGCCCGAATATTTCGACTTCGACCTCTTCCGCAGCGACGACATCCCGCCCGAGCTGGACGAGCGGCCGCTCGCCGCGCTCGCCTACACGGTCTTCGACACCGAGACCACCGGCCTCGCGCCGTCGCAGGGCGACCAGATCATCCAGATCGGCGCCACGCGAATCGTCAATGGCAAGCTGCTGCGGCACGAATGCTTCGACCAGTTGGTGGACCCCGGCCGGGCGATACCGGCGGCGTCCATCCCCATCCATGGCATCACCGGCGACATGGTGGCGGGGCAGCCGCGCATCACCGAGGTGCTGCCCACCTTCCACGCCTACGCGCAGGACACGGTGCTGGTGGCGCACAACGCCGCCTTCGACATGCGCTTCCTGCAGTTGCAGGAAGCGGCTGCCGGGGTGGCGTTCCGGCAGCCCGTGCTGGACACGCTGCTGCTGTCGGCCGTCGTGCACGCCAACCAGGCCTCGCACCGGCTGGAAGACATCGCCGCCCGCTTCGACATCCCCCTGCTCGGGCGCCACACCGCCCTGGGCGACGCCCTGGTCACGGCCGAAATCCTGCTGCGCCTGATCCCGCTGCTGGAGGCCATGGGCATCCGCACCCTGCGCCAGGCCCGAGAAGCGTCCGAGCGGACGTTCTACGCAAGGCTGAGGTATTGACCCCCCCCGAAGCGGCTTCGCCGCCTCCCCCCAGGGGGCGCCAACAGCGGCCCGGCAAAGCCGGCCGCAGTGGCACTGGAAGGGCCAGCGCCTGCGGCGGCTGCCCCGCTGCCAGACGCGGGACCGCCTAGCTTGCCAATTTTTGCCAAACTGCCTAAGCTGGCATCCATGAGCACGATGAACATCTCCTTGCCGGACAACCTCAAGGCCTTCGTTGACGAGCAGGTCAGCCAGCGTGGCTACGGCACCAGCAGCGAGTATGTGCGTGAACTGATCCGCCGCGACAAGGACCGCCTTCAACTGCGCAATCTGCTGCTCGCAGGTGCGTCGTCCCCTCCCACGGCGCCGGTGAACGAGGCCTACTTCGAAGGCTTGCGTGAGCGCGTACGCCGCAGGGATGGCGTGTCACCCAAGGCCCGGCGCGGGGCGTGAAGATCAAGCCGGTCATACCTCGGGAGCAGGCGCATCGGGACGTCGAGGACGCCATCGCGTACCACCTGGAAGAAAACGCCGAGTCAGCCGCGCTGGGCTTCATCGACGCCTTGGAAAAGGCGTACAGCCACATCAGCCGCCGTCCGGCCACGGGCTCTCCGCGTTACTCGCACGAGCTGGCCCTGGACGGCCTGCGGTGCTGGCCGCTGACGCGATACCCCTATCTCATCTTCTACGTCGAGCATGCCGATCACGTCGATGTCTGGCGTGTGCTGCACGGCCGGCGCGACATTCCGGCATGGATCGAAGAACCCGGCGGGGTCTGACTCAAATCCTGCGGCCGTACCGTTGCACCAGCACCGCCTGCAACTGCTGCACCACGCGGAAGGCGTCGCGCAGTTGGGACCGTTCCAGGTTCGACAGCGATGCCAGTGCCACATGGTTGTCGGGCTGCTCGCCCGCGGCGGCCTGGCGCGCCTGGTGGGCCAGGCGGATGCGGCCGATGAAGTCGAGGGCGTCCCGCAGGTCGCGCGCGGCTTCGGGGCTGACCTCGCCGGCACCGCCGGCGGCCTGCAGGCGGTCGTGGGTGTTGACCTCGGGCAGGCCGGCCGCCAGCGCATAGATGCGGGCCAGGTCCACCACGGGCACCACGCCGGCGTGCTTGAGGTCCACGCGGCCGGCATACTCGCCTTCGCGCTGCGTGGTGATGCGGCCGAACAGGCCCAGCGGTGGGCGGTGCTTCAGGGCGTTGCCCACCATGTACGCCAGGAACAGGCTGTTGCCGCGGGTGCGCTCCAGCACCCCGGCGCGCAGCGCGTCGAGCAGGCCGGCCTGTCCATGCACCGCGCGCAGGTCGAAGAAGACCGAGGTGAGCATGAGCGCCATCGGATCGGGCGTATCGATCCACTGCTGGAAGTACTGCGCCCAGCGGCGCACCGGCTGCCGCCAGCGATCGGTCATCGCCATGATCTCGCCTGGACAGTGGATGTAGCCGCAGGCGTCGAGTCCGTCGCAGACGAAGGTGGTGAACGCCCGGAACCACTCGCCGTGCTCGGCCTCGTCGTAGCGGTCGTCCAGCACCAGGCAGTTGTCCTGGTCGGATCGGGCGGTCTGCTCCTGCCGCGCCTGCGAGCCGGCGGCGACCCACGCATAGTCCACCGGCGCCGGTCCCAGCCGCGCGCCGGCCAGCTGGATCAGGCGCACCGTCACCGCGTCGGTGATGCTGGTGATGATGCGGCCCGCGCTCTCGGTGCCCGCTCCGGCCGCCGCCAGGTGCCGCTGCAGCAGCGGCACGCGCTGGGTCACGCGCACCAGGCCGTCCACATCCGGTTGCCGGTAGATCTCCCCCGCCAGGTGCACGGGCGAGGTGCCGTGCCGCTCGTTCAGGTCCGAGGCGGTGACGATGCCCACGGCCCTGCCGTCCGCCATCACCGGCACGTGGTGGATGTTGTGCCGGGCCATCAGCGACAGCGCTTCGTAGGCGGGCCGGCTGTCGTCCAGGGTCAGGGGGGCCAAGGTCGCGATGTCGGCCACCGGCCGCTGCGGATCCAGGCCTTCGGCGAGCACCCGGTTGCGCAGGTCCCGGTCGGTCACGAGTCCGAAGAGCAGGCCCTGCTCCACCAGCATCACCGACGAGGCGCGCTCCTGGCGCATGAGGGTCGCCACCTCGCGGATGCTCGCCTGCGGCGGAGCAATGACCGGCGGGCGCTGCAGCAGGTCGCGCAGCGGCGTGGCGAGCAGGTTCAGCCCGGTGGCAACTGCCGCCGGTGAACCCGGGATGTCAAGGTTGCGTGGCACGCGCCGAGGATACGGGAGGCCACGCCCGCCCGCCATCGGCGAGGCGCGTTCGCCCGCTCAAGCGGCGGGTGCCACGGCCGCTGCGAGGGTCCGCAGGTAGTCGCGCATCGACAGCAGCGGCCGCCCGGCCAGCAGTTGCGCATCGGGCCGCACCGCTTCGTACTCGCCCGCGCCGCAGGCCAGGCGCAGGTTGACTTGCGCCTCCACCACGAATCCGGGCATGCCGCGCGCGGCCAGCAGCGAGCTGTATTCACCGGCCGGCATGTCACGCGCGGCGATATGCTGGCCCCACACGTCGGCAGCGAGCTCGGCCACCTCGAACAGGTCCAGCGCCTGCGTGCCGGTCAGCTCGTAGGCCGTCTCGGGCTGCTCGAGCGTCAAGGCCCCGGCGCTCGCGGCGCCGACATCCTGGCGCGCGATGTAGGCCACCTTCCCCCGGGCGCCGGGCAGGGCCAGCTCGCCCGTGGACAGCGCGCGCCGCAGGGCCGACTCCAGGTTCTCGAAGTAATGGTTGTTGCGCAGGAAGGTGTGGGCGATGCCGCTCTCGCGCGCGTACGACTCGGTGGCCGCATGGGCCTGGGCGAAGGGGAACAGGCTGGAGCGGACCGGATTGGTGAAGCTGGTGTAGAAGAACCGCGCGCCCATGGGCCGTGCGATGTCGATCACGGCCTTGTGCTGCTGGATGCGTTTGTCGTTGGTGCCGTGCCCGCAGATGACCATCACCGACCGTGACCCGCTCAGCGCCTCTTCGACCGTCCCGGGCCGGTCGAAATCGACCGTCGCCACGCGAAAGCCCTGCTGGCGAAGGTCGTCGATGGCCGCCGGCGTGCGGGTGCCCAGCGTCACCTGTTGCGGCTGCACGCGCAGCCCCAGTTCCTGCGCCGTGGCGCGACCCAGCTTTCCCGACGCTCCCGTCACAGTGATCATTCGAAGTTCCGTTCAGGTGGATTGCCGGTATTGCTCGCGCAAGACGTTCTTCTGGATCTTGCCGATCGCGGTCTTCGGAAAGTCATCGACGATGCGGATGGAGCGCGGTCGCTTGAAGCGGGCCAGCCGCGTGGCGCAGAAGTCGATCAGCTCGGCTTCGCTGGCCGCGTGACCGGTCTTCAGCTGCACATGCGCCACCGGCAGCTCGCCCCAGGTCGCATCGGGCACGCCGAAGACGGCGCACTCGGCCACCGCTTCGTGTTCGTACAGCACGATCTCGATTTCCTTGGGGTAGATGTTCTCGCCGCCGGAAATGATCATGTCCTTGGAGCGGTCCACGAGGGTGAGAAAGCCCTGCTCGTCGCGCGTGGCCAGGTCACCGCTCCAGGCCCAGCCGTGCTTGCGGAAGCTGGCGGTCTGCCCGGGTTCGCCGTAGTACTCGATCATCACGTTCTCGCCGCGCGCACAGATCTCGCCCACCTCGCCCGGCGCGACCGGCCGGCCTTCGGTGTCGAGCAGCGCCAGGTCGGCGTTGTAGGCCTGTCGCCCCACGCTGCCGAGCTTGCGGTCCAGGTCCTCGTGCTTCATGACGGCCACGATGCCCATCTCGGACTGGCCGTAGAACTGCGTCAGGCGCAGCCCCGGCAGCTTCTCCATCACGGTGCGCTGCACCCAGTCGGGCATGGGCGCACCGGAGAAGTTGAGCCGGGTCCAGCTGGCGTAGTCGGCCACGTCGAACCCGGGGTCGGAGACGATCATGCCGACCTGCGTGGGCACCATGAAGCTGGCGCTGACCCGGTGCTCGCGCACCTGCTGCGCGAACACGCGCACGTCCCACTTCGTCAGCAGGACCACCGTGGCCCCCAGCAGCACGGCCGGCTGCAACATGATGTTGAGGGCGGCCACGTGGAACAGCGGGGTGACGATGGCCACCACGTCGAACTCGGTCAGCCGGCTTTCCACCACCACGGTGTGCGCCGTCACCGCGCGTGAGCGGTGGTTGGCCAGCACGCCCTTGGGCCGTCCGGTGGTGCCGCCGGTATAGGTCATGCAGAAGGCCTCGTCCTCGTGCAGGTCCACCCCGGGCAGGCTCACCGGCTGCGGCGCGATGAAGCGCTCGAACGACGGCCACTGCGGCAACTCGGCGCCGATGACCACGACGTGCCGCAGCTGGGGCAACCGGGGCAGCACGCTCCGCACGCGCTCCACGAAGGGCTCCTCGACCAGCAGCACCTCGGCGTCGGCCTTGGCCAGCACGAATTGCAGCTCGTCGGGCGCGTACAGCACCGACACGTTCACCAGCACGCAGCCGCTGCGCGCCGTGCCGAAGAAGGCTTCGACGTACTCGGTGCGGTTGCGCGAGAGGATCGCCACCTTGGCGCCCCGCGCGAGCCCCAGCGAGGCCAGCGCATGCGCGAGCTGGTTCGATCGCTCCTCCAGCTCGTGGTAGCTGGTGCGCCGGTCCTGCCAGATGACGGCAGTCTTGTCCGGAAAGCGCTCCGCCGCGCGGCGCAGCATGTCCCCTGTCAACACGTCGCGATCCTTCTTCAGCGGTTGCGGACCAGCGCATGGCCGATGCGCATCTTCATCAGCTCGTTCGGCCCGTCCACCAGCTGCGTTACCTTGGCGTCGCGCAGCAGGCGCTCCACGTGGTACTGCCGGTAGTTGCCGTAGGCGCCGAACATCTGCACCGCCTCGATGGCGACCTTCATCGCCATGTCCGAGCAGTGCGACTTGACCATCGCGCAGTAGCGGCCCACCTCGGGGCTGGAGATGTCGTCCACCGAATCCATCCAGCGCGCCACCTGGTAGACGAAGGCCCGCGAGCTCTCGATCTGCGTCTGCATCTCGGCCAGCTTGAACTGCAGGGCCTGGTGCTCGATGAGCGGCTTGCCGAAGGTGTGGCGCTCCTTCGCGCGGGCCAGGGCCAGGTCGAACGCGCCCTGCGCGATGCCCAGCGCCTGCGTGCCGCCGCCCAGGCGCCCGACGTTCAGGGCCTGCGCGAAGATCTTCAGGCCACCGCCCTCTTCCCCGAGCAGTTGCACCGCCGGCACGCGCACCTCCTTCAGGTGCACGTCGGCCGGGGGCAGCTGCCGGTACCCCATCAGGTCGTCGGGCTCGCCCACCGTCAGGCCCGGCGTTCCCTTGTGGATCACGAAGGCCGAGATGCCCTTGGTGCCCTTGCTGCGGTCGGTGATGGCGAACACCAGGTACATGCCCGCGGCCGCCGCCAGCGAAGCCACGCGCTTGTCGCCGGTGATGACCCAGTGGTCGCCGTCGCGGCGCGCCTCGGTCTTCATGCGCGCCAGGTCCGCGCCCACGTCGGGCTCGGTGATGGCGATGCAGGTGAGGTCGCCCTGCGACATGCGTTTCAGGCAGTCGTCGCGCAGCGCGGCCTCGCGCGCGTTGGTGAAGATCAGGTAGGAACAGGCCTCGTGCGAGACGATGTTGGCGAAGCCGCCATCGACCTTGGCGATCTCTTCTTCGGCCAGCACCACGGTGAACAGGTCGTGCCCGCCGCCACCCAGCTCCTTGGGAATATGCAGCTTGAGCAGCCCCTCGCGCTCCAGCAGGTGGATGGCGTCCCACCATTCCCTGGAGTGGCCGGTCTGGCGGTCGATCTCGATGATGGTCTCGTTGATCTTGCGGGCGGCGGCGGCGGCGGTTTCGCGCACCGCGGCCTGTTCCGCCGTGAAAGTGTGGAGCATGCAGGGTCCTTGCAGATTCAGACAGTGAGGATGTGGACGGCCACCGAGGCCGACTCGCCGCAGACGGTGCCGCCGGCGTTGTGCGCCAGGGCGGCTTTCGCGCCCGGCACCTGCCGCGCACCCGCCGTTTGGCGCAGTTGCCAGACCAGCTCGCACAGCTGCGCGACGCCGGTGGCGCCCACCGGATGGCCGCGCGCGATCAGGCCGCCGCTGGTGTTGACCGGAAGCCGCCCGCCAAGCGCCGGCGCGCCCGATTCGATGAAGGCGGGTCCGCCGTTCGCCTCGCAGAAGCCCAGCTTCTCGTACAGCATCAGTTCGCTCGCGGCGGTGGTGTCGTGCACCTCGGCCACCGAGATGTCCGCCGGCGTGAGGCCGGCCATGGCGTAGGCCGCCTCGGCGGCATCCTGGGCGGTGCGCCCCGCCAGCGGACCGGGCGTGCCACCGGATCGCAGCACCGACGCGGCGATCCGCACGGCCGCCCCGTTCGCGTGCCGGCGCCGGAAGGCGTCAGAACAGATGACGATCGCCGCCGCGCCGTCGCTGATCGGCGAGCACATCAGGCGCGTCAGCGGCGGCGCGACCACGGGCGCCGCCAGGATCTCTTCGACCGTGTTCGCCTCGCGGTAATGCGCCAGTGGGTTGAGCGAGGCATGGGCGCGGCTCTTGGCGGCCACCAGCGCCACGTGCCGCAGCGCCGCGCCCGAGGCTTGCATGTAGCGCTCCAGCCGCTTGCTCGACTCGGTGAGGAAGGCGCTCTGCCCTGCCGGCGAGTTGGCGAGTTCGACATCGGTGGCCGAGGCCAGCGCCCGCATCGACACCTGCCGGTCGGGGTGGTAGAGCTTCTCGAAGCCGACGACCAGCACGGCTTCGTGCAGGCCCGAGGCCACCGCCAGCCAGCCCTGGTGCGCGGCCGTGGCGCCGGTGGCACAGGCGTTCTCCACGTTGACCACCGGAATGCCGGTGATGCCCATGGCGTTGAGCACCACCTGCCCGCGGATCGACTCCTGGCCGGTCACGATGCCGGCCATGGAGTTGGCGCAGTAGGCGGCCTGCAGCTGGTCCTGCGCGATACCGGCGTCGACCAGCGCCGCGGTGACGGCTTCTCGCGCGAGGTCCTTCAGCGAGCGATCGGGATGGCGGGCGAACGGCGTCATGCCGACGCCGACGATGTGGGCGGGCTGCATCAGAGCTCCCTGCGTGACGGTTGCCATCTCATGACGCGCCCTTCGAGCAGCTTCATGGCCTCGTTGAGCAGCACCGCGAGCACGGCCAGCACGATGATGATGGCGAACACCTGCGCGGTATCGAACATGTTCGCGGCCCTGGCGATCATCTGCCCCAGCCCGTACTGGCCGGCGATCATCTCGCCGACGATGGTGCCGATCAGGGCCAGGCCGATGCTCACGCGCAGCCCCGCGAAGATGAAGGTCATCGAGGCCGGCAGCAGCACGCGGCGCGCGATCAGCCCGTTGCTCGCGCCCATGGTGCGGGCGGCGTTCACCAGGTTCTGGTCGATCTCGCGCACGCCGGTGTAGGTGTTCAGCAGCATCACGAAGAACACCAGCGACGCGGCCAGGGCCACCTTGGAGCTTTCGCCGATGCCGAACCACACCAGGAACAGCGGCGCCAGCGCCACGCGCGGCAGGCTGTACAAGGCCATGATGAACGGCTCCAGCAGCCGGAAGGCGCCGCGCCAGTGGGCGAGCGCGAAGCCCGACGCCACCCCCAGCACGCCACCGATCAGCAGCCCCAGCAGCGTTTCGCGCAGCGTCACGACGACGTTGGTCCAGAAGAAGCCGCTGAACAGCGCCTCGGACAACCAGCTCGCCACCTTGGTCGGGCGGCTCATCACGTAGTCCTGCACCAGCCCCGACCACGCCGCGGCTTCCCACAGCGCCAGCACCACGGCCAGGAACAGCAGCCGATAGAAATTGAGCTTCATTCCAGAGTGATCTCTTTGCGTAGCGACTGCCACACCTGCACGAACAGGCTGTTGTAGGCCGGGTGCTGCACGATGGTTTCGATGGCGCGCGGCCGCTCGATCGGCACCGGGTACTCCTCCTTGATGGAGCCGGGTCGGTTGGTGAACAGCATCACCCGGTCGGACAGGGCGATGGCCTCGGACAGGTCGTGCGTGACGAACAGCACCGTCAGGCCGGTCGAGTCCCATAGCCGCAGCAACTCTTCCTGCATCAACAGGCGCGTCTGCGCGTCCAGGGCTCCGAAGGGTTCGTCCATCAGCAGCACCTTGGGCTGCTGCGCCAGCAGGCGTGCCAGCTGCACGCGCTTGCGCATGCCGCCCGAGAGCTGCCACGGATAGGCCTGGGCGAAGGCCCCCACGCCCACTTTCTTGAGCAGCGACAGGCACAGGCCGTCGTCCTTGCGGCCCACCGCGTCGAGCGGAAAGCGCACGTTCTCCAGCGCGGTGGCCCAAGGCAGCAGCGTGTCCGACTGGAACATGTAGCCCACTGCCGGGTTGCCCAGGGTGATGGGCTTGCCATCGAGTTCGCAGCTGCCGGCGTCGGGCGGGATCAGGCCGGAGATGACCGACAGCAGCGTGCTCTTGCCGCAACCGGAGGGACCGACGATGGAACAGAACTCACCCTCGCCCAAGGACAGGTCGACGCCTTGCAGCACCTCCACCCGGCCGCCCCCCGCCTGCGGGAAGCTGAGCGACACACCCTTGACCTGCAATTTCGGCGCGGCGCCCATCGGCTGCTGCCCCGGCGCGCGCTCGGCATCGAGCACGCGCAGCCCCTCGGCCGTTCTCATTTCCATTCGGTCGCAAGCCGCGGGTCGGTGATGTCCGAGTAGCTCACGTCCGCCTTGGTCAGGCCGGCCGAGCGGTAGATCTTGTTCATGTGCTCGATCGCCTCCTTGGTGATGACCGGGCTGAAGGACGGCGCCTCGACGCGGGCGATTTCCTTGAGCAGGTCCTGGGACAGCGTCGGGAACATGCGCTGCAGCGACGGCAGCATCAGGTCGGGGTTCTGGTTGATGGCCCGACTGGCCTTGGCCACCGCGCGGGCGGCGGCGCGGGCCTGCTGCAGGTGCTTTTCATCCGACAGCCACTTGTCGGTGGCTTGCAGCGAGCTGCCCAGCAGGTTTTGCAAGGACGGCGGCACGTCGTCGCCGCGCAGGTCCATGAACACGGTGGCGGCCTTTTCCTTCTTGGTGATGTTCACCGTGGCCGGCTCCCAGGTCATCTGCGCATCGACGCGGCCGGCCTGCAGGGCCGGCAGGTGCGAGTTGAGCCCGCCGGTGGCCACGATGGTCACGTCGCGATCGGGGTCCAGCCCCGCGTCGCGCAGCGCGATGCGCAGGAACAGGTCGGTGAGGCTGCCGGGCGAGCTGACGCCGATGGTCTTGCCCTTGAGCGCCTTCAGGTCGCCCGGCTTGGCATTCACCCGGTCCGAGGCCACGAGCGTGAAGATGGGCTTCTTCTGGAACAGCACCACGTTCTTGGCCTTGATGCCCTGGTTGGCCATCAGCATGGTGGTGCCCACGCCGCCTCCGGCCATGTCGACGGCGCCGGCCAGCATGGCGCGCTCGGCTTCGGCGCCACTGGTGAACTCCTTGATGTTCACGTCCAGCCCCTCGCGCTCGAAGTAGCCCTGGTCGCGGGCGACATACAGCACCACGGCGCTCGTCGAGGGCACGGCCGAGATGGAGACGCTGCCGAGCTTTTGCTGGGCAAAGGCGGGCAGCGAGGCGCCGGCGGTCACGAGCATGAGGGCCGTCGCACGCAGAAGGTTTCGGCGGAATCGGATCACAAGGTCTCCTGGTTGTTTGCGTTCGGGTATGCCGAACGGCGTTCGCGAATGAGCTATTATTTGCCGAACCGCGGCTTCGAGGAAGTCCGCCAGACCTAGGGGATTCCCTTGAAGAGAGAGGCCAGCCTGAACGAAGAAGAACCCACCGTGCGCCAGGTGGCGTCGGTGTCGCGAGCCCTGCAGATGCTCGAGTTGCTGGTGGCGCATCCCGAGCATGAACTCGGCGTGAGCGAAATGGCGCGCGAGATCGGCGTGGTCAAGAGCTCGGCCCACCAGCTGCTGGCGACGCTGGTGGCGCACGGCTTCGTGGAGAGCAACACCGCCACCGGCCGCTACCGGCTCGGCCTGCGCCTGATGGAGGCCGGCGCGGTGGCCGCCAAGCACTTCGGCTTCGGCCCGGCGGTGGTGCCGCTGCTCGAAGCGCTGGTGGCGCAGGTGCACGAAACCTGCTCGCTGGGCGTGCTGGTCGGCAGCAGCGTGTCGCTGGTGCAGCGGGTCGAGGCCGAGTCGGTGCTGCGGGTGGACCTCAAGGTCGGCACGCGCTTTCCGGCCCATCATTCCGCGATCGGCCGCGTGATCATGGCCGGCATGCCGCCCGACCGGCTCACGCCCATGGTGGACAGCTTCGAGCTCTCGAGGTCGGAGCGCCAGGCGCTGCTGAAGGAGCTGGACGTGGTTCGCCGCGAGGGCTGTTCCATCGTGCGCGACATCCCGGTGGAGGGCATCAGCGCCATGGCGGTGCCGGTGCGCACCTCGGCCGAGCCCGCCATCGCCGGCCTGGTGGTGGCGGCGCCCTCGTTCCGCTTCAACCCCAAGGCCTGGCGGGGGCCGCTGTTTTCCGCCGCGGCGGCGATCTCCGCGCGGGGTGATCGGCGGCTCTGAGCATCCCTGCGCAAGCCCCACGGCCCGGGCCATTGCAGCCCGCGATGGCGCTCACGCGATTTGCTATTGGCCAGTTCGAGGCGGGCTGCCTACGATGCGGCCGATGCGCCCGAACTTCCTCGTCTTCATCGTCGACCAGCTCAATGCGTCGCACCTGGGCTGCTGGGGCAACCGCCAGATCGCGACGCCGCACATCGACGCTCTGGCCGCGCGCGGCTGGAGCGCTGCCGAGTGCCACGTGGCCAGCCCCATCTGCATGCCCAACCGGGCCAGCATCATGACCGGGCGCATGCCGTCGGCGCACGGCGTGCGGCACAACGGCATCCCCTTGTCCCTGGCCAGCCGCACCTTCGTCGAGCTGTTGCACGAGGCCGGGTACGAGACCTCGCTGTGCGGCAAGTCGCACCTGCAGAACATCACCGACAAGAAGCCGGCGCCGCATCCGGGCCGGCCGGTGTACGGCAAGGACGCGCAGCGCCCCTACCCGGGCGACCACCGACAGGAGAGCATCGCCCGCTGGCGCGAGGACCCGGCCTTCGAACCCGCGCTGCCCTACTACGGCTTCGGCCACCTCGACCTCGCCATCGAGCACGGCGATTGCCCGCAAGGCCACTACCGGCGCTGGCTGGCGCGCGAGCACCCGCAGGCGCTGGAACTGGCCGGACCGGCCAAGGCCATCCCCACGCCCGAATACCGGCTGAGCCAGGTGCGGCAGGCCTGGCGCACCCGCGTGCCGGAAGAACTGCACCCCACGGCCTGGATCGCCGACCGCGCCATCGAACGGCTGCAAGGCGCCGCGGCGCGCGAGCGGCCGTTCTTCGTCTACTGCTCGTTCCCCGACCCGCACCATCCCTACACCCCGCCCGGCCGCTACTGGGACCTGTATCGGCCCGAGGATGTCGAACTGCCTGCCAGTTTCCACTCGTCCGAGCCGCCGCCGCACCTGGCCTGGCTGCGCGGCGAGCGCGATGCCGGCCGTGCGGTCAAGGACTCGCAGGCCTGCTTCGCGGCCACCGAACGCGAAACACGCGAGGCCATCGCGCTCAACTGGGGCTCGCTCAGCTTCATCGACGCCCAGGTCGGCCGCGTGCTGGAGGCGCTGGAAGCCAGCGGCCAGGCCGGCAACACCGTCGTGGTCTTCACCAGCGACCATGGCGAGTTCGCGGGCGAACACCAGCTGCTGCTCAAGGGTTCGCTGCACTACCCCAGCCTCACGCGCACGCCGCTGATCTGGCGCGACCCGGCCGCTGCCGAAGGCGGCCGGCGCAGCGACGCCCTGCTCTCTTCCATCGACATCAGCGCCAGCATCTTCGAGCGCGTCGGGCTGGAACCCTACAACGGGCTGCAGGGCCGCAGCTTCCTGCCGCTGGTGCGCCAGGAGCCGGGGCATGCGTCGCGCGAGCACCTGCTGATCGAGGAGGAAGGGCAGCGAACCTACTTCGGCTTCGACGGCCCGGTGCGCATGCGCACGCTCCTGAGCCCGACCCACCGCCTGAGCGTGTACGACGGCGCCGAATGGGGCGAGCTGTACGACCGCCGCGCCGACCCCACCGAGTCGCGCAACCTCTGGAACGATCCCGCGCAGCGCGCCCTGCGCGGCGAGCTGCTGGGCGAGCTGGCGCGGCAGATGCTCGCGCACGCCGATACCAGCCCCGCCCCCACGGCATTCGCCTGACACACACCACCAAGGAACGACGATGAGACAAGCCCCCCTCCTCCTGCCGCGCCGCACGCTGCTGCTCGCCGCCGCCCTCGCGCCCCTGGCCGGCTGGACCAGCGAGAACTGGCCGACCCGCCCGGTGCGGGTGATCGTCCCCACCTTTCCGGGCTCGCCGCCCGATGTGGCCGTGCGCGCGCTGGCCGACCAGGTGGAGAAGCGGCTGGGCCAGGCCATCGTGGTGGAAAACAAGGGCGGCGCCCAGGGCACGATCGGGCTGGGTGAGTTGGCGCGCGCCGAGCCGGACGGCTACACCTTCGGCCTGCTCAACCTGCAGTCCACGGCCACCCCCGCCTTGCGCAAGACGCCGTACGACCTGCGCACCAGCTTCACGCCGGTGACCCAGCTGACCACCGAGGCGCCGGTGCTCATCGTCTCCAACAAGCTGCCGGCCAAGGACATGAAGTCGCTGGTGGAGCACATCCGCTCCCATCCGGGCCAGCTGTCCTATGGCTCCGCCGGCTCGGGATCCCCGTCGCACCTGGGCATGGAGCTGCTGCTGCGCGAGATCGGCGGCAAGGTGACGCACATCCCGTACAAGGGCGCCGCGGCGGCCGGCACCGACGTGGCGGGCGGCCAGATCGAGATGGCGCTGGTGGCTTCGGCCGTCGCCCGCCAGCTGCTCCAGGGTTCCCGCGTGAGGGCGATCGCCGTGTCCTCGGACAAGCGCTTGCGCAGCATGCCCGAGGTGCCCACCCTGGCCGAGGCCGGCTTCCCGCAGATCGACCTGCGCGGCTGGGTGGGCCTGGTCGGGCCCGCCGGGCTGCCCCCGGCGATCGTGAACAAGATGCAGGCCGCGGTGGCGGCCGCCCTCGAGTCGCCCGCCGTGCAGGCGCGGCTGGACACCACCGGGGCCACGGCGGCGCCGAGCCGCCCGGAGGCCTTTGCCGCCTTCGTCGCGCAAGAGGCCCAGCGCTGGCAACGGGTCGTTGCCGACGCCAAGATCCAGTTCGATTGAGCCGGCCCTAGAGCAACTCCCGGGCGCGCTCCCGCAACACCTCCAGCAGGATGCGCTCGCAGGTCTCCACCGAGGCCGAACGCGCGACCTCGGGGTTGGCATACAGGCCCACCTGCCGATCGAAGCCGGTCACGATGCGCTGGTCCAGCCGGCCGCCGCTGGCGTTCACGACGAACTGGGCCGCGGCCTTAGGGGTCACGAACGCGCCGTAGCCTTCGGCGCACAACTGCGCGGCGGCGGTGGACGACTCCACGCTGCCCACGACCTGGAACGACAGCCCCCGCTCACGCGCCGTGCGCTGCAGCACCTGGTGGATGGGCTGCGTGGGCGACACCAGCAAGGGCAAGGCGGCCAGGTCCGACAGCTCCAGCTGGGGCGGCATGCCCGCCAGCAAGGCCGGCGGCCCGACCACGCACAGCGGCTCGTCCAGCAGCACCGGCAGCGCCGGCTTGGCGCCGACGGGCAGCACCCGCAAGGCGATGTCGAGCCGGGCATCGTCGATCGCCTGCACCAGTTCGTCCGAGTAGCCCACCACGATCTCCGGCACGATGCCCGGCGCTTCGGCGCGCAGGCGGCGGAACAGCGCGGTCGCGAGGTACGGCGCCATGCTGCGCAGCAGCCCGATGCCGACGCGGCCGCCCACGTGGCCGGCCTTCTCCCGCGTCGCCGCGGCCGCCGCCGCCACCTGCTTGACGATGATCTTGGCGCGGGCGTACAGCTCCTGCCCCGCGGCCGTGGGCGAGACGCCCTGGCGGGTGCGCACCAGCAACTGCAGGCCCAGCTCCTCTTCGAGCGAGGCGATGCGCTGGCTCAGGGCGGGCTGGGCCACGTGCAGGCGGCGGGAGGCGTCGGTGACGCTGCCCGCCTCGACGATGGCGATGAGATAGCGAAGCTGGCGCAGATCCATGAGTTCCCCTGGCTGGGCCCGGCGGGAATCGCCGGCCATGACGCCGGGAATGTAGCCGGCGTGTCCCGGTTGCCTGGTGCGCCCGGCAGCGGGTCCCGCCACGGAGCGCCGCGGCCGCGGGCGCGATACGACGGCTGCCGTGGGGGGCAAGCTAGGATCGCACCCGTGCGCATCCTGCTGGCCGAAGACGACAAGCTGCTCGCGGACGCCCTGTCGCGGGCGCTGGTGCAGTCCACCTATGCGGTGGACGTCGCCTCCTCCGGCACCCAGGCCGACGCCGCCCTGGCGATGGACACCTACGACCTCGCCATCCTCGACATCGGCCTGCCCGGCCTCAGCGGCCTCGAAGTGCTCAGGCGGCTGCGCGCGCGGCACTCGCGGGTGCCCGTCCTCATGCTCACTGCCCTGGACGCCCTCGGTGATCGCGTGCGCGGACTCGACATGGGGGCCGACGACTACCTGGCCAAGCCCTTCGACCTGCCGGAACTCGAAGCCCGCGTGCGGGCCCTGCTGCGGCGGGGCGCCGGCCAGGCGCCGGTCATGTCGCACGGGCAGCTGCGGCTGGACGCCACGGCTCGTCGTGTCTTCCACGGTGAGCAGCCAATCGAGCTGTCGGCGCGCGAGTTCGCGGTGCTGGAGCTGCTGCTCATGCGCGAAGGCCGGGTGGTCAGCAAGGAGCAACTCATGAACCACCTCTACGGCTGGGACGATGATGTCGCGCCCAACGCCGTCGAGGTCTACATCCACCGCGTGCGCAAGAAGCTGGAGGCGGCCGGCTGCGAGATCCGCACCGTGCGCGGCATGGGCTACCTCATCGAACGCGCGAGCCGCCATGGCCAGGGCTGAGCCCAGCCTGCGCCACCGGCTGCTGCGCTGGCTGCTGGCCCCGCTGCTGGGCCTGCTGCTGCTGGACTTCGGTGTGAGCTGGTGGACCGCGTTGCGCGCGGCCGACCTGGCGCATGACCGCGCCCTGCACGAGATCGCCCGTGAACTGGCCCTGCACCTGCGGGCCGGCCCCGGCGGCGCGCGGCTGGAGCTCACCGATGCGGCCGAGCGCCTGCTGCTGGTGCACCCCGAGGACCAGGTCTTCTTTCGCGTCCGCACCCGCTCGGGCGATCCCCTGGCCGGTGATGCCGAGCTCGACGCGCCGGCCGCGCTGGCCGTCCGCCCGGGCGCGGTGACCTTCCACCGGCAGCGGCTGCAGGACGAGCCCGTGCGGGTGGTGTCCGCCTGGTTCGTCCCGGACGGCGCCGACCAAGGCGACCCGGTGCTGGTGCAGGTGGCCGAGACGCTGCACCAGCGCACGGCCGTGGCACGCGAGATCGTGGCCCATGTGCTGGTGCCCCAGCTGTTGCTGCTGGTGCTGGTGCTGGCCGTCGTGTACTTCGGGGTCGAGCGCGGCTTGCTGCCGCTGCGGCAGTTGCGCCAGGCCCTGGCCAGCCGCTCGCACCGCGACTTGCGTCCGCTCGCCCTGCAGGAGGCGCCGGCCGAGGTGCGCCCGCTGCTGGACGAGGTGAACCAGCTGATGGAGCGCCTGGGCCACGCGCTGGACATGCAGAACCGGTTCATCGCCGACGCGGCTCACCAACTGAAGACCCCCGTGAGCGGCCTGAAGGCCCAGATCGAGCTGGCCCTGCGCGAGAGCGATCCGCAGCGCCTGGCGCCCACGATGGCCCAGCTCTACACCGGCGTCGAGCGCCTGTCACGACTGGTCGGCCAACTGCTGGCGCTGGCGCGCAACGAGCCCGGCGCCCTGGAGCGGCTGCGCCTGCAGCCGCTGGACCTGGGCGCGCTGGCGCTGGAAGTGAGCATGGAGTGGGCCCCGCAGGCCCTGCGCCGCGACATCGACCTGGGCTTCGAAGGCGCGCAGCGGCCGCTGCTGGTCGAGGCCGACGCCGAACGGCTGCGCGAGCTGCTGGACAACCTCATCGACAACGCCGTGCGCTACAGCCGGGAAGGCGGCCGGGTCACCGTCTCGGTCGGCCAGGACGGTGGCGAGCAAGTGCGCCTGTCGGTGCACGACGACGGACCCCACATCCCGCCCGAGGAGCGCACGCGGATCTTCGAACGCTTCCACCGCCTGCTGGGCGCCAACACCGAAGGCAGTGGCCTGGGCCTGGCCATCGTCAGCGAAATCGCCACGCTGCATGGTGCCCGCATCACGCTGGAGGAGGACAGCGACGGCGTGGGCAACCGCTTCAGCGTCTGGTTTCCAGCCATCAGGGTGCGCGCGACCTGAGTTCCTGAAAGGTGGCCGAAAGCTGGCCGACATGGTGGCGAAAGCGGGCTGCGCCACGCTCCCTGCGTCCAGCCGTCGTCGACGCATCGCGCGCCCCCCCCCCACAGGAGAACAGATGTCCGCTTTCACCATGCCCGAGTTCTGGGTCGCCCTGGCCCAGATCATCCTGATCAACATCGTGCTGTCCGGTGACAACGCGGTCGTGATCGCACTGGCCTGCCGGGCCCTGCCCCCGCAGCAGCAGAAAAAGGCCATCCTGTTCGGCAGCGTCGGCGCCATCGGGCTGCGGATCGTGCTCACGTTCTTCGCCGTTTACCTGCTGTCACTGCCCTACCTGAAGCTTGCCGGCGCCGCCCTGCTGCTGTGGATCGGCGTCGGCTTGCTGAAGGGGGACGACGGCGACGAGGAACTGGAAGGCCATTCGGGCCTGGCCGCCGCGATCAAGACCATCATCGTGGCCGACCTGGTGATGAGCCTGGACAACGTCATCGGCGTCGCCGCCGCGGCCAAGGGCAACGTGGTCCTGCTGGTGGTCGGCCTGGCGGTGAGCATTCCGCTCATCATCTACGGCAGCTCGCTGATCCTGAAGCTCATGGACCGCTTCCCGCTGATCATCACGCTGGGCGCCGGCCTGCTGGGGTGGGTGGCGGGCGAGATGGCCGTGGCCGACCCGTCGGTGACCCGCTGGGTCGACGCGCACCACGCGGTGCACCAGGTCGCGCCGGTCGTCGGCGCAGCGCTGGTCATCTTCACGGGCAAGTGGCTGCTGGACCGGACGCCGCCCGACACGGAAGTCAAGGCCTGAGCGCCCCGCGCGGATCAGGCGCCGCGCCGTGCTTTCAAGTCACCGGTGCCGGGTTGAACAGCACCAGCGAGTTGTGGATGCGCCAGTGCTCGGCCCAGGTCTTGCGCCCGCTGGCGACATCGAGCACGAAGCGGAACATCTCCCACCCCATCTCCTCGATGCTGGCCTCGCCGTCGGCGATGCGGCCGGCGTTGAGGTCCATCAGGTCGTGCCAGCGCCGGGCCAGTTCGGTCCGCGTGGCGACCTTGACCACCGGGCAGGCCGCCAGCCCATAGGGCGTGCCGCGGCCCGTGGTGAAGATGTGCACGTTCATGCCCGCGGCCAGCTGAAGGGTGCCGCAGATGAAATCGCTGGCCGGCGTGGCCGCGTAGACCAGGCCGCGCTGCGTGAGCTTCTCGCCCGGCGACAGCACGCCAGAAATGGGTGACGAGCCCGACTTCACGATCGATCCCATCGCCTTCTCGACGATGTTCGACAGGCCCCCCTTCTTGTTGCCCGGGGTGGTGTTGGCGCTGCGATCGACCTGCCCGCGCTGCAGGTAGGCGTCGAACCAGGCCATCTCGCGCACCATCGCCTGCGCGACCTCGGCGTTGATGGCGCGCGAGGTGAGCTGGTCGATGCCGTCGCGCACCTCGGTCACTTCCGAGAACATCACGGTGGCGCCGGCGCGCACCAGCAGGTCGGTGCAGAAGCCCACGGCGGGGTTCGCCGTCACGCCCGAGAAAGCATCGCTGCCGCCGCACTGCACGCCCACCACCAGCTCGCTGGCCGGCACCGTTTCACGCCGGCGAGCCTGCAGCCGCTCCAGGTGCGCGCGGGCGCGGGTGACGATGTCGTCGACCATGGACATGAAGCCCACGTGCGCCTCGTCCTGCAGCACCACCACGTCGAGCGCCGGCTCGCGCTCGTCGCTGATGGGGATGCTGCCCGGTGGCAGCAGGCGCTCGGGCTGCAGCTTCTCGCAGCCCAGGCTCACCACCATCACCTCGCCGCCGAAGTTGGGGTTGCGGGCCAGGTTGCGCAGCGTGCGGATGGGGATCACCGCATCGGGCGCGTCGATGGCCACGCCGCAGCCGTAGCCGTGCTCCAGCGCCACCACGTCGTCCACGCCCGGGTAGCGGGGCAGCAGCTCGCCCTTGATGCGCTTGACGGCGAACTCCACCACCCCGGCGACGCACTGCACGGTCTGGGTGATGGCCAGGATGTTGCGCGTGCCCACCGAGCCGTCGGCGTTGCGGTAGCCCTCGAAGGTGTAGCCCTCCAGGGGCGGCGCGGGCTGCGGGCGCACGGTCGCGATGGGGAGGCCCTCCAGCGACCTCGCGGGTGGCATCTCCAGCACGCGTTCGTGCACCCAGCTGCCCGCGGGCAGCACGCGCGTGGCGCGGCCGATGGGCACGTTGTAGCGGCGCACCTCGGCGCCGTCGGGCAGATCGACCAGCGCCACCTTGTGGCCCTGCGGCACGCGTTCGCGCAGGCGCAGGCCGCAGGGGAATTGAGCCCCGGCCGGCAGGCCGCCTTCGTTGACCACGATGGCGACGTTGTCCGCTTCGTGCATGCGGATGTACAGGGGGGACGAGGCGCTGGCGGTCATGGCGGTGCCTGCTTACTCGATGGTGATCCTGTTGTCCTTGACCACCTTGGCCATGGCCGGCACCTCGGCCTTGAGCCAGTTGCCGAAGTCGGCCGGGCTCATGGCGGACGGCTCGGCGCCCAACGTGGTCAGGCGCTCGCGCACGTCCGGCAGCGCGGTGATGCGCAGGACTTCGGCGTGGATCTTGTCGACCACCGCCTTGGGCGTGCCGGCCGGCGCCAACAGGCCCTGCCAGCTGCCGGTGAGGAAGCCCGGCAGCGTCTCGGCCACCGTGGGCGCGTTGGGCACCTGTGCGTTGCGCTTGGGGCTGGACACCGCGATCAGCTTGATCTTGCCGGACTTCACGTGCGGGTAGGTAGCCACCATGCCATTGAAGGTCACGTCGATCTGGCCGCCTACCAGGTCGGTCATGGCCTGGGCGCCGCCCTTGTAGGGCACGTAGCCCCAGTCGATGCCCGCGCGCTGGGCGAACACCACGCCCGCCAGGTGCGTGGCGCTGCCCATGCCGGCGGCGGCCGCGAAGTTGACCTTGCCCTTGTTCGCCTTGGCCCAGGCGATCAGTTCGGCCGTGGTGTTGGCCGGCACGTTGCTGCTGGTCACCAGCAGGTGCGGGGAGTAGCCCACCATCGCCACCGGCGCAAAGTCGTTCTGCACGTTGAACGGCAGCTTGTACAGCGCCGGGGCGATGGCGAGGTTGCCCACGTCCATCAGCACCAGCGTGTAGCCGTCCGCCGGCGACTTGGCGACCTGGTCGGCGCCCAGGTTGCCGCTGGCGCCGGGCCGGTTTTCCACCACGATGGGCTGGCCCCAGGTCTCGGACATTTTCTGGCCGAGGATGCGCGCGAGCACGTCCGAGGTGCCGCCGGCGGGGAACGGCACGACGATCTTGACCGGCTTGGAGGGCCAGGCGGCCCCTTGGGCGAAGGCGGCGGGCGCGGCAACCGCGCAGGCGCCCGCGGCCAGCAGGCTGACGAATTTCCTCTTGTTCATGCTCGTGTGTCTCCAGGATGGCCGGCCGCGGCCGGCGGGTTGATGGTTCATGGAATTCAGGCGTGCGGGGCCGCGACGCGCACCTGGCCCGTCGCGAAGAAGGACTGCAGGTTGGCCAGCACCAGCTCGGCCATCGCCTGTCGCGTTTCCTGGGTGCCGCTGGCGATGTGCGGCAGCAGCACCACGTTGTCCAGCGCCATGAGCGCGGGCGGCACCCGGGGCTCGTTCTCGTAGACGTCGAGCCCGGCGCCGGCGATCGTGCGCTGCTGCAGCGCGCGCACCAGGGCGGCTTCGTCGACCACGCTGCCACGCGAGACGTTCACCAGGAAGCCGCGCGGACCCAGCGCGTCGAGCACCTCGGCATCGACCAGGTGCCGGGTGTCGGCGCCACCAGCGCTGACCACGATGAGGAAGTCCGCCCAGCGCGCCAGCTCCAGCAGCGTTTCGGCATAGCCGTAGGGCACGTCGGCCACGCGGCTCCGGTTGTGATAGCGGATCTCCATGTCGAAGCCCTGCGCGCGGCCGGCGACCACCCGGCCGATGCGGCCCAGCCCGACGATGCCCAGTCGCTTGCCGCTGACGCGGGTGCCCAGGGGGAACGCACCTTCGCCCCAGCGGCCGAGGCGCACGAAGCGGTCGGCCGCGCTGAAGCCGCGCGCCACGTCCATCAAGAGGCCCCAGGCCGCGTCGGCGACGCAGTCGTTCAGCAGCTCGGGCGTGTAGCCCACCGCGATGCCGCGCCGCGCCGCGTGCGCCGTGTCGATGCGATCCAGGCCGACCCCGAAGCTGGAGATGACGCGCAGCCGGGGCATGGCATCGATCAGCTCGTTGGCGATGCCGCGCGAGGCCGAGGTGGCGACCGCGTCGAATTCGCCGCCCTGCGCGGCGACGAAGGCGGCGCGCGCGGCGCCCGCCGGCGGCAGGTGCGTGAGCTCGTAGGCCTGCGCCAGCTGCGCGTCGAGCCAGGGCGTCAGCGGCGCGGCGTGGAGTACGCGGGGACGGGTCATGGGTTCAGGCCCTCAGCAGGGCTGCCCTTGCCGCGCCACCAGCCAGGCCGGTGCATCCTGCAGCGCCACCGGGCGCAGGAAGCGGTCCATCGCGGCCCAGCCCACCGAGGTGGTGGCCGGCTGCGTGGACGAGGGGAAGGGTCCGCCATGCTGCTGGCCGGCCGTCACCGCCACGCCGGTGGGCACGCCCTTGAACAGCACCCGCCCGGCCACCTGCGTGGCGGCGCGCACCAGGCGCAGGGTCTCGTCGGTCGCCTGCTCGGCACCGAGCAGCGTCACGGTGAGCGAGCCGCCGATGGCTTCGAGCACCTCGACCACCTGTGGCACGCCCTCGGACCGCACGACCAGCGCCGCTGGGCCGAACACTTCCTCGTGCAGCGCAGGGTCGGCGACGAAGCCGGCGGCGTCGACCTGCGCCAGGAAGGCGCGCGGCGGCTCGTCCGGTGCCGATGCCTCGGCAACGAGCGCCTGCAGGCGCGGATGCGCGGCCCAGGCGGCACGCCCGGCCTCGAAGCCCTCGCGCATCTGCGTCGTGAGCATGGCGTGCGGCCGGGCGGCGTGCAGGGCCTGCGCCAGCTGCTCCACGAACGCGTCGCCGGCTGCACCGGTCGGCACCACGATCACGCCCGGGCTGGTGCAGAACTGGCCGCACCCGGTGGTGATGGACACGGCCAGCCCCTGCGCCAGCCCGGCGCCCTGCCCCAGCGCCGGCGGCAGCACCACGAAGGGATTGACCGAGCCGAGCTCGCCGAAGAAGGGAATCGGGCGAGGCCGCGACTGGGCGGCCTGCTGCAGCGCCAGGCCACCGCGTACCGAGCCGGTGAAGGCCGCGGCCTGGATCAGCGGGTGCTGCACCAGGCGAACGCCGACTTCGGAGCCCCGGCCGTCGACCAGGTCGAACACGCCGGCCGGCAGGCCCAGCGCCTTCACCACCTGGCGCGCGAGTTCGGCCACGGCATGCGAGAGCGCGCGGTGCCCACGGTGGGCCTTGACCACCACCGGGCAGCCCGCCGCGAGTGCCGAGGCCGTGTCGCCGCCCAGGACCGAGAAGGCGAAGGGAAAGTTGCTGGCGCTGAACATCGCCACCGGCCCCAGCGGCACCCGCACCCGCATCAGGTGGGGGTGGCCGGCGGGCGGCGCCCCGGGAACGGCCGGGTCGTCGGTGAAGACGAAGGCGGCGCCCTGCTCCACCTGGTTGGCGAAGCCACGCAGCTGGAAGGCGGTGCGATCCAGCTCGCCGTCGAGGCGCGCGGTGCCCAGGTGGGTCTCCTCGTCGGCCAGCTTCACCAACGATTCGCGCCGGGCCTGAAGCGCGTCGGCCAGGCTGCGCAGCAAGGCCGCGCGTGTGGCAGCCGGCGACGAGCCGTAGGTGGCGAAGGCCGCGTGCGCGGCACGGGCTGCGGCGTCGACGTCGGCCGCGGTGCTGTCGGTGAAGTTCATGTGGGCTGGCCTTTCATTTCAGTGGTCCACGATGCGCGGGCCGCCGAGGCGGGCATCTCGAGCCGCCGCGAAGCGGCCGGCGCGCGGGCCGCCGAGACGGGCATTTCGAGCCGCCGCGAAGCGGCCGGCGCGCGGGCCGCCGAGACGGGCATCTCGAGCCGCCGCGAAGCGGCCGGCGCGCGGGCCGCCGAGGCGGGCATCTCGAGCCGCCGCGAAGCGGCCGGCCCTCCCAGCGGCAACCGCGGAACCGGCTTTGCCGGGCCGCTGGTTGCGCCCCCCTGGGGGGGAGGCGCCGAAGGCGCTTCGGGGGGGGGTCATCTCACCAGGCACGGGCGCTTGGGATCGAAGGTCCAGCCGGGGACCAGGTACTGCATGGCGACCGCGTCGTCACGCGCGCCCAGGCCGTGCTGCAGGTACAGGGCGTGCGCCTTCTCGACTTCGGCCATGTCCAGCTCCACGCCCAGTCCCGGTTTCTTCGGCACCTGCACGTAGCCGCCGTCGATGGCCAGCGGCTCGCGGGTGAGGCGCTGGCCGTCCTGCCAGATCCAGTGGGTGTCGATGGCGGTGACCTGGCCCGGCGCCGCGGCGCCGACGTGGGTGAACATGGCCAGCGACACGTCGAAGTGGTTGTTGGAATGCGAGCCCCAGGTCAGGCCCCAGTCGCGGCAGGTCTGGGCCACCCGCACCGAGCCGGCCATCGTCCAGAAGTGCGGATCGGCCAGCGGGATGTCCACCGCCTGCAGCGACAGCGCATGCACCATCTGGCGCCAGTCGGTGGCCACCATATTGGTCGCGGTGGGCAGGCCGGTGGCGCGGCGGAACTCGGCCATCACCTCGCGGCCCGAGAAGCCTTCCTCGGCGCCGCAGGGGTCTTCGGCATAGGCCAGCACGCCGCGCAGGTCGCGCAGCAGACGGATCGCGTCCTCCAGCAGCCAGCCGCCGTTGGGATCGAGCGTGACCCGCGCCTGCGGAAAGCGTTCGTGCAGCGCGCGGATCGCCTCCACTTCCTGCTCGCCGCGCAGCACGCCGCCCTTGAGCTTGAAGTCCTGGAAGCCGTAGCGCGCCTGCGCGGCTTCGGCCAGGCGCACCACGGCTTCGGGCGTGAGCGCCGGTTCATGCCGCAGGCGCAGCCAGTCGTCTGGCGCATCGGGTTCGCTGGCATAGGGCAGGTCGGTCTTGCGCCGGTCGCCCACGAAAAACAGGTAGCCCAGCATCTGCACCGCATCGCGCTGCTGGCCTTCACCGAGCAGCGCCGCCACCGGCACGCCCAGGTGCTGGCCCTGCAGGTCGAGCAGGGCCGACTCCACGGCAGTCACCGCATGGATGGTGGTGCGCAGGTCGAAGGTCTGCAGGCCACGGCCGCCCGCATCGCGATCGGCGAAGCGGGCGCGCATGTCGTTCAGGATGGCCTGCAGCTCGCCCAGGCCCCGCCCTTCGACCACCGCCCGCGCGTCTTCCAGGGTCTGGCGGATCTTCTCGCCGCCGGGCACCTCGCCGACGCCGGTGCGCCCGGCACTGTCGGTGGCGATCACGATGTTGCGGGTGAAAAAGGGCGCGTGCGCGCCCGACAGGTTCAGCAGCATGCCGTCGCGGCCGGCCACGGGAATGACCCGCAGGCCGGTGATGCGAGGCAATGACGATGCGGACATCTCAGGTTCCAGAAGTGGGGTCAGCGGAAGGCGTTCACGCCCCGGTCAGTTGGCGGTGATGTTGCGGCTGGAGATCAGCTTCTGCCAGCGGGCGTACTCCGCGGCCTGAAAGGCGGCGAACTGCTCGGGCGTGTTCAGCACCATCTCGAAACCCAGGTCGAGCAGCTTGGACTTGACCTGCGGATCGTTCAGGCTGGCGACGACGGCCGAGTGCAGCTTGGCCTTCACGTCCGCCGGCAGCCCCTTGGGACCGACGATCGCCTGCCACGAGTACACGTTGGCTTCCTTGATGCCGTTCTCCTCCAGCGTGGGCACGTTCGGCAGCAGCGGCGAACGCCTGGCGCTGGTGATGGCCAGCGCGCGCAGCTTGCCGGACTGGATCTGCGGCATGGCGGTGTTGATGTTCATGAAGGACGATTCCACCTGGTTGCCCAGCAGGTCGCTCATCACCGGGCCGCCGCCCTTGTAGGGCACGTGCACGCCGGTGGTGCCGGTCTGCTGCCAGAACAGTTCGGCCGTGAGGTGGTCGCTGCTGCCGCTGCCCGACGAGGCGAAGCTCATCTTGTTGGGGTTGGCCTTGAGGTGCGCGATCACGTCGGCCAGCGTCTTGTGCGGCGAGGCGGCGGGCACGACCAGCACGTTGGGCGCCTGCACGGCGACGGTGAGCGTGTCCAGGTCCTTCAGCGCGTCGTAGGGCGCCTTCATCAGGTGCGGCGCGATCACCAGCGGCCCGAGCGACGTGACCAGCAGCGTGTGGCCGTCGGCCGGCGCGCGCGCGACCTGGCCGGCGCCGATGGTGCCGGTGGCGCCGGCACGGTTTTCCACCACCACGGTGCCGCCCAGGCGCTCCTGCAGGCGCGGTTGCAGGTTGCGGGCGATCAGGTCGGTGGAGCCGCCGGGCGGGAACGGCACGACCAGCACGACGGGCTTGGTCGGGAACGCGAAGCTCAGGCCGGTGGAGGCGGCCAGGACGAGGGCCGTGAGGGCTTTCTTCATGAGGGATGTCTCCGTGCTGGTGATGAAACTCATTGCGGGCCCAGGCGCTGCATCAGCGCCTGGAGCTGCTCGACTTCCTGCGGCCTGAGGTCGGACAACGGCGGGCGCACCGGCCCCGCCGAATAGCCCGCCAGCGTGGCGCCGGCCTTGACGATGCTCACGGCGTAGCCCTCGCCCTTGTTGCGGATCTCGAGGTAGGGCAGGAAGAACTGGTCGATCAGGCGCGACACGGTGGCCTGGTCGCCGGCGGCATAGGCGTTGTAGAACTCGATGGCCGTCTTCGGGATGAAGTTGAAGACCGCCGACGAATACGTGGGCACGCCCAGCGCGCGGTAGGCATTGGCATAGACCTCGTGGGTGGGCATGCCGCCGATGTAGACGAAGCGCTCGCCCAGGCGCTGGCGGATCTGCACGATGCGCTCGACATCGCCCAGGCCGTCCTTGAAGCCGATGAGGTTGGGGCAGCGCTCGGCCAGCATCTCCAGCGACGTCGCGTTGAGCTTGCAGGCGCCGCGGTTGTAGACGATCACGCCGATCTTCACGCTCTTGCACACGGCCTCGACGTGGGCGACCAGGCCTTCCTGCGTGGCCTCGGTCAGGTAGTGCGGCAGCAGCAGCACGCCCTGCGCACCGCTGCGCTCGGCCTCCTGGGCGTAGGTGATGGCCAGGGTGGTGCCGCCACCGGCGCCGCCCACGATGGGCACCTGGCCGCGGCAGGTCTCGGCGGCGGTGCGCATCACCTGCGCGTACTCACCCGGCTCCAGCGAGAAGAACTCACCCGTGCCACCCGCCGCGAACAGCACCGTGGCGCCATAGGGCATGAGCCACTCCAGCCGGCGGGTGTAGCCCATGGGGTCGAAGCGCAGCTGCGCGTCGAAGTCCGTGAGGGGGAAGGACAGCAGCCCGGAGGACAGCGATTGCTTGAGCTCTTGAGGAGACATGGTGGGGTGGGTTTCGGTGAACGGGTACGACATCGTACAACATGATTCGTGCGTGACAAGCGCGGCGGTGCGGAAAAGCCCGGCGCTCAGCTTCTGGGGGTGACGGTGGCGCGCCGGCGCCGCTCGCGGCTGTTGGACAGGTGGGTGCGCATGGCCGCCCGCGCGGCCTCGGCATCCTGGCGGCGGATGGCGTCGTAGATGCTCTCGTGCTCGCCGTTGACGTGGCGCAGGTAGTCACGCCGCTCGGCCGTGATGGGCACGTCGGAGTCGAGCCGCGCGCGCGGGATCATCATGCCGCCCAGGGTGGACATGAGGTCGGCGAAGCGGGGGTTCTGGGTGGCGCGCGCGATCTCCAGGTGGAACTGGAAGTCGGGCCCCACGGCGTCGCGCCAGGCCTCCACCGCGCCGGCGAACGCATCGAGCGCCGCCCTCAGGGCACGCAGGTTCTCCTCGCTGCGGCGCTGCGCCGCCAGAGCGGCCGCTTCGGTTTCGACGGCGATGCGCAGCTCGAGCACCGCGATCACGTCCTGCAGCGTCTCCAGCTGGCTGGGCGAGATGCGGAAGGCACTCGCGTCGCCGAAGCCCAGCACGTAGGTGCCGATGCCGTGGCGCGTCTCCACCATGCCGGCCGCCTGCAGCCGGGAGATGGCCTCGCGCACCACGGTGCGGCTGACGCCGAATTCCTCCATCAGGTCGGCCTCGCGCGGCAGCTTCTCGCCGGGCGGCAGGCGGCCATCCCGGATGCGGTCGCCCAGCGACTGCACCAAGTCGGTGGTGAGGGAGCGGGATCGGCGGGCCGGGGGGGGAGCCAGGGTGGTCATGCGGCGATTATGGACGGATGTACGACGACTTGGGATCCCGGCGCCAGGAGCCGGCCTTAGCATCGACGACCGCCATCCTGCCAAGAGACGCCCGTGACCCTCTCCCCCAGCACCGCCGCCTGCCCCGCCCACCCCCCCGCTTCCGCCTGCGGCCACGCCGGCGAGGCCTGTTTCTGCACCACGCTTGACGCGCAGGCTCTCGCGGCCGCCATCGAGCAGGAACTGTCCCCCGCATCGCCGGTGGCGGACGTGTCCACCGCCTGGGCCAACGCCTTCGCCCGCTGGCCGGTGTTCATCACGCTGTCCCAGGGCGACCGCATGGCGCGGGTCGTCCATGCCATCGAGCAAGTGGCCGCCCTGCCCGCCTGGCGTGCCGAGGCCCTGCGCGCCGCGCCGTCCATCGCCGCCCACTCGCAGGGGACGCGCGGCGTCTTCTTCGGCTACGACTTCCACGCCCACGGCTTGCACCTGGGGCTGATCGAGATCAACACCAACGCGGGCGGCGCGCTGGTCAACACGCTGCTGGCACGGGCGCAGCACGCGTGCTGCCCCTCCATCGAGCGGCTGCAGCCCGACGCCGACCGCGCCGCGGCCTTCGAGGAACAGGTCGTCGCGATGTTCCGCACCGAATGGCGCCTGGCCCGCGGCGAGCAGCCGCTGCGTACCACCGCCATCGTGGACCACGAGCCCGAGGCGCAGTACCTGTACCCGGAGTTCCTGCTGTTCCAGCGCCTGTTCGAGCAGCACGGCATCCGCGCCCTGATCGCGGATCCGTCGCACCTGTCGATGGACGGCGGCGCCTTGCGCTGCGGCGGCGAGGTGGTGGACCTGGTCTACAACCGGCTCACCGATTTCTACCTGGAAGCGCCCTCCTCCGCCGCACTGGCGCAGGCCTGGCTGCAGGACGCGGCGGTGCTCACGCCCCATCCGCAGGCGCATGCGCTGTTCGCGGACAAGCGGCGGCTGGTCACGCTGTCCGATCCCGCCGCGCTGGAGCGGCTGGGCGTGCCGCACGAGATACGCGAGGTGCTGCGCGGGGCGATCCCGCGCACCTGGGAGGTCACGCCCGCGAACGCCGACGAGATGTGGTCGTGCCGGCGCGACCTGTTCTTCAAACCCTTCGCCGGCTTTGGCAGCCGCGCGGCCTACCGGGGCGACAAGCTCACGCGGCGCGTGTGGCAGGAGATCGCCGCGGGCGGCTACATCGCCCAGCGCCTGGTGCCGCCGGGCACCCGCCCCACGGCCGCCGGTCCGCAGGCGCCGATGAAGTTCGACCTGCGCCAGTACGCCTACCAGGGGCAGGTGCAGTGGACGGCGGCACGCATGTACCAGGGCCAGACCACCAACTTCCGCACACCGGGCGGCGGCTTCGCGCCGGTCTATACCGTGGCACCCGGCACCGAAGGCAGCTGCTGCGCCGGGCCGGCCCGCGACGGCCACGCGTCCTTCGTGTTCCTGCTGGACGACACGGGCGAGGTCCATCCGCTGCCGCACCCGCTGTACGTGGCCCTGGCGCGCGGCGAGGCCACCAGCCCCGCGCTGGCCGGCCAGCGCTTTCGCGCGGCCGACTGGTACCTGCGCATGGACGGCGACCAACCGGGGCCGCTGGTCAACGAGTGGTACGGGTGGGTGCAGTTCGACGCGGACGGCCGCTTCGATCCGACGGCCGGGACCGTGGGCCCTGGCGGGCCGGCTCCGGAGAACATCGATGCGTCTGCCTTTCCGACGGCCGAAGAACGGGCGCGCATGGCACAGGCGATCTCGGCGAAGGCGCAATAGCTCTCCATCGAAGCGGCAACGCTTCGAGGTGCCGGCACACAGCCGGGCTCTACCGGTTCAAGCTGCGCATGCGCTGCTCGAACTCGCCCTGGTCGATCTCGCCGCGCGCGAATCGCTCGCGCAGGATCTCGTCCGCGCGGTCCTTGCCCCGCGTCGAGGGCCATAGCAAGCGCACGAGCGCCACGACCCCTGCCACGAGCAGCACCCACCACAACACGTGAGCCAGCCCGAACCAGGCCATGCCGGCTCCACCTTCCCAAAAATCCCACATCATCATGAACTCCTGTCGTTGATGCGCCGTGGCGAACCTGCGGCCGTACGTCGAGCCTACGAGCCCCGCCGGCCTTGCGCATTGACTTCCATCAAGTCACGGCTCCAAGCGCATCGCCGGTATCCGACCCGACCCTTGCAGCAACGAGGGGGCGCTCCGATTGGAGCGCCCCCTCGTTCATGGGATGGGATTGCGGGTCAGCCCACCTGAACCGGCACGAACAGCCGCGCGTCACCGCGCTGGATCAACAGCGCCACCGACTTGCCGCCGCCCTGCACCGCCGCGCGTGCCGCGTCGACCGTCCTGGCCGGCTGGCCGTTGATCGACAGCACCACGTCGCCGGCGCGCAAACCGGCTTTGGCGGCCGGTCCGCTGGCCTGCTCCACCACCAGCCCGTTGTCGCCAGGGCGCAGCGCCAGGCCCAGGCGCCCACCCTCGGCAGGCGCCGCATCGCCGTCGGCCTTGGCCACCGTCTCGGCGTCCGCGGTGCCCAGCTTGGCCGTCAGCTCCTGCGCCTTGCCGTCGCGCCAGACCTGCAGCTTCACCGCCTTGCCGGGGGTCAGCTGACCCAGGTAGGCCGGCAGGTCGCCGGAGGCGACGATGGCCTGCCCGTCGGCGGACTGGATCACGTCGCCGGCCTTCAGGCCCGCCTTCTCGCCCGCGCCGCCGGGCTCGACCCGCGACACCAGCGCACCGGCCGGGCGCGGCAGCTTGAACGAATCGGCCAGGGCCTGGTTGACCTCCTGCACCACCACGCCCAGCTTCACGTGTTCGGCCTTGCCGGTGGCGACGATCTGGTCGGACACGCGCTTGGCCAGCTCGATCGGGATGGCGAAGGACACGCCCTGGTAGCCACCCGAGCGGCTGTAGATCTGCGAGTTGATGCCCACCACCTCGCCGAGCGCGTTGAACAGCGGCCCGCCCGAGTTGCCGGGGTTCACCGCCACGTCGGTCTGGATGAAGGACACGCCGCTGCCATCGGGCAGGCTGCGCGACTTGGCGCTCACCACGCCGGCGGTGACGGTGTTCTCGAAGCCGAAGGGCGAGCCGATGGCCATCACCCATTCACCGGCCTGCAGGTTCGCGGCCCGGCCCAGCTTGACCACCGGCAGGTCCTTCGCGTCGATCTTCAGCACGGCCACGTCGGTGCGCTCGTCGATGCCCAGCACCTTGGCCGGGAACTCGCGCCGGTCGTTGAGCTTGACGGTCACCTCCTTGGCGTTCTTCACCACGTGGGCGTTGGTCAGCACCAGGCCGCCGGCGTCGACGATGAAGCCGGAGCCCGCACCCCGCACCGGGGCCTCGCGGCCCTGCGCCTGAGGCGGCTGGAAGCGGCGGAAGAACTCGGGCAGTTCGTCGGCGCCGGGCAGCCCCGCCTGCTGCGGGTGCGCGCCACCTTCCACGGTGATGTTCACCACGGCGGCGCCGTGCGCCTTGGCGATGCCGGCCAGGTCGGGCAGGCCCGCCGGGGTGGGTGCGGCCGTCGCCACGGCGGCGACCGGGGCCGCATGGGCCGAGCGCTGCGCCAGCTCGACGCCGGCGCCACCCGCCACGCCGGCAGCCACGAGTGCCAGCACCAGCGGAGCGGAACGGAAACGGGAGCGCAAAGGAGATGTCATCGTCTGTCCTCGTGTCGAAAGTGATTGGATGACGGCAATGTGCACCCGCGCGCTTAGGCCTCTCTTAAGGTGCCGATGGCAGCGACACCGTGACCCGCAGCCCCCCCAGGCGGCTCGATTCGCCCAGCGACATCGCGCCCCCGTGGCGGCGCACCACGGCCGACGCGATGGCCAGCCCGAGGCCGCTGCCGGGCGCATCGGCCGTCCCCGCCCCGCGTTCGAACGCCGCCAGCAGGCGCTCGCGGTCGGCCGCCGCGATGCCGGGACCGCTGTCCTCGACGGTGATGGTCGTGCGCTCGCCCCGGTCCTCCCAGCCGATGTCCACGCGGCCGCCTTCGGGCGTGTACTTGATCGCGTTGTCCAGCAGGTTGCGCAGCAGGACTTGCAGCGAGGGCGCGTCGCCGCGCACGTGCAGCGGCGGCGAGGGCTGCAGCCCCAGGTCGATCCGCCGCGACTGGGCCAGCGGCAGCAGGTCGCCGATCACCTCGCGGCAGGCGGGCTCCAGCGGCACCACGGCATCGCCTGCCGGCGGAAGCGCTTCCTCGCGGGCCAGCGCGAGCAGCTGCGACACGAGGGCGGCGGCGCGGGCCACGCCAGCCTCCAGCACCTGCGCCTGGGTTGCCAGCTCGGAGCCCTGCGCACGGCGCCTGAGCGCCTGCACCTGCAGACGCAGGGCCGCCAGCGGCGAGCGCAGTTCGTGCGCGGCCTGGTTCAGGAACTGCTGGCGCGCATCGATGGCCTCGCGCACCCGCGCGAACAGCAGGTTCAAGTCATGCAGCAGCGGTCGCACCTCCTGCGGCAGGCCGTCTTCCGGCAAGGGCGAGAGGTCATCGGCTTCACGCGCCGCGACCTGGCGGCGCATGCGTTCCACCGGGGCGAGCGAGCGGTCGATCACGAACCAGACAGCGGCCATCAGCAGCAGCCCCAGTCCGATGACCGGCAGCGCACTGCTCCAAGCCATGGCCCGCGCCCGCGCGCGCCGGGCGTCGAGGTCCTGCGCCACCTGCACCGTGCGATCGGCGGTCTGCAGCGTATAGACGCGCAGGTGCACGCCGTCCTGCACCACGTCCGAAAACCCGATCACCGGCCGTTGCGGCAGCCGCATCGGTCCGGCCTCGAACAGCAGCACCCCGCCCGGGCCGAAGATCCGCACCGCGAAGCCGGACAGCCCGCCCCCGGGGGCCGTGCCGACGTGTTCCAGTGATTGCGCCACCACCTGCAACTGCGCGTCGAACAGCGCGTCGGCGTTGCGCAGTGCCGTGCGCCACGCACCGGCTGCCTGCAGTGCCGAGGTGACGGCGATGGCCGCCAGCATCAGGCCCAGCAGGCGGCCGCGCAACGAGTGGCCGGTCGCCTGCCTCACCGGCCGCCACCGTTCTCGCGCGGCACCAGGTAGCCCAGTCCGCGCACCGTCTGCACGGCATCGCTGCCGAGCTTCTTGCGCAGCCCGTGGATGTAGACCTCCACCGCATTGCTGCTGATGTCCTCGCGCCAGCCGTAGAGCTTTTCCTCGAGCTGGCTGCGGGAGAACACTGCACCCGGGCGCAGCAGCATGGGTTCGAGCACGGCCCACTCGCGGGAGGACAGCTGCACCGGCCTGCCATCGAGGCTGGCCTCGCGCGTGGCCGGATTGAGCGCGATGCGGCCATGCACGTACGCCGGCCCCGCGGCGCCCGCACTGCGGCGGATCAAGGCGCGCAGCCGCGCCAGCAGTTCGTCGGTCTCGAAGGGCTTGACCAGGTAGTCGTCGGCGCCCGCATCCAGCCCGGCAATGCGATCGGCCACCGCGTCACGCGCCGTGGCGACCAGCACCGGCACGCGGTCACCGCGCGCGCGCAGCGACTGCAGCACCTGCAAGCCATCGCGCTGCGGCAGCCCGAGGTCCAGCACCACGGCGTCGAAGCTCCCGGTGCGCAGGGCCGTGTCGGCACTGGCACCGTCGCGCAGCCAGTCGGTCGCATGGCCCGCGTCACGCAGCGCATCGACCAGCGCCTGCCCGATCATGGGATCGTCCTCGACCAGGAGGATTCTCATGGCCGCCCTGCTCCTTTGTTTCTGCGCAACCGTGCGCTGCGCCTCGCCTGGATCCTAGCGGCGGCCAGCGAGCTGCGGGGCCGATGGCGGGTGCCGATGAAAAAAGTTGCGGAACCCGCGTCCGCGAACCGCGCTCCAACCGCGCATGGCTCCAGCCGCGGAGTCGGAGAATTCGATGCGCCAGACCCATACAGCACGGCATCCGTCAGTTCCCCCATCGCGCCAGCTGATGGGCGGCAAGTCGACCCGGCACCAGCGACGCACGCCGGCTTCGCGCAACCGGGCGCCGGGCGTGCTCATCGTGGACCCGAGCGGCGAGCGGCGTGACCTGCTGGCGCAGCTGCTCGAATGGCACGGCTTCGAGGTGTACATGGCCTCCAGCGTCGACGTGGCCGTGGTCGCCGCACGCAAGTTCAGGCCGCACGCCGTTCTTCTGGACATCAGCAGACCGGGGATGGATGCCGAAGCCACCGCGCGGATGCTGCGCCACCGCAGTGGGCTGCACCACGCGTTCATCGCCGGGCTGTCGAGCTTCACGAGCGCCACGCACGCGCGGATCCCTGGCGAAGCCGGGCTGGACGCGACCCTCGTCAAGCCCCTGCGGATCGATGACCTGCTGGCGCGGCTGCAGTCGGCCGGCATTGCGGTTTCGGCAGTGCAGCCCGCCGAGCGCCAGTAGACCGGTCTGCCTTCGCGACCCGCAGGAAGATGCCGCGCGATGGCGCAGCACTCGACGCAACACGCGAACAACACCTCCGCCGCGCAACGCACGGACACCTTGCCACGATGCAGCCTGCCCAGCCGCTTGCTCGAGCCGATGCATTTGTCGCATGTGAGATCGGATCGCGCGTGTGACTGGAACCCAGCTGGCGGGAAAGCAAGGTCCTACAGGGAAGCCCGCCGGCCATCCGACGGGCGTTGCGAACCGGCACCGACGTCGCGCACGATGATCGGACGATCAAACTGCATTCATACCCATGTAAGGAGGTCATCATGCGACATCACTCAAGCCCGATCCGGGCTGGCCTGCTGGCCATCGCCAGCTGCGCGACCCTCACCTTCGGCGGGGCCATCGCAGCGCCACCCGCCGGCGGCACGGGCGTCGAGCCCTCGGTGGACAAGTCCGCGATCCTGCGCCGCGATACCGACATCACCCACTCCAGCTCCCTCGAGGAAGCCCGCAATGCACGTGCCGCGGCGCGCCGCGGCGAGCTGAGGCTCGAGGGACAGGACTACACCGCCAACGCGCTGGCACGCTGCGATGTGCACGCCGGCGTCGACAAGGTGGCCTGCGAGGCCCGCGTGATGGGCTTCGGCGGCGCAAGCGGCACCGTGGACGGCGGCGGACTGCTGCGTTGGGTCGAGACCGTGGTCGTGCCGCCGGACGCCGGCCAGGTGACGATCGCGCCCCGTACGGCGGAGACCCTCGTGCTGGTGCCGGTCACCCGGTAAGCTGGCCGACGGTTCCGGCCGGGCGGCGTGCGCCAGCTGCGCGCGCGCCTTCAATCGTCCGGCTGCCCCATCGGTACCTGGGCCCACTTTTCATTCACACCCAGCAGCTCGATCAGCGCGCCCAGGTCGCGGTCGAGCCGCGCCAGGGTCCGCGCGTCGAGCTGGCTCAACGCGTCCGGCAGGACGCCGGTGAACGGACCGGGCGCCTTCTTCAAGAGCCGGGCGCCAGCCGCGGACACCTGCAGGTGCAGCATGCGCCGGTCCGCATGGGCGCGATCGGCCACGACGAGATCGGCCGCGATCAGTTGCTTGAGCAGGTTGCTGGCCGTCGACTGGTGGATGTCCATGGAGCGCGCCAGTTCGCTCACGCCGATGCCCGGGCGATCCCGGATCACCTTGAGCGCCCACAGCTGGGCGCCGGCGATGCCGGCCTTCTTCTCCACCGCGCGGAAATGGGCCTTGACTTCGTTGAAGACCACCCTGAACCGCCGCAGCACCCGCGCCGCGGCGGGCGACAGTTCGTCTGCGCGAGCTTGTGCCGGGTCGGCTCGTTGCCGTGAATGCATGGCTGATCATAGACCTGCGCTGATGGGGTTGGGTGGCCTGCGCGCAGCCCGGGCAGGCCACCCGCGGCGCGGGGCGGGGCTTCTTGCCTTCCTGATGCATGGCCTCAAATGCAACTGTGACGCTCGTGACATTTCGTCAGTCCGCCGAACCCGCAGACACACCGCCAACTCCCACAGGCAGCATCGATGGATGCGAAAGGGCCAGCGGACCCACCGCTGCCCTGCCGTTTGCAACCGATCCGGAGACCAACGATGAACAAACCTGCACGCTTCCCATTCGCACGCATCCTGCTACTGCCCGTGGCGGCGGGATGCTTCCTCGGCGCACAGGCCGCACAGCCTGGCAGCACCACGTCCGGCAACGCGTCGGGCGCAGCGTCCGGCGGAACGGTGATCCGGACCACGCCGGTCCCTACCCAGTCGATGGACAAGCTCACCCAGGCCGCGCAGAAGCTGCGTGAATCGATCCAGGCCCTGGCCCAGAAGCCGCCGGGCAAGGACCGCGACACGGCCATGGACAAGGCCCAGACCGCGCTGCTGGAGACCCAGCAGGCGATGCTGGCGCTGCCGCCCGAGATGCGCAGCATGGGCACCGCGGCGACGGTCAGCTACGACGACTCGGTCAAGAAGATGATGAAGGCCGCCGACGCCCTGCGCGAATCCGTGCAGGCCATGGCGCAACGACCCGCCGGCAGCGAACGCGAGAAGGCGATCCGAGCCGCCAACGAGGCGCTGCTCGAAACCCAGTCGGCCATGGTGTCGGCTTATTCCGCGACCACGCCGTCCGCCGCGTCTTCCGGTTCAGCCGCCACCATGGGTGCGGGCACCTCGAAGCCGGCCAAGTGATGGCGCGACCCAGGGGCTGCACCGCGACGTGTTGCCCCACCGACCCTCTGCACGCGGGCCCCTGCCGGTTCCTGGTTGTCTGAGGAAGCTCCTTTTCGCCGCGCCACCCGACGCGGTTTTTTTTGCCCCCCGATCATGATCCGACGACGTGAATTCGGTGTGGCGGCCTTCGCAGCGGGCGCTGCGCTGTGGACCGCCCGCGCCAACGCCACCCACGGCTGGGAGGCCTATGACACGGCCCGGCCGCTTTACCTCGAAGGGCCGGTGGCCGTGCTGCACTGGTTCGGGCCGCATCCGCACCTGGAACTGCTGCACCGGCCCGGCTACGCCATTCCACCGGACCTGCCCGGCCGGCCGATCCCCCGGCAGCAGGAGGCCATCGACCTGGGACGCGTGCTGCGGTCCGCCGCCGTCCCCGTGGCGCCCGAAGGCCGCTGGCGCATCGAGCTGGCCGAGTTGCACCGCCTGGTGCGCTGGGGCGTGGAGCGGCCCATGATCGGCACCCGGCTCGGCGTCATCGGCTATGCCGGGCCTCCGGTGACCGGCACGCCCACCCTGCGCGCCGAACTCCTGTTCGTGGGTGACAAGGCGTACCCGATGCGCTCGGACCCGGCCTGAGGTCCACGGGCCTGGCGCGGTCCCTGCGCAAGTGGCGGCGCGGTCGCTTCAGCCGCCGCCCTCTGGCGCCGCGGCGATCCCGAGCTGGGTCGAGACCTCGCCGTCCTTTCCCGCATTCACGCTCGACAACTGGCCCGTCGTGATCCGGTCCGCCGCGATGCCGCTCTTGCGCAGGTAGCCGGCGATCTCGCGCGAGCGTTCGGTCCCGAGGACCTGCACGCTCGCCTGCGGCAAGGGCTGCGAGGCCGCGATGCGGTCGAACATGGCTTCGTACAGCCCCTGTGCCTCGTCCGGGAAGCGCTGTTCCAGTTCCTGGACCGCCTCGTCCCCGGCCACGCTTCGCAGCATGCGCCGCAAGGCGCGGCGGGTCGTCGGGTCGTCGAAGGCAATGGGCCCCGGGTCCTGGCGCGCGTCCACGGGCTCCCCGAGGGCCTGGGCCAGTTCGCGCCGGGCCTGCTCGCGCTGGAGCATGCGGGCATCCTGCTGCGGATCGTAGGCGCCCTCCACCACCAGCCGCACCCGGGGGCGTTCACGCATGGCACGGGCCAGGGCGTCGAGCTTCTCGATCTCCTGCGGGCGCAGCGCCGAACTGCCCGCCGAGAACGCGACGGAACCCAGTGTGTCCTTGTTGTCGGTGCCGAGCAGTCCGGCCAATGCCCGGAACGGCGCGCTGACGATGCGCCTGAGCACGTTGCCCACCGCCTGGCGCACCGCGCTGGCCACGCTGAATTTCGCCGAGCCCATTTCGCCGGTCACCGGGACCGACAGGCGGATGTCGCCGTCGGCATCGGCCAGCAGCGCGATCACCGTATCGAGCGGGATGTCCCAGGCATTGGGGGCCTCGACCCGCTCGCCCAGCCTGAAGTCCTGCAGGCGGATCTCGTTGCTTCCCAGCAGCTCGCCATCCTGGACCCGGTAGCGCAGGTCCAGCCACAGCCTGCCGGACTGCACCTTGCGCCCGGCGAAGGTGGCCGTGTAGGGCGACAAGGGCGGCACCAGGATGTTGTCGAACTCCACGCGCAGGTCGGTGGACCGGCTGGGCGCGACCGGCACCACCGTTCCCTCGACGCGCGCGGAGCCATACGGTTGCACCGACCCGGCGGCCTTCACCACCGCGCGGCGCGACGGGTCGCTGGAGACGTCGAGGATGGTTCCGTCCAGGCCCTGGATGGTCGTGGAGAAAGGCAGCACCAGGCTCAGGTCCGCGAAGTCCACCTCGCCCTGCTGCAGCCGAATGCGCTTGAGCACGAAACCGAAGCGCGTTGGGCCCTGGCTGGACGACTCACCCGAGCCGCCGGGCGTTGCCGGGTCGTCGTCGCGCTTGAGGACCTGCACCAGGTTCAGGTCACGGTCCTCGGAGACCACGATCTTCGCCCCGGGCTGCAGCACGTCGATTTCTTCCACCATGAGCTCGCGCCCCGCCAGGTCGAAGACCGCGCCGCGCACGTCGAGCTGTTTCCAGGACAGGAAGCGGTCGCCCGAGACTCGCTCGTCCAGCCGGACATCGGACAGGCCGACGCGGCCTTCGACCCTCAGGTCACCGCCTTCGCGGTCGTAGAGCACGCTGCCGTCGGCCGAGGCGGTGCCCGAGCGCAGGTCCAGGGCGGCGAAGCGTTCCAGCAAGGGCTGCAAAGGCGGCAGCGCCACTCCGCTGGCCTCCAGCCGCGCGCTGGCGCGGGCCGCGTCGGGCGCCATGCTGCCCTTGGCCGATAGTCGGCCGCCACTCGCCAGCTTCAGCGCCAGCTCGAAGGTCGCGGGACTGTCGCTGCTCAAGCCGGTGAGGTGGCCCTGCAACTGGCCGCTCACGGCCAGCGCGGGTTGCAGGGTCCGGTCGATCCCCTGCACGGCCAGCGACGGCAGTTGCACCCGGTCGAACGAATAGCGCCAGGGCGCATCGGCCTCGGCCTTCGGTTCGCCGCCGGGCTCCAGCAAGGCCGGCAGCACGAGTTCGCCGCTTTCGCCCCGCACCACGGTGACGGACCCGTTCACCTCCACGGTCTTCGCCGCGACCCGCCGCTGCGCCAGGTCGAAGCTCCCGCCGGACACGGCGCCCGAGCTCACCCGCAAGGCCGAGCCCCGGTCGGCCTGGCCGATCGCGACCTGGCTGACTTGGGCCTCGACGCCGCTGGCCACCACCTGCGCCTGCTCGCCGCCCAGCTCCAGGACCAGGCCCAGGTGGCCCTGGATGGCGCCGATCTCCAGCCGTTCGTGGGCACGGGGCCCGGCGGCATAGCTGCCCCCGAGCTGCGCGAACTCCAGCCGGTCCAGCCGGATTCGCCAGGGGGCGCCGCCCTCGCCCTCGGCCTCGCCTGCGGCTTGCTCGCGAGCGGTCTCCTGGGCGACGACCGCGACCCGCCCCGACTCCAGCCGCAAGGACCCGGCGCTGATCTCGCGCTCGAGCAGGTCGAAGCGCCCCTGTTCGAGCACCGCGGCTCCGAGCTCGACGGTGGGCAGCTCCAGCTGCGCCATGTGCAGCGTGCCGCCCTTCCAGCGGGCCCGCACGCCGCTGGCCACCAGCCGGATCGGGCCACCGCCGGCGGTGAGCGACAGGCGCAGCTCCGCCGACAGCCCCGCCGTCTGAACCGACAAGGGCCGCGCCTGGTTCCGGTCCAGGTAGCTGACGTCCATCGCCCGCCAACCGACCTCGGCCACGTCGATCTGCCAGGCCGCGCCAGGCGACGGCTGCGGCGACGGCTCGGCGCCGTCGGCAGGCACGATGCGGGCCCAGTTCAGGATGCCGTCCGCGGCCACCTCGAAACGCACGCGGCCGTCGGCGAGCACCAGCTGCTCGAGCCGGGCCCGACGCCCCGCCGTGTCCACCGAAACACCTTGCGCCGTGATGCGGCGGGACACCAACAGGGGCTCGCCGGCCCCGGGCGGGCCGACGAGCACGTCGGTGGCGGCCAGGCGCAGCCCTTCGAGCTGCAGCGACTGCCCGGGGCCATAGCTGTAGCGCCCCGACAGGTCCACCATCGCCCGCAGCGGTGACATGCGCAGCATGGAACTCACCAGCGGCCAGACGGTCTGTGCCTGCAGGTCCTGCAACTCGAACGAGCCGCTCACCGCCACCGCGGGCGCGAGGGCGATCGTGCCGCGCAAGCCGAGCGAGCCGCCCTCGGCGAGCGCGGCGCTCACCTGGTAGCTCCCGGGCGTGTCCTGCTGGAAGGTCGCCACCTGCTCGACGCTCGCATCGATGGGGGACACCACCCACTCGGCGGCCTGGCCGCCGCGGCGGTCGGTCAAGGTGAGCCGCGCCTGCGAGAGCTCGAGGCGATCGATCACCACCCGAGGCGGCTCGCCCGACGAATCGTCCTGTTGCCAGTTGCGGGCCAGTTCGGCCAGGTTGAACGTGCCGTCGGCCTGCAGCACCGCATGCAGCCGCAGGCCTTCCGCCCGGACTTCGTCGAGTGTCCAGATGCCGCGCACCAGGCTCCAGGGCGATACGTCCACGAACAGCCGCTCCATGGCCAGCAAGGGCTCGGCGGCGTCGCCTTCCACCACGACCTGGTTCGCCTCGACGGTGAACAGGAAGGGATTCGCCGTGAACTCACCCACCCGCACGTCGCGGCCCAGCTTCTGCTCGATGGCCGGTGGCACGTACCGCTGGGCCAGCCAGGGGACGAAAAGGAAGCCCAGCAGGGCGTGGACCGCCAGCAGCACGGCCACGACCGCGAGGGTCCAGCGAAGGATGCGCGCGACGGTGGTGTAACGGTCGCGCGGCGTCGGGGTTCCAGCAGGGGACTCGGGCATGCACTCTCTCTGCCGTTCAACGAGGCAAGATGCCGGCCGATCGGGCAGCCGGCGGTTGTCGGATGCCTGATGGATGCCGAGCAGCAGCCGGAGTTCGGGCGTGGCGCAGTTCTTACCGCTGGCAACCGTCGCGGATGAGGCTCTCCTGTCAACCCGTAGGGTGCTCCGTGCTCGATGCGGCAGGCCCACGGGCCAGCACCGGCTGCAGCACGTCGGTCAGCAGCTCGCTGACTCCGTCCCAGATGATCTGGACGCCCAGGCACAGCAGGATGAAGGCCGACAGCCGCAGGAACACGATGGTGCCGGCCTCGCCCAGCGGCCGCAGCAGGAAGCGCGCGTAGCGGAACGCGAAGTACAGCAGCACGGCGATGGACACGAGGGCCAGGATGCCGCCGCCGATGCGCGACACCGTCATCGACACGCTCTCCGCGCTCAGCGAGACGCCCACGGTGATGGCCGCGGCGATGGAGCCGGGACCGCAGGTGATCGGGAAGGTCAGCGGATAGAACGCCTGCCGACTCGCCTGCTCGGGGGTGAACGCCTCGGCGATGGCGGCCTGCTGGTCCATGCCTTCGCCCGGGGCGCTGAGCAGCCGCCAGGCCGCGGCGGCCACGATCAGGCCGCCCCCGACGCGAACGATGGGCAGCGAGATGCCGAAGAACTCCAGCACGTACGAGCCCACCAGCATCGAGCCCGTCAGCAGCAGGAACATGTTGCGCGCGATGCGCCGGGCCAGCAGGGCCTGCGTGCTGTCCGACGCGCCCTCCGTCAGCCCGAGGAAGATGGGCGCGGTCGCGGCCGGGTTCAGGATCGGCAGGATGGCCGCGAGCGCGAACAGGTAGCCGCGCCCCAGTCCCCCGACAAGCTCCCAGCTCACGGCGCGCGGGGACCGTCGCGGCCGGGGCCGCCCTCGGTCTCGGACAGCTGGCGCAACCGCCGCCGGATGGCTCGCTCGCGCCGCTCGTGCTCGTCCCAGTCGGCCTCCACGCCGCGCCACAGCGCGACGACCAGCAGCACGATCACCAGCGCGAACGGCAGCGCGAACACGATGGTGGCGGTCTGCACGGCCTGGATGCCGCCGGCCAGCAGCAATGAGATGGCGATGCCCGCCACCAGCAACCCCCACACGATCTTCACGCGGGCCGGCGGGTTCTCGTTCCCGCGCGTGCTCATCATGCCGAGCACCAGGGTCGCCGAATCACCCGAGGTCACGAAGAAGACCAGCACCAGGAGAGTCGCCACGCCGGACATCAGCGCACCGCCCGGCAGCACCTCGAACATGGCGAACAGCGCGGTGGAGACGTCCGCCTTCACCGCCTCGGCCAGGGGAATGTCGCGCGCGATCTCCAGCGTGAGCGCCGTGCCGCCGAAGACCGAGAACCAGACGAAGGCCGCGAACGTGGGCACCGCCACCGTGCCGAGGATGAACTCGCGGATGGTGCGGCCGCGCGAGACCCGCGCGATGAACAGGCCCACGAACGGGGACCAGGACACCCACCAGGCCCAGTAGAAGACCGTCCAGCCACCGACCCAGGTCTCGTCCACGCGGAACGGCGTCATGCGCAGGCTCATGCGGACGAACTCGCTCAGGTAGCTGCCCAGCGTGGTGGTGAAGGTGTCGATGATCGCCACCGTGGGGCCCAGCAGCAGGATGGCCGCGGCCAGCAGCCCCGCGAGAACCAGGTTGAAGCTGGACAGCCACTTGATGCCGCGCGTCACGCCGGTGACCGCCGACCCCAGGAACAGCACGGTGGCCACGATGATGATGCCCACCTGCGAGGCCGGCCCGACCGGCAGCCCGAACACCGCCTGCAGGCCGCTGTTGATCTGCAGGGCGCCCATGCCCAGCGAGGCGGCAACGCCGAAGGCGGTGGCGATGACGGCCAGCACGTTCACCACCGGACCCAGCCGGTTCACCGCGCGCCAGGGCAGCGATTCCACCGCCGTGCTCACCAGCGCCGAGCCGCCGCGCCGGAACTGGAAGAACGCGATCGACAGCGCCACCACGCTGTAGACCGCCCAGGGATGCAGGCCCCAGTGGAAGAAGCTGTAGCGCATCGCGGCGTTGGCCGCCTCGGGCGTGTTGGGAGCGATGCCCGGCGGCGGCCGGCCGTAGTGGGAGATCGGTTCGGCCACGCCCCAGAACACCAGCCCGATGCCCATGCCCGCGGCGAAGAGCATGGCGAACCAGGCGCCGGCCGAGAACTCGGGATCCTCGTCCTCGGCCCCCAGCTTGAGCTCGCCGTAGCGGCTGAAGGCCAGCAGCAGCGCCACCACCACCAGCCCGAGCACCACCCACAGGTAAAGCCATCCGAAGTTGCGCGTGATGGCGGCCAGCGCCGCATTGAACACGACCTCCAGGTGGGCGGGCGCGAACACGCCCCACGCCACGATGGCGACGATCAATCCTGCCGAGACGATCAGCTCCAAGCCCGATGTCCTATCTGAAAAGCGACGGCACGGCACCGCCGCGATTCAGTCTAGCCTCATGCGGCGCACGCATGTGGCTCGGCGGTGGCCGAAGTCGCCGCCGAGCATGGGCCAGGGGCGCGACGACTGGCTGCGCGACGTGATGAACGAAGCGATGGCGTCGGCCGATCGCGACATGGCCCCCCCTGCGGCGGCCGGCTGGTCAGCGCTCCAGCTTGACCGTCTTCAGCAAGTCCGCCTTCGACTTCGCATCCGCGTTCAGGCGCGCCGCGAAGGCCGAGCGGCCCAGGAATTCGGCGTCCTGGTAGAGGCGCTGCGCCATTTCCTTGAAGGCGGGGTCGGCCACTGCCGCGCGGCAGCTTTCCTCGATCCTGGCGATGACCGGCTCGGGCGTGTCGGCGCGCACGAACAGGCCGCCGTAGCCGGAGGGCGTCACGGGATAGCCGGCCTCGCGCGCGGTGGGCGCCTGCGGGAAGGCCGGCAGGCGCTTCTCCGAGAACACCACGATCGGCTTGAGGGCCTGCGAGATCGCGAAGCCGGTGGTGACGACGCCCAGATCGACTTCGCTGGCGCGCAGCTGGCCGATCATCGCGGCCTCGCCGCGGAAGGGCACGTCGGTGGCCTGCACGCCGGCGCGCTGGAACAGCTCGGCCCCCGCCAGGTGCGGCGAGGACGACACGCCGGGATGGGCGTAGGTCAGGCTGGCGGGCTTGGCCTTGGCCTGGGCGAGCACCTTGTCCAGCGTGTCGGGGCTGTTCGGCGCGCCGGCCAGCACGAAGATGTTCTCGAAGGTCTGGCACACCGGCGTGAACTGCTCCGGCTTGTACTGCAGGCCCTTCATCCAGTGCGGGTGCACGGTGAGCGCCGTCACCGGGCCATACAGGACGTTGTAGCCGTCTGCCGGCGAGTTCAGCAGCGCATTCCACGCCACGGTGGTGCTGCCGCCTTCGCGGTTCATCACCACCACGTTCTGCCCCACGTGCTTGCTGAAGGCCTGGCCGAAGGCGCGTGCCAGCGCGTCCACCGGCGCACCTGCCGGGAACGGGATCAGCAGCTGGATCGGCCGGGTGGGATAGCTCTGTGCGTGGGCCACCGTGGACGCCAGGGCGGCGGCCACCAGAAGAAGCTTGAAGCGACGCGGGATGCGGGTTTTCATGTCTCGTTGTCTCCTTGAGTGGTTGAGGTCTTCCCCGAGCCGCCGCGCAGCGGCCGGGTCGTTCCAGCGGCTACCGCGGAACCGGCTTGGCCGGGCCGCTGGTTGCGCCCCCCTGGGGGGGAGGCGGCGAAGCCGCTTCGGGGGGGAATTCGAGGATCGCCACGGCGCGGGTCCACCCCGCCGAGGCGGCCTTGATCTTCACGGGGAAGCAGCTCACGGTGAACCCGTGCGACGGCAGCGCCTCCAGGTTGTGCAGCTTCTCCAGGTGGCAGTAGCCGATGTCCCGGCCCGCCTTGTGGCCTTCCCAGATCAGCGAGGCGTCCTGTGTCTGCTCGACTTTCCGCTGGGTGTAGACGAAGGGGGCGTCCCAGCTCCAGGCGTCGGTGCCCGTGACGTGCACCCCGCGCTCCAGCAGGTACAGCGTGGCGGCGCGGCCCATGCCGCAGCCGGCGTCCACGTAGTCGTCGTGGCCGTAGCGCGATCCCGCGCGCGTGTTGACCAGCACGATGTCGCCTTCGGCGAGCTGGTGGCCGATGCGGGCCAGCTCCGCCTCCACCTCTTGCGCGGTGACCACGTGGCCGTCGGGCAAGTGGCGGAAGTCCAGCTTCACGCCCGGCGCGAAGCACCATTCGAGCGGCACCTCGTCGATGGTCCAGGCCCGCTCGGCGCGGCCGCTGGCATGGTTCATCGTGGGATGGAAGTGGTACGGCGCGTCCAGGTGCGTGCCGTTGTGCGTGGTGAGGCTCACGCGCTCCAGCGCCCAGCCGGCCGCGTCGGGCAGGTCTTCCGGCTTGAGCTGCGGAAAGAAGGTCTGGATGCGCGGGATGGTTTCCTGGTGGCCCAGGTACTCGATCTTCGGGCGGGCGATGTCGGGGTCGCTGCGCACCTCGTTCTCGAGGGGCATGGAGATGTCGATGAATCGTCGGGGCATGGGGGCGTGTCCTTGTTATCGGGATGCGGCGGCCGCGCGGGCGCGGGCCAGGGCTTGCTGCGGGTCGATGCCCAGCAGCCGCGCGGCATTCAGCCCGAGGATGGCCTGGGTGTCGGCCTCGCCCAGGCCGGCCCGGTGCACGAAGTCGACCAGCTGGGTCTCCTCCATGTCATAGGGGTAGTCGGTGCCGGCGATCAGCTGGCTGGCCCCATGCTTGGCGGCCAGGTAGCGCAGCTGGTCGGGATCGAACACCACGGTGTCGAAGTAGGTGCGCCGCAGGTAATGGCTGGGCGGGTGCTGGCAGTGGCGGCAATCCGCGCGCGCATGCCAGGCGTGGTCGAAGCGGCCCGAGTAGGCCGGGAGCATGCTGCCGCCATGGGCGATCAGCAGCTTCAGGCCCGGGAACTTGTCCAGCGTGCCGCTGAAGATGAGGTGCGCCAGTGCCACCGTGCTGTCCAGCGGATTGCCGATCAGGTTGTTCAGGTGATAGGGAGCCAGTCGCTGGCCATCGCTGAAGCCGGCGGGGTGCACGAACACCACCGCGCCCAGTTCTTCGGCCGCGGCGAAGAAGGGATGGAACTTGGGGTCGGCCAGCTCCTCGCCATCGACGTTGGACGAGATCTCCACGCCGCGCATACCCAGCTCGCGCATGCAGCGGCGCAGCTCCTCCGCCGCCAGCTGCGGGTGCTGCAGCGGCACCATTCCCAGGGCCATGAAGCGGCCGGGGTGGGACTGGGCCACCTCGGCCAGCCGGTTGTTCACCGTGCGCGCCAGCTCACGGGCGAGCTCCTCGCCGGCCCAGTAGCAGTAGTTGGGGGCCGGCGAGATGACCTGGATGTCGACCCCGGCGGCGTCCATTTCCGTCAGGCGCTGGCGCACGTCGGTGAGGCGCTCGCGGATGCGGCCGAGCATCTCGATACTGACCTGCCGCGACTCGGGCGAGGCGTAGCGCTGCATCGGCTCGGGCACGGCCGGCTGGTGCGGGCGCGCGGCCGCGTCGGCCTCGGGCACCAGCATGTGGCAGTGCATGTCGATCACCACCGACTTGGGCTCGCGCGGCGCCGGCACCGCACGCGGGTTGGAGGCCGTGATGCCGCAGGTGTAGAGCTGTTCCATGGGTTCCTCGAGGGTCTATTCGGCCAGCGCCGGCAGCACGGTCCCCGTGCATCGGCCGAACCCGATGCGGGGCAGCCCTGGACGCTCGCAGTACGCGGTGAGCGTCAGCTCGTCGCCGTCCTGCAGGAACGCGCGGGTCTCTCCACCCGGCAGGGCCAGCGGCTCGGCGCCGCCTCGGGTCAATTCGAGCAGGCAGCCTTCGGTGCCGCGGTCGGGGCCCGAGATGGTTCCGCTGCCGATCAGGTCACCCGGGCGCAGGTTGCATCCGTTGACCGTGTGGTGCGCCACCATCTGCGAGAAGGCCCAGTCGCCGTCCCGCGAGAACAGGGCACGCGACAGCACCACCGGCGCCAGGCCCTGCTCGCGCATGCGCGCGGTCGACAACTGCACCTCGGTGCGGATCTCGAAGGTGCTGGGCCCGCCCTCGGCGGTGCCCAGCAGGTAGTCGTGCAGCGGCGGCTGGCCGGCGCGGCGCGGGGCACGGGCCACGCGATACGGTTCGAGCGCGTCCAGGCTCACCACCCAGGGCGAGATGCTGGTGGCGAAGTTCTTGCCCAGGAAGGGGCCGAGCGGCTGCGTCTCCCAGGCCTGGACATCGCGTGCGGACCAGTCGTTGACCAGGCACAGGCCGGCGATGTGGTCCTCCGCACGGTCCGCCGCGATCGACCGGCCCAGGGGGTTGCCGGGGCCGATGAAGGCGCCCAGTTCCATCTCGAAGTCCAGGCGCCGGGTGGGGCCGAACACGGTCTCCACGCTGCCCGCGCCGCGCCGGGCCTGCCCCTTGGGCCGCACCACGGGCGTGCCGCTGACCACGATCGAAGACGCCCGGCCGTGGTAGGCGATGGGCAGGCTGTGGAAGTTGGGGAACACCGGCGAGTCGGGCCGGAACAGCGCCCCCGCGTTGTAGGCGTGGTTGTACGAGGTGAAGAAGTCGGTGTAGTCGCCGATGGCGGCGGGCAGCGCGAATTCGACGGCGTCCATCGGCCGCAGCATCGAGCGTGCCTGCCGCTCGCCAGAAGCGCCCTCGCGCAGCAGCGCCGCGACGCCGGCGCGGACCGCCCGCCAGGCCGGACGGCCGAGCGCGAAGAGCGGATTCAGGCTGGCCGCCTGCATGGCCTCGGCCGTGGCGTCGTCCAGCGCGCCGAGCAGGCCGGCGGCCCCGGCCGCGCGCAGGTCCAGCACCGCCGCACCGATGCCGGCGCCGATGCGCGGGTCGCCAGCCCCTGCCCGCTCGCCGAAGACGCACAGCGGCAGGTTGGCCAGCGGGAAGTCGGCGCCGGCGAGGTTGGCTTCCTGCACCCAGCTGCGTTCGTGGCTTGCAGTCACGTGTCGGTCCTCGCCTTCAGTTGGAGGTGGGCTTGAGCACGGCCTGCGGCCGGTGGCGGCGCACCGCGTCGTGGTGCGTGGAGTCCTCGCCCATGTAGATGCCGCGCTCCCATTGGCGCTTGAGCGGGTCTTCCACCCGCAGGCTCATGCGGCCGATGCCGTGGATGCAGATCTCCACGGTCTCGCCGTCCTGCACGAAGCCCAGGCCCTCGTGGTTGGTGCCGCAGGCCAGGATGTCGCCCGAGTTCAGCGTCATGACCATGGAGGCGAACTCGACGATCTCGGGCACGGGGTGCTCCATGTCGTCGGTGTTGTAGTTGTGGCGCAGCTGGCCGTCGTTCCAGAACTGCACGTGCAGGTTGTTGGGGTCGGGGATCTCGTCGGCCGTGACGATGCATGGGCCCAGCGGCGCGAAGGTGTCGAAGGACTTGCCGATCCAGCTCATGATGCCGCCCGGCGCCCAGGTGCGCCGGCCCTCGCCGCGCCCGGTCACGTCGATGAAGCAGCTGTAGCCGAAGACGGCGTCGCGCCAGTTCTCGCGCGAAACCATCTTGGCCGGACCCTTGATCACCACCGCCAGTTCGGCTTCGTGCATGAAGGCCCAGGGCTGGGTGCACTCGGGCAGCCGGATGGTGTCGCCGGGGCCGATGACCGCATCGGGGTTCTTGAGGAACATGTTCAGCGGCTTGGGCTCGCGCTGCGCATGCTCCCAGTAGTTGCCGATGGCATTGAGGATCTTGCGCGGGCGCGGCAGCGGCGGCGCGAGCCGCACCGATTCGAGCGGCGTCGCCGGCCCGCGCGCGGCGGCGGCCTCCAGCTCGCCGCGTACCCCGTCGAAATGGTCGATCAGCCAGACCATCGCGTCGTGGCCCTGGCCGGGCACGCGGGCGCTGAGGTCCACCACGCCGCGGTCGGTGAGCAGGCCCGGCAGCAGCGCGTCGGAAGCCGTCTTGAAGAGGACGAGTTTCATCTGGTGCAGCCCGCCCCGTTCAATGCCCGGCCGAGGGTGGGTAGGAGGTGCTCCAGATGGCGGCGGTGTCCGGCCCGGGTGCGGTTTCGCGCGGCTTCCAGTCGTCGTCCACCACGTCCATGTCGGCGTCGTACTCGATGTTGCCGCCGAAGGGGCTCTTGAAGTACCAGAACACGTTGGCGCCGTAGATGTGCCGGCCCGGCCCCCAGGAACTCGCCCAGCCCTTGGCGTGCAGGCGCTTGCCTGCCAGCATGACCTCGTTCATGTCGCGCACGTGGAAGGCGATGTGGTTCAAACCCTTGCCCGGCGGCCGCTGGATGAAGAACAGCTGGTGGTGGTCGGGGTTGCCCTCGGCGCGCATGAACACGCCCATGCCGGTGAAGCGGTCGGTGATGCGGAACCCCAGGCGCTCGACGTAGAAGCGCTCGATGCGCGCCAGGTCCGGCGTGTACATGACCAGGTGGCTGAAGGTGTTGGGGCGGATGGGTGCGTCGAAGTCCAGCGTCTGGTTCACCTTGCGCTGCGGCGGCAGGCCGGGCACGTTCACGGCCGGCAGCTCGTTGGTGAGCGGCACGCGCTGGGTGAGGCGGAAGGCGATGGCCAGGCCGTCGTCGTCCACGGACGAGACCAGGCCGCCGGACACCCGCACCTCGCGGTCCTTGCCCAGCTCGGCGGCGATGCGCTCCAGCGCGGCGGCGTCGCCCACGCCCCAGACGGCCTGACGGATGTTGGGCCCCTCGACCGGGCCGGGCGGCAGCGACGGGTCGCCGACGCGGCGGATGCGCAGGCCGGTGCGGTCGCGCGCCACGAACACCAGTTCGTGCTCGCTCTCCGACGCGAGGGCGAGCCCGAAGTCCTCGAGGAACCGGCGGGCGACGCCCAGGTCCTCGGTGGTCAGGGTGACTTCATCCAGTCCGACGATGCTCATGGTGTTTGCTTGGGGTGATGGCTTGAATCTCGGCAACGCGCAAGCCTAGGGCGAGGCCGCCGGCCGAGGAAATCGTTTGCGTGGATCGATTCCATCGGCACCACCGATGGCCGGCCATGCGATGCATCGGTGCGCCGGATCGATCCCATCGGGAGGAACGATTTCCCGCGGCGGCAGGCGCTGCCTAGCATGCCGGGCAGCACGCAACCCGCATTCACCAGCAGCCCCATGGCAAAGAACATCCTGATCGTCGGCGGTGGTATCGCCGGCCTGTCGCTTGCGATCGCGCTCGCGCGCCGCGGCTGGTCGCCCGAGATCGTCGAGGCGAACCCCGCCTGGGGCGTGTACGGCGTGGGCATCATCCTGCAGTCGAATGCGCTGCGCGCCATCGATGGGCTGGGCCTGGCCGAACGCTGCCTGGACGCGGGCTTTCCCTATTCCATCACCCGCTACTGCGACCGCCAGGGCACGCTGCTGCACGAGCAGAAGAAGCCCAACCTGTCGGGCGAACGCTTCGCCGCCTCCACCGGCATGCTGCGGCCCGCGCTGCACGAAATCCTTCGCAGCGAGGCGCTCAGCCTGGGCGTGCGCGTGAAGGTGGGCGTGCGGGTGGAGTCGCTGGAACAGGACGGCCGGGTTCACGTCACGCTCAGCGACGGCACCCGGGGCAGCCACGACCTGCTGGTGGGCGCCGACGGCGTGCGCTCGCAGATCCGCGGCCTGGTCTTCGGCGCCGGGCACCAGCCGGCCTACATGGGACAGTCGTGCTGGCGCTTCACCGTTCCCAGGCCCCCGGAGGTGAGCTGCGCGGTGATGGTCCGGGGCCCGAACACGCAGGCCGGCCTGATCCCGCTGAACCGCGAGCGCATGTACCTGCTGCTGCTCACGGCCGAGCCGGGCAACCCCTGGATGGACAAGGCGCGGCTGCGCGAGCTGCTCGCCGCCCGCCTGGACGGCTATGGCGGGCTCATCGGCGAGCTGGCCCGGGCGATCCCGCCCTCGGAGGAAATCGTCTACAGCCCGCTCGAGCCGCTGTTGATGCCCGGCCCGTGGCATCGCGGCCGGGTGGTGCTGGTGGGTGACGCGGCGCACGCCACCACGCCCCACATCGCGCAGGGCGCCTCCATGGCCTTCGAGGATGCGGTGGTGCTGTCGGAGCTGATCGACGGCTCGGACGACCTGGACACGGCGCTGCCGGCATTTACCCGCAGGCGCTACGAGCGCTGCCGCATGATCGTGGAGAACTCGCTGCAGATCGGGCGTTGGCAGTTGCAGGCCTGGAGCGGACAGCCGGATCCCGGGGAAGACATCGCGGGCCTGAGCGGGCGCACGCTCGAAGCCCTCCGGGCCGCGCTCTGAAGCTCAGTCGCCTGCCGCGCCCGAGGGCGAGGGCGGCGGCCCGTAGGCCTCGCGCGCGGTGTCCTGCACCAGCTGCCGCAGCCACTGGATACCCGGATCGCTGTCGCGAAACGAGGGCCACTGCAGCAGCGCCACCAGCGGCGGCACCTGGGCCGGGTGGGCCAGGATGCGGATCGGGCTCACCTGAGCGCTCATCTCGGCCAGGCGCCGCTGCATGGACGCGATGAGCTCGGTGCCGACGATCATGCGCGGCAACGAATCGAAGGTGGGCGCGCGCAGCGCCACCTGGCGGCGGTGGCCCAGCCGGCTCAGCCAGCGCTCCTCCAGCGTGTACGAGTGGTAGAGCGACATCGAGCGCACCGCGTGGCCGCAGGCCAGGAAGTCGTCCATCGTCAGGGCCTCGCCGATGCGATCGTTGCCCTGCCAGGCCACGCAGACGTATTCATCCTCGAAGAGCGGCGCCACCGGGTGCCCGGGCAGCGCCAGGCCGCTGACCGTGAGGGCGGCATCGACCTCGCCGGCCTGCATGCGCTGCTCGTGGTCGCCCGCCCGCAGCTGGATGTCGAGCGTGACGTGGGGTGCCGTGGCCGCGACGCGGGCGGTCACCAGCGGCAGGAACACGGCCAGCAGGTACTCGGACGCCACCACGGTGAACTCCCGGTCCGACGTCGCCGGATCGAAGCCCGGGCGCGTGGCGATGACTTCGCCGATGCTGGCCAGCAGCTGCGCCACGCGGGGAGCCAGCCGGGCGCCGAAGGGCGTCAGCACCATCGAGCGGCCGACGCGCACCACCAGCTCGTCCTGGAAGTGTTCGCGCAGGCGCATGAGCGAGCCGCTCATCGCCGGCTGGCTCAGGAAGATGCGGTTCGCCGCGCGGGTGACGCTCTGCTCGGTCAGCAGGGCGTCCAGCGCGACCAGCAGGTTGAGATCGAGTTTTTGAAGGTTCATCGGGGCGGCGCATTTTGCCCTGCCCGCCCCGACCAGCACCCCTTCGCGGGATCACGAAGGACGCGTGTGCCGCCCAGCGGCGGCGGCGGGCGCTCGGGCGCTGATCCTGCGGTGCTCCGGTGCGGCGGCCAGCACGACCGCCTGCGGACCTTCCAACCGAACCATGGCGCGCAGGCCCGTCGACCGCACCGCCCTCAACGGGCGGACTTCTGCGCTGCCAATTTCACGAGGCTGGCCGCCTGCTCGCGGTCGGCCTTGAGGAAGGAGGCGAACTCCTGCGCGGTGCCGCCCGCAGGAACCAGGTAGCGCGATTGCAGGAACTCGGCGAACCGGGGCTCGCGCAGCAGCCGGTTGAACTCCGTGTTGAGGCGGTTGATCGCGGCTGCAGGCGTGCCGGCCGGTGCGGCCAGGCCCCACCACACATGTGAGCTGAAGCCGCCCAGGCCGGCCTCCTTCATGGTGGGCACGTGAGGAAGCAGCGGCGATCGTTGCTCGGCCGATACCGCCAGCGCCCTGACCTTGTTGCCCTGCATGAGACCGACGAAGTTGCCCACGCCCATCATCCCGGCCTGCAGCTCCCCGGACGCGATGGCGCTGCTGATCGGGCCGCCGCCCTTGTAGGGGATGCCGGCGATCGAGGTCTTCCACTCGCTGTTCAGCCAGGCGACGAACAACTCCTGCAGCGAGCCCTCGCCCAGCGTGCCGAAGTTCACCTGGGTCGGGTTGCGCGCGGCGTAGGCGCGTAGTTCGGCGAGGTTGGCCACCGGCAGGTTCGCGGGCACGAACAAGACCTCCGTCACGTAGAACAGCTTGCCGATGGGAGCGAGATCCCGGTCCGGGTCGTAGGGCAGCCTGGCCACCGTGTGCGGATTGATGGACATGGAAGCCAGGTACACCGCGCAGACGGTGTAGCCGTCGGCCGGCGCCTTGGCGCACGCATCGGTGCCGACGATGCCGCTGGCGCCCGGGCGGTTGTCGATGACGATGGGCTGGCCCAGCCGAGGCTGCAGCTCCTGCGCGGCGGAGCGCAGCACGGCATCGGTGACGCTGCCAGGCGCCAGCGGGACGATCAGGCGGATCGGCTTGGTGGGGTAGTCCGACTGGCCCGCGGCGAATCCGGCGGTGGCGAGTGCCGCGGCAGCGGCGCAGAGCTTGAGGAACGGCTTCAGGGCCATGGGTCGTCTCCTGGGTCGTGGATCGTTGCGGAAATCAGAGCAGTGACGAGGCGCTGCCCGCCCGTGGGCCGAGCAGTCGGATGACTCGTCCGAACATGGCATCGTCCTCGGCCATGTAGCGGGCGAACTCGTCACCGAACCGCCAGTCCAGCGTGAAGGCGGACGCGACGGCCTCCCGTGCGAACGCCGGGTCGGCCGCCACGCTGCGCAGGGCGTCCAGGTAGCGCCGCGTGATCTGGGCCGGCAGCCCCCGGGGTGCCACGATGCCGCGCCAGTGCGCCACGGACCAGTCGATGCCGATGGCCTCGCGAACCGTGGGCACTTCGCCGAAGGCGTGGTGGCGCGCGGCGTCCATGTTGGCCAGCGGCCTGGCCCGCCCCTCGCGCAGGGGGCCCCGGGCGTCGGTGAGGGTGATGGGCGCGACCTGCGCCTCGCCCGCGAGCACCTTGGCCAGGCCTTGTTCCCCGCTGAAGGTTTCGATCCAGTCCAGCCTGGAGACGTCCACCCCGGCCGAGTCCAGCAGGCCGACGAGGGCAAACTTCCACACGCTGAAGTGGGGGCCGCCCGAGCCCACCATGCGCTGCTCGCGGCAGGCGTCGACGAACTCGGCGAGGGTGCGCCACGGCGCGTCCTCGCGCACGATCACGGCGGCGGATTCCACGAAGGGCACCGCCAGCGGCGTGTAGTCCTGCGGCGTGAGGCAGGTGAGCCCGTGATGCCAATGCATCATGCCGATCTCGCCGCTGATCTGGCCGATGGTGCGGCCATCGGGCTCGGCCTCGGCGATCGCCGCATGGCCGACGATGGCGCCGGTCCGGTTCACCACCTCGACGGGCTCGTCCAGGTAGCGCGCCATGTACCGTGCGACCAGCCGCGCACGCTGGTCGCTGCCGCCGCCCTGCACGTAGGGGACGATCATCTGGATGGGGCGGCTCATGTCATGTCTCCGGTGTGCCCCGCTCGTGCCTTGCAATCGCCAAGCGGACTTGAAAGGCTGCATCGTAGGAACCGGCCCGCAGGTCCGAAAGCGGATTCGACGAATAAACAAAATCCACCAGATGGATATGAAGCCCTGCTTCGTGCCCAACGCAGGGATGTCCTCTTCGCGGAGGACAGACAAGGCGCACCCCGTTTCCTAGCATTCCCCTCGAACTGCCCGAGGAGACCAGGTGACCGCCGTCACACACCAACCCCGCCTGGCCCACTGGCCGGCCCGACCCGGACCTGAGCTGCTGCAGCTCACGGTGGGCGACCTGCTCGACCAGGAAGCCGCCAGGGACCCCGACCGCCTCTTCTTCGTCTGCCGCGACCCCGACCTGGGCATCGACGTGCGCTGGACGCTACGTGAGCTCAAGAGCCACGTCGACCGGCTGGCCCGCGGGCTGATGCAGCTGGGCATCGAGCGCGGCGACAAGGTGGGCGTGCTGTCGCCCAACCGGCCCGAGTGGCTGCTGGCCAATTTCGCCCTGCCCAAGATCGGCGCGGTGCTGGTGACGGTCAACACCCACTCGCGCCAGCAGGAGCTGGGGCACATCCTGGCCCAGGCCGAGCTGCGCGCACTCATCCTGCAAGGCTCGCACCGTGGCAACCCGACCCTCGGGCACCTGCGTGCGCTGCTCGCCACCGGTTCGTACCCCGGCTTCCGCCACGCCATCCTGCTCGACGGCGAAGAGCCCGGCACCCTGCCCTTCGACCAGGTGCTGGCCGCCGCAGACGCTGTCGAGCCGGCCGCGCTGGCCGAGCGGCAGTCGCGAGCGTCCCCCTCCGACGCCTGGCAGATCCAGTTCACCAGCGGCACGACCGGCTCGCCCAAGGGCGCGATGCTCACGCACTTCGGCACGGTGAACAACGCGCGGATCTTCGGCAGCGCCGCCGGCATGCGCCCGGGCGACCGCCTGGTGTCGGCCATGCCGATGTTCCACACGGCCGGCAACATCACCGAGGTGCTGGGCCTGCTGGTGCACGGCGGCACCCTGGTCAAGGCCACGGCCTTCGAGCCCGGCTGGATGCTGCGCCTGATCCACGAGGAGCGCCCCACCATCCTGGCCGCCGTGCCCACCATGGTCATCGCCATGCTGAACCACCCGAGCTTCATGGCCGGCGAGGTGGACACCGCCAGCCTGCGGCTGTGGATCGCCGGCGGCACGGCCATGCCGCTGCGGGTGCTGGAGCGCGTGCGGCAGGAGTTCGGTGCCGAGCCGCAGATCGGCTTCGGCATGACCGAGCTGAGCCCCATGGTGAGTTGCACCGCGATGGGCGACAGCCTGGAGCGCAAGTCGCAGACGGTGGGCCGGCCGCTGCCGCACGTGGAAGTGAAGATCGCGGACAGCGAGGGCGCCACCTGCCGCCCCGGCGAACCGGGCGAGCTGCTGGTGCGCAGCTTCGGCGCAATGGCCGGCTACTACCGCCAGCCGGAAGCCACCGCCCGCACCCTCGACGCCGAGGGCTGGCTGCACAGCGGCGACCTGGCCTCCATGGACGAGGACGGCACGCTGCGCATCGTCGGCCGCATCAAGGACATGATCAAGCGCGGTGGCGAGAACGTGTACCCGGCCGAGGTGGAGGACTTCCTCGCCCGCCACCCCAAGATCGCGCAGGCGCAGGTGGTGGGCGTGCCCGACGGCTACATGGGCGAGGAATCGGCCGCCTTCGTGCAGCTTCGCCCCGGCGAGTCCATGACGCCCGACGAGCTGGCCGCCCATTGCCGCGAACACATGGCGCGGCACAAGCTGCCCAAGTACATCCGCTTCGTGACCCGCTATCCCCTGACCGCCAGCGGCAAGGTCATGAAGTACGCCCTGCGCGAGAACCTGCTGAACGAGCTGAACGCCGGCGACAGCCGCTGACCCCGAAACCCTGGAGACACTGCACATGAACACCTTCCGCTTTTCCAACCGGCGTGCGGCCCTGGCCGCGATGACGATCACCCTGGCTGCGCCGCTGGCGTCCCTGGCCCAGGGCAGCAACTTCCCCGAGCGGCCGGTGCGGCTGGTCGTGGGTTCCGCGGCCGGCACCGGGCCGGACGTGCTGGCGCGGCTGTTCGCGCAGCAGCTGTCGCAGCAGCTGGGCGGCGCCAGCGTGGTGGTCGAGAACAAGACCGGCGCCGCAGGGCTGCTGGCCGCGCAGGAAGTCGCCCGGGCCACGCCCGACGGCCACACGCTGCTGATGGCGCAGGCGGGCGTGCTGAGCATCGCGCCGCACACCTACGACAAGCTGCCCTACGACCCGGCGCGCGACTTCGTGCCGGTGAGCCTGATCGCCGATTCCGAATTCGTGCTGCTGGTCAACCCGCAGAAGGTGCCGGCCCGCACGCCCGCCGATTTCGTGAAGTGGGCCCAGCAGCAGGACCGGGTGTTCTTCGGCACCTTCGGCGCCGGCACCGTGGGCCACTTCGGCGCCTACATCCTGGCCGACGCCTTCAAGGTGCGGCCCGACGTGGTGCACTACCGCAATACCTCCGATGCGCTCGGCGGCCTCTACAACGGCGACGTGGTGGGCGAGTTCGCCAGCATCGGCCTGGCCGCGCCGCAGGTGAAGAGCGGCAAGCTCGTGGCCCTGGGCAGCAGCGGCCGCGAGCGCTCCAGGAGCCTGCCCGACGTGCCCACCTTCAGGGAAGCGGGCTACCCGGACATCACCTTCGGTGCCTGGACCGGGCTGGTGGCGCCGGCCAGGACGCCCGCGGCCATCGTGTCGCGCCTGGAGCAGGCGGCGCAGAAGGCGACCAAGGCCGCCGAGGACAGGATCGAGCAGGCCGGCTTCCTGCCGATCGGCTCCACGGCTGAATCCTTCGCCCGCACCATCCGCGCCGACACCGAAATGTGGGGCAAGGCCGCGCGCGCCACCGGCTTCAAGGCCGACGCCCGGTAGATGGCCCGCCTCGACATGCCACGCCCGAACATCGTCTTCATCGTGGCCGACGACCTCGGCTACGCGGACCTCGGCTGCTACGGCGGGCGGCCTGCGTCCTTCGGCGCGGTGTCGCCGGTGATCGACGGGCTGGCGCGTGGCGGTATCCGCTTCACGCAGGGCTACGCGAACTCCCCCGTCTGTTCGCCCACGCGCTTCGCCTTGGCCACCGGGCGCTACCAGTACCGGCTGCGCGGCGCGGCCGACGAACCGATCAGCGCGAAACTTGGCCGCGGCAGCGCGGTGCTGGGCTTGCCGCCCTCGCACCCGACCGTGCCTTCGCTGCTGAAGCAAGCCGGCTACCGCACGGCCCTCGTCGGCAAGTGGCACCTGGGCTTCCCACCGCACTTCGGGCCGCTGCGCAGCGGCTATGACGAGTTCTTCGGCCCCATCTCCGGCGGCGTGGACTACTTCTCCCATGGCACCACCGGCGGCGCCCACGACCTGTGGGACGGCGAGGTCGAGTGCTTCGAGGACGGCTACCTCACCGACCTGCTGTCGCGCCGGGCGGTGGACTTCATCGACCGCTCCGCCCGCGCCCGGCAACCGTTCTTCCTCAGCCTGCACTACACCGCGCCGCACTGGCCCTGGGAGACGCGCGAGGACCGGCACGTCTCGGCGTCGACCGGTGGAAACATCTATCACCTCGACGGCGGCAACGTCGAGACCTACCGGCGCATGATCCACCACATGGACGAAGGCATCGGCTGGGTCATGGAGGCTCTGCGCAGGCAGGGCCTGGACCGCGACACGCTGGTGGTCTTCACCAGCGACAACGGCGGCGAGCGTTTCTCCGACAACTGGCCCTTGGTGGGTGGCAAGATGGACCTCACCGAAGGCGGCATCCGCGTGCCCTGGGTCGCGCATTGGCCGGCCGTCATCCAGCCGGGGCGCGTGTCGCCGCAGGCCTGCCTGAGCATGGACTGGTCGGCCACCGTGGTTCATGCCGCCGGCTGCCAGGCTCATCCCGACTATCCGTTCGACGGGGTCTCGCTGCTGCCGCACCTGCGTGGCGAAGCCCAGCCCTTCGTGCGCCCGATGTACTGGCGGATGAACCACCGATCGCAGCGCGCGCTTCGGCACGGCCCCTGGAAATACCTGCGCATCGAGGAACGCGAATACCTGTTCAACCTCGAGCAGGACGAGCGCGAGCGCGCCAACCGCGCCCGCGCCGAACCCGGGCGGCTCGCAGCCATGCGCGCCGACTGGGAAGCCTGGAGCCGCCAGATGCCCGGCATCCCGCCGGACGCGTTCGTCGGCATCACCCACACCCTGGACGACATGCCATGACCAGCCCGGACACCCCCGACCCGCGTTCGCTCGACGACATCGTCGCCATCGACATGCACGTGCATGCCAACCGCTCCTCGCGCCTGGCGCCGGACCCGGTGGCCGAGGCCTTCGACGCGGCGATGTTCGAGTACTTCAAGCAGAAGATGCCCAAGCCGACCATCGCCGAGACGGCGGCTCACTACCGCGATCGCAACATGCTGGCGGTGATCTTCACGGTGGACACCGAGCGGGGGAACGGCCAGTTCCGCATCAGCAACGAGGAAGTGGCCGAAGAGGCCGCGCAGCACCCGGACGTGCTGATCCCCTTCGCCAGCATCGATCCCCTGCGCGGCAAGATGGGCGCGCGCGAGGCCCGCCGCCTGATCCAGGATTTCGGCGTGCGCGGCTTCAAGTTCCATCCCTCGCTGCAAGGCTTCTTTCCCAACGACCGCGCCTGCTACGACCTGTACGAGGTGATCGCCGAAGCCCGCCTGCCCGCCATCTTCCACAGCGGGCAGACCGGCGTGGGCGCGGGCATGGCCGGCGGCGGCGGCGTGCGCCTGAAGTACTCCGACCCCATGCACCTGGACGACGTGGCGGTGGACTTCCCCTACCTGCCCATCGTCATCGCGCACCCCTCCTTCCCCTGGCAGGAAAACGCGCTGGCAGTGGCCACGCACAAGCCCAACGTGTACATCGACCTGTCGGGCTGGTCGCCCAAGTACTTCCCGGAGATCCTGGTGCGCTACATCAACGGGCTGCTCAAGCACAAGATGCTGTTCGGCTCCGACTGGCCGGTGATCACGCCCGACCGCTGGCTGGCCGACTTCGACCAGCTGCCCATCAAGCCCGAGGTCCGGCAGATGGTGCTGAAGACCAACGCCGAAAAGCTGCTGGGGCTGGACCGGCACCCGGTGTTCGGCCGTTACCAGCGGCTGCAGCCGCCCAGCGTGGGCGATTGCTGCTGAGGCAGCCAGGATCGCGCGCTGGCCGCGTGCGCCAAGGGGTTGTCCGCGCGGCGGCTACCATTGCCGGTCGCCCCCGCAGCCGATCCGAGAGCCCTTGCATGCAGGCCCTGCCGACCATCCGCATCGACCGTGCCATTCCCCTGCCCTCACTGCAGCACAGCGAGGTCATCGCCGCGCTGATCGACGGCGTCGGCCAGGAACGGTTCGCTCACGAAGCACTGCGGCAGCTCAATCGCCTGCTGCCCGCGGGCTCGTTCTCGGCCTATGTGCTGTCGCGGCGGGCCGCTCCCGAACTCATCGCATCGGCGTCGCTGGATCGGCCCGATCGCACACGGGAGGTGTGGACCTACTACCAGGCGCGGCTGTACCGGCAGGATTCCAGCTTCGATGCGGCCTGGGCCTGCCCCGCGCCGCAGCTGACCCACTGCACCAAGTCCGCCTTCGTGCCCGAGCACCAGATGGAGATCTACGAACGCTCCCGCTCGCGCGAGCGGCTGTCGCTGACGATGCCGGTCGAAACCGACCAGCTGCTCGCCATCAACTTCTATCGGCACGTGGACCAGCCGGGCTTCACGCCGCACGACACCGATGTCGCTGCCGCCATCGCCATGCCGCTGATCGCCTGCGTGCGCCAGCACCTGCGCTGGGGCCAGCGCAGGCGGCCGCTGCCCCTGCGCGAGCGCCTGCGCCACAGCTGTGGCCGCCTCACCGAACGCGAGCTGGACGTGCTGGAGCAGATCTCGGCCGGGGCCACCTACGAGGACATGGCCCGGGCCTTGGGCGTGTCGGCCACCACGGCAAAAACGTATCGCGAGCGCGCGTTCATCAAGCTCGGCATCGAGCGCCGCAGCGAGCTGGGCACGCTGCTGCTCGGGCAAGCGTGATCAACGACAACGCACGCCAGCGGCCCCCCCGGGTCTCAGGGCACGGGCGGGTGATGACCGCCAGCGCGGCGTCGGGCCGCGCCCGTGGCCCTGAGGTACGCTCACCGGCCACGGCTTTCGGGCAGAACCTTGACACGAGACCTCATGCAACCACGGCGGATCGGGCTGGATGTCCAGCGCCGTTGACCCCTCGAGGGCGGCGCCCGATGTGGGCACCGCGGTGCTGCTGCTGTCCTTCGCCTCCTTCTTCAGCAGCGCGGGGCTGCGCATCAGCGACGGGCTGATTCCGCGCATCGCCGCCGACTTCTCGCTCAGCACGGGCACGGCCGGCCAGGTGGTGCTGACCTTCGCGCTGGCCTATGGCGTGTCGCAGCTGGTCTTCGGGCCGCTGGGCGACCACTACGGCAAGCCGCGGCTGATCCGCCTGTCGTTGGCCGGCTGCGCGCTGGCCTCGTTGGCGTGCGCCTTCGCACCGGGCTTCGACGCGCTGCTGGCCCTGCGCGTGTTGTGGGGGCTGGCGGCTGCGGGCATCGTGCCGCTGGCCATGGCCTGGATCGGCGACACCGTGCCCTACGAACGGCGCCAGGCCACGCTGGCTCGGCTGTCGCTGGGAACGATGTCGGGCATGCTGGCCGGCCAGCTGGCCGGTGGCCTCTTCGCCGACAGCGCACCCGGCTGGCGCGGCGCCTTCCTGAGCCTGTGCGTCGGCTACGGCGCCATCGCGGTGCTGCTGGCCTCGCGCAGCGGCACCATGCCCGCGGGCACGCCCCCGGCCTCCGGCGGGGCACCGGCCACGGGCCTGGCGCTGTCGCCGCGACGGCAGCTGGGTTCGGTGCTGCGAGAGCCCTGGGCGCGCCGGGTGCTGCTGACCGTGGGCGGCGAAGGCGTGCTGCTGCTCGGTCCCATGGCCTTCCTGCCAGCCTACGTCCACGCCCGCTTCCAGGTGCCGGTGAGTGTCGCCAGTGCGCTGGTGGCCTTCTTCGCGGTGGGCGGCATCGCCTACGCGGTCTTCGCGCGGCGCATCGTTCGCGAGGTCGGCGAGGTCCGCATGCTGGGGGTGGGCGGCGCACTGGTCGGCGCGGGCTTCGTCGGGCTGTACCTGGCGCCGCAGGCCTGGCTGGTCGCACCGGTCGTGCTGCTGCTGGGGTTCGGCACCTCGCTGTTCCACAGCACCTTGCAGACCCATGCCACCCAGATGGCGCCCGCGGCGCGAGGCAGCTCGCTCGCGCTGTTCTCGTTCAGCCTGTTCTTCGGCCAGGCCCTCGGGGTCAGCTGGGCCGGCCAGGCACTGGACCGCCTGGGGCCGGCGCTGATGTTGCTGCTGCCCGCCGCCACGCTGCCGTGGCTGGCGTGGAGCATGTCGCGGGCGCTGCGGCAGCGCGGCGCATGAGATGAAGGCCGTGGCGCCCACGCCGCCCGAGCCGCGTGCTCAAGGCTCGCCGATGAACAGCCAGTGCACGAGCAGCGCCGCCGTCTCTTCAGAGAGGCGCTCGTGCGCGGCGACGTGGGTGAACAAGCCACCGTGGTGCATGCGATCGATCGCCGGCCAGCGTGGACCCACGCGGTCGCCGCCAGAAAAGTACAGGCCGCAGGAAACCTGGACCAGCGCGCTGGGACGCCCCGGACGCTCACCCGGGCGGTAGCCCTTGGCAGGCGCCAGGCCCGGGGCGCGCCGGCGGCGTGATGCCACGCTCGCGGGCACGCTGGGTCATGAGCGAATGGTGGCGATCCATCGCAGCGGCGCATTCCGGCTGGGCTCTCACGCGCTGCATCTCGGCCATGTGGGCGCGGCGCTCTTCATCGCTCATCATCACCCAACCCGGCGTCACCCCGGGGCCCGCCCGCATGCCGGCTCCCGGGCTGCCGGCACCCATGCCCGGTCCCATGCCCGGGCCCATGCCCGGCCCCATGCCCGGGCCCATGCCCGGGCCCATGCCAGCCCCTGCTCGGGGCATGGCACCTGGCCCTGCCGCAGCGGGCCCCGGGCCCTGCTGAGCGCAGGCCGCCATGCCGAGCAGTGCGACCAGGCAAGCGGTCATTCGGGCCGAGCGTCGTGAAACGTGATTCATGTGCACCTCGCCTCTCCATGAGCAGCGCAATCTGCGCCACCTCAATCTACGACTCGGCTCCTTGGCCCGACTTGATCTCGCGCAAGCCGCCTGCGCCGCGGCAGGTCTCGTGGGGCACATCGTTCCTGTGATCGTTCCTGCAGCTGGTGGCGAGAAGCAGCCGTAGCCGCGGCTGATCAGGCTTCGCCGTGCCGCTGCACGCGGGCCTGGATGCGGTCGCGCAGGCGCAGCCGCCCGGCGTCGGCCAGCATGAGGCCGGCCCAGCGATAGACGTTGTGCTCCTGCACGGTGGTGCGCAGGCTGGCCATGCGTTCGCGCTGCTCGGGTTCGGGCATGAGCAGCGCGCGGTGCATGGCGTCGGCCGTTTCCTCGACGTGGTACGGATTGACGATCAACGCCTCGCGCAGTTCGCGGGCCGCGCCGGCGAAGCGGCTCAGGATCAGCACGCCGCGCTCGTCGTCGCGGGCGGCCACGAACTCCTTGCACACCAGGTTCATGCCATCGTGCAGGCTGGTGACGGCGCAGAAGTCCGACGCGCGGAACAACTCGTTCACCGCCTCGTGCTCGTGGTGGGTCGCCAGCAGCATGACCGGCTCATAACCCGGCTGCCCGAAACGACGGTTGATCCGCTGCGTCACCCGCTGGATGCGGTCCTGGAAGGACTGGTACTCCTCCAGGTCGCTGCGCGTGGGGGCCGCGACCTGCACGAAGACGAAGCGGCCGCGCCACTCGGGGTATTTCTCGAGCAGGCGCTCGACGGCATGGAAGCGCTCCAGGATGCCCTTGGTGTAGTCGAAGCGGTCCACCCCCACCCCCAGGCGCGTCTGCGGCGGCAGCTGCAGCCGCTGCAGGACGGCTTCGCGGCACTGCGGCACGGGGGCCCAGCTGGCGACGGTCTGCGGGGTCGGCCACTCGATGGAGATCGGGTAGCTCTCGATCAGCGACTCGGCGCCGCCGTAGGTGATGGTGGCGTGTTCCGGCTCGATGCGCGCCTCGAGCAGGCGGTCCACCGTCTCCATGAAGTTCTTGCAGTGGAACCGCGTGTGGAAGCCCAGGATCGTGCTGCCCAACATGCCCTGCAGGATCTCGCGGCGCCACGGGCAGATGCTGAACGACTCGGGGTTGGGCCAGGGGATGTGCCAGAACGTGAGGATGGTGGCCCGCGGCAGGCGCGCGCGAATCATCGCGGGCAGCAGCGCGAAGTGGTAGTCCTGCACCAGCACCACGGGGTCTTCCCCCCTCGCTTCCTGCACCACCGCGTCGGCGAAGCGCTGGTTCACCGCCTGGTACTGCAGCCAATCGGATTCGCGGAATACCGGCCGCACGTGGGCCACGTGGCACAAGGGCCAGAGCCCCTCGTTGGCGAAGCCGTAGTAGTAGCCGCGCTCCTCTTCCTCGGTGAGCCAGATGCGCCGCAGCTGGTAGTCGGGGTGGCCGGGCGGCACGGCCACGCGGTCCTGGGCGTCGACGTTCTCGCGGTCGGCCGTGCCGCCGCCATGTGCGATCCAGGTGCCCGAGCAGGCGCGCATGACCGGCTCCACGGCCGTCACGAGGCCGCTGGCCGGCCTGCGCACGGTGATGCCGGTGGGCGTGCGGTCGTGGATGTAGGGCTCGCGGTTCGAGACGACGATCACCTGGTCGCCGCGCAGCTGCGTCTGCAGCAGATGGCGCAGCCGCTCGGGGCTCCAGGATGTTTCCATGCCCTGCGCGCGGCGGAACTCGTCTTCCAGGTCCCGCAGCCGCTCGCGCAGGTCCTGCGCCAACGGCTCCAGCTCGGGTGCGGTGTTCCCGTCACCGGGGGGCAGCAGCAGGCCTTCCCCTCGCAACAGCGACCGTGCCCCTTTCATCCAGCCGCGCCAGCTCAGTTGCGCGACGACCATCGTGATCAGCGCCACCAGCAGCCCGAGTGCGGCCATGAAGGCCAGCAGGTAGCGCCGCGTGGTCTGGGTGCGCACGTCGGCGAAGCTCACGTCGTGCATCAGCGCGACGGAGACACGCTGCCCGTTCTCCAGCGTGATCTCGTGCAGGCCGAGGTGCACCGGCCCGCCGGCGACGATGGTGCGGGGGTCTTCCCTGCGCGCGATCTCCTCCACCTCCCGGCAGCTGAGTTCGGCGGGGAACCCGGGGCTGCGGCGCAGCGGGTTGCGGTCCTGCCCGCACACGGCCATCGCCACCAGGCGCTCGTCCTTCGTGGCCCGTTCGAACAAGGCCTGCAGCCGCGCGGGGCGGCGCTCGCTCAGCGCGTCACCCACGGTATCGGTCAAGGCACTGGCGATGGCCGCGCCCCGCACGTTGAGGTCGCGGGTGAACCAGCGCATGGTGAGCCGATCGAGCAGGTCCGAGCCCAGATAGGCCGCGCCGGCGATGGCGATGAACAGCGGAAGGAGGAAGCGGAGCTGGAGTCGGAGAGTCTTCATTCAGGTGCAGGCATCCCCTGCACGGGTCGCGCAGGGGGCGAGCGATTATGCAAAACCCTCCTCGCACGCCGCCCCGCAGGCCCCTGCTGGTGCCGGAATGTGACTGCCGTCCCTTGTCGTCGTGCGCGTGATCGAGGAGCGTTGAACATGGGGTTACAGCGCCCCTTCCGGTTGGCTCTACAGTAGTCCCATGGTTGTCAACAGGAAGAACCCCAGCCACGCGCCGCGCTCCTTCTCGAATCCGCTTCTGTGCCTCGCTCCGCTCGCGCTGCTGTTGGGCGGCACGGTATCGGCGCAGACCGCCGCGGAGTGCAGCGCCCTCGCCAGCGACGCCAGACTGGCCTGCTATGACCGGCTGTTCCCGCCGACGTACGTCGGGCCCACGGGCCAAGCCGAGTTGACGGTGCCGCCCCGGCCCGACCCGGGCGAGTTGCCTGCGCCGGGCCGCGCGTCGGCGGTGTTCCAGAACACCTGGGAACTGGCTTCCTCGGCCAAGCGCGGCACCTTCGCCTTGCGCACCTACCGGCCCAACTACGCGCTGGCCGGCACCTGGACCAGCGACATCAACGAGTCGCCCTCCAGCCCCACCCGCGCGCCCTTGGCCGACGCGCGCGAGCTGAAGGCCGTGGAGGCCAAGTTCCAGGTGTCGCTGCGCGCCAAGGTGGTGGAGGGGCTGGTGTTTCCCAATGCCGACCTGTGGTTCGCCTACACCCAACGCTCGATGTGGCAGGTGTGGAACCCGCGAGAGTCCTCGCCCTTCCGCAGCACCGACTACCAGCCCGAAGCGATCTACGTGCTGCCGGTGACCGGCCGCCTGGGCCGGCTGCCCGGGGACGTGAAGTGGGAGATGGTGCAGCTGGGCGTGGCGCACCAGTCCAATGGCCAGAGCGAGCCGTACTCGCGCAGCTGGAACCGGGCCTACGCATCTACCTCGTTCACCCGCGGCGACTTCGGGCTGACGGCCACCTTCGACCGGCGCTTCCGCGAGGACCTGGGCGACGACGACAACCCGGACCTCACCCGCCACATCGGCAACACCGAACTGCGCGGCACCTGGGTGCCCGGCGTGGCCGCCACCTCGCTCACCTGGCGCACGCATCCCAAGGCGCTGGACAAGGGCTCGCTGCAACTCGACTGGAGCTATCCCATCGACCGGAAGCATCCACAGGGACTGCGCTGGTTCGTGCAGGTGTTCTCCGGTTACGGCGAAACCCTGCTGGACTACAACCACCACCAGAACCGCATCGGGTTCGGGCTGACCTTGTTCCGGCTATGAGGACGATCGCCCGGTAGATGGCGGGGGTGCCCGACCGCCCCACCGGGACACGCGTCACGGCAGCTGCGGGTTGGCTCCGCCGTGGGCCGCCGCACCCTGCATCACCCCGGGCCGCCCTGTCGGAAGGGAGGCGGCATCTCCAGCAGCGGCGCATCGGCCTGATCCTTGAGGGCACCGGCGGGCTTGCCGAGCAGCTGCTCGGCGATCCGGGTGGCGAACGTGGCGGAACCTGGCCGCCCGCCGCACGCGCATGCATGCGCCTTGATACCTGTCCGGTCCGTTCCACGCGTCTCATCCGCGGCGGTCACGTGATCCCGCGTACACCGCGGCGATCACCGCGCCGAACACCACATGGCTGAGGACGGAGACCCAGTTCTGCGCCTGGGTGAACCACGGGAACGCCATCGGGGCGATCAGGTGGAAGTTCGCCAGGTACACCACCAGGCCGAACACGGCGCCGGTCACCAGTGCGGCACCCTTGCCCATCCTGTGCACGATGGCGCCGAGGATCAGCCCGTAGACGACGGATAGGACCAGGTGGATCACCATCGCTGTCATCACGATGGGCGCACTGAAGCTTGCCGGCGGTGGCAGCACCTCCTTGCCCATCACCAGCGCGGCGATCATGCGGGGCGGCCCCCAGGGGCTCTGCCCCAAGGCGAGCCAGACCAGCAGCATCTCCATCATCAGGAAGACGATGCCGGCGGCGATGCCGGCCCAGGCGGCGGCGCCCCAGCGGATGCCGCCCCGGTAGTCGGGCCCGCGGTGTCCGCCGGGAGCGGTTTCGATGGTGTCGTGCGGCGATGCCATGGCGGCCTCCTTGAAGTCGATGGATTCACTGCCAGCATGGGGGATGTGGGGTCGGCCGGCGCGCCTGCTGAGATGCGTTGGTACCCATACGAGACGCCAGATCAACATCCCGTGCCCGCGCGCCTCTCGATCGTCGCTCGCGTCGGCACCGCGACATCACGCCAAAGAGCGCTCCCCGCGCGTAGCATGGTGCATGGACATGCTGTCCCGACTCCTGAGCCGCTTCGCGATCAGCGCGGGCGTCTTCTATACCGGCCGCATCTGCGGCGTGCACCCCTTCGCGTCCGATGCGCATCGGGGCCATCTGCACCTCATCCAGAGCGGTCCGGTCGACCTGGTCGACGACCACGGCCACAGCCGGCGAATCGACGCGCCCAGCCTGATCTTCATGCCGAGGCCGGAGCGGCACAGCCTCATCGCGGATGAGTCCGGTGGCGCCAAGGTGCTGTGCGCCACCGTGCAGTTCGGCGGCGGGGACAACCGCAACCCCATCAGCGAGTCACTTCCCGCCGTCGTGCTGGTTCCACTCGCCGAGCTGGAGGGCTCTTCCGCGGTGCTGGAACTCGTGGCGGCCGAGGCGTTCCACGACCAGCCAGGCGCCAACGCCGCCGTCGACCGCCTGTGCGAGGTGCTCATCATCAAGCTGCTTCGGCATTGCCTGCGGGCCGGCATCACCCATGGCGGCATGCTCGCCGGCCTGTCGGACCCGCGGCTTTCGAAAGCGCTGGCGGCGGTCCACGGTGACCCGATGCAGGCCTGGACGCTGGTGGCGCTGGCGCGGGAAGCCGGCATGTCACGGGCCCGTTTTGCCGCGCACTTCCACCAGGTGATCGGCGTCACACCGGCCGACTATCTGGCGAGCTGGCGGATTTCGATCGCCCAGAAACTGCTGCGTGGCGGGCGCCCGATCAAGCAGGTGTGCGGGGAGTCGGGCTACGGCAGCAGCAGTGCGCTGACGCGCGCATTCATTCGCAAGGTGGGCGTGCCGCCCACCGAATGGCTGCGCAAGCTGGAGGCCGACCAGCCGCCGGTGCAGGACGAACGACCTGCGGAACCGACCCGCCACTGATCCCGATGACCATGGACACACCTCCGGCTGCGCGCCCCCGCGTCCTGATGTTTCTGCTCACGCTCGCGCAGCGGCGGTGCGCAAGCTTCGCCCCTGGGTGCGACCCAGGATTCCATCCAGATGGAGGCATCGGCCATGACCCAGCGGTTTGACGTCGTCATCATCGGCACCGGCACCGCCGCCACGGTGGCCGCGGGCAGGCTGAGTTCCGCGGGCCGCAGCGTGGCGGTCGTGGACTGGCGCCCCTACGGCGGCACCTGCGTGCTGCGGGGTTGCGACCCGAAGAAGATGCTCCTGGCCGGAGCCGCTGCGGTGGACCATGTGCGCCGGATGCACGGCCACGGCGTCACGGGCGACAGCCGCCTCGCGTGGGCGGAGCTGATGCGCTTCAAGCGCGGTTTCACCGACCCTGTGCCTGCGGCGCGCGAAAAGCGCTTCGCCGATCAAGGTGTCGCCCGCTTCCACGGGCGCGCGCGCTTCACCGGCCCGGACACCCTGGACATCGCAGGCGAGACGGTGCAGGCGCAACACGTGGTCATCGCCGTGGGCGCCGAGCCGGTGCGACTGGGGCTGCCTGGCGAGGAGCACCTGGTGGACAACGAAGGCTTCCTGGGGCTGGCGGCCCTGCCGGCTCGCGTGGTGCTGGTGGGTGGCGGCTACGTGGCCGCCGAGTTCTCGCAGGTGGCGTCGCGCGCGGGTGCGGAGGTCACGATCCTGCAGCACGGCGAGCGCATGCTCAAAGGCTTCGACGCCGACCTGGTCGGCTGGTTGATGAAAAGCTTCGACGATGCGGGCATCGACGTGCGGCTGCGCAGCACGGTGCAGGCGATCGACAAGCAGGGCGACTCGTACAAGGTGCACGCCACGCGCGACGGACAAGCCTTCGCCATCGATGCGGACCTGGTGGTCCATGCCGCCGGAAGGGCACCCGCACTCGAAGGCCTCGACCTGGCGGCCGCCCACGTCGCGACCGAGCGCGGACGGCTCCGGCTGAACGAGTACCTCCAGAGCACCAGCAACCCTGCCGTCTATGCCGCGGGGGACGCTGCGCAGGTCGGTCCGCCGCTGACGCCGGTCTCCAGCCATGACGCCAAGGTGGTGGCCGCCAACCTGCTGGAGGGCAACCACCGCAAGCCCGACTACCGCGGCGTGCCGAGCGTCGCCTTCACCCTGCCGCCCATCGCGCGCGTGGGCCTGGGGGAGCAACAAGCGCGGGACCAGGGCTTGCGTTTCGAGCTGCACACGCAGGAAGCCTCGGACTGGTTCACGGCGCGCCAGGCGTCCCAGCCGGTGTATGGGCACAAGGTGCTGGTGGAACACGGCACCGACCGCATCCTGGGCGCCCACCTGGCGGGCCCGCATGCGGACGAGGTCATCAACCTCTTCGCCCTGGCGATCCGCCACGGCCTCACGGCGCAAGACCTGAAGGACACGATGTTCGCCTACCCGACGGGCGCCTCCGACGTGGGATACATGCTCTGAACAAGAGGCGCCCATGCGAGACAAGCTGCTGCAGAACACCCGTGCCGTCGTCACCGGCGCGAGCTCCGGCATCGGTGCGGGCATCGCCCGGGCGCTGGCCGACGCCGGGGCCTCGGTGATCGTGAACTATCGGTCGCGCAAGGAGGCCGCCCACCGGGGCGCCGCCGACATCCGCCGGCAGGGCGGCCATGCCGTGGCCGTGCAGGCGGACATCACCCGGCCGGACGACTGCGCTCGCCTGTTCGAGGCGGCACGGGAGGAATTCGGTGGCATCGACCTGCTGGTGGCGAATGCCGGCATCCAGCAGGATGCTTCCGTTGCCGACATGACGCTGGACGACTGGAGGAAGGTCATCGATGTCAACCTCACCGGCCAGTTCATCTGCGCGCAGGAGGCCGTGCGTTGCTTTCGCCGGCAGGGGCCGGACCCCGCCCGCTCGCCGGCGCTCGGCAAGATCATCTTCACCAGCTCGGTGCACCAGGCGATCCCGTGGGCGGGACACGCCAACTACGCCGCCTCCAAGGGTGGACTGAAGCTGCTGATGGAGAGCATGGCGCAGGAGCTTGCCGCCGAAAAGATCCGCGTCAACGCCGTCGCGCCCGGCGCCATCCGGACGGCGATCAACGAGCAGGCCTGGAACTCGCCGGAGGCCGAACGCAAGCTCCTGGAGCTGATCCCTTATGGCCGCGTCGGCGATCCCCAGGACATCGGCCGTGCCGTCGTGTGGCTGGCATCGGACGAGTCCGACTACGTCGTCGGCACCACCCTGTTCGTCGATGGCGGCATGTTGCTGTACCCCGCGTTCCGCGAAGGCGGGTAGACGCGCCGGGCGCGATCCCGCTACGGTGCGGTGATCCGCAACCAGTCACCGCCCGCGAGCTCGACGCACACCGTCTCGTCCAGCCCCAGCACGCGCTCCACCTTTCCCGGCAGCGGCAGCGCCGGCGCCGCAGGTCGCCACGCGCCACGGGCCCAGCCATGGAACAGCAGCCGGGAGAAGGCCTGGTCCGGGACCACGACCACGGGGCCGTCCGGCCTGGCCAGCAGCGCCGACAGCCGTTGCTCGGGCGATCCGAAGCGGTGGTTGGACACGCCCTCGGTGCGTCCCAGCACCTCCAGGCGCGGCGGCGCGTAGCGGTAGAGGGTGAGCACGCCACCGATGTGTGGCGTGGTGACGCTGGCCAGCTCGAGCCGCCCGTCGCCATCGAAGTCGGCTGCGCCGATGGGATTGAGCCAACGCATGGAACCGACCGGATCGCTGCGCGCGCGCTCCACCCAAGCGGCCGCGTGCCCGCTTCGCTCGATGCCATACGCCACCAGCGAGGCGCCTCGTCCCGCCCGTGATTCCACGACCACGACCTCGTCCCGTCCGTCGCCGTCGAGGTCCACCAGGCGGGGAATGCGGTCTTCGAAGACGCGATCCTGCGGCAGCACCAGATTCACCACCTCCCGCGTCCCCCGCACGGTGGCGTGCAGGCTGGCCGCATGGATGTCGTTGCCGAGCGCGGCATGGCTGTACCGGCTGTCGGGCCCGGCGAGCCAGGCGATACGGATGTCGTGCTCCCCGATGGCCGGCACGGTGTCGGGCAGCGGCACGGGCTGCACCGCATCGGCGGGGGCGCTGGGTACCGAGGCCGCGGCCGTGCAAACCTCTCGAGCCATCTGGCCCCGGGTGACCTCCAACGCAGGGGCGGACCGCGCGGTAGCCGCCAGCAGCATGCCCACCAGGGCAGGCATGAGGAAACGGGAACACGTCAGGCGCATGCCGGCAGCATGCATCCCATGCGCGCGCCCTCCCGCCATGCCGGCCTTGGCATGGATGCGCCAACGGCCATGTCGCCGGACTACCCCGGTCACCGAGACATGGCGGCTGGTCTCTGCCGCAGTGCCTCGGAGTTCGGGCTCCAGTAACCCGCGGCGCCGGACGGCGGATGCCAACCGGAATCGAGTGCCGTCAACAGCTCCTGCCGCACCTCGGTGCGGGTACGGTGCGCCTCCTGCCGAGCGTCGTGGTCACGGTAGGCCTGCGCGCGGGCGAAAACCTCAGGAGGCTGTGCTTGTCCCCTCGGGAGTGGCACGCCGCGCTCCAGCGCCATCCGGAGCTCATTGCGGACCGACTCGCGCGTGCGGCCGCTGTCCGCGACGTCGAAGTGGCCCGGGTAGTTGATCGCTTCGCCCGAAGGCGGCCTCCAGCCGCTTTCGAGTGCCGTGATCAACTCAGACCGAACCTCTGCCCGGGTCTTGCCACCGTCTGCCGCGGTAGCCGTTGCCGCGGCCGCGCACGCCATCGATATGACAAGAATGCCAATCGGTTTCGAAGTCATGATGCGTTCCCTTCATGTGATGGGGCCGTCAAAGGGCTCGGGACGGCGACGCCCCTTCCCGCCGTCTCCAAGAGATAGACGACGGGCAAGGACCGAAAGTTACGCGACCGGCGGCGGGCTTGTAACGGGATCGCGCAGCCACTCGAACAGCCGGCCTCCCGCTGCGTGAGCGACGCGCCGGCGCCGCGCGTGGCGTGTACACAGGCCTGCACGTCACTTCCTCGAGGTCCGCCCGAAAGCGTTGGGAACGCAGGCCGCTCGTGCGCATGCCTGAGACTGAGACGGAAGGCAAACCGAACGAGACGCCGGGCGCGGTGGCCGGCGCGGTCGGTACGCGCAAGGGCCCTGGGCGGCCGGTTCAGGCCGGCCCTCCGCGACCCATGCCTGATGCTGTTCCCATGGCCTGCCCGGAGGGAATCGAACCCCCGACCCACGGCTTAGAAGGCCGTTGCTCTATCCGACTGAGCTACGGGCAGACGCGAGGCGGGATTCTCTCACTTCGCGCCCCCGCCCTTTCCTTCAACCGCCGTGCCGGAAGCGCGTCGCGGCGGGCGCCCGTCCCGACAGCGCGACGTCCAGCGCCTCGGCCAGTTCGCCGATGCGGTAAGGCTTGTCCAGGATGCGCATCGAATTCGAACTGGCCTGGCCGGACATCTCGTGGATATAGCCAGTCGTGAGCAGGACCGGCAGGTCCGGGTGTTGCTCGCGCACGCGCTCGGCCAATTCGATGCCGTTGATGCCGCCGGGCATCATCACGTCGGAGAACAGCAGGTCGATGGTCGCTCCTTGCTCCAGCAGGCGCAGCGCCTCCTCGCCGCTGCGGGCCACCAGCGGCCGGTATCCGAGTTCACGCAGGTATTGCTCGGCAATGTGGCGCACGTCCTCGTTGTCCTCCACCAGCAGCACGGTGCTGGCCGCGCGACCGGGCAGGTCGTCGCGGTCACCGGCGGCGGCGGCGGCGGCGGGCACATCAAGCGCCAGCGGGAACAGCAGGGTGACGGTGGTGCCCTGGCCCGGCTCGCTGGTGATCAGCAACTGCCCCTGTGACTGCTGCACGAAGCCGTGGACCATGGCCAACCCCAGCCCCGTGCCGAAACCCTTGGTGGTGAAGAAGGGCTCGACGGCCTGGTTCAGCACCTGCGGGGCCATGCCCTGCCCCTCGTCCTTCACGCACAGTTGCACGTAGCTGCCGGGTGGCAGGCCGCTGGCCTTGACGCGGTCACGGTCGCTGAGGACGGCGGTGGAAACGGTGACGCGGCCACCGTCCGGCATCGCATCGCGCGCATTGATCAGGATGTTCAGCAGCGCCATTTCCAGGTGCACGGGGTCGAGCACGCAGGCGGGCAGCCCCGGCTGCACGTCCAGGCGCAGGTCGACCTTTCCGCCCAGCGTGCGCACCAGCAGGTCGCTGAATTCGACGATGAGGGTGTTGAGGTTGACCCGGCGCGGATCGAGCCGCTGCTTGCGGGCGAACGCCAGCAGCTGCTGGGTGAGCTTGGCGCCCTTCTTCACCGCCTGGCCAGCCTTCGCGATCACCTCGACCAGCTTGCCGTTGTCGCCGGCCATGCGCGTGGCCAGCTCCAGGTTGCCGGCGATGACCTGCAGCAGGTTGTTGAAGTCATGGGCCATGCCGGCGGTGAGCTGGCCCACGGCTTCCATCTTCTGGGCTTGCAGCAGCGACTGCTCGGAGATGCGCCGCTGGGTGATGTCCATCTGTGATGAAAACCAGTACAGCAGGCGCCCGTCGGCATCGAAGACGGGCCCGATGAACAGCGCGTTCCAGAACTCGCTGCCGTCGGCCTTGTAGTTGAGGATGTCCACCGCCACGGCGCGCTGCTCGACCAGGGCGTTGCGCAGCTCGGCACGGACCGCCGGGTCGGTCTGCGGGCCCTGCAGCATGCGGCAGTTGCGCCCCAGCAATTGGCGTTCGGTGTAGCCGGTCAGGTCGAGGAAGGACCGGTTGACGAAGACGATGGGGTTGTCGGGTTGGCGCGGATCGGTGACGACCATGGGCATGCGCGTCATCTCGATGGCCGCGAAGAAGACGTTGCCGCGCTCGTCGAGCCCGGGGCGCGTGACGAAGCTGGTCTGCCAATGTTGCCGGGCCGCGCTGCCGGATGGGTTGTAGCTGTTGCCTTCCAGCTGGCCGGCCGCCGGTACGCCCGCGGACTGGCCTGCGCCTTCGCGATCGAGCGCGCTGGGCGACACCTCATCAGGCCTGGTTCCCTCGGTCATGGTGGCTTCAAGGTCTTGATCGAACGAGGCACGACTGTGCGGCAGGGATCGCAGGCAACTCGTCCGCCGCAAGCCGAAGCGGCCGTCGGCCGCCGACCCATCCATGCATCGGGCAAGGCGCTGCCCGGGCGCCTGCCACCGCCTTGCCCCGCGGCCGTCATGGCGGGCCTGCGCAGCAGTTACAAAGGCGGCGCCCCGGCCGTAGACTCGCCCCATGCAAGCCCGCCTCCTCTTCAACGTCGCCCTGCTGCTGCTCGGGCTGGTGCTGCACGGCATCGGCGGCGACAGCCGGGCCCAGGCGGGGCCCCGGCCGGTGGTTTACGTGGTCGAGATCGAGGGCATGATCGACCTGGGTCTTGCGCCCTACCTCGATCGCGTGCTGCGGCAGGCCGAACAGGAAGGTGCGCGGGCCGTGGTGCTGCACATCAACACCTTCGGCGGCCGCGTCGACGCGGCGGTGAAGATCCGCGACTCGCTGCTCGCGGCCAAGGTCCCCACCATCGCCTTCATCGACCGGCGCGCGATCTCGGCCGGGGCGCTGATCTCGCTGGCGGCCCAGCGCATCGCGATGGCCGGCGGCGGCACCATCGGCGCGGCGACGCCGGTGCAGGTGGGCGGGCCGGGCGGCGGCACCCAGCCCACCGACGAAAAGACGGTGTCCTATGTGCGCAAGGAGTTCAAGTCCACCGCCGAGGAACGGGGCCGGCCGCCGCTGCTGGCGGAAGCCATGGTCGATACCGACGTGGCCATACCCGAGCTGGTGGAGAAGGGCAAGCTGCTCACCCTGAGCACCTCCGAGGCGCTCAAGCACAAGGTGGCCGATTTCCGCGCCGACACGCTCGAGCAGGTGCTGGAGCAGTCGGGCCTGGCCGGCGCCGAGGTGCGCCAGACGTCGCCGAACTGGGCCGAGAACGTGGTGCGCCTGATCACCCAGCCGCTGCTCAGCTCGCTGCTGGTCACGGTGGCCATGCTGGGCATCATCATCGAGCTGCGCACCCCCGGCTTCGGCATTCCCGGCCTGCTGGGCGTGGGCAGCCTCGCGCTGGTGCTCTGGGGCCACTGGCTGGCCCAGCTCGCCGGCATGGAGGAGATGCTGCTGGCCGCGCTGGGCATCGCGCTGATCGCGCTGGAGATCTTCGTCATCCCGGGTTTCGGCGTCGCCGGCGTGCTGGGCATCCTGGCGCTGCTGGCGGGCCTGGTGATGACCATGAGCGGCGCCGGCAGCACCTGGGCCTTCCTCATCGGACTGGCCAGCCGGCTGGTGTTTTCGCTCCTTGTCGCCATTGCGCTGAGCCTGGTGCTGCTGCGCTTCATGCACCGCATTCCGGGCGCGCGCCGGCTGATCCTCGAGGACAAGCTGGCGGCCGGGGCGGGCTACGCCTCGCCGCCGCCTGAAGACCACGACCTGCTGGGCCGCACCGGACGCGCCTGGTCGGTGCTGCGGCCGGCCGGCATCGCCGAGATCGACGGTGAACGCCACGACGTGGTGTCCAACGGCGAGTTGATCGAGGCAGGCGAGCCCATCGAAGTCATCCGCGTCGACGGCAACCGCATCGTCGTGCGCCGCATGAACAACCTCTACACCACAACAAGGAAAACTCCATGATCGAAGGAAGCTTGCTCGGCGGTTTCGGCCTACTCATCCTGCTGGTCGTCCTGGCCGTCGTCGTGATGTACATGGTGCCGCTGCGCCTGTGGATCTCGGCCTGGGCCTCGGGCGCGTACGTGGGGCTGTTCACGCTGGTGGCCATGCGGCTGCGCCGGGTGCCGCCGCACGTGATCGTCACCGCGCGCATCAGCGCGGTGAAGGCCGGCATCGACGTCACGCTGAACGACCTGGAGGCGCATTACCTGGCCGGCGGCAACGTGGTGCGGGTGGTCAACGCCATGATCTCGGCGGACAAGGCCAGCATCCCCCTGCCCTTCAAGCGCGCGGCCGCCATCGACCTGGCCGGCCGCGACGTGCTGGAGGCGGTGCAGATGTCGGTGCTGCCCAAGGTGATCGAGACCCCGCGCATCGCGGCGGTGGCCAAGGACGGCATCCAGCTGATCGTGGTGTCGCGGGTGACGGTGCGCACCAACATCGACCGGCTGGTGGGCGGCGCCGGCGAGGAAACCATCATCGCGCGGGTGGGCGAAGGCATGGTCAGCACCATCGGCTCGGCGGCCAACCACAAGTCGGTGCTGGAGAACCCCGACCACATCTCCAAGCACATCCTGAGCCGCGGCCTCGATGCCGGCACCGCCTTCGAGATCCTGTCCATCGACATCGCCGACGTGGACGTCGGCGCCAACATCGGCGCCAAGCTGCAGATCGACCAGGCCGACGCCGACAAGCAGATCGCGCAGGCCAAGGCCGAGGAGCGGCGCGCCATGGCGGTGGCCCTGGAGCAGGAGATGCGCGCCCGCGTCGTCGAGTCCGAGGCCGAAGTGCCGCGCGCCATGGCCGAGGCCTTCCGCAGCGGCAACATGGGCATCATGGATTACTACCGCATGCGCAACCTGCAGGCCGACACCGACATGCGCCGCGAGATCGCCGGGCCCGACCAGGTCAACCCGCCCCAGGGCGGCGGCCGTAGCTGACGAGACGAGCTATGCAGGGCTTCGAGTCGCTGGTCTGGGTCTTCGCCTTCCTGGCCGCGTTCGTGTTCATGCTGTTGCAGGCCTTCCGCGACATCGCGGAAAAGCGCCGGCGCGAGGCGCGCCGCAGGCAGGAAGGCGGGTCCGACGACGCCCCGCGGTCCGCAGACGCCCCGCCTGCGCCCTCGGCCGCCACGCCGCGCACACCCTCGGCCGACGAATGGGGGCGCACGCCCTCGGCCGAGGACTGGGGCCGCGCACCGCCGCGCTATTCACCTGCGCCACCCGAGCCCGTGGTGCTGGAACCCGTGGCGCCCGTTCCCGTGGTGCTGGAGATACCGCCACGCGAGCGGCCGGCTCCGGTCAGGGTGCCGCTGAGTGAGCTGCCGTCGACCATCGAGCGCGCGGCCGACCGCGCCTTGGAACGTGCCGCGGAACGTGCCGCCGATCGCCGCGTCGACCGCTGGGCGACGCCCCCTGCGCGCAAGCGGCCGAGTCGCCGTTTTCGCCACCCCGCCGAGGTGCGCGAGGGCATCGTCGCCCTCACCGTGCTCGGGCCTTGCCGGGCGCTTGCGCCCTACGGCGACGAAGAGCAAGACCCCTCGCGTTTGCGTTAGCAGCCCGCTCGACCGGAACCTTTCAGTTTCCTGAGTCACACAACCAGCCAGCAAGGCCTGGTTGGACCCGCTGCATGTGGAGTGCTCGTCAGGCCTGTCCCGCCGACAACCTGGATCGCACCCATGATGCTTGCGCCCGCGACGTTCGCCACCGCCTTGCCGCCCGACGTGGCCGTGCTGTTCCGCGCCGAGGAACTGCCCACGCCCGTGCTTCCCCGAGGCGTCGATTTCGACCTGCAACCCGAGGGGCCCTTCGCCTGGGCCAGCCCCACCTGGCCGGCCGGTGACACGCTGCAGGAATGGGCGCAGGACTGGCTGGAACGCCCTGACCCGCCGCGCGCCTGGATCGGACTGACCGGGCACGGCCTGCAGTCGACCGCCGTGCGGGTGTGCATCGCGACACCGAGCCTGGCGATCTTCATCGTCCGGCGCTGGACCGAGGCGCTGGACCAGGGGCCCATCCTGCGGCGTCGCATCGAAGGCGCATTCGGGCTGTCGGCCCAGCTCCTTCACGATGCGTCCGAGGCGCAGCGCGCGCAAGCCTGGCCGGCGAACCAGCGCCTGCTGCTGATCGACGACGACTTCGACTCGCAACGCTGGGCCTGGCTGGCTCCCGGCGAGGGGCTGGATGCGCTGCAGGTGGACGCCATGGCCTACATCAGCGCGCTGGCCGACATCGATGCGCTGCGCAGCGCCGCGGTGGCGTGAGAAGGGACCGGCGCCATGGACACCAACCACGCACCGGCCGACTGGATCGCGGATCTTGGAACCCGACTCGGCATCCCGCGCCTGCAAGCTGGCGCGGACGGCGTGATCGCGCTGCAGGTGCAGGACCGCATGACCGTGCACATCCTGTCCAACGAGCACGACCAGGCTTTCCTGGTGTTCGCGGTGGTGGCCAGCCTGCCGCCGCAACCCGACGCCAGCCAGCTGCTGTCGCTGCTGGAGGGCAATCGCTTCTGGCATGAGACCGGCGGCGCGACGCTCAGCGTGGACGACCAGCAGCCGCCCCGCGTGCTGATGTCGCTGCGCCTCCCCTGGGCGGGGCTGGATGCGCAAGGCCTGTTCGACGAGTTCGAGCTGTTCGTCGACTGGCTGTCCCATTGGCAGCAGGCGCTGATGGCGGGGCCCGCCGCACCCGCGGCCGCAGGCGCCGCCTGGAAGCCAGGAGCCTTCGCGTAGCGCCGTGCGCCCGCATGAACGTGCCTTCACCAGCCCCGATCGCCCAAAAGGGAACATGCCATGGACCGTTTGAGCCAGCAACCCGTAGCACCCTCGCGAAGCCACCACACCGAACAAGCAGCCAAGATCGTTGACGCCGATCAGCAGGTCCAGTCACCAGAAGCTCGCCTGGTGACACAGGCAGGCGAGCAACCGAAAGCGCCACCGAGCGCCGTGAAGATGTTGTCGGTACACACCACGCCGGTGGACCCGATGCTGATGTGTACGCTGCGGTGCGAGAGCATGCCTACCGCCGCTGCCATGGTGGAAAAGTACGGCAAGGCCAAGTCCAACTTCCTGCTTTACAAGCGTTCGACCCATTACAAGGAAGCCCTGTCCGCGATCCAGAGCTACCACGATGCAATCAAGTTTCCGCGCGGCGAGGCTTCGCAGTCCGCGGCGGGACACTTGGAACGCGCGATCAGGGCCATCAATTCCTACAAAGGCAGTCGTGCACTGAAGGCGGTGCTAACGCGCCTGGAGGCAGAGCGGACGTTGCTCAAGAATCTCCAGACCGAGGCGCCCACGGGTCGCCCCTTGATGGTGGACCTGGAGTTGTTTGGTGGTCCGCAAGCGGACCTCACGGTGCAGACGACGGACCGTCTGAAGCCCGGCACCCTCGCCGCATTCCGACAGCGTGGCGTGCCCATCACGGAGACGCTGGTCAATGAAGTGTGTGACGGCAGCATCCCGCGCGGGTCGGACTCGAAGGCCTGGGGCACTGGCGGGTTCAACACGGTCTACCGGGTCGACTACCAATTCAAGCCGGAAGACAAGCCCGTGGCATCCGTGTTCAAGCCTGAACCGATGGAAGGGTCCCATCAGTACGAGAGTAGGCCGGTGGCTGCGGAGATCTCCGGAATCGACCCCGCGAAGCCGAACTGGACCGGCCGGGCATCGGCCAGCCGTGCCGTCGCGGACATGTTGGGCATCGAGACCCTGCGCACCGCGACGGCGGTTCGCGACGGCCAGCTGGGTTCGGTGATGGAGCTGGCCCCGGGTGTCCCGACCTGGGCCACAGGGACCATGCGCATCCCGCTCACGAAGCGCAACTTCGACTACCTGACCGCTCACCCGCTACAACTGGAGCTCTACGCCAGCTCCCAGGGCTGCGGCTCGGCGAAGCTCGACCCGAGCAGCGGTACGCTGCTCCTGACCGCACACGAAACCGGCGATATCTCCTCACGCGTGGACTTCGGCGACCCGGAGCTGCGCAGGCAGATGACGCAGCTGCAGTGGTGGGATGCCTTGACCGGCCAGGTCGACCGGCACGGACAGAACATCTTCATCGCGCAGAACAAGGATGGGACCCGGGTCCGTGGGATCGATCTGGACATATCCTGGGGCAAGAATCTGAGAACTCCCAACGAGGCGGCCAGGCGCCACGGCGAAGACGGCAAGCCCACCGGCTTTCACGGCGCCCGCCTGCCTCTGGTCATCGATCGCCCGCTGTACGCGGCGTTCATGAAGATGACGCCCGAGCAGCTCGAGAAAGCCCTCGTCGGCCGCCTGTCAGACCCCGAAGAAATCGCGGCGGCGAAGGAGCGCCTGCAGTCCATCAAGAACGCACTGGCCGACGGTGCGGACCCTCCGGTCCAGGTGTTGGATAGCCCCGAGGCATGGGGTGAAGACAGGGTCGCGAACGCCCTGGGCTTGAATTCGGACATGCGTGCGGTACTCGATGCCGCAGGCCGGGGAGAACCCCTTGACGAGACGCTTGTGAGGAAATTGGATGCGGAAGCCGCAAGGGATGCGAGTTACGTCGCCCGGGAAGCTTGCGGCCTCGCCGTCAACTGGTACATGAACAACGAGGGCGTTTCGGGCATTGCCGTCCCGGACCTCACCAAGCTCGACGCGCCCGCGAGTACGAGTTGGTGGCGCTGAGCCCCTCTGCCACCCGGAACCTTTCATTTTCCTGAGTTACCGACGGCTGGCACGGGTTCGGTCCGGGGGGCGCATCGGCCGCCGCGACGCGGTCCCGCGCATCGCCGGGGAGCACGCATGGCAACAGTCTCAGGTCCTGGGCCCGTCAGGGGCCAGCCGTTCCCGCCAGGAGCCGATCCTGGGCGTGCCGACCGGGCGCTCAGTGCACAGGCGCGGCAACCCGGTCTGCCGGCACCGCGCTCGCCGCTGGCCGGCACCGGCACCCTGGCCAGTGCCGACCTCGCCTTGACAAAAGACGCGTTGCTGTCGGGCGCAGCCGATCCCGTCGAATGAACATCCCAGAGCCCATTCGCCATTTGATCCGCCACCTGGGGCGGCACCTGGGCATTCGCAAGCTGCAACCGGGTCCCGACGGCGTGGTGGCCGTGCTGGTGGGCGATCAGGTGCGGCTGCACATCCTGCCCAAGCCCATCGAGCGCGAGTTCCTGCTGTTCGCCGTGGTGGGTACGCTGGCCCCTGAACCGCCGCTCGAGCAGCTGGCTTGCCTGCTGCGGGCCAACCGCTTCTGGCGCGCCACGGGCGGCGCCACGCTCAGCCTGGATGACGAGGACCCGCCGCGGGTGGTGATGGCGCAGCGCGTCTCGTGGCATCTGGCCGAGGCCGAGTTCATCGACCAGGTGGAGGAGTTCGTCGGCTGGGTCAGCCAATGGCGCAAGGACCTTCAGAAGGAGGGGTGGAAATCGGCGGATGCCCAGGCGCCCTCGCCCGCGCCCGGGGCGATCTACGGTTGAAAGCGACGCCGCGTCAGACCTTGGAGACCGTCTGGCCCGATTCCGCCGAAGCCGCCGCGCCGCGCACCAATGCGGCCACCTGGCGCACGAAGATCGAGCCCTCGACGGGCTTGGGCAGGAAGCCATCGAAACCCGCGCGCAGCGCCTGCGCCGCGTCCTCGGCCCGGGTGAAGGCCGTGAGCGCCAGGGCCGGCACCCGCGCCAGGCGCTCATCGGGATGCGCACGAAGGCGGCGGATCAACTCATAGCCGTCGACCACTGGCATGCCGATGTCGCTCACCAGCACATCGGGCCGCTCGTACGAGAGCGCGAACAAGGCTTCTTCGGCCCCGCCGGCCAGGATCACCCGGGCGCCGCAGTCCGAGAGCATCTGCGCCAGCAGGTCGCGCGCGTCGGCCTGGTCGTCGACCACCATCACGCAATGACCCTCCAGGTGCACCGGCTCGAACGCGATCGCCTGCGCCGGCGCGTGCGGCGCCAACAGGCTGGGACGACCGGGAGTTTCGTGGCTGGTCAACGGCAGCCGCACGGTGAAACGGGCGCCCCGCCCGTCGCCGTCGCTCGCCGCCTCGATGGAGCCGCCGTGCAACTCGACCAGCTGCCGCACGATGGCCAGCCCGATGCCCAGTCCGCCGTAGCGGCGCGCCGTCGATGCCTCGGCCTGCCGGAAGGGCTCGAAGACGTGGGGCAGGAAGTCTGGCGGAATGCCACCACCGGTATCGGTGACCTCGACTTCCACCCCGTCGCCGCGTCGCCGGAGCGCCAGGCGGACGCGCCCGCCCGTCGGGGTGAACTTGATCGCGTTGGACAGCAGGTTCCACAGGACCTGCTGCAGCCGGCTCGGGTCACCCCAGATGCGCGGCACGCCGGGCTCGAGGTCGCTGTCCAGCTCGATGTCCTTGGCCACCGCGGCAGGCTGCGCGGTCTCGAGTGCGGCCTTCATCACCTGCGCCGGATCGACCCAGTGGCACTCCAGCCGCACCTTGCCCGAGACGACGCGGCTCATGTCGAGCAGGTCTTCGATCAGCTGGGCCTGCAGGCGCGCGTTGCGTTCGATGGTCTGCAGCCCGCGCTGCACCGAGGCTTCGTCGCGCTTCAGGTGCAGCAGCTGCACCCAGCCGAGGATGGCATTGAGCGGCGTGCGCAACTCGTGCGACAGCGTGGCCAGGAACTGGTCCTTGGTCGCGCTGGCCCGCTCGGCCTCGGCCCGCGCCGCGCGTTCCCGCTCGAGCAGCACCTGGCGCTCGGCCGACAGACGCTCGGACATTCGCAGCACCTCGGTGCGCGCCTCCAGCCTGGCGTCGAAGACCGAGGTGATCAGTGCGATGGCCAGCACCGCCACGGTGGCCACGATGACCCACAGCGCGAGTTCGGTGAGGGTGAAGGTGCTGGAGGCCGCCAGGCACACGCTGCCCAGCGGGAAGTTGGCGGCCGCCATGCCGGTGTAGTGCATGCCGGCAATCGCCAGGCCCATGAGCAGCGCGGCCTGCAGCCGCCGCTGCCACAACCGGGGACCGCCGCTGCGAAGCCGCAAGGCGATCCACAGGGCAGCGCCCGCCGCGCCGATGGCGATCACCACCGAGGCGGCCACCTGCGGCAGGTCCCACTGGATGCCCGGCTCCATGCGCAAGGCCGCCATGCCCACGTAATGCATGGCGTTGATGCCCAGCCCGATGACGATCGCCGAACCCACCAGCTCACGGGTCCGGACGCGTTCACGGCCGATCTGCCACAGGGCCAGCGCCGAAGCGCCGATGGGAATCAGCCAGGAGACAAACGTGATGGCGAAGTCATATCCCAGCGCGATCGGCAGTCGAAAGGCCAGCATGCCGACGAAGTGCATGGACCAGATGCCCGTGCCCATGGCAAAGGCGCCGCCCGCGATCCACCACCGGGCCGCGCGTGCATCTCCCTGGTGCACTCGACCCGCCAGGCCGAGCGCCGTGTACGAAGCGAACACCGCCACCAGCAGGGAGATCAGGACCAGCGCCGGGTCGTATCGGCCTTCCAGCATGGGAACAGCGGTGGGTGGAGGTGAGGTGGTGGGAACCCGGTGGTGGTGAGGGCACACCCGAGCTGGCCGGGCGCGATTGTACGGACCACGTCCTCAGCGTTTCACCGGAGATCCGCGGACGCGGCCAGGGCGGCGGACCTGCAGGTCTCCAGCGCCTGCAGCACCGCGGCGACTTCGACCGGCTTGACCAGGTAATCGTCGAAGCCGGCTGCAACTGCTGCTTCGCGGTTCGCGGAACCGGCCCATCCGGTCACCGCCAGCACGCAGGCACGTGCGCCCGGATCCTCTTGGCGGCGCAGGCGACGGCAGACCTCGAAGCCGTCGATGCCCGGCAGGCCGATGTCCAGCAGCACGATATCGGGCCGCAGGCGCCGGGCCATCTCCAGGGCCTCTTCAGCATCGGCCGCGCCGTGGGTGCGGTGGCCGTAGGTTTCCAGCAGCAGCGCCATCATCTCCACCGCATCGCGGTTGTCATCGACGATCAGGATGGACAGGGGCTCCCGGTCCGGGCAGGTTGATGCGCTCATCAGCAGGGAGTGGTTGAAGTCAAGGCGGGCCATGGGGGTGGAAGGGCCACCGCTGGCGCGACGCCACACGGACGACCTGCGGGCACGTCGGGTTTCATGGGGGTGCTGGACAACAGGCCGCCTGGACGGCACTCATGCGGCCGACTCGGCCGCGGGCGTCCGGGTGCTGGCGACCAGGCCCTCCAGCTCCTGCACAGCCTGGTCCCACAAGGCCCAGGCGGCATCGCCATCGATCTCGGCGGCGTCCGGCACCGGGATATGGACCTCGGGCTCATGGTGTGCCCGGGGCGGCCCCTCGGCCACCGGCCGGCGAACCGAAGAACGCTTGAAGACATTGAACATCAGTCTCCCCCTGGGACAGCAGTTGGAGAGGCATTGTTGGCCTTCCAAAGATCAGTCAATGTCAGACGAAAACGATTCTGCGGCTGGGCTCAAGCGGATACCGATGGGTTTCCAGGCGTATCCGAGGGCCGCACTGACAGCGGCCAGCATCGGCGCCGGCCAGCATGGTTCCATGCGACCGACATGGAGGACCACGCATGAAATGGGAACGATGGGCATTGGCCGCGGCGGTCGCCGTCGTGGTGGGGCTGATCGGCTGGGCCGGCCTGAACGTGCTGCTCGGCTCGGGCTGAACGCCTGCACCGGGACGCGGTGCCAGGGGGATGGATGGTCGGAGCGAAAGGATTCGAACCTTCGACCCTCTGGTCCCAAACCAGATGCGCTACCAGGCTGCGCTACGCTCCGACTGCCGGCGATTCTAACGGCCGCACGGCACGTAAAAATGCCGGCCTTGCGGGCCGGCATTTTTCATGGGCGCCGACGGGCCCGGTCAGGGCTGCTGCTTGCGCTCCTGCCCCGGAGGCATGCAGCCGTTGTCACGCTTGGCCAGGCCCGGAGGGCAATCGGACGGGCCCACGCCGCGGTTGCCCATGGCGCTCGAACCCGAGGTCGAGCCCGAGCCCGAGCCGGTGCCGCTGTCGCCGCTCACCGACCCGCTGCCAGAGGTCGTGCCGGGCAGATAGATGTTGTTGGTGTTGTGGTTCGTGGCGCTCGAGCCCGAGGTCGAGCCGCTGCCGCTGATCGCACCCGACGAGGGCGTATCGCCGGCGGCACCGCCGGTCACGCCCGTGTGGCCGCCGCCGGGGCCCGTGGTGGCGTCCACGCCCGCACCCGCGCCCGCTCCCGCACCGGCGCTGGGTCCGGCGCCCATCGTCGAGCTGGTTGTGCCCGGCACTCCGATGTTGTTGGTGTTGGCGTTGTTCACGGTCGCGTCCGAGCTGGATGCGCTGCCGCTGGTGGCCGTGGAACCGGTCGCGGGTCCGGGCACGATGGCCCCGCCCGAGGCGCCCAGCACGCCGCCGGTCGTCGCGCCCGGCGCGGTCACCGTGCTACCCGAGGTCGCTTGTGCCATCACCCCTCCGGCCAGCACGGACGCCATCAAAAAGCTCAAGAGTTTGCTCATCAGGATCTCCATTCAAAGTGGACCCCGCCACGGGTCTCGCGGCAGGAGTCGACGGGATGCTGCCCAGCCGATGCGAGGGGCCGGGCCGGACGGATGGGCAGATCAGGGTGCGCGACCGTCCGGCGCGGGCGTAGGACATCCCTCGTGCCGCATCGGCGAATGCCGACGGTTCAGACGGATCGAGGCTCTTCGGTGGCCGCTTGCCTGTTGGTGCTGCGTGTGCGCGGCACCGCACGCTCGAGGTCCCGCAGCGATTGCTTGATGGTGCGCGACGCGGTGTCCACCACCGCATCGGCCCGCGCGTACAAGGCCTCGCGGCTGGACAGGATGCGCCGGATATCGTCCATCGCCTCGGCCATGGCGGTCTGGGCGCCGGTGCGGTCGCCTTCGAACGGGCGCAGGTCGCCTTGCGCAACCACCCGGCTCATGTGCTCTTCGGGGCTGGCCTTGAGCCACACGCAATAGAAGCGGCTTTGCAGCAGGTCGAAGGTTTCGCGTTCGCTCACGATGCTGCCGCCGGTGGTCATCACCACCCCGTCGGGATGCTCATCGGCGATGCGCAGCAGCGCACGCCGCTCGTAGCGCCGATAGCCGGCCTGTCCGTGCAGCAGCAGGATCTCGTTCATGCTGGTGCCGGCCTCGCGTTCGATCTCGCGGTCGAGTTCGACGAAAGGCACTTGGCGCTGGGCGGCCAGCTGCGCGCCCAGCGTGCTCTTGCCGGCGCCCCGCAAGCCGATCAACGCGATCCGCCGCTCGCGCCCCTTTTCGTCGGCCAGACCGAAGGTGGCCGCCAGCAGCGCATGCGCCTGGTCCAGTTGCTGGTCGTCCAGCCGCGCCAGCAGGTTCTGCAGGCGCGACAGCGCAGGCCGGGGCGCGTCCTGCAACAGCTCGAGGATGCTGATGTTCAAGGCCCGCGCCGCCGCTTCCAGCGAGTTGATGGAGACATTGCCCTTGCCGCTTTCCACGTCGGCCAGGAAGCGCTCGGACAACCCCGAGTCGGCCGCCAGCTGGCGCCGGGTCATGCCGCGCCGAGCCCGCCACGCGCGCACGCGCCCACCCAGCTCGGCCAAGGTGCCGCGGGCATCAACGTCGGAGGTGGGCGGCTGCATCGGAAAGGCTGTTTTTCTTGTATCGGTGCTTGCGTCGTCCGGGGTGGCTTGCAATATACTTCCGGCAAAAATAGCGTCAAGCAGTTTACTGCATCGCATGACCCGCTGACCGCGCCGGAGCGGCGCGTCCCGTGGGCCCTGCTACGCAGCGGCGATGCACTTTATCGCAGCTGCCGGGCCCAACCTGAGGCGCGGGCCACGACAACGACTTTGGAGACAACGCCTTGAACCTCAGCGAAGCCGACCACCGCAGCTCGCCTCCCCGGGTGAGCATCCCGCGCGAGTACAACGCGGCGCACGACCTGCTGGAGCGCAACGCGCAGCGCGGCGCCAAGCCGGCCTTCATCGACGCGGCCACCGGCGCGGCGCTCAGCTACGCCGAACTGGCCGAGCAGGCCCACCGCTTCGCCAACGCCTTGCGTGCGCGCGGCATCGCACCGGAAAGCCGGGCGCTGGTGGCCATGTGGGACACGCCCGAGTGGCCGGTGGTCTTCCTGGGCTGCATCCTGGCCGGCGTGGTGCCGGTGGCGGTGAACACCTTGCTGACCTCCGCCGACTTCGAGTTCATGCTGCGCGACTCGCGCGCCCAGGCGCTGTTCGTCTCCAAGCCGCTGCGGCCCGCGTTCGAGGAACCGCTCCAGAAAATGGAATGGTTGCGCCACGTGGCCACGGCCGGCGACGACGGGCCGGACAGCGTGGCCGGCTGGTGCGCCGCCGCCGATGCCGCGCGCCGCGTGGCGCCGACCTGCTGCGACGAGCCCTGCTTCTGGCTGTACTCGAGCGGGTCCACCGGCACGCCCAAGGGCACGGTGCACCTGCACAGCCATCTGGTCCAGACGGCCGAGCTGTACGGGCGCGGCGTGCTGGGCATCCGGGAGGACGACGTCGTCTTCTCGGCGGCCAAGCTGTTCTTCGCCTATGGCCTGGGCAACGGCCTCACCTTCCCGATGAGCGTGGGCGCCACCACCGTGCTGCTGCCCGGCCGCCCCACCACCACCGACGTGTTCCGCGTGCTGCGCGAGCAGCGCCCCACCCTCTTCTACGGCGTTCCCACCCTGTACGCCGGCCTGCTGGCCGACCCCGACCGACCGGCCCGCGCCGAGCTGCGCCTGCGCGTGTGCACCAGCGCCGGCGAAGCCTTGCCGGCCGAGATCGGCAAGCGCTGGTCCGAGGCCTACGGCTGCGAAATCCTCGACGGCATCGGCTCCACCGAGATGCTGCACATCTTCCTGTCCAACCGGCCCGGCGCCGTGCGCTACGGCACCACCGGCCAGGCCGTGCCGGGGTACGAGCTGCGCATCGTCGGCGACGACGGCCGCGAGTGCGCGGATGGCGAGATCGGCGAGCTGCAGATCAAGGGCCCGAGCGCCGCGCTCATGTACTGGAACAACCGCGAGCGCACCAAGCACACCTTCTGCGGCGAATGGACCCGCAGCGGCGACAAGTACACGCGCGACGCCGACGGCTACTACACCTATGGCGGGCGCAGCGACGACATGCTCAAGGTCGGCGGCATCTATGTCTCGCCCTTCGAGGTCGAGGCTTCGCTGATGACCCACCCGGCCGTGCTGGAAGCCGCGGTGATCGGCGTGGCCGACGACGACCGCCTGGTCAAGCCCAAGGCTTTCGTGGTGCTCAAGGCCGGCCAAAGCGCCAGCGAGGCGGACCTGCAGGCCCATGTGAAACAGCAGCTCGCGCCCTACAAGTACCCGCGCTGGATCGAGTTCGTGGGCGAGTTGCCCAAGACCGCCACCGGCAAGATCCAGCGCTTCCGCCTGCGCGCCGCGCAGGGCGCGGCCTGAGGGTTAGCCATGTGGCCGCGCACGCGCATCCTCGGGTAAAAAACAGCACGCTCGCGGGCACTGCACTTCCAGCCGCCGCCCCCGCCCCGAACCCTCAGAAAAAGGAGACTCCATGACCACTCGTCGAATCGTCCTCACCCGCGGTGCCGCCCTCGTGGGCGCCGCCTCCACCAGCCTGCTGCTGCCCACGATCGCCCGCTCGCAGTCCGATCGCATCCGCGTCGGCCTGATGCTGCCCTACACCGGCACCTTCGCGCAGCTGGGGGTGGCCATCGAGAACGGCGTGCGCATGGCCATCGACGAGCGTGGCGGCAAGCTCGGTGGCCGCACCATCGAGTGGTTCAAGGTCGACGACGAGTCCGAGCCGTCCAAGGGCGTCGAGAACGCGCAGCGCCTCGTGCAGCGCGACAAGGTCGACGTGCTGATCGGCACCGTGCACTCGGGCGTGCAGATGGGCATCCACCGCGTCGCACGCGACACCGGCGTGCTCAACATCATCCCCAACGCCGGCGTGCACGCCGCCACCCGCTCCTTGTGCGCGCCCAACGTCTTCCGCACCTCGTTCACCAACAGCCAGCCCACGCTCGCCCTGGGCAAGCCCATGATGGACAAGGGCCTGAAGCGCACGGTGTGGATCACCTGGAAATACGCCGCCGGCGAGGAAGCCTTCGAAGGCTTCAAGGAGAGCTACACCAAAGCCGGCGGCACCATCGTGCGCGAGCTGGGCCTGCCCTTCCCCAACGTCGAGTTCCAGGCGCTGCTCACCGAGATCGCCTCGCTGCGGCCCGATGCCGTGGCCTGCTTCTTCGCGGGCGGCGGCGCGGCCAAGTTCATCCGCGACTACGCAGCCGCGGGCCTGAAGGACCGCATCCCCCTGTGGGGCTCGGGCTTCCTCACCGAGGGCGTGCTCGATGCCGCCGGCCCTGCGGCCGAAGGCATCATGACCACCATGCACTACGCCGACTCGCTGGACACGCCGCGCAACAAGCAGTTCCGCCTGGCTTACGCAAAGGCCTTCCGGCTGCAGCCCGACGTGTATGCGGTGCAGGGCTACGACAGTGGACTGCTGCTCTCGCAGGGCATGGAGGCCGTCAAGGGCGACTTCGGCAACAAGAAGGCGCTGTACGCCGCGATGGAGAAGCAGACCATCGACAGCCCCCGCGGCAAGTGGACGATGAGCCCGTCCCACAACCCCATCCAGGACATGTACCTGCGCAGGGTCGAGAACAAGGACAACAAGGTGGTGGGCATCGCCGCCAAGGCGCTGGCCGACTCCGGCGCCGGTTGCCGCATGGCCGGCTGATCCTGGATCGCCGCATCCGAACAAAGCGGCGGATGCCCTCCGCCGCTTTTTTGTGTCCGAACCGATGACCATCGCCAACTTCCTGATCCAACTTCTCAACAGCGTGCAGTACGGGCTGCTGCTGTTCATGCTGGCCGCCGGCCTGACGCTGATCTTCGGCATCATGGGCGTGGTCAACCTGGCGCACGGCAGCTTCTACATGCTGGGCGCCTACCTGGCCTGGTCCCTGTCCTCGCTGTTCGGCAACCTGGCCGTGGCCATCGTGGTCGGTGCGGGGCTGGCGGTCGTCTTCGGGTTGCTGCTGGAGCGATTGCTGTTCCGGCACTTCTACACGCGCGACCACCTCGACCAGGTGCTGCTCACCTTCGGCCTGATCTACATCTTCGAGGAGGCGCGCTCCCTGATCTGGGGCGACGACGTGCACGGCGTGCCGGTGCCTGCCTTGCTCGCCGGATCGGTGCCGCTCACCGACAACCTCTCCTATCCCGTGTACCGGCTGTTCATCTCCGCCATCTGCATCGCGCTGGCGATCGGCCTCTACCTGCTGATCTCCAAGACCCGGCTGGGCATGAAGATCCGCGCCGGCGCCTTCAACCGCGACATGACCGAGGCCCTGGGCATCAACATCCGGCGCATCTACGCCATCGTGTTCGCGCTGGGCGTGGCCCTGGCCACCGTGGCCGGCATGATCGCCGCGCCCATCTCCAGCGTGTACCCCAACATGGGCTCGCAGGTGCTGATCATGGCCTTCGTGGTGGTGGTCATCGGTGGCATCGGCTCGGTGCGCGGAGCCATGATCGCGGCGCTGCTGGTGGGGCTGGTCGACACCTTCGGCAAGGTACTCCTGCCGCAGGTGGCGGGCATGCTGGTCTACATGTTGATGGCAGCCGTGCTGCTGTGGAAGCCCGAAGGATTGTTCAAGCAATGAGCGCCGCACAAACCCATCTCGAAGCCCTGCCGCGCAGCATCCAGCTGCTGCTGGGGCTGGCCTTCGTGGCGCTTGCCGCCTTTCCTTTCGTATCCACCGATTACTACGTCTCGGTGGTGGCCCGCATGATGATCCTGGGCATCTTCGCCATGAGCCTGGACCTGCTGCAGGGCGTGACCGGACTGGTGTCGCTGGGACATGCGGCCTACTTCGGCCTGGCCGGCTACGCGCTGGCCTTCATCACGCCCACCAGCGAGCCGATCAGCCTGTACTGGAGCCTGCCGGTGGCCGTGGCCGCCTCGGCCCTGGGCGCGCTGGTCATCGGCTTCCTGGTGGTGCGCACGCACGGCATCTACTTCATCATGGTCACGATGGCCTTCTCGATGATGTTGTTCTACCTGTTCTTCGACAACAAGGCGCTGGGCGGATCGGACGGGCTGTACATCAACTTCCGCCCCACGGCCATCCTGTTCGACCTGGAGGACCGGCGCGTCTTCTACTACTTCACGCTGGGCACGCTGGGGGTGGTCTACCTGTTCCTGCGGCGCCTGCTCTGGAGCCCCTTCGGCCGGGTGCTCGCCGGCATCCGCGTCAACGAGCACCGCATGCGCGCGGTCGGCTACGGCACCTTCGGCTACAAGCTCGCGGCCTTCACCATGGCCGGCGCGCTGGCTGGGCTGGCGGGCTACCTGTGGGCCATGCAGACGGGCTTCATCAACCCCGAGCTGCTCGGGTTCCACCTCAGCGCGCACGCGATCATGATGGTCATCCTGGGAGGCATGGGCAACTTCGCCGGCGCCATCATCGGGGCCTTCGCCTTCGAGTACCTGCTGCACTGGTTCAAGGACCTGCCGGCCATCGGCGACTTCAACACCGGCAAGCACTGGCAGTTGTGGATGGGCCTGTTCATCGTCCTCGTGGTGGCCTTCGCACCGCGCGGCCTGCTGGGTGTGGCCGAGCGGCTGCTGCGTGGCCGGGGAGCGCGCCATGAATGACGTGCTGCTCTCGGCCAGCCACCTCACCAAGCGCTTCGGCGGCCTGGCTGCCGTCAACGACGTCTCGGTCGACCTGTGGCTGGGCCGCATCCACGCGGTGATCGGACCCAACGGCGCGGGCAAGTCCACCCTCACCAACCTGCTGTCGGGCGACCTGCCGCCCACCTCGGGCCGCATCATGCTGGGTGAGCGCGAGATCACAGGCCGCAGCCCGGAGCGCATCGCCCGCGCCGGCCTGGGCCGCAGCTACCAGAAGACCAACATCTTCCAGCCCTTCACGGTGTGGGAGAACGTGCGCCTGGCCGCGCAATCGCGCGCGCCCCGCCCCTGGCACTGGCTGGCCCGCGCCACCTCGTTCGCCGACACCAACGAGCGCGCCGAGCGCGCGCTCGAACTGGCGGGCCTCACGCACCGGCGCGATGTCGTCGCCGGCGTCACCGCCCACGGCGAACAACGCCAGCTGGAAATCGCCATGACCCTGGCCACCTCGCCGCGCGTGCTGCTGCTCGACGAACCCCTGGCCGGCATGGGCACCGTGGAGGCCGAAAGCATGGTGGCCCTGCTGCAGCGGCTCAAGGCCGAGCACGCCATCATGCTGGTGGAGCACGACATGGACGCCGTCTTCGCGCTGGCAGATCGCCTCACCGTGATGGTCAACGGGCAGGTCATCTCCAGCGGCGAACCGGCGCAGGTGCGCTCGGACCCGAACGTGCAGGCGGCCTACCTGGGGGAGGAAACGGCATGAGCGCCGCCCGACCGCCCGGAACTCATCCAATGAACGACTTGCTGATCGAAGCCACCGGGCTGCACACCTACTACGGCCAGAGCCACATCCTGCGCGGCATCGACTTCCGCGTCGGCCGTGGCGAGACCATCGGCCTCATGGGCCGCAACGGCATGGGCAAGAGCACGCTGCTCAAGACCCTCATGGGCCTGGTGCAGCCGCGTGAAGGCCGGGTGCGCGTCGCCGGCCGCGACATGACCCGCAGCCGCCCCTACGAGATCGCCCAGAAGGGCGTGGCCTACGTGCCCGAAGGCCGCGGCATCTTCGGCAACCTCAGCGTGGTCGAGAACCTCAGGATGGCCGCGCGCCCCGGCACGCGAGGCCAGCGCGACTGGACCTACGAACGCGTGCTCGAGACCTTCCCCCGGCTGCAGGAACGCCTGGGCCACGGCGGGCAACAGCTGTCGGGCGGCGAGCAGCAGATGCTCACGATCGGCCGCGCGCTCATGACCAACCCCGACGTGCTGATCCTCGACGAAGCCACCGAAGGCCTGGCCCCGCTCATCGCGCGCGAGATCTGGCGCATCTGCGGCCTGATCGCCCAGAGCGGCATCTCCAGCGTCATCGTGGACAAGAACTGGAAGCACGTGACCCAGGTCACCGACCGCAACGTGATCCTGGTCAAGGGCGAGGTGGTGTTCGAAGGCAGCTCGGACGAACTGCGCGGCAACCCCGCCATCCTCGAACAACACCTGGGGGTCTAGGCCCACCCCTAGGGCGCTTCCCCTCGAGGGGGCACAACCAGCGGCCCGGCGAAGCCGGTTCCGCGGTTGCCGCTGGAATGGCCTACCGCTGCGCGGTGGCGCCCGCTGCAAGCCGGCGCTACAGCGGCTGGCTCCGATGCCGCACGAACGCCACGTAGCGGTCCATCCACCCCTGCAGGAACTTGCGCGTGTCCTCGATGCCGATGGTGCCGTCGGGCTTGAGCAGGTCGGGCTTGTTCTGCACGAAGGCCCCGGGCTGGCCCAGCATGGGAATGTCCAGGTAGGCCCGCACGTTGCGCAGGTGCTGCTGCGCCATCGACGTGCCCAGCGCGCCGACGCTGATGCCGATCACGCCTGCCGGCTTGCCCGCCCACACGCCCTGGCCGTAGGACCGCGAGGCATGGTCGATGGCGTTCTTCAGCACGCCCGGGATCGAGCGGTGGCCATGTCCTCGCAAGGACACCCTTGCCCAGACCGCGTGCGCGCGCAGGCGTGGGCAACAAGGGGAACGGCCGGGCCCGAGGCGAGCCCCTGGCGAATCTTGATACAGTCGCGGCCACTGCCGATGCCACGCTTGTTTCCCTCCCGAAAGAGCGCAGCGACAACCCGCTATCGCATCGGCGCGGAACCCTCGGGTTCATTGGTCCCTCACCCCCAACCGCACATCCCAAGGAGGCCCGCATGCCCCGTACCGTCCATTGCATCAAGCTCGGCCACGAAGCCGAAGGCCTGGACCTGCCGCCCTACCCCGGCGAGCTCGGCAAGCGCATCTACGACAACGTGAGCAAGCAGGCCTGGGCCGACTGGCTCAAGCACCAGACCATGCTGGTCAACGAGAACCGCCTCAACCTGGCCGACCAGCGCGCCCGCGAATACCTCAGGCGCCAGATGGAGAACCACTTCTTCGGCTCGGGCGCCGACCAGGCCGCCGGCTACGTGCCGCCCAGCGCCTGATCATCCTTCCCGCCTCCCGCGCGTGACCCGCATCCTCCAGACCGGCTGGGATGACGGGCGCGGCTTCGTCCGCGCGTGGCACGACTGGCGCAACGATCCGCAGCGCCCGCCGCTCCTGCATGTGGCCGCCATCGAACCCTGGCCCACGGCGCGGCTGCGCCGGCATGCCGACGAGCCGCCGGACCACGGCCCCCTCTCCGATCAACTCGAACGGCAATGGTGGGGCCTCACGCCGGGCGTCCACCGCCTGTCCTTCGAGCAGGGCCGCGTGCTGCTCTCGCTGCACGTCGGCCTGCCACTGGACGCGCTGCGCGAGATGTCCTTCAGCGCCGACCGCATCGAACTGGCGCCGCCCGGCCCCGCCGCCGTCCGTGACGCGAGCATGCTCAAGGCGCTGGTGCGGCTGTGCCGGCGCGGCACGCGGCTGGAGGCCGGTGCGATCGACGACACCTTCGCGCGTGAGCTGCAAACGGCCGGCTTCGTATGGCAGCCCGGCGAACCCCTGCAGGCGGTATACGACCCGGCCTGGGCGCCCCGCGGCTTGAGAAGCGCAGGCCGCACGCCCGAGCGCGCCATCGTCATCGGCGCGGGCCTGGCCGGCGCCGCGGTCGCCGCCTCGCTCGCGCGCCGTGGCTGGCAGGTCGAGGTGCTCGACGCCGCCGACCAGCCCGCCAGCGGCGCCTCGGCCCTGCCCGCGGGCCTGATGGCCCCGCACCTCTCGCCCGACGACAACCTGCTGTCACGCCTGTCCCGCTGCGGCAACCGATTGACCCTGCAGCAAGCCCACGACCTGCTGCGCGAGGGCGAGGACTGGTCGGCCTCCGGCACGCTCGAACACCGCGCCAAGGCGCCGGGCCGGCTCGTCGGCAGCACCGACTTCGCCGCCGACTGGAGCCGCGCGGCCACGCCGCAGGAGAACGAGAAGGCCTTGCTGCATCCGCATGCGCCCTCGGTCTGGCATGCGCACGCAGCCTGGATCCGCCCCGCGGCCCTGGTGCACGCCTGGCTGCGACAGCCGGGCATCACGTGGCGTGGTGGTCAGCGTGTCGATCGGCTCGAGCGCGCGGGCAACGGCCATTGGCGCGTGCTGGACGCCCACGCACGCGAGATCGACCGAGCGCCGCTCGTGGTCATCGCCGCCGCGATCGGCTCGGCCGAACTGGCCTCTCGCCGCGTACTGCTGCAGCCGGTACGCGGCCAGGTCTCGTGGGCGCCGCACGAGTCGGGCATCGCCCTGCCCCCCACGCCCGTCAACGGCAACGGCCACTTCCTGCCCTCGGTGCCCGTGGGCGAAGGGCGGGGCTGGATGTGCGGCTCCAGCTACGGGCGCGGCGACACCGCGCTGGACGAGCGCGCGAGCGAACACCTGGCCAACTTCGAGCGGCTGCGGCAGTTGCTGCCGCTGGTCGCCACGCAGTTGGCGGCGACCTTTGCGGCCGAGCGCGTCAAGGCCTGGACCGGCGTGCGCTGCGCCAGCACCGACCGCCGGCCCTTGGCGGGAGAGCTCGAACCGGGCCTGTGGCTCAGCACCGCCATGGGCTCACGCGGCCTCACCTTCGCGGCCCTGTGCGCCGAACTGCTGGCCGCGCGGCTGCACGAGGAGCCGCTGCCGGTGCCGCTGTCATGGGCGATGGGGCTGGATGTGCGGCGGCAGCTCTCGATCCCGCCGGCTGAGAAGCCTGCGGTAGGCGACCGTTCGCTCTGAGCCTCTGCCATCCGGCGTTCGCCCTCCAACCGTTCGGGCTGAGCTCGTCGAAGCCAGCCCGTACCCAAGATCCCTGGTCAAGCCACCGCAGCCGACGCGAACGCCGCCGCGTGCGCCCGCTCCATCACGTCCGAGGCCGGCAGCCCCTTCAGCCGATGGTCGCTCCATACCTGCCGCCAGCGCCGCGCACCGGGCTGGCCGTTGTACAGGCCCAGCATGTGCCGTGCGATGGAGGGCCAGGCCGTGCCGCGCTCGGCCGCCTCACGCTCCATGTAGGCCACCAGCTGCCGCTCCACCTCGTGCCGCGTGCGGGCAACCGGCGCCTCGCCGAAGAAGCGCTCGTCCCAGGAGGCCAGCCACCAGGGGTTGTGATAGGCCTCTCGGCCCACCATCACGCCGTCGAGCGCGTCCAGCTCGCGCGCCACCGACTCGTCATCGCGCAAACCGCCGTTGATCGCGATCACCAGCTGCGGAAACTCGCGCTTGAGCCGGTGAACCACCTCGTAGCGCAGCGGCGGCACCTCGCGGTTCTCCTTCGGTGACAGGCCCTTGAGCCACGCATTGCGCGCATGCACGATGAACACCCCGCAGCCGGCCTCGGCCACCGTGCCGATGAAGTCGCGCACGAACTGGTAGCTCTCGGTCCTGTCGATGCCGATGCGGTGCTTCACGGTCACCGGGATCGACACCGCATCCACCATGGCCTTCACGCCATCGGCCACCAGCCGGGGCTCGGCCATCAGGCAGGCGCCAAATGCCCCGCGCTGCACGCGCTCGCTGGGGCAGCCGCAATTGAGGTTGATCTCGTCATAGCCCCAACGCTCGCCCAGGCGTGCGGCATGCGCCAGGTCGGCCGGCTCGCTGCCCCCGAGCTGCAGCGCCACCGGATGCTCCTCGGCGTTGAAATCGAGGTGGCGCGGCACGTCGCCGTACAGCAAGGCGCCGGTGGTCACCATCTCGGTGTAGAGCAAGGTGCGCCGCGTGAGCAGGCGGTGGAAGTAACGGCAATGCCGGTCGGTCCAGTCCATCATCGGGGCGACACTGAGCCGCCAGGATGAAAAGCTTGGCGTGATTCGTTGTTGTTCCATTCAAACTCAGCCACTTGCACCGGGGAGGGACGATGTCGGCGCGTGCCCGTGGTCACCAGTTGCCTGGTCGCGGAGCTGGGCGTCGATCTTGATGCGCGAGAACGCTTCGTTGGTCATCCCCTCTGCCCCCTCCAGTAGGGCACGCAGCTTGTCCCCGGCTCTCACATCGGTTGGCGCACTGAACAGTGCGGCCACGTAAAAGGCCAGAGATTATCAGTTGGGCTAGGCGAGCCTTCTTGCGTTCTATAGGGCTGGCCCGGAGGGACCTGCGCGTGCCTACCCGGTGGTTTTGTCGATTCTCGGCCAGCAGATACACCCGCGCGCCACATGCGCCGCGCACCGTCCCGCCCCTTGCCCAGCTCGTACTCACCGCGTGCGCCCCGTTCGCACCAAAGGGTGGCTTCGAGCTCAAGGAATGCCGCCACGACCTCGAGCGGCAGCCGACCTATCGCCTCCTGTCCGGAGGGGACCGTCTCAAAAACCATCTACGACTGTATGCCTCATTGCGGGTACGTACCGCACCCGGGGACATCGCGCGGACGCTTGCCGCGCCGCACGCCCGTTCGAGTCGGTGAGGGCCGGTTGCTGGCCGGCGGGCGCGGCGGAACGCGAAGGCCGGATTGTGGTCAGCGCCGGTCTTTCCCGGCTGTCACCACCGGCAGGGGGGCGGTTTCCCCGGCGCCCTCTCCTCGGTGCTGAAGGTGCGGGCGAGTGCTTCAAGTGTGCGCGTCACGAAGGACAGCACCATGAGACGAAGCGCTCACCGGCATCGGGAGGGTTGCCCCAGGAGAGGCTCGGAATGTGCCCCCCTTCCTAGCGGCCGTCGGCGCAAACCTGGATCAAGTCTCAAGCCACTGCGATCCCGCCATCTCAGCGACGCATCGCTGCCACGAACGAAGCCGCTCCACACTGCCCGTCCAGCATGAGTACGCGCGACGACTTGCATGGAGATGTACCTCGAGCTTCGTTGAGCAGCACAGCAGCGATGGCCATCAGGACGACCGCAGCGACTTTGGTATATCGGTCCATTGGACAAGTCTTGCGCCGGCCACCTCCGCCGCGCATGACTTCAACCGCCCAGGAGAGGTGGTCGACTTGTCCTGGGTCACACCCGTCGCAGACCGCTGCGACGGCTCCAGCCTGTCCGGCTGCGGCGCAAGAAAAAGCTCCCCTGCCATGGAACGGCAGGGGAGCCGCACCGAGGCCGGGGCACGGCACGGCTTCGGCGCGCGATGGGCTTCTTAATTGCGGTCGGCCCGAACCCGCTGCGCGGCCTGCCGCTCGCCTGCCATGGCGCCGGCGCCCGACGCGCGGGTGTCGACCGTCCTGCCTTGCGAGGCCATGGTCCTGGCGGTGGCAGGATCGTAGGCGCTCACCATGGCTTGCTGCGTATCCCACAGCGCTTGCCGGGCTTGTGACATGGCCTGGTTGCGGCGCTCGCCGGCAGGCTGCTGGGCCATGGCCTGGACCGACTGCCGCAGGCTGTCGGCCGCCCTCATGAGCTGCGACACCGACCGCTCGTAATCCGCATCCGACACGGCGGCCCGGCGCGTTTCCGAAGGCCGGGTCTTGTCGATTTCCGGAATGTTGCCCTGCCGCAGGTCCGGCGGCAGCGCCAACATGGCGGCGTGGGTCTCGAGCAGTGCCTCATGGGCTTGATCGATGGCCCGATCGCGATCCGGCCCCGCCCTCTTCTGAGCCATGGCCTGGATCGATTCGCGCAGGTGTTGTGCAGCCTTCTGCAGTTTGTCCATCGACTGGGATTGATCGCTCGAGGCTGCCGAGCTTGCCGGCGCCGTGGCCGTCGTTCCGCTGCCGCTGGTCTGGGCCAGGGTGGCTCCGGCAAACGAAAGCGCCGCCGCGGTCACGATCGGGACGATTTTTTGCATGACGTACTCCTTGTCGTTCATCAGGCAAGAGCGTTCAGGGCTCTTGCCAGGGAGGCGGATTCCTCTCCATGAACGAATGGAACGGCTGCGCGCGGCATAGTTCGGGACGGTGACCTTCTGAAATCACCGTGACGTGCTGGTAGCTGGAATGAGCGCGATTCTTACGCGCCCTTCCGTGGGCAAGAAGCCGCTCATCGGTACCCGCCACCTGATCCGGTGCGCTCACAGGCATCTATTCGCGAACGCGTGCTCTTGATGGCCTGCAGAGGGGTCTTGACGAGGTTGGGGATCCGGCTTCATCGCAGCGCCGGCCGCTGGCGCGTCATGGCGTGGGAAAGAGCAGCCGGGACAGCTCCCGCGCCAGCCTGGTGACCTCGGTGTGGTCGACGTCGCGCAGGGTGTCCGCCAAGCGCGCATCGGCCACGGTGGGCGCCTTCACCCCGATGGCTTCCGACAGGCTGTTCACGCTCGCCTGCCGGTTGGCGGTCTGCTCGGGGGACTCCGCCCCGCCGACGACGGTGACCTGTTGCCCGTGCACTTTGTCGAACTCCCGCACGAAGCGCGCGAGCGCCCGTTCGAGGATCTGGGCGGTCGCGGCCGGAATGACGAGGTCTCCGTTGGGCAGGCGACTCGCAGGTAACGGTGAATTCATGGCCGGATTGTGCGGCTCACGAGGGGAAGCGGGGTGGCCTTCCCAGCAATCGACCTCGACGGCCCTTGCAGCCGGCTGCTGTGGCGCTGTGATCGTTTCACGATCGTTCATTGGTTTCGCGGCAAACATGCATCGAAACCACCTGTAGGTGATCGGCCGCTCCCCTAACGAAGGCTTACCTCGCCCCTGGCGCTCACCCGCAGCATGCAGGTCCTTCCCTGAGACTGGGCTCGAGGGACCTCCCCCAGTCGACTCGCCCCCTCCGCTTCCGGACGGGGGCGCTTTTTTAGCCGGGAGACTTGCATGGCGTTCTCACAGGCCGAGCTCGGCACAGCCATCCATCGTGCGCTCGAGCGAGCGCGACTCAATCCCGTGCGGTCGCAGGAGGCCCGGCGCTGGACGCTGTGCGTGCAGGACGGCGCCGGACGCGCGCTGCAGACGATGGAACTGGGCACCTTGCATGAGGTCGGCGTGGTCGCCAATGAGCTGGCCCAGCGTGGCTTCGACCCCGCGGTCGACGACCCCGGCCCATGGGACTTCATCTTCTCGCCCGGGCTCGAGGTCGGTGCCTGAGGATTTATTTGGAGACCTTGTAGTTGAAGACCGTGATGTCGCCGGTGCCGACCACCGGCTCAACGCCCAGTTCGACGCTGGTGACGTACTCGTTGCCGACCGCCCACTTGGAGCCGCAGGCGTCGGTGCGCGTGCTCACGTAGTTGATGATCGCGGCCAGGTCGATCTCACCCGGCTCCACCGGCAGGACGGCCGGCACGAAGGCGATCATCTTCCAGCCGGTGCGCCCATGGCTGCCGTTGAGCGAGCTGAAGTTGTAGCGCAGGCACTGGTCGGACCCCTTGGTCACGTAGATGTGGTACTGCTTGCCGGCGATGGTGGCCGTGTGGTCGAACCAGCCCGGGTTGCGGCCGCCCTTGTGCGAGCCGTAGCCACCCCAGTTGGCCAGCGGGATCATGATCTCGTGGGTGATCGACGACCCGGTGAAGCCGCTGCCCTGGTTCGCGTCCGACTGCAGCCAGATGTCGAAGGTCAGCTGGCCTTCGCCGGTGGGCTCCGAGTTGTGGCGGAAATCGAGCTTGGCCTTGAGCGACTGCAGCGGCAACTGCAGCGGCAGCACGGTGCCCGCCGTGCGGCCCGCGGGTGCGACCTGCGAGTTGCTGCCGTCGGGCAGCTGCACCGGGTGGCCGCTGATCAGGTTGGAGTTGCTGAAGTGGCCCGGCTTGGCCCCGTAGACGATGGACGGGAAGCCCTTCACCTCGGTGGTTCCCTGCGGCCAGCGCCACTTGGTGCGGAAGGCCACTTCGCCGTTCGGCCCCGCCTGCGGGCTGCGTCCGACGTACTGCTCGTACTGGCCGGAGGACACCCCCTCCGTCAGGCCAGCCGCGCCCCAACGGTCATCGGTGATGAGGTAGGCATCGCTCGCGTTGCCCACCTGCAGCCACAGGTTGCGGTGGCTGGCGATGGCAATCTCGGGAGGCAACGCGCTGGCGGCATTGGCGGCCTCGGGCTTCGGCGCCGCCGTCGCGCTGGCCGGCGCGGTTTCGGGGGGCGCAGCGCTTTCTGCCGAAACCTGGGATCCGTCTTCCAGCAAGTGGGCGCGCTCCATGGCGCCACCTCCGCCGCCGCACGCAGCAAGGAAAGCCAGGGAAGCGAGGGAAGCAACGGTGCCGGCGCGCAAGGAGAGTCGTTGGGTCATGGGTCCAGGGTCCTGTTGAGGCATTCGGCGCTGGTGGGCGAGAGCGTCCGAAGTCGGTTGGTGAACGAGCTGCGACCTGCATGGGCGAGGTGCGTCTCAGCAATGGACGCGAATCTAGTAGGAGCCGTCCGACAACCTGTACGCGGACTCCTACAGACGTTACGAAACATGAGCTTGGCCATTCCGTGAGGCAGTTCACGAAATGGGGCTCGGGCGGTCCACGAGGGTAGGACTGGGCGTACACCCGCGTAGGCCGGAAGCCCAGCAGCCACGGGGCTCAGCGGCCGATCGGGGGGCGAGTGGGCGACGGCCGGGCCAGGGGCGCGGTGGACCCCGAATCGGGCCGAACGATGCGCTGGCTGAACCGAACAGTTACGGTTTTCGTGAGCTCGAGCCTCAACTGCTGAGCTGGATCAGCGGCTCGGGGGTCTTTCCGGAGGCCTGTCCCGCCCGCGCGCACAGAATGCGAGCCGAAGATCAGCACGACGAGGTGAGCATGGCCAAGGTTCTTTTCATTGGCACCGGGATGATGGGCGGCCCCATGGCGGCCAACCTGCTGCGCGCGGGGCACGAGGTGGTCGTCCATTCACGCACGCGCGAGCGTGCCGAGCCGGTGTTGGCCCAGGGCGCGCGCTGGGCCGACAGCCGCCCCGATGCGGCGCGTGAAGTCGAGTGCGTGATCACGATGGTGGGCGGGCCGCCCGATGTCGAGCAGATCCACCTGGGTGAACTGGTCGAGGTGGCGCGGCCCGGCACGCTGCTGGTGGACATGACCACCTCCAGCCCGCAACTGGCCGAACGCATCCACGTCGTGGCCTTGCGGCGCGGCCTGCGCGCGCTCGATGCGCCCGTGACCGGTGGGCCGCAGGGCGCGCAGGCGGGCACGTTGACGGTCATGGTGGGCGGGGACGCCGCAGACCTGGAGGCGGCCCGTCCCGTGCTCCGTGCGATGGGCCGCAACCTGATGCACTACGGCAGGCCCGGCAATGGTCAGCGGGCCAAGCTGGTGAACCAGACCGTGGGCATGCTCAACATGCTCAGCGCGATCGAGGGCTTGTTCTTCGCGAAGAAGGCCGGGCTGGACACCGGGCAGATTCTGCACATGCTGCAGAACGGACTGACCGAATCACGCTCGCTGCACGGGCTGGCGCCGCTGGCGCTGAAGGGCGAGTTCCCGCCCAACTTCCATCCGGCGCATGTGGTGAAGGACTTGAGCCTGGCGGTCGCGGAGGCCGAGGCGATCGGGATCGACCTGCCGGCGCTGCGCACGGCGAGGGATCGGTGGGCGGAGCTGGTGCGGCGCTATCCGCAGGCGGCTGCGGTGCATGAGATCGCGCGCTTGTACGAGTGAGCTCAGGCCCTTCGAGCCTTCCGGCGAACACAGGCTCAGCGAGGACGAATAGGCGAGATCCTGCCGCTGTTCAGATCAAGCGAGAAGCCAGCTACTCGCCCCAGCCGCCCCCACGTCGCCCCTTCGCGTCCCCGCACATCGCCCCCAGCTTTTCGATCGCGCGGAACAGCACCCGCCGCTCCTGCGGGTCCAGCCGCCGGATCATGTCGGCCTGCGCCCGCCGCGCCAGCGGGATCAACTGGTCGTGCAAGGCCAGGCCTTTCTTGGTGATCAGGCAGTCCAGCTTCTTGCCTCCGGGGCTTTGGTTGCGGGTGACAACCAGGCCGCGCTCCTGCATCGTCTTCAGCGTGCGGCTCAACTGCCCCTTGTCCGTCGCCGAGCGCACCACCAGCTCGGTGAACGGCAGCTGCCTGCAGTGCGCCAGCACCGACAGGATGCGCCACTCCGGCATGGTCAAGCCGAACTGCTCCACATAGGGCAAGGTGATCGCCTGGCGCAGCGCGTTGGTCGCCAGGTGCATGCGGGTGGTGAGGAAATCCTCCACCGACAAACCGGTGCCATCGGCGTCGAGTTCATCCCACGGCGAGCCGGCGCACTCGGGCGCTTGCGGCTCGGTTCGGAGTTTGGCTGCTGACCTGGACACTTCGGACCCCTCGTTCACACGACTTGTTGATTCGACAACACGTGGCTATTATCGCCGCGTGTTTACCAAGTCCGGTGTGTACCGCATCCAGGTCCGCCGCAACTTCAACCCGCCCCGGCCGCCCGGCCGCTTTCCCTGGAGTGATCGCATGTCCCTTCACCGCCGCCACCTGATCCTCGGCACCGCCGCAGCCGCCCTCACCTTCGCCGGGCCCGTGCTGGCCCAGGCCTCCTATCCCGCCGCCAAGCCGATCACGATCGTCGTGTCCTACCCGCCCGGCGGCGACACCGATGCCATCGCGCGCATGTTCGGCGACAAGCTCTCCCAGCGCCTGAAGCAGACGGTGGTGATCGAGAACCGCCCCGGTGCCGGCGGCACCATCGGCAACGGCCATGTGGGCCGCTCCGCGCCCGATGGCTACACCCTGCTGTTCACGCCGAACCCCTTCACCACCGCACCCATGGTGATGGGCCTCACCCCGGCCAACAGCTACGACGTGCTCAACGGGTTCGAGCCCATCATCAAGACCGCCACCCAGCCGCTGCTGCTCGTGGCGCATCCGAGCGTGGGCGTGAAGAGCGTGCCAGAGCTGGTGGCGGCCGCCAAGGGCGGCAAGACGCTGAGCTACGCCTCGCCCGGCGCGGGCTCGCCCATGCACTTCCTGGGAGAGTGGCTCAACCGCGCCGCTGGCGTGAAGATCTCGCACGTGCCCTACCGCGGCGTCGGTCCTTCGGTCACCGACGTGGTGGCCGGCCACGTGAGCACGGCCTGGGTGACCATCGGCGCCGTCTCGCAGTACATCAACCAGAACCGCCTGGTGCCGCTGGCCATCGGTGACGCCAACCGCAGCAAGCTCGCACCCCAGGTTCCGACTCTGGTCGAACAGGGCTACAAGGACGTGGTGGTCGGGGCCTGGAACGGCTTCTTCGCGCCCAAGGGTACGCCGCGCGAGGTGGTCAACCTGATCAACACGAACATGAACGCCATCCTGAAAGAACCCGAGGTGATCGCCAAGCTCGCCACCTACGGCGCCGAGCCGGCCGGCGGCACGCCCGACGTGCTCGCCAAGACCAACGCGGCCGAGTACGCGCAGATGGCCAAGCTGATGAAAGAGCTGAACATCAGCGCGAACTAGGGCCCCCCGAAGCGGCCTGGCGGCCGCCTGCCCCCAGGGGGCGCAACCAGCGGCCCGGCAAAGCCGGTTCCGCGGTAGCCGCTGGAAAGGCCTGCCGCTGGGCGGCGGCCTTTGGAGTGGGGTGACTTCGCTCCGAGGGGCGAACTGATTGAATGAATTGGAGGAAGCGCATGAACGCATCCACGTTGGGCACTTCGGTGCCGCAGGTCAATGCCAAAGCCAAGGTGCTCGGGCGCGCGCAGTATGCGGGGGACATCCAGCTGCCGGGGATGCTGCACGCCAAGGTGCTGCGCAGCCCCTATGCGCATGCGCGCATCGTGCGGCTGGACGTGTCGCAGGCGCTGGCGTTGCCCGGGGTCAAGTGCGTGATCACCGGCGAGGACGGGCCGCAGGTGCCCTGGGGCGTGCACAAGAAGGAGCGCCTGACGTTCGCCAAGGGGGTGGTGCGTTTTGCCGGTGAAGAGGTGGCGGCCGTGGCGGCTGTCACCGAGGAGATCGCGCGTGACGCGATCGACCTGATCGAGGTCGAGTACGAGGAGCTGCCGGCCATCCTCACGCCCGAGGAATCGCTGGACCCCGATGCGCCCACCGTGCACCCTGGCCGCGTGAACAACATCGCCCACGAGATCCGCTACCACCGCGGCGACGTGGACGCCGCCTTCGCCCAGGCCCACCTGGTCCACGAAGCCACCTACACCACGCACGCGCAGTACCCCGGCTACATGGAGCCCATGGCCACGGTGGCGACCGTGGACGCCGACGGCCGGCTGCAGGTCTGGACCTCCACCCAGTCGGCGCACCTGGTACGCGGGCGACTGGCCACGGTGCTGGGGCTGCCGGTGTCGCAGGTGCGGGTGATCCAGAGCACCACCGGCGGCGGCTTCGGCGGCAAGATCATCGAGGACGCCAATAGCCTGGTGGCCGGCGCGCTGGCGCTGCGCACGGGCAAGCCGGTGCGGGTGGTGAACAACCGCCTCGAGGACTTCATGGCCGCGCCCAGCAGCCTGCCCGAGCGCATCACGCTCAAGCTGGGCATGGACCGTGAGGGCCGCATCGTGGCCAAGGAGGTGCGCATCGTCGGCGACTGCGGCGCCTACAGCGGCCTGGCGCCCGAGGTGCTGCACGTGAGCGCCATGCGCAGCGACAACATGCACCGCAACACCAACGTGCGCTCGCACGCCACGGTGGTCTACACGCACACGCCGCCGCACGGCGCCTTCCGCGGCTTCGGCGGCACGCAGATGAGTTTCGCGCTCAACAGCCACATCGACGTGATGGCCCGCAAGCTCGACCTCGATCCGCTGCAGGTGCACCGCATCAACGCGATCGAGGCCGGCCAGACCTCCGTGCACGGCTGGAAGATCGGCAGCACGGGCCTGCAGGAATGCCTGACCCAGTGCACCGAAGCCATCGGCTGGAAGGACAAGCGCGGCAAGCTCGCCACCAGCGGCACGCGCAGCCGCGGCGTGGGCATGGCCGCGGTGATGCACGTGAGCGGCAACCGCACCATCGGCAACTGGGACGGCTCCACCGTCATGGTCAAGCTCAACGAAGACGGCCGGGCCATCATCCACAGCAGCGAGGCCGACATGGGCCAGGGGGCGCAGACCATGCTGTGCCAGGTGATCGCGCACGAGCTGGATATTCCGCTGTCGCACGTGCACATCACCCTGCCCGATACCGACTCCTCCCCCTGGGCCATCGGCAGCCTGGCTTCGCGCGTGACCATCGTGGCGGGCAATGCCGCCATACGCGCCGGGCAGGCCGCGCGCGAGAAGCTGGTGACGCTGGCCTCGCAACTGCTGGAGGTGCCAGCCGAGCAGCTCGAATGCGCCGAGGGCATGGTGCGCGTGAAGGCCGATCCCTCGCGCAAGTTGACCGTGGCCGAACTCGCCCGCACCCACATCTGGCGCCACGGCGGCGAAGGCATCCAGGTCACCGGCAGCTGGGACGCCAAGACCGAGATGTTCGACAAGGAAACCATCTACGGCAACATCTCGCCGGCCTACTCCTTCGCCGCGCAGGCGGTGGAGGTGGAGGTGGACACCGAGACCGGCCAGGTCACGGTCATCGACAGCTACGTCGCCGACGACTGCGGCAAGGCCTTCAACCCGCAGGCCGTGCACGGCCAGAGCAATGGCGCGGCGGTGCAGGCCATCGGCTGGACGCTGTACGAGCAGCTGCAGATGGACAACGGCCGCATCGTCAACGGCAACTTCGCCGACTACACCATGCCCACGCCCGACTCGGTGCCCGAGATGCGCAGCGGCATCGTCGAATCGATGGACCCCATCGGCCCCTACGGCGCCAAGGGCGCCAGTGAAACGGCCATCCTGCCCGGCGCCCCGGCCATCGCCAACGCGGTGTTCGACGCCGTGGGCGTGCGCATCCACGACCTGCCGATCACCCCCGAAAAGGTGCTGGCCGCCCTGCGCGCCCGCCGCCAGGGAGACACCCATGCGTGATTTCGAGTTCCTGCAGCCCACCTCGGTGGCCGAGGCCAGCCGCATGCTGGCCGACCACGGCGACGAAGCCCGCCTGATGGCCGGCGGCACCGCCCTCATGCTGGTGATGCGCCAGCGCATGCTCACGCCCACGCACATCGTCTCGGCGGCGCGCCTGCCGCAGCTGCGTGGCATCGAGTTCGATGCGCAACGCGGCCTGCGCATCGGCGCGCTGGAGCGCCACTGCGACATCGCCCACTCGCCGCTGGTGCGCCAGCACGTGCCCATGCTCGCCGCCATGGCGGCGCAGGTGGCCAACCCGCAGGTGCGCAACCAGGGCACGCTGGGCGGCAACCTCTGCTACGGGGACCCGTCCACCGACCCGCCCGGCTGCCTGCTGGCCCTGGGCGCCGAGGTGCGGCTGGCCAGCTCCCGCGGTGAACGCGTGCTGCCGCTCGAAGACTTCCTGGTCGACTTCTTCGTCACCGCGCTGGAGCCCGACGAGGTCGTGGTCGACGTGCGCGTGCCGCCGTTGCGTGCGGGCGAGCGCGGGGCCTACACGCGCTTTCGCCGCACCGCCGCCGAGCACCGCCCGCTGGCCAGCGTGTCGCTCGTGGCGCGCGTCGAAGGCGCTGTGTGCCAAGAGGCACGCCTGGTGGTCGGCGCCTCGGTGCCGGTGCCGCGCCGGCTCCCGCGAGCCGAACACTTCCTGCGCGGCAAGACCGTCACTCCCGAAGTGACGGCCGAGGCCGCCGACATCGTGGCCGCCGACATCGCCGCCCTCGACGACTCGCGCGGCTCCGAGGCCTATCGCCGCGACATGGTGCGCGTGGTCACGCGCCGCACCCTCGCCAACCTCTTCGGCATCGCGGGTGACGCACAGCAAGGTGGAGAACTGAAATGAGCAAGCACTGCATCACCCTCACCGTCAACGGCGAGACCCAGCAGGCCGAAGTGCCGGCCCGCCGCATGCTGTCGGACTTCCTGCGCGACGACCTGCACCTGACCGGCACCAAGCGCGGTTGCGAAACCGGCACCTGCGGTGCCTGCTCGGTGCTGGTGGACGGCGAAGTCGTCAAGTCCTGCCTGTCGCTGGCCGTGCAGGCCGACGGCCGCCACATCACCACCGTCGAAGGCCTGGCGCAGAACGGGCAGTTGCATCCGCTGCAGGAAAGCTTCATGAACTGCGGCGGCCTGCAATGCGGCTACTGCACGCCGGGCTTCCTGATGTCGGCCTGCGCGCTGCTCGAGGCGTGCCCCAACCCCACGCCCGAGCAGGTGCGCGAGGGCCTCAACGGCAACCTGTGCCGGTGCACCGGCTACACCCAGATCGTGGAATCCGTGCTCGACGCGGCGGAGAAGATGCGTGGAAATTGAACAGGTGATGACCGTGGCCGCACCGCCGGCCCGGGTTTGGGAGTTGCTGCTCGACCCCAACGTGATGGGCGGCTGCGTGCCCGGCATGAAGTCCATCGAGGTGATCAGCCCGACCGAGTACCTGGCCGTGATGCACGTGAAGATCTCCTTCATCAGCGCCAAGTTCAGGCTCAAGACGAAGATCGTCGAGCAGCGCGAGCCGCACTACCTGCGCAGCGAGGGCACGGGCGAGGACACCTCGGTGGCCAGCTCGCTTAAGCAGCAAAGCGAGATCTTCCTCACGGAACTGCCCGATGGCGGCACCGAGCTGAAGATGAAAGTGAAGGTCGACGTGCTGGGCCGGCTGGGCAGCTTCGGCCTGAGCGTGATGAAGACCAAGGCCGACCGCATGTGGGAGGAGTTTGGCCAGAACCTGGCGGCCCAGCTGAAGGCCGGCAGCGCCGACACGCCGGCACCGGCATCGGCGCACACGCTTGCGGCAGCGCCGGCACCGGCCCCCGCGGCATCGACGCCTGCCCCTGGCGCCGTCACCGCCGTGGTCGTTGACGACGCCGGCTCCGTGACCGAAGCGGCACCGGACGGCTGGCTCTCGCGCCTGCTGTCCGGCCCCCGCCGCGCGCCGGCCAACGGCCGCAGCATCCGCATCGAGATCAAGCGCGCCGACGTCACCGTCACCGTGCACTGGCCGCTGGAGGCGGCCAGTGAGTGCGCGGCCATGCTGCGCGAGGCGCTGAGGTAGCCCGCCTGAGGAAGTTGCGCCACGAACCAATCCACGGTGGCACCATGGGCCCGCATGACGAATCCGCAAGATAGGCCCAGGCTGAACGAGTGGTTCGTGCCCGCGTTCGGCCCGCCGCGCTTCCGGGCGGCGGTGGGCCTGCTCTTCCTGCCCTACACCGGCATGGTGATCGCCTTCACCGCCATCGGCTCGGTGCTGGCGCACGACCTTCGCTGGGACCGGGTGGCGGCCATCGGACTGATCCATTTCCTGGCTCTGGGGATCGGCGCGCATGCGCTCGACGCCCTGGGCAGCCGCGGCACGCGGCCCTGGGGCGCGGCCTTCACGCCCCGCCAGCTCTGGCTGCTGGCGGCCAGCTCGGTGCTGGCCGCTTATGGCATCGGCGCCTGGTACATGCTGCAAGACGCGCCACTGCTGTGGTGGATCGCCATTGCCGAGGGCTTCTTCCTGCTGGCCTACAACCTCGAATGGTTCGGCGGCCGCTTCCACACCGATGGCTGGTTCGCCCTCTCCTGGGGCGGCTTGCCGGTGCTGGCCGGCTACGTCCTGCAGACCAACACCCTCTCCATCGCCGCGCTGCTGGTCGCCACCGCCATGGCCTTGCTGAGCCTGGTGGAGATCAAGGCCTCGCGGCCGTACAAGGCGCTGCGGCGCGCTGCGGCCGACGAGCCGTTGGGTGACGCGCAACGCGCCCACATGCAGCAACTCGAGGCGATCCTCAAATCGCTGAGCGCTGGCGTCATGCTGCTGGCCCTGGGCCTGCTGGCCTGGCGCTGGTTCGGTGGCTCATGAGACCGGCCTCCTTGTCCTTCGCCCGTTACTGGGCCATCACGCGCCTGCGGCTCGATGCCGAGTTCAACCAACGGCTCGGCGCTTTCTTCGACCCGCTGCCCGAGCGCGAGCTGGGCGCCGTGCGCGAGGTGCTGTCCGGCGGCAAACGACTTCGCGCCACTCTCGCCTGCCTGGTCAACGAGTCCCTCGGCGGGGCGCCCGAGGCGGCCATCCCGCGGGCCTTGGCCATCGAGTGCGTGCAGGCCGCGTCGCTGGTGCACGACGACTGGGTCGACGGTGACACCTTGCGCCGCGACCGCCCCGCCACCTGGACACGGCACGGGCCGCGCCGGGCGGTGCTGCTGGGAGACCTGATGTTCGCCACGGCCCTGCGACGCATGGCGCAGCTCGGCCGCGACGATGTGCTGGTGCTGGCCGAGGCCATCGCCGCCATGGCAGCGGGCGCGTCGCAGGAGCCGCTGGCGGGCGACGACCCCGCGACCGCAGAGCGCGCCCCGCTGCCCACGCTCTACCCACGGCTCATCCACCTCAAGACCGGCGTGCTGTTCGGCGCCGCGGCCCGCCTGGGCGCGCAAGCTGCCGGCGCTGTGGCATCCACGTGCGAGGCCGCGTGCGCCTATGGCGCGCGGGCCGGCCAGGCGTACCAGCTGGCCGACGATCTGCGGGATCTGCTCGGCTCGGCCGAAGACCCCGCCCTGCCGCCGGCACCCGGGCCGCTGCTCGCCCCCGCACTCGCGCACTTCTGCGGCCATGGCGGCCCGGCCGATGCAGCCATGCTCGCGTGTTTGCGCGACGCCATGCAGGCGAATCTTGAATTGCGCCTGAGGCAGGCCGAAGCGGCGGCGGACCGCCTGCCAGCCCGAGGCCAGCACCAGCAACTGCTGAAGTGCGCGCCGCGCGAGATCGTGGGCCTCATGCGGGACGGCGCGCCGGCGGAATGAAAGACACCCGTGACTGCAGGCCCGACGAGATTCGCCGGCACAAAAAAGAAGGGAGCCTGAGCTCCCTTCCTGCGTGAGGCGTCACCTCCCATGCCAGGAGCGTTTGCCGTTCACGGACGCACGGCGATCTCGTTGCGCACTGAACGCACGCCGCTCACGCCGCGGGCGATGGTCTCGGCGGTCGTCTTCTCGGCGCCGTTCTTCGCGAATCCCGAGAGCATCACGGTGCCTTTGAGCGTCTCGACACGGATGCTGCTCGCGTCAACGGCCTTGTTCTCCACGAAGCGGGCCTTTACCGAGGTGGTGATGGCCGTGTCGTCGATGTAGGCCCCCACGCTTTCCTGCCCGCGCGTGACGGCGCAGCCGGTCAAGGTGATGACGGTGGTGGCCAGGATCGCGGCGATGCTTTTTGTGATGTTCATGTGTTCTTTCAGCGGGTCGAAGGTGATGCGGCGCGCGGCTCGCCGCGGCGGTTGACGGTGATGGTCTGCCCAGGCGCCTGGGCCATCTGCACGCGGTGTTCGGTGCCTTCGTGGTTGTAGGTCACGTCCCAGTAAGCAGGCGTGGCCTGCGCCGCGTTGTTGTCGCAGCGGCGCACGTCCTGGGTCACGGGGACGACCTGGGCCTGTTGCACCGGCTGGCTGTTGCGACCGTACTGGGCGCCCAGCGCTGCACCGCCGACGGCCCCGCCGACGGTCGCGATCTTCTGGCCGCTGCCGCCGCCCACCTGGTGACCCAGAATGCCACCGATGATGGCGCCGATGGCGGCGCCCGGGATGTTCAGCCCCGCCTGCTGCTGCTCCACCTGCGGCTGCTGCGCGACCTGCTCGCGCTCGATCCAGCAGCGTTGTGCCAGCGTGCCGCCCACGGCGCGCACCGATGTGACCGGGGCATCGAACAGGCGTTCGTCCCTGCGACGGCGGTAATCCTGCGCCACGATGGGCAGGGGCGCGTAGTCCTTCTCGGCCACGTGTTCGTTATTGCGCAGGGGCCGCACCGAGGAGATTCGATCGTCCAGGCCCATGGCCGACAGTGACGGGTACTGGCCGGGGCGCAGCACCACGCAGCGGCCACGCATGTTCACGTCGTCGCATGCCTCCCAGCGCTGACCGACCACCACCACCGAGGAGGCGCGGTCGTTGAAGCCGGCACGCTCGAAATTCACCAGGCGCTGCTGCGAGGTGAACGAGCGGCCCTGGAAGTTTTCTTTCTCGTGAAAGGTGACCTGTGCCGACGCCTGGGCCGCGCAGGCCAGCACGGAGACAGCGAACAGGGTTTTGGCAAGTGATTTCATGGATGACCTCTTTCAGCGCTGAAGGTAGGCCAGCAGCAGGCTTGCGTCTGTCCGGCAGCGTACGGTCGCGCTTCAGTTGCCGCTCGAACGTATGGCCCGTCGTGGCGCAGCAACGGATCACGCTGCCTCATCAGCAACCTGCCTTATCCGTACGGAGCCGGACAGACGAGCTGGCGCCGGGCCTTCACTGTCGAGCCATCGACCACGTGATGGACCCCGAGCGAGCCATGATCCACAGCCTTCCCTTGCCCGCCCGATTGCAGCGGAGGTGGCTCCCGCGTCGGCTGCGGCGGCTCGCGGCGTGGGTCGTGCTGTGTGGCCTGGCCAGCGGATGCAGCAGCTTGCCGACCCAGCAGCCGCGCACGGCATCACATGCGTTCCAGGCGACCGAGCACACGGCGCTGGGGCGCCTGGCACAGTCACGCCGTGTGGTAGCCGGCACCCGCAGCGACTCCGGCTTTCGGCTACTGGACAGCGCCGACAGTGCCTTCACCAGCCGGGTGGCACTGGCCCAAGCGGCCCAGAAAAGTCTCGACCTGCAGTACTACGCCATCCATGCCGATGCCAGCACCGAGGTGCTTTTGCAGAGTGTGCGAGACGCAGCGCGCCGCGGCGTACGGGTGCGCATCCTGCTTGACGACTTCAACACCGTGGGTGACGACGCCCAGGTGCTGCGCCTGGCCTTCGAGCCGGGCATCGAGATGCGCCTGTTCAACCCGATGGCCGGACCCCGCGCCTCACTCGTGACACGCATCCTCGGCTCCCTGCATGACCTGGAGCGAATCCAGAAGCGAATGCACAACAAGCTGTTCATCGCGGACAACGCATGGGGAATCGCCGGCGGGCGCAACCTCGGCCAGGCCTACTTCGGCGCCGGCGAGAAAAGCAACTTCGTCGACCTGGACGTCCTGGCCGCCGGCCGCATCGTGCAGGACATGTCCGCCAGCTTCGATCGTTACTGGAACGACCCGTTGGCCTACCCGGTGCCCGACCTGCTCTCGCCAGCGGAGCTCGACCGCCTGCATGCAGACACCGGTGAACAGCCTGCAGAGCGCGCCGTGGGGGCCGAGGTGGCTGCGCCACCGCCTGCGGATCATGTGACCGGCATGGTGCTTCCCGGCGTGACGTCCGCCGAAGTTTCATTCGCGCAACGGCAGCCCATGGACCTGAAGGGCGTGCCGCTGTTGTGGGCGTCGTCGCTGCTGATCGCCGACCAGCCCGGCAAGATCGGCCCGGTTGACGACGAAGCCGACGCAGGCGAGACGGTGGTGGACGGACTGCTGAACCTGATGCAGCAAGCCACCCACGAGGTGCTGATGGTGTCGCCTTACTTCGTGCCTGGCATGCCGATGATGAAGGTGTTCTCCGACATGCGCGCGCGCGGCGTCCGCGTGCGCCTGCTGACCAACTCCCTGGCATCGAACGACGCGCCGGCCGCGCATGCCGGCTACCGACGCTACCGCGAAGATCTGCTTGCCCTGGGGGTCGAGGTGCACGAGATGCGGTCAGTGCCCCGGGCAGCCACCGGCCGCCACGACCGGCGCGTGCGGCCCCGGCTGGGCAGTGGGGTCGGCGGGTCCGAGGTCGGTGCGTCCCAATCCAGCCTGCACGCCAAGGCGGTCATCATCGATCGGCGCTTGACCGCCATCGGCTCTATGAACTTGGATCTTCGCTCCCAGCGCACGAACAGCGAGGTCGCATTGGTCATTCGCAGCAAAGCGCTTGCAGCCGAAGCGGCCCTGCTGATCGATGGCACGATCGCCAGCAGCGCCTACCGCGTCGAGCAGAACGCCTCGGGCGGGCTGCACTGGCGCGCGCCAATCGGCGCGGCGTTTCCCGACACCACGAGCGAGCCTGAAGCCCCTGCGATGCTCAGGCTGCTGGTGAACGTGCTGGCCCCCTTCTCCCCGGACGAGATGCTGTAGTGCGATGAAGCCGGCGTTTCCTGCCACCCGGATCGGCTTGCACTCGGCTCAGGTCGCCTCGATGTCCGGCAGCAGTCGGTCGTATTCCTGCTTGACCACCGAGTAGCACTCGCAAGTGCGGCGCTCCAGGCCGGCACGATCGAGCACCGTGATGCGCCCGCGCTCATAGCGGATCAGGCCATCCTTCTGCAGGTTGCCGGCAGCCTCGGTGACGCTGGCACGCCTTATGCCCAGGATGTTGGACAGCAGTTCCTGCGTCATCACGATCTCGCTTGCCAGCAGCCGGTCCAGCGTGAGCAGCAGCCAGCGGCAGAACTGTTGGTCGATGGCGTGGTGCCGGTTGCACACCGAGGTCTGCGCCATCTGCGTGATCAGCGCCTGGGTATACCGAAGCAGCAGGTGCAGCACCGGCCCGCCGCGGTCGAACTCATCCATCAACAGGTGGGCCTTGAGCCGGTAAGCCTGGCCCGCAGCCTGCACCACCGCCGCACTCGACGTCGACTGCCCGCCCATGAACAGCGAGATGCCCACCAGCCCCTCGTTGCCAACGACCGCGATCTCCGCCGACGCACCGTTCTCCATCACGTAAAGGAGCGACACGATCGCGGTCGTGGGGAAGTAGACGTGGGTGGTGTTGCGCCGAGGCTCGATCAAGACCGCGCCCAGCGGCAGATCGACGAGTTCAAGGAATGGGATCCAGCGGTCCCATTCAGCGGTCGCGAGTGCCGCGAGCAGCCAGTTGTCGCGAGGAACCGACGCCTTGCCCTGAGAGAACAACTTCATAGCCGGGCAGTGTACGCAACGTACGGTGGCGCGCAGACGCGCCTTTCCTGCTGACTTACCGTGCGGACGAGCCATGCGCCTGATCCACCTTCGACCTTCCTGCGAAAGACAACCATGACCCCTTCCATCCACCGCCTGCGGCCCTTCGTCGCGGCACTGTTCCTGGGAACGCTTGCCGCCTGCGGCGGCGGCCAGGACCGCATCCTGGGCTTCGACAGCTCTGCGCCCGCGGCGCCCGCGACGACGACAACGCCCATCCCGCCGCAGGCCCCCCTGCCCGATGGGCGCATCCCCCCGCAGGTCCCACCGCAGATCGCGGCCCCGGCGCCTGGCAGCGTCGCTGTCCCTCTGGGCCTGGCGACCACCTTCGGCGCGTTCGGCGGCTCGGCCGGCGTCACCAACCAGGGGATCAACACGGTGGTGAATGCCGACGTGGGCACCACCGGCGCATCCACACTCATCACCGGCTTCCACGATGGGCTGCCACCGAACAACTGCGTCTACACCGAGACGCCCCTGAACATCGGAACCCTGACCGGCCTGAACCGGGTGTACACGGCCGCGCCCCCGCCCACCGCGAGTGGCGCCGGCTGCGCCGGCGGCACAGCCATCACGTTCGAGATCGCCACCCGCGCGCGCGCCGACGCACTCGTTGCGTACAACGAACTCGTTGCCAAGCCCCTCGGCCCTGATCCTGGCGCCGGCAACCTGGCCAACTTGACGCTCGCTCCCGGCGTCTACACCGCGGCGGCCGGCACTTTCCGCATTCAGGGCGGCGACCTCACCCTCGATGCGCAGGGCGACGCCAACGCCGTGTGGGTGTTCCAGATGGCGACCTCGCTCACCGTGGGCGGCCCCGGGGCGGCAGCGCCGGCGAGCATCATCCTCACCAACGGCGCGCAGGCGAAGAACGTGTACTGGCAGGTCGGCAGCGCCGCCATCATCAACGCAGCGGGGGGCGGCACCTTCAACGGCACGCTGATCTCGCAGGCCGGCGCCGCGATCTCCACGTCCGGCAACACCAACCTCGTGACCATCAACGGCCGCGTGCTTTCGCTCAACGCCTCCGTCACGATGGTCAACACCGTCATCACCCTGCCGTGATCCGGCGACCACATACCCCGAGGACCTCCATGAAATTCACAGCAACACCGGCGATGCTCGCCATCGCGGCGCTGGCCGCCATGGCGGCCCCTGCCGCTCAGGCCCAGGACACCGGCTGGTACGCCGGCGGCAACGTGGGCCGCGCCGGCGCGACCATCGACGACGACCGCATCCGCGCCGGCCTGGCCGGGCAGGGGCTGGTCACCAACGCCCTCGCCAACCGCGAGCACGACACCGGCTACAAGGTATTCGGCGGGTACCAGTTGAACCGCAACTTCGCCATCGAAGGCGGCTACTTCGATCTGGGCGAGTTCGGCTACACGGCCCGCACCACCCCGGCCGGCACCCTCACCGGCGACATGTCCGCTCGAGGGCTCAACCTGGACGTGGTCGGCACCCTGCCGCTGTCCGAGCGCTTCTCGGTGCTGGGGCGCGTGGGCGTCACCTCGATGCGCACGGAAGGCAGCTTCAGCGCCACCGGCGCCGCGCGTGTTCCGTACGCCAGTGCCAACTCGAGCCAGACGTCCGTCAACGCGAAATGGGGCGTCGGCGTGGCCTATGCCTTCACCGAGTCGCTGTCGATGCGCCTGGAAGCCGAGCGCTATCGTCTGAAGGACTCGGTGGGCAACCGCGGCGACGTGGACATGGTGTCGGTGGGCCTGGTGTACCGCTTCGGGCAATCGTCGCCGGCAACCCGCACCGTGGCTGCGGCGCCGGTGCCTGCTCCGGTGCCTGCGCCGCAGCCCGTCCAGGTGACACCGCCGGCGCCTGCCCCGGCGCCGGCCCCGCCTCCTGCCCTGGCGCCTGCCCCCGCGCCCGCGGTCGCCGCGGCGCCCGTGGTGCTGACCCGCGTCAATCTGTCGGCTGACTCGCTGTTCGACTTCGACAGCACCGTCGTCAAGCCTGCGGGCCGAACCGCCCTCGACAAGCTGGTCGCGGATCTGCGCGGTGTGCGCTACGGCGCGGTCCGCGTCACGGGTCACACCGACAGGCTGGGCAGCGCCGACTACAACGCCCGACTGTCCGAGCGCCGTGCAGCCGCCGTGACCGATTACATGGTGCAGACGGGCGGCCTCGCTCGCGACAAGGTGGTGGCATCGGGCGCGGGTGAAACCATGCCGGTGACCGTTGCGGGCAACTGCCGCGGGGCTTCACCAACGGCTGCCCTGCGGGCCTGCCTGCAGCCGGACCGCCGGGTCGAGGTCGAAGTGCACGGCACGCGATAGTCGCGCCTGCGGCGGGCCGCTCGCCGGCCCGCCGCACTCACACACCCGTTCAGGCTGAGCGCTTCAACTGGCTTAGAACAGGCTTGTCGAAGCCTTGCCATCTGTTCGACAGGCCTGTCCTGAGCTGGTCGAAGGGCTCTCAACAAACAGCGGTCTCATGAAACAGCCCTCGCCCGGATCCACCTTCCCCGTTCTGGCTGAGCTCGTCGAAGCCCTTTATGGCGGACCACACCCCCCCCCGTTCTGGCTGAGCTCGTCGAAGCCCCGCTAACCCTTCGCCCCTTCGACAAGCTCAGGACAGGCAGGCTCAGGGCGAACGGATGGGTAGGGACTCAACTGCTTGCCCCCGGTAGCCTTCCGGCGCCTTGGCGGCGAATACATGCCTGTCCTGAGCTGGTCGAAGGGCTCAGGGCGAACGCCCGCAACGGCTGAAGCGCACGCCGCGCGAGATCGGGGGCCTCAAGCGGGCCGGCGTGCCGTGACGATGGCCGACCCATACAGGGTCAGGTCTTGCCGACGGCAGTCGATGAAGCCGCGCTCACGCAGCGCCGCCGGCAGCTCCTCGGTCCAGCGGGTGCTCTCGATCAAGCGCGGCAGCTCCTGATAAATCGTCCGCCACGGCGGAAACAGGGCGCCGCCCAGCCGCTGCAAAGTCCAGAAGTACAGCCGCCACAGCCGCACCAGATACGCCTTGGGCGGGTAGGTGAAGTCATGCATCAGAAACACGCCGCCCGGCACGAGCATGTCCCAGGCGTGATCCAGCAACCTCGGCAGGTCGGCGTACTTGGCCAGGTAGGAGGATGCGATGCAGTCGAACGGCTGCTCCGAGTGGTAGTCCTCGGCCCGACTCAGCACCAGGTCCACGCGCGCCGACAAGCCTTGCCGGCGCACCTTCTCGCGCGCAATGGCCAGGTACTCCTCGCGCAGCTCGACGCCCACCACCTGGCACGACGGCAGGTGCCGCGCGATGGCGAGCGTGGAAATGCCGGTGCCGCAGGCCAGGTCGGCCACCCGGCGCGCATGCGGCGGGATGAGTTGCACGATGCGGCGCTTCCAGAGGCGGTCGATGCCGAAGGTTGCGGCATGCACCATGAAGTCGTAGCTCGCGCCCGTGCCGTCGAAGAAGCGCTCGACCAGCACCAGCCGCGGATCATCGGTCTGCCGCGTCATTCGGCAGCCAGCTTCAGCTCACCGTCGAAACTCACCTGCAGCTGCAGGCCAGGAACGGCGAGCGTCATCGTCGCGGGCAGGGTTTCGCCGCCGGCGATGCGGCCCTTCTCCAGCGCGGCCGCCACCGCATGCTCGATCTCTCGCTGGGAGCTCACGCCCACCATCTTGAGGAACTTGCGCATGCTGAGGTTGAGAGCTTCCTCGTCCATGGTTGCCTCCATTCATCGGTATGCGGCCGATGATGCGCCCTCGGCGACGACCTGGCGATCAGCAACCGTTTCAGCTCAATCCCTGCGCGCGTAGCCGCCGCCGCCCAGTGCAACACTGGCCCGCTCGGTCGCTTCCAGCAGCGCCTTCACGTGCGGCCCGTTGCGGCTGGTGTCCAGCCGGCCGCGCGAATCCATCAGGCTGATCGAGAAGCGAATTTCGCCATGGACGTCCCACACCGGCGCCGCGACGGACACATACCCGCTGGGGTGGGCGCTGGTGACGGCGGCGTAGCGGTTGCGCTCGAGCTCGCGCACGGCCGAGTCGACGGCCGCCTGCACGCGCTCGTCCGCGTCGCGGCCGCCAGCCAGCTCCTTGCGCAACAGCGGCCGCGTCATGGCCGGTGGCAGGCAGGCCATGAACACCTTGCCGGCGGCGGTGGACGCCAGCGGAATCACCCCGGTGCGCAGCTCGAACGCGCCGCGGTGCTCGCCGTCCTGCTTGAACAGGCTGACCGGCCCGGCGTCCGACCAGCCCGCCAGCGCCGTGTTGCGTGCCGTCTCGTCGCGCAGCCGCGTCACCTCGGCACGCAACACGTCGTAGCCGTCGATCTGCTGCAGCACGCTCATGCCCAGTGACAGCAACGAGGCCCCGAGCCGGTAGTGGCCCGGCCGGTCATCGGTACGAGCCAGCCCGCAGCGCACCAGGCTCACCAGGTAGTTGTTCGCCGCACTGGGCGAGAGGCCCGCCTCGGCCGCGATCTCGCGCAGGGGCAAGGCACGCGGGGACTGCGCCATGGCGGTGAGCACGCGGTAGGCGATCTCCACCGACTGAATGCCCCGCCGCTCGCTAGCGGCGGGGTTTGCGTGATTGACAGGCAAGGGCGTACGCTCCAATATGAAATACAACATTATGGCAGCCGTTCAACCATATTGAAACACCTGAAAGGACCGAGCGCGTGATCATCGACACCCACCAGCACTTCTGGAACATCGACCAGCCCCGGGGCCACAACCCCGATGACTTCCGCCTGCTGGCGGCGGCCGAGGGTGTGACCGGCTGCGTGCTGCGCCTGAGCGAGAAGGAAGGCGCCCTCGCCCTGGCGGAGGTCGAGCCGCTGATCGTGGGCGTCTGTGGTGCCATCGAACGCGGCCCCGACTTCGCGGCCGAACTGGACAAGCTCTCGGCCAACCCGCTGTTCCGCGGCATCTGCTACATGGGTCGCGACATCGAGAAACCCGACCCTGCCCTGCTGCCCGACCTGGAGAACCTGGCCGCGCGCGACCGCCAGCTCGACCTGCTGCGGGTGTGCCCGGGCTTCTTCGGCGGGCCGGCCGCCATGCAGGCCCTCTACCGGGGCACGGCGCAGAGCTTCGAGAGCACGCTGAACATCGCCCGCAGCCTGCCGCAACTGCGTGTGGTGGTCGAGCACATCGGCGGCATGGCCATCGACGGCCAGCCTGTCACGCCGGAGTGGCAGGAAATGTTCAAGCGCATGGCCGCCCTGCCCAACATCTGGATCAAGGTCTCGGGCCTCATGGGCCGCGACACCACGCGCCGCCCGGGCGAACGCGCCACCGAGGCCTACAGCTTCTACCAGCCCACGCTCGATGCGCTGTGGAACACCTTCGGCGAGGACCGCCTGTTCTACGGCAGCGACTGGCCGGTGTGCCAGCACGTGGGCGATGACATCGCGCGCGGCATCCGCATCGTTCGGCGCTTCTTCTCGGACAAGGGCGAGAACGCCAGCCGCAAGTTCTTCTGGAAGAACTCGAAGGACATCTACAAGTGGGAGCCGCGCCTGCCCTCCCAGCGCCCCGCCCAATGGTGAACCGATCGAGTACAGGAGTCCCCATGTCCGAAGACAAGGAACAACGCTTCCAGGCCTACGTGGAGAACGCAAAGAAGGAGCGCGGCTACCTGCCCGCCTCCATGGTCTATGCCGCGCGCCACGACATCGATTTCATCGAGGCGTACGACCGCATCTACGCCACCACGCTGAACGATGGCCAGGAGTTCCCGGCCAAGTACCGCGAGCTGGTCTGCGCCGGCGTGCTGGCCTTCCGCGGCTTCGATGCTGCGGTGCTCGAACACGTGCGCCGCGCCATCCGCCTGGGCGCCACCAGGCGCGAGGTGCTGGACGCGTTCGAATCCACGCTCATCCCGGGCGGCTGGCCCACCGTGAGTGCCGGCCTGCGCGCCCTGCTCAAGATCGAGGAAGAGGAACAGGCGCAGCAAGGCAAGGGAGCGGCCTGACATGCCGCAGGACAGCTTCGAGTACCTCTGGCGCCGGGTGAAGCCGCCCGAGGCGCTGCCCAAGACGGCGCCCTTCGGCTACCGCAAGAGCCTGGAAGACGGCATGGCCATCGAGCGCGACGTGGCCGTGGCCATGCGTGACGGCGTGCGCATCTACATCGACCTGTTCCGGCCCGAGGGCGTCGCGTCCGACCTGCCCGTGCTCATTGCCTGGGGCCCGTACGGCAAGCACAACCCGCGCGGCGTGTACGAGCGTTTCCACAACAACGCCAGCGTCAAGCCCGAGTGGATCTCGCGCCACTGCGGCTTCGAGTCGCCCGATCCGCTGTACTGGTGCCGGCATGGCTACGCGGTCATCTATGCCGACCCTCGCGGCACCTGGAACTCCGAAGGCAAGGCCACCTTCTGGTCCAGCGACGAGGCGCGCGATTTCCACGACCTGATCGAGTGGGCCGGCATCCAGCCCTGGAGCAATGGCAAGGTGGGCCTGGCGGGCGTGTCGTACTTCGCCATCATGCAGTGGCAGGTGGCCGCTCTGCGGCCGGCGCACCTGGCCGCGATCAACCCCTGGGAGGGCTACAGCGATTCGTACCGCGAGCGCCTGAAGCACGGCGGCATCCCCGAGACGCTGTTCGGGCCGCAGTGGCTGGACCGATCCATCTATGCCCGTGGAGAGGTCGAGGACGTGAACGCCATGATCGAGCAGCACCCCTTCTTCGATGCGTACTGGAAGACCAAGGCGCCCGACCTCTCGCGCATCGAAGTGCCGGCCTACGTGGTGGCGAGCTGGTCCGACCAGGGGCTGCACACCCGCGGCACGCTGGAGGGCTTCAAGCAGATGTCCTCGCGGCAGAAATGGCTGGAGGTGCACGGCCGCTACAAGTGGGAGTACTTCCACCACCCCGACAACGTGGAGAAGCAGCGCGCCTTCTTCGACCACTTCCTCAAGGGCAGCAGCGACGAGGTGCTGCAATGGCCGCGCGTGAATATCGAGGTGCGCGAGGCCCACTACCAGGGACGCATGCGGGCGGAGACCGAATGGCCGCTGGCCCGCACCCGGTACACCCGGCTGTACCTGGACGGCGCCTCCGGCACCCTGCAGGACACGGCGCCCGCGCAGGAAGCCGAAGCACGTTACGACGCGCGCCAGGGCCGCAGCACCTTCGACCACCGCTTCACGCAGGACACCGAGCTCACCGGCCACATGAAGCTGCGCCTGTGGGTCGAGACCACCGAAGGCCACGACATGGACCTGCTGGTCGCGGTGCAAAAGCTCGACGCGCAGGGCCGCGAGGTGCCCTTCGCCTTCTTCTCGGTCTACGACAACGGACCGGTCGCCCTGGGCTGGCTGCGCGTCTCGCACCGCGAACAGGACCCGCGGCGCAGCACCGAGTGGCAGCCCTGGCTGCTCCATGAGCGCGAGTTGCCGCTGCAGCCCGGCGAGTGCGTCCCGGTCGACATCGAGATCTGGGCCTCCAGCACCTTGTTTCGCGCCGGCGAAAGCCTGCGCGTGGTGGTGCAGGGCCACGACTATTTCGAGCTCACGCCCAAGGGGCCGATGCTCGGGCACAACGACCTGCGCAACGAGGGCACCCACATCCTGCGCACCGGGGGCCGGTACGACGCCCACCTGCTGATGCCGGTGATCCCACCCACCACCGAGAAGACACCATGACGCTCATCACCCGCCGCACACTCCTCGGGCTGGCCGCCGCGGCCTGTGCCCCGGTCGCCCTGGCGCAGCCCGCCGCGAACCCGGCGGCCTGGCCCGAACGGCCGATCAAGCTGATCGTCCCGCTGCCGCCCGGCGGCGCCTACGACTACATCGGCCGCCTGATGGCCGACCACCTGCGCACTTCGCTCAACGGCACCGTGGTGGTAGAGAACAAATTCGGCGCCGGCGCCCGCATCGGCACTGAGTTCGTCGCGCGCGCGCCTGCCGACGGCTACACCTTCCTGCTGATGGCCAGCACCCATGTCATCTTGCCGAGCATGGTTCAGAAGCTCCCCTACGATGCCATCCGCGACTTCGAGCCGGTGAGCCGCATCGTCGATTCGCCGATGGCGTTGGTGGTCAACCCGAACGTGCAGGCGCGCAGCGTCGCGGAACTCGTGGGCCTGTCCAAGGCCAAACCCGACTCGCTGGCTTACGGAAGCTCGGGCACCGGCTCGCCTTTCCACTTGGCCGGCGAGTTGCTCAAGCTGCGTGCCGGCGTCCTGGCCATCCACGTGCCCTACAAGGGCACGGGCCCGCTGATGAACGCGCTGCTGGCCAACGAGGTACCGATGGCCTTCGTGCCCATCGGTCCCTACCTGCCGCACCTGCGCTCGGGCAAGCTGCGCGCCGTTGCCGTGGTTTCGCGGGCGCCGTCCGAGCTGCTGCCGGGTGTGCCCACGCTCGGCAGCACGATACCGCTGCCCTCGGGCATGGAGTCGTGGGTCGGCATGGTCGCCCCGGCCGGAACGCCCCGGCCCATCGTCGAGCGCATGAGCGCCGAGCTTCGCAAGATCGTGACGGACCCGCAGCTCAAGTCCAGGCTGATGGACCAGGGCTACGAGCCGGTCGGCTCCACCCCGCAAGAGCTGGCGCAGGTCATGCGCGATGGCCTGGCCAGCTACGCCCGGCTGGTGCAGGACGCGAAGATCCAGCCGGAGTAGGCCCCGTCTGGCCCTACCACACCATCGCAACCGCGTGGTCCTTCCAGCCCGGATCCGGCTGGAAGGCAGCCAGAACACCCTGGTATCCCCCCGGTACATCTTCGGCCTACGAGTAAGCCCACCTACCTAGCCGACTCCCCCGGCAGGCGGCCAGGCTGTCCAGGGAGGCCACCTTCGATCCGTCACGACGCTTCCTGCGTGTGCGCTCTTGCGTGCCCGTTGCCCTCACCCTCACCCTCCGCCAGCCAGCCGCGATGGCGCGCAGCGAGGCCAGGTGCTGAGACAGACGCTGCAAGCGGCAGCGGCGGCGGGCGCGTTGGTGTTGGCTCCTGCGCTGAGCGGCGTCGCAGCGAAAGTGGTCGCGTTCGCAAAAAACACGTACCTGTACTGCCTCGGAAATCCGGCGGGGTGCCTGGTTGCGGCCGAGGCGACGACGGCAACTGCAGCTGGTGTGCCGGCAAGTGACTACCCCCACGTTCGCCACCCGCGAACGCCCCCTCAACACAAGAAGAATTCACACCCGTCCGCGATCCCGCAAGAATCTCCCCATCAATCACCATGAGGGGAGCCATCCGATGACTTGGCACGTCGCCGCACAGGCAAGCGATCTTCAGGAAGGGGACGTGCTCGGCACTGTCGTGGCCGGGCAGCCGGTCGCCCTGTACCGGGTCGATGGCGAGGTCTTCGCCACCCACAACATCTGCACCCATGCCCAGGCCTGCATGTCCGATGGCTACCTGGAGGACGGCATCATCGAATGCCCCCTGCACCAGGCACAGTTCGACGTGCGCACGGGTCAGGTGATCTCCGGCCCGACCAAGGTGCCGCTGCCCTGCTATCGCGCGCGCGTGGACGGCGAGCAGGTGCTGGTGGAGCTTCCGGCCGACGGCGCGGCACCATCCGCGTAAGGCGCACACACCATGTCCGTCGACCGTCAACGCGTGCTGATCGTCGGTGCCGGCCAGGCCGGCGCCCGCACGGCCCTGTCGCTGCGGCAGCACGGCTGGCAGGGCGAGATCCTGCTCGTCGGTGCCGAGTCCGAGTACCCCTACGAGCGCCCTCCCCTGTCCAAGGAGGTGCTCACCGGCAAGGCCGAGCCCGACCGCGCCACCATCCTGGGCGAGCCCGCGTGCGCCGAGCAGGACATCCAGCTGATCCGGGGCGAGGCGGTCACCGCGCTCGACCTGCCCGCGCGCCTGGCCCGCCTGGGGGGCGGCGGCACGCTGCCCTGGGACCGGCTGGTGATCGCCACCGGATCGCGCGCCCGCGAACTGCCCCTGCCCGGCGCCCACCTGGGCGGTGTGGTCACGCTGCGCACCGCGGCCGACGCGCTGGCCCTTCGTGAGCAGCTCAAGCCCGGCGCATCCGTGGTGCTGGTGGGCGGCGGCTTCATTGGCTTGGAGGTGGCCGCCAGCGCCACCCAGGCCGGCTGCCGCGTGACCGTGCTGGAGACCGCGCGCCACCTGCTGAGCCGGGTGGTGACATCCACCATCGCCGAAGCCGTCGAGACCATGCACCGCTCGCACGGCGTGGACGTTCGCACCGGCGCCCGGGTCGAGGCGCTCGAAGGCGTGGACTCGGTCTGCCGCGTGCGCCTGTCCGACGGCAGCGCGATCGAGGCCGACGTGGTGGTGGTGGGCATCGGCGCCCTGGCCAATGACGGCCTGGCCATCGCCGCCGGCATGCCCTGCGCCGACGGCATCCTGGTGGACGAGTCGGCCCGCACGCCGGCCGAGCATGTGTACGCGGTGGGCGACGTCGCGCGCCATGAGCTTCTCTGGGGCGCGCAGCGCATGCGGCTCGAGTCGTGGGAGAACGCCGAGCTGCAGGCGGTGACCGCCGCCCGCGCCATCACCGGCCAGCCGCAGGATGCCCGCAAGGCGCCCTGGTTCTGGACCGACCAGTTCGACAACAACCTGCAGATCCTGGGCTATCCCCATCCCACGCAGCAGGTGGTGCTGCGCGGCAGCCTGGACGCGCGCTCCTGGTGCGCCTTTATGCTGCAGGACGACCGGATCGCCGCGGCTTGCCTGTGGAACGCGGGGCGCGAGCGCCGGCCGATCTCCCGGCTGCTGGACTTGGGCCGGGCCTTGCCCGCCAGCCTGCTGGCGGACACCAACAGGCCGCTTCAGGAACTTCTCAAAGCCATCGCATGAACGACACCCCCACCCGGCAGGCGGCATCGCACGTCGCCGAGCCCATCGAAACCCGCCGCTGGCCCGAAGGCGAATGGACCCGCATTCCCTTCTGGGTCTATACCGACCCGGCCGTCTACGCCCGCGAGCAGGAACGCATCTTCGGCGGCCCCAGCTGGAGCTACGGCGCGCTGGAAGCCGAGATCCCGAACACCGGCGACTTCGTGGTCACGCACGTGGGCGAGCGCGCGGTCATCGTGGTGCGCGGCGAGAACGGCGAGGTGAACGCCTTCGCCAACAGCTGCGCCCACCGCGGCGTGGCCTTCTGCCGGCAGCCGCGCGGCAACACGCAGAGCTTCACCTGCCCCTACCACCAGTGGAACTACGACCTGACCGGCAAGGTCACGGGCATTCCGTTCCGACGCGGCTACAAGGGCCAGGGCGGCATGCCCAAGGACTTTTCCATCGAGGGCCGGCAGGCACCGCCGGTGCACGTGGCGCGCCGGCACGGCGTGGTCTTCCTGTCCTTCGATCCGAAGGCCGAGCCCTTCGAGACCTATCTCGGCGCCCAGCTGCGCTACTTCGACCGCGTGTTCGACGGGCGCGAGCTCAAGGTGCTGGGCTACCTGCAGCAGCGCATCGGCTCCAACTGGAAGCTGATGTTCGAGAACATCAAGGACCCCTACCACGCGAGCGTGCTGCACGTGTTCCTCATGACCTTCGGGCTGTTCCGCATGGACCAGCAGTCGGCCGTGGAGATGGACGCCAGCGGCCGGCACAGCGCGCTGATCAGCCGGCGCGGCGGTGCGGCCGACGAGGTGGCCGCGCGCGAGATGGCCAACAACCTGCGCACCGAATACAAGCTGCAGGACCCGCGCCTGCTCGACCCGGTGCGCGAGTTCCCGGGCGATGCCACCGTGGTCATGCAGACCATCTGGCCCAACCTCATCGTGCAGCAGCAGTCGAACACGCTGGCCATGCGCCAGATCGTGCCGCGCGGGCCGGATGCCTTCGACCTCAACTGGACCTTTTTCGGCTACGCCGACGACACGCCCGAGATGACCCAGCGGCGCGTGCGCCAGGCCAACCTGATGGGACCGGCCGGGCTGGTGTCGGCGGACGACAGCGAAGTGCTGGCGATGTCGCAGCAGGGCCTGGGCGACTGGCCCGACAACGCCTGCATCGTGGAGATGGGCGGGCGCGACGTGCAGGACCAGCCGCACATGATCACCGAGGTGGCCATCCGCGCCTTCTACAAGCACTACATCGAGGTGATGGGCCTGTGAACGCGACCATGCAATTCCTCCCGCGACTGGGCGCCGACGACCGCTTCGCCCTGGACGACCTGTACCAGGCCTATGCCACCGCGCTGGACGAGCAGCGCTACGACGACTGGCCCGGCTTCTTCCGCGACGACGCGCTCTACCGCATCGTGCCCAAGGACAACTTCGACCTGCAGCTGCCGATCGCGCTGATGCATTGCGAAGGCCGGCTGATGATGGCCGACCGCGTGACCGCCATCAAGGAAGCGGCCATGATCCGCCCGCGCCACCTGCGCCGCTTCGTCACCCCGGCGCGCCTGGCGGGCGCCGAGGGCGAGCTGCTGCGGGTGCGCGCCAATGTGCTGCTGGTGGAGACGCTGCACCACCAGTCGACCCGCCTGGTGCTCTCGGGCGTGTACCACGACCTGGTCGAGCGCAACGGCGAAGGCTTCCGCCTGGCCGAGCGCATCTGCGTGTACGACTCGCTGCTCTTGCCCGACTCCGTGGTCGAGCCGGTGTGAAATTTGAACCACCTCGAAGCGCCTTCGGCGCCCCCCTCAAGGGGCGCAACCAGCGGCCCGGCAAAGCCGGTTCGCGGTTGCCCGCGATGGCGTGGTCTGCGTTCATGCATCGCGCCCCTCGGAATGGCTCACTGAATTGAATTGAAGGAGACACTGAATGAAAACCCCCGGACTCATCGTTCCGCCGCTCACGCCGTTCAACGACGCGCAGCAGGTGGACTACGACGCGCTCGCGCCGCAGATCGATTTCATCGTCAAGCGCTGCGACGCCGCCATGGTGGTGGCCGCCGGCGTGGAGGCGCAGGAGTACCACTTCCTGAGCCTGGAGCAGCGCAAGGAGCTGGTGCGCCAGACGGTGGCCCTGGTGGACAAGCGCTGCCCGGTGGCCGTGGGCATCTCGCACCCCAACTTCCGCACCGCCATCGAGATGGCGCACCTGGCCGAGGACATCGGCGCCGATGCCGTGCAACTGCTGGTGCCGCTGCGCCCCTTCGGCGGCGAACCCACCACCGCGGAGATGGTGGCCTACTTCGAATCGGTGGCGCGCGAGACCAGGCTGCCCATGCTGCTGTACCTCAACCCCGGCCCGGGCGCCAACGTGTCGGTGGCCGCGACCATCGAGCTGTCCAAGCTGCCACAGGTGCAATACGTCAAGGAAAGCTCGCGCGACCTCTCGCGCGTGGGCCAGCTGATCGTCGAGGTGGAAAAGGCCGGCCACGCCCGCTACTACACCACCATGCAGATGCTGCTGATCACGCTGATGCTGGGCGGCAGCGGCGCCACCATGCCGCCCCCGGGCGCGGCGCTGGCCAATCGCATCGTCAAGGCCTTCCTGGCGGGCCAGTACGAAGAGGCCGCGCGGCTGCAGTTGCAGTTCGGCCTGTTCCCGGCCAAGTGGATGCACCGCGGCCTGACGCCCACGCTGAAGGCGGCCATGGAGATCCTGGGCCACCCGGTGGGCAAGCCCTTCCCGCCGTTCAACGAACTCACCGCCGACGAGAAGGCGGCGCTTCAGGCCTATCTCTCGCAAACCGACTTCATGAAGGACCACGCCAATGCTTACCGTTAAACGACTGTCCCACGAAGAAGCCCGCGTGCTGCTGGATGGCGCGGCCAGGAAGGCGCGCGAGATGGGCATCCCCATGTGCAACGCCGTCACCGACGAATCGGGCCACCTGATCGCCTTCGACCGCATGGACGGCGGCAAGATCAGCAGCATCTCGATCGCCGTGGACAAGGCCTTCACCGCCGCCGTGGCACGCAAGGGCACGCACGTCTACAACGACCTGTGCCAGCCGGGCAAGCCGACCTTCGGCATCCACATCACCAACGGCGGCCACTTCAGCATCATCGGCGGTGGCCTGCCGGTCACCGTGGACGGCGCCATCGTCGGCGGCGTGGGCGTGAGCTCGGGCACCGCCGGCGAGGACCAGGTGTGCGCCGAAGCGGCCCTGGCCTACTTCTACGAGAAGACGGGGCTGAAGCCGTGAGCGGCGATCAACGCACCGTCGAGGCCGGCCTGGCCTGCTGGAAGGACGGCGACATCGCGCACCTGCGCCTGTCCATGCCCGAGACCGGCAACCGCATTCCGCAAAGCTCCGTGGTCAAGCTGGCCGAGGTGCTGCGGCAGCTCGCCGCCGATCCCGCGCTCAAGGCGGTGGTGCTGTCGGCCGAGGGCGACCACTTCTGCCAGGGCCGCGAGCAGGGGCCGGTGACGGCCTCGGCCAAGCCCACGCCGCTGGAGCTGCGCACCCGCATGATGGATCCCATCGTTGCCGTGTACGCCGCCTTCCGCGAGGTGCAGGTGCCGATCGTGGCCCTGGTGCAGGGCGAGGCGCACGGCTTCGGCGCCGCGCTGGCCGGCTCGGCCGACCTCACCATCGCCGCCGACAACGCGCGCTTTTCCTTTCCCGAGCTGAAGTCGGACATGCCGCCCACGCTGGCCATGGCCACCGTGCTCGACCGCGTGCCGCAGAAGGCGCTGGCCTGGCTGGTCTACACCAACGAGGTGATCGGCGCGGCCGAGGCGCGCCAGCTGGGTTTGGTGAGCCAGGTGGTGGCCACCGGCGAGCTGGAGCAGGCCGGACAGGCGCTCCTTGCCAAGCTGCGCGAGCGCAGCCGCCCGGCGCTGGCGGGGGTCAAGCAGTACCTTGCGCGGGCGCGCCTGCAGAGCTTCGACGACGCGGCCGACACCGGGCGAAACCTGCTGGCCCTCGTGCTGGCTTCGCGGTAGAAGCACAGGGGCCGCCGGCATGCCGGCGCCGCCTTGACATCACCCACTCCTGGAGACAAAAGAGATGCAACACGAATCCACCCCATCCGTCACCCGGCGCACCGCCGCCGCCCTGCTGGTCGCCGCCTTTGGCGCCCTGGGAGCCAGCCTGGCCATGGCCCAGGACAGCTATCCGCAGCGCCCCATCCGGGTCATCGTGCCCTACGCGCCGGGCGGTCTGCCCGACTCGGTGATCCGCCGGGTCGGCCCGCTGATGGAAAAGGAGCTGGGCCAGACGGTGGTGGTGGACAACAAGCCCGGCGCCAACGGCGTGGTGGCGGCGCAGTCGCTGCTCAGCGCCCCCAACGACGGGTACACGCTCATCTTCTCGGACAGCGCCTTCCTGAACATCACCCCGCTGATCATGAAGTCGCTGCCGTATGACGTGAACAAGGATTTCACGCCGGTGGCCGTGGCGGCGAAGGCGCCGAACTTCCTGGCGGTGAACAAGGACGTGCCGGTCAAGAACCTGGCCGAGTTCACGCAGCTGGTGCGCAGCAAACCCAACGCGCTGTCCTGCGGCTCGTCGGGCGTCGGCACGCTGCACCACCTGACGCTGGAGACCATGAAGCGCAAGCTCAACCTCGACGTGGAGCACGTGCCCTTCCGCGGATCGGGCCAGTCGGTGCCGGCCATGATCGGTGGCCAGACGCAGTGCACGGTCGCCGCCCTGCCCTCGCTGGCCGGCCATGCGGCCGCCGGCAACGCCCGCATCATCGGCGTGGCCGCCAGCAAGCCCAGCCCGCTGGCCCCGGAAGCCGCGCCCATGTTCCCGGCCGCCGACAACATGGAGTACTCCTTCCTGCTGGGCTTCGTCGGCCGCCCCGGCATGCCCGCCGCGGTGAGCAACCGCATCAGCACGGCACTCACCAACGCGATGAAGGACCCGGAGATCGTCACGGCCCTGCGCCGCATGGGCGTGGAGCCCACGCCGGGCAATGCCGGCGCGTTCACCACCGCGCTGCGGGCCGACGCCGAGCAGCTGCGCGCGGCGGCCAAGCTGGCCAACCTGCAGGCGGAGTGATGACCGGCCGGGCCCGCGGGCCCGGCCGTGCGGACCATGCGCTTTGACATCGTCGACCTGAGGTTGTTCGTCGCCGTCGCCTCGTGCGGCAACCTCACCCGCGCCGCCGAGGGCTTCCCGATCGCGGTGGCGGCGGCCAGCGCGCGCATCAAGGCGCTGGAGGAATCCCTTGGCGTCCTGCTGCTCGAGCGCAGCAGCCGCGGCGTGTCGCTCACTCCGGCCGGCGAGATGTTCCTGGCGCGCGCGCTGGCCATCCTGAAAGAAACCGCCGGCCTGCGCGAAGAGCTGACCCACCTGCATCGCGGCGCCAGCGGACTGGTGCGGCTGGCGGCCAACACCAACGCCATCAACGAGTTCCTGCCGCAGCTGCTGGCCGGCTTCCTGTCGCTGCACCCGCGCGTGAACATCGAGATGCACGAGCACACCAGCCAGGACATCGTGAACGCGGTCGACCGGGGCGATGCCGACATCGGCATCATCGCCGGCCGCGTGAGCCTGCACAGCCTGCAGTCCTACCCCTTCCGCCGCGACCGGCTGGTGGCCATCACCGCCCAGAACCACAAGCTGCTGGCGCGCGGCGAGGTGCTGCGCTTCTACCAGCTGCTCGACTACGAATTCATCGGCCTGGGCGACCGGGCCTCGCTGCAGATCTGGCTGGCCAAGCAGGCCCTGCTGCTGGGGCAGAACATGCGCATGCGCATCCAGGTCAACAGCTTCGACGCCATCACCCGGCTGGTCGCGGCCGGCGTGGGCGTCTCCGTCATCCCCGAATCCACGGCGCGCCGGCTGCAGCGGCAGGCGCCGATCGAAGTCATCCCCCTCGACGAAGAGTGGGCCGATCGCGAACTGAAGATCGTGCTGCGCCAGCTCGCCACCCTCACGCCCCACGCGCGCAAGCTGTTCGACCACTTGAGCGCACCGCCTCCCGCCCCCCATGCTTGAAACCCCCGCCCGCCCCACCGTCGCCACCCACTGGGGCCTGTACCGCGCCCGGATGGACGCGCGCGGCCCGGTGGCCCTGGACCCTTTCGAGGGCGATGCCGACCCGTCCCCGCTGGGCCTGGGCTCCGTGCTGCTGCAGGCCCGCACCAGCCCGGCCCGCATCGGCCGCCCCGCCGTGCGCCGCAGCGTGCTCGAGCGCGGCCTGCAGGCCGGCGGCGAGGGGCGCGGGCGCGAACCTTTCGTCGAAGTCGACTGGGACACCGCGCTGGCGCTGGTCGCCGACGCCATCGGCCAGGTGAAGGGCGAGGTGGGCAACGAAGGGCTCTACGGCGGCTCCTACGGCTGGAGCAGCGCCGGGCGCTTCCATCACGCGCAGAGCCAGATCCATCGCTTCATGAACGGCATCGGCGGCTGCACGCGCTCGGTGCAGAACTACAGCCACGGCGCGGGCGAGACCATCCTGCCCTACGTGGTGGGCGACCGCTCCGGCCTGGTGACGGGCCAGACCTCGTGGGAGGACATCGCCGCCGAATCGCAGCTGGTGGTGATGTTCGGCGGCGCGCCCTGGCGCAATGCGCAAGTCAACTCGGGCGGCGTGAGCCGGCATGTGCTGCGCGAGGCCATGCTCGCCTGCCGCCGCGCCGGCGTGCGCTTCGTCTCCATCAGCCCGGTGCGCGACGACACGCTCGACGAGGTGGAGGCCGAATGGCTGGCACCGCGACCCGGCTCGGACGTGGCGCTGATGCTGGGCATCGCCCACACCCTGCTCGCCCAGGGCCTGCACGACGCCGCCTTCCTGGCGCGCCACACCACCGGCTTCGATCGCTTCGCGGCCTATGTGCGCGGCGAGAGCGACGGCGTGGCCAAGTCGGCCGACTGGGCCGCGGCGCTGTGCGGCCTGCCGGCCGAACGCATCCGCTCGCTGGCGCAGGAGATGGCCCGCTCGCGCACGATGCTGATGATGTCGTGGTCGCTGCAGCGCGCGCAGTACGGCGAGCAGCCCTACTGGATGGCCATCACGCTGGCCGCCATGCTGGGGCAGATCGGCACGCGCGGAGGTGGTTTCGGCTTCGGCTATGGCAGCGTCAACGGCATCGGGCGGCCGTTGGTTCCATTGGCCTGGCCCGCGCTCGCGCAGGGTAGCAACCCGGTGAAGCAGACGATCCCCGTCGCGCGCCTGTCGGACATGCTGCTGCACCCGGGCGAGCCGTACGAGTTCGAAGGCCAGCGCCTCACCTACCCCGGCATCCGCCTGGTGTACTGGGCCGGCGGCAACCCCTTCCACCACCACCAGGACATCAACCGCCTGTTGCGCGCCTGGCGCAAACCGCAGCTGGTGGTGGTGCACGAGAGCTTCTGGACCGCCACCGCGCGCCATGCCGACGTGGTGCTGCCGACCACCGTCACGATGGAGCGCAACGACATCGCCTGCTCCGCGCGCGACAACCTGATCGCCCCCTCGCACCGCATCGTGCAGCCCTGGGGCGAGTCGCGCAACGACCACGACATCTTTGCCGACCTGGCCCAGCGCCTGGGCGTCGGCCCCGCCTTCACCGAAGGCCGCGACGAAGAAGCGTGGCTGCGGCACCTGTACGCGCAGGCCGCCGAGCGCGCACGGGGCGCGGGCTTCGAGCTGCCGGGCTTCGACGCCTTCTGGGCGGGCGACCCCATCGTGCTGCCGGTGGCGCGCTCCGGGCCGCCGCTGCTGTCGGCTTTCGTCGGTGGCCAGCCGCTCAAGACGCCCAGCGGCCGCATCGAGATCTTTTCGGAGACGATTGCCGGCTTCGACTACGACGACTGCCCGGGCCACCCGGTGTGGCGCGAGCCGGCCGAGTGGCTGGGCGCACCGCTGTCACGCGATTTCCCCCTGCACCTGGTGTCCAACGCGCCCTCGACCAAGCTGCACAGCCAGTATGACCACGGCGAGTTGTCCCGGGCGGCCAAGGTGCGCGGCCGCGAGCCGCTGCGCATGCACCCGTCCGACGCCCAGGCGCGTGGCCTGGCCGATGGGGATGTCGTGCGCGTGTTCAACCGGCGCGGCGCGCTGCTGGCCGGCCTGGTGGTGAGCGACGTGCTCATGCCCGGCGTGGTGCAGATCGCCACCGGCGCCTGGTACGACCCGCTCGATGCGGCGCAGGACGACACGCTCGACAAGCACGGCAACCCGAACATGGTCACGCTCGACATCGGCACCTCGCGCCTGTCGCAGGCGACCAGCGCCCTCACCTGCCTGGTGCAGGTCGAGCGCTTCGAGGGCGAGCCACCGCCGCTCGGCTGCTACGAGCCGCCGGCCTTCGTGGGGCGCGCATGAGCTTGCCGGACGACCCGCTCTGGACCTGGGCCCTCGGCTTCTACGCCCGGCCCGGTGTCGCCCCGGCCTGCCTGGTCCTGCAGGACCGCCTGCAGCTCGACGTGTGCGTGCTGCTGCACGCGCTGTTCCGCCAGGCGCAGGGCCAGCCCCCCGGCCCCGCCGCGATCGCCGAAGCCGATGCCCACGTGCGGCCCTGGCGAAGCGAGGTGGTGGTGCCGCTGCGGCAACTGCGGCGACGGATGAAGGCCGGCTGGCCGGAGGTGCCCGAGGCCGAAGCCGAGGCCGCGCGCAGCGCCGTCAAGGCGGCCGAGTTGCAGGCCGAGCGGGTGGTGCTGTCGCGGCTGTACGCCTGGGGAGCGCCCCCGCGCCCGGCCGGCCCCCACGGCTCGGCAGCGCGCGAGGTCTGCCGCTACTTCGCGCAGGCCAGCGGCACCACCGCCGAGCTGGAAAGCGACGAGGTTCGCGCGGCCCTGGCGACGCTCGAAGCGGCCGCCTCGTCCTGAGCAGGCCCGACGTACAGGAGAGATGACCTGAACTGCAGGCAATCGATCGAGGTGACCATGAACGACCCAGTGCCGCCGCTGGTCCAGCCCAGCCGCGACCCTCGGGAGAACACACGCTGACCCATGCAGGACGCACGCAACCTCATCGTCGCCATCACGGGCGCCTCGGGCGCCATCTACGGCATCCGCGCGCTGGAGCTGCTGCGCAGCCTGCCCGGCGTGCGCACGCACCTCGTGCTCACCGCCTCGGCCGCGCGAACGATCGCCGAGGAAACCGACTACCTGGTGAACGACGTGCGGGCACTGGCCCATGAGGTGCACCATGCCAAGGACATCGGCGCCTCGATCTCGTCGGGCTCGTTCCGCACGGCCGGCATGCTGGTGGCGCCCTGCTCCATCAAGACCCTCAGCGGCATTGCCCACAGCTATGCCGACGAGCTGGTGGCGCGCGCCGCCGACGTGTGCCTGAAGGAGCGCCGGCGCGTGGTGCTGCTGCTGCGCGAGACGCCGCTGCACGCGGGCCATATCGAGCTGATGGCGCAGGCCACGCGCAACGGCGCCATCGTGATGCCGCCGGTGCCGGCCTTCTACCACCGGCCCGCCACGGTGCAGGACATCGTCGACCAGACCGTGGGCCGCGCGCTCGACCTGTTCGACATCGCGTTGCCCGGCACGCGCCGCTGGACCGGCGGCCACAAGAAAAACACGGAGGTGAACCCATGAACGACACCCGACACGTGGTCGTGACCGGCGCGTCCGGCGGCATCGGCGGCGCCATCGCCGAGCGCTTCGCCGCCGCCGGCTGCACGCTGCACCTGCTGGGCCGCGACCAGGCCCGCCTGGCCCAGGCCGCCGAGGCTTGCCGCGCCGCCGGCGCAGCAGCGGCACACACCCATTGCTGCGACGTCGGCGACCCTGACTCGCTGGCCGCCGCGCTGGCTGCACCGCCACGCGTCGACGTGCTGGTGAACGCCGCTGGAAACATTCCGCGCCTGTCGCTGCAGGACAGCGAGCCGGCGCACTGGCGCGGCGTCTGGGCCGACAAGGTCCTGGGCGCCATCGAGGCCACGCGCGTTGCCTGCGAGCGCATGCGGGCCGATGGCGGCGGCGTGGTGGTCAACATCATCGGCACCGCGGGCGTGAAGCCCAATCCCAAGACCATCCTCACCACCACCGCCAACGCCGCGCTGATCGCCTTCACCGAAGCGCTGGGCGCGCAGGCGGTGGACTGGAACGTGCGGGTCGTCGGCATCAACCCGGGCTTGACCCAGACCGCGCGCACCGCGGGCCTGGCGTCCGGCACGGGCGGCGATGCCTATGCGGCGCTGCTGAAGAACCTGCCCTTCCAGCGCATGGCCACGGCCGGCGAGGTCGCGGACTGCACCTGGTTCCTGGCATCGCCGCAGGCCGGGTACATCTCGGGGACGGTGATCGACCTGGATGGCGGGGCGCGCTGGCGGGTTTGAATTCAAGGCGAACACGCAATACCCGTTCGGGCTGAGCTCGTCGAAGCCGCACCGCGAACCGGGCACTCCGTTCGGGCTGAGCTCGTCGAAGCCGCACCGCGAACCGGGCACTCCGTTCGGGCTGAGCTTGTCGAAGCCGCACCGCGAACCGGGCACTCCGTTCGGGCTGAGCTTGTCGAAGCCGCACCGCGAACCGAGCCCTTCTACTGGCCGTCCTGAGCATTGTCGAATGGGGCCAGGGTGAACGGATAGATGCGCATCAGCGCACCTCGACCAGCACCCGCCCCCCCACACGCCCATCCAGCAGGTCCTGCGCGGCGGGGATGACGCGATCGAGTGGCAACACCTCGACCATCGCGTCGATCACCTCGGCACTCAGGTCGCGCGCCAGGCGCTGCCAGACCGGGGGCCGCCGTTCGGCCGGACAGTAGACGCTGTCGATGCCCGCCAGCGTGACGCCGCGCAGGATGAACGGCGCCACCGTAGCGGGAAAGTCCATGCCCTGGGCCAGCCCACAGGCGGCCACGGTGCCGCCGTAACGCGTGCTGGCGCAGGCATTGGCCAGCGTGTGGCTGCCCACGCTGTCGACCACGCCCGCCCAGCGTTCCTTGGCCAGCGGCTTGCCCGGTTGCGAGAAGGCATCGCGCGGCAGGATGTCGCGGGCGCCCAGTCGGCGCAGGCGCTCGGCCTCGGCCGGGCGGCCGGTCACCGCCACCACGTCGAAGCCCTGGCGCGCCAGCAGGGCCACCGCGAAGCCGCCGACACCGCCGCCGGCGCCGGTCACCAGCACCTCGCCCTCCTGGGGCCGCACGCCGTGCCGCTCCAGGGCCTCGACGGCCAGCATGGCGGTGAAGCCGGCGGTGCCGATAGCCATGGCCGACCGCGCGTCCATGCCCTCTGGCAGGCGCACCAGTTCGGAGGACTTCACGCGCGCCTTCTGCGCGAAGCCACCGAAGGCCGTTTCGCCGCGGCCCCAGCCGGTCATGACCACGCGGTCACCGGCTTGCCACTCGCCGCTGCTGGACGACTCCACCATGCCGGCGAAATCGATGCCGGGAATCATGGGGAACTTGCGAACGACCGGTGCGCGGCCCGTGATGGCCAGGGCGTCCTTGTAGTTGAGGGAAGACCACTCGACGCGCACCAGCGTATCGCCGTCGGACCACACGGCATCGTCGAGTTCGCGAACGGATGCCTGCGTGACGCCGGATGCCTGCTCCAGCCAGATTGCCTTGAACACCATGTACTCCCATGAAGGTGGATCCGCGGGTCGTGTCCGACGCGAACGTCGGACGAAAATAGACCGGCGGTCGGCAAACCGAATGAGGGTTGACCCGGGGCGGGCATCCGGCTCACCGCGTGCAGCGCTACAGTGCGCGCCATCACCAGCCCCCGCAGCGCATGGACAGCTTCGTCGAGTTCGATTACGTCATCATCGGCGGCGGCAGCGCCGGCGCGCTGCTTGCCAACCGCCTGAGCGCCGATCCGTCGCGCAGCGTGCTGCTGGTCGAAGCCGGCGGCCCCGACGACTACCCCTGGATCCACATTCCGGTGGGCTACCTGTACTGCATCGACAACCCCCGCACCGACTGGCGTTTTCGCACCGAGGCCGAGGCCGGGCTGAACGGTCGCTCGCTGCTGTACCCGCGCGGCAAGGTGCTGGGCGGCTGTTCCAGCATCAACGGCATGCTGTACATGCGCGGGCAGGCGCGGGACTACGACGGCTGGGCCGCGCTGGCCGGCGAGCCCGACTGGAGCTGGGCCGGCGTGCTGCCGGACTTCAAGCGGCACGAGAACCACCATCGCCTGCGCGGCCGGCGGGCGCCGGAGCCGGTCTCCCGCAGCGTGCCTTCGCAGCCGATGGATCCGACCCAGCGGCTGCCTTCGATCGACGAAGACGTGGGCACCTGGCACGGCGGCGACGGCGAGTGGCGGGTCGAGAAGCAGCGCCTGCGCTGGGACATCCTGGACGCGTTCGCCCAGGCGGCGCAGCAAGCCGGCGTGCCGGCGACCGATGATTTCAATCGCGGCTCCAACGAGGGCGTGGGCTACTTCGAGGTGAACCAGAAGAACGGCTGGCGCTGGAACGCCTCCAAGGCCTTCCTGCGCCCCATCCTCAAGCACCGCAGGAATCTCACGCTGTGGACGCGGACGCATGCCTCGCGACTGGTGCTGGAGCCTGGCGGCGCAGGCGCGTTGCGCTGCAAGGGCGCGTGGCTCGTGCGGGGCGGAGATCGGGTGCAGGTGCGGGCGCGGCGCGAGGTCATCCTCTCGGCCGGCGCCATCGGCACGCCGCAGCTGCTGCAGCTCTCGGGCATCGGCCCCGGCGGCCTGCTGCAGCGCCACGGCATCGGGGTGCTGCGCGACGCGCCCGGCGTGGGCAGCAACCTGCAGGACCACCTGCAGGTGCGCGCCGTCTTCAAGGTCGACAACGTCAAGACGCTCAACACGATGGCTGGCAGCCTGTGGGGCAAGGCCTTGATCGGGCTGGAGTACGCGTGGCGCCGCACCGGGCCCATGAGCATGGCGCCCTCGCAGCTGTGCGCCATCACCCGCAGCGACCCGGGCCGGCCGCACCCCAACATCCAGTTCCATGTGCAGCCGCTCAGCCTGCCCGCCTTCGGCCAGCCGCTGCACCGCTTTGCGGCGATCACCGCGAGCGTGTGCAACCTCAACCCGACCAGCCGCGGCACGGTGGCCATCCGCAGCGCCGACCCGGGCGCGGCCCCGCTGATCGCGCCCAACTACCTCAGCACCGACGAAGACCGCAAGGTGGCGGCCGACTCGCTGCGGGTGGCGCGGCGCATCGTGGCGCAGCCGGCGATGGCCCGCTACGGGCCCACCGAGTACCTGCCAGGCGCGGAGCACCAGGGCGACGACGCGCTGGCCCAGGTGGCCGGCGACATCGCGACCACCATCTTCCATCCCGTGGGCACCGCCCGCATGGGCCGCGCGGACGACCCGGGCGCCGTGGTGGACCCGCAGCTGCGGGTGATCGGCGTGGCCGGCCTGCGGGTGGTGGACGCGAGCGTGATGCCGCGCATCACCAGCGGCAACACCAACAGCCCGACGCTGATGGTCGCGGAGAAGGCGGCGCGCTGGATCCTGGCAGAGCGCTGATCGCCCCGGGCCGATCGCGAGCGCCGCATGTGGCCTGGCCGGCGACAATCGAGCCGCCATGCCAAGCCCCGCCCGCACCCGAGAGCCCACCCGCGCCCGCGCCGACAAGCCGGCAACGACGCGCCGCGGCAGCGGCCGTCCCGCGGCCGATGCCAGCGTGGGTCGCGAGGTCATCCTCGCGGCCACCATCGAGTTGCTGCGCACCCGCACGCCGGAGCAACTGAGCGTGGTGGAAGTGGCCGCCGCGGCCGGGGTCAACCGGGCGCTGGTGCGCTACTACTTCGGCGACCTCAAGGGCCTGCTGATGGAAGCCACCCAGCACCTGATGCGCCAGCTGCAGGACCGCATGGAAACGGCGCTACGCACCGAGGGTGACCTGGCCGAGCGGGTGCACCACCGCCTGATGCTGCGGCTGGAGTTCATGCGCGAACACCCGCACTTCGAGCGGCTGGCGCTGTCCGAGATCTACCAGTCGGGAGCCGAGGGCGGCGACGACCCCGAAGGCACGCCGCTGCACCGCATCACGCAGCGCGGCCTGGAACTTACGCGCATGCTGCTGGACGACACTCCGCACTCACGGCTGGATCCGCGCTTCGTGCACCTGGCCATCCTCAGCGTGTCGGCCTTCCTGCCCATCGCGCAGCCGCTCCTGGCCGAGCTGTTCGGCGAAGGCCCCAAGGCCGACCGCAAAGTGGACGACTACCTGAAGTTCGTCGCGCGCATGCTGGCCGACACCATCGAGCGCAGCGACGTGCCGCCCGCGCCGAAGCGGCGCGGCGCGGCCTGACGATCGCCTCAGTCGGCCTGCAGGTTCAAGGTCTTGAGCAGGCCGTTGAAACGCTCGTAGTCAGCGGCCGTGCGCGTGCGCAGCGACTCGGGCGTGCCGCCCAGCGGCAGCGAACCCAGCGTGGCCATGCGGGCGGCCACGTCGGGCATGCGCAGGATCTCGTTCAGGTGCGAGTTCAACGTGGCCACCACCTCGGCTGGCATGCCCTTGGGGCCGTACAGGCCGTACCAGCCGCTGACCTCGATGTCCTTGTAGCCCAGCTCCTGCAGGCTGGGCACGTTGGGGGCCAGCGGCGAGCGCTGGCGGTCGGCCACTGCCAGCGGCACGAGCTTGCCGGTGGCGAAGTGCGGCGCCACGATGCCCAGCGAGGTGTAGACCAGCGGCAGGTGCCCGCCGACCACGTCGTTCACCGCCGGCAGCACGCCCTTGTAGGGCACATGCCGGAAGCGCGCGCCGCTCTCGCGATTGAGCAGCTCGCCCAGGATGTGCATGGGCGATCCGGTGCCGGGGCTGCCGTAGGCGATCTCGCGCGTCTTGCTGGCCGCCACCGCGTCGGCCACGCTCTTGAAGCCGCTGCCCGCGCTGGCCACCAGGAACAGCGGCGCGGTGCCGGCCTGGATGACGGGCGTGAAGCCATTGAGCACGTCGTAGCCGCTGCCCGCCGGTGTCTTGAGCACCGTCTGGGCGATGGTGAAAGTGTTGGGCGCAAGCAGCAGCGTGTAGCCGTCCGGCGCCGCGCGGGACACATGCGTGGTGCCGATGATCCCGGTCGCGCCGACCCTGTTGTCCACCACCACGGGCTGGCCGAGGCGGGCCGTGAGCTTCTCGCCGAACATGCGCGCGATCACGTCGGTCTCGCCGCCCGCGGGATAGGCCACCACGATGGTGATCGGCTTGCCCGGGTAGCGCTGCTGGGCCCAGGCCGGTGCCGTGGACGACAAGGCCAGCAGGGTCGCGGACAGCAGGAATGCACGTCGTGCCAGTTTCATGATCGAGCCTCTCGAGGTGGGTGGTGGTGGAAGAAAGGATCAGCGCCGGATCGCGACGCGGTGCATGCGCCGGGGCGCGGGGTAGTAGTCGTTGACGGCGTAGTGCTGGGTCGCCAGGTTGTCCCACACCGCCACCGAGCCCTTGCGCCAGCGGAAGCGCACCTGCCACTCGGGCACCTTGGCCAGGCCGCTGAGGAAGGCGATGAGCGATGCGCCCTCGTCCTGCGACACGCCCAGGACGTGCGTGGTGTACAGGGCGTTGACGAAAGCCACCGGCTGGCCGGTGACCGGGTGTTCGAGCACCACGGGCTGTTCGATGGGCACGTGCTTCTGCCGGGTGGCGCGGTACAGCTCGCCGCTGGGGTCGCGTCGCAGCACGTTGTCGCGCAGGGCCGGTGCCTCCCAGTTGTGCACCGCGCGCAGCCCCTTCAGGTGCGCCTGCAGGTCCTTGCCCAGCGATGCGTAGGCGGTGGTCATGCTGGCCCACATCGTGTCTCCGCCGGTCTGCGGCACCTCCACCGCGTACAGGCAGGCTCCGGCCGGCGGCGTGGCCTGCCAGGTGAGGTCGGCGTGCCAGATATCGGTGCCGGTCTGCGTGCCCTGGGTGATCAGCAGCTCGACGTGCGGATCGTCGGGATGCGAGGGAAAGGTGGACGACACCGGCTCGACCTTGCCGAACACCCGGGCCACGCGCACCTGCGCCGCGGGACTGAGCTCCTGGTCGCGGAAGAAGATCACCTGGCGTTCGGCGAGCAGCTCGCGCAGGCGGGGGGCATGGATCTCGACCTGCCGCGCATCGGACAGGTCGATGCCGCCGATCTCGGAGCCGATGGAAGGGGTGAGGTGTTCAACGTGCATGGGCTGCCTCTTCAGGGACCGGTGGCGTGGCAGCGGGCGCGGCGGTGGCGCGCTCGTCGTCGATCAGCCGCTGCAGCACGCGCCGCGCCCGCACGGCCGCGGCGTCGGTCTTGAGCAGCGAGGGCCCGAGTGCCATCAGGTCGACGTCCGCGCCGATGTTGGCCTGCTGCGCGGCGATCATGGGTTCGTCCTCCATCTCGAAGGCCTCCACCAGCACCTTCTCCAGGAACTCGTCCAGCCCCGGCGCGTCGTGCCGCGGATCCCAGGCCACCGCCCAGAAATAGTGGGTGCGGTCGGCGCGCTCGGGCGTGAGCAGGTGCAGCAGCGACAGGCTCACGCCCGCCTCCGGCGGCGCGCCGGTCTCGGTGGCGCCGATGTCCAGGAACAGGTTCGAGGGTGGGTGCCAGCGGATGCACGAGCGCGCATCGCCCCTTGCCACCTCGCGCTGCCACACGCGGCGCAGCATGGGGCTGACCAGGCAGTCGTGCTTGAAGCGGTCGGAATGGACCACGCCCTCCACCTCGCGCACCTCGTGCCGCGTGGATTCGAGCGAGCCCTCGCTGGTGAAGGACGGGTGCAGGAACTCGACGTGGCTCAGGTCCAGCAGGTTGTCGATCACCAGCCGGTAGTCGGCTGGGATGGTGATGGTGCCAAGGCGGGTGCGCATGCGCGGCTGGTCGAACGGGCGCAGGTCGGGCAGGAGCGCGGGGTCGGCCTGCTCGGCGTCGCCGGCCCAGATCCAGGTGAAGCCGTAGCGGTCGAGCACGGGAAAGGAGCGCGCGAAGGTCGTGCGCGGGATCGGTCCGCCGTGCGGGTTGTGCGTGCAGCGCCCATCCGGGCCGAACTGCAGCCCGTGGTAGCGGCACTGCAGCTGGTCGCCGCGCAAGGTGCCGGCCGACAGCGGTGCGAAGCGGTGCGGGCATCGGTCGAGCAAGGCGACCGGCTCGCCGGCTTCGGTGCGGTAGAGCACCACGGGGGAGTCGAGGATCACGCGGCGCAGGGGCTTGCGGTTGATCTCCGTGACGGGCGCGGCGACGTACCACGCGTTGTTGAGGTATTGCATTCACCTTCCTGTGAGCAGCATCCGCAGCTTATTGCCACTTGTGCGAATAAAAGGATGCTTGCAGAAGGTGGGGGTCGTGTCAACGGGCGTTTCGATACACACGTCCCGGCTGAGCCCATCGCCCTGGCCCCGGGCAGGCCCATCCGAGGCCGGCACCGTGCGTCGATCGGCACCCAGGGTACGCTGGGCATCGCACGCCGCCGCCCCGCGTCTCTTTCGCGCGTCGGGCGAACGTGGGCTCCTCAACCCCGGCAAGGTCTTCGTCGCCCTCTGAACCACAGCTCCGAGACATGACCCCTCCCACCCTCTTCTCCCACCTGCCCCGCTACGGCGGCGACCCCATCCTGGCACTGATGGACGCCTTCTCCAGGGATCCGCGCCCCGACAAGGTCAGCCTCGGCATCGGCCTGTACTTCGACGAGCAGGGCCGCCTGCCGGTGCTGTCGTCGGTGCGGCAGGCGCAGGAGGCGCTGCTGCGCAATGGCGGGCCGGCGCCCTACCTGCCGATGGAGGGCTCGGCTTCCTACCGCCAGGCAGTGCAGGAGCTGGTGTTCGGGGCGCAGCATCCGGCCGTGCTCGATGGCCGCATCGCCACCATGCAATCCGTGGGCGGTTCGGGCGCGCTGCGCGCCGGCGCCGACCTGCTGCGCACGCAACTGGGCTGCACCCAGGTGGTGGTGCCCGACCCCACCTGGGACAACCACTTCGCGCTGTTCGAAGGCGCCGGTTACCAGGTGGGCGGCTACCCCTACTACGACACCGCCACCGCCGGCATCGCCTTCGACGCCATGCGCCGGTTCCTGGCCACCCTGCCGGCGCGCACCGTGGTGCTGCTGCACGCGAGCTGCCACAACCCCACCGGCATGGACCTGGATGCGGCGCAGTGGCGCGAGTTGGCCGGCCTCTTCGCCGAGCGCAACCTGATCCCCTTCGTCGACATGGCCTACCAGGGCTTCGGTGACGGCGCCGACGAAGACGCGGCATCGATCCGCCTGCTGGCCGACGCCGGGCTGGAGTTCCTGGTGGCCAACTCCTTCTCGAAGAACTTCTCGCTGTATGGCGAGCGCGCCGGTGGCCTGAGCGTGGTGTGCCGCGACGCGGCGGCGGCCGAGGCCGTGCTGGGCCAGCTCAAGGTCACGGTGCGCCGCAGCTACTCGACCCCGCCCGCGCACGGCGCCGCGCTGGTCGGCGCGGTGCTGCAGTCGCCCGAGCTGCGCGCGCTGTGGCTGCAGGAACTCACCACCATGCGCCAGCGCATGCGCGACATGCGCCAGGCGCTGCATGCGGCGCTGGTCGCGCGCTGCGGCCAGGCGCACGACTTCGGCTACCTGCTCGCGCAGCGCGGCATGTTCAGCTACACCGGCCTCTCGCCCGACCAGGTGCGGCGCCTGCGCGAGCGGCACGCGGTGTACCTGGTGGACACCGGCCGCCTGTGCATCTCGGGCCTCACGTCCGCGGCCATCGACCACGTGGCCGACGCGATCGCCGCCGTCCTTGAAACGCCCGCAGCCTGAAGGAGCCCGCATGTGCCCGTACAACGACCGACCCGCCCCGACGGCCTCACCCACGCCGGAAGCCATCGTCCAGCAGGAGGGTGCCCAGCTGGATTTCAGCGGTGCCATGAGCTATGGCGACTACCTGCAACTGGACCAGGTGCTCACCGCGCAACGGCCGCTGTCGCCCGCGCACGACGAGATGCTGTTCATCGTGCAGCACCAGACCAGCGAGCTGTGGATGAAGCTCATGCTGCACGAGCTGCGCGCGGCCGTCGCCGCCGTATCCGAAGACCGCATGCCCCAGGCGTTCAAGGTGATGGCGCGGGTCTCGCGCATCATGGAGCAGCTGGTGCACGCCTGGGACGTGCTGGCCACCATGACGCCACCCGAATACACCCAGGTGCGACCCTTCCTCGGTCCGTCCAGCGGATTCCAGAGCTTCCAGTACCGCTGCATCGAGTTCACGCTGGGCAACAAGAATGCGGCCATGCTCAAGCCCCACGAGCACCATCCCGAGCGGCTGGCGATGGTGCGCGCGGCCTTCGAGGCGCCCTCGCTCTACGACCAGGCCATCCGCCGCCTGGCCGCCGCCGGCCTGCCCGTGCCGGCCGAAAGCCTCGATCGCGACTGGACCCAGCCCTATGTGGCCAAGGAAGCGGTGCGCCAGGCCTGGCTCACCGTCTACCGCCGGCCGGACGCCCACTGGGACCTGTACCAGCTGGCGGAGAAGCTGGTGGACATCGAGGACAGCTTCCGGCTCTGGCGCTTCCGCCACGTCACCACCGTGGAACGCGTCATCGGCTTCAAGCGCGGCACCGGTGGCACCGGCGGCGTGAGCTATCTTCGCAAGATGCTCGACGTGGTGTTGTTCCCCGAGCTTTGGTCCCTGCGGACCGAGCTATGAGCCCCCGGAGCGCCTTCGGCGCTTCCCCCCAGGGGGCGCAACCAGCGGCGTTCCGCGGTTGCCGCTGGAAAGGCCTTTCGTTTCGCCATCGACCGCGGGGCAGCCAAGTCATTGAAAACCGAAAGGATCATGGAATGAAGGAAGTTCTGGATTGCGGGTTGCCGGCGCTGTCGCAACCCTTCTCGTGGGTGGTGCGCAGCACGGGTCGCATGGTCTTTACCGCGCACGGGCCGGTGCGGCTCGATGCCACGATCGACACCGGCCCGGTCGAACAGCAGGCCCGACTGACCTTCGACAACCTCAGGCGCGCGGTGCAGGCCGCCGACGGCACGCTGGAGAACGTGACGCAGGTGCTGATCTACCTGACCGACATCGCCGACATGAAGGCGGTGGACAACGTGTACCGCGAGGTCTTCTCGGCGCCCTACCCCAACCGATCGTCGGTGGCCGTGTCGGCCTTGGCCGTGCCGGGCATGAAGATCGAGATCGTCGCCTACGCGATGGTGTGACGCGCATGGCCACGTCGCCGAAGGCTCGACCCGCTCAGCTCGCGCCGTGCACCCGCTCGTTCAGGCGGGCCACGAGTTCGTCGATGGTCCGGTGGAATAGCCTCGACGCCTTCTCGTCGTCCATCGCGAACACCGAGTCGCAACTGGCCTGGATCTCCGCCGTGAGCCGAGCCAGGTGCGCGCGGCCCTGCTCGGTCAGTTCGATCCGCGCGATCCGGCGGTCGTTCTCGTCGCGTGCGTTCTGCACCAGGCCGCGCTCGGCCATCTGCGCGATGGAGCGGCTGAGGGACGACTGCGGCAGTCGCGTGAACTCGGCGATGCCGTTGAGATGGCAAGGCCCCTGCGCCGACAGGCAGACATAGACCCGCCATTGCGCCACGGTCATGCCGCTGCGGCCGAGGGTGGCGGCCAGCAGGTCCTGCGTCAGGCGCGACAGCACCGACAACTTGTGCGGCAGGAAGTGATTCAAGTCGAAGTCCGCGTCCGTGCCTGCGGCAGCCGCCTTGACGGCAGGCTTGCGGGGCGCGGACGGAGCGGCTTTGGGCTTCATCCGTCGATCGTCACTTCTTGAACACCGGCGAGATGTTGGTCCACGCACGCGGCGGCAGGCTCTTGTCCCAGGCGGCGTAGCGGGCCTTCAGGTCCTCGAACACCTGCGGCTCCTGCGCCGACACATCGTTCTTCTCCTGGGGGTCGGCCTGCAGGTCGAACAGCTTGGCGATGCCGTTCCTGATCTCCAGATACAGCTTCCACTTGCCCATGCGCACGGCCGAATAGCCGGCCAGCTTCCAGAACAGCAGCTCGTGCGGCGCGCCCTCTTTCTCCTTCTCGAGGTAGGGCAGCAGGTTCACGCCATCGAGTTGCTGCGTGCCGGTGGTGGGCACGTCGCAGGCGGCGGCTACCGTGGGCAGGATGTCCAGCGTGCTCACCGGCTCGTCGTACACCTGGCCGGCCTGGATGCGGCCGGGCCACTTCATCACGTAGGGCATGCGGATGCCGCCCTCGTAGGTGGTGTACTTGCCGCCGGAGAACGGGGCGTTGCTGCCGGGGCGGCTGTCGGCGCAGCCGTTGTCGCTCACGAAGACCACCAGGGTGTCGTCCTCCAGGCCGAGCGCGCGCAGCTTGTCGAGCACCGCGCCGATGACGTCGTCCTGGGCCTGCACCAGGGCGCTGTAGGCACGCACGCTGATGTTGGCGATCTTGTCGCGCAAGGCCTCGAAGTAGTTGCGCGGCACCTGCAGCGGTGGCACCGGCGAGTTCATCGGGAAATAGAGCATGAAGGGCTCGTCCTTGTTTTCCTCGATGAACTGCAGCACCTGGTCCCGAAAGAAGAACATCAGGTACTGGTCCACGTCGATCAGCTCGCCGTTGCGGCGCACGCCGTTCAAGCCGTGGCGGGTCCAGGCCGTGTCCTTGGCCTCGTCGTGGAAGTCGACCTTCAGGCTGATGTAGTCCGGGTCTTCCGGGTTGGTGTGCTGCAGGCTGGTGTTGCCGTAGAACACGCACGAATAGTCGAAGCCGCGGTTGTTTGGCAGGAACTGCGGCGCATGGCCCAGGTGCCACTTGCCGACCACGCCGGTCTTGTAGCCGGCGGCCTTGAACACCTCGCCGATGTTCTTCTCGGTGGTGGGCACGCCGCGCCGCATGAACTCGGCCTCGCCCTGCAGCGGGGCCAGGCTGCCGTCTTCCAGGCGCACCTCGCGCCGCTCGGGGAAGGCGCCCGAGGACACCTGCTGCTCGAAGCCGAAGCGCTGCTGGTAGCGGCCGGTGACCAGGCCCGCTCGGGCCGGGCTGCATAAAGGAGCCGAGGTATAGCCGGCGGTGAACTTCACGCCGGCCCGGCCGATGCTGTCGATGTGCTTCGTCTCGATGCGCGTGTTGCCGTACAGGGACACGTCGCCATGGCCCATGTCGTCGGCCAGGATGACGATGACGTTGGGGCGGCGGGTCGAAGGGTTGGAGGCCATGGGGCGATGCTCCTTGCGGGTTGCGAAGATGCGGAAGCGGCCCGTATCATGATCGAATGCAAATGCATATGCAAGTGGATATATCTCGGGCCAGGCATGGCATGCAGTGGATCGAAGGTGGCGCCTTCGCCATGGGATCGGCGCGGTTCTACCCCGAGGAGCGCCCCGTGCGAGTGGTCGAGGTGGACTCGTTCTGGATCGACGAGACGCCGGTCACGAACGCGTCCTTCGCGGCCTTCGTGCAGGCCACCGGCTACCTCACGGCGGCGGAACGGACCGGCAGCTCGGCCGTGTTCGAGAAGACAAGCGGTCCCGTCGATCGCTTCGATCCTGCGTTGTGGTGGCGCTTGCGCGAGGGTGCCTGCTGGCGCAACCCCTGGGCCCGCGGTCTCGATGGACTGCAGGAGCATCCGGTGGTGCACGTCGCCTACGAGGACGCGCAGGCATTCGCGGCGTGGGCGGGCAAGCGGCTGCCCACCGAGGCCGAGTGGGAGTACGCCGCGCGCGGTGGGCTGGCAGGCGCCGACTACGCCTGGGGCGACCAGCTCGCCCCCGACGGGCTGGTGCTGGCCAACTACTGGCAGGGTGAATTCCCGCACCAGAACACGCTGCTCGACGGCTGGGAACGCACCTCCCCCGTGCGCAGCTACCCCGGCAACGGCTACGGCCTGTTCGACATGATCGGCAACGTGTGGGAATGGACCAGCGACCGCTGGTCCGTCGGCGGTGCGGCCGCCAAGCCGGGTTGCTGCGCATCGGCTTCACCGCGCGACGGCGTGCTGGAGAAGGTGATCAAGGGCGGCTCTCACCTGTGCGCGCGCAACTACTGCCAGCGCTATCGGCCCGCCGCCCGGTATGCGCAGCGGGCGGACTTGCCGACCAGCCACATCGGCTTCCGGTGCGTGGCGGATCGCCCCATCGATGCAGATTCCGGATCGACCGATCCGGTTTTGTGAATTCCCCACCGTCGATGCCGCTGCCTAGACTGGGTGTTTCCGCGCTCGCGCAACGCACGGTGCCGCATGCAGCCAAGGCTTCCCGAGATGACCACTCTTCGCACACCCCAGAACCCCACCCGCCGCCACCTCCTCGGCGGCGCCCTGTGTTCCAGCCTGGCCTGGCTGCCGGGATGGGGCTGGGCGACGTCCGGCGCGTACCCCACGCGCGCGGTCTCGATGATTGCGGCGTTCGCCGCCGGCGGGCCCAATGACATCGTGGCCCGCTCGGTGGCCGATCCGCTCAAGGACGCCCTGAAGCAATCGGTTCCCGTGGAGAACGTGACCGGGGCCGGCGGGCTGATCGCCACCCGCCGTGTGCTGTCCGCGCCGGCCGACGGCTACACCCTGCTGGCGGGCGCCGCGTACCTCGTCACCGCACCGCACCTGTACAAGTCGGCGAACTTCGATCCGGCCAAGGACCTGGTGCCGGTCTCTCCGCCCATCGAGTCGCTGCTGGTGCTCGTCTCGGCGAACGGTACCGATCTCGGGGCCCTGGTCGAGAACGCCAAGCGCACCGGCAAGCCGATCACCCTCGCCTCACCCGGCGCGGGCACGCTGTCGCACCTGGGCGGCGAGATGCTGAAGCTGGCAACCGGGGCTCCGATGGTCCATGTGCCCTACCGTGGGGTGGGCCCCGCCATCACCGACATCATGGGCGGCCACGCCGACCTGATGATCGACGGCATGTCCTCTTCCCTGCCGCACATCCGCGACGGCCGCCTGAAGGCTTTGGCGGTGCCCGACGACGAGCGCAACCCGCTGCTGCCGCAGGTCCCCACCACCACCGAGCTGGGCCTGCCGTCGGTCAAGGTGCGCGCCTGGAACGCGATCTTCGCCAGGGCCGGCACGCCCCAGCCGGTGCTGGACCTGCTCACCACCGAGGTCACGCGCATCGTCAGGCGCCCCGAGCTGGACGCCGAGCTTCGCAAGCGCGGCCTGGAGCCCAGCAAGCTTTCGGCCGCGGCCTTCCGCGAACGCATGGGCAGCGAGAGCGCGCACTGGAAAAGCGTGGTGCAGAGCGCCCGCATCAGCATCGAGTGAGGGCCGCGCAGGCCAGCCCCACGGCCCACGGCCCACGACCCACGCCTACAGCGTGAGGCTGCCCACGCTGGTGCCGCCGCAGACGTACAGCACCTGGCCGGTCACGAAGCCGTTGGCCGCGTCGACGAAGAACGACACGGCGCGCGCCACGTCACCGGCCTCGCCCACGCGGCGCACCGGGATGCCCTCGGCCACCTTGCGTTCCTGCTCGGCGGTCTTCACCACGTCATGGAACATGTCGGTGCGGATCGGCCCCGGCGCCACCACGTTCACGGTGATGCCCTGCGGCGCCAGCTCCAGGGCCCAGGTGCGGGCCATGCCCAGCATGCCGGCCTTGGTGGCCGAGTAGGCGGTGCGGGTCTGCAGGCCCAGGGCGGCGCGCGAGGACATCAGCACGATGCGCCCGAACTGCCGCGCCTGCATGGCGGGCAAGGCGGCCTGCACCAGCTGCACGGCGCTGGCCACGTGCAACTGCATCAGCGCGTCCAGGTCTTCCAGCCGCGCCTCGGGCAGCAAGGCGGGCCGGATCACGCCGGCGTTGTGGACCAAGGTGGTCACCTCGAAGCGCTGCGCGATGTCGCGCGCGGCCTGGGCCGTGGCCGCGCGATCGGTCAGGTCCACCTCGATGGCGTGCAGGCGCGGGTGCCGCCATTCGCCGGCGCGGCGCGCCAACGAGATGACCTCGTAGTCCTGCGCCAGCAGTTGCTCGCAGATGGCCTTGCCGATGCCGGCGCTGCCGCCGGTCACCAGGGCCACCCGGTTGGGATTGGCGTTCATGCGCTCTCCTCGACCAGGGCCAGCACGCGCAGCGGACTGCCGCTGCCCTTCTGGATCTTCAGCGGCGGGCAGATCAGCACGGCGCCGGCGGGCGGCAGCTGGTCCAGGTTGGCCAGGCACTGCAGGCCGTACTTGCCGGCGCCGTGCATGAAGTAGTGGCAGGGGTAGGGCGGGCGCAGGTGGTAGCCCTGCCCGGCGTCGGTGCCGATGGCCTCGGACCCGAAGCCCAGCACGTTGCGCTGCTCCACCAGGAAGCGCACGGCCTCGCTGCTGGGGCCGGGCGTGTGTTGGCCGGTCTCGTCGAAGTTCTGGTAGGCCTCGGGGTCGGTGCGCTTGGACCAGTCGGTGCGCATCAGCACCCAGGCGCCGGCGGGGATGCGGCCGTGCGCCTGCTCGAAGGCCTCGATGTCGGCGACGGTGAGCAGGTAGTCGGGGTCGGCCGCCGCCTGGGTCGAGCAGTCGATCACGCAGGCCGGCGCCACGAAGTGCTCGGCGGGAATCGTGTCCACCGAGTTGTTCGGCAGGTCGCGCCCCGAAATCCAGTGAACCGGCGCGTCGAAGTGCGTGCCGGTGTGCTCGCCGCAGGAGAAGTTGTTCCAGTACCAGCCCGGCCCGCGTTCGTCATAGCTCGATATTTCCTCGACCCGGAAACCCCAGCACTGCCCCATCTCGGGCGGCAGCGCGATCTGCGGGAAGTCGGGCGTGAGCGTCTGCGTGAGGTCGACCACGCGGATGCGCCGGCTGGCCAGGGCCTGCGCCAGTTCGGTGAGAAGCGATGTCGTCGTTGCCTGCATGTTCATCCTCCGGCCGCGAGTTCGCGCTCGAGCACCTTGGGGTTGTCCTTCCAGCGCTCCAGCCATTCCTGGGCCACCTCGCCGGGGTACACGTCCTCGATGCCCTGCTTCAAGGCATCGACGACCGCCGAGGCGAGCGCGGCGGGCGCCAGCTTGGGGGGCGGCATGTTCTGGTTCCACTCGTCGTCGATCGGCCCCGGGAACACGTTGATCACGCGGATGCCCGCCGGCCGCATCTCGGCGCGCAGGCACTGCGACAGCGACAAGGCCGCCGCCTTCGATGCCGAGAAGGTGCCGTGCGGCGGAAAGTTGGACAGCGCATACACCGACAGCAGGTTGACCCAGGCCGTGGCATGGGTCACGCCGTCGGCCGAGCGCGCGCGCAGGGCCGGGCCGAAGGCCTGGGCCAGGCGCAGCAGGCCGAAGTAGTTGATCTCCATCTCGTGCCGGGCCACGTCGGTGCCGCGCCGCGCGGCGATGCCGAAGCTGCGGTGAACCTCGGCGGTGTTGACCACGATGTCCACCTTGCCGCCGATCTCGCCGGCCAGCTCGCTCACCGAGCGCTCGTTGGTCAGGTCCAGCGGCACCAGGGCCACGGGCTCCATGGCCGTGATGTCCTCCAGGCCGGGCAGCTTCTTCCAGGGTTCGGCATGGCCGACCCAGATCAGGTCGGCGCCGGCCTTGGCCAAGGCCTTGACCATCGCCTGGCCCACGGGGGTCTTGCCATCGGTGACCAGCACCTTGCGGTGCCGGGGGTCGCTCGCCATCTCCCTGAGCATTCGGTCGTCTGCCATGTGTTCGCTCCCGTCGTTCGGAAATCCGATGAGGACCGCCTGCCCGGCGCGGTCGATGCGCGCACCCACGTGCACGCGCTGCGGTGGTGCCGCCACCTCGTCGTGCAGGTGCACGATGACCGTGGGCCCGGCGTCCAGTTGCACTATGCCCAGGCGCCAGGGCAGGCGCTCGCGGAAGAACAGGTCGTTGCTGTGGTGCAGCCGGGTGTCGGCCAGCAAGGTGCCCTGCCCGTCCTGCGGCCGCCATTTCAGCTGCGCCGACAGGCAGCGGTGGCAGGCCTCGCGCGGCGGGTACTGCACGGCCTGGCACTGCTGGCACACCTGCAGCTCGAAGCGGCCCTCGGCCGCCGCCGCGGTCATGCCCAGCGCCACGCGGCCGCGGGCCCAGGGCGGCAGGTTCATCTGCCGCGTGCGCAGGACCGGGTTCTTGCGCTTGGGTTTCATCAGCGGCATGGTCATGAGGCGCTCCCGAGCAGGACCGCGCCCGTGCACAGGCAGCGGTCGTAGGTGACCATGCCGAAGCCGGTGACCAGGCCCAGGCGCGCGTCGGGCACCGCGCGTTCACCGGCCTGTCCGGTGAGCTGGCGAACGGCCTCGGTCACGCCCAGGAACCCCCCGGCGCAGCCGGCCTGCCCGGCCGACAGCTGGCCGCCGCTGGTGTTGTTGGGAAAGCTGCCGTCCCAGGTGAGCGAGTGGCTGCGCACGAAGGCCGGGCCCTCGCCCTTCTCGCAGAAGCCCAGGTCCTCGAACTGGAGCATCACGATCACCGGGTAGTCGTCGTAGGTCTGGATGAAGTCCACCTCGGCCGGGCGTGCGCCGGCCTGCGCGTACAGCTCGTCGCGGTCCACGCGCCAGCCGCCGCGGACCATGATGGGGTCATCCGAATAGGCGTTGTGGCGCTCGATGGCGCCGCGCACCAGCACGTGCGGCAGGTCCAGCTCGCGGGCGCGTGCCTCGGTCATCACCAGGAAGGCCTCGGCGCCGGCGCAGGGCATGACGCAGTCGAACAGGTGGATCGGATCGGAGATCGGCCGTGCCCGCAGGTACTCCTCCATCGTCAGCGGCTTCTTGAACACGGCCAGCGGGTTCTTCAGCGCATTGGCCCGCTGCGCCACCGCGATGCGGCCGAAGTCCTCGCGCGTCGCCCCGTACTGGCGCATGTAGTTGGCGGTGATGAAGGCGAAGATCGAATTGGGCCCGCCCGAGCCATAGGGGTAGCTCGCGTCGCGCGCGAAATAGCTGAAGCCGCCCAGCATCTGCCGGAAGGAATCGACGTGGTTGGTGTCGCCCGCGATGCAGGCCACGATGTCGGCGTCGCCCGCCTGCACCGCGCGGGCGGCGCGGCGCAGCGCCATCACGCCCGAGGCGCCGCCGGTGGGAATGTGGTCCAGCCAGCGCGGCGACACGCCCAGGTGCTGGGTCACGCCCACGGCGGTGTCCGGGCCCAGCGAGAAGCTGCTCACCGTCAGGCCGTCGATCTGCTCCTTGGCGATGCCGGACTCGCGCACCAGCGCCTCCAGCGCCTGGCCGATGAACCAGTGGGCGCCGTGGGTGGAGTGGCGCACGTAGGGCACCGTCACCGGCACCGCCACCGCCACGCCCTCGTAGGAAAGCCGCCTGCTCATGCCTGCCTCTTCTTCATCGCGCGAGTGTCGATGCAATTCGGCTGGCCGGGCAGGCCGCGCGCCAGTTCCCGCAACTGGCCGCGCTGGATCTTCTGCGAGGTGGTCAGCGGCAGCGCATCGACGAAGGCCACGTGGCCCGGCGCCTTGTAGTAGGCCAGCCGCTCCAGCGCGTGCCGCACGATGGAGGCGGCCAGGGCCTCGCGTCGGTTCGCGGCGACCGGTTCGCGGGTGATGACGCAGGCCAGCACCTCGTCGCCGCGCACCGCATCAGGCGTGGCGGCCACGGCGGCGGACTTCACCGCCGGATGCTGGTTCAGCACGCTTTCCACCTCGACCGCCGAGATGTTCTCGCCGCTGCGGCGGATCACGTTCTTCTTGCGATCGACGAAGTACATCAGGCCCTGCTCGTCGCGCCGGGCCATGTCGCCGGTGTGGAACCAGCCGCCGGCCCAGGCCTCTTCGGTGGCCGCCTCGTCCTTGAGGTAGCCCGAAAAGAAGTGGCGACGCGGGTCGGGCCCGCTGGCTCGCACCAGCAGCTCGCCCGGGGTGCCGGCGGGCACGTCCTGGCCTTCGTCGTCGACCAGCCGCACCTCCACGAACGCCTCGGGCTTGCCGAAGCAGCTGGTGCCCACCTGGCGCGGCTCATGGTTGGCCATGATGCAGGCGGCCGCGCCGGTCTCGGTCATGGCCCAGGCCTCGACCAGCGGAAAGCCGAATCGCTCCTCGAACAGGCCGTGGTTCTTCTTGTCGACGCCGGCGCCGAAGCCCCAGCGCACCCGGTGGCCGCGGTCGGCCGGGCCGGCCGGCGCCGACAGCAGCATGGCGGGCATCACGCCCAGGTAGTGGACGATGGTCGCGCCGCTGTCGCGGACGCTGCGCCACCACGAGCTCGGGTGGAAGCGATCGAGCTGCACCAGGCAGCCACCGGCCGTGAGCACCACCATGGTGGAGAAGGCCATCGCGTTCACATGGTTCAGCGGCAGCGGCGTGATGATGCGCTCCTGCCCCGGCCGCACCGAGCACACGCCGTCCAGGCCCGCGTACCACTCGCCGGCGCGCCGGAAGTAGCCGTTGGTGAGGCGGCAGCCCTTGGGCCGCCCGGTGGTGCCCGAGGTGTAGAGCAGCGCGCATTCAGTGCCTTCGTCGGGTGCGGTCCCGGCCAGGGGTGCCGCAACCGGCGCGGCCGGCAGGGTGGCGGCATCCAGCCCGTCCCAGCTGGCCAAGGGACGCTGCACCGCCCGGGCCGCGGCCTCCAGGTCGCCCGCGCGTGCCGGCAGGCTGACCGCCAGGCAGACCTCGCTGTGGTCCACCAGGTACTCCAGCTCGGCGGCGCGCATCTCCGGGTTGATCGGCACCACGCTGGCACCCAGCGCGTTGAGCGCGAACCAGTGGAACAGGAAGGCCGGCCGGTTTTCCAGCAGCAGCCCCACGCGATGCCCGTGGCCGTAGCCCGCCTGGGCATACGCGATGCGCAGCCGCTCGACTTCGGCGGCCGCTTCGCCCCAGGTCACGGATCGCGCCGGAATGCCGTAGACCTGCGCCGTGACCGGGTCGATGAACAGGAACTCGCCACCGGAATCGCGCTCCGCGGTGGTGGTGAAACGCTGATGGACAGTGCTCATGGTCCGGCTCAGTCGAGCTTGATCCCCGCGGCCTTGATCACGGCGCCCAGCTTGACGGCGTCGTCCTTGATGGTCTGCGCGAACTGCTCGGGGCTGCTGGCGACCACGTCCATCCCCACGGCGGCGAGCTTGTCGCGTACGTCGGCCAGCTTGAGGATGCGGGTGATTTCGCCATGGAGCTTGGCGACGACGGCGCGGTCGGTCCCGGCCGGCGCGACGAAGCCGATCCAGGTGACCAGGTCCACCGGCAAGCCGGCTTCGCCCAGCGTCGGCACCTCCGGCAGGGACGGCGAGCGCTTGGCGCTGGTGACCGCCAGCGGCCGAACCTTGCCCGACTTCACGAAGGCCATGGCCGGCCCCAGCGCATCGAAGATCACCGGCACCTGTCCGCCCACCACGTCGGTCATCGCCGGGCCGCTGCCCTTGTAGGGGACGGCGACCATGTTCAGCTTCGCCGCCGACTTGAAGGCCTCGCCGGCAACCTGGGCCGGAAGGGCTCCGTGCGCATAGGCCAGCTTGCTCCCGGGGGCTTTGGCCAGGCTGACCAGGTCATTGACGCTGCGCGCCTGCACCGAGGGATGCACGGCCAGCACCATCGGCATGGTGACCGCAAGCGTCACCGGGGCGAAGCCGTTGATGGGGTCATACGGCAGCCGGGCATACAGGCTCTGGTTCATCGCCAGCGTGGAGTCGATCGGCAGGAACAGCGTGTAGCCGTCCGGCGCGGCGCGCGAGGCCAGCTCGGCTCCGATCACGGTGTTGCCGCCCGGGCGGTTGTCCACGGTGACGGGCACCTTCCAACTCTCGCCCAGCTGGGCCGCCACGGTGCGCGCCACCAGGTCGGTGCCGCCGCCGGGCGGAAAGGGAACGATGATGCGGATCGGCTTGGACGGGTAGCTGTCGGCCTGCGCGAAAGACGGACCGGCCGCCGCCAGGGCGAACAGCATGGACAGCAGCGTGCTCGGGAACTTCATGGTCGCGGACTCCTGGAAAGCTTTCAGATGAACAGCTGCACCGAAGGCAGCGCGGCGTCGGGGTTGAGCAGGTTCACGCGCTTGAGCTGGATGCGCAGCTGGCCCTGCTGGTCGACCAGGTGATGCAGGCAGGTCCCCACGTAGGTCTGCAACTCGTCACCCTGCGATTCGGTGTAGTGGAACTCGGTGCGCAGCACGAAGCGCCCGGCCGCCTCGTCGAAGGCTTCCACCGTGGGCGTCTGCAGCAGGTGGTGGCAGCGGCTGGGCGGCTGCTGCGAGAAGGCGCGCGGGCTCTTCAGGCGCTCGATTCGCAGCTCGCGCAAGAGCTTGTCCTCGTACATGTGCGAGGTGTGGTTCAGGCCATCGGGCTGGTCCGGCACCAGCGGGATCCAGTAGATGGCGTCGTCGGTGAACAGCGCGTTCCAATCGTCGAAGCGCTTGGCGTCGAGCAGGCGCGCCTCGCGCACCACGAAGTCGATCAGGTCCTGGCGTGTCGGCATGGCTGGCTCACTCCGTCATGGTCAGGGTCATGTAGCGCGCCCAGGCGCGGTACTGGTTTCGCATCGAGATTTCGCTGGTGCCGTTGACGGTGAGGTCGGGCTTGCCGATCTCCGCTTCGTCGAAGTCACGGTGCAGGCTGACCCAGTCGTTGCCGCTGGCGCGCAGCCCCTCCTGGATGCCGCGGTAGGCGTGCAGGTCGTCGTGGCCCACCACGGAGAACGGCGAGTTGATCAGGCGGCTGTAGGTGCAGGTGCGTTGCAGCAGCTCGGGCGGCGCGCCCTTGAGGCGGAAGGTCCAGCTCTCCACCAGGGTCTTGTCCACGGCGATGGGGCGGATCACCCGGATCGCCTGGATCGCGCCCTTGATGGTCAGCGTGGGGTAGTACACGGTGTTGTGCCTGGCCAGGCCGATGATGGCGCGTGCGCGATCGTCGCCGTAGGCCTGCTTCATCGCCTCGTCGTACGCCGGGATGGCCGAGTAGTGGCTGTGCAGCGAGAACTTCACGCCCGAGAAGCTGTGGCCGTTGTCGAACACGCGCACGCCCATCTCGTCGAAGAAGGGATAGTCGTTCACGAAGGGCATGAACTGCTCGATGGCCATGGGCTTGGGCGCGTCGGCGGGCTGGTCCTTCCACATGGCCTTGGCCGTGCCCGCCGAGGACTCGTGCGCCACCATGGGGTGCATGGTGTCGTTGAGGTTCTCGATGAACATCTTCCAGTTGCAGGCGTGCACGTAGCGCAGGCAGCCGCCGGCGATCTCCAGCTCGCCCTGCGGCGAGCGGTCGGCCATGTTGTCGATGGAGGAGAGCGAGTCGCCGAAGTAGTCCTCGAAGCTCGGCCCCACCTCGTTGATGCGCGCGAAGATGAAGCCCCGGTACAGGCGCACGTGGCGCAGGGCCACGATGCCCTGCCCGGCCTCGCTGTCCGCCATGGCGGTGCCCTGGTAGCCCTTGCGCAGTGGCACGCCCAGCGTGGTGCCGTCGGTCCGGAAGGTCCAGGCGTGATAGGGGCAGCGGAAGAACTTGCCGGTGTTGCCGCTGGGCGCGGTGACCAGGCGCGAGCCCTTGTGCGCGCAGCGGTTCATCAGCACCCGCACGCTGCCGTCGGTGTGGCGCACCGCGACCAGCGGCCGGTTGGCGACGTCGACGGTGAGGTAGTCGCCCACCTGCGGGATCTGGCTGTCGTGCCCGATGTAGTTCCAGGTATTGGCGAAGAAGTGCTCCTGCTCCAGCTGGAACAGCTCGGGGTCCAGGTACAGGTCGCGGTGCACGCGGTCCGGCTGCACCAGGGCGCGCACGGCTTCGGGGTTGCCTCGGTAACGCATCGTCAATGCCTCCTTCCAGGAATCAGAACGCCGCCTGCCTGGTGCGCGGCTGGCCGGTGATGAGGGCCTGGAGCTTGTCGCCATGCTCGTCGGCCAGGGCTGCCTCGCGCAGCTCGCGCAGCCGCGCCGGCGCCAGCCCGGCGCCCAGCTGGTCCACCTGGCGCATCACCGTCTCGAAGTTGCGCAGCCCGCGCTCGTGGGTGTCGCCGTAGCCCTTGACCAGGCGCTGGCACTGGGCGATCTCCAGCGCGAGCTGCGGGTGCGTTGCCGCCGCCGCTTCGATGCGGCGCAGCCATTGTTCGATGCGGGCGTCTTCCGCCTGGAAGCGCAGGCTGGCCCGGCGCCAGCGCCGCATGCCCGACAGCGTGTACAGCAGCAGGAAGCCCGACAGCGAGCTGGTCTGGACGACGCGGCCCCTGTGCGTGAAACGCTCGACCAGGCGGCGTGGCCAGCCCGAGCCGGCCAGCCAGCGGCCCAGGCCCGCCGGCAGCGTGTCGCAGATCTCCTGCAGGCGCGGGTGCATGTATTCGTTGATGGCCAGCAGCTGGTCGCCCTGGGCGCGAACCTCCTGGCCGACGCGCTGGAAGCGGCTGGCGCGGGTCTTGAGGTCGGCCACGCGGATGGTGTCTTCGTAGGCCATCCACAGCGCCAGGTGGCGAGCGGTTTCGGCCAGCAGCGGCGCGTCGGCGCCGGCCTGGCGCTGCAGACGCCGCAGGCGGTCGAGGTAGGTGCTGCCGTAGGCCGTGTCCTGGTAGTCGACCACACGGCGCAGGCCTTCCAGCACGATCGGCCGGGCCGACGCCGGGAAGCCATCGAGCTGGGCGAGCAGCGAACGCACGGCCGGATCGGATGCCTCGCGGGCCGGCGCGATCGCTTCGGCGCCCGGGGGCTGCGCGTCAGCCTCGGCGCCAGCGCCCCGCTGCGTGCGATCGAAGGCGGCACCGAAGGCCTTGAGGCTGGCCTTCACGCCCACGCCGCCGCGCTCGATGGTCCCTTCGAACTGCGCCCGGCTGAACGGCAGTTCGCCGGAGCCGGCCAGCGCGCCGAACAGCACGGCGCTGATCACGCTGCCGTTCTCCTCGGCCATGCGGGCCATGTCGAAGTGCAGGAATCGCCGGGCGGCCGCCTGTCCGTGCGCCAGCAGGTTGGCGCTGTCGGCGCGGCCATCGGCCATGGCGGTCTTCTCGGCGATGCTGTAGACGCGATGGGTGGAGGCGATCAACGTCGTGCGATCGGGCGTGACCAGCCCGCGCTGCACGGCGCGGCCCGCCTCCATCAGCTCGGAGGCCAGCACCACGTCCACGTCGCCCGGCAGCGGCATCAGCGCCAGCACCGGGTGGCCGCCGTCGCGCTCGGCCACCGCGCGCGGGTACAGCTCGACGTAGTAGATGGTGGCGCCGGTGCGCTGCGCGACGCCGGGCACCGAGGTGGTCTGCGCGAGGTAGCCGTTGGCTTCGCCGAGGTCGACGATCCAGTCGGCCAGCACGCCGCCGCCTTCGCCGCCCATGGCGAGGATGGCGATCTTGATGGGTTGGGACGGGCTCATGGCGTTCAGAAGGCGAGTGCTTCGCGCCGGCGTGCGGAGCGGCGCTGCAGCGCGCCGATGACGGCGCTGCTCACGCGCTGCTTCAGCCGGTCCCAGCGGGTCGGGTTGGTGACGATCTGCGCCCGGTAGAACGAGGGGCACAGCACGGCCGCATGCGAGACCTCGCCGCACAGGCCGCAGCCCACGCACGAATCGATGACCGAGGCCACGGGGTCGCTGCGCAACGGATCGGGGTTGGGCTTGACGGTGAGCGAGGGGCAGCCGGACAGGCGGATGCACGAGTGGTCGCCGGTGCAGGTGTCGGGATCGACGCCGAAGCGCTCTCGCACCACGCGCTTGCCTTCGGCCGCGGCCTTGCGCGCCAGCGGCTTCTCGCGCCGCTGCTTGTTCAGCATGCACTCGGACTGCGCGATCAGCACCTTGGGGCCCTTCTCGCGCGTGGTGAGCGCCTCGCGCAGGGCGTCGCGCATGCCGGCCACGTCATAGGTGCGGCGGATGGCCTTGACCCAGGTCACGCCCACGCCGCGCACCGCCTGCTCGATGGCGTGGCCCGTGCTGCGCGTGGGGTTCTGCGCGGTGGACGACAGGATGTCCTGGCCGCCGGTGGCCGAGGTGTAGCTGTTGTCCACCACGATGGTGAGGTTGTCGCTGCGGTTGAAGACGGCGTTGGCGATGCCGCTGGTCAGGCCGTTGTGCCAGAAACCGCCATCGCCCATGACGCTGATGGCGCGCTTGTCGGCCGCCACGTTCAGCGCCGCCGCACCGGCCGCGCCCAGGCCGTAGCCCATGGTGGTGTTGCCCAGGTTGAACGGCGGCAGGATGGAGAACAGGTGGCAGCCGATGTCGGCGCTGACGTGGTGCGGCCCCAGTTCGCGCTCGACCAGTTTCATGGCGGTGAAGATGGGACGCTCAGGGCAGCCGGTGCAGAAGCCGGGCGGGCGGCCATGCACGCTGTCGGCCAGCGGCTTGAGCGGGATGACCTTGTGCCCGGCGGCGGTCGGCTTCGGCTCGGCGGCCAAGGGCTCGATGCGCCCGTAGCGCTCCATGAAGGCGCGCGCGCCCTTGAGCATTTCGGCAGCGGTGTACTCGCCGGCCAGGGGCAGCAGGTCCTTGCCGTGCAGCGCCGTGGTGCTGCCGTGCTGGCGCAGGACGTGCGCGATGTTCTGCTCGATGAAGTTGGGCTGCCCCTCCTCCACCATCAGCACCGCGCGCTTGCCCTCGCAGAAGCGCAGCACTTCGTTGTCGAGGACCGGGTAGGCCACGTTCATCACGTACAGCGGGATGCGGCTGTTGCCGTACACGTCGGCCAATCCCAGGCGCTCCAGCACGCGCAGCAGCGTGTTGTAGCTGCCCCCCTGGACGATGATGCCGATGTCGTCGCCGCCCTCGGCGAAGAACTCGTTGAGGCCGTGCTGCCCGATGTAGCGCACCGCGGCCGGCCAGCGCTGGCGCACTTTTTCCTGCTCGTGCAGGAAGCTCGCCGGCGGCAGGACGATGCGGTCCACGTCGCGCCGCGGATGCTCCATGGCCTGCTTGATGCTGAAGGCAGCCCGGCGGTTGTCCTCGGCCACGAACTCGCCGTGCACGTGGCAGGCCCGGATGCGAAGTTGCAGCATGACCGGCGTGTGGCTGGCCTCTGACAGCTCGAACCCCTGCTTCACCGCCTTCACGATGCTCGGCAGGTCGGGCCGGGGATCGAGCAGCCAGATCTGGCTCTTCATGGCGAAGGCGTGGCTGCGCTCCTGCATGATGGACGAGCCTTCGCCGTAGTCCTCGCCCACCACGATGAGGGCGCCACCGGTCACGCCGCCGGAGGCCAGGTTGGCCAGGGCATCGGAAGCCACGTTGGTGCCTACCGTGGACTTGAACGTCACGGCGCCGCGCAGCGGGTAATTGACCGAGGCCGCCAGGGTGGCCGCGGCCGTGGCCTCGCTGGCGCTGTTCTCGAAGCGGATGCCGTGTTCGGCCAGGATGTCCTGGGCATCGGCCAGCACGTCCATCAGGTGCGAGATGGGCGCGCCCTGGTAGCCGGCCACGTACGACACGCCCGACTCCAGCAAGGCCTTGGTGACGGCCAGGATGCCCTCGCCGCGGAACACCTCGCCGGCGCCCAGCCTGAGCTTCCCGACCTCTTCGACGAACGAACGCTCAGCCATGCCCCGGACCCCCGATTTGATTCAGCCGCGAATATATGAAAAGTAATGTGTGTGGAATATAGGGGGCGACCCGGGTGGCCGTCAAGACACCCCTCGCGATGTATGCGGAATCAACTACCGAGGCTTAAACTGCCGGGCTGGAACGCGAGCTTCCACGCACCCCGTCGCTTCTCCCCAGGTCCACCCGAATCCACCGCATGTCCGTGATCCCAGCCAGCAAGCGTCGCAAGGCGGCCCCGAGCCCGGCGCATTTCGTCGACGACTACCTGCCGGCCCTGCTGGCCCAGGCCAGCCACCTGATCTCGGGCGAGTTCCACCGCGTGGTGACGCAGAAAGGCTTCACCGTGTCCGAGTGGCGGGTCCTCGCCACCCTGGCGGGCCGCCGGCAGATGAGCATCGGGCAGCTGGCGCGCATGACGGTGATGAAGCAGCCCACGCTCACGCGGGTGCTCGACCGCATGGAAGCGCGGGGCGACGTGCAGCGCCTGCCGCACGAGACCGACCGGCGGATCACGCTGGTGACCATCACGCGCTCCGGCGAACGGCTGGTGGCCGGGCTGATCGAGCTGGCGCAGGAACACGAGCGCCGCGTGCTCGAGCCCTTCGGCCTGGGACGCTCCGCCGAGCTGAAGACGACGCTCAAGCAGATGATCGAGATGCACCAGCTTGCCGCGGGCGAAGAGAGCTCCGGCGAGGACGACGACGCCTGAAGCACGCGCCATGAAGCCGAGCAAGGAGCACACCCCCGGCCATCGCGGCCCGGAGCCCACCCGGCCGGCCGCGCGCGCCAACCCTTCCAACATCAACTTCAAGTTGAGGCAGCTGTCGCTGCTCACGGCGCTGGCCGAGACCGGCACCTTGCGCGCGGCGGCCGAGCGCATCAGCGTGTCGCAGCCCGGCGCGACACGGCTGCTGCACGAACTGGAGGAGATGCTGGGCGTGAAGCTGTTCGACCGCGTGAAAGGACGCATGGTGGTGACGGCGGCCGGCGAGACCATGATCGCCCACGCCAGTGCGCTGCAAAGCGGCATGCTGCTGGCCTACACCGAGACCGCCGAGGCGGCCAGGGGCAACGCCGGGCAGCTGCGGCTGGGCGTCTTCAGCTCGCTGGATCCCGAACTGCTGGCCGAGAGCCTGCTGCGGCTGCGCGAGGATGCGCCGCAGGTGAAGGTCACGGTGGCCGAGGCGCCCATGGAGTTCCTGATCAGCGCCCTGCGCCGGTTCGAGCTCGATGCCGTGGTCGGCCGCGTGCACGGCGCGGGCAGCGAGGAAGACCTGCGCTACGAAATGCTCTACAACGAGTCGTTCTCCATCGTCTCGGGCGTGGACCACCCCATCGCCCGCGGCGGTCGCGCCGTGGAGCTGCCCGAGCTGCTGCAGTGCCAGTGGGTGCTGGCGCCGCCCGACTCGCCGCTGCGCCAGCGCATCGACAGCCAGCTGCTGGCGAAGTTCGGGGCCAAGCCCCGGGGCACGGTGGAGACCCGCTCGCTGCTCGCCCACCTCACGCTGCTGGCCCGCAGCCACGACGTCGGCGTGCTTCCCCACGGCCTGGCGCGCTTCCTGGAAAAGCAGGGGCAGCTTCGCATCCTGGTGCCGTCCATCGGCGGCATCGAGGGGCTGGTGACCTTCATCACCCGCACGCACAGCCCGCCGCGGCCCTCGCTGCTGATGCTCAAGCAGGCCCTGCAGAAGAACCTGCATCGCTAGGGCCCAGGCTCCTTCCCGATCCGTTTCCCGGATCGGCGCTTTCGTTTTCGTGAGTTTTCCGAGGCCGCGCGTCTTCCTAGACTGCCGCGCATGAATGTCACGACACGGTTGCAGGCGGATGTGGTGGTCGTCGGGGCGGGCTCCGCCGGCTGCGCGATCGCCGGCCGGCTGTCGGAGGATCCGAACCTGCAGGTGGTGCTGGTCGAGGCCGGCGGTGCCGACCGCAATCCCTGGATCCATGTGCCCATCGGCTACTTCAAGACCATCGGCAGCGATGCCACCGACTGGCGCTTCCTCACCGAACCCGAGAAGGAACTGGCGGGCCGGCGCATCGCCTGGCCGCGCGGCAAGGTGCTGGGCGGCTCCAGTTCGATCAACGGCATGCTGTACGTGCGCGGGCACGCCGCCGACTACGACGGCTGGCGCGACGCGGGCAACACCGGCTGGGGGTGGTCGGACGTGCTCCCCTTCTTCCGCAAGGCCGAATCGCAGTGCCGCGGCGCCGACGACTGGCACGGCGCCGACGGGCCGCTGACCGTCTCGGACATCGCGCCCGACCCGCTGTCGGACGCCTTCGTGCAGGCCATGGCGCAGCACGGCGTGCGCACCCAGCCCGATTTCAACCGGGGCGACAGCGAAGGCGCCGGTTACTTCCAGATGACCACGCGCAAGGGGCGCCGCCAGAGCGCGGCCCGCGCCTACCTGGCGCCGGCACGCCACCGGCGCAACCTGCGCATCGTCACCGGCGCCACGGTGTCGCGCGTCGAGATCGCGGGCGGCCGCGCCGTGGCCGTGGAATGCACGGCCGGGATCGAGCGCTTCCGGGTGGGCGCCCGGCGCGAGGTCGTCGTGGCCTGCGGCGCCCTGCAATCGCCGGTGCTGCTGCAGCGTTCGGGCATCGGCCCCGGCGGTTTGCTGCAGTCGATGGGCATTGCCGTCCTGCGCGACCTGCCCGGCGTGGGCGCGAACCTGCAAGACCACCTGCAGGTGCGGCTGGTCCTGCGCTGCAACCGGCCGCTGACCTTGAACGACCTTTACCACCGGCCCCTCAGGCGCCTGTCCGCGGGCTGGACCTACCTGACCCGCCGCAGCGGCCCGCTGGTGACCGGCATCCATCCCGCCGGCGCCTTCGTGCGGGTGCATCCCCTGGCCCAGCGGCCCGACGTGCAGATCCATTTCGCGCTGGTGAGCTTCGAGCGGCTGGGCGGCCCCCTGGACCGCTTCAGCGGGTTCAGCCTCTCGGCCTGCGTGCTGTACCCGCACAGCCGGGGGAGCATCCGCATCGCCAGCCCCGACCCTGCCACGCCCGCCCACATGCGCGCCGGCTACCTGGACGACGAGCGCGACCGCGACCTGATCGTGCGCTCCGTGCCCTGGATGCGCCAGGTGGCTGCGCAGCCGGCATTGGCCAGGCTGGTGGCCGAGGAAGTGCGGCCCGGCCCGGCCTGCGCCACGCCCGAACAGGTCCTGGCCTACGTGCGCCAGACGGCTTTCAGCGTGCACCACCAGGCCGGCACCTGCGCCATGGGCCGGGGCGCGCAGGCGGTGGTGGACGAGCGGCTGCGGGTGCACGGCGTCGACGGGCTGCGGGTGGCCGACGCATCCATCATGCCGACGCTGGTCGGCGGCAACACCAACGCGCCCAGCATCATGATCGGCGAGAAGGCCGCCGACCTGATCCGGGCCGACCTGAAAGGCGCGGCATGAGCGGGACCGACCCTTCGTTCGACGGCGTGATCGGCGACACCTGGCGCGAGTCCAGGCCTTCCTGGCTGCCGCCCCGGCAACGCAGCGCCTCGCCCAACGTGGTGTTCATCGTGCTGGACGACGTGGGCTACGCCGACCTCGGCTGCTATGGCTCGGAGATCCGCACCCCGCACATCGACGCGATGGCCGCACGGGGGCTGCAGTACAACAACTTCCACGTCACCTCGATGTGCTCGCCCACCCGGGCCTGCCTGCTCACCGGCCGCAACGCGCACGCCGTGGGCATGGGCTTCCTGGCCGACTTCGACAGCGGCTATCCGGGCTATCGCGGGCACGTCAGCACGCATGCCGCCACGCTGGCCGAGATGCTGCGCGACCACGGCTTCAGCACCCTGGCGGCCGGCAAGTGGCACCTCACGCCGGCGGCCGAGATCTCGCATGGCGGGCCGTTTCGCCACTGGCCCACCGAACGCGGCTTCGACCGCTGGTTCGGCTTCCAGGGGGCGCTGGCCGACCAGTGGCACCCGGACCTGTACGAGGACAAGTGCCCCCTGCCGCCGGCCGCCGGCGGCGGCAAGCACCTGTCCGAGCAGTTGGTGGACCGCGCATCCCGCTACCTGGTGGACCACCGGGTCGCCCACACCGGATCGCCCTTCTTCCTGTACCTGGCCTTCGGGGCCGCCCACTGGCCGCACCAGGTGCCCGCCGGTGCCATCGAGCACTACCGGGGCCGCTACGACCGCGGCTGGGACGTGCTGCGCCGGCAGCGTTTCGAGCGGCAGCTGGAGCTGGGCATCGTGCCGCCCGGCACGCGCCTGCCGCCGTCCAACCCGGGCGTGCCGGCCTGGGACTCGCTCACGGCGGACGAGCGCACGGTGTGCGCGCGCTTCATGGAAACCTACGCGGCCTTCGTCGAGCACACGGACGAACAGATCGGGCGGCTGCGCGCCCAGCTGGAGCGCCTGGACCTGGCGCAGGACACGCTGGTGGTGCTGCTGTCCGACAACGGCGCCAGCCCCGAGGGCGGGCGGATCGGCACGGTGAACACGCGCAAGCACTTCTTCTACGAGCCCGAGCCGGTGGCCGAGCCGCTGGCGCTGGCCGATCGCATGGGCGGCGAGGACAGCTTCAGCCACTACCCGGTGGGCTGGGCGCAGGCGAGCAACACGCCGCTCAAGTGGTACAAGACCCACACCCACGGCGGCGGGGTGCGGGCGCCCCTGGTCGTGGACTGGCCCGCCGGGATCCGCAGGCCGGGGCTGCGCACCCAGTTCCACCACGTGACGGACATCGTGCCGACGGTGCTGGAGATCGCCGGCCTGGGCGCACCCGCCGTGTACCGCGGCACGCCCCAGCTGCCGATCCAGGGCACCAGCCTGCGCTACACCTTCGACGAGCCGCAGGCACCCACCCGCAAGCCCAGTCAGTACTTCGAGCTGCTGGGAAACCGCGGCATCTGGCAGGACGGCTGGAAGGCGCTCACGCACCATGTCGCCGGCACCCGCTTCGAGGATGACGTGTGGGAGCTGTACCACCTCGACCGCGACTTCTCCGAATGCGTCGACCTGGCCCGCGAGCAGCCCGAGCGCCTGGCCGCCCTGCGGCAGCTGTTCGAGCGCGAGGCCCGCGCACATTCCGTGCTGCCGCTGGACGACCGCCTGTTCGAGCGCATCGCGGCCCGGATGCAATCGGCGCCCACCGAGTACCTCTACTACCCGGGCATGAGCCGCACCGATCGCCTGCGCAGCCCCAACCTCACCGGCCGCTCGCATCGCTTCACCGCCGACGTGGAACTCGATGGCCCGCGAACGCAAGGCGTGCTGCTGTGCGCGGGCACCGCCTTCTGCGGCTACACCTGGTTCGTCCGCGACGGGCGGCTGGTGCACGAATACGTCTTCAGCCCGGGGGTGCACGAGCACATCGAAGCCGTGTTGCCGCCGAAGCCCGCACGGGTGCGGCTGGCCTACGAGTTCCGCAAGACCGGACCCACGTCGGGCGAGACCACGCTCAGCATCGATGGCCAGGTGCTGGCCACCGGGCGCATCTCGCGCACCTGGCCCAGCCGCGCCCTCAACACCGGCATGCTGTGCGGCCGCGACGCGGGCACCCGCAAGAGCCCCGACTACGAACCTCCGTTCGCCTTCACCGGCGTGCTGCACGAAGTGCGCGTGCACCTGGGGGACGACCTCGAAGGGGATCCGTATGCGCACTACCGCTCCTATCGCACCGGTGATGAAGATTGACCCCCCCGAAGCGGCCTATCGGCCGCCTCCCCCCAGGGGGCGCAACCAGCGGCCCGGCGAAGCCGGTTCCGCGGTGGCCGCTGGAAGGGCCTGCCGCTGCGCGGCGGCCTGGCCGGCCGCACCTCAGGGGGCGCAACCAGCGGCCCGGCAAAGCCGGTTCCGCGGTTGCCGCTGGTGGGGCCTACCGCTACGCGGTGGCCTGGCCGGCCGCACCCCAGGGGGTGCAACCAGCGGCCCGGCGAAGCCGGTTCCGCGGTGGCCGCTGGAAGGGCCTGCCGCTGCGCGGCGGCTGGCGACAGCCCCTCTTGCGCGGCCATCAGCTTCCCAGATCGCTGCTTCCGTTTTCGTGACTGGGCGCGGGGGCGGCGCCTTTCTACACTGCCTCGAACCTTGAGCCGGAGAGATCCATGTCCAATCGCAGAGCTTTCGTGACGGCCGGAGTTGGCATTCTTGCGTGGGGGCTGGCGCCGCACCGGGCGCGGGCGCAGTCCCGCACCGGTCGCATCCTGGTGGGGGCGCCGCCGGGCTCGCAGCTGGACATCGTCGCGCGGCTGCTGGCCGAGCAGATGCGCGAGGGGGCCGAGCCGAGCTTCATCGTCGACAACAAACCCGGTGCGACGGGCCGCATCGCCATCGCGCAGCTGAAGGCATCGGCGCCCGACGGCCAAACCCTGCTGATCGTGCCTTCGGGCTGGCTCACCACCATCCCGCATATGCGCAAGAGCAATCCGTACGACGCGATGACCGACTTCACGCCGGTCGCCAAGCTGTGCTCGTTCGACTTCGCGCTGGCGGTGGGGCCGGCCACCCCGGCCAAGTCCCTGCCGGAGTTCGTCGCCTGGGCCAAGGCCCATCCGAAGCAGGCCAACCTGTCCGTTCCCATTCCCGGGGGCACGCTGGAACTGCTGGCACGCACCTTTTCCCGCAACGCCTCGCTGCAGGCGGAGGTGGTGGCCTACAAAGGCGGCGGCGGCGATTTCCGCGGCGACATCATCGCGGGACGCGTGCCGGCGGGGCTGGCGCTGCTGAGTGATTTCGGGGCCGAACACCAGGCCGGGCGGGTCCGGGTGGTGGCCACCACCGGCACCACGCGCTCGCCGGTCGTGCCCGGGGTGCCCACGTTCCGCGAACTGGGCTTCCCCGACCTGGTGGCGCGCGAGTGGTTCGGCATCGTCGGGCCCGCCGGCATGCCGGCCGCGGTGCGGGACCGCCTGGCCGCCAAGGTGGAAACGGCGCTGCAGTCGCCGGCCCTGGCCGACCGCCTCACGCGCATGGGACTCGAGCCGACGCCGCAGTCGGGCGCCGCCTTCGACCAGGACATCCAGGAGGAGTACCGGCGCTGGCGCGAGACCGTGCGCCAGGTCGGCTTCGAGCCCATCGAGTGATGTCGAGCGCACCCACGAGCGAGCCGCTGTCGTGCGTGGCGGGCCAGTGGCGTCGGGGCGGTGGAGACGAGTTCGCCGTGTCCGACCCGGCGCGGGCGGAAGTCGTCGCCACCTATCGCGGCGCCGATGCCAGCGATGCGGCGCAAGCCCTGGACGCCGCCAGCCAGGCCTTTGCGGGCTGGAGCCGGCAGGTTCCCGCCGAACGATCCGCGCTGCTGCGGCGCACGGCCGGGCTGCTGCGCGAACGCACGGCCCAGATCGCGGCGCTGCTCACGCTGGAGGAAGGCAAGCCCCTGCCGGAGGCACGCCGCGAGATGGCCGTGGCGGCCGACGCGCTGGAGTGGTTCGCCGAGGAAGGCCGCCGCGCCTATGGCCGCTCCATCCCCTCGCCCATGGCGGGCGTGCAGATCCAGACCGAGCTCGTGCCACTGGGCGTGGTGGCCGCCTTCACACCCTGGAACTTCCCGGTGATGCTGTCGGCGATCAAGGCCGCCGCGGCCCTGGCCGCCGGGTGCTGCGTGCTGCTCAAGCCGGCGGAAGAAACCCCGCTGGCGGTCTGCGAGCTGGCCAGGGCCTTCGTCGATGCGGGCCTGCCGGCGGGCGCGCTGCAACTGCTGCTGGGCAGCGGCGCCGAACTGTCGGCCGCGCTGTTGCCCGATCCGCGCCTGGCCAAGATCTCTTTCACCGGCTCCACCGGCGCGGGACGGGCGGTGGCCGAACTCGCGGGCCGGCACCTGAAGCCCTGCACGCTGGAGCTGGGCGGCCATGCACCGGCCATCGTGTGCGAGGACGCCGACGTGCAGCAGGCGGTGTCGGCCCTGGCCGCGATCAAGTTCCGCAATGCCGGGCAGGTCTGCGCCAATGCCTCGCGCTTCTTCGTGCACGAGTCGGTGCTGAAACCGTTCACCGACGCCATGGGCGAGGTGGTGGCGGGCCTGCGCGTGGGTCCGGGCGACGCCGAAGCCACCCAGATGGGGCCGCTGGCCAACGCGCGGCGGCAGGCGGCGGTCGCGGCGCTGGCCGAGGACGCGGTGGGCGCCGGCGCCCGGGTGGCGCGGGCGAGTGGCCGGCCTTCGGGGAAGGGATGGTTCCATCCGGCGATGCTGCTGGTCGACGTGCCGGACCACGCCCGGGTGATGCGCGAAGAGCCGTTCGGCCCCTTGCTGCCGGTCACGACTTTCCGATCGCTGGACGAGGCGATCGCGCGCGCCAACGCACTGCCCGTGGGCCTGACCGCCTTCGGCTTCACCCGGTCGCTGGCCTGCGCCCGGCGACTGGGCAGCGAGTTGCGCGCGGGCTCGGTCGCCATCAACACCACCCAGCTGATGTGGCCGGAGGCGCCTTTCGGCGGCGTGGCCGAAAGCGGCTGGGGCCGCGAGAACGGCGCCGAAGGGCTGCTGGAATTCGTGTCGGCGCGCACCCGCGTCGTGGCCTGATCGGGCGGCCGCCCGGGTGGGTTCGCGTCAGTAGAAATCGCGGCTGCGCTTCTTATCCCCCAGCCTTCCCAGCCAGCCGGTGAGGTCTTCCACCCGCCGCGCCACCAGGTGCCGCACCCGGCCGCCGCTGCCCGGGTCGCGCTGCCACACGCCCTCCACCGCCAGCAGGCGTGAGCGCAGCAGCTCGTCGCGCTGGCGTTCGACCAGGTCGCTCCAGACGATGAGGTTGAGGATGCCGGTTTCGTCTTCCAGCGTGACGAACATCACCCCCTTGGCCGTGGGCGGGCGCTGGCGCATGGTGACGATGCCGCAGGCGCGCGCGCGGCGGCCGTCGGGCAGCTGGTTGATCCAGGCCGAGTTGCGCCAGCCGGCCGCGTCGAGCCGGGGCCGCAGCAGCGCCAGGGGATGGCGGCGCAGGGTGAGGCCGGTGGCGGCGTAGTCGAAGACGATGTCCTCGCCCTCCTCGCCCGGCGGCAGCACCAGCAGGTCTTCCTGGATGGGAGCGTCCTTCAACAGGCCCGGCGCCCGCCGCGCGCCGGTGGCGGCCCAGACCTGCTGGCGGCGGTGCCCGGCCAGGCCGGACAGCGCGTCGGCCGCTGCCAGCAGGCCCATGTCCTTGCGGTCGAGCGCGGCGCGCAGGGCCAGGTCTTCCACGTCCTCGAAGGGCCGCTCGGCGCGGGCCGCCTCGATGCGCCCTGCGCCCTTGGCGCTCAGCCCCCCCACCAGGCGCAGGCCCAGGCGCACCGCCGGCTGCAGCGTGTTGCCACGGCCGTCGATCGGCTCGTCGGCCTCGCGCGCATGGCCGGGCGCTTCCAGGGTGCAGTCCCAGTCGCTGGCGGTGACGTCCACCGGGCGCACCTCGACCCCGTGGCGCTGGGCGTCCTGGATCAGTTGCGAGGGCGGGTAGAAGCCCATGGGCTGCGAGTTGAGCATGCCCGCCAGGAAGCACGCCGGCTCGTGGCACTTGAACCAGCTGCTGAAGTACACCAGCAGCGCGAAGCTGGCGGCGTGGCTCTCGGGGAAGCCGTATTCGCCGAAGCCCTCGATCTGCTTGAAGATGCCCTCGGCGAAGTCGAGTGGATAACCGCGCTCCACCATGCCCTCGACCAGCGGCTGCTTGAAGCGGTGCACGCCGCCCTTGCGCGACCAGGCCGCCATGGAGCGGCGCAGCGCGTCGGCCTGGTCGGCGCTGAAGCCGGCGGCCACCATGGCCAGCTGCATCACCTGCTCCTGGAAGATGGGCACGCCCAGGGTGCGCCCCAGCGGCAGGGCCAGTTCGTCCTTCACGTAGTGGATGTCGCCGCCCCGGCGCTGGCGCTCCCGCGCCTTCAGGTAGGGATGCACCATGCCGCCCTGGATCGGGCCCGGGCGCACGATGGCCACCTGCACCACCAGGTCGTAATAACGGCGCGGCCGCAGGCGCGGCAGCATGGCCATCTGCGCCCGGCTCTCGATCTGGAACACGCCGATCGAGTCAGCCCGGCACAGCATGTCGTAGACGCGCGGATCTTCCTCGGGGATGTGCTGCAGGTGCCACGTCTCATCACCTTGGCGCCCGCGCCAGGCGTTGGCCAGGTGCAGGCAGCGGCGCAGCGCGCTGAGCATGCCCAGGGCCAGCACGTCGACCTTGAGCAGGCCCATGGCTTCCAGGTCGTCTTTTTCCCACTGGATGATGGATCGATCGGGCATGGCGGCGTTCTCCACCGGCACCAGCCGGGTGAGGCGGTCCTGCGTGAGGACGAAGCCGCCCACGTGCTGGCTGAGGTGGCGCGGAAATCCGCGCAGCTGCCGGGCGAGCGAGAGCCAGAGCTGGATGCGCTGGGGCGATTCGGCGCCGGTGGCGAAGGCCTGCTCGCGGAAGTCGTGCTCGAACCAGTGGTGGTCCTTGGCCACGGCGTCGATCAGCTCGTCGGCGATGCCCAGCGCCTTGCCGGCGTCGCGGATGGCCATGCGGGTGCGATAGCGCACCACCACCGCGGCGATGGCGGCGCGCTCGCGGCCGTACTTGCGGTAGATGTACTGGATGACCTCTTCGCGCCGCTGGTGCTCGAAATCGACGTCGATGTCGGGCGCCTCGTGCCGCTCCATGCTGATGAAGCGCTCGAACAGCATGCGGGTGCGCTCGGGCGAGACCTCGGTGATGTGCAGGCAATAGCACACCAGCGAGTTGGCCGAAGAGCCCCGGCCCTGGCACAGGATGCCCTGGCTGCGGGCGAAGCGCACGATGTCCTCCACGGTGAGGAAGAACATCTCGTAGTGCTTGGCCCGGATGATGCGCAGCTCCTTGGCCAGCTGCGCCCGGTGTTCGGGCGCCAGGCCCTGTGGATAGCGCCGCCGCGCGCCGCGCAGGGTGAGGCGCGCGAGCATGCCGATGGGCGTGAGGCCGGGGCGCACGGTCTCCAGCGGGTAGTTGTACTGGATGGATTCGAGCGAGAAGCGGCAGCGCGCCGCCACCGCCTGCGTGGCGGCCAGCAACTCGGGCGGATGAAGCTGCGCCAGCCGGCTGCGGTAGCGCAGGTAGCGCTGCGCGTTGGCCTGCAGGGCGAAGCCGCACGCGGACACCGGCTTGCCCTCGCGCACGGCGGTGATCACGTCGTGCAGGGTCTTGCGCGAGCGCCGGTGCATGAGCACGCCGCCGGTGGCCACCAGCGGCGTGCCGCATTGCGCGCCGGCCTGCTGCAGCAGCGACAGCCACAGCTCGTCGCCCAGCTCGCCGGGCAGCTCCACCCCCAGCCACAGGCGTTCGCCCAGGTGCCGGCGGGCGCGCTGCAGGTGCGCCACCAAGGCCGGCAGGTCGAAGGCGTCGGCGGCCCCGCGGTCGGGCACCCAGATGCGCTCGCAGCCGGCCAGCAGCGACCAGTCGCTGCCCTCCCAGCTCACCACGTACTCGCCCTTGCCGGCCTGGCGGCGGGCGGCGCTGATGAACTCGCACAGGTCGCCCCAGCCGAAGGTGTTGCGCGCCAGGGCGACCACGGTGCCGCCGGGCAGGCGGAATTCGCTGCCGAAGATCAACTTGAAAGGCCGCACGCGCGGGCTGCCGTCCTCGGCCTGCAGGCGGGCGGCTTCCTTCAGGTGCTCCTTGAGGGCCACGTGGGCCTGCACCACGCCGGCCACGGAACATTCGTCGGTGAGGGCCAGGGCCGAGTAGCCCAGGTTGTAGGCGCGCTGCACCAGCTCGTGCGGATGCGAGCCGCCGCGCTGGAAGCTGAAGTTGCTCAGGGCGTGCAGCTCGGCATACGCCGGCAGGTTCTCGGCCTCGGGCGCGGTGACGCTCGGCTCCTCGTCGTCGCCGTCGAACAGGCCGATCTCGCGCCAGGGGGTGAGGGGTTTGTCAGGCATGGGGGCGAGGGGGTGGGCTATGCATAAAGGCCCTGCAGATACCAGCGAGCCTCGCCCGGGGCCGGCCCGTGCTCGCAGTAGATCCACAACAGCCCGGCGCGCTCGCTACGGGCGATGCAGTAATCGCGCACCACCGCCCCGCCCTCCTCCCACCAGCCGGTCTCGATGCGCTGGCGCCGGCTCACCAGGCGCAGCGGGCCCTCGTACCAGGGCCGGTGGTCGCGCACCTGCAGCCGCAGGGGCTGGGGCAGCAGCCAGGGGGGATAGAGGCTTTGCACAGGCGCAGCGGGTTCGGCCGCCTTGAGCCGGGCGCCGCTGGCCAGGTGGTGCACCGCGGGTTCCCAGCGCTGCATGCGCTCGGGCCGCCAGTCGGCCTGGGGCAAGGGCACCAGCACCTGGTCTTCCCCCAGCCGGGCCGACAGGCGCTCGACCAGCTGGTGCAACTTGTCGCCGGGCCGGTTGTCCTCGGGCAGGAAGCTGCGGCTGGCGCCGGGCCGGTCGCGAGTTTCCAGGGTGCGCAGGCGCAGGTGGTTGACCGGTGCGGCCAGGCGGGCGCGGTCGAGTTGTTCGGCCACCAGGCGGCGCAGGTGGTCCATCTCCTGGGCCGGTTCGGCGGTGCGGACCACCAGGCGCTCGTGCGGCGGCAGTTCGCGGCCGTCCAGGCGCTTGAGATCGAGCGTCCATTCCAGCTCCAGGGCCAGCACGCCGCGATGCCGCGCCCGCAGCCACGACTGCAACTGACCCAGCAGCCGCTGCGCCGTCCACATCAGCTCGGGCGCGCTGGTGGCCAGCGCCGGCAGCTCCAGGCGCTGGTCGAACACCTCGGGCAGCTGCACCCAGGTGTGGCGCGCCGTGCGTTCGCCCCAGGCGATGTCCAGCGCCTCCAGCAGGCCCGCGCCGAAGCGCCGCGCCACCGGGCCGCGGGGCAAGGCGCGCAGTTGCCCCCAGCTGCGGCAGCCGGTGCGTTCGAGCAGGGGCACATGCGGCATGGCGGCGCCGAGCACGTCGAGCGGCAGCCCGTGCGGCACACGCGCGGGGGCCGGCTGCTGGCGCCGCTGGAGCCGCAGCAGGGCCAGGGCTACGAGGCAGGTGGGGCCCTGGGCCCAGTGGGTGACGGGCTGCAGGCCGGGCGGTGGGGCTAGCAGCTGCTCGATCAGTGCTTCGCGTCCGCCGAACAGGCGGTCGCTGGCGGCGATCTCGAGCACCCAGGCTTCTTCGAGCCGGGCCACCCGTGGCGTGAAGCGCAGCCCCTGCCAAGCCCAGGCCAGCGCTTCGTCCTCATGCGGCGGATGAAGGGCGATCCAGTGCATGGGCTGGGGCCTCGGTCATGGGTTCGGGCTGAGATCCATTCCGTTCGGGCTGAGCCCTACTCCGTTCGGGCTGAGATCCATTCCGTTCGGGCTGAGCCCTACTCCGTTCGGGCTGAGCCCTACTCCGTTCGGGCTGAGCCCTACTCCGTTCGGGCTGAGCTTGTCGAAGCCTGCTCCGCGCGCCGGGCCCTTCGACGGGCTCAGGGTGAACGGAGTAACTCCGTTCGGGCTGAGCTTGTCGAAGCCTGCTCCGCGTGAGAGGCCCTTCGACGGGCTTGTCCTGAGCTATGTCGAAGGGCTCAGGGTGAACGGAATAAATCCCTTCGGGCTGAGCCCTACTCCGTTCGGGCTGAGCCCTACTCCGTTCGGGCTGAGCTTGTCGAAGCCTGCTCCGCGCGCCGGGCCCTTCGACGGGCTCAGGGTGAACGGAGTAACTCCGTTCGGGCTGAGCTTGTCGAAGCCTGCTCCGCGTGAGAGGCCCTTCGAAGGGCTTGTCCTGAGCTATGTCGAAGGGCTCAGGGTGAACGGAATAAATCCCTTCGGGCTGAGCCCTACTCCGTTCGGGCTGAGCCCTACTCCCTTCGGGCTGAGCCCTACTCCGTTCGGGCTGAGCTTGTCGAAGCCTGCTCCGCGTGAGAGGCCCTTCGACGGGCTGGGTGGGTTCGGGCTGTGCCTGGGAGAGGCCCGACCGCCTCGCCTGCAGCATCTCCGCCAACAACGCATGCAAAGGCGGCAGCAGCACCGGCGTGACTCGCGGCGGGCCGCGGCGCTTGATGACGTGCACCTTCAGCGCGTCACCCGATTCCACCAGCAGCCGCAAACGCGCCGGGGACGCCTGGTGGCGGGCCGATTCAGGCCGGAAGACAAACAGCAGGCGCCGCTGTTGCTGCGCCGCCAGGTGCAGGCGACGCAGTTCGGCGGCCTCGACCTTCGGCAGCCAGGCCAGCACCGCCGCCGCCTCGGCACAGCGCAAGGCCTGCTCGGCCGACCACAGGCGGGCTGGCGGCTTGTCCGCCTTGACCCACAGCAGCCGCCCGCCCGGCAGGCCCTGGGCGGCCAGCGACGGCGCGAACACCGGGTGCGGCGGCGCCACCAGCACCACCGGGCCCGCCTCCGACTGCACCGCCCGGGCCAGGGCCGGCAGCAGCAGGCGCCACACATGCTGCTGCGGCCGCGCCTGCAGCAGCTCGACCAGCTGCCCCACCGGCCAGCCGCCGCCAGGCAGTTCGGCATCGAGCGCGGGCAGGCCGGTGGACAGGGTTTCCTCCTCGCGTGCAGCCAGCTCGTGCACCCGCCAGACCTGGGCGGGCAACTCGAACTCGGCAGGCAAAGGGGCAGACAGAATGGCGGTCACGGGAACACAAGACCTGTTCAAATCGACAGTGGTCTGTGTGTTTATACAGTGATTTTCCAGCGCCGCAAGCTGCCAGCCCCCCGAAACCCAAGTCCATCCAACTTTTTCATGCCCCGCCTGCTGCACCCCGACGATTTCCTCGGCTCCGCCGCCGACATCGCCCGCGCGCTGATCGGCGCCACCCTGCTGGTCGACGGCGTGGGCGGGGTGATCGTGGAGACCGAGGCCTACGACCGGGACGATCCGGCCTCGCACAGCCATGCCGGGCCCACCCCGCGCAACGCCGCCATGTTCGGCGCGCCGGGGCGCGCCTACGTCTACCGCTCCTACGGCATCCACTGGTGCCTGAACTTCGTCTGCCGCGAGTCCGGCCACGGCGCGGGGGTGCTGATCCGCGCCATCGAACCGACACATGGCCTGGACCGCATGCGTGAGCGGCGCGGGCTGGAAAACCCCCGCCTGCTCTGCGCCGGCCCCGGCCGCGTCGGCCAGGCGCTGGGCATCGTCCACGCCTTCAACGGCTGCCGCCTCGACCAGCCGCCCTTCGAGGTATGGGCGGCCGCGCCCGATGTGCCGGTGTCGGTGGGGCCGCGCATCGGGATCTCCAAGGCAGTGGACGTGCCGTGGCGCTTCGGGCTGATGGGGTCGCGCTACCTCAGCCGGCCGATGGGCTTGCCGAGCAAGCCGGCGAAAGCGTTTTGACGGACTGAACGCCAGATGCTGCGATCAATGCGAACCAGCCCATGCTGATCACACCTTTCGCACCACGGAGCCCCTATGCAGTTCGTCTTCCGTGTGAACCTGAACAAGCCCGGCATCGAACAGGAGCGTGAAGCCGTGGAAGAACTGTTGCCCCAACTGGCGATCGCCGCCATGGAACTGCGGTCCGAGTACCGCCAGGAAAAGCGACGACAGCTGGTCGCACTGTTCCTGGGTGATGTCCAACCGACTGCGCTCGATATCCAGCGCGCGCGGATGGAAGCTGACGCACACCGCGCCATCCTGACCGGCACCGAATGGCTCACCGCTCCGCAGATCGCCGAGCCCGGAAAGCAAGCCCCCCCTCACCCTTGCGGCACCACCGCCGTCACCTCGATCTCCACCTTCGCCCGGTCTTCCATCAGCGCCCTCACCTCCACCGCCGTCATGGCGATGTCGTAGTCGCCGATCAGCTCACGAAAGGCCCGGCCGATGTCGCGGCCGGCAGCGATGTATTCGCGCTTGTCGGTCACGTACCAGGTCATGCGCACGATGTGCCGGGGCTCGGCGCCGCCGGCGCGCAGCACCTCGACCACGTTGCACAGGGCCTGCCGCACCTGCCCGGCGAAGTCGTCGGTCTGGAACTGCTGCTGCGCGTCCCAGCCGATCATGCCGGCCACCACCACCTGGCGGCCGCTGGCGACCACGCCGTTGGCATAGCCCTTGGGGCGCGCCCAGCCTTCGGGCAACACCGCCCGCTTGGCCACATCGCTTGCATTCATGCCTTGTTCTCCTTGAGCAGTTCACGGGCGATGATCAGCTGCTGCACCTCGCTGGCGCCCTCGTAGATGCGCAGTGCGCGGATTTCGCGGTACAGGCTTTCGACGACCTGCCCACGCGTGACGCCCAGGCCGCCGAACATCTGCACCGCCTGGTCGATCACGCGCTGCGCGCCTTCGGTGGCCGCGAGCTTGGCCATGGCGGCCTCGCGCGTGACGGTGCGGCCCTGGTCGCGCAGCCAGGCCGCGCGGTACACCAGCAGGGCGGACGAATCCACGGTGGTGGCCATGTCGGCCAGCTTGGCCTGCGTGAGCTGGAAGTCGGCCAGCGCCTGGTTGAACATGCGCCGGCTGGTGGCATGGGACAGGCCTTCATGCAAGGCCCGGCGCGCAAAGCCCAGGGCTGCGGCGGCCACCGAGGTGCGGAACACGTCGAGCGTGCGCATCGCGACCTTGAAGCCTTCGCCCGGCGCGCCGATGCGCTGCGTCAGCGGCACGCGGCAGTTCTCGAAGCGAAGCCGGGCCAGCGGATGCGGCGCGATGACCTCGATGCGCTCGGCGATGTGCAGGCCCGGGTTGTCCGCGTCGACGATGAAGGCCGACAACCCGCGCGCGCCCGGCGCCTCGCCGGTGCGGCAGAACACCACGTAGAAATCGGCGATGCCGCCGTTGGAGATCCAGGTCTTCTCGCCGTCGATGACGGCGTGGTCACCCTGGATGCGCGCGGCGCATTGCATGGCGGCCACGTCGGAGCCGGCCTGCGGCTCCGACAGCGCAAAGGCCGCGATCGCCTTGCCACTGGCCACCCGTTCGAGGTAGCGCGCCTGCTGTCCGGCCGTGCCCTGCAGGCTGATCGCGCCCGAGCCCAGGCCCTGCATGGCGAAGGCGAAATCGGCCAGGCCGCTGTGGCGCGCCAGGGTCTCGCGCACCAGGCAGATGGCGCGCGTGTCCACGGCCTGCCCGGGCTGCGCCACGGCGTGCCGCAGCCAGCCGCCCTCGCCCAGCTGGCGCACCAGGGTGCGGCAGGCGGCGTCGACGTCGGCGTCGTGGTGGGCTTGCAGTTCGCGGGTGGCCCAGTCGTCCAGTTCGCGGGCAAGCTGGCGGTGGTGGTCCTCGAAGAAGGGCCAGTCGAGTGCGTCGGCTTGCATGGGTCAGTCGCCCTCGAAGACCGGCCGCTGCTTGGCCACGAAGGCCTCGTAGGCCCGCGTGAAATCCTGCGTGAGCATGCACAGCGCCTGGGCCTGGGCCTCGGCCTCGATGGCCTGGTCGAGCGTCATGGCCCACTCCTGGTGCAGCATGGTCTTGGTGATGCCGTTGGCGAAAGTGGGCCCGGCGACGAGGTCGTGGGCCATCTTCTGCGCATCGGCCAGCAGCGATTCGGGCGCACACAACCGGTTGAAGAAGCCCCAGCGCTCGCCCTCCTCCCCGCCCAGCGAGCGGCCGGTGTAGAGCAGCTCGCTCGCGCGGCCCTGCCCCACGATGCGCGGCAGCATGGCGCAGGCGCCCATGTCGCAGCCGGCCAGGCCCACGCGGTTGAACAGGAAGGCGGTCTTGCTGCGGGCGGTGCCCAGGCGCAGGTCGGACGCCATGGCCAGGATGGCGCCAGCCCCCGCGCACACGCCGTCCACCGCCGCCACGATGGGTTGCGGGCAGGCGCGCATGGCCTTGACCACGTCGCCGGTCATGCGGGTGAACATCAGCAGGTCGGGCGCCTTCAGCCGCACCAGCGGCCCGATGATGTCGTGCACGTCGCCGCCGGAGCAGAAGTTCTCGCCCGCGCCGGCCAGCACCACGGCGTGGATGTCGGTGGCGAACTTCAGGCGGCCGAACAGGTCGCGCAGCTCGGCATACGAATCGAAGGTGAGCGGGTTCTTGCGGTCCGGCCGGTTCAGCGTGAGCGTGGCCACGCCGCCTTCGGCCTGCCACAGGAAGTGCCGCGCCGCGTAGTCGGACAACTGCTGGTGGTTGCCCGCGGCCAGCGAGGGATGCAGGTCTGGGTTCATGTCAGGCGATCCTTGTGGTGGGTTGGGTTCGTGGTGGCATTCGGGATCACCCTTCCTCGGCGCGCAGCGGCGCGGGCGTGGCGGCCATCGCCTTCTCGCGCTCGAGGTTGCGCTCGAGCTGCGACTTGCCCGAGCGGTACTGCACCGGCCAGGGCACGTCGTGGTAGCCGATGCGCGCGGCCTCCAGCAGCGACCAGGCCGGGTTGGCCAGGTGCGGGCGCGCCACCGCGCACAGGTCGGCGCGACCGGCGGCGACGATGCTGTTGACATGGTCGGCCTCGCTGATCGCGCCCACGGCGATCGTGGCGATGCCGGTCTCGTTGCGGATGCGATCGGCGAAAGGCGTCTGGTACATGCGGCCGTACACCGGCTTCTGCAGCTTGCTCACCTGGCCCGAGGAGCAGTCGATGGCGTCGCAGCCCGCCGCCTTGAAGGCGCGCGCGATCTCCACCGCGTCATCGGGCGTGATGCCGCCTTCCACCCAGTCGTGCGCCGAGATGCGCACCGACATCGGCAGGTGTGCCGGCCACACTTCGCGCATGGCGGCGAACACCTCCAGGGGGTAGCGCAGCCGGTTGGCCAGCGAACCGCCGTATTCGTCGGTGCGGTGGTTGGTCAGCGGAGAGATGAAGGCGGACAGCAGGTAGCCGTGGGCGCAGTGCAGTTCCAGCCAGTCGAAGCCGGCATTGACGGCGCGCCGGGTGTTGCTCACGAAGTCCTGGAGCACGCGGTCCATGTCTTCGCGCGTCATGGCACGGGCCCAGTCGCTCACGCCGTCCAGGTACTGCTGCGGCGACGCCGAGATGAGCGGCCAGTTGCCCTCCACCAGCGGCAGGTCTTCGCCCTCCCACGGCACGCGGGTCGACCCTTTCGGGCCAGCGTGTCCCAGCTGCATGCCGATCCTGGCGTCGCTGTTGCCGTGCACGAACTCCACGATCCGGCGCCAGGCCGCCTCCTGCTCGTCGTTCCACAGGCCGGGGCAGCCAGGGGTGATGCGCCCATCGGCCGAGGGACAGGTCATCTCGGCCATCACCAGTCCGGCGCCACCCAGGGCACGCGCGCCCAGGTGCACCAGGTGGAAGTCGCCGGGCACGCCATCGACGCACGAGTACTGCGCCATGGGCGAGACCACCACGCGGTTCTTGAGCCTGAGCCCGCGAACTTGCCAGGGCGTGAACATGGGCGGGATGGGCTGCTGCGTGGGCGCGCGATGCACGCCCGACTGCTCGGCCACCCAGTCCTCGTAGCCTTCCACATACTGCCGGTCACGCAGGCGCAGGTTCTCGTGGCTGATGCGCTGGCTGCGCGTGAGCAGCGAATAGGCGAACTGCTCGGGCGGCAGGTTGACGTAGCGCGACACGTTCTCGAACCACTCGGTGGAGTTGCGCGCGGCGTTCTGGATCTTGAGCACCTCGACGCTGCGCACGGCCTCGTAGTCGCGCAGCGCCTGCGCCAGGTCGCCGCCGCGCGCGCCGATGCAGCGGGCCAGCTCGATCGAATCTTCCAACGCCAGCTTGGTGCCCGAGCCGATGGAGAAGTGCGCCGTGTGCGCGGCATCGCCCATCAGCACCACCGGCTGGCGGCCGTTGTGGTGCACCCAGGTCTTGCACACCACGCGCGGAAAGCGGATCCACTGGGCCGAGCCACGCAGGTGCGTGGCGTTGGACATCAGCTTGTGGCCATCGAGGTACTTGGCGAACAGGCGCTCGCAGAAGGCGATGGATTCCTCCTTCTCCATGCGGTCCAGGCCGGCGCTTTGCCACACGCTCTCGGGCGTCTCGACGATGAAGGTGGAGGTGTCGCCGTCGAACTGGTAGGCGTGCGCCTGGAACCAGCCGTGCGGCGTCTCCTCGAACGCGAAGGTGAAGGCCTCGAACTTCTTGTGCGTGCCCAGCCAGACGAAGCGGCATTCGCGCAGGTCGATATCGGGCTGGTAGGTGCCGGCGTAGCGGGTGCGGACGCGGCTGTTGAGGCCGTCGCTGGCGATGATCAGGTCGGCGTCGGGATAGGCGTCGTCGCTCTGCACGTCGGTCTCGAAGACGAGCCGCACGCCCAGGTCCTCGCAGCGCCGCTGCAGGATGTTCAGCAGCCGCTTGCGGCCGATGCCGCAGAAGCCATGCCCGCCGGAGCGGATGCGGTGGCCGCGGATGTTGACCTCGATGTCGTCCCAGTGGTTGAACGCCCCCAGGATCTCGTTGGCCGTGGGCGCATCGGCGGCCTGCAGGTTGCCCAGCGTCTGGTCGGAGAACACCACGCCCCAGCCGAAAGTGTCGTAAGGCCGGTTTCGCTCCACCACCGTGATGTCGTGGTCGGGGTTCTGCTTCTTCATCAGCAGGGCGAAATACAAACCCGCGGGTCCACCGCCGATACACACGATCTTCATGGGTTTCTCCAAGCCTTGATTGTTTAAGTCTAAAGCAATTTTGGGCGACTGTCGACGTGGTGGGTGAGGCGGCGCGGCGATGTGCCATGGCTTCGCCGGTGTGACTTTTTCGTGTCGGACAACGGCCGAGCTACACGCGGCAATGGATGACATACGGCCTGGCGGGCTCGACCGATCATTTGCCCAACCCAACCGTGGAAGACGCTCCATGAACCTCGCCCGCCCTGTGACCTCCGTCCAAACCGCCTCGGCGCTGCTGCTCGCGCTGGCCTTGACTGCGTGTGGCGGAGGCGGCGATGGGGGGACGGAGATGCGGTCGCAGGCCGCGGACGGCGAATCCACCGGCACGGCCGCCACGGTGGGCGACCCGCGCACCTTCACCTGGTGGGGCACGCCCGCGCTGGAGCTCTACCAGTACAACCAGACCTGCGCCCCGCAGGCTGGCTGCCGCATCCCCGACCTCGACCTGGCCGTGTGGAACGCCACTTGCGAGCCGGGCGACCGCAGCTGCTACGTGCCCTTGTCCACGGATCCGCAGGTCGCGCCCCTGCCACGCGAGGAAGCGCCGCCGCCGGTCCTGCGCAAGCCGGATCCGGCGACGGCGTCGGCGCAGGAGATCGAGGCCTGGAACCGGCAGTGCGTGACGGTTCGGTGCATGGTGGTGGAGTGAGGGGGTTTCTCAGCTCCTGCGCGCTAGAAGTCGAGCAGAGCCTTCTTCACGTCGTTAGGGTTGACCGCCGCGAGCATCCCGCGCACCTGTTCGCGGGCCCGGCCGACGTCAGCGGCGAGGTCTTCCCACAGCTGATAGGTCTTGCGATCTTTAGTGCCGCCGTAATCCCAGCGGTGGTGCACCAGATAACGATGACTTGCGGGGTCGATCAGCGCCGACTCTACGAGCACGGCCGGCTCATAAGGATAGTGAATCTGGGAGGCCGTGTAGCCGGTGTTCACTCGTAGCAGGAGCGGGGTATATCCGGGCGAGGCCTGGTAGCCGTTTCCGGCAAGCGGCAACACCGCGTCCGGAGACGCGCTAGATGCGTGTGGACAGGTACCGGCGCCGCAGACGGGATCGGGCGCCCTCGGCTCCGGCTCACGCGCTCCAACGATCGAGCCTGGCAGGCGTCGCACCTCGGTAAGCTTGACCACGCGCCCCTCGGCGCGCAACAGCTCGGCCAAGCGCTCGGCGAAGTCGCGGTTCATGTCCGAGCCTGCACGCAGGGGCTCCAGTTCGCGATTGAACGCAATCGTCCGCTCCTCGCTTTGATCCTTCGCGACCTTTTCCAACCCATACATCGTGGCAGCGCCTGCGATCGCTCCAACAGCGCCAAAAACGCCGAGCATGCCTGCTCCGGCCCTGGCGTTTTCGCCCGCCTTATGCTGCACATGCTGCCTTTCGGCGTTGTAGATGATCTCGATTTGCCGGGCATTCTCGATGGCCTTCCGGTTGTGGTCCTTCAAAGTGGGGGTGGCGCAGCCGGACAGAAAAAGTGCGGCGAGCGCGAACGAGATGAATGGTTTTCGCATGGTCCTCCCTGAGGTGGATAGCGCCCACGTGTGAATCCCACAGGCCGGGCGAACTCCTGTGGGAGCCCGCACGAACTGGCCGGGGATGAGATTTGATCGCAGCAGCTGGACGATGCTTATCCGGGCATTGAATCGAGAAGTTCGCACGGCAGCAGCGGTACTCCAGCTACTCCCTCCCGGATATCCAACGGCCTCTATTTTGTAATTATCTGCCCTGGCCTTTCTACATCTTCCAGGGCAATCCTTTCAGCAACGATCGTTATTCGCACTGGGGTTCGATTGCCCGCCTGATCAACAGAATCCACACTGATAGCCACTGAGCAGTCGGATCTGTCATGGGATTTAGACTCCACTATCAAGTCATTTATCAGATCGTTCGGGATAAAACCATTCGGCTCAAAGATGATGCTTGAACTCCCTCGAAGACAACAAAACCGTCGTACAAGTCTTGTTCGGTGTAGTAATTCCAACTGTCCTTTCGAACTCGAGGAATGCAGGTAACCTGGAGTTTCACCTCGGACTTCCAGCCATCAATCAATATCGACTTGCAGCCGCGATCGCCCAGGTAAATGGTCTTCGAGACTTAAACTTCGTCCATCGTGGCTCACTTGATCGGCCAATGCGCCGCGGGGCTGTTCCAAGGAACAACGTTACCGTTCAGGTCCAATGATGGCCTTGCCGGGACGCAGCTCAACCACCACTGGGTCACCCCACCAGATCCGCCACGACATCATCGCGGTCTGCAACACTTGCAAGTTCGATGCTGAAGTTCATTTAGTCGGCTCTAGGAAACCCAGAAATCCGCCGTCAGCTCCGTATTGCACACCGCGCCCGTCTGGCGCGCGCACTTCGGTTACTTGCCCGAACCTGGCTTGATGGCGGGTTGTACTCAATGACAATAACAAAAAACAGTCAAAACATGAGGAGCGCATGCTTCAGAACGCCAACCATCCAAGGCTCGCCGGGATGATCATGAATGCCACGCCAAACAGCAGCAACGCGTGGGGCACGAGCTCCCAGGCGCAGTCCGACGGACTGCGCTATTCAGGCCAAGGAACCAGAGTTGCAGTCGCTGGGGATGGAATTACTTTGCTTCTCATTTTCGATGGGTTTTCGTTGTTGCTACGGCTGGTTGTCGTCGCGCTGATAGGTCTGCTTGGCACTTCGCCAGCCCAGCGGATCGCGTGCGAATGGCTTGAGCCCGATTGCTGAAGCGCGTTCCTCGAACATGAGTACCCCTGCGGCAAAGATCGAGACGATCAAAAGTGGAATTCCAAGCCAGTGCGGGGGGGGCAAAGAATGGGACTCCAAAAAATCCAATGAGAACCATAATCCCTAGCACTAGCTCTGCGAGCCCTGTAAGCCGCCCATCGCGTACGAACCGATTCATTTCCGCACTCCTCAGTAGTTTTCCCAAGCGCTATTGCTCCACGATCGAAGGTCTTGGCTCGTGCCGGAACTCTTCCACAATTCAACTAGCTTGTTGACCACAGGGGCTGCGAGGGGGATCCGCTTTTCAATCCGGTCTTGCAGTATTGCAGCAAGCGAATCGTTCAGCACCTTTCCCATGTCCGGACGCGCCAACTGCTCTACGGAGTCGGCAGCTAAGCTCATAGCAGTGGCAGCCGTAGCGGCTGACATCGCTGGCTGCGTCTGCAACTGCCGTTCTAGTCGGCATCGTCATCGGTTGGTTCTGCTGGGCGCCAACTCCGCTGGCGCAAGCAAGGTCCCCATAAGCTGCGCCCACCGTGGCACGCTGCGGCCCTGCCGCTTCAGAGAGATCTCACCGCCTGTTCCCAGGGGATCGCGCTTGGCAACTCGTGTATCACGCCGTCGTGGGTCACAAGAATCGGGTTGTTACCCGCAAGTGCTGAGGCCGGGTTTTGTGTCCGTACAAAGTCCGCCGTGTTGAAAAAGATCACCCATCCTTGGTCTATCTCCCTGGTGGAATCAGGCAATATTTCGAATTGATCGCCGACCGCATCGGCGAGTGAATTGATCCTTTTGCGGGCTAGTGCAATGGCGGATTCTCGGTTAAGGCTATGCATTAGTTCGTCCTCAACAATTGAAAACTATGATACCCATCGAGCGAAGCGGCCCGACCGGTTTGCCCGTCTAAGAACCGGACGATGCCGTTTTGATTGACTACATTGAACACGTGCCCGACCTCGCCGTTCCCTCGGGAGCCGAAAACGATTCCTCGTGCTCCGGGACCTGCGGCAGCTACTGCTGCGGCGACGTCGCTGATAGGGCCAGCCTGTCCAAACGAGCTACCAAACGTCCTCTCTAGCACATCGATTCGAAACGGCCCACCCCCGAGGGCAGATGTTGGGCGGCCCGCTAAGGTTGCGTCTGTGGCAATCGAACAATTGACACAGTTCATGGTGCCACCAATCGTGTTCACGCTGCGTACGGAGCCAGCTCCTTCCGTGGCACCCGCGGTCCTGGCCGCTGAGGCTGGATTGGGCAATGACACACCGCTGGCCGGCACACCAGCCGCAGTTGTCACCGTCGACTCGGCCGCAACCAGGCACCCCGTCGGATTTCCGAGGCAGTACAGGTACGGGTTCTTGGCGAACGCGACCACTTCTGCCGCGATGCCGCTCAGGGCAGGCGCCAATATCAACGTACCCGCCACCGCCGCCGCCTGCCACGTCTGCCTGCGCACCTGCTCGCGCTGCGTGCCGTCGAGGTTGGCTGTGGCCGCAACCTGCTGCGAGGTGGGTTGCTTGATGCCGTTGCGCTCGTGGAAGGCTTGAAGCTCGGGGGTCGCCTGGCTCTCTCGCTGGTACATCAACGGGTCGGCCCGTTCACTCGGCGTGGCATGGAACATCCGGCCTTGATCCAGCGCCGGGTTCATGGCGTCGTACGGCAGCAGCTGCGGACCCGATTGGCGCAGGAAGGCTTGAGCCGGGACGTCCCACTCGCCTTCGACACCGACCTGCACCTGCTTGAACGCCTGCTGCGCTAGCCGCTGTTCGGCAGCCTCTTCAGAGATGCCGTGCTGTTGCGCGAAGCGTCTGGCGTTCTGCTTGATCCAGTCGATCTCACGCGGATGCAGTTGCCGGTTGTTGAGGTCGACCGCCACACCACCGGCCGCGCCGGCCACGCTTCCACCCCCAGCCAAGCCCCCAATCCCAACGGCCACACCACCGGTGACCGCCTGCGCCGCAACACGCGCGGCACCTTCGGGCGCACCGGCATCGCGCAGGCTGTTTTGAATGCCTTGCTGCAGCTCTTCAAGCAGCGGTGCCGCGTAGGCGGTTGCAGCGGCACCCGCCGCACCGGCCGGGCCACCCACGGCTGCGCCTAGCGTGGCGTGCAGTGCAACGCGGCGGCTGCCGCCTTCGGCCCATTCCGATGCTTGTTGCTCCAACTCCTGCTTGCGCTGCGGATCGGTCTCGGCGGCTGCCTGCGCACGCAGCTTGTCCTCCTGCGCGGTGGCGTAGGTGCCGATGGCCTTGGCCCCTTGCTGCCCCGCGACCTGCGTGATGATGCGCTGCGCGTCAATGTCCTTCTGCACGCGTTGCGCATCGAAGACTGGCGCGATGCCCGTTTCGGCATCTCCGGTGCGCGCGTCCTTGTCCCCCGCGATGCCGCTGATGCCGGCCCTTGTGACGCTGTTGGCACTGCCCGATGCCGAGCCGAAGCCGGCGCTGCCGCCGCGCAGGCCTGCCGAGGCTGCGGGGGTGCCTTCCTTGGCACCCTCCTGCCCCGCGCTGCCCGACACACTCCCGCCGATGCTCGTGCCCCGGTAGCTCGCGCTGTTCTGGATGTCCACCAGCTCCGGCGCCTCACCCTCGAAGCGGTTGCGCCCCTCCTGCACCGCCTTGTCCGAGCTGGTGATGGCCGCGCCCACCATGCGGGTCTTGCCGCCCACTTCCAGGTCGAAGCCGCCGTCACCGGTGCGGATCGCCGTCTGCTCCTTGACGCTGGCGAAGTTGCTGTCGACCTTGCTGCGCGACGCGCTGCCGCTGCCGCCGCCGCCCGCCCCGAAGGTGGCGCTGCCGCCGTCGGTGCGGCTGCGGCTGGTGTACTGGGCGGTGTCCTGCAGGCTTTCCAGGTGCAGGTCGCCGGCGACGCGGCCTTTGAACTCGGGCGCCTTGATCACCGCGCCCTTCATGGTGAGGTCGCCGCCGGTGTGCACTTCCACGCCGTCGTCGGAGAGGATCTGGGTGTTGGTCCAGCTCTTGTCGCTGCTTTCGCTGTGGCCGCTGGCGGCGCTGGCGGCGACGGTGACGCCGAAGCCGGCACCCTGGGGGCCGGCCGTGTAGCCCACGCCGACGCTGGCGCTGGAGCTGCGGTGGCTGGTGTGCTCCTGGACGCTGTTGCTGGCGGCCACGAGGTTGACATCGCCTTCGGCGTCGAAGCGCACACGGCCCTTGCCGCCATCCACGGTGCTGCCCTGGACGGTGATGCTCGAGTCCTTGCCGGCGCCGGTGGCCTGCATGCGAACGCCGTTGCCTGCCTCGAAGCTGGAGCCGGCGGCGCGCTGCTCCTGCCGATCACTCTTGCTTTCGCTGCTGCTGGTGCCGATGCTGAGGCTGACCGTCACGTTGGCGGCGGCGGCCGGGTTTTTGGCGACCTGGGCCGCGGCGTTGCCCACGGTCAGGGCGGCACTGGCGGCGGCCAGTGCCTGCATGCGGCCGCTCTGGGTGTCGCCGGCGGCCCGCGCCACCTGGTCGAGGGTGCGTGCGGCATCGATCAGCCCGCCGCTGACGCCCACGCTCAGGCCCGATTGGCGGTGTCGCTGCTCCTCGGTGGTGGCGGTGCTTTCCCGGGCCTCCTGCACGAGGATCCGGCGGCCCATGGCATCGACGGCGCCCTGGGGCGTCTGCACGTGGCTGCCGGTGACGGTGAGGTCGCCCGCCTGGGCGTGCATGCGCAGGTCGCCTTTCAGGCTGCCGACGGTGCTGCCCGAGGCGCTGGCGTGGCTCTCGGTGTGTGCGCTCTCCTGCTGCTGGGTGCCGACGGAGATGCTGCCGGCAGCGCCCCAGCCGGAGCGGCGGTGCAGCTCGGAGCTTTGGCTGCTGTGGCGGTCGGTGGCGGCGTCGAGGGTGATCTGGCCGCCCAGGAGGGTGACGTCACCCTCGCCCACGACCTGGCTGCCGGTGATGTGCAGGTGGCCCGAGGCGAGCTTGCCGTCGGCGCCCACCTGGCCGGCCTGCAGGTGCACGGTGGCGCCCTCCAGGGAGCTGCCGTGGTTCGTGGTCGACTGGCCCTGGCTGCTGCTGGCGTGGCGCTGGCTGGAGAAGGTGGCGCGGCTTTGGCTTTGCCGCTCGTGCAGCTGGCTGTTCTCGGTTTGCAGCGTGGTCGCGTGCAGGTCGCCGCCGGCGGTGGCGGTGAGCGCGCCGCGTTCGGCGGTGAGCTGGGCGCCGGCGAAGGTGGTGTTGCCTTTCGAGTAGGTGGTGAGCGAGCCGCCGGCGCTGAGCTGGCCGCCGGTGAGGGCCTGCTCGCGGGTGGACAGGCGCTCGCGGCCGCCTTCGCTGGCACCTTGCCGGTCGGTGTCGAGCGTCTCGATGGCCGCGCGCACGTCGAGGGTGTCGGCATCGAGCAGCAGCTTGTCTTGCGCGCGCAGGTTGCTGCCGGTGATCTGCAGCTTGCCGTCGGTGCTCAGGGTGATGTTCTGCCCGGCGAGTTGCGTGCCCTGGTGCTGGCTGGCCTGTTGCCGGTAGTAGCCGCCGTGCGCCAGGGGTACGTCCAGCGCATAGCCGGTGGCCACCGTGTCGACGGTGAGGGCGCCGCCGGCATGGGCGTGGAGGTCCTGCGTGGCCTGCACGGAGGCGCCTTGCAGGTGCAGGTTGTTCTCGGCGTTGAAGCCGAGGTGGGCGCCGGTGATGGTGGCGATGCGGTCGACGTTGGTGGAGCGGCCGGTGCTGGTGCCGTGGGGGCCGGCGACCTGGGTTTCGGTGGTCTGGGTGGTGGTGCGGGCAATGATGTCGCGCGCGTTGAGGCTGACCCGGCTGTTGGCGCCCTGGCCGTGGACGGCGCCGCCGGCGATGTCCAAGGTCTCGTCGGCGTCCAGCTGCACGTTGCGCCCGGCCACGGTGCCGCTGTTCGTGAGGTTGCGCGCCTGCAGGTGGGCCGTGCCGTCGTGGGCGACGAGGGTGCCGCTGTTGGTGAGGTCGCCGGTGGTGCGCAGGTCGATGCGGCTGCCGGCGATGAGGGCGCCGGTGGGCGTGAAGTCGCCGTCGATGGGGCGGCGCAGGTAGACGATGGGCACGAGCGCGGTGGCCACGCTGCCATCGGGCAGGCGCACTTCGCGCGGCTCGAGCCAGACGATGTCGGTGGTGAGCAGGGCCATCTGCTCGGCCGAGAGGGCGACGCCGGGGGTGAGCTGGTATTGCTGGGCGAAGAGGTGGCCGGCATCGAGCAGGGCCAGGTATTCGGCTTCGGTGTCCTGGTAGCCGGCCAGGAAGCGCCGGCCGGTGAGCGCGAGGATCTGGTCGTCCACCAGGCGCTGCTCGGCGAAGCCGTCGCCATAGCGCTGCAGTTGCAGGCCGGGGTCTATGGTGAGGCGGTCGGTGCTGGAGAGGTAAGTCTGGCCGCCCAGGAAGTCGGTGTCGGTTTGCACCAGGGGCTGGCTGGGGCCGCGCTCGATGCGGTAGAGGCGGTTGGCCGGGGCGGCGACGGCGAAGCTGGCGCTGGCGGTGGTGTAGCCCTGGGCCTTGGGGGGTGCCGGCGGGGCACGGGGGGCGGCGCGGGAGGCCTGGCCGGGTGAGAGCGGCTGCGGGGCGGCCCAGGCGGTGGCGGCCAGGCTCGCGCGGGTTTGCTGCACGGCCTCTTGCTGGCTTTGGCGCAGGGCGGCGGCCAGCAGGCTGCCGCGCAGGGGACGGTCGGTCGGGGGAGTGTCCGCGCCCTGGCGATCGGCGGCCAGGGCCTGTAGCGGCTGGGCGGCCAGGGCGTTGCGCGGGACGACGGCGGGGGCGGCGCGCGACAGTGCGGGGGCCGAGGGCGCTGCGCTGGCATCGAGCGGCTGGTTGAGCGTGTCGAGCGCGAAGGTGTCGTGCTTTGGCACGGACCAGGGCTGCGGCGTCTGTGTCACGCGCTCGAAGCTTTCTTTCCAGCCACCGTGGTGCTTTTGAGAGCTGAAGGAGCTGCTGCCCAGCTCCAGCGTGTCGCGGGTGCCTTGGGCGGCCAGGTTGTTGGGCGCCTCGCCCAGTACCGGGGCGCCAGCCACGATGGAGCTGTCTTCGTTCACGCCGCCAGCCAGGGTGACGGTGCCGGTGGCACGCACCCGGCCGGGCTGGGTGGCGGTGACGACGGTTTCGGTGACCTGGCGTTCGGTCAGGTGGGTCTGGTGCCAGTCGGAGACGTAGCGGCTGTCGAGGTCGGCGTTGAAGGCTGCGATGGCCTCGTCCAGTTTGTAGGCTTGCTGCTGCAGCTGTTCGTGGTACGAGGCCAGGGCTTGCAGGGCTTCGGTGCAGGCGGGGCTGTTGGAGGCCTCGCACTGCGACCCAAGCGGCTGCGGCGCCTGCGGCAGGGTGACCTCAAGCCGCGACCAGATCGGATCCTGCAGGTCGTAGTTCATCGTGCACTGGTAGGACGTCGAGTCGTCGCCGCCGCCCATGTCGCAGTGGAAAGCCGGTCGCAGGTGCATCAACCCCAGCTCGGCGGGGTACTTGCTGCCGGGCAGCACGTAGCGGCCGGCCTCGAAGGGCACGAGCGGGAGCTCGCCGAGCGCGTAACGCTCGTTGCGGGAGCTGGGTTGGATGTAGACCTTGTCGATGCTTTCGGTGCGGGTGCGTTGCTCGGTCACGAGGCCCGCGTTGCGGTTGTTCAGGGGCGCGGTGAAGACGATGTTTCGCTGCGCCTCCAGGCCGGCGCCGATGTTGTCCACGGGCCCGCGCAGGGTGAGGTCGCGGCCGCTGTAGACCAGGGCCTGGCCGGTGTTGCGCAGGCGACCGGTGATGTGCACGTCGCCCACGCGGCTGGCGATGACGGCCCGGGGCTCGTTGTCGACATCGGCGGTGATGTCCACGTCGTGGCCGTAGATGCGGCCGCGGTTGCGCAGCTGCCTAGCGGTGAGCGTGGTGGCGCCGGCCGCGGCGTTGATGAGGCCGTCGTTGACGATGTCCCCAGTCACCTTGACGGTGGTCTTCTTGGCGCTGACCACGCCCTGGGCTTCGTTGGTGAAGGCCTGGGCGTCGATGGTCAGGGCGTTGCCGGCGCTCAGGTGCGCCTGGTTGGTGAGCTGGCCGGTGGTGGTGAAGGTGAAGTCGCCGCCGGCGGCGATGTCGCCGCGCTGGGTGTGGTCGCCTTGCAGGTCGATGTCGATGTCGCCTTGCGAGGCAATCACGCCGCTGCCGCTGATGGTGGCGAGCTTGGCGGACAGGGTGTCGGTGGCGTCGAGGCGGCCCGCGTCGTTGTGCAGCGAGCGGCCGCGCACGCTCAGCTGCGCGGCCGCGAGCTGGCCGCCCGCGTTGTCGATGGCGTCGATCTGCAGCGTGGCCTGGCCGCCGGCGAGCAGGGCACCGGCCTGGTTGTCCAGGCTGTTGGCGCTCAGGTGGAGGTGGCGCCCGGCGAGAAGGCCGGAATTGAGGTCCTGCGGTGTGTCGCCGCCCGGGTTGCCACCTGTGCCCGTGTTGTGCACGGCCTGGGCATCAATGATGTGCAGGTCGCGCCCGGCAAACACCACGCTGTCCGGGCCGCTGTTGTCCAGGAAGGGGGTGCGCAGGTGCACGCCCGCGTCGCCCAGGATCGCGCCGCCTCGGTTGTCGATGCGGGTGGTGGCCGTGAGCTCGTTGGCAGCTAGCCCCAGCAGCGTGCCCTGGCGGTTGTCGAGGGTGGTGGCTGCCGCCTTGAGCGGGCCTGCCGCGCCGATGTAGCCGGTCTGGTTGTCCAACACGCCGGCCTTCAGGTCGATCTCCCCGGCGCTGACGATGCCGCGGTCCTTGCCGCTTTGGTTGTTGCGCAGCGTCTGGCCCTGGGTGTCGATGCGCACGCCGCCGGCGCCCGCTTCGATCACGCCGGCGGTGTTGTCAACGCCGGGGCCGGTGAGGTCGACCGAGTGGCGCCCGGAGATGACGCCTTCGGTGTTGGTGATCTGGCCACGTAGATCGACGGTGTGGGCGGCGAGCAGGCCCTCGTGGTTGTCGATCGTCTTGGCCGTGGCCGTGAGCGCGCCCTTCGCGCTGACGGTGCCGGCCTGGTTGTGCAGCTCGCCGGCTTCGAGGTCGATGTCGCCGGCGCTGTAGATGCCAGCCTTGTCGGCGCTCTGGGCATTGCGCAGCGTTTTAGCGTCGATGCGCACGCCGCCCGCGCCGGCTTCGATCACGCCGGCGGTGTTGTCCACGTCCGGCCCCTTGAGGTCCACCGCCTGTGTGCCGAAGATGACGCCTTCTGTGTTGGTGATGGTGCCGCGCAGGTCGACGGTGTGGGCGGCGAGCACGCCCTGGCGGTTGTCGATGTGCCGGGCATCTGCCACCAGCTGCTCGGTCGCAACGACCTGGCCTTCGACGTTGCTCCACTGGCCATCACCCAGTTCGATGCGCACCCGTTGGGCCGCGACCTTGGCGCCTTCGGTGTTCAGCCCGCTGGCCTGCACCTGCAGCTCGCCCCCGGCCGAGGCGGTGGCGCCGCGCAGGTCGGCTTCGCGCGCCTGCACCGAGAGCTGGCCGCCGGCGAAGAACTCGCCATCCTTGGACAGCAGCTGGCCCGAGGTCTGCAACGTGAGGTCACCCTGCGCCTGCAGCAGCCCCCGGGCGTTGTCGATCTTGTCCGCCGCCTGGACGTGCAGTGATCCGTCGCTCATCACCGCACCGCCTGGGTTGTGCAGCTCGCCCACCTGCAGGCTGAGGTTGGTGCGGGAGAAGACCTGGCCGTCGGTGTTGTTCAGGAAGGCCATGGGCGAGAGGTCGGCGCGCGCGGCGCCGATGGTTCCGCCGCTGTTGTTCACGCCGCCCGGCGTGCGCAGCTGCAGGCCACCATCGGTCCACAGTTCGCCACCGGTGTTGTCCAGCGCCTGGCCGTGCAGGTCGAGCGCGGCGGCGTCTTCGCTGCGCGCCAGCAGCTGGCCGCCGCGGTTGTCCAGCTGGCCGCCGCGCGCATCGAGCTGCAGGCGCTGCGCGGACAGGTGCGAGCCGGCGGTGGAGACACCCTCGCCCTCCAGGCGCAAGAGCCCGTCCGATTGCGCCGAGCTGGCGGTGAAGCCCACCGCGCCCTGTGCCGTGATGTCCACCTGCGCGCCCGCGAGCCGGCTGCGCTCGACGTTCGCGGCGCCCTCGCTGCGCAGGACCACGGCTGCGGCCGAGAGCGCCTGGCTGTCCGTCATCTGCAGCGACTCGGCCAGGATGCTCACGCCTTCGTTGGCCTGCAGGGTCTGCCCGCTCAGTTGCAGTTGCGCGCCTTCGATGTGCAGCGCGCCGGTGGCACGCATCTCGCCGCCTTGGCTCGGCGCCGTGTCGATGCGCGAAGCCTGCAGCTGCAGGTCCCCGCCCGCGTGGATCAGCCCCGAGTTGCGCAAGCCGTCTGGCAAGGTCAGGAGCAAGGGCTTGGCCGAGAGCTGCGCGACGACACCGCTGTTGTCCAGCGAGGGCGTGCGCAGTTGCAGCGAGGGCGCGATCAACTCGCCGCTGTTGGCCAGGCCGCCGCCGGCCGTGAGGTGCGCCACGGCACCCGCTTGCGTGTCGCCGGTGAGTTGCACCCGCCCGGGGCTGGACAGGTGCAGGTTGCCCGCCACCTGCGTGTGGCGCAGCGTGAGCTGGCCGTCGGCCGAGAGCACCAGGTCACCCTGCAGCGTGGACAGCCGCCCGGTGCTGTTGACGCCCAGGCCCTTGTCGGTGGCGACCAGGCGGATCTGCCCGGCGTGCATGCCACCGGCGTCCTTGATGTCCACCGCGAACTGCGGCGCCGCGCCGATGCCCGGGCGCCCCTGGTGCTGCAGGCTGTCGTAGAGCACCTCGTTGGCGCCGATGAGCGCCTGCAGTTGCGGGGTGAAGACTTCGCCGCGCAGCAGCAGGCCGCGCGCGAGCAGGTCGAGTTGCTGCAGCGCCGTGCCGTCCAGCCCCTGCGGGCCGACTTCGATGGTGCCCTGGCGCACGTCGAGCGCGCGCAGGCTGCCGTCGGGTGCGAAGAGCGGTGTGCCGGTGCCCAGCGTGGCGCGCGAGGTGTGGATGAAGCCGCAACCATCGCAGCTGATGCCGTTGGGGTTGGCGATGACGACGTTGGCCCGGTGGCCGCCGACTTCGATGACGCCGCGCAGGTGGCTGGCGTGGGTGCTGGTGACTTCGTTGAGGATGACCTGCGCCGGCGTGCCACCCAGCAGCGGGTTGGCCCCGACCCGGCCGCCCAGCTGGGTGGGCGTGGCGACCACGCTGTTGTTGAGGATCAGGCCGGGGGGCGCGACGTTGAAGTGTTCGTAGCTGTTGCGGCTGACGCCGCCGCGCGTGGGCGGCGCGATCAGGACCATGGGCACGCCATTGGGGGCCGAGGTGACCAGCGGCCGCTGGCTGGCCGGCGCGGAAGTGGAGGCGGCCAGCTGCGCATAGCCCGGCGCGGCCGACAGCAGGGTCTGGGCGATGAAGAAGGCGGTGAAGAACCGGGCCAGGCGACGCAGGCGGGGCGCGTGCGGATGGACCTGCGAACTCGAGGTTGACGGGCATGCAAGAGCGAGCGCGCGGACAGCGTCGTGACGGATCAAAGGTGGCCTCCCTGGCAAGCCGTGCCGCCTGCGGCCGGAGGAGCCGTCTAGGCGGGTTGGCTTATTTGTAGGCCGAAGATACTAAGCGGAGGGTCGTGGGCTGTCCAGCCAGAACTTCGACCGTTCAATGGATGAGCAAGACCGGTGGCCATATCCAGATGCCGCGAACTTCAGCCCGCGAGCCCGCGCCGGTTCTCGCGCATATGCATATCCGAATAAGACGAGCACGAAAAAATCGTTTGGATCCATATGACGCCTGACTAGAGTCGCGCGCCATGTACCAGTACACAGAGTTCGATCGGCAATTCGTGCGCGCCCGCGCCGCCCAGTACCGTGACCAGCTCGAGCGCAACTTGCGCGGCGAGCTTGGCGAAGACGAGTTCCGACCGCTGCGGCTGCAGAACGGCTGGTACATCCAGCGCTACGCGCCCATGCTGCGCATCGCCGTGCCCTACGGCGAGATCTCCAGCGCCCAGCTTCGCGTGCTGGCCCGCATCGCGCGTGAATACGACCAACCGACCGCGGACATCTTTGCCGACGCCCGCGCCAAGCAGGACGCGCTGGGCCCGGTGCCGCTGCCCGGCGGCGGCTTTGCCCACTCGCGCCTCACGGCGGGCTACGGCCACTTCACGACGCGGCAAAACGTGCAGTTCAACTGGATTCCGCTCGCCAAGAGCGCGGACGTGATGGAGCTGCTGGCCAGCGTGGACATGCACGGCATCCAGACCAGCGGCAACTGCATTCGCAACATCACCACCGACGCCACCGCCGGTGTCGCGCCCGACGAGATCGCCGATCCGCGCCCCTTCTGCGAGATCCTGCGCCAGTGGAGCACGCTGCATCCCGAGTTCGCCTTCCTGCCGCGCAAGTTCAAGATCGCGGTCTCCGGCGCCGCCGAGGACCGCGCGGCCACCTTCTGGCACGACGTCGGCCTGCACCTGGTGAAGAACCCGGGCGGTGAGCTGGGCTTCCGCGTGCTGGTGGGTGGCGGCATGGGCCGCACCCCGGTCACGGCCACGGTGATCCGCGAGTTCCTACCTTGGGACCAGGTGCTCAACTACCTCGAGGCCGTGGTGCGCGTCTACAACCGCTGGGGCCGCCGCGACAACATGTACAAGGCGCGGATCAAGATCCTGGTGAAGGCCGAGGGCCAGCGCTACATCGACGAGGTGGAGGCCGAGTACGCATCAATCGTCGAGGCCGACGGCGCGCCCCACACCATCACGCAAGCCGAGCTGGACCGCGTCAGCGCGTGCTTCGTGCCCCCTCGCCTGTCGGCGGCTCCCGCGAAGCTGCACCCCGAGTCCGACCAGATCGACCTCGACCCGGCCTACCAGCGCTGGCTGCAGACCAACGTGGGCGCCCACCAGGACCCGCAGCTGCGCGCGGTGACGCTGTCGTTCAAGCGGCTGGGACAGGCGCCCGGCGACGCCACCGGCGAGCAGCTCGACATCGCCGCCGACCTGGCCGAGCGATTCTCGGCTGGCGAAGCCCGCGTGACGCACGACCAGAACCTGCTGCTGCCGTGGGTGCGTGCCGAGGAGCTGCCTGCCCTGTGGCAGGCCGCCCGCAAGGCCGGCCTGGCCAAGGCCAACATCGGCCTGCTCACGGACATGATCGCCTGCCCCGGCGGCGACTTCTGCGCGCTGGCCAACGCGCGCTCGCTGCCCATTGCCGAAGCCATCACCCAGCGCTACCAAGACCTCGACGAGCTGCACGACATCGGCGAGATCGACCTGCACATCAGCGGCTGCATCAACTCCTGCGGCCATCACCACAGCGGCCACATCGGCATCCTCGGCGTCGACAAGGACGGCAAGGAGTGGTACCAGGTCACGCTCGGCGGCTCGGACGGTTCGCTGCTCTCGGGCGACCCGGCCGCCGGCAAGGTGGTCGGCCCCTCGTTCTCGGCCGCCGAAGTGCCCGAGGTGATCGAGGCCGTGCTCGACACCTACCGCCGTGAGCGCCGCAGCCATGGCGACAAGGCCGAGTCCTTCATCGAAACCCTGCGCCGCGTCGGCCCGGACCCTTTCAAGGCCGCCGCCAACGGCGCCCGCCTGGCCGCCAAGGAGGTGGCGTGATGCAGCTGACCCTGAACCTGATCGAGGCCGACGGCCACCAGCCTGGCGAGGAGCCGCGCGTGCTGACCGTGCCCAACGATGCCGATCCGCTCGCGCTGTCGCTCGAAGGCGTCGAGCGCATCGACCTGCACTTCCCCAAGTTCAGCGACGGCCGCGCCTTCAGCCAGGCCTTCCTGCTGCGCCGTCGCCGCGGTTTCACGGGCGAGATCCGCGCCACCGGCGATGTGCTGATCGACCAGCTGGTGCAGTTGCAGCGCACGGGCTTTTCCAGCGCCGTGCTGCGCGCCGACCAGGACGTGGCGCACGCCCTTCGCCAGTTCGAGCGTTACCCCGCCTATTACCAAGGCGACGCCGTGAAGCCGCAGCCCCCGTTCCGCGAGGCCGCCTGATGGGAGCGATCGACCTGCACGCCCGACCCTCCGCGGGATTCGATGCCAAGTTGGCCGAGACCCAGGCACTGCTGCGCCGCGCCGCGACCGGGCATTCGCCGCTCAAGCAGGCGTCCAGCCTGGGCGCCGAAGACGTGGTGATCACCCACCTGATCAACGCCCTGGAGCTGGACATCCCCGTGTTCGTGCTCGACACCGGAATGCTGCATCCGGAAACGCTTCAATTGCTGGAACGCACCCGCACCACCTCTCGCGCGCCGGTGGAGGTGTACCAGCCGCAGGCCGAGGCCACGGTGCAGTTCGTCGCACGCGAAGGCAAGGACGCCATGTACCGCAGCATCGAGCTGCGCAAGGCCTGCTGCCACATCCGCAAGCTCGAACCGCTGTCCCGCGCCCTGCAGGGACAGTCCGCCTGGATCACCGGGCTGCGCCGCGAGCAATCGAGCGCCCGGGCCGAGGTGCCCCTGGTCGACACCAGCGAAGCGCGCCTGAAGTTCAACCCCCTGGCCGACTGGACCTGGGGCGACGTGTGGCACTACATCGCCACCCGTGGCGTGGACTACAACGCGCTGCACGACCAGTTCTACCCCAGCATCGGCTGCGCGCCCTGCACCCGGGCCATCAGCCTGGGCGAGGACTTCCGCGCCGGCCGCTGGTGGTGGGAAGACGAAGCCGCCAAGGAATGCGGCCTGCACGTCAAGAACAACGAGCCTGCCCCAGAACGGAACCCCGCATGAACGCACGCACCGCCCCCCAGCTGCTGGCCCCGGTCAGCACGCAGCACCTGGACGCCCTGGAAGAAGAGGCGATCTTCGTGCTGCGCGAAGTCGCCGCCGCCTTCGAGCGCCCGACCCTGCTGTTTTCCGGCGGCAAGGACTCGCTCGTGCTGCTGCGATGCGCCGAAAAGGCCTTCGGCCGCGGCCGCATTCCGTATCCGCTGCTGATGATCGACACCGGGCACAACTTCCGCGAGGTGACCGAGTTCCGCGACCTGCGCGCGCGCGAACTGGGGGCCGAGCTGATCGTGCGCAGCGTCGAGGATTCGATGAAGCGCGGCACCGTGCGCCTGGCCCATCCGGGTGAGTCGCGCAACGTGCACCAGTCGGTCACGCTGCTGGAGGCCATCGAGGAATTCCGCTTCGATGCGCTGATCGGTGGCGCCCGGCGCGACGAGGAAAAGGCCCGCGCCAAGGAACGCATCTTTTCGCACCGCGACAGCTTCGGCCAGTGGCAGCCCAAAGCCCAGCGGCCCGAGCTGTGGACGCTGTTCAACACGCGCCTGCAGCCAGGCGAACACTTCCGCGTGTTCCCCATCTCCAACTGGACCGAGCTGGACGTGTGGCAGTACATCGAGCGCGAGGCCATCGCCCTGCCCTCGATCTACTACGCGCACCAGCGCCAGGTGGTCGAGCGCAAGGGCCTGCTGGTGCCGGTGACCGAACTCACACCGCCGCGTGAAGGCGAAACCGTGCAGACCCGCACCGTCCGCTTTCGCACCGTGGGCGACATCACCTGCACCTGCCCGGTGGACAGCCCCGCGGCCAACGCGGCCGAGGTGGTGCTGGAAACCCTCACCGTCGACGTGAGCGAGCGCGGCGCCACGCGCATGGACGACAAGACGTCCGAAGCCTCCATGGAAAAACGCAAGAAGGACGGTTACTTCTGATGACGACGACCACGATGCAAGCCGTCGCCCCGTTGCGCGCGCCCTTGGCCAGCGCCCACGGCGACCACGCCACCGCCCTTCGCTTCATCACCTGCGGCAGCGTGGACGATGGCAAGAGCACGCTGATCGGCCGCCTGCTGGTGGACAGCCGCGCCGTGCTGCAAGACCAGCTGGCCAGCGTCTCGCGCGCCGGCGAAACCGACCTGGCGCTCTTCACCGACGGCCTCTCGGCCGAGCGCGAACAGGGCATCACCATCGACGTGGCCTACCGCTACTTCGCCACGCCCGCGCGCAAGTTCATCATCGGCGACGCGCCCGGCCACGAGCAGTACACCCGCAACATGGTGACGGCCGCCTCCAGTGCCGACGCCGCCGTGGTGCTGGTCGACGCGACCAAACTCGACTGGCGCAGCCCCCAGCTCGAGCTGCTGCCTCAGACCCGGCGCCACACCCTGCTGGTCAACCTGCTGCGTGTGCCGTCCATCGTATTCGCCATCAACAAGCTCGACGCTGTCGACGACGCGGCCCTGGCCTTCGAGCACATTCGCGGCGCGCTGGAACGGTTCACCCAAGCCGCCGGCGTTTCGATTCGGGCCGCCATCCCGATCTCCGCGCTGAAGGGGCTCAACGTCGTCTCGCCCCAGCCGGGCTGGTGCGGCTACGCAGGTCCTTCCCTGCTGCAGCTGCTCGAGACGCTGGACATCACCCCGGCCGCCACCGAAGCCGCGTTCGCGCTGCCGGTGCAGTGGGTCGAGAAATTCCACGACTCGGCCGACACCGCCCGCGGCCGCCGCGTGTTCTGGGGCCGCGTCGCGGCTGGCCTGGCTCGCCCGGGGCAGACCGTCACCGTGGGGCCCAGCGGCCAGACCGCGGTCATCGCGCAGGTGCTGAACCACGTGCGCCACCCGCAGGACGTGCAGGCGGGCCATAGCGCCGGCCTGGTGCTGGACCGTGAAGTGGATGTCTCCCGCGGCGACTGGCTGCTGGCCCCCGATGCGGCCGAGCCCAGCCGCGAGATCTCGGCCACCGTGGCCTGGCTGGATGACGAGCCGCTGGTGCCGGGCCGCGTGTACTGGGCCCTGCACGGCCACCGCTGGGTCAAAGCCCGCATCAAGCGCGTGGTGCACCGCGTGGACATCCACACGCTTGCCGAGGCCGACGCCACCCAGCTCGAGCCCAACGCCATCGGCCATGTCGAGCTGGCCCTGCAGGAGCCGTTGGCCACGCAGCCGTACGCGCAATCGCGCCTGCTGGGTTCGCTGGTGCTGGTGGACACCGCCAGCCATAAAACCGCGGGCGCGGTGCTCGTCCGCTGACCCTCCGTTCGCCCGCGCCTGCCGGATGGCTGCCTCGGCAGCGCGCCCGGCGCGTGCCCTGGCCAGGGTGCGCTCGCTAAAATCACCGGTTTCCCCGGCAACAGACCTGCTATGACCCACGTCGTCTCCGAATCCTGTATCCGCTGCAAGTACACCGACTGCGTCGATGTCTGTCCCGTGGACTGCTTCCGCGAAGGTCCCAACATGCTGGTGATCGACCCGGACGAATGCATCGACTGCGCGGTCTGCATCCCCGAGTGCCCGGTCAACGCGATCTACGCCGAGGAAGACCTGCCGGGCGACCAGGTCGCCTTCATCAAGCTCAACGCCGACCTCTCGCGCGACCCTAACTGGAAAAGCATCACCAAGCGCAAGCCGGCACTGCCGGATGCCGACGAGTGGAAAGACAAGACGGGGAAAATCTCCGAGCTGGTTCGCTGAAGCCCCGCGATCGTTTCGCCCGAGGGGCCCTGTGAATTCCGCTGTACTCACCGAGGTGCTGCGCACCGCGGACACCGAACACGCTCCCGTCGAGACGGATGCCGTGATCATCGGCGCTGGTCCCGTCGGGCTGTTCCAGGTGTTCGAGCTCGGCCTGCTGGAGATCAAGGCGCACGTCATCGATGCGCTGCCGCACCCCGGCGGCCAATGCATCGAGCTCTACCCCGACAAACCGATCTACGACATCCCGGCAGTGCCGGTGTGCACCGGCCGCGAGCTCACCGAGAACCTGCTCAAGCAGATCGAGCCCTTCGGCGCGACCTTCCACCTGGGCGAGGAAGTCACCGTCGTCGAGCGACAGGACGACGGCCGCTTCTATGTCGAGACCAGCAAGGGCACGCGCTTTATCGCGCGCACCGTCTTCATCGCCGCCGGCGTCGGCGCCTTCCAGCCGCGCGCACTGAAGTTGGGTGGCGTCGAGAAGTTCGCAGGCTCGCAACTGTTCTATCGGGTGCAGAACCCCGCCGACTTCGCCGACAAGGACCTCGTGATCATCGGCGGCGGCGACTCGGCGCTTGACTGGACGCTGCACTTCGCGGCGGAGGGGCCCAAGCTGGCGCGCAGCGTCATCCTGATGCATCGCCGCGACGGCTTCCAGGCTGCGCCCGCTTCGGTGGCCAAGATGAAGCACCTGTGCGAAGCCGGCGAAATGCAGTTCCTGGTGGGGCAGGCCGTGGGTTACGAAGAAGCCGACGGACGGCTCAAGGCGCTCAAGGTCGCAGGGCCCGACGGCGTCACGCGCGCGGTGCCCCTGGACATGCTGCTGGTCTTCTTCGGCCTCTCGCCCAAGCTGGGTCCCATCGCCGAATGGGGCCTGGACATCGAGCGCAAGCAGCTCGTGGTGGACACGGAAAAGTTCTCGACCAGCGTGCCGGGCATCTTCGCCGTGGGCGACATCAACACCTACCCGGGCAAGAAGAAGCTGATCCTCTCGGGCTTCCACGAATGCGCCCTCGCCGCCTTCGGCGCGGCCGCGATCATCTTCCCGGACAAGGACAAGATCCCGCTGCAGTACACGACTACCTCGACCCGCCTGCACAAGGTGCTGGGGGTCGAATCGCCCGCCTTCGACTGAGCCTCAAAAAAATCTTCGACGTCGAAGTGACCTCAGCTGGAAACGCGAAAAATCCGACCTATAATTTGAGGCTTGTTCCCCGATAGCTCAGTCGGTAGAGCGCCGGACTGTTAATCCGTAGGTCCCTGGTTCGAGCCCAGGTCGGGGAGCCAAAATTTCGTCATCCTCGCAAGGACTTAGGCCCCCCGGGTCTAGGTCCTTTTTCTTTGCCGGCCGCTATGGGCCTGGCCATATAGCCATGCTGTGGCCACTCCAGCATGAGCGGCTGCGCGGCGCTGACTGGCCCCCAAGTGCCGCGCCTGCCAAGCAAGATGGCCGATCCGGGCTTCGCTTTCCGAAGGCACCGGGAGCTGGCAGGTTGCAGTTGCAGCTTCTGATGCTGATGCGCCTTAGGGATGCCAGGTGGAGACCACCTTGGGCGTGTCTTCCGATGCGGATCCGGCCAGGGCATAGGACAGCCGGTTCGCGGCATCGATGACCTTTTGCGCATGCGCTTCCAGGCGTCCCTTTGTCAGTCTTGAGGTCGGACCGGAAATGCACATGGACCCGAGCAGCCGCCAGTTCAGGCCGAAGACCGGCGCCGCGACGCTGGACACTTCTGCCTCGCGTTCGCCCATGGAGACATGAAAGCCGCGCCGGCGGATTTCTTCATAGATTCTCCCGGGCTCCCCTGAGAAGGCGAGGATCACCCGACCCGGGGCGCCGAGTTGCAGCGGCAGCCGCATGCCGATTCGGACGTGGTGCCGCACGGATTGCGGACCCTCCACCCGTGAGATGCAGGCGCGCTCATCCCCTTCGCGTACGTAGAACGATGCGCTTTCCTGCGTGATGCGAGACAGTTCCCGCAAAGTCGGCTCCACGACATTGTTGATATCGAACCCGGCTTGGTAACGGGCACCTAGCCAGCCGGCCGCCGGGCCGAGTCGCCACTCGCCTTCCTCGCGCTGGACCATGTAGCCGGAGAGAGCCAAGGTTCGGGCTAGCCGCAACACGGTTGTGTTGTGCAGCCCCGTGCGCCGACTCAGTTCCGCGAGTGACAGATGGCGCTCGCCAATCCGGAACGCCTCCAGCACCTGCAATGCGCGGGTCACCGCGGTGACGCTCCCGTGGGTGGGCGAACCGTCATCCGGGGAGGCAGCTCGCCTTGCGGAAATCGTGGATTTGCGTGCCATGAAACGTCTTTCACTGTGCGAAGCTCAATTGTACTGTGTGGAAGGCGCCTCTAAAGTCCCGCTCACGGGCAACGGCCCGGCACTTATCAACTGGAGACAACCCCATGCATAGCCCTGTGCTGACCCGGCGCACCTTTGCTGCGTCCGCCCTCTTGGCACCGCTGCCGATGACGGCGTTTTCCCAAGCCTGGCCTGCCCGGCCGATCCGACTGGTCGTGCCATTTCCCGCTGGAGGAGGCACTGACATCATTGCGCGCGAGGTTGCGAACAAGACCACCGGCTTGACCAAGTGGAACTTCGTGATCGAGAACAAACCGGGCTCCGGCGGCAACCTGGGAATCGAGAACATCGCCAAGTCGCCGGCCGACGGATACAACCTGGTGCTGGGCCAGACCAGTAACTTGGCCATCAACCCGTCCCTGTACAGCAAGCTGCCCTATGACCCGGTGAAGGACCTCACGCCGGTGGCGCTGATCGGCAGTTCGCCCTTGCTCGTGGTGGTCGCAGCCAACTCGCCCTTCCGCACCCTGGCCGATGTCGTTGCCGCCGCGAAGGCCAAGCCCGGATCCATCAATTACGCGACGTCCGGCAATGGAACGGTGGCGCACCTGGCCACCGAGCTGTTCCAGCGCGAGTCCAATGTCAAGCTCACGCACATCCCCTACAAGGGTGCATCGCAGGGCTTGAACGACGTCATTGGTGGGAATGTAGAGATCTATGTCTCTTCGGTCACGACACTGCTCGGCTATATCAAGAACGGCAAGGTGCGTCCGCTTGCCGTGACCTCGGCCAAGCGCAGCGACGATCTGCCCCAGGTGCCGACGATCGCCGAATCCGGCTACAAGGATTTCGAAGCCGTGACCTGGTTCGGCTTGTTGGGCCCAGCGCGCCTCCCGGCGGAAATCACGAAGCAGCTGAACGCCGAGCTGAACAAGACTTTGCGCGCCGACGACCTGCGCACCAAGCTCGAGAGCCAGGGTCTGGAGATCACGCCTGGCACGCCCGAGCAATTCGCCAAACTGATCCGCGACGACATCGTCAAGTGGGGCAAGGTGGTCAAGGAAAGCGGCGCCAAGATCGACTGAAGTCGGTACCGCCCGAGCCCGCCATGGACTTCCCGTTCTCTGCCGGTGTCGATCCGGCGGGCGTCCCATTGCCTTCGGGCGCCTGCGACTGCCACATCCACGTCTACGACAGCCGCTACCCGGCGGTGCCCGGTGCGATCTTGCAGCCGCCGGATGCGTCGATCGCCGACTACCTTTCCGTGCAGGCCCGCATGGGCACCAAGCGCGCGGTCCTGGTGACGCCTTCGACCTACGGCACCGACAACGCTCCGATGCTCGACGGTTTGGCCCTGCTGGGTGTGCATGGCCGGGGCGTGGCCGTGATCGACGGCAGCGAGAGCGATGCCGAACTCGCGCGGCTCCATGCCGCGGGCGTGCGCGGGGTGCGCATCAATCTCTCGCTGAGTCGAGCGCTGTCTACGCAGGCGATCGCCCGCATCGCGGACCGCATCGCGCCCAGGGGTTGGCACTTGCAGCTGCTGATGCCTGTTGCGCAACTGGCGCAGCTTTCCACTCTGCTCAGGAGCCTTCCGGTCGAACTCGTCTTCGATCACTTCGCACGCCTCGGGCCCGAGCAGCCCCATAGCCACCCGGCACATAGGCTCGTGCTGGACCTCCTGTCTGCCGGCCGCGCCTGGATCAAGTTGTCCGGCGGCTACTTGGTGAGCCCACTGCGCTCGGTCGAAGACCCCGCGCTCGACGCGCTGGCGCGCAGCTTCATCGGGGCCGCCCCCAATCGCGTCGTCTGGGGCAGCGACTGGCCGCATGCCACGGCCTCGGCCGGCCACCAGCCCCTGCCGGACGACGCGCGGCAGGTGGAGCGGCTCGCGCAGTGGGCCGGCGACGCCGCGACGCTGGCCGCCGTGCTGGTTGACAACCCTCAACGTCTCTACGGCTTCGAGCCATTACCTCAAGACTGAACTCATGATCCGATTCACGACCGTTCCCCGCCGCCGCCGCTTGCTGGCCGGCCTGGCTGCCGCCCTGCTGGCGCCCGCCGCCCTGGCCCAGGGTATCGCTACCGATTGGCCGGCCGGCCGCACCGTCAGCTGGGTGGTGCCCTATCCCGCCGGCGGCACCACCGACGTGCTCGGCCGCGCCCTGGCCCAGCGCATCGGCACCTCGCTGGGCACCAACGTCATCGTAGAAAACAAGGCTGGAGCCACTGGCACCATCGGCGGCGCCTACGTGGCCAAGGCCGCACCCGATGGTTTCACGGTCCTGGGCACCTCCATCGGGCCGCAAGCGATCGCCCCGCACCTGATGGCCAAGCTGCCCTATGACCCCCTACGTGATCTGGAGCCGGTCGCGCTCGTCGGCACGATCCCGCACGTGCTGGTGGTTGCCGCCTCGCAGCCGTTCAAGTCGGTGGCTGACGTGATCGCCGCCGCCAAGGCCCAGCCTGGCCAAATGGCCTACGCCTCGGGCGGCAACGGGACCATCCTGCAGATGCAGGCCGAGTTGCTGGCTCAGCGCAATGGGCTGAAGTTCATCCACGTCCCATACAAGGGAGACACCCCGGCGTTGCAGGACACGCTCGGTGGCCAGGTGCAGTTCATGTTCGCTCCCGCCGCGGCGGCCCTGCCCCATGTGCAAAGCGGCAGGCTGCGCGCACTGGCCGTGACCTCGGCCGCGCGGCTGAAGGCCATCCCGGATGTCCCCACGATGGCCGAAGCCGGCCAGAGCAATTTCGTCGTCGAGCAGTGGCAGGCCGTGTACCTACCCGCGCACAGCCCCGCGCCGCTGGTGCAGCGCCTCAACGCCGAAATTAACAAGGCCCTGCGCGAACCCGCAGTCGTTGAATTGGCCGACAAGCTGGGCGTGACGCTGGTCGGCGGCACGCCGCAACACCTGGACAAGGTTCAGAAGGCCGACTCGGCCACCTGGGCCAAGGTCATCCGAGACGCACACATCAAGGCCGAGTGACACCGCGGCCACCCCACCCAACCTTCATTCAAAGAGCCCACCATGACCCAAGACATCAACCGCGCGTTCCAGCGCATCTCCCCCGAACTCGTGCAAGAGGCCGCCGGCTTCCAGGCGGCCATCCTCGCCGATGTGGCTGGCCGCCGCGGCACCATGCACGGCCGCATCAGAGCGCTGCGCCCGCGCATGGCGGTGGCGGGTCCGGCGCTCACCGTCGAAGTGCGACCCGGCGACAACCTGATGATCCATGCCGCCATCGCGCTGGCCAAACCGGGCGACGTCCTGGTGATCGACGGCAAGGCAGACCAGACCTCGGCCCTCATGGGCACCATCATGATGACCGCCTGCAAGCAGCTGGGAATCGCAGGTGTGATCGTCGATGCCGCAGTTCGCGACAGCCTCGAAATCGATGAGATGGACTTTCCGGTGTTCTCGGTGGGCACCAACCCGAACGGCCCGACCAAGAACATCGGCGGTCGCATCGGCCACCCGATCAGCTGTGGTGGCGTCACCGTGAACGCCGGCGACTTCGTGCTGGCTGATGCCGACGGCATCGTCGTGGTCGAGCGTGAAAACCTCGGCTCGCTCCTCCCGCTGGCCCGCAAGAAGGTGGAAGACGAGGCCAAGCGCATTGCCCAGATCAAGCAAGGCAACACCAGCGCATCCTGGCTGGGTGCCGCGCTGCGCGCTGCCGGCGTGCTCAAGGAGGGGGAGAGCCTGTGAGCACGCGCCCCATCATCATCGTCACCGGCGCCGACCTCGCGCCGCAGGCGCTCGCGCTGCTCGCAGACTTCGAGATCGTCTACGCTGGCAAGACCCCCACCACCGAAAGCCTGGTGGAACTGTGCCGTCGGAATGATCCTGTCGCGATCATCGTGCGCTACGGCAGCGTCGGCGCCCAAGTGATGGACGCCGCGCCGTCACTGCGCGTGATCTCGAAGCACGGCAGCGGTACCGACACGATCGACAAGGCCGCCGCGAACGCCCGCGGGATCGAAGTGCGTGCAGCCGTCGGCGCCAATGCCGCCGCGGTGGCCGAGCAGGCTCTGGCCCTGTTGCTGGCCTGCGCCAAGTCGGTCACCACACTGAACGAGCGCATGCACGCCGGCCACTGGGACAAAGCCACGCACAAGAGCATCGAACTGCATGGCCGCACGGTGGGACTGGTGGGCCTGGGCGCCATCGGCCAGCGCTTCGCGCGCATGTGCGACGCGATGGGCATGACGGTGCTGGGCCATGATCCCTATGCCACACAGCTTCCTAACTACGTGCGGCAGGTCGACCTGGACACGCTCTGGCGGGAAGCGGATGCCATTTCCCTGCACTGCCCCCTGACGGCCGAGAACCGCGGCTTCGTGAACGCGAAGACGCTCGCCGCCTGCAAACGGGGGGTCCTGCTGGTGAACACCGCCCGAGGCGGCTTGGTGGACGAGCCGGCCCTCGTGGACGCTGTGCGCTCTGGACAGGTCGCGGCAGCGGGGCTCGACAGCTTCGCCGTCGAGCCCATGAAGGTCCCGCACCCGTTCCAGGGCGAGCCCAACATCGTGCTTTCGCCTCACGTGGGCGGCGTCACGAGCGACGCCTACGTGAACATGGGCGTGGGCGCGGCGCGCAACGTGGTGGAAGTCCTGCAGCCGCACGCGGCCTGAGGCAAACGGTCATGTCCAACCGCTGGAAACAGGCACCCGAAGGCGCGCACTGGGGTGAGTTCGGCCCCGACGACCAGTTGGGCCGACTCAATCTCGTCACACCCGGGAAGGTGCTCCAGGGGGTGACGGAGGTGCGTGAGGGCCGCACCTTCTGCCTGAGCCTGCCACTCGATGTTCCCGGAGGTCAGTCCTTGAACGGGCGGCGGATCGCGCCACGACGCTTCGCCGTGATCCGTGACGGCAAGAGTGCGGGCCAGCAGGGTTTCTGCTGGAGCTATGACTCTGAGGACCCGGATCTCACCGATGTCGTGAACGACGACGTCGTTCTCATGAGCCTGCAGTACTCGACCCAGTGGGACAGCCTCGCCCACGTGGGCAGCCGCTTCGACGCGGATGGCGACGGCGTCGCGGAGATGGTGTTCTATAACGGTTTCCGCGCGGGTACGGACATCAGTCCATCCCACGGTGACGCATCGGCCGCAGGCACCTTCGCGCAATACCCGGAGCCGCAGGCGAGCGCCCTGGGCATCGAGCACATCGCCCGACACGGCGTGCAAGGCCGCGCGGTGCTGATCGACCTCGCGTATCACATCGGTCGACGCCGAAAGGCGGTCGGATACGACCTGTTGATGCGCATCTTGGAAGCCGACGGCATCGAGGTGGAGAGCGGCGACCTGGTGTGCTTGCATACCGGTTTCGCGGACACGCTGCTGGCGATGAATCGCCAGCCTGACGTGACCCACTTGCACGAGACCGGCAGCGGGCTCGACGGCAACGACGCGCAGCTGCTCAAGTGGATCGTCGACGTGCGCCTGGCCGGCCTCATCGCGGATAACCCGGCGGTGGAACTGGTGGTGCCATCCCTGCGATCTCATTCGGGTATCAAGCGGCCACGACTGCCCCTGCACGAACACTGTCTTTTCAAGAACGGCATCCCGCTCGGAGAGCTCTGGTACCTGACGGAGCTGGCGCATTGGCTCCGCGGCCACCGCCGCCACCGCTTCCTGCTCACCGCTCCGCCCCTGCGCCTGCCTGGCGCCGTGGGATCGCCGGTGACGCCTGTCGCAACTGTCTGACCCCTTTCACGCAACCATCAGAAGGAGACTTCATGAAACGTCGATCACTCAACGCGCTCATGGCAGCCGTAGCCATTTCGGCAGGACTTGCGGCGACGCCGGCCGCGGCCGCATGGCCGGACAAGCCCATCAGCCTGGTGGTGCCTTACGCACCCGGGGGAACGGCCGACGCTCTGGCCCGCTTGATTGCGCAGCACCTGGGCCCCAAGTTGAACACCTCGGTCGTGGTCGTGAACAAGGCGGGCGCGAGCGGCATCATCGGCGCAAGCTCGGTGGCGCAAGCCACCCCGGATGGCTATACGGTTTTGTACGACGCCACGCCGCTGTCGATCAATCCGCATCTCCAGAAAATGCCATTCGATCCGCAGAAAGACCTTACTCCCGTGAGCCTGGTGGCGGTCACGCCCATGCTGCTGGTGGTGCCCAAGTCCTCGCCGTACAACAGCATCCAGGACCTTATCAAGGCCGCCAAGGAAAAACCGGGCAAGCTGACATTCAGCTCCGGCGGCCAAGGTACGGTTCAGTACATGGGCGCCGAGCTGTTCAACCAGGGTGCCGGCATCAAGATGCTGCACGTTCCTTACAAGAGCGGGGGCCCAGGCCTGATGGCCATCGTCAGCGGTGAAGTCGATCTTGGCTTCGGCAACTTGCCGGCCCTGACCGGACACGTGAGCAATGGGCTGGTCAAGCCGCTCGCGATCACGTCGGGCCAGCGAAACGCCAATTTCCCTCACGTTCCGACCATCGCGGAGAGTGCCGTCAAAGGCTATGAGACGTACGAATGGAACGGCATGTTCGTGCCCAGCGGGACGCCCGCCAGCGTGGTGAGCCGCTTGCAAGGTGCCGTCAAGGAGGTGCTCGCCATCCCTGAAGTCAAGGCCAAGTTCGACAACCTCGGCTCGCGGGTCGTCGCCTCCACACCGGACGAGTTCCGCAAATATCTCGACACCGAGTCCGCGAAGTGGGCGGCCACAGTGAAGTCGGCCGACATCAAGAAGGAATGATGCGAGATCCGGCACGGCGCTGACGCGTTCGCGCTTGGCCCGCCACTCGACAGGCACGGGCTGTTGCGACGCGAGTTCGGCGTCGCGCAGCGCCACACCGCGCCGTTCGCCTCTCTTGCCTCATGTCCCGACCTTCGAAGAGTCGGACGTCAGGGGTTATTCCGCCGACGCCTGGTACGGGCTGCTAGCACCCGCCGGCACGCCCCCCGCCGTTCTGCAGGCGCTGGAGAAGGTGGCAGCGCAGTTTGCCGCAGCGCCCGGCACCGCCGCCAGACTAACCAGCCTTGGCATGGACAGCCGCAACACCTGCGGCGCGGCTTTCGGCGCGATGCTACAGGCCGATACGCGCGGCTACACCCGACTCGCGCGCGACCTGAACCTCAAGGCGGAGTAGCCCGCCAACAAGCGCGCGCCTGCGCCCCCAACCATCCAGCTTCACGCCATGTTCCTGCACTATCCGCCCGCCTTTCGAGAGCTCGAACCGTTTACCACCATGCCGAAGGCTCTGCGGCGAACCGGGGTGCGCAGCTCGTGGGCTGACGTGAACCAGGGTGGACGCCTCGCCGACTCGTTCTTGGAAGGCCCGGTGTTTGATGACGCGGGCAATCTGTTCGTCACGGACATCCCCTTCGGCCGCGTATTCCGCATCGACCCACGGGGCCGCTGGGACCTTGTGGCGGAGTGGGACGGCGAACCCAATGGCATGAAGTTCATGAACGAGCGGGAGTTGCTGGTCACGGATTACAAGAACGGCCTGATGGTGGTGGAGGTTTCAAGCGGGCAGGTGCGCCCGTACCTCGAACGCCGCAACAGCGAACGCTTCAAGGGGGTCAACGACCTCGTGTTCGACTCGCGCGGAAACCTCTATTTCACCGACCAAGGCCAGACCGGACTGCACGACCCCACCGGCCGGCTGTATCGCCTGTGTCCCGACGGAAGACTGGACCTCCTGCTGGGGAACGTGCCCAGTCCGAACGGCGTGGCGCTCTCGCCGGACGAACGGGTGCTGTACTTGGCGGTGACGCGGGGCAACCAGGTCTGGCGCGTGCCGTTGCTGCAGGACGGCAGCGTCTCCAAGGTGAGCGCGTTCTTCACCTCGTTCGGTCCGAGCGGCCCCGATGGGCTGGCCGTGGATACCGCGGGACGCGTCCTCGTGGCTAACCCAGGGCTTGGCTGCTGCTGGGTGCTAGCGCTCCATGGCGAACCGGTCGAGGTCCTCCGCAGCCCGGCCGGCGCATCCCTGACGAATATGGCCTTTGGGGGGGATGGGCGCGCCGTTCTGTATTTCACCGAGTCGGTCAGCGGCAGCATTCTGCGCTTGCAAATGGACGTGCCAGGCCTGCCACTGGCGCGGGCGCGGGCGCCATAGGTTGGACTTGGCGCGAGATCAGCCTGATGCGGTGCTGATCGCTTGGGCAGGTCAAGATTGTGCGTCTCCAACGCTATCTCCAACTCGCGGATATATGTTCTGCGATCCCTGGTTCGAGCCCAGGTCGGGGAGCCAAATTTGGCAAGGGTTTGCTGCAACGAAAAGTGCGGCCAACCCTCTTTCATTTGGGTCGTGTTCAATCCTCAAATGGCTTATGGCGAGCGGCGGCTGGACTGCGACACGCCGATCCAAGCACCACCAACTTGCAGGTCGACCCTGGCGCTGAACGCGCCGGACCGCTCCGGCGCGGCCACGCCAGGAGAGCCGGCCCCTCGTGTGCGCGGCTGGCTGACCCGCCCGCCGCCCCGGCTTAGCGTGCCTGGGCGGCCGAGCGCTTCCGATCGCTGCTGGCCTGGCGCCGGACTTTCGACAAGGCGCGCGGACGGCCGGGCTCGCGGGTCAGCACGTCGATCGTCATGGGCCCCTCGTAGACGGCCAGCACCAGGTCGCGCATGTGCTCCAGGTGGCTCTTCCAGAAGCGTTCCACCTCCTCGACCCGGCCTGCGCGCATCATCTGCACGGCCTGCTCGCGGGTGCGCAGGCTTTCCTGGCGCAGGCGGTCGACACCGGCCTTCTCGCGCGTACGCTCGGTGACGTGTTCGTGCTGGCGTCGGATGATGTCGAAGAGCAGCGACGCGAGCAGGTGCAGCGTCTTGTTGCCGCAATGCCGGGTGATCAGGTTCGAGAACTCCGCGCTCAGGTCCGCATAGCGAATCAGGTCGGTGAGCGCCGCCTCGCGCGCCTGCGCGATGTTCGCTTCGAGTTCCTCCAGCACGGAGGGATCGCGCCGCGCGGCGAGCAGGCCTGCCGCCGGCGGCTCGATGACGGTGCGGGCGACCCACACATCCGGCAGCGTGGTGCCCTCCACCTGCAGGAACACGCCCACCTGCCGGGACACGGCGCTGAGGTCGAGGGTGCTCACGCGCGCCCCGCCGTGCTTGCCGCGGCTGATACTGATCAGCGACTCCGACTCGAGCAGGCGCAGGGCCTCGCGCATCGTCGGCCGCGAGATGGCGAACTCGGACTGCAGCACGCTTTCGGGCAGCAGCTTGTCACCAGGCTTGAGGCGGCCGGTGACGATCTGGCGACGCAGTTCGCCGGCCACGACTTCTGCTGCCTTGGGTCGCTTGGCCGGGACGGCGCAAGCTTTGGGGGAGCGCGTCGCGCGGGGGGTGGTGGAATCCATCGTTCAGGTTCGATCAGCGCAGGGGAAACAGAAAGCCATGTGACGGCGCCGCCCAGTCCGCGTCGACGGGACCGAGGCCGCCAGGGTCCTGCCCACCGGCGAAAAGCAATCGCTCTTGCTGCAGCAGCCAGCCGCCACCCACCGGCCGCAGCAGGCATTCGGGGCCGATCGGGATGTCCGATCGTGCCGAGTCCGTGTTGCCGGTGGCCAGCATTCTAGGCAGCCGGCCTGCGGTGGCTTCGAGCACCGGCGCCAGGTCAGCCGGCGGCGGTGGGTCGATGAGCGCCCAGCCATGCACCTCGTCGCCCACCAGATAGCCGTTGCCACCGGCATGCGTCAGGCGCTGCACGCGCGCGGACAGGCGCACCAGCGCGCCGGGCTGCAGCTCGCAGCAGGCATGGCCTTCGCCCAGCGGGTCCAGCAGCCCGACTTCAGCCCAGGCCGGATGGTCCGGCATCAACACGACGGGTCCCTGGGCATTCCGGCTTCGGCGGCGTTCGATTGTCTTCACCTCGCGCGGCGATTCGGCCCAGCGCAGGAGGTCTTCCACCCGATCGAAACCGGCCAGCAGCTTCAGCACGGCCTGGGTCGCCGCCAGGAGCTTGTGCGTGCCAGCCGATGACAGAAGCTCGGCCGGCGCGAACCAGCGATGCTCCAGCGTCTCGATGCCGTCGTGCGATGCCTGCTGCCCTGCGGGGAGCAGTGCCAGGAAGAAGCGGGTGTCGAAGCGCTTGGGCATCCCGGCCGGCGTCACCCAGTGGGCCACGTAGTGCAGGCGATCGGTGGCCAGGCTCAGGCGCTGCTCGTCGCAGAGCGAAGCCAGGTCGATGTCGCCGCGGCGCAGCCGCTCGCGCAGGAAAGCGAGCCCGTCGGGCGGGGGCATCTGCCCAGCCGCATCGGCCGCGAACAGGACACCGGCTTCCTCGAAGCACTCGCGGATGGCGGCGATGTAGAAGTCGATCCCTCCGCCCGGCAGGCCGAGCACGGCACTCGCGGCCGGGTCGCCAAGCCCAGCCACGCAGCGTTGGCATGCCGGGTCGCAGCGGTCGACGCGGCCGCCGGGGAACACCCAGGCACCGCTGTTCTGGTCGCCCTGCTCGGGGCGCAGCAGCATGAGCACTTCCAGCCCGGCCAGGCCTTGCCGCACCAGGACGAGGGTTGCGGCGGGGCGTGGCTGCTGCGGGCCACGTGGCGCTTCCGACGGACTCATGACGAGGGCACCTCCTGTGGACGGGTTTGCCTTGGCCGGCGCTCCCATGATCAAATGGTTAAACATTAAAGCACGTCCGCTGCCCCATGACATCCGCCCCGCATGCCCCTTCCCCCGCCCCCGTTGTTCCCGCCGCGCTCGACGGAATCCGTGCCATCGAGATCGGCACCTTCATCTCCGCGCCGTTCGCGGCCACGCTGCTGGCGGACTTCGGCGCCGAGGTGATCAAGCTCGAGCTGCCTGACATCGGCGACCCGATGCGCACGCTCGGTGAATACCCCCCCGGCGGCGACAGCAGCTACTGGTGGTCGGCCATGGGGCGCAACAAGCGCTCGGTCGCCCTGGACGTGCGAACGGACGAAGGCCGCGAGATCCTGGGTCGCCTGTTGGAGTCCGCGGACGTGCTGGTGGAGAACTTCCGGCCGGGCACGCTCGAGCGCTGGGGCATCACCATGGACTGGGTGCGGGCACGCAGGCCGGGCATCATCGTCGCGCGCATCAGCGGCTACGGGCAGGACGGCCCGTGGCGCGACGTGCCGGGCTTTGATCGCAATGCGCAGGCCTTCTCGGGGCTCGTGTACGTGACGGGCGAGCCGGACATGCCGCCCCAGCAGGCCGGCCTGCCGCTGTGCGATTTCAACGCCGGCCTGTGGGGCGCCTTCGGCATCGTCACCGCACTGCTGGGCCAGCTGCGCCAAAGGCGGGAGAGCGGCAACGAGATCGATCTCGCACTCTACGAGACCATGATCCCGTTCCTGAAGGACATGCCGCAGCGCTTCCGCCACCAGGGCCGCGTCACTGAGCGAACCGGCAACACGCCGGACTACGTGGCGCCGGGCGGCGCCTATCGGACGGGCAGCGGCGAGTGGATCTTCATCAGCGGCACCGGTGACCGCGTGTTCGAGCGCTTGATCACGGCTGTCGGCCGGCCGGACCTGGCGGCCGCGGAACAGTTTCGCCAGAACAAGGGCCGGGTCACGCACCGCCCTGTTCTGGACGCCGCCATCAACGAATGGCTGGCCGCGCGCAGCACCGACGAGGCGATCGCGCAGCTGCAGGCGGCCGACGTGCCGGCCGTGAAGATCCAGAGCATCAGGGACGTCATGACCCACCCGCAGGTCATCGCCCGCGGCAACTTCATCGACGTGCCCCAGCCCGAGGGTGGGCAAGTCTGCATGCCCGCGCCCCTGCCCCGGATGGCCGACATGCCCCCGCAGGTGCGATGGCCCGGCGAGCACCTGGGCCAGTCCACGCGCCGCGTGCTGCGCGATGAGCTCGGGCTGGACGATGCCGAGCTCGCCCGCCTGGCGCGCGAAGGTGTGATCGGCGCCTGATAAGCCACGCCAACCCTGCACCGGCCGCGGTTTTTTAAATAGTTGCCTATTTACGCGAGGCGCTGAATAATAGTCAGACATTAACGAATCGACTGCATGGACTGGCCGACCGTCATCTACAGCGAAGAGATCGTGCGCGAGGGCTTCGGCATCGCCGACCCGAAGATCCCGCTGTCGGCGCGCGTCGAACTCATCGAGGCCCTTTCCGCGACCGGCCTGAAGCGCATCTCGCTGGGCGCCTTCGTCAGCCCGCGCTACGTGCCGCAGATGGCCTGCTTCAAGGAACTGCTGCGCTCCTTCCGCCCCACCCCCGGAGTGAGTTACCTCACCTTCGCGCACACGCCCAAGGCCCGAAGCATCGCCGCCGAGTTCTCGCCGCCGCTGACCCTCGAGGACGAGTGGTGCTCGCTCGCCATCGACATTTGCGACGTGCACCAGCGCCGCAACGTGAACCGGTCGATCGAGCAGGCCATGCAGGCGTGGCCGGAGGCGGTCGAGGACGCGCGCTCGCGCGGCATCACGCAGGCTCGCGTGGCCATCTACTCGGCCTGGGGCTCCAACTTCCTCGGCAAGTTCAGCCGCGATTACCGCCTGTCCATGCTGGCGCGCCAGATCGACCTGTTGCAGGCCGCCGGCTTGCAGGTGGCCGAGATCGGCCTGCACGATTCGCAGAGCTTCTGCCTGCCGCACGAGATGGAGCAGGACCTGCGCGCGATCAAGCGCCAATGGCCCGCCGTGAAGCAGTTCCACCTGCACATGCATGACGCCCGCGGGATGGCGCTGCCTTCGCTGTACGCGGCCCTGCGGACGCTGGAGCCCAGCGACACGCTGCTGATCGACGGCACCCTCGGCGGCCTGGGCGGGGGGCAGTACTGCGGCAACGGCATCGCCTCCGGCATGGTCGCTACCGAGGACCTGCTGCACATGCTCGAGGGCATGGGCATCCCCACCGGGGTCGACCTCGACAAGCTGATCGAGTGCGTCTGGATGGTCGAGCGCATGCTGGGCGTCCCCGCCTTCGGCCACGTCGCCAAGGCCGGGCCGCGGCCCGGACCGGGGCAAACCTACGACCCCAACCTGCCCGCCGTGGAGAGCCTGCAAGGTGCCCGCCACTTCAAGCTGGGTCCCGCCGCCTACGAAGGCGAGGCCTATTCCCCCTGGAAAGCCCCCATCACCGGACCGTGGTTCCACGTGCCGCAGGGGCAGACCTCCAAGCCGTGAAAGAAAGCGCAACCATGGACTTCGCCTTCTCAGACAACCAGATCATGATCCGCGACTCGGTGCGCGACTTCGCAGAAAAGGAACTGCTGCCGAAGTACCAATACTGGGATCGCACCGGCGAGTGGCTGACGCCCGAGTACATCCAGAAGATCGTGGACATGGGCCTGCTGCGACTGCGCCTGCCCGAGAAATACGGCGGCGAGGGCTACTCCTTCGTCGACTGCGGCATCGTGTGCGAAGAGATCGGCCGGGCCGACCACCAGATCCGCTACATCATCTCCAACGCGATCCACCTCGGTGAGATGGCCTCCTCGCTGCATCCCGAGCTGCAGGAGGAATGGATCCCCCGCATCGCCAACGGCGAGATGATGTCGCTGGCCTTCACCGAGCCGCGCGGCGGCGCCGATGCCGGCAACATCGTCACCCGCGCCAAGCGCGACGGCGATCACTGGGTGCTCAATGGCGAGAAGACCAGCATCACCTTCACCGGCGTGTCCAAGGTGGTGTTCGTCTCCGCCCGCACCGGCGGCCCGGGGCCGCGTGGCCTGTCGTTCTTCTGCGTGCCGACCGACACGCCCGGCCTGTCCACCACCAATTTCGAGCGCATGGGCCAGAAGCTCGACCGGGGCGGCAGCATGTTCTTCGACAACGTGCGCATTCCCGCGCGCAACATGGTTGGCAAGGAGAACGAGGGCTTCATCTGGGCCATGACCATCATCGGCTACAACCGCAACTTCGTGCCGCTGGCCTGCATCGGCGCAGCGCAGAAATCGCTCGAGGAGACCATGGACTACCTCAAGCAGCGGCAGATCATGGGCAAGTCCGCCAGCCAGTGGCAAGGCGTGGCACAGGAGCTTGCCATCTGCGCCACGCAGCTCGAGGCCGCCCGCATGCTCTGCTACAAGGCCCTGTCGCTCAAGGACAAGGGCCTGCGCCACGACGCCGAATCGTCCATGGCCAAGTGGTGGGGCGTGAAAGTGGCCAACGAGGTGCTCTACACCTGCATGCGCCTGAACGGCCACTATGGCTGGGCCAAGGACCTGCCGCACGAGCAGCGACTGCGTGACTGCCTGGGCATGGAATCCGCGGACGGTCCGCGCGAGGTGCACCTGGGCATCATCGCGCGCGACATCCTCGGCAGGGAGTACGCCCCGTTCTGAACGCGAGGCCATTCGCGTGGGCCCCCTCAAGGATCTGAAGGTCGTCGAGCTGGCGGGCATCGGCCCCGGCCCGATGGCCGCCATGCTGCTGGCCGACCTGGGGGCCACGGTCCTGCGGATCGACCGCAAGGAGCCCGCCGGCCTCGGCGTGCCGCGACCGCAGAAGTACGACCTGCTGCTGCGCAACCGCCGTTCGCTGCCGCTGGACCTCAAGCAGCCCGAGGCCGTGCGCCTGGTGCTGGATTTGGTGGCCACCTCCGACGTGCTGATCGAAGGCTTCCGCCCGGGCGTCGCCGAGCGGCTGGGGCTGGGACCACAGGACTGCCACGCGCGCAACCCGAGGCTGGTGTACGGACGCATCACCGGCTGGGGCCAGGACGGCCCCATGGCGCAGGCGGTGGGACACGACCTGAACTACATCGCGCTGACCGGCGCGCTGCACGCCATCGGCCGCGCCGGGCAGCCTCCCACGCCGCCGATCAACCTGGTCGGTGATTTCGCCGGCGGCACGCTGTACCTGCTGGTCGGCATCCTCGCCGCCTTGCACGAGTCGCGGCGGTCCGGCCAGGGGCAGGTGATCGACGCGGCCATGGTCGACGGCGTGGCCAACCTCATGACGCAGCCGCACGGCACCTTCGCCGCGGGAATGATGACCAACGAGCGCGGCACCAACGCCACGGACTCGGGCGCGCCGTTCTACGACGTCTACGAATGCGCCGACGGCAGGTGGATCTCGCTGGCTCCGGTGGAGGCCCGGTTCTATGCCGCGTGCCTGCGCGTGCTGGACCTGGAAGACCTGCTCCCCGACCAGTGGACGCGCGAGCGCTGGCCCGCGGCCAAGGAGCGCATCGCGGCGCGCGTGCGCACCCGCACCCAGGCCGAGTGGTGCGAGCGGTTCGCCGGGGTCGAGGCCTGCTTCGCGCCCGTGCTCACCCTCGACGAAGCGCCGCAGCACCCGCACCTGAAGGCGCGCGGCACCTACGCGGACATCGACGGCGTCACGCAGCCGATGCCGGCGCCGCGATTCAGCCGCACACCCGCGCCGACGCCCCGGCCGTTCCGACCCTGGGACCCCGCGCAGGCCGCAGACATCCTTGGCCCCTGGCTGGACAGGGCCGCCATCGACCGGGCCCGGGGGGCCGGTCTCATCGACTGACGAGAAGAAGCCATCCAGCGCATCACTTCAACAGGAGACGACATGAGAGACCCCGCTTTCCGCATCCGCCGCACCCTGCTTCGCGCAGGCGCGGCAGCCAGCGCCCTGTGCGCGTTCGGCGCGGCCCTGCCCGCGCACGCGCAATCCGATTTTCCGAACCGCCCGATCCGCATCGTGGTGCCCTACTCCGCCGGCACCGGCAGCGACGCCCTGGCGCGCACGGTGGCGCAGGGCATCACCGACAAGACCGGCAAGGCGGTGATCGTGGAAAACCGCGAGGGCGGCGGCAGCCTGATCGGCACCCTGGCCGTGGCGAAGGCGCCGCCGGACGGGTACACCCTGCTCATCGCGGCCAATCCGATGGTGATCGTCCCGGCCGCGCAGTCGCAGCCGCAGTACAACCCGACGCGCGATTTCGTGCCGGTCGCCAAGGTCGGCGTCATCCCCCTGGTGCTGGCGAGCTCGCCCAGCCTGGGCTTCAAGTCGGTGCAGGACCTGATCACGCATGCCAAGGCCAACCCCGGCAAGCTGAACTACGGGTCCTCCGGGGCGGGCACCAGCAGCCAGCAGGAGATGGAGGTGTTCAAGCAGGCCGTCGGCATCGATGTCCCGGAGGTTCCGTACAAGAGCACCGCCCAGGCGATGACCGACCTGATCGGCGGCAACCTGCAACTGTTCCCGGTGGTGGTGCCGCTGGTCTCGGCGCACGTGCAGTCGGGCCGTGCGACCGCCCTGGCGGTGCTGGACACGCGCCGCTCCCCGCTGATGCCGGACGTTCCCGCGGTCACCGAGCAGGTGAACGTGCCCGGCTACGTGCCCACGCCCGTGTGGTACGGCTTCGTGGTGCCGGCCGGCACGCCGGCGGCGGTGGTGAACGCGCTCAACGGGATGATCAACGCGGCCATGGATACCCCCGAGGCCAAGTCGCGCCTGGTGGCCCTCGGGGCGCAGCGCATCACGGTCACCAACGAGCAGTTCGCCAACGACCTCAAGACCGAGTTCGACAAGGCGACCGCCCTGGCCAAGCGGCTGGGCACGTTCAAGTAACGCGACTCGAGAAAGGGACCCTGCCGTGAACTCCCCAACCCGCCTCATGCTCACGCGCCGCGCCATGGTCGTGGCCACAGTCGCTTCCCCCTTCGGCGCCCCTGCGCTGGCGCAGGCGCCGACCTATCCGGCCAAGCCGATCCGGGTCATCGTGAACTCGGCCCCGGGTGGCCTCACCGACGTCGTCGCGCGCCTGCTCGGCGCGAAGATGTCCACCGCGCTGGGTCAGCCGCTGGTGGTCGAGAACCGCCCGGGCGGCGCCGGACTGGTGGGCGCCGAGGCGGTGGCCAAGGCCGAACCCGACGGCTACACGGTCGGCGTGCTGGCCAGTGCCATCACGGTGGCCCCGCTGCTGGTGTCCGGCACCAGCTTCGATCCGCGCAAGGACCTCGCACCCGTGTCCCTGCTGGTCACCACGCCCATGCTGCTGGTCACCAACGTGAACTCGCCCTACCGCAGCGTGGCGCAGGTGGTCTCCGACGCCAAGGGGCACCCGGGACAGATCGCCGTCGCCTCCGGGGGCAACGCCACCATGACGCACCTGGTGGCCGAGCAGTTTCAGGTGGAAGCCGGGTTGAACCTGGTGCACGTGCCCTACAAGGGTGGCGGCCCCGCGCTCAACGACGTCCTCGCGGGCCAGGTGCCCATCTACTTCGACACCCTGAGCACCAGCACCAAGCTGGTCCAGGACGGTCGGCTGCGCGCCCTGGCGATCGTCGCACCGGAGCGCTCGCCGGCGCTGCCCGACGTGCCGACGATGGCCGAGGCCGGCTACCCGGGCGTGCAGGGCCGGGCCTGGTTCGCGCTGGTCGCGCCGGCGGGCACGCCGCCAGCCGTCCTCTCCCGGCTGAACGACGAAGCCAACAAGGCCCTGGCGGCGCCCGACGTGCGCGAGCGCATGACCGCGCTGGGCGGCACGGTGGAAGGCGGCCCGCCCAAGGTGCTGTCGGACCTGATCCAGAGCGAGGTGCCGCGCTGGGCGCGCCTGGTGAAGGACCGCAACATCAGGATGTGACCCATCGTGACCCAGACGCGCCTTCCCACCTACGAAGCCCTCGCCCTGCAGTTGAAGCGCCTCGGCGTGGAATGCGTGTTCGGCCTCATGAGCGACGAGACCGCCACGCTGATCGCGGCGATCGACGGCGTCGGCATCCGCTTCGTCAGTTCCAGGCACGAGAACCAGGCGGTGGCCATGGCCGAGGGCTATGCCAGCGCCAGCGGCCGACTCGGCGTGGCATTGATCGGCCGCGGCCCGGCCACCGCGAACGCCTTGCACGGCATCGTCTATGCGCGCAAGGCGGGCTCGCGCGTGCTGCTGATGGTGGGTGCGCCGCCCGAGGCGTCACCCGCTCCCAACGGGCTGGGCCCGGACAACAAGGCGCTGGATGCGGTGGCCGTGCTGCGCGCCTCGGGCGTGCGGCACATCACGATGCACGACGGCGACACGGCGCCCCGGACCCTGGTCCAGGCCGCCACGGCAGCTAACCACGGCCTGGTGGCGCTGCTGCTGCCGATGGACGTGCTCGCCGGCCAGACCCCGGCCGGCGCCCTGCGCGAGCCAGCCGCGGCCCCCGCGCAGCGCCAGGCGCCCGTGCCCCGCGAAGGCTCCATCGACGCGGCCGCGGCCCTGCTTGAGAAGGCCAGGCGCCCGCTGATCCTGGCCGGCTGGGGCGCGCACCGGGCAGGCGCGCGCGAGGCGATCATCCGGCTGGCCGACCAGCTCGGGGCGGCGCTCGCCACCACGATGAAGGCCAAGGACCTGTTCCGCGGCCACCCGTTCGACTGCGGCGTGGTCGGTTCCTTCTCGCATGCGGCCGGGCGGCGGCTGATCGAACAGGCGGACTGCATCCTCGTCTTCGGGGCCGGCCTGAACCAGCGCACCAGCAGCCAGGGGACATCGCTGCCGTCGCAGGCTCCGCTGATCCAGGTGGACACCGCGCGCGAGGCGCTGGGCCGCTGGCTGCATTGCGACGTGGCGATCGTGGGGGACGCCAGGCTGGCCGCCGAGCGCCTGCTGCAGGCCCTGCCAGCGCGCGGCGACGAGGACCGGCCGCTGCGATCGCAGGCCTTCGCCCGCCTGCTGGCCGACCATCGTCCCGAACAGGAGTTCGAGCCCCGGCACACGCCGCGCACGCTCGATCCACGCAGCGTGGGCATCGAACTCGACCGCCTGCTTCCGGAAGACCGCAACCTCGTCTATGACGCCGGCAACTTCCTCCAGTGCGCCGCCTACCTCCACGTGCCGGGCCCCGCGCACATCAAGCAGGCCAGCGATTTCTCGTCCATCGGCATGGGCTTCGGTACGGCGCTCGGCTTCGCCTGCGGCGACCCCGGCCGCCTCACCGCGCTGCTGATCGGCGACGGCGCCTTCCTGATGACGATGGGCGAACTGGAGACCACGGCCCGCGAAGGCATCCCGCTGGTGGTGATCGTGATGAACGACTGCGCCTACGGCGCGGAGATGCACGTGCTGCGGCTGCGCGACATGCCCGTCGCCACCACCCAGTTCCCCGACGTGGACTACGCGCACGTGGCCGCGGGCTTCGGCTTCCAGACGGCGACCGTGCGAACGCTGCAGGAGCTGCGCGCGCTCGGGCCGCTGCTGGCTTGCCCGGAAGGGCCGGTGCTGGTGGACTGCAAGATCAATGGCGCGGTGGCCGCTGGGTTCCTGGAGGAGACGGCGCCGGCGAAGGGCTGATCCCGCCCTTCAACGGTTGCTACAGACCCAGGCGCTCCCGGTAGTACTGGTAGAACGCCCGCAGGCCCACTTCGGTGGCCATGGTCACCTGCGGTTCGACACCCTGCCCGCCCATCTCCAGCACCGCCTGCGACTCGGGGTAGCCCTCGACCTGCCGCTGCAGCTGCTTGAGCAGTTCACTGTCGTCGATCGATACGAAACCCGAGGGCCCCAGCAGGTTCGCCTGCTTGAGCCGGATGCGCTGCATGCGCTCGTCATCGTCGGCGTAGCCGAAGTAGGTCCAGTCCACCTCGGTCTCGCGCACGCCCTTGGGAACGATCACGCGCACGGCCAGCACGTTCGCGTGCTGCTGGATGAAAGCCCCCGGGAACAGCTGCATGGCCGTCATCTCACCGTCGCCGTACTCATCGGCGAACTGCACCGTCTCCATGTCGTTGAGCCGGATGTCCTTGAACCGCTTGAGTTCGCGGGTGAGGCTGCCATCCCCCTTGCGTTCGCCGGGCGCGGCCACGTTCACCGAGTGCATGCCGCCTTGCTGCGGTGACGTCGCGTGTCGCGAGTCGGCCCGGTACAGCCCGAAGGTGATGAAGAAGGTGTGGAGCAAGGTCCCGTGGTAGGGATCGCGATTGTTCTCGTAGTACAGCTTCCAGTTGCAGGGAATCAGCTGCCGCGACTGGCCCAGCAGCCGCAACGGCCGCCCCGGCATCAGCCGGGTCAGGCGCTGCATGGCCAGGGGCCCGCAATAGTCCTCGAAGGCGGGCACCCGGTCGCTGAAGCTGGCCCAGATCGAGCCGCCGACACGCGCCACCCGCAGCTTGCGCAGGTCGTGCTCTTTCATCGCGAAGTCCGCGGGCATGCCGCCCTCGCCCTGCACGCCCCGGGCCAGTGACACGCCGCGGCAACCGCCCTTCAGGTCGAAGGCCCACTGGTGGTAGGGACAGGTCAGCGTCCGGGCCTGGCCGCGGTTCTTCCACACGATGGCGCCACCCCGATGCGAGCAGCGGTTCTCCACCACGTGGATGCCATCGCCATCGCGCGTGACGATCACCTGGCGGTCTGCGATCCAGGTGCGCTTGAACGTCCCGGGCTCCGGCACCTCGGCCTCCAGCCCGACGAAGCTCCAGCTGTCGCCGGCGAAGAACTCATCGAGTTCGCGGCGGTAGATGGCCGGGTCGCTGTAGATCCATGCCGGCACGCGCGTGATGCCGGCGGACGGCCAGCGGCGTGCGGAAGTCGTTTCGGTGGTGGGGTTCATGCGGCCTCAGACGGGGAACACGAGGGAGTTGTAGATGCGGAAGTTGTCGTAGACGCAGCGCCGCTCGCGGAACTTCAGGCCTTCGGGCGTGCGCTGGAGCGCGTCCTGGTATTGGCCCACCAGCAGCACGCGAGGGTCGTCGTCGCTGGTGCACTCGATCACCAGGAAATTGCAGCGCGCACGCATCGCGCCGTCCGCCGCGGCGGTGACGCGCAGGCCGTGCAGGAAGTGGCGCAGAAAGCGGGGCTCGTGGACCATGCACTCGCGGGTCGCGATCGCGCGGTCCTGCACCATGCCCAGGCCATCGCAGTGGATGGTGGCGTGCGTCAGGCCCGCGTCGTGGTTCTCGCGCGAGATCACCTGGTACAGCGCATCAGCCGTGAAGTAGCCGGGCCATCGGTCGATGTCCTGCTCGTCGAGCGTATCGGCATAGTCTTCGTAGAGTTGCCGGACCTCCTGCAGGAGGTCGCTGGAGATGCGCGCAGGGGCGTCGGGTGCGGTCATGGGCGGTCGTCCGAAAAAAGAAGGCTGCGGTCCAGCGCGGCGATGCCGGGCGCACCCGCGAACGCGAGCACCCGGTCGAATTCCTCGCGCAGGATGTCCAGTGCCTGCGCCGCGCCGGGCTCTCCGCCCGCCGCAAGGCCCCAGAGGGGCGCGCGGCCCACCAGCACGCCCTTGGCACCAAGTGCCAGTGCCTTGGCGATGTCGCCGCCACGGTTGAAGCCGCCGTCGACGAACACGTCGAACTCCCTGCCCACCTGGTCGACGATGCGCGGCAGGACCTGCATGGGCGCAACCGAGCTGTCGAGGTTGCGGCCACCGTGGTTCGACACCACCACCGCGTCCACCCCGCATTCACGCGCCTTGCATGCATCGTCGGCGCGCAGGATGCCCTTGACCAGCAGGGGCCCCTTCCAGCGGCGCCGCAGATCCTTCAGGTCGTCCCAGCTCAGCGAGTCGCACTTCGGCGGCGTGTGGAACCGGTCCAGCCGCTGGCGCAGGCTGGCGGGATAGTTCTCCAGGCTCGGAACCCCCGAACGCAGCATGTAGCGCGCGAACACGGTGAGGAACCAGCGCGGGTGCAGCGCCACGTCCAGCGCGTTGCGGCGGCTGATCCGCATGGGAAGCGAGAAGCCGTTGCGCTTGTTGTACTCGCGGTTGGGCGCGGCCGGCGTGTCCAGGGTGACCACCAGCGCCTCGTAGTTGCACTGGCGCGCACGCTCCACGAGCTCCAGCGACAGCTGCCGTTCCGGCCACATGTACAGCTGGAACCACAGGCGCCCGCCCGCCTCCGCGGCCACCCGCTCCATCGAGACGATGGAGGCGGTCGAGAGGATGAAGGGAATGCCGGCGGATCGGGCGGCCCGGGCCAGCGCGATCTCGCCGTCGAACCAGAGCAGGCCCGCGGCGCCGGTGGGCGCGATCGCCATCGGCATGGAGCTTGGGCGGCCGAAGAAGTCGGTGGCCGTGCTGCGGCTGGAGACGTCCACCAGCACGCGCGGCTGGAATTTCACCTGGTCGATGGCGGCGCGCATCGCGTGCAGCGCCACCTCGTCCTCGGTGCCGCGGTCCACGTACTCGAACAGCCCGCGCGGCAGCACGCGACGCGCCCGCGCGCGCAGGTCCGCGATGCTGTAGGCGGGCAGCACAGCCCGACGGCCCGGCCTCACGCCGGGGGACGGCTCGGCCGCGGCAGCCGGCATCGGGACCGTAGGCTCTTGCAATGGTTGTCTCCTCGGGGCACGCGCGAATCGACCACCCCCTGGGCACTCTAGGCGGCGCTCGGGAAGGACGGGCTCATCGGGCACGCCAGGGTTCCGAAATGTGGAACGGCGCCGCGGCGGCGGCACAATCCGTCGCGATGGGCACCAGGCAGCGCGAGAACACGGGTGGGACGCAGAGCATCGAGCGGGCGCTGGCCCTGCTGCGGGCACTGGCCACGCGCGGGCGCTTCGGCTGGACGCTGAGCGAGCTGGCTGCTGCCGCGGGTTTGAAGAAGACCACCGCGCACCGGATCCTCGGCCGGCTGGAGCAGGAACGGCTGATCCACCGCCGCGATGGCGGGGACCGCTATGTCCTCGGTCCCGGGCTGGGCGAGCTGTCCTTGTGTGTGCCGGGCTTCCACGAGTTCGTGTCGCGCGCTCGCGCGCACGGCGCATCGCTGGGCCGCAAGCTCTCGCTGGTCACCATCGTCTCGCTGCGCAGCGGCGACCATTTCGTGCTCGCGGCCAGGACGGCGTCGGCGCACATGGCCACCCACATCCACGAGGAGGGTTCCTATCGTCCGCTCATCAGCACGGCAGGCGGCATCGCCATCCTGATCACGCTGCCGGCGGCCCTGCAAGACCGCATCATCGGCGCCAACGTCCGCGAGCTCGCCTTGCGCGGCAGGACCCAGTTGGCCCATTGCCATTCGATGTTGAAGCGGTCGCGCACCCTGGGCGTGGGAGCGAACTTCGGCGACATGGCGGCGGGAACCAACGCCGTCGCGGTGCCTTTCGGCGACACGCCCGAGGGTGCCATCGGTTCCCTCACCGTCGCCGGGCCCGAGAGCCAGCTCGACCAGGCGCGCTGCCTCGCCCTCGTGCCCTTGCTGCGTGAACAGGCCCAGCCGCTCACGCAGCTCGCGCGGCAGGTGTACGGCGGCTCAAGTCACATTGCCGCGTCTCTGACAGCAGCTTCACCGCTGCGTTGAAGGGGGCTGGAGGAAAGGGAGCTTTGAACACCCGGCGGGAATCGCTAGCGGAAGATTCCGACCGCCAGCTCGGCCCACACCACGGCCAGCGCAAGGACGATCGCCGCCGATGCCCATACCCGGTGTCTTCGGCGTTCGAACCGCCTGTTGACCCGCACGATGCCGCAACCGGCGCTGAACAAGAGTGCGCCTGCGGCCAGGAAGTCGCCCACGCTCCACGACACCTCACGGGTGAACTGCATCGCCACCAGGGGGATGAGCAGCAGCAATCCCGTCGTGCCCGCGACGCGAACGAGCGACATGCTCAGCGAGTGTTTGTGCATCACGGCTTGGCGTCGGCTTGTACAGCCAGTTGAGATCTGCGATCGTACGTTCGATGGACGTCCGCATCTGCATCGACGTTGATGACCTGGAGCGCGGCATCACGTTCTACACCCAGGGGCTTGGCCTGCGGGTCGGACGGCGGTTCGATTCCGAGTGGGTCGAACTGATCGGCGGCTCCAGTCCCATCGATCTGCTGGTGAACGCTGGCGGCACGGCACCTCTCGGGCCGCCACACACGCAACGCCGGACTTACGCGCGCCACTGGACACCGGTGCACCTCGACTTCGTGGTGCAAGGCATCGATGAGTTCGCCAAACGGCTGGTGGCGCTTGGCGCCACGCTGGAGCGGCCGATGGCCCACTACAGCTGGGGCCTGATGGCGAGCATGGCCGATCCGTTCGGCCACGGCCTCGACCTGCTCGAGTTAAGCGGCCGCGGCTATGACGAACTCATGCACGCGAAAGCGGCATGACCGCGGCTGATTGGCCGAGCGTGCCGACTGCACATGCCATCGCCCCTCCAGATGGTGCCGCATCGCGTCGGCTCGGCAATGGGTCCGGCATCGCACGTCGGCACTGGCTTCGGCTGCGGTCTCGGCTCACGCCCCGCTCGCCCCCTCGTCCGGCGGAGCCTGCAATCCTTTCTCCTCGTGCCACTGGGCCAGGGAGAGGCTGGGATATTCATCGAACCGCGGGTCGCCCGCCTGGCCTTCCACGCTCACCCACGCCGGCTTCGAGCCCAGCATGATGTGCACATTGCCGGGCGCCGCTGGGAGCGGCGTGTCGATCGCACTCGCATGCGGATGCACCAGGTCCGGCCATCTCGGGTCCCATACCCACAGGGCGCTGCCGCACCTGGAACAGAAGTAGCGCCGCGCATCGCTCACCCGCACCTCGCCACCGCCTTCGACCGGCAGCCGCGCCTGGTAGATGCCCAGGTAGCGCTTGCCGGTCACCTTCATGCTGTGGGTGGCCGCACCGAGATTGATCGCGTATCCGCCCGCCCCTGCCGTCTTGCGGCAGATCGAGCAGTAGCACCTCATGAACGGGACGGGCTCCGCCGATTCGACGCTGAACTTCACCTTGCCGCAGTGGCATGAGCCTTCCAGGTGCATGGGACTTCCTCCGAATCGTGGACACGCGAGGATGCCAGACGCACGCTCCACCGGTTGCAGTTGAGGCACTTGACGCACCTGAAGGAGCGCATCCTGCCGCCGCTGTCGGTCAAGGCTTTGCGCGCCCTGTTCAGCCCGCGCCCCCGCCGTGGACATGGCGGACCGCCGGCAGCCGCCACCACGGCACGTGCGGACAGGCATGGTGCTCGCGATGCAATCCGAAGTGGAAGCACGCCAGCAGTGAGGCCAGCCACGGCAGGTCGAGCGAACGCGCACGGCCGTGGTCCACGAATTCCTTGGCGGGATCGTGGCCGTGGCGATGCCGGTGCGGCAGCCAGGTCCCGACGATGAACAGCTGCAGCGCCGACAGCACCGCCGGCAGACCCCACATCAGCGCCAGGTTCAAGGGAGCCGCGCCGAGCAGCAGGTAGACCCCGAGCACGGCCGTCACGCGGGCGAACTCCCGCCAGCCGAAGTAGCCACCGAAAAAGCGCAGCAGCCAGGGCGCGAACGCATGCGGCCTTTCGGCATGGAAGTCCGGGTCGGCCGCCGTGCCCGGAAATTGGTGGTGGCGGCGGTGGCCATCACGCAGCCGCTCGTACGAGAAGCCCGCGTACAGCGCCACGCACACGCGGCCGATGGCCGTGGCGAGCCGCGGCCAGCCCGGCGCCAGCGAACGGTGCATCGCGTCGTGGGCCACGATGAACAGGCCCACGCTCAGCCAGGTCTGCAGGGCGACGGCCCCCGGCAGCACCCACAACCAAGATCCCTGCAGCGGCAACCAGAAGACACCGGCCACGTGCAGGAACAGCCAGGCGGCGACCACCGCCACGGCCAGCACCAGCCCGACGACATCCTGCGAGCGGGGCGGCGCAGCGCGTGCGCCCGGCGATGGCGAGCTCATGGCGAGCGGCGACGTTCCCGCAGCCGGGCGACCAGCAGCCGGGGGTCGGCCACGATGAGGAAGCCGAACGACAAGGCGCCGTCACGGGTGCGCACCGCGTGGTGAAGCCGATGCGCCTGCACCAGTCGGCGCAGGTAGCCCGCACGTGGCGACCAGCGCCACGGCCAACGCTGGTGCACCAGGCCGTCGTGCACCAGCCAGTACGCCATGCCGTAGGCGGTAACCCCCACCGCCGCGGCCTGCAGCAGGGGCGACTGCAACGCCCCGGCGGCCAGGAACAGGCCCACGGCCAGCATGGCGCCGATCACGGAAAACCCGTCGTTGGCCTCCAGCAGGCCGCGCCGTGGCTCATGGTGGCTGCGATGCCAGCGCCAACCCCAGCCATGCATGACATGGCGATGCGCGACCCAGGCCAGGCCTTCCATCGCGAAGAAGGCGAGCATCGCCACCAGCAACCACAACAGAACGTGCATGCGACCAGTTTAAGGAACGAACGATTCCTAGGACGCCTCGGCAGAGGCCGTCGGAGTGACGCGTGCGACTTCGTGCAGCGGCTGGGGCGACAGCGCCACGTCGGCGAACGCGCGTTCGAGCAGGGAATCGATGGGGCCGCACGGGCCACCGAAGGCCGCGGCCAGGGCCTGGCGGCACTTGTGCAACTCGGCGTGCAGCAGGCTGCGGGCGGCTGCCGCGCCGAGCAGCTGGGTCAGCGTGTAGCGGCCCGCGTCTTCCCCGTCCGGCTTCATGTCTTCCAGGTCGTCACGCAGCTGGAAGGCCTGGCCCAGCGCGAAGGCCGCGCGCCGCAGGTCCGCAGCCACGGCGGTGGAACCCGCGGCGATGGCGCCCAGCTCCATCGCGGCCGCGAACAGCACGCCCGTCTTCTGCGCATTGGCCTCGGCAGCGGCGGCCACGGTGCGCGCCGCGCCGTCCTCGTGCAGGTCGCGCCACTGCCCGCGCACCAGCCCGGCCGGACCGATGGCGACAGACAGCACCTGCACCGCCTGGGCGAGCGCGGCCGGCGGCAGGCCGGGGGCCGCGGCGACGACGCGCATCGACTCGGTCACCAAGGCCACCGCCGCCAGCATGGCCACGTCCTGGCCGAAGCGCAGGTGCACCGTCGGCTCACCGCGCCGCTGCATCGCGTTGTCCATGGCCGGCATGTCGTCGAGCACCAGCGAGGCGCAGTGCACCAGCTCGACCGCGCAGGCCAGGTCGAGCAGGCCAGGCGAGCGGCATCCGAGCGACTCGCCGACCCGTACGGTGAGCAGCGGCCGCAGGCGCTTGCCCGGTCCGAGCACCGCAGCGTGCATGGCATTCACGACCGCGTCGTGCGCCCCCGTGGAACGCGGCAGCAGCGCGGCCAGTCGGGCTTCAATGCGCATCCGCATGGAAGCCACGCTGGTGTCCGTACCGCTCGTCTCGCGCAACGCCATGCTCATTGCGATCTCCTTGTTCATCCGCCAGAAAGCTCCTGCCCAGCCGGGGCAGGAACGGGTGCATGAGGCACCTTGGCGGCTATTTTGTCATAGACAATCGATGGCGTGGGCCGAAACCGCCACAACCGGCGATCCGTAACGTCCTCAACCGTTTCGGCCAAGCTCAAGCGTTCGCCGACTCACCTGTCGACACGATTCGCGTTGGGCAATGCAAATCGACGGTTGCCTTTGTTATATTTGTCATGGACAGATCGCCTCTTCAACGTCGCCCGACAGGAACTTTGGTGACCCATTTCGCCGTTTTTGCGCCTGCCTTCACCAGCCACGTCCGCGCCATCGAGGCGCTGGGCGGCGAGCTGATGGACCGCGGCCACCAGGTCACCTGGGTCCACATGTCCGAGGTACGGGACCTGCTGCGCGACCGGCGCACCGGCTTCGCGGCGGTGGGCATCCGCAGCCACCCGGCCGGCACGGTCGGGCGCATCGTGGAGCGCGCGGCCCGGCCTGGGGGGCCGCTCGGCATCCGGCGGGTGATTCGTGACGTCGCCGATTGCACCGACCTGCTGTGCAGGGAGGCGCCGTCCCTCCTGCGCGAACTCGGGATCGACGCCGTGCTGGCCGACCAGATGGAAGCCGCCGGCGGCGTGCTGGCGCGGGCGCTCCAGCTTCCCTTCGCCTCGATCGCCTGCGCCCTGCCCATCAACCGCGAGCCGCGCGTGCCCCTGCCGGTGATGCCCTGGGCCTGGGCCGCGGACGAGAAAGGGCTGCACCTCAACCGGCACAGCGCCGGGGTCTACGACTGGATGATGCGGCCGCATGCGCGCGTGATCGAGCAGCATGCGCGACGCCTGGGCGCCGGTGCGCTGCGCACGCTGGAAGACTGCGTGTCGCCCACCGTGCAACTCAGCCAGACCGTCGCGGCCTTCGACTTTCCGCGCAACGACGCCCCGCCCACGCTGCACCACGTCGGGCCCCTGCGCCCGGCGCACGAACCCGCTGCGGCCTGGCCGCCCGAGTTCCAGCCGAGCGGCAGGCGCCCCTTCGTGTTCGCCTCCCTGGGCACCTTGCAGGGCGGGCGTTTGCGGCTGCTGCAGCGCATCGCACAGGCCTGCCGACACGAGGGGCTCGACGTGCTCGTCGCCCACTGCGACCGGCTCGACGCGGCGCAGGCGCAAACCCTGCGGCGCGCTGGCGCCACCTGGGTCACCGGTTTCGCTCCGCAGCAGGAAGCGATCGCCCGGGCGGACCTGGTCATCACGCATGCGGGGCTCAACACCGTCATGGATTCGCTGCGCGGCGGCAAGCCGATGCTGCTGCTGCCGATCGCGTTCGACCAACCGGGGGTGGCCGCCCGCGTGGTCCACGCCGGGGCCGGCCTGCGGGTGATGCCGGCGCTTGCCAGCGTCGGCGCGCTGCGGACGGCGTTGCGGCGCCTGCTGTCGGAGCCGGCTTTCGCCCGCCAGGCACAAGCCCTGGGCGCCCACGTGCGGGCCGCTGGCGGGACCCGGCGGGCGGCGGACCTGGTCGAGGCCGCCATGCGCACCGGCGGCCCCGTGCCGGCCGAAGAAGCCGCCGAGTGCCTGCCGTGAGCCCCACCGTCGACCTCGTGCTGGCCGGAGGCGGCCTGGCCAACATCCTGCTGGCGTGGCGCCTGCGCACCCTGCGCCCGCAGCTGCGCCTGCTGGTGCTGGAGGCCGGGCCCACGCTCGGCGGCAACCACACCTGGTCCTTCCACGCGGAAGACCTCACGCCCGCGCAGCACGCCTGGATCGAACCGCTCGTGCAGTACCGCTGGCCCGGGTACCGGGTGCGTTTCCCGGCGCGGGAGCGGCAGCTGGAAGGCGGCTACTTCAGCATCACCTCGCAGCGCCTGCACGCGCAGGCGAGCGCCGTGCTGGGCGACGCCCTTCGCCTTCGCACGCCCGTGGCGCGGGTGGAGCCCACGCGCGTGCACCTGTCCGATGGCACCGTGGTGCAGGCGGCCGCGGTCGTCGACGGGCGTGGCTTCACGCCGTCGCGCTGGCTGCGCCTGGGCTGGCAGAAGTTCGTCGGCCACGAGCTTCGGCTGGCTCGGCCGCACGGCCTCGCCATGCCGGTGCTGATGGACGCCACCGTGCCGCAGGCCGGCGGCTTGCGCTTCGTCTACACGCTGCCGCTGGACGAGCACACCGTGCTGGTCGAAGACACCGCCTACGCCGACGGGTCCGCACTCGACGTGGCCGGGCTGCGCTGCGACATCGACACCTATGTCCGCTCCCAGGGCTGGACGCCGCTGCAGGTGCTGCGCGAGGAACAAGGCGTGCTGCCCATCGTGCTGTCGGGTGACGCCGGGCAACTCTGGCAACAGGCCGCCGGGGTGCCGCGCGTGGGCCTCGCCGCCGGCCTCTTCCATCCGACCACCGGCTATGCACTGCCCGACGCGGTGCGGGTGGCGGACCTGGTGTCGGCGCTGCCCGAGTTGTCCGCCGAACCGTTGTTCCAGGCGCTGCGCGGGCATGCGCTGGCGCAGTGGCGGCGCCAGGGATTCTTTCGCATGCTCAATCGCATGCTGTTCGAGGCCGCGGCGCCGCACGAGCGACGGCGCGTGATGGAACGCTTCTACGGCCTGCCCGCGCCGCTCATCGCCCGCTTCTATGCGGGTCGTCCCACCGCGATGGACAAGCTGCGCGTCCTGAGCGGCAAGCCACCCGTCGCCCTGCGTCCCGCCCTCAGGGCCGCGCTCGACCAGGCCCCCCCCGCCGCAAGGAGCCTCTCTTGAATCGACCCATCCGCACGGCAGCCGTGATCGGCGCGGGCTTCGGCGGCCTGGCGCTCGCCATCCGCCTGCAATCCGCCGGGGTGCAGACCACCGTCTTCGAAGCGCGCGACAAGCCGGGCGGCCGCGCCTACGTCTGGCACGACCAGGGCTTCACCTTCGACGCCGGTCCCACCGTCATCACCGACCCTTCGGCCCTGGAGGAGCTGTTCGCGCTCTCGGCTCGCAAGCTCGCCGACTACATCGAGCTGCTGCCGGTCACGCCCTTCTATCGCCTGTGCTGGGAAGACGGCACCGTCTTCGACTACGCCAACGACCAGGCCGCCCTCGACGCGCAGATCAGCTTGCTCAACCCCGCAGACGTGCAGGGCTACCGGCGCTTCCTGGCCTACTCGCGCGCGGTGTTCGAGGAGGGCTATCTCAAGCTCGGCAGCGTGCCCTTCCTCAACTTCCGCAGCATGGTGCAGGCCGGCCCGCAGCTGGCCCGGCTCGGCGCCTGGCGCAGCGTGTACGACGTGGTTTCGCGCTACATCCAGGACGACCACCTGCGCCAGGCCTTCTCCTTCCACTCGCTGCTGGTGGGCGGCAATCCCTTCGCCACCTCGTCGATCTATGCGCTGATCCACGCGCTGGAGCGGCAATGGGGCGTGTGGTTTCCGCGGGGCGGCACCGGTGCGCTGATCGACGCCATGGTGCGGCTTCTGCAAGACCTCGGCGGCCAGCTGCGCACCTCGGCGCCGGTGGACCGGATCGAGGTGGACAACGGCCGGGCCTGCGCCGTGCGCGTGCATGGCGAGCGGCTCGCGTTCGACCAGGTCGCCTCCAACGCCGACGTGGTGCACACCTACGAGCACCTGCTGGGCCACGTGCCGCGCGGCGCGCGCGAGGCCGGGCGGCTCAAGTCCAAGCGCTTTTCCATGTCGCTGTTCGTGGTGCACTTCGGCCTGTCCCAGCCGCGGCCGCAGCTGGTGCACCACACCGTCTGCTTCGGTCCCCGCTACAAGGACCTGATCCGCGACATCTTCAAGGGCGACCGGGTGCCCGACGACTTCTCGCTGTACCTGCATGCGCCCTGCGCCACCGACCCTTCGCTGGCACCACCGGGATGCTCCACCCACTACGTGCTGGCCCCGGTGCCGCACCTGGGCCAGGCCGATGTCGACTGGTCGGTCGAGGGCCCCCGGCTGCGCGATCGAATCCTGGACTACCTGGAGCGCCGCTACATCCCCCACCTGCGGCGCGACCTGGTCACCTGCCGCATCTTCACGCCCGCGGATTTCCGCGACCAGCTCGGCGCGCACCTGGGCTCGGCCTTCTCGCTCGAGCCGGTGCTCACGCAAAGCGCATGGTTCCGGCCGCACAACCGGGACGATGCCATCCCCAACCTCTACATCGTCGGCGCCGGCACCCATCCGGGGGCGGGCGTGCCCGGCGTGGTCGGCTCGGCCAAGGCGACGGCCGGCCTCATGCTCACGGAGGCCCTGCCATGAACACGGTCGATGCCCAGGTGCTGCAACAGGCGTCGCAGACCATCGCCAACGGCTCGCGCAGCTTCTCGCTGGCGGCGCGCCTGATGGATGCCCACACGCGCGAGAGCACCGTGCTGCTGTATGGATGGTGCCGCCATTGCGACGACCTCATCGACGGCCAGACCCTCGGCCACGAACAGCGCGAGGGGACGCGCGAGCACGCGGCCGAGCGGCTTGCGCAACTGCAGGCGCTCACCGCCGCTGCCTGCGCCGGGCGCCCTTCGGCAGACCCTGTCTTCCAGGGGCTGGCCGAGGTCGTTCGGCGGCACCGCATCCCCCCTGAATGGCTGATGGAGCACCTCGCCGGCTTCGGCATGGACGTGCACCCCACGCGCTACGACAGCTTGCCGGACGTGCTGCTGTACTGCTGGCGGGTGGCGGGCGTGGTCGGCGTGATGATGGCCCGCATCATGGGCGTCACGCAGCGAGAAACGCTCGACCGCGCCTGCGACCTGGGCCTGGCCTTCCAGCTGACCAACATCGCGCGCGACGTGCTGGAGGACGCGCAGATCGGCCGCGTCTACCTGCCCGCGGACTGGCTCGCGCACGAAGGCATCGGCACGCTGCCCGACCTGCTGGCCGACGGCAACCGGGAGCGCGTGGCGCGCGTGGCGGCCCGCCTGGTCGGCACCGCCGAGCCGTACTACCGGTCCGCCCGCGAAGGCATCGCCGACCTGCCCCTGCGCTGCGCCTGGTCGATCGCCACCGCGCGCAGCGTGTACCGGCGCATCGGCCACGAGGTGGTGAGCCGCGGCGCGCACGCCTGGGACCGGCGCGTCGCCACCGGCACCGCCGAGAAGCTGTGGTACCTGGCACGCAGCGCCGGCGTCGCGCTCGCCGTGCCGCACCTGCCGCGCCAGCCACGGGATGCGGCGCTGTTCCAGCGGCCGCTGTAGACCGCAGCCCCGCCGAACGCCGCGGCACAAGCGCGACGCATGGCGTCCGGCTGGGGAAGCCGCCGCGCGCCGCAACAACTGGTGACGGCGCCTTGGACCCCACGTCACACGGCAGCTTCCTACACGGCACCTTCACCCGGCCCCGTACCGTGCGCCGTCCGCTCCATCGACGACGCCATGCCCAAATCGACCAAGACCCCTCCCAAGCCGCCCAGCCGAGCCGCGGCGAAATCCGCCTCCCGCAATAGCGACAGCGGGCCCAGCGCCGTTGCCGGCGCCGTGTTCGACGCGCCGTCCAAGAAGATGGCGCAGGTGCAGGAGCTTTCGGCGGCCATGCCGCACAACCCGACCAAGGCATCCGAGCACGGCTTCGGCAACGGTGTCGCGCCGCGGGCCGGCGCCACCGCCGAGCCCGCGTCGCGCCTGCCCACGGCCAGCACCCTGTCCGAGGACAACGCCAACGACAAGGCCGGCACCGTCGCCGAAGAAGGCCGCAATCCGCTGGTGGATCCGCTGGACCGCGTGCGTGTCGACTCGGCCGGCCAGGTGCTCACCACCAACCAGGGCGTGCGCATCGCCGACAACCAGAACTCGCTGAAGTACGGCGTGCGCGGCCCGGTGCTGCTCGAGGACTTCATCCTGCGCGAGAAGCTCACGCATTTCGACCACGAGCGCATCCCCGAGCGCATCGTGCATGCGCGCGGCTCCGGCGCGCACGGCTTCTTCGAGTGCCATGAGCCGCTGACCGACATCACCAAGGCCGCGCCCTTCCAGGCCGCCGGCAAGATCACGCCGGTGTTCGCGCGCTTTTCCACGGTCGCCGGCGAGCGCGGCTCCAAGGACACGGCACGCGACGTGCGCGGCTTCGCCGTGAAGTTCTATACCGACGAGGGCAACTGGGACCTGGTGGGCAACAACATGCCGGTCTTCTTCATCCAGGACGCGATGAAGTTTCCCGACCTCGTGCACGCCGTGAAGCCCGAGCCGCACCACCAGATGCCGCAGGCGGCCAGCGCGCACGACACCTTCTGGGACTTCGTCTCGCTGATGCCCGAGTCCACGCACATGCTGATGTGGCAGATGAGCGACCGCGCCATCCCGCGCAGCTACGCGACCATGCAGGGCTTCGGCGTGCACACCTTCCGCCTGGTCAATGCGCAGGGCGAGTCGGTCTTCGTCAAGTTCCACTGGAACCCGGTCGCGGGCACCCATTCGCTGGTCTGGGACGAAGCCGTGAAGATCTCCGGTGCCGACCCCGACTACCACCGCCGCGACCTGTGGGAACGCATCGAGGCCGGTGCCTACCCCGAGTACGAACTGGCGCTGCAGGTCTTCACCGAGGAGCAGGCCGAGCAGTTCAGCTTCGACATCCTCGACGCCACCAAGATCGTCCCCGAGGAACTGGTGCCGCTGCGCACCGTCGGGCGCATGGTCCTCAATCGCAACCCCGACAACTTCTTCGCCGAGACCGAACAGGTGGCGTTCTGCACGGCGCACGTGGTGCCCGGCATCGACTTCAGCAACGACCCGCTGCTGGCCGGGCGCATCCACTCGTACGTGGACACGCAGATCACGCGCCTGGGCGGCCCCAACTTCCACGAGATCCCGATCAACGCGCCCATCGCCCCGGTACACAACAACCAGCGCGACGGGCTCCATCGGCAGGCCATCCCGCGCGGGCGCGTGTCGTACGAGCCGAACTCGCTGGCGGGCGGCTGCCCGTTCCAGGCCGGCGCCATGCAGCAGGGCTTCGTGTCGGTGCCCGCGCGCATCCGCGCGGAGGAAGAACAGGGCAAGGTCCGGGCCAAGCCGGAGAAGTTCGCCGACCACTACACGCAGGCCAGGCTGTTCTTCGACAGCCAGACGCCGGTGGAGCAGGACCACATCGCCAACGCGTTCCGCTTCGAGCTGTCCAAGGTCACGGTGCCGGCGGTGCGCGAGCGCATGGTGGCCGGCCTGTGCCACGTGTCCGAGTGGCTGGCCAGGAAGGTGGCGACCGGCCTGGGCATCGATCCGCTGCCAGAGCCGCTTCCCCTGGCCATGCCCGACCCGGCCAAGCCCGAAGTGGAGCGCTCGCCAGCGCTGTCGCTGCTGGCCCGCCCGGGTGACGGTTCGCTCAAAGGCCGCAAGGTGGCGCTGCTCGTGGCCCCCGGCGTGCATGGCGAATCGCTCACCGCCGTGCAGGAGGCCCTGGTGGCCGAAGGCGCGGTCGCGCGGCTGGTGGGCACCCGGATCGGCCGCATGCCCACCGTGGACGGCAACTCGCTCGACGCCGACGCGTCACTGGAAAACGAACCCGGCTTTTTGTTCGACGCGCTGGTGCTGCCGGACGGCGACGAGGGCGTGGCCGCCCTCGCCCAGGACGGCCACACCATGGAGTTCATCAAGGACCAGTTCCGCCACTGCAAGCCCATCCTGGCGATCGGCTCCTCGCACCGGCTGATGGCGATGGCCGGGCTGCCGATGGTGCTGGACAAGAGCTACGAGCAAGGTGGCACCGGCCTGGTGTTCACCGACAGTGGCAGCGCCCGCGGCGCTGCCGCAACCTTCATCGACGCCATGCGCAAGCACCGGCACTTCGGCCGCGAGATGGACCCGCCGCTGATGTGAGCCCCGGCGGACCACCAGGAGAACCCATGCCCCAACTTGCCCAGAAAGACGCGTGCGAGCTGCTCGACGCGGACCACCTCGCCGTGAAGCACCTGTTCGTGGAGTACGCGCGCCTTGCGAAAGCGATGCCTGCGGAATCCACTGCCGACCGAGAGGCGCTGGCCCGCAAGATCTGCGATGAACTCACGGTGCACACGCAGATCGAGGAAGACATCTTCTACCCCGCGCTGCGCCAGGCCGCGCCGGATGCCGGCGACGTGATCGACGAAGGCATCGAGGAACACCACGAAGCCAAGGTCCTGATCTCGCAGATCCGCGAGCTGGGCACGGCCGGCGCCGAAATGGACAAGCTCGTGGCCGAACTCGCGCGAGCGGTCGAACACCACGTCAAGGAAGAACGCGACGAGCTGTTTCCCAAGGCCAAGGCCGCGCCCGGCATGGACCTGATGTCGCTCGGCGAGCAGCTGCGCGACCGGCAGCGGGAACTGGAAGCTGCCGCGTCTTCCACGGACGCCTGATCACCGCACGAAAGGAATGAACGTGAAGCACAAGTCCTCCGATACGCACCCGCTCAGCGACCTGGCTTATGACTGGATCACGCTGATGCAAAACAAGGCCCAGGCCCTGGTCGCCTATGACCAGTACATCAAGGATGCCGAGGCGGCGAACTCGCCCGAGTGCGCGGCGTTCTTCCGCAAGGTGCACGACGCCGACAAAGCGCAGCTGGAAGAGGCCAAGCAGCACCTGGTGGCCGTGCTGCAAGGGAAGATGGGTTCTTCCAGCAAGTAGGTGGTGCGGGGCGTGCGGCAAGTGATGGCGCCCTAGAATGCGCCCCTTTTTCCAGGTGGCGCCCCGCCCCTCCTCCACGTGACCCACCCACTCGACGCCCGCCCCGCTGCGGAGCGTTTGCAAACTCGAGCTTGCGGCCGGCCCTTGCTCGGCATCGACTTCGGCACCTCCAATTCCGCGGTGGCCTTGCTCGGTGGCGATGGCGCGGCGCGCCTGCTGCCCATGGAGGGAGAGGCCGCCGTCCTGCCGACGGCGGTGTTCTTCAATGCCGAGGACCGCAGCGTGCACATCGGCCGCGACGCCGTGGCCCTCTACCTCGCCGGCGTCGAGGGGCGCCTGATGCGTTCGCTCAAGAGCCTGCTGGGTAGCTCGCTCATCGACGAGCACACCGCGGTCGGCACGGGCACGCTGCGGTATCTCGACATCCTCACGCTCTTTCTTCGCGAGCTGCTCGCCCGCTCCCGGCCACGGATCGGCGATGCAGACCCGTTGCTGGTGCTCGGCCGCCCCGTCCACTTCGTCGACGCCGACCCGGCGCGGGACCGGCAGGCGCAGGACGCGCTCGAGCAGGCGGCGCGCGCCGCGGGTTTCGGCGACATCGCCTTCGAACTCGAACCCGTGGCCGCGGCCTTCGACTACGAGCGGCGGCTGACCCGGGAGGCCATCGCGCTCGTGGTGGACGTGGGCGGCGGCACCTCGGATTTCTCCGTCCTCCGGCTGGGCCCGAAGGGCGCGATGCGCCCCGACCGCAGCGCGGACGTGCTGGCCACCGCCGGCGTGCATCTGGGCGGCACGGACTTCGACCGGCGGCTGAACCTGGCCCGCGTCATGCCGCTGCTCGGCCTGGGGCACCGCGGCCCGCAAGGCCGCGAGGTGCCGAATCCGGTCTTCCACGACCTGGCGACCTGGCACCTGATCAACTTCCTCCATGCGCCCTCGGGCCTGTCGCGCGCGCAGGCGCTGCGCTCGGCATACACGGACCCGAGCCTGCACGACCGGCTCATGACGGTGCTGCGGCAACGGCTGGGGCACCGGCTGGCCACCGAGGTGGAGCAGGCCAAGATCGCCTGCTCGGTTCACGAGGCCACGGCGCTGATGCGGCTGGACGACGTCGAAGCAGGCCTGCAAGCCGAGCTGGCGCCCGCGCAGATGCATGCGCAGCTCGACGCCCTGCTGGCCCAGGTGACGGGGTGTGCGCAGGAGTGCCTGCGGCGCGCCGGCGCGCCGGCCCTGGACGCCATCTACCTCACCGGAGGCTCGTCGGCCCTGCGCCCCCTGCAGGAGCAGCTCGCCGCCCGATTCCCAGGCGTCGCGCTGGTGGCCGGCGACCTGTTCGGTGGCGTCGCGGCGGGGCTCGCCTACTCGGCGGGGCAGCGGTACGCGTGACGCTGGTCCTTGCCGGGGCTCGGACCGGGACTCAGTTCGGAACGACCCGCCAGATTTCTCCGTCGTCGTTGGCGGTGTAGAGGTATCCATCGGGGCCCTGCACCAGGGCCCGGGTGCGGGTCGACGGCAGATCGACCGTCGCATCGTCGATCGCCATGCCGCGCGGATCGAGGGTGAGCACCACGATCCGCTGACCGCGCATCAGGCTCACCAGCATGCGGCCGTTCCAGCCCTTCCACGGATCGCCGCTCAGGAACTGCGCCGCACTCATTCCACGCCCGCTGCCGTTATTGACCCAGCTCGGGGGCATCGCCTGGGGAAAGCGCTGGGTGTCGGTCATCGGCATGGTGGTGGGACTGCCCGCGTAGCCGCAGTAGTCGTCGGGGCAACGCAGTCCCGGCCGCTTCTGCGGATCCCATCCCGCGTTTCCACCGGCGACCAGCGCGGTGACTTCGTCGCTGTGGTTCGGGCCGTGCTCGGCGGTGAACGGCTGGCCCGCGTTGGGCTGGCCCGCCGGCCTGAAGGTGATGCCCTGCACGTTGCGGTGGCCATAGGTGAAGATGCGCGGATCGCCCCCGGCCGGCGTGCTGTTGCCCGGGGCGGCCTTGCCGTCGCGGTCCACGCGCAGCACCTTGCCTCCGAGTCGCTTGAGGTCCTGCGGCAGCGTGGCGTTGTGGTTGTCGCCGCTCGCGACGTACAGGAACCCATCCGGCCCGAAGCGGATTCGGCCTCCGCTGTGGGCGCCCGCCGCTCCGACCGCATTGGCTTCCTGCTTGTAGGCGATGTCGTCGATGATGTCGGTGCGTTGGTCCACGCCCGTGGCGTCGGCGTTGAGTGCCAGGCGAACGACCCGGTTGGTGGCCGGCGTGCGCATGCGCGAAGCCATGAACACATAGATGTAGCGCGTGCCCTTGGCGAAGTCCGGGTCCACCGCGACGCCGTGCACGCCGCTCTGCCCCTGGCAAAACAGATCCGGCGCGACGAGGGCCGAACCGCTGGTGCCGAACAGCCGCACCGTCTTGCCATCGGGAAGGCGTGCCGACAGGCCGCGGCACTTTTCGGTGAACAGCATCACCCCATCGGGCGTGAAGGCGATGTCCCACGGCTCCTGCAAACCCGACATGACGACCGTGCGGTTCAGCTTGGGCGTCTCGGCCGATGGGGCGGCCGCCGACGCCGGCAGTACGGTGGCGGCAAGCCCGACAAGGGCGCTGGCCAGGACACCGGACGGGGTACGCAGGGGAAAGCTGGACATGAGGTCTTGATCCATTGAGGTGTCACCGCGGACGATGCGGCGATCGGCGTCGTGGGCGCTGCGTGCCTGCCCCTCGTGCACGCGAGTCGCAGGCACCGGCTGGTGAGGCCCAGGCCTTGTGGATGATGTCGCAAACCGCGACCTGGTTCCGCCATCCGCCGTGTCGGTCGCGCGAGTCCGTTGCTGTCGGAGCCGGACTACGCACCGGCCGCACGAGGTCAGCCGATGACCAGGCCCAGCGCCAGCGGCCCCAGCAGCAGCGTGAAGATCGTGATCAGCACCACGCCCACCACATTGAGCAGCGCCCCGCCGCGCGCCATCTCGGCGATGCTCACCGCGCCGGTGCCGAACACGATCGCATTGGGCGGCGTGCCCACCGGCAGCATGAAGGCACAGGTGGCGGCCAGCGCGGACGGGATCAGCAGCGTCATCGGGTCGATGCCGATGCCCAGCGCCACGCCGCCCAGGATCGGGATGAAAGTGGCGGCCGTCGCCGTGTTGCTGGTGATCTCGGTGAGAAAGAGCACGATGGCCGTCACGGCGGCGATCAGCGCCACCATCGGCAACACGCCGAGCCCGGCGACCTGCTGGCCGAACCAGGTGTCCAGGCCGCTGGCGGCCACCGAAGCCGCCAGCGACAGCCCGCCGCCGAACAGCAGCAGCACGCCCCAGGGCAGTCCGGCTTCGGCGTCCTTCCAGTCGAGCACCGCACGCCCGGGCGTTCCGCCCGGCAGCATGAACAGCAGCACGCCGGCAGCCAGCGCCACCACGGTGTCGTTGAACAGGTCCAGCCAGGGCCAGCGCTGCCCCAGGTCGCCGAAGGTGGACAGCAGGCTCGGCACGATCCAGCAGAACGCGGCCAGCAGGAAGACGAGCCGCACGCTCTTCTCGCCACGGCTCATGGGGCCGAGTTGGTCGATCTCGCCCTCGATCATCTGCTCGCCGCCCGGCACTTCGTCGAGGTGGAAGCGGAACATCACGCGCGTGATCAGCAGCCAGGCGATGGCGACGAAGGTGATCGCGAGCGGCACGCCCAGCAGCATCCACTGCGCGAAGCCGACCTGCTGGCCCAGCTCCTTGCTGATGTAGCCGGCGACGATCGCGTTGGGCGGGCTGCCGAGCAGCGTGCCCAGGCCGCCGATCGAGGCCGACCAGGCGATCGCCAGCACCAGCCCGACGCCGAAGACCCGCACGTCCCTGTCGCGGATCAGGTCGCTCACCTTGTGCCCCGCGGCCAGGCCGGCGCGCACCTCGCTCGCCCTGCCCCTGGACCGGTCGCTGCTCTCGGCCACCAGGGCCAGCACGCTCATCGCGATGGGCAACATCATCAAGGTGGTGGCGGTGTTGGACACCCACATCGAGAGGAAGGCCGTGGAGATCATCATGCCCAGGATGATCCGGCGCGGATGCGTGCCGACCGCTCGCAGGGTCAGCAGCGCGATGCGCCGATGCAGGTTGACCTTCTGCATGGCGATGGCGAGCAGGAAGCCACCCAGGAACAGGAAGACGATCGGGTTGGCATAGGGCGCGGTCGCCTGCGCCACCGTGCGGTCCGTCATGAGCGGAAAGAGAACGATCGGCAGCAGGGAAGTCACCGGCAGCGGAACCGCCTCGGTCATCCACCAGACCGCCATCAAGGTGGCGACCGCCGCCACGACACGGGCGTCGGCGGACAGCTCCGACGCGCCCAGCAGGGCATGCACCAGCAGGGCGGCACCGACGCCCAGCACCCGCGGCAGCCAGGCTCGCAGGCCCGACCGAGGTGGCACCTGGCCCGGCGGGCGGTCGAACTCGCCCTGCTCTCGGACGATGGCATCGGGTGGCTTGCTCGTCGAATTCATGGCTGGCCTGGGCGTTGTGGCGTGCGTCGCACCTGGCACGGATGGCAAGCGCGTGGGTACTCTAAACCTGCCAGGCTCCGTCGGCATCCAGGATCTGGCCCGAAATGTAGCTGCTGAGCGGCGAAGCCAGGAACACCACCGCGTCGGCCACTTCACGCGGCTGGCCGAAGCGACCCAGGGGGATGTCTTGCTTCATCTTCCGGATGGTTTCCTCGCCCACCTGCTCGAGGACCCGCGTGCCGCCGCCGGCTTCGATCATGTGCGGGCCCACGCAATTGGCGCGCATGCCGTAACGGCCCTCTTCCTTCGCGGCCGCCAACGTCATCATCTCGACGGCCGCCTTGGGGACGGCCGACAGGACGTCTCGTCGCGGGTAGCGCTTGGTCGCCGAAGTGGTCACGGTCACGAAGCTGCCGCCCCCGCGCAGCAACGGAATGGCGCACTGCAGGACGTTGAACAGGCCCATCACGTTGACCTGCAGCGCCCGCTCCATCTGCGACGCCTCGACCCGGCTGAACCACTGCTGCGGGATCTCGAGGGACGTGGTGTAGACCACGGCATGGATCTTTCCGAACCGGCGCGTGAAGCCGTCGAAGGCCGCCTGCACCGATGTGGGGTCGGTGACCTCCAGGGCCGAGCAAGCGGACTCGCGTGCCTTGCCTGCGATCGTCTGCTCGAGTTGCCGTGCCACCTCCGCTTGGCTCCGGTAGGTGAAGGCGACGTTCGAGCCGGCTTCGGCGAGCCTTTCGCAAATGACCTGCCCGATACCGCCGGTTCCACCGACGACCACCGCGGCGCCACCCTCTGGAAATTCGAACGACAGGCCCACTGTGAAACTCCTCGAGGATGCGCCCTGGCTAAGGTCGTAGCGCCCGGCCGGCCACGGGCACGCGGGCACGGAGGATCGAGCCGGAATGCGACTCCACGATGAACAACTCGCGCCGGTCGCTGCCGCCGTAGGCCAGGTTGGTCGGGAATTCGCCCGCCGGGGTGCGCACGAACAGCGCGGGCACGCCGCGGCGATCGAAGATCCAGGCGCCACCCATGCCGGGATGCGCCACCGCCAGCCCGTCCTGTTCGTCCACGGCCATGCCATCCGGCCCGGTCCCGCCGGACATCTGGATGAAGACACCGACCTTGGACAAGGTGCCATCGGGCATCAGCGGCGCGCGCCAGATGCAGTTGCCGCGAGTCACCGCCAGCAGCAGATGGGTCTGGGCCCCGTTCAGGCAGATGCCGTTGGGACTCGGCACCTTGTCGAGCAGCAACTGCAGCTGGCCTGCCGTCGTGTAGCGATACACGCGCCCGGTCGGGTCGTGCATGCCGGTCTGGCCCTGGTCCGTGAAGTACAGGTCGCCGTTGTCCGCGAAGTGCAGGTCGTTGACGCCTTTGAAGGTCTCGGTATGGCGCCGGCCGATCACCTCTTCCATGCGTCCGGCCTGGACGTCCAGCGCCATCACGCCGTTCTTGTAGTCCGCCACGAACAGGCGGCCGTCGGGGTGGAACTTGAGTCCGTTCGGCTCCCCGTCGTACTCGCAGACCAGCTCGAACTCGCCCCGTGCGTCGATACGGAAGATGCGGCCGTAGGGGATGTCGGTGACGTACAGGCGCCCTTCCCGGTCGAACACCGGGCCTTCCAGGAAGCAAGGCGTCTCGCGTCCGCCGTTGTTGACATCGCCCCAGGCGCAGCGCGAACGCTTGCGCAAGGCATCGGGCAGGCGCGCGTGCAACTCGGCATCGATCTGGGGTGGCGGGGCGTACATCAGAACAGGAAATTCTTGTAGCGCTCGACAAACGCGCGCTGGCTGCGGATGTTGGCACGACGCAGGCGTTCGGCCTCTTGCGCATCGCCGCGGCGCATGGCCTGCACCACGAGCAGCAACTCCTGCCGGCCCTGCTGGATGCGGCCCGGCAGCATCGTGGTGCGGTCCACGATGGTCCGGGTGCGGTCGCGCAGCATGCTCAGCATCTCTTCCAGCACCTTGTTGTCGGCCGCCACCGTGAGATCGGACCGGAACTTCTCCATCTCCTCGAGGTAAGGCTCGATGTCGCCGGCCTCGGCATACCGCGCCATCGGACCTTCGAACAGGTCGACCAGGTACTGCCACGATTCGGCGGGCCGGTTCTCGGTGGCCAGCCGGGCGCACAGGCCTTCGAGGTTCTCGCGCAGCTGGAGGATCTCGAAGACGCCCTTCAGGTCCAGCTTGGCCACGATCGCGCCGCGGTTTTTCTCGCGCTGCACCAGGCCGCGCTGCTGCAACGCGAGCAGCGCATCCCGCACGCGCGGCCGGGAGACGCCGAAATCCTCCGCCAGGCTCTGCTCCTGCAACCGTGTGCCGGGCTTGAGCTCGCCGCTGCAGATGCGGCGCCGCAGGCCTTCGATGACCTTCTGGGGCGCCCCTTCGTGCTCGTCCGGGATCGTGCCGCTCGCGGGAACCTGAGCGGCGGCGGGTGTGTTCAGCATCGGCGGTGGCGGCGCATCACGGCGCCAAGAGTTGAAGACACCACAGACTACCAGACTGTCAAATAGATTGTTGACAATCCTGTAGATCGGTCCCTAACATGGGTTCGACCCAGTCAAAAGGAGACGGCCATCGTCACGACCTCCGAGCGGCGCCGCGCCTTCGCTGCCGCGCTGAACCGCCACCAACGCATCGTGATCGCGCCTGGCACGGGGGATGCGCTTGGGGCGCGCCTTGTCGAGCAGGCGGGGTTCGAGGCGGTGTACGTCTCCGGCTATGCCGTCGAAGGCAGCTGCGGCAATCCCGACACCGGCGTGATGGACGGGAGCGAGATGGCGCAGCGCATCGAGCAGATCGCAGCGGCCACCACGCTGCCGGTGATCGCCGATGCCGACACCGGCTACGGCGACGCCCTGGCCGTGATGCGAACCGTCCGCCGGCTGGAACGGGCTGGCATCGCCGCCCTGCAACTGGAAGACCAGGAACTGCCCAAGCGCTGCGGCTCCATGCCGGAAAAGATCATCGTTCCGACCGCCGCCATGGTGGGAAAGATCAAGGCGGCGGTGGACACCCGCGAAGACCCCAACCTGCAGATCATTGCCCGCACCGATGTGCTCCAGTCCGAAGGGCTGGAAGCCGCGCTCGAGCGGCTGTCCGCGTACCGCGAAGCAGGCGCCGATCTGCTGATGTGCCTGGGCCCCTACGACAAGGGCGTCGCGCGCGACATCTGCCGCCGAACGCCCGGGCCGCTGGCCTACCTGAACGCCGAGAGCCTGACCATGCCCATGATCGCCCCGGCGGAACTGCGGGAGATGGGCGTGCCGCTGGTGATCTACCCCACGACCCTGGTGCTCGCGGCGGCTCGCGCGATGCAGCAGGTGCTGGCCGTGATCCGGGACAGCGGCAACACCGAGCCGCTGATGGGCGACCGCCTGGTGCCGCCTGCAGCGTTCAACGACATCGTCGGCCTGCCGGCCGCGCGTGCCGCCCAGGCGCGTTACGCGGGTTGATGGGATGGACGACCACCGCGAACTGCTCAAGGACAGCGTGCGTGCCTTCATGGCCGGCCAGGGCGGCCGCGCGCGGGCCCGCGCGCTGCGTGATGCCGCGTCGCAGGGTTCGCCGGGCGAGCATGACCGGGCCCACTGGCGCCAGCTGGGCGAGCTCGGCTGCCTGGGCGCGCTCGCCCCGCAGGCGCAGGGCGGGCTGGAACTCGACGTGGGCGACGTGGCGGGCATGGTGCAGGAGATGGGCCGCGCCCTGGCACCCGAGCCTTTCGTGCAGGCCGCGGTGGGCGCGGTCGGACTGTTGTCGCTGGTGGCGCACTCCCCGCTCGCGGACACCTTGCTGCCGCGGATCATCCAGGGGCGCCTCATCCCCCAGCTGGCCTGGACCGGGCCGGGCCAGGCGGAGCCCGCCCCCGGATCCGCCCGCCTGGTGCCGGCCGACGGGCACGCCCTGCTCCAGGGCCTGCGGCATGAGGTGCTGCCTGGCCAGGGCGATGGATGGCTCGTGCTGGCGCAATCGGGCGGCGCCCCGGTGCTGTGCTGGGTGCCGGCGGGCACCGCCGGCGTGACAGCCGTCGTTCATGAGCGAGTGGACGGAACCACCCATGCCGAAGTGCGTTTCGACCGCGTACGGATCGAGCCCAGGCAGCAGGCCAGCGGCCCCTTGCTGAACGAACACACGATCACCCGCGTGGCCGACAACTGCCGGCTCTGCACGGCGGCCGAACTGCTGGGCGCGGCGGAACCCGCGCTGCAGGCCACCCTGCACTATCTGCGCACGCGCAAGCAGTTCGGCCGGCCCATCGGCAGCTTCCAGGCGCTGCAGCACCGCGCGGTCGATCTCTATGCGCAGCAGCGGCTCGCGCAGGCGGCCATCGATTCCGCGACCTCGGCCGCGCGCGCAGGCGAGGCCTGGTCGATCGCGTGCAGCCGGGCCAAGGCCCGCGCGACGCGCGCGGCGCTGGCGATCTGCAGGGAGGCCGTCCAGATGCACGGCGCGATGGGCTTCGCCGACGAATGCGAGGCCGGCCTGCATCTGAAGCGCGCACTGGGCCTGGCGGCGTGGCTCGGCAACGAGCCGGCGCAACGTGCCCGGGTGGCCGGGCTGCTGTCACGCCGCGGCGAGATGGCAGGCGACGAACCGGCCGCGATCCGCACCACCACGCGCATGGACTGGAAGGCCCTGGACGACGAGGAGTTCCGGCTGCGCGTGCGTGACGTGTTCGAGCGCGAGTACCCCGAGGAGCTGCGCAATCCGCCGCGGCGCCTGCGCTGGCACGAATGCCGCCGCTTCTACCAGCGCCTGGGCGAGCTCGGGCTTCTGGCGATCGCGTGGCCACAGGCCTTCGGCGGCGCCGCACTCCCGCCGGGGAAGCAACTCATCTTCATGCAGGAGCAGGACCGCTGGGGCGTGGCGAGAGCGCCTGACATGGGCATCACCATGGTGGGCCCGGGCCTCATCCGCTACGGCACCCCCGCGCAGCGGGACCGCTACCTGCCCGCGATCCTGCGCTTCGAGCACATGTGGTGCCAGGGATTCTCCGAGCCGGATGCCGGCTCCGACCTGGCCAGCCTGCGCACCCGCGCCGTCCGCGACGGCGGCGACTACGTGATCGACGGGGCGAAGATCTGGACGACCTTCGCGCAAGACGCGACGCACATGTTCATGCTCGCGCGGACCGACCCGACCGCGAAGAAGCAGGCGGGCATCAGCATGCTGCTGATCGACCTGGCCACCCCCGGCATCACGATCCGCCCCATTCGCGACATCGCCGGCAACGACGAGTTCTGCGAGGTGCGGTTCGACGGCGTGCGGGTTCCGCTCGATGCCTTGCTGGGACAGGAGAACGACGGCTGGACGGTTGCCAAGTCGATCCTTGCCAGCGAGCGCATCTACCTGGGCAACCCGCGCCAGTCGCAGAACGCGCTCAAGCGCCTGGACGCCGCCGCGGCATCGCTGGGCCTGCGGGCCGATCCCGTCTTCATGGACCGCCTCACCGACTTGCGGCTCGACGTCTGGGATCTCGTTTCGCTCTTCGAGAGCTTCGCCGCGCAGGTGCAGCGCGGCGAACCCCTGGGCCCGGACGTCTCGATCCTGAAGCTGATCGGAAGCGAGACCTACCAGCGCCTGGCGCAACTCGGGATCGAAGCCCTCGGCGCCGACGGTGCCCGTACCGGCGCCGTCCGCCTGGGCGAGGCAAGCGACGACCTGATGTCGCTCTTCATGAACTCACGCCCCGCCACCATCTACGGCGGCAGCAGCGAAGTGCAGCGGAACGTGCTGGCCAAGCACGTCCTGGCGCTGCCGGACGCCTGAGGCGTGCCCCCACCCTGGCGATGCACCGCATGACATCCACTGCCCCCGCACCTGGCCCCGCGTCGCAGGTCGACGGACTCTCGCGGCTGCTGCAGCCCCGCTCCATCGCCATCGTCGGCGCGTCCGCCGACGAGCGCACCATCAACGGACAGGTCCTGGCCAACCTGCAGCGGCGCGGCTTCAAGGGGGATCTCTACCCGGTCAACCCCAAGTACCAGGCGGTGGGCGGGCTCGAGTGCTTCGAAGCGATCGACCGGATACCGGGCACGCCGGACCTGGCCATCGTGCTCCTGGGTGCCGCGCACGCCGTGCAAGCGGTGGCGCAATGCGGCCGCCACCACATTCCGTTCGCCTGCGTGATCGGCGCCGGCTTCGCGGAGCTGGGTGGCGAAGGCGAGCGGCTGCAGGCCGAGCTGGTGGCCGTGGCGCGGCAACACGGCATCCGGCTGGTGGGGCCCAACTGCATCGGGCTCATGAACGTGCCCGATGACGTGTTCGCCGGCTTCGGCCCGATCTTTGGCATGGCCGACTTGAAGGCGGGCACCCTGAGCCTGGCCACGCAGAGCGGCGGCTTCGGGTTCGGCGTCGTGAACATGGCCGACGAGATGGGCATCGGCTTCCGCTACGCCGTCAGTACGGGCAACGAGGCGGACCTGACCAGCCTGGACTTCTTCGATGCGTTCATCGACGACCCGGGCACGCGCGTGCTCGCCGGGTATTTCGAGGGCATCCGGGACGCGCACCGCCTGCCCGACGTCGCCCGGCGTGCGCTGGCCGCGCGCAAGCCCGTGATCGTCTGGAAGGTGGGCGACACGCCCGAAGGCGAACGGGCCGCGGCCTCGCACACCGGAAACCTCGGCGGCGCCGCGGCGCTGTATCGCGCCGCCTTCGACCAGTTCGGCTGGATTGCCATCGACGACGTGCACGAGTTGGTCGACTGCGCGCGGGCATTCGCGAGCGGCAAGCTGCCGGTCGACCCGAACGTCGGCATCGTCACCGTGTCGGGCGGGGCCGGCGTGTTGCTGGCGGACCGATGTGCCGTGCAGGGCCTTCGGGTGCCGGCGCTGGCGCAGGCCACGCGCGATCGGCTGGGTGCCGTGCTGCCCGCCTACGCGTCGACGCAGAACCCCGTGGACATCACCGCCACGGTCCTCAACGACCCCAGCCTGTTGCGCAAGGCGCTGGAGATCATCCTGGAGGACGGTGGCGTGGGAAGCCTCATCGTCGTCGCCTCGTCCGTCGAGGGGCCGATGGCCGAATCGATCGCGTCCGAACTGGTGGCCCTGGACGCCGTGACCCGCAAGCCGATCTACGTGTCCTGGAATGCGCGCGAAACTCGCGTGGGCGGGGCCTACCGGATGCTGCACGCGGCGAACGTCCCCCTGTACCGCACCCCGTCGAGATGCTGCTACGCACTCGCCGCCGCCCATCGGTTCTCGCAGGCGCTGGTCCGGCATTCGCGCGACGCCGCCGCCGGCTCCGCGGGGCCGGTGGCCGCCGGTCGTGGGTCGCTGCCGCCGGTCGGCAACGAGTACGAAGCCAAGCAGTTCCTTGCGGCGCACGGTCTCGCCACCACCGCCGAAGCGCTTGCCCGTACCGAGCAGGAGGCGGTCGCGGCCGCCCGACGCATCGGCTACCCGGTGGCGCTGAAGATCCAGTCGCCCGACATCGCGCACAAGACCGAGGCCGGCGGCGTGCGCCTGCACCTGTCGGACGCCGCCGCAGTGGCCGCCGCTTTCCACGAGGTGCTCGACAGCGCGCGGGCGTACGCGCCCGCTGCCCGGCTGAGCGGGGTGCTCGTGCAGGAGATGGTGGACGGCGGGGTCGAGACCATCCTGGGGGTGGTGAACGACGAGCGCTTCGGCCCCGCCGTGATGTTCGGGCTTGGCGGCATTCATGCGGAGCTGCTGCAGGACGTGGTGTTCCGGTTCGCGCCGATCTCGATCGAGGCAGCCCGCGAGATGGTCGCATCCATCCGGGGCCACGCGGTGCTCACCGGCGCCCGGGGCTGCCCGGTCACCGACGTCGAGGCGCTGGCCCGCGCCATCGTCTGCGTCTCAGGCCTCATCGAGTCGGTGGGCGACGACGTCGCTGAAATCGACATCAACCCGCTGGTCGTGCTCCCCCACGGGCGTGGGGTGCGCGTGGTCGACGCTCTGGTCGTGCCGAAGCGGCCCACGAGCGGTCCATCCGGTCCGGCCCCGGAGTGAGCATGCGAGTCCGCCTCCTCGCCAGCGCTCTGGGCGCGGAAATTCAGGGGATCGATCTGTCGCAGCCCCTGCCCGCCTCGACCGTGGAGGAGCTCCAGTCGGCCTGGAGCCAGCACCTCGTGCTGCTGTTCCGCGGACAGCGGCTCTCGCCCGAGCAGTTGATCCGCTTCAGCGCCTGCTTCGGTCCGCTGGAGCGGCACGACAACTACCTGGGCGAGTTGCGCTACGCCGAGTACCCCGAACTGCTGCGCGTGAAGACCACGGTGGTGGCCGGACGGCGCGTGACGTTCGGACAGCAATGGCACTCGGACCTGTCGTACACGTTGCGCCCGGCCCTGGGCTCCGTGCTGCACTGCCTGGCCATCCCCGATGTCGGTGGCGACACCTTGTTCGCGAACATGATTGCCGCCTACGACGCGCTGTCGCCCACCATGCAGCGGATCGTCGAGGACCTGGAGTGCGTGCACGACTACAGCTTCGGCAAGGCGCACCGCGACGGCTCGCCCGAGCACCTGGCGGCGGCGCGCCAGCGCAACCCGCCGGTGATCCAGAAGGTCGTCCGTGCGCATCCCGGGACCGGGCGCAAGGCGATTTTCGTCAACGAATGGGCCAGCTCACGCATCGTCGGCATGACGAACGAGGAAGGGCGCGGGCTGATCGACTTCCTCTGCCGCCACTCCACGCGCGAGGAGTTCACCTTCCGGCAGACCTGGCGCGTGGGCGACGTGCTGATGTGGGACAACCGGGCGACCGTCCACATGGCACTGGCCGACTACCCGGATGACGCCATCCGCGAAATGATGCGCACGTCCATCAGCGGCGAGCCCTTCGGCCGCCCCCTCGTGGCCGCAGCGGCCTGAACCGTTTCAGCAGGGACTTCCATGAGCCGCACACCCTCCACCGAACTCCAGATTCGCCCGCTGTCCGCGGGCCTGGGCGCCGAGATCGACGGCGTCGACCTCGCCGGGGAAGTGGACGACGCCACGTTCGCCCGCATCCAGCAGGCCTGGCGCGACCATCTCGTCCTGCTGTTCCGCGGCCAGCACCTGACCCACGAGCAGCACATCCGGTTCAGCGCGCGATTCGGCGAACTCGACGACCATGCCGCCATCCCCAACTTCCGCCTGCCCGACCATCCCGAGATCCTGCCGGTGACCAACCAGGAGATCAGCGGGCGCAAGCAGCCGGTGGGCCGGCAATGGCACTCGGATCTGTCGACCACGCTGCGCCCGGCGCGGGCCTCCCTGCTGCGCTGCGAGGTGATCCCGCCGGTGGGGGGCGACACGATGTTCACCAACATGTACATGGCCTGGGACACCCTGTCGGACACGATGAAAGGGATCATCGAGCCGCTGCACGCCGTGCATGACATGGGGGCGGCCCGGCACAACCGCCAGCGCGACCCCGCCGAGCTGGCGGCCGCCCGCAAACGCAACCCGCCCATTGCCCACCCCATGGTGCGCGTGCATCCGGAGACCGGCCGCAAGGCGCTGTATGTGAGCGAGATGACGACCACGGGCATCGTCGGCCTGACCGAGGACGAAGCCAGGCCCCTGCTCGAATTCCTGTACCGGCACTGCGTACAACCCGAGTTCACGTACCGCCACCGATGGGAGGTGGGCGACCTCATCGCCTGGGACAACCGCTGCACCATGCACCTGGCGCTGTCCGACTACGACATCGAGGTCCCGCGCAAGCTCTATCGCACCACCCTGCTGGGAGAACCCTCCGGGCGCCTGGTGGAGGAGCCGGCTTGAACGCCACGGCGACGCCGCCCACCGACCGGGCGCCGCTGGCAGGTGTCCGCGTGATCGACGCGGGCATCGCCCTGGCGGCGCCCCTGGCCGGCCATTTCCTGGGCCACTTCGGCGCCGACGTGATCAAGGTGGAGCCACCGGAAGGCGACTACGCACGGCACGCCGGCGGGGCGGCCCGCCATCCCGGCATGAACCCGTTCACCCTGCACACCAACCGGGAAAAGCGCAGCCTCGCGCTGGACCTGAAAACGGCGCAAGGCCAGGACGTGCTGGCGCGGCTGGTGCGCAACGCGGACGTGTTCCTGCACAACTTCCGCCCCGATGCAGCGGCCAGGCTGGGCGTGGCCTGGGAGGCCATCGCCGAGATCAATCCGAAGATCATCCACGTGCACGTGGTCGGGTTCGGCACGCGCGGCCGCTACGCGGGCCTTCCGGCTTACGACGACATCATCCAGTCCGCCGTGGCACTGCCGCAGCTGATGGCGCGGCTCGACGGCGGCGAGCCGCTGCTGGTGCCGATGGCCTGGGTCGACCGGCTGGTCTCCATCACCGCCTACGGCCACATCGCCACCGCGCTGTACGGCCGCGCGCAGGACGGACTGGGCCGGCGCATCGAAGTGCCCATGTTCGAAGTCGCGGCCCACCTGGTGTTATCGGACCACCTGTACCTGCGCACCTTCAGGCCAGCGCTCGGCCCGGCGGGCCACTTCCGTTTGCTGGACCCGAACCGCAAGCCCCACCGCACCGCCGACGGGTACCTGTGCGCGATGCCCACGCACGACCGGCACTGGGCCGCGATCTTCTCGCTGGCCGGCCGGCCGGAGCTGCTGCACGACCCGCGCTACTGCAACATGCGCCAGCGCATGGCGCACATCGAGGAACTGACTTCCCTGCTGGCGCGGCTGCTGGCCACGCGCACCACCGCCGAGTGGGTCGAGGCCCTGCGCGCCGCCGACGTGCCCGTGATGCCCGCGGTCGGCATCGACGAGCTGGTCGACGACCCGCACCTGGCGGACGTCGGCTTCCTCGAGCCGGCGCGGCACCCGACGGAAGGCGACATCTTCAACCTGCGCCTGCCGGGCGACTGGTCCGACTGGCAGCCGGGCGAGAGCCGTCCGGCACCCCGCTGCGGCGAGCACAGCCGCGAGGTGCTCGCCGAGGCCGGCTACTCCATGGCGGACATCGAGGAGCTCATCGAGGCGGGCATCAGCCTGGCGCCGCACGAGGAGGTGAAGGCCCGATGACACACGCCGCCCACCTCCCCGTCGCCGCCGCCCTCGTGCGCGAACTCGTGGCCGCGGAATCGCGCGAGCCCTCCGCGTCGGCCTATGGCAAGGCCGCGGTCTGCCTGCTGGACTTCATGTCCTGCGCCTTCGCGGGCCGCCAGCTGCCCTATGCCCGGCAGGCCATGGATGCGGCAAGCCCCTGGACGGTGCCCCACGGCGCACCGGTCATCGCCACGACCCTGCGCCTGGCGCCTGCCGAGGCCGCATTCGTCAACAGCGTCATGGCGGCCTCGGCATCGCGCACCGACATGCACCCGGCGAGCACGTCCCATCCGGCGGCGGTGGTCTTCCCCGTCGCGCTGGCCTGCGCCGCCATCGCGCCGACAAGCGGCCGGGACTTCCTGCGCGCCGCCATCGTCGGGTACGAAGCCATGGGGCGGCTCGGGCGCATCGTGGTGGACGAGCGCTTCAAGCGCACCTTCCGCTCGACGTCGGTGATCGGCACGATCGGCGGCGCGCTCACGGCGGCGCGCTTGCTCGGCCTCGACGAGCCGCAATCCGTCCATGCCCTGGCCATTGCCGCCAATGCGGCCGCGGGCCTGCAGGAGTGGGCGGTCAGCGGCGAACTCGACCTCTTCTACCAGCCGGCCAACGCGGCGCGCGCCGTGCTCGGCGCCGCCTTGCTGGCCCGTGCCGGCGCCACGGCTTCGCCGACCATCATCGAAGGGGCGAGCGGCTTCCTGAACGCCTACGGCGGACTCGACCGTGCGGCCGAACTCCTGCAGCGGCGCGACGAGTGGGAGATCGAGCAGGTCGAATACAAGCCGGTCGCGGCCTGCGTGTTCGTGCAGGCGGCAGCGGCGGCCGCGCACCGGCTGGTGCGCGAGCAAGGCGCGGTGGGCCGCGAGGTGGAGCGCGTCCGCCTGCGCACCTTCGCGCCGGCGCTCGCCTACCCCGGCTGCGACAACCCCGGCCCGATCGACGAGCTGCAGCCGGCGCGAATGAGCATCCAGTACACCGTCGCGTCCATCCTCGCCCGCGCCGACCTGTCGGACCAGAACTTCGTCGAGATCGACGACCCGCTGACACGCCGGCTGACGCCACGTATCGAACTCGCTGCCGACCCCGCCTTCACCAGCGCCTTCCCTGCCCGGCAGGGCGCCGAAGTCGAGGTCGAACTCGCCGAGGGCCGCATCCTGCGCTCGCGCGTCGACGCGGTGCCGCCCTACACCGACGACCTTGTCCTCACGCGCTTCCGCCGCGTCGCGGCCGCCCTGTACCCGCCCGAGCGCACCGCCGCCATCGAGCAGGCCTGCCTCGGGTGCGCGCAGCTGGCCGACGTCGAACCGCTGCAATGTGCCGACCCGCAGCCGCGTGCCGCCAGAGCCCCTGACAGCCGATCCACCCCCCCGAAGGAGATAGAGAGATGACGAAGCGCAAGATTCTTTCCGCCGTCCTGCTGGCATTCGCGGCCACCACCGCGCAGGCGCAGTCCTTCCCCTCCAAGCCCTTGAAGGTGTACATGCCGGGCGCACCGGGCGGCTCGTTCGACACGATGACCCGTGTCGTCATGAACCGCGTGTCGGAACTCGTCAGGCAGCCCGTGGTGGTGGAGAACTACCCGGGTGCCGGCGGCATGGTGGCGGTGGAGCGCTGCCTCGCGGGCGCGGCGGACGGCTACCACCTGTGCGTCACCTACACCGGCAACCTGGCCATCGCCCCGTACATCTTCCCGAAGATGGCCTACGACCCGGTCAAGGACCTCAAGCCCGTCGCACTGCTCGGATCGGTTCCCTTCGTGCTCGCCGTGCCGGCCAGCTCACCCTACAAGTCGGTCAAGGAACTCCTGGACGACGCCCGCGCCAAGCCCGGCAAGATCAGCTACGCCTCCGGCGGCAACGGCACCGGCGGACACGTGGGCGGCGAGTTGATCAAGTCGTCCACCCAGGTGCAGATGACCCACATCCCGTACCAGGGCGCGGCGCCGGCCTCGGCGGCCCTGCTCGGCGCCCATGTCGACTGGTCCTTCGAGGCCTTGCCGACCTCGCTGCAGAACGTGAAGGCCGGCAAGCTGCGGGCGCTGGCCGTGAGCACGCCCAAGCGCCAGCCGGACCTGCCGGATGTCCCGACCATGGCCGAGCAGGGCTTTCCCGACTTCGACCTCACGAGCTGGCTCGCGATTTCGGTGCCTGCCGGCACGCCGGACGCGGCGATCACGCAGCTGAACGCGGCGCTGAACAAGGCGCTGGAGATGCCCGAGGTCAAGGAGAACTACGCCAAGCGCGGCGCGCAGACCCTGGGCGGCTCGGCCGAGCAGTTCGGGAGCTTCCTGCAATCCGAGCTGGTGCTTTACAAGAAGGTGATGGGCAAGGCGAAGGCCGACTGATGGCTGGCCTTTCATCCGACGGGGTGGGTGCGCGCAACCGGCGCCCCAGCCTGCGCGACAGGCTGGGCGGAAATCGGCCGCTGGTGGGCATGCAGTGCTTTTCGGCGAGCCCGGTGCTCGTCGAATGCATGGGCGAGGCCGGCTTCGATTTCACGGTGCTCGACATGGAGCACTGCCCGACCCAACTGGAGACGGTCGCGCACCTGATGCGCGCGGCCGATGCGCAGGGCATGGCCTGCCTGGTGCGCGTACCCGACCTCGATGCGCCGCTGATCGGCCGCACGCTGGATCTCGGCGCCCAGGGCATCGTGCTGCCGCATGCCACGGTCGAACGCGCACGGGCCGCCGTGCGGGCCGCGCGCTATGCACCGCAGGGCGAGCGCGGCGCATGCCCCGTCGTGCGCAGTGCCGGGTGGCTGCCGGCCGATTGGGACGCGCATGCGGCCCGCTCGGCCCGCGAAACCCTGGTGGTCCCCCTGGTGGAAGACGAGGCCGGCGTGGCGCAGATCGACGACATCTTCGCGCTCGACGGAATCGACATCGTCTTCCTCGGGCCCTTCGACCTGGCGATCGCCATGGGCCTGGGCGCCGCGGATTTCAGGCATCCGCGGCTGGCCGACGTCCTCGACACGGTGGTGTCCGCCGCGAGGCGCCATGGCAAGCACGTGATGTCGACGGTCGGCGCGACCATCGACGAAGCTTATGCCGAGTCGCTGCGCGAGCGAGGCGTGCGCCTGCTCAGTTTCAGCGCCGATGTCGCCGTATTCATGGCCGCTTGCCGCCGGATCGCCCGGCTCGGCCAGTCCCAGGAGAGCTCATGACCCCGACTGCCCGCAAGCCCTGGCAAAGCGCCATCGCCGAATTCACGCCCGACGGCATCAACGTGCGCGGATACGACGTGCTGAACGATCTGGTGGGCCGCATCGACTTCGGGGAGATGGTCTACCTGCTGCTCACGGGCGAACTGCCCAAGGGGCAGGAAGGCCGGATGATCAACGCCGTGTTCGTCGCGGTCGCCGACCACGGCATCTCGCCCTCGTCCACCGTCACCCGCTTCGTCCAAGCGGCCGGCGTGCCGATCCAGTGCTCGGTCGCGGCCGGCGTGATGATGTTCGGCGACATCCACGGCGGCGCCGGCCAGGAACTGGCGCGAAACGTCCAGGCGCTGGTGGCTGAAGCGAAGTCGTCCGCGCGTTCCTTCGACGAGGTGGCACAGGATTTCGTGGCCGCCCACAAGCGGATCGACGGCTTCGGCCATCCGCAGCATCCCGAGGGCGATCCGCGCACCAGGATCCTGTTCGAGCTTGCCGACGCGTATGGCGTCGCCGGCGACCACATCGCGATGACGCGCGCGCTGGAGCAGGCGCTGGCCCGGCGGGCGCGGCGGCCGATACCGGCCAACATCGATTCGGCCATCGGCGCGATCGCGCTCGACCTGGGGCTGGACTGGCGGCTGGCGCGCGCCCTGCTCGTCATCCCGCGCACGGCCGGCCTGTTCGCGCATGCGCACGAAGAGATGACCCGCGAGCCCGGTTGGCGGCAGGTGCCCATGGACCAGATCGGCTACGACGGCCCACCGCCGCGCCAGCCATGACGACATCGTCGGACATCATCATCGCCATCGACATCGGCGGGACCTTCACCGACCTGGTCGCCTACGACGCGCAAGGTGACCGCCTGGTCCACACCAAGAGCCTCACCACCTACGGCGACCTGGCCGAAGGCATCTTCAGCTGCATCGAACAGTTGAACCTGCCCTTGCCGAGAGTCAGGCTTCTCAAGCACGGCACGACGCTGGTCATCAACGCGCTCATCCAGCGAAATGGTTCGCGCACCGGCTTGCTGTGCACCAAGGGCTTCCGCGACGTGCTGGAGATCGCGCGCGGCAACCGGCCACTGCCCTTCGAGCTGTCCTATCGGCGCGATCCTCCACTGGTCAGCCGCGACCTCCGGCTCGAAGTGGATGAGCGGATCGACGCCCGCGGGGAGGTGGTCGTCCCGCTGCGGGAGGACGACGTGCTGCGGGCCGCACGAGCCCTGGTCGAACGGGGCGCAGCGGCCATCGCCGTCTCGTTCCTGAACGCCTACGCCAACCCGGACCACGAGGCCCAGGCGACGCGGCTGCTTCGCCGCGAGTTCCCCGGGCTGCATGTCTGCGCGGGCACCGAACTCTCCGGCGAGTGGCACGAGTACGAGCGCACCTCCACCGCTGCGGCAAACGCGTCGGTCGGCCCGCTGATGGCCGACTATCTCCAGCACCTGGAAAGCGCGCTGTCGCAGCGAGGCTGTTCCGAGCCGGTCCTGATGATGAGCTCGAACGGCGGCATGCTCTCGGCCGGCAACGCGGCCCGGATGCCGATCGGCCTCGTCGAGTCAGGCCCTGTCGGCGGATGCATCGGGGCGGCCGAACTCGCCCGGGCGTTGGACATCGATCGCGCCATCGCGTTCGACATGGGCGGAACGACAGCCAAATGCGCCGTGATCGAGCATTTCGCCTTCAACGTCGAATCCACCTACTACATCGGCGGCTACGAGCGGGGGTTTCCCATCCGTGCGCCGGTGCTGGACATCGTGGAGGTCGGCACCGGCGGCGGCTCCCTGGCGTGGGCCGATCCGCAGGGACGGCTGCACGTCGGCCCGCGCAGCGCCGGTTCCACGCCGGGGCCGGCCTGCTACGGCCGTGGAGGACGAATCCCCACCATCACCGATGCGAACCTGCTGCTCGGCCGGCTCAATCCGGACCGGTTCCTGGGCGGCCAGATGAAGCTGGACGCGGAAGCCGCCGAGCGCGCGCTGGCGACCGGGTTGGGGGACCCGCTCGGCTACCAAGGCCAGGACCGGCTGTGCACGCTGGCGAACGGCATCGTCCGCATCGCGACCCAGAAAATGGCCGAGGCCATCCGCCAGGTGTCGGTCGCCCGGGGCAAAGACCCGCGCGACTTCGTGCTGATCGCCTATGGCGGCGGCGGTCCCCTCCATGCGGTCGAACTGGCGCGCGAGCTGGGCCTGTCTCGCGTGGTGATCCCCAGCGAGCCCGGAAACTTCTCAGCCGCCGGCATGCTCCTGGCCGACCTGCGCTGCGACCGCCGGGCGACGCTCCTGCGTGCGGTGGATGAAGACGGCGTCCGTGCGGCAGGCGACATGCTCACCGGCCTTCAGGCGGCGGCGACGGCGGAGATGCTGGCCGACTCGCGGCCCGCCGCCGTGCGGGGGGAATGGTTCTGCGAGCTTCGGTATGTCGGCCAGCATCACACGATCAAGGTGCCCTTCGATCGGGAGGCGACGTCCGAATCACTGCACCAGGTGTTCAGGGACACGTACCGGCAAACCTTCGGACACCTCAACGAGCGATCGCCCATCGAGTTCGTCGGCGTTGCCGTGGTGGTGATCGGCGAGATCCCGAAGCCGCCCATGCTGGGCGCGACACGGGCGCGCGCGCGCAGGCGGCCGGTCGAGACCCGGAGCGTGTTCTCGGCTTTGCTGGGCGGGAAGGTCTCGGCAAGCATCGTCGACCGTGAATCGATCGAGCCGGGAACGGTCGTCGAAGGCCCGGCCCTGCTCGAAGAGTACGGCTCCACCACGCTGCTCGACATGGGCGACCGGGCCGTCGTCGGCGCATTCGGCGAATTGATGATCACCTGCGCGCCGCCACGCGCCGTGGAGTTGCCCCATGAACGATGAAGCCCGGCCCGGTGCGATCGATCCGATCACGCTGGAAGTGATCCGCTGCGGGCTCGTGGCGATCGCCAACCAGCTCGACGCGAACATCGCGCGCACCGCCTACAGCCCGATCGTGTACGAATACAAGGACTACGCGGTCGGCATCCTGGACGCGGAAGGCCGCCTGATCTGCCAATGCACCGGCGGCATTCCCATCTTCATCGCGGACATCATGGGGGTGGCCATCCGCGACGGCTTGTCGATCCATGGCGCAGGCGGCATCCGCCAAGGTGACGTGATCATCAGCAATCACGCCGGCACCATCGGGCAGCACCTGAACAACGTGGTGATGTACACACCGGCCTTCCATGACGCAAGCGAGCAGCCCGTCGCGTTCGTGGCGATCGTCATGCACTGGATGGACATCGGCGGCCGCGCCATCGGATCGGTGTCCATGCATGCGACCGACATCTTCCAGGAGGGCATCCAGTTCCGCAGCGTGAAGCTGCATGCCGCCGACCGGCGCTGCGAGGACATCTACCGGATCATCGAGTGCAACACGCGGTTTCCAGGAATGGTCCTGGGCGACATCGAGGCCCAGGTCGCCGGGTGCCGGATGGGCCGGGCGCTGGTCGAGACGCTGGTGGCCCGCTACGGCCTCGACACCTTCCGGTGCGCGGTGGACACCATCTGGGACCAGTCCGAAGCCTCCGCCAGGGCCGCCATCGGGTCGGTGCCCGACGGCACCTACAGTGCCCGTGTCGAGATGGACGACGACGGCACGGCCGACGGGGGCCGGCTGCCCATCGAGGTGCACGTCCGGGTCGAGTCCGGGGTCCTGACCGTCGACCTGACCCGACTGCCCGACGAGGTGGCGGCACCGATCAATTCCGGGGCACATGGCGGCGCCCACACCTGCGCCCGGATCGCGTTCAAGTACCTCTTCGCCCCCGAAGAGGCGGCCAACGAAGGGACGTTCCGGCCGCTGCGGCTGGAACTGAGGCAGGGGTCGCTGCTGAGTGCTTCATCGCACGCGGCCATGGGGCGCTACAACGCGCCCATGCCCACGGTCATCGATGCCATCATTCGCGCGCTGGAGCCCGCGATGCCCGGCCAGGTGGCGGGCGGGCACTTCGGCACGTTCGCTTCGGTGCAGTTCGTGGGACGGCAGCCGAAGACCCGGGCGCTGTTCCAGTGCAACGACAGTGGGCACGGCGGCTGGGGCGCCACGCAAGGCCACGACGGCTCCGGGCCGTTTCGCACGATGGCGCATGGCGACACCCGCATCGTGCCCACCGAGGTCCAGGAGGCGCTCTATCCCCTGCGGATCGACGAGTTCTCGCTGCGGCAGGACTCGGGCGGCGCCGGGGAGTTCCGCGGTGGCCTGGGTTTGTGCAAGCGCTATGAGATCCTGGGCGAGCTCACCCTGGTCACCTATTTCGAGCGGACCGCCAGCCCGCCTTGGGGCGTTTGCGGTGGCGGGGAAGGCGCCGTCGGACAGGTGCTCGTCGCCGAAGGCGGCCGGGAACCCGTGCCGATGCTCAAGGGAGAGAGAGCCCTGGCTGCCGGAGACCGGGTGGTCGTGCTGACCGGAGGCGGGGGAGGATACGGCCCCCCTCCAGACCGCCGCCCCGAGAAGATCGCGGAGGACCTGCGCCTGGGCTATGTCAGCCCGGACTGGGTGCGCAAGCACCACCCGGATGCGCAAGATGGCCGATAGCCAGGCGCGGCGGGTTCGGCCGGTTTGCTGTCGCGGCCCGATCAGCCCGCGTCCTGCAGCAGACCGGCGATCGCCTTCACGTGCGCCTCTTGCAGCACCTGCGGCTTCACTTCGTCTTCCTCCGCGGTCTCGTTCTCGTGCGCCTGCAGCGCGGCCCGCAGTTCCTCCTTGCTGTCCCAGACGATGACCTCGGTCTTCGGGCACAGGTGCCGCATGGTGTGGTACCAGTAGTAGCCGTCCGCGCCGCCGAACAGCTTGTCGATGGCCGACAGGTCGTTGGGCTTGATGCGGTGCTGTTGCAGGATGTCGTCGAGGCGGCGATGGGAAAGCGTGAAAGGCATGGGTGGCGCGCAGGCGGTGCTGCTGACGTACTCGTGATGGCCCTCGATTTTACGAGGCGGTGTCGGTCAGGCACGTCCGGCACAAGCGGCGCTGCATCAGCACCGTATCCACCCATTTGCCATGCTTGAAGCCGACGTCGACGAGGACGCCCACGCGGCGGAACCCGAGGCTCTCGTGCAGGCGGATGGAAGCGTGGTTGGCGCTGTCGCCGATCACGGCGACCATCTGCAGGAACTCTCCGCCCGTGGCGGCACGGACGAGTTCGCCCATGAGCTGCCGGCCGATGCCGCGGCCCACGCAGGCCGGATCCAGGTAGACGCTGCTCTCCACCGTGTGGCGGTAGGCGGGCCGGTCCCGGTAGGGGCCCGCGTACGCGTAGCCGACGATCGCCTCGCCGCACTGCGCGACCAGGAAGGGGCCGCTGCGCCCTGTCACCGTGCGGAACCGGGCCGCCATGTCCGCGGCACTCGGTGGCTCGAGCTCGAACGTGCAGGTGGAATGCAAGACGTAATGCGCATAGATCCGCGCGAGCGCGGGCATGTCGGTCTCCTGGGCGGGCCGAACCCGAGTGGTTCCCTGTTCCATGGCGTCCTCGCTCACAGTCCGCCGGCGACCCGAAGGACCGTTCCCGTCACATAGGAGGATCGGTCGGACACCAGCCAGGCGATCGCCTCCGCGATCTCCCGGGCCTCGCCGATGCGGCCCATCGGGATCCTGGAAGCCACGCGGGCCGGGCGGTCGGGGTCGCCCGCCGCGGCATGGATCTCGGTCCTGCTGGTCCCGGGCGAGACGCAGTTGACGCGGATGCCCTGGGCGGCGAGCTCCTTGCCGAGGCCGATGGTGAAGGCCTCGATGGCGGCTTTCGAGGCGGCATAGTGCACGTACTCCCCCGGCGCGCCGAGCGTGGCCGCGATGGAGGAGACGTTGACGACGACGCCCGGCCGGGCCTGGTCGAGCCATCGCTTGACCACCGCCTGCGCCAGGGCGAACACCCCGAGCACATTGACATCGAGGATCCGCCTCATGCTCGCCAGGTCCGCTTCGACGAAAGGGCCCAGCGGGCCGGTGATCCCGGCGTTGTTCACGAGCCCGACCAGGGGCGCGGCTTCCGACGGAATGCGGGCCAGGATCTCCGGTGCGCACTGCGCATCGCCGGCGTCGGCCTGCATCGCCCAGGCGCGGCCGCCCCGGCTGCGCACGCGGCTCACCACATCCTCGGCCGCACGCGCCTGGCTCAGGTAGGTGAAGCAGACGTCCCACCCCTGCGAGGCCAGGAGGAAGACCGTTTCGGCGCCGATGCCGCGGCTGCCCCCGGTGACGAGCACGGTGCCCAGGTCCCTGTCCATCGACTGCTCCTGTTTTCGACACGGCATGTTAGGGCCTGTCCACGCTGTTTTCACGTGCGCGAACGGGCCCTAGTGGTCCGCTGGAACATGGGCTTCCTTCGCGATGAGCGCCAGCCCCAGCAGGCCGAAGACGGTGAAGAGCATCGTCCTGAACGCAGGGGCGGAGATCCGCCCGCGCAGCTGGATGCCCAGCCACATTCCCAGCAAGGCGCCCGCGAGGGCCACGATCCCCTGCACGCTGGACAGCGCTTGCCATGACGCACTCCATCCGAGCGAAGCCCCGAGGGCGACCGTGCAGACGGTGAACGACAGGCCCAGCGCCTGCACCATGCGCTCCTTCTCGAAGCCGAGCATCTGCAGGAACATCACCATCGGGACCATGAACACGCCGGTCGCCGCGGTGAGCGCGCCGGTCACGCAACCGACCACCAGCGAAGCCGCCAGCATCGCGCCGCGGGACAGCCGCAGGCTGATCTCGGGACGAGCCAGCCCATGGGCGGCATAGGCGATGAGCAGCGTGCCCAGCCCGATGCGTACGGTCGCGGCGCCGCTGGCGAGGGACGGCAGTGGCGTGAGGAGCGCTCCGGCGAGGATGCCCACCCACATGGGCCACAGCAGGGCGCACAGGGCGAGGAAATGCCGTCCCACGCATTGCGCCAGGTTCGTCAACAGGGACGGCAGGACCAGCAAGGCCGCCGCATGGGCCGGCGGCATGAACAATCCCAGCAAGCCGATGGCGACCGTGGGAAGCCCCATGCCCGAGATGCCCTTCGTCGCCCCGGCGGCGACGAACACGACGGCGATTCCCGTCAACGACAGCATGTCCATGCGGCAAGTGTCGGCGGTCGCGTGCCCCCGTCGCGCGGGATGTTCCGAAACGCCGATCCGGCGGTGAGGAATCGGTCCCGGAGATGCAGGCGCCCTCGGCGGGCGGCCGGCTCAGCGGCTCCCGTCCAGGAGTGTCTCGACCCTCGCCCGCCACCAGCCGGCATCGACACGATCCGGCCAGTCGTTGTGGTCGCTGCCACGGATCACCACCAGATGCGCGGGCCCTTGCAGCGAGTCGTATAGCGCCGTGCCGAATGGGGCCGGGACGATGCGGTCGTGCTCGGCCACGGCGACGATGGCCGGCCGGTCGAAGGCCGCGAGCCGCGCCGTGTTGTCGTACTCGTCGCGCAGCATCCATCGCACGGGCAGCCAGGGATAGTGGTAGGCGCCCACCCGGGCGAGCTGGTCCCAGGGCGTGAGGAGCAGGAGCCCGGCGACCCGGTCGGCCTGCTCCGCGGCCGCAGCGGCCGCGACCGCGGCGCCCAGCGATTCACCCATCAGGAGCAGCGGCCCGCCGTATCGCCGGTACGCGAGGGCCACCGTTTCGCTGGCATCGGCCACCAGGCTCGCCTCCCCCAGCGCACCGGCACGGGGGCCGTAGCCGGGGTACTCGGCCAGGATCACCCGCAGGCCCAGCGGCACCAGGGCGCGCGCGTAGTAGGCGCGGTGGCCCGCATGGCCGGCATTGCCGTGGAACACGATGGCGGTGGCGCGGACCGGGCCCCCGGGCTCCGCCACCAGCCCCCGGAAGTCGGCCGCCGACGGCCACGGCTCCAGCCCGTCGCCGGCCATGCGCTCGACCGTCGCCTTCGCCGGAAAGTAGAGCAGGCGGTCCTGCGCCACGAAGATGGCCGCCAGCGACAGCAGCCCGGCGAACCCGATCGCGAACACGGTGGCCATGGAGATCACCGGATCGCATCACGCCGTGACTCAGGCCGCCGCGACCACCATGCGCCGGCGGGAGCGCCCGCCGGCGAGCAGGTCGTAGCGGTCCAGCATCATCACCTTCTCCCAGGCCGCGATGAAGTCGCGGACGAACTTCTCCCTGGCATCGTCGCTCGCGTAGACCTCGGCCAGGGCGCGCAATTGCGAATGGGCGCCGAAGACCAGGTCGGCGGACGTGGCGGTCCAGCGCCCGGCGCCCGTGGCACGCTCGCGGCCTTCGAACAGGTTCTTCTGCGTGCCGGAGGGTCGCCAGGCGATGCCCATGTCGAGCAGGTTGACGAAGAAGTCGTTGGTGAGCTGTCCCGGCCGGTGGGTGAAGACGCCGTGCCGCGACTGGCCATGGTTGGCGCCGAGCACGCGCAGGCCGCCGACCAGCACCGTCATCTCGGGCGCGGTCAGCTTCAGGAGGTTGGCCCGGTCCAGCAGGCGCGTCTCGGGCGACAACGGGTCGCCTTCGCGGAAGTAGTTGCGAAAGCCGTCGCCCACGGGCTCGAGCACGTCGAACGCCTCCACGTCGGTCTGCTCCTGCGATGCATCCGTGCGGCCCGGGGCGAAGGGAACCGTGAGGGGCGTGCCCGCGTCCCGGGCCGCCTTCTCCACGGCGGCGCAGCCGGCCAGCACGATCAGGTCGGCCAGCGAGATGCGCTTGCCGCCGGAGGGTTCGCCGTTGAAGCCGTCGCGGATCCGCTCCAGCGCCTGCAGCACACGGGCCAGTTGCGCCGGCTCGTTCACCTCCCAGTCCCGTTGCGGTGCGAGGCGGATGCGCGCGCCATTGGCGCCGCCGCGCATGTCGGTGCCGCGGAAGCTGGCCGCCGCACCCCAGGCGGTGGACACCAGCTCGGCCACCGACAGTCCGCTGTCCAGCACCTGGCGTTTCAGCAGGGCCACCTCTTCAGGGCCCACCAGTTCGTGGTCGACCGGCGGCACCGGGTCCTGCCACAGCTGCGGCTCGGGCACCCAGGGGCCGAGATAGCGCGAGCGCGGACCCATGTCCCGGTGCAGCAGCTTGAACCAGGCCTTGGCGAAGGCATCGGCGAGCTGGTCCGGGTGGTCATGGAAGCGCCTGGCGATCGGCTCGTAGATCGGGTCGAAGCGCAAGGCCAGGTCGGTGGTCAGCATCATCGGCGCGTGCCGCTTGGCCGGGTCGTGCGCATCGGGCACCGTCCCCTTCGCCTCGGGGTTCCTGGGGGTCCACTGCTTGGCACCGGCCGGGCTGGTGGTCAGCTCCCAGTCGTACCTGAACAGGTTTTCCAGGAAGCCGTTGTCCCACTGCACCGGGTTGTGGGTCCACGCGCCCTCCAGCCCGCTGGTGAGGGTGCAGCCGGCGTTGCCGCTGCCCGCCCTGTTGTGCCAGCCCAGCCCCTGCGCATGCATGGGGCAGCCCTCGGGCTCGGGACCCAGGTTGTCTGGCGACACCGCGCCGTGGCACTTGCCGAAGGTGTGGCCGCCCACGATCAGCGCGACCGTCTCCTCGTCGTTCATGGCCATGCGGGCGAAGGTGTCGCGGATGTCGCTGGCGGCGGCCTTGGGATCGGGATGGCCGCCGGGACCTTCGGGATTCACGTAGATCAGTCCCATTTGCACGTTGGCCAACGGGCCCGTGAGCGTGCGCTCACCGCTGCCATAGCGCTCGTCGCCGAGCCAGGTGTCCTCGGGCCCCCAGAAGACTTCCTCGGGCTCCCACACATCGTGCCGGCCGAAGCCGAAGCCGAGCGTCTTGAAGCCCATGTGCTCCAGGGCGACGTTGCCCGCCAGCACCAGCAGGTCGGCCCAGGACAGGCGCTGGCCGTACTTCTTCTTGATGGGCCACAGCAGGCGGCGAGCCTTGTCGAGGTTGGCGTTGTCGGGCCAGCTGTTGAGAGGGGCGAAGCGCTGCTGCCCGTCGCCGCCACCGCCGCGGCCGTCGACCGTGCGATACGTGCCGGCGGCATGCCAGGACATGCGGATGAAAAGCGGCCCGTAGTGGCCGTAGTCCGCCGGCCACCAGTCCTGCGAGGTGGTCATCACTTCCACCAGGTCACGCTTGAGCGCCTCGACGTCGAGTTCCTTGAAGCGCGCCGCATAGTCGAAGTCTTCTTCCAGCGGACAGGACAGGTTCGAATGGGTGTGGAGCACCGAGAGGTCGAGCTGGTCGGGCCACCAGTCGCGGTTGGTGCGCGGCCGGCCGGACGACTTGGGTTGCGGCGAGGGGATCGCGGGGTTCTCGCTCTCGCTGGCGCTTTGGGTGTGCTGTTTGTCAGGCATGGCGGTCTCCAGGCAGGGATGTGATCGGACCGGGCAAGACTAAGACCATCGAGCCCATGGACCGATGAAAGTTGCCAATCGATGCGATTGAGCTTGTCGGTAGTTCGTGCCCGGTTCGATCGAGGACAGCCAAGGTGCCGGCCGCACCACGCCCACGGCGTCAGGAGCTCCGGCCGACCGCCCCCAGTGCCGCCAGAAGCCGGGCCGGCGGGCAAGGCTTCTGGACCACTTCGAAGCCCCCCGCGGCCGCCTGCTGCAGTTCGTCGCTGTACCCGGTCATCAGGATGACCGGGAGGTGGGGCCGGGCCGACTGGAGCCACTTCGCGAGGCCCAGCCCGCTCAGGCTGCCGGGCATGCGGATGTCGCTCAGCACGACATCGACCGGCACGCCCTCCCGCTCGACCAGGGCCTTCGCCGCGTCGGCCGAGTGCGCCAGGCTGACCACGCAGCCTGCGGCTTGCAGCACCTCGTGGGTGATCGTCGCCAGGTCGGCGTTGTCCTCGACCAGCAGCACCCGCAGGCCCTTGGCCCGGGCCCCGGCTTCCTCATCCGCCGCGGCCTTCTGCGCCGACGCCTGCTCGTGCGCGAACGGCAGCACCAGCCGGACGGTGGTTCCCTCGCCCACGGTGCTGCTGATGGACGCGCTACCGCCCGCCTGGGTCGCGAAGCCGTACACCTGGCTCAGCCCGAGGCCGGTGCCATGCCCCACGGGCTTGGTCGTGTAGAACGGTTCGAAGACTTTCTGCAACTGCGCCTCGTCGATCCCCATGCCCGAGTCGGCCACCTCGACATGCACGAACGGCGAGCCGTCCGGCGCGTTGTGGGCCCGCAGGGTCAGCAGGCCACCCTCGGGCATGGCGTCGCGGGCATTCACGGCCAGGTTGATCAGGGCGAGTTCGAGCTCCGAGACGTCCACGAAGATCGGGCAAGTGTCGGCAGCGACCTCGCAGCGGGTCTGCACGTTGCCCCTCAGGGTGGGACGTACCAGGGCCATCAGGTCCACCAGGTGACGCTGCAGGTGGACCGCTTCGGGCTGCACGTGCTGGCGTTTCGCGAAGGTCAGCAGCTGGCGGGTGAGCTTGGTCCCGGTGGCGATGGCCCGGTCGATCCCGCCGAGCAGGCCGCTGCCCTGCAGATGCGGGTTCTGCATCTTCAGCAGGTGCGCGTTGTTGGCCACGACCATCAGCAGGTTGTTGAAGTCGTGCGCCACACCGCCCGTGAGGTGCCCGATCGCCTCGAGCCGCTGGTTCTGGATGATGGCCTGCTGCGCCCGGGCTGCCTCGCCCAGCGCGGCCTGCACGCGCGACTCCTGCGCCAGGGCCGCATCGCGCAGGCCCTGCCCGGCCTCGGACATGGCGGCCTGCACCTCGTCGGCCTCGATCAGGCCGGTGGGCTGGCGCGTCACGGGGCGGCCCTCCCGCAGTTGCCGCGACGACCTGGCCAGCTGCAGGACCGGGCCCGAGATGCCGCGGCCGGCGTACAGGGCGCCGAGCAGGCACAGGCCCAGCAGCAGCCCGCCGATGGCGGCAAAGCCCAGCAGGCTGGTCGACGAGACATCCAGCTGCTCCGCCGGCACCCCGATGACGAAGCTCCACCCGTAGTTGGACGCCCGGCTGAACGTGGAATACACACGCCGCCCATCCACCGTGGTGGTCTCGAACGCGCCTTGCGAAGCCGCCGAGAGCCGCTCCAGCATGTCGGGCGTCACTCTCCTGCCGACCACCTGGTCAGCCCCGACGTTGCGCGCCACCACGGTGCCCTCGCGGTCGACGATCGAGCCGATCCAGCCGGGGGGCAGGACCTGCTCCTCGAAGATCTTCTGCAGCTGCCCGGCGAACCCGCCCATCGAGAGGTAATAGATCACCCGGCCTTGGCGGATGACCGGCACGTCGACGGCGAACGACCACTGCTTGCCGATCGGGGCCATGTAGAGGCCTGACACCAGCGTGCCCTCGGGCTGCGCACCGCGCCGCCCGCTGAAGACCGTCCGGGGCAGGTCCGTGGTGCCGTACGGCCTGCGCGTGTTGAGGAGCTGCTGCCCGGTGAGGTCGGACAACGTGACCACCATCCCGGGCGTCCGGGCCGCTTCGGCCGCGTACTCGTGGAAGACGGCCAGGTCGGGCCCGTTCAAAGCTGGCGAATGCGAAAGCGTGCGCAGCAGGGCTTCCCGCGACGCGATCTCGCGCTCGACCAGCAGGGCCAATGCACTGGCCGAATCCTTGATGCTGTCCTTGAAACGCTGCCGCTCGACCTGGTGGGCCCAGATGCCGACCGCGACCAGGACGGCCGCCACCGGCACGGTGGTCGCGAGTACCAGAAGCAGCAGCCGGGCCTGGACGGATAGGGACTTCTTCACCGGGCGGATTATTGCTGGGGGTGGGCGGGCGCGGCGTCGCCGCATCGCGCGATGTGGTCGCGTGGCGTCGATGCCCCACATGAAGCGCGGGCCGCCGGACCAGAGCGGCGCGACTTCATGCCATGCTGCGGTACCCGCCGCACCTGGCACACCCATGGCCACCCTGTGATCGACCCACTCCTCTTCTGCGCCGCCCGCATCACGACCTATTCGGGCCCCTTGCGCCTGACCGACGCCAGCGGCTTCTTCTACGAGCGGGCGCACCGCCTCTTCCTGGTGACCAGCCGCCACGTCTTCCTGGACGACGCCGGTGGCCACCGACCGGACCGCATCGAGTTCATCGTCCACACCGACGCCGCCGACCTCACGGCCTGGGCCACGCTGTCGGTGCTGCTCTACCGTGACGGCGTGTCCCAGTGGCGCGAAGGCGTGGATTCGGGCGGCGCGGTGGACGTCGCGGCCATCGAGCTGGAGCGAGACGTGCTGCCGGCCTCGGCCGTGATGCATCCGTTCCGGCCCGAGCTCTGCGCGGCCGCCGATGCGGCCCTGCCGCCGGGCGCGCCGGTGCTGGTGGTCGGCTTTCCGCTGAGCTTCTTCGACACGCGCCATTACCTGCCGGTGGTGCGCAGCGGCAGCATCGCCTCGGCCTACGGCATCCGCTTCCAGGGGCAGGGCTATTTCCTCACCGATGCCCGCACCCACCGGGGCACCAGTGGCGCCCCCGTCGTCATGCGCAACACCGCCCCCGGCTCGGCCTTTCCCTGGACGCTGCTCGGCGTGCATTCGGCCAGCTTCGACATGCAGACGCGGGAAGATGAGCTGGACGAGCGGCTCGGCCTGGGTTGCGCCTGGTACGCCGGAATCCTGGACGCCTTGACCCGTTAGCGGCCACCGGCTGTGGCGCTTGTCCTACGCAAGCGCCGGGGCGGCCACCGCATCCTGCGCCGTGAGGCTCACCGGCGTGGCCTTGCCGCGCCCGTCAGCGGCTTGCGAGGGCCTGCAAGGGTTTGCCCTCCCGCTCACGGTCCATTGCTTCACGAACCGAATGAAATCCGATCCAGCACAAGCCGTCGTGCCTGCATTCCTCGATGGCGGCGGCGAAGTGGGCGCGCTGATGCGCCGCCACGACTGGTCCGGCTCCTGCCTGGGCCATCCATCGGCGTGGCCGCAATCATTGCGAACCGTCGTGCAGCTGATGCTCGGCAGCAAGTTCCCGATGTTCCTCGCCTGGGGCCCGCAGCTGTGCCTGCTGTACAACGACGCGTACGCCGAGATCCTCGGCGCCAAGCACCCGGCGTCGCTCGGCCACCGCTTCGACGAAGTCTGGGCCGAGATCTGGAGCGATGTGCTGCCACTGGTCGAGCAGGCCCTGGCCGGGCAGGCGGTCTTCCACGAGAACCTGCCGTTGACCATGCACCGGCACGGCTATGACGAGCCCGCCTGGTTCACCTTCTCCTATTCACCGCTGCGGGATGAAAGCGGCGGCGTGGCGGGCATGTATTGCGCCTGCGTGGAGACGACCGACCAGGTCATCGCCGAGGCCTACCGCGACGCCGAGAACGAGCGCTTCCGCACCTTGTTCGACCAGGCACCTGGTTTCATGGCCATCCTGCGTGGGCGCGACTACGTGTTCGACCTCACCAACGACGCCTACTCGCAGCTCGTGGGCCACCGGCCGGTGCTGGGCAAGCCGGTGCGCGAGGCCCTGCCCGAGGTGGCGGAGCAAGGCTTCATCCAGTTGCTCGACCGCGTCTTCGACAGCGGCGAGCCCTTTGTCGGGCACTCGATGCCGATCAAGCTGCAGCGCGTCCCGGACGGCCCGCTCGAAGAGCGCTTCGTCGACTTCGTGTTCCAGCCGATCCGCGACACCCGAGGCGTCATCGCCGGCATCTTCGCGGAGGGCAGCGACGTCACCGAGCGCAAGCGGGCCGAGGAAGAGCTTCGCCAGCTCGCCGCCAACCTGGCCGAGGCCAATCGGCGCCAGAGTGAATTCCTTGCCACGCTGGCGCATGAGCTGCGCAATCCGCTGGCCCCCATCCGCACCGGCCTCGACCTGATGCGCATCAGCGGCGATCCTGCGATAGCCGCCAAGAGCCGACAGATCATCGAGCGGCAGCTGGACCACCTCGTCCATCTGGTGGACGACCTGCTCGACGTGGCCCGCATCAGCACCGGGAAGATCGAACTGCGCAAGGCGCTGGTACCGCTCAGGCAGATCGTCCACACGGCGGTGGAAGCGGCCCTGCCCGGCATCGAGGCCAAGCACCAGGACTTGCGCGTGCGCATGCCCGACGATGCGATCTGGCTCGATGCCGATGCCCACCGCATCGCGCAGGTGATCGGCAACGTGCTGACGAACGCGCGCAAGTACACCCCCGACCACGGAACGATCGAGTTGTCCGTCCGGCGCGAGCGCGGTGAGGCGATGATCGTGGTGGCCGACAACGGGGTGGGCATTTCGCCCGACGCGCTGCCGCACATCTTCGACCTCTTCACGCAGGCCAGCGAAGCAGGTGGCCACGCGCAAGGCGGCCTGGGCATCGGCTTGTCGCTGGTCAGGAGCCTGACCGAGAAGCATGGCGGAACGGTGGGCGTGACCAGTCCGGGGCCCGGGCAAGGCGCCACCGTCACCATCCGGCTGCCGTTGGCGCTGCCCGGACCAGCGCCTGCCGAGACCGCGCAGCCGTCCCGCCCCCGGGACACCGCCAGGCAGCGTCCCCTGCGGATCCTGGTGGCCGACGACAACCAGGACGCGGCCGAACTGCTCAAGGAGCTCGTGCGCAGCCAGGGCCACGAGGTGCGCACCGCCCACGACGGCGCGAGCGCGCTGGACCTGGCGCGATCCTTCGTGCCGGACCTGGCCCTGCTCGACATCGGCATGCCCGGCATGAGCGGCTACGAACTGGCCAAGGCGATCCGGGAGGTGCCCCAGCTGCGCTCGACGCGGCTCGCCGCCATCACCGGCTGGGGCGCCAAGGAAGACCGCGAGCGCTCGCAGGAAGCGGGCTTCGACCATCACTTCACGAAGCCGGTGGCCTTCGGGGTCTTGAACGATCTCATCGCCCGGATGGATCAGGCGCGGCGGGCGGTGGACTGACGCGCGGCGACTGCCCGCCATGATGCCGACGACGAAGATCGATCCCGCGACGATCGAGGCAGCGCCAAAAGACCGCCCACGGCGCTGCCCGGATAGGTCGCGGCATGGAACTGCGCCGCCTCCAGGGCGGTGCCGTCGAGCCCGAGGCAGGCCATCGCACGCGTGCGCACGTGCCGGGTGGGCGGCCCGTCAAGCTCGGTAGAAAACCCGCGTCGGCAGCTCGTTCAGCTCGACTGCGCCCCCGGCCGAGACGACCACCCCGGCGCCGATGTTCACGCGGCGCATGCCCAGGCAGGCGTTGGGTTCGAGCTCCAGCCCCATGCCTTCGCGCAGCACCAGCTCGCCGCGCCGCACACCGGGCATCTGCCCGCCCTCGACGCGCTCCTCGCGCGTGCCCGCCAGCTGTCCGCGGTTCACCGGCGTGAAGGCGGTGCCGCCGAAGGTGAGCGTGTGCAGCAGCGGGGTCTTGCTCCAGCAGCCGGACTGCGCGATGGGCTCCTCCATTGCGCGGGCCACATCGGCGAAGCTGGCGCCGGGGCGCACCGCCTGGACGCCGCGCCGATAGGCGGCGCGGGCCACCTCCTCGCAGCGCCGCACGTCGTCGTGCACCGGCTCCAGCGCCACGCACATCTGCACCTGCGCCTCCTGCCCACCGTAGGTGGTGTGGATCTCCGCCTGCACCAGGTCGCCACGCGCCAGCGTGCGCGCGTGTTCTGCGCGGAAAGTCCAGCGCGGCACGCCCCAGCCGATGTTGTCGGGGCCGGACTGCAGCGACAGGAAGGGGTAGCGCAGTTCGCAGCCATTGCGCAGGACCTCGCGCGTGACCTCGGCATACACCTCGGCTTCGGACACGCCGGGGACACAGGCTTCGGCCATCACCTGGCAGGCGCGCTCGCTCACCTGGGCGGCGTACCGGAGCAGCTCCAGTTCCTCGGCACTCTTGACCAGCATGAAGTCGGTGAAGTCGCGCGTGAAATCCACCCAGCGCGCTTGCGGGCAGCCTTCGCTCAGCACGCGCCAGACGCCTAGCGGAATCAACCCGTCGGCCTCGCCCGGTGCGGTGGGGCCGAAGCCCACCACGCCGATGCAGGCCGCACCCAGCTTGCGCTCGGCCAGCAGCTTCACCACGCCGGCCGCGCCGTTGCCCACGCGGTAGTCGCTCGTCCACACAGGCCAGCCGCGCCGCTCGCTCTCAAAGGCGCGCGAGATGCGGGCGGTGGCGAAGCCGATGACGGTAGGCTCGTGCGCATGGTCCAGCAGCACCACGCCGTCGATGAAGTCGTCGACGAGGTAGGACTCCAGCCGCTCGCGCCCCTGGAAGCTGCCGACCACGATGGCGTCGATGCCGCGCTGCGCCATCAACTGGCGCAAGCCGGCCCAGCGGCGGTCTCGCTCGCCCAGGGTCAGCACCGGCCCGACAGTCGCCGGCCGTTCACGCGCGCTCACGGCAGGCCCCTGCGCCCGACGCGCCGCGAAGCCATGAACGTTCGGGCGGCCGTGCGGCTCATGCCAGCGCGGTGGCGCCGTGCAACAGCGCCAGCTGGTAGCGAACCTCGACGTGGGGGCGGATGTCCAGGATCTCGGCCGTGGCACCGGCTTCGGCGCGGGCCAGGTCGGGGTGGGCCTGGTCTTCGCGCAGGCCCCACACCTGCGGCAGGATGCCCGGCGTGCGCGTCCAGTGGCGCAGCGGTCGCCCAGCCTGCAGGGCCGACAGCTCGCGCCGCCACAGCCGCCGGATCACCGTGACGCCGATGTCCGAGCGGCCCAGCCGCTCGGCCTCGCGCGAGGCGATGGCGCCCTGCCCCACTTGCGCCACGTCGTCCTGCAGCCGCACCAGGTCCACGCGGTCGGCCGGCACGTCGCGCATCGACAGGCGCCCGGCCAGGATGTCGCGGCACACCTCCTGGTGTGCCAGGTCGATCTGCGCCCGGCGCTGCAGGCGCCGCTGCTTGAAGCGCTCCGCCGCCTCACCCCCGATGGGTACGCGGTGCAGGCTGAACTGCATGTGGTGGTGGTCGTCGACCGGCACCCACCAGAACAGCGACTCCTGCCAGTCCACGTCCTGCTCGTTGGGCAAGGCGGTCATGTGGAAGATGTTGGGCATGCCGAACTGCTGCACGCGCTGGCGCCCGTCGGTGCGGGTGAAGGTGTACGTCACGCCCCAGTCGGACTCGTCGGCGCGCAGCGCACTGCCCAGCCCGATGCCCTGGAACGAGGCCCGGTTGTCGCCGTGCACAAAGCCGACGTGGGACATGTCGAGCGCGTTCTCCAGGTTCTGGAAGTAGTTGCAGTCGCGCGCGTACGAGTCGATTTCCAGCAGACCGTCGAACTGCTCGAACTCGCGATAGCGCGGCAGCGGCGGCGGCTCGCCCTCGCCGAACCAGGCGAACACCAGTCCGAGGTACTCCCGCACGGGCCAGGTCCGCACCGCCATGCGATCAGTGCCGGCGGATGCCTCGGCCGGGCGCTCGACGCAGCGGCCATCGGGCGCGAACTTCCAGCCGTGGTACATGCAGCGCAGGCTGTCGCCCTCGACCCAGCCGGTGGACAGTTGCGTGCCGCGGTGCGGACAGCGCGCCTGCAGCAGCCGCAGGCGCCCGTCGTCGCCTCGGTAGAGCGTGAACTCGCCGCCCATGACCTTCAGCGGAAGGGCGCGGCCGGCGGGCACGTCGGCGCTGTGATAGACGGGCTGCCAGAAGCGCCGGAGGTAGTCGCCCCCCGGGCTGCCCGGCGCGCAACGCACCAGGTCGTCGTCGGCCAGCGCAGCGGCGCCGGCGGTGTTCAGAACCGTGTTCAAGATCGAAAGCTCCTGCTGCCAGGCACGCAGCTTCCGCGAGCTTAGTTGTAGGCTGCAACTAATTCAACCCCGGTCTTGCGAGCAATTGACCGGTCGCGCCCGCCGCTTCCAGAATCGCGGCGATCGCCCACCTCAACCCACCGGAGCCGACTCGCATGGACCAGGACACGCCCCTCTCCCGCCCTCAGCCTGGCCGCAGGCGCGCGCTGCTCGCCCTGGCCGCCGCCGCCGCGGCCGGTGCCTGGCCGGTTCGCGCGCAGCAGACGGGCTTTCCCAGCAAGACGGTGCGCATCGTGGTGGGCTTTCCGCCGGGCGGCTCATCCGACAGTGCCGCGCGCATCCTCGCGGAAAAGCTCGCGCTCGAGTGGGGCAGCCCGGTCATCGTCGAGAACAAGCCCGGTGCCGGCAGCACCATCGCCACCGCCCAGGTCGCGTCGTCGCCGCCGGACGGCCACACCCTGCTGCTGATCGCCCCCGGCACCCACGCGGTCTCGGCGGCGCTGTTCTCCAACCTGAGCTACGACCCGGTGCGCAGCTTCACCAGCATCACGCAGGTGGGCGCGGGCACCTACTTCCTGCTGGTGAACGCGGACACCCCCTACAAGACGTTGAGGGACCTGCTCGACGACGCGAAGGCCCGCCCGGGTGCCGTGACCTATGCCTCCACCGGCAACGGCTCCGGTTCGCACCTGGTGGCCGAATCGCTGGGCAGCGCGGCCGGCGTCAAGTTCCTGCACACGCCCTACAACGGCGCCGCGCCGGCCACGCTCGCGCTACTCGGCGGCCAGGTGCAGTTCGCGGTGAGCGACATCTCGGCCATCGGCCATCTCCAGTCCGGCAAGCTGCGCGCACTGGCCGTCACCTCGAACCGGCGCTCGCCCCTGGTGCCCTCGGTGCCCACCATCGCCGAGGCCGGCGTTCCGCAGGCCGAGTACGTGCTCTCCGTGGGCCTGGTGGGCCCGGCCGGTGTTCCGGGCCCGGTGGTCGATCAGCTTCATGCCGCGGTAAGCAAGGTGCTGGCGCTGCCGGACGTGCGCCAGCGCATGGCCGCCCTGGGCTTCGACGCCGAACCCAGCAGCCCGCAAGCCTACGGGCAGACCATCGCGTCCGACGTGGACAAGTTCGGCAAGCTGGTGCGGCAGGTGGGCCTGAAGACGAGCTAGGGCCTGTTCGGCCGCAACCCGGAGGGAACGGGGCCGGAACCCCTCAGTCCAGGCGCAGCTCCTGCTCGAGCTGGTCGAGCGCGGCGAACAGGCGCTCGGTGTCGCGCTTGGGCAGGCGTTCCAGCAGGGCATCCTGCAGTTGGCTCACCTGCTGCGCGATGCGGGCGTTGCGCGTGCGGCCCGACGCCGTGGGCAGCAGGTCGATGGTTCGCCCGTCGGCCGCGCTCACGCGGCGCGTGATCAGCTTCTTTTCGACCAGCGACTTCACCGCGCGCGAGATCGCCGATTTGTCCAGCGTCACCCAACGCTCCACCTCCGAGGCCGCCAGCGGCGCGAACTCGCACACGACGCTGAGCACCTTCCACTGGTGCGTGGTCAGACCCTCTGCGCCATAGGCCTCGGCGATGCGGCGGCCGATGAGGAAGTGCAGCATCGACAACCGGTACGACAGGTTGTGATGGAAGGCGTGTTCGGGTGCGGGCATGCGGAGACGAAGAACCGTGGCGCGGCGATTCTAGGTTCGCCCACGCCCCTGCTGGCGCGGCACGTCAAGGCGCGCGTCGCCAGCCCCTAATCCGATCCGCCGCGCTCGGCCGCCGCCCGGTCGGCGTCCGCTCCGGGGCTGCCGGTCTGCCCCTGGGGGGCCATGGCTTCGGCGGCCTCGTGCGCAACGATGTGGCCGCTGGTCCCGACGGCATCGGCGGTCACCTCCGGCAACGCCGGCTCGGGGCCGCTGTCGTGCGAATTGCCCGCGCGGCCGTGCTGCTGCTCGATGTCGCTGGCGCGCGCCACCTCGGCTTCTTCCTTCGTCGTGCCCGAAGGCCTCTCCTGGGCCGGGTCGCGATGGGTCGGGGTCATGCGGGATCTCCTGGATCCTCGCAGTCTCGGTCGCAGCCGGGGTCGCGGGTGTAGGAATCGGCCCGCCATGCTTGCCAGCCCTGGTGCACCCCAGCCGCATCGCGCACGACCGCCGGATGTCCATGCACCCCCCACGGCACGCCCGTTGGAATCCGCGCGCGGCCATCGCCGGCCTGGGACTACAAGACCCCCTCGCAACGGGAGCCGAACATGTCCTGGCGAGTGCATCGGCGGCAAGCTCGTGCACCTCCATCCAGGAAGCCCATGACCACGACCAGCTCATGCGCGGCCCCGATCGAGGCGGTCCGCGCCCTCGCCTGCCGGGTGCCGACCGACCAGCCCGAGTCGGACGGCACGCTCGCGTGGGATTCGACCACCCTGGTGCTGGTGCGCGTCAGCGCCGCCGGGCACGAAGGCCTGGGCTACACCTACGCCGACACCTCGGCCGTGACGCTGGTACATGACACGCTGGCGCCGCTGCTGACAGGCGCCGACGCCCTGCAGACCGCCGCCCGCTGGAGCCACATGCAGGCTGCGGTGCGCAACCTCGGCCAGCGCGGCATCGCGGCAATGGCCATCTCCGCCGTCGACTCGGCCTTGTGGGACTTGAAGGGAAAACTCCTGGGCCAGCCGCTGGTCCACCTGCTCGGCGGCGCGGCGCGCGAAGCCATCCCGGCCTATGGCAGCGGTGGCTTCACCAGCTATGACACGGCCACCCTGCAACGGCAGCTCGCCGACTGGGCGCAGCAAGGCTTGGGAATGGTCAAGATGAAGGTCGGCCGTGAGCCGCGACGCGACCTGGAACGGGTGCGCGCCGCCCGCGAGGCCATCGGCGATTCCTGCGAGCTGTTCGTCGATGCCAACGGCGCCTACGCCCGCAAGCAGGCGCTGGACATGGCCGAGCGCTTCGCCGCTTGCGAGGTGCGCTGGTTCGAGGAGCCTGTCTCTTCCGACGACGTGCAGGGCTTGCGGCTGCTGCGCGACCGGGCACCTGCCGGCATGGCCATCAGTGCCGGCGAGTACGGCTACGCGCTGCCGCATTTCCGGGGGCTGCTGCAAGCCGGGGCGGTCGACGTGCTGCAGGCCGACGCCACCCGCTGCGCGGGCCTGACGGGCTTCCTGAAGGTGGCGGCGCTGTGCGAGGCGTTCGGCCTGCCGCTGTCCAGCCACTGCGCGCCGGCCCTGCATGTGGCGGCCTGCTGCTGCGTGCAGCCGGCGGTGCACCTGGAGTGGTTCCACGACCACCAGCGCATCGAGCGCCTGCTGTTCGATGGCGCACCGCAGCCCAGCGGCGGCATGCTGGCGCCCGACCTGTCCCGCCCGGGGCTGGGCCTCGAATGGCGCGAGGCCGACGCGCGGAGCTACCTCGCATGACCGCCACCCCCACCCGGGCCCCGCAGGTCGACGCGATGGCGCTGGCGCGCGCGCTGCGCGAACGCATCGCCGGCGAGGTGCGCTTCGACGATGGCAGCCGCGCCCTGTACGCCACCGACGCCTCCAATTACCGCCAGGTGCCCATCGGCGTGGTGATCCCCCGCACGGTCGACGATGTCATCGCGACGGTCGACCTGTGCCGCCAGTACCGCGCCCCCATCCTCTCGCGCGGCGGCGGCACCAGCCTGTGCGGGCAGTGCTGCAACGTCGCCGTGGTGATCGACTTCTCCAAGTACCTGAACCAGGTGCTGGAGATCGATGCGGAAGGCGCGACCGCCCGGGTGCAGCCCGGCGTGGTGCTCGACGACCTGCGCCGCCAGGCCGCGCAGGTGGGGCTGACCTTCGCGCCGGACCCCGCCACCCACAACCACAACACGCTCGGCGGCATGCTGGGCAACAACTCCTGCGGACCGCACTCGGTGATGGGCGGCGAGACCGTCCACAACGTGATCGAGCTGGACATCCTCACCTCGGACGGGATTCGCATGACGGTCGGTGCCACCGACGAGGACAGCTGGCGCCGCATCCAGGCCGAGGGCGGCCGCAAGGCCGAGATCTACCGCCGCCTGCGTGAGCTGGTGGAGCGGCACGGCGAGGAGATCCGCGCCCGCTTTCCGCCCATTCCCCGCCGCGTCTCCGGCTTCAACCTGCCGCGGCTGCTGCCGGAGAACGGCTTCGACCTGGCCAAGGCGCTGGTGGGCACCGAAGGCACTTGCGTGGTGGTGCTGGAGGCCAGGCTGCGCCTCCTGCCCAACCCGCGCGAGCGGGTCCTGCTGGTGCTGGGCTACGACAGCGTGTACGAGGCCGGCGACCACGTGCCCGAGGTGATGCGCGCGGGCCCGATCGCGCTGGAAGGCGTGGACGACCGGCTGGTGCACGACATGACCGCCATGGACCTGCACCCGCGGGGCGTGCAGTTGCTGCCCGATGGCCATGGGTGGCTGCTGGCGGAGTTCGGCGGCGACACGGTGGAGGCCGCCTGCGCGGCCGCCCAGCGGCTGATGGACCAGCTGCGCTCGGCCGAGCGGCCACCGGCCATGAAACTGGTGCAGGACCCCCAGGTGCAGGCCGTGCTGTGGAAGGTGCGCGAGTCGGGCCTGGGCGCCACCGCCCACGTGCCCAACGCCCCCATCACCTGGGAAGGCTGGGAAGACGCCTCCGTGCCGCCCGAGCGGCTGGGGGAGTACCTGCGCAAGCTGCGTGCGCTGTTCGACCGCTACGGCTACGGCTGCGACCTGTACGGCCACTTCGGCCAGGGCTGCGTGCACACGCGCATCGACTTCGACCTGGTCACCGCCCCGGGCATCGCCAAGTTCCGCCGCTTCATCCACGAGGCGGCCGAACAGGTCACCGCCGTGGGTGGATCGATCTCGGGCGAGCATGGCGACGGCCAGTCCAAGGCCGAACTGCTGGAGATCATGTACGGCCCCCGGCTGGTCCAGGCCTTCGAGGACTTCAAGGACATCTGGGATCCGCTGGGGCTGATGAACCCGGGCAAGGTGGTGAGGCCCTATCGCGCCGACGAGAACCTGCGACTGGGCACCAGCTACGACCCGCCGCCGGTGGAGACGGTGATGCACTTCGCCGGCGACGCCTCGGACTTCGGCCGCACCATGCTGCGCTGCGTGGGCGTGGGCGAATGCCGCAAGCACGACGGCACCATGTGCCCCAGCTACAAGGCCACCGGCGAGGAGATGCACGCCACGCGCGGCCGGGCGCGGCTGCTGTTCGAGATGCTCAACGGCAACCGGACCGAGGGCGTGCTGCGCCAGGGCTGGCAGGAGCCGGCCGTCAAGGAGGCGCTGGACCTGTGCCTGTCTTGCAAGGGCTGCAAGAAGGAGTGCCCGGTGAAGGTGGACATGGCCTCGTACAAGGCCGAGTTCCTGTTCCACTACTTCCGCAAGCACCGGCGGCCGCTCGCCGCGCACGTCTTCGGCCACATCGACCGCTGGGCCCGCTGGGCCTCGGTGGCCCCGGGGCTGGCCAATGCGCTCATGCAGTCGCCGCCGCTGGCCCGCCTGGCACAGCGCGTGATCGGCATCGCGCCGCAGCGGCGCCTGCCGGCATTCGCCCGCCAGACCTTCCGGGCCGGGTTCCGCCCACGCGCGGCGAAAGCGCCCCGGGGCGATGTGCTGCTGTGGCCGGACACCTTCAACAACCACTTCCATCCACAGGTCGCGCACGCGGCGGCGCGGGTGCTGGAACACGCCGGCTACCGGGTGCGGATTCCCGGGCAGCCACTGTGCTGCGGCCGCCCGCTCTACGAGTTCGGCATGCTCGATGCGGCCCGCGCCCACCTGCAGCGCACGGTCGACGCGCTGGACGCCGACCTGCGCGCCGGCACGCCGGTGGTGGTGCTGGAGCCGGCGTGCCTGTCGGTGTTCAAGGAGGAACTGCCGATGATGCTGCCGGGGCAGCAGCAGGCGCACCGGCTTCGCGCGCAGAGTTTCCTGCTGGCCGACCTGCTGCAGCCGCACCTCGAGGCGCTCGACCTCGCCCCGCTGGGCCGGCCGGCGCTGGTGCACGCGCACTGCCACGCCAAGACCGTGCTCGACTTCGCCAGCAGCGGCAAGCTGATGTCGGCGATCGGGCTGGACGTGCACATGCCCGACACGGGCTGCTGCGGCATGGCCGGCTCCTTCGGCTTCGAGGAGCGCAAGTACGACGTGTCCATCGCCTGCGCCGAGCGCCGGCTGCTGCCGGCCGTTCGCGACACCGCGCCGGACCATCTGCTGATCGCCGATGGCTTCAGTTGCCGCGAGCAGATCGTCCAATGCACCGGCCGCGACGTGCAGCACCTGGCCGAGGTGCTGCTGCGCGCCCTACCCGACCAAGGAGAGTCCCCATGAAATCCAAAGTGCTGAACCAAGGTCCCGAGCGAACCATCGCGCTGATCTTCGACAAGGGCGACGAGGTCATCTCGACGCTGCAACGCTTCGCCAGGGAGCACAGCCTGACCGCCAGCCGCTTCAGCGCCATCGGCGCGCTGGAGCGGGCCGTGCTCGGCTACTTCGACTGGGAGCGCAAGGACTACGACCGGCTGCCGGTCGATGACCAGGTGGAGGTGTTGTCCCTCAACGGCGACATCGCGCTGGATGGCAGCGAACCCAAGGTCCACGCCCACGCGGTGCTCGGCCGCCGCGACGGCAGCTGCGTCGGCGGCCATGTGCTGGAAGCTTTCGTGCGCCCCACGCTCGAAGTGCTGCTGATCGAATCGCCCGGCTACCTGCGCAAGACCTGCGACCGCGACAGCGGGCTGGCACTGATCGACCTCTCGGCCTGAGGCGTGGGCGGCGGCGCGGGCTGCCGCGTCAGGACAGACAGGTTTGCGGCTGGTCGCACCGCTGCTGCGCCCGGCGCTGGCGACAGGCCTCGGCGAAGCCCTGCATGATCCGTCCGTACGCCGGGTGCCAGCGCCAGCCCCACTCGGGGTGGAACTGGAAGCCCCAGGCGAAGCCGTCGTGACCACCGAAGCGGAAAGCCTCGACCAGGCCGTCGTCCGCGTGGGCTTCGGCCACCAGCCCCTCGCCCAGGCGGTCCACGCCCTGCGAATGGAGCGAGCTGACCGGGAACCGCCGCATGCCCACCAGCCGCTCGAGTGCGCCGCCGGGCGCCACGGTCACGAAGTGGCGTTCCAGGTACTGCTGCGCCACCGACTCCTCGGCGTCTTCCCAGTGCCGCACGCCGTCGGTGCGCGCACGCAGGTCCTGGTGCAGGGTGCCGCCGCAGGCGACGTTGAACTCGTGCGAACCGCGGCAAAAGCCGATCAGGGGCACCTGCTGCCGCAGCGCCAGGCGCACCAGCGGCAGGCTCACCGCATCGCGTTCCAGGTCGTAGGTGCCATCGGTGACCTGCTGCGAGCCACCGAAGTGGCTGGGATGGACGTGGGTGGCCGAGCCGCCGAGCAGCACGCCCGAGACCTGCCGCAGCGCGGATTCGAGCTGCGCGGGCGCCACCGCCGGAAACGACACCGGCTGCAGCCCCAGGCTGACCAGCGTGCGCCAGCTGGCCTCGTCGACCAGGGTGTAGCGCTGCGGCTTGCCGTGTTCGTTGGACAGGATCCTGTGGCTGGCGGCTATCCAGACCCGGGGTGCGGGCTGCAGGACAGGTCTTGACACCGCAGGCACCGCAGCGCGGTTCTCTTCAGGAGCGAAGGTCACTTGGGGGTCCGGCAGCAGAACACTCCAGGAGCATCGCCAGTCGCGAGACCGAAGTACGTAGGACGGACCTGAAAATCCTTGCAGCGGCCGCGCGGCGTCACAGGCAGGGCGGCAGCGCCAGCAGCGGGGCCGCCACCAGCAGCGTGGCCAAGGCAGACGCCCCGTACAGGAAGGCGGCCGCCCGGGCCACGAAGCGTTCGCGCCCGCCTCCCACCCGAGCTGCGGTACCCCAGGCCGCCCGGGTCGCCCAACCCAGCAGCGCGGCGGTGAGCAGCGAGAACGCCAGCAGCGCCAGGTTGATGGCATTCACTGGCCCGGCGCCCGCCGCCTGCGGCCAGGCCGCGCAGGCCACCGACATGCCGCCGTACACCGCGCCGAACCAGGCCAGCCAGATGGTCTGGCCGGCGACGAGGTGCAGCGGATGGTCGAAGCGCGGCAGGCGCATCTCAGAAGCCCCCGATGACGATCGGCAGCAGCGACATCGCCACCCAGGCGACGGCACCGGCGGCGGCGGTGAAGATCCACAGCATGAGGACCACGCCCGGCTCGTACGGCGCGTCCACGCTCACGTGTTCCACATGGATCCGCCAGGCCTGCAACGCGGCGGTGACCGTCGACAGCGCGCCGTGCACCAGCAGGAACCACAGCGTGAAGGCCAGCACCGCATCATGGGCGCTGGCACGCGGCTGCAGCGGGGCCTGCAGCAGCAGCCAGCCCAGCACGATGCAGCCGGCCAGGCCCAGCCCGCTGGCCAGCAGCAGGCCCCCACGCAGGCCGGCCACATGGCCCTGGCGAAGTCGCCGCACGGCGCGGCCCATGACGGCGGCACCGAGGGCGAGGCTGCCAGCCGCCCACGCCAGCGGCCAGGTGCCGATGGGCGATCGCGCCGGCGGCCGCCAGTCTGGCGCGGCGGTCCAGAGGTAGAGCCACGCGAACACCAGCGACGCATACAGCGCCGCGTCCGCCAGCAGGGTCATGCCCATGCCCCACAGGCCCGGCCCGTCCTGCGTGCGGGTGTGCAGGCGCAGGCCTTCGGGCAGTTCGTCGGCCACGGCCGCCGCCTCGCGCGAGTAGGCGCCGTTCTCCCACGACCAGCGCAGCAGCACCAGCACGACCAAAGCGGTCAGCCCCAGGGCGACGGGATAGGCCTTGGCCAGCAGGCTGATGCACAGGCCGGCCAGCAGCAGCCCGGCGAGCAGCGGCAGCCAGGAGTTGCCGGGGAGCACCATCACCTCGCGCGGCTCACCGGTGACGGGGTCGCAGCCCAGCGTCTCGCGCCGGCCATGCGTGGCCTGGGGCAGCTCGTGGCGGCCCTGCTCGATCGAGCGCGGCAGGTCCGGGTGGTCCCACAGCGGGTGGCGCGTGGGCAGCGACGGCAGGCTGGCGAAGTTGTACGAGCGCGGCGGCATGCCACTGGCCCACTCCAGCGTGTCCGCCCGCCAGGGGTTCTCGGGCGCGCGTCGGCCCCAGCGGAAGTGCAGCACCCAGTCCAGCAGCACCGCGGCCAGCCCGAAGGCCATCACGAAGCCGAACACCGACGACACCAGGTTGGGCAGGTCCCAACCCAGGCCCGTGGGGTAGGTGTAGGCCCGGCGCGGCATGCCCAGCAGCCCGGTCCAGTGCATCACCAGGAAGGTGCCGTTGAAACCGATGAAGGTCAGCCAGAAGCCCACGTGCCCCAGCCGCTGCGAAGGCAGCCTGGCGCTGAACAGCGGCATCCAGTAGTACAGGCCCGCGATCAGCGGAAACACCATGCCGCCGACCAGCACGTAGTGCAGGTGCGCCACGACGAAGTGGGTGTCGTGGACCTGCCAGTCGAAGGGCACGAACGCCACCATCACGCCGGTGAGCCCGCCCAGCACGAAGATCGCCACGAAGCCACCGATCCACAGCATGGGCAGCGACCACACCGGCCGGCCGCTCCACAGCGTGGCGAGCCAGGCGAACACCTGGATGCCGGTCGGAATGGCCACCAGCATGCTGGCGACCGCGAAGAACGACTGCGCCAGCGCCGGGATGCCCACCGCGAACATGTGGTGCACCCACAGGCCGAAGCTGAGGAAGCCGACGGCGATGAGCGAGACCACCACCCAGCTGTAGCCGACCAGCGGCCGGCCGGCGAACACCGGCACCAGGGTGGAGACGATGCCGGCCGCGGGCAGGAAGATGATGTAGACCTCGGGATGGCCGAACAGCCAGAACAGGTGCTGCCACAGCAGCGGGTCGCCGCCGCGGGTGGGATCGAAGAAGGCCCATCCGGCGGCGCGCTCCAGCTCCAGCAGGATGGACGCGAGGATCAGCGGCGGGAAGCCCACGATGATCATCATCGAGCTCACCAGGATCGACCACGCGAAGATGGGCAGGTGCTGCAAGCCCATGCCGTGGGCGCGCGTGCGCAGGATGGAAACCACCAGGTCGATGGCCGCGGCCATGGTGGAGATCTCCACGAACGTGACGCCCAGCAGCCAGAAGTCGGAATGCACGCCGGGCGAATACACGCTGCTGGACAGCGGCGTGTACATGAACCAGCCGGCATCCGGCGCCAGCCCCAGCAGCAGGCTGAAGCACAGGATGATGCCGCCGAAGAGGTAGCACCAGTAGCCGAAGGCCGACAGCCGCGGGAACACCAGGTCGCGTGCGCCCAGCATCTTGGGCAGCAGGTAGCCGGCCAGCCCCTGCAGCACCGGGACCGCGAACAGGAACATCATCATCGTGCCGTGCATGGTGAAGGCCTGGCTGTAGGCCTCGGCGCCCATGAACCCGTGCGAGGGTCGCGCCAGCTGCGAACGCATCAGCATGGACAACAGCCCGGCGATGACGAAGAACACGCCGCCGGTGATCATGAAGCGGCGCATGACGATGGTGTGGTTCACCACGGACAGCGCACGCCAGCCCGTGGGGTTGCCCCACACGGCCTCGAACTCCTCGTGCAGCCTGACCGGATCGCGTGGCGGCCTCTCGCGTGGGTCCGGCCCGGTCATCGCGCCACCCCTTCCTGCGCGGTGCCGGGCCTGCTCGCCATCCACTGGGCGAAGGCCTGCGGCTCCATCGCATGCACCACCATCTTCATGTGGGCGTGCCCCACGCCGCAATACTCGGCGCATTGGCCCAGGAACTCGCCGGCCTGGTCGGCCCGCAGCCTCACCACCTGCACGCGCCCGGGCAGCGCATCGAGCTTGCCCCCGAGCCGCGGCACCCAGAACGAATGGATCACGTCGTCGCTGGTCACGTGCAGGTGCACCGTGCGCCCCACCGGCAGCCGCAACTCGTCGCGCAGCCGCAACCCGGTGTCGGGGTAGTGAAGATCCCACTGGAACTGCCGCGCGCGCACGTCGATGCGCAGGGGCGGCTCGCCGCCATCGGGATCCGGCAGGGGCAACTGGTGCAGGCCCGCGGGCGCGCCGAACACCACCAGCGCGACCACCGCCACGCCCGGCAGCACCAGGCCGCCGCCCACCAGCCAGCGCAGGCCGCTGCGGCGGGCCTGCTCGTGGGAGTGGCCACGGCGCGAACGCATGGCCACCAGCCAGAGCACGACCACCCCCAGCAGCACCAGCGTGGCCACGCCGAGCATCCACCACCACACGACGGCGATGGCGTGGGCCGAGGGACCTGCCGGGTCCAGCGTCGACAGCGGTCCGGCGCAGCCCGCGAGCAGCCACACGGCCGGCGGCGCGATACCCATAATGGGCCGATGCCACCATCGCCCGAGCCCATCCTGAGCCGAGCGGCCGTCGCCGGCCACCCCTTGCATCCGATGATGATCCACTTCCCGGTGGCCTCGCTGGTGGCCCTGGTGCCGGTGGACGTGGCCTATCTCATGGGCGGTGATCCGTTCTGGGCCCGCGCTGGCCTGTGGCTGGCCGGTGTCGGCGCGGTGGGCGGCTGGATCGCCAGCCTGGCGGGCCTGGTGGACCTGTTGACGGTTCGCCGCGTGCGTCGCCTCGTCACGGCCTGGGGCCATGCCCTGCTGGCGGTGATGATGCTGTCGCTGGCCAGCATGAACTGGCTGGTGCGCGTGGGCAGCGACCTCGGCTCGCTGGTGATGCCCTGGGGCATCGGCCTGTCGCTGCTCACCGGCGGTTTCATCGCGCTGGCGGCCTACCTGGGCGGGCGACTGGTCTACGAGCACGCGGTGGGCGTGGACACGACCGACTAGTTTCCCCGCCGAAGCGGTTTGGGCGGGTGTCTCTCCCGCCGCCGCGCAGCGGCAGGCCCTTCCAGCGGCCACCGCGGAACCGGCTTTGCCGGGCCGCTGGTGGCGCCCCTCGAGGGGAGGCGCCGAAGGCGCGTCGGGGTGGTTCATGTCAGAACGGCTTGGCCAGCACCAGCCAGGCGATCACGCCCAGCCACAGCACCGACGCGGCCGCGACGCATCCGCTGACCACGCGCACCCCGCGCGAAGCCGTCCCCTCGGCGCCCGCCTGCCGCTCGGTGCGCAGGACCAGCATGCCGCACACGCCATGGCCCAGCACCAGCAGGCCGACCACGGCGAGCTTGGCGATCAGCCATGGCGCCACCGGCCCCTGCAGCAGGAAGATCGTCGTGCCGGAGGCGATCGCCACCAGCGCGGCCGGCGTGGCCATGAGGGTGAAGATGGCGCGCAGCACCCCGTGCCGCACGGGATCGACCGCGACGGGGGCGGCCGATCCCGCCGCGGTGGCGATCGCGGCCGTCATGTACAGCAGCGAACCACTCCAGAGGATCACGGCGCTGATGTGCAGCAGCTTCAGCCAGGGCACCTGGGCTCCGGGGACGAAAGAGGGAAAGAACGCCCGCGCGTCGCGCACCGCGGGCAGCGGGGGATGGTGCATCGATCATGGGCTGCCTGAGCAGCGGCGCGCGGCGTCATCGGATGAACTTGCTGTAGGAACTCGCCGACGCGGCATCGCCGCGTTCCCGCCGGGCCCGCGCCAGCGACATGGCCGCCGTGATCAGGCCCACATGGCTGAAGGCCTGGGGAAAGTTGCCCATGGGCGTGCCGTCCGCCTCGCGGAATTCCTCCGCGAACAGGCCCACGTGGTTGGCCAGCCCCAGCACGCGCTGGTAGATGCGCTCGGCCTCCTCGATGCGCCCTTCGCGCGCCAGGCAGTCGACGCACCAGAAGCTGCAGATCACGAACAGGTGCTCGGGACCGGACACCCCGTCATAACCCGGGCCGGGCGGATAGCGGTGCATGAGCCCGTCCTCGCGCATCAGCCGCTCCATGATGTAGCGCACCGTGCCGCGCATGCGGGGATCGTTCGGCGGCAGGTAGCCCATGCGGGGCATCAGCAGCAGCGCGGCGTCGGGTTCCTGGCTGCCGTAGTAGCCCACGTAGCTGCCGAGCCGCTCGTCGAAGCCGTGCGTCTCGATGTCCTGCCGGATGGCGTCGCGTTCGGCGCGCACGCACGCCACATCGATGGGCAGCCCCTGCGACCGGTTCAGTTCCAGCGCCCGGTCGAGCGCCACCCAGCACATCAGCTTGGAATGCGTGTTGTGGCGCGGCGGCAGCCGGATTTCCCAGATGCCGTGGTCGGGCTCGCGCCAGATGCGGCAGACGGACTGGGTGAACTCCGCCAGGAGTTCTTTCTCGTCCGGCTGCAACTCGCCGCCCAGCTCGACATAGTCCCAGGCGGTGAAGATGACCTCGCCATACACGTCGTGCTGCTCCTGCTGCGAGGCCGCGTTGCCGACGCGTACGGGCCCGATGCCGCGCCAGCCGCTGAGGTGGGGCAGTTCGCCTTCGGGCAACTCGGTCTCGCCATGCACCGTGTACATGACCCGCAGACGCGGCCGCGAGCAGCGCGTGGCGTGCAGCAGCCAGCCGAGGAAGGCATCGCTTTCGCGGCCGTGGCCCAGGTCGGTGAACGCGTCCAGCACCAGCGAGGTGTCGCGCAGCCAGCAGTAGCGGTAGTCCCAGTTGCGCGAGCCGGTCTCGCTTTCGGGCAGCGAGGTGGTCGCCGCCGCGACCACGGCGCCGCTCGGTTCGTAGGTGAGCAGCTTGAGCATGAGCGCGCTGCGCAGCACGGCTTCGACACCGGGACCTTCGTAGCGGCCGCCGTCGCACCAGTCCTGCCACCAGGCCAGCGTGGCCTCCAGCAAGCGGCCGGCCCGCGCCTGCAGCGACTCGCCACCGGAATCCTCGCCGGTCGGCGTGTGCAGCAGCATGACGTGCCGCTCGCCGGCCTGGAGCATGGCGCTGCCGCCGAGCGTGCCCTCGCCCAGCATCTCCAGCGGCAAGGTGCTCGCGAGTTCGAGATCGAGCCCCGGACCCAGGCAATGCCAGCGCCCCTCGCCGCAGGCGACCAGGTCCACCGGGGCCCGGGCATAGTCCGGCCGTGGCTGCACCTGCGCGGCCAGCTCGACGCGACCGGCCAGGCAGGTCGCCACCCGCACCACCTGCTGCACCCAGGGCGTGCCGTCCACCTTCGACTCGACGCCTGGCAGGCTCATGAAGTCCATCAACTCCAGCACGCCTTCGGGACACTCGAAGACCGTGCGCAGCACGTTGGTGTGCGGCTCGTAGCGCTGTTCCACCTGCAGCACCTGCGAGGGGGCCAGCGCGAAGCGCCCACCGCGCTCGGCGTCCAGCAGCGCGGCGAAGACCGAGGGGCCGGAAAAATGCGGCAGGCACCACCAGTCGATCGATCCCCAGCGCGAGACCAGGGCGATGCTGCGGCAGTTGCCAATGGCGGCGTAGTCGGCGATGGCGGGAGCTTGGGCAGGGATGTACGGGCAGGCGGGCATGTCGAGCCCATGCTAGGGAAACGGCGGGCTGCTGTGTTGTTGTTGTAGCGAGGGGTTCCACGGGCATCGGGATGTCGGAACCTGGGCGGCCGACGAACAAGCCCCCGCAGGGTTCGCGGGCCCGTCGCCCTGCCGCCCAGGCTCCCAAGATGCGCTCGGCGCGGCCGCGTCCGACGCGGCGGCCCGGCAGTGGCCGCCCCGCCGCCGCTCGGCAGGCACTACGCTGGTGGGCGCCATGCTGCTCGAAAGCCTGCTCGCCTTCCTGCTCGCCACCGTCCACCTGGTCGCCCGCGGCACCGTCGCGCTGTCGGGCCCGCCCCGCAGCGTGTGGCTGTCGACGGCCGGCGGCATCTCGGTCGCCTACGTCTTCCTCCACCTGCTGCCCGAGCTGCACGAGGGCCAGCACCACCTGCAGGAGCGGGGCGCGCTCGGGGTGGTGCCGGGGCAAAGCGCGATCTACCTGGTCGCCCTGGGCGGGCTGGTGCTGTTCTACGGGCTCGAGCACCTGGCCGATCGCTCGCGCTCCAACGAGCGGCGACGCGGCCAGCCCGACAGCACCAGCGCAGGCGCGTTCTGGCTGCACGTGGCCTCCTTCGGCCTGTACAACCTGGCCATCGGTTACCTGCTGGTGCATGGCGAGCGCGACAACCTGCTGCTGTACGGTGTGGCCATGGGCCTGCACTTCGTGGTGAACGACCATTCGCTGCGCGAACACCACAAGGGGCGCTACGACCGGCTCGGCCGCTGGCTGCTGGCGGCCGCGGTGCTGGGCGGATGGGCGCTGGGCCTGGCCACCGAGGTGTCGGAGCTGTCCGTGAAGATGCTCATTGCGGTGCTCGCCGGCGGCGTGATCCTCAACGTGGTGAAGGAGGAACTGCCCCAGGAGCGCGAGAGCCGCTTCGGTGCCTTCCTGGGTGGCGCGGCCCTCTATGGCGCCGTGCTGCTGGCGGCCACCTGATCACCGTCCCCCATGAAGCCGCGCAAGCCGCCCGCCCTGCCCCAGCCGCTCACCGACTGGCTGCGCGGCCGCGGCTGGGACTGGTTCGCGCACCAGCTCGCCACCTTCGAGGCGGCCACCGCCGGCCGGGACGTGCTGCTGTGCGCGCCCACCGGCGCCGGCAAGACGCTGTCCGGCTTCCTGCCGGCCCTGGCCGACCTGCTGGCGAACCCACAGCGCACGCGCGGACTGCACACCCTCTACGTCTCTCCGCTGAAGGCGCTGGCGGTGGACGTTCACCGCAACATCGGCCGGCCCATCGCCGAGATGAAGCTGCCGGTGACGCACGAGACCCGCACCGGCGACACGCCCTCGGGCAAGCGGCAGCGCCAGCGCGTGCGGCCACCCGATCTGTTGATGACCACGCCCGAATCGCTGTCGCTGCTCATCTCGTACGACGATGCCGCCACCACCTTCGCCGGGCTGCGGTTCGTGATCGTGGACGAGCTGCACGCGCTGATGGGATCCAAGCGCGGCGACCTGCTGGCGCTCGCGCTGGCGCGGCTGCGCACGCTGGCTCCGCAGGCGCGCTTCATCGGGCTGTCGGCCACCATCGCCGACCCGGAGCTGGCGCGCGACTGGCTGTGCGGACCTCACGGGGCGATCGTGCGCGCCCCGGCCCGGGTTCGCCCCGACATCCGCATCCTCGAGCCCGACGCGCGCATTCCGTGGGCGGGACACCTGGCGCGCTACGCCATGCCCGAGATCTACCAGGCGTTGACGCACAGCCCCATGAGCATCGTCTTCGTCAACACGCGGGCGCAGGCCGAGCTGGTGTTCCAGACGCTGTGGCAGATGAACGAGCGCGGCCTGCGCATCGGCCTGCACCACGGCTCGCTCGAACCGGCGCTTCGCCGGCGCGTCGAGGAGCGCATGGCCGGGGGCCAGCTCGATTGCGTGGTCGCCACCTCGTCGCTGGACCTGGGCATCGACTGGGCCGAGGTCGCCCTGGTGGTGCAGGTGGGCGCGCCCAAGGGCGTGAGCCGGCTGCTGCAGCGCATCGGCCGATCGAACCACCGCCTGAACGAACCGAGCCGGGCCCTGCTGGTGCCGACCAACCGCTTCGAGGTGCTCGAATGCCAGGCGGCGCTGGACGCGGTGGCGCATCGCGAACTGGACGGAACCGCCGTTCGCACGGGCGGCCTGGACGTGCTGGCCCAGCACATCGTGGGCACCGCCTGCGCCTCGCCCTTCGATGCCGACCGGCTGTACGCCGAGGTCCGCACCGCCTGGCCCTATAGCGAGCTGTCGCGCGAGGACTTCGACCAGACGCTGCGCTTCGTGGCCGATGGCGGCTACGCACTCAAGAGCTACGAGCGCTACCGGCGGCTGGCCCTGGGCGAGGACGGCCGGTGGCATCTCACCGCGCCGGCCTTCGCGCGGCAATACCGGCTGAACGTCGGCACCATCGTCGAGGCGCCCATGCTGAAGGTGAAGCGGCGCCGGCAGTACCTGGGGATGATCGAGGAGTCCTTCATCGAGCACCTGAGCCACGGCGACACCTTCCTCTTCGCCGGCCAGGTGGTGCAGTTCGAAGGGCTGGTCGATGGGGTGGTGATGGTGTCATCCACCACCGCCGACACCGCGCGCATCCCCAGCTACGACGGCGGCAAGCTGCCACTGTCCACGCACCTGGCGCGGCGGGTGCGCGAGCTGCTGCAGCACCCGCGGCAATGGCGCAAGCTGCCGGACGACGTGGGCGCCTGGCTGGAATTGCAGCAGCAACGCTCGCAACTGCCGGGCATGGACGACCTGCTGGTCGAAAGCTTCAAGCGCGGCAACCGCTTCTACACCGTGGCCTACCCTTTCGCGGGTCGGCAGGCGCACCAGACGCTGGGGTTCCTGGTGATGCGGCGGCTCAAGCGGCTGGACCGCCGGCCTCTGGGCTTCGTGGCGTCGGACTATGCGCTGGTGTTCTGGTCGATGCGCCGGCCGGGCGATCTGTACGAACTGTTCTCGGTCGAGCTGCTGGGCGAGGAACTGCCCGACTGGCTGCACGACACGCCCTTGCTCAAGCGCACCTTCCGCGAGGTGGCGGTGATCTCGGGCCTGGTGGAGCGGCAGCACCCGGGCCATCGCAAGACCGGGCGGCAGATGTCCTTCAGCTCCGACCTGATCTTCGACGTGCTGATGCGCTATGAGCCGCAGCACGTGCTGATCCGCGCCGCCTACCAGGAGGCCATGGGCGGGCTGATCGACGTGGGCCGTTTGTCGGACGTGCTGAACCGGGTGCAGGGCCACATCATCGTGCGCGAACTCAAGGCGGTCTCGCCGCTGGCGGTGCCGCTGATGCTGGACATCGCGCGGGAGAGCGTGGCGCGCAAGGACGCCGGCGACTGGCACCTGGAGGAACTGGAACACGCCCTGCTGGCCGAAGCCGGGTTCGAGGAAGGCGTGCCGGCATGACGATCGTGTTCGGCGGGCAGGCCTTGGTCCTGGACCCGACCGGCGCGTTGTGGTGGCCGCGGCATCGCCTGCTGGTGGCCACCGACCTGCACCTGGAGAAAGGCTCGCACCATGCGCGCCGGGGCTTCTTCCTGCCGCCCTACGACACGCACGCCACCTTGCTGCGGCTGCGCCAGGTGTGCGAGCGATGGCAGGCGCAGCGGCTGATGCTGCTGGGCGATTGCTTCCACGACCCGGGCGGGCTGGCGCGCCTCGATCCGCTGGCGCGCGCCGACTTCGACCAGCTGCGGCGGCTGGATCCCGTGTGGATCCGCGGCAACCATGACCGCGATGTGGTGCCACCCGGCTTCACGCCCTACGACGTGTTCGAGGCCGACGGCCTGGTGTTCCGCCACGAAGCCGAACCCGCAGCGGTGAACGAGATCAGCGGCCACTTCCATCCGAAGGCGCGCATCGCGCACCGGGGCGCCTCGGTGGAGCGGCCCTGCTTCGCGGAGGACGGCCGCAAGCTCGTGCTGCCGGCTTTCGGTGCGTATGCGGGTGGGCTGTCGGTGGAGGCACCAGCGCTGCGCAGGCTGTTCACGTCGCCCTTGCGGGTGCACCTGTTGGGGCAGCACCGGGTGCACAGCTTCAGGCTCGGGAGTTGATTGGCGTCCGATAGCGCTTCGCCCGCACCGAAAGCCGCACCCTCTCGCCCCCTCAGCCGTTCGCCCTGAGCTTGTCGAAGGGTGCGCCAGAGCGCCCGTCACTTCGATGCTTGCCCTGCAAGGACGAGCGTAGCGATGGCCCGCACTGAGCCCGCGCCCTGTGCTCGGTTCTAGGCTCACCGTCGTGGTGCCAAGCTCGCGTGCAACGTCGATCGACTGCCGATTGTGCGGCGGCCCCAACTGCTCCAGGGCCCATCTCTTTTGCTCAGGTGTGTATCGCTTCGGTGGCATGTTCTGCCGCTCCAGATCTCCCGCCAAGGTTGAGGATCAGAAGCGACAACTAGCCTGACACAGAGGGAGACAAAGAGAGGGACTCGTCCGCCGGGGCGACATCCCGGCTTGCCGCGACCGCTACAAGAATTGGTCCAAGGAGATCTTCTCCGATCACACTCCTTCGGGGGCCCTTCGACAGGCTCAGGGCGAACGGTGGGAGGCGGCTCAGGGCGATCGGGGTGACGCTCACGGGGGGGGCGGCAGGCTCATCGCGACGGGAGCGGTCCCCCCCAGGCCGAGCGCAGCGATGGCCCGTGAAGAAAATCCCCTGTGGCTGCGCCGAGGAGCGCAGGGCGGCGGGGAAATAGAAGCGCAGACTGTCTGAGCCCCGCAGGGGCGAGTTTCTGCGCTTCCCCCGCCGTCCGAGCACCGCAGGTTGCCCTCGGCGCCCGCAGGGCGTCGAGGGACGCAGACAGTGGGGTCGCCTTTCTTTGGTTCCTTTCTTTGGCGAGACAAAGAAAGGGACTCGCCCGCCGGGGCGAAATCCCGGCTTGCAGCGAGTGCTACAAGAATTGATCCAAGGAGATCTTCTCCGATCGCACTCATTCGGGGGCCCTTCGACAGGCTCAGGGCGAACGGTGGGAGGCGGCTCAGGGTGCGCGGGGTGACGCTCACCGGGGGGGCGGCAGGCTCATCGCGACGGGAGCGGTCCCCCCCCAGGCCGAGCGCAGCGATGGCCCGTGAAGAAAATCCCCTGTGGCTGCGCCGAGGAGCGCAGGACGGCGGGGAAATAGAAGCGCAGACTGTCTGAGCCCCGCAGGGGCGAGTTTCTGCGCTTCCCCCGCCGTCCGAGCACCGCAGGTTGCCCTCGGCGCCCGCAGGGCGTCGAGGGACGCAGACAGTGGGGTCGCCTTTCTTTGGTTCCTTTCTTTGGCGAGACAAAGAAAGGGACTCGCCCGCCGGGGCGAAATCCCGGCTTGCAGCGAGTGCTACAAGAATTGATCCAAGGAGATCTTCTCCGATCGCGCTCATTCGGGGGCCCTTCGACAGGCTCAGGGCGAACGGGTGTGGGTACGAGCCCTTCGACAGGCTCAGGGCGAACGGAGGAGAACAGGCTCAGGCCAGACGGAGTGAGAACAGGCTCAGGCCAGACGGAGTGGCAACAGGATCAGGCCAGACGAGCAAGCAGGCTCACGGCTTCAACAGGCCCGGGATCGTCGCGGCGAAGAACTCGTCCCCGTGCCCCGCCGGTGCCGCACCACCAACCGGCCGGCTGGTCCAGTGCGCCAGCACGCTCCAGAGCTTGCCCACGTCCATCGGCTTGGCCACGAAGTCGCTGGCGCCAGCCTCGGCGCAGGCAGCGCGGTCGGACGGGCGCACGTTGGCGCTCATGGCGATCACCGGCAGGTGTTGCCACGCCGCGTGCTGGCGCAGCAGGCGCATGGCCTCCAGCCCGCCCATGACGGGCATGAACAGGTCCATGAGGACGGCGTCGTAACTGCCCCGGGCCAGGGTGTCCAGCGCCTCGCGCCCGTTCGTCGCGGTGTGCACCCGCGAGCCGGCCATCTCCAGCAGTTGCTGAACGACCTCGCGATTGAGGTCGTCGTCATCGACCAGCAGGATGCGCTTGCCCGCCAGCACCGCCGGCGGCTCGGCGAACTCGGCAAGGGCCGTGCCGTCCGTCGCCCGCTCGCGCAGCCGCGCGGTGAACCAGAACCGGCTGCCCAGCCCCGGCTCGCTTTCCACGCCGACGTCGCCGCCCATCAACCGGGCCAGCCGCTTGCAGATGGCCAGGCCCAAGCCGCTGCCGCCCTGGACCGGCTGCCGCGCCTGGCTGAAGTCGGCGAACAGGCGCTCGATCTCGGCCTCGGACAAACCGCGCCCACTGTCGATCACGTCGAAGTGCAGCAACACGGAATCGTCGTCGCGCGCGGCCAGGCGGATGTCGATGGCGATGCGGCCGGCGTCGGTGAAGCGCAGCGCATTGGCCGTGTAATTCAGCAGGACCTGGCACAGGCGCGCCGGGTCGCCGAACACGCGGGTGGGTACCTTCGGGGCGACGGTCACTTCCAGCGCGATGCCACGCTCGCGCGCCTTGTCGCCCAGCATGCCGGTGACCCGGTCGAGCACGTCTTTCAGATCGAAGTCGCGCTCGTTCAGCGTCAGCCGGCCCGTCTCCACCTTGGAGAGGTCGAGGACGTCGTCGATCAGCGCGAGCAGGTGCTGCCCCGCCTGGCGGATCTTGGCGAGCTGGGCCTGGTCGGCCGGCCGAAGATCGCTGGCCCCCAGCAGCTGGGCGAGGCCGACGATCGCATTGAGCGGGGTGCGAATCTCGTGGCTGAGGTTGGCCACGAACACGGACTTGGCCCGGGTGGCCTGCTCGGCCACCTCGCGCGCCTGCTCGGATGCATCGATCGCCTTCACCAGCTCGGTGACATCGCGCGAGACCGACAGCAGGTGGCTGATGGCCCCGCCCTGGCGGACGGCGGAGACGGTCACGTCCCACCACTTCTCGGTGCCCTGGGCGGTGGCGCAAGGCGCGCGGAAGCGACTGACCTCGCCCCGGCGCGCGGCGGCGACCGCGGCGGCGACGGTGTTGCGCGACTCGGCCGGCCAGAGGGCGCTCCAGGGGGCGCCTTCGAGGGACCCGAAGGATTCGAGCTCCATCAGGCACAGGCCATTGCGATTCATGCGCAGCAGCCGCCCATCGAGGTCAAGCAGCTTCACGCAATCGGGGCTGCTCTCGAACATCCAGGCGCCGATGTCATCGCATTCCACGGAAGCGAGCGCATGGCCGACGAAACCGATCGAGGCAGGCGGTGTAGGTGGATGAATCACGTTGATACAGCTGAGGTCGGGCTTCGATGGTAGTGGCACTCGCCCGTCGACCGGCCGGAAATCCACCAGGGTCAGGGCATGTGCGTACCCGCCAGACCCGCCTGTTCGCACACCGGCGTGAATTTAAACCGGTCGCGCGGATTTTCTTCGATTCCTCAGAAAATCCAACGCTACGGCCCGCCCTGCGACAGCGCCATGCGATCACGCACGCGTTGCTGCTCGGCGTGCATGCGCACGCAGATCGGGTGCCGCCGGAATTCCGCCGTGGCGCACCGGAAGACGGTGCACATGTCACGCGCCAGTGAGTTGCCTTGGCGGCAGCCCAGCTCGACCCACGCGGGCTGCGGACGGCGGATCGCCCGCCTGGCGGGCGCTGGCGCGGGAGATGCGCCGTCCGCCGAGCGTGGCGCGGCCGCCCGCACGATCGCCGGTTGCGGTGAAGGGCTGGCGCGGGCAGAGGGCGCCGGTTCCGCCCCCACCGGCTGCCGGGGTGCAGCAGGACCGGCGGGTGCATCAGGCGGCTGGTCGGCCACCGGCTGCGGGGCCGAGGGTGGCTGGGGCGTGCTCGCGGCGAGCGGTTCTGACGGTGGCGGCGACGCCCCGAGCACGATCACTTCTTCGCCAGCCGCGATCGACTCCCGAGCCGGGATCACGGCGGCCGCTCCGGGCGGCGTGGGCCGAGCTTCCAGGTAGCTCCAGCCGGGTGCCACGCGCGGCACCGTGGGCGGGGCCGTGGCCAGGCTGGCGAGGTAGGCGATCGTGGCCAGGCATGCCGCCGCCACGGCCGTCTCGAATCGCTGCAGCCGCGGCGTGGCGACCGCCGATGCCGCGCTGGCGGCGGCCACGGGCGCGGCAACCGGTTCGCTCGATCCGGCCCAGAGCGGCCGGCCCAGGGCCGACTGCAAGGCCGCCGAGAATTCAGCCGCGCGCTGGAAGCGCGCTTCGGGGTTCGACGACAACGCGCGCTGCAGCACGGTGTTCACTGCCGGCGGCAGCTCGGGTCGCGCCGCCTGCGCGGGCAAGGCCGGCGCACCCAGGATTCGCTGCGGCACGCCCGGAAAGGGCGGCACACCGGTCAACAACTCGTAGATCACCACCGCGGCGGCATACAGGTCCGCCCGGTGGTCGACCGGCAGCCCCAGCACCTGCTCGGGCGCCAGGTGGGGCGGCGCCTCCTGCGCGGCGCTGGGCGCCGGCCCGGCTGCAACGGGCCTGTCGAAGCCGATCACCTGCAGCCGGCCGCTGCGGCTGACCAGCAGGTGCTGGAGGTCGATGCCGCCGTGCACCCTGCCCTGCGCGTGCGCGAAGTCCAGGGCGGACAGCAGCTCGGCCGACAAAGCCATGCCTTTCATGGCCGGCAGGCGGCCGGTGCGGGCAAGGTGCTGCGCCAGCGTCTCGGCGCCCTGCGACAGCGAGGCGTCGGCAATGTTGGGGTGCCGCAGGCCTTCGGCGTGGTCGGCCGGGACGTCGTCCGGCGGTGTCGCTTGCTGCTCCATCGGCCCAATGGTCGAGATTCGAACCCGGGCCGCTTGTAGGACGGCGGAGCGTCCGATCGTGGGGCGCGCCGGCTCCGATCCTTTTGCCACTTCTTACCGGATGGCGAAGGCGCCGCCCGCGTGACCAGTCACCGAGAAGCGCCCCGCCCCCTGGTAAGTGAGTTCGATGAGGGCCGCGGGCTCACCTTCCAGCCAGCCCGGCGCGCCGATGGCGGTGCGGTTGCCCTGCGAGGTGTAGATCAGGCCGCCACGGCCGTCGGGGCCGATGTCGCCCACGGCGATCCAGTTGCCGTCCATGGAGAGGCTCAGGCCGCGATACCAGCGGTTCTCGCCGTACCAGTTCCAGGTCCAGCCGACATCGGTGCTGACGAAGGTGTAGCCGTTCCAGCCGCGGGCGTCGTTGCGCGGCTCGAGCGCGCTGAAGACGCGGCCATCGCCCGAGACCGCCACGCCCGACCAGTTGCTGTAGGCGAAGCGCATGGTCCAGGTGGCGCCGCCGTCGGTGCTGATCCACTGGTAGCCGCCGTTGTCGACGGCCACCATGCGGCGGCCGTCGTAGCTGGCGGCCGCGAAGGACCAGTTGCCGGTGGGCGGCGGATCGCCGGTGATGTCGCGCCGGGTCCAGCTCTGGCCCCCATCCTCGGAGACATAGACGCCCTGGCGCGCCGGGTCGCCGCCATAGAACGAGGCCACCGCGACCAGGCGGTCACCGGTCTGTGAACCGGCGATCTCGCGCCAGTCGGTGTTCGCAGTTCCGGCCACCGGGCTGAACGTGGCGCCGCCGTCGTTGGACAGGTGGATCGATCCTCCAGTTTCGGTGGCCACGATGCGCTGGCCGTCGGCGGAGATGAACACGCCGCCCCAGTAGCGCGTGCCGGTGCGGCCGGCCCAGGTGGCGCCCGAGTCGGCCGAGGTGTAGAGCTGGCCCAGGCGATCGACCGCGGCCAGGTAGCGGCCATCGGGCGAGATGGCGATGTCGCCCCAGCCGGCCGTCGGTGCGTTGCTGCGGGTCCAGCTCTCGCCGCCATCGCGCGAGAAGTGGATGCTGCCGCCGCGCGCGCCGGCGACCAGGGTGTTGCCGTCGGCCGAGGTGGCGATGGCCGACCACGCCTGCGCGGGCAGCGACGCATCCACCGTGCGCGGCACGTAGCGCGTGCCCGGCACCGTGTTGCCCGGAAGTCCGATGGTGTCCACGTGCTGGCCGTCGTGCTGCGCGATGCGCCAGCGCACGCTGCCGCTGCCCGTGACGCCCACCGTATCGCCGACCCGCAGGTCCTCGTTGCGAGGCAGCCGCAGGGTGTAGGTGCCGGTGGCGCCGGCCGGCACGGTGTAGCTGGCGTTCGGCGCCATCTGCAGGTCGGCCGGAGCGGGCGCGGGCGCTGGAGCGGGTGCTGGAGCGGGCGCGGGCGCTGGAGCGGGTACTGGAGCGGGCGCGGGCGCTGGAGCGGGTACTGGAGCCGGTGCCGGCCCAGGCGCCGGTTCGGGTGCCGGCGCGGAGGACGGCGGCGGTGCGGAACCTCCAGGCGCCGTTGCCCCGCCGGGGTCCGCCACCGGGTCGGCCACCTGCACCGGCGCGCTGGCCACCGGCTCGGCCGCCGGACCTTCACCACCACCGCCACCACCGCAGCCCGCCACCAGCAGCGCCACGGCCCATCCCACCGCGCGCAGGCCAGCCGGCGCGCCGCGTTTGTCATTGCTCGTTGTCTTCAATTCCATCTCCCTGCGATGCGGCTCGTGCCTGGCCGCTTTCCTAGCGGGCGTGCAAGGCGGCCTGCAGCCGGCCCATGCCTTGCTCCCAGTGATCCGCCATGCCCTGCAGCAGGTCGTCGGCGGCGAGCGCGCGGCCGGTGCTCACGGCGCGCGCGCCCTTGAGGATCAGGGCCTTGCCGGCTTGCGCGATGGCATCGAAGCCATCGGCCGCTTCATCGAGGCCCGCCCGCCCCTGCCCGGCCTGCCAGCGCAGGTGCGCGGCCAGCAGCTCGAAGGCCGCGCCGGCCTGGCGCACGGTGGCGAACGCCCACAGGTGGTAGTGCGCCAGCCCCGCCTGCTGCAGCTGCGGCAGTTCGTGCCCCAGGCGCTCGGCAAAGCGCGTGAACGGGTTGCTGCGCGGACGCCAGGCCACGTGCTCGCGCAGCAGGTCCCAGGCGATGGAGGACAACTCGGCCGGGCTCGCGCGCTCGAGCCGATCGATGCGCACGGTCTCCGCGAACAGCGGCATGAATGCCGGGTCCGCGGGCGCATCGAGTCGGAACAGCCCGCGGAAGTCTTCGCCCTGCAGCTCGAAATAGCCGGCGTTGTGGAAGTACCCCAGCCGCTGCGCCGACACGTCCAGGTCGGCCAGCAGGATGGTGGTCTTGGTGTGCTGGCCGCGGTAGTCGGTGCCGGCGGTGTCGGGCAGCCACCAGGCGTCGGCCTCGGTGCTGACCAGGCGGCCGGCGCCCAGGTGCTCCTGCGCGTGCGCCAGCAGCGGCTTGTAGACGGTGAGCTCCTGCACGTCGATGCCGTACAGGCGGCGCAGGTCGGACGAAGGCGGCTTGAAGAAGGTCCACTGGTCGCCCTCGAAATCCATCGACGCGGTGAAACCGAGCATGGCCTGCGGGTCGAGCCCGAGCGCGTGCACGAAGCCCACCCACAGGTCGGCGTAGCAGTTCTTCTCGGGCCAGGCCACGCTGTCCGATTGCAGCGGATGGCGCTGGTAGCTCTCGGGCCGCAGCTGCGGCAGGACGGCGAGCCGGCTCATGCGTCGTTCCACAGCAGGCTGCGCACGTCCCGCGGCCAGTCGGCCGGGTCGTAGCCATGGGTCTTGACCAGGGCCAGCGTCACGCGCTCCAGGCCAAAGCCCAGGCACGCGGTGTGCGCCACCCCCCCGTCGTGCTGACGGATGCCGAAGCGCGAGGTGAAGTGCTCCTGGTGCCAGTTGAACGAGCAGATGGCGGTGGGCTTCTCGCGCGAGATCACCGGGCACAGGATCTCGAACTTCAGGCGCTGGTCCACCTGGCTGGCGGCCATCATGCGGCCGGCACGGCCGAAGAAGGGATCGGAGGCGACGTCGCTGGCCACCGGCAACTTCAGCCGGCCCAGCAGCTCCAGCCCCCGCTGCAGCCAGGCATCGCGCCAGGCCTGCACGTCTTCCGGGCGACCGACGCGGATGTACTCGCGCATGCGGAAATGCTGCAGCCGCGTGGGCTCGGGCGAGGGCTCGTGGCGGAACACCCAGTTCATGATGGTCACCAGGCGTCCGCCCTGCGGCAGCAAGCCGCTGAAGGTGGGATAGACCGGATAGCAGGCCGCCGGCGTGAGCATGACCTCGGTGGGCGACAGCAGGTCTTCCCACCGTTCGCCGGCGTGGACCCGCTCGGACAGCTCGCGCGCCTCGCGGTCGCTGCCGGTGAAGCTGTGCACCGAGCCCGCCAGCTGCGGAAAGTTGTCCAGGTAGCCCAGCTGCTCGATCAGCCGGCGCGCCAGGATGGGCGGGAAGGTGAGCTCCTGGGCGCCGTCGGGCGCGGCCTCGCGAACCACCAACGCGTCGAAGCGCCGAAGGATGTCCTCGAACACCGGCCCGCGGCCGTAGGCGCCGGGCACGCCGGTGGGGATGATCAGGCCATGGGCGACGAGTTCTTCGGTGAAGCCGTCGATGTCGTAGGTGCGGGTGTCCATCAGATGGCGTCCTTGTAGACCAGCAGCATCGACGCGTTCTTGGCGGCGATGCGTTCGTTGGAAATCATGAGGGAGCCCGAGAGCGCGTCCCGATAGTGGCGCCCCAGGCTGAAGGGGCTGTCGTTCTTGTAGCCCCCGATGCCCACCACCTGCAGCGCGCCGTGGACGATCTGCGGCGCCGCTTCGGAGCTGGCGATCTTGAGGTTGTTCAGGCGCAGGGCCCAGCCCATGCCCATGAGGTCCTCGCGGTCCTCGGCGGCCGCGTCGAAGTCACGCGCGGCCGACACCCAGTTCTGCTTCATGGCCTGCAGCTTCACCTGCAGGTGGGCCAGCGCCTGCGCCGTGGGCGGCACGCTGCCGGGCCGCTGGCGCGCCTGGCCGCGCACGAATTTCGCGGCGCGCTGCACGGCACCCGCCGCGATCCCCCACCACAGCGCCGCCCACAGGATGTGCGAGGTGGGCACCATGCTCTGGGCCGAGCTGTCGGCGAACGAGCCGGGCAGGATCTGCCGCGCGTCACCGCCAGCGGCGAGCTTGAAGCCGGGGCTGCAGGTGCCGCGCATGCCCAGCGTGTCCCAGCTGGTCGTCTGCTCCAGCGTGCAGTCCTGGCGGCGCACCATGACCAGCACCTGGTCGCCGGCGGCCGCCTGCTCGTCGCGGCGGCAGGTGACCAGGATGGCATCGGCGTGCGCGCAATAGGAGCCGGTGGTGGCGTCCTTTTCAAGGGCGAAGCGGTCGCCGTCGACGCGCACCGCGCAGATGCTCGAGCGGGTGTCGCCGAAGGTGCCGTTCTCCGAGGTCATGGACGCCAGCAGGTCCTGCCGGCGCACCGTGTCACGCATCCAGTCGCGGAAAAACCCGCTGTCCGCGCCGTGTCGCGTGATGCATGCGAGCTGGCTGTAGTGCATGGCCAGCACCATGGCGCTGGAGCCGCAGCTTTGTGCCAGCACCGCGCAGGCCTGCGCCTGCTCCAGCAGGCTGGCGCCGGCTCCCCCGAACTCGCGCGGCACGCTGGCCGAGAGCACCCCCTGTTCGCGCAGCGCGGCCAGGGTCTCGATCGGAAAGCGCGCCTTCGCGTCCACGTCGTCGGCATGCGCCGCCGCGATGTCCGTGGCCACGCGGCGCACCGCATCGAGGAGTCCGGACCGCGCCGGCACCTCTTCGTGTTTCATTGGTCTTCTCCCTGTGCCTTGCTGAGACAGCGGGGGCGACAATAGCGCGCCGGCCAACGAGCTGGAGGAGTTCTGCTCGTGAAGCATCACATTTCGAAACTGACTGATCCGTTGCTCAGCGATATGCCGGCAACCGGGCGAGGTCTTGTCCGACTCGGCATCGACCTGGCGCACATTCCGCGCATCCGCGAGTCGCTGGCCCGCTTCGGCGACTCGTTTGAGCACAGATTGTTCACGCCTGAAGAAATCGCTTATGCACGCGCGGCGCCGGCGCTCCATGCCGAGCGACTCGCCGCGCGCTTCGCCGCGAAGGAAGCGACGATCAAGGCGCTGAGCCTGGCCGATGCCGGCGTGAACTGGCGCGAGATGGAGGTGGTGCGCGAAGCCGACGGCCACTGCCACATGCGACTGCATGGCCGCGTGCTCGACATCGCGCGGACGGCCGGTGTCGACCGGCTGCTACTGAGCCTCACGCACGATGGCGACTATGCGGCGGCCGTGGTCGGGGTGCTGTCCGACAAGGTCGAGCCAGCCGGCTGAACAGAATTCGCCGCCATGACAGCCACCACCTCCATCGATTCGACCATCCGCCGCGTGCTGCGCGAGCACGGACGCCTGTCCACCGACCCCGGCCAGCTCGCCGCCGACGCGGACCTGTACCAGGCCGGCATGACCTCGCATGCCAGCGTGAACGTGATGCTCGCGCTCGAAGGCGAGTTCGACGTGGAGTTCCCCGACCACCTGCTCAAGCGGCACGTGTTCGGCAGCATCGCGTCGATCGAGCGGGCGCTCGGGGAACTGGACCTGCAGTAGGGACGAAGGCGCAGGCACGAGGTCCACCAGCATGCGCGCCATCTGGCAATGCGGCGCCACCGAGCCGGGCGCACCGCCGCCAGCCGACGCGGCCGAGTGGGTGGCGATGGACGGGCCGGGCACCGCGGCGGCCGCCTTGCGCGCGCACGGACTCTGGTCGCTCGACGCCCCGCCGCGCGACTTCGACGCGCAGGACTGGTGGTTCCTCGCGCGCTTCGATGCGCCGCATGACGCGGTCCAGGTGCTCGGCTGCGACGGCCTCGCCACGCTGGCCGAGGTGTCGCTGAACGGGCAGGCGCTCTTCGCCAGCGACAACATGTTCACCCGGCACCGGCATGCGTTGCCACCCGGCGTGCTGCGGCCACGGGACAACGAGCTGCGCATCCACTGCCGCTCCCTGGGCGCGGCCCTCAGGCAGCGGCGCCCCCGACCCAACTGGCGCGCCCCCATGGTCCCCGACACGCAGCTGCGCTGGTTCCGCACGACGCTGCTCGGGCGCACGCCCGGCTGGTCGCCGCCGGCCGCCGCCGTGGGCCCATGGCGCGAGGTGTGGCTGCGCGCCACGCACGAGATCCCCATCGAGCACCGGCTGCAAGCCCGCCTGGAAGGCGGCCATGGGGTGTGCGAGCTCGACGGGCCGGCATCGGAGTGGCCGGCCGGCACCGAATCGCCCCGGCTGGTGCTGCAAGGCCCCGACGGGCAGGTGCACGCGAGCGATGTACGTGCCAGCGATGGCCGCTTCGCCGCTCGCCTGGACGTGCCCCGCCCCGCCCTCTGGTGGCCGCACACCCACGGCGAACCCGCGCTCTACGAGGCGACGCTGGAACTGCGCCTGCATCGCGGCGGCACCGCGCGGCACGCGCTGGGGCGGGTGGGGTTTCGCGACCTGCAGGTGGACACCGCGGGCGGCCGGTTCGCGCTGCGCGTCAACGGCGAAGCCGTGTTCTGCCGCGGCGCCGGCTGGTTTCCCCTCGACGCGGTGAGCCTGCGCTCCGAGACGCGGGCCTGCCGCGGCACGCTGCTGCGCATGCGAGAGGCCGGCCTGAACATGCTGCGCCTGCCAGGCACCGGCGTGTACGAGGACGATGCCTTCTATGCCCAGTGCGACGAGCTGGGCCTGATGGTCTGGCAGGACTTCATGTTCGCCAGCATGGATTACCCGTTCGACGACGCCGGCTTCGCGGCCAGCAGCGAACGCGAGGTGCGCCAGCAACTGCGGCGCCTGGCGCCGCACCCCTGCCTGGCAGTGCTGTGCGGCAACAGCGAGGTCGAGCAGCAGGCGGCCATGTGGGGCGCCGCGCGCGAGCTGTGGCAGCCGCGCTTCTTCCACGAGCAGCTGCCCGCGGAGTGCCGCGAGCTCGCGCCGGGCGTGCCTTACTGGCCCTCGAGCGCGCACGGCGGCGCGTTCCCGCACCAGGCCGATGCCGGCACCACCTCGTACTACGGCGTCGGCGCCTACGAGCGGCCACTGGCGGATGCCGTGGCGAGCGGCCTGGGCTTCGCGACCGAATGCCTGGCGTTCGCCGCCGTTCCTTCCAACGAGACGCTGGCCCGGCTGCCCGGCGGCGCGTCCACCCGCGTGCACCACCCCGCGTGGAAGAGCCGCACGCCGCGCGACCTGGGCGCGGGCTGGGACTTCGACGACGTGCGCGACCACTACGTGCGCGAGCTGTGCGGCGTGGAGCCTGCGCGGCTTCGCCATGCCGACCATGAGCGTTACCTGGAGCTGGGCCGCCTGGCGGTCGCCGAGGCCATGGGCCACGCCTACGGCAGCTGGCGGCGCGCCGACGCGCGCTGCGGCGGCGCGCTGCTGCTGCAGCTGCGCGACTTCTGGCCCGCAGCGGGCTGGGGCGTGCTGGACGACCAGGGCCGCGCCAAGTCCGGATGGCATGCGCTGCGTCGCGCACTGCAGCCGACGGGGCTGCACCTGAGCGACGAGGGCGCGAATGGACCCGTGGCACACCTGGTGAACGAGACCGCGCAGCCGGTGCAAGCCGTGCTGGAGTTCACCGCCTGGCGCGACGGCGAGGTGCGCGTGGCATCGGCCGAACAGCCGCTGACGATGGAACCGCGCTCACGTCGCAGCGTGCCGCTGCTGGGCCTGATGGATCACTTCATGGACCTGAACCACTTCTGGCGTTTCGGCCCGCCGGCCTGCGATGTGCTGCACGCGAGGCTGCGCGCCGCCGGCGCTGACGCCCCGCCGCTGGCCGAGGCCTTCCTGTTTCCGCTGGGGCTGGCGCCGCTGCTGGCGAACCGGCGCGCCCTGGACCTGCGCGCCACCGTGACCGCGATGAACGACGAACAAGCTGAACTCGAACTGCAGACCCGTGCCGCAGCCATCGGCGTGCACCTGGACCTGCCCGGCTGGGAGGCCGTCGACGACCACCTGCACCTGGCGCCGGGCAGCACTCGACGCATCGAGCTGCACCGTGTCCGCGCCGGTGCAGCGCTGGCCGGGACCGTGGCGGCGCTGAACGGGCCCGGCCCGGTGCCACTGGAGAAGCGCGCATGACGCAGGCCACCCCGCTTCGCCTCCGGCTCGACGAGGGCTGGTGCCATGCCTGGTGGCATGCGCCAGCGGCACCCGCGCGCGGGCTCACCGTCGTGTTGTGCCCACCCATCGGCTACGAGGCCGTCGCCAGCTACCCCACCCAGGTGCAGCTGGCCCGGCACCTGGCCGCGGCCGGACTGCCGGTGCTGCGCATCGATTACCACGGCACCGGTGACTCGGACGGCGACGACACGCAGCCCGGCCGCGTCCCCGCCTGGCTGGCCAGCGTGCAGGCCGCGGTGGCCGAGGCCATGCGCCTCGGTGATGGCGGCGCCATCGCGTTGGTGGGCATCCGAATGGGCGCCACGCTGGCGGCCGAAGCCGCGGCCCGACTGGGTGGCGTGGACAGCCTGCTGCTGTGGGCGCCCTTGCCAGGCGGCAAGGCGTTCGTGCGCGAGATCCGGGCCGCGGGCGACTCGGCGGATGATGGATCGCTGCACGGATTCGGCTTCCACTATGGCACGCAGACGGTGCGTGACCTGGAGGCGCTGGACCTGCGCCAGCTGGCCACGCCGCCGGCGCGGCGCGCCTGGCTGATTCCCCGGGACGACGTGACCGTGGCCGGGCCACTGCCCCGCCTGCTGTCGGCCCTGGGCGTGGACACGCGGTTTGACGGATTGCCCGGCTACGCCGCGATGGTCTCGGGCGAGCCGCGTGGCGGCGTGCTCGATGCCCCCACGCTGGACGCGCTCACGCGGTGGCTGTGCGAATCGCCCGCCGCGGTGCCGCGCGAGCTGTCGCCGCGGGACCCCGCGCCCGCGCGGTGCGGCCACACCGGCGGCGTGGTCGAGGAAACGCTGTGGCTGGGACCGACGCACCCGCTCGCAGGCGTGCTGGCGACGCCGCTGCGCGCCGACGATCGCCAGCGCCAGACCGGCGTGATCCTGCTCAACGTCGGAGCCAACTACCGCGTCGGTCCGCACCGCCTGTACGTCAAGGCCGCACGCGCGATGGCCGCTGCCGGCTGGCCCACGCTGCGGCTGGACCTGGCCGGTCTCGGCGACAGCCCACCGCATCCGGGCCAGGGCTGGGCCAGCCTGTACGACCGCGACGCCACCCAGGACGTGCGGCAGGCGATGGACGCCCTGGCCGCGCGCGGCTGCCGCGAGTTCGTGCTGATGGGCGTGTGCTCGGGCTCGTTCGTGGCTTTCCAGTCGGCCCTGGTGGACGAGCGCGTGGCGTCCGTCGTGCTCATGAATTCGCGCCTTCTGGAATGGACGCCGGGGCAGCCGGGCGACGCCTGGCAAAGCTCGATGCAGCAGCATGCCAAGTCCAGCGACTGGTACCTGCGCGCAGCCCTCACGGCCGAGCCGTGGCGGCGGCTGCTGCGCGGGGAGGTCAACGTGCGGCTCGTGGCGCGCCGCTTCGCGGACCTGGCCCGCGCCCGGCTGGCACGCCTTCTTTCAGGCGACGGACACGACCCGCTGCGCGCCCGCATGGAAGGCCTGTGCCGGCGCGGCACCGACGTGCTGATGGTGGTGTCCGACGCGGACGATGGACGCGACTACGTGGAGTTCCACTTCGGCGCCGAAGGCCGGCGCATGCGGGCGCACCCGAACTTCCGGATGGTGTACGTGAAAGACGCCGACCACACCTTCTCCAGGCCGGGCAACCAGGACCAGGTGCTGCCGGAGCTGCTGCGGCACCTGGAGGCTCGCGCCGCGGGGCTGGACCAGCCGGCGCAAGAGGCGCACACCTTGTTGGTGGGTCCGGCGCACGCCGGGTGAGGTGCCTCGTCAACGGCCGCCGTAGGCCAGGCGCGCGACTTGGCAAGGACGAGGGTAGATCGCTGCGCGTTCAATGGCCCGCCTCATTTTTCTCCGCACCCTCGATGATTTCATCTTCCAGTCGGCAAGCCTCGGCAATGATGCAGGTGTAGAGCCGGCTGACGAATTCCCCATCGAGCCCCAGTGTTCTGCCCAACTCGGCGCGAGTCCTTTTCACGTGCTCCACTCGCGCGGGTTGCATCATGGAAATTTGGTTTCGCTTCTTGAACTCGGCAACTTCTCTGCAAACGCCCAGGCGCTGCCCAAGTCGGTCGAGAATTTCCTTATCCAGCGTGTCAATCAGTGTTCTGTAGGGAGCGAGTCCTTCGTGCGCCGGGGCAGCAGGAGCCTGAGCTGGCTCGTCGCTTAGCCGTGGCGCAGCCATCACGCGCCGCACCGCTTCCATCGGCGCGCGAGCCTTTAGCACCGTCTCGTCAACCTCGTCCTGCGCCACAGACAGGGCCGTAATGGCGCCGCCCACTCCAATCGTGACGCCCTGTTCGGTGACGACCACAGTCCGGATGACGATGTTGAAGTCGCAGGCGCCGCTCAAGGAGAAGTACCCGATGGCGCCCGAATAGACGCCACGTGCCTCCCCCTCGAGCTGATCGATAAGCGCCATTGTCCGGATCTTGGGCGCACCCGTCATGGACCCTCCGGGGAACGCGGACCTGAATGCGTCCACCAGCGTCACTTCGGGATTCAGCGTGCCTCGGATGGTCGACACCATCTGGTGCACCGTCGCATAGCTCTCGATTTCCATGAGGCGCGGCACGTGGACGGAGCCGATCTCGCATATGCGCCCCAGATCGTTGCGCATGAGATCCACGATCATGAGATTTTCCGCGCGGTTCTTCTCGCTGTCCGCCAAGTCTTCCTTGAGGCGCAAATCCTCCGCCTCGTCGCCACCTCTGCGCGCGGTGCCCTTGATGGGCTTCGATTCGATCTGGCGGCTTCGGTCTACCCTCAGAAAGCGCTCGGGTGATGAACAGACTACTGTCATTCCGTCGTATTGAAGGAAGGCCGCATAGGGCGCGGGATTTAATTGCCGCAGCGTCTTGTATAGCCGGAATGTATCGGGTTGAAGATTGGCGGTTAGCCGGTTAGTGAGGCACACCTCGTAGGTCTCGCCGTCGGTAATGGCCTTCTGGCAGTGTTCAACCAGCTTGAGGTACGCATCGCGATCGTCCCGGAACACAAATAGCGGATCAGGGAGGGACATAGAAGGCAGCGCCGGTGCTGCCAGAACGGCCGATCCAGCGGGGCGCATAGCGGCCAGCCTTGCCTCAATCTCAGACAGCCACTCTCCGGCACGATCCCCGTTGCCAGGCGTATCCAGGCAAAGCATATAGATCTCGCCTTCTGCATGATCGAAGACGATAAAGCGATCAACGAACACGAACTGGGCGTCCGGTTGAGAAGACGCATGGGCCGTTTTGGCGCCGCACTCCTTCTTCATCTCATAACCCATGTACCCAAGGAAGCCGCCGTGGAAGTCGAAGGGCAGATCAACATGCGGCAGCACATGATTCGCCAAAACGGTATCGATGTGATCGAAGACGCTGCACTGCGACTTGCGCGGGCGTCCTCGTTCGAGGATGGTGAGTTCCCCGCCGTGTACGTCATAGCTGAGAGCAGAGGCATTCGGCCCTTCCGCGTTTCCCATGAACGAGAACCGCGACAGCCCTGGGGCGACGAGGCTGCTATCGAGCCAGAACGGACGGTCAGTCCCTAGGTACAGCGCCTCGAAGACATCTACTGCCTGCACGCCCAGCCGTTTTTTACGCCAATGAAGCTCAAACAGCCCCTTGGCTTTGGCTTGGGCTGGCACTCGCTGCGATGGCTCGACCGACAGTCGATCCGGCTCTTGGCCCAGCCGCTGTGACGGCGAAAATTGAGGTCTGGTCAATCTAAAAAAGTTTGACAACAGCTTGTGGCCCCATTCGGAGCAAACAGACTCTGGATGAAATTGCACGCCGTAAATGCGCTTGTGCCGATGGCGCAGCCCCATGACGATGCCGTCCTTCGTGTGGGCGACAGCCTCCAGGTCCTCGGGTAGCTCCGTCGCGATCAGGGAGTGGTAGCGGATCACGGAGAAAGGACTCGGGATACCGTCGAACAACTCCATGCCGTCGTGAAACACATCATCCGGGCGGCCATGCATTGGCTTTGGCGCATGGGTAACCTTGCCCCCGAACAGATGCGCGATGCCTTGGAGACCTAGGCATATACCAAGGACAGGCACGCTCGCCTGCTCGATGATCGCACGCGAAACGCCAAAGTCAGCCGGCCGTTCAGGGCGTCCTGGGCCTGGCGAAATGACGACGTTATCAAAGTCGAGCTCGCGGATCTCCTCCCAAGAAACTTCGTCGTTCTTGAAAACGAATGGCACTTCTCCCGTGAGCTCGGACACCATTTGAAAGATGTTGTAGGTGAACGAGTCGTAGTTGTCGATGAGCAATGTCTTCATGATCCCTGATGTCGTATCTGCAGCGAAGCACGGGTCGCTACCTCCCCTCCTGCTCTAGTTCGTCGGGCGTTCGTATCTGAATGACCATCCAGCTACCCGCATGGCCTGTTCGGCAAGACTTCGGGTTCTCGCTTCACGAGCCTTGGTGACCGCTGTCTAAGTCTTTCAGCGCGGAGAAGATTGCCGCACATTGCCGGGTACGTTCAGACAGACCCGGTCCAAAGGCGGCAGATAGTTCAGCGAGGTATCGGGCGAAGCGGGCGCGGTCGCCTTGTGCCGACCACACATCGAGATCGGTCAGAACTTCGCGCATTTCGCGCCGTGCGTCAGCGGCGTAGCCGTTCACGGCCTGAATGTCGGAGTAGACATTCGGATTGCCAGTGGCGATCCTGCTCAAAAGCAGACTCATGACCTGGAACGGCGGCGTGCCGGAAAGCTCTGCGATGACAGACGGCGGCAAGTCGGTCACAAGTCGGCCCCATGCCAGAACGGCAGCGTGAACGCCTGCCTGCATCACCGCCATGGTCCGGTCATGCTCATCGACCGACATGTCGATCGTGCGCGCTCCCCAGCCGTGTAGGCGTCGCCTGAAGTCCTCCGTGCGGGGGCCTCCCCGCATGCTCACCCAGGCGAGAGATTGCCCGGCGAAGCCAATGTCGGGTCCAAACAGCGGATTGAGTGAAAGGCACTCTGCATGTACCACTTCGCTCAGCTTGGCCAAGTAGGGACCCTTGACCGACAACGTATCAACCAGCAAGGCACCCGGCCGCAGCTCGCCGAGCAGGCCCGCGATAGCCTGTGCCGCAACATTGTCGGGAAGGCAGTTGAGGACAACGTCGGAGGCATGAAGCGCCTGTTTGAGCGTGGCATGCGGCTCGAGAACATCCGCCTGCATCACCCGTGCACCTGCCCTGACATCTACCCGATGCACGTCGACCCGGTCATCCGTCGTGAGGTGAGAAATGAACAGACCGGCGACTTGGCCAGCGGCGCCCAGGACAGTGATTTGCAACATGAGAAGACCAACAGGCCAATAAATGCCGCGTCAGCGCGCGGCGTGTGAACCCGCGTGCACCGCAGATCTGGAAAGAAGCACGAGCAAAAGCGAGCAAGCCACTGCCGCTGCGCCAAAGAAATACATTGGGCGGGCGGCGGCGGCGACGAAAACCTCGTTGGAACTGAATTCGCGACCGATGAGCAGCGGCGCGATGACCTGGCCCACGTTAGAGCCCTGCACGAGCAATCCCGTCACCAAGCCCACATGTGCCGGGGTGGATGCATAGTCGGGTGCAGCGGAGAAGAAACTGGGCACGAGCATCCCACCGACCATCGAGAACACGAGGCACAGGAGGTACTTCCCGCCCAAACCAAGAGAATTGCCGAAGATGCCCCCGAGCGCCAGCAACATGACGCTCGAGCCGACCAGCATCAAACGACCGCTAGGCCAGCCTTTCTGTAAGAGACGGGCGCCGAGCACGTTGCCCGGAATGTTGACAGCGATGACTAGCGCGACAAGCCATGCCGATCCAAGCACGCCAATCCCGGCGGTGTGCATGGTCACCATGGGAAGCCAGGTCAAGACAGAAAACCACATGGCCGTGTAGCAGGCGAAGGTCACGGCCAACAGCCAAAGCCCAGGATGCCACAGAGAAGCGCGGAGGTGACCAAACCAGCCGAGGAACGCTTTCGGGGGCACGGTAACGCCAGGAACCCACAGGCGGATGCCAAGCATCAGCGAAGCGGCAACTACCCCCATGATGGCCCAGATGGTGCGCCAGCCGAAGGCGTTCAGCACGGGGCCTGCGGCAAGCAGCATCAACGAGCTGCCCAAGGCCATGTAGACACTCCATATGCCAATTGCGCGGTGCCTGTCCCGCTGCGCAGAGAGGCGGGTTATCAACGACGGCGCGGCCGTGCTGACCGCAACGAATCCACATCCCTCGATGACACGCGACAGAACAAAGGCCAGCGATGTGGACGAGGCCAGTCCCAATAAGTCACCGGCAAGGAGCAAGCCCAGCCCGGCGAGAACGGCGCGCCTGTGACCCATCGCGTCCACAGCCACTCCGAACATCAATGCGCCGATGGCGCCGATCACGTTGAAGGTGGACACCACAACGCCAAGTTCGAAATAGCTGAGTTGGAACGTGCCTTGGACGAAGGGCAGCACGGACGCAAGTTTGGCCAGGTGCGCGGCCGAGACGACGCCCGCCAAGGTCAAGAGGACTGTCGATCGCCAGTCGGTGGTGCTGGTGGCTTGCACGGGGCGCCCTCATTTCTTAGCTAATTAGTTCTTCTTTCTGGGTCCCGCTGATTGTTATGGCCGCTCGGACCGAGGCAGTGGCAGATCTCCCATCCCAGCTTCCCCGCTCGCGAAGCGAGTGCCGAATGGCAGTCCCAAGCAAGATGAGTTCTGTGCCAAATCGCCGTGGCGCTGCGCGCCCTCAAGCCTGCAGAGCGGGTGGTGTGGCGAAGGCTCCGCCAAATCTTCGCCACCGGCTTCTGATCTCGTCCGAAGCGCTAGTCCAAACGAGTGTGTGATACGCGCACTGCTGTTCGTTGAAGAGGTCGAAGCCGGGTGCTGGGCACGCAATAGTCAAGCTCAAGCGCGTTCCATCCGCGCCCACACCCTCAAACCCAGCCCGACGCCCTCGCCTCTTCCCAGGTCCGGTCCAGCGCCTGCCGCACTAGCCCCATCATCTCGTCGATCTGTTCACGCGTGATCACCAGCGGCGGCGCGACGATCATGCGGTCGCCCACGGCGCGCATCACCAGCCCGTGGTCGAAGCAGTGCCGGCGGCACACCATGCCGATGGCATGCGCCGGATCGAAGGCGGCGCCCGTGCGCGGCTCGCGAGAAAGCTGCACCGCCGCCATCAGGCCGCAACTCTGCACCCCGCCCACGATGGGATGGTCCTGCAGCGTGGCCAGCTGCCGCGCGAGCCAGGGGCCGGTGTCCTCGCGCACCCGCTGCACCAGGCCCAGCTGTTCGATGAGGTCGAGGTTGGCCAAGGCCACCGCGCACGCGACCGGGTGGCCCGAGTAGGTGTAGCCGTGCTCGAACTCGCCACCGCGCTCGATCAGCACTTGCGCCACGCGCTCGCCCACCATCACGCCGCCCAGGGGCACGTAGCCGCTGGTGATGCCCTTGGCGAAGGTCATGAGGTCGGGCCGGCTGCCGAACGTCTGGCTGCCCCACCACTGGCCGGTGCGGCCGAAACCGCAGATCACCTCGTCGCTGATCAGCAGGACGCCATGGCGCTCGCAGATGCGCTGGACCTCGGGCCAATAGGTGTCCGCAGGCACGATGACCCCACCGGCGCCCTGCACCGGCTCGGCGATGAAGGCGGCCACGGTCTCGGAACCGAGTTCCAGGATCTTGTCCTCCAGCCAGCTGGCGGCCAGCCGCCCGAAGTCGTCGCGCGTGAGGCCGCGGGCCGCGCCTTCGCGATGGGCCCAGTCGTGCGGCTGCTCGATGTGCACGATGCCGGGTATGGGCAGGCCGCCCTGCGCATGCATGGCCGGCATGCCGCCCAGCGAGGCCGCGGCCAGGGTGGAGCCGTGGTAGGCGTTGCGGCGCGAGATGATCACCTGGCGCTGCGGCTGGCCCATCAGGTCCCAGTAGCGCCGCACCAGGCGGATGTTGGTGTCATTGGCCTCCGAGCCCGAACTGCTGAAGAACACATGCTTGAAGCCCGGCGCGATGCCGGCCAGCCGTTCGGCCAGCATCACCGCCGGTGGCGTGGTGGTCTGGAAGAAGGCGTTGTAGAAGGGCAGCGTGCGCATCTGCCGCAGCGCGGCGTCTTCCAGAGCCGGCTGGCCGTAGCCCACGTTCACGCACCACAGGCCCGACATGGCATCGAGGATGCGATGGCCTTCGCTGTCCCAGACGTAGATGCCTTCACCCCGCGTGATGACGCGCGCTCCCTTGGCCGCCAGCGCCTGGTGGTCGGTGAAGGGATGCAGGAAATGCGCGGAGTCGGCAGCCTGCCACTCGCGGGTGCTGCGTGGGGTTCCTGGGGTCTGGTTGCTCACTTCAGTCCTCCACATCTCTGTGGACCCGACCTGCACGAGAGAAGTGGCCGGGTCCAGGGCCACCGCGGAACCGGCTTTGCCGGGCCGCTGGTGGCGCCCCCTCGGGGGAGGCGGCGAAGCCGCTTCGGGGGGCTTGTCGTCCTACACATGGAGCAGCAGATGCTCGCGTTCCCACGGCGAGATGACCCGCATGAATTCCTCGTGCTCGAGATCCTTGATCTCGGTGTAGACGGTCAGGAACTCCTTGCCCAGCACGTCGGCCAGGTCCTGCTCGGCCCGCAGCAGCGTGACCGCCTCGCCCAGGCCGCGCGGCAGGGCGTAGGCGCTCTGGTAGGCATCGCCCGTGCATTCCTGGGTGGGTTCGATGCGCTGCTCGATGCCGAGCAGGCCGCAGGCCAGCGTGGCGGCCAGGGCGACATACGGATTGGCATCGGCGCCGATCACGCGGTTCTCGATGCGGCGCGCCTGCGGCGTGGACACCGGCGAGCGGATGCCCACGGTGCGGTTGTCCACGCCCCACTGGATGTTGATGGGCGCGGCGGTGAAGCGCGCAAGCCGGCGGTAGCTGTTGACGTAGGGCGCGAACAGCGCCATGGCCGAGGGGATGTACTTCTGCAGGCCGCCGATGTACCAGAAGAACTCCCTGCTGGGCGTGCCGTCCTCGTTGCTGAACAGGTTGCGGCCGGTCTCCTTGCTGACCAGGCTCTGGTGCACGTGCATGGCGCTGCCCGGCTCACCGGCGATGGGCTTGGCCATGAAGGTGGCGTACATGTCGTGGCGCAGCGCCGCCTCGCGCACGATGCGCTTGAACAGGAACACCTCGTCGGCCAGGTCGAGCGGGGCCGAATGGAAGAAGTTGATCTCCATCTGGCCGGCGCCCACCTCGTGGATCAGCGTGTCCACGTTCAATTCCATCTTCTCGCAGTACTCGTACACGTCCTCGAACAAGGGATCGAACTCGTTGACCGCGTCGATGGAGTAGGCCTGGCGCGAAGTCTCGGCGCGGCCGCTGCGGCCGATGGGTGCGCGCAGGGGCTGGTCGGGGTCGGTGTTGCGGGCCACCAGGTAGAACTCGAGCTCGGGGGCGACGATGGGCACCAGCCCCTTCTGGTCGAACAGCTCGCACACGCGGCGCAGCACCGAGCGCGGGGCGAAGGGCACCAGCTTGCCGTGGCGGTCGTAGCAGTCGTGGATGACCTGCGCGGTGGGGTCGGTGGCCCAGGGCACGATGCACACGGTGCTGGGGTCGGCCACCAGGTGCATGTCGGCATCGTGGCGGCTGACCACGTTGAAGTACGGGCCCTCGCGCGGGTACTCGCCGGTGACGCCCATGGCCACCACGACTTCGGGCAGGCGCATGCCGCGGTCTTCGGTGAATTTCTCGCGCGGCAGGATCTTGCCGCGGGCCACGCCGGTGAGGTCCGGCACCAGGCATTCGATTTCGGTGACGCGGTTCTGGTTGAGCCAGCTTTCCAGCTCCGCGAACTGGAACTGTCGACGGTCTTTCATAGGTCAGCCCATCGTAGCCGCGAGCACCCCCGCGCGGCTCAACTCTGCGGGAAGGTACCTAGCTCGATGGAGCCATTGGCAGCTTGAAGAGCGACGTGGCCTCGAGGTCCAGCGCCTCCTGCCCATGCTGGTTGAACAGCTGCCAGCGCCAGCGCAGCACGCCCAGGCCACTGCGCGAGCGGCGCACCTCGATCACGGTGGCGACCAGCCGCAGGCTGTCGCCGGGCCGCACCGGTGCCGGCCACTTGATGTAGGCCACGCCGGGCGAGGCGAACGATTCCGAACCGGCCAGGAAAGACTGCGCGGCCAGCCGCATGGCGATGCCGCAGGTCTGCCAGCCGCTGGCGATCAGCCCCTGGAACGGGCCATCGGCGGCGGCCTCGGGATCGGTGTGGAACCACTGCGGGTCCCAGTCGCGAGCGAAGTCCAGCACCTGCGATTGATCGATCTGGAAAGGACCGGCTTCGAGCCGCTGCCCGGGGTGGAATTCGGCAAAGAGCATGTTCTTCAGTAGGTTTCCAGGTGCAGCCGGGCGTCGCGCCGCAGCGAGGTGCCGATGGCGTCCCAGTCGAGGCCCGCGCCCAGGGCGATGTCGCGCAAGGTCATGACCACGCCCTCTTCCATGGCCTTGAGGCCGCAGACGTAGAAGTAGGCGTTGGGATCGGCCAGCAGCGGCGCCAGGTCGGCGGCGCGTTCGCGCATCAGGTCCTGCACGTAGCGCTTGGGTTGCCCGGCGACGCGGCTGAAGGCCAGGTTCACGTCGATGAAGTCCTTGGGCAGCTTCTGCAGCGGTCCGAAGTACGGCAGTTCCTCGGGCGTGCGCGCGCCGAAGAACAGCAGCAGCTTGCCGCCCTCGAACTTGCCCGATTGCCGCAGCCGCCGGCGCCACTCGGTCATGGCCCGCATGGGCGCGCTGCCGGTGCCGGTGCAGATCATCACGATGTGGCTGCGCGGGTGGTTGGGCATGAGGAAGCTGGCGCCGAAGGGGCCGATGACTTCCACCGTGTCGCCCACGTCGAGGTCGCACAGGTAGTTGCTGGCGACGCCGCGCACCGGCCGGCCTTCATGGTCCTCCAGCACGCGCTTGATGGTGAGCGAGACGTTGTTGTAGCCGGGGCGCTCGCCGTTGCGGGCGCTGGCGATGCTGTACTGGCGGGGGAAGTGGCCACGACCGCTGGCGGCATCGGCACCCGGCGGGACGATGCCCAGGCTCTGGCCTTCGAGCACCGGGAACGGCGTGTGGCCGAAGTCCAGCACGATGTGGTGCGTGTCGTAGTCCTTGCCGACCTCGGTCACCCGCACGTTGCCGGTGACGGTGGCGGTGACCGACTTGACCGGCGCCTTGGGGCCGTACAGGTTGGTGAAGGCGTGCGCCGCCGACCAGGGCGGCACGGTGGCGCCGTAGGCCGCGCTGTCGAAGGTGGACTCGACTTGCGCCGGCTGCGGCATGGGCGCGACGGGCGTGGCCTCGGGGGCGACGCCGGCTTCGGCCATCTCGTCGGCACTGAGTTCGCCGGGCAGCTCGTCCCAGGTGAACTGCTCCTCGATGGTGTAGGCGCGCACCTTGGGCATGGTGCGCCAGTTGTCGATGCTGCCGGTGGGGCACGGCGGCACGCAGGCCATGCAGAGGTTGCACTTGGCGGCATCGACCACGTAGTTGCGCGAGTCGTGCGTGATCGCATCGACCGGGCAGGTCGCTTCGCAGGTGTTGCAGCGGATGCAGATCTCGGGATCGATCAGGTGCTGCTTGATGAGGACGGCTTCGCTCATGGGGTGAATTGTCACGCTGTCGAAGAAGGGAGGCCCAAGCCCGCTCTCCTCACGCGAATCGCACGTACTCGAAATTCACCGGCTGCCGGTTGATGCCCACCGCCGGCGGCGCGATCCAGTTGGCGAACTTGCCCGTGTCGACCACGCGCCCCATCAGGCTGGCGACGAAGGCCCGGTCTTCCGGCGTGGGCAGCCACTCGGCCTCGCGCGCCTTCCACTCGGCTTCGCTCACCACCCGGCCATCTGGCGAGACTTTCACGCCGGCCAGCGCGCCGATGTTGCGGTGGAAGGCCTTGTGCGGCACTTCCAGCCGGAACGGGATGCCGGCCTTCTCGATCACCTTGTTCCAGCGGCCCACGCCGGCCACGCTGTCGCGGATGTAGTCGTCGCGCAGCACCTCGTTGAGGGCGTTGAGCATCGGCACTTCGCGCTCGACCAGCCTGCCGTCCACCGCGTTGAGCACCTTGTAGGTCTGGCCGCGCAGCTGGTGGTCGTCGGTGCGCTTGCCTTCCTCGAAGCGGCCCTTCAGGCCCGTGCTGTAGAAGGTGGCGGCATTGCTCGATTCGTCGGCGCCGAACAGGTCGACGGTCACGCTGAAGTGGAAGTTCAGGTAGCGCTGGATGGTGGGCAGGTCGATCACGCCGGCCTCGCGCAGCTTCTTCGGATCGTCGGTCTTGAGCTCGTTCATCACCTGGCAGGTGCGCTGGATCACGCGGCTCACGCCCGACTCGCCCACGAACATGTGGTGCGCCTCTTCGGTCAGCATGAACTTGGTGGTGCGCGCCAGCGGATCGAAGGCCGATTCGGCCAAGGCCGACAGCTGGAACTTGCCGTCACGGTCGGTGAAGTAGGTGAACATGAAGAAGGACAGCCAGTCAGGCGTCTTCTCGTTGAAGGCCTGCAGGATGCGCGGGTTGTCCGCGTTGCCGCTGCGGCGCTCCAGCAGGGCCTCGCCCTCCTCGCGGCCGTCCTTGCCGAAGTACTTGTGCAGCAGGTAGACCATGGCCCACAGGTGGCGGCCTTCCTCCACGTTGACCTGGAACAGGTTGCGCAGGTCGTACTGGCTGGGCGCCGTCAGGCCCAGGTGGCGCTGCTGCTCCACCGACGCCGGCTCGGTGTCGCCCTGGGTCACGATGATGCGGCGCAGGTTGGCGCGGTGCTCGCCGGGCACGTCCTGCCAGGCGGCCTCGCCCAGGTGGTCGCCGAAGTGGATCTTGCGGTCGGCATCGCCAGGGTTCAGGAAAATGCCCCAGCGGTAGTCGGGCATCTTCACGTAGTCGAACTGCGCCCAGCCCTGCGGATCGACGCTGATCGCGGTGCGCAGGTACACGTCGAAGTTCTGGCTGCCCTCGGGGCCCATGTCCTGCCACCACGACAAATAGTTGGGCTGCCACTGCTCGAGCGCACGCTGCAGCGCACGGTCCTCGCTCAGGTTCACGTTGTTCGGAATCTTGTCGCTGTAGTTCATCGTGCTCATGTCGCTCTCCTGATCGAGGTTCAGACGCGGTTGAAATCGAAAGCGGCGCGGTCGCCCTTGCCGTACACCTTGAGCGCACCCTTGTCGCCCACGGCGTTGGGTCGCTGGAAGATCCAGTTCTGCCAGGCGGTGAGCCGGCCGAAGATGCGGGTGAACATGGTCTCGCGCCCGTTGAAGCGCAGGTTGGCTTCCATTCCGGTGAGCGCATCGGGGCTCATGGCCACCCGCTCCTCGATGGCCAGGCGCACTTCGTCGGCCCAGTCGATGTCGTCGGGGTTGCTGGTGACCAGGCCCAGGGCGAACGCGGCGTCGGCATCCAGCGGCTGGCCGGCGCGGGCGCGCACGGCCTCCAGCGCAGGGGCTTCGTCGTAGAAGCGGCGGCCCAGGCGGCTCTGCTCGGTGGCCATGGGGTACAGGCCGAAGTTCACCTCGCCCACCTCGATCACCGGCGCACGCTCCGGCTCGTCGGGCAGCGCCAGCTGCCAGCTGCGGTCGCAGGCCAGGGCCAGCTCGAGGAAGCTGCCGACGAAGCACGAGCCCGGCTCGATCAACGCGAACAGGCTGCGGCTGGAGACGTCCAGCCGGCTGAATGTGCGGCGCAACAGGCCGATCGTCTCGCGCACGAACCAGTGCTTGCCGTGTGCCATCAGCGCCGCGTCCATCTGGCGAACCTTGGCGGCGTCACCCTCGGTCTTGATCAGCCAGGTGCCGATGGCCAGCTCGTTGGTGCGCATGGACAGAATGGCGTCTTCCAGCTCGCGCGCCAGCACCAGCGGGTACCAGTTCTCGCCCTGGGCCTCGATGGCGGCGATGTCGCCGGCCACGTCGGCCGAGGGCGTGCGCACGGTGAAGGTGGCCACGCGGCGGCTGCGGTCGATCTCCACCGTCACGTGCGAATAGCGCAGCGCGTCGGCCTCCATCGTGCGCTGCAGCGGGTTCAGCGTGATGCCCTTGGCGTCGGCCGGGCGGTCGCTGCCGGCGGCCAGTTCCAGCGCCCGCTCCTGCACGCGCGCAGCGAACTGCTGCGGCTTGACCGCTTCGTCGACCAGGCGCCAGTCCACGGCCTTCTGGCCGCGCACGCCTTCGGCGGTGGTGCAGAAGATGTCGGCCAGGTCGTGGCGCACATGGCGCTTGTCGGTCACCCGGGTCAGGCCTCCGGTGCCGGGCAGCACGCCCAGCAGCGGCACCTCGGGCAGGCTCACCGCGCTGTTGCGGTCGTCCACCAGGATGATCTCGTCGCAGGCCAGGGCCAGCTCGTAGCCACCGCCGGCGCAGGCGCCGTTCACGGCCGCCAGGAATTTCAGGCCGCTGTACCTGGAGGAGTCCTCCAGGCCATTGCGGGTCTCGTTGGTGAACTTGCAGAAGTTCACCTTCCAGGCATGGCTGGACAGGCCCAGCATGAAGATGTTGGCACCCGAGCAGAACACCTTGTCCTTGGCGCTGGTGACCACCACCGTGCGCACCTCGGGATGCTCGAAGCGGATGCGGTTCACCGCGTCGTTGAGTTCGATGTCCACCCCCAGGTCATAGCTGTTGAGCTTGAGCTTGTAGCCCGGGCGCAGGCCGGCGTTCTCGTCGATGTCGATCGCCAGCCGCGCCACCGGGCCGTCGAAGCTGAGCTTCACGTGGTGGTAGGCACTGGGATGGGTCTGGTAGTCAACGGGCGCGGGCGCCGCCTGCAGGTCGTCGTTCACGGGCTTGTCTCCGGTGGCGAAAGAGGATTCGGGGGTGCAATAAACTGCTCATGGCGAGCGAGCGCATGCATCATACTGCATCTCGATCGACTCGCAAGCGGTTTGGAAGCCCGGCCGTCGCAAGGGGAATCCGTGCGGTTGAGCTCCGCGGCCTCCCGGTCGACTCATGCAACATACTGCACGAGAGGCTCTCCTACGCACACGGGCTGGATGGCTGCCGATCATCGGCGCACCGTCATTCCAAGCAGGAGTCAGCCATGCCCGCCGGATCCAGTCCCAAGCGCGAACGGCAGTACGAGCACATCAAGGAGAGCTACGAGAAGCGCGGCCAGAAAGGCCGGGCCGAGGAGATCGCCGCGCGGACGGTGAACAAGGAGCGCGCCGAGCACGGCGAGACCCAGGGCGCGAAGGCGCAGGCGCGCGGCAGCGCCGGCGGCCAGTCCGGCGGCGAGCGCACCAAGGCCGAGCTTTACGACGAGGCCAAGCGGCGCGGCATCGAAGGCCGCTCGGGCATGAACAAGGAGCAGCTCGAGCGGGCGCTGAAGTGAAGCTTCAGTTCGCCGCCGCTGCAGCGGCAACCGCGGAACCGGCTTTGCCGGGCCGCTGGTTGCGCCCCCTGGAGGGGGAACCGGCTACGCCGCTTCGGGGGTGGACCCGGCCACCGCGTCCAGTGCCAGCAGCAGGGCGGCGGCGTTCCAGCTCTGGCCGGGCATGCCGCCGCGGGCCAGCGACTGCCCGTGGAACCATTCGGTGAAGCGCCATTCGTCGTCGTCGTTCATGCTGATCAGGCGGTCGAGTTCCTGCCGGGCCAGCTCGGCCATCCCCAGCCGGGCCAGGGCCACGACCCAGAAGCCACCGACGAAAGGCCAGATGCCGCCGTTGTGGTACTGGTGCGGCAGGTTCTGCCGGTGCCGGCCCATGTAGGCGCGCCACAGCTTGTCGTGCTTGTCCAGGGGTCTGAGCACCACCCGCACCGGATAGGGCCGGCTGGCATGGGCGGCATGGATGGTCTCCAGGATGCGGCGGCCGGCGGACTCGTCCACGGCACCGCCGAGCACGGCGAGGATGTTGCCGAAGACGTCCCCCTCCATGCCGCAGGTGGAGAGGTTCACGAAGCTCAGCAGCAACCCGTCGCTGCTGCGGCCGCGCCGCGCGTAGTGGCGCATCAACCTGGCGCGTGGGTAGTTCGGCAGCTCGGGACTGAAGGGGTCGAACAGGTCGCCGAGGTGCTGGCGCGTTTCGGCCAGTTGCTCCAGCCCGAAGCGCTGCTTGACGTCGGCCCACAGGGCGTTGGTGTAGAGCACGAAACCCGAGCGGGGCATGATGTCCGCCCAGTCGCTGGCCTCGTTCTGCTGCAGCAGCCGGAAGTGCGGATGCTCCTGGGCGTGCAGCCATGCCAGGGCCTTGTCCACGGCCGCCGCCCACCGATCGGCCGGCACCAGGCCACAGCCTCGCACATGGTCCACCGCGATCAGCCACCACAGGGTCGCGTCGATGCAGCCGACGTACCAGAAATCGGCGCCCGAACCCTCCGGATCCACGTACTTGGCGATCTGGCCATTGCCGGCCTGCTGGGCCGCGAGCGCATCCAGGCTGGCGATGGCGCCCCGCTCCAGCAGCGGGTCGCCGCTGCCGCCCATGGCCAGGATGCAGATGGCCGCGTCGCGGCCGAAGATGCGGGTGTATCGGCGGGCCTCGGCCTCCCGCGTGGGGCTGGCGGCGAGGATGCCCTGGGGCGTGAGGTTGCGCCGAAGCAGGTTGATGGCCAGCTGGCGCGCGTCGGCGTGGCTGGCGGCGTGGGCGGGGGAGAGGATGGCATTCATGAGGACGGTCCTCCCGAAAGTACTTGCCAACGGATGAGCATGCCGCAAGTCTGCCCCAAAAACGGGAGCAGCTCATCCGGAGAATGCATGACCGCAACAACTTGGTGCGCGCTCGCACCAGCCCACGGCGGACCGCCTTCTGGGCAGAATCGTCCGGCATGCAGACCACACGCCCCGGCCCCGTCCATGCGCAGGAGTTCAGCGCCGGCTGGCCCGGCGTGCTGGACGACATGCTCGAGTTCATCACTCTCGCGCAACTAGCCCTGGGGCGCGGCCGCGCGCCCCAGGTGCTGGTGTCCCTGTCCCGCCAGCGCGTCAGCGCCGAGCAGTTGCAGCCCCACGTGAACGGCTTTCGCGAACGACTGCTGCAGCAGTGGCCGGCGGCGCAGCTGACCCTGGCGGCCGGCACCGGCTCGGCGCACCGGGTCGAGGTCCGCTTCGGCGGCTAGGCGGCCCATGTCTTTCTTCGACACCCTGGCCCGCTGGCTCGGTTTGAGTGACACGGCCCCGGCCGAAGGTGCTGCCCCCCCGCACCGTGCGGCGCCTGGCCCGGCCGCGCCGGCCGTCACCGGGACCAGCCCTTACGCCGCCCTCTGGGCGGCGATCGACCGGCAGCTGGCCGAGTTCATGGTCCGCACGGTGTTGCCGCATCGGCACTACGCCCCCGACGATTCGTTCCGCCTGGTCCGCATCCGGGTGGTCGGCCGCAGCCCGGCGGCGCAACGCGCGATCGACGACTTCCTGGCCGAGTTCCGGCCCGAAAGCCGCCGGCAGGTGGTGCTGGCGGCGGTGGCGCGCAACTGTCCCCAGGGCGTCTCGACCGCGGCCTTCGTCGACCTCGACCGCGAGTTCGACGCCGCCGCCTTGGAAGAGAGCGACCCCTTCGAAGCCCAGCTCGGCGCGGGCGCCGGCGACTACCAGGTGACGCTGTTCGGCGAATGGGCGCAGGCGCCGGCGCAGCCCTCGCGGCCGGACACCGGTCCGCCGCTGGAGCTGGATATTTCGGACGCCGACGGCCAGCGCCGGCTGCAGCCGACCTCCCTGCCCCTGGCGCTCGGACGGGCCCCCGGCGAAGGCCACGTCGCCGGCCGGTTCGTGTCGCGCCGGCACGGGCTCGTCGAGCGCGGCGAGCACGGGGAGCCGTGGTGGCGCGACACCTCGGCCAACGGCAGCGTGGTGGACGGCGCGCCCGTGCGCCCCGGGGAACGCCTGCGCCTGCGCGACGGCGCGCGACTGCGCCTCGGCGGCGACGCCGGCGACCCGGCCGAGTGTCCCGAGCTGGTGCTGCGCTGGGGCGGCGCTGCGGACGAGGACGCCCACACCCCCATCCGCGCCACGCTGCAAGACCCTCCACCCACCCCGCTGCGCGGCGGCCTGGCTGCCGGCGCGTCCGCCACCCCCCTGGCGGGCCGCGCACCCGGTCCGCTGTGCCTGCTGGCCATCCGCGATGCGCAGGGCACGCGCACGGTGGCGGTCACCGCCCTGCCCTGCGTGATCGGCCGGGCCGACACGGCGCAGGTGCGGCTGCCCGAGGCCAACGCCGGCGTCTCGCGCGAACACCTCGTCATCGAATCGCTGGACGCGCGCGGCGCGCACCTGCGCAACCCGGCCGCCGGCAAATGGGGCACCCAGCTCGATGGCGCGGAGCAGCCGGTCGAATTCGTGCTGCCCTGGGGCCGGCAGGTCGTGCTGGCCCCGCGCTTCACCCAGGCGCCGGCCGCCAGCGTGCTGCTGCTGGAAGCCTCGCCATGAGCCTGGCCGCGTCATCCGGCGACGCGACGACGCCGCTCACCACGCCCCCGCCGGCGAACCGCGCCGGCGGATGGGCGGGCTGGCTGCGCGGCCAGTGGCAGCTGGCGCGGCGCGCGCGCCTGGAATACGGCTGGGCCAGCCTGCGTGGCGCCACCCACGCCCGCAACCAGGACGCCGTGCTGGCCGCGCCGCCGCTTTTCGCGGTGGCCGACGGGGTGGGCGGCGGCCGCGCGGGCGAACTCGCCAGCAGCCAGCTGCTGGACTGGTGCCGCACGATCCCGCCGCCCGACTGGCGCGACCCGGGACGGCTGGCCGCGCGCCTGGCCGAGGCCGACGCGGCGCTGGCCGCCTCCGTGGCCGCAATCAGCCCCGGCGGGCGCAGCGCCGCCACCTTCGCTGCCGCCTGGCTGGCCGGCGGCCGCGGCCATGTCGCGCATGTCGGCGACGTGCGGGTGCTGCAGCTGCGCCCGCGCCGCACCGGCTGGCGGGCGATGCCGCTGACCGTGGACCAGAGCTACGCCAACCTGGGCGAGGCGCCACCGCCCGGCGGCCGGCCCGACGACCCGGCCCGGATGGTCGGCGTCGGCGCCAGCGGCCAGCCGCCCGTGGCGCGCCTGCGCCTGCGCGAGAACGATTGGCTGGTGCTGTGCAGCGACGGCCTGCACCGCTGGCTACCCGAAGCCGACCTGGGTGCGCACTGCCAGGCCAGCGCCGCCCTGCCCCTGCCCCTGGTGGCCGAGCAGCTGGCGCAGCTCGCGGCCCGGCGCGGCAGCCCCGACGACATCAGCGTGCTGCTGCTGCGGCGCAACCCGCCGTGGGGTGCGCGCGCGCCCTTCCGCTGGGCCGCCGCCCTCACGCTGGCGGTCGGCGCCGCGGCCGCCCTCATCGGGTGACCCTCGCCGCATGAACATCCGCACCCACGCCAGCCCCGAGGCCTACGACCCGTTCGCCGACAGCTACGGGCCGGTGGGCCATGCGCTGCACTTCCAGGTGGAGCGCATCCCCGGCGGCCCCGGCGAGCCGGCGCGCTTCCGCAAGACCATCAAGCCGGGCGTGGGCACCGACCTGCTGCCCATGATCCACCGCGAGAACCTGCTGCTGATGGACATGGCGGCGCGCGGCCTGCGGCACGTCGCGCAGTCGCTGGCCTTCACCCGCGACTCCTCGGACACGCCCTTCGTGGTGACCACGCTGGACGCCGGCCCCAGCCTGAACCTGTGGCGCCGCTACGAATTCGTGCCGGCCGGTGGCGCCGCACCGCAGGCCCTGCTCACGCCCGCCACCTTCCTGCAACTGCTGCGGCACCTGCTGCTGGCGCTGCGCGAGTTCCACGGCGCCGGCTTCGTGCACTGCGACATCCATGCCGGCAACATCTGCCTGCCCTTCGAACGCGCGCCCGGCGACGCGGTACGGCCGCTGTTCGAGGGACTGCGCCTGATCGATTTCGGCCACACGCTCTCGACGCGCCTTCGCTTCGACGAGCCGCTGCGCCTGGACCCGGACGCGCCCGAGAGCCTGCGCCGCGTCTCGCCCGCCTTCCGCGCCGCGCTGCGGCAGGATGCCGCCCAGGGCCGGGCCGAGGCCGTGCTGCGACTGGATGGCCGGCTGGACCTCTACGCCCTGGGCGCCCTGGCCGGACAGCTGCAGGGCGGCATCGACTGGTCCGGCCAAGCCCGCGCGGCCGTGCTCTACCCCGCCATGACCGCGCTGGTGGACCGCCTGCTGGCGCTCGACTGCGACGGCTCGCCCGTGGACCCGGGCCTGCACGACTCGCTCCTGGCGACGCTGGAGCCGCTGCTGCGGGAAGGAGGCCCTGCCGACGCGGCGCCGCGCCGGCCCCGGCTGCGACCCTCGGGGCGCCAGCCGGAGACCGCGCGGGAGACGCCGCTGGTGGTGGCACCGACCACGTCGCACACGGCGACGGCGACGGCCACCCGCCTCCCGGGCGAGCCCGCACCCGTCCCGACCCAAGCGCCGACGGCGCCGGTCCGGGGACGGCGTCTCGCCGGCCTGGTCCTCGGCCTGGCGGTGCTGGCGGGCGCGCTGGGCTGGCTCGGCTGGCAAGGCCTGCAGACCGGCGACGACCCGGACGCCACGGCGGCCGCGACCTCGCCCGGAGGGTCCGCCGAGCCGTCGCCGCCCGCACCCTTGCCCCCGGACCCCCCGGAGCGCGCGGCCACCTATCGAGCGGTCGACGAGGACCTCAACCGCATGATCCAGGCCGCCGCCGGCTCCGACTGGCCGGGGGTCGAGGCGGCGGCGCGCCGCGTCACCGTCCAGCTGCCGTCGCGGCCGCCGCCCTCGCCTTCGCCGCATCTGGTGGCCGGCGAGCGGGCCGTCGAACGCGCCGCCTATGCGGAAGCAGCCGCGTCGCTGCGCCGCGCCATCGACCAGACGCCGCAGGACTGGGCCGTGTGGTCCGCCTACGGCTATGCCTTGTTGCGCCTGGGCGACCTCGCCGGCGCCCGCGAGGCCCTGGGTCGCGGCCTGCGGCTGCGCCCGCACGACGCCAGCGCCTGGGCGCACCTGGCCGAGGTGCTGGCGCTGCAGGGCCGTCGCGACGCCGCCGCCGCGGCCCTCCGGCTGTCGGTCTACTACTCCAGCCAGCGCCCGCGCACCCTGGCCCACCTGCGCGCCACCGGCGCCGACACCCGCATCGCGCCGGCCCTGCAGGCCGTGGTGCGCGAACTGGGCGGCGCCCTCGACCATCTGCCGGAACGAAGCCCATGAAACGCCTGCTGTCCCTGCTCCTGATCGCCTGGCCGGCCCTGCTGCCGGCGCAGGCGCCCTCGGGCATTTCGTTCAACCGCGAACCCGCCCGGGTGAACGAGGCCGTCCACGTGACCCTCAACTTCGAGGCGGCCACGCCGCTGTGCGCGCTGTGGGTGGACTTCGGCGACGGCGACCAGCGCCACGTGCTGGTCGAGCGTTTCCCTGTCACGCTGGTCAAGCACTACACGACAGCCGGGCGCTACCCCGTGCGTGCGGAGGGCCGGGGCATGCTGCGCGGCCTGTCCTCGTCCTTCGGCTGCGCGGGCGCGCCGCGCACCCGGACGCTGACGGTGGTCGGCCCCGAGGCGGCTTCGCCAACCGCGCAGCCCCCGGCCACCGAGCGGCCGCCCGTCGGCCTGCCGCCGGTGATCGACCTCGAGCCCCGGCAGGTCCGCCGACCGGGGACGACGGCGCCACCGCCGGCCGCGAGCCCGGCGCCCGCCCCGCCGCCGGCCCCGGCCCCGGGCCGCTCCCGCGACGATTCGCTGAGGGTGTTCTGAGCACCGCCGCCCCAGCCCCCCTGGCCGGCGCGGCTCCACGCGCGGCACCGACGGCTGCTCGGATGGAGATCGGCCTGCTGCTGGCCGTGCTGCTGGTCCTCGCCTGGGGCTTCCTCGGCCTGCGCCAGTCGGGCGATCCCGAGCGGCTGCGACTCGACCAGGCCCTGGCGCCCGGTCCGCTCACCGGCTGGGGCCAGGCCCGGGTGGCCACGCTGTGCCACCGGCTGGAACTGCCGGCGCGCCAGGCCTGGCGCTGGTCCTTCCTGTGCCGGAACACGGAGCCTGCGCAAGCGCTCGGACCCGATGCGTTCGCCGACGCCCTGGCCGCCGACCTGGCTGCCCTGCAGCGGGCCATCGCCGCCGGTGCCGAGCGCCGGCAGGCGGCGTTGCAGCCGCTGGCCCGCAGTGCCGGCGAAGGCGTGCTGGCGCCGCATGAGGCCGAGCGACTGCGGGGACTGACGCGCGAGCTGACCGCCTACCGTGCGCACTACCGGATGAGCAGCGAGCGCCCGGCCGGCTCGCTGCTGCTGGCCTGTGCCTGGCAGGCGACGGGCGCCGGACCTTCCGGGCTGGCCAACCGGCTGGCGCTGGTGCGCGGCGCGCCGGCCTTGCTCTGGTGGCCGGCCGACGCCGCGCCCGACGCTCCCGCGGATGCCGGGTGCCGGGCGCTCGGCCAGCCGGCGGAGCTGGTGTCGCAGGGCGCGGTGCTGGCGCAGCGGGTGCGAAGCGGCTCGGCCTGGGCCGACAAGTCCCGGGCCATGGAGCGCCTGCTGCTCACCGCACCCTGGTTGATCGCGGGGTGGTCGCTGCTGGCGTGGGCGCTGCTGTCGCTCGCGACACGCACGCAGCGGCCCCTGCGCCTGCTGGGCCCGGCGCTGCTGGCGTGGGCGGCGGCGGGCGCCCTGTCGGGCCTGACCCTGCCGGCCAGCGGCGCCCCGGTGCCGCTGCTGTTCTGGGCCGGGCTGGCGCTCGCCGGCGGGCTGCTGCTGGCCGCCTCCCGCTCGGCCCGGCTGGAGCGCATGGCCTTGTTCGCCCCCGGCGCTCCACCAGGCGAGCGCCCGCCGTGGGCGCTGCCGCTGTTCGTCGGCTTCGTCGGAGGCGGCTGGTGGCTGGTGCTGGACCTGTCGCTCAACGGGCACCTGCAGAACCGTTACCTGGGCCTTCGCCACGCGCTGGCCGTGTTCGCCGCCCTGGTGCTGCTGTCCGTGCTGCCGCTGCTGGCGCGCAACCTGGCCCGGATCGGCCTGGCGTGGGCCGGGCTGCTGACCAACGCCCTGCGCCCGGGCCGATCCGGGTGGCTGCGGCCGGTGGCGTTGTGGCTGGTGTATGCCGTACTCGTCCTGGGGATCGCGCTGGCCACGCGCGGCTGGCGCCAGCTCACCGGGGAGGCGCTGTCGCTGCTGCTGCTGGTGGGCGTGGCCTGGTTTTTCCTGCTGCGCTCGACCCGCTGGGCGCGGGGCGGCAACTGGCGCGACCTGGCGTCGTCGCTGGCGCCCCTGGTGCTGCATGCGGGCGTGGTGCTCGCCGCCTTCGTGCTCACCGACGACCTGGGCCCTCTGCTGGTGGCCCTGCTCGCCGCGGCGATCTACGCCGGCGCCTTCGCCGCGCAGGCCCTGCTGCTGCGCGGCGCGCGCTGGCCGCTGGCTGGCGCGGTGGGCCTGCTCGCCACGCTGATGCTCGGGTCGGTGCTGCTGCTGGGCCTGCTGGCCTTCGCGCGGCTGCCGGTCGACAGCGCCCAGCGGGTGGCCGAACGCATCGAGAGCATGCGCGACCCCTTCTCGGCCGAGAACGACCAGCTGGCCCGGGTGCGCTGGCTGGGGCGGCACACGCCGGCGAGCGGCTGGGGGCTGGGTGCGGTGCCCTGGTGCGGCACGCAGGCCGGCGCCGGCTGCCCGGGCGTGCCGGCGCAGATGCAGAGCGACTACAGCTTCGCGGCCCTGCGCGCGGTGCTGGGCACGGCGCCGGCCTTCGCGCTGCTCGGGCTGTACCTGCTGGGGATCACGGCGCTGGCCGTGCGGCAGGCCGCGCGCTCGGAGGGCACCCTGGGGGCGCGCGATCCGGCGTCGGCGGCGCTGGCGTGGCTGGCGGTGTGCTGGGCGGTGCTGGTGCTGGTGCAGACGCTGGTGACGGCGGGGGGAAACCTGGGCGTGTTGCCGCTCACGGGGGTGACCTGGCCGTTCGTGAGCTATGGCATCTGGTCGCTGCTGCATCACAGCCTGGTGCTGGGGTTGGTGATGCATCGGGGGGAGGGCTGAGGTGGATTCGCACGAGCTTCTTTGTCATCACTCTTGTAGCTGTCGTGGCAAGCCGGGTCTCGCCCCGGCGGGCGAGTCACTTTCTTTTGCGTCGCCAAAAGAAAGTGACCAAAGAAAAGGCGACCCCACTGTCTGCGTCCCTCGACGCCCTGCGGGCGCCGAGGGCAACCTGCGGTGCTCGGACGGCGGGGGAAGCGCAGAAACTCGCCCCTGCGGGGCTCAAACATCTGCGCTTCTTTTTCCCCGCCGCCCTGCGCTCCTCGGCGCAGCCACAGGGGTTTTTCTTCACGGGCCGTCGCTGCGCTCGGCCTCATCGCAGCGCCACGCCTGCGCTGTGGGTTCGTTGCTGGACTGAGCACTGTGCCGGCCGCCACCCCGCCCGTGATCCGCCAGGTGACCCTGGTCATGCTGGCCCTGTGCCTGCTCGCGCCCCTGGCCCTGGTGCTCTGGGCGCCGCGCGACACCGCTGCCCGTTACGAGCCGCAGCGCACCCGAGCCGCCGCGGAAGCGGTGCTGGCCGCGATCGACTCGCAAGCCGCCGCCCCACCCGATGCGGCTCGACTCGCCACCCTCCTGCCGCACTGCACCGGCGAGCCGCCCTACCAGGGCCTGCCGTTCTTCGAAGACCTGGCCGAGCAGTGGCATGCACTGGACCGCCACCTTGCGACGCTCACCGGTGCGCCTGGCCAACGCAACGCGCCGCTTCGCAGCCGCTACCACCTGCAGCCCGCCGCCTGGGCCGAGGCGCTGCGCCAGCGGCAACTCGGATGCGACGAAGCCGCGGCCGGCCTGCGCCTGCTCGCCTCCGATCGCGGCGGGCGGCTGCTGGCGCAGGCGCAATGGCGTGAAACCCGGAGCCGGTCGGCCGCCGGCACACCCGTGGTGCAACTCGCCGCCACCAGCCTGGCGCAGGTCGATCCCTGGCGCGGCTGGCCGGGCTGCGTCTGGCTGGGCGGCATCGGCAAGGGCAGCCGCGCCCTGCACGTGCCCGACGGCGGCAGCTGGCAACGCGAGCTGTGCGCCACCGAAGACCTGCGGCCGCCAGAAGCGGGCGAGGTCGTCACGGCCAGCCCGGGGGAGCCGTCCGTGCCGCCCGACCTGCCACTGCTGATCGCCGGCCTCGATCCCCTGCGCCGCCCCGAGGGGCGGCTGTACCAGGACTACGTGCAGGCGCTGCCGGGCCAGGCCAACCGGAGCCGCGTCGGCCGCGGCGAGATCGACCTCGGCTTCAACGTGCAGCTCACCATCGATCCACGCACCCAGGCCATCGCGCAACGGGTGCTGGCCTGCTATGCCGGCCGCCCCGAAGCGTGCGAGGAGGCCGGCATCGCGCGCGCGCAGGTCGGCGCGGCGCAAGGCCCCGGCGCCACGGCCATGTGGGAAGGCGCGGCCGTTCGCATGGGAGCGGTGGCCGTGCTGGACGTGGCCAGCGGCCGCATCGAAGCCCTGGCTTCGGCGCACACGCCCTGCTGGGCGCAGGAGAACGACGGCCCGTTTCGCGACGCGGGCTGTGCGCCCCTGTGGACCGAGCCGCGACGGCGCCCGGACGCCCTGCTGAACCACGCCGTCTTCACCGACGTGCTGCCCGGCTCGACCATCAAGCCCCTCCTCGCCTCGGTCTTCCTGGAGGACCCGGCCGCCGACGCCGAGCGCCTGACCCAGTGGCTGGCAGCCTCGGACACGCAGCGCTTCAACGACGCGCTGTTCTGCCTGGCGATGTCGAAGGCGCCGACCTGCGACCGGCCGGCACGGGTACAGCAGCGCGCCGCCGACCTGGGCTGGAACCTCGACTGTTCGGCGCGGCCCGACCCGCGCTGCGGCCGCACCGATCTGCTGTTCGGCCGACGGCTGGGTTCGGCGCTCGACGCCGCGCAGGAACTGCCCGGCGCGACCCCGCTGCAGGCCCCGGTGCTGTCAGGTCGGCTGTTCGTCGAGCCGACGCCCGCCGGCGCGCGGCTGATGCCGCTGCCGGAGATCCGCCGCGACGAGGCCGCGCGCTGCCGCGACTCGGCCGGCCCTTCGACAGAGCTCGGGACAGGCCGCTGGCACGCCGCGAACTGCAGCTCGCCGGCGTTGAAGCCGCTGGTCAACGAAGCCGCCGGCCAGGGCCAGGCCCGCACCACCGCGCTGGGGCTGGCCGCGCCACTGGCCCGGTTGGCCGCCGCCGCCAACGGCGAACGCGCCGTGCGCCGGCCCTACCTGGTCGAGCGCCTGAGCGATGCCCGGGGCGAGACGGTCGCGACAGCGGCCACCCGCACCGAGGACGGCGCGGCACCCCTGGCCGCGGCCGAGCCACTGGCGGTGGCCCCGGCGGTCGCGCGCACGGTGCTGCGGGGCCTGGAGCGGGCCAACGCCCCTGGCGGCACCGCCCACCTGGTCTGCCGCCATGTGTTCGGCGGCCGCTGCGCCGAGGCGGGGGCGCGCATCGCCGGCAAGACCGGAACGCCCAGCTTCAGCTTCGATCGGCTCACGCTGGCGCAGGCCCGGCAACGCTGCCGGACCCGGCCGGGACAGGAAGACTGCCTGGAGCGGCCGATCAAGCTGTACGTGGCGGCGGTCGACCCCGACCCGCAGGGCGGCGGCCGCTACACCAAGGTGGTCGCGGTGATCGTGGAGCGCAACTGGATGCTGCCCAGTCCTTCGGTTCCCGCCGCCCAGCGCGACCGGGTGCACGGCGCCACCAACGACGCGAACAACGTGGCCGCCGAGATCGGCATGCGAGTGGCGCAGCAGGCGTGGATGGCCCGGTGAGCCTCGTGTCCTGTCCCACACCTTCGCTGCACGTGATGCCCGCGGGACAGAACACGGGGGCGTCACCGACTGTCACGAAAGTCACGGTCTCAGCGGAAGAACTCCCACCCGGTGGCCGGAGACGAACCAAGTGTTCATGCCAGGCACTCCTGATTCACAGCCCCCGCAAGGGGGCTTTTTTTTTGCCGGCGCAGCCTGCTCGACCGATCTGATTCTTCAGATTGGCGCCGGGCATCGTCACTGCTGCGTGAACAAGCCCGCCACCACCTCCCGCAGCCACCGATTCGCCACGTCGTCCTGGTTGCGCTGGTGCCAGTACTGCTTGACCTCGAAGCGCGGCACGGTGAAGGGCAGCTGCACCGTCTTCAGCTCGGGGCGTGGCGGCGTGTGCTTGATCACGTAGCCCGGCACGGTGGCGATGAGGTCGGTGGACTGCACGATGTTGGGCACCACCATGAAATGCGGCACCCGCAGCGCGACGCGGCGGCTGAGGTGGCGCTCGGCCAGGTAGCGCTCGATGAGCGTGGTGGTGCTGGTCTGGTGCGAGGCCGAGCGGTAGGTGGATCCGCCCGGCTCGATCAGCACATGCGACTCGGCCACGAACTGCTCCAGTGACAGCCGCCGCCGGATGCGCGGGTGATCGGTGCGCACCAGGCAGACGTAGCTGTCGCTGAACAGTCGCTGCTGGTAGAAGCCACCCTTCAGGCCCGGCAGGAAGCCCACCGCCAGGTCGGCCTCGCCCGTGAAGAAGGCCTCTGCATACGCCTCGCGCGCGAGCTGCAGCACGCGCACGTTCACGCCCGGAGCGATCGCGGTCAGGCGCGTCACCAGCCGCGGCAGGTAGACCAGCTCGCCGATATCGCTCATCAGGATGTTGAAGGTGCGCTCGCAGGTGGCGGGGTCGAACAGGGCGTCGCCCTGCACTGCGCTGTGCAGCAACCGCAGCCCTTCGCGCACCGCCGGCGCGATGCGCAGCGCGTGGCCGGTGGGTTCCATGCCGGTGGGCACGCGCACGAAGAGCGCATCACCGGCGATCTTGCGCAGCCGCCCCAGCGCGTGGCTCATGGCTGGCTGCGACAGGCCCAGGCGGAAGCCCGCCCGGGTGAGGTTGCCGTCCTGCATGAGGGCGTCGAACACCTGCAGCAGGTTCAGGTCGAGTTTGGCGACGTCATCCATCTGCCGAATAGTCTAAATGCCCTTCATCGATTGTGTTCAAGAGGGGGCGACGCTAGATTGCGCCGACCCGGCACCCGACCGGCAACAGGAGACAACGCGTTGACCCGCCCCAAAAAGCCGCTGCGCTCGACCATGGCGTCGAGCACCGCCACCACCATCACGGTGCAGGGCATGGACCTGATGCAGGACATCATGGGCCGCCTGAACCTCGGCGACTACGCCTTCCTGGAGATCCAGCGACGCCTGCCCACGCCGGGCGAATCCGTCGTCTTCAACGCCATGCTGGCCACGCTGGTGGAGCACGGCATGACGCCGATGGCGATCGCCACCCGCCTGACCTACCTGGGCGCGCCCGAGTCGCTGCAGGGCGCGGTGGCCTCGGGGCTGCTGGGGATGGGCACCACCTTCGCCGGCACCGCCGAAGGTTCGGCGCGCCTCCTGCAGGAGGCGCTGGCGGGCGACGCGGCGAACACACCCGACGAGCAGTTGCCGATGCTGGCGACTTCCATCGTCGAGCGGCTCCGGGCCACGCGCACGCCTATTCCCGGCATCGGCCACAACCTGCACAAGCCGGTGGACCCGCGCGCGCCTCGCCTGTTCGAGCTGGCGGCCGAGCACGGCCTGTCGGGCCGCTACGTGAAGCTGATGCAGCACATCGCCACCGCCGCCGAACAGGCCTTGAACAAGCCGGGCCAGCTGCCGGTGAACGCCACCGGCGCGCTGGGGGCGCTGTGCTCGGAAATGCAGATCCCCTGGAAGCTGTGCCGGGGCCTGGCGGTGATCGGCCGCGCGGTGGGGCTCGTGGGGCACATCGCCGAGGAGCTGCACCACCCGATCGCACGCGAGATCTGGGAGCGCACCGAGGAAGAGTGCGCCACCCCCACCAACCACTGATTTTTCCGGGGAACGACCGCATGCAGGATTTCGGACTGACCGAAGAACAGCGCCTGATCCGCGACAGCGTGCGCGCGCTGGCGCAAGAACGTTTCGCGCCCGGCGCCGCCCGGGCCGACGCCGAGTTCCGCCCGCCGGTGGAGAACGTGAAGGTGCTGGCCGAGCACGGCTACACGGGCCTGTTCATTCCCGAGGAATGGGGCGGCTCGGGCCTGGGCCTGATGGAGAACGTGCTGGTGGCCGAGCAGTTGGCGCGGGCCTGCGCCAACACGGCCATGCTGTTCTCGTGCACCGACGGCGCCACGCCGCGCGCCCTGGTGGGCCTGGGCAGCCCCGCGCAGAAAGAGAAGTACCTGCGCCGCATCGCCAAGGGCGAACTGCTCACCGCCTGGAGCATGTCCGAGGCCAACGCCGGATCGGACGTGGGCAACGTGCAGTGCCGCGCCACGCCCGAAGGCGACGGCTGGGTGATCAACGGTAGCAAGCTGTGGTGCACCGCGGCGCAGGTGTCCGAGTTGTTCCTGGTGCTGGTGCGCATCGGCCCCGAGGCCGGCATGAAGGGGGTGGGCGCGGTGCTGGTCGAGCGCGGCACGCCGGGCTTTTCCATCGGCAACCACCTCGACCTGCTCGGCCTGCGCGGCACCGGCATGGCCGAACTGGTGTTCGACAGCTGCCGCATCCCCGGCGAGCAGCTGTTCCTGGAGCCGGGCCGCATGCGCCAGCTGCTGGCCGTGCTCGACGCCGACCGGCTCTCGGGCAACCCCACGGTCTGCCTGGGCGTGGCCGAGGCGGCGTTCCAGGGCATCACCCAGCACGTGAAGGAGCGCCAGCAATTCGGGCGGCCGCTGGCCGACCAACAGGGCCTGCAGTGGAAGCTGGCCGAGATGGCCATGGACATAGAGGCCGCGCGCGCCCTGCTCTATCGGGCCGCGCAGCGCGTGGACGCGGGCCAGGCCAGCATCGTGGACACGTCCATCACCAAGGCCTTCGTCAACCAGATGGCCGTGCGCGTGACGAACGAGGCCATGCAGCTCGGCGGCGCCTACGGCCTGTCCACCGAGTACCCCTACGAGCGCCATTTCCGCGACGTGCGCGGCATGTCCATCGGCTACGGCACCGTCGAGATTCACAAGAGCGCCATCGCCCGCGAAGTGCTGGCCGGCCGCTACCCCTTCTGAGGAACCGCATGACCACCCCCCGCAACGAGACCATCGCCGCCGACGGCGGCGCCAGCTTCCAAGCCTACGTGAGCGAGCCGAAGCAGCCGAACGGGCATGCGGTGATCGTGCTGCAGGAGATCTTCGGGGTGACGCGGCACATCCGCGCCATCGCCGACCGCTTCGCCGCCGATGGCTGGCTGGCCTGCGCGCCCGACCTGTTCTGGCGCGAGCAGCCCGGCATCGAGCTGAGCCACTCCAAGGAAGACATCGAGAAAGCCTTCGCCATCATGGGCCGCTACCGCGACGACGACGGCATGGCCGACATCGACGCCGTGGCGCGCCACGTCCGCGCCCGTCCCGGTTTCGACGGCCGCGTGGCGGTGGCCGGCATGTGCCTGGGCGGCAAGCTGGCCTACCTGGCGGCGGCGCGCTGCGAAGTCGACGCCGCCATCGCCTACTACGGCGTGGGCATCGAGAAGCACCTGGACCTGGCGCCAGGGCTGCGCTGTCCGCTGCAGATGCACTTCGGCGACCAGGACCGCTACGTGCCGGCCGAGGCCCGGGCGCAGATCGCGCAGGCCGTGGCTGGCAAGCCGGTGCAGGTTCACACCTACCCAGGCGCGGACCACGGCTTCTACACGCGCGGTGCCGAAGCCGACATCGCCCTGGCGCGCGAGCGCAGCAACGAATTCCTGCGCCAGCACCTGAAGCGCTGAAGTGAAAGTCCACCCCGAAGCGCCTTCGGCGCCTCCCCTCGAGGGGCGCCACCAGCGGCCCGGCCAAGCCGGTTCCGCGGTGGCCCGCCCTCGCAGGGTCTGCTTCCATGCATCGCCGGTGATACGCAGCATCGTGGAGAACTGAGATGGCGAATGCCTTTGATGAACTGCAGGTGGGCCAGCGCTGGACCAGCCCCGGCCGCACGCTGACCGAGGCCGACCTGCTGCAGGCCTGCATGACCAGCGGCGACTGGCACCCCATCCACGCCGACGAGGACTACGCCAGCCGCACACCCCTGGGTCGCCGCATCTTCCACGGCACCTGGGGCCTGCACGTGGCCGTGGGCATGGCCACGCCCTTTCCCGAATTCGGCGAGGACGTGATCGGTGCGCTGGGCCTGAGCGAATGGCGCTACCTCAAGCCGCTGTTCGTGGGCGACACCGTGCGGGTGGAGGTGGAGATCGCGGCCAAGCGCCGCACCTCGGACGGCCGGCGCGGCGTGATCGAGCGGCGGCTGACGCTGCGCAACCAGGCCGGCGAGATCGTGCAGCAGGGCCAGTCCGGCATGCTGGTGAAACTTCAGGAGCCGAACCCATGATCCTGGGCGATGTCATCGAACGCAACGAGCGCTGCAGCGGCGACCATCCGGCGGTGATCTTCGAGGGGCGCACCCTCAGCCACCGTGAGTTCGCCCGGCGCGTCAAGTGCCTCGTCAACGCACTGGCCGCACGCGGCCATCCGCGCCAGGCCCGCATCGCGGTGCTCTCGCGCAACTGCCCCGAATACCTGGAGGTGTACGGCGCAGCCGGCCTGGGCGGCTTCGTGGCGCTGGGGCTGAACTATCGCCTGTCGGCCCCCGAGCAGGCCGCCATCCTGCTGGACGCGCAGCCTTCGGTCTTCTTCGTGGAGGCCGAGTACCTGCCCCGGCTGCGCGAGCTGCGCGCGGGCCTGCCGGCCGAGACCCTGTTCGTGTGCTTCGACGCCGCACCGGGCGAAGGCATCGTGGCCTACGAGGACCTGCTGCGCGAGGCCCGGGCCGAGCCGCTGGCCCTGCGCGCGCAGCCCGACGACACGCTGTTCCTGATCTACACCAGCGGCACCACGGGCGTTCCCAAGGGCGTGATGCTGGGCAACGAGGGCCAGCTCGAACAGGCGCGGGTGCAGTCGCTGTCGCACCTCGCATCGCCCACGGACCGCATGCTGATCGTCATGCCCTTCTATCACATAGGGGGTCCCACCGAGCTGCTCACGTACACCGTGGTGGGCGCCACCATCGTGCTGCACCGGCAGTTCGACGCGCACGCCATCCTGGCCAGCATCGCGGAGCACCGGGTGACCTCGGCGCACCTGGCGCCCACCATGATTTCCATGATGCTGGACGTGCAGGAGAAGACGCCCTGCGACCTCTCGAGCCTGCACACCATCTGCTATGCCTCGGCCCCCATGTCGGTGGCGCTGTCGATCCGCGCGCGCAAGGTGTTCGGGCCGATCTTCATGCAGATCTACGGCATGACCGAGGCCGGCCTGGGCACCACGCTGCTGAAGCACCAGCACGTGCTGGAGGGCGACGAGCGCCAGCGCAAGCGCCTGGCCTCGGCCGGCCAGGCCTACCTGGGCACCGAGCTGAAGATCCTGGCCGACGACGGCAGCGAGTGCCCGGGCGGCGTGGTGGGCGAGGTGTGCCTGCGCTCCAGGTCGGTGATGCAGGGCTATTGGCGCAAGCCCGAGGCCACGGCGCAGGCGCTGGCCGACGGCGTGCTGCACACCGGCGACATGGGCTACCTGGACGAGGACCACTACCTCTTCATCGTGGACCGCAAGAAGGACATGGTGATCTCCGGCGGCGAGAACATCTACTCGCGCGAGGTCGAGGAGGCACTGCTCATGCACCCCGCCGTGGCCGAGGTGGCGGTGATCGGCGTGCCCGATCCCAAGTGGGGCGAATCGGTGGCGGCCATGGTGGTGTTCAAGCCCGGCCAGCAGGCCGACGAAGCCGCGCTCGACAAGCACTGCCGCGAGTTGATCGCCGGCTACAAGCGCCCCAAGGTCTATCGCTTCCTGGAAGCGATGCCGCGGGTGCCCAGCACCAACAAGGTCGACAAGCGCGCGCTGCGCGCGCCTTACTGGCAGGACCAGCAGCGACAGGTTTCATGACGGGACCGGGCCACCCGCCAAGGGCCCGCTAGCGACAACCGAAAAGGAGACAGGCGATGGCGAATTTCAAGAGACGGCTGCTGTGCGCGGGCCTTGCTGCCGGCCTTCTGGGCGTCGGCCCGGCCCTGGCGCAGGGCGCCGGCGACTACCCGAACAAGCCGGTGAAGATCATCGTGCCATTCACGGCCGGCGGCCTGGCCGACACCCTGGCGCGGGGCATCGCCCAGGAGCTCTCGCGGGACTGGGGCCAGCAGGTGATCGTAGAGAACAAGCCCGGTGCCAACACCATCATCGCGGCCCAGGCCACGGCCACCGCGCCGGCCGACGGGTACACGCTGATGATGGCCAACGACCCCACCGTGTCGTCCAACCAGTACCTGTATTCCAGGCTGCCCTACGACCCGGTGAAGGACTTCGTTCCCGTGGTCAACGTGGCCGAGACGCTGGAGGTGCTGCTGGTGGGACCGGGCTTCAAGGGCAAGACCCTGCAGGACCTGATCGCCGAGGCCAAGGCCAACCCGGGCCGCGTGAGTTACGGCACGTACGGCCCCGGCAGCAAGGCCCACATCGACGCCGAGGCCTTCGCCCAGGCCACCGGCGTGAAGCTGCTGCACGTGCCCTACAAGGGCGTGGCGGACGTCATTCCGGCGCTGCTCTCGGGCCAGGTGCAGATGGCGTTCACCGGCGTGCCGCCGGCGCGGCAACTGGTCAAGAGCGGCCAGCTGCGGGCCATCGCCATCGCCGCGCCCAAGCGCTCGGCGGCGCTGCCGGACGTGCCGACCTTCGCCGAGGTGGGCATGCCCAATTTCCACTCCAGCGCCTGGTTCGGCCTCATCGCGCCGGCCGGCACGCCGAAGCCCGTCATCGACAAGGTCGCCACCAGCGTGGCGCGCCTGATCGAGAAGCCCGACTTCAGCGAACGCTACATCGTCGGCGTCGGGCTGGAGCCGCTCAACCTGGGGCCGGACCGCTTCGCCGAATTCCTGCAGAAGGACCGCGCCATGTACGCGAAGTACATCAAGGCCCTGGGCGTGAAGCTCGACTAGGAGAGCCGCATGCCCTACTTCGATTTCCTGTCCCGCCGCGGCCTGATCGGCACGGCACTGGCGCTCGCCGCGGGCGGCGCCCTGGCCCAGGCGAGCGCGAACTGGCCGACCCGGCCGGTGAAGCTGGTGGTGGCCTTCGCCCCCGGTGGCACCGTGGACGTGGTGGCGCGCCACGTGGCCGAGCGCCTGACCCCGTTGCTGGGGCAGCCCGTGATCGTGGAGAACCGACCCGGCGCCGGCGGCAACCTGGCCACCGAGGCGGTGCTGCGTTCGCCGCCGGACGGCACCCAGTTCCTGGTGGCCGGCAGCCCCACGCACGCGGTCAACCCGCACCTGTTCAAGCTGTCGTACGACCCCATCGGCGACATGGCGTCGGTGGCGCTGCTGGGCACGGCGCCCAACCTGCTGGTGGTGAATCCGCAGCTGAACGTGCAGAGCGTGCGCGACCTGGCCAACCTCGCGCGCAGCAAGCCGGGCGAGCTGAGTTTTTCCTCGGCCGGCAACGGCACCAGCGGCCACCTCGCGGGCGAGTTGTTCCGCAAGCAGGCCGGGGTGGAGGTGCGGCACGTGCCCTACAAGGGCCAGGCCGACGCCCTGCTGGGTGTCATGCGCGGCGATGTGGCCTTTGCCTTCGTGACGCTGGCCGGCACGCTGCAGCAGGTGAGCTCGGGGCGCCTGAAGGCACTGGCCATCACCAGCCGCGCCCGCAGCCCGCTGGCGCCGGACATCCCCACCGTGATGGAGTCGGGCATCCCCGACTTCGAGGTGCTGGCCTGGTACAGCGTCTCGGCGCCCAAGGGCACGCCGCCCGAGGCGGTGGACCGGCTCACGCGCGCGCTCGGCCAGGTGATGAAGGACCCGGCCACGCTGGCGAAGTTCGAGACGCTGGGGGCCGAACCCACCTTCCTCAGCGGCGCGAGCTTCGTGGAGTTCATGAAGCGCGACTCCGACAAGTGGGGACGGGTCATTCGCGAAGCGGGCGTCCAGGTCAATTGATGCCCACGCTGCAACTGTCGCACTGGCAGCTGGACGCGGTGCGCCTGCCGTACGCGCGCGCCGTCGCCTGGAGCGACATCGTGGAAGACGCCGCCACCTTCCTGGTGCTGCGCCTGTCGGCCCGGGAAGGCGCGCAGGGCGTGGCCGAGATCACGGTCAAGCCCACCTGGATGGGCCACGGCGTGCGCAGCCTGGTCGCCTCGCTGCAGGAGGTGCTGCTGCCGCTGCTGGCCGGCTGCGACCTGCTCGACGTGCAGGCGGTGCGCTCGCGGCTGGATGCGATCCCCGAGCAGCACGCCGGCAAGGCGCTGATCGACAACGCGCTGTGGGACCTGCGCGCGGGCGCCGGCGGGCAGGCGCTCTGGCCCGCGATGGGCCCGCGCCGCGTGCCGGTGTCGGTGACCATCACCCGCCAGGAGCCGGCGCGCATGGTGGCCGAGGCGGTGGACTGGGTGGAGCGCCATGGGCTGCGAACCCTGAAGGTCAAGGGCGGCCAAGGCCGCACGCAAGACCTGGAGGTGCTGCGGCTGCTGCGAAGCGCGCTCGGTGGATCGGTGCGCTTCTACGTCGATGCCAACAGCGCCTACCCCCCGGCCGAGGCGGCCGACTACGCCCGCGCGATCCACGAGGCCGGGGCCGTGGTGGTCGAGGACCCCTGCGCCTTCGCGCCCGACGCGCACTTCTCGGCGCTGCAGGCGGCGGTGCCGTGCCCGCTGCTGGTGGACTTTCCCTGCACCTCGCTGCGCGACGCGGCCGGGTTCATCGCCGCCGGGGCGCGTGCCTTCAGCCTCAAGCCGGGACGCTTCGGCCTGTCGATGACGCGCGACCTGCTGGCGCTGGCCGACCAGGCCGGCGCGCTCACGGTGGTGGGCATGTTCGGCGAGAGCGCGCTGGGCACCTGGCACGCGCTGTCGCTGGCGGCGCGCCAGGGTTCGCACGCGCTGCCCGCCGAGGTGACCTGGTACCTGTCCATGCGCGAGCAGGTGGTGCACCAGGTGCCCGAGATCCGCGACGGGCAGGTGCGGCTTCCCGAGTCCATCTCGGTGGCCGCGATGCTCGACGGGGAGCGGCTCGCCCGTCGATCGTTCTTTCATCTGGAGCAATCCGCTTAACAAAGGAGACAAGTCCGTGAACTTCCCTATCGCCTCTTTGCGCCGTCGCGCCCTGCTGGGCTCGGCACTGGCCGGCATCGCCCTCGGCGGCTCGCTGGGCGTCGCCCAGCCCGCCTTCGCGCAGGCCGCGGCCTACCCGAACAAGCCGATCCGCTTCATCGTGCCCTACCCGCCGGGCGGCGGCACCGACATCGTGGCGCGCATGCTGGCGCAGAAGATGTCGCAGTCCATGGGCCAGCAGGTGATCGTGGAGAACAAGCCCGGCGCCAGCACCATCATCGGCACCGACATGGTGGCCAAGTCGGCGCCCGACGGCTACACGCTGGGCCTGATCACCGATTCGCACGCGATCAACCCCACGTTCTTCCCCAAGCTGCCCTACGACTCGGTGAAGGACTTCGCGCCGGTGTCGCAGCTGGTCTTCGTGCCGCTGGTGATGGTGGCCAATCCCAAGCTGGGGGTGAAGACGCTGCCCGAGTTCATCGCGCTGGCCAAGAAGCAGCCCGGCAAGATCAACTACGCGTCCATCGGCAACGGCACGCCGCACCAGCTGGCCATGGAGTGGGTGAAGTCGCTGGCCGGCATCCAGGTGACGCACATCCCCTACAAGGGCGTGGCGCCCGCCACGGCCGACGTCGTGGCCGGACAGGTCGACGTGATGTTCACCGGCACATCGTCGGCCGTGCCCTATGTGCGCGACGGCCGCCTGCTGGCGCTGGCGGTCTCCAGCGCCAAGCGCCAGCCGGCGCTGCCGGACACGCCCTCGGTGGCCGAGGCGGCGCTGCCCGAATACGACTTCATGACCTGGTACGGCACGGCCGTGGCCGCCGGCACCCCGCCGGAGATCGTGGCCCGCCTGTCGCGCGAGATCGCGGCGGCGCTGAACCAGCCCGACGTGAAGCAGCGCCTGGCGACGCTGGGCGTGGAGGGCGCGCCCTCGACGCCGGAGCAGTTCACCGCTTTCATGCGCAAGGAGACCGAGTCGCTGGCGCGCATGGTCCGCATCACCGGCGTGAAGGCGGACTGAGGCAGCGACATGCGCGATTCTTCCGATCAGGTGCTGTCCGGCCTGCGCGTGCTGGATTTCGGCAGCTTCATCACCGCGCCCTACGCGGCGATGCTGCTGGCCGAGATGGGCGCCGACGTGGTGAAGGTGGAGCGGCCGGGCACGGGCGACCCGTTCCGGGCCTTCAACGGCGGCCTCTACAGCTCGCACTTCCAGGCCCACAACCGCAACAAGCGCAGCATCGCGCTGGACCATTCGGCGCCGGGCGCGGCGGCCGCGCTGGATGCGCTGATCCAGCAGGCCGACGTGCTGCTGGTCAACGTGCGCCCGGGCGTGGAAAGCCGGCTGGGCCTGGACCCGGACCGGCTGCAGGCGCTGAACCCGCGGCTGGTGTATTGCAGCATCACCGGCTACGGCGCCACCGGGCCCTACCGGGACCGGCCGGCCTACGACAACGTGGGCCAGGCGCTCTCGGGCTGGCTGTCGATGTTCCACCAGGGCACCGACGCACGGGTGCCGGGGCCGGCGATCTCGGACGCCATCACCGGCCTGTTCGCGGCGATGGGCATCCTGGGGGCGCTGCACGAGCGCTCGCGCACCGGGCGCGGCCGCAAGGTCGAGGTGAGCATGCTCGAGTCCATGATCGCCTTCGCCACCGAGCCGCTGGGCAAGCTGTTCGACAGCGGCGAGCCGGTGGGTTTCTACGACCGGGCGGCGTCCTCGCAGTCGTTCATCCTGACTTGCGCCGACCAGCTGCGCATCGGCCTGCACTTGTCTTCGCCCCCCAAGTTCTGGACCGGCCTGCTGGCGGCGATCGAGCGGCCCGACCTGGGCGAGAAGTACGCCGACCGCTTCGCCCGCGTGTCCCGCTACGACGAGCTGGCCGCCGACCTGGCCGCGGTGTTCGCGACCCGACCCCGGGCCGAATGGGCGCAGCGGCTGGAGGCGCAGGACGTGCCGTTCGCGCCGGAGCACCGGCTGCAGGACCTGGCGGATGACCCGCAGGTGCGGCACCTCGACCTGTTCTACGGCGTGGAGCATCCGCAGCACGGCACCGTGCGCGCCGCGCACCGGGCCATGCGCTTCGACGGCGACCACCGCAGCGACTTCCGAGCCCCGCCCACGCTGGGCGAACACACGCGCGAGGTGCTGGCCGAGGCCGGACTCGGCGCCGACGAGATGGAGCGCCTGCGGCAACAGGGACTCATCGCATGAATTTCACGATCGAGCCGGAACTGCGCATGCTGCGGGATTCGGTGCGGCGTTTCGTCGACGAGGAGCTGATGCCGCTGGAGCCGCTCTACGCCAACGAGCCCGACATTCCCGACGAGGTGCGCCAGCGGCTGCAGTCGCGTGCCAGGGAGCTGGGCTTCTGGAGCTTCGACGTGCCCGAGGAGCATGGCGGCGGCGGCATCGGCATGCTGGGCATGTGCCTGGTGTTCGAGGAGCTGGGCCGCTGCAACGTGCCGTCGTTCCGCGCGCAGACGGTGCTCACGCCTTACCTGGGTCCGGTGCTCTATCACTGCACGCCCGAGCAGAAGGAGAAGTACCTGTACCCCGTGGTGCGCGGCGACAAGCGCACCTGCTTCGCCCTCACCGAGCCCGGGGCCGGGTCCGACCCGGCGCGCATGCGGACCACCGCGGTGCTCGAAGGCGACCACTGGCGGATCAACGGCACCAAGGTGTTCATCACGAGCGCCGACAAGGCCGACTTCGTGCAGGTGTTCGCGCGCACCGTGGTGAAGGGCGAGGAAGTGGGCGTGTCCTGCTTCCTGGTCGACAAGGGCACGCCAGGCTTCCGGCTCGGGCAGAGCTTCGAGCTGATGAGCCCCGACCGGCCGTGGGAAGTGGTGCTGGAGGACGTGCGCCTGCCGGTCTCGCAACTGGTGGGCGAGCCCGGCAAGGGCTGGGAGCTGGCGCGCGAGTTCCTCGACGTGGGCCGCCTGATCCACGGCCCCAAGTCCATCGGCCGGGCGGAGCGGGCGCTGCAACTGGCCATCTCGTACGCGAACCAGCGCAGCACCTTCGGCCAACCGCTGGCCAAGCGCCAGGCCATCCAGTGGATGGTGGCGGACTCGGCCACCGAGCTGCACGCCGCCCGCCTGATGACCTACCACGCGGCGTGGAAGGCCGACCAGGGCCTGGACTACCACCTGGAGGCGTCGCAGGTGAAGCTGTACGCCGACGAGATGTACATGCGCGTGGTGGACCGCGCCATCCAGATCCACGGCGGCATCGGCCTGTCGCGCGAGCTGCCCCTGGAGCTGATGTTCCGCGACGCGCGCAGCCGGCTGATCACCGAAGGATCTTCGGAGATGCAGCGGATCATCATCGCCAGCGAGATGCTGAAGCGTTGACCCTCCCGAAGCGCGTTCGGCGCCTCCCCTGAAGGGGGCGCCACGGCCCGGCATAGCCGGTTCCGCGGTGGCAGCGGAACAGCCTGCCGCTGCGCGGCGGCCTGGTCAGTCCCCTTTGAAGCCGCTGGACTTGACCACCCGGGCCCAGCGCTCGTTTTCGGAAGCGACCATCTTGCGGGCCTCGGCCTGGGTGGAGCCGACCACGGTGAAGCCGGCCTCTTCCAGCTTCTTGCGGGTCTCCGGCGCCTGCACCGCCCGCACCATGTCGCGCTGGATGCGGTCGACGATGGGCTGGGGCGTGCCGGTGGGTGCGAAGACCACGAACCAGGCGGAGAAGTCGGCCTTGGGCAGGCCCGCTTCGGCGAAGGTGGGCACCTCGGGCATCAGCGGCGAGCGCTTGGCCGCGGTGGTGGCCAGGGCCTTGAGGCGGCCGCCCTTGATCTGCGCGGCGGCCAGCGGCGTGGACATGAGTGCCGCCTGCACCTGGCCACCGCCCAGGGCGGTGATCACGTCCGAGGTCTGGCGGAAGTGCACGATCTCGGTCTTGTAGCCGGCCATCTCGGCCAGCATCACCGCGCCGAAGTGGCCCGGCGTGCCGGCACCGAAGGTGGCGAAGTTGGTGGCGCCGTTGGCCGCCTTGGTGAGCTTGACGAACTCCTGCACGTTGTTGGCGGCCATGCTGGCGGGGACCACCAGCACGAGGTCGGTGCGGGCGATCTCGGTCACCGGCACCAGTTCTTTGGCCGGGTCGTAGGTGAGCTTGGAGAAGGCCGCCGGCGCGATGCTGATCGACGACAGGTCGGCCACCAGCAGGTTGTAGCCATCGGCCGGGCTCTTGGCGACGGCGCCGGTGGCGATCTGTCCGCCCGCGCCGGTGCGGTTCTCGACCACCACCGACTGCCCGACGATGTCCGCGAAGGCCTGCCCGGCGGTGCGGGTGAGGATGTCCGGGCCAGTGCCGGGGGCGAAGCCGACGGCGAGCTTGATGGGCTTGTCGGGGTAGCTGCCCTGCGCCAGGACGGACGGTACGGCGGACGCCAGGGCCAGGGTGATGCCAGCCGCGAGGGCGGCGCGCCGGGATGCGAAGCGGTTCATGTGTGTCTCTCTCTGAGGCTGGAAAGCGGCGCCACCTCGGTGGGCCGCGGGATCGGATGCACCCGTGGGGGCATGGGTGCGGAGACTAGAATTTCCGCCCCTTCCTGTCTGTCCACGTCGATGTGGACAGGGTTTGCCCGAGGTCCCCTGATGCAGCTCATCCCGCTCGATTCCCATGGTGCCCATGCTGATGACCGGGCCGCGATGGATGCCCTGTCCAGCGTGATCGGCTCGGTGGGGGATCCGGCGTTCGGCAACTCGGCCTTGCAGGCGCTGAACCGCTGGATGCCGCTGTGCTGGTGGTCGGTCTACACCTTGTACGCGGCCGCCCCGCCAGTGCTGCACGCGCACAGCAGCGTGGGCGATGCGCCGCGCGGCACGAGCGAATCGTGGCGGGTGTACCGCAGCTCCTTGTACCGGCGTGATGGCAGTTTCAGCGCGGCGCGACAGGCGGTGGCGACCGGCGCGCCTGCCCTGGTGCACTGGATGGCGGACGAGCTGCCGCCGGAGCATCGCGAGGCCATCTACAGCCGCAACGGATTGCGCGAGCGCCTGTCCATCGTGGCCGCCGCTTCCGGCGGTGGACTGCTGGCGATCAATCTCTACCGGCACGAGCGGCAGGCACCGCTGGGGACACAGGCGCTGCAGGCTGCCGCCGGCCTGGCCCAGCCGCTGGTGGCCTGCGTGGAACGGCACATCACCTTGCGCGCCCGCGACGGCGGCAAGCTCGCCGGTTTGCAGGAGTTGACCCAGCGGGAGCGCGAGGTCTGCGAGCGGCTGCTCAAGGGCTGGACGCACGACGGCATCGCCGCCGACCTGGGGTTGACGCCGGCTACCGTGCGCACCTACCGGGACCGCGCCTTCCAGCGCATCGGCGTGCGTTCACGGCACGAACTCTTCGCGCGCTTCTCGCAAGCCGGAGCCTGAGTCCGCGTCGGGACTGTCCGGCCTGGCCCGGGCCTCAGCCCAAGGCCAGCGAGGTCGCGAATGCAAGCCCACCAAGGAGGGCCGCCGTCAGGCTCAGCCGAAGCATGGCCGACAGGGGAATGGATCGCGTTTTTTGGCTCATGGAATGCTCCCACGGTGGATCGACGACGGCTCCAGTGTGGGCGCCGCGACCTGCCCGCCCTGTGGGAGCGGGCCGTCGGCGGATGTCCGCAGGCCGCATGGGCGGTTCGCCCAGGGCCGATGGCACGGGAGAGCGCGAACGCGCAGGCGTGACGGCACCCGTCCTACAGGCCCGCGGCGACGGTGCCGACAACGAGCTGCCTGCGATCGCGAGCTAATGACTCATCCGAGCAACCGAGAACGAACAGGAGGCCCCCATGAAACCCTTCGTCATGCAGTCGTCCATGACCACGATGTCGGGCGTGTTCTATCCGACGGGACATGCCGTGCTGATGTTTCCCGGCGGGCACGAGGACGCGCGCAAAGCCTGCAAGGCACTGGCGGCCGTGGGCATCGATGATGACGAGATGTCGCTGCTATCGCCCGAGGTCATCATGTCCGACATCACCCGCACCGTCGGCAGCGCCGACATCCCCCTGCCCTCGGTGGGCACGGAAGCCGACACGGTGCGGCAGATGTCGCACCTGGCCGCCCAGGGGCATTGGGGATTGCTGGTGCACGCGCCGCACCAGAAGGACAGTGACCTGATCCGCAAGGCGATCGAGAACATCCCCGTGAGCTACGCCCAGAAGTACCGCCAGCTGGTGATCGAGGATCTCTAGAAAAGGAAACGCCGCCCGCGCCAGGGACGCGAGCGGCGGGAGGCGATCGCCCGACGAGCCTCGCACCCGGTGCAAGGCTCGTTTCGTTCGTCAATGCATGTGCAAACCGCCGTTGACCGAGAAGTCGGCGCCGGTGGAGTAGCCGCCTTCCTCCGAAGCCAGCCAGGCGATGATGGAGGCGATTTCCTCAGGCTTGCCCAGGCGCTTGACCGGGATGGTGCCCACGATCTTGTCGAGCACGTCCTCGCGGATGGCCTTGACCATTTCGGTGCCGATATAGCCCGGGCTCACGGTATTGACCGTCACGCCCTTGGTGGCGAGCTCCTGCGCCAGGGCCATGGTGAAGCCGTGCATGCCGGCCTTGGCCGCCGAGTAGTTGGTCTGCCCGGCCTGGCCCTTCTCGCCGTTGACCGAGCTGATGTTGATGATGCGGCCCCAGTTCCGGTCGACCATGTCGCCCACCACCTGCTTGGTGACGTTGAACATCGAGTTGAGGTTGGTCTCGATGACCGCGTCCCAGTCTTCGCGTGACATCTTCAGGAACATGCGGTCGCGGGTGATGCCGGCGTTGTTGACCAGCACGTCGATGGGGCCGTGCTCGGCCTTGGCCTTGGAGAAGGCTTCGACCGTGGAGTCCCAGTCGCCGACGTTGCCGACCGACGCGTAGAAGGTGTAGCCCTGGTCCTTCTGTTCGTTCAACCATTTGCCGTGATCGCGGGTCGGCCCGCAGCCGGCGATCACCCGGAAGCCTTCCTTGTGCAGGCGCTGGCAGATGGCGGTGCCGATGCCCCCCATGCCTCCGGTGACGTAGGCGACTTTTTGGCTCATGCTTGGATCTCCTTTGTGTGACGTGATGGAACCGGCGATCAACCGCGCTCGAGGGCCAGCGACACGCCCATGCCGCCGCCGATGCACAAGGCCGCCAGGCCCTTGCGCGCTTCGCGGCGCTGCATCTCGTGCAGCAGCGTGACCAGGATGCGGCAGCCCGACGCGCCGATGGGATGGCCGATGGCGATGGCGCCGCCGTTGACGTTGACCTTGGCCGGATCGATGCCGAGCTCCTTGTTGACCGCGCAGGCCTGGGCGGCGAAGGCTTCGTTGAGCTCGAAGAGCTGCACGTCCTGGGCGTTCCAGCCGGCGCGCTCGAGCGCCTTGCGGGAGGCCGGCACGGGGCCCATGCCCATGGTGGCGGGATCGAGGCCGGAGGTGCCGAAGGCCGCGATGCGCGCCAGGGGCTTGAGGCCCAGGGCGGCGGCGCGCTTGGCGCTCATGACCACCACGGCGGCGGCCCCGTCGTTGATGCCGGACGCATTGCCGGCGGTGACCGTGCCGCTCTTGTCGAAGGCGGGACGCAGGCCGGCCAGCGCTTCGGCGCTGGTCTTCTTGTTGATGAACTCGTCGGCGTCGAAGACGACCGGGTCACCCTTGCGCTGGGGGATGGAGATGGGAACGATCTCGTCCTTGAACCTGCCGGCCTCCTGGGCGGCGGCGGCCTTCTGCTGGCTGGCCAGCGCGAGCGCGTCCTGCGCGGCGCGGTCGATGTTGTGGGCCTTGGCCACGTTCTCGGCGGTGATGCCCATGTGGTACTGGTTGTAGACGTCCCACAGGCCGTCGACGATCATGGAATCGACCATCTTCCAGTCACCCATGCGCTGGCCGTCGCGCGAGCCCATGAGGACGTGCGGCGAGGCGCTCATGTTCTCCTGGCCACCGGCCACGACGATCTCGGCATCGCCCCAGGCGATGGCCTGGGCGGCGAGCATGACGGCCTTGAGGCCCGAGCCGCAGACGGCGTTGATGGTCAGGCCCGGCACTTCCTTGGGCAGGCCGGCCTTGAGCAGGGCCTGGCGTGCGGGGTTCTGGCCAGCGCCGGCGGCGAGCACCTGGCCCATGATGACTTCGCCCACCTGGGCCGGATCGACCTTGGCGCGCGCGAGCGCCTCCTTGATGACAGCCGCGCCGAGCTCGGGCGCCGGGATCTTGGCAAGCGATCCGCCGAACTTGCCGACGGCCGTGCGCGCGGCGGAAACGATGACGATGTCTTCCATGGTGGGGTACTCCTCGGGGATGAAAAAAATCTTCAGGCCTTCGCCTTCACGTAGCGGCCAGGGGCCGGCTCGATGACCTGGTACTTGCCGCGGCCGTAGGCCTTGGGCGCGGCGATGAGCTTGCCGCCGTGGGGCTCGAGCCAGGCCGACCAGTCGGTCCACCAGCTGCCCGGATGCTCGGTGGCGTGGGCCAGCCAGTCGTCGAAGCTGCGTGGCAGCTGCTCGTTGGTCCAGTACGAACGCTTCTTCTTGGCCGGCGGGTTGATCACGCCGGCGATGTGGCCGGACGCTCCCATCACGAAGCGCTTCTTGCCGCTGAGGTGGTTGACCGAGGCATACGCGCCGCCGATGGGCACGATGTGGTCCTCGCGCGAACCGTACAGGTAGGCCGGCATGTCGATGCGGGCCAGGTCGATCTTCTGCCCGCAGACGGTGAGCTTGCCCGGCTTGGCCAGGTTGTTCTCGAAGTAGGTGTTGCGCAGGTACCAGGCGTACATCGGACCTGGCAGGTTGGTGGAGTCGCTGTTCCAGTACAGCAGGTCGAAGGGCGGCGGGGTCTCGCCCTTGAGGTAGTTGCCCACCACGTAGTTCCAGACCAGGTCGTTGGGGCGCAGGAAGCTGAAGGTGGAAGCGAGCTCCTGGCCCTTGAGCACGCCGCGCCGCCCGAGCTGCGCCTCGCGGTACTTGACGAAGTTCTCGTCGACGAAGAGGTCGAGCACGCCCGTGTCGCTGAAGTCCAGGAAGGTGGTCAGCAGCGTGAGCGAGGCGACCGGATCTTCACCGCGCGCGCGCAGCACGGCCAAGGCGGTGCCGAGCAAGGTGCCACCCACGCAGAAGCCCAGCGCGTTGACCTGCTTGGCATTGGCGATCTCGCGCACCACCTCGATCGCGCGGATGGGGCCGTCACCGACATAGTCGTCCCAGGTCTTGTCCTGGAGCGAATCGTCGGGGTTGCGCCAGCTGATGACGAAGGTGCGGTGCCCTTGCGCGACCAGGTGGCGCACGAGCGAGTTCTCGGGCTGCAGGTCGAGGATGTAGAACTTGTTGATGCAGGGCGGCACGACCAGGTACGGGCGCTCGAAGACCTTGGGCGTGAGCGGCTTGTACTCGATGAGCTGGAACAGCTCGTTCTCGAACACCACCGCGCCTTCGGTGGTGGCGACGTTGCGACCGACCTCGAACTGGCTCTCGTCGGTCATCGACACGTAGCCTTGCTGGATGTCGCGCCAGAGGTTCTGCACCCCGCGCGCGATGCTTTCGCCGCGGCTTTCGACCGCCTTCTTCTGGGCTTCGGGGTTGAGCGCCAGGAAGTTGCTCGGCGCCGAGGCGGCCAGCCACTGCTCGACCGCGAAACGCAGGCGGGACTTGGTTTTCTCGTCGGTTTGCGCCGCCTCGACCATGCCCAGCAGCGTGCGCGCGTTGAGCAGGTACACCGAGGCGGCGTAGCTGCCCATGGAGTTCTGGGCCCAGGCCTCGGAGGCGAAGCGGCGGTCGGCTGGCGGCTGCAGTCCCTGGTTCCAGAGTTCACAGGCTTCGCGCACATAGGCCTGCTGCAAGGCCTGGAGCATCTGGCCGTCGAACTGGAGCGACGGTTGCGGCGCGGCCGAGTGGGCGGACGTGATCCGCTGGAAGGCGTCGAGTGCCTGGGTCCAGGCGCCCAACTGGTCTTGGAGGGGGTTTGGCGTCGCCGCGGTGGGGGCGTCTGCTGGAGAATGAGCGGCTTCGGCTGCCTTCATGTGGTGGTTCGCGCTGACAGGACGAGCCGAGTATCGCCCCAAGTCCGTGGGGCTACAAAGCTCATCTATAGAAAAACCTATCCATGTACCTCGTCATCATCGGCTGGTTGTACGTCACATTGATGATGGCGGTTGCGGAGGCGACGAGCCCGGCCGGGTCCCTGCTGGGTGCGTTCATCACGCTGGTGTTCTATGGCCTATTGCCGGCGGCACTGCTGGCCTACATCCTGGGCACGCCCGGACGCAAGCGCGCGCGGCGGGCGCGGGAAGCCGAGGAAGAAGCGAAGGCCCGGGCCGATGCGGCCTCACTCGAGCCAGATGCTGGCGGCGATGCGCCCGCTGATGCGGTCCCGCCGGTGCGAAAAGAACCGTGAGGGCTGCGAGTGGGTGCACCAGGCGGTGCTGCCGTCGTTGCCGTGCAGCCGCGTCACCCCGGCCGACTGCAGCCGTTGCCGCGCGAGGCCCGGCAGGTCGGCCAGCCACTTGCCTTCGCGCACCGGCTTGAACCACGCGGCGGCCGCCGGGTCGTGCAGCTCGAACGCTGCCTTCACCTCCGCGCCGACCTCGAAGGCCGACGGTCCGATGCAGGGGCCGAGCCAGGCCATCAGGCGTGGTCCCGCGGACTCGACCGAGGGCAGCCTCAGGGCCGTTGCCAGCGAATCGAGCACGGCCTCCAGCACGCCACGTCCGCCCTGCCCCGCCAGTCCGCGCCAGCCGGCGTGCGCGGCCGCAACGGCCCGGCCGTCTTCGGCGTCGCACAGCAGCACCGGCAGGCAGTCGGCGACCAGGATGGTGCAGGCCACGCCCGGCACGGTCGACACGCAGGCATCGGCCTCGGCGCCGTCGGGTGTGTCGGCCCGCAGCCGCACCACCTCGCTGCCATGCACCTGGCGCAGGAACACCGGCCGCACCGCCAGGGCCGCGGCGTAGCGTTGGCGATTGGCTTCAACCGCGAGTGGGTCGTCGCCCACGTGGTCGCCGAGGTTGAGGCTGTTCCAGGGGGGACCGGATACGCCGCCGTCGCGGGTGCTGCAGGCGGCATGCACGCGGGGCGGGGCGGGCCAGTCCGGGATCAGCATGCGCCGGGTGACCGCCAGGGGGTCACGCTTCGTTGTCAGGGCAGCTGGACGGCTGCGCGCGCTGGAACTCGGGCAGCTCCATGCAGGCGTCGAACGCAGCCATGGTGCGGGTCAGCCCCGACAGGTCGACGTTGAAACGTTGGCCGTTGAAGATCTGCGGCACCAGGCAGCAGTCCGCCAGGGTGGGCGTGTCACCGTAGCAGAACGTGCTGGGCGGCAGCTGGGCAAGCTCGGCCTCGAAAGCTTCCAGGCCGGTCCGCACCCAATGCCGATACCAGGCGTTCTTGTTGTCGTCGGACACGCCCATCTCGCGCACCAGGTACTTCAGCACACGCAGGTTGTTCAAGGGATGGATCTCGCAGGCGATGAGCTGGGCGAGCGCGCGAACCTTGGCGCGTGCCGTGGCCTCGGAGGGCAGCAGCGGCGGCTGCGGGTAGACCTCGTCGAGGTATTCGATGATGGCCATCGACTGGCCCAGCCGGTCCTGGGCATCGGTGACGAGCGTGGGGACCAGCCGGGGGGGCGACACGGCGGCATAGGCCGGCTGCTTGTGCTCGCCCTTGACCAGGTGGACCGGCACGTAGTCATAGGGCAGCCCCTTGAGTTCGAGCGCGATGCGCACCCGAAAGGATGCTGAGGAGCGGAAGTAGTTGTACAGCTTCATGGCCCCACAAGGATAAACCGCGGGCCCGCGATGGTCGACCTCCCGAGCACTGGTGCATCATGCGCGGCCGGGCGCGGCCCGCGTCCCGGCCGCACCCTGAACCGACGGACCCTCACATGATTCTCGAAGTCGCCGACATCCGCATCCACCCAGGCCGCGAGGCCGAGTTCGACCAGGCCATCCAGCGCGGCCTGTCCACCGTGATCGCCCGCGCGCAGGGCATGCGCGGCTACGACGTGCGCAAGTGCATCGAGTCGCCCCAGCGCTACCTGCTGCAGATCCAATGGGAACGCCTGGAAGACCACACCATCGCCTTCCGCGAAGGCCCGCTCTTCCAGGAGTGGCGCGCCATCGTCGGCCCCTTCTTCGCAGCACCCCCCACGGTCGAACACTTCACCGTGCTGGCGCAGTCCGACTGAGGGTTGCGGGGACGCCCCCAGACCGTCGCGAAGCGGCAGGTCCCTCCAGCGGCAACCGCGGAACCGGCTTTGCCGGGCCGCTGGTTAGCGCCCCCTCGAGGGGGGAAGCGGCGAAGCCGCTTCGGGGGTGGGCCCTACCTACCGGCGACGTTCGCCCGCTCGCCCAGGAAGATCTCCACCCGCCGGTTGCGCGCGCGTCCCATCTCGGTACTGTTGTCGGCGATGGGCTCACGCTCTCCGCGACCGGCGATCACGATGCTGCGGGGATCGACACCGCGGGCGGCCAGGTAGTCGCGAGCCGACTGCGCACGTTGCAGGGACAGCCGGTCGTTCAGCTCGTCCGAGCCGGTGCTGTCGGTGTGGCCGATGATGCGCACCTCGGTATTGGGCTGGCTGGACAGTCCGCTGGCGAACTGGTCCAGGATGGGCCGCAGGTTGGGCCGGATGTCGGCGCGGCCGACGTCGAACGAGATGTCGCTGGGAATATCCAGCTTGAGCTGGTTGTCGGGGGTCTGCGAAACGGCCACGCCCGTACCCACCGTCGCGCGCTCCATGGTCTGGCGACGCTGCTCCATCTGCTGCGACCAGACATAGCCGCCCAGCGCGCCGACACCCGCGCCGATGGCAGCGCCGCGCACGTCGCGGCCGATCGCCGCACCGCCGAGCGCGCCGATGCCGGCACCGATGGCCGCGTTGCGCTGCGTCGGGGTCATGCCGCTCATGTCCATGTTGGCGCAACCCGTGGCCAGCAAGGCCGCCGCGAGCGTGGCGCCGATCCGACCGTGCAATAGGAAGTTGTTCATGCGTGCCGTCCTTTCCTGCAAGTAACCAGTTCCAATTGAACACAGCCATGAGCGCCGGCTGGCGCGGCAGCCTTCTGACTTTGGCGTAGGACGCGAAGGACGATCAACCTCATCCGGACTCGTGACCGGCCACCAGCCTGCGCAGCAGCTCGACCAGATGCTCGCGCTCAACGGGTGCGAGCGGCGCCACGATGCGCGTCTGGGCCCGGGCCACCGCGCGCTTCATCTTGATGGCCATCTGCTGCCCGTCCGGGGTGATCCACAGGCGTTTGCGGCGGCGGTCGGCCGGGTCCGACTCGCGGCGCACCCAGCCGCGCGCCTCGAGGCGGCCGATGACCGAGCCGAACGTGGCCGCATCGAAGGCGACCTTGGACGCCAGGGTGACCTGGTCTTCGCCGGGGTCGTCGATCAGCGCGTTGAGGATGGCGAACTGCACCGGCGTGACGTCGAAGCCGGCCGTCTCCTCGTTGAAGACGGCCACTGCCACCTGCTGCGCGCGGCGGATCAAATGTCCCGGCGCCTGCTCGAACTCGAAACCCTTTGCCATGCCGGCAGTGTAGTGCCGGCGTCACCCGCCACGGTTTGCCATGCGTGCATATCGTATGTATGCTTATGAACAAGGGCGATCTGTCCGGCCGCGTGTCCAGTCCGCCGAGGGGCCGGCAAGCCGCCCCTATCATCGATCGAGACCAAGGAGACGACATGAACGCCCCCCAGACGGCCGTGCACGAGCGCGAGCAGCTCTATCGCGACATGGACCCCCACAACCTCAAGCCGCTGTGGGAGGTGTTGCACGCCCTGGTGCCGCCGCAGCCGGCCTCCCCCTGCGTGCCGGCCCTGTGGACCTACGAGCGGGTGCGCCCTTTCCTCAAGCGTGCCGGCGAGGTCATCAGCGCCGAGGAGGCCGTGCGCCGGGTGCTGATCCTGGAGAACCCGGGCCTGCGCGGGCAGTCGGCCATCACGCAGTCGCTCTATGCGGGCCTGCAGCTGATCCTCCCGGGCGAGGTCGCGCCGTCGCACCGGCACACGCAGGGTGCGCTGCGCTTCGTGGTGGAGGGCCAGGGCGCCTACACCGCCGTCAATGGCGAACGCACGACCATGCACCCCGGCGACTTCATCATCACGCCGAGCTGGACCTTCCACGACCACGGCAACCCGTCCGACCAGCCCATGGTCTGGCTGGACGGCCTGGACATCCCCATCCTGCGGTTCTTCGATGCCGGCTTCGCCGAAAACGGATCGGCCCGTTCACAGCAGGTGACGCAGGCCGAGGGCAGCAGCTTCGCGCGCTTCGGGCACAACATGGCACCGGTGCGGCCTGTGGCGCCGTTCGGCAAGACGTCGCCCATCTTCAGCTACCCCTACGACCGCAGCCGCGAGGCGCTGGACCGGCTGGAGCGCGACGCGCCGATCGACGAGTGGGACGGCGTCAAGCTGCGCTACACGAACCCGCTGACCGGCGGCTGGCCCATGCCCACCATCGCGGCTTTCATGCAGAAGCTGCCGGCGGGATTTCGCGGCAAGGGCTGGCGCCAGACCGATGGCGCCATCTACAGCGTGGTGGAAGGCCGGGCCGCGGTGCACATCGAATCGCCGGCAGGTGGCTCGACGCGCTACGAGGTGACGCCGCGCGATCACTTCGTGATCCCCTCCTGGCACGCGGCCCGACTCGAGTCCGAGGCAGGCTGCGTGCTGTTCAGTTTCTCCGACCGCCCGGTGCAGGACGCGCTGGGCATCCTGAAAGAAGAAAGGCTGCCATGAGCTATGTTTTCCAACCGCCCGCGCCCGTCGCCGTGCCGATCGTCGGGCGCGCCGAGCGCTTTCCGGTACACCGCATCTACTGCGTGGGCCGCAACTACGTCGAGCATGCCAAGGAGATGGGTTTCACCGGCCGCGAACCGCCATTCTTCTTTCTGAAGCCCGCCGACGCGGTGGTGGTGGTCGACGAGGGGCAGACCGGCAGCATCCCCTACCCCTCGGCCACCAAGGACTTCCACCACGAGATCGAACTGGTGGTGGCCATCGGCGAGGGCGGCCGAAACATCAAGGCGGCCGATGCGATGCGGCACGTGTTCGGCTATGCGGTGGGCCTGGACATGACCCGGCGCGACCAGCAGGGCGAGATGAAGAAGCAGGGCCGGCCGTGGTGCATCGGCAAGGCCTTCGATCACTCGGCGCCCATTGGCCCGATCACGCCCGCCGCGCAGGCCGGCGACATCGAGCACGCAGCGATCTGGCTGCAGGTGAACGGCCAGGACCGCCAGCGCAGCAATGTCGACAAGTTGATCTGGAACATCGCCGAGACCATCGAACATCTGTCGGCGGCCTGGGAGCTGCAACCCGGCGACCTGATCTATTCGGGCACGCCCGAAGGCGTGGCCGCGGTGGTGGCGGGCGACACCATGGTGGGCCACGTCGATGGCCTCGTACCCATCCGCGTGGGGGTGAAGTAACCCGCCCCCCAGCGCTGCGCGGTGGCTCGTGACGAGCCCCGGCTCCTGTGCCTGCGGCACTTACACTTTGCCGATGCTGCGCAGCCCCATCAAACACTGCCGCAACTGCGGCACCGCGGTCGCCTATCGCTTGCCCGATGACGGCGACACGCGGGAGCGGGCCGTGTGTCCTTCATGCGCGACCGTCCACTACGAGAACCCGCTGAACGTCGTGGGCACCCTGCCCCACCTGGACGACCGGGTGCTGCTGTGCAAGCGCAATATCGAGCCGCGATGGGGCAAGTGGACCCTGCCGGCGGGCTTCATGGAGCTCGGTGAGACCGCCGCCGAGGGCGCCGCCCGCGAGACCGTGGAGGAGGCCGGTGCGCAGTTCGAGATGGAACGCCTGCTGTCCGTGCTGAGCGTGCCCCGCGTGGGCCAGGTGCATCTTTTCTACCTGGCACGACTGACCAGCGACCGGTTCGAGCCCGGCATCGAGACGCTGGAAGCCCGCCTGTTCCGCGAAGACGAGATCCCCTGGGACGACATCGCCTTTCGCACGGTGAGGGAGACCTTGCTGCGGTACTTCGATGACCGGCGCAGCGGCCAGCACACGGTACACACGATCGACATCGTCTGACCCATCGCGCGGCTGCTGCCGCGACCCCATCAGCGGGGCAATAGCTTACCCAGCAGTTCCATGATGTGCGTGGGATCGGCAGGCTTGGTGAGGTGCCCGTCGAATCCGGCCGCGGCCGTGCGCTCGCGGTCCTTCTCCTGGCCCCAGCCGGTCAGCGCGAGCACCACCGGTTGCGGCGACAAGGGCAAGGCGCGAATACGGCGGCAGACTTCGTGGCCGTCGAGATCAGGCAAGCCGATATCGAGCAGGACCGCCTGGGGAGGCTGCTGCTGCAGCGCCTGCAGACCGGAAGCGCCGTCGTAGGCGGCGCTGGCGGTGAAGCCACTGAGCATGAGGATGTCCACCAGCGTGTCGGCGGCATCGCGGTTGTCGTCGACCACGAGCACATGCGCCGGCTGTCCGGGCGCGGTGGATCGAGCGGCGTCGGCGGGTTGCGGGTCGCGGCCAGGCCGCTGCGAGTCGGGGTGGTTCGGGTTGTCTGACACGGCCCGCCATTATGGAGCCGGTCGTGCGCGAAACAACTTGCCGCGATCCAGCGGTCACGGATCATGCGCGGCCCTGCCCGAGTGCTGCGCCGCCGCACGCAGGTCCACGCGGTGCCGACCCGCGTGCGGCGGTCGCGGCGGTCACAGCACGCCGAACAGCATCAGCAGCACGATGACGACGAGCGGCACGCCAAGCAGCCAGAGAATCAGCGGCACCATGACGTTCTCCTCACGAAGTGGTTGATGCAGCCACCTTAGGGGGGAGCAGCAGCTCGGCTGGCGGGTCGCCGCCGCAGGAGCGGGTAGGCCGGCGCCGACGCCTGAGGTACGCGTCGAGGTGGGGTGGTCGGCCGCGCCAGCCTTCAGGCGCGTGGGAGCGTGACCGTGAACGCGGTGCCCTCGGCGGCGCTGGAAAGGCACTCCACCGTGCCTCCGTGGGCCTGCACGATCTGCTGGACGATATACAGCCCCAGCCCGATGTTGCGGGCCGACGACCCCTTGCGCGAGGGCCCCTGCTGCATGGGCTGGAAGAGCGCGGCCTGCAGCTGCGGCGAGATCGGCTCGCCTTCGTTGTGGACACGCAGGCGGATGCGCTGACCCTCGGCGTGGACAGCCACCGTGATGGGCGCGTCGGTGGCTCCGTAGACCAGGGCGTTGTTCAGGAGATTGGACACGAGCTGCGCCATGCGGTCGGGGTCCCACGTCCCCGAGGCATCGCCGCGCGCGCTGAAGACGATCTGGCGGTCACGATGCGCGAGCTGAATCTCATCGACCGTCTGGTGCACGATCTGGATCAGGTCGCCCGGTGTGCGCAGCACCGGAATGCCACCGGAGAAACGTGCCTGGGTGAAGTCGAGCAGGTCCCGGACCATGCGAAGGCTCATGTCGCCGCTCGCCTGGATGCGCCGGACACAACGCCCGAACTCTTCGCTCAGCGATGCGTTCTCGAGCAAGGTGGCGTTGAGCTTGATGACGTTAAGGGGGTTGCGCAGGTCGTGCGACACGATTCCGATCAGCAGTTCGGCGAACTGCACCTGCTGCCCCAGCTCGGCATTGCGCCGTTCAGCGCGGCGTCGCTCACTGACCTGCACGCGGGCCAGGGTGAACAGCAGCGCCGTGATCACCAGGCAGACCACCAGGACCACGAAGGGGCGAATCCGCTCGAGCATCGACAACCCGCTCTCGATCCGCTCGAAGCGCAGCAGCCAGCGCTGGCCGGCGTGCTCGGCGAACCGTTCGAAGACCGGCCGCGTGGTTGCTTCGGCGTGGCCCCACAGCAGGCCATCGTCGGGCTGACCGGTGACGTGGATCGAATGCAGCGCGATGGGGGTGTCGCTGAACAGGCCGCTGAAGAAGTCGACGGCGCGAAACGGCGCATACGCAAAGCCCGACAGCTGCGCCCTGCGCTCGGGCACGGTGGGCGGCACGCCACCACCCGCATATACCGGCACGTAGATCAGGAAACCCCGCGACTTCTCCGGCAGGATTTCCTGGCGCAGCACCACGCCACCGCTCATCGCGGGCTCGCCGGTGTCACGCGCGCGGTCCATGGCGGCTGCCCGGGTGGCCTCGGAGTGCATGTCGAACCCCAGGGCCGCGCGGTTGCGTTCGTCGAGCGGCTCGAGCAGGCGGATCTCGAACCGGTCGCCCGGCCCGAGCTTCGGGCTCCAGCCGATGCCCTGGATGCCGGGGTAATCCTGATTGATGCGCAAGCCCTGCACGAAGGTCGAGAACCCATCGGCATCGAGCGAAGGGCCTTCGGCTTCGATGAACGCGCGCGTCGCCCGCAACAAGGCGAGGTAGGCGCTGAGGCGGCTGTCAAGCCGCGAGAGGTCCTGGTCCATGGCCAACTCGGCGCGGGCCATCTCACGCTCTTGCAGGACCCGGGTCGAAACGAAGGTGGCGATCGCCGTCAGCACGAGGCCGCTGACGAGGACCACGACCGCGCGGTCCAGCAGCAGGCGCCGCCAGGCCCTGCGCAGGCCACTGGCGCTACGGTAGGCCCGAGCTGGAGACGGATCGATCATGTGCGGGCGGAAATCAGGATCGCGACATTACCCGATGAGGCGCCGACCCGGGCAAGGCCTGCCGCCCTCCCCTGCGAATGACAAGACCGAAGCCCCAACGAAGAAAGGGCCAGGCCCTTGTGGGACCTGACCCTTGTTCTGAATAAATGGTCGGCGTGGCGGGATTCGAACTCGCGACCCCTTGCACCCCATGCAAGTGCGCTACCAGGCTGCGCTACACGCCGACAAGCCTCAGATTATAGACTGCGTTTTCGACGACTCCGGCCCTGCCTGATCAGCGCGAATACGACAGCAGGTCGCGGATCTCGCACAACTCGCGCCGCAACAGCAGCAGTCGCTGGTCGACCGGGTCGAGCTCGCCTTCGGGCACCGCGATGGGTGGTGGCGCGGCCTCGGTGAACGACGAGTCGGCTTCGTCGAGCTCGACCAGGTCGATGCCCTCGACCGGCGCCTCGGGGATCCGTCGCCGGTCGCGTTCACCCTGGGCCAACTCCTGCAGCTTGTTGCGCGCGCCGCTGATGGTGAACCCCTGGTCGTACAGCAGCTCACGGATGCGGCGGATCATGAGCACCTCGTGGTGCTGGTAGTAGCGCCGGTTGCCGCGCCGCTTCATGGGGCGCAGTTGGGTGAACTCCTGCTCCCAGTAGCGCAGCACGTGCGGCTTGACACCGCACAGCTCACTCACTTCACCAATCGTGAAATAGCGCTTGGCGGGGATCGGCGGGAGGGTTTTCTCCATCGAGGGCAGCAGGTCTGGCAGGTGGACTGGGGGGGGGCGGGACAGCGAGGTTACTCCAGCGCGCCGGCAGGGCCAAGCGATCTGATGCGCACCACTTGGCGCCGTGCGCACAGGGCCCGCGCGTCGTGCTTTTTGCGCTACTGCGGCGCCTGCCCCTGGATCATTTCCTTGAGCTTGCTGCTCGCGTGGAACGTGACCACTCGCCGCGCCTCGATCGGGATCAGCTCGCCGGTGCGGGGATTGCGCCCGGGTCGAGGCGCCTTGGTGCGGATCTGGAAGTTGCCGAAGCCGCTGATCTTGATGTCCTGCCCTTCGATCAGTCGCGCGACGATCAGATCGAAAAAGGCGTCGATCATGTCCTTGGACTCGCGCTTGTTCAGGCCGATCTGCTCGAACAGCAGCTCGGCCAGCTGCGCTTTCGTCAGCGCGGGAGTCTCCAGGCTCTCCACGGTGAACTCCATGTCGAGCTCCTGCTTGTCCCGGTTCAATGCATCCATCCTCAGGCCCTCAGGCGCCCCTTCAAGTCGGTGGAGATGCGAGCGACGATCGCCTGGACCGCACCGTCGATCTGTTCCTCGGTGAGTGTGGTCAGCGCGCTGGCCAGGGTCAAGCGGATTGCGAGGCTCTTTTCGCCCGGGGCCAGCCCAGCCGAGGCCTGCTGCGGCCGGTACACGTCGAAGAGCGTTGCATCGCGCAGCAGGCCGCCGGTGTCGGCTGCACGCACGGCTGCAACCAGCGCGTCATGCGTGACCGATTCGGCGACGATGACCGCGATATCGCGCTCGGCCGGCTGGAACCGCGGCACCGGCTCGAAGGCGGGCTGCTGGCGCGCAAGCACGGCGTCGAGATCGAGCTCGAACAGCATCGGCGCGGCCGGCAACTCCCACTGCTGGCGCCAGCGCGGGTGCAGCTCACCGACGAAGCCGATCGACTGCCCCTGCAGGAACACCTCGGCGCAGCGGCCCGGGTGCAGCGCAGGATGGGTGGCGGCGCGGAATTCGCAGTGGCGAGGGCTCAGGAGTGACTCGATGTCACCCTTGAGATCGAAGAAGTCCACCTGCGGCTGCCCCTTGCGGGCCCACTGGAGGCCATCAGGCGAGCCATAGGCAAGGCCGCCGACTTGCATGGGCTGGCGGATGCCGCGCACCGTGCTGTCGGTGGTGACGACGGCGCCATCGCGAACGAACACGCGACCGAGTTCGAACACGCGGACCCGGTCTGCCCTGCGATCGAGGTTGTGGCGCAGCACCTGCAGCAGCGAGCCCATCAGCGACGAGCGCATCACGCCCATGGTGCTGGCGATCGGATTGAGCAGCCGCACCGGATCGGCGTTGCCCGCGAGTTCGCGTTCCCAGGTTTCTTCGACAAAACTGAAGTTGATCGTCTCCTGGTAGCCGAGCGCCGCAAGCAGGCGACGCAAGGCGAAGCGGCTGCGTCGGGACTCACTGACCGGCCGTGCGACGACCGGCGCCAGGGGGGGCGTGGTGGGCAGCTTTTCGTAGCCCACGATGCGCGCCACCTCCTCGATCAGGTCCTCCTCGATCGACAGGTCGAATCGATGCGGCGGCGGATTCACCGTGAGCAGGTCGCCGTCGACGACGACTTCCAGCCCGAGGCGTGAGAGCGCTTGCTGGCACTGCGACGGCGTCAGCGGCATGCCAATCACCTTGGCCGCGCGCGCCGCGCGCAGCGTCACCGGGTTGCGCTGCGGCAAGGCGACCACGTGGTCGTCGATCGGCCCAGCCTGGCCACCGCAGATGTCCTGCACCAGGCGCGTGATGTGCTCGATACGAGCGACGGTCTGGCTCGGGTCCACGCCCCGCTCGAACCGGTGGCCCCCATCGGTCGAGAAGTTGTAGCGGCGCGAACGGCCCTGGACGGCCAGCGGGTGCCAGAAAGCGGCTTCGATGTAGACGTTGCGGGTGTCGTCCGACACAGCCGTCCAGTCGCCGCCCATGATGCCGGCGAGCGACTCGACCTGGGCGTTGTCGGCGATCACCCCCACCTTCTCGTCCACGTTCACCGTGTTGCCATTGAGCAGCTTGAGCTGTTCACCCGCACGGCCCCAGCGCACCTCCAGTTCGCCGTGGATCTTGTCGAGGTCGAAGATGTGGGACGGCTGGCCGAGCTCGAACATCACGTAGTTCGAAATGTCCACCAGTGCCGAAACGCTGCGCTGGCCGCAGCGCGCCAGCCGGTCGACCATCCATTGGGGCGTGCGGGCCTTGGGATCGATGCCGCGCACCACGCGGCCGGAGAAACGCCCGCACAAATCCGGTGCGGTGACCGAGACTCGCAACCGCTGGTCATGCGCGGGTGGCACCGGCGCGACAGAGGGCTCGCGCAAGGGTGCGCCGGTCAAGGCTGCGAGCTCCCGGGCGACGCCGTAGACGCTGAGCGCGTGCGCGAGGTTGGGCGTGAGCTTGAGCGTGAACAAGGTGTCGTCGAGCGCCAGCACCTGGCGCACGTCGGCACCGACCGGCGCGTCGATCGACAGCTCGAGCAGACCACCGTGGTCGTCGCTCAGCTTGAGTTCGCGCGCCGAGCACAGCATGCCGTGGCTGTCCACCCCGCGCAATTTGCCCAGCTTGATGGCGAAAGGCTTGCCGTCTTCGCCCGGCGGCAGCTCGGCGCCGACCAGGGCGCAAGGCACCCGAATGCCGGCACGCGCGTTCGGTGCGCCGCACACGATCTGCAGCAGGCCACCCTGCCCCACGTCGACCTGGCACACGCGCAGGCGGTCGGCGTCGGGATGAGGGGAGGCCTCGCGGATCTCGCCCACCACGACCTGGGTGAACGGGGGTGCCACCGGTCGCAGCTCTTCGACCTCAAGGCCGCCCATGGTCAGGGTGTCGGCGAGCTCGCGGGTGGTGAGCGGCGGGTTGCAGAACTCGCGCAACCAGGACTCGGGGAATTGCATCTTTTTTCGTGCTCTGTGTGTGATCCGGCCAGGGGTGATCCGTACCCGGGCCGAAGCCGCGGTCTATCGGAACTGGCGCAGGAAGCGGATGTCGCCTTCAAAAAACAGGCGCAGGTCGTTCACCCCATACCTGAGCATCGTGAGGCGGTCGGGTCCCATGCCGAATGCGAAGCCGATGGTCTTCTCGGGATCGAGCCCCATGTTGCGCACCACCTGCGGGTGCACCTGGCCGGCGCCGGCAACCTCGAGCCAGCGCCCAGCGAGCGGCCCGCTCTGGAACTGGATATCGACCTCGGCACTCGGCTCGGTGAAGGGAAAGAAACTGGGCCGGAACCTGAGGGCGAGGTCGTCGGTCTCGAAGAAGGTGCGGCAGAAGTCCGTGAAGACGACCTTCAGGTCCTTGAAGCTCACATTCGATCCCAGCCAAAGCCCCTCGCACTGGTGGAACATGGGCGAGTGCGTGGCGTCGCTGTCCACGCGGTAGGTTCGGCCGGGGGCGATGACGCGGATCTCGGGCATGTCGGCGGCGCCGGCGTGCTTCTTGATGTGCGCCTGCGCATAGCGCACCTGCATCGGGCTGGTGTGCGGCCGCAGGTTGTAGGGGATGCCGTCCTCGCCGTCGATGTCGACGTAGAAGGTGTCCTGCATCGACCGCGCCGGATGGTTCGGCGGATTGTTCAGCGAGGTGAAGCTGTACCAGTCGGTCTCGATCTCGGGGCCGTCGGCCACATCGAAGCCCATGCTGGCGAAGATCTGTTCGATGCGCTCCATGGTGAGGCTCACCGGGTGCAGCCCGCCAGGCTCGCGACGGCGCCCGGGCAGCGTCACGTCCAGGGACTCGGCCTGGAGCTGGGCTTCGAGTTCGGCCTCCGCCAGAGCGCGGCGTCGGGCGTTCAGGGCCTCCTCGATCGCCTGCTTGGCCTGGTTGATGGCGGCGCCGCGCGTCTTCTTGTCTTCCGGCGAGAGGGCGGCCATGCCCTTCATCATGTCGGTGATGCGACCGGACTTGCCGATGAAACGCGCCTTGGCGTCTTCGAGCTGCGCCGGAGTGGCGGCCACTGCGAAGGCCTCGCGTGCGCTGGCAACGATGGAATCGAGTTCGCTGTTCATACAAAAAAACAGGGCTAGTGCCTGCAAGCCCTAGCCCTGTCGAGGTTGGTTGCACCGGGCATCGCCCGAAAAGGGCGGTGCGCGACGTGAACTCAAGCCGCCAGCTTGGCCTTGACTTGCTCCACGATGCCGGCAAAGGCGGCCTTGTCGTGCACGGCGATGTCGGCGAGGACCTTGCGGTCGATGCCGATGCCTGCCTTGCGGATGCCGTTGGCGAACTGGCTGTAGGTCAGGCCCAATTCACGCGCGGCGGCGTTGATACGGGCAATCCACAGCTGGCGGAACACCCGCTTCTTGGCACGACGGTCGCGGTAGGCATATTGCCCCGCCTTCATCACCGCTTCTTTGGCGATGCGGAAGACGTTGCCGCGGCGACCGCGGAAGCCCTTGGCCAGGGCGAGAACTTTCTTGTGACGGGCGCGCGCCGTTACACCACGCTTGACTCGAGGCATGTGCTACTCCTTCGTTCGTCGGTTGATCAAAGGCCCGCGAACGGGAGCATCTGCGCCATGTGACCCATGTTGGTCTCATGCACAGCCACCGCCCCACGCAGATGGCGCTTGGTCTTGGTGGACTTCTTGGTGAGGATGTGGCGCTTGAACGCCTGGCCCCGCTTGACGGTTCCACCGGGACGAACGCGGAAACGCTTCTTCGCGCCGCTCTTGGTCTTCATCTTGGGCATGTACATGCTCCTTCTTCATTTGTGCTCGTGAGGCGCCGCGAACCTCCGCGGACTTGCTGGCCCCGAGCCACTTTTTTCGGAGAGCCGTGAAGCCCTCCTTCGACAAACCGGCAGGCGACCAACCTGCCGGATTCGATCTGGGAATATCAGAGAAGCGCCGCGCGCCTCAAGCCGAGGCGCTCTGCGACTCGGTCGCCGGCTTGGCAGCCGGCTGCACCTTCTTGCGGCCCGGCGCAATCATCATGATCATCTGCCGGCCCTCGAGCTTGGGGAACTGCTCCACCACGATGGTGTCACCGAGTTCGTCCCGGATGCGATTCAACAGCGCGATACCGATTTCCTGGTGCGTGATTTCTCGGCCTCTGAAGCGCAAGGTGATCTTGCACTTGTCGCCTTCGGCCAGGAAACGCCGGATGTTGCGCATCTTGATGTTGTAGTCGCCGTCGTCGGTGCCGGGGCGGAACTTCACTTCCTTGATCTCGATGACCGTCTGCTTGGCCTTCGCCTCCGCCGCCTTTTTCTGCTCCTGGTACTTGAACTTGCCGTAGTCCATCAGGCGGCAGACGGGCGGATTGGCAGTGGCCGCGATCTCGACCAGATCGACGTCCATCTCGCCCGCCATGCGCAAGGCCTCCTGCAAGCTCACGATGCCAAGAGGCTCGTTCTCGGGCCCGGTGAGGCGTACCTCGGGGGCCATGATTTCACGGTTCAGGCGGTGCTTGCGTTCCTCGCGGTGGCGACGGTCGCGGAAATCAGTAGCGATGGTTGCTTCCTTAGAAAATCAGATCTTGCTGGCAATGTCCTGGCGGATGCGTTCAGCGAAGGCTTCGACTGGCATCACACCAAGGTCCTGGTTGCCCCGGGCGCGGACGGATGCAGAGCCCGCCGCTTTTTCCTTGTCGCCCACGACAAGGATGTAGGGCCGCTTTTGCATCGAATGCTCCCGTATTTTATACGTGATTTTTTCGTTCCCAAGGTCGAGCTCAACCCTAAGCCCTTGATTTTCAAGCTTTTTAGCGACGTCGCGGGCGTAGTCCGCCTGCGCGTCCGTGATATTGAGCACGACCACCTGCACCGGCGCGAGCCATGCCGGCAGTGCGCCGGCATGTTGCTCGATGAGGATGCCGATGAACCGCTCCATGCTTCCCACGATGGCACGGTGGAGAAGCACGGGTCGATGCCGCGCGCCATCCTCGCCCACGTACTCGGCGTCCAGGCGCTCGGGCATCGAGAAGTCGACCTGGATCGTGCCGCACTGCCACTGGCGCCCGATCGCGTCCTTGAGCGTGTACTCGACCTTGGGGCCATAAAAAGCGCCATCGCCCGGAGCGATCTCGAACTCGCAGTCGGACGCTCGCAGGCTCTTCATCAAGGCCTCTTCGGCCCGATCCCAGCTCTCGTCCGATCCGATGCGCTTCTCGGGCCGCGTCGCGACCTTGTAGATGATCTCCGTGAAGCCGAAGTCGCGATAGACCTTCTGCAGCAGCGCCGTGAACGCCGTGCACTCCGCAAGGATCTGGTCTTCGGTGCAGAAGATATGGCCGTCGTCCTGCGTGAAGCCACGCACGCGCATGATCCCGTGCAGCCCGCCGGTGGGCTCGTTCCGATGGCACTGGCCGAATTCGCCGTAGCGCAGCGGCAGGTCACGGTAGCTCTTGACCCCCTGCTTGAAAATGAGGATGTGGCCGGGGCAATTCATCGGCTTGAGCGCGTAGTCGCGCTTTTCCGATTCGGTGGTGAACATGTTCTCCCGGTACTTGTCCCAGTGGCCGGTCTTCTCCCACAGCGCCTTGTCCAGCAGTTGAGGCCCCTTGACCTCCTGGTAGCCGTTGTCGCGGTAGACGCGGCGCATGTACTGCTCCACCTCCTGCCACACCGCCCAGCCCCTGGGGTGCCAGAACACGACGCCCGGGGCATGTTCATCGATGTGGAACAGGTCCAGCTCGCGGCCGAGCCGACGGTGGTCCCGCTTCTCGGCCTCTTCCAGCATGCGGAGGTAGGCCTGCAATTCTTCCTTGCTGCCCCAGGCGGTACCGTAGACGCGCTGCAGCATCTCGTTGCGATGGTCACCGCGCCAGTACGCGCCAGCCACCTTCATCAGCTTGAAATGCCTGAGCTTGCCGGTGCTGGGCACGTGAGGGCCGCGGCACAGGTCCTCGAACCCGCCCTCGCGATAGAGCGACACAGCTTCGCCCGCCGGAATGCTGGCGATGATCTCGGCCTTGTACTTCTCGCCCATGCGCTCGAAGTGCTGCACGGCTTCGTCCCGCGGCAGCACACGGCGCTCGACCGGCTCATCCTTGGCTGCCAGTTCGGCCATGCGCTTCTCGATGGCCGCCAAGTCGTCGGGCGTGAAGGGCCGCTTGTAGGCGAAGTCGTAATAGAAGCCGTTCTCGATCACCGGTCCGATGGTCACCTGCGCCTCGGGGAACAGCTCCTTGACCGCGTAGGCCAGCAGGTGCGCCGTGGAATGCCGGATCACGTCCAGGCCATCCGGATCCTTGGCCGTGATGATTGAGACCGCACTGTCATGGTCGATCACATGCGAGGTATCGACCACCTTGCCGTCGACCTTGCCGGCCAGGGCAGCCTTGGCCAGGCCGGCACCAATTGAAGAGGCGACCTCGGCCACCGAAACGGGGCCTGGGAACTCCCGCCTGGAGCCGTCGGGAAGCGTGACTTGGATCATGGTTGGAACGCGAGTTTGGAAAACGAAAAGCGCGGTCGATGCCGCGCTTTTCGATGGGCCCCCAGGGCTTATGCGGAACGCGACTACCCGACCGTCAATGGACGGTGAAACCTTGCGGGGTAGTTCGCGGTGTCATAACCAAGGTGCCTTTCTCGCTCTTGTGAAGGATCTCGGGGCAGGGGCACCGGGCGGCGCCAGCAAGCGCGCATTTTAGCCCGGGCGCCTGCCCCAACCCGCTCAGGCAACCTTGCGCTGCTCGAAGAACTGCTCGTCCTCGGTCGAGCCTTTCAGGGCGGCCGTCGACGCCTGCGCCTCGATGGTGGTGGTCACGGCGTCGAAGTAGCCCGTCCCCACCTCACGCTGGTGCTTGACGGCGGTGAAGCCCTTGTCGGCGGCCGCGAACTCGGCCTGCTGCAGCTCGACGAACGCCGTCATTTGGTTGCGTGCATACCCGTAGGCCAGGTTGAACATCGAATAGTTGAGGCTGTGGAAGCCGGCCAGCGTAATGAACTGGAACTTGTACCCCAGCGCACCCAACTCCTTCTGGAATCGGGCGATGGTGAGGTCGTCCAGGTTCTTCTTCCAGTTGAAGGAAGGCGAGCAGTTGTAGGCCAGCATCTTGCCGGGGAAACGGGCGTGGATCGCGTCGGCGAATTCCTTGGCGAATGCCAGGTCGGGTGTGCCCGTCTCGCACCAGATCAGGTCGGCGTACTCGGCGTAGGCCAGCCCTCGGCTGATCGCCTGCTCCAGGCCGTTGCGGCTGCGATAGAAACCCTCCACCGTGCGCTCACCCGTGAGGAAAGGGCGGTCGACCTCGTCGACGTCGCTGGTCACCAGGTTGGCGGCCTCGGCGTCGGTGCGCGCCAGCAGGATGGTCGGCGTGCCCATCACATCCGCCGCCAGCCGCGCGGCGACCAGCTTGGACACCGCCTCCCGGGTAGGGACCAGCACCTTGCCGCCCATGTGACCGCACTTCTTGGCGGCTGCCAGCTGGTCCTCGAAGTGGACGCCGGCGGCGCCGGCCTCGACCATCGCCTTCATCAGCTCGAATGCGTTGAGCACGCCACCGAAACCCGCCTCGGCGTCCGCGACGATGGGCGCGAAGTAGTCGACGAACCCTTCGTCGCCAGGCGCCTTGCCTTCACTCCACTGGATCTGGTCGGCGCGGGTGAAGGTGGCGTTGATTTTCTTCACCACCTTGGGCACCGAGTCCACCGAATAGAGGGACTGGTCCGGGTACATCTCCCCGTTGCTGTTGGCATCGCCCGCGACCTGCCAGCCCGACAGATAGATCGCCTTCAGGCCCGCCTTGACCTGCTGCATGGCCTGGTTGCCGGTCAGGGCACCGAGCGAGTTGACGAAGGGCTCGCTCTGGAGCAGTTGCCAGAGCTTCTCGGCGCCGCGCCGGGCGAGCGTGTGCTCCACCTGCAGGGAGCCACGCAGCTTCACCACGTCGGCTGCCGAGTAGCCACGCTTGATGCCGCTCCAGCGGGGGTTCTCGGCCCAGTCCTTCTCGAGTTGGGCGATCTGCTGTTCGCGGGTCAATTGGGTCCATTGGGTCATGAGAGCTCCTTTGATGACGATGAAGAAAACGCTGTCCTTGGAACCCACTCTATGTCTTCTACAAGACCGAGCGAAGCTCTTATGTCTTATAGAAGACAAATATTTTATTGAACCCGCTCAACAACTTAGGAGTCATCTTTCGCATAGAGAAATAGTCCCTCTTATATTGAGAAATTTTGCGGCGGCGCACCATGACTGAATTTCACATGAAGAAACGACGGGCGCTGCATCCGAAAAGCCCACTTGTGCATGATGCGCGCCAGCATGCCCCCCGCGCCACCACGTCTCATCGCCTACGTCTGCCTGGCTGCGAGCATGGCGCTGGTAGGCAGCTATGTCGCCTTGTCCAAGCCGCTGGTGGCGGTCTTCCCGGTGATGCTCCTGGCCTGGCTGCGCTTCGGCATCGGTGCCGTGGCGATGCTGCACTGGCTGCCCAAGCCACCAGCGGAGGGTCCGCTGCAAGCGGCCACCAGGCGGCTGTTGTTCCTCGAGTCGTTCCTCGGCAATTTCCTGTTCACGATTCTCATGCTGTGGGGCGTGATGCTGGCCGGGGCGGTTTCGGCTGGCGTGATCATGGGCGCCATTCCGGCGGCTGTCGCCCTGCTCGCCCGCGCCTTCCTCGGAGAGCGCCTGGACGGACGCACCTGGAGCGGTGTCGCCTGTGCAGGTGCCGCCATTGCGCTGGTCGCCTGGGCGCGCTCTGGCGACGGCCACGCGGCCGAAGGCGACAAGGCCTGGCTGGGCCACCTGCTCGTGGTGGGCGCGGTGCTCTGCGAGGCGGCCTATGCGGTCATCGGCAAGACACTCACCCGCCAGCTCGGCCCGCGCCGTATCACCGCGCTGATCAACCTGTGGGGGCTCGCCCTGGTCACGCCATTCGGCCTGCATGCCGCCATCGGGTTCGACTTTCGCGCCGTGCCTGCGCCGAGCTGGGCCCTGCTGCTGTTCTACGGTCTCGCTGCCAGTGTCTGGTCGGTCTGGTTCTGGATGAACGGGCTGCGCCACGTGCCCGCCGCGCAGGCGGGTGTGTTCACGGTGATGCTCCCTCTGGCAGCCACCGCCGTCGGCGTGCTGGCACTGGGGGAGGCGTGGGGCGCGACGGACCTGCTAGCGCTCGCCCTGGCGGCGCTGGGCGTGGTGCTGGCGACGCTGCCGCAGCGCGAGGCGCGCGAGGCTGATTGAGCCGGCGAACACGGCTTTCATTTCGGTGCGTTGCGCCGGCATCTGCAAGAGCCAATTGGGTGCTGCGACAGAGGCAGAAAAAGCGACAACGCCCAAGGAAAAAAGGCAATTTCCCCTTGGAAGCGAGTTTTTTCTCCTTTAGCATCCGCAATGCCAGCGAGACCCCGCTCTCATGGTGACGAAGATCAACTTCTAGAAGGACAGAGAAATGGCAACTGCGAAGAAAGCTGCGGCGAAGAAAGCTCCCGCCGCCAAGAAGGCGGCTCCTGCGAAGAAGGCTGCGACCGCCAAGAAAGCGGCTCCTGCGAAGAAGGCGGCCGCACCTGCGAAGAAGGCCGCGGCACCTGCGAAGAAGGCTGCCGCTCCGGCGAAGAAGGCTCCGGCAGCCAAGAAGGCCGCTCCCGCGAAGAAGGCGGCTCCGGCAAAGAAGGCTGCAGCGAAGAAGGCCCCCGCCAAGAAGCGCACCCCCAACGCCGCCTTCATGAAGCCCATGACCCCCGATCCCGCGCTGGCGGCCGTGGTGGGCAGCACCCCGATCCCGCGCACCGAGATCGTCTCCAAGCTCTGGGCCTACATCAAGAAGAACAAGCTCCAGGACGCCCAGAACAAGCGCATGGTCAATGCCGACGCCAAGCTCAAGGAGCTGTTCGGCAAGAACCAGGTCTCGATGTTCGAGATGGCCGGCCTGATCAACAAGCACGCCCAATAAAGCAGCTCGCGCTGCAAGCACGAAGGGGCCGCAATCGCGGCCCCTTCGTCTTTTGTCGGCTTCGAGGGGCAGAGCCCTTCCCGCTTTGCGTCAGGCGGCTTGCAGGGCCGGACGGGCCGGCTGGGCACGGGTCGCACCGCTGGTGCCGAACTCGACCTCACCCGACAGTTGGCCACCCTCCTCGATCACGACCTTGCCATAGCGAATGCGGCCCGTGACTCGGCCCGTGGCAAAGATCGTGAGCTTCTCGCGCACGGTCAGGTTGCCGTCGAAGTGGCCACGGATCTCGGCGATGTCGATCTCGGCCGACCCCTTGAACGAGCCGCGCTCCGAAATCTGGATGACGCGCGAGTCCATCGTGGCCTCGACCGATCCTTCGACCACGAGGGTGTCGCAGTCGGTGATCTCCACGCCCTTGAGCTTGATGTTCGGCCCGACGGTGAGCCGGCTTTCGCTCTCACCCGCCGTCGTGCTCGGCGTGCCCGACGTCGCGGGGCTGGCGGCGGAGATCGATGCAGGCACGGCAGCGGCGTTGCCCACGGGGTTGGCCGAAGGCATCGCACCCGGGCGGGTCACGGGAGCGTCGACCGCGTCACGCTTGGTGTTGCTGTTGTTGAAGAACGGGGATTGCAGGGCCATCGGGGAGTCCTCTCACACTTGCTGCTGGGTTGGGGAGAGCCGATGCTAGGGAAGGATGAGCTTCTTGCCATGCTGCGAAGGGCAAGTTCGGTAACGAGATCCGACCACCGTGACTTGTGAACGCCCCACCCCCTGGTCAATAGAACAGGGTGTAGCGCTGACCGCGAAAACGAACGACGGCTGCATTGGGACGGATCTCCTCGACGACCACACCCGCAGCTGGTTCGCTGCCCTGCCCGTACACCTGGCCGTTGACGATGAGCATGCGCTGAGCCGGGTTGGGCGAGAACACGCCTCCGGTGACCGCGAACGCGGGTGCGTCGGCTGGCAAGGGGCTGCGGATCGCGGCCCCGCCCCCGGAAGGCGGCAACGGTGCACCGGCGGCGCCGCGTGCGCCGGGAGCAGCGGATGGAGCCGGTGCAGGCGCCACGGAAGCGGCCGGCCGCGAGGGTCGAACCGTCGAGGGCCTCGGCGGCATCGGCGAGGATGACTCGGTGCCAGGGGCTGCAGCATCGGTTGGGCCGCTCTCTGGTGTCGAAGCGTCCGGCGCCGCAGGGGCGGGCGCGGCGGGCGCGGCGGGCGCCGCCATGTCGGGTTCCGGCCGCTGCGGCCTCATCACCCGGCCAGCACCGCCCAAGGAGGGCCCTGGCGGGGCCGCCACGCTGCGCACGGCGCTCGCCGGTGCGGCGGGCGAGGTCGGCTCGGGCCGGGCCGGCAGGATGGCGCTCGCAGCCAGCGGGGTACTCGGTGCGCTGGCGATCAACGCGCCCTGCCCTGGCTGCGGCGCCGCGGCCAGCGAAGGCGCTGATGCGGGCCCATCGGCGGGGCCCAGCCAGGCCCAGGCGCCCACCGCCGCCAACACCGCGACGGCCGAGGCGGACAGCGCCCAGCCGATCCGGCTGCTTCGGCGCGGTTGCAGCGGTTCGGGCAAGGGACCGGCCTGGGCATGGATGCCGCGCGAGGAATCACGCTCGCGCTGGGCGTCGGCACGGCGCAGCGCATCGAGGATGAAGGACATGGAGGCTCCGGGTATCAGGGTTGCTGGCGCAGGCGGGGCTCGTCCACGCCGGCCACGCGATTGAGCTGCATGTAGGTGGGGGCCGTGAGCATGCCGGTGACCGACAAGCCCTGCGCCGTCTGGAAGCGGCGCACGCCGCTGCGCAGGCGGCTGGGCGAGCGGATCATTTCGGCGCGCGCCGTGGGTTCGCCATCGGACAGGTGGCTGGCGGCCCACTGCAGGACCGGACTGTCGCGCCGCAGGTCGTCCTGCGTGCCGGTGTAGCTGCGGGGCGTGCGCCACAGGGTGGCGAACTCACCGTCCCAGCGCGCGGCCAACGCCGACAGGGTCACGGTCTGGACACTGCCCCCGGCCTCCAGCGTGGCGCTGTCATCGGTCAGGCCCACCAGCAGTGCGTACGAAGGCGAACCCGAGTCGGCATCGAGGGTCACGTAGCCCGGTCGGTCCAGCTGCCGGATCTGCTCGAGCGTCGTGCTGGAGGTGGTGAAGCAGCGCAGCCCCTTGTCGCCCAGGGCCGCACAGGCGGAGCCGCGAGGCGGTAGGTCCACGCGCCACGCTTTGGCCAACTCGCGCCAGGCGGCCTCCTCGTCCTTCAGGAGCTGAGGGGGTGCGGTCGGTGCGGTCGGCGGCGCCGTGGGGGCGGCGGCCGGCGTGGGCTTCTCTGGCGCGGCCGGTGACGCGGCGGCCTTGGCAGGCGGGTCTTGCCACATGGCCAGCAGCTGGCCAGCGGCCGCCAGCCCCGGCTCGCGCCAGGCACCGCTGCCCACCACGTAACCCGCCGCCAGCAAGCCGCAGGCGGCCGCGAGCCAGGCCAGGCGGCGCGCACCCCGGCCGGGCGATTCACTGGCCGGGGACCGCGTGCCGAAGGCCTCACGGGCCGCCTGGTCGACCGTGGCGGCGGTGATGCTCCCCTTGGTGTGGGCAAAGGCGCCCAGCATGGCCCGGTCGCACAACAGGTTGATGCGCCGAGGGATGCCCCGGGAGTGGCGGTGGATGCGGCGGATGGCGCGGCGCTCGAATGGCGGGACCCGGTCCAGCCCGGCCACCTGCAGCCGGTGGTTCACGTAGTGGGCCGTCTCGTCCTCGGTCAGCGGCAGCAGGTGGTAACGCGCGATCACCCGCTGCGACAGTTGCTCCAGCTCGGGACGCTCCAGCATGTCGCGCAGCTCGGGCTGGCCGATCAACACGATCTGCAGCAGCTTGTGCGAGGCGGTTTCCAGGTTGGTGAGCAGGCGCAGCTGCTCCAGCACGTCGGGCGAGAGGTTCTGCGCCTCGTCGATGATCAGCAGGTTGTTGCGCCCGTCGGCGTGCGAGCGAAGCAGGAATGCATTGAGCGGATCCAGCCAGTCCTTGATGGTGGCTTCACGCCCCTGCGGCGGCGTCACGGCGATGTGGAACTCGTCGCAGATCGACTGCAGCAGCTCCACCGCCGTGAGCTTCGGATTGAAGATGTAGCCGACGTTGCAGTGGGACGGGACCTGCTCCAGGAAGCAGCGGCAGACGGTGGTCTTGCCGGTGCCGATCTCGCCGGTCAGCAGCACGAAGCCGCCGCCGCCCGAGAGCCCATAGAGCAGGTGGGCCAGCGCCTCCCGGTGACGCTCGCTCATGTAGAGGTATCGCGGGTCCGGCGCGATCGAGAACGGCTCCTGCCGGAGTCCGAAAAATGGCGCGTACATGGGCCGCAGGATACCTGCCGGGGCGGCCAACCCTCAGGCGGGCACGGCCACCGGCCGCTGCACGCGGCGCATCTGGAACGCACTGGTGATCAGCAACAGCTGCAGCGCCACCAGGCCGATCCAGACGCCGTGGAAGTTCTGCCGGTCCATCAGCAGGCCGAACGCCAGCGGCGCGGTGGCCTGTCCGATGTCGATGCCGGAATAGACGACGCCATAGACTCGGCCCGAGGCATTGGGCGGCGTCGAGCGCTTGACCAGCAGGTCGCGCGACGGCCCGGCGGTGCCGGAGCAAAAACCCATGAGCCCGAACAGGACCGGCACGGCCATCACCGGAAGCTTGGCAAAGCCCAGGACCAGCGCCACCAGCGCCGCCACGCCGAAGCCGCACCCGATGATGCGTTCGGCGCGCTGCGGGTTGCTGATGAGGAATCCGCCCAGCAGGGTGCCGGCGGCGCTGCAAAGCAGGTAGATCGTGAGGCACATGGCCGCCAGCGCCACCGGCACGCCATGGATGTAGCGCGTGGAGTGCGGGGCGTAGGCCTGCACGGCGGTGGTCACCGAAGCCCAGCACACGAAGAACCAGAAGCACACCCAGACCGACGGAATGCGCAGGAAGCCGAAGCTGCCCCCGGCGGCACTGCTCTCACCGGGCGCGGACCGGTCGGGCATGGGAACCTGCAGGCGCTCGCGCTGCAGCCACAGCACGGCCCATACCACGAACACGAGCACTCCGGCGCCGGCGAGCGCCACGCGCCACGAGAACGCGATCGTCAGGGGCACCAGCAGGGCCGGCGCCAGCGCCCAGCCCAGGCTGCCGGTGATGGCGTGCACGCTGTAGGCATGCCCTAGCCGCGCCGGACTCACCTTCCGATTGAGCAGGGTGTAGTCGACCGGATGGAACACACCATTGCCCACACCGGCGAGACCCGTCCAGAACGCCAGCACCCAATAGCTCGGCGACGCCGCCATGCCGAAAGCCGCCACGCCCAGGATCGCCAGCCCGGCCAGCAGGATGGGCCGGGGGCCGTGGCGGTCCACCAGGAAACCCGAGCCGGCCTGGGTCGCGCAGGATGCGATGAAGAACACCGTCATCAGGAATCCCAGCTCGATGTAGCCGACCTGGAACGCGTCCTTCAGCCAGGGAAACAGGGGCGCCAGCAGAAGCTGGCTGAAGTGACTCATCAAGTGGCCACCGCCGACCAGCCCGATCAGGCGGGCGTCCTGGCCGAGACTCACGGGTGAGGCGGCGGAGTTCGAGGTACTGCTGCTCATAGGGCTGCAATGCTAGCGAAGGGCGCAGCCGTGGGCAGCCTCAACCAGCATTGCGCGATCCGCTCCCGGGGGAATCCGCCGCCGCAGTGCCGGTTTCGCTACAGAGTCCAGCGCGGTCGAGAGGCCACGGCCGCTGGACGCGCGATCAACGCTCGACCGGCTCGACGTCGGTGACTTCGATGCGCCGGGCCGCGGTTCGGCCGCGGCTGGCGTCCGCCCGCGGGGTACGGCTGGACTCGTCGGCCGGCGCGGCGGACCGCCAGAAGCGGCCGAATCCGGCACGCGGATCCACGCGCAGCACGAAGGGCACGACCGGCCGTCCGGTCAGCCGGGCGAAGGCGGCATAGACGCCCCAGCCCGCCAGGAGCACCAGCCCCGCCAGTGCCAGGGCGGCGGCCATGATGAGGGCGGCCGAGAGCAGGACGACCCGGCCGAGGATGCGGACCAGCCGCGCAGACAAATCGTTCATTCGCAAAGGAGGGATGGTCGATCAGCAAAGACCCGGCACGTCGCCGGCTCTTCTTGGAGAGAGGTTGGCGGAAAAAGCTCCCGCCATTTTCGCTGCATGACCCGTCAAGCTTCCGTGGAGGTCTCCGCCGGCTGCTGCGAACCCGCGAAGTGGAACACCCCCGGCTCGCGCACCGGATCCGCCTCGACCCGCACCGTGCTCTTGGGCGGGAAACGACCCTCGAGGATCAGCTTGGACAGCGGGTTCTCGATGCGCTGCTGGATCGCCCGCTTGAGAGGCCGGGCTCCGAACACCGGATCGAAGCCGACCTTGGCCAGCTCCTCGAGCGCGGCCTCCGGCACCTCGAGCTTGAGGTCCATGCGGGCCAGCCGACGCTCCAGCACCTCCAGTTGGATCCGCGCGATGCGGGCGATGTGCTCGGCACCCAGGCCATGGAACACCACCGTCTCGTCGATCCGGTTGAGGAACTCGGGCCTGAAATGGTTCTTCAGTTCGTCCCACACCGCGTCCTTCACGTCTTCGTAGGGCCGGCCGACCATGGCCTGGATCATGTGCGAGCCGATGTTGCTGGTCATCACGATCACCGCGTTCTTGAAGTCCACGGTGCGGCCCTGGCCGTCGGTCAGCCGTCCGTCGTCCAGCACCTGCAGCAGCACGTTGAAGACGTCGTGGTGCGCCTTCTCCACCTCGTCCAGCAGGATCACGCTGTAGGGCTTGCGCCGCACCGCCTCGGTCAGGTAGCCGCCCTCCTCGTAGCCGACGTATCCCGGCGGCGCGCCGATCAGGCGGGCCACCGAGTGCTTCTCCATGAACTCGCTCATGTCGATGCGAATGAGATGGTCCTCGCTGTCGAACAGGAACGAAGCCAGCGCCTTGCACAGCTCGGTCTTGCCGACGCCCGTCGGGCCCAGGAACAGGAACGAGCCGGTCGGCCGGTTCGGGTCCGACAAGCCGGAGCGCGAGCGGCGGATGGCGTTGGAGACGGCGCTGATCGCCTCGTCCTGGCCCACCACGCGCTGGTGCAGCCGCTCCTCCATGTGCAGCAGCTTTTCGCGCTCGCCCTGCATCAGCTTGGAGACGGGGATGCCGGTGGCGCGGGCGACCACCTCGGCGATCTCCTCGGCGCCGACCTGGGTGCGCAGCAGCTGCGGCTTGCCGGACTTGGCCTTGCCGCTCTCCTGCGCCTGCGCGTCCTTCAGCCGTTTTTCCAGCTCGGGCAGGCGGCCGTACTGCAGCTCGGCGACCTTGTTGAAGTCGCCCTTGCGGGTGAACTCGTCGATCTGCGTGCGCAGCCGGTCGATCTCCTCCTTGACGTGGGCACTACCCTGCGCCTGCGCCTTCTCGGCCTTCCAGATCTCGTCGTAGTCGGCGATCTCCTTTTGCAGGCGGGCGATCTCCTCCTCGATCAGCCCGAGGCGCTTCTGGGATGCCTCGTCGGTTTCCTTGCGCACGGCCTCGCGCTCGATCTGCAGCTGGATCAGGCGCCGGTCGAGCCGGTCCATCACCTCGGGCTTGGAGTCGATCTCGATCTTGATCTTGGAGGCGGCCTCGTCGATGAGGTCGATGGCCTTGTCGGGCAGGAAGCGGTCGGTGATGTAGCGGTGCGAGAGCTCGGCCGCGGCGACGATGGCCGGGTCGGTGATCTCCACGCCGTGGTGCACCTCGTACTTCTCCTGCAAGCCGCGCAGGATGGCGATGGTGGCCTCCACGCTGGGCTCGCCCACCAGGATCTTCTGGAAGCGGCGCTCCAGCGCGGCGTCCTTCTCGATGTACTTGCGGTACTCGTCGAGGGTGGTGGCACCCACGCAGTGCAGCTCACCCCGGGCCAGCGCCGGCTTGAGCATGTTGCCGGCGTCGATCGCGCCCTCGGCCTTGCCGGCGCCCACCATGGTGTGCAGCTCGTCGATGAAGACGATGGTCTGGCCCTGGTCCTTGGCCAGCTCGTTGAGCACGGTCTTGAGCCGCTCCTCGAACTCGCCGCGGTACTTGGCGCCCGCCAGCAATGAAGCCATGTCCAGCGACAGCACCCGCTTGTTCTTCAGCGTTTCGGGCACCTCGCCCGAAACGATGCGCTGGGCCAGGCCCTCCACGATGGCGGTCTTGCCGACGCCGGGCTCCCCGATCAGCACCGGATTGTTCTTGGTGCGCCTCTGCAGCACCTGGATGGCGCGGCGGATTTCGTCGTCCCGGCCGATCACCGGATCGAGCTTGCCCTGGCGGGCCCGCTCGGTGAGGTCGAGGGTGTACTTCTTGAGCGCCTCGCGCTGGCCTTCGGCGTCGGCACTGTTGACGTTCTGCCCGCCGCGGACCGCGTCGATGGCCGACTCCAGCGATTTGCGCGTGAGGCCGTGCTCCCGCACGATGCGGCCGATGTCCTGCTTGCTGTCCGCCAGGGCGAGCAGGAACAGCTCGCTGGCGATGAACTGGTCGCCGCGCTTGATGCTTTCCTTTTCGGCCGCCTGCATCGTGCCGATCAGTTCGCGGCCGATCTGCACCTGCTCCTGGCCCTGCACCTGCGGGCGCTTGTGCATGGCGGCCTCGGTCGAAGCCAGCAGGCCCGGCACGTTGACACCGGCGCGCTGCAGCAGCGCAGCCGGCCCATCCTCCTGGCGCAGCATGGCCACAAGCACATGCTCGGGCTCGATGTAGGCGTGGTCGTTACCCAAGGCGAGGGTCTGGGCCTCGGCCAGGGCTTCCTGGAACTTGGTGGTGAGTTTGTCGAATCGCATGGCCTCTTCTTCCTTGATTGCCTCGCAGCTTTGCGCGCGCGTGGCGGATTTCAAGGGGTGGAGTCCGACAAACCCATCAGGGCCGCGATCGCGACGGCCGGGTGCCCCGCCTCCCGAAAAACCCGCAGGGATCATTCTCGGAGATCGCGGAGCCAGGCAGGCTGTTCCGCGGGGCCGGAGGGCAACCGCTCCGGCCTGGCGGCCGGGCGGTGCGTGAGAGGGTCAGTCCGCCGAAATGTTGTTGCGGCGGATGACTTCGCCCCAGCGGGGATAGTCCTTGCGGGCCAACGCGCCCAGCTCGTCCGGCGTGGACCAGGCGGCGTCCATGCCGCCCTTGCTCAGCACCTGCGCCACCTCGGGCATCTTCATGATGGCCACCAACTCCTGGTTCAGGCGCTGGACCACCGGCGTCTGCGTCTTGGCCGGCATGAAGAAGGCGTACCAGAGGTCGACCTCGATGCCCTTGATGCCGAGTTCCTCGAAGGTCGGCACGTCGGCGGCCACCGGGTGGCGCTTGGGGCTTCCGACGGCGACGGCGTTCAGGCGCCCGGCCTTGACCATGCTGGCGGCGATGTGAACCGGCAGGAATCCGACATTCACCTCACCGGACAGCAGGTCCTGCTGGTAGCCGGCGGTGCCTTTGTAGGGCACATGCAGCATGAAGGTGCCCGTGCGCGACTTGACCAGTTCCATGGCCATGTGGTGCGGCGTGCCCACCCCGGGCGAACCGAAGGTGATGCTGCCCGGCTTGGCTTTCACCGCGGCCAGGAACTCCGGCAGGGACTTGATGTTGGTCTTGGGGTTGGCCACCAGCATCAGGGTGCCCCAGGCCGCCATGGACACGGGCTGGAAGTCCTTGAGCGGATCGAAGGGCACGCTCTTGTACAGCTGCGCCGCCATCAGCATGGTGTTGGCCCCCATCAGGACGGTGTGGCCGTCGGTCGCCTTGGCCACCGCGTCGGCTCCGATGTTGCCGCTGGCGCCGGGCTGGTTCTGCACCACCACGGGCTGCCCCAGGCGCTCCGACAGGCGCGGCGCGACGGTGCGGGCGATGGTGTCCATGCCGGTGCCGGGCGTGAACGGGACGATGATGCGGACGGTCTGGGTGGGCCAGGCGGCCTGCTGGGCCAGGCTGGGGGCGGCGGCCACGGCCATCGCCGCGGCCAGGGCGCCGAGGGCGGCGCGCCGGTGAATCGAATGGGTCATGAAGGTCTCCTTCTTGTTGATCGGATGGTGGTTGGATCCGGCGCCCGGTCAGCGCAGCTTGAACACGTGTTCGGCATTGGTCTGGAAGAACCTGGTCTTGTCCTCCAGCGGCATGTCCATCTGGTCGAGGATGTTGACCTCGTCCGGCGCGTATTGGTAGGGGTAGTCCATCGCGTACATCACGCGGTCGACACCCATCATCTCCTGTGCGAACCGGATGGCCTGTGGCCAGGCCACGCCGCTGTTGGTGATGTAGAAATTCTGGCGCAGGTAATCGCTGGGGCGCTGCTTGATCGGCTTCATGTTCTCGTAGCGCTGCGAACGCACCGTGGCCGCGTGCATGTAGTCCACCCGATAGGCCCAGTACGGCAGGGCCTCGCCCATGTGGCCGAGGATCATGCGCAGCTTGGGGAAGCGGTCGAACACGCCGGCGGTGATGATCCGCAGCGCGTGCAGGCCGGTCTCGACGCCGAAGCCGTAGATGGCGCCGTCCAGGCCGGCCTCGGCGAACGGCTCGTACATGCCAGGCGGCAGTGAGTTCGGGTGCAGGTAGACGGGCGCGTCCATCGCCTCGGCGGCGGCGAAGATGTCCCAGAACTTGGGGTCCGACAGGTACTGGCCCTGGGTGTGCGAGTTGATCACCACCGAATTCATGCCCAGCTGGCGCACCCCGCGCTCGATCTCCTTGGCGGCCGCCTGCGGGTCTTGCGGGGCGACGGCGATCATGCCGGCATAGCGGGTGGGGTGGCGGCGGATCGCCTCGGCCAGGTAGTCGTTGGCATGGCGCGCCACCGACACGGCCGTGGCCGCGTCCATCACCTGCGGGCCGGGCGAGGTGAGGGACAGCACCGCAACATCGACGCCGGCGGCGTCCATGTGCTGCAGGCGCACGGTGTCCAGGTCGACCAGGCAACGCATGATGTGCTGCGCGCGCTCGCTCGGGCTGGACATGTAGAAGCCCATGAGCCCCTTGAAGCCGGCGTCGCACTGGCCGCTCTCGAAGATGCGGCGGTAGACGTCCAACTGCTCGGGCGTGGCGAAGGCTTCCTCGGTGGCGATGCGCTTGTAGGGCACCTTGGCGGGCGCCGGGAACTGCGGCTCCGGCATCTTGATGGGGTTCACGGCTTGTCTCCTTGGATTCCGTTCAATCAGGCCGAGGACTCTAATTAGCATTCGGTTCGGCAACAATAGGTCTTTTCGAGCGGATACTTTTCTGCATTCGATTTAAATCGCATGGACACCCTGGCCAACCTGCGCGCCTTCGTCACCGCAGCCGAGACGGGCAGCTTCTCCGAAGCGGCGCGTCGCGCCGGCGTCGCGCCGTCTGTCATCGCCAAGCGCGTCGACCAGCTCGAGTGGCGCATCCGCGCGCCGCTGTTCACGCGCACCACGCGCAAGCTCACGCTGACCGACGTGGGCGAGCGCTACCTGCCGGTGCTGCGCCAGCTGGTCGCGCAGCTGGAAGACACGCTCAACGGCATGTCGCGGGCCACGGGCGCGCTCGAAGGCCACATCCGCGTCAAGGTGCCCACCACCTTGGGCGTGCTGTGCCTGGGCCCCATGCTCAACGGCTTCCTGCGGGAGCAGCCCCTGGTCAGCCTGGAGGTGGTGCTGGCCGACCGTTCGGTCAACCCGGTCGAGGAAGGGTTCGATCTCGCGCTGGGTGCGCGCCCCGAGTCCTATGGTGGCGTGCAGGATCACCCGATGGCGCCGGTGACGCGGCGCCTGGTCGCCTCCCCGGCCTACCTGGCGCGCGCCGGGGTGCCGCAGGCCGTCTCCGACCTCTCCTCGCATGACTGCCTGGTGTTCTCCACCAGCGGCGTGCACTGGGAACTGCAGGGGCGGCAGGGACTGGTGGGCGTGGACGTGCGCACGCGGCTGCGCTCCAACGATGGCCTGGCCCTGCTGGAGGCGGCGCAGGCCGGGCTCGGGATCGCGCTGCTGGCCGACTACCTGGCGGTGCCGGGACTGCGCACCGGCCTCTTGCAGGAGGTGCTGCCGGAGACCCGGCCGCCCGACCTGTGGCTCAAGGCGATGGTGCCGGCGGCTCGCAACGACCTGCCGCGCATCCGCGCGCTGGTGCAGTGGCTGTCGGATCAACTGGCCCAGCTGGCCTTGGGCGAGGGATTCCTGTGGGCCGCACACCCGGCCAACGACCGCGCGGGGCGCGCAACCGGCGCGGCGGGTGCAGCGGCTTCCGCTATCCTGCCGGGATGACCGCCTTCGCTGTATCCCGCATTCGCCGCGGCCTGCTGGCCGCCAGCGCGCTCTCCCTGGCCCTGCCGGCGTTCGCGCAATCCTCCACCCCGACCCGCATCCTGGTGGGCTTCCCGCCGGGGGGTGGCACCGACGCCATCGCTCGCCTGCTGGGGGATCGCCTCAAGGACCAGCTGGGCGCGCCCGTGGTCGTGGAGAACCGGGCCGGTGCGGGCGGGCAGATCGCGGCGCAGGCGCTGAAGGCGGCGCCACCCGATGGGAACACCCTCTTCCTGAGCCACGACCACTCCATCTCCATCCTGCCGCTGGTCACGCGCAACCCGGGCTTCGAACCCGCTTCCGATTTCGTGCCGGTGGCGGGCTTCGCCACCTTCGCCAATGCCCTTGCGATCTCGGGTGGCACGCCGGCACGCAGCCTGCAGGAGTACGTACAGGCGGTGCGCGCGAGCGGCGGCAAGGACACGATCGGCGTGCCGGCCCCGGCGTCCATCCCCGAATTCCTGGTGGGACTGATCGGCGAGCGCTACAAGCTCGACCTGCAGGCGGCACCCTACCGCGGCAGCGCACCGATGATGGCCGACATGCTGGGCAACCAGATCAAGGCCGGCATCGGCTCGGTGCCCGACTTCATCGAGAACCATCGAGCCGGCAAGGTGCGCATCGTGGCCGTGATCGGCGACCGCCGCCAGCCGCTGCTGCCCGACGTGCCCACGTTCAAGGAACTGGGTTTCGCCAACCTCGACGACCTGCCCTACTACGGCCTGTTCGCGCCGGCCGGCACACCCGCCCCGGCGCTGGACCGCATGGGCCAGGCACTGCAGCGCGTGCTGGCCCTGCCTGATGTGCGCGAACGGCTCACGGCCATGGGTCTGACCGTGGGCTACCTGCCGCAGGCGCAGTTCGCCAACGTGGTGCGCCGGTACACGCAGACCTGGGACGGGATCATCAAGGGGTCGGGATTCCAGCCGAAGTGAGCCCGGCGCCTACACCGGGTTGACTTCGGACGCGCGGCTCACCTGTCAGGAATGCTGGGTCCGGGGCAGACGCCGTCAGGGTAATTTCCAGCCCTTGGTCTGAAAGATCCCATGCCCATCCAAGTCGTCCGTTTTCACTACCCCCGCCAATCTCCCAGCCGCGCGAGCACGGGCTCTCCGAGCCGCACGAGCGTGGCGTCGCCCGATCATCCGGCCCGGCGGCCGGCGCCGCGGCCAGGCCTGACGCGGCTGCTCGAATGCTGCTGCCCAGGTTGGTTCCACCGCAGGGTGGTCCCCGCCAGCCCTTCGGCGTCGCGAACGCAATCGCTGCAAACCCCAAGCCGCGCCGTCGCGCGTGCTCCGTCACCCGCGGCCACATCGATCCGCGTGGCCTGGGACACGCCTCCTGCAAGTCAGGTCGACCTGGCCAGGAATCACGGACTGCCGGAGAACTTCAACCGGTTTGCCGGCGACCCGCAAGTCGATGGGCCCTGGCCCGATCACCTGGCCGACTTGCTTGCATCGCGCCGTGCCACTCGACTGAACCAGTTCCTGGCATTTGCGGTTGGGGAGCAGTCGGCCGAGAGTTTGTTCCTGCTGATTGCGCTCGATGCCCTCCAGGCGCAATCCCCGCAAGAGCGGCCCCTGCTTTCGGCTCGCATGCGAAAGGCCTTCGACCCTCAGGGGGATCTGGCGCCCAACCTGAGCGCTCTCAACAGAACGCTTCTGCACAGCGCACTGGACAACCCCACCGACGAGTCCCTGGCCGCTTTGCAGCAAGTGAAACGCAATCTGATGGAGACAGCCAGCGACGCGTACCGGCGATTCCGACTGACGCCTGACCGGTCAACCCGGTAGGGATCCGTTGCCCGACTGCAGCCCCCAGCGCCGCAACGCCTCGTCGTCGGCGCTACGGGCATCCACCCAGCGCTGCTGCCCGTCGGCGGTGGTTTCCTTCTTCCAGAACGGCGCCTGCGTCTTCAGGTAGTCCATCAGGAACTCGCAGGCCTGGAAGCTCTGATGCCGGTGGGCCGAGGTCACGGCCACCAGGACGATCTGGTCCTGCAGCCGCAGCGGCCCGATGCGGTGGATGACCTTCACCGCGCGGATGTCGAAGCGCCGGAAGGCTTCGTCCACCATGGCCTCGATGGACTTCTCGGTCATTCCCGGGTAGTGCTCCAGCTCCAGGGCGCTGACCCGGCTGCCGTCGCTGTGGTCGCGCACCGTGCCCACGAAGGCGCAGATTGCGCCGACGCCCGGGTCCTGCGCGCGCAGGGCCGCCACCTCAAGCGAGAGGTCGAAGTCGTCGGCCTGCACGACCACGCGAGGATGGCTCGCCATTTCAGCCTCCGGTCACCGGGGGGAAGAAGGCGACTTCGGCGCCTTCGCGCAGGGCCGCCGATTCGTCGGCCATGACCTGGTCGAGCGCGACCCGCAGCGCGCGGCCCCGGGCCAGCACTTCGGCATGCGAGCCGCCCCGGGCGATGAGCTCGTCGCGCAAGGCGCCGAGGGTGGCGGCACGGGTCTCCAGCGCTTCGCCGGCACCCAGCGCCTCGCGGATCGAGGCGAAGTAACGCACCTGCAGTTTCATGCGAGCAACTCCGCGAAATTCAGAAAGGGGACGAGCTCGCCACGGGTGACGGTGCGCCCCGGTGCCACGTCGACCAACCCGTCGCCCCAGGCCACGGAAGTCAGCACGCCCGAGCTTTGGTTCGGAAACAGATCCAGCCCACCCTGCGCGTTGCGGCGCACGCGCAGGAACTCGCGGCGCTTGTCGGCACGCGGCCACTCGAAGTGCGCCGGCAGTTGCATGGCCACGGGTTGGACCGCCTGGGCGCCCTGCAGGCGCAGCAGGAACGGCCGCACCAGCAGCAGGAAGGTGACGAAGCTCGACACCGGGTTGCCGGGCAGGCCGATGAAGTGCGAATCGCCGACCCGGCCGAATGCGAAGGGCTTGCCCGGCTTCATGGCGATCTGCCACAGGTCAAGGCGACCCAGCTGCTGCACGGCGGGCTTGATGTGGTCTTCCTCCCCGACGGACACACCGCCGCTGGTGAGGATCAGGTCGCTGGTCTCCGCGGCTCTTGCCAGCGCTTCGAGCGTGGCGTCACGCCGATCGGGAACGATGCCTCGATCGCTCACCTCGCAGCCCAGTCGCAGCAACAGGCTGCGCAGGAAGAAGCGGTTGGAGTTGTAGATGGTCCCGGGCTTCATCTGCTCGGGCGGCACGTCACCGGGCATGACCAGTTCGTCGCCGGTGGAGAACAGCGTCACGCGGGGGCGCGCCGCGACCTCCAGCTCGGCCATGCCGACTCCGGCGGCCAGCCCGAGGGCCGCCGCACCCAGCCGGTCGCCGGCTCGCAGGATGGTGGCTCCACGGTGCACGTCTTCGCCGCTGCGCCGGATCCATTCACCCGGCGCGGGTACCTTGAGCAGCCGCACCGCGCCCTCCCCGGCCGGCTCGGCGTCTTCCTGCATCACGATCGCATCGGCGCCTTCGGGCACTGGGGCGCCGGTGAAGATGCGCGCCACACTGGCCGGCGCCAGGGGCGCCGCAGCGGCACCGGCCGGAATACGCTGGCTCACTGGCAGCGGCTGGCCCGACGCCACCGCTTGCGCCACCTCGGCCACGCGGACCGCGTAGCCGTCCATGGAACTGTTGTCCTGCGGCGGCACCTGCAGCAGCGAGACGACGTCCTGAGCCAGCACCCGGCCGTCGGCATCGAAGGTGCGCACCCGCTGGGTGTGAGCCAGCGGCCGGACCTGCGAAAGGACTTCGGCCAGCGCCTCGTCGAGCGGGCGCAGCGGCGGACGCGGCGCGGTCATGCGTAGTTCTCCGGGTCGTAATCGAAACGATGGCCATGGTCGACCAGCCACTGCGCCAGCGCATCGGGATCATTGAGATCCAGCACCGGGCGCAGGGTGGCTTGGGGCAGCCGGTCCGGCTGGTCGGTGGCGATGGCCACGATGAAGTCGTCGTCGGTGTAGCGGGCCGGCTTGCCCGCATCGGGGCGCCAGACCTCGATCTTGAGCAGGTCGCTGTCCTTGAAGCCTTCGACCAGCACCCAGTCGACGCCGGCGTACAGCTCGGCCAGCAGGTGGTGCACCGAGAGCCGGGCCGGCTGCTCGAACTCGCGCATCAAGGCCAGCCGGCGGTCAGAGGCGACCACCACCTCGAAGGCTCCGGCTTCACGGTGGCGCCAGGTGTCCTTGCCGGGGTGGTCGATGTCGAACTTGTGGTGCGCGTGCTTGACCACGGAGACCCGCAGGCCGCGCAGCTTGAGGGCGGGGATGAGTTGCTCGACCAGCGTGGTCTTGCCCGATCCCGAATAGCCGGCGAAGCCGACGACCTTCATGGCGCAACCTCGCTCAGCAGCTGTGCGCCGCGATGTAGTCCTTGACCTGCTGCACGTCGGCCGGCAGGACCGTGACGCGCTTGGGCAGGAGCTCGATGCCCTCGAAGCGCCGGGGCCGCAGCGGCTCACGACCCAGCGCCTCGACGATGGTCGCGGCGAACTTGATGGGTAGCGCCGTCTCCAGCACGATCATGGGCACACCGGGCTGGCGATGCGCCTGCGCCACCTTCAGGCCGTCTGCCGTGTGCGTGTCGACCATCGTCTGCCAGCGCTGCCAGGCGTCGCGGATGGTCGCCACGCGGTCGGCATGGGTGCTGCGGCCGCTGGCGAACCCGAAGCGCTCGCGCGCCAGCGGCAGGCGCGCCGACAGGTCGAACCGGCCCTGGGTGGCCAGGGCGTCGCCGAACAGGGCGCGCACCTGCGCGGCGTCGCGGTCCAGCAGATCGAAGACGAAGCGCTCGAAGTTGCTGGCCTTGGAGATATCCATCGATGGACTGGACGTCTCGAAGGTGTCGGCGCTGCCACGCACGCGGTAGACGCCGGTGCGGAAGAACTCGTCCAGCACGTCGTTCTCGTTGGTGGCGGCGACCAGCCGGTCGATGGGCAGGCCCATCATGCGGGCCACGTGGCCGGCGCAGATGTTGCCGAAGTTGCCCGACGGCACGGTGAAGCTCACGCGCTCGTCGTTGCCGCGCGTGGCCTGGAAATAGCCCGCGAAGTAATAGACCACCTGGGCCACCAGCCGTGCCCAGTTGATCGAATTGACGGTGCCGATGCGCCACTGCCGCTTGAAGGCCAGGTCGTTGGAGACGGCCTTGACGATGTCCTGGCAATCGTCGAACACGCCCCGGATAGCCAGGTTGTGGATGTTCTCGTCCTGCAGGCTGAACATCTGCGCCTGCTGGAAAGGGCTCATGCGCCCGTGCGGCGAGGTCATGAAGACCCGCACGCCCTTCTTGCCGCGCATGGCGTACTCGGCCGCGCTGCCGGTGTCTCCCGAGGTGGCGCCCAGGATGTTCAGCTCCTCGCCGCGCCGCGCCAGCTCGTACTCGAACAGGTTGCCCAGCAACTGCATGGCCATGTCCTTGAAGGCCAGCGTGGGCCCGTTGGACAGCGCCTCCAGGTACAGCCCCGGCTCGAGCTGCTTGAGCGGCACGATCTCGGGCGTACCGAACACCTCGGCGGTGTAGGTCTTGCGGCACAAGGCGCGCAGGTCATCGGCCGGGATGTCGTCGATGTAGAGGGCGAGGATCTCGAACGCCAGGTCGGCGTACGGCAGGCCGCGCCAGCGCGCGAGCGTGGCGTCATCGACGAGCGGGTAGTGCTCGGGCAGGTACAGGCCGCCGTCGGGCGCCAGTCCCTCGAGCAGGATTTCGCAGAAGCGCTTGCGGTCGGGATGGCCGCGCGTGGACAGGTACTTCATGTCGATGGCGTCAGGCCAGTTCTTCCTTGCGAATGCGAACGATGGGCGCGAGCACGGCGGGCAGCGCCTGCATCTTCGCCAGCACGTCGTTCATGGTGCCTTCGCGCACGCTGTGCGTGAGGATGATCAGGTCGGTCTGGTTCTCGCCCTCGCCGGCCTCGCGCTGCAGCATGGCGTCGATGGAAATGCCGGCTCCGGCCAGCAGGCCGCTGACCTGCGCCAGCACGCCGGCCTCGTCGGCGACCCGCAGGCGCAGGTAATAGCTGGTGACGACCTCGCTCATGGGCAACACGGGCTGGTCGCTCATGCAGTCGGGCTGGAAGGCCAGGTGCGGCACCCGATGCGCCGCGTCGGCCGTGTGCAGCCGGGTCACGTCGACCAGGTCGGCGATCACCGCACTGGCCGTGGGCTCGCTGCCGGCTCCTTTACCGTAGTAGAGCGTGGTGCCCACGGCGTCGCCGTGCACCACGACCGCGTTCATCGCGCCTTCGACATTGGCCAACAGCCGCTTGGCCGGCACCAGGCTGGGGTGCACGCGCAGCTCGATGCCGTGCTCGGCGCGCTTGGTGATCCCCAGCAGCTTGATGCGGTAGCCCAACTGCTCGGCGTAGCGGATGTCCTGGGCGGCCAACTTCGTGATGCCTTCGACATGGGCCTTGTCGAACTGCACCGGAATGCCGAACGCAATGGCCGACATGATGGTGGCCTTGTGCGCGGCGTCGACCCCTTCGATGTCGAAGGTGGGGTCGGCCTCGGCATAGCCCAGGCGCTGCGCTTCCTTGAGCACGACCTCGAAATCGAGCCCCTTGTCGCGCATCTCCGACAGGATGAAGTTGGTGGTGCCGTTGATGATGCCGGCGATCCACTCGATGCGGTTGGCCGTGAGGCCCTCGCGCAGGGCCTTGATGATGGGCACGCCGCCGGCGACGGCGGCTTCGAAGGCCACCATCACGCCGCGCTGGTGGGCGGCCGCGAAGATCTCGGTGCCGTGCACGGCCAGCAGCGCCTTGTTGGCGGTAATGACGTGCTTGCCCGCCTCGATGGCTTCCATCACCAGTTGGCGCGCGATGCCGTAGCCGCCGATCAGTTCGACCACGATGTCGATGTCGGGGTCCGCGATCACGGCGCGCGCGTCGTTGACCACCCGCACCCGCTCACCCACGACCGCCTTGGCGCGCGCGGTATCCAGGTCCGCCACCATGGCGATCTCGATGCCACGGCCGGCGCGGCGCATGATTTCGGTCTGGTTGCGCTCAAGGACGTTGAACACGCCGCTGCCGACGGTGCCGATGCCCAGCAGGCCGACTTGGATGGGTTTCATTTGGAGTGACGCTTGCGGTAGTTTTCAAGGAATTTCGCGATACGGCCGATGGCCTCGCGAAGGTCGTCTTCGTGCGGGAGGAAGACGATGCGGAAATGATCGGGATGCGGCCAGTTGAATCCGGTGCCCTGCACCAGCATCACGCGCGTTTCCTCGAGCAGCTCGAGGAAGAACTGGCGGTCGTCCTGGATCGGGTACACGGCCGGATCCAGCCGGGGAAACATGTACAGGGCAGCCTGCGGCTTCACGCAGGTGACACCGGGAATGGCGGTGATCAACTCGTAGGCCAGGTCGCGCTGGCGACGCAGGCGGCCGCCGGGCCCGACGAGCTCGTGGATGCTCTGGTAGCCGCCGAGCGCCGTCTGGATGGCGTACTGCCCCGGCACGTTGGCGCACAGGCGCATGTTGGTGAGCATGTTCAGGCCTTCGATGTAGTCGGCCGCGGCGCGCCTGTCGCCCGACACCACCATCCAGCCGGCCCGGTAGCCGCAGGAGCGGTAGCTCTTGGACAGCGAATTGAAGGTGAGCGTGAGCACATCTTCGGAGAGGCTGGCCAGCGCCACGTGGCGCGCGTCGTCGTAGAGCACCTTGTCGTACACCTCGTCGGCCAGGATCACCAGCCCGTGTTCGCGGGCGATGGCCACCAGGCCGCGCAGCAGCTCTTCGGAATAGAGCGCGCCGGTCGGGTTGTTGGGGTTGATGACGACGATGCCCTTGGTGTGGGGCGTGATCTTGCGGCGGATATCGGCCAGGTCGGGCATCCAGCCATTGGCTTCATCGCACATGTAGTGGACGGGGGTGCCGCCCGACAGGCTGGTGGCGGCGGTCCACAGCGGGTAGTCGGGTGCCGGCAGGAGCAGTTCGTCGCCATCGTCCAGCAAGGCGTTGGTCGCCATGGCGATCAACTCGCTGGCTCCGTTGCCCAGGTAGACGTCATCGAGAGCCACGCCCTTGATGCCCTGCTGCTGGGTGTAGTGCATCACCGCCTTGCGAGCGGCGAAAATACCTTTGCTGTCCGAGTACCCCGCCGAATTGCCGAGGTTGCGGATCATGTCCTGCTGGATTTCCTCGGGCGCATCGAAGCCGAAGGCGGCCAGGTTGCCGATGTTGAGCTTGATGACCTTGTGTCCGTCCTCCTCCATGCGCCGAGCCGCGTCCATGATGGGACCGCGGATGTCATAGAGGACATTGGCCAGCTTGGCCGATTTGTGGATGGTCTTCAAGGCCCCTCCTGGCAGGCGTCTCTCGGGTGAAAACCTACAATTTGACCATAGTTGCTAAGCCATGAAACTTCAGCCCGACCGTTCCGACGCGCCCACGATCACCAGCCACGGGCCCGGCTGGATCGCGGTCGATGGCGAGCGCATCGAGCACAGCGTCATCGTGGCCTCCGATGGCCAACGCATCGACTGGAACGCCACCAGGTACGAGCACCTGGAGCCCTCCCATTTCGAGACGCTGGCCAAGCTCGACATCGAGGTGGTGATCTTCGGCAGCGGCTCACGCATCCGCTTCCCGCGCCCAGCCTGGATCGCGCCGCTGGCTTCACGGCGTATCGGCATCGAGACGATGGACACCGCGGCAGCCTGCCGCACCTACAACATCCTGGCCCAGGAGGGGCGCCGCGTGGCCGCTGCCTTGTTGCTCGAACCAGTCGCCTAAGCGTTTCCACCTCGTCCCCACGCCAGCCGGTCCGGGGGCAATTCAGTTAAAATCGAGGGTCCTCGCCGGGCCCCGCGCTCGCGCCGCCACGAGAAAACCCAAGTCACACGAGAAGCAAATCCATGGCGATCGTAGTCAACAAGCCCATCCCAGAATTTGAAGCGAACGCCACCGGCGGCCTCAAGGTGTCCAACACCACTCATCTGGGTCAGATTCTCGTGCTGTACTTCTATCCCAAGGACAACACGCCGGGCTGCACGACCGAAGCCATGCAGTTTCGCGACAAGTACAAGGACTTCGTGAAAGCAGGAGCCACCGTGTTCGGCGTGTCGCGCGACAACATGAAGTCGCATGATGAGTTCAAGGCCAAGCTCGAGTTGCCTTTCGATCTCATCGCCGATACGGAAGAGAAGATGTGCCACATGTTCGGCGTGGTCAAGAACAAGATCATGTACGGCAAGAAGGTCAAGGGCATCGAGCGCAGCACCTTCCTGATCGGTGCCGATGGCATCCTCAAGCAGGAGTGGCGCGGCTTGAAGGTGCCAGGCCACGTGGACGAGGTTCTCAAGGCCGTCAAGCTGCTCAAGAAGGCTGCTTGACGTCTGGTTGCAACAGGCCGGCCGAGCCTGTAGCCGGTTCCGGGTCGGCATGCATAATGACCCCATGCTGTTGTCCCTGACGCCACGCGTCACCAGTCCCAGCTCCGCAAAAGCCGCCCGGTCTCCGGTGCGGCTTTTTTGTTTCCAGCCCGCCTCATCAGGGAAAACCACGTCATATGCCCTTGCCCGCCGCCCCCTCCAAACGTGCCACCCTGCTCTCGCCGGAAGCCTTCGAGGCAAACCAGCGGCCAGCGCAAAGGTCGGCTCGAAAACGGACGGAGGCCGCGACCGGCGCGCCTGAAAAGCCGCAGCCGGTGGCATTCGCCGGGCGGCCCGGCAGTGGCGCCGAGGCCGCGCTCGCCGAGAACCTCTTCCACGGGGAAGACGAAGAGATCGTCGTGCTCGACCAGCCGGAAGAGGCTCTTGTCGAAGACACCTCCAGGCGCAAAGCGGCTGCCGCTGCGCCACCGGAACCGAAGCCCCGCAAGGCCAAGCCCAGATCGACCGGGCCGGCCAAGCTGTTCGTGCTCGACACGAACGTGCTGATGCACGACCCCATGTGCCTGTTCCGGTTCGAAGAACACGACATCTTCCTGCCGATGATCGTGCTCGAGGAACTGGACAGTCACAAGAAGGGCACCACCGAGGTGGCGCGCAATGCGCGCCAGGCCAGCCGCTCGCTCGACGCGCTGGCGGGCAGCCAGGGTGTCGACATCACCGCCGGCATTCGCCTGGATTCGGCCGGTCACCGCGAGGCGGGAGGATGCCTGTTCTTCCAGACCCAGGCGCTCAACGTCGCCGCGCCCCAGAACCTGCCACAGGGCAAGGCGGACAACCAGATCCTCGGGGTGGTGCAGGCACTGCGCGACAAGCACGCACCGCGCGAGGTCGTGCTGGTTTCCAAGGACATCAACATGCGCGTAAAGGCGCGTGCGCTGGGCCTGGCCACCGAGGACTATCGCAACGACAAGACCATCGACGACCTGGAGTTGCTCTATGCAGGCGCGCTGGCGCTGCCCGCGGACTTCTGGTCCAAGCACGGCAAGACCGTGGAGAGCTGGCAAAGCGGTCTGCACACTTACTACCGCATCACCGGACCGATCGTGCCCAGCCTGCTGATCAACCAGTTCGTGTACTTCGAGTCGCCTGGCGAGCCCAGCCTGTACGCCCGGGTGACCGAGATTCGCGGCAAGACGGCTGTGTTCAAGACGCTGAAGGACTACGGTCACCTCAAGCACGCCGTCTGGGGCGTCACCACCCGCAACCGCGAGCAGAACTTCGCCATGAACCTGCTCATGGATCCGGAGATCGACTTCGTCACCCTCACCGGAACGGCCGGCACCGGGAAGACGTTGATGGCCTTGGCAGCCGGACTCACGCAGGTACTGGACGAGCGGCGCTACACCGAAATCATCGTGACCCGGGCGACGGTGAGCGTCGGCGAGGACATCGGCTTCCTGCCAGGCACCGAGGAAGAAAAAATGGGACCGTGGATGGGAGCACTGGACGACAACCTCGAGGTGCTCGCCAAGACCGAGACCAGCGCCGGCGAGTGGGGCCGGGCCGCCACCAACGAGTTGATCCGTAGCCGCATCAAGGTCAAGAGCATGAACTTCATGCGCGGTCGCACGTTCCTGAACAAGTACGTCATCATCGACGAGGCCCAGAACCTCACGCCCAAGCAGATGAAGACGCTGATCACGCGCGCCGGCCCGGGCACCAAGATCATCTGCATGGGCAACCTGGCGCAGATCGACACGCCCTACCTCACCGAAGGCTCCTCGGGACTCACCTTCGCGGTGGACAAGTTCAAGGGGTGGCCGCATGGGGGCCACATCACCCTGGCGCGCGGCGAGCGCTCGCGCCTGGCTGATTTCGCCTCGGACGCGTTGTGAAGGCAAGGCGACAGGGGTCGGGGGCTGGGGGCTAGGGACCACCAGGGAGCCCCCCGGCTCTCGGCTGCCCCCTGGGCCCCGGGCCCCGGACCCTAGAAGTCGTCGCTTCCCGAGGCGAGCGACTCGAACTTGGTGAGCGGCTTGATGAACGCCAGCTTGACGGTCCCGGTGGGGCCGTTTCGCTGTTTGCTGATGATCACCTCGGCGACACCGGGCTCCTTGGAGTCCTTGTTGTAGTAGTCGTCCCGGTAGATGAACATGATGACGTCGGCATCCTGCTCGATGGCGCCGGACTCGCGAAGGTCACTCATCATCGGGCGCTTGTCGGTTCGCGACTCCACTCCGCGCGAAAGCTGGGATAGCGCGATCACCGGGCAGCCCAGTTCCTTGGCCAGCATCTTCAGGCCGCGCGAGATTTCGCCGACGGCGGTGGCCCGGTTCTCATCGCCCATGCCGCTGGACACGCTCATGAGCTGCAGGTAGTCAATCACGATCAACCCCAGCTTGCCGCCGCACTGGCGCGCCAGGCGCCGGGCGTTGGCGCGCAACTCGCTCACCGTGAGGCCGGGGGTCTCGTCGATGTGCAGCGACACGTTGCGCAGCTTCTCGATCGCCTCGGTCAGCCGCGGCCATTCCTCGTCCGACAACTTGCCGGTGCGCAGGTGCCCCTGGTCGATGCGGCCGATGGAGCCGACGATACGCACCGCCAGCTGCGCGGCGCCCATCTCCATCGAGAACACGGCGACCGGCAGCTCCTCGTTCAGCGCCACGTGCTCGGCGATGTTGATCGCCAGCGAGGTCTTGCCCATGGAGGGTCGCGCGGCCAGCACGATCATGTCGCCGGCCTGGAGGCCCGAGGTCATGCGGTCCAGGTCGTAGAAGCCGGTGGGCACGCCGGTGATGTCGGCCGGGTTGTCGGCCATCTCCTGCACCCGGTCGAGCAAGTCCACGACCAGCGAGCCCATGTCGTGGAAGCCCTGCTTCGAGCGCGAGCCTTCCTCGCCAATGTGGAAGATCTTCTGCTCGGCCTCGTCGAGGATCTTGTCGACGGCCTTGCCCTGGGGGTTGAAGGCCGCCGTGGCGATCTCGTCCGACGCCGAGACCAGCTTGCGCAGGATGCCGCGCTCGCGAACGATCTCGGCATAGCGGCGGATGTTGGCCGCGCTGGGGACGTACTGGGCCAGGGAGTTCAGGTAGGCCAGGCCGCCGATCTCGTCGGCCTTGCCCAGGCTTTGCAGATGCTCGTAGACCGTGATCACGTCGGCCGGCTTGCTGCCGTTCACCAGGTCAGCCACGGCCTTGAAGATCAGGCGGTGCTCATAGCGATAGAAGTCGCCGTCGGTCAGCAAGTCACCGATGCGGTCCCAGGCGCCGTTGTCCAGGAGCAGCCCCCCCAGCACGCTGGATTCGGCTTCGATCGAGTGGGGCGGCACCCTGAGTTGCGCCACCTCGCGGTCGCGCGGGAAATCGTCTTCGACAGGGGTTAGTACTGCAGCCATCTCATCCTCTTCAGGGCTGCCGATGGTAGGGCCAGCACGTCGCGCGGTCACGGGATAAGCCTGTGGAAATCCGGTGGCCAAGCAGCGGACAACAAGCGGATAACCATCCAGCCGGACAAATGTCCGCAAAAGAAGAAAGCCGCCTCACGGGCGGCTTTGAACTGAAGAATGCCGGAAGCGGCTCAGGCAGTCTCGCCGTAGACGGTGACGTTGAGCTCGACCACCACGTCGGTGTGGAGAGCGACGTTGACCGTGCTCTCGCCCACATGCTTGATCGGGCCGTTGGGCATGCGGACCTGGGCCTTGGCGACCGGGTAACCCAGCTTGCCCAACTCTTCGGCGATGTCCTGATTGGTGACCGAGCCGAACAAACGGCCATCGACACCGGCTTTTTGGGTGAGCTTGACGGTGCTGCCGGCCAGCTTTTCGCCTTGGCCTTGAGCCTCGGCAAGTTTGGCGGCCGCGGCCTTTTCCAGTTCCTGGCGCTTGGCTTCGAACTCGGCCTTGTTGGCTTCGGTGGCGCGGCGGGCCCGGCCGGTGGGGATCAGGAAGTTGCGGGCGTAGCCGTCACGCACTTTCACGATCTCGCCGAGGTTGCCCAGGTTCACGACCTTGTCCAGAAGAATGACTTGCATGGTCTCGAACTCCTCAGATGCGGTGCTGGTCGGTGTAGGGCACCAGGGCCAGGAAGCGCGCGCGCTTGATGGCGGTGTTGAGCTGGCGCTGGTAGATCGCGCGGGTGCCGGTCAGGCGCGCCGGGATGATCTTGCCGTTTTCGGCGATGAAGTCGCGCAGGGTGTCGACATCCTTGTAGTCGATTTCCTCGACGCCGGCGACGGTGAAGCGGCAGAAGCGCTTGCGCTTGAACAGCAGCGATTGGGTGTTGCGCTTCGGACGCTTGTCCTTGTTGAACTTCTTGAACGTGGCCATTTGTGGACCTCTCGAAAAACTAGTCTTGCTGAAACTGCTGGATATGGAGCACAGGGTGCTTGCCATTGCGCGGATTGGCCAGGAAGCCGTCGAACCGCCACAGGCTGCCGACGATCTGGCGGGCCAAGGTCTCGGCGTCGGCCCCGAAGGCCACCGCCTTGAGCGCCGCCTTCACCTGGCGCCGGCCCCCTGCCTGCTCGACCTCGGACTCGTGTTCGAGCCGCAGGTCCAGGGCGGGCACGCCGGCCGGTGTGTACCGCAGGGCCGAGGCCTCGGCGATACGCGCACTCAGGACAACCCGGTTCACGCGCGCGACAAGCGCCGTCTTACGACTGCTGCTGGAACTCCGCCTGCTGGGCCTTGCGCGCTTCTTCGCGCTCGACGGTCTTCATCATGGAAGACGGGCCGGTCTCGGCCTTCTTCTTGACCACGGTCAGGTGGCGCAGCACGGCGTCGTTGAAGCGGAAGGCATGCTCGAGTTCGTTCATCACGGCCTGGTCGGCCTCGATGTTCACGCACAGGTAGTGGGCCTTGGCCAGCTTGTTGATCTGGTAGGCCAGTTGGCGACGGCCCCAGTCCTCGACGCGGTGGATCTTGCCGCCGCCGGCGGTGATCATGCCCTTGTAGCGTTCCAGCATGGCCGGAACCTGTTCGCTCTGATCCGGATGGATCAGCAAGATGATCTCGTAGTGACGCATGGATGCTCCTTATGGATGAAGCCACCCGCCTGAGGCGTCTGAAGCGGTGTGGCAAGGCAAAGCCGGCGATTGTAGCAGCGGCACGAACGCGCCCAGCCGGTGCGCGCCCGTACCCTGCGTCGGCGGCTCAGCTGGCCAGCCGTTGCCAGGTCGCGATCACGCTGTCGGGGTTGAGCGAGATGGAGGCGATGCCCTGCTGGGCCAGCCACTGGGCGAAGTCCGGATGGTCGCTCGGCCCCTGGCCGCAGATACCCACGTACTTGCCCTGCTTGAGGCAGGCCGCGATGGCCCGGGAGAGCAGCGCCTTGACGGCCGGGTCCCGTTCGTCGAAATCGGCAGCCAGCAATTCCAGGCCGGAGTCGCGGTCGAGGCCCAGCGTGAGCTGGGTCAGGTCGTTCGATCCGATCGAGAAGCCGTCGAAGAACTGCAGGAACTCGTCGGCCAGGATGGCATTGCTGGGCACCTCGCACATCATGATGAGCTTGAGCTCGTCCTTGCCCCGCTCCAGCCCGAAGCTGGCGAGCAGCTGTGTCACCCGCTCCGCCTGGCCCAGCGTGCGAACGAAGGGCACCATCACCTGCACGTTGGTCAAACCCATCTCGGCGCGCACGCGACGCAGCGCCTCGCACTCCATGGCGAAGGCCTCGCCGAACTCCGCACTGATGTAGCGCGCCGCTCCGCGGAAGCCGAGCATCGGGTTCTCTTCCTCCGGCTCGTAGCGCGAGCCGCCGATCAGCTTGCGGTACTCGTTGCTCTTGAAGTCGGACAGCCGCACGATCACCGGCTTGGGCCAGAACGCCGCGGCGATGGTCGCCACGCCTTCGGCCACCTTGTCGACGTAGAACGCACGCGGCGAAGCGTGCCCGCGGGCCACCGATTCGACCGCCTTCTTCAGGTCGGCGTCGACATTCGGATAGTCGAGGATCGCCTTGGGATGGACGCCGATGTTGTTGTTGATGATGAACTCCAGCCGCGCCAGCCCGACACCGTCGTTGGGCAACTGGGCGAAGTCGAAGGCCAGTTGCGGGTTGCCCACGTTCATCATGATCTTGGTCTGGATGGGCGGCATGGCCCCGCGCTGCACTTCGCTGACCTCGGTCTCGAGCAGGCCGTCATAGATGAACCCCGTGTCTCCCTCGGCACAGCTCACCGTGACCAGCGTGCCGTCGGTGAGGCTTTCGGTCGCGTGGCCGCAGCCCACCACCGCGGGAATGCCCAGCTCACGCGCGATGATGGCCGCATGGCAGGTGCGTCCGCCCCGGTTGGTGACGATGGCGCTGGCGCGCTTCATCACCGGTTCCCAGTTCGGGTCGGTCATGTCGGTGACCAGCACGTCGCCGGGTTGCACCCGATCCATCTCGCTGATGTTGTGCACCAGGCGCACCGGCCCGGTCCCGATCTTCTGCCCGATGGCCCTGCCTTCGGCCAGGACCGGCCCCCTGCCCTTGAGCTTGTAGCGCAGCTCGGCCTTGCCGTGCTGCTGGCTCTTCACCGTTTCGGGACGTGCCTGCAGGATGTACAGCTGGCCGTCCTGGCCGTCCTTGCCCCATTCGATATCCATCGGCCGGCCGTAGTGCTGTTCGATCACCAGCGCATAGTGGGCCAGCTGCTCGACGTCAGCGTCGGTGAGTGAGTAGCGGTTGCGCTGCTCCAGCGGTACGTCCACGGTCTTGACCAGCTTGCCTCCGGTCGATTTCTCCTCGTCGCTGGCGAACACCATCTGAATCAGCTTGCTGCCCAGGTTGCGCCGGATCACCGCTCGCTTGCCGGCCCGCAGCATGGGCTTGTGCACGTAGAACTCGTCCGGGTTCACCGCCCCTTGCACCACGGTCTCGCCCAGGCCGTAGCTGGAGGTGATGAAGACCACGTCCTGGAAGCCCGATTCGGTGTCGATGGTGAACATCACGCCGGCCGCCCCGAGGTCACTGCGCACCATGCGCTGCACGCCGGCGGACAGGGCCACGTCGGCATGGGTGAAGCCCTTGTGAACGCGATAGCTGATGGCGCGGTCGTTGTAGAGGGAGGCGAACACCTCCTTCATCTTGTGCAGCACCTGCTCGATGCCCACCACGTTGAGGAAGGTCTCCTGCTGTCCCGCGAACGAGGCGTCGGGCAGATCCTCGGCCGTGGCCGAGGACCGCACGGCGAAGCTGGCCCGCGCGTTGCCAGCGCTCAGGGTTTCGAAGGCGCTTCGGATCCCGGCCTCGAGATCCTGGGGAAAGGGCTGGGCCTCGACCCAGGCGCGGATCTCGGCACCGGCCGCGGCGAGTGCCCGCACATCCTCGGTGTCGAGCGCATCGAGGCGTGCGTGGATGCGCTCGGCCAGGCCATCGTGCGCGAGGAATTGCCGGAAGGCGTGGGCCGTGGTGGCGAAGCCGGTGGGGACGCGGACCCCCTGGGGCAACTGCGAAATCATCTCGCCGAGGCTGGCGTTCTTGCCACCGACCACCTCGACGTCGGTCATCCTCAGGTTTTCAAACGGTACGACCAGGGCGGTCGGGCTGAAGCGGGAAGACATGGGAAAGCTCCGGAAGTTGAAACCTTTGCGGCGCGCGCGAGGCGCGTCTTCCCATGGCAGCGCGAGCGGCTTTGTGCTTGTTGTAGTGGGCAGCAGCGGTGCATTGGGGGGGAATTCGGATAATTGCGGCGATTGTAGGCGGGCCCCTCTTCCGGATGGCCCAGCGGTCACACCTTGAAAGGCCTCCATGCCCAACCGCACCGTGTTCTTCATTTCCGACGGCACCGGCATCACCGCCGAAACCTTCGGCAACGCCATCCTGGCGCAGTTCGAGTTCAAGCCTCGCCATGTTCGACTGCCTTTCATCGACACCGTGGACAAGGCCCACCAGGTCGTGCGGCAGGTCAACCATGTCGCGGAAGTCGAAGGACGGCGTCCGATCGTCTTCACCACGCTGGTGAACGTCGAGATCCTCCAGGTCATCGAAGGCGGCTGCAAGGCCATGCTGCTGGACATGTTCGGCACCTTCGTGCGGCCGCTCGAGATCGAACTGGGCATGAAGTCGAACCACCGGGTGGGCCGCTTTTCCGACGTGAGCAAGAGCCAGGCCTACCACGACCGCATCGAGGCCATCAACTTCAGCCTGGCGCACGACGACGGCCAGAGCAACGCCGATCTCGAGCACGCCGACGTGATCCTGGTGGGCGTCAGCCGCAGCGGCAAGACGCCCACCACGCTCTACCTGGCCATGCAATACGGCCTGAAGGCCGCCAACTACCCGCTCATCCCGGAAGACTTCGAGCGCCAGCAGTTGCCCAGTGCCCTGATTCCCCACCGCAAGAAGATCTTCGGCCTCACCATCCAGCCCGAGCGGCTCTCGGAGATCCGCAACGAGCGGCGACCCAACTCCCGCTATGCCTCGCCGGAGAACTGCCGCATGGAAGTGGCCGAAGCCGAAGCCATGATGCGGCGCGCCGGCATCCGGTGGCTGTCCACCACGACCAAGTCCATTGAAGAGATCGCCACCACCATCCTGCAGGAGCTGCGCCCCGAGCGGCTTGAATATTGACCCCCCCCGAGCGGCCTGCGGCCGCTACCCCCGAGGGGGCGGCAACCGGCGGCCCGGCAAAGCCGGTTCCGCGGTTGCCACTGGGAGGGCCTGCGGCTGCGCGGCGGCCTTGGGGTTGTTCCCTTCACGGGATTTCCTCATGCTCGGCCGTTATAGCCGAGGCCAATTGCCTTGATTGACGCAATACATTGGATCGATGGCCGGAGCGCCTTTATCCTTCGGGCTCATTTCATCCAAACCCACTCAGCAACAGCGAGGAAACCACTGATGTCCGTCATCAACACGCAGATCAAGCCGTTCAAGAACATGGCCTTCCGTCAAGGCAAGTTCATCGAAGTGAGCGACGAGCAGGTCAAGGGCAAGTGGGCGGTGTTCTTCTTCTACCCCGCCGATTTCACCTTCGTCTGCCCGACGGAGCTGGGCGACGTGGCCGACCAGTACGCCGAGTTTCAGAAGATGGGCGTGGATATCTACTCCGTGTCGACCGACACCCACTTCACGCACAAGGCCTGGCACGACGCCTCGGACACCATCCGCAAGATCCAGTACACGATGATCGGCGACCCGACCGGCCAACTCACCCGCAACTTCGACTGCATGCGCGAGAACGAAGGCCTGGCCGATCGCGGCACCTTCATCGTCGACCCGCAGGGCGTGATCCAGGCCCTCGAGATCACCGCCGAGGGCATCGGCCGCAACGCCGCCGACCTGCTGCGCAAGGTCAAGGCTGCCCAGTACGTGGCGTCGCACCCCGGTGAAGTCTGCCCCGCCAAGTGGGAAGAAGGCGCCCAGACCCTCAAGCCGTCGCTCGACCTGGTCGGCAAGATCTAAGCGATTTCGCGCACCCACCTGAAGGCCCGGGGCGCCCCTGCCCCGGGCCTTTCCTTTTGTATCCACGCCTCACTCGGGAGACCGCCATGCTCGAAGCCGCACTCAAGGCTCAACTCGCCAGCTACCTCGAACGCATCACCCAGCCGGTGGAAATCACCGCCTCGCTCGATGACTCGCAGGCCTCGCAGGACATGCGCACCCTGCTGCGCGACGTGGCCGACACCTCGCGTCTGATCACGGTCACCGAAACGCAGGGGGGACCGCACCGCACCCCCTCGTTCATGATCCACCGCCCGGGGCACAACACCGGGCCGCGCTTCGCCGGCCTGCCCATGGGCCATGAGTTCACCTCGCTGGTGCTGGCGCTGCTGCAGGTGGGCGGCTATCCGCCCAAGGTCGAGCAGGCCTTGCTGGAGCAGATCCGCGCGCTCGACGGCGACTTCGATTTCGAGGTCTATGTCTCGCTCACCTGCCACAACTGTCCCGACGTGGTGCAGGCGCTCAACCTGATGGCGGTGCAGAACCCCCGCATCCGGGCCACGATGATCGAGGGCGGCCTGTTCCAGAAGGAGATCGAGGAGCGGCAGATCATGGGCGTGCCCACGGTCTTCCTCAACGGCACCTACTTCGGCAACGGCCGCATGAGCCTGGAAGAGATCGTCGCCAAGATCGACACCAGCGGCGCCGAGCGCGAGGCCGCGAAGATCTCGGCCAAGGAACCCTTCGACGTGCTGATCGTCGGCGGCGGACCGGCCGGCGCGGCCGCTGCGGTGTATGCCGCACGCAAGGGCATCCGCACCGGCATCGCATCCGAGCGCTTCGGCGGACAGGTGCTGGACACCCTGGGCATCGAGAACTTCATCTCGGTCAAGGAGACCGAAGGGCCGCGCTTCGCGCTCGCGCTCGAGGAGCACGTGCGCCACTACGACGTGGACATCATGAACCTGCAGCGCGCCAAGGCGCTGGTGCCCGGGACCGGCATGATCGAGGTGCAACTGGAGAGCGGGGCCTCCCTGAAGTCGCGCACCGTGATCCTGTCCACCGGCGCGCGCTGGCGCAACATCAACGTGCCCGGCGAGCACGAGTACAAGAACAAGGGCGTGGCCTACTGCCCGCACTGTGACGGGCCCCTGTTCAAGGGCAAGCGCGTGGCGGTGGTCGGCGGCGGCAACTCGGGCGTGGAAGCGGCGATCGACCTGGCCGGCATCGTGGGCCACGTGACACTCGTCGAGTTCGACACCAAGCTGCGCGCCGACGCCGTGCTGCAGCGCAAGCTCAACAGCCTGCCGAATGTCACCGTGCACCTGAATGCGCAGACCACCGAGATCACCGGGGACGGCCAGAAGGTCAACGGCCTCACCTACAAGGACCGCGCCACCGGCGAGCTGCACCAGGTGCCGCTCGAGGGCATCTTCATCCAGATCGGGCTGGTGCCGAACACCGACTGGCTCAAGGGCTCGGTGGAGCTGTCCAGGTACGGCGAGATCGTGGTCGATGCCAGGGGCCAGACCTCCGTGCCAGGCGTGTTCGCGGCGGGCGACGCGACGACGGTGCCGTACAAGCAGATCATCATTGCCGCCGGCGACGGCGCCAAGGCCGCGCTCAGCGCCTTCGATCACCTGATCAGGACCAGCGTGCCGGCCTGAGGCATCCGGCGGCGGCGCCAGCCGCCGCCGCTGCGCGATCTGCCCGCACAATGGCAAGCAGCCCCACTCGCGGAGAACAACACATGCAAGGCGATCCCAAGGTCATCCAGCTGCTCCAGGCCCAGCTTCGCAACGAACTCACGGCCACGAACCAGTACTTCCTGCACTACCGCATCCTCAAGCACTGGGGATTCGGCAAGCTGGCGAAGAAGGAATACGAGGAATCGATCGGGGAGATGAAGCATGCCGACCGGCTGATGGAACGCATCCTGATGCTGGACGGCCTGCCCAACCTGCAGGACCTGGGCAAGCTGATGATCGGCGAGGACGTGCCCGAACTGCTGGACTGCGACCTGCGCAGCGAACGCGGCGCGCAGGTGACGCTCAAGGAAGGTATCGCGCAGTGCGAAACATCCGCCGACTACGTCTCTCGCGACCTCCTCGAGTACATCCTGAAGGACACCGAGGAACACATCGACTACCTCGAGACCCAGCTCGACGTCCTCGCCAAGGTGGGGCTGCAGAACTACCTGCAGTCCATCATGGACGACCCATCCTGAATGCGAGTGATTCTTATTTGAGGTAACATACCGGCCGTCACAAACCACGGCCAGCCAAGCCGCGCGGCTTCATCGCGCACCAGCCAGCCTCTTTGCACAACCGGCCCCGTCCTGCGCGGGCCACCTGGAGGCTTCATGGCAACTTCTCGTCCCCCCCGTTCGTCCGGTTCCGAGCCGGCACTGCTGCCGCTCGGCGCCCTGCTGCTGGCTGCATCCGCCGGCGCCATGGCGCAGACCGCTGCGCCCGACGCCCAAGGCACCCTGTCCACCGTCACCGTCACCGGGCAGGCCGATGCACCCCAGACCAAGAACAGCCTGCGCGTGCGGCGCACCGAGATCGGCAAGGGCACGCAGGACCTGCGCGACATTCCGCAGTCGGTCACCGTGCAGACCGAGCGCCTGATGGACGACCGCAACCTCGACGACTTGCGCGAGGTGCTGCGCACCACCGCCGGCGTGACCTTCCAGGCCGGCGAGACCGGCGAGGAGGACGTGCGACTGCGCGGGTTCTCGCTGGGCCAGGCCGGGGACATCTACACCGACGGCATCCGCGATGGGGCGCTGTACGAGCGCGACACCTTCAACGCCGACCGGGTGGAGGTGCTCAAGGGATCGGCGTCGATGCTGTTCGGCAAGGGATCCACCGGCGGCGTGGTCAACCAGGTGAGCAAGCAGCCTTTCCTGATGACGCAGCACGAGGTGGACTACACCGTCGGCACCGGCCGCCTGCACCGGCTGACGGGCGACTTCAACGTCCACACCAGCGAGAACGCCGCGTTCCGCCTCAACGCGATGGTGCACAAGGCGGACAACTGGGGCGCCGAGCAGGAAAAGCTGGGCATCGCGCCCACCTACCGCTGGGGCATCGGCACCCGCGACGAGTTCTCGGTCGGCCTGTACCACCTGGACGTGCAGGGCCGGCCGCTCTACAACCATCCCTGGTTCCTGGACAATGGCCGCATCGTCGAGGCGCTACCCGCGCGCAACTACTACGGCCTGGCCAATGACCGGCTCGACACCAGCGCCACCTACGCCACCCTCTCTCACCTGCACCGCTTCAATTTCGGCTCCGGCGAATTGCGCACCCGGCTGCGGCATGGGCGCTACGAGCGCGACCTGCTGGCAAGCGTGGTGCGCTTCGCCGCGGGCACCACGCCTGCGAACCTGAGCGATTCGACGGTCATCACCCGCGCCCCCAAGGCGCGCATCGGCCAAAGCGACCTCACCCAGCTGACCAGCGACTACTCGGTCCGCCTCGGCCGCCATTCCGTGCTCGCCGGCGTGGACCTCTACCGTGAGGAAGCGAAGCGCAACAACAACTTCACCACCGGACTGGCCGCTTCGCCCGGCACCACCGTCGGCACGCCGGATGACGGCGCCGTCCGGGCCGACACCCGCGGCCCCGTCCCCTTCAACAGCTTCGAGGCGCGCGACATCGGCCTGTACGCGCAGGACACCTACGAGCTCACGCCCATGCTCAAGCTGCTCGGAGGGCTGCGCTTCGATCGCTTCACCGCGTCCTATCGCGACGCCGGCGGCACCCTCAGCGGCGAGCGCAGCGACAACCTGTGGAGCCCGCGCGTCGGCGTGATCTACCAGCCGAGCGACCTGCAGTCCTACTACGTGTCCTTCGGCACCTCGTACAACACGTCGGGCGACGCCTACCAGTTCACCCCGACCTTCAACGCCGGCCAGCGGCGAGCCGCCAACACCCCGCCGGAGAAGAGCCGCAACCTGGAAGTGGGCGGCAAGTGGGAGCTGTTCGAGCAGCGGGCGCTGGTCGGGCTGGCGGCCTTCTACAGCGAGAAGTACAACGAGCGCAACACCGATCCGGACTCCGCCGCCGCCCAGGAACTGCTCTCCGGCAAGCGCCATGCGGCCGGCCTGGAGTTCAACCTGGCCGGACGCATCGACTCGAAGTGGGACGTCTTCGTCAACCACACCTGGATCCCGGTCGCCGAGATCGACGAGAGCAACGTGCAACTCAATGCCGCCGGCACCGGCGCGCAGGTGGCGGGGGATCGCCCCGGCCTGACGCCTCGCCACAGCGGCAGCCTCTGGACCACCTACCGCGTGCTGCCCAAGCTGCGCGTGGGCGCCGGCCTGAACTGGCGCGGCTCGCAGAATCCCGAGGGCGCGCGCCACGTCACGGCGGACAGCTTCGTCACGGCGGACGCGATGGCCGAATACACCTTCGACGAGCGCTGGTCGGCCAAGCTGAACGTGTCCAACCTTACGGACGAGCTGTATGCCGATTCGCTGTATCGCGGCTTCTACGCCCCCGGCGCCCCGCGGCGGGTGGAGCTGACCCTCAAGACCCTGTTCTGACCCTCCATGCTGCTGCAGCTGCCCGGCCTGCTGACCCCCGACGAGGTGCGCACCGCGCGCGAGCGGCTGCTCGCGTCCGACGCGCCGTGGATCGACGGCCGCCGCAGCGCGGGCGACCAGGCGGTCGCCCGCAAGAACAACCGGCAGCTGGCGCAGGACAGTGACTGCTGCCGTCGGCTCCAGGCGCTGGTGCTGGGCGCCCTCAACCGCAGCCCGCAGTTCCTCTCCGCCGCGCTGCCTTCACGCATCTTCAACCCCCTGTTCAACCGCTACAGCGGACAGAACAATGCATACGGGGCGCACATCGACAACGCGATGGTCCACTCGCGCAACCCGGCGCAGTGGGTCCGCACCGACCTCTCGTGCACGCTGTTCCTCTCCGAGCCGCAAGCCTACGAGGGCGGCGAACTGGCGATCCACGAACCAGGCGCCGAACGCCGCATCAAGCTCGCCGCCGGCGACCTGCTGCTCTATCCGGGCGACACGCGGCACGAGGTCACCCCCGTCACCCGCGGCGAGCGCCTGGCCAGCTTCTTCTGGGTGCAGAGCCTGGTGCGCAGCACCGAGCAACGACGCATCCTGTGGGACTTCGACCAGTCGCTGATGTCGCTGCGGGCGCAGGGCGACACCGACGCCACCGAGTCGCTGACCGGCACCTACCACCGGCTGCTGCGCCTGTGGGGCGAGCCGTGAGCCTGCGGCGCGATCCGCTGCCTGCGGGGCTGCACACGCTCGCGGACCACGAGGCGCATGCGCGCAGCCGGCTCGACGACGCCACCTGGGCCTACTTCAACGGGGGCTCGGCCGACGGCATCACCTTGGCCGCGAACCGCGAGGCCTGGGGCCGCCTGGCGCTGATGCCACGCGTGCTTCGCCGACTGGAGCACGCCCACACCCGGATTCAACTGCTCGGTCGCGAGCTGGCCCATCCCATCCTGCTCGCGCCGGTCGCCTACCAGCGCCTGGCGCACCCCGACGGTGAACTCGCCAGCGCGCAGGCCGCGGCCGCACAAGGCGCCGGCTTCGTCCTGAGCAGCCTGGCCGGCACACCGCTGGCCACGGTGGCGGCCTCGGTGCGGCACCAGCCCGAACGCGGTCCCCTGTGGTTCCAGATGGTCATGCAGCGGGACCGGGACGCCGTCCGTGAACGCGTGGCCCAGGTCGAGGCCGCCGGCTACGAGGCGCTGGTGGTCACCGTCGACGCCCCGGTGCAAGCACCGCGCGACCTGCAGTGGCGTGCGGGGTTCCGCATTCCTCCGGGCCTCGCCGTGAACGAGCAGCCAGCGCCCGCGCCGGTGCCGCTCGCGCCCGGAGACAGCGACGTCTTCCAGCGCTTCATGGCCGCCGCGCCGGACTGGAGCGACCTGGAATGGCTGCGCGCGACCACGCGGCTGCCGATCCTGCTCAAGGGCGTGCTCCATCCGCAGGACGCCCTGCACGCCGTCGAGGTCGGCGTGGACGCGCTGGTGATCTCCAACCATGGAGGCAGGGCGCTGGATACCGTGCCCGCGACCGCGGCAGCCCTGCCGCCGATCGTTCGGGCCGTGGCCGGACGCGTGCCCCTGCTGGTCGACGGCGGCATCCGCCGTGGCACCGACGTGCTCAAGGCGATCGCACTGGGCGCCCACGCCGTCCTGATCGGCCGGCCGCTGGTCTGGGGCCTGGCCAACGCGGGCGCCCTGGGCGTCGCGCACGTCATCCGACTGCTGCGCGATGAGCTGGAGATCGCCATGGCGCTCAGCGGCTGCGAACGGCTGGACCAGGCCGCATCGGCCCTGCCGGGCGCCTGATCGCGCGCCTGCATGCCCATCCAAGCATCTCGGGATTGCAAATGCGATCGATTCGTATTTATACTCCCCCGCACACACCGCCATATTCCTGCTGTCACCGCCATGATCGTCTGCGTCTGCAACCGAGTCTCCGACCGCGAAATCGCCCGCCATGTGCATGCCGGCATGGATTTCAGCGACCTCCAGCTGGAGCTGGGCGTCGCCACCCAGTGCGGCAACTGCGAAAGCTGTGCCCGCGAGATCGTCGACCAGTGCTGCGCCAGCCGCCCGGTTGCCGCGCTGCAGTCCAGCCAACCCGCCGTGGGTCGCCCGATATGGATTTCCTCTACGGCCTCGGCCTGACCCTCGTCGCGGTGGTCGCGGTCGCCTGGTGGGCGCTTCGCGACTAGCTGCCCTGCACCGGCCAGGCACCGTCCGGCCGCACCCATCTCCCGCCCCGTCGCCTCGCCTTGTCTCCCGCCGCCGCTCCAGCCCCCCTTGCGTCCCCGCGCAACCTGACCATCGCAGGCGGCGTCGTGCTCCTGCATGCGGGCCTGTTGTGGGCCCTGCAGAACGGACTGACGCGCCAGCCGCCCGAGGTCGTCGAACCGGTGGTGATGGTCAGCCAGATCATCCAGGCGGCACCGCCCCCTGCTCCGGCACCCGCCCCCGCGCCGCCGCCGGCCGCTGCGGTTCCGCCGGCCCCCCCGCCGCCCGTGCGGCTGGAGCGACCGCCGCCTCCGCCTCCCGCACCGCGGCCGGTCCGGCGCGTGCGGCCGGAGCCCGCCCTACCCCGTGCGGTCACGCCGGAACCCGCACCGGCACCCGTCGTTGCGCCGCCCCCGGTGGCCCTGCCCGCTCCGGCGCCGGCGCCCGTCTGGACGGCACCCCCGGCACCTCCCGCACCACCCGCACCACCCGCCCCCGCGCCAGCACCCATGGCCGCCCCGCCGGCGCCCCCCGCGCCCGCACCCGCCCCGGCCGTCGTCGAACTGCCCTCCACCCGCGCCGACTACCTGCAGAACCCGCCACCGATCTATCCGCCGGTGAGCAAGCGGATGGGCGAACAGGGCAAGGTCGTCGTGCGCGTGCTGATCGGCGCGGATGGCCGTGCCCAGCAGGCCGAGATCAGCCAGTCCAGCGGCTTCGACCGGCTCGACCAGGCAGCGCACAAGACGGTGCTGCAGTGGCGCTACGTCCCCGGCAAGCGCGGCGGCGTGCCCGAAGCGATGTGGTTCAACGTTCCGATCAATTTCGTCCTGGAGTAAGACAAGCATGCAAGCGCAATTCGGCCTCGCCCACCTCTGGCAGCAGGGCGACATCATCATCAAGGGGGTGGCGGTGCTGCTCCTGGCCATGTCGCTCGCCTCCTGGATGGTGATCATCATCAAGGCACTGGACCTGCGCCGCTGGGCGGCCCAGGCCCGCCGCACCGAGGCGTTCTGGCACAGCGCCGACTTCGCCGACGGCCTGGACAAGCTGGGCAGCGAGCCTGGCAATCCCTTCCGGGCGCTGGCCGTCGAAGGCCGCGAGGCCAGCGCGCACCACCACGCACAGCCCCAGCTGCACGACTCGCTCGACGCCAGCGACTGGGTCACCCGCGCGCTGCGAAATGCCATCGACGAAGCCACCGCGCGGCTGCAGTCCGGCCTGGCCGTGCTGGCCTCGGTGGGATCGACCGCCCCCTTCATCGGCCTGTTCGGTACCGTCTGGGGCATCTACCACGCCTTGCTTGCAATCAGCGCCGCCGGTTCGGCCAGCATCGACAAGGTGGCCGGCCCCATCGGCGAAGCGCTGGTCATGACGGCCCTGGGCCTGGCCGTCGCCATTCCGGCGGTGCTCGGCTACAACGCGCTGGTCCGCGGCAACAAGGGCGTCGTCATGAAGCTCAACCGGTTCGCCCACGACCTGCATGCGTATTTCGTCACCGGCGCCCGGGTCGGTGCGCAAGGCGCGCCCACCAAGGTGATCGCCATGAAGAAGGGCGCATGAGATGGCTTTCGGCACACAGGACGACACCGACGAGGTGATGAACGAGATCAACATGACGCCGCTGGTCGACGTCATGCTGGTGCTGCTGATCATCTTCATCGTCACCGTGCCGGTGATGCAGCACTCGGTCAACGTGGACCTGCCCCGTGCCAGCAACGAGCGGCAGCTGGAGCAGCCGCGCAGCGTGCGCCTGAGCGTCGACGCCCAGGGCCGGTACTTCTGGAACGACAGACGGGTCGACGATGCCGCCCTGCCCGGGCTGCTCGCCACCGAAGCCGCGCGCGACCCGCAGCCCGAGCTGCACATCCGCGGCGACCGCAACGTGCGCTACGAGCGCGTGGCCCAGGCCATGTCGGCGGCGCAGCGCGCCGGCGTCAAGCGCATCGGCTTCGTCACCGACCCGCGGGAGAACTGATGGACCGCGATCGCCCGCAGCCGCCGCAGCAGCAGCAAGCGCCCGAGCACGCGGCGGCACCGCGCCCCCCGCTGATCCACAGCACGGAATTGCTGCGCGGGCACCCCCTGGTCGAAATCAGCCACAACGGCGTGTTGTACCGGCTGCAGGCGACCCGGCAGGGGAAATTGATCCTCACGAAGTAGCGCGGCCGGCTGCGCGGGTACCGACGTCCTGTACCGGCTGCTCTCACTCTCACTCTCACCCCACTCCCGCTCGCCCCTTCGGCAACGCTGACCGGCTACGGAGTGTCGCCACGGCTTCGACTGCCTTGAAGACTCTCGTAAGCCGCGCACTCGTTCTCCCCACTTTCAGCGGCGTCAACTTTGCCGACACAAAGGTATTTGCATTCACTTCTTTTGGGTTACATTGCTTGCCGAACTTTGCGATGGATCTTTTAACAAGAGCATGTCGGCGTACGAACCAACTTCTGAAGGCTCTTTGGACCGAGCGGACCTTGTCCGTCGCGGAACGGGGCTCCATGGGGACCTCGGTGGCATCTCGGAACTCAGATTGCCCAAGCTATCGATCGTCGCGACCTCAGCCGCGGTTCTGTTCGCCGCATTACTCGCGCTCCTGTACTTTGCCGAATACACGCGCCGTGAGCGGGTAACTGGCATCGCGACAACTGGACTGGGCGCAATGAGGGTGTATGCACCCACACAAGGCGCAGTTGTCAAACGGCTGGTCAATGAAGGCGAAGCCGTCCGTGAAGGACAGCCGCTGTTGGTTCTATCGAGCGAGCGAAACACCGCCGCGATGGGCAACACACACGAAGCAATAGCCACCGAGCTGAGCCGTCGCAGACGCATGCTTGAATCCGAAGTCCGACAGCAGGTGCTCCTGAACCGCGTCCAGTCGGGCAAGCTATCAAATCTCGTTGCCGCTGCGAAAGTTGAGGAAGAAAAGCTCGATTCCGAAATAGGTCTCACCCAAAGTCGCGAGCGCCTCGCTGAATCCACATGGAAGCGATATCAAACGCTTGTTGAGTCGGGATTCGCATCAGAAACCGCTCTGACGGAAAAAGAGCAGGAGCTGATTGCGATCCGAATTCAGGTCAAAAGCCTCGAACGGCAAAGAGATAACGTCCGCAAGGATTCGTCTTCCTTTGTCAGCCAGATCGGCGAACTCCAGCATCGTGCGGAGCTTGAGGCGTCGGCACTGAACCGCGGGGTTGCGGAACTCCAGGAGCGCTTGGCGGAGACCGACTCACGTCGCGAGATCATCGTTTTGGCGAAGATCAGCGGCACGGTGACCGGGATCACGGTGGACAAAGGTCAAGTCGTCGACCCGTCAGCGCCACTTCTGGCCATTCTGCCGCACGGAGAAACTCGCGACGTTCAGCTATATGTTCCGAGCCGTGCCATCGGATTCATCTCCCCCGGTACTGCGGTAATGGTCCGCTTCGATGCTTTTCCGTACCAGAAGTTCGGACAATACCGCGCCGTCGTTCGCGACATCAGCCGCGCCCCCCTTCAACGACACGAACTACAGACGACGTTGCCCACTCCGGATGATTACTTCCGTGTCTGGGCCGTCGCTGAGCGTTCATCGGTATCCGCGTACGGGCGAAACATAGACATACAGAACGGAATGCGATTGGAGGCAGATCTGCTGCTGGAATCAAGACGCATCTATGAATGGGTGCTTGAACCGCTTCTTGGGTTCGGCGCAAGAACTTGAAAGGAGAAGCAGATGGCCTGATTAGATTACACGCGCTCTCAACATGGAGGAACTGATTATGGCGACCTGGATGACTCGGGTACAAACATTCTTTCTTGCATTCATTTGCTGCTGGACTGCATCGATTGCAGGCATATCAGGGCTATTTCTCTTAATGACAGAAATAGATCCTTTCACGCCCGCCACGATAGCGCAGACCGCAGCAGGCGTGGCACCCACTGCCGGATTCATTTCGCTCCTGTGGAGTGTGGCGACAATGCGCCGACAAAAAAGAAACCTGAAGCACAAACACAAATGAAACAACTCAACAAAACAGACGTTCAACTGGTATCCGGCGGCTTAAATGCGAGCGATTGCCAGAATGCGGCCTACGGTGGCTTTGGAGTCGGAGGCGTGGTTGGAGCTGGCATCGGACTCGCCGGCGGCCCGGCTGGCGCGGCGATAGGCGGCATGGTCGGCGGCCTCGCTGGTGGTGCAATGGCCATGGCCAATAGCCCCGCCTGCGAAGCAGGACCCGGGTCGGGTATATGCGCCACCTGCGGCTACGGATGTTCCCATTGCGCTGCTGGCGGTTGCAATGGTTGTGGCGGCTGCGGCTGCTGCGGCGGCTGCGGCGGCTGCGGCGGCTGCGGCGGCTGCGGCGGCTGCGGCGGCTAGTAAACGGAAAATAGTTGACGAGAAAGCTGCTTGGAACCGCCGTCATCCAAGACTCGCGTGAATCCGAGCGCATAAAGAGGCAAACGTGTGAGCACCCAATCCATAGAGGCCTTGCTTGCAAGGCTCTATACCTGCAACGAGACGCGTCGGACGTTCTTCTCGAACCCAGACGAAGTATTGTCCTTGTTTGATCTCAATGAGTCCGAACGCCAGTCGCTACTGGAGATCGACGTGCCCGGGTTTTTACTTGCTACAAACAGCTTTTCGTACAAACGATGGAAGGCGAATCACTGGCGTCTCCAGCTCACCAAGACCTTTCTTACGTACGACGATCTGTTTGATTCCGCGCTTTTGACCCGTACAATGAGCTTGTTTGCCACTCGCGTTGCTTCAGGTCGATACGCAATTGATGCTCCGCAATGGACCCCACGAGGCATTGTCAGCGACCTGTTGCCTGTTGCACCTTTAAATCAACTAAACCAAGACCACCTGCTTTCCGAGCAACAGCACCTTCAGCCGGTCAACGGGGTTTGGAAGCGATTGTGGAGCCTCCACCTACGCGACCACCATTTGACTCGTTTGTTCTTCCTGAACCCATCCAGCGCCGCCACGGGGGATCCCATTTCTCTGCACAACTCGCCGGGCGTCACGATGACATATGTAGTGCTATCAGGCGCATCCTCCGGCGCGCACATCCGGGCTTACTCGAACGGCGGCGACGTGATCGCATCAGAAGCGGCCCGCCCCGGAAGAACCATCACGTTTCCGGCTGATGTAAAGCAGCAGGTCGAGTTCGAAGCGGCCGACAGTGTCCCCTGCGAATTATTGTGCATCAAGACATTGGCGGCGATATGACCATCCGCAAGATCACCTGGCAGTTGGTGATTGACCGCTTCAGTCGGAGAATCGTCACCTACTCTCCAGTCGAAGGTTTTGTACTGCCCGCCTCCGTCCGGATCATGGGCGCACGTGGCTTGCATGTCTTTCAGACAGACGAATGCGAGCTACTTCAATGGACAGGGCACATGCCTCCCGGCATGACGCCGCAAACGGCTTTTCTATTCAAGCTCGAAGATGATGGACGCATAACCGAGATAGTTCCGACCACGTCTCATAATCAGATCATTCATTAGAATGACCGGCTCAATCAGTTCACGCTCCGACGCCCAGGCGTGGGCCAGGCGACTTGGTCGAGGGCGCGGCGTGCCGGTGGTGCTGCAGTCAGAGCGCGCCGAATGCGGGTTGGCTTGTGTGGCAATGGTCGCCGCCTTCCATGGCTACTGCCGAGATCTGGCCGACCTTCGTCGGCGGTTCACCGGGTCGGACCGTGGCATGACGGCCGAGCAGCTCATGAGCATCGGCAATCGTCTGAACCTTGCGTGCCGAGCTGTCAAGCTGGAGTTCGAGGAGCTTCACCAGCTTGCATTGCCTGCAATCCTCCATTGGAACGGCAACCACTTCGTGGTGCTCGTAAAAGTCGGCCGGCGAACTTTTGTCGTTCACGACCCCGCCCGGGGTCGGCTCAACTTGTCACCGGCAGCCATTTCTGAGTCATTTACAGGCGTTGCAATAGAGGCAGCCCCAACGACCGAGTTCGAGCGGCTACCGCCGGGACGACCTCGATCGGCGTTTTCACTTGTTGAAAGCCTGCAGAATCTTCGATCAACCCTGGGATTTCTACTCGCGTTGAGTCTTGTTGTCGAAGCGACAGCATTGTTGATGCCGCTCGCAACCCAATTCGTTGTCGACCAAGCGATTGTCTCCATGGACATGGACCTCGTAATTGCGATCGGGTTGGGAATGACACTCCTGCTCGTCGCTCAGGTCGCTATGTCCAGCTACAGGTCATGGCTGGTTGCCTACGTATCAACGAAGCTCGGCTTGCATTTAGGTGTCAGCGTCCTCAAGCATCTGCTTTCACTAGACACCAAGTACTTCCAAAGGAGGCACATCGGCGAAGTCGCCACCCGATTTGAGAGCGTGAAGTTCATGGAGCGCGTACTTGCCACCGGCGTGGTGGAAGTCCTCGTCGACACTGCAGTGGTAGTCGGTACCCTGGCCATGATGCTGCTGTTCAGCCCGTTGTTCGCGGCCCTTTCCTTGGCGACCTGTGGGATCTACGTCGGTCTGCGTTTCGTATTATTTAGCGGACTCTTCAAGCTGAGCGATGCTCAGCTTGCTTTTGCTTCCCACCGTGAATCCTCTTTTCTGGAAAGCTTGCGAGCCGTCCAGAGCGTCCAGTTGTACTCCCGTCAGGCGGACCGACTTGGCCATTGGATCAACGCCACGATCACCGAGCAGAACGCCAGTCTTCACATCCAAAAGCATGCAGTTTTCTTCCGAAGCGCAAGTGCGCTGGTGTTCGGACTCGAAGGTATCTTGTTCCTCGGCATGGCGGCAACAGCGATCATGCAGGGTGCGTTCTCGATCGGGATGCTGTTCGCCTTGACAGCCTACAAGGCCCAGTTCTCGGCCCGGGTCGTTTCCCTTATCGATCGGACATTCGAACTGCGCCTGCTGAAGATTCACGCAAGCCGGCTCAACGAAATCATCAATGAACCGGCACGGTCCACCGCGGCCACGATCACTCGCCCTGCGAACCTCGAAGCTTCGATTGAGGTGAAGGGCTTGGCGTACCGCCATGCGCCGCTTGAGCCGTTCGTCTTCCGCAACCTCGATCTACATGTACTACCGGGTGAGTGTGTGCGGATCATGGGCCCGTCTGGATGCGGCAAGAGCACCCTGGCGCGGCTAATGCTCGGCCTCGGTGAGCCAACCCAGGGCGACATCCGCGTGGGTGGCATTCCGCTACGTCAGCTTGGTGATCAAGTGGTTGGGTCATTCATGACCGGTGTTCTCCAAGGCGACCAGCTGCTATCCGGCTCGGTCCTGGAGAACATCACGTTCTTCGATCGCAAGCCAGACATTGCCAGGGCAATGAGAGCCGCTGAAGCAGCCTCCATTCACGAAGAGATTCTTCGCATGCCCATGGGCTATCAGACATTCCTTGGGGAGATGGCATCGACACTTTCTGCCGGGGAGCGCCAACGGCTCCTGCTCGCAAGGGCCTTGTATCCCCAGCCGAAGATATTGGTGCTTGACGAGGCGACGGCCAATCTGGACCTCAAGAAAGAGTCCGAGGTGAACGGCGCACTGGCCGCGCTAGGCGTGACTCGCATCGTCATCTCCCACCGGCTCGACATAAGTCAGACCACCGATCGTCAAGTCAAATTTCGTGAGCTGTTGCGGCGAACACCGGCCGCGACCCCTGCGCATCTGAATAAGGCATGTAAATGAAGGATGATATTGTCGGCATCGGATTTCGATGGGAGCTTGCGCGCGAAATCGTGCACAACGTCGATCACTGCGGCGATATCCAATGCCTGGAACTGATCGCGGAAGACTTCTTCCGATTGGACAGCGTTCGGCTCCGGTCGCTGCGGGATCTTTGCAGGCTTTTGCCGACCAGCCTTCACGGCGTCTCGCTGGGCCTGGCTTCGACACAATCCGTTGACCTTGCCCGTGCAGATGGGATGGCGCGACTTTGCGACGTGGTCGAACCTCGATTCTGGTCAGAGCACTTGTCTTTTGTCAGAGCTGACGGTGCAGAGATCGGACATCTCGCCGCGCCGCCACGGAACGCTGACACGCTCGAGGGTGCGCTTGCGAACATCGAGCGCCTGAAAAGACACGTTGGCAGCTTGCCCGTGCTCGAGAACATTGCCGTTCTCTTCACACCCCCTTGCTCGACCTTGTCGGAAACCGAATGGCTGTCTGCCGTGATCACTGGAGCCGGAACGGACATGTTGCTGGACCTCCACAACCTGTACGCCAATGCGGTGAACACGGGTATGAACCCACTGGACATGCTGAATGAACTTCCGATCGACCGAGTCAGGCAAGTTCACCTTTCAGGGGGGAAGGACATTCGCGCACCAGGCGGCGGCCTCAGACGCCTGGATGATCACGTTCACGACGTACCTGTCGAGGTGTTCCAGTTGTTGGAGCATCTGGCCTCCCGGTCCGAACGCTCGTTGACAGTGATTATCGAGAGAGACGGACGGTATCCGCCCTTTCATGAACTCGTAGCGCAAGTGCAAGAAGCCAGAGCGGCCCTGACCAGGGGAAGAGGTCAACTCATCCAGGCGCAGTGCGATGCGGCTCAGTCCGTCTGAGGACCACTTGTGAACTCCCCAATTGCATGGTCGTGGTCAGAAGCGGAAGGGAAAGTCCGCTTGGGCGAGGAACTTGGCGCGCGTGGCTATGTGCTGTGCCATGACCCCGATGCCCTAGATGCATCCTTAGATGAAGTGAGCTTTTGCGAACGCCTCTTCGGACAACGACCCATCCGTTTTCAACGGATGCTGATCGAACCCGATCTGGCGGGCAATCAACGCAGTCTTCCCAAGACGAAGGTGGCTGGCGATTTACATAACGACTGCGCACACCCGGGCATGCCACCCCACGTGCAAGTCATGATCTGCGAACGCCAAGCTCGCACGGGTGGCGCTAGCTTTGTCCTGGATCTTTGGCCAGTTCTCGAGCGGATCGAACGAGAAGATCCTTCACTTTTTGGGGGGCTATTCCGTGTTCCGCGGGCGATGCCGTCCGGGCACATGACTCGCTACGGCACGACATGGTCGTATTCCCGCGGGGACCTGGTGTGCCTACATCCGAGCCGCGTTCGCACAGGACGTGTGGGCAAGGGGTTTCAGCACTTTGTCGATGCTGCCGCGCCGGTCGCATTCAGGTGCGCCCCAGGTGACTTCTACGTCAACAACAACCACCGGTGCCTTCATGGGCGCGAGGCATTCGATGATCCGTCGCGGCGGTTTGTGCGACTTCTCTACTGGTTCGGTAAACCAATGAAGGCTCCTTTGCGGTTCCTAGAGAGTGCGCGAGATGGGAGCAACAGCTTGGCTCAGCAGCTGTCTGATCGGCCCTCCTGGGTGAGGCAAGTGTTCGGGGCCGACGCAACGGGGCTTCACCCCAACGCAACGAGTCGCTACTCAGCTCTGCTGGAAACTTTCGCTCGGCCCACGAACTGTGACGCCTGGGCTGGACAGGGGCAACAGCTGCTCATCTGGCAGGAGGCCCTGCTATCTCAGCTGTGGCAGCTCTGCTGTCAACACGCCGGCCAAGACTTCGACCTCGCCGCCCTGGCCGGCATCTTGGACAAAGGGTGACGCGCGCCCGCCTCGCCTGTAGAACCTGCGGCAGAAAATTGAAACAACTCATCGCGCTTTTGGCAACTTTGTACATCGCATGCACGCATGCACAATTGCCGCCTGCGTGGCGACATTCGCCTGACATAGCGGTGCTCGGCGCCGCCGACGATCCGCGTCGACCGCTGGTCGATGAAGCCATCGACTATTGGAATCGCCAGCTGGAGCACGTCGGCTCCAGCTTCCGACTGAACGCGGCTCGCCATGTCACGCAGGCACTCCCGGAGCCCGCGCTGTTCGCTTTTTATCAACGAGCTGCGCGAGTTGGTCTCCACGCCGCGGCGTTCAGCGTCGACATCACTGCCTTGCCCGGCGACATGGTGATCGTGCTGACCCGATCCCACGTCATCTCGTTGGCTGCACCGATGGGCGGGCGCGTGTGGGTGCTGATTCGCCCGTCCAGCGTGCCTCCGTTGAGCCTCCCCAACGTGGCCCGCAACGTCGTCGCGCATGAGATCGGTCATGCCCTCGGCCTGGGGCACAACGATGATCCCCGGGCCTTGATGTGCGGGCGGCCTGCCCCCTGTCGGCCGGAGGACTACGTCGGACAGGAGCCGAAACTGTTTCCACTGCTTCCTGTAGAACGCGAACGACTGGCACGTCTCTACCCAAGCAGCTGGACGCCGGCCAGGTAGGCCGGTTCGCGCCTTCAGATCCCCAGCGCCGCGATCCCCGCCCGCGCGATCTGCGCGTCCTCGGTCGACTTGACCCCGCTCACGCCCACGGCCCCCAGGCACTGACCGTCCTTGATGATGGGGACGCCGCCTTCGAGCATGCCCGACAGGCCCGGCGCGCTGAGGAAGGACGTGCGGCCGCCGTTGATGATCTCTTCATAGATCCGGCTCTCGCGCCGGCCCAGCGCCGCGGTGTGCGCCTTGGCCGGGGCGATCTGCGCGGAGATGGCCGGCGCGCCGTCCAGGCGCTGCAGCCACAGCAGGTGGCCGCCGGCGTCGGCGATGGCGATGGTCACGGCCCAGTTGTGGCGCAGCGCCTCGGCTTCTGCGGCGGCGGCGATGGCCTTGAGGTCGGCCAGTTCGAGGTAGCTCATGGTTTTCATGGGGGGCGAGGATAAGGGAAGAGCCCATTGAACCAACCTAGAATCGCCCCATCTAACCGCCACCTCATCGAAAGGAGTGACGCACATGAACGAAAGAGTGCAACCCGTAGGCTACGGCTACGCCCAGCCCGTGGCGCAGCGCAACAAGGTGCTACGCAACACCTACTGGCTGCTGACCCTGAGCCTGCTTCCCACCATCCTCGGCGCCTGGCTGGGGGTGGCCACCGGCATCACCGCCGGCCTGTCCGGTGGGCTCGGGCTGATCGTGTTCCTGGGGGGCGCGTTCGGCTTCATGTACGCCATCGAGAAGACCAAGAACTCCGCCGCCGGCGTGCCCGTGCTGCTGGGGTTCACATTCTTCATGGGCCTGATGCTCTCGCGCATCATCGGCATGGTGCTGGGCATGTCCAACGGCACCAGCCTGATCATGACCGCGGCTGGCGGCACCGCAGGCGTGTTCTTCGTCATGGCCAGCCTGGCCACGGTGATCAAGCGTGACCTGTCGGGCATGGGCAAGTTCCTGTTCGTGGGTGCCTTGGCCATCGTGATCGGCGCGGTGATCAACGTGTTCGTCGGCTCCACGGTCGGCATGCTGGTGATCAGTGTCATGGCGATCGGCGTGTTCAGCGCCTTCATCCTGTACGACCTCAAGCGCATCATCGATGGCGGCGAGACCAACTACATCTCGGCCACGCTGGCCCTGTACCTGAGCATCTTCAACGTGTTCCAAAGCCTGCTGGCACTGCTGGGCCTGACCAGCGGCAACGACTGAGGCGACACAGCCCACCTGCAAGAAGGGGCCTCCGGGTCCCTTTTTTCATGGTCCCGCGAACTTGTGCAGTAGCATCCCGCGGCTTACCCGATGGACAGAAATCTCGAGAGGATCTGGACGATGTGGAACTCGCCGTGGCTTCTATGGGGGCTGTCCCTGCTGGTCCTCCTGGCCTGGTCGACGATGACCTACAACCGCCTGGTCCGATTGCGCAACGCCATCGTCAACGCGCTGGGGCAGATCGATGTGCAACTCAAGCGCCGGCACGACCTGGTGCCCAACCTGGTCGAGGTGGCCCGCAAATACCTCGAGCACGAGTCGCAAACACTCGAAGCGGTGATCGCCGCCCGCAACCAGGCGCGCCAGGTGACGCACTCGCCCACCGCACCCCTGGACGCGGCAGCCGTGGGCAGCCTGATGGGTGCGGAGCAGGCGCTCGGCGGTGCGCTGGGCCGCCTGTTCGCGGTCGCCGAGGCCTACCCCGAATTGAAAGCCGACCGCAACATGCGGGAACTCAGCGAAGCGATCGCGAGCACCGAGAACCGCATCGGCTTCGCCCGCCAGGCCTACAACGACCAGGTGCTGGCGTTCAACGACGCCGCCGGCCAGTTCCCGGCCCTCGTCGTCGCCGGGATGTTCGCGTTCCGGCCAGTCCCGATGCTGGAGTCCACCAGCAGCGACGCCGAGCGCCAGGCGCCCCAGGTGCGGTTCTAAGTAGCCGTGCTGATCTTCGAGTCGCAGCGCCAGGCGCGCGGCCAGACGCGGCGCCTGCTGGTGATGTTCGGCGTCGCCATCGTGCTGCTGGTGCTGGCCGTCAATGCGGCGCTCGCGCTGGCATGGGGCCTCACCTGGTCCTTCTGGATTCCCGGCGGGTTCTCGCTGCCGCGCTATTTCGTCGAAGTGAACACGGCCGTCACCGTGCTTTACGTATTCGGCGGCTGGTGGGTGGAGACCTCCCGCCTGTCCCATGGTGGCGGTGGGACGCTGGCGCGGCTACTGGGCGCACGACCCGCGCAACCCAGCGGCATCGAAGCCGAGCAGCGCTTGTGCAACATCGTGGACGAGATGGCGATCGCCTCCGGCATGCACCCGCCCGCCATCATGGTGCTGGCCCGCAAGGACGCCATCAATGCCTTCGCCGCCGGCTGGGACGAAAGTGATTCCGTCGTGGTCGTCACCGAGGGCGCGCTGGAGCACCTCACCCGTGACGAGTTGCAGGGCCTGGTCGCGCATGAACTCAGCCACATCCGCGAAGGCGACACCCGCCTGAACATGCGACTGGTGGGCATGGTCTTCGGGCTCGAGCTGCTGTACCGCCTGGGCCAGGACCTGTTCGAGCCCGACGAACGGGATCGCCGGCCCGCCCCTGCCCTGCTGGGGCTGGCCCTGATGGCGGCCGGTTGGCTGGGCTGGGTGGCCGGCCATGCGCTGCAGGCCGCGGTGGCGCGCCAGCGCGAATACCTGGCCGATGCCCGCGCGCTGCAATGGACCCGCAGCCGCGATGCCATCGGCGGCGTGCTGCGCAAGATCGCCATCCAGCAGGACAAGACCACGCAGCCGCGAATGGGCTCGATGGTGCAGCACATGCTGCTGGTGGGCACCGAGGCCGGCGCGCTGGCCGCGTGGTTCGACCCACACCCACCGCTGAAGGAGCGCATCCGGCGCATCTACGGTCGACACATGCCGCCGCTGCCGCTCGGCCGGCCGGCCGAAGAGACGGCTCCGCCGCCTCCCACTCCTGCTCCACGGGCCGAGGACGCCGCAGCCTGGACGCTGCAGTGAGCCGGCCTGCTACTCGCCGGACCGCTCGAACACGGCCATCGACTCCACGTGCGCCGTGTGCGGGAACATGTTGACCACGCCGGCCGCCGTGCACCGATAGCCCGCCTGGTGCACCAGCAGGCCGGCGTCGCGCGCGAGCGTCGCGGGATTGCAGCTCACGTACACGATGCGCCGGGGCGCGCGCCAGCCGGGCGCGGTCGTGGGGTCCTGGTGCAGGTCGGCCAGGGTCTTGACCAGCGCGAACGCGCCTTCGCGCGGCGGATCGACCAGCCACTTGTCCGCCGTGCCGTCCTCCAACAGCTGCGCTGGCGTCATCTCGAACAGGTTGCGCGCGACGAAGCGGGTGGGCGAGCGCACCGCGCCTTGATTGCGCACCAGGTTCTCGCGTGATCGCGCCACCAGGGCTTCGCTGCCTTCGATCCCCAGCACCTCACCGGCCTGCGTGGCGATGGGCAGTGTGAAGTTGCCCAGGCCGCAGAACCAGTCGATCACCCGCTCATTCGGCCGCGCGTCCAGCAGCCGCAGCGCGCGCGAGACCAGCACCTGGTTGATGAACGGGTTGACCTGCGTGAAATCGGTGGGCCTGAAGGGCATCACGATGCCGAACTCCGGCAGCGTGTACGCCAGCTCGGGGCCGGCATCGAGCAGGTGCACCGTGTCCGGCCCCTTGGGCTGCAGCCACCACTGCACCGCGGGGTGCGCCTGGCCAAAGGCACGCAGCCGGGCCAGGTCGCCTTCGCTGAGCGGCTCCAGGTGGCGCAGCACCAGCGCGATCACCGGCCGCGTCGCGTCGGCCGCGTCCACGCCGCAGGCCAATTCGATCTGCGGGCAGGTCTCGATCGCGTCCATGCTCCCCACCAGGTCGCGCAGCGGCAACAGCAGCGCGCTCACCTCGGGCGGCACCACGTGGCACTCGCGGATGTCGGCCACGTAGCGGCTCTTGCGCTCGTGGAAGCCCACCAGCACCACGCCCTTCTTGCGCACGTGCCGCACCGAGAAGCGGGCGCGCCAGCGGTAGCCCCACCACGGTCCCTCGATAGGCCGCAACAGGGTCTCGGCCTTCACCTTGCCCAGGTGCCAGAGGTTGTCTTCCAGCACGCGCTGCTTGATGGCGACCTGGGCCGCGCCGTCCAGGTGCTGCATCTTGCAGCCGCCGCAGGCGCCTTCGTGCAGGCCGAAGTGCGGGCAGCGCGGCTTCACGCGCTGCGAGGACTCGCGATGGATCTCGGTGAGAGTGGCCTGCTCCCAGTTGTTCTTGCGCCGGCGCACCAGCGCCGACACGGTTTCGCCCGGCAAGGCGCCCTCGATGAACACCACCTTGCCGTCTTCGCGCCGGGCCACACCCTGGGCCTCGATGTCCAGCGCATCGACCACCAGCCGGTCGGGCGCGCTGGTGGCCTGCTCTGCTTGTTTCGTCATGGCCCGATTGTCTCAGGCGCCCCCGCCTGGATCAGCGCCAGGCGGCCAGGTACTCCTGCCAATGCGCCTCCTGCGGCGCCAGCCCGGCGAGCGTCGATTTCACCAGCTCGATCTCCTGCTCGTACTCGGCTTCGGTAAAGCCGCCGCGCATCTTCTGGAAGCGGCAATACAGCAGGTAGGTGTTCATCACGTCGGTCTCGCAATACCGACGGATCTCCTCCAGCTGCCCTCCCAGGAATGCCGTGTAGACCTGCGAGCCGTCCATGCCCAGCTTGCCGGGAAAGCCGCACAGCTTGGCCATGGCATCGAGCGGCGCGTTGGCCCGCGGCTGGTACATCGCCAGCAGGTCCATCAGGTCCAGGTGGCGCATGTCATAGCGCTTGATGTAGTTGTTCCACTTGAACTCGCGGTCGTCCTCGCCCATGTCCCAGTACTTGCACGCCGTGACGCCGTGGCGCAGGCCGCGCCAGTGCAGCACCGGCAGATCGAAGCCGCCGCCGTTCCAGCTCACCAGCTGCGGCACGTGCTTTTCCAGCGTGTTGTAGAAGCCCTGGATCACCTTGGCCTCGCTGGCGTTGTCGCGGTCCACGAACGAGTGCACCCGCAGCCCTTCGGCGTTGCGGAACACCACGCTGATCACCAGCACCCGCTGCAGGTGGTGCGGCATGAAATCGCCCTGTCCCTTCTCCCGCCGCGGCTGCAGCCAGGCCTCCAGCACCTGCTCGTCGGAGGCGTCGGCTGGCGCGTCCTGCAGGCAGCGCAGGCCGGCCACGTCGGGGATGGATTCGATGTCGAAGACGAGGACGGGCCAGGCCATGCGGTGTATTCCCAAGGAAAGGTGTTCAGTCGACGGCGTGCAGCAGCACCACCGCGCGGGCCTCGATGCTGCGGCCCTCGCCCACGGGCCCCATCTTCTCGGCCGTCTTGGCCTTCACGTTCACCTGCGCGGGCTGCAGCTGCAGCACCCCGGCGATGCGCGCGCGCATCGCCTCGATGTGCGGAGCGAGCCTGGGTGCCTGCGCGATCACGGTGCTGTCGAGGTTGAGCACCTGCCAGCCCTGCGCGCGCACCCGCGCCGCCGCCTCGGCCAGCAGCACGGCCGAATCGGCGCCGCGAAAGCGCTCGTCGGTGTCGGGGAAGTGGCGGCCGATGTCGCCCAAGCCTGCGGCGCCCAGCAGCGCGTCGGTGATGGCGTGCAGCAGGGCGTCGGCATCGGAGTGCCCCGACAAGCCCTTGTCGTGGGGAATGCGGATGCCGCCGAGGATCAAGGCGCGGTGGTCGACCAGCGCGTGCGTGTCCCAGCCTTCGCCGATGCGGATATTCATGGAGCGGTCCTTGCGTCCATCGCGAGGATGGACTCGGCCAGGGCGAAGTCCTCCGGCCAGGTGAGTTTGAAATTGCGCGCCGCGCCGGTCACGAGCAAGGGGGAATGCCCGGCCTGCTCGATGGCGCTCGCCTCGTCGGTGACCTGGCTGCCGGCCGCTTCCAGGGCCTGCAGCAGCAAGCCGAGCCGGAACATCTGCGGCGTCTGCGCCAGCCAGTGGCCCTCGCGCGGCACGGTGGCCGCGACGCGGCCTTCGTGCGAGCGCTTGAGCGTGTCCGCGAGCGGCAGCGCCAGCAGGCCGCCCACGGCGTCGTGGGCGCAGGCGTCGATGAGCCGCTCGATCAGCGCCGGCGTGACCAGGCAGCGCGCCGCGTCGTGCACCAGCACCCAGTCATCCGCGCCAGCACCGCCCTCGCGCAGTGCCCGCAGGCCGTTGCGAACGGTCTCGGCCCGGGTGCCCCCCCCGCAGGCGGCCCGCACGATGCCGGGCTGGCCCTGCAGCGTACGGTCATCCGGGGCGACGACCACCATCACGGTCTGCACGCGCGGCACCCGCGAGAAGGCAGCCAGGGTATGCGCCACCAGCGTTTGGCCGGCGATCACCTGGTACTGCTTGGGCTGCGCGGTGCCGGCGCGGCTGCCGCTGCCGGCGCAGGGGATCAGGGCGTGGATGCGGCCAGGCGTGGCGGGGGTGGGCGAGGAGCTCATGAGCGGGTCAGGCATTCTAGAATCCCGCGATTCACACCCCTCGCCCCACCGGCGCGGGGTGTTTGCCATTTGCACCATGGACCTTCCCAAGCTCACTCCCGGCAAGCGCTTCACCCTGCCCCGTCCCATCGGTTCGGCCGATGCCCTGCTGCTGGCCCGGCTGTCCGAGCGCGAAAAGGCCGCGGGCCGCCGGGTGGCCGTCGTCACCGGCGAAGCGACCGACGCCCAGCGCCTGCTCGACGAGATGGCCTTCTTCGCGCCGGATCTGCGCTGCTGCCTCTTCCCGGATTGGGAGACGCTCCCCTACGACACGTTCTCGCCCCACCAGGACCTGATCAGCGAACGGCTGGCCACGCTCTGGCGCATCTCCGAAGGCGAGGCCGACGTGGTGGTCGTGCCGGCCACCACCGCGCTGTACCGCCTAGCGCCGCCCTCCTTCCTGGCCGGCTACACCTTCCACTTCGCGGTGCGGCAGAAGCTGGAAGAAGCCAAGCTCAAGGCGCAGCTCACGCTGGCCGGCTACAGCCACGTCACGCAGGTGGTGGGGCCTGGCGAGTACGCGGTGCGCGGCGGTCTGATCGACCTGTTCCCCATGGGATCGCCGGTGCCCTATCGGGTCGACCTGTTCGACGACGAGATCGACTCCATCCGCACCTTCGACCCCGACACCCAGCGCAGCCTGTACCCCGTGCCCGAGGTGCGCCTGCTGCCCGGCCGCGAGTTCCCGATGGACGATGCCGCGCGGGCGCGCTTTCGCAGCCGCTGGCGCGAACTGCTCGAAGGTGATCCGACCAAGAGCCGCATCTACAAGGACATCGGCAACGGCGTCGCCACCGCCGGCATCGAGTACTACCTGCCCCTGTTCTTCGAGGACACGGCCACGGTGTTCGACTACCTGGGTGAGTCGGCCACGATGGTGCTGCACGGCGACCTGGAGCCTTCGTTCCAGCGTTTCTGGCAGGACACGCGCGACCGCTACCGGTTGATGCAGGGCGATCCGGAGCGGCCGGTGCTGCCGCCCGAATCGCTGTTCCTGTCGTCCGAGCAGTTCTACTCGCGCGCCAACGACTATCCGCAGCTGGGCCTGAAGGCCGGATCACGGGCCGAGGGCGACCTCACCGCGCACCCGGAGTTCGCCCCGCTTCCCGACCTCTCCGTGGCCCGTGGCGCCGAGGAGCCGCTGGCCCGGCTCAAGCAGCACCTGCAGGCCGGCCGTCACCGCGTGCTGGTGCTGGCCGAATCCGATGGCCGCCGCGAGAGCCTGCTGGACTTCCTGCGCGCCAGCCAGGTCTCGCCGCCCGCCTTCGACTCGCTGGCGGAGTTCGAGGCCAGCGACGAGCCGCTGGGCATCGCCACCGCGCCTCTCACGCAGGGCTTCGGCTGGACCGAGCCGGCGATCGACTTCGTCACCGAGACCGAGCTTTTCGCCGCTGGCGCCACCGTGCGCAGGCGCCGCAAGCAGGAACAGGTGAGCGACGTCGAGGCGTTGATCAAGGACCTGTCCGAGCTGAATATCGGTGACCCGGTGGTGCATGCGCAGCACGGCATCGGCCGCTACCGCGGCCTGATCCACATGGACCTGGGCCAGGGCAACACCGAGATGCTGCACCTGGAGTACGCCGACAAGGCCACGCTCTACGTGCCGGTGAGCCAGTTGCACCAGATCAGCCGCTACACCGGCGTCTCGGCCGACGAGGCCCCGCTGCACAAGCTGGGCTCGGGCCAGTGGGACAAGGCCCGGCGCAAGGCCGCCGAGCAGGTGCGCGACACCGCGGCCGAGTTGCTCAACATCTACGCCCGCCGCGCCGCCCGCGAAGGCCACGCCTTCCGCTTCTCGGCGCAAGACTACGAGGCCTTCGCCAACGACTTCGGCTTCGAGGAAACCGCCGACCAGAACGCCGCCATCCACGCCGTGATCCAGGACATGGTGTCGCCCCAGCCCATGGATCGCCTGGTCTGCGGCGACGTGGGCTTCGGCAAGACCGAGGTCGCCCTGCGCGCCGCCTTCGTGGCCGTCACCGGCGGCAAGCAGGTGGCCTTCCTCGCGCCCACCACGCTGCTGGCCGAACAGCACTACCAGACCCTGGTGGATCGTTTTTCGAAATGGCCGGTGAAGATCGCCGAGATGAGCCGCTTCCGATCGCAGAAGGAGATCACCGCGGCGGCCAAGGGCCTGGCCGATGGCAGCGTGGACATCGTGGTGGGCACGCACAAGCTCTTGTCCGGGTCCATCAAGTTCAAGAACCTGGGCCTTCTCATCATCGACGAGGAGCACCGCTTCGGCGTGCGCCACAAGGAGCAGATGAAGGCGCTGCGCGCCGAGGTGGACGTGCTCACCCTCACCGCCACGCCCATTCCGCGCACGCTGGGCATGGCGCTCGAAGGCCTGCGCGACCTGTCGGTGATCGCCACCGCGCCGCAGCGGCGCCTGGCCATCAAGACCTTCGTGCGCAGCGAGAGCAACGGCATCATCCGCGAGGCCGTGCTGCGCGAGCTCAAGCGAGGCGGCCAGGTCTACTTCCTGCACAACGAGGTCGAGACCATCGCGAACCGGCGCGAGCGCCTGCAGCAGTTGCTGCCCGAGGCGCGCATTGCGGTGGCACACGGCCAGATGCCCGAGCGTGAGCTGGAACGCGTGATGCGCGACTTCGTGGCCCAGCGCTTCAACGTGCTGCTGTGCTCCACCATCATCGAGACCGGCATCGACGTGCCCACGGCCAACACCATCGTGATGAGCCGCGCCGACAAGTTCGGCCTGGCGCAGTTGCACCAGTTGCGCGGCCGCGTGGGCCGCAGCCATCACCAGGCCTACGCCTACCTGCTGGTGCCCGACGTGGAAAGCCTCACCAAGCAGGCCGCGCAGCGACTCGACGCGATCCAGCAGATGGAGGAACTCGGCTCGGGCTTCTACCTGGCCATGCACGACCTGGAGATCCGCGGCGCGGGCGAGGTGCTGGGCGAAAACCAGAGCGGCAACATGCTGGAGGTGGGCTTCCAGCTTTACAACGAGATGCTGGCCGAGGCGGTGCGCAGCCTCAAGGCCGGGAAAGAGCCCGACCTGCTCGCGCCGCTGTCGGTCACCACCGAGATCAACCTGCACGCACCCGCCCTGCTGCCCGAGGACTACTGCGGCGACGTGCACCTGCGCCTGTCGTTCTACAAGAAGCTCGCCACGGCCAGGACGCCCGACCAGATCGACGGCCTGCTCGAAGAGATCGTCGACCGCTTCGGCAAGCTGCCACCGCAAGCGCAGAACCTGATCGACGTGCACCGGCTGCGCGTGCTGGCGCGACCTTACGGCGTGGTCAAGGTGGACGCGGCCCCCGGCGTGATCCACATCACCTTCAAGCCCAACCCGCCGGTGGACCCGCTGCGCATCATCGAGCTGGTGCAGAAGAACCGGCACATCAAGCTGGCCGGCAACGAGAAGCTGCGCATCGAGAAGGAACTCAAGGAGCCGCGCGAGCGGGTGCAGATGGTGCGTGACGTGCTGCGCTCGCTGGGGCAGCCGAAGGTGGCGGAACCGGAAGCCACCGCCTGATCAGGGGGCTGGCCAGCACGGGCATTCAAGGCGCATCTCAGTTGAGGGTGTACGCGTCGAAAGGCGCCGGCGCCGGCACCACCGCGTTAGCGCGCGCCGCCAAGTATGGCGCCATCCTCGAACCCGAGCCGTATCGCGAGAGCCTCTGGTTGATGAGCCCCATCCCGGTTCGCTGGAAGCTTCATTCGTCCATCAGGGATGACGCGGCGGTCGCGGCCGGTGCGGCATCAGGAGCGAAGTTGGCCGTGAAAGTGTGTTGGGCCAACTGCTGCATATCGGGTTGCGGCGCGAGCGATCCGAGGTGGTGGCGAGCGTGTTCCCATCGCGCCTTCCCGCTCTCGTCCAACGGACCGCAGCGCTGGATATGGTCGATCACCAACTTATCGAGCAAACCCACCGCAATCGGATTGTTGGAAGTCTGGGGGGTCGCAGCAGCCTTGAGCTCATGGGGCGACCTGTCGGGTGCAGAAAGCGCCGCCAGCTTCTCCGGTGTGCAATGAAAACGCACCGCCTTCCTGGGAGTCTTTGGCGGCATGCGGCCAGGCGATTTCGCGGGTGATCTCACCGCCGGCGACTGGGATACCGAAGCGGGTGCCACGTGCGGTTGAGCCGCCCCTTTCGAGTCGACGGGCCGCCTCGCAACCCGACCGCTCTTGACATACTCCTCGAGGGCCGGCTCCTTCAGGAGACCGGCGTACCCGGCTGCCTCTGCTGCCACCAGGCGCTGAACGATCCTGACCGGCACTTCACCGCTCAGAATCCCGACCACCCGGTCGCGCAATGCTGGCGCCTCGATGCTGTCCAGGATTCCCACCTGCCGCAAGCTCGTCCCCAAGGCTCCCTGGAACTCATGCTTTGCATTGCTGGCCGCCTCGGCTGCCCGGCCGGACTGCACGAGACGAGCCTGCCCCCTTCTGCAGCAACCAGGCGATTGACAAGCCAGGACCAGCGACGGGTTGGTTGAAGGAGTGATGCCGTATGCCGAAGCAAACTGCTGCATGGGATGGGGGGACGAAGCTTGCATGAGCGCTTTCAATCGAAGGTGAACGGGGCCACCAACTGAAGAGCCGGGCCGGGCGCTTCGTAACCCTGCCTTCTAGAAAGTTTCGTGCTGCTGTTCACGGCACCCGGACGCACGGGTGGGCGACCTGATGGAAGATCGTCAACCGCTTTGGTCAAGACTGCACGCAAGGTGTGCCCGTGAACTTGCTGCGCCAGGGGGTCCGTGAAGAGGCCGCCGCCTGGGCTGTCGCCAACAAGACCGGTGGGCCGGTTCTTCGACCGGCGTCCTACTTCATCCAGGCGCTGCCGCGGGCGGAGCCCAAGGCAGCCAACCCGGCGTAGCATGCGGCCGTTCTACCCGGAGGCCCCATGCCCCAGACCCTGCGGTTTTCCATCGTCATCGAAGCCCCACGCCGGCGGGTGTGGCGCGCCATGCTGGCCCCCGACTCCTACCGTGAATGGACGCGCGCCTTCTGCGAAGGCTCGTACTACGAAGGCTCCTGGGAACAGGGCCGCACCATCCGCTTCCTCGATCCGAACGGCAACGGCGTGGTCTCCGAGATCGCCGAACATCGAACGTTCGAGCGCATCGCCATCCGGCACCTGGGCGGCGTGGCGGCAGGCGTGGACGACACCGAAAGCGAAGCCGTCCGCGACTGGGCCGGCGCCTTCGAGACCTATGACTTCACCGATGAGGGTGCCGGCACCCGGGTGAGCATCACCACCGACGTGCCGGCCAAGTACGAAGAGATGATGCAGCGCCTGTGGCCGGCCGCCCTGGCGCGGCTCAAGGCGTTGTGCGAGGCGCCGGCTTCTACCTGAAGTCAGCCCCGCGAGCCGCTGCCGAAATGAAGCTGGAAGAGGTGATAGACCTGCGCCGAATCTTCCAGCGCAGCTTCCGGGGTCATCGCAAGTTGCCGGACTGCCACGTCCAACTTGGATGTGCGCTGCTCAGGACTGAGCGTGTCCAGCGCCCCCACCCGGTGTTCCACCAGGCTGAGAAAGCTGCTGACCGCGGCTTGCTTCGCTCGGTTGGCCTGCAGTGCTGAGTGCCGTCCCCTGTAACCCGCTTCAAGCTCGGCCCTGGCCGGCGTGATATCCGGCTTGCCTGCGGCCTGCTTGCCGTCGCGAGGAGCGAATGCCGGAGTCTTCGCGGAGCCGGGCGCGGCGGATGCTGCGGCAGCTGCCGCTCGAGGCGGCGTATGGACGACGACCGGGGGGTCCTTGAGCGCGTCCAGCTTCGCGATGTCGGGTGAGTGGATGCGGACCGGACCTGAGTCGCTTGCAACTGCCGCACGCGATAAATGGGGTGCGCCGGGTGTCGCCTGCCGAGGCCCGTCCGCCAGCGTACGCGTCACCATCTGGGTCGGTAACCTCGCAGCAGCGGCAGCTGGCGATTTCGCGTTGGAGGCCGGTTGCGCCAGGCACACGTCTTTGGAATCGCGGGCCCTCTCGAGGGCGGGAACCGGAGCCTCGACGTTCACGGGCACCGGCAGTCGTCCGTCCGACAGATATCTTGCGAGCGACCACATTTCGGTGAGTCCGGCGTAGTTTGTCTTCTCGGCGTCGACCAGGCGCTGCACGAGAACGACGGGCACCTCACGGTTCTTCAAAGGCTGGACCACCCGTTCGACCAAAGCCGGGGTTTGGATCGTGTCCCGCCGTCCGACCTCACGCAGGCTGTTCCACAACTCTTTCTGGAATTCATGCGCCGCATCGGCGGCACCGCGAGCCTGGCCGGCCTGGACGAGACGCGGCCCCCCTTTGCTGAAGCAACCCGACGGCTGCCGAGACAAGACCAGCGAACCGCTGGTTGCGGAGGTGATGCCGTATGCAGACGCGAATTGCTGCATGGGAGGGAGGGACGAAACTTGCATAAAGCCTGGCTTGTACGGTGATGGAAACGCCGGACCGGAGGGCCGGGCCGGCCACTTCGTAACCCGCATCGCCACAAAGTTTCAGCCTGCCCGTCGACCGGTCCGGCCTTCACCGGACCGGTCAGCCTGGCGAGGGAGAATCACCCTCCATGAGCACCCAAGACCCCCGCACGTTCAGCCCCGGCCTCGTGGTCCGTGGCTTCACGCCGCCGCTGTCGCTGCGCGACTTCGGCCTCATCGCCTTCGACATGGACTCCACCCTCATCAACATCGAGTGCGTGGACGAGATCGCCGATGCGGCCGGCCGCAAAGCCGAAGTGGCGGCCATCACCGAAGCGGCCATGCGCGGCGAAATCGCCGACTTCAAGGACAGCCTGCGCCGGCGCGTGGCGCTGCTGAAGGGCGTGCAGGAGGAGCACCTGCACCACGTGTTCACCCAGCGCCTGCAGCTCAACCCCGGCGCCACCGCGCTGGTGGACGCCTGCAAGGCCGCCGGCCTGAAGACGCTGCTGGTTTCGGGCGGCTTCACCTTCTTCACCGACCGCGTGCGCGACCGCCTGGGCATCGACTTCGTCCGCTCCAACGTGCTGGAGATCCAGGACGGCGGACTGACCGGCCGCCTGGTGGACCAGGACTGGGGCGACATCTGCGACGGCGCCGAGAAGCGCCGCATGCTGCTGGCCACCTGCGAGCAGCTGGGCATTCCGCCGAGCCGGGCCATCGCCGTGGGCGACGGCGCCAACGACCTGCCCATGATGGGCGCCGCCGGCCTGTCGGTGGCCTACCACGCCAAGCCCAAGGTGCGCGAGCAGGCCATGGTGTCCATCGAACAAGGCGGGCTGGACCGGCTGCTGGAGGTGGTGCGCCCCTGAAGCGGCGGCGCGGGGGGCCGCTGCTGCGGATGCTGCTCTTGGACCCGGTGCGTCACCCCTGCCTGGCAGGGTGCGCTTCACTTCAGGTCGTACCGCTCGAGCAGCCAGGGCACGGATTCGGCGCCCATGAGCCTGAGGTGCCACACCGCCTGGTTCAGGAGGTTGGGCGAGCTGGGCGCAAGCGGCACCCGCAACTCATCAGGCCGGTGCTGCGCGACGTGGGCGATCAGTTGCTCGAGCAATTCTCTCCTGTGGGTGCCTTCCTTGAAGACGGACCAGGAGGCGTAGTGGCGGAGCACCTGATCGAGGCTCGCCTGTGTGGCGCGAGGCAGGAACGCCTTGAAGCTGCTCTCCTCCCACTCATGGAGTCGCCGGACATCGCGCACGCGGATCCCCGCCGCCGGGTTCGTGCAGTCCAGGTGGCCAAGGATTCGGTCCGCGAGAACGCCGGCACGCGTGGCGTCATCGCTTACCGAAGGCACCCGCGCCTGCACGCTGAGCTGCAGGGCACTTCGAACCATTTCGTAGGCAAAGGCGCGATGCTCAGTGCGCGAGCGCTTCTCGCCGGCGCGGTTGCGGGTGTTGACGTGGGCGTTGCGACCGCCCGCGTGCACCCGAAGGTCACCATCATTGGGCGTGACGCCGGAGATCTGGAAGGTGCCTTGCAAATCCCCGATGGAGCGGGGCAAGGAGGGTGCACCAGCGGTGCTTCGGCAACAGAACATGGAAAGGCGTCGGGTGGGTTGAAAGGTGGCAAGCGGAGCGCGATGGCGGCCGCGGCGCTCATCGGTGACGGCAACCCCGCCGCGGTTCACCGAAATCCGCACTATTGCGTCTCAACGACCCGTCGTGCCCATCACAGCCGCTCGATGCGCGGCTCGCCCGGACGGACGCCGAACGCGGCCAGCGTTTCGATGCCGGTGTCGGGCCGGGTCACGTCGCTCACCACCCGCAGGCGCGTGGTGAGCCCTCCCGGCGTGAAGTCGCATACGCCGTAGCCCCGGCGATACCCGTCGGCAAACACGAAGTGCGGGTTCTCGGCCAGCCGCTGGGCCACGCGGTCGGCGCCGCGCGCGCGAGAGGTGATGCTGGTGCCGCAGAACTCGACCCCGACGTTCGCGCTGTCGGGACGTTCGTAGTCGGCCTTGATGTGGCCGACCCAGTTCTCGTGCACGTCTCCGCCCAGGAACACCGGGTTGGACACGGCGTGTCGGCGCAGTCCGTCGAGCATGCGGCCGCGTGCCGCCGGATAGCCATCCCAGCCGTCGTTGTAAAGCCGTTCGCCGGGGCCCGGCAGGTTGTCGCGCTTGCCGAACAAGCCCTGCTGGCCCACCACGGTCCACAGGCCCTTGGCGTCGGCCAGCGTGGCGTCCACCCACTGCTCCTGCGCGGCGCCCAGCAGGGTGCGCGAGGGGTCGTGCAGCGCCGCGCAGGAGCCGGGATCGATGAGGCTGCCTGCCCCGTGGCTGCTGCGGCAGGCCTGCACGTCACGCCACTGCCGTCCATCCAGCAGCACCAGGTCGGCCAGTGCACCGAAGCGCCAGCGGCCGTGTACCTGCACTTCGAGCGCACCTGAACTGGCACGCGACAGCGTCGAGACACGCACCGGCATGTGCTCGTACCAGGCCTGGTAGGCCGCGTTTCGGCGGACCATGAACTCCTGCACCTGGTTGAAGCCCAGCGGCCGCGAGTCGCCGGGAATGAGCCCTGCGTAATCGTTCTGCACCTCGTGATCGTCCCAGGTCAGCAGCCAGGGACAACTCGCGTGCATGGCCTGCAGCGCCGCGTCACTGCGGTGGAGTGCGTGGCGTTCGCGGTATTCGGCCAGCGTGCGCACCACGGTCACGCTGGGGTGGCTGCGCACCGCACCGAAGGCCGTGGGGTATTCGTAGATGTAGTCGCCCAGGAACAGCACCAGGTCGGGCTGTTCCTCGCGCATGTGGCGGTAGGCGCCGTAGTAGCCGTGGTCCCAGCGCTGGCACGACGCATACGCCAGGCGCAGCCGGTTCACCGGCGCCCCCGGCGCTGGCAGCGTGCGGGTGCGCCCGACGGTGCTCACCTGACCCCCGGCGATGAAGCGATAGAAGTACCACCGGTCCGGCTCCAGCCCCGCGACCTCGGCGTGGACGCTGTGGGCCAGCGCCGGCATGGCCAGCGTACTGCCGCGCCGGGCGACGCGGCTGAAGGCTTCGTCATGCGCCACTTCCCAACGCACCGGCACCGGGTCTTCGCCGATCGAATCGAACCAGCCCGGTGCCAGCAGGCGGGTCCACAACACCACCGAATCGGGCCTGGGCGCGCCGCTGGCCACGCCGATGCCGAAGGGATCGAAGCCCCAGCCGGGACTTGCATGCGCGCCGCGCGGCAGCCAGCTGCCCGCAGCCATCGCGGCGGCCAGCCGCAGCAGCTGGCGCCGCTCGTGTCCAAAGGGTTCGCTCATTGGGCGCGCACTATAGCAACGGCCCGTGCTGGCGGCGGCGCGCGTCGGCGCGGGACGACAGCATGGCCGGCCCGCCTCCGACCTCGGGCGCGACGGCGCGTGCCTATGGTCGTCGCATGGCATCTTCCGGCCCGTCCGCACCCGAACCGTCGCAACCGCGCCCGACTCACCCGCGGCACTTCTCGATGCTGCGCGAGTTCCACCTGGCGGACTTCTTCACGTTGGGGAACGCCGCTTGCGGCATGGGCGCCGTGCTGCTCGCGCTGAGCTACATGGCCAGTGGCCAGCTCTCGCACTTCCTGGTCGCGGCCGCGCTGGCACCGGCGGCGCTGGTGCTGGACGTGCTGGACGGGCGCATCGCGCGCGCGCGCCAGCAGCACTCGCCGCTGGGCCGCGAACTCGATTCGCTGGCCGACATCATTTCCTTCGGCGTGCTGCCGGCTGCCTTGGGCTTCGCGGCGGGCTTGCGCGGCGGCTGGGATGTCGTGGCGCTGATCTACTTCGTCTGCTGCGGGGTGAGCCGCCTGGCGCGCTACAACGTCACGGCCGAAAGCCTGAGCGCCGGCGCGGCCAAGGTGAGCCACTTCGAGGGCACTCCCATCCCGACCAGCGTCGTGCTGACGGCGCTGCTGGCCCTGCTGGCCTGGCAGGGCCGGATCGGCGAGCAGATCTGGGGGGGCACCTGGCAGCTGGGCTGGCAGCTTCATCCCCTGGCGCTGCTGTTCGCGCTGTCGGGCAGCCTGATGATCAGCAAGACCCTGCGCATCCCCAAGCCGTGATGACCCCGCTCGAGGCAGGGCCCGATCAGAGGCCGCCCGTCTCGGTGGGCTTGAAGTCGTCTTCGGAGCTTTTCCTGTCACTGAGCGCCGCGTCGCGGATTGCGAACAGCGCCTTCAGGTCCGAGGCCAGGTCGTCGTCGTCTGCCGCGGTGCCCAGGTCCCCTTCGGCTGCCACCGCGGCGAGCGTCGTGGTCGCGGCGGCGATGCCGGTCGCGGCCACCGGCGCGCCGCCTTGTCCTTCGCGCCACGCCGCGGCATCGGGCATGGCCACCTGGCCGGACGGCTCATCGCATTCGAACTGCCAGGCCACGCCGCGCAGCCAGTCCGTCGAACGCGGATCGAAGCGCTCGAGCGCCTGCTTGAAACTCGCCTGGAAGGCCGGCACGTAGGCCAGCAGGCGGTCCTGCCCGCCCCGCACGATGAAGGTCACATAAGTGCCGGTGCTGCGGCTCGACTGCACCAGGCTGAGCGTGCGGCACTCGATCCACTCGGTGGGAATGCCGTGCCGCCGCATGGTGTCGCGCAGCACCACGTGGACCACCTCGCGCCGCGGGACGCTGCGTGAGTTGGTGGAGGACTCCTCGCTGTCCTCGAACCGGGACACCGAGGGCGGCGGCGGCGCGGGCTTGTCACCGAAGAGGCGTTTGAGCAGGCTCATGCGAGGAATTATGGCTGGGCTGCCGTCGCTGGCTAGGCCCTCGCGGGCAGCTGGGCCCGAGTCCAGGCCACGATGTCGCCCGCGCGCGTCAACGCACCCGGCTGCCGCGCGACTTCGCGGCCGCCGACGAACAGGGCCAGGGTCGGAATGCTCCGGATATTGAAGCGACCGGCCAGCTCCGGCTGGTCTTCGGTGTTGACCTTGGCCACGCGCACCTGCGGCTCCAGCAGGCCAGCGGCCTGCTCATAAGCCGGGGCCATCGCGCGGCACGGTCCGCACCACGGAGCCCAGAAATCAACGAGTACCGGCAACTCACCTCGCCCGGTCGTGCGATCGAAGCCCTGCGCGTCGAGCTCCACGGGACGCGCGGTGAAGAGGGCCTGCTTGCAACGGCCGCAATCCGGGGCGCTGCCGAGCTGCGCCGTGCGCACGCGGTTGAGGGTCTGGCAGTGGGGGCATACGACGTGGGTGAGGTCGTCCATGCCAGGCAATTTAGCGCCATTGCCGGGCACATCAAGCACAGCGCCGAGCCGTTACAGAACCACGGTCGCGCAGTGGGCACAGGCTGATCCGAGCACGGCCGGTTTTCCTACACCCGCATGCTCTTCTCGTGAAGGGCATCACGCGGGTTGGCTCGGCAGCATGGTGACGGTCCGCAACACGGATCAACCGATCGCAACCCTGGAGACCGACCACATGCCCATCCCGATCAACCCCTCGCCGGTTCAAGCCGCCATTGAAGCAACCCTGCCGAAGAAGACGCTGGCAGATGTCACGCGACTGTTCCGTCATCCACTCCTCGTCCTGTCCACTGCGGCCGTGCTGACCGCCTGCGGTGGTGGCGGCGGCGACGACGTCGTGCAGATCGACCCGCCGGCCCCGGCCCCGGCTCCTGCGCCCGGACCGGCTCCTGCCCCAGGGCCAGCCCCCGCACCCGCACCCGCACCGGCTCCCGCCCCCGCGCCCGCTCCGGGCGTGACCACCGTCACCACGCTGTCGCAGCAGATGGAAGCCAACGGCTCCTACATCGTCGCCGCCACTTCGCCGGGCACGGTGGACCTGATCCTGCCGGCCGCCCCGGCCGAAGGGAACACCGTGAGCATCACCGCCCAGGGTGCGAACGACTGGCGTGTCGTGCAGAACGCCGGCCAGTTCATCGACACCACCGGCCTGGTCGGTGATCGCACGCTCGGCTCGGCCCTGACCGCCATCGCGGCAAGCCCGACCGCTCGCTGGTGGTACGGCGACACCTCGGCCAACGGGCAGGTGATCCTGGCGGTGTCCAACCAGTTCGTGAACGACGCTGGAGGCGGTGGTGGTCTCGGCAACGGCGAACTGCGTGTGTCGCGCGATGGCGGCGCGACCTGGGACGCCGGGGTCAACCCGATCGCGGGCGGCACGGCCTGGTCCGCGGTGGACGTCTCCCCCGATGGCCAGCACATGATCGCGGTCGCGGCCAACGCCGGTATCCATGTGAGCCACAACGCCGGCCAGACCTGGAGTGTGGCTACAGGCAGCGCGGGCCCGATCTACCTGGGAGCGACGACGTCCGCGGACGGCACGCTCATGGCCGCCGTCTCCATCGACGGCGCGCTGGTGCTGTCGTCCGACAGCGGCGCCAACTTCGCTGCCCCGGCCGGCGCCAGTGGCCTGCCTGCCGGCGCCACCTGGCAGGGCATCGACAGCTCCGCCAACGGCCAGATCCTGGTCGCCGTTTCCAAGAGCAACGGCGTCTACCGCTCCGACAACGCCGGTGCCACCTGGACACAGGTCGCGGGCCTGTCGGCCAGCGGCGACTGGTACCGGGTTGCCATGTCGGCTGACGGCCAGACCATCGTGGTCGGCGAAGAAGGTGGCGTCACGGCAATCTCGACCGCCGGTGGCGCATTCACCGCCGTGCCCGGTGTCGCGGATGTGAACCACATCAGCGTCTCGGCCGACGGCAGCGATATCGCCATCTCGACCAACTCGGGCGTCGTGCTCCGGACGGCCGGTGGAGCCTTCGCACCGGTCGCCGGCATCACGGGCAACACCCGCTTCGCCGCGGTCTCCGACTACGGCAATGCGATGGTGGTCGGCCAGAACCTGGCCGCGGGCCCGAGCCAGCTGCAGCTGAGCCTGTCCGGCACCACGGTGGGTTCGACCGGCGGCATCGTCGGCAACACCGGCGAGAGCCTCACCCTGGTCTACACGGGTGGCCGCTGGGTCGTGCAATCGTCCACGGGTGACTTCACGGTCCAGTAAATTCACCGGCACAAGGGCGTCGTCCTGAAGGCGCCCGCTGACCTGGCCCGGTGATCGGGTGGTGGCCCAGCCACCGCCCGATCACCGGGCCTTCTTGCGCAGGGACCGGCGGGCGTCCTGCGAACGTTCAGGCAAGCCCCCACACCGGGTGAGGCGAAAGTGTCCGACACTCCGGCTCCAGGGGCCCACCCCAGAATCGACCACATCACCCAAAAATCCTCATCCATGCCCATGAATGAACATCCAGGTGCCCGTACCGGTGCCCAAGCCCGTGTCGGAGCCAGAGCGATTCCCATGTCCCCTCTGCGCGGAAGCGCCGAGTTCCTCAAGGGATTCGTTCGGAACCCGGCCCAGGTCGGATCGGTGGTGCCGAGTTCATCGCGGCTGGAACAGCGCCTGGTGCGCAACGCCCGCGTCGCCGAGGCGCGCTGCGTGGTCGAACTCGGCCCCGGCACCGGCGGCACCACGGCCGCGCTGTTGAAAGCCCTGCCCGGTTCGGGCAGGTTGCTCGCCATCGAACTGGACGAGCGCTTCCATGAACACCTCAGCCGCACCCTGCACGATCCGCGCGTGACGCTCGAGCTGGCCAGCGCCGAGCGGCTCGCCGAGTTGCTCCAGTCGCGCCGGCTGCCCGCGCCCGATGCGATCGTGTCGGGCATTCCGTTCTCGACCATGCCGCGCGAGGTGTCCGAGCGCATCGCCACGCTGATCGCGCAGGTGCTGCGCCCCGGCGGCCGCTTCGTAGCCTACCAGGTGCGCGCGCACGTCGCGGGCTTTCTCACGCCGCACCTGGGTGAGCCGGTCAAGGAATGGGAGATGGTGAACGTCCCGCCGGTGCGGGTCTTCACCTGGGTGAAAAGCTGATCCACCCCGAAGCGCCTTCGGCGCCTCCCCTCTAGGGGCGCCACCAGCGGCCCGGCCAAGCCGGTTCCGCGGTGGCCTGCGATCGCAGGGTCTGCTTTCATGCATCGCGGGTGATGCGCAGCATCATGGAGAACTGAAAAGCTTCAGTCGAGCGCACGCGCCAGGCGGCGCACGCCTTCCTCGATCTTGTCCTCGTCGGCCGTGGCAAAGCTCAGGCGGAAGGACGACTGGTCGGGTTCGGTCGCGAAGAACGGCGCACCCGGCACGAAGGCCACGCCTTGCTCCACCGCGCGACGGGCGAACTCGCCGGCATCGCGCAACCGGCCACCGGCGCCGGTGAGCCGGGCCCAGAAAAACAGGCCGCCCTGCGGCTGGGTGAAGCTGATGGCGTCGCCCAGCTCGCGCTGCAGGGCCGCGCCCATGGCCGCGGCACGGCGGGCGTAGACCTGGCGCACGGTCGCCAGCGTCGCCGGCATGCGGCCTGACCTCAGGTACTGCGCGGCAGTGGCCTGGGCGAAGGTGCTGGTATGGGCATCACTGAACTGCTTGCACATGGTCGCGCGCGACAACAGCTCTGGCGGCGCCACCAGCCAGCCCACCCGCAGGCCGGGGCTGAGCACCTTGCTCAGGCTGCCGCAGTGGGCGAGGAGTTCGCGGCTGCCGGGCACCTCGCTGGACAGCGCCAGCAGGCTGGGAGGCGGAGCCGCGCCGAAGTACAGGTCGCCATAGGGGTCGTCCTCCACCACCGCCACCTGGTGCTTCACGGCCAGCTCCAGGACGCGGCGGCGGCGCTCCAGGCTCAGCAAGGCACCGCTGGGATTGCCGAAGGTGGGGATCAGGTAGATGAACTTGGGCCGCTGCTCGATCACCAGCTGCTCCAGCCGATCCACCTGCACGCCATCCCCATCGATGGGAGCGCTGACCACGTCGGCCCCGTACAGCCGGAAGCACTGGATCGTGGCCAGGAAGGTGGGGCCTTCGACGATGACGCGGTCGCCCGGGTCCACCAGCGTCTTGCCCAGCAGGTCCAGCGCCTGCTGGCTGCCGGTGGTGACGATCAGTCCCTGGGCATCGACACCGGCCACGCCCTTGGCGCGCATGAACGCCGCCAGCTCCTCGCGCAGCGGATCGAAGCCTTCGGTCGCGCCGTATTGCAGCGCCGCGCCCGGCTGCTCGGCCAGGGCCTGCTGGCTCGCCTCGCGCAGCCCCTGCACGTCGAACATCGCGGCATCGGGAAAACCGCCGGCAAAGCTGATGATGCCGGGCTTGCCCAGCAGCTTGAACAGTTCACGGATGGCGGAGGTCTCGACCTTGTCGAGCCGGGAGGCGAAGGAAAGAGGCATGGCGTTCTCGAGAGGCGCGAAAGACGGAGATTGTGAACGCTCGAGCCGGCACCTCCGCCGTGACCCCGGCGGGTGCGCGGCTTCAGAAGTCGGCGTCGGCCGTCTCCTCGCTCGGCGTCACCGCGCCCGGTGCAGGCGCGGACGGCACCCCGAAGGCCTGCTCGCCGCCCAGCGCCAGCAACAACTGCGGCAGCAGCTCGGACAGCTCCGCCGTGGCGATGGTGGCGTCGGCATCGAACCCGTTGTCCTTGCCCAGGTTCTTGTCCACGTCGATCAGCTCGATCTTCTTGAGCACCAGCGCCTCGGTGAGCACGAAGGAGACCTTGCCCTCCCAGGTCATGGCCAGCTGGGTCGGCAGCTTGCCCTCCTGAATGTGCTGCCCGATCTCATCGAGCTCCAGCGTGTGGCGGGCGTAACGCACGACCGAGCGCTCCTCGCCGGTGTTCTTCAACTCGAGGTCGCGATCGACCGTGAAGCCGGCCGGCGCCTCGCGGCTGGTGAGCCAGTGCGCCATCGCGACGGCCGGCGAGGTGGCGGTCGACAGGAGCGACAGCGACAGCACATGCCGCAGGTCGGCCATCAGGTCGCCCAGCGGCTTGAGCACCGCCTCGGCGGCTCGGGTGCTGCCCGCCCCCACCAGCAACAGGCCGCGCTCGACGTCGACCCAGATGCGGTGCGACGAACGCTTGCTGAAGGCGCGCGGCAGGAAGGTGTGGATGATCTCCTCCTTCAGCTCGGCCTTTTCCTTGCGCCCCGGCTTGCGGCCCTGGCTGGCCTCGATGGCCTTGCAGCGGGCCTCCAGCTCCTGGCGCACCGCGCCGCCAGGGACCGCCTTGCGCTCGATCCCCAGCTGCATGATCCAGTGGCCGCCCACGTTCTCCACCATCGCGCCGTGGTCCTCGCCGCGCGGGGGCAGCCAGCCGACCGACAACTCCTGGGTGGCGCCGCAGGGCTGGAAAGCCAGGCGCTGCATCTCCGCTTCGAGCTGATCGAGCGGCGGAGCCGTCCATTCGGGTGCGATGCGATAGGCGATGAGGTTCTTGAACAAGGGCATGGACGCGGTCAGTGATGAGGTTGGACGTCGAGGGGTGGCATTCTGCCGTGCCCGTCCGCCGGTCGCGCTGGCGTTACAGGACTGTTGCGAGTAGCCCACCGCCGGCGCGGCGCAGCGTAAATTGCTGCACATGCTGACCCCCCGGCGCGTGTTGCGACTGTTCACGAAAGCGGCCACCGAGTGGAGCAATGACTACGCGTTCAGCATGAGCGCGGCGATCTCCTACTACACCGTTTTTTCGCTGGCGCCGCTGCTGCTGATCGTGATCGCGGTGGCCGGCGCGCTGTTCGGGCGCGAGGCCGTGCAGGGCGAGATCGTGAGCCAGATCGACGACCTGGTGGGCCGGCAGGGCGCGGAGTTCGTGCAGGTGCTGCTGGCCCGCACCAACGAAAGCGGATCCAGCGGGCTAGCGGCCGCGATCGGCTTCGTCGTGCTGCTGGTGGGCGCGACCACCGTGTTCGCGGAACTGCAAAGCTCGCTGGACCGCATCTGGAAGGTGCCCGAGCGCGAGAAGCCGGCGGGCATCTGGGGCATCGTGCGCGCGCGGCTGCTGTCCTTCGGGCTGATCGTCGGCGTGGCCTTCCTGATGATGGTCTCGCTGGTCGTGAGCGCCGGGGTGGCCGCCCTCAACAGCTGGGCCGGCGGCCTGTTGCCGGGCTGGGAGAAGCTGCTGTGGACCATCAACGCACTGGTGTCGCTGGGCATCTTCACCGTGCTGTTCGCGATGATCTTCAAGGTCTTGCCCAGCACGCCCATTGCTTTGAAAGACGTGTGGGTCGGCAGCCTGGTGACCGCCGTCCTGTTCGAGCTGGGCAAGTTCGCGATCAGCCTGTACCTGGGCCGCAGCGGCGTGACCGAGACCTTCCAGGCCGCTGGCGCGTTGGTGGTGCTGCTGGCGTGGGTGTACTACGCCTCTCTCATCTTCCTGTTCGGAGCCGAGTTCACCAAGGCCTACGCCAATGACCATGGCTCGCGCTCGTCACCGCAGGAGAAAGCCGCGCGCCGACGGTCCGACCGTGAAGCCGTGGTGCAGGAAGTCAAGGCGCAGGAGCGGGAAGCGCAGGCGCGCGTGGCGAACGCCGAGCCCGAGCAAGGGGGGCCGAACGAGGGATCGCCCGTTCGCTCACCCTGAGTGCCGTCACTCCACCCGTTCGATCGACGCCGGCTTGAAGCCCAGGTCGGCGGCCTTGCCCTTGCGGCCACGGCCGGCCTTGGCGTTGTTCAATGAACGGATCTCCAGCACCTCGTCACGCTCCTTGCCACCGCGGCCGATGCCGCGGATGCGAACGCTGCGGGTGTAGGCCGCCGCACCCGCCAGCGTGTCCTTGGCGTCCAGGTCGATCAGCAGCAGCCCACGCCCGCCGTTGGCCTGCGCCTTGAGTTCGCCGATCTCGAAGGTCAGGATGCGGCCGCCCGTGGAGGCGCAGCACACGTGCGTGGCCGGCAGGTGGTAGCCGTTGGCGGCGGTACCCCCGCCAGGTGGCGGCACGTTCGCCGCCGAAGGACGGCAGATGCTCTCGCCCGGCCCGCAGCTGATGAAGGACTTTCCGCCGCGCTGGCGCGACATCATGTTCTCCACCGTCGCCAGGAAGCCGTAGCCGCCCGAGTTGGACAGCAGCAGCCAGGCGCCCGGCGCTCCGGCGAAGTAGTGCACGACATGCGTGCCGGTCTCCAGGTCGATGTAGCTGGTGACCGGCTGCCCGTCGCCGCGCGCGCCCGGCAGCGTGGCCACCGGAATCGAATAGATGCGACCGTTGCTGCCGAAGGCCAGCAAGGTGTCGATCGTGCGGCATTCGAAGGTGTCGTACAAACCGTCGCCCGACTTGAACGAGAAGCTCCCCGGCTCGTGGCCGTGACCCTGGCGGGCGCGCAGCCAGCCCTTTTGCGAGACGACCACCGTCACCGGCTCGTCGAGCACCCGCACCTCGGTCACCGCCCGGCGCTCGGCCTGGATCAGCGTGCGGCGCGCATCGGCGAACAGCTTGGCGTCGGCTTCGATCTCCTTGACCATCAGGCGCCGCAGCGCGGCAGGGCTGCCCAGGATCTCCTCGAGCTTCTTCTGCTCTTCGCGCAGCTGCGCCAGCTCCTGCTCGATGCGGATGGCTTCGAGCCGCGCCAGTTGCCGCAGGCGGATCTCGAGGATGTCCTCGGCCTGCCGCTCGCTGAGCGAGAAGCGGTCGATCAGCGCCTGCTTGGGCTCGTCGCTGGCGCGGATGATGGCGATCACCTCGTCGATGTTCAGCAGGACGATCTGCCGGCCCTCGAGGATGTGGATACGGTCGAGCACCTTGTCCAGGCGGTGCCGCGAGCGCCGCTCCACCGTGCGCTGGCGGAAGGCGATCCACTCGGTGAGCATCTGGCGCAGCGACTTCTGCACCGGCTTGCCGTCCAGGCCGACCATGGTGAGGTTGATCGGCGCCGAGGTCTCCAGGCTGGTCTGGGCCAGCAACGTGGTGATGAGCTCGGCCTGCTCGATGCGGCTGGTCTTGGGCTCGAACACGATGCGCACCGGCGCGTCCTTGCTGCTCTCGTCGCGCACCGTGTCCAGCACCGACAGCACCGCCTGCTTGAGCTGCATCTGGTCCTGGGTCAGCGCCTTCTTGCCGGCCTTGACCTTGGGGTTGGTGAGTTCCTCGATTTCCTCGAGCACGCGCTGCGCGCTCACGCCGGGCGGCAGCTCGTGCACCACCAGCTGCCACTGGCCGCGCGCGAGCTCCTCGATCTTCCAGCGCGCCCGCACCTTCAGCGAGCCGCGGCCGGTGCGGTAGGCCTCGGCGATGTCGCCGGCGGCGCTGATCACCTGGCCGCCGCCGGGATAGTCGGGGCCGGGCAGCAGCGCCAGCAGGGCCTCGTCGGCCAGCTTGGGGTCCTTGATCAGGGCGACGCAGGCATCGGCCACTTCGCGCAGGTTGTGGCTGGGGATCTCGGTGGCCAGTCCCACGGCGATGCCGCTGGCGCCGTTGAGCAGTGCGAAGGGCAGGCGCGCGGGCAGCTGGGTGGGCTCCTGGGTGCTGCCGTCGTAGTTGGGGATGAAGTCGACCGTGCCTTCGTCGATCTCGTCCAGCAGCAAGCCGGTGATGCGGGCCAGCCGCGCCTCGGTGTAGCGCATGGCAGCGGCGCCGTCGCCGTCGCGGCTGCCGAAGTTGCCCTGGCCGTCGATCAGCGGGTAGCGCTGCGAGAAATCCTGCGCCATGCGCACCAGCGCGTCGTAGGCGGCCTGGTCGCCGTGCGGGTGGAAGCGGCCGAGCACGTCACCGACCACGCGGGCGCTCTTGACCGGCTTGGCTCCCGCCGCGCCATTGAAGCCCAGGCCCATGCGGGACATCGAGTACAGGATACGGCGCTGCACCGGCTTCTGGCCGTCGCAGACGTCGGGCAGCGCCCGGCCCTTGACGACGCTGAGGGCGTATTCGAGGTAGGCGCGCTGGGCATAGGTGCCCAGGTCGAGTTCGGTGTCATCGTCGCCACCGCCTTCGGCGGCCACGGTGAAGAGGTCCTGATCCATGTTCGGAAGCTGCGGTGCTCTAGTCGGGAGTCGTGTCGGAAGGATTCGGCAGGGCCGCGTGCAGGCCGGCCGGCATGTTGCCGCGGCCGATGGCACCGCCGCGCAGCATGGGCGGCGGCGCCGGCATTTCCACGCGCACACGCTGCGGTGCGCGGGCCTGCATGCGCGGCGCGGGCGGCTTGAGGCCGTGGTAGATCTGCAGGACGTTGCGCACGTAGGCCTGCGTCTCACGGTAGTCGGGAATACGGTTGCCGGCGCGCTGCACGGCGCCCTCCCCGGCGTTGTAGGCCGCCAGGGCGAGGTCCAGCCGGCCGGGGAAGAGGTCGATCAGGTGGCGCAGGTAACGCGCGCCGATGCGCAGGTTGGTGCGGGCTTCGGTCAGCAGCTCGGGCACCGGCCGCCGCGCATCGCCCTTCAGGCCCCAGCGTTCGGCGGTGGCGGGCATGACCTGCATCAGGCCGACCGCGCCCTTGGGCGAGATGGCGCGCGGATCGAACCCGGACTCGGTGACGATCAGCGCCTTGAGCAGTTCGTAGTCGATGCGGTGCTGCTGGGCGGTCTCCCGCAACAGCGGGCGCACGCCGAGGTAGGCGGGCGAGGTGTCGAAGAAGGCCTGCAGCCTGCGCGGAAGCGGATCGGGAGCGGCCCCGTCTTCGTCGTCGGATCCCGCCGGTTCGGCTGGCGTGAGTTCACGCGTGTCGAAGCTGCGGTCGCCGCGGAAGAACAGCTGATAGCGGGCGTCGATTTTCTCCGGCGCCAGGTGCGCGACGCCGCGGTCGTCGATGTAGCCCCATAGGTCGGCGTGGGCCGGTAGCGAAGCCGCGAGTGCGAACAGCGCCACCACGGCGAGCCCCCACCAGGACGAGGCGGGCCCTTTCCCCAAGGCCGAGCGCAGCGATGGCCCGTGAAGAAAATCCCCTGTGGCTGCGCCGAGGAGCGCAGGGCGGTGGGGGAAAAGAAGCGCAGATCTCTGAGCCCCGCAGGGGCGAGTTTCTGCGCTTCCCCCGCCGCCCGAGCACCGCAGGTTGCCCTCGGCGCCCGCAGGGCGGCGAGGGACGCAGACAGTGGGGTCGCTTTTCTTTGGTTCCTTTCTTTGGCGGGACAAAGAAAGGGACTCGCCCGCCGGGGCGAAATCCCGGCAAGCCACGACCGCTACAAGAGCTGATGCGAAGACATCTCCTCCGGCAGGACCGCTTCCAGCGCCCTTCGACAGGCTCAGGGCGAACGGCTTCAGGCTCAGGGCGAACGGCTTCTGGCTCAGGGCGAGCGGCTTCTGGCTCAGGGTGAACGGCTTCTGGCTCAGGGTGAACGGCTTCTGGCTCAGGGTGAACGGCTTCTGGCTCAGGGTGAACGGCTTCAAACCCTTCGACAAGCTCAGGGCGAACGGATGGAGGCGGGGGCCCTTCGACAGGCTCAGGGCGAACGGTGTCAACCGCGGCCGGTCCGAGCTTGTGAAAGCCTCTTGGTTCATACGTCGATGTCCACCTCGTCGCCGTGCAGCTCCATCAGCTCACGACGCGCCGCGGCCTCACCCTTCCCCATCAGCTTGGTGATCAGGCTGACCGTGCCCGCGAAATCGAACTTCCCCAGCTTCACCGGCAGCAGCCGGCGCGTATCCGGATTCAGCGTGGTCTCCCACAGCTGCTCGGCGCTCATCTCGCCCAGGCCCTTGAAGCGGCTGATGGTCCAGCTGCCCTCGCGCACGCCTTCCTTGCGCAACTTGTCGAGGATGGCGGTGAGTTCGCCCTCGTCGAGCGCGTAGCTCTTGGAAGCCGGCTTCTTGCCCCGTGCCGGCGCATCCACGCGGAACAGCGGCGGCCGGGCCACGTAGACGTTGCCGGTCTCGATCAGCTTGGGGAAGTGGCGGAAAAAAAGCGTGAGCAGCAAGACCTGGATGTGCGAGCCGTCGACGTCGGCGTCGGACAGGATGCAGACCTTGCCGTAGCGCAGGCCGCTCAGGTCAGGGGTGTCGTTGGGGCCGTGCGGATCGACCCCGATGGCCACCGCGATGTCGTGGATCTCGGTGTTGGCGAACAGCCGGTCACGCTCGACCTCCCAGGTGTTGAGCACCTTGCCGCGCAGCGGCAGCACCGCCTGGCATTCCTTGTCGCGGCCCATCTTGGCGCTGCCGCCGGCCGAATCGCCCTCGACCAGGAAGACTTCGTTGTGCGTGATGTCGCGGCTCTCGCAGTCGGTGAGCTTGCCCGGCAGCACGGCCACGCCCGAGCCCTTGCGCTTTTCCACCTTCTGGCTGGCCCGCTGCCGCGTCTGCGCGGCCTTGATGGCCAGCTCGGCGAGCTTCTTGCCGTAGTCGACGTGCTGATTCAGCCAAAGTTCGAGCGCCGGACGCACGAAGCTGGAGACCAGCCGGACCGCGTCGCGCGAGTTGAGGCGCTCCTTGATCTGCCCCTGGAACTGTGGATCGAGCACCTTGGCCGACAGCACGTAGGAGGCGCGGGCGAACACGTCCTCGGGCAGCAGCTTCACACCCTTGGGCAGCAGCGAATGCAGCTCGATGAAGCTCTTCACGGCGTTGAACAAGCCATCGCGCAGGCCGCTGTCGTGCGTGCCCCCGGCGCTGGTGGGGATCAGGTTGACGTAGCTCTCGCGCACCGGCTGGCCCTCTTCGGTGAAGGCCACGCACCACTGGGCGCCCTCCCCTTCGGCGAAGGTCTCGTTGCTGTCCGCGTACCCTTCGCCGTCGAACAGCGGGATGACCGGGTCGCCGCCGAGCGTCTGCATCAGGTAGTCGCGCAGGCCGCCCTTGTACTGCCAGCTCTGGGTCTCGCGGGTCTTTTCGTTGACCAGGTAGACCGCCACGCCGGGCATGAGCACCGCCTTGCTGCGCAGCAGGTGCGACAACTCGGCCAAGGGCAGCTGGGACGATTCGAAATACTTGGCGTCGGGCCAGACGCGCACCGCGGTGCCTTGGCGGCGGTCGCCCTCCTGGGCCTTGCGCAGCTGCAGCGGCTCGGTGACGTCGCCGTCCTGGAACACCAGCCGCGCGACCTGCCCTTCCCGGTGCGAGACCACCTCGAGGCGGCGCGCCAGCGCGTTGGTGACCGAGACGCCCACGCCGTGCAGGCCGCCCGAGAAGCTGTAGGCCCCGCCCTTGCCCTTGTCGAACTTGCCGCCCGCGTGCAGGCGGGTGAAGACCAGCTCGATGACCGGCGCCTTTTCTTCGGGGTGCAGGCCGAAGGGAATGCCGCGCCCATCGTCCTCGACGCTGACCGAGCCGTCGGCATGCAGCGTGACCCGGATGCGCTTGCCATGCCCGGCCAGCGCCTCGTCCGCCGCGTTGTCCAGGACCTCCTGGATGATGTGCAGCGGGTTGTCGGTGCGGGTGTACATGCCGGGCCGCTGCTTCACGGGCTCGAGGCCCTTGAGCACACGGATCGACTCTTCGGAATAGGCGGGGGTCGGTTTGCTGGCCATGGGAGCGGCGATTGTAGACACAGGCCACCCAAGCACTGGATGCATCCACAGATGCCAGGCGGGGCGCAACGCCTCGGCGGACGCGGGACTTCGGCTTTCGCTACATTCAGCCGCATGTCAGCACCTCCCGCCCGCCTGTCCACGGCGCAGGTCCTCATCTGCGCCGCCGCCATCGTGACCCTGTCCATGGGCATCCGCCACGGCTTCGGCCTGTGGCTGCTTCCGATCACGCAGGCCCAGGGCTGGACGCGGGAAACCTTCTCGTTCGCCATCGCCATCCAGAACCTGGTGTGGGGCATCTCGGGCATCTTCGCGGGCATCGTGGCCGACCGCTTCGGCGCGTTCCGCGTGATCCTCACCGGCTCGCTGTTCTATGCGACGGGACTCGCCGGCATGGCGCTGGCCACCACGCCACTGCAATTCACCATCGCCGCCGGGGTGCTGATCGGCATGGCGCAGGCCGGCACGACCTTCGCGGTGATCTACGGCGTGATCGGGCGGCAGGTCGAGGCGCACCGGCGCTCGTGGGCCATGGGGGTGGCGGCGGCCGCGGGGTCGTTCGGACAGTTCTTCATGGTGCCGGTCGAAGGCCTGCTGATCAGCACCACCGGCTGGCAGACCTCCCTGCTGCTGCTGGCCATGACGGTGCTGCTGGTGGCGCCCATGGCCTTCGGCCTGCGCGAACCCGGCTTTGCCGGCGGCCAGCGGCCGGTGCGCGAACAGACCGTGCGGCAGGCGGTGAAGGAGGCGTTCCGCTATCCCAGTTTCCAGTTGCTCACTGCCGGCTATTTCGTCTGCGGTTTCCAGGTGGTGTTCATCGGCGTGCATATGCCCAGCTACCTGAAGGACCACGGCCTGTCGCCGCAGGTGGCCAGCTACGCGCTGGCGCTGATCGGCCTGTTCAACGTGTTCGGCACCTACATCGCCGGCTCCCTGGGCCAGCGGCTGGCCAAGCGCAAGATCCTGGCCTTCATCTACTTCAGCCGGGCCATCGCCATCGCGTTGTTCCTGCTCGCGCCGCTCACGCCGGCGTCTGTCTACGTGTTCTCGGCCGTCATGGGCCTGCTGTGGCTGTCCACGGTGCCGGTGACCAGCGCCGCGGTGGCCCAGATCTTCGGCGTGGCACACCTGTCCATGCTCAGCGGTTTCGTCTTCTTCAGCCACCAGGTCGGCTCCTTCCTGGGCGTGTGGATGGGTGGCTTCCTGTACGACCGCACCGGCAGCTACGACGTCGTCTGGTATCTCTCCATCGCGTTGGGGGTGTTCGCCGCGCTGGTGAACCTGCCGGTTCGCGAGGCGCCGATCCAGCGCCGGCCGGTGGCGCAAGGGGCCTGAGCATGCAGGCCTGGGTTCGACGCGGGATGGCCTATGGCGCGGCTTTGGCCGTGCTGCTGCTGGTGTTCGCGCTGTACGACCGGCCCGAGGTGCTGGTGACGCTCTCCGAACAGATCTGGGCCTGCTTCAACTGATGCACGGCAGCGAGCCCGTTTCCGACTGGGTCCGGCGCTGGGCCCCTCTCGTCCCGGCTGGCGGCACCGTCCTCGACGTCGCCTGCGGCAGCGGGCGCCATCTGCGATGGTTCGCCGGCCGGGGCCATGCGGTCTGCGGCGTCGACCGCAACGCCGAGGCCATCGCCGCCTTGCAACCGCTGGGCGAGGCGGTGTGCGCCGACATCGAGAACGGGCCCTGGCCTTTCCCCGGCCGCCGTTTCGACGCCGTGGTGGTCACCAACTACCTGTGGCGCCCGCTGCTGCCGGTGCTGGCCGAGAGCGTCGCCCCCGGCGGGGTGCTGCTGTACGAGACCTTCGCGCAGGGCAACGAGACGGTGGGCCGACCGTCGCGGCCCGATTTCCTGCTGCGACCCGGCGAACTGCTGCGCGCCTTCGCCTGCCTTCGCGTGGTGGCCTACGAGGATGGCTTCCTGGAGGCGCCGGCCCGCTTCGTCCAGCGCCTGGCCGCCGTGCACGCACCGGCTGAGCACGAGCCCGGGCGCTACAGGCTCTAGTTAGAATCCCACGTCCCTCCACATCCCCCCCTTATGACACCGATTACCGGCAGCATCGTGGCGCTGGCCACCCCCCTGCATGACGACGGCAGCGTGGACTATGCGGGCCTGCGAAAACTGATCGATTGGCATGTCGCCGAAGGCACCGACTGCATCGGCGTGGTGGGCACCACCGGCGAGTCACCGACGGTCTCGGTCGAAGAACACCGCGAGATCATCCGGGTGTCGGTGGAGCATGCCGCCGGCCGCGTGCCCATCATGGCCGGCTGCGGCGCCAACTCCACGGCTGAGGCGGTATCGCTGGCGCGCTATGCGCGCGAGGTTGGCGCCGACTGCCAACTGCAGGTCGTGCCCTACTACAACCGGCCCACCCAGGAGGGGATGTACCTGCACTTCAAGGCCATCGCCGAAGCCACCGGCGACCTGCCCATCGTCCTGTACAACGTGCCCGGCCGCACGGTCGCCGACATGGCCCACGACACCGTGCTGCGCCTGACCCAGGTGCCCGGCATCGTCGGCATCAAGGAAGCCTCCGGCAACATCGAGCGTGCGCAGTGGCTGATCCGCGACGTGCCGCGCGGCTTCTCGGTGTATTCAGGGGACGACCCCACCGCCGTTGCCCTGATGCTGTGCGGCGGCCAGGGCAACGTGAGCGTCACGGCCAATGTGGCGCCGCGGCTGATGCACGAGTTGTGCGTGGCCGCCGTCGCCGGCGACCGAGAGCGCGCCATGGAGATCCAGCGCCAGCTGATGCCGGTGCACCGCGCCCTCTTCGTCGAAGCCAACCCGATCCCCGTCAAGTGGGCCATGGCCCGCATGGGCCTGTGCGCAGGCGCCTTGCGCCTGCCCCTCACGCCGCTCACGGCCCCCAACCAGCCCGTCGTGGAAGCGGCTTTGCGTGCCGCCGACCTGCTGCACTGACGCGTTGACCAGCGCCGACGAGACTCCCCTAGGAAGACCGATGAAGCAATTTGCACGAGTGGCCCTGCTGCTCGCCGCCGCCCAGCTTGCCGCCTGCTCGGTGATGGAACCCAGCCGGATCGATTACCGCAGCGCCTCCAAGGCGCCTTCGCTGGAAGTACCGCCCGACCTGACCCAGCTGAACCGCGATGCGCGCTATGTCGCCCCCGGCGGCACGGTCACGGCCAGCAGCTACCAGCTTGGCCAGGCCACGCCCAACACCCCCACCGCCGCCACGGCCATCGGCGACGTGCGCATCGAGCGCGCCGGCGACCAGCGCTGGCTGGTGGTCAACCGCCCGGCCGACCAGCTCTGGGGCCCGCTGCGTGAGTTTTGGCAGCAGCTCGGTTTCTCGCTCACGATGGAGCAGGCCAACCTCGGCATCATGGAAACCGACTGGGCGGAGAACCGCGCCAAGATCCCGCAGGGTTTCGTCCGTGGCCTGCTCGGGCGCGTGTTCGACAGCGCCTACTCCACCGCCGAACGCGACCGCTTCCGCACCCGCCTCGAGCGGACCCCCAGCGGCGGCACCGAGATCTACATCTCGCACCGTGGCATGGCCGAGGTCTACACCGACAAGGAAAGCGAACAGACCACCTGGCAGCCGCGCCCGGCCGATCCCGAGCTCGAGAACGAGATGCTGCGGCGCCTGATGGTCAAGCTCGGGGTGACCGAGCAACAGGCCCAGGCCGCGATCGCCAGCGCGCCCGCCCAACCGGCCGCCCGCATCGAGCGGGCGAACGATGTGCCGGTCGTTCGCCTGGATGAAGGCTTCGAGCGGGCCTGGCGCCGGGTCGGGCTGACCCTCGACCGCACCGGCTTCACCGTCGAGGACCGTGATCGCAGCAAGGGCCTGTACTTCGTGCGCTACGTCGAACCCACTCCCGATCGCAAGGAACCCGGCTTCTTCGGCCGCCTGTTCAACCGGGGAGATCGCCGCGGCGATCCGCTGAAGTTCCAGATCGCGGTGCGCAGCGAAGGCCCCACCACCACGGTCTCCGTGCTCGATGCGAAAGGCGCGCCCGAGGCGTCCGCCAACGCCCAGCGCATCGTCCAGGTGATCGCCGACGACCTGAAGTAGCCTTGTTGCGCTTCAAGAGCCTGGCCAGCGGCAGCAGCGGCAACGCGACCCTGGTGCAGGCGCGCAGCGGCGGCCGCGCCACCCACCTGCTGGTCGACTGCGGTCTGGGCATCCGCAACCTCACCAAGCGCCTGGGCGCCGCGGGGCTGCTGGCGGACCAGATCGACGCGATCTTCATCACGCACGAGCACGGCGACCACGTGGGCTGCGCCCGCGCCGTGGCCTTGCGCGAGCGCATCCCGGTGTACATGAGCGCCGGCACCTATGCCGCCATCGAAGAACCCGACTTCGACGGACTGCTGCGGCTGGTGCGAGACGGTGAACCGATCGAGCTGGGCGCCCTGCAGTTCACCCCCTTTGCCGTGCCGCACGACGCACGCGAGCCGCTGCACCTGCGCTGCACCGACGGGGCCACGCGGCTGGGCGTGGTGACCGACCTCGGCTACGTCACGGCCGACGTGCTGCAGAACCTGGCCGGCTGCCGGTCCCTGGTGCTGGAGTGCAACCACGACGAGGACCTGCTCTCGTCGGGACCTTACCCGTGGTTCCTGAAGCGGCGCATCGGCGGCCACCGCGGCCACCTGGCCAACGGCGCCGCCGCCATGGCGGCGCGCTGGCTCGCGAGCACCGGACTGCAGCAGGTGGTGGCGGCGCACCTGAGCAAGCAGAACAACCGGCCCGAGCTGGCGCAGGCGGCCGTGGCGGATGCCATGGGCTGCGGGGCCAGCGACGTGCTGGTGGCCGACGAAGCCACCGGCACCGGGTGGCTCACCGCCTGAGGTCCCGGCCGAGTCCGGCCGCGTCCTTTGCTGGTTTGCCGGCGTGGGCAGCGTCCACGCTTGCCGCAAGAGCCAGGACGGGCGCCGCGCCCGCCGCAGCTGCGGTGCCGCCCGGCCCCCCGGCGGCCGATGGCACCCCGCGCAGGAACATCGAGCGCCGCTGGCGCAGGACCTCGTCGTAAAGGTCCGCCAGACCGTGCTGCTCGCCCGGCGGCAGGCTTGCCAGACCCCGCCTCGCCGAGGCCGTCGAGCAGGCGCTCCACGACGACCTGGTGATGGGCGGGTGCCAGCCGGGTGGACAGGTTCTGCAGGCGTTCGCACAGGCTGCGGCCGGTCAGGTGCGCCAGCAGCATGGAATCGGCGAACGACTGCAGCCGCTGGGCGAACTGAACGTGATCGGCCGAGCACAGCGGAGCCAGAGGATCGAGGGCGGCCGCGTGGGCGTCGAGGAACCGGATCACGGCTCCATCACGCAGGTCGACGTCCGGAGGCAGGCAATCCCTGGTATCGATCCCGTGCAGCGCCAGCGCCTGCGGGACGCACCGGGCGATCCGGATGGCGTCAAGTTCATCGGGGAAGTGGGTGCGCCGACGCTCGTAGAGGGTCCGCAGTACGCCAGCCCGGTGCTCCTGCGCCATCGCGTCCAAGGACCCGAGCAGCAGGGCGGTGACTGACGCTGGGGTGGAATCTTTCGAATGGAGCACCCGCTGCAAGGCATGGCCCAACAGCGCATCCGAGCACGGCCACTTCTCCTTGTCCACGCCCTCGCCGGTGGCGAGATCCTGGTTGTTGGCAAGGCCGGTCACGTACGCGCGCATGAAGGAGCGGCATGCGTCGAGGAGCGCGAGCCGCCCGCCCCCCTTGCCATCCCGGCCCTGCTCCAGCCACAACATGAGCTTGTGGGGATCGAATTCGGCATCGGCCTGCCCCAGCCCGTGGGCCAGGAGTTCAAGGGCATCGCATCGCGAGACGCCAGGCAGTTGATCGCAGTACCTGCCTGCATCGGCATCGGGCTTCAGGCTCTTGGAAACCGCAGCGATGAGGGCGACTTGCATCCTGGAGCGCAGCCCTGTGTCGAGGCTTCCGAATGCGCCGAAGCCGCTCTTCAGCATCGATGCCCGCAGGTCCTCGGCCGCTCCCGGATCGCGTACCTGCTCGGCCCGAAAGACCTCCTGCAAGATGAGGCGCGTCAAACGGATGGATTCACTAGGCCGAACCGCTCCGCCGCCGCACTTGCGGACCAGGTGCTCCATCATCGATGGAAACAGTCCGGTCACGTTCACGCGGAGCCTGGCTAGCCGGCCCAGCAACTGGCAGGCCTCCGGATGCAGCGTGGTGCCACCGAGCTTCTGCGCCAACGCCCACGCGGTATCCAGCGTCCACCGCATCTGGTCGGCCGCCGGCTGCGAAGCTGCTTTGGCATCCCCGCGAGCCTGACCCGACTGCGGGGGCAGCACGGCAACGCGCCGCACAGGAAGGGGCGGCGCCATGGGCGCTTGCTGATCGTCGCTGCTGATCCGGTCGGGGGCGCCAGGCATTTCGCGCTCCTTCGCGGAATTGTTGAAGACGGGAGCAAGGCGGCTTGAGGCTGAGGATGCGCTGAAAGGGAACATGAACGATGTCGAGTGAGGGCCCGGGGCCCGTAGGTTGAGTCCATCCACTGGGCTGATGGGCTGGCGGGGCGGATGCTAGGCAGCGCGCCAGGGCGGAGGTGACGCCTGTCTGACGAATGCTGCCGAAGCTGCGATCAACCCTTGGTCGGCCCGGGCGACGAGTCCCCTGCGACCTTTCCGTCCGGACGCGGCGGCATCACCGAGTGCGCGGCGGGGGAACCCGGGGCGGGCGACGCTGGAATGGGCTGGCCCATGAGGTAACCGCGCCCCTCTTCCCAGCAGGTATCGGCGATCTTACGGATGCTCGAACAGAACTGAGGGGCATGCGCGTGCATGCGGTCGATCCGTTCGAGGCCGGGCGGAAGGACGCGGTGCTTGATCAGGTAGAGCCGCAGATGGCCGCGCAGGCGGTTCGCACGGGCCTCCCCGTCGCTCAACGGGAATATTCCTCGAGTAGGGTCGGCTCCGACTCGATGCGCAAAGCTGAAATGGCTGCGTTGGGTCGGGTTCTCCAACAGCCTCGAACCTTCGAAGCATTCGAGGCTGCGTGTGCGCTCTGCCCCATGGACACCGAGGGCCAGGGGGATGGCTTCGCGCAGCCGAGCCAGGCCCAGCGCGGGCGGGGCGTCGCTCGCGCTCACCTCGGTGGCCAGCTCCAGCAGCTGCCGATGCCCTTCACCAGCCGGCACGGCCTCCAGCACGCCGAGGAGCGCTGCCGGCAACAGCTCCTGCGGCCAGTGGCCCGAGGGGAGCACCTGCCCCAGCGTGTCGCTCAGGAGCCGAACCCGCCGGTCGCTGAAAGCCAGCCGGGACAGGTACTCGCCCGACCAGACCCCGCGCACGAATGCACGGTGCAAGTCCAGGCGGACCAGCGGATCGCGGAATGACTCGCCCAGCCGGTCGAGCAGCGGCTCCAGCCGCACCAGGTCTTGCGAGCGGTCCAGCGCAAGTGCCATGCCGAGCTGGTGGATGCGTGTGGCGTCGCTCAGGCGATCGTCTTGCTGACTCAGGCGGTGACGCCACTCGGAAGTCACGAATCGCGCCACACTGACCTCTCGATCCGCCATGGCACTCAGGGCCGACAGCGCAACCACACGCATGAAACCCGAGGCTTGCTCATGGCCCGGGCGATCTGGACGGACGACGCGGTCCAGCAGGATCTCGCGACAGACCTCCAGAAGGCGGGACGAGAACTGGAGGTTCGCGACGGTCATCACCACATGGAGCACGTGGGAGGCGACTTGGAGGGCATAGCCGCGCGGTGCCAGGCCGTCCATGGCCAGATAGCGGCCGCAAGAGTCTTCGAGCGCAGCCAGCAGGGAAGGCAGGACCGCGCGCAGATCGGCGGCGCGAAGGTGCTTGCGCAGCAGGCGATCCACCCGGGGGAACTGGACAGGGCCGGCCGCTGCGGGCGCGGTCGCGGGGAACAATTGCGCCAGGACATCCCGGAGGTTGGGAGGCAGCGCCGGCCCTGCATGCCCCGGCGCCTGCACACGGGAGAACACCAGCCGTGTTCGCGCGGGCATCGTGACGGTCTGCTGGCCGGGCCTCAGCGGCATGGCGGGCGTTCTGCCGGCCGCGCTTGACCCGGGCCGCGAAGACGGCGTGGAGGTGGGCGCGGGACGGAAGCTGGAGGCGGAATCGGTTTGCATGGGCGCGCATGCTAGATGGGCTTGGTCCAGCGGAGTGACATTCCGCTGACCAGCTCATCCATTGCGCACGCGACCAAGAGAAAAGCCGCCCTCAGGCGGCTTTTCATGGAGGTCCGTTCGATCAACGGGCCGGGGCGGGCGCCGGGGTGGCCGCCGGGGCCGGGGTAGCCGCCGGGGCCGGGGTAGCCGGAGCGGTGGTGGACGGCATGGCGGACGGCGCGCTGGACGCGTCGCCGCTGGCCGGGGCGGCGGGAGCAGCCGCCGGCGGCTCGGCCGGCGCGGGTGCCGGCATCGGTGCAGGGGCGGGAACCGGCGTGCTGGCGGCGGGGGCCGGCGCCGGGGCCGGGGTCTCGTTGCGGCCGCAGGCGGACAAGGCGACGGCGGCGAACAGGCCGGCCAGGACGAGCGATTTCTTCATGTCGGGATTTCCTTTTGGATCGGATGCTTCCGGAGTTGGCCGCCTGCGATGCAGGTCGTCCGCACGGGCGAGGTCACCAGGGTCACCTGCCCGCGCGACGACGATTATAGAAACCGCACCGTGACCGAAAGCCCGCTCGTGTCGGCGTCTCGCCACGCCGGCACAGCCGGCTTCACAACCCGAGCGTGGTCGCCGCGAACGCACTGGTCGACTGGCGAAGCCACTCCTGCAGCCGCTCGTGCAGCAGATGCCGCGGCCCCGCCCCATGGCTGGCCACTCCCCTGCCGCGCGACCGGTCGTGCCGCTCCAGCATCCAGTGCCCGCTCCAGATGGCACTGGGGAATTCGCTGCCGTCGGCCTGGCGGCAGGCCCGTGCCTCGATCCGGTCGGCCCAGGTGCGGCGCCAGCTCACGAAACGGGGATGTTCGCGCGGCACCCGGTCCCAGCTCTGCGCGAGCAGGGTGATCCGCCCGCCTCGGCGGGCCCAGCACTGGAGCGACTGGGCGACGCTGCGCTCGTTCAGCGGCCAGTCGCCGAAGTCCGGGTCGCACAGGATCAACTCATGCCAGCCTTGTTCGGCCGCCTGCGCGAGGGCCTCGCGCACCAGTTGCTGGAATCTCAGCCGACCGTCGAAGCGCTCTTCGGGCAGCGCCGGCCATCCCGGCTGCGGGGTTTGCGTCACGGCCGCGGCCCCTCCTGCAGCCAGCCGGCTTCGCACCATGAGGCGAGCAGCTCGCGGGCCGCCTCGCTCGCGGCGCCGAGTTCGGGTTCGCCGAGCTGGCGCTGGTCGGCCAGGCGCCGCATCAGCGTCGCGTCGCGCCCGGCAGCGCGCCAGCTTTCGCCATTGATGAAGATGTGGCGCTCGTCGTAGAGCATGCGCGTGCGCGGGTCCAGGTGCACACCGCGCAGTCGCCTCGGCGCCGGTTGCGGATCGAACCAGACGTGCGGCTTGGGCTCGCTCAGGTACTCGCCCAGGGCCCGCCCGATCGCACGCGGATCGCGCAAGGCCGAAGCGACCGCCTGTTCGGCGAAGCGCAGCATCCCGGCCGGGATGGCACCGGGTGCGTCGGTGGCCGGCTGGCGCGCGTCCTGGTACAAGGCCTCGCCCGCCGCGTCGGCCGCGTCCTCGGCCAGGCGCTGCAACAACTCGCGCGCCAGTTCGCCGCGCGCCGGCGAACGAAAACCGATCGAGTAGGTCTGGCACTCGCCTTCGGCGACGCCATCGTGCGCGTATCGCGGCGGCAGGTAGAGCATGTCACCCGGCTCGAGCAGCCACTCCTGCTCGGGCTCGAAGTGGGCCAGGACCTTGAGCGGGGCATCCTCCTGCAGGCTCAGGTCCGATTGGCGGCCGATCCGCCAGCGCCGGCGACCCTGCGCCTGCAACAGGAACACGTCGTAGCTGTCGAAGTGCGGCCCGACCCCACCACCATCGGTTGCGAAAGAAATCATGAGGTCGTCCATCCGCGCCTCGGGCACGAAGCGAAAGGACTGCAGCAACGCGTGTGCCGCGCGGTCATGCAGGTCCATCCCCTGCAACAGCAGCGTCCAGCCGGGCCGTTGCCGCGCCGGCAAGGCACGCCGGGACAAGGGCCCCCGCCGCAGTCGCCAGGTGTCGTCACGCTCGCGCACGACAAGCCGTGATTCGACGTCCTCGTTCGCGGCGAGCGCGAACAGCTGCGTCGGCTGGTGCAGCGCCTTCATGCCGGCGATGGCGCCACGCACCAGCAGCGGCTTGCGTTGCCAGTGACGCTTCATGAATTGCCGGGGCGAGAGTCCGCCGAGCAGGGCGAGCGGTTGGTCGATGTGCATGGATGAGGATTCGGCTGCGAGAATTGTCGGCCATGGAAATCACCCAACAATGCGTGGTCGCACTGACCTGGACCTTGAAAGACACGCTCGGCGAGGTGCTCGACGAGCTCGATCAGCCAGTCGAATTCCTGGTCGGCGGGGGCGACCTGCTGGCCAAGATCGAGGAGGCCCTGCAGGGGCACGAGCCGGGCGAGCAGGTGGACCTCCACCTGGAGCCCGAAGACGCGTTCGGCGACTACGACGAGTCCCGCGTGTTCCTGGAGCCGCGCGACCTGTTCCCCGCCGAAGTGGACGAGGGCATGACCTTCGAGGGCCTGCCCGCCGGCTGCAGCCCGGACGCACCGCGCGACATGCTCTACACCGTGACCGAGGTCTATCCCGAGCACGTGGTGCTCGATGGCAACCACCCGCTGGCGGGCATCGCGCTGCGGCTGCACCTGAAGGTGGAGTCCGTGCGCGAGGCCACCGAGGAAGAGATCGGACGCGGTTCGGCCGGCGCCGGCTTCTTCCGGGTCCAGCCGCAGGCGCCCGGCAGCAATACCCTGCACTGAGGGCGCCGTCCGGGCCGGCCGGTCACATGCGGTAGATCACGCCGTTTTCGATGCGGACCCGATCGCCCACGCGCAAGTCACCATACGAGGCGACCTCGAACATGCGCGTGCCGCCCTGGTCGGTGGCTACCGTCACCCGATAGCTCGGGCCGGTGGCGGGCGGTGGCGCGGCCTGGCCGGCACCGACCTGCGAGCCGATCGCCGCGCCGCCCAGGCCACCGAGCACCGTGGCGGCATCGCGGCCACTGCCACCGCCGATCTGGCGGCCGAGCAGCGCTCCCGCGCCGGCCCCGACGACGGCACCGAGGATGTTGGGGTTGCGCCCTGCCTGTGCGGCTCCGGGCTGCACGTATTCGATGTTGGTCACGCGCCCGAACATCATCCCCTGGGGGTTGGTGGCCACGGGCGAAGACACGGGATACGTGGCCGTGGGCTGGTTCAGAGGCACGCTGCCACAGGCGGCCAGCAGGGCGGCCGCCGTGACCATGGTGCCGATCTGGGCGACGCGGATCGATGTGCGCATGAGGATCTCCTTTCAATCTGCGGCACGGCTGCACCTGCAGCCATGCGGTCGTTCGATTGAATGCCCGTCACGGTCCGGCTTCGGGCGGCGCATGCCGCTGCTTGCTGTAGGAGAAGGTCAGGCTCGCGCCGCCGACCAGGCGATCATCCCTTGCCGGTCGATCCGTACCCGCCCTCACCGCGCTGGCTGGCCGGGAACTCGGTCACCACGTTGAAGCAGGCCTGCACCACCGGCACGATGACCAGCTGGGCCAGGCGCTCCATGGGCTGCAGCGTGAAGGCCGTGTCACTGCGATTCCAGCAGCTCACCATGAGCTGCCCCTGGTAGTCGCTGTCGATCAGGCCGACGAGGTTGCCCAGCACGATGCCGTGCTTGTGGCCCAGACCCGAGCGCGGCAGGATCAGGGCGGCGTAGCCCGGGTCCTTGAGCCACATGGCCATGCCGGTGGGCACCAGCTGCCAGGCGTTGGGCGCCAGCGTGAGGGGCTCATGCAGGCAGGCACGAAGGTCCAGGCCCGCGCTGCCGGGCGTGGCATAGGCTGGGAGTTGATCCACCAGGCGCGGATCGAGGATCTTGATGTCGACGTTCATGGATGGGCTTGAAGCGTGGCTGGCGGCAGGCGCCGCGCGATCTCGGCAACCAGCTGCCGGGACAGCGCCAGCTTGGAGGCGCGCGGCAATTCGTGGGTGCCGTGTTCGTCCACCAGCAGCAGCTGGTTGTCGTCCTGGCCGAAGGTCTGCGGGCCGATGTTGCCCACCAGCAGGGGCACGCCCTTGCGGGCGCGCTTGGCTTGCGCATGGGCAGCCAGGTCGTGGCTTTCGGCGGCGAAGCCCACGCAGAACAGGGCCCCGCTGCGTGCGCGCTCGCCCTGCGCCAGCGTGGCCAGGATGTCGGGGTTTTCGGTGAACTGCAGCGCCGGTGGGCGGCCTGAGCCGTCCTTCTTGATCTTGTGGCCGCTGGCCTGCAGCGGCCGCCAGTCGGCCACCGCGGCGGCCGCGATGAACACATCGGAGGCCGCGGCCGCCGCCTGGCAGGCCTCGAACATCTCGAACGCGGTGCGCACGTCCAGGCGCTGCACGCCGCGCGGCGTGGGCAGCGCCACGGGCCCGGCCACCAGCGTCACCTGCGCGCCGGCCTCGCGCGCGGCCCGGGCGATGGCGAAGCCCATCTTGCCGGACGACAGATTGGTGAGCCCGCGCACGGGGTCAATGGGCTCGAAGGTCGGGCCGGCGTTCACCAGCACCCGCCGGCCGACCAGCCGCTTGGGCTGCAGGAAGGCGATGAGGTCCTCGAGCAGTTCCTCGGGTTCGAGCATGCGGCCGTCGCCGGTCTCGCCGCAGGCCTGTTCGCCGGTGCCTACGCCCAGCAGGGTGGCACCGTCGTGCGCGAGCTGCGCCATGTTGCGCTGCGTGGCCGGATGCGCCCACATCTCGCGGTTCATGGCCGGGGCGATCAGCAGCGGCACGCGGTCGATGGGCCTGGCCAGGCACAGGAGCGAGAGCAGGTCGTCGGCGCGCCCCTGCACCAGCCGGGCCATGAAATCGGCGCTGCACGGTGCGATGAGGATGGCGTCGGCCTCGCGCGAGAGATTGATGTGCGGCATGTTGTTCGGCTCGCGCGCGTCCCACTGCGAGGTGTAGACGGGCCTCGTCGACAGGGCCTGCATGGTCACGGGGGTGATGAATTGCGCGGCGGCCTCGGTCATCACCACCTGCACGCTGGCACCCTGCTTGACCAGGCCGCGACACAATTCCGCGGCCTTGTAGCAGGCGATTCCACCCGTGAGTCCGAGGAGGATGCGCAGGCCGGCGAGCTCGTTCATGGCCGGCAAGTGTACGGGGGCCGACGTGGGCCGCTGCCTATAATCTCCGTTTACCACCTCCCCGGAAGCCCGGCCTTCCGACCTGACATGACCAAATTTGTCTTCGTCACCGGCGGTGTGGTGTCTTCCCTCGGCAAGGGAATCGCCTCAGCCTCCCTCGCTGCGATTCTGGAATCGCGGGGCCTCAAAGTCACACTGATCAAGCTGGACCCGTACATCAACGTCGACCCGGGCACCATGTCGCCGTTCCAGCATGGCGAAGTGTTCGTGACCGACGACGGGGCCGAGACCGACCTGGACCTGGGTCACTACGAGCGCTTCGTCACCACCCGCATGGGCAAGGTGAACAACTTCACCACCGGCCGCATCTACCAGTCGGTGCTCGAGAAGGAACGCCGCGGCGACTACCTGGGCAAGACCGTGCAGGTCATCCCCCACGTCACCAACGAGATCCAGGAATTCATCAAGCGCGGCGCCCGCGTGGGCGAACCCGGCGCGGCCGACGTGGCGATCGTGGAGATCGGCGGCACGGTGGGCGACATCGAGTCCCTGCCCTTCCTCGAAGCCGTCCGGCAGATGAGCCTGCGCATGGGCCCGAACAACTCGGCCTTCGTGCACCTCACCTACGTGCCGTGGATCGCCGCCGCCGGCGAGCTCAAGACCAAGCCCACCCAGCACACGGTGCAGAAGCTGCGCGAGATCGGCATCCAGGCCGACGCCCTGCTGTGCCGCGCCGACCGCCGCATCCCCGACGAGGAGCGCGCCAAGATCTCGCTCTTCACCAACGTGCCCGAGTGGGGCGTCATCTCCATGTGGGACGTCAACACCATCTACAAGGTGCCCCGCATGCTGCACGAGCAGGGCCTGGACGGCCTGATCTGCGACAAGCTGCGCCTGAACACGCCGCCTGCCAACCTCAAGCGCTGGGACGAGCTGGTCTACGAGACCGAGCACCCGCAGGGCGAAGTCAACCTGGCCATGGTGGGCAAGTACGTCGACCTCTCCGACAGCTACAAGTCCCTCAACGAGGCGCTGCGGCACGCGGGCATGAAGAACCACGTGCGCGTGCGCATCGACTACGTCGACTCCGAGACCATCACGCCCGACACCGCCTCGCAGCTGGCCAAGTACGACGCGGTGCTGGTGCCCGGCGGCTTCGGCAAGCGCGGCATCGAGGGCAAGATCACCGCCGCCCGGTTCGCCCGCGAGAACAAGATCCCGTACCTGGGCATCTGCCTGGGCATGCAGGTCGCCACCATCGAATACGCGCGCGACGTGGCCGGCCTGCCGGGCGCCAACAGCACCGAGTTCGACGCCCAGTGCGAACACCCGGTCATCGCCCTCATCACCGAATGGCAGGGCGCCGATGGCGTGGTGAACCGGCGCGACGAAAGCTCCGACCTGGGCGGCACCATGCGCCTGGGCGCGCAAAGCTCCGACGTGGCCAAGGGCACGCTGGCGCACCGCATCTACGGCGACGTGGTGACCGAGCGGCACCGCCACCGCTACGAGGCCAACGTCAAGTACCTCGACCAGCTGCGCAAGGCCGGGCTGGTGATCTCCGCCCTCACCCAGCGCGAGCACCTCACCGAGATCATCGAGCTGCCGCAGGAGGTGCACCCCTGGTTCATGGGCGTGCAGTTCCACCCCGAATTCAAGTCCACTCCCTGGGATGGGCACCCGCTCTTCAACGCCTTCATCAAGGCCGCCGCGGACCACCAGCGCAGCGGCGGCAAGCTCAAGGCGGTAGCTTGATGTTGCTGCGCATCACCCGCCCTGCGCGAGTGAAGGGGCGGACACCAGTGCCACCGCGGAACCGGCTTTGCCGGGCCGCTGGTGGCGCCCCCTTGGGGGAGGCGCCGAAGGCGCTTCGGGGGAGACTTTCTATGGAAAACTGACATGAAACTCTGCGGATTCGACGTCGGCCTCGACCGGCCCTTCTTCCTGATCGCCGGCCCCTGCGTGGTCGAGAGCGAGCAGCTGCAGATGGACGTGGCCGGCCAGCTCAAGGACATCACGGCCAGACTGGGCATTCCCTTCATCTTCAAGAGCAGCTACGACAAGGCCAACCGCTCCTCGGGCACCAGCTTCCGCGGGCCCGGCATGTCGCGCGGCCTGGAGATCCTGGCCAAGGTGCGGCGCGAGCTGCAGGTGCCGGTGATCACCGACGTGCACACCGAAGCCGAAGTGTCCGAGGTGGCCGCGGTGGTCGACGTGCTGCAGACGCCCGCCTTCCTGTGCCGGCAGACCGATTTCATCCGCGCGGTGGCGCAGTCGGGCAAGCCGGTGAACATCAAGAAGGGCCAGTTCCTCGCGCCGCACGACATGAAGAACGTGATCGACAAGGCGCGGGCCGCCGCGCGCGAGAAGGGCCTGCCCGACGACGTCTTCATGGCCTGCGAACGCGGCGCGAGCTTCGGCTACAACAACCTGGTCTCCGACATGCGGTCGCTGGCCATCATGCGGGAGACCGGCGCCCCGGTGGTGTTCGACGCCACGCACTCGGTGCAGCTCCCCGGGGGCCAGGGCACCAGCTCCGGCGGCCAGCGCGAGATGGTGCCGGTACTCGCACGCGCGGCGGTGGCGGTGGGCGTGGCCGGCCTGTTCATGGAAACCCATCCCGATCCCGCCACGGCGCTGTCCGACGGGCCCAACGCCGTGCCGCTCAAGCACATGAAGGCCCTGCTGGAGACCTTGGTCGCGCTCGACCAGGTCACCAAGAAGAACGGCTTCCTCGAAACCCGCTTCGAGGCCTGATCCCCACATCGAAGAAACCCACAGAGAAAACCACACATGAGTGCAATCGTTGACATCGTCGGACGCGAAATCCTGGATTCGCGCGGCAACCCCACTGTCGAATGCGACGTGCTGCTGGAGTCCGGCACCATGGGCCGCGCCGCCGTGCCCTCCGGCGCTTCCACCGGCTCGCGCGAGGCCATCGAGCTGCGCGACGGCGACAAGGGCCGCTACCTCGGCAAGGGCGTGCTCAAGGCGGTGAACCACGTCAACACCGACATCTCCGAGGCGGTGCTGGGCCTGGATGCCTCCGAGCAGGCCTTCCTGGACAAGACCCTGATCGACCTGGACGGCACCGACAACAAGAGCCGCCTGGGCGCCAACGCCATGCTCGCCGTCTCCATGGCCGTGGCCCGGGCCGCCGCCGAAGAATCGGGACTGCCGCTGTACCGTTATTTCGGCGGCATGGCGGGCATGCAGATGCCGGTGCCCATGATGAACGTGGTCAACGGCGGCGCCCATGCCAACAACAACCTCGACCTGCAGGAGCTGATGATCATTCCCGTGGGGGCGCCGACCTTCCGCGAGGCCATCCGCTATGGCGCCGAGGTGTTCCATGCGCTCAAGAAGATCATCCACGACAAGGGCATGAGCGTGGCCGTGGGCGACGAGGGCGGCTTCGCCCCCAACGTCGAGAACCACGAGGCCGCCATCCAGATGATCCTGCAGGCCATCGAGGCCGCCGGCTACCGCCCGGGCGAACAGGTCGCCCTGGGACTGGACTGCGCCGCCAGCGAATTCTTCCGCGACGGCCGCTACCACGTGCAGGCCGAAGGGCTGCAGGCCGGTGCCGCCGAATGGACCGACGTGCTCGCCGGCTGGGTGTCCAAGTACCCCATCATCAGCATCGAGGACGGCATGGCCGAAGGCGACTGGGACGGCTGGAAACTGCTGACCGAGCGCCTGGGGCGCCAGGTGCAACTGGTGGGCGACGACCTCTTCGTCACCAACACCCGCATCCTCGCGGAAGGCATCGAGAAGAACATCGCCAACTCGATCCTGATCAAGATCAACCAGATCGGCACGCTGACCGAAACCTTCGCCGCCATCGAGATGGCCAAGCGGGCCCGCTACACCGCGGTCATCAGCCACCGCTCGGGAGAGACCGAGGACAGCACCATCGCCGACATCGCCGTGGGCACCAACGCCGGTCAGATCAAGACCGGTTCGTTGTCCCGATCCGACCGGATGGCCAAATACAACCAGCTTCTGCGCATCGAGGAAGACCTGGGCGACACGGCCACCTATCCAGGGCTGGGCGCTTTCTACAACATCCGGTGAGCCGGAGGGCTCCGAGCCACAGGCATACCGTCAGAAGTCCCGGGGCCCCATCCATAATCGCCGCTCATGAGCTCCCGCCTCGTCCCTGCCCTGCTCATCACGCTGCTGGCCGTGTTCCACGGCCAGTTGTGGTTCGGACGGGGCAGCGTCTCCGAGGTGGCCGAGATGCAGCGTCAGCTGCACGAGCAGAAGGAAGCCAACCGGCGCTCCCAGCTCGCCAACGAGCGGCTCGCCTCCGAGGTGCGCGACCTGAAGGAAGGCCTGGAAATGGTCGAGGAAAAGGCGCGCATGGAGTTGGGCATGGTCAAGCCCAACGAGATCTACATCCAGGTCACCCCCTGAAGCCTGGCCCATGGTGCTGCCCGGGCCGCCGCTGAAGGTTGCCCTGCTCGGCGCCGAGAGCACGGGCAAGACCTGGCTGGCACAGGCCATGGCCGAACGGCTGCGGGTCCAGGGCCATCGGGTGGCGGTGGTTCCCGAGGTGCTGCGCCACTGGTGCGAAGCCCATGGCCGAAGTCCCCAGCCGCAGGAACACCTGGCCATCGGCCAGGCCCAGGAAGCACAGGTCGACCTCGCCGCCGCACAGTCCGACATCGTCATCGCCGACACCACCGCGCTGATGGTGGCGATCTACGGCGCGCTGCTGTTCGACGACCACCCCTTGTACCGCCTGGCCCTCGTGCGGCTGCGCACGTATGGGCTGGTCCTGCTCACCGGGCTTGACCTGCCCTGGGTGGCCGATGGCCTGCACCGGCGCGACGCAAGCGACCGCGCCGCCGTCGATGCGATGGTGCGGCAGGGCCTGTCTCGAGCCGGCGTGGACTGGCGCGTGGTGTACGGCCAGGGTGTCGAGCGCTGCGACCACGCCCTGGAGTCGGTGGCCGAGGTCGCGCCCTGGGCCTGGGCCCCTCGCCCTGCCATCGCTGCGCGCTGGCAGGGTGCCTGCGAAGGCTGCGGTGACCCCGGCTGCGAACAGGGGCTGTTCCGGCGCCTGCTGAAGGTCGGCACCGGCGATTCGGGCCCGAACGGGCGGACCGGCGCGCCCTCCTAGAATTCCTGGCCCTCACCTTCCATCGGGACCGCCATGACCATTGCGCAAAAACTCCAGGAGCTCGGCATCACGCTGCCGCCGCTCGCCACCCCGGCCGCCGCCTACGTGCCGTTCGTTCGCACCGGCAACCTCGTCTTCATCAGCGGCCACATCGCCCGCAGGGACGGCAAGCCCTGGGTCGGCCAACTGGGCCGCGACATCGACACCGAACAGGGCAAGCAGGCCGCCCGCGCCATCGCCGTCGACCTGCTCGGCACCCTCCAGGCCGCGGTCGGCGACCTGGAAAACGTGCGCCGCATCGTCAAGGTGATGAGCCTGGTGAACTCCACGCCCACCTTCACCGAGCAGCACCTGGTGACCAACGGCGCCAGCGAACTGCTGGCCCAGGTCTTCGGCGACAAGGGCGCGCACGCCCGCAGCGCCTTCGGCGTGGCGCAGATCCCGATGGGAGCCTGCGTGGAGATCGAGATGGTGGTGGAGGTGGCCGGCCCTTGAGCGGCCGGCAACCTCCAGGGGTCAGGGGCGGGGGGCCAGGCCCTAGCCCCTGGCTTGCTAGAACCCCGCCACCTGCCCATCCCGCCGCGCATCACTCGCGCACACGTACCCCTCCACCCTCGGGTCGCCCGCGCGCCAGATGAACTGGCCGGCGCCGAAGTCCTGGTAGCTGTCCTCGATGATCTCGACGCGGTGGCCGCGGTCCAGCAGGGCCTGCACGGTGGACGGGTTCATCTGCTGCTCCACGTTGATTTCCACCCCGGCGTTGAAGCGCCAGCGCGGCGCATCGCAGGCGGCCTGGGGCTGCTGGCCGTAGTCGAGCATGCGCACCAGCGTCTGCAGGTGACCCTGCGGCTGCATGTTGGCCCCCATCACCCCGAAGCTCATCACAGGCTGGCCGTCCCTGGTGAGGAAGGCCGGGATGATGGTATGGAAGGGCCGCTTGCCGGGCGCCACCTGGTTGGGCCCCGGCTGCAGGCTGAAGGCATGGCCACGGTTGTGCAGGCTGATGCCGAACTCGGGCTCGACGCAGCCCGACCCGAAGCCCTGGTAGTTGCTCTGGATGAAGCTCACCATCATGCCGTCCTCGTCGGCCGCCGTGAGGTAGATGGTGCCGCCCTTGACCGGGTTGCCCGGCGCGAACGCCTGCGCCTGCTTCATGTCGATCAGCCGCGCGCGGCTGGCCAGGTAGGCGTCGTCCAGCATCTGCGCAGGCGTGACCTCCATGCTGGCCGGGTCGGCCACGTAGCGATACACGTCGGCGAAGGCCAGCTTCATGGCTTCGATCTGCACATGCTGCGAATCGGGTCCGTCCACCGGCAGCCCGGCCAGGTCGAATTTCTCGAGGATGCCCAGCGCGATCAATGCCGCGATGCCCTGGCCGCTGGGCGGGATCTCGTGCAGCCGCCAGCCACGGTAATCGCGGCCGATGGGCTCGACCCACTGCGGCCGGTAGGCGGCCAGGTCGCTGGCCTTCAGGCTGCCGCCATTCGCCGCGGCGAATCGCTCCAGCGCCTGGGCAATCTCGCCTTCGTAGTAGGCCGCGCCCCGGCTCTGGCCGATGGCGCGCAGCGCCCGCGCCGCCGCCGGGAACCGGAACAGCTCACCCACCCTGGGCGCACGCCCCCAGGGCAGGAACGCCTTGGCAAAGCCCGGCAGCGAGCCCAGCTCGGGCACCGCGGCCGCCCACTTCTGCTGCACCACCACCGGCAGCAGGTAGCCGCGCTCGGCAATTTCGATGGCCGGCTCCATCAGGTCGGCGAAGGGCAGCTTGCCGAAGCGCTCGGACAAGGCCACCCAGCCGCCGACCGCGCCCGGCACGGTGGCCGAGTCGATGCCGCGCCGGGGCGGCGTGCGGGCATCGCCGCCATGGCGGCCCTTGAAGTAATCGGGCGTCCAGCTGGCCGGCGCGTGGCCCGAGGCGTTCAGGCCGTGCAACTGCTGCCCGTCCCACAGGATGGCGAACGCATCGCTGCCCAGCCCGTTGCTCACCGGTTCACACAGCGTCATCGCCGCCGCGGTGGCGATGGCCGCGTCGACGGCATTGCCGCCGCGCTGCAGCATGCGCAGGCCGGCTTGCGCCGCCAGCGGGTGCGAAGTGGCCACCGCATTGCGCGCGAACACGGGCAGGCGGGTGCTGGGATAGGGGTTGCGGAAGTCGAAGTGCATGGGCGGCATTCTGCCGGTGACCAGTCCCCGACTAGACTCGCACGACCCATGAAACGGCAGGACATCGAGCCCTTCTTCGCGACCCTCGCGGCCGCCAACCCCGAGCCTCGCACCGAGCTCGAGTACAGCACCCCCTTCGAACTGCTCACGGCCGTGCTGCTGTCGGCGCAGGCCACCGATGCCGGCGTCAACAAGGCCACCCGGGTGCTGTTCGCCGTGGCCAACACGCCGCAGGCCATCCTCGAGCTCGGACTGGAGCGGCTGGAGGACCACGTCAAGACCATCGGGCTGTTCCGCACCAAGGCGCGCAACCTCATGGAGACCTGCCGCATCCTGGTCGAGCGGCATGGTGGCGAGGTGCCACGCACACGCGAGGAACTCGAGGCGCTGCCGGGCGTGGGCCGCAAGACCGCCAACGTGGTTCTCAACGTGGCCTTCGGCGAAGCCACCATGGCGGTGGACACGCACATCTTCCGCGTGAGCAACCGCACCGGGCTGGCGCCGGGCAAGACACCACTCGAAGTCGAGCTCAAGCTGCTGCGCCGCGTGCCCAAGGCTTTCGCGGTGAACGCCCACCACTGGCTGATCCTCCATGGGCGCTACGTCTGCCTGGCGCGCACGCCGCGCTGCTGGGAATGCGCCGTGGCCCCCTGGTGCGACTACAAGCCCAAGACCCCGCCGCCGGCGGCACGCGCCCGGTGAACGCCGCCCTGTCGCTGTGCGCGGGAGCCAGCCTGGGCGCCCTCGCCCGCTGGCAGCTCTCGCTGTGGCTCAACAGCCCGGCCACCTGGGTGCCGGTGGGCACGCTGATGGCCAACTGGGTCGGCGGTGCGCTGATCGGCCTGGCGATCGCCTTCTTCAACAGCCATCCGGGCATCGACCCCGGCTGGCGGCTGGCGCTGGTGACCGGCTTCCTGGGCGCGCTCACCACCTTCTCCACGTTCTCGGCCGAAACGGTGCTGCTGCTGCAGTCGGACCGCGTGGCGCAGGCGCTGGCGCTCTCGGCGCTGCACCTGCTGGGGTCGCTGGCGCTGACCTGGGCCGGCCTGCGGCTCGGGCAGGCCTGGTTGGGAGCCTGAGGCTCAGAGCGCCTCGAGCGCCATCATTCCGGCCGCGGTGTTCGAGATGGGGATGTGGTAGTTGGCATGCACCTGCCGCACCCGGCCACCCACCGCCGCCCGCGTGGCCAGCCACATCAGCAGTTCCACGCCCTGGGTGCCGGCCTTCTCGACCAGCTCGTGGATGCTGAAGCGCGTGGCCCACTCGGGGTCGTCCACCAGGCTTCTCATGAAGGCCTGGTCGAAGGGCTTGTTGATGAAACCCGCACGCTGGCCATCGAGCTGGTGCGACAGCCCGCCGGTCCCGATGACCACCACCCGCTGGTCACTGTCCCAGGACCGGATGGCGTCACCCACGGCCTTGCCGAGCGCGAAGCAGCGCCTGGCCGAGGGCAGCGGAAACTGCACCGTGTTGATGGCGATGGGCACCGTGGCCACCGGCACGCCCTCGGGCCAGAACAGCTTGAGCGGCAGCGCGAAGGCATGGTCCACCAGCATCTCCTGGCAGGTGGTGATGTCGAACTCCTGCTCCACCAGGTGCTCGATGAGGTGCCAGGACAGGTCGGGCTCGCCCCTGAAAGGCGGCAGCGTCGGAAGGCCCCAGCCCTCGTCGGCGTTGCGGTATTCGGCCGCCGCCCCCACCGCGAAGGTCGGCATCTTGTCCAGGAAGAAGTTCAGGCCGTGGTCGTTGTAGAACACAACCGCCACGTCGGGCTTCACCTCGTCCAGCCAGCGGTGCACCGGCAGGAAGCCGTCGAAGAAGGGCTTCCAGTAGGGCTGCTGCTGCAGCCCCTTGGCGATCGCGCCGCCGATGGCGGGCACGTGTGAACTGGTCAGGCCTCCGATGATGCGTGCCATGCGGGTTGCTCCTCAGGAATGGGGGGTGGCTTGCTCGTTCTGGCGCACGAGCATGGCCTTGAAATCGTCTTTGCTCATGCCGGTCTGCAGCGCACCCAGGTCCTGCACGTCCAGGCCCAGGATGCCGGCGAACTTGGCCAGGTAGTACACGTTGCCACCGGCGGCCAGCAGTCCCGGCACGTCGCGCTCCCGGATGGCACGGGCCTGCTCGCCGGCCACGCCGAAACGGCGCATGCAAGCCTCTTCATCGGCCTTGAACGCTTCGCGGTTGTCTGCGCTGTTGAACGAGAAGCACATGCGGTTGAGGGCGTAGCCCTTGCGCGCCTGTTCGCCGTCGAACAGGAGGGTTCCGGGGATGGGCTGGTGGGTGGCCATCGGTTGCTCCTTGCACTTGACCTGTGTCATGGGCGCAGTCTGGTCGGGGCCTTACAAAAGATAAATACAGGCTTCCTCATCAAACCCATGAACCGCATCGATGGATCCGAACTCGACGGCAGGCTGTTGCAACTGCTCCTGACGGTGCTCGACTGCGGCAGCGTCACCGCCGCCGCGCAGCAGCTGGGCGTCACGCAATCGGCCGTGAGCCATGGCCTGGAGCGCCTGCGCGTCATCACCGGCGACGCCTTGTTCGTGCGGTCCGGGCGCGGCATCGTGCCGACCGACCGCGCTCTGGCCATGGCGCAGCCGGCGCGAGAGCTGATCGCGGCGATGCAGCAGCTGGCCCGGCAGGCGCGCTTCGAGCCGGCCGAGTGGGAGGCCGAAATCACCATCGCCGCCAATGACTTCCAGCGCGACCTGCTCCTGCCGCCGCTCGCCTTGCGGCTGCGCGAACGCGCGCCCGGGCTTCGGCTGCGCGTCATTCCTTCGGGCGTGCCCCGCCTGGAGATGCTGCGGCGTGACGAGTGCCAGCTGGTCATCAGCCCTCGCCCGCCCGAGGGCAGCGACATCCTGCAGAAGCGCCTGTTCGAGGACAGCTACCGCGTGTTCTACGACCCATCGATGCGCGACGCGCCGCTGACGCGCGACGACTACCTGGCGGCCGGGCACGCCACCGTGGTCTACGAGCCGCGACGCTCGCTGGACCTGGACCAGCGCCTGGAGGCAGCCGGCGTGCATCGGCGATTCGCGGTGATGGTCACCGGCTTTGGCGCGCTCGCCCCCTTCCTGCGCGGCACACGCCTGCTGGCCACGGTGCCGGGCCTGCTGGGGCGGCATACCCTCGCCGGCCTGGCCAGCGTGCCGCCGCCCCTCCCCTGCCCCGCCATGCCCATGTACCTGCTGTGGCACGCGCGGCACCAGCACGACCCTTCGCAAGCCTGGCTGCGGGCCCAGCTGCAGGAGGTGGCCGTCCGGGCCGTGCAACAGCCGTCCGATGAAAGCGGCACCAGGCGCGGGGGCGACGCGGCTGCCACCGCGAGCATGACCCTGGGCTGAGGCTTGCCGGCGGTGGCGCCGGCACCGGTCGGCGCCGGATTGACCTGGATCAACCGCTCCGACAATTACGTTTAGTACAACTCATTCCTCGTAAGTAAACGCGGAGATGAGCATGGGCAGTTACACGTATCCCCGGTTCCCGTACACCGCGCCCGACGACCTGAAGGGGTCGGGGCGGCATCCACTGGTCGTGGTCGGCGCCGGCCCGGTGGGCCTCGCCGCCGCCATCGATGCCCGCCTGCAGGGGCTTCCGGTGCTGCTGCTGGACGAGGACGATTCCGTCTCCGTGGGGTCGCGCGCCGTCTGCTATGCCAAGCGTGCGCTGGAAATACTCGACCGCCTGGGCGTGGGCGACGCAGCCTGCGAAAAGGGCGTGGGCTGGAACGTGGGGCGCACGTTCTTCGGCGAGCAGGAGGTGTACCGCTTCGACCTGGTGCCCGAACCGGGCCACAAGCGCCCCGGCATGATCAACCTGCAGCAATACCACCTGGAGGAGATGCTGGTGGCGCGCGCCCGCGAGCTGGGCGTCGACATGCGCTGGAAATACAAGGTGGTCAGCGTGCAGCCCCGTGCCGACCATGTGCTGCTGCGGGTGGAAACACCCGACGGCCTGCTGGACCTGGAGGCCGACTGGCTGGTCGCCGCCGATGGCGCGCGCAGCCCGACCCGGCGCATGCTGGGCCTGGACATCGAAGGCCGCATCTTCATGGACCGCTTCCTGATCGCCGACGTGGTGATGAAGGCCGACTACCCGGCCGAGCGCTGGTTCTGGTTCGACCCGCCCTTCCACCGCAACCAGAGCGTGCTGCTGCACAAGCAGAGCGACCACGTCTGGCGCATCGACTTCCAGCTCGGATGGGACGCCGACCCCGAGGAGGAGAAGAAGCCCGGGAACGTGATCCCGCGCATCCAGGCCATGCTCGGCGACGAGCGGCCGTTCGAGCTGGAGTGGGTCAGCATCTACACCTTCCAGTGCCGCCGCATGAAGGACTTCCGCGCGGGCCGGGTGCTGTTCGTCGGCGATGCGGCGCACCAGGTGTCGCCCTTCGGCGCGCGCGGCGCCAACTCGGGCTTCCAGGACACGGACGACCTGATGTGGAAGCTGGCGCTGGTCATGACCGGCCGGGCGCCCGAGCGGCTCCTGGACAGCTACAGCCAGGACCGCACGGACGCGGCCGACGAGAACCTGGCCAACTCCACCCGTTCCACCGACTTCATCACGCCCAAGAGCCGAGCGAGCAAGACCTTCCGCAACGCGGTGCTGGACCTGGCTCGCGAGCATCCGTTCGCGCGCAAGCTGGTCAACTCGGGCCGGCTGTCGGTGCCCAGTTACCTGGTCGACTCACGCCTGAACACCCCGGACGCCGAGCCCTTCGCCGGCGACATGGTGCCTGGCGCGCCCCTGCTGGACGCGCCGGTGCGCGAGATGGGTCGTGGCGGCTGGCTGCTCGATGCGATGGGGGGCTGCTTCAAGCTGCTGGTGTTCGCCCCGTCGAGCGCCAGCATCACGCCGGCACAGCGCGATGCGATCGCCGGCCTGGCGCAGGGCCCGATCCCGGTGGAGACGGTGATCGTCACCACCGCCGGTGGCGAGCTGTCCGGCCTGCGCGTACTGACCGACGCGCAGGGCCTGGCGGCGCAACGCTACGACGCCACGGCCGGCACCTGCTACCTGATCCGCCCCGACCAGCACGTGGCGGCGCGCTGGCGCCAGCTCGACGCCACCCGCGTGCGGGCCGCCCTGGCCCGCGCCACCTGCAACGCCTGACCGACTGAGGAGCCCCGCATGCCCTTGCAACTTGAACCGAACCTGCGCGAACCCGGCAAGCGCTATTTCCGCGACTTCACGCCTGGGGACGACTTCTATGAGTCGCTCATCGAGGCGCACCGCGACTTGACCGACGAGCAGAGCGAGCGCCTGAACGCCCGCCTGATCCTGCTGCTGTGCAACCACATCGGCGACATCACCGTGCTGCGCGACGCGATGGCACTGGCCCGCAAGAACCTTTGAAGGAGAACGACCATGAGCATTCGAAAGATCCACCACGTGGCCTACCGCTGCAAGGACGCCAAGCAAACCGTGGCGTGGTACGGCAAGCACCTGGGCATGAAGTTCGTGCTGGCCATCGCCGAGGACCAGGTGCCCTCGACCCACGAGCCCGACCCGTACATGCACGTGTTCCTGGACGCGGGCGGCGGCAACATCCTGGCCTTCTTCGAGATTCCCAAGTCACCTCCGATGGGCCGCGACGGCAACACGCCCGAGTGGGTGCAGCACCTGGCCCTCGAGGTGGAGAGCGTGGACGAGCTGATGGCGAGCAAGGCACGGCTGGAAGAAGCGGGGATCGAGGTGCTCGGGCCGACCGACCACACGTTGTTCAAGTCGATCTATTTCTTCGACCCCAACGGCCACCGCATCGAGCTGGCGGCGAACACCGGCACGCCCGAGATGTACCGGAGGCTGGACGAGGTGAAGGTGGAGATGCTGGAGGAGTGGTCACGCACCCGGCGCGCGCCCAAGCACGCGGCGTGGATGCACGAAAGGGAATTCGCCTGAGGTGGGTCAGCGGTCGAGCCGAACGGCAGGCTCGCGGGGCCGGGTGTCGGCCAGGCACTGCAGCATGAAAGCGCGCTCGGCGATGACCAAGGCGTGCAGATCGTCGGCCCCGGATCTCTCCCAGTGCACGCGCAGGGTGCTCAAGGTTTCTTCCAGCCGGCAGTCCTCGTCCGCGCCCGACAGCTCATCCGACACCTGCGCCACCCACACGGCGTAGGCGCCGCAGGAGTGGGGCGCGTGCTCCTGCAGCAGGCCGCCTTCCGTCACCCATGTGGCGATGGGCAGACCGGCTTCTTCGCAGGCCGTTTCGAGACGGTGCATGGATCCCTCGGGTATGCGGGCATTGCTGTCGAAGCACAGCACGTCGAGCTTGCTGGCGTCTTCGCGGTTTGCCCGCAGCACCAGCGTGACCCAGTGGTTGCCGTTTACGTTGACGAACACGGACCTGGGCAAGCCGGCCGCGACGGCAATTCTCAGTTGTTCTGGAAAGTTGTCGTTGCCGTGCTCCAGCAGCACCGAGTGCACCGGGCATTGCCTGAACCCGCGCGTGCGAACGAGGAGTTCATCCGAGGTGATGAAACGATCCTTCTCGAGCAGCCGCTCGCTCGCAACCCCTGCGGGAAAGCATTGGCTCTGCAGCTTCGCCTCGATCTCTGTCGCCCGGTTCGTCGCCTTCGTTTCCCGGGCGTGCACGCCCGCCAGGTACAGCAAGCTCGCAGGCACGCTGACAAGCGGGGCCGTCTTGTCTGCCTTGTCTTTCTTGTCCGGTCTTGGTGCCGAGAGCTTCTCCAGCGCAAAAAGGGCGTCGGCCTGCTGCTCGATCGAAGCCCTGATATCGGGCCGACGCGAGGTGGCGTAGAGGGAAAGCAGGCGACGGCTGGCATCTTCTGCCAGCTCGTTGCCGCCAGCGATGTTGAGGAGCAGTTCGATCGCCTCCTCGTTGTTCCCCTGGGCCAGCGCGGCGAGCTCGGCAATGGACTGGGAACTGATGGATTTAACCGAATGGCCGTTGGACAGCGTGGTGGTGAATTCAGAGCTGGCAACCGCCGGGCCTGCCTCATGGCTGGGCGGCCGGACGGCCTTGGATCTGAGGCTGGCGAGAGGAACAGTGGCGGGCATGGTGATGGCAGGCGTGCAGGTATCACCCTGCGTAACCCGCGCGCCCGACCCGTTCCCGCTCAGACCTCCTCGGTGTCCACCTCGGTGCGGGCCTGCGCCGCGTAGCGGTTGCCGGCCACGGTGTGGTCGTTGACGTGGGCCTCCAGCCGCTGGATCAACGAGGCGTCGAGCCGCACGTCGACCGCGCGCAGGTCTTCGCGCAGGTGGTCCACGTTCGTGGTGCCCGGAATCGGCACGATGGCCGCGTCTTTGTGCAGCAGCCAGGCCAGCGCCAGCTGGGCCGGCGTGCAGCCGGCCTCCTGCGCCAGCGCCCGGTAGCCCGGCAGCAACTGCAGGTTGGCCGCGAAGTTCGCCGGCTCGAAGCGCGGCATGGCCTTGCGGATGTCCTTGGCGTCGAGCGCGTCGACGTCGTGCACGGCGTCACACAGAAAGCCGCGCGCCACCGGGCTGAAGGCCACGAAGGCGGCGCCGATCTCTCGGCAGGCGGCCAGGGCGCTGATCTCCGAGTTGCGGCTCCAGAGCGAATACTCGTTCTGCACCGCCGTGATGGGATGCACCGCATGCGCCTTGCGGATGGTGGCGCCCGAGACCTCCGACAAGCCGATGGTGCGGACCTTGCCTTCCTGGACCATGCGGCTCAGTTCACCCACGCTGTCTTCCACCGGCACTTTTTTGTCCCAGCGGTGCAGGTAGTACAGGTCGATGACGTCGGTTTGCAGACGGCGCAGGCTGTCCTCGCAGTTGCGGCGCAGGGTTTCGGGACGTCCGTCGATCACGCGGCGCGTCACGCCGTCGCTGCCTGCCACGCCGGCCATGCCGCCCTTGCTGGCCAGGGTGAAGCGCTGGCGATGCGGCTTGAGCACGCGGCCCAGCAGCGTTTCGCTTTTTCCGAAGCCGTACAGCGCGGCGGTGTCGAACAAGGTGACGCCGGCGTCGAGGGCGGCGAGCAGGACCCGCTCGGCCTGCTCCGGCGGCGGCGGCGTGCCGTAGGCGTGGCTGAGATTCATGCAGCCCAGGCCGATGGCGGAAACGGTAAACGGGCCGATCTGTCGTGTTTGCATCAGCGCTCCCATGAGAGGGTCAAATGAAAAGGCCCTTCCGCTCGGGAAGGGCCGCACAGGCCCCCTGTGCCGCGGGGACCGGCTGGCTCAGAACTGCTGTTCGAGCTGGTGCAGCACTTCGTAGCAGGGCAGCACCTGGGCCACGCTGGAGTTCGGCTCGCGCTTCTCGCGAATGGCGGCGAAGAACTCGCGGTCCTGCAGTTCGATGCCGTTCATCGACACGTCCACCTTGGAGACGTCGATCTGTTCGTCCTTGCCGTTGTACAGGTCGTCGTAGCGCGCGATGTAGGTCGCGCTGTCGCCGATGTAGCGGAAGAAGGTGCCCAGCGGGCCATCGTTGTTGAACGACAGGCTGAGCGTGCAGATGGCGCCGTTCTCGGCCTTGAGCTGGATGCTCATGTCCATGGCGATGCCCAGCTGGGGGTGGATCGGCCCCTGGATGGCGTTGGCCTTGACCACCTTGCTGCGGGTCTGGTACTGGAACAGGTCCACCGTGTGCGCGGCGTGGTGCCACAGCAGGTGGTCGGTCCAGCTGCGCGGCTGGCCGGCGGCGTTCATGTTCGTGCGACGGAAGAAGTAGGTCTGCACGTCCATCTGCAGGATGTTGAACTCGCCAGCCACGATGCGGTTGCGCACGTATTGGTGGCTGGGGTTGAAGCGGCGGGTGTGGCCGCACATGGCGACCAGCCCGGTCTGCTTCTGCACCGCCACCACTTCCTGCGCGTCCTTCAGGCTGTCGGCCAGCGGGATCTCCACCTCCACGTGCTTGCCGGCCTTCATGCAGGCGATGGCCTGCGAGGCATGCAGCTGCGTGGGCGTGCACAGGATCACCGCATCGACTTCCTGGATGGCCAGCGAGTCTTCGAGCTTGGTGGTGACGTGCTTGATGCCGTACTTGCTGGCGACTTCCTGGGTCTTGTCCAGTTCGCGGCCGACCAGGGAGATGACCTCCACGCCGTCGATGTTCTTGATGCCGTCCAGGTGCTTGACACCGAACGCGCCGGCGCCGGCAAGCGCGACTTTGATCGTCATTGTTGTTCCTCCAGGATCAGGTGGCCCACGGCCGTGTTGGATGCGGGGACGTGATAGAAGCGATGCGCCACGCGGGGCGCGGACTTGCCGGCCAGGTCACCCATCGCGCCGCGCGCGATGAGCCACATGACCAGTTCGATGCCTTCGGAGCCGGCCTCTCGCACGTAGTCGATGTGCGGCTTCTTGGCCAGGCCTTCAGGGTCGGCAATCATCTGGTCGAGAAAGGCCTTGTCCCATTCCTTGTTGATCAGGCCCGCGCGCGGGCCCTGCAACTGGTGGCTCATGCCGCCGGTGCCCCAGATCTGCACCTTCAGGTCCTGGTCGAAACTCTCCACCGCCTTGCGGATGGCCTTGCCCAGGTTCAGGCAGCGCTGGCCCGAGGGCACCGGGTACTGCACCACGTTGACCGCAAACGGGATCACCGGCGCCGGCCAGGCCTCGGGCTGGCCGTACATGAGCGACAGCGGCACGGTGAGCCCGTGGTCCACGTCCATCTTGTTGACGATGGTCAGGTCGAAGTCCTGCTGGATCACCGACTGCGCGATGTGCGAGGCCAGCTCGGGGTGCCCCTTGACGGTGGGCACCGGGCGCGGGCCCCAGCCTTCATCGGCCACGTGGAATTCGGCCGCGGTGCCGATGGCGAAGGTGGGGATGAAGTCGAGGCTGAAGGCCGTGGCATGGTCGTTGTAGACCAGGAAGACCACGTCGGGCGGGTTCTCCTTGATCCACTTCTTGGAGAACTCATACCCGGCGAAGAGGGGCTGCCAATAGGCTTCGCCGTTCTTGCCCAGGTCGAGCGCCGCGCCGATGGCCGGCACGTGCGAGGTGTAGACACTGGCTTGGATTCGCGCCATTACTTCTTCTCCTGCGTGGATCGGTTGCCCTCGGGCGAGCGGCCGCCCTTGAGCATCATGTTGCGATATTCCTCTTCGGTCAGGCCGGTCATGCTGCCCGCCATCTGCTGGAAGCTCTTGCCGTCGGTGGCGCCGATCTTGGCCAGGAAGTAGATGTTGCCACCGAGGGCGATGCAGCGGTTCAGGTCGCGGTCGAGCACGGCCTGCTTCTGATCTTCGGTCATGGCCCATTCGTCCAGGTAGGCACGCTCGTCGGCCTTGAACCGCTCGCGGTTCTCGGCCTTCATGAGCGACATGCAGAACTGGTTGAGCCAGTAGCCCTTGCGGCTCTGCTCCGCGTCGAAAATCGTCGTGCCGGGCACGTCGAGGTAGGGTTTGTCGAGAGGCATCACTCGCTCCAGTAAAGACGCATCGGATTGTCCACCAGCAGCTTTTTCTGCAGTTCGGCCGTGGTTGCGATGTGCGGGATGAAATCGACCAGCAGGCCGTCGTCCGGCATGTGGTCCTTGAGGTTGGGGTGCGGCCAGTCGGTTCCCCAGAGCACGCGGTCGGGGAAGGTTTCGACGATCTTGCGCGCGAACGGCACCACGTCGCGGTAGGCGTTGCGCTCGCCATCCCGTGCGGCAGGGCCGCTGACGGACAGCCGCTCGGGGCAGCTGACCTTGCTCCAGACGTTGTCATGCTCGCGCATGAACTTCATGAACAACTCGAACTCCGGGCCGTCCACCGGCTTGGTGACGTCGGGCCGGCCCATGTGGTCCACCACCACGGTGGTGGGCAGGCTGGTGAAGAAGTCCCACAGCTCGGGCAGGTCCTGCGCCTCGAAGTAGATGACCACGTGCCAGCCCAGCGGGGCGATGCGCGAGGCGATCTCCATCAGCTCGTCCTTGGGCGTGAAGTCGACCAGGCGCTTGACGAAGTTGAAGCGCACGCCACGCACGCCGGCGGCATGCAGCGACTGGAGTTCTTCATCGCCCACGCTGCGCTTGACGGTGCCGACGCCGCGCGCCTTGCCGTTGGACTTCTTCAGCGCATCGACCAGGGCGCTGTTGTCGGCGCCATGGCAGGTGGCCTGCACGATGACGTTGCGCTCGAAGCCCAGGTAGTCGCGCAGCGCGAACAGCTGCTCGGCCGACGCATCGCAAGGCGTGTACTTGCGCTCGGGAGCGTAGGGGAACTTGTCCCCGGGACCGAAGACGTGGCAGTGCGCATCGACGCTGCCGGGTGGCAGCTTGAACCGCGGCTTGCTGGGGCCTTCGTACCAGTCGAGCCAGTTGGAGGTCTTGGTGAAGCCCCCGGCGGTAGGTTTGCTCATCGCTTGCGCCTTCCCTCAGTCGATGTAGCGCAGCCCGGCTTTTTCAAGCGGTTCGCGCATCTTGTACATGTCCAGGCCGAGCACGCCTGAAGCGAGCTTGGCGCGCTTCTCGCCCTCGTTGGCCTCGCGTGCGGCGGCGGCCTCGAGCACCTTCTGGGCATGGGCCGCGGGCACGATGACCACGCCGTCGTCGTCGGCCACCACCACGTCGCCCGGGGTGACCATCATGCCGGCGCACACCACCGGAATATTGACCGAACCAAGGGTGGCCTTGATGGTGCCCTTGCTGCTGATGGCGCGGCTCCACACCGGGAAGTTCATCTCGGTGAGGGTCTTCACGTCACGCACGCCGGCGTCGATGACCAGGGCGCGCGCGCCGCGAGCCTGGAAGGAGGTGGCCAGCAGGTCGCCGAAGAAGCCGTCGGTGTTCTCCGAGGTGACGGCGGCCACGACGATGTCACCCGGCTGGATCTGTTCGGCCACCACGTGCATCATCCAGTTGTCCCCCGGATGCAGCAGCACGGTGACGGCCGTGCCCGACACCTGCGCGCCAGCGAAGATGGGTCGCATGTAGGGCTTGAGCAGGCCCACGCGGCCCATGGCCTCGTGCACCGTGGCCGAGCCGTACCGGGCCAGGCCATCGGCCGCCGCGCGGTCGGCCCGCTTGATGTTGCGATAGACAACGCCGAGTTCGTACATGTTCACAGTCCTTTGGCCTTGAGGCGGGTATCCAGCCGCGAGAAGACTCGGCGGGCATTGGCTTCGTAGATCTGGTGGCGGTCTTCCACGCTGAGCAGCTTGCTGCCTTCGATGTAGCGCTTGGTGTCGTCGTAGTAGTGGCCGGTGGTCGGGTCGATCCCGCGCACCGCGCCGATCATCTCGGAGGCGAACAGCACGTTCTTGACCGGGATCACGGTGTTGAGCAGGTCGATGCCCGGCTGGTGGTAGACGCAGGTGTCGAAGAAGATGTTGTTCATCACGTGCTCGGAGAGCAGCGGCTTCTTCAGCTCCTGCGCCAGCCCGCGGAAACGCCCCCAGTGGTAGGGCACCGCGCCGCCGCCGTGCGGGATGAGGAACTTCAGCGTCGGGAAGTCCTTGAACAGGTCGCCCTGCACGCACTGCATGAAGGCGGTGGTGTCGGCGTTGAGGTAGTGCGCGCCCGTGGTGTGGAAGCAGGCATTGCAGCTGGTCGACACGTGGATCATTGCCGGCAGGTCGTACTCGACCATCTTCTCGTAGATGGGGTACCAGTGGCGGTCGGTGAGCGGGGGGCTGGTCCAGTGGCCGCCCGAGGGGTCGGGGTTGAGGTTGATGCCGACCGCGCCGTATTCCTTGACGCACTTCTCCAGCTCGGGGATGCAGGTGGCCGGGTCCACGCCCGGGGACTGCGGCAGCATGGCCACCGGAACGAAGTGGTCGGGGAACAGCGTGCTGACGCGGTACACCAGCTCGTTGCAGATGGCCGACCAGGTGGCCGACACGTCGAAGTCGCCGATGTGGTGGGCCATGAAGCTGGCGCGCGGCGAGAACAGCGTCATGTCGCTGCCGCGCTCCTTCATCAGCTTGAGCTGGTTGGTCTCGATGGCTTCGCGCAGGTCGTCGTCGCTGATCTTCAGGTCCGAGGCCTTGGGCATCCTGGCCGGATCCTTGATGCCGGCGATCTGCTGGTTGCGCCAGTCTTCCAGCGCCTTCGGCGCGGTGGTGAAGTGGCCGTGGCAATCGATGATCATGGGGTTCTCTCCTGGGTCCTGGGTTCTGTCTAGGCGGGCTCCATGCCCTGGCGCCGCTTGGCCACTTCGGCCTCGGGCGAATTCATGTACGCCAGCATCTCCCGCACGGCGGCGACCTGGGCCGAGTTCGTGCACACGCCGGCGGAAAAGATGGTGGTGATCTGGATGGGCCCGGGCATCGGTCCGACGATGGTGATGCCGGGCACGTGGATCAGTTCACTGAGCTGCTGGAAGCCCAGTTCGACCTCGCCCTTGGCGACCAGGCTGGCCACCGGCACCCCGGGCGGCGCCTGGATGATGCGCTCGCGGACCTGCTGCGCGATCCCCCAGCGCTCGAACAAGTTGGCCAAGGCCACGCCGCTCGGCCCGGTGGAATACCCGAGGGTGCGTGCATTCGACACGGCCTGGCGCAGCGTATCTTCGGAGCCGATGTCGGGCACGGGTGCCCCGCTGCGCACCGCCACCGACACGCCCGAGCGCACCAGGTCGACCTTGCTGCCGTCCATGAGGTGTCCGCTGGCGACGAGCTTGTCGATGGCGTCGGAAGCCAGCACGACCACATCGAAGGCCTCACCGGCCTGCACGCGCTTGGCGGCGTCTACGCCGCCCACGGATTCGAACTCGACTCGCCGCCCCGAACGCTGCTGGAAACCGGCGGTCAGCTCCGCCAGCAGCTGGCGAGTGGCCATGGAGGAGATGCCGCGGATGGGCGCGGGGTTGTCTGAGGGCATCCCGGGATTCTCCTTCGGGCACCGTTGCAGGGGAACCCGACGCGGGCACTAGCAGCTATAACGAATTGGCATAATCCAAGCCTAGCTATTCGCCAACGTGCAAGTCCATGGACCTCAAGCAGATCGAGTATTTCGTGCGGGTGGCGGAGCTGGGCAGCTTCACCCGCGCGGCCATCGCGCTCGATGTCGCGCAGCCGGCCCTTAGCCGGCAGGTGCGGCTGCTGGAAGTGGAGCTGCGGCAGAACCTGCTGGTGCGCAACGGCCGCGGCGCGCAGCCCACCGAAGCCGGCAAGCTGCTGCTGGAGCACGGCCGGGGCATCCTGCACCAGGTCGAACGCGCCCGCGAGGAGCTGGGCCGGGTGCGCGGCGGCCTGGCCGGACGAGTGGCCGTCGGCTTGCCGCCCAGCATTGCCCGCGTACTGGCCGTGCCCCTGATCCGGGCCTTCCATGCCCGCATGCCCGAGGCCAGCCTGTCCATCATGGAAGGCCTGTCCAGCGGCATGCGCGAATCACTGGCCACGGGCCGCATGGACATCGCGCTGGTCTACAACGCCACGCCGGCGTCGGATGTCGATCTCACGCCGCTGGTCGAAGAAGACCTGTTCCTGGTGCAGGCCCGCGGTCGGGGCGGTGCGCGCGGCCTGCGACGCGCCATGCCGCTGCGTGAACTGGCCGACCTGCCGCTGGTCATCCCGACGCGCCCCAACGCCATCCGCATGCAGGTGGAGGCGGCCCTGGCCGACCTCGGCCTGCGCCCGCGCATCGCGCTGGAAATCGATGCGGTGGCCGCCATCCTCGAACTGGTGGTGGACGGCGCCGGCTGCGCCGTGCTGTCACGCAACGCGGTGCAGACCTCGGGGCGGCCACAGGCGTTCGACATGCGGCCGATCGGCAACCCCCGCTTTCGCAGCCACCTGTCGATGGCCGTGAGTTCGCAGCGCCCGACCACGCTGACGCAGCAATCCACCCAGGAGTTGATCCGCGAGATTGCCGGGCAGTTGCTGGCCTCGTAGGCACGGGTTATCCCTGAGGTCTTTACTCAACTTTTGTCAGAAATGCTTCAGTACCCGGCAAGTTCCCTGGGCAGACTAGCCGGTTACCCTTCGCTTGCTAAAGCCTGACATTCACAACAATCCCGGAGGAAACCGCCCCATGTCCGCGCTTCTCGCGCTCTCTGGCCTGATCGACAGGCTCAACACCTTGGTCGGACGGTTGGCCATGTGGCTGATCCTGATCACCACCCTCATCAGCGCCGGCAACGCCATCGTCCGCAAGGCATTCAACTCCAGCTCCAACGCGCTTCTCGAGATCCAGTGGTACCTGTTCGCCGGCGTCTTCATGCTGGCCGCCGGTTACGTGCTGCTCAAGAACGCGCATGTGCGGATCGACTTCGTCGCTTCTCGCCTGAGCGCCCGCGCCCGCAACTGGATCGACGCGGTCGGCATCGTGGCGGTGCTGGTGCCCTTCTGCCTGATCTGCATCTATTTGAGCTGGCCCTTGTTCGTCAACGCCTGGGAGACCGGCGAGATGTCCTCCAATGCCGGCGGCCTGATCCGCTGGCCGGTGTACCTGATGGTGCCGGCCGGCTTCGGACTGCTGCTGCTGCAGGCGCTCTCGGAGCTGGTCAAGCGCATCGCCTTCCTGCGCGGCGCCGGCCCCGACACGCTGGCCCATGAACAGAGCGAGGAGCAGGTGGCCCACGAACTGGCAGGCGAGCCCGACGCCCGCGCCGCCTCGCAGGAGCGTTGAACATGGTCGAACTCCTCTCGCAAAACTTCGTCCCGCTGCTCTTCGTGGGCCTGCTGGCCTTCCTGCTCACCGGATTTCCGGTGGCGTTCGCGCTGGCCGCCACCGGGCTGGGCTTCGGCTTCCTGGGCATGGAACTGGGGCTGTTCCCGTCCACGCTGTTCCAGGCGCTGCCGCTGCGCATCTTCGGGATCATGCAGAACGACACGCTGCTGGCCATCCCGTTCTTCACCTTCATGGGCATCATCCTGCAGAAGTCCGGCATGGCCGAGGACCTGCTGGAAACCGTGGGCCAGGTGTTCGGCCCCTTGCGCGGCGGCCTGGCCATCGCGGTGATCCTGGTGGGCGCGCTGCTGGCGGCCACCACCGGCGTGGTCGCCGCCGCCGTGATCTCGATGGGCCTGATCTCGCTGCCCATCATGCTGCGCTACGGCTACAACCGGGTGATCGCCACCGGGGTGATCACCGCCTCGGGCACGCTGGCGCAGGCCATACCGCCCTCGCTGGTGCTGATCGTCCTGGCAGACCAGCTGGGTCGGTCGGTGGGCGACATGTACCAGGGCGCCCTCATTCCAGGCCTGCTGCTGGTCGGGGCATACATCCTCTTCGTGGTGGCCGCCGCCATCTTCATGCCCAAGGCGGTGCCGGCCCTGCCCGTGGAGGCCCGCATCTATCGCGAGCCCGGCGGCAGCTCCGGCCACGCGTCCCTGCTGGTGCTGCTGGCCGTGGCCGCTGCCGTGGGAGTCGGCTGGGCGCAGCTCCACGATGCGGCCATGGCCGCATGGACCGGCCGCAGCACCGCCGCCGCCGGTGACGAGGTGCTGATCATGTCGATGACGGTGGCCTCGCTGGTGGCCCTGGCCCTGTCTCTGGCCAACCGCCTGTTCCGCCTGGGCCTGCTGTCGCGGCTGGCGGAGCGCGTGACCTTCGTGCTGATGCCGCCGCTGATCCTGATCTTCCTGGTGCTAGGCACCATCTTCCTGGGCGTGGCGACACCCACCGAAGGCGGAGCGATGGGGGCCGTGGGTGCCCTGGTCCTGGCGGTCAGCCGCCGGCGGCTGCAGTTCCCGCTGCTGACGCAGGCCCTGGACAGCACCACCCGCCTGTCCACGTTCGTGATGTTCATCCTGGTGGGATCGACCATCTTCAGCTTCACCTTCAACGCGGCCGACGGCCACATCTGGGTCGAGCACCTGTTCGACAAGGTGCCCGGCGGCGCGCTGGGCTTCCTGCTGGTGGTGAACCTGCTGGTGTTCCTGCTGGGCATGTTCATCGACTTTTTCGAGATCGCGTTCATCGTGATCCCGCTGCTGGCGCCAGTGGCCGAGAAGATGGGCATCGACCTGGTCTGGTTCGGCGTGATCATCGCCATGAACCTGCAGACCTCCTTCCTCACGCCGCCTTTCGGATTCGCGCTGTTCTACCTGCGCAGCGTCGCTGCCCGCAGCGACTATGCCGACCGCGTGACGGGCCGCACGATTCCGGCCGTGACCACCGGCCAGATCTACAAGGGATCCATCGCCTTCATCGTGCTGCAGCTGGTGATGGTGGCCGCCATCATCGCCTTCCCGCAGCTGGTCACCGGCAACATCAGCAAGGCATCCAAGCTGAGCGACTCCGAGGTGATGGAGCGCCTGCAACTGCCGCCGGTGCCCCAGGGCGAACCGCTGCTCTCACCGCCGACGGACTCGTCGCCGCGCGATGTGCAGAAGGAGATCGACGAGCTGTTCAAGCGCTGATCGGGGACGCGGGCCACTCGCGGCCGCGGCACTCCCGCACGCCTTCTCGCCAATCGGGCTCCCCCTTCGGGAGCCCGAATCGCTGGTGCTCGGACCGAGGGGCGCCGGCCGTCTCCGTGCAGCAGCCGCCGTTGGCCACCGGCACCTTCCGACGAACGTAGACTCGCCCCCCATGACCGAGCTTGCAAACGGGGTCGCGCACCCTGCCCACGCGCGCCGATGAACGATCTGCTTGTCGCCATCATCCTGCTGCCCCTGCTGCCGGGCGTGCTCCTTTGCCACGCCCTGGGCCGGGCCAATTCGCCAGCCCGGCGGCGGGCCACCGCCTGGGCCGCCGGCGCCGTGACGCTGACCGCGCTGGGGCTGCTGCTGCTGCTGGCGCCGGCGGTCTTCGCCGGGCAGACCCTGCTGCTGCACCTGCCCTGGGTCCCCGACATCGGCCTGAACATCGGCCTGCGCCTCGATGGCCTGGCGCTGATGTTCGCGCTGCTGATCACTTCGGTCGGGTCGCTGATCGTGCTGTACGCCGCCTACTACCTGGGCTCGGACGACCCGGCCGGCAAATTCTTCGCGCTGCTGATGCTGTTCATGGCGGCCATGCTCGGCATCGTGGTGTCCGACAACCTGCTGCTGCTGGTGGTGTTCTGGGAGCTGACCAGCATCTCCTCGTTCCTGCTGGTGGGCTACTGGGGCCCCCAACGCGCCGACGCCCGAGCCGGTGCCCGGATGGCGCTGGCCGTGACGGGCGGGGGCGGCCTGGCGCTGCTGGCGGGCATCGTGCTGCTCGGGCAGGCGGGCGGCAGCTTCGAGTTGTCGGTCCTGCTGGATCGCGGCGACGCGATCCGCGCCCATGCCAATTACCCGCTCATCCTGGCGCTGATCCTCGTGGGCTGCTTCACCAAGAGCGCACAGGTGCCCTTCCACTTCTGGCTGCCCGAGGCCATGGCGGCGCCGACGCCGGTCTCCGCCTATCTTCACTCGGCCACCATGGTGAAGGCCGGGGTGTTCCTGCTGGCGCGCCTGTTCCCGCTGATCGGCGATACCACGGCGTTCCAGTACGCCGTCGGTGGCGCCGGCCTGGTCACCCTGGTGTTCGCGGCCTACGTGGCCGTGTTCAAGCACGACCTCAAAGGCCTGCTGGCCTACTCGACCATCAGTCACCTGGGACTGCTCGTGTTCCTGCTCGGCCTGAACTCGCCACTGGCAAAGGTGGCGGCCATGTTCCACGTCCTGAACCACGCCACCTTCAAGGCCTCGCTGTTCATGACGGCCGGCATCATCGACCACGAGACCGGCACCCGTGACATGCGAAGGCTGGGTGGGCTCGTGCGCTATCTCCCCTGGACAGCCACCCTGGCCATGGTGGCGGCGGCATCCATGGCCGGCATTCCGCTGGCCAACGGTTTCCTGTCCAAGGAAATGTTCTTTGACGAGGCGCTTCGCGCCGGCAACCGGATCAGCATGGTGGTCCCGCTGGTGGCCGTGGTCTTCGGCATCTGCTCGGTCGCCTACTCGCTGCGCTTCATCCACGATGTGTTCTTCAACGGCCCGCCTCGCGACCTGCCCAGGGTGCCGCACGAGCCGCCCCTGTTCATGAAGGTGCCGGTGGCGCTGCTGGTGGTGGTGGTCGTGGTGGTGGGCGTGCTGCCGGCGGTCACCTTCGGGCCGCTGGTGGCCGTCGCCTCGACGGCCGTCCTGAACCAGGCACCTCCCGAATTCAAGCTCGCGCTCTGGCACGGCTTCAACCTGCCGCTGCTCATGAGCGCGATCGCCCTGGTCGGGGGACTGTTGATGTACTGGGCCTTGCAGAACCGGTTCGACCTGCACCTGCAGCATCCCGCGCGGGTGACCGGGCGGCTGCTGTTCAACCGGGGACTCGACGGACTGACCTCGCTGTCGCGGCGCCTCACGCAGAAAACCGAGAACGGATCGGTGCAGCGCTACCTGGCGCTGCTGGTCGGCGCTGCCGTCGTGGTGGGTGCCTGGGCGTTCATCGCGGGCGACCAGCCATCCACCGCCGGCAGCCGCGAATTGCTCCCCGCCAACCTGGTGGCGGTGCTGCTGTGGCTGCTGCTGGTCGCAACGGGTGGGGCCCTGGTGCTGGGCCACCGTCGGCGGGTGCTGGCGGTCGTCATGGCTGGCGGCATCGGGCTGATCACCGCCATCAGCTTCGAGGCCCTCTCGGCCCCCGACCTTGCCCTGACCCAGCTGTCGGTCGAGGTGGTCTCCAGTGCGCTGCTGCTGATGGCATTGGCCCTGCTGCCCCGAACCACGCCGCGGGAATCGAGCGTCCGCCGGCGAACGCGCGACGGGGCGCTCGCACTCCTGGGCGGCGCCGGCGTGGGCTGGCTGGCCTGGCTGATGCTCACGCGCGACCATGATTCGCTGTCCTGGTACTTCCTGGAACAGTCCATTCCCAAGGGCGGCGGATCCAACGCCGTCAACGTGATCCTGGTCGACTTCCGCGGCTTCGACACCTTCGGCGAGATCACCGTGCTGGGCATTGCCGCGATTGGCGTGCTCGCCATGCTGCAAGGCATGCGCGTGCGTCGCGACCCGGCCCCCGGCGGACAGCACTGGTCCTTCGCACAGCCCTCGCTGATGCTGCGCATGGCCGCGCGTTTCATCCTGCCGCTCGCACTGGCCGTGTCGGCCTACCTGTTCTGGCGCGGCCACAACCTACCCGGCGGCGGCTTCATCGCCGGCCTGGTCACCGCAGCCGCGCTGGTGCTGCAGTACATGGCGATGGGGCAATCGCGGGCGGAGGCGCTGCTGGGCGGTGATGCTTCGCGCCTCTTCACGCGCTGGATTGCGGCCGGCCTGGCCATCGCGGCCACCACAGGGATCGGCGCCATGCTGCTCGGGCACCCGTTCCTCACCAGCGCCCATGCGCATCCCTACCTGCCCCTGATCGGGGGTGTCGGCCTGGCCACGGCGGCGCTGTTCGATCTCGGCGTCTACATCACCGTGGTCGGCGCCACGCTGCTGCTATTCGCGACCTTGGGCGCCGCGAGCAAGGAGTCTCCATGAACCTCAGTATCGAATTCCTGCTCGCCACCGGACTGGGCTGGGTCACGGCCTGCGGCATCTACCTGATGCTGCGGGGTCGCACGTTTCCCATGGTGCTGGGCCTCACCGTCCTGAGCTATGCGGTGAACGTGTTCATTTTCGCGACCGGCCGGCTGTGGGTCGGACTGCCCCCCATCCTCGGCCAGGACCGGCCGGTTGCCGATCCGCTGCCGCAGGCCCTGGTGCTCACGGCCATCGTGATCGGCTTCGCCACCACGGGCCTGATCCTGGAGATGGCGCTGCGCAGCCGGCACGAGTCCGGCACCGACCACGTCGACGGCATCGAACGCCAGCCCGAGGCACGTGGATGAACCTCATGACCTGGCTCCAGGGCCAACTGCCGGTCCTGCCGGTGGTGTTGCCCCTCATCACGGCTGCGCTGCTGCTCGCCGGCGGCGATGGCCTCGACAGCCCCGAGGTCGCCGACCGGCGCGCCGTGATGCGCACGCGCGTGCTCTCGCTGTCGTCGATCGCCGTGCTCCTGGGCATCTCGGCGGCCTTGGCCGTCGATGCCGCGGGCGGCGACTGGCGCGTCTACCGGCTTGGCGAATGGCAGGCCCCGTTCGGGATCGTGCTGACGATCGATCGCCTGTCGGCCGCCATGGTGCTGCTGACGCAGGCGGTGGCCCTGCCGGTGGCCGCCTATGCCTGTGGCGGCTGGGACCTGCGCGGCCGCCACTTCCACGCCCTGCTGCACTTCCAGCTCATGGGACTGAATGGCGCCTTCCTCACCGGCGACCTGTTCAACCTGTTCGTCTTCTTCGAGGTGTTGCTGATCGCCTCGTATGTGCTGCTGGTGCATGGCCAGGGCCGCCAGCGGTTCCGCGTCGGCGTGCCCTACGTGGCGCTGAACCTGGCCGCTTCGGGCCTGTTCCTGATCGGCGTCGCGCTGCTGTATGCGGTCACCGGCACCTTGAACATGGCGGACCTGGCCATGCGCGTCGGGCGCTTCACCGGCACGGAAGCGCTGCTGCTGCAAGTGGGCGGGCTGCTGCTGCTGGTGGTGTTCGGCTTCAAGGCTGCGCTGGTGCCGCTGCATCTGTGGCTGCCCGCCACCTATGCCGCCGCCAGTCCACCGGTGGCCGCCCTGTTCGCGCTGATGACCAAGGTCGGGGTGTACGCGATCCTGCGGGTGCACGGCGTGGTGTTCGGCGAAGGCGCTGGCGTTTCGGCGTGGCTGGCGGCCGACTGGCTGCTGCCGCTCGCCCTGGGCGGCAGCCTGCTGGCCGCGCTGGGCGCGCTGGGCGCGAACAGCCTGTCCCGGATGATCGGCTGGCTCACCATCGCGTCGGTCGGCACCATCCTGGTGGCGGTGTCGCTGTACACCCCGGGGGCCTGGTCGGCAGCGATCTACTACACCCTGCACAGCACCCTGGTGATGGCCGCGCTGTTCCTGGTGGCCGACCTGATCGCTCAGGAGCGCGGCAGGCGCGGCGACCGGCTCGCCATGGCCGCGCCGGTGGCGCAGCCGGCGCTGCTGGGAAGCTTGCTGGTGCTGGTCGCCGCGTCGGTCGTCGGTCTGCCGCCGCTGCCGGGCTTTATCGGCAAGCTGATGATCCTGCAGGCCGCGACCGGACCTTCGGCGCCGTGGGTCTGGAGCGCCGTGCTGCTGGTGGGCTTTGTTTCGCTACTCAGCCTGGCCCGCGCTGGCAGCCTGGTGTTCTGGAAGGTCGCGGCCGCACCGCCGTCGGCCCAGCGCGCGCGCAGCGGACTGGTGGCCGCGACCGCGTTGGTGGTGCTGGCCATGCTCGGGCTCACCATCGCGGCTGCGCCGCTCAAGCGCTACACCGATGCGGCGGCGGCCCAGCTGGCCGACCGCGAGGGCCTCGCCCGTGCCGTCCTCGGGCCGGACGCCGGGGCGGGCGCCGTACGGCCGTATCGCGCAGGAGAAGACCGATGAAGACACGTCCGCCCCCGCCGGCCAAAACGGCCCCCGACCGCGAAACGCGGCGGTGGTTCGGCCATCCGGCGCTGTCGCTGGTCATCGCCGCCTCCTGGCTGCTGCTGCAGGGTTCGGTCGAGCTGGTGCATATCCTGTGGGCCGTGATCGTCGGCCTGGTGCTGCCGTGGCTGGTCCATGGGTTCATCGGCGCGGGGCTTCGGCCCAGGGCGCCATGGCTCGCGTTGCGGCTGCTGGGCGTCGTGCTGCGCGACATCGTCGTGGCCAACGTGGCGGTCGCGCGCATCGTGCTGAATCCGCGCAAGGACCCTCAGCCGGCATGGGTGCGGGTCCCCTACACCCTGCAGGAGCCGCTGGCGGTGATGCTGCTGGCCACGATCATCACCAACACACCCGGCACCGTGTCCTGCGTGGTGGACGAGGAGCGCCGCGAGATCCTGGTGCATGCACTGGATGCACCCGATCCGCAAGCCATCGTGGACGACATCGTCCAACGCTACGAACAACCGCTCAAGGAGATTCTCGGATGATCGTCTGGGCCCTCGATTTCGCGCTGGTGGCGGTCGCCATCGCCGTGGCGCTCACCGGCTGGCGCCTGCTGACCGGACCCGAACCCACCGACCGGGTGCTGGCCCTGGACACGCTGTACATCAACACGGTCGGACTGGTCATCCTGCTGGGGATGCGCCTGGGCAGTGACCTGCTGTTCGAGGCGGCCCTGGTCATCGCCATGCTGGGCTTCATCGGCACCGTCGCCTTCGCGCGCTTCCTCGCGCGTGGCGACGTGATCGAGTAAGGAGAGGCGCCGTGGACCACGCCAACCTGCATCCGCTGCTCGAGGCGGTGATCGCCTTCCTGCTGGTCGTCGGGGGTGCCTTCAGCCTGATCGGGGTGATCGGCTTCTTGCGCTTTCCGGATTTCTTCATGCGGCTGCACGGGCCGACAAAGGCCAGCACGCTCGGAGTTGGCGGCCTGCTGGTGGCCAGCATGCTCTGGCACTGGGGAATGGACCAGCCCGCCCTGCGCGAGTTGCTGATCACCCTGTTCCTCTTCGTGACCGCGCCGGTGTCAGCCAACCTGCTGGCGCAGGCCGCCTTGCACCTGCGGCTGCGCTCCAAGGCCGCCATTCCGGAAGACCTGGATCGCCGCTGAGTAGCCGTCCCAGGGCAATCCTGCCAGGCGCTCCAGGTCCTGTCAGAAGTCGTTCAGGTGCCTTGATCGGGGCCCTCGCACACTGGCCGCCCGCCGCCGTTCGTGCAACCCGATCCACCTTCCGGAACCGCCATGACGCCAGATCGCAATACCCGCTCCGCCGCCGTTTCCAGTCCGCCCACCTGGGCCCTACGGCTGGTCATCTGGTTGGTGGTGTTCGCCCCCATCGGGAGTGCCGCCCTCCATCTACTCGGTCTCAGGCATCCATGAAAAAAGGCTCCCTCGGGAGCCTTTTTTCACTTGATTGCCGTATGGCGGCCAACCAGGCGTTTCAGAGTTTCTGCGCCTGCATGAACCGGTCGAACGTGGATTCAGTGAACCGGAACCACAGGTTCTGGTCGGCACGGAAACGCGCCATGTCTTCGTAGACCTTGCGGAAGGCCGGGTTCTTGGACGAGGTCTCGTCGTAGATGGCCTGCGCGTGCTTGAAGGCCTGGTTCATCATGTCCTGAGGGAAGGGGCGCAGCTTGGCACCTTGGGACACCAGCTGCTTGAGGGCGCCGGGGTTGCGGGCGTCGTAACGCGCTTGCAGGTCCACGTGAGCCTGGGCCGCGGCCGCCTCCACCATGGCCTTGTGTTCAGAAGACAGGGCGTCGAAGGCCTTCTGGTTGATGAAGACGTCGATCTGGGCCGAGCCTTCCCAGAAGCCCGGGTAGTAGTAGAACGGCGCCACCTTCACGAATCCCAGCTTCAGGTCGTCGTAGGGGCCCACGAACTCGGTGGCATCGATGGTGCCCTTCTCGAGCGCCGCATAGATTTCTCCGGGGGCGATGTTCTGCGGCACGACGCCCATGCGCTCCATGATGCGACCGGCGAAGCCGGCGATACGGAACTTCAGCCCCTTCAAGTCCTGGGTGCTCTTGATCTCGCGGCGGAACCAGCCGGCCATCTGGGCACCGGTGTTGCCCGCGGGGAAGTTGATGATGTTGTACTTGGCGTAGAACTCACGCATCAGCTTCAGGCCGTTGCCTTCGGTCATCCAGGCCGTCATCTGCCGGCTGTTGAGACCGAAGGGCACCGCGGTGCCGAAGGCGAAGGTGTCATCCTTGCCGATGAAGTAATAGGGAGCCGTGTGGCCCACCTCCACGGTGCCGTTCTGCACCGCGTCGACCACGCCGAGTGCGGGCACGAGTTCACCCGGTGCGTGCACGGTGACCTCGAAGCGGCCACCCGACATCGCCCGCAGCGAACGCGAGAACAGCTCCGCGGAGCCGTACAGGGTGTCCAGCGACTTGGGGAAGCTCGTGGTCATGCGCCAGCGGATGGTGGCTTGCGCGTGGACGGCGGGTGCGACACCGGCGGCCAGCACGCCGGCGATGCCGGCGTTCTTGATGAGGGATCGACGATCCATGGGTCTTCAGTCCTTTTCGGGTTACAGCGGCAGCGCCGGGCGCGGCTCCGATCGGCCGCGCTACAGGCGAGCTGCGCAGGAGGATACCCGCGATCTCAGGCCGTGCTGGCATCGGAAAACCCGGAGAACAGTCAGAACCCCGCAGCCCGGCGGGGGCTGCGGCGGGCGATCAGAACCGAAGCTGGTTCAGAGCTTCTGGGTCTGCATGAACCGGTCGTAGCTCGCCTCGGTGAAGCGGAACCAGAGGTTCTGCTCACCCCGGAAGTGCGCGTAGTCGGCGTAGATCTTTTTCCAGTTGGGGTTCTTGGTGCCGAGGTCGTCGTAGATCTCGCTAGCGGCCTTGAAGGCGGCGGACATCATGTCTGCCGGGAAAGGCCGCAGCTTGGTACCCGCCCCCACCAGGCTCTTCAGCGCCCCGGGGTTGAGTGCGTCGTACCTGGCCTGCATCACAACGTGCGAGTGCGACGAGGCGGCCTCGACGATGGCCTTGTGTTCGGCGGACAGCGCGTCCCAGGCCTTCTGGTTGACGTAGAACTCCAGCTGCGGGCCGCCTTCCCACCACCCGGGGTAGTAGTAGTACGGTGCCACCTTGTTGAAGCCCAGTTTCTGATCGTCATACGGCCCCACCCACTCGGCGGCGTCGATGGTGCCTTTCTCGAGCGCCTGGTAGATCTCGCCGCCCGGGATGTTCTGCGGCACCCCCCCCAAGCGCTCGACCACACGCCCGGCAAAGCCGCCGATGCGGAACTTCAACCCCTTGATCTCGGAGACCGCCTTGACTTCCTTGCGGAACCAGCCGCCCATTTGCGCGCCGGTGTTGCCGCCCGGGAAGTTGACGATGCTGTACTTCGCGTAGAAGTCGCGCATCAGCTTGCCGCCATTGCCTTCGTAGATCCAGGCCGTCATTTGACGGCTGTTCAGGCCGAAGGGAATGGCGCAGCCCAAGGCGAAGCACTCGTCCTTGCCGAAGAAGTAGTAGGGCGCGGTGTGCGCGCATTCCACCGTACCGTTCTGGATGCCATCCACCACGCCGAAGGCAGGCATGAGCTCACCGGCTGCGTGGACCGATACCTCGAACTTGCCGCCCGACATGGAACGAACGGCCTTGGAAAAGGTTTCGGCCGCTCCATAGATGGTGTCGAGCGACTTGGGGAAGCTGGAGGCCAGCCGCCAGCGGATCGTCGCCTGGGCGTGCACCGCTGGGGCCATACCGGCCGCGAGCACTCCCGCCATCCCTGCGTTCCTGATCAATGATCTGCGATCCATGAAACAAAGCTCCTAGTTGTGTAGTCACATGCGGCGCCTCACGAAACGAAACCTTTTCGCCTCATTGAGCGCGGGCAATTCTAGGAAACCGAATACCAATGGATCACCGGGTAAACCCGTGAGCGCAGGCAGAACTGCCACCGCGACGAGCGGCGGGGACAGCGTGCCCGTGGATGACGCTAGCCGACGACTTTGAGACCGGGCCGATTCGCGTCGCTGCCGGGCAGGTCGAAACGCTCCCGGATCGAGCGTTCGATGCCGGCCGCGTCGAGACCTTGCAGCGACAACAGGCGAGCGGGGTCGCCGTGGGGGATGAACTCGTCGCGCAGGCCCAGTTGCAGCACCGGCGTGGAGACGCCCGCCGCCTGCAGCGCCTCCAGCACCGCGCTGCCTGCCCCGCCCATGAGAGCGCCCTCTTCGACCGTGACCAAGGCCTCATGCCGAGCCGCCACCTCGAGCAGCAAGGCCGAGTCCAGGGGCTTGGCCCAGCGCATGTTCACCACCGTGGCATCGAGGGCGTCGGCCGCCCGCAACGCCGGGTAGAGCAGCGTGCCGAATGCCAGGATGGCCACGCGCGCGCCTTCCCGGCGGATCTCGCCCTTCCCAAAAGGCAGGGGCTGCAGGTCCTGCGGCACCTCCACGCCCACGCCGGCACCGCGCGGGTACCGCACGGCCACCGGGTGGGACTGGTGGAAGGCGGTGGTCAGCAAGGCGCGGCATTCCCCTTCGTCGGCCGGGCACGCCAGGCTCATGTTCGGGACGCAGCGGATGTAGGGAATGTCGTAGGCCCCGGCATGGGTGGGGCCGTCCGCACCGACGATGCCGGCGCGGTCGAGCGCGAACACGACCGGCAGATTCTGCAGCGCCACGTCGTGGATCATCTGGTCGTAGGCCCGCTGCAGGAAGGTGGAATAGATCGCCACCACCGGCTTCAGCCCCTCACAGGCCAGGCCGGCGGCGAAGGTGACCGCATGCTGCTCGGCGATGCCCACGTCGAAGTACCGGTCGGGAAAACGCTTCTCGAATTCGACCAGGCCGGAGCCCTCGCGCATGGCCGGCGTGATGCCCACCAGGCGCTCGTCCTGCGCGGCCATGTCGCACAACCATTGGCCGAACACTTGCGTGAAGGTGGGCTTGGCCGGCGCCGCCGGGGGCTTCAGGCCCACCAGCGGATCGAACTTGCCCGGTCCGTGGTAGGCCACCGGGTCGGCCTCGGCCAGTTTGTAGCCCTGGCCCTTGCGGGTGACGACGTGCAGGAACTGCGGGCCCTTCAGGTGCCGGATGTTTTCCAGCGTCGGCACCAGTGACTCGAGGTCGTGGCCATCGATGGGACCGATGTAGTTGAAGCCGAACTTCTCGAACAGCGTGGCCGGCACAACCATCCCCTTGGCTTGCTCCTCCAGCCGTTTGGCCAGTTCGAACAGCGGCGGCGCGACCTTCAGGACATTCTTGCCGACGTTCTTGGCGGCCGCGTAGAAGCGCCCGCTCATGAGCTGGGCCAGGTAGCGATTGAGCGCGCCCACGGGCGGGCTGATGGACATGTCGTTGTCGTTCAGCACCACCAGCAGGTCGCACTCGGCCACGCCTGCGTTGTTGAGCGCCTCGAAGGCCATGCCCGCGCTCATGGCGCCGTCGCCGATGATGGCCACCGCCTTGCGGTCTTCGCCCTTCTGGCGCGCCGCCATGGCCATGCCCAGCGCCGCGGAGATGCTGGTCGACGAGTGCGCCGTGCCGAATGCGTCGTACTCGCTCTCGCCGCGCACCGGGAAGCCCGACAGGCCACCGAGTTGCCGCAGCGTGGACATGCGCTCGCGTCGCCCGGTGAGGATCTTGTGGGGATAGGTCTGGTGCCCCACGTCCCACACCAGCCGGTCGTGCGGCGTGTTGAACACATAGTGCAGCGCGATGGTCAGCTCCACCGTGCCGAGGTTGGAACTGAGGTGCCCGCCCGTGCGCGAGACGCTTTCGAGCACGAAGGCCCGCAGTTCGGCCGCAAGCTGCGACAGCTGGGGACGCGGCAGCCGGCGCAGGTCCGCTGGCGATTCGATGGTGTCGAGCAATGAGGTCATGTCAGTTTCGATGATGCGGTACGCCGCCCGTCCGGCCCGATTGGAGGGTTACCCGTCGGCGACCGGGGCAGCACAGCCACGCCGCCGCCAAGCGGCCGGCCCTTCCAGTGCCACCGAGGAACCGGCTTCGCCGGGCCTCGAAGGCGCTCCGGGCCCAGCCCCCGCGAGCGGGGCAGCACAGCCACGCCGCCGCCAAGCGGCCGGCCCTTCCAGTGCCACCGAGGAACCGGCTTCGCCGGGCCTCTGGTGGCGCCCCCCTGGGGGGGAGGCGCCGAAGGCGCTTCGGGGGGGATTCATTTCTCCCGATCCACCACCATGCGGGCCAGGGCGCGAAGGGCACGCAGCTCCTGCAGATCGCTATCGTCGAGCGCAGCCAAAGCTTGCGCGAGCAGCTCCTGCACATAGGCGCGCGAGCGGTCGAGGCCCAGCAGCGAGACGTAGGTCGGCTTGTCGTGCTCGGCGTCCTTGCCGGCCGTCTTGCCCAGGGTGGCCGAGTCGGCCGTGACGTCGAGGATGTCGTCCACCACCTGGAACGCCAGGCCCAGGGCGGCGCCGTAGCGCTGCAGCGCCTCGACCGCATGCGGCGCGGGTTCGCCGCAGCTCGCGCCCATGGCCACGCTGGCCTGCAGCAACGCGCCGGTCTTGAGACGGTGCATCTGGCGCAGTTCGTCCTCGCTCAAGGCGCGGCCGACGCTGGCCAGGTCGATGGCCTGGCCACCGGCCATGCCGCCGTGCCCGGCGGCCCGCGCCAGCTGCCGGCACAACGTCGCCTGCACGCGATCGGGGATGCCTTCGTCCGCCGGGGTGAGCAACTCGAAGGCCAGTGCCTGCAGCGCATCGCCCGCAAGCAGCGCCTGGGCCTGGCCGAACTGCACATGCACCGTTGGCTTGCCCCGGCGCAGGACATCGTTGTCCATGCAAGGCATGTCGTCGTGCACGAGCGAGTAGGCGTGGATCAGTTCGACCGCGCAGGCCGCGCGCAGGGCCGCTCGCGGGTGCGCCTGCACGGCTTCGGCCGCTCCCAGGACCAGCAGGGGCCGCAGCCGCTTGCCGCCATCGAGCACGGCATAGCGCATCGCGTGACCCAGGCCAGCTGGCGCATCGGCGACGACCCAGGCGGACAGGGCCTGCTCGACTTGCGCCAGGCGTGCGGCACTCCAGGCGCCCAGCGACCAGGCGGCAGATGCAGGATGCAGGTTCATTCGGTGGACCAGGGTTTGAGGCGTCCTTCGTCGAGCACCTTGATCTGGTTCTCGACCGCCTGCAGCTTGTCCCGGCAGAAGTTGAGCAGCTCGGCGCCGCGTTCGTAGCCCGCGAGGAGCTGCTCCAGCGGCATCTGGCCCGACTCGATTTTTCCGATGAGCTGTTCCAGCTCGGCCAGGGCGGTCTCGTAATCGGGCGGTGTGGAGGGGGCCTGCTGCGACATCTTCTCTGCGGGCAAAGCGGCCATTTTAGGCCGCGGCCAGGTGCGGTACCCCCCGGGTACAATCGCCGTTTCGTCCCGCGCCAGTCCATCGGATCTTTCGGATCCAGCGCTTCGGGAGGGTTGCAACAACCGCCCAGCCGCTTCGACCAGCCCTCACGTCCCCTGCCCCTTCATAGGGGGAGTCTCTAGGTCAGGTGAAATGTCTGATTTAAGTCTTCAACTTCAGCAGGCCTCAAGCCAACTACCCGTGTCCAGTTACTTCGACGAGACGCTCTTCGCGCGCGAGATGGAAACCATCTTCAAGCGCGGCCCGCGTTACGTCGGCCATGAACTGAGCGTGCCCGAAGTGGGCGATTTCCACGCCCTGCCCCAGGAGGGCGAAGGCCGCTCGCTCGTGCGCACGCCCAAGGGCGTGGAACTCATCAGCAACGTGTGCCGGCATCGGCAGGCGGTCATCTTGCGTGGCCGCGGTTCCACCCGGGCCGACCCGGCATCGGGTGGCAACATCGTGTGCCCCCTGCACCGCTGGACCTACAGCGCCGGCCAGGGCGCTGCGGCCGGCACGCTGCTGGGCGCGCCGCACTTCTCCAGCGATCCCTGCCTCAACCTGCGCAACTACCCGCTTCGCAGCTGGAACGGGCTGCTGTTCGAGGACAACGGCCGCGACATCGCCGCCGACCTGGCCGACCTCGGCCCCCGCAAGGACCTCGACTTCAGCGGCATGGTGCTCGACCGCGTCGAGCTGCACCACTGCGACTACAACTGGAAGACCTTCATCGAGGTCTACCTCGAGGACTACCACGTGGGTCCCTTCCACCCGGGGCTGGGCCAGTTCGTCACGTGCGAAGACCTGCGCTGGGAGTTCAAGGAGCAGTTCTCGGTGCAGACCGTGGGCGTGGCCAACCGGCTGGGCCGCCCGGGCAGTCCGGTTTACGAGCGCTGGCACAAGGCGCTGCTGGGTTATCGCAATGGCGAGCCGCCCAGGTACGGGGCCATCTGGCTAACCTACTACCCGCACATCATGGTCGAGTGGTACCCGCACGTGCTCACGGTGTCCACGCTGTTCCCGCTCGGGCCGCAGAAGACGCTCAACATGGTCGAGTTCTACTACCCCGAGGAAATCGCCGCCTTCGAGCGCGAGTTCGTCGAAGCCCAGCAGGCCGCCTACATGGAGACCTGCGTCGAGGACGACGAGATCGCCCTGCGCATGGATGCCGGGCGCAAGGCCCTCATGCAGCGTGGCGACAACGAGGTGGGTCCCTACCAGAGCCCCATGGAAGACGGCATGCAGCATTTCCACGAGTGGTACCGCGGCCGTCTGGGCGCGGACCTGCTGAGCCTCTGAAGCCGCCAGTCGCCCGCACCGGCCTGGACGCCCTGTGGATGGTCCTCGGGGCGTTCTTCTTTTCGGCCATGGCCGTCTGCGTGAAGTTCGCGTCCGGCGGGTTCAACAGTCTCGAGATGGTGTTCTGGCGCGGCGTGCTGGGCATGCTCATGCTGTGGGCACTGGCGCGCCACCAGCGCGTGTCGCTGGCCACCTCGTACGCCGGCATGCACCTGTGGCGAAGCGCGGTGGGCGTCACCTCGCTGGCCGCCTGGTTCTATGCCATCAGCTACCTGCCGCTGGCCACGGCCGTCACCCTCAACTACATGAGCAGCGTGTGGATCGCGGCCTTCCTGATCGGCGGCGCCCTCATTGCCTGGAACCCGCGCCAGGAGGGGCGGGGGCCGGCGCTGCGGCAAGGGCCCTTGGCCCTCACGGTGCTGGCCGGATTCGCCGGCGTGATCATGATGCTGCGGCCCACCCTCGACCAGGAGCAGCTGTTCGCCGGACTGGTGGGGCTGCTGTCCGGCCTCACCGCCGCCTTCGCCTACCTGCAGGTCATGGCGCTGGGCAAGGTGGGCGAACCCGAGCTGCGCACGGTCTTCTACTTCGCCGCGGGCTCGGCGGTCTTCGGCGCCGCGGGGCTGCTGTTCACCGGCCTGTCCACCTGGAGCTGGCAGCATGCCGCGTGGCTGCCGCCCATTGCCGTGCTGGCCGCGCTCGGGCAACTCTGCATGACCCGCGCCTACAGCCACGGCGCCACCCTGGTGGTGGCCAGTTTGCAATACTCCGGGATCGTGTTCGGCGCCGTCTTCAGCCTGCTGCTGTTCGGCGAACACATTCCGCTGCTCGGCTGGTTGGGCATGGGCCTGATCCTCGCCAGCGGCATCGCCGCCACGGCGCTGCGGGCACGCGCCGCCCCCAACGCCCCAGCCGAGGAGCACTGATCGCATGGTTTCGAGCCGCATCTTCACCACCCTGATCACGCCCGCGGAACTGCAGGCCCTGCAGGCCTCGGGTTCGCCGCTGATGGTCTTCGACTGCAGCTTCGAGTTGGGCAACCCCGCCGCCGGCGAAGAGCAATACCACCGCGCCCACGTCCCCGGCGCGGTCTACGCCCACCTGGACCGCGACCTCAGCGATCCTGGCGTGGTCGAGGCGGACGGCAGCCGCCACCCCAATGCCGACGCCGCCTCGGGCGGACGCCACCCGCTGCCCGGCCGCGAAAAGTTCGCGATGTGGCTGTCACGGATCGGCTTCGACAACGACATGCAGGCGGTGGTCTACGACCGGCAAAACGCCAACTACTGCGGTCGCCTGTGGTGGATGCTCAAGTGGATGGGCCATGAGGCCGTGGCCGTGCTCGACGGCGGGCTGCAGGCGTGGGAACAGGCGGGCGGCGCCCTGCGCGCCGGTGAGGAGCCCAGCCGCTTCCAGTCCAACTTCTCCATCGGCGAGCCGTTGCGCGAGCTGGTGACCACCGCCCAGGTCCAGCAACGGCTGGGCCAGCCTGGGCAGACCATCGTGGACGCGCGCGGTGCGCCGCGGTTTCGCGGCGAAGTCGAGCCGCTCGATCCTGTTGCCGGGCATATCCCGGGCGCCCTGAATCGGCCCTTCACGGAAAACATCGGCCCGGACGGCCGCTTCAAGCCCGCCCAACAATTGCGCGACGAGTTCCTGGCCCTGCTGGGCCCGCGCGACCCGGGCACCGTGGTGCACCACTGCGGCAGCGGCGTGAGCGCCGTGCCCAATGTGCTGGCCATGGAAGTCGCCGGCCTGGGCACCACGGGCCTCTACGCCGGCAGCTGGAGCGAGTGGTGCAGCGACCCGGCCCGGCCGGTGGAAAAAGGCTGATACCGCCTCAGCGGGAGCCGGTCGGATCGCCCGTCGTGGCGTTGGTGCTGCCGCTGGTCCCCGCACCCTGGGGTGACGGCGAAGCCGTGCCGCCCAGACCCCCGGGCATGCCCGCGCCGGTGGGCGGCGGGTTGGCTCCCGGCGGACTGCCCGAGCCGGTAATCCCGGCCGCCGAGGCGCCCGGCTCCCGCGTCTCTGACAGCGGCAAGCTGTCGCCGGGCGATACCCGGCCCGGATCCGTGCGGGGAATCGCCGTCACCGGCGGGTTGTCACCCGGTGAACCCGGGGCGTTCGGATTGCGTGTGGCGCCGGTATCGGCGCCCTGCCCACACGCGGCCAACACCGCGCCGGCCGTGAGCACGAAGACACCGAGTGCGGCGTTCATCGTGTCAGCGCGTCGTGGTGGAGGAACCCGCGCCGGATGCACCAGTCCCCGAGGTGCTGCCCGTCCCGGCACCGGAGGTGCTGCCGCCCGTGCCGGACGCGGGTGCCGAACCGGTCGCGCCAGGGGTGCTGCTGCCACCCGTCGCACCCATGGTGCCCGTGCCGCTGCCCGTCGTGCCGCTGCCGGCCGCCGTACCGGTGCTGCCGGTCCCGCCGCCTGCGGTGGTGCCGCTGGCGCTGCTGTCGGTGCTGCTGGCGCCAGGGGTCGTCGCGGCGGTCGAGCCCGTGGGGCTGCCGGTCGTGCCGCCAGCCGTGCTGCCGGTCGTGGAACCCGTCGTGGACTCCGTGGTGCTGCTGCCCATCGTGGAAGGGGTCGTGCCGGTCGTGGTGCCCGGCACCGCCACGGGTGGCGGCGTGGTGCTGGTCGTGGTGGGGGTCTCGTCGCGGCCGCAGGCGGCCAGGGACAGCGAAGCCACCACCAGCACGGGTACGGCCAAGCCACGGTAAATCGCATTGCGTTTCATCATCAGGAAGCTCCTTCAGGTTCTGTTTGAGACGGCGGACATGGTGCGCTGCACGGGGGCCCGCAGGTCGAAGACAACAGCCGGGCGGCCTGTCGTCTGCCGCAGTCGGCGCCTGTAGGACGGCCCTTGTCGAGTCACGAACGAGCGACCGGGAACCGCCGGCTCAAGCCATGGCCGAAACCAGGACCTCTTCGCGCAACGCCTCGGGTACGGCCTCGAGTTCCCGGCGACGCTCGTGCAGCCGGCGCCCCAGGAGCGACAGGTTCGCCCCGCAGCCGCGCAGGCGCGGAAACAACTCGTCGTGCTCGGCCCGCATGTGTCGCTCCACCGCCTCGCACAGGCGCACCACGCCGGCGTCGTAGGCCGGGTCGGGCCCGCGCACGCGCAGCAGGCGCGACATCATCTCGCGGGCCTGGGCGTGGGCTTCGGCACCGCCACCGGGCAGCGCGGCCGGCCCCATGGCTTCGCGCGCCAGCGGGTAGAGAAGCTCTTCCTCCAGTCGCGCGTGGATCGTCAATTCCAGGCAGATCTGCTCCGCCAGTGCCTGACGCTGCGCCAAGGGCGCCGCCTGGCTGGCCAGCAGCCGCCATTGTTCGAACAGCATGCGCATGTGGTCATGCTCGGCCTCGAGTTGGGCGATCGGATCCAGCGCGGCCTCGGTCATACGTTCAGCTCCCTGCTATCGATGTGCTGTTCAGCGGCGCCGCTCGGCGTCGGTCTTTTGCTCCTGCTTCATCGCCGACTCCGCGGGCGTTCCGCCTCCGGTGGGGCGCGCGTCCGGCTCAGCGGATGCGTCGGTCCCGGCGTCCTCGGGCTGCACGTCGGCGGCCGGCGTGCGCTTGGCGCTGTCGTCCCGCTCCGCGTCGGTGGGCTTGTCTGGATGGGGGTTCATCTGCGGGTCCTCCGGAATGTGCTTCTGCTGAATACCCGCCTACTTTAGGGAAGCTGGGCAGAGGCCTTGTCGGAAGCGCTTCGCCAGCCGCTGTAGGACTGGGGAGCGTCACCTCGGCCATGCCGCCGCGACGACTCGGCCACGCCGCCACCCGGATGAAGCCACGCAGCCCCGAGCGACGAGCCGCCGCGTCGCCTAGCTCCGGCGCGGATCGCGGTTGTTGGCCGGGTCGCTCGGACCGTTGTGGTCCGACAGGCCGGGGCCGGGCGCCGGTCCCACCGCGCCACGGTCGCTCGGATGCCGGTCGTCCCAGGTCCCGCCGGTGCGCCGCGTGTCTCCGCGCGGATGGGCCTCGTCGAAATCGTCGAGATTCACCGTGCCGCCGGCCTGCGGCTTGTCGTTGGCCACTCCGCGGTCCCGCTGGTTCACGCCACTGGGAGCCACCAGGTCCGGCTGCTGGTCGCTGGTCAGGCCGACCTTGCCCGGTCCGTCGCCGGCATGGGGCTGGGTACGCCGCTCGTCCCGGTTTTCGGCACCGCGCGGCGGCGCCTCACCCTGCCGGTCGCTGGCGCCTTTGCCGCGCGCCTCGGACTGCCCATCGGTCGCGTAGCGTTCCACGTCCGGGCTCGGTCGATCGGCGTCCTTGCGCGGCACGCCATCGCGCGAATCATTCTGGTTGGTCATGTGCACTCTCCTTCGAGCAAAACAGTCTCGCCATGCTCGGGCTGCCCACATGGCGCTTGTGTCGGCCCCTCCCGTGGCCAGGCGTAGGAAGGCGTGCTTGCGCGCAACGGGGAACGGCTTCGTTCGAAGGCTCAACCGAGGGGGGCCGGTGGCACCGGAAATTGCCCCTGGACATCTCTCAACAGGCCCTGGATCGTCTCCTTTGTCGAAGACGCCAAGGTCTGGGTTCGCGCGATGAACTCCCGTTCAGACGCGACGAAAGCGGGGGTCATGTGCCTTCGATAGGCTTGGTAAAGAGCAAGAAGATTCGTTCGCCCCGCCCCGATCGCGAGAGCCCGCTCGATTTCACTGGGCGTCGATTCGCCTTGGGTGCCCGCCGGCCTGCCCCAATCATCGGATGCAGAAGCCCGGGGAAGCTCCGCCGATAACGCCACCCCGCCAAGCTCCAGGGCACCCGCCAGCCAGGCCCTTGTCGTCCTGAATAGTTCAGGCGTGGTCGAACCGTGTTCGAGCAGGCTGGACAACAGCCGGACCTTCAAGTCCAGCGATATGTCCGATTCCTGGATCAGTCCGAACTGCTCCCAAGTACTAGCCCGGCCCGGGGGCCGGACTCGAGTAGACAAGTCAAGCAAGGCAAGCTTCTGGCGCTCCGTCAACTGAGCAGCCCCCAGCACCTCCGAGAGATGACCCAATCCTGCTGCCAACCCAACCTCGACAAACCGACTGAAGATGGCCTTCTCTTCATCGTTCATCCCAGCCAGCCGAGGTTCTGCCGAGTGCTGCAAATTCCACAGCATCAAGTTGTTCTGCCCAAATCGCAGGATGTCATCACGGGCCAGCGCCGCGACGGCGGCTATCAGCATGCCTATCTGGTCGGGCTCCAAGCCCAGAGGAACTGCCTCCATCAGCCGAGGCATGGCGAACGGCAATCGGTCTGTCATGCCGATTTCCTTGATCATCTGGCCGATCTTCAATGCACTGCATCGCGGGTACGCCGCAACGATACGGAAGACCCAGGCGTTGTACGATCCCTGTGGCATCTCAGCGCCACCGATCGCCTCGGACAGTCCGCGAACCACAGCGCCCAATCGCTCTGGGCTACACGTCGCAGGGGCGTCGAGGATTTGAGCCAGCAAGGCGTTACGACTCGCCTCGGTCATCTGAACCCCACCCAATTCCTCGGACAGCCCCCTCATCATGCTGCTGATGTGCATGGGAGCACACGTCGCGGGAGCGTTGAGAATTCGAGCCAGCAACAGCTCGCGATGGGCCTGAGTCATCTGATCGAAACCCAACTGCGCGCACACTCCGCGAAACAGATGACGCATCCGGTCCGGAGTGCACGCCGCATGGGCGTCGACCATTCGAGCGATCAAGGCACCGCATATTGCCGGCGCCATCTCATCACCGCCGAGCGAAGCGCTCAACCCGCCGATCAGGTCACTGATCTGGTCCGGCGTGCAGCTCGCGGGAGCGCCGATGATCCGTGCCGTCAAGGCATCGAGGTTCGCTTCGCTCATCGCAGCACCACCCAACGCACTGCCCAGGCCCCAGGCTAGCTCTGCGACGTGTAGTGAACTCAGAGTTGCCAGCGATCGGATCATTCCAGACACCAAGGTATCGCGATTCAATCCGCTCATCTCGGCACCACCGATGGAACGACTCAGATGCTGCATCAGCTCACCTCGCTGCGCGCGAGTGCACGTCAAACCAGCGTCCATGATTCGATCCCGCAAGGCCGCCAGATTCGCCTGGTCGATGGCAGCACCACCGAGCGAAGCGATCAATCCCCGCACGAGGCCGTATACGTGTTGCGGAGTACACGTTCTCTGAGCAGAGAGGATTCGAACAAACACAGCATCACGATTCGCCGCGCTCATCTGAACGCCAATGAGCCCCGCGCAAAATCCCTTCATCAGGCTGGCGACCTGGTCTGGATGGCAGGTCGCACAAGCTTCGGTCATTCGCCCAAGCAACAGATCCCGAGTCGCATGGGTCATGTCAGCACCACCGAGCGCGATGCACAATCCGCACATCAGCCCTCTCAGCTGAAGTCTCGTCGCCGTGTCATGGCTCTTGAAGACAAGGGCAAGCAAGGCGTCACGATTCGTCTCCCCCATCGCAACGCCACCGAGCCCCAAGGCCAATCCGTGCATCATGGCGCCGATCCGCTCCAGATCCGAAGTCGCCGATGCACGAAGAATTCCAGCGGCCAATGCATCGAGATTCGCTCGCGTCATCGCCGCGCCACCGAGTTCTCGAGCGAGTTGAATCATGGCCGTCACCAGCTGCTGCGGAGGCGACGATCCCGCGGTGCTCAATAGGGCGGCCAGCCTCGCATCGGCCCCTGCAAGCTCACCCGAGGGACCTTGCGCCTTCGATTTCTTGTCCGTCTCGTGCGCGGCGGCAGCCTCCGGCTTGCGCTTGTTTCTTTCTGCTGAAGAAGCACTGGCAGAGCGTTCAACCACGCTGACGGAAGAAGCCGGTGGCAGCTCCGTCGGTGGGCGTGTCGCAGCCCGCATCGCTGGTGTCGTCACGCCTACACGTTCCGGGGCGCCGGAAGATGCGGCAGACGTCGCCTTCGAGGCAGTGGATGAGGAAGAGTTCGGAGGGATCATCGGCATTCCTGAAGTAATTCGTTCCCGAAGGGATCGCACCAGATATTTCTGGCTTTTTCCGGAATGAGGACGCATGAGGTTGCGCGCAACCTTTGATGCGCACGCGCAATTGCCTTTGCGAATGCGGTTCTCCCTGGCCCCGTCTTCCGTCGGCATCGGTGAACGAATCCCGCGCGGCAGTTCCCTGGGCGTGCCCGAGCACCTTGTCTTGCGCATCACGCCCCGTCGGGTCGACGTCCCGAAGCGAAGCGGCGCCGGCGGCGCCTGCCCAGGTGCGTGTTCCGCTTCAGCGAACGTTCAGGTGCGCAGGTAGAGATCGCGCAGGCGACGCAGCTCGTCCTCACCCAGGCCCAGGCCCTCCCGCAGGTAGGTGGGCACGTCGCCGTAGTCCCGCTCCACGGCGTCGAAGGCGGCCTGCAGGAACTGCGGCTGCACGCCCCACAGCACGGCAGCCACCTCCGGCGCCAGGCCCCAGGCGCCCCCCGGTGGCGGCTTGAGCCGCTGGTTGGTCAAGAGGTAGTCGTGCAGCACATCCTCCGGCGACGCGCCCAGCGCGCGAAGCACCAGGGCCGCGGCGAAGCCGGTGCGGTCCTTGCCGGCGGTGCAGTGGAACACCGTCGGCTGGTCCGACTCCAGCAGCAGCTCGAAGAACTCGGCGAAGCGCCCGCTGTGCTCGCGCACGAAGCCGCGGTAGGTCTCCTGCATGTGGTGGTCAACCTCGTCGGCCGTGGGCCGCTGGCCTGCCGCCAGCAGGCCGGACAGCACCTGCACGATGGCCGGCTCGATGGCCAGCGAATGCACCTGGACGCCAGGGACCGCGCACGCCGCCCGCAGGCGCTCGTTCGCGCCACGGAAATCGATCACCCGCCGCACACCCAGCAACTGGATCTGGCGCGCATCGTCGGCCGTGAGGGCGCCCAGATGATCCGATCGGAACAGCACCCGGCTGCGCAGCGGCAGGCTGCGACGCACGTGCTCGGACAGGTCGCGGAAGTTCGAAGGCTGGGTCACTGACACGGGACGATCGGACATGGCGGCCATTGTCCACCGGGGCCTGGCTCAGCTGAGCCGAGGTCGATGCCTGCGCTCTAATCAGGCCCATGTCCCGCATCCTGGTCGGCACGGCCTCCTGGACCGACAAGTCGCTGATCGACTGCGGCCGGTTCTACCCGCGCAAGTCGATGACCGCCGAGGAGCGCCTGCGCTTCTATGCCAGTCGCTTTCCGCTGGTGGAGGTCGACTCCAGCTACTACGCCATTCCCGTGCCACAGACCGCGCAGGCCTGGGCCGAGCGGACCCCGCCGGGCTTCGAGTTCAACGTCAAGGCCTTCCGCCTGTTCACCGGCCACCAGACGCCTTTGGCCGTGCTGCCACCGGACATCCGGCAGGCGCTCGGGGCCCCACCCGAGCCACTGTATTGGCGGCAAGTCCCGCCCGAGCTTCAGGACGAACTCTGGCTTCGTTTCATGGAGGCCCTGCAACCGCTTCGGGCGGCGGGCAAGCTCGGCACGGTGCACTTCCAGTTCGCGCCCTGGATCCAGTTCAACCGGCAGGGACTGGCCCACGTGCGCGAGTGCGTGGGCCGCATGGGCGGGCAGCTGGTCTCGTGCGAGTTCCGCCACGCCAGCTGGTTCGCGGGCGGACATGCCGCCCGCACGCTCGAGCTCGAGCGGCAGCTGCAGGTGGTGCACACGGTGGTCGATGCGCCGCAGGGCTTCGAGAACACCGTTCCGGCCGTGTGGGAGGTGACCCACCCCGCCGTGGCCCTGCTTCGGCTGCACGGCCGCAACACCGCCACCTGGAACATCCGTAGCGCCCGCTCGGCCGCCGATCGCTTCAACTACCGCTACAGCGAAGACGAGTTGCGCGAGCTGGTGCCGCGCCTGCAGGGCCTGGCGCGGCAAGTCGGCACCGTCCATGTCCTTTTCAACAACAACATGGAGGACCAGGGCCAGGTCGGCGCGCGGCGGCTCACGGACCTGCTGGCACAGGCGGAATCGGGTTGACCCTAGACTCCGGGCCATGAGCCTCCTTCGCCCGCACCCCGCCGCCCTGCTCGCGGCCCTGCTGTTCACCACCGCCGCCTCGGCGCAGCTCAAGCTGCCTGGCAGTGCACCGTCCCGAGCCGGCTCCCCGACTCTTTCCGCACCCGCACCCGCACCCGCACCCGCACCGGTCCCCTCACCCGCACCCTCGCCGACCGCCACGCCCGCTGCGGCCGAAGCCGCGTCCGCCGGCAAAGACGTGCAGGCCATGGAACAGGCCGGACAGCAGGCCGCCGCGGGCTGGTTGCTGCTGCTGGACCGGCGTGATTGGGGCACCGCCTGGGACACCGCTGCCACGGGCTTTCGCAGCAGCGTGCCTCTGGCGAACTGGATGGACGGCATCCCCAAGGTCCGCGCGCCGTTGGGCGCGCTCATCGACCGCAAGCCGCTGCAGGCGATCCACAAGAACCAGCTGCAGGGGCGGCCCGACGGGGACTACGTCACCGTCTTCTTCGCGTCTCGCTTCGACAAGAAGGCGGACGCGCAGGAAACCGTCACCACCGTCCGCGATGCGGACGGCAAGTGGCGGGTGATGGGTTACTCGGTGCGCTGATCCGCGGGATGCGCCGCGGATCAGCCGCGGTTACTTCCGCGTTCCGGAGGTCGAGCCGGATCCGCCGCTCGAGCTTGATGAGCTGGTGCCGGACGGGCTGCCCGAGCCCGGGCTCGCCTCACCCGAGGAAGCCGATGGCTGTGTGCCACCTTCGGCACCGCTCATGGTGCGCTGCGCCGAACCCATGCCGCTGGAGCCGTGCAACTCGCCCTGCTGGTTGGCCGTGTCACGGTGGTCCGGCCCGCCGCCGCGCTGCACCTGGGTCTGTGCGCCCGTGGGCCCGAAGTTGCCGCCGGTCGTGGAGTGGCTCTCGCCGCTCTGGCGCGAACGCCGCCAGGAGTTGAAGTCATCGGAGAAGCGGCGGTAGCGGTCCTGCCGCCAGGCCTGGTAGTCGCTATCCAGGCTGCGCAGCTGCTCCTCCCGCCATTGGTGGTAGTCCGGGTCGTGGTGGCCCTGCGAACCATGGCCCTGCTGGCTCGATCCCTGCGAGCCGTAGCCGTGCTGGCCGCCGTACTGCTGGCCTCCTCCATAGCCTTGCTGGCCGCCGTAGCCGTGCTGCCCGCCGTAGCCCTGCTGCCCATACCCCTGCTGGCCGCCGTACGGCTGGCCGCCCTGGGACTGTCCGCCTTGGCCATAGCCCTGCTGGCTGCCGCCGTACGGCTGCCCGCCTTGGCCATAGCCCTGCTGGCCGCCGCCGTACGGCTGCCCGCCCTGGCCGTAACCCTGCTGGCCGTAACCCTGCGGGCCATATCCCTGATGACTTCCATAGCCGTGCTGCCCGCCATACGACTGGCCAGAGCCCCCGGTCGGGCCATAGCCGCCGGCCTGGCCGTAGCCTTGCCCACCCGAGCCGCCGCCGTATCCGCCCGACGGGCCATAGCTTCCCTGCCCCTGTCCGCCCTGGCCCCAGCCACCCGGCTGCTGTCCCCAGCCCTGCTGGCTCGCATAGCCGCCGGCTTGCGTGCCACCGCCTTGGTGACCGCCGTAGCCTCCATAGCCACCGGAGCCGCCATAGCCCCCGTAGCCTCCACCTTCTCCGCCGCGCCCCATGCCGCCGCCGCTGCCCCACTCGGACCCGCCGCGGGCACCTTGCTGGCCGCCTTCCGGAGCCCCCGCGCGGCCATAACCGTGGGTGTCGGAGCCGCCACCGTAGCCGCCATAGCCGCCCGATTGCTGCGAACCGAAGTCGCCGGTGCGGTGGCCGTAGCCGTGGGTCAGCGACCCCGAGCCCTGCTGCCGGTCACGCTGCTCGCTGCCCCAGTCACTGCGGGACGATCCCTGCTGGCTGCTGCGATCCCGGTCCTCGTCGTCACGTGATGCCATGAATCTCTCCTTGGTTGCTGTGTCGTCGAATCGTCCGCGCCGCATCCACGCCGCGGGCCGAAACGATAGGACGCAGCCACGGGGGACCGTGTCGGACGGATGCGGGGGGCGCGTAGGACGGCCCGGCCGCCGGGCCGCGAAGGCTGCCGGGGCCTTGCTCAGTGCGCGAGCGAGCTGACCAGCGTCACCATGCCGATGCCTGCCAGCAGCCAGGCCACCTGCATGGCGGTCGCACGCGCCGTCAGGCGCCTTTGCAGCTGGGGAATCAGATCGGCCAGCGCCACGTAGACGAAGCTGCTGCTGGCCACCGCCAGGAAATAGGGCAACCAGTCCTGCAGCCGGTCGACCAGCCACCAGCCGGTCAGGCCGCCCAGCATGGTGACCGCGCCCGCCAGCGATACCTTGACCAGCGCCGCGCGCCGGTTGCGGCTGGTTTGCCGCAGCACCACCAGGTCACCCATGTGATGAGGCACCTCGTGCGCCATCACCGACAGCGCCGCGATCAACCCCAGCCGCGTGTCCGCCATGAAGGCCGACGCGATCAGGATGCCGTCGCCGAAGCAATGCACGCTGTCGCCGGTGAGGATGGCCCAGCCGCCGGAGCGTCGCGGCTCGCCGCTCTCGGTGTGGTCGGGGTGGGCGTGGTGATGGCCGTGGTGGCCGCCCTCGTGCGCATGCTCATGGCCGTGGTGCCACAGCTCGGCCTTGTCCAGCAAAAAGAAGAACACCACGCCCACCAGCAGCACGGCGAACAGTTCCTTGATGCCGGCGTCGCTCTCGAACGCCTCGGGCAGCAGGTGCATGAAGGCGGTCGCCAGCAGCGCGCCCGCCGCGAAACTCAGCAGGTGCTGGCCCCCGACCAGTTCGTTGGGCGCGGCCTGGTCGCGCACCCCCAACCGCATCAGGAGGGCGGCGATCCACACGCTTCCGATCCCCGCGAACAGCGTGGCGCTCAGGATGGCAAACAAATTCATCAATGGACGCCAGCCGATGACGCGGCGCCCTCTCCTTCTCGACATGGAAAAGCCGCCTGGTGCGGCGGCTCGCGGGTGATCTTATCAATGCGGCCGAGGCAGCCAGAGCCCCGGGCGGCAGGCATGGCGCACCATAATCGCCGCACCCCATCGCACACCTCTCAGACAAGGAGAAGACACATGCCCACGCTGCGCGTCGAACTGCTCGAAGGACGCACCCCCGAACAGAAGAAGGCCCTGGTCCGGGCGCTCACGCAAGCGGTGGTGGACACGCTGGGCAGCAAGCCCGAATCGGTGGACGTGCTGCTGTTCGACATCAAGCGGCAGGACTGGGCCACGGGCGGGCAGTTGTGGTCGGAGCGTTCATGAGGATGCTGCCACCCGCCTTCGTCGCGGGGGCCGCGTGCGTGCTGCTGCAGGCGTGCGCACAACCTGCCGCCGTACCTGCCGCCGAACCTGCAAGCAAGAACATGGCCGAGCCATCCACCAATGCCTGCGATCGATCCGCCGCCGGCTTCGCCATTGGGCAGGAAGCCTTGCCTTCACTGCTGGAGACGGCACGCCGCCAGTCGGGGGCCGAGACCGCCCGCTTCCTGACGCACGATCAGGTGGTCACGCGCGAGTACCGGGTCGGGAGGCTGAACCTGCTGCTCGACGCGAGCGGGCGCGTCGTCGAGGTCTCCTGCGGCTGAGGGTCGGATTCAACTCAAGTAGCCAGGGGCGCGCCCAGCTGGCCAACTTCTGGCTAGGTCATCCTGCAAGAGACTCCCGGGGCACAGGCAGGTCACTTTCGTGAGCGCCACCGGCGCTCTACACAGCAACGTTCGGACGTGGCGTCATGCCTGCCCAGTCTGCTTGCGAGCGATCGGGGTAAATGGGGAAATCCGCTTTACACGTGAGGCGCACTCCAAGAACTCTCTTGAGAAAGTACTCCGCCAAACCGCCGAGCTCGTGTATGAATCTATAAGTCCGGTAGTACCCACTCGAGCTTGGGAAGAAGTCGCGAAGAGTCGTTGCAGCACGCGAGAAGCTGCTGGGCGCCTCCAGCACCTGGAAGCCGTAATACTGGTGCCACAGCTTGGCCCGAAGCATATGGTCGGCGTCTGTCACCAGAACAATGACGTGAATGCCCTTCGCATGTAGCAGGCAAGAGGAATACGCAGCATTTTCCTCGGTGGTCCTGGCGCGAACCTCCAACCATTGGGGGGTGATGTCGTAGCCTGACTCAAACAGATCTCGCATATGCGAGGAGTCACCACGCGACCTCTTGTCGACCGCGCCGGACAGCAGGATGGGTAGCTTGGTCGCCTGGTGCAGTTCAGCGGCCAGGCGCACCCGCGACAGCGCGCCTGCGGGAACCACCAACGCCTGGGCACCCGCAGGATCCACCCATGATGATTCCGTCGACGCTTCAAGGGCCCACAAAGCCATGGACGAAAAAGCCACGGTCCCGCTCGCGGTGGCCACGAGCACCCCAGAGACCAGCAATTTGACTGCCCTCGTGCGCACCTGCGCCATGGACGATCGACCCCTCATTTCACGAGTGAAGTCTAGGAATAACCTTCCACCACGTCGTCGAGAACTGCTGCCAGCCGTCCGGACAAGTGCCGGAAATCATGGTTCTTCTCCGCATATGCGCGACCAGCGCGCCCCATACGTTCACGCTCCTCGTGCGGCAACCGAGCCAGCGACATGATCGCCTCAGCCAGCGCACTCGGCACATCCGGCTCCACTGTCAATCCCGCGCCTGCGTCTGCCACTGGATTGTTACCCGCGTTCGAAGCGATGATGATGGGCCTCTCCGCGGCTAGGTAATCGAATAGTTTGTTCATGCTGATGCCGTAGTGATAGAGCTTCGGCAGGTCCAACACGGTAATGACGAATGCGTCCGCCTCGGCGGCGAGCCGCGGTATCTGACTCTTCGGAACAGCAGGCTCGAAGCTCACGTTCTGCAGCCTCAGCTGTGCGGCTCGGGACACCAATGCTTTTTTCAGCGCCCCGTCTCCGATCATCCGCAAGCGGATTCGCTGGCCTGCGGGGCTGCACGACTGAACCTGCGCCATCGCTTCCAGCACGTTCTGCAGGCCGTTTGCCTGGCCGTGCGCTCCGAAATACATCAGCGTGAACTCCTCGCGGGACCTCGAATCGCCCGGTGACTCAGTCCTGGGAAACAGAGACAGCTTCACTCCGTTCGGAATCCATACGACGCGCTGACCCGGTATCCCAAGAGCTGCGATGTATTCCGATGCTCGCGGAAGCAGCACAATGATGCGTGCCGCGCGTCGGTACAGCCACACCTCGAGCTTCCGCAGCGTCCATGCCATCAACGAACGTTCGCGCAGCCGGCCGATGTCCACAAGCGTCTGAGGCCAGAGGTCACGCACCTCGAAAACAAAGGGCACTTTGAAGCGACGGGCCAGCAGCGCTCCAGCGACTCCTGCGAAAGGGTGGACGCTCGATCCAATGACCACGTCCGGAGGCGGCAAGTCGCGGGTCGTCCGCCTCAACAGCGCCATGACGGTGTACGCCAGCATGTTCAGCATCCGCCCCGCCCCGTTGCCTTCATACGCAGGGGTCCTGACCCACAGGAACCTGACTCCGTCGAACCAATCTATTCGAGCAGATTCGTGCGATGCGAGCCGCTGTCTTCCGCTATTGAGTTCCACGCTGGCGGCAATGATGGTCGCCTTCCAGCCATGGCCCTCCAGATATTCCGCCAAGTGAAAATGGCGGGTACCACCGGCACCACTGGGCTCCAGTGCGTAATGATTGAGGATCCACACATGCCTCATGAGGGAAGGACCCTGCTGGCAAATTCCAGTCGCAGTCCTCCATCGAACAGGCGTGAACTCACCTGTATAGATGAAGCCAGGCGTGATCGGCCCACGAGTACCTTCACTTGGGATACAACCCCTTGCTGCGCAGGATGTTGACCGACCGCCTCAGCAACTGGACAGCCGCGAACGAATTCCTGTAGTCCCGGAAGCTGCGTACCGGCGACTTCATGATGGCATCGAATTCATCGCACGTCAGACCGAGCTTCTTGGTTACGTAGACCAAATCCTGCTGCTGCAAATCTTCCGGATAGGTTGGGCGCATCATCTCGCCCAATGCATGTTCCGTGGTGATTTGTCCCGCGTTGATCAAGTCGGATAGATGCCCGTAGCGCTTATCGACGCCGAACTTCTTCGGCAGCACGTACCCTTGGTAAAAGCGGGTATATACGGACTCGTGGTGCTTTCCGCCGTACGAGGTCCACCCCAGCTCTTCCTGCAATAGCTTCATGGCGCGCGCCCTATCGTACTCGACGTAGTTGAGGATCGATATGACGCGGACTCGACGAATCAAATTGATATAACAAAGATAGGGCAAGCTGAAGTGGGGGTAAGACTGGAGTGACCTCGAACCGAATCGGCGATGCACGTCTTTGATGTATCGCCAGTCCGAATGCCCATAGGCCCAGTCCGGGACGCTGATCGATTCGGTCGCGAAGTTCATCCCAGAAATGATATACCTGATACCGCGCTTGACCGCCTCATTCCAAAGGAGTGCGCTGATTGCATGGTCAGTAGGAATATCGCCGTCGGGGGTGGATGCCTTCAGGAACGAAAGCTGCAAGTCGCGAAACTCACTCCAGTCCACGACATAGGTGAAGAGGTCGATCTTGGCCCTCGTCAACACAAGCTCGATGTTCTTCACCGCCAGCTCGGAATTCCACCCATTGTCGAAGTGGACGGCGAGCGGCCGCAAGCCGAGTTGCTTGACCAGATACGCGACATACGTGCTATCCACCCCCCCGCTAACGCCGACGATGCAGTCGTAATCCCGACCCTTCCCGTGGCGCTTGATCTTTTCGACTTGCCGGCCGAGGGCTTCCTTTGCGGCGTCGCCCCGAGAAATTCGAGCACTCACGAGGCTGTCGTAACGGCTGCAATGACAGCAGAGACCATCACCGTCGAACGTGATGCTCCGATCCGCATCGGTATCCATGATGCAGCGGGTGCACCGCTGATAATCTCTGCGGGCAGTCATGTAAAGCAATTCTGAAGAATTCTGTATTCAGGATAGGTGATCAGAACCGCCCTGTGCTTCCCGTGGAATACAAACATGCTGCCCGCGGCGACAGCGGAAGCGCCAGATCGCACCGCTTCTCTGAAGTCCGACAAATTACCGGCACCACCAGCTGCGACCACCGGAATCGAAACGGCCGCCGAGACCTGCCGAATCAGATTCAGGTCATATCCTGCCATGGTTCCATCATTGTCCATCGAGGTCAGGAACAATTCGCCGGCGCCGAGGCGCTCCATCTCGCGTGCGTAGTCGATTGGACTGCGCTTCAGGTCGCGCCTCCCTGATTCGACAAACACCGAGTATTTGCCCAGCCAATTCTTTCGTACATCGATGGAAACGACAACGCCGGAGCTTCCCGCCATTTCTGCTGCCGCGGTGACCAAGGACGGCTGCGCCGCGGCAGCCGAGTTGATGACGATTTTCTCTACCCCGAGTTTGTATAGCCGTTGCACTTGATCGACCGTGGTGATCCCGCCCCCATAGCTGAACGGAACGAACGCTTCACTGGCGATGTCCGCAAGCAAGTCGAAGTCGGGACCGACCCCGGAGCAAGTGGCGTCGATGTCGAGGAATGCGATCTCGTCCACCTCCTTCTCATTCAGGATCCGCACCGCATTGATCGGGTCGCCCACATAGCGGGGATCCTTGAACTTCAAGGTCTTGACCAATCCGCCCCGGCGCAACAGCAGACAGGCGATAACACGTGGATGTAGCATCACAACTCCGCAAAAGCTCGAAGGAGCGACATTCCAAACCTATGGCTCTTTTCAGGGTGGAACTGGGCGCCGAAGATATTGCCTCGCTGAATCATCGACACGAAATCGTAGCCGTATTCCGTGGTGGCCAGGACGTCTGCGGAATCGTGGCAGACCACGTGATAAGAGTGGACAAAGTAAAAGCGTGACTGATCGTCGACCCCCTTGATCAGTCTGCTTGATTTTGCGGGTTGGATGGTGCCCCACCCCATGTGTGGCACTTTCGATCTGCTACCGGCGTCGAACTTGAATCTGGCAGTGTGGGCGTCGAGGAGTCCCAGGCCGGGAAGGCGCCCCTCCTCACTGCTGTGCCCAAGCATTTGCATGCCGAGGCAGACGCCCAGAACCGGAATCTTCTCTACTTGCGCTTTCCTGATCAAGGGCTGCGCCAGCTGGCGGCGCGTCAATGCAGCCATGCCCTGGTCGAATGCCCCCACGCCGGGGAGCAGGATCTTTTTCGCTCGCGCGATCTCATCTTCAGTGGAGACGATCTGCGCATCGGCGCCGATCTTCTTCAGCATATTGAGCATGGAGCCCAGATTGACCACGCCATAATCCACGACAGAGATCATATGTGCTCACCCGAATAGACCGCGGAAGACGAGTGAAAGATCGAGGAATATATGGCGCACATCTTCTTTTCCTGCTGCTCCCAGCAGTACAAGCGCTGAACCTCACTGATTCCCGATGCATAGCCTCCAGGTGGCTTGTCCAGCAGCCTCCGTGCAGCATCCTGGATGGCTGGCGGCGAGACATCGACCGCGATCTCGCCCACCAGATGCCGCTCGACAAAATCCCTCTGCTCGACGTTTGGAGAAACCAGAACCGGTTTACCAACCATCAGATATTCGAACAATTTATTCGGCATGCAGTACTCGTAGCTCAGCGACGACGGCTCAATCACGGATAGTCCGAAGTCCGCCGCGCACGTGTAGCTCAACAAGCGATCGGGAGGAACAGCCTCGTGAAAACGTATGTTCCCATGCAGCTTTGCTTGTTCTGCCACCCAACCTGCGAGTGGTCCATAGCCCATGATGACGAGCGCCGCGCGATCGGCAAGGCCCGAGAACGCCCTAACCAGAGATTTGATCCCCCGCCCATCCGCGATGACCCCCTGATAAAGGAAGATGCGCTGATGATGCGGCAGCTTGAAATGGACCCGGAAATAGTCACTGTTCAGCGCAGTGACACGCGCGGGGCAGTTGTACACCACAGTGGAACGTTCAATTCCGTACTCTCTGACATACCACTGCTCGATAGCGCGCCCGACGAAGACACACTGATCGGCCTGGTGGATGAGAAGTCTTTCGATGCGTTTCGCAAACCACTTTCTCAGTCCGCCCAGACCTTGCGCCTCCGTTTCCAATTCATGCGGGTCGTACACCAGCTTCGCGCCCGTGGCGTATTTCAGTGCGACGCTCAAAGGCAGTACCGAGACACTGTGGCAATTCACACATCGGACGTCCTCCCCTCGGTATCTGCCATAGACACGCAGGCTCCAGCCGAGCGTGCTCAGGACCTTGCGCAGTAAGCTCGAGTTTGGTTTGCGTGCGCCTATGCGAACGATGCTGATTTCTCGCTGTATCTCTTCGTTTTCATGCAATCCCGCCTGGCCCACCCCAACCAAGACGACGCGGTCAAACAGACCCATATCCGCGAGCGCACGAGCTTCGCGAAATATCCGACTTTCGTTCGACATCGGCGATGGATAGAGGTGAACGTTCAACATCACTTTTGCGTTGGGAATGCACGCGAGAATTTCAATTTCGACCGTGCTGACCAGAGCTCATGGCCGTTCGGCCAGACGATAGACAACCGTCAGAAGTTCGCATATGGGAGCAAGCTACTAGTCGCTCTGGGCGTCCCGTTTGGATTCCGTCCTACGAGCGAGAACTCACCTTGACGCCGGCTACAAAGAGATGGGAAGGTCCTCCGGTCCAAGGAGTTGTCACATGGATGTTCCGCATACACGGCAGTTTGTGTTCGGGCCCGCGCCCTACGCCGCGCGGAGCGACTGGGTCACGGTCCGGGTGGGGCAGCTCTGGCTCTCCCACTGTCCATCCCTGTGCGTGCACCGGTCAGTGAATGTGAACGGCGAGGACGTGATGCTCCTCGGCGTGCCGATCCAGTGCGCGGATGGGGCGACGCCGGAGCAGGAACTGGCGCGGATGAGTGTGGACACCATGAAGCGCCTGACAGACACCTGGTCGAACCGATGGGCGGTCATCAGCGGGTCGCGGATCGCCACGGACGCCGGCGCGTTGCTCGCCGTGTTCTATCCGAGTGACACCCACGAGCACTTCTACGCCTCGTCGAGCCAACGCTTGCTGGGTCAGCTGTTTCCCGGCTGCGACGAGAATGTTCGGGGGTCAGCCTTCGCACCCGCTACGCCGCAACGCGGCGTCTTCGCTCTCCTTCCGGGGCAATGGCTCGATGTCGCCACCGGCACCGTGGAGGAGATCCGCGAGCCGCTGTTCGATCAAGTTCCCGGCAGCATCGAGGACTTGCGAGAAGAATACGCAGCGCTCTTGCGCAACTGCTTCAAGCGCATCCACCAGCGCGAACAAAAGACCCTCTTTATTTCGCTGAGCGGCGGTGCAGACAGCCGCAGGAACGTTGCCGCGGCATCCTCTGCCGGCGTGCCGTTCGAGGCGTTCACCTTCAGGAAGCGTTACTGGGATGCTTCAGACGCAGACCTTCAGCTCCCAACCAGGATCGGACGACTGCTGGGCTTTCCGGTGCACACGGTCGATGCACGCGTTGACCCCCCCTCGTCCGTTGAACGACGCGACATTTACATGCAGCACACGGCCTTTCGAGCACTGGACATACCGGGGGAGCTCTACTACTACTACATCCGTGACATGTGGAAGGGATACAACTCCGCTCAAATCGATGGGCAGGCCTACGAGATGACATCGCACTATTACCACAAGAAGGTCGAGCCCTTCGCGGGAGCGGATGCCATGCTCGCCTGGTGCTTCAGCAGCACCGCATTGTCGCGAGCGGCTTCCAAACGGTACTTGAGCGCTGCAGCCGGCGGGTCCATGGTGGACCTTCGGGACTTCGTGTGCCTCTTGGCAAACAACGCGGTTTGCGCACAGATGAACCAGGCGATGGACATGTGGGCCGTCTTGTATACCCCAGCCAACTGCCGCCGCATGTACTCCCTGTCGCAGTCCGCTCCGGTCGAACAAAGGACGGATAAGAGGTTCCTCATCAGCGTCACCGAGCTATTGCAGCCGAGCTTGGCGAGCCTGCCCACGAATCCCCCAGACGCTCTGCCAAAGCGGATGATCCAGAATGCCAGGAAACTGATCCAGGTCGCCCGCAAGGGTGGGATTGCAGGCCTGAGGACCGTTGCCCGCAGGAAACTGCTGACGAAGTAGACATGTTGTTCGCTCGCCATCACACAGCGCCCCGCGTGTACGGGTCCAGGCCTCATGAGATCGATCAGGCTACCGTCGTGCCCCATGCGCATTGATGGCGGCGCCACTCTGGACCGGTTGGCGTGCATTCACCTCGTCTTCCCGGGACACGCAACTCCTGGTAAAGGCGCACGCCGTGATGAACTAGCGAGACAGATACCGATCCAGACTCTATGAATGAACGCGCCCATCTGCGACAGTTCCTCATCGGACCCGATCCTTACCGCGTCTACAGTGATTGGATTACCGTGCGACTGCAGGGGGGGCTATGGCTGTCGCACTGTCCATCGCTGGACGTTCACCACGACATCAATCGCAAGGGCGAGAAGGTCGTGCTGCTAGGTGCTCCGATACAGTGCCGAGGGGGTCGCCCGAGCCAAGCCCTCGGCGAGATCACCCGCGAGAGCCTGCGCAGGGTCACCGACACATGGGCCAATCGCTGGTGCGTGATCATCGGCGACTCCATCTGCACCGACAGCGGGGGCCTGCTGGCGCTGTTCTACTGCCCTTTTGCAGGCGCGAAGGTCTTCTCCTCCAGCGTCAAGCTCCTGGCCAGGCACTATCCAGGATGTGACGAGCGCGTGCGTGGCGTATCGTTCGGCCCCGCCACTCCGCACCAGGGCGCCTGGCAGCTCCTGCCGGGGCAGTGGCTCAACCTTGTGTCGGGAGAGATCAGTCAACCTTCAGCGCCGCTGTTCGACCGCGTTTCCGGTTCAGTCGACGAACTGCGCGCCGAGTACGCTGACCTGCTGAGGAGCGGCATCAAAGCGATCGCAGAGCGCGAGAAGCGCCCGCTGGCCGTGTCCTTGTCCGGTGGTGCCGACAGTCGCCGAAACATGGCCGCGGCTCAGGCTGCGGGCGTGGAATATCGAGCGTTCACCTTTCGCAAGCCCTACTGGATCACCTCGGACGCAGACCTCAACCTGCCGCGAAAGCTCGGGCAGGCCGTCGGTCACGATGTGCAGGTCATCGACACGCGGGCCATGAAGACCCATCCAGAGGCGGCCAAGGCGTACCGGGAGCACACGGCTTTCAGGGACTGGGACATTCCGGGCGAACTGTTCTATTACAAGATTCGAGATGCGTGGTCCACCGTTTCACCCGCCCAAATCGACGGTCAAGCCTATGAGCTGGTGACGAGCGACTGCTACAAGGAAACGCCCCCGTTCTCCTCGATCGACGAGATGCTTGCGTGGCAGTACGAGAGCACCCCGCAGTCGCGTGCGGCATCCAAGGCTTACCTCGAAAAGGCAGTCGGCGGCTCAATGACCGATTTGAGGGACTTCGTATTCCTGTTGACTGAAATGCTGGACTACGGGCAGATGTACCAGGCCATGGACCAGTGGTCCGCCGTCTACTGCCCTGCGAACTGCAGGCGGATGTACTCGCTGGCCCAGTCCGTTCCGACCGCGTTCAGGCAGGACAAAGGGTTCTTGATGTCCGTCACGACCACGCTGGAGCCGAGGTTCGCCGACATTCCCACCAATCCCCCTGATTCGCTGCTCAAGACCCTGGTCCACATGGTGAGGATGCAGGGCCCGATGGGGCTGACGAAGATTGCCCTGCGCAAGGCCGGGCAAGCCTTCTCGAAACAGCGAACCTACCAGCGCGATGAAGCCTACTTGGCGCCTCCCGGGCCGTTCGATCGCTTGCTGGCAGGCGGTACGGATCGTCTCCCGGGTAGCGCCGAGACGCCTGCGCTCCCACGATCGGACGGTCATGAGCGACTGAAGCGATCTCCCGGCAACTACAAGGCTCGATGACTGCCTGCCCTCGTCGCCTCGCAGTTCAATGAACTGCGAGCCGGTCATCGGCAATCCGCCCCCGACTCACCTTACGGTGTCGCCACTGGCAGCGGAGCCGACGAATTGTTGTAATTGCCGTTGACATACAAGTTGATGGCGGTGGCATCGGGAAGTCCGCTGGAGGTCGTCAGCAACTCCCTTCCCGACGGGTACCCGATGATGTTGTTGTTGGTAACGCTACCATTCGTGGAGAAGACGTAGGTGATCCCATGTCCGTCGCTGGCCTCAACCGGCGCTTCGATTCGATTGCCCTGCGTCACGACATCAAAGCTGCGCTGCCCAGCACTGTTGCCTGTAATGAACATGCCGCGCCGAGCCTTTCGGACGATGTTGTTTGTGAACTGGATGCGAATTCCTGCATGGGTATCCAGCCCGTGCCAAGTGGGCACATCCTCCACCACGTTGCCATCAACGACGACATCAGCGGACTGCGGATTGACCGAAGGGCTGCTGGAAGAAACCGTGATGCCGTAAGCGTTGTTGCTGTTGACTGCCGCTCCATAGACACCGATTCGACGAACGGTGTTGCGCTGGACCAGCCCACCTTGAGCGGAGAGCAGGATGATCCCGGAGTACACGACGTCCTCTACACGGTTCCTCAGAATCTGGGCGTCGTGCACAAAATTGGTCGTGACCCCGCTGTTGCCGTAGCGGGTGATGACCGAGTCCACGAGCTTGAAGCGCCGGACAGGCATCGAAGAAGAGCCATAGGCGTAGACGCCGACGGCACCCCCGTCGTAGGACAGGAATTGCGGGCCTTGCAGCGTCACGCCATCGAGCGTCACATCGCTGGCGGTGACTGTGATTGCGGCGCGGCCTGCCGGGGAGTAGACCGTCAGCCCCTTGAGGGTCAGCGGCTTATTGATCGACACGGTGCCCGAGTGGGAGCAGCCGCTCATGTCCAGGGTCGAGCCTGGAGCCGCCGCGTTGATCTGGTCTTGGGGGGCGCCACAGGTCACCGGTGCCGGTGCCGGTGCCGGTGCCGGTGCCGGTGCCGGTGCCGGTGCCGGTGCCGGTGCCGGTGCCGGTGCCGGTGCGGGTGCGGGTGCGGGTGCGGGTGCGGGTGCGGGTGCGGGTGCCGGCTCGGGTGCGGGTGCGGTGCCATGACGGGACACCCAGCCTCGGGCAGTCTCGCGCGCTTTTTCGTCCATTGTGGCGACAGCAGCACTGTCCACCGAAGCGACGTCCACATTAGCGTCCATGTCACCCCCACCACCGCAGGCGGAGATGGTAGCGATGAGTGATCCGAGTGAGGCTAACTTGATGAGGTTGCTTTGTTTCATGATTCCGAGTTGTCGGGCCCAGGCGGATGCGAGCCGGTGGAAGATGAACTGAGCAGCCAAACTCGGGGAGATAGAAAAACGGCACTTCAGCGCCCCAAAGTCGGCTAATTGCTCAGCTAGCGAGCCACGACTTTAGTAGGTCAGCACTGACAGGGGGCGGGTGAATGTCCTACAAGAGTAACAATATTTGTTTAGGAGCCCTGGCGCTCCCCACCCGTCGAACCCACCGATATTTCGCGCAGTAGCCCCTCTCATTGCGGTCGTTACGCAACGGCTCGGCAGAATTCGTCACGGTAATCGACTCGATTGGTAGAGTCTCAGTCCGGCAGCTCAGCCGAAATGTCGAACGGCGCTCCCCAGCTCTACTGTGGATTTATCACAGAAGTTACAAAACAGGGGGCCAGCGGCGGGGAAGGGGGTACGCGGCCCAGTCGCTGCAGCGCCGGCCTTTGCGTCCCGCGAGGCGACCCAGCTGGCGTCGGGCTCAACCCCGGGGGGTCCGGGCGGCCAAGCTCATGAAGCACCTTGTGAGCCAGATCGCACTGTCCTGTCAGGCGAAACGTCCGTCGGACAGAAGGCAGGGATCTACTCTTCCAAGGCTCGCATGCGCTTGGCGGGGTTGCCCATCATCGTTGCTTTTTCTGCCACATGCGTGAAGACCACCGAGCCCGATGCAATCGTGGAACCTGCCCCCACCCTCACGCCTTGCAAAATGGTTGAACCAGATCCGATCAAGCAACCATCGCCTATCGTTGCTCGGCCACCCAATTGAGAGCCAGGGTTGATCTGCACGAACTTTCCGATCACCGCGTCGTGGCCGATGCCACAAGAGAAGTTGATGTACGAGAATTCCCCAACCTCGACCTGCGGCGAAATCACGCAGCGAGGAGCGATCACGACGCCGGCACCGACGTTGGCCTTCGTGGAAACCAAGCTTGACGAATGAATCATCGGCGGAAAAACGAAACCCGATGCCCTCAACATCTCCGACAACCGCAATTTCACCAAGGGACTCCCGATCGCGATAACTGCCTCGTTGGTGCCGACAACCTGGGGCGAAACGTCTCCCGCATAGAGCATGCCTGGCAACCCGAATGTTCCATGTTCATCACAGCTGGAACTGGAAAAGCCGACGATCTCGACTGGATCCGCATCCTCCGAGAACTGAGACGCGAACTCCCTTGCCAGCCCCCCCGTGCCAACCACGAGCACCTTCCTCATCGCTAGGTCCTCTTGAATCTATGTCCGATGGCGATGTTCTCGACGCGAATCCGCTTAGGCATCATGTGCGGCTGCAACCGGCCTTTCAGAAACGCGAGCAGTCGCTCCGAGTCAACAGGAGATCCAGGGGCAGGCTGGACCAGCAGTTCAACGTGTTGTCCGGTGATCGGGTTCTGTTTTGCGATGGCCTTCACAAGAGTCAGGTCGGGATAGCCGAGGGCGACCCTCTCCACCTCGGACGCCATGAACTTCAGCCCCGCAACGTTGATGACATCGCTGGTTCGACCGACGACCCTGAAGTAGCTGCCCTTGGACTCGACGACATCGTGGGTGTTGTACCATCCTGCCGCATCGAACGGCGACGGCGCATTCAGATATCCAAGCATCCGCGACTCGGAGCGGATCTGAAGGACATTATCGACAATCCGGGTCTCGACGCCCTCCCCCCCGATCCTCATGAACAAGCTGTTCCGCGCCTCTGATTTCACGCGGACAATCCCCAACTCCGACATACCGAATGTCTGGCGGAAATCCACGCTGGGCAACAACTCGCAAAGCGCATCCAGCGTAGGTTGATCCATGCGCTCGGTTCCGTAGGTGATGACTTTGAGGCAGTCAGGGACGCGCCGCGGCACGGCTCCGCTCATCAACATCAACCGCAGGAATGTAGGGGTGGTTGGAAGCACTTCGATTTCGTACTTGCGACAGGTATCGAGCACGGAGTCGACGGTACGGACTTCCGGAGCCACGACGACACCTCGATTGAACAAGGTGTGAAGCAATGTATTGATGCCACCGATGTGGTCGAAGAGCAGGAAGTTGAGCGTCCTTAGCGCGGGCCGCGGCGTTTCGAAGCGTCGGAGGAAGAGCGTCAAATCATGGAGGATCGCCTTGGGACGTCCTGTAGTCCCTGTCGAAAACAAAACCAATCCTGCATGCTCGCGTTGCCGCAGAGAGTCGACCAGCTCATGTCGCGCGCCGGACTCCCGTCGAACGACCTTGTTTCGGTGAATCACCGCATCGACTAGAGCGGTCTGGAAGAAATACTCGTGTTCATGGGCAGTTTCGACTGAAAGAGGAACGACGATAACACCCAGATCGATCAGACGCAGAAGAGTCAGAATCGATGCCGGATCAAAGTCCCCAATCAAGGCGACCACATCGCCCGCGGAAATCGACGACAGGTCCACTGGCTGCTGCTCTGCGATCTCCGAGAACTTCAGCTCAGTTCCGCAATGAATCAAAAATGGGCTGTCCGTGTCCGCCCAGGTCTTGGTCAAGCGATCCAATAGCTTCATCAAACGCCTCCGACGTGCAGCACCTGCCCGGACAGGGAATTGCCACGCTCATCGAGCAGCAGTTCCACCAGATCGGCGACAGCGTCAGGTGTGAATTGGGTCGGCAGTATCTGCCGCGACACGATGTCCCGTATCTGGGCCGCGGTGACTCCGCTCAACAGGCTGGTGGCAATGGGTCCAGGGGCGATACAGTTCACCTTGACATTGAAATCAGCCATCTCCCTCGCGAAAGAGCGAGTAAACCCCTCCACACCAGCCTTTGACGCAGCGTATATGGACTCCCCCTTGAGGCCGAGGGACACAGCGATGGTGGAGAAGTTGATGATCGAGCCACTCCTTTGCCTCAGCATCAGGGGCGCGAAAACCTGGCAGCAGTAAATGGTGCCAAGCAAGTTCGTCTGGATGATCTTCGCAGCGACCTGCGCAGGAGTGGTGACCGCCAAGTTCATGGAAGCTATCCCCGCGGCATTGATCAGCGCGGTCACAGTCACCCGATCCGCCTTCAGCTTCCTGCCAATCCGCCTGACCTCTTCGTGAGAGGACACGTCACACGCCATCGAGGGAAAAGGCAAGGATTCGGCATTCCTGGCCAATCCGAGAACCGGGAACCCTTGCGCAAGCAGCCGTTCGCACACCGCGCGACCCAGACCTCTACTGGCCCCCGTGACGACGATCATCTGCTCTCATCCATCTGTTTACGAAATTCCTCGGTCAGGGCGCCCGCAGTCCGGAACATGCTGCGTGACCTCGACATCGCCGCGTCCGAAGTCCAGTCGAACTCGAAGCCCATTTCCGCCGCTTTGTCTTCCAAGGAAAGGCAAAGCTCGACCAGTTGCATGGAGTTCAATAGACCATCACCCCCGATCAAAGGCATGTCCTCAGTGATCTTGATCGTCTTATCCTTGATCAAGTCAGCTATTGCCGCGAACACGACAGAATCTGCATTGTTGTGTGATGACATTTGAATTAGCCCAAAGAAGGCAGAGAAATACGATGGCGGCCCCCCCTCTGCCTCAGGTACAGCCTACGCCCGATTGTTTCCGGCCGCAAGCACCGAAGCACCGATTCAGGAACGAGATGTCGAACGAAAAAGGACCCGACAAAGCGACACCCATGCGCTTGTGGCGTTGAACTAGGAGGCGGCTAGGAACGAGCTACTAGCCAAATTAGGACAAGCGTCACTGTCTGCTCGTTCCCGATAGGGACAACCTTCAGCGGTACGGACATTTCGACTGCTCGAAGGGGTCTCTCGTGAGGTCATCTCGTTTCCTGCCCGCAGCAGCGTGCCTTCTGGCTCTGCCATCTTCACTGTGGGCCCAATCGGCCACCGCAAGTTCACATGCCGCGGCCACTGCCTGCCTCGATGCGACCGCCGAACAGGCCGTACTCAGGCGGGAGACGGCCACCCTGGGTCCCAAGCATGCGAAAGATCACGCGACCATGCGAGCGCAGCAGTGCGAAGCGCAGCGTGGCTTGCGGGCCATACCTGCACGTGGAGCGGCCAAATCCGGCCCGGCGACCTTGCGTCAGGATGAGATGGTCATCCAGGCAGCGGACGAGTTGGCCTCGCCATCCAGGGGCGCAAAAAGCACCGCGGCGGCTCGCGGCGCTGCGACCAAGGGGGCGGGGGAAGGCCGCTGGAGCGATCCGTTCACCGTACCGGTGTTCGGCATCACGGCGGTGCTGCTACACACCGGGAAGGTCCTGTTCTGGTCATACGACCCGCGCAGCTTCTGGGACCCGGCGGGGGCGACGGACGGCGTCGCGTACATCTGGAATCCAACCACGCGCACCGGATACCACATTCCGGCACCCGAGAACATCTGGTGCGCTGGCCAGACCGTGCTGGCAGATGGGCGCGTCTATCTCGCAGGTGGCAATCTGAAATACCCGGAACCGGGCGTCAGTTACTACGCCGGGACGCTGACGAACTACACGTTCAATCCGTACACCGAGGGATGGACGAAGCAGCCTGACATGTTGAGCGGACGCTGGTACCCAACGACCACCAAGATGGCGGACAACCGGGTGCTGATTACCAGCGGCCTGGACGAAACCGGAAGCGGCGCGATCAATTCCATCGTCGAGATCTTCCAGCCTGGCGCGGGAATGGACAGCGTCGGAACTGTCACGCAGGTCGGCTCGCATATGACCACTGGACTGTATCCACACCAATTCCTTCTCTCGGGCGGAAGTGTGCTGGAAGCAGGTCCGGATTCGACCAGCAGCTATCTGTTCAACCCTGGCGACAACCAGTGGAGCCGAGTCCCCAGTTTGCTGAACGATCACCACATCTATCCGAATGCCATCATCCATACCGACGCCACCACGTCACCCATCAAGCAGGTGGTCATGATTGCGGGCGGTCACTCACAGACGGTGCCGCAAACTGACAACGAATGGCTCGATGGCACGGCTCCCGAGACCGGATGGAAGCCTTTCCCTCGCTGGAACGAAGGGCGCATCAACGCAAACACCGTCGTGCTTGCGGACGGCAGCCTCCTGACCGTGGGCGGTAACCGGACCGGGTCGTACGATGGCCCGCTATTCCACACGGAGATGTACTCGGCGCGGGCCACCGTCACCACGGGCACGTGGCAAGTCATGGCACCGCACACCATTCAAGCGGCCTACCATTCGACCGCGATCCTGCTTCCAGACGCCACTGTGCTGCTGTCGCAGGACGACCTGGGGAGTTCGACAGTCGAGGCAGCCCAGCACAAGATGCAGATCTACTCGCCCCCATATCTTTTCAAGGGCAAGAGACCGGCCATCAAGAAAGCCCCCGCCACGGCCACGTTGGGACAGACTTTCGACGTCGCCACGGACCGGAAAGTCACGGACGCCGTCCTCATTGCGCCTGGTGCCACGACGCATGGCAACGACATGCATCAGCGCGCGATTCACCTCCCCGTCCAGCCACGAACCGGTGGTCTCGCGGTCACGCTTCCAGACTCAGCCGCGCTCGTGCCGCGCGGCTATTACATGCTGTTCGTGCTTGACTCGAGCGGCATTCCGTCGGTCGCACGATTCATACGCGTATCGTGATACTCCACGTTTGAAGTGTTGCAACTCACCGAGGATTGCAACTCTATCGAGTACCGGACTAGAGGTGAGGCGAATGCAAGCATCGAAGATCCGAGACACAAAGCCCATAAGCGGCGGCTCATGGGAAGCAACGTCTTCCACGTATGAGTCGATCCGGGCCCTCTGGCGGGGGCGGGTGGTATCAGGCGCGCGGAAGTGGCCCTGGGCGAGTCATCAATGGTCAAGCGAGTGACCGTCGGGTCCCATCAGCCATGAACGCTCCATACCCCCTTCGCACCCACTTCGCCACGGCTGCGGCCCCGATCTACTCCACCCATCCCAAGGACGACAGCGGGATCGAGCTGGCGGAATACCGGGACCTCCTCATGGACAACCGATGGCTTGTGGCGACCACAGTCGTCCTGGCCTTCGCCGTCGGAGCCGCCTATGCAGCCCTGACGAAGCCCGTCTACGAGAGCAGCTTGCTGATCCAGATTGAAGATCACGGAAGCGCAGCCAAAGGGCTCATCGGCCATGCCGGCGAGATGCTGGAGGTGAAGACCGGTGCGGCAGCCGAACTGGAGATCCTGCGCTCGCGCATGGTCATCGCTCCCGCGGTGGAGAGCACACGCGCCTATATCGAGGCGCAACCGCGAACCTTGCCGATCGTGGGCGACTGGCTGTCGCGCCGCGCGACGGGGCTGAGCCAGCCGCGTTTCGGCGGCTATGTGTACGGACGCGAGAAGATTCAGGTGGCGGCCATGGACGTACCGCCTGCACTGGAGGGCACTTCGTTCACCCTGGTCGCTCAGGAAGCCGGCGCGTACTCGCTCACGCATCCGCTTCTGGACGAGCCCCTCGCTGGAAGAGTCAGGGTGCCGCTCACCGCGGCCACCCGTCTCGGACCCATCAGGCTCCTCGTGGCCGAACTGGAAGCCGAGCCGGGCGCCCACTTCGCCGTTGTCCGGATGTCGCCGGTTGCTGCCGTCCAGAACCTGCAGGCGCGCCTGCGGCTCTCCGAGAAAGGCCGCCAGTCCGGGGTCATCGAAGCCTCCCTGCGAGGCAACGATCCCGCACAAACGACGCGAGTGCTCAACGAGATCGGCGGACAGTATGTGAGACAGAACCTGGAACGCAAAGCGGCCGAAGCACAAAAGACACTCGCCTTCTTGAACCACCAACTGCCGCAGTTCAAGCAAGCGCTCACCCGCTCGGAAGAAGCCTACACGCGATTCCGCAATCAGAGAGGTACCGTCGCGCTGCCTGAAGAAGGCCGACTCCTGATCGGCACCATTGCCGACCTGCAAAACAAGCTGCTCGAGGCGCAGCAAAGGCGTCGGTACTTGTTGGGCGAGCGGCAGATGGGCGAGGAACATCCAACTGTTCGCGCCGTGGACGAACAGATCGCCGGATTGAACCGCGAGATCAACAATCTGAACGGGCGCATCCGCACCGTGCCTAGAGTCGAACAAGAAGCGCTGCGATTGGAGCGCGAAGTGAAGCTGAACAACGATCTGTATAGCCAATTGCAAAGCAACGCGCTGCAATTGCAACTGCTCCGTGAAGGCAAGGTCGGAAATGTGCGATTGATCGACAACGCGGTCTTGCCGCGCACGCCGGTGCAGCCGCAGCAGAGCCGGATTCTGGCAGTGTCGCTGGGGCTCGGGCTTTTGGGCGGGTTGGGCCTTGCGCTCGTCCGCAGGGCGTTGTCCCGCGGCATCCGTGATGCGCGCGAGATCGAGTCACACACGGGCCTGAGTGTCTATAGCATCATCCCGCGCAGCGGGCGCGAGCGCGCGATCTCCCGGAAGGCAGCCACAGGCAGACGGCGAAGCGTGGCCCTCTTGGCAAGAGCGGCACCGGAGGACCCGGCGGTGGACAGCCTTCGCAGTCTGCGCACCGTGCTGCATGTCGCGATGCGCGAGGCACCCAACAACCGCTTGTTGATCACCAGTCCCACTCGCGGCGTCGGGAAGAGCTTCGTGTCGGCCAACCTGGCGGCGGTACTCGCCAGCGCCGGCCAGCGCGTGCTCCTGATCGATGCGGATTTGCGGAAAGGTCGCCTGCACGAGTACTTCGGCATTTCGCGCACGAACGGCCTGGCGGAGTTGCTCGCCAGGACGATCACGATAGACGAGGCAATTAGCGCCAGCATACTTCCCAACCTGGATTTCATGCCCACAGGCACGCTGCCGAAAAACCCTGGCGAGCGGCTGATGAGCCGCGAGCTTACCGAGCAGCTGGATCGGCTGGACTATGCGCGCTACAGCATGGTCATCATCGATTCCGCACCGATCCTGGAGGCGGCGGACACCATCACTGCCGCGACTCTGGCGGGAACGGTGCTGCTGGTTGTCCGTGATGGCCAGTCGCAACTCGGCGAATTGCAAGAGAGCACGCGTCGTCTGGCCCATGCGCGCATCACTCCCGCCGGCGTACTGCTCAACGCGGTTGACTTGCATCGACAGTACCGATCGTATGGGCACAAGTACGCCGGGCAAAACAACCCATATGCGTATCCGGACCCATACGCGTACCCGGACGCACACACATACCCCGTGACTATTCAGCCCCGCTGAACCGATGCCGGCGGAGTCTTCAACCAACCAGTCGTGAGCGCATATGGATGTCATCGCAAAAACCATGGCCGTCGTCGGTCTCGGGTACGTTGGACTTCCTCTCGCCGTTGAGTTCGCCAAGAAGCGGCCGGTGATTGGCTTCGATATCAGTTCCGAACGGATTGCCGACTTGAAAGCCGGCGTCGATCGAACCAAGGAGGTGACACGCCACCAACTCCGCTTGGCGGCCATGTTGACCCTCAGTTCAGACCCTGCGGATCTCAAGAAGGCGCAGATCTTCATCGTGACCGTGCCAACTCCGGTCGATAAGGCAAAACGACCGGACATGACGCCACTGACCAAGGCCAGCCAGATCGTGGGGAGGGCCTTGAAGCCCGGAGATATCGTCATATACGAATCCACCGTGTACCCAGGAGCGACAGAGGAGCTCTGCGTCCCAATCCTGGCGCAGACCAGTGGCCTGACCTTCAACAAGGACTTCTTCTGTGGCTACAGCCCTGAGCGGATCAACCCCGGCGACAAGGTGAATACGCTGACGACCATCAAGAAAATCACCAGCGGAAGTACCCCGGAGGCAGCTGATCTGGTGGACGCGCTTTACGCCAGCATCATCCCCGCCGGCACCCACAGGGCCAGCAGCCTCAAGGTTGCCGAGGCCGCCAAAGTCATCGAGAACACCCAACGGGACCTGAATATCGCGTTGGTGAATGAACTCTCCGTGATCTTCGAACGCCTCGGGATCGACACCCTCGAGGTCCTGGAAGCTGCGGGCAGCAAGTGGAACTTCCTGCCCTTCCGACCAGGGCTCGTGGGCGGGCACTGCATTGGCGTCGACCCGTTCTACCTGACGCACAAGGCCGAAGAGGTCGGATACAACCCGCAGGTCATCCTGGCTGGCCGACGGATCAACGACAACATGGCCAGGTACGTCGCGCGCAGCACCATCAAGTTGATGCTGAAAAATGGTATGGACGTGGCGCGATCCCGCATTGGCGTGCTCGGCATCACGTTCAAGGAGAACTGTCCGGACATCCGCAACAGCAAGGTCGTGGACATGGTTCGGGAGTTCGAACGATGGGGCGCGCGGGCGGTTGTCGCAGATCCCTGGGCAGATCCGAAGGAGCTTGCGCATGAGTACGGCATCGCGCTCGGCAAGGTGGACGCTCATCATCCAGTCGATGCCTTGGTGGTGGCCGTGGGCCACAACGAGTACCGCGCTGCAAGCGCCAGCGACTTGCGTGCGTACTGCCGCGGAACGACTCCCGTGCTCATCGACGTGAAGAGTCTTTATGACCCGCACAAGGCCCGGCAGGCCGGTTTCACTGTGTTCCGTCTCTGAAGCGAGCGTCAAATGAAGAACTTCGCCATCGTTGGGGCTGCCGGGTACATCGCACCACGCCACATGCGAGCCATCAAGGATCTCGGCCACAACCTCGCCGTGGCTTACGACATCAATGATTCGGTCGGAATCATCGACAGCATTTTTCCCGATAGCGCCTTCTTCACCGAGTTCGAGCGGTTTCAGGAATACGCGTACCAGTTGAAGCGGGACGCGTCCGACCGCCTCCACTACGTGGCCGTGTGCACGCCGAACTACCTGCACCACGCCCACGTCGCGGCCGCCCTTCGGATGGGTTGTGACGTGATCTGCGAGAAGCCACTCGTGCCCACACCGGATCTGGTCGACGAGCTCATGCGCGTCGAGCAGGAGACAGGAAAGCGCGTATTCAACGTCCTCCAGTTACGTCACCACGACGCCATCGTGGGCCTCCGGGAGCAGGTTGCGCAGTCGCCCACGCGTGGGAAATCCGAGGTGGAAGTGACCTACATCACATCCCGCGGCAAGTGGTACATGGAAAGTTGGAAAGGCGACCCACGCAAGTCGTACGGGGTTGCGACGAACATCGGTGTGCACTTCTACGACATGCTGCACTTCGTGTTCGGGAAGCTGCAATCCAGCGTCGTGCACTACAGCGATGAGGTCAAGGCCGCCGGATTTCTGGAGTACGAGGGGGCGCGAGTGCGCTGGTTCCTGTCGATCGACGCGAACGACCTGCCTGAAGGCATCAAGGGCAAGCGCGCGACGTACCGCAACATTTCTGTAGACGGCGAACAGTTGGAATTCTCCGACGGGTTCACGGATCTGCATACCACCAGCTACCGGGAGATCCTCGCCGGTCGCGGCTTCGGCTTGGCGGACGCCCGGCCCTGCATCGAGGCCGTCAACGCCATTCGCACGTCGAGAGTCACGCCCCCCGGCCCAGGCGAAGCCCACCCGTATGTGGCCCGTCTGCTGAAATGATGACCTATCTCGCACACCCCAGTGCCGTCATCGATGATGGCGCCCAGATCGGAGAAGGCTGCAAGATCTGGCACTTCGTGCACATCTGCGCAGGCGCCCGCATCGGCAAAGGCGTCTCCCTGGGCCAGAACGTGTACGTGGGCAACAGGGTTCGCATCGGGGACGGCTGCAAGATCCAGAACAACGTGAGTGTCTATGACGGCGTCATGCTCGACGACGACGTATTCTGCGGACCCAGCGTTGTATTCACGAACGTGCTCAACCCGCGCTCACACGTCGTGCGAAAGGAAGAGTACCGGAACACGCGGGTCAAGCGCGGCGCCACGCTCGGTGCGAACTGCACGATCGTCTGCGGCAGCACCATCGGGGAGTACGCATTCATCGGCGCAGGCGCAGTGGTGAATCGCGACGTGCCAGCTTACGCGCTGGTCGTCGGAGTGCCTGCCCGTCAGATTGGCTGGATGAGCGCGTTCGGTGAGCGGCTCGCCCTTCCCCTGCGAGGGCAAGCGAGCGCGCAGTGCCCGCATACCGGTGACAGGTACATCTTGTCCGGTGAGCGCCTGGAATGCGGGTCGCACAAGCACCGCCACCACACCTTCGAGGTGGAATGACCATGGAATTCATCGACCTCAAGGCCCAGTACCAACGGCTGAAAGAAGACGTGGAGGGTCGCATCCGGAAGGTTCTCGAGCACGGCAAATACGTCCTTGGTCCTGAGGTCGCGGAACTCGAAGACAAACTGTGTGAATACACGGGTGCGAGCCACTGCATCACCGTTGCCAACGGTACGGACGCCTTGCAGGTCGCTCAAATGGCGCTTGGCATCGGCCCTGGCGACGAGGTGATCACTCCCGGGTTCACCTACATCGCCGCGGCGGAAACCACGGCACTGCTGGGTGCGCGCCCCGTCTACGCAGACATCGACCCGCAGACGTACAACCTGGACCCTGCGCGGCTTGAGGCGGTGATCACCCCGCGCACCAAGGCGATCATTCCAGCGAGCCTGTTCGGGCAGTGCGCAGACTTCGACCCCATCAACGAAGTGGCTGCGAGGCACGGCCTGCCCGTCATCGAAGACGCTGCGCAGAGCCTCGGCGCGCTTTACAGAGGCAGGAAAAGCTGCAACCTGGCCACCGTATCGTGCACCAGCTTCTTCCCCAGCAAGCCTCTTGGCTGCTACGGAGATGGTGGAGCGATCTTCACCAACGACCCGGACCTGGCCCTGGTCATCCGACAGATCGCGCACCATGGCCAGGCTCGTCGATACCACCACGTTCGCGTGGGCGTGAACAGCCGGCTGGACACGCTACAAGCCGCCGTTCTGTTGTCCAAATTGACCGTATTCGACGAGGAACTAAGCGCGCGCGGTGACATTGCAGCGGCATACAGCCACTACCTGCGAGACGAAGGGGTGACGACCGTTCCCTACATTGCTCCCCACAACAAGAGTGCCTGGGCCCAGTACACCATCCGGGTCGAGAACCGGGCGGCCGTCGCAAACCGCCTTGCCGAAGCAGGCGTGCCGACGGCAGTGCACTACCCGTTGCCGCTGAACAGGCAGCCAGCGGTCCAGGACCCCGACTGTCGGCTGGAAGTTGGGGATCACCTGGCAGACGTCGTTCTGAGCTTGCCGATGCACCCTTACCTGTCGCATGAAACTTTGCGACGGATCGCGGCGACGGTTGGCATGGCACAGAGCAACTCTGCCGAACCTGAAAGTCGACGCTTCGCGTGACCCACACCCGCATTCCGCTGTCGCTGATCGCGCTGGCGATCGTCTGGCTGATCGCCGTTCAGATCGGCACGAACATCCGCATCGACGCAGGAGAGTCAGTCGGCACGCTCCTGGACCGCGCGCCGTTCTACGTGAGTATCGCGGTGGGCGTCCTCCTGCTGGCCCATCAGCCCGCCGCGATGATCCGATGGAAGGTGCTCATCGCTTCCACCCTGTTTTTCTTGCACCTGTTCGCGGTGCTGATGCTCACGAGCGATGTCCCGTTGCGCTCTTTCCTGATTCCCAACTACGGAATCGTTTCCTGGATGTTGCTGGGCATGGCGAGCCACGTTGCCGTACTGACTCTGGAGAGACGCATCGAGAGCGATGGTCCCCGGTCCATGTGGCCACTGGTCATCTGGCTTCCAACCCTGTCATTGGCATTTCTCATCTGGGGCCTTCGGGCCTTCACCGACAACCCGGGGCGCGTTGACAGCTACCAGTTTCCGGCCGCAAACCTCATCGTCCTACTGCTGTTAGGACTTCTCGCACTCGATCGCTGGAGCCGCGCTTGGGAAGCACGCCGTGGACGGCGTTCGTCCGCATTGCCGGCGCTCACTTTCCTGGCACTTGGCACGGCCTCCAGCTACTTTGTCAGCCGCATGGACTCCACCGCGATCGTTGCCGTCTGGAGTGGTCTGGCGCTTGTGCTGATCTGGAGATTCGGCATTTCGCAAGGCTGGACGGCGACCTTTCTGTTCGCCGCCGTCGGGATCGCAACCGCGCTCATGTTTCCAGCCGCAGACCTCCTCCAGACCTTCTTCGCCGAAACACGTTTTGATCAACTGCGAAGCGGTTCCAGCATTCTTGAACTCAGTTCGCTGACATCGAGGCTCGATATCCTGCCCTCCTTCGCGGAGCAGTTCAGCGTGAGCCCGTGGTTCGGACACATGCAAGCGGAGCTCGTCTCGGGCGCAGGTGTCGGCAATTGGGTGCATAGCCTGCCTTTGGCGGCGCTGACGCATACGGGCCTTGTTGGCGCAACTCTCTTGTTTGCCGCCAGTTTCTTCGCCTGCGAACCCGGCCGGCGCTCCAAGGGCGAACTCTTTCCGGTCCTGATGTTCGGGCTTGTCCTGTTGATGGCGTCTGCAATAGCGTTTTTCACCTGGGTGCCCTTCTGGTTCATGCTCGGATATCTCGCGATCCGAGCGTCCCCGAGGCGGGGCACGGTGCCAGGCGCTCCAGGACTTCTTGGAAATCACCATGGCCGCTAACTTGCACCTGTTCCTGTCGAGAATCCAGCACGAGACCCGGTTGGTCAAGGAAGCCCGCGCAACCTTGGCGATGCGCGTGTTCAGCCGGGTACGTGTGCTGGGCTTGTGGGACCATGGGCTTCCCGTGCGTGACGTCGACCCGTGTGGCATGGAGGTCAGGAGGGTTCGCACGCTCCTGGGCTTCGTCAGGGCTCGCTTTCCATCGCTGCAGCCCGGGCCCCTTACCCAGGTTTATGCGGGTCTTTCTTTCCTGCAATATGCCTTCGCGGCGGCTTGGCAAGCGCTGGTCTTGCGACCGTCGCACATCAGCTGCCACAACGCGGTCTTGCTTCCGATCGCCTGGTTCGCCGCGAAGCTCGGCGGCAGCAAGCTGGTCTACGTTCCCCATGAGCTGGAGGTGGAGCGAACTGGTTTGTCCCTGAACGCCAAGCGATTCGAAGCGCCGCTCGAACGCGCTCTCATCAAGCGCTGCGCTTTGGTGGTGGTCGTCAGCGAACCGATTGCGGCCTGGTATCGCCAGCGGTACCAGTTGCGCGAAGTCGTGGTGGTGCGCGCGATTCCGGACAGTGGCTTTGCACCGGGTCATTCAGCCGACCGTGCACGCATCCGAGCCAGTCACGGCGTCCCGGCGGATGCGTTGCTGTTCATCTACCAGGGTGTACTGGCAGCCGAGCGCGGCGTCGACGATCTCGTGCAGATCTTCCGCCGCTCGAACAATCCAAGGCTTCATCTCATGCTCATGGGGTATGGCGAAGCCGAGGCCCGCATCCAGGAAGCCGCCGCGCAATGTCCCAACATCCACTTCCAGGCTGCGGTGCCCGTGGACCAGATTTGCCGGTATACCGCGGCAGCGGACGTCGGCATCTTCGTCCTGCGTGATCCGCTAAGTTTGAGTTATCGACTCTGCCTGCCCAACAAGTTCTTCGAGTACTTGTACGCCGAACTTCCGGTGATCGTCTCGGACAACCTCAGCCATCTCGCGGAGTTGGTCCAGGAGCACAGGATTGGATGGGTCACGCGCCCGGAGGATCTGCCGCAACTGATCGACACGATCGAAGCCGGCGGCATTGTCTCGATCAAACCAGCCGTCAAGGATTTCGTTGCAAGGAACACCTGGGCGTCCGAACGGTCCCGTTACACCGTGGTCTACGGCGGCTGAGGTCGTTCACCATGCGGGCTGCCGCGACCTTTCTCAAGCTGGCGCCGACGTTAGGCTGGGGCCAACTGCGGAAGAGCCCGGTTGCGTTATTCACGATCGCGACCGCGGCCACCCAGGTTTTGCCGCTTGTCAGCACACCGATATTGACGAGGCTCTACACCCCGGCGGCGTTTGGCGCATACGCCATTTATTTCGCGCTGAGCACGATCTGCGTCACGCTGGCTGTCCTGTCAATGGAGAACGCGATTTTCCTCGAGGACTCCGATGACGCTGCGGCCACGGCAATGGTGGCCTCGATTCTTCCGCCGGTCATATTCTCGGCGCTGCTATCGACCGCCCTCCTGCTGCTTATTCTGGTATTCGATGTCCAGTTGAACGCCAACCTGGGCCACCTATTGCTGTTCATGCCGGCGACGGTGCTGCTGTCAGCCTTGTACACGGTGGGCTATACGTGGCTGCTCCGGCTCGGGCGCTATCGAACGCTGGCAATGAACAAGCTGATCCTCGGAGCGAGCACGATGATTCTCCAGATCGGCGTCGGGCTCCTACGCCTGGAAGCACTGGGATTCATCCTGGCCAATCTGCTGGGCTATGTGCTTGCCACGCTGCTGGTCTTCGCTCCCTTCGTCCTCAGACCACGGGACCGGGTCCGGATTCCCGGGTTGAGTGCCATCTGGGCGGTTTACCGGAAGCACAAGGCGCTGCTGTTCTACACGACGCCTGGAAGCCTCCTGAACAGCTTTTGCAGCTATCTTCCAGACTTCTTCATCGCCCGGTTGTTCGGCACGACGGTACTCGGCCACTACTCATTGGGGATGCGAATGGTCGACGCGCCGCTGACCTTCATCTCCGCCACCGTGCACGATGTCTTCCGGCGCGATTCGGCGCGCGAACAGATGGCCACCGGGCGCTGCCGCACGAGCTTCAGGAAATACTTCGTGGCCATGTCGGCCATTGCACTGGCGGTGCTCGTGCCACTGATCTTCTTGCAGCCCGCCCTGTTCAAGTTCATCTTCGGGCCGGCATGGGCACCCTCGGCCATCTACGTGCAGTGTCTAAGCCTTCTCCTCGTGGTGCGCTTCATCTCCTCGCCACTGAGCTACGTGTGGATCGTCGCGGGGAAGCAGCACTACGACATGGCCTGGCAGGTAGGCCTGCTGGTTCTTTCAGGTGCATCTTTCCTGCTTCCTCGGTTCATCCTCGGCAGCGTGACTCCGGAGGTCCAATTCACGATCTACAGCGTGGTCATTGGCTGCTGGTATGTGCTGGCCTTGTTCTTGTCCTACTACTGGTCGAACGCAAATGATGAACTTCGAAAACAACCCGCACACTAAGTCGCTGCACAAGCATCCGTACCAGGCATGTACGCGATGCGTCATGGACACCTCCGATCCCGAAATTCAGTTCGATGAGCAGGGTGTCTGCAACCATTGCCGCCACTATGAGGCGTACGTCGCTTCGCTCGGCGACGCCCAGGCACGGGCGGCCAAGCTGAACCAGACAGTCCAGACGCTCAAAGCGGCGGGCCAGAACAGAGAGTACGACTGCATCATGGGGCTGAGCGGGGGCGTCGACAGTTCCTATCTCGCGCACTACGCCGTCAGGACGCTGGGGCTTCGCCCGCTGGTGGTGCATGTCGACTCGGGCTGGAATTCCGAACTGGCGGTGAGCAACATCGAGACGATGTGCAATCGCCTCGGCATCGACCTGCACACCCTGGTGCTCGACTGGGACGAAATGCGCGACCTGCAGCGCGCCTACTTCCGTTCTGGCGTGCCGAACCTGGACGTTCCCCAGGACCACGCTTTCAATGCCGCCATGGTGGGCGAAGCGAAGAAGTACGGCATCCGCAACGTCCTCAACGGCGGCAACATGCAGACCGAGTCCATCCTGCCGACGGCGTGGGGCTACGATGCCAGCGATCCTGGCAGCCTCATGGCAATCCACAAGCGATTCGGCACGATGCCGCTGAAAACCTACCCCCTCCGTTCAGACTTCTCCCGGCTCCTGTTCGACCCGTGCATTTTTGGCATGCGTGTTCACCGGCCCCTCGAATACATTGACTACAACAAGTTCGCCGCGAAGAAGCTCCTTCATGAAGAGTTGGGCTGGCGGGATTACGGCGGCAAACACTACGAGTCTCGGTTCACGAAGTTCTTCCAGGCGCATTACCTTCCCACCAAGTTCGGCTATGACAAGCGGAAGGCGCACCTGGCGAGCCTGATTGTTTCCGGCCAGCTCTCGCGGGACGCCGCCCTGCAGGAGTTGGCCGTGCCGCTCTACGACGCCGAGGAGCTCGAGTCGGACATCACGTACTTCTGCAAGAAGCTCAGCATTCCACGCAAGGAGTACGAAGAGGTCATGGCTTCGCCGCCGAAAACCCACCGCGACTATCCAAATCGCGAGGCCGCGTACGCTCGGATGCGCCGGGCAACCCAGTTCGCCTCCCGGGCAAGACATGCGCTCTTCGGTCGTGCGCCCACGGCACTGCAACACGTGGTGAACACACCCAGGTAGATCGAGCTGGTTCGGCCCGCCGACCTGGTTTTCGTAGGACAACCGCAGGACATTTTTCCCTTCCTTGTCCCTTCTGCTGGTCCGCGCAGGGGACCAGAATGCCCCCGACGACGCGCATGGGAGTGCCCCGGTAAGGCGCGAGCGTTGCGATCCACCATACGTCCCGGTAATCACCTATGAACGCTGATCTCACGTTTCTCGGGCATAACTGCTTCCTGGTCGAAACCGCTCACGAGGCGCTGCTGATCGATCCCTGGCTTAACGATACAGGCGCGTTCTTCGGGAGCTGGCACCAGTGGCCGCCGAATAGCCACTTGCGAGACGTCGTCCATCGACGTTGCGCCGAGAAGAAACTGCGCATTTTCCTGACCCACGAGCACCAAGACCATTTCGATCGATCGACGTTGGCGGGGTTTTCCGCGCATCCGGACTGCACCGTCGTCATTCCTTCGTACAGAGACAAATTCTTGCTCGATGCGCTACAGGGTCTGCACCTGAATGCGGTGGAACTGGAGGAGGCGCAGCCCTGCGGCGGCGACATCCAATTCCGCATTTTCATCGATGACAGCGGGATCAATCATGACGCGGCGATATTCGTTGCCGCGCCAGGCCTCACGTTTTTCAACCAGAACGACTGCAAGATTTTTGACCGCTTGCCGGCGCTGGTGAAAGAGTTGCCCGATCTCGACTATTACTCGGTGCAGTTTTCAGGTGCAAATTGGCACCCCTCCAGCTTCATCTTGCCCGAGGACCAGCGCCGCCGGGAGGCCAGAAAGAAGGTTCTCAGCAAATTGCGCAACGTGGCTGGCGGTGTAAAAACACTCTCGCCACGCTTTTTCGTGCCGGCGGCCGGTCCTGCGTTCTTCCCCTTTCTCGACCCTGCATTGAACGCCGGGACCGGCACGATTTTCATCCATCAGAATGAGCTCGCGGAATACCTGGCCCAGACCGGCATCCACAATGTGTTGTATCCGCGTCCGGGTGAGCGCGTCAATGAGGACGCCAGCCGCGTGCCGATTCCCGGTCCGACGCCGGCCGAGATCGAGCAATACGTGGCGACTCACAAGAACGTGTGGGAAGCAATCGAGGACAACTTTTCGCCGACGCGATTTGCTGCGATCCTTCAGCGCCGCCTGAGTCTGATTGCCGGGATTACCTTGCCCCCGGAAACGCCATTGATCACTTTCCGCTGGGGAAGCGGGTCGTCCGATTCACTGGTGGTCGACTTGGTCGGCAACACCTTGCGGGCGACCCAGGAGCCAGGGGCGCCATGCCTGTTGCTCAGTGCCAGCACCAGATATTTCTCGCTGATGTGCGGCGAAGATCGCTGGCAAGACATTGCCTTGAGCCTGAACGCCACCATCGAGCGGCGGCCCGACGTGTATAACACCCTTGTCAACATCTTCCTGTTTGCGGACGAATCAAACCTGGCCGAGTCGGTGATCCATAACCTCAACTTGTCCAAAGAGCGCATCGTGGTCGAGCATAAGGGCCAACAATACGAAATCAATCGCTATTGCCCTCACCAAGGCGGTGACCTGGCCTACGCGAGCATCGACGACGACCTGCACGTGGTTTGCCCGCGCCATGGCTGGCGCTTCGACCTGTCATGCGAAGGCATGTGCAAAACCTCCGGCGTGAGCATTGACGCCATCAAAGTGCGCGCCAAGCCTTCAGAAACCAGCCACAGGGAGACGCTGAATCATCAGCGTCAACGCGCTCCGGCCAGGAGGGGCGTCGCCAGTTGAGCTGGGCGCGATCATCGAGCCGCTGCACCCCGAGGCGGTCGGGTGGGGCGGACACCGACCGCCTTCAGCAGTGGTACCTCGAGGCGGCGGCTCATGATGCGGCGGCCGCGGTCCTGAGCGGGGATCCGTCGGGCGAGAATTCGGGCAGGCGCCGCAGGCGTTCGTAGATCGGCGTGAAATCGGCCGCGGTCTTCTCGAACAACTCTTCGACGCTCTCGATCACGAAGTAGATCTGCTGGAAGCTGTCGATCTTGTAGCGCGTTCGCATCACGCGCTCGATGTCAAATGGCAAGCGCCGCGGTTCGGAGCTCTCTACCGCATAGCGCAGCTCGCCCGGTGAACTGAGGATGCCCGCACCGTATGCCCGCATGCCATCGGGCTGGCGCATGAGCCCGAACTCGATCGTGTACCAGTAGAGGCGGCTCAGCATTTCACAGGCTCCACAGCGGTGCGCCTTGAGCCCGCCCAGGCCGTAGGCCTGCATGTGGTCCGCGTACACCGGGTTGAACAGCAACGGCACGTGGCCGAAGAGGTCGTGGAACACGTCGGGCTCGACGATGTAGTCGAACTCCTGCGGCGTACGAATCCAGTCCGTGACGGGGAATCGCCGCTGCGCGAGCAGGCTGAAGAACGGCACCTCCGGAATCAGCCCAGGCACGCCGACGATCTCCCAGCGCGTCGCGCGCCAGAGGCGATCGTTGATCTCCTCGAAGCGAGGAATCCGGTCACTCGCGCCGAGAGACGGCAGGGCGCGCAGGAATTCGTCGCTGGCGCGGCCAGGCAGAAGGGCCTGCTGGCGCGCGTACAAGCGCCTATAGCTCTGGTGATCCTCCTGCCCATAGCCGGCGTAGTCCTGCGCGCAGGTGTAGTCGGCGCCCGCGCGGCTGTAGTCGCCTCGAGGCGGCCGTTCGCTTGTTCCGTAGATCACCGGTTCCATCGCCATGACGCTCTCCTTTACGGGTCGGCTGGTCGTCGGCCAGGCCGGGCACGACCTGGGCCTGACCTGCCGAAGCAAGCTACTCAGCACCTGGGCGTCGATCGATGAACGGCGTTCAGGCAGACGCCAGACTCGAGGAGGCTGGCCGGTAACCAGCCAATCCGCTCAAGGTCTGGCCCTCCAAGGCGACAGGATCCCCCGTCCTCTGACGCTCCTCGGTCACGATGCTGTTCCCGGGTTTCGGCGGTGCATACCCGGGAACCGTCAGTTGCAAAGACGCCTGTATGGCGTGCAGGTCACAGCTCAGCACGTTGTCTTCCAGGAATGCCAGTTGCGTACGCAGGACGTCCCAGCGCGAAAACGCTTCCTGGCCTCTCATCACCCGGGGATGGCTGGTAGGCAACGGGTTGTCGCCGATCAGAAGCTCCTCGAACAGCTTCTCGCCAGGTCGCAGTCCCGTGATGACGAACTCGATGTCCCCGTCAGGATGGGTTGCATCGCGGACTGTCAGTCCAGAGAGCTCCACCATCTTGCGCGCGAGATCGACAATCTTCACGGGCTGCCCCATGTCCAGCAGGAACACCTCTCCGCCCGCGGCCATGGCACTTGCCTGAATGACAAGCTGGGCCGCCTCGGGAATCGTCATGAAGTAGCGCGTCATGTCCGGATGCGTGATCGTGATAGGCCCACCAGCCGCGATCTGACGCTTGAAAAGCGGCACCACGGATCCGCTGGAGCCAAGCACGTTACCGAATCGCACGATCGAGAAACACGTACCGCCCCCTTCTGCCGCAAACGCCTGCAATACCATCTCGGCCAGGCGCTTGCTCGCCCCCATGACATTGGTCGGTCGCACAGCCTTGTCGGTGCTGATCAGGACGAAGTCCGGCACGCGGAACTCGCGCGCGAGAAGCGCCATGTTCAGCGTGCCGAATGTATTGTTCCGAATACCCTCGACCGCATTGCTCTCCACCATGGGTACATGCTTGTAGGCCGCAGCGTGGTAGATCGTGTCGGGAGTGCATTGCGCCAACAATTGGCGAACGCGCTCGGCCTCTCGGACCGAGGCAAGCACAGGAACGAGCTTGACCGGTTTCCCTTTGACCTCGGCTTCCAGTTCCTGATGAATCGTGTACAGGGCAAACTCGCAGGAGTCCAGCAAGACCAGGGCATCAGGCGCCAGGCGAACGATCTGCCGGCACAGCTCGCTTCCTATCGACCCCCCGGCGCCGGTGACCAGGACCACCTTGCCCGTGATCTTGCTGCGCAGCAGTTTGTCGTCCGCATCGATCGTGTCGCGTCCGAGGAGGTCTTCGATCTCGAGCTTTCGCACCTGGTCGACGGTCACCCTGCCCAGAGCAATCTCTCGCAGATCGGGGAGGGTTCGCACATGCAACGGTGGCTGCAATGCCTTCAGGGCTCCGGCAATCTGCGCGCGCCGTGATTGGTTCACCGAGGGCATGGCTAGAAGCACGTCCGTGATGCCGTCCCGCAAGACGACCTCGCTGAGGTTCTCACTGGAGTGGATCGGCAGACCGAGCAAAGTCGCGCGCTGCAGAAGTGGGGAGTCGTCGATGAAGCCTTTGACCTCCGTGTCTCTGGTTGCGGTCAGCAGTGTCGCGAGCTGACGGCCAGCGTCCCCCGCGCCGTAAATGAGTACCCGGGTCTTCTTGCACGGGGTGCGCGTACTTGCGCCGACCGACCCACAAAGCCAGCGCCGCACGGCGGCCCTGGCAGCACCGGTGATCAAGAACAAGGTCGCGGGAATCAGCACGCCAAGCGACCAAGGCATCTCGCTCGAGCTGATAAAGGTGAAGGTCAGGGAGAAGGCGGCGCCAAAGACCAGGGAGGCTTTCCCAAGCTGCGCGCCTCGGTCCTGCCGCAGTACGGCGCGATACAGTCCCGTGGCGTAGAACACGGGCAGAGACAAACCGATAGCCCAGACGGCAGTCCACCATTGCGTGGAGCCATACTGATCCCAGGTGCCCATGCGCAAGCCAAAGGCCAACCACACCGCAAGCGCGCAGTTCCCCGCATCCATCGTCATCGTCAACGCCTGCTTGACTGTACGTGGCAGCAGCACGATACGTGCGGCGAGCTGCGCGTTCATCATGGCCGTCTCCTCGTCCCTCCCTGGGACGTCAAGCACCAGTGACCGTTAGTTCCGACTGCGACGAGTTTGCGTCACGCGTCCAAGCGCTGCGCTGGCGCCCCCTTCATCCATCCAGTACCGGGGGCCCCGGTTCGCGTCGCATCGCGTCCGTCCAAACGAAGCGCGCACGCATTGGCGACGTGATGGGCGTGATGCACCGACTGCCCGCCCTTTGCCGGCAAGATGGCGACCATCATGTGCTCGCCTCCTGCAGGACTTGACTCGCCGCTGTGCAAGTCCTGTCCATCTGTGCGTTCGTCAGCGTCGGATGAACCAGGAACATCACGCTCGATTCACCCAACTCGCGCGCTCCGGCAAGACGCTGGGCGGGGCGCCAGCCCGTCTGGTCGAACGCTCGCTCGAGGTACACCTCCGAGCAGGATCCTTGATAGCACGGCACCCCTTGGCGGCCGATCGTCTCCACGATGCGATCGCGCGACCACCCGGGCGCCAGCGCCTCCCGACGCACGTACACATAGCACTTGTAGTGGGCGTGAACGACATGGGGCGGAACCTGCGGTACCCGCACTGCGGCGTATGGCTTGCACGCTTCCCATATGGCCTGCGCGTGACGTGTGCGTGCAGCAGTCCATTCAGGCATGCGGCGCAGCTGGATCCGGCCGATCGCGGCCTGGAGCTCCAGCATCCGCCCATTCGTGCCGAAGCTCTCGTGCAGCCAACGAAACCCCGGCGGGTGCTCTCGCTCGTAGACCGCCGCGTAGCTCTTGCCGTGCTCCTTGAATGCCCATACTCGGCGCCAAAGCGCTTCGTCGTTGGTGGTGACCATCCCACCCTCACCGCCGGTGGTCATGATCTTGTCCTGACAAAAGCTCCACGCAGCCACGTGGCCTATCGAGCCGACCCGTCGGTTCCTGTCGCACGCGCCGTGCGCCTGGGCGCAGTCTTCGATCACCATCAAGCCGTGCCGCTGCGCGAGCGCCATGATCGGGTCCATGTCGCAGGGCCAGCCCGCGAGGTGGACGCAGATGACTGCGCGCGTACGCACGGTGATCGCTTTTTTAATGCTTGCGGCGAAGACGTTTCCGCTGTTGATGTCGACGTCGGCGAACACGGGTACCGCGCCCGCCCTCACGACGCACGAAGCGGTCGCCATGAAGGTGCGGGGCGGCACGATCACCTCGTCACCTTCACCGATGCCCAACGCCGTGAGTGCGGCCTCCAAGGCGACGGTGCCATTTGCCAGGGCGACTGCGTACTTGGTGCCGCACCAGGCTGCGAACTCGGCTTCGAAGGCGCGGCATTCCTCCCCCGTCCAATAGTTGACTTTGTTGGACAGCAGGACGTCGCTCACGGCGTCGGACTCTTCCTCGGAGAAGCTTGGCCATGCAGCAAACGGCGTGTTCAGCATGGCACGACCTCCAATTGCCGGTTCGAGATGCGCGGGAGGGCCAATGAGCCCGCCTGTTCGCCCGGGCGGAAACTCCCTGCGCGCACGGGAGAGAACCCACTTGATCCGCCAGTGGGTCGGGACCATTCGGCACGGGCACGAAGCCTGGCAGCACTGCAACCGGCAAGCTCCTCGCCAGCCCCGATGACAGCACGCCTGAACATCGCGCGATGCGTTCGCAGCGATCGATCATCCCGTGCAAGAGTTGTGGTTGGAATCAGCACAGGGGCATTTCAGTTCAGGCCCGTTGCGCGCGCCATGGGACAATGGTCCCGAGCTCCTACTAACCATGAGCGGGTGCCCCGCCTGCGAGCACCACGACACAGGTGGTTGTGGTCACGTCCCTCGAGCCTCAGCAAATGGCGGGACCCGACCGCACCCTTCGTCGCCACTCATGCAAGGCCAACGCCGCGGGCAGTCGAGGGGCGCCGTCAAGCAGCGCCAGGTTGAATCGTTCGGCCCGACGGGGCGATCTGCAAGGCCGTGCAGATCGGCTCGACGCCATGGGTTGCGCGGTGCTTGTCGGGGCGTGCGAACGCCCGGTGAACCGCGACCCCTGCGAGGCGCAATGCCCACACGGCAATCGTCACCTCGGTTCAGCCTTGTGCTTCTGGAGAGCCGGTGAACTTCGGCATCGTGGCATCGCCCGCCGCAGAGATATCCGAGCAGCGCAAGACGTTGCGTACGGTTCGCGCCAGGATGTTCAAGTCGAGCCAAGGACTGCAGTGATCAACGTACCAGACATCCAGTCTTAGCTTCTGCTCCCAACTGATAGCGTTACGTCCATTGATCTGGGCCCAACCGGTGATTCCGGGTCGCACACGGTGTCGACGGGATTGCTCCGGTGAATACAACGGGAGGTATTCCATCAATAGCGGACGAGGCCCCACGAGGCTCATCTCGCCTCGGAGCACGTTCCATAATTCCGGCAACTCGTCCAGACTCGACGATCGCAGCGCACGGCCAAAACGCGTGAGGCGCTTCCCATCCGGCAGTAGCTCCCCGTCCTCTCCCCGCTCGTCCGTCATGGTCCGGAACTTGACCATCTGAAATGGAATACCGTTCAGCCCGGGGCGCTGCTGCCAGAAAAGGACCGGGCTCCCGAGCTTCATTCGGATCAGAAAGGGCAGCAACAGCAAGCACGGTGAGAACACCGCCGCCAGCAGTACGGCAATCGTCAGGTCGAACATCCGCTTGAGCACCGAGGTACCGAACGCTCTCCCGCGGCTTGCCGGGCGGGGGCCGTCTGCGCGAGCTGGCATGGCAGGCATCGTTGGCATATTCAGGCCTGGTACATCAGTCTTCATGAGCTATCCTGAAAGGTCGGAACTCCATCCCCAGGCTCCGATGAAAACGGACCCCATCGCAGCTGAGAAAGGAGGGCCGCAGGTGCGTCTCGCTATTGGAGTCCACTTCCTCGGGCGATGCGCGAGATGAATGTCTTACCGAGCCTAGGAGAGTCGACCCACCGTTTGTCCCATGCCGAAATGGAAGGAGTGGCGCTTTCCCAAGACTGAAGTGGGCACCTCCCCCATGGGCTCGCCCCCCTCGGCCGTTGATCGCTCCAGCGGTGGCGTTCAGCGATCGCGCGGTCGCAATCAAGTCGCTACGATCAGTGCCATGAGAATTGTTCTTCTTGGGGCGGGCGGCCATGCGAGCGACCTGTTGGCTGCGCTGGATGCCATCCGGCTTGAGTCAAACGCTCCGCCGTCGCATCTGGACATCGCCGGGTACATGGCCGAAGGCGAGGTTCGTCACGATCGATTCAGCGGCAGGTCGGTCAAGTTCCTCGGGAGCTTTGACAACATCGCCACGGTGGGGGCCACGCATTTCGTTCCGTGCGTCGGATACCCGCGGGGTCGCCAGCAGGTGGCAGCGATCGGGCTTCGGGCAGCCCTCAAGCCCTACACCATAGTCCACCCTCGCGCGTACGTGCCTCCGACGGCGGTAGTTGGACCTGGATGCCAGATCCTGGCGAACGCATGCGTTTCGCCATTGGCAGCGCTCGGCGCCTTCGTACTGATCGGCCAGGGCGCCATCGTCGGGCACGACTGCAAGATCGGCGACTTCTCGGCCGTCATGCCCGCCGCTTGCCTGAGCGGCGACGTCGTGGTCGGCGCAGGTACGCTGATAGGCGCGAACAGCACGGTCATCGAAGGGCTCTCGATAGGCCCAGAAGCGCGCGTCGGCGCAGGTGCGGTGGTGACCCGCGATGTCCCAGCCGGCGTGACCGCAGTGGGCGTTCCTGCCCGGTGGTGAGACAGCCACCAGGCCTCACCCCCGGAATCGGACGAAGTCCCCGCGGGCTCTTCTGTCGGTGCCTTCAGCTGCGCCAGCTTCAGTTGACCGGCTTGTCCAGGTGGTGCCGGGTGGCGTAGGCATACAAATCCAGGCGATTGGTCAGGTGCAGCTTGCTGTAGATCGACGTCAGGTGGTTGCGCAAGGTGTGCTCGCTGATGCACAGCCGACTGGCGATCACCTTTGCCGGCGCCGAGGTATCGGCTGCCAGAGCCGCGATGGCTTGGCGCTCGCGATGGGTGAGCAGCGACACCCGAACCCGCTCAGGATCGCTCTTTTCGTCGGTCTTCTGGCGGGCCAGTTGCATGAACATGCGGCTGGTCGTGCCGCGGTCGATCCATAGCTCGCCCTGGTGCACCTTTTCGATGGCAGTCAGCAAGACCTTGGGCGACTCGCTCTTGCGCACGATGCCCTGCAGCCCGCTGAGCACGGCGTGGTCGAGCGCCCCAGGATCCGTCGTGCCGGTGAAGGCGATCACGCGCATGTGCCGGGGTTCGAGGAAATCGATGAACTCTGCCGAATCGAGGTTGCCATCGTGATCCACCACGATGACATCGGCCGTGCCCAGCGGGAATGTCTGTCGGGCGGTCGAGAGCTCTGGCGCGGTGCCCGCGAGTTCCAATGCAGGCGATGACTTGACCAATTGCTCCAAAGCCCAGCACATCAGTGGCAGTGCCACCAAGCCGACCCGGATCTGTCTGTGATCAGCTTCCTGCATACGTCCTACCCGTTAGTTTTGTCAGGGGGGGGGAGAGGCATGGTAGGGACAATCCATCGGGCCGGCAACAACTCACTGAAAGCGACGACTTTCCAATACAGGAAGTCGCCGCGATGTCGATTCGAACGACCGAACAACCCCCGATCAAGTACCTAGGCGGTCACCCATCCCGGGGGATAGAACGCTCCCGACAAATCACAGAAAACACCGGGTACTGATGCGCCTGCACAGCTCCACACTTGCCCCGTGCCAGCCCACGAACGTCGAGCATTTCCGCGCGAGTTCCTTCGCATCAACTTGCGTTGGGAAGACGGCAGCACGGCCTACACCCGTGACGTCAGTCCCGAAGGCATGTATGTGTGGGTCGATGCGGGTGCTTTCATCGCCGACTGGGTTGCCGTCGAGTTGACGGACCCTCGATCGGGATTGCGGTTTCGGGCCTATGCCGAGGTAATGCGGATTGAGCCGGGCCTGACCCGCACGGGCGTCGCCATGCGCCTGCACTGGCGACGGTTCCTGCGACGACATTGAAGAGTGGGGCCCGCCCCACACCACCCGGGCGGGCGAACGAACCGCAGGCGGTCTTCAGGCCGCCGGCTTGTCCAGCCGGTGCCGCGTGGCGAAGGCGTACAGGTCAAGCCGGTTGCACACATCCAGCTTGCTGTAGATGGAACTGAGATGGTTGCGCAGCGTGTGCTCGCTGATGCACAGGCGCCGCGCGATCACCTTGCCCGGCGCAGCGGCATCGGTCACCACCGCCAGGATGGTCTGGCGCTCGCGCGCGGTGAGCGTGGCGATGCGCGCCAGCTCGGGATCGTCCTCGCGCGCAGCCTTCTGCCTTGCCATCTCCATGAAGATGCGGCTGGTGGCACTGCGATCGATCCACAGCTCGCCGAGGTGAACCTTCTCGATGGCCTTGAGCAGCGTGGCCGGCGGATCGCTCTTGCGCACCACGCCATGCAGGCCCATGAGCACGGCCTGGTCGAACAGGCCCAGGTCGGTCAATGCGGTGAGCACGATCACGCGGCACCGGCTCTCTTCGAGCCATTCGAGCAACAAGGGCACATCGTCCTTGTCGTCGACATCCACCAGGACGACGTCAGCCGCGCCGACAGTCGAAGAACCGATGCCCTGGCGCAAGCCGTGGACGGACGCGACGACGGAGCAATTTGGCGAGGAGTCGACCAATTGCTCCAAGCCCCAGGACATCATCTGCTGAGCGACGATCGAAACTCGAATGGCGGTCTCGGTCAACTGCGTCATCGTGCGACTCCTTGGTGCCTGTTGCGGGAGATCGTAGGCAGGTGCCTGCGAGCTGCGAGCCATATTACATCTGGTTGCGACCGCTTGTGTGAACTTGCAAACGGATGAGCGCAATCGGCGTCACGGTCGAGTTCGTTCCAGCATGCAGAGCAGTCGAATGAACTAGAAGCAGGCATGACATAAGCCCCCCGGCAAATCACTCATGAGACCCTGGCCGACGGGTGCGCGCGATTCGACATTGCACGCATGCCGCTCACCGAACGTCGAAGCACCGATCGAGAAAGCCTGGAACTTCCGATCCGCTTGACCGATGGGCGCATCGCGCGCGCAACGAACGTCTGCCCGAGCGGCCTCTACCTGTTGCTTCCTGATGGCGCCTTGATCCCGGACTGGATCCGCGTCGACATCACCCTGCCCACGACCCGCGTTCGCGTGCATGCCTATGGCGAAGTGGTGCGCGTTGAACAACTCGCCAACGCCACCGGTGTCGCCCTGCGGCTTCACCACCTTCAACTGAGCCGCAGGGAACGCCATGACGCGTAGTCCCCTTGTCATGGGCCGAGTGGTCATTCGCGATGACACAGCTACCACGCAAATCGTGACAGCGCACTCATTCGCCGCACCGCCGCAATTTCTAGAGTGAAGCCATGAACTTCGACAACGCCTTCCTCGATGCGATCGGCGCCCTGGTGTGGAACCCGGCCACCGGCGTGCTGATGGCGCTGCTGGCGGTGGCGGCCTGGATCGACTGGCGCACCTATCGCATCCCGAACTGGCTCACGCTGGGTGGAATGGTCTGGGGCCTGGCGTCGAGTGCGGCCATGGGCTATTCCCTGGTCGACGGGCTGCTGTTCGGACTGGCCGGCCTGACCCTTGGCCTTGCGCTCTTCCTTCCCCTGTGGCTGCTGCGCGTGATGGGTGCGGGGGATGTGAAGTTGATGGCGATGGTGGGGGCGTACGTGGGGGCGTGGGGGGTGTTCAAGGCGGCGCTGATCGTGGGCGTCGTCGGGGGCATCGCGGTGATCGCCTTCGCCCTGGTCCACCGCGCGAGCGGCCGCCTGGCCACCAACATGAAGGACATCGCCGCATCGATGGTGATCCCCGGCATGCCGCTGTGGCGCCCCGAGCTGGCGGGATCGTCGATCGGAAAACTTCCCTATGGCGTGAGCATCGCGGTGGGCAGCGTGGCCTACCTGGTGCTGCGGCAAGTGGGGCTGGCTTGATTCATTGAAGGAGCGACACATGAGGAATGCAAAGGCTCTGTTCCTGCTCGCACTGGCCGTGATCTTCGGGCTGGCTGCGGCTTACTACGCGACCCTGTGGGTTGCGCAACGCGGCACCATTCAGTCGTCCAAGGTCGCGGTGGCGGCCTTGGACATCGAACTGGGCAGCCGCATCACGCCGCAGATGCTCACCCTGGTGGACTGGCCCGCCGGCTCCTTGCCGCCCGGTGCGTTCGATGAGGTCGCCAAGTTGCAGGACCGTGTCGTCAAGCAGGCTATTCCGCGTGGCGATGCCGTCCTGGAAAGAAAGCTGTCACCTCCTGGCACGCAGGGAGGACTTTCCGCGGTGATCGCGGAAGGCAAACGTGCCATGACGGTGCGCGTGAACGACGTGGTCGGCGTGGCGGGCTTCGCCCTCCCCGGCAACTACGTCGACGTGATGGTCAACACGCAAAAGGACCAGAAGGCCGGCGCCGAAAGCCAGATCAGCGTCACCGTGCTCGAGCAGGTGCTGGTGCTGGCCGTGGCGCAGGAAGCAGGTCGCGACGACACCAAGCCCAAGGTGGTGAGCGCCGTCACCCTGGAGCTTTCTCCCGACGAAGCCGAGAGGCTGGACCTGGCGCGCAACGTGGGCACGCTTTCACTGGTGCTGAGAAACCAGCTGGACAAGGAATCGGTTGCCACCAAGGGCATCACGCGGGACCAGCTGCTCGGCCTGCAAAAGCCCGTCGCCCCGGTCCCGGCACCGCAGCCTCGCACGGTGCGGGTGGTGATGAAGGCCGAACCGCCTCCCGTGGCCGTGATGGCCGCGCCACCCGCCCCCAGGCGTGACTGCGTCGAGATCATCTCGCACGGCAACCGCAGCGTCTCCTGCTTCTGACGCCAGTCAGTGCAGCCCGAAGAACAACAAGGGAGAACCGACGTGAAAAAGAACCATCGTCGACACGCTGTCGCCCAGTCGGCCGCCCTGGCCCTGGGATTGGGCTCGGCCCTCTTCACGAGCCTCGCCTTGGCGCAGGCGGCGGAACGCGCGATCACCCGGCCCATGCAGCCCCGCGCGGTCCCCGCACAAGCGTCCAGCGGCCAAGCCGCCACGCCGTCCCCGTCCGGCGACCAGCTTCCGCGGCTGGCCTGCACGTCGGTCACGACCGGCGATCCGCTCAGCCTGACGCTTGGCAAGTCCCGCCTGGTGCAGCTGCAGCCGCCGGCCATCCGGGTGCTGAGCGGCGGCCGGCTGCCGGGCGCGGCCGGCTCTCCGATGCAGGCGCCGGCGCCGGTCACGCCGCCTATCCCGGGCATGCCGGCGCCCGGTGCGGCACAGGGCGCCGCTGGCGGCTCCGACGGCGTGGCCGACACCGAGATCACGCTCCTGAGCCCGACCGAACTGCTGGTCACCGGCCGCCGGCCCGGTTCCGGCAACGTCATCCTGCAGGACCGCGAAGGGCGCTGCGTCGTGCGCGACATCACGGTGAGCGTCGATCCGCAGACGCTCGAAGGCACGCTGCGCCAACTCATTCCAGGCGAGAGCGGGGTCCGCGTGGCCGCTGCCGACAACGCCATCGTCCTGACCGGCACCGTGCGCGATGTCGCGACCCTCGACCAGGTCATGACCTTGGCCGACGTCTATGGCCAGGGCCGCCGCGTCGTGAACCTGCTGCGCGTGAGCGCGCCGCAGCAGGTGATGCTGGAAGTGAAGATCGCGGAGGTCAGCAAGACCCTGCTCGATCGCTTCGGGCTGGACTTCTCGCGGATGCTGCGCGACGGCCCCCGGTTCTCGGTCATCTCAGGCCTGATCGGCGGCCGGCCTGGCGGCCTCGGCACCGTCCGCCCCCGGCCTGACCGCAATGGCGAGTTCCGCATTCCCGACAGTTTTCCAGGCGCGGGCTTGATCAACTCGGCCAACAGTGCCGCGCAATACGGCCTGGACATCCAGGCGCAGGACGGGATTTTCCGCGTGCTGGCCGAGCCCAACATCATGGCCATCAGCGGCCAGTCGGCCAGCTTCCTCTCGGGCGGCAAGATCTTCATTCCCGTCGCGCAAACCGGCACGACCGGTGGCGGCGTGACCATCACGCTCGAAGAGAAGGAATTCGGCGTCGGCCTGAAGTTCACGCCCACGGTGCTGGATGGCCGGATCAACCTCAAGGTCATCTCCGAAGTGTCGGAGCTGTCGCAGACCGGCACGCCATTCACCACCGTCGGCGGCGTCACCGCGGTCCTGCCCTCCTTGTCGACCCGGCGCGTGGACACCACCGTGCAGCTCGCCGACGGCCAGAGCTTCGCGGTCGCGGGCCTGATCCGCAACAACGTCACCGAGGCCCTGGAGAAGCTCCCCGGCCTGGGAGAGGCTCCGGTGGTCGGCGCGTTGTTCCGCTCCACCGAGTTCCAGAACGACAAGACCGAACTGCTGTTCGTGATCACGCCGCGCCTGGTGACGCCCCTCGCCGGGCCCGTGCCGCTGCCGACCGACAACCATGTGGTTCCGACCCGTGCCGACGTCATCCTGCGCGGCGCCGCAGAGGGCAGCATGCCCCCTGAGCCGCGGCCGCCCGCGCAGCCTGCGCCTCGGCCCGTGATGGCGCCTGCGCCGGCCTCACCCATCACACCCGTGCCGGCGATGCCGACCCCGCCGACGACGCCACCGGCCACCCGCCCCATCAGCCAAGCAGATGAACGGGCGCAGGTCGTCGCCTCGGCGGCCCCGCGGTCCGCCCTGCCCGCCTCACAGCCACTCGCGCCGATCGCTGCCGCCACGGGCCGCTCGACCGCCGCGGGCGACTGGCCCGACTTTGAATAGGGAGACCGCAATGAAGAACGTGACCCTGGTCCTGGCGACGATCCTCCTGGCCGGCTGCGGATCGATCACGCCGCAGTACGACACCCGCTTCGGTGACGCCGTGCGCCAGGCGCGCATGGCACAGACCTTGAACCCCAACGCCGGAACCACGCCGGTGGCGGTCGGAACCCTCGACGGCAGGACCGCGCGCGAAGCGTCGGACCGCTACCAGGAAACGTACAAGGCGCCACCGCCGGTGGTGAACGTCATCAACATCGGCGGCAGCCTTCGCGGGCAATGACTGCAATGCAGCCGCCCATCATGGACTTGATCCAGAAAGGAGAGGGGACGATGACCTGAACCATGACCATCTCCAATCCGCCTCTTTCTTTTTTTGTTCGAAAGGTGAATTCCATGACCAAGCTCATCGACTACATGAAGTCTTTCATCAGCGAGGACGACGGCGCCCAGGTGATCGAGTACGCGCTGATCATCGCGGTGGTGTCCATCACCCTGGTGATCGCGTTGCGCGGCCTGACCAGCGGCACCGGGTTCAACACCTTCATCGCCCGCGTCACCACGTGCCTGACGACGAGCAACTGCACCTGATGTTCCACCCGGCGGGCCTTCCCCGGGAAGGCCCGCCTTCTGCGGAGCTTTGACCATGCACAACATCGTCCAAAGGAAGGGCCAGCGCGGCGCGGTGATTGTCACCGTCTGCCTCATGCTGCTGTTCCTGCTCGGCTTCATGGGCATCGCCCTGGACCTGAGCCGAATGTTCATCGTCAAGACGGAACTGCAGACCGCCATGGACAGTTGCGCCCTTGCGGCCGCACAGGAACTCGATGGCGAGAACACGGCCATCACGCGGGCACGCAGCGCCGGCATGACCGCCGGCAACCTCAATCGGGTGAATCTGCAGTCCGGCACCTGGGATGCCCAGGGGCAGATCGTCGCTGGCGACATCACCTTCCGTGACCAGAACTTCAACCCCACCACGGATCCGGTGGTCGCCAACTACGCCGAGTGCGTCCATACACAGCCGGCGATCCGACGGTGGCTGTTGTCCGCCCTGGGGGCGTTCTCGGGTGACACGACGCTGTACCCCGCCACCGGCAACGTGTGGGCCCGCGCCGTGGCCACCCGCGGCAGTTCGCAAACCAACTGCCCCATCCCGCTGGCGCTGCGCCCGAAGACGCCGAATGCTCCCGCGCCAAACTTTGGCTACTCCCCCGGCGAGTGGGTCACCCTGCTCATGGGTCCTGGCCAGGCCACCAGTGGGTATATCGGCTGGGCCAACCTGGATGGCTCAAACAGCGCGGCGGAAACCGAACGTGAACTCAGTGACGGCGCCTGCGGCACGGAGGTGGGCGATTCCCTCGGCACGCCTGGTGTGCAGGCCTCCGTGGTGGACGTGTGGAACGCGCGCTTCGGCCTCTATCGCAATGTGGGCAACCCAGCCGACGAGCGCCCGGATCGCACCGGCTACTCGTACACCACCACCAACTGGCCGAGCGGCGCCAGTGCCTACAACGGCCCGACGCCTGCCGGCGCCCATCCGACCGCCGCCAACTTCGTCACCAAGCGCGATGCCTATGCCTCCTGCGCTGACTCGGGCACGCAGATGAACGGCCCCAACGGCTGCGCCAGCATCATCGGCTACAGCATCGGCGGCGGTTTCAACCAGATCGTGCCGCCCGGTGCCAATGTGCAGGGCGGCCATTGGCAGTACGGCATCAACCGCCGCATTGCCCTGGTGCCGGTCACGAACACCTACCCCGGCTCGGTCGAGGACTATGCCTGCATGTTGATGCTGCAGCCTCTGAGCATTCCGATGCAGCCCAGCATCCAGCTCGAATTCCTGGGACGCGCCGGCGAGCCCGGCAGCCCCTGCGTGACCAACGGCCTGCCCGGCGGCGCCGCCGGCCCGCTGGTCCCCATGCTCGTGAGGTGACGCGATGAACGCGATGAAATCCATCAAGCAGCATCAGGCGGGCGTGGCCCTGGTGGAGTTCGCCCTTATCCTGCCGCTGCTCCTGATCCTGAGCTTCGCCACGGTGGAGTTCGGCCGCGCCCTGTACCAGTTCAACACGGTGGCGAAGTCGGTGCGCGATGCGGTGCGCTACCTCAGCGTGCAGCCGGCCGGCACCCACCTCACCGAGGCGGCCAACCTGGTGGTCTACGGCAACACCGCCGGCACCGGCACGCCCGTTGCGCCCGGCCTCACCACATCACATGTGCAGCCCCCGTCGTGGCAGACCGTCGGCACGGCGCCGGCCATGAGCGTCGTGACCGTCAGCGTCAGCGGCTACGGCTTCCAGTCCATGTTCACCAGCGTGTTCGGCCTGTCCTTCGGCCCGTTCACCTATTCCGATATCCGCGCGACCATGAGGAGCCACCTGTGAAACGCCATCAACGGGGCGCGACCGCCGTGGAATTCGCGCTGGCCTTCCTCCTCTTTCTCACCTTCACCCTGGCGGTGGTGGATTTCAGCCGGATGCTGTTCACCTGGAATGCGGTGAACGAAGCCACCCGGGCCGGTGCCCGCTATGCGGCCGTCTGCCACGACGGGGTCAGTGCCACCACGCCGGTGCTGGCCCGCATGCAAGGCATGGTGCCGGCGATCCAGGCGATCGACCTCCAATGGCAGCCGACCGGCTGCACGGTGTCTACCTGCGAAAGCCTCACCCTCAGCGTGTCGAACCTGCAGTACCGATGGATCTCACCGATCGCCGGCATCGCGTCGATCGCGCCGATTCCAATGCCGACCTTCTCGACGTCACTCGTCCGGGAGGCCATGCGGCGCGACCCGATCGCGGCCGCGGCCGCCTGCTGATACCCGCCCAAGGCAAGCCATGAAAATCGCCGTCATTTCCCCGAGCCCTGCGCACCTGCAGGAGATCGCCCGCATCGTGGGGGGCTCTTCCCATACGGTCCTGACCTTCGAAGGTGGCAAGACCCGCGTGCGCGAAGTCGCCGAGCGCGACCACCCGGACATGATGCTGGTCGACGGCATCTGCCGCGACTCGCAGGAATTGGCGCAGATCGAGTGGGCGACCGCCCACCAGCCGACCATGGCCGTGGTCCTGATGTGCTCCAGCCATACGCCCGAGTTCCTGCTCGGGGCCATGCGCGCGGGCGTTCGCGAAGTGCTGCCCTCGCCCGCCAGCGCCGACGCCATCCTGGGCGCCGTGGACCGCGTGTCCGCCAAGATCAAGCAGTCGCCGTCCCGGCGCGGCCGGGTGCTGGGCTTCATGAATTGCAAGGGTGGCGCCGGCGCCACCTTCTTGTCGGTCAACCTCGGCTGGCACCTGGCGCAGGCCGGCAAGGTGCTGCTGCTGGACCTCAACCTCCAGTTCGGGGATGCGGTGTCGCTGGTACACGATGGCAAGCCGCCCACCACCATCGCAGACGTGGCCCGCGACATCAGTCGCCTCGACATCGAGCTGCTCAACGCCAGCTGCCTGAAGATCTCCGAGGGCTTCAGCCTGCTGCCCGCGCCAGACGACCTGGCCCTGGCCTCGGAGGTTCGCCCGGACCATATCCAGGCCATCCTGGAGCTTGCGGGCACCCACTACGACTTCGTGCTGCTCGACCTGCCGCGACACCTCGATCCCCTGAGCATCACCGCGCTCGACCGGGCCGATCGCGTCTTCTGCGTGCTGCAGTCGGCGCTGCCCGACCTGCGCAATGCCAACCGGCTGGTCAAGGCCTTCCATGCCCTGGGCTATCCGGACGAAAAGCTGGAAGTGATCGTGAACCGCTTCGAGAAGTCCGGCGAGATCGGCATCGAGCAGGTCCAGCGCGCCGTCCCCGGCCTGCGCGTGCACACCATCTCCAACGCCTGGCGCGACGTGAGCAACTCCATCAACCAGGGCGACCCGCTGGCGAAGTCGCAGCGCGGACCGGTGGTCCGCCAGCTGGCCGAGATGGCCCGGGCGCTCACTCCGAAATCCGACGATCCACAGCGCGGCCTGCTCGGCCGACTTTTCAGGAGGGCTTGACGTGATTCCCATTCAGACCAAGGAGCACCGCGACATCGAAGCCGCGATGGTCCTGCGTGCCCGGCTCAACGGCACGCCCGGAGAAGGTGCGCAGCGTTCCGCCCCCGCCACCGGGAATGCCGAAGCCTACAAATCACTCAAGGGCAGCATCCATTTGAAGCTGCTGGACAAGTTCGACCTTGCCGCCCTCGAATCGCTGTCGCCGGAAGCGCTGCGCCAGGAGATCGCGTCCATGGTCGAGCGCCTGCTCCAGGAGGAGACGGCCGTCATCAACGGCGCCGAGCGCAGCACCTTGATCCGCGACATCCAGCACGAAATGCTGGGCTTCGGCCCCTTGGAGCTGCTGATGGCCGACCCGGCGGTATCCGACATCCTGGTCAACTCCTGGCGGCAGATCTACGTGGAACGGCGTGGGCGCCTGGAGCTGACCCCGGTCACCTTCAGCGACGAGAAGCACCTGCTGCGAATCATCGACAAGATCGTCTCGCTGGTGGGCCGACGCATCGACGAATCCAGCCCCATGGTGGACGCCCGCCTGCCGGACGGCTCACGCGTCAACGCGGTGATTCCGCCGGTGGCCATCGACGGCCCGATGATGTCCATCCGGCGCTTCGCCAAGGTGCCGCTGAAGATGGAGAACCTGACGGGCGAACCGCTCAAGACCCTCACGCCCGAAATGGCCCTGCTGCTGCAGGGGCTGGTGAAAGCGAAGTTGAACGTGCTGATCTCCGGCGGCACCGGCGCCGGCAAGACCACGCTGCTGAACATCCTGTCCGGCTACATCCCGGAATACGAGCGGGTGGTGACCATCGAAGACGCCGCCGAACTGCAGATGCAGCAACCGCACGTGATCCGCATGGAAACCCGGCCCATGAACATCGAGGGCAAGGGTGAGATCAACCAGCGGGCGCTGGTTCGCAATGCCCTGCGCATGCGGCCGGACCGCATCATCATCGGCGAGGTGCGCGGCGCGGAAGCCTTCGACATGCTGCAGGCGATGAACACCGGCCACGAAGGCTCGCTCACCACCATCCACGCCAACACCCCGCGTGACGCGTTGGCCAGGCTCGAGAACATGGTGGGCATGGCCAACATGAGCCTGCCGCACAAGGCGGCTCGGCAGCAGATCTCGTCGGCGCTGAGCGTGATCGTGCAGGTGCTGCGGCTGGTCGATGGGCGGCGCAAGGTCACCAGCATCCAGGAGATCACCGGCATGGAAGGTGACGTGGTGACCACGCAGGAGATCTTCACCTTCAAGCAGGTCGGCATCGGCGCCGATGGCATCGTGCAGGGCCACTTCCAGGCCACGGGGATCCGGCCCAAGTTCTCGGACCGGCTGCGGGCGTTCGGCGTTCAGCTGCCGGAAGGCCTGTTCGACCCGGCTCGCCAATACCAGTGAGGGAGCCGGCCATGCAGATCTTCGGTGTCAATCAGTTCCTGGTGTTCCTGGTCCTGGCCTTCGTGACGGTGCTGCTGCTGCTGGAGGGGCTGTACCTGCTGTGGCTCGGCTGGCGTGGCCCCGAAGCCATGCGCATGAAAAGGCGCCTGGGCACGTTCACCACCGCCGCCACGCCCTTGTCGGTCCTGCGGCAACGGCTGGGGCGTGATGATTCGACGCTCGGCCGGGTGCTGGACAAGGTGCCGGGCCGCAACGGGCTTGAACACATGGTCATGCAGTCCGGCCTCGAGTGGCCCGTTTCAGGCGTGATCGTGGGCTGCATCGCACTGGGCTTGTTCGCGTTCGCGGGGCTGCTGGACGTGCATTTCCTCACCACCTGGATGGTCCTGCTGCTGGCGGTGGCCATCGGCCTGCTGCCCATCGGCTACGTCGCGATGCAGCGCAACCGGCGCATGGCCCGGCTGGGCCGCCAGCTACCCGATGCGCTGGACCTGATCACGCGGGCCTTGCGGGCCGGCCATGCGTTCACCGCGGGACTCAAGATGGCTGGCGACGAGATGCCACAACCCATCGCTGGCGAGTTGAAGGCCGTGCACGAGGAAATCAGCTTCGGCGTGTCGTTGCAGCAGGCGCTGACGCACCTGTGCGAGCGCGTCCCCCTGACCGACGTGCGCTACTTCACGGTGGCGGTCCTGATCCAGCGCGAATCGGGCGGCAACCTCACCGAGATCCTGACCGACCTGAGCGCCCTGATCCGGCAGCGCGCGAAGCTGATCGCGCGCGTGCGGGTGTTGTCCTCCGAAGGCCGGCTCTCCGCCTGGATCCTCGGCTTGATGCCCTTTGCGCTGGGCGGGGTGATGACCCTGCTGAATTACGACTTCATGAGCTTGCTGTGGACCGACCCCATCGGCGTGACCCTGATCCGGGTCATGCTGGCGCTGATGGTCATGGGCGCGTTCCTGCTGGCCAAGATTTCCAAGATCCGCGTCTGAGGAGACTGCCGTGCTGCTGCTTTCACTCCTGGTCTTCCTGTGCACCAGCCTGATTCTTGTTTCGGGGTACATGCTCTTCGCGCCCAACCGGTCCGATCAACGACTGCGTGAGCTCACCGGCGCTCAACGGGAGGCGGGATGGACCGAGGCCATGACGAAGGTCGCAGCCCCGCTGGCTCGCCTGTCGGTTCCAGAGGGATCGTGGGAGACCTCCCCGCTGCGCATCCGCTTCCTCAATGCCGGCATCCGGCGCGAGGACGCGCGCGTCATGTACTTTGCCGCCAAGACCGTGCTGCCCCTGGTGCTCGCGCTGCTGGTGTTCACGACCATGAGCGCCCTCGGCTTCGGCTACGACCTGCCGCTGCTGCTGAACGTGCTGCTGGCCGCGCTGGTCGGCTGCTACCTGCCAAACGGCATCCTGTCCGTCATGCGGCGCCGGCGCCAACGCGAGATCTTCGAGTCTTTTCCCGATGCCGCGGACCTGCTCCTGGTCTGTGTAGAGGCCGGCCTGGGCCTGGACTCCGCCATGGCCAAGGTGGCCGACGAGATACGCCGCAAGAGCCCGGCCCTCGCCGACGAACTGCACCTGACCAACCTCGAGTTGCGCGCCGGCGCCACGCGTGAACAGACCCTGCGCAACCTGGCGCTGCGAACCGGCGTCGAGGAAGTGGTGACCTTCGCCACCATGCTCACCCAGGCCGATAAGTTCGGCACCAGCATCGGCGACTCGCTGCGCGTGTTCTCGGACGACTTGCGCTACAAGCGCCAGGTCATGGCCGAGGAGCGCGCGGCCAAGATCCCCGTGAAGATGCTGTTTCCCCTGGTGCTGTTCATCTTCCCGTCGATCATCGCGGTGATCCTTGGACCGGCGGCGATCCAGATCATCCGCACGCTGATGCCGATGCTTCAATAGGAGAGCCCTTCCGATGGCACATGTCCAAGACTTGCCAGGTATCGCCGTACCGGCTTCGCGCCAACAAACGTGGCGGATGTCCGTGCCCTTCGTCGTGGGCATGTACGTCTACCTGGTCAGCCTGTACCAGGGGCTGGTGAGAAACCTCCTGCTGCGCGACGCCGACACGCTCTCGCACATTGGCGCCGGGCGCTGGATCATCGCCAACCTCGGGGTTCCCGATGGCGATCCCTTCTCGCACAGCAAGCCAGGGGCGTTCTGGGCGGCACACGAATGGCTTTCGCAGGTGTTGCTGGCTCTTGGACACGAGTTTGCTGGCTTCACCGGCGTGGTCGCGCTCACCGGCCTTGCCTTCGCCGTCGCGATCGCCATGCTCACGCGTGCGCTGATGGACCACTTCTCGCCCACCCGCAGCATCCTGTTCGCCGTCATCGCCGTGCTGATGACATCGGCGCACCTGCTTGCGCGGCCGCATATCCTGGCGATGCCCTTGCTGGTCCTGTGGACGATCAGCCTGGTTCGTGCGGGCGACAGCGGCCGGGCGCCATCGCTTTGGCTGCTGCCGGTGATGACCGTGTGGGCAAACATGCACGGCGGCTTTACCTTGGGGATCGTGCTGGCGTTCGCGTTCGCCGGCGAAGCCCTGTGGGCGGTTTGGCCGCAACGACGGTGGGCTGAATGGCTCAAGGGCTGGGGAGTTTTCCTGGGGGCCATGCTCATCGCAGCCGTGGTCACGCCGCAAGGGCCAAGTGGCATCCAGTTCACGTGGCAAGTACTCGTCGAGGACCAATACGCCCTGTCGCGCATAGGTGAGTGGGCCTCGCCCAACTTCCACGAGTTCCAGCCGCTGCTGCTCTGGCTTCTTGGAGGGCTGGCACTTGTCCTGCACCGGGGACTTCGGCTGCCGCCCTTTCGCCTGCTCATGGTGCTGGGACTGCTCTATCTCAGCCTCAAGCACATCCGCAATGTCGAGCTGCTCGGATTGCTGGTGCCGCTCATCGTGGCGAAATCCTTCGCAGCCCAGTGGCACAGGATGCCGACGGAAAACAGCCAGCCCGACGCTGTCCAACGCTGGTTGAACCGCCTCTCGGCCGACACGAGCAGGGTTGTCGTGGGCGCCTTTCTCGCGCTGGCGATGGCATCCGCCATCGTGATCGAACGCGTCCGCCCGATGTTGCCGCCGGCGGACCTGGCTCCCGTCAAGGCCTTCGAGGCAGCGAAGGCCGCGGGGCTGACCGGTCCGGTGCTCAACGCCTACTCCTGGGGCGGCTACCTGATCCTTCTTGGCGTTCCGGTGCATATCGATGGCCGTTCCGACATGTACCGCGATGACTTCATCCGCGAATACCTTGAAACGATCGAACTGCGACGGCTCGACACTGTCGAGCCTTATCTCGCGAAGTACCGCATCCAGTGGACGCTGTTGCCGCGTGACCTGCCCATCGTTTCAGCGCTCGATCAGATGCCCGGCTGGGAGCGCCTCTACAGCGACGACAGGACCGTGGTCCACCGGAGGAAGGTCGATCATGGTCGGTGAGCGCCTGTCCCCTGGTCGCTTGTACGCCTACAGCGACGACTTCTATGCTTACCAGCAGCGGGGTTCGCTGAGGTCCGCCAACGCCATCGTCCCGATGCTGGCCGTTCACCTGCGGCCTTCCAGCGTGCTCGACGTCGGCTGCGGCGCGGGCGCCTGGTGCCGCAGCTGGATCGACCACGGGGTCGCGGACACCGTGGGCGTCGACGGCAGCTATGTCGACCGCAGCAAGCTGCTGATGGACTGTCGCCGGTTCGTGGCCCGGGACGTCGGGGCGGATTTCCATCTGGGCCGGACCTTCGACCTGGCGCAATGCCTGGAGGTCGCCGAACACCTGAAGCCCGCGGCGAGTGAAACGCTTGTCGGCAACCTCGTGGCCCATGCTCCGATCGTTCTCTTCTCGGCGGCTCGGCCAGGCCAGGGCGGCGAGAACCACGTCAACGAGCGACCTTACGCCTACTGGCGCGACCGCTTCGGTGAACGCGGCTACCTGCTCTACGACTTTGTCCGACCGCAGCTGGCGGGTCGAAGGTTCGTGGAGCCGTGGTATCGCTTCAATACGCTGCTGTTCGTGCGGCAGGACCTGGCCAGCCGACTCCCGCCGTCGATCACCCGGACGCGGATCGACGACCGGTCGCCGGTGCCGGACCGCTCCCCTCTGCCCTACCGACTTCGCTGCGCCGCCATGTCCTTGCTTGCGCCGGATACCGTGACCCGGTTGGCAAAGGCCAAGCACCGCCTGCTCCTGCGTTCGCGCGCACTCTCGAGTCGCCAAGGCTGATCATGGAGCGCTCGACCCTCACCTTTGCCATCGCTGGCGCACTCCTGGCCGCACTGGGGCAGGTGAGCTTCAAGTGGGGCGCAACGGACCGCACGGCGCTGGTGGAGTTCGTCAATCCCTGGATCCTGGGTGGACTGCTTCTGTATCTGGGCGGCACCGTCGCCTGGATCCTTGCACTGTCGAAGACACCGCTCACGGTGCTCTATCCCTTCACCGCCCTCACGTATGTGCTGGTCTACCTCCTGGCTGTCACGCTGCTCGGAGAGGGGCTGTCGGTGCGGGGGTTGGGCGGTACCGTCCTGGTGTTGATGGGTCTGTTCCTGGTCGCCACGTAAGGCGGGGCACCAGGGCTGGCAGGTGGACTTGGGAGGTTTCATGCAAGTTGCGGACATCCATCCGAGCAAGCCGACGACGCTTTCCATCGTCGTCCCCTGCTTCAACGAAGAGGCCGTGCTCCACGCCACCTGGGACCGCCTGGCGGATCTTCTTCGACGGCTGGTGGCGGCCCAGAAGATCTCGGCCGACAGCGAGATCGTCTTCGTGGACGACGGAAGCAGCGATGCAACCTGGCGGCTCATCCAGACGTTGATCAGCCAGGGGCACCCGGTTTCGGGCATCAAGCTCAGTCGCAACTGCGGTCATCAGAACGCATTGCTCGCAGGCTTGTCCGAGGCGCGCGGTGACGCGGTGGTCACCATCGACGCGGACCTGCAGGACGACGAGTCATCGATCGAACAGATGGTGGACGCATTCCATGGAGGTTGCGAGGTGGTCTACGGCGTCCGCCGCCACCGGCATACCGACACCTGGTTCAAGCGCGGGACGGCGCGAGCCTTCTATCGCCTGATGGAGTGGCTCGGCGTGCGGACCGTGCCCGACCATGCCGACTACCGTCTCTTGAGCCGACGTGCGATTGAGCAACTGATGCAGTTCGACGAGGTGAACCTGTTCCTGCGCGGCGTCGTGCCGCTCCTGGGCTTGCGCAGCTCCATCGTGCGCTACGACAGGAAAGCGCGGACCGCCGGCGAATCGAAGTACCCCCTGCGCAAGATGCTGGAATTCGCGATCGATGGCATCACGTCTTTCTCGACTTCACCGCTGCGGTCAATCACGGTGGCGGGGATGCTGCTGTCTGTCGGCTGCCTCCTGACGGCGGGTTGGGCGGTCTTCGTGCGGTTCACCTCACCAGACGCGGTACCAGGCTGGACCTCCACCATTCTTCCCATCTTCCTGCTTGGCGGTGTTCAACTCTTCTGCTTCGGCGTGATCGGTGAATACGTGGGCAAGATCTATATGGAGAGCAAGCGGCGTCCGCGGTTCTTCATCGAGCAGTCCGACAGCGCTCACGCGGGGGGATCAAGCGCAATCCGTGGCAATGCCACCCACGCCACTTCGGCCACCATGCCGCACCGCGCCTACCGGCAGGCCATATCTTCCGCGGCGGCGGTTTCGTATCGCGCCACATCACCGCTTGACCGCGCCGCGGCGGTGAGGAGGTCACGTTCGAGAGCGAGCGACCGCGCGGCGGGCGTGCGAACCCGACATGGGCGGACCCCGTCTTGAACCGACGGTCGTCCCGGGAAGGTCCGCGCGGCACGGGACTGGCCTGACGAAGCAAGGCGCATGTCGGACACGCCACCTGGATCGGTACGTTTGTCATGGCCACAAAGTGACATCTCTTCCTGGCCAGCACGAGCAGGGCCGCACATGATGGGTTACACGCTGTCACAGGGAGATGCAAATGGAGCGATCGGTCCGACTAACTCGTCGCGCACAGCAAGGCGCCCAGATCATCGAATACTCCTTGTTGATCGCCCTGATATCGCTTGCCCTCGCGGCCGCGCTGGGCGAAGCGGTCAGCGGATTGCCGGACCAAATCTGCGGCGTGGCCGACCGGGTCTCGCTGCTGATGGGTGGTGACGGCGTGCCCTGCAATTAGGGTCCCGTCCCGCACGTTCGCTGCCACTCCGTTCACGAGCGAAGCATCACCTGGACCGTGGCGGAGCGCCCATCATCCGCTCCGCCCTGGCCCTGGCCCGGTTGGCCTGGGTCCATTCGTGCAGCCGGCCGAAATCGCCGCCAAAGCTGCGGTCCTGCAGCTGCCGGCTCACCGCAGCGCAGAAGGCCAGGATGTTCTCGTCCATGCGCCGCCCGGCGGCGTTGCCGGCCTCGTCGTCGAACAGACAGCTCCAGTAATTCTGTTGCAGCGACGAATCGGACACGCGTTGGAGCTCGATCTCCTGCGCGAGGCAAGCGGCGGAGAGCGCGCCTAACGCAAGGCCGACGATGGGAATTCTCATGGCGCCCTCCGGCACGGAATCGGAACGAGGACCCCACGCTAAGAACCCATTCTTAGCGGCTTCTTAGCTGCACAACCCGATACGTTGAAAGGATGCGCGTCACGCGCCGGCCGCGCGCCTGCCTGGAACCGCCCTTTGCGGAGCCGCTAATGCGCCTGGTCCCAGTTCGGCCCCACGCCAATCTCCGCCAGCAGCGGCACCCGCAGTTGCGCGATGCCCGCCATGAGCCGCGGGATCTCGTCCCTGGCCCAGCCCACTTCATCCTCGGGCACTTCGAACACCAGTTCGTCATGCACCTGCAGGATCATCTTCGTGCGCCGGCCCTGCTCGTCCAATGTCTGCTGCACCTTCACCATCGACAGCTTGATCAGGTCGGCCGCCGTGCCCTGCATGGGCGCGTTGATGGCGGCGCGCTCGGCGCCGCCGCGGCGCGGGCCATTGGGCGAGTTGATCTCGGGCAGGTACAGGCGCCGTCCGAAAACCGTCTCGACGTAGCCCCGGCTCTTGGCCGACAGGCGCGTTTCGTCCATGTACTGCTTCACGCCCGGGTATCGCTGGAAGTAGCGGTCGATGTAGCTCTTGGCCGCCGAGGTCTCGATGCCCAGGTTCCTGGCCAAGCCGAAGGCGCTCATGCCGTAGATGAGGCCGAAGTTGATGACCTTGGCGTAGCGGCGCTGCTCGTTGCTCACTTGCTCGGGCGCCAGGCCGAACACTTCGGCCGCCGTGGCGCGGTGCACGTCCATGCCTTCGGTGAAGGCGCGCAGCAGGGCCGGGTCTTCGCTGAGGTGGGCCATGATGCGCAGCTCGATCTGGCTGTAGTCCGCGCTGGCGATCAAGTGGCCCGGTGGCGCGATGAAGGCCTCGCGCACGCGCCGGCCTTCGGCGGTGCGGATCGGGATGTTCTGCAGGTTGGGCTCGTTGCTGGACAGGCGGCCCGTCACCGCCACGGCTTGCGCATACCGGGTGTGCACGCGGCCGGTGCTGGGCTGCGCCATCTGGGCCAGCTTGTCGGTGTAGGTGCCCTTGAGCTTGGCCAGGCTGCGGTGCTCGAGCACCTTGGCCGGCAGCGGGTAGTCCTCGGCCAGCTTTTCCAGCACCTCTTCGTCGGTGCTGGGCGCGCCGCTGGCGGTCTTCTTGACCACCGGCAGGCCCAGCTTGTTGAAGAAAATCTCGCCGATCTGCTTGGGGCTGCCCAGGTTGAAGGGCTGGCCCGCCAGGTCGTAGGCCTCGCGTTCGAGCTGCAACATGCGCTCGCCCAGCTCGCGGCTCTGGCGCGCGAGCATGGGGCCGTCGATCAGCACGCCGTTGCGCTCGATGCGGTACAGCGTTTCGCTGGTCTGCATCTCCAGGCCGTAGATGAAGCGCAGCTTGTTGTCCTTGAGCAGCCGGGGCCAGAGCACGCCGTGCACGTCCAGCGTCTGGTCCGCGTCCTCGCAGGAGTATTCGGCAGCCTTCTCGATGGGCACCTGCGTGAAGGGGATCTGGTGCGCGCCCTTGCCGGTGATCTGCTCGTAGTCGACGCCGGCGCGCCCCAGGTGGCGTTCGGCCAAACTGGCCAGGCCGTGCGGCTTGTGCACCTCGAGCACGTAGCTTTGCAGCATGGTGTCGTGCACGTGGCCGCGCACCTCGATGCCGTGGTTGGCGAACACGTGGCGGTCGAACTTGATGTGCTGGGCCAGCTTGCGACGCTCGGGGTTCTGCAGCCAGGGCTTGAGGCGTGCCAGCGCCTCGTCGCGCGGCAGCTGGGCCGGTGCGTCGGGGTAGCTGTGGGCCAGCGGCAGGTAGGCGGCCACGCCGGGTTCGGTGCTGAAGGACAGGCCGACCACCTGCGCCCGCATCTCGTCAAGCGAATCGGCCTCCAGGTCGAGGGCCACCAGGTCGCTGACCTCCAGGCGCGCCAGCAGCTCATCGAACTGCTCCCAGGTGAGCACGACGTGGTAGCTGAGGTTGGTGACGCGGGTGGGCAGCTGCGGCGGCTCGGGCTCGTCGGCCGGCGAGAACAGGTCGGGCGGCGCCGCCTGGGCCGCGCGCGCCTTCAAGGTCTCCGGCGGCACCTCGTGCTGCTCCAGCTGGCGCACCAGGCCCTTGAACCCATAGCGGTCGTAGAAGGTCTTGAGCTTCTCGGTGTCCTGCCCGTTGATGACGATGTCTTCCAGGTCCGGAAAGCCCGGCATGTGCTCGGCCAGTTCGCAGTTGGTGCGGATGGTGAGCAGCTCGCGACCGCGCGGCAGCCAGTCCAGCGCCTTGCGCAGGTGCTCGCCCACCACGCCCTTCACCTCGCCGGCGCGCGCAATCAGGGCATCGAGGGAGCCGTATTCCTTGAGCAGCTTGACCGCGGTCTTGGGCCCCACCTTCTCGACGCCGGGCACGTTGTCCACGGCATCGCCCACCAGCGTCTGGTAGTCGACCATCAGGCGCGGCGGCACGCCGAACTCGGCCTCGACCCCGGCGGCATCGCGGCGGCGGTCGGCCATGGTGTCGATCACGACGACGTGGTCGTTGACCAGCTGGCTCAGGTCCTTGTCGCCCGACGAGATGATGGTGCGCACGCCGTGCTCGGTGGCCACGCAGGCCAGCGTGCCGATGACGTCGTCGGCCTCGACGCCCGGCACGTAGAGCACCTTCCAGCCCAGCAGCCGCACCACTTCGTGGATGGGCTCGATCTGCGCGCGCAGGTCGTCAGGCATGGGCGTGCGCGTGGCCTTGTAGTCGGGGTAGAGGTCATCGCGGAAGGTCTTGCCGGGGGCATCGAAGACGCAGGCCGCATAGTCGGCGCGCACGTCCTTGCGCAGCTTCTGCAGCATGTTGATCATGCCGCGGATGGCCCCGGTGGCCGGGCTGTCGGGGTCGCCCGGCACGGCCCGCAGGTCGGGCATGGCGAAGTAGGCCCGGTAGAGATAGCTGGAGCCGTCGACCAGCAGCAGGGTCTTGGGCTCTTGGGTGTCGGGGGTCGGCAGCGCGGACATCCGGCGATTGTGCCCGCCGCATCACCGCAGCCGCTGGAGCCCTGACGCGCCGCTACCGTGGCCAGGCGGCCTCCTACAATCGGCCCCATGCGTTCCCCGCTTCTGTTCCTCGGCGCCGCCCTGTGCGCCACCTGCGTCACGGCCCAGGATGCCCAGGCGCCCCTCACGCGCGAACCGCTGGAAGGCCGCGCCAACCAGAAGATCGAGCGCATCCAGCACGAGGACGCCGGCAGCCGCATCGACGAGCTGCGTTACGGCGGCCGCACCGAGCGGGTGATCGTGCAGCCCAGCCGGGGCCCCGAGTACGAGGTGCGCTCCGAACCCGGCGCCGACACCCGGCCCAGCGACACCCGCGACGGCCCCTCCAGCCCGTCCGGTCGCCAGCGCTGGAACCTGTTTCGCTTCTGAGATGAAGGCTCCACCCCGATGCGCCTTCGGCGCCTCCCCCCCGAGGGGGCGCCACCAGCGGCCCGGCCAAGCCGGTTCCGCGGTGGCCCTGGCATTCGATCACTTCATTCCTCCAGCACGGCCGATTCGCCGCACTTTGGAAAGCTGAGATGGCGGTATTTACCGAAGTGTCCGCCGACGAGGCGGGTCACCTGCTGCGCGAGCTGCGACTGGGTGAGCTGCGCGAGCTGCGCGGCATCCAGGGCGGCATCGAGAACACCAACTACTTCGTCACCTCCGAGCGTGACGGGCAGCGACGCGAATGGGTGCTCACCCTGTTCGAGCGCCTCACGCCCGAGCAGCTGCCGTTCTACCTGTACCTGATGAAGCACCTGGCCCGGCGCGGCTTGCCGGTGCCGGATCCGCAGGGCGATGCGCGCGGCGACGTCCTGCACACGGTCTGCGGCAAGCCGGCGGCCCTGGTCGACCGGCTGCCCGGCCACAGCGAGCTGGCGCCCACCGCCACCCATTGCGCCCAGCTCGGTGACATGCTGGCGCGGCTGCACCTGGCGGCCCAGGACTTCGAGCGCCAGCAGCCCAACCTGCGCGGGCTGGCCTGGTGGAACGAGACCGTGCCGGTGGTGCTGCCCTACCTGGAGCCGGCGCAGGCCGCGCTGCTGCGCAGTGAACTGGCCTACCAGAACCACGTGGCGGCGGGCTCGGCCTACGCCGCGCTGCCCAAAGGCCCGGTGCATGCCGACCTGTTCCGCGACAACGTGCTGTTCGATGCGTCGTCCGCCGGCCCGACCCTCACCGGCCTGTTCGACTTCTATTTCGCCGGGGTCGACACCTGGCTGTTCGACCTGGCGGTCTGCCTGAACGATTGGTGCATCGACCTGGACACGGGCCGGCATGACGAACCACGAGCCCAGGCCCTGCTGCACGCGTACCAGGCGCGCCGGCCTTTCACCGCCGCCGAGCGGGCACTGCTGCCGGCCATGCTGCGTGCCGGCGCCCTGCGCTTCTGGATCTCTCGCCTGTGGGATTTCCACCTGCCGCGCGAGGCCAGCCTGCTCAAGCCGCACGATCCCGGCCACTTCGAACGCGTGCTGCGCGAACGCGTCGAGCATCCGTTGCGGGCCGACGCCCCGCCGACTCGGGTAAATTGACGCGCAGATGAAACTCAACATGGTGGCGCCGCGCACCGGCGTCGAATGGGTCAAGCTCGGCTTGCGGACCTTCTTCCGGCAACCCCTGGCGCTGGCCGGTCTGTTCTTCATGTACATGACCGCCGTGCTGGTGCTGTCGGCCATTCCCGTGATCGGCGCGATCATCGGAGGCATGCTGGTGCCCGCGGCCACGCTGGGCCTGATGGCCGCGTCGGCCGAGGCGAGCCGGGGCCGATTCCCCATGCCGTCGGTGCTGCTCAGCGCCTTCCGCGCCGGACGCCAGCGCGCGCGCGCCATGCTGGTGCTGGGGGCGATCTACACCACCGGCTCGATCATCGCCACCGGCCTGGCCACGCTGATCGCCGGTGCGCCGCAGGCCAGCCAGGCCGGCCAGTTCGACCCGGCGGTGCTGCTGGCCCTGCTGTTCCACGCCCCGCTTTTCCTGATGTTCTGGCACGCGCCGGCCCTGGTGCATTGGCACGGGGTGTCGCCGGCCAAGAGCCTGTTCTTCAGCGCCGTGGCGGTGCTGCGTAATTTCGGCGCGCATTTCGTGTTCGGCCTGGGCTGGCTGCTGCTGTTCCTGGCCACCGGATCGGTGTTCGGGCTGCTGGGTGGGGTGCTGGGCGGCCCGGCGCTGGCCCAGGCGATGATGATGCCCATGGCGCTGCTGCTGGCGGCGATGTTCTCCTGCTCCATTTACTTCAGCTTCAGGGACAGCTTCACCGGAGATGACGGATCGGTCCCCACGGAACCCGGGCCGGCCAATTGACGCCGCCGCATGAGTGTGTCATCTTCGGCGCGCCGGCGGAGTTGCTCAGGCCACCGCTCGGGCAGAATCCCTCTCGATTCCACCGACGCCAACGCTTGGCTGCCCATGGCCCACGATCCAGATAAGCCGACGACCGAATTCCTGTCCCTGCCCCGGTTCTCCGGGGATCGGGCGACGGTCCCCACGCCGATCGAGCTCGACTCGGCCACGGCCTGGGCCGAGTTCCAGCGCTTGAGTGGCCAGTCGGTCGACGACCCGGCGCCTGACTCCCCTGCGCCCGGGTTCGCCCCGACGGTCCCGGATACCTTGAGCAGCCCGACCGCGGCGGCCCCGCCGGCCGCCGCCCCGCCCCGGCTCACCGTGCAGGACGTCATGGTCGAGGCCCGCCGCTTCAATCGCGTGTGCCCCAAGCCGGCCGACTGGCAACGCCTTCACCAACTGCTTCCGGTCGACCGCTCCGGTCGACCGGCGCCGGCACCGGTATCCGGCGGCGCGTGGCAGGCCACGGGCGCCATGCCCAAGCGCATGCGGCTGCGCGACCAGGTGGAATGGGCCGAGGCGCACGGCGAGCTGAACGCGGTGATGGATTTCCTGAAGTCACTGTCCGAGGCGCAGTGGCACCACATGGACGAGTGACAGGGCCACGGGCCGGCCGACACACGGCGGACGGAATCCAGACCGTCCGCCGCAGCTCACTCCACCGGCACCAGCTTGGCCACGCTGAGCGCCAGCCACTTGACGCCGTGCCGCGGGAAATTCACCTGCGCGCGCGTGTCCTCGCCCGACCCCTCCAGCGTCTGCACCTTGCCTTCACCGAACTTGGTGTGGAAGACCTTCATGCCGGCCCGCAGCCCGTGCTCGGGCTGGGTCTTGCGCGGCGGCACGGGGGCGTTCCAGGGCGCATCGGCTTCGCGCTGGAAAGCGGGTTGCCGGGTCGTGGGATAGCCGCTGCCGAAGCCGAAGGCCGACCGAGCGCCGGCCCGGCCCTGGGGCGTGAGCCACTTCAGCGTGTGCTCGGGCAACTCGTCGAAGAAGCGGCTGCGCACGTTGTAGCGGGTCTGGCCGTGCAGCATGCGTGCCTGCGAGTGGCTCAGGTACAGCCGCTTGCGCGCGCGCGTGATGGCCACGTACATCAGGCGCCGTTCTTCCTCGACCCCGTCGCGGTCGGACATGGAGCGTTCGCTGGGGAACAGCCCTTCCTCCAGCCCGGTGACGAACACGCAATCGAACTCCAGTCCCTTGGCCGCGTGCACCGTCATGAGCTGCACCGCGTCCTGCCCGGCCTGCGCCTGGTTGTCGCCGGCTTCGAGCGCGGCGTGGGTCAGGAAGGCGGCGAGCGGCGAAAGGGTCTCGCCGGTCTCGGCATCGGGCGCCACGAAGTCGGGGGCGGGCTCGTCCAGCACGGGCTGGCGCGGGTCCAGCCCCTGGCTGGCCGGTGACTGCGTGAGCGTTTGCGGTCCGAGTTCGTCCACCGGCAGGGCCACCGCGTCACGCCCGAAGCCTTCCTGGGTGACGAAGCTCTCGGCGGCGTTGACCAGTTCTTCCAGGTTCTCGACGCGGTCGGCGCCGTCGCGCTCGGCCCGGTAGTGCTCGAGCAGGCCCGACTGCTCCAGCATCAGCTGGATGATCTCGCGCAGGGTGAGCCCCTCGGTCTGCTCGCGCAGCACGTCGATCCTGGCGACGAAGCCGCCCAGGTTGGCACCGGCCTTGCCCGTGGTGGCGCTCACCGCGTCGTGCAGCGAGCAGCCGGCCGCGCGAGCCGCGTCCTGCAACTGCTCGAGGCTGCGCGCGCCGATCCCACGCGGCGGAAAGTTCACCACCCGCAGGAAGGAGGTGTCGTCGCGAGGGTTCTCCAAGAGCCGCAGGTAGGCCAGCGCGTGCTTGATCTCGGCCCGCTCGAAGAAGCGCAGGCCGCCATACACCCGGTACGGCACGCCCACGTTGAAGAGGGCCGTCTCCAGCACCCGGCTCTGCGCGTTGTTGCGATACAGGATGGCGATTTCGTGGCGCGGCACGCCACCGGCCGTGCCTTCGCCGCGCACCAGGTGGCGGATCTCCTCGACCACCCACTGCGCCTCGGCCAGGTCGGTGGGTGCCTCGTACACCCGCACCGGCTCGCCCGGGCCCTGGTCGGTGCGCAGGTCCTTGCCCAGGCGGTGCTTGTTGTGGCTGATGAGGGTGTTGGCCGAATCGAGGATGTTGCTGAAGCTGCGGTAGTTCTGTTCGAGCTTGATCTGGCGGCGAACCGAGAACTCGCGCACGAAATCGGCCATGTTGCCCACCCGCGCGCCGCGGAAGGCGTAGATGCTCTGGTCGTCGTCGCCCACCGCGAACACTGCGTTCTGTTCGCCCGCGAACATCTTGATCCAGGCGTACTGCAGCTTGTTGGTGTCCTGGAACTCGTCGATCAGGATGTGCCGGAAACGCCGGCGGTAGTGCTCCCGCACAGGCTCGTGGTCCCGCAGCAGTTCGTAGCTGCGCAGCATGAGTTCGCCGAAGTCGACCACGCCCTCGCGCTGGCACTGCTCCTCGTAAAGCTGGTAGAGCTCGACCTTGCGCCGGTCGTCCTCGCTGCGGGCCGGCACGTCCTTGGGCCGCATGCCCTCTTCCTTGCAGCCGGCGATGTACCACTGCAGTTCCTTGGGCGGAAAACGCTCCTCGTCCACGTTGTGCTGCTTCACCAAGCGCTTGATCGCCGACAGCTGGTCCTGCGTGTCCAGGATCTGGAAGGCCTGCGGCAGGTTGGCCAGGCGGAAATGCGCACGCAGGAAGCGGTTGCACAGGCCGTGGAAGGTGCCGATCCACATGCCCCGCACGTTCACCGGCAGCATGGCGCCCAGCCGGGTCATCATTTCCTTGGCGGCCTTGTTGGTGAAGGTCACGGCCAGCACGCCGCCGGGGGTCACCTGCCCGCTGGCGAGCAGCCAGGCGATGCGGGTGGTCAGCACGCGGGTCTTGCCCGAGCCGGCGCCGGCCAGGATCAAGGCGTGCTCGGGCGGCAGCGTCACCGCCGCGCGCTGTTCGTCGTTCAGTTGCTGCAGCAGCGGGGAGGCACCGGGCGCCGCCGGCGGGTTCTCTTCATGCATGCGCCGATTGTAGGAAGCGGCCTCGTCCGCTGAAACAATCGGGATGGGTGGTGAGGGGCGGTCGAGGCGCGCCCGCGTCGACAGAACAGCACCGCTCGATTTCAGTGTTTCAGTGGACTCGCATGCACGTGCACGGCCGAGGGCCATACCGCGGCCCCGCGGCGGACGGCGGGGCCGCCGAAAGTACAATCAGCCACCGGGCCCAAGCATTGAGGTCCGGTTTCTTTTGGGGCCGATCCAGCGCCCCGGCCGGGCCGACGTCCAAGCGCTCTTCCTGTTCTGCAAACAGTCTTCCGGAGCCTGGTCATGGAAATCTTCGACTACGACAACATCCTCCTGCTGCCGCGCAAGTGCCGCGTGGAAAGCCGTTCCGAGTGCGACACCAGCGTCGAACTGGGCGGGCGCAGCTTCCGCATCCCGGTGGTCCCCGCCAATATGAAGACGGTGGTGGACGAGAACATTTGCGCATGGATGGCGCGCAACGGCTACTTCTACGTGATGCACCGGTTCGACCTGGACAACGTCGCCTTCGTGCGCCGCATGCGCGAAGCGGGCGCATTCGCATCGATCTCGCTGGGCGTGAAGCAGCCCGACTACGACACCGTGGACCGGCTCGCCGCCGAAGGCCTGGCACCCGAGTACGTGACCATCGACATCGCGCACGGCCACGCCGACACGGTGCAGCGCATGATCGCCCACCTCAAGGGCAAGCTGCCCTCCACCTTCGTGATCGCCGGCAACGTGGGCACGCCCGAGGCCATCATCGACCTGGAGAACTGGGGCGCCGACGCGACCAAGGTGGGCATCGGCCCGGGCAAGGTCTGCATCACGCGCATGAAGACCGGCTTCGGTACCGGCGGCTGGCAGCTGTCGGCGCTCAAGTGGTGCGCCCGCGTGGCCACCAAGCCCATCATCGCCGACGGCGGCATCCGCGAGCACGGGGACATCGCCAAGAGCATCCGCTTCGGCGCCACCATGGTCATGATCGGCTCCATGCTGGCTGGCCACGAAGAGTCGCCGGGGCAGACGGTCGAAGTCGACGGGCGCCTGTACAAGGAGTACTACGGCAGCGCCTCGGACTTCAACAAGGGCGAGTACAAGCACGTCGAGGGCAAGCGCATCCTCGAACCGGTAAAGGGCAAGCTGGCCGACACCCTGCGCGAGATGCAGGAAGACGTGCAAAGCTCGGTCAGCTATTCGGGCGGCCGCAAGCTCATGGACATCCGCAAGGTCAACTACGTGATCCTGGGCGGCGACAACGCCGGCGAACACCTGCTGATGTAGGGCGCTACGTTTCCAGCAAGGACCGGGCGAGGCGGTGCAGCCGCTGGTCCGGCTGCACCAGGGCATCCAGCACGTCGAAATGGTTGAGTCGGGGCAGCACCTCGCACACGGGCACGCGCTCGCGCCCCCAGGCTTGGCGGATCAACTCGTTGTGCCGCAGGAATTCCATGCTCTCGCGCCCACCCACCAGGCTGAACAGGGTCCCGGCCGGCGGCGCCGGCAGGCGGGCCGGGCTGGCCTGCTCCACCTGCTCCGGCGTGAGGCGCAGCACCTTCTGAAAGGAAGGCGCATGGCGGAACGGCTCGAGGTCGAACAGCCCCGAGATCGAGAGCGCCCTCGCCACCAGTGACGGCGGCAAGCCGGGATCGAAGGCAGGCCAGTTGCATGCCAGCAGCATCGCTGCCAGGTGTCCGCCCGCCGAGTGGCCGGCTACCACGATGCGCTCGGGGTCGCCTCCATGCTCGGCGATATGGCGCCAGGTCCAGGCCACGGCCCGCACCATCTGCATCACGATCTGCGCAATGGTGACGGCGGGGCACAACCCATAGTTGGGGACCACCACGCAGGCGCCGGCCTGGGTGAACGCGGGTGCGATGAACGAGTGGTCGGCCTTGTCCATGGATCGCCAGTAGCCGCCGTGGATGAACACCAGCACGGGCGCCAGCAGGCCATCGGCGGCGGGAAACACATCGAGCCGCTCCGCCGGCGAGTCGCCATAGGGGATGTCGAGCACCGCATCGAACTTCTTCCGAACCTGCGCCGATTCGGCGGCCCAGCGCGAGAAGTACTCGCCGTGATCGGGCACGCGAGCGCGGTTGTCGTACTGGCTGTCGAGCCACTGCGGATCGTTGAGCTTCATGCGTGCACCCTATCAAGCGGCCGGACCGGCTGGAAGCCCCGATCTTCGCAGTACAATGGCGCTCGCTCGTGGGGGGGTAGCTCAGCTGGGAGAGCGTCGCGTTCGCAATGCGAAGGTCGGGAGTTCGATCCTCCTCCTCTCCACCACCGAGTTTCAAAGGCCTTGTTCCACAAGGCCTTTTTCTTTGGCCGGCGGGCACTTCGATCGGAATCGAAGTGCGCATCCAACTTGCCGTCTCCTTGCGTCAAGCCCGACGCGAATCGATGGCTCCCATGACAAGGCAACCAGCCGGGCTGGCCCGAACGGTGGATGGCGGCCGCCTGCCGCTCCCGTACGGTTGGGGCGATGTCTGCGGATGACCGTCATTGCCTGGGAACGCCACGCACGCGCGGGCGCACGGTGCTTGCCATGCCTGGCTTCGCGAACGCCGCCTCCGGATGGACGCTGCCTCGCCTCGAGTCCGGCGGTCGCTACACCCGGAGCTATGGCACTGGCGCCCGGTTCTTGCACTGGCTCCAGGCGAGGCACGGCGGACGAGCACTGGATGAGCTGGCCCTGGACGCGCTCCGGGCCGGGCACGTGGGTGATACGGAGATCAACCCGCCATGAACGCCGCGCAAGCCACACCGGTCCACGCGCCCCGTCCGCCTGCGGCAACCGGCCACGCCAGGACATTCCGGCAAACGAACGGCTCAGTCACTCGCCGGCGTATTGATCTTGAATTCAGATCGAACAGTTCTCTGGACAAGGCCTTTCGCAACGCAGTCTCAGCCGTGCGCGACCCCATTGCATGGCCGTCCTTCAAAGTGCTTGCTGGCGGTTTGCCGAATACCTATCATGCCCCCGACCAAGAGGTTCAGGATGTACGCAGTCGATCCCTTGTTCCACAGGCGCTCCCCGGAGCGGGCACTCGATGGAGTGCCGTGCTTGTCGATCATCGTTCGTTGATCGGAAAGCAGGACCCGATGGACGAGGATCTCAAGCCGCTCGTCGATAGTCTTCTGCAACCCCTACCCGGCACCGGCGGTCCCTGCGGACCCGACCTGGAACTGGAGCCGGATTTCCAGCAGCTCGAACGCGCCGCCCAGGGCAAGCCCGAAACGCAGTTCTCGGAAGCGGTCCCACCCAATTGGAAAGACGTGCAGCAGCGCGCCGAATCCGTGCTGGCCCGCAGCCGCGACCTGCGTGCCGCCGTACTCTGGGTGCGCGCCGTCGTGAGCCAGCAGGGATTCCCGGCCCTCGAGCCCGGGCTCGCCCTGGTCGAGGGGCTGCTCGGTCGGTTCTGGGATCACCTGCACCCGCTTCCCGACGACGGCGATCCATACGCGCGCATGAACGCGCTGGCACTCCTGGCCGAGCCGGGCGCGCTGCTGGGGGACCTCCGGCGCAGCACCTTCTTCAACCTGCCCGGCATCGGCGAGTTGCGCACGCGCGATATCGAGGTCGGCTTGCGGCTGATGCCGCCTCGCACCGGAGAAGCGCCGCTTGCGCGGGAGCAGCTGTCGGACATGCTGCGCGACGCCACCGGTGCCCAGCCGTCCCTGCGCGAGGCCTCGCGCGGTGCACTGGCCCGCCTGCAGGCCATCGCCGGCATGGCGGCTTCACACGCCACGGCCGATACGCCGCCACCGGACTGGAAGGCGCTGCAGAAGCTGTTGGAAGGCACCGAAAGCCTGATGCCGCAGGAGCCCAGCTTGCCGGCCGGCACGCTGCCCGCCGACAGTGGCCAGGAACAGGCTCAGGCACATGCAGCGGCATTCGATGGCGCCCCATCTGCCGGCGCGTCGCGCCTTGCGTCCGGCGTGCGGTCCCGCGAAGACGCGGTGCGCGCGATCGACATGATCTGCGACTACCTGGAGCGCGCGGAACCCACGAACCCCGCCCCGCTCTTCCTGCGCCGCGCGCGCCGTCTGATCAGCCATTCCTTCCTGCAACTGGTCAAGGAGCTCGCGCCTGAGGCCTTGCCCGAGGTCGCGCGGGTGGTCGGCGTGAACCCGGATTCGGTGAGCATCGACGATGGGAGCGAGTCCCGTGCCTGAGGCCACCCCCGCATCGATTTGTCTGACCCCCTGGAGCCCCTCATGAGCAGCAGCCAGAAATTCATAGCCCGCAACCGGGCTCCCCGCGTGCAGATCGAATACGAGGTCGAGGTCTACGGCGCGCAGAAGAAGATCCAGTTGCCCTTCGTGATGGGCGTCATGTCCGACCTGTCCGGCAAGCCCGCCGAGGCCTTGCCGCCCGTGTCGGATCGCAAGTTCCTCGAGATCGACGTCGACAACTTCGATTCGCGCATGAAGGCGATGAAGCCGCGGGTGGCCTTCCAGGTGCCCAACTCGCTGACCGGCGAAGGCAACATTGCCGTGGACATCACCTTCGAGAGCATGGACGACTTCTCGCCGGCCGCCGTCGCCCGCAAGGTCGATTCCCTGAGCAAGCTGCTCGAAGCGCGGCAGCAACTCTCCAACCTCGTGACCTACATGGACGGGCGCACGGGTGCCGAGGAGCTGCTGGCCAAGCTGCTGGCCGACCCCACCCTCCTCGGCAGCCTGGCTGCCTCGGCCAAGCCGGCGGAAGCCGGCAACCCCGGCGATGCGGGCGAGACGCCCCAGCAGCCGCCCGCCAAGACTTGATCGAGCGACCGGAGACGACACATGGCCGAAGCCCAGACCAGCTCTTCATCCCTGCCCGGCGTCAGCCTGGAGGGCAATGACCTGTCCGCCTTGCTGCAGCGCGAGTTCAAGCCCAAGACGGAGGAAGCCAGGAGCGCCGTCGAACAGGCCGTTCAGACGCTCGCGCAACAGGCGCTGTCGCAGACCCAGCTGATCAGCGGCGACGTGACGCGAACCATCGAAGGCATGATCGCGGCCATCGATCGCAAGCTCTCCGAGCAGGTCAACGCGATCATCCACCACCCGGATTTCCAGAAGCTCGAAGGCGCGTGGCGGGGCCTGCACCACCTCGTCAACAACACCGAGACCGACGAGATGCTGCGCATCCGCGTGATGAACATCTCCAAGCAGGAACTGCAGAAGACGCTCAAGCGGTTCAAGGGCGCCAACTGGGACCAGAGCCCGCTGTTCAAGCGCATCTACAACGAGGAATACAGCATGTTCGGCGGCCATCCGTACGGCTGCCTGGTGGGCGACTACCACTTCGACCACACCGCCCCCGACGTTGAACTGCTCGGCGAGATCGCCAAGATCGCAGCAGCCGCCCACGCACCCTTCATTGCCGCCGCCTCCCCCACGGCGATGCAGATGGAATCGTGGCAGGAGCTCGCCAACCCCAGGGACCTGACCAAGATCTTCGGCACCCCGGAGTACGCCGCATGGCGCAGCCTGCGCGAATCCGAGGACAGCAAGTACATCGGCCTGACCATGCCGCGTTTCCTGGCACGTGCGCCGTACGGCGCGCGCACCAACCCCGTGGAAGGCTTCAACTTCGAGGAAGAGACGGGTTCGGCCGATCACACCAAGTACGTGTGGGCCAACTCCGCGTATGCGATGGCGGTCAACATCAACCGGTCGTTCAAGCAGTACGGCTGGTGCACGCGCATCCGCGGCATCGAGTCGGGCGGCGCGGTGACCAACCTGCCCACGCACACCTTCCCCACCGACGACGGCGGCGTCGACATGAAGTGCCCCACCGAGATCGCCATCGACGACCGGCGCGAGGCCGAACTGGCGGGCAACGGGTTCATGCCGCTGCTGCACCGGAAGAACAGCGATTTCGCGGCCTTCATCGGCGCGCAGTCGCTGCACAAGCCGGCCGAGTACGAGGACCCCGACGCCACCGCCAATGCCAGGCTGTCCGCACGCCTGCACTACATGTTCCCGACGTGCCGGTTCGCGCACTACCTGAAGTGCATCGTGCGCGACAAGATCGGCTCGTTCAAGGAACGCGACGACATGCAGCGCTGGCTGCACGACTGGGTGCACCAGTACGTCCACGGCGATCCGGCGCATGCCGGCGACGAAGCCAAGGCGCAGCGCCCGCTGGCCGGGGCCGAGGTGGTAGTCGAGGAGGTGGAAGGCAATCCCGGCTACTACAACTCGAAGTTCTTCCTTCGACCCCATTACCAACTGGAAGGCCTCACGGTGTCACTCCGGCTCGTCTCCAAGCTGCCTTCGGTGAAGGCAGCCTGAGCCTCCCCATGCGCGATCGATGTCCCCCTCCACCGACTGCTGAGGGGGCCGCGGCCCTGCCGCGCTGACCAGCAGCCGAAACCACGAAGGAGTTGAAAGTGGCCGTTGACATGTTTCTGAAGATCGAAGGCATCGAGGGTGAGTCCGCCGACAAGGACCACTCCAAGAGCATCGACGTCCTGGCCTGGAGCTGGGGCCTGAGCAATAGCGGAAGCGCGCACGTGGGCGGCGGGTCGGGGGCGGGCAAGGTCAACGTGCAGGACCTCTCGTTCACCAAGTACATCGACAAGGCCAGCACGGCGCTCATGCTGCACGCGAGCAATGGCAAGCACGTCGACAAGGCCACGCTGACGGTGCGCAAGGCCGGCGGGGACAAGCCCGTGGAGTACCTGAAGATCATCATGGAGCAGGTGATGGTCACCTCCCTGAGCACCGGTGGCTCGGGCGGCGAAGACCGCCTGACCGAGAACGTCACGCTCAACTTCGCGAAGGTGAAGGTCGAATACAACCCGCAGAGCAAGGCTGGCGCGGGCTCGGGCGCCACGACCTACGGCTGGGACATCGCTGCCAACACCAAGGTCTGACCGCGCTCCGGCGAGGTGCTAGCAACCAGAGGAGAGGCCATGGCCAGGGACATCGTGCACCTGAAGGTGGAGGGCACCCGCGGCGCCGTCAAGGGCGAGTCCGTGGCGGCCGGTCACGTGGGCGAGATCGATGTCCATTCGTTCGGCTGGAAGATGCGCTCGCCACGCGATGTGGTCACGAAGGCCGCCGCGGCCCGCGTCGACTACGGCGACCTGGTGATCGAAAAGCACATCGATGCGGCCTCGACCGCGCTCATGTCCATGCTGGCCACCAACGAGCTGGTCCGCAAAGCCGTGCTGAGCGTGCGGCGCCAGGGCGTGGATGCCGAGGACTACCTCACGCTCACGCTCACCAAGGCCCATGTCACCGGCTACCAGCTGCAGCAATCGGACAGCGGCGAAGACCGGATGGTCGAGCAGATCACCCTGGCCTACGAATCCGTCGAGGTGAGCTATGCCGGACAGGAGGTGGGCGGCGCGCGCAAGGGCGCGACGCACTTCCACGGCATCGCTGCCGCCTCCTCCTGAGCCCGGAGCACGCCATGAGCACAGACACCGACATCGCTGCCGACGCCCTCCAGGCGATACGGGCGGGCGAGCTTCGCCGGGCCCTGGAGCTGCTGCAGGAGCACGTGCGGCGGCAGCCTTCGGACGCCCGCCTGCGCACTTTCCTGTTCCAGCTGCTCGCGGTGCGGGGCGAGTGGGACCGCGCCCTGCGTCAACTGGGCATGGCCGGCGAACTCGACCCCAGCGCGCAGCCGATGGTGCAGACCTACGAGGGTGCGATCCGGTGCGAGCCGCTGCGGGAACAGGTGTTCGCCGGCAAGAAGGTGCCCTTGCTGCTGGGTGAGCCGGAACCCTGGACCGCCCTGCTGCTCGAGGCCCTGCTGCAGGAGGGCCAGGGCGACAGCGCGGCCGGCGCCGGGCTGCGGGCGCGGGCCCTGGACGAGGCGCCCGTGAGCGCCGGAACCGCCAATGGCGAGGCCTTCGAGTGGCTGGCCGACGCCGACACCCGCATCGGGCCGGTGCTCGAGGCCGTGATGCAGGGCCGCTACTACTGGGTGCCGTTCACGCGCATCGCACGCATCTCGCTCGACCCGCCGGTGGACCTGCGCGACGTGGTCTGGATGCCGGCGCACTTGCAGTTCAGCAATGGCGGCGAAAGCGTGGCCCTGCTGCCGACCCGTTATGCGGGCACGCCCCTCGACCAGGACGCGTTCGCGCTGTCCCGGCGCACGGACTGGGCCGAACCCGAACCCGGCCGCTTCGTCGGGCAGGGGCAGCGGATCCTTGCCACGCCGTCCACCGAGTACCCCCTGATGGACCTGCGGGAAGTCGTCTTCGACCTTCCTGCGGCCGGACCCGACGATGAACACGCCCAGGATTAGGGACCGGCTGCAGCCCGCCCTGCTCGATCGCCTGCGGGACGACGAACCCGGGCTGCGCGAAGAGCCGCTGGAGCGCCGCGTCCTGTCCCGGGCCCAGCTGCGCGAGGCGGTGCTGCGGGACCTGCGCTGGCTGCTCAACGCGACGCGCGCCACGGATGACACCGAAGGCCTGTCCCAGGCCAGGCGCTCGGTCCTGTTCTACGGGCTGCCGGCCTGGTCGGGCTTCACCGCGTCCTCGCTGGAGATCCCGCAGATGGAAGAGGCGATCCGGCAAGCGCTGCTGGAGCACGAACCACGCATGCTGCCTCATACCGTGCAGGTCGAGGCCCTGCTGTCCGACGAGCCCATGGACTGGCACAACCAGCTCAGCTTCCGCATCAGCGCGCAGATGTGGGCCCAGCCCGTGCCCCTCGAATTGCTGCTGCAGACCGACCTCGACCTGGAGACCGGCGAGTTCGAGGTCCGCGACCTCGCCCGCTGACGCGCCATGGACCCTCGCCTCCTCCGCTACTACAACCAGGAACTGCAGCACGTGCGGGAGATGGGCGCCGAGTTCGCGGCCGAGTTCCCCAAGATCGCCGGGCGCCTCGGCATGGAGGGCATGGAGGTCGCCGACCCGTATGTCGAACGGCTGCTGGAAGGCTTTGCCTTCCTCACGGCCCGCTTGCAGCTGCGGATGGACGCCGAGTTCCCGCTCTTCACGCAGCGGCTGCTGGACATCCTGTACCCACAGTTCCTCGCCCCGGTGCCCGCGATGCTGATCGCGCAGGTGCGTCCCAGGCTGGGAGACGATGCGCTGGCATCGGGTGTGACGCTGCCGCGCGGCACGCGGCTGCGGGCCAGGGCCGCCCATTCGCCGACGCCCTGCGAGTTCACCACCGGCTCCGCGCTCACCCTGTGGCCGGTGGCGGTAACGGGGGTCGAGTACTTCACCCACGCCGGTGAGCTGCCGGTGCCCCCGGCATGGCGCCGCGCGGCGGGCGGCGTGCGGATCCGCCTGCGCTGCGCGCCGGGCATGGACTTCGCCCGCGTGGGCTGGCACGACATCCGCCTGTCCTGCACGTCCAGCGACTCGGTCGGGTTCCGGCTCCACGAACTGATCACCGGCCATGCGATGGGCGTGCTGGTGCGCCGGTCCGCCAAGGGGGCGGCCGAAGCCCTGCCGGCCCGAATCGAACCCCTGGGCTTCGAGGACGAGGAGGCCTTGCTGCCGGTGACGCAGCGCGGCTTCGCCGGGTACCGGCTCCTGCAGGAATACTTCGCGCTGCCACAGAAGTTCCTGTCGTTCGAACTGCGCGGGTGCGGGGCGGCCCTGCAGCGGCTCGGCGGCAACGAGGCCGACCTCATCGTGCTGCTCGATCGCGGCGATCCGTCGCTGGGCCAATCGGTAGCCGCCGACGCGCTGGCCCTGCACTGCGTGCCGGCCATCAACCTCTTCGAGCGGCGCTGCGACCGCATCCACGTGTCCCCGCGCAGCCACGACTTCCATGTGGTGGCGGATCGCACGCGTCCGCTGGACTACGAGATCCACCAGGTGCTCGACGTCACCGGCTTCGGCGCAGGCAGCACGAGCGAGCGGCACTTCAGGCCGCTCTATGGCGCGTTCCAGGGTGAAGAGCGGCTGCAGCCGGCCTACTACACGGTGCAGCGGGAACCGCGCATGCTGTCCTCGACCCAGAAGCGCGAAGGTCCCCGCAGCAGCTACGTGGGATCGGAGGTCTTCCTGTCCATCGTCGATGCGGCGCAGGCACCCTATTCCGACGACCTGCGCCAGCTTGCCGTGCGGGCCCTGTGCAGCAACCGCGACCTGCCCCTGCAGATCCCGACGGTGCAGGGCACGCGCGAGTTGCAGCTCGACGTCGCGGCGCCTGTGGCCTCGGTGCATGCGCTGCGCGAACCCTCCCGTCCGCAACCCGCCCTGCGCGATGGCCAGGCGGCCTGGCAGTTGATCAACCAGTTCGCGCTGCATCACCTGTCCCTGTCGGACACGAACGCGACCGAGGGCGCCGCCGCGCTCAGGGACATGCTGCGCCTGTACCTGCCGCCCGGCGATGCCGCGGCCACCCGGCAAGTCGAAGGGCTTCGATCGGTGCGCAGCACGCCCACCGTGCGCCGGCTTCCCATGGCCGGCCCGATCGCCTTCGGCCGCGGCGTGCAGATCGAGGTCGACGTCGACGAGCACGCCTTCGAAGGCGGCAGCGCCTACCTGCTGGGAACCTTGCTGGAGCGATGGTTCGCGCGGCACGTGGCGCTGAACGCCTTCACCGTGACCCGCATACGCTCGCTGGCGCAGGGCGTGATCCTTGAAGGGAGGCCGCGGTGCGGCAATCGCCCGATCCTCTGATGCAAGGCCCCGAACAGATCCTGGCGGGCGCTGCGGCGCAGCCCTGGAGCTTTGATTTCTATGCCCTGCTGCGAAGCATCGAGGCCCGCAGCCCGGAGCGGCCCCGGCTGGGCACCGCCCTGCGTCCGGCGGAGGAGCCGCTGCGCCTGGGCCAGTCGCCGGAACTGAGCTTCGCCCCGGCCGCCCTGGCCGGTGTCGCACCGGCGGCCGGCGCGACACCGGCGCGCGTGGATGTCCGGTTCTTCGGGCTGTTCGGTCCCAACGGTCCGTTGCCGCTGCATCTGACGGGTTACGCGCGGGAGCGGCTCCTGAACCACGACGACCGGGCGCTGGCCCGCTTCGCCGACCTGTTCCATCACCGCCTGCTGCTGCTGTTCTACCGCGCCTGGGCCCAGGCCCAGCCGACGGCCAGCGCCGACCGGCCCGGGGACGACCGGTTCGCGAACCTGGTGGGCGCCCTGGTCGGGATCCGCGAGCGCTCGCAGCAGGGCCGGGACGAAGTGCCCGACGACGCGCGTCGGTTCTTCGCCGGGCACTTCTCGAACCCGGTCCGCAGCGCCGACGGCCTGTCGGCCGTGCTGAGCGGCTGGCTGCGGATGCCGGTGCAGGTGGTCCCGTTCGCGGGCACGTGGATGGACCTGCCGCCCACCGACCGCACGCGGATCGGCGGCCGTTCGGAGACGGCGCGCCTGGGCGCCGGCGCGGTGCTGGGGGCCTCGGTCTGGGACCGGCAGCATCACTTCGGCCTGCGGATCGGACCGCTGCGCCTGGGCGTCTACGAGTCCCTGCTGCCCGATGGCGCAGCGCTGCCGGCGGTGACCGCCCTCACGCGCTTCCATGTGGGGCACGAGCTCGGCTGGACCCTCGAGCTGGAGCTCCAGGCCGGGGATGTTCCCGTGTGCCGCCCCGGCCAGTATGGCCGGCTCGGATGGACCACCTGGATCGGCCGCGCCCCGCACCGGCGCAATGCCCGCGTGAAGCTGCATCCCCCTCTCAAGAGCCAGAAGGAAGGCACCCATGGCTGAACTCTCGCGCGTGAAGGTTTTCGGCAAGCTCCATCCCGAAGCCTACAAATCCGTGGAAGGCGCGACCGTCTTCTGCAAGCTGCGGGGCAACCCGTTCGTGGAGCTGGAGCACTGGGTCGCGCAGCTGGTGCAGGCCAGCGAGGGCGACTGGACGCGCATCATCCGGCATTACGACCTCGACCAGTCCCGCCTGGCGACCGACATCACGACCGCCCTGGAGCGCCTGCCACGGGGGTCCACGCAGATCCGAGACATTTCGGAGAACATCACCAACGCGGTGGAGCGCGGCTGGGTCTACGGATCGCTAATGTACGGGGATGCGGCCGTGCGCAGCGGCCACGTGATGGTCGGCATGCTGAAGACCAGCTACCTGCGCAACGCCCTGCTGGGCATCTCTCGGCAGTTCGAGAAGGTGAAGGCGGACGACCTCAGCGACAACCTGGCGCGGATCGTCGCCGGGTCGGCCGAGGACGCATCGCAGCCCTCCAGCGGTGCAGAAGCCGGCCCGGGCGAGACCAGCGAAGCCATTGCCCCCGCGCAGATGGGCAAGCAGGAGGCGCTCAAGCGCTTCACCACCGACCTGACCGGGCAGGCCCGCTCGGGAAAGATGGACCCCATCGTCGGGCGCGACGACGAGATCCGGCAGGTGATCGACATCCTGATGCGGCGGCGCCAGAACAACCCCATCCTGGTGGGCGAGGCGGGTGTGGGCAAAACCGCTGTGGTGGAGGGCTTCGCCCAGCGCGTCGCGCGCGGGGACGTGCCACCGGCGCTCAAGGACGTCGAGGTGCGCACGCTGGACGTGGGCTTGCTGCAGGCCGGTGCCAGCATGAAGGGCGAGTTCGAGCAACGGCTCCGGTCGGTCATCGACGAGGTGCAGGCCAGCACCAGGCCGATCATCCTGTTCGTCGACGAGACCCACACCCTGGTCGGTGCGGGCGGTGCGGCCGGCACCGGTGACGCGGCCAACCTGCTCAAGCCGGCGCTGGCGCGCGGCACGCTGCGCACGATAGGCGCGACCACCTTCGCCGAGTACAAGAAGTACATCGAGAAGGATCCCGCGCTCACGCGCCGCTTCCAGAGCGTGCAGGTGGATGAGCCGGACGAAGCGAGGGGCGTGCGCATGATGCGCGGCATCGCCAGCGCCATGGAGCAGCACCACCGCGTGCAGATCCTGGACGAAGCGCTCGAAGCCGCCGTGCGGCTCAGCCATCGCTACATCCCGGCTCGCCAGTTGCCCGACAAGGCCGTGAGCCTGCTGGACACCGCGTCGGCGCGCGTGGCCGTGAGCCTGCATGCCACCCCCGCCGAAGTGGACGACTGCCTCAAGCGCATCGAGTCGCTGGAGACCGAGCGCGCCATCATCGAACGCGAGAAGGCCGTCGGCATCGAGGTGGGCGAGCGCCCGGCGCAGGTAGCCACCGGCCTCGCCACCGAACAGGAGCGCCTCGCGGGGCTGCAGCAGCGTTGGTCCGAGGAGAAGGAGCTGGTGAACGAGATCCTGCGCCTGCGCGAGCGGCTGCGCGCCACCGAGCCGCCCCTGCCCGAGAGCGAACGTGCCGATGCCCTGGACACCCTGCGCCGGCTGCAGCAGCGGCTGGCCGAGTCCCAGGGCGAGTCGCCGCTCATCCTGCCGACGGTCGACTACCAGGCGGTCGCCTCGGTCGTCGCGGACTGGACCGGGATTCCGGTGGGGCGCATGGCGCGCAACGAAGTCGAGACCGTGCTGAAGCTGGACCGCTTGCTGGCCGAGCGCGTGATCGGCCAGGACCATGCGATGGACATGATCGCCAAGCGGGTGCAGACCTCGCGAGCCGGCCTCGACAACCCCGACAAGCCGGTCGGCGTGTTCCTGCTCGCCGGCCCGTCCGGGGTCGGCAAGACCGAGACGGCACTGGCACTGGCGGAAGCCCTGTACGGCGGCGAGCAGAACCTGATCACCATCAACATGAGCGAGTTCCAGGAGCCGCACACGGTCTCGACGCTGAAGGGCGCCCCCCCGGGCTACGTGGGCTATGGCGAAGGCGGCGTGCTGACCGAGGCCGTGCGCCGACGCCCCTACAGCGTGGTGCTGCTCGACGAGGTGGAGAAGGCCCACCCCGACGTGCACGAGATCTTCTTCCAGGTCTTCGACAAGGGGGTGATGGAAGACGGCGAAGGCCGCCGCATCGACTTCCGCAACACGCTCATCCTGCTCACGACCAACGCAGGCACCGACCTGATCAGCGGGATGTGCGCCGACCCCGAGCTGCTGCCCACCACCGAGGCGCTGGCCAAGGCCTTGCGCGAGCCTCTGCTCAAGGTCTTCCCGCCGGCGCTGCTGGGCCGGCTGGTGGCGATTCCCTACTACCCGCTGAGCCAGCAGATGATGGGGCGCATCGTGAAGCTGCAGCTCGGGCGCGTGAAGCGCCGGATCGAGGAACGCTACAAGGTGCCGTTCACCTATGACGAGAACGTACCCGCGTTGGTGGTCAACCGTTGCACCGAGAGTGCATCTGGCGGCCGGATGATCGATGCGATCCTGACCAACACCATGCTGCCAGCCTTGAGCAGGGAGTTCCTGAACCGACTCGTGGCCAATCGCCCCGTCACCCAGGTGCACGTGTCGGCGACCGAAAGTGACTTCTCCTACTCGTTCTCGGGAGATGCAACATGAGTGGACTCCTCACGGTTGCCAAGTACGTGGCCGGCCTGCTTGGCATCCCGGCCCTCACCACCGCCCTCAGCGTCGCCTCGGCGGGGGTCACCGCCAAGAAGTCACTCGAGACCACAGTGAACTTCACCTCGCGGACCTCCGCCCGGCTGCAGATGCTGCCGGAGGAATCCCACTTGAAGTCGGTGCTGGACACGGTTCTGGTTCTGAACGCGCGCGGCACTTATGGGGAGGATCGCGCCTACTTCACTGTGAGCGGTGCCGATGGAGCCATGAAGATGCTGGATGGCAGTGGCCCCGGCGACCTTTACATCGTGGAGATCACGGCCCCAGCACTGAACCTGAGCGGCCACAAATACCTGGTCTATGCAAAGTCGGGCATGGTGGAGCGACCCGGGAGCGTCAGGCTTGTCAAGCACCTGGCCAAGCGTTCCGAGACCGTGGACACAGCGAACCTCACGGACTTTCTTGGGGCGCTCGGCCAGGCGATGGTGGAGCAGCACGATCGCGTGGAACAGATGAAGCGCAGCGGGATGAGACCCTGAACGGGTGCCAGACATGTGCACGAACATCAACCTCTTGGTGCGAGCCTGAACCATGGCCAAGCCAGCGCTCGCCCTCGCCAGCCTGCGGGCACCGCAGCCGCTGCTGCTGTCCGCCGTGAGCATGTCGGAGGAGCTGTCCCGGCCCTTCGAGTTCGAGGTGGAGGCGCTGGCCGAGAACCTGCTCGAACACCCCGAGGAGCTGCTCGCGCAGCCTGTGGGGCTTTCGCTGACGCTGGGTGACGGCACCAGCCAGCGCCACTTCCACGGCATCGTCACCTCGATCGCGCTGCAAGGCACGGCGGGCCGGCGCTTCGCCTACCGCCTGCAGCTGCGGCCCTGGCTGTGGCTGCTGACCAAGCGCACCGACATCCGGATTTTCCAGAAGCTCACCGTGGAACAGATCACGCGGCAGGTGATGCAGCACTACGGCGGCGACCACCGCTTCGAGCTGGCCGGCACGAACGAGCCGCTGGACTACTGCGTGCAGTACCGGGAGACCGATTTCGATTTCGTCAGCCGCCTGTTCGAGCAGGAGGGCATCTACTACTTCTTCGAACACGAGGAGGACAAGCACATCCTGGTGCTGACCGACGACGCCAGCGCGCACCGGCCCTTCCCCGGCGCCGAGCAGATCACCTACCGGCACGGCCTCCTCGACCGCAGCGTCAACGACTGCATCAGCGACTGGCAGGTGGCGCAGGAACTGCGGCCCACCCGGTCGATGCTCCGCGACTACGACTTCACGCGGCCCAGCGTCGACCTCACGCAGTCGGACGAACTCGGCGATCGCCGGTCGCCCGCCGAACTGGACACCTACGACTACCCCGGCCTCTACACCAGCGCCGGGGAAGGCCGCCGGCGTGCATCGCTGCGGGCGCAGGAGCAGCAGAGCCTGCAGGAGCGCATCGCCGGCGCCGGCGACAGCCGGCTGATCGCCTGCGGGCACCGCTTCCGCCTCGATGGCGCCCCGGCCCATGGCCAGGGCGAGTACGTGTTCGCCTCCACCCGCATCACCGCCACCGTGGCGGGCAGCGAGTCCGGACAGGGCGACGCGCGCTTCCAGTGTGCCTTCACGGCCTTCGAGGCCAGCACCCCGTACCGGCCGGCGCGACGCACGCCCCGGCCGGTGGTGAGCGGGCCGCAGACGGCCACCGTGGTCGGCCCGGCGGGCGAGGAGATCTACACCGACGAGCACGGCCGCGTGAAGCTGCACTTCCACTGGGACCGCCTGGGCAAGCGCGACCAGGACAGCTCCTGCTGGGTCCGTGTCGCGCAGCCGCTGGCGGGTGACGGCTTCGGCTTCATGGCCTTGCCGCGCATCGGCCAGGAGGTGGTGGTCGATTTCCTCGAAGGCGACCCGGACCGGCCGCTGGTCACCGGCCGCGTCTACAACGGCGCGCACTCGCCCCCGTACGCCCTGCCCGAGCACAAGACCGTGGCCACCATGAAGAGCCGCTCCACCCCCGGCGGCACAGCCCAGGCCTTCAACGAGCTGCGCTTCGAGGACAAGGCGGGCGAGGAGTACGTCTGGCTGCAGGCCCAGAAGGACCTGTTCGTGGAGATCGAGGCCGACCGGCACGTGCACGTCGGGAACGACGAGTACCGGATCGTCGAGCGCCACCTGAAGGAAGAGATCAAGGGGCGCGTGGACCGCACCGTGGCACAGGACGTGAAGGAGCAGGTGCAGGGCCAGGTGGCCCTGGTCATCGACCAGGACAGCGCCATCGAGGTGAAGGGCCAGTACGGGCTCAAGGTGACGGGCGACCTGGCCATGCAGACGCAGGCGGGCGCGTCCCTCAAGGCCGGCGGCAACTGGGACGCCAAGGTCGGCGCCAACCTGGGCATCGACGCCGCCGCCAACGTGCACATCAAGGCAGGCGCCAACATCGTCATCGAAGCCGGCGCGATGATCACGCTGAAGGCCGGCGGCGCCTCGGTGGTGGTGGGCCCGGCCGAGGTCGCGATCACCGGCGCCATGGTGCGGGTGAACTCCGGTGGCAGCCCCGGCGCGGGAGCCGGCTCCTCGCCCAAGGCACCGAAGCAGGCCGAGGCCCCGCAGAAGCCCGAGCAGCCCGCCGACAAGCTCACGCACATGAAGGGTTGACACCACGCGATGACGGCCACGGACCAAGCCCTGCTGGAGATCGTCTTCACCCAGTGGCCCGAGCTGGCCACCCGGCTGGGGGAGCGACGGGCCGACTTCACCGAGTCGGCCGTGCGGCGGGCGCGGCAGTTCGGGCTGGACGATGAGGGCAGCGCGGCCCGCTACCTGAACCTGTGCCTGGCGCTCGGTCCCGGCTTCGAGGCCAGGCCCGAGAACGAATGGGCCCTGGCCACCCTGTCGGATGCCCGCCTGTCGCCCGCCACCCGCATCCACCAGCTGGTGATCCAGGCCGTGACCCAGCTGAAGCGAAAGGGCGGCGAGGCCGACCGCTTCCGCGCCAGCGACGAGGCGCTGCTCGATGGGACGGAAGACCTGCGCCGCCGGGAGGGCGCCGAGCCGCCCCTGGTGCCGCGGCGGGCCTGCGACCTGGAGGCGGTGCAGGTGGGCGTGACGGCGGCCAGCGACCGGACGGAATACGCGCGGACGCAGGGCGCGTGGCAGCGCAGGTCGCGCCAGGCTGCCAGCCGCGCGATCGTGGCCGACGCCGAGCATCCGCTGCCCGCGGTGATCCACGTGCTGGCCGATGCGGAGCCGGACCGCGTGACGCAGCTCCAGGTGCGCCAGCGGCCCCATGCCAGCTGCGGCGAGCACCACCCTGCCCTGTGCTGGATCGACGAGCGCGGCATCCAGCGCTGGTCCGGCCATGCCGCGCAGGTCGTCACCTGGCCGGTCCGCCCGCCGCCACCGCCGCGGGCCGACGCCCTGGCGCTGCTGGCGGAAGCCCCGCCGTCGCACGGACTGCTGGAAGCCGGCGGCTGCGGGGTCCGCGACACCGGGATCCCGCTCGGCGCGCAGCGCACGCGCGTGTCCGTCTACCCCGCGCACCAGCACCTGTTCGCGCTGCAGCGAGCGGGCGGGGCCGCGTTCCGCCTGGGCGAAGCCGCCGAGGAGCCATCGGCACCGCCCGCGTCCCCCGCGGGCAAGTACCGCCTGGAGCGCGACGGCCAGGTGCTGCACGCCTCGCGGTGGTCGGCCGCGTTCGACCTGGAACTGCCTCAGGCGGTGGGCCGCGGCCTCGCGCGCCTGTACGAGGCTTGGCGGGCCTGCGCGGCGCATGCCCGGGTCAGCGCCACGGAGCACCTGCTGGCGGGACGTGCGGCGCTCGCCTGGGGCTGGCGCGAGGGTGCGCGGGGACTGGCCGGCGAACCGGTGTCCGGCGCCGAGGTGGACCTGGACCTGCGCCTCGGTTTGGAACTCGAACTGAGTGGCACCGTCTCGCACGCAGGCGTGCCCGCCGTGCTGCGGCTGCGTGCCGGCGGGTCCACGCCCCTGCGCTTCGACGCCCGGCGCGACACGCCCGAGCAGCCACTGCTGCAAGCCTTCCTGTCCGCACGCGGCCAGGCCCGGTGGCCGTTCACGGTGAGCTGCGAGCCGGTTCCTTCGGACGACTGCGCCCTGTGGCACGACCTGGGCCCCTGCCCCGCGGCCATCACCGCGGAGGCCGGACTGCGACCGCGACAGGCCGGCGGCGCGGGGTGGGAGTTCTTCCTGCGGCTGGACCTCGAACCCGTGGTGCTGCCGCTGCGGCTGCACGACCCGGTGCTCGGCATGACCTGGCGCCGCCTCGCCCTGCTGCCGGCGATGCGGCTGGTCGACTGGAGTGCCGGCTGATGGACCGCCTGCTCGTGCTCCGCCTCGAAGCCGTCGGTTGCAGGGTGCGCGCCTGGCTGAACGACCTGCCCGTGCTCCAGGCCTGCGAGGGCCTGGGAGCGTGCAGCGTGCCGGTGAACGAGTACGTGCTGGCAGGCGGCAACCAGCTCGCGCTGGAGGTCGAGCCGGGGCCGCGCCCCGAGGGCAAGGCCCCGCGCCTGGCCTTCAATGCCGCCAGTGCCCGGGTCCAGCTGCTGCTGGCGCGCACCGGACGCCCGGTGGACGACACCAGCCGCCGGGTGCATGAGTTCGCCTGGGAGGTGAAGGAAGGCGACCTGTACCCCGCATCCCGCGTGGAACACCGGTTCGAGCTGCCGGTGCGGTTTCCGCGCTGGCGCTGGCTGGACGCGCCGGTCATCGATCCGGGCGCGGCCTACGCGCAGGTCACGGGCTTCGTGCAGGAGCTCGCGACCGCCCTCTTCCGGGGCCAGCCGGAGCCCCTGGTGTCGGCCTCGCGGGTGCGGCTCGACGAGGTGGCCGTGGCCTACCAGCTGCGTCCGGCCGAGGTCGCGGACCGGTTGCGCGCGCGGGTCCAGCTGCTGCACGGCACCAAGGCCCTGCGGCCGGTGATGCCCGCGTTGGGCGAGATGCAGGTGCGTTCCTGCGGCGGAGGGCGCATGCTGGAGTGCCTGCTGGGCGATGAGCCGGCGCTGCGCACCGAAGCGTCGGAAGATGGCATGCGCCACGCCTGGCCCTTGCGGGTCGCGATCGTCGATGGTCGCTGCCACGTGTTTCGCTGAGGAGACCGCCCGTGCCCCCGCCCGGAAAAGCCGAAACGATCGTCCTGCGGGTCGAGAGCTTCAATGGCTCGCCCGTCGAAGGCCGGTCTGCCACCTTCGATGAGCTGGGGGGAACGATCGGCCGCGCCGACAACAACCAGCTCGTGCTGCCGGACCCCGAGCGGTCCGTCTCCCGCCTGCACGCGCGCATCGTCTTCCGGGGCACGGGGTTCGCCATCGTGGACCACGGAGCCAACGCGATCACGCACAACGGGAGGGCCGTCGGCCAGGGCCGCGAGGTGCTGCTGTACCAGGGCGACCGGGTCGAGATCGGTGGGTTCGTCCTGGCCGTCTCGACCGGTGCCGGCAGCGCCGCGCCCGCCGATCCGTTCCGCGACACCTTCGCCGACCTGTTCGGGAGCGAAGCCTCGGCGGCACCGGCGCGTCCGCCGGCCGGGCCTGGGCCACGCCCCCCTGCGGCGCCGGCCGGTCCGCTCATCCCCGACGACTGGGACCCGTTCGCGTCCACGCAGTCTCCGGCACCCGCGCCACCCGGGTCGCTCCTGGACCCGGCGCCGGACGAGGAGTCACTCGACAAGCTGTTCCAGCTCGGCGGCGACGGCGCGGTCGACGCCGGCCGGCGGCCGCCACCGAACCGGTCGGGCACGCCGCCCGACCACGACTCGGACCTGAACGCGCCCTGGCCCACGCCAGGCAGGCCGCGCGCCCCCGCCGGACCTGTCCTGTCCTGGGACCAGGAGCGGCCACAGGCGCAGCGGGTCGCTCCCCTGGGTGGCGCGCGCACGGATCCGCGCGCGGGCCATCCGGCCCCCACGCCTGAAGTGGCGCCGGGGCCTGAACGACACCCGGCGCCCGCGGACGCGGCGGCCGAGGACGCCCGCCTGCAGGCCCTGCTCGATGGACTGGGCCTGGCCGACCTCCAGCCGTCACAGCTCGACGCGGCCCGGCTCAGGAACCTCGGACTGCTGCTGCGCGAAGCCACGCAGGGCACCGTGCAGCTGCTGCAGGCCCGGGCCGCCTTCAAGCGCGAACTGCGCGCGCGCGTGACGATGATCGCCCCGCGCGAGAACAACCCCCTGAAGTTCGCCGCCGATGGAGACACGGCGCTGCACCACCTCCTGCGGGCGGGATCGCCCGCGTACATGCAGCCGGAGGCGGCCATGCGCGATGCCTACGACGACCTGCAGGCGCACCAGCTCGCCGTGATGGCGGGCATGCGGGCCGCGGTGCAGGGCCTGCTGGAGCAGTTCAGCCCGGCATCGCTGGAACAGCGGATCACGCAGCGCGGCGGACTCTCGTCGCTGCTGCCGTCCGGACGCAAGGCCCAGCTCTGGGAGCAGTTCGCGGCGCTTTACGGAAAACTCTCGCAGGAGGCCGAGGACGGCTTCTACGACCTCTTCGGCTCCCGTTTCCTCGAAGCGTACGAGGCCGAGATCCAGCAGTTGCGGCAGCGGCGTTAGGAGAGACCCATGCTGAATGTCGACATCGCGATGATCAACGAGACCGGCGGGCGGGACGAGAACCAGGACGCCTGCGGCTGGTGGCAATCGGATGACAAGCTGTGCTGCGTGGTGGCCGATGGCGCGGGGGGCCATGGCGGCGGCAGGCATGCCGCTCAGTTTGCGGTGAAGCACCTGTTGCAGTCCTTCATGGACCGCCCCAGCCAGGACAGCCAGCAGCTCGCATCCCTGGTCCGACAGACCAACGGCGAGCTGCGCAAGGCGCGCGTGGAAGGCACTCCCCTGGTCGACATGTACAGCACCATCGCCTGCCTGGTGATCGACCTGCTCGAGCACCGCGCCTACTGGGTGCACGCCGGCGACACCCGCATCTACTGGTTCCGGCATGGGCGGCTGTCCTCGCGCACCCGGGACCACAGCGTCGTGCAGGCGATGGCCGACCAGGGCCTGCTCGAAGCGGCCGACCTGCGCGGCCACCCGCGCCGCAGCGAGCTGCTCTGCGCCCTGGGCAGCGAGCCCGACGACCTGCAGGTCGGGGAAGGCGAGGCGGCCGATCTCCAGGCCGGCCAGGACGCCTTCCTGCTCTGCACCGACGGGGTGTGGGAACTCGCGAACGATGCCGCGCTGGAGTCTGCGCTGGCCGCGGGTGACGGCGCCGGCGAGTGGGTGGCCACGGTGGAGGACATGGTCCGCAAGGCCGCGGACGGCTCGCCGCGCCACGACAACTTCAGCGCGCTGGCCGCACGGCTGATGGACCACGACGAACCGGCCGACCGGCCGCAATGAACCCCAAGGAGCCGCCATGCCGATGCAGACCTGTACCGCCGGAACGCTGCGATGCAGCTTCGGCGCCGCGCCGAGCACCTTCGTCGCCACGCCGCGCCCGGTGATGACGGCCAACGTGCCCGCCGGCAACATCCTGGACCACCAGCCGCTGGTCAATATCCAGCCCTTCGGGGTCTGCATGTCGCTCGCCAACCCGAGCGTGGCGGCCGCGACATCGGCCGCCCTGGGCGTGCTCACGCCCATGCCCTGCGTGCCGAACACGCCCGCCCCCTGGATCGCGGGCGCACCCAACGTCCTGATCTGCAACGCGCCGGCCCTGGACAACGTCTCCACCCTGATGTGCGCCTGGGGCGGCGTCATCACCTTCGTGTCGCCCGGCCAGTTCACCCATCACATTCCCTGAGAAGCCCCAGCATGACTTGGCACGACAAGGTTCTGTGGACGGAGGGCATGTTCCTCCAGCCACAACACTTCCAGCAGCACGAACGCCACCTCACGCGCACGCAGCAACGCCTGCTGTCCGCCCTGGTCCCGTTCATGCGCGGCTACGTGGCGCTGGAGATCGATGAGGCCGGGCTGCAACAGGGACAGCTGGTGCTGACCGCGGCACGAGGGGTGCTGCCCGACGGCACGCCCTTCGACGTGCCGGGCGACGACCCGGCTCCGGCGGCCCTGGACATTCCCGCGGATGCGCGCGACGAGCTGGTGCTGCTGGGCGTGGCGCTCACGCGCCAGGGCGTGCCGGAGAGCGACGTGGAGGACCGCCAGGCCTCCATGCCGGCCCGCCTGCACGCCGTGGAGGTGGAGGTGGCCGACTGCCATGCGGCCAGCCTGCGCCAGGCGCCGGTGCAGCTGGGGCGGCTCAACCTGCGCCTGCTGCTGGCGCGCGATGCCGGCGAAGGCTTCGCGACGCTGGGCGTGGCACGCGTGCTGGAGCGCCGGGCCGACGGCCGCGTACTGCTGGACCGGGACTACATCCCGCCCACCCTGCACGTGGGCGGGCAGCGCACGCTCGATGGCTTCTTGCGCGAGATCGCCGGGCAGTTGCACCAGCGCGGCGAAGCGCTGGCCGCGCGGCTCGCCCAACCTGGCCGTGCGGGCGTCGGGGAGATCGCCGATTTCCTGATGCTGCAGCTGTACAACCGCGCGGAGCCCGAACTCACGGCGCTCCAGCAGCATCCCCTCGCACATCCGTCCGTGCTCTACGAGCAGTTCGTCGGACTGGCCGGCGAGCTCAGCACCTTTCGCGAGTCGCGCCGCCCGCCGCCCTACCCCGCCTACCAGCATGACGATCCGCAACCCTGCTTCGCCTTCGTCATGGCGGACCTGCGGCAGTTGCTGTCCATGGTGGCGGAGCAGGCGGCATTTCCAATCGACCTGCAGGAACGCAAGTACGGCATCCGCGTGGGCCTCATCCCCGACCTGGAGCTGCAGCGCAGCGCGCAGTTCGTGCTGGCCGCCAACGCCAACATGCCGGGCGACGCGCTGCGCAGCCGCTTTCCGGCGCAGGCGAAGATCGGCCCGGCCGAGCGCATCCGCGACCTGGTGACGCTGCAGTTGCCGGGCGTGCCGCTGCGGGTGCTGCCGGTGGCGCCGCGCCAGATCCCTTTCCACGCCGGCTTCACGTATTTCGAGCTGGACACCCGCGGCAGCGAGCTGTGGCGCCAGCTCGAGTCGTCCCGGGGACTGGCCATCCACGTCGCCGGCGAGTTTCCGTCGCTGGAACTGGAGCTGTGGGCGATCCGCGCCTGATGGGAGACTGCCGTGAGCCAGGGCAACGATGACCCCTTCGCCTCCTTCGAACGCACGGTGATCAAGCCGCGCGCCGGGCGAGGCGCCCGCCCGGATGCGCCGGGCACGCCGGCCCCCGCGCCGAGGGCGCCCGCGGCTGCGCCGCCGGAACTGGACGAAGCCTTCGGGCGGGACGTGTCGTCCAACCCGCTGGTCGCCGCCGCATCGCCGCTGCTGTCCGCCTACACGCGGATCCGCGTGACCGCCCAGCACCCCGACCCGCGCGAGCTGCAGGCCACGCTGGCCACCGCCGTCCGGCGGTTCGAAGCCGACGCCCGACGGGCCGGTGTGCCCAACGAGCAGGTGATCGCCGGTCGCTACGTGCTATGCACCATGCTCGACGAGGCGGCATCGGGCACGCCCTGGGGCGGCTCCGGCAGCTGGGCCTCGCACAGCCTGCTGGTGGCCTTCCACAACGAGACCTGGGGCGGCGAGAAGTTCTTCCAGCTGCTCGACCGGGTGCTGCAGAACCCGCCGCCCAACCGCCCGCTGCTGGAGCTGATGGCGATCGCGCTCTACCTCGGTTTCGAGGGCCGCTACCGCGTGCAGGCGAACGGGGCCAGCCAGCTGGAGGGCATCCGCGAACGCGTGGCGCAGGTGCTGCAGGAACCCGACGCGCGCGGCGACCGCGAGCTGTCACCGCACTGGAGCGGCGAACGCCGTGCCGATGCGCGCATCCGCGACGGCGTGCCCGTGTGGGTGGCCGCTGCCGTGACGGCCGGCGTGCTCGCGGGGGTGTTCCTGGGGCTGCGGATCGGCATCAACACCGAGACCGATCCGACCTTCCAGGCCCTGCAGGCCATCGACATCCGCAAGCCCGCTGCGCCGGCCCTCCCGCCGCCCCCGGCGGTGGTCGCACAGCCCGCCCCGGCCCCGCCGCGCCTGGCGAGCTTCCTGAAGCCGGAGATCGATGCCGGCCAGGTCGAGGTGCGCGACCACCCCGACCGCTCGGTGGTGACGATCCAGGGGGACGGCCTGTTCGAGCCGGGAAGCGCCGAGCTGGCGCGCCGGGTCCAGCCGCTGATCGGACGCATCGGCCAGGCCCTCGGGAACGTGCCCGGCACGGTGCTGGTCACCGGCCACACCGACAGCCTGCCGATCCGGTCGTTGCGCTACCCGTCCAACTGGCACCTGTCGCGGGACCGCGCCGAAGCGGTCCGCACGCTGCTCGCGAAGACCGTCCAGCCTGAGCGCCTGCGGGCCGAGGGGCGTGCGGACACCGAACCGCTGGAGGCGAACAACTCGCCCGCCGGCCGCTCTCGCAACCGGCGGGTGGAGATCATCCTGCACGCCGCTGCCACCCCGTAGAGCCACAGGGAGGACCGCGCCATGAAATCCCTGCTGCGAACGCTGGCCAGCCCGCTCGTCCTGGGCACGCTGGGCATGGCGGTGCTGTCGGCCCTGGTCTGGTGGATCGGCCCGCTGGTGTCGATCGGGCAGGTGGCCATCCTCGCGGACACCTCCACGCGCATCGTGACGCTGGCCGTGCTGTGGGTCGCCTGGGCCGGCTACGTGGCGTTGCGCATCGGGAGCCGGCGCCGGCGCAATGCGATGCTGCTGCAGGGCATCGGCGGGCCGCAGTCCGCCGCCGACCGCGAAGGCCAGGTGCTGAAGCAGCGCTTCGACGAAGCCATCGGCCGGCTGCAGCCCGGCGCCGGCTGGCGGCGCGCGCTGCTGGGCCGAAGCGACGGCCTGTACGGCCTGCCCTGGTACATGTTCATCGGCGCCCCCGGCTCGGGCAAGACCACGGCGCTGCTGAACGCGGGCCTGCACTTCGTCGTCGAAGACCCCGAACGCCGCTCCGTGCAGGGCATCGGCGGCACGCGCAACTGCGACTGGTGGTTCACCCGCGAAGCCGTGCTGATCGACACCGCCGGCCGCTACACCTTGCAGGAATCCGATCGCAGCATCGACTCGGCCGCCTGGAATCGGTTCCTTTCGTTGCTACGCCAGGCGCGGCCGCGGCGCCCCATCAACGGCGTACTGCTCACCGTGAACGTGCAGGACCTGCTGCAGCAGGACGACACGCTGCGGCAAGAGCACGCGGTGAAGCTGCGCAGCCGCCTGGCCGAACTGCAGGCCAAGCTGGGGGTGCGGCCGCCGGTCTACGTGCTGGTCACCAAGGCCGACCTCATCGGGGGATTCACCGAGACTTTCGAGCTCCTCGGCAAGGAGGACCGGGACCAGGTCTGGGGCTTCACCTTCCGGGCGGACCGCTTCGATCCGTCCGATCCCCTGCGCGACTTCGAGTCCGAGTACCGGCTGCTGCAGGAGCGGCTGGGCGCGGGCCTGCTGGACCGCCTGCGCGCCGAGCGCGACCCGGTCCGCCGCGGGCTGATCTTCGGGTTCGGCTCCGAGTTCGCAGCGCTGCGGCCCGTGCTGTCGGACTTCCTGCAGCGGGTCTTCGGCAGCAGCGCAGGACCGCACGAGGGCGTCACCCTCAGGGGCGTGTACTTCACGAGCGGCACGCAGGAAGGCACGCCCATCGATCGGGTCATGGGCATGCTCTCGCGGACCTTCGGCATGGAGGAACGCGCATCCCGTCCACCCAGCGGGCGTGGCCGCAGCTACTTCCTGCGGCGCCTGCTGCAGGACGTGGTGTTCGCCGAGTCACACCTGGTCTCGTTCAATGCAGCCGCGGAGCGCCGCCGCCGGATGACCCGGGTCGCGGGGTTCGCCGCGGTGGGCGTCGCGGCGCTGCTCGTGGTGGCCGGGTGGGCGGTCAGCTATCTGCGTAACGTGCGCCATGCCGAGGAAGTGGCCGCGCGCGTGCCACCCCTGCGCGCCGCCGCCGAGGCGCTGCCGTCGTCCGGCGCCGACGTGCTGCGGCTGCTGCCGGTGCTGGACGCGGCCGCGACCGCAGGAGCCGCCGGCGCCTTCCCGGTCGATGACCCGCCCCTGCTGCACACCCTGGGCCTCTACCAGGGCGAGAAGCTGGATGCGGGGGCGCAGGCCGGCTACCAGAAGCTGTTGCAGAACGGCCTGGCCCCGCGGGTGGTGCGTCGGCTGGAGGAGCGCCTGCGCGCGAGCAACCGCAACAACCTCGAACAGGCCTACGAGGCGCTCAAGGCCTACCTGATGGTGTACTCGCCCCAGCACTTCAATGCCGAGGCCCTGAAGGCCTGGGTCGAGGTCGACTGGGACGAGCAGTTACGGCAACTGGCCCCCGAGCAGCGGCAGGCGCTGGACAGACACCTCGATGCGATGCTGGCCCTGGGAGCGCCGGCCGCCATCGCGCCGGCCGACGCCCAGCTGGTGGCCGGCACGCGCGACATGCTGGCCTCCTTCCCGCTCGAATACCGCATCTACAGCCGACTGCATCGGCGCTACCGCGCCGAGCTGCCCGAGTTCACCGTGGCCGGTGCCGCCGGACCGCAGGCGGCCAACGTGCTGGTACGCGCCAGCGGCGAGCCGCTGTCGCGCGGGGTGCCGGGCCTCTACACGCGCGATGGCTATGCCAAGGTGTTCCAGCAGGGCCCGCTCGCGCGGGTGTCGGCGCAGATGGCGGCGGAGGACGCCTGGGTGCTGGGCCGCGCCTCGCGGCCGGTGGCGGTGGCGCTGGGCGCGGAGCTGGAGAACCGGGTTCGCCGTCTCTACCTGGAGGACTACGCGCGGCATTGGGAACGGCTGCTGGCCGACGTGCGGCTCGCGCCGCCGGCAGGCCTGCAGGCCTCCATCGATTCGGCACGCGTGCTGAGCGGCCCCGACTCACCGATGGCCGCGTTCCTGCGCGCCGCGGCCCGGGAAACGGTTCTCAGCCCGGCGGCCAGGGAACCCTCGGCCCTGGGCCAGGCCGCGGCGGCCGCCAACCAGGCGAAGAAGGAGATCTCGCGCCTGGTCGACACCGGCCCGGCACCGGTCGCGGGACAGGGCCCCATCGAGCGCATCGTCGATGACCGATTCGCCTCGTTGCACCGCCTGTTCGCCGGCCAGCCTGCGCCCATCGAGCAGATGACGCGGATCTTCGCCGACGTGCATGCCCAGCTCGCCGCGGTCGATGCGGCCCAGAAATCCCGGTCAACGCCGCCGCCGGTGGATGCCGTGAAACTGAAGGCGGCCGCGGCGCAGCTGCCCCCCTCGGTGCAGTCTGCCGTGCAGGCGCTGGTCGATTCGGGCACGCGCACCGGGCGTGAGGCGGAGCAAAGTGCCCTGGCCGGGGAGCTGCGGCCGATCTACGAGTTCTGCGCGCGCGCCGTGGCCAACCGGTACCCGCTGGCGGCGGGCTCGCGGGCCGACGTGCTGCCGGGGGACTTCGGGCAGCTGTTCGCACCCGGCGGCCTGCTGGACGAGTTCTTCCAGCGCCGGCTGGCCCACCTGGTGGACACCGGCACCAACCCCTGGTCGTACAAGCCGCTGGCCGACGGCAGCCGGCCCGCGGCCCAGGGCTCGCTGGCGGAGTTCCAGCGCGCGGCGCGGATCCGGGACGTCTTCTTCCGCGGTGGCGGCCGCATGCCCAACTTCCGGCACGACCTGCGGGCCGTGGAGTTCAGCGGTGACGTGAAGGAGGTGAAGCTGGAGATGGATGGCCAGGTGACCACGATCACCCCGGGATCGACGGCTTCCCTCACGGTTCCGGCCCCGCGCGCGGTGTCGCAGCTGCGCGTGCACCTCGGCACATCGCCCCCGCTGCAATTCGAGGGACCCTGGGCCGCGTTCCGGATGTTCGACCACTTCGAGGTCCTGCCCGCTGCCCAGCCCGAACGGTTCGGGCTGCTGATGATCCGCGGGGCCAGCCAGGCGCGGCTGGAGGTCGTGGCGAACAGCGCCTTCAACCCCTACCGCATGCGGGAGCTGCGGCAGTTCCGTTGCCCGGGGTCGCTGTGAGCGCGCCTGGCTGGCACGGCAAGCTGCCCTCGCTCGGCGACTTCGCGTCGCGCCGGCTGGACGCCAGGTTCCTCGAGCCCTGGGATGCCTGGCTGTCGCAGGGCCTGGCGATGCTGCAGGCGCAGCCCGACTGGCTGGACCGCTACCTGCAGAGCCCGGCTTGGCGCTTCCTGCTGATGCCCGGCGTAATCGACGAGCGCACCTGGAGCGGCGTGCTGATGCCCTCGGTGGACCGGGTGGGGCGCTACTACCCGTTCACGCTGGTGGCGACCTTCGAGGTTCCGCCAGCGCTCACGCAGGCGGCGGCGCATTGGGCCTGGCTGGGGCAGCTGGAAGACCTGGCCTTCTCGGCGCTGGACCGGGAGTGGTCGGTGGACGAGTTGGAGGGCCGCCTGAACCGGTTGAACCCGCCGGAACCGGATGGCGAAAGCGATTCGGTTCCGCACTCGTTGCAATGGCACCAGGGCTTGCGCGGCAAGAGCTGCTGGTATGCGGCCCCGGCGGTAGGGGCGAGCAAATTCCTCATCTGCGAGCGGCTGGATTCGAACGATCTGCCTCGAACCCTGTTCGCGCCGGCCGCGCCGGAAACCGCCGGCACGCCAGCGGCGAGCAACGACCTTCCGCGAATCGACCATCCGTCGGCCGGGGAGGGGGGTGACCGCCGATCACTCCAGCCATCCACCACCACGTCACAGGAGCCGCCATGCCGAAACCCACCTTCGATCTCGTCTACTACGTCTGGTCCGAAACCCTGATCGGCCAGATCGGCAAAGAGTCGTTCCGGATCCATGCGGTCACCGGGGGCGGCCGTGGCCGCACCAAGGGCAAGGAAGAGCGCTCGATGGATTCGTTCTCACCGTACCGCGCGACGGACAAGTCAGAGGATGTGCGGGGCGGCGCGCTGCCGCCCGGGCGCTGGCGCATCGAGAAACCGAGTGAGTACAAGGGCAAGATGAGAAAGCCGGTCGCCAAGCTCACGCCGAAGGGCAACCAGCTGACGGACTTCGCCATGCGCGACTACACAGACGCGCCGTTCCTGATCCATGGCCGAGGTGAAGAAGGAAGCGACGGCTGCCTAGTCATCGAGCCCGACGAGCGCCAACGTCTGCTGAACGCGGTCGAAGAAGCCGGGGGCGCCATCCTATTCGTGACGCTCGACACGCGCCCGGGCGACATGATCCAGAAGACACCCACCTTTCACCACACCGCATGACGTGGCACACCGCGTGGGGCTGCCGCCTTCAGAAGCGGTAGCGCACCCCCACCGCGACCGACAGGCCGCGGGTCTGCCCCCGCACGCGATCGTCCATGCCGATCAGGTAGATGTCGGTCACGCTGTCGTACGGGTACAGGTAGGCCGCGCTCGCCGTGCCGTGCCGCCGGTCGACGGCTGGGCCGTCGGCCTGGGCCCGGCCGTATTGGGCCTGCAGGGTGCCGGGCCCGACGGGGACCGCGACACCGGCCGTCGCGAGGTGGCTTCGCACGTCCAGCCCCTTGTCGCGGGTGCGCGTGTAGAGACCGAACACGCGCGCGAAGCCGAAGTTGTAGGTGGCCCCCAGCTGCCACGCGTTTTCGCTGAGCAGGTCGTCGATGCCGTCGTCCCGGTGCACGCGCTGCGCCGAGAGCGCCCCGGCGAACAGGCCCTTGGCCACCACCAGGCTGGCGGCGTAGCGGTCGCCGCGCGCCGAGTTGTCGCCCTGGCTGTACATGAGGTTGCCGGTGATGCCGTCGAAGTTTGGCGTGCTGTAGCTGATCGCCCGGTTCCAGTAGAAATCGCCCTGCACGCCTTCGAGGTTGCCCGACCCGAACACATGCCGCAGCGCGGGTGAGAAGGCCGGCGAGTTGCCCAGCGCGTTGAAGCGCGCCGTGGTGTCGAACAGGAAGGTCTGCAGGCGGCCGACGCGCGCCGTGCCGTAGGGGCTGGCCAGCGAGACGAAGGCGTTGCGCGAGAACAGCGGGTCGTCGTTGTTGCGGCCGAGGCGCCAGTCCTGGAAGCGCAGGAAGGTCTCCAGCGTCATGCCCGGCGTCCAGCCGCCCTCCAGGCCGTAGGTGGCGTTCACGCCGACGAAGCTGGCACTGAGCGAATTGCTGTTGAAGCGGTGTTCGCGGTAGAAGCCGCTGCGCTCGAAGCGGCCGTAGGAGAGGTCGAGCACGCCGTAGAAGGAGTGGTCGAACTGGGCGTGGGCTTCCAGGGCGGCGAAGCACAGCAGACCGGCTGCGTACCTCAGAATCTTTGTGTGCATCGGTGTTCCGTTTCTTATTGCTCTTCAATGGGTGCGGGGGCGAATCAGCCCCGGACTGACATTCCCGCCATGTGCCAGGCGAGCCATCCGGCATTCATCACCGCATGCAGTGCAACGCAGTAACGGAGCTTGCCCGTGCGCTCGTACACCACACCGATCACCAGCGCGGGGATGACGACGGCGAAAGCTGTCGCATCGTCGCGTGCCAAGGCATGCGCCGCGCCGAACGCGACCGCCGTCAGCGCATTCGCCGCCATCGCCGGCCATGCAGGCCAGCGTCGCAGCAAGATTTCTTGCATGCCGCTCCGGAACAGTGCCTCCTCGACCAGCGGCGCCACCACCAGCAGCATGACGATGCGTGGCCATTCGTGAACTGCTGCTGCCGCTGCCACGACCGACACCAGCACGCCCGCTGCGATCAGCGGTCCGTAGGAATGCCTGCGAAACCATCCGCCCCCTGCCGCGCGGAGCCGGCCGAAGGTCATGGACACCTGACTCGCGCCGCCGTCCGGCGCCGATGGAATACCGCGGCAGCAGCGAGCAGCACCAGCGCCCAGAGCGTCGGGTCGGCCAGCGCGTCGCCGGAAGCAATCGAGCAGCCGCCGCTCGAGACATCGGTTCGCTCCTGCCCACTACCGGCCAGTGGCACCTCGAGTGCCTTGGCGTCCAGATCGGTGCTCACGCGCAGCATTCCCGTCGCTGCATTCCCATCCGTTGGCGTGAACATCACGGACACGGTGCAGTCGCTGCCCCGTGTCAGCGTGAATGGAGGCGTTGGGCAGGTTTTGGATTGAACGCTGAACGGCGCATCGGCGCTAATTGCGGTCACCTCGAGCACGCCATCACCCGCGCTGGCGAGTCTCAACTCAAGCGGCGCTGATTGCGCTCCTACTCGCACGCTGCCCAGTGCCATGCTGGAGCTGGAGGCAGTCAGGTGGGCCGAGGTGCCACCGACCGCGCGTCCGCTCACCGCGACCAGCGGCGGGGGAATGCCGAAGGACGAGACCACCTCCAGCTGCGCATGCTTGGCGCCGCCGCTGCCAGGCACGAATTGGACGCTGATCACGCAGGAACCTCCCGGGAACATCACCGCAGGACACCCGCTGACGCTGAAGTTGGATGCATCCGCGCCAACCATGCGAATCGCGTGGATCCCGGCGTTCACCGAACCCGCGTTGCGCAGCACCACCATCCCAGGCCGCTCCGACTGTTGACCCGCGATGACGAAGCCGGCAAAAGTGATCGGTCCCGGCGCGTCGGCGAACACGAGCACCGGTGGGGATTCCAGCGTGCCGGCGACGGCCGACAAGCCGACGGTACGTGTAGGAGCTGACGGGGCGTCGGTATTGATCTGCAAGGAGCCGCTGTAGCTTGCTTCAGGTCGCGTCGGGTCAGGGGTGAACTGGACATACACCGTACAACTCGCCCCCGGGGCAAGCACCTGGTCGTCACAGGTCGATTGCGTGGCGGGATCCGGCACGATCACGAACCCGCCGCCGGACAGAGACACTGTATTGATGCGCAGAAAGGAGCTCGCTCCTTCGCCATTGCCAATGACAACGGGTTCAGGCAGAAACGCGCCATTGATCGCTCGACGGCCGAAATCGATCGACTCGCGTGAGAGCGTCAACAGCGGGCCTGGCACGGCCACCCCGTTCCCACAGACCTCAACTGCTTGCGCACCATTGCTGCTGACTGCGGCGCTAATCGTCACCGTCGTACAACTTTGCCCCAGGCGTCTCGGTGTAAAGCGCAACGTTATCGCGCAGTTGGGGGCGTTGCTGCCGCTCGTGATTCTGGGCAAGGGCGGCGCTGACGCGCAGTCGTCGGTAAGTGCGAACCCGTCCGGGTTGGTGGATGTGACAGGATTGAGGTCGAGTCCGTCTGCAGTGCCCGTGTTGAACACGAGTAACTCATTCCACGGCGCACTCGTGGTATTGATGGGTTGAGCAGCAAATGCCGGCGGAGATACTCGTCCTGCTACAGCGCTCGGGCTTGTAAACAGACCGATGCGGGGTCGGTTCACGGTCGCCACGTCACCGGTCATCAGAAAGTCTGCCACCGTCCCGGCCGTGGGGGCGTTGTGTATCACCCGCAGCATGGCGTTACGCGCGCCAGTGCGGCCAGCTTCGCCAAACTTGGAGGGGTTGAACCGAATAGCCAAGGTACAGGCCGAATCTGCGGGGCGGAGCGTCGTTTCACCAGATATGGGGCTCCCTATGGAGGCATTGCAAGGGCGGTGCGCCGCCGAACACCTCGCGTTGTCGCCCCACTCGAAATACGAGGAATGATCAGCTTCGTCATTTGCCTGCAGCACCGAAAAGTCGAGCGTCAGGATTCCATCGCCCGCGTTCTGAATGGTTGGGCAAAGCGTGTCGGAACCATCGGGCGGCGCCGAGAATTGTCGGAGCGCGTCGAATCCCGCAGTTGAGAAAATAGGACCAACCGGGGGCGGGCCTGCGGACGTCCCCGTAAAGCGAATCCGATATTGAACGTCTGAAGGCGTCTGCCCCGCTGCGAACCTCAGATTCAGATCGATCACGGAGGATAAGCTGTCACCATTGTTCGTTCCTGCCGCTGGGGAGAACTTGATGTCAATTTCGCATTCCTCAGCGATTGTTCCCGCCGAGCCAGCTACCACGGGGGGGTTCGGCGGGCTCGGCGGGCTCGGCGGAGCAATACAGGTATTCCGGGAGATGCTTAGGTGGGTCATCGCCCCCGCAAGGCCCACGACCTGGAGCGGTTTCGCGCGAGTGTTTGCTATACGGATAGTGACCGCATCACTAGATGATCCAACTTGGACAGGGGTTGTGAAGGTGTGGGATCCTTCTGCCGACGTATAAATTCTGCGGCCATCGAGGAATACCAGAGCATCCCGAACGGTTATCAGGTACTCGCGGATAAGCTGAACCTCATTGATATTCAGCACACCCTGCATTGGGGAGGTCCCCCGATAAATACCGCTGGCATCACTGGTGGCAACAAACTCTTGCAAGTACTTGTGCAAGGCTGCATCGGCCCCCAGGCGGTCATCGCCCCCGAGGTTCGGCATGTTGAATTTCCCCTCCACGCCCGGTGGAGTGCCATGGCAAGAAGAGCAGCGGCTACTGTAAAGAGGGGGGACGTCTACATCCGCCGCCGTTGCCGCGGAGATCAGGATGACCGACGTGGCAAGACATATCAGGTAGCGTGCGAGCATCTTCCATCTCCCACATCGGATCTGGCAGTTCGAGACGTCAAACACAATCCACCACCCTGAATTCGACCCGCCGGTCCAGCGCATCGCGTTGATCGTCCGTCCCCAGTCCCACCAGCGCCTCGCGCGAGCCCACGCCGCTGGCGGTCAGGCGGGTGCCCAGGCTGCGGTTGCGCTGCTCCAGCATCTTCTGCACCGCCTCGGCGCGCTGGCGCGAGAGCCGTTCGTTGACCCGCGCACTGCCGGTGCGGCTGGTGTGGCCGACGATGCGCACGCAGGCCGCGGCCTTGCCGGTCTGCTGCGCCAGCGAGGCGAGCCAGATCTGGTATTGCTCGCGCAGGTCGCCGATCTCATTGAAGGTGGTGCGCCCAGGCTGGAACAGCAACTTGACCGGCAGGCGCTTGGCTTCCAGGCCCGAGTCGACCAGCCGGGCGAAGGCATCGCGCGCCGCCTCACGCTGCCCCAGTTGCCAGTTGGTGAGGTAGAGCCCGTTCAGCACCCGAAGGTCACCCGGGTCAGCCAGTGATTCGGCTTCCTTGTACAGCTTGTTCGCCAGCGGGATCTCCCCCTTGCCATAGGCCAGGATGGCTTCGTTGACCACCGCCGCGGCCGGCAGGCGGGCGAGGTACTCGGGGTCCGCCAGGTCGCCGATCTTGGTGTTGACCTGGCACGAGTTGATGTAGCCCAGCACGGTCTTGTCCCGGTGCCAGGTCGGGCTGTCCTTGTAGAAGGGCAAGGGCTCCGGGTTCACCGAATCCGCGGTCGCACGGTCGATCTGCTTGGCGATGACCTGGCCGGTGCGCAAGTCGATCAGCGTGAGCCAGACGCGGAACGCATCCGGCACGGTGTCGACCGCCCGTTCCACGTTGACCGGCGTGAGGGTTCCGATCAGCAGCAAGGGCTTATCGGCCAGCGCCTGCCGGGTCAGCGGCTGGACGGTCCAGCGTGCCTGCCGCGCCTTGACCATCGACTCGAGCTGCTCACCCATCTGGGCGGTGCTCACCGTCTGCGCACCGGTGTTGGCGTCGATCAGCGGATCGATGACCAGCACGCGCGGCTCGTCCCCCAGCCGGGTGCGGGCTTGCGCGAACAGGTCCTGGCCGGCCCGGGTGACGGAGTTCTCGAAGGGCACCGGGGCGGGCGCGACGAAGTTGCTGTCGGCCCGAGCGGGTGTTGCAGCGGCCGCTCGCGTGGCTGGCGCCGCCGCGGGCGGCACGGCGACGGCCGGTGGCTGCGGAAGCGGGCTCGCGACGTGCGCCGCGGCCGGTGGCGCGGCGACATCCCCCGTCATGCGCACCACTGCAGACGGCGGCGGGCTAGCAGTGCCCGCCGAAGGACGCGCAGGCATGTTCGGGCTGGAGCAGCCGGCGAACAGGGCCGCCGTCATCAGCAACGTGGTCCAAGCCGGCCTGCGAAGCGACTGGTTCATGAATCGATTTCCTTCTGCCATGCGCCACCATCAGCGCTTCGGATACGCCGGATCGGGCCGAGGTGAATCGCACCCGAGGAAGTTGCGCATCAATGCCGCGAGAGTGGGATCGGTCCGGGTCCGCTCCGCGACACGGTTCATCGTCACCAGTGCATTGGGCATGGTCGCGTTGCGCGCTACATCGGGCGTTCCACCGCAGACGTAGGGCTCCGCTTGCGTCCTGAGTCCAAGAGGTCCGATGAAGTCCCAATCGAAGTTGTCTCCAAGCGCGGTATGACAGGTGCGGCAGGAAGAGCCGATCACCTCGCGATAGAACTTCCCGGCACCGGCATGTGCCTGCGTCTCGTCCACGCGCCAATTCGGCGGCACGTAGCTCTTGTCCAGGGTCTTGCCGCCGTGTGCATACCAGCCGTCGATGAGTCGGGTGGTCGCGGTGCTCGGCGATTTGGATGTCGAAGGTTCGGTCGCACGCACCAGCCGGTTCAGCTCGAAGATCGCCTCGCTCTGGGCCTGTTCGGTCAGGCGCGGGCTGGAGCCGAAGCGGAAGTTGCCGGTGTCGAAGGGCAGGAACCTCGCCCCGAGGTAGGGCGAGGGGTTGCCCTTGTCGGGGAAGCGCCCGTTGTACTGCGTGCCGCCGTGGCAGGCCACGCACGCACCCGGCATGAACTTCTCACCACGGCCGTCGAGATTGATGGACGGCAGCAGTGATCCATCGGGCGCGAAGGTCAGGAACTTGGTGAAGGGCAAGCCCGCGTTGACGCCCGGCGTGGTGGTCCATTCCATCGCGACGCAGGCCACCCGCTTCTCGTCCCGCAGACCCGCTTCGATCACCCTGTCGACTTCGGCCTGCGTGCTTCCATCCGGCCCAGGATGGTTGCAGACGTAGAAGGCGATCGAATCGGGAGCGTTTTCCGTGGCCACCATGCGCCGGACCAGGTTCAGGTCCATGCGGTTGATGAAGTCGGCCCGATACTCCGTGTTGGTGCCGGCGTAGGGCTTGAACTTGTGCTGCCGCTTCCAGTCCTCGAACGAGATGGGTCGGACCATCCGCCCCTGGTCATCACAGTCGCCGGCAGCGCCGAAAGAGCGGTAGTACATGCAAGCGCTGCGCCGCGTGTCCTTGCCCTTGTAGGTCAGGAAGTGGTCCGGTTGCGGCAGGGCCTTGGATTGATCGCCCTCGAATTCCAGCTGCAACATCTCGCCGCGAACGTTCCCGTCGGGACCACTGGCGAGCATCTTCACGGTACGGGGCCGGCTGTTCGGGATCTGGTGCGAGAGCTCGACCGGGGAGCTGCTCACATATCCGAGCACAGGCGATGCCGGCGGCGGCAAGTCCAGGGTAGTCGCGTACGACTCGCACTGCACGCGCAGCTTGAGCCTGGCCGTGACCGCGACCGCCGCATCGATTGCATAGTCGCCGAAACGATTGACGCGAACCGGCGGCGCCAGTGATGTGCCGTCTACCGCAAGCAACTGGACCGTGGCTGCACTCTGTATACCCAGGAACTCGTTCTCCGTGCCACAGACGCCGCCGTCGGCGAGGGCGACGTGTCCGTGCAGTCGGAGGTTTCGCGCGCCGTTGCGCGCGTCTCTCGTTGGGGATTCGAGTGTGACCACAGCAGCCTTGGCGTCCTGTTCCAAAGTGAACCGGCCACAGAGTTCGAGTACGGCGCCCTGATTCGTCGCGCACCGGACCTGGTAGCTTTCGCCTGCACGAAGCTTGGGCAGGCTGACCTCGCCACTGAGGTCGGACGCGCCGCTGAACACCACCTCTGCGCCAGACACCACCTGGACCTGCACGTCGGGCAGGTAGACCATGCGTCTCACGGCTGCACCGCCACCCGGTGGCGCGAAATTGGTATCGCCGCTGGCGTGGAATCGCAGGCGCCGCGGCGCGCCGGCGATCTCGGTCACGGGCGGTGGGACATGGCTCACCGGCTGCGGCGCCCGCCCTTCCCCGCCGATGGCGTCGCTCGATGCCGCGTACTGCTGCTCGACGTAACCGCCCTTGCCATCGGACACCAGGACATAGGCGAAATGCAGGCCCGGGCCTTCCGGCAGGGTCCATACGGTTTCGCGTGCATTACGGTTCTCGATCGTGCCGCCGGTGACACGCCACTGGTATCGCAAGCTGTCGCCGTCGACGTCGGCCGCATCCACGCGAAGCGAGGTCTTGGTGGGGCCGCTGTTCTCGGGGCTGCCGGTGCTGCCCGCGCCACCACCACATCCAGCCAGCGAGGCGGCCATCAGGCCGAGCGCCATTGCAATCCAGCCCTTGCGAGGGAGGTGCCCAGGGTGACGAGAGTTCATGTACCAGCAACCCTTCTCCAGATCCCAACGGACTCGCCAGCTGGCGCTGGCTTGCCCGCGCCTCGTATCGGCAAGTCATTCTAGGAAGGGGGTCTTCGTTGCCGTCCAGGAGATTTGTCCCGATTTAGAACCACCCGGGATGAGTCCATTTTCTGGATCAATCCCGAAGCGGCGCTTACAGCCCGGTCAGCGGCAGCCGAGCGTACGCACCCGATCGAGCAGCTCGGGGTGGCTCTCCCCCAAGGACAGGCGCGTGATCAGGCGCGCGCACTCGGCCTGGTTGGGCTCGGGAGGCCGCATGACCGGGCGAGCCGGCGGCGCAGGCGGCGCCCGGTTGGCTGGAGGAGGCGGGGTCGGCGAGGGGGGTTCTGTGGTCGCCGGCGGCGATGGAGGTTTCGGTGTCGCCGGCGCCGACGCAGGTGGCGACGCCGGTGGCGGTGCAGGTGGCGGTGCAGGTGGCGGTGCAGGTGGCGGTGCAGAGCGTGGCGACACCGGCGACACCGGCGACACCGGCGACACCGGCGACACCGGCGACACCGGCGACACCGGCGACACCGGCGGCACCGGCGGCACCGGCGGCACGGGCGACGGGGGCGGCACGGGCGGCGGGGGCGGCACGGGCGGCGGGGGCGCGCCGGGCGGGGCCGGTTCCTGCGATAGGGGAACCGGTTCCGGCGCGCTGGGCCCGGCGCCGGGCGTCGACGGCCCAGGGCGCAGGACGATCCAGGCGAGCACCAGGGCCAGCAGCACCGCGCCGGCCAGCAGGCCGTAGCGCCAGCTCGCTGCTCGCGCAGTCTCCGGACTCGAAGGTGCCGGCTCGGCGCCGGCTCGCTGCCGCCGACCGGCCGGGCCTGTCGCGTCGGGCTTGACGATGGTCGGCTCCCGCGACGCGCCGGATGTCGATGGCCACGGCGGCGTGACCGTCCCGGGGCGGGTGGGCTGGCGGGCCACGGGGTCGATGCGGGTCGCCTCGGGATCAATCCACGGGCCAGGCGGCGCCCTGCCCCCCTGCCCCGTGCCGATGCCCAGTTCGCGCCGGAAGTCCTCGATGGAGCGGGTGCGGTGCTCGGGCAGGACGGCCAGGGCATGGTCCACCGCCTGCAGGAAGGATGGGCTGTAGAGGCCCTGCGCCGCCTCGACCAGGGGCACCACCGCGTCGTGCATCAGCCGGGTGCTCGAGTCCTGCGGTGGGCGCCCGGTGATGGCCCAGTGGATCGTGGCGCCCAGCGCGTACACATCGGTCCACGGACCCTGCTTCAGGCCAGGGATGGTGTTGTACTGCTCCACGGGGGCATACCCCGGCTTGAGCATGGCCGTGGGCGATTCGGACATGCCCTCGATCACGCGCCGGGCGGCACCGAAATCCAGCAGCACCGGTTGGCCGTTCTCAGCAAGCAGCAGGATGTTGTCGGGCGCGACGTCGCGGTGAAAGCAGTTCTGCGCATGCATGACGCCGAGCGCGGCCATCAGCGGCGCCAGCAGGTCGAGCAGCCAGGGCTCGTCCGGAGGGCCGGGCATGGACTGCACCGCCTGCTTCAGGGTCGGGCCTTTGTAGAGGGGCATGACCATGTAGGCCGTCCCGTGGGCCTCCCAGGCCTGGTGCACCTTCACCAGCGCCGGGTGCTCGAACTGCGCGAGCAGCTTGCCTTCGTTGATGAAGCTGCGCAGCCCGATCGCGAAAATCTCGCGGTGTTCCTCGGACCGGGGACCCACGTAGCGGGTGTCCTTGCGCACCGCAAAGGTGGCGGGGATGTACTCCTTGAGGGCCACGTCGCGGTCCAGCGAATGGTCACGGGCGAGGTAGACGATGCTGAACCCGCCTTGGCCGAGGCGGTCCACGACCTCGAACTCCCCGAGCCGCGTGCCCACGGGGAGCCCGTAGCCATCGACCGCCGCGCTCAAGCTGTCCTCGCGGGGTGAGGCGGCAGGCAGCCGGCGCGGGACCGGGTCACCTCACGGCGTTCATGCGCAAGTCGCGCCGCGCGGGCGTGGGCCTCACCGGGCATTGCCTTCGACAGGACGCGCCGGCTCCGCCGGAGGACCTCCGGCCGATTCGATTCCCGGCCCATCGACCGAACGGCCGTCCGCGAACACCGTCTTGCCGTTGTCCGTCTTCTTGCCGTCCCTGAACTCGCCCTCCCAGAAGGTGCCGCTGGGCCACAGGTACTTGCCGTGCCCGTGGTGCCTCCCCTTGACCCAGCTGCCGGTGTAGGTGTCGCCACTCACGAAGCGCATGCTGCCCTGGCCATGCGGCTCGTCGGCGGCGAAGTCGCCCGTGTAGCGCTGGCCATTGGCCCAGACGAACTGGCCCCTGCCCTGCCGGTGTCCGTTCACCCAGCGGCCGGTGTACACGTCGCCGTTGGTGAAGCGCATGCTGCCTTCACCGTGCGGCTGGTCCGCCGACCACTCGCCCTGGTAACGCTGGCCGTTCGCCCAGACGAACTCGCCCTTGCCGTGCTGTTTTCCCTTCACCCATTCGCCCGTGTAGACGTGTCCGCTGGCGAAGCGCATCGTGCCCTGCCCGTGCGGCACGTCACCGGCCCATTCGCCGCTGTATCGCTGGCCATTGGCCCACTCGAAGGTCCCCTTGCCCTCCTTGCTGCCGTTGACCATGCGCCCTTCGAAGCGGTCGCCGTTGGGATAGGTGATCTGGCCGTTGCCGGACAGGGCACCGGTCGCCGGATCGCGTGCGAAGGGACCGGGGGCCGCTGCCACTCTTGGCGCAGCTGGCGCAGCAGTGGGCGCCGCAGGTGAGGCGGCGGGCGGTGGCGGCACCGCTGCCGCGGCCGGGGCCGATCCGACCAAGTTCGGGGGCGCGGCCTCCGTCCTGGACGGCGCTGCGGGCGAAACCTGCTCGCGGGCTCCAGGCGCAGCCGGCAGCAGCGGCGGTGGCCGGGTGACGGTGATCTGCGATGGAGCTGGCTCGAACGGACGTGCCGAAGCGGGTGCGGCATCGGCCGGTGCGGATCCCGCGCCCGGTGGGGTGGGCGCCGTCGCGGCGCGAGGAGCCGTCGCAGGCGGCACCGGCGCAGCCGCCGGAGCAGGAGCTGCCGCGAGCCTGGTCTGCCTGGCCTCCAGCATCATCCGTGCCGCATCGGCATGCCTGCCGCGCGGATAGCGCCGGAGATACGCCTCATAGGCAGCGGCGGTGTCCCGCATGGTGGCGCCCCTCCAGAACTCGTCCTCGGGGGACAGCCCCGGACCGGGTGCCAGGGCCACTGATGGATTCGCAGCGCCCGCCGCCGCCGGAGGCGGGGACGTGTCTGTTCCGGGCGCAGGGGAACGCGACGGGGGGCTGGTCGCCTGCGGATCCGGCAGGGGTGCGGGTGCTGGAGGTACCGGTCCCTGGACAGACGCGGACGCTGGCTCTGATGGAACTGAAGCGCGCGGTGCAGCCGGTGGTGCCGACGGTGGTGGAGATGGCTGCGCCGGACCGCTGACGGACGGGCCGGCAGCGGCCACCTCCGTCGACGAGCGCGCGTCGGAAGCGCCGGCTTCTTCGCCGGTTGCTGATCCGAAGAGGTATGCGAACAGGGCTGCGCCCGTCACGGCTGCCCCGGCCACGCCAGCCATTGCCCAGCCGGTCCGGCTCCTGTTGCCGGCCTTGGGCTCGGGCTGGCCCATGGTGTGCCGATCGCCTGGGTTGGCCGTGGTGCTGCCGGGCGGCAGCGAGGGGGGCCATGTCCGCAACTGCGGCTCGATTCTCGGCGGCTGGACCGCAGCGGCACCCGCTGCCTTGCCAATGGTGCGCACCGCCCCGGGCATCGTCCGCGGCCCGCTCTCTTCCGCCAGGGCCTTCCGAAGCTCCGACACGTTCTGGATACGCTGGCTCGGGTGGACGGCTAGCGCGTGATCGATCGCATCGAGCAGGTTCTCGCTGTACCGCCCGCGTCCGGCTTCGCGCGCGGGAAGCATCTCGTCTCCGACGATCCGGGCCGCCGATGGCGGTGGCGCCGTGCCGGTGATCACGAAGTACGCCACGGCCCCCAGCGCGTAGATGTCCGTCCACGGACCCTGCTTCATGCCCGGCGAGTCCGCGTACTGCTCGATGGGAGCGAAGCCGGGCTTGAGGATGACGGTGAGCCCGCGCGTCGTATCCCCGATCACCCGCCTGGCGGCTCCGAAGTCCAGCAGCAGCGGCCTGCCGTCCTTCAGGATGAGGATGTTGTCGGGCGCGATGTCACGGTGATAGCAATGCTCCCCGTGGATGGTCTCCACGGCGTCGAACAGGTTCACGAGCATGGCACGCAGCCAGCGCTCGTTGGCATCGACGCGGCCCTCGCGCAAGGACTGGCGCAGCGTGACGCCTTCGTAGAACGGCATCACCATGTAGGCGGTCCCATTCGCTTCCCAGAACCGATACACCTTGACCAGCGAAGGCGAATCGAAGCGCGCCAGCAACCGGGCTTCCCCGACGAAGCTCTTCAAGCCCGCCGAGAAGGTCTCGACGTGCTGGCGGGACCGGACGGTCACCTGCAGGGCCTGCGTTCGCGAGGCCATGCCCGAGGGCATGAATTCCTTGAGCGCGACCATGCGGTGGAGCGAGCCGTCGTAAGCCAGGTAGACGATTCCGAAGCCACCTTCCCCGATCACCCCCCGGATCTCGAATTCACCGAGTTGCGTGCCCGGTGGCAGCGCGTTCTCCGGCCATGTGCCCGGCGCTTGCGAACTCGGCGAGCCGCTTCGAAGCACGGTCTTGTCTGGATCAGGTTCCTGGTCTGTGGACGAGTTCACGATGGGCTACCGCAGAGAATCACTGGCTGGGCATTCGGGCAATGGACGAAGGGACAAGAGGATGACGCCAACACGAACAAATTCAAAGCTCATCCTGTCCACCAGCCCGGCCCTATTTGAGCCAGGGCCTGCACGCCCGTACATAGGTCGGTCGTCACGGCGGTCCCAGGACAAGCCACCTACCAGGGCAGGTGATCGGGCGGCGCGGGTGCCTGCCCTCTCGGAAAAGCCTCATGAACCTGATGCCGGATCTGCAAAGGTGTAAGCGGTCCACCGACTCCCGGGACACACGTCATCCGGCGACGGGACAAACCGCAGGGGACATGGCCGACCCGTCATGTTTCTAATGATCCATTCCCGTCAGGGGAAAGGTCAGCCATGGGAGTCTTCGCGAACAGTGCCGCCTTCGAACATCCGACGAGCCGATTGCGGGCGTTGGGCACGGACCTGTCGCCGGACCGGGCCATCGTCGACCAGCATGGAAACGTCGTTGCTCGCGCCAGGACCGGAGGAATGGCCAGTCCTTCCAGGTTCGAGCTGAAACGTCGTTCGACCGTTTACCGATTCGGAGGACACGGCATGTCGCCTCGCCATGTCGCACAAGGAGCATGGTGGATCGAGAGGAGCGAGTTCGAGAAGCTGGTCAACTTTGCGAACGCCCAGGAGATCTTCATCGGTCTTGCAATGCGGGTCTTGTGCCTCGTGCCTCCGGAGTGGAGTGACGCGAGTGTCCTGGTACGTGCCCGCGTGGCCCGGGACCTGCTGGCCTGGCGAGGCCTTGCCAATTCCGTGGTCACTCCGGCGAAGACGGGACCGCTGGGTACGGTGAAGATGCCCCATCAGAATGACATCTCGGCGCGCCGCATCCACCAGCTCTTCATCCCCGGGCTGGATGAGCCCGGGTTGGTGGACCCGCCGATGTCGATCGAGCACGCCTTTCATCTCGATCCACGCGAAGGGACCCGTGGCTTCCTCTACTTGTGAGAGTCGGGTCGGGGTTCTGTTGGTGGGTGGTGTCCGCGGTGCTCGGTGCCGGTAGGACAAGCCGCCCACCAGCACCGGGAGCCGCGCGTTCGATCTTCTCGGCAGGAAGTTGAGCTCGGCGTTCTTCGGAATCGCGCAAAACGGGCGATGACGCCGTTCACCGAGTCGCATTCCAACTTAACGATTGACCACATCGAAGGCCTGCTTGAACGTGAACGGCACCAGCGTCCCGTCGATTCTGACGGCGCGGGTGAATGTCCATGTCCTGCCGGTGCCTTGCACAAATTGAGCCGCATCTCCGCTCAGGTCCGTCTTGACCGTCACCTTACAGGTGCTGGCGTTGCCACTGAGGATCGCCGCGAGCGACTTGTAAGCGGCGAAGAGTTGTTGTGCTTCCGAGGCGAAAAAGAACGAGCCTCCGGTCTCCTTGGCGATTTGCGCCAACGCGCCGTTATCCCCTTCTTTCAAACCGACGGGAAACACAGGGATCTGTAGTCGCTTGCTTTCACTGATGACATCGTTTTCCGTCGCTGCACCTTCGTTGTTCTGGCCATCCGTGAATGCCAAGACTGCCTTGTTTGCTTTACCGCCTTGGGAAGATGTGTACGACAAGCTCGACATGATGGAACTGTACAAGGGTGTTCCGCCGTCGGGTCCTCCAATGGAGCGAACCGCTGATTTGATGCGGCCGACGTCGGCCGTAAATCCCGTGTAGATGTTGAATTCGCTGGGCCGATTGTTGGATGCGCTCGTCGGAAATGCGGCGACCGCCGCCTCATCTGCCGCTGTCATTGCGTCTGCGAACACTTGCCCGGCTTGGAGGGACAGGTCGCCAGGATCGTTGGATGACATGCTGCCGCTACGGTCGAACAGCATCATTGCAGAGTAATTACCCTTAGGAAATGTCTGCGCCGATGTACCGCAATCGACAGATTGCACGTCGAACGTCTGTGTCGACGTGGCACCGGTATCCGGATTCCGCCATGTGGTCGACGAGAACTGAAGATCGGCCGGCGTTGGTGCTCGAAATGTGCCGTCCGCACCCACGAAATAGAGGTCATTCTCCACGATTGCCGAAATCGAGGACATGCTCAGTACTCGATCACTTCGATAACCACTGACCGGTAGTGAGGACTGAGCAGGAGGACCTGATGGTTGGGCAGGCGCCTCCGGCGGCGGCGCCGTTGGTGCCGCCGCCGGAGGCGCTGGAGCTGTCGGTGCGGCGGCAATCGGCTCACCACCATCACCCCCACCACCACAAGACATGAGACTGAATGCAATGCAAATCAGTGGCCACTTTGGCTTCCGCATGACGTCTCCTTTGAACCGGTTTGCAAAGTTGCCTTAAATCCCATTGTTCGCGGCTGTCGCGATGGACACGGTTGCTCCACGCCAAGCGACAGCAGCGCTAACTGCAGGTGCGCAGGCACGCGGCCGGCACGGCCGGTACAGAGGTGCCCAGCAACCCGTTCCCTGTCAGCCGGGCGATCGTCCGGGAGCGGGAATCGACGGTGTTGCCAGTTGCCGGCGGGCTGCAGTTTCCGGGATGGAAATTGACCCGAGTGCTGTCCGTCCCCTGGACTGAGTTCGGGTGACTGGTGACAAACCGGATGCGAGCCGCAGGGCCATCCAGGGTCGGTTTGTACGGACTCGCGCAAGCGGCAAGGGACACGACGAGCAGCCATCCAAGGTATATGAGGATTTTCATGGAACCTGGCTTGGGTAATGACAGCACTGTTCCCTGCGTCGATTGAGCCGAGTCAATCAGGGCCAAACGGGTAGACGCCGCGATTGATGGTGCTGGCGGCTGTCGGGGAAGTCTATGGTCGATATGTCATGGCAAGGTCCTAGCCATGGACCTCAAGCATCGAGCAGTCAGTGGCGTCTCTCAAACGTGGGCTACCGTAGGACCAGAGCACGAGCGTCGACCTGCGGCTCCGCGGCGTGTGAATCTGGACTCAGGCTCGAACTTTGCCGTTGGGCATTCGATCCAAGCTCGGGTCAACATGGCGTTGAGCATCTGAAAGCTCATCCTGCTTCTGCTGGATGGCACCGGGCAGCCAGGCCCATGCGAACACGACGGTCTTGAAGGACATGGGAAGCGATCGTCGGTCAGCGTTTCAGGCCAGCCTGGTGGCAACGACGGGTGTGCGTGAATGGCAGCATCGGCCGGGGCAAGCATGCGTCCATTCGCGCGGCACCGGCGCCGCGGCGGGGACGGCTGCGGCGACTTGCTCCTGTTCAGGCGTGTCGCCCGGGTGTGGCGCCTCCGGGCGAGCTCAGCGCTCCGGCGCGCCTTCGGCACCGATCACGATTCGTTCAGTCCGGCCGCACGCCGTCAAAGGCGCGCTGCAAGAGATCGCGGATCTCGCCGCGTTGCGCAGCATCGATGGGACGTGGGTTCCAGTAGGGATTGCCAACGGCGATCTGCGCCGCGCGGTCCAGGTCCTCGCGGCGCATTCCGATCTCCTTCAGCGATACGGGCGCCCCGTTGTCTCGCGCCAGGTCGAACAGCGCCGCAGGCGCGCTGGCCCGGCCCGACGTGCCCAGGGCGCGCTCGATGCGCTGCATGGCAAGCGGCGCCGCCGGGGCATTGAAGGCCATCGCCTGCGGCAGCACCACGGTGTGCACCTGCGCATGCGGCAGCTCGAAGCTGCCGCCCAGCGTGTGGCACAGCTTGTGGTGCAGCGCCATGCCGACGTTTCCCAGCACCGTGCCGCAAAGCCAGCTGCCGTAGAGTGCGTCGCCGCGCACAGCCAGGTCGTCGGCGCGCTGGCGCAGCGCGGGCAAGGCCTGCGCCAGCGCGCGGATGCCCTCCTCGGCCAGCAGGTCCATCACCGGATTGCCGTCCCGGGCATACAGGCCTTCGGCCGCATGGGCGATCGCGTTGATGCCGCTGGTCACGCTCAGGCCCACCGGCAGCGTCAGTGTCAGTGCCGGGTCGTAGATCACCGTTCGCGGCAGCACCCGCGGGTCGCTGCCCGTCTTCTTCAGGCCGTCCTCGGTGATGCCGTAGATCGGCGTCATCTCGCTGCCCGCGTAGGTGGTGGGGATGGCCAGGATCGGCAGCCCCGACTCGAGGGCGATGGCCTTGCCAAGGCCGGTGGTCGAGCCGCCGCCGAACGCGATGACGCAGTCGGCATCGAGGCGGCGGGCTTCCTCGCGGGCCTGCCGGGCGATCTCGACGGGCACGTGCATCGCCGCCCGCGCAAAGACACCGACCACGCGGCGAGGCAGGCGATCCGCGATGTCACCGGCGGGGTCCGCGTGCCCCGGCGTGGCCAGGAGCAGCGCGCGCCTGGCGCCCAGCAGATCGAGCTCGCGCTCCAGGTGCGCGAGGGAACCCGCGCCGAACACCACGCGGGCCGGCTGGCCGCTGTAGACGAACGCCCTCATGCCGCTTCCCGCTGCGCCGCCGCCGGGTTCAGCACGAAGTCGTACTCCAGAAGGTAGCTGCCATCGGGCTGCTGGACCCAGTCGCACACCAGCGACTGGCGCACGCCGAACACCGCGTCGGAATCCAGGTAGTCGCTGCGGTCCCGGAACACGTGGGTGATCAGGGTTTCATAGCCGGGTGCCGTGACCATGAAGTGCAGGTGCGCCGGACGCCACGGGTGGCGTCCCGTCGCCTCCAGCAACTGGCCGACCGGGCCGTCGTGCGGGATCGAGTACGGCACGGCCAGGATGGAGCGGAAGTGGTAGCGGCCCTGCGCGTCCGCGGTCACCACGCCGCGCGCCTGCGCCTGCTCCAGCCCCTCGTGCTGCACGTCGTACAGACCGTCGTCGTCCGACTGCCAGACGTCGAGCACCGCCCCGGGCACCGGCTCTCCGTCCAGGCCGCTGACCCTTCCGCGCACCAGGCAGGGCGTGCCCTTGGCGCCGTTGGCGATGTCCGCGCCCAGCTCGTAGTGCGGCGCGCCTGCGACATGGAAGGGCCCGAACACGGTCGATTCGGTGCAGCCCGCCGGCTTGTCGTTGTTCATGGCCACGGTCAGCATGGACAGGCCCAGGACATCCGACAGCAGGATGAACTCCTGGCGCTTGTCGCTGGTGATGTGGCCGCAGCGAGTGAGGAAGTCGATCCCCTGGAACCACTCCGCCTCGGTCAGCTTCACCTCCCGCGCAAACGCGTGCAGGTGCTGCACCAGGCTGGTCATGATCTGCTTGATCCGCGGGTCTTCGGTCGCCGAAAAACTGGCGATGACGGCTTGGGTGATGTTGTCCTGGTTCAGGTTGCGCATGGCGGCTCCGTTATGGCCGGGCCCCTCGCAGGGCCCGATACGCGCCACTCTAGAATCTTGCGAAGGCAAGTGAAAGTCCCTTGCTGGAATTGACTTTTCCAAGGCACGGAACGATGGACCGGTTCACCGAGTTGGCGCTCTTCGTCCAGGTCGCCGACAAACTCAGCCTCAGCGCCGCCGCCGAGGCGATGGGTCTGTCCAGACCGGCCGCGACGCGGCATTTGGCCGCCCTCGAGAGCCGCCTGAACGTGCGACTGGTGGAGCGCAGCACGCGGCGCCTCTATCTCACCGGCGAAGGGCAGGAGTTCGTCGAGCGTGCCAGGCAGGTGCTGGCTGAACTGCAGGACGCCGAATCGACGCTGCACCGCAGCGCGGCAAGTCCTTCGGGGCTGCTGCGGGTGGGCGCATCGCTGTCGTTCGCCATGCAGGTCATCGCGCCGCGACTGCCCGAGTACCACCGCCGCTACCCGCAGGTGCGCGTGCACCTGGAGACCGCGAACCGTTACCTGGACATCATCGACGAGGGCATCGACGTCGCGATCCGCACGCGCGAGTGGGAACCGGACAGCAGCATCACCATCCGCAGGCTCGCCGCGACCCGCCGCGTCCTGGCGGCCTCACCCGGCTACCTGGCGGCCCGGGGCAGGCCCTCATCCCCCGCGGACCTGCGCGGGCACGACCTGCTGGTCTACGTGCACGCCAACAACCCGCACGAGCTGAAGTTCGCTCGCGGCAGCGACCGGCAGACGGTCTCGGCGCCCGGCCTGCTCGAGTCGAACGACGGCCAGGTGCTCAGGGCCGCCGCGCTGAACGGCCTGGGCATCCTGATCCAGCCCAGCTACATCCTTTACGAGGACATCGTGGCGGGGCGGCTGGTGCCGGTGCTGGACGACTGGGAGCTGCCGCGCCTGCAGATCAACATCAGCTATCCGAGCCGCAAGCACCTGTCGGCCAAGGTGCGCACCTTCATCGACTTCATGGTCTCGGAGTTCGAGCAGAACCAGTACGAGAAGCGCTGGACGAGCCGGATCTGAGCCTGCGGATCGGGTTGGTTTGCTTGAAAAAGAAAGGATTCTCGAGCGCTGCCGCTGAGCCCGGACCGCGCCGGGTTCAGCTCCCGGGGTCGAGCACGGCCATGTTGTCGTAGAGCTTTCGCAGCATGGCCTTGAGGCTGTCGACCTGCGGCTTGGAAAGCCCGGCCAGGGCGACGCGCTCGTACAGCTGCGCCAGCGGGATCACCCGCTGGGTCAGGTCGACCCCTTCGGGTGTGAGCCGCAGCGCGATGGCTCGCGCATCGTCTTCGCTGCGCTCGCGCGCGACCAGCTTGCGCTGGATCATTCCGTCGACGATCCGGGACAGCGTCGAAGGCTCCGCCGTCGTCTGCACCGCCAGGTCCGACAGCCGCTGGTGCGGCCTCTCGTGCAGGGCCGCACAGACGCGCCACTCGGCCAGGTTGAGGTCGAACGATCGAAGCTGCTTCGAAAAAGCCTGGCCCATGCGCATCCCCGCTCGCGTGACCAGGTAAGGCACCGCGTCGGCCAGATCAAATTCCGCGGTCGCCGGCACCGCCGGCGCCTGGACATCATCCTGCCGGCTCCGCCGGCGCGGGCCCCTGGCAGTGACCGTTTTCGCCGGGTTGCGTTCGACTCCTTTGCTCATGCACGGATCTTAAGCCAGCCGGATTTAGCCCGGCGCGGGTAAACCCCGACCAAATTTCGATTGCGAATGCAAATATCCTGTCCGACACTAAACGTGCAGTTTCCACTAAACAACCGGGTCCCGACCATGCCTCAAGCCCCCTCGTCCACCTTGATGAATTCGTCCGCGCTGCCCGTCGCACCGGGTCGCCAATCGCCCGTCTCGTCGGCACCGCCGCTGGAAACGATCCTTGCGAACGCACGCGAACTGGTGCCGGTGCTGCGAGCGCGCGCGCCGGCCACCGAACGAGAGCGCCGCGTGTCCGAGGAAACCACCCGCGCCTTCCGGGAAGCGGGTTTCTTCCGGCTGATGCAGCCGGCGCGCTATGGCGGCTACGAGTACGGATTCACGGCCTTCATGGACGTGATCGGCGAGCTGGCGCGCGGCTGCACCGCCTCGGCCTGGGGCTGTTCGCTGGGAGCGATCCACCAGTGGCTGATCGGCACCTTCCCGCAGCAGGCGCAGGACGATGTCTGGCTGCATGACCCGGATGCGATCGCCTGCGGCTCCTATGCCCCGGCCACGCTCGCCCAGGCCGTCGACGGCGGCTACATGATCCAGGGACGCTGGCTGTTCGCCTCCAACGTGGACAACTCGCAGTGGGCGCTGCTGGGGGTGAACTTCCCGCCGGCCGAGAAGGGCGCGCCGCCGCAACCCGGCTTCCTGCTGGCCCCGCGCAAGGACTGGGTCATCGAGGACGACTGGCATGTCGCCGGCCAGGCCGGCACCGGCTCCAAGGCCATCCGCATCGACGATCCGATCTTCGTTCCCGGCCACCGCAAGATCACCTTCGCCGAGGCTTCCTCGGGCCGCCCTCCGGGCTCGCAGGCCAACGGCAACCCGATCTACCGGATCCCCTTCCTGTCCGCCGTGCCCGTGTGCCTGGTCGCCCCGATCGTGGGGACGGCGCAGGGCGCGGTCGACGCTTTCATCGAGCTTTGCGGCAGCCGGGTCACGCGGGGTGCGGCGGCTGGCGGTGGGGCCCGGCTGGCCGATTTCTTCCCGGTGCAGTCGCGCCTGGCGGAAGCGGCCGCCTCGGTGGACGCGGCGCGCCTGCTGCTCGATCGGGACACCACCGACGTGGAGCGGCTGGCGCTGCGCGGCGAGGCCATCACCGTGGCCGATCGGATCCGCAACCGGCGGGACCACGCGTTCGCGGCCCGCCTGTCCAAGGAGGCGGTGGAGGCCGTGTTTGCCTGCGTCGGCGGGGCCGGCCTCGCCCTGGACCAGCCGATCCAGCGGATGTGGCGCGATGCGAACTCCATCGCCCGCCACTACAGCCTCAACTGGGACGCGGTCTCCTCGATGGTGGGCCAGTACCTGCTGGGGCTGGAACCCAAGGGCCAGTATTGAGCGGGGCCTGCGATGTTTGCCTGGGCCCCTGCCGCCATCGACGCTCCGGCGCACGACCACAGTCTGCTGCGCCGCGCGCTCGCAACCTTTCCCACCGGCGTCTGCCTGGTGACCACCGTGTCCGACGCAGGCAAGCGCGAGGGCATGACCATCAACTCGTTCGCCTCGGTGTCCATGTCGCCGCCGCTGATTCTCTGGAGCATCCGCGACGAGGCGCGCAGCGCCGACGCGTTCCTGACCTGCCGGCACTTCTGCGTGAGCGTGCTGTCGGCGGCGCAACGCGACCTGGCCATGCACTTCGCCCGCCCGGCGCCGGACAAGTTCGCCGATTGCGAGGACCGCTTCCAGCCCGGCTTCGGCGGCTGCCCGGTCCTGCGCGAAGCCGCCGCCAACTTCGAGTGCTCGACCTATTCGCGCTACCTGGAAGGGGACCACACCATCCTCCTGGGTCGCGTGGAGCGATTTTCCAGCCAGCCCGCCGCTTCGCTCGTTTTCCATTCCGGCCAGATGGGGTCGGTGTGGGAGCTGGCGGCCAGCCTTCCCCAACCATCACAAGCCATCTGAACAGGAGACATGCACATGCAAGGAAAGATCGGACTCGAGGAACATTTCGCCATCGAAGACACCCTGCAGGATTCGGCCGGATTCGTTCCGGGCGACTACTGGCGTGAACTCAGCGCACGCCTGCTCGACATCCAGGAGCGGCGGCTGCGCGAGATGGATGCGCACGGCATGCAGATGATGCTGCTGTCGCTCAACGCCCCGGCGGTCCAGGCCATTCCCGCGGTGGCCAGGGCCCACGAGATCGCGCTGCGGGCGAACGACTTCCTGGCCGAACAGGTCGCCCGGCGTCCGGACCGCTTCCAGGGTCTCGCGGCGCTGCCCATGCAGGACCCGGACCTGGCTACCCGGGAGCTCGAGCGCTGCGTGCGCGAGCTCGGCTTCAAGGGCGCGCTGGTCAACGGCTTCTCGCAGGTGGGGACCCCGGACCACATCGTCTACCTGGACGATGCGCGCTACGACGGCTTCTGGGCCGCGGTGGAACAGCTGGACGTGCCGTTCTACCTGCATCCGCGGAACCCGATCCCCACCTGGTCGCAGATCTATGAGGGGCACCCCTGGTTGCTCGGGCCCACCTGGGCCTTCGGCCAGGAGACCGCGGTGCATGCGCTGCGCCTGATGGCCTGCGGCCTGTTCGATCGCCACCCTGGACTGAAGATCGTGCTGGGCCACCTGGGCGAGGGACTGCCCTACAGCATCTGGCGCGTGGACAACCGCAACGCATGGGTGCAGACGCCCAAGGCCTATCCGGCCAAGCGGGCGCTGGGCGACTACTTCCGCGAGAACTTCTGGATCACCACCTCGGGCAACTTCCGCACGCAGACGCTGATCGACGCCATCCTGGAAATGGGCTCCGACCGGATCCTCTTCTCCACCGACTGGCCGTTCGAGAACGTCGATCACGCGGCGCAGTGGTTCGACAACGCCAGCATCAGCGAGGCCGACCGCCGCAAGATCGGACGCGGCAACGCCGTCGAGCTGTTCAAGCTGGGTTCCACGCTGGCCTGACCCATCCGACACGAAGGAGACATGACATGAGCCCATCCCTTGCCCGACGCCGCCTGCTCACCGCGGCCGCATCCCTCGCAGCCGCCGCACTGCTGCACTCACCCGCCGCCTGGGCCCAGGGGCCGAACTGGCCCACCCGACCGGTCAAGCTGGTCGTGCCCTTCCCCGCAGGTACCGCACCCGACGTCGCAGCGCGGCTCCTGGCCGACAAGCTGTCGCAGGGCTGGGGGCAAAGCGTGGTGGTGGACAACCGGCCCGGGGCCGGGGCCATTCCGGGCATGGTGGCCGCCGCGCGCTCGGCCCCGGACGGCTACACCATCGCCTTCGTACCGGCGGCGGCTGCGACCATCACGCCCTTCGTCCACAAGAACCCGCAGTACGACATCAACACGGATTTCGTGGCCGTCGCGCCCGTCGCGACCGCGCCGATGATGATCGTGGTCGACGCCAGGTCGGACGTGCACAACCTCGCCGACCTGGCCCGGCTGTCCCGCAGCAAGCCCGGCAAGCTGAACTTCGCCGCCGCGCAAGTCAATTCGCTCCCCCACCTGACCGGCGCGATGCTCGATCGCCTGGGCAAGCTGGGCATGTTCACCGTGCCCTACCAGGGGTCGCCCGCCGCCGTGAACGGCGTGCTCGGCGGCGATGCGCTGATGACCATCGACGGCATCGCCGGCCTGGTCCAGCATGTCAAGGCGGGCAAGCTGCGCGCGCTGGCCATCACCTCGGACAAGCGCTTACCTGGCTTCGAGGACATTCCCACCGCCTCGGAAACCTACAAGGGCTTCGAATCGGTCGGCTGGTTCGGCCTGTTCGTCCCGACGGGCACTCCGCAGCCCATCGTCGATGCCATCAACGCGCACACGAACAAGGCCATGGCCAACCCGGACCTGGTGCAGCGCTTCGCCGAACTGGGCATGTACCCGCGCACCGGCTCGGCCGCCTCGCTGAAGGACTTCACGCAGGAGCAGCAACAGCTGTTCAAGCGTTGGGTTGCCGAGCTGGGCCTGCAGGCGCAGTGACCGCCGCGCCCATGCCGCCGCGCACGCACACGGTCGACTCGCGGACCCGTACCATCCGCAGGTTGTGCACACGATTCCAAGACACTCATGATCCATCTGCATGCCTACGACACGCCCAACGGCCGGAAGATCAGCGTCGCCCTCGAGGAAATGCAACTTCCCTACGACGTGACCATCGTCGATATCGGCAAGGGCGAGCAGTTCAGCGATGAGTTCCTGCGCATCAGCCCGAACAACAAGATTCCTGCCATCGTCGACGACGCTGGGCCCGAAGGGGAACTGAGCATCTTCGAGTCCGGTGCGATCCTGGTGTACCTCGGCCAGAAGACCGGCAAGTTCTGGCCCGCATCGATCGCGGAGCAGGCAGAAGTCATGCAGTGGCTGATGTTCCAGGTCGGTGGATTCGGGCCCATCCCCGGGCAGGTGCACCATTTCCTCGGGCTTGCCAACGAAGAGGAGCGGCGCTACGGCCTGGCGCGATTCCAGTCGGAGACGCGGCGGCTTTACGGCGTGATGGATCGCCATCTGGAGGACCGCCGCTATTTCGCGCGAGACATCTCCATCGCGGACTTCGCGATCCTCGGTTGGGTGTGGCGACACGCCAGGCACCAGGTCGACCTGGCCGACTTCCCGGCGGTGGCGCGCTGGTACGAAGAGATGATGGCGCGGCCCGGCGTGACGCGGGGGTTCCAGGTGGCGCTGCGCCGGAATGAAGCGAAGGCCTGAGGCCGCGGTCCTTTCGGCATCCGGCCTGTCCGGAGAAGTCTCCTAGAACTGCTCCGGCCTGCCCAGCGCACGGCGCGCCGCGCGGACGATCGCCGCGGCATCCACGCCGAAGAACTGCCGCAGGGCCGCGCGCGTATCGCTGCGGCCGAAGCCGTCGGTGCCCAGGGTGACGTAGCGGCGCCCGGCCGGCAGGTACGCCCGGATGCTTTCCGGCACGGCCCGGACGTAGTCACTGGCGGCGATCACCGGGCCCTCGCCGTCCAGCCGCTGCGCCACGTGAGGCACGAGGTCGCCGCCTGCGCCATCCAGGGCACGCTGTTCGCAGGCCAGGCCGTCGCGCGCCAGCTCACTCCAGCTGGTGACGCTGAACACGTCGGAGGCGATGCCCTGCGCAGCCAGCTGCTCGGCCGCCTGGATCACTTCGGTCAGGATGGCGCCGGAGCCGAGCAGCGTGACCCGCTGCGTCGCATCCGCATCGCCGTATCGCGCGAAGCGCCAGCAGCCGCGGAGCACGTCCGCGTGCGCCCCGGGCGGCACGTCGGGCTGCGCGTAGCTCTCGTTCATCAACGTGAGGTAGTAGAAGACGTCGCGCTGTTGCACCAGCATCTCCCGCATGCCGTGGTCCACGATGACGGCCATCTCGCCCGCGAACGCCGGGTCGTACGCCTTGCAGTTCGGGATGGTGGCGGCCACCAGGTGGCTGCTGCCGTCCTGGTGCTGCAGGCCTTCGCCGGCCAGGGTGGTGCGGCCCGCCGTGGCCCCCAGCAGGAAGCCGCGCGCGCGCTGGTCGGCGGCCGCCCAGATGGCGTCACCGACGCGCTGGAAACCGAACATCGAGTAGTAGATGTAGAAGGGCAGCATGGCCAGCCCGTGCACGCTGTAGCTGGTGGCTGCCGCCGTCCAGCTGGCGATGGCGCCGGCCTCGCTGATGCCCTCCTCCAGGATCTGGCCGTCCAGCGCTTCGCGGTACGAGAGCACCGAGCCGATGTCCTCCGGCTCGTACTTCTGTCCCACGCTCGAGTAGATGCCCACCTGCTTGAACAGGTTGGCCATGCCGAAGGTGCGCGCCTCGTCCGCGACGATGGGCACGATGCGCGGGCCGAGCTCCGGGTCCTTCAGCAGCGCACCCAGCAGGCGCACGAACGCCATGGTGGTGGACATCTCCTTGCCGGCCGCCTGCAGCGCGAAGCGCGCATAGGCATCCGTGGGCGGAACCGGCACGACGGCGCACGCCGTCTCGCGCCGGGGCAGGTAGCCACCCAGCGCCTGGCGCCGCGCGTGCAGGTAGCGCATCTCGGCGCTGTCCTCGGCCGGCTTGAAGAACGCGAGCTGGGTGGCCTGCTGGTCGGACAGGGGCAGGTTGAACCGGTTGCGGAATTCCAGCAGCGCCGTCTCGTCGAGCTTCTTCTGGCTGTGCGTGGTCATCTTTCCCTGCCCTGCGGTGCCCATGCCGTACCCCTTCTTGGTGTGCGCCAGGATCACCGTGGGCTGGCCACCGTGCGCCGCGGCGGCGGCATAGGCGGCGTGGATCTTGACCAGGTCGTGGCCGCCGCGCTTCAGGCGGTCGATCTGCTCGTCGGTCATGCCCTGCGCCAGGCGGGCGAGTGCGTCGTCCTGGCCGAAGAAGTGATCGCGGTTGAAGCGGCCGTCCTTGGCGGCGAAGGTCTGCATCTGGCCGTCGACGGTGCGGGCGAAGGTGCGCACCAGGGCATTCGTGGTGTCGCGCGCGAACAGGCCGTCCCAGTCACTGCCCCACAGCAGCTTGATCACGTTCCAGCCGGCGCCGCGGAACAGCTTTTCCAGTTCGTCGACGATGCGGCCGTTGCCGCGCACCGGGCCATCGAGGCGCTGCAGGTTGCAGTTGACCACCCACACCAGGTTGTCCAGCTTCTCGCGCGAGGCGAGCGTGAGCGCGCTCATGCTCTCGGGCTCGTCCATCTCCCCGTCCCCGAACACGCCCCACACCTTGCGCCCGCCGCAGTCGAGCAGGTTGCGATGGCTGAGATAGCGCATGAATCGGGCGTGGTAGATCGAGCTGATCGGGCCGATGCCCATCGAGCCCGTGGGGAACTGCCAGAAGTCCGGCATCAGCCAGGGGTGCGGATAGCTGGAAAGGCCGCGAGCGCCCTGCGCCGGCGCGGTGACCTCCTGGCGGTAATGGGCCAGGTCCTGCTCCGTCAGCCGGCCCTCGAGGAAGGCGCGCGCGTAAACGCCCGGGGCGCTGTGCGGCTGGAAGAACACCAGGTCGCCCGACGGGGCGGTGTCGCGACCCCGGAAGAAATGGTTGAAGCCCACTTCGAAAAGGTCCGCGGCGCTCGCATAGCTGGCGATGTGGCCGCCCAGCTCGCCATACGCGGTGTTGGCCCGCACCACCATGGCCAGGGCGTTCCAGCGGATCAGAGATCCCAGGCGCTCCTCGATGGCCAGGTCGCCGGGGAAGTCGGGTTGGCGCTCCACGGAAATCGTATTCACGTAGGGCGTGACCAGCTCCGGCGACCAGCCCACCACCGGGGCGCGGGCCATCACCGCGAGTTCGTCCAGGATGAAGCGCGCGCGCTCGGGGCCCTCGGTCTCGACGAGTGACAGGAACGCGTCGCGCCACTCCTGCGTTTCGACGGGATCGGCGTCGCCGGACAGGTCGATGAAGTGACGGGTGATGCTGTGGTTGGCCATGCGGCCACTGTAGTTCGGGCCGTGCGGCATAGGATTCCGAAATTCGCGCGATCGCGCTCGCGGGCAGCACAATATGCCGCGTGAAGCACCTAGACACCCTCGATCTGCGCATCTTGCGAGAACTGCAGCAAGACGGCTCCCTCTCCAACGTGGAGCTGGCGCGCCGCGTCCACCTCTCGCCGTCGCCCTGCCTGGCCCGGGTGAAGGCCCTGGAGGCGGCCGGCGTCATCCAGCGCTACGTGGCGCTGGCCGATGCGAAGGCCCTGGGGCTGGGCCTCAACGTGTTCATCAACATCAGCCTCAAGGAACAGTCCAAGGCGGCGCTCGCGGATTTCGAGCGGCGCATCGCCGAGCACGAGGAGGTGATGGAGTGCTACCTGATGACCGGCGACAGCGACTACCTGATCCGGGTCGCCGTTCCGGACATCGCGGCGCTGGAACGCTTCATCCTGGATCAACTGACGCCGATCCCCGGCATCGAGAAGATCCGGTCCAGCTTCACGCTCAAGCAGGTGCGCTACAAGACGGCGCTGCCTTTGCCTCTGGGCGGCTAGGAGCTGCTCAGAGCTCGGCGCGCACCACGTTGCGCAGCACCCCGACCTGCGAAACCTCCACCTCCACCACGTCCCCGGGCTTCATCCAGACCGGCGGGTTGCGCTTGGCACCGACACCACCGGGCGTGCCGGTGACGATGACGTCCCCGGGCGCCAGCGGCAGGAAGGTCGAGAGGTAGGCGATCAGCCGCGGGATCGGAAAGATCAGCTGGCTGGTGTCGGCCCGCTGCATCACCTGGCCGTTCAGGCGCGTCTCCAGCGTGAGCACCTCCCCGTCGGCGATGTCGCCGCGCGTGACCATCCAGGGGCCGAACGCGCCGGTGCCGGCGAAGTTCTTGCCCGGCGTGAACTGGGCCGTGTGGTACTGCCAGTCACGCACCGATGCGTCGTTGTAGGCGCTGTAGCCGGCGATGTGTTGCCAGGCGCTGGCCTCGGGAATGCGCCGGCCGGGCTTGCCGATCACCAGGGCGATCTCGCCCTCGTAATCCAGCTGCGTCGATTCGGCCGGCATCACCAGGGGCCCGGCATGGCCCACCTGCGACGAGGCCACCCGCAGGAACACCGACGGGTTCGCCGTCTTGTCGCGCCGGGTCTCGACCCGGTGCTCCTCGTAGTTGTGCCCGATGCAGACGATCTTGTCCGGTCGCGGGATCACGGGCAGGAAATGCGCGGTGGCCAGGGGCGCGGTGTCGGGCCGCCCGCTCGCCTCGCGCGCGAGCGACTCGTGCACGCCGAGTTCCAGGGCGGTCTTCAGGTCGGGGACCTCGGGGCGCGAGAGGTCGATGACGCCGGTGTCCGTGACCAGTCCCCAGGCGGGCCGGTTGTCGATGGTGAAGGAGGCGAGTTTCATGATGCGTCGATGGCGTTGATGACGTTGATGGCGTTGATGGCGTTGATGGAAGGGGGGAACACCGGGAGGGTCAGGCGCGGCCATGGCCGCCGCGCTGCTGCCACTCCTGCGCGGCGGTTTCGATGCGGGCCTCGATGCGGCGGCTCGCGCTCTTGAGCAGAGTGAGCGCACGGGCCTCGGTGGCCAGGCTGGCCGGGGAAGGGATCACCACGCTCAGGCTGCCCAGCAGGCGCCGGCCCGACAGCAAGGGCACGGCCAGGCCCATCACCGCCGAGTCGACTTCTTCGCGCGTGACCACATGACCCTGCTCGCGCAGCGGCGCCAGGGCCTCGTACAGGTCGTCGGCCGAGTGCGGCAGGCCGGCGTCATCGAGCGCGCGGGAGTCGTTCGCCACCAGCTCGCCCAGCTGCACGCGGCTCAGCTGGGCGAGGATGGCCTTGGAGGTGGCGCCGCGGTACAGCGGCATGGCCCGCCCGCGCTGGTAGCTGGACTGGATGGGCGCGTCGGGCTCGGTCACCTCCAGGATGCACATCACCTTGTTGTCATGCAGCCGGCACAGCAGCACGATGCCGTTGGTGTCGCGTGCCAGCACCGCCGGCAACTCGCCGGCCGCCTGCAACAGCGGATCGGCCAGGCGGATCTGCCGGTCGAGTTCGACGATGCGCGGTCCGAGCGCATAGCCGCGGGTATCCACCCGTTCGATGAGCCCGGCTGCCGCCAGCTGCTGCAGGTCGCGGTAGATCGTGGCCCGCGAGGCACCCAGGTGCGCCATCAAGGCGGCCGGCGTGACGATGGGCTGCTCGAGGCTGAAGGCTTCCAGGATGCGCAGCATGCGGTGCCGCTCGGTCATGGCAGGGGCTCCTTGTGGCATGGGCACATCGCGGCGGAAGTGGACAGAGCGCCGGATGATCGCCGCGAATGATCCCGCCGCCATTCTCCGTCTCGCCGATTGAGACGCGACACCTGCGCCGACGGTGTTCGATCAAGCCCGGCGGTCCGGGCGCCTGGGCGGCAGGGGGACCGGCCCACTGATTGCGTGCCGCGTCTCGCGCGATGAGACGTTCGTTTGCCGCCCTGGCGGTCGCTGCCGATCATCCGGCCGCATCACGTCTCCCACCCTGTTCTCGCCATGACCCTCCGCGCCGTCCTTCACCGATTGCACCTGCAATCCCCCCGCCCGCAGCCCATGGCCGCGTTCTACGGCCGTGCCTTCGGCATGCAGGTGGCGGCTGATGCAGGGCTCTTGCGCTGCACCGCGCCCGAGCGCGAAGTGAGCTTCTCCGAAGGTCAGGCGCAGCAGCTCGGCTACGCCTTGTTCCGCTTCGACCACGCGGCGGACTGGTCGGGTTTTCTCGACAGGATCGCCGCGCGGCCCACGGCGGATGCCTCGCAGCTGCCGGGCCTGCCGGATGGCGCCCGCCTGGTGCGCGACCCCGACGGCACCTGCCTGGCGTTCTTCCTTGCCGGCAAGCCGGCCGATCGGCCCGCCCCCGCCCTGCCCCCCGCCTGCGGCCAGCACTTCGCGCTGCGCACGCAACGCATCGACGAGATGGTGGCCTTCTATGCCGACGTGCTGGGCTTCGTGGTGTCGGACCGGGTGCGGGATGCGCAAGGTCGGCTCACCGCCTGCTTCCTGCGCACGCACGACCTGCACCATTCGCTGGCGCTGTTCTCGGCGCCGGTCACCTGCTTCGACCACCAATCCTTCGAGACGCCGAACTGGGGCGACCTCAAGACCTGGGCCGACCACATGGCCCATGAGCGGATCGAGATCGTCTGGGGCGTCGGCCGGCACGGCCCCGGCAACGATGCCTTCTTCATGGTGCGCGACCCCGACGGCAACCTGGCCGAGATCTCCACCGAAATCGAGGTTTGCGAAGCGGACCGGCCCGCGGGTTCGTGGCGCCACGAGGAGCGCACGCTGAACCTGTGGGGCAAAGCCATCCTGCGCAGCTGAGACGCCGTGGACACCGTTCGCAGACGCCGCCCATGAACCCCACCCACTACCCCGTCGCCATCGTCGGCACCGGCCCGACCGGCCTGGTGCTGGCCCACCTGCTGGCACGCCAGGGTGTCCGCGTCCTGGTGCTGGAGCGCTCGCCGGGCACCGAGCCCGAAGCCCGCGCGGTCACCATCGACGACGAAAGCCTTCGCACCCTGCAAGCCACCGGCATGCTGCCGCAGCTGCTGCCGGACATCGTGCTGGGCTATGGCGTGCACTACTACTCGTGGCGCAACCGGCTGTTCGCACGGATCGAGCCGCAGTCGGCCGAATACGGCTATCCCAAGCGCAACGCCTTCCGCCAGGGCCTGCTCGTGCAGCGACTGGCCCAAGGGCTGGCGCGGCATCCCACGGTGGACTTGCGCTTTCGGCACGAATTGCTCGGGTTCGAGCAGACCGACCGCGCGGTGCTGCTGCGCGTGGCCACGCCCGAGGGTGAAGCGACCTTCAGCTGCGATTGGCTGGCCGCCTGCGACGGCGGGCGCAGCCCCGTGCGCGAGGCGCTGGGCATCGCGCTGTCCGGCACCACCTACGCCGAGAAGTGGGTCATTGCCGATCTGCTCCAGCGCCGCAGCAGCTTCCGCCACACACGCACCTACTGCGATCCCATCCGCCCGGCGATCCGGCTGCCCGGCCCGCAGTCCACCGTGCGCTACGAGTTCATGCTGCACCCCGGCGAGGAGCCCGGGCAGGCGCTGGACGAGGGCCGTCTGCGCGCGTGGATCCGCCAGCGCGAGCCGGCCGACGCCGACCTGCCGATCGCCCGCAAGGTGGTCTACACCTTCCATGCGCGCATGGCCGAGCGCTGGCGCGCGGGCCGGGTGCTGCTGGCCGGCGACGCCGCGCACCTCACGCCGCCCTTCGCGGGACAGGGCATGAACAGCGGCATCCGCGACGCGGCCAACCTGGCCTGGAAGCTCGCCGCGGTGGCGAAGGGGCAGGCCCGGCCCGCGCTCCTGGACACCTACGAACAGGAGCGCAAGCCGCACGCGTGGTCGTTGATCCGCATGGCGCTGCGCATCGGCGCGTTCATGCAGCCGAAGTCCCGACCCGGCGCCGCGATTGGCCAGACCCTGCTGAAGCTGGCCTGCCTGGTGCCCGGCGCGCGCGACTACGTGCTGCAGCTGAAGTTCAAGCCCAGGCCGCGCTTCGCGGCCGGCCTGCTGCACGCCGGCGCGCACGCGCGGGCAGCCATCCCCCCGGGCCAGCTGATGACGCAGCCTCGCATGCAACTCGCCGGCGGCGGCGACATCCTGCTGGACGACGTGCTCGGCGCCGGCTTCGCCGTCATCCAGTGGGCCAGCTCACCGACGGCGGTGCTGCCGGGCGTGCTGGCGGCTCGGACGCTCCGCGTGCTGCGCAGGGAGGACGACTTTCTCGACAGCACCGCCGACCCGGCTGGCGAGCACGCCCTGGTGCGCGACGTCGGCGGCGAAATCGCGCGGGTGCTGGACAGCGCGGGCGCCGATGCCCTGCTGCTGCGCCCCGACCGGCATGTGCTCGCCTACCGCGAGCGGGGTGCGAGCGCATGGGCCGACACCCTGCAGCGGGTGCTGGGGCCCTACTTCGACGAGAGCGGCGCCGATGGCCGAGCGGTGTCCACGACGCAGGCCCTTGCGGCCTGACCCGGCTGGCGCGAAAACGTCCGACTTGTTATACCGGTGCCTGTCTCAGCCCATGAGAAGCCCACCCCCCACCCGCCATCCGGCCTTCCACAATCACCTCGACCAACCACACACGGAGACAAACCGCATGATCCGCATCCCCTCGTCCCTCCGGCTCCTGGTGGGCGCTTGCGCCCTGCTCGCCGCCGCCGCCTCTTCAGCCGCGCCGTTCTCGGGCGGCAACGTGACCATCGTGGTGGGCGGCCCGCCCGGCAGTTCGTTCGACAACGCGGCCCGGCTGGTCGCCGAACCACTTTCGAAGGAATGGGGCGTGCCCGTGGTGGTGGAGAACCGCCCCGGTGCCTCGGGGATGATTGCCGCGTCCCAGGTGGCGCGCGCCGCACCCGACGGCCGGACCATCCTGCTGACCGTCACCCCCACCGTCCAGGCGCCGCACCTGGTGCGCAACCCGAGCTACGACCCCGTGGCCAGCTTCGCGCCGCTGGGCCAGATGTTCGACGCGCGCCTGTGGCTGGCGGTCAATGCCAGCGTGCCGGCGCAGACGCTGCCGCAGTTCCTGCAGGTGGCCCGCAAGCCCGACGCCCGCTTCAGCTACGCCTCGCCCGGCAACGGCTCCACGCCGCACCTGAACGCGCTGCTGCTGACCCAGCAGGCGAAGGTCGACATGCTGCACGTGGCCTACAAGGGCATTCCTCCGGCGGTGATGGACACCGTCTCCGGCCAGGTCACGGCCGTGTTCGCCTCGTACTCCGACGTCGCCCCGCACGCGCGCGCGGGCAAGCTGCGCATCCTGGCCAGCACCGGCCGCGGCCGCTCCGAACTCAGTCCCGACGTCCCCAGCTTCCGCGAGCAAGGCTTCAACAGCCTGGACTTCGTGGGCTTCGGCGGCCTGGTGGTGCCGGCCGCGACGCCCGCGCCGGTGGTCGCCGAGATGGCGCAGGCCCTGCAGCAGGTGATGGGCCGCACCGACATCAAGGCCCGACTGTTCGCGCTCGGCTTCGAGCCGAAGTCGGCCGGGCCCGAAGCCTTCGGCAAGGTGATCCGCGAGCAGAGCGCCTTCTGGAAGAAGCTGATCCAGGACGCGCGCCTGACCGCCGAATGAAGAAGGGCCCCATGAGCACCTCGCCCCGCCTCGAGCGCTCCTACCACCTGACCTTCGTCGGCGACTGGGGACAGGCCAACTTCCACCGCATCTGCTCCTGGCTGTGCGAAGAGTTCTGCCGCCGCACCGGCGACAAGAGCCGCGTCGCCATCTGGAGCATCCGGCACGGCGGCATCGAAGCGGTGGACCTGGTGCAGCAGGGCGAGGCCGACCTGTGCATCGTCACGCCGGCCATGCTGCTGCCCCAGGCGCTCACCGGGACAGGCATCTTCCAGGGGCACGCCGCGCCCAACCTGCGCGCGCTGGCGGTGCTGCCGCAGAACGACCGCATGATCCTGGCGCTGGACCCGAAACTCGGCATCCGCTCCTTCGAGGAGCTGCGGCAGAAGCGGCCTGCGCTGCGCATCGCGGCCTCGCGCGACGACGGCACCAACTTCATCGGCCACGTGGGGCGCCTGGTGATGGCGGCGCACGGCATCGACGAAGCCACGCTCGCGTCCTGGGGCGGCAGCTACCGGGTCGGCACCAAGCCACAGGAAAGCCTGGCCCTGATGCTCGAAGGCCAGGTCGACGCCGTGCTGCAGGAGGCCATCATGACCCCGCAGTGGCACGAGCTGGTCGAGTCCGGCCGGGCGGTTCCGCTGCCGGCGGAACCCCAGGCCATGGCGAGCCTGCGCGAGCAGCACGGCATCGGCTCGGACGTCCTGCCGGCGGGCTACTGGACGCCGCTGGCGCAGCCGCTGCCCGCGGTCGATTTCTCCGACTTCGTGATCCTGGTGCGCGACGACCTGCGCGAAGAAGTCGCGCACCTGCTGACCTGGTGCCTGGTCGAGACCCGCGCCGCGATCGAGCGCCAGTACAAGCACCTGCCGCCGCACCGCAGTCCCTTGAGCTACCCCCTGCTGCCGGAGCGCATGGCGCGGCCGCCGATCGAATTGCATCCCGGTGCCCGCCGCTACTACGTCGAGTCGGGCGTGCTTGCCGCAAGCGCCTGAACAGGAGAAACCCGTGACCATCGTCCGTGAGGCCATCGACGCCTTCCCTTTCGAGGCCGAGCCCTTCGTCATCGAGCGCCGCGAGGACCTGCTGCTGTCCGCGCCGCTGCCCCACAAGGGCGCTCGCGAGCCCCGGCCGCCGCTGCAGGCCGCCCACTTCGCGCCCCGCTACATCGACCAGCCCTTCGTGCCGCCGCGCGGCGTGTACGAGAGCGAGTTCATCCGCGTCGAGTGGCAGACCATGGACGCACGCCAGCCCTTCTACCACCGCAACTGCGGGGTGGACGAGCTCTCGTTCCAGGTCGATGGCGATCGCACCCTGATGACCGAACTGGGCAGCGTCGAGCTGCGCCCGGGTGACTTCACGCTGCTGCCGGATGGCGTGGCCCACGACAACTTCGGCCGGCGCGACATCCACCTGCTGTTCTACGTGCCCGGTGGCGTGGTGCCGCTGCAGGCGCCGGTGCGCGAGTCTCGGCACCTGCTGCCGCCGTTCGAGGGCTGGCAACCCGCCGTGCTCAACGAACTGGTGACCCAGGGCCTGGCGGGCCCGGGGCAGGACGTGGTGATGGCCCCGGTGGACGAGCGCCTGTTGCTGGAGCAGGCCGCTCGCCAGCCCCGCCGCCTGCAGGTGCTGCGCGCGGGCGACCACGAGGGCACGCACTGGCTCTACCAGGCGCCGGAGGTGCGGATCGGCATGGCCCGCGCCAGCGCCAGCGACGGCACGCGCTACACCCGCCACCGCGATGCCGACGAACTGCACTACCAGGTGTCCGGCACCCGCACGCTGGTCACGCAACGGGGCTGCATCGAGCTGCAGCCCGGCGACTTCGTCTGCGTCCCGCGGGCCTTGGCCTTCACCAGCATCCACCACCAACCCAGCTCCCATCTCGTGCTGGCCTCGCGCCAGCCGCTGCCGCTGGTGGCGCCCGCCAGCCGCACGGCCGAACGCTTCTCCCCTGAACGCCTGCGCGAACTGCGCGGCACTTGAACCTTTCGATCATGAACACCATGCTTGCTGCGCGCGCCCACCAGGGCGCAGCGGAACTTCGCCTCGAACAAGTCCCCATCGCCGAGCTCGGCCCGCGCGAGGTGCGGGTGCGGGTGGCTGCCGCCGGCATCGCGCCCGGCATGATGAAGCTGCTGGAGAAAGGCCTGTTCAAGCACCTGCCCTCGACCCCCGGGCACGAGATCGCCGGCGTCGTCGAGTCCATCGGCTCCGACGTCGATCCGGCCTGGGTCGGCCGGCGGGTGCGCGTGCACCCCATGCTGTCCTGCGGCGAATGCGACTACTGCCGCACGGACCGGCAGCAGATGTGCAGCGAGTGCGCCATGATCGGCCACGCCGCCTTCGGCACCGGGCCGCTCGCCCTGTACGCGCGCTACCACGACGGCGGCCTGGCCGAGTTCGCGCGGGCGCCGGTGGATCTGCTCGATGTGTTGCCCGATCCCGTGAGCTTCGAGGTCGGCGCCAAGGTGCACGACCTGGCCAATGCCGTGCGCGCGCTCAAGTGCTCGGCGCTGCCCGCATCCGGACGGCTGGTCGTCACCGCGGCCACCGGCACCATGGGCACGGCCACCATCAAGCTCGCCCGCTTCTTCGGCGCGCGCGAGCTGGTGCTGGTGGCCCGGTCGCGCGAACGCCTGGAGGCGGTGCGCGGCATGGCCGGTGAGCTGCCGGTCTCGCTGGTGCCGCTCGAGGAACTGGGCGCCGACTGGGAAACCGCCCAAGGCCTGACGCGCCGGCTGCGCGAGATCTGGCCATCGGGCGCCGATGGCGTGCTGGATTACTTCCCTTCCGGGCCGGGCACCGGCCAGGCGATGGCGGCCCTGGCCCTGGGCGGGACGCTGGTGCACATGGGCGGCAACCCGAGCCCCGTGACCTGGCCCATCGCCCGCATCATGCAAAGCTGCTGGCGCATCGTCGGCACGCGGGCCTGCACCCGCTCGGACACCGACGCCGTCCTGCAACTGCTCGCCACGGGCGAATTGCAGGCCGAGGACCTCATCACCCACCGCTTCCCGCTGTCCCGGGTGAATGCCGCGCTCACGGCCATGATGGACCGCAGCGAGCCCATGTGGATGACCGTGGTGCAGCCGGGCGCATGAGACCGATGGACCCCCGAACGACGGGCACCCGGCAATGGGTGGCCCTGCCCATGCCGGGCGGGCACATGGACGTCTTCGTGGCCCGGCCCGAGCGGCCCCCGGGCCGCGCGGTGGTGGTGCTGCAGGAAGCCTTCGGCGTCAACGCCAACATCCAGGACATCGCGCTGCGGATGGCCGCGCGCGGTTGGCTTGCGGTGGCGCCCGACCTGTTCCATCGCACCGGCCCGCGCGAACTCGGCTATGCCGAGCGCGAGGAAGCGATGGCCCTGATCTCGGCGCTGGACGCGGACGCGGTCACCGACGACATCCGCGCCGTGCTGCACTGGCTGGCGCGTGACGCGTCGGTCGCCCCGGCGTCGGTCGCCCTGCTGGGGTTCTGCTTCGGCGGCCGGGCGGCGTTCACCGCCGCGACGGCGCTGCCGGACCTGGGCGCCACCGTGGTCTTCTACGGGCCCGGCATCGCGGCCGGCCCGCACGCGGTGCTGGCCCGCGCCCCGGCGATCACGGCGCCGGTGCAACTGCACGTGGGCGACCAGGACTCGAGCATCCCGGTCGAACAGGTGCGCGCCATCGACCAGGCGCTGTCGGCGGCGGGACTGCGGTTTGAACAGCACGTGTATCCGGGCGCCGGCCATGCCTTCGCCTGCGAGGCGCGGCCCGGGATGTTCCGGGCCGACGCGGCCGCGCTGGCCTGGGAGCGCAGCTTCGAGTTTCTCGACCGGCATGTGCCGGTCGCGGCATGACTCCGTTCAACCGCCTGGGCGGCCGCGGTGTTCGCCGCCAGCTGGCTGCAGCGCCCGGAACCGCGCTTATCTCGCTCGCCCGGACGCCGCCCCGTGCTGGTGCTCCGTCTCACCGAGCTGACCGCGAATGGCCCCTGCCGGGTACTCGCTGTTGTGGACATTGATATAGAAGTTGGACGGATTGTTCAGGATGCGCTGGACGATGCCGGCCTCTCCGGTGGGGAACTTCAGGCCGGACGGGTCGGTTTCGCCCTCGGTGAGGCAATCGGCCGCCTGGCCGTTCTGGGGCCACGCCAGGTTGGCAACGACGGGGCCGTTCGCGCCACGCGCCGCTTCATGGATGTGCGCCGCACGGCCTGCGCCGGGAGCCATCTCGACTTCCCCCAGCTTCTTCACGTTGACGATGAGGTAGCACAGCGTGCGCGGATCACCATCGATCCCGAACACGTACGCTTCGGCACGCGCATCCGGATCACCGGCGATGGCCCGGTTGGTTGCCCCGGCAGGGACTTCTTCGCGACCGTCCAGTTCGGCGTGCAGCACCGGATTGACATGGCCGGCGAATGCGGGCGTAGCCCATGCGGTGATCGATAGCAGGCCAGCGGCCAGGAGCGACGCGCGCGACTTCGTAGGGTTCATGGTGGGATCCTTTGCAATGGCTGAGACAAGCTGCGCCAGCAACTCGGGCCAGCGCATTTGTCTATACGCAGCCAGCTTCGCTTTGGATCAAGACTCCGCGTCGAAATTCCGAGTCAGTCGATCACGACCCGGGCCAAAAGGCCCTGCGTCGCGCCTGTACGGCAAGCCCGCGCTTGGGCAGGGCCTGCGGACAGCGGCGCCTGAGCATCCGGCTACTCGACCTTGATCCCCGCGTCGCGGATGATCGTCTCGTACTTCGCGGTCTCGGCCTTGAGCAGTTGATGCAGTTCGCTGGGCGTGGTGGCGCGCACGTCGAGCGCCCGGCTGGCGTACTTCGCCTTCAGCTCAGGCGCGGCCAGGACCTCGCCCACGGCCTTGCCGATCTGCGAGACCACGGCGTCGGGCACCTTGGAGGGCGCGAACAGCGAGAACGCCGTCGACGGGATCGCCCCCGGCTTGCCGCCGGCCTCGGCGAGCGTGGGCACATCGGGCAGCAGCATGGCCCGCTTGCCCTCGCCGCCGACGAGCAGGCGGACCTTGCCGGTCTTGGCGATCTCGCCGAGCGACAGGCCACCGCTCATCACCACGTCCACCTCGCCGCCGAGCATCCCCTGCATCGCCGGCGCCAGGCCCTTGTAGGGCACGTAGTTGAAGGACAGGCCATGGGCCTGCGCCAGCATCTCCATGCCGATGTGGCTCACGTGGCCGTTGCCGCCCGTGCCCACGTTCACCTTCTTCGGATGGGCTTTGGCATAGGCGATGAACTCGCCGAAGGTCCGGTAGGGCGCGCCCTCGCGCGCGCCGATGTACAGGCCCACGGCGGCCACGTCGCTGACCGGCTTGAGGGCCTCTTCCCAGCGGTAAGGCATCTTCGAATACAGCATCGGGTTGGTGACGATCGCCAGGCGGTCGACCATCAACAGCACGCTGCCGTCGCCCTCGCCCTTGGCGACCGCATCGGTGCCGATGATCGAGTTGGCACCCGGCCTGTTCTCCACGACGAAGGTCTTGCCGCTGAGCTTGCCCAGGCCCACGCTCATGTCGCGCGCCAGGACATCCGGCTCGGTGCCCGGCGGATAGGGCACCACGATGCGGACGGTCGAAGCCGACCAGGTCTGCGCCATGGCGGCGCCCATGCTCAGTGCGGACAACGCCAGCACGACCAGCTTGGCACGGAGGGATCTCATGTCGCGACTTCCTTTCAGAGGTGGAGGATGGGCACGTCGGTGCGTCGAAACGTCGCCCGGGGTCGAACCGCCGGGCTCGCGTCAGGACTTCGCGCCGCCCGTTGCTTGAGACTGGAATATATGATTTGTAATGGGCAGCCGGCGACGCGGGTTTTCCCTGTTGGCACGATGCGCCTCCCCGGCATAAGGCCGCTCAAGGCACTTGCACAGCCGGGCGGCGGACCCGTCCAGGCCTTCCAACTCCTTGGTTCGTCACTGCACAATGGCCACGCCTGTCCAGTGCCGTGCGTTGGCGAAGACACAGGACCGGGGACGCTGTTTCGATCCCAGGAAAGGACTGCACCGATGGACCCGCAGGAAGTCCGCAATGCCACCCGCCCCTATGGCGGCTACGACCGGAAAGCCGCCACCCGGCCGGACCTCGAACTGACCCAGGTCGGTCGCGGCACCCCTTGCGGCGAATACCTGCGCCGCTTCTGGCACCCGGTCGCGCTGGCCGCCGAGGTGAAGGACCTGCCGGTGCCGATCACCATCCTGGGCGAGGAACTCGTGCTGTTCCGCGACCGGATGGGGCGCCTGGGCCTGCTGGAGCGCTCCTGCAGCCACCGCCGCATGTCCCTGGAGTTCGCGCTGGTCGTGGACCATGGCATCCGCTGCGCCTACCACGGCTGGCACTACGACGTGGACGGCGGCATCCTGGACGTGCCTGGCGAGAAGACACCGGGGGCCACCGCCAGGCGCATGCACCACGGCGCCTACCGCACGCGTGAGTTCCGCGGCCTGGTGTTCGCCTACATGGGCCCGCCGGACGAGGTGCCCGAGTTTCCTTCGTTCGACTTCATGCACCACGACGAGGAGGAGTACCTGCCCTTCGCCTGGCACAACCCCTGCAACTGGGTGCAGCTGCGCGAGAACACGCAGGACCCGATCCACCTGACGTTCCTGCACTCGATGTTCGGGATCCAGCAGTTCGGCGACTATGCCTACGACCTGCCGGTGATCCAGGCGAAGGAGACGCCCATCGGGCAGATCACCACCAGCGTGCGTCGCGTGAAGGACCTGTATTACTGCCGGGTCAACGAGCTGATCCTGCCCAACATGGCCCGCGTGCCCGACGGCATCCGCCTGGGTGATGCCATTCCCGAGAACATGATGGGCAAGCCGGGCGAGCGGCAGGCGGGGCCGATGAAGTACGCCCGCCAGCTGCCCTCCAGCCATCGGCTGGGCCTGTCGACGTGGATCGTGCCGAACGACGACACCCACGCGATGCACATGGGTTGGCTGCACCTGTCGCGCGCCTGGAGCGAGAAGGCGCGCGCCGATTACCTGGCCACCATCACCTTCGGCCAGACCGGCGAGCGCAGCTACGAGGAGCGGCACCGCAACCCCGGTGACTGGGACGCGTGGGTGAGCCAGGGCCGGATCGCGGTCACCGCGAACGAGAACCTCACCGCGGCCGACGTGGGCATCGTGATGTTCCGCCGCCAGTTGCGCGAGGGCATCCGAGCCGTCGCCGAAGGCCGCACACCCAAGGGACTGGTGCATGGGCGCGGCGCGCCGGTCAAGACCTACGGTCACGCCCTGACACGGCCCGCGGCGCCGCTGCCGGAGGCCGAGGACCTGAAACAGAAACAGCTCTACGCCGCTGAAAGCGAGGAGCTGATCCTGTCGCACCACGCGCCCGACATCGAGCGGGCCCTCGAGCCCGCCCCGTAACCCTTCCGGGGCGGTGTCCAGTGACACCGCGGACTTTCCATGGAGCCGATATGACACGCATCCGATCTCGCAAGCTGCTGACAGCCGCCGCCCTGCTGGCTTCATGCGCCACGGTGTTCGCGCAGGCCTGGCCCACCCGACCCGTCACCATCGTGGTGGGCTATCCGGCCGGCGCGGGCACCGACATCATCGCGCGCACCGTCGCCGAAAAGCTCGCGCCGCGCCTGGGCCAGCCGGTCGTGGTCGAGAACCGCGTCGGCGCGAGCGGCGTGGTGGGGGTGAGTACCGTGGCCCGCGCGCCGGCCGATGGCCACATGGTCCTGGTCGCCCCCAACACGGTCTACATCGCCCCGCACGTGCTGTCCAAGGGGACGGCCGCCGAGCAGGCGGCGATGGTGAAGGACCTCGTGCCCGTGGTGCAGCTGTCCACCGGCACCATGGTCATGGTGGCCACGCCCTCACTGGGCGTGAAGAACGCGCAGGAGCTCGCCGCCAAGGCCCGCCAGCAGCCGGGCATCACCTACGCCTCGCCCGGCAGCGGCTCGCCCATGCACATCGCCGGCGAGCTGTTCAAGCGGGCGGCCAAGGTGGACATGAACCACGTGCCGTACAAGGGCTCGGCACCGGCCATGACCGACCTGATCGGTGGACACGTGCAGACCTTGTTCGGCGTGCTGGGCTCGGTCGAGCCGCACATCCAGAGCGGCAAGATGGTCCCCCTCGCCGTGGTGCAGAAGGAGCGCTCGCCGCTGGCGCCCCAGGTCCCGTCCATGGCCGAACTCGGTTTTCCGAACGTGGAGACCAAGACCTGGTACGGCGTGCTGGCGCCCAAGGGCACACCGGCCCCGGTGCTCGATCGGCTGAACCGGGAGATCAACGCCGTACTGGACATGCCGGACGTCCGGGATCGGATCCGCGGCATGCGCGAGGCGCCGGTCGGCGGATCGGCCGATGCCTTCCGGGAAGTGACGCAGCGCGAGTTCGACACCTACGGCCGCATCGTGAAGGAGTTCGGCATCGCCGCCGACTGAAAGAGCCCCGGCGCGAAGCCGGTCACGGCTCAGGGGACCGGGGCGCCGGTGGCACCTTCGTGGCGTTCGATCCGTTCGTACTCCGAGATCACCTGTGCGCCCAGCAGCAACAGCCCGGCTGCCAGCTCCAGGCTCAGCAGCACCACGATGGCGGTGGTGAGCGAGCCGTACACGACGCTCACCTGCGACAAGGTACCGAAGTACCAGACGAGCACCCGCCGGGTCAGCTCCCACAGCAGGGCCGCCGTGACTCCGCCCATCAGCGCATGCCGCCACGACAGGCGGCCGACCGGCATCACCAGGTAGATCGAGGTCAGCAGGATCACCTCGCCGAACAGCCCCGTGAGATACAGCAGCGTGCCGACCGCGCCTTCGAGCTCCCACTCGCGGCCACCCAGGCTGATGCTGCGCTGCCCCAGGGCCTCGATGGCGCCCGAGACGAAGGTCACCACCAGCAGGCCGATGCCGACCGACAGCACGTACAGGTAGGGCAGCACGGCCGAGACCAGGAAATGCCGGCGGCGGATGGAGAAACGGTGCAGGAAGATCACCGCCATCGCCTTCTCCAGCACCGTGAAGGCCAGGGAGCTGAAGAACAGCATGGTGGCCAGCAGGAACCAGCCGACCACGTCGCGGTGTTCGACGAAGCGGGCCAGTTCCGGGACGATGGCGCCCGACTGCCCCGGCATCAGCCATTCGAGGTAAAGACCCAGCGTTTCGAGCAGCCGGTCGGGATCGACCCAGTGCGACAGCGCGATCACCGCCAGCAGCAGCAGCGGCACGACCGAGAGCAGCGCGTAGTAGGCCACCGCGCCCGCCAGCAACAGGCCCTGGTTGGCCTGGAAACCCTTGAGGACGCGGCGCACGAAGGCACCGGGATGGGCCAACACCTGGGCGGCGGCCGGGCTCACCATGCGCATGCCCCGAGTATGTGACAGCGACCCGGGATCCGGCGGACACCGGAACCGCCGGGTTCACAGGCATTCGCGCGCTGCGCCTACAAGGTCTCGCGGCTGGCTCTGCGATGCTCAGCGGATGACGACCTACCCACCGGCCGTGGATGCGGTGCGCGCCGGCGACGCTGCCGAGCCACGCGGAGCCCGGGCACTCGATGCATACCTGGCGCGCAAAGGAGGCAAGCCATGACTGCTGAAGATCCAGCCGACCTTCTGTCCACGGGCATCCCGGGACTGGATGTGATCCTGGGCGGCGGACTCACGCCGCACCGCATCTACCTGGTGGAGGGCGAGCCCGGCACCGGCAAGACCACGACCGGGCTTCAGTTCCTCAACGAGGGCGCCCGCTCGGGCGAGCGGGTGGTCTACATCACCCTGGCCGAGAACCATGACGAGCTCACGGCGGTCGCCGCCTCGCACGGGATCGACGTGTCGGGCATCCATATCCACGAAGTCCTGCCGACCGAAGACCTGCTGGCCGCCGAGCAGCAGGTCACCACCTTCCACCCCTCGGAGGTGGAGATGGCCAGCACGTTGAAGCTGATCCTCGGGGTGGTCGAAGAGCTCAAGCCTGCCCGCGTGGTGCTGGACTCGCTGTCCGAGCTGCAGCTGCTGGCCGATTCGCCATTGCGCTACCGGCGCCAGGTGCTGGCCCTGAAGCAGTTCTTCTCCAAGCGCCAGTGCACCGTGCTGCTGCTGGACGACCGCACGTCCTCGGCTTCGGGCGACCTGCAGGTGCGCAGCATCGCGCATGGGGTGATCCAGCTCGACCACATGGTCAAGGACTATGGCGCGGAGCGACGGCGCATCCGGATCGTGAAGTACCGGGGCCGCAGTTTCCTCGGCGGCATGCACGACTACAACCTGGTGCGTGGCGGCCTCTGGGTCCACCCCCGGCTGGTGGCGGCGCAGTCGCGCGGCATCAACCGGCGCGAGCAGCGCAGCACCGGCCTGCCCAAGCTCGACCTGCTGCTCGGCGGCGGGCTCGAGCAGGGGACCAGCACGCTGATCGTGGGTCCACCGGGCACCGGCAAGTCCTCGCTGGCCTCGCAGTTCGTGGCGGCCGCGAACGCACGGGGTGAACGCGCGGCCATCTTCCTGTTCGAGGAATCGGCCAGCAACATGCTCCACCGCAGCGACGGCCTGAACCTGCCCATTCGCGCGGCGATCCAGGCCGGCTCCCTCACCGTGCAGCAGGTGGATCCCGCCGAACTCTCGCCCGGCCAGTTCTCGTCCGCCGTGTGCAAGGCCGTGGAAGCGGGGGCGAAGGTGGTGGTGATCGACAGCCTCAACGGTTACCTCAATGCCGTGCCGGACGAGCGCTTCCTCACCACGCACCTGCACGAGTTGCTCACCTACCTCGGGCAGCACCAGGTGATGACCGTGCTGGTGGGCGTGCAGCAGGGGATGCTGGGCGGCGCGATGTCCTCGGCGATGGACGCCAGCTACATCGCCGACAACGTGCTGATGCTTCGATATTTCGAGGACGACGGCGTCATTCGCCAGGCGGTGTCGGTCTTCAAGAAGCGTGGCAGCGCCCATGAACGCACCATCCGATCGTTTTCGCTGACTCCCACGGGCATCGAAGTCGGGGATGTGCTGCGCGGCTACCGCGGCCTTCTGACCGGCGTACCCGTGTCGCTGACGGGCGGCTCCGCCATTGATCTCAGGGCGTGATGGAACGCCGCATCCTCGTTTACTCGCGCCCTGGGCGCGACGTCATCCTGGTGGAGAAAGTGCTGCGCGCCGGCGGGCTCGATCCGCTCCACTGCGACACCCCGATCCGGCTGGCCGAGCAGCTTCGCCTGGGCGTTGGCGCGCTCATGCTCGGGGAAGAAACGCTCAATGGCGTGACCGTGGCCGCGCTGTCGGACTACCTGCAGGAGCAACCGGCCTGGTCGGACCTGCCCATCCTGCTGCTGGCCAAGCACGGCGCGGACTCACTGGAGGCGCAGCGCGGCATCGAGAAGCTGGGCAACGTGACCCTGCTCGAGCGGCCGGTCCGCACCATGGCGCTGATCAGCGCGGCGCGATCCGCCCTGCGCGCCCGCGACCGCCAGTACGAGATGCGCGCGCTCAACCAGCGCAAGGACGAATTCCTGGCAGCGCTGGCCCATGAGCTGCGCAACCCGCTCGCGCCGATCAGCCATGCGATGGCGCTGCTGCAGCGGCAGCATCCCTCGGCACAGACCGACAAGCTCACCGGCATCGTGGAGCGCCAGGTCAGCCATCTCAAGCGCCTGGTGGACGACCTGCTCGACATCGCGCGCGTCACCAACGGCAAGCTCGAATTGCAGCGGTCGATGACCCGGGCGGACAAGGTGGTCCAGCACGCGGTGGAGATCGCACAGGCGGGCATCACGGCCCAATCGCATCGCCTCTCGATCGAGGTGCCCTCCGAGCCGGTGGACCTGTACGCCGATCACGTGCGCCTGGTGCAATGCGTGGCCAACCTGCTGGTGAACGCCGCGAAGTTCACGCCACCCCGCGGCGAGATCACCTTGTCGGTCAAGGTCGCGCCGCCGGTGGTGCAGTTCGCGGTGCGCGACAACGGCAAGGGCCTGGATGCGGAATTCCTCGGCCGCATCTTCAGCATGTTCTCGCAGTCACGCACGGTGGGTGAGCCGACCACGGGCCTGGGGCTGGGGCTGCACCTCACCCGCGCCTTCGCCCAACTTCACGGCGGCTCGGTCACCGCGCACAGCGACGGCCCCGGATGCGGCAGCGAGTTCGTGCTGAGCGTGCCGGCCGTGGTGGAGGCAGCGGGGGCGCAGGTGGCGGTGGCCAGTCCCGGCGCGAACCCGCTCCAGCGCAGCATCCTGGTGGTGGACGACAACGTGGACGCCGCCAGCACCTTGGGCGCCCTGCTCACGCTGCAGGGCGCCTCGGTCGAGGTGGCGCACGACGGTGCCCAGGCCCTGGCCGCCGTCAAGCACAAGCAACCCGAGGCCGTGGTGATGGACATCGGCATGCCCGTGATGAACGGCTACGAGGCCGCGCGCGCCATCCGCGCCCTCGTACCGAAAGGCGCGCTCACCCTCATCGCGCTGTCCGGATGGGGGCAGTACGCCGACAAGGCACGTGCGCTGGAGGCCGGCTTCGACTACCACTTCGTCAAGCCGCTGGACATCGACGACCTGATCGGCTGCCTGCAATCGACAGCGCCGGTCGGTGCCGGCGCGGAGGCGGCGGGTCGCTTCGCCTCTCAGGGCTTGTAGCCGGACTTCTTCACCACCGGAGCCCACTGCTCGCGGTAGGCCTTGAGCATGGCCTCGCTCTGCGCGCGGGTGGCGCTCACCGGCGTGAGCCTGGCGTCGGTGAATTTCTTCTGCGTGTCGAGGTCGTCCATCACGTCCTTGATGGCGCGCGCCAGCCGGTCGACTTCCGCCGCGGGCATGCTGGCCGGCGCGAAGAACGCGTTCCAGCCCGTGGCGACGATGTCGACGCCGCCCTCCCTGAAGGTGGGGATGGCCGGTGCGAACGGTGAGCGCCTGGCACCGGACACCGCCAGGATCCGGAGCTTGCCGCCTTCGTGGTGCGGCAGCACCGTGTCGAACGTGTCGATGGACACCGGGATCTGCCCACCGATCAGATCCGCGATCAGGGGGGCCGAGCCCTTGTAGCCCACCACTTCGGCCCTGGTGTTCGCCCGGTCGCCCAGCATCAGCGCGAAGAAGTGCGGCAGGCTGCCCGTGGCTGGGACGCCGAAATTCGCCTTGCCGGGGTTGGCCTTCAGCCACTCGAGCAGCTTCGGCAGGTCCTGCACGGGCAACGACTGCGGCACGCTGAGCGCGAACTCGTAGTCGTTGACGTGCGAGACGATCTTGAAGTCGCGCTCGGCGTCGTAGCCGGTGTCCGCGAAGACCAGGGGCGCCACCACCATGACCGCGGGGTTGGCGATCATGAGCACGTCCTGGCCGGCCGGCGTGTTCTTCAGCTGCTGGGCGGCCAGGCGTCCGCCGGCGCCGGTCTTGTTCTCCACGATCACCGTGGTGCCGAGCTTGGCCTGCAGCTTCTCGCCGACCAGCCGCGCGACCCGGTCGGTGGCGCCACCCGGCGCGTAGCCGGACACCAGGCGCAGCGGCGCACCACTTTGGCCGAAGGACCCGAAGCTGGCGGTGGCGGTGGCGGTGGCCACCAGGAAATGTCGACGCGATGGCATACCGATGTGCTCCTTGCTTGTGCCCTTGGCCAATCCGGCCACTCTACGCCGATCGGGCTCCAGGCAAGCTGGGAGCTTCCCGGACCGAATCCGCAGGGCGCAGGTCCGACCTCTGGCATGCTTGCGCGCGCCGACACACTGGCCTGCGAATGCCCGACCTCGCCCCTTCACCCACCGACACCCGGACGCCGCAGCCGCAGGCGCAGCTGGCGGCAGTGGTCGTCATCACGCTCGGCATCGCCCTGTCGGTGCTCGACTCGACGCTGCTGATGCTGGCGCTGCCCGACATCGCGCGCGATTTCCGGGTCGATGCGCACGCCACCATCTGGGTGGTCAATGCCTACCAGCTGGCGGCGCTGTGCCTGTTGCTGCCCTGTGCGCAGATCGGCGACCGCATCGGCTATCGGCGCGTCTACCTGGCGGGGGTGGCCGTGTACACCGTGGGCAGCGTGGCGAGCTGGGCCGCGCCCTCGCTGCCGTGGCTGGTCGGCGCGCGAGCCTTCCAGGGCCTGGGCTCGGCGGGGATGATGGCGGTCAACGCGGCCCTCATCCGCCTCAGCTTCCCGGCGTCGCGGCTGGGAGCGGCCATGGCCCTGAACTCGGTCGTGATCGCCGTGGCATCCGTCGCCGGCCCGGGCATCGCGGCGGCGGTCCTGGCGTTCGCGCCGTGGCATTGGTTGTTCGCGATCCAGGCGCCGCTCGGGCTGGTGGTGCTGCTGCTCGGGTGGAAGTCGCTGCCGGCGAACACGCACCCACCGGCCAAGGGAAATTTGTCCATGCTCGACGTGCTGCTCAACGTGCTGATGTTCGCCCTGCTGTTCCTGGCCACCTACGAACTCGGCACCCGGTCCGGCGACGGGATGGCGGGCAAGGGCGTGGGCGCCGCCTTGCTGGCGGCGGGCGCCGTGGTGGCCACGGTCTTCGTGCGCCGGCAGCGTCGGCTCGCGCTGCCGCTGCTGCCGGTCGACCTGCTGCGCATCCGCGTCTTCAGGCTGTCGATGTGCACCTCGGTGGCCGCCTTTGCCGGGCAGACGTCCGCGTTCGTCGCCCTGCCCTTCCTGCTGCTGGAATCGCAGGGCCGCAGCCACCTGGCCGCGGGCGCGCTGCTGACCGCCTGGCCCGCTGCCACCATCGTCTTCGCCCCGCTGTCCGCCCGCTTGATGACCCGCCATCCCGCGGGCGTGGTGAGCGGCATTGGCCTGGTGACCCTGGCCACCGGCCTGGCCCTGCTCGCCCTGCTCGATCCGCAGGCCGCTCCGACGCAGGTGGCCTGGCGCCTGGCGGTGTGCGGCGCGGGATTCGGGCTGTTCCAGAGCCCGAACAACCACACCATCGTGACCAGCGCCCCCATCGATCGCTCGGGAGCGGCGGGCGGCATGCTGGGCACGGCGCGCATGACCGGCATGTCCTTGGGCGCCATCCTGACCGGCCTCGTGTTCAGTGCCGTCGGCGTGAAGGCAGGACCCGGACCGGCCATCGCACTGGCCGCCGCCAGCGTGCTCTCGGCCATGGCGGCGGTGTTCAGCCTCTTGCGCACCAGGCCGAGTTGAGCCTGGGAAGTAAAGTCCGCCGCGATCCCGGCAACAAGGAACACGCATGAACATTCGAATGCTCGCGCTGGCGCTCGGGCTGTGCGCCGGCCAGGCCAGCGCACACCTGGTCAGTGGCAATGAGCTGATGCAGATGTTGCTCGATCCATCCAACCCCTCCGCGTACAGCCGAGGCGTGGGCTATGTGCTGGGCGTCGCGGACGGCAGCGACAGCATCCTGTTCTGCTTGCCCGAGGGCGTGGGCGTGCGGCCATTGATCGAAACCGTCTCGCGCGAGCTGTCGCAAGCGGCCGATGTGCGGCACCTGAACGCCAGCATGACGGTGACGGCGGCATTGGCTGCGTCCTTCCCCTGCAAGAAGGAACCATGACGTCTTCGCGAACGCCCCTGCAAGGGCCGCGCCGAGCTTGCGCTGGTGCCGCGCGCATGCCACGGTCGAGGAGGCATCTTCATCGGCGATGACCAACCGTCGCGGGGTGGTCTTTGCATTGACCTCGGGCCCTGCGTCCGTCACGATGGCCCCCGATGAAGAAGGGTCCTCAATGGTTGTAGCAACCCGCCCGCGCATGCGCATTCTGGTGGCCGAGGAAGATCGAGAAGAGGCCGACATCCTCTCCCTCCTGCTCGACGTCGAGGGACACCGCAGCGCTGTTGCCTATGACGGCAAGCGGGCCCTGCAGCTGGCGCAGCAGATGCGTCCCGATGCCGTCCTTCTCGACTTGCGCCTGGCCGAGGTGAACGGTCTGGACCTGTGCAGACAACTGCGCGCGCAGGCGCCGCCATACCAGCCGCCGGTGATCATCTTCACCGGCCACTTGCGCCCGCAGGACATCGCCGCCAGCCGCATCGCGGCTGCCGACGGCTACCTCGCCAAGCCAGCGGTCCCCGACAAACTCCTCGCCGTGCTCGACCGCATCGTCGCGGCCCGCAAGGCCATGCTGGTGGCGCTCCGGCGCCGCTCCACCGAGCCGGCCATGCTGCGCGCAGCGGCCCGCAGCGAGGCCGTGGGATTCCAGCGCGTGGACCACCCCGCCCCATCGGACGCGCTGATCCGCGGCTGAGGAAACGCACCTCGCCGCGAGGTATGATGGCGCCCGTTTTCGCGAGGCCTTTCACAAGGCTTCCAGCGGGGGGTTCTTAGCTCAGTTGGTAGAGCAGCGGACTCTTAATCCGTAGGTCGAAGGTTCGAATCCTTCAGGACCCACCACCCCACCATTGCTCGATGGCGCTTCGACGAAGTCGCCCTCCGGCCGCCGCTCCTTCGGACACGGCAATCCCGGCGCGTGAGCGCCGGGATTGCGCCGAAGTGATGCCGGTTGACTTACTTCGCGTCCTTCTTATCGGCGGCACCAGCGCCCATCCGGGAGCTGTCACCCGGCGAGTAGGCCATCACCATCGCCGACTGCGTCTCGATCAAGGCCTGGTTGGCCTCGCGGATCGCCTTGTTGCGCTGCTCACCTGCGGGCATCTGCGCCATGGCCTGGACCGACTTCCGGAGGGAATCGGCGGCCTGCATCATCTTGTTGACCGATTCGCTGTACTCGGCGTCCGAAATGCCGGGCGAGTTGCGGATCTCTTTCGGCAGGGCTTGCATCGCCTGCTGGGTTTGCTGGAGTGCGCTCTGGGCCTGGTTGATCGCCTTCTCGCGGTCATCACCTTTCTTGTCCTTCAGCGCCTGGATGGACTCGCGCAGCCGGTTGGAGGCCTCCTGGAGCTTCTGGACGGACTGCTGCTGAGCGGCCGTGAGCGGTGCCCCGGGCGCCGCCCCGGCGGCGGAGCCGCTGCTGGCACCGGCGCCCGAGGTGTGGGTGCCAGGCGCCTTGCTGTCTGCTGCCGACTTGCTGTCCCCAGGAGCAACCGGCACCACCGGCACCACGGGCACCACCGGAACGACCGTCGTGCCTTGCCCAGCTGCTGAGGAGCCGGCGCCACTGCTGCCGGTTTGCGCCGCGGCCATGCCGGCGGCAAGCATTGCGGACACGACGAAGGCGGTGGGTTTTAGCTTCATTGCAAACCTCCTATAAGAGTGATGGACACCGGATGCGGTCGAGTGACTCGCCATCCGGACTGCGGCCAGATGATCCGGCCCCCTGGCACGGCCGATTGCTTCTCGATGTAAACCTCCTGGCCTCGGCACGGCCGAGCTCGCAGGCGCTCGTCGGGGCGGTGGCTGTGGAGCGGACGAGCCGCCACGACGATGGGCGGCGACGAAGCGGGAGACCCCAGGAAAGAAGCAGGGGCCGCTTGACATTGCCATCATGGGAAGGTTGATCCTGCCCTGCGGGCGTCCCGCCGCGTCGTGCGGACGTCCCGACAATCGGAACCATCAGGAGCACGCCATGCAATGGAAAGACTCGTCACTCGAAGAGCACGGGACCGGACCGCACGAACATCCGCTTCATGGGCATGCCAGCCACGAGCCGGGCATGAACCACGGCGGCGCCAGCCCGCCGCACCACCACCACCACGGCCGCGCTGCTCCCAAGGCCCAGCCACCCGTGGGGCCCCACGACCAAGGCATCGAGTACACGTGCCCGATGCACCCGCAGATCCGCCAGATGGGGCCCGGGAGTTGCCCCATCTGCGGCATGGCGCTGGAGCCGGTCATCGCGACCGGCGACACCGGCGAAAGCCCCGAGCTGCGGGACATGACCCGCCGCTTCTGGATCGGACTGGTGCTGACCTTGCCGGTGTTCATCCTCGAGATGGGCGGGCACCTGGTCGACATCGGCCACCTGGTGGGGGCGCAGGCCTCCAACTGGGTCCAGATGATCTTCGCGACACCGGTCGTCCTGTGGGCGGGCTGGCCGTTCTTCGCGCGAGGCTGGGCCTCGGTGAAGAACCGCAGCCTGAACATGTTCACCCTCATCGCGCTGGGCACGGGCGCAGCCTGGCTGTACAGCATGGTGGGCACCCTCGCGCCCGGCCTCTTCCCCGCGGAGCTGCGGGGGCACGGCGGCGCGGTCGCCATCTACTTCGAGGCCGCCGCCGTCATCACGGTGCTGGTGCTGCTGGGCCAGGTGCTGGAGCTGCGCGCGAGGGAGAAGACCTCGGGCGCCATCAAGGCCCTGCTGGACCTCGCGCCCAAGACGGCTCTTCGCGTGCGGCCCGACGGCTCGGATGAGACGGTGCAGATCGACACCATCGCACCGGGCGAGCTGCTGCGCGTGCGGCCGGGGGAGAAGGTGCCCGTCGACGGCGAACTGGTCGAGGGCAAGGGAACGGTGGACGAGTCGATGGTCACGGGCGAGCCGATGCCGGCGGTCAAGGCGCCGGGCTCCAAACTCACTGCCGGCACCCTCAACCAGACCGGCGGGTTCGTGATGCGGGCCGAGAAGGTGGGCGCCGACACCCTGCTGTCCCAGATCGTGCACCTGGTGGCGGCCGCGCAGCGCAGCCGCGCGCCGATCCAGCGCATGGCCGACCAGGTGGCGGCCTGGTTCGTTCCGGCGGTCCTGCTGGTGGCTGCGCTCACATTCGCGGCGTGGCTGGCGTGGGGGCCGAGCCCGGCGTTCTCGTATGCGCTGATCGCGTCGGTGGCGGTCCTGATCATCGCGTGCCCTTGCGCACTCGGGCTGGCCACGCCCATGTCCATCATGGTGGGCGTCGGCCGCGGCGCCCAGCACGGGGTGCTGATCCGCGACGCCGAAGCGCTCGAGCGCATGGAGAAGGTCGATACGGTGGTCGTCGACAAGACCGGCACCCTGACCGAAGGGCGGCCGCAGGTGGTCCACGTCGAGGCAGCCCAGGGGTTCGAGGCCGACGAGGTGCTCCAGAAGCTTGCGAGCGTCGAACGCGCCAGCGAACACCCGCTGGCGATGGCGGTGGTCGCCCAGGCGCAGGCGCGCAAGCTCCAGCTCGCGCAGGTCAGCGGCTTCGATTCCCCGGTCGGCAAGGGCGTCGTCGGCCAGGTGGCGGGCGTGAACCTGGTGAGCGGCGCGGCCAAGTTCCTCGCCGAGCATGGAGTGGATGTCGCACCGCTGCACGAGGCAGCGGAGCGGCAGCGCGCGAAGTCGGCGACGGTCATCTTCGTCGCCATGGATGGCCGGCTCGCCGGGTTCGCCGCGATCGCCGATCCCATCAAGCCGAGCACCCCGGCGGCGCTCGAAGGCTTGCGTGCCGCGGGCGTGCGCATCGTCATGCTCACCGGTGACGGAAGGACGACGGCGCAAGCGGTGGGCCAGGAGCTGGGCATCGACGAGGTGGTGGCGGAGGTCTTCCCCGAGGACAAGGCCGCCATCGTGCAGAAACTGCGCCAGCAAGGCCGCGTGGTCGCGATGGCGGGTGACGGGGTCAATGACGCGCCAGCCCTCGCCGCGGCCGACGTCGGGATCGCGATGGGCACGGGGACCGACGTGGCCATGGAGAGCGCCGGCATCACCCTGCTCAAGGGCGACCTGATGGGCATCGTGCGCGCCCGGCGGCTGTCCCGCGCGACCATGAAGAACATCCGCCAGAACCTCTTCCTGTCCTTCGCGTACAACGTGGCCGGCATCCCCTTGGCCGCGGGCGTGCTCTACCCGTTCTTCGGCCTGCTGCTCTCGCCGGTCGTGGCCGCGGCGGCCATGGCGCTTTCCTCGGTCAGCGTCATTGCCAACGCGCTGCGGCTGCGCAGCGGTTCGGTGGATTGAGGGCACCCATCGGGGGCCGGGTTGACCTACAGTGGCCTTCCCCTCGATTCACGGAGAACGAGACATGCCCATTCGTACTGCCTCATCCACCAAGCGGCTCGCGCAGAACGGCCAGGCGCTGCATCGCGCCATGATGAGCCGCGGCTCCGACCAGGAGCCTTCCGACGACGAGCGAGCCCTCCTCGAGGAACGCCGTCGATTGAAGGAGGAACGGGACCAGCGCAAGGAGCGCGCGCTGCAGCCTTCTCCCAGCGCCGTGGACCGCCTGGTGCGCACGCACCGTTCGCAGGCCAAGGACAAGCCGCAGGCCAGCAAGGACGCGCAGGGCCATGGCGAGACGAAGAAGCCGAAGTCGCGCCGATCACGGGCCGAGAAGCACGCGGAACTGGCCGCCGCGCAGGAGGCTGCCCGCAAGTCGTCGAAGAAGAGTCCCGCGAAGTAGGCCCTCGGCAAGCGGCGCGCCATCCGGTCGTGCTGCAAGTTGCGGCAGCTGTTACGCGCGCCACCTGAGCAGGCGACGCTGGCGGTCCCTAGGATGGTTTCTTCCTTTCTGGAGATCCAGCCATGCAAACAGCCCGTCACGTGTCCCGAGGATTCGCGGTCGTTCTTGCAGCGGTCCTGTCGTCACAGGTTCCGCTCGCCCACGGTGAGATCGTCGATACCGACGCCTTGGCCGCTCCGAGCCAGGTCGAGGTCGATCGGGCCAAGGTCCAGGCCTTCATGGACCGCGCCAACGTCAAGGAACGGCTGCAGGCCATGGGTGTCAGCGGACTCGTCGCCGGTGACCGCGTGGCATCGCTGAGCGAGGCGGAAGTCCACGCACTGGCCGAGCGCATCGACACCATGCCCGCCGGTGGAGCCCTCAGCACGCAGGACTGGATCCTCATCGGGCTGGTGGCCCTGCTGGTGCTGGTGCTGCTCTGAAGGGCGTGCTTGCGTCGATGCCGGCGCGCCGGCGACTCCTGCTGGGCATCGCCCTGTGGGGCCTTGCGGGATGCGCCTCGATCACCGGGCCGCAGGTCGGCAGCGGCCTTCCGGCTTCGCTCGCCCGGCAGGTCGAACTGACCGAGGTGTCGTTCTTCCCGCAGGAGGATTACCAGTGCGGTCCCGCTGCATTGGCCACCGTGCTGCACAGCGCGGGCATCGCTCGCACGCCGGCTCAATTGGTCGAGCAGGTTTACGTGCCGCAACGCCAGGGGAGTCTGCAGCCTGAGATGCTGGGCGCATCGAGGCGCGCGGGCGCCGTGCCTTACGTGCTGCGCGGAGAGCTCGCCGAACTGCTGCGCGAGGTGGCGGCCGGGCATCCCGTGGTCGTGCTGCAGGACGTGGGTTGGCTGGTGCGATCACAGTGGCATTACGCGGTGGTCGTGGGCTACGACCTCGGCCAGCGAACGATCACGCTGCGCTCGGGCACCGTGCGTCGCCTGGTCATGCCGTTCGACCAGTTCGACCGCAGCTGGGCCAAGGGGGAGCGTTGGGCTTTCGTGGCGCTGCCGCCCGACCGCCTGCCCGCCACGGCCAGGGAGTCGGCGTATGTCGCGGCTGCGGCGGACTTCGAGCGGGTGTCTCCCGTGTCGGGCCCGCGCGCCTACGAGGCGGCGCTGGCTGCCTGGCCCGGCAACCTCTTCGCCCGCCTGGCGCTGGGCAATGCCGCGTACCGCCAGCGCCAGCTCGCACGAGCACGCGACCACTACCAGCAGGCGGCCCTCGCCCATCCCGGCTCGGGGGACGCGTGGAACAACCTCGGCCAGGTGCTTTCCGAACTCGGTGAACCCGATGAAGCGGCGCGGGCCGCCCGGCGCGCCGTCGCCATTGGCGGCCCGCGCAGCTCGACCTATGCAGCCACGCTGAGCGGGATCGAGGCGAAGCGGGCGCTGGTGAAATGATGCGGCGGTCCCTCGCGCATGCGGGGCAGCACGGCCGCGCGGCGCATCCCGCCCCCGGCGTGCAGACGGTAACGACCCTCACCGCGATCGACGCGATTGCCTTAAGGTGGACCGCCACCACCTCACGAGGCCAGCCATGCAAGAGAAATCCTCCGATCCCCACCCGCTCAGTGACCTGGCTTATGACTGGATCACCCTCATCCAGAACAAGGCCCAGGCCCTGATGGCCTACGACCAGTACATCAAGGACGCCGAAGCGGCCAACTCGCCTGAATGCGCAGCCTTCTTCCGCAAGGTGCATGACGCCGACAAGGCCCAGCTGGCCGAGGCCAAGCAGCATCTGGTGGCGGTCCTGCAGGGCAAGATGGGCAAGGCGGCGAAATAGGCCGGGCGACCGTGCACGACCGCGCGCTCGTGCAGGCTCTGGTGGTTGCGGGGCGCTGGTTGCGTGAGCACGATTACCACTTCACCGCCGTCACGCCTGCCACGCACGGCCGCGTCAATGCGCGGCCCGGCGCGCAACTCGCAGCCCGCCTTCGCGACGTCTTCGGCTGGAGCCGGTCGTTCGAGCCCTCCCTGCTGCCGGACCCGCTCACGGCCACCTTGCAAGCGGTCGGCCTGCTCGCTCCCCTGGAGGGTGGTCTCCTGCGCAGCGAGATCCGCTTCTCTTCGCTGGAGGGAATGCTGTTCGCGCACTCCGCGTATCCCACCACGGCCGAGGACGCCGTGTTCTTCGGCCCCGACACCCACCGCTTCGCGACGCTGATCGCGCAGGAACTCGCGCGCAAGCCGCTGGCACCAGGGGCGCGCATTCTCGACGTGGGCTGTGGCGCAGGGGCCGGCGGACTGTTGGCATCCCGGCACGCCCGCCCGCCGACTTCCACGGTGCTGGCCGACATCAACACCCGCGCGCTGAGCTTCGCACGGGCGAACGCAGAGCTGGCTGGGGCGAGCGGAGTCTCCTTCGTCCAAAGCGACCTGTTCGCCAGCACCGCCGGCACGTTCGACCTGATCGCGGCCAACCCGCCCTATCTGAACGACCGCGCAGGCCGCACCTACCGCCACGGCGGCGGCCGCTGGGGCGAGGCGCTCTCGGTGCGCATCGTCCACGAAGGGCTGGGCCGGCTTGCGCCCGGTGGCCGGCTCGTCCTGTACACGGGCGTGCCCATGTCCGCCGGCGCCGACCCGTTGTGGGCCGCGCTGCACGATGAACTGACGGCGTGCGGATGGCCTTGCCGGTATCGCGAAATCGATCCCGATGTATTTGGCGAGGAGCTGGCCGAGCCCGCCTATGCGAATGTCGAACGGATTGCCGCGATGGCGCTCGTGGTGGAACGCCCCCTCCCGTAGTCCCGGGCAGGCGTCGAGGCGGCGACCCGGTCGCGTCAGCCGCGACCGGCGCTCGCGACCGCGCCCCGGCCCCCGAGCCGCGACAGCCAGGCCAGGCCCGCGACGATCAGCAGCAACGGGAACAGGGAGCCGACATTCAGCAGGCTCCATCCCTGCGTGGTCACCAGGACGCCGGACGAAAACGAACTGAGCGCCATCACCGCAAAGAGCAGGAAGTTCAACGCGCCCTGGGCGCGGTCCTTCTCGTCGGCCGCGTAGGCGCTGAATGACAGCGTCGTGCTGGCGGTGAAGAGGAAGTTCCAGCCGACGCCCAGGATGAACAGGGCCAGCGTGAAGTGATGGAGATCGACGCCCGACAGGGCGATGCCCACGCACACGAAGTTGAGCGCCGCGCCCGCCGCCATCACGGCCAGTGGGCCGAAGCGCTGGATCAGCGAGCCGGTGAAGAAGCCGGGCGCGAACATGCCGATCACGTGCCACTCCAGCACCCAGGCCGCATCGGAGAACGGCAGCCCGACATGCTGCATGGCCAGGGGCGTGGCCGCCATGAGCAGGTTCATGACGCCGTAGCTCAGGGCCCCGGCTCCGGCGGCGATGATGAACACGGGCCGTCGCAGGATCTCGGCCAGCGGCCGGCCGGTCGAGGCAGCCGCCGCCTCGGGGATGTGCGGAAACCGCAAGCCCGCCAGCAGCAGCAGGGCGAAGCCCGCCACCACCGCCAGCGCCAGGTACGCCCCCGCGAAAGGCGCGCCCGCCAGGTCCTTGGTGCGTGCCGCCAGGTTGGGGCCGATCACGGCGCCGATCAGGCCGCCGGCCATGACCAGGGACACGGCCTTGTCGCGAAAGGCGGGCGTGGACAACTCGCCGGCTGCGAACCGGTACAGCTGCCCGTTGGCCGAGTAGTAGCCGGCCAGCATCGTCGCCGCGCACAGCAGCCAGAAGCTGCCGACATACACCGCGGCTGCGCAAAGCAGCGCCGAGACGATGGCCATCACCAGCCCGAGCGCGAACCCGCTCTTGCGGCCCAGCCAGCGCTGCGCCCAGGCGACCGGCGCGGTGAACAGCGCGGCGCCGAGGACATAGCCCATGACCGGCAGCGTCGCCATCCAGCCATACGGCGCCAGCATCAGGCCGACCAGGCCGTTGATGGCGATGAAGACGACGTTGTTGGTGAGGAACAGGCCTTGCAGGACGGCGAGTAGCGACAGGTTCAGGTTCACGTGGACTCCATTCGCAGCCATCGTACTGGAGGGTGCCGAGGCCGCCGTGGCTTGCGGTGCCTGTGCCGTATTGCCCGGCAACTCAGTGATCCGCGGCCGGACGGAAGCGCGCCGGCAGCGCTTCGTGAAACGGGTAGTAGGGAAAGAAGGGCCGCGCCTGCTCAAGCACCCGGTCCACCGAGGGCCGCTGCAGCAGGCGGTCTGTATAGCTGGAGAGCCGGCGATGCGCCGGCGGCACCGGCACCAGGGTTGCGGCGTAGAACAGCGCGGGTGCCGCCGCGCAGTCGGCCAGGCTGAATCGTTCGCCCGCCGACCAGGTTCGATGGCCGAGCCGGCCATCGAGGAGTCCGTAGGCCATGGCCAGCGTCTCGCGCGCCTTGTTCACCGACATCGCGTCCCGGTCGTCCGGCTCACGCAGCCGGTCGGCCACGATGGCCTGCATGGGCGCCATGACGTACAGGTCGAAGACGCGATCCATGAGGCGCGTTTCCAGCGCGCCGTCGGCCGCGGGGGGCAGCAGCGAACGCTCCGGTGCGGCGTGCTGCTGCGACAGGTGCTCGATGATGATGCTGGTTTCCGGAACGATCTGGCCGCCGTCCACCAGCAGCGGGATCTTGCCGGTGGGCCACAGGGCGAGGAAGCGCTCGCGTTCGGCCGCATCGCCGAAGTTCACCTGGCGCGGCTCGAACGCGATGCCCATCTCGTCGAGCGCGATGAGCACCTTCCAGCAGCAGGAAGACAGCGGGTGATAGTAGAGGGTCAGGGCCACGGCTGACGTCCAGGAGTTGTGGAAGCCCGGAGCGTAGCGAATGCGCGTGAGCGGGATCCGGAGTCCAGCTTCCGGCGGGCTCGAACCCTCGCTGAACAGGCAGCCCTACGAAGACCCACCGAATCCGGTTCGGGCTCTGACCGAGCAGCTTTCCGAACACCACTTCCGTTCGGGCTGAGCTCGTCGAAGCCTGCACCGCGCGGCGGGCCCTTCGACGAGCCTGTCCTGAGCATTGTCGAAGGGCTCAGGGGGAACGGAATGCCATGCTCTCACCGAGCAGCCTTTCGAACACCACACCCGTTCGGGCTGAGCTCGTCGAAGCCTGCACCGTATCAGGGGCCCTTCGACGAACACCACTCCCGTTCGGGCTGAGCTCGTCGAAGCCTGCACCGTATGAAGGGCCCTTCGACGAGCCAGGGTGAACGGAGTCGGATCGGCCCTGCTTTCACTCGCCCATTTCACCGCTCCGGAGCTGGTGCGTCCTCGCGTTGGCGACTTCCGCGCCACCCTCACACCAGCCCGGCGTAACTCCCGCCATCGAGCTGCAGGTTCTGCCCCGTCATGAAGCCCGAGCGCGCGCCGCACAGGAAGGCGCAGGCCGCGCCGAACTCGGCGGGATCTCCGAAGCGACGCGCAGGCAAGGTGTCGGCGATCTGCTGGCGGGCCTGCTCGCGCGTGATGCCCTGCTCGCGCATCATCCGCTGCGCCATGAACTCCTGGCGCGGCGTGTCGAAGCGCTCGGGCAGCAGGTTGTTCATGGTCACGTTGTCCACGATGGCCTGGCCCGCCAGGGACCGCGTGAACGCGGTGAGCGCGGCACGCGCGGCAGTGGACAGGCCCATGGCCGCGTGCGGCTGCTTCACCATGGCCGAGGTGATGTTGACGACACGGCCAAAGCGCCGTTCGCGCATGCCGGGCAGCACCTCGCGGATCAACAGGGCGCCGGCCAGCAGGTTGTTCTCCAGCGCGGCGATCCAGGTCGCATGGTCCCAGTCGGCCAGCTGGCCGGGCGGAGGGCCGGCGTTGTTGTTCACCAGGATGTCCGGCGCGGGGCAGGCCGCGAGCAGGGCGCCGCGCCCGGCGTCGGTGCTGATGTCGGCGGCCACCGGCGTGATGCGCGCGCCGGTGGCCTCGCGCAGCGCCTGCGCGGCAGCCTGGAGCTTGCCTTCCTGGCGGCCGTTGATGACCACCTCGCAACCCTCTTCAGCCAGGGCCAGCGCGCAGGCGTAACCCAGTCCCTGCGACGACGCACAGACGATGGCCTTGCGGCCGCGGATGCCCAGATCCATGGCCGCTCCTATCGGTCGAGGTCGGCGAAGCGCCGCCCTTCGCGAACCAGCTGCTCCAGCAGCGGCGCGGGTTGCCACCAGTAGCCGTATTCCTCGTGCAGGCGGCGGATGTCGGCCAGGACTTCGGGCAGGCCGATGCGGTCGGCCAGGAACATCGGCCCGCCGTGCTGCGCCGGAAAGCCATAGCCGGTGAGATAGGTGATGTCGATGTCGCTGGCCCGCAGCGCGATGCCGTGCTCCAGCAGGCGCGCGCCCTCGTTGACCATGCCCCAGACGCAGCGCTTGATGATCTCCTCGTCGCTGATCGGACGGCGCTCGATGCCCATGCGCTTCGATTCCTCCAAGATGAAGGCGTCCAGCTCCGGGTCGCGATGCGGCGTGCGGTCGCCGCGTTCATAGCGGTACCAGCCCTTGCCCACCTTCTGCCCCAGACGGCCCTGTTCGCACAGTTTCAGGATCAGGTCGTTCCAGCGCCTGTCGGTGGGGCGGGTGGCCATCTGCGCCTTGCGGGTCTGCCAGCCGACGTCGTTGCCGGCCATGTCGTGCACCGCGAAGATGCCCATGGCGAAGCCGAAGCGCCTGAGCGCGGCGTCCACCTCGTGCGGCAGCGCGCCGTCTTCCACCAGGAAGTGCGCCTCGCGCGTGTAGTTGCGAAAGAGCGCGTTGCCGATGAAGCCCGGCCAGATGCGCGCCAGCACCGCGATCTTGCCCATGCGCCGGCCCAGGTCCATCAGGGTGGCGATGACGTCGGGGGCGGTGCGGCTGGCGCGCACCACCTCCAGCAGCTTCATCACGTGGGCCGGGCTGAAGAAGTGCGCCCCGACCACGTCCTGGGGCCGCTGCGTCACTCCGGCAATCTGGTCGATGTCCAGGCCCGAGGTGTTGGTGGCCAGGATGGCGCCGGGGCGGGCCGCCGCGTCGATCTGGCGGAACAGGTCCTGCTTGAGGCCCAGGTCTTCGAACACGGCCTCGACGACCAGGTCGGCGTCGCCCACGTCGGCGATCGCGAGCGAGCCTTCGATGAGCGCGAGCCGCGCCTGCATGTCGTCGGCACCCAGCTTGCCACGCGACACGCTGCCCGCGTAGTTCTCCCTCACGCGCGCCAGGCCGCGCTCCAGGCCTTCGGCGCTGGCATCGACCAGGCGCACCGGGATGCCGATGGCCGCCAGCGCCATGGCGATGCCGCCGCCCATGGTGCCGGCGCCGATGACCGCCGCGCGCCGCACCGGGCGCAGGGGCGTGGAAGCGGGGACATCGGGGATGCGGGCGGCCCCGGCGGCGGCGCGGCGGGCATGCTCGAAGGCGCGGGCGCGCTCCTCGTCGCCGACGTTGAAGAGGTCGCTCATGGCTGGTTGTCCTGCAGGCGGCGGGCCTTGCCGTCCACGAATTCGCGCAGCCGCTGCTCGGCCTCGGGCGGGCGGGCGCGGGCCGAGTTGAGCTGCTCCATGAACAGGCCGTCGTCGTGCGACAGGTCGTTCACGCGCGGCAGCACGTTGATGATCATCCAGTTGGTCTCGACACTGTTGCGGCCGATGCGCGCCGCCAGCTCGCGCGCCTTGGCGAGGGCCTGGCCCCCGGGCACGGTGTAGCGCACGATGTGTTCCTGCAGCGCCTCGGCCGGGTCGAGCAGTCGGCCGGTGAGCATCATGTCCATCATCACCGTCGTGCCCACCACGCGCTGGATGCGCACGGTGCCGCCGCCGCCGACAAAGATGCCGCGCTGCCCCTCGGGCAGGCCGAACAGGGCCGACTCGTCGCACACGCGCACATGCGCCGCCATGGCCAGCTCCAGCCCGCCTCCCACCACTGCGCCGTGCAGCGCCGCCACGAAGGGAATGGGGCCGCGCGCGATCAGGTCGAAGACCTCGTGCCAGTTGTGGCGGCGGCGCTTGCGCGGCGGCTTGATCTGCCCGGTGGCGCGGGCCAGCGCCTCGGCCAGGTCCAGGCCGGCGCAGAAGTTGGTGCCATGGCCGAACAGCACGGCCACGTCGGCCTCTTCGTGCGCGCGCAGCACGGCGGCACGCAGGTCGTCGATCAGGGCATCGTCGATGGCGTTGCGCTTGTCGGGGCGGTTCAGCCCGATCAGCGCCACGGCGCCGTCGAGTTCGTAGCTCACGAGGCTCATGAAAAGGTCCGGTGGATGGATGAAGGTGAAGAGGCCGACACGCCGCGCGTCAAAGGTCGAGCATCTCCAGCGGCTCGATGGCCACGCCGATGGCCTGCTCGTGCGCCTCGCGCACCCATTCGGGTTGGCCGGCGTGGAAGGTGAAGTGCGTCAGCAGCCGCGCCCACTTGGGATGCCGTCGGTACGCGGCGAGCGGCAGGCCTTCGAGGAAGAACTCGCGTGAATCGCTGGGCAACACGATGCGCCGGCTGCGTTCGGGGTCGCGCAGCACGCCCTTGGGATCGCGCCCGGCCTGCACCGCCTCGATGTCGGCGAACAGTCGCCGGCGCAGCATCGCCACACCCGCGTCGCTGGCGCCCAGCGTCTCGCCGGTGCGGTCGGCGATGCGCCCCTGACCCACCCAGGCGCAGATGTCCTGGTTGATCACATGGCTGGCGATCAGCCGGCCCGACGCATCGCGAACCGGGCTGGCCCAGGTGGGGATGGCATCCTGCACGAAGGGCTCTCGCTCGCGCGGCACGCGGATGAAGGACCAGGTGACGTTGAGCGTGTTCTCGTCGTCCACCGGCACGCGCCACTCGAAATGGTCGCCCAGGAAGAAACCATGCGGCCACAGGCACACCCGCCCGATGGTCCACAGCGGATGCGTCTCGTCGCTGTCTTCGGTGATGCGCTTGTAGACCAGCCCGTGCTCGAACTCCTCGAAAGCCAGCTTGAGGTGGCGCGGCGCATAGCCGCCCTCGTGCCCGCGCATCCGCCGGCTCCAGTTGGCGTGCATCCACTCGAAATGCACCGGGTCGACGGAGTTTTCCTGGCACTGCAGCCAGTTGCACGGCACGTCGGAGAACACCGCCTGCACGAAGCCGTTGCGCCAGTGGAAGGCCTCCCAGTCGGGCAGCTCCGGCGCGGGCGCCGGCCCGAGGTAGGCCCACAGCATGCCGGCCAGGGCGCGCACCGGGTAGGCCTTGAGCCGCACCCTGGCCTTCAGGCGCGCGGACGGGTCGGCCTGCTCCTCGTAGGGCTGGTGCAGGCAGGCACCCTGCGCGTCGTATTGCCAGCCGTGGTAGTTGCAGCGCAGGCCCGCGCCTTCGACGAAGCCCTGGGACAGGTCGGCGCCGCGGTGGGCGCAGTGGCGTTCGAGCAGGCCGTAGCGGCCGCCGAGGTCCTGGTAGAGGACCAGGTCCTCTCCGAGAAGCCGCAGCGGCTTGACGGGGGTGCGAGCCAACTCGTCCACGCCCGCCACCGGATGCCAGTGGCGCCGCAGGACCTCGCCCATGGGCGTGCCCGGTCCCACGCGCGTCAGCTGGCGGTTCTTCTCCTCGGTGAGCACGCCTCACTCCACCCGGAAGCCCGAGGCCTTGATGATGGGCGCCCAGTGCGCCAGCTCGGCGCGCTGCACGGCATCGGTCTGCGCGCCGTCGCGGAAGGTGGGGTAGACCCACAGGCGCTGCGTCATCAGCTCGCGCACGTCCGGCATGGCCAGCACCTGCCTGACCGCCGCCTGCATGCGCTGCACCTCGGCCGGGGGCGTGCCGGCCTTGGCCCACATGCCGGTCCAGCCCTCGCCCGAGGTCACGTCGATGCCCTGCTCGGCGAAGGTGGGGATGTCGGGCATGAGCGGCGAGCGCTCCTTGGTGAAGATGCCGATCACGCGGATGCGGCCGGCGCGGTGGTGCGCCATCAGGCCGTCCATCAGGCTGATGGCCGAGGGCACGTGGCCGCCGACCAGGTCGGTGACCATGGGTGGCGAGCCCTTGTAGGGCGTCACCGGCAGCTCGATGCGCGCGGTCTGCGCCAGCTGCACGCCCAGGAAGGCGTTCTGCCCGCCCATGCCCGGCGTGCCGTAGCTGGACTTGCCCGGGTTCTTGCGCGCCCATTCGACGAATTCGCGGGCGTTGGTGGCGCCGGTGTTGAGCGCCACGCCCATGCCCAGCGGATAGGTCGCCAGCGAGGCCACGGGCGAGAAGTCGCGGGTGATGTCCCACTTGATGTTGTGCCCCGGCACCAGCGTGAGAAAGGTGGGCGTGGCGTTGGGGGCGACCATGTAGGCGAGCCCGTCGGCCGGAGCCTGCAGCACCAGGTCGGCCGCCACGCGCCCGCCCGCGCCCGGCTTGTTTTCGATGATCACCGGCTGGCCCATGAGCGGCTGCAGGCGCTCGACGACGGCGCGCGCGATCGCGTCGGTGGCGCCACCCGGCGGAAAGCCGATCAGCACGCGGATGGCCGGCTTGCCTTGCGCGTGCACGCCCAGGGGCAGCGAGATCGCCGCGGCGCCGGCGGCGCTGGCGGTCAGGAGTTGGCGACGGGTGAGTTTCATGCGTTGTCTCCGGTGGGTCATTGACGACGCCGCGGCGTTCTGCGCGCCGCCGGCATGCGGTGGTCGATGGAACGGATCAGGGGCCTTTTCAAACTGTTTTCACGTGTGCGAAAGCCGTGTGAACAGCCCCTAGGCGTCGGCAAGTGCGCGCCAGTCGCTGCCGGCCGGGATCACCCCCCCGACCGATCGGACGCGCCGGTAATCGAGTCCGGGGTGGCCGGCCGCCGTGGGCGTCTGTCCCGCCATGAATTCGCGCGCCGCCTTGAGCAGCTGGGCCCGCACGCGCAGCACGGCACCGTCGGCCGAGCACAGCTGCTCGTCGGTGCGGTCCACGATGGGGCCCTGGCTGATGAACATGGCGAAGTCCTCGGTGCCCAGGTGCTGCGGAAAGCCGGTCTTGTGGCCCCGCTTCATGAGGTCCCGGTTCTGGCCCCAGTTGTCCCTGGCATCACCGGGCGGCAGCGGTGGGAAGTTCCAGACGTCGGGCGAGGCCGACATGATGGTCATGCCCAGGGGGGCGTGCGCGTTGAACTGCACGAACCAGGCGCGGTGCGTCACGTCGTCCACCGGGGTGGAGAAGAACACCGTGGTGGGCCCTTGCGCATGCGGCGGGCAGATGATGCCGTACCAGGGCATGACGAAATTGTTGACCCGTGCGTACACCTTGTCGGCATCGGGCAGCGCGCGCAGCGCGGCGTAGCGGTAGCCGTAGGGCCGGTCCTCGAACTCGAGCCTGGGCGCCAGGGCGCGCGTCATCAGCAGGCGCTCGTTGCCGCCGCCGGCGGTGATCTGCGTGGTGGACTCGTGCAGCACGCCCACGTGCGACGAATCCATGGAAGCTTCGACGCCCTGCACCCAGTTGGTGGGCACCTCGACGCTGGTCACCGAGCGCTGCGAGGCCGGCAGGTCGATGAAGGGCAGCTCGGGGAACGGCGGCGCCTTGGCGCCCTGCCCCAGCCAGACCCAGACGATGCCGCCACGATCCACCGTGGTGTAGCGGTTCACCCGCACGTGCTGGCAGAACTGCTCCTGGCTGCCGGCGTGGTTGGGCGCCTCGACCACCTCGCCGCGCACGTTGAACTTCCAGCCGTGGTAGATGCAGCGCAGGCCGTTGTCTTCGTTGCGGGCCAGGGCCAGCGAGGCCTTGCGGTGCGGGCAGTGCTCGTCAAGCACGCCCACCTGGCCGTCGGTGGCGCGGAAGGCGACGAAGTTGCGCCCCAAGAGGCGCAGCCGCACCGGCGCGCCATCGGCCTCCAGCTTGACCGAGGGCACCGCCGGCAGCCAGTAGTGCCGGCGGATCATCTCGCCCATGGGCGCGCCGTTCTCGACGCGGGTCAGCAGCTCGTTGTCTTCGGCGGTCATGGCCATGGCTGTTTCCTTCAGCGGTCGGTGTAGTTGTCGAACGCCCGCGTGTACACGCGGCGGCAGTTGCATTCGAAGATGTCGCGGCGCTGCGCCTCGGTGAGCCACTCGATGCCTTCGATCACCGGCTTCATGTCGTCGTAGTCGCGGTCGGTGAGCGGGTCACGCGCGCTGCCGGTGCCGGGCTTTTCGGTGCCGAACATCACGCGGTCGGTGCCGGCCACCTTGCACAGCAGCTCGATGGATTCGCCGCTGTAGTTGCAGGTATCGAAGTACAGCTTGCGCAGTTGCTGGTCGAACGTTTCCTTCTCGCCCTTGCGCACGCTCCAGGCGCGGAAGCGCCCCATCTGGTAGGGAATGGCGCCGCCGCCGTGGGCCACCACGATCTTCAGCTTGGGAAAGGCATCGAAGGTCTTGGCGCCCAGCAGCGAGACGATGGCGATGCTCTCTTCGTTGATGAACTTCAGCGTGTACGACTCACGCGCGCTGCAGCTGCCGGCGGAGTGGATCAGGCCCGGCACGTCCAGCTCGGTCATGGCCTGGTACAGCGGGTGCCAGTAGGGCTCGCCCAGCCCGGGCGGATCGCCCAGCCCTTCGGTGGGGTCGGGGTTGATCAGGCAGCCGACGAAGCCCAGTTGTTCGACGCAGCGGCGCAGCTCGGGGATGGCGCGCTGCTCCAGCGGTTCGTCCATGTACTGCGGCAGGCCGGCCACGCCGCGGAAGCGGTCGGGAAACATTTGCACGAACTGCGCGATCAGGTCGTTGCAGTGGATGGACCACAGCTCGGTCACGCGGCCCGGCTTCACGGAGTGCATCTGCAGGTAGGGGCGCGGCGAGATGAACTGCAGGTCGGTGCCGACCTTGTCCATGCTGCGCACCAGTTCCTCGGCCGCCTTGCGAACGGACGCTTCCGGGATCTTGGGCAGCGTGTTCGGGTTGGCCCGGCCTCCGATGAGTTCCGCCATGAAGCGGAAGCTCTCGGGCGGCATGACGAGGTGGGCGTGGGAGTCGATGATCATGGTCGGCGCGTGCGGTTCGGGTGAGGGAAAGTCAGTCCAGCCAGGCGATGGCTTCGATCTGCAGCCACATACCGTGCTGCAGGTCGGCCACGGTGATGTGGCGAGCGGGGCGGTCGTGCGGGTCGGGGAAGCAGGCCAGCCACTCGGCGTTGATCGGCTCGCGCACCGGGTCGCCCCGGATCGCGAGGGACAGCTTGGCCACGTGCTCCAGGCCGGCGCCCCCGGCGGCGAGCACCGCGCGCAGGTTGGCGAAGGCATTGCGCACCTGCTCGCCCGCATCGGCCGGCAGCGCGCCCTGGGCGTCTTTGCCGGCGATGGCCGAGGTGCACAGCAGCGGGCCCACGCGGGCGGCGGCCGGGATGGGCGCCTTGTGCGAGGCGCCGGGCACCTCGATGGAGCGGGGGGATCGGGTCATGGGGAGTGTCTCCTTCGACGGCCGGGATCAGTCCGGCTCGTTCTCGAACAGGCTCATCGGGATGCGCGCCAGGAACTCCGAGAAACCGGTGGAGCCCGAGGGCACGTGCAGCAGCATCAGGTGCCCGGCGGCGGCCTCGTCGCCGTCCTGGATGGCGCGGGCGATCTTTCGGTGGTCCTGCAGCGACTGGTTGATCTGCGCCTTGCTGATGAAGTCGCGCAGGCGGTAGCGCAGGATCTGCCGGCGCGCGTCGCGGATCAGCCCCGCCAGGAAGGTGTTGCGGCTGCCCTCGTAGATCACTTCATGGAATTGGCCGTTGGCCACCGAGTACTCCTCGGTGCCGCCTTCGACGGCCGCGTCCTGGCAGGCCTGCAGGGCCTCGTCGATGCGGCGGCGCAGCGGGTCGTCGACCCGGCGCGCGGCCAGCTTGGCGCAGGTGGCCTCCAGCTCGCCGATGCCTTCCATGATGGCCCGCACCTGGCTGATGGACAGCCGGGCCACGGTGACCCCCTGGCGCGGCGCGATGCGCACCAGGTTGCGGGCGGCCAGCTGCTGCAGGGCCTCGCGCACGGGGGTGCGGGAGACCTGGAAGCGCACGGCCAAGGCGCGCTCGTCCAGCGGGCTGCCCGGGGGCAGCTTGCCCGCCTCGATCTCCTCCTGCAGCGCGGCACGGATCTCCGTGGCGCGGCCCCCGCGCGGGCGTGAGTCGTCGGCCGAGGCGAGCTCGGGATCGAGGGCGGGTTCGTGGTCGATGGTGTGTTCCATGGGCATGGCAAATATACCTCTAAGTTTCTGTGGCATGCAAGAACAATCTTCTTGAATGCCATTTCATGCACTGCCGGCTGCAGCAGTCGGCCGATGGTAGCCGGGTCGCCCTCCCTCCCGAGAGAACCCGTGTGCAGCCGGGCGGCCAGACGCACGGCCCGGCTTGGCTTGGCCACGCTAGCAAGCTGTCGAGCTACAAACTTTCCCCTCTGGCATATTGCAATCGAGTTTGTGTATGCCACAATGCCGCCGATAAATGCACTGAAGGTCTTCCTCCATGAATTCCGCCGCCTCGGATACCAACCCCATTTCCCTCGCCCACGTGCTTCGCCCGCGCTCGATCGCCGTGGTCGGCGCCTCGGCCGATCCGCGCTCCTTCGGCGGGTTCGTGCAAGGCAACCTCGAACGATTCGGCTGGGACGGCCAGCTCCACCTGATCAGCCGCAGCAGCGCCGAGCTGAACGGCCGCCCCTGCCTGCGCAACGTGGACGAATTGCCCGAGGGGGTGGACCTGGCGGTGCTGGCCATCCCCGAGGCCGGCGTGCTCGACGCCGTGAAGTCGCTGGCCGCGCGCCGCTGCCACGCGGCGGTGCTGTTCGCCTCCGGCTACGCCGAGGCCGGCCCCGAGGGCCAGGTGCGCCAGCAGCAGCTGGCCCAGGTCGCGCGTGATGCCGGCCTGGTGCTGGTGGGCCCCAACTGCATGGGGTTCACCAACCTGGCCGACGGCGTGCCGCTCACCTTCGAGCCGCTGGCCGCGCGTGCCCGTGAGGAGCGGCCGGGCGTGGGCATCGTGGCGCAGAGCGGCTTCATGGCCGCCAACCTGCGCGACGCCCTGCTCGCGCGCGGCGTGCCGGTCACCTGCGTGTTTTCCACCGGCAACGAGATCGCCGTCTGCGTGGAAGACGCCCTCGCCCACTACCTGGAAGATCCGCAGACCCGCGTGGTCACGGTCTACGCCGAGCAGCTGCGCCGGCCGCGCCAGTTCCTGCAACTGGCGCGCCGCGCCCGCGAGCTGGGCAAGCCGGTGGTGCTGCTGATGCCGGGCCGCAGCGCCCGGGCGCGCGAGGCGGCGCAGTCGCACACCGGCGCGCTGGCTGGCGACCACGCCACGGCCTGCGCCCTGCTGCGGCGCGAGGCGGTGGTGGTGGTCGACTCCCTCGACGAATTGCTGGACACCAGCGCCGTGCTGCTGCGCCATCCCGCGCCGCCGGCCGGTGGCACCGCATTCATGACGGGCTCGGGCGCGATGAAGAACATCGCCCTCGATTTCGCCGAGGACCTGGGCCTGCCGCTGCCGGCGCTGACAGCGCCCATCGTGGAGCGCCTGGAGGCCATGCTGCCGTCCTACGCGCGGGCCGAGAACCCGCTGGACTACACCACCCTCGGCGTGCGCCAGCCCGGCCTGATCGGCGAGCTGCTGCTCACGCTGCAGGACGACCCGCGCATCGGCAGCCTGGTGCTGGCGATCCCGGTCGGCCCCTCGGTGGCGCAGCGTGACAAGGCCGACCACATCGTCCCGGCGATCGGGCGCGCCACCAAGCCGGCGGTGCTGGTGCTGACCGGCGACGACAGCCCCATCGAGCCCTTCTTCACCGAGGCCATCCGCGCCAGCGGCGTGCCGCTGTTCCGATCGGCCGACCGCGCCTTGCGCGCGCTGCGCCACGTGGCCGCTCATGGCGAGGCGCTGCAACGCGCCGCCCGCGCCGCCGTCGATGCGCCGCCTGCCCGGCCCCTGCCCGGCGCCGTGCCGCCCAACGGCATCTTTGCCGAGTACCAGGGCAAGCGCTGGCTGGCCCAGGCCGGCATCGCCGTCCCCGCAGGCCGGCTGGCCGCGAGTGCCGACGAGGCCGTGCGCGTGGCCCGGGAGATCGGCTGGCCGGTGGTGCTCAAGGCGCAGGCCAGCGAGTTGCCGCACAAGAGCGACGTGGGCGGCGTGCTGGTGGGCCTGAAGGACGAGGCCGCGCTGCGCGAAGGCTGGCGCCGCCTGCACGACGACGTGGCCCGCCACCGCCCTGGCCTGCAGCTCGATGGCGCCCTCGTGGAGGCCATGGGGCCGCGCGGGCTGGAGCTGGTGGTGGGCGCCAAGCGTGACGCCGACTGGGGCCCGGTGGTGCTGGTGGGCCTGGGCGGCATCTGGATCGAGGCGCTGAAGGACGTGCGCCTGCTGCCGGCCGACCTGGCCGAAGCCGACATCGTCATCGAGCTCCAACGGCTCAAGGCCGCCGCCGTGCTGCGCGGCATCCGGGGCGAGGCCGGCGTGGACCTGCAGGCGATCGCCCGCGTGGTCGCCGCCATCGGCGCGCAGATGCGGGCCAATCCCCAACTGCAGGAAATCGACATCAACCCGCTGGTGGCCTACCCCGCCGGCAGCGCGCTTCCGGTGCTGGCGCTCGACGCGCTGGTGGTCGCCACCCCCCACTGACCGATCCCATGAAACTGCCCTACTCCGAGGCCGACGAGGCCTTCCGCCAAGAGGTGCGCGAGTTCGTGCGCACCCGGCTGCCCGGCGACATCCGCCGCAAGGTCGAACTCGGCCTGCGGCTGGAGCACGCCGACTACGTCACCTGGTTCCGCATCCTCGAATCGCGCGGCTGGCTCACGCCGGGCTGGCCGGTGGAGCATGGCGGCCCGGGCTGGAACCACCTGCAGCGCTTCATCTTCGACGAGGAGACGCTGCTCGCGAACGCGCCGCGCATCATCGCCAGCGGCATCCAGATGCTGGGGCCGGTGCTGATCGGCTTCGGCACCGCGGAGCAGAAAAGGAAATACCTGCCCGACATCCGCCAGAGCAACACCTGGTGGGCCCAGGGCTTTTCCGAGCCCGGCGCCGGCTCCGACCTGGCGGCCGTGCGGACCACGGCCGTGATGGACGCGGACGGCAAGCACTTCGTCGTCAACGGCCACAAGGTCTGGACCTCGTACGCCCAGTGGTGCTCGATGATGTTCGCCCTGGTGCGCACCGACCCGCAAGCGGCCAAGCCGCAGGAGGGCATCTCCTTCCTGCTGATCGACATGGCCTCGCCCGGCGTCACCGTGCGGCCGATCCGCATGCTCGAAGGCGGCACCGATTTGAACGAGTGCTACCTGGACAACGTGCGCGTGCCGGTGGAGAACCTGGTGGGCGAGCTGCACAAGGGCTGGACCTGCGGCAAGTACCTGCTGGGGCACGAGCGCACCGGCATCGCCGGCATCGGCTCGTGCAAGCAGCAACTGGCCCGCGCCCGCCAGCTGGCCGAGCGCCAGGGCCTGGGCGGCGACCCGCTGCTGCTGGCCCGGCTGGCGCAGTTCGAGGTGGAGCTGATCGCACTGGAGGCCACGGCGCTTCGCCTGCTCAGCGCCAACCAGCAAAGCCGCGTGCCGGCGGTCGAGGCTTCCATGCTCAAGGTGCGCGGCACCGAGCTGCGCCAGGCCATCTTCGAGGCGCTGCTCGACATCGCCGGGCCGGACGCCATTCCCTTCGAGCCCGAGTGGCAGTTCCTGGAGCAGCTGGACCAGGCGATGGTGGACGAACCGCTGGTTTCCGTCGCCGCCAACTGCCTCGACTCCCGCAAGCTGACCCTGTACGGCGGGACCAACGAAGTACAGCGCAACCTCATCGCCCGCGCGGCGCTGGACGCCTTCTGACCCGCGCGAGGAACGCAGACATGGACTTCTCCCTCGACGACGAACACCTCGCCCTGCGCGAGGCCGTGCAGCGCTTCTGCGATGGCGAATACCCGGCCGAACACCGCGGTGCGCCCGAGACGCCCGAGGACCAGCGGCGCCGCTGGTCGGGCATGGCCGAACTGGGCCTGCTGGGCCTGAGCATTCCCGGCGCCTTCGGCGGCAGCGGACAAGGCCCGGTCGAAACCATGCTGGTCGCCCAGGAGCTGGGCCGCGCGCTGGGCGGCGGCGCCTTCGTGGCGTCCACCGTCGTGGCCGGCACGCTGCTCGCGCAACTCGGGTCGGACGCACAGCAGCAGCAGTGGCTGCCGGCACTGGCCACGGGCGAGATGCAGGCGGCCCTGGCCCTGGACGAGCCCGGCACCCGCTACGACTGGGACCGCGCGCAGCTGCGGGCCAGCCGTGATGGGGACGACTGGGTGCTCGATGGCAGCAAGGCCGGCGTGCCCCATGGCGATACCGCGCAGCTGTTGCTGGTGCTGGCACGTGTCGAAGGCGCAGCCGATGGGGACGCCGGCCTGGCGGTCTTCGCGGTGGACGCCGCCACCGCCGGCGTGCAGGTGCGTGGCCATGGCACCCTGGACGGCCGCCGTGCCGCGCAGGTGCGCTTCGAGCAAGTCCGCGTGCCCGCCACCCGGCTGCTGGGCGCGGTCGGTGGCGTGCGCGACGCGCTCGAGGCCGCGCTCGACGCCGGCACCGCCGCCCTGTGCGCCGAAGCCGCAGGAGCGGTGGAAGCGCTGATCGTGCACACCACCGAGCACCTGCGCACCCGGCGCCAGTTCGGCGCCCCGCTGGCCAAGTTCCAGGTGCTGCAGCACCGGCTGGCCGACCTGGTGATCGCGCTGGAGCAGCTCAAGTCCATGGCCTGCATCGCCGCCATGTCGGTGCAGCAGGGCGAGCCGGCGAGCCGCCGCCGGGGGGTCTCGGCCGCCAAGGTGCTGGCCAGCCAGCTCGGACGCCAGGTCGGCCTGGCCGCCATCCAGCTGCACGGTGCCATGGGCATGACCGACGAATGCCGCGTCGCCCATTACGCCAAGCGCCTGCTGGTCATCGGCCAGCTGCACGGCGATGCGGCCTGGCACCTGAGGCGTGTCGCGACCGCGAACGCCCGCTGAACCCTTTTTCCACCACCACCCCGGAGACACACCCCATGAAATGCACCCGCCGCGGCCTGATGGCCGCCATGGGCCTGGCCCTGACCTTGAGCGTCGCGCAGGCGCAAACCGCGCCGGCCGCCGCCGCACCCGCCGCGTCCAGCCAGGCCGTCAAGCTGCTGGTGGGCTTTCCGCCCGGCGGCTCCACAGACACCCTGGCCCGGCTGCTGGCCGACAAGCTCTCGCTGGTGCTGCGGCAGCCGGTGGTGGTGGAAAACAAGCCGGGCGCCGGCGGCCGCATCGCGGCGCAAGCCCTCAAGGCGAGCGCGCCCGACGGCCTGAACTTCATGGTCGCGCCCAACGCCACGCCGGTATTCCAGGCGCTGCTCTACCCCGTGGACGTGCTGAAGTTCGACGTGCTCAAGGACTTCGCTTCCGTGGGCGTGATCGCGTCCTACCCCTTCGCGCTGGCGGTCGGCCAGCAGACCGGGGCCACCCAGGTCAAGGACTACGTCGCCTGGCTCAAGGCCAACCCGCGCCAGGCCAGCTTCGGCACCGCCGGCGCCGGCGGCCAGACGCACTTCACCGGCATCCAGTTCGGACGCGCGATCGGCGTGGACATGCAGGCCGTGCCCTACCGCGGCAACGGTCCGCTGATCACCGACCTGCTCGGCGGCCAGGTGCCCGCGGGCGTGATGACGGCGGGCGACATCCTGCCTCAGGCGCGCAGCGGCCGCGTGCGCGTGCTGGGGGTGTTCGGCGGCAAGCGATCGCCGCTGATGCCCGAGGTGCCCACGTTGAAGGAACAGGGCATCGACATCGACGCCGGGGACGCCTGGACCGGCATGTGGGCCCCGGCCGCCACGCCCCGGGAGCACATCGAGCGCATGCAGAACGCGCTGCGTTATGTGGTGGGCCTGCCGGAAGTGCGCGAGGCCATGCAACGTGCGGCCCTGCAGCCCGACTTCCAGCCGGCCGCCGAGATGGACGCCTTGCTGCGCAAGGAACTCGCCTACTGGGGCCCGGTGATCAAAGCCTCCGGCTTCAAACCCGAGCAGTGACATGAGCTTGAATGGCAAAGCCCACATCGTCGGCGCCTACGAGCACCCGAGCCGCCTGGCCGAGAACCTCTCGGTGGCCCGCCTGCACGCCGACGTGGCGCGTGGCGCGCTGGAAGACGCGGGCCTCACCAAGGACGACATCGACGGCTACTTCTGCGCCGGTGACGCGCCCGGCCTGGGCACCACCCAGATGGCCGAGTACCTGGGCCTGAAACTGCGGCACGTCGACTCCACCGAGTGCGGCGGCTCGGCCCCCATCCTGCACGTGGCGCACGCGGCCGAAGCCATCGCCGCCGGCCGCTGCCATATCGCGTTGATCACGCTGGCCGGCCGGCCCCGTGCCGCCATGGCCGAAGCGCAGGCGCGCGCAGCCGCCGCCGCCGGCGAGGGCAAGCCCGCCAAGGCGCCGCTCGCGCTCAAGGCGCCCGATCCCGACGAGCCCAACGCCGCCTTCGAGCGGCCCTACGGCCCGACCACCCAGAACCTCTACGGCCTGGTCGCGCGCCGCCACATGCACGAGTTCGGCACCACCCCTGAGCAGCTGGCCTGGATCAAGGTGGCGGCCTCGCACCACGCCCAGCACAACCCGCATGCGCTGCTGCGCAAGGTGGTCACCGTGCAGGACGTGCTGCAGTCGCCGATGGTGTCCGACCCGCTGCACCGGCTCGACTGCTGCGTCATGACCGATGGCGGCGGCGCGCTGATCGTGGCCCGCCCGGAGATCGCGCGCGAACTCAAGCGGCCGCAGGTGGTGGTGCGCGGCACCGGCGAGGCGCCCAAGCACGCCATGGGCGGGCGCATCGACCTCACGCACTCGGCCGCCCTGTGGTCGGGCCGCCAGGCCTTCGCCGAGGCCGGCGTGTCTCCGGCCGACATGCAGTACGCCTCGCTCTACGACAGCTTCACCATCACCGTGCTGATGCAGCTGGAGGACCTGGGCTTCTGCAAGAAGGGCGAAGGCGGCCGCTTCGTCGCCGACGGCAACCTGATCTCGGGCGTGGGCAAGCTCCCCTTCAACACCGACGGCGGCGGGCTGTGCAGCAACCACCCGGCCAACCGCGGCGGCATCACCAAGGTGATCGAGGCCGTGCGCCAGCTGCGCGGCGAAGCCCACCCGGCGGTGCAGGTGCCCAATTGCACCTGGGCCCTGGCCAACGGCATCGGTGGCGCCCTGGCCTCGCGCCACACCGCCGCCACCCTGATCCTTGAAAGGGTCTGAAGCCATGACCAGACTCATCGCTGCGCAGGTGCTGCCCGAATCCCTCCCCTACTGGCAGGCGGCCGATCGCGGCGAGCTGCTGCTGAAAGGGTGCCGCGCCTGCGGCCAGGTGCACCACTACCCGCGCGACGTGTGCCCGTTCTGCCTGAGCGCGGACACCGAATGGGTGCCCGCCAGCGGCCGCGGCACCCTCTACAGCTACAGCACCATGGGCGCCGGCGACAAGGCCTACACCCTGGCCTACGTCACGCTGGCCGAGGGCGTGACCCTGATGACGCGCATGGTCGATTGCGACCCCGCGCAGCTGCACGTGGACATGCCGGTGCGCGTGGTGTTCCGCCCCTCGCAAGGCGGCCCTGCCGTGCCCGTGTTCGCCCCCGCCTGAGGAACCACGATGACCGACCGCAAGGGCCCGCTGGCCCGCTTCACCATCCTGGACGCCTCGCGCGTGCGCGCCGGCCCCACCGCCATCCGCACCTTCGCCGACCTGGGCGCGCGCGTGATCAAGCTGGAGATCCCGCCCGGCGCGCCGGGTGGCGACGACATGATCGGCGGGCGCGACCACAACCGCGCCGACTACGAGAACCTGCACCGCAACAAGGAGAGCCTCACGCTCAACATGAAGACGCCCGAGGGGCTGGAGATCCTGCGGCAGCTGGTGCGGCAGGCCGACGTCTTCATCGAGAACTGGCGGCCCGACGTGAAGCACCGCCTGGGAGTTGGCCCTGAGGAGCTGCGCGCGATCAATCCCCGGCTGGTGTACGCCAGCATCTCGGGCTTCGGCCAGAGCGGCCCCTATGCCCGCTGGCCCGGCTTCGACTCGATCGCCCAGGGCATGGGCGGCCTCATGAGCGTGACCGGCAAGCCCGGCGAAGGGCCGATGCGCGTGGGCATTCCCATCGCCGACCTGTGCTCGGGCCACTTCTGCGCGCAGGCGATCATGGCGGCGCTGCTGGAGCGCGAAGTCACCGGCGAAGGCCAGTGGGTGCAGACCTCGCTGCTGGAAGCGCAGATCGCCATGCTCGATTTCCAGGCCGCGCAGTGGCTGATCGACCGCAAGGTGCCGCAGGCCAGCGGCAACGAGCACCCGCTGACGGTGCCCACCGGCGTGTTCGCCACGCGCGACGGCTTCATCAACATCGCCGCCATCGGCCAGACCATGTGGAAGCGCCTGTGCGAGGCACTGGGCGCGCCGCAGCTGGTGCAGGAACCGGGCTTCGGCTCCGACCCCGAGCGGGTGGAGAACCGCGACCGCGTGAACGCCGCCGTGGGCGAGCTGCTGCGCACGCGCGGCACGCAGGAATGGACCGAGCGACTGATCGAGGCCGGCGTGCCCTGCGGGCCCATCTACAGCGTGGACCGCATGTTCGATGATCCGCAGGTGCGCCACATCGGCATCGCCCGCCCCATGCACCACCCGGAGCTGGGCGAGGTGGAGGTGGTGGGCCTGCCGATGCAGTTCTCGCGCCATCCGCGCGACGCAGGGCCGCTGGAGCCCGCCCCCGAGCAGGGCGCGCAGACCGATGCCATCTTGTCCAGCCTGGGCTGGGGCGCCACCGACATCGCGCGGCTGCGCGCCCGGCACGTGGTCTGATCCACGCTGCCGCAACCGACAAAGGAATCGACACATGGCACGACTCGTCGCAGCGTTCGGCTCATCGCACAGCATCATGCTGGTGTCCCGGCGCGAGGACTGGCAGCACGGCTTCAAGGTCATCGACAGGACCAACCCGCACTACTACGACCGCGAGGGCCGCAAGACCGACTACGCCGCCCTGCTGGCCGCCGCGCCGGCCGACGCGCAAGCCCAGGTGACGCCCGATCGCATGGGCGAGCGCTTCGACGCCGCCCAGGCCGCGATGGACCAGTTGGGCCAGCGCATCCGCGACGCCCGGCTCGACGTGCTGCTGGTGGTGGGCGACGACCAGACCGAGCTGTTTCGCACCACCAACAATCCGGCGATCGCCATCTACTACGGCAAGACCATCCGCAACACCGCGCGCGAGCCGGCGCAGGCGGGCGACCCCTGGCCCAAGACCGCGCGCATGTGGCGGCACGAGCCGGAGCAGGACCGCGAGTACCCGGTGGCCAGCGAGCTGGCCGAGTGGCTGGTGCGCGAGCTGTGCGACCGCGACTTCGACATCGCGGCGATGGACGGCCTGGAGCCCGGCCAGTCGGAAGGCCACGCCTTCCAGTTCGTGCACCGGCGCCTGCTGGCCGGGTACGAGCTGCCGGTCATCCCGGTGATCCTGAACACCTTCGATCCGCCCAACCAGCCGACCCCGCGCCGCTGCGTCGCCCTGGGCCGCGTTCTGCGCGAGCTGGTCGCGCAATGGCCGCAGGAGCTGCGCGTGGGCGTGATCGCCTCGGGTGGCCTGAGCCACTTCGTGGTCGACGAGGAACTCGACCAGCAGGTGCTCTCGGCCATCCGCCGCAAGGACAGCGCGGCGCTCGCGGGCTTCGATCCCGGGCGCCTGCAGGCCGGCAGCTCGGAGATCCGCAACTGGCTGGTGGTGGGCGAGCTGGCGCGCGATCTGGACCTGGATTGGGTGGAGTACATCCCGGGCTATCGCACCCCGGCGATGACCGGCACCGGCCTGGCCTTCGCCGCCTGGAAGACCCTGGACTGAATGACATGAGCGACGAAAACATCCAACGATTGCGCCGGCTCGATGCCTGCGCGGTTTCCGACGCCCTGGACAAGCTGGGCCTGCCGGGCGTGGTCACCGGGCTGCCTCAGCGCAGCGGCCGCGACGACAGCGGCGGCGGCCGCATCGCCGGCCGCGCGGTCACCATGAAGGTGGGCCCGGGCGAGCGGCCGCCAGGGCCGCCGGTCCACCTGGGCTGCAGCGCCATCGAACACGCCGGCCCCGGCCAGGTCATCGTGGTCGAGCAGCGCAGCGGCGTCAAGGCGGGCTGCTGGGGCGGGCTGCTGACCCTGGGCGCCCGCCTGCGCGGCGTCGAAGGCGTGGTCGCCGACGGGCCGCTGCGCGACGTGGACGAGGCCATCGGGTATCGCTTTCCGATCTGGAGCCGCAGCCTCACCTCACGCACCGCGCGCGGCCGCGTGGTGGAGCTGGGCACGCAGGTACCCGTGACCATCGGCGCCGAGGCCGGCGGCCAGGTGACGGTGCAGCCGGGCGACTATGTGCTGGCCGACCGCAGCGCGGTGATCTTCATCAGCCCGCTCCACATCGAACGCGTGCTGGATGCGGCCGAGTCCATCGTGGCGCGGGAAGCGGCGATGGCCAGGGCCATCCTGGCCGGCACGCCCATCTCGCAGGTGATGGGCGGCAACTACGAACACATGCTGGAGAAAGAAAAACCATGAGCACCGAACCCGCAACCACCGACCGCAACGTCGCGCGCGCCGCGCGGCTGGACACCGCCACCCTGAGCGATGCGCTGGACAAGCTGGGCATCGCCGGCCAGTGCTACCGCATCAAGCCGCGCGACGGCGGCTTTCGCATGGCTGGGCGCGCCTGGACGCTGCTCTACGGCCCGGCCGGCAACCCGGCCGGCACGGTGGGCGACTACATCGACGACGTGCCGCCGGGCAGCGTGATCGTGCTGGACAACGGTGGCCGCGACAACGCCACCGTGTGGGGCGACATCCTCACCGAGATCGCGCACCGGCGCGGCATCGCCGGCACCGTGATCGACGGCGTCTGCCGCGACACGCACCTGTGCATCTCGCTGGGCTATCCCGTGTTCAGCAAGGACCACTGGATGCGCACCGGCAAGGACCGCGTGCAGGTCGAGGCCACCGGCGTGCCGGTCAACATCGGCGACGCCCGCGTGGCACCCGGCGATCTGGTCAAGGGCGATGCCGACGGCGTGGTGGTGATCCCCCGCGCGCACGAGGACGCCGTGCTCGACACGGCCGAGGCCATCGAGGCCGCCGAGGAGCGCATCCGCCAGGCGGTGCGCGGCGGCATGCGGCTGGACGAGGCGCGACGCGAGTTCAAGTACCACCAGTTGCAGACGCGGGAGGTGACTCCGTGAAGCGGCACGACCCGGCCCTCACCACCCGCCTGGGCGTGCCGCGCCTGGGTGCCGCACTCATCGAGCAAGCCACGCGGCTGCCCACCGCCACGCTGCACGAAGCCGGCGGCAAGATCGGCGCGCTGCCCAGCGCCATCAAGCCCCTCGATGCGTCCATGCGCTTTGCCGGCACGGCCCTCACCGTGCACTCGCCGCCCGGCGACAACCTCTGGCTGCATCGCGCGCTGGAACGGGTGCAGCCCGGCGACGTGATGGTGGTCAGCTGCAGCGGCGCCTACGAGCACGGCTACTGGGGCGAGATCATGGGCACCATGGCCCGCGTCCGCGGCCTGGCCGCGCTGGTCATCGACGGCTGCGTGCGCGACGGTGCGCTGCTCACGCAACTGGGCGTGCCGGTGTTCGCGCGCGGCCTGTGCATCCGCGGCACCGGCAAGGATTTCGGCGCCATCGGCTGGATCGATCATCCGGTGGCCATCGGCGACGTGGTGGTCGATGCCGGCGACCTGGTGGTCGGTGATGCCGATGGGGTGGTCGCCATTCCGGCGGCGCAGGCGGCTCCGGTCCTGGAGGCGGGCCGTGCCCGCGAGGAGCAGGAAGCCGCCATCCTGCGCCGGCTGGAAGCCGGCGAAGCCACAATGAACGTCTATGGCTGGAACTGAACCCGCCCCCCCCCTGCTGGAGGTCGCCGACGGCATCGCCACCGTGACCCTGCGCCGGCCCGCGCACCGGAACCGGCTGGAGCACGGCGACCTGCAGGTGTTGATGGCTCATTTCGAACACATCGACGCCGATGCCGGCATCCGCGTGCTGGTGCTCACCGCCGCCACCGAAGGCCAGCCGAGGCCGGTGTTCTGCGCCGGCTACCACATCGGCGAGTTCGACCAGGGCCAGGACCCCGACCTGTTTGAAAAAGTCGCGGACCGCCTGGCGCGGCTGCGTCCGGTGACGGTCTGCGGGCTCAACGGCAGCGTGTACGGCGGCGCCACCGACCTGGTACTGGCCTGCGATTTCCGCGTCGGGCTGCAAGGCATGGAGCTGCGCATGCCGGCCGCCGCGCTGGGCCTGCACTACTACCCGGGCGGCCTGCGCCGCTACGTGGCCACCTTGGGCCTGCAGGACGCGAAGCGGGCTTTCCTGTCCGCCCGGCCATTCTCGGCTGCGCGCCTGCTGCAGGCGGGGGTGCTGGACGAGTTGGCGCCCAGTGAAGAGTCGTTGCGCGCGTCGGTCGCGCAACTGGCCGGCGAGATCGCGGCGCTGGCGCCGTTGGCGGTGCAGGCGATGAAGCAGTCGCTCAACGACGTGGCGATGGGTGGCGCGGACGACGAGGTGCTGCGCGCGCGCAGCAGGCTGACGCAGGCGAGTGAAGATTTCTCGGAGGGACGGCTGGCGTTCCAGGAGAAGCGCCAGCCACGGTTCGTGGGGCGGTGACGCTCGCTGGGCCGCATCGATCCCCGGGGTGCGTTCGATCCGGGCCTGTCGCCCACCGTTTGCCCACCGTTTGCCGTGAGCCTGTCTCCCACCGTCGCCCTGAGCTGTCGGCCACCGTTCCGTTCGCCTTGAGCTGTCTCCCACCGTTCGCCCTGAGCTGTCTCCCACCGTTCGCCCTGAGCTGTCTCCCACCGTTCGCCCTGAGCTGTCTCCCACCGTTCGCCCTGAGCCTGTCTCCCACCGTTCGCCCTGAGCCTGTCGAAGGGCCCCGGACGGGGATCGTGCCGGAGAAGACTTCTTCGTTCCGGGTCTTCGCAGCAATGGCTACAAGACTTCAGTTGAAGAGGCCTCGTCCCGGCAACGTCACGGCGGGGGCCCTTCGACGGGCTCAGGGCGAACGGGGTGACGCTCAGGGCGAACGGCGTGACGCTCAGGGCGAACGGGGTGACGCTCAGGGCGAACGGCGTGACGCTCAGGGCGAACGGGGTGACGCTCAGGGCGAACGGCGTGTGGCTCAGGGCGCGCGGCGTGACGCTCAGGGCGAACGGCGTGACGCTCAGGGCGAACGGCGCGAGGCTCAGGGCGCGCGGGGTGACGCTCGGTGCGCGCGGGGTGACGCTCGGGCGTGCGGGGTGACGCTCGGGCGCGCGGGGTGACGCTCGGGCGTGCGGCGTGAGGCTCAGGGCGCGAGGGGTGACGCTCGGGCGTGCGGCGTGAGGCTCAGGGCGCGAGGGGTGACGCTCGGGCGCGCGGGGTGACGCTCGGGCGTGCGGCGTGAGGCTCAGGGCGCGCGGGGTGACGCTCGGGCGCGAGGGGTGAGGCTCGGGCGCGCGGGGTGACGCTCGGGCGCGAGGGGTGGGGCTCAGCGCGCGCGGGGTGATGCTCACGGGGGCGGCAGGCTCATCGCGACGGGAGCGGTTCCTCCCAGGCCGAGCGCAGCGATGGCCCGCGAAGAAAATCCCCTGTGGCTGCGCCGAGGAGCGCAGGGCGGCGGGGAAAAAGAAGCGCAGACTGTCTGAGCCCCGCAGGGGCGAGTTTCTGCGCTTCCCCCGCCGTCCGAGCACCGCAGGTTGCCCTCGGTACCCGCAGGGTGCCGAGGGACGCAGACAGTGGGGTCGCCTTTCTTTGGTTCCTTTCTTTGGCGAGACAAAGAAAGGGACTCGCCCGCCGGGGCGACATCCCGGCTAGCCGCGAGCGCTACAAGAACCGAACCGTAAAGGTGTCCTCCGGCAAGACCATGCAGGGGGCCCTTCGGCAGGCTCAGGGCGAACGGGTGGCGGGGCACACCCAGCGCCATGCCGTGGGTACGATCTCCCCATGAAACAACGAGTCATCGTGCTCGGCGCCGGTATGGTCGGCACCTGCAGCGCCATCCACCTCGCCCTGCGCGGGCACGAGGTGCTGCTGGTGGACCGAGGCGACCCCGGGCGCGAGACCTCCTACGGCAACGCCGGCCTGATCCAGCGCGAAGCCGTCGAGCCCTACCCCTTCCCGCGCGAGTGGACGCGGGTGGCCCGCGCCGCGGCCAGGCTCGGAGTCGACGTCAACTACCACTTCGACGCCCTGCCCGCCATCGCACGACCCCTCGCGCGCTACTGGCTGAACTCGGCGCCTGCCGCGCATGCCCGCGCGTCCGCCGCCTACGAACGGCTGATCGCCCACTGCCTCACCGAACACCAGTTCCTCATGGACCGCATCGCCGCCGACGACCTGGTGCGCCGCGACGGCTACCTCTGGGTGTTCCGCCATGAATCGACCTTCCAGGAAGCCCGCGCGCGGGCCCGGCGGCTGGCCGAAGACAGCGGCGTGCGCCACGTCGTGCTGGAGACGGAAGCCGTGAGAGCGCTGCAGCCCATGCTGCAAACGCGCCTGCCGGCCATCCATTGGCTGGACCCGTGGGCGGTCAACGATCCCGGCGAACTCGTCGCGCGCTATGCCGCCTTGTTCCGGCAATCGGGCGGGCACATCGTCACGGGCGACGCGCTCACGCTGGCCGAATCGAGCACCGGCTGGCAGGTACGCACGGCGGAAGGCGTGGTCGATGCGCCGCACGCCGTGGTCGCCCTCGGCCCCTGGTCCGACGCCTTGCTGCGCCGCCTGGGCTACCGATGGCCCTTGTTCGTGAAGCGCGGCTACCACCGCCACTACCGCATGGACCCCGCGCCGCCGCTGGCGATGCTGGATGCCGATTCGGGGTTCGTGCTGGCGCCCATGCGGACGGGGGTGCGGCTGACCACCGGCGCCGAGTTCGCCCGCATCGATGCGCCCGCCACCCCGGTCCAGCTGCGCCGCGCCGAAGTGCTGGCGCGCGGCCTGCTGCCCCTGGGAGAACCGGTGGAAGCGACGCCCTGGCTGGGCGCCCGGCCGTGCACGGCCGACATGCTGCCGGTCATCGGGGCCGCGCCCCGCCACCCGGGCCTGTGGCTCAACTTCGGACACGCCCACCAGGGCTTCACCCTGGGCCCGGTCAGCGGGCGGCTGATCGCCGAGCTGGTCGATGGAAGTCCCACGCTGGTGCCGCTGGACGCGTACGCGCCGACGCGGTTCTGAAGCCCCCGCGCGGCGACATGCGCTGCTACCATCCGCGCCCCCGGGGCCCGGCCCCGGGGGCGAGCGATATCGAACATGAAGGACCGATATGTGGTTTGACTCGTGGAGCGGCATCGGCCGCGTGTTCCTCGTGGGGTTCGCCAGCTATGTGGTGCTGGTGCTGGTGCTGCGGGTGTCGGGCAAGCGGACCCTGTCCAAGCTGAACGCGTTCGACCTGGTGGTCACGGTGGCCATGGGGTCGGCCCTGGCGACCACGCTGCTGTCCAAGGACGTGGCCTTCCTGGAGGGCCTCGCCGCCTTCCTGGTGCTGGTGCTGGGGCAGTACGCGGTGGCGCGGCTGTCGGTGAATTCGGGCCGTTTCGCCCACCTCGTGCGGTCGGAGCCGCGGCTGCTGGTGCACCGCGGGCGCTTCCTGGATGGCGCCTTGTCCGACGAGCGGGTCCTGCGCGACGAGGTGTTTTCCTCGATCCGCGCCGCCGGCATCGGGCGCCTGGAGGACGTGCAGGCCGTCGTCCTGGAGACCGACGGTTCCATGACGGTCTTGCGTTCCCTTCCCGACCAGGGGCCGGGAACGCTGCACGGCGTGCGGCATCCGGATACCCCCGAGGCCTGAGCGCTGAGCTGGGAGCCCTAGGCCGGCTCGTCCGGCTCCAGCCGCCGCATGTCCTGCGCCAGGTCCGCGGCCTGCCAGCGTGCCAGCATGAGCTGCGACGACCGGGCGGGGTCGGCCAGCGATCGCCGGATCGCCGTGGCGACCCAGGCGATGGCGCGGCGGCGCTGCGGATCGTCGGTGGCTTCGCCGATCGGGCGCAGCCGCTCCAGGATGCGCGCGAGCAGCAGCGGCTCCTGGCGGGCGTGGTGCACGACCGCGCCGAACGAGCGGATGACGATGTCCCGGAAATCCGGCACCGGCGCGATCACGCGCAGCTTGCCATCGGCCATGCGATAGGGATCCGGCATGCGTCGGCGCGCCAGGCGCGACAGGAGCGCGGCCAGCCGGTCCACGCACAGGGCGGCGGTGGTCGGGTCGTTGATCCCGGGTGAGAGGGCCTTGACCGCGACATCGACGAGTTGCTGGATGGCGAAGATCGGATCCTGCTCCACCGTCCGCTGCCGGCCCAGGGTGATCGCATCGAGCAGCAGTTTCTCCTGGGCTTCGTCGATGGGGGCGCAACCGCTCATCTCCACGACCACGCTGTCGCGCATCACGAAGTCGCCGATCCGGGGTCGCAGCCGCACCACCCGGTCCTGGGCGCAGGCGCAGGAAAGCAGGTCATCGCTGGCGACCGCGGTCAGGTAGCCCTCCGATGCGGCCCGGATGCCGGTCCAGGCCATGGGCACGACGACGACCGGCGGATCGGTGCGGGCGGGGCCTTCGCCGATTTCCTCGGGAAAGAGATTCGCGATCGCCTTGTCCGCCTCGTCGGCGATGCGGGCCACGATGAACGAGGCCTGGATGCTCTGGGCGACATGGTGGATGAAGAAGATCAGCAGCGCGATGGCCGCGAACGCGTAGGCCATCGCGCCCAGCACGGCGGCGGCAGGAATGAAGTTGCCGAGTTCTTCGTCGCTGCTGCGGATGGTCCGCAGGACCACCAGGCAATAGGCGAAGCAGCCGACGAAGATCCCCAGCACGTACTGGGTCGGACGGTCGCGCATGAAATTGCGCAGCACCCGGGGCGAATACTGCGAGGCCGCCATCGACAGCGCGACGATGGTGATGGAGAACACCACCCCGGCCACGGTGATCATGGAAGTGGCGATGGCGCTGAGCATCGCGCGAGAGCCGTCCGCCCCGGCCGCGAGCAGCCGCGGCCACTGGGCGACCATCTCGTCGCCCACCAGTTCAGACATCTCCACCAGCCCCACGGCCGCCGCGATCGACACCAGCACCATGATCGTCGGGACGAACCAAAGGCTGGAGCGCAGCAGGGTCCACAGGCGGCTGACTTCGTTCATCGACGCGGCTCCTCCGGCGGACGGGCACCTTGCCGCTCCATCGCTTCGGCGAGCCGCGGCGCCCGCTCGGGCGGTCGGTCACCGGCGGGCCAGCCCTCCCGCTGGCGCCGACGGTCGCCGTCGGAGGCCTCGGTCTGGTCATGGAACAGCACCTGCTGCGTGGGAAACGGCAGGTCGATCCCCGCCTTCACCAGCGCGACCTTCACCCGTTCGAGCACTGCATCGCGCACCACGAAGACGTCGGCCTGGCGCGGAGGATGGATCCACCAGCGCAGCCGCAGGTTGACGCTGCTGCCGGCCAGGTCCACCACCAGCGCCTCCGGCGGCGGATCGGCGAGCACGCCCTCGATGCCGCGCACGGCTTCGAGCATGGCGTGGCGAGCGTGCGCGATGTCGTCGCCGTAGCCGATGCCCACGTCGTATTCCAGGCGCCGCCTGTCGAAGGCCGTGTTGACCGTGACCGGATCGGTGAAGAGCGTCGAGTTGGGAATCACCACGCGCCGCCCGTCATAGGTGCGGATCAAGGTGGCGCGCGTCTGGATCTCCTCCACCGTGCCCTCGAAGCTGCCCGAGACGATCTGGTCACCGATGCGGAAGGGCTCGGCCAGCAGGATGAGGATGCCGGCCAGGAAGTTCTGCAGGATGTCGCGGAAGGCGAAGCCGATGGCGACGCTGGACAGGCCCAGCACGCTGATCAGCTGTCCGGGCGTGAAGCCCGGGATGGCGATCACCAGCGAGGTCAGCAGGCCCAGGAACAGGATGGCGCCGTACGCGAGCCGCCCGAGCACCAGGCCCAGGTTCTGGCGCCGCCGCCGGCGCACGGCGAAGGCGCGCGCGCTGGCGCGCACCACATGCGCGACGATGACGAACAGGACGAAGACGACGACGGCCACCACCAGGTAGGGCAGGCGCTGAGCGAACCCGGTGGCCATCGCCTGGACGGCGCCGGTGGCTTGCGACAGGTCGAATTCCATGGCTTGCTGTTCAGGCCAGCGGCAGCTGGACGATGAAGGTCGACCCGTGGCCCGGACCCTGGCTTTCGGCCCATACACGGCCGTTGTGGCGTTCCACTACCCGCCGGACCACGCTGAGCCCGATGCCCAGGCCGCGGCGCTGCACCCCGCGCGGCCCGACCTGGACGAAGAGCCCGAAAACGCGGTCGAGATCCTCCGGCCGCATGCCGATGCCGCTGTCCTGCACCCTCAGCTCAGCGCAGGGCACGGGCTGGTCCAGCCGGTGCAGTCGCACGTGGATCGAGCCGTTCGCCGGCGTGTAGCGCAGGGCGTTTACCAGCAGGTTGATGACCATCTGCTGGAGCCGGTCGGCATCGCCCTCGATCTCGACCGCGTCGAGCGACAGATCCAGCCGGTGATCGCCCGAGGCCTGGGCCAGCTCGAGCACCTGCACGGCCTGCCGCACGACGTCGGCCAGGTCGACGCGCGTGACCTCCAGCGGCACGTTGCCGCTGATGAGGCGGCCCACCTCGGTCAGGTCTTCGACCATCCGCGTCAGCGCGCGCGCCTGTCGCTGGATGGCCTGGGCGAGGCTGCGCGCGCGGGCATCGTGCTCCAGGCGCTTGTCCAGCGCGCCAGCCCCGTGCAGCACGGCGGCCAGCGGGCTTCTCATCTCGTGCCCCAGCACGCCCAGGAACTCGTCCTTGAAACGGTTGGCCTCGTCCGACTCCCGCCTGGCGGCCTGCTCCTTGGCCAGCAGCTCGGCCCTCGCCCGCTCGAGCTGCTCGGCCCGCTCGTCCTGTTGCCGAAGCAGCTCGGCCGCCTGCACCAGCCCTTGGCGGATCGTCTCGAACTCGCGGATGGCGATGGGCGATTGCTCGACCTTGCGGTCCACGACCATGTGGGTCGCGTTGCGCGACAGCCGGTCCGCGCCACGCACGAGGACGTGCCCGAACCACCAGGCCAGCGCCGAGCCGATGCCGGCCAGCGCCGCCACCAAGGCCAGGTGGTGGCGGATGCTGCTCAGCAAGGTCTCCTCCCAAGGCCCCGCCGGCACGGCGATGAGCAGGGTCCAACCGGTGCCGGGCAGCCGCGACCAGGCGCCGTACGCATCCACGCCTTCGCGTGTCACGACCCGCACCAGCCCCGTGCGCTGCTCGCCGAACGCGGGGGCCCAGTCGTCGCTCACGAACTTGCCGAGCCAACGCTGCGGCTCCGAGGTCCGGGTCACGATGCGGCGGTTGGTGTCGACCACGGCCGCCACCCCGCCCTGCCGGCTGACCAGCGGCATCAGGCGCTGGGACCAGGCCGTCACGTCGATGCTGCCCACGAGCACCCGCTCGGCACCGCCCAGCACCACGGGCACCACGAAGGACGCGAGCAAGTCGCCCTGGCTGCGGCTCTCATACAGGTTGCTCACCAGCGGCTGCATCAGGTGCAGCGCCCGCTGCTCGTGTTCGATCAGCCGGGGAGGCACCCACCTGGACTCGCGCAGGCGCGTGTTCCAGATTTGAGAACCAGTCGCGGAGTTGAGCGCGACCGCCCTCAGGTCGGGGTTGATCGCCAGCAGCGCACGGGCGCGGCGTAGCAGGCTGGCTTCGGCCGCATCACGCTGCACCGGCAGGTCCAGCGTGATCGCCTGGAGCTTGCGCAAGCCCGATTCCAGTTCCCGTCCGATGGAATCGCCCAGCGCGTCCGCCACGCGGGCCAGCTGCGACTGCATCATGTCGCGCTGCGACACCCAGGTGCGCCAGCCCAGCCACGAGGCGATGGCTGCCGACGTGAGCAGCACGCTGAGGGTCAGGGCCAGTGTCACCGTGCGCAGGGACAGGCTCTGCGTCGAGCGAAGGGTCGGCGCCATCCGCGCAGATTTTGCCGGGGCGCGGTTCACTGGCGGGGCCGCTGGAGGCTGCGCGGCCGCATTGCGCGCCATCGTCCTACGCCACCGGAGCGGGGCAGCCGGCTGAGCTTCAGGGGCCGGCGTCGACCGGCCTGGATTCGAGGTAGTGCTCCACATACAGCTGGCGCACCAGCACCATCAGCACCACCATCATGGGCGTGGCCAGCAGCACGCCCCCCAAGCCCAGCAGCGTGCCGAAGACCAGCACCGCCACCAGGCCCAGTACGGGCGGCAGGCGCACGGTCCAGCGCTGCGCCAGCGGCGTGACGACATAGGCCTCCAGCTGCTGCACCGCCAGCATCACCACCGCGACGTACAGCGCCGTTTCGGGGCCGACGGTGAAGGCGAACACCACCGCGAGCACGCCCGCGACCAGCGGCCCGAAGAAGGGCACGAACTCCAGCAGCCCGGCCAGCAGCGCCAGCACCACCGGCAGGGGCGCACCCACCAGCGCCAGGCCGATCCAGGTGAACAGGCCGACGAACACCATGGCAATGCCCTGGCCCCTCAGCCACCCTGCCAGTGCCTGGCCGGCGCAACGCAGCGCGGCGTCGGCCAGGTCGCGCCGATCGACCGGGAACAGACGCAACAGCCCGTCGTGGTACAGCCGCCGCTCCGCTGCCAGGTAGATGCCCGCCGTCAGCACCAGCAGCAGGTGCAGGACCACGGTGATCGTCAGTCCCGCCGCGCTGGCCAGTCGCGGCCACGGCAGCCCGTCGCCGGTGGCCCGGTCCCAGAGCGAGAGCACGCGTGATCCGAGCGGCTGCGAACCGAGCCACGCGCGCAGCTTGGCGATCGCGTCGTCGAAGTTGTCCCGGAGCGTTTCGACCTGGTCGCTGACCTCGACGCCGATGAACCACACCAGCGAGGACAGCAGCACCATGGCCACGATCACCGTGACCAGCACCGCCAGCTGGTGGCGCATGGCTGCCAGCCGGTTGATCCAGTCCGCGGCGCCGCTCACGATCACCGCCACGATCACGGCGCCGAACACCAGCAAGCCCACCTGCCGCAGCCACCAGGCGAGCACCAGCAGCGCCCCCAGTGCGAGGGCGACCAGGACGCGGGAGACGAAGGGCATGGTCAAGCCCGGCGGCCGGGCGTGCCCGGCACCTTGACCGGCTCTCCCAGCACGTCCTGCTGATAGAGCATCTTCACGCCCACCATCAGCACCACCAGCAAGGGGGTGGCGAAAACGGCACCGGCAATGCCGAACAGCAAGGTGAACGCGATGGCCGCCACCAGGATCAACGCCGGCGGGACCGACACGGCCTTTTTCTCCACCAGGGGCTCGAACAGGTTGCCTTCGGTTTGCTGGATCGCCAGCACCAGCAGGAGCGCGTAGACCGCGGTCGTCGGATCGACGGTCAGCGCCACCAGCACGATGGGGATGCCGGCGACGATGGAGCCGAAGAAGGGCACGAATTCCAGCAGGCCGGCGATGACGCCCAGCGGAACGGCCAACGGCACGCCGACCAGCAGCAGGCCTGCCGAAGTCACCAGCGCCACCAGCAGCATCACCACGGCACGGCCCATCAGCCACAGCCACAGCGCACGACCGCACGCGTGCAGCACCTCCCGGATCCGGGCCTGCCGGTGCCGGGGAAACAGCCGCACCGCGCCCTCGACATAGAGCTGCGGCGACACCGCCAGGTACAGCCCGGCGAAGGCCACCACTACGATGCTGAGCGCACCTTCCACCGTCTTGCCCAGCATGGCGGGCAGCTGCCCCAGCACGCTGGTGCCGCTCCTGACCCCTTCGGAGGCCGCCGACAGCACGGACTCTCCCCAAGGCAGCTGCGCCACCATCTCGCGCACCCGCTGCACGCCCTCCTGCAGCGTCTGCGACAACTGGGACAGCTCGCGGCCCATGGCGGCGCCCATGGCCACCGCGCCACCGACCACCAGGACCAGCAGCAGCGCCGCCACCGCCACCGTGCCCACCGCCATCGACAGGCCCGTCCAGCGGTGCACCGGCCGCGCCAGGCCGCGCAGGAACACGGCCAGCAGCACGCCACCGAATGCGAGCAGCAGGGCCGGGTAGATCCACCACAGCGCCAGCACCAGCGCCACCAGCCCGATGACGATTCCCGTGAGGCGGACCATCGTTCGGGATCGAGGTTGTTCGGCGACGGACGGCTCGCCCGCTTCGGGAGGATGACTCATGCCGCGATTGTTGTGCCGCCGGCAGGCGGCGGGGAAACAAAGCGCAGCGCTGAGATGACACCGGCACCCCGCGCCCCGGCACGGGCGGTAGCAGACGTTCGATCTCGTCACGCGGGCGAGTCGCCCCGGCGGGCGGCGACCGCGTTAACCTTCCCGGCCAGCCCGACAGCCCTCGTCGAACGCCCTCCGGGCGGGACGACCAAGAACAAGTCATGACATCAGCCCGACTCCCCCGCATCGCCTACTTCTCCATGGAAATCGCCTTGGAGGACGGGATCCCCACCTACAGCGGCGGCCTGGGCGTGCTGGCCGGCGACACCATGCGCAGCGCGGCCGACCTGGCGTTGCCCGTGGTGGGCGTGACGCTCGCCAGCCGCAGCGGCTATTTCCGCCAGCAGATCGCCGCCGGCGCCCAGCACGAGCAGCCGCAGGACTGGAACCCGGCCAGCCGAACCGAGCCGGTGAAGCTGAAGGTGCCGGTGCGGATCGGCGGCCGTGAAGTCTGGGTCACGGCCTGGGAGTACCGGGTCTCGAGCCGTTGCGTCGACTCGCAGCCGGTGCCGGTGCTGCTGCTGGACACCGACCTGCCCGAGAACCATCCGCAGGACCGCTCGCTCACCGGCGCGCTGTATGGCGGCGACAACCCGTACCGGCTGGCCCAGGAGATCGTGCTGGGCATCGGCGGCGCGCGGCTGCTCGCGGCGATGGGCCTGGGCATCGACAAGTACCACCTGAACGAGGGGCATGCCGCCCTGCTGACGCTGGAGCTGCTGCGCGACCGGCTGCAGGCGCCTGGGGCCACGCCGGAGGCCGCCATCGAGTCCGTGCGCCAGCGATGCGTCTTCACCACCCACACGCCGGTGCCGGCGGGCCACGACCAATTCGAGTACGACCTCGCGTTCGCCTACCTGGGCGAGCCGGTGCCGCCGGGGCTGCTGCGCTCACTCGGCGGGGCCGAGCGGCTGAACATGACGCGGCTGGCGCTGAACCTCAGTGGCTGGGTCAACGGCGTGGCCCAGCGCCACGCGGAGGTCTCGCGCACCATGTTCCCGGGCTACGAGGTGCATGCGATCACCAACGGCGTGCATCCCTGGTCCTGGGCGTCCGACGGGCATCGCGCGCTGTATGACCGCTACGTGCCGCACTGGTGCCACGAGCCCGAACAACTGATCCACGCCACCCGGATTCCGCTGCCGGAGATCGCGCAGGCCCACGCCTCGGCCAAGGAGGCGCTGCTGCGGACGGCTGCCGAACGGGTGGGCGACCATGGCCTGCGGATGGACCGGCTGACCGTGGGCTTCGCCCGGCGCATGACGGCCTACAAGCGCCCCCTGCTGCTGTTCTCGGACCTGCCGCGACTGCGCCGCATCGCGCAGCGCTGGCCGCTGCAGATCGTGATGGGCGGCAAGGCGCATCCGCGCGACCTGGAAGGCAAGCAGCACATCGAGCGCCTGCACGGGCTGGCGCGCGAGTTGGCGCCGGAGATTTCGCTGGTGTTCCTGCCCGACTACGGCATGGGCCTGGCGCGCTGCATGGTCCCGGGCGTGGACCTGTGGCTGAACACGCCCCAGCGCCCGCTGGAGGCCTCGGGCACCAGCGGCATGAAGGCGGCGCTGAACGGCGTTCCCAACCTCAGCGTGCTGGACGGCTGGTGGCTGGAAGGCTGCGAGGAAGGCATCACCGGCTGGGCCGTGGGCCCGGACGGCCCGCACGACCCGGCGGTGGATGCGCAGTCGCTGTACCAGAAACTGGAACATGTGGTGGCACCGATGTTCTACCAGGATCCGCAGGCCTGGCACTTCCTCGGCCGCGAGGCCATCTCGCGCAACGGCTCGCAGTTCAATTCACACCGGATGCTGCGGCGCTATGTGCTGGAGGCCTATTCGCGGTGAGGAAGGAAGAGGCTTCCTCCGGATAGGTCGGTGCGGGGGCCCTTCGACAGGCTCAGGGCGAACGGGGGTGGGGCTCAGGGCGAACGGGGGTGGGGCTCAGGGCGAACGGGGGTGGGGCTCAGGGCGAACGGGGGTGGGGCTCAGGGCGAACGGGGGTGGGGCTCAGGGCGAACGAGGGTGGGGCTCAGGGCGAACGAGGGTGGGGCTCAGGGCGAACGAGGGTGCTCGTCGGCGCCTCCCCGTACAACCAGGGAAGGTCCATCAACCGCGCCCCCAGCAGGCGCAGCGACGCATCCCGCGCGAGCCGCAGCGGGCCTGCGGCGTGGAAGATGACCCCGTTGCGCAGCGAGCGGCGCTGCACCCGCGCGCAGCGTGCCCAACGGGCCTGCGCATAGCGGGCGAAGGCCTGCTCCACGGGCAGCTGCGTCGCCAGCAGGCGGCCGAGGACGTGGGCATCTTCGAGCGCCATGGCCGCACCCTGCGCCAGGTAGGGCCGCATCGGATGCGCCGCGTCACCCAGCAGCGCCAGCGGGCCGCGGGCCATCCCGGCGGGGCCGGCCAGCGGCGGCCGGTCGTGCAGCACCCACATGCCCCAGGCGGGCACGCACTCGAGCAGCTCGCGCAGCGGGCCGCCCAGGCGCAGCCGCGCCAGGTCCGGGCCGGCTGACGCGGCGGGGTCGTCCCAGCCGGCGCGGTCGCCCGAAGTGGATTGCTCGATCACGCAGACGAGGTTCAACGCCTCGCCCGCGCGCACCGGGTAGCTGACCGCATGCAGGCGCGGGCCGAGCCAGGCATGGACCTCCGGGGCGCGAAACGGCGCCGGCACGTCCTGCATCGGCAACAGCGCGCGCCAGGCCACGTGGTCCGACGCGCGAGGCGGACCGTCGCCCAGCAGCCATTGCCGCAGCGCGCTCCACAGGCCGTCGGCACCGACCGCCGCATCCGCTTCCAGCGCGGATGCGGCGCTGCGGCGCAGCCGCACCCGGCCTTGCGCCAACTGCAGGTCCTGGACCCGCGCGCCGGTCTGCAGGTCGACGCCGGCCTCGCGCACCGCCTGCAGCAGCGTGGCTTGCAGATCGGCCCGGTGCACCGTGAGATAGGGGGCGCCGTAGCGCCGGTCGAATGCCGGGCCCAGCGGCAGTGACGCCAGCTCGCGGCCGCAGGCCGCATCGCGTGCCACCAGCCGCTGCGGGTGCGCGGCGCGCGCGGCCATCGCGTCCAGCAGCCCGAAGTCGCGCAGCACGCGCGTCGCGTTGGGGCCGAGCTGGATGCCGGCGCCGACCTCGGACAGGCTCGCCGCCTGCTCCAGCACGCGCACCTGCCAGCCGGCGCGCGTTGCGGCCAGCGATGCCGCCAGGCCACCGATGCCGGCGCCGGCGACCACCAGGTGCCGGGTCACTGCGCCAGCAGCTGGCGCAGCACGAAGGGCAGGATGCCGCCGTGGCGGTAGTACTCGACCTCGATCGGCGTGTCGATGCGCAGGGTGACGGTGAGCTCCCGGCGGCTGCCGTCGGCGCGGGTGATCACCAGGCGCGCATCACTCATGGGCCGCAGGCTGGCATCGGGCTCGACGTCCACCCGCTCGGAGCCATCGAGCTGCAGCGACTGCCAGCTGTCCGCGCCCTTGAACTGCAGCGGCAGCACGCCCATGCCCACCAGGTTGCTGCGGTGGATGCGCTCGAAGCTGCGCGCGATGACCGCGCGGATGCCCAGGAGCTGCGTGCCCTTGGCCGCCCAGTCGCGCGAGGATCCGGTGCCGTATTCCTCGCCCGCGAAGATGACGGTGGGCCGGCCCTGGGCCATGTAGCGCATGGCGGCGTCGTAGATGGACATCTCCTCGGGCTGGCCGCCGCCCTCGCCGCGGTACAGGGTGAGGCCGCCTTCCACGCGCGAGCCGTCGGGGCGCGCCGGCAGCATCAGGTTCTTGATGCGCACGTTGGCGAAGGTGCCGCGCATCATGACCTCGTGGTTGCCGCGGCGCGAACCGTAGCTGTTGAAGTCGAGCTTGCTGACCCCCTGCTCCTTCAGGTAGCGGCCGGCTGGCGAGCTCTCCTTGATGTTGCCCGCGGGCGAGATGTGGTCGGTGGTGATGGAGTCGCCGAACAGCGCCATGACCCGGGCACCAGTCACCCGCTCGGGCGCCGCGGTGGTTTCGCGGGCCATGCCGAAGCGATCGAAGAACGGCGGCTCGGCGATGTAGGTGCTGGGCGGCCAGGCATAGGTCTCGCCGGTGACGCCCTCGATGCGTTCCCACAGCGTGCCGGGGTCGGACTTCACCTTGGCGTAGTTGCTCTGGTAGGCCTTGCCGTTCAGGGCGTACTTCATCAGCGCGTGAATCTCGTCGCTGGTGGGCCAGATGTCGCCCAGCCACACGTCCTTGCCGCCGTGGCCCTTCCCCACCGGCTCGGTCATCAGGTCGCGCAGCACGGTGCCAGCCAGCGCGTAGGCCACCACCAGCGGCGGGCTGGCCAGGAAGTTGGCCTTGATGTTCGGGTGGATGCGCGCCTCGAAGTTGCGGTTTCCCGAGAGCACGGAGGCACAGACCAGGTCGTTCTTGCTGATGGCCTCGTTGATTTCGGGTGCCAGGTCGCCCGAGTTGCCGATGCAGGTCATGCAGCCGTAGCCGGCGACGGTGAACCCCAGTTGCTCCAGGTACGGCAGCAGGTCGGACTTGACCAGGTAGTCGGTGACGATGCGCGAGCCGGGCGACAGCGAGGTCTTGACATGCGGCCTGACCTTCAGGCCCGCCTGCACCGCCTTCTTGGCCAACAGGCCGGCCGCCACCATCACGCTGGGGTTGGAGGTGTTGGTGCAGCTGGTGATGGCGGCGATGAGCACGTCGCCGTTGCCGATGTTGAGGTCCTCCTGCACGTGTTGCGGCCCGGGGTCGGCCTCGGCGATGGCTGCGCGCCTCGAGGGCTTGTTGGCTTCCATCTCCAGCTCGAAGCGCGGGGCCGCGGCTGGTGTGTCCGGCGTCACCGGCACCTTCACGTCGGGCAAGGCCTCGATGTCGACCAACACGCGCGTGAGCAGCGTCTCGGCGGGCTGGTTGAAGCCGTTCTCGGCGGGTGGCTTGCTGAACAAGCTCGTGAACTGTTTCGCCAGGTGACCAATCTCGATGCGGTCCTGCGGGCGCTTGGGACCGGACAGGCTGGGCGCCACGTCGCCCAGGTCGAGGCGCACCACCTGTGAGTAATCGACCTCGCCGGCCAGCGGAACGCCGAACAGCTTCTGCGCCTTGAAGTAGGCCTCCAGCGCGGCGACCTCCTCCTTGCTGCGGCCCGTTCCCGTGAAGTACTCGATGGTCTTCTCGTCCACCGGGAAGAAGCCCATGGTGGCGCCGTACTCGGGCGCCATGTTGCCGATGGTGGCGCGGTCGGGCACGGCCAGGGTGCGCGTGCCCTCGCCGAAGAACTCGACGAACTTGCCCACCACCTTGTGCCTGCGCAGGATCTCCGTGATGGTCAGCACCAGGTCGGTGGCGGTGCAGCCTTCGCGCAGGCGGCCGGTGAGTTCGAAGCCGACCACGTCGGGCGTGAGGAAGTACACCGGCTGGCCCAGCATGGCGGCCTCGCCCTCGATGCCGCCCACGCCCCAGCCGACCACGCCCACGCCGTTGATCATGGTGGTGTGGCTGTCGGTGCCCACCAGGGTGTCGGGGTAGTAGGTGTCGCCCGCGCCCTTGTGCACGCCACGTGCCAGGTATTCGAGGTTGACCTGGTGGACGATGCCGAAACCGGGTGGCACGACACCGAAGGTCTGGAAGGCCTGCATGCCCCATTTCATGAACTCGTAGCGCTCGCGATTGCGCTGGAATTCGAGCTTCATGTTCAGGTCGAGCGCATCGCGCGTGCCGTAGTGGTCGACCATGATCGAGTGGTCGACCACCAGGTCGACCGGCACCAGCGGTTCGATGGCGCTGGGCTTCTTGCCCAGGCGGGCCGCGGCGCTGCGCATGGCCGCCAGGTCGGCCAGCAGCGGCACGCCGGTGAAGTCCTGCAGGACCACGCGGGCCACCACGAACGGAATTTCTTCGGTGCGGGAGGCGTTCGGCTGCCAGTTGGCAAGCTGGCGCACGTGGTCGGGCGAGATCTTCAGGCCATCGCAGTTGCGCAGCACCGACTCCAGCACGATGCGCAGGGACACCGGCAGACGCTGCAGGTTGGGAAATTCTTCAGCCAGGGCAGGCAGCGAAAAAAGCTGACCGCTTTTTCCTTGGCTGATCTTGAAGGGCCGAACCGTGTGGGCAAACGCATGAGTCATGCTGGGGCGTCCTCTCTCTGAAACCGGACATTTTGCCGCGACCTGTCGCCTGCGGGTGTCAACGCCTCCGTCAGCTTAGACCCTGTAGGAACTACCAGGGGTGAGCCGCCACACATGCGCGCCCAGCTCATCCGCTGGATATTCAGGGAGATTTCACAGATGTATCCGATGGTGTCCAAGACGCCCCAGCACCGGCCGTTTGCGCTGGCCGACTCCAAGCATTGTTCTCATCTCGACTCGCCGGCCGACCAGGCTCGCATGCCGCTGGCCCGGCCGCATACCGACCCTGAGCCCAGCACCGTGGTCGAGCTGCAAGCCAAGGTCCTGCCCGACGCCACCTGGATCAACCAGGCGCAGCGCCTCGCCAAGCTGGGCCGCTCCGCCACCCGGCACTGCAACCTGGAGATGGAAGCCCACACCATCGGGCCGACCGGACCACGCCACCGGAAGATCACTGAGCTCATCAGCGACTGCGAAAACTTGCTCGCCGCGCCGCCACCTCACGGCGGCGATGCGCCCGCTGAAGCTCGCACGCGCGAGCTGCTGCAGGAGCTGCGGGAAGTCCAGGCCCTGGCGAGCGGCCACTTGGCCGTGGCACGGTCGGCTTACGACAGCGTCAGCATCCTCGCGTCGACCCTGCTGCACGCCTCCGAGGGCCGCGATGCGCAGTTGATCGATGGGCTGCGGGCCGGGCTTCAGGACGGCTCGGCCGGCGGGCGGCGCAGGACCCTGCAGAGCACCGCCTCGTATTTCGCGAGCGCTGCCTACGGCAATGGGTTGGTCCTCGGCAAGGTGCTGGGCGGCTCGGGCGTGACGAGCGCGGACCACGCGGCGGCGCTGGACGGCTGCTTCGATCCGGCCAAGGAGAGCGCCCCGCCGGGGTGGGGGAGGCCCGATGCGCACCAGTTTCTGGCAGGGTACCGGGCCGCGATCCAGATGGATGCCCAACGATTCGCACGGACCTGGATGACCCGACTGACGCAGCTGCTCGCATCCGGCCCGGCCCAGCAGCTGAGTGCAGCGCAGCGGCTGCAACTGATGGCCGAAGGGACCGCTGTGATGATCCGCGCGCTGGGAGGACCACAGTTCGATGCCTCCGATCTATCGCTGGTGTTGCGCGGCCTTTCTCACCTGATCCGCTCGTCCGGGCGCGATCTCTCCTTTATCCACCAGGCACTCGTCGCGATGCAGAGCGGCCTGGTGCAGGGGATCTGCGACGGCGCACTGCACCCACGATTCGTGAAGCCCTTGGCCGAACACATCGAGGACCTGGGGCGGCAGCTCTCGCCGGCGGTCGCACTGGATATGAGCTTCGACCTTCGCGGCGCACTCGGAACGAACCATCCGGCCCTCCAGCGTCTGTGGAAGTCCTCGTGGGCCGGCGGCTCTTCGGCACTCTATTCCGGGCTGCGCGACTACCTGGCGCCCCGGGTGATCCAGACGAATCCCGATGAATGGCCCGGGTACTGGTTGGCCCTCGTGGGTGATGTCGCGCCCTTCAAGGCACGGCGCCCGGTTTTCGGCTCTCCAGGGCCCGACTTCGGTCACTTCGTTTCCACCGCCGTCTACGCGGCAGAACTGGCAAGCGCGCACCGCCAGGATGCCGATGCATGGCTGATCGATTCGGGCCGTGAGCTGGCTCGCCGCCTGAGCGGGCCGGAGGGGATGACCAGACACCTCAAGGGGCAGTTCCAACGAGCGGCGAAGACGGCGGCGCATGGCAACACCGAGATCGCCAGTCGACGGGCCAACCTGGTGACGCACGGCTTCGTCGAGTCGGCGTCCAGGCCGATGCAGCTTGCCGCGCTGGCGCCAGACTGACCCACACGGGCACCGGCGTGGCACCAGCGGCATCTGTGGCTGCTGGGCTGAACCGCAGAGAGTCCGCTCCCACCAACCGCTGCCAGGCCAGCCGGCCTGGTTCAGGAGATGAACACATGCGCCGCCGACGACATACGACACGCGTCCAGCCCGCTGGGCCGACAGATGATGGACGGCCTTCTTCGCGGCTTCACAGCCGTGACTTCGCCACCGGAGTGCAAGAGCGGTTCGTCGGTCCGCGGCTCACTCCAACCAGGAGTTGCCATGGATAGGAAAGTGGCGGGCCACGCGCGCCCAACGCCCGCGCACGACGTAGGCCGCACGGCCGGCGCCGCAACGCGGACGCCGACGGACCGCCTGCCCGCAAGGTCCCGACCTTCCCCGCTGAACGTGCCAGCTGCGCGAACGCTGCGCTTGGCAGACCGCAGCCCGAAAAACCCCGCCGCATCTGGCGCCGGCGCGGCCAGCCAGTCGACGCACGCGCCAACCGAAGGACCGAAAGCGGCGAGGCTGGCCATGGACTGCAAGACTCCGCAGGGCGAGCTGCCCTCGCGGGTACGTGAATTCGATGGGTCCTGGCGAGGCCGAGCCGACGGCATCCTGGACCAGGCTCGGCAGCTGCGCCGCCTGGACCTGAACCTGGAAGCCCGCACCCTCGGCGCCTGCGGGCCGCGGCAGCGCCGACTGGCGCAAGGGCTGTTGATCACCGACCAGCTGCTGGACGAGCACGCGCGCGGCGCATCCGCCAGCATGGCGACCCCGCAGCTGCTGCAGGCGCTGCAGGCGCTGCAGGCAGACGGTCGCGCCGCGGTCAGCGATGCCTGCGCGCGCATCGAGTTGGCGGACGGCCGGTCCCTCACTTCTGTCTTCTTCTCCAAATTCCGGCACGACGACCGGCCGGTTCCACCCACCGCGCGCCAGCGGATGCAGGACGGCTACCTGCTCGGGTGCGCGCTCGGTGGCCCGACCCTGTCGGCGGACAACCTGCAGGACGTCGTGAGCCAGTGGTTCGCTGCGTCTCGCGTGGGCGGCGCATCGAGCTGGACCCTGCCGAACGCCCAGTGGTTCTTGCAAGGCTTCCTGAGGGCGAGCGGGGTGGGCGCGCAACTTGCGCCCCCGTGGCTGCGTGGCCTGCTCGAGCAGCTGATGTCGCCGGCCTTGCGCGAGCTTCCGTTGGGGGCTAGCGCCGTGCACCTGCAAGGCGGGGTCGCCGTGCTGGTGGACGCCCTGGAGGGCCCCCACATGTTGCGGGCCACCCTCAAGAGCCTGCTCAGGGCGATCGCGGACGTTGTTCCCATGCCGGAGCCGGCCGCCGAGACCAGCCACGCGTCCGCAGCCGGTACCGCACCGGCGCCGCACGCACAAGTCGCGGGGATCCCGGTGGACGCGGTCCTGGTCGCCCTGCATTCGGGGGTGATCAGAGGGCTCAGGCAGCCCGACGGGCAGCTGAGCGAAAGATGGGTTCCGCGCTTTGAAAAGCATCTGAACGAGCTGGCCCGTGCAAGGCCGGGCACGGCCGCGCTGGAGATCGCCACCGAGCTGCGGATCGCACTGAACGACCGGCAGCCGTCAGCCATGGCTTCGCTGTGGAACACGCAGTGGGAGCTGTGGGCCCGCATGCCACCGGATCCCATGGCCACCCGCCAGCTGGCCGTCGACCTGGCCACCAAGACGTCCCGCCGGGCAGGTGACATGACGCCGCACGCCTGGACCTCGCTCTGCCTGGACCTTGGCAAGGCGGCTGCCGGCCTGGACCCCGAGGCCCACCTCCCTTTCCTGCCGAACTTCGCCAGCTTCCTGCAGATCGCGATGGCCGCCGCAACGTCCCGGTCGGCCCGCGGCCTCCCCACCGACGACTGGCTGGCCGGGTCGGGCCGGGCGCTGGCCGATCAACTGCAACCAGACGATGCGGCGCTGAAGGCGTTCGAGTCTTCCCTCGCCAACCTGGAGCGCTGCCTCGGCACGGAGCAGCGGGCCAAGCTCGCGTTGCTGGCGACCGGCTTCCGCCCCGCGGCAGTCCCGCGGCCAGTCGGCACGACGCCCCTGCGCTCGCCAGAGCGGGCCGAAGCCGCGGATCGCAGACCTGCAGCCCACGCCGCCGACCGCCAGGTACCCGCTGAGCACCGGGCAGCGAGAGCGCCTCGATCACCCGTGCGCGAGGACTGAGCGCACCGCCTCGCCCTTTGCGGCTGCACGACGGAACCGCCAGCGCTGCGGACCTACCAACCCGCCGGCCAGGTCGGCTGGCCTGCCTTACCGGGAATCGACACATGCAAGCACATTCAAGGGGGATTGGCATGGGCTCGTCCTACCGGCCAGAACGCCCGATAGCCACCGATTCCAAGATCGACGTGCCGCGCGCGGCACGGCCGCGGGAAGCGCAGCCCGAGACCCCTCGCCCGACGCTATTCGCTTGGCTTGAAGAAAGCATCCCTGTCCTGGTCAGGGGACTGGGTGGAGCCGCCATGCCCGTGGAAGATGCCCGGTTCCTGGGCAGGCTGTTCCGGGCTGCGGGCCAGCAATCGGGCCGCACCTCGACGGGCCTCGACGCGCAAGCACGGAGGGCCGTGCACGAAGGAGTGATCGCCGGGCTGAGGGAGGAAGGCTTTGCGACGCGCCTGCCAAAGCCCTTGGCGGGCCCGATACCCGATCTCCTGCTGCAGCCGATCCAAGAGGCTCTGGAGCAGTCGCTGCCGACACTTTCGAGCACCCCTGTCGGGCCTGTGCACGGCAAGTGAACCGAACCTGCGCCTCGCACCCCGCCGCGGGCGGTCGAGGTCTCCACCGGAGTGCCACCTCGAAGCCGTTTCGCGGCTCACGACTTCACGTCGTCGCGTCGCGGCCGGACGAGAAGAAGTGAGTTGCCCCATCCGATCCGACCCCCACCCCACCTGAAACGGAGAGTTGTCATGGATACCAAATTGACGCGCCATGCGCCTTACAGCCCGAGACCCGGCTCGCGCGGCCCTGCTGCCGATCAGCCGGACATGCAGGACGACAGCCCGCTCGAGGACGCGCCGAGGCCCCGCCCTCGTCCGGCCCGCCCTGCATCGCAGTCCACCACGGCGACGTTGCCCGACCGGCACCCGCGGCAACTCGGCGGGGACGTGCACGGTCCCGACGACGCGCGCGCCTCGGTCGCGGCGGGCACGGAGACCAGGCAGATTCGCGCCCTGCTGACTCAACTGCGCGCGCAGGCCTCTCGCGACCTGACCGCGCAGGCCATGCTGGGACAAGCCGAGTTAAGCGCCGCGAGGCTGGCCTCGTGTCTGGGCGGGCCCGAGATCAGCGAGGCGCACCTCAGGTCTGTGACCAGAACGCTGTCGATCGCCGCCCCACGGCTCGAGCCGCAGGAACAGGCCGGCTCGGGGGTCACTCCCAAGACTGGCGCATCGGTCTCCGCGGACCAGCTCCTGATCGCCCTTCACAAAGGGTTGATCGGCGCGCTGCGCCCGCAGGACGGACCGCTGAATGCTCGCTTCAGTCCCTGGTTCGAGGAGCATCTCCACGCGCTGGCACGTACGCGCCCGGGTACTGCGCCCCTGGAAATCGCGACCGAACTGCGGATTGCACAGGATGACCAGCAGCCGGCAACCATGGCCAGGCACTGGAGCTGGCAATGGCAGGCGCTGGCCGCAAAGACCGACGACCTGTTCGCGATCGGCCGCGCCAGCACCGATCTGCTGACCAGGCTGCACGGCCGGGCAGACGGCATGCAAGCGCGTGCCTGGGTCGGCCTCTGGGTGGACCTGGCCGAGGCGTCCGTGCGGTGGGACCCTCACGTGCGCGCCTATGCCAACCCGCTGAACTTCAGCACCTTTTTGCAGATCGCGATCGACGGCGCCGAGCGCCGGCAGGCTCGCGGGGGCGACACGAAGGAATGGCTGGCCGCCTCCGGCAGTGAACTGGCCCTTCGACTCGGCCCGCGCGAGCCCCTGCGACGGCAGTTCGAGCTGGCCGTCGCCCACTGCAAGCGCGACCTGGACGAGCGGCACCACGCATCGATCAACGCGCTGGCGAGCGGCTTTCGAGCGGCGGCGACCGTCCCGCCGGCGCAACCAAGCCCGCCCCAGCCCGGTGGATCTCGCAGCACGGCCATGCCTGGCGCCGACGGCGCCACGACCAACCCTCACTGACCCCCAAGGACGCCCATGGAACTGAAGTCGGCGCGCTACGCGCGCCAAAGTCAAACGACGCCCGTGAGCGGCGGCTCGGTCGCAACGCAGCCCGCGCGCGCCACGGCCGGCCCCCGGGAAGCGAGTTCAGCCGCTCGGCGCCCGACCTCCCGACCGAAGGCGCCACCTGCGCATCCGCGCCAGTTGGCCGACCTGAGCGTTTTGGCGACTGCCCCCGCAGACCCTGGCCGCAGCGCCCGGTCAACGAGCTCCCTGCCCCATGAAGCTGGCGCCGCGACACCGGCCGTGAGCTTGAAGCGATCGCGCGACGGTGAAGGCCCTGCAACGGCTGTCGTGCCGCCGGCTCTCTCGCCAGCGGCTGTCTTGCGGACCACTTTCGCGGCGCGAATCGCTCAAGGTGATGAGCCCCAGCCGAGCCCTGAGCAATGGAACAAGCCCTGGAAAGGGTTGGCCCAGTCCGCCACGGATTCGCTTGCGGTCAGCGCAGCGAGCGTCGAGCTCCTCGAGCGGCTGCACCGAGACGCACGCACCCTGCAGCCGCGCGCATGGGTGGGCCTCTGGGTCGACCTGGGCGAGGCGGCCGCGCGGTGGGACCCGCACCTGCACGCCTATGACAACCCCCTGGACTTCAGCACCTTCCTGCAGATCGCCATCGACAGCGCCGAATCCCGACGGGCAAGCGGCCCCGACGCACGGAAATGGCTGGCCGCCTCCGGCAGCGAACTGGCCCTGCGCCTCGGCCCGCGCGAGGCGCCCCGGCGGCAGTTCGAGCTTGCCGTAGCCCACTGCAAGCACGACCTGGACGAGCGGCACCAGGCGCCGATCGACACGCTGGCGAGCGGCTTTCGAGCGGCCATCGCCCCGCCGGCGCAGGAGGCGCCAGGCGCGCAGCCCGGTTGATCCCGCAGGACCGCCAACCCTCACTGACCGACAAGGAGCCCCCGTGGAGCTGAAGTCCGCGCCCCCGCGCCCGAGTCAAATGACGCCCTTGCGGGCTGGCTCGGCCGGCATGCAGCCCGGGCGCGCCCGCGCGCCGGAGCCGATCCGGATCCCATCAAGTCGCCGGCCGGCCCCCCGGGCCGCATCAAGGGAGATGAACACGATGGAACCACGACCGAGCCGCGCAGGATCCGCGCTTTCCTGGCGCGGCCAACCGCCCAGCGATTTCAAGCTGCCACCTGCTGTCGCGACAAGCGAATCGGCAGCAACGCCCGGCGCAACGCCTACCCCAGCACCTACAACAACGCCCCTCGTGCGCATGGCGCGCCCGCTTTCCCGTGCCCAGTCAACTCGCCTGGTGACCGCCCAGCAGCTGCTTCGTGATAGCCAACGACCGTCGGGCAACTTTTGGGATCTGGCCAGAGGAGCCTACGCCACGACGGCTAGAGGGCCCTACCACCGACAGCTCGCGCGGTTTCACAGGGATGCCACCCGGCTGCTGGCGAACTGCCCGGATTGCGAGTCCGCACCGGCGACGAGTCTCGACCGAGCCACCCGCATGCGCCTCCAGAGCTTGCAGGACAGGGCCCGGCGAGGGCTGGCGGGCGCTGCACGGACCATGTCCCTGGAAGGCCAGTCCATTCCCGCGCGCTGGTTTTCCCTGCCCATAGGACCGTTTTCGTACGGCGCCGAAGATGGCTATTCGCTGGGAATGCTGCTGGGTGGACCGACCTGCTCCGAGGCCGACAGGCTCGAGGTCTTGCGACAATGGTTTGCTGCCGTCCGTTCCACCGGGGGGCGACCAGGGCGCAACGGCGCAACCGCCATTCTGGAAGGCTTCGGGGAGGCCACACGAATGAGTCTGGACGAAGCCGCGGCCACCTACATGCGCGCGACCTGCACAGACCTGCCGGCGAGCCGGGACGATCGCTCCTCGCAAGACCGGGCCTGGCACCTGGAACTGAGGGTCGCCACGCTCATGGGACACGGCTTCGGTGGCGGCGACATGCCCGAGGCCATCGCGCGCGACTTGGTCAAAGCGGTCATGCAGACGAGCCTCGCACGGGCTCGCGCCGCGGAGGGTCGCGCCACGCACGACCTGGTGGCGATGCACCAAGGCCTGGTGGACGGCCTCACCACCCACCCTGCGACGCTCACGCCGACGATGGCTGATGTTCTTCAACAGCATTTGCAGGAGTTGTCGGGCGAATTCCTCGGTACCGCTCCCCTGCAGATGGCGCTTCAACTGAAGATCAAGTTGCACGCCGATCCCCCGGCATCACTGCAGGCGCTGTGGGACCTGCAGTGGCAGTTATTGGCCGATGAGCTGTCGTTGCGGCACCCCGCGGCCGATGTGTCCGACGAGCTCGACAAGGCATGCGCCGAGCTGAGCCGGCAGCTCGCGATCTGGGCAGGCGACATGGACTCGCAGGTCTGGCCCCGCATCTGGTTGGACGTGGCCCAGCCGCTTACCAGCAACCTCAGCGACTTCGAAGAGGTCCGGCGGCCACCCAACTTCGAAGCCTTCATCCATGCTGCGGTCGAGGCGGCCGAGCGCAGGGGACGCTTCGGTCGTCCGTGCGACGACTGGCTGGTCGAGTCCGGCGCAGAGCTGGCCAGCGGCTTACCCATCGGCCACCTCCGGAGGTTCGAACACGCGGCCAACGCCACTCGAGGTGCGTTGAATCCGTCGCGCCAGCGAATGGTGGACTGTCTGGTTCGCGGCTTCACCGGCGTTGCTTCAGGCGCTGGCCGGCGCGAGCTGAGCACCGCCCCTGGCGAACAAGCTGTCGTCGCGCAGACCAAGCCGTCCGGCCAGACGCAACCCGGCTCTTGATACGCCGGCACCCAGACTCGGCCCATCGCCCAGGCACGGCTCAGCCGTGCCGCGCCTCGAACTCGCGCATGTAGTCCACCAGGGCGCGCACCCCCTCGATGGGCATGGCGTTGTAAATCGAGGCGCGCATGCCGCCGACCGACCGGTGCCCCTTGAGCTGCACCAGGCCTCGGGCCTGCGCGCCCTTGAGGAAAACCTCATCGAGTGAGGTATCGCGCAGCCAAAACGGCACGTTCATGCGCGAGCGGTCGGCGGGCTCGACGGGGTTGCTGAAAAAGCGGCTCTGGTCGAGAAAGTCGTACAGCACGGCCGCCTTGGCCCGGTTGTGCGCCTCCATGGCCGCCAATCCGCCCAGCGACTGCACATGCTTGAAGACCAGCCCTGCGATGTAGATCGCGTAGGTGGGTGGCGTGTTGTACATGGAGTCCGCCTTGGCCTGGATCTGGTAGTTGAAGACCGAGGGTGTGGTGGGCAGGGCATGGCCCAGCAGGTCTTCGCGCACGATGACCAGCGTGAGGCCCGACATACCGACGTTCTTTTGAGCGCCGGCGTAGATCAGGCCGTAACGCGAGACGTCGATGGGCCGCGACAGGAGGTTGGACGACATGTCCGACACCAGCGGCACGCCGCCGGTGTCGGGCGTCCAGAAGCACTCGACGCCGCCGATCGTTTCGTTGGCGCAGTAGTGCACGTAGGCGGCACCAGGATCGAGCTTCCATTCGGATGGCGCCGGCATGCGCAGGTAGCGACCGCCCTCCTCGCTGGAAGCGGCGATGCGGATGGGACCGAAGTGCGCGGCTTCGTCGGCGCTTCTCTTGGACCAGTCGCCGCTGAGCACGTAGTCAGCCCGCCCGGTTCGCCCGATCAGGTTCATCGGCACGATGGCGTTCTGGCCGATGCCGCCGCCTTGCAGGAACAGCACCGTGTAGTTCGGCGGAATGGCCAGCAGTTCGCGCAGGCTGGCTTCAGCCTCCGCCTGGATGGACATGAACTCCTTGCCGCGATGGCTCATCTCCATCACCGACATGCCACTGCCGCGCCAGTCGAGCATCTCGTCGGCGGCTTGCCGCAGGACGGGCTCGGGAAGGGTGGCGGGACCGGGGCTGAAGTTGAAGACGCGGGGCATGGCTGGGAACTCTGGCTGGAAGATGGGAGCGCCCGGCGCGAGGCCGGGCCGCGTCATTTTCGCATCGGCAGTCGGTCAGGCCGACGCGGGTGCGGGGTCGGCGAGGGGCTCGCCCTTGATCTGGCGCTCGAAGGCCCGCAGGCGCTTGTAGACGGACATCAGCTCGACGATGGTGCCCCAGCTCAGGACCAGGAACTGGAAGGAGCTTTCCACGCGGTCGAAGGCCCGCGTGATCTGCTGCATGACGCCCAGAGTGATGACGCCGGCCACCACCGTGGGCGCCAGGGCGATCAGCGGGATCAGCACCGAGAACTGCAGGTACGACCACTTGGCCACGTCGAAGTACAGGTAGTGGAAGAACAGCCGGAAGTAATTGCGCCGCACGTCGGCGAAGAGCTTGCCGACCACCGGTGGACTGGCGCGGTCGTGGTGGTCCTCGCCGTAGACCAGCTCCTTGCGGTACGCGGCCTCGACACGCTGGTTCTGGAACTCCAGCCCCGGCAGCTTGAAACCCACCACCGCCAGCAGCACGGTGCCGAACATCGCCGACATCAGCGCCACCCACACCAGCGAGTGAGGCACCGGCCCGAACCACGGCAGCTCGGTCACCTGCTCGGAGAGCACCCACAGGATGGGCAGGAACGCGCCCAGCGTCATCACGCTGCGCATGAACTCGACGCCAAGCCCTTCCATGATGCGCGCGAAGCGCATGGTGTCTTCCTGCACGCGCTGCGCCGCGCCTTCGATGGCCCGCAGCCGCTCCCAGTGCGCCATGTAGTAGTCGTTCATGGCCGTGCGCCAGCGGAAGATGTAGTGCTTGATGAAGAACTCCAGCACCACGGCGATGGTGACGTAGAGCATGGCGATGCGCCCGAACACCATGAGCTGCCCGCCGAATTCGTCCAGCGTGACGCTGCGGGGGGTGGTCAGCGCCTTCTGGACCAGGTCGTAGAAGCTGCCGAACCATTCGTTGATGCGCACGTCCAGCCCGACCCGGTACCAAGTGGCGTAAAGGATGAGCGCGGTGCCCGCCAGCGACCACAGCCACCAGCGGCGCGACAGGAAGAACGACTTGAACATGTGCGGGTCCGACGGAGTGCCAAAGGGCGGCATGGTACCTGTCGGCCCACGCGTACAGCAGGGCACGCGCCCGGCCGACGCCACGACCGGGGCACCGCTCGAATCATGGACGACGACCCACTGGCATCCACCACAAAAGGAAGACCCATGAGCACCACCACCCTCGAAGAACGCCTGGACTACAAGCACCTGTGGTCACTGATCAAGGACATGCGTTTCGGCATGCTGGCCCATCGCCATGCGGACGGCGGCCTGCACGCGCACCCGCTGACCACGCAGAACAAGTCGCTGGACGAGGGCGTGCTGTACTTCTTCGTCTCCAGGGCGACCGAGGTGGGGCGACGCCTGCAGGCGGACGGCGACGTGAATGTGTCGTACTCGGACCCGCAGAAGGACCACTACGTGTCCATCGCCGGGAAGGCCACGATCAACAACGATCGCGCCAAGAAGGAGCGGCTGTTCAACATGATGACCAAGGCCTGGTTCCCGCAGGGCGTGGACGACCCGAACCTCGAACTGGTGGAGGTGCGCATCACCCACGCCGAGTTCTGGGACGTGAAGGAGAGCAAGACGAAACAGTTGGTGAAGATGGCCTCGGCGGCCATGACGGGCCAGCCGCCCCGCATGGGAGAGCACAAGGAAGTGCACTTCAGTTGACCGCCTGTAAGCGGTTCTGCCGCATCCGCCCGTTGCACAGCTTGCCGGCGGCACTGTCCACCCCGTGTTTCCGCTCATCCTGTTTGCGGCGGGAGGGTCCATACTGCCGGCTTCGTATCGCGATGGAGGGCTGATGAAGCGAGACACCAAAACCGAGGTCGATACGGCCGGGCTGCGATACACCTCCAAGGTGAGCGGCACCCAGTTCCCCGGAGCCTGGGGCCGCTCCATGAGCTGTTTCCGCTGCGGCAAGCACGTGGCGCGTTCGTCCCTGGAATCCTTCCACCTCGCCGGCAGTGTCCGGTGGCGCTGCCGCGAAGGCTGCTGAAGCCCCTTCAGTGCGGCACCTGCCGCACCACGGAGACATTCCACGCGGCCGGCCCAGCCTGGCCTTCAGCCGGCCCGGCGACCACCTGCCCGGTCGGTGGTCGCCACTCGACCAAGGTCCGATAGCGCGGTGCCACCCGTGTGGTTGCCGTACCCGACGAAGCGGCGCGCGGCCTGGGCGCCGCGCGTGCCGAGGTTCACGGCCACCATCGCTTCGGTCCCTGCCCGGCGGCTCCCCGCGATGAACTCGTTGCTGCCGAAGGCATCGGGTTCAGTGCCGCCCCCGGCCAGGTCGAACCGCACGGGCTCGTGCGGACCCACGCCGTTTCCCCACTGGTCGCCGGAGACGAACTTGCCGGCGCGGTAGGACCCGGCGCTCACGCCCCGTTCATGCGTGGGGTCCGGCACGTCCTCGCGAACGCCCTGCGTGTCGGCGGTCGGGTGCGCCAGGCCCCGCGCCGGCGCGCGCGCCACAACCCCCGACTGTGCCTCGGGATCGGGGGTGATGGTTTGCCAGAGGCGCTTGAAGCATTGCGTAGGACGAGGCCGATCGGCCGCATGGTCGAGCATCCACTCTGCAGAATGGCCCGCATGAACACACTCGTCGTCTTCTCCCACCTGCGGTGGAACTTCGTCTATCAACGGCCACAGCACCTGCTGTCGAGGATGGCGCAGCGATGGCCAGTGATTTTCATCGAGGAACCGGTGCCGAACGCGGCTGAAGAGCGCCTCGAGCTGATCGACGCCGCTCCGGGCGTCACGGTTTGGCGACCGCATGTGCGCGGCGGCGCTCAGGGCTTCCACCACGAGCACAAGCCGGCACTTCAGCGGATGGTCGGCGAGGCGCTGCGCGGCGGCCGCGCCAGTGACTACTGGATCTGGTTCTACACGCCGATGGCACTGCCGTTCGCCGAAATGCTGCAGCCGCAGGGCGTGATCTACGACTGCATGGACGAGTTGTCGCTGTTTCGCGGCGCGCCGCGCGAACTGGTGGACCAGGAGTCGGCGTTGTTCCGCATGGCCGATGTGGTGTTCACCGGCGGGCGCAGCCTCTATAACGCGAAGCGCGACCGCCATCGCAACGTGCACTGCTTTCCGAGCAGCGTGGACGCCTTGCACTTCCGCTTCGGCCCTCTCGACCATCCGCTGCAGCAGCACCTGGGCCGGCCGCGCCTGGGCTACTGCGGCGTGATCGACGAACGGCTGGACCTGGACATCATCGCGGGCATGGCCGACCAGCGGCCGGACTGGCAGATCGTGATGGTGGGGCCGATCGTGAAGATCGATCCGGCCACCGTGCCGCGCCGCGACAACATCCATTGGCTCGGGCAGCAGGGGTATGACGAACTGCCGGCCTTCATCAACGGCTGGGACGTCTGCCTGTTGCCCTTCGCGTTGAACGAGGCGACCCGCTTCATCAGCCCGACCAAGACGCTGGAGTACATGGCCTGCGGCCGCCCCATGGTGAGCACGGCGATCCGCGACGTGGTCGAGCCGTACGGCCATGTGGTGCCCATCCAGCACGATGCCGACGGGTTCGTGAAGGCTTGCGAGGCGCTCCTGCGGCGCCCCCGCCACGAGCAGGAGGCTCACCGCCAGGCGATGGCCGGGATCATCGCCCGCACGTCCTGGGACAGCACCGCCGATGCGATGGCCGATCTCATCGCCGGCGCTGAAGCCGCCCGCGAGGCCGAGGCAATGGCCGCGCCTCCGGACATCAAGGGCGAACTCGCCCGGGCCTGCGCCTCATCGGCGATGGCCGCCAGTTGAACCCTGTCGGCCGGGTCGGCCGCACGGCCGACCGGCCGGCCCCAGCACAGGAAGACCCATGGACAAGATCAGCCATGACCTCGCGCGCGCCGTCGCGGCGAGCGTCCCCGGCCGCGCCGGATTCGACTACCTCATCGTGGGCGCGGGCTTCGCCGGCAGCGTGCTGGCCGAACGACTGGCCACCGTGCTGGACCAGCGCGTGCTCATCGTCGACAAGCGCCCCCACATCGGCGGGAACGCCTATGACCGCTACGACGATGCCGGCATCCTCATCCACCCCTACGGCCCGCACATCTTCCACACCAACTCGGAGGAGATCTTCGACTACCTCTCGTCGTTCACCGCATGGCGCCCCTACCAGCACCGGGTGTTGGCGAGCGTGGACGGACAGCTCGTGCCCATGCCCATCAACCTGGACACCATCAACAAGCTGTACGGGCTGCACCTGAACTCCTTCGAGCTGGACAAGTTCTTCGAGTCGGTGGCGGAGAAGAAGGAGGTGGTGAAGACCTCGGAGGACGTGGTGGTGAGCAAGGTGGGCCGCGAGCTTTACAACAAGTTCTTCCGCGGCTACACGCGCAAGCAGTGGGGGCTGGACCCGTCCGAGCTGGACGCCAGCGTCACCGCGCGCGTGCCCACCCGCACCAACCGCGACGACCGCTACTTCGCCGACCGCTACCAGGCGATGCCGCTGCACGGCTACACGCGCATGTTCGAGAAGATGCTCTCGCATCCCAACATCAAGATCATGCTGAACACGGATTACCGCGACATCGTGGACCTGGTGCCGTGGAGCCACATGGTCTACACCGGCCCCATCGACGCCTTCTTCGACTACAGCTGGGGCAAGCTGCCCTATCGCAGCCTGCGTTTCGAGCATGTGAACGTGCCCCGGGAACGCTTCCAGCCGGTGGGCACGGTGAACTACCCCAACGACTACGGCTACACCCGCATCAGCGAGTTCAAGCACATCACCGGCCAGGAGCACCCCACCACGTCGGTGGTGTACGAGTACCCCTGCGCCGAAGGCGATCCTTACTACCCGGTGCCGCGGGCCGAGAACGCCGAGCTGTACAGGCGCTACGAGGCCAAGGCCGAGGAGACGCGCAACGTGACCTTCGTGGGCCGCCTGGCCACCTACCGCTACTACAACATGGACCAGGTGGTGGGCCAGTCGCTGGCCGCGTTCCGCAAGCTGCAGGCTGCGCACGAGGCCGCGCAGCGCAGTATCGGCAGCGCCGAAACGCTGGCGGCATCGGTGGTCCGGGGATGAAGCTGGAACTTTGGGCGGGACCGGAGTGCACCGTGAACCGCGTCGGCGATCGGTACAAGGACCAGCTGGCGCTGAGCGGATTCGCCCACCGCATCGATGACCTGGACCGCCTCGCGGGGCTCGGCGTGACGCGCCTGCGATTCCCGCTGGTATGGGAACGCACCGAGCGCTCCCGCGGACAGCTGGACTGGCGCTGGAGCGACGAGCGGCTGGCTCGCCTGCGCGAGCTGGGCGTGGCACCCATCGTGGGCCTGCTGCACCATGGCAGCGGCCCGCCGTGGACCAGCCTGCTCGACCCGCAGCTGCCCCGGTTGCTGGCGCGATACGCGCGGTCGGTGGCCCAGCGCTACCCGCACGTGGACGCCTGGACGCCCGTGAACGAGCCACTGACCACGGCCCGCTTCAGCGCGCTCTATGGCGTGTGGTACCCCCATCGACGGGATGACCATTCCTTCGTGCGCGCCCTGCTGAACCAGATGCAGGCGACGGTGCTGGCGATGCAAGCGGTGCGCGAGGTGAATCCAAGCGCGCAGCTGGTGCAGACCGAGGACCTGGGCCACATCACGAGCGCGCCCGCGCTGCGCTACCAGGCCGAGTTCGAGAACCTGAGGCGCTGGCTGTCCTTCGACCTGCTCACGGGGCGCGTCGGGCCCGGCCACGGCATGTGGGACTTCCTGCGCGGGTGCGGCGCGACCGAGCACGAACTGCGCTTCTTCCAGGAGCACCCCTGCCCGCCCGCCATCGTGGGCATCAACAGCTATCTCACCAGCGAGCGGCACCTGGACGACCGCATCGAGCTGTACCCCGCCGAGCGCGTCGGCGGCAACGGACGTGATGCCTACGCCGACGTGGAATCGGTGCGCGTGCTCGGCCGGCTGGTGGGCAGCTTCGAGGAACGCCTGCGCGAGACCTGCCAGCGCTACGGACTGCCGGTGGCCATCACCGAGGTGCACCTGGGCTGTTCGCGCGAGGAGCAGCTGCGCTGGCTGCACCAGGCCTGGCGTGCCGCCGACAAGCTGCGGCACGAGGGCCTGAACGTGCGCGCCGTGACCTGCTGGGCCGCCTTCGGCAGCTTCGACTGGAACAGCCTGGCGACGCGCGACGACGGCCACTACGAACCCGGCCTGTGGGACGTGCGCTCCGATCCGCCGCGTCCGACGGTGCTGGCCACGCTCGCGCGGCAGCTGGCCTGCGGCGAAGCACCCAGCCATCCGGCCCTGGACGGCCCGGGCTGGTGGCAGCGCAGCGGGCGCATCAGGTACCCGGCGCGCGGCGCGGTGCAGAGCCTGCCCGTGCAGGGACGGCCGGTGCTGGTCACCGGCGGCACGGGCACGCTGGGCCAGGCTTTCGCGCGGCTGTGCGAGCTGCGCGGGCTGGCGCACCGGCTGCTGCGCCGAGCCGACATGGACGTCGCCGACCCGGCATCGGTGGACGCGGCGCTGGAACACTGGCAACCCTGGGCCGTGATCAACACCGCCGGTTTCGTGCGGGTGGACGACGCCGAACACGACCCGAGGCAGTGGCGCGAGAACGTGACCGGCCCCCAGGTGCTGGCCCAGGCCTGCGCCCGGCACGGCGTGCGGCTGATCGGATTTTCCAGCGACCTGGTGTTCGACGGCGCCAAGGACCACCCCTACCTGGAGGGCGACGAGGCGCAGCCGCTCAACGCCTATGGACGTGCCAAGCGCGAGGCCGAACGGCTGATGCTGCAGCTGCACCCGCAGAGCCTGGTGGTCCGCACGGCCGCGTTCTTCGGGCCCTGGGACCGCCACAACTTCGTCACCCTGGCGCTGGAAGCCATGCGCCGCGGCGGGAGCTGGAAGGCGGCGGCGGACCAGTGGGTGTCGCCGACCTATGTGCCCGACCTGGTCAACGGCTCGCTGGACCTGCTGGTGGACCAGGAGAGCGGCATCTGGCACCTGGCCAACCGTGGCGCGGTGAGCTGGGCCGAACTGGCCTGCATGGCCGCCGAGGCCGCGGGGCTGGACCGTTGCCTGGTCGATGCCGTGCCGGGTGCCACCCTGGGCCAGCGCGCCGCGCGGCCGCGCTACTCGGCACTGGGCAGCGAACGCGGCCTGCTGATGCCCACGCTGGAAGACGGCCTGGCCTGCTACCTCGGCGAATGCGAGATCATGCGGAATCCAGAAACGGAAACGACGACAACCCAATGACGCAGCACTCTCCTTCCGTGGTGGTCGCGGGCGGCGCCGGCTACATCGGCTCGCACATGGTTCGCATGTTGCGGGACCAGGGCTGGCACCCCGTGGTGGTGGACAACCTCGCCACCGGGCACGGCGACTCGGTGGTGGACGGCGCCACGTTCCGCCAGGGCGACATCGGCGACGCCGAGTTCATGGGCGCGCTGCTGCGCGAGTTCACGCCGCCCTGCGTGATGCACTTCGCGGCGGCCAGCCTGGTGGGCGAGTCGATGGTGGCGCCGGCCAAGTACTGGCGCAACAACCTGGTGCAGACCTTGACGCTGCTGGACACCATGGTGGCCTGCGGGGTGCAGCAGTTCATCTTCTCGTCCACGGCCGCGGTATACGGCAACCCGGTCGAGGTGCCGATCACCGAGCAGCATCCGCAGCAGCCGATCAACCCCTATGGCCAGAGCAAGCTGGCGGTGGAGCGCGCCTTGGCCGACTACAGCCAGGCCTACGGCTTGCGGTCGATCACGCTGCGCTACTTCAACGCCGCCGGCGCGCACCCCGATGGCACGCTGGGCGAGCGGCACGAGCCGGAGACGCACCTGATTCCGCTGGTGCTGCAGGTGGCCTCGGGCCGGCGGCCCTTCATCTCGCGCTTCGGCTCGGACTTTCCCACGCCGGATGGTTCGTGCATCCGCGACTACATCCACGTGCAGGACCTGTGCACGGCGCACCTGCTGGCGCTGGAGAAGCTGGCACGCGGCGCGGCGACCACGGTCTACAACCTGGGCAATGGCAACGGGCATTCGGTCAACGAGGTGATCGAGGCCGCACGCCGCGTCACGGGTCATCCCATTCCGTTGCGCGACGACCCGCGGCGTGCGGGCGACCCGCCGGTGCTGGTGGCCGACGCCAGCCGCGCCAGGGCGCAGCTGGGTTGGGTGCCGCAGCACCCCGATATCGAGACGATCATTGCGCACGCCTGGCAGTGGGAGCAGCGGGCCTTGCGGGCCTGAGCGGTCTTCGGCCCGGTCAAGGCACCAGTTGGCGCCCCTGCTGGCCGGCCCGCTGGTATTGCGCCAGCACGGTTCCCGCCACCTGCGGCAGGGCATCGCCCCGGCACAAGGCGACGCAGGCGCCGCCGAAACCGGCGCCGGTGAGCCGCGCGCCGAACACGGCGGGTTGCGCCTGCAGCAGTCCCACCAGCAGGTCGAGCTCGGGCGTGGACACCTCGTAGTCGTCGCGCAGGCTGGCGTGCGAGGCGTTCATCAGCACGCCCAGCGCACGGGCGTCGCCCTGGGTCGCGCCCGCATGCAGCACCCGCAGGTTCTCGCTGAGCACGTGTCGCGCCCGCCGGCGCAGGATCTCGTCCGGCAGGGACTCGACCAGGTGCGGATCCTGAACGCCACGCAGCGAGGCCACGCCCAGCCGCCGGGCGGCGGTCTCGCATTCGCTGCGGCGCTGGTTGTAGCCGCTGCCGGCCAGCGTGCGGGCGATGCCCGAGTCGAGCACCAGCACGGCGCTGCCGGCGGGTAGCGGCACGTCGCGCCGCGTCAGCGATCGCGTGTCGATGAGCAAGGCGCGGTCGGTGCTGGCCAGGCTGGAGGCCATCTGGTCCATGATCCCGCAGCGCACGCCGGCGTACTCGATCTCGGCGCGCTGCCCGAGCCGCGCGATCTCCACGTCGTCGATCGCCAGGCCCAGCAGCGTACGCAGCGCACGCAGCGTGGCCACCTCCAGCGCCGCGCTGGAGGACAGGCCCACGCCCATGGGAACTTCGGATCGCACCTCGATGTCGAGTCCCGGCACCTGCGCGCCGCGCTCCTTCACCAGCGCGAGGCAGCCGAAGACGTAGGTGGCGAACTGCTCGGCGGGCGGCTTCTCGAGGCTGAAGCGAACCGTCTGCCCGAGGTCGTCCGCATGCAGCGAAAAGCCGGGCGTGCCGTTGGGACGCAGGGTCACGCGGGTGCGCTGGCGGATCGCCACCGGCAGGACGAATCCGTCGTTGTAGTCGGTGTGCTCACCCAGCAGGTTGACTCGCCCCGGGGCATCCGCGGTGACGCTGTCGGTCGGGGACATCGCGCTCATGGCAGTCGGGCCTCCACCTGTTGCAACTCGCGCGCCTTGTCTTCGGGCAAGGCGTCCATGGCGAAGAAGCCGGCGGCCAGCTCGGTGCCCGCCAGGTACTTGAGCCGATCGCGCGTGCGGTACGGAGGCCACAACTGCGCATGCAGGTGCGACTCGGGATGGGCCTGGCCGTCGGTGGGCGCCTGGTACCAGGCCATAAGATAGGGGAAGGGCCGCCGCCACAAGCCGTCGTACTTGAGCAGCACGGTCTTGAGCGCACGCGCGAGGTCGATGCGCTCCCCGTCTCGCAGTTGAGCGAAGCCGGGGACCGGCCGCGAGGGCGCTATCCACACCTCGTAGGGATAGCGGGCGCACACCGGCACGAAGGCCACGGCATGCGGCCCCTCGTAGAGCATGCGCGCGCCATCGCGGCGTTCGGCCTCGATATGCGTCTCGAGCAGGCCGCGGCCGTGGCGGGCATGGTGCTCCAGCGCCACCTGCTGCATGCGTTGCGGCACCGGCGGCACCACCGGATAGGCGTAGACCTGCCCGTGCGGATGGTGCAGCGTGACGCCGACTTCGGCGCCCCGGTTCTCGAAGGGCAGCACGTACCGGATGGACGGGTCGGCGCCGAGGCGGACGGTGCGGTCGCCCCAGACCTCCAGCAGCAGGGCCACGTGGTCCAGCGGCAGCGCGCCCAGCGAGGCCTGGCGATCCTGCGTGAAGACCACGACTTCGCATCGGCCGCTGGCCGGCGCGGTGGGCACGATCAGGTCGGGCGGCGGCGGCACGGAGCCGCCCAATGAAGGGAAGCGGTTCTCGAACACCGCCACGTCCCAGGGCGCGTCGGGGACTTCGGTCGGGTTGGCCGCATCGACCGTGGGCGCCAGGGGGTTGTATTCGGGCGGCGGCAGGAAGGTGCGGTCCTGCCGATGCGCGGCATAGGTCACCCATTCGCCTCTCAACGGATGCCAGCGCAGGTGCGCGCCGCCGGTGAGCGGATCGGGAAAGGGGCTGGGAGCCTGGATGCCGGCGGGCAAGGGGTGGCGCGCGTAGAGCGTCATCTCCCTCCCATCCGGCTTGCGCAGTTCCACCCGATGCATCACACCCCTCCGGGGATGTAGGTACGCGACTGGGAGGTCACCTGGCGGACGCGCTCCAGCGGGATCTTGGGCGTGCGGTCGGCGTAGAGCAGGCCGTTGGCCTCCTGGAACGTGTCGGCGAATTGCGTGTAGCAAAAGCCACTGAAAAGGGCGGTGAAGATCACCGTCTCCAGCAACTGCTCGTAGGTGCGCGCGAAGGTTTCCTCGTCGCCGATCTCGGTGTAGCCCCAGATCTTCTTGACGCCCTGCTCCGCCCGGGCCTGGAAGGAGATGCCGCCGAACTCGGTGAGCATGATGGGCTGGCCGCGGTGGGGGTAGCCGTCGAGCGTGAGCACGCGGCCGCCCGGCCGCCGCCGGTCGAAGAGCTTCTCGGGCTCGACCTCGGGGCCGTAGCGCTGGCGGATGTGATCGAGGTTGGAGTCGTAGTCGTGGATGCCGATGATGTCGGTGGCCGACGATTCCCAGCCGTCGTTGCCGATGACGGCGCGGGTCTGGTCCAGCGTCTTGGTGAGGTGGTAGAGCGCCTCCACGGCGTGCCGGTGCGCCTTGACCGCCGGCAGCTCGGGCACCCCCCAGGACTCGTTGAACGGCACCCAGACGATGACGCAGGGATGGCTGTAGTCGCGGTCCATCGCCTCCGTCCATTCGCGCACGATGCGCTTGATGGCGGTGCGGGTGAAGCGGTAGGCCGATGGCATCTCCTCCCACACCACCAGGCCCAGCTTGTCGGCCCAGTAGAGATAGCGCGGGTCCTCGATCTTCTGGTGCTTGCGCACGCCATTGAAGCCCATGGCCTTGGCCAGCTCGACGTCCCGGCGCAGGGCGTCGTCATCGGGCGCTGCCAGCAGCGTGTCCGGCCAGTAGCCCTGGTCCAGCACCATGCGCAGCACGTAGGGGCGGCCGTTGAGCATGAAGCGGTCCCGCGAGACATTGGCCGAGCGAAGCGCCGTGTACGAATGAACTTCATCGATCATCCGGCCGCCGCGCCACAGGCGCAGCTTGGCTTCCAGCAGCGTGGGCCGCTCGGGGCTCCACAGCAGCTCGTTGCGGAAGTCGTCGATGCCGGGGTCGGACAGAACGACGAAACGGTCGACTTCGCCATCGACCACCCGATAGCGGTCCCGCGCGAGCAGCTGCTCGCCATGCCACAACTCGAGCTCCAGCGAGGTGTCGCCCCCGGAATCGCCCGCCACCCGGGCTTCCAGCCCGAGCGCGAAACCTTCGAGCTTGGGCGTCCAGCGGATCTTGTCGATGTGAATGGGTGACACCCGCTCCAGCCACACGGTCTGCCAAATGCCGGTGGTGCGGGGATACCAGATGGAGTGCGGCTCCGGTTGCCAGTCCTGCTTGCCGCGGGGCTTGGTCAGGTCGTGCGGGTCGTCGTCCGCGCGCACGGTGACGACCTGCTTGCCGTCGGGCCTGAGCGCCTGGGTGATATCGGCCCGAAAGGGGGTGTGGCCACCCTCGTGCGTGACGACCAGTTCTCCGTTGACCCAAACGCGGGCCGCATAGTCGACGGCGCCGAAGTGCAGGATGACCCGGTCATCGGCGGGCGTGAGCTCGAACTCACGCTGGTACCAGCAGACCTGATGGAAGCCACGGTCGCCGATGCCGCTGGCCTGGGATTCCGGCGGGTAGGGCACGACGATTTCCAAAGGCCACTCGGTGATGTCGGCGGGGCCGACGTGCCGCGCCTCGTTGTCGAAGCAGAAGCGCCAGCTGCCGTTGAGTGATTGCCAATGGTCGCGCCGCAACTGCGGTCGCGGATAGCCGTGTCGGGAAGATGGCTCCAAGTTTCGTTCTCCTGCCAAAAGCGCCTGCAAGCTTTGCGCGCTGGCGTCCAGGGGCCTGTCGGACAAGCGCGCGAATGGCTCGCTCGGCCCGCCGTGCCAGGCAACGCGGCCGGAGTCAGGGGCGCCGGCGAATCGCAGGCCACCGTGAAGCATTCGCAGCGCTTACCGGCAGGTCAATCGGAGGCTGGAACCGCGCGCCACGCGGGGATTCCGGGCAAAAGAAAGGGCCCGGAGATCATCCGGGCCCATGTGTTTGGTGGTGGGATGATAGCCGGCGCCAAACTGAGTTGAAAGTACGCAATACAACGCTTGCGGGCTGGCGCAAACCACTGCGGAAACAACCGGAATCCCCAACCAGGACGCCGGACGTTCAAGCGGTTTTATCGCCGGACTGGTCGCCAATCTCGGTGGCCCAACTTCCAAGGACACCGCCAGGTCAATTCCGTTTGCGGGAATTGAACCCGCGTCCGCAGTCGCAAGACGGCGGAGAACGGGCCCTCTTATCGCCGCAACAAACGCGGCGAATAGCCGACTTCGGGAAATGCCCTTGGCTTGACTACGGAACAGCGTCCTTATGGACTCCTGCCAACTCATTCGGAAGGAGCCCAAAATGGAAATCGTGCACTTCAATCAACGCCAGCTCGCCGCCCGCTGGGCCATCAGTGAGGCAACTCTTGAACGCTGGCGCAGCGAGGGCATCGGTCCCAAGTTTCTGAAGCTCTGCGGCCGCGTCCTCTACCGCCAGGTCGACATCGAAGCCTACGAAGAATCGTGCCTTGCGACTTCGACCAAGGCCACCAGCCCAGTTACCCACGTCGGCGGACGATGAGCGGCATCGCGGACCTTGCAGCGGCCCACGTGCAGCGCGACGCTGCTGCCGACTGGGTGATCAGGCTGCCACGGAAACCGTGTTGAAGTAGTCCGGCGACGCCGCCGTGACTGGATCGATTCGTTGCGCCTGCGCCAGCGCGAAGCTGCACCACGCTCCGAATGCAGAGTCGAGGCTCTGGGCTGCAAGTTCTGGCTTTTGCTTCAATGCGGCAACGAGCGAGCGGATGTCGTTGGCTGCGCGGTGATCCGCAACCATCCCCAGCAGCCGATCTCTTGCCAGCTGCCGCTGCTGCGCTGCTTGCTCGGCGCGCTTTCGCTCCGCAGCGTCGCGCCTGGCAAGCTCCTCCCGTTCCTGCTCGGCTTTTTGCTCGAGTGCACGCTGATGCCGCCATTGCGCGTCGGCACGGCGCCGGCGCTCAGCGGACTCGAGCAGGCCGCGAGCGATGTCGTCGAGCTGCCGCTCCAGCGGACGCCGAGGTTCGTCACGCCACTCCAGCGGGGCGCTCTTACTGGCGATTGCCAGAACGAGCCCGCCATTCTTTGCCTCGGTAAATCCGAAGCTGACCGACGTGCCGCCGAAGCCGACGTGTCCAAGGACGTCATGTGTCGTCCCTCGGCCTTGCACCCACTCAGCTCCGTCGGACATCGTACCGCTGCAGCCCAGGCGATCGAACGCATGGAGCAGCGAATTCACTATGCGCATCTCGCGCTGGTGGGCGGGGTCGTCGAAGTGGGGACGATAGAAGTCCCACTTGTCGGCCTCGTACTTCTGGCGCCGGCCGGCTTCGGCGCGAAGGACCTTTGATAAACCGGGGTGCGGGTCGGCCAGGTCCCGCAGCGCGCTGACGTGCCCGAGCCGCCGAAGCGCCGCCTGCAACAGTTCCTCGATCGACTCGGAAAATGTTGGCGGCTGCAGGTCCTCATCGGTCAGACGATGAGACCCATAACGGTCGTGGTCGAACGAGACGGTCTCGCGCGACCCCGGAAGGCGCAACGGCAAAGTTGGGCGCTTTGGCTTTGATACGCCGGCCTGCAGCTTCGCCCAGTAGCCCCGAGGAGGCATGGGAATGTTGGCCTGCAGGCAACGCTTGGCGAGCGCCACGTCCGAGATTTTGAATTGCTTCGCCAGGACGGTCCGGGGCTGCGACCATACGAGTTCATACAGCTCAGATCGCGTGATGTCTTTCATGAGGGGCTCCAGCTTCGTGCGCCGGGTGCTATGCCCTCCTGCAACGCGCCCGTAAACGGCGACTCGTTCGGCCGCCAAAGTCCGAAGCACCGGCACAAAAGATCTCTGCAAACGACGGTGAAGAAGCGAGGATCAACTCGCATCGCCGTCCAAGTGATCAAATATTTCGCTCTGCATGTCTTCAAGTGCGGGGAGTACGTCCTTCTGTGTTAACAGTGTTTTGATATCGTCGGCGAAGTGCCCCAAGAATTCACAGAGCGCCGGGCTGGAATCGGTTTCCGAACTGATAACCTCCATGTATGCATCGATCACCTCAGCTGCGATCGCAGATAAGTCAGCTTCGGGGATGATCAACGTGTCGACGTGCGACGCCAGAATTTCCGAGAGTAAATCGGCGTTTGCGACCGCTGTGCAAACGAGTCCTGTGTGGCTCACTACGTAACCGATGACATCGCCGCGGTGGGGGCCGATTAGGTCGAGATTCCGGCACGATGCCTTTTCGGCCATCTTGTCCATGACGAACGACTCGATGGCCTCGACCGATATAGTGCCCAGTTCGTACTCATTGGCAGCGGGGCCGCGTTCCGACGCATATACGGTCAGGAAAACCTGCAAATGCCGCGGCAAGTTATCAATTTGCGACGTCACAATGGCACGGACGGTCGAATCCCAATTCTCTGATAGGGAGCCAAACCCTGAAAGGTCATCATCAAAGGGACCTTCCTGTAGTACCCAGCAGTACTCGTCCCACAGATGACGAGCAGCGACGTCGCCGAAGATGCCAACCGCAGATCGGGATTGCAGCTGATTAATTACCCGTTGGACGAGCAGATCGACTTCTGGACCTGATATGCCTTCGATGGCAGACGTAAGTCTCGAAACGCTTGCTGGATCGATCTCGGTGCGGTCGTTGGTCATGGTTTCGTACCACCGGCAGGAATGCGCCCACTGAACGAAGCGACGCGCCGGTCGAAAACGCGTTGTCCGTCGAACTCGTAGAGGCTGACCTCAGAGCCGGTCAGCGCCGCGACGACCCGAAGTCGTGGTGGGCGTGACCCTGGAACGACCGCGAGCGCCCCGACCCGAAGTTCGGCGTGCTTTCCAACGCTGATCTGACCCGCGTTCGCGATTTGAAGTCCAACACCGAGGTGCCGAGTGATCCACGTCGTGGCGCGCGCGCCCTCCTCTCCAGTCGGCGTAGCCGTCATCGCGACGCTGCGCTCGAGTTCCGCGACTTCTTCGCCATCGGCTGCTACTGATGGCAGAAGCTCGTAGAGAATAGCGTTGGCTTGAATTCGGCGCATCAAATCTTCCGGCTCCAGCATCGGGCTGATGCGGTCCGTGAGCTCTTCGCCCAGGTCCCATGCCAGCCAGAGAAGCAGGGATCGCAGATGGCTGACTTCTTCGATCGGTTCATCTGATTGGCCGAGCAACTTCCAGAGCAGCATCGACTTGGTCCCAAACAGGTAGGCCATTGCTCGCTCCAGCAGCAGGCGCCTGTCCTTTTCAGCGACGAAGGAGGGTCGGCTCCTCCATCGAGGAAAGTTGCGCAGCCGTCGAAGCTCGCGCACGACACCCAGCACTGCAACCAACTGCACAATGGCCATCCCCACCCGACTTTCGTCCTTGGCCGCGAGTTCGAGTTGATCCACCATTCTGCGAATGAGCGTACGCGACTTGCGCAGGACTATTTCGGCGATTTCGGTATCGCTAAGGCCGGTAGGCTCGGCGGCTGGCTCAGGCGTTTGGTCATCCTTTCCGATCGACTCCTCCTCTGTTCTTCCACGTTGATCAGTCCCTTTGTTCCCGCCAGGAAGATCCAGCCCCAGGCGTCGGATCAGCACGTCGAGAAGATAGGCTAGGTCACCCGACTTCAACAAACGCAGCTTCCTCCTCTGCTTGGGCATGTCGGTCACATGCACGCCCAAACTCTCCGGCCTTTCCGGCAGCCCTGTCGGTGGCCGGTTCCCTTGACGGCCTGCGCCTGCACGCACCTCGTTCGCCACATCTTCAGAGAAGATCACTTTCTCGACACTCGCTATCAAGCGAGCGACGTCAGCTTCACCAGAACCTAAGGCGCCAAGTGCCTCGCGCAGCGCCGCTTGCCGCTTGGTGCGTGCCAGTCCGCTCAGTGCCGCGGGGTGATGGACCAGAACCCTCAGCGGCGTACCGTAATCGGCTGGCCTGACGAGCAAAGATCGCACTGCCGTGATATCAGCCTCAACCCGAAAATGGGTCCACCCCTCTTGACCGCCTTGGATGCTGGCCGGCCATTGATCGTGGGGATCGGCGCCGACAGCGATCGCGGAAGCAAATGCCCTTCCGCCAGAATTCGGCATTGCGATGACATCCTGCTCTGTATCGGACACGCCCACGCAGATCGTCTCGGCTGGCGCAGTTGAAGCCGAAATTTCGGCCCGGGTCCTGGCGGCGGCTCTGAGCAGAACATCTGTATCGAGCGCGGCGCATGCGAACACGTCTAATATCCCCATCGCCTTCGCGGCCGCTTTTGCAGCGGCCGAAGTTCGCACCACTACCGCTTCCGTGTTTCCGTGATCATCGGTCGTCATCCAGGCGGGCCAGCTCGGATTCGCGCTGCCCGAAACCAGCACCGCAGCCTCGTCGCCTTCAATGTAGACGGCCTTTGCGTGCAAGTACGTCATGGCTGGCTCGTGCCACAGGCTCCTTGCATCGACGAATCGCGACCGTAACCCGCTGACATCCGCGCCGAGCTGCACGGTCTCGGGGTCGATGGCGACGACTACTTCAGCCAAAGGCCATTGCGCCTCCAGGGTACGTAGAAACTTGCACCCAGAGTCAAAAAAGGCACCGATGACGGCGACGCGTTTAGTTTCCTCGGGAAGTTGAGGAATCAGCTGCGCCCACAAGGTGGGGCTTCCGCGGAATTGACCTAATACGCCGGAGTGTCCAGCGGGCGGCGCCCTCTGCGTCAATGGCTGCAAGAAGTTGGAAAACGCCTTGGCGGTATCCACAACCTGCTCGGGTAGGAACGGCCTTTGCTGCTCGATCCACTGCTCGATCAACGCCCAGGTGTCCGTCAATGCCGCGGCGCCCTCTGCGTCCTTGGGGCCCTCGACCTCAATCCAGTTCGTAACCTCGTGGTTGTAGCCAAAGCCGGAGAGCGTGAGGTTGTGACTACCAATCAGGACGGCCGCCTTTTTCGGCCCAACCAGTACGCATATTTTGGGGTGAAATGCTCCGTGCATTCTCATGGGCACGAGCGTGTAGGCATGCCCGGCAAGCCTGGGCCTTGAAGCCTCGCTTGCCCAAGATTGCGCGCACTGCACTGCGTCCATGAGCACGATGTTGTGTCGCACTCCCACCGCAACCAATCGCCGCAGAACGACCTCCTCGTAAAACGGCAATGTCGCGTTGAATGTCGTGATCAGGGAGGCCTCGTACCCTCCGCGCTTCACGATGTCCAGGATAGAGACCGCTTCAATATCAGCCACCGGCTTCTTTCATCAACATCGCGCCCTCTGCCGACGGCATCGTCGGATTGCCGGCGAGCGCACCGTCGCGGATGAGAGCTCCGATATCACGCAGGACTTGGACGGCCTGCCGGAAACGCGGTGTAGTCGGCGCTGGCGGCGGGATGTCGTCCACGATCCTGAGCCCGCGTTCCGTCGGCCTGAACCGGAAGGTTGATTGGCCATTGTGGCGAAGCTTACGCAGTGCCACCCGCAAATGGGTGTTCATGAGCCAGGCGAATAGATCGGCCATCACGTCTTCCAGACGCAGATCACGCCACCTGTCACATCGAAGCCTGAGGCTGCCAAGGTTGATCGGATAGTCGATTAGGTCGTCAGCCGACATGGGCAGTGAACCGTACGGATTGGCATTCTGATCATCACGAAGGTGAAGCAGGACGAGGATGTGAACGGCATCGGCCAGCAGATTCGCCACCTTGCCGCCGCGCTGTACGCCATCCACCAACCTCTCGGCGATCTGTATCTCGTGCTCGGGGGACTCCCAGCTGCTTGGCAAGTTTCCCTCTTTTCCCAGGGCTTGGCAGAGATCGCCGAACGATCCGCCCCCGAGGAGAGCGCTGGCATTGTGCGCATCAGCCGAGTTCGCGAGGTGTGCAGCAAATGCTTCGACCGAAGACCTGTCGGGCTCCTCTCCTCTGCCTATCGGGTTCAATGCGTCCAAGCACAAGGCAAACACACTCTGCATCGTCACGGAGAACAGATCGTTGCGCTCATAGACGGCCCATGCATCGCGTGTCGACCGCAATTTTTCAGGCACGGCCCACGCAGTCTGGCCAGGCAATTTGCCCGTATAGATCGCGGCTCGAAAATGTTCTTCCGTCAAGTCGGATCCGCCCGCTGCATGCAACGCACGAGCCAGGTTCATGACTAACGCAAGAGACTTTCGACGCTGCTCGCCCAGCGCCGCGAAGCCGTTCCCACGATCGAAGAAGATGTCCGTCAGGGTCTGGCACTCGTTGCCGTTGCCTGGAATGCGGCACGCGCAAAACGCGGATAGCACATCCAAATCTGACAGCGTCACTCGATCTGCCTGAAGGACCGACCAGAACCTGTCGCTGGGTACAGCCGCCTCAACCGCCTCTGCCAGCGGCTTGCCACGTTCGATCGTGTACTTGATCCATGGCTTCGAAGACGGGTCCATCAGCTCGAGCTGACCCAGCGTCCCTGCGTAGTATTGGCCCAAGCCGCCCATTCGATTCAGGAAGTACCGACGCGCGGAATCTTTGTCCGTGTACTCCGACAGGCGCAGTTCCTCGCCACCCTCAAGCCGTTCAAGTGCCGGAATCAACTTGATGCGCCCAACCATGGCGATGCCATGTCTCTCGGCGTCGCGGTCGGTCATTCGGCCATGACGCTCCGAGATCAACGTGAAGAGGCAGTCGGCGCGCCTAAAGAACTCAATGAAATTTTCAGCGTCCGCCTCTGGAAATCGAATTTCGAAGGACCAGACGAACCACGGGTACAGCGAAAAATACCGCGCTCGATCCGTCACATTGGTAATGCCGGGAAGTAGCTGCGAGTAGATCAGGACGCATGGAGCCTGCGTACCAAGGTGGTCCAGGCCACCAATCGCGGACGGCGGCTGAAGCCAGGCAGTGGTGAGTTGCATTGAGTTTCAATTATCAACCCAGCTGCCACCCCGAGCCCTTCACCGATTCCCGACGCCACCCCATCTCCGGACAGGAACTCGTTCCTGCATGAGGTGGCCGCCGTGGTGGAGGGGGTGTGCGCGGATTTTGGGGCTGCCCTGACCTGACAGCTGAGCGGTTTGCGTTTCGGGAGCAGCCGCCGGGACCCTCCCGTCTCCCATAGAACTGGGGTAGAAAAAATTTCATCTTGCTATTGACAACAATTTCTTGGATGTACTAAACTTCGCACATTGAAGAAAAGGAACATGCGATGCCCAGTGCCTCAAATGCCCAGTACGACCCTCTCGCCCGACGCAAGATCGAGCTCAGCCGCCATGCCAGCAAGCGCGCGAGTCAGCGGGCCATTACCCAAGACTGCGTTCCGCTGATCCTTGCCTACGGGGAGCGCAGTCATGACGGACGTGGTGGCGTCCGCTACCTGTTGACCCAGCGCTCCATGGCGTCCCTCGGGCGCGCCATCGGCCACAGCCAACGGCTCGAGGCCCTGGCGGGGTGCTACGCGGTTGTCGATGCCGCCAACGAGCAGACGGTGATCACGCTTGGGCATCGTTACCAATAGTACTCATGACCAACAAGAACACGCCTGCCTATCGCGCTCTGTGGGAGCTGATGGACCTTGCCCGCGGATCGCACAGGGCGAACAACGCATGGCTCTATGCGTTGACCTGGCTGGCCGCCAGCCGACTGGCCATGTCGGGCCATTTGCCAGGGGCGACAAGCATCAACGACTTGATTTCGGCATCCGCATGGGACATCCAGCAGGATGGCCTGATTCCGACGGAGGCGAAGGACTTGGTGTGGGGCGCAGGAGATTCGACGCATGAATCAGCCATGCGCACCCGAGCGCTAGGGATCGTGACCCAGCTAATCGAAGAGTATGGCCATCATGAATGGGACGTCATCGACGCGGCTTGGCAGCAGGCAGATACTTGGCGCGCCGATGTGAACAGCGGTATCGCGCTGGCTCCCGAACTTTGCGAATTGGCTATTGACGTCCTTCAAGCCCCAAGGCAAAGCGCTGTATGGATTCCCTTTGACCTCAGTGGGCAGCTGGTGATGAGGGCCGTTCGCAAAGGTCTGCGTGTCATCGTCGCCGGGCCGGGGCGCAGGACGGAAACGCACTTGCGGCTCCTATTGGCCATTGAAGGACAAACAGACTTGGCCGGATCGGCTGTCGTCTTTGATGTTCCACGCGGAGAAGTAAAACGGGACCTGACGGCTGACTTCCTGCTGGCCACCCCCCCGATTGGCATGAAGCTGCAAGTCGGGGCTGGCTGGCGCCAGTGGGAAGGCGAGGAACCGGATGCCGCGGACCCAAACAGTCTCTATCAGCGGCAGGGCCCGATAAGCCAGGTTCAAATTGACCGCAGCGACAGCTGGGCTATTGCGGCCTTCTGGCCGCGCGTAAGTCAACGCGCCGTCTTCCTTACCTCACCCAGTGTCCTTTTTGCAAAGGGCCAAGAGCAACGTCTTCGCGAGCACCTGCTAATGGAGAGGCGCTGCCTTGCGGCGGTGGCAGTGCTTCCGACACGACAAATGAGCATAACAAGTCTCGCACCCGTCATGCTCTTGCTTGACCGCGCGCGCGATCAGCTTTCGATCCGGCTCGTCGATGCAACGGAGATGACCGTCGACACCAGGTCGTCAATGCGCTATGGGCGGGTATTGGACTACGAGCGCATCGCCCCCCTTATGTTGCGCACGGGCGAAGACGAAAAGGTTGCCTGCGACGTCAGCATCGAAGCGGTAATCAGACGCGACTTCAACCTCATGCCGGCGCGATATTTGCGCCCTGCTCTCACGGCAGCCGGAGGCCCTCGCCGTCCCCTGGGTGACTTGGTCACCGTGATCCGCGCACCCGTGGTCTACAAGGATCCCGCAGCGACTGTCGTTCAGGAAGCAGGCTTCCCGGAACTGGATCGGTGGCGGGCGATTGCTGGGCCTTGCGTAAAGACAACTGCGATCCAACCCCGCAAACTTGAGCATTCCATCTTGAGGGACGGCGATCTGCTGCTCTCAATTAAGGGCACCTTGGGCAAGTCCGCACTGGTGGGGGAAGTTCCAACGGCGGAACATTTCCCTTTCGGCACCACCAGGAAAGACGGTGGATTGGTTTTTCCAGACCTGCACAGGGCCCCAGTTGTGCCCTCCCAAAGCTGCATTGCGCTGCGGGTCCGCGACAACTCCATCAGCCCCGTATTGTTGTTTCTGTATCTCCGGTCGAACGACTTCAAGAAGCAGATCGACTCGCTCCGACTCGGTGCGACGATAGCCCACGTCACTCCGGCCACATTGCTGCAGGAAATCCAGGTTCCGATTCCTCCGGCCGAACAGCAACAAGATTACATTCGACGCTGGTCAGAGTTATGCGAGCTTGAAGCATCAATTGAGGACGCACAACAACGTACGGATGAAATTCGACGAGCGCTTTGGCTCGGTGATGCACAACAAGAGTCAACCGCGAACCAGGAAACCAATGAATAAACAACAAGCACTAACGCCGCAGATCAATAACGCAGCTCAAAAGGACCAAAGCCAACTCAAGTGGATTGCCGACTTCATCTGGAACATCGCCGATGACCGCTTGCGCGACGTGTACGTGCGCGGCAAGTACCGTGACGTCATCCTGCCGTTCACCGTGCTGCGGCGGCTTGACGCCGTACTGGAGTCCACCAAGCAAGCCGTACTGGAGCGGAAGAAGTTCCTCGACACGCACAAAGTGGCAGAACAGGATGGCGCGCTGCGGATGGCTGCGGGGCAGGCCTTCTACAACACCTCCGACTTCACGCTCGAAAAACTGAAGGCAAGTAGTGCTGACCAGCGTCTGCGCGATGACTTCATCGACTATCTGGACGGCTTCTCGCCCAACGTCCAGGAAATCCTCACGAAGTTCAAGTTCCGTGACCAGATTCAAACGCTGGTCGACGCACACGTCTTGGGTTACCTCATCGAGGATTTCCTCGACCCCGAGGTCAACATCTCGCCCTTGCCCGTCAAGGATGCGGACGGGCGGATCAAGCTACCCGCGCTGGATAACCACGGCATGGGCACGGTGTTCGAGGAGTTGATCCGGCGCTTCAACGAAGAGAACAACGAAGAGGCTGGCGAACACTTCACCCCGCGCGACGTGGTCAAGCTGATGGCCAAGTTGCTGTTCTTGCCGGTCGCCGACCAAATCCAGTCCGGCACCTACCTGCTGTACGACGGTAGTTGCGGCACGGGCGGGATGTTGACCGTTGCCGAAGAGGCGCTGCACCAACTGGCCACGAGCCACGACAAAGAAGTGTCGATCCACCTGTTCGGGCAGGAGATCAACCCCGAAACCTACGCCATCTGCAAGGCCGATCTGCTGCTTAAGGGCGAAGGCGACGAGGCCGAAAACATCGTCGGCGGCGCGGACAAGTCCACGCTGTCGGCTGACCAGTTCCGGTCGCGCGAATTCGACTTCATGATCTCCAACCCGCCTTACGGCAAGAGTTGGAAGACCGACCTCGACCGGATGGGCGGCAAGAAGGAGTTCAGCGACTCGCGCTTCATCGTCAACCACGGAGGCGATTCCGAATTCAAGCTCATCACCCGTTCCAGCGACGGGCAGCTGATGTTCCTGGTGAACAAGCTGCAGAAGATGAAGCACAACACGCCGCTGGGCAGCCGCATCGCGCTGGTGCATAACGGCTCCGCGCTGTTCACCGGCGATGCTGGCCAGGGCGAGAGCAACATCCGCCGCTGGGTGCTGGAGAACGACTGGCTCGAAGCCATCATCGCCCTGCCGCTCAACATCTTCTACAACACGGGCATCGCCACCTACATCTGGGTGCTGGCCAATAAGAAGCCCGCCCACCGGCGCGGCAAGGTGCAATTAATCGACGCCTCGCAGTGGTACCTGCCGATGCGGCGCAACCTCGGCAAGAAGAACTGCGAACTGGCTGACGCGGACATTGAACGCATCCTGAAGCATTACCTCGACCAGCCGCCCGTCGATGCGGAAGCCGCCAAGGCAGTGCCCGAATGCAAGTGGTTCGACAACGCCGACTTCGGCTACTGGAAGATCACGGTCGAGCGCCCGCTGCGCCTCAAGAGCCAGCTCAAGCGAAACGCCATCGAAAGCCTACGCTTCGCCAACGGCGACGAGGCACTGCGCAGCGAGATCTACACCAAGTACAGCGACAAGCTGTACACCGAATTTACCAAGCTTAAGCCCGAAATCGAGGCTTGGCTGAAGGGCGACGATGGCGACGAGGATGCCGAGGACGTGTCGGACGACGAAGACGCCAAGACCACTAAGAAGGCGGTACCGGAAAAGCGGCGCAAGAAGCTACTCGACCCAGGCACTTGGCTGCGCGACAAGACTTTGGTCGAGCTGGCCACCCTGGCGCGGCAGGAGTTGGGCGAAGGCGTTTTTGACGACCACAACGCGTTCCGTACTCGCTTTGACGCCACGATGAAGGCGCACGGCAAGAAGCTCGGTGCCGCCGAGAAGAAGGCCATCTACAACGCGGTGAGCTGGCGCGACGAAACGGCACCGCCCGTCATCGCCAAGCGCGGCAAACTCAAGGCGGGCGAGCATTTCGAGCCCGGCTACGACGGTGTGTACCTCGAGCAAGTGGGCAAGGATCGCTTCATGATCGAGTACGAGGCTGACACCGACTTGCGCGACACCGAACAGGTGCCGCTCAAGGAGCCGGGCGGCATCGAAGCCTTCTTCTTCCGCGAGGTGCTGCCCCACGCTCCGGATGCCTGGATCGCGATGGATGCTACCAAGATCGGCTACGAAATCTCGTTTGCCCGCTACTTCTACAAACCTGCGCCGCTGCGCTCGCTGGAAGAAATTCGTGCGGACATCATGAAGCTGGAGCAGCAGACCGAAGGCTTGCTCGACAAGATCGTGGGAGGCGTTTCCGCATGAGCCAACGCACCGACCTTCTGGCGTCCATCGCCAACACCATTCAGGACTACCGGGGTGGCTCGCTCCCGCAGCCCATCTCCGCCCACGTCGAGCATTGGGTGCACCAGTTCGACGCTGCTTTGCAGTTGCCCATCCTGCAAGAGATTGACCACGTCCTGAAGAACATCTACTTCTCGAAGGAGAAGGTGTCTAAATTCATCAGTGGCGCGATCAGCACCCAAAAGCTCACCGGCAACGACGCCGACCAGTTCTGGCGCAACGCCAATTTCCTCGACATTCAAGGCGGCGGCGACAGCCAGACCGACATGCTGGCATTGTTCTCCGAGCAACTGACGGAGAAGTTCGGGTTCGGCATCGACGAATGCGGGCAAGGTGGGGATGTTTTTGTTTATCTGGACGACGGCATCTTCACCGGCAACCGTGTGCGGCGCGATCTTGAAGGATGGGTTCGTGACCACGCGCCCGCGCAGGCGAAGGTGCATGTGATGTGCATCGCTCAACACAGTGGCGGGCAGTATTACGCCAACGGCAAGATTCAAGCAGTCATTAGGGCTTCGGGAAAAAAGATCGACATCACTTGGTGGCACGCCATCGAGTTGGAGGACAGACGGGCCTACAGCGCAACATCGGACGTGCTGCGCCCGACGGCGATTCCGAACGACCCGGCAGTGCAAGCCTACGTGGCCGCTATGCAGTATCAGCCAACCCTCAGAACCGCTGGCAGCCCCGGCGCTGCGGGCCTTTTCTCCAGCGACGCTGCCAAGATTCTTCTGGAGCAGGAGTTCCTGAAAGCCGGTGTCCGCATCCGCCAGGTTTGCCCCAACCTCGGTGCTACGCAGCGACCGCTAGGGCACATGACGCTGGAGACTCTGGGCTTCGGCTCGCTCATCGTTACCTATCGCAACTGCCCCAACAATGCTCCGCTGGCTTTCTGGGTGGATGCACCGTGGTACCCGCTGTTCCCGCGCACCACGAACACGCAGACGGCGGTGAGAAGAATGTTCGCCGACCTGACCGGAGGCGATCTCTGATGGGCGATAGCGATAAGACTCGCACCTACAGCCGTAAGGAGAGCGTCGTCTTCCTCAAGACGAGCGAACCGTTTGGCGGGCTCTCCAACATGGCCGGTGGCTACCCGATCAATGTGAACGGGCTGCGGATACTAACCTCCGAGGCGTTGTATCAGGTCTGCCGCTTCCCGCATCTTCCCGATGTACAGAAGATGATCATCGGCCAGATTAGCCCGATGACAGCCAAGATGCGGAGCAAGCCCTACCGCAAGGATTCGCGCCCCGATTGGGACCAGGTACGGGTTCGCATCATGCGCTGGAGCCTGCGCATGAAGCTGGCCAACAACTGGAACACGTTCAGCGCGCTGCTATTGAGAACGGGCGAGCGGCCCATCGTCGAGGAGTCGCGTAAGGATGATTTTTGGGGAGCAAAGGTCGTTGACAACGGCGACACCCTCATTGGCATGAACGTCTTGGGCAGGCTGCTGATGGAACTGCGCGAACAGGTGAAGCAGCAAGGGCGCGACGCAGCCCTTGATGTTGTTCCACCTGACATTCCGCAGTTCCTGCTGCTGGGACGGCCGATTGAAGTCGCATTGGATTCGCCGCCGCCGAAGGCCGCCGACGATCAGGAACAAGGCGCCCTTTTTGGGACGGATGCTACCGTCAGCGTCGAGGCTGTGGGTCCTCCGGCTCCTGCAGCTGTCCCGGCTGCCCCGGCGGCGGCTCCATCACGCAAGGCTGCATACGAAGCCTACCGCCCGACGCGAATGCGCTGGCTTCCACCTGTGCCGGAACATTGGAACGAGCAACGCGCTAAGACCTTCTTCCGCGAGGTGGACGAGCGCTCCAAGACAGGACAGGAAGAATTGCTGTCGGTGTCGCACCTGACGGGCGTTACGCCGCGCAGCCAGAAGAAAGTCACGATGTTCAAGGCCGCGAGCTATGTCGGCTCCAAGCTGTGCCGTCCTGGCGACATCGTAATCAACACGCTTTGGGCGTGGATGGCGGCGCTTGGTGCGAGCAGGCACGTGGGCATTGTCAGCCCGGCCTACGGCGTGTACCGGCCGCACCGCGCCGACAACTTCAATCCGGCGTATCTCGACTATCTGCTGCGCACCCGCGCCTACGTTGCCGAATACATCGGACGCTCGACCGGCATCCGATCCTCGCGCCTGCGCCTGTATCCGAACCAGTTTCTCGACATCGCACTGGTCCAGCCGCCACGCCCCGAGCAAGACCTGATCGTCGCCTACCTGCGGGCGCAGGACGCCCACATCGCCCGGCTGATCAAGGCCAAGCGCGCACTGATTGACCTGCTCACCGAACAGAAGCTGCGCATCATCGACCACGCCGTCACGAGCGGCCTTGATGAATCGGTCGCGTTGAAGCCTTCCGGCATCGAGTGGCTGGGGCACGTGCCCAAGCATTGGGACGTTGCCCTGCTCAAGCACGTCGCTGATGTGCGCTTCAGTGGCGTGGACAAACATTCGCACGATCACGAAATTCCGGTTCGCTTGTGCAACTACACGGACGTTTACAAGAACGACGAGATCGCCGACAGCATGGAGTTGATGCGCGCTACGGCGACAGCGGGGGAAATCGCGCGCCTCACTCTGAACGCTGGCGACGTTATCATCACCAAGGACTCCGAGACGCCGGATGACATTGCCGTACCCGCGTGGGTGCCAAACAGCCTTCCTGGTGTCGTCTGCGCCTACCACCTTGGATTGCTACGACCCGAGCCCGGTCGCATCGAGGGTGAGTTCCTGTTTCGCGCCATCGGGTCTGCCCGTATCGCCGAGCAGTTTCACGTTCTGGCAACCGGCGTCACACGCTTCGCGCTCTCCAAGCACGATGTCAAAAACGCTGTCATCCCGCTTCCGCCCATCGAAGAGCAGAAGGCCATCTGCAAGTGGATTAGCGATGAGTGCAAACCACTAGAAGAAGCCATCCTGCGGGCGGAAGACGAAATCAAGCTGATCCGCGAGTACCGCGACCGGCAGATTGCCGACGTGGTCACCGGCCAGGTGGACGTGCGCGGCTGGGTACCGGGCCCAGATGACGGTGTGGCCGACGAAGACTTGGCAGTGCTCGGCGGCGACGAAGAATTGGATACCAATGGGGAGGACGACGATGGCGACGACTGACACCAGCGAAAAAGGCCTGGAGGCCTTGATTGTCCGCGACCTCTGCACCGGCGGTGGCTACGTGCAGGGCAACCCCAGCGACTACAACCGCGACGTGGCGGTCGATGTTGTGCAGTTGCTGTCCTTTCTGCAGGCCACGCAGCCCAAGGCGGTGGAAACACTGGAACTGGCAAGCGAGGGCATCAAGCGCACCCAGTTCTTGCACCGCATCCAGGGCGAGATCGCCAAGCGGGGCGTGGTGGATGTGCTGCGCAAGGGCGTGAGCCACGGCCCGGTTCACGTTGATCTGTACAAGCTGCTGCCGACACCGGGCAATGCCAGTGCTGCCGAGAACTTCGGCAAGAACATCTTCAGCGTCACCCGCCAGTTGCGCTACAGCAATGACGATTCGCAGCGCTCGCTGGACGTCGCCATCTTCATTAATGGCCTGCCGGTGACGACCTTTGAGTTGAAAAACTCGCTGACCAAGCAGACCGTCGCCGACGCCATCACCCAGTACCAGACCGACCGTAACCCGGGTGAGCTACTGTTCCAGTTGGGGCGCTGCGTGGCGCACATGGCGGTGGACGATGCCGAGGTGCGGTTCTGCCCGCATCTCACCGGCAAAACCTCGTGGTTCCTGCCGTTCAACCAGGGCTGGAACAGCGGCGCAGGCAATCCGCCCAACCCGCACGGTCTGAAAACCGACTACCTGTGGAAGCAGGTCCTGCAAAAGGACTCGCTGGCCAACATCATCGAGAACTTCACGCAGGTCGTAGAAGAGGAAGACGAAAAGGGCAAGAAGCGGCGCAAGCAGGTGTTCCCGCGTTTTCACCAGCTGCGTACCGTCCGTGCCTTGCTGCGCCGCGCCCGCGAGGACGGCGTCGGCAAGCGCTACCTGATCCAGCACTCGGCGGGCAGCGGCAAGAGCAACACCATCGCGTGGCTTGCCCACCAGTTGGTGGAACTCAAGACGGCTGCCGATGCGATGCTGGCCCAGTTCGATTCGATCATCGTCATCACCGACCGACGCGCGCTGGATACCCAGATCGCCCGCACCATCAAGAGCTACGACCACGTGGCGTCGATCTTCGGCCATTCAGAGGACGCTGCCGAGCTGCGAACCTTCCTACGTAAAGGCAAGAAGATCATCGTGACGACGGTGCAGAAGTTCCCCTTCATCCTCGATGAGCTGGGCGACCTCAGCAGCAAGAAGTTCGCACTGCTGATTGACGAGGCGCACTCCAGCCAGGGCGGCAAGACGACCGCCAAGATGCACATGGCCCTGTCGGGCGCGGCTGGTGACGATGAGGATGACGACGAGTCCGTCGAGGACGCCGTCAACAAGCTGATCGAATCGCGCAAGATGCTGCCGAACGCCAGCTACTTTGCCTTCACGGCCACGCCGAAAAACCGGACGCTGGAGTTGTTCGGTGAGCGCTACGTGGAAGGTGGTGAAGTGCGCTACCGTTCGCCTGAGGAGCTGACCTACACGACCAAGCAGGCGATCCAAGAGGGCTTTATCCTCGACGTGATTGCGAACTACACGTCGGTGGACAGCTTCTATCACGTCGCAAAGACCGTCGAAGACGACCCGGATTTCAACAAAGTTAAGGCGCTGAAGAAGATCCGCCACTACGTCGAGTCCCACGACAAGGCCATCCGCAAGAAGGCCGAGATCATGGTCGATCATTTCGTGGGGCAGGTGGCGGGCAAGCAGAAGATTGGCGGAAAGGGACGGGCGATGATCGTCTGCAGCGGCATCGCACGTGCCATCGACTACTACCGCGAGGTGTCGGACTACCTCAACACGATCAAGAGCCCGTTCAAGGCCATCGTGGCGTACTCGGGCGATTTTGAGATTGGCGGTGTGAAGAAGACCGAGGCCGATCTCAATGACTTCCCGAGCAAGGACATTCCATCCAAGCTCAAGCAAGATCCATATCGCTTCCTGATCGTCGCCAACAAGTTCGTCACCGGCTTCGACGAGCCGCTGCTGCACACGATGTACGTGGACAAGCCGTTGGCAGGCGTGCTGGCGGTGCAAACGCTGTCACGGCTGAACCGCGCCCACCCGCAGAAGCGCGACACCTTCGTGCTCGACTTTGCCGACAACGCCGAAGCGGTGAAAGTGGCCTTCCAGGACTACTACCGCGCCACGATCCAGACCGGCGAAACCGACCCCAACAAGCTGCACGACCTGAAGAACGATCTCGACGCGAAGCAGGTGTACAGCTGGCAGCAGGTCGAGGACTTGGTGGCGCTCTACGTCACCGGTGCAGACCGAGACAAGCTCGACCCCATCCTTGACGCTTGCGTTGCCGAGTACATCGACAACCTGAATGAAGACGCCCAGGTCGAGTTCAAGGGCAAGGCCAAGGCCTTCGTGCGCAGCTACGGCTTTCTTGCAGCGATTCTGACCTACGGCCACCCAGCCTGGGAAAAGCTGTCGATCTTCCTGAACTTCCTGATCCCGAAGCTACCGGCCCCAAAGGAGGAAGACCTCTCCAAGGGCGTGCTGGAAGCCATCGACATGGACAGCTATCGGGTAGAAGCGCAGGCGTCACTGAAGATGTCGATGGACGACGCCGACGCCTTCATTGAACCGCCCCCGCCCGGCGGCGGTGGCGGTGGCGGTACGCCGGAGATCGACAAGTTGTCGAACATCATCAGAGCCTTCAACGACATGTTCGGCAACATCGAATGGAAGGACGGCGACAAGATTCGCAAGGTCATCACCGAGGAGATTCCGGCCCGTGTGGCGCAGGACAAGGCCTACCAAAACGCGCAGGCCAACTCCGACAAGCAGAACGCCAAGTTGGAACACGACAAGGCGTTGAATCGCGTAGTGTTGGAACTGATCTCCGACCACACCGAGCTGTTCAAGCAGTTCAGTGACAACCCCAGTTTCAAACGCTGGCTGACGGATATGGTCTTCGACTCGACGTATCACCCAGGCGCAGTGCCACCGAAGGCCCCGCCACAAGCGGGCGCGTCTGCGTGATGATCGAAGCGAAAGGGGGATGGATATGGAATTGAATCTGGCAAGAACCGTCGTCGGCTACCTCAAGGCGCACCCGGATGAGAAATTCACCGCGCGGCAGATCGCCGAGTGGGTATTTGCCACCTATCCCGAGCAGTGTCAGGCCAAGAAGCAGAACAGCCAACGCCTCGAAACGGATGCCGAACTGGTGCAGCAGATCGTGCGAGAGATCAGCTCGCAGTTGCCGCGCCTGCAAAAAAAACATCTGGAGCTGAAGACGACCGAGGGGCGACCGCGCAAGCATTACTACTCGGAGCGGTCGGACAGCGCCGAGGTGGCTGCTGTCGAGAGTGAAGGTGCTGCGGCCACGTCGGCGGAGGACGAAGGGCCGCCCAAGATCGACGAACACGCGCTCTACCCGCTGCTATCGCAATATCTGTGGGAGGAGTTCGGTGTGTTCTCCAAGCGCGTCGACGAGAAGCGCTCGTCCAACAAGCGCGGGCCCAACGGCAACCGCTGGCTGTACCCGGACGTGGTGGGCATGGAGGATTTGGGCAAAGAGTGGCATCGCGAAGTGCGCGACTGCGTGACGCAGTATTCCGACAAGCGAACCAAGCTGTGGTCGTTCGAGGCCAAGCTGCTGATCAACCGCTCGAACGTGCGCGAGTGCTTCTTTCAGGCGGTGTCGAATTCGTCGTGGGCCAACTTCGGCTATCTGGTCGCGGCGGAAATCGGCGGCACCGACACGCTGAAGGAACTGCGGATGCTGTTCGCGGCCCACGGCATTGGCTTCATCAAGCTGGACATGGACAACCCTGCCGATAGTCAGGTGCTGATTCCCGCCCGCGAGCGCGACGAGATCGATTGGGACATGGCCAACCGGCTGGCCACGGAGAATCGGGATTTTCTGGAGTACGTGAAACTGGTGAAGCAGTTCTACCAGACCGGCGAGGCGCGCCCAGCGGACTGGGACGGTCCCGATCTGGACGATTGACCGCCTATTCCAGGTGGCCGATGACGTCGAGACGTTCGTCGCCGCGCTGAAACGCGCCGAACCAGCCGTCAGGTGAGTCGGCCCGGGTGCGGCTCACCAGCAGCGTGAACCCCTCGCAGCCGCGCCCATTAGCGGTGGCGAAGTCGGTGGTGTCGAATTTGGCCTCCCGCACCAGTGTCGTTGCCACAGATTTCATGGCCGACTCGAACAGGTCGAGAAGGTGGTCTTGCAAGCTGGCGTTGATGTTGCGTGAAGTCACGTCGTCGATGACGGCTATTTTGAATCTGTTGCTCATGAGCAATGCTCCGTGTTTGCGTTGGTGACATGAACGCGCTGTTCGGCGGTAAAGCCAAGCTCTTTCGCGCGGTTCGGGATCAGTCGTTGCGAAGCAGCCAAGCGGCCTCAGCCTCACGTCGTGCGAGAAGTCCCGGCAACACTTTCCCGCCGCCATAGACCCATCGGCGCAACTCCTGCCCGGCCTCCATCCAGTTCCGCTGGTTCACTCGCCGCCGTAGCGTTGAGGTCTGCAGCCGCCCCGCGCCAAGGTTGAACGTGAAGTCCACGATGGCGGCGAGCCGCCCTTCGGGCTCGGTGGCCAACCCCGAGCAGTAACGCAGCGTGGCATTCAGCGCCGTCCTGAGGTCGGTGGCCAAGTAGATTTCTGCCTCTGCCTCCGTGATTGGCGAATGCTGCGGAGCGCAGAGGCGTCCGTAGCCGATGGTCCAGTAGCCTGCTGGGCAGACGTAGGGATGCGCTCGGCCTGGATCGGCTCTTGGCACCCGATGAAACCCCTCGAACCGCTTGGCCAGATCGATGGCAGCCTGCGGCACTGCGATCACGACCGCACTCGATCGAACACGCGGCCAAGGAACCAGAAGTTCAGCACGCCTGCCCACAGCGCTTGATCGGCCTCGGTCCACCCGTGCAGGATCGCGGCTCCCCAACCGGCCCCGCCCGACATGGCCCCGACGAACGCCGCCGTCTTCGCTGCGCAGTACAACGCCATGAACCAGTAGGTGATAACCGGCCGCACGCTGATGGACAGCACATCGGCCCAGCGCACTCGTGACTGCTGGCCCTGGGCTGCGACCGACTCCCGCAGGGCCTCAATGGCACCTACGTTCCACGCGGCATCTGCCCCGGCGCCGATCTCCGACATCCGCTGCGCACCGCGCAGCTTCTCGAACTCCAGCGCCTTGTCCTGCATCGCCAGCTCGTGACCGCGCTCACCCTTGCGGTCCAGCCACTTCAAAACTTCGGGCGCCAGACGGAAGGCCCCGCCCAGGAGGCCGCCGAGCAAGGTCTCGATCATTGCCCACCTCCCAGCACCCTGAGCTTGATGGCAGCGCCGACCAGCAAAGCGGCCAGGAGGCCGGTGGTCAGAACTTTCACGAAGGTCTGCCACGCCGTGTGCCGAGCTTCGCGCCAGGCTTCGATCAGATCGCGCAGTTCCCGAATATCTCGGGCGGCGTGGCCGTTTTCCAGGCCAAGATGCGCGAGGCACCGCTCGGCGCCGCGTTCAGCAGAACGCTCCAGCAGATCGTCGAAGTCTTCCTTGCGAAGCAGGAGCATGTTTTCAACGAGTGCGGGTTGGTCAGGATCAGTCATTTCCCAGTCTCCACAAATGAGGAAACCCGCCCGATGTATGAACATCAGGGCGGGTCCCAGGTTGATTCAGCCGCGTCGGCGGGCTTCCGGCCGTTCTGCTTGCGAGGCGGCCTGCTTCAGTTTTAGGTGATCGACTTCACGCCAATGTTGAAGCCGCCCGCATTGAGGTCCGCCGCCGACCACGCCGCGCTGGTGCTCGGGTTGGTTAGCCAATAGGCTTGCAGCGCCTTATAGGTCGCCGCCACCGGGAGGTTCGATGAGAAGTAGTCGGTACTCGACGTGCGGACGCTTGCCTGTAGGTTTTGGGGGCCGGAACTGCCGATGTGCCCGCGAGCACTCACGACCAGGGCCCCGACAGCGGAGCCCGAGGCAATCGTGCCGGTCGGCGTGATCGTGAACTGTGACACTTGGTTGGCAGTGCCGGAGTTGATGTTGTTGGAGTCAAGCACGGCTTCATTGATGTTGCCGTAGGAGCCCGACCACGACGAGCTATTCCCAGCCCCCGTTGGAACAAGCGTCATGATGCCGCTGATGGCGCGCGTGTCGGCGTCGGCGACAGCGACTTCGCTCCAGTAGCAACTGCCGCTGCCGCTGTAGCCGCTATAGGCTTTAAGCAAAACCGAGTCCAAGCCGGCCGCACTATTGGTAACGACATTGCCCGAATAACTCGCGACGAGCAGACCGCCTGCGTACACCGAGACTTCCCCGCTCGTGCCGTAGTTCACGAACACGTCGAGCCGCGTGCAGGCCCCATTGGGCATAGCGCCCGCAGACGTTGAGAGCGTGGTAACGGTCCCCAAGGCATCGACCTTTTGAATCAGGAAACGACCGGGGTTGTTGCCATCGCCGGAAATCTTGATCCGAGGGACCGCGCCATCGTAAAAGGCGATCAGATCGTTGCCTTGGTAGGGCAAATAGTAGTTGGCCCAATAAACCATCGCGGTCAGCCAGAAGGACGACCTGGTTGCGCCCAGCGAAAACTGCCAACCTGAGGCCGGGTCAGACACGACGCCCAGCGAACAGCGCGAATAGGCTGCGCGACGATATGTGGTGCCTGCCGTATCGACGGACACGTTGCCCACGCCCTTAAGATCGGAGTCCTCGCCGCCTACAAAATAGTAGTTCATTTTGGTTTCCTCACGTTGCTGCAAACACGGTGGGCCGTTTTGCTGACGCTGCCATGAGCACGGCATAGCCCATTACCTTGATGACTTCCGCCTGAGTCGTCCCGCCGAACACGGCGTAGCCCAATGCCTTGATGACTTCCGCCTGAGTCGTCCCGCCGAACACGGCGTACGTGACAATCTTCTTGACGTACTCTTTGGCTGGATCGTCCGAGAGGACCGCAAAATCTTCAGCCGAGAGTTCGCCGCTTGCGGTGAAGTAGCGTCTCTGTCCTCTGGACCAAGTAAGCCCCGACACTGAAAACAGCGTGGTCCACGAGGACGCGTCATCGCTATGTTGAATGCTGAAGATCGAGGGAATCTGGAAATACCAAGAATCGTTGCGATTGAGCAGAGAGACTGCGGCAATATCCTTGGTGACGCCCGAGCCGAAGTCATAAGCGAGCCAGCACCCGGCACCATCGCCGTTATTTGTCCAGCCGGGGTAGGTCAAGACATTGTCGAATGCCTTGGCTGGGGTGGCCCCTTCCGGCGTATAGGTGGAATTGGCCGCTGCCGTTCCAGAACCTGTGGCGTCGGTTGTCGATGCCGTCTCGAACATTTCCATTTCAACAATGGAGACATACGCGCCACTCTGGATGGTGTTGACGAGAATGCGCCAGTAGCGATGTGCGCTCATTGTCCTTTACCTCGTTCCGGCAAGCGTGATGGCCGGGTCCGCCAGCGTCGCATCCGGCGTGGCAGGCGCGATGATCGACAAGACATCGCCAGCGGCGAAAGACTGCGCGGCCCCGCTCGTGCTCGTGAACGTCGCGGTGGTGCCGCCCGATGCGATTAAGCAAGAGCCGATGGACGATCCGTTTTTTTGAATGTCGAACACCGTGGTGGCCGTCGCGTTCGCACTCGCGGCGAAATAGGCCCCAGCGAAGTTGCCAGGGAACGTGACAGCCCGCGCCAGCTTGCCTCGGAACAGCTTCGCGGACGCGCCAGGAACGCCAGGGTAGAACGTCAGCACGTCGAAGGGCTCATTGGCCCACTTGAGGCCCAGAGCTTGCGTCGAATCGGCCGTAAGGACTTGCCCGTTCGAGCCCACGGGGATGCGATCTACCGCCGTGTCGAACCCGAGCAGATCGCCCTTGGTGGTCAGCGGCGCGGTGCCGGAAGGCCCGGTTGGACCAGTCGGCCCCGTCGCGCCGGTTGCCCCTGTCGCGCCCGTGTCGCCCGTGTCGCCCGTGTCGCCCTTCGGACCACGCAGCCGCGTCCGGTAGTCGGTATAGCTGGTGACGCCTGAGGCGTCGCATACAACCGCGTAGAGCGCGACCGCGCCGCCCGCGAGCGGTCCTGGCCATCCCGCGGGCGCGGCGGTTACTTTGCTGACGACGCCGTCCGTGTCGAGTATGTAATTGGTGAGGGACGCCGAAAGCGCGATAGTCCCGTTCGCGATCGCCGTGATCGTGCCGTCCGCTTTCGCGTAGTGGCCGCCGTAGTATCCCCAGGTCAGCGCCGCGGTCGTACTTGCGCGCCGACCGTAAAGCGCGTTGGCCGACATCGCGTCGAACAGCGCGTTCGCGGTTACTTCCTTGGACGCTTGCCCGCTCGAAATCGTGTCAAGGTTTGTCGTGCTGTCCGCCATTTGGCTTTCCCCGTAGAAGAACAAAAGCCGCCCGAAGGCGGCTTGCGGTTGCACCCGCGAATGCGCTAGACCGAACCGGACGCGGCATGGCCGCGCCCAACAATCGAACTCAATTGAAAGACGCGGAAATAGACCGTCGACTGCGGCGCGCCGAAATCGGCCGTTTGCTGCACGGCCGTGTAAACGGTGGTGGGCGCGCTGATGCCGGTGATGGTTCGCTTGAGTGTGGTGTAGGTGCTGTCCCAGATTTCCACGTCATAGGCTTCAGTGGTCTCGCCCAGCGGCACGTCCACCGCATCGCGCCATTCGCCAGAGACGCGGCTGCGCCGCATCCAGTTGAGCGCGAGGTCGCCCGCAGCGTCGCGCCCGCCGCCCAAGTGGACAGGGGCATAAGGCTTGAGGCCCATCCCCTCATTGGTGAAGCTCTGGGCGGGCGTTACGGCCAGCGACGAGCCATAGGTCACCGCTTTGTACAAGCGGGTCATGCCGATTTCGGCGGTGCCGGCTGCAACTCGCGCGATCGTCTCTGGATTGAGCAGCACGAAGCGCTCGCCGGCAACGTGCGCACCCATGGCGTACTCCGAGCCGCGTCGCCCCCGCAGCAGCCCGCGAAGCGTGTAGCTGCCATCGCCATTGAGCGCGGCGTCGCGGAAAGAGACGATCTCCGAGCCGACCACGGCGACCTGCGCACCGTTGATGAAACTGGCATAGGGGACCGATGACAGGGTGCCGTGCGCCAGAACAACCGTGACCGAATTGAGTTCGTCGGGGATGTTGCCACCGTGGAAGTCGCCGAGCGCGTTGCTCACCGTCCCCAGGGTGGCATTGCCCGTGAGCGAGGCCAGCATGCTGTAGGTAGCGCCGGCATCGCTGGACTGGAACAACGCAGCGCCCCTCCAGCCGGTGGCCAGGCCGCAGGCCGCGGCGTAGAAGCCGGCGTCGTCGTCGCTGTCGCGCAGCATGTTGATGTTCACATCAACTCCAGGCGGGTGGCGCCAGGCACGTACACGAGCTTGCCGCTGTCAGGCGTCTCCGTCACCACCACATTCGGCACGTAGTAGTTCGCGTCGTCGGCCAGCGCCTCGCACTTGAGCACACCATCCGGCGACGCAGAGATCTTGCCGAGCCGCATCGGATAGCCCTTGACCACCACGCAGTCGGTGGGCTCCAGCCAGGCGTATTTCTTCGGCAGGCTGAAGCTATAAGCGAGGCGCTGAACCCAGGCCACGTGCAGGTTCACCTCGGCCACCTGCTGCGCCTTGGTGTCAGTCAGCACCAGGGGCAGCTCCAAAGTCTGCTCCGATTCGCTGGAGCCGACCAGGCGCTGGGTCACCTTGGTCGCGCTGGAATAGTCGGTCGCCTGCAGCAAGTAATTGACGTTCAGCGTGCGCGGCAGCTCCACTTCCATCTGCCGGGTCGTCAGCAGCGCGTCCGAGGTAGACTGCCCGGCCTCATGCGCGGCCAGGTCGTCATCTGGAATCACCGCGGCGATCGCCCCGCCGCGCTTGACGAACTTGACGACGCCGGAGGACTCCACTGCGTCGAAGTAGTAGGCCGGCCGCAAGGTGTCGATGGCCGCGCGCACCGTGGTCTGGCGTGCCAGCGCGTAGCCATCCACCATGTCGGTCAGCTGCGTGACATCGATCTGCAAGGCCTCCAGTCCCGCGCGCTCCGAGAGGATGGTGACGATCTCGGACAACGGCTGCCCTTGAGGATGGGTCGTGCCGTCCGCTTCGCCCAGGTACTTGTTGTCCGGCTCCTGGTTGAAGGAGCCCGGCTGCAGGAAGTTGACCGATGCCGGATCGCTCGGATCGCCGAAGCAGATCGTTCCCCCGTCCCGAAACGCCATCAGGTCCAGCGTCACCGGGTTGTACGCCAGGACGTTGATGTTGGCAGTACCGTGATAGCCGCCGACCGATTCGCCGACGTACGAAGGCGGGTCCGCGACAAACGTCTGAAAGCAATCCGTCGCCAGCCACTTGTCCCCGGTGATGATGACTTGTCCGGGGGTGAAGGTGAATGGACGCCCGGCCAGCGTCCAGAAGCTGGTGGCGATCGTTTCCGAATAGATCAACCCGGTGGCCGGGTCATTGCAGTGAACCTCCAGGTTGCCGCCGTCGAAGCTTGCCGACCAGATGAATCCGGTGTTCGGATCAACCACCATGTTGGCCGCGACATACGACAGCGCGGTCGGCGCGGGCGCGCCCAGATCAGCCGGCGTGCTGCCCAGGCTCAGTGCGAATCGAGACAGCCGCTGTGGGTAGCTGTAGCCGCACACCCAGGCCTCGCCGGCCAGCGGCGCCAGCAGCGGGCCCCGGAATGTCCCGGCGTCGGTGTCGGAAACATAGGTCGCCAGCGGCGCATGCGTGTCCGGATCCACCACGTACAGCGTCACCCGCTGCGCGTTCCCCGGTGAGTTGTAGCCGCCGAAGATGTAGGCGCCGTTGTGATAGACGCAATACGCCGTGTTGTTGCCGGGGTTGCCGTCTGTCAGCGTTGCCTCGGCGATGACATGATCGGTCATCGCGCCGTTCGAAAGCGCCAGCGTCGTGTAAGTGCGCAGCGCGTTGCAACGAATGAAGGCTTCGCGGTCGGGGTCGTACTCCCAGGTGGCGTTCACGTCCCACTGGCTGCCCGGGTAGGTGTAGTGCGCAAAGAGGGTGTTGTCGTCCAGATGGCGGATCACCACCCCGTAGTAGGAGCCCCAGTAGAACGCCGCGTAGTACGTGCTGGTCACGATGACCTGCGAGATCCAGACCACGCCCAGGTTCGTGGGCGCGCTGCTGGCCAGCGCCCCGACTTCCACCGTGAGGAAGGGAATGCGGTTGCCGTCTTTTTTGAGCGGAAAGTGTTCCAGCACCAGGTACGCGGTGCCGCGATACGCCGGCACGTTGCCCACGCCGAGGTAAGACTCGATCAGCGGATCGGGCAATTGGTCGTCGCGGCCCGGATAGAAGCGCAGTACGGCGCCCGCGTCCGCCCCTTCCAGAATCGCGCCGTCCCAAATCAATCGCTTTTCGGGGCCGGCCCAGATCCGACCCAGTGTGACTTCGCCCTCACACAAGGCCACCGCGAAGTTGGCGAAATAGCTGTAGACGGTGGCACCTCCCCCGCCCTTGCCACCGCCCGCTTCGCCCTGCACTTCGACGAGGTCGGACGCCCAGATGACATTGCCGGCCACGCCCACGGTGCCGAACACCAGGGGAATCGGCCTGCCGTATTCGCTGGCTTGGGGGCTGAGATCGGACAGGCGCGGACCGTCGGGCCCGGCTGGCGGGAAGGCGAGCGCGCCGAGCGTGCTGCCGATCATCCAGCCCCAGGCCGGGCCCATCGGTGTGAACATCCCGATGGCCGCGCCAACGATGCCGCCGATCAGTTGCCCGCTCACAGCTCAACTCCGGGGTAGCGCCACACCGCCACGATGCGACTGAGCCACGTCGGGTCCAGCCGGTGTTCCACCACTTGCGAGAGTCCTGCGCCGTTGTACGCGTGGATGAGCGAGAAGCCGCCATGCGGATAGTCGGCGACGATCCCCAGATGCTGCGGCTCATGCTGGAACCGAATCCATACGACGTCGGCCAATTGCATCGCGTCCTTGGGCACGCGCTGCAGGTGTACGTCGAGAGCCGCGCGCATTTCGCCCGGCACCGGCAGGCGTCCGTAGCGGGTGTAGTCCGCCAGCGAAATGCCCAGACGCTGCGCCACATGGACGGGCACCCCAGCGCAATCGAGCGCAAGCCCACTGACTCGCCCCTGATGCTGGTATGAGGTACCCAACGTCTCGCGCGCCAGGGCAACGATCTCGGCAGCCTTCATCGATCGGGCCCCGCATAGACCTTGCTGCCCGGCAGGTGCGGGAAGCCGCGGAAGTTCACGCCGTTGGCGAACTTGGTCTGGCAGTCTTCGGCGAACCGCTTGGTGCACCCGGCGTAGAGGGTGTAGGTGTCTCCTGCAGCAATGGTGAACGGCATGACCTGGTGCAGCGCGATCTGACCTGTGCCGCTCTGCTTGACTTCCATGCTCAGGCCCGCATTCAAGCCGCTGGTGAAGGTCAGCTTGCCCGCCGTGAACCAGTTGGCCGCCTCGGTTCGCGCCAGGTCCATGATGACTCGGTTGCCACTGACGCTCTCCACCACGCCGCTCACCGTGAACGCGGCCAACGCCACCTTGCAGCGGGCATCACCCAGGTCTGCGGTGCAGTCCTTGGTGGTCAGGCGAACGATGGTGCGCGAGTAGGCCTGCATCAGGCCGCGCAGTTCCGCGGTGAAAGTGGCGCGTCCCGCCCTCACCTCGCCCAGCGTGCCCGCGCGCAGCACGTTCTTGCCCATCGACAGATCGGTGTAGTTCACCTCGAACAGTTCGATGGCGGCGTAGTCCCAACGACCCGACTGCACATCGGCCTCAGTGATGGCGGGCGACGCCAAGAAGCCGGCCACCTCCAGGTTGTCGGGATTGAGTTCGGCCGTGCTCTCGATGTTCGTGGGGGTGTAGCTCGCGGTCGCCAGGTAGGTGACGCCGTCAAAGACGAGGTCGCGATCGAGGGACGTGGCCGCAACCACGGTGCCATCCGTCAGCGTGGCCTTCCAGCAGGTGGCCAGCGTGGTGGTGCCCAGCGCGTAGTGGGCCTTCAGGGCCGCAGACATGGCTTTCATTCGCGGATCTCCTGCAGCACCACGGAAGGTCCGGCCACAAAGCGCTGCGTGGCCGGGCCTGACACCACCAAGTCCCAATCAATCGTGTCCTCCATGAAATGCACAGGGACATAGAAGTTGCCGGTCCACGCCAAGCTTGCCGCGGCTGGAGCCGATGGGATCGTGACGCGACCGGTGGTGGTATCCAGCGTGTAGCTGGCGGGTGCCAACGGCACGCCGGCCACCGTGGGCGCAAAGCCTGCCGCCTGAGGCCGGGTGATCTTGCGGGTCTTGAAGCGCGAGGACGCGGCGTGTAGATATCGCTTGTGCAGCTGGTACACGCCCGCGCTCATCTGCGTCATGACGCCGTCGCTCACGGTGCTGTCTTTGGGATCTTGCAGCAGCAGGCCGTAAGCGCCGCCCTCGGTGATCTCGTGCAGCGTCTCGATGGCCTGCCACTGCTCCAGGCGCAATGGCACGAGGCCCAGCGTGTACTGGCGCAGCGTCTGCGACCAGATGATGTTGATCGACTCGAAGCCGTTGTCGGTGGGTACGCGGGCATTGCGGCGCAGGTTCTTGCCCGTCACTCCCGCTGCCAGCACGCTGTTTGAGAGGATCACGTCGCCGAACACGGTGATGGCCATCAGCCGTTCCTGCGCAAGGCATGTTGCAGCTGGCGCCCCGCGGTTGCGCCCCATTGCTGCGCTGACTCCCGCGTGGAGCCGGCCGGCGGCGTGACCTGAACGGTCACGTAGGTGTCGCCGCGTGTGGCTGGGGGTGCCTCCGGCGTGACGGTTCCGCCCTGATTGCCCATCATCAAGTACTGATGGCCGCCCACCTCGAGCAATTCTGGGCGCCCGCGGTCGTTCACCTCGTACAGCTGCCCGGCGGACACCGGCCCACCGAGAGCTCGGCTGCCGGCAACTCCTTTGCGGTGCATCTGCTCCAGTGTTTCCAGCCCGATCGTCTTGACGGCCGGTGCGCTGAAGACGAACTCCTTGCCGTGCACCACACCGGCCACTTCGTTCACGCCGCCGTCCCCGGTGTAGCCGCCCTTGTCGCCAAAGAACAGCGCCAGGGCCTCGTCGCTGGCGATCGTGCCGCCGGCGTTGCCGCCCCCGCCGAACAGGCTGAAGATGGAGCCGACGCCGCCGCCGTTCGTTGCGGACGAGGCCGAAATGGCTGACAGCGCAGTCGCGGCCGACGCTGCGGCGGCGGTGAGCGACGCAAGGGCCGCAGCGGACGAAGCAGAAGCAGCAGCGATCGCCGAAGATGCGGCAACTTCCGCGGCCGACAGGGCCGTGGCCGATGCTGTGGAAGACGTCAGGGCCACGGTATTAGCAGTGACAGCGGCCGTCTGGGCGGCAGTCTGCGCGGCTGCGGCAGCGCTGGCGGCAGCCCCTGCGGCCCCGATTCCGGTTCCGGCAGCCGATCCGCCGATGCTCTTGAACAGATCGCCGAACAGGTCGGAGCCTTTGAGCGCCTCCAGGCCTTGCCCCAGGACCGAGCGCACGGATAGGCGGGTGATGTCGGCGGCAATCGAATTGATCAGCCCCTTGAAATCGGCCTTCCCTTTGCTGACGTCCGTGATGGCGTCTTCCAGCCCCTGGAACGCGTTGTCGAACAGGTCCTTCGTCTGCCCGGCCACATCGCGGGCCCGGTCGATGTAGTTGTTCAGGGACTCTGACAGGCCGTTGAGCCAGTTGGCCTGCTTGGCATCCATCGCGATCGTGCGCTGGTTATATAGCTCCACCTCGGCGGCGTAGGTCTCGCGCGCCACTTGCAGGTACTGCGCGAACTCGCTTTCGGTGATCTGCTTGTTGCGCCGATCGCGGTCCAGGCGCTGCTTTTCCTTCAGGAACCCGTCCTCCAGCTCGTTCAGGCCGGACTGCCGTTCGCGGAACTTCTCGCCCTTGCCCACGCCTTCCAGCTCGCGCGCATTGCGCCTGGCCAAAGTGTCGAGGTACTCGCGCGCCGCGATCGTGGCGTCCTCGTAGGCCTGCGTCGTCTTGGCGATCGATGCGCGTTCCTGGATGCCGAGCACTTCGACGCTGGCGACGGCGTTCTCTCGGACCTTGGCGCGCTGCGCCTCCAGGTCCAGGATCTTGCGGTCGGCCTCGATCTTGTCCTTGCCAGCGAGCTTTTCGGCCTTCACGCGCTCGATCTGCTGGCCCAGCGCGTCCTCTTGGGCCTGAGCGTTCAGGTTGATCAGCGCCAGCTTGGATGCGTAGTATTCGCGCTCGTCCACCAGCCCGGCCGTCCGCTGCGCCTGCATGATGCTCTCGGCGTTGCCGTAGGTGTTGATCAGCGCCTCGGAGGCCTTCTTGATCTGGTCCAGATCGAACGCGAGCTGCGCCTTGGCTTCCTGGGCCGCAGTGCTGGCGCCGCTCTTGTCCTTGGTGACCGCCCCGCTGAATTTCAGGCGCGGCCGAGTGCCAGCGCGGTCTTGGCGGGCGAAATCGCCAGTGGTTTTGCCCGACGCAATCGACGCTCCATTGCCGATGCCCATGATGCCGGCCTGGAACCGATCCAGTTCCGCCCGCGCACGAACCGCGTCGCCCCGCACGGCGTCGCTGATCGCGCTGAACCCAGCAAAGTCCAGGCGCGCCAGTGCGGCAAGTTGGGCGGCAATTGCTCCGATCTCGCGCCCGACGCCCTTGAACACAAAACCCACGTCGCTGGCGACGATCGCAATCGTCTGGAACACGACGACCGCGCCCCCAAGCGCGCCTTTTAGCAGGTCGGATGCGGTCGCCGCGAAGTCCTGGTCCTTGGCGACCTGCGCGATCGTGGCGGTGAAGTCGTTGAGCGCCGGCAACATATCGCTGGCGATCGCCTGCGCGTGCAGGCTGATCTCGGTGCGCAGCTTGGCCTGCCGGTCGCTGTACTCGTCAGCCAGCCGGATCTGTTCGGCCGTCAGGATGTTCTGGCGCCCGCCCTCCTGGCCCAGCTCCTTCAGGAACGGCAGCAGCTCAGCCCCTGACTTGCCGAACAGCGCCATGGCGACGGCGGTTTTTTCCGCGCCATCCTCGAATCCGGCCAGGGCCTTGGCCACGGCTTCGAACTGATCGGCGGCTTGCAGGTCCTTGAACGTCTTCAGGTCCAGGCCCAGCGCGGCAACGGCAGCGCCCGCCGCCTTGCTTTCGTCGTCAACGCCGGTCAGACCTTTGGTCAGCCGCTCAGACGCCGCCGTGATGGTTTCCATCGACGTGTTGGCCGTCCCAGCTGCCACCGCCAGCGAGGCGATGTTCACCGCGGTGTCGCCGGTCTTTTCGGCGATGTCCTGGAAATCCCCCGCCTTCTTGATCAACCGATCAAAGGCGACGGTCCCCGCAATCAGGCCCGCCCCGGCAGCGGCGGCCAGACCGATGAAGGCCGTGCGCATGCGAGCGCCGATGGCTACGCCGCGCTCATAACCCGCAACCATCTTCAGGGCCGAGTCCGCGGCGGCCAGCTGCTCCTTTGAAGCCCCGCGCAGGGACAGCTTGTAGAGCTCCGTCTCGCGCGCGGTCTTGCCGGCGGTCGCTGCCTGCATCTGCAGGCGCTTGACGTAGCGGTCGATGGAGTCCGACGCCCTCTTGCTCGCTTCGGACGTGGCTCCGCCCAGACTCCTGATCGAACGCTTGGCGTCCTCGATGCCAGCCTTCACGCCCTTGGCGTCGACGCTGGCCTCAATGACCCCGCGGCCAATTACATCGGTCATTTGCTCTGCCTCATGGTTTCAAGCGCAGCGTCTTCAAGGACGCGCAGGTCCTCAAAGATGTCCGGCCAGTCGGCCGCGCGAATGCGCTGGGCCAGCCGCACTTCCCGGAACGCCTCGGGCCGCAGGCCCGTGGGGCCGTTCGGGCCCAGGTTCCAGCAGCCCCCGCCCAACGCGATAAAGAAGTTCACGGCCGGCAGGTTGTCGGGCCAGACTTCGGTGGGCGGCGCGCTCGCTTCCTCCACCGTCAGGCCCCACTTGGCGGCCTCTTCCGGTGTCGGTGGCTTCTCGTCGGTGTAGAGCCTGCGAGCTACCGCCTTCAGTTTCCCGACTTCGCCTTTACCAATTCGGCCTTGTAGACCTCGTAGGTGGCGACCGCCGCGCCGATGTAGTTCTCCAACAGCAGCTTCACAGCGTCCGGCCCGAACTCGTCCTCCAGGTCCCAGCCGGTCACCATGTCGAGGAAACTGTCCTCGTCGGTTTTGTCGGCGCGCGTCGACACAAACTCCACCAACTCGGTCTTGGTGCGGTGCTTGAAGGTGAACAAGACATCCACCGAAGCGCCTCCCGCCACCGGAATGCCCACCTTTGCCTGGAAGGTGGGGCTCGCTTTGAGTGTGAGTTTCGCCATGATCAGGAGGCGTAGCGCACCGGCTCGTTCAGCAGCGACAGCGTGACTTCCACCGCCATGAGCTCATTCACGGTGAGGCTCGGCGTCTTGTTCAGGCTGATGTAGGCGTTGTAGAACAGCAGCGCGCCCGAGGGCAGCGTGATTCGAACCGCGCGCTGCAGGCGGTCGTCGTTGGCCGCCGCCGCCAAGATGTAGCCTGCCAGGGTGTCGTCGTCGCCCACACTGAAAGTCAGGCCGGCGGCGTTCTTGAAGGTCGGGATGCGCTTTTGGGCATCGCCTTCCAGGAACTGGTATTCCAGGAACTGCTGTTCGCCTCCGTTGGAGCCCGACTGCAGGATCTGCGTGAGCTGGGTCCACCCGGTGATCTCGCGAACCGTCCCGACGCCGTTGCCGGGCGGGTAGATCGAGGTCAATGTGGTGCTGTAGCCTTCCAGCGTCACGTCATTGGTGGCCACGGCGCTGACGCGCACGATCTTGTCAGTCAGGCGCGACCAGCCGGACGTGACTTCCAGAATGTCGCTCACGATCACGCCGTGCGAGGTTTCCAGCGTTGCGACCGCCGGGCTGGCATTGGTGACAGCGGACATAGTCTTGACTGACCCATAGCCAGAGGCGATGTGGATCAGCGATCCGTTGGGTACGCGTACCGTCATGATGATTTCCTTTCGGGATTAAAAAAGCCGCCCGAAGGCGGCTGGTGGATGGGCCCGGAAAGGGCGCTGAGAAAAACTAGAACCAGAACGAGAAGTCCTGGCGCGTGCCGTACAGCCGCGTGTCTTGCTCAAACACGGCGGTGGGTTCATCCAGGACCGTGGTCTGCAGCGCCGTGTAGGCGCGAAGCGTGTCCTCCACGCTGCGCGAGAGCGCTGCCGCGCTGTCTCGGTCGGCCGCCCAGACGTTGACCTGGAAGCGCGCGTTCTTCTTATCTGGCAGCGTCGCGGCGTCGACGAAATTCACCGGCGCGCCGCCCACTTGCTGGAAGGTGATGCGCGGCAGCGCCGTCACGGTTTGCGGCGCGACGTCTCGATAGACTCGATCGGCCACCAGCGTCTTGAGCGCCGCGAAGATGCTGTCCTCCACAGTCATGCGCTGCCCCGCAGTGCCGCCTGTACCCGCTCCCACAGCCGAGCACGCATGACTTCCAGCGCGTGCGCCCGGCGCGCTTCCCAGGATGGGCGGATGACAGGCCGCGCCACCGCTTTGGAGGTGCCGAACTCCAGGAAGCGCCAGTAGTAGGCGTCGCCCGTCGCACTCTCCTGCCCGACGCGGCCCTTGCGGCGGTTGGCCCGCGTGTTGGCATACTTGCCACCGCGCACGCGCACCACATAGGTCTGACGCTTGGCGCCTTCGGACTTGTCGCCCGCGTGCGCGATGATGACCTGGGATTTGAGAAAACCCGTCGCCTCCGGAGCGCGAGCGATCACCTCGTCCTTGAACACCTGCGCGCCGGCTGCGCCGGCCGAGCGCAGAACCGACTCACCAACGGCCGCGCCCAGGCGCTGCAGCGCTTGCTCCAGCCCGCGCACCTTGATCTCCACACTAGCCATTGACGATCTCGCTCACAGGCAGGGTCAGATACTCGGTGCCGCTGGCCGCATCCGGCAGAACACCCTCGATGTTGTAGGTACGCTCGCCATGGATGATCCGCATGGACGACATGACACCGGCCAAGTAGCGGATCCGTATGCGCGCGACGACCTGGGAGCTGAGCGCCGATGCCTGCAGGAATTCGCGCGCCGACAGCGGCTCCACAGATGCCCACACGGTGGCCAACGCGGTCCAGGCGTTGGTGACGACCCCTGTCACCGGATCCTGGGACGGGACGAGACTTTGCAGACTCACCCGGTGGCGCAGCTTGCCGGCTTGCATTTCAGATCCTCACCACCCGCCAGGGGTCCAGCAGGCCAGCGACGAAGAAGTGAGGGGTGCTGCCGGTGGTGGCGACCTCTTCCCGATGCGCGTAGACGGTGGCCACCCGCATCTTGATCCAGCGCTTGATGCCCTCGGGCACGTCTTCGGCGGCCGGGCCAAAGCCAGCGGTGTAATCGATGTTGACCGCCGCGATTTGAGGCAGCGCAGCGGGCCAAGTCTTGCCGTAGCCCGGCGTGATTCGGCCAGGGCAGCCGCTCAGGTCCGTCGCATAGTCGGTCGGCGCCAGGGGCTGCGTTGCCCCGCTCATATCCGCGTACGTGATGCTTGTTACAGCGAGCACGGTTCCACGTTCCAGCTCGATCGCGCCGGCAGGGAACGCATCCAGCACCAGCCGCCAGCCCTGTGTGATCAGGCTGCGCTGCAGCAGCATCTCCGCATCCTGCCGGGCGGCCGTGATGAGGGACGCGAGCAAGGCATCTTCCCCCGCGCCATCGACCCGACAGAACAGGCGTGCCTCGGCCAGTGTCACCGGTTCGATGGCAGGAGGGCTGGTTTGAACGAGCATGGCATCCTTGGGCCAAGCCCCACGGCGTCAAGCCCCGGGGCCCGGGGGCACTCAGACCGTCTGAACGACGCTCGCCTGGTTGAACGCCGACGCAGGCGCATAGCGCGGATGCACACCCAGCAAGGTCGCGCTGAAGATCGACGCGGCGACGCCCACGGTGGCCGAGAGGGCAACCCAGGCAAAGCCCCCGTCATGGTCGAGATCGTCCGAGCGACATTCCACGATCGCCTGCTTGTTGTCGCCACTGGCTTTGACGATCTGGGCAATCGCCTTGCCGGGGATGTCTTTGGCACCGGTACCGGTCGCATCGGTGGCCTGGCGCAGCTTGGCGTCCAGAGTGGCGGCGGTGCCAAGCACGCCGGTGTTGATCAGCGCGGCAAAGCTATGGAAGTTGGCCACCGGCACCCAGGTGGTGACCACGGTACCGGCCGCCACGCTGGCGGGGTCCAAGGTTGCCAGAACGGCGGTGCGCTCAGCGAATTTGACGTTGGGATTCATGAAGGAGCTCCAGTAATCAGAAATGGTTGTGAAGCCGGCCCGCGAGGGCCGGAGTCGAATCAGCGCGCGGCCAGCTGGATGTAGGGCGACAGCGTGTTGCTGCCCTTGGCGGGAGCGATGGGGCTGGCGATCTTGGATTGGCCGTCCATGCGGAAGGTGGTGCGAAACGCCGTCAGATCCGCATCGAAGTACAGATGCATGGAGGTCGCCGTCTGCATACCACCGGCCTTGGTGATGGTCTGGTAGTAGGAGAGATCAACCAGCATCACGTCGCCCTGGGACGAGAATGTGTTGGCATGCTGCGAGACGAACACCGGGCGACCCAAGAGCGTGCCGTAGGGCGAGACCTGGATGCCGCCGACCGCTGCCGCCATGGGCAGGTAGATCGGATAGTTGCCCAGGCTCAGCGTGAACAGCGCCGGCAGGACGTCGTTGTTGATGATCCACACCGCATTGGTGAAGGACCCGGGCGGCAGGCGAGCGATCATCTTGGCCAGGTTCTGCGGCACCAGCGTTTGCGTCGCCTGGCCCGATTCCTTGGCCACGGTGACGATAGCACCGGCATTCATGCACCCGACCGGCACACCGTTGCCGGCGCCGAACAGGATCGACTCGTTGGTCTTCCAGCGAATCGACAGGGCCACCTTCTCGGGCAGGTATGTGGACAGCGCGTTGGCGTCGTCGAGCAACTCGTCGGTGGTGGGGACCAGCGCCATCAGCTTTTTGAGGCGCAGCGTGGCCAGGCCCAGCACCGGCTTGGTGGCGACAGCCGACGTCGCCTCGCCTTGCCAATAGGCGCGAATGCCGTTGGTGCCCCAGGGCGTGGTCTCGTCCTTGGGGAAAGCCATGCTGTTGCCGCTGATCTCGACGTTGTCGGTGAGCGGCAGCAGCGAATCCTCACCCAGAGACAGCTTGAAGATCTCCTGGGAGAACTGCGGCGGCACCAGAAATCCGCCGTCCTGGCCAGCGGCCTCGTTGCCGAAGTTGACCGGCGCTGCAGCGCCGATCCCGCCCAGCAGAAGCCGGGCGTCGATCGACTGGCCGGGCTTGTCGGCTTGGTAGACCGCCTGCATGAATTCGCCAAGCGACCCGAAGCCGCGCTTGGGATCGGCTTCGCGGTTGTCCGTGACGATGGGGCCAATGGCGCTGGCCACCCCGATGCGGGCCTCGTCGGCGATCAGGGCGGCCTCCCGGTCGACGGCGGCCGATGCGGCATCGATACGTGTGCGCAGCGCGTCGAAGGCGGCGACTTCCTCGTCGGTCATGTCGCGGCCCTCGCCAGCGACGCGATCCGTAAGGCCGCGGGCCTCTTTGACCAGGGCGGACTTGCGAGCCTGAAGCTCGCGCAGTTGCTTGCTCATTTTGGTTCTCCAAAAGCAAAAACCCGCACGCGGCGGGTTCAATGGACGTGAAAAAGCCACCCGAAGGTGGCTGGTTTGGGTACGACCGACGGGTCGTGTCAGCGAGTGGCGCCGCTCAACGGAGCCGCGCCTGATAATTCTTAGGAATGGACCGATCTGTCCATCTGACCGCTGAAGACTGAAAGTCGTCCTTCGGCGTCACTGGGTCAACAATGGCAGCCGACGATGGGGGCAAGATGGCAGGACTTCATGATGGGAAGTACGTTCTCACAGCGACGCAAAAAGGCGCAATCGGCGAGAGCGTCGTCGTGAGCGCGCTCCTGCGCGAGTCCGGCGGGCGGCTTTCGCCGTTCTACTCGATCGCGGACGACGATGGCATCGACCTGCTGATCTACGACAAGGAGACGGGCGTGGCGATACCGATCCAGGTGAAGTCCCGTACTACAACGCTGAACAGACCGGGGACAACGAAACCGGGAAGCGGCGTGCATTTCGAAGTCCGGACTGCTGCACTACGCGAGTTCGATGATGCCCACCTCGTAGCGGTCCTCTTGAATGGTGACATGAACGACATTCGGTGTTCGTGGCTCATTCGGATGCAAGTACTGGCAAGTGTCGCGCGAGTGACCGAGGAAAAGCTGGTGATCCGACCCAACTCGGCTAAGTCCTCGCTCGACAAGTTCACTCCGTTCCGATGCGACACGGCGCAAGGCCTTTCATTTCGTCTCATCAAAGCCGCCGAACAGCTCGCCGCGAGGTCATCGAAAAAGAAGAAACCGGCCGCCTGACCCGCATTCCCGAACTTCGAATTCCTGAAGACGGGAAAATGGCTATCCGCAATCGACGAGGACCAATTAGCAATGGATACAGAAGGCTTTCAAGTTATGCATGCAATCAATCGCCCGCATGCGCCCGACGAAGCCACCGCTAATTTCATCTTCAAGGCATACATGCTGCTGAAGGATGCTCCGCCAACTTTCCCCAAGTGGGCGCGACAGGGTGCCTTCGAAAACATTGCGGCCTGCGCGCAGTCGTGGCGAGTCGTAGGCATCAGTGAAGAGGCCCTCCGCAGGATCGCCGCGACCGGGAAGCCCACCGACTTGCAGCGAGGCCACTGGTTTGGGCGAGACCAGCGATATGAAATTCTGTTCGGCACGTCGGTGCCAACCATGGACCGGGACGCTCTCGTCAAGTTCTTCTTCGATCACGACACCACGGTGGTAATCACGAAAGAGCAGAACAACACTGGCGGAGACCACACCACATGGGGGCGGATCATTGCTGTGCCAGAGGGCCTGTTCAAGACTAGCGGGTACACATTCAGTGTGCGCAAGCGAACCGAGATCCCCTGGGTCAAAGCCAAGGTGGCCGAGCTTGATGCAGAGTGAATTGGCGCTCATCTCGGCACATCACCCCGCAGCGCCAACCATCGCAAGCTTGCGCTGCGCCTGTGCCAACCGGCTTGCCTTGGACCCGGTCATTGACTTCATATCGCGGCGGACCTTCCTGATCACGTCCTCGAAAGTCGCAACGCCATCAACCATGTTCTGCGCCAGTGCCGCATCGGCGCCGAGCACGCGCCCCTGGCCCATTCCATCGCGCACTTGTGCGATCGGCACACCACGACCGCGGGCCACCGCCTTGGTGAAACTGGCGTAGTAGTCGTCGACGCGGGATTGCATGAAGCCCTGGGCCTCCTCGTCCAGCGGCGCGTAGGGGTTACCTTCCACTTTGTATTTCCCGGCCGAGATCAGCGTCGGCGTCACGCCTTCGGCGGCCAGCGCCTGCGAGTGGTCGAAATGGGCCTGCCAGACGCCGATGGAACCGACCTCACCGCCTGGCGACACATAGAACTCGCCGGCAGAGCAACCGATCCAGTACGCGGCCGATGCCGCCAGGCTGTTGGCGATGGCCACCACCGGCTTCTGCGCGCGAGCGCTGGCGATCTCGTCAGAAAGCTCGGATACGCCGTACACGCTGCCGCCCGGACTGTCGATGTCAATCAGGATCTGGCTGACCGTGTCGTCGGCCAGTGCCTGACGCAGGGCTGATGCGAACTGCTGGGTGCTGACACTACCCGGCCCGGATACATCGTCGACCATGTTGCCGCGCTGAGTGACCACGCCATACAGCGGCAGAACGGCGATGCCACCACTCGACACCGCCGTGGCAGCCTGGCGCCGTGCTTCCCGGACCGCCCGGTCGACATGGATGCCAGCGAGCACCTCCAAATCGGCCGGCACGTTGCGCGACCAGCGCGCCATCACAGCTGTGACCGTGTTCAAGCGTTCGGGCATCAGCGCCCAGGGCGTCGCCAGAAATTCAGCGATCAGCAGTTGATGGTTCATGACGTCATCCCAAGAGAAACCAGTGATTCATTCAGTGCGCACTCCGTCATTGGCACATTGGAGTCCTGCGCCCACTGCGCCACGCGGGTAACCGGCACGGCCAGTGCATCGGCGATGAGAGCGATGTCGTTGTCCGCGATCGCGCCGGCACGGCTGATGCGACGCGCCAGGCGCGCTGCACTCGTCGCCACCAGTGCGCGGACTCGCGCCGCCGCTTCGTCGTCTTTCGGCTCCGCAGCTTCCTGCGCCGGCGGCTTGGTCTGTACGGCATCGCCCTCAAGATCCCCAGCCGCACCTTCCTCCACCATGTTCAGGGGTCGCAGTGGCTCATCCAGACCTTCGAGTGGGTTCAGGTTCTCGGCTATGCGCGCCTCGTTGCGGGTCAGCCAGCCGTTTTGAATTCCGCTCTGGTAGTAAGTCGATCGGCTGGCCGCGTCGCCGCGCATCAGGTTGGAGAAATCAAACTCCACTTCCAGATCGTCGCCGTCGAACAGTAGCTCCGACTCGATGCTTGCCTCCCAGCGCTCGGCCCACGGCGTCATCGTGTGCATGACGAACTCAAGGCTCTGCTGCTCGATGTTCGAGAAGGTCGCGCGTTCCAGGTCCGCGATCATGTGCGGCGGCACCCGGAACAGGCGGGCGATGTCCGTGATCTGAAACTTGCGCAGCTCCAGAAATTGAGCGTCCTTGTTCGTGACCCCCACTTCGTGGAACTTCATGCCGTTTTCAAGGACGAGCACCTTACCCCGGTTGGCACCGGACTGTGCGGCCTGGTAGGACTCGCGAAAGACCTTCTTGGCCTCGCTGTCCTTGAACGATCCCGGAAACTCGATCCAGCCGCCCGTGGGCTTGGCATCATTGGCGAAAAATCGCGCGCCGTAGTCCTGCGCTGCCAGCGCCATGCCCAGGCTCTCTCGGGCCAGATCGATCGGGCTCATGCCGATCAAGCCGTCTGAGGACAGCCCCCGCAGGTGCCAGATCTCGCCCCGCGGCGCCACGGTTTCCACCCCGAGCCGGTCCGTCACCCGGTAGCGGTAATCCCCGGCCGGCGTCAGCTCCATCTTGATTCGGTCCGGATGGATCGGCACCAACTCCAGGATCTCACCCCGACTGTTCGCCACGATCCGGTTGTACGCGTTGCCGCGCAGCGCCAAGTGCCCCTGCAGCATCTCGCGCCATTCATAGGGGTTCTGGTACCGGTTGGGTCGTTTGGCCAGCAAGCGGTACAACCAGTGGTCCGTGACCTTGTCCTTGCCGCCATCGGCGCGTCGGCGATACAGAACGAACGGCAACGAGGCCATCGTCTCGGCCAGGATCCGCACGCTGGCGTACACCGCGGCCAAGCGCAGGGCGTTGTCTGCCGACACGCGCATGCCGCTGGACGTGCGCACGGAGACTGGCTCAAACCAGAAATCGCCCCAGGGCGAACGATCGTCGCTCGACGCCATCCAGCGCGATAGGAAGCTGAACATCCCCATCAGAGCATCACCAGTTCATAGTCGGCGCCCAGAACGACGTTGGTGCCCGGGGTGATCGCGCGGGACAGGCCCATGATCAGCGCCACAATGCCGTCGATCTTGTTTTCCGGGCGCTCCTTGCGCGGGTAGATGTTGTCCTTGGCGTCCAGGTGCGCCACCACATTGCTGGCCATCCAACCGAGCACCGGATCCCCGTCGTGAATCAGCTTTCCTTGCAGGACCAGCGCCTCGAGCGTTTTCATGGGCTCACTGAAGTTCAGCACGGTGGGGCGCACTTCGATCATCGGCAGGCCCTCGGCCATCATCCGAGTCGACAGTTGCGTCGCCTGGAAGGGATCGAACGCCACAGCCTGCACCGCAAAGCGCGAGGCAAACTCGATCAGGTCGGCCTCGATCCAGCCGAAATCGATCACATTGCCGGGGGTGACAGTTAGCCTTCCAGCGCCCATCCACCCCGCGTATTGGCTGTTGCCGTTGGCCTGCACGGTGTCTTCGGGCAGGTAGTAGCGACCGAACACGGCAAAGCCGCCGTCGATTTCCGGATGAGCGAACACCAGCAGCAAGGCTGCAATGTCGGTCTTGCTGGCCAGGTCCAGGCCAATCCAGCAGGGCTGACCGCCATAGCTTTCGATGTCCAGGCTCGCATCGGCGCAGCGGTCCCAGGAGCGCATGTCCATCCAAGCCGTGTCCGCGTTGACCCACTCATTCAAGTGCTTGGTCTTGAAGTTGTTCACCGCACTGGGCATCTGCATGGCCTTTGCCTGCAGCGGGCCCAGCACCTCCGGGCGCACCGAGATGCCCCAGTTCGGGTTGGCCTTGATCAGGGACTCTTCCAGCGTCCAGTCGTCGCCATCATCCAGGCCGTAGACGATGCCGAACTGGCTGTCGTCCTCGAACACGCCATCGAGGAGGCGCGTCACGAAGGTCCGGATCTCGTAGCAAATCCCCGATCGGTTGCTGCCGGCGGTGGTGATCACCCACAACAGGGAGTTGTCTCGCTTGCCGGTGCCGGTCTCCACCACGTCGTAGACGGTGCGGGTCTTGTGGGCATGCAGCTCATCGACGCAGCCGAAGTGGATGTTCAGTCCATCTAGCGTCGACCCCTCCGCCGACAGCGCCTCGAACTTCGAGCCGCTGGTCATCACATGGATGTTGTGCGCGCCAACGCCGACACCGAAGCGGCTGCGAAATCCGGCCGACTGACGCGCCATGGTCTGCGCATCGCCGAAAACGATCCGGGCCTGGTCTCGGGTCGTGGCCAGCGAGTACACCTCGGCGCCGCCCTCGCCGTCGGCCGCCAGCATGTACAGGGCCAGGGCTGACGACAGGGTCGATTTCGCATTGCCTCGGGGCACTTCGATGTAGGCCCGGCGAAACCGGCGCTTGCCATCCGGCTTGACCCATCCGAAGACCGTGGTCAGGATGAACACCTGCCAGGGCTCCAGATGAATCGGTTGCCCGGCGAGGGGGCCCTTCACGTGCGGTAGGCGTTCGATGAAGGCGCACAGGTTGTCCGCTGGCATAAACGACTTGCCAGATCGGTCGGTTAGCTTCGGATTGAAGCGGTACGGGCTGTCTTTGCCCTTGAACCGATCCAGGTCCTGGAGTTGTCGCTGGCACGCCGCACGCACCCACTTGCAGGTCGCAACGCGCCCGGCGACAACATCCTTGGCGTACTGCCGAGCGACCGCAGAATAGCTGCGCGCGACCATCAGCCGGCAATCTCCGACCACGGATCCAGATCATCGGCCGCTTCCATCGGCAGTGTGATGCGCGAGCGCGAAGCCGGCGTGAAACCCATCTCGGTCGCCGCCTTCGTCATGATCTGCGCCTGCTTGTTGGCAATCGCCAGGTAGGGCGACTGCATCGGCACGCCCGTGTTGGGCGCTTTGATCAGCAAACCCGTCTTGGCGAGCCCTGCCTGCGCCTTGCGGTACAGATCGGCGGCGCAGGCCCAGACCTCCAGCACCGACATATCCAGCCGGCGCAGCAAGTGCTGAGGTGCACTGTCAATCGCGTAGCGCCACGCGTCTTTGGCGCCCTCCGGCATGTACGCCGGCGGTTCAACCAGATCCCCCTGGGGTTGCGGCTCCCGTTGGTTCACACGGCATTTCTGCAGCGTTCCCTTGATTTTCTTGACAGCAGTGGGAAGGGGTTTGCGTCCGGCCATTTCAATTCAGGTTCTGGCAGGGGAGTCCCCCCTGCTTCAATTTGCACGCACAAAAATCCGCCCTCGCGCACGCATCGCCCTGCGCACGATGTAGAGATTCGACCCCCCTCCCCCCGTCAGATGCGTCGGGTGTGTCGGGCCGTCTCGCCTGCGGTCTTGCGGTTGTGGCATGCCACACATAGGGCCTGCAGGTTGGCCCAGTCAAACCGTGCGCCGCCGTCCTTCAGGGGTTGGATGTGATCAGCCACCACCGCCGCGACAACGCGCCCATGCGCCTCGCAGCGTGCGCACAACGGGTGTGCGCGTAGGAAGGCAGCACGCACCGCACGCCACGCGGCCGACTGGTAGAAACCGCGCTCCGTATCGAAGCCACGCCGCGCGCGGCCGTACTCGCGATGCACCGCAACACGGTGCGCATCGCAGTAGCCGGGTGTGGCCAGCACCGCCCCGCAACCCGGATGTCGACAGGGTGTCGGAGCGGACGTCGGCATGAAGTGATTGGATTGATAGCAGTTGCAACGTTGAGCCAGGACTGCTTGGCTTCGTGATCGAACAGCGCGTTCATCACGTCACCCCATCAACCACTCCCAAGGAGCAGCACATGACCCCCACTCAACTGACCCCCGCCCAGCACGCCGTCCTGGCCTACGCAATCGAGCACACCGGCGGCAAGATCGACTGGTTCCCGGACAGCATCAAAGGCGGCGCTCGCAAAAAGGTTCTCGACGGACTGTTCAACCGCGCCCTGCTCACCCCTGAGGGCACCGACTGGTTCGTCTCTGACGAGGGTTACGCCGCGCTGGGGCGCACCCGGCCCGCCCCCCGGGTCGCAGATCCGGAGATCGAAGCGGCGGTAACCGCCATTGAGACGACGGCACGCGCCGAGGCAAAGACGCCACGCACGCGCGAGAACAGCAAACAGGCCAGCGTGGTTGGCATGCTCAAGCGCCCCGAGGGAGCGACCATCGCGCAAATCTGCGAAGTCACCGGATGGCAGGCCCACACAGTGCGCGGCACCCTGGCCGGTGCGCTCAAGAAAAAACTCGGTCTGACCATCGTCTCGGACAAGGCGCAGGGCGGCGAGCGGGTGTACCGGGTCGCCTGACACACAAAATGATCGAGAAAGAGGCCAAGCGGCGCTTGGCTTCTCAATCAAACAGCGCGTTACTACAGATCGCAACGATCAACCCCAAGGAGCCCGAGATGACCAACCAACCAATCCCCGCCACCCAGAACGATGCCTGGGGCTTTTGGGGCACGATGAACGAGCACGCCAACACCGCGTGGCCCCTGGCGATCGCCGCCATCTCGAATGCCACCGGGGAGTCGCTCGAATCGGTCCGCATCTTCCTGGACAGCCGCCACGGTCGCCACTTCGCCGATGACGTGCAAAACGGGCTGGCACGAGGGAAGAACGTGCAGGACGCAATCAACGCGGCCATCGAGCAGTGGATGGGTTGGACCATCGGGCGCCAGACCAGCAGGGACTACGGCATCCCGCGCGGCATGCCTTACCTGACAGGCCACGTCATTCACTGCGAGATCATCGAAGAGTCGCTCGCGGGTTGAAGCGTCCTGGGCGGACCGTGATCACCCGCTTTCGCGAGCTCTGAAGCTCTCACGAGAGCAACAGTCCCAGTCTGCGCATCAGCGTATTCCATGCGTCCTTCACCGACTGTGCAAATTCGCGAACTGCGGCTCTGGCGCGTTCAACCAGCGCGGCCACTCGATTGTTGCGGGCCACCCGATCAGCTGCCCATCCGATCAGCAGCAAACCCAGACCGATCCAGCCCAGGTCGGCGACTATGTCCCAGATCGAGGAGCCGAAAACCGAAGCCAGTACATCGCCGGCGGCGACACCCAGCTGCCCCAGAGTCCACGCGCCTAGCGCTGATACCGCGAGCGCCGGGACTCCAAAAGCGATGCCAGCGATCGCCACCCCGGCACTGCCGTACAGTCCAAGGCTAGCGCCAGCACCGGCGCCGGCAGCTCCAAGCACTTTCGGCAGCTCTTTAACGACGAGGTATGCAACCATGTCTTCGCGGAATCGCATCGCCCCAACCGCCAGACAGGCGAAGCCAGCTGCAGCCGCAACGCCGGCACACATAAGTGGCCGTTCCTCGACAAAGCTCTTGACTGCGGAGATCGCCTTTTGCTTCGCGGTTTGCTTCGGTTGGGCGATTTCTGGGTGAAGAACCGAGGCCGTGTTCCTAACGCGTGCGCGTCGGGTTGTCGCCGAGCGCCGTGCCTTTGAATTTTTCTGCGTGGTTGCAACTGCGATATCCATGATCATCCTTGGTGGGCATCAGAGAACGTTCTGAAGGCGCGGAGTCTGCAAGGACATCCATGCCGCCGCAACCGGCGATTTTTTCGCTTGGTGAAACGCCTCAGCCGTTTTCCTAACGAACGCACATAACCCTTAATGTGACATCCTGATACGAGTTGGCTGATTTACGCTCTGTTACCTACGAGGCCTCTCGGCCGTCAATTCACTGCTGGCGGCGTGAACGAATACTGCCCCGTCTGATTCCCGTGACGCTTGTTGGCCTGTCCAGTCCTGCCAGCGTTTGACGATCACGTCGACGTACTTCGGATCGAGCTCGATCAACCGAGCGCGTCGCCCGGATTTCTCGCACGCAATCAGGGTCGAGCCCGACCCGCCAAACGGATCGAGTACCAGGTCGCGTGTCTTGCTGCTGTTGCGCACCGCGCGCTCCACCAGCTCCACGGGCTTCATGGTCGGGTGCAGGTCGTTCTTGTGCGGCTTCTTGATCTGCCACACGTCGCCCTGGTCGCGCGCGCCGCACCAGTAGTGGTCGGCGCCGTCCTTCCATCCGTACAGGATAGGCTCGTACTGGCGCTGATAGTCGGCGCGTCCCATGGTGAAAGTGTTCTTGGCCCAGATCACGAACGTTGACCACTTGCCCCCCGCAGATCGAAACGCCGACTGCAGGGTATCCAGCTCCGACGAGCTCATAGCGATGTAGACCGCGCCCTTGGTGACGTTCAGGATGTTCTGGCACCCGGCCAACAGGAAGGCGCCAAAGCCGTCGCCCATGTTGTCGTTCAGGATGGGGCGGTTCTTGCCGCGCAGCTTGTCCTTGGCCGTGTTGGCGTAGTTCACGTTGTATGGCGGATCGGTGAAGGTCATGTCCACCAGCTCGTCGCCTAGCAGCCGCTTGTAGTCGTCAGCCTTCGTGGCATCGCCGCACAGCACTTTGTGCTCGCCCAACACCCAGACGTCGCCGGTTCGCGAGATCGGGTTCTCGGCAACCTCTGGGACCTGGTCGTCATCGGTCAGGCCCTCGTTGCTGGAGTCGCCCGCGATCAGTGCATCCCATTCATCGGCGGTGAAGCCGGTGAGGCTCAGATCGAAGTCGCCGTCTTTCAACTCGGCCAATTCCAGGCCAAGCAGCTCATCGTCCCAGGACGCGTTCTCGCCGATCTTGTTGTCAGCCAGGATCAGGGCTCGCCGCTGGATGTCGGTCAGGTGCGCCATCGGCACCACCGGCACTTCGGTCATGCCGAGCTTGCGGGCCGCCAATAGCCGTCCATGGCCCGCGATCACGTTGTTCTGACCGTCGACCAGGATCGGTGCGCCCCAGCCAAACTCGGTGATGCTGGCCGCAATCTGGGCGACCTGCGCGTCCGAGTGCTGCTTGGCGTTTCGGATGTGCGGAATCAATGCCGCAACCGGGCGCACTTCGATCTTGAGGTCAACCAGGTTACGCATCGACGCGCTCCGCGATGCCCAGCCGCTGCGTGGCGACCTCTTCGAAGGACCGCCCCGTGTCCTGGAGGGTGATGGCCACGTCCGGGTGGTTCTGCTGGAATCGGCGGATCGCCACGTCCACGTATTCCGGTGCGATTTCGACGGCGCGGCAGCGGCGACGCGTACGCTGCGCTGCCAGCAGAGAGGTGCCCGAGCCGTTGAACGGTTCGAACACCACGTCGCCGTCGCTGGAGAAAGCCAGCAGGATGTGCTCGGGCAACGCAACCGGGAACACAGCCGGGTGATCGATGTCCTCGCCGATCTTGCCCTTGTGCCGCATGATTCGAATCACGCTGTCGGGGATCCGGGTGTCCTGGGTCGGCGTCCCGGCATGGGACCAGCCTCCGACCTCACCGTCTTTCTTGCGCATGGCCGTCGACGATCCGTCGGCGCGCAGGTGTGACTCCTGGCCGGCGTGCTTACATGGCACGATCTTGTTGGGCCGGCGGGATTCCCGATTGAAGTGGAAGACGAATTCAAAGCTCGGCGCCAAGCGACCGTTCCAGTCGCCTGGCATCCCGGGCCCTTGGTCCCAGACGTACCAAGCAAAGCGCCGCCAGCCCTGAGCACACATGCTGGCGAACCACGCATCCCAATACGGGATGACTTCGTTGTCGCGGTGGATCAGACCGAGATTCACCAGCACCTGTCCGTCCGGGGCCATCGGCAGCGCGGCGAACACGCCGCGCATCAGCCCATCCCAATCGACGATCGCATCGGTGTAGTCCCGCTGGCTCCCGTAGGGCGGGGACGTGAAACACAGTGCAGCGCGCTCCTGCCCCATGAGCGCCGAGATCACCGAGGGGTTGGCGGCATCGCCGCAAATCAGGCGGTGCTCGCCAAGGGCCCAGATGTCGCCGGTCTTGCTGATCGGCTTGACCGGCACGGCGGGCAGTTCGTCCGCGGCATCCTCAGATTCGCCGGAACCCTCGTCGCCCGCCTTGGCCAGCAGCGACTGGATCTCCGCGTCGTCAAAGCCAGTCAGCTCCAGAGCGAACCCGGCGTCCTGCAGTTCAGACAACTCCAGCGACAGCAGCTCGCTGTCCCAGCCGGCACGCTCCGTGAGCTTGTTCTCAGCGAGGATGAAGGCGCGCTTTTGCGTGTCGGTCAGATGGGCCAGCTCGATCACCGGCAGTTCCGTCATCTCGAGCTTGCGCGCTGCCAGGATCCGACCATGCCCTGCGATGACGCCGCGATGGCCATCGACCAGGATTGGATTGTTAAACCCGAACTCCCGGATGCTGGCTGCAATCTGCGTGATCTGCTCGTCGCTGTGCGTGCGCGCATTGCGGGCATACGGAATCAGCGACTCGATCGGTCGGTACTGAATTTGAAGGGCAGTCATCGAAGGGGTTCAGAAATGCAAAAACCCGCCGAGAGCGCTGGCTCTTGGCGGGCTGGGATCGGGTCCTGTGCGAGATACAACTCTCGCAACCATAGATAGAATTTAGCTGGATTCCACGTAAATCGCGACACCCTGAAATTCGCCCAATCTCCGCGTCCTTCCTCGTTTGTTCGAAGGCAGCCGCTTGGCCGTTCAACTTCAATCAATCACCCTCGCCCAGGCGGATAACGACGATGTCAATCGCCAGGTCCCAACGGCGCTGCGCAGTCCGCACGGCACATCCAAAGCGCCTGGCAATGTCGCACCACCGGTAGCGATCAGCGCGCATCCACACGAGGTGGCGCTGCTCCACCTCCAGCCACTGCACCCACTGCATGACCTCGAGCATTTGCTCGACGTCCACCGGTGTTGGTGGGAAGCGTGGCATTGGCACGTCCTCGCACGCCAAGCGCTCATATGCCGTGCGCACAAACGCAGGCCAGACATTGAAGTAGCCCTGGACCCGCACGGACGGCAGCCGACGAGCAGTCCGTGCCGCATCAATGAGCCGGTTCGCCACGTCATCGCTGGTCCATTCAGTCATGGCGACCCGTCTTGGCCGGCCCGCCATAGAGGCGGTTGCCAATCTTGCGAACAACCGCCCTCTCAAGGACATCAAGGCGCTCGTCATCATCGGACACGACCAGGATGTGCTGATCCTGCCAGCCGCGCTGCTTGACGGCGTCCAAATCGACACGCTCGCCCTGCATGCGGCCCAGTGGCGACGGGTACTGAGCTTGAGGAGTCTTCATCTCAGGCCTCCTGTGTCTCGATGGCCCAGTGCAGCAAGGCAAGGGCGTCTGCTTCGTTGTCGTCCGCGATCGCGTGCCCCTTGGCGCGCATCGCGGCGATCACCTCGTCCTTGCCGGCGTTGCCTTTGCCGGTGGCGTGCTTCTTGATCGTGCCGACCGGCACGCCCTGGTACGGGATGTTGTGGTGCTCGCACCAGCTGGTGAGCGTGGCCAGTAAGCCGCCGTAAACGTGGGCGGCGTCCACCCCGGCGTGCCGGCGCACTTCCTCGAAGTACACGGCGTGGATGTCGGTCGCCATGCCCTTGAGCTCGGACAGCCAGCGCTTGAACCGCAGGTAGCGCATGCCGCCGCCCTCAAAGCGTTGCGGCCGCAGGCTGACAAAGCCGTGGGCGATTTGCTGGTCGCGCGGGCGCAGTGCCCAGCCGGTGGTGGTGCCCAGATCAAGGGCCAGCACGGTCAACGCGCAGTTGACCTGATTCTCCTGTCCGACGGCCCCGCCGACGCGGTCTGACGCATCGGACTCGGAATAAAGTAACTTCTCTTTAGGTGCGCCCGCGCGCACGTGTAGCACGTTAATGTTCTGGGTTGTCGGCTGCGTCAGACCGAGGCCGGAGGCGGTGGTTTTTGCCATCGAAAGTCCTCAGTTGTCGTTGTAGGGATAGCTTGGGTGCGGGATGCTGGTCGGCTCCCTCAAGCCGAGGCCAATAAAGCCGCGCATGCCAGCGCTGTTGCGCCATTTCTCGAAGCGACGCGTCAACAGTGCGTCCGAAAACCGGCGCATCGACCCAAAAAACTCCCCATTGCTCTCGGCCCACTGCTTCCAATCGTTGAACAGCTCGAACGTCAGCGCCTTAGCGTTGCCATGCAATACGCAGCGGTCCTCGATCCATCGGCCCATGGCGTCCTCGGCCTCGAAATACTCCTCGGTCGCATCCATGACGCTTTGCGGCTGCTTCAGGCCGCACTGCTGCCAAAGCAGGCAACCCTCCAGGGCCCAAGCCAAGATGCCGTCGCGCTCGTGCAGCAGCTTCTCGGTGAGCTTGCCGTCCCGACGCTCTGGCGGAATCGTCACCGTGAACGGAATGAGGTGCAGCCGCCGCTTCATGGCCTCATCCACATTGCGGATGGACGGCTTGTGGTTGCCGGCAATGACCAGCTTGAAGTGCGGCGTGTAGTCGAAGAAGTCCTGGCGCATGAAGCGCGCAGACACCCTGTCGCCGCCCGTGATGGTTTTGATCTTGGATTCGTTCCAGCGCCGACCCTGTTCGGTTTCAATGGATGCGACAAAGCGCGCGCCACGCAATCCGGCCAGATCTGTCGGATGCCGGTCCGAACGCGTTTCCATGAATGTGTCCATGGGGGCATTGGCGGCATAGTCCCCCAGGATGGTGGCAATCACGTTCACGAACACCGACTTGCCGTTGGCCCCGGTGCCGTACAGAAAGAATAGCGCGTGCTCGCTGGTCACCCCGGTCAGGCAGTACCCCACCATGCGCTGCAGGTAGACCATCAGTTCCGCGTCCCCGCCCGTGACGTCGGACAGAAAGGCCTGCCACGTCGGGCAAGCGCCCTGTGGCACGGCGGTACACACCTTGGTCATGCGATCGGCACGATCGTGGGCGCGGACCACGCCACTGCGCAGATTGACGACACCACCGGGGGTGTTCAGGAGCCAGACGTCGCCGTCCCAGTGCTCGGCCATGGATGCATGCTTTGGATCGCTGCGGGCGATGCGCTCCACGGCGCTGATGGTGGAGGAGCTCGCCAGACGCGCCCGCAGTCGTGGCGTGTCGGCCTTGAAGGACGCCGCTCGGCAAATGTTGCGCGACAGGTGCTGGATATAGAGCAACTGGTCCGGATTCCAGCGGATCCCAGTCCACACCAGCCACTTGCCCCATTGGGCGCAGTAGCGCCAATCCTCGCCATAACGGCGCGTGAATGCGCTGGCCAAGCCATCCTCGGTGGTCCATTCGATGCCCTCGACCAACCTGTCTTCAATCGGGGCGTCGGTCTGGACTGATACCGGAACGCGATCGCCTGTGGTCAGAAAGCCCCGGACGTCAAAGCCCTCTTCGATCGCATCGGCGACGTCCCAGCCATCTCGCTTTTCCGCAGGGGGATACAGGATGGCGCATGACAGCGCGCCCGCGGCCAGGATGGCTTGGGATGCGCGGTCGGCGTATTCCCAGCCCGGTTTGTCGCGGTCCGGCCAGACCAGCACGACCTTGCCCGCCAGCGGCGACCAGTCGGTCTTGTCAACCGGCGCGTTGGCGCCGTGCATCGCAGTGGTCGCGCAGAAGCCCAAATCGACCAGCGCCTGCGCACACTTCTCACCCTCGACGAGGACGACTGTGTCGGCATGCACCAAGCCAGGCTGGTTGTACAGCGGCCGGGGATTGGGTGGGGTCATCTTGCGGCGCTTGGCATCCCATGGCCTGAATTCCTTGCGCCGGCCAGGCGGGTCGTAGCGGTAGACCACCGCGATCAGCGTGCCGTTGGCATCCAGGTAGTCCCACTTGGCGGTCGCCTGACCCAGATCGTCCACCGGCGCTTGCCGCTTCGCTTTGCGCACCGGTGCAGGAGTGGCCCGACCGGCTAGATCGCTGCCGTAACGCAACACGTGGGCGAAATCGGTGTGCACATCGGCAGACAAATGGCGTGCGATCAGGTCGAAGATATCGCCACCGTCGCCGGTCGCCCGATCGGTCCAAAGACCAGCCTTGTCGCCATTCAGGACGATCTCCAGACTGTCGCCTGGGCTGCCCAAGACGTCACCGATGTAGAACTTGCCATGCCGAACCTTACCGGCTGGAAAGAGCGTGAACAGCACCGGTTCGAGTCGCGCCAGCAAGGAAGCACGAGTCTGGTCTCGCTCGGCAGTGCGGTTATTTACGCCCGGCGCGGGGCAGTCATTGAAGTCCAGCGGGTTGTGGTTTTCTTGCTCCGTCATTTGGTCCTCCAGCAACGCTGCGACCACGCGCAGAACTTGCATTCGAAATGGGCAGAATCAGTGAACGAACGAGGCAGCAGCTCGCCAGCCTCACTCGCGGTGATCACGCGGGCAGCGCGATCCGACATGCGTTGGGCCAGCCCCGCGTCAAACGGGATCAACTCGGCGTAGATCTCCATCGTGTCCGCGTTCACTGCCGTGAACAGCGCCGGGTGTTCGTGCAACTCCAGGTAGCTCTGGTACAACGCGATCTGTGCGGCATAGACCGGTTTGGAGGCCGCCAGCTTGTTCTTCTCCACATCGCGCCAGGATTTGGCCCCCAGGCACTTGTTTTCCCAAAGCGATGGGTAAGCAAAGCCCTCGGGACCGCCAATCAGCACGCCGTCGACGTGCCCGCGCAGACGACCGCCCGCCACCGAGAATCCGAACTGGTGGCCATTGGCGTCCTCGGTCTTGAGATTGAAGCCAGCCAGGCGCAGCCAGCGGATCACCATGTCCTCTGTGCGGTGCCCTCGTTCGAAGATGCGCAGCAGCCGCCCCGAAAAGCCCCTGCCGTGGTCGACCGGCGCCTTTGCATATTCGTATTGCAGTTGCCGCTCGCAGGCCGCGCCCAGGCGTGATGCGCCCAGGTACTCGCGGGCTGGCGTTGCGTCCCGCTCGGCTTCGAGCGCCTGATCCATCAGTTCCTGCAGCCGACCGGACAGACTGGCCGATGAATTGAAGTCGATCATGGCGTCGTCTCCCAGGGCAGGTCGTCCTTCATGTCGGCGAACGGGTTCTCCTGCAGCGGGGGTACTGACTCACGGATCGGATCGTTGACCGGTGTCGTGCGGGGCATGCGCACGGGCGGGTACTTGCTGCGCTCATGCTGAGCGGCCATCTCGTCCACGTAGGCGGTGACGATCGCGTCGATGACGGACAAAGCCTCGGCCTCCGAATAGGCCCCGAGGGGTTTGTCGAAGCCGATGGCACTGGCCGCCTCACCGAAGAACTTCAGGCACGCGCGCATGGCGGCCTGTTCCAGCGGCGTGGCGTCAACCATGGCGACCTCCGGAAGCAGACCGCTGTCCAGCGCACGGGTCCACGACCCGTACAGCCGGTGAAACGAGTCCTGGCACCGGCGCGAGCAGAACACCCAGTCGATCGGGTATCGGCGCGGGTCGCCCACCCGGTGCCGATTTTCGGTATGCCCGTAGCCGCGCGCCTGACGTGAGCAGACCCAGCATTTCATGATGGGCCCTCATCACTGCGCCCACGAGGGTTTGGCGCTCACTGCCGGTTGGGCCGCGCGCGCCGGGGCGACGTAGGCGGATGCCACCGGTGCTGGCGCAGCGGGACTGCCGCCACCAGTGGGGCCCTTGTGGCCGCCCGCCATCAGTGCCGCGTAGTCCTTGTGGTCCGGCTCGATTGCGAGCTTGACCACGTTGCGGTCTTCGCCCTTGGCATCCTTCTCCACGTCCACCCGGGCGATGAATTCGATGCCGTCCAGGTCGGCGAAGCTGTCGATCCGGCGCGCGGCCGCCGCTTGCGGCGTGTTGTCCTGGGGGTGGACGTTGCGCGCGCTATTGAGCGCGGCACGGATGAAGCTGCGACCCATCTGGCCCCAGGTCGGTCCCTTCCTGGAGAACAGCCCCACGTTCGACCACATCTTGCGTTTGGCAAACGGGCCGCCAGTGACCACGAACTCGCAGGCCAGGTACACCGCCCCGGTGTCAAACGACTGAGTGGCGTAGCCGCCTGTCCAACCCTGGCTGGGGTCGTCATGGCCACCGGGTTTGATGCTCATGCGGAGCGGCACGATGGTGCCCTTGGGGATCAAGTCGAACGCGCCGTGCTGGGCTTCGGCGTCGTTGAAGTCGTTCCAGTTGCTGGAGGTATTGGCGTTCATGTGATTTCCTTTAGATCGATGGGTTTTGCTGTGCATGCGCGTTCTGGCCCAGGCACTTGGCGATGAGTTTTCCGAGGTGGGGCTCCTCGATGGCGTCCAGCCGGCCGCTGCGGTCCTTGCTGGGGTAGCCAAACGGGTTGTCGGCGCGGGTGACAAAGCCCCGGTAGCTACTGCCGTCGTCGGCCTTCAAGACCGCAAGGGTCACGACTTCGTCGAGCACGCCGGGCAACTCCAGCGCCGTTTTGCTGCCTTCCAGTTGCAACTGGTAGAAGCGCCGGTTGAAGTCGTCGGTCTTTTCTTCCAGGATGGCGACGTAGATGACGTGCTTGTCCCGCACATGCTGCAGGTGCGTGAGCGCCGTGATCATTTCCTGGCCCAGCAGGCCGTAGGCGCCGCGGTTGTCAGGCTTGCCGGTTTTTTCGCTGAAGGCCTGGGGCTGGGTCTTGCACCAGGCAAAGCACAGGCGCGAGAGCACCGTGAGGCTGTCGACGAAGTAGGTGTCGTACTTGGCCAGTTGCGCCGGATCCCCGAACCTGATGCAGACATGCTGGAAATGCGGCTCGGAGAACGCCTGCTCGGCACTCGCGGTCGGCATGGGCCCGGCCAGAAACACCACCAGATCGCGGAACTCGGGCCAGGTACGCGGACGCACCGTGTCGCCTGGCCAGTCCCGCACCGACAAGTCGCCGGCCTCGAGATCCACGAACAAGGTGGTGTCAGCGGGCAGGGTCTTGAGCTGCGTGGTCTTGCCCACACCCGGGAACCCGACCAGACCGACCTTGGCGCTGTGGCGTTCCTTGAGCCGTTCTTCGGCGGAGATGATTGGCAGTGCCATCACGCCACCTCACGCATCAAGTCGGTCACGCCCGGGTTCCAGAGGATCTGGTAGCCCGAGTGCCCGTTGCGCGAGAACGGCAGCGCCTCGGCCCAGGCTTTGCCTGATTCGGTCAGCTCCCACTCGTCGCGGTCGTTCTTGAACTGCAAGCCCTGGGACTGCAGCCGCGCGTTCACGGCACGGGCCGACAGCCCGATCCGTTCGCCGATCTGGGTGGGATTGAGGCTGCAGATCGGCTCGTTGGCTGCCGGCAGCACCTTGCGCAAGGACTCGACCACCAGACCGGTGTTCTCGTGGATCACTGTCAACGTTGCCGCCATCGCGATGCCGGGTTTGACACCCGGCACCTTGGCGATTGCCTCACCGATCGACAGGATTGCGTTGACGCGGTCCTGGGTCGGCGCCGGCAACGCGGCCACCGCCCCGGCCGACGCATATGACCCGGTTTTGCGGATCGAGGGCAGGACCTCGTGGGTGACCCAGCGCTTGAACCGCTTTGCCTCGGGCTTGCGGCTGCCGAGCACGAGGTTGAAGAGGCCCGACTCGTTGACCACCGACATGTCCTGGTTTCCGCCAGGGGTAGGAATTGAATTCCGACCCTTTTCGTCGTCGTCCAGGCGGGCGATCGCTTTGTGAGTTTCCGGTAGATCAAGCGCTGCACACACGTCGGCTGCGACGAACCAAGGCTCCAGGTGAGCGTCCATGACCATGCGCACGTTGTGGGACTCGAAATTGAAGGCGACGAGCTGATTCATTTCGTCGCCTCCGACGCGATCGCGCCAACGGTGTCTGCGCCAAGGCAGCCACGATCGCGAGCAAGGGTGTACAGACTTTCCAGTGCGCTGCGGCGGCGGTGGATGGCGCTGCCCTCGGCGCTGAGCGTCTGAATGGCGAACGCCACTTCGTCCAGGGTCGCCTCGAGCAGGGGCTTGTCGATGGCGTTGCCGTGGCGGTCCTGGTAGCGCAGTGTGGTGGCCAGATGCTCGCCGGCATAGGAGCCGAGCTTGGCTTGCAAGGATTGAAAGAGGGTTTTCATTCTTGGTTCTCCTGGGCGAGGGCGAGCCGGTAGCTCGGTTTGCCGGGTTTGACGGTGCGGGCCTGCGCGAACTGCTCCTTGAGCGCCGGCGGCCAGTTGTTGAAGCGGCTCTCGGGAATCGAGTAGTCGGTGTCGATGTAATCCGCGACCTTGTCGCCAGCGGCAGCTATGCGTGCGGCGATGACGGACAGCTGCGCCTGCTCCCAGGCCACCTTTTTGGGCAGGTCGGACGTGATTCGGACATGGCCGTCATCGAAATGCACGGCACCGGTGTCCTTGCCGGCCGCCAGACGCAGTTGGTGGGCGCGCTGTGCGTACCGGAGATCTAGAGCGCGATCGACGTGCTCGACGATGGCCTTCGCGGCGGCCAGCAGATCGGCCGCGTCGTTCTTCAGTTGGAAGAGCGACTCGCTGGACCGCTCGGCGAGTTCACCGGCTGGCGTGGCCAGCACCTGATCGGGGGTGAGGTCGCTCATGCCGCCCCTCCCGCATCGACGCGTTCGGAAGTGCTCTTGCGCAGGCTGTCGGACTCGAAGCCCTCGACGTCCTCAAGGCGATAGAGAACTCGCCCTTGCAGTTTCAGAAAGACCGGACCGATTCCTTCGGACCGCCAGCGTTCCAGTGTGGCTTCGCTGACGTCCCAACGGTCCGCCAGTTGGCGTTGGTTGAAGTGTTTGACACTCACGTTTTTCTCCTTTCGGGTAGTTGCGAAAACGTGAGGTGATCTTCAAATTCGGCCTGTACGGGCGTCTGCCACCGCCATGTACGGGCTGATGTGCGGGCTCAGCCACAGCGCGAGAAAACGGGCGGCAGAAAGCAAAAAGCCGCCCCAAGGCGGCTGTGCGTGGTGCGTCCGACTGGTGCTGGTCAGTCCAGGTTGAATCCGTAGTGGCCATTGCCGTCGCCAGCGATGTAGTCCTCCCAAACCGAGTTGCCGCTGAAGACGTTCTGGATGCGCTGGCTGCGCCCGGATTTCTTCGGCCCATACACGGCATTCAGAATTTCATGGGCGGGAACCCAGCGCCGCCCGTTTGCGAACTGCTCGAATAGATGGCTGACCACGGCAACCTGCCTGGCGCCCTTGATCGGCCATGGCTTGTCGGACTTGGTGGCGATAACCAGCGTGCTGGAGAACCGGTCGAATCGAACCGGTAGAGACTTCTCCACCTTGCTGCCCAATGGGGCCAGCAGCATCCGGTGGATCAGGTCGATGTCGACGTGCGGCTTGATGGCATGGTCGACCAGTGCGCTCGCGATTGGGACGATGCGGTAGGCGCGGGGCGGCACAACGATGTCGGGCAGAGCCTGGCCGGTGGTGAAGATCAATCCCTGGTCAGGCAGCGGCGCGGTACTGAAATGCTCAAACACCTTGTCGGTCCATGACGAGAGTCCCCGGACCAGCCAGGCGTCGACTTGCGCGTCCGCAATGCGCATCTTGCCAAGGCGCCACAGGACACCATCAATCGCGGGCGTCTTGATGCCGCTGCGCTGCGCCTGGGGCACACCGAGCAGGTCCGCAAGGTAGTTCAGCAGCTTCTCTTCACCGACGGCATGAACGCCAATCAGATCGGCCGGGACGTACTTGATGCGGAAAGTCTCGGGGCAGCGGTAGCGATACCGCCGCGGGTCATCGTCCTCCTCGATGTCGACCGGAACGCACTCATCGCCGCAGGCCGCCAGGTAGGAGCCTGCAAAGCCGATGCGTTCAGTCCATCCTGCGAGATCGCGATCAGACAGCGCCACCCGGCGCGACAGACCCCAACCGGGCACGCCACGCAGGCGCTGGCCACCGCCATCGACGACGGCGTGGATCGAACGCTCAAAAAGATCGATCAGCTCAAGCAGCGAGCGCGTCGAAAGGCTCTTCTGCGACATCGCTGATCTCCTTCACCAGGTTCCATTTCGCCAGCAAACGGTCGCACAGCGCGCGGTCCTTTTCGCGCTTGGTCTTGATGTTGCACTTGTTGTCATCGCGCAGGATGACGGTGATGGTGCGTGGGCGTTCCTTGCCAACCTTCTTGATGCGGATGGACAGCTTGGCGTAGTTGATGTGGTGGTTGCGAAAGTCGAACGGCAGCGAGACCAAAGAACGTGCAGCGGTATAAATATCGTCGACGTCCTTGGCCCAGATCTTCACCAGCAAGGAACGGTGGTTATCGGTGGTGTAGCCGAGCTCAATCACCTTGACCGATGCCACGTCCTCGCCGGTCAGATCAAAGTTGCGGGGCGCGGCCAGGCTCTGGTAGTCGTACTGCTTCAGCGGAACCTTGTCGCCGGTGATGGGCGACTGCAGCAGCGAGTCCGCCACGATGCGCGCCAGCGCCTCGCGGCCGTCGGTGTCTTTGGACAAGACCTCCAGATGGCCATTGGCGGGCTCGTAGGTGATGTGCGAGGAGACAGCACGGATCACTTCCTGCGGCACCAGTTCGCTGGCCTGGACGCGATCGATGATCTCGGGCGGGCGGTTGTGATGCACGCTGACCTGGTACAGGTCGACGTCTTCGCCGGTGAGTGTGTCGGGACGCAGCCGCCTGAAAACTTGAACTGCGACAGTGTCCGCTGCGCAGCCGAGCTGCTGGGCGACAGCCTGGTGGAAGGCCTGGCGAGCTGCCGAGTCATCCAGGACTGTCAGATCCTTGGGCGCGACATAGCCCGAATAGCAGGACGCACTCTGGCGGAAGACGTCCGCCTGGCGGGCGTTCAACGCATCCTCGAAAAGTTCAGGCGCGTTGAGGTTGAGCCACAGCGCGCGTTCGTACTGGTTCGGGATGGCTGCAAACGCCGCCTTGGCAGCGTCGCCGACGATGTCCTGGCTAATGCCCTCGATGACGTCTTGCCCGGCGCCATCCGAGAGCAGCACGATGCGCTCAGCCAGTTCCTCGATCTTGCGCCGCGCGCTCACATCCAGGGCCGATAGGACTGGCTCCATGGCAGCGCGCTGTTCCTGCTTGCCCTGCTTCTTGTCCAGATCGGGCATCGCCAGACCGAACTCCCCCACCATGAATTCACGGAAGACCGCCGGCGGCAGGTGGCCGAGCAGCTTAGACAGGTTTTCAGCATCGTTCATTGACATTCCCCCTTCGCAAGGCGTTGATCGGGTTGGCACCAGCCCGAGCCGCCCTGTCTTGGGGGTTGCAGACCGATTTTGTTCGGTGTACCGAACTGTTGGGGATTATTTATGGTCGGGTAGGGGTTTGTCAAGCAGGTACGGTTTCGTTCGGCAGAGTGGTATTATTTTCGGCCTGACGCAGGTTAATTGGGAGAAATCGGTGCCATCACCCCTGGGCGACAAGATCCGCACATTGCGGAAGCAGAAGAAGCTCAGCCTTGAACAACTGGCAGAGCTGACCGAATCCAGCAAGAGCTACATCTGGGAGCTGGAGAACAAGGACGACCCGAAACCGTCGGCAGACAAGATCGGCAAGATCGCGTCGGTGCTCGAGGTCACGACCGAGTTCCTGCTCACCGAGTCGACAGCATCCCCTGGTGAAGAAGTCATCGACGAGGCGTTCTTCCGCAAGTACAAGGGCATGCCGGACGACACCAAGAAGCGGCTGCGCAAGATCCTCGACGCCTGGGATGACGACGAGTGACCGAACGCAAGCAACCGATGGCGGAGGCCAACCGCATCTCGTCCATGCTCAACATGGTGCTGGGAGTGAACCGCTTTCCGGTCAAGGTTGATGAGGTCGCGCTGGAGTATTCCCGGCAGTGCTTTGCCGACTCGCCCGTGGACAAGGTCCAGGGTGAGGATCTGGATGGCTTGGAGGGGATGCTTGCTGCCAACAAGGCACGGTCGAAGTGGTTGATCGTCTACAACAGCGCCGTCCGGTCCGAAGGACGCAAGCGCTTCACGATTGCGCATGAGTTCGGTCATTACATCCTGCACCGCCACGACCAGGATCGGTTCGAGTGCGGCGACGACGACATCGAGACTGGTGACGGCAACGAACGAGACATCGAAACCGAAGCCGACAAGTTTGCATCGACCTTGCTGATGCCGCTGGACGATTTCAGGAAACAAGTCGATGGCCAACCCGTCAGCTTCGACCTGCTGGGTCACTGCGCCGAACGCTATGGCGTGTCGCTGACCGCCGCCGCCCTGCGCTGGACGGAGATCGCCGAAAAGCGGGCCGTCCTGGTGGCCAGCCGTGACGACCACCTCCTGTGGTCAACGTCGAACCAGGCGGCCTTCAGGTCCGGCGCCTACTTCGCGACGCGCAAGAACACCATCGAACTTCCGCAGGACGCCTTGGCGCATAGCAACAACCTCTTGGATGTTGGTGCCCAGATGCAATCGACGCGGGCACAGATCTGGTTCCCACGCGAACCAGCGTCCATGCCACTGACCGAAATGACGAGGGTCGCGGGCCAATACGACTACTCGCTGACCCTGCTGTTGATGCCAGACGCTGAATGGCAGCGCCCGCAGCATGAAGATGGCGAGCCCGAGGAGGACACCTTCGATCGGTTCATCAACAACGGCCAGTACCCCGTTCGGTAGCTCACGGTCCATTGCCTCAGCAGCCAGCGCCAGCACGCGGGCGCTCGCAACTCCCTCCTGGTGTCGGTGAGGGTTCGTCCGCAGAATTTCGCCATTCAAGCGAGTTTGATGGACAGGACCGATACCGATGCATGAAATCAACCAAGTTCCTCCCGACCGGATGACCCCGGAGCAGCGTCGGCGCGAGATCGCGTCGTTACTCACAAATGGGATCGTCCGCCTTCGTAGCGCCGGTTCTCGCCCGTTTGCAGGACGGACTTCGGAGAGCGAGTTTGAGCTTGGCTTTTCTGGCCACCAGCGCGTTCATTCAGACCCCGCCAACAACACAGAAACGGAGTCCTGATGAGCACGCCCACAAGCAACTTCACCGCGCCACCATCGGTGGCCTCACAGATCGCAAGATTGCCCGAGCTGCCCATGCCGGCAATCAAAGCGCTCTGGCAGAGGCTCTTCGGCGGCGACACGCCAACCCACAACCGCCAGTTCCTGGAGCGGCGCATTGCCTATCGCCTGCAGGAGGTGGAGTTCCGCAAGGTCGACGCCAACCTGCTGGAGCGGAACAAGCGCCGCGTCGCATCGCTGATCGAGACCGGCAAGGTCAAGAAGCGAGACCGTGACTACCGGCCAGCAGCCGGGACCGTGCTCACCCGCGAGTACCAGGGCGTCGAGCACCGCGTCATCGTGACCCATGACGGCCAGTACGACTTCCAGAACCGGATGTACCCAAGCCTCTCGATGATCGCACGCGAGATCACCGGCACGCGGTGGTCGGGGCCCCTGTTCTTCGGGCTCAAGGCACCAGCCACTCCCAAGACAGCGGCGACGAAGGGAGCCCGGCGATGAGCGAAGTCCTGAAGCGCCGCATGCGCTGTGCCGTCTACACACGCAAGTCCAGCGACGAGGGGCTGGACCAGGAATACAACTCGATCGACGCTCAGCGCGATGCGGGCCATGCCTACATCGCCAGCCAGCGCGCCGAGGGCTGGATTCCGGTCGCAGACGACTACGATGACCCGGCCTTCTCAGGCGGCAACATGGAACGCCCGGCGCTGCGACGCTTGATGGTCGACATCGAGGCCGGCAAGATCGATGCGGTCGTCATCTACAAGATCGACCGCTTGACGCGCAGCCTCGCCGACTTCTCCAAGATGGTGGAGGTGTTCGAGCGCCAGGGCGTGTCATTCGTGTCGGTTACGCAGCAGTTCAACACCACCACCTCCATGGGCCGTCTGATGTTGAACGTGCTGCTGTCCTTCGCACAGTTCGAGCGCGAGGTCACCGGCGAGCGCATCCGCGACAAGATCGCCGCCAGCAAGCGCAAGGGCATGTGGATGGGCGGCGTGCCGCCCCTCGGGTACGACGTCGAGAACCGCCGACTGGTGCCCAACGAACGCGAGTCCAAGCTCATTCGGCACATCTTCCAGCGCTTCGTCGAACTGGGCTCCGGCACGATGTTGGTCAAGGAGCTAAAGTTGGACGGCGTGACGTCCAAAGCGTGGACCACGCAGGACGGCAAGACCCGCGCCGGCAAGCCGATCGACAAGGGGCTGATCTACAAGCTGCTCAACAACCGGACCTACCTGGGTGAGTTGCGCCATAAGGAACAGTGGTACCAGGCCGAGCATCCGCGGATCATCGACCGAGAGTTGTGGGACAAGGTGCACGCCATCCTGGCTACCAACGGTCGGGTTCGCGGCAACGCCACCCGGGCGACGGTGCCGTACCTGCTGAAAGGCATGGTGTTCGGCAACGACGGACGGGCCCTGTCGCCGCACACCACGAAGAAGAACGGCCGCCGCTACCGCTACTACGTGCCGCAGCGGGAGAACAAAGAGCATGCGGGCGCATCGGGGCTGCCGCGCCTTCCGGCCGCAGAACTCGAATCCGCCGTTCTAGATCAAGTGCGCGCGGTCCTGCGGTCGCCGGATCTCCTGGGTGATGTCCTGCCACGCGCGATCGAACTGGACCCCAGCCTCGACGAGGCCAAGGTCACCGTCGCCATGACGCGGCTCGATGCCATTTGGGATCAGCTCTTTCCGGCCGAGCAGACGCGCATCGTCAAGCTGCTGGTCGAGAAGGTGATCGTGTCCCCCAACGAACTTGAGGTGCGGCTGCGCGCCAACGGCATTGAGCGCTTGGTGCTCGAACTGCAGCCAGCGGGCGCGCCCCAGCCCGAGGAGGCATTGGCATGAGCGAGATCCGCATCCAGAAGACCGGCGAGCCTGACGTCATCGAGGCCAGCGATGGGCGGCTGACCTTGTCGGTGCCGATCCAGATCAAACGGCGCAGCGGGCGCAAACTGGTCACGCTGCCCATCGACCCGGTGACGGGCGAACCAGCCAAGGCCCGACCCTGGGACACGGCCACCACGCCGCTGCAACTGGCGCTGGCCAGGGGTCACCGCTGGCTGGCCATGCTGGAGTCGGGCGAGGCCAAATCCCTCAAGGAGATCGCCGCCCTGGAAGGGATCGACAACAGCTACGTCAGCCGGATGGTCAACCTGACCACGCTGGCGCCGGACATCGTGGCCGCCATCCTGGATGACGCGATGCCGAACCACGTCACACTGTTTGACCTGGCAGTTGACCCGCCGGCGCTGTGGGATGACCAGCGCGCCCTACTCAGGAGGTAGACCATTCGGCCTGGCAACGATAAAATGTCGGCAGGTGCCAACCTTACTTGCACACGAGTAAAAAAAGGCGTTGCCTCACTGTCATTGAAAACCTCTCTTTGAGCCTCGTCGTCGGGGACTTAAACGTGTGCGCCTGACCCGAAATCGGCGTGGCACACAGGAAAGGTTCGTCATGACAACCAAAGAGCTCGCGTATTCCGCGCAGCAACATCTCCAGGCCAGCACGGGCGGCCCCTTCAAGAGAGCCCACATCTACGAGCTGCTGGCAGCCTCGTTCGGCTTCAAGTCCTATGCCGCACTCGGCGTTGATGCCGTCTTCACACAGCAACGTCCGGACGACGAGAGAACTGCCTCGCACAGCGCTTTCGTCAGACGGCGCTGCATCGAGCTTGGGCTTTCGCCTGAAAGCGCGGATCTGGTCTCGGTAACGCTGGGGGCCTTCCTGGCAGAGCGCCAGATCGGCGTCGTGCGGATTTCGGCGTTGATCGGCCATCTGCGAGGGGATTGGTCCAGCCCAGACGATTATCCGATTGGGGTCGACACCGAGCGGTTCGGCGACGAGCAGAACGATGGACGTGCGCCTCGATGGCCAGATGGCGACGAGGGTGATTTCGCACCGCTCATGCTGGAGGGGTTGGAAGCAGCAGCCAGCAAAGGGAACGCTCTTGCTCACTACGCCCTGGCACTGATCCATGCCCCCGACGAAGAAGACGCCGACCAGAAGACCGGGAGCTCCTACTGGCACTCCCAGGCACAACAAGGTCGCGTGCTGACAGGCGTGGAAAAGGAGTGGGCAGACGCCCACGCCGGTCGACTCACCCAAGCGGAAAGGTACGGCCGCCATCTTCGCGAGGCTGGTCGGCTCGGCAATCAACATGCGCTCCTCGACTTGGCGGAGCGGTTTGGCGACCCGTCTTTCTTCGAGCAGCCACATCACGATGTTGGTGCAGATCCATCGGCCGTTGCCGAAATCGCCGAACGGCTGGGCCGCGTTACTGATGCTAAGCACTGGCTTACCGTGGCCGCCGAGAGTGGCGACACGGACGCCATGCTCCGCCTCATCGAGGAACATGATCAAAGTGATCTGGCTCGATGCTGGACTTGGGTGTATCTGTCCCGACTGGTCGGCACAGACCTCTCCAAGGACGCTCACTACGCGATTAACGAGGACGGGTCGGAGTACGACGATGACGTCGGCGGTGCTGCCTATGTCGCGGGCCGCGACGGCGTAGATCTCGATCCTCTCAGTGCGGAGCAAGATGCCGCCGCCAAGAAGGCCGCCCAGGACCTGTTCGAGCGGATTCAGCAGGCCGCTGCTGCGGAGCCAGGACGGTAGGCTCGGGACGAACAGCATCCCGGCCGAGGTTGTTCCCCCTCGGGTAGGCAATGACGCAATCCAACCGCTTGAACGGTCCGCGCGTAACCCGTTGATCTGTAAGAGTGCCGGGTCAGCCCTTTGCGGACTTCGGGCCATTTGCGGAGAGCGAGGCCGGAGAGAAGAATGGCCGGGAGAGAGCGAAAGGTGGCCGGGAACGGGCCGGACGGCCGACCGGCGAAGTCCACAGGTTTCCGCAAGGGCTCACGCAAACACGCGGGAACTACCGCGATCGGACGGGAAAAAGCCCCAACTGAGAACAGTTGGGGCTTCAATAGTGGTGGAGCTGGCGGGAATTGAACCCGCGTCCGCAAGCCTTCTACGAGCAGTTCTACATGTGTAGCGTTCTGATTTGGTTTCTCGCCACCGGTGTCGCGCAGACGCACGCTACACCGGCCGCCAGTGCCCTATTTTCTCGTCCCGACCCAAGGCACCCGGGTCAGGACCAGCCAATGAAAATTCCCTCGCAGCTAGGAGCTTTCGCCCTTTGCCCAACCCATTGGCAGGTTGTTGCGAGGTTCGCCGTTAATTAAGCGGCGAGAGCGTAATTGCTGTCGTTGGCAGTTACTTGATTTCAGCGGATTAACGAGGTGACTGAACCTCGACATGCCCTGCTGCGTGTCCGAACCCACGTCGAAACCAGTGCAGCCCCAGGAATCGGTATTTTAGGCCCGCTGGACCGATTTCAAGAGGTCAAGCAGCTGCAGTGGACTATCGATACGGGCATCGGCGCCCCAGACCACCGCGTCTACGTGCCCGCCGAGGTAACCGTAAGTGGCCGCGACGGTGCGCATGCCGGCGGCCCGGCCCGCGATGATGTCCCGCTCATCGTCCCCCACATAGATGCAGTCGGATGGAGACAGGTTCATTCGCCGCGCGGCTTCGAGCAAAGGCGCCGGGTGCGGTTTGGGATACGGCGTCGTGTCCCCGCCCACCACGGTCGCGGCCGTGTCGAACAGGGGCATGGCTCGGGTAAGCGGCCCGGCAAAACGCATGTGCTTGTTGGTGACCACGCCCCAGTTCAGGCCCTGTTGCCGCAAGGCCTGCAGCAACTCAGGAATGCCCTCGAACGGACGGGTCAGCTCCGTCAGGCGGCTCTCGTAGATGCGGAAAAACTCCTCCCGCAGCTGGTCGAACTCGTGGTGGTCCGGCGTGATGCCGAAGGCAACGCCCAGCATCCCTCTGGCGCCGGCACCGGCCATCGGCCGGTAGTCCCCCAGCGGCAGACTGGCGAGGCCGCGCGCAGTCCGCATCTGGTCGGCTGCGGCGCCGAGGTCGGGGGCACTGTCGAGCAAGGTGCCGTCCAGGTCGAACAGCACGGCTTTGGCGGCAAAGGTCATGGGCGGCGAGCGGACAGAAGGTAATTGACGCTGGTGTCGCTCGAGAGCCAGTAGCGCCGTGTGACCGGGTTGTATTCCATGCCCCTGCTGTGGGCGAGATCCAGTCCCGCGGATCGGCAGTGCGCGGCGAGCTCGCTTGGACGGATGAACTTGCGCCACTCGTGTGTGCCGCGGGGTAGCAAGTTCAGCACGTACTCCGCGCCGACGATGGCGAACAGGAACGACTTGGCGTTGCGATTGATGCTGGAGAAGAAGACCCAACCACCCGGCTTGACCAGCGTGGTACAGGCACGCACCACGGAAGCCGGATCAGGCACATGCTCGAGCATTTCCATGCAGGTGACCGCGTCGAAGCTGCCAGGCTCTTCCGCGGCGAGGGCTTCCACGCTCACCTCGCGGTAGCGAATGTTGGGTGTTCCGGCCTCGAGCGCATGCAGCTGAGCGACCCGCAGTGCCTTGGTCGCCAGGTCGATGCCAAGCACCGACGCGCCCTTCCGGGCCATGGAGTCGGACAGGATGCCACCGCCACATCCCACGTCCAACACACGGCGGCCCGCCAGAGGGCATTGCTGGTTGATCCACTCCAGCCGCAGCGGATTGATGTGGTGCAGCGGCGCGAACTCGCTTTCGGGGTCCCACCAGCGGTGAGCCAGCTCGGAAAACTTGGCGAGCTCGGCCGGGTCGGCGTTCAACGGTTGGTTCATAGCTCCAAGGCAAGGGCTGCTGCGAGGCAGATGAAGATGTCCGCGCAACTGCCCGTGGTCGGGCCAAGGACCAGGGCGCGGCTGGATGCAGGAGCATATATGAGGCTATCGACGCCTCCACGACAGCCCGGGTCAGACCGAATCGCAGCTCAGGCCGGCCCGCGCGTCACTCGGCGGGCTTTTCGGCTGGTTCGGGCACCCAGGCGGGGCGGGTGAGCACCTCAGCCGCCAGCCGTTGGACTTCGACCGTGAGTTGCTGCACCTCGGCCGCGACACTGCGCTCATCCAGAGCCATGGGTCGGCTCGGGTCCAAGGCCGCCGCCAGGACCTGGTGCGCGGCGAAGTCCTTGATCTGCGAATCGATCGTGGCGCGGAGCTGGACGCCCTTGTCCCGCCACGCCTTCACCTGAAGTGCCTGGGCCAGTGGCGAGCCTGGTCCGCTCGCCTTCTTCAACGCAGGTTCGACCCCCGCTTCCACCTGCGCCACCAACTTGCTGAAAACTTCACCGGCCGCTGAATGGCGGCGGATCGAACCGTCCGCGATTTGAGCCAGGGCAGAAGCATCCATCCCCGATTGGGCAGAGATCGCTTGTTTGATCTGAGCCTCCATGGATTCCCGCACGGCTTGCCGCACGGTCGTGGCGAGCTCAGGACCCAGGCGCGAATCCGGCTTGGTCTGGGCGTCGAAGCGGCTGACCGCCAGCTGGATCTCGTACGCTCCCCTTCCATCCGTCGCCAATGGCTTGAACGAAAGCGCAGTGGCGGCTTCGAAGGGCCTGCCGGCACCTTTGGCTGGCTCGAACGCGCGGAGGCTCTTGTGTACGGCAGCACTGATCTCTCTTGGCGTGAGCCAGGGATTGCGTTCGAACTGGTCATGGAAGTGCGCCATCAACTTCTCTCGAAAGTCGGGAGCCAAAACGAGCGTTCCTTCGGGGCCATCCATGAGGTAAGCGCCCAGCGCAGGCTCCTTGGAGCTGCCGGCCTCGGCATCCGACGACTCCAGGCGGTGGCGAACGACAGCCCCCACTTCATCGGCCACCATGGACTGCAGGGCTGCGTAGGCAAACATGCGCGCTTGGACTGGTGAGGCGATCTTGGCGTCCGGCTGCTGCGACAACCTGTCATGGAGCGAATTGGCTTCTCTTTCGTAGGTGTGCACGAGGCGAGCGATCTGACCGAGCACGCTTGCGGCACCGTCAGGCCCTTGGGTCCGCACGATCTCCGAGGCGTCGAAGCCGCTCGACAGGAGCGGCAACAGCCCCGCGTATTCCGGCTTGGACAGGAAGATAGACCCCAGGCCCCGCCCATATTCGCTTTGCACTAACCGCCTGACCTCGACCAGCAGGGTGCTGGCATCGACCACCTGGCGAGACGCAAGAGCCTTTCCGCCAGCAGTCCCGCCCGCGGCTTTCGCATCTGCTCGAAGGCTTGCTGCGCCGGGCACCGTGTTGAAGGCCTTCGTGTCGACGGACCTTCCTGAACCTTTCTCGCCCAACGATTTCAGCGCCTCGTAGCTCACGGGCATCAGGCTTTGATCGCCGCCAGCTCGAACGGTCGGAATGCAGGCCGCAAAGGGTTTGGAAACGCCAATCATCAGCTTTCTCCGACGTGAGGCCCATGGCCCATACCCGGCGCGCCAGAACTGCTCGTCGGCGCGGTCAACGGCTGAGTAACAGCACATCGGAGTTTGTTTCAGTTTTCTGAAAGGAAACGTCAAAGGATGTGCCACTGCGCTCTTCCGCCCCGCTTGCCACGTGCTTGTGCTCGCGCTTTCCGTCGCCCGCCTGAGCGCGGGTCGGTCGCGCTCCCTGGGACAGCAAGGCCGCCGGGCCTTCTGCGGCAGTCGACGTGATCGTGGATCCACTGGGCGAATGTGCCGGCTGCCGATGGGGCTGGCTCACCAATGCCCCGATCACGCGTTGCAGGGCGCCATCCACGGCTGCAACCAGATCTCGGTCATCTATGCACCCCTCGACCACGGGCGCTCGGCGGATCGACTCACGGGAAGCCTCGTGAACGGCCGCGCGCACGGACGGCAACAGCTCACGCAGTTCACCGTTCTCCCGCTGAACCGAACCGGGGAAACGCCCCCCTTCCAGCGCCTGGTCCATGCGATGGTTGGTCAGTGAATAGGCATACCTCCCCACCTCTTGCACGGGAATGGCTGCGGGACGAGTCTGGCGGGCCAAGCTCAAAGACTCGACGTATCGCGTCCGCAGCAGCTTGGCCGTGGCTTCCACGATCTTCATGGTTCGCGTGAGGTCGAGCGCATCAGTAGAGCCGGTATGGGTAACCTGGAGCAGGCCGCGCACAGGCTCGGCCAGTTGTCGCTTCGCCTGAGCCAGGACGGGGTCGATACCGCCAACCCCATACTCCTCCTCCAGCCGTGCGCGGATCCCCAGCAGCACTTCGCGCCGCCGGCGCAAACCGTCCGCCGCCGGCGTTGGCGCGCTGAGCGGATACACCCGAGCGGTCCTGGAGCAAGGACACAGGCACTGCCACCACCTTGAACCCGGCATGGGCTCAGGTGGAGCGCGTAGCGCTTCCCAGTTCACCCGATCGGCATCAGGCCGGTCATCCGCCAGCGCATACAAGGTCGCGAAGGTAATGGGACGATCGATTGGAGCGAAAGGAGCACGACCGCTGATGCAAGGAATCATTTGAAGATAGCCAATTGAGGGATGGACGGTGACAAGTCTTGCCACGGCTTGGACCGGCTTTTTTAGCGCTCAAGCTACGAGCCAACTGGCGTTGGACTGACCACATCCTTCACGACTCTCCCGCGCGAATACCGCTCGATGACCTGGACCATCCATCGAGTCGGGCCCGGGGGGACCGGATCCGGCGTTGCGGGTCCGCACCGGACGGTTCGAGCGTGAGGTGATGAGAGGCGGATCGCGGTGCCGCGGAGCCATCGCTTGATTTGCACGGCGCACAGGCAGTGGCGAAGCCACTCGCCCGGTTCGCGCCATGCGCGGCTCGCCTGAGCCAGGCGGAAGCCGCCCTTCGACCCCCAGGAGCGAGCCCGTGCTGGGCGCATAAAAAAAGGAAGCCTGGGCTTCCTCTATTTACGCTCCAATGATCTGGAGCGGGAGACGAGTCTCGAACTCGCGACCTCAACCTTGGCAAGGTTGCGCTCTACCAACTGAGCTACTCCCGCGTAAGCCTCACATTCTAATCCACCAAATCGACGACTCCGAGCTTGGCGCTCCTTGTCGGGAATGACGAACCATCCCGGACGACGCGTCGATGCAGCGACATCTCGCAAGCAATCTGGAGGCGCGGCCCGGAGTCGAACCGGGCTGAACGGATTTGCAATCCGGTGCATAACCGCTTTGCTACCGCGCCATGAGGGCTGAGAAAAAAGGGAAGCGACTGCTTCCCTTTTAACTGCCATCTGGAGCGGGAGACGAGTCTCGAACTCGCGACCTCAACCTTGGCAAGGTTGCGCTCTACCAACTGAGCTACTCCCGCGTGAGCCTCGCATTGTACAAGCAAAAACTCCGCTTTCCGGCCGCTCGGCCGGTGGCGGCGCAATTACTTCAATGCTTGATCGAACCCGGCTCGGTGGCCGGCGGCTGCGCGCCAGCGCCCAGTGGCGCGGGCACCGCCTGGTCGTCTTCGGGGAGTGCCTCGGGCAGGCGCTCGAGGGCCACCTCGATCACCTTGTCGATCCACCTGACCGGCACGATCTCGAGTCCGTTCTTCACGTTCTCGGGGATCTCCTGCAGGTCCTTGGTGTTTTCCTCGGGGATCAGCACGGTCTTGATGCCACCGCGCAGCGCCGCCAGAAGCTTCTCCTTCAAGCCTCCGATCCGGGTGACCTCACCGCGCAGCGTGATTTCGCCGGTCATGGCGACATCGGCGCGCACGGGGATGCCGGTGAGCGCGGAGACGATGGCCGTGGTCATGGCGATGCCCGCGCTGGGGCCGTCCTTGGGCGTGGCGCCATCGGGCACGTGGATGTGGATGTCCTTCTTCTCGAACACCTCGTCCTTGATGCCGAGCCGACGCGAACGGCTGCGCACCACCGTGCGGGCGGCGTCCACCGATTCCTTCATCACGTCACCCAGCGAACCCGTACGCAGGAAGCTGCCCTTGCCCGCCGTGATGGCAGCCTCGATGGTGAGGAGGTCACCGCCGACCTCCGTCCAGGCCAGGCCGACCACCTGGCCCACCTGGTTCTGCTGCTCGGCACGGCCATAGCTGAACTTGCGAACGCCCAGATAGTCGTTGAGGTTGTCGTCGGAGACGACCACCTGCGGTTGCATCTTCTTGAGTTGCAGCCCCTTGACCACCTTGCGGCAGATCTTGGACAGCTCGCGCTCGAGCGAGCGCACGCCGGCCTCACGGGTGTAGTAGCGCACGATGTCGCGGATGGCCTCTTCGGTCACGCGCAACTCGTCCTCGCGCACGCCGTTGTTCTTCAGCTGCTTGGGCAGCAGGTACTTGATCGCGATGTTGGTCTTCTCGTCCTCGGTGTAACCCGACAACCGGATCACCTCCATCCGGTCCAGCAAGGCCGGCGGAATGTTCATCGAGTTGGAGGTCGCCACGAACATCACGTCGGACAGGTCGAAGTCGACCTCGACGTAGTGGTCGCTGAAGGTGTGGTTCTGCTCGGGGTCGAGCACTTCCAGCAGCGCGCTGGACGGGTCGCCGCGGAAGTCGGTGCCGAGCTTGTCGATTTCGTCGAGCAGGAACAGCGGGTTGCGCGTGCCGACCTTGGACAGGCTTTGCAGCACCTTGCCCGGCATGGCGCCGATGTAGGTACGGCGGTGGCCGCGGATCTCGGCTTCGTCACGCATGCCGCCCAGCGCCATGCGCACGTACTTGCGCCCGGTGGCCTTGGCAACTGACTGTCCCAGCGAGGTCTTGCCCACCCCGGGCGGCCCGACCAGGCAAAGGATGGGCGCCTTGACCTTGTCTACGCGCTGCTGCACCGCGAGATACTCGAGGATGCGGTCCTTGACCTTCTCCAGGCCGTAGTGGTCTTCGTTGAGCACCTCCTCGGCATGCGCGAGGTCGTGCTTGATCTTGGTCCGCTTGCTCCAGGGCAGGCTGGTGAGCACGTCGATGTAGTTGCGCACCACCGTGGCCTCGGCCGACATGGGCGACATCAGCTTGAGCTTCTTGAGTTCGCCGTCGGCTTTCTTGCGGGCGTCCTGCGGCATCTTGGCCGCCTTGATCTTCTTCTCGATCTCCTCGATGTCGGCGCCTTCCTCGCCTTCGCCGAGTTCCTTCTGGATCGCCTTGACCTGCTCGTTGAGGTAGAAGTCGCGCTGGTTCTTCTCCATCTGCCGCTTCACGCGGCCGCGGATGCGCTTGTCGACGTTCAGGATGTCGACTTCGCGCTCAATCTGCTCGAACAGGTTTTCCAGCCGGCCGCGCACGTCGGCCAAATCGAGCACGACCTGCTTGTTGTCGAGCTTAAGCGGCAAGTGGGCCGCGATGGTATCGGCCAGCCGCCCCGCATCGTCGATGCTGGAGATCGAGGTCAGGATCTCGGGCGGGATCTTCTTGTTCAGTTTGACGTACTGGTCGAACTGCTGCATCACCGCCCGCCGCAGGGCTTCGACCTCACTCGACCGGGTCTCCTGTTCGGAAGGCGGCTCGACCGGCGTCACCGTGGCCGTGAACTGCTGCTCGCCTTCGGTGATGCGATCGACGCGCGCGCGCTGCTGGCCCTCGACGAGCACCTTCACCGTGCCATCGGGCAGCTTGAGCATCTGCAGGATGGTGGAGACGCAGCCTACCTCGAACATGTCGCCGGCCGCAGGCTCGTCCTTGGCGGCCGCCTTCTGGGCCACCAGCATGATGCGCCGCTCGGCTTCCATCGCGGCCTCGAGGGCCTTGATGCTCTTGGGCCTCCCGACGAACAGCGGAATGACCATGTGCGGGAAGACGACCACATCGCGCAGCGGCAGCAGCGGCAACTCGATCGGGGTCGCGGGGAGTGGAACGTGTCCGGACATGAAGATCCTTTCTCTGCACCCTCAGGTTGAGGGGCGTGTGGCGATTTCAAGCCTGTGACGCTTCGGGGTGGTCTTTCACTCAAGCCTTCTTGGCAGCCTCGCGATAGACCAGCAGCGGCGGCTTGCTCTCTTCGATGGTGGACTCGTCGACCACCACCTTGTCCACGTTGCTGGTGTTGGGCAGCTCGAACATGGTGTCGATCAGCGACTGCTCGAGGATGGAGCGCAGGCCGCGCGCGCCGGTCTTGCGCGCCAGTGCCTTGCGGGCGATGGCGCGCAGGGCATTGGGACGGATCTCGAGGTCCACGCCCTCCATCGACAGCAGCTTGCCGTACTGCTTGACCAGCGCGTTCTTGGGCTCGGTGAGGATCTGCACCAGCGCATCCTCGGTGAGCTCGGAGAGGGTGGCGACCACCGGCATGCGCCCGACCAGTTCGGGGATGAGGCCGAACTTGATCAGGTCTTCCGGCTCGACCTCGCGGAACACGTCGGTCAGGCTGCGCTGCTTCTTGCTCTTGACCGCGGCCCCGAAGCCAATCCCAGACGCCTCGGTGCGCTGCTCGATCACCTTCTCGAGCCCGGCGAAAGCACCGCCGCAGATGAACAGGATGTTGGTCGTGTCGATCTGCAGGAAATCCTGGTTGGGATGCTTGCGCCCGCCCTGCGGCGGCACGCTGGCCATGGTGCCCTCGATGAGCTTGAGCAACGCCTGCTGCACGCCCTCGCCCGAGACGTCGCGCGTGATGGACGGGTTGTCCGACTTGCGGGAGATCTTGTCGATTTCGTCGATGTAGACGATGCCGCGCTGGGCGCGCTCGACCTCGTAGTTGCAGCTTTGCAGCAGCTTCTGGATGATGTTCTCGACGTCTTCACCGACGTACCCGGCTTCGGTCAGGGTGGTGGCGTCGGCCATCACGAACGGCACGTCGAGCATGCGCGCCAGGGTTTGCGCCAGCAGGGTCTTGCCGGAGCCGGTCGGGCCGATCAGAAGGATGTTGCTCTTGGTGAGTTCAACATCGTCCTTCTTGGCCTTGTCCTTGTGGCGCAGGCGCTTGTAATGGTTGTAGACAGCCACCGACAACGCGCGCTTGGCGGCTTCCTGGCCGATCACGTAATTGTCGAGGTTGTTCTTGATCTCGACTGGCGTGGGCAGGTCGCCGCGAGCTTCGCGGCCCTCATCCGTCGCGGGCAGTTCATCCCGGATGATCTCGTTGCACAGGTCGATGCACTCGTCGCAGATGAAGACGGACGGCCCGGCGATGAGCTTCTTGACCTCGTGCTGGCTCTTCCCGCAAAACGAGCAGTAAAGCGTTTTCTCGCTGGATGAGCCTTTTTTCTCGGCCATGGGGGCTTGCCTCTCAATGTGAATTCAATGATAACCAAACAGCCAACGGCGCCCGCCCCTTCGGATAGCGCCGTTGCACTCGCCCAGGCAAGCTGGGCGGGGTTGTCGCGAATCAGCCGCGTTTGGCGATCACCTGATCGACCACGCCATAGTCCTTGGCCTCGTCGGCCGACAGGAAATAATCCCGCTCGGTGTCGCGCTCGATCTTCTCCAGCGGCTGGCCGGTGCGTTCGGCCAGGATCTTGTTGAGCTGGTTGCGGGTCTTCAGGATGTCGCGAGCGTGGATCTCGATGTCCGTCGCCTGGCCCTGCATGCCCCCCAGCGGCTGGTGGATCATGACCTTGGAGTTGGGCAGCGCGAAACGCTTGCCCTTGGCGCCGGCGGCCAGCAGGAAGGCGCCCATGCTGGCGGCCATGCCGGTGCACAACGTGGACACGTCCGGCTTGATGAAGTTCATGGTGTCGAAGATCGCCATGCCGGCCGAGACGCTGCCGCCTGGGGAGTTGATGTAGAACGAGATGTCCTTGTCGGGGTTCTCGCTCTCCAGGAACAGCAACTGCGCGACCACGAGGTTGGCGGTCTGGTCGTTGACCGGCCCCACCAGGAACACCACGCGTTCGCGCAAGAGGCGCGAGTAGATGTCGTAGGACCGCTCACCGCGGCCGGACTGCTCGATGACGATCGGCACCATGCCGAGCGCCTGGGTGTCAAGTGAACTCATGAGTCTTCAGGGATCCGGTGTTTTGCGTGGACTGCAACTGTAGCCAAAAAGCAATTGGGGCCTGTGCGCCGGATTCAAAGAGCGCACAAGCCCCGGGGGCCTCGAACGAAAGCGCGGATCAGGCGGAGGCGGACGGCTGCTGGCCCATGAGATCGTCGAAGGACAGTTGCCGGTCGGTGACCTGCGCCTTGCCCAGCACGAATTCGGTGACGTTGTTCTCGATCACGATCGCCTCGACTTCGGCCAGGCGCTGGTTGTCACCGAAATACCAGCGAACCACCTCGGCCGGCTTCTCGTAGCTGGCGGCCAGTTCCTCGACATGGGCCTTGACCTGTTCGGGCTTGGCTTGCAGGTCGTTGGCTCGTACCAGTTCGGCCACGACCAGGCCCAGGCGCACGCGCCGCTCGGCCTGCGCCTGGAACAGCTCGGCGGGGATGGGGGCCTTGTCGGCATCCTTGACGCCCCGCTCCTTCAGGTTCGCGCGAGCACCTTCGACCATGCGCTCGCACTCGGCGGCCACCGTGGCCTTGGGCAGGTCGAGTTCGGCGTTGGCAACCAGCGCGTCCATCACGGCCTGCTTGTTCTTCGCCTGCAGCCGGAACTTGACCTCGCGCTCCAGGTTCTTGCGGATGTCGGCGCGCAGCCCGTCCACCGTGCCATCGGCGATGCCCAGCGACTTGATCAGCTGCTCGTCGAGCTCGGGCAGGTTGGCCACTTCGATCTTCTTGACCGTGACCATGAAGTCGGCCTGCTTGCCCGCCACGTCCTTGCCGTGGTAGTCCTCGGGGAACGCCAGGGGAAAGGTGCGGCTCTCGCCGACCTTCATGCCACGCACGGCGTCTTCGAACTCCTTGAGCATCTGGCCTTCGCCGACCAGGAACTGGAAGTCCTCGGCCTTGCCACCCTGGAAGGGCTCACCGTCGATCTTGCCTTCGAAGTCGACGGTGACGCGGTCGCCGTCCTGGGCCGGCTCGGACTGCGGGCGCTGCGCGAAGGTGCGGCGCTGCTTGCGCAGGATTTCGATGGTGCGGTCGATGGCCGCGTCGTCCACCTCGGCGCTCACGCGCTCGACCTGTGCGGCCGACAGGTCATTGATCTTGACCTCGGGGAACACCTCGAACACCGCGTCGAAGCTCATCTCGCCCTCGGGTGCGCCTTCCTTTTCGGTGATGCGGGGCTGGCCCGCGACGCGCAGCTTGGCCTCGTTGGCGGCCAGGGCGAAGGCTTCGCCCACCTTGTCGTTCATCACCTCGTACTGCACCGAAAAGCCATAGCGCTTGGCCACCACCGACATCGGCACCTTGCCCGGGCGGAAGCCGTCCATCTTGACGGTGCGCGCCAGGCGCTTGAGGCGGGAATCGACTTCGGACTTGATCGCATCGACGGGCAGGGTCAGCGTCATCTTGCGTTCGAGCTTGTCGAGGGTTTCAACGTTCACGGCCATGGTGCGTCTCTCTAGAGGTGTGGGCTTGTAGGTTCTGGTGCGCGGGGGGGGACTCGAACCCCCACACCATTGCTGGCGTCAGGACCTAAACCTGGTGCGTCTACCAATTTCGCCACCCGCGCTTCGCTGGAAAAAACAAAACGGGCTGCCAGTTCCGAACCCTGGCCACCCGTTTTCAATTCCGGACAACCGCCGATTTTAAGCGGGCGCGGCCGGCCGGCTTTTTGCCGGGCCGCGTCAAGGACAATCCGCCCGGTGAGACTCGACGATTCGGACCGCGCGCCCGCGGTCGACCATTACGAGAATTTCCCCGTGGCATCGTGGCTGTGCCCGCCCGCCATCCGGCCGGCGGTCGCGGCCATCTACGGCTTCGCCCGTACCGCCGACGACATCGCCGACGAAGGCGACGCCGCCCCGGCGCAGCGCCTGGCCGGGCTGGCCGCCTTGCGCGACGATCTCACCGCCTGCGCCACCGGACGCGCGCCCTCCTCCCGCTGGGCCGGCGTGTTCAGGCCGCTGGCGGCGGCGATCGCTCGGCACGACCTGCCGGTGGAGCAACTGGCCGCGCTGCTCAGCGCCTTCGAACAGGACGTGCGGCGCACCCGCGATGGCGCGGGCTACGCCAGCCGAGCCGAGTTGCTCGACTACTGCAGCCGCTCGGCCAACCCTGTGGGGCGGCTGATGTTGCACCTGGCCGACGTCCACGACGAACTCGCCCTGGCCCGCAGCGACCGCATCTGCACCGCGCTGCAACTGATCAATTTCTGGCAGGACCTCGGCGTGGACCTGCCGCGCGGGCGCTTCTACCTGCCGGCCGAGGATTGCCGCGCCCACGGCCTTGACCCGCTGGCGCCGGCCTCCTGGCCGGGGCACCCGCACGCGCCCCGCCTGGTCGAAGCCGAATGCCGCTGGGCCCGGGAACTCATGGACGAAGGCGCCGGCCTGGTGCACCAGGTCCCTGGCCGCCTGGGCTGGGAACTGCGGCTGGTGGTGCAGGGAGGGCTTCGGATCCTGGACAAAATCGAATCCGGCGGCTTCGACCCGTTCCGCCGCCGCCCTCGCCTGCACGGCCACGACGCGCCGCTGCTGCTGTGGCGCGCGGTGCGCATGAAACAATCGCGCCGATGACGCCCGAGCAATACGTGCAGGACAAAGCAGCCGCCTCGGGCAGCAGCTTCTACTACGCCTTCCTGTTTCTTCCGAAGCCCCGGCGCGCTGCCATCACCGCCTTCTACGCCTTCTGCCGCGAGGTCGATGACGTGGTCGACGAAGTGACCGATCCCGGCGTGGCCTCGACCAAGCTGGCCTGGTGGCGGCAGGAGGTGATGCAGGCCTTCGAGGGCCGACCGCAACACCCCGCCATGCGAGCCCTGATGCCCCATGCCGGCGAGTTCGGGCTGGAGCCGCGCCAGCTGCTGGCCGTGATCGACGGCTGCCAGGTCGACCTGGAGCAGACCCGCTTCCTCGATTTCCCGGCGCTGGAGCGCTATTGCCACCTCGTGGCCGGCGTGGTGGGCGAAGTGGCGGCGCGGATCTTCGGGCAGACCCAGCCTCAGACCACCGCGTACGCACACAAGCTCGGCCTGGCCTTCCAGCTCACGAACATCATCCGGGACGTCGGCGAGGACGCCATGCGCGGCCGCATCTACATCCCCGTGAGCGAACTGCAGCGGTTCGACGTCAAGGCGCACGAGATCACCCGCCGCCAGTATTCCGACCGCTTCGCCGCGCTGATGAAGTTCCAGGCCGATCGCGCGCACGCCCTCTACGACGAGGCGCTGTCGCTGCTGCCGGCGGCCGACCAGCGCAGCCAGAAGCCGGGCCTGATGATGGCCAGCATCTACCGCACGCTGCTGCGCGAGATCGAGGACGAGAACTTCCAGGTGCTGCAACAGCGCATCAGCCTGCCGCCCTTGCGGAAGTTCTGGCTGGCGTGGAAGGTGCAGGCCCTCGGCCGCTTCTGATGCGGGTCGCCGTCATCGGCGCCGGCTGGGCCGGCATCGCCGCCGCGGTGCAGGCCTGCTCGGCGGGGCACGCGGTCACGCTGTTCGAAGCGGCTCGCCAGCTGGGCGGACGGGCACGGTCGCTGTCGCTGCGGCTGACGGATGGACAGTCCACCGAAGTGGACAACGGCCAGCACATCCTGATCGGCGGGTACACCGAGACGCTGTCGCTCATGCAGCGCCTCGGCGTGGCGCCTGAGGATGCGCTGCTTGCCATGCCACTGGAGCTGCGCGGGCCGCAAGGCGAGGGCCTGTCCCTGCCCCGCTGGCCGCCGCCCGCGGACTTCGCCTGGGGCGTGCTCACCGCCAAGGGCTGGACCTTGCGCGACAAGCTCGGCCTGCTGCGCACGGCGGCGGCGTGGCGGCGCGCCGGCTTCCGCTGCGATCCCGGCGAGACCGTGCTGTCCTTGAGCCGACACCTGGGACCACGCGTGCAGGCCGACCTGGTCGAGCCCTTGTGCATATCGGCGCTGAACACGCCGCCCGACCAGGCCTGCGGCGCAGTCTTCCTGCGCGTGCTGCAAGACGCCCTCCTCGGGCCCGGCTGGGGCCGCTGGCCCGCGTCCTGGCTGCTGCTGCCCCGCCGCCCGCTCGGGGCCCTGCTGCCGCAGGCCGGCCAGCGGTGGCTGCAGGCGCACGGCGCGACGGTGCGCACCGGCCACCGGGTGCGCAACCTGGCCCGGCCGGGATCGGGCTGGCGGGTGGACGAGGAGGCCTTCGATGCCGTGGTGCTGGCCGGCGGCAGCGACGACGCGGCCCGGCTGGTGGAGGGCTGGAACCCGCAGGCGCACTGGCTCCGGCAGGCCCGCCAGCTGCGGCACCGCCCCATCGCGACGGTGTATGCACAGGGTCGTCACCGCCTGGCCCGGCCGATGGTGGCGCTGCGCAGCGCGCCGGGCGCGCCCGCGCAGTTCGTGTTCGACCGGGCCCAGCTCGGCGGGCCGGACGGGTTGCTGGCGTTCGTCGTGAGCGACAGCCAGGGCACGCGCCAGGAGATCGAAGCCGCCGTCATCGCGCAGGCCCGGGCGCTCGGCTGGGACGCACTGCGCCCGCTAGGCACGGTGGTGGAAAAGCGCGCGACCTTCGCCTGCACGCCGGGCCTGCAGCGGCCGCCCCCGCAGGTCGCCCAGGGCCTGTGGGCCTGCGGCGACTACGTGCGCGGCCCCTATCCGGCCACGCTCGAAGGCGCCGTGCGTTCGGCCGCCGAGGTGGTCGGCGATCTCACGCGCAGCGTGCCGACGACCTGACCGACCTCACCCTCGGCTGGTGAACAGGGCGCACAGCTCGGACAGGCTCGCGCATTCGAAGCCCGGCTGCTCCTGCGGATGCGGCCACAACGATGCGTTGCGATTGACCCAGACCGACTGCATGCCTGCGTTATGGGCGCCCAGCACGTCCAGCAGCACGTCATCGCCCACGTGCAGCACCTGCTCGGGTGACAGGTCGACCGCCCCAGCGGCGGCATGGAAGATCCTCGGATCAGGCTTGGCCACGCCGAACTCACGCGCGCAGATGGCCGCCCGGAAATGGCCCGCGACCCCAATGCGGGCCAGGTCGGCGTTGCCGTTGGACAGGCTCACCAGCGGGAAACGCCCGGCGAGGAACTCGATGGCCGGGAGCGCGTCCTCGAACAGCGTGACCCGTTGCCGCTCGGAAAAGAACACATCGAACGCGGTGTCGGCCAGCAGCGGGTTCTCGCCGGCGCGGTACAGCGCCATGCGGATGGACTCACGCCGCAGCGCCGACAGATCGTGCTTGAGGTCCGGCCGCTGGTGCGTCATGTGTTGACGGATCTCGCGCAGCGCCTGGGGATTCGCGAACAGCGCCGCGGCCATGGGGGCGTTGATCACCAGCCACTCGTGCAACACCTTCTCGGCTCGTTCGATGCATGGCCAGATCGGCCAGAGGGTGTCGTCCAGGTCGATCGAAATCGCCCGTACCCGCGTAAGGTCCAGCATGCGGGCGAGAATACCTGATGGCCCGCATCCTTCCGTTCCGCACCGAGCCGGCATTCACCCACGGACAGCCTGCGCTGACCGGCATCCTCTGGTGCAACCTCGGCACGCCCGACGCGCCCACGGCACCGGCGGTGCGCCGCTACTTGCGCGAGTTCCTCAGCGACCCGCGCGTCGTCGAGATCCCGCGCCTGGCGTGGCTGCCCCTGCTGCACGGGATCATCCTGCCGCTGCGTGCCTCGCGGTCGGCGGCCAAGTACACCAGCATCTGGACCCCGCAGGGCTCACCGCTCGCGGTCCACACCGAGGCGCAGGCCCGGCTGCTGGAACAGGACCTGGCCGCGCGCGGGCATCGCGTGCTCGTGCGGCACGCCATGCGCTACGGCGCACCCTCGATCGCTTCGCAGCTCGACGCGCTCAAGGCCGCCGGCGCCAATCGCGTCCTGGTGCTGCCGGCGTATCCGCAGTATTCCGGCACCACCACGGCCAGCCTGTTCGATGCGGTATCCGAATGGGCCTCGCGCACGCGCAGCCTGCCCGAGATTCGATGGGTCAACCGCTATCACGACGATGCCGGCTACATCGAGGCGCTGGCGCGTTCCATCGAACGCCATTGGCAGGCGCACGGCCGCGCGGACCACCTGGTGATGAGTTTCCACGGCGTGCCCGAGCGCACCCTCACCCTGGGCGACCCCTACCACTGCGAGTGCCGCAAGACAGGCCGGCTGCTGGCCGAGCGGCTGGGGCTGTTGCCCACCGACTGGACGCTGACCTTCCAGTCGCGGTTCGGCCGGGCCAAGTGGCTGGAGCCCTACACCGAACCCACCTTGCAGGCACTGGCGCGGCGCGGCGTGGGCCGCGTCGATGTCACATGCCCCGGCTTCACCAGCGACTGCCTGGAGACGCTGGAGGAGATCGGCATGGAAGGCCGCGAAGCTTTCCTGAAGGCTGGAGGGCGGCAATACCATGCCATTGCCTGCGTCAATGAGGATGCCGAGTGGATCGACGCCCTCGCGTCCCTGGCCGAACAGCACCTCCAGGGATGGCCCAGCCGCGAACCGATGGACGAGCCGCTTCAGGAGGCGAGCCGTGAGCGTGCCGTGGCTTCAGGCGCAGCGCGCTGAGCCGCCAGTGCTCGAGACGTCCGCCCAGGCGGGTCAGCCACGCATGAGGTTGCGCGACAGCAGCTCCTGCTTCGGGTCAACCAGGCCAAGCTGCTGACGGGCCGGTGGCAGTTGCGGGCGCGAGCCGGTCAGGCGCAGCAGCTCACGCAGCTCGCGCACGACCACCTGGTGCTCCTCGCCGGCCCGCTCGCCGAGCATCCGCTCTTGCTCGCTGAGCGTGGCCTCGAGCAGGTCCACCACCTGGCGCGGCAGGAAGAGCCCGCCATCGAGTTCGGGAATCGCCTTGGGAAGTTGTCGCATCGCTAATCTCCTTCGATGGAGACCAGCGTAGGCCGGGGTCCCCGCAGCCGTTGTCGGCGCAGCGGGCCCCGAGGCGGCTGCGGGGTCTGATGGTGGTGTCGGTCGCTGCCTACTTCGCGACCAGCTCATGGGGCTGGTGCGGCAGCGCATCATCGCGGGCCTGCGACTTGTTGGCCCCCGGCACCTTGCGCCGCGCGAACAGCGTGTACATCGTGGGGACCACGAAGATCGTCAGCAGCGTGCCCAGCGACATGCCGCCGACGATGACCCAGCCGATCTGCTGCCGGCTCTCGGCCCCGGCACCCGTGGCGATCGCCAGCGGCACGGCGCCCAGCACCATCGCGCCCGTGGTCATGAGGATGGGGCGCAGCCGCTGCGTCGAAGCCTTGACCAGCGCGTCGATCATCTCCATGCCCTGCTCGCGCAGCTGGTTGGCGAATTCGACGATCAGGATGCCGTGCTTGGTGATCAGCCCCACCAAGGTGATCAGCCCGATCTGCGAATACACGTTGAGCGAGCCGCCCGCCCACTTGAGGGCCAGGAGCGCACCGATCATCGACAGCGGCACCGACAGCATGATCACCAGGGGATCGACGAAGCTCTCGAACTGCGCGGCCAGCACCAGGAAGATGAACACCAGCGCCAGCACGAACACGATGGCCAGCGCGCCCTGCGACTTGCGGAACTCGCGCGAAGTGCCATTGAGCTCGGTGGTGTAGCCGCTCTTGAGCACCTTGGCGGCGGTGGCATCCATGAAGGTCAAGGCTTCGCCCAACGAGTAGTCGGCCGCCAGGTTGGCGGTGATGGTCGCCGAGCGGCGCTGGCCGAAGTGGTTCAGCTCGCGTGGGCTCACGCTCTCGCGCACCTTCACCAGCGACGACAGCGGGATCATCGTGTCGCCGCGTCCGCGGACCTGGATGCGCTCGATGTCCTCGGGCGTGCTGCGGCCGGCGGACTGCACCTGCACGATGACGTCGTATTGCTCGGCGTCGCGCTTGTAGCGGGTGACGTTGCGTCCTCCCAGCATGGTCTCCAGCGCGCGGGCCACGGCGTCCACGTTCACGCCCAGGTCGGCCGCCTTGTCGCGGTCGACCTCGATGCGCAGCTCGGGCTTGTTCAGCCGCAGGTCCACGTCCGGGGAGACGATGCCGGGGTTGCGGGACATCTCGTCAAGGAACTGCCGCACCACCTGGTTCAGGTTCTCGTAGCTGTCGGAGGTCTGGATCACGTAGCTCACGGGCCGCTCGCGGAAGCCCTGCCCCAGCGAAGGCGGCGTGATCACGAAGGCGTTGACCCCCGGCAGCGAGTTCAGGCGCGGCGCCAGTTCCCGCGCCATTTCGAGCGTGCTGCGCTGGCGCTGCTCCCAGTCGACCGCCCGCAGCACCACGCTGGCCTGCGACACCGTGGGATTGCCCACGTTGGCGAAGATGCGGTCGAACTCGGGATAGCGCTCGGCCATGCGCTCCAGAGCCTGGGCATAACGGTCGGTGTACGCCAGGGTCGAGCCGTCGGGTGCGCTGACGCTGGCCAGCACGGTGCCGCGGTCTTCCAGGGGTGCCAGCTCCTGCTTCATGGTGGGCCAGACCACCGCGATGCCCCAGGCACTCAAGGCCATCACACCGATCACCAGCCAGCGCGCCTGCAGCAGGTGGCCCAGCGGGCCGTGCCGTCCCTCGCGGCCGCCCCAGCGCGCCGTGACCACCCAGCGCAATGCACGGCCGTAGGCGTCGGAGACGCCGTTCAGCACCCGCTCCATCCCGCGCTCGAACCAGTTGGGCTTGGGGTTGTGGCGCAGCAGCTTGGCGCACAGCATCGGCGTGAGCGTCAACGCGACGAAGCCCGACACCACCACGGCGCCCGCCAGAGCCAGCGCGAACTCGACGAACAACCGCCCGGTGCGCCCCGGCGTGAACGCCAACGGCGCGTACACCGCGACCAGCGTGCAGGTCATGGTCACCACCGCGAAGCCGATCTCGCGCGCCCCCTTGATGGCCGCCGAAAACGGCTCCATGCCCTCCTCGATGTGGCGGTAGATGTTCTCCAGCATCACGATCGCGTCATCGACCACCAGGCCGATGGCCAGCACCAGCGCCAGCAGGGTGAGCGTGTTGATGGTGAACCCCGCCAGCGCCATCAGCGCGAACGTGCCGATCAGGCTGACCGGGATGGTGATGATGGGAATGATGGAAGCGCGCAGCGTGCGCAGGAAGACGAAGATCACCAGCGCCACCAGCACCACCGCCTCGGCGATGGTCGTGTAGACACTCTTGACCGAGCGGTCGATGAACAGCGAGTTGTCGTTGGCGATGTCGATGTTCACGCTGGGCGGCAGGTCCGCCTTCAGCCGCGGGATCATCTCGCGCACGCCCTGCGAGAGGGTCAGCGGGTTGGCCGTGGCCTGCCGGATCACGCCCGCGGAAATGGCCGGCCGGCCATTGAGACGCACCGCGCTGCGCTCGTCGGCCGGGCCTTCGCGCACCTGCGCCACGTCGCGCAGGCGCAAGGGAAAGCCATTGACGTTGCGCAGCACGATGTCGCCGAACTGGGCCGGTCGCATCAGCTCGGTCTGCGAACTGACGCTGAACTCGCGTTGCTGGGACTCGATGCGACCGGCCGGCAGCTCCAGGTTGCTGCGCCGGATGGCGTCTTCCACGTCCTGCGTGGTGAGCCGGTAGCCGGCCATCTTGTCGGCGTCGAGCCAGACGCGCATGGCGTACTTGCGCTCGCCGAAGATGCGCACGTCGGCCACGCCGGTGACGGTCTGCAGCCGCGGCTTGACCACGCGGTTGATCAGGTCGTTGAGCTGCAGCGGATTGAGCGTGTCGCTGGTGAAGGCGAGCCAGATCACCGGAAACGCATCGGCCTCGACCTTGGCGATCACCGGCTCGTCAATGGCCTGCGGCAGCCGGTTGCGCACGCGCGAGGTGCGGTCACGCACCTCCGCCGCCGCCGCATCGGCGTCCTTTTCCAGGCGGAAGCGCACCGAGATCTGGCTCTGCTCGGCCCGGCTGATGGAGGTGAGCACGTCCACCGCGTCGATGCCGGCGATCGAGTCTTCCAGCACCTTGGTCACCTGGGACTCGACCACCTCGGCCGAGGCGCCGGCATAGCGGGTGGTGACGGTGACCACCGGCTCGTCGATCTTGGGGTATTCGCGCACCGACAGTCGGTCGAAGCTCACGGCACCGATCAGCAGCACGAGCAGCGACAGCACCGTCGCCAGCACCGGACGACGGATGGAGATCTCAGGCAGTTGCATGGCGACCCTTCAGTCAGCGCGCGGGCGCGGCCGACGCGACCAGGCACGGGTTGGGGCCCGTCGCCGCCCGCGTGCCGGGCCGCCCGGGCGCGGGCGCCGGCCCCGCGCCGGCCACGCGGGCCGCCGCCGCGCCGCGCTCGGCCGGGCCATTGCCAGCCGTTCGACCGGGGGCTGCCCCAAGGGCGGCCGGACCGTTCGCCGCAGCCGCCGCGGGGCCGAGCCCGTCGCCGCCGCCGCGCCCGCCAGGGCCGCCGGGCCCGCGTCGTCCTTCCCCCCCCGGTCGCGCCAGGTCGACCACGCGCACCGGCGTGTTGTCACGCTGGATGCGCTGGTGGCCCGCCACCACCACCGTGTCGCCGGCCTCCAGGCCTGCCACGATTTCCACGCGGCCCGGCTGCCGCACGCCAACCTGGACCTCCACCCGCTGCGCGAGCTTGGCCTCCTGGTCCGGCCCGTCCACCAGGCGCCAGACGATCTGGCGCGCCCCCTGCGGCACCAGCGCCTCTTCGGGAATCACGCGCACGTTGCTGCGCTCGCTGAAGACGGCGGTGACGCGCGCGAACATGCCCGGGCGCAACTGCTGCCGGCGGTTGTCGATGCAGGCGCGCACGCCGACCGAGCGGCCGTTCGCATCGACCAGCGGATCGATCGCCTGGACCCGCGCCACGTGGCGCTCGCCCGGCAAGGCGTCCAGCGACACCATGGCGGACTGACCCGGCCGCACCTTGGCCTGGAAGCGCTCGGGCAGGCGGAAATCCACCAGGATGGCGTCGAGGTCCTCCAGGTTGACGATGTCGGCGCCGTCCTTGAGATAGTCGCCCACGTGCACGTTGCGGATGCCGGTGGTGCCGTCGAACGGCGCCACCAGGCGCAGCCGGTCGGCCTGGGCCTTGGCCAGTGCCAGCTTCGCCTGCGCCACCTGCAGGGCGGCGCCGCTCTCGTCGACCGAGCGCTGGCTGATGAACCCCTGGGTGACCAGCTCCTGGTTGCGCTTGTGGTTGGCCTGCACGATGGACAACTCGGCCTGGGCCTGCTGGATCTGCGCCCGCGGCAGTTCGTCGTCGAACTGCACCAGCAGTTGCCCGCGCCGCACGCGCTCGCCATCGCGGAAATGGATCTGGGCCACCCGGCCAGAGACCTCGGGTCGCAGCATCACGCTCTGGCGTGAGCGCAACGTTCCGACGGCCTGGGCTTCGTCGACCAGGTTGGCCAGTTCGACCCGCGCTACTTCCACGCTGGGCGAGCGCGGCGCCCCCTGGGTGGAGCCGCCAGCCCCTGCAGCGCCTGGCCCTCGGCTGGGCGGCGCCTCGGCGGCAACGGTGGAGGCCCCTCGCATGTTCTTGTTCTGATACCACCAGGCCGCACCGGAGGCCGCGGCGATACCCACGACCGCCACCACCACGTACAGGGATCTAGACGCCATTTGCACTGCTTTCGTCTGACATCGGGAGGCGCGCATGCTCGGAAGCGTGAAGGCACGTCTTCGCACCGAATCCGGCAATGTAGCAGTGGCACGGCTGTGCAGCATCGCGGGAAATCCGTATCCCCGCGCGACGTTCCGGAACGGGCCGTGTTCAGCCGCGCGCGTTCATCTCGCAGCCGCGGTTGGCCAGCCGATCGGCGCGCTCGTTGCCGGGATCGCCGTTGTGGCCACGCACCCATCGCCAGTCGATCGTGTGTCCGCCTTCCTGCACCAGCTTGTCCAGTTGCTGCCACAGCTCGACGTTCTTCACCGGCTGCTTGCTCGCCGTGCGCCAGCCCTTGGCCTTCCAGCCGGGCAGCCATTCGGTGATGCCCTTCAACACGTACTGGCTGTCCAGCCACAGGGTGACGTGGCACGGTCGCTTGAGCGCCTGCAGGGCCTGGATGACCGCGGTCAATTCCATGCGGTTGTTCGTGGTGCTGGCCTCGCCGCCGAACAGCTCTTTTTCTGTGGCCCCGGACTTGAGCAGCACGCCCCAGCCGCCCGGCCCCGGATTGCCCTTGCAGGCGCCGTCGGTGTAGATCTCGATCGAATTCAAGTCGCGTCTTTTCTATGTTGGATCTTGTGCCCGCGGTTGGTGACCGGCACCGGGGCGGTGGCCATTTTCCTCGGCCGCTTGAAGGGACTGCCCATCAGCCGCACGCCGCGGACGCGCTTGACCGCGACGACGAAATACACGGCGCCGAAGATCGGCCACCAGCGTTCGCCCAGGCGGTCCATCCACTCGTAGCGGGCCAGCCATTTTTCGGTCGACAGCGCCGGCCTCCAGCAGCCGAAGCGACCGGCTTCGACCTCGAAATTGAGCAGCCGCAGCCAGTCGCGCAGCCGGCGAGAGCCGATGAATTCGCCGGCCTCCGGCAGGAACTCGTGCCCGAAGCCCAGCTTTTGCAACGCGCGAGCCCTGCGCTGACGCAAGCCCCACAGGCTCGCCGGATTGAGGCCGCTGATCACCACCTTGCCGTCGGGCACCAACACGCGCTCGACTTCACGCAGGGTGGCGTGCGGATCCAGGCTCAGCTCGAGCGAATGGGGCAACACCACCAGGTCCAGGCTGTTGGCCTCGAACGGCAGCGCATGCGACTCGGCGACCAGGTGCGGGCGAAGGCCACGGGCCTGCTCATCGGGCTGCAGGCCCAGCCAGCGGTGTGGCATGCGGTTGCTGCGCAAGGCCTCGATATCGGGCAGGCCCAGTTGCAGCGCGTGGTAACCGAAGATGTCGCTCACGGTACCGTCGAATGCGGCCTGCTCCCAGTCCCGAAGGTACCGGCCGGGAGGGGTGTCCAACCATTGCTGCATTCCTATAATCCGCTCGCTCATGAACTTGATTCCCCTGCCCGCCTTCCAGGACAACTACTTGTGGCTGTTGCAAGACGGGCGCAGGGCCTTGGTGGTGGACCCCGGGGACGCCGAACCGGTGTTCGCCGGGTTGCAGCGGACTGCCGCGCAGCTTGAAGCGATTCTAGTCACGCACCACCATGCGGACCACACGGGTGGCGTGGCCGCGCTGCGCGAGGCCACCGGTGCGCAGGTGCACGGGCCTTCGAACGAAAAGCTCCCCGAGCCGGTCCATCGCGTCGCCCCCGGCGACACGCTACCAGTGCTGGGACTGGCGTTCCAGGTGATCGCCGTGCCCGGCCACACCGCCGGCCACATCGCCTACTACGCCCCCGATGTCGACGGCCGGCCGCTGCTCTTCTGCGGCGACACGCTGTTCTCGGGTGGCTGCGGCCGGCTGTTCGAGGGCACGCCGGCCCAGATGCTGGCATCGCTCGACGCCCTGGCCGCGCTGCCGGCCGACACACGGGTTTGTTGCGCCCACGAATACACGCTGTCCAACCTGCGCTTCGCCCTCGCCGTCGAGCCGGACAACGCCGAGTTGCAGCGCTACGCCCGCGCCTGCGAGGCGCAACGCGCCAGGGGCGAGCCCACCTTGCCCTCCACCATCGGCCAGGAGCGCCAGATCAATCCCTTCCTGCGCACCCGCGAGCCCGCCGTGGCCCGGGCCGCCCAGGCCTACAACGGCGTCGACCCGTCCGACGAGATCGGCGTGTTCGCCGCCATCCGGCAATGGAAGAACGACTATCGATGAGAAGAACTCTGCCGCTGGCCGTCCTGGCCTCGACACTGTGGCTGGCCGGATGCGCCAGCGTTCCGGGTGAGCAGGCGGCGCCCCCGGTCGCCGCGGCGAACATGGATCTCGAGGGCCCCGCCCCCGCGACGCCCGCGACGCCATCCATCCGCCCCGCCCCCACCGTGCCGGTGCCGGTGCCGGCGACGCAGGCGCCCCCCTTGCGCGCGCTCCCCGGCGCCGAGCCGCTGCGGCCGATCACCGTGGCCGAGCTGGCCTCGGATAACGTGGCCACGATGGAGCCACCGGCCGACCTGTGGCAGCGCATCCGCTCCGGATTCAAGCTGCCCGATCTCGAAGGCGGCCTGGTGCGCCAGCACGAGCAGTGGTACTCCAGCCGGCCCGACTACATCCAGCGCATGACCGAGCGCTCGCGCAAGTACCTCTTCCACATCGTCGAGGAACTGGAGCGTCGTGGCATGCCCACCGAACTCGCGCTGCTGCCCTACATCGAGAGCGCCTTCAACCCGCAGGCCGTCTCCAGCGCCCGGGCGGCGGGCATGTGGCAGTTCATGCCGGCCACGGGCATCGACTTCGACCTGCGGCAGAACATGTTCCGCGACGACCGCCGCGACGTGCTGGCGTCCACCCGCGCGGCGCTCGACTATCTGCAGATGCTGCACAACATGTTCGGCGACTGGCACCTGGCGCTGGCGGCCTACAACTGGGGCCAGGGCAATGTGGGGCGTGCGATCCAGCGCAACCAGCGGGCCGGCCAGGGCACCTCGTACACCGAGCTGCACATGCCCACCGAGACGCGCCACTACGTCCCCAAGCTGCAGGCGGTCAAGAACATCGTCTTCAACCCGGACAACTACCGCACCGAGCTGCCGGTCATCGAGAACCACCCGTATTTCCAGGAAGTGGACATCACGCGCGACATCGACGTCGAACTCGCGGCCAAGCTGGCGGACGTGCGGCTGGAAGACTTCAAGGCGCTCAACCCGTCGCTGAACCGGCCGGTGATCCTGGCCGCCGGCACGCCGCAGATCCTGCTGCCCTGGGACAACGCCAAGGTCTTCCGGACCAACCTCGCCGCCTACACGGCCGGGCAGTACGCCAGCTGGACCACGTGGACCGCCCCGGCGACCATGAGCGTGGGCGAAGCAGCCCGCCGCGTCGGCATGAGCGAGGCCGATTTCCGCAGCGTCAACGCCATCCCCCCGCGCATGCTGATCAGGGCGGGCTCCGTGGTGCTCGCACCGCGCAGCGAGACCGTGCGAGCCGACGTTCCGGGCCGCGTGGCGGACAACGCCCAGCTGCACCTGGCCCCCGAGGTGCTCACCCGCCGCACGGTGGTGAAGGCGCGCAAGGGCGACACCGTGACTCGCCTCGCCGCTCGTTATCGCCTCAAGGCATCCGATGTCGCCGATTGGAACGACCTGGCCGCCAGCGCCGCGCTGAAGACCGGGGCATCGGTGGTGCTGCACCTGCCGGTTCGCGCCACGTCGGGCCGCCGCGCCACAAGCACCGCCCGCAGCAGCCGGAAGGCCGCCCCGGCGCAGGCGCGCAGCTCCAAGAAGGTCGCGCCGCGCGTCGCCCGGGGGAGGTGACCCCCCTGCGGAAGTGCCGGCTTCGCCTCCCCTTCGGAGCCGGCGAAGCCGGTTCTGCGGCGGCACCGGAAGGGCCGGCCACCGCACGCCGGCCGCTGCGCGCCAGCCTCTGTGGGTCGCCCGTGCGCAGAGCGTGGTGGTGTTTGCGAACGGCCTGATCGCGTCGGCCGTTTCTGTCGCTGCTATTGCAGCGGCTCTTTCAGCGCCTTGGGAATAGGCAGCGGCAGGACCGCGATGCCTTCTTCCAGCAAGGCCTGCGTGTCTTCGGCGCTGGCCTGGCCGCGGATGCCGCGCTCCTGGGCCTCGCCATAGTGCATGCGCCGGGCTTCCTCGGCGAAACGCTCACCCACGTCCTCGGTGGAGGCCAGCACCTGGCGAACCATCTTGAGGTAGGCCGCCTGCAAGGCCGCAGGGGTGGGCGCGACGGCTTCGGTCCCGGGCGTGGGGGCCGGGGCCGAAGCCTTGGGTTCGGGCGCCCCGAAGTTCAGGCGCGGCGCGCTGGGCAACTTGGCGACCTGGGTGTCGCCGCACAGCGGGCACTCGAGCAGGCCCCGCTGCAGCTGGTCCTGGAAGTCGTCTTCGGAGCCGAACCAGCCTTCGAACGCGTGGCTGGACGAGCATTGGAGGTTGAGCACCTTCATGGCAGGGAAGATTGTGCCTGCCAATCCAAAACCCAAGAACCGGAAAGGACCTGTTGCAGCCACAGGGCGCCGACCAGCGTCTTCGCGTCGGTGATGCGGCCGTCGCGGCAGCCGGCCATCAGTTCCTCGGGCGTCGCGGTGACGACTTCAAGGAACTCGTCCGCGTCAAGCTTGGCCGGGCCACGGCTCAGGCCGCGGGCGAACCAGATCGCGATGAACTCGGTGGCGTAGGAGATCACCGGGTGCAACTGGCCCGCACGCGCCCACTCGCGGGCGGTGTAGCCGGTTTCCTCCAGCAGTTCGCGGCGGGCGCAGGCCAGTTCGCCCTCGCCCGGGTCGAGCTTGCCCGCCGGGAACTCGGTCATCACCTGCCCGATGGGATGGCGCCACTGGCGCTCCATCACCAGCCGGCCATCGTCGAGCAGCGGAATGACCATGACCGCGCCAGGATGCACGACGTACTCGCGCGTGGCCTGCGATCCGTCGGGCAGGCGCACCGTGTCGCGCACCACGTGCAGGAAGCGGCCGCGCAGCAGTTCGTCCTGCTGCAGGGTGTGCTCGACCAGATGGGGGTCAGCCGGTTTCGCGGGGTCCATGCCGGTGCTTGAAGAGATAGCGCCAGACGAAGCCGGGGAAGGCCAGGGTGAGGAACAGGGCGCCGGTGATGGCATAGAACTCCCACCCCTGCGGCGCGATCTGGCCGGCGCGGCGCTCCAGCAGCAGCCCCACGGCACCGACCACGAAGTACAGCACCACCAGCTCGAGCAGGCGCAGCGCCAGGCCCTTGGGCCGGCGCAGCGGGAACAGGCCGAACAGCCGCTGTGTGACGAACGGCAGGTTGGCCGCCGCCAACGCCAGCACAATCACCAGCCAGATCGCCGCGCTCTGCGACACGTCCGAAGCCCTCCGCGCCGGTCAGCCGGCCAGCGTGCGCAGGACCGCGTCCGCGCACAAGGCCATCAAGCCGCCGGGGAGGATGCCCAGGATCAGGACCAAGGCACCATTCAACGTGAGCACCGCCCGGACGTCGGCGGGGGCCGACACGGTGGTGGCGGTGAGCGGCGCATCGAAGTACATGACCTTGACCACGCGCAGGTAGTAGAACGCGCCGATCAGCGACAGCATCACCGCCACCACCGCCAGCCCAATGTGGAAGGCCTGGCCCGAGGCCACCAGGGCCTGCAGCACCGTGAGCTTGGCGTAGAAGCCGACCAGCGGCGGCACCCCGGCCAGCGAGAACATGCACACGGCCATGATTCCGGCGTAGAGCGGGCTGCGCTGGTTCAGGCCCGACAGATCGCTGATCTCCTCGCTCTCGAAGCCCTCGCGGGCCAGCAGCAGGATGACGCCGAAGGTGGCCAGGGTGGTCAGCACGTAGGTGACCACGTAGAACATCGACGCGCTGTACGCGTACTGCGCGTTGGCGGTGCTGCCGTTCACGAAGCCCGTGGCCAGGCCCAGGATCACGAAGCCCATTTGCGCGATGGTCGAATAGGCCAGCATGCGCTTGAGGTTGGTCTGGGCGATCGCCGCGAGGTTGCCGACGAGCAGGGAGCCCACGGCGAGCACGATCAGCATCTGCTGCCAGTCGATGGCCAGCGGCATCATGCCCTCCACCAGCAGGCGGATGGCGATGGCAAAGGCCGCCAGTTCGGGGGCCGAGCCGATCAGCAGCGTGACGGCGGTTGGCGCTCCCTGGTAGACGTCGGGCACCCACATGTGGAACGGCACCGCACCCAGCTTGAACGCGAGCCCCGCGACGATGAACACCAGCCCGAAGACCAGCACCTCGTGGCGGATGCGGCCGCTGGCGATGGCCTGGAACACCTGGTCCAGGTCGAGCGAACCGGTGGCGCCATAGAGCATGGACAGCCCGTAGAGCAGGAAGCCCGACGCCATGGCGCCGAGCACGAAGTACTTCATGGCGGCTTCGGTGGCATTGGCGTTGTCGCGGCGCAAGGCGACCAGGGCATAGCTCGACAAGGTGAGCAGTTCCAGGCCGAGGTAGATGACCAGGAAGTTGCTGCCGGAAATCATGACGAACATGCCCAGCAGCGAGAACAGCGACAGCGTGAACAGCTCGCCGCCACGCAGCATGTCCCGGTCGGCCGCATAGGGGCGGCCGTAGACCAGCGTCACCAGCACGGCCACGGCGGCGAACGCCTTCAGCCAGTTGCCCAGCGGATCGCTCACCACCATGCCGCCGAAGGCGTAGATGGTCTGGCCTTCGAGCGCGAACTCGACGCACAGCCAGGTGACCCCCACCAGCGTGGCCACCGTGAGGCCATAGGTGAGGTTGCGCAGGCGCGTCTGCACCCCGAGGTCGATCAGCGCGATGGCGCAGCTCATGACCAGCAGCAGGATTTCTGGCGCGGCGACGTAGAGACTGAGGGTATCTAGCATAGGGATTGCACCTGGCCCGGTCAGAGCTTGGAGTTGGCCACGTGCCGCAGGAACTCGGCCACCGACACGTCCATCACGTCGGTGAAGGGCTTGGGATAGATGCCCATGAACAGCACCGCGATGGCCAGCATGCCCAGCATGAGGAATTCACGCGGATTGATGTCGGTGAGGTTGCGTACGTCGTCGTTGGCCACGGGGCCGAGATAGACGCGCTTGAACATCCACAGCGTGTAGGCGGCGCCGAAGATCAGCGCGGTCGCGGCCGCGAGCCCGAGGCCGAAGTGCGCCTGGGTGGCGCCCAGGATGACCATCCACTCGCCGACGAAACCGGCGGTGGCCGGCAGGCCGCAGTTGGCCATGGCGAACAGCAGCGCGAAAGCGGTGAAGTTGGGCATGGTGTTGACCACCCCGCCGTAGCTGGCGATCTCGCGTGAGTGGACCCGGTCATACAGCACGCCGATCACCAGGAACATGGCGCCCGACACGAAGCCGTGCGCGATCATCTGCACCAGGCCGCCGGCGACGCCCAGCGGATTGAAGATGAAGAAGCCCAGGGTCACGAACCCCATGTGCGCCACCGACGAATAGGCCACCAGCTTCTTCATGTCCTGCTGCACCAGCGCCACCAGGCCGACGTAGATCACGGCGATGATCGACAGGGCGATCATCAGCCAGGCCCATTCGCGCGAGGCATCGGGCGCGATCGGCATGGAAAAGCGCAGGAAGCCGTAGGCACCCAGCTTCAGCATGATCGCGGCCAGCACGGCCGACCCGCCGGTGGGCGCCTCCACGTGCACGTCGGGCAGCCAGGTGTGCACCGGCCACATCGGCACCTTGACCGCGAAGGCCGCGAAGAATGCGAAGAACAGCAGCGTCTGCACGTTGGCCGGCAGCGGCAGGCGGTGCCACTCGAGGATGTCGAAGCTGCCGCCGGAGGCCCAGTACAGGTACACCAGCGCCACCAGCATCAGCAGCGAGCCGAGCAAGGTGTAGAGGAAGAACTTGAAGGCGGCGTAAATCTTCCGTGGACCGCCCCAGATGCCGATGATCAGGTACATCGGGATCAGCGTGGCCTCGAAGAAGACGAAGAACAGCATCGCGTCGAGCGCGCTGAAGACGCCGATCATCAGCCCCGACAGGATCAGGAACGCGCCCATGTACTGGTTGACGCGCTCGGTGATCGCCTCCCAGGCGGAGATCACGACGATCAGCGTGATGAAGGCCGTGAGCAGCACGAACCACAGCGACAGGCCGTCCACGCCGAGCAGGTAGTTGATGTCGAAGCGCGGGATCCAGGAGGAGCGCTCGACGAACTGCATCTGCGCGGTGCCGGGGTCGAAGCCGGTGTAGAGCGGCAGCGTGACGAGCAGGCTGATGATGGCGCCGATCAGCGCGATCCAGCGCACGGTGCGAGCCTGCTCCTCGCGGCCCATGGCGAGCAGCAGGCTACCGAATGCGATCGGCGTCCAGATCGCAAGGCTTAGAAAACCCATTTTTCTTCTTCTCCTATCGGCCCAGCCACATCGACCAGGGCTCGACGAACCAGGTCAGGAGCACGAACAGCCCCACGATCATGGCCAGCGCGTAGTGATACAGAAAGCCGGTCTGCAGCCGGCGTGCCACAGCGGCGAACATGCCGACCACGCGGGCACTGCCGTTGACGGCCGCGCCATCGATGATGGCCTGGTCCCCGCCCTTCCACAGTGCGATGCCCAATCCGCGCGCGGCACGGGCGATGATCTGCTCGTTGATCCAGTCCATGTAGTACTTGTTGTCCAGGAGCTTGTAGACCAGCCCGGACCGGGCCTTGATCGCCGCCGGCAGCGCCGGGTTGACCAGGTACATGTACCCCGCCAGCGCCACGCCGGCCGCGGCCAGCCAGAACACCGGCGTCTGGAAGCCGTGCAGCGCCATGGCTACCGGGCCGTGCCAGATCTCCGCCAGGCGCGCCATCGCCGGATGGCGGGCAGCATCGACCGCGATGGCGTCCTTGAGGAAGTCGCCGAACAGCATCGGCCCCATGGTCAGGAAGCCGATCACGACCGACGGAATGGCCAGCATCACCAGTGGCAGCGTCACCACGCCGGGCGATTCATGCGGCTTGTCGTGGCCATGGTCGTCGTGGTGAACCGGGTCGCCATGCGCGGAGACATCGGGCTCTTCATCGGAGAAGTGCGCATGGTGGGCGTCGGGGTTCTGGTCGTAGCGCTCCTTGCCGTGGAAGACCAGGAAGTACATGCGGAACGAATAGAACGCCGTGACGAACACGCCGGCCATCACCGCGAAGTAGGCGAACTGCGCACCCCACAGGTTGCTCAGGTGAGCGGCCTCGATGATCGAGTCCTTGGAGTAGAAGCCCGAGAAGAACGGCGTGCCGATCAGCGCGAGCGAGCCCACCAGCGAGGTCAGCCAGGTGATGGGCATGTACTTGCGCAGCCCGCCCATGTAGCGGATGTCCTGGTTGTGGTGCATGCCGATGATCACCGAGCCGGCCCCCAGGAACAGCAGCGCCTTGAAGAAGGCATGCGTCATCAGGTGGAACACCGCGACCGAGTAGGCCGACACGCCCAGCGCCACGGTCATGTACCCCAGCTGCGACAGCGTGGAGTAGGCGACCACGCGCTTGATGTCGTTCTGGATGATGCCGAGGAAGCCCATGAACAAGGCCGTGATCGCGCCGATCACCAGCACGAACGACAGCGCCGTGTCGCTCTGCTCGAACAGCGGCGACATGCGCGCCACCATGAAGATGCCGGCCGTCACCATGGTGGCTGCGTGGATCAGCGCCGAGATGGGCGTGGGGCCTTCCATGGAATCGGGCAGCCACACATGCAGCGGGAATTGCGCGCTCTTGCCCATGGCACCGATGAAGAGGCAGATGCAGATCACCGTGATCAGCATCCAGTCGGTGCCGGGGAAGCCCTGGCTGGCCAGCTCGGGCACGCGGGCGAAGGTCTCGGCGTAGTCGAGCGTGCCGGCGTAGGCGACGATGAGGCCGATGCCCAGGATGAACCCGAAGTCGCCCACCCGGTTGACCAGGAAGGCCTTCATGTTGGCGAAGATCGCGGTGGGCTTGTTGAACCAGAAGCCGATCAGCAGGTAGGAGACCAGGCCCACCGCCTCCCAGCCGAAGAACAGCTGCAGGAAGTTGTTGCTCATCACCAGCATCAGCATGGAGAAGGTGAAGAGCGAGATGTAGGCGAAGAAGCGGTTGTAGCCCTCGTCCTCGGCCATGTAGCCGATGGTGTAGATGTGCACCATCAGCGACACGAAGGTCACCACGCACATCATCATGGCCGTGAGCCCATCCACCAGGAAGCCGACCTCCATGCGCAGCTCGCCGATCGTCATCCAGGTGTAGATGGTGTCGTTGAAGCGCGCGCCGTCCATGGCCACGCTCCACAGCGTCATGGCCGACAGCACGAAGGACACGAGCACGCCCAGGATGGTGAGCGTGTGCGCACCCCGGCGGCCCAGCCAGCCGCCGCCGAAGGTGGTGCCGAAGATGCCGGCCAACAGCGAGCCCGCCAGCGGGGCCAGCGGTATGGCGAGCAGGGTCGATGCAGAGAGGGTCTGACTCATGGGGTTCTTGTTGTTGCTCGGCTCGGCTTCTCAGCCCTTGAGCGCGTTCAGTTCTTCGACGTTGATGTTCGACTTGTTGCGGAACAGCAGCACCAGGATGGCCAGGCCGATGGCCGACTCGGCCGCCGCCACCGTGAGGATGAAGAACACGAAGACCTGGCCGTGCATGTCGCCCAGGTAGTGGGAGAAGGCGACGAAGTTCATGTTCACGGCCAGCAACATGAGCTCGATGGCCATGAGCAGCACGATCAGGTTGCGCCGGTTCATGAAGATGCCCACGACCGACAGCGCGAACAGGATGCCGCCCAGCGACAGGTAATGACCGAGTGTGACGCTCATGCCTGGGCACCTCCCTTGCCGGGTTCGACAGCAGCCGCGGGAGCGGGCGCGGGCGCCGCGGTGGTGGGCGGCATCTTGACGATGCGCAGGCGGTCGCCGGCCTTCACGCGCACCGCCTCCGAGGGATCGAAGCGTCGGGTGTCCTTGCGTTGCCGCAGCGTCAGCGCGATGGCCGCGATCATGGCGACGAGCAGGATCGCGGCGGCCACCTGCAGCGGGTACAGGTAGTCGGCGTAGAGCAGCTTGCCCAGCTCACGGGTGTTCGAATAGTCGGGGTCGGCGGCCGCCGCGGCACCAGCGGCGAGTCGGGTTTCCTCGCCGACCCTGAAGCCTCCCATCAGCACCGCGGCCATCTCCAGCGCGATCAACACGCCGATGAAGCCGGCCAGCGGAAAGTGCTTCCAGAAGTTGCTGCGAAGCCGGTTGACGTCGATGTCCAGCATCATCACCACGAACAGGAACAGCACCATCACCGCCCCCACGTACACCAGCACCAGGGTGATCGCCAGGAACTCGGCACGCAGCAGCAGCCAGACGGCGGCGGCCTGGGAGAACGCGAGCACCAGGTACAGCGCGGCGTAGACCGGGTTGCGGGCGGTGATCACCCGGAACGCGGCGAACAGCAGCACCGCGGAGAAGAGATAGAAGAAACCGGTCTTGAGGTCCATGTCGTTCTGCTTGGTCGGAGGCTCGGAAGCTTCTCAGCGGTACTTGGCGTCCGCGGCCTTCGCTGCGGCGATGTCTTTCTCGTAGCGGTCGCCCACGGCCAGCAGCATCTCCTTGGTGAAGTACAGGTCGCCGCGCTTTTCCCCGTGGTACTCGAGGATGTGCGTCTCGACGATGGAATCGACCGGGCAGCTCTCTTCACAGAAGCCGCAGAAGATGCACTTGGTCAGGTCGATGTCGTAGCGCGTGGTGCGGCGGGTGCCGTCGGCGCGCTGGTCCGACTCGATGGTGATCGCCAGGGCCGGGCACACGGCCTCGCACAGCTTGCAGGCGATGCAGCGTTCCTCGCCGTTGTCGTAGCGGCGCAGCGCATGCAGCCCGCGGAAACGCGGGCTGAGCGGCGTCTTCTCCTCGGGGAACTGCACGGTGATCTTGCGGCTGAAGGCGTACTTGCCGGTGATCGCCATGCCTTTGAACAACTCCACCAGCATGAAGCTGGAGAGGAAGTCCTTTACCGAGAACGCCGACTTCTTTTCGATCGTCTGAGTCGACATGTCACTTCCAGATGTTGTAGGGGGTCTGCATCCAGATTCCGACCACCACCAGCCAGACCAGCGTCACCGGAATGAAGATCTTCCAGCCCAGGCGCATGATCTGGTCGTAGCGGTAGCGCGGGAACGTGGAACGCACCCACAGGAACATGGTCACCACCATGAAGGTCTTGATGCCCAGCCAGATCCAGCCGGGAATGGCATTGAGCACGGGCGCGTCGATCGGGGGCAACCAGCCGCCCAGGAACAGCACCACGGCCAGGATGGAGACCAGCCACATGTTGGCGTACTCGGCCAGGAAGAACATGGCGAAGCTCATGCCCGAGTACTCGATCATGTGGCCGGCCACGATCTCCGATTCGCCCTCGACCACGTCGAAGGGGTGGCGGTTGGTCTCGGCCAGGCCGGAGATGAAATACACCACGAAGATCGGCAGCAGCGGCAACCAGTTCCAGGACAGGAAGTTCAGGCCCATGCCCGCGAAATAGCCACGATCCTGGCCCAGCACGATGCCGGTCATGTTGAGCGTGCCGGACACCATCAGCACGACCACCATGCAGAAGCCCATGGCGATCTCGTAGCTCACCATCTGGGCCGACGCGCGCAGCGCACCCAGGAAGGCGTACTTGGAGTTCGAGGCCCAGCCCGCGATGATCACGCCGTACACCTCGAGCGAGGTGATGGCCAGCAGGAACAGCAGCCCGGCATTGATGTTGGCCAGCGCCTGTTCAGGGCCGAACGGGATGACCGCCCAGGCCGCCAGCGCCGGCATGATGGTCATGATCGGACCCAGCAGGAACAAACCCCGGTTCGCCGCCGTGGGGATGATGATTTCCTTGGTCAGGAGCTTGACCGCGTCGGCGATGGGCTGCAGCAGGCCGAGCGGCCCGATGCGGTTGGGGCCCAGGCGGATCTGGGTGAAGCCGATCGCCTTGCGTTCCCACAAGGTGAGGTAGGCCACGGCGCCCATCAGGGGCAGCACCACCGCCACGATCTTGATCAGGGTCCAGACCACGGGCCAGCCCATGGTGCTCCACCACGGCGCGCCAATCAGGCCTTGTCCGTAGCCGTAGAAGGCGTCGATCATGCCGGCTCTCCCTCGGTGGCGCGTGCCATGCGGGCGTCGGCCGTGAGCTGCAGCGACGGGGCGCGGCGCACGATGCTGTCGAGTTGGTAGATCGAGGCGCGCGCCGGGCGGCCGGCCAGCTCGGACAGGTCGATCGGCGCGGTCGTCCGGTTGTCCAGCAGTTCGCCCTGCACGAAGCCTTCGGCCACGTGCTGCGCCCCGCGGGCGGCGACCAGCACGTCCTGCGCCGACTCGTAGTCGAAGCCCGGCAGGCCCAGCATGTTGCCCAGCACGCGCAGCACCTTCCAGCCCGGGCGCGTTTCGCCCAGGGGCTTGGCCACCGCGTGGAAGCTTTGCACCCGCCCTTCGGCGTTGACGAAGGTGCCCGGGGTTTCGCTGAAGGGCGAGATCGGCAGCAGCACGTCGCTGATGTCGAGGTTGCACCGGAAGGGACTGAGCGTGACCACCATCTCGGCCTTGCCCAGGGCCGCGGCGGCGCGGGTGCCACCGGCGGCGTCGTACGCGGGCTCGGTGTTGAGCAGGAGGGCCGCCTTGAGCGCACCTTCATTCAGCATCTGCGAGGCGTTCAGCCCACCGGCTCGCGGCATCGCGCCGACCAGCTGGGCGCCGACGGTGTTGGCGGCCTCGGTCAGGTAGCCGACGGCGGCGCCCGTCTGCTCGCCAATCCAGTTGGCCAGGGCCAGCAGCGACGAGGCACGCGCATGGTGCGCGGCGGCGTTACCCAGGAGGATGGCCTTGCGCTCGCCCGACAGCAGGGAGCGCGCCATCGCCGCCCAGGTCTCGCCCTGCACGTCGGAGTTGGCGTCACCCACGGACGCCGGAGCCTGCACGCCCTTCTGGTCGGCGACGGCACGCGCCACGCCAGCCAACGCCCGGGCCCACTGGGCAGCCGGCACGACGGCCTTGGACTGCAGCACCATGGCCCAGTCGTGGTCCTCGTCATGCAGCACGCTGACCTGCGCACCCCGGCGGGTGGCGGCGCGGATGCGCAGCGAGAACAGCGGGTGGTCCTTGCGCAGGTTGGAGCCCACCACCAGCACGCGCTGCAGGTTGGACAGGTCGGCGATGCGCATGCCCAGCCAGCGCACGCCCTCGCCGGCCGTGAATTGCGCGTGGCGCAGGCGATGGTCGATGTTGTCGCTGCCCAGGCCCTGCACCAGTTGCCGGGCGAGGAACAGCTCCTCGACGGTGCTGTGCGGGCTCACCAGGGCACCGATGCGCTCGGCGCCGTGGTCGGCCTTGATCTGCTTGAGGCCGTTGGCCACGTATTCGAGCGCGGTCTGCCAGTCCACCGTTTTCCAGGCGCCACCCTGCTTGAGCATGGGCGCGGTGAGCCGCTCACCGGAATCGAGGGCCTCGTAGGAGAAGCGGTCGCGATCGGCCAGCCAGCACTCGTTGACCGACTCGTTCTCGAGCGGCAGCACGCGCATGACTTTCTGGTTCTTGACCTGCACGATCAGGTTGGCACCGGTGGAATCGTGCGGGCTCACGCTCTTGCGCCGCGACAGCTCCCAGTTGCGGGCGCTGTAGCGGAACGGCTTGCTGGTCAGGGCACCGACCGGGCACAGGTCGATCATGTTGCCGGAGACCTCGGAATCGACCGTGTCACCCAGCACGGTGGTGATCTCCGAATGTTCGCCACGGTGGATCATGCCCAGCTCCATGACGCCGGCCACCTCCTGGCCGAAGCGCACGCAGCGGGTGCAGTGGATGCAGCGGCTCATTTCCTCCATGGAGATGAGCGGGCCCACGTCCTTGTGCAGCACGACGCGCTTTTCTTCCTCGTAGCGCGAGCTGGCGGCGCCGTAGCCGACGGCCAGGTCCTGCAGCTGGCATTCGCCGCCCTGGTCGCAGATGGGGCAGTCCAGCGGATGGTTGATCAGCAGGAACTCCATCACCGACTGCTGGGCCTTCACGGCCTTGTCGCTGCGGGTGCGCACGATCATGCCGTTGGTCACCGGCGTGGCGCAGGCCGGCATGGGCTTGGGCGCCTTCTCCACGTCGACCAGGCACATGCGGCAGTTGGCCGCGATGCTGAGCTTCTTGTGGTAGCAGAAATGGGGGATGTAGGTGTCCGCCTTCTCGGCCGCATGCATGACCATGCTGCCTTCGGCGACCTGCACCTTCTTTCCGTCGAGTTCGATTTCAACCATGTGTGCTGTGCTTCCGGTCAGCTTCTCAGCCACGCGCGCCTGCGGGCACGGGGACTCGTCCATCGGAGGTCGGCAGGTTCGGGCGCGCGATCTTGGCCTCGAACTCGTGCCTGAAGTGCTTGATCATGGCCCGCACCGGCATCGCCGCGGCATCCCCGAGGGCGCAGATGGTGCGGCCCTGGATGTTGTCGGCCACCGAGTTGAGCAGGTCGATGTCGGACGGCTTGCCGTGGCCGTTCTGGATGCGGTCGATCACGCGCCAGAGCCAGCCTGTGCCTTCGCGGCAGGGCGTGCACTGGCCACAGGATTCGTGCATGTAGAAGTAGGACAGACGCAGCAGGCTCTCGACCATGTCGCGGGTCTCGTCCATCACGATCACGGCGCCCGAGCCGAGCATGGAGCCGGCCTTGGCGATGGAGTCGTAGTCCATCGTGCACTGCATCATGAGGTCGGCCGGCAGCACCGGCGCGGAGGACCCGCCCGGAATCACCGCCTTGAGCCTGCGCCCGCCGCGCACGCCGCCGCACAACTCGAGCAGCTTGGAGAAGGGGGTGCCCAGCGGCACCTCGTAGTTGCCCGGCAGCTCGACGTCACCCGAGACCGAGAAGATCTTCGTGCCGCCGTTGTTCGGCTTTCCGCACTCGAGGTAGGCCTGGCCGCCGTGGCGGATGATCCAGGGCACCGCCGCGAACGTTTCGGTGTTGTTGATGGTGGTGGGCTTGCCGTACAGGCCGAAGCTCGCCGGGAACGGCGGCTTGAAGCGAGGCTGGCCCTTCTTGCCTTCCAGCGATTCGAGCAGCGCCGTTTCTTCGCCGCAGATGTAGGCGCCGAAGCCGTGGTGAGCGTGCAGCTGGAAGCTGAAGTTCGAACCCAGGATCTGGTGGCCCAGGTACCCGGCGGCCCTGGCCTCCTCGAGCGCCTCTTCGAAGCGGTCGTAGGTCTGGAAGATCTCGCCGTGGATGTAGTTGTACCCGACCGAGATGCCCATCGCGTAAGCCGCGATGATCATGCCCTCGATGACGATGTGCGGGTTGTAGTGCAGGATGTCCCGGTCCTTGCAGGTGCCGGGCTCGCCCTCGTCGGAGTTGCACACCAGGTACTTCTGCCCGGGGAACTGCCGGGGCATGAAGCTCCACTTGAGGCCGGTGGGAAAGCCCGCGCCACCCCGGCCGCGCAAGGCCGATTCCTTCACGGTGGCGATCACCTGGTCCTGCGTCAGCCCCTCGCCGAGGATCTTGCGCAGCGCCTTGTACCCATCGCGCGCTTCATAGTCGCGCAGTCGCCAGTTGGTGCCGTCCAGGCCGGCGTAGATCTGCGGCTCGATGTGGCGGCCATGGAAGCAGGTCTGCACCCCGGTCGCCTGGAATTGCGCCAGCACGTGTTGCGCGTTCATCGGGCTTGCTCCGCCTGTTTCAGGCCTTCGACGAGCTGGTCGAGCTTGTCGTCGCTCATGAAGCTGCACATGGTGCGGTCGTTGACCAGCATCACCGGCGCGTCGGCGCAGGCGCCCAGGCACTCGGACTGCTGCAGCGTGAACAGCCCATCGCCCGTGGTGCCGCCCATGGGCACGCCCAGGCGCTGCTCCAGGTGGTGCAACGCATGCCCGCCGCCTCGCAGCTGGCACGGCAGGTTGGTGCACACGTTGAACTTGTAGCGGCCGACCGGAGCCTGGTTGTACATGTTGTAGAAGGTGGTGACCTCGTGCACCGCGATCGCCGGCAGGTTCAGATAGGCCGCGATGGCCTTCTCGGCCTCGGGCGACACGTGGCCCTGCTCCTGCTGCACGATGGCCAGGCAGGCCATCACGGCCGATTGCTTCTGCTCGGGCGGGTACTTGGCCACCTCCCGATCGAAGCGGGCACGGGTAGCCTCGGAAATGAAAAATGACTCGTCAGCCAATTACGTTCTCCAAAGAGGGCTGCGCGAGGCCACCGCTCAGCGGCAGGCCCATCCAGCGGCAACCGCGGAACCGGCATTGCCGGGCCGCTGGTTGCGCCCCCCTCGGGGGGAGGCGCCGAAGGCGCTTCGGGGGGGTCATCGATCAATTTCACCGAAGACGATGTCCATCGTCCCGATGACGGCAACCGCGTCGGCGATCATGTGGCCGCGCGACATCTCGTCCATGGACGCCAGGTGCGGGAAGCCGGGCGCGCGGATCTTCAGGCGGTAGGGCTTGTTGGCGCCATCGCTGACGATGTAGATGCCGAACTCGCCCTTGGGGTGCTCCACCGCCGCATAAGCTTCGCCCTCGGGCACGCGAAAGCCCTCGGTGAACAGCTTGAAGTGGTGGATCAACTCCTCCATGTTGGCCTTCATCGACTCGCGATCGGGTGGGGCCACCTTGTGGTTGTCGGTGATCACCGGGCCGGGGTTGGCGCGCAGCCAGTCCACGCACTGCTTGATGATGCGGTTGGACTCGCGCATCTCCTGCACCCGCACCAGGTAGCGGTCGTAGCAGTCCCCGGTCTTGCCGACCGGGATGTCGAAGTCCATGCGATCGTAGACCTCGTAGGGCTGCTGCTTGCGCAGGTCCCAGGCCACGCCGCTGCCGCGCAGCATGGGGCCCGTGAAGCCCAGGTTGATGGCCCGGTCGGCCTCGACCACGCCGATGCCCACGGTGCGCTGCTTCCAGATGCGGTTGTCGGTCAGCAGGGTCTCGTACTCGTCGACGTAGCCGGGGAAGCGGCGCACGAAGTCGTCAATGAAATCGAGCAGCGAGCCTTGGCGGTTCTCATTGAGCTGCCGGATGGCCCGCTCGTTCTTGATCTTGCTCACCTTGTACTGCGGCATGCTGTCGGGCAGGTCGCGATAGACACCGCCCGGGCGGAAATAGGCCGCGTGCATGCGCGCACCCGACACCGCCTCGTACATGTCGAACAGGTCTTCCCGCTCGCGGAAGCAGTAGATCAGCATGTTCATCGCGCCGATGTCCAGGCCGTGCGCGCCGAGCCACAGCAGGTGGTTCATCAGGCGCGTGATCTCGGCGAACATGACGCGGATGTACTGGGCGCGCACCGGCACCTCGAGGCCCAGCAACTTCTCGATGGCCAGGCAGTAGGCGTGCTCGTTGCACATCATCGAGACGTAATCCAGCCGGTCCATGTAGGGCAGCGACTGGATGTAGGTCTTGGTCTCGGCCAGCTTCTCGGTGGCGCGGTGCAGCAGCCCGATGTGCGGATCGGCGCGCTGGATCACCTCGCCATCGAGCTCGAGCACCAGGCGCAGCACGCCGTGCGCCGCCGGGTGCTGCGGACCGAAGTTCAGGGTGTAGTTCTTGATTTCTGCCATGGACGCCAATCAGAGCTTGCCGTAGTGGTCCTCGCGGATCACGCGGGGAGTGATCTCGCGCGGCTCGATGGTCACCGGCTGGTAGATCACGCGCTGGCGCTCGGGGTCGTAGCGCATCTCGACTTCGCCGGAGACGGGGAAGTCCTTGCGGAACGGATGGCCGATGAAGCCGTAATCGGTGAGGATGCGGCGCAGGTCGTCGTGCCCCTCGAACACGATGCCGAACAGGTCGAAGGCCTCGCGCTCGAACCAGTTGGCGGCACTCCACAGGCCATTCACCGAATCGACGACCGGCAGGTCGTCGTCCGGCGCGAAGACCTTGAGGCGAACGCGCTGGTTCAGGCTGATGGACAGCAGGTGCACGACCACCGCATAGCGTGGGCCGTCCCAGCCCCCGATGCGGTAGTCGGAGTAGTCGACGCCGCACAGGTCGATCAGCTGCTCGAACTGGCAACCCGGCGCGTCACGCAGCGTGCGCGCGGCCTGCAGGTAGTCGGCCGCCGCGACAGTGACCGTCACCTCGCCCAGCGCCAGCTCGACACGCCTGGCCAGCGGCCCCAGCGCGTCGGTCACCGAGCCGCGCAAGGCCACGGGGTCCACAGCAAACGAAGTGTTGGGAGTCATACGATGGATCCGGGACGAAATCGACGAGGAACATGGCCGCCGAGCACGCAGGCAGCCGCCGCAGGCGCTGCCCCCTCAAGCGGCAACCGCGGAACGGGCTTGGCCCGGCCGCTGGTTGCGCCCCCCTGGGGGGGACGCGGCCGGAGGCCGCTTCGGGGGGGGGCCGTCATGCTCTGGCAATCGTCTGTGTGCGGCGGATCTTCTGCTGCAGCTGGATGATTCCGTACAGCAAGGCCTCGGCCGTGGGCGGACAGCCCGGCACATAGACATCTACCGGAACGATGCGATCGCAACCGCGCACGACCGAGTAGCTGTAGTGGTAGTAGCCGCCGCCATTGGCACAACTGCCCATGGAGAGCACCCAGCGCGGCTCGGGCATCTGGTCGTATACGCGGCGCAGCGCCGGAGCCATCTTGTTGCACAGCGTGCCGGCCACGATCATCAGGTCGGACTGGCGCGGGCTGGGACGGAACAACATGCCGAAACGGTCGATGTCGTAGCGGGCGGCGCCCGCATGCATCATCTCGACCGCGCAGCACGCCAGGCCGAAGGTCATCGGCCACAGCGAGCCGGTCTTGGCCCAGTTGACGACCGTGTCCACCGTGGTGGTCACGAATCCTTTTTCGGAAATGCCTTGGTCTGCCATGGAGAGATGTCTTTCAGGCCAGCCGCGGGGGCCGGCTCTTATTCCCAGTCGAGGGCGCCCTTCTTCCACTCGTAGACGAAGCCCACGACCAGGATGAGAAGGAAAACCATCATGGCCCAGAAGCCCGTCGGCCCGATGTCGGTGAGCGCCACGGCCCACGGAAACAGGAACGCGATTTCCAGGTCGAACAGGATGAACAGGATGGCAACGAGGTAGTAACGCACGTCGAACTTCATGCGCGCGTCCTCGAAGGCATCGAAGCCGCACTCGTAGGCGGCATTCTTGGCAGGATCAGGCTTGTGGAACCCGGCGCCCCGGGCAAAGACGTGGCCGAGCACTTGCGGCACGACCCCAACCCCAATACCCACCAGGATGAACAAAAGGATGGGAAGGTATTGTTCGAGGTTCATCTTGGGCCTGGATCACCGCTTCGAGCCACTGGGCCTGACCAGTGACTCTTTTTGATGGTGCCGTCGGCGAGACTCGAACTCGCACAGCTTTCGCCACTACCCCCTCAAGATAGCGTGTCTACCAATTTCACCACGACGGCAGTTTTGAACTGCCCGGTCAGCTTGAGGTGCTGTTGGATACTAGCCTTACCGGGCAGCCTCAGAGTTTACCCTGAAACCGGAGTGCCTCCCGAGGGCAGGCACCAGAAATAAATGAACTCAGCGGGTCGGGATCTGGCCCGCGCCGGTCGGCGCCGGAGACGGCACGCCCGTGGGGGCGGCCGGCGGCTGCGACGGGGTGGTATTGCCCGGGATCTGGTTGGCGCCCGTGGGCGGCACTGCCGGCGCCGGCTGCACCGGCTGCTGCTGCACCGCGCGCCGCTCGAGCACGCTTCCCGAGTCGGCCGGCCGTGCGCCACCAAAGTAGGCCAGGCCCAGCGTGCACAGGAAAAACACGGTCGCCAGGACGGCCGTGGTGCGCGACAGGAAGTTCGCGCTGCCGGTCGCACCGAACAGGCTGCCCGAGCCCCCGCTGCCGAAGGCGGCGCCCATGTCGGCGCCCTTGCCGTGCTGCACGAGGATGAGGCCGATCATGGCCAGCGCGCTCAGCAGCTGGAGCGTGAGGATGGCGGTGAAAAAGAAGTTCATGGAAAAAGACTCCGGGTTCTGCGCAAGGCTCAGGCGGCGCTGGCCGCGCTGATGATCTGCAGGAAATCGGCGGACTTGAGCGACGCGCCGCCGATGAGGCCGCCGTCGATGTCCGGCTGGGACAGCAGCGACCGCGCGTTGGCCGCATTCATGCTCCCACCGTAGAGGATGTGGACACGGTCGCTTTGAGGGGTGGCCGCATGCAGTTGAGCCCGCAGCACGGCATGCACCTGCTGGGCTTGCTCGGGTGTGGCGGTCTTGCCCGTGCCGATCGCCCACACGGGCTCGTACGCGACCGCGATCTCGCTGATGCAGTGGCCGTTGGTGTGAATGACGGCCGCCAGCTGGCGCTTGACCACGGCTTCGGTCTGGCCCGCCTCGCGCTCGGCCATCGTCTCGCCCAGGCAGACGATGGGCGTGATGCCATGGGCAAGCGCGATCCGGGCCTTCTCCGCCACCAGGTCGTCGGTTTCGCCGTGGTACTGGCGTCGTTCCGAGTGGCCGACGATCACGTAGCGCACGCCGAACTCCTTGAGCATGGCGGCCGACACCTCGCCGGTGTAGGCGCCCTGCTCGTGGGCGGACAAGTCCTGCGCCCCCAGCTCGAGCCGGCTGCCGTGGCGCAGCACCTGCACCTGCGCCAGGTAAGGCGCAGGCACGCACACGGCCGCGAGGCATCGGCTTTCGGCCAAGCCCGCGACCACCGCACGCACCAACGCGTCATTGGCCTCGATGCTGCCGTTCATCTTCCAGTTGCCGGCGATCAGTTTCTGCTTCATGTCTCTCGCTTGTTCACCAGGTCAGCACGATCTTGCCGATGTGCTGGTTCGATTCCATCAACTCATGGGCCTGGGCCGCCTGCGCCGCCTCGAAGGTGCGGTGGATCACCGGCCGGATGCGGCCCGACTCGATCAGCGGCCAGACTTCGGTGCGCAGTGAGGCGGCGATGGCCGACTTGAACGCCACCGGCCTCGGCCGAAGGGTCGAGCCCGTGAGGTGGAGCCGGCGACGCAACACCAGGCCGGCATTGAACTCGGCCCGCGTGCCGCCCTGCACCGCGATGATCACCAGCCGCCCGTCCTCGGCCAGGCACTCGACTTCGCGAGCCACATAGCTGCCGGCCACCATGTCGAGGATGACGTCCACACCGGCACCCTGCGTGAGGCGCCTGGCCTCCTCCCCGAAGTCCTGCGTGCGGTAGTTGATCGCGTGGTCCGCGCCCAGCGCCAGGCAGGCCTGGCACTTCTCGTCGCTGCCCGCGGTGGCCAGCACCGTGGCGCCACGCGCCTTGGCCATCTGGATGGCCGTCACCCCGATGCCGCTCGTGCCGCCCTGCACCAGCAGCGACTCACCGGCCGCCAGGCGGCCGCGGTCGAAGACATTGCTCCAGACGGTGAAGAAGGTTTCGGGCAACGAAGCGGCTTCGGTGTCGGACAGGCCCGCCGGGACCGGCAGGCACTGGCCCACCGGAGCCACGCACAGCTGCGCGTAACCGCCACCGGCGACCAGGGCGCACACACGATCGCCCGGCTTTAGCCCGGCCGCGGCCATGGCCCGGGCATCGCCATCGACGATGACGCCGGCGACCTCGAGCCCCGGAAGATCGGACGCGCCGGGCGGCGCCGGGTACTGACCCTTGCGCTGGAGCACGTCGGGGCGGTTGACCCCACTGGCGCCCACGCGAATCAGGACCTCGCCGGTTCCGGGGACGGGATCGGGGCGCTCGGCGAGACGCAGCACCTGCGGCTCGCCGAACTGGCTGATTTCAACGACTTTCATGGTCTCTCGCGCGCCGGATTCGCCCGGCACCGCCGGGCCTTCCAAGCGAAGTGTGGTTCAGAGGTCCTGCGGCTCGGACGCCGGGGCAGGCGATTGCCCGTAGCCTTCGCGCGCCGGCCGCTCGATCAGCGCCTTCATGGACAGCTTCACGCGCCCCTTCTCGTCGGTTTCGAGCACCTTCACGCGCACCATCTGGCCTTCGCTCAGGTAGTCGCTCACCTTCTCGACGCGCTCGTGGGCGATCTGGCTGATGTGCAGCAGGCCGTCCTTGCCAGGCAGCAGGTTCACCAGGGCTCCGAAGTCGAGCAGCTTGGTGATGGGGCCTTCGTAGATCTTGCCGGTCTCGATCACGGCGGTGAGCTGCTCGATGCGCTTCTTGGCCTCTTCGGCCTTGGCCGCCTCGGTGGAGGCGATGGTGATGGTGCCGTCTTCGGCGATGTCGATCTGGGTGCCGGTCTCCTCGGTCAGCGCGCGGATGACGGCGCCGCCCTTGCCGATCACGTCGCGGATCTTCTCCGGGTTGATCTTCATCGTGTACAGGCGCGGCGCGAAGTTGCTGACCTCGGTCTTGGCCTCACCCATGGCTTCCTGCATCTTGCCCAGGATGTGCATGCGCGCCTCCTTGGCCTGGGCCAGCGCGACCTGCATGATTTCCTTGGTGATGCCCTGGATCTTGATGTCCATCTGCAGGGCGGTGATGCCGTTGGTGGTACCGGCCACCTTGAAGTCCATGTCGCCCAGGTGGTCCTCGTCGCCCAGGATGTCGGTCAGCACCGCGAAGCGGTTGCCTTCCTTGATCAGGCCCATGGCGATGCCCGCGACATGCGCCTTCATGGGCACGCCCGCGTCCATCATGGACAGGCAGCCGCCGCACACCGAAGCCATGGACGACGAGCCGTTGGACTCGGTGATCTCCGACACCACGCGGATGGTGTAGGGGAATTCTTCCTTGGTCGGCAGGCATGCCACCAGGGCGCGCTTGGCCAGGCGGCCGTGGCCGATCTCGCGGCGCTTGGTCGAGCCCATGCGACCGACTTCGCCGGTGGCGAAGGGAGGCATGTTGTAGTGGAACATGAAGCGGTCTTCGAACTCGCCGGCCAGCGCGTCGATGCGCTGCGCGTCGCGCTCGGTGCCCAGCGTGGTCACGACCAGCGCCTGCGTCTCGCCGCGGGTGAAGAGGGCCGAGCCGTGGGTGCGCGGCAGCACGCCGTTGCGGATCTCGATCGGGCGCACGGTGCGGGTGTCGCGGCCATCGATGCGCGGCTCGCCAGCCAGGATCTGGCTACGCACGATGCCGGCTTCGATGTTGAACAGCAGCTCGTCGATCTTCACGGCGTCGAAGTCGACGCCCTCGGCCTTGAGCGAGTCGAGCACGGCGGCATTGGCCTCGCGCAGCGCCTGCGTGCGGGCCTGCTTGCTGCGAATCTGGTAGGCGGCGCGCAGGCGGGCCTCGGCCAATGCGTTGACCTTCGCGATGAGCGGCTCGTCCTTGGCCGGCGGCTGCCAGTCCCAGGCCGGCTTGCCGGCTTCGCGCACCAGTTCGTGGATGGCGTCGATGGCCACCTTGCCTTGGTCGTGGCCGAACACCACCGCACCCAGCATCACCTCTTCGGGCAGCTGTTGCGCCTCGGACTCGACCATCAGCACGGCGGCTTCGGTGCCCGCGACCACCAGGTCGAGCAGCGAGTCCTTGCGCTGCGTCTGGCCAGGGTTGAGCACGTACTCGCCATGGATGTAGCCCACGCGGGCCGCGCCGATCGGACCGGCGAAGGGAATGCCCGAAACCGCCAGCGCGGCGCTGGTGCCGATCATGGCCGCGATGTCGGCGTCGACCTCGGGGTTGAGCGACAGCGTGTGGATGACCACGTGCACTTCGTTGAAGAAGCCTTCAGGGAACAGCGGGCGGATCGGACGGTCGATCAGGCGCGAGGTCAGGGTCTCCAGCTCGCTGGGCTTGGCTTCACGCTTGAAGAAGCTGCCGGGGATCTTGCCGGCCGCATAGGTCTTCTCGATGTAGTCGACGGTGAGGGGAAAGAAGTCCTGACCGGGCTTGGCGCTCTTGGACGCGACCACGGTGGCCAGGACCACGGTGCCCTCGATGTCCACCAGCACGGCGCCGGTGGCCTGGCGGGCGATTTCGCCGGTTTCCAGGGTGACGCGGTGCTGTCCCCATTGGAAGGTCTTGGTGGCTTTGTTGAAGATGCTCATGTGCTTGCTCTCTCTCGGGTTGAGGAGTGGCGGGAGGCGAACACGATGCCATTCCTTAGGAACTAGGGGCAGGCCCAGCCCCTAAGGAATGACACAGCGCGTATTCGACTGGCCGGCTCCGGAAGAAAAACGCGCCTGAGCTAGCGTCAAACTAACTCAGGCGCGTCTCGTGGGTTCTTGGCTTACTTGCGCAGGCCGAGCTTGCCGATCAGGGCGGTGTAGCGATCAGCATCCTTGGCCTTGAGATAGGCCAGCAGGCTCTTGCGGCGGTTGACCATGCGAAGCAGGCCACGGCGGCCGTGGTGATCCTTGGCATGGGTCTTGAAGTGCGGGGTCAGCTCGTTGATACGGGCCGTCAGCAGGGCGACTTGGACTTCGGGGCTGCCGGTGTCGTTGGCAGCGCGGGCGTGGGTCTTGACGACTTCGGCCTTGTTCAGGGCGGTCATGTGTTTCCTTGATGAGTTGGGACTTGCGCCTGGGGCTGGAAGAAGCCCCGGCGTGCGCACCGGAGGTGCATCTTTGCGCCCACTGGGGGCAGCAAAGCCCCGGGATTATATCGGGCGACCTGCGGCGGCCTCATGGCACCGCGATGGGTGCGGGCAAACCGGGCTGCCGGGCTCTTCGGTGCTCGGCCGCGGCGGCCATCTTCACCCCGGCCGGATCATCTTGCAGCTGGTCGGCATCTCGGCCTCGGCCGGGGACAGCGTGCGGATGACGCGAAAGCCGTAGCCCGAGCCTTCCACGTCGAACTTCACCCCGGGTGTGCCCTGGCGCTCCATCACGCCCACCACCAGCGGCTGCTGGAACTGGTGGTCGGCCGCACGCATGTGGCCCTGCTGGCTCGCGAAAGCCACGCGCACGCTCTCCAGCTGCCGGGCCACCGCCACCGCATCGGTGGAGCCGGCTTTCTCCAGCGCCTGGGCCAGCGCCTCGATCACCAGTTGCATGCGCATGTGCACGTAGTCGTCCTGCGGGCGAGGGAATCGCTCACGGAACGATCGATAGAAAGCCTCGCTCTCGCGCGTGGGCAGGTTGGGCAGCCAGTCGGCCACCGCGATCACGCGGCCGATGCCCGCCTCGCCGATGGCGGCAGGCGCACCCAGTGCATTGCCGTAGAAGGTATAGAACTTGCCGTCGTAGCCGGCGTCGCGCGCCGCCTTCACCAGCAGGGTGAGATCGTTGCCCCAGTTGCCGGTGATCACTGCCTGGGCCCCGCTGGCCTTGATCTTGGCGGCATAGGGCGCGAAGTCCTTCACCCGCCCCAGCGGGTGCAGCTCGTCGCCGACGATGCGCACGTCGGGCCGCTGCGCACCCAGCTGCCTGCGCGCCTCGCGCAAGACCGCTTGCCCGAAGCTGTAGTCCTGTCCGAACAGGTACACGCTGTGGACATCACGGTCACCCGACAGCACCTGCATCAACGCCGCCATGCGCATGTCGGCATGCGCGTCGAAGCGGAAGTGCCAGAAGCTGCAGCGCTCGTTGGTGAGGATGGGATCGACCGCCGAGTAATTGAGGAAGATCACGCGCCGCTGCGGATCGCGCGCGTTGTGCTTGTCGATGGCATCGATCAGCGCCGCGGCCACCGCCGAGGAGTTGCCCTGCACGATGATGCGGGCGCCGTCGTCGATCGCGGCACGCAGGGCCGACAAGGCTTCGTCGGTCTGGCCCTTGCTGTCATAACGGTCCAGCTGCAGCTTGCGCGGGCCCTGCGGCAGCCGCACGCCGCCGCGCTGGTTCACGCGCTCGACGGCCCAGACCAGGTTGCGCAGCACCGACTCGCCGGTGTTGGCGAAGGCCCCGGACATGGCTTCGACCATCGCGATCCGGATGGGCGCCTGCGGGTCCTGCGCATGACCGAAGGCCGGGATAAATAGCGACGCCGCGGCGCCTTTCAAGATGCTGCGCCGAATACGTTGCTGGCTCATGGTTCCCCCTTGAAAAGACAGCCGCCGGATCACAGATCGTGGTCAAGCGGCTGTGGTGCGATTCCGAAAGCCGCGCGAGTTTAGTTGATCGTTTTCAATGGCCCTGGCTTCAAAAGGAGTTCACATGTCCCTGTTCTTCGCCCCCGTTGTCCGCTCCCGCGCCCGCATGCCCGTGCGTTCCTTCGACCGCAACTTCGAGCGCTTCATCGACGAGATGTTCGTGCAGCCCGCCACGCGCGCGCCGCAGCTCAAGGAAGATGAAAACACCTGGACCGTCACGCTGGACGTGCCCGGCGTGTCGCGTGAAGACCTGTCCATCAGCGTCGACGGCGCGGTGTTCCGCATCCAGACCCGTGCTGAAGCCGCGCGGGCCTACAAGGTCGCCTATGAGCTGCCGCTCGAGATCGATGCCGACGCCACGCAGGCCAAGCTGGAGAACGGCGTGCTGACCTTGATCCTGGCCAAGCGCAAGCCCGAGAGCAAGGCTCGCCAGATCCAGATCAACGGCTGAGAAAGTCGGACTACGAAACAGGCAAGGGCCCGCTGCGCGGGCCCTTTTTCATGCCTGCGTCGACGAGAGTTCCTCCAGGGGCCAGCGCGGCTTGACGTCGAAGGCATAGCGCTTGTCGGGCGCGCCCGCGCCCGCTTGCAACCGCATCGCCGCGGCCATGGCGATCATGGCGCCGTTGTCGGTGCACAGCGACAACTCGGGGTAGTGCACCCGCACGCCCAGCCGCGCACAGGCGGCGTCGAGTTGTTCGCGCAGCAGCCGGTTCGCCCCCACGCCGCCGGCCACCACGATCCTGCGCAGCCCCGTCTGCCTAAGCGCAGCCAAGGACTTCTTCACCAGCACCTCGACGATGGCCGCCTGGGTCGACGCTGCCAGGTCCGGCTTGCGCTCTTCGAGGCCGGTGCCCAGCTTGCGCGCCTGCGTGAGCACCGCCGTCTTCAGCCCCGCGAATGAAAAGTCGAGGTCGCCGCTGTGCAGCAGCGGCCGCGGCAATTTGAAGGCCTGCGGATCGCCCGATTGCGCCAGGCGCGCCAGCGCCGGTCCGCCCGGATAACCCAGGCCGAGCAGCTTGGCCGACTTGTCGAAGGCCTCGCCGGCGGCATCGTCGATGGTCTCGCCCAGCAGCTGGTAGCGCCCGACCCCATCGACCCGCATCAGCTGCGTATGGCCGCCCGACACCAGCAGCGCCACGAACGGAAACTCGGGCGGGTCGGCGCTGAGGAAGGGCGACAGCAGGTGCCCTTCGAGGTGATGCACGCCCCACACCGGCACATCGAGCGCCGCGCCGATCGCGCATGCGATGCCGGCGCCCACCAGCAGCGCCCCGGCCAGCCCGGGGCCACGCGTATACGCCACCACATCGACATCGGCCGCCGCCAGGCCGGCATCGGCCAACACGCGTTCGGTCAGCGGCAGCACCCGCCGGATGTGGTCGCGGCTGGCCAGTTCGGGCACCACGCCGCCATAGGCCTGGTGCATCTCGATCTGGCTATGCAGGGCGTGGGACAGCAGGCGGGGCACGGGCGAGTCACCGGTCTCCACCAGGGCCACGCCGGTTTCATCGCAGGACGATTCGATACCGAGGACGAGCATGGTGGGCAGTGTAGGCGGTGGGTCGCACCCAAGGGGGTGGCGGGCACGGTTGTTGCACGCCTGCCGGGGTGACCTCCGCCTCCAGCTTCCTCCTCGCCTCCCGCCGCTGCGAAATCGCCGAGCTCGAGCAGCTCGCGCGCGCTTGCGAAGGCGTGGGTGTGATCGGCCGGTTCATCCATGCGCTGCAGCGTGAGCGCGGAATGACCAACCTCCTGCTGGGGTCGGGTGGCCGCTATGGCCAGAGCTGGCGTGAGCAGGTCGCGTGCTGTGATCGCGCGCAGCAGGACGTGCTGCACACCCTGGAGCAGCTGGGCACCGATCCCGGCGCGCTCAAGAACGGCTCGCGCCTGTTCAACCGGGTGGCCTTGGTGCTGCACGCGCTCGACGGGCTGCCCGAGTGGCGCGCCCGCATCGAGGCGCATGCCGTGGAGGCGGCCGACGCCACCGCCTTCTTCGGCAAGCTCATCGCCGCCTTGCTGGCCGTGGTCTTCGAGGCCGCCGACAGCGCCGGCGATCCGGAGATCTCGCGGGCGTTGATCGCCCTGCTGCACCTGATGCAGGGCAAGGAGCTGGCTGGCCAGGAGCGTGCCCTGGGCGCGCGTGCCTTCGCCGTCGGGCACATCGCCGCGGCCGACCAGCAACTGTGGCACCACCTGATCGAGTCGCAGCAGGCCAACCTGCAGGTGCTCGCCGAACTGGGCGATGTCGCGGCGGCCGAAGGCGTGCGGCACGAGTGGCCCGAACTCGAACGCTTGCGGCACCTGGGCTGCGAGGGCCCGGCGGGTGCGCGGGACAGCCGCTTGAGCAATGTCTGGTACGAGGCCTGCACCCGGCGCATCGACGCGCTCAAGCTGGCCGAGGACCAGCTCACGCTGCACCTGCGCCGGCTGTGCGGCCGGCGCATCGCCCAGGCTCGAGGCGAACTGGCCGACCAGCGCGAGGCCCTCGACCGGCTGCTGTCGCAGGCGCAGCCGGTCGATCCGGCCACGCCCGCCCCGGGCGCGGGGCGTTCGCTGGATCGCGCGGTGCTGGAGATGATGCAGGCGCAGTCGCATCGCCTGCAGCAGATGGCCGACGAACTCGAAGCCGTCCGTGGCCGCCTGAGCGAGCGCAAGCTGGTCGAACGCGCCAAGGGCCTGCTCATGTCGCACCAGGGCCTGAGCGAGGAGCAGGCCTACCGCTCGCTGCGCCAGCTCGCCATGAACCAGAACCGCCGCCTGGCCGATGTCGCCGCGTCGGTGCTCGCGCTGGCCGACGTGCTCCCCGGCGGGGCACGCTGAACCGTACCGGTTCATCGCGGCGCACGAAAACCGTGCATGCCGCCGGCGCTTTTCCGCACAAGCCCCTGGAATCACCCTGGCACGCATCCTGCGTTATCCGAGGCATCGGGCGCTGACGGCGGCGCCCTCCAGGACAACGGCGTCCATCCACCCGCGGCAACCGCAAGGCCACGCGGAGCGATGGACGCCGTTTCTTTTTCTCGACCTCGCAACCCAGGAGTCCACATGACCCATCGCAGCAGCACCTCGACGGCGGTGTCCCGTCGCACCGTCCTCACCGGCTCGGCCGCCCTGGGCGCCGCCGCCCTCGGCGCCGGCCTCTGGCCGATGAAGGCCTCGGCCCAAGGCACGGCGCTGGAAACGCGCGCCGCCAAGCTGGGTTTCATCGCCTTGACCGATGCCGCGCCGCTGTTCGTCGCCGACGAAAAGGGCTTCTTCAAGAAGCACGGCATGACCGAGGTCGAGGTGCTCAAGCAGTCGTCCTGGGGCACCACGCGCGACAACCTGGTGCTGGGCTCGCGCAGCAACGGCATCGACGGCGCGCACATCCTCACGCCCATGCCCTACCTGATCACGCTGGGAGCGGTCACGGCCAACAACGTGCCGGTGCCCATGACCATCCTGGCGCGCCTGAACCTGGCGGGCCAGTGCATTTCGGTGGGTAACGAATACATGGACCTGAAAGTCGGCCTGGACACGCGCGAGTTCAAGAAGGCGCTGCAGGCCAAGGCCGCCAAGACCGGCAAGCCGGTGAACGCCGCCATGACCTTCCCCGGCGGCACGCACGACATGTGGATGCGCTACTGGCTGGCCGCCGGCGGCATCGACCCCACCCGCGACATCAACACCATCGTGGTGCCGCCGGCGCAGATGGTGGCGAACATGAAGGTGGGCAGCATGGACACCTTCTGCGTCTGCGAGCCCTGGAACCACCAGCTCATTCACCAGAAGATCGGCTACACGGCCAACACCACGGGCGAAATCTGGGCCAACCACCCGGAGAAGGCCTTCGCCATGCGCAGCGACTACGTGCAGGCCAATCCCAACGCCACCAAGGCCCTGCTCAAGGCGGTGATGGAGGCGCAGATGTACTGCGAGGACCCGAAGAACCGCGCCGAGGTGGCCGAGATCTGCTCGCGCCGCCGCTGGATCAACGCGCCGCTGGCCGACATCGTCGACCGCATGAAGGGCGACTTCGACTACGGCACGGGCCGGGTCGTCGCCAACAGCCCGCACCAGATGCGCTACTGGAAGGACTTCGCGAGCTATCCCTTCCAGAGCCACGACCTGTGGTTCCTGGTGGAGAACATGCGCTGGGGCTACCTGCCGCCCAACCTCGACACCAAGGCGGTGATCGCCAAGGTGAATCGCGAGGACATCTGGCGCGCCGCCGCCAAGGAGCTGGGCGTGGCGGCCAAGGACATCCCGAGCTCCACCTCGCGCGGCGTCGAGAAGTTCTTCGACGGCAAGGTGTTCGATCCGGCCAACCCCAAGGCCTATCTCGACAGCCTGGCCATCAAGCACCTCAAGAACGCCTGACCCCACGATCTCTTCCACGGCCTCCGCACCATGCCAACCACCGAACCGATCCGACTGCCGGCCCCCGGGCCCAGTGCCCTGCATGCGTTCGCGCGCTCACTCGGGCAGTTCTTCGTCCAGCGCGTGCTGCCCCCGCTGGTCATCATCGGCGCCCTGCTCCTGCTGTGGCACGTGCTCGGCTCGCGCCCCGGCGCCGCGCTGCCCGGTCCGCTCAAGGTGATCGAGGACACCTGGGAGCTGATCGTCCATCCCTTCCACGACCACGGCGGCAACGACGTGGGCCTGGCCTGGCAGCTGCTGGCCAGCCTGCAGCGGGTCGCCTACGGCTACACGCTGGCGGTGCTGGCCGGGGTGAGCCTGGGGGTGCTGGTGGGGCAGTCGACCTGGGCGCTGCGCGGGCTGGACCCGCTGTTCCAGGTGCTGCGCACGGTGCCGCCGCTGGCCTGGCTGCCGATTTCTCTGGCGGGCTTCCGCGACGGCAATCCGTCGGCGATCTTCGTGATCTTCATCACCTCGATCTGGCCGATCATCATCAACACCTCGGTGGGCATCCGCAACATCCCCGAGGACTACCGCAACGTCGCGCGCGTCATCCGCCTCAATGGCGCCGAGTACTTCGTGAAGGTCATGCTGCCGGCCGCCGCGCCCTACATCTTCTCGGGACTGCGCATCGGCGTCGGCCTGTCCTGGCTGGCCATCATCGCCGCCGAGATGCTGATCGGCGGCGTGGGCATCGGCTTCTTCATCTGGGACGCGTGGAACTCCTCGCGCATCAGCGACATCATCCTGGCCCTGGTGTACGTCGGCCTGGTCGGCTTCGCGCTGGACCGCATCGTCGCCCTCGTCGGCCATCGCATCACCCGCGGCACCGCCGCCAGCTGAGGACGCACACCATGAAGAACGACAAGGCCTATCTCTCGCTGTCGCAGGTGGACATGGTGTTCACCGGTTCCAGCGGCACCAACCCCGTGCTCAAGGGCATCGACCTGCAGGTGCGACGCGGCGAATACATCTCGCTGATCGGCCACTCGGGTTGCGGCAAGTCCACCGTGCTGAACATCATCGCCGGCCTGCTGCCCGCGACCAGCGGCGTGGTGCTGCTGGACGATCGCGAGGTCGCCGGCCCGGGGCCCGACCGCGCGGTGGTGTTCCAGAACCACTCGCTGCTGCCCTGGCTCACCGTGCGCCAGAACGTGGAGATCGCGGTCGACAAGATCTTCGGCCGCAGCCGCAGCAAGGCCGAGCGGCGCGACTGGGTGCTGCACAACCTCGCCATGGTGAACATGAGCCACGCGCTGGACCGCCTGCCTTCGCAGATTTCCGGCGGCATGAAGCAGCGCGTGGGCATCGCCCGCGCCCTTTCCATGGAGCCCAAGGTGCTGCTGCTCGACGAGCCGTTCGGCGCGCTCGACGCGCTGACCCGCGCGCACCTGCAGGACGAGGTGATCCGGATCCAGGCCGAGCTGGGCAACACCGTGGTGATGATCACCCACGACGTGGACGAGGCGGTGCTGATGTCCGACCGGGTGGTGATGATGACCAACGGTCCCGCCGCCACCATCGGCCAGGTCCTCGACATCGACCTGCCGCGCCCGCGCAGCCGCATCGAGCTGGCCGAGGACCGCACCTACAACCACTGCCGCCAGGAGATCCTGAGCTTCCTGTACGAGAAGCAGCGCAAGGTGGAGGCGATCGCGCCGGTGCGCTCCATGGCCGCGCGGGCTCGCGAACAAGCCGCCGCGCAGGCCTGAGGAGCACGGCCATGCAGAAGATGAAACTCGTGATGGTGGGCAACGGCATGGCCGGGGTGCGCACGGTCGAGGAGCTGCTCAAGATCGCGCCCGGCCTGTACGACATCGCCGTCTTCGGCGCCGAGCCGCACCCCAACTACAACCGCATCCTGCTGTCGCCGGTGCTGGCCGGCGAGCAGACGCTGGAAGAGATCGTCCTGAACTCCTGGGAGTGGTACGCGCAGAACGGCATCCGCCTGCACGCCGGCAAGAAGGTGGTCGAGGTCGACCGGGTGCGCCGCATCGTGCGCGCCGAGGACGGCACCGAGGAACCCTACGACCGCCTGCTGATGGCCACCGGCTCCAACCCCTTCATGCTGCCCATCCCGGGCAAGGACCTGGAGGGCGTGATCGCCTACCGCGACATCGCCGACACGCAGGCCATGATCGACGCGGCCGCGACCTACCGGCACGCGGTGGTGATCGGCGGCGGCCTGCTGGGGCTGGAGGCCGCCAACGGCCTGAAGCTGCGCGGCATGGACGTGGCCGTGGTGCACGTCAACGACTGGCTGATGGAACGCCAGCTCGACGAGGCGGCCGGGCGGCTGCTGCGGCAATCGCTCGAGGACAAAGGGCTGCGCTTCCACATGGGCGCGCAGACGCAGGAGCTCCTGGGCGGACCCGATGGCCGCGTGCGCGCCGTCCGCTTCAAGGACGGCAGCGAGATCCCCGCCGACCTGGTGGTGATGGCCGTGGGCATCCGGCCCAACACGGCGCTGGCCCAGTCGATGCGGCTGCACTGCGACCGCGGCATCGTCGTCACCGACACCCTGCAGACCGTGACCGACGCGCGCATCTACGCGGTGGGCGAATGCGCCGCGCACCGCGGCATCGCCTATGGCCTGGTGGCGCCCCTGTTCGAGCAGGCCAAGGTGGCGGCCAACCACCTGGCGCAGTTCGGCATCGGCCGCTACAGCGGCTCGCTCACCTCCACCAAGCTCAAGGTCACCGGCATCGACCTGTTCTCCGCGGGCGACTTCCAGGGCGGTGCGGACACCGAGGAGATCGTGCTGTCCGACCCCTTCGGCGGCGTCTACAAGAAGCTCGTGCTCAAGGGCGACAAGCTGGTGGGCGCCTGCCTCTACGGCGACACCGTGGACGGCAGCTGGTATTTCAAGCTGCTGCGCGAGGGGCGCAGCGTCGCCGACATCCGCGACAAGCTGATGTTCGGCGAGTCGAACATCGGCGACGTCGGCCACGAAGGCCACAGCAAGGCCGCCGCCATGCCCGACGAGGCCGAGGTCTGCGGCTGCAACGGGGTGAACAAGGGCAGCATCTGCAAGGCCATCAAGGACAAGGGCCTGTTCACGCTCGACGAGGTGCGCAAGCACACCAAGGCCAGCGCGAGCTGCGGCTCCTGCACCGGGCTGGTGGAGCAGATCCTGATGTTCACCGCCGGCGGCGACTACTCGGCCACGCCCCGCAAGAAGGCGCTCTGCGGCTGCACCGACCATTCGCACCAGGAGGTGCGCGACGCCATCCGCACGCAGCACCTGCTGACCATCGCCGACACCCAGCGCTTCCTGCAGTGGCGCACGCCCACCGGCTGCGCCACCTGCCGGCCGGCCCTCAACTACTACCTGATCTCCACCTGGCCCAAGGAGGCGCGGGACGACCCGCAGAGCCGCTTCATCAACGAGCGCGCCCACGCCAACATCCAGAAGGACGGCACCTATTCGGTGGTGCCGCGCATGTGGGGCGGCGAGACCACCGCCGACGAGCTGCGCCGCATCGCCGACGCGGTGGACAAGTACAACATTCCCACCGTGAAGGTCACCGGCGGCCAGCGCATCGACCTGCTGGGGGTGAAGAAGGAAGACCTGCCCAACGTCTGGCGCGACATCGGCATGCCTTCCGGCCACGCCTACGCCAAGGGCCTTCGCACCGTGAAGACCTGCGTGGGCAGCGAGTGGTGCCGCTTCGGCACGCAGGACTCGACCCAGATGGGCAAGGACCTGGAGCGCGCGGTGTGGCGCATGTACGCGCCGCACAAGGTCAAGCTGGCGGTGTCCGGCTGCCCTCGCAATTGCGCCGAGGCCGGCATCAAGGACGTGGGCGTCATCGGCGTCGACTCGGGCTGGGAGATCTACGTCGCCGGCAACGGCGGCATCAAGACCGAGGTGGCGCAGTTCCTGTGCAAGCTCAAGACAGCAGCCGAAGTGCTCGAATACAGCGGCGCCTTCCTGCAGCTGTATCGCGAGGAAGGCTGGTACCTGGAGCGCACGGTTCACTACGTCGGGCGCGTGGGGCTGGACTACGTGAAGAAGCGCATCCTGGACGATCACGAGGGCCGCGAGGCGCTGTGGCAGCGCCTTCAGTTCGCGCTCGACGGCGAACCCGATCCCTGGTTCGAGTTCGACAAGGCGCGGGTGGACGCGCGGCAGTTCCACAAGATCGAGGCGGTGAAGGCATGAACATGGGCGACTGGACGCTGATCTGCCGGGTGGAGGACATCCCGGTGCTGGGCTCGCGGCGCGTCGAGCGGTCGCGCGGCATGGACGTCGCGGTGTTCCGTAACGACGCGGACCAGGTGTTCGCCCTGCTCGATCGCTGCCCGCACCGGGGCGGCCCGCTGTCGCAGGGCATCGTCTTCGGCACCAGCGTGGCCTGCCCGCTGCACAACTGGGTGATCGGCCTGGAAGGCGGCTGCGCGCAGGCGCCCGACGAGGGCTGCACGCCGCGCTTTTCGGTGCGCGTGGAGGCCGGATCGGTCTACCTGAACGCCCTCGAGTTGGCCAGCCATGCGCTGGATGCGCAGGCCCCCGTGGCCGGGCCGGCGCGGCACATCGCCATCAAGGTCGCCTGAGACGCGCCCGCATGCCCAGCGAAACCCGGTCCACCTGCCCCTATTGCGGCGTCGGCTGCGGCGTGATCATCGAGTCCGATGGGGCGCAGATCACCGGCGTGCGCGGCGACCCCGAGCACCCCGCGAATTTCGGCCGGCTGTGCAGCAAGGGCTCGACCCTGCACCTGACCGCCGCCGCGCCCATCACCCGACACGACCGCTTGCTGCATCCCATGCTGCGGGCGCGCCGGGGCGACGCCCTGCAGCGCACGGACTGGGACACCGCGCTGGATACGACGGCCCGGCAGTTCGCGCGGGTGATCCGCGCCCACGGACCCGACGCCGTGGGCTTCTACGTCTCCGGCCAGTTGCTGACCGAGGACTACTACGTCTTCAACAAGCTGGCCAAGGGCCTGGTGGGCACCAACAACATCGACACCAACTCGCGGCTTTGCATGAGCAGCGCGGTGGCCGGCTACAAGCTCACGCTGGGCGCCGACGCGCCGCCGTGCAGCTACGAGGACGTGGAGCAGGCCGACTGCCTGTTCATCGTCGGCAGCAACGCGGCCTGGGCGCACCCGGTGCTGTTCCGGCGCATCGAGCAAGCCAAGGCGATGCGGCCCGACATGAAGATCATCGTGTGCGACCCGCGCCGCACCGACACCGCCGGCCTGGCCGACCTGTTCCTGCCGATCCAGCCGGGCACCGACGTGATGCTGTTCCACGGCCTGCTGCACATCATGCTGTGGGAGGGCTGGACCCAGCCCGACTGGATCGCGCGCCACACCAGCGGCTTCGACGCGCTGAAGGCCCGGGTGCGCGAGTGCACGCCCGAGGCGGTGGCCCAGGCCTGCGGCATTCCGGCGGCCGACCTGCTCACCGCCGCGCGCTGGTTCGCCACCTCGCCCTCGACGCTCAGCCTCTATTGCCAAGGCCTCAACCAGTCGGCCAGCGGCACCGCCAAGAACGCCGCGCTGATCAACCTGCACCTGGCGACGGCGCAGATCGGCCGCGCCGGCTGCGGCCCCTTCTCCCTCACCGGCCAGCCCAATGCCATGGGCGGCCGCGAAGTGGGCGGGCTGGCCAACCTCCTGTCGGCGCATCGCGACCTGGCCAACCCGCAGCATCGCGCCGAGGTCGCCGCGCTCTGGGGCGTGCCTTCGGTGCCGGACAAGCCGGGCCGAACGGCGGTGGAGATGTTCCAGGCCGCCGCCGATGGCGAGATCCGCGCCCTGTGGATCGCGTGCACCAATCCCGCGCAATCCATGCCCGACCAGGCCACGGTGCGCCGCGCCCTCGAGCGCGCCGAGTTCGTCGTGCTGCAGGAGGCCTTCGCCACCACCGCCACCGCCGACTTCGCCGACCTGCTGCTGCCGGCGACCAGTTGGGGCGAGAAAGACGGCACCGTGACCAACAGCGAGCGCCGCATCAGCCGCGTGCGCCCGGCCGTCCCGGCACCCGGCCAGGCCCGGCACGACTGGGCCATCGCGGTCGATGTCGCGCGCCGGCTGGAGCGGTTGCTCCCCTCGCGGGCAGGCGCCGTCCCGAGCCTGTTCCCCTACGCCAGCCCCGAATCGGTCTGGCTCGAACACCGAGAGTCCACCCGCGGCCGCGACCTCGACATCACCGGCCTGGGCTACGCCCTGCTCGATCGCCGGCCCGAGCAGTGGCCCATGCCCGAAGGGGCGGCGGCAGGCCGGGCGCGCCTCTACGAAGACGGCGTGTTCCCCACGGCCGACGGCCGCGCCCGCTTCGCCGACGTGGCCTGGCAGCCGCTGGCCGAGCCGCGCGAGTCGCGCTATCCCTTTTCCCTCACCACCGGGCGCCTGCGCGACCAGTGGCACGGCATGAGCCGCACCGGCACGCTGGGCCGGCTGTTCGGCCACGTGCCCGAGCCGTCGGTGCAGATGCACCCGCAGGACATGGCCCGCACCGGCCTGGGCGAAGGCGACCTGGTGCACCTCACCTCGCGCCGCGGCTCCATCGTGGTGCCGGTGCAGGCCAGCGACGAGCTCGGCCTGGGCCAGGCCTTCATGGGCATGCACTGGGGCGGGGAGTTCCTGGGTGGCGTGTCCAGCACCGGCCACCGGCTGGCGGGCGTGAACGCCATCACCACGTCGGCCTTCTGCCCCAGCTCCAAGCAGCCCGAACTGAAGCACGCCGCGGTCAAGATCATGAAGGCCGAACTGCCGTGGCAGCTGCTGGCCATGGCCTGGCTGCCGCCGGAGCAGGCGCTGGCCGCGCGGACCGCGCTGCGCCAGTTGATGGAGCGCTTCCCCTTCGCCACCTGCGTGCCCTTCGGGCGCGAGCGCAGCGGCGTGCTGTTCCGCGCGGCGGCCTACGAGCCGGCGTCGCTGGGGCTGCTGTCGCAGTTGGAGACGCTGCTGGGCATGGCCGGCGACCAGGGCGTGCGCTATGCCGACCCACGCCGCGGCCAGCACCGGGCGGTGCGGCTGGTCAGGCAGGGCGCGCAGAGCCGGCTCGAGGCCTTCCTGCTGGCCGGCGACACGCGCTCGCAGGCCTGGATCCGCGCCCTGCTGCAGGACGAGCTCGATGCGCGCAGCTACGGCCGCCTGCTGCTGGCACCCGGCGCCAAGCCACCGGTGGCGATCGCGCCCAGGGGTCGACAGGTCTGCGGCTGCCTGGACGTGAGCGAGCCCGCCATCCAGCGCAACCTGGCCAGCTGCCAGGGCACGCCCGAAGAGCGCCTGGCCCAGCTGCAGCAAGACCTGCGCTGCGGCACCCAGTGCGGCTCCTGCGTCCCCGAACTCAAGCGCCTCGTGCGGGCGCAAATTCCCATATCGCCAGAAGTCATGAGTCATTCATGACAATGGCGGCGATGGCATCTATCAGTCACTACATCCGCGAGATCGGCCGGGGCAAGCAGGGCGCCCGATCCTTGGGCCGCGAGCAGGCGGCCGACCTGTTCGCGCAGGTGCTCGACGGCGCGGTGACCGATTTGGAGATCGGCGCCTTCTGCCTGGCCATGCGCATCAAGGGCGAGACGCCGCAGGAGATGGCCGGCTTCCTCGACGCCACCGCCGCGCGCACGGCGCTCGTTCCGGCGGGTGCGCAGCCGCTCGTGGTGCTGCCCAGCTACAACGGGGCGCGCAAGCTGCCGGTGCTCACGCCGCTGCTGGGCCTGTTGCTCGCGCGGCGCGGCCTGCCGGTGGCGATCCACGGCACGTCCACCGAGAGCCGGCGCGTGTTCGTCGACGAGGTGCTGACCGCCCTGGACCTCGAGCCCCGACGCCACGTGGCCGAGGTCGCGCCCGGCGAGCTGGCCTTTTTCCCGACCGAACTGCTGTGCCCGGGCCTGAAGCGCCTGCTGGACGTGCGGCGGGTGGTCGGCTTGCGCAACTCGGCCCACAGCCTGGTCAAGCTCATGAACCCCTCGGCGGGACGCGCGGTGATCGTGAGCAGCTACACCCATCCCGAGTACGCGGTGTCCATGGCCGAGGTGTTCAAGCTCGTCGGCGCCACGGCGCTGCTGTTGCGTGGCACCGAGGGCGAGGTGGTGGCCGATGCCCGGCGGCTGCCGCAGATGGACGGCTTCGTGCGTGGCGAGCATGTGCCGCTGGAGCCCGGGCGCAAGGGCACGCTGACCGACCTGCCCGACTGGCCCGAGGGCACCGACGCCGGCGCCACCGCCACCTACATCCGCGAGGTGCTGGACGGCCGCCGCCCCACGCCGCAGGCTCTGCGCGTGCAGGTGGAACATATCTTGCGACTGGCCCTCGCATCATGAGGACGACGAACATGCAAGGCACCGTGACCCTGGTGGGCGCCGGCCCCGGCGATCCCGAACTGCTCACACTCAAGGCGGTGCGAGCCATCCGCGCGGCCACGGTGCTGCTGGTCGACGACCTGGTCGGCGACGAGGTCGTGGCCCTCGCCGATCCTGGCGCGCGGATCGTGCACGTGGGCAAGCGCGGCGGCTGCAAGAGCACGCCGCAGGCCTTCATCGAGAAGCTGATGGTGATTGCCGCGCGGGAAGGCGAGACGGTGGTGCGGCTCAAGGGCGGCGACCCCTTCATCTTCGGCCGCGGCGGCGAGGAACTGGAGCACCTGCGCGCGGCCGGCATCGAGGTGCGCGTGGTCAACGGCATCACCGCCGGGCTGGCCGCGGTGAGCTCGCTGGGCGTGCCGCTGACACACCGGGAGCATGCGCACGGCGTGGTCTTCGTCACCGGCCATGCCAAGCCGGGCGAGCGCGGCGTCGACTGGGCGCGGCTGGCCGCGACGGCGTGCGACGCGCGCCTGACGCTGGTGATCTACATGGGCGTGAGCGGGGTCGAGCAGATCGCGCAGGGGCTTCTCGCGGGGCTACCCGCGGCCACGCCGGCGGCCGTCATCCAGCACGCCAGCCTGCCGCAGCAGCGGCATGTGGCGTGCACCCTCGGGGAACTTGCCAGGACCGTGGCTCGTGAAGGCGTGGCCAGCCCGGCGGTGATCGTGATCGGGGACGTGATGTCGGGCCTGGCCGCGGCGGCGCGGGGCCAGCAGCTGTCGCGGGTGGCGTGAGTCGTTCGGGCACCCTCTGACAAGGTCTCAAAGCACCACCCGCCGTTCGGGCTGTCGAAGCCTGCATCGCACCTCGGGCCCTTCGACGGGCTCAGGGTGAACGGACGGGGCGCAAATTCCGTTCGGGCTGAGCCCGTCGAAGCCTGCACCGCGCGGCGTGCCCTTCGACAAGCTCAGGGTGAACGGGCGAGGCGCAAATTCCGTTCGGGCTGAGCCCGTCGAAGCCTGCACCGCGCGACGGGCCCTTCGACAAGCTCAGGGTGAACGGGCGAGGCGCAAATTCCGTTCGGGCTGAGCCCGTCGAAGCCTGCACCGCGCGACGTGCCCTTCGACAAGCTCAGGGTGAACGGGCGAGGCTCAGGGTGAACGGGCCGGGCCCTACCAGGGCAGGAGCTGCGATTCCTTCAATTCGATCCCGAACCCCGGCGCATCCGAGGGCCGCACCTTGCCGTCCACCGGCACCGGCACACCTGGAATCTTCATCGCCTCGGCCAGCGGCACGCCCGGGTCGGACCCCAGCCAGTACTCCGCCAGCGAGGCCTCGGGCAGCGCGAAGTGGAAGTGCTGGCCGAAGGGCAGGCCGGCGCCCGAATGCGGAATCGTGGCCAGGCCCGCGGCCTCGCCGATGGTGTAGACCTTCAGCGCCTCGGTGAGCCCGCCCAGCCAGCGGATCTCCGGTTGCAGCACGTCGACGCAGCGCCGGTCGACCAGTTCACGGAAGGCGTGCCGGCCCTTGTGGTCCTCGCCGGTGGCAATGGGCAGCGTGGGCACCGCGCGCTTGAGCGCCACCAGGCCGTCGGTGTCGTGCGGCATCAGCGGCTCCTCGATCCAGCGCAGCCGGTAGGGCTTGAGGCGCTCCATCAGCCGGGCGGCGAAGTCGACGTTGAAGGACATCACCGGGTTGAACATCAGGTCGGCGTCGGGCCCCACCGCCTCGCGGGCCCGGGCGATCTTTTCCTCCAGCCGGTTCAGGCCCTCGGTGCCCTCTTCGTAGTGCACCGGGTTGCTCACCTTGAAGGCCTTGAAGCCCAGCTCCATCGACCAATCGAGGTCGTCGCTGGTGGCATAGCAGGCGATGGCTTCGCGGCAGGGCCCGCCGATCAGGCTGTAGACCGGCACCCCCAGCAGCTTGCCCTTCAAGTCCCACAGCGCCAGGTCGATCGCGCTGCGCGCCACCGAGGTGAGGCCGGTGGGCCCGAAGCGCTGGGTGGAACGCCACATCAGGTCGGCCAGGAACTCGATGGCCAGGCAGTCGCGCCCCTCCAGCAGCGGTGCGTAGTGCTCGCGCACCAGCGGCTCGACCAGGTTGCCCCAGTGGCACACGCCCAGGCCCCAGGTGCCGTCCTCGGCCGTCACCTGCACCCACATCTCGCCGGCCACCTCGCCCGGGATCTTGCGCAACTGGCGCGGGAATTCGGGGTACTTGTTGATCGGGAAGGCCCGGCGCGCCGACTGGTTGTAGCTCGGCCGGCGCGGCGTGGTGACGACCGGCCGGGCCGGCAGGTCCAGGCGCACCGCCCGGATGGACTTGATCTTCATGCGGGCTCCTACTGCAGCATGTGCGAGATCAGCTCGGCCGTCTCCAGCGCGGCGGGAACCTCGGCCTCCAGCGCTTCGAGCGACCGCCCGGCGATGCTGATGGCGGCGGCCGGCCGCTCGGCACCGTCGAACACGGGCACCGCGATGCAGCACGAAGTGGCCGTGTTCTCGCGGAATTCGGTGGACCAGCCGCGGTCGCGCGTGGCGTCGAGCTCGGCCAGCAGCGCCGGCACCGAGGTCAGGGTGTTGGGCGTGCGCGCCACCATCGGCCGCTCGGCCAGGATGGCCTGCACCTGCGCCTGCGGCAGCCAGGCCAGGATGGCCTTGCCCAGGCCGCAACAGTGCACCGGCACGGTGCGCCCGAAGCGCGAGTAGATGGTGGGCAGGTGCGGCTTGTCGGCGCCGGCCAGGATCATGATGCGCCCCTGGTGCAGCACGCCCATGTTCACCCGCGTGTTGAGCTTCTGCGCCAGCGCCTGCAGGTGCGGCAGGGCATCGGTGCGCAGCCGGTGCGTGTCCAGCAGGCGCGAGGCCAGCGGCAGCACCGACAGGCCGATGGACAACCGGGCGTCGCGCGGGTTCTGCTGCAGGAAACCGGCGGCGACCAGCGTCTGCACCAGCCGGTGCGTGGTGGGCCGGCTCATGCCGGCGATCACGGCCAGCTCGCCGATGGTGGGCGGGTGTTCGCACTGACCCACCTTGTCCAGCAAGGCCAGCGCCTTGCCCAGCGTCTTGACCATGGCCTGGGGTGACGCCTCACCCATGTTGGCTTCTGCCTCCGGCACAGCGGCTGCCATCTCCACTCCGTCTCATGTCGATGCCCGCAAGCCTACCGCAAAGCGCAGACGGCTTGTCCACAATCTGGACAAGATGTCCTCCGGGTAAACGAGAGCACCCGTTCGTGACCGAGCGTCACATCATTCGGGCGCAGTTTCCGTCGTGACTCGTCGCTCAAAGGAAGTAGCTCAGGTGCGTGTGGAATCGACAAGCAGCGGGGCGGTCTCTCGCCCCCACCCGGCCGCCGAGGCCGCGTCCGAGGCGCCCGCCGCCGTCCCGGAGCCCGGGTTGGCGGTCGAGGTGCGCGGCCTGCGCAAGCACTACGTGGGCAAGGGCGCCGACCGCCGCCGCAGCGAGGTGGTGGCCATCGACGGCGTGGACCTGCAGGTGCGCGCGGGCGAACTGGTCGTGCTGCTGGGCCCCAGCGGCTGCGGCAAGACGACGCTGCTGCGCTGCATCGCGGGGCTGGAGCGGCCGCAGCACGGCGAGGTGCGGGTGCACGGGCGCATCGTGTTCTCGGCCGAGGCGGGCGTGTTCGTTCCGCCCGAGCACCGCCACATCGGGATGATGTTCCAGTCGTACGCGCTGTGGCCGCACATGACCGTGCAGGACAACGTGGCCTATCCGCTGGCGGGCCACGCGCCGCGGGCGCAGCGCGAGCAGCAGGTCGACGGGATGCTCGAGCGCCTGGGCATCGCCGGGCTGGGCCACCGCTATCCGGGCGAGCTCAGTGGCGGCCAGCAGCAGCGCGTGGCGCTGGCCCGCGCGCTGATCGCCTCGCAGTCGCTGGTGCTGTTCGACGAGCCGCTGTCGAACGTGGACGCCAAGGTGCGCAAGCGCCTGCGCGCCGAGCTGCGCGAGGTCAAGCGGCGCAACGGCTTCGCCGGCGTGTACGTCACGCACGACCAGGAAGAGGCCATGGAGCTGGCCGACACGCTGGTGGTGATGGAAAGCGGCCGCATCCGCCAGGTCGGCTCGCCCCGCGCGGTGTACGAGCGCCCGGCCTCGATCTACGTGGCGGACTTCGTCGGCGACATCAACCGCTGGCCGGCGCGGCTCGTCGAGCCGGGCCGGGCCCGCTGCGAACTGGGCACGCTGCAGCTGTCCGACCGCCCGGCCCAGGCCCGTGACGGCGACGACGGCTGGGTGGGCATCCGGCCCGAGCACGTGAACCTGGCACCCGCCTCCGCCGGTACGCTCATCAACCGGGTGCCGGCCATCGTGCAGGACATCGTGCACCTGGGTGCGCGCATCGAATGCCGCATGAGCGCCGGCGGGATGCCGCTGACCGCCCATGTGGCCGACGCCCAGGCCCACCACCTGTCGGTGGGCCAGGCGGTGGACGCGCTGCTGCCGCCGGAGATGCTCAGATGGCTGCCACGCTGAGCCTGCCGACCTCCGGGCGGGCCGAGCGACGGCCCCGGGCCGGCGGCCGGCTGCCGGTGCTGCTGGCCCTGGCGCTGACGGCGGCGACGGCGGTGGTGGTCTTCTATCCCATGCTGGCCATCGGCCTGCGGGCCTTGTTCCCGGCCGAAGGGTCGAGCCTGGAGCTGTGGCGCCAGACCCTTGCCAGCCGCGACCTGCACGTGGCCGTGCGCAACACCGCCATCCTCGCGGTGGCGACCACGGCGATCTCGGTGCCGCTGGGCACCTTCTTCGCCTGGCTGATCGAGCGCACCGACGCCCACTGGGGTGCGCTGTCGCGCCTGCTGCCGGTGGTGCCGCTGCTGTTGCCGCCGGTGGCCATGGCCATCGGCTGGCTGTTCCTGGCCGATCCGCGCGCGGGCTTCCTGGCCAAGCCGCTGGTGGCCGGGTTCGCCGCGATCGGCATCGAACTGGACCCGTCCAGCCTGGCGATCCAGAGCTGGCCGGGCCTGGTGTTCCTGTACGTGCTGTGGGCGGTGCCGCATGTGTACGTGGTGGCGGCGGCCGCGTTCGGCAACATCGATCCCTCGCTCGAGGAGGCGGCGCGCATGTGCGGCAAGGGTCGGCTGCGCTGCTTCTGGGAAGTGGCCGTGCCCTCGATCCGGCATGCGGTGGGCGCCTCGGTGCTGCTGTGCGTGATCTCCAGCATCGGGCTCTATTCGATCGCGGCGCTGATGGGAACGGCCGCGCGCATCGACGTGCTGTCGGTGCACATCTACCGGCTGCTCAATTTCGCCTACCCGCCCAGGATCGGGCAGGCCGTGGTGATCGGCCTGCTGCTGATGCTGTTCATCGGCTCGCTGTGGCTGCTGCAGCGCAAGCTCGCCTCGCGCGCCGGCGCCGCCACCGTCGGCGGCATGGGCGTGCGCCCCAACCGCGTGGCCCTGGGCGGCTGGCGCTGGCCGGCTCGGCTCCTGATCGTCGGCTACGTGGTGCTCACCTCGGTGCTGCCGCTGCTGGCGCTGTTCATCGTCGCCCTGCAACCGTTCTGGCGGCCGGTGATCGACCCGGGAATGCTGAGCCTGGCCAACTTCCGCGAGATGGCCGAAGCCAGCATGCCGCGCATGGCGATCGCCAACAGCACCTTGCTGGCGCTGGCCACGTCCACCGGCGTGGTGATGGTGGCCGGCATCCTGGCCATCCTCGCCAGCGGCCTCGGCGGCGCGCTGGAGAAGGCCATGGGCGTGGCCACCAAGCTGCCCTCGGCGGTGCCGCACATCGTGTTCGCGGTGGGCGTGCTGATCGCCTTCGGCTTCGCGCCGCTGCACCTGCAGGGCGGCTGGCTGATCCTGCTGCTGGCCTACCTGGCGGTGTACCTGCCCACCGCCACCATCACCGCCGAATCGGCCGTGCGCCAGGTCGGCTCGCAGCTGGTGGAGGCTTCGCGCGTGTTCGGCGCCTCGCCGGCCCGCACCTTCTGGCGGGTGCAGCTGCCGCTGATCCTGCCGGGCCTGGCTGCGGGCTGGGCCTCGATCTTCGCGCTGGTGCTGGGCGAGCTGAACGCGGCGGCCATCCTCTCGGGGCCGCGCAACCCGACCATCGGCTACATGATCCTGACCCTGTTCGACAACGGCACCTACTCGCAGCTGGCGGCCATCGGCAGCCTGATCGGCGTGGTGTCGGCGATCACCGTGTCCTTCGTCCTGCTGCTTGGGCGCCCCCGCTACCACGCCAGCAGCTAGCTCCATCCCCAGCCCAGAAGACCAGGAGACCCCCCATGCGCCGCCACCGCCTCGCTTCAGCCATCGCCGCCACCGGCTTCGCCCTGCTTGCCGGTGCGGCCGCCGCCCAGGCCCTGGGCACGCAGGAGCTGCCTCCCGAGGTGGTGAAGGCGGCGCAGGCCGAAGGTCAGGTCATGATCTATTCGTCCGAGGACGAATCGCAGCAGCGCTTCACCCTGGCGGCCTTCGAGAAGAAGTACGGCATCAAGGGCAGCTTCATCCGGTTCCCCACCGGGCCGCTGATGCAGCGCTTCAACACCGAGCACGACGGCGGCAAGCCGCAGGCCGACGTGGTGAGCGTGAGTTCGCCGATTCCCTTCCGCATGCACGCCGATCGCTTCTCCCAGCTCACGCCGCAGGGGGTGCCGAACCTGGCGCAGTGGCCCAAGGACGCGGTGCAGGGCAACTTCCTGAACCACACCATGGACATCGTGGCGCTGGTCTACAACACCGAGCAACTCAAGCCCGCCGAGGTGCCCAGGACCTGGTCCGACCTGGCCGACCCCAAGTGGAAGGGCAAGTTCCTGCTGACCGACCCGCAGGTGGCGGACAACTACATGGGCTGGCTGGACGCGGTGGAGCGCGCCCACGGCATGGACCTGCTGCGCAAGATCGCCACGCAGCAGTACAAGGTGACGCCCTCCGGCGCTTCCGGCGTGCAGCAGGTGGCCGCCGGGGCCTACGTGTTCAACGCCCCCACCTTCACTGCCTTTTCCAAGCAGCTGATCGAGAAGAAGGCGCCGATCGCCATCCAGTACCTGTCGAACCCGACCGTGATCTCCCCACGCTCGATGGCGATCGCGGCCAAGGCGCCGCACCCGAACGCCGCGCGCCTGTTCGTCAACTGGATGCTGTCCGAGGAAGGCGTGCGCACCTACTGCAGCCATGCCAGGACCTCGGTCATCGGCGACCCCGCCGGCTCGCGCGGCTGCGTGGCCTTCCGCGACGGCGAGAACATGCGCTTCGACGTGCCCGAGGAGCGCCGCCGCGCGATGGCCAAGGCCCTGGGGGTGGCCAACTGATGTCCCCCGCCACCCTCTGCGCCACGCCCGTGGAGCACCCGGCCGCCTGGACCTCGGCCCGCCTCGGCGGACGACAGGCCATCACGCGCCGGCTCATGGGCGAGGAGCTGGCAGGCCTGGACCGCCTGCTGGCGCGCACCGCGCACCTGCCGCCGCAGGGCGCCACCCGCGCCGACTTCGACGAGCCGGCCGTCAACCGCCTGATGGACGAGGTGCGCGCCATCCTCACCGAGGGCCGCGGCGTGGTGCTGCTCGCCGGCATCGACACCGACCGCTACGCGCCGGAGGCGATGGAACGGATCTACTGGGGCATGGGCACGCACCTGGGAACGGCCGCCGTGCAAAGCCGCGGCGGCGACCGGCTGGGGCGCGTCGAACAGGACGACCAGGACCCGGTGCAGCGCGGCTACCGCTCGTCCAGCGAGCTGCGCATGCACACCGATTCCTACGAGCTGATCGGGCTGATGTGCATCCGCCAGGCCGCACGCGGCGGCCAGAGCGCCCTGGTCAGCTCCCTGGCCATCCACAACGTGCTTCTGCGCGAACGGCCGGAGCTGCTCGCGCCGCTGTACCGCGGCTTTCCGATGGCCATTCCCGAGGCGCGGCACAGCGCCCGGCCGATCACCGACACCGCCATCCCGGTGTTCTGCTGCGTCGACGGCGTGGTCAGCTGCAACTACGCCGGCAGCTTCATGCGCGCGGCGGCGCAGCAGCTGGGGCAGGCGCTGCCGCCGGAGCTGGACGAAGCGCTGCGCGTGTTCTCCGAGATCGCCGAGCGCGACGAGCTGGCGCTGCGCTTCATGCTGGAGCCCGGCGAGATCCTGCTGTGGAACAACTTCACCAACCTGCACTCGCGCACCGAGTTCGAGAACGACGACGGGCACAGGCGCCTGTTGCTGCGGCTCTGGCTGCACGCCGGGCAGCCCAGGCCCACCGTGCCGCAGCTGCATGAACGCGCCCGGGTCTACGACCGGGTCTACCAGGAACATGCCAAGGAGGTTCACCCATGAAGGTCGTCCTCGCCAGCCGCGTCGCGCTCGACCCGGTGCTGAGCGTGCTGAAGTCGCAGCCGGAGATCGAGTTGATCCACTGCAGGGACCACGGCGAGGTGCCGCGGGCCCTGGAGGGCGCCGACCTGGCGGTGCTGTCCGACCCCAAGGGCGCCGAAGGGCCGCCCATCGTGCGGGCGCTGCAGCAGCCGGGTCGCACCGTGCGCTGGGTGCAGGTCACCACCGCCGGCGCCGACGGGCTGCTGATGCACGGCCCCCTGCCGCCCGAGCTGGTGCTGACCAACCAGGGCGGCGCGGTGGCGCCCACGGTGGCCGAGCACGCGATGGCCATGATCCTCGCGATGACGCGGCAGATGCCCACCATCCTGGCGCGCTCATCCCGGCGCGAATGGATCAAGGAGTTCTCTCCGCCGCTGATGGCGCTGGAGGGACGCACGCTGGCGATCGTCGGCTACGGGCACCTGGGCCGGCAGGTCGCCAAGCGCGCGCGCGGCTTCGACCTGAAGATCGTCGGCCTCTCCCGCTCGCTCACCAGCGATCCGCTGGCCGACGAGATGCTGCCGCTGGAGCGGCTGCACGACGCGCTGGCGCGCGCCGACGTGGTGGCCGTGACCGTGGCCTCGGTGCCGGCCACCCGGCACCTGCTCGACGCGACGGCCTTCCAGACCATGAAGCGCGGGGCGCTGCTGGTGAACGTGTCGCGCGGCGAGACGGTGGACCAGGTGGCGCTGCGCGCCGCCCTCCAGGACGGCCGACTGGCCGGCGCCTTCATCGACGTGGCCGACCCGGAACCGCTGCCGGCTGACGACCCGCTCTGGGACGCGCCCAACCTGATCGTCTCGCCGCACTCGGCCGGGCACGGCGGCACCCGCACCGGCGCGCGCATCGCGCAGACGCTGACCGAGAACCTCGCGCGCTTTCGCGCCGGCCAGCCCCTGCTGCACCGGCTGGAGACCGCATGAAGATCACCGCGGTCGAACAACTGCACGTCAGCGGCGGCTGGGACAACTGGTCCTTCCTCAAGCTGAGCACCGACACCGGGCTGGTCGGCTGGTCCGAGTTCAACCAGGCGCGCGGCCGGCGCGGCCTGGCGCAGGTGATCGAGGGCCTGTCCGGACTGGTGGTCGGCGAAGACCCGCGCAACGTGTCGCGCCTGGCGGCCCGGCTGTTCTCGGCCACCCAGTCGACCACCGGCGGGCTGCAGTCGCTGGCCGCCGGCGCCTTCGAGAACGCCTGCCTGGACCTCAAGGCCAAGGACCTGGGGATCCCCGTGCACGAGCTCCTGGGCGGCGCGCTGCGCCGACGGCTGCCGCTGTACTGGTCGCATGCGGGCCTGTACCGGGCGGTGCACGCGCACCTGTTCGGTCCGGTGATCGACGCCGCCGCCGTGCGCTCGCCAGCCGACCTGACCGGCCTGGGTGCCGAGGTGCGGGGCAAGGGGTTTCGCGCGCTCAAGACCAACCTGCTGCGCTTCGCGCCCGGCGAGCGCACCGCGGTGCTGCGTGGCAGCGGTCCATTCGAGCTGAACATCGAGAAGCCCATCGTGGACACCGCGGTGTCGCAGCTCGAAGCCCTGCGGCACGGGGCCGGCGACGGGATCGGCCTCATGCTGGACCTCAACTTCAACTTCAAGCCCGAGGGCTTCCGGCGCCTGGCGCGCGCGCTGGAGCCGTTCGACCTCACCTGGCTGGAGATCGACAGCCACTCGCCCGCGGCGCTGGCATCGATCCGCCAGTCGACCCGGCTTCCGATCGCCTCGCTGGAGGCGGTGCTGGGCCGCCGCGCGCTGCTGCCTTACCTGGAGGCTCAGGCGGTGGACGTGGCCATCGTCGACGTGGTGTTCAACGGCATGGCCGAGTCGATGAAGATGGCCGCGCTGCTGGACGCCTTCGACGTGAACGTGGCGGCGCACAACTCGCACGGGCCGCTGGGATCGCTCATGAGCGCGCACTTCTGCGCGGCTATTCCCAACTTCAGGATCATGGAATTCGACCCCGACGAAGTGCCCTGGCGACGGCAGCTGCTCACCGCGCCGTTCACGGTGGAAGGCGGCGAGTTCGAGCTACCCGCGGCGCCCGGCTGGGGCGCCGACATCGACGAAGCCGTGGCGCGCGCGCACCCGGCGCATTGAGAGCACCCCACCCCAGGACCACCCCCAGGAGACTAGCCATGGACGATCGCCACGTCATCTTTCCCCGCCGCCGCCTGCTCGCCGCCGGCGGACTCGCGGCGCTGGGCCTGTCCGGCCGGCCGGCGCGCGCGCAGGAGATGCTCCGGCAGGCGACCCTCATCGTCGGCTCGCCCGCCGGCGGCGCCACCGACAAGGTCGCTCGCATGTACGCGGACGCGCTGCGGGGCCGCTATGCCGAGAACGTCATCGTCGAGAACAAGCCCGGCGCGGGCGGCGCCATCGCCTACGAGGGCGTCAAGCGCAGCGGCGTGAAGGACGGCAGCCTGGTGTTCCTGTCGCCGGCCTACCCGATCGTGATCTCGCCCCACCTGGTCAGCACCCTGCCCTACGACACGCTGCGCGACTTCGTGCCGGTGGCACCGGCGGGGCGCTCGTGCATGACCTACGCCGTGGGCCCGGGCGTGCCCGACAACGTCGCCAGCTTCGCCCAGTACCTGGACTGGTGCAAGGCCAATCCCAGGCAGGCGCTGTACGCCGCGCAGACCGGCTCCAGCCAGCACCTGCTGGGATCGGTGCTGGCGCTGTCCACCGGGGTGCCGCTGGAGAACGTTTCCTACAAGGGCGACGCCCCGGCCATGCAGGACCTGATGGGCGGCCACGTGCCGGCAGTGGTGTTGCCCATCGCCAGCGCGCTGCCGCTGTACCGCCAGCGCAAGCTGCGCGTGCTGGCCACCGCCAAGGCCACCCGCACGCGCTTCATGCCGGACGTGCCCACGTTCGCCGAGCTGGGGCACCCGGACGTGCTGTTCCAGGACTGGATGGGATTCTTCGCGCCGGCCGACACGCCGCCCGGCCAGGTGCAGCGGCTCAACGGAGCCATCGCCGAGATCGCCCGCTCGCCGCGCGGCGTCGAGTCGCTGGAGGCGCTGGGCATCGAGAGCGAAATCGCCGATCCGCAGCAGTTCGTCGGCATGGTGCGCACCGACCACCAGCGTTATGCCGGGTTCATCGCACGCACCAAATTCCGCGAGGCCTTCGAAAAGGCCGGCGGCGGACGCTGAGGGAGGCTCCATGAGCAGCAGCCTTCTCATCGAGCCGGTCACTCCGGCCGTCGGCGCCGAGATCCGCGGGGTGGACCTGTCGCAGCCGCTGGAAGCACAGACGGTCCGCGCCATCCGGCAGGCGCTGGTCGATCACGGCGTGATCTTCCTGCGCGACCAGCGGATCGACCGTACCCAGTACGAGGCCTTTGCCGAATGCTTCGGCCAGCCGCGGCTGCCCGACAGCGGCATCATCCCGCCGCTACCCGGCTCACGCTTCACGTCCGAAGTGCGCAAGGACGAAGGCCGCGAGCGCAACATCGGCGGCAGTTGGCACACCGACCAGGTGTACCGGGCCCAGCCGAGCTGGGGCAGCATGCTGCTGTGCCGCCAACTCCCGCCGACCGGTGGCGACACGCTCTTCTCCAGCCTGGGCGCGGCCTACGACACCCTCTCCGACGGGCTGAAGAAGACGCTGGAGCCACTGCGCGCGGTGCATTCCAACGCCGCCGTGCAGGCCCGCATGAAGACCGGGCGCGAACCCGACCCGGAAGTGGCGCACCCGGTGGTGCTGCGGCATCCGGACAGCGGCCGGCGCATCCTCTACATCAGCCCCGGCTACACCACGCGCTTCGAGGGCTGGACCGAGGCCGAGAGCCGGCCGCTGCTGGAGTACCTGTTCCAGCATGGCCAGCGGCCGGAGTTCACGATGCGCTGGCGCTGGCGCGAAGGCTCGATCGCGTTCTGGGACAACTACCAGACCTGGCACTTTGCCGTGAACGACTATGCGGCGGGCGAACGGGTGATGCACCGCATCGTGGTGGAAGGCACGCCCTTCGGCCGCTGAGGCCCTCCGCCGGGGCCTACACTGCGGCCCCCATGGATTCCTTCGATGTCGTGATCATCGGCGCCGGCGCCGCCGGCCTGTTCTGCGCCGGCGTGGCCGGGCAGCTGGGCTTGTCCGTGCTGCTGATCGACCACGCGCCCAAGCTCGCCGAGAAAGTCCGCATCGCCGGCGGCGGCCGCTGCAATTTCACCAACCGCGAACTCGATCCGCGCGCGCCGCACAAGCATTTCCTGGGCGAGAACCCGCACTTCTGCCGCTCGGCCCTGTCGCGCTACACCGCGCAGGATTTCATCGACCTGGTGCGCCGGCACGGCATCCCTTTCCACGAGAAGCACAAGGGCCAGTTGTTCGGCGATCGCTCGTCGGAGGATTTCATCCGCATGCTGCTGGCCGAGTGCGACGCCGGCGGCGTGGTGCGATGGCAGCCGGCGAGCGTGCAGGCGGTGCGGCAGGCAGCCGAGCGCTGGGAGCTGGACACGGACCGCGGCACCGTGCAGTCGGCGCGCCTGGTGGTGGCGACCGGCGGCCTGTCGATCCCGCAAATCGGCGCCAGCGATTTCGGCCTGCGGCTGGCACGCCAGTTCGGCCATCGCGTGATCGATCCGCGTCCCGCACTGGTGCCCCTGACCTTCGACGGCGAAGCCTGGCAGCCGTACGCGCAGCTCGCGGGGCTCGCGCTGCCGGTGCGGGTGGAGACCGGCGATAAAAAGCAGCGCATGGCCTTCGACGAAGACCTGCTGTTCACGCATCGCGGACTGTCCGGCCCGGCCATCCTGCAGATTTCGAGCTACTGGCGGCCGGGCACGCCGCTGCGGCTGGACCTCGCTCCCAGCGAGAACCTGGGCGCTGAGCTTCTTCAAGCCAAGGCGCGATCGAAACGGCTGGTGGCCAACGAACTCGCCAGCCATGTGCCGGCCCGGCTGGCCGACGCCTGGGTGCAGCAGGACGCCAGCTGGCAGCGGCCGGTGAACGAGGCATCGGACAAGGCGCTGGTTGCACTGGCCACGCGGCTGTCTCAGTGGGAGCTGGTGCCCACCGGAAGCGAGGGCTGGCGCAAGGCCGAGGTGATGGCGGGCGGGGTCGATACGCGCGAGCTCGGCTCGCAGTCCATGGAATCGCGACGCCACCCGGGGCTGCACTTCATCGGCGAGGTGGTGGACGTCACCGGCTGGCTGGGTGGCTACAACTTCCAGTGGGCCTGGTCCAGCGCCTGGGCCTGCGCACAGGCGATGGCTGCAGCCCGGGCCTGAATGCGCCTGCAGGGACGTCGGCCTTTCACACGCTGGCGAAGGAACCTACCTCCGGCAGGACCGGCAGGACCGGCTCAAGCGGCCGCTCGCCCAGGATCTCAGCCGGACGGCCAGTCAAACGCGAGATCACGGCCAGCAGGTCGTCCAGCAGCACCGGCTTGACCAGGTGTTCATCGAAGCCGGCCCGCAGCGCGCGGGATCGATCGCTGGGCGTGCCGTAGCCGGTGAGCGCCACCAGGTGCAAGCCGGCGGATTCGGGCCGGCCACGCAGGATGCGCGCGAGCTCCAGCCCATCCACCCGTGGCAGGCCGATGTCCAGCAGGGCCAGCTCCGGATCGAAGCCGGCGAGTTGGGCAAGCGCGTCGCTGGCGTCCTCGGCGATGTGGCAGTCGTGTCCGATCAGGCTGAGCAACTCGGCCAGCATCTCGGCCGCGTCGCGGTTGTCGTCCACCACCAGGATGCGCAAGGGGCGCTGGGCCGAGGCCGGCGGCGGCGCCGCGGGCAACAACGTGGCAGCGGCCGACACGGGCAGGCGCATCGTGAAGCGGGCGCCCTCGCCGGGACCCGCGCTGGCCGTCTGCACCGTGCCGCCGTGCAACTGCATCACACCGCGGACGATGCACAGGCCCAGGCCGAGCCCACCGGTCTTGCGGTCGCTGGGCTGGCGTGCCTGCACGAACGGCTCGAACAGGTGCGGCAGCAGTTCGGGCGCGATCCCGCAGCCGCTGTCTTCGACCTCGACGCAAGCCTGCGTGCCCTGCTCGTACAGGCGCAGGCTCACCGAGCCGCTGGCGGGCGTGAAGCGTGCGGCGTTCTGCAGCAGCTGGGCGATGGCCTGCGCGAGGCGGGTCGCGTCGCCGTCCACCCAGGTGGCTTCGTCGGGCAGTTGCGTCCGTGGCGCCGTCCGGCCGTGGAACGCGGCTGCGGCAAGGTCCAGCGCGTCGGCGACGACCTCGCGCAGGTCGACCGGCGCCCGGCGCAGGGTCAGCTCGCCGCGCGACAGCCGGGAGACGTCGAGCAGGTCGTCCACCAGGCGTGAGAGGTGTGCGACCTGGCGCCTGATCACCGCGCGCTCGGCCACCAGCAGCGAGGGCTGCCGTCGATCGATGAGTTCGAGCGCACTGACAATGGGCGCGAGCGGGTTGCGCAGTTCGTGGCCGAGGCGGGCGAGGAAGTCGGATCGCTCCCGCGCGCACTGATCGGCCCACTCGGCGGAAAGGCGCCCGGCCACCAGCGTGGCCACGCGGTTGGCGTGCTCCAACTCCCCGGCAGAAAACCGATGGCGGGCACTCGCGCGGCAGAGCGTCAAGGCGCCGCTGAGGCGCTTGCCGACGCGGATCGGCAGGCTCAGCAGGGCTCCGACGCCGAGCTCACCCAGCAACCGCACATGAGGCTGCGCGGCTTTGCGCAGGCGCAGGTGCTCGGCTGGGCTGATCCCCTCGCGCAGGATGCGCTGCCCGCTCGCCATGGCACAGACTTCCAGCCGGGCGTCGGGCGGGCTCCATGGACAAGTGGCCAAGGCCGCAGCCACTTCCGGCGCCTGGTGCGCCGCCGCCAGTCGCAGCCCCGGCTCTCGATCGGGCACGTCCAGGACGATCCAGTCCGCCAGCACCGGCAGGCACGCCTGCAAGCAGCGTTCGAGGGAGCCCTCGAGCGATTCGCCTGGTTTGGACAACGCCACCGCCGCGGAAGAGAACGTGTAGAGCCAGGGGGCGAATGCGTGTGACATGGTGGTAATTCCGTACTGCGAATAATCCATTCTTATTCTTTTTTCGGGGCTTGTGGGGGTGAACCTCCCCGGGATTTCGCCGAGGCGAGAGCCATTGACCAATGGCTATAATTTCGGGCTTTGCTGGCAAACCCCCGGCGGCCTGATCACCACATAGCCGGGGAACCCCGTCGCAAGCCCGATCTTCTTGCGACACCTTTTGGATCCAAACGAACGCATGACGACCATTCGAGTCAAGGAAAACGAGCCCTTCGACGTGGCCCTGCGCCGCTTCAAGCGCACCATCGAGAAGCTGGGCCTGCTCACCGAGCTGCGCGCCCGCGAGTTCTACGAAAAGCCCACCGCCGAGCGCAAGCGCAAGAAGGCCGCCGCGGTCAAGCGCCACTACAAGCGTGTTCGCAGCATGCAGCTGCCCAAGAAGCTCTACTGAGCCCGGCGCCACACCGGCACCGACCCGGCCGCACGCGGCCAGCAAAGGCCCACCCGGGGACGCCCGCGTGGGCCTTTTCGTTTTCAAGCCTGTCATCACCTCTGGAGACCCATGCCATGGCCCTCAAGGACCGCATCACCGACGACATGAAAGCCGCCATGCGCGCCAAGGACAGCGAGCGCCTGGGCACCATCCGCCTGCTCACCGCGGCCATCAAGCAGAAAGAGGTCGACGAGCGCACCGAGCTCGACGACGCCCAGGTCGTCGCCGTGGTGGACAAGCTGATCAAGCAGCGCAAGGACAGCATCGAGGCGTTCGTGAAGGCTGGCCGGCAAGACCTCGCCGACAAGGAAGCCGCCGAACTCGCCGTGCTGCAGGCCTACCTGCCCGAACGCCTCTCGCGCGAACAGGTGCAGGCCGAGGTGGACGCCATCGTCGCCGGACTGGGCGCGAGCGGACCCGGCGACATGGGCAAGGTCATGGGTGCGGTGAAGTCGCGCCTGGCGGGCAAGGCCGACATGGGCGAGGTGTCGGCCGCGGTCAAGGCGGCCCTGGCTCGCTGACCGGGCCTCAGTTGCCGGCCACGGTCATGCGGTCGATCAGCACCGAGCCGACCGTCTTGGCGCCGTAGGTGTAGGTGTCGGCGCCCACGGCGCTGATGCCCGCGAACATGTGGCGCAGGTTGCCGGCGATGGTGATCTCCTGCACCGGATAGGCGATCTCTCCGTTCTCCACCCAGAAGCCGCTGGCACCACGCGAGTAGTCGCCGGTGACGTAGTTGACGCCCTGCCCCATCAGCTCGATCACGAACAGTCCCGTGCCGAGCTTGCGCAGCATCTCCCGGAGGTCGTCCTGCGGCTGCGTCGACCGCGAACTCAGCACCAGGTTGTGCGAGCCGCCGGCATTGCCGGTGGTCTTCATGCCCAGCTTGCGCGCGGAGTAGCTGCTGAGGAAGTAGCCCTCGACGCGACCGGCGTCGACCACCTTGCGCGCATGGGTGCGCACCCCTTCTTCGTCGAAAGGCGAGCTGCCCTTGCCGCGGCGCACGTGCGGATCTTCGGTGACGTCGATGTGGCTGGCCAGCACGTCCTTGCCCAGCGAGTCCAGCAGGAAGGTGCTGCGCCGGTACAGGGCCCCGCCGCTGGTCGCCTGCACATAGGCGCCGAGCAGGCCCGCCGCCAGGGGCGACTCGAAAAGCACCGGGCACTCGCGGGTGGAGATCTTGCGGGCGTTCAGGCGCGAGAGCGCGCGTTCGGCGGCGTAGCGCCCCACGGCCTCGGGCGCGGCGAGTTCATCGGCGCAGCGCATCGAGCTGTACCAGGCATCGCGCTGCATGTGGTCGCCGCGACCGGCGATGGGCGCGACCGAGAGGGAGTGGCGAGAGCTGGCGTACCCACCACGGAACCCGCGCGTGTGGGCGCTGAAAAAGTGGCTCTGCTGCGCGGAGACGCCGGCGCCTTCGCTGTTGGTGATCTTGCGCGAGGTCTTGAGCGCGGCCGCCTCGCAGGCCAGAGCGATCGCGGTGGCCCGCTCGCTGTCGATGTCCCAGGGGTGGAAGAGGTCGAGCTCGGGCTGGTCGTCGGGGCCGGCGATATCGTCCGCGTCGGGCAGCCCGGCGACCGGGTCTTCGGCCGTGAAGCGCGCGATGTCGAAGGCGGCCTGCACGGTCTGCTCGATGGCGGCATCGGAGAAGTCGGACGTGCTGGCGTTGCCACGGCGCTGGCCCACGTACACGGTGACACCCAGCGACTTGTCGCGGTTGCGCTCGACGTTCTCGAGTTCGCCCTTGCGCACCGAGACCGACAGGCCGCAGCCTTCGGACGCTTCGGCTCCCGCGTCCGTGGCTCCGAGCTTCCTGGCATGGGTCAGGGCCTTGTCGACCAGCTCTTCGAAATACGCGCGGCTGTAGGAGAAGCCGCGGTCGGCTCGGGGATCGGGTTTGTTCATGGCGGGGCTATGATACTTGCGGCCCTTTGCGGCACGGTTCGGCTTCCCTCCCCTCTCACCCATGTCACGCAAACCCAAACGAGGCTACTTCGTGCGCGGCCAGTTCGTCGCCGAAGGCAGCGAGCTCGACCAGCAGCTCAAGTCCGAGCTCAAGGGCTCGGAGATCAGCAAGACCGACCTCAAGCGAGAAAGCGAAGAACTGCAGCAGCTCGGCGAAGACCTGACCCGCCTGCGCGCCGACCTGTTCGAACGCCTGCCCCTGCCGGAATCCCTGGTGACCGCCATGGACGAGTACCGGCGCATCACCAACTTCGAGGGCAAGCGCCGGCAGCTGCAGTACGTCGGCAAGCTGATGCGCAAGCTCGACCAAGACACCCTGCAGGCGGCGCGCGAGGCCCTGCGCGAACAGCAGCAGGGGTCGGCCCGCGCCACCCTCGCCCTGCACGAGGCCGAACGCTGGCGCGACGACCTGATCGAGCGCGAAGCCGCCGTGGGCGAATGGCTCAGCCGTTATCCCGCAACCGATGCGCAGCAGTTGCGCGCGCTGGTGCGGCAGGCCCGCAAGGATCGCGTTGCGCCGGATGCCGACGCGGTGTCCCGGGGCCTGGCGCCGCGCCAGGGGCGCGCCTATCGCGAGATCTTCCAGCTCGTGCGTGAACAACTCGATTCGGCAGACACCCATGAATGACTTCGACCCGGTGCGCATCGGCATCGTCTCCATCAGCGACCGCGCCTCCAGCGGCACCTACGAGGACAAGGGCCTGCCGGCCCTCAAGGACTGGCTGGGCCGCGCGCTGCGCAACCCCATCACCTTCGAGCCGCGCCTGATACCCGACGAGAAGGATCGCATCAGCGCCGCGCTGGTCGAACTGGTGGACGCCGGCTGCGCGCTGGTGGTCACCACGGGTGGTACGGGTCCGGCGCGGCGCGATGTCACTCCCGAAGCGACACTGGCCATCGCCGACAAGGAGATGCCGGGCTTCGGTGAACAGATGCGCCAGATCAGCCTGCGCTTCGTGCCGACGGCCATCCTGTCGCGGCAGGTGGCCGTGATCCGCGGCGAGTGCCTCATCATCAACCTGCCGGGGCAGCCCAAATCGATCCAGGAGACGCTCGAAGGCGTGCGCGACGATAAAGGCCAGGTGCTGATGCCCGGCATCTTCGCGGCCGTGCCCTACTGCATAGACCTCGTCGGCGGGCCGTATCTCGAAACCGACGAAGCCGTATGCAAGGCCTTCCGCCCGAAGGCAGCCATCCGGCAACCGAAAGCCTGAGCTACTTGCCGACCAGTTGGGTCAGCCGGTCGGCCTCGAAGCTTTCCTTGCGGGCCGCATCGTTGGGCACGCACCCGCCCTCGCGCCGCGCGGCCGATAGCGTTTCGATGGCTTGCCACAGCAAGGCGATCTGGTGCTCTTGCGAGGACGCGTTGTCGATCAGCCCCTTGAGCGCCTGCGACAGCGGATCGTCGTTCTGCGTGATGCCGTAGGCCGAGAAACCCATCTTGCTGGCCGCGGCCTCGCGCCGCATCGAATCCTCGGCAGCAATGATGCGAGCGGGGATACCCACGGCGGTAGCGCCCGCTGGCACCGGCTTGGTCACCACCGCGTTGGAGCCGATGGCCGCGCCGTCGCCCACCTCGAATGCGCCCAGCACCTTGGCGCCGGCACCCACCACCACGTTGCGGCCCAGGGTGGGGTGGCGCTTGGCACCCTTGGACAGCGAGGTGCCGCCCAGCGTCACGCCCTGGTAGATGGTGCAGCCGTCCCCTACCTGGGCGGTCTCGCCGATCACCACTCCCATCCCGTGGTCGATGAACACGCCGTTGCCGATGGTGGCGCCGGGATGGATCTCGATGCCGGTGAGCCAGCGCGAGAACTGCGAGGTGAACCGGCCCAGCCAACGCAGGCCGCGCCCCCACATCGCGTGGGCCAGCCGGTGCAGCACCAGCGCGTGCAGGCCGGGGTAGCAGGTCACCACTTCCCATCTGCTGCGCGCGGCAGGGTCACGGTCGAGGATGCACTGGATGTCGGAACGCAGGCGGCTGAACATGACGCCGGAGTCTAAGCCTTGGTTTTGGCCGCCGCTTGGGTCATGGCCTTGGCCACCCCACGAAGAATGTGGATCTCCTCGGCCGTGGGTTGCGCGCGGTTGAACAGCTGGTTGAGCCGCGGCATCAGCTTCTTGGGCGAGCCCGGATCGAGGAAGCCGATGTCCACCAGCGCCTGCTCCCAGTGCGCCAGCATGCCGGCCACGGCCTGCGCGTCGGCCGCCGCCGCCCCTTGCGGCGCCGCGACCGCATCGGGCCCGAAGCCGCCCAGCGCCTGCCGCCATTCATAGGCGATGACCTGCATGGCTGCGGCCAGGTTGAGCGAGCCGTAGCCGGGGTGCGTGGGAATGCTCAGCGCGACATGGCAGCGATAGACATCGGCATTGCTCATGCCGAATCGCTCGGAGCCGAAGAGGAAGGCGACCCCGGCGGGCGCCGGTTGCGTGGCGGCCAGGCTTTCGAGGTAGGGTCGCGGGGCGGCCGTGGGGGGGCCGAAGTCGCGCGGCGTCATGGCCGTGGCGCACAGGTGCGAGACACCGTCGAGCGCCTCGTCCAGCGTGTCGACCACGCGGGCGCTGTCCAGCACGTCTTGCGCACCACTGGCGCGCTGCAGCGCCTCGTCATGGCGCAGCACGTCGGGCCAGCGCGGGGCCACCAGCACCAGGTCACCGAAGCCCATCACCTTCATGGCGCGCGCGGCGGCGCCCACGTTGCCGGCGTGGCTGGTGCGAATGAGGATGAAACGGGTCTTCACACAAGGAAAAGTACAATCGCGCTATTGTCGTGCGTCCGCATCGCCGGACCTTCCCGCCTTCGCTCGCAAGGCGCGCTCCTCCCCTTAAAAACCGATGTCGTCCAACCTGCACCCCATGCTCAACGTGGCCATCAAGGCCGCACGCGCCGCCGGCGCCATCATCAACCGCGCCGCGCTCGACGTCGAATCGGTGCGCATCTCGCAAAAGCAGGTGAACGACTTCGTGACCGAGGTGGACCACGCGGCCGAAGAAGCCATCATCGAGACCCTGCTGGGCGCCTACCCCGACCATGCGATCTGGGCCGAGGAATCGGGCCGCACGCGCGGCCGCCAGGGCTCCGACAACGTCTGGATCATCGATCCGCTGGACGGCACCACCAACTTCATCCACGGGTTTCCCGTGTACTGCGTGAGCATCGCGCTGAGCGTGCGCGGCCGCATCGAGCAGGCGGTGATCTACGACCCGACGCGCAACGACTTGTTCACCGCCACCCGGGGCCGAGGTGCCTACCTGAACGAGCGGCGCCTGCGCGTGAGCAAGCGCACCGACCTGCGCCAGTGCCTCATCTCCACCGGCTTCCCGTTCCGGCCCGGCGACAACTTCAACACCTACCTGCGCATCATGGCCGAGGTCATGTCGCGCACCGCCGGCCTGCGCCGCCCCGGCGCCGCGGCGCTCGACCTGGCCTATGTCGCGGCCGGCTACACCGATGGCTTCTTCGAGACCGGGCTGTCGCCCTGGGACGTGGCAGCCGGCTCGCTGCTGGTGACCGAGGCCGGCGGCCTGGTGGGCAACTTCACCGGCGAGCCCGACTTCCTGGAACAGCGCGAGTGCCTGGCCGGCTCGCCGCGCGTCTACGGTCAGCTCGTGGCCATGCTTCAGAAGTACAGCAAGTTCGCCAGCGCCGGCGAGAAGGCGCAGGTGCGCCAGGCGCTCGGAACGCTGTCGCAGGCGTCGGACGGCGCCGCACCCGAAGTCGCGGCCGATGACGGCGAGCCGGCACCGCGCGACGCCTGAATCGCCATGCTCCCCTCGCACGACCTCGCCCGGGCCTTCGCGCCAACGGGCCGCCTGCGCGCCTCCATCAACCTGGGCAACCCCATCCTGGCCGGCCGACGGCCCGCATCGGGCGAGGTCTTCGGCGTCTCGATCGACCTGGCTCGCGCGCTGGGCGAGCGGCTGGGCCTGCCCGTGGACCTGCTGGTGTTCGACACCGCCGGCCGCTCGGTGGAGGCGGTGACCCGCGAGGAGGCCGACATCGGGTTCTTCGCCATCGACCCCGAGCGTGGCAAAGGCATCCGCTTCACCGCGCCCTACGTGCTGAGCGAAGGCTGCTACCTGGTACGCGAGGGCTCCGCGCTCGCTTCCGACGACGAGGTCGACCGCCCCGGCGCGCGGGTGGTCGTCGGCCAGGGCAGCGCCTACGACCTGCACCTGTCGCGCACCCTGCAGCACGCCACCATCGAGCGCGCCCCCTCGTCGCCGGCGGTGGTCGATACCTTCGTCGCCGGCTCGGCCGACGTGGCGGCCGGAGTGAAGCAGCAACTCGAAGCCGACGCACGGCGCCTCGGTGGCCTGCGCCTGCTGCCCGGCCACTTCATGGTGATCCGCCAGGCCATGGGCTGCCCCGCCAGGCGCGAGCCCGCCGTGGGCGACGCCCTGGCGGCCTTTGTCGAAGACATGAAAGCCAGCGGCTTCGTCGCCCAGGCGCTCGCGCGCCACGGCATCGACGGTGCGTCGGTCGCACCCGCTCACTAGGACCTCTCCGATGGACCTGCCCGCCCACCAGCTCACGATGACGGTGCTGATGACACCGGAGACCGCCAACTTCGCCGGCAACGTGCACGGCGGCCACCTTCTCAAGTGGCTGGACCAGGTGGCCTATGCCTGCGCCAGCCGCTACGCCGGCAAGTACGTGGTCACCGTGTCGGTGGACCAGGTCACCTTCCGCGAACCCATCCTGGTGGGTGAACTGGTGACCTTTCTGGCCTGCGTCAACCACACCGGCACCAGCTCGATGGAAGTGGGCATCAAGGTGCTGGCACAGGACATCCGCAGCCAGAACGTGCGCCACGTCAACAGCTGCTTCTTCACCATGGTGGCGGTGGACGACGACCGCAAGCCGGTCCCGGTGCCGCCGCTGCGGCCCTTCACGCCCGACGAGAAGCGCCGCTGGCAGGCCGCGATCACGCGCAAGTCGCTGCGCGAGGAAATGCGGCGCCGGCTGGAGTCGGCCTCGCAGGGCACCGGCGCCTGAGCCTGGCGCCGGCGTCGCGTCACTTCGAGCCGCGCCGCGACTGCGGCAACTTCGCTGTCTCCGCAGGCGCCAGCTTGCCTGCCCCGGCTGCCCGCAGCAGGCGCTTGAAGGTGGGGCATTCGGAATGGTTGGGCGCCGGGCACACCGCCGCGTGCCGCAGGCCCTTGCTCAAGGCCTGCAGGCGCTTGATGGTGCGGTCGATCTCGTCGGCCTTGCCGTCCAGCGACCGGCGGTCGATCGCCATGCGTCCATCGGCCGAGAACATGCCCCTGATCTCGTCGAGCGAGAAGCCGGCCGCCCGACCCAGGGCGATCAAGGACAACTGATCCAGCACGGCCGGCGAGAACGTCCTGCGCAAGCCCGACCGTCCGGTGGAGGCGATCAGCCCCTTGTCCTCGTAATAACGCAAGGCCGAAGCGGGTATGCCGGACCGCCTGGCCACCTCCACGATGTCCATGAAAAAGTCCTTGACCTCAAGTTGACTTGAATTTGCATAGTGGGCTCCATGCCACTTCCCGTCAACCAAGGAAAGACCATGGATCCTCTCGTACAGGACATCGCCCGCGTCGCACTGGTCGGTGTCGGCGCCACCGCCACGCTGGACCTCTGGCTGCTGTTGCAGCAGCGCCTGGGCGGCCCGCCGCTCGACTTCTCGCCGATCGGCCGCTGGGTCGGCCATTGGCCGCGTGGCGTCTTCAGGCACGTCGCCATTGCCAAGGCCGAAGCCATCGAGGGCGAGCGCACCCTTGGCTGGTCGTTCCACTATGCGACCGGCCTGGCCTTCGCCGCGCTGCTGGTCGGCTTGGAGGGGGTCGAGTGGACCCGGAGTCCGACGGTGCTGCCCGCGCTGGCCATCGGAATCGGAACCGTGCTGGCGCCGTGGCTCGTGATGCAACCGGCCCTGGGCGCCGGCATCGCCGCGGCCCGCACGCCGTCGCCCCTGAAGAGCCGCGCCCGCAGCCTCGCCAACCACGCCGTCTTCGGGCTCGGGCTGTACCTGAGCGCCCTGTTCATCGCCTGGATCTCGCGATGAGGCTTCTCGCCCATGAGATCCCCCACTCCAAGGACCGCACCATGAAATCCCTCGCCGTCATCTATCACAGCGCCAACGGCCACACCGAGCGCATCGCCGGACTCATCGCGCAAGGCGCGCAGACCGTCCCCGGCGTGCGCGTGCACCTGCTGAAGGCCGCCGACCTGGCCCGTTCGCCCGAGCGACTGCTGGACTTCGATGGCTTCGTCTTCGGGTCGCCCACCTACCTCGGCGGCGTCTCCGCGCCCTTCAAGGCGTTCATGGATGCCACGGGCCGCCTGTGGAAGACGCACGCCCTCAAGGGCAGGCTGGCCGCCGGCTTCACCGTGTCCGCCCTGCCTTCGGGCGACAAGCAGTCGACGCTGATGTCCCTGTTCGTCTTCGCCATGCAACACGGCATGTTCTGGGTCGGCAACGCGATCCTGCCGGAGCAGCATGGGGGCGTTCCCGTCGACGAAGCCGCCAACAGGCTCGGCTCCTGGTCCGGGCTGATGGCGCAGGCCGGCCACTCGGCTCCGGCCGGCAGCACGTTCGCGCCGGGGGATCTCAAGACGGCCCGGATGTTCGGCGCCAACCTGGCCCGGGCGCTGGCCTGCGTGGCATGCGAGCGGCAGGCGGAGGTGGCGCGATGATCCCCCGCCGCTGGGAGCCGGTGCTGTTCGGCCTCCTGCTGTCGGGCCTGATGTCGCTGGTCGTCTCCGCGATCTCGACCGCCGTGTCGCAGGGATTCGGCGAAGGCTTCGCGGCCGTCTGGGCCACGTCCTGGGTCACGGCCTGGCTGCTGGCTTTCCCGATCGTGCTGCTGGTGGGTCCCGTTGCCCGTCGCATCGTCCGGACACTGCTCGCGCCGGAGTGAGGCCGCGCCCCGGCCGCTGCCCGTGCGGGCCCTACCGCACCGGGATCATCAGGTGCTGGTAGGGCGTGCCCGGCCACATCACGTAGGGCACCCGGGTGTCGGGCTTGGCGTCCTTGGGATACATCTCGTAGAACGACGGCTCGGCGCCCACGATCATCACGTGCGGGCCGGTCTTGACCCAGTTGTTGTCGGCGGTGGGTTTTTGCGCATGCGGGTCGGTGTTGCTCGCGTCGGTGCCGCCCTCGAGCATGTACATGAAGCCCACCTTGCCGGCCGGCGGCGGCTTTTTCTCCATCCAGGCCTGGGCCCACTCCATCGCGGCCTTGTCCATGCACATCGGGTCCGGGCCGGGCGTGGCCGGGTTGTCGGGCATGCAGGTGAATCCGTTCTTGCCCTGGCGCAGGGTGCGCATCTTGCCGTCCGCCTCCACGGCCACGACGGTGGCGCCCTGTGCCACCTGCCGCGGGGCGGCGCGTTCGGCGCTCTGGATCAGCTGGCGATCGTCGGCCTTGGCCGGTTTGGCAGCCTGGGCCTTGGCCGGGGCCTTGTCGGCGGCGGCCGGCGCAGTCGCGGGCGATGGGGCATGGACCGCGAGCGCGGCAAAAAGGGCGCACGCGGAAAGAAGCAGCTTGTTCATCATGGGCTCCTTCACAAGCTCGCCGGGCCCGAGCCACTCCGGCCGGCCCGGAAAGCGGCGCGATGATGCGCCGGAACGCGCAAAGGGGTGTACGCCGCAGCCGCCAACACCTGTAGTTGCCCGCTGACGGAACCGCACCCGGCGACAATACCGGCCCTTCCAGACGACCCGCATGAAACTTCCTGCCGACGCCCCGGAGGTGGCCCCCACGCCGGGCGACCTCGACAAGCACACCCCCATGATGGCGCAGTACCTGGCCGTCAAGCACCAGTACCCGGACATCCTGGTCTTCTACCGGATGGGCGACTTCTACGAGCTGTTCTGGGAAGACGCCGAGAAGGCCGCGCGCCTGCTGGACATCACGCTCACCCGGCGCGGCCAGTCGGCTGGCCGACCCATCACCATGGCCGGCGTGCCCTTCCACGCGGCCGAGACCTACCTCGCTCGGCTGATCCGCATGGGCGAGTCGGTCGCCATCTGCGAACAGATCGGCGAAGTGGGCGCCAGCAAGGGGCCGGTGGAACGCAAGGTGGTGCGCGTGGTCACGCCCGGCACCCTCACCGACACCGCCCTGCTGCACGACAAGAGCGAGGCGCTGCTGCTGGCCGTGCAGCAAGGGCCGCGCAACCGGCTGGGCCTGGCCTGGATGGCGCTGACCCAGGGCATGGTGCACCTGGCCGAATGCGCCGGCGATGAACTGGAGCCATGGGTCGGCCGCATCGGCGCCAGCGAGGTGATCTACAGCGGCGAGGTGACGCCGGCGTTCGAGCAGCGCCTGAAGGCCCTGCAGTCCGCGGGCGCGCCCTCGCTGGCGTTGCGCCCCGCGTTCCAGTTCGACGCCGGCCTGGGCCAGCGCAAGCTGCTCGAGCAACTGCAGGCCACCAGCCTTGCGGCCTGGGACGCGCAATCACTGGAGCAGGCCCACGCGGCCGCGGCCGCCCTGCTGGCGTACGCCGAACACACGCAGGGCCGGGCCCTGACGCACGTGCACGCCCTGCAGGTGCAGCGCGACGACGAACTGATCGACCTGCCGCAGGCCACCCGGCGCAACCTGGAGCTGGTGCAGACCCTGCGCGGCGACGACGGCCCGACCTTGTTCAAACTGCTGGACGCCTGCGTGACCGGCATGGGCAGCCGCCTGCTCAAGTGCTGGCTGCTGGAGCCGCGGCGAGACCGCACGGCGGCCACCCAGCGCCAGGATGCCATCGCGGCCCTGCGCGAAGGACCGCTGGACGCGTTGCGCGGGGCCTTCAAGGGCATCAACGACATCGAACGGATCACCGCCCGCCTGGCCCTGCGCCAGGTGCGTCCGCGCGAGCTGGTGGGCCTGCGCCAGTCGCTGGAGCTGGCGGCGCAGCTGGCACCCATCCTGGCCAGCCAGGCCGGGCTGCTGGGCGAGATCGGTTCGCAGCTGCAGGCGCCGCCGGGCTGCGCCGAGCGCCTGGCCGGCACGCTGATGGCCGAGCCCGCCGCGCTGGTTCGCGACGGCGGTGTCATCGCCGCCGGCTGCGACGCCGACCTCGACGAGCTGCGGGCCATCCAAAACAACGCCGATGGCTTCCTGCTGCAGCTGGAAGCGCAGGAGCGCGAGCGCACCGGCATCGCCAACCTGCGCGTGCAGTTCAACCGGGTGCACGGTTTCTACATCGAGGTCACGCAGGGACAGCTGGACAAGGTGCCGGCCGATTACCGCCGGCGCCAGACGCTGAAGAACGCCGAGCGCTTCATCACCCCGGAGCTGAAGGCGTTCGAAGACAAGGCGCTGTCGGCCCAGGAGCGGGCCCTGGCGCGCGAGAAGTGGCTCTACGAGCAGTTGCTCGACGAGCTGCAGGCCCACGTGCCCGCGCTCACCCGGCTGGCGCGGGCCATCGCTTCGCTGGATGCGCTGTGCGCGCTGGCCGAGCGCTCGCTCACGCTGGGCTGGTGCCGCCCGCAGTTCACGCGCGAACCGGGCATCGAGATCGCGCAGGGCCGCCATCCGGTGGTGGAGGCACGGCTGGCCGAGACCGGCAGCGGCGCCTTCATTCCCAACGACACGCGGCTGGGGCCCAAGCAGCGCATGCAGATCATCACGGGGCCCAACATGGGCGGCAAGAGCACCTACATGCGGCAGGTGGCGCTGATCTGCCTGCTCGCCTCGATGGGGTCGTGGGTGCCGGCGCGCAGTTGCCGCCTGGGGCCGATGGATGCGATCCACACCCGCATCGGCGCGGCCGACGACCTGGCCAATGCGCAATCCACCTTCATGCTGGAGATGACCGAGGCCGCGCAGATCCTGCACGCGGCCACGCCGCGCAGCCTGGTGCTGATGGACGAGATCGGCCGGGGCACGTCCACCTTCGACGGCCTGGCGCTGGCCTCGGGCATCGCCGCCTACCTGCACGACCGGACACAGGCCTACACCCTGTTCGCCACGCACTACTTCGAACTCACCGAGTTCCCGGCGCGGCACCATGCCGCCGTCAACTGGCACGTGAGCGCCACCGAATCCGGCCACGACATCGTGTTCCTGCACGAGTTGCAGCCCGGCCCCGCCAGCCGTAGCTACGGCATCCAGGTGGCGCGGCTGGCGGGCATGCCCGCGGCCGTGGTCCACCACGCGCGCCATGCCCTCGCCGCGCTGGAGGAACAACAGACGCAGGCCCGCGAGCAGGTAGACTTGTTCGCACCTGCGCCCGAGCCCGCCGTGGCCACGCGCAGTCCGGCCGAGGCCGCGCTGGCCGCCCTCGATCCGGACGCGATGAGCCCCCGCGAGGCCCTGGACGCGCTCTACCAACTCAAGAAGCTCAGCTCATGACCTACTGCGTCGGCATCCGGCTCAACGCAGGCCTGGTGTTCCTCTCGGACTCGCGCACCAACGCCGGCGTGGACCACATCAGCACCTTTCGCAAGATGCTGATCTACGAGCGCAGCGGCGACCGCTTCATGGTGCTGCTCACCGCGGGCAACCTCTCCATCGCGCAGACCATCCGCGAAGCGCTGCAGACCGAGGAACTCACCGACGGGGACGCCACCGAACCCCTGACCATCTGGAACGTCCGCAGCATGTTCGATGCCGCGCGCGTGCTGGGCCAGACGGTGCGGCGGATGCACCAGCGCGAGGGCGAATCGCTGCGCCGCGCCGGGCTCGACTTCAACGTGTCGCTGATCTTCGGCGGACAGGTGGCCGGCGAACCGCCGCGCCTGTTCAACGTCTACTCGGCCGGCAACTTCATCGAGGCCACGGCCGAGACGCCGTTCTTCCAGATCGGGGAATTCAAGTACGGCAAGCCGGTGCTGGACCGGCTGCTCAGGCCGGAGACGCCGCTGGCCGAAGCCACCAAGTGCGCCCTGGTGTCGATGGACTCGACGATGAAGTCCAACCTGTCGGTGGGACCGCCGCTGGACCTGGTGGTGTACGAAACCGACCGGCTCTCCTCCGAGCGTGTCGCGTGCATCGACATGGCCAACCCGTACTACCGGATGGTGCACGAGAGCTGGGGCCAGCGCCTGCGCGAGGCGTTCGACAGCCTGCCCGACCCGGTGTGGGACGGCGAGCAGACCGACACGCCGCTGCGCGTGAACTGCGGCTCGCGCAAGCCGCTGCCCAAGATCACCGACCCTGGCGAGAAGCTCCTGTAGCCGCTGCGTTCACAGCCACGAGGCCGTCGCCAGCACCACGATGCCGAACACGATGCGATACCAGGCGAACGGCACGAAGCTGTTGCTGGCGATGTAGCGCAGCAGCCAGCGCACGCAAAGCCACGCACTGGCGAACGAGAACAGCAGGCCCACCAGGAACATCGGCAGGTCGGCCGCCGAGAGCAGCGCACGTTCTTTCCAGAGGCTGTAGCCGCCGGCGCCGATGAGGGTGGGAATGGCGAGGTAGAACGAAAAATCGGTGGCGCTGCGGCGTGAAAGGCCCAGCAGCATGCCACCGATGATGGTGGCGCCGCTTCGGCTCATGCCGGGCACCAGCGCCACGCACTGCACCAGGCCCACCTTGAGCGCGTCCCAGGGCTTCATGTGGTCGACTTCGTGGATGCGCACGGTCTGCGCGTGCGCCTGCCGCCGCTCGGCCCAAAGGATGATGAAGCCGCCCACGATCAAGGCGCTGGCGACCACCTGGGGGGTGAACAGGTGCGCCTTGATGGCCGCGCCGAGCAAGAGGCCCAGCACCACGGCCGGCACCACGCCGATCGCCACGTTGATCCAGAAGGCACGGGCCTTGACCTCATGGGGAAGGGCCACCACCGTGCGCCGCAGGCGCTCCCAGTACACCAGGATCACCGCCAGGATCGCCCCGGTCTGGATGGCGATCTCGAACACCTTGGCCTTCGCGTCGGTGAACCCCAGCAGGTGGCCGGCCAGGATGAGGTGTCCGGTGCTCGAGACGGGAAGGAACTCGGTCAGGCCCTCGACGATGCCCATCAGAGCGGCCTTGATCCACAACTCGATATCCACGTACGACCCCGCTCGACAAAGAGCGCGATTATCGCTGTGCCACCCGAGCTGGCAGGGGTTGCCGAAGCGCTTTCGAGCGACCCCGCGGAGACGACGCCACAGATGCTTTTTAGAGCCATGCTCCGGCAGGGGAACAAGCCTGCGTCCTACAAAAATGGCTGAGGCTTGCCGCGTCTACTACACCCATTCCGAATGCACGAGGCCGCGGGAATTCGACTGATCCGCGCACCCCGCCACAGGAAATCACCCCGACTCCTCTGAGTCCCCTCCTCCTCCGGGGTGAGCTGGTCCGGCCCTCCGTCCCGCGACTGGCATATTCGCCCCCAGGCTTCCACCTGGGGGCCTTTTTTTGCGCGCCGGGTTCGTGGAGTTCAACGTCCGTGCGGCCTTGCGCCCCAGCCGCGGTGTCCGTGAGGGTGATGCGGCTTGAAGCGTCCATGGCCGGGTGCCAGGTGGATCGGCTGCTGCCCATACACCACCGGGGGCGGGCTGTAGATGACCGGCGGCTGCGAATACACCGGGGCCGGATGGACGTAGACCGGTGCGGGCTGCACGTACACGGGCGCCGGCTGGACGTAGACCGGGGCGGGCCGCACGTAGACCGGCGCCGGCCGCACGTAGACCGGCGCCGGCCTCACATAGCTCGGCGGCTGCACGTAGACCGGCGCGGGCTGCACGTAGATCGGCCGGGGGTAGTGCGTGACGCCCACCGTCACGCCCGGGCTGCTGATGACCACCGATCCATGGATCTGGGTGCCTGCCTGCGCCACGCTACAGCCCACCCACACGGCGCAGGCGGCCGCCAGGCGCATCAGCTTGTGTCGTGACGGGTTCATGGACGGCTCCTCGGTCTGCGCGCGCTTCATCGACGCGACTTCCATTGGACGCTGCCGGGCCGGCGCCCGGTCCGACGAATTGGTTGCAAGCGGTAACGACCTGGGCCGCCGCCTAGAATCGAAGGCTTATGACAGCGGCCCACGAGCACGACAGCCCGAAGACCAGCAACTTCCTGCGCCAGATCATCGAGCGTGATCTGGAGCAAGGCACCTATGCGGATCGGCACTGGGCCGGCCGCCCGGCCGATGCCGCCACGCAGCAGAGCGGCCCGCTCGATCCGGCCCGCATCCGCACCCGCTTCCCGCCCGAGCCCAACGGCTACCTCCATGTGGGGCACGCCAAGAGCATCTGCCTGAACTTCGGGCTGGCGCGCGAGTACGGCGGCGTCTGCCATATGCGCTTCGACGACACCAACCCCGAGAAGGAGGAGCAGGAGTACGTCGACGCCATCCTCGACGCGGTGCGCTGGCTCGGCTTTTCGTGGGACGCGCACGGCACCAGCCACCTTTACCACGCGAGCGACTATTTCGACTTCATGTACCGCGCGGCCGAGTACCTGATCGGTGCCGGACACGCCTACGTGGACGAGCAGACCCCCGAGCAGATGCGCGCCAACCGCGGCGACTTCGGCCGCCCGGGCGTGGACAGCCCGTTTCGCCAGCGCACGCCCGACGAGAACCTGCAGCGCTTTCGCGCCATGCGGGCTGGCGAGCTGCCCGACGGCGCCGCGGTGCTGCGGGCTCGCATCGACATGGCCAGCCCCAACATCAACATGCGGGACCCGGCCCTGTACCGCATCAAGCACGCGGAGCACCACAACACCGGAACGGCCTGGTGCATCTACCCGATGTACACGTTCGCGCATCCGATCGAGGACGCGCTGGAGAACATCACCCACAGCCTGTGCACGCTCGAGTTCGAGGACCAGCGGCCGTTCTACGACTGGCTGCTCGACCGCCTGCGCGAAGGCGGCCTGATCAACACGCCGCAGCCGCGCCAGTATGAATTCGCGCGGCTGAACCTCACGCACGTCCTCACCAGCAAGCGCAAGCTCAAGCAGCTGGTGGACGAAGGCCACGTCAGCGGCTGGGACGACCCCCGCATGCCCACCATCGTCGGCCTGCGCCGGCGCGGCTTCACGCCGGAGAGCCTGCAGCTGTTCTCCGAGCGCATCGGCGTGACCAAGGCCAACGGCTGGATCGACTTCTCCACGCTCGAAACCGCGCTCCGCGACGACCTCGACCCCAAGGCCGCACGCGCCATGGCGGTGCTCGACCCGGTGCGGCTCGTCATCGAGAACTGGGACGAGGCCATGGGCGCGGGGCACCTCGAACCGTGCAGTGCGCCGGTGCATCCGCACCAGCCCGAGCGGGGGCAGCGGCGCTTTTTCTTCGGGCGCGAACTCTGGATCGAGCGCGGCGACTTCGAGGAGACTCCGCCCAAGGGCTACAACCGTCTCTTTCCGGGCAACCGGGTGCGGCTCAAGTACGGCTACGTGGTCGAGTGCACCGGCGCTGACAAGGACGCCGGCGGCCGCGTACAGGCCGTGCGGGCCCGCGTCTTTCCCGAGACCAAGAGTGGCACCGCGGGCAGCGACAGCGTCAAGGCCAAGGGTGTCATCACCTGGGTCGGCGCGGCCGACGGCGTCGCCGCCGAGATCCGCCTGGTGGACCACCTGTTCTCCGTGCCGCACCCCGACACGGGCGAGCGGCCCTTCCTGGAAGAGCTCAATCCGCAGAGCCTGCAGGTGGTGCGCGGCTTCGTCGAGCCGTCGCTCGCCCAGGCCGGCGGCGACGAGAAGTTCCAGTTCGAACGCCATGGCTACTTCGTGGCCGACCGCAAGCACCACGGGCCTGACCATCTGGTGTTCAACCGGACGGCCGGGCTCAAGGACCGCTGGGGCAAGTAAGCGCAACCGCGCCGGCGCCGGCAAGCCCGGGCGCCGTGTCACGGATTGGAACCCGCGGCCCACGGCCGGCTCGACGGGCATCACAATGTCGCGAGCATGCCCCTGCCTGCCCTGACCCTGCGCGAGAGCCGTCGCCACCATCTGCGGACCCTGGCCGCCTGCGCCATGGCGGGCGCCCTGGCCGGATGCGCGGGTCTGGGCACGCCCCGGCATTTCGAGATCAGCACCGCGCGGCTCGAGCGCAAGCTCCAGGAGCGGGTACCGCTGCGTCATTCGCTGCTGGGCGTGGTCAACCTGCAGGCCCGCGTCGACCGGCTGCGCACCTTGCCCGAACAGGACCGGCTGGCGGCCGAGATGCGTTTCGACGCCAGCGGCGCGTTGCTGCCCCAACCGTGGCACGGCACCTTCGACCTGCTGTTCGGCCTGCAGGTCGACCCCGAGGACTTCAGCGTCCGCATGCGCAACGTGGAGCTGGCCTCGTTGAAGCTGCCGATGGTGATGGGGCGCAGCGCGGAGCTGCTGCAGGGCGCGCTCAGCGCCATCGCGCATCAGTTCGCCAGCGACACCGTGCTCTACCGGATGGAGCCAGGCGACGTCGAGCGCCTGCGCTCGCTCGGCCTGCGCCCGGAACCGATCCGCGTCACCTCGCAAGGCCTGAGCATCGACTTCGCGCGGTCCGGCGGCACCTACCGCTAGGCGCCGTGCCAGGAGACCGCCGTGACCACCGACCCCGTATTCCGCACGCTGCTGTACCGATACTTCTTCTTCGGCTGGCTGTTCAAGGACGTGAACCGCGGGAGCGTGTTCGAGCGGGCCGCGGCCTGGCGGCACAACCAGGCGCAAGCCCAATGGTTGCCCACGTACATGCGCCGGTGGCTCTCGATCGGGCTGTTCCTGTGCCTGCTGGGATGGCTGATCGAGCTGGCATGGAACGCGCCAGGGCTGTCGGCCCTGTTCTACGTGCCGGGGGCGCTCAGCGTGCCCGTCAACGCGGTGATCGGCGCAATCTGGGTCGGCTTGAAAGCGCTGCCGGGGCCGCTGTGACGCGGCTGTCGGGCGCGTCTGCGCGGACCATCCGCTAACCGGCCCGGTGCGCGCGCACGAGCCCCATCTCGTGCGCACCCTGCACGCTGCCACTGTCGGGCACGATCTCGCCGGTGCCGCGGTCCACCACCTCGGCCAGCCGCGCCGCCAGTTGCTCGTCCGTGTCGGCGCCATCGCCCAGGTGGATGCCGCGCGTCAAGGTGATGTGCGCCGCCTCGAAGGCGCCCGCCCCGGCGCACAGGATGGTGCGGGTCGGCGCCGACTCGGCCGCCAGCACCAGCATGGCCGGCACCACCGCCCGCGGCGCGAAGGGCTCGCGCATGTCGGGCGGGAACAGGTTCTCGGTCATGCGCGTGGTCGCGGTCGGTGCGATGCAGTTGACGTGGATGCCGTGCCTGCGCCCTTCGAGCGCGAGGGTCTGCATGAAGCCCACCAGCGCCAGCTTGGCGGCCCCGTAGTTGCTCTGGCCGAAATTGCCGTACAGCCCGGTGGACGAGGTGGTCAGCACGATCCGGCCGTACCTGCGCTCCACCAGGTGGGGCCAGGCCGCCTTGCACAGGTGAACGGCGCCCATCAGGTGCACGTCGAGCACCTGCCGGAAATCGGCCAGGTCCATCTTGGCGAAGGTCTTGTCGCGCAGGATGCCGGCGTTGCTCACCAGGATGTCGAGCCGGCCCCAGGTGCCGATGGCCTGCTGCACCAGCTGTTCCACGGCCGCCGGATCGGTCACCGAGGCGGCATTGGCGACGGCCTCGCCGCCGGTGGCGCGGATCTCGTCGACCACCGCCTGCGCGGCCCCGACGCCGCCGCCCGTGCCGTCCACCGCGCCGCCGAGATCATTGACCACCACGCGTGCGCCGCGGGCGGCGAGCGCCAGCGCATGCTCGCGGCCGAGGCCTCCGCCGGCGCCGGTCACGATCGCGACACGTTGACTGAAATCGAGCGGCATGGCGATCTCCCTGCAGAGTGGTCGAGTGGACCCGCCGAGCTTACCTGCCCGACGGCCCAGCCCACACGCCGCGAGGAGCCCGGGCGGCATGGCGCACCGGCGCGGGCTCGTACCTCTGCCGCCCGGACTCCCAGGGATCAGACCGATGCCAGCGACGGCGCCACGGCGGTGCGCGTCAGCCCCAGCCGCTCGGGCGCGATGTACTGGCGGCGATAGGACTCGAAGCTCATCGAGTCGTTCTCCTCGATGCGTCGCTGCTCCTGGTGGGACTGCTCGCTCAACTGGGAATAACGCGCCTGTTGCTCCGCGCTGAACGGCAGCGACAGCAGCTTCGTGCGCGTGGCCTGCGAATGCCCGATGCCGAAGTCGATAAACGAGTTGCCGAAGTCACGCGACAGCGCCTCCAGCACCCGGGCGGACGGCAGCAGCGAGGGATCTTCCAGCAGCGCCAGTGCGCCGCGCAGCGCGTCCATGTGATCGGTGGTGCCGCCCGCCGCGTCGTCGAGCGCCTGCGCCACCGGCTCGCAAGCCTGCAGGATCTCGGCACCCCAGTCGGTCAGGCGCACCTGTTCGTCGCCGCGCTCGAGCAGCAGGCCGGGCTGCCGTCCATGCGCCGCGGTCAGGTGCTGGTTGCGCCCGATCTGTGCGATTTCGTGGGGAGTGTCCGGCGGGCTGTCGGACAGCAGGCAGTGCAGCAGGAAGACGTCGATCAGGCGCATGGTGGGCGCCTTGATGCCGACCGGCACGAAGGGGTCGAGGTCGAGCAGCCGGACCTCCACGTACTCGACGCCGCGCTCGCGCAGCGCGTGCAAGGGCCGCTCGCCCGGGAAGATCACGCGCTTGGGACGGATGACGCCGTAGAACTCGTTCTCGATCTGCAGCAGCGTGGTGGCGAGCTGGTTGTACTCGCCGCCGGGGTTCATCACGCCGACCGACTCGTAGGTAGGGAACGGCCGCGTCAGCGCATCGTGCAGCGAGGCGGCATAGCCGTCGAGTCCGTTGTAGCTCACGGCCAGGCTCGCCTGCGCGTCGCTCTGGTAGCCGAGGCGACCCATGCGCAGCGAGGTGCCGTGCGGCATGTACAGGGTGCCGTCGCCGAGCGTCTGCAAATCGTGCTGCCGGCCTTCCACGAAGGACGAGCACACCGCTGGCGAAGCGCCGAACAGGTACAGCAGCAGGAAGGCATGACGCCGGAAATTGCGGATCAGGCCGAAGTAGCCCGCGCTGTCCACGCCGGGCATGGACCAGTTGTAGTGGATGCCGGAAATCGTCTGCATGCGCCGGCCGTAGCGGTGCGCAAGCCCCATGCGATAGACGCTCTTGGCCCGGCCCACGTTGGACGATCCGTAGCGGCCGATCGGAATGTTCTCGTCCGCCGGCAGCCGGCACGGCATGCTGGACACCCACAGCAACTCGTCTCCGAGCGCGCGCAAGGTGAACTGGTGGATGCGCATCAGCTCCTCCAGGCAGGTCTCCGGGGTGGCATGCACGCCGGTGATCAGCTCGAGCTGCGATTCGCTGTAGTCGGTGGTGATGTGCGGATGCGTGAGCGCCGAGCCCAGCGCATGCGGATGCGGCGTGAGCGCCAGGCTGCCGTCGGCGGTGGCGCGCAGGCTCTCCTTCTCGACACCGCGACGGATGCCTTTGATGCGTTCAGTGTCGAGCGTGGCCAGGGCCTCTGCGTGGATTCTCATGGTTGTCAGGGGTGAAGGCCGAGGCGGCGAGAGCTGTGGAAGTTATCACCATCACGGTTTTCCTGCTGCGGGCGGCCCAAGGCCATCGCAACGTTATTCCGGGGCCGCCAGGGTGTCCAGCAGCCAGCGCTGCAGGTCGGCGATTTCCTGGGGCGATACCGCATGGCCGATCGGGTACTCGTGCCACCGCACCGGGTACTCGAGCGCCTGCAGCAGGTCACGGCTGGCGAGCGCGCGCTCGAACGACACGATCTCATCGTGGCGGCCATGGGCCAGGAAGATGGGCACCCCGGCATTGGCCGCGCTGCGCTCGGCTGCGGTGGTGGCGGCCAGCGGCAGGTAGCCCGACAGGCCCACGATGCCGGCCAGTCGCCGTGGATAGCGCAGCCCCGCGAGCAGCGACATGGCACAGCCTTGGGAGAACCCGGCCAGCACGATGCGCTCAGCTGGCACGCCCCTTTCTTCCTCGCGCGCAAGGAGCGCCTGCACCACCGCCGCGGAGCCACGCAGGCCGGCTTCGTCCTCGCGGCCGGCGCCGTCGCGGCCGGTGATGTCGTACCAGGCGCGCATGCGAAAGCCGTTGTTGACCGTCACCGGGATCACCGGTGCGTGCGGCAACACGAAGCGCACGGGCATGGCCAGGCTCAGCGAGCGCACCACGGGCTCGAAGTCATGGCCGTCCGCGCCCAGCCCGTGCAACACGATCATGCTGGCCACGGGTGACGGCCCGGTCTCGATCTCGACGGCGTCCAATTGGCTCATGTTCTGATCCTCTTCATCGGGGTGGCATTGTCCTACAGGGCGCGCGTGCGCCTGCTGGACACACTGCGGGGCAACCGAGCAAACAGGAGCAAGTGAATGCAAGTGCAAGTCAACCCCGGCGATGGCATCGAAGGCAAGGAAACCCTTGAACTCTGGGCCAGCGAATACCTCAACGAACAACTCGCGCGCTTTCGCCAGGACATCACCGGCGTCGAGGTGCAGCTCAAGGACGAGAACAGCGGCAAGAGCGGTCCGGCGGACAAGCGTTGCCTGCTGGAGGCGCGCGTCACCGGGCACGATCCGCTGGTCGCCGAGCACCGCGCGGAAAACCAGGACATGGCCATCCGTGGCGCGGCGCAGAAGCTGATCAAGGTCCTGGACAGCAAGCTGGGCAAACTCGACCGGCGCGAGCACCGCGACCGCGAGACCATCCGCAAGACCGGCAGCGAGCTCGCCGAGTAGTCACGCCTCAGCCCTCCCGCACGACACCCCGCCGCGCCGGCAGGCACGGCGGGGTGTCGTCCCTTGTGCCGCGCCCCGGGTGGATGACGGCCGGCGGCTGGCCCGACGCTGCTGACGCCAGGTAGGCGACGGGCGTTTGCAGGCGCCCGAACCGGACCTACGCGACGACAGGAGCGCGACTCTCGCGCGCCCACCGCCCGGCTGCCCACACTGGAACTGCGCCGGGCCAGCCTCGCGCGACCGGACAGGGATCGGAACTTTCGCAACCCTCGGAAGCGAAACGGCAGGACCATTGTCCAGCGAGGCTGGGCCGGCACTCACCCTTGTGTGGGATTGCCGCCGGAGAGCCCCTATGAACACCTTTCCCCTGCACCGCTTGCTGCTTCCCGTCGCCCTGGCGCTCACCGCCGGCACGATGACGGCCACCGCTTCGGAGCCGATCATGCAGCGCATCTCCGAACCCGCGCTGCCGCGCGCCGTGATCGACGAGCTGCTGCCCGCAGCCGAAGCCACCGAGGTGCGCAAGGTCATCATCGCGCAGATCGAGGCCATGGCGCAGAGCGACGCCGAGCGCATGTTCGACACCACCACGCCGCGTGTGCGGGAGGCCGTCGGCAGCTCGGGCCGCTTCCTCGCCATGATGATGGGCGCCTATCCGATGGTCTACCAGCCTTCGCAGGTGAACTTCCATCCGCCGCGTCGCAAGTCCGACGGTGCCTTCCAGCTCGTGGAGATCAAGGACCGCGACGACAACTCCTGGCTGGCGGTCTTCATCCTGGAGCAGCAGCCCGACCGCAGCTGGCGCATCAGCGGTTGCGCGGTGACGCAGAACCCCTGGATGCCGGCCTGAGCCGGTTTGCGGAAGCCAAAGAAAAAGCCGGCTCGCGCCGGCTTTTTCAATCCTCCCTGGAGTGCGCTCAGTTGCGGTCCATCCGCATCCGATCACCCGCGGCGCCCATGCCGCCAGCCGCGCCCATGCGGCGCTCGGCATCGGTCTGGGTGGTCGTGGTCGTCGAGCGGGTGGTGGTATCACGAGTGGTGCTGCCCGTGGTGCCCATCGTCGAGCTGGAGCCAGCGTTCGCACCGGCCGTATCGGAGCGCAAGGTGCTGGGAGCACCGACGCCGGAGCCGGCGGTCGGGCCGGCGCTCGTGCCTGCGCCGCCCGGCGTGGTGGCCCGCGTCGTGCCGGGGGTGTAGGGCGCGCCCGAGCCGGCCGAGCCGCTGGCGCCCATCGTGGACCCTGCGCTGGAACCGCTGGAACCTGCGTTCGCACCAGGCATGTCGGAGCGCAAGGTGCTGGGTGCGCCGACGCCGGAGCCGGCGGTCGGTCCGGCGTTGGTGCCCGTTCCGCCCGGGGTGGTGGCACTGGTCGTACCCGGGGTATAGGGGGCGCTGCCCGAGCCGGCGGCGCCGCTGGCGCCCATCGTGGACCCTGCGCTGGAACCGCTGGAACCCGCGTTCGCACCAGGCATGTCGGAGCGCAAGGTGCTGGGTGCGCCGACGCCGGAGCCGGCGGTCGGGCCGGCGCTCGTGCCGGTACCGCCCGGGGTGGTGGCGCTGATCGTGCCAGGGGTGTAGGGGGCGCTGCCCGAGCCGGTGCTCTGAGCCATGGCCACGCCCATGACGGCGACGCCGGCCGCCGTGAGCATGCCCTTCAGAAGAGACGAAATTCGCATGTGAAAGCTCCTTACCTGAGAAGAGTGAGTCGGAGCCGGCTCGGTGGCCGACTGGGTCCTAGACTAGTGGGCGCAGCAAACGGCCCCGTCAGCGCTTCTCAGGTTTGGGTGTCGGACGGTAGCCGCCTCGACTCGAGCTTTGTCACATCTGATTCACAGGTCGAGCGCCGCCCACTGCGAAATGCCTGCTTCGGGCAGCACATAGACGACGCTGCGCCGCGACAGCAACGGCTGCACCTGGTCCAGGTAGAACGCCACGGGCACCACCACGCAGCCCAGCGTGTCCCGGTTGTCGCGCGGGCTGGGGCTGGCCAGGCGGGCCAGGCGCTGGTCGAGCCGTGCACCCGGGCGCAGGCGATGGATCGCGAAGGCCGCTTCGTAGTCGAGCCAGAGCACGTGCTCGCCCTTGTCGTTGCGCCCCGGCCGGATCTCGAACCGCCCGGCCGGGGTGGTGCGCTCATGCAGCCCCACCCGCCCCTCCTGCGTGCGCTGCCCCACGCCCTCGACGGTGTGGTCGCCCACGGTCTGCCCCAGCAGCACGTCGCTGGAGGCGACCAGTTGGTGCCGGGCGTCGAACAGGTGGATGCGCGCGGATTTCTTGTCGACGATGGCGTAGGGCCTGCCGGCGGCGTCGCCGCTGCGAACGACCCACGTGGCGAGTTCGCGCGCATCGCCGGAGACGCGCTGCTCCTGTGCCTGCACATGCGCGCCCGCGAGCACCCACGAAAGCGCCGCTGCGAGCGCCCACCCCCTCATCCCCATTCGCCGCCCCTGCGTCCTGGCACGCGTGGCCGCGCCACGCGGGTGCGGGAGCCAGGCCCCTCGCCCGGCTCGACCGCCCGCGCATGCTAATGGCAGAGGTTACGAATGCAGACCCGCCCAACCGTGGACGGGAAAGTGACAGCCGGTTACCGCGACTTTTTGGTGAACAGGGCCAGCACGTCGGCGTTGGGCACGTCGTACGAGCCGAACACCTCGGTCGGCGTGCGGGTCTCCGGCAGGACGTAGATCACGGCGCCGCCGCCGCGCACGGTGGGGCTCAGCACCTTCTCGTAGAACGCGCGAGGCAGGTTGATGCAACCGTAGGAGATGCGGTTGTCGGCCGGCGTGGGTGAGGCCAGACGCTCGAGGCGGCGCTCGGCCTTGACCAGGGGCCGCACCCGGTGCATGGATACCGCGGCGTCGAAATCGACCCAGACCACGTCTTCGCCCTTGGTGTTGCGTCCGGGCTCGGCGATGAAGCGGCCGGCGGGCGTGGTGCGTTCTTCGGGCAGCACCTCGGCGATGGGCTTGTCGCCTACGCCCGGCACGGTGTGGTCGCCCACCATGGAGCCGAGCAAAACGGGCGACGACCCGAGCAGCTCGCCCTCGGGGTCGAACACGAACACACGGGCGTCCTTCTTGTCGACCACCACCACCGACAAGCCTTCGTTGTCACCCGAGTACAGCGCCCAGTTGGCGACGTGCCGTGCCTCGGCCGACGCCCGCTGGTCGCCGAAATGCGCCACCCGCACCACGCGGGGTGCCTGCCGCTCGACGCGCACCTCGCCTGTCGACTGGAGCGACGCGGGCGAAGCAGGCTTGCCGGCCGCCGCGGGCTTCGCCTGCGGGACGACCGGGGCCGCGGCCGTGAGGCCGGAGCTGGAGCTGGAGGTGGCGCTGGGTGATGGCGACGCGATGGCCGTCGGCTGCTGGCCGGACGGCAGCACGAGCAGCGCGGCCCCCACCGCGAGCAGGCCGATCAACAGCCCGTCGCGCAGCCTGCGCAGCCCGCCAAGGCGCTTGCGGGGGGCGCTTTCGTCGCCAGGGCTCATGCCGATTCCGTGCCTGGAGGCCGCACGGGAAGCGTGTTCTTCATGGTGAGGTCCTTGATGGGTGGCAAGCCGGTCCGCGACCGGTCGCCCTGAAGGCTAGGCCGATGCGATGAGCCGGCAAGTGCGGCGATGGCGGGACGAGGTGTAGGAAGCGCACTCAGCCGGACGCAGCCCTCGTCGAGTGGGAGGGCTCGGGCACCTCGGTCTTGAGCACGCCGCGGATGTTCAGCCCCGCCAGCGCCAGCTGCAGCGTGATCAAAGCCCAGGCGCCACCGTCATGCAGGCCCCAGACGATCCACAGCGCATTGCTCACGAGAAACACCCAGAAGCCGACGTTGCGGCGCGTCTTGCGAGTCGATGCGACCAGCCACGCGGCCGTGACGGTGAACACCATCGCGGGCCATTGCACCCAGTCGATCCAGTCGGCGGAAAAGTCCATGATGGCCGCACCTTAGAAGGGGCTCCGTGCGCCCCCTGTAGGACTGCGGCTCAGGCGCGGACCAGCCGCCACAGCGAGGTGACCTCCCGGCTGCGGGCCATCGCCAGCGGGTCGGCGGCATCCGCCGCCTTCGGATGGCGGGGCCGGATGTCCAGCCGCTCGCGCACCTGCAGGCCGCCCTGCGCGATCAGCGCCAGCAGCTGCTCCCGGCTTCGCAGCCCCAGGTGCTCGGCCAGGTCGGACAGGATCAGCCAGGCCTCGCCGCCCGGTCGCAGCCGCGCCGCCACCCCCGCGAGGAACCCGGCCAGCATGCGGCTGTCGGGGTCGTAGACGGCGTGCTCCAGCGCCGACGAAGGCCGCGCCGGCAGCCAGGGCGGGTTGCACACGACCAGCGGCGCGGCGCCTTCGGGAAACAGGTCGGCCTGCCGCACCTCCACCCGGTCCTGCAGTTGCAGGCGCTGGAGGTTCTCGCGCGCGCAGGCCAGCGCCCGTGGATGGTTGTCGGTTGCAACCACATGCGCCACGCCGCGCCGCGCCAGCAGCGCGGCGATCACGCCGGTGCCCGTGCCCACGTCCCACGCCAGGCTGCGGTCGGCTGGCAGGGGCGCACGCGCGACCAGGTCGAGGTACTCGCCACGCACCGGCGAGAACACGCCGTAGTGCGGATGGATGCGGTTGTCGGGCGGCGGCCCCAGCGCAGGCACCTCCACCCCCTTCTTGCGCCACTCGTGCGCGCCCACCAGCCCCATCAGCTCGCGCAGCGCCACCAGTTGCGGCTGCCCGTCGGGCGCACCCCAGGCCTCGATGCAGGCCGCGCGCAAATCGGGCGCGCGCCGCAGCGCGATCGAGTAGTCGCCCTGCAACTCGACCAGCACCATGGAGAGCAGGCGCGCCCGCCGCGCCTGCGCCTGCCGGTGGCGGTGGAACAGCGCCTGTGGCTCGGACTCCGGCGGCGGGGCCGCAGCCTTGCGCGGCTTGCGGTCGATGCGCCGGGCCAGCGCCTGCAGCAGCTGGCGCGCATTCTGGTAGTCGCCGCGCCAGAGCAGGGCCGTGCCTTCGCAGGCCAGGCGGTAGGCAACGTCAGCCGCCAGGGTGTCGTCGGCGAGTGAAATGCGCGCCGGCACGGGCCAGCCGGACTCGGAGCGCCAGCGCGCCTGGCGTTCGGCGCCGTCCTCGGTCCAGGCGACCCGCAGGTCGCTCACGCCGCCGCCCGCTGGGGCACCAGGCGGCGGGCGAGCAGGACCAGCCCCAGGATGATCGCCCCGGAAACCAGTCCCACCAGGGCATCGGCCAACAGGCCCAGCAGCATTTCAGCGGCGCCGCCCAGGGGATGCAGCAGCCCCTCCACCCAGTGGGCCAGCGGTGCGACCCCGTGCAGCAGGATGGAGCCGCCCACCAGGAACATCGCCGCCGTGCCGACCACCGACAGCGTCTTCATCAGCCACGGCGCGGCACGAAGGATGCCGCGCCCCAGGGCCTGCGCGCCAGCGCTCGCGCGGCGGCTCAGGTGCAGCCCCAGGTCGTCCAGCTTCACGATGCCCGCGACCAGCCCGTAGACACCCACCGTCATCAGCAGCGAAATGCCCACCAGGACCGCCACCCGCTGGGCGAAGCTGGCCTGCGCCAGCGTGCCCAGGGAGATCACGATGATCTCGGCCGAGAGGATGAAATCGGTGCGCACCGCGCCTCGGATCTTGTCCTTCTCGAAGGCGAGCACGTCCACCCGCGGGTCGGTCACCGCCTGCACCAGTTCCTGGCGGTGCACCTCGTCTTCGTGCCGGCTGTGGCTCAGGCGGTGGGCCAGCTTCTCGAAGCCCTCGTAGCACAGGAATGCGCCACCCAGCATCAGCAGCGGAACGATCGCCCAGGGCGCAAGGGCGCTGATCGCCAGCGCCGCCGGCACCAGGATCACCTTGTTCAGCAGCGACCCCTTGGCCACCGCCCACACCACCGGCAACTCGCGCTCGGCCCGCACCCCCGTCACCTGCTGCGCATTCAACGCGAGGTCATCCCCCAACACCCCGGCCGTCTTGCGAGCCGCCACCTTGGTCATCGTGGCGACATCGTCGAGCAAGGTGGCGATGTCGTCGAACAGGGCAAAGAAGCTGGAGGCCATGGGTCGTGCTCGAGTGAAGGTTGGCGCGGATTATCCGAATGAAAAAGACAAGCGCGACAAGACTCGCCCTCCACCCCCCGCGCACCGGTAGGCCCCCCCAGGCCACCGCGCAGCGGTAGGCCCCTCCAAGGCAACCGCGGAACCGGCTTCGCCGGGCCGCCGGTTGCGCCCCCTGGGGGGAGGCGGCCGATAGGCCGCTTCGGGGGGGTCAAGTGTTCCCGGTCGGGTACGGCCCCCGCAGCCGGCGCCCGTCGGGGCCGAGCGGCTCGTGCGTTCGGTCGGCCTGCGGGTTGGGCTCGTGCTGGATCGCGTTCGAGCCTTCGGAATCGCTGCCGACCTCGGGCTCGGGCGGCGGGCGGGGCGGGATCACGTCGGGCGCGGATGCGGGTTTCTTGTCGGTCATGGGGACCTCCATGCGGGACCAGGAACTCGACTCTATGCAGCGCGGCCCAGCCGCCTTGTAGGAGAGCGCGCAGGCGCGGCGCGCGCAAACCCGGGCATGATCGCGGACGCCGTGAAACTCCGCATCCTCCTGTCCCTTGCCTGCGCCGCCACGGTGGCGCAGGCCGCCCCCGCCTTCGAGAACACCATGGCCCAGCGCACCCTGGCCTGCACCGCCTGCCACGGCGACCAGGGCCGCGCCGGCCCCGACGGCTACTACCCGCGCATCGCCGGCAAGCCCGCGGGCTACCTGTACAACCAGCTGCTGCACTTTCGCGACGGCCGGCGCCACTACGGGTTGATGACCCGGCTGCTCGACCCGCTCTCCGATGCCTACCTGATGGAGATCGCGCAGCATTTCGCCAGCCTCGACGTGCCCTACCCGCCCCCGGCTGCGCCCCGGGTGCCACCCGCCACGCTCGAGCATGGCCGGGCGCTGGCGCTGCAAGGCGATCCGTCGCGGCAGCTGCCGTCCTGTGCCGGATGCCACGGCGCCGCGCTCACCGGCGTGCAGCCCAACACCCCTGGCCTGCTGGGCCTGCCGCGCGCCTACCTGCTGGCCCAGCTGGGTGCCTGGCGCAGCAGCCAGCGCCGCGCCCACGCGCCCGACTGCATGGCCGACATCGCCAGGCGCCTGCAGCCGGCCGACCTGGAGGCGGTCGCCGGCTGGCTCGCGGCCCAGCCCGTCCCGGCCGACGCCAAGCCCGTGGCGCGGCTGCCCGAACCGCCCCCCATGGCCTGCGGCAGCGCCGTGCTGCCCGCCGGGAGGCCGGCGCCATGACGCGGCGCCTGTCGCTCGTGGCCCTCGCCCTGCTCTTGCTGCTGGCCGCCGCGTTTGCCTGGCTGTCCTGGCGCAGCCAGCACGAGCCGGCGACGGCGGCCGCGCCCTCCACCCTGCAGGGCGCCGCCCTGGTGGAGCGCGGCGCCTACCTCGCCCGCGCCGGCAACTGCATGGCCTGCCACACCGAGCGCGGCGGCGCGCCGTACGCCGGCGGCCGGGCCATCGACACGCCCTTCGGCACGCTCCATGGCAGCAACCTCACGCCCGCCGCAACGGGGCTGGGCGCGTGGACGGCCGACGACTTCTGGCGCGCGCTGCACCACGGCCGCTCGCGCGACGGGCGCCTGCTGTACCCGGCTTTCCCGTACCCCAACTACACGCGCGTCACCCGTGCCGACGCCGACGCCTTGTTCGCCTATCTGCGCAGCCTGCCGGCGGTGGAGCGCGCGAACACACCGCACGACCTGAGCTGGCCGGTGAGCACCCAGGCGGCACTGGCGGTGTGGCGGGCGCTCTACTTCCGCCCCGGCGTGTACGCCGACGAAGCAGGCCGCAGCGCCGAGTGGAACCGCGGCGCCTACCTGGTGCAGGGCCTGGGCCACTGCTCGGCCTGCCACAGCACCCGCAACGCCCTGGGCGCGACGGAACTGATGGACCTTTCGGGCGGGATGATCCCCATGCAGGGCTGGTACGCCCCCTCGCTGGCCTCGCGCGCGGAAGCGGGCCTGGCCGGCTGGGAGATCGACCGCATCGTGCAGCTCCTGGGCACCGGCTCGGCACCGGGCGCGAGCACGCTGGGGCCCATGGCCGAGGTGGTGCTGCACAGCACACAGCATCTGTCGGCGCCCGACCTGCGCGCCATGGCCGTGTTCCTGCGCGAGGTGCCGGAAACCGATGCCTCGCCCGACAGTGCCCCGCCCGCTGGCGCCGCCTTGCGCGAACGCGGCGCGCGCCTGTACGCCGAGCACTGCGCCGCCTGCCACGGCGAGCAGGGCCAGGGCATCGCCGGCGCCTACCCGCCGCTGGCAGGCAACCGCGCCGTGACCATGCCGGTGACCGCCAACCTGGTGCAGGTGGTCATGTACGGCGGCTTCCCGCCGGCCACGCAGGGTCATCCCCGGCCTTTCGGCATGCCGCCGTTCGCGCTGGAACTGAGCGACGCCGAGGTCGCGGCCGTGCTCAGCTTCATCCGAGGCGCCTGGGGCAACTCGGCCGGCGCGGTGAGCGAGCTCGATGTCGCGCAGCAGCGCGGCACCACCCGCTGATCGACAATTGCGGCATGCCCGCCCGCGCCGTCGAACTCCCTGCCGACGTCCCCGGCCGCCTCTGGCTGGCGTCCATGCCGGGGCGCTTCGAGCCCTGGCCCGAATTCCTGGCCGAGGCCCACCGCCTGGGCATCGGCCGCGTGGTCAGCCTCACCCCGCGCGCCGAACTGGCCGAACTCTCCCCCGCGTATCACGCGGCCGTCCTGGCCGGCAAGCTGCCCTTCGCCTGGTCGCACCTGCCCATGCGCAACTTCGGCCTGCCCGAAGACATCGTCGGCTTCCGCCAGGAGGTGCGCGCGCTCGCCACCGCGCTGCGCCAGGGCGACACCGTGCTGCTGCACTGCGCCGCCGGCATGGGCCGCACCGGCAGCGCCGCGGCCTGCGTGCTCAAGGCGCTGGGCCTGGACACGCCGCAGGCGCTGCGCAAGGTGCGCGAGGCGGGATCGAACCCGCAGAACGCGGAACAGTCGGGCCTGGTGGAGTGGTTCTAGGCTCACGCGGAGACGAACACTCTTCACGGTGCGCGGAAGCCTCGGCGGACCACACCCGCCGAAGGTAGTCTTCTCCGGCCGCGGCCGCGGTGATGAGAAGCTCGGGGCGGACGGGGGGATGCTCCGGGCGATTGGAATGCGCGCCCTTCAGCCTGGATGCACCGGAGCCAACGTATCGCCCGCCAGCCCCTGGCACCGCGCCGCGTCCAGCGGCTGCCCCGCCTCGGCGAAACCCCGTGCCGCCAGCGCGAAACCGAGTCGGGCCTCGCCCACCTCCCCCGCCGCCAGCGCCACGTGCGCCCGCGCCTCGCGCAGCGCGGCATACCAGGCCGGCAGCTTCATCACCACATTGGCCAGGTACTCCGACAACCGCAGGTGGCCGGCCGCCAAGTCAGGCTGCCGAGCCCTGGCAGCGGCGATGGTGGCCGGGATGGCGAAGGTGATGCGGCAGCCCGGGCAGGTCTCCAGCGGACCGCGCACCGCCGCTTCGGCTTCTTCCAGCACGTTCAGCGCGGCGTCGGGCCCGCCGGCCAGCGCAATGCGCGTGCCGTAGATCCGGTCCAGCAGGTGGAAGCCCACGTCCGACGCGCGGGCGACGTCCAGCGCCTCGTCCAGCAGGGCGCGCGCAACGTCGCGGCGGCCCCGCAGCAGGGCCAGCTCGGCCCGGCGCTGCAGCGACAGCGCCTCGCCGGTGGCGCCGCCGATGTCGCGGTGCAGCCGCCCACCGGCGACCAGGTCCTGCTCGGCCGCGTCGAGCTGGCCGCTGAGCAGCCGCGCCTCGCCCCGCAGGGTGACGGCGAAGGCGTGGCCCCGCGCCGCCCCGAGCCGCTGGGCCTCGGCGGCGAGCCGGTCGGCGAAGGTGATCACGTCGGCATACGGCCGCGACCCGTACAGGAAACGCTGGGTGATGCACAGGTGGCCGTCGAAGACGCGCACCGCCAGTTCGGGCAGATGGCTGGTCTCGCGCAGGTCGGCCCAGACGCTGCCATGCAGGTCGCCCCGGGCGTGGGCCGCCGCGGCCTGGGCCCACGACGCGATGACCAGCGTGCCCTGGTCACCGGTTTCCAGCGCGAGGCGGCGTACTTCGGCCGCGCGGCGGGATCCCTCGGCCGGGTCGCCGAAGCCGAGCGCGGCCGCGCCGCTGTAGGCCAGGGCTTCGGCCAGTCGCCCCGCCACGGTGGTCGGATGGACGCCCTGCAGGTACCGCAAGGCCCCCGGCGGATCGCTCATCTTCACCTGGGCGAGCGCGCGCTTGGCCCGCAGCTCGTCGGCCAGCGGCTGGGGCGAGACCGCGGCTGCGGCGTCGTAGGCGGCCAGGGTGCCGGGCCGAGCCAGCGCATCCATGGCTTCGGCGCGCAGCACCAGGGCCTCGGGCTGGGCGGGGCGATGCGCCAGCACCGGCTCGACGTGCCGCAGCACATCCTCGAAGGCGCCCAGGCGGCACCCGTCACGCGCCGCCGCCAGCGCGAACGGCAGGGCCCGGTCGGTCTCGTCGGCCGCGAACCAGTGCCGGGCCACCAGGCCCGGCGCGGCACCGCCCCGGGACAGGCGCGTGGCCAGTTCGCCACGCAGGGCGCGCTGGCGGTGCGGCGCCAGCCCGTCGACCAAGGCCTGCCGCAGCAGGTCGTGGGCGAAGGCGTAGCGGCCTGCGTCGACCCGAAGAACCCCGCGGCCCAGCGCAGCGTCGAGCCGCCGTGCCCCATCGGCTCCGTCGTCCGCAGCCAGCGCCAGGGCGGTGGCGACGTCGAAGTCCTGCCCGACCAGCGCCAGCCGGCGCAACGCGTCCATGGCCTCGGGCTCGACATCGGCCAGGCGCTCGGCAATCGCGGTGGAGATGTCGCGCGGCCAGGGCGGTGCGCCATGGCTGGCCCGGGCCAGCTCCACCAGCGCGAACGGCAGTCCCCGGGCCGCCCGCACCACCGCGTCCGTCGATGCGGCCGGCAGGCTGCGAGCGGCGGCACGCTGGACCAGCAGCGCGGACTCGTCCGCCGACAGGGGCGGCAAGTCGAGCGCCTGCAGGACGCCGGAGCGCAGCAGGCGGTCCGTCTGCCGCTGCAGGCCTTGCGGCAAGGCCGGGCGGCCGGCGAGCAGCACGAACAGGGGCGGGCCACTGCTGGCCAGCTGGGCCAGCAGTTCGGCACTGGCCTCGTCGGCCGCATGCGCGTCGTCCACCATCAGCAGCACCGGCTGGCCGCCCGAGGTGGCGAGCAGCAGCCGGCGGACCGCGCCGACCACCTGGTGCCGCCCGATGGGCAGCGCCAGCGGTGTGGCCGCTCCAGCGGCCGGCGTGAGCGCCGCGAGGATGGCACGGGCATGGGGGCCGATCGCATCCAGCACGTCCCGGCCGCCCTCCTGCACAAGAGGTTCGACCAGTTCGCAGGTGAGCCCGTGCGGCCGCGTATCGTCGTCCGCCTGCAGCAGGCGGACGCGCCAGCCGGCGGCGCGCGCTTCGTGCAGCAGCTTGCGGCAGAAGGCGGTCTTGCCCATGCCGGCCGGCGCGCGCAACAGCAAGCCGCCGGGGGCGCCCTGCCCCGCGCCACTCAACAGGGCCAGCACCCGCGCCAGTTCGACGCCGCGCCCGACGAATGCGGGGACATCGCCCTCCAGCCCGTCCACGCAGCGCCGGTAGAGCGCCTCGACGCGCGGACCGGGGGCGACGCCCAGGCTGGCCTGCAAGTGGTCGCGCAGGTGTGCCCACCAGCGCAGCGCCGCCGTGCGGCGCCCGGCCGCCAGCTCGGCTTCCATCAGCGCGAGGTGCGCCGCCTCGTCCGCCGGTTCTTCCTGCACCAGCCGCTCCAGCTGCCCGGCCTGCCGCAGCAGGCGCAGGTACTTGTCGCGCAACCGCTGGCGCGGCTGCTCGGCCCAGGGTTCGTAGCGGGCGTCGGGCAGCAGCTCGCCCCGGTACAGCTCGAGCGCGTCGCGGCAGGCCTGCGGATCGCCACGCGACAAGGCGTGGTCGGCCGCCCGCTCGAAGTGTTCGGCGTCGCAGTCGACGCCGCGTCCCGGCAGCAGGAACACCCGGCCACCGCGCAGGACGAGCGCATCGGGCGTTCCGACGTAGCGACGCGCGTGGTGCGCGGCCTTGCGCAGGTTGGCGCTGCCGGCCCCGGGGGAAAGATGGGGCCACAGCGCCTCGACCACCTCGTCGTGCAGGAGGCTGCGTTGGGGCTGCAGGCTCAGCAGTTCGAGCAGCTGGGTCGCGCGCCGGCCCAGCGCCGTGTCACCTCGGGCCGGCTCGAGCGCGAAGCCGCCGAGCAGGCGGATGGAGACGTCGACCGGTGCGGGCTGGCTCGATCCCGAAGCGATTGCCATGTAGGGCCTCCCTGTCCGCGACGGGCGCGGGAACGTTTCGGGAACACGCGGTGTGGAGCATGCCCCTCAGCAGGTGCGCTGGCGCCTGCGTCCACTTCGCAGACTTCGACAGGAGTATTGACCATGACACCCGTGGAAACCAAGTCTCTGTATCAACGGCTCGGCGGCTTCGATGGCATCACCCGGATCGTTCACGACGTGATGGATGCCCATTTGTCGAACCCGCTGGTGGCGCCACGCTTCCAGGCTTCCGAGGACCTGGACCATGCCAAGCAGATGGCGGTCGAGTTCTTCTGCGCCGGCTGCGGCGGGCCCGAGGCCTACACGGGCCGCGACCTGCTGGTTGCGCACAAGGGCATGAACATCAGCGAGCAGGAGTACATGGCCGCGATGGACGACATCCTGGGCGCGCTGCGGAAGAACGACATCGACGATGCCACGCGCGGCGAAGTGACGGCCATCCTGTACTCGCTCAAGGGACAGATCATCCGCGTCTGAGGCGCGGCGTCACGAGCCGATGCGTTCGATCGACTGGTGGGCCAGCTCGGCCAGGCGGGCGCGGTCCACCCGCTGCGGCGCGATCTCGGCCAGGGGCAGCAGCACGAAGGCCCGATCGACCATGCGTGGATGCGGCAGCGTGAGCGCGGGGCTGTCGATGCGGCCGTCGCCGTACAGCAGCAGGTCGAGGTCGAGCGTTCGCGGCGCATGGTGGTACGGGCGCTCGCGCCCGGCGAGCCGCTCGAGGCGTTGCAGCTCGGCCAGCAACACGGGGGCCGGCAGGCGGGTGGAGAGGGCCGCCACGGCGTTGACGAATGGCGGCCCCTGGGCATCGATCGGCGCGCTGCGGTACAGCGCGGAGGCGGCGACCCGATGCGTCTCGGGCAGGTCCTGGTCCAGCGCGGCCAGCGCATGGCGGACCGCGGCCTGCGCATCGCCGAGGTTGGCGCCCAAGGCCACGTAGGCGAGGACCGGCTCGCGGACCACCTCGGCAAGCCCCTGTCAGCCGGGCTCGGCCCCGGGTTCCATCGGCCGGGCATCTCCAGCGTCGGATGCCGGCTTGCGCCGACGCCGGCGCCGCTTGCGCGCGGGAGCTTCGCCGCCGTCTTCGGCGACGGACGGCTCGGGCGCCTCGTGCGCCTCGTGCGCCGGAGCACGCGCCGCCCGGGGAGCGGGGGCGGCATCGCCTTCGAGCAGGCCGGCCGCATCGACCGGCGGCCGCGCGGCGCGCACGCGTCGCTTGCCGCGCTGCTGCTCCTGCCGCTGCTCGGCCACCATGTCCTCGCGCTGGGCGTCGCTGGCGGTGCTGAACTCCTGCCACCAGTCAGCCAGCACGACGTCGATTTCGCCGACGTCGGCTCGCAACCGCATGAAGTCGAACGCGGCGCGAAAGCGCGGCTGCTCGACCAGGCTGAAGGGCGTGCTGCCGGTGCGCTTCTCGAAGCGCGGCTGCATCATCCAGATCTCGCGCATGTCGGCGGCCAGCTTGCCGCGGCCGGACACGTCGCCGATGCGGGCGCTGAACACCTCGTCGATGGCGTCCTGCAGGGCCGGGAACGGATGCTGTCGCTCGGCCAGGCGGCGGTTCCAGTTATCGCGCACGTCGGCCCACAGCACGCAGGCCAGCAGGAAGCTGGGTGCCACCGGCTTGCCCTCGCCCACGCGCCGGTCGGTGTCCTCCAGCGCGGCGCGGACGAAGGGCTGGCCGGCGCGCTCGACCACCAGCGACAGCAGCGGGTAGATGCCCTGCGCCAATCCCAGCGCGTTGAGCTGTGCCACGGTGTCCAGCGCATGGCCGGTCTGCAGCAGCTTGAGCATCTCGTCGAACAGCCGGCTCTGCGGCACCTCGCCGAGCATCGGCAGGCATCCCGACAAGGGCGCGCCGGTCTTGGGCTCGAGCTTGAAGCCCAGCGGATGCAGCTTGGCCATGAAACGCACGGCGCGGATGATGCGCACCGGGTCTTCGCGGTAGCGGGCGGTGGGGTCGCCGATCATGCGCAGCAGCTTCTTGCGCGCGTCCTTCAGGCCCCCGTGGTAGTCGACCACGATCTGCGTCTCGGGGTCGTAGTACATCGCGTTGACGGTGAAGTCGCGGCGGGTGGCGTCCTCGTCCTGCGGGCCCCAGACGTTGTCTCGCAGCACGCGGCCGCTGGCGTCGACCGCGTGGTGCATGCCGGCCAGTTCGCTGCGCGAGGTGCGCTCGTTGCCGGCCACCGCCTCGGCGCTGGCGTTGTCCATGTAGGCGCGGAACGTGGAGACCTCGATCACCTCGTGCTCGCGGCCACGGCCGTAGACCACGTGGACGATGCGGAAGCGCCGGCCGATGATGAAGGCGCGCCGGAACAGCGACTTGACCTGTTCCGGCGTGGCGCTGGTGGCGACGTCGAAGTCCTTGGGTCGCAGGCCCAGCAGCAGGTCGCGGACCGCGCCACCCACGATGTACGCCTCGTGCCCGGCCTCCTTGAGGGTGCGCACCACGTTCAGGGCCCGCTCGTCGACCAGGGTGACGTCGATGCCGTGTTCGTCACGGGCGATTTCGCGGCGACTGCCGAAGCTGGGCTTGCGGCCATTGCCGGCCGCACCCAGCAGCCGGCCGATGAATTGCTTGATCATTTTTTCTGGTTGAACAGGTCGAGTATGCGCCAGCCCCGCTCCTGGGCCACCTGGCGCAGCCGCGGATCGGGGTTGGTGGCCACGGGATGCGTGACCTTCTCCAGCAGCGGCAGGTCGTTCATGGAGTCGGAATAGAAAGTGGTCACGATGCGGTCCCACGCGAGCCCGTTCGCGCCGAGCCACTCCTCGAAACGGTGCACCTTGCCCTCGCGCATGGAGGGCACGCCGTCGATATCGCCGGTGATCCAGCCATCGGCGCCACGCGCCAGCCGCACGGCGATCAGCTCCTGCACGCCCAGCGCGTCGGCGATGGGGCGGGTGACGAACTCGTTGGTGGCCGTGATGATGAGGATGCGGTCACCGGCCTCGCGGTGCCGCTCGACCAGCTCGCGCGCCGCCGGCAGGATGGCCGGCCGCACCACCTCCTGCATGAAGCGCCGGTGCGCCTGGGCCGCGGCTTCGGGCCCGCGCAGGCGCACGGCCTCGGTGGCGAAGCGCACGTACTCGTGCACGTCCAGCGTGCCGGCCTGGTACTGCGCGAAGAACGCGTCGTTGCGGGCACCGAACTCGGCCGGGTCGCACCACCCGATCGCCTGGGTGAAGGCCCCCCAGGCATGGTCGGAGTCGATGGGCAGCAGGGTGTGGTCGAGGTCGAAGAGCGCGATGTTCGTCATGTGGTGGCAGCGGTGAATTCGGCCAGCGGCAATTGAGGATGGGCGCGGCGAAGTGCAGCCATGCCCTCGACCGCGCGCTTGCGCCAGCCAGGGCCACGCCCGGTGGCGTCGTTCCATGCACTGTGCAGGTCGTCGGGCCGCGTGGACAACAGGTGTTCGAACAGCGCCGCTGCCTGCTGGACATCCTTGTTGGCTTTGGTGCGAAGGGTGCCACTGCGCTCGCCGGCCACCAGCAGCTTGTGGACCGCGTAACGCTCGGGGGCCGGAATGCTCACCACCACCGCACCTCCGTTGCGGTCGATCAGCACAGCCTGAGCCACCTGTTCGAGCGAGAACTCCATGAAGCGCAGCGGCTGCAGCCCCACGTTCAGGTTGGGCAGCATCACGGGCGCGTCGGCACCGCGATGGTTGGACGTGAGGAAATCGATCTGGAATTCGGGGTCGCCACTGAGCTTGTACGAGGCACCGGCCCCGCCGCTGAGCTGCACCATGGGAATGAACCCCTGTTCGAAGCTGGTGAGGGCCTCGTGCACGTCGATGCGCACATCGGCTGGTAGCGCCACCGAGATGTTCTTGCCGGCGTGCGCAAAATCCACGTCCGTGGTGGAGTTGCCATCTCGCCACCGAACGCCCAGCAGGTTGCCCATCGCCAGGAACGCGTGGGTGCCGACGAGCACGCCGCCGGCCCTGAAGAAACCATAGTCACCCAGCTTCCGAACAGCCCGCAGGTGCTTGGGGAGCGCCGCCGCGCAGCCCAGGGCCACTGCGGAGCGTGCCAAGGGAGCCAACGATTCGTCCGGCCGGACCTGGGCGTTGCGGGCGCGCTCCACTGCGCCGCGCACCGCCTCGGTATCGGGTCCTACATACAGCTGGCGAACGCGACCGTCCAGGTCGCGGAAAGCGAAGTACCAGTAGCGGGCGCCCTGCACGGTCTTCGTCGAAAAGCTGCCGTGCAGGTGCTCGATGCTGCGGTCGAGCTCCAGCGACAGCGCCACGTCCGTCAACTGGGCATAGGCCGTCTGGGCAGACAGGGGCAATTCGGTGTGCAGGAGCATCGGGCGGCCGCAACTATACAACAAACAATTTTTTGTTGTATAGCTCAAACCTCTCGGGTCAACCCTCTTCGAGCATGGCCCGGATCAGGGGGATCGTGATCGCCCGCTGGGTGCGCAACGCATAGGCGTCCAGGTGGTCGAGCAATTGCATCAGGCTGCCGAGGTCGCGCGAGAAACGCTTGAGCATGTAATCCATGACCTCGTCGCCCAGGAACACGCCGCGCTCGTCGGCCGCCTGGCGCAGCACGGAGCGGCGCTCGTGTTCGGTGAGGGCCTGCAGCTGGAAGACATGGCCCCAGCCCAGGCGGGTGCGAAGGTCCTCGCGCAGGCGCAGGTCGGCCGGTGGCAGCTCGCCGGCGGCCAGCACGCCACGCTGCAGCGACTGCGCGTTGATGAACCAGTTGAAGGCGGCGTGCTGCTGGGTGGCCGTGTACAGGTGCACGTCGTCCATCAGCACCGCGGCCCAGCGCTCGTCGAAGGCAGGCGGGTCGGTGCGCGTCGGGTCCAGCCAGCCGCAGAAGGCGCCCTGCTCGCGCAGGGCCTCGGCCACCGCCTTGAGCAGGTGGGACTTGCCGCTGGCGGACTCGCCCCAGAGGTAGGTGGGCACCGGTGAGCGGGTCGGGCTGCCGGTCCAGAGCAAGAGATGGGCGAGCGCCGCCTGGTTGGGGCCGGGACAAAAACTCGCCAGGGTGGGAGGTCGGGCCAGCCCGATGTCCAGGGCGATCTGTTTCATGCAAGGGCCAGGCGCCACGCGAGGAGCGCCCGGATCGGGGTGGGGACGGTCAGTAAAATCCCGCAAATTCTATCGGCCCGTTTCGGCGCTCCACGCGCAGCGCACACCCCCATGACCCAACCCCCCCTGTCGTACAAGGATGCCGGCGTCGACATCGACGCTGGTGACGCCCTCGTCGAGCGCATCAAGCCCCTGGCCAAGAAGACCCTGCGCGAAGGCGTCATGGCCGGCATCGGCGGCTTCGGCGCTTTGTTCGAGGTGCCCAAGCGCTACCGCGAACCGGTGCTGGTCAGCGGCACCGACGGCGTGGGCACCAAGCTCAAGCTGGCCTTCGAATGGAACATGCACGACACCGTGGGCATCGACCTGGTGGCCATGAGCGTGAACGACGTCCTGGTGCAGGGCGCCGAGCCGCTGTTCTTCCTCGATTACTTCGCCTGCGGAAAGCTCGATGTCGACACGGCGGCGGCGGTCGTCGGCGGCATCGCCCGTGGCTGCGAGCTGTCCCACTGCGCGCTGATCGGCGGCGAGACCGCCGAGATGCCCGGCATGTACCCCGATGGCGAATACGACCTGGCGGGCTTCTGCGTCGGCGCGGTCGAGAAGTCGAAGATCCTCACCGGCCGCGACGTGAAGCCGGGCGACGTGGTGCTGGGGCTGGCTTCGTCGGGCGTGCACTCCAACGGCTTCTCCCTCGTGCGCAAGTGCATCGAACGAGCCGCCGGCCAGCTGCCGCAGACGCTTGATGGCCAGCCTTTCCGCGACGCCGTCATGGCGCCCACCCGCCTGTACGTGCGCAGCGTGCTGGCGGCGCTGCAGCAGCATCCCATCAAGGCGCTGGCCCACATCACGGGCGGCGGGTTGCTGGAGAACATTCCGCGCGTGCTGCCCGATGGAATGGCGGCGCACCTGCGCGCCGGCAGCTGGCCGCAGTCCGAGCTGTTCGCCTGGCTGCAGCGCACCGCGGCCATCTCCGACCACGAGATGAACCGCACCTTCAACAACGGCATCGGGATGGTGGTGGTGGTGGACGCGGCGCGAGCCCCTGCGACGGCGCAGACGCTGCGCGCGCAGGGTGAAACCGTTCACGAGATCGGCCGGATCGCCGTGCGCGGCGCCGGCGCCGCCGTGGAAGTTCAGTAGCGCGCCCGGCGCAGGCTCGCCACGCGCTCGGTGATGGCGTCGATGTCGAGCGCGTCGCGTGCGTGGGCCAGGTAGGTCTCGAGGTCGCGCACGGCCTGCGCCGCGTGGCCCTGTTCGGCGTGCGCCAGGCCGCGGTCGCGCCACTCGCCCCAGGCCTCGGGCATGAGGATCACCAGCCGGTCCTGCACCGCGATCAGCCGCAGCCAGTCTTCCTGGGCGCGGTGGATCTCCTTCAGGTTGCGCAGCATGCGGGCGATGATGTCCCGCGGCATCGCCGACTGCAGGTACAGCCCCAGCGGCACCTCGAATTCACCCGTGAGGCCGCTGCGCCGCTTGTAGGGCTCGAGCCGCTCGGACAGCTCCTCGCGCGAGAGCGACTGGCCGGTGAAGGGGTCGATGACCACCTGGCCCTTGGGCAGGTTGACCTTGACCATGAAATGCCCCGGAAAGCACACGCCGCGCGCATGCAGCCCCAGGCCCTGCGCCAGCTCCAGCCAGAGCACGGCCAACGAGATCTGGATGCCGCGGCGGGTGCGCAGCACCACATTGAGGTGGCTGTTGTCGGGGTCGCAGTAGTCGTTGACGTTGCCGCCGAAGCTCAGGTCGCGGAAGAAGAACTGGTTGAGGCTGCGCAGCCGGTGCAGCGCCGGCGCGTCGGCGGGGATGCGGCGCTTCAGGCGCCCGAGCAGCAGGTCGACTTCATCGAGCACCTCCTGCACATCGAGCTCGGGGTATTCGTCCTGCGCGATGCTGGCCGCCGCCTCCAGCAGCGGGAACTGGTCGTCGCTATGCACCAGCGAGCTGAAGTACTCGAGGGGAGTCGGGACCGTGAGGTTCAGCTGCATCAAAGCGTTGTAAATCGCCGTCCCCGCTGCCGTCAAGCCAGGGGCACCGGGCACTTTCACCGAGTTACAAACTGCCGAAGGCGCACGCCACTGGCGGCGAGCGCCGCGAAGTAGATGGCCCCCGCGCCGGCGAGCAGGCCGGCCAGCAGGCTCACCCGCAGCAGCGCCTGCTGGCGCAGCTGGATCCAGGCGAAGCTGCCCGAGGCCCACATCAGGAACACCGCCAGCAGGGCGGTGGCGGCCAGCACCTGCAGCAGGAAGCGGCCCCAACCCGGGCTGGGTTGCCAGCTGCCGCGGCGGCGCAGGCCGAACGCCAGCCACCCCGCGTTGAGCATCGCGCCCATGCCGATCGACAGCGCCAGCCCGGCGTGTCCGAACAAGGGCACGAAACCGATATTCATCAGCTGCGTGGCGATCAGCACCACCACCGCGATGCGCACCGGCGTGCGCATGTCCTGGGTGGCGTAATAGCCTGGCGCCAGCACCTTGATCGCCACCAGTCCCAGCAGCCCGGCGCCGTAACCGGTCAAGGCGAGCGACACCATCCGCACGTCTTCCGCGGTGAAGGCGCCGTAGTGGAACAGCGTGGTGACCAGCGGCACGCCGAACACCAGCAGCGCCACCGAGCTGGGCACCGCCAACAGCACGACCAGCCGCAGGCCCCAGTCGAGCATGGCCGAATAACGCTGGTGGTCCTCGGCCGCGCGGGCCGCGGCGAGCTGGGGCATCAGCACCACGCCGAGGGCGACCCCCAGCAGTGCGGTCGGGAACTCCATCAGCCGGTCGGCGTAGCTCAGCCAGGTGACGCTGCCACGCGGGAGCCAGGAAGCGATCTGGGTGTTGATCAGCAAGGAGATCTGGGCCACGCCGACACCCAGCAGCGCCGGCAGCATCAGCCCGCCGACGTGCCGCGTGCCCGGATGGGCCCAGGCCGTTCGCAATCGGCTCCAGCTCAGGCCGATGCGCGGCACCCGGTGCAGCCGCCGCAGCACCGGCACCTGCACCGCCAGCTGCAGCACGCCGCCCAGCATCACGCCGCCGGCCATGGCGTAGATCGGCTCGATGCCTCGCGCCTGCAGCCAGGGCGCCCCGAACCAGGCAGCGGCGATCATCGCGAGATTGAGCAGCACCGGCGTGGCCGCGGGCGCGGCGAAGCGCCGCCAGGTGTTGAGGATGCCCGCCGACAAGGCCACCAGGGACATGAAGCCGATGTAGGGGAACATCACCCGCGTCATCAGCACGGCCGCGTCCATGACCTCGGGCTCTTTCAGGAAGCCGCTGGCCGTGGCGAGCACCAGCAGCGGCGCCGCGGCCACCCCGACGACGCAGGCGGCCACCAGCACCCAGAACAGCACCGTGGCCACCTGGTCGATCAGCTCCTGGGTGGCCAGCTCGCCATCACGCTCCTTGGAATGCGACAGGGCGGGCACGAAAGCCTGGCTGAACGCGCCTTCGGCGAACAGCCGGCGAAACAGGTTGGGAATGCGGAACGCGACGTTGAACGCGTCGGTCATCGCGCTCGCCCCGAAGATGGTGGCCATGGCCAGGTCGCGCACCAGGCCGGTGATGCGGGATGCCAGCGTCAGCAGGGAGACGGTGGAGGCGGCTTTGAACAGGGACACCGGCTGAGTTTAGCGGCGGGCCAACCCGGCGCCGGCTGCGGTCATGTGCGTGGAATACAATCGCGGGCTTTGCTGGCAACATCCTCAGACACAAAGGAACACATCCATGGCATCCGCCAAGCCCAAGAAAAAGAACCCGCGCCTCGCGTCGGGCCGTAAACGCGTCCGCCAGGACACCAAGCTCAACGCCGCCAACACCTCGCTGCGTTCACGCTACCGCACCGCGGTCAAGAACGTCGAGAAGGCCGTCGCCGCCGGCGACAAGACCCGCGCCACCGAACTCTTCGCCAAGGCCCAGTCGGTCATCGACACCATCGCCGACAAGCAGATCTTCCACAAGAACAAGGCAGCTCGCGACAAGAGCCGCCTGTCCGCCAAGGTCAAGGCCCTGAGCCTGGCCCAGCAGACGCAACAAGCCGCCGCCTGAGGCCCACGCCTCCAGGCCCCGCCCGGGCCCTCGCCTCGCGAGAGCCTGCCGTTTGAAACGGGTGCGCTGACAGCAAGAAACGCAATAACCGCCTTCGGGCGGTTTTTGCGTTTCAGGGGTCAGGTCTAGGCGAACAGCCAACGCCCGCCTGCGTTCGCGCCGCAGGCGCCGTTCCCTGATCCCTGGCCCCCTACCCCCTTCTCTCGGGCACCAGGCACGCCTCCCCCACCTGCAGATCGTTGTCGCGGGCGAAGTTCATGACGAAGTCCCAGGCCATGGGTTCGTGCTCGCGCAACTGGCTGTTGACCACCACGCATTTGACGCCGCCGATGACGGTGGGCACGCACCAGGGGGAGTAGCTCAAGTGGCTGCCGGGGGAGGCGCCGCCTGGCCGGAAGGAACTCATCACCCCCGCCAGGCGCTCGGCCCAGTCGCTCGGCCGGAAGGTGCGGCCCTGGCTGGTGATGCCCTGGATGCAGATCTCTTTGGGGGTGTTCGAATCCATTGAAAACGCAGGAGAAAAGCCGCTGCAGTCAGCGCGAGCGCGTCGTGCTGCACTGCGCAAGTAGTCTATCTTATATAAGAGTTGGACCCGTCCCGGGCGGCGCGGCCCACAGCCCCGGATCATCCTCCAGCGTTGCAAAGACGTGTGCCTAAAATCAGGCCTCAACGGCTCACCGCGTTGAGCCGCTTTTCATTTCTGGAGGATCGAATGGCACTCGCCCCGGCTGCGTCGCCGCACGTCATGAACACCTATGCCCGCCTGCCGCTGGCGTTCTCGCACGGCAAGGGGGTGCGCGTCTGGGACGTCGACGGCAAGGAGTACCTCGACGCGCTGGCCGGCATCGCCGTGAACACGCTGGGCCACGGCCATCCCAAGCTGGTGGCGGCCCTGCAGGACCAGGTGGCCAAGCTGATCCACACCAGCAACTACTACCACGTGCCCGACCAGGAGCGGCTGGCGGCCAAGCTGTGCGAGCTGTCGGGGCTGAGCAAGGCCTTCTTCTGTTCCAGCGGGCTGGAGGCCAACGAGGCCGCGATCAAGCTGGCGCGCAAGTACGGGCACGACAAGGGCATCGAGCGGCCGCAGATCGTGGTGTACGAAAAGGCCTTCCACGGCCGCAGCATCGCCACTCTCTCGGCCACCGGCAACCCCAAGGTGCAGAAGGGGTTCGAGCCGCTGGTCGAGGGCTTCATCCGCGTGCCGCTGAACGACATCGAGGCGCTGCGGCGCGCGACCGAAGGCAACCCCGAGGTGGTGGCCGTGTTCCTCGAGACCATCCAAGGTGAAGGCGGCGTGAACCCGATGCGTGCCGAGTACCTGCGCGAAGTGCGCCAGCTGTGCGACGAGCGCGACTGGCTGCTGATGATCGACGAAGTGCAGTGCGGCATGGGCCGCACCGGCAAGTGGTTCGCGCACCAGTGGGCCGGCGTCGTGCCCGACGTGATGCCGCTGGCCAAGGGCCTGGGCTCGGGGGTGCCCATCGGCGCGGTGGTGGCGGGCCCCAAGGCGGCCGACGTGTTCCAGCCCGGCAACCACGGCACCACCTTCGGCGGCAACCCGCTGGCCATGCGCGCCGGGGTCGAGACCATCCGCATCATGGAAGAAGACGGGCTGCTGGCGAACGCGGCGCGGGTGGGCGATCAGCTGCGTGGCGCACTGGAGCGAGAGCTGTCCGGCCTGGACGGCGTCACCCAGATCCGCGGCCAGGGCCTCATGCTGGGCATCGAGCTGGCCCGTCCCTGCGGCGTCCTCACCGGCCGAGCCGCCGATGCGGGGCTTCTGATCAGCGTCACCGCCGACAACGTGGTCCGCCTGGTGCCCCCGCTGATCCTCACCACCGCCGAGGCCGACGAGATCGTCGCGCGGCTGGTTCCCCTCATCCGCGCCTTCCTGGCGGAATGACGATGCCCATCCAGCACTACCTGCAGTTCACCGACCTCACGGCCGACGAATACGCCTGGATCTTCGCGCGCGCCGCGGCCATCAAGGCCAAGTTCAAGGCCTACGAGAAGTACCACCCGCTGGTCGACCGCACCCTGGCCATGATCTTCGAGAAGGCCTCGACCCGCACGCGCGTGAGCTTCGAGGCCGGCATGTACCAGCTGGGCGGCAGCGTCGTGCATCTGACCACCGGCGACACCCAGCTGGGCCGGGCCGAGCCCATCGAGGACACCGCGCGCGTGATCAGCCGCATGGTCGACCTGGTGATGATCCGCACCTACGAGCAGGAAAAGATCGAGCGCTTCGCCGCCCATTCGCGCGTGCCCGTGATCAACGGCCTGACCAACGAGTTCCATCCCTGCCAGATCCTGGCCGACATCTTCACCTTCCTCGAGCATCGCGGCCAGGGCGAGGAGGGCCGGCCCGACCTGCAGCGCCTGGCCGGCAAGGTGGTGGCCTGGGTCGGTGACGGCAACAACATGGCCAACACCTGGCTGCAGGCCGCCGAGCTGCTGGGGTTCACGGTGCACCTGAGCACGCCCAGCGGCTACGAGGTGGACCAGTCCGTGGCCGGCGTGCGCAGCAGCGCCAGCTACCGCGTCTTCAAGGACCCGCACGAGGCCTGCCGCGGCGCCGACCTGGTGACCACCGACGTCTGGACCAGCATGGGCTACGAGGCCGAGAACGAGGCGCGCCGCCAGGCCTTCGCCGACTGGTGCGTGGACACCGGGATGATGGCGCTGGCCAAGCCCGACGCGCTCTTCATGCACTGCCTGCCGGCCCACCGCGGCGAAGAGGTGCAGGCCGAGGTCATCGACGGTCCGCAGTCCGTCGTGTGGGACGAGGCCGAGAACCGCATGCACGTGCAGAAGGCCCTGATGGAGTACCTGCTGCTCGGCCGGGTCGACGGCTGACAGCCCCCCGTCGCGCGGACGATGTCGTTCCCCCGCGCCCGCCTGCTCGGCGTCGCCCTGTGCGCCGGCCCCGCCCTGGCCCAGCAGGCGACCCCGCCCGAAGCGCCCACGCTGCGCGCCGTCACCGTCACGGCGCAACCCGGTGTCGCACAGTCGGCCTTCGACACGCCGGCCTCGGTGGACGTGGTCGAGGGCGGCGTCCTGCGAAGCGGCCAATGGGGGGTCAACCTGTCCGAGGGCCTGGCGCGCGTGCCCGGGCTGGTGGTGCAGAACCGCCAGAACTTCGCCCAGGACCTGCAGATCTCCTCGCGCGGCTTCGGCGCGCGTTCCACCTTCGGCGTGCGCGGCATCCGGCTGTATGCCGACGGCATCCCCGCCGCCAGTCCCGACGGCCAGGGCCAGGTGTCGCACTTCGACCTGGCATCGGCCCAGCGCGTCGAGGTGCTGCGGGGACCGTTCTCGGTCCTGTACGGCAACGCCTCCGGTGGCGTCATCAGCATCGTCACCGCCGACGGCGGGCCCGACACCGAGATGGAAGCGTCGGCCGCGATCGGCTCGAACGACACGCGGCGTGCCAGCACGCAGGCCTCCGGCCAGACGGGCCGCCTGCGCTGGCGTGTCAGCGGCACCCGGCTGGACACCGACGGCTGGCGCGGCCACAGCGCCGCCCGGCGGGACAACCTCAATGCCAAGCTGCGCTGGCAGGCGAGCGACGACACCGAGCTCACCCTGGTGCTCAACGAGCTCTCGCTGCCGCGCGCGCTCGACCCACTGGGCCTGCGCCGCGCCGAGTGGGAAGCCGACCCGCGCCAGGCCAGCCCCGACGCGCTGCGCTTCGACACCCGCAAGACGGTGGACCAGCTGCAGGTCGGCGCCCTGCTGGCCCACCGGCTGGACGCGGACCACCGCCTCCAGCTGACGGTGTATGGCGGCCAGCGCGACACCCTGCAGTTCCAGTCCATCCCGCCATCGGTCCAGGCCGCCCCCTCCCAACCCGGCGGAGTCATCGACCTGACCCGCGCCTACCGGGGGCTGGACCTGCGCTGGATCCGCCAGGGCCGCAGCGCGGCGGGGCCCTTCACGCTGACCGGCGGGCTGGCGGTGGAAGGCACGCGCGACCACCGCCGCGGCTGGGAGAACTTCGTCGGCGATCAGCTCGGCGTGCAAGGCGGCCTGCGCCGCGACGAGATCAACCGCGCCTGGAGCGTCGCCCCCTATGTGCAGGGACAGTGGGTGCTGGGCGAGCGCTGGAGCGCGCTGGCCGGCCTGCGCCAGACCTGGGTCCGCCTCGAGTCGGAGGACCGCTACATCCGGCCCGGCAATGCCGACGACAGCGGCCGCGTGCGTTATGCCGCGCTCACCCCGGCCGCCGGCCTGGTGTTCCATGCCACCGAGGGCCTGAACCTCTACGCGGCCTGGGGCCGCGGCTTCGAGACCCCCACCTTGAACGAGCTGGCCTACCGCGCCGACGGCTCGGCCGGCCTCAACGACCGGCTGGAGCCGGCGCTCAGCCGGCAATGGGAGCTGGGCCTCAAGGCCGGCCGCGAGGCCGACTGGAGCCTGTCGGCCGCCCTGTTCCAGGCCCGCACGCGCGACGAGCTGGTGGTACTGGCCAATGCCGGCGGCCGCGCCAGCTTCCAGAACGCGCCGGGCACGCGCCGGCGTGGCGTCGAACTCGCCGGCCACGCCCGCTGGGCGTCATGGTCGGGCCTGGTCTCGGCGACTTGGCTGGACGCCACCTACACGCAGGACTTCCTCACCTGCGGCGCGCCGCCCTGCCGCGCGCCCACCCTGCCGGTGGCGGCCGGCAGCCGCATGCCCGGCATCCCCCGCACCAGCCTGTACGGCGAGCTCGCCTGGGCGCAGCGGCCCTGGGGGCTGCACACCGCCGTGGAACTGCGCCGGGTCGGCGAGGTGCCGGTCGACGACCGCAACACCGACGCCGCGCCGGCCTACACCGTGCTGGGCTGGCGCGCAGGCCTGGAGCAGGTCCGCGGACCCTGGCGCCTGCAGCAGTTCGTCCGCATCGACAACCTGGCCGACCGGCGCTTCGTTGGTTCGGTGATCGTGAACGAGGGCAACCGGCGCTTTTTCGAGCCGGCGCCGGGGCGCCAGTGGATGCTGGGCCTGCAAGCCAGCTACCGCTTCTGACTCCACATGAGCAACACCGCCCATCCCTGCCTGAGCTGCGGCGCCTGCTGCGCCAGCCTGCGCGTCGACTTCTCCGCCTGGGAGACCGAGGACCGCGGGGGCTCCGTGCCCTGCGGACTGGTGGTGCCGATCACCGACGAGCTGTGCCGGCTGCGGGGCACCGACCACAGCCCGCCACGCTGCGCCGCCCTCACCGGCACCGTGGGCCAGCGGGTGGCCTGCGGCATCTACGAGTGGCGCCCCTCGCCGTGCCGGGAGTTCGAGGCCGGCAGCGATGCCTGCGACCGGGCCCGGATGCGGCTGGCCCTCCTGCCGCTGCAGACCCTGGCCGGCTAGTCGCGCCAGCCCAGGAGCGCCTTGACCTCGAGGTATTCCTCGAAGCCAAAGACGCCGAACTCCCGCCCGTTGCCCGACTGCTTGTACCCGCCGAAAGGAAGGCTGCGGTCGAAGGGTGCGCCATTGAAATACACCCTTCCCGCCCGGATGCGCCTGGCGACGGCACGGGCGCGCTGGGGATCCCCGGACTGGACGAAGCCCGCCAGGCCGAACGGCGTGTCGTTGGCGATCGCGATGGCCTCCTCGTCGGTGTCATAGCTGATGATGGACAGCACCGGGCCGAAGATCTCCTCCCGGGCAATCCGCATCTGCGGCGTCACGTCGCCGAACACCGTCGGCTGCACGTAATAACCCGGCTCCTGCCTCGGTCGCCCCATGCCGCCCGCCACCAGGGTGGCCCCCTCGTCGATGCCCGACTGGATCAGGGCCTGCACCTTGTCGAACTGGGACTGGCTGACGAGCGGGCCCATGGTGGTCCCGGGGTCCAGCGGGTCGCCCAGGCGAACGGCTTGCACCGCCTCACGCGCCGCGTCGAACGCCGCCTGCCGATGTGCGCGGGGGATCAACATGCGGGTGGGCGACTGGCAGTTCTGGCCTGCGTTGGTGTAGCAGGCGTGCACGCCCTCGATCACGGCTTTGCGGATGTCCGCGTCATCCAGGATGAGATTGGCGGACTTGCCTCCCAGCTCCTGCGCCACCCGCTTGACCGTGTCGGCGGCCAGCTTGGCCACCCGGATGCCGGCGCCGGTGGAACCGGTGAATGACACCAGGTCGATCTCGGGATGGGAGGCGATCGCCTCGCCGACGGTCGGCCCGTCTCCGTTCACGAGGTTGAACACGCCCGGCGGCAGCCCGGCTTCGTGAACGATCTCGGCGAAAAGCATCGAACTCAGCGGCGCGACCTCGCTCGGCTTGAGCACCACGGTGCAGCCTGTGGCCAAGGCCGGGGCCACCTTGGAGGCCACCTGATTCAGCGGCCAGTTCCACGGGGTGATCAGGCCGCACACCCCGATGGGTTCGCGCCGCACGATGCCCGGCCCCATGCGCTGCTCGAACGGGTAGTCCGCCAGCACCCGGGCGGCCTCCTCCAGGTGGAACAGCGCCACCGTCGCCTGGCGCTCGGTGGAAAAGGTGATCGGCGAGCCCATCTCGAGCGTCATCAGGCGCGCGAGCTCCGGCAGGCGCGCGCGAAAGCCGTCGATGATCCTGTGCAGGTAGGCCAGCCGCTCCTGGCGGCTGGTCTCGGAGTAGGTTGCGAATGCCCGTCGCGCCGCCCGCGCGGCCCGGTCGACATCGGCAGCCGAACCCAGGCTGATGCGAGCGAAGATTTCTTCCGTGGCCGGATTGAGCACGCCCAGGGTGGCTGGCGCGGCCGGCTCCACCCACCCGCCATCGATGTAGAACTTCAGCTTGTCCATGGCGCGTTCCGAGGACCTCACTGCACCGAGATCTTGGCCGACTCCACCACCTGCTTCCACCGATCGGACTCGGCGGACATCTTCTCGCGCAGCTGGACCGGCGTGGCGGCCAGAGGCACCAGGCCCAGAGAAGCCAGCTTGGCCTTGCCTTCGGCCGAGCTCGTGTAGCGGTTGATCTCCTGGTTCAGCGTCTCGACGACGGCCGGCGGCATCCCGGCGGGGCCGACCAGCGCATTCCAGACGGTGGCTTCCAGCGGGATGCCCTGCTCGGCGGCCGTGGGCACGTTGGGCAGCCCCGGAAACCGCGTCCTGGAGGTGACGGCCAGCCCCTTGAGCTTGCCCGCCTGGATGTTGGGCGCCAGGGAGGTGACGGGTGCGGCCACCGCATCCACCGAGCCGCTCATGGCGTCGGTCATCGCCGGCGAATCGCCCTTGTAGGGGATGGACTGGAGCTTGGCCCCGGTGTTCATGCGCAAATACTCGGCCGCCAAATGTCCGATGGTGCCGTTGCCGGGGTTCGCGATGGTCACGTCACTCGATGCGGCCTTGCTCATGGAGACGAATTCCGCCAGGTTGCCGGCCTTGACCTGCGGGTTGACCGCGATGACCAGTGGAATCTCGCCGATCAGGGCAATGGGCGACAGGTCCTTCTCGGGATCGAAAGGCATGCGCTTGTAAAGCCACTTGTTGTTCGCCAACGGACCCGAAGTCGCCACTGCCAGGGTGTAGCCGTCCGGCGCCGACTTGGCCACATGGTCGACGCCGATATTGCCGCCCGCGCCGACCCGGTTCTCCACGATGAACTGCTGCCCGAACCGAGAGCTCAGGTGCTGCGCCAGCTGCCGCGCCACCAGGTCCGAGCTGCCGCCCGGCGCGAAGATGGCGATGATGCGAACCGGCTTGCTGGGCCACTTGTCCTGCGCGTGGACGGGGGCCTGCAGGGCCATCAGCAGCCCGGCCGCGGTGGCCAGGGCGCGAACGAAAGTCATTGTCTTCATCGGGTGTCTCCGGTTTGGGTCGGCACAGTGTCCCGAGAGATCGGGACGGCAACAACCGGGCTTTTCCAACTTTCCGCGCAGCGGAATATCGCCGTCGGCGCGGTGCCGCCGGGCGGCAAGCGCCCAGATTTCGCGGCGCGGAAAGCCCGAACAATCCGCATCGGCGCTTCGTGGCTTGCGGCATGCTCGACCCTCAACGCAGACCACTGCCAATCCAGAGGAACATGGCCCCGCGCTTTTTTGAAGACTTCACGATCGGCGAGACCTGGGTGAGCCCGCCCACCCAGGTCACCGCCGAGGAGATCGTCGCCTTCGCCCGCGACTTCGATCCGCAGCCCATGCACACCGATGCGCAGCAGGCCGCCCGCGGCCCGTTCAAGGCACTGGTGGCCAGTGGCTGGCACATCGCCGCGCTGGCCATGCGCGTCTTCGTGCAGTCGGGCGGGTACGGCAGCACGCCCATGGTCGGCCTGGGCATCGACGAGTTGCGCTGGCGCGCTCCGGTGCGTGCCGGCGACACCCTGACGGTCCGGCGCGAAGTGTTCGAGCTGCGCGCCTCGCAGACCAGCCCGAGCCACGGCATCGTGCGCACCCGGGTTTCCGTGATCAACCAGGATGGCGCGGTCGTCATGACGCTGATCAGCGCCGGCCGCGTCCCGACGCGGGCCGGCCGCGCAACGGATCCGGAGCCGGCATGAGCGCCGCCCGGCCGCCCGAAGGCGCTCAGCCCCCTCCGCTTGCGGAGGGGGGAGGAGCAGCCCGCGCAGCGGGCAATCCTGGGGGAGGCATTCCAATGCCCGCCGCCCGGCCGCCCGAAGGCGCTCAGCCCCCTCCGCTTGCGCAGGGGGGAGGAGCAGCCCGCGCAGCGGGCCATCCTGGGGGAGCGTACCCAGTGAGCGTGGTCGTGGCGCATGCCGCCGACCTGGCGGCCTACGTCGGACAGCCGTTGGGCGCCAGCGACTGGATCTGCCTGGACCAGGCCAGGATCGATGCGTTCGCCGCCCTCACCGGCGACGACCATTGGATCCACGTGGACGTGGAGCGCGCCGCGCGCGAGATGCCGCATGGCAAGACCATCGTGCATGGGTTCCTGATGCTCTCGCTGATCCCCGTCCTTCAGCGCGGCATCTACACCATCCAGCAGCGCGGCAGGGGCCTGAACTACGGCTGCAACCGCGTGCGTTTCACCGCGCCGGTGCCGGTGGGCTCGCGGGTGCGCCTGCGCCAGTCGGTGAAGGCCTGCACGCGGCTGGAGGACAGCACCCGGATCGCCTTCGAATCCACCATCGAGCTCGAGGGCGAGGAACGGCCCGCGCTCGTCGCCGAAACCCTGCTCCAGATCTACGACCGCTAGATGAACAGCACCGACCCCCCTCGCGGCTTCAGCCCCTTTCCTGCCCTGATCGCCTCGCACGCGCAGCTGCGCGGCACGGCCACTGCGTTCCGGGTGGACGAACAGACGCTGGACTGGGCCACGCTGCATGCCCGCGTGGGCCACGTGGCACGTGCGCTGGAACGCTGCGGCCTGGCACCTGGCGACCGCGTGGCCTTGCTGGGCGGCGCCAGCCTGCCTTACGTGGAGTGCTTCTTCGGCGCGGTGGCAGCGCGCGCCTGCGTGGTGCCGCTGCCGGTGTCCGCCAGCGTCGAGACGCTGCAGGCGCTGCTGGCCGACTGCGATGCCAGGCTGCTGTTCCTGGACCCCGGGGCGGGCGACGCCGTCATGGACATGGGCACGCGACTGGCCCGTGAGTCGGCGCTGCAGGTGGTGCACTTCGGGCACGACGGCGCCGCCACCCAGGCCTACGCCGCCTGGCGCGCCTCTGGCGAGACCCACGCCGCCCTGCCTGCGGCCAGCGCCGAAGACCCGTTCAACATCATCTACAGCTCAGGCACCACCGGCCTGCCCAAGGGCATCGTGCACCTGCATGGCATGCGGCAGGCGCAGGCCAGCCGCAAGGGCCTGTTCACGCCGCAGGCCCGCACGCTGCTGTCCACGCCCGTCTACTCCAACACGACCATCATGCCCATGCTGGGCACCGTGGCCCAGGGCGGCACCTGCATCCTGATGCGCAAGTTCGACGCCGGCCGCTTCCTCGCGCTGGCCGCTGAACAGCGCGCGACCCACACGATGCTGGTGCCGGTGCAGTACAAGCGCCTGCTGGCCCACCCCGACTTCGACGCCCACGACCTGTCCGCGCTGGAGCTGAGCCAATCGACCGGTGCGCCGATGGAGCTGGACCTGAAGCGCGAGATCCTGCGCCGCTGGCCCGGCCGCTTCCTCGAGGTGTATGGCCTGACCGAAGGCGGCGTGTCCTGCTTCCTGGACGCCCGCGCCCACCCCGACAAGCTGGGCACGGTCGGCAGGCCGGCCTTCGGCGGCGAGGTATTCCTGATCGACGAGAGCGGACGCCGCGTGCCGCCGGACCGGGTGGGCGTCGCCGGCGAGGTGGTGGGCCGCTCGCCCTTCATGATGGCCGGCTACCACAACCGGCCCGAAGCCACCGCGCAGATCCGCTGGTACGACGAGCAGGGCGCGGTGCACCACCGCAGCGGCGACATCGGCCGGTTCGATGCCGACGGCTTTCTGACCCTGCTGGACCGCATCAAGGACGTGATCATCTCCGGCGGCCACAACGTTTATGCCGCCGACCTGGAGGCCGTGCTGCTCCGCCACGCCGACGTGCAGGACGCCGCCGTCATCGGCGTGCCCAGCCCCGACTGGGGCGAGACGCCGCTGGCCCTGGTCACCCCGCGTGCCGGCGCGCAGATCGACCCCGGTGCGCTGCGCGACTGGGTCAACGCCCAGGTCGGCAAGACCCAGCGCCTGTCGGCGGTGGAACTGCGCACCGAACTGCTCCGCTCGGCCGTGGGCAAGCTGTCGAAGAAGGAACTGCGCGCGCCCTACTGGCCCTCCCGACCAACCCCTGAAGTGAGCCCATGAACCCTTCCGCCTCCAGACCGGTCTGCATCGTCACCGGCGCGTCGTCCGGCATCGGTGCCGCCACCGCCCTGCTGTTCGCCCAGCGTGGCCACGACGTGGTGATCAACTACGCGCGGCAGTCCGAAGCGGCCGAGCGCGTGGCCGATCAGTGCCGCGCCGCCGGCGCGCAGGTGCTGGTGGTGCAGGCCGACGTCGGCGAGGACGCGCAATGCCGCGCCCTGGCCGCCCAGGTACGCAGCACCTGGGGCCACGCCGACGCCCTGGTCAACAGCGCCGGCATCACCACGAAGTTCGCCGACCTCAAGGACCTGGACGCATTGGACGCCCACGACTTCGCCGCCATCTACCGCGTCAACGTGATCGGCACCTTCCAGATGTGCCGCGCCGTGGCGCCGCTGATGCAGGGCCGGCCGGCCCCCGGCATCGTCAACATCTCGTCCATGGGCGGGCGCATGGGGTCGGGGTCGTCGATGGCGTATGCCGCGTCCAAGGGCGCGGTGAACACGCTCACCCTGTCGCTGGCGCGCGCACTGGCTCCGGCGATCCGTGTCAACGCGGTGCTCCCGGGGATGGTCGATGGCGAGTGGCTGCGCCGCGGGCTGGGCGAGGAGGTGTTCGCGCAGCGCCGCAAGCGCTACGAGTCGCGCGCCTTGCTGGCCGACGTGGTGCAGCCGCAGGACGTGGCGCGCACGGCCTACTGGCTGGCCTGCGAAGCGCGCAAGGCGACCGGCCAGCTGATCGACGTCGAAGCCGGCTTCATCCTGGGCTGAGCCCCCACTAGCACTGCACGCTCGCGGCGCCGATCCCCGGAAACTCCACCAGCACCCGCTCCCCGGGTTGCGCCTCCAGCAGCCCGCACCAGGTGCCGGTGCTGACCACCGTCCCCTGGCGCACGGGCGCGCCGTCCCGCGTGACGTGCCGCATCCAGTCGGGCAGCACCCAGGCCGGGTCGCCCACCCCGAGGCTGCCGGTGAACACGCGCGGCGGCGCGTCGCCGAGACGCACCCGGCACTCCTGCGCGGCCCAGTTCCCGGGCGCATAGGGCACGAACTCGCCCAGCACCAGGGCGCCATGCACCAGCAGGTCGGCCACCTTCAGCAGCGCCGGTGCGTCGCGCCCGGACTGCCAGCGCGAATCCACCAGTTCGATCGAGACGCACATGCGGTCCACCAGGGCACCCGCCTGCTGCACCGTGAGGCTGCGGGCTTCCTCGGCGCCGACATCGCGGCCGATGCGCAGCGCGACCTCGGCTTCGATCCAGCGGTGGCGCAAGTGCAGGCCTTCCAGGCCGGCGCCGCAGGCGCGTACGCCTGCCGGGGGCAGTGGCGCATGGCGCATCGGCTCCGACCGCGAGGGGCCGCCGGATTTCCAGTGCATCGGGCCCTCCGGGGGCACGCCCAGTTGCGCCAGCAGACGCTCCTGCACCGCATAAGCCTGCGCCAGGGAAGTGACACGACCCTGCAGGGCGTGGTCGTCGGCCGGCGGACCGCCGCGCCAGGCGCGCGCCAGGGCGAGGGCAACTGTATCGATGGGTTCGTGGTTGGCAGGCATGCCGCATTGTCCTGCGGCCCGAGGTGGCCGGATTCCGCCCGGCGGAACGGACAGAATCCTCCGTGGTGCCGGCGCACCGGCACGGCTACGCTGCACCCCCGACTACCCCATGCCCACCCTGCTCGTCTCCCCCCGCATCGCCCGCGATTTCGGCGCTGAGTTGCGCGCCGCCGGCGGACCCGGCCTGCACCTGGCCGTGGTCGATGCCGCCATGCCGCTGTCCCCAGGGCAGCTGGAGGAGGTGGACGTCGCCCTGGTCTCGCTGGACGTGATCGGCTTGTCGACGAAAACGGTCCTCACGCCCTACATGCGCCTGTTCTGCGAGCAGCTGCTCGGCGCGCCCCGGTTGCGCTGGATGCACATACCGAGCGCCGGCGTCGACCGGCCGGTCTTCCAGGAACTGCTGCGACGCGGCGTCCGGGTGACCACGTCGTCGGGCGCCAACGCGCAGGCGGTGGCCCACACCGCGCTGATGGGCGTGCTGCTGCTCGGCCGGGGCGGGCTGCACTGGATCCAGGCCCAGCGCGCCCACCAGTGGGCGCCGCTGCGCGGCGCCGAGGCCCCGCCCGACCTGGCGGGGCAGACCGCCATCGTGGTCGGCCAGGGGCCGATCGGGCGGAGCATCGCGCAGCTGCTGCGCACCCTGGGCCTTCGCGTGCACGGCCTGCGCCACCGGCCGCAACCGGGCGACGCCGGGCAGCAGATCCACGGCTATGCGGCACTGGGCGAACTCGCCCGCGAAGCGCACTGGCTGGTCCTGGCCTGTCCCCTGACCGAAGCCACCCGCCGGCTGGTGGACGCCCGGGTGCTGAATGCGATGCCGCGTGGAGGCCGCGTGGTCAACGTGGGCCGCGGCGGCGTGCTCGATGAAGCCGCGCTGCTGGCGGCGCTGGAGTCGGGCCAGATCAGCGGCGCGCACCTGGACGTCTTCGAGCAGGAACCGCTGCCGCCTGGCTCTGCGTTCTGGGCGCGCCCCGACGTGCTGGTGACGCCGCACAACGCGGGCTCCTCGGCCGGCTATGCGGACCGCTGTGTCCACCTGTTCCTCGACAACCTGGCCCGCTGGACCCGCGCCGAGCCGCTGCTGCAGGAGGTGGCCGGTGACCTGAGGCTGCCGCTGCCGCCTCGGTGAAAGGCCAGGGTGCAGATGAGTCCGCCGGCTACACTGCCGACCCGACACCGCACACCGTCCATGGCCACTGCGCGCCCCATCAACGTCGTGCTCCGGGCGCTGCAGATCCTGCGGGCGCTCAACCAGCAGCCCGTCTCCAGCGTGGACGCGATCCACAAGCACACCGGCATTCCCAAGCCCACGATCGTGCGCCTGCTGCAGACGCTGGAGGCCGACGGCCTGGTGCGGCGCGCACCTCAATACGGCGCCTACTACCTGACCTCCCAGGTCACGGCACTGGCCAGCGGCTACCACAGCGAGCCGCGCATCGTGGAAGCGTCGGCCGCCATCGCCGACGCCCTCACCCAGGAGCTCAAGTGGCCGGTATCGGTGGCGGTACCCGACGGCGACGCGATGATCGTGCGCTACAGCACCATTCCCAACTCACCGCTGTCGTTCTTCCACTCCACGATCAACATGCGCCTGAGCCTGTTGAACCAGGCGCTGGGCCGCGCATTCCTCGCGTTCTGCGAGCCGACCGAGCAGCAGGCGCTGCTCGAGTTGCTGGCGCGCACCAGCGGCGAGCCCATCGTCGGCCACGAGCCCTCCATCCTGCAGATGCTGGCGCAGGTGCGCGAGCGCGGCTATGCGCTGCGCGACCCACGCGTGCGGCCCGAGTCCTCCACCATCGCGGTCCCCATCATCGAAGGCGCACGCGTGGTGGCGACCATCGGCCTCACCTGGTTCAGCTCGGCACTGGACACGACGCAGGCGGTCACCCGCTTCCTGCCGCCGCTGCAGCAGGCGGCGCAGGATATTTCCCGCGCGCTCGCCGCCACGGCGACCTGAGGGCGACGGCAACTTTCCGCTGCGCGGAATCCGCGCAAACTTGGCTTGGCACCGCAAGGGCCGGTGCCGATGATGGGCAACCGCGCAACCGCAAACCGTCCTCCCCCTCCGAGCGAATCGATGAGCCCTCCCCGTCCCCTGCTGTTCGACTCCCATGCCCACCTGGTCGCCGATGACCAGGTGCGCTATCCGCGCCAGCCCATGCAGCGCGCCGCCGACGCGCCCTACCGCCCGCCCGGCGTGATCGGCCGCCCCGGTGGGCACCACGGACCGCACCCGATCAACGAAGTGCCCGACGCCTCGCGCATGCTCCGCTGGATGGCCGAGGAGAACGTGGACGGCGCGGTGGCGGTGCAGAAGCGGATGATCTACCGCTACGACAACAGCTACATCCTGGACTCGTCGGACGCGCACCCCGACACCTTCCTGGCGGTGGTGATCCTGGACGCCGAAGACCCCGCCACGCCCGAGACGGTGCGGCGCTGGGTGGGCGAGCACGGCCTCACGGGCCTGCGCCTTTTCGGCGGCCGCAAGGCCGACGGCAGCATGCCCTGGCTCAATTCCCCGCAAGCGCTCGAGAGCTGGAAGGCGATCGACGACGCCGGCCTGGTCATGGAGCTGGAAGTGCTGGCCCAGGGCGGCGGCGGGCCCTCGATTCCCGCCATCCTCGAGCTGGCCGAGCAGTTCCCCCACACCCGCATCGTGCTGGACCACCTGCTCGAGCCCGAAATGGACGAGGGCGGGCACTTCGGCCTGGACGAACGCTACGAGCGCATGGCCGGCCACCCGCGCATCTTCTTCAAGTTCACCTCCATCAACCTGGACACCTGCCGGGAGACCGGCATTGCCGCCAACCGGCTGCTGCGCCGCGCGGTGGACCTGTTCGGCGCCGACCACCTCATGTGGGGCTCGGACATCGGCACCTCGTCGGGCACCTACAAGGACATGGTGCAGCGCATGGTCGACGCCTCCGACCTGCTCAACCCCGACGAGCAGCGCGCGGTGTGGCACGACACCGGGCGCCGCGTCTTCTTCAAGCCCGAAGCCGGGTCCGGCCGGTGAGCGCCCATCGCTTCACCGTCGTGCCCACCGAGGGCATGGACACCGCCACCGCCTATCGCCTCATCTGCGGCGTGGTGGTGCCGCGGCCGGTGGCCTGGATCACCACCATCAGCCGCGAGGGGCGCGTGAACGCCGCGCCATTCAGCTCCTACAACTACGTGGCGCACAGCCCGCCCATGGTGGCCGTGAACATCGGCACCCGGCTCGGCGAGCTGAAGGACACGGCGCGCAACATCCGCGAGACCGGCTGGTTCTGCGTCAACGTGGCGACCGAGGCCGTGATGGAAACCATGCACCTGTGCGGCGCCGACTACCCGCCCGAGGCGGGCGAGCCCGAAGCCCTGGGTATCGAACTGCTGCCGGGCCAGGCGACCCCGGTCCCACGCATCGCGGCGTCCCCCATCCACATGGAGTGCCGGCTGGATCAGGCCGTGCCCCTGGGCCGCGGCCTCAACACCCTCTACATCGGCGAAGTCCTGACCTTCCACCTGGCCGATGCCGTCTACGACGGCCGCCACGTGGACAGCGTCAAGCTCCGCCCGGTGGCCCGCCTGGGCGGGCCCTACTACGCGGGCCTCGGCGAGATCTTCCACCGACCCGCGCTGCAGCGTCCGCCGGGCGAATCCGCTGGGGAGGCGTCATGAGCTACACCCTTCCGCCGCCGGGCGACTGGCACGTCGGGACCTTCGTCAAGACCACTTCGCCGCAGGTCGTCGAGGTCCTGGGCGGCGCCGGGCTGGACTTCGCCGTGCTCGACGCCGAGCACGCCCCGTACGACCGGGCCGCGCTGGACCTGTCCTTGCTGGCCGGCCGGGCCGCCCGCCTGCCCCTGTTCGTGCGGGTGCAGGACCGCAGCGCCGCCAGCCTGCTGTCGGTGCTGGACCTGGGGGCTGCCGGCGTGCTGGTCCCGCACGTGGACAGCGAGCAGGACGCGCGCGAGGTGATCGCGCACTGCCGCTACGTGGACGGCGACCGCGGCTACTCCAGCTCGCCGCGCGCCGCCGGCTATGGCGCGCTCGGCATGAAGCAGGCGATCGCCCACGGGGACCGCAGCATCGTGATCTGCCAGATCGAAAGCGTGGCGGCGGTGCAGGACGCGGCGCGCATCGCCGCCGTGCCCGGCGTGGGCGCCGTGTTCATCGGCCGTGCCGACCTGGCGCTGTCCATGGGCATCCACGACGCGCAGGACGCGCGGGTGCTCGAAGCCACCGAGGGCGTGATTCGCGCGGCGCAGGCCGCCGGCACGCCCGTCGGCATGTTCGTCGGCAGCAGCGCCGAGCGCGAGAAGTACCGCGCCCTCGGCGTGCGCTGGTTCATCCAGGGCTCGGACCAGTCCCTGCTGCGCCAGGCGGCGCAGGCGATGGCCCGCCCTCGTACTCCGGAGCAAGCAGCATGAGCCCTTCTTCCCCCACCCGTCCCGCCTCCGTCGCGCGCTGGCACGACCAGGCGCCGCAGTCCGAAGCGCCGGGCGCCCGCACCTGGGTCGCGCGCGGCGCCAACTTCGTGGTGGCGCACAGCCAGGCCGCGGACGGCGCGCGCCTGGAGCGCCGCGGCCAGCCCGACGAGTACATGCTGTTCCTGCCCGAGTGCGGCGCCACCATCGAAGCCGGCGGCGAGCGACTCGAGGTCGGCCCCGAGTCGCTGACCATCGTGCCGCCAGGCGACAGCACGGTCACCGTGCACGGCGGCGGGCAGGTGGTGCGGCTGTTCTCGCACCAGGCGCAGGACCTGCTGGCGCTGGCCGGCAATGCCGCCGACTACGCCCAGCCCACGCCCGAGGTGGCGCCGCTGGTGCCCTGGCCCACCCCGGCGGGCGGCTTCCGGCTGCGCAGCTACGAGGTGGCGCGCTACACGCAGGAGGGCAGCAACATGCGCATCTTCCGCAGCACCAACCTGATGCTCAACGTCATGACGCAGCGCATGGTGGCGCGCGACGTGCACAAGCTCAGCCCGCATTCGCACGCCGACTTCGAGCAGGGCTCGCTGGCGCTGCGCGGCGACTGGGTCCACCACATGCGCTACCCCTGGGGGCCCGACATGGCGACCTGGCGCGAGGACGAGCACATCGAGGTGGGCAGCCCTTCGCTCATCGTGATCCCGCCGAAAGTGGTCCACACCAGCCGCAACGTCAACGACGGCGGCGCCTGGCTGCTGGACATCTTCGCGCCGCCGCGCATGGACTTCTCCAGCAAGCCCGGCAAGGTGGCCAACGAGAACGACTACCCGCTGCCGCCGGCCGCATGAAATTCGCCGTCGTCGGCGCCGGGGCGATCGGTGGCTGGCTCGCCGCCCGGCTGGCGCTGGCGGGTGAAGACGTGAGCGTGATCGCCCGTGGGGCCACGCTGGCGCGCATCGATCGGTGCGGCATCCAGCTGCACTCGGACGGGCGGAACGCGCTGGCCCGGGTGCGCGTGGCCTCGTCGGCCCAGGCCCTGGGCGCGCAGGACGTCGTGCTGCTGGCGGTGAAAGCCCCGGCGCTGCCCGGCCTCGCGCCCACCCTGGCCCCGCTGCTGCGAACGGACACGCTGATCCTCCACGCCGGCAACGGCCTGCCCTGGTGGTACTTCCTGCCGCCGGGCCAGCCGTGCTCGGGACTGCGGCTGCGCGGCGTGGACCCGCAGGGCACGGTCGAGGCCGCCTTGCCGCTGCCGCAGGTGCTGGGCCTGAGCGTGTTCGCGGCCTGCCACTGCCCGGAACCCGGTGTGGTGCAGCACGACTCGGGCGGCCGGCTGGTGCTGGGCGAGCCGGCCGGCGGCGAGAGCGCGCGCACCCAGCAGCTGGCACTGCGCCTGCAGCGCGCCGGGCTGGACGCGCTGCCCAGCAGCGACATCCGGCGCGAGATCTGGCTCAAGCTGCTGGGCAATGCCTGCTTCAACCCGGTGAGCCTGCTCACCGGCGCAACGACGGACGAGATGATCGACCAGCCCCAGCTGCACGCCCTGTTCGTGCAGCTGATGGAGGAGGTCATCGCCATTGGCGGCCGGCTGGGGCTGCGCCTGCAGGTCGATCCGGCCAGGCGCATCGCGCAGGCCCGCAGCCTGGGCCCTATCCGCACCTCGATGCTGCAGGATCTGCAAACGGGTCGCGCCGTGGAACTGGATGCCATCGTCGGCACGGTGCTGGAATGCGCCGCCGCCGTCGCCATGCCGGCCCCCACGCTGGCCGGCATCCTGGCCATGGCCCGGCTGCGCGCGCGTCACGCCGGCTTGCCGGCACTCTGAGGAGTTGGCCATGCCCATCACCGCCGAGCAGATCACCCAGGTCACCGCGGACCTGTACGAGTGGTCGCTCAAGAAGGTCCCCGACGACACCAAGGCGGCGCTGGCGCGGGCCGCTCCGCGCGAGCGCAACCCGACCGGCCGCCAGACCCTCGCCATCATGCTCAAGAGCGCCGACGCCGCCGAGCACAGCGGGCACCTGGTGTGCTCCGACGTCGGCATCCCCACCTACAGCGTGAAGATCGGCACCCGGGTGCGGTTCGACGGACCGGTCCGCCAGGCCATCGTGGACGGCTTCGCGCGCATGGCCGCGCGCAGCGACCCACCCATTCTCAAGATGGTGACCAACCCGCTCACGCACGAGCGTGGCCACGCCGGCAAGGACATGCCCATCGTCAGCTTCGATGTGGTCGACGGCGCCGACTACATGGACATCGTCTGCGCACCGAAAGCCATGGGCACCGGCCGCTGGGAGGCCGCGCAGATCTTCGTCTACCCGACGCTCGAGCAGATCGAAGCGTTCGTGCTCGACACCGTGCTCCAGTGCGGCTCCCAGGTCTGCCCCCCGATGGTGGTGGGCGTGGGCATCGGCGGCACCTTCGACCACGCCGCGCGCATGGCCAAGGATGCCGTGCTGCGGCCCTTCGGGCAGGTGAATCCCGAGCCGCTGCTCGAGGGGATGGAGGCGCGCCTGCTGGCCGCGATCAACGAGCTGGGCTTCGGCCCCATGGGCACCGGTGGCGACACCACGGCCATGGCCGTGCACGCCAACTACGCCGCCTCGCATGGCTTCGTGCCGGTGGCGGTCAGCCTGAACTGCTGGATCAACCGCCGCACGCACGCGCGCATCCACGGTGATGGCCGGGTGGAGCGCATCGAATGAAGCAACTGCATCTGCCGCTCTCGCGCGCCGACGTGGAGGCGCTGGAGCTGGGCGAGCTGGTGCTGCTCAGCGGACAGGCCACCATGAGCATCGGCCTGCCCACGCACCAGCGCATGGTGGATCACCTGGACAGCGGCACCGCGCTGCCGGTGGACCTGCGAGATGGCGCCTTCTTCCACCTGAGCTGCTTCAATCGCGAGCGCCCCGACGGCAGCGCCGAAGCCCTGTACCTCAACCCGACCACCAGCACCCGCTATGACGCCTACATGCCGCGCCTGATCGAAGGCTGCGGCCTGCGGCTGGTGGGCGGGAAAGGCGGCCTGGGCGATGCCAGCGTGCAGGCCATGCAGCGCCAGGGCTGCGCCTACCTGTCCTTCCTGGGCGGCGGCTGCACCTTGCTGTCGCAGGCCATCCGGCGCGTGGTGTCGGTGCACTGGACCGAGGCCATCGCCCAGTTCCGCCTGCTCACGCTGGAGCTGTCCGGACTCGGCCCGGCCACGGTCGCCATCGACGCCCACGGCCGCAGCCTCTACCAGCAGTTGCAGGCGCAGGCGTCGCAGCGGCTGCAGGCGTCGCGGATCAGACCCGCTCGAGAATGACCGCGATGCCTTGCCCCACGCCGATGCACATGGTGCACAGCGCGTAGCGTCCGCCGCCGCGGTGCAGCTGGTTGACCGCCGTGGTGGCCAGCCGCGCGCCGCTGGCGCCCAGCGGATGCCCCAGCGCGATCGCGCCGCCGTTGGGGTTGACGCGCGGATCGTCGTCGGCGAGTCCGAGCTGGCGCAGCACGGCCAGCCCCTGGGCGGCGAAGGCCTCGTTCAACTCGATCACGTCCAGCTGCCCCAGCGTCATGCCCGCCTGCGCCAGCACCTTCCGCGTGGCCGGTGCCGGGCCGATTCCCATGATGCGCGGCGCCACGCCGGCGGTGGCCATCGCCACCACCCGTGCGCGCGGCGTGAGGCCGTGGCGCGCGGCCGTGGCCTCGTCGGCCAGCAGCAGCGCGCAGGCGCCGTCGTTGACGCCGCTGGCGTTGCCGGCGGTCACGCTGCCGTCGGGACGCACCACGCCCCTGAGCTTCGCCAGCGCTTCGAGCGAGGTCTCGCGCGGGTGCTCGTCCTTGTCCACCACCAGCGCCTCGCCCTTCTTCTGCGGGATGGTCACCGGCGTGATTTCGGCATCGAAGAAGCCGGCTTTCTGCGCGGCCACGGCCTTCAGCTGCGAAGCCAGGGCCATGCGGTCCTGTGCTTCGCGCTCGATCCCGTAATCCACCGCCACGTTCTCGGCCGTCTCCGGCATCGAATCCACGCCATGCATCTCCTTCATGAGCTTGTTGACGAAGCGCCAGCCGATGGTGGTGTCGTGGACGGCAGCGGTGCGCGAGAAGGCGCTCTCGGCCTTGGGCATGACGAACGGTGCGCGGCTCATGCTCTCGACGCCCCCGGCGACCATCAGCCCGGCTTCGCCGGCGCGGATGGCGCGCGCCGCGGTGCCCACCGCATCCAGGCCCGAACCGCAGAGGCGGTTGACCGTGGCGCCCGGCACGCCGACGGGCAGCCCGGCGAGCAGCGAGGCCATCCGCGCGACGTTGCGGTTGTCTTCGCCAGCCTGGTTGGCGCAGCCGTAGATCACGTCGGCCACGGCTTCCCAGTCGACCCCGGCGTTGCGCGCCATGAGCGCGCGCAGCGGGATGGCAGCCAGGTCGTCGGTGCGTATCGACGACAGGGCGCCGCCGTAGCGGCCGAAGGGCGTGCGCACGGCGTCGCAGATGAAGGCCTGGGGGGTGGTCATCGGGTGCTCCTGTGATTCAGCCGGCCAGGATCGGCAGGCGGGTGAGTTGCTCCAGTTCGTCGTGCGACAGGCCGGGAACCGCGTCGATGAGCTTGAGCCCCCGGGGCGTGCACTCGAACGTCGCGACGTCCGTGTAGACGCGCTTGACGCAGCCCACGCCGGTGAGCGGGTAGTTGCAGCGGGCCACCAGCTTGCTCTCGCCCTTCCTGGTGAGCAGGTCCATCATCACCCAGGTCTGCTTGGCACCGATCGCCAGGTCCATCGCGCCACCGACGGCGGGGATCGCGTCCTTCTCGCCGGTATGCCAGTTGGCGAGGTCGCCGGTGGCCGAGACCTGGAACGCGCCGAGCACGCAGATGTCCAGGTGGCCCCCGCGCATCATGGCGAAGCTGTCGGCATGGTGGAAATAGGCGCCGCCTGGCAGCAGCGTCACGGGCTGCTTGCCGGCGTTGATGAGGTCGTAGTCCTCCTCGCCCGCGGCGGGCGCCGGCCCCATGCCCAGGATTCCGTTCTCGCTTTGCAGGATCACTTCCACGTCCGCGCGCAGGTGGTTGGCCACCTGGGTGGGCATGCCGATGCCCAGGTTGACGTAGGCACCGTCATGGATGTCCTGCGCCACGCGGCGCGCCAGCTCGTCTTTCGTTCGCTTCGTCCAGCCCATCTCAACGCTCCTGCTTGAAACCGGCGCCCTGGGTGGGGACGCGGGCGACCTGAACCACGCGGCTGACGAAGATGCCCGGTGTGACCACGTGCTCCGGATCCATCGCCCCGAGCTCCACCACCTCGTGCACGCTGGCGATGGTTTGCCGCGCCGCCATCGCCATCACCGGCCCGAAGTTGCGGGCGGCCTTGCGGTAAGTGAGATTGCCCCAGCGGTCGCCGCGCTCGGCCTTGATCAAGGCCACGTCGGCGTGGATCGGATGCTCCAGCACATAGTGGCGGCCGGCGATCTCGCGCGTCTCCTTGCCTTCGGCCAGCGGCGTGCCGTAGCCCGTGGGCGTGAAGAAGGCGCCGATGCCGGCACCCGCGGCCCGGATGCGCTCGGCCAGGTTGCCCTGCGGGACCAGTTCCAGCTCGATGCGGCCGCTGCGGTAGAGGCCGTCGAACACCTGGCTGTCGGCCTGGCGCGGGAAGCTGCAGATCACCTTGCGCACACGTCCCGCCGCGAGCAGCGCCGCCAGGCCCGTGTCACCGTTGCCCGCGTTGTTGTTGACCACGGTCAGCTCGCGCGCCCCTTGCTCGATCAATCCGTCGATCAGTTCATTGGGGATGCCGGCCGTGCCGAAGCCGCCGATCATCACCGTGGCGCCGTCCGCGACGCCCTCCAGGGCCTGCGCCACCGATGCCACCACCTTGTCGATCATTCGCCAATCTCCTTCACGTCCGATGGCTTGCATCCGCCCAAGCACGCGTGCTTTAATCTCTGTTCGAATTACGAACGTTTGTTCGAATAAAGAATTCTAGACGAGGAGAGATCCGGATGGCAAACCGCGCGTTGACCGAAGGGCCGCGCCCGGGCGACGGCTATGTGCAGTCCTTCGCCCGGGGGCTGGAAGTGATCCGCTCCTTCAGCGCGGCGGCCCCGCGCCAGACCCTGACCGAGGTGGCCAGCCGCACCGGGCTCACCCGCGCGGGTGCGCGCCGCATTCTGTTGACGCTGCAGGCCCTGGGCTACGTGCACGGCGATGGCAAGCTGTTCTCACTGACGCCTCGCATCCTCGACCTGGGGTTCGCCTACCTGTCCTCCATGCCGATCTGGAACCTGGCGGAGCCGGTGATGGAGGCCCTGGTGGAGGAAGTCAAGGAGTCCTGCTCGGCCGCCGTGCTGGAAGGCACCGACATCGTCTACGTCCTGCGCGTGCCCACCCGCAAGATCATGAGCATCGGGCTCGGCGTGGGCTCGCGCCTGCCGGCCTACTGCACGTCGATGGGCCGCATGCTCCTGGCCGGTTTGCCGGACGAGGACGTGGCGCGGCTGCTCGCCAGCACCGACCTGCGCGCCTGCACCCGCCACACCATCACCGATGCGGCCGCACTGCTGGCCCGGGTGCGGCAGGCGCGCAGGCAGGGTTGGTGCCTGGTCAACCAGGAGCTCGAGGAAGGGCTGGTCTCGATGGCCGCGCCGGTGGTGAACGGGGCTGGACAGTTCGTCGCCGCGCTCAACATCAGCGGCCAGGCGAACCGGACCACGCCCCGGCAGATGCAGGAGCTGCTGTTGCCGCCCTTGCTCGCCGCGGCAGCGGAAGTCTCGCGCAGGGTCTCGCGCAGCCCCCAGTGACAGCGGCTACCAGCGACAACGGCCGGGGTCATCCAGCGCAGGCCGGCAGCCGCACCACGAAGCTCGCTCCCTGGCCGGGGCCTTCGCTGTGGGCTTCGACGGTGCCGCCGTGCAACTCCACCAGCTGCCTGACCAGCGCCAGGCCGATGCCCAGTCCCCCTTGGCGCAGGCCCGTCCCCTCCTGCTCCTGGGAAAACAGGTCGAACACCCGATCCAGCGCCGCCCGGCTCAGGCCGATGCCATCGTCCGCCACGCACAGCACCGCGCGCGGTCCCGATTCCTCCAGCCGCACCTCCACCCGACCCTGGACCGGCGTGTACTTGGAGGCGTTCGTCAGCAGGTTCACCAGCACCCGCCGCAGCTTGAGCGCATCGCCCATGACCTGCACCGGCCGTTCGGGCAGCAGCACCGACGCCACCTGCTGGCGCTCCTGCAGCGCCGGGGCGCAGGTGTCGAGCGCGTCGCGCACCACGGCCTGCAACACCACCGGCTCGCAGCGCGCCAGCACGGCGCTGCCCAGCTTGATGCGGGCCACGTCGGACAGCTCGTCCACCAGGGCACCCAGGCCGCTCGCCTGCCGCTGGACGATCCGCAGCATGCGGCCCACCAGGGGCTCGCGCGCGACCTGCGCACGGGCCAGCACGTCGACCGCGCCGCGGATGGCGCCCAGCGGGCTCAGGAGCTCGTGGACCAGCTTGGACAGGAAGATGTCCTGGTTTTTCTCGGCGATGCGGTGGGCCTCGGCCATGCGGTGCAGCTCCGTCACGTCGTGCGCCTGGAAGAAGATGCCGGCCATCGCGCCACGCTGGTCGAACACCGGCTGCATCACGAAGTCCACGAACATCTCGCGCGCATTGGGCTTGTGGGTGCCGATGCGCACGCGCATGTGCTTGCCCACGTAGGGCTCGCCGGTCGCCCAGACCCGCTCGATCAGTTCCTCGAAGCCCTGGCCGCGCACGCCCGAGAGCACGTCGAAGGCCGGCCGGCCCTTGATCTGCACGACGGGCAGGCCCAGGAAGTCGCTGTAGGCGTCATTGACGAACTCGAAAACGTGCGAGCGCCCCATGACCAGGGCCACGAAGCCCGGGGCGTGGCGCAGGCACTGCGCAAGCACGCCAGGAATGTCGGCGGTGTTCCTGGAGCCGAGGCTGGGGCTGTCGGTCTGCATGGGTTCGGGCGGCTGTCTGGCTGGCTGGGGCCTCCCATGGTGCTAGCCCGGCACGGCCGTGCTCGGCCGGAAAAACACCCTTGACAGCCGCCGCAGGTCAGCTCAACCGAACGATCCGCCGGCACGCCGCACCCGCCGGGCGACCGCCTGCGCCAGCACGTCGCCCCCGCCGGCACGCGCCAGCGTGAACCACTGGCGGGCCCGCGTGATGCCGGTGTAGACCAGCTCGCGCGTGAGCACGCGGCTGTCGGCAGCCGGCAACACCAGGGCGGCGTGCCCGAACTCCGAGCCCTGCGACTTGTGCACCGTCATCGCATAGACGGTCTCCACCGCCTGCAGGCGGCTGGGCAGCACCCAGCGCGGCCCCCGGCCGGCGCCGGGGGATTCGGCGGCGAAGGCCACCCGCAGTTTCCAGCGCACCGCGCCGTCCTCCAGCACCGGCGTCGCCAGGGTGATGCCCACATCGCCGTTCATCAGGCCCAGCCCGTAGTCGTTGCGCGTGACCATCACCGGCCGGCCCGCGTACCAGCCCTGGTCGGTCTCGACCAGGCCTTCGCGGCACAGGATGGCCGCCACCGTGCGGTTCAGGGTCTCCACGCCCTGCGGCCCCTGCCGCAGCGCGCACAGCAACTGGAATTCGCCGAAGGCTGCCAGCACGCGGGCCGCCCACTCGTTCCATTCCTCGGGCCCCGCCAGCGGCGCCGGCAGGCCCTCGCGCATCACCCGCAGGTAGTGCGCATGGCCGGCCGGGGCGGCGCGGCCACCGCTGGGGCCACCCGCGCCGCCGTCCGCCCCCAGCACCAGCCGGCGCAGGCCCTCGCCGCCCAACTCGACGAAGGCCAGGTCGCGCGGCGCGGCGGCTTCGATGCGGGCCAGCCGCGCCGCGTCGCCGGCATGGACCGCCGCCGCCAGCTGGCCGATGCCGCTGTCCTCGCGGAAACGCCAGCTGTGGCGCAGCTTGACCACGACCTGGTCCAGCGGCGTCCCGGCCGCATCCACCAGCGCACTGGGAATGACCTGGCCGGTGAGCGCCTGCAGCTCGCGCCGGTTGTCCTCGGTGTAGTGGCCCTGGTCGGCGCGCCGGCACAGCTCGCCCAGCACGGCGCCGGCTTCGACCGAGGCGAGCTGGTCCTTGTCGCCCAGCAGGATCAGCCGCGCCTGCGGCGGCAAGGCCCGCAGCACCGCGGCCATCATCTCCAGGTCGACCATGGAGGCCTCGTCCAGCACCAGCACGTCCAGCGGCAGGCGATTGCCCTCGTGGTGGCGGAAGTGCCGGCTGTCCGGCAGGCTGCCCAGCAGCCGGTGCACCGTGGACACCTCGGTCGGGATGGCGGCGCGCACCGCCTGCGGCTGCGGCAGGCCCTCCAGCGGCAGTTGCTGCACCGCCCCGGCGATGGACTCGTTCAGCCGCGCGGCGGCCTTGCCCGTGGGGGCGGCGAGCCGGATGCGCAGGGGCCGGCCGGGCATCAGCCCCTGCACCTGCCCCTGCAGCGCGAGGTGCTGCAGCAGGGCCAGCACCTTGACCACCGTGGTGGTCTTGCCGGTGCCCGGCCCGCCGGTGATCACGCTGAAGGCATGCCGGGCGGCGGTGGCGCAGGCCAGCCGCTGCCAGTCCGCGGTCTCGCCAGGGGGCTGCGCGAACAGCACGCGCAAGGCCGCGGCCAATCCTTCGGGCGATGCCGGCCCCGCCGCCAGCCGCGCGGCGATGCCCGCACGCACGGTGCGCTCGTGGTCCCAGTAGCGCCGCAGGTACAGCCGCCCGTCATCGAGCACCAGCGGCGTGTCGCCCTCGCCCGGCGCGACCAGCCGCGGGTGCGCCAGCCGGCGTGTCCAGCCGGGAAGGTCCAGGCCGGCCAGCAGTTCACGCGGGTGTTCGGGCGCGGCGGCCGGGTCGTCCGGGGCGTCGTCGTCATGGCCGCCGCGCTCGGGCGGCAGCGCCAAGGTGCCCACCGGGTCGTCGAGCAGCGGCTGCAACTCCAGGCAGGCGTGGCCCCGCCCGAGCTGGTGGCTGGCCAGCGCGGCGGCCAGCAGCAGGGCCGGATCGGCGTCGGGCGCTTCGCGCGCCAGGAACGCGGCGAAGGCGCGATCGAGTTCGCGGATCCAGCCGGCCCGTACCCAGCGTTCGAGTCGATCCAGCACGCCCCTCATGCCGCCACCTCCTGCGCGAACAGCGCGTCCAGGCCGTCCATCAGCGCGCGCGGCGGACGCTCCAGGTGCAGGCCGCCAGCGGGTCCGCCGTGGCCGCGCAGGAACAGGTAGGCGGCCCCGCCCACGTGCCGGTCGTAGTCGTAGTCGGGCAGCCGGCTGCGCAGGTGCCGGTGCAGCGCGAACAGGTACAGCGCGTACTGCAGCTCGTAGCGATGGCGCAGCACCTCGGCGCGCAACGCCTCGGCGGTGTAGTCGCCATCGACCGCGCCGAGGGTGTTGGACTTGTAGTCGGCCACCCACCAGCGGCCCTGGTGCTCGAACACCAGGTCGATGTAGCCCTTGAACAGGCCGTTCAGCTCCTGCGGCTGCAGCCGGCGCCTGGGCGCCGCGTCCAGCGTGTGCTCGCAGACCAGCGCGTCGATGCGGCGGGCATCGACGCGCCGGGTGGCGAACCAGAACTCCATTTCGACCTGGTAGCCGGCCAGGTCGGCCGGGCTCGGTGCGCCCGGCAGCCGCAGCGGGGCGCGCAACCAGGCGAGCAGCCAGTCGGCCAGCGGCCCGGCCCATTCGGCCCAGCCGCGGGCGCGGCAGCGCTGCTCGAGCAGCCGGCGCAGCCGGCCCGGATCGGCCGCAACGTCCGCGAAGCCTTCGCGACCGGCCCATTCCAGCAGGCCGTGCAGGAAGCTGCCCGGCCCCGCGCCGCGTGGAAAGCCGTGCAGCCCGGGTCCGGCGCCGCCGCGCCAGGCCCCGTCGGGCGCAACGGCCTCTTCCAGGAAGGTGGCTTCGGCGGCGCTTTCGGGCGCGTCGGCCGGCCCGCCCGCCGCCCCCTGCTCGGTGCGCAGGCGCGAGTAGCTCGCCACCCACCACGGCGGATGCGGCGTGCGGCGCAGCGGCGGCTCGGGGGCCCAGTCGCGCGGCGGCCCGGTCTCCTGCCAGCGGCCGGTGGCGGCGGGCGGCACCGGCTGCACCGCGATGGACGGGCATTCGCCGGCCAGCGTCGCCAGCAAGCGCGGCAAGGACGCCGCCTCGAAGGGCTCGGGTCCGCCGAGCAGGCAACCCAGCGCGCTGCGATGCGGCTCCTTGCCCGGCGCCAATCCCACCCAGGTGGCGAAGCGCGCCCGGGTCAGCGCCACGTAGAGCTTGCGCAGGTCCTCGGCCAGCCGCTCGCGGTCGGCCCCGGCCACGGCCTCGGCGTCCGGTCGCAGCGCCAGCCGCCGGCCCCGGCCGTCCTGCCAGGCCAGCGGCCGGTCCCCCTTGACCGCTTTCGCGTGGCAACCGAAAGGCAGGAACACCAGCGGGTACTCCAGCCCCTTCGACTTGTGCACCGTCACCACCTTGAGCAGATCGGCGTCGCTCTCCAGACGCAGGATGCGGCTGTCGTCGCTGGCCGGGCGCTGGGCGGCGCGCTGCTCGGCCAGGTGGCGCACCAGCGCATGCTCGCCCTCCAGTTCGGTGGCCGCCTGCTGCAGCAGCTCGGCCAGGTGCAGCACGTCGGTCAGGCGCCGCTCGTCGCCGGCGGCCAGCAGCCGGTGCGGCACCTGGTGCTCGTGCAGCAGCCGGCGCAGCATGGGCAGCACGCCCTGGCGGCGCCACTGGTCGCGGTAGCGGCGGAAACGCAGCACCGCGTCTTCCCAGGCGGATTCGTCGGCATGCAGCCGTTCCAGCGCCGCCCAGTCCAGCCCCAGCAGGCCGGTGGCCAGTGCCGCGCGCAGCAGGCGATCGTCCTCGGGCGCGGCGCAGGCCTGCAGCAGCCGCTGCAGGTCGGCGGCCGCCTCGCTCCAGTACACCGGGTCCTGGTCCGACAGGTAGACGCTGCGCACTCCCGCCCGCTGCAGCGCGGCGCGCACGCGCCGGGCCTGGGTGCCGGTGTGGACCAGCACCGCCATGTCGCCGGGGCGCACCGGCACCAGCGAGCCGTCGGGCCGGCGAAATCCCGCCCGCCCCTGCTGCCCGGCCTGCAGCAGCCGCAGCACCTCGGCGGCGCAGGCCTCGGGCAGCTGCCGCTCGTCCTCGGCCCACCAGCAGGTCAGCGCCGGGGCCGGTTCCCCCTGCAGCTCCCAGGCCTCCTTGCGGCCGTGCGCCTGCACGGGCAGGAAGGGCAGCGGGTTGCCCGCGGGGGTGCCGAAGCCGAAGGCACCCGCGGGGTCTCGCCGCTCGGCGCGGCCGAACAGGTGGTTGACCGCCTCGCACATGGCTTTGGACGAGCGGAAGTTGGTGCCCAGCGTGTGGTGCTTGCCCTGGGTGTCGGCACGGGCCGCGAGGTAGGCGTGGATGTCGGCGCCGCGAAAGCCGTAGATGGCCTGCTTGGGGTCGCCGATCAGCACCAGGGCCTGCTCGCGGGCGCCGGCGCGCACGGCGTAGATGGCATCGAAGATGCGGTACTGCAGCGCGTCGGTGTCCTGGAACTCGTCGATCAGCGCCACCGGGAACTGCGCCCGGATGCGCTGCGCCAGCCGCGCATCCGCCGACCGCGCCAGCGCGGCATCCAGCTGCACCAGCATGTCGTCGAACCCCATCTCGGCCCGGCGCGCCTTCTCCTGCGCCAGGCGCTCGGCCACCCAGTGCACCGCGTGCTGCTGCACGGCGTCGCGTCCGTCAGGCAGCTCGCCCAGGCGGCGGCGCAGGTCGGCCAGTTCATGCAGCAGGGGGTGGTCGAAGACCGTGCCGGTGGCGCTGGCATCGCGCATGCCGGCGGGGCTCAGGCGGTCCCAGGCCTTGTCGGTGAGCCGGGGCAGGCGGTCGTCGCCATGCGCCCAGTCGTGCAGGGACTGAAGCCAGCGGCCGCGATGACCGAGCGGCCTCGCCTGCAGTTGCCCGGACCGCAGGCTGGCGTCGATCGCCTCGCGCAGCACCGCCACGTCGCGCTGCCACGGCTGCTTCCATTGCGCGAGCGCGGCCTGGCCCGCCGTGCGCGCGATCCGCAGCGCCTCTTGCGGCGCCGCGCCGGCGGCCAGCAGCTCGCGGTGCGGGGCCAGGCTGCGCAGCAGCTCGGCCAAGGCCGCGGGCGTCTTCCACCAGCCGCACAGCGTGGCCGCGTCGGCCGCGTCGAGCGGGTAGACGAAGCTGCGCCACCAGTCGCGCACGGCCTCCAGGAACAGCTCGCCGGGGTCGGGCTGCAGGGTCTGCGCGAGCAGGCTGCCACTGTCGAAGGCGTGCTCGCGCAGCATGCGGTGGCACCAGCCGTGGATGGTGGAGATGGCGGCCTCGTCCATGCCCTCGGCCGCCAGCTGCAGGCGATGGGCGCAGGCCGGCCACGCTTCGGGCGGGTAGCTGGCGCGCAGGTCGTGCAGCAGGTCGCGGCCTGCAGGCAGGGATGGCACCTGGGACGGATCGATCCGGAAGGCCGCCGCGCCTTCGGCCAGGCGCTGGCGCACCCGGTCGCGCAGCTCCTGCGTGGCCGCCTCGGTGAAGGTCACCACCAGGATCTCGGCTGGATCCAGCGGGCGGCCGAAGCCGGCCGCCTCGCCCCCGTGGCCGAGCACCAGCCGAAGGTAGAGCGCGCTGATGGTGAAGGTCTTGCCGGTGCCCGCGCTGGCCTCGACCAGCTGCGAGCCGCGCAGGGGAAACGAGAGCGCATCCAGCAGGCGGGTCATCCGCGCTCCCCCCGTGGCTTGTTGCGCGGCGCCTCGCGCAGCGGCCCCAGCAGGCGCTGCGCGAGCCGGGCGAACTCGCCGTCGGACCAGAGCGCGTCGAAGCCGGGGTAGGTGCGGCCCAGGCAGGGATCGCGCCGGGCCTCGGCGAACTGGTGGCGGCGAGGCTCGTGCTCCTCGTAGCAGCGGCGCGCGGCCTCGCGGGCGGTCTCCTCGCCCTTGGGGAGCTTCTCCAGCCATTCGCTGGCGCTGCGCAGCGCGAAGGGCAGCGGCCGGCACAGGCCCTCGGCCAGCAGCACGCACAGGTCACGCCAATGCCCCCGGGCCACCTCGATGGACAGCGGCAACAGCGTCAGCGTGCCGGCCTTGCTGGCCACCACGCTGGTCATCGGCTGCCCGCCCAGGTGGCCGGCCAGGTGCGCCACCCAGTGGCCCACCAGCTTGTCGAAGCGCCACTGATCCGTGTCCTTGCCGGTGGCCTTCCTGATCAGCCCGGTGCTTTCGAGCACCAATCGGCAACGCGCGCCCTGCCCGTCGGTGCGCAGCTCGCCCAGCCAGTCCTGCACGCGCGGCGCCTGCGCGAGGTCGGCGGGCGCGTGGTCCAGCCACTCGTCGGGCAGGCGCTGCGGCCACTGCTCGCAGGCGGCGGCATGTTCGGCGAACAGGCGCTCCATGGGTTCGGCCAGCGTGGCGCGCACCGGCGCGGCCAGGGCGCCCACCGGCAGGCTGCCGCGCGCGGTCATCACGTCCAGCCCGCGTGCCAGTGCCGCTTCGCGGTCGGCGCCGTGCTCGATGGCGGTCTTCTGCAGGCGGATCAACTCGTCCTGCAGCTGCCAGCGGCGAAGCGGGTCCAGCTCGAAGGGCTCCTGGTCCTCGGCCACCGGGTCGTCGTGGCCGAAGTGGACCTGCAGCCGTTGGTCGAAGAAGAAGCGCACCGGCTCGCGGGCGAAGGCGGCGAACTCGCGCAGCGTGAAGACGCGCTCGCCCGCCGGCGCCGGCAGGGGCTGCGGCGGCTGCGCGAGGGTCGTGGCTTCGCGGGCCACGCGCCATTCGCGCGCGTAGCTGGCCAGGCGCGGATCGCGCCCGTCGAAATAGGCCTCGTGGAACGGCTGCAGCCGATGCTCGCAGGTCAGCGCCTGCAACAGGGCCGGCCCGGCCAGCGCCTGGGGCCGCGCGTCGCCGGCGCGGCGCCAGCAGGCGGCGACGTGGTCGCGCAGCTGCGCCACCAGCACCGAGGCCGGCCGCTCCTGGTTGTCGCGGATGCTGCGCCCGACCCAGCTCACGTGCAGGTGCTCGCGCGCCGACAGCAGCGCCTCCAGGAACAGGTAGCGGTCGTCCTCGCGCCGGGAGCGGTCGCCGGGGCGCACCTCGCGCGCCATCAGGTCGAAGTCGATGGGCGTGCGCGGACGCGGGTAGTCGCCATCGTTCATGCCCAGCAGCGCGATCCAGCGGAACGGGATGGCGCGCATCGGCATGAGGGACGCGAAGGTGACGCCGCCCGAGAGGAACAGCTGCGACAGGCTGGGCCGCTCCACCCGATCGAGCCAGTGACCGCCCACGACAGCCAGCGGCAGGGCATCGACCAGGCCCGCCTCGGCGCATTCCTGCTGCCACGCGTGCAGCGCGCCGCGCAGCCGCAGCAGCACCAGCGATTCGTCGCTGCCGTCGGGCGCCTCGAAGAAGTCGTCCAGCAGCCGTTCCAGCCGCTCGACCCACCGGTCGGGCGCGGCGTCCTCGGTCAAGGCGTGCCAGTGCGCATCGAGCCGGTCCAGCAAGGTGGCCAGCGGGCCGAGCAGCGCGGCGTCCAGCCCGCCGATCTCGTCCATGGGCGCGATGCCCTGCCAGGGCTCGCCGCTGCCCACGGCATAGCCCAGGAACATGCGGCGCAGGCCGAACTGCCAGCTGTTCTGGTCCAGCCCCGGCGGCAGGCCCAGGTGCTCGCGCTGCGGCGCGTTCAAGCCCCAGCGCACCTCGGCGCGCGCCACCCAACGCCGCAGCAGCGGCAGCTCGGCCTCCTGGATGCCCAGGCGGCGGCGGAAGGCCGGCACGTCCAGCAGGTCCAGCAGCTCGCTCGCGGCCCAGCGCGCCTGCGGCAGCGACAGCAGCTTCGCGATCGCGGCCAGCAGCGAGTCGTGCCCGCGCTGCCCGCGATCGGCGATGCCGAACGGGATGTGGCGCGGATCGTCGCGCTCATACAGGCCGAACACGGCTTCGATGTGCGGCGCGAAGGCGGCGACGTCGGGCACCATGACCATCACGTCCTGCGGCCGCAGCTCGGGGTCGGCCGCGAACGCCGCCAGCAGGCGGTCGTGCAGCACCTCCACCTCGCGCAGGGGACCGTGCGTGACGTGGAAGGCGATGGAACGGTCGCCCGCCGCGACCTCGGGCGCGAGCTGGCGCGACTCTTCCACCGGCCGCAGCTCCAGCATGTCGTCCTGCAGCCGGTGCAGCAGGCTGCGCGAGCCGGCGTCGGCATTGGCTTCGAACACATCGACCTGGCGCAGCACGGCCTCGAAGCGCCGGGCATGGGCTTCGTGCTCGTCGTGTTCGTCGAGCATGCGGATGAAGTCGCGGCCCTGCCGGCCCCAGGCGGCGAGCAAGGGGTGGCCAGGCGCCGGCAGGCCGGCGACCGGCCCGCGCGGTGCCTGCCGATGGCGGCGCGCGCGAAGCAGTTCGTGGTCCGGCACGATGCGCGACCAGTCGTGGCGGCAGGGGTTGTGCACGAAGACCAGCACCTGGCTCCAGCGTGCCAGCGCCGCCAGCACCTGCAGCGCCTGGGCCGGCAGGGACGAGACGCCGATCACGGTGATCCGGCGCGGCAGGCCGCGCGGCCGCTGCGCATCGGGCTGCGCGGCGGCGCGCAGGAAGCGCTGGTGCACCTCGGCCCGGCTGCCGTGCGCGGCGGCCTCGCCGGCGTCTTGGCGCAGCACGCGCCACAGGGCGGGCTGCCAGGCGTCGCTGGCGTCCAGCGGCTGCTCGGCGCCGCGCACCGCGATCCGGTCGCGGCCTGAGGCCCAGGCTTCCAGCCAGTCGGCCCGGTACACCTGGTACTGGTCGAACAGGTCGGCCACGCGCTCGCACAGCTGGTGCAGCTTGCGCGGATCGGCCGCGCCGCCCTCGCCACCGCGCAGGAAACGCTCCAACGGCTGGAACACCGGCTCGGCCAGCAGGCCCGGCAGCAGGCGCATCAGCCGCCACACCAGGCGCGACTTGTCGAAAGGCGAATCGGCCGGCACCTGCGCCGCGCCGAGCAGCGCGCGGTAGGCGCGCCAGGTGAACTGCGAGGGCAGCTGCACCTGCAGCGCGGCGGCGATGCCCAGGCCGCCGCGCGAGGCGTCGCTGGCCAGGTGCAGCTTGATCCACTGGGCCACGCCGTTGCTTTGCACCAGCACGGCCTCGTCTTCCAACGGGCCGAGGCTGGCGGCCTGCATCCACTGCGCCATCAGCGCGCGCAGGGTCTCCGGCCGGTTGCCGTGGACCACCATGAAGCCGGGGGACAGCTCGCCGCTCATGTCTTCCTCAGGTGACAAAGCGGGCGCGGCTGCCGTCCTGCGAGGGCAGCAGTTCCAGCCGCGCGTCCATCCATTCGCGCAGCTCGGCGACGTGCGAAATGATGCCCACCATGCGCCCGGAGCGCTGCAGGTCCTTGAGCGTGCGGATGGCGAAATCCAGCGCCTCGGGATCGAGCGTGCCGAAGCCCTCGTCCACGAAGATCGCATCGAGCCGGATGCCGCCCGCGTGGGACTGCACCACGTCCGACAGGCCCAGCGCCAGGGCCAGCGAGGCCAGGAAGGACTCGCCGCCCGAGAGCGTGTCCACGCCGCGGGTGGTGCCGGTGTAGTGGTCGAACACGTCCAGGTCGAGCCCGCCAGCGCTGCGCGCATCCATCGCCACCAGGCGCCGGCGCATTTCGTAGCGGCCCCGGCTCATGACGCGCAGGCGCAGCGTGGTCGCGGCCAGCACCTCTTCGAGCAAGGTGGCCAGCACGTAGCGCTGGAAGGACATGCGCTGCGGGTTCTGGCCCACCGCCGCGTCGGCGAGCGTGCGCAGGTCGGCGTGGCGGCGCTCGATGTCGTCGAAGCTTTGCGCGATGCGGGCGAGCGAGCCGATGAAGCCGCTGGTGTTCTGCAGCTTCGCCAGCACATCGCGCACCGCGTCGCTGGCGGCGGTCTGGCGGGCCTGGGCGTCGCGCAACGCGATCTCCGCCGCGGCCACGTCGGGGCGCAGCAGGTCCTGGACCGCGGCCTGGCTGCGGACGACCCGCTCGCTGGCCGCGGCGAAGGCGCGGTCGAAGGCGGCGGTGTGCTCCTCCTGTGCCGCGATGGTGGGGTCGTCGGCGTGGGCAGCGCGCCAGTCATCGGCATCGGCAAAGCCGAGTTCCCGCAGGCCGTCTTCGAACGCGCCCGCCCGCGCCTGTTCCAGCTGCTCGCGCTGGGTGCGGGTCCGGGCGCTCTCTTCGGCGAAGGCGATGGCACGCGCGAGCGCGCTCGCCTGCTGGGCCGCCGCGTCCTGCGCCTGCTTGAGCGCCTGATGCATCGCCTGTGCCTCCAGGCGGGCCTGCTGCAGCGCGTGCGCCAGCGCGGCGGGCTGCGCCAGTTCGGCGGGAATGCCGGCCTGCCGCTCGGCGCACTGGGTGGCGCGGTGCTGCAGCTCGCGCGCCGCATCGGCGCCGTCGGCCTGCGCCCGCTCCAGGGCCGTGGCGGCCTCCTGCAGCCGCTGGCGCGCGGCGTCCAGGCGCTGCCGCAGCTGGGGCAGCCCGGCGGCCGCGGCTTGCGCGCGTTTCAGTGCATCGGTGGCGGCGGTGAGCACGCCGCCGAGGTCATCGGACGCCTCGGCGCCCAGCGCCGCCTGCGCCGTCTCCAGTCCGCCCTCGGCTTGCGCCAGCCGCAGCCGTGCGGCGGCGAGCGCCTCCTGCGCCTGCCGGTGTTCGTCGGCCGCACGGTCGCGGGCGCCTTCGGCGGCGGCCAGCTGCTCGTCGCTGGCCGCATCGCCGGACGCGTGAGCCGGACTCGGATGCTCGTGCGATCCGCAGACCGGGCACGGTTGCCCGGCTTGCAATTCGCGGGCGATCCGCGCCGACTGGCCAGCCAGCCAGTGGGCCATCGCTTGCTGCCAAAGCTGCATCGCCTGCTCGGCACGGGCACGGCGGGCCTCGCAGGCGGATTGAAGCGTGTCCACCTGCCGCCGCGCGGTCTGGCACAGCGCCAGGAGCCGGTCGCGTTCGAGCCGCTGCGTGCGCAGGGACTGCGCGTGGCGCAGCGCCGCGCCTGCGGCTTCGAGCGACGCCGCTTCGGCACCGACTCGGGCCAGCTCACCTTGCAGTGATTCGCAGGCCTGGCCGGCTTCGGCGTGCGCGCGGCCGGCCTGCTCCAGCTGTTGCGATGCACGCTGCTGCCGCTGCCGGGCCGCCGCATGGTCCGCCTGCGCCTGCGCCAGCAGCCCCACCCGCCCGGACAGCTCAGCGAGCTGCGCGATGCGCCCGGCCAGCTGTTCGCGTCGCGGCGCCAGCGCCTCCTGGCGCTCGCAGGCGCTGCGTGCCGCCGCCTCCTCCTGGCCAGCCCGCTCCAGCGCCTGCGTCCGCTGCGCCGCCAGCGCCCGCGCCTGCACCGACTCGGTACGGGCCTGCTGCCAGTGCTGCTCCAGGGGGCGCAGGCGCGCGGCCAGTTTCATTCGAGCCAAGGCTTGCCTGCGGGCCGACTCCTGGTCCTGCTGCGATCGAAGCGCCTGGAGGGCCAGGGCCGCGGCGTCGTGTTCGGCAAAGCGCTGGGCGTCCTGCCGGGCCTGCGCCAGCCGGTCCTCGGCCGCGCGGGCTTCGACAGCGCTGTGCGCCGCGGTGGCTCGGGCCTCTTCGAGCACGGCGCGCTGCCCCGCTTCGCGCGTGGCGAGCTCGGCCTCGTCCACGACAGCGGCCTGCTCCAGCAAGGCGGCGCGGCGCTCGCGCTCGGCGCGGCCGCGTGCCTGCAGCTCGTCGGCCGCGCGCTTGAGCGACTCTTCGACGCGCTTGTACAGCTCGGTGCCGAACAGCACCTGCAGGATCTTTTCGCGCTCCTGCGAACTGGCCTTGAGGAACTCGAAGAACCGGCCCTGCGGCAACACGATCACCTGCCGGAACTGGCGGCTGTCGAAGCCGAGCAGCCGCACGATGTACTCGTTGACCTTGGACCAGCCGGTGGCCAGCGGGCGTTCGGTGGCGTCGGCGCCCTCGCCCTCGACGGCGAACAACTCGGCCCGGGGCTTCTGGTTCACCTCGCCGCCGCCGCGCAGCGCCTTGCGCGTCTGCTCGGGCACCCGCAGCACGCGGTAGCGGGCCTGGCCCAGCGCGAACTCGAATTCCAGCTGGGTCAGCGTGGCGGCATCGGCATGGTGGCTGCGCATCTGCCGCCCCTCGCGCTCGCCCCCCGAGCTGTCGCCGAAGAGCGCGAAGCACATGCCGTCCAGCACGCTGGTCTTGCCCGACCCGGTAGGCCCGTGGATCAGGAAGAAGCTGTTGCCGCCGAGGCGGCGGAAGTCGATCTCCTGCACGCCCGCGAAGGGGCCGAAGGCCTGCAGCCGCAGCAGCACCGGTTTCAAAACAGCACGCCGTTGGGTGGCGCCTCGAGCAGTTCGCGGGTGGACGCCTCGAACGCGGCGCGCTGCGCCTCGGTCCAGTCCTGCCCCTGCATGTCGCGGAAGAACGAGGCGAACAGGTCGGCCGGGGTGCGGCGGCGGTGGTCACCGGCCCCCGCCCCATCGACTGTCGGGCCGGTGGCGGCCTGGCGCGCGAAGCGGATCTCCATCAGCTGCGGGTAGACCTCGCGCAAGCGGGCCATGGCGTCGAGCACCGGGCCGTCGTCGGTGATGCGGGCACTGAGGTAGTCGGTGCGCGGACCGAAGGCCTCGGCCCCGGCCAGCAGGTCGGCCATGCGGCCTTCGATCACCCGCACGTCACGGCGCGGGCGCAGCCGGTGGGGCGTCACGCGGCAGTTGCCATCGGCCTCGAACTCGAACTCGACCAGCGACACGCTCTTGTCGTGCGCCGCTTCGTCGAAGGAATATTTGAGCAGGCTGCCGGCGTAGCGGATGCGGTCCGATCCGGCACGCTGCGGCCGGTGCAGGTGTCCCAGGGCCACGTAGTCGAAGCCCTCGAACACCGAGGGCGGCACGCCGCCCGATCCGCCCACCGAGAGGGGCCGTTCGGATTCGGACTCGCTGCCACCGGCCACGAAGGCGTGCGCCACCAGCACATGGCGACGATCGGGCTGGAATCCGGAACGGATGCGCGCCAGCACGTGCGACATCGCCTGTGCATGGTCGGTCACCGATTCGCCGCCCTCGAGCGCGCGCGCGAATGCGGGCTCGACGTAGGGCAGCGGGTGGAAGTCGACCGGGCCCTGCCGCCCCTGAAGGGTCACGGCTTCGAGGCGCGAGAGCGTGCCGCGCAGATGCAGGCCCTGGCGCTCGAAGATGGGTCCGCCGAAACCGATGCGTTCGGCACTGTCGTGGTTGCCGGCGATCAGGACGACCGGGATGGCATGTCGCACCACCAGCCGCTCGAGTACGTCACCGAGCAGCGACACCGCATCGGCCGGCGGCACGGCGCGGTCGTAGACGTCGCCGGCGATGACCACCGCATCGACCCGCTCGCGGGCCGCGAGCTCGACGAACTGGTCGAGCACATGGGCCTGGTCCTCGAGCAGGGAACTACCGTGGAACCAGCGGCCCAGGTGCCAGTCGGCGGTGTGGAGAAAACGCATCGTGCCTCAGCGATTCGAAGGAGTCGCAGCATATCGTGAGGCGGTGCGGGCTCATCACGTGAGCCCGCGGGACGAAGCAAGGAAGTGGCGAACGCGGCAATTCACCGCAATTCGCGCAAGGGGGCGTTCAGCCGACCCGGAATTCCTCGAGGCTGCGGCCGGATTCGAGCGCCTCGCGCAGCCAGCGCGGGCGCGGACCACGCCCGGACCAGACCTGGCCCGACGGGTCGCGGTACTTGGGAGCGCCGTCGGCCCCGGCAGCGGCGCGACGCCCGGCCGCGCGGCCCGCCGGGCGCCGCCCCCCGCGCGATGCCGATGCCGATTCGGAACCCGAGAAGCCGAGGTCCCGCGCGGTGATTCCATACACCTCGATCGCTTCGCGCATACGCTCGATGACACCGGCCACTTCGGCTTCACGAACGGATTCGGCTTCCTGCTGCAAGCGTGCGATCTCGGCCTGGATTTCCGCGTAGGTCTTTTTTGCCATGGTCTTATCTAGTAGGTAATTGGGAGCACGAAGTATAGGCAATCCGCGCAATCGCAATCAGGCCAATCAGCCCATCCGCGACGATTTCATTCATTTTTAATCACCCGTCATCGTCGATCGGGTACTTGCGTGCATTGACCTCCAGCTTGTGCCGCACGGCTTGATCGAGGTCGACACCCAGGACATCGGCCAGACGCACGAGATACAGCAGCACGTCGGCGATTTCCTCGCGCACGGCCAATGACGTCGCGGGATCGCGGCCGGCTTCGCGCGACTGGGCTTCGTCCATCCACTGGAAGATCTCATTGAGTTCCCCCACCTCGCCGGTGAGCGCCATCACGAGGTTCTTGGGCGCGTGATGACGCTCCCAATTACGCTGCGCGGCAAAGTGCCTCAAACGCTGCACCAGGGCACTCGCATCGATCAGCATTGAATTTGAATCGGTCATGTCTTGGGTGTTCCGGGCGCGTTGCAGCGATAGCGGCCAATTGCACCGTTCAGGCCTGCCAGACACCCCAGCCGATCCTGCGCAATGCAATGGCGAGTTCCACCTCCATCTGGCGCGCGGCTTCGTAGGTCATGGGGTTGTAGGACTCATAAAGATGCGGCAGCAGGCGCAATCCGAACTCGCGGGCGAATCGGTTCGACTGGATGCCGGCCTTGTGCCGGTCGAAACGAAGGTCGGGATCGAGCCCGGTCATTCCCACATAGACGAGCGGCCGGCCCGCCCGGTATCCAGGGTTGCACTGGCGGAACCGGGCCACTTCCCACGCCGCTCGCGCGAGCTCGACGACATAGACATGGTGATGGCCGGCTGGGCGGGGCACGGCGCATTCTAGGAGCCGGAAGAGTACGCGCTGGCACGCGCGGCGCCCGCGCCGGCCTGCGGACCGCGTGCCGCCGGTACACTCACGCCCTTTTGGAAAGGAGACACCATGAAAAAAGGCGAACTCGTCGAAGCACTGGCGCAAGCCACCGGCGAATCCCAGGCCACGGCCGCCAGGCACCTGGATGCCTTCATCGACGTGATCAGCCAGCAGCTGTCCAGCGGTGACGAAGTGACCATCACCGGCTTTGGCAGCTTCAAGGCCAGCAAGCGCGCGGCCCGCACCGGCCGCAACCCCAGCACCGGCGAATCGATGGACATTCCCGAGTCCACCGCCGTGCGCTTCACCCCCGGCGCCAAGCTCAAGGCCGCCGTCAACGGGCAGTAAACCCGCGCCGCCCCCGGCGGCGCAGACCTTTGGGCCTACTGTGCGTGAACACACCTTGCGCAGGGTGGTCCCAAGGCGCCGAATGACGAGCCGCATCCCTGGAGGTGTCACATGCCCCGCTTCGTCATCGAGCGCGAGATCCCCGATGCCGGCAAGTTGTCCGGCCCTGAACTCAAGGCTGTCGCGCAAAAGTCCTGCGACGTGCTGCGCAGCATGGGCCCGCGGGTCCAGTGGCAGCAGAGTTACGTCACCGACGACAAGATCTACTGCGTCTACTACGCCGAAAGCGAGGCGGACGTGCGCGAGCACGCGCAGAAGGGCGGATTCCCGGCCGACAAGGTCTCGGTGGTCCGCAACGTGATCGATCCGGTCACGGCGGAATGAGCCAGGCGCCTCAGGCGTCTTTCGTTTCCTGCATCCGGTCGGCGTTGGTCGTGCTGTGGCTGCCCTTGAGCCACATCTCCACGTCCGCGGCCCGATCGCCCACGGCCTGCACGGCCTCGCGCAACTGTTCACGGCTGCAGTCGAGCCGACGGGCCCACTGATCGGCTTCGGCGGGGTCGTCCAGGTCGATGCGGTCGGGCTCATGGCCCGGCGGTGATGATGTCTTCATGTGCGGTCTCCGGGTTGGGGCGGTTTCCGCCCAGCCTAGCCGCTCTGCGCGCGCGAGGCTGTAGGTCGCCACACCGTCAGCGAAGGACCTCGTTTGCGGCCGCGGACAGCCTGCGGCTGCAGCAGCGAAGCGCGGGGCACGGCAACTGCTCATAAACGGGTCGCGCACCGACAGGCCCGGCGCAACGATGGCCGCCTGCCGCGCCAGCGCTTCCCCGCATGTCCGCAATGCCTTGGCCCACTCGGTAAACTCCGCCGCTTTGCCCCAGCCTGCAGTCACCCGATGAGCCCCGACGTCGCCCCCCAGACCCTCACCTCCTACGTCCTCTGGGGCGGCCTGCTCCTGGGCCTGGGCCTGGGCGTGGTGGGCCAGTCCACCCGCTTCTGCGTGCGCGGCGCCATCGCCGACTGGGTGGAGTCGCGCAAACCCAGCCGGCTGCTGGCCTGGTTGGTGGCCATCGCGGTCGGCGCGGTGTGCGTGCAGTTGCTGGTGGCCACCGGCAGCCTGGACGCCACCCGCACCCTGGCCTGGGCGCCTCGGCTGCCGTGGGCGTCCTACCTGGTCGGCGGTCTGCTGTTCGGCTACGGAATGATCCTGGCCGGCGGCTGCCCGCAGCGCAGCCTGGTCAAGGCCGGCTCGGGCAACATGAAGTCGGCCGTCACGCTGATCGTCATCGCGGTGGTCGTGCTGATGACCCTTCGCGGCATGCTGGCCAACGTGCGCGTGTCGTGGCTGGACCGCTGGGCGATCGAGCTGGGCACGCCGCAGGACCTGGGCTCGCTGCTGTCGCCGCTGCTGTCCCTGTCGGCCACCTCGACGCGCTGGCTGCTGGCGCTGCTGGTGCTGGGCGCCGTCGGGGTGCTGGCCTGGCGGCTGCGCCGCTCGCTCGACGGCCGCATGGTCGCCGGGGGCGCGGTGGTCGGGCTGCTGCTGGGTGCGGCGCTCTACCTCACCGGCCAGGTCGGGTTCATGGCCGAGCACCCCGAAACACTGGAGCCCGCCTGGTTGGGCACGCAGTCGCGCCGGCCCGAGGGCCTGAGCTTCGCGGCCCCCATGGGCCACCTGCTGGACCTGGCCACGCTCTGGACCGACCGCAATACGGTGCTGAGCTTCGGGGTGGCGCTGGTGCTGGGTGTGCTGGGCGGGGCCATCGCCAGTGCGCGACTGCGCGGCGAATTCCGCTGGGAAACGTTCAGCTCGCCGCGCGAGCTGGGCGAGCATGCCGCGGGCGGGCTGCTCATGGGCTTCGGCGGCATCACGGCCCTGGGCTGCTCGGTCGGCAACGGCGTCACCGGCCTGGCGCTGCTGTCCGCCGGTTCGGTGCTGGCGGTGCTGGGCATCGTCGCCGGCGCGCGGCTGGCGCTGTGGGTGCGGGACCGGCGCGGTGCGCGGGTGGACCGCCCATCGCCGGCCGGCGCGGCGGCCGCCTGAGTCGTTCGCTCACCCCGGCCGGCCACTGCAGCTGGCCATGAGCCGTTCGGTCGTCACCTGCTCGCCCAGGTAATCGAGGAAGCGCCGTACCGCCGGCACCATGCCCCGGCGCGACGGAAACACCGCGTGCATGACACCGACCGGCGGCGCCCAGCCGGGCAAGACCTCCACCAGCCGTCCGCTCGCGAGTTCGTCGCAGCACAGGTAGTCGGGCAGCGTGCAGATGCCGCTGCCTTGCAGCACCGCCGACTTCAGCGTGAGCAGGTCGCCGCTGGTGTAGCGCGGGCGGTGCTGCAGCTCCCATTCGCGCTGGTGCGGACCGACCAGCTTCCAGCTGGCGCGGCCGTCGGGCGCCGCCGACATCGCCACCGTGGACAGCCGGGCGAGGTCTTCCACGCCGCTGGGGCGCCCCTCCCGCTGCAACTGCTCCGGGCTCGCCAGCAGCAGCGTGCGTGACACGCCCAGCCGCTTGACCACCAGGCTGCCGCTGTCGTCGACGCTGGGACGCACGCGCAGGGCCACGTCGATGCCCTCCTCCACCAGGTCCACCACCCGGTTGTCGACCTCCATGTCGACGCGAACCTGGGGATGCCGCGCCAGGAAGTCCGGCATGAGGGGACCCACGGTGGTCTGCGCCAGGGTGACCGGGCACACCACGCGAACCGTGCCGCGGGGCTCTTCCCGCACATGGGCCACGGCTTCCTCGGCGGCCTGGGCCTGCTCGCGCAGCGCGACGCAGTGCCGGTGGTAGGCCTCGCCGGCCTCGGTCAGCGAGAGCTTGCGGGTCGTGCGCTGCAGCAGGCGCACGCCCAACCGGTCCTCCAGCTCGGCGATCCGGCGCGACAGGCGCGACTTGGGAATGCCCAGCGCCCGGCCCGCAGCGGCAAAACCGCCGCGGTCCACGACCTCGGCGAAGTAAAGCATGTCGTTCAGATCCTGCATGGATCGTCCTGTTCATGGAACGAAGTTTCCTGATTCTGCCGTCTTATCGCCGAATACCTCCATCCCCACAATCAATGCCATGCCGAACGCGGCTCAACGAATAGGAGAAACCCTCATGAAACTGCTTCACATCGACTCCAGCGCCCTGGGTAGCCAATCGGTCTCGCGCCAGCTCACCCGCGACATCGTCTCGCAGTGGCGTGCCGCCCACCCCGGCGCCACGGTGGAGTACCTCGACCTGGCCGCGGACGCGCCGAGCCACCTGGACGCGAACTCGCTGGGCTTTCGCCTGGGCACCGCCGCCGCCGAGCTGAGCGAGGTGCAGCGCCGGGAGAACGAGCGGTCCGAGCGGCTGGTGTCGCAGTTCCTCGCCGCCGACGTGGTGGTGGTGGGCGCACCCATGTACAACTTCGCGATCCCCACCCAGCTCAAGGCCTGGATCGACCGCGTGGCGCAGGCCGGGCGCACCTTCCGCTACACCGACAAGGGTCCCCAGGGGCTGGCCGGCGGCAAGACGGTGATCGTGGCGTCCAGCCGCGGCGGTGCCTACGCCGGCACGCCCATCGAAGCGGTGCTCGACCACCAGGAGAGCTACCTGAAAGCGGTCTTCGGCTTCTTCGGCATCACCGACGTGCGCATCGTGCGCGCCGAGGGGGTCAGCATGGGTGAAGCCGCCAAGGCGGATGCGCTGGCCCAGGCGCGGGTGCAGATCCGCAGCCTGACCGATGCGGCGGCCAACCAGGACGACGCCGCCCTGGTCGCCTGACGGACCGTCCGCCCCCGTCGGGGGTTGCCCCGTCTTGTAAGGCGCCGCGGCTGAGGCTTACCCTCGGTTGTTCCGGGACCTGCGTCCCGGAACAACAACAAGGAGAACCTCATGTCATACCGCCTCCTGGCGGCGGCATTGCTGGCCATGTCGGCCAGCGCGCCCGTGCTGGCGCAAGCGCCGCAGAACAGCCTTTACGTGGCCAGCCTGGCCGCCACCTGTGCCAACTGCCACGGCACCCAGGGCCGGGCGGCCGCCGCCTCGCCCTTGCCCACCCTGGCCGGCATGCCGCGCGAGCAGATGCTCGCCCAGCTCAAGGCGTTCAAGGACGGCAGCCGCCCCGCCACGGTCATGCACCAGTTGGCCAAGGGCTACAGCGACGCGCAGCTGGAACAGATCGCCGGCTATTTCGCGGCCCAGAAGCGCTGAAGGAGGCGGCACCATGCAAAGACGATCCTTCCTCCAGTCCTCCGCCGCCATGGGCCTGCTGGGCCTGGGCGCCTGCGCCACGACCGGCGCCATCCCCGACAAGGCCCGCGTGGTGGTCGTCGGCGGTGGCTACGGCGGCGCCACGGCCGCCAAGTACGTTCGCCTGCTGTCCGACTACAAGATCGACGTGGTGATGATCGAGCCCGAAGCGGCCTTCATCTCCTGCCCCTTGTCCAACCTGGTGCTGGGGGGCAGCCGCCAGATCGGCGAGATGACCAATCCCTACACCCAGCTCGCGCGCCGCCATGGCGTGCAGGTGGTGCGCGATTCGGTCAGTCGCATCGACACCGCCGCGCGTCGCGTGCAGTTGGCCGGCGGCCCCAGCATCGGCTACGACAAGCTGGTGGTCGCGCCCGGGGTGGACCTGGAGATGACCGCCATCCAGGGCCTGCCCGCGGCGCATGCCTCGGGCCAGGTGCTGCAGGCCTGGCGCAAGGCCGGCCCCGAGACGGTGCAACTGCGCCGGCAGCTCGAGGCCATGCCGGACGGTGGCGTCTACGCGCTGACCATCCCCGAACAGCCCTACCGCTGCCCGCCCGGCCCCTACGAGCGGGCCTGCCAGGTGGCGTGGTACTTCAAGCAGGCCAAGCCGCGCAGCAAGGTGCTGATCCTGGACGCCAACCCCGACGTGACCTCCAAGGGCGCGCTGTTCAAGCGGGTCTGGGCCGAGCAGTACCCGGGCCTGATCGAGTACCGCCCGCAGCACAAGGTGGAAGCGGTGGACCCGCGCGAGGGCCGCATCCGCTTCGAAGTGCAGGAGGACGTGAAGGCCCAGGTGATGAACGTGCTGCCGCCGATGCGTGCCGGCCTCATCGCCGCGCAATCGGGACTGAGCAACCTGGCCAACAACCGCTGGTGCGGCGTGGACTACCTGACCTTCGAGTCCACGGCCGCGCGTGACGTGCACGTGCTGGGCGACGCGATCCAGATCGCGCCAGGCATGCCCAAGAGCGGGCACATGGCCAACAACCACGCCAAGGTGGCGGCCGCCGCCATCGTGGCCCGCCTGAGCGGCTGGGAGGTCAACCCGGCGCCCATGCTGACCAACACCTGCTACAGCTTCGTGGATGACAAGCAGGTGATGCACGTGGCGAGCGTGCATGCCTACGACCCCAAGGACCGCACCTTCAAGACCGTGCCGGGCTCCGGCGGCCTGAGCCCGGGACCCACGGAGCTCGAAGGCGTGTACGCGTGGAACTGGGCGCGCAACATCTGGGCGGACGCGCTGGCCTGAGCTGAATCGAACGATGCGGGGGCTGCCTTGGGCAGCCCTTTTTCATGGGCGAAGGCCTCTCGCATCTCGCGTTCAAACGTAACTTCTGTGGCTGAACCTTGCTTCGGCCTCCATGGCTCTGCCGGGCCTGAATCTTCCGGTCCCGCAAGAGCTTCGTGGCTGAGTCTTCACATCCCAGCCTCAGCCGTGAAATAAACCTCAGCCTTGATCCGCATCAAGTGCTCGCCAGCCGCCCTGCCTGGGGTTTGCCCACCCGCGCTTTAGCCAAACATTCCTCGGAAATCGTTACGACTGTAGGCGGCGCCGCCGGCGCCTTGTCGGACTTCTCCTACTAGAGTCCGGGCCTTGCTGAGGTTGGCACCGTGCTCGACCGCGAGGCCCCAGGGGGGTCGGCGGCCTGAGGGGACCGGTCCTGAAAAGCCGCAGCTCATCTTTCAACCACGGGAACGCCCGGCCCAGCGCCGCTGCCGAGCCGAACCCTTTTTACAAGTCGTTGAACCATGAGAAGACGCCTGTTCCTTCAGTCCGGCTCGTCCGCTGCCGTCGCCCTGGCCCTGCAGGCCTGCGGAGGCGGTGGCGGTGGAGATCCCAAGCTGGCTGCGGACCTCGCACCGGCCGCGGAACCGACGCCCGGCCCGGCGACGCAGGCCGTTGCCGCCCCGGCCGCCGAGACCACGGCCGCGCCCGCGCCGACCAAGGGCTACCCCTTCGGCTCGCGCCTGGAGCGCTACAAGTTCGGCATCCAGCCGAACCACGTCAGCCAGGAGCAGATGGACCACACCATCAAGTCGCTCTACGACCGCTGGAAGCGCGAGAACGTGGTCGACGTCCCCACCGTCCCGGGCGGCAAGGCCGTCAAGTTCGGCAACAGCACCAGCTATCTGACCGTCTCGGAAGGCATGGGCATGGGCATGGTGCTGGTGGTGCTGATGGAAGGCCACGACCCGCAGGCGCGCGAAGTCTTCGACGGGCTGCTCACCACCGTGCGCGCCCGCCCCGCCTACAGCATCCCCGACCAGCGCGCCCGCCCCTGGCTGATGGACTGGCGATTGGTGCGGGACGGCTCGTCCACCGACGCGGCGGGCGGTGGCTGGAACGCGATGGACGGTGACCAGGACATCGCCATGGCGCTGCTGATGGCCGACCGCCAGTGGGGGTCCGACGGCAAGTGGAACTACCTGCAGGAAGGCATCAACACCATCCACGCGATGAAGTACTGGAACATGAAGGAAGACGGCACGACCAAGGGCCTGCCGCGATCCCATGTGAGCCGTACCTCCGACTACATGATCGGCCACTTCCGCGCCTACAAGAAGGCAACGGGCGATGCGCTGTGGGACCGCGCGGTGGACCGCTCCTACGAGCTGATCAACCTGATGCAGACGCGCTTCGCGCCCGGCACCGGCCTGATGCCCGACTTCATCATCCACACCGACACCGCCAGCCCGATTCCCTCGCCCGGCGGCTACGGCGACTTCGTGGACACCGAGGGCTACTACTACGCCAACGCCCAACGCAACCCGTGGCGCTACGGCACCGACTACGTGTGCTCGGGCGACGAGCGCTGGAAGAACGTGCTGAACAAGCTGATGGCGTTCATCAAGCAGGACACCGGCGGCGACCCGGCGCGCGTGTCGGCCGGCTACCACCTGAACGGCTATGCGATGAGCCGCGCCTACAGCCCCAAGGGCATGATCGGCCCGTTGCTGTGCGGCGCCATGGTCGACCCCGCGCACCAGGAGTTCCTCAATCGCCTGTGGACCTGGAACACCGAGAACTTCACCACGCTCTACTACGACTCCGAGCTGCAGTTGATCCCGCTGATCGTCGCTTCGGGCAACTGGTGGAGGCCTTGACCCCCCCCGAAGCGGCCACCGGCCGCTTCCCCCCCAGGGGGGCGCCAACAGCGGCCCGGCGAAGCCGGTTCCGCGTTGGCACTGGAGCGGCCTACCGCTGCACGGTGGCCTGAGGCCGCGATCGGGAGATGAGCGGATTTTTCTTTCCTTATGACCCACCGCATCGGACTGATCTCGGACACGCATCGGCTGCTGCGGCCGGAAGCGGTGGAGTTCCTGCGCGGGTGTGAGCTGATCCTGCATGCGGGTGACCTGGTCACGCCCGACGCACTCGAGGCCTTGCGTGAGTTGGCGCCGGTGGTGGCCGTGCGCGGCAACAACGACCACGGCGAGTGGGCGCAGGCGCTGCCCGAACGCGCCCTGGCCGAGGTCGGGCCGGTGCGCGTGCTGGTGCTGCACGACCTGGCCGACCTGCGGCACGAGCCGGTGCCCGCCGGGGTGCGGGTGGTGGTGTCCGGCCATTCGCACAAGCCGCTGGTGCAGCAACGCGACGGGCTGCTGTTCGTGAACCCGGGCAGCGCGGGGCCCCGCCGCTTCTCGCTGCCGGTGAGCGTGGGTGAGCTGCGAATCCGGGACGACGGCCACGTCCAGGCCGGCATCCACACGCTCGCCTGACGCCCGTGCGCCGGGCCGGCGTGTACATTTGCCCGGTTGAGTATCCGAGGGTGCGACGCAGGATGACCGGAGGCCAGATCAAGCACGTCGAGAAGACGCAGTGGGAGCGCTTGTCGCAGTTCCGCTACCAGCTCAGGCGCTTCCTCCGGGTCAGCGAAGACGCGGCCCGCCGCGCCGGCATCACCACCTTGCAGCACCAGCTGCTGCTGCATACCCAGGGCTTCGAAGGTCGGGATTGGGCCAGTGTGGGCGAGTTGGCCGAGCGCCTGCAGGCCCAGCCACATGGTGTCGTCGCCCTGGTCACGCGTTGCGAACAAGCCGGCCTGGTGCGCCGCCGCGAGAACGACCTGGACCGCCGCCTGGTCGAAGTACACCTCACCGCCAAGGGCCGACGCACCCTGGAAAAAGTATCGGCCAGCCTCGACGCCGAGCGGCTCGCACTGGCCCAGGTTGCGGACCGGGCCGGCTGACCCCGGGCGCCCACCCCAGGGAGGCGCCGAAGTCCGCTGCGGGGGGCCTAGCCCACCGCCGGCAGGGCGTCGCCGGCGTTGGGGGTGCGCGTCGACGAGACCGCCCCATTGCGCAGCTTCTTCTTGGCAAGCGCCAGCTGCTGGGCGGGCTGGGGCGTCGGGTTCGCCTCGCGCATCTGCGCCAGGTTGCTGCGGCCCACGCCGAGGTAGGTGACGCCGGCCGCGGCCAGTTGGTCCGGGTCCCAGAGGTTGCGGCCGTCGAACACCACCGGCGTGCGCATCGCGCGCTTCAGCTGCGACGGATTGAGCACCCGGTACTGCTTCCACTCGGTCACCAGCAAGAGCGCATCGGCGCCCACCAGCGCTTCGGCCGGGCGCTCCACGTAGCGCAGGCGCTGCAGCAGTTCAGGCTCGTCGGCCAGGTCCTGCGCCAGCGCGCGCGCCGCCGACTCCTGCGCCACCGGGTCGTGGGCCGCCACCCGGGCGCCCGCCCGCAGCAGGCCGGCGATGATGGCCCGGCTCGGTGCCTCCCGCATGTCGTCGGTCCCTGGCTTGAAGGCCAGCCCGTACACCGCGAATTCACGGCCCGCGAGGTCATCGCCGAAATGGCCCAGCACCTTCTGCAGCAGCACCAGCTTCTGGCGCTGGTTGACCGACTGCACCGCCTCCAGCACGGACAGCCGCTGCCCACGCTCGAGCGCCGTGCGGCACAAGGCATCGACGTCCTTGGGAAAGCAGCTGCCGCCGTAACCGGCGCCGGCCTGCAGGAAGCTGTAGCCGATTCGCGGGTCCGATCCGATGCCCTGTCGCACCAGTTCGATGTCGGCGCCCAGCCGGTCGGCGAGGTTGGCCAGTTCGTTCATGAAGGAGATCCGCGTGGCCAGCATCGCGTTGGCCGCGTACTTGGTCAGCTCGGCACTGCGCACGTCCATCACGCGGGTGCGTTCCTGGTTGCAGTTGAAGGGCCCGTAGAGCTGGCGCATCAGCCCGAGCGCCCGCCGCCCGGGCAGATCGTCGTCCACGCCCAGCACGATCCGGTCCGGGTTCATGAAGTCGTCGATCGCCGCACCCTCCTTGAGGAACTCGGGGTTGCTCACGACGGAGAAGTCCAGGTCCTTGGCCCGCGCGTGCAGCTCGGCGCGCACGATGCGCGACACCTGCTCGGCGGTGCCCACCGGCACGGTGGACTTCTGCACCACGACCTTGAAGCGGTCCATGTGGCGGCCGATCGCCTTGGCCGCCGCATGCACGAAGCGCAGGTCCGCGCTGCCGTCCGCGCGCGGCGGTGTTCCGACGGCGATGATCTGGAGGTCACCGAATGCCACGCTCGCCTTCACGTCGGTGGAAAAGCTGAGGCGTCCCTCGTCACGGTTGCGCGCCACCAGCTCGTCCAGCCCGGGTTCGTAGATGGGCATGCGACCGTCGTTGAGCATCGCCACCTTGGCCTCGTCGGCATCCAGGCAGAACACATGGTGACCCAGGTCCGCCAGGCAGGCACCGGTGACCAGACCCACGTAACCGGTGCCGACGATCGTGACGTTCATACGGGCTGCACTCCCTGCGTTTGGGTTCGCTTTGGCGAGCTCCGAGGGTAAGCAGCAGAACCTCGACCAAGTGGTCGTCTTCGCCCGTCTGCGCGTAAGCACGCTCCTACCTCGATTCGGGTGCCCACGGACCGTGCGAAGCGGCGGACTCCACGCTTCCACGCAGCTGCTGCCACCCAGCATCGGCCGATGGACAAGACCGCCGAGAACGCCGCGCCGGCCCGCATCGCCGAAGCGATGCAATCCGCCGAGGAAGCCGGCCTGCGCTACGTGTCGCCGGACCGCCCGGGCATCCGCCGTGAGCGCGAGGGGGATGGCTTCGCGTACGTCAAGCCGAACGGCGAGCCCATCGAGGACGAGGCCACGCTGTCGCGCATCCGCAAGCTGGCGATCCCGCCGGCGTGGACCGAGGTGTGGATCTGCCCCAGCGCCAACGGACACCTGCAGGCCACCGGGCGCGACGCACGCGGTCGCAAGCAGTATCGCTATCACGCGCAGTTCCGCGAGGTTCGCGAAAGCAACAAGTACCAGCACATGCTCGAATTCGCCCGCGCGCTGCCGGCCATCCGGGCCCGGGTGGCCGAGCACATGGCCCTGCCCGGCCTGCCGCGCGAGAAGGTGCTGGCCACCGTGGTGCACCTGCTGGAGACCACCCTGATCCGCGTCGGCAACGACGACTACGCACGCGACAACAACAGCTTCGGCCTCACCACGCTGCGCAACCGGCACGTCAAGGTCGAAGGCACCCAGCTGCGCTTCCAGTTCACCGGCAAGAGCGGCAAGACCTGGCGCCTGCAGACCAGCGACCGGCGGGTCGCGCGCATCGTGCGCGCCTGCCAGGAGCTGCCGGGGCAGGAGCTGTTCGCTTACGTGGACGAGCAGGGCCAGCCCTGCGACGTGAGCTCGGACGACGTCAACGCCTACCTGCGCGAGATCACCGGGCAGGACGTCACCGCCAAGGACTTCCGCACCTGGGCCGGCACCGTCATGGCCGCGCTGGCCCTGCACGAGCTGGAGGCGGCCGACACGCAGCAGACGGCCAGGAAGAACCTGAAGGCAGCCATCGAACACGTGGCCTCGCGGCTGGGCAACACACCGGCCATCTGCCGCAAGTGCTACGTCCACCCCGAGATCCTGGACGCCTACGTCTCCGGCGGACTGCTGCTGCAACTCAAGCGGCGTGCGGACGCCGAGCTGCGCGACGCGGCCGGCCTGAAGGAAGAAGAGAGGGCCGTGCTGAAGCTGCTCGACCAGCGCATCAACCGTTCGCTCGAAGGCGCGCTGGCCGACAGCCTGGTGGCGCTGAACGGCAAGGGCAAAGGCAAGGGCGACGCCCCGCCGAAGCCCAGGCAGGAGGCGCGTGCGGCCGCCTGAGGCTGCCCCACGGCTCGGCGGTTTGTCGGTATAACCCACCGCTGTCGCCACCGACGCGAGGGAGAAACAAGGGATGCGCACCTATAACGAACGCCGGCAGGTCCTGGTCACCGGCGGCGCGGGTTTCCTGGGCAGCCACCTCTGCGACAGGCTGCTGGACGACGGCTACGAGGTGGTCTGCCTCGACAACTTCTTCACCGGCAGCAAGCGCAACATCGCCCACCTGCTGGACCATCCGCGCTTCGAGTTGATTCGTCACGATGTGACGGAACCGCGTGCGCTCGAGGTCGACGAGATCTACAACCTGGCCTGCCCGGCCTCCCCGGTGCACTACCAGCACGACCCGGTGCAGACCACGCGCATCAGCGTGCTGGGCGCGCTCCACATGCTCGAGCTGGCCCGGCGCAACCGGGCCCGCATCTTCCAGGCCAGCACCAGCGAGGTGTACGGCGATCCCGAGCAGCATCCGCAGGCCGAGAGCTACTGGGGCCACGTGAATCCCATCGGGGTGCGCAGCTGCTACGACGAAGGCAAGCGCTGCGCCGAGACGCTGTTCTTCGACTACCACCGCCAGCACCAGGTCGACATCCGCGTGGCGCGCATCTTCAACACCTACGGCCCGCGCATGCATCCCAAGGACGGCCGGGTCGTCTCCAACTTCATCGTGCAGGCCCTGCGCGGCGAACCCATCACGGTCTACGGCGACGGCAGCCAGACGCGCAGCTTCTGCTACGTGGACGACCTGGTCGATGGCTTCGTGCGCTTCATGCGGCTGGATGCGGCCTGTCCCGGCCCCATCAACCTCGGCAACCCCGGCGAGTACACGGTGCTGCAGCTGGCGCAGGCCATCATCGAGCTGACCGGGTCAGGCTCGCGCGTCGTGCACGAGGCCTTGCCGCAGGATGACCCCACCCAGCGGCGACCCGACATCCGGCTGGCGCGCGAGAAGCTGCAGTGGCAACCCACCGTGGCCTTGCAAGAAGGCCTGCAGCGCACCATCGCGTACTTCGACCAACTGCTTTCGACCGAGAAACCGTGAACGCGCAAGACCTGGCCGACGTCGGCGCCCGCTGGCAGGCCGCCATGCTCGCCGGGGACTGGGAGGCGGCGTGGCAGCAGACCGACCGCATCGAGCTCCCGCGCCGCGCGGCGCAGGGTCGCCCCGGCTTCGTGCGCGATGCCAGCCAGCTGGTCTGGGACGGCACGCCCGTCGCCGGCCGCTCGGTGCGGGTGCGCTGCCTGCGCGGGCTGGGCGACGCGCTGCAGTTCATGCGCTTCGTACCGGCACTGCAGGCGCAGGCGCGCGAGTTGCACTTCCTGGTGCCGCCGGCGCTGCTGGGCCTGCTGCAGGGCGCGCCGGGCCTGGGCCTGGTGAGCAACGCCTGGACCGACCATCCGCCACCGCACGAGGTGGAATTCGAAGTGATGGAGCTGGCCTACGCCTGCCGCAGCACCCCGGCCACGGTGCCGCCGCCGTATCCGCTGGCCGACTGGGTGCGCCAGCGCGAGGTCTTCATGCTGCCGGCGCGGCCCGAGGAATGGCGTGTGGGCCTGGTCTGGGGCGCCAGCGCATGGGACGGCAGCCGGTCGATTCCCTTGGACCGGCTGGACCCGCTGCTGCGCACGCCGGGCGTGCGCTTCTACGACCTGCAGCAGGAGGCCACCGAGCGCGACGCGCGCATGGTGCCGCTTTGGCGCCGCACTGCCGACGCGCTGTCGGCCGCGGCGGCGCTGCTGGAGCTGGACCTGGTGATCACCATCGACGGCATGCCGGCGCACCTGGCGGCCACGCTGGGCCGGCCCACCTGGCTGCTGCTCAAGCACGAGGCCGACTGGCGCTGGGGCCAGAGCCGCAGCGACACGCCCTGGTACCCCACGATGCGCCTGTTCCGGCAGCCGGCGCCCGACGACTGGGACGGGGTGATCAGCGAGGTGACCCGCGCCCTGGCGGACGAAGTCAAGGCCAGCCGCTGGCGTTGAGGGCGAGCACGCGCGACCACGGCGCGCCGCTCGCATCCAGGCCCATCTCCACCGCACTGACGGAGGCGCAGCCGATCTCGAGGCGCTCCAGCGCATCGAGCGACAGGCCCAGCTGCATGGCGATCAGCGCCTTGATCACGTCGGCATGCGACACGACGGCAACCACCTGGGACGGATGCCGGCGCGCGAGCTGCTCCAGGCCAGCGTGTGCCCGCTCGGCCACCTGGGCGAAGGGCTCACCGCCTGGCGGCGTGGCGCGTGAGCGCTGGTCACACCAGCAGGCCCAGCGGTCCGCATCCTGCGCGCGCAGCTCCTCGAAGCTGCGCCCCGTCCACTCACCGAAGTCGATCTCGTCGAAAGCCGGTGCCAGCTCCACCGGCAGGCCCAGTCGCGCGGCCAGTGCCTGCGCGGTCTCGCGCGTTCGCGGCTGCGGACTGCTGTAGAGGGCGGTCGGTGGCTCGCGGCTGGCGGCCAAGGCTTCACCCAAGGCTCGCGCCTGCTCGCGCCCCCGCTCGTTCAGGCCCACGCCGGGCAGGCGGCCCGCCAGCGCCCGACCGGCGAGCGCGTGCTCGGCATGACGCACCAGCAGGACTTTCAAAGCCACAGCGGGCAGCAGCCCGCGCGCCGAAATGCGAGGCCGAGCGCAGCGATGGCCCGTGAAGAAAATCCCCTGTGGCTGCGCCGAGGAGCGCAGGGCGGCGGGGAAAAAGAAGCGCAGAGTGTCTGAGCCCCGCAGGGGCGAGTTTCTGCGCTTCCCCCGCCGGCCGAGCACCGCAGGTTGCCCTCGGCGCCCGCAGGGCGGCGAGGGACGCAGACAGTGGGGTCGCCTTTCTTTGGTTCCTTTCTTTGGCGAGACAAAGAAAGGGACTCGCCCGCCGGGGCGAAATCCCGGCTAGCCGCGACCGCTACAGGAACCACTACAAAGAAACGGACCATGCTCACGCGAATGACAAGATTCCGTTCGAGCCCGTCGCATCAAGCCAGCAGCGCCTCGGAGGCAGGAGCAGCTTCCACCGGCGTGGCGCTGCCGCCCACATACCGCCGCACCATGCGCGCGCAGAACTCCGCGTACTCCTCGGGCACCTGCGGCGCGCTGGTGTGGTGCGGCTGGATGCCCCGGTGCTCGGGCGTGAAGCAGAACGTGAGCGTGAGGTCGAAATCCTCCAGCGCCTTCATCTGCCGGTCGAACCAGGCGTCGGCGTTCGGCCGGAAGCTGTCGGCCCAACTGAGGCCGGTGCGCAGGCGCGTGACGCCCAGGCGCTTGAGCCAGCGCACCGCGTCGTCGAGCCGGTGGTCCTCGAAATGGAACCACTGGCAGATGCCCAGTTCGGGGGTGAAGGCGGAGAACTCGTGCGCTGCCAGCTTGGGCGTGCCGTCCTCGCGCAGCAGGCCCATGTGGAAGTGCCGGTAGTAGCTTGAACCCTCGGCCTCGCGATGGCGGGTGGTGGCCGGCCAGGCCTTGGGCAGGTCGTACAGCGAATACCAGTGGATGCGCGGCGCCCGTCCGATCAGCAGTTCGGCACTGCGCTTGAGGCCCCAGGCCTGCACCTCCTCGGCGCCGAAGGTGGACACGCCCACCTCGGTCACCCAGACCGGCAGCGTGGTCACCGCCTGGATCTCGGCCAGCTTCTGTGGCCACTCGTGGATCGCCCAGTGGTTCCAATCGAGCGGAAAGCCGTGCACCGCGACCGCGTGCACCCCCTGGAGCACACCCGCGCCGTCCAGCCGGGCGATGAACGCCGGATCGATGGGCGAGATGCCGCCCAGTACCCGGGTGAGATGCGGGTTCTCGGCCGCGCAGGCCGTGCTGGCCAGCCGCACCATGTGGCTGAACTGCTTCCACTCGGGATCGAGTTCCAGGTCCCAGTGCGATTTGTTGTTGGGCTCGTTCCAGAATTTGATGGCTTCGATCATTTGTTCTTCTGGGTGTGATCAAGCCGTTTTCACGGCCGTCGGTTTCGCGGAGTGGTTGCGGCGGCGGCTCTTGATGGGCACCGCGTCGCCCCGGATGAAGGCCTCGACCAATTCACGCGCCTCGTCATCCGTGAACTGGATGGGCGGACTCTTCATGAAATAGCTGGAAGGCCCATTGAGCGCGCCGCCAATTCCCCGGTCGAGCGCAATCTTGGCGCAGCGGATGGCATCTATCACGACACCGGCCGAATTGGGCGAATCCCACACTTCCAGTTTCACTTCGCATTGCATCGGTACATTGCCGAACCCCGTGCCTTCCATGCGGATATGGCAGAACTTGCGATCGGCCAGCCAGGGTACGTAGTCGCTGGGGCCCACGTGCACGTCCTTCTCGGCCATGGCGTGCCCGAGCTGGCTGGTGACGGCCTGCGTCTTGGACACTTTCTTGGACACCAGCCGCTCGCGTTCAAGCATGTTGAGGAAATCGGTATTGCCGCCGAAATTGAGCTGGTAGGTGCGGTCCAGCCGCACGCCGCGCTTCTTGAACAGGTCGGTGAGGATGCGGTGCACGATGGTGGCGCCCACCTGCGACTTGATGTCGTCGCCCACGATGGGCAGCCGCCGCTGGGCAAAACGCTTGCTCCAGTAAGGCTGCGAGGCGATGAACACCGGCACGCAGTTGACGAAGGCGCAGCCGGCCTCCAGCACCTGCTCCACGTACCACTTGGTGGCCATCTCCGAGCCCACCGGCAGGTACGAGACCACCACGTCGGTGCGCGTGTCCTTCAGGATGCCCACGATGTCGTCGGTGCTGGCGGTCGACTTGGGCACCACGTCCTTCAGGTAGGTGCCCAGGCCGTCGTGCGTCATGCCCCGGTGCACCGGCACGCCCAGGCGCGGCACGTCGGCGAAGCGGATGGTGTTGTTGGGCTCGGCGTAGATGGCCTCCCCCAGGTCCAGGCCCACCTTGTGCGCGCTCACGTCGAACGCCGCGCTGAATTCGATGTCGCCCGGCCGCAAGCCCCCCAGGTCGACGTGCATCAACCCAGGCACGAAATCGTCACCGGTGGCATCGCGATAGAAGTGCACGCCCTGCACCAACGACGACGCGCAATTGCCGACGCCGATGATGGCAACGCGAAGCCTTTTCATGATTCATAGCCCCCTTAGCACAGCGGAAAAGCATCCTACACAGCGCGAATGGAGCCGTGGGGCGAGCAATGCTCTGCAATTAAAAAATAGCAATTGCAGAGCAGAACCGGCCCCGGCATATCGGCAAACGGCATAGCATTCCGTGGCGCAACAATGGGCTAACTCGAATGAAGAAGATTCTGATCACGGGAGGCGCCGGTTTCATTGGCTCGCATCTGGCCGATGAGCTGTTGGCGCACGGCTACCAGGTGCGGGCGCTGGATGGCCTCAGTCCACAAGTGCACGGGCCCGAGGGCCGCCGCCCCGACTACCTGAACCGCGATGTCGAGCTGATGGTGGGCGACGTCTGCGACCGGGAGGCGCTCGACCGCGCCCTGGAGGGCGTGGACGCGGTCTACCACTTCGCCGCCGCGGTCGGCGTGGGCCAGAGCATGTACGAGGTGGCCCACTACACGCGCGTGAACAACCTGGGCACGGCGGTGCTGATGGAAGCGCTGATCGCGCGCCCTGTCGAGCGCCTGGTCATCGCCTCCAGCATGAGCCTGTACGGGGAAGGCCTGTACAAGACGCCGCACGGCGAGGTGCGCGAAGGCGGCGAGCGCTCGCTCGACCAGCTGCGGCGAGCCGACTGGGAGCTGCGCGACACCGATGGCGCGGTGCTGCGGCCGGTGCCCACGCCTGAGAGCAAGAGCCCCGCCCTGGCGTCGATCTACGCGCTGTCCAAGTACGACCAGGAGCGCATGGCGCTGATCACCGGGCGCGCCTACCAGATCCCCACCGTGGCCCTGCGCTTCTTCAATGCCTACGGGCCGCGCCAGGCGCTGTCCAACCCCTACACCGGCGTGCTGGCCATCTTCGCCTCGCGCCTGCTCAACGACAGCCCGCCCAAGATCTTCGAGGACGGCCTGCAGCAGCGCGATTTCGTGAGCGTGTACGACGTGGCCCGGGCCTGCCGGCTGGCGCTGGAAACGCCCGAGGCCGCCGGCGAGGTGTTCAACGTGGGCAGCGGCCAGCCGCAGACGGTGCGCGCCATCGCCCAGCGCCTGGCCCGCGTGATGGGCAAGGAGCACATCGAGCCCGAGATCCTGGGCAAGTACCGTGTGGGCGACATCCGCCACTGCTTCGCCGACATCACCAGGGCCCGCCGCCTGCTGGGCTACGAGCCGCAGGTGCGGCTGGACGACGGCATGGCCGAGCTGGCCGAGTGGCTGGCCGACCAGTCCGCCGAGGACCGCGTGGCCCAGGCGAGCGCCGAGCTGTCGGCGCGGGGGCTGACGGTATGAGGGGCACGGTCACGCTCATCACCGGTGGGGCCGGTTTCGTCGGCAGCAACCTTGCGCACCGCCTGCTGGCCGAGGGTCGGCGGGTGCGCGTGCTGGACAACCTGTGCCGTCGCGGCGTCGAGCAGAACCTGCAGTGGCTGCGCAAGACCCATGGCAGCAACCTGGAGGTCAGCGTCATCGACGTGCGCGACGCCGAGGCCGTGAAGGCCGTCATGCACGATGTCTCGCAGGTCTTCCACTTCGCCGCGCAGGTGGCCGTGACCACCAGCCTGGTCGACCCACGCGAGGACTTCGACACCAACGCGCTCGGCACGCTCAACGTGCTGGAGGCGGTGCGGGCGCAACCGTTGCCGCCGCCGGTGGTGTTCACCTCGACCAACAAGGTCTACGGCGGCCTGTCCGACGTGCCGCTGGTACTCGAAGGCCAACGCTACCTGCCGCAGGACGCGCAGTGGCGCGCGGGCGGCGTCACCGAGGCACGGCCGCTCGACTTCCACAGCCCCTACGGCTGCTCCAAGGGCACGGCCGACCAGTACGTGATCGACTACGCACGCAGCTTCGGCCTGACCACCACCGTGCTTCGCATGAGCTGCATCTACGGCCCGCGCCAGTTCGGCACCGAGGACCAGGGCTGGGTGGCGCACTTCCTGATCCGCGCGATGCGTGGCGAGCCCATCACCATCTACGGTGACGGCAAGCAGGTGCGCGACGTGCTCTTCATCGACGACCTCGTCGATGCCTTCCTGCTGGCCGAACAGCACGGCAAGCGGCTGTCCGGCCGCGCGTTCAACATCGGCGGCGGCGCGCGCAACACCATCAGCCTGCTCGACCTGGTCGACCGCCTCGAGGCCCTGCACGGCAGCCGCCCGCGCCTGGCCTTCGACGACTGGCGCACCGGCGACCAGCGCTACTACGTCTCGGACACCAGCGCCTTCCAGCAGGCCACCGGCTGGCAGGCGCGGGTGCCCGTGGCCGAGGGCACGGCGCGCCTGTACCAGTGGCTGGCCGAGCGCGAGCGCAGCCCCGAGGCCGGCAGGACCCCGCTGGTGGCCACCGCCGCCTGAACCGCTTCGCAAGGAGATTCCAAGGCATGCAAGCCTGTGTGATCGCGTCGCCGCAGCAGGCGGCGCTGCAGTCGGTCGACATTCCCGAACCCGGTGCCGCTCAGGTGCTGCTGCGGCTGGAAGGCTCGGGCGTGTGCGCCTCCAGCCTGCCGCTGTGGGAGGGCCGCGAATGGTTCAGTTATCCGCAGCCGCCCGGCGCGCCGGGGCATGAAGGTTGGGGACGCATCGAGGCGGTGGGCCCCGGCGTCACCGGCCTGGCCGTGGGCGACCGCGTCGCCGCCCTCAGCTACCGCGCGCACGCCGAATTCGACGTGGCCGACGCGAGCGCGGTGGTGCCGCTGCCGGCCTCGCTGGCGAGCACGCCGGTGCCGGGCGAGCCGCTGGGCTGCGCCTGGAACATCTTCCAGCGCAGCCAGATCGAGCGCGGGCAGACCGTGGCCATCGTGGGCATCGGCTTCCTCGGCGCGCTGCTCACGCAGATGGCGGTGCATGCGGGCGCGCGGGTGATCGCCCTCTCGCGCCGGCCCTTCGCGGTGGACCTCGCCCGCCGCTGCGGCGCCGCGCATTCGCTGGCCCTGGACGACCACTACCAGATCCTCGAGAAGGTCAAGCAACTCACCGACGGCCGCTGGTGCGAGCGCGTGATCGAGGCCACCGGGCTCGAATGGCCACTGCAGCTGGCCAGCGAATTGACCGCCGAGCGTGGCCGGCTGGTGATCGCCGGCTACCACCAGGACGGCATGCGCCAGGTCAACGTGCAGCTGTGGAACTGGCGCGGCATCGACGTGATCAACGCGCACGAACGCGATCCCCTGCGCTACGTGCAGGGCATCCGCGAGGCGGTGAAGCTGATCGAGCAGGGCGTGATCGATCCCGATTCGCTCTACACCCACCGGCTGCCGCTCGATCGCCTGGGTGAAGCCCTGGAGCTCACGCGCAAGCGGCCCGACGGTTTCCTCAAGGCACTTGTGACCGTATGAGCGTTCAGACCGAGATCGATTTCGCCGATCCGCCGGCGGTGAGCCCCGCGCGCACGCCTCGGCTGGGCTTCCTCGGCCTGGGCTGGATCGGGCAGAACCGCCTGAAGTCGCTGCTGGACGCGCAGGCCTGCGAGGTGGCCGTCGTGGCCGACCCGTCGCCGGCCGTGCACGAGCGGGTGGCGCAGCTCGCGCCGCGGGCCGCGTCGGCGGGCTCGCTGGACGAGTTGCTGGCGCACGCCCTCGACGGCGTGGTGATCGCCACGCCCAGCGCCCTGCACGCGCAGCAGGCCCTGCGGCTGCTGGAGCGCGGGTTCGCGGTGTTCTGCCAGAAGCCCCTGGCCCGCACCGCCGCCGAAACCCAGGCCATGGTGGACGCCGCGCGCCGCGCCGACCGGCTGCTGGCCTGCGATTTTTCGTACCGCCACACGGAGGCCATGCAGCGCGTGCGCCAGGCGGTGAGCGATGGCGAGATCGGCCCCGTGCACGCGGTGGACCTGGTCTTCCACAACACCTGGGGGCCGGACAAGTCCTGGGCCCGTGACATGGCCCTGGCCGGCGGCGGCTGCGCCATCGACCTGGGCACGCACCTGGTGGACCTGGCGCTGTGGGTGCTGGGCTTTCCCGCGGTGCGGCAGGTGTCCAGCCGGCTCTATGCGCAAGGCCGATTGCTCGCGCCCGGCGCCAGCGAGGTGGAGGATTACGCCGTCGCCCAGATCGACCTGGACGGCGGAGCCACCGTGCGCCTGGCCTGCTCCTGGAACTTCTCCGGCGGGCGCGACGCCATCATCGAAGCCGCCTTCCACGGCGCCCGTGCCGGCGTCGCGCTGCGCAACCAGGACGGCTCCTTCTACGACTTCCGCGCCGAGCGCTACGACGGCAACCGCAGCACGCTGCTGGCCGCGCCGCCGGACGACTGGGGCGGCCGCGCCATCGTCGAATGGGCGCGCCGGCTGGCCGCCGGGGCCGGCTACGACCCCGCCATCGAGCGAGCCGTTCCGGTGGCCCGCGTGCTCGACCAGATCTATGGCCGGTGAACGCCTGTCCGTGCTGATGACGGCCGACACCGTGGGCGGTGTCTGGACCTATGCGCTCGAACTCGCCCAGGGGCTGGGCCGGCGCGGCTGGCGCGTGCACCTGGCCACCATGGGCGCACCGCTCTCGCCGCACCAGCGGGCGCAGGCCGCGCGCGTGCCGCGGCTGAAACTGCACGAGAGCAGCCACAAGCTCGAATGGATGCCCGACCCGTGGGACGACCTGGAGCGCGCCGCGCGCTGGCTGCTCGCGCTGGAAGCCGAGATCCAGCCGCAGGTGGTGCACCTGAACCAGTACGTGTTCGGCGCCCTGCCCTTCCACGCGCCGACGCTGCTGGTGGCGCATTCCTGCGTGTCGTCCTGGTGGCGGGCGGTGCGCCGCGAGGACGCCCCGCCCGCGTGGGACCGCTACCGGGACTGCGTGAGCCGCGGGCTGGCCGGCGCCACGCTGGTGGCGGCGCCCACGCGGGCCATGCTCAACGCCGTGCAGCGCCACTACGGCACCGGCGCCGACGGCCTGGTGCTGCCCAACGGGCGCGACCCGGCGCTGTTCCAGCCGGCGACCAAGCAGGGCTTCGTGCTCGCGGCCGGCCGCCTGTGGGATCCGGCCAAGAACCTCGCGGCGCTTGAAGCGGTGGCGCCCGGCCTGCCCTGGCCGGTGCGGGTGGCCGGTGCCTGCACCGGACCCGACGGCACCGTGCAGGCGCCCACCTGGGTGCAGGCCCTGGGCCAGCTGCCGCCGTTCGAGCTGGCCCGCCAGATGGGGCGCGCCTCCATCTACGCCTTCCCGGCCCGCTACGAGCCCTTCGGCCTGTCCATCCTGGAAGCCGCCCTCAGCGGCTGCGCGCTGGTGCTGGGCGACCTGGACAGCCTGCGCGAGATCTGGGGCGATGCGGCCTTGTACGTGCCGCCGGACGACCACCTCGCGCTGCGCGACACGCTGGTGCGCCTGATCGTCGACGCCGACCTGCGCGCCGCCCTCGCCCAGGCCGCCTACGAACGCGCCCAGCACTTCGACCCCGAACGCATGACCCAGGCCACCCTGTCCGCCTACGGCCGCCTCCCGGCCCTGAAGGCCAAAGCCCGCCGCAAGGAGGAAACGCCTTGCGCCTAGTCCTGTTCTGCCACTCGCTGCGGTCCGACTGGAACCACGGCAACGCGCACTTCCTGCGCGGCATCTGCACCGAGCTGCTGGCACGCGGCCATGAGCTGCGCGTGTACGAACCGGCCGATGCCTGGAGCGTGAGCAACCTGGTGTCCGAGCATGGCGAGCAGCCGCTGGCCGACTTCGCCGCGGCCTACCCGCGGCTGCGCAGCACGCTGTACCGGCTCGATGCCGGCCAGCCCGGCAACGCCCCGGTGCTCGACCTGCACCAGGCTCTCGACGGCGCCGACCTGGTGCTGGTGCACGAGTGGAACGACCACGAACTGGTGCGCCGCATCGGGGACCATCGACGCGACCACCCGGGCTTGCGCGTGCTGTTCCACGACACCCACCACCGCAGCAGCACCGAGCCGGCCAGCATGGCCGCCTACGACCTGCGCCACTACGACGGCGTGCTGGCCTTCGGCGGCGTGATCCGCGACCTGTACCAGCGGCACGGCTGGGCCCGCCAGGCCTGGACCTGGCACGAGGCGGCCGACACCCGCGTGTTCGGGCCGCGCCCCGGTGAGCCGCGCGAGGGCGACCTGGTCTGGATCGGCAACTGGGGCGACGAGGAACGCACCGCCGAGCTGCACGAGTTCCTGCTGGAGCCGGTGCACGCACTCGGCCTGTCGGCCCGGGTGCACGGCGTGCGCTACCCCGAGCACGCACGCCGCAGCCTGCGGGCGGCCGGCATCACCTACGCCGGCTGGCTGCCCAACTACGAAGCGCCCCGGGTGTTCGCGCGCCATGCGGTCACCGTGCACGTGCCGCGCCGGCCTTACGTCCAGGCGCTGCCGGGCATCCCGACCATCCGCATGTTCGAGGCGCTGGCCTGCGGCATTCCGCTGGTGTCCGCGCCCTGGAACGATGCCGAGGGATTGTTCGAGCCGGGCGCCGACTACCTGGTGGCGCGCAACGGGGCGCAGATGCAGCGCCACCTGCGCGAGCTGCTGAACGAGCCGGGCATGGCCCGCGAGCTGGCCGCGCACGGGCGCCGCACCATCCTCGCGCGCCACAGCTGCGCGCACCGGGTGGACGAGCTGATGGCCATCCATGCGGCCATCGCGCCGGCAGCGCCGCGCACTCCGCCCCTTCGCCGCGAACCGTCGGAGACCCCCACCCCATGAACCTCGCCTTCTTCGCGTCCAGCCTCGTCTCGGCCTACTGGAACGGCGCCGCCACCTACTACCGCGGCATGGTGCGTGCGCTGCACGAGCGCGGCCACCACGTCACCTTCTACGAGCCCGACGCCTTCGGCCGCCAGCAGCACCGCGACATGGAAGACCCGCCCTGGGCCGAGGTGGTGGTGTATGCGGCCGAGACCGAGGCGCAGGTGCTGCAGACGGTGGCCCGTGCGCGCGGCGCCGACCTGGTGGTCAAGGCCAGCGGCGTGGGCGTGCACGACGCGCTGCTGGAGCGCGCCGTGCTCGACCTGCAGGGCCCGGGCACGCGGGTCGTGTTCTGGGACGTGGACGCGCCGGCCACGCTGGACCGCATGCACGCCGACGCCGCCGATTCGCTGCGCGCCCTGGTGCCGCGCTACGACCTGGTGCTGACCTATGGCGGTGGCGAGCCGGTGCGCCAGGCCTACCTGGGGCTGGGCGCGCGCGAGTGCGTGCCGATCTACAACGCGCTCGACCCCGCCACGCACCACCCCGTGCCGCCCGACCCGCGCTTCGAGGGCGAGCTGGGCTTCCTGGGCAATCGCCTGCCCGACCGGGAAGCACGGGTCGAGGAGTTCTTCCTGCGGGCCGCGTCGCTGCTGCCCCAGCACCGCATGCTGCTGGGTGGCAGCGGCTGGCAGGACAAGCCCATGCCGGCCAACGTGCGATACCTGGGGCACGTCTACACCGCCGACCACAACGCATTCAACTGCTCGCCGCTGGCGGTGCTGAACATCAGCCGCGAGAGCATGGCGCGCTACGGTTTTTCGCCGGCCACGCGCGTGTTCGAGGCCGCCGGCGCCGCGGCCTGCCTGATCACCGACGCCTGGGAAGGACTGGAACAGTTCTTCGAGCCCGGGCGCGAGGTGCTGGTGGCGACCAGCGGCGACGAGGTGGCGCAGCGCCTGGCCGCGCTCGACCCCGCCTCGGCGCGGCGCATCGGCCAGGCCGCTTATGCCCGGGTGCTGGCCGAGCACACCTATGCGCATCGCGCCGCGCAGCTGGACGCGCTGCTCGAGGGCCGCACCGAATCGACCCCCGAGGTGGCCGCATGAAGATCGTCATCCTGGGCCTGTCCATCACCTCGTCCTGGGGCAACGGGCACGCCACCACCTACCGCGGCCTGGTGCGCGAGCTGGTCGCGCGCGGACACGAGATCCTGTTCCTGGAGCGCGACCAGCCCTGGTACGCGCAGAACCGCGACCTGGCCCATCCGCCCTACGGCCGCACCGAGCTGTACCAGGGGCTTGACGACCTGCACCAGCGCTTCGAGGCGCCGGTGCAGGGCGCCGACCTGGTGATCGTGGGCTCGTTCGTGCCCGAAGGCGTGGCCGTGGGCGACTGGGCCCAGCGCACCGCGCACGGCATCACCGCCTTCTACGACATCGACACGCCGGTCACGCTGGCCCGGCTGGGGCGCGGCGAGCACGACTACCTGGCGCCGCGCCAGATCGCCGGCTACGACCTCTATCTGTCCTTCACCGGCGGGCCCACGCTGCAGCGCCTGGAACGCGAATGGGGCTCACCCCGCGCGCGGGTGTTCTATTGCTCGGTGGACCCCACGCTGTACTTGCACGAGCCGCAGCCGGCCAGCTGGGACCTGGGCTACATGGGCACCTACAGCCCCGACCGCCAGCCCGGGCTCGACCGGCTGCTGCTGCAGCCGGCGCGCGAGCTGCCCACGGGGCGCTTCGTGGTGGCCGGGCCGCAATACCCGGCCGAGATCGGCTGGCCCGCCAACGTGCAGTGGCAGCCGCACCTGCCGCCCAGCGAACACCGCGCCTTCTACAACCGCCAGCGCTGGACGCTGAACATCACCCGTGCGGACATGATCGAAGCGGGCTGGTCGCCCAGCGTGCGCCTGTTCGAGGCGGCCGCCTGCGGCACGCCCATCGTGAGCGACCGCTGGCGCGGCATCGAGGACGTGCTGGTCCCCGGTCGCGAGATCGTGCTGGCGGACTCGTCGGCCGAGGTCCTGGCGCTGCTGCGCGAGGGCGGCGAGGACGAGCGGCTGCGCATGGCCGAACGCGCACGCCAGCGCATCCTGTCGGCGCACACGGCGGCGCACCGGGCCGAGCAGCTGGAAGCCTATGCCCTCGAACTCGGAGCAGCCGGTGCCGCGCGGGGACCGCTGCCCCACACCACCCCTGCGGAGGCCTTGCAGCCATGAAGTCCCACGACCAGGCCCTTCCCGCCACCCGCGGCGCCGAACGCGACGACGGCGCCCATGACCCGGCCGAGGCGTTGCGGCGGCAGGTCGAGGCGCTGGGGCCCTGGTTCCACAACCTGCACCTGCCGCACGGGGTGCAGACCGCGCCGGTGCATTTCCTGCAGGCGGATTTCCCGCGCTTCAAGTGGGAGCAGATCGCCAGCCACGTGCCGGCGGACCTGAGCGGCTGGCGCGTGCTCGACGTCGGCTGCAATGCCGGGTTCTACAGCTTCGAGCTGGCGCGGCGCGGCGCCTCGGTGCTGGCCATCGACCATGACCCGCACTACCTGGAGCAGGCGCGCTGGGCGGCCGGGCAGTTCGGCCTGGAAGACCGCGTCGAGTTCCGCCAGCAGGCGGTCTGGGACGTGGCCGCGGGCGACGAGTCCTTCGACCTGGTCTGGTTCATGGGCGTCTTCTACCACCTGCGCTACCCGCTGCTGGCGCTGGACCTGCTGGCGCGGCGCACGCGGCGGCTGATGATGTTCCAGACCCTCACCATGCCCGGCGACGCCGTCTATCCCGACACGGGCGACCACCCCATCGACGAGCGCGAGCCCATGCTCGACCCCGGCTGGCCCAAGCTCGCCTTCATCGAGCACCGCTTCGCCGGCGACCCGACCAACTGGTGGGCGCCCAACCACGCCGCGTGCGAAGCGATGCTGCGCTCGGCTGGCTTGCGCGTGACGGCGCGGCCCGCCGGCGAGGTGTACCTGTGCGAACCACACGAGTCCCGGCCCTGGTCCACCGGGCAGCTCGACGAGGTGCTCGCGGCCCTGCGCTCCGGCAGCCGCTGACATGGAGCGGGTCGCGGCCTGCATCGGCCCCTTCCAACTGCCCTCGCACGCCGACTTCGCGCGGCTGCGGCAGGCGCTGGCCGGCGCGGCGCGGCTGCACGTGTTCCTCACGGGGGCTCATCGCCCGCACTCGCCGCGCCATCCCTTCACCTGGACCGAACGCGCCGGCTTGCTGCGCGACGGACTGGCGCCCGACGAGCAGGCCCGGGTGAGCTTCCATCCGCTGCGCGAAGGGGTCGGCCTCGCGCGCATCCACGCCGAGTTGCAGCAGGCGGTGCCGGAGGGCGCCGTCGCCCTCGCGTTCGTCGAAGGCGTTCGCGAGTTCGAGCCTCCGCCCGGCTGGCACCTGGCTGCGCCCGCCGCCCCCGACCAGGACCGCTTGCGCGAGCAGCTGGTCAGCGGCGCCGACCTCGCGCCGCTGCAATCGCAGCTGCCCGCCCACGTGTGGGAGTTCATCTCCCGCTGGGTTGCCGGTCCTCATTACGCACAGGTGCGCGAGGAGTACGAGCAGCTCGCGAGCGAGAAGGTGGCGTGGTCGGTCGCTCCCTACCCGGTGGTGCTGGTCACCGTCGATGCGGTGGTGCGCGTGGCGGACCAGGTGCTGCTGATCCGCCGCGGCCGCCAGCCCGGCAAGGGCTTGCGCGCCCTGCCCGGCGGCTTCCTCGACCCCGGCGAGACGGTGCTGGCGTCGGCCCTGCGCGAACTGGCCGAGGAAACCGGATTGCAGACCCCCGAGCTGCGCCGGGCGCTGCGCGGCGTGCGCGTCTTCGACGACCCCGAGCGCAGCCAGCGCGGCCGCGTCATCACCCACGCCCACTACTTCGACCTCGGCCCGCGCCCGCTGCCTGGGGTCAGCGGCGAAGACGACGCCGCCGCCGCCGAGTGGGTGCCGATCGCCACCCTCCCCACCCTCGAGGCCGAGTTCCTCGACGACCACTTCCTCATCCTCGACCATTTCCTGCACGTGATGCCCGCGGCCGCAGCCGCCGGCGCCTGACGTCGAAGGGAAGCTCCCCGCCGCCGCGCAGCGGCCGGCAGCTCCAGGGCCACCGAGGAACCGGCTTTGCCGGGCCTCTGGTGGCGCCCCCTCGAGGGGGAGGCGCCGAAGGCGCTTCGGGGGTGGACAGGATCCCGTCCTACATGCGCCTGCTCTCGAATGGCAATGCCGATGCTGAGGCAAGGCTTCAACATCCCGCCACGTCTGTCACGCAAATGAAGGAAGTTTCGATGTCTCAGGGAGCAAAAAACCCGCGGCTCCACGCGGTGACGGTGCTGGCGGCACTGGTTCTGGCCGCCTGTGGCGGCGGTGGTGGTGATGACGGTCCCGTGGCCGTCGCCCCGCCTCCGCCCGCCCCCGCACCCGGGCCATCGGCCCCCCCGCCCGCCCCGGCCCCCACTCCCGCACCGCCCGCGCCAGCGCCCGCACCGGCCGCCATCTCGATCACCAGCGACACACAGGCCCAGCCCAACCTGCGTTACCAGGTGGAAGCGCCGGCTGGCGCCCGCGTGGCCATCACCCTGCCGGACTCGCCCACATTGGCGGTCGGCGACACCGTCACGGTCACCGGCATGACCGACGCCGCCTGGGAGATCCGGCAGAACGCCGGCCAGCTGGTCGCCACGGAGAACCTGCCCGGCAACACCGCACCCGGCCAGGCCTGGACCACCCCCGCCGCCATCGGCGAGCGCTCCTGGTGGTCGGTGGCGTCCAACGCCAGCGGCGACGTGCTGGTGGGCGTGGAGAACCATCCCTTCGTGACCACCTCGAGCGGCGTCCACGTCTCGCGCGACGGCGGCGCCACCTGGGTCGACGCCGGGGTGGCCGGCCTGGCCGGCAGCCCGATCTGGATCGGCGTGGCGATGAACGCCAGCGGCCAGCGCATCGTGGCCGTCGAGTACGACGGCTATGTGCACCAGTCCGACGATGCCGGCGCGCAGTGGACGCGCGTGGCCGCGCTGCCGCGCGGCTTCTGGGAGGGCGCGGCGGTCTCGCGCCAGGGCGACACCATCGCCGTGGTCGGCCTGAACCAGATGATCCGGGTGTCGACCGACGGCGGCCAGACCTGGCCCAGCACCCACATGGCCGCCGCGTGGCGCAGCATCGCCATCTCGACCGACGCCCAGCAGCTGCTGGCCGCCGACCACTCCGGCTCGGTGCACATCGGCCGGCGCAGCGACAGCGGCTGGATCTGGTCGGTCGCGCCGATCCCGGCCACGCTGTCCAACTGGTACCGCGTGGCCTCGTCGGCCGACGGGCAGGTGCTGGTGGCGGCGCAGGGCTTCAACCCGGGCGGCGGCGCCAACGAGATCTGGATCTCGCGCGACCGCGGCGCCAGCTGGACGCCGGCCGTCAATGCCGCCGGCCAGCGCCTGAACGGCTCGTGGACCGGCGTCGCCGTCTCCGGCGACGGCCAGCGGATCGCGGCGACCGCGACCGGCGGCCAGGTGGTGATGGCCGAGGGCGGCACCGACACCTTCACGGCGCTGCCAGCGCCCGGCACGGACGACAACTGGCGCAGCGTGGCCCTGTCGGCCGACGGCAACCGCCTGGTGGCCGTCACCGGCGGCGCCGTGGGTGCGGCCCCCGTGCCGGGGCGCCTGCACCTGTCGGCCGGCAACCGCACCAGCATCGGCACCCTGGGCAGCATCGCCGCGGACGCCGGCGACATGGTGCAACTGGAATACCTCGGCGCGGGCCGCTTCCAGGTGCGCGAGGCCAGCGGCGGCCCGTTCACGATTCGCTGATGCGAACCCGCGGCGGCCGACCTGACGCGGGTCGGTCGCCACGGGTAGACTCGCACGCGATTCAACCGGGCGCCGGTGTCCTGCCCCGCAAATTCGCTGCACATGAAACCGCGTCCTTGCGCCCATGGCGTCGTTGCAAATCCTCGCGATACCTACAGGTATCGCTGCGGTTTGCGCCTCGCCCTGAACGCAAATCCATCGCTTCCATTGAGTGCAGAAACCTGCGGGACAGGACACTAGTTGAAGATCTTCCACGGCTGGCGCATCGTCGGCGCCGGCGCCACCCTCCACTTCCTCCACGCGGGCCTGCTGATGCAGGCCTTCGGCGCGTATGTGGCCGCCCTGTCGGCCGAGCTGGGCTGGAGCAAGACCTCGCTGGCAGGCGGCGCCGCGCTGCAGTCCGTCGAAGGCGCTTTGCTCGGCCCCATCCTGGGCTGGCTGATGGACCGCTTCGGCGGACGGGTGCTGGTGCACGTGGGCGTCCTGGCCTTCGGGCTGGGCCTGATCGCGCTGAGCCAGATCGAGACCATGGGCGGCTTCTATGCGGCCATCATGCTGGTGGCCATCGGCACCAGCCTCTCGGGCTACTTCCCCCTGAGCATCACCGTGGTGCACTGGTTCCGGCGCCAGCGTGCCCGCGCCCTGTCCATCATGGGCATGGGCATGGCCCTGGGCGGCACATTCGTGCCGGTGGTCGCCTGGACCATGCAGACCTGGGGCTGGCGCACCACCGCCTTCGCCTCGGGCGTGCTGGCGATCGTGGTGGGCCTGCCCCTGGCGCGCATGCTGCGGCGCCGGCCCGAGGACATCGGCGAACACCCGGACGGCGTGCCGCCGGAACCCGATGCCGGCGTGCGCGCCAGCAATGCGTTCGACGCGGGCCCGGAACGCGTCACCGCGGCGCAGGCACTGCGAACGCGGGCGTTCTGGCTGCTGGCCGTGGGACACGGCACCGCCCTGCTGGTGGTCACGGCCATCAACGTGCACGCCATCTCGCACATGAAGGAAGGCCTGGGCTACACGATCTCGCAGGCTTCGTTCGTGATCACGCTGATGACGCTGTGCCAGCTGGGTGGCGTGCTGGCGGGCGCGGCCTTCGGCGACCGGTTCGAGAAGCGCAAGCTCGCGGCCGCCTGCATGCTGGCGCACATGGCCGGCCTGCTGCTGCTGGCTTATGCACAGCATCCCGCGTGGCTGGTGGGCTTCGCGGTGCTGCACGGCACGGCCTGGGGGCTGCGCGGGCCGCTGATGCAGGCGATCCGGGCCGACTACTTCGGGCTGCATGCGATCGGAATGATCATGGGCCTGTCGGCCCTCATCACCGCCATGGGCCAGGTGATCGGGCCGCTGCTGGCGGGGCTGCTGGCCGACCTCACGGGCAACTACCGCGCAGGCTTCACGGCACTGGCGCTGGTGGCCGGCTCGGGTTCGCTGCTGTTCCTGCTGGCGCGCCGGCCGCGGGCGGGGATCGACCAGCCGACCCTCACCGGCTGAAGGCCCGGGTGCGGGCCCGGGCCCGGGAACGTCGCCGGGCCAGCCACCAGGCCAGTGCCGCGGCCGTGAGCATCACCCCCAGCAGCGCGAGCTGGAATTCACGCGCGTGCCCGAGCACCCGTTGCAGGGTCTCGGCGAACACCCAGCCCAAGGTGCAATAGGTGCCCGCCCAGAGCACGGCGGCCAGCGCGCTGAGCAGGGCGAACTGCACCGGCGGCAGGCCCGAGGCCCCGATCAGCAGCGGGCCGGCGGTGCGCATGCCGTAGGCGAAGCGCACCCCCAGCACGCAGGCGTGCGGGTAGCGCCGCACCAGCCTTCGAGCCCGCACCGCCGCGCGCGCCAGCCGGCGCCAGCGCACCAGCACCGCCGCGCCCTTCCACCGGCCCAGCCAGAACAGGGCCTGGTCGCTCAGCCAGGGCAGGCCGACGGCGAGCGCGAACACCCACGGCAACTCGAGCCATCCGCGATGGGCCGCGAAGCCCCCCAGCAGCACGGCGGTCTCACCCTCCAGCAGCAGGCCCAGCGCCAGGACCGCGTAGCCGTGCTCGAGCAGCAGCGCACCAGGGTTCATGCGATGGACCTGCCGGAAGGGTTCGGGGACGGCGCTGGATGAGGCATGGGCGAATGCGGGTGGGGGTGCGGCGGCGGGACGAGCCCGGGCAGTAGCCCGGAGCTGGCGACGCGCCTGGACAAACGGGTCAGCACAAGCCGGTGCCCCTCACGACAGCCGATCGTCCCCCGCTTCGCAGCGCGGATCGGCGCCGTAGGCCGAGCGGCCGGTGCGGCCGTTGACGATGTCGACCTGCCACCACTGGCAGACCCGCGAGTCGAAACGATAGGACCACACCTGCCCCGGCTGCCAGCCGCCGCCCCGCACATCCGACGGTCGGCCGATGCGGCGCATCAGTTCCTCCACCGGAAGGCCGGGCGGGATGGCATTGAACTGCGCCTCGGTCAGCACCTGCTGCCAGTCGGTGACGCGGCCCTGCGGATCGATGTCGATCATGAAGGTGTGCAACCCGGCCGGGCCGCGCGCGTACTCGAGGCGGCGGCCACCACCGGGCAGCGCGTGCACGGCCGTGGGCGAACCCATCTGGTCGGCCACCTGCTGGACCGACATCCCCGGCTGCACGGCGCGGGGCGAGTAGCTGCCGCAGGCCACCAACAGGAAAGCCAGGGGCAGCGACCAGGAATAAGGTGCGAGGCGCATCTGGAGAACTCCCAACGATGGGCGGACGCCCATGACGACGGATTCTTACGCGTGCTCGCGCGTTCAGGTGACACAGCGGCGAAGCCGGCGCCCTAGAGTCAGAGCTTCAGGAGGTCTTCCGATGCACTGGGCACTACGAGCGGGCGTGGTCGCGGCGACGGCACTGCCATGGTTGATGCTGTGGTCGGCACGCCGCCACACCAGGCCCAGGCTGGAAGGCCTGCATCGCGATGCTCCCGAAGAGGACCTGCTGGGCAGCCTGGCAGGCGTGGGGCTGGGCTCGTCGATCTCGGGCAACTCGGTGCAGGTGCTGGAGAACGGCGCCTTCTTCGACGTGCTGGTCGACCGCATCCGCGCCGCGCGGCGGACCGTGCACCTGGAAACCTACCTGTGGAAGAAGGGCGAGCTGAACGACCGGGTGGTGGAGGCCCTGTGCGACAGGGCGCGGGCCGGCGTGAAGGTCCGCATCCTGGCGGACGCCTGGGGGGCCAAGCGCATCGCGCCGGAGGTGCCTCGCCAACTGCGCAAGGCCGGCTGCCGCCTGGTGTGGTTCCACCCCTTCGGCTTCTACACGCTGGGCGTGTTCGGCGACCGCGACCACCGCAAGCTCACGGTGATCGACGGCCAGGAAGCCTTCGTCGGCGGCCACTGCATCACCGACAACTGGCTGGGCGACGCGCAGGACCACGACCACTTCGCGGACGTGAGCGTGTGGCTCAGGGGTCCGATCGTGCACAGCGTGCAGTCATGCTTCGGCGAGAACTGGGGATCGGCCACCGGCGAGATCCTGATCGGCGACGACGTGTACCCGCGGCTCGATGCCGTGGGTGAGGTCGGCATGCATGCGGCCTTCGTCAAGCCCACCGGCTGGGCCCCGGCGGTGAAGGCGGTGCACCACGCGGCCATCTGCATGGCGCGTGAGCGCATCTGGATCCAGAACCCCTATTTCCTGCCGAAGCCCGAGGCCATCGTGGCCCTGGGGCGGGCCGTGTCGCGCGGGGTGGACGTGCGCGTGCTCACGCCTTCGCCCGGCGCGTCGGACAACCCTGTGGTGCAACACGCCAGCCACCGCAATTTCGAGAACCTGCTGCGCCGCGGCGTGCGCATCTTCGAGTACCCCAGGACGCTGCTGCACCAGAAGCTGATGACCGTGGACGGCCGCTGGTGCGCGGTGGGGTCGAGCAACTTCGATGACCGCTCGTTCGACACCAATGACGAACTGGTGATCGGCATCCAGGACCGGGAGACCACGGCGCGCATCGACGGGATCTTCATGAAATACGCGCAGGAGGCGCGCGAGGTGGACCCGCGCGAATGGGCCACGCGGCGCAAGCCCCTGCAGAAGGCGCGCGACCACGTGTACTACCTGCTGAACGAGGTGTTGTGAGCGGCGCCGCAGCGGGCCCGCATCGGCCGCACAGCACCGCCTGGTTCCAGTGTTCCAGTGTTCCAGTGGACTAGCATCGGCCGCATGCGATTGGATTTCCTCGAGTTCGACTACAGCGAAGACGCCGAGGGCAACGGCAGCTTCGACGCCATGGCCTCGGCCATGCCGGCTCAATGGCCGGCGCTGCAGGCCGAGGTGGCCAGCGTGCTGGCCTGGGCCGAGCGCGAGTTTGCGCATGCCCGCGGCAGCCTCGACGAGGGCGGCCAGTGGGACGTGGAGCTGCAGGGCGTGAGCGAAGTGGCGACACCGCTGGAGCTGCAATGGGAGTCCTCGGGCCTGCGGGTGGAGCCCGGGCAGCCGGCGGCGCCGCGCGTGACCCTCAGCCTCACGGTCAGCGGCACGCCGGCCTTCTGCGCTGCCCTGCGCGCGGCCTTCGAACTCGGCTGACGCCACACTCAGCCCGGCGCGGCGTCCGCGCTGAAGGACCACTTGGCCAGGCCGCTCATCACGCCACCAGCCAGTGCCACGCTGACCGCGACCCACTTGAACCACTCGTCGTCGTGGCCCCGAAGCAGTTCCAGCAGGACGAAGGCGGTCATGGTGCAGGTCGAATAGATGCCGGTGGTCATGCCCATCTCCACGGCATCGACGTAGCGCTGGTGGTTGCGCAGCATCTGCTGCGTCATGTCGGCCGTGGAGGATCGGATGCGGCAGCGCCACTGGCCGACTTCCGCCATGGAGTTGTTGGACTGCACCAGCTTGTAGGCGGCGAGCATGGCGAACATGAACCAGGGGCCGAGCTCCTCGCCTGCCGCCAATCCCGCGACCACCAGCAGGGACGACAGCGTGTCGATGCCACCGCTGGCGGCCAGCGAACGTCCGATCTGCTGCTGGCGCGCGCCGGGCTGCGGAAGCCCGCGCGACCGGTAGGCTTCGGCGAGGTCGAGCTCGTAGGCCTGGCGCGCGTTGGTGAAGATCGCGATGCCGGTCTCGACCGCCGTCACCACGGAAAACACGCTGATGCCCATGGCCGGGTTCCACGCGGCCAGCGAGGTGGCCAGGCTCGCGGCGGCCGCGTTGGTGATGCCGTCTCCGCACTTCTGCCAGTTCATCCGACGCACGCCCCGGTCGTAGTGGGGATCGAGGCGCCGCATCTGGCGATACAAGCCGACCGAAGGCCGGGGCAGGACCTGGCGCTCCGCATCGAACTCGACCGACGAGCCCAGGGACACGGAAACCCGCCGGCTCAACGGGCGCGACACGTCCTGCCGATCGACGCTGGGCCTGCGGCTGGAAGGTGCGTCTTCGAGCGGCAGCACATGGGGATGCGCGGCTTCGTCAGGCAGGACGGTGGGTCTGAGCGAAGGCGTGAGATACATGGTCGACAGGCTCTCCAGTGAACGTTGGGCGGGTCCGGAACGACACGCCGCGCGACTGTACGCACCGATGTGCCGGGGTAAGCCCGTTCGGGTCCATGAATCCTGACGCACGACAACCGTGGCGCGGTCCGCGCTGGGCCCTGGCCCTGCTGCTGGCCGTACCGGGCACCGTCGGCCCGTTCTCGATCGATACCGACCTGCCGGCCTTTTCGGGCATCGCGCAATCGCTGGGCGCCACGCCCGTGGAGATGCAGCAGACGCTGTCGACCTACCTCTTCGGCTTCGCGTTCATGAACCCGTTCCACGGGGCGCGGCCGCGGCGTCGCGCCCGCATTCGAGGTAGCCCGCATAGCCGACGGTCAGCACATCCCCGACCTGGAACACCAGGTCCGCCTCGACCGGCCCGCCACCACCGGGCGGCAGCGATGCCGCGTTCGCGTTGCCGCGCCGCACCTGGATGCGCACGGAGTCGGCGACCAGCGCCCATCCGCCTCCCGCCGCCCTGGCGTCGGGGTCCGGCTGCAGCGGCACGAGATGCCCGTTGAGTTTGACCACCCCCGCTTCAGGGCCGCTGCCGGCGCCCATGCCCGCCGCCAGCACGGGCTTGCCCGAGCTGGTGTAGCGGAAGATGCACAGCGGGCGATTGCCGAGGGCCGCAACGATTTCGGCGCGCACCAGCGTGGCCGGGTCGAGCTTGCGGATCTCGGCCCCGGCGAGCGCCTGCGACGCCGACAGCACCCGGGCCACAGGCGGCGCGGGAGCCTGGGCATCGTCCGGTGCATCGCTCCGGCCGCAGCCGGCCACCAGGCCGAGCACCAGGGAACCGACGGCGGCGCAGGACCGGCGCAAGCCCAGGCTCGCCATCAGTCGCGCCCCTCCAGATCGCGGATCAGGTACTTCATCTCGGCGATCTCCTTTTCCTGGGCCTCGATGATTTCATCAGCGAGCTTCCTCACACGGGGATCGGAGATCTGGGACCGGTTGCTCGTGAGGATGGCAATGGAGTGGTGCGGGATCATCGCCTTCATGTACTCGATGTCGTCCACGCTGGCCTGGCTGCGCACCAGCCAGAGCGCACCGGCGAAGACCGCGACGGAGCCGCCGAAGATCGCGAGGTTGAGGCCCTTGCGCTTGTACATGTTCAGCATGAAACCGAGCATGACCACCGCCATCGACGCGCCCATGACGAGCGCCATCCAGGCGCGGGTCTCGCTCCAGAACACCTGCTCCCACGCGTACGTGTTCAGGTACATCAAGCCGAACATCACCACCGTGGACGTCGCGATCATGGCAGCGAAGCGCCAGTAGGACATCTGCATCCGCACCTCCTAACGCGCCGGCGAGCCGGCCTGGGAAGCCGCTTCGGGAGCCGGTGCCGGGGTCGCCATTCCACCCGGGCTTCCGTGCGCGCCACCGCCGTGTCCATGGCCCGCGCCACCCCCCAGCGAGGCATACCGCTCCGGGGTCATCGCCGGCAGCTGCGCGACGAACGCGACCACTTTCCAGAGCGTTTCGTCGTCGTGGCTGGGGCCGAACGCGGGCATGCCGGTCATCCTGATGCCGTGCTTGGCGATCCAGAACAGTTCGTTCGGCTCCCACTCGGCCGCCGCTTCGGCCAGGTGAGGCGGCCGCGGCCGCATCCCGCCGGCCCACTCCTCACGCTCGACGCCGGGCCCGCCGTGGCAGTGCTGGCAGGTCGACTTGTAGAGGCTCGCGCCGGACTCGAGCATGGCCGGCGTCGCATCTTCCGCGGCACGCGTGATCGCGTCCGCGCGCGATCGGACCGAGCGATGCATGGTGGTGTCGAAGGCCCAGCGGGTCAGTGACAGGTGCTCCTCGGTGGCGGCCACGTTGTAGGCACCCGTGTAGACCACCGCCAAGCCAGCGAGCCCGAGCAACGCGAGGACGCCGACCGCACCGATCGCAGCACCCAGGCCCAGCTTGCTGCGTGCGCTCTCCATGGGCCCGATCATCCCGGATCCGGGCGACGGCAGGCCGCGCATAACGTTTCACTTGCTACTTTTATCGGCTGCTCGGCCACGCCCCGCATGGGCCGCCACGACGCGAAGCCGACTTGCGGCCTCCGCGGAAGGCATCAGCGCAAGAGCAAGGCGGGAATCTTCGACGCGCGCAACAAGTCGGTGGTCTTGCTGCCGAAGACCAGCGAGCGAAGCGGCGCGTGCGTGTACGCGCCCATGACCAGCAGGTCGATCTCACGCGCCTGGACGGACTGCGCGATGACCCGCTCCGGGTCGCCTGCCATGATCGCGCTGCTCACCTCGAGACCCGCCGAGACCAAGGTCTGGGTTGCCCAGTCGACGGAAGAAGCCCGCCGGGACTGGCCGGCCATGAGCACGTGGATCGGCAGGCCCTGGAGCAGCTTGCCGCGAGCGATGCTCTCGACGCCGCGCCGGGTGACGGCGCTGCCGTCGTACGCCAGCAGGACGCGGCTCGGCTCCCGGAACTCCTCGGTCACGGCGAGCACCGGTCGCTGCACGGCCCGGACCGCCCACTCAAGGTTGCGTCCCATGTCGCGACCCGTTCGGGTCGCCGACGCGCCGCGACGCCCCAGGACGACGAGGCCGACACCCGACTGCAACTCCGACAACGCTTCGGCCAGCACGCCATTGCGTTGGCGGACGTCCACCTCCCGGACGCCGGCCGCCAGGGCACGCTGCCGCAACTCGCCCAGGAACACCCGCCCGGACTCCCTCTGCGCGCGGCTGTGGGCCTCGTCGCGCTCGACGAGTTCATGAAGCAGATGCTCCTGCGCGTCCAATCCGATGGCGCCGCTGTGATCACGGCCCGCGGGCGCCTCGTGCGTATCGATCACATGCAGGAACTCGAGCGGCACGCCGGTGCGACGAGCCGCCCATGCGGCGTAATCACCCACGACCGCCGCGAACGGGGACCGGTCGACGCAGGCGAGGACTCGGGCATCCCGGTTGTTCATCGCCATCGCCCTCAATGCCCCAGCAGAAGATCGGCGCCATCCTTGTCGTGGACGGCGAAGCGGTCGACCATGGTGGCGCTGGCCTCGTTCAGGCCCACCACTTCCACGCTCGTCCCCTCGCGGCGGAACTTCAGGACCGCCTTGTCCAGCGCGCTGACGGCGGTGATGTCCCAGAAGTGCGCCCGGCTCACGTCGATGCGCACGGCCTCGATCACCTCCTTGTAGTCGAACGCGTTGGTGAAGCGCTCGGCCGAGGCGAAGAACACCTGGCCGATGACCTGGTAGTGACGGCTGCGGCCGTCATCGGACACCTGCGAGCGCACGGAGAGGATCTGGCCCACCTTGTGCGCGAAGAAGAAGCCGGACAGCAGCACGCCGGTCAGCACGCCCTTGGCGAGGTCGTGCGTGGCAACGGTGACCGCGACGGTGGCGAGCATCACCACGCTGGAGCTTCTGGGGTGATCCCGCAGGTTGCGGATCGAGCTCCAGTTGAAGGTGCCGATGGACACCATGATCATCACCGCCACCAGGGCCGCCATGGGAATCCGGCTGACCCATTCGCCCAGGAACACCACCAGCAGCAGCAGCACCACGCCGGCGGTGAGGGTGGACAGCCGGCCGCGGCCGCCTGACTTCACGTTGATCACCGACTGGCCGATCATGGCGCAGCCGGCCATGCCGCCGATGAAGCCGGTCGCGACGTTGGCGATGCCCTGGCCGACGCATTCGCGGTTCTTGTTGCTTTTGGTGTCGGTGAGATCGTCCACGATGGTCGCGGTCATCAACGACTCGAGCAGCCCGACCACGGTGAGTGTCAGCGAGTACGGCAGGATCACCATCAGCGTGTTCCAGTTGAACGGAACGTCCGGCAGCAGGAACATCGGGAGGCTGTCGGGCAGCTCGCCCATGTCGCCCACCGTGCGGATGTCCAGGCCGAGCCCGATGGACGCGGCCGTGAGCACGACGATCGCCACCAGCGGGGACGGCACGGCGCGGGTGAGGGTCGGCAGCAGGTAGATGATCGCCAGGCCCGCCGCGGTCACGGCGTAGACGTGCCAGGTGACGTTGATGAGCTCGGGCAATTGCGCCATGAAGATGAGGATGGCGAGTGCGTTGACGAAGCCGGTCACCACGGAGCGCGACACGAAGCGCATCAGCGCACCGAGCCGCGCCCAACCGGCCACCATCTGCAGAAGGCCCGTGAGGATGGTCGCGGCGAGCAGGTAGTCCAGTCCATGGTTCTTGACCAGGCTGACCATCACGAGCGCCATGGCCCCGGTGGCGGCCGAGATCATGGCGGGCCGGCCCCCGACGAAGGCGATGAGCGTGGCGATGGAGAACGACGCGTACAGGCCGACCTTGGGATCGACGCCGGCAATGATCGAAAAAGCGATGGCCTCGGGAATGAGTGCGAGGGCGACGACGAGGCCAGCGAGCAGGTCGTTGCGGACGTTGGAGAACCACTCCTGGCGAATTCTTTGGACGGACATGATCAAGGCGGCCGGTGCGAAGGCGCATCGGCGAAAGAAAGGAAGATCAGGGCAAGCAGGCAGGACGCAGCACGCGCCCGCTCAACGGGTCATGAGAGCCCGTGCAAGATCAAGGCGGAGTGACCGAGCAGAAGTAGCCGCGCGGCAGGCCGGATCCGCGGTAGGCGACCGCTCGGATTCGCAAGGATGGCTGGGGCGACATCCGGCCGATTGTAGTTGCGCGGGTCTCGCGCGCGACCAGCGCGACTCGCGGCGATCCCGCTTCACGACCTCGCACCCGCCAACGACAAAGCCCCGCGAGCGGGGCTTTGTCGACTGCGAGGGCGCGATCAGCGCGCCGGCTTGTACGCGCGCTTCTTGGCGTCGCGCGGCACGAACACCTTGCCACCGGTGCCCGGGCGGGCGAAGTCGCCACGCGGCTCGGGTCGGCCGAAGCCGCCGCCGGCGGGCGGCTTTTCCCACGGCGTGGCGCGCTGCTCGTCGCGACGGTCGCGGCCGAAGTCGCCGAAGCCGGCCTTGCGACCGTACTCGGCGCGGCCGGGGCCGCTTCGGCCACCGCCCGCTCGGCCCGGACGGCCGCCGAACCCGCCACCGGGCTGGGGCGCGCGCGGCGGGCGCTGCGTGGGCTCCAGCCCGGGAATGACATCAGCCTTGAACGGCTGCTTGGTGTAGCCCTCGATATCGAAGATGCGGAAGCGGTCGCGGAACTCGGCGAAGGTGACTGCCAGGCCATCGCGCCCTGCCCGGCCGGTACGGCCGATGCGGTGGGTGTAGTCCTCGCTCTTCATCGGCAGCCCGAAGTTGAACACGTGCGTGATGGTGGGCACGTCGATGCCACGCGCGGCCACGTCGGTCGCCACGAGGATCTGCACCTGTCCGTTGCGCAGAGCCGAGAGCCGGCGGTTGCGAAGGCCCTGGCTCAGCGCGCCGTGCAGCGCGACGGCCGAAAAGCCTTCCTGCTGCAGGTCGTTGGCCAGCCCGTCGCATTCGACCTGGGTGCTGGCGAACACGATCGCCTGGTCGATGCTGGTGTCGCGCAGCCAGTGGTCCAGCATCTTGCGCTTGTGCTGGGCGTTGTCGGCCCAGAACAGCACCTGCTTGATGTTGGCGTGCTTCTCCTGCGGGGAGTCGATCTGCACCTTCTGTGGCTCGCGCATCACGCGAGACGCCAGCTGCTGGATGCGCGGCGCGAAGGTGGCGCTGAACATCATGGTCTGGTGACGCTCGATGGTGAGCTGGTTGACTTCGGCCAGGTCGTCCGCAAAGCCGAGGTCGAGCATGCGGTCGGCCTCGTCGACCACCAGGAACTTGACCTGGTCCAGCTTGATCTGCTGCGAACGCTGCAGATCGAGCAGGCGACCGGGAGTGGCCACCACCAGGTTGGCGTTCTGCAGGCGCGCGATCTGCAGCTGGTAGGGCATGCCGCCGACCACGTTGGCGATGCGCAGGCCCTTGCAATGGCGCACCAGGTCGATGGCATCGTGGGCCACCTGCTGCGCCAGCTCGCGCGTGGGGCACAGCACCAGGGCGCCGGGCGTGGCGGCCTTGAAGTTGCGCGGATCGGTGGGGTTGCGGCGCTTGCGCTTGGGAGCCGGCTCGCCACGGGCGGTGGCCTCGTCGGCCAGCCGCTTTTCCTCGGCGCGCTCGCGCTCGTCGGACTCGGCCTGGAGCTGGAGCAGCGTGTGCAGCACCGGCAGCAGGAAGGCCGCGGTCTTGCCGCTGCCGGTCTGGCTGGAGACCATCAGGTCGATGAAGCGGGACGACTCGCCTTCGGCGGAGTTGTCCATGGCCATGGGGATGACCTGGTCCTGCACGGACGTCGGCTGGGTGAAGCCCAGGTCTTCGACGGCGCGGATGAGTTCGGGCGCGAGGCCCAGACGGATGAAGCCGTTGGGCGCGAGGGGCGCGTCGGCGGTGATGGCAATGGAATCGGCAGGCGCGAACTCGCCCTGCACGTCAAACGTGTCGGTCATGGATTTCCCGTGCATCCGCTTCCGGATAGAAAGCGGACGTCATTCAATGGTTTAGAAAACACCAACCATCAAACGACTTCGCAACCCGAAAGGGGCTGCTGGCTCAATCGGAGAGAAGCGACGGGCGATGTGCCCGCTTCTTCTTGAGCCCGTGCATGAAGGTGATGCAAGAGTGCCGCGATGAATTTGCGGCGAAGCCCGCGATTATGGCATGCGGGTTTGCCCGCGGGTTGCTTGCGGCTACTCCAGGCGCAGGAAATGTTCGCGGTAGTGCACCAGCTCGTCGATGGATTCGTGAGCGTCGGCCAGTGCCGTGTGCGCCTGCTGCTTCTTGAAGCCTTCGCAGACCTGCGGGCGCCAGCGGCGGGCAAGCTCCTTGAGCGTGCTCACGTCGAGGTTGCGGTAATGGAAGAATGCCTCCAGCTGAGGCATGTACTTGACCAGGAAGCGGCGATCCTGGCCGATGCTGTTGCCGCACATCGGGCTGGCGTTCTTGGGCACGTAGCGCGCCAGGAATTCCAGGATCTCGGCTTCGGCCTGGGCCTCCGACACGGTGGAGGCCTTGACCCGGTCGATCAGTCCGCTCTTGCCGTGCGTGCTCTTGTTCCACGCATCCATGCCGTCGAGCAATTCGTCGCTCTGGTGGATGGCCAGCACCGGGCCCTCGATGCGAGGCTCCAGCGTCGGGCCGGTCACCACGACGGCGATCTCGATGATGCGGTCGACCTCCGGGTTGAGGCCTGTCATCTCACAGTCGAGCCAGATGAGGTTCTTGTCGTCACGTGCCAGGGAAACGGGGGATGTGCTGTCGGCGCTGTCGGTCATCGGGCGATTGTCACGTACCCGCCTGCGGCACGCGGGCGGCTGGCTACACTCGGCCGGATGAACGCCCCGCTGCTCCTGACCCTCGCGTTCTCCGCGGCCCTGCTGCTGGGCCTGGTGCTGAGGTTCTGGCTCTCCAGCCGACAGATTCGCCACGTCGCCCGGCACCGCGATGACGTACCCGCCGCTTTCGCCGGCACCGTGTCCTTGTCCTCGCACCAGAAGGCGGCCGACTACACGATCGCCAAGTCGCGACTCGGATTGCTGCAGACCGCCTTCGCCGCTGCCGTGCTGCTCGGATGGACCCTGCTGGGCGGGCTGGACCTGTTGAACCGGGCATGGGTCGCGGCCATCGGCCCCGGCATGCTGCAGCAATTGGCCCTGGTCGCATCGTTCGCGATCATCTCGGGCGTGCTGGACCTGCCCTTCTCCCTGTACCAGACCTTCGTGCTCGAAGAGCGCTTCGGCTTCAACCGCATGACGCGGCGACTGTGGCTCACCGACCTGGTCAAGGCCACGCTGGTCGGCGCGGTGATCGGGTTGCCGGTGGTCGCCCTGATCCTGTGGCTGATGGGCGCAGCAGGGCCGTGGTGGTGGGTCTGGGCCTGGGCCGTGTGGATGGGGTTCAACCTGCTGCTGCTGGTGATCTACCCGACCTTCATCGCGCCGCTGTTCAACCAGTTCAAGCCGGTGGAGGACGAGGCGATCAAGGCGCGCGTGACGGCGCTGATGCAGCGATGCGGCTTCGCCGCCAAGGGGCTGTTCGTGATGGACGGCAGCCGCCGCAGCGCCCACGGCAACGCCTACTTCACCGGCTTCGGCGCGGCCAAGCGGGTTGTGTTCTTCGACACGCTGCTGGCCAAGCTCACGCCGGGTGAGGTCGAGGCCGTGCTGGCGCATGAACTCGGCCACTTCAAGCTCAAGCACATCCTCAAGCGCATTGCCGGCATGCTCGCGATCAGCCTGGCGGGCTTCGCCCTGCTGGGGTGGCTGTCCACCCAGACCTGGTTCTACCTGGGCCTGGGTGTGCGGCCCAACCTCGACGGCGCGAACGACGCGCTGGCCTTGCTGCTGTTCCTCATGGTGGTGCCGGTCTTCAGCTTCTTCGTGTCGCCGGTGTTCTCGCGCCTCTCACGCAAGCACGAATTCGAAGCCGATGCCTTCGCCGCGGCCCATGCCGATGCGCGCGAACTCGGGTCCGCGCTCCTGAAACTGCACCAGGACAACGCCTCCACGCTCACGCCCGACCCGGTTTTCGTTTCGTTCTACTATTCCCACCCACCGGCCACGCAGCGGCTGGAACGACTCGGGGGTGCCGCATGACGAATTCCATGCTCAGGAAGAAGGACTGGTCGCAAGTGCCGCGACGCGCGCTGCGGCCCACCGAGGTGGTCACGCGGCTGATCACCGCTCCGGGGTGGAAGCTGGCCGGCGACGGCGACCAGGTCGCCATCGAGAAAACCTACACCTTCGCCAACTACCACGAGACCATCTCGTTCGTGAACGCCGTGGCCTTCATCGCCAACGCGCAGGACCACCACCCCGACTTGTCGGTGCATTACAGCCGCTGCGTCGTGCGCTTCAACACGCACGACGTCGGCGGCATCTCCGAAACCGACTTCGAATGCGCCGCGCTGGTGGACGCCCTGTTGCCATGAGGAGCCCGCGTGGCGGCTGAAAAAGCCACGCTCGATACCGGGCTGGTGGTTGCCAGCCATGGCCGGCACGTGCTGGTGGAGACACCCGAAGGCGATCGCCTGATCTGCCATCCGCGCGGCAAGAAGAACCTGGCGGTGGTCGGCGACCGGGTGCTCTGGCAGGGCAGCCACGACGAAGGCACGATCGAGAAGGTCGAGCCGCGTCGCAACCTCTTCTATCGCCAGGACGAGATCCGCACCAAGTCGTTCGCGGCCAACCTCGACCTGGTGCTGATCCTGATCGCGGCCGAGCCGGAGTTCTCCGAAACCCAGCTGACCCGCGCGCTGGTCGCGGCAGAGGCCGAGGGCATCGCGCCGCTGATCGCCTTGAACAAAAGCGATTTGGTGGAGCCGTTCGAGCGGGCCTGGGAACGGCTGTTGCCCTACCAGCGCATGCACTATGGCGTGATGCCCCTGTCGCTGCGGCTGTCGCGCGAAGTGGACCGCGACCACCTGGTGCCCCGGCTCCACGGCAAGACGAGCCTGGTTCTCGGCCCGTCGGGCGCTGGCAAGAGCACCTTGATCAACCTGCTGGTGCCCGACGCCACCGCGGCCACCGGCGAGATCTCTCGCGCCCTCAACTCCGGCCGGCACACCACGACCAGCACCACCTGGTACTGGGTCGACCGATCGCAAGGCACGGCGCTGATCGATTCACCCGGATTCCAGGAATTCGGCTTGCACCACATTGAGCCGGCGCGACTGGCCAGCCTGATGCCCGATCTGCGGCAGCACCTGGGCCAGTGCCGCTTCTACAACTGCACCCACCTTCACGAGCCGGGCTGCGCCGTGCTTGAAGCGGTGGGAGCGGAAGGCGACGGGGGCATCAGCCCCAACCGTCATCGGATCTATGGCGAGCTGATGGCCGAGTTGTCGCAGCCGCCGCGCTGGTGAGAAACGCGGCTGGAGCTGTTCAACCGAGCAGTCGGGCCGTGGTCAAGAGCGCGAGAAGCACCATCCACAGGACCACGGACCGCCAGACCAGCCCGACCACGCTGCGCAGGTGGCCGACCTCGGCTTCGCGGCCGGGGGTGCTTTCGCTGTCGTCCAGCACGCCGGAAGGCGGCGGCGCTGCGGACAGCGCCGGCAGGGGCGCCGAGACGAAGGCCGCGCGCAGGGCGCCGCCACCGAGCCGCACATTCACCGCCCCCGAAGTGGCGGCCAGGATCACACCATCGTTGTCGTTGGGAAAGCGCTGGGCATGGTGCCGCCAGCAATCGATCGCCTCCTCGAAACTCCCCACCACGGCGAAGGCGATGGCGGTGAGTCGCGCCGGCAGCCAGTCGATCATGTGCCAGGCGCGTACGCTCGCCCATTGCAGGGCCGGGCTCACGGGCTGGGTCTCGTGCAGGCTGCGGTGCGGCCAGTAGCGGGTGACGAATTCACTCATGCGATAGAGCACCGCGCCGGCCGGACCGAAACCGAGCGCAGCCAGCACCGAGAACCAGGCCAACACCCCGAACACATGCCGATGGGCTGCCAACACAGAGAATTCGATGACGTGGCGCACGAGTTCGCTGCGGGGCAGGTCGCTGACCTCCACCTGCTGCCACCGGGCCAGATGCTCGCGCGCCTGCGCTTCGTCGCCCGCTTCGAGGGCGTCGCGAATGGCCGTGAAGTGGTGGCTGAACTGCCGGAACCCCAGCGTGGTGTAGAGCACCGCCACGCTCCAGATCATGGCGAAGGGCCAGCCCAGGAAAGTCACCAGCAGCAGATGGACCCACCAGGCGAGGACGGCCGGCGCGAGCACGGCCAGCGCCCAGCAAACCCAGCCATGGTGCGGCTTGCCGGCATCGAAGTTGCTGCTGGTCCATCGTGCCCACTGGCGCAGCCCCGAATGGACGATGTTCCGCCGTGCCAGCGGCCGCACCTGCTCGAGCAACAGGGCGAACAGGATGGCGAAAAAACTCATCGCGGCATGATAGCGGCCCCTTCGACCAAGCCCATCAATCGGACGCCGCCCGTGGGCGGCGCGCCGCGAAGCTCAGGCCGCCAGGAAACGGTAGAGGTTGCGCAGCATGCCGGCGGTCGCGCCCCAGATGAATCGCTCGGCGGAGCCCTGCATGTACGGCATGGAAAAGAACTCGCGCGAGTTGCCGCCCACCTCGATGCGATGCCGGTGGTGGTGCGCAGGGTTCATGAGGAAGGCCAGCGGGACTTCGAACGCGTCCGACACCTCGTGCGGATTGAGGGCCAGCTGATGGTCGGGAGCGATCAGTCCCACCACTGGCGTGACCACGAAGCGCGTGCCCGTGGTGTAGGTCGGCAGTTCGCCGATCACTTCGATGTGTTCGCGCGCGAGGCCGATCTCTTCGAGCGCTTCCCGCTGGGCCGTATCAGCGGCGTCGCAGTCGGTGTCGTCGCGGCGCCCACCGGGAAACGCAATCTGCCCCGAGTGCGTGGACAAGTGCGTGGCGCGCTCGGTCAGCAGGACCATCGGCTGCTCACGCAACACCACCGGAACGAGCACGGCGGCCAGTGCGATCTGGCGGTCGGTGAAACGCGGCTCCGACCTCACCTCGGGGGTCCACGCCGGCGGGCGGACAAAGCGTTCACGCAAGGCCGCTGGCTGCAGCACCTCCAGGCGAACCGGAGGCAGGTGCGCATCGATCCCCGTGACCGGCACGGCGCGCGGGTCGAAATTCGGCAGCTTGCTCAGCGGCACGAATTCGGGAGGAGGAACAGGCGCGGGATCGATCGGCATATGCACGAATCGGGATGGGAGGGCCGCTATCGTAGCGGCCGCCCCTCCCACACCACCCGGCGTGCGGGTCCGCACCGGGCGGTTCGAGCGTTTGAGGTCATGAGAGACGAGGCAGGCCCTATCAGGCGCAAGGCGAGATCTCCCCAGGCAAGAACGCACTCCTTCATCGCACAGCCGCCGCATTGACGCCCGCGCCCCTTGATCACCAGAGCTTCACGGTGTCATGCCCGCTCGCCCTGGGCGCAGTCGCCTTCCAAGCGGGTCTTGTTCATCGGCTCGCGATTTACGCTCCACGCTTCCCCCCGCAGTCGGTCGCCCTCATGCAGTTGCGCTTCGCTTCCCTCGCAGTGACCAGCTTGTGGCGGGACTTCCACCGCAGGAGTGCGCCCATGCGGGGCGCACATGAAAAAGCCGCCGCAGCGCAAGCTGGGCGGCCTTCTCGATGCAGGCGGGTGTCAGGAAGCGACAGCCAGCTTGCTCGGCAGCTTTTCCTTGATGCGGGCCGACTTGCCACTGCGCTCGCGCAGGAAGTAGAGCTTGGCGCGACGCACATCGCCGCGACGCTTGACTTCGATGTTGGCGATCAAGGGACTGTAGGTCTGGAAGGTACGCTCGACACCTTCGCCGCTGGAGATCTTGCGGACGGTGAAGCCGCTGTTGAGACCGCGATTGCGCTTGGCGATGACGACGCCTTCGTAGGCCTGCACCCGCTTGCGGGTGCCTTCGACGACGTTCACGCTGACCACCACGGTGTCGCCGGGTGAGAAAGCGGGAATCTTCTTGCCCGATTTCTCGGTGAGGCGAGCAATCTCTTCTTGCTCGAGGGTCTGGATCAGGTTCATGGAAAGTCCTTGTCGATCGTGTCCGCGCTGCACTAAAGGCCCCTGCCTGCACAGGCGCTGTGCCTGTGGGCCGAGGCGGCCGGATAGAGGATCGCCGAAAAGCCCGCGATTATAGCTGGCGCAAAAAGCGCTCGTCCTGCGGTGCCAAGCGCCCTGCCGCGCGGGCGGCTTCGATCAGGTCCGGCCGCAGGCGCGCGGTGACTTCGAGGCGGCGCTCCCGCCGCCAGCGATCGATCTGCGCGTGGTGTCCGGAGAGCAGTTCGGCCGGCACCCGCTGGCCGCGCCAGTCTTCTGGCCGCGTGTAGTGCGGACAGTCGAGCAAGCCATCCAGCGCGGGATTGAAGCTGTCGGACTCGTGGCTGCCGGCATCGCCCAGCACGCCGGGCTGCAGCCGCGCCACCGCGTCGAGCAGGGCCATGGCGGCCACTTCACCGCCCGAGAGCACGAAGTCGCCGAGGCTCAGCTGCAGGTCGACATGGCTGTCGACGAAGCGCTGGTCGACGCCCTCGTAACGGCCGCACAGCAGGATCGCCCCTGGGCCGCTGGCCTCGCGCTCGACCCGCGCGTGGTCGATGCGCTCGCCCGTCGGCGAAAACAGCACGAGCGGCGCGCCGTCCGACCGCTCGGCGCGTATGGCTGTCACGCAGCGGGCGAGTGGCTCGGCAAGCATGACCATGCCCGGGCCACCCCCGAAGGGCCGGTCATCGACGCGGCGATACGGGCCTTCGGCGAAGTCACGCGGGTTCCACAGGCGCACGTCGACCTGGCGCGATTCGTAGGCGCGCCGGGTCACCCCACACTGCAGGAAGGCAGTGAACAACTCGGGAAAGAGCGTGATGAGATCGAAGCGCATGGATCGCCCGCTACATGGCCAAGCGGCGGTTCATCGATCGCCGGTTCAGTAATCGGCTTGCCAGTCGACGGTGATGCGCCCGCCGGGCACGTCGACCGAATCGACATAGGCCGACACGAAGGGGATCATGCGCTCGAGCGCCTCGCCGGCTTCTTCATGGGACAGCACCAGCACCGTCTGCGGGCCGGTTGCCATCAAGTCCTTGACCCGGCCGAGCACCTGCCCTTCGCGATTGAACACCTGCAGGCCGATCAGATCGACCCAGTAGTACTCGTCGTCGCCGGCAGTCGGGAAACTCGATCGGGGAATGAAGATGCGCGCGCCCTTGAGCGCTTCGGCTGCGCTGCGGTCGTCGATGTCGTGGACCGATGCGACCACACTGTCGGAGTGCTCCCGTGCCTCGCGAACGCGCAGCAGGACCGTGCCCTGGAAGGCGGGCGCCCCCCGTTCAGAAGGCTGCAGGTACCAGCGGCGGGAAGAAAAAAGCGCCTCCGGGGAAGCGCTGTGGGGCAGGACCTTGATCCAGCCCTTGATGCCCCAGGCATCAAGGATGCGCCCGACTTCAATGGCGTCCGCGGGCAGTTCCGCGGCTTCCAGCGGCAGGCTCATCCGGGGGGCTGCGGCAACCGGATCAGGCAGCCGCGGGAGCGGCGGCCGGTTGGGCCTTGGCGGCTTGCTTGATCAGCCGCTCCACCGTGGGCGAGGGCTGGGCACCGACGCCGGTCCAGTAGGTCAGGCGGTCCTGCTGAAGGCGCAGGCCTTCGACGCCTTCCTTGGCGGTCGGGTTGTAGAAGCCGATGCGCTCGATGAAGCGGCCATCGCGGCGGACGCGCTTGTCGGCCACGACGATGTTGAAGAACGGGCGGTGCTTGGCGCCGCTGCGGGAGAGTCGGATCACGACCATGATTTATCCTTGGGTGCAGGCTCAGCGATTGCGACAGGTTCGGCTCATGCGACACCGGCGACCCGCCAGGCCCGGAGGGTTCTTCCATCGTTGAGACACGCGACACGGCCACCCGGCCAGCCACACGTTGGAAAGCCGGCGATTATAGCCCTGCCAATTTCATGAGCATCTGCGAGAGATCCGGCCGCATCCCGCGGCCGGCCGCAGTGCCCGACCACGAACGCTCCAAATGAAGAACAAGACATTCGCCACCTGGCTCACATTCCTGGGTGGGCCGCTGGGCCTGCACCGCTTCTATCTGCGCGGCCTGGGCGACCTGCTCGGGTGGATGCTTCCGATGCCGACGGCGCTCGGGCTCTACGGCATCCAGCGCGTGCAGGCGTTCGGCCAGGATGATGTGCTGAGCTGGCTGCTGGTGCCGCTGCTGGGCTTCACCATCGCGGGCTGCGCCCTCAACGCCATCATCTATGGGCTGATGTCCCGGGAAGCCTGGAACGGCCGCTTCAACCCCGGCGCCGACCCCGAGGCGCCTGCGGGCGGCACGAACTGGCTGACCATCGGCGCGGTGGTCGCCGCCCTGTTGATCGGCACGGGGGTGCTGATGGCCAGCATCGCCTTCAGCTTCCAGCGCTACTTCGAATACCAGATCGAAGAAGGCCGGAAGATCTCTCAGTAGAGCAGCATGCTCAGCCAATAGGCCGCCGCGGCCACCAGGGCGCTGGCCGGGATGGTGAGGATCCAGGCCCAGACGATGCTGCCCGCGACGCCCCAGCGCACGGCGCTGGCGCGGCGCGTCGATCCCACGCCGACGATGGCGCCGGTGATGGTGTGCGTGGTGGACACCGGGATGCCCAGCGAGGTGGCCAGGAACAGGGTGATGGCCCCGCCCGATTCGGCGCAGAAGCCCCCGACGGGCTTGAGCTTGGTGATCTTCTGGCCCATGGTCCGCACGATGCGCCAGCCGCCGAACAGCGTGCCCAGGGCGATGGCCACATAGCAGCTCACGATGACCCAGGCCGGCGGCGAGGCGGCGCCGGCCGCGGTGTATCCCGTGGCGATCAGCAACAGCCAGATGATGCCGATCGTCTTCTGCGCATCGTTTCCGCCGTGCCCCAGGCTGTACGCGCTGGCGGACACCAGCTGCAGTCGCCGCGACCAGCGATCGACCTTGCGCGGAGGCGCGCGGCGGAACAGGCGCGACACCAGCACCATCATCAGAGAGCCGAGCGTGAAGCCGAGCGCGGGAGACAAGAGGATGAACAGCACGGTCTTGCCGATGCCCGACATGATCAGTGCACTGGTGCCCGCCTTGGCGATCACCGCGCCCACGATGCCGCCGATCAGCGCGTGCGAGGAACTGCTAGGGATGCCGTAGTACCAGGTGACCAGGTTCCAGGTGATCGCACCGACCAGCGCGCCGAACACCACGTGCGTGTCCACCACCTGCGGCAGCACGATTCCCTTGCCCACGGTGGCGGCCACGCTCAGGTGGAACACGAAGATCGCGACGAAGTTGAAGAACGCCGCGAAGACCACGGCCTGCCCCGGGCGCAGGACGCCGGTGGACACGACCGTGGCGATCGAGTTCGCCGCGTCGTGGAAGCCGTTCATGAAATCAAAGGCCAGCGCCAGTGCCACCAGCAGGAGCACGACCCACAGCGCCGCCTGGGTAGCAGTTGCGGTATCCATCGTTGATCAGTTGTCCAAAGTGCTTACGTCACGAGCCACCGTGAAGCGGCAGCCCGACCGACGGGGTGCTCGCGCACCCGCGCCGCGAAGGCGCCGCGCGGCGGCCGCCGTTCCAGGGCAACCGCGGAACCGGCTTGGCCGGGCCGCCGGTTGCGCCCCCCCCTGGGAGGGAGAGCGGCCGCAGGCCGCTTTCGGGGGGCCTCAAGAATGCTCGAGGACGATGCCCTCGATCAGGTTGGCCACGTCCTCACAGCGGTCCGTGACCGCCTCGAGCAGTTCGTACACCGCTTTGAGCTTGAGCACTTCCCGCACGTCGGGCTCTTCCCGGAACAGCCGGCTCATCGCGCTGCGCATCACCCGGTCGGCGTCCGATTCGAGCCGGTCGATTTCCTCGCAGGTCTTGAGGGCGGCCTCGGCCGTGGGTCCGTCCGCCAGCTTGCCGATCAGGGCCACCGCGTCCTTGACCCTCTCGCAGCAGCGCACGGCCAGGTCGGTGAGCTGGTGGATCTCCTGGTTCACGGACCGAAGGTCGTACAGAGCCATGGTCTCGGCCGCGTCCTGCAGCAGGTCGGCCACGTCATCCATGGCGTTGATCAACTGGTGGATCTGGTCGCGATCGATGGGCGTGATGAAGGTGCGGTGGATCTGCCGGTTGACTTCGTGGGTCACCCGGTCGGCCGCACGCTCGGCCTCACCGACCTCGCGGTCGTACTGTTCGCGCAGCCGGCTGTCGCTATAGTGGTTCACCAGCTGCGAGAACGCGCGCCCTGCCTCGACGATTCGCTCGGCATGCTGGTTGAACAGGTCGAAAAAATTGCCTTCGCGCGGTAGCAGCTTGCCGAAGAACATGGTTGCCAATCTTTCCCGTGGAATGCTTCTGGCGGATTGCGAAGCGGCAGGCAGTGTACTGCCGGCCCCGACCGCGGCCGAGCCGGTGGAGCCCCTCCACGAAGACCGCTGGTGCGTGGTCCTGGACAAGCCCGAAGGGCTGCTCTCGGTGCCGGGCCGCGGCCCCGACAAGCAGGATTGCCTCTCAGCCAGGGCGCTGCGGCAGTGGCCCGACGCGCGCATCGTCCACCGCCTGGACATGGCCACCTCGGGCCTGCTGCTGATGGCACGCGGCGAGTCGATGCAGCGTGCCTTCAGCCGCGCCTTCGAGTCCCGGCAGGTGGGCAAGCACTACGTGGCCGTCGTCGCCGGCCGCGTGCCGGCTGCGGCCGCGACCGATGCGGACGGTTGGGCCGAGATCGACCTGCCCCTGGCCGCCGACTGGCCGCGCAGGCCGCGCCAGCAGGTCGACCACGAGAACGGCAGGCCGAGCCGGACCCGCTGGCGCATCCTGCAGGCCCTGCAGGACCGCACGCGGCTCGAGTTGCAGCCGCTGACGGGGCGCACGCATCAGTTGCGGGTGCACCTCCAGGCCATCGGCCACCCCATCCTGGGCGATGCGCTGTACGGCGCGTCCACCCCGCCCGCCACACGGCTGCTGCTGCACGCGCAGGCACTCGAGCTGCGGCACCCCGTCACCGGCGAGCGGCACCGCTGGCAGTCGCCCGCCCCTTTCTGAGCGGAGTCGGAACCGCCGCGCCGCCGCCCGAGTCCCATCGTCGTCATCCCCAGCGAGGCCCCATGAACACCCACCCACGCCGAGCCGTCGTCGCCGCCCTGGTGGCGGCCCCCGCCGTCCTGCTGCTGCACCCGCGTGCGCGCGCCGCCACCCGGCCGCTCACGCCGGCGCAGGCCGAAGGGCCGTTCTATCCGATCCGCCTGCCCGAGGACCGTGACTTCGACCTGTTGCAGACCGGCTCACGCCGCTACACCGCCGGGCAGCCCGCCTGGCTGGACGGCCAGGTGACCGATCCGGAGGGCCGGCCCGTGGCGGGCGCGGTAGTCGAGATCTGGCAGTGCGACCAGGACGGGCACTACCACCATCCGGGCGACTCCGGCCGCGCCGATCCGAGCTTCCAGGGCTTCGGGCAGGTGCAGGTCGGCCGCGATGGCCGCTACCGTTTTCGCACGCTGCGGCCCGCACCGTACAGCGGGCGGACACCGCACATCCACGTGAAGGTGCGGCTGGATCGGCGCGAGCTGCTCACGACCCAGCTGTATGTGCAGGGCGAACCGCGCAACGCACGCGACGGCCTGTGGCAGCGGCTGTCGCCGCAGGCGCGCGAACTGGTGACGGTGCCGTTCCGGCCGGCACCCGACGGCGGCGTGCAGGCGCAGTTCCCGATCGTGGTGGAAGCCTGAGTCGTGGGCGGCCAACCCCTCACCCTCATCACCGGTGCCTCGCGCGGGTTGGGCTTCGCCATGGCCCGGCAGCTGCTGCACTCGAAGCACGAGCTGCTTTGCATCGCCCGCCACCCCCGTCCCGAGCTCGAGGCCGAGGCCACCGCCCTCGGGGTGCGCTGCGAGCAGTGGGCGCACGACCTGGCGCGCCCGGATGCCGTCGCCGCCCGGCTGGAAGGCTGGCTGATGCAGCGCGGCGATGCCGGGCTGGCCAGCATCACCTTGATCAACAACGCGGCCGTCATTCCGCCGGCGGCGCCACTGGCCGAGATTCCGATCCGCGAGCTGAGCGACGCCTTGCGCGTCGACCTCGAAGCCCCGCTGCTGCTGACCAGCGCCTTCCTGCGGGCCACGGCCGCCTGGGCCGTTCCGCGCAAGGTGCTCAACATCTCGTCCGGGCTGGGCCGCCGCGCGATGGGATCGCAGGCCACCTACTGCGCGGCCAAGGCCGGCATGGACCACTTTACCCGGTGCCTGGCCCTGGAGGAGGCGCGCAGCTCGAATGGCGCCCGCGTCTGCTCGCTGGCACCGGGCGTGATCGACACCGACATGCAGGTGCAGTTGCGCAGCGCCGACGTGAACGCCTTTCCGGACCGGCAGGGGTTCGTGGGATTGAAGCAGCAGGGCGTGCTCACCGCACCGGACGATGCCGCCGCCCGCGTGCTCGAGTTCCTGGCACGGCCCGACTTCGGCAGCCAGCCCGTGGCCGATGTGAGGGCCTGAACCGCCTTGCGGCGCAGGTTCAGCGGCCCGGCCCCTGGAAGCCGCCCGAGCGCAGTGTCACCACCAGCGTGTCGCGGTAACCACCCTCCTTGCCCAGCGGCTGGATGGGCGTGGTCTCGTGGATCACGCGCTCGTCGTCCAGCAGCAGCAGGCTCCAGGGCTCGGCGAGGGTGAAGCGCAGGCCCGCAGGACCCTCGGCCTCGAAGATGCGCGTCTCCCCGCCCTTGATGCCGTGCCTTGCCACCAGGAAGACGGCGACCAGGTCCACGCCGTCGCGGTGGGCTCCTTCCGGGGTCGGCCGGCCAATGCCGCCGGCGGTGTCGATGCGGAACTGGTGCGCCTCGAGATACCAGGGCTGCTCGCCCTTGAGCCGGGACGCGTGCCGGGCCAGTCCGCGCAGCAGCAACGGCCAGGCCGGCGTGGCCGTGACGGCCGGCGTCATGGGCTCGAACCAGCGCTCCATGCCACCGTGCAGCGCGTTGTATTCCACCGGCTGCCAGTGCGCCCGGTGCGGCGCCAGTCGGACCTCGCCGGCGTCCAGCACGTAGCTGGCGTGGCGGCGGCGGCGATAACGCCCGCCGTCCTTGAGGTAGTTGTCCGGCGGCAGATCGGCCCAGTCGCCGGCCCATCGCTGCAGGTCGTCGAGTGGACCACCCACCAGCCGCGCCACCTCGGCCGGCGCGAGCACGGCGAAGCCATGCTCGGCCAGTTGCGAATCGAGGTTCTCAAGGAGGGTCAGGGGCGCGGCGAGACTCATCGCGCGAGCTTAGCGCAGCGGCCCGCGCCCCCTGGTCAGGGCTCGACCTTCACGCCCTTCCAGAACGCCACCCGGCCCCGCACCATGTCGGCCTCCGGCTTGGGATCGGCGTAGTACCAGGCAGCGTCGGCATTGAGCTCACCGTCGACCAGCAGCGAGTAATAGCTCGCCTGCCCTTTCCAGCCACAGGTGGTCTTGTGGTTGCTGAAGGTGATGTACTGGCGGTCCAGGGCGGACTCGGGGAAGTAATGGTTGCCTTCGACAACCACCGTATCGTCGCTCTGCGCGATCACCGCGCCGTTCCAGGTTGCTTTCATTCCAATTCTCCAACCGACATGGCCACGCAAGGGCCCTCAGGCCGCCGCGGCGGCGGTCAACTCATCATCCACTGCACACAGAACCAGCGGCGACGGTCGAACCAGATCGGACCCGGCCTGAACCCTGCCCGCATCGCCAGCAGGCGCAGGCGCTCGGGCGTGAACTTATGCGAATTCTCGGTGTGCAGGGTCTCGCCTTCCCGCAGGGTGAAGCGGCGCTCGCCCAGCGTCACCTCCTGCTCGCGCCGGCTGGCCAGGTGCATCTCGATGCGTTGCAGCGGGGCGTTGTAGAACGCCGCGTGATCGAAGGCCTCGAGGTCGAAGCGCGTGCCCAGCTCCCGGTTGGCCCGCGCCAGCAGGTTCAGGTTGAAGGCGGCGGTGACGCCTTGGGAGTCGTTGTAGGCCGCGTGCAGCACCTCGGGCGCCTTCACCAGATCGGCCCCGAGCAGCAACCCGCCTCCCCGCAACACCTGGGCGGCCATGCGCATGAAGGCCAGCGCCTCGCGCGGCGTGAAGTTGCCGATGGTCGAGCCCGGAAAGAAGCCGACCCGCCGCACGCCCGGCTCGGGCGCCGGCAGCAGCAGGCGGCGCGTGTAGTCGGCGGCCATCGGCTGCACGTCCAGGCCGGGGTAGTCGCGCCGCAATCCCGCCGCCGCCGCGTCGAGGTGTTCGGCCGAGATGTCGATCGGGCGGAATCGGCGCGGCCGCTGCAAGGCATCGAGCAGCAACCGCACCTTCTCGCAGGAGCCCGCACCGAACTCCACGATCTCGACATCGGCGCCGAGTTCGCCGGCGATGTCGCCGGCATGCCGGCCGAGGACCTCGCGCTCACAGCGCGTGGGATAGTACTCGGGCAAGTCGCAGATGCGGTCGAACAGGCGAGATCCCTCGGCGTCATAGAAGTACTTGGGCGAGATCTCGCGCGGTCGCACGCTGAAGGCGCGCAGCAGGTCACGTCCGAACGCGCTGGTCTCCAGGGCCGGGGTTGCGGTAGGGGCAGCCTGCTCGCGCACAGGTGAAGCGGATCGAATCATCAGGACACCTCCCGGGCCAGGCGCAGCCCCGTGAACTGCCAGCGCGCGGCCGGCGGGAAGAAATTGCGGTAGGTCGGCCGCGCATGCCCCGAAGGGGTGGCGAAGCTGCTTCCGCGCAGCACGACCTGGCCGATCATGAACTTGCCGTTGTACTCGCCCACCGCCCCCTCGGGGGTGCGAAAGCCCGGGTACGGGTCATAGGAGGAGCGCGTCCACTGCCAGGCCGTTCCGGTCATCTGCTCCAGCCCCGGCGTGCCGTGGGCCGCCTCCCATTCGAACTCGGTGGGCAGCCGCGCGCCGGACCACTCGGCGAAGGCCGCGGCCTCGAAGAAGCTCAGGTGCATGACCGGAGCGGCCAGGTCCAGCGGCCGCAAGCCCTTCAGCCCGAACACCTGCCAGCCGTCACCGGGGCCGCCGGTCCAGTAAGCCGGCGCGCGCCAGCCTTGCGCCTGCACCTGCGCCCAGCCGTCGGACAGCCACAGCGTCGGTCGGGCATAGCCGCCGTCCTCGATGAAGGCCAGCCATTCGCCGCAGGTGACCAGCCGGTGCGCCAGCTCGAAGGGTCGCAGCAGCACCTCGTGGCGCGGCCCCTCGTTGTCGAACGCAAAGCCGGCGCCGCCATGGCCGATCGACCGCACCCCGCCATCCACGCGCAACCAGTGCAAGGGCGAACGCGACGACGACGAAGGAGCCGGCGGCAGCGGCACGCCCGCGCCGTACGCAGGGAACAAGGGATTGCAGGACAAGGCGTGCAGCATGTCGGTGACGATCAGCTCCTGGTGCTGCTGCTCATGGTGCAGCCCCAGTTCCACCAGGCCTGCCGCCGCCTCCCAGGCCGCCGCATCGCCCGCGGCGATGAACCCCTCGAGCGCCCGGTCCACATGAGCGCGGTAGGCGTGGACGGTGGCCAGGTCCGGACGGGTGATCAGTCCGCGCTGCGGCCGCGGATGCCGGGTGCCCAGGGCTTCGTAATAAGAATTGAAGAGATGGAAGAACCGCGGGTCGCACGGCTGGTAGCCAGGCAGATGGGGCACCAGCACCATCGCCTCGAAAAACCAGCTGGTGTGCGCGAGGTGCCACTTGGCCGGACTCGCGTCCGGCATGGACTGGACGCACTGGTCCTCGGCAGAAAGCGGGGCCGTGAGCCCGAGCGTCCAGGCCCGCACGTTCTGCAGGCGATCAGCCAGCGCCTCGCGTGGCAGGGCGGCACCGGTTCTTGTTGTGGGGAGCCTGGCTGGCATGGGCGGCGGCCTTCAAGCAATGCAGGCGCGGGGGCGCCTGCGGCTGCCGCAGGTTACCCCGACCTTGGCACCCGCCGCATGGCGGTGAAGCGTGATGTAACAGAGCGGCTGGCGGCGCTAGCGCAGCCAGGGCTCGCCCACGCGACGGATGTGCTTGCCTTCGACGACGACACGCTGTCCGGGCTCGAACGCCGCGTCCTGGACCATCTGGCGCAGCGTGCCGCTGGACATGCGCACGTAGATGCGCCAGGCCCGGCCTGGCCCATTGGGCTCACGCAGGTTGGCCACCATTTCGACCGTGCCGCAATCCGGGCACAGCATGTCCCAGCGATCGTGCGACTCGGCCGGCCACGGATCGGCTCCGGCGGAGAGCAGTCCGATGCCCCACGCCGAGATCAGGACCGTGAGGACCACGGGCCCCGACAGCAGGGACTTGCGGCCCCCCGGGGGCGACGTGCCCCCCGGGCGCCCAGGAATGAACGCGCGCCATCTCTCCATCTCAGTTCTCTCCCTCCGATTCAGGACCGCCGGTTTTACTGGTGAAGACTGACGGCCAAGCCGAGAAACCTCCTGCCGAGGTGGGAGATCGCGCGAATGCTGTCAGGTGCCCTCGTCGATCACCGCCTGGGCACCTGCAGGTGGTGATCCATTCCCGGACCACGTTGGCGCAGGCCCTCGATTCGCCGCTGATGGTCGACATGGGCGACAGCGCGGCGCGCGCTACCGCATCAGGCTGTTGTGAACCGCCGTCGCCGCGATGGCGGCGTGGCCTGCCGCCACGTTGATCTGGTTCAGGCCGTGGGCCACGTCGCCGGCGGCGTAGAGCCCGGGCACCGCCGTCTGCAGGTGCTCGTCCACCTCCAGCTGGCCGTCCGCGGCCGCGCGGGCGCCCAAGGCGGTGGCCAGGTCGGCGATGTGCCGCAGGCCCAGCGCCGGGTACAGCACGTCGAAGGTCAAGGAGGCGCCGTCCTCCATGGTGACGGTGACGCCCTGCTCGGTCAGGCAGCGGATCTCGCGCGGCACACCATTGGCGATCCGCACGCCGCAGTCCGCCAGGCGACGCAGCTCATCGGCGCCCACTTCGCGGCGCGAGCCCATCGACAGCCACGTCACCTCGTTGTCGAAGCCGGCCACGAAGATCGCCTCGCGCAGCCCGTGGCCCTCGCGCCCCAGCACCGCCACCCGCTGGTGCTGGGTCTCGAACCCGTCGCAGACCGGGCAGTAGCGGACCTGCCCGCGCTGCAGGCCTTCGCGCCATCCGTCGATCCCGGGTTCGACGTCCTGTGCGCCCGTGCACAGGATGACCGTGCGCGCGGACACCTCCCGGCCGTCGACGGTCGCCACGAAAAAGCCTTGCGCATCACGCTCGAGCGCCGTCGCCCGCGCGCACCAGGGCTCGATGCCGTAGCGTGCCGCGTGCTGGCGCAGCCGGTCGAGCAACGACGGCCCGTCGATGCCGTCGGGAAAGCCCAGCACGTTGCGCGTGCGCGGGATCTTGTTCAGCCGGCTCTCGCCGGCGTCCACCACCTGCACCGTGCGGCGGTAGCGCGCCAGGTACACGGCCGCGGTCAGGCCAGCAGGCCCGCCACCGATCACGAGGCAGTCCAGGCAAGGCACTGTGTTCATCGCATCAAGCCCAAGGCAGGTTCTTCGTCACCATCAACCAGAAGATCATCAGGAAGGCGAAGAAGGCCACGAAGCCCAGGCCGACCCACCATCCGAACAGCCGCCAGTACGCCGGCGGCAGCGTCGACCCGGTGGCCGCGGCCCCGCCGGCCAGGTCGCGCAGGCGAAGCTGGATGCCCACCACCGGCAGCCAGCAGGCGATGGCCAGCACGTACAGCCCGATCGACCAGGCCAGCCAGGGGGTGGACCAGGGCAGCCCCAGCCGCAGGACCATCCAGGCCCCGGTCAGTGGCTGCAGGACCGCCGTGGTCGTGGTGAACAGCCAATCCGCCCACACCACCTGGCGGCTGACCGCCGCGACCACCGCCACGTCGCGCTGCATCGTGCTGACCAGCAGGTAGAAGGCCGAGCCCACGCCCGTGCCGAACAACACGGTGGACGAGACCACGTGGATCCAGCTGACGAGCGGGTACCCCTCCATCACCGGCGAAGTGTGGGGCGCGGCTCCAGCCCCCACAGCAGGCCGATGGCCGCGAGGATGGGTAGGTTCTTGCTGATGGGACCGTAGGGGTGGAGCCAGTATTCCGGCAGGAAGAGCGTGATCAGCGCGGTGTAGCCGGCGATCACCAGCAGCTGGAGCGCCCACAGCGCCCGGCGCCAGCGTGCCGGGCAGGCCAGGGTCAGCAGGCCCAGCACGCCGTCGAGCAAGGCCGCGCCATACAGGGCCACGGGTGCGGCGGCGCCGGTGATCCCGACCTGGGCCAGCAGTGCGTAGCTGTCCTGCACCGGATAAAGCCCCAGCGAGACGACCGCGGTCCAGAGCCAGAGCAGGGCCAGGGCGACCCGCAGCACCGGCACCCACACCCCGAGCACGGCCTGGGTGCGAAGCGGCTCCTGCAGGCCTTCGGGCACGAACTGCCGCACCGGCGTGGAGGGGCGGCCCAGCAGCGCCTGCAATCCGTGCGCCGGCGCCGAGTTGCCGCGCAGCAGCATGCCGGCCGTCTCCTCGTCCAGCAGGCCGCCGGGCACGCGGCTCGCCAGCCGCGCACCCCACAGGAACAGCGAGCGCGGCATGGGCAGCACGGGCAGCGGGCCGGCCACTCCCAGCGCGCGGCGCAGGCGGCGCAGGTAACCGGCCATGGTGAGCTGCTCCGGCCCCACGAAGGCGATGGTCTCGATGCGCGCCGGCGGCGCCTGCAGCAAGGCGACGACCCCCTGCACCACGTCCTGCAGGTGGACCGGCTGCAAGTGCATGCGGCCGGCTTCGGGCATCCACAGCAGGGGCGCAGCCGCGAGGCGGTTGAACAGGGCCGTGCTGGCGCCGCCGGCGCCGTACACCACCGATGGCTGGACCACTGCCCCTCGAAGCGGCAGCGACCGCAGCACGTCATCGGCAGCCTTCTTGCTCAGGTGGTAGCGGCTGCGAGCCTGCTCGTCGGCACCCAGCGCGGACACCTGCACCACGACCGCCACGCCGGCATCGACACAGGCCCGGAACAGCTCGGCGGGCGCACGGTGGTGCAGCGCGTCGAACGGCTGCGCAGGCGACTCGCGAATGATGCCGACCGCGTTGACCACGGCATCCACCCCGGCAAGCTGCTCGCGCCACCAGGCGCGGTCCGGCACCCGGGCCAGGTCGGCCTGCAAGGCTTGCCACCGGCCCGGGCCGAGGTCGAGTCGTCGTGGATCGCGCACCGCGCAGACGAGCTCATGCCCCTGCCGCAGCAGCGCCTGCGCCAGGCTGCGCCCGATGAACCCGGTCGCCCCGGTGATGAGAACCCGCATCCACCCCTCCTGTATGGTCGAGCCGCCGTCGAGGGCGCGCGCCACGCGGTTACCGCTTGCAATGGTGAAACATGCGGGCAAGCGCCCGTGCCTAGACTGCCGCCATGAACCCCTGGAACACCGCGTTGCGCGAGGGCTTGGTCGCCGGGTCGATGGCCAGCCTGCTGTCCACCGCCGCACTCATCGCGTTCGGCCGGCGCGAAACCGGCTCGATGGCCGCACCCCTCAACGCCGTGAGCCACTGGGTGCATGAACCCGAGGCCTTGTACGTGGACGAGCCGTCCCTGCGCTACACCGGCGTCGGCTATGCCACCCACCACGCCGCCTCGATCCTCTGGGCGACGTTGTACGCGGCGGGACGGCAGCTGCTGACCCCTGGCCGCCCACCCTCGCTGGCGGGGGCTGCAGCGACAACGGCGGTTGCAGCGCTGGTGGATTTCAAGATGACACCGGCACGCTTTACGCCAGGCTTCGAGCACCGGCTCTCACACACCGCCCTGGTGGGCGTCTACGCCGCCCTGGCACTGGGCACGTACCTCGGCGCGCGCGCCTACCGTCGACTGGACGCCGGGCACGGCCGCACGCCGTTCTGACGCGCCCAACAAAAGGCCTCGCACCGGGTAAGGATGCGAGGCCATCTTGCTGGCCCGGGCGGCATGGCACCGCCCGCAGGCATCAATGCGTGAACAGCTTGCCGAAGATCACCCCGGCCAGGAACGCCACGCCGAGTGCTGCCAGCGGGTTGTCCCGCACCTGCTCGCGCGCATAGTCGCCGTACTCCTGCTGCATGCCCATCACGCGTTCGCTGCCGCTGCCCAGGGTCTGCTCCAGCCGGTCGACGGCCTCGTGGGCGCGCTGGGCCATGCGCCGCACCGTGCCCTCGGACGAATCACCGCTGGCCGTGCCGCCCATCTGGGCCGACGACGATCCGCCCATGGCGCTTCCCCCGGCGCTGCCAGCGGTGCCGCTCGAGCCCATGCTGCTGCTGGTGGGGAATGGATTCTGGCTGGTTTCGCTGTTCATGTGGATCCTCTTGGCGGGTTGAAAAAGGGACGCCAGCGCAAGCTGGCTGGCGATTACTCTAAAGCACAGCGTTGAGGGTCCGTCGGCCAACCGTCGGGTCCGCCTGTAGGACGGTGCCGCACCTCCGGATGGCCGACGCGCGGCCTGCCCGGCGGTCGAAGGGCCGTGCCGATCGCGGCTGCGACAGTGCATGATGGCGGGTCCGAAGGAGCCTTTTCAGATGGAAAACCCCGAATCCGACATCCCCGCATCCACCGCCGAGCCACGCAACTCCTTCCTCGAGGAGAAGGCGTTCAAGTCGCGCACGGTGCTGGTGTTCGGCGCGATCACCGACTCGTCGGCCAGCGAAGTGGCGCGCCGCCTGATCGCCCTGGACGCCGACTCGGCCGCCCCCATCGACATGCTGGTGAGTTCGCCGGGCGGCCATCTCGAATCCGGCGACGCCATCCACGACATCATCCGGTACATCACCGCACCGGTGAACATGATCGGCACCGGCTGGGTGGGCAGCGCCGCCACCCACCTGTACCTGGCGGTGCCGCGCGAGCGTCGCTTCTGCCTGCCCAACACCCGCTTCCTGATCCACCAGCCCAGCGGTGGAGCCGGCGGCCAGGCCACCGACATCGCCATCCACGCGCAGGAAATCATCAAGGCACGCGAGCGCATCGCCCGCACCATCTCCCGCGAGACCGGACGTCCGCTCGATCAGGTGCTCAGCGACATCGAACGCGACCGCTGGTTGTCCGCCGACGAGGCGGTCGACTACGGCCTGGTCGGCCGCGTCATCCAGCACAAGACCGAACTCAAGCGGCATTGAGCGCCAAGCCCACCGCCCGCCCGGCGGGCGCGATCACCGACGTGGCCGGACTGGCGGTCGGCCACTTCACCGACACGCGCCGGCCGACCGGCTGCAGCGTGGTGCTGGTGCCGGATGGCGCGATCGCCGGCGTGGATGTGCGCGGTGCCGCGCCCGGCACGCGCGAGACCGACCTGCTGGCACCCGGCAACCTGGTCGAGCGGGTCCATGCGGTGCTGCTCACCGGTGGCAGCGCCTTCGGGCTCGATGCCGCCGGCGGCGTCATGCGCTGGCTCGAACAACGTGGCATGGGGCTGCCGGTGGGTCCGGTGCGCGTGCCGCTGGTGCCGGCGGCCGTGCTGTTCGACCTGATGGTCGGCGACCCCTCCGTCCGGCCCGATGCAGAGGCCGGCTACCAGGCCTGCCAGGCCGCATCCAGTGCCGCTCCGGCAGAGGGAAACGTGGGAGCGGGCGCCGGCGCGCTCGTCGGCAAGGTGTTCGGCCTGTCGCGCGCCATGAAAGGCGGCATCGGCACGGCATCGGTGCGCGTGGGGGACGTCACCGTGGGCGCACTGGTGGCCTGCAACGCGCTGGGTGACGTGGTCGACCCCGACACCCACCGGGTGCTGGCGGGGGCGCGGGCCGACGACGGCGCGCCGATGGACACGCGGCGGGCCCTGCTGGCGGGGCAGGCGCCGCAGGGCTTGCTGGCCGGCAACCACACGACCATCGGCGTGGTGGCCACCGACGCCGTGCTGGACAAGCCGCAGGCCATGAGGCTCGCGCAGGTCGCACACGACGGGCTCGCGCGAGCCATCAACCCGGTGCACACCGCCTACGACGGCGACACCTTGTTCGCGCTGGCCACCGGCCGGGTCCCGTCGCACCCCGGGCTGCTGGTGCTGGGCGCCATGGCCGCCGAGGCGACCGCGCGCGCCACCGTGCGGGCCGTGCTGGCCGCCCGCAGCCTCGAGCTGTCAGGGCAGCGATGGCCCGCGGCCCACGACACGCCCGTTACTTGAGCGCCTTGTAGCGCATGCGGTGCGGACGGGCGCCCTCTTCGCCCAGTCGCTTCTTCTTGTCGGCTTCGTATTCCTGGTAGTTGCCGTCGAAGAACACCCACTGGCTGTCGCCCTCGGCGGCCAGGATGTGGGTGGCGATGCGGTCCAGGAACCAGCGGTCGTGGCTGATCACCAGCACGCTGCCGGCGTACTCGAGCAAGGCGTCTTCGAGTGCGCGCAGGGTTTCCACGTCGAGGTCGTTCGAGGGCTCGTCCAGCAGCAGCACGTTGCCGCCGGCGATCAGCGTCCTGGCCAGGTGCAGCCGGCCGCGCTCGCCGCCGGACAGCGTGCCGACCCGCTTTTGCTGGTCGGCGCCGTTGAAGTTGAAGCGGCCGCAGTAGGCGCGGCTGGCCATCTGGAACTTGCCGACATTGATGATGTCCAGCCCGCCCGAGATGTCCTCCCACACGGTCTTGTCGTTGGCCAGCGCGTCGCGGCTCTGGTCGACGAACGCCATCTTCACCGTCTGGCCGATCACCACCTCGCCGCTGTCGGGCTGTTCGCGCCCGGCGATCAGCTTGAACAAGGTGGACTTGCCCGCGCCGTTGGGGCCGATGATGCCGACGATGGCGCCCGCGGGTACCTTGAAGCTGAGGTTGTCGATCAGCAGGCGGTCGCCGAAGGACTTGCTCACGTTGTTGAACTCGATGACCTGCGTGCCCAGCCGCTCGGCCACCGGGATGAAGATCTCCTGTGTCTCGTTGCGGCGCTGGTATTCGTAGTCGGACAGTTCCTCGAAACGCGCCAGGCGGGCCTTGCTCTTGGCCTGGCGGCCCTTGGGGTTCTGGCGCGCCCACTCCAGCTCCTTCTTCATGGCCTTGGTGCGGGCGTCCTCGGTGCGCTGCTCCTGCTCCAGGCGTGCTTCCTTCTGCTCCAGCCAGGTGCTGTAGTTGCCCTTGTACGGAATGCCGTGGCCGCGGTCGAGTTCCAGGATCCACTCGGCCGCGTTGTCCAGGAAATAGCGGTCGTGGGTGATGGCCACCACGGTGCCGGGATACCGCTGCAGGAACTGCTCCAGCCACTCCACCGACTCGGCGTCGAGGTGGTTGGTGGGCTCGTCCAGCAGCAGCATGTCGGGCTTGGACAGCAGCAGCTTGCACAGCGCCACGCGGCGCTTCTCGCCGCCGGAGAGCACGCCCACCACGGCCTCCCAGGGCGGCAGGCGCAGCGCGTCGGCGGCAATCTCCAGCTGGTGCTCGGAGTCGGTGCCGGCGGTGGCGATCACCGCCTCCAGCCGGGCCTGCTCGGCGGCCAGGGCGTCGAAGTCGGCGTCGGGTTCGGCATAGGCGGCATAGACCTCATCGAGGCGGGCCTTGGCCGCGTTGACCTCGCCCAGGGCTTCCTCGACTTCCTCGCGCACCGTGTGGTCGGGGTTGAGCTGAGGCTCCTGCGGCAGGTATCCGATCTTCAGCCCGGGCATGGGGATGGCTTCGCCCTCGATCTCCTTGTCCAGCCCGGCCATGATCTTCAGCAGGGTGGACTTGCCCGAGCCGTTCAGGCCCAGCACGCCGATCTTGGCGCCCGGGAAGAACGAGAGGGAAACGTCCTTGAGGATATGTCGCTTCGGCGGGACGATCTTGCCGACGCGGTTCATCGTGTAAACGTATTGAGCCATGTGCGTGTTGGGTGAGGAGTTGCCCGGCGTCTCGGTGGCGCGGGTCTTCGGAGCAGCGGACGGAAGCCAGGGCCGCTGGCTGGAGTAACCGGGGATTATCCTCCGGCGCCGAATGGGCCTGCCGGCGCGCGGCCACGCCCCGGGGCCACGGCGCAGCGGCAGCGCTTCCAATGGCAACCCGCGGAAGCGGTTTTGCCGGCCCCTGGTTGCGCCCCTCAGGGGGAATTCAGGGGGCCCGCCGCAGGCGCTTCGGGGGAAGTCAACGTATTGCGAAGGGCGGCGCGCGCCACTTCGTCGAGCGCCTGGTCGACCAGGTGCCGGTCGGCCACCACCCGGATGCGTCCGGCGGCGCGGAGCCGGTCGAGCGTGCGCCGCGACATCGAATGCGCACTGCCCCGGGGCGAGGTGAACATGAACAGCGTCTGGTGCGGGCTGGCCCAGCTCAATTGCACGCGCTCCCAGCGGCCTTGCACCTGCAGCTCGACCCAGGCACCCAGCGGCAGGAGCTGCCCGAGGTCGTCCGGCCCGTGGGCCGCTTGCAGCGGCGGCGTGTGGGCCGGCGGCACCCGGTCCGGGCCCACATAACCGGACTCTTGCGCTTCGCGGCTGGCCAGCCAGATCCCCGAATCATCGAACGCACTGGCCCCGAACTCCGAAGGCGCCTCCTGGGCCTGTTCGGACGCCCGCCGCGCGGCGGCGTTGCGCCCTTCCTGCAGCGCGCTGGCATGGATCGCGCCCAGCCGCTCGAAGAACCGGGCCGCCAGCTCGGGCGGGTAGTCGATGCCGCGCAAACCCTCCCGCAAGCGCTCCAGCAGCCCCGGCACGAGATAGGCCAGGCGCTGCAGCCGCACGCCACTGGCCGGCCCGGGCTGCACGCTCCACACCAGGTCGGCGGCCACCGCGCGCAACGCGCCCTCTTCGCTGGCCACCCCGCGCCGCAAGGTGTCTTCGGCCAGGGCCTGGGGCCAGGCATTGCGCAGGAAATCGCCGACGAACTCGGGTGCGCCCGCGACCCGCAGCAAAGGCTCGAATTCGGCCGCCAGGCGCTGTGCCAGCAGGTTGCGCTGCTCGGCGTGCATCAGCGCGCGGGCCGCCTCCTCGCGCCGTTTGCGGGCTTCGGCATCGTGCCGGTCCCAGTCGGCCTGCAGCGCCTGCAATTCGCGCCCGAAGTCGTCGCCCTGCACGATCGCGCCGCGTTCGGCCAGGCGAGCCACGGCGCCCTGCACGCCGGCCACGAACAGAGGCCCGCCTTCGTCCGCGTCGCTGGAGAACGCCAGGCTGCGCTGGGTCATCCGGTCCAGCAGGCGCCGGGCCGCATGTTCACGATCGCTGAAGAAGCGCGAGTCACGCCGCGCCAGCGCCAGGACGGTGGGCTCCAGCGCTCCCAGCTGCTGGCGGTACGCCGGCATCAGGCGCGTGTCCTGGTCCAGGTTCTCGAACATCAGCCGCACCACCTGCTCTCCCAGTTGCCGGCCCAGCCGGGGCGCATCCGGCGAATCCGGCGAATCCGTCTCGAGCCCCAGCGGGTCGGCGGCGCCGGGCGGCGCCAGTGCACGCTCGCGCTCCAGCCGCTGCACCAGCGTGTCCACCTGCTTCATCTCCTGCAGCAGCGCGAGCGAGGCCGGCACCGTGTGGAGGAACTCGCCAGGGGGCGCCGCGCGCTCGAAGTCGCCGGCCAGCAGCTTGCGCAGGCGCTCCAGCGTGAGCAGGGTCTTGGCCACCGAGCGGCTGACGGACCGACCCGCCGCCGCGCCGTCCTTGCGCCCGCCCAGCGGCACCGCCGGTTCCACCCCGGTGGAGGCCAGCCAATCGGCCATCTCGCGGTACAGCCGGCGCAGCTGGGTGCCCAGCAGCCCCGCCGAGGGCACCACCAGTGCGTCGCGTGCCCTCGAGTCCGGCACGTGCGCCCAGAGGGCCGCCTGCAGCGCCCGCACGAAGACCTCGGGCCGGACCGGATTGAGGCCCGGCTGGGCCGTGCGCCAGCCCAGCAAGGTGCTGACCAGGGCATCGAGCGCGGGCAGCACGTCCTCGACCATGCGCTCCACTTCTTGTCGGGCCCGGGCCTGCTCGATGTTCTGGTCCAGCACCTCGTCGTCGAACAGCTGCAGGTCCTCGAATCGCAGCTCGTCCGCCGGCAGCTGGTCCTTGCCACCGCCCTCGTAGACCAGCCGGGTCAACTCGGCCCGGAAGCGCTCGCGCAAGGGTTCGATGTCGGCCTGCAAGACCTCGATGGCGCGGCGCACCGCCGGCGCCTGCAGCAGCGGGTTACGACGCGGGCTGTTGGGCGCGCTGCCCAGCAGCAGGCCCTCGACCACGTTGGCGGCCAGGAGCCCGCACTGCGCCAGCAGGCTCTCCAGGCACTGGTGCAGGGAGGGCTGCAGGGCCGCGGGATCGTCCGACACACCCCAGCGCAGGTTCAACAACTTCGCCATGAACGGATTTCAGCACAGCCGTGGAACGCCTCCGGTGAGAACTTGAAACCCAGCAGGGAGCCTCGTGCGATCCATGCGACAATCGCCTTCGCTGCGCATCCAGTGAGCGTGGCACCAGCAGTCCTGCTGGGGACGAAGCGGCCAATCCGGCCGACTGGCTCCCAACTCTCAATCCGATCTGCCTCCTACTGGTCCGGTGCCCTGCATCGGTGTCGGGCTGATCCCACGCGCCACGGATCCGGCGCATCCACCTGCATGAATTTCGAAGAACTGAAACTGGCCCCGGCCATCCTCAAGGCCGTTCGCGAAGAAGGCTACGAGACCCCCACCCCCATCCAGGCCCAGGCCATTCCCGTCGTCCTCGAAGGACACGACCTGCTCGCCGGCGCACAGACCGGCACCGGCAAGACGGCGGCCTTCACCCTGCCCCTGCTGCACAAGCTGGCCATGAGCCGCAGCGCGAGCAACCGCTTCGGCGGCCTCGGCATCCGGGCACTGGTGCTCACCCCCACCCGCGAGCTCGCGGCCCAGGTCGAGGAATCGATCCGCACCTACGGCAAGCACCTGCAGCTGAGCTCCACGGTGATCTTCGGCGGCGTCGGCATGAACCCGCAGATCGACCGCATCAAGAAGGGCGTGGACATCCTGGTCGCCACCCCCGGCCGCCTGCTCGACCTGAGCCAGCAGGGCTTCCTGGACCTGTCCACCGTGCAGGTGCTGGTGCTGGACGAAGCCGACCGCATGCTCGACATGGGCTTCATCCATGACGTCAAGAAGGTGCTGGCCCTGGTTCCGAAGGAAAAGCAGAGCCTGCTGTTCTCCGCCACGTTCAGCGACGAGATCCGCGATCTCGCCAACGGCCTGCTGCGCAACCCGCAGAGCATCCAGGTCACCCCGCGCAACACCACGGTGCAGCGCATCACCCAGGTCGTGCACCCGGTGGGGCGCACCAAGAAGAAGGCCCTGCTCGCGCACATCATCCAGCAGCACGACTGGAGCCAGGTGCTGGTCTTCACCCGCACCAAGTTCGGCGCCAACCACGTGGCCGAATTCCTCAACAAGAACGGCATCACTGCCATGGCGCTGCACGGCAACAAGAGCCAGGGCGCGCGCACCCAGGCGCTGTCGGGCTTCAAGACCGGCGAGATCCGCGCCCTGGTGGCCACCGACATCGCCGCCCGCGGCATCGACATCGACGACCTGCCGCACGTGGTGAACTACGAGATCCCCAACGTGCCCGAGGACTACGTCCACCGCATCGGCCGCACCGGCCGCGCCGGCAAGGAAGGCCAGGCGGTGAGCCTGGTGTGCCTGGACGAAGAAGGCTTCATGCAGGAGATCGAGCGCTTCACGCGCCAGGACATCCCCGCACAGCCGGTCGAAGGCTTCGGACCTGAGTCGGGCGAGCGGGCCGAGCCCATCGCCATGGGCCGCCAGACCATCTGGGGCGGCGCCGGCAAACCGCCCAGCCGCGAGGTCATGGCCGCCGCGGCCAAGGCCGCACGCCAGGAAATGCTGCAGCGCGTCCGCGACAACAAGGGCACGCAAGGTGCCGGTCGCGGCAACGGCGGCGCTGGCGGTGGCAATGGCGACCGTGCGGCCAAGCCCGCGCCCGGCGCGCCGCGCAATCCCCACCATGCGCACAACGGTCCCAAGGCGCCGCACGGCCATCCGCCGCGCCACGCCCACAACGGCCCGCGCCCCCCCCAGCAGCCGCGCCGTGCTGACGCCGAGGCGCAGCCGCGCATGGGTGCGCACAACAGCGGCAGCCCGTTCGTGCAGCGCGATCCCACCCCCGTGCGGCACGGCGACGGCCAGCCGGATCCGCTGCGCACCAGCGTCGACAGCATGGGTGGCGGCCGCGGCCGCCGTGGTGGCGGCGGTGGCGGTGGTGGCGGCGGCGGCGGTGGCGGCGGTCGTGGCGGACGAGGTGGCTACGGCGGCTACGGCCGCTGATCCAGGCGCCTCGCCAGCGCCACTGACCGGCGCTCCCCGTCCTCCAGCCCCTGCAGGCGCCTGCCTGCAGGGGCTTTTTCGTACGATGCGGCGCATGACGACCGACACTTCCGCCCCGCGCATCTCCTTCGGCCTGGCCGGCCGGACCTGCATCGTCACCGGCGCCGCCCAGGGCATCGGCGAGGCCTGCGCCAGGCGGTTGGCCGAAGACGGCGCCCGGGTGGTGCTGGCGGACATTGACGATGCGCGCGGCCAGGCCGTGGCGGCCGAGCTCGGCGGCATGTACCTGCACTGCGACGTGGGTGACAAGGCACAGGTCGACGCCTGCATCGCCCAGGTCGTGCAGCGCCACGGCCGAATCGATGTGCTCGTCAACAACGCCGGCATCTTCAAGGCCGCCGACTTCCTGGACATCAGCGAAGCCGACTTCGATGCGGTGCTGCGCGTGAACCTCAAGGGCGCCTTCCTGATGGGCCAGGCGGCGGCGCGCGAGATGGCCCGCGCCGGCCGCGGGGCGATCGTGCACATGAGCTCGGTCAACGCGGTCCTGGCCATCCCCAACATCGCCAGTTACAACGTGAGCAAGGGCGGCATCAATCAGCTCACCCGGGTGATGGCTCTCGCCCTCGCGGACAAGGGCGTGCGGGTCAACGCGGTGGCGCCGGGCACCATTGCCACCGAACTGGCGGCCAAGGCCGTGCTCACCAGCGACGAGGCGCGCACGCGCATCCTGAGCCGCACGCCGCTGAAGCGCCTGGGCGCGCCGGCCGAGGTGGCGGACGCGGTTTGCTGGCTGGCCAGCGACGCGGCCAGCTATGTCACCGGCGAGATCGTCGTCGTCGACGGTGGCCGGATGGCGCTGAACTACACGGTGCCGGTGTGAGAAGCGCCGCACGGCTCGCGCTGTAGCTTCCTTTCGACAGGAGGCTGTCGCGCCCTCCTGCCCAGCCGCATCGAAACGTAACTTCTGGCCCGCGCTCCCGCCTGCACGGCCACCCGCGGGCGCGCCCTTCCGGGCTGCGTCCCACCCCCGGGCGCAACCGCCCTGCAGTCGCTGCACAGATTGCTTACCTTTCGTCGCCGAACAGCGACATCTTGTGGGAGGCGTCCTACTACGATCCCCTTTCCCGTGACTCAGCCGCATCCCTCCGCCTTCATGCCGCCTCCAGGAAGTTCCAGCCAGCCGACCGTGTCTCCCGCGCTCGGGTCCGACCAGGCGGTGCGGTCCGTGCTCACCCGCTACGGCGCCAGCAAGTGGGAGATGGCCCACGGCTACACCGGCCCGACCCGCCATCTGCCGGCCCGTGCCGGGCAGGCGCTGCGTGGCATCCCCGACACGGGCGCGCAACTCGGCAGCGGCAGCGGGATGGAAATGCTCAACTGGGTCGACCCCAGCGGCCGCGGCACCGTGCTGCCGCCGCTGATGCGGCGGCTCGACGGGCACTGGTGCTCCGACCACAGTGCCGGCAACACCTGGGGTTTCTGGTGCAAGAAGTCGGCCGCCGAGCCAGGCGTGCATCCGCTGCCGCGCAACCGCATGCCCTATCACCTGCAGGACCCTCACTTCGCCATCGTGGCGCTGAGCGTGCCGGGCAATGGTCGCAGCGGCGTCGCCTTCCAGGCGTCCAAGGCCGAGGAAAACCACGTGGCCGAGCTGGCCCTGTCGAACAACCGGCCACAGGCGCGCTGGATCGATGCCGACGGGCAGCGGGTGGTGCTCACCAGCCCGCAGGCGCTGGCGCCGCACCGGCCGGCGGTGCTCACGCTGAGCGCGCGCCCAGGCCAGCAGAGCCTGCGCGTCGACGGGGAAGCCGTGGCCGCCGCGGCCGGCGTGTTCGCCCCCAGCAACTTCGCCCAACTGCTGATCGGCTGGGGCTTCCGCAGCTACTTTCCCAACGAAGGCTTCGGCGGCCACGTCTACGGCGTCATCACCGGCAGGGGCTCGCCGGCCGAGCACGAACTCGCGCTGCTGGAGCGCTATCTCGGCACCACGGCGGGTCTCACGCTGCCTTAGGGCAGGCTGGCCGCCGCCCATAATCGCGGCCATGCGAATCCTTCACACCATGCTGCGCGTGGGCGACCTGCAGCGCGCCGTCGATTTCTACACCCGGGTGCTGGGCATGAAGCTGCTGCGCACCACCGAGCGACCCGACCAGAAGTACTCGTTGGCCTTCCTGGGCTACGGCAGCAATCCCGAGCACGCCGAACTCGAGCTGACCTACAACCACGGCGTCGACCACTACGACCTGGGCACCGCCTACGGCCACATCGCCCTGGGCGTGGAAGACGCCTACGCGGCCTGCGAGCGCATCCGTGCAGCCGGCGGCCAGGTCACCCGCGAGCCCGGGCCGGTCAAGGGCGGCACCAGCGTCATCGCCTTCGTCACCGATCCCGACGGCTACAAGATCGAACTGATCCAGCGCGACGCCTGAGGCGCGCCGGCGCGTGCGCCCTGCGGTCGAGGTGGGGCACCCACCCTACAATTAAACAGTCGATCAAATCATGGAGGAGGCCATGAGCCAAGCAAGCGCGAAGCGCCCCAGGCAGAAGGGCCCTGGCCGTCCCGAGGGCCTCAGCAACATCCGTGACGCCATCATGGACGCGGCCGAATCCCAGTTCGCCGAGCTGGGCTACGCCGGGACCAGCCTTCGCGAGATCGCCGACGCGGTCAATGTCACCCAGGCACTGATCAGCTATTACTTCGGCTCCAAGTACGGCCTGTTCCAGGAGACCTTCCTGCGCCGCGGCCTCATGATCTCCACCGAACGGATCGAGCGGCTGGACGCGCTGCTCGCCGCCGGCAAGCCCACCGTCCGCGACATCGTCCGCTCGTTCCTCTCGCCCACCCTGGCGCTGCGCGCAACCACGCAGGGGCGCGCCTTCCTGCGCCTGCAGGCGCGCCTGCACACCGAGCCGCCCGAGATCTCGTACCCGCTGCGAAGCGGCGCCTACGGGGTTTCCACGCAGCGCTACGTGGATGCCATCCGGCTGGCGCTGCCGCACCTGCGCGAGCTGGACGCCTACTGGCGGGTGACCCTGATGGTGGGCACCTACCTCTACGCCTTCTCCGACACCCACCGCATGGAGGAGATGGTGCCCGAGGGCCTGTACGACCCCGAGGACACCGAGTCGCTGATCGACCAGGTCACGCGTTTCGTCACCGGCGGCTTCGAGGCCGCCTGAGCGTCAATCGCCGGCGAGCGGCCGGCGCAGCTGCGCCAGGTCCAGCACGCCGGCGGAGATCCGCCGCAGGTGGTTCATCCGGCGCGCGCGCGCACGTCTTCGGCCATCAGCGACTCCACCACGCGGCCCTCGGCCACCACCTGCAGGTCGTCGACGAAGACATTGCAGCGCCGCATCGGGATGTCGATGTGGCAGGTGGTGGTGCGGCTGCCGCCGGCCTCGTTGTTCGGGCCGAGCGAGAACAGGAAGTTGCCGCTGACGGCGCGCGCGTCCATGCCGATCGACGCCTCGCGGTCGTACAGGCCCAGCGTGGACCAATGGGCACGCTTTTGCAGGCCCCAGCCGATGTGCGAGATGGCATAGGCCTCGGGGTCGCCGAAGGAGTCGATGTACTCCTCGAGCATCCCGGCCTCCGCCCCGCCTTCGATGCGCGTGACGAAGCCGGCCGTCACGGTCAGGGTGATCGGCTCGGTGACGTAGCTTTTCTGGGGCAGCAGGATGTCGCCCTTGTCGAGCACGATGCGACCCTCGGCCCCGCCCTCGTTGGGCCAGGTGAACACGAAGCCGCTGGGCCAGTGGTCCCAGCGCCCGGGCTGGTCGACGAAGCCGTATTCGCCCGTGACCGGGTATTCGCCCAGCGGCAACCGCAGGTCCGTGCCCGCGGCCGACGTGACGCGCATCAGGCGCCGGTCCTGCAGCAGCCTGATTCCGGCCTGCACCCGCTGGTAATCCTCCATCGTCGGCACCAGGCGCGCCAGGATCTCCGGCGGCTCCACGGCCAGCAGGATCCTGGTTCCCGATTGGAGGATCTCGTGCTGCTCGGGCGAGAACAGCAGGGTCATCAGGTCCAGCACCAGGTCGCTGGCCTTGAGCGCGGCGATGGCGGGCGCATGGCCGGTCAGCGGCGTGGTGCCCAGGTAGGCCAGCGGATCGCGGCTCAGCGACTTCTCGCCGTTGACCGGCGGCAGGTCGAGCCGGCACACCGTCGCACCCAGCAGCGCCAGCGCCGTCAGCGCACAGCGCAGGGTTTGCGGGTGCGTGCCGTCGCTGGTCAGCACCGTGACCGACTGGCCCGGCCGAAGCCTGGACAAGGTCAGGACCTGGGTCCAGGCCTGGATGAGGGCCGCATCCTGGATGGGCATGGAGGTCTCCTTGCGTTCAGTGCGGCTGGCTCACGCGAGGTCCGCGCCCAGGAAACCGGCCAGGCCGGCCATGAAGCCGTCCAGGTTGTCCCAGGGGATCATGTGGCCGGCGCCGGCGACCCGCACCGTGGCGAAATCGCGCGTGAGGCCGCGGATTTCCTGCACGTCCGCGTCGCGCACCACGTCGCCACGCTCCGCGGTCATCAGCAGCACGGGCACGGTGATCTTCGGGAGATCGGCATGGACGTCGTCGGTCTGGAAGGCCTCGAAGCTCGTGACGATGGCGCGCTCGTCGCAGGTGTGCAGCCATTGCGCGCGCAACCGCAGTTGTTCCTCGGTCCAGGTGGGGCAATACACCCGCATCTCGTCCAGCGTGATGCCGCGCCGGGCCTGCCGGATCGAGTCGACGTACCAGGGCAGTTGCGCCGGGTAGGGACGCCGGCCCGGGCCGGACACGGGCGGATCCGCGGCGACGATCCGGCTCAGGCCGCCCGGCTCGCGCGACGCGGCGCGAATCGCGATGCGACCGCCCATCGAGTGCCCGACATACGCATACCGCGCCAAGCCGAGCGCCTGGGTGAAGGCGATCAGGTCGGCGGCCTGCGCATCGAGGCTGTAGTCGAGGCCCTCACCGGCCTCGCTCAGGCCACGGCCGCGCACGTCCAGCACATAGGTGTCGAACTGCCGGCCGAAGCGCTCGGCGACGAAGCCCCAGGTGACGGCCGGGCTCGTGATGCCGGGGATCAACACCACCGCATCGCGCCCGCTGCGGACTCCATCGGAGCCGCCGTAGCGCAGGTAGTGCTGGCGGATGCCGTTCGCGTGCACATGCGCGCCGTACAGGTAGGTGCTGGGCGGGCTCATGCGGCGCCTCCTTTCGCATAGGCGCCCGACAGCAGCGCGCCCGCGCCGGGGACGACCTGCTCCAGCCCGAGGGCGCCCAGCATGGCGTAGGTGGTGGCGACGGCGGCCGTGACCACCGGCTTGCCCGTCTGCGCCTCGACCTGCGCGATGGCGGCCAGCGACGGCATCTGCACGCAGGCCGACAGAACGATGACATCGACGTCATCGGTCTTCATGCCCGCCACGATCCCGGGCAGCCGGCCTGGGTCGTGCCGGCCGACCTCGAGGTTGTCGGGGATCTCCAGCGCCCGCCAGTCGGCGACCTCGAAGCCCTCGTGCTCGATGTAGTCGATCACCAGGCGGGTCAGCGGCACCATGTAGGGCGCGACCAGGGCGATGCGCCTGGCCTTCATCACCTTCAGCGCATCGACCAGCGCACCGGCACTGGTCACCACCGGCGCCTCGCCGCCGTTGCCACGGGTCGCGCCGCCCAGCCGCTCCTGTGACTGCCGGTGGTAGCCGCGCCCCATGGCCATGATGGCGACCAGGCAGGCATAGCCCAGCACGTCGACGCGGGCGTCGCTCAGCTCCAGGGCGCAGCGGTCCGAAGCCGCGTCCATCGCCGCCAGTTCCTCCTTGTTCACATGCTTCATGCGCATGCGGGCGGAGTGGAAGGTGAAGCGCTCGGGCCGCACCTGCTCGCGCATGCGCAGCATGGCCGGGATCTCCGTCTCCATCGTGGTGTTGGAGCTGGGAACGATCTGGCCGATGCGAAAGTGGGTCTTGCTCGTCATCGCCTGCTCCTTCACACCGGGGCGCCAACGGTCGCGGACCCGAAGCGCTCCACGCACCGGGTCGCGTCGTACTCGTAGACCCATTCGGCCTTGATGCCCACCGCATTGGGGTTCCTGGCCTGCGCCCGCTGGAACTCCAGGTCGCGCTTTTTCTGCTCCTCGGGGCTGGCCAGGTGGTAGGTCTTGCCTCGCTCGCGCGCCTCCAGCTGCACGCGCGCGGTGCGGGGCCGTCGCTCGGCCTCGTAGGCGTCCAGGGCCGCCTCGACGTCGCCGCCGTGGTGCGCCAGGGCCGCGGCCAGCACGTAGCCATCCTCGATGGCCATGGCCGCGCCCTGCGACAGGAAGGGCAGCATGGGATGCGCGGCGTCGCCCAGCAGCGTGACGCGTCCCTTGGACCAGCGCTCCATCGGGTCGCGGTCGAACAGGCCCCACTTGAAGATCTGCTGCTTGTCGGTGCGCTCGAGCAGGCGGATCACGTTCTCGTGCCAGCCGGCGTAGGCGTCGACCAGCTCCTCGCGGGTGCTCGGCTCGGTCCACGACTCGGCCACCCAGTCCGCGCTCTCGTTGACCGCCACGATGTTGACGGCCGCGCCGCCCTTGACGTAGTAGGTCACGAGGTGAGCCTTCGGCCCCATCCAGAAAGAGGCGTCGGGGCTGACGAACGGCAGCGGGTGGTGCTCGACCGGCACCAGCGCGCGCCAGCACATGTGGCCGGTGAACTGCGCATCGGACCTGCCCCAGGTCTCGTCGCGCACCACCGAATGGATGCCGTCGGCGCCCACGATGAGGTCGGCCTCGAAGCGGGTGCCATCGTTGAAGTGGGCCACGGCGGTGTTCTTTCCGTGCGTGACGCCGGTGCAAACCACGTTGAAGCGCACTCGATCCAGCGGCAGTCCCTCGCTCAGGATGGCGTGGACGTCCGCCCGGTGGACGTGCCAGAAGTCGGCGCCGAAGGCTCGCGGACACACCTCGCGCAGCGGCGTGCGGAACAGCTCGCGCGCATCGCTCCAGTTGCGGCCCACCATGGCCTGCGGAAGAAAGCCCACCTGGCGCAAGCCCTCGCCCGCGCCGAGCGCCTCGATCACCTTGGCCGCATTGGGCGTGATCTGCACGCCGGCGCCGATCTCGCCGAAGCCCGACGCGCGCTCGAACAGGTGCGCCTCGATGCCGCGCTGCTGCAGTGCACGCGCCAGCGCAACGCCACCGATGCCGGCTCCCACGATGCCTACTTTCAAGGCTCTTTCCATTTCACACTCCAGTCAGTCGAAAAGCCGTCATGCACCCAGGTAGGCGCCCAACAGCTCGGGATCATTCCTCAGGCTCTCGCAGTCGCGGCTTGCGACCACGCGGCCCGTCTCGAACACGTACGCGCGCGACGCCACGTCCAGGGCGTTGTGCACGTTCTGCTCCACCAGCACCACGGTCACCCCGTTCCCCTTGATCTCGCGGACCACGTCGAACACTTCGTCGGCCATGCGCGGGCTCAAGCCCAGGCTGGGCTCGTCGAGCAGCAGCAGCGTGGGTTCGGACATCAGCGCCCGCCCGATCGCCAGCATCTGCTGCTCGCCGCCGCTGAGCGTGCCGGCCAGTTGCCGGTGGCGCTCCTTCAGGCGCGGAAACCGCTCGTAGACGGCTGCCTTGCGCCTGTCAACCTCGGCGGCGGAACGGCACAGGTAGGCGCCCATCGCCAGGTTCTCGTCCACGGTCATGGCCGGCCACACGTGGCGCTCCTCCGGACACTGGGCGATGCCGCGGGCGACGATCCTGTCCGCGGCCACCCCGCCGATGGACGCGCCATCGAACAGGATTTCCCCCCGCGTGGGCTTCAGCAGCCCGGAGATGGCCCGCAGGGTCGTGGTCTTGCCGGCGCCGTTGGCGCCGAGCAGCGCCACCACCTCGCCGGGGCGCACCGACAGGGTCACCCCGTGCAGGGCCGCCGTCTTGCCGTAGCTCACGTGCAGGTCGCGCAGCTCGAGCAAGGCATCGGTCGCCGTGGTGCCCTCGGCCGCCACCGTGCCCGGCGCCATCACGGTCTGGTTCATCCCTTTTTCCCTCCGCCGAGGTAAGCCTCGATCACCTGCGCATCACCCTGGATCTCGGCCGGCGATCCTTCGGCGAGCTTCTGGCCGAAGTGCATCACGACCACCCGGTCGGACACGCTCATCACCAGGTTCATGTTGTGCTCGACCACCAGGATCGAACGCACGATGCTGCCACGCAGCGACTTCAGCACCTCGCCGAAGGTCCGGGCCTCCTGGCTGTTCAGGCCGGCGGCCGGCTCGTCCAGCATCAGGATCTCGGGCTTGGCGGCCAGCGCGATCGACACCTCCAGCAGGCGCAGCTCACCGCACGACAGCGATGACGCCGGCGTGTCGATCCGGTGCGTCAGGCCCATGGTCTGGATGATCCGGCACGCACTCTCACGCACGCTGTGTTCCGTCCGGCGCACCGCCCGGCCCGGGAAGAACGTGCGCCAGAGCGGCTGGCGTGCCTCCAGGTAGTGCCCGGTCAGCACGTTCTCGAACACCGTCAGCGACTTCAGGATGTTCGTCTTCTGGAAGCTCCGCACGATGCCCATCTGGGCCATCTGGAAGGGCTTGCGGCCGGTGACGGGCGTGCCGCCGAAGCGCACCTCGCCCGCACTGGGGGTGTAGAAGCCGGTGATGAGGTTGAAGCACGTCGTCTTGCCCGCGCCATTGGGGCCGATGAGGCCGACGATCTCGCCCGGCCGGACATCGAAGCTCACGTCCTTCACGGCATGGATGCCGCCGAAGGACTTGCTCAGGCCCCGCACCTCCAGGGCTTGCGGCGCCATCGCCTGCACGCCGCTGCTCATGCCGGCCTCCCAGGCGCCGGCTCCGGCTCCGGTGCCGGTACCGCCACGGGCGACGGCGCCACGGCGCGGCCGCGCCACTGCATGACCCAGCCCATCAGGCCCCGCGGCAGGAACAGCACGATGCCGATCACCGCCAGCCCGAACAGGGACAGCCGCAACTCCTTGGCCTCGCGCAGGTACTCCTCGAGGAAGGTCACCAGGAGGGCGCCGACCAGCGGCCCGACCAGCGTTCCCTTGCCCCCGATCAGCACCATGATGATCATGCTGACCATGAAGGCGAAGCGGAAGACTTCAGGTCCGACGAACGAGATGTAGTGCGCGTAGAACCCGCCCGCCATGCCGGACAGCAGCGCCCCCAGCACCAGGGCCAGCATGGTGTAGTTCAACGGCCGTATGCCGATCGACTGCGCCACATAGCGGTTCTCCCGCACGGCGACAGCGGCCCGCCCCGCGTTCGAGTGGACGAACCGGTATGAAAGATAGAGCGTCAGGGCCAGCAGCACCCAGGCGATGGCGTAGTAGAACTGCTTGGCGCCCAGGTTGCCCGCCTCGGCCAGGATGGCCGGCTGCGGGATCCCGGCGATGCCCATGGGGCCGTTGGTCAGCCCGATCCAGTTGTCGGCGACCAGCCGCAGCACCTCCGCGAACGACAAGGTCACGATCACGAAGAACGGCCCCTGCAGCCGCAAGGTCAGCGCGCCGATCACCAGGCCCATCACGGCGGCCAGCAGCCCGGCCACGGGAATGGTGGCCCACAGCGGCCAGCCGTACTGGGCCGACAGGATGGCCGCCGCATACGCGCCCGTTCCCAGGAACGCGGTGTGGCCGAGCGAGAACTCGCCGACGTAGCCCACCACCAGGTTGAGGCTGCTGGCGAGCACCGCATAGAACAGCACCATGATGGCGATATGCAGGATGTACTGGTCCTGCACCAGCAAGGGGAAGACGGCGGCCAGCACCATCCATCCGATGAGGCAGTTCTTCTCGAAGTTCATGCTCGCTCCGCTCGAGTGGAGAACAACCCGTAGGGTCGCACCAGCAGCGTGAGGATGACCAGGCCGAAGCCGATGATGTCCACCCAGCCGGTCGCCACGTAGCCTCCCCACAAAGCCTCCACCACGCCCAGCAGCACGCCGCCCACGATCGCGCCCGCGAACGAGCCCATGCCGCCGAGGATCACCACCACGAAGGCCTTCATGCTCACCAGTCCGCCGACGGACACCTGCGCCGAGTAGATGGAGCCGAGCAGCATGCCGGCCAGCGACGCGATCACGGTGCCCATGGCGAAGGTCGCCGCGTAGACGTTGGCGGTGCGCACGCCAGCCAGCTGCGCCGCCATCGGGTCCTGGAAGGTCGCGCGCATGGCCCGGCCCAGGCGGGTCTTGTGGATCACCACCCAGGCCAGCGCGATCAACACCGCGCACACCGCCACCGCGAACAGCCGCAGCTTGGTCAGCACCACCGGGCCCATGATCAGCGGCCCCGAAGACAGCGGCGCCTCCACCTTCAGCGGCGCGGTGCCCACCGCCAGCAGCGCGGTGTTGGCCAGGAAGATGGACAGCCCGATGGTCAGCAGGATGCCCGGCTCCTCGCCCTGGTCGCGGATGCGCTCGATCAGCAGGCGGTCGACCAGCCAGCCGAAGGCACCCATGGCCACCGCCACCAGCAGCAGCCCGCTGAAGAAGTCCAGGCCCAGGCGGCTGGTGGCCCACCAGCCCATCACGCCACCGAGCATGTACAGCTCGCCGTGGGCGAAGTTCACCACGCGCATCAGCCCGAGGATCAGGGTCAGCCCCAGCGCGGACAGCGCGTAGAACGACCCGGTCACCAGGCCGTTGGCCAGGTACTGCGGCAACAGTTCCATGATCGGCGACGTGCTCCGTGGATCAGGGCTTGCTGGTCTGCGCCTGGGTCACGACCTTCGGCTCCTTGTTCACGATCTGCACCAGGGCCACGTCGAAGCCGTAGCCCTCGCCCTTGTCGGTGAAGCGGAAGTGGCCGTTCGGTGCCAGGTAGTCGGTCTTGCGCAGCGCGTCGCGAATCGCATCGGCGTCGGTCTTGCCGGCGCGGGCGATGGCGTCCATCAGGATGTTCATCGCGTTGTAGCCGGCCGCGCCGTACTTGCCCGGCTTCTCCTTGTAGGCCGTCTCGTACATCTTCACGAAGGCCTGGTTGCGCTCGCCCGGCAGGCTGGACGCATAGGGAACCGCCGCGTAGATGCCTTCGGAGGCCGCGCCGGTCAGGCCGATGAAGTCGGCCGTCGCCCACGAACCCACGCCGAAGATCCTGGTCTGCAGCCCCAGCTCCTTGAACTGCTTGACCAGGATCGAGCCGTCCTGCGTTTCGGCCGCGACGAACACGCCGTCGGCCTTGCTCGCGCGCAGCTTGGTCAGCAGCGTGTAGAAGTCGGTCGCGCCGTGGTCGAAGTACTCCTTCAACACGGTCTTCACGCCCAGGGCCTCCATGTCCTTGGAGAAGTCCTCGACGCTGCCGCGGCCCCAGTCGTCGTTGACGCCGATGTACGCCACGTTCTTCAGCTGCAGCTTGTCCGCGATGATCTTGCTGAAGGTCTTGGACATCAGCCGGTCGGTCTCGGCCGAGCGGAAGAAGTACTGCAGGCCCTTCTCGGTCAGGTCCGCCTTGGACGACACGCCGGTGATCAGCGGCGTCTTGTACTTCTCCGCCACCGGCATGATCGCCGCCGTCGCCGAGCTGCAGAACGCGCCCTGCAGGGCGACCACCTTGTCACGCTGGATCAGCTTCTCGGCCGCGTTGACCGAGTTGGCCGGGCGGCATTGGCCATCCTCCACCACCAGCTCGATCTTGCGACCCAGCACCCCGCCAGCCGCGTTGCGCCGTTCGACCGCCAGCTTGGCGCCGCTCAGCGACGCCTGGCCGTTGTAGGCGACCGAGCCGGTCAACGGTTCGATCACGCCGATCTTGATCGTCTCCTGCGCGCCCGCGAGGGACGACAGGGCCGCGACGCCGGCTGCGGCTACGAGCTTCTTCCAAGACTGCATCTGAGACTCCACGAAGGTTGGGCTGCGGACACCCCGGACGGCCACCAAGCCCCCCGGGAATAAATTGAACGACCAATTAATTCAGGTCATTTTTGCAGTCCGGTTTCTTCGCGTTGATAGGGGTTAACCCTTGGGAAACAGCCCCGGCAGCAGGTCGGACGGGGGGCCGTGGGAAGCGACCCAGGATGGCGAGGTCGCGCCCGCCCTCACTGGCACCAGATCGCGATCCGCTCGGCCAGGTCCATCCAGAGCGCGAACAAGGCCGCTGCGACCAGCAGGCCGCCCGCCACGCGGGTGCCCCAGTCACCGCGCAGCCGATTGCCCAGGGTGCGCACGCGTGACCAGAGCGCCGGTCCCAGCACCAACCCGGCACTGCTGCCGATGGCGAACAGCGCCATCGCCAATCCGCCCTGCAGCGCGTCGCCGGTGAGCGAGGCCACGAGCAGCGCGGACCAGAGCAGGCCGCAGGGCATGAAGATCCACAGCGCGCCGGCGGTGAAGACGCCACCCGAGCGCTGTACCCAGGGCCGCACGTGGCCCCAGGCGCGCAGGCCCGCCTGCTGCGCCCATGCTGGCTGGCGTGCCAGCACCAGCAACATCAGTCCCCACGCCAGCACCCCGAGGTGGAACACCGTCCAGGCCGGCCGCAGCACGGCCGTCTGCGTGCCCAGCCAGGCAAAACCCTGCACCGCGGTGGCGGCCAGCACGCCGGCCGCCGTATACCCCGCCAGCCGCCCGGCCTGGAAGGTCCACAGGCCGCGCCGGGCCGAATGGGGATGCGCCTGGCTCACGCCGGCACAAGCCGCGCCGCACATGGCGGCGCAGTGCGGACCGCCGGCCACGCCCATCAGCAGGGCCGCGAGGGCCAGCGAAGCGGACATGGGAGTGGCCTCAGAGGATTTTCGAGAATTGCTTGCGGTGGCGGTCGGCCTGCAGGTACCGGTCGAACACCATCGCCACCGCGCGCACGAAGTACCAGCCGTTGGCCGTGACCTGGATGCCGCTGTCGTCGAGCTGCACCAGCCCGGCCTGCTCCAGGTCCTGCAGCTGCTCCAGTTCGGCGGCGAAGGTGCTGCGGAAGTCGATCATCCAGGCCAGCTCGATGGACTCGAACAGCACCTGCCCCTGGCACATCAGCCCCATGATCACGGCGCGCCGCGTGAGGTCGTCGCGGCTCAAGGCCAGCCCGCGCGCCACCGGCAGCCGTCCCTGGTCGATCAGGTCGCACCACTCGGCCAGCGTCTTGGCGTTCTGGCTGTAGGTCGCCCCCACCCGGCCGATGGCCGACACGCCCAGGGCGATCAGGTCGCAATCCGGCTGCGTGCTGTAGCCCTGGAAATTGCGGTGCAGCCGCCCTTGCCGCTTGGCCACCGCCAGCGGGTCGTCGGGCAGCGCGAAGTGGTCCATGCCCACGTACACATAGCCGTCGTTCTCGAAGGCGGCCATGGCCGCCGACAGCATGCCCAGCTTGCTGCCGGCATCCGGCAGCTCGGCCGGCACGATGCGCCGCTGCGGCTTGAAGCGCTCGGGCAGGTGCGCGTAGGCGTACAGCGCGATGCGGTCCGGCCGCAGCCGGCCCACCTGCGCCAACGTGCGCGCGAACGATTCGGCCGTCTGCCGCGGCAAGCCGTAGATCAGGTCGATGTTGACCGACTCGAAGCCGATGCGCCGCGCCTCGTCCACCAGCGCGAACACCTGCCCGGCCGGCTGGATCCGGTGCACCGCCTGCTGCACGTCGGGATCGAAGTCCTGCACGCCGAAGCTGATTCGGTTGAAGCCCAGCGCCGCGATCGCCTGCAACCGGGCGCTGTCGACGGTGCGCGGATCGACCTCGATGGAGTACTCGCCGCCCGGCACCAGCCGGAAGCTGCGGCGAAGCATGGCCATGAGTTGCGCGAGTTCGTCGTCGGACAGGAAGGTGGGCGAGCCGCCGCCCAGGTGCAGCTGGCTCACGTTGCGATCGGGGCCGAGTTGCGCAACCTGCAGGTCCATTTCACGCCCGAGGTAATCCAGGTAGGACGCGGCGCGTGAATGGTGCCTGGTGATGATCTTGTTGCAGGCGCAGTAGTAGCACAGTGATTCGCAGAACGGGATGTGCACGTACAGCGACAGCGGCTGCACCGACGCCGGACCCTCGCCTCGCTGCCGCAGGGCCTGCGCGTAGTCGTCCGGGCCGAAGGCCTCGACGAAGCGGTCCGCGGTCGGATACGAGGTGTAGCGCGGTCCGTGGACGTCGAACCGGCGCAGCAGCTCGGGAGCCAGCATGCCCGACTCCCCTAGCGGACCACCAGCACGGGCAGCTTGCTGTGGGCCACCACCTTGGCCGCCACGCTGCCCAGGAACACGCGGCCCAGGCCCGTGCGCCCATGCGAGCCCACCACGATCAGGTCGGCGCCCTCGGTCTCGGCGGTGGACAGGATGCCGTCGAGCGCGGTGGCGTCCTCGACCAGGCGCGCCTGCAGCTGGACCTGCTCGCCACCCTGCGCCAGCTGGCTGACCTGCGCGTGGGCCTGCGCGGCGCGGTCGCGCGCCGCCGCCATGTAGGCATCGAAGCCCATCGGATTCGCCTCGCCCATGCCCAGGTACGGGTAGGGGTCGACCACGTACAGCGCGGTGAGGGTGGCGCCGTGGACCCGGGCCAGGCCGATGGCCGTGCGCGCGGCGTGCTCCGAAGCGGTGGAGCCGTCGGTCGCCAGGAGGATGTGCTTGAACATGCGAGCCTCTTCTTGTGGATTCGGATGCTGCATGGTGCCCTTCCCGGGCCGGCTGCGGCTTGATGTGTGTCAAGGTGCTGCTCATCCCCCAAGGACGGGGCTCGTCCTACGCGAGCGTGGGGTGGTTTCTGGCATGCTTGCCGGGTTTTGCTTAGATCTCATCGAAAATGAACAGCAGAGTCCTCCAGGCATGGCCCGACGGCGATCGGACCACCCTGCCCGACCTGCAGCAATGCGCGCAGGAGCCCATCCGCACGCCTGCCGCGATCCAGCCGCATGGGCGGCTGGCGGTGCTGTCCCCCGACGGCCAGCTGCTGGCCTGGAGCGGGAACTGGCCGGGCGCGCAGGCCGCGCAGCAGGCCATCGAGCCGCTGAGCCAGGCCCTGCTGGCGGTCCCGGCGGACGAAGGCCCGGCGGCCCTGGGCAAGCTCATGCTCGATGGCTCGGCCTGGGATGCCGTCGCCCACCGGCGCGGCGGGAATCTCCTGGTCGAGCTCGAGCCGGCCGGCGCCCAGTCGGGCGTCCGGGCCCCCATCTACCAGCTCACGCGCAGCTTCCTGCCGCAGCTGGAGCGGGCGGACTCGGTGCAGGCGCTGGCGGAGCTGGCGGCGGTCGAGATGAAGCAGCTGGCCGGCTTCGGCCGCGCGGTCGTCTACCGCTTCGACGAAGACGGCCATGGCCACGTGCTGGCCGAAGCGCTGGATCCCGGCTACGACAGCTACCTCGGGCATCGCTTCCCGGCCTCGGACGTGCCCGCCCAGGCCCGCGAGCTCTATCAGCTCAATCACATCCGGCTGATCGCCAACGCCAACTACACGCCGGTTCCCATCCACTCGCGCACTGCAGGCTTCGAGAAGACCCTCGACCTGTCCTTCGCCGGCCTGCGCAGCGTCTCGCCCGTGCATCTCGAGTACATGCGCAACATGGGCACGCTGGCGTCGATGTCGGTCTCCATCGTCATCGGCGGCAAGCTGTGGGGGCTCATCTCCTGCCATGACCACGACCCGCGCTACCTCGACTTCGAGGCGCGCGCCGCCTGCGAGCACCTGGGCCGGCTGTTGTCGCTGCAGATCGACGCGCGCGAGAACGGCGCCGAGGTCGAGGCCCGGCTCGAGTTGCGCAAGCTCACCCTGGAGATCGTCTCCCGCCTGGCTGAAGGCGACGCCACGCTGGAGCGGCTGCTCGACGAGTCGATCCCGCTGCTGCGCATGGCGCGCGCCGGCGGCGCCGCCGTGGTGCTGAACGACAACTGCTGGTGCACCGGCGACACGCCCGAGCCGCAGCAGATCCTGGACCTGGCCCAGTGGATCGTCGGCCGCGCCAGCCCCACCTTCGCCACCGACCAGCTGCCACAGGAGTACCCGCCGGCGGCCCAGTGGCAGCAAGTGGGCGCCGGCGTGCTCGCCATCTCCATCTCCCAGGTCCACCGGCACCTGGTGCTCTGGTTCCGGCCGGAGCAGGTGCGCAACATCCGCTGGGCCGGCCCGCCCGAGAAGGTGCGCGTCAGCGCCGACGGGCGCATCCATCCCCGCAAGAGTTTTGCGGCCTGGATGGAGCAGGTGCGCGGCCGCTCCGACCCCTGGCGCAGCGCCGAAGTGGCCGCCGCCGCCGAACTGCGCCACGCCCTGATCGGCATCGTGTTGCGCCGGGCCGAGGAGCTGGCCGACGTCGCCGCCGAGCTGGGCCGCGTCAACAAGGAACTGGAGGCGTTCTCGTACACCGTCTCGCACGACCTGCGCGCGCCCATGCGCCACATCACCGGCTACCTGGACCTGGTGCAGGAACAGGACGGCGAGCGGCTCAGCGAGCGCTCCCACCGCTACCTGGGCAATGTGCGGCACGCCGCCGCCTATGCCGGCCAGCTGGTGGACGCGCTGCTCGACTTCTCCCGCATGGGCCGCGCAGAGCTCAAGCGGGTGCCGGTATCGATGCAGTTGCTGGTGCGCGAGGTGGTGGGCGAACTCAGCCGGATGGACGATGGTGCCCGCGTGGAATGGGACATCGCCCCCGACCTGCCCACCGTGCGCGCCGACCCCTTCCTGATGCAGGTGGTGGTCCGAAACCTGCTGGGCAATGCCGTGAAGTACTCGCGGGGGCGGCATCCGCCCCAGGTGCGCATCGCCTCGGTGCGTCGCAGCGACGGCGACGGACTCGAGGTCAGCGACAACGGCGTGGGCTTCCAGCAGGCCTACAGCGGCAAGCTGTTCGGCGTGTTCCAGCGGCTGCACAACGCCGAGGACTTCGAGGGCACCGGCATCGGGCTGGCCAGCGTGCGCCGCATCGTCGAGCGCCATGGCGGCACCGTCTGGGCTCACGGCGAGCCCGGCCAGGGGGCGCGCTTCGGCTTCATCCTGCCAGGACAGGACACGCCCCCATCCATCGGACAACAAAAGGAAGTGGAGTAACCGATGCTCAAACCGATCCTGCTGGTCGAGGACGACCTGCGCGACCTGGAGCTCACGCTCATCGCGCTGGAACGCAGCCAGCTGGCCAATGACGTGGTGGTGGTGCGCGACGGCGCACAGGCACTCGACTACCTGTTCCGCGAGGGTGAATGGCGCGACCGGCCCCAGGGCAACCCGGCCGTGGTCGTGCTCGACCTCAAGATGCCCAAGGTCAATGGGCTGGAGGTGCTGCAGCGCGTGCGCCAGGCCCCGGACATGCGCAGCATGCCGGTGGTCATGCTGACCTCGTCCGAGGAAGAAGCCGACGTGGTGCGCAGCTACGAACTGGGCGTCAACGCGTACGTCGTCAAGCCGGTCGAGTTCAAGCGGTTCGTGGCGGCCATCGCCGAGCTGGGCGTGTTCTGGGCCGTGCTCAACGAGCCGCCTCCGGGTTCCAGAAAGGCCAAGCGCAGCACATGAAAGATTTCCAGTCGGCGCTGGCGCCCGCGCCCCGCGCTTCCGCTGCCTCGCTGCGCGCCCTGCTGCTCGAGGATTCCCGCTTCGATGCCGAGCTGTTGCGCGAGAAGCTGCTGGCCAGCTATCCCGAGGCACGCCTGGCCGTGGTGGGCAATGAGCGCGATTTCCGCGACGCCTTGCAGCTCGGGGGCTGGGACGTCGTGCTGTCCGACTACGAGGTGCCCGGCTTCGACGGTGAACAGGCCCTGAAGCTCGCCCGCGAGCTGTGCCCCGGCACGCCCTTCATCTTCGTGTCCGGCGTCATCGGCGAGGACAACGCGGTCGAGATGCTCAAGCGCGGCGCCACCGACTACGTGAGCAAGGGCCGCCTGAGCCGGCTGCCGCTGGTGGTCGAGCGTGCGCTGCGCGAGGTCGGCGAGCGCGTGGCCCGCGGCGAGGCGCAGCTGCGCCTGCGCGAGGCCAACGACATCTACGCCCGCGTGGTCGATTCGCTGCGCGGCTACGCCGTGATCCTGCTGGACGAGCGCGGCGTGGTGCGCTCCTGGAACCAGGCCGCCTGCGAGATCTTCGGCCTGTCCCGCACGCAGGCCATCGGCAGCCCGCTGGAGCGCCTGTTCACGCCCGAGGACCGCCAGGCCGGCGTGCCGCAGATGGAGCTGGCCCAGGCGGTGCGCCGCGGCAAGGCCGACGACAACCGCTGGCTGATGCGAAGCGACGGGCTGCGGCTGTGGGCCGAGGGCGTGCTGATCCCCCTGCACGGCGACCAGGGGCAGCACACGGGCTTCTGCAAGATCGTGCGCGACGCGACGGCCGATTACCGCGATGCCGAGGCGCTGCGGGCCGCCAAGGAGGAAGCCGAGCGCGCCAACAAGGCCAAGGACCGGTTCCTGGCGGTGCTCTCGCACGAGCTGCGCACCCCGCTGGCGCCCATCGCCACCGCCGCGCACCTGCTGGAGCGGGTCGCCACCGTGCCCGAGAAGTACCGCAACCTCCTGCCCATGATCCAGCGCAACATCGCGCTCGAATCCCGGCTCATCGAGGACCTGCTCGACCTCACCGCCATTTCCGCCGGCAAGCTGCACCTGAAATTCGAGACCGTGGACATGCACCGCGTGGCCCAGACCGTGGCCGACATGCTGGACGCCCAGATCCAGGAAAAGCACCTGCGGCTCGAGTTGCACCTGCAGGCATCGCACAGCCTGATCGACGCCGACGAAGCGCGCATGCAGCAGGTGGTGTGGAACCTGGTGCGCAATGCCGTCAAGTTCACGCCCGAGGGCGGACGCATCGAGCTGCGCACCGCCTCCGAGGACGACATCTTCGTGCTGCACTGCGTGGACAGCGGCATCGGCATCGACACCGAGGCCCTGCCGCGCATCTTCGGCGCCTTCGAGCAGGCCGACCAGGAAGTCTCCGGTCGCTTCGGCGGCCTGGGCCTGGGGCTGGCGATCGCCCGTGGCCTGGTGCTGGAGCACGGCGGGCGCATCCAGGCCTCCAGCGCCGGCCGTGGGCAGGGCGCCACCTTCACCCTGCGCCTGCCCCTGCACCAGGCCAGGACCGGCACCGACGAAGCCACGGGCACGGGCGCGCTGCCGGCTCCGGACACGCAGGGCAAGCGGGTCTTGCTGGTCGAGGACAACCTGGACGCGGCCGAGACCATCGCCATGTGCCTGGAGAGTTTCGGCTGGCGCGTCACGCACGTGGCCACCTGCGCGGCGGCCCTGGAGGCGGCCAACGGCGATTCGTTCGACGTGGTCCTCACCGACCTGGGCCTGCCGGACGGCAGCGGCATCGACGTCGGACGGGCGCTCAGCCCGCGGCTGCCGGTGGTCGCGCTCAGCGGCTACGGCGCCAGCCCCGACCTGCGCCGCTCGGCCATGGCCGGCTTCTCGGGCCACCTGGTGAAGCCGGCGCAGCCGGACGACGTGCACGCCGCGCTGCAGAAGGCGCTGCGCAACCGCGAGGCCGCCGGCTCGGACGCGGGCTGAAGGCCCGCGCCCCTCGTCAGCACCTCACCACCCCTTCGATACAGCTCACGCAGCAGCCGCCCACCAGGATGCGGCCGCTCGCCATGTCGCAACTGAGCGCGATCCGTCCATCGCGCCCGACGGCCACGCCCTGGGCACTGGTGAAGCGCGAGCCGAAGGTGCCCGTCTGCCCGGTGTCGCGGATGAAAGCCGCCACCGCCCCATTGCCGCTGCCGCAGACCGGGTCTTCGGCGATGCCCTGGGCGGGTGCGAAGGCGCGGACCTCGATCGCCGCATCGGCGCCCGGCGCCTGCGCGCCGAACACCACCACGCCAGCGGAGCCGGTGCGGCCGTCGAGCTCGGCCAGCCGCGCCAGGTCGGGGCGAAGGGCGAGCACCGCCTCGGCGCTCGCCAGCTGCACCACGGTCCAGATCGGCCCGACCTCGATGCGACGCGGCGGGTGGGGGTCGCGAAGGGCCGTTCCCAGGATGGACGCCAGCTCCTCCACCTGGGTCGGCTGCAGCAGCTCATGCCGCGCCGTCGGCAGTTCGAAGGCCAGCTGCCGGGCGCCGTCGACGCTGGACACCGTGAGCGCGATCAGCCCTGCGCCGCACTCCTGCACCAGCTGGCCGTCGCGCGGAACGATCGTTCCGGCCTCCAGCAGCGCATGCGCCGTTCCCAGGGTGGGGTGGCCGGCGAACGGCAACTCGGCGCGCGGCGTGAAGATGCGGACCCGGTAATCGGCGCCCGGCTGCGTCGGTGGCAGCACGAACGTCGTCTCGGACAGGTTGGTCCAGTTGGCGATGCGCTGCATCTGCGATGCGTCCAGCCCGCTCGCATCGAGCACCACGGCGACCGGGTTGCCGGCGAACGGCACGCGGGTGAAGACATCGACTTGCTTGAAGGATCGGTTCATCGGTGAAAGGCCGCCAACGGCGGTCGTTTGAAACGACGACACCCGCCGGCGGCCAGGCGCCGGCGGGTGTCGCTATGGAAAATGGAACCTCAGGTCGCCGCGCTGGCCTTGGGCATGACCGAGGGGCGCGACTCCGCCCGCAGCACCTGCACCAGCATCAGCACCGCGCCCAGCAGCACGCCGATGGAAGCAATGCCCAGGATCGGCCCCACGGTGGCCTCGGGCGCCACCTGCCCATAGAGCAGGAACAGGCCGATGGCCAGCACCGCCGTGCCCAGCTGGTGGCAGGCCGTCTGCGCCAAAGCCCACTTGACGCTGCTGGCCGGCAGCCAGAGCCGGTAGATCACCGCGAAGATCGCCGACAGCACGAAGCCCAGCAGCAGGATGTGGGCGTGGGTCACGTGCTGCACATGGTTCTGCGACGACGCCATGTAGATCCCCAGCACCATCCCGATGATGGCGAAGACCAGGCCATAGAGAAGATGCCAGCGGGAAATGCGATCGATGTTCATGTTGCTGTCTCCAGGGTTGCTGTTGTTGAAGACGTGCGGGCGTTCTCGAACGACGCGTGGACCACGCTCAGAACGAGCTCCAGCTCGTCGCCGTCTTGCGGCGCGTCGATCATAGGCATCGCGGGCGCCGTCCGCCAGTGCGCGATGAGGCACGCAGACCACGGACCGCAGGTCATCCGCAGACGACCCGCGAAGGCGCTTCAGCCTGCCTCGACGGGCACCGGGTCGTACAGCCAGGCCAGGCTCTCCAGCGCGGCCTCGTCGCTGCGCGTGAGCATCTGCCGGCGCAAGTCGGCGTACGGGCCGGCCGCGTGATAGACCTCCCAGTACAGGCGCGACTCGTACTGCACGCGCACGGCGCGCGGCTGGCGCACCCGCTGGTAGTCGGCCAGTGCCTGCACCGGGTCCTGCGGCTTCGCGTCCAGGCACTCGGCCAGCGCCACGCCGTCCTCGATGGCCTGGCACGCGCCCTGCGCCAGGGCCTGCAGCATGGCGTGCGCCGCGTCGCCCAGCAGCGCCACGCGGCCGTCGTGCCAGGCAGGCACCGGCTCCATCACGCCGATGTCCCAATGCCGGCTCGTGTCGACGAACCCGAGCAGCCGCCGCGCGTGCGGGTGCACGCCGGCGAAGATCTCGCGCAGCTCCTCCGGCTCGCCGGCGCCCGGCAGGCCCAGCGGGTGGCGCCGGCTGCGGAACACCGCCACGATGTTGAAGCGCTCGCCGCCGTGCAGCGGGTAGGTCATGAAGTGGAAGCCCGGGCCGGCCCAGAGCACCACGCGGTTCTCGTACAGGTCTTCCGGGAAATCCGCGCGCTCGACCACCGCGCGATAGGCCACGTAGCCCAGGCGGCGCGGCGAGTTCTCCGTGCCGCAGAGCTGGCCGCGCACGGTCGAATGCACGCCGTCGGCGCCGACCAGGAACTCGGCGTCCAGAGCCGGCCCGGACCCGGCCTGCACCCGCACCCGGTCGGGCAGCTGTTCGTAGCCGCGCAGCCGGGCGCCGGCGCGCAACTCGATCTCCTCGAATTGCGCGCAGCGCTCCAGCAGCGCCGCATGCAGGTCGGTGCGGTGGATCACCGCGTAGGGCTGCCCGAAGCGCGCCTGGATGGCGTCGCCGAAGGGCAGGCGCGTGACCTCCTCCAGCGTGAAGATGTCCCGCATGACCCCGGCCTCGGGAAAGCTGCAGCGTGACTTCACCGCATCGGCCATGTCCAGGTGCTCGAACATGCGAAAGGCATTGGGCCCGAGCTGGATGCCGTAGCCGATGGGACGGATCTCCTCGGCCTGTTCCAGCACGAGCACGCGGCGGCCCTTCTGCGCCAGGGCGATCGCGGCCGCCAGGCCGCCGACGCCGGCGCCGGCGATGACGATGGGCAAGGCAATGGTCGACTCCATGTTCAGCGCTCCCCGGCGACGGAGAGCTCGCGCGGGCTGAGCACCACCGCATCCTCGTCGGCATAGACCCAGCAGCCCGCCTCGAACGACACGCCGCCGAAGCTCACCGCCCGCTCCAGCGAGCCCTCGCGTTCGACGTTGCTGCGCCGGGCGGTGGTGCCCAGCGCCTTGATGCCGATGTCCATGCCGTCGATGGTGGCGCTGTCGCGGATGCAGCCGTGGATCACCACCCCGGCCCAGCCATTGCGCACTGCATGGCCGGCCAGCCGGTCACCCAGCACGCCGATGCGCAGGGAGCCACCGGCATCGACCACCAGCACCCGGCCCTCGCCGGGCCGCGACAGGCAGGCCAGCACCGGCCGATGGTCCTCGTTGGCCCACAGCGGCAGGCACGGCCCCGAGAAGCGCCGGCGCCGGCCGAAGTGCCGCCATGGCACCTCGCACACCTGCACCAGGTCGGGATGGGCGTCGAACAGGTCGGCGGTCGATGTCATCGGGTCTCCTGCGGGCAACCGCGCCATGCTAAGCGCCGGGCTGATTAGCGCTCCTTATCCACGCCATAAGCCGACCGGGCATGACGCCGCCGGCCCCCCTGCCTAGACTGCGGCGAGCGCCGACCCCGGCGCAACGGACAACAACATGCATGGAGACAACTTCGATCCGGACCGCGTCGATCTGCCGTCCGGATGCCTCATCGGTGGCGAGCGCGTGCCCGGCGACGGCACGGTCACCGAGGTCCGCCGCCCCTCCGACGGCAAGCTCGCCCGGGCCGAGGCCGGCGCCAGCGCGTCCCTGGTCGACCGCGCGGTGACCGAGGCCCGGCACAGCCTCAAGAGCAGCGGCTGGGCGGAGATGGAGCCGCGCCAGCGCATGGCCATCATGCGGCGCTGGGCCGACCTGGTGGACGCGCACGCGGACGAACTGGCGCAGCTCGAAGCCACCGTCTCGGTGCGCGTGGTGTCCTCGGTGCGCCTGCGCGACGTGCCCATGACGGCCGAGATGATCCGCTTCTACGGCGAGTGCATCGACAAGATCGAAGGCGCGGTACTGGCCACGCGCGGCAACCGCTTCAGCACCCTGGTGCGCGAGCCCTATGGCGTGGTGGCGGCGATCTCGCCCTGGAACACGCCGATGCTGCTGGCCACCCTGAAAATCGCGCCGGCCCTCGCAGCCGGTAACGCGGTGGTGCTCAAGCCTTCGGAGTTCACCCCGTACGCCATCCTTCGCGTGGCCGAGCTCGGCCTCCAGGCCGGGCTGCCGCGCGGCATCCTGTCCATCCTGCCGGGCACCGGGGCGGAGACCGGCACGGCGCTGGTGCGCCACCCGGGCGTGGATTACGTGGCCTTCACCGGCTCGGCCTCCACCGGCGCGCGGGTGATGTGCGACGCGGCCACCAGCGGCCTGAAGCCGGTCTCGCTCGAACTCGGCGGCAAGAGCCCGCAGCTGGTCTTCGCCGACGCGCCCGACCTGGACGCGGTCGCCACCCTCGTCGCCGCCTCGGTCTGCGCCAACGGCGGACAGGTCTGCTTCGCCGGCACCCGCCTGGTGGTCGAGGCCTCGGTGGCCGACCAGCTGGTCGAACGCATCGCCGCCCGGATGGACCGCATGCAGGCCGGCCCCACCTGGGATGGCGCGACCACCCTGGCGCCCATCGTGTCGCCGGCGCAGATGAAGCGGCTGGAATCGCTGCTCGATGCGGCCGAGGCCGCTGGTGCCCGCAGGCTGCACGGCGGCGGGCGCATCGACCCGGGCCTTGGCGGGCTGTTCTACGCACCCACCATCCTCGGCGGCATGGCGGACGACAACCCCGCGGTGCGCGAGGAACTGTTCGGCCCGGTGCTCGCGGTGCAGACGTTCCAGGATCTGGAACAGGGCCTGCGCCTGGCCGACCATCCCAGCTACGGCCTCGCCGGCGGCGTGCACACCCGCGACATCGCCAAGGCGCTGAAGGCGGCGCGGGCGATCCAGGCCGGCACCGTGTGGGTCAACCACTACGGCCCGAACACCGACCCGAACCAGCCCATGGGCGGCTACAAGCAGTCGGGCTTCGGGAAGGACTTCGGGGTGATGGGCCTGGAGAAATTCTTGAAGACGAAGAACATCGCGTTTCAGATCTGACCCCCCAACCGCCTATCGGCGACTCCCCCCGGGGGGTGGCACTGGAGAAATGAGGACACATGTCACAGCTTGAAGGAAAGATCGCCCTGGTCACCGGTGGCGCCTCGGGCATTGGCCTGTGCTTCGCGCGCCGACTGGCGCGGGACGGCGCCATGGTGGTGGTGGCCGACCTGCGGGGCGCTGAGGAGGCGGCCGCGGGGCTGCGTGCCGAAGGCTTCGAGGCCGCTGGCGCCACAGGCAACGTCGCCGACGAGGACGATGTGCGCCGCATGGTGCAGGTGGCCGCCGGCCTGGGCGGGCTGGACATCGTGGTCAACAACGCCGCCATGTTCAGCTCCCTGCAGCCGGGCTCCTTCGCCGAGATCACCGCGCAGCAATGGCAGCAGGTGATGGCGGTGAACACGCTGGGTCCGTTCCTGGTGGCCCGGGAGGCGGTGCCGCTGATGGCCGCGCGCGGCGGCGGCAGCATCGTCAACGTCGCCTCCAACACGGTGCACAAGGGCGCGCCGGGCCTGCTGCACTACGTGAGCAGCAAGGGCGCGGTGATCGCCTTCACCCGCGCCCTGGCCCGCGAGCTGGGGCCCAAGGGCATCACGGTCAACGCCATCGCGCCGGGCTTCACGCTGAGCGACGGCGTCATGGGCAACCCGGCCTACCAGAGCACCTTCCGGGCCGCTGCGCAGGACGCGCGAGCATTGCGCCGCGACCAGCTGCCGGCCGACCTGGAAGGCGCCCTCGCCTTTCTGGCCGGCCCCGATGCCCGCTTCGTCACCGGCCAGACCCTGGTGGTGGACGGCGGCAACGTTTTCTCCTGAAAGGGCCGACGACATGTGGCTGAAGAACACCTGGTATCCCGCGGCGTACGCCAACGAACTGGACGAGCCTTTCCTGGCGCGGCGCATCCTGGGCACGGCGCTGGTGCTGTACCGCGCTTCCGACGGCACCGTCACCGCCCTGGAGGACGTCTGCCCGCACCGCTTGATGCCGCTGTCGGTGGGGCGCCGGGTCGGCGACGACATCCAGTGCGGCTACCACGGCATGCGCTTCGATGTCGAAGGCCGCTGCCTGGAGGTGCCGGGCCAGACGCAGGTGCCGGCGGCTGCCACGGTGCGCCGCTACCCCACGGTGCAGCTGCATGGCTTCATCTGGATCTGGATGGGTGACGAGTCCCTGGCCGACCCCGCCCTGATCCCCGACCTGCACTGGAACGACGACCCCCACTGGACCGCCTCGCGCGGCTACCACCACGTGGCCGCCGACTACCGCCTGCTCAACGACAACCTGCAGGACCTCAGCCACGAGACCTACGTCCATGCCCGCACCATCGGCAACGGCGAAGAAGAAACCATCGCCAACTTCCCGGTGAAGGTGACGGTGGAGGCCAACCGCGTGGTGCGCGCCTGGCGCGAGATGCCCAACATCGTGCCGCCGCCCTTCTTCTCGGCCGTGCTGGACCACCCGCCGCGCATCGACCGCTGGCAGTGCGCCATCCACCTGGTGCCCGGCATCAACATGACCTACCTGGGCGTCTATCCGGTGGGCCAGCCGCGATCGGGCGCTGCCGTCATGCACGTGCTGCACCTGGCCACGCCCGAGACGGAAACGTCGTGCCACTACTTCTGGTCCGGGCTGCGCAACTTCAAGCTCGAGGACAAGGCGCTGACCGACATGATCAGCAAGGCCGTGGGCGACACCCTGGCCGAGGACAAGGTGGTGCTGGAACACCAGCAGCGCAAGCTGGCCGAGATGGGCGCGCCCGCCGTGCCGCGCGTGGCGATCCGCCTGGACGAGGCGCCGCTGCGCGCGCGCCGCCTGCTGGACGAGTGGCTCCAGCGTGAGCGCGAAAACCCCGGATCGGTGATTACCCCCGTGCCGCTGGTGCCGGCGAGTTGAGAGACTCGCCGGGCCGCCGGCATCGCCGCGCATAGCAAGACATCAACAGGAGCGAGACAAATGCAGTGGATCGACAAGCGAATCGGCGGCCTGGTGGCCGTCGGCATGGCCGCCATGATGGCCGGCACCGCGGCCCAGGCCGCCGAAGTGAAGGTGGGGCTGCTCGGGCAGTTCGCCGGCCAGTACAGCTGGTGGGGCCAGGAATACCGCCGGGGCATCGAGATGGCCCTGGCCGAAGTGGGTGGCAAGGTCAACGGCCACACCATCAACATCGTCGAGCGCGACGAGGGTGGCATCAACCCGCAGCGCATCCGCCAGCTCACGCAGGAGCTGATCCAGCGTGACCGCGTGCAATACATCATGGGCGGCACCTTCACCCCCACCGTGATGGCTGCCGGCACGGTGATCACCCAGGGCAAGGTGCCCTACATCGTGTTCAACGCCGGCACGTCGTCGGTGACCACCACCTCGCCCTACTACGTACGCGTGGGCGTCACCCAGTGGTCCATGAACGTGCCGGCCACCAAGTGGGCCTACGACCAGGGCGGCCGCCGCGCCGCGATCCTGGTGGCCGACTACAGCCCCGGCCACGACGCCTCCGAGGCCTTCAGCACCAGCTTCAAGCAGGTCGGCGGCCAGATCGCCGACGAGATCAAGGTGCCCATGGGCACGGTGGAATTCACGCCCTACATCCAGCGCCTGCGCGACATCAAGCCCGACTACACCTTCGTCTTCATGCCGGTGGGTCCCATGTCGGTCGGCCTGGTCAAGGCCATCCAGTCCGCCGGGCTGGACAAGCAGGGCAACAAGGCCATCTACACCACCGAGCTGCAGGACAACGACCTGCCGGCCATCGGCGACGCCGCCATCGGCGCGCTCTCGTCCTTCCACTACAGCTCCTACCTGGACAACCCGCGCAACAAGGCCTGGGTCAAGGCCTACCAGGACAAGTACGGCAAGAACGAGCAGCCCGGCATGGCGACCATCGCCGCCTATGACGGCATGCAGGTGCTGTTCCAGATGATCAAGGCCACCAACGGCCAGCCCGACACCGAGAAAGCCATCGCATCCACCCGCGGCATGAAGTGGGACAGCCCGCGCGGCCCGGTGTCCATCGACGCCAACCGCGAGATCGTGCAGAACATCTACATGCGCCGCGTCGAGCGCATGCCCGACGGCAACCTGGGCAACAAGACCATCGCCACCTTCCCCAGCATCGAGGAGCCGTGGCACAAGACGCAGAAGAAATAAGGCGCGGATGAACCCGCGGTGCGGCGCACCTGCGCCGCAAGTGCTTCTTCTCGGCGCGGCCCCATCGGGGCCGCGCGTGCATCCGGCCCGCGCACCCGGCGGGCCACTCCCGAAAGGCAATGAATGGGGACCTCCCTGTCGACCCTGATCGCGCTGGGCATCAACGGCCTGGTGTACGGGGCCATCCTGTTTCTGCTGTCCGTGGGCCTGACGGTCACGCTCGGCCTGATGCGCATGCTCAATCTCGCCCACTGCGCCTTCGCCATGGTGGGCGGCTACTTCGCCTGGGCCCTCTCGGCGCGCGGCGGGCTGTCCTTCTATGCGGCCGTGCCGCTGGCGGTGCTGGGCACCGTGGCCCTGGGCTACGTGCTGGAACGCACCGTCTACCAGTGGGTGTACCGGGCCACCGAACTGGGGCAGGTGCTGATCACCATCGGCCTGACCTTCGTGGCCATCGCCCTGATCAACCTGGCCTTCGGCGGGCTGATGCAGCAGGTGGCGGTGCCACCGGCGCTGTCCGGCCAGATGCAGGTCGGCCCGGCGACCGTGCCCGTCTACCGCATCTTCCTGCTGGGGGTGTCGGGGCTGGTGGCGCTGGCGCTGTGGCTGGGCCTGGAGCGCACCGGCTTCGGCGCCCGCCTGCGCGCCACGGTGGACAACAAGCGCATGGCCAGCTGCGTGGGCATCCACGTCGAGCGGCTGCTGTCGATCACCTTCGCGCTGGGCTGCGGCCTGGCCGCGCTCGGCGGCGCGCTGGGCAGCCAGATCCTGCCGCTGGAACCGTTCTACGGATTGAAGCATTTGATCCTGGTGCTGATCGTGGTGGCGGTCGGCGGCCTGGGCAGCCTGCAGGGTTCGGCCATCGCCGCGGTGGGCCTGGGCATCATCGACACGCTGGGCCGCTACTACCTGCCGGAGATCGGCGGATTCCTGCTGTACGGCCTGGTGCTGGTGCTGCTGCTGATCCGGCCGCAGGGCCTCATGGGCCGGGCGGCCTGAACGCAACGAGGAACGCAAGATGACTCCAGAAGAACGCACGCGCCACCGCGCGGCCTTCTACACCCACCGCTTCGGCAGGATCGACGCCGCCCTGGCGGCCTTCGCCGTGGCGGTGTGGTGGCTGTGGCCGCTCTACCTGCCGCTCGCGGTGAACGTGATCGTGATGATCATCCTGGTGATGGCGCTGGACCTGGCGCTGGGCTGGGGTGGCATCGACGCCCTGGGCCACGCGGCCTTCTACGGGCTGGGCGCGTACTGGGCCGCCAACTGGGCGATGCACCTGTCGCCAGAGCCGATCACCGGCCTGGTCACCGCCGGGCTGGCGGCCGCGGCGCTGGGCGCGGTGACCGGGCTGGCGGTGCTTCGGGCGCGCGGGCTGACCCAGATCATGCTGACCCTCACCGTGGCCACGCTGATGTACGAAATCGCCAACGCCGCCAAGCAGTGGACCGGCGGCGACGACGGCCTGACCGGCTTTGCGGTGGCCCCGCTGTTCGGCGCGTTCGAGTTCAGCATGATGACCTCCACCTCGTACGGGTACGCGCTCGGCGTGCTGCTGGTGGTCTACCTGCTGTGCCGCTGGCTCGTCAACTCGCCTTTCGGCCTGTCCATCCGCGGCATCCGCGAGAACCCCACGCGCATGCGGGTGCTGGGCATCCCGGTCGACCGGCGGCTGCTGCTGCTCTACACGATCTCTGCCTTCTTCGCAGGAATCGCCGGCGCGCTGGCGGCCCAGACGACGCAGGCCGTGGGCCTGGATTCGCTGGCCTTCGTGGTCTCGGCCAACGCCGTGATCATGCTGGTGCTGGGCGGCGCCGGAACGCTCTATGGCGCCTTCCTGGGCGCGATGCTGTTCGTCGTGGTGTCCGACCGCGCCGCCGCGCTCGACCCGGCCAACTGGCTGCTGGGCCTGGGCCTGATGTTGATCCTGATGGTGCGCTACGCGCCCGACGGGGTGTTCGGCCTTCTCCAGCGCGGCAAGCGCGAAGCACGGAAGGACTGAGGCATGGCCGTCATCTCGCAGGAGGCGCCGGCCTCCGCCCAACGAACGCTGGCCGCCACCGAAGGGCCGCCCGCGCTGGCCGTGCGCGGCCTCAACAAGCACTACGGCGCACTGCACGTCACGCGCGACGTCTCGCTCACCCTGGAGCGCGGCGCCAGGCACGCGATCATCGGCCCCAACGGCGCGGGCAAGACCACCCTCATCCACCAGATCAGCGGCCTGCAGAAATCCGGCTCCGGCCAGATCCAGCTGCTCGGAGTGGACATCACCCGCTTCTCGCCCGAACGTCGCGCCCGCCACGGGCTGGCGCGCACCTTCCAGATCAACGCCCTCTTCACCCGCCTCACGGTGATGGAGAACATCGGCCTGGCGGTGTCGGCCCGCCATGGCCTCGATGGCAGCCTGGGCCGCCCGCTGCAGTCGCGCGCGCAGGTGCTGGACGACGCCGCCGCGCTGCTGTCGCAGCTGGGGCTGCTCGACCTGGCCGAGCGCCGGGTCGCCGAGCTCGCCTACGGCCAGCGCCGCATGGTGGAGATCGCCCTGGCCCTGGGCACCCGGCCGCGCGTGCTGCTGCTGGACGAGCCGGCGGCCGGCGTGCCCTCCGACGAAGGCAAGCGCCTGTTCGACCTGCTCGACCGATTGCCCGAGGACGTGGCGGTGCTGGTGATCGAGCACGACATGGGCCTGGTGTTCCGTTTCGCCCGTCGCATCACCGTCATGGTGGAGGGACAGGTGCTGGTCGAAGGATCCGTGGCCGACATCCGCGCCGATCCGCGCGTGCGCGAGGTCTACTTAGGGAATTCACACCGTGACTGACATCCTCGACATCCAGGGCCTGCGCGCGGGCTACGGTGACAACGTGGTACTGGAGGACGTGTCCGCCTCGGTCGCCTCCGGTGGCTGCCTGGCCGTGCTGGGCCGCAACGGCGTGGGCAAGACCACGCTCCTGTCCAGCGTGATGGGCCTGACGCAGGTGCATCATGGCCACGTGACGCTGCAGGGGCTGGACCTCACCCGTCTGCCGCCGCACGCCCGCGCCGCGCGCGGCCTGGCGCTGGTGCCGCAGGAGCGCGAGATCTTCGCGTCGCTGTCGGTGCACGAGAACCTGCTGGTCGCCCGCCGTCCCGGCGCATGGACGCCCGAGCGGGTCTACGAACTATTCCCGCGCCTGCTGGAGCGACAACGCAACATGGGCAACCAGCTGTCCGGCGGCGAACAGCAGATGCTGGCCGTGGGACGCGCGCTGGCGCAGAACCCGCAGGTGCTGCTGCTGGACGAACCCTTCGAAGGCTTGGCCCCGCTGATCGTGGAGCAGATCGCGCAGGCCTTGAAGCGCCTGCGCTCGGAGCACGCGATCACCATGGTGCTGGTGGAGCAGCACGCCGAACTGGCGCTGGAGCTGAGCGACACGGCCATCGTGCTGGATCGCGGGCAGGTGGTGTGGCGAGGCGCCAGCGCGGACCTGGCGGCGGATTCGGCGCGGTTGGCGAGCTTGATCGGGTTTGCGGAACAGGGGTGAAAGCCCTGGGCCTGCGTTCGCCCTGGGCCTCCCACGCGATCGAAGTGGCGTGCGCCCCCCGAAGAACGGGCGCAGCCGCCGGAGGCCCTCCCCCTCAGATCGTGTCCTTCAAGTAAATCCCCGACAACCGCCCACTTCGCCACAGTCGCTCGGTCGCCTCCGTCAGGGGCAGCAGCAGCTGCCGCACCAGCGGTTCCACCGAGGTCGACTGCACGTCCGCCAGCAGGATGTAGCGGCCATCGCCCCCGCCCGAGGCGTCCTGCAGCAGGCCGACCCAGTCCAGCGCCTGCAGCACGTCCAGCACCGGCTCCAGTTGCAGGTCCGTCACCTGCAGCTCGCGCGTCAGCTCGTCGATCGACAGCCCGCGCCGCACGCCCGGACGGGCTCGCTCGAGCACCCGCAGCACCTGCAACGCCAGCTGGAACTGCCAGCCATGGCCCTCGGCCTGGCGGTGCGGGCCCGCGGTGAGGCTGGGCAGGTAGGCGGTGAGCACCGCGCCCAGCAGCACCACCATCCAGGCCACGTAGATCCACACCAGCAGGATCGGCACGGTGGCGAAGGCGCCATACACGGCGGAGTAGGTCGGCACGGCCGCGAGATACAGGGCCAGCAGCTGGCGCGCCACCTCGATGCCGACAGCCGCGAACAGCCCGCCGATCCACGCATGCCGGGCCCGCACCGGGGCGTTGGGCGCGAAGCGGTAGATCGCGGCCATGCCCGCGGCCAGCAGCAGCAACTCGGCCCAATCGAGGACGGCGAGGGCGGCCTCGGGCAGGCCGCTCACGAAACCGCGCGAGGCCGACAGCACGTAGGAGCTGATGCTCACCGAGGCACCCAGCACCAGCGGACCCAGCGTGAGCGCGGCCCAGTACAGCAGCAGCCGCTGGCCGATCGGCCGCGGCCGGCGTACGCGCCAGATGCCGTTGAGCGTGCCCTCGATGGTCATCACCAGCGACACGGCGGTGAACACCAGCACGGCCAGGCCGAGCACCCCCACCCGGCTGGCCTTGCCGGCGAACTGGGTGAGGTAATTCATCACCTGGCGCGAGATCGCATCGGGTACCAGGCTCTGCATCAGCCAGGTCTGCAGCGAGGCCTCCAGCTTGGAGAAAACCGGGAACGCCGTGAACACCGACAGCACCACCGCGAAGAACGGCACCAGGGCGATGGTGGTGGTGAAAGTGAGGCTGCCGGCCGACACGCTGAGGCGGTCTTCGGAGATACGCTCGCCCAGGGTCTGGGCCGCCGAGCGCCACGGAAACCGCAGGAGCGCTTGGAGCATCGGCCGGGCTTTCATCGGCCGCTATGATGCCACCGCCCATGCCTGCCCCCGCTCCCCCGCAAGTCCACGCGGCGCCTGCCGTCGCGTCCCCTCCGGCAGGCATCGCCGCCAGCCGGCGCCTGGCCGCCGCCAGCCTGCTCGGCCTGATCGTCCTGGGCCTGGCCTGGGAGCTGTGGCTGGCGCCCATACGGCCCGGCGGCAGCTGGCTCGCGCTCAAGGTGCTGCCCCTGTGCATCCCGCTGGCGGGCCTGCTTCGCAACCGCCTCTACACGTACCGGTGGGTGAGCCTGTTGGTGTGGATCTATTTCACCGAGGGCGTGGTCCGGGCCTGGAGCGACCGGCCGCCCTCCTCCTGGCTGGCGATGGTCGAGATCGGGCTTTGCCTGCTGCTGTTCCTGGCCTGTGTGCTGCACGTGCGCGTGCGACTGCGGAAGCCCGTCCCATGACCCAAGCCCTCGTATTCCAACTGCAGTCCCTCCTCGGGCCCGCCCACGTGCTGGTGGGCGGCGACCTCGCCGCCTACGAGGTCGACTGGCGCAAGCGCTCACACGGCAAGGCCCTGGCCGTGGTGCGGCCCGGCTCCACCGACGAGGTGGCCGCCGTGGTGCGCGCCTGCGTCGCCGCGGGCACGTCCATCGTGCCCCAGGGCGGCAACACCGGCCTGGTGGTCGGCGGCACGCCCGACGCGTCGGGCACGCAGGTGGTGCTGAGCCTGCAGCGCATGCAGGCGGTGCGCGAACTCGACGCCGCCAACATGACCGTGCTGGTCGAAGCCGGCTGCGTACTGCAGACGCTGCAGGAGCACGCCCGGCAGGCCGGCTTTCTCTTTCCCCTCAGCCTCGCGGCCGAAGGCAGCTGCACCATCGGCGGCAACCTCGCCACCAACGCCGGCGGCACGCAGGTGCTGCGCTACGGCAACGCGCGCGACCTGTGCCTGGGCGTCGAGGTGGTCACGCCGCAGGGCGAGATCTGGAACGGCCTGTCGGGCCTGCGCAAGGACAACACCGGCTACGACCTGCGCGACCTGTTCATCGGCAGCGAAGGCACGCTGGGCATCATCACCGCGGCCACGCTCAAGCTGTACCCGCTGCCGGCCGCCACCCTCACCGCCTGGGCGGCAGTGCCCGGCATGGATGCCGCCGTGCAGCTGCTCGGCATGGCTCGCGCTCGCCTGGGGGCCGGCCTCACCGGCTTCGAAGTGATGGGCCAGTTCGCCCTCGGCCTGGTCGCCAAGCACTACCCGCAGATGCGCGTGCCCTTCGTTCACGACAGCCCCTGGTGCGTGCTGCTGGAGAACGCCGACCACGAGTCCGAGGCGCACGCGCGCGGACAGTTCGAAGCGCTGCTGGAGGCCGCCGTCGAGGCGGGCTGCGTCACGGATGCCGTCGTGGCCGAGAACATCGCCCAGGCCCGCCAGCTGTGGCATGTGCGCGAGAGCATCCCGCTGGCGCAGGCCGAGGAAGGCCTGAACATCAAGCACGACATTTCGCTGCCGATCTCGCGCATCCCCGCGTACTGCGCCGAGACCGATGCCCGCCTGGCCCGGGAGATCCCGGGCATCCGCCTGGTCAACTTCGGCCACCTGGGCGACGGCAACCTGCACTACAACGTGCAGGCGCCCGAAGGCGGCGACCCGGCGGCCTTCCTGCGCGAGCAGGAGGCACGGGTGAACGAGCTGGTCTACGAGCAGGTGCGCCGCTTCGACGGCTCCATCTCGGCCGAGCACGGCGTGGGCAGCCTCAAGGTGGATGGCCTGCCGCACTACAAGAGCCCGGTGGCCATCGACATGATGAAGGCCATCAAGCGCGGGCTGGACCCGCGCAACCTCATGAACCCCGGAAGGGTCGTGCGCGCCTGAACCGCGGCGCCGCACGCCATCGCAAGCGAATCGACATGTCCCCCCGCCCCGTCCGCACCCCCTACGAAGACTTCATGCGCCATGTGCACACGCATGGCACGCCCAAGACCGACCGCACCGGCACCGGCACGCGCAGCGTGTTCGGCCACCAGATGCGCTTCGACCTGAACGAGGGCTTCCCGCTGGTGACCACCAAGAAGGTGCACCTGAAATCCATCATCGTCGAGCTGCTGTGGTTCCTGCAGGGATCGAGCGACAACAACTGGCTGCGCGAGCGCGGCGTGACCATCTGGGACGAATGGGCCCGCGAAGACGGCGACCTGGGGCCGGTGTACGGGGTGCAGTGGCGCAGCTGGCCCACGCCCGATGGCGGCCACATCGACCAGATCGCCGAAGCCATCAAGACCATCCGCACCCAGCCCGACTCACGCCGCATCATCGTCAGCGCCTGGAACGTGGCCGACATCCCGAAGATGGCGCTGGCCCCGTGCCATGCGTTCTTCCAGTTCTACGTGGCCGACGGCAAGCTGTCCTGCCAGCTGTACCAGCGCAGCGCCGACATCTTCCTGGGCGTGCCCTTCAACATCGCCAGCTACGCGCTGCTCACGCACATGATGGCGCAGCAGTGCGACCTGGGCGTGGGTGACTTCATCTGGACCGGCGGCGACTGCCATATCTACAGCAACCACACCGAGCAGGTGGAGCTGCAGCTGTCGCGCCAGCCCTATCCCTACCCGGTGCTGAACATCAAGCGCCGCCCGCCTTCGATCTTCGAATACGCCTACGAGGACTTCGAGGTGCTCGACTACCAGTGCCACCCGGCCATCAAGGCGCCGGTGGCCGTGTGATGCAGCTGGGCCTGATCTACGCGCGCGCCCGCAACGGCGTCATCGGCGTGGGCGGCGCCCTGCCCTGGCACCTGCCGGCCGACCTGGCCCACTTCAAGGCAATCACCCACGGGCAGCCCGTGATCATGGGCCGCAAGACCTGGGATTCGCTGCCACCGCGGTTCCGCCCACTGCCCGGTCGCCGCAACATCGTGGTGACCCGCCAGCCCGACTGGTCCGCCACCGGCGCCGAGCGCGCGTCGTCACTGGAGCAGGCGGTCACGCTGTGCGAAGGCAGCGCGCGCGCCTGGGTGATCGGGGGGGCCGAGCTGTACGCACTGGCCCTGCCCCACGCGCAGCTGGCCGAGGTGACCGAGATCGACGCTGATTTCGAGGGCGATGCCCATGCGCCCACGCTGGGTCCGCCATGGGCCGAGCAATCGCGCGAGACCCACGCGAGCGACGAGGGCCTGCGCTATGCGTTCGTGCGCTACGTGCGCACCGGCTCCTGATCGGCCATCACCGGCACCGTCGGAATCGTGAGCTCGAAGGTCGTGCCCTCGGCGGCGGTCGAGGTCACGCCGATCCATCCGCCATGCGCCTTGGCGATCTCGTTGACGATGTGAAGGCCCAGGCCGACGCTGGTGCTGGCGCCGGCCGCGGCGTCGCCCCGGGCCAGCGGCTCGAACAGGCGCGGGAGCGCTTCCTGCTCGATCGGCTCGCCGTGGTTGTGCACGCTGAGCGTGAAACGATCGGCTCCGATACGGCTGCACACCGTGACCGGCGTGTGCGCAAAGCCATACACCATCGCGTTGCCCACCAGGTTGCCCAGCAGCTGCACCAGCCGGTGCGGATCGACCTGCACGGGCCCGGCGCCCGCGTGAACGTGACGGAGCTCGCGGTCGGGAAACACCAGCGCCAGCTCCTCCACCGCATCGCACACCAGCGCGCGCGCGTCGCCCACCTCGCGTGGCGTGACCGCCAGCCCGGCGCCGGCGCGCGACTGGATGAAGTCCAGCAGGTCGCCCACGAGCCGGTTGGCGCGGTCTCCCGCGCGCAGCATGCGGTCGATGATGTCCAGCTGCTGCGGCGTGGCTCCCATGCGCGCCAGCAGCTGCGCGCCCACGTGCATGGTCGACAGCGGGTTGCGCAGGTCGTGGCTCACGATGCCCAGGATCTGCTCCGAAAGCGCCGCCCGGTCTGCCGTGTCTTCGGCCAGGCCCTGCCACGGACACTCCTGCGGGGGGAATCGGGAATCGAGAGCCTCGGGCTCGCGGGTTGGCACGAGTGGCGTCCTCCTCGATCAGGGTTGGGATGTCTGGTCGCAAGGCTCGCCCTTGCGGGACCGTGAAGGAATTCTAGGCAGCAGAGCTGAAGCACCCGTATCGATGTGCTTCAGCCTGTATCGCCCCTCAGGGCGCTGCCGGGACGCTCGCGGGCGCGACCTCTTCCGGGTGGCGCGGCAGCAGCACGGTGAAGGTCGTCCCTTCCTGCGCCGAGGAGCTGACCTCGACCCGGCCCTGGTGCGCCTTGGCAATTTCCCGCACGATGAACAGGCCCAGTCCGACGCTGCTCTTGAGGCCCAGCTCCGCATCGCCGCGCGACATCGGCAAGAACAGGTTCGGCTTGAGATCTTCTGGAATCGGCTCGCCCAGGTTGTGCACGGACAACGCGAAGCGGTGCGCTTCCACCTCGGTGCGCACCGTCACCGGTGCATCGGGCCGGCCATAGGCCATCGCGTTGCCCACCAGGTTGCCCAGGAGCTGCACCAGCCGGTCGGGATCGGCCGACACGCATCCTTCGCCGCCCTGGAGATGGCGCAGCGCGCGGCCGGGGAAAGCCAGCGACAGTTCGTCCACCGCCTCAGCGATCAGCGCATGCAGCTGCACCGGCCGCGGCGTGACCACCAGCCCCGAGCCCAATCGCGCCCGGGTGAAGTCCAGCAGGTCGGCGATCAGCCGGTTGGAGCGGTCGCCGGCGCGCAGGATGCGTTGCACGATCGCCAGCTGCTGCGGCGTCGCGTCGAGCCGCGCGAGCAACTGCGCGCCGGTCTGGATGGTCGACAGCGGGTTGCGCAAGTCGTGGCTGACGATGCCGATCATCTGCTCGGCGAACAGCGCCCGGTCCTTCGCTTCTTCCTGCAGGCGGCGGGATTCGGCCAGCACCACTTCGAGCCGGCGGCGCGACTGCACCAGCTCGCGCTCGTAGGCATCGCGGTCGCGCGCCACGTACATGGCCACGTGGTGGACCACCGCACCGTCCAGCTCACGCCGGGTGGCATTCAGCACCATCGGAATGGTGTGGCCGTCGCGGTGCCGCACCTCCAGCTTCACTTCGGAGACCGAGCCCTGCATCTGCAGCAGCGGCGTCCAGTGGGTCTGGTGGAAGATGCGCCCGCCCATCGTCAGCAGGTCCTGCAGCTTGAGCTTGCCCTTGAGTTCGTCGCCGCTGCGGCCGAGCCATCGGCACAGCGTGGCATTGGCGTGCAGGATCAGGCCGCTGCCGTCGGTCTGCATCAGGCCGCACGGCGCCTCGTCGAGCGCCTCGAGCGCCCGGGCGAGCGCCGAGGCGTCACCGGTCATGTCATCGACCCATGCAGGCCCTGGGCGGCCAGGAAGGTGTCGATCGCATCCGAGCTGGCGCCGGGCGCGCTCATGTGGGGACAGTGCCCCTGGTTGTCGATCACCACCAGGGTGCTGCGCGGCAGCTGGCGAGCCAGGTACTCGCCCACCGCCACGGGGGCGATCAGGTCGTCGCTGCATTGCAGGATGAGCGTGGGCGCGTCCATGCGCGGCAGGTCGGCGCGGTTGTCGGACAGGAAGGTGACGCGCGCGAATTGCTTGGCGATCTCGGGGTCGGTGCGGCAGAAGCTGTTGGTGAGTTCCACCGCCAGCTCGGGTTGCCCGGGTGCGCCCATGATGGCCGGGGCCATGTTGGACGACCAGCCGAGGTAATTGCTCTCCAGCGTCTCCAGCAAGGACTCGATGTCGCTGCGCTCGAAGCCGCCGAAATAGTCGCCCTCGTTGATGTAGCACGGCGAGGGGCCGACCATCACGTGCGCGGCGAACAGGCTGGGATCCTTCAGGTGCGCCAGCAGGCCGATCATGGCGCTGACGGAATGCCCCACGAAGATGGCCGGACCCTGGCGGTAGGCCCGCGCGAGCTCCACCACGTCGCCGGCATAGCCGTGCAGCGAGCCGTACTTCACCGGGTCGTAGGCGCTCAGGTCCGAGTTGCCGCTGCCGACCAGGTCGAACAGCACCGTGCGGAAGCGCCTGGCATAGGCCGGCTGCATGAAGCGCCACATGTTCTGGTCGCAACCGAACCCGTGCGCGAAAAACAGGGTGGCCGGGCCGTCACCTTGAACGTGGACGTTGTGTTTCTTCTGCAGATCCATGGGGGGGAGAGGGGGTTTCGCGATGCACGCGGACGGTACATCACACTCTGCAGTTTTTAGCACGCGAACGACGGTGCAGCCGCCGGCTCCTTGTAGGAAGAGCGCGCATCTCGCCCCGCTGCCAGGAAATCACGGCCCTGCCGCTAGCCGGGCCGCCCGGTCACGACTGACCGGCCCGGTAGGCGCTCGGAAGCTCAGTGCTTGCCGTTCTTGTGCCAACCCAGCGCGCGGCCGGGCGGATGGCCCTTGTGCTTGTGCTTGTGCTTCTTGCCCGCGTACCCAGGCTCGACCACCACCGGCGCACCCACCACCATCGCAGGCGCGGCCGTGATCATCGGCCCCGCCATCGTGGGCCGCCGGTCCTGCGTCACCGAGCGGCCGATCTCGGCCCCGAGCGCGCCGCCGGTGCCGGCGCCGATGACCGCACCGGTCGAGCCGCCCACCTGCTGCCCCACGGCCGCGCCGGCGGCACCCCCGAGGGCCCCGCCCACCACGGCGCCGGTGCGGCCCGATCCCTGGGTCACCGTGCCGGCGCCGGCCGCGCCGCCGATGGCGCCTCCGATCACCGCACCCTGCGGCCCGCCCACCTGGTTGCCGATGGCGGCACCCGCCGCGCCTCCGACGCCGCCACCGAACACCGTTCCCAGGTCGGTGGCGAAAGCCGCGCCCTGCAGGCCGGCCAGGAGGATGGCGAGGATCGAGGTGATGCGCCGGCTGTTGGACGTCATGAAGGCTCCCGTTGCTGTTGAGTCGGCGAATTCTAGGCAGCCGAAGGTCAACGGCGGGTTACGGATGTGCTTCCGCTTGTATCCGCCAGGCGCATGCGTCCTACATGCGGTGCCTGCGGCTGCCTCAACCCGGGGCACTTGCCGGGCCGTTAAGCTGGGCCCATCGCATCCGCCAGACTGCATCGATGGAACACCTGACCCAGAAGCTCCGTGAATGGAGCGCCGCCCATGCCGAAGCCCGCAAGGCCGAACATGCGTTCTCCCAGCAACAGAGGGGCGCGCCGACCGACTTGCAGGACCGCGCGCGTCAATTGCGGCAACAGGCCGACCGCCTGCACCGTCAGATCTACGATCAGATCGGCAGCCGTCGGCCCTCTTGAGACGGGCTGATCAGAAAGGCAGCGACCGGCCCAGCCGGCTGGCATAGAACGCGTCGAAGAACTCGAGCGCCGGCATGAAGGGCACCGGGCCGGCCTCGATGCGCTCGCCCAGCACCATCACCTGGCCACCTCGGCCGCCCTTGAACGCCGGCCACGCCGGCAGTCCGTCGCCGTTGGGATTGCCGCTGCGCGCGAAGTTGACGAGGTAGCTCGACGCCGCCGCCGCGAGTTGACGGTCCGCCGGCTGGTAGGGCCGCGCGGGTGAACCGCGGTCCAGGTTGTCGTTGAAGTACACCTGCGCCACCGTGTGGTAGGCGCCGAAGTCCTCCGCGCGCGGCTGCTCGGGAAAGCGCTGGTCGGGGTAGTACGGCGGGCGGCGCGTGAAGAAGTACAGGTAGGTGGGCGACTGGCCGTGCGCCGCGTGGGCCCTGGCGATCGACCACGGCTGCCACGCGAACTGCCCGTCGCGCAGGGGTGCGAAGGCCATCGCGCGCACGTCGGCGTCGCCCTGCACGGGGTACACGCGCTTGAACGCATCGGCCATGTCACCGAAGCGGGCCGTGGCGGCCTTCTCGTAGCCGGCCAGGTCGCGTGCGAAGGGCGGATAGGGCGTGCCCTCGTCGGCGTTCCATCCCAGCAGCAGCGGCACGTCGTTGATGCGCTTGCCGGCGAAGGACTGGTCCAGCGACTCGGGCACCACCCAGCCATCGACGATGGGCGCATTGATGGCGCCGGCCACGTTGATCAACTCGTGCGGCAGCCGGGCCCGCAAGGCGGCAAGGTTGGCTCCGCCCAGGTTCTTCGCGAAGGACAGCCCTGCTGCCTCGGCCTGCTGCAGCGTGGGGTTGGGCCGCTCGGTCGGCATGGTGCCCAGGCTGGACAGCATCATGCGGTGGAACAGGCCCTTGGCCAGCGGCGATCCCAGCAGCGCACTGGCCATGCCGGCACCGGCGGACTCGCTGTAGACGGTCACGTTGCCGGGGTCGCCGCCGAAGGCCGCGGCGTTCGCCTGCACCCACTTGAGCGCGGCGATCGCGTCCTGCAGGGCGTAGTTGCCCGAGGACTTGTCGGGCGACTCGGCGGTGAGCTCGGGGTGCGCCAGGAAGCCCAGCGGGCCGAGCCGGTAGTTGATGGTCACCACCACCGCGCCCTTGGCCGCCAGCCCGCTGCCGTTGTAGTTGGGCTGCGAGCCCGAGCCGATCATGTAGCCGCCGCCATGCAGGTACAGCATCACCGGACGCTTGTCGCTGCTGCGCGGCGCGGCGCCGGTCCACACGTTGAGAAACAGGCAGTCCTCGCTGGTGCCCTCGGAGGTCTGGTACAGGATGGCGCCGATGCGCCCCGGCGGGCGATCGCCCTTGATGCAGGCCGGCGGCATCGATTCGGTGCGACGCACGCCGGTCCACGCCGTCACCGGCTGCGGCGGCTTCCAGCGCAGCGGGCCGATGGGCGCGGCGGCATACGGGATGCCCTTGAACACGCGCAGGCCGGGTGTGGACTCCAGCGCGGCGGAGATCGCGCCGCCGCTGATGGTCACGACATCGCGCGCGGCCACGTAGGTCGCGTCGGCCGCGGCCGCGGTGGCGGTCACGCCCAGCAGCAGGCCGGTGGCGCAGGCGAATGTCTTGAAGGTGTGGAAGAAAAACATGTGATCAGCTTTCCATGAGGCGCCGCCCGACCGGTGCGGCGAGGCGAGGCGAGGCGATGCTAGGCAGCGCGGGCTGAAGCGCCAAGACGCTGCAGTCGATAAAGACAATCCATTCGGTGGATATCAGCGGCCACGAAATCGCGGCTCGCGCCGGTCCAGCCGGGCCCGGATGCCCTCGGTCTTGTCCTCGGTGGAGAACACCGTCTGGAAGGACCGCCGCTCGAAACGCAGCCCGCTTTCCAGGCCGCTGTTCAGGCCCTCGAGCACCGCCTCCTTGACCAGCTGCAGGGCCAGCGGCGGCAAGGCCGCCAATTCGATCGCGATCGCCAGCGCCCGGGGCTCGACCTGGTCGTCGTCCAGCATCTCGGTGAGCAGGCCCATCGCCAGGGCAGCCGGGGCACCGAAGGGCTCGCCGCGCAGCAGGATGTTCATCGCGGCGAACTTGCCCACCGCCTGCACCAGCCGCTGCGTGGCACCGCCACCCGGCATCAAGCCGACGCGCACCTCGGGCTGGCCGAAGCGCGCGCCGCGTCCCGCCAGCAGGATGTCGGCATGCATGGCCAGTTCGCAGCCCGCCGGGCCGGCCCCCGGGCCAGCCCACGGTTGCTCACCCGCTGACCAGCCCCGCCGCTTCCACCCCGGCCTGGCAGATCAGTTCGTCTTCGTCACCGGTACCCCCGCTGGCGCCCACGGCGCCCAGCACGTGGCCCTGCTTGTCCTTGATCACCACCGCGCCGGTCTGCGGCAGGAACTTGCCCTCGGCCGTGGCGGCCAGCGACACGAAGAAGTTGGGGTTGTCCTTGGCGCGCTGGCCCAGCACGCGGCTGGAGACGCCCATGCCCACCGCGCCCCAGGCCTTGGCCCGGGCGATGTCGAAGCGGAACATGCTGGCGCCGTCCTCGCTGGCGAAGGCCTTGAGGTTGCCGGCGGCGTCGAGCACGGCAATGCCCATGGGCTTGTAGCCGTTCTCGCGGGCCTTGGCCACGGCGGTGGTGATGATCTGGTTGGCTTGCTGCAGCGTGAGGCTTTGCATCAGGTCGGGCTCCTTGTAATGGATTTCAGAACGGATAGTGGCGCGGCTGGGTCTGCAGGGTGATCCAGCGCAGTTCGGTGAACGCGTCCACGCCGGCGCGCCCGCCGAATCGACCATACCCCGACTCCTTGACGCCGCCGAACGGCATCTGCGCCTCGTCGTGCACCGTGGGGCCGTTGACGTGGCAGATGCCCGATTCGATGCGGCGGGCCACCTCGAAGGCCGAGGCCAAGTCGCGGCTGAACACCGCCGAGGACAGGCCGTAGGGGTTGTCGTTGGCGCAGGTGATCGCCTCTTCCACGCCCTTGACGCGCACCACCGGCTTCACCGGGCCGAAGCTCTCTTCATGGTAGATGCGCATGTCGGCGGTGACGTGGTCGAGCACCGTGGCGGGCATGAGGGTGTTCTCGGCCTTGCCGCCGCACACCAGCTTGGCGCCCTTGGCCAGCGCGTCGTCGATCAACTCGTTGCAGCGGTCCACGGTGCCGCGGTCGATCACCGAACCCAGCACCACGGGCACCCCCTTGCGCGGATCGCCCAGCGGAAGCGCCTTGGCGCGCTCGGCCAGGCGCGCGACGAATTCGTCGGCGATGGCCTCGTCGACCACGATGCGCTCGGTGGACATGCAGATCTGGCCCGAGTTGGCGAAGGCGCCGAAGATGGTGGCGTTGACCGCCTGCTCGAGGTCGGCGTCGGCCAGCACCAGCAGCGGCGCCTTGCCGCCGAGTTCGAGCACGGCCGGCTTGAGGTACTTGGCGCAGGTCTGCGCGATCAGCTTGCCCACGCGGGTGGAGCCGGTGAAGTTGACGCGGCGCACCGCGGGCATGGCCACCATGGCCTCGACCACCTGGCCGGCGTCGTCGGGCGCGTTGGTCACGAAGTTGACCACCCCCGGGGGCAGGCCCGCGTCCTGCATGGCCTCGATGATCAGGCCGTGGGTGGCGGGGCACAGCTCGGAGCCCTTCAGGATCACGGTGTTGCCGCAGGCCAGCGGCGTGGCGATGGCGCGCACGCCCAGGATGATGGGCGCATTCCAGGGCGCGATGCCGACCACCACGCCGGCCGGCAAGCGCAGGCCCATCGCCAGGCTGCCGGGGGTGTCCGAAGGGATCACCTCGCCACTGATCTGCGTGGTGAGGGATGCCGCCTCCTGCAGCATGCCGGCGGCCAGGTGCACATTGAAGCCGGCCCAGGCGCCGGAGGCGCCGGTCTCGGCGGCCACGGCCTCGATGAACCGGGGCGTCTTGGCCTCGAGTGCGGCGGCCGCCTTGAGCAGCAGGCCCCGGCGCTCGCCCGGACCCATGGCCGCCCAGGCCGGGAAGGCCTTCGCCGCGGCTTCGACCGCGCGCTGCGCATCGCGCACGCTGGCCGCCGGAGCGCGCGTGGCGACCTGGCCGTCGAGCGGGTTGCGGCGCTCGAAGGTGGCGCCCGATTCGCTGGCGGTCTGCTCACCGCCGATCAGCATCTTGATGTCTTGCATGGTGTGTCTCTCTGTCGCTCGTGGAAACCCGTTGAAGAAACCGACGCCGGACCCGTCACGACGATCGAACGCGGGTCAGCGCATCGAAGCCGAAGCGGTTCATGGCGCCGAACATCGGCATGGCCGGATGCGGCACGAAACGCGTGCGGCAATCGAGCACCGCAGGCAGCCCCGACGCGAGCGCGCGGGCGATCGCGGGGCCCACCTGCTCCACCTCGGTGACCACCTCGCCGTGGCAGCCGAAGCCGCGCGCGATGGCCGCGTAGTCGGTGCCGTCCAGGCGGCTGCCCAGCTCGAAGTCCATGCCGTGGCGCTGGCCGAACTGGATGACGCCCCAGCTGGCGTTGTTGTGCACGATGCTGAGCACCGGCAGCCGGTAGCGGCGTGCGGTGTCCAGCTCGGCCAGGGTGAAGCCGAAGGAGCCGTCACCGGTGATCTGCACCACGGGCCGATCCGGGTGCGCCGCCTGCAGCGCCATCGCGTACGGCAGGCCGAAGCCCAGGTGGCTCATGCCCGGTTCGTGAAAGCGCGTACGCACGTCCGGCACCGGGGTGAAGTCGTTGCTCCAGAAGCTGGTGTGGGCCCCGTCGTAGACGGCCAGCGCATCGGCCGGCAGCGCCATCGCGATGGCCTGGGCCAGCGCGGCCGGATGCATCACCTCACCGCGCTCGGCGGCCATGGCAGCCAGCTTGGCCTCGTGCGCGGCGCGCACGGAACGCGCCGCCTGCAGCCACCCGCCATCGACCTGCGCGCCGAGCTGCTCGCCGCCGGCGGCCAGCAGGTCGTCGAGCGCGGCACGTGCGTCGGCCTGCATCGCCACCTCGTGCACCACGGGCTGGCCCAGCGCACCGGGGTCGGTGTTGATGCTGATGGTGCGGTGGCCGCGGCGGGCGAACGGGCCCTGCTCGTCCCACATCCAGGACGACCAGCGGCAGCCCAGGCTGACGATGACGTCGGCCTGCTCGAAGGCGCTGCGCACGGCCTCGCCGGAGATGATGCCGGCCTGTCCGATGAAGTGCGGGCTGTGGCTGGGCACCACGCCCAGGCCCATCTGGGTCAGCACCACGGGCGCGCGCAGGCGACGGGCCAGTTCGCGCACGCGGTCCTGCGCCCCGCTGGCCACCACGCCGCCACCGGCCACCACCACCGGCCGCCGCGCCTGGCGCAGCAGCGCGATGGCGTCGGCCACGGCGTCGGCGTCGGGGCGCACGCGGCCCATGGCGCGGTAGCGCGCGGGCGGCAGGTCGAACTCGTCGTCGGCGAACTCGACGGCCTGCACCAGCACGTCGTTCGGGATGTCTAGGTGCACCGGCCCGCGCCGGCCCGACAGCGCCTCGCGGAAGGCGCGGCGCACCAGCTCCGGCAGCCGCCGCGCGTCCTGCACCACGACGTTCCATTGGGTGACGGCGCGGGTCACCGAGACGGTGTCCAGGTCCATGAACATGCCGCTGTGCGGGTAGCAGGCGGCGCGGTGCTGATTGGTGGTGATGGCGATCAGCGGCAGGTTGTTGCCCCAGGCCGTGCCCAGGCCCGAGGCCAGGTTGAGCCCGCCCGGCCCCATCTCGGCCACGGCCACGGCCACCCGTCCCGTGCCCAGGTGGCAGGCCGCGGCCATCATGGGCGCCACGGCTTCGTGCCGCACGCCGATGAAGCGCATCTCGGGCTGTTGCGAAACCGCGTGCAGGATCGGTCCGAGCTTGCCGCCGACCAGTCCGTAGACCTCGCGCACATCCTCCGCGCGCAGCAGGCGGACCAGCGCCTGTGCTCCGGTCAGTTGGATTGGCATCTCAGGTCTCCCATTTCTTGCGTCGAGGGCTGCAATGAAGCGGCCTCATCAGGCTGCGCGCAGCGCAGACCGTTCCAGTGGCTACCGCGGAACCGGCTTTGCCGGGCCGCTGGTTGCGCCGCCCTGGGGGGAGGCGGCGAAGCCGCTTCGGGGGGGGTCATCATTCCTCTGCGGAGAAGCCGGTGGCCTTCACGAGCGGCACCCATTTGGCCAGATCGGCACGGACGAGCGCGGCGAAGTCCTCGGGCGAACGCCAGCTCGGCACCAGGCCGGCCTTGGTCAGCGAGGCCTGGTAGTCGGGCTGCTGCAGGCCTTCGCGCACCAGCGAGGCCAGCCGCTGCACCTGGTCCTGCGGGGTGCGCGCCGGCACGAACCAGCCGAGCCACTCGGTCACGGCGATGTCCTTGAAACCCTGCTCCACCAGCGTGGGCACCTGCGGCAGGAAGGGCGAGCGCTCGGCGCTGCTCACGCCGAGCGAGCGCAGGCGGCCGGCGGCCACGTGGGGCAGCACCTCGGCCATCACGCCCACGGTGATGGGGATCTGTCCGCCCACCACATCGCTCATCATGGGCGCGCCGCCCTTGTAGGGCACGGCCTGCAACTCGACGCCGGCCGCGCGCGACAACAGCATGCCGACGAAGTGCGAGGACGAGCCCGCCGCCGGCACGCCGTAGCTGGCCTGGCGAGGGTTGGCCTTGGCCCAGGCCATGAAGTCGGCGATGGTGCGCACGTTGGCCGGCACGGCCGGGCCCGCGGTCACCGACAGCGAGTAGCTGGCCGGCGTGGTGACGGGAACGAAATCGGCCAGGGTGTCGTAGTTGAGCTTCTTGTAGATGTGCGGGTACAGCACCATCGGCGAGCTCGGGATCTGCAGGACCGTGAGGCCATCGGGGGCGGCGCGCTTGACGTGCTCGATGGCGATGCGGCCACCGGCGCCCACCTTGGACTCGACCAGCACGTTGCTGGCGTACTTGCCGCGCAGGCGCTCGGCCATCGGACGCGAGACCTGGTCGCCCATGCCGCCGGCCGGGAAGCCGGAAATGATGAAGGCGTTGCCGGCGATCTGGGCCGCGGCGGTGCGGCTGAAGCCGAGGGCCGACAAGGCGGCGGTGGTGGCGAGGAAATGTCTCCGGTCCATCGTTGTCTCCTGGAAAGGGGGCGGGGCAGTGAAGGTGCGAATGGTGCCGATCCGGCACCCCGGCCGCCATGGACGAATCGGCCGACAACAGGTACTTTTCCGGCCTTGATCACCATCTGCCCATGAAAACCCCCGAAAGCCCCCTGCTGCTCGTCCCGTTTCGAGAGGTGCGCCATTTCCAGCCGGACGATTGCCTGCACTACGAACCCATCTCGATTCGCGCCCACGAGCTGGACTGGACGATTCCGGCACACCGGCACGAGGGTTTGCACCAGTTCCAGTACCTGGAAAAAGGGAGGATTTCCGGCACGATCGACGGCCGCCCCTTCGAGGTCCGGGCGCCGGCCCTGATCATGCTGGCGCCCGGCTCGGTGCACGGCTTCAGCTACACGCCCCATGCGGTGGGGCACCAGGTCACCATCCCATCGGCCACGCTGCGCCAATTGCTGGGCGGCTCGCAGCTGGTCGACTCGGAACTCGGCGCCTCTTTCGTCGTTCCCCCCGGCCGAGACGCCGAGCCCGAGTGGAAGTCGCTGTTCCAGCGCATCGCCGCCGAGTTCCAGGCCCAGCACGCCGGCCGCGCCCACGCCCTGCTGGCCAGCGCCACGCTGCTGGCGGTGGAGTACCTGCGGCGGCGGGGCGAGCTGGTGTCGCAAGAGCGCCGTCCCGGGGCGCGCGACACGCTGGTGCAGCGTTACCAGTCGCTGCTGGAACAGCACTACCGCGAACACCACCCGCTCGCCTGGTATGCCGAGCAGCTGGGCGTGACCGCCGACCACCTGAGCCGCACCTGCCGCGCGGTCTGCGGGCTGTCGGCGCAGCAGGTGCTGCACGACCGGCTGATGCTCGAGGCGCGCCGCCTGCTGGCCTACACGCCCATGCCGGTGGCACGGGTGGCCGAGCACCTGGGCTACGCCGACACCGCCTACTTCAGCAAGTTCTTCGCCCGCAGCGTGGGCCAGACACCCTCGCAGTACCGCGGGGCGGTGGCCAAGGGCGTGCGGCAGGACGCCTGACCAGCGCCTGCCGAGGGGCGTGCTGTCATCCGTTCCGGGGACAGCGCCGGGTCCCCGCGTTCCTGGACTCCACTGCGCCGGTCGCCTCCCGCATCGGTGCCGACTTACCGCCAGCGCGGCCTACCGCAGGGCCGACGTGCCGAAGGCGATGCAGCTGGCGGCACGGGCCAGGCATTGTCCGGCTACACCACGCATAAACTAAGCGTTCTTAGTATTTTCCGGGAACACCGATGAAGCAGCTTCGGGCACGCGTGCGTGCCATCGCCACCCTGGCCCTGTGCGCCGTCGCGCTGGCGGCCCATGCGCAGCAGAACTACCCCGCCAAGCCCGTGCGCATCGTCGTGCCCTATGCCACCGGCGGCGGCTCCGACATCCTGGCGCGGCAGATCGCCACCGGCCTGCAGGGCCTGTGGGGACAGGGCGTCGCCGTCGAGAACAAGGCGGGCGCGTCCGGCAACATCGGTACGCAGGACGTGGTGCGCGCGGCCGGGGACGGCTACACGCTGCTGCTGCAAAACAGCACCATGTCGAGCAACCTGGGCGTGTACGGCAAGCTGCCCTACGACCCGGCCAAGGACCTCACGCCCATCATGGTGCTGGGAGTCACGCCGATCGCGTTGGCCGCGCATCCTTCGCTCAACGTGAGCGACGTCAAGGGATTGGCCGCCCTGGCGAAGTCCAAGCCCAGGACCCTCAGCTACGGCAACTGCGGCATCGGCACGCCCCAGCACTTCGTGATGGAACTGGTCAAGCAGAAGACCGGCGTCGACGCCACGCCCGTGGGCTACAAGGGCTGCTCGCCCGCGGTGACCGACGTGCTCGGCGGCCAGGTACCGCTGGCCATCGTGAGCGCCAACCTGCTGGCGCCGCACGCCAAGAGCGGCAAGCTCAAGGTGCTGGGGGTGTCCTCGGCAACGCGCTACAGCCTGCTGCCCGACACCCCCACGTTCGAGGAGCAGGGCCTCAAGCCCTTCGACTTCAACATCTGGTATGCCCTGATGGGCCCGGCCAACCTGCCGCCCGCCGTGGTGAGCAAGATCGCCGCCGACGTGGGCAAGGTGCTGCAGGACCCGCGGGTCAAGGAGAACCTGGCCACCGCCGGCGTCGAGCCGCTCTCGGGCGACGCCGCCGCCCTGAACAAGCTGATCCGCGAGGACAACCAGCGCTACGTCGACCTGGCCAAGAGCGCCAACATCAAGGAGTGATCCACATGACCGACCACCCGCTGCTGGACGCCGAGTCGGTGGCCCGGCTCGTGCAGGCCAACCACATCCTGTTCGCTCAGGGCGTGGTGGATGGGCTGGGACACGTGAGCGTGCGCCACCCGAGCCGGCCCGAGCGGTTCCTGCTGTCGTGCAATCGCGCGCCGGCCATGGTGCGCCCCGAGGACATCGTGTGCTACGACTTCGACGGCAACGCCGTCACGCCCGATGCGCCGCGGCCGTATCTCGAACGCTTCATTCACGCCGAGATCTTCCGCGCGCGGCCGGACGTGATGTCGGTGGTGCACAGCCACTCGCCCAACGTCATTCCCTTCGGCGCCACCCGCCAGCGCCTGCGGCCGATCTTCCACATGGCCGGCTTCCTGGGCGAGGGCACGGCGCACTACGACATGCGCGATGCGGCCGGCGACACCGACCTGCTGGTGCGCAACCCCGAGCTCGGCCGCTCGCTGGCCGAGGCGCTGGGCGGCTGCACCTGCGTGCTGATGCGGGGGCACGGCTCGACCACCGTGGGCACATCCGTCGAGCAGGCGGTGTACCGCGCGATCTACGCCGAGGTGAACGCCCGGCTGCAGTCGCAGGCGATGGGCATGGGCGAGGTGACCTATCTCACGCCGCGCGAGGCGCAGCTGGCGGCCGAGGCCAACGATTCGCAGATCCAGCGCTCGTGGGACCTCTGGTGCCGCTCGGTGCAGAAAGCCTGAAAGGCGCGTCCGCGCACGCCGGGGTCCGATCGCGATGACCGCGGCGACCGCGCGATCCGCTTCAACAAAGGCTTGTTACAACTTCACTGCGCGCCGCATGGGCGCGGTGCTAGTGTGGCCCGCGTGCCGCCAGCCCCGCTTCGCGGGCGCGGCCTTCGTTCCGTCGTCGAGAGGGGATCGCGATGCAAGCCAAGTCGTATGCGAAGCGCGGGTGGTTGGTGATCCTGGCCCTGCTCGGCGGGGCGGCGGCGGCCAACACGCTGACCCAGAACGTCTCGTGGACCATCGACCGGGCCCAGACCAGCACCAAGCTGCGGATCGTCGCCTACGGTGATTCGATCTACGCCGGCTACAACGGCTCGGTCTACAGCGTCGCCAAGTACGCGGCGCCCACGGTCGATGCGGAGTACCTCTCGGCGCTGTGGAAAGCCGACATCGAGAGCGTGCGCCGCACCAAGTCCGGGGCGGTGGCCGAGGACATCTACCGCAACAAGATCGTGGCCGAGCGGTCGCACATGCAGGCCAGCAACACCCGGGTGGTGACCTTCGAGATGTGCGGCAACGACGGCCTGCAGGCACGCACCGCGTTCAAGCGCCAGACCGGCACCTGCAACTACGCGGGGCTGGAGGCGGCGGTCGCCAGTTGCCAGACCTACGTCGCCGCGGCGATGGACTTCATCAACGCCAACGCCTATCCCGGTACCCAGCTGAAGATCGTGAGCAACCTGTACTACCCGGGCTACGCCGCCGACAACGTGCAAAGCTCCTGCACCGACCCGACCAGCGGAACCCGGGTCAACGTGCAGGACGTGCTGTTGCCGCGCGTCGCGCGGATGAACTGGTCGATGTGCGAACTCGCGCGGCTGAAGGGCTTCCGCTGCACCGACAGCTTCGCGCAGTACATGGGCGCGGACTACGACAGCAACGGCGACGGCGTGGTCGATTCGGACGCGCTGCGCTACCTGCCGGGCGAAACCGAGGCGGCCTACGTGAGCCGCATCACCACCACCCTGCGCGCGACCATCCGCGATGCCAATGCGCACTTCGCCACCGCCAGCAGCAGCTACGACTACATCCAATCCGACGACACGCACCCGACCTACACCGGCGGCACGGTCAGCTCCGGGCTGTTCGGCAGCACGACCGGGTCGGGCGCGCCGCGCTACACCTCCTTCACCGACGGCAAGAGCCCGATCTGGAACCGCTACGGCCATGAGCGCATGGGCTGGGGCCTGTCCACGGCGCCGCCCGTGCCGCCGGCACCCTGACCGCGCTGCGCACACCGGGAGCAGCGGCCATGCACGAGCCCACCCGAGCCGGACGACGCAGCTCGAACGACCAGTCGCCCGCGAGCGGCGGCTGGGGCCCCTCGCGCCTCCTGCTCGGCGTCGCGGGGGCCACGCTGGCGGGCGCCGTCGCCTGGGCCGTGCTGGCGCCTCCAGGGGCGCCGGTGCAGCCCGCTTCGGCTCCCGGACCCCGCGCCGCTGCCTCGATCGATCCGGCTCCCGCGAATCCGCCGCTGGCAGCCACGGCCACGGAATCGCCGGCGGCGCCGCAAGCCGCCCTCCCGGCGCGGGTCGCCACCCGGCCGGCCGTCGAGCCGCCGAAGATCCCGCGCACGCGCGACCCGAACGGGGACCTCACGCCCGACCTGTCCGACTACATCAACGAAGGTGAGCGACCGACCATGGCCCAGGTGATCGAGCGGCTGCACCAGGTCGGCATCCACGGCGGCCTGGGTGCCTTCTCGCCGCCGGGTACGCGCCCGCCGCTGGTGGGCATCGCGGTGCCCGAGGATTTCGAGTTGCCTGAGGGCTATGTGCGCCACCACCAGGCCACCGACGATGGCCAGCCCATCGAGCCGATCCTGATGTTCGCGCCGGGCCGCAGCTTCGTCGATGCGTCGGGTCGGCCGGTGGACATCCCGGCCGATCGCGTCGTGCCGCCCGAGCTGGCGCCGCCCGGGCTGCCGATCCGGCGCATCGCGATCCCCGCGCCCGCCGACGCGGCGGGCAGGCGAGGCGGCTGACCGGCGCGATGGGCGGACCCCGGCTGCGCGATCGCCCGTGGGCCGGCATCGTCGCGAGCGCGCTGCTGTGCGCCCTGTACGCCCACGGCGGCGCGGCGTGGCTGCTCGGCTTCGTCGCCTTCGTGCCCTGGCTGCGCACGCTGGACACGTCGCGATCGCTGCCTCGCGCGTTGCTCGGGGCCTGGGCCCTGTCGGTCGGCTACACCGCCGCCGTCCTGGGATGGTTCGCCAGCGCGATCAGCGGCTACCTGCAGGTCGGCACGGCCACCGGGTGGGCGGTGCTGCTGCTGGGGGCGCCCCTGCTGCAGCCGCAGTTCCTGGCGTTCGCGCTGGTGCGGCACCTGGTGGGCCGGCGGCATGGCGCGGTGCTGCGCGCCTTCGCGGCTGTCGCGGCGTGGATCGCGACCGAGGCCTTCGTGCCACGCCTGCTGGGCGACACCTTCGGCATCGGCCTGTATCCCTCGCGCCTGTTCCGGCAGGCCGCGGACCTCGGCGGCGTGGCCGGCCTGACGGCGGTGCTGCTGCTGGTGAACGAGGCGCTGGCGTGTGCCCTCGCCCGTCGCCGCCTGGGCTGGCGTGCGCTGGCGACGCCGCTGGCAGGGGCCGCGCTCGGCCCGCTGCTGCTGGCCGGCCATGGCCTGTCGGCCCTGGCGGACCCACCGCCCACCGGCCCGCTGCTTCGGGTGGCGCTGGTGCAGTCGAACATCGTGGACTACGAGCGCCTGCGCCGGGAGCGGGGGGCCGCGGCGGTCGTGCACGAGGTGCTCGACACCCACGGCGCGATGTCCTGGGACGCCGTCGAGCGGCAGCGGGCGGACGCCGTGCTCTGGTCCGAGACGGTGTACCCCACGACCTTCGGCCGCCCCAAGAGCGAAGCCGGCGCGGAACTCGACCGCGAGATCCTCGGGATGGTGGAGGCGGCCGGGGTGCCGTTCGTGTTCGGCACCTACGAGCGCGATGCCGCCGGCGAGTACAACGCCGCCGCCTTCGTCGCGCCCGGCGCGGGCCTGGTCGGCTTCTATCGCAAGAGCCGGCCGTTCCCCTTGACCGAGTACGTGCCGCCCTGGCTCGATGGGCCGCTGCTTCGGCGCTGGCTGCCGTGGGCCGGCACCTGGCAGCCGGGCACCGGCGCACGCGTGCTGCCGCTGCGCTTGCGGGGCGGTCGCGAGGTCCCGGTGCTGCCGATGATCTGCCTGGACGACATGGACACCGGCCTGGCCGTGGCGGGCGCCCGGCTCGGAGCGCAGGCCATCCTCACGCTCTCCAACGACTCGTGGTTCACCCACGCGCCACAAGGGGCGCGGCTGCACCTCGCAGCGGCCGCCTTCCGCAGCATCGAAACCCGCCTGCCCCAGTTCCGCGTGACCACCAACGGCTACAGCGCGGTGATCCACCCGGACGGCAGCGTGCTCGCGGCCGCCGCCATGGGCGAACGCTCGCTGGTGGTCGGCGAGCTGCCGGTGCATGCAGCACCCCCGACGCTGCTGCTCGCGTGGGGCGACTGGCTCGGGCCTGCCGCCGCGCTGTTCCTGCTGCTGCTGGCCGCGGCTTCGCTCCTGCGCCGGTGGCCTGGGCCGGCGGGCGCGGGCTCGACCGCACGCGCCCACGCGCCGGTGTCCGTGCCGCGCCGGGTGGCCGTGCTGCCGCCGGCGGCGCGCCTGGCGGCCGGGCTGCTGCGGGGGTTCGCGCGCCTGGGCCTGCTCGGCATGGCCGCGGCGCTGTTGCTGGGCGACGCTGGCTGGCAGGGGCGCACCCTGGCCACCCTGCAGACCTTCACCCTCGTCTTCCTGGCACCGGAACTCGCCGCCTGGCTCGTGCTCCGCGCCTACACGGCGAATGCCGCGATCGAGCACGGCGTGCTGGTGCTGGCCCGCGGCCGCCACCGCCTCGACTTGCGGCTGGCCGACATCGCCGCGGCCGAGGCCTGGCGCGTGCCGCTCCCGCGCCCCGGCACCTGGCTGAGGCTGCGTTCCGGGCAGCGGTGGCCCTTCGGCCTGGCCCTGGCGGACACCCGCGCGCTCGCCACGGCACTGGGGATCCCTGGCCCGCCCGATGAGCCGGCCTCGCGCTTGTCGGCCTACGCCGGCACCTGGGCCGCCATCCGCCGGGCGGGACGGCTCGCCCACCCGATGGCCCGGTTCGTCGGGTGGCCGATGCTGCTGGCGATCCCGGCCTTCCGGCTGCACCAGCACATCCTGTACGGCAGCGGCCTGGGCGAATACCACGAGGCCGGGTTGCAAGCGTACGTAACCGGGTTCCTGGTCTGGTGGGCTGCATGGATCGTGGGCATGGTGCTGTACGCGGCGGTGCTGCGAACGCTCATCGAAGCCGGCACCTTCGCGGCGGCCGTGTGGCAACCCGTCGCGGCCCTGGACGTGCGGCGCTGGGTCGAACGGATCGGGCTGCTCGCCTTCTACCTGGGACCGCCTGCGTGGCTGCTGCTGCTGACGGCATGAGCCGTCTTCGAGGCGGCCGGCTCGGGACAAGCCCAGGGCAACCGGTGGATGGCACTCACAGCCGCGCCCTCACCCACTCCTGTGTCCGGCGCATCGCCGGCAGGTAGGCCGCGACCATCTCGCCCGTGGTCATGCGTTCCGCGCGGGTCGAGATCGTCAAAGCCGCGACGGTCTGGCCGGATGCATCGCCCAGCGGCACCGCGATCGAGCGCACGCCCAACTCGATCTCCTCGTCGCAAGCGGCCCAACCCCTTGCGCGGCATTCCTGCAGCCCTTGCATCAGGCCGCGCAGGTCCGTCACCGTGCGCGGGGTGAACGCCTCGCGCTGCGTCGACGCCAGCAGCTTGCGCGCCTGCGCGCCCGGCAGGTCCGCGAGCAGCACGCGCCCCGCCGCCGAGCAGTGCAGCGGCAGCCGGGAGCCCACGCCGAGCCCGACCCGGAAGGTGCGCCGGGCCGTGGATCGGGCCGCGATCACCACGGCCCCCTCGTGCAGCACCGCCAGCGAGGCCGAGTCGCGGCTGCGCTCGCTCAGGCTGTCCAGGGCAGGCTGCACCAGGCGCGGCAGGCGGGTCGAGGCGGCGTAGGCGTAGCTGATGCGCAGCGCCCCGTGGCCCAGCCAGAAATGCTTGCCGTCGGTCTGCATGTAGCCCAGCTCGCACAAGGTCAGCAGGCAGCGCCGCGCCGCCGCCAGGCTCACGTCGATGCGGCGGGCGGCCTCGGTGATGGTCATGCGGGTATGCGCCGAATCGAACGCCTCCAGCAACCTCAGCCCCTTGGCGAGCCCGGCGATGCGGTCCTTGTTGCGCGGCGGTTGGGTGGCGGCGGGCATGCGCGAATTCTGCGCTATGCGCAGGACGGCATTGCCGCCAGGCCCCTCGCGGGACAGACTCCCCCCGATGAACACCCCCGTCCTCGACGCGACCCCGGCAGCCGCAGCCGCCCACCGCAGCTGGCCCGCCGAAGGCTTCACCCGCGCGCCCTACTGGGCCTACCGCGACCCGGCCCTCTATGCGCTGGAGCAGGAGCGCATCTTTCGTGGGCCGCACTGGCACTACCTGGGCCTGGAGGCCGAAGTGCCCGAACGCGGCTCGTACAAGGGCACCTTCATCGGCGAGCTGCCGGTGATCCTGACCCGCTCCGAAGACGGCTCGGTCGCGGCGGTGCTCAATCGTTGCGCGCACCGGGGCAACCTGGTGGTCCGCGAACCCTTCGGCAAGACGCAGAAGCTGCACTGCGTCTACCACTCCTGGACGTTCAGCCTCAAGGGTGACCTGCTGTCGGTGGCGTTCCGCAACGGCCTGCGCGGCGAGGGCGGACTGCCCAAGGACTTCAGCATGGCCGAGCACGGCCTCAGGAAGCTGCGGGTGGCCACGATCTGCGGCTTCGTGTTCGCGACCTTCAGCGACGACACCCCGCCGCTGGAGGAGTGGCTGGGCGAGGTGGCCGACGGCATCCGGCGCGTGTGCCGCGACAAGCCGCTGAAGGTGCTGGGCTACGACACGCAGCGCATCCACGCCAACTGGAAGCTCTATCACGAGAACCCGCGCGACTCGTACCACGCCAACATCCTGCACACCTTCTACGGCACCTTCGGCCTGTCGCGCCAGTCGCAGGAGTCGGGCATGGTGCTGGACGCGAGCGGTCGGCACGTCTACTTCTACACCAAGGCCGGCACCGAGAAGGACTCGGCCGACTACCAGCAGACGGCCGCCGCGCTGCGATCGCACAACGCCGGGCTGGCGCTGGAGGACACCAGCATCCTGAAGTGGCGCGACGAGATCGGCGATGGCGTGAGCATCCAGATCCTCACCACCTACCCGTCCTTCGTGCTGCACCAGATCGCCAACAGCCTGGCCACGCGCCAGCTGGTGCCGCGCGGACCCGACGAGTGCGACCTGGTCTGGACCTACTTCGGCTTCGCGGACGACGACGAGGAGACCACCCGCATGCGCCTGGCGCAGATGAACCTGGTGGGCTCGGCCGGCATGGTGTCGGTGGAGGACGCGGCGGTGTGCGAAATGATGATGCGCGCCATCGGCGACGGCGCCACCGGCGAATCCTTCATCGAGATGGGCGGGCGCGAACTGGACGGCGGCGGCAACACCAAGCTGTCGGAGCGCGCGATCCGCAACTTCTGGCACGCCTACCGCCAGGACATGAGGATCTGACCCCCCCGAAGCGCCTTCGGCGCCTCCCCCCCAGGAGGCGCCACCGGTGGCCCGGCAAAGCCGGTTCCACGGTGGCCCTGGAATTGGCCGCCTAGCTCGAGCCGTTCAAGCGACCCGAAGTCGATGGAGAACTGAAACGATGTCACTGATGCATGAAGAACACTTCCGCGCGGTCGAGAACCTGGTGCACGAATGGGCACGGGCGATCGACGAGAACCGGGTCGAGGCCATCGCCGAGCTGATGCTGCCGAAGGGCCGCTACACGGTGCGCAGCCGCTTCAACGAGGACCGCGGCTTGCCGCACGCGCTGATCGACGCGCAATCGGCCGCGCAGGTGCGCGACCGCATCAAGTCCATGCGCCTGGCCAACATCTACGAGCCGCAGCACATGCGCCACCTGATCTCCGGCGTGCAGATCGTCGGTTCGCGGGACGGCCTGCTCGAGGTCCGCTCCAACTTCGCGGTGGTGCGCACGCTGGAGCTTGAAGGCGACATGAAACTCTTCGCCACCGGCCAGGCGCGCGACCTGGTGGACGTGAGCGGCGAGCGCCCGCTTTTCCACTCGCGCCTGCTGCTGATCGACTCGCGCGCGGTCGAGACCCTGCTGGTCATTCCGCTGTAGCCTGCGCAGGCCATCACCCAAGAAGGAGACAAGATGATCCGTGCCCTGTTCACCGCCCTCGTCGCCGGCAGCGCGGCGCTGGCCGCCGCGCCCTCGTTCGCGCAAGGCTATCCGTCCGCCCCCATCACGGTGGTGATCCCGCTGGCGCCCGGCGATGCGGCCGACACGGCCGCGCGTGCCATGAGCGAGGAGCTATCGCGCCAGCTGAAGACGCCGATCGTGGTGCAGAACCGGCCCGGCGCCGGCGGCAGCATCGGCGTGCAGGCCGTCACCTCGGCCAGGCCCGACGGCTACACCATCCTCTTCACGCAGAACGGTCCGCTGACCATCCGCCGGGTGTTCGAGCCGGCGGCCGCGGGGTTCGATCCGCTGAAGGAGCTGACCCCGCTGGCCATCACCACGCGCACGCCGTCCATCCTGGTGGCGCGGCGCGACGCGCCTTTCAACACCTTCGAGGAGATGGTGGCGCACGCCAAGCGGAACCCAGGGGGTGTGCGGGTGGGCAACGCCGGGCCCGGGTCGGCCGGCGACGTCAGCGTGCACATCATCAACGCGCAGGCCGGCACCGACATGACATCGGTTCCGTACAAGGGCGCGGCGCCTGCCGTCACCGACGTGCTGGGCGGCCAGGTCGAAGGCGTGATCCTGGGCCTGGGGGCGCTCAGCGCCCACCTCAGGAGCGGCGCGCTCAAGCCCATCGCCATCTCCAGCCCGTTCCCCGAACTGCCCAACGTGCCCACCCTGGGCAAGCTGGGCTACAAGCAGGACCTGCTGGGCGTGTGGCTGGCCTTCCTGGCGCCGTCGGGCGTGCCGGCGGAAGTCACCCGCGCGCTGATGCCGGCCCTCGAGCGCGCGGCCAAGAGCCCGGCGCTGGCCGAACGGCTGCTGCCGCTGGGCATCGCGCAGGACTGGGTTCCGGCGGATCGGCTGGCCGAGACCATCACCCGCGAATACGACACCGTCTCGGAGATCAGCCGGAAAATGAAGCGGTGACTGCCGACGTCTCGATCGGGGTTTATTCGCTGCCGGCCAGCAACCGATCCGTCAGTGGATCGCGCTCGCCCCCGAAGTGACTGGCCAGGCAGCGGGTGAAGCAGCTGTCGGCTTCGTCCGCCGCCCGCTCGAAGAGCGTCATGCACGAGCGCAGCTTCATCGCGTCGACCTCGCCGAAGATGTGTTCCGCCGTGAGCTGGGGATGCCGCAGCACCCGCTCGCAGGCCTGGCGCAGCCGGGGGCCCAGCACCGGATGCGCCAGGTAGGCCCGGGCCTCGTCCAGCCCCGACAGGCCATAGTGCTTCGCCGTGGCGCTGCGGCCCAGCGCCGTCAGCTGCGGGAACACGAACCACATCCAGTGGCCCTGCTTGCGGCCCTGCGCCAATTCGGCGCAGACCTGGTCCCACACCGGGTCCTGCGCGAGGACGAAGCGTTGGAGCTGCACGGGCCTGCCCTCACGAGCGCACGGGGGACTCCGACTGACGGTGCGGCTTTTCCGCCGCCGGCTGGCCCGGCGCGCGCTCGCCGATCTGCTTGCCTTTGGGCGAGTGGTGCTCCACCAGCACGTTGACCTCGGAGCCGACCAGCATCACCAGGCCGGCGATGTAGAGCCACATCATCAGGGCCACCACCGCGCCGATGCCACCGTAGACCGCGCTGTAGTCGGCGAAGTTCTGGGCGTAGATGGCGAAGCCCACCGAAGCGATCAGCAGCAGGATGGTGGCCACGACACCGCCGGGGGTGATGAAGACGAAGCGCTGGCCCCTGACGTTGGGCGCGAGGTAGTAGGTCAGCGAGAAGGCCAGCAGGATGGCCAGCACGATGATGACCCACCGCAAGCTGGCGAAGAACGTCAGCAGCGCATCACTGAAGCCGAAGCGTTCGCCCAGCCAGTCCTGCGCGATGCCGCCCATCACGATCAGCGAGAAGGCCGTGATCATCAACGCGCCGAACAGCAGGCTCAAGCCGATGGCCACGAGCCGCGCGCGGATGAAGCTGCGCGCCTCCTTCACGTCGTAGGTGATGTTGAGCTGCTGCATGATCGCGTACATGCCGGTCGAGGCGGCCCACAGCGTGCCCAGGGCGCCCACCGAGACGATGCCCCCGCTCTCCTTCTTCATCACCTCCTCCAGCACCTTGGTGAACATGCTGGCGGCGTCGGCCGGCAGGGTTTGCCGCATGAGGTCCATGATCGCCGTGTCCACCCTCGGAATGGGCAGGAACGGGATCAACCCCATCAGGAGGATCATGGCCGGGAAGATGGCCAGGGTCAGGTAGAAGCCCAGGGCAGCGGCGCCGTTGTAGACGTTGTCCTCGCTGATCTTGGCGTACAGCTCACGCAGGAACTGCATCGGGGGGATGCCGCGAATCTTCATGGTGGCAAGCGTCGCCGCTGCGCGCCACCCGGCCAGTCAGCCGGCGCCGCCGCATGCGGGTGAAGCCTGCCTACGTTCCAAAGATGAAGTAAACCGCCCGCACGGAGCACGAGCATGGCGGCCGGCCCGCCGCCGCCGGCCTACACGCGGTTTCCCCGTTGGCCCACATGCCGTCCGGCTCGCGGCCTTAGAGTGCAACGTCAAGCAGCGCGCAAGCGCGTCCCATCCACTCGTTGCAGCCGGAGGAACCCTCGTGAACACGCAACCCGCTTCCAGCATCCAGGACACCCGCAGCACCACCGGCTCGGCCATGCCCGGCGCCAGCAGCGCCACCGAACGCACCGGCACCGGCAACCCCGCCAATGAATCGTTCCTCAGCCGGGACAACATCCATCGCTTCGCCGACAAGGCCCACCAGGCGATCGATCGCCTGCAGCAGAAGCTGAGCTTCGGCAGCGGCCAAGGCTCGTCCCCGGCCACGCCCACCGATCTGCGCGAGCGCGCCCGGCAGTACGGCGAACAGGCCATGCACGCGGCCCAGCAGGCGCGCGACTACCCCGGGCGCCTGCGCGAGCAGGTCACCACCGAGCCGATCAAGGCGACCGCCGTCGCCTTCGCCGCCGGCGTGGTCTGGGGCATGCTGCCGTCGGGCCGCCGGCGGCACCACCACGTGGAAGTGGTCGAGGTGCCGGTCGCCCACGACGCAGGGGCATCGTTGAGCGCCCGCGCGAACCGCTGGATCGGCGCCGCCGGCGAGCGGCTGCACCACCTGGGCGAGTCGACGCACGACACCGCGCAGCGCCTGGGCGCCGGCACGATGAGCGGCGCCAGCCGCGCCCGCGCCTATTCGAGCCGGCTGTGGCACGACACCCGCAAGTCCATGCCCTACGCCAAGGACCAGCTGCTGGCCCGCTCGCATCACTACGGCAGCCTGGCCCGCACGCAGATGGAAACGCATCCGCTGGCCGGCCTGGCGGTGGCGATCGGCCTCGGGGCCTTGGCGGTGCGCATGACGATGGGGCAGCGCGGCTATCGCTACTCGGCACGCTCGTCCACCCTGGCTGTCGACAAGGACGGCCGCCCGCTGCGCGCCGAACCCGGCGACCGCTCGGCCAGCTCGATGGGCGCGGTGGCCAAGCCGATGATGTCCGGCGCGCTGGTGCTGGGCATGGGCGTGATCCTGGGGGCGCTGCTCTCTTCGCGCCGCTGATGGGCGGCCTGCCCGGCAGTCCCGCCGCCGACCGCAACAAGCAGCCGATCTTCGAGGTGCTGTGCCGCGTGCTGCCGGCCCGCGGCACGGCCCTGGAGGTCGCCGCCGGCACGGGGCAGCACGCCGCCTGGTTCGCCGCCCGCCTGCCGGGCTGGCGCTGGCTGCCCACCGATTTCGACGCCGGCATGCTCCCGGTGATCGCCGCGCGCACGGCGGACCTGCCCAACGTGCTGCAGCCGCGGGCGCTGGACGCGGCGCAGGCCGAGTGGCCGCTGCGCGAACGGTTCGAGCTGCTCTATTGCGCCAACATGATCCACATCGCCCCCTGGACCGCCGGCCAGGGCCTGCTGCGCGGCGCGGCGCGGCACCTGGTACCGGGCGGGCTGCTGGTGCTGTACGGGCCCTACCTCGAAGCCGATGTGCCCACCGCACCCAGCAATGCCGCGTTCGACCAGGACCTGCGCTCGCGCAACGGCGCCTGGGGCTTGCGACGGCTGGACGCCGTGGCGGCCGAAGCGGCGGACGCTGGCCTGGTGCTGCGCGAGCGGCACGCACTGCCAGCGAACAACCTGCTGCTGGTGTTCGCCCTCGACGACCCAGCGACCTGAAGGACTACTCGCGGCGGTGCCGCTGCCGCACCGGCATCGGCACGACGTTGAGCCGCTGCTCGATGGCGTGCGCCACCCAGCCGGCGCATCGCGCCAGCACCCACAGGGCACCGGCCGAGCGCCTCGGCAGGCCCAGCGCCCGCGCCGCGACCAGCAGCCCCAGTTCGAGGCCCGGCTGGTCCACCGCGTCCACATCGTGAAGGCGCATCCGGTCCAGCAGCTGTGACACCGCGGCCCGTTCATCGACCTGCAGGGCCAGCTCGATCAGCATCCGCGCGCGCGGATCGCCGTCGGCGTAGGGCGACTCGTCCTCGGCCAGTCGGCTGCCACGGCCGGCGGGCATCAGCCGGTTGGCCGACGTGCGCGGCACCAGCCCCTCGCACAGCAGGTCCTCCAGACGGTCCACGCTGCCGCCGAGGCGGTGGCCGGCATGCACGCTGAGCCCGGCCATCAGGCAGGCGCCGAGGCCGCTGCCGGCCGACGCCGCGATCCGCACCGCCGTGGTGGACGCGACCAGTCCGTGGTCGGCGCAGGCGATCAGCAGCGCATTGACCAGCCGCAGCGCCTGAGGCCGGAGTTCCGCGCCCAGCGCCTGCAGGATGACCTGCCCGATCGCCGCCTCGCCGGCCGCTTGTTCGAGGACTGACTGCCGCGGGCCGAGCACGCCCAGCGTGCAGGCCATGGCCATGAGCATGCGGCGCGCCAGCCGGGTGGTCGTGCCGTCCCGCAGTTCGACCCGCGCGGACTGGCCCATGACGATGCAGACCAGGCTGAACATCCGCAGCACCGGCACGTGCGGCTGCTGCGCCTGCAGCGCGCCCAGGCAGGCCGGCAGCGCGGCCGGCAAGGGCTCCGCCGGCCACTGCACGGGTTCGTCCATGAGCAGCCCGGCCCAGAGCATCTCGGCCACGTTCTCGAAACGACCCGGGTGCTCCAGCAGCGTCGCCAGCGCACGGCCACGGTAGCGCGGGCCGGCGGAGGTGAGCTGGCAGACCGCGCTGCCCGCGGCCAGGCGGTGCGAGGTCGGGCCGCGTGCGGGCATCGTGCCGGCGGTCGAGGCGGCGGCGCGCCGGCGGCCGGCCAGCCGCTCGACCTCGACGCGCTCGTACATGGATCGGCCCGAAGCCGCGTCCTGCTGGCGCTGCAGCAGACCTCGGCTGACGTAGCTGTAAAGGGTCTGCTGCTTGACTTTGAGCAGGCGGGCGGCCTCCTGCGAGGTCAGGTAGGCCGGATGGGCAGGGGATCGCATAAAAGCTCCCAGGTGCGACCCGCATGTTGATTCAAGGGGGTTGACAGTCAACCTAGGGAAAGCGTGGAGCGCGATCAAGCTCGCCCCCCCTAGCATCAGCCAGTCAACGGCCGCCCACGGGCCTGCTGATTACCCATGGACTACGACAGCATCAGCGATCTTCCCCTGTTGGTCGAAAGGCTGGCGATCGACGGCTGCACACCCGGCTGGGTGCGCCGCCGCAAGCCTTTGCTGTGGGCGCGCCCGCAGTCCACCTTCGAGCCGGCACACTGGTCTTACGCGCGGCTGCGCCCGGCCCTGCTGGCCGCCTGTCGCCTGATCGGCACCGACGAGGCCGAGCGCCGCAACCTCATCCTGCGCAACCCCGCGCCGGGGGTTGATTTCGCCACCACCAATACCCTGGTCGGCGCCTACCAGGCGATCCTGCCGGGCGAACAGGCCCGCAGCCACCGGCACGCGCCCCATGCCTTGCGCGTCATCCTCGAGGCCGAGGACGCCTGGTCGGTGGTCAACGGCGTGCGCCATCCCATGAACACCGGCGACATCGTGCTCACGCCCGGCCAGCACTGGCACGGGCATGGGCACGACGGCACCCAGCCCGCGCTGTGGTTCGACTGCCTCGACGTGCCGCTGGTGCACCTGCTGGAGCCCATGCGCTTCGAGGACCACCCCGCGGGCATGGAGCCGGTGCTGCGCACCATCGACGAATCGCCCATGCGCTGGCGTGCCGCCGACATCGCGCAGCGCCTGGCGCAGGCCCGCGAGGCCGACACGCGGCCCGACGCGCATTTCGGCCTGACGGTCGACCTGTCCTCGCCGGCCCTGCCCACCATCGCCATCCGCGTGCACGCGTGGGACACCGGCTGGGGCCACGCGCCCTACCGCCATGCCGCCAACGAGCTGCTGGTTGTACTGGGCGGACGGGGCACCAGCCGCATCGGCGAGCACCGCTTCGACTGGGGCTACGGCGACGTGCTGGCCCTGCCCATGGGCACAAGGGTGCACCACCAGGTGCACGAAGCGGCCCGGGTCGTGAGCCTGTCCGACGACCCCGTGATGCGCCTGTGCGGCTACTACTTCCTCGAGGGCGCCTGATGGCGCCGCGACCCGCGATTTCCCCTCACCATCGAACCCCCGCCTTTCCATGACCCTCAAGATCCTCGGCATCTCCGGCAGCCTGCGCGAGAAGTCCGTCAACACCCGCGCGCTCAGGGCCGCCGGCGCCGTGATGCCGGCCGGCATGCAACTGGAGATCGCCGACTACGGTGACGTGCCCCTGTACAACCAGGACCTGCAGGACCGCGGCATCCCGCCCGCGGTGGAACGCCTGCGCGCGGCCATCGAGTCCGCCGACGGCGTGCTCTTCGCCAGCCCCGAATACAACTTCTCGATTTCCGGCGTGCTCAAGAACGCGATCGACTGGGTGTCGCGCACCTCGCCGCAACCCTTCAAGGGCAAGCCGGTGGCCATCATGTCGGCCACCTCCGGCCTGTGGGGCGGCGCCCGCCACCAGTACGAGCTGCGCAAGATCCTCGGATCGATGGACGCACTGGCGCTGGTCAAGCCCGAGGTGCTGATCAACCTCGCGCTCACCAAGTTCGACGCCGACGGCCAGCTCACCGACGCCAACACGCTCAAGACGATCACCGACCAGATGGCGGCCTTCCGCGACTGGATCGTGCGCCTGCAGCCCAGGGACTGAGGTCCGCCGTTTCGTCAACTACCCGCCCACAACCACTTGGAGACATGACATGAACGCCTTCACCGCCATCCGCTCACGCCGCGGCGTGCTCGCCGTCGCCGCCGCCCTGGCCTGCGCCGCCGTGCCCGCCTGGGCCCAGCAGGCGAGCGGCCCCATCCGCATCGGCATGATCACCGACCGCGTGGGCCCGGCCAAGCCGTACGCCGAGCCGGTGGCGCAGGGTGCGGTGTTCGCGGTCAAGCAGCTCAACGCCAACGGCGGGCTGCTGGGCCGCCCGGTCGAGCTGCTGGTGGAAGACGACCAGGGCCGCCCCGATGTCTCGGCCACCGCCGCGCGCAAGCTGGTGGACTCGGGCGTGGCCTTCATCCTGTCGGTGTCGCTCACGCCTGCCACGCAGCAGGCGCAGAACGTGACCATGGAAACCAAGACGCCGCACATGACGCCGTCCAACAGCGGCGACACGCTCACCACCCAGATCAACAACCCCAACTTCTGGCAGACCGGACCGCTGGGCTCCACCCAGATCGCCACGCTGTTGTCGTACGCCAAGGCCAAGAACTACAAGCGCGTGGCCCTGATCACCGACAACTCCGACCTGGGCCAGCTGACCAACAAGTTCTTCAAGGCTGGCCTGGAAAAGGCGGGCGTGCAGGTCGCGGTCGAAGAGGTGGTGCCGCGCGGCTCCACCACGGCCGAGCCGCAGATGCAGAAGCTGCGCGCGGCCAATCCCGACGCCATCTTCATGACCGGCGTGCTCACCCCCGAGAACGCGCTCATCCTGCGCGCCTACCGGCAGCTCGGCCTCAAGGCGCCGGTGCTGGGCAACTACAACCTGTCGGTGCCACAGACCTCGTCGGTGGCCAAGGGCCTGCTCGATGGCGTCGTCTTCGTCGATGCCTTCGACCCCGACAAGCCCGAGACCAAGCGCTTCATCGAGGCCTTCAAGAAGGACCAGGGCACCGAGCCCTACAACCTCAACGGCTACGGCTACGACGGCGTGATGCTGGTGGCCGACGCCATCAAGCGCGCCGGCAGCACCGACAAGGAGAAGGTGCGCGAAGCCATGCAGGCGACCAAGGGCTTCGCCGGCGTGATGGGGGCCAAGGGCTCCAGCTACGGCTTCCCCGAGGGCAAGCGCACCGGCTTCGACCCCAATGGCATGGTGGTGCGCGTGTACGAAGGCGACAAGCAGGGCAAGGTGGTGCACGTGGGGGCGAAGTAGGGAGGGTTGGCGGGCCGCCCTGGGCTTGCGGGTCCTGGGCCCCGCCGAGGGGTCGAAGGGCCTGGACGCCACCAGGCTTCGACAGGCCTGTCCTGAGCCTGTCCAGGGCTCAGCCCGGACAAAGCAGAAGAGGCTCAGGCCGAACGCAGAACCACCCATGACCGATTTCTTCGAGATCCTGATCAGCGCCGCCGCCACCGGCTGCATCTATGGCCTGATCGCCCTGAGCTACCTGCTCATGACGCGCCCCACCGGCATCATCAACTTCGCCGTCGGCGAGTGGGGCATGGTCGGCGCCTTCTCCGGCTTCGTGCTCCTGAGCTGGCTCGAGTGGCCGTATGCCGCCGGCATCGCCCTCATGCTGGGCTTCATGCTGGTGCTGGGCTGGGCCACCGAACGGCTCACCGTGCGGCCACTGGTGGAAAAAGGCGCGCCGCCGCTCGCGCCCATCCTCGTGCTGCTGGGCCTGCTGGTGGTGCTGCGCGAGGCGGTGTCCATCGGCTTCGGCCCCGACCCGCGCCCGGTGCCGCCGGCCTTCGGCTTCGGCCGGGTCGAACTGGGCCTGCTGGCCGGTTCGCACCAGAGCTTCTTCACCATCGCGATGACCCTGGCGGTGTTCGCAGGCGTGTGGTGGTTCTTCGAGCGCACGCTGACCGGCAAGTCCTTCGAGGCGGTGGCCATCGACCGGCGCGCGGCCGCGCTCATGGGCATCAACCTCGGCCGCGTCACCGCGCTGTCCTTCGCTGGCGGTGCCGCCGTGGCCGGCCTGGCCGGCATGCTGGTGGCGCCCAACGTGTCCGCCCACTACCTGATGGGCCTGCCCCTGGCCATCCAGGGCTTCACCGCGCTGGTGGTCGGCGGGGTCAACCGGGTCGAAGGCGCCCTGCTCGGCGGCATCGTGCTGGCGCTGGCCGAGCAGCTCACGGTGCGCTACGCGCCGATTCCGGCCAGCCTGGCGCAGGGGGTGCCCCTGCTGCTGCTGATCCTGTTCCTGCTCCTGCGGCCCACGGGCCTGCTGACGGCCAAGGGGGCACGCGCATGAAGACGCTGCTGCGTTACGCCGCCGTGGCCCTGGTGCTCTCGGTGGTGGCCTTCATGCTCGGCTCCTACCACACCGACGTGTACCGCAAGCTCCTGCTGTGGATCGCGCTGGCGCTGGGCTACAACTTCCTGTTCGGCATCGCCGGCCAGGTCGCCTTCTCGCACTTCACCTTCTACGGGCTGGGGGCCTACGCCGTGGTGATCGGCGTGACCCAGCTGGAGCTGCCGCTGGCGCTGGCGGTGCTCCTGAGCGTCTCGATCTGCGCGGTGGTGTCGCTGGCCGTGGCCATTCCGGCCACCCGGCTCGAGGGCTTCTACCTGGCGCTGGCCACCATGGCCTTCGCCCAGCTCTTCGTGGTGTTGCTCAATGCCGGCGGCGACTTCACCGGCGCCACGGGCGGGCTGGCCAACTACCGGCTGCCCGAAGTGTTCGGGGTGTACGTCACCGGCCCCTGGTACACGGTGGTCGTGGTGCTGCTGCTGCTGTTCACGGTGGCGACGCTGTGGCGGCTGGACCGCTCGTACTTCGGCCGCGCCTGCCGCGCCGTGCGCGACAACGCGGAGGCCGCCGCCGCCATGGGCATCGACGTGCCGCGCACCAAGGTGCTGGCCTATGCCGTCACCAGCACCCTGGCCGGGCTGGCCGGCGTGGTGTACGCCTTCGTGGACAACACCGTGAACCCGGTGATCTTCGGGCTCGAGAACTCATTCCTGCTGCTGTTCATGGTGGTGGTGGGCGGTTCGGGCAGCTTCCTGGGGGCGGTCCTCGGCGCCGTGCTGCTGTACCTCATGCCCTTCGTGCTGTCGCCCCTCATCGGCCACCACCATGCGCTGGTGTTCGGCCTGGTCATGATGGCCGTGGTGATGTTCCAGCCCAAGGGCCTGGTCGGGCTGCTGCCGGTGCGCGCACCGCGCCGCGCCGTCACCGAACCCGCCAGCGGCGCACCGGCCGCGCCGGCGCCGCTCGGAAAGGCCGCGAAATGAACGCCCCGCTGCTGCGAACCCGCGGACTGGGCATGCGCTTCGGCGGCCTGCAGGCGGTGGCCGACCTCGACCTGGAGACCTGGCCCGGCGAGATCCTCGGGCTGATCGGGCCCAACGGCGCCGGCAAGAGCACCACCTTCAACCTGATCGCCGGGGCGATGCGGCCCACCAGTGGCGTCATCGAGTTCGACGGCCACGCCATGGTCGGCCGGCCCACGCACGACTTCGCCCGGCGCGGGATCATGCGGACCTTCCAGCACAACAAGCCGTTCGAGAGCATGTCCCTGGCGGACAACGTGAAGGTGGGCATGCACACCCGGCTGCCGCTGTCGCTGTGGCAGGTGCTGGCGGCGGCGCCTGCCACCCAGTCGGTCGAAGCGAAGGCCGCCCGCCGCGCCGAGGAGCTGCTCGAGTTCGTGGGCCTGGGCGAGTGGGTGCATGCCGACGTGGGCACCTTGTCCTTCGGCCAGGGCCGGCTGCTGGAGATCGCGCGGGCGCTGGCGGGCGAACCGCGCCTGATCCTGTTCGACGAGCCGGCCGCCGGTCTCACCGCCGCCGAATGCGAGCGCCTGGCGGGCATCATTGGGCGCATCGCCGCGCAGGGCATCGCGGTGCTGCTGATCGAACACGACATGCGTTTCTTGATGGCACTGGCGCACCGCGTGGCGGTGCTCAACTTCGGCCGCAAGATCGCTGACGGCACGCCCGCCGAGGTGCAGGCGCACGCCGACGTGGTGCGGGCCTACCTGGGCAACGTGGAGGCGCTGTCGAATGCTTGAACTCAAGGACGTGAGCGGCGGGTATGGCCACGGCCACGTGATCGAAGGCATCGACCTGCGGGTGGACACGGGCGAAACCATCGCCCTGCTGGGCCCGAACGGCGCCGGCAAGTCCACGCTGCTGGCTGCCCTCTCGGGCGTGCTGCCCAAGCGCGGCGGATCGATCCGGCTGGACGGCACCGAGCTGGCCCAGGCGTCCAGCCACCGCATCGTGGCCCAGGGCCTGGTGCAGGTGCCGGAGGGCCGGCGCATGTTCGCCCCGCTCAGCGTGGAGGACAACCTGCGCCTCGGGACGGTGGGGCTGCAACAGGCCAGCAGGTCGGCGGTGGCCGAGCGCTTCGACTATGTCTACAAGCTGCTGCCGCGCCTGGCCGAGCGGCGCCACCAGCGCGCCGGCACCCTGTCCGGTGGCGAGCAGCAGATGGTGGCCGTGGGCCGCGCGCTGATGTCGAAGCCGCGCGTGCTGCTGCTCGATGAGCCCTTCCTCGGCCTGGCGCCCCGCGTGATCGAGGAGATCCGCGCCGCGCTGGAGGCGCTGCGCGCCGGCGGCCTGACCATGGTGCTGGTGGAGCAGAAGCTGGACATCGCCCTGCCCTTCACCCGCCGCGCCTACGTGCTGATCAAGGGCCGGGTCGCCCTGGTCGAGGACAGCGCCACCCTGGCCCGGCGCGACGACCTGGCGCAGCTGTACTTCAACCTCGCCACGCAAGCGGCGCATTGAACACGAAGGAGACCCCCATGGCCGATGAACAGACGCCGCTGCGGGCCCGGCACACGGCCACCGCGGCAAGCCGGGGCGTGCATCACCTCGCCCTCAACACCGAGGACATGAAGCTCACCATCGACTTCTACACCCGGGTGCTGGGCATGCCGCTGATCCACGCGTTGCGCGTGCCACCGGGCGTGGGCACCGGCCCCGCCAACCGAGGCAACCCGCCGTTCGAGAACCTGCGCCACTACTTCTTCGATGCCGGCGGCGACACCCTGGTGGCGTTTTTCGAGATGCCGCGCGGCGCCAAGGGCGCGCACGACCGCGACGCGATCGGCGCCATGCAGCACTGCTCGTTCACCACCACGCAGGCACAGTTCGAGGTGCTGCACGCCCGGCTGCGCGAGGCCGGCGTGCCGGTGATCGGGCCGGTGAACGTGGGCGCCCAGACCTGGTCCATCTACTTCTTCGACCCCAACGGCATCCGCCTCGAGTATTCGTGGCAGGAGCATGATGGCGACGATCCGCGCGTGCTCGAGCGCTGGACCCAGACGCGCGAGGAGTGCCTGGCCGAGCTGCGCTCCGTGTCCGACGACGCGGACTGGCTGGCCCGGGTCACGCAACACCTTCCCGAACAGCGCTGAGGAGTACCCCATGTCCGACTTCGTTCCGATCCGACAACTGCACCACTTCGCCTGGCGCTGCCGCGACGCCGAGGAAACCCGCCGCTTCTACGAAGACCTGCTGGGCCTGCCGCTGACCCACGTGGTGCGCGCCGACCATGTGCCCAGCACCGGCGACCACTGCCCCTTCGTGCACCTGTTCTTCGAGATGCGCGACGGCAGCTCCATCGCCTTCTTCGACCTGGGCGACGACCAGGCCGCCGATCCGTCGCCCAACACGCCGGCCTGGGTCAACCACCTGGCACTGCGGGTCGATTCCGAAGCCGAACTGGTGGAGGCCCGGCGACGCCTGACCGAGGCGGGCGTCGAGGTGCGCGGCCCCATCGACCACGACGGCTTCGTCAAGTCCATCTATTTCTTCGACCCCAACGGCATCCGGCTGGAGCTGACCACCCTCACCGCGTCGGAAGACGAGCTGGCCGGCTACCGCCGGAAGGCCCGCGCCGCCTGCGACGCCTGGACCCGGGAGAAACAGGCCGCCCGCGCGGCCTCTTCCACCACCTCTTCCACCGCCTCTTCCGCCGCCTGACCGATCAGTCCCGAACGCACGACATGGCCGACACCACCCCCCGCTACCCGATCGATGCCGAATGGGTGCACATCAAGTTCGCGCAGAGCTCCGCCTTCAAGGAGGTCTACGGCTTCGCCGGCACCCAGGGCTTCGTCAACCTCGAGGGCATTCGCTACGTTCCTCGCGGCAAGCCCTCCAAGACGCTGCTGCTGTACATGCACCCGGCCACCACGCTGCAGCTGCTGCCTATGCCGCGCGCCATGGCCGAGAGCGGCATGCACGTGCTGTGCGCGGGCAGCCGCTACCAGCGCAACGACAGCGCCCTCATCATGGAAAACGTGGTGGTGGACCTGGGCGCCTACATGCGCCATGCGCGCGAGGTCTGGGGGTATGAAAAGGTGGTGGTGGTGGGCTGGTCGGGCGGCGGCTCGCTCGCCTTGTTCTACCAGTCGCAGGCCGAGCATCCCACCGTGACGCACACGCCGGCCGGCGACCCCTGCGGCATCGTCGAGGCCGGGCTGATCCCGGCCGACGGCTTCATCTTCCAGGCCGCGCATGTCTCGCGCGCGGTGGTGCTGACCGATTGGATCGACCCGTCGGTGCTGGACGAGAACGACCCCGACAAGCGCGACCCGGAGCTGGACCTCTACCACCCCGACCACAAGCCCCCTTATTCGGCCGAGTTCCTGGCGCGCTTCCGCGCCGCGCAACTGGCCCGGGTGCGCCGCCGCACGGCCTGGGTCAAGGAAACGCTGGAGATGCTGCGCAAGCGAGGCGGCCTCGAGATGGAACGCGGCTTCGTGACCCACCGCACCATGGCCGAGCCGCGCTTCCTGGACGGCCGCATCGAGCCCAACGATCGCCCGATCGGCACCTGTTTCACCGGCGTGCCGGAGACCGTGAACACCGGCCCGGTCGGCCTCGCCCGCTTCAGCACGCTGCGGGCGTGGCTGTCGCAGTGGTCGCCCGACGACACCAACGCCCATGGCGAGAAGTCCGCCGCGAAGATCTCGGTGCCGCTGCTGGCCATCGAGCACAGCGCCGACGACGCCGTGCCGCAACCGCACACCCAGCGCATCTACGACGCGGCCGCCAGCCGCGACAAGACCATGAAGGTGATCCCCGGCGCGACACACTACTTCTCCGGCCAGCCGGAACACCTGCAGCAGGCGGTGACGCTGTGCACGGAGTGGCTCGCGTCGCGCAAGCTGCTGGGGTGAGCTGGACGAGCTGGCCCATCCGCTCGCCCTGGGCCTGCCGCCTGGTGGCACCGATCCAGCTTCTGTAGCGACCCTTGTCCGCAAGGACGGGGTACACGTCCCTGGCTGGCTCTGCCGTGCCTATTGGGTATGCTCGTGGGCTGCTCCGATGAGCGCCGTCGAGCCGATGCCCCCCTGCCCGCAGACCGATGCGCACGCCTGAAGTACCCTCCGCCCTCGATCCCATCTCAGCACAGGCCACCGCGCTGTACGACCTGCTGCCGACGGGCATCTGCGTGGTGGACGACGAGGGCCGCGTGCTGGCGGCCAACACGATCTACTGCGACATGCTGGGCTATCCCCGCGAAGAGTTGATCGGCACGCCGGTCGCGCGGATCACCTCCGCCGACGACATCGGCCGGGACGACCGCATGCGCCACGACCTGCTGCACGGCGCGTTGCGCGAGTACCGGGTCGAGAAGCGCTACCGGCACAAGCAGGGCCACACGATCTGGGTGCGCGTGGACGCACGCCGGGGCGGTGTGCTGCCCGACGGCCGGCCCTACGCCGTCGGCACCATCAACCCGATCGAGGACCTCAAGCAGACCGAACGCGAGCTGGATCTGACGCGAGCGCATGTCAATGCCGTGTTCGAGCAGAGCACCATCGGCGTCGCGGAGACCGACCTCAGCGGCCGGCTGCTCGCGGTGAACGACCGCTACTGCGAACTGATGCAGCGGCCCCGCGAGGAGCTGATCGGCGTGCGCATGGACCAGTTCACGCATCCCGAGGACCTCGAGGCCAACCTGCCGCTGTTCGAGCGCCTGGTGCCGGGTGACCAACTGGCGATGGACAAACGATACGTCCGCCCCGATGGCTCGCACATCTGGGCCAAGGTCGCCATCTGCCCGATCCGCGGCAGCCGCGGCGAGCCGACCCAGGCGTTGCTGGCCTGCCTGTTCGAGATCACCGCACGCAAGCGATTGGAAGAAAACCTGCGCGAGGCCGACCGCCGCAAGGACGAGTTCCTGGCCATGCTCGCGCACGAGCTGCGCAATCCGTTGGCGCCGATCGCCGCGGCCGCCGGCCTGCTGAAGGATCCGGGCTTGCCGGCCGACAAGCTCGCGCGCATCAGCGACGTGCTGGCACGCCAGGCCCGCCACATGGCCGGCCTGCTCGACGACCTGCTGGACGTCTCGCGCGTGACCCGCGGCCTGGTGGAACTGGACAGGTCGCCGGTCGACCTGCGCACCACGGTGGCCGAGGCCATCGAGCAGGTGCGCCCGCTGATGGAGGCGCGCCGCCACGCGTTCGAGCTGCAGGTGGGCCCGCGCGCCCCGGTCGTCACCGGCGACGCCAAGCGGCTGGTGCAGGTGGTGGCCAACCTCCTGAGCAACGCCGCCAAGTACACGCCCCCGCCGGGCCGCATCCTGCTGTCGCTGCAGGTCGACGGACGCGACGCCATCATCCGCGTGGCCGACAACGGTATCGGCATGACGCCCGAACTGGCCGCCCAGGCCTTCGAGCTGTTCACGCAGGGCAAGCGGCCGGTGGACCGTTCGCAGGGCGGGCTGGGCATCGGCTTGCCGCTGGTGCGCAAGCTGGTCGAGTTGCACGGCGGCCAGGTGCGCGCCGACAGCCCCGGCGAGGGCCAGGGGTGCGAGTTCACGGTGGTGCTGCCCCTGGCCATGCAAGCCCATGCGGCCGGCACGCCGGCCGAGGGCGACGCGCTGGGGCATGCCGCGCGCCGTCCGCTGCGGGCCCTGGTGGTGGACGACAACGCCGACGCGGCGGCCATGCTGGGGCTGCTGCTCGAATCGCTGGGGCACCAGGTCACGGTGGCCAACGACGGCGATGCCGCGCTGGTGGCCGCTCGCGAGCAGCGGCCCGACGTCTGCCTGCTCGATATCGGCATGCCCGGGATGGACGGCAACACGCTCGCGGCACGGCTGCGCCGCATGCCCGAGACGGCCGAGGCCGTGCTGATCGCGGTCACCGGCTACGGCCAGGAGCAGGACCGCCGGGAGGCCGCCGCCGCGGGCTTCGACCACCACTTCGTCAAGCCCATCGCGATGGAGCCCCTGATCGACGTCCTGTCGTCCCTGCCGGCCGTCCAGGCCCGGCTGGAGATTTAGGGACAATACCCGGCCGACGTACCCGCCCGAGCCATGAAATCCGATCTCTCCCATCGCCACGAAGACGCACCGCGCCCGAACAGTGACACCAGCTTCATGTGGTCGGACGCCAGGCTGCTGGGCTTCGGGCCCATGGACAAGACGCACGAAGAGTTCTACACCGTGGCCTTCCGGCTGCTGACCTGCACGGCCGACCGGGCCCAGGCGGCGCTGGACGATTTCGAGGAACACGCCCGCGCGCACTTCGGCGAAGAGGAGGAGTGGATGCGCAGCACCGACTTCCCGCCCTCCGACTGCCACGTCGACGAGCACGCGGCCGTGCTCAAGTCGGTGCAGGACGTGCGCGAGGCGCTCACCGAGGGCCGCGCTGGCGTGGAGCTGGTGCACGACTTCGCCATGCACCTGTTCCAGTGGTTCCCCGGCCACGCCGACTACCTCGATTCGGCTCTGGCCGCCTGGATGGCCAAGCGCACTTACGGCGGCAAGCCGGTGGTGCTGCGCCGCAAGATCTGAACCCGCGGTGATCGCCGGCACTCGAGGCCGGCAAGTCGGCCGCCGACACGACTGGTTACCTTCACCGCTCCATCGCATCTCCTGCGCGTATACCTCGGCTGCCCGCGTCCCTGCGGTGCACATCGACGAAGGAGACAACCGATGAGAGCGACTTTCGGCCGGACAGCTTCGCTGACGGCATTGGCGGCTGCCGCCCTGGCAGCTTGCGGCGGCAGCGACGGTGACCCGGTGGTGCAGACCAAGGCCTGTGCCGATCTGGCCGGCATGACGCTTCCCAAGGACCGGATCGGGCTGGACAGCAACGGTGCCCGCATCGACACGGCCACCGTCGTGGCCGCGGCCGGGGGACTGCCTGAGCATTGCGACGTGCGGGGGGCGATCCTGCCGGTGGATGCCGTCAACGGACTGCCCATCAACTTCCGTGTGAACCTGCCGACCAGCTGGAACGACAAGGCCGTGCACTTCGGGGGCGGCGGCTACAACGGCACGGTGGTGTCCGGCACCGGCGCCGTGCCGTCCGCACCGACGGGTGATCCGGTTCCACTGGCGCGCGGCTACGCCACCTTCGGCAGCGACTCGGGGCATACCGGCGGCAATGCCAGCTTCGGCACCAATCCCGAGGCCGTGCTGAACTTCGGCTACGCGCAGATGAAGAAGACCCGCGATGTCGCCGTGCAGCTGATGCGCGAGCGATACGGCAAGGCGCCCAGCCGCACCTACTGGGTGGGCAGCTCGCAGGGCGGCCGCGAAGGACTGACGGTGGCGCAGCGCTTCCCCGCCGACTACGACGGCATCCTGGTCCGGGTGCCCGTGGTCAACTTCACCGGGCTGCAGATCTTCGGCAACCGCGTCGGCCAGGCCATGTACGACAACGGCAGCGGACTGGGCTGGATGAACAGCGCGAAGGTGCAACTGCTGCACAACGCGGTCATGCAGGTGTGCGATCCGCTGGACGGCCGCACCGACGGCGTGATCAGCAACTACGCCGCCTGCACCTTCGATCCGACCACGCTGCGCTGCCCCTCGGGCACCGACGAGGGCAACACCTGCCTGTCCGACAAGCAGATCGCCACCGTGAACGCCGTGCACCAGGACCTGAACTACGGCTTCACCGTCGCGAACAACGTGAACGGCTATTCCGGCTGGGGCTGGGGCCACGAGTTCGACCCGACCGCCAGCTGGGTGACCTGGGTGACCGGCAGCGCCGCGCCCACCCCCACCACCCCGGGCTCGAACATTGCCAACTTCGGGGCGCAGTACGTGCGCAACTTCATCGCCCGCGACCCGAACTACGACGCACTCAGCACCGACCCGGCGACCGGCTTCACGCCGGCGCGTTTCAGTTCACGGATCCAGGAACTCGCGCCCGTCGTCGACGCGACCAACCCCGACCTGAGCGGTTTGCGCGCGAGCAACGGCAAGCTGATCATCGTGGAGCACGGCGGCGACTACGCGCGCAGCCCGCGCGCCACCATCGCCTACTACAACAGCGTGGTCGCCCGCATGGGCCAGCCTGCGGTGGACGAGTTCGTGCGGCTGTACTTCGTGCCCGGCGCCGACCACGGCGGCAACGGCGCCAGCAACTGGCCCGCCACCCAGTTCGACTGGCTGGCGGCGCTGGAGGACTGGGTCGAGCGCAACCAGCCGCCCGGCGAACGCATCGAGACCGTGCAGCGGGTGGGCGGCTCCGTGGTGGCACGCCGCGCAGCCTGCAAGTGGCCGCTCTACCCGCGCTTCAACGGCGGTGATCCGAACACGGCCGCGGGGTACACGTGTGCGGCGCCTTGAGCAACTCAGGGGTTGAGGGTGAGGGATCAGTGGCTAGGGGGGACACGCCCCCTGGACCCTAGCCCTTCAGCGCTCCCAGGCGCTTCGAGTTGGCGGTCGCGCGGCGGTGCACCGGGGCCAGGCCGCGTGCGGCCACGGCCACGCTGGCGGCGCTCATGTTCTCGGCCCAGCGAGCGGCCGTCCAGGGGCCGCCGGTGAAAGCGCCGGCGGCCATGGTCCAGCTGGTGCGGGCCCACTCCATCCACATCGCCATCCACGATTCGACGAAGGCGGACGACTTCTCGGTGAACATCCGCTGGAACTCACGCCGATCGCGGTTCGACAGCACCGGGCCGGCCAAAGCCATGCGCGACACCCGGTGGGCGACGACTTGCGGGGCGGCGACCGCCAGGGCGGTGCACTGTTTCATCAGCGCCTGCTGGCGGCGCGCGTGGTGGCTGGAACTCATGGGCGTTGCGATTCTTGGTTGCGTTGGATGACCCAGTATCACCAGTGAGGATGGGCTGTGGCTGCCAGCGTGCAGGCATGCAGCACGTGGGCGAAGTCCCACGGTTCAGCCGGCCAAGCGCGCCGGACCCCGTCGATATACTCGCGCCCGTGTCGAGCGACGACCCCCGCCTGTCCCACGCCTCAGCCGCCGAACGAGAGGTGCCGGACAGCATCGAGCGCATCAAGGCACTGCGTTGCCTGTCCGCCGTCGCCGAACACGGCAGCACCACCCGCGCCGCCGAGGTGGTGCACCTGTCCCAGCCCGCCGTCACGCGATCCATCCGCGACCTCGAACACCACGTCGGCGAAGCCCTCTTCGAACGGGGTGCGCGCGGCATGGCTCCCACGCCGCTGGGCGCACGGCTCGCCACGCGGTCCGCGCGCATGCAGGCCCTGCTGGCCCAGGGTGCGGCCGAGGCCCTGCAACTGTCCACGCCGCCGCCACGCCGGGCCCCGCTGCCGCAGCGCTTCGCCGCCTCGGTGGCACCGGCCTTCCTCAAGGCGCTGCTGGCGGTGGCGGCCCGCTCGACCGAATCCGCCGCGGCCGAGGCGCTGGGCATCACCCAGCCGGCCGTGCACCGGTCGCTGCAGGCGCTGCAGGACGCCTGCGGGGCCTCGCTCTACATCAAGTCCGCCCGCGGCACGCGCCTGACCGACAGCGGCGAAGCGCTGCTGCGCCGGGTCAAGCTGGCGGTGGCCGAGTTGCGCGCGATGGAGGCCGACATCGCCGCCTGGCGGGGACAGGTTCGCGGCCGCGTGGTCATCGGCGCGCTGCCCATGTCGGTGCACCTGGTGCTGCCGCGAGCGGTGGCGGCCGTGCGCGAGCGGCACCCGGAGATCCGCGTGACGGTGGTCGATGGCACTTATGAAAGCCTGACCCGCCAGTTGCGCAGCGCCGACGTGGACCTCGTGGTCGGCGCCCTGCGCGCCGAGCCGCCGTCGGAGGTCGAGCAGGAGCCGCTGTTCCAGGACGAGCTGGCGGTGATCGCGCGACCCGACCACCCGTGCCTGCAGGGCGCCGACCTGAGCCTGCAGTCGCTGCTGCATTGGCCGTGGGTGGTGCCGCTGCCCAACACGCCGGCGCGCGCCGCGCTGGAGCGCGCCTTCACCGCGGCCGGGCTCGCGCCGCCAGACGACTTCGTGCAGGCCACCAGCTCGGGCTTCACCCGGGCCATCGTCTCGGGCACCGACTACCTGGCATTCGCCTCGATGGGCCAGGCGCGGCGCGACGAGCGCGCCGGCATCCTCCGCGTGGTGCCGGTGCCGATGTCGAGCACCACGCGCAAGATCGGCATCGCGATGCGCAGCGGCGGGGAGCCCTCGCCGGACCTGCTGGCGCTGCTCGAATCGTTGCGGCTGCAGGCTGGTGCGCTGGGCTCATAAGGCGAACAAATATCCCGGCAGCAATCCGCATTGGTCCCCGCTCGCGGCCCGTGCGATCCTGCCGGGATGGAACGACCGACCCTGGTGATGCTGCCCGGTCTGCTGTGCGACGACGCCGTCTGGGCGCCGCAGCAGCAGGCCCTGGCGGGCGCGCCGTGCTTCATCCCCGACTACGGCCTGGCGTCGTCCATCACGCAGATGGCGCGGCTCGTCCTCGAACAGGCGCCGGCCGAGCGCTTCGCGCTGGCTGGCCATTCCATGGGCGGCCGCGTGGCGCTGGAGATGGCGCGGCTTGCGCCGGCGCGCATTCAGCGGATCGCCTTGCTGGACACCGGCTACGAGGCCCGGCAGCCCGGCGACGCCGGCGATGCCGAGCAACGCAAGCGCCTGGCCCTGCTGGAGATCGCGCGCACCCGCGGCATGCGCGAGATGGCACGCGAATGGGCCGTGGGCATGGTCCATCCGGACCGGCTGGACACCCCCGTGTTCGAGGCCGTGCTGGACATGGTCGCGCGCAAGACGCCCGAGGTGTTTGCGGCCCAGATCGAGGCGCTGCTGCATCGGCCCGATGCCACGCCGGTGCTGCAGGGCCTGCGCTGCCCCACCCTGCTGGCGTGCGGCCGCCAGGACGCCTGGAGCCCCCTGCAGCGGCACGAGGAGATGCAGGCGCTGGTGCCCGGATCGCGGCTGGTGGTGATCGAGAATTCGGGGCACATGAGCACCATGGAGCAACCCGAAGCCGTCAGCGCCGCGCTGCGCGAATGGCTGGTGGACTGAAGGGCTGGACACCGATGAACGAACTCGAACGACTGACCATCACCGCCGCCTGCCGCGATGTGATCCACCGCGGCGCCGCGGCCGTGGACGCCAACGACGCCGACGGCTTTGCCGCGCTGTTCACCGAAGACGGTGTGCTCGAGCGGCCGAGTGGCGCGCCGCTGCAGGGCCGCGAGGCGGTGCGCCAGGCCTATGCCGCGCGCGCGCCGGAGCGCATCACCCGGCACCTGGTCACCAATACGCTGGTCGAGCCCGACAGTCCCACCGAGGCCCGTGCCACCAGCCTGGTGCTGCTGTGGGGCGGCAACGCCAAGGACGAGGCCGGCCCGTACGGCCGCCCGGCCGAACCCCGGCAGATGGTGGGCGAGTTCCACGACGTGCTGGTCAGGACCGACCAGGGCTGGCGCATCGCCCGCCGCCGAGCGCTGTTCGTGCTGCACGCCAGCCACTGAGGAGGCGCCATGTCGTCATCGCCCGATTCGTTCGAGAGCATTCCAGGCACCACGCTGTTCGACGCCCAGCAATCCCGCAAGGGCTACTGGCTCAACCAGTTCTGCATGAGCCTGATGAGCGCGGCAAACCGCCAGCGCTTCCTGGCCGATCCCGAGGCTTACCTCGCCGACTGGCCCATGAGCCCGGCGCAGAAGGAAGCCGTGCTCGCCCGAGACCTCAACAGGCTGATCGTCGAGGGCGGCAACATCTATTTCCTGGTCAAGCTCGGCGCCACCCACGGCGTGAGCGTGCAGAACATGTGCGCCAGCATGACGGGGCTCACCGCGCAGGCCTATCGCGACATGCTGCTGCAAGGCGGGCGGTCGATCGAAGGCAACCGGTACGTGGGGGAAGACGGCGACGCGCAGCCGCACAAGCAGCCGCAGGGGTCGGGCGCCGGGCGGTTCTAGGAACCCGCCCGGTCGCAGCCAGCCCCGCGGGAAGTACCTCGGACGGGCCCAGGGGAACGCTCCGTTCGCGGCCCAGGCATACCCGAGACTCTGCGACCGCACCTGCGCTCAGATGTCCCGCCCACCCGCGGCCACGATGCGCCGGAATGCCGGGGTCCGCAGGCCCGCATTGAACACCTCCGCCAGCCGCGTGCCCGACGCCGGCGCACAGTTCAGCCGGACCATCGTGAACACCGCCGGCACGACCAGGAAGTCCGCCAGGCCCAGGCTGTCGCCGATGCAGTGAGGGCCGCTCCAGTGGGCCAGCCAGCCCTCGAGCGCGGCCTGCCCTTCGCCGAACCAGTGCTGCACCCAGTCGCGCCCCGCCGCCTCGCCCCAGGCCGTGGCGACCCGGTCGCGCACGCGCATGTTGGTCAGCGGATGGATGTCGCAGGCCACCAGGTGGCACAGGCTGCGCACGCGCGCGGCCTGCAGCGGGTCGGCCGGAACCAGGGGCATCTGGGGATAGCAGGCCTCCAGGTACTCCAGGATCGCCATCGACTGCATGATCGCCTCGCCGTTTTCCAGCAGCAGCACCGGCACGCCGAGCGCGGGGTTCAGGTCGCGGTGCTGCGGCCCGTGCTGCTCCCGCTCGCGCAACTTGAGCGGCCGCAGCGGCAGGTCCACCCCCTTGTGGTCGAGCGCGCAGAGCACGCGCAGGCAGGCCGAGGACAAAGGATCGGCCACGATGGCGACCGGCGAGGTGGGGGTGCGCATGAGATCTCCTGGTCTTGTTGTTGTAGCTTCGAGGAAAGCTCGCAAGACGACGTTTTACCTTGAAACCCGTGACGCCCTTCATCGGGCGCCGCCGCGCGGCGTTGCCCTGATGGGCGAGGCCCGCACCGCGTCCAACCATCGATAGAAGCTATCCTGCCTGCATCATGTCCAGCCTGCCTTCCGAGCACCTTGCCTCGCCCAAGGACCTGCCGTCCGTCGACCGACTGCTGCATGGGCCGGCGGCGGCCGCGCTGCTGGACGAGCATGGCCGCACGCTGGTGCTGCACGAGGCGCGCGCGCTGCTGGAGTCGCTGCGTGCGCAGGCCCTGGCGGGCCGGCTCGACGCCACCCGCGTCGAAACGGATGCGCTGGTCACGGCACTGCGCGACCGCATCGCCGAACGCCTTCGCCCACGCATGCGGCGGGTCATCAACCTCACCGGCACGGTGATCCACACCAACCTCGGCCGGGCCCTGCTGGCCGAGCCGGTGATCGAGCACCTGCTGGCCATGCAGGGCCCGAACAACCTCGAGTACGACCTGGCCCGCGGCGGCCGTGGCGACCGCGATGACGTGGTCGAGGAACTGCTCACCACGATCACCGGCGCCGAGGCCGCGACGGTGGTCAACAACAACGCGGCGGCCGTGCTGCTGACATTGGCTGCGACGGCCCATGGACGCGAGGTCATCGTCTCGCGCGGCGAGCTGGTCGAGATCGGCGGCGCCTTCCGCCTGCCCGACGTGATGGCCTCGGCCGGCGCGCGGCTGGTCGAGGTGGGCACCACCAACCGCACGCACGCACACGACTACCAGCGCGCCATCAACGAGCGCACCGCGCTGCTGCTCAAGGTGCACACCAGCAATTACGCGGTGCAGGGCTTCACCGCCTCGGTCGACGAGGCGCAGTTGGCGGCCATCGCGCACGCGCATGGCCTGCCGCTGGCCAGCGACCTGGGCAGCGGCTCGCTGGTGGACCTGGCCACCTGGGGACTGCCGCGCGAACCGCTGCCGCAGGAAAAACTCGCGGCCGGCTGCGACGTGGTCACCTTCAGCGGCGACAAGCTGCTGGGCGGCCCGCAGGCCGGCCTGATCGTCGGCACGCGCGAGGCCGTGCGCCGCATCCGCACCTTCCCCATGAAGCGTGCCCTGCGCATGGGCAAGCTCCCCCTGGCCGCGCTCGAGGCCACGCTGCGCCTCTACCTGCGTCCCGAGAGATTGACGCAGGACCTCCCCACCCTGCGCCTGCTGACCCGCCCCGCCGCCGACATCCGCGCCATGGCCGAGCGACTCGCCCCTGCCGTCACCCACGCCGTGGCCCCTCGCTTCGCCGTGACCGTGGAGGACATGCAGAGCCAGATCGGCTCGGGCTCCCTCCCCATCGACCGCCTCCCCTCGGCCGGGCTCGCGCTCGCACCCGCAGGCACCGCACGCAAAGGCACGGGCAGCGCGCTCGAAGCCCTCGCCACCGCCCTGCGCGCCCTGCCCCAGCCCGTCATCGGCCGCATCGCCGAAGATCGCCTCTGGCTGGACCTGCGCTGCCTCGAATCACCGGATATGCTCACGGCCCAGTTGCCGCAACTTCAGCGAGAGCTCTCATGACCGCTGCTCGGCACGAGAGAAGCGAGCAGGCAGGCCGTCGCGCAGCGGCAGGCCGTTCCAGGGCAACCGCGGAACCGGCTTTGCCGGGCCGCTGGTTGCGCCCCCTGGGGGGATTCAGGGGGCTCGGCCGATAGGCCGCTTCGGGGGGTACAGCGGTTCAGGAGGGGACACGATCCCGGTGGATCGGCCGGGCTTCAAACCCGGTGGGTGGCGCCAAGCGTCGCCGGGTGGGTTCGACTCCCATTCCCCTCCGCCCACGCACGCGCTAGAGCCGCGACATAAGCAGCCCGCATCCCAGCGGCGCCGATGTGATTGCCCGGGCGGCGCGGTCGACGATAAGCTCACCGCATGCAACAGACAGACGTGGCAGTGGTCGGCGGCGGACTCGCCGGCCTGACAGCGGCGGCCGAGCTGGCTCGCCTGGGCGTGAAGTGCACGGCGTTCACCGGCCCCGCACCCGGCGGGCTGCTGCTCTCCATCGAATCGGTGGAAGGCATGCCCGAGCATCCCGAAGGCATCCCCGGCTACGACCTGTGCCCCATGGCGCAAGAGGCGGCGATGGATGCCGGGGCCGAGTTCATCAACGACGACGCCAGCGCCCTGCAGCCCGATGGCGACGGCTGGATCGTGACCAGCCCCGAAGGCAGCGTGCGCGCGCGCGCCGTGGTGCTGGCACCCGGCGCGCACCTGCGGCCGCTGGGCGTGCCGGGCGAGGAGCGCCTGGCCGGCAAGGGCGTGAGCCACTGCGCCAGCTGCGACGGACCACTGCTGCGCGGCAAGCCGGTGGCGGTGGTGGGCGGCGGCGACGCGGCCTGCCAGGAGGCGCTCACGATCGCCGCCCATGCCAGCGAGGTGCACCTGATCTCGCGCGGGCCGCTGCGGGCGCGCGAGAGCTGGCAGCAACGCGTGCGGGCCCAGCCGAAGATCCAGGTCCACGAGGGCGCCCGCGTCACCGCGATCGAAGGCGACAACGGCGTCGAGGCCGTGACCCTGGCCGACGGCCGCACCCTGCCGGTGGCCGGCGTGTTCGCCTATGCCGGCCTGCTGCCCAACACGGGCTGGCTGCAGGGCGTCGTCGAGCTCGACGCGGACGGCCGCATCCCTGTCGATGGACACATGGGCAGCAAGCAGCCGGGCCTGTTCGCCGCCGGCTTCGCGCGCAGCGGCAACAACGGCCAGGCCGCCGAGGCCGAGGCCGATGGCAAGGCCGCCGCCGAGGCCGCGCACAAATACCTCAACACCTGATACAGGAGACCGCGAGTCATGTCCCGCCTGATCCAAGTCCACGACCCGAGGGGCTACGCCCCCAAGGTGTCCGCCAAGCGCCTGGCGCCGCGCCTGCCCACGCTCGAGGGCAAGCTGGTGCACCTGGTCGATTGCCTGTTCGACAACTCCGAGGTCTTCATGCAGCAGCTGCAGGCCTGGTTCCGCGAACACATGCCCAGCGTGCGCACCGAGATCGTCAAGCCCCGCGAAAGCTGGGTCGACGATCCCGACATGCGGGCCAAGGTGGTCCGCGAGGCGGACGCGGCGGTCTTCGCCGTCGGTCTCTGAAGCACTTGCTGCCCGACGGTCGCCGGGCTGGCAATGGCGGTAGAGGCCGATGGTGTTCCCACCGTCGCCGTCCACACGCAACCCTTCGCACGACTGGCGCGCCAGTCGGCTCGCACCAATGGCACGCCCACGCTGCGCCAGGCCTTCGTGCCGCAGCCGGTGGTGGGCGTGCCACCCGAGCAATTGCGCGCCTACATCGACGGTCCCGACCCGGTCAGCAAGCGTCCCTTCATCCGGGAGCTGCTCGAAGGCCTGACCGGCGAACTCACCGCCGAGGACCTGGCGGGCGTGAGCTTCGAGCGCGACACGCCGCGCCTGCTGGACCCCGCTGACGAGGACAGCCTGCACCAGCTCTTCGAGCAGAACCGCTGGACCGACTACATGCCCGTGGTGCTGCCCACCGAGGAGCGCGTGCAGGCCATGCTGCGCGGCACCAGCCGCAAGCCCGACGAGATCGTGGGGCAGCTGCGGCCGGCGAACTTCCGCGAGTTCTGGCAGTTCACCGTGGAGAAGGTCGCGGTGAACGCGGTCATGGCGGGGGCCCGGCCGGAGTACTTCCCGCTGATCCTGGCCATGGCCGCCAGCGGCATGACCGCGCGTTCGAGCAGCACCACCAGCTGGGCCGCGCCGGCCATCGTGAACGGGCCCATCCGCCACGAGATCGGCATGAACAGCGGCATCGGCGCCATGGGCCCGTACAGCCATGCCAACACGGCGGTGGGCCGCGCCTACGGGCTGCTGAGCCAGAACCTGCAGGGCGGCTCGGTCATCGGCGAGACCTACATGGGCTCGATCGGCAACGTCTACAACTACGCCTGCACCTGGGCCGAGAACGAGGAGCGCAGCCCCTGGGAGCCGCTGCACGTGCAGCGCGGCTTCAAGGCCGAGGACAGCACGGTGACCCTCTACCTCGGTGGCTGGTACACCATCAGCGGCTTCGGCACGCGCGAGACCTGGCAGGAGCGCTTCCGCCGCAGCCTGGCGGCCTGCGAGACCTACAGCCCGCCCATCGTGCTGCTCGACCCCATCGCCGCGCGCGAGCTCGTCGACAAGGGTTTCCAAACCAAGCAGCAGCTGGTCGAATGGCTGGCCGACAACGCGCGCCTCACGGCCCGCGAGTACTGGGACGACCAATGGGTGCGCACCCTCATCAAGCCGCATGCCGAGGCCGGCGTGGAGCCCTGGGCGAGCATGCTCAAGGCCGCGCCCGACGAGGTCGTGCGCAAGTACCGCCCCGAGGACATCAGCGTGGTGGTGATGGGCGGCGAAACGCAGGCCGCGTGGAAGATGGTGGGCGGCAGCCTGGGCCGGGCCAAGACGGTGAAGGTGGACGACTGGCGGTGACGCAGGAAGCCCCGGGCTTCGCCCATCGTCCGCTGAATCACTGGAATGGCACCCCCCCAGGCGAAGCGAAACGGGACGCAATGCAAGGCGCAAGCCGCGGCGATACCCAGTGGTATCGCGAGGGTTTGCAACGCCGCAGTGCGCCCGTATCGCGCAGCATGGGGGTGCTCTTTCGGTGATTCAGTGGACTAAGCCATGATCGTCGCGGTCTGCGGCCATGTGGACCACGGCAAGACGCGGCTGGTGCACGCGCTCACCGGCGTCGACACCGACCGCCTGCCCGAGGAGAAGCGCCGGGGCATGACCATCGAGCCGGGCTTCGCCCATCTCGAGGCCGGCCCCGAGCCGCTGGGCTTCGCCGACGTGCCCGGGCACGAAGGCTTCCTGCGCCAGGCCATCGTCGGCCTGGCCGCTTCCGACGCCGCGCTGCTGGTGGTGGCCTGCGACGACGGCCCCATGCCGCAGACGCGCGAGCACCTGGACCTGCTGCAGCTGCTGGGCATCACGCGCGGCGTGGTGGCCCTGACCAAGACCGACCGCGTCGCACCCGAGCGGGTGGCGCAGGTGCGTGCCGCGGTGCAGGCCCTGGTGCGGGGCACGGCCCTGTCGGGCGCACCGCTGTTCGAGGTGAGCGCGGCCCGGGGCGACGGCGTGGGCGAGCTGCGCGAGGCGCTGCTCGCGCTGCAGGCGGACACCCCCGCCTCCGAGCCGCACGGCGGCTTCCGACTGGCGGTGGATCGGGCGTTCTCGCGCGCCGGCGCCGGCACGGTGGCCACGGGCACGGTCATCTCGGGCCAGGTGCGCGCGGGCGACACGCTGGTGCTGTCGCCGGCCGGCAGCCCGCACCGCGTGCGCGGGGTGCAGCGCGCCGGCACCGCCGTCGACGTGGTCCGTGCGGGCCAGCGCTGCGCCATCGCCCTGCCCGGCGCGCCGCGCGAGCAGCTGGCGCGCGGCACCTGGCTGGTCGATCCGGCGTTGCACGCACCCACCCTGCGGCTGGACGTGCGGCTGCGGCTGCTGCCCTCGGCACCGCGCCCGCTGGAAGGTCACGCGCAGGCGCAACTGCACATCGGCGCGGCGGCTTTGCCGGCCCGGCTGCTGTTGCTGCAGCCGCTTCGTCTGGAGCCGGGTGAAGAAGGATGGGCCCAGGTGCAGCTGCAGGCGCCGGTGAGTGCGCTGCACGGCGACCGCTTCGTGCTGCGCGACCCTTCGGCGCACGCCCTGCTCGGCGGCGGCGTGGTGCTCGACGACGCGCCGCCGCTGCGCAGCCGTCGCGGCGGCGCGCGGCTGGCCGAACTGGCGGCGCTGCAGGACGACGACGCCGCCCGCGTGCTGGGCCGACTGCTGGAGCTGCGCCCCGGAGGCGTGGACCTCGCCGTGTTCGCGCGCCAGTGGAACCTGCAGCCCGAACGCATGGACGCGATTCGACAGGGCCTGGACGCCCGTGCGGTCGCCATGCCGCACGGGCCTCGGCTGGTCAGCGAATCGGCCTGGCGTGCGCTGGTGGAGGCGGTGCCGCGGGTGGTGGACGACTGGCACCGCGACCACCCCTCGCGCGTGGGCATCGGCGAGTCGGCCCTGCTGCGCGCCTTGCCGGCCGCCTCCGGGCACCGCGCCGACGAGGCGCCGCTGCGGCAGGCCGCGATCCGCGCGGCCGTGGCGGACGGGCTGCTGGTGCGGGACGGCTTTCTCTTGCGCCGGCCAGGACACCAGGCGCGGCTGGATCCACAGGATGCCGCGCTGGTGGAGCGCGTGCGGGCGCTGCTGCAGCCCACGGGCCTGCGGCCGCCGCCCCTGGGCGAGCTGGCCGCTTTGCTGGAGCTGCCCGTGGAGGAGGCCAGCGCCGCGCTGGCGCGCGTGGCGGGCATGGGCCACGTCGTGCAGGTCGCTCGCAACCGCTACTTCCTGCCCGAAACCGTGCACGCGCTGATGGCGGTGGCGCGCGAGACGGCCGCCGCGGCGCCCGAGGGCTGGTTCGATGCGGCGAGCTTTCGCGACCGCTCGGGCGTGGGCCGCAACCTCACCATCCAGTTGCTGGAATTCTTCGACCGCATCGGCTTCACACGTTACCGCGCCGAGCGGCGGGTGATCGCCGGCGATCCGGACCAGAAAGCGGGTCGACTCGAAGGCCGATGACCTGGCGTCCGGCTGGGGGCGCGGGGTCGATGGCCCGTTCGGGTCATTGGCTGGGCAGCCGTTCGGCCCGACAGTCGCCCGGCCGGGCAGCGCCCGATCCGTGAAGTACCTGAACGTCGGCATGCCCCCTCCCCCTTTCCCTCGCCCGGCCGCCCTGCGGTCATCCTGGGCCGCCCTGTGCGCGGTCTTCGTCGCCGGCTGTGGAGGCGGCGGAGGCGGTGCGGCACCCTCGTCGCCCCCGGCCGTGGAGGCGCCAGCACCCCCGGCCAGCCCGCCGGTACCGACACCCCTGCCGGACCCCCAGCCGGCGCCGCCCTTGCCTGCTCCTGCTCCTGCTCCTGCTCCTGCGCCCGCTCCCGCCCTGGCACCCGTGCCGGCGCCCGCGCCCGCACCGGCCCCCGTGCCGGCGCCCGCGCCCGCACCGGCGCCGCCACCCGCCACCCCCGCACGGATCGAGCCCTACGACGACCTGAACCTTCGATCAACCCCTGCCTCCTCCGGGGCGGGCCCAGACACGCTGGCACTGCCAGCCGAGTGGGTTCAGCTCGACCCGGCGCCCGCACCGCAGCCGCGGGCGGCCTCGGCGGCGGCCGCCGGTGGCACCGGCCGGATGCCACCGCGCCAGATCGGGCAGGCCCGGCCCGTCGGTGCCACCGCCAGCCTGGCCGCGACCGCGCGTCGGCTCGGCTGGCGCCGACTGGCCGACGGCCGCTTCGCCGGGGCGCTCAACCTGCGTTCCGAGGGCGCCGCGTCGATTCGCCTGGGCCTGCTGGTGCATCGCCTGCCCGACGGCGCCCAGGTCCGGGTCGCACGACCCGAAGGCCCGGTCGCCGCCACTCTCGGCGGTCGGGAGATCACCGCCGCGCTGGAACGCAACCGGCGGGCCGGCGATACGAGCGAGGCGGGCCGGACCTTCTGGCTTCCCGCCATCGGCGGCCCCGACGCGCAGCTGCAGATCGTGCTGCCGGCCGGCACCGCTCCGTCCGAGGTGCAGGTGGCGGTGCCCCGCCTGTCGCACCTGTGGGTGGACCTCGCGCGCTCGCAGGACGCCTTCCTGAAGATCGGCGAGGCCTCGGTCTGCAACGTGGACGCATCCTGCGAGAACGCCTGGCGGCCCGAGAGCCGCGCCGTCGCCCGCATGGAGTACGTCCGCGACGGCATCAGCTACCTGTGCACCGGCACCCTGATGGCCGACGTGGCCGCGAGCGGCACGCCCTGGTTCCTCAGCGGACAGCACTGCATCGACAGCCAGACCGTCGCCTCGACGGTGGTCACCTACTGGTTCTATCGGTCGGCCTTCTGCGACAGCGGCACGCTGGATCCCAGCTCGATGCGGCTGCTGGGCGGCGCCACGCTGCTGTACGCGTCGACGGCCACCGACACCGCCTTCATGCGGCTGGAGCGAACGCCGCCGGCCGGCGTGCGCTACGCCGGATCGCTGCTGTCGGCCCCGCTGGCCGGCACACCGGTGACCGCCCTGCACCACCCGGCCGGGGACCTGCTGAAACTCAGTGCCGGAGAGATCACCGGCACCACCGGCTGTGCCTGGCTGAGCGAAGGCGGGCTCAGCTGCGAGGAACCCGGCGACGACTTCACCCGCGTGCGCTGGAGCCGGGGCACCACGCAGGGCGGCAGCAGCGGTTCGGCGCTGTTCCAGTCCGTCGACGGGCGGAACTACCTCTCGGCCAACCTCTACGCCGGTTCGGCAAGCTGCCAGGCCAGCACGAGCCCGGACTACTTCGGCCGCTTCGACCGGCCGTACCGTGACGCGCTGTATCGCTGGCTGGGTGAGGTTCCGGGCGCGCGCTGAAGGCGCGCGTCACTTCATGGCTTCTTCCAGGTTGGCATGCGGCACGGCGGAGGTGCCCAGCGCGTCTTCGGCCGGCCGCAGCAGGGCCAGCAGGTCGGAGGTGGTCGGCAGGACCATGTGCGCACCGGCCGCGCGCAACTCCGCTTCGGTGCCGAAGCCGCACAGCACGCCCACGGTCTGGGCCCCGGCGCTGCGGCCGGTGGCGATGTCGACCTGCGTGTCGCCGATCATCAGGCACGCGTCGGGCGGCACGCCCATGGCGTCGGCGGCGTAGAGCAGCGGTTCCGGATGCGGCTTCATCCGCCGCGTGGTCTGGGCGCCGACCACCGCCTTGAAGTGCTGGCGCACGCCGTAGTGCTCGAGGAACCGCTCGACGCGCGGCGCGGTACCGGTGGAGATGGTCGACATGGGGAAATGCGCCGCCAGCAGGGACAGCATCTCCTGCACGCCGGCCATCATCTCGTGCGGCACCTCGTCGGCGGCTTCGGGGTTGCGCCCGTGGGCCGGCCCGGGACTGGCGCGGCGGACCTGCTTGATCCGTGCACGCAATCGGTGGAAGGGCCCATCGAGATGCAAGCGATCGAGCAGCCCGTAGGCCCGGTTCACCGGGTTGGCCGCCCCCATGACGATCTGCCGCGCCAACCGCTCGGCGCGCCGGCCGCTGAGCAGGGGCACGCGGTAGAGGAGGCTTGCGACCTGCGCCACGATGTGGTCGTCGGTGTCGGCGATGGTGCCGTCGACATCGAAGCACAGGGCACGAACACGCGAGAGGTCCAGGTGCATCGAGGCAGTTTAGGGAAAGCCGGGCACCCGTGGGGCCGCCCCGATGGCCCTTGGATCGCCTCGGGGAGAACAGAATGATTCTTTCAATCCCGCCCGCTCTCGCGCCGTTGGCCGGCCAGCCCCGGCTGCAGCACCAGTCGGTCCGGCGCCGTGTAGCAGTAGAAGTGCCGGTTGGTGGCCCGGCCGATCGCGCATAGGCCGATGCGGCTGGCGATGTCGTGGCCCATCTGGGTGATGCCGCTGCGCGAGACCACCACGGCAACACCCATCTGTGCCGACTTGATGACCATCTCGCTGGTCAGCCGGCCCGTGGTGTAGAAAACGAACGGTGAATCGGGCTCGGCTTGCGCGGTGCCCACGCCGTGCATCCACATCCAGCCGGCGATGGTGTCGATGGCGTTGTGCCGGCCGACGTCCTCGACGAAGACCAGCATCTCTTCGCCGCGAAACAGCGCGCAGCCGTGCACCGAGCCGGCGGACTTGTACGTGCTCTCTTGCAGGCGGATCACGTTGACCAGGGCATAGAGCTGGGCCTGGGTGAGTTGGGCCGCAGGCAACCGCAGCTCGTGCAGTTCGTCCATGAGGCCGCCGAAGACGCTGCCCTGCCCGCAGCCGGTGGTGACCACGCGCCGGGCCGTGCGCTCCTCGATCCGGTCGATGCCATCGCGCGTGCGCACGGCGGCGGCTCCCACCTCCCAATCGACCGAGACCGACTCCACGTCGGCCGGCGAGCGCACCAGGCGCTGGTTGCGCAGGTAGCCCAGCACCAGCCACTCGGGATGCGCGCCCAGGGTCATCAGGGTGACCAGCTCGCGCCGGTCCACGTACACCGTGAGGTCTCGTTCCGCCGGGATCTGCAGGGTTTGCGCCTGGCCCCACTCGTCCACGACCTGGATGTCGCGAACGAGCGGCGCGCGGGCTTGGGTGAGGCGGGGCAGGACCATGGAGGGGCCATGCGGGTCCCGCACCGCGGGACCCGGGCCGGTGCGTGGGAGCAAAGGGCTACTTGGGAGCCGGGTTCATCTGGGACGAGTTCGGAAGCACGCTGGGCGTGGAACCCGGGTTGGCGGCCGGCGAGTGCGCGCCCGATGTCTCCAGGGGCCGTTCGGCCGGAGGCGTATAGGCGAAGGGGCCGGGCTCGACGCAAGGGGCGATGTTGCCGCCCGCCGCCGGTGCGCCGGCGGTCTGCACCACGGAACCGGCGGGCGCCGTGGTGGACGCTGCAGCGCCCGCCGTGGACGTGGCAGGTGATGCGGCGGCCGTCGCGTTCGCCGAAGCCGGCCCATTGGCGGGAGCCGACGCAGTCGCAGGCGCGGCGGTGCCGGACTGCTGTGGCTTGGGTCCGCTCTTCTTGTAGTGCGACACCACACGGTCTTGCGAGCGGCACAGCTGGAAGGCGTCGACCTTGGCTTGCCAGGCGGCCTTGGCCCTGGTTTCCTCGGCCTTGGCCTTGGCGGCATCGTCGAGCTTGACCTCGGGCAGTTTGGCCAGCGCCAGCGGCGCCAGCAGGGTGATCAGCAGGGGGGCCAGGATTCGCTTCATCTTGCAGGCTCCGTGGTTCGTTCAGGCGGGCCGCACGTCGGCGGCTGCCGGCCCGGTCGGATGGGTGGTGCTGCGCTGCGCCGGGATGCGGCCAGCGACGATGTCGTCGTGCCAGTAGCCGTGGTGCTCGCGCGCCCACTCGTCGTCGACGTAGCCCTCGCGCATGGCGCGGTAGGCCCCGCGCATGCCGATGGTGCCCATGTAGATGTGGCCGAGGAACATGACCATCATCAGCACGGCGGCCACGGCGTGGATCATGTGGGCCACCTGCATGGTGCCGCGGTCGTAGAGCAGCCCCGGGATGAGCATGTCCATCACCAGGCCGGAGCCGATGACGATGGCGCCGAGCAGCAGCACCCCGATCCAGAACACGAACTTCTCGCCGGCATTGAAGCGGTGCGAAGGCACCGGCTGCTTGCTCAGCGTACCGCCGGCCGTGAAGATCCAGCGGCCGTCGCCACGCTGCGGCAGGTTGTCGCGCACGAACACCACGAAGACGATGATCATCGAGACGACGAACAGCGGGCCGACGAAGTTGTGCAGCGTCTTGAGCGCGTAGGTCAGCCAGCCGAACAAGGTGGTGCCGATCAGCGGCTGCAGGATGTACCGGCCGAAGGCCATGACGAGCCCCGAGATCGCCAGCACCACGAAGGCGATGGCGTTGGCCCAGTGCGCCGAACGTTCGAACGGCGTGAATCGCTCGATGCGGCGGCCGCCTTCGTGCATGGGCGAGCCGATCGGTCCCTTGGTGAAGTAGAAGATCGCCAGCGCACCCAGCATGATGAGCAGCAGGGCGCCGCCGTAGGGAATGATCCAGATGTTGCGCACCTGGCGCCAGGCCTCCCCGGCGGTGGTGAAGCGCGAGCCCGGGTACTGCACCTGGGGCTGGATCAGCACGCCGGCCTCGGGCGCCTGCGAAGGCGGCAGGCTGCTGGTGCCGGCGACGCCATTGCCCACCGCGCGCCACAGGGGCGCGTTGTTGCCCGGCTGGACGCGGTTGCGCTCGGCGTTGCTCTGGTTCATGTAGCCAGGCTGCTGGTCGGCGTCGGGCTTGACGTCGAAGATGTTCTGGCTGCGGATGCCGCCATCGGCCGGTGCGGCCGGAGCCGCCCGGGTGGCGGCGGGCGGAGGCGCCTCGTCGGCCGGGCGCACCTGCTGGGCGGCGGCGCCACCCGCCAGGCCCAGCAGCATGGCGGCGGCCAGCGCGAAGGCGTGCAGCGGGGACGTGCCCGTCTTATTGCTGGCGTACGCGGACATATTCGTTCTGCGTCTGGTTGCGGGTGCGCAGCTGCTGCTCCCAGCTGGCCTTGTCGCCCTGCTTCCAGTCGGACAGGGCGTAGGGCTGGCCGGTGCCGGCGTAGTTGGGCGTGTCCGACTTCACGCCCGAGGCGGTTTGCGGTTCTTCACTGCAGCCGGCCAGCAGCGCCAGGGCGCCAGCCGCGATCACGAATGCGCGTGCCTTCATCGTGTGCCTCCCGTCGGTTGTCCGGCCTGCTGCGAGCCGTAGGCGGTGCCCCAGCCCCAGACCTCGGCTCCCTTGCCGCGCGCCAGCACGCGGGTGCGGAAGATGTCGGCCACCATGTCGCCGTCGCCGGCGAGCAGGGCCTTGGTGGAGCACATCTCGGCGCAGGCCGGCAGCTTGCCTTCGGCCAGCCGGTTGCGGCCGTACTTGGTGAACTCGGCCTCGGAGCCATTGGCCTCGGGGCCGCCGGCGCAGAAGGTGCACTTGTCCATCTTGCCGCGCACGCCGAAGGTGCCGGCCGCCGGGAACTGCGGCGCGCCGAAGGGGCAGGCGTAGCTGCAGTAGCCGCAGCCGATGCAGACGTCCTTGTCGTGCAGGACCACGCCTTCCTCGGTGCGGTAGAAGCAGTTGACCGGGCAGACCGCCATGCACGGCGCATCCGAGCAGTGCATGCAGGCCACCGAGATCGAGCGCTCACCGGGAACGCCGTCGTTGAGCGTGACCACCCGGCGGCGGTTCACGCCCCAGGGCACCTCGTTCTCGTTCTTGCAGGCGGTGACGCAGCTGTTGCACTCGATGCAGCGCTCGGCGTCACAGACGAATTTCATTCGGGCCATTTGCATGTCTCCTGGCAGTACTCAATTGCGCTTCGCGTCACCCGCTCCGAGTGGATGCAGACCATGCAACCACAGGCCACCGCGCAGCGGCAGGCCCTTCCAGCGGCAACCGCGGAACCGGCTTTGCCGGGCCGCTGGCTGCGCCGCTCGAGGGGAGGCGCCGAAGGCGCTTCGGGGCGGTCGTTCATGCTGCTCGCTCGATGTTGCAGATCGTCGTTTTCGACTCCTGCATCATCGTCACGCTGTCATATCCGTAGGTGGTGGCCGTGTTGACCGCCTCGCCGCGCACCACCGGGTACGCGCCCTTGGGGTAGTAGGCGAGCATGTCGGCGCCCTGCCATCGCCCCGAGAAGTGGAAGGGCATGAAGGCGGTGTCGGGGCCGACGCGCTCGGTCACCATCGCCTGCACGTTCAGCCGCGCACCCGTGGGGGTGAGCAGCCACACGCGATCGCCATTGCGGATGCCGCGATCGGCCGCCGCCTTGGGGTTGATCTCGACGAAGGCCTCCTGCTGCAACTCGGCCAGCCAGGGGTTGGACCGGGTCTCCTCGCCGCCGCCCTCGTATTCGACCAGTCGGCCGGAGGTGAGAATCAGCGGGAACTTCTCGTGCACCTTGTCCTGGATGTTCTTCTGCTGCACCGACTTGTACAGCGTGGGCAGGCGCCAGAAGGCCTTCTTGTCGTCGTGCGCCGGGTACTTGGCGACCAGGTCCGGGCGGGTGCTGTAGAGGGCCTCGCGGTGCTGCGGAATGGGATCGGGGAAGTTCCAGACCACCGCGCGCGCCTTGGCGTTGCCGAAGGGGTGGCAGCCATGGTTCTTCATGACGACGCGGATGATGCCGCCCGAGTTGTCGGTCTTCCAGTTCTTGCCCTCGGCCGCTTTCTGCTCCTCGGGGGTCAGCTCACCCCACCAGCCCAGCTTCTTGACCAGGACGTGGTCGAACTCGGGATAGCCGGTGGTGATGTCGGCGCCCACGGAGTGCGATCCGTCGCCGGCCAGCAGGCTCTGGCCTTCGCGCTCCACGCCGAAGTTGGCCCGGAAGTTGCCGCCGCCGTCCATCACGTGCTTGGTGGTGTCGTAGAGGTTGGGCGAGCCCGGATGCTTCATTTCGGGCGTGCCGAAGGCCGGCCACGGCAGGCCGAAGTAGTCACCCGTGAGGTCGTAGCCGCTTTCCTTGTCCTTGCCGCCCTTGGCCTTGAGCGTCTTGACGTCGAAGACGTGCATGTTGCGCATGTGCGCCTTCAGCCGCTCCGGGCTCTGGCCGGTGTAGCCGATGGTCCAGACCGAGCGGTTGATCTCGCGCAGGATGTCCTCGGGCACGGGTTCGTCCATGCCCCTGACCTTCTGCATCTTGTAGTTCTTGACCAGCTCCGGTCCGAAGCCGAGCTTCTGGGCCAGCTGGTACATGATCATGTGGTCGCTGCGGCTTTCCCACAGCGGCTCGATCACCATCTCGCGCCACTGGATGGAGCGGTTGGACGCGGTGGCCGAACCCGAGGTCTCGAACTGCGTGGCCGCCGGCAGGAGGTACACGGCGCGATTGGGGTTGCGATCCTCGGGCCGGCCCGGCATCGCCGCCATGGCGGCGGTGGCCGACGGATAGGGGTCCACCACGACGAGCAGGTCGAGCTTGTCCATGGCCTGCTTCATCTCCAGCCCGCGCGTTTGCGAGTTGGGGGCGTGGCCCCAGTAGACGACGCCGCGCAGGTTGGGGTCCTGGTCGATGTTCTCGTTCTTCTCGAGCACGCCGTCGATCCAGCGCGACACCGTGATGCCGGGCTTGGTCATCATCGAGGGGTTGGCGAACCGGCCCTTGATCCAGTCGTAGTCCAGGCCCCAGGCGGTGGCGAAGTGCCGCCACGACCCTTCGGCGATGCCGTAGTAGCCGGGCAGCGAGTCGGGGTTGGGCCCGACGTCGGTGGCGCCCTGCACGTTGTCGTGGCCGCGGAAGATGTTGGCACCGCCGCCGGACACGCCGATGTTGCCCAGGGCGAGCTGCAGCAGGCAGGACGCGCGGACCATGGCATTGCCGATCGTGTGCTGGGTCTGGCCCATGCACCAGACGATGGTGGAAGGCCGGTTCTTGGCCATGGCCTCGGCGACCATCGCCACTTGCGCCTCGGGCACGCCGCAGGCTTCCTCGACCTTGTCCGGCGTCCACTTGGCCATGACCTCTTCACGCACCTTGTCCATGCCCCAGACGCGGTCGGCGAGGTACTTCTTGTCCTCCCAGCCGTTCTTGAAGATGTGGTGCATGACGCCGAACAGGAACGGGATGTCGCTGCCCGAGCGGATGCGCACGTACTGGTCGGCCTTGGCGGCGGTCCGGGTGAAGCGCGGATCGACCACGATCATGCGGCAGCCATTCTCCTTGGCGTGCAGCATGTGCAGCATGGAGACCGGGTGCGCCTCGGCGGCGTTGGAGCCGATGTACAACGCGCACTTGCTGTTCTGCATGTCGTTGTACGAGTTGGTCATCGCACCGTAGCCCCAGGTGTTGGCGACGCCGGCGACGGTGGTCGAGTGGCAGATGCGCGCCTGGTGGTCGCAGTTGTTGCTGCCCCAGAGGCTCACGAACTTGCGCATCAGGTACGCCTGCTCGTTGCTGTGCTTGGACGAACCGATCCAGTAGATCGACTCGGGCCCGCTGGCCTTGCGCAGCTCCAGCATCTTGGCGCTGATCTCGTTGAGCGCCTGGTCCCAGGAGATGCGCTGGTACTTGCCGTCCACCAGCTTCATGGGGTAGCGAAGCCGGTACTCGCCGTGGCCGTGCTCGCGGATCGAGGCACCCTTGGCGCAATGGGCGCCCAGGTTGATCGGCGAATCGAACACCGGCTCCTGGCGCACCCAGACGCCGTTTTCAACCACGGCGTCGATGGCGCAACCCACCGAGCAGTGGGTGCAGACGGTGCGCTTGACTTCGATCTTGCCGCGGCCGACAGCGGCGGGCCCGGCAGCCTTGGCCTTGCGCACCAGGACCAGGCTGGAGGCGGCGAGGCCGACCCCGACACCCAGGCCCGAGCGGCGCAGGAAGCCCCGGCGATCCATGGTGGGCAGTGCATGCGAGAGGCCTCGCTGCAGGCTGTGGACGAAAGGCGAGCGCTGGCCGCCCGAGGCGTCGCCGGATTTCTTGGTGAGCAACATGGGTGTCTCCCGCAGTCGGTGGGTCAGACGAGCGTGGTCTTGAAGTAGCGGCGCACGTGCTCGCTCAGGTAGTAGCCACCGCCGCGTGCGGGCGGCTCCTTGGCGACCGGCTGCGGCGCGGGTTCGTCGCGCACGCCGGGCAGGAGGGTGACGGCTGCGGCGGCGGCACCGACGGTGCCGGCGCCAGCGAACAGCTTGCGGCGGGAAAGCTGGCGTTCAGGCTGGCTCATGGTTGTCTCCGGAAAGCTCGTAGGTATGCACACCCGTGCATACCAGCCCGACCAATCTATCGCTGCCGCAAGGCGTGGGCAACAGGGATGACCCAGGGGGAACCTCTGCAGGAAGCATGCCCGCCGCCCGATGCGATACCTCGTGACCGCTGTCAGAGGAGGTTGCACCGCAGCATGAACGCCCCTCGCGTCAAACTGTCGCGGCCCTCGCGACAAGTTGTCGCACCCGGGGCTGGCGACGAGGGCATTCCCGGTCGAAGCGCGAGGCCCGGGTTCCTAGAATGGCTGCGCATCCCGCCGTACCGCAACCCGTGAACCTCTCCCCTGCCGCCACCGCCGAGCGTCCTGGTGACCGCTGGCCCTTCTGGTCCATCCTGGTCGTCGACGACGAGCCGGGCATGCGCAACTTCCTGGTCAAGTCGCTGGCGCCGCGCTGCCATCAGGTGCTGGAGGCCGGCAACGCCGACCAGGGCGCGCAGCGCCTGCGCACGCACCACGTGGACCTGGTGATCCTCGACGTGTCGCTGCCGGGCAAGAACGGCGTGGTGTGGCTGAAGGAGCTGCGCGAGCAGGGCTTCTCGGGCGACGTGATCCTGATCACCGCCTTCGCCGACCTGGAGACCGCCATCGAGGCCCTGCGCGCGGGTGCATCCGACTTCATCCTCAAGCCGTTCCGCATGCCGCAGATCCTGAACGCCGTGCGTCACTGCTGGGAGCGTTCGCGCCTGGTCCGCGAGAACTACATCCTGCGGCGCGGCGAGGCCGCCGGGGCCGCTCCACGCGGGGGGCTGGTAGGTTCTTCCGCGGCCATGGAACGGCTGTGGCAATCGGTGTGCCGGGCCGCGGCCGTGCACAGCACGGTGCTGCTGCAGGGCGAATCCGGCACGGGCAAGGAACTGGTGGCCCGTGCGCTGCACGCGCTGGGGACCCGCTCGCAGGGGCCGTTCGTGCCGGTGAACTGCGCGTCGATGTCGCCGGAGCTGATCGAGAGCGAACTCTTCGGCCACGCCAAGGGCTCGTTCACCGGCGCCACCCGCGCCCGCGACGGGCTGTTCCATTACGCGCAAGGTGGCACGCTGTTCCTGGACGAGGTGGCGGACCTGCCGCCGGCGGTGCAATCGACCCTGCTGCGCGCGCTGGAGGACCTGAAGATCCGGCCGGTGGGCAGCGAGCAGCTGGTGCCGGTGGACGTGCGCATCATCGCCGCCACCAACCGCCACCTGCCCGACGACGTGGCCCAGGGGCGCTTCCGCAAGGACCTCTATTACCGGCTCCAGGTGGTCGAACTCGCCCTGCCGCCGCTGCGTGAGCACAAGCAAGACATCCCTGAACTGGTCCAGCACTTCATGGCGCGCATGGCGCCGGCGCTCGGCGTCGAGCCGCTGGAGCTGGGACCGACCGAGCTGGCCTTCCTGACCCGCTACGACTGGCCGGGCAACGTGCGCGAACTGCGCAACCTGATCGAGCGTTCGCTGATCCTGGGCGCACTCAACGTGTCGGCCCTGTACGCGCAGCCGGCACCGGCGCGGCTGACCACCGCGGGCGGCCAGCCCACCGACCTGCACGCACTGGAAAAGCAGCACATCCTGAGCGTGCTGGACTCGGTGCAGGGCGACAAGACGCGGGCGGCACAGTTGCTGGGCATCTCGCGCCGCACGCTGGAGCGGCGGGTGGCCGAATGGTCCGTCGCCTGATCCCCGGGCGGGCCGTGCACTGGCTGGCGCAGTCGGTGCGCCGCAAGCTGCTGGCCATGGCCCTGCTGCCGCTGGTGGTGGTGCTGCCGCTGCTGGTCGCCGTGCTGGTGCTGTGGGCCGAGCGGGCGTACGACGGGCTGTTGATCTCCAAGGTACGCAGCGACCTGGCCGTGGCGCACGGCTACTTCGACCAGGTGGTCGCGGAAGTCGGTGGCGGCACCGAGTCGGTGGCGCAGTCGCATGCCTTGCACCGTCTCATGGCTCGCGGCGAGACGGCTGGCGTCAGCGAGCTGCTGGCGCGCCAGCGCCAGGAGCTGGGCCTGGATTTCCTGACCCTCGCCGCACCGGGCGATCCCGGCTGGGCGGGGCAAAGCGCCGGCGGTCGCGCGGCTCGACTGGCGGTGATCGACGGGGTGCACGTCGCCCGCGTGGCACCCCACCTGGCCGAGCGCATCCGCGTGCCGCTGGTCTCCACGCGCAATGCCGCACCCACGGCTCGCACGGTGGAAGACCGGGCGCTGGTGGTGTTGGCGACATCGCCGGTGCGCGACGAGGCAGGCCAGACCGTGGCGCTGCTGCGCGGCGGGCTGCTGCTCAACCAGAACCTGCCCTTCATCGACCACATCAACCACATCGTCTATCCCGAAGGCACCCTGCCCTTCGGCAGCCAGGGAACGGCCACGCTCTTCCTGGACGACGTCCGCGTGACCACCAACGTGCGGCTGTTCCAGGACCAGCGCGCGATCGGCACGCGCGTGTCGCAGGCCGTGCGCGATGCCGTGCTGGAGCGAGGCGGCAGCTGGTTCGATCGCGCCTTCGTGGTCAACGACTGGTACGTGTCGGCCTACGAGCCGCTGGTGGACGGGCACGGCGAACGGGTGGGCATGCTGTACGTGGGCTTCCTCGAGCAGCCCTTCCGGCTGGTGAAGTGGGGCGTGCTGGGCGGCATCGGCCTGCTGTTCCTCGTCACCATGGCGGGGGCCGCCTTCCTGTCGCTGCGTTTGGCGCGCAGCATCTTCGAACCGGTCGAGCGCATGAACCGCACCATCGAGCGCGTCGAGGGCGGCGACAGCGCGGCGCGGGTGGGCCCGCTCGCCTCGCGCGACGAGGTGGGCTCGCTGGCCCAGCACCTGGACCACCTGCTGGATGTGGTGGCGCAGAACACCCACAGCCTGCAACGCTGGGCCGCGGAGCTGGACCACAAGGTGGCCGAGCGCACGCGCGAACTCGCGGCCAGCAATGCCTCGCTGGTGCAGGCGCAGCAACAGCTGCTGAAATCGGAAAAGCTCGCCACCATCGGCCAGCTCACCGCGGGCGTGGCGCACGAAATCAACAACCCCATCGCGGTGATCCAGGGCAACCTCGACCTGCTGCGCGAGACGCTGGGCGAACACGCGCGACCGGTCCTTCCCGAGCTGGACCTGCTGGACCAGCAAGTGCAGCGCATGCGCCTGATCGTCACGCAACTGCTGCAGTACGCGCGCCCGACCGACTACGCGGGCTACGTCGAGGCGCTCGATGCGGGCAAGGTGTTCGACGAGTGCCTGATGCTGGCGCGGCACCGGCTGGAGCAGTCGCAGGTGGTTGTGGAACGCAACTACCACGCCCGCGCGGCCGTCGGCTTCAACCGCCAGGAGCTGCAGCAGGTGCTGCTCAATCTGTTGATCAACGCCATGCAGGCCATGCCCGAAGGCGGCCGCCTGGTGCTGCGCACGCGCGACGAGGCGCAGGCGGTGGTGCTGGAGGTGCAGGACAACGGCCCCGGCCTGCCTGCGGGCGATCCGCGCGAGCTGTTCCAGGCCTTCGTCACCACGCGGCCGGAGGGCCACGGACTGGGCCTGTGGATCAGCCAGGGTCTGGTGGAGCGCTATGGCGGGCGGATCGAAGCCGGCCCGGCGCCGGGCGGCGGCGCGCTGTTTCGGGTGCGGCTGCTGCGTGAGGCGGACGTGGCGGCGCAGGCTGCGGGGCCGAACGCGATTCTTTGATCCCGCTCACGGCTGAACGGCCCGGAACCCGTTCTTTGGTTCTCCTGTTGATCCTGCCAGGGGGTTTGATCTAGTACGTAAGTACACTTCCAGACCTTTCAAGCCGGGAGCGTACTTTGAACCCCAGACCCCTGACGGCCGCACTGCTGCCGGTCGTGCTTTCGATTCTGCTGGCCGCCTGCGGCGGCGGCGGTGGCGGTGGAGAGGTGGCAGGTGCTGCCGGCACGTCGGGCGAAAGCCCCGCAGGCGCGACCCACACCGACAACACCGCCCCGACCAGCAGCACCGCCCCGCCCAGCAGCACCGCCGCGGCCGACAGCAGCGACACCGCGGTGCCGGCCACCACGGCGTCGGCGTCCGCCGATGACGGCCCGGCGGGGCCGACCAAGCTCACCGGCATGACCGACCGCAAGCGCTACGAGCTGACATGGCCCGCGGCCGAGGGCGCAACGTCCTACCAGATCCTGTTCGACCCCGACGGCGAACGGCCCCATCCGCCCGAGGTGATCGCCGAGGTGCAGGCACCCCAATTGAAGGCTTCGATCCCCGTGCCATTGGACTGGCACGACCTGGAAAACCGGGCGCAGTTCAGCATCCGCAGTTGTGCGAACGGCCGATGCGGCAAAGCTTCTGCGGCAACGCCTGTCTACGCCATCACGGCCACTTTCACATTCAAGGGCTCGCCGACCCAGGAGGGTTCGGAATTCGGTTTCGCCGTGGCCCTGTCCGCGGACGGCGATACGGTGGCCGCGGCGGCGCCCAAGTGGGTGAACCAGGCCAAGGACCGCTTCGGGCGCGTCAGCATCTACCGGCGCGAGGCAAGCGAGTGGGTCGACTACTCCGTTGACGATATTTCGCGCAAGGCGAACCGCGAGTACGGGCTCAGCGTGGCCCTGTCGGCCGACGGTCGCACCCTGGCCATCGGCGTGCCCGGCGAAGGCGACGGAGGCATGGTCATGCTGTGCCGCCTGAAGCAGAGGTATGTGTGCGACCAGATCCTGGAAGAACATAACGGCCTGTCGGGCCTCAGCGTGAGCCTGTCGGGTGATGGCCGCGTCCTCGCGATCGGTGCGCCGAACCTCCATTCGGTGTTCATGATGGCGGTGCCGGACGACGGAACCGTCCCGACGCAGCGCCGCACCGTCCATTCAGGCACTCAAGGCTTCGGCGCCCAGGTCGCCCTGTCGTCCGACGGCAAGACCTTGGTCGCCACGGACCACTTGCCTGGCGAGGACCCTCGGAGTGGCCAAACGGTCTTCGTGACGCACGACGCGGATGGCGACTGGACGGAGGACCCTGCCAAGCCCGAGCCGGCGCCCGTTCCGCTGCTCACCACCGGCACCACCATCGCGGTGTCGGCGGACGGCTCGCGTATCGCCGTCGGCGTGTGGCAAGAAAAGCGGGTCCACTTGTTCGAGCGCCAGGCCGACAAATACGTTCGGGGTGCGGAGCTCACGGCCGCCCACCCGAGCCAGCAGCACGACCTGTTCGGGGCCTCGGTCGCCCTGTCCGGCGATGGCAAGACCTTGGCGGTGGGCGCCCTGGAACCGCCACGCGGCAACCCGCCGATGCCCCGTTCCGGCTCGATCCACGTTTTCGCGCTGGGCCCGGACGGCTGGTCCTCCCGGATCACCCCGCCGCCACCCAAGGGCTTGCGCGGCATCGGCGCCGTGCCGCTCGGAACCCAGCTCCACCTGCCCAACATCGCGCTGTCGCGGGACGGCAAGTCGCTCGCCGTCGGCGACGTCGGTGAGAGGTCGTCCTCCTATGGCTACCTCGGCTGGGCCCTCGGGCGAACAGACAGCGGCCGCAGCTACGGCGCGGTCCACCTGTACTGAGCTTTCCGGGCGGCCCGCGCCGCCTGGATGCCCGGTGACTGCACGTCGCGCTCGAGTTTCAACTGGTATTCAAGAGAACTCGCATGTCCCCTCAACCCTTGTCGCGCGTCATCGCGCCTGCCTTGCTCACCATCCTGTTGACCGCCTGCGGCGGCGGTGCAGGTGGCGGCGACACCGGTTTGGCAAGCGAAAGTCTCGCAGGCGCACCGGCCACGGATGGCGCCACCTCCAGCAGCAGCAGCAGCAGCACCACGCCCTCCGACAGTGGCGATGCGGCAACCGCGGCGGCCGGATCGAGCGGCACCCCGGCGCCAGCCAGCACCGCGTCGGCGTCGGCGTCGGCGGACGCCGGACCTGCGGCACCCACCAAGCTCACCGCCGTGGCCGACCGCAAGCGCTACGAGCTGGCATGGCCCGCGGCCGAGGGCGCAACGTCCTACCAGGTCTTGTTCGTCCCCGACGGCGCACGAACCCAGCCGCCCGAGGTGATCGCCGAGGTTCCGGCCACCCAGCTGAACGTCTCCATTCCCGTGCCACTGGACTGGTACCAACTGGACAACCGCGCGCAGTTCAGCGTCCGCAGCTGCGCGAAGGGCCGCTGCGGCAACGCTTCTCCGATTACGCCTGCCTACGCCATCACGGCCTCGTTCATGTTCAAGGGCGGGCAGGTCCAGGCCGGTTCTGAGTTCGGCTATGCCGTGGCCCTGTCCGCGGATGGCGATACGCTGGCTGCTGCGGCGCCCAAGTGGAAGAACCAGGACAAACCGGGTTTTGGTCGTGTCAGCATCTACCGGCGCGAGGCAAGCGGGTGGGTCGAACACTTCGTTGACGATATTTCGACCCAGACAAACCAGTACGGGCTCAGCGTGGCCCTGTCGGCCGACGGTCGCACCCTGGCCATCGGCGTACCCGGCGAAGGCGATGGCGGCACGGTGATGGTGTGCCACCTGAAGGCGAGCTATGTGTGCGACCAGATCCGGGAAAGGCAGAACGGCCAGTCAGGGCTCAGCGTGAGCCTCTCGGGCGACGGCCGCCTCCTCGCCATCGGTGCGCCAAACCTGGGGGCGGTGGTCGTGATGGCAACGCCGGACGACGGAAGCGCTCCAACGCACCTTCGCACCGTCTCTTCCGGCACCGAGGGCTTCGGCGCGCAGGTCGCGCTGTCTTCCGACGGCAAGACCCTGGTCGCCACAGACCACTTGCCTGGCGAAGACCTGCGCACCAACCACACGGTTTTCGTGACGCACGACGCGGATGGCGATTGGTCGCTGGGCCCTGCCAAGCCCGAGCCGCTGTTCACCACCGGCACCACCATCGCCGTGTCGGCGGATGGCGCGCGTATCGCCATCGGCGTGTCTCATGACATGCAGGTCCAGGTGTTCGAGCGGCAGGGTAACGACTACGCCCTGGGTGCGGTCCTCACGGCCAGCCGGGCGAGCCCGCAGAACGACCTCTTCGGCGCCTCGGTCGCTCTGTCCGGTGATGGCAAGACCCTGGCCGTGGGCGCCCTGAATCCGCTGCGCGGCCGAGTGTCGAATCCCCGCTCCGGCTCGATCCACCTCTTTGCGCTGGGCCAGGGCGGCTGGACCTCCAGGACGGTCCCGCAGCCGGGCTGGGGCATACGCGGCATCGGCGCCGTGCCGCTGGGCAGCCAGCTGTACCTGCCCAACATCGCGTTGTCGCTGGATGGCAAGTCGCTCGCCATCGGTGACGTCGGTGAGATGTCGCCCTCCCCGGGCTACCTGGGGTGGCCTGGCGAGAAAAAAGACAGCGGCCCCAGCTACGGCGCGGTCCACCTGTTCTGAGCTTTCCGGGCGGCCCGGGCCGCCTGGGTGCCCGGTCACCGCACATCTGGTTCAAGTTTCCACTAGCACTCGAGAGAAAGACGTATGAACCCCCAACCCTTGGCACGCGCCATCGCGCCTGCCCTGCTCACCCTCTTGTTGACGGCCTGTGGCGGCGGCGGAGGCGGTGGCGACACCGGCTCGGCGAGCGTCACCGGGCCGTCTGCGCAGGCACCTGCAGCCGCACCAGCTGACACGGCTTCGACTGCGGACACGTCTTCGGCAGCGGACACGGCTGCGACTGCTGACTCCGCGAACACAGCGGACGCGGGCACCCCTGCCACGACGGCTTCAAGTTCGGCACCGCCCACCACCGGCGGCCCCGCCGCGCCGTCCAACCTCAAGGTATTCCACGATCTCAAGCGGTACGAATTCAGCTGGCCAGCAGTGGAAGGCGCCACCTCGTACGAGATCCTGATGGACCCCGACGGCCCTGCCGGCCGCGCCTTGCCAATCCCTGTCGTCACGGACATCCCACCCACCCAACTGCAGGCGTCGATGACACCGCCCGCAGCCTGGCATGGCCTCGATCTGAAGGCCACTTTCAGCGTGCGCGGATGCGCCGCGGGCCGATGTGGCGAGCCGTCACTCGCGGTGTGGCTCGCGGGTGAAAAGACCATCGGGTACCTCAAGGGCCAGGAGATCCAGGCGGGGTCGGACTTCGGGTTTGCCGTCGCCCTCTCCGCCGATGGCAACACCCTGGCTGTCGCGGCGCCGCGTTGGAAATTCAACTCGCAGACAGGCACCCAGTTCGGGCTCGTGAGCATCTATCAGCTCAGAGGTATGAGCTGGGTTGAGGATCGGATCACGCATGTGACTTCTTCTGCGCCTGCATTCGGCTTCAGCCTCGCGCTCTCGGCCAACGGCCGCAAGCTCGCCGTGGGCATCGCATCCGAAACCAGTGAGAGCGGCCGCGTGGGCCTGTGCCACTACCTGCCCGCGTCGCAGACTCAGGAAGAAGGATGGACATGCGAAACAGCGTTCGACGGAGAGAGCGGCAGCCAGGCGGGACTTAGCGTGGGCCTGTCCGGCAATGGTGAGGTCCTGGCTGTGGGCGCACCGGGAAACGGCTCCGTTGTCATCCTGACGGCAGCCCATGGCATCAAGCTGCGCGATCGGTTCCTCGCCGCGGCCCAGCCCGGCCTCGATCGCTTCGGCTCCCAGGTTGCCCTGTCTGCGGACGGGATGACCCTGGTCGCGACCGACACCGTGCCGGGCGAAAAGGCGCGCTCCGGCGCGGTGTACGTCATGCAGGCCACGGCACAGAACTGGTCTACCGGTCCCGGCGTGACCTCGCCACTGATCGAGCTGTCCAGCGCCGGCAGCAGCGTGGCGATTTCCGGTAACGGCGGTCTCATCGCAGTGGGCGTTCCCCAGGAGAAGGAGGTGCAGATGTTCGCGCGCGAGAGCACGGGATACGTCAAACGAGCACCGGTCAAAGCCTTCGTCGCTTTTGATGAGTTCGGCTCTTCGGTCGCGCTGTCGCATGACGGCAAGACCTTGGCAGTCGGCGAGATCGGCCGAGCCTTTTTCGGCGATCGGTCCAGCAGTTACATCCACCTCTTCAGCCACAGCGAGGCGCTCGGCTGGCAAGCGGTCAGGCTACCGAGGCAGTCGTCCGGCAAGCGCGGCATCGGCGCGGCTGCGATCAATGACAAGCTGGCACTACCGAGTCTGGCGCTCTCCGGAGACGGCAAGACCCTGGCCGTAGGCGACATGGACCATCCCGAGCCGGACACCGGCATCCTCAAGCCGCCTTTCAATTACCCGAAGGGTGGCCCGAGCTACGGCGGCGTCCTTCTCTATTAAGGGATGGCACATCCGGCCACGGGTCGTGGCCGGCCGCCCGAGCCGAACCTTCCATGGGTCCGGGCCGCCGAAGCTGCCCGGACCTGCGGCTCCTCGTCGTGCAGTACCTGCCCTTGTTCATCCAGGGAGAACGTCTTGAAGCGTGGATCCTTGTCATTTGCCATCGCGCCGGTCCTGCTCGCCACCCTGTTGACTGCCTGCGGCGGCGGCGGTGGAGGAGCTGGCATCTCGGACAGCAGCACGACCCCGGTGGCAGCCGCCGAGCCGGTCGTCGCCACCGGCTCGGCGCCGCCTGCACCGGCCGAAGCGGCAGCGGCCCTCGCCCCCGACAAGGGCACTGCCGACCCTGGCACGCCTGTCACCAGCGCGCCGGCTTCACCCCCGGCTGAGGCACCGTTGCCAGCATCGAACACACCGGACACACCGGCCGCACCGGCCGCACCGGCCGCACCGGCCGCACAGGCCACACCAGACACACCCCACGCGCCGCCGACGCTCAAGATCGACACGGCGTTCAAGAGCTATGCCTTCAGCTGGCCACCCGTGGAGGGGGCCAGCTCCTACGAGATCGTGCTGGACCCCGACGGCCCGGGAGCCGCACCGCCGATCCCCGTCCTGGCCGGTATCCCGGCGGACCAGCTGGAGGCGCGCCTCACGCTGCCAGCCACCTGGCAGGGACTCGACCCCGATGCGGCCACCTTCAGCGTCCGCAGCTGCCACGGTGGCCGCTGTGGGCCTCCGTCCGCTGGCGCCAGAGCCCGCCCGGCGGAGACCGCGGGGCTGCTGAAGGGCGATGCGCCCCAGGCCAGCTCCGACTTCGGCTTTTCCGTGGCGCTGTCCGCCGACGGAAACACCTTGGCCGTGGCAGCGCCGAAGTGGCGTTTCCCGGGTTCGACGATGACGGGCCGCGTGAACGTGTACGTGCGCAGCGGTGACCACTGGACGGAACACAGCCTGCCGGAGACGCAGACGCCCGATGCCGAGGACGGCTACAGCCTCGCCCTTTCCGCCGATGGACGCACGCTCGCCATCGGCATTCCAGGCGAAGCCGGCGTCGGCAAGGTCTGGCTGTGCCACGAGGCATCGAACCCGGAGTCGACACGGCTTGCCTGGGACTGCCCCACCACCATGGCCGGCAGCAAAGGTGGCCGCCTGGGCATGTCCGTGAGCCTTTCCGGCGACGGGAGCCTGCTGGCCATCGGCAACCCCTCCGCACGCCAGGTCTACCTGCTGAACGCCCGCCCCGACGAGCGATCCAGCCGGTTCATCCGCATCCTCAGCCATTCCACCACCGGCTTCGGCTCGCAGGTCGCCCTCTCGTCCGACGGCACCACGCTCGCGATGACCACGGTGCTGCCGGGCGAGCCCCCCGGCGCTCAGGACACGGCGTACCTGATGCGCGCGGAACATCGCGACTGGAAAACGACGTCCGCCACGCCGGTCCCCCTGCCCAGCACGGGCAGCACCGTGGCCGTAGCGGCCGATGGCAGCCTGGTCGTCCTGGGCGTACCCCACGAAAGGCGCGTGCAGTTCTTCGGGCGCGAAGGCGACCTCTACGTCGAACTGCCGTCGCTCGCCTCACCCGCCGCCAGCGGCTACCTGTTCGGCTCGTCCGTTGCGGTCTCTGGTGACGGCAAGGTGCTCGCCGTCGGCGCGGTGAGCCCACCCTTGGCCTCGACCGGCGAGCGCGCGGGTTCGCTCCACCTGTTCACCCGCAATGCGGACGGCGGCTGGGCGGACAGCCATCTGCCGCGGGTGCCGACCGGCCACCGCGGCTTCGGGGCCGTCGGGTTCGGCCCGCGCTACCTGCCCAACGTTGCGCTCTCCCTGGACGGCAGGACACTGGCCGCGGGTGACGTCGGGCACGGGTCGCAGGCCCCTGGTTTCTCGAGCCTGGCGACGTCGAGCCCCCAACAAAACCCTCGCCAGGCCTACGGAGGGGTGTTCCTCTTCTAAGCCCTGGCCACCGGCACGCGCACGAACACCGCCGTACCCCCGGCGAGCAGCAGCGCCGTGGCCGTGAACACCAGGCCGTAGGGCTCCCAGCCCACCGCCTGCGCCGCCGAAGCGGCCAGCCCGGTGAGCCACTGCACCAGCCCCACCCCCAGGAACATGGCCATGGTGAAGAGCGCCATGGCCCGCCCGGCCATCTCGGTGGGATAGGCCGACCGCAGGTCGGCGTACTGCAGCACGATGTAGCCGGTGACCGCGGTGATGGCCAGCACCAGCGCCACGTCCGGCACCGGCCGCCGGCTGGCGGCCAGCACCATGAACAGGCCCGCGGTGAGCATCGTGTAGCCCACGATCCAGCGACGCCGCCGCAACGGCCCGGGGTCGAGCCGGCCGAAGATCGGCGGACCGACCATGGCGATCAACGAGACCGCCAGTGCCACATGGCCGGCGGACACCAGGGTGAAGGTGTGGCGCTCCACCAGCAGCGGACCCAGCCACAGGCCGCGCAAGGTGAGGAAGGATGCATAGGTGACAAGCGCCAAGGCCAGGATGCCCCAGGTGTGCGGCAGCCGCAGCAGGTCCACATACCCGCGCAGTGCCGGCAGCACGGCCGGGCGCTGGTCAGCGGCCGGCGGGTCTTCGCGCACGACCCGCCACACCGCCAGCCAGGCCAGCGCCGAGGCCGCCGCCAGCACCCCGTAGGCCGCGCGCCAGGAGGTGCCCGCCACCAGCCAAGCCACCGGCGTGCCGGTCAGCAACATGCCCACGCTGCCCAGACCCAGCACGGCACCACTCACGGCCGCGAAGCGCTCGGCCGGAAACCGGCGGGCGATGAACACCGTGCAGACCACGAAGGCCGGCGCGCAGCCGACGCCGATCAGCGCCTGGCCGAGCACCAGCTGGCCGTAGCCGTTCGCACCGGCCGCCACCAGCGCGCCGACCACCGCCAGCGGGAACACCGCCAGCATGGTGCGGCGCGCCCCCCAGATGTCGATGCCCACGCCGGTGACGATCTGCAGGCTGCCAAAGGCGAGATGGAAGACGCCGGCGAACACACCCAGCTGGCCTGGCGTGAGACCCAGTGACTGCTGCAGCGGCGGCGCCACGATGGCGGCCAGGGTGCGGAAGGCCTGGCTCATGGCGAAGCCGGCCGTGAACGCCAGCAGCATGGGCCAGGCCGACCCCTCCGCCGGGGAGGTCCGCTTCCGTTGCACCGGGTTCAAGCGGCGCAGCGCAGCCGCGGATGCATCCGCGCCTGCCTCACGCCAGCATGTCGAATGCCTGCTGCTCCACCGCCACGAAGGCGCGGGTGAAGCCGCCCAGCGCCGCGTAGAAGCGCGCCCTGGGATGGGCCTGCAGCGTCTCGCACAGCTGGCCCACCCAGGGCTGCAGGTGCGTGGCGAAGAACTCGCGCTGGCGGGTGAGGTTGGCCACTTCGACGTCGTCGCCGGCGATCAGGTAGCGCATGACTTCGGCCAGGTAGGCGAGGTGGTCCTCGGTCTCGGGCATGGCCTCATCCCGGGCGAGGCCCAGGGCGGCCAGGTCCTCGCGCAGGCGCGCGACCGGGCGGTCGTTCAGGAAGCCCGAGAGGTAGTGCGAGCCGAACAGGTAGACCTCGGGCTTGCCGACGCCGCCGAACAGGGCCTCGTGTTCGGCCGCCACCTGTTCGTCGCTCATGGCGCGGCTGATGCCGACCAGCTCGCGCCACGGTTCTTCGAGGAAACCCCCGGCGGCCGGCGCCTCGGTCGGGGCCACGCGCAGCGCCGCCAGCAGCTCGGGCGTGGGCGGGGCATAGAACAGCTGGGCCAGCAGGCCGTAGATCTCGGCCCGGGCGGTCTCCTCGTCCAGCGCCGACGAGGGCGTGTAGCGGGTGCCCAGGGGGACGGTGGCCTCGCGCAGGGGCTCGGTCATAGGTCGCTGATCCTCACTTCGTTGTCGGCGCTGTAGATGTCGATGACGCGGCAGTCGCCGCACATCTTGAGCCGCTCCAGCCCGGCGCCCTGGAACATGGGGTGGCCGGACAGCTTGCCGAGCATGGCTTCGATGGCCTTGAGCGTGCCGAAGGGCTTGCCGCAGCGCACGCAGCCGTAGGGCTGGGTTTCGTTGAGCACGCGCGGCTGCCGGCGTTCGGGCGTGAGCAGCAGGCGCGGGTGCAGCGTGATGGCGTCTTCCGGGCAGGTGCTGGCGCACAGGCCGCACTGCACGCAGTTCTTCTCGATCAGCTTCAGCTGCGGCAGTTGCGGGTTGTCCTGCAGGGCGCTGGCCGGGCAGGCGCCGACGCAGCTCATGCACAGCGTGCAGCGGTCCTTGTCCACGTGGATGCTGCCCAGCGGCGAACCGGCCGGCAGCTCGATCACCGGGGGCACGGCGCGCGCATGCTCGACCAGATGGTCGAGCGCCAGCTCCAGCGTGGGCCGCTTGTCGCCGGTGACGGCGAAGCGCGCCGGCTGGGCCGGCACCGCACCCGGCTTGCGCACCAGGCCTTGCAGCTGCGCATCGAGGGCTTCGGGCGCGCTGCAGGCCAGCAGGCTGAAGTGAGTGCCCTCGTAGCCCAGTCCCTGCACGATGGCCTCGGCCAGCGCCATCTGCTGGCGCAGGGCGTCCAGGTATTGCGGCGCCTCTTCGCCGGTGGTGAGCACGGCGACATGCCGGGCACCGGCTGCCACGGCCGACAGCCACAGCTCGATGCCGGTGCTGGCCGCGTGCCACAAGGCCAGGGGCATGACGTTGGCGGGCACGCCCGAGGCCTTGCCCACCCGCGCCAGGCGACCCAGGTCCTCGACCATCGCGCGCCCGGCTTCCTGGCTGTGCAAGAGCAGCACGGGCTCGCGGCCGCCGGCCTGGGCGTAGCTGGCCAACAGGGCCTTCCAGCGCTCGCCCTGCTCGTTGGGCCGGGGATAGGTGTAGGTGAGCGCGCCCGTGGGGCAGACCGTGGTGCAGGCCCCGCAGCCCACGCACAGGTTGGGGTTGACCTTGATCTGCTGGCGCGAGGTGTCCGAGGAAACCGCCTCGGCCGAGCAGACGTCGATGCAGGCGCGGCAACCCACGGTTTCATTGCGGCTGTGCGCGCAGAGCTTCTGCTTGTACTGGAAGAACTTGGGCTTCTCGAACTCGCCGACCAGCTCGCGCAGGCGCAGCACCGCGGCCATCCGGGCCTCGGGACCGCTGGCCGGGGGCAGGTGCAGGTAGCCCTGGGGCAGCGCGTGGCGGTCCATGGCCGGTCGCTCGCGCAGGTCGAGCACCAGGTCGAAGGTCTGGTTCTCGGCGCGCGGCTCGCGCTGGAAGTCGATGGCGCCGGCCGCCTCGCACACCTTCACGCAGGCGCGGTGGCCGGTGCAGGCATCGAGCCGCACCTGGTAGTCGAACCCGATGGCGCCCTCGGGGCAGGCCTGGATGCAGGCGTTGCAGCGGGTGCACAGGTCGAGGTCGATGGGGTTGTCCTGCGCCCATTCCAGCTCGAAGGCGCCCAGCCAGCCGGCCAGGCGTCCGATGCGCCCCGACAGCACCGGCCAGCGCCGCTCCTGCGAGCCGGTGCCGCCCTGCGAGAACACGGTGACCTGCAGCACGTCGGCCACGCTGGCGGCGATGCGCTCGGCCGCGTCGAGCGGCCCGATGACCAGCAGGCGGCCTTCGCTGCGGTAGGTGACGGTGGACACCGGCTCGGGCTCGGGCCGGCGCGCGTCGGCCAGCAGCGCGGCGATCTTGGGCATGGCGCGGGCGGCGTCGCGGCTCCAGCCGCCGGTCTCGCGGATGTTCACGAAGCGCACCGGCGACCAGGCGACACCCTCGGTCTGGCCAGCGATCTCGGTGAACAGTCGCTGCTCCTGGGTGCAGGCGACGACGACGTCGCCGCCGCCGCGCAGCGCCTGCTGGAAGGCGCCGGCTTCGCGCCGGCACAAGGTGGAGTGAAGCTTCAGGTCTTCATGCAGGGCCTTGCCCAGGACCTCGGGGTCCAGCGGCATGGTCCTGTTGCAATCGCAGATCAGGGTCGGCATCTTGGCTCGGGCGTTCGGGTACGGCATCGCCGCTGTCAGCGGCTGGGTCGCCCTCGGGTTGTCGGTTTTCAGGCGCTTGCGACTCTGGCACGGTCGCGCCCTCGGCGGTATCCGCAGCTTCCCTTGTTGCGGCATCGGCCACCTGGGCCGCCGGGTCCTCGCGGAACAGCCCCAGGAATTCGGCGCTGGCCAGATTCCGCAGCATGGATTCGGGCAGCGGGTCGGGCTTGCCGTAGTCGTCGATGTAGACGTCCAGGCCGTCCATCACGTTGAAGTGGGGATCTTCGAAGAGCTTCTTCACCGCGGCGTTGCGCACCTCGGGCGTCACGTCGGACGCCATGAAGCGGCTGAAGTCGGCCTCGGGCGTGAGGGCCCGCACGTCCTCCAGGCTCGGCGGCGGTGGCGCCTCGGCGGGCGACTCGGGTGACCCGGCCGGAGCAGCCGGAGCCGGTGCCAGGGGGCCCGCGGGAGCTTCGGGGATGGCCCGCGCCTGCAACGGCTCCGGGGGGGCGGTGGGCGGCGGCTCGGGCTCGGGAGCGCGGCCCTCCTTGACGTCCAGCTTGCGCCGCGACCAGCGGCCGAGGAATCCATCAGGCATCGCCGTCCCCCCCCTTGCGGCGCTTGTCGCCGGTGCTGATCGAAGCCGGATTCCCGAAGCGGTCCTGCAGCGGCTGGAAGCTTTGCGGCCGCTGCCGCCGGCGCGGCTCGGGCTGGTAGTGCGCCTGCGCGAACTCGCGCATCCATTCCACCACCTCGGGTGGCGCCGGCACGTTCTCCACGGTTTCCTGCGCGTCCAGCCAGCGACCGGCTTCGTTGTAGCTGAGCGTGAGGATCACCGGCCTCGCGATCGGCTCGTCGGCCACCGTGGGGGTTTCCTCCATGCGCCACATCACGAACCAGCACGGCGCCGGCGTGGTGACGTTGAGGTAGTAGCCCTCGGCCTCGTCGCGGAACAGCTCGACCCGCAAGCCCGGGTGCAGCCACAGCTCGCCGGTGTCGTCCTGGCGCAGCCGGCGCGGCTCGGAGCCGAAGGCGCTTTCGTTGGCGACCACGCTGTCGAGCACCCAGCGCCAGGGCTGCCAGCGGTTGCCCACCAGCGCCTCGCGGCGCATCAGCACCGCGACGTCGAGGCCGGGACGCTGCGTGCTCATGGAGAGACCTTCACCGCGCAGTACTTGAACTCGGGGATTTTGCCGAAGGGATCGAGCGCGGGATTGGTGAGCAGGTTGGCCGCCGCCTCCTGGTAGGCGAAGGGCATGAACACGGCGCCGTCGGGCGTGCCGTCGTCGCGGCGCAGGTGGCAGCGCACCTCGCCCCGGCGCGACTGCAGCGTGGCCATCTGGCCGGCGACCAGCCCGCGGCGCTCGAGCTCGCGGCCATTGAGCGAGGCGGTCGCCACCGGCTCGATGGCGTCCAGCACCGCGCTGCGGCGGGTCATGGAGCCGGTATGCCAGTGTTCGAGCTGGCGGCCGGTGATCAGTACCAGCGGGTACTCGGGGTCGGGCCGCTCGGCGGCGGTGAGCAGTTGCGTGGGCACCAGCCGCAAGCGGCCGTCGGCCGTGGGGAAGCTGTCGGTGAAGACGATGGGCTGGCCCGGGTCGTCCTCGCTCAGGCAGGGATAGGTGACGCTGCCTTCGCGCTCCAGCCGCTCCCAGCTGATGCCGGCGATGGCACCGTGCATGGCCTGGCGCATCTCCTCGTAGACCGCGGCGACGCCGGCATCGGGGCCGGGGTAGTGCCAGGCCAGGCCCATGCGGGCGGCGATCTGCTGGATCAGCCACAGGTCGGGCCTGGCCTGCCCTGGGGGCTCGATGGCCTGGCGACCGAGCTGCACCATGCGGTCGGTGTTCGTGACGGTGCCGGTCTTCTCGGGCCAGGCGGTCGCCGGCAGCACCACGTCGGCCATCCAGGCGGTCTCGGTCATGAAGATGTCCTGCACCACCAGGTGCGACAGGCCAGCCAGGGCCTCGCGCGCGTGGTTCAGGTCGGGGTCGCTCATGGCGGGGTTCTCGCCCTCCACGTACATGCCGCGCACCTTGTGCGGATCGCTCTCGGGGGCCAGCGCCTTGTCCATGATCTCGACCACGGTGTAGCCCGGCTGCGGATCGAGCGGGGTGCCCCAGAAGCGCTCGAACCAGGCGCGCACGGCCGGGTCGTCCACCCGCTGGTAATTGGGCAGCATCATGGGGATGAGCCCGGCGTCGCTGGCGCCCTGCACGTTGTTCTGGCCGCGCAGCGGATGCAGCCCGCTGCCGGGCTTGCCGATCTGGCCGGCCACCGCGCACAGCGCGATCAGGCAACGGGCGTTGTCGGTGCCGTGCACGTGCTGGCTGATGCCCATGCCCCAGAGGATCATCGCGGCCCTGGCCGTGGCGAAGGCCCGCGCCACTTCGCGCAGGGTGGCGGCCGGTACGCCGCACACGGCTTCCATGGCCTCGGGCGAGAAGGCGGCGACGCCGGCGCGCAGTTCCTCGAAGTGGCTGGTGCGCGCCTCGATGAAGGCGCGGTCGGCCAGGCCCTCGTCGATGATGGTGTGGATCAGCGCGTTGAGCAGCGCCACGTCGGTGTCGGGGCGGAACTGCAGGGTGCGCCAGGCGTGGCGGCCGATGTCGGTGACGCGCGGGTCGGCCAGCACGATCTTCGTGCCGGCCTGTGCCGCGTTCTTCATCCAGGTGGCGGCGACCGGGTGGTTGGCCGTGGGGTTGGAGCCGATCACCAGGATCAGCTCGGCCTGGGCCACGTCGGCCACCTGGTTGCTCACCGCGCCCGAACCCACGCCCTCGAGCAGCGCCGCGACGCTGGAGGCGTGGCACAGGCGGGTGCAGTGGTCCACGTTGTTGCTGCCAAAGCCGGTTCGCACCAGTTTCTGGAACAGGTAGGCCTCTTCGTTGGTGCCCTTGGCCGAGCCGAAGCCGGCGAGCGATCGCGGGCCATGCTGGTCGCGCAGGGCCTTCAGGCCGCCGGCGGCGAGGTCCAGCGCCTCGTCCCAGGTGGCTTCGCGGAACACCTCGCTCCACAGGGCCGGGTTGCGCAGCACGTCGGTGTCCTTGGGCACGCCGGGCTTGCGGACCAGGGGCACGGTGAGGCGGTGCGGGTGGTGCGCGTAGTCGAAACCGAAGCGGCCCTTGACGCACAGGCGGCTGTGGTTGGCCGGGCCGTCGCGGCCGTCGACGGCGACGATCTTCTCGTCGCGCACCTTGTAGGTGATCTGGCAGCCGACGCCGCAGAAGGGGCACACCGACGGGACCTCGCGATCGACCTGCTGCGAGCCGATGAGTGTCTTGGGCATCAGGGCGCCGGTGGGGCAGGCCTGCACGCACTCGCCGCAGGCCACGCAGGTGCTCAACCCCATGGGGTCCTGCAGGTCGAACACCGGCAGCACCTGGGCGCCGCGGTGGGCGAAGCCGATCACGTCGTTGACCTGCTCCTCGCGGCAGGCGCGCACGCAGCGCGTGCACTGGATGCAGGCGGCGAGGTTCACCGCCATGGCGGGGTGGGAGAGGTCGGGCGCGGGCGCTTCGCGGCGCAGGGATTGCAGGGCCGGGCGAGGGGTGACGCCGAGTTGATCGGCCCAGAAGCTGAGTTCGCCGTGTTGCGAGGCGGTTGGCGCGGGCCCTTCGACGAGCTCAGGATGATCGGAAATCACGGCCGCCGGCCCACCCCCTCCGTTCGGGCTGAGCTTGTCGAAGCCATGCCCGGGCGCGGGTTCACCCACGGCGTGCCCACCTACCCCGTTCGGGCTGAGCCTGTCGAAGCCATGCCCGGGCGCAGTGCCGTCATTCCACTTGAACCCCTCATCCGGCATGTCCGCCAGCAGCAGCTCCAGCACCATCTTCTGGCTCTTCACCGCCCGTTCGCTGCGCGCCTGCACGTCCATGCCCGGCGCGACGACCCGGCAGCAGCTGGGCGCCAGCACCCGCTCACCGGCGATCTCGACCACGCAGGCCCGGCAGTTGCCATCGGGGCGCATGCCGTCCGTGTAGCAAAGGCGCGGAATCTCCACGCCCACGCGGCGGGCTGCGTCGAGGATGGTCTCGCCTTCGATGGCCTGGACGTCCTGGCCGTCCAGGCGGAAGGCCACCAGGGGCAGGTCAGGTGACTTCATGGGGGAAATAGGTCTGGATGCAACGGATCGGGTTGGGCGCCGCCTGGCCCAGGCCGCAGATGGAGGCGTCGGCCATCACCTGGCCGAGGTCATCGAGCGTGGGCTGGTCCCAGCGCGGCGCCTCCATCAGCACGGCCGCCTTGGCCGTGCCGACGCGGCAGGGCGTGCACTGGCCGCAGCTCTCGTGCTCGAAGAATCGCATCATGCTCAGCGCCGCGTCACGGGCCCGGTCGTGCTGGCTCAGCACGATGACCGCCGCCGAGCCGATGAAGCAGCCATGCGGCTGCAAGGTGTCGAAGTCCAGCGGCACATCGGCCAGCCGTGCCGGCAGGATGCCGCCGGAGGCGCCGCCCGGCAGGTAGGCATAGAGCTCGTGCCCCTCGGCCATGCCGCCGCAGTGTTCATCGATCAACTCACGCAGCGTGATGCCGGCGGGCGCCAGCTTGACGCCCGGCTCGCGCACGCGGCCGCTGACGCTGAACGAGCGCAGGCCCTGGCGGCCGTGGCGGCCATGGCTGGCGAACCAGTCGCCGCCCTGCTCGACCAGCTGGCGCACCCAGTACAGGGTCTCGAAGTTGTGCTCCAGCGTGGGCCGGCCGAACAGGCCCACCTGCGCGATGTAGGGCGGGCGCAGGCGCGGCTCGCCCCGCTTGCCCTCGATGCTTTCGATCATGGCCGACTCTTCACCGCAGATGTAGGCGCCCGCGCCGCGGCGCAGATGGATGGCCGGCAAGGCGAAGGGCGGGTCGGCCTGCAGGCGCGCCAGCTCGGCCTGCAGCAGGCGGCGGCACTCGGGGTATTCGTCGCGCAGGTAGATGTAGATGGCCTGCACGCCCACCACGTGGGCAGCAACCAGCATGCCTTCGAGGAAGCGGTGCGGGTCGCGCTCGAGGTAGTGCCGGTCCTTGAAGGTGCCGGGTTCGCCCTCGTCGATGTTCACGGCCATCAGGCGCGGCGCGGGTTGGTCGCGCACGATGCGCCACTTGCGCCCCGCCGGGAAGCCCGCGCCGCCCAGGCCGCGCAGGCCGGCCGATTCGAGCGCGGCGATCACGGACTCGGGGTCGCGTTCCCCGCTGACCAGGCTGGCGGCCAGCTGGTAGCCGCCGAAACGGCGGTAGGCATCGTAGTCCACCACCTGCACCTCGCCAGCCGCGGGCGCATCGGCGCCCGCCATGGCCGCGATCTTCTCGGGCGTGGCGTGGCCGCACGATCGCTGGCCCACCAACGCCGCCGGCGCCTGCTCGCAGCGGCCGATGCAGGGCGCGGCGACCACCCGCACGTCCTCGCCCAGCAGCGCGGGCAGCCGGGCCATCAGCTCGCGTGCGCCGGCCATCTCGCAGGAGAGGCTCTCGCACACCCGCACCGTGAGGGCCGGGCCGCGCTCGTCGCCGCGCAGGATGTCGAAGTGGTGGTAGAAGCTCGCGACCTCGTAGACCGTGGCCATGGGCAGGTTCATCTCGCGCGCCAGCGCCGCCAGGTGCCGGTCATGCAGGCCGTGCCAGTGGTCGTTGAGCCGGTGCAGGTGTTCGATCAGCAGGTCGCGCGCGTGCGGTCCCGGGCCGATCAGTTGGCGCACCTCGGCCAGCGAGGTCTCGTCGACCGGCCGGCCTTTCAGGCGGCCGGTGCGGTCGCCGCCGCGGAACAGCCGGATGGGGGCTTCCTGCTGCATCAGGTGTCCTTGGAGACGGTGATGGTGGGAAAGCGCGAGGAAAAGTCCTTGGCGCGCTGCGCGATCTTCACGGCCACCTGGCGGGCGACGTCCTTGTAGACGCCGGCCACTTGCCCGGCCGGGTCGGCCACCACCGTGGGCTTGCCGCCGTCGGCCTGCAGGCGGATCGCCATGTCCAGGGGCAGCGCGCCCAGGTACTCGATGCCGCGCTCGGCCGCGTAGCGCTTGCCACCGCCCTCGCCGAAGATGTGCTCGACGTGGCCGCACTGGCTGCACACGTGGGCCGCCATGTTCTCGACCAGGCCGAGGATGGGCACGCCCACCTTCTCGAACATGGCCACCGCCTTTCGCGCGTCGAGCAGGGCGATGTCCTGCGGGGTCGTGACGATCACCGCGCCGGTCATGGGCACGCGCTGCGACAGCGTGAGCTGGATGTCGCCGGTGCCGGGGGGCAGGTCGACCACCAGGTAATCGAGGTCGCGCCAGTTGGTCTGGCGCAGCAGCTGCTCCAGCGCCTGGGTGGCCATGGGGCCGCGCCAGATCATGGCCTCGTCGGCGTTGACCAAAAAGCCGATGGACATGACCTGCACGCCGTAGTTCTCCAGCGGGTCCATGGTCTTGCCGTCGGGGCTCCCGGGCCGGCCCTCGATGCCCATCATCATGGGCTGGCTGGGGCCATAGATGTCGGCATCGAGCAGGCCCACGCTGGCGCCCTCGGCGGCCAGCGCCAGCGCCAGGTTGGCGGCGGTGGTGCTCTTGCCCACCCCGCCCTTGCCCGAGGCCACGGCAATGATGTTCTTGACGTTCGGCAGCAACTGCACGCCGCGCTGGACCGCATGGGCCGTGACGCGGGTGGCGATGTTCACCGTGACCTGCTCGACGCCCGGCACGCCGCGCGCCGCCGCGGTGAAGGCCTGGCGCAGGGTCGGCAGCTGGCTCTTGGCGGGATAGCCCAGCTCGACGTCGAAGGACACCTGCGATCCCTGGACCTGCAGGTTCTTGAGCGCCTTGGTGCTGACGAAGTCCTTGCCGGTGTGGGGGTCGGTGACGGCCGAGAGGGCGGCGAGCAGCTGGTCTGGAGTGGCCATGGGTGGGGAAAGATCAGGAATATGTCAGTGTACCGAGACGAGGGGTGCGACCCCGCGCGACCGGCCGCTCCCCGCGACCCGGACTCTAGAATCCCGGGTTCCCCGCAGGACTCCCCACATGACCCAGCGCAAGCTCTTCGTAACCACCGCCCTGCCCTACGCCAACGGCAAGTTCCACATCGGCCACATCATGGAATACATCCAGGCCGACATCTGGGTGCGGTTCCAGCGGATGCGCGGGCACATGGTGCAGTTCGTCGGCGCCGACGACGCGCACGGCGCGCCGATCATGATCGCCGCCGAGAAGGCGGGCAAGACGCCGCAGCAATTCGTGGCCGAGATCGCGGCGGGCCGCCAGGCCTACCTGGACGGCTTCCATGTGCGCTTCGACAACTGGCACTCGACCGACAGCGCCGAGAACACCGAACTGGCCCAGGCAATCTACCGGCAGCTCAAGGCCAACGGGATGATCGCCACCCGCACCATCGAGCAGTTCTACGACCCGGTGAAGGGCATGTTCCTGCCCGACCGGTACATCAAGGGCGAGTGCCCCAACTGCCACGCCAAGGACCAGTACGGCGACAGCTGCGAGGTGTGCAGCAGCGTCTACGCGCCCACCGACCTGATCGCGCCCTATTCCACCCTCACCGGCGCCACGCCCGAGCTGCGCAGCTCCGAGCATTTCTTCTTCCGCCTGTCCGACCCCCAGGTGGTCGACTTCCTGCGCCGCTGGACGCAAGAGCCCGGCCGGCTTCAGCCGGAGATGGCCAGGAAGGCCGGCGAGTGGTTCGAAGCGGGCCTGGCCGACTGGGACATCAGCCGCGAGTCGCCCTATTTCGGCATCGAGATCCCCGACGCGCCGGGCAAATACTTCTACGTCTGGCTGGACGCGCCGGTGGGCTACCTCGCCAGCCTGAAGAACCACTTCGACAAGGGCCAGGCACGCCAGCACTGGCACGAGGCCTCGCGCACCGACGCCAGCTTCGAACAGTTCATGGCCGACCCGGCGGTGGAACAGGTGCACTTCATCGGCAAGGACATCGTGTACTTCCACACCCTGTTCTGGCCGGCCATGCTGCAGTTCAGCGGCCGCAAGACGCCCACCCAGGTGAACGTGCATGGCTTCATCACCGTCAGCGGCGAGAAGATGAGCAAGAGCCGGGGCACGGGCATCGACCCGCTCAAGTACCTGTCGCTGGGCATGAACCCCGAGTGGCTGCGCTACTACATCGCGGCCAAGCTCAACGGCCGGGTGGAGGACGTCGACTTCAACCCCGACGACTTCGTCGCGCGGGTGAACGCCGATTTGGTGGGCAAGTACGTGAACATCGCCAGCCGCGCCGTGAAGTTCCTCCCCGAGGGGCGGCTGGTCGGCAACGACTCGGGCGACCTCGACCCCACCCGCCTGGTCGAATCGGTCAAGCAGTTGTACGAGTCGCGCGAGTACGGCAAGGCCCTGCGCGAAATCATGGCCTTCGCCGACGAGGTCAACCTGCGCTTCGACACGGCCGCGCCGTGGAAGCTGGTGAAGGAGGGCAAGGGCGCGGAAGCGGCCGTGATCTGCTCCGAGTGCATCGAGCATTTCAAGGTGCTCACCGCCTGCCTCAAGCCGGTGCTACCCGAACTGGCCCGCCAGGCCGAGGCCTTCCTGCGCTGCGACCCGCTGTCCTTCGACAACGCGGCCCAGCCTCTGGGCGACGGCCATCAGGTGGGGGAGTACAAGCACCTGATGCAGCGGGTGGACGTCAAGCAGCTCGACGCGCTGTTCGAGCCGCCTGCGCAGGAAGCTCCCGTGGTGGCCGACCCGGGCGGCGAGCCGATCGCCGCCGGCATCGGCATCGACGACTTCGCCAAGGTCGACCTGCGCATCGCGCGCATCGCCGCCTGCGAGGCGGTGGAGGGCTCGACCAAGCTGCTGCGCCTCACGCTCGACCTGGGCGAGGGGCGCACCCGCAACGTGTTCTCCGGCATCGCCTCGGCCTACCAGCCCGAGCAGCTGGTGGGCAAGCTCACCGTGGTGGTGGCCAACCTGGCGCCGCGCAAGATGAAGTTCGGCGTGAGCGAGGGCATGGTGCTGGCCGCCAGCCACGCGGACGAAAAGTCGCAGCCGGGGATCTACATCCTCGAACCGTGGCCGGGCGCGCAACCCGGCATGCGGATCCACTGAAGACCGTCAGCGCCCCGCGCCGGCCTCCTGCCGCAGCCACTGCGCGAACCGTTCCCCGGCCGGGTGCGCCGCCACCGCGCGGCGCCGGCACAGGTAGTAACCCCGGCCGGTCGATGCCGCCTGCGGCACCGGCGTGACCAGTCGGCCGCTGGCCAGGTCGGCTTCCACCATGCAACGCTGCACCACCGCCACGCCCATGTCGGCCCGCACCGCCTCCACCAGGTTCATCACCAGGTCGAAGCCCGTTCCGTGCCAGCCGGCTGGCAGGCTCGCGCCCACCGCCTGGGCCCAGAGCGACCAGTTGTCGGGGTAGTTGGAGTGGTACAGCAGCGGCTGCTCCAGCAACTGCGCCGCGCCGTGGATGCGGGCGGCGCGCCGAGGCGCGCAGACGGCGACGATCTCGCGCCCGATCAGGTAGTCCGCCGCGATCTGCCGCGGCCAACGCTGCTGCGCCCGTGCCTTCAGGGCGATCCACAGGTCGACGTCGTCGCGCTCGAAGGTTTCTTCGTGGTGGTATTGGCGGAACTCGATGGCCACCTCGGGATGGAGCGCGCGGAACCCCTCCAGCCGCGGCAGCAGCCACAAGTGGCCGATGCTGGGGGCGACCGACAGCCGCAGGCGCAGGCGTTCCGGCTGGCGCCGCACGGCCAGGGCCGCGGCTTCGAGCGCGGTGACGTGCCGCTCGGTGCGCGCACGCAGGTCTTCGCCCTGCGGGGTCAGGCGCACCCCGCCGCCCGTGCGGGCGAACACCTCGAAGCCGAGTTGCGCCTCCAGCCGCTGCACGGCCCGCGACACGGCGGCCTGGGTGACCGCCAGCGCGTCGGCCGCGCTGCGGAAACTGCCGCAGCGCGCCACCGCCAAAAAGGCATGGAGTTCGACCAGGGAGGGGCTGCGGATGCGCACGGCGGGCGATTACACCATGTCATCACCTGGCACCGAAAAGTCGTTTGGCACCGGCCCCTGCGCGCCCTAGGCTGCGCCCACCTCTTCAAGACGAGCCCTTCGCATGAATACCCGCCACTTCCTCAAGACCGTGGCCGCCGCCGCGGCCCTGGCCTTCGTGGGCGCCGCCGGCGCCCAGTCCTTCCCCGACCGGCCGATCAAGCTGGTCGTGCCTTTCGCTCCCGGCGGCTCGACCGACCTGGCGGCGCGGCTGGTCGCCGAGTTCGCGGGCCGTGAGCTGGGCCAGTCCATCGTGGTCGAGAACAAGGCCGGCGCCGGTGGATCGCTCGGCATGGAGTTCGTCGCCAAGTCGCGGCCCGACGGCTACACCCTGGGCATGGCGACGGTGAGCACGCACGGCAGCAACCCCGCCGTGTACGGCCCCAAGCTCAAGTACCACCCGATCAAGGACTTCGCCCCGGTGACCAACGTGGCGACCACGCCCAGCGTGTTCGCGGTGAACCCCAAGGTCACGGCCGCGGACATGAAGGCCTTCATCGCCCAGGCCAAGGCGCAGCCGCGCAAGTTCAGCTTCGCCTCGCCGGGCACCGGTTCGCTCGGTCACGCCAACATCGAGCACTTCATGCACCTGGCGGGCATGGAGCTGCTGCACATCCCGTACAAGGGCGCCGGGCAAGCCATGAACGACGCGGTGGCCGGCCAGGTCGACGCGATCACCGACAACCTGCCCTCGGCCCTGCCGCACATCAAGGCCGGCAAGCTGCGCCCGCTGGCCGTGCTGGCCGACAAGCGCTCGCCGTCCCTGCCGGACGTGCCCACCTACGGTGAACTGGGCTTTCCGCAGATGGGCAACGGCGGCTGGTTCGGCGTGGTCGCGCCCGCGGGCACGCTGCCGGAGATCGTCGCCAAGCTCAATTCGGCGATCCACAAGGCCATGAAGAACCCCGAGTTCGTGCGCAAGATGGACGAGTCCGGCGCGACCCTGATCCCGGGCACTCCGGCCGACTTCGGCAAGCAGATCCAGCAGGCGATGGACCGCTACCAGCGCGTGGCCGAGGTGGCCAGGATCAGCCTCGACTGATGTGAAGGTCCACCCCGAAGCGCCTTCGGCGCCTCCCCTCAAGGGGCGCCACCAGCGGCCCGGCCAGGCCGGTTCCGCGGTGGAGCACTGAGATGCAACCCTTCGACCTGTACCTGCCGCACGGCGAGCCCGTCGCGCTGGTGTGCGATTCGCCGCACAGCGGCACCCATTACCCGGAGGACTTCGGCCACGTGGTGCCCATGCCGCTGCTGCGCCGCGGCGAGGACACGCACGTGGACGCACTGTGGCAGGCCGCGCCCGATGTCGGCGCCACGCTGCTGGCGGCGCGCTTTCCCCGGACCTACATCGACGTCAACCGCACGCTCGAGGACCTCGACCCCGAGCTGCTGGACGGCCCGTGGGACGCCCCGCTCGCGCCGGGGGAGAAGACCCGGCTGGGCTACGGCCTCATCTGGCGCAACGTCGCCGCCGGCGTGCCGATCTATGACCGGCCGCTGGCGCCCGAACGGGTGCGCCGGCGCATCCAGCAGTGCTACCTGCCCTACCACGCAGCGTTGTCGAAGGCGATCGAGTCGTCCGCGCAGCGCTTCGGCGGCGTCTGGCACCTCAACCTGCACTCCATGCCCGACGACGCCTACCGGCGGCTGGGCATCGCCAGCCCGCACCCGCTGGCCGATTTCGTGCTCGGCGATCGCGACGGCACCACCTGCGAGCGGACCTTCGTCGACCTGGTGGAATACGAGCTGCGCTCGCTGGGCTACACCGTGGCCCGCAACGACCCGTACAAGGGCGTGCAACTCATTGCGCACATCGGCCAGCCCGCGCGCAACCGCCACAGCCTGCAGGTGGAGATCCGCCGGCCCGTTTACATGGACGAGGGCACCCGCGAGCGCCATGCCGGCTTCGACCGGCTGCAACGCGACCTGTCCCAGCTGCTGCGCACGCTGGCCGCCTATGTGCGGGGACGCTGCGATCCCGGCGCGCGCTGAAACCCGCGGGGGGCAGGCTCGGCTGCCTACAATGGCCGCGTCATCCCCGCCCGACCCTTCCATGCGTACCTCGCGCCTGCAGCTGATCACCTCGCTCGCCCTTGCCGGCGCCCTCCTCCTGCCGGGCTGCGCCGTGATCACCGTGGCGGGCGCGGCGGCATCGGTCGCGGCGACCGGCGCATCGCTGGCGGTGGGCACCACCGTGGGGGCGGTGAAGCTCACCGGGCGCGCCGCCGGGGCGGCGGTGGGCATGGTGGTGCCGGGCGGAGACGACTGACGATCCGACGGCCATGCTGCCCCTCGCCCGCTTCCGCCCGCGCTTGCTGGACGCGACGCGTGGCTACAGCGCGGCACGCCTGCAGCACGACCTGGGGGCCGGCGCCACGGTCGCCATCGTCGCCCTGCCCCTGGCCATGGCCTTCGCCATCGCCTCGGGGCTCAAGCCCGAGGCCGGCTTGTGGACGGCCATCGTCGCCGGCCTGATCGTCGCCTTGTTCGGCGGCTCCAACGTCCAGATCGCAGGCCCGGCCGGCGCTTTCATCGTCATCGTCTACGGCATCGTCGAGCGCTACGGGCTGGCCAACCTGCTCATCGCCACCGCCTGCGCCGGCGTGCTGCTGTTCGCGCTGGGGCTGCTGCGCCTGGGGGGGCTGGTGCGCTATGTGCCGGTCAGCATCGTGGTGGGCTTCACCAACGGCATCGCCGTGCTGATCGCGCTGTCGCAGCTCAAGGACTGGCTGGGCCTGGACATCGCACGCATGCCGGCCGACTTCTTCGGCCAGGTCCTCCTGATCGCGCAGAACCTGCACAGTTTCAGCCCCTATGCGTTCGCCCTGGGGCTGGCCTGTGTCGCCGGCCTGGCCATCTGGCCCCGGCTCTGGGGCGGCCAGTCACCCCTGCAGCCGGTGCTTCAGCTGCCCCTGGTGCGCAGCGCCGCTCTGGTCAATGCCCGGCTGCCGGGCCCGGTGATCGCCCTGGTCAGCCTCACCTTCCTGTCCTGGGCGCTCGCGCTGCCGGTGGAGACCATCGGCTCGCGTTTCGGCGGCATTCCGCAGGGCCTGCCCCGGTTCGAACTGCCGGCGTTCTCGTGGGAGACGGTGAAGCAGCTGGTGACGCCCACGCTCACCATCGCGCTGCTGGGCGCGATCGAGTCGCTGCTGTGCGCCCGGGTGGCCGACCAGGTCAGCCGGCTGCCACGGCACGACCCCAACCAGGAGCTGATGGCGCAGGGCCTGGCCAACCTGGTGGTGCCCTTCCTCGGCGGCATGCCGGCCACCGGCACCATCGCCCGCACCGTGACCAACGTACGGGCGGGCGCCACCTCGCCGGTGGCGGGCATCACCCATTCGGCGGTGCTGGCGCTCATCGTGCTGCTGCTGGCGCCGCTGGCGCTGCACGTGCCGCTGGCGGTGCTGGCGGGCATCCTGCTCTTCGTGGCCTGGAACATGGGCGAGTGGCGCGAATTCGCCCGCCTGCACCACCACAGCACGCACTACCGCGTGCTGATGCTGGGCACCTTCACGCTCACCGTGGTCTTCGACCTGACCGTGGCCCTGCAGGTGGGGCTGGTGGCCGCCTGCGTGCTCTTCATCTGGCGCATGAACACGCTGTTTTCGGTCGAGGTCACGCAGGCCTACGGCGCCATCCGACTGCGGCTGTATGGCTCCCTGTTCTTCGGCGCCGCCGCCAAGCTCGACGGCGGCATGCAGGCGGTGGAGGCCGGGCCGGAGCAGCCGCAGGTGCTGATCGACGCCCTGCACCTGGTGCACCTGGACGCCACCGGACTGGACGCCTTGCGCCAGCTGCACCGGGCGGTGCTGGCACGCGGCGGCACGCTGCGGCTGGAGAACCTGCAGCCGCAACCGCGCGAGGTGATCGAACGAGCCGGCTTCGACCGCGAACTGGACCGAGGAGTGGCGTCGGACGAGGTGACCGCCTAGGGCGGATTAGCGCACCTCGGTCTCGGGGTCGGGCCGCACCTCGCTGCGCACGACGCGCCAATCGCGGTCGAACCAGACGGTGAACAGGCTGGAGGTGTTGGGCGGCTTCATCCATCGCCACGACCACGCGGCTTCGTTGCGCCGGGGAAAGTTTTCCTGCATGGCCGGCTTGCCCAGCGTGCGCCGCACCTGCTCCATGGTCATGCCGGGCTGGATCTTCTCGAAGGTGGCCGGCTGCAGAACCTGGCGCAAGGCACTCATGCGGCCGTCCGGGCCGATGGTGATCATGTAGTTGTAGTGGCCGGCCGGGTTGCGGTTGTATTCGAGCGTGCGGCCGCCGCCGGGGGCGTCCCACACGGCTTCGGGGTCTCCGAAGCGAGCCCGCACGTCGGCCTCGGTGGCCACGCCCTCCCGCAGTTCGGAAATGCGCTGCTGGTCACAGCCGGACAGCACCAGGACGGCACTCAGGACCAGGGCGCAGCCCAGCCGGGTGCGGCTGGGGCGCGCCGATAGAATCTTCGGGTTCGACACCGCCCCAGTCTATGTCCAAGTTGCTCCGCCTTTTCCGCCGCCCCGACTACCAGTCGGAGGTCACCCAGTTCATCGAGCAGCTCAAGACCGAAAAGCCCGACCTGGAGGCCCAGCAGCGTGCGGGGCGCGCCATCTGGTGGGACAAGCGTGTGGACCGCGACCAGCAGCAGGAGTGGAGCGAGGCGCGGGTGCGGCAGAACGCCTACGTGTACGGCAGCAATTCCGGCGAGAAGCCGTAAGCGCCCACCTATTCGCTCCTGGCAGCGGGACTACGCCATCGATCCAGAACCCAGCAGGCGGGCGTACGCCGGGTCCAACGTGCCTTGGCCCTCACCGGCCCCGGGCACCGCAACCCCGGTGGCCTGCGATCCAGCTACTTCAGCGAAAGACTTCCGGCCTGCGCCCTTGGCGGCCTTGGCCGTGGAATCGACCACCACGTCGAATGCCTTGAAGACATAGCTGGCCGGATCCCGCGCGATCTGGTCGGCCTGGGCCAGCGCCTCGCGGGCCGACCGCAGGGCCGCCGCGCGTTCGATGCCAGACCGGTGCCCCGCCACCTTCAAGTGCTCCTGCGCGTTGCGGTACCAGTCGTTGGCCTTGTTCATCGCCCGGCGGGTCATTGCGCATTCCAGGCGAACCTGCAGACCGCTGTCGCGGGAGCCCATGGCGCCCAGGGCCGACTCGACACTTTCGACGTACTGCGCCAGCTCCGACGAAGCCTCGGGCTTCAGCAGGTGCGGCATCACGGCGCAAAGGCTTGTGCGCACATCGCCGCCCACCACCCGCGCCTGGACCTCGAAGCCGGAACCCTCACGCAACAGGCCCGCACGCCGGACGAAGCTGCGCGTGACCGACAGGTCCTGCCCCATTTCGGCTTCCTTGCTGAACTTGCCGCCCAGGGCCGACGCGCTGCCGCTGGCGATTCGCCGGTGTTGCCGGTTCCAGCGTTCGACCTCGGTCAGGCCCGAACGGCTGGAAGTGCGAACCTCGCCCCTGGCCTTGAGCAGTTCGCCTTCGACCGAGGCCAGCGACAGGTCGTCCGTCACGTCGATGGACAGCCTGGCCCGCACCGTGGCCTGGGTGTCGCTGCTGCGTGAGTCCAGCGTGTGGAACTTCAGCTTGTCCCCGGTGGCCGCATCCATGGGCTCTTGCCCCACCAGCGCCTTCACCAAGCGCTGCGCCGCTTCCGGGTCTTCACAAGTGGCCCGGAAGCCGCTTGCCGTGCCTTCGCTGCGCTTGCCGCCCAAGGTCAGGATCCCGAGGAAGGACACGCTCGCCGCCAGCGAGCCGGAGCGCTCCTGCGTCACCTGCACCTCGTAACCCTGCGCCGTGCGCACCACGCGCACCGCGTCGGCGGTGCGGGCGCTGAGCTGCGTCTCCTGGGAGACGCCGATCACCAGCGGATTGGAGACGGACAACTCGCCTTCGTGGCCGAAGCGCACCTCGAATGACTGCCCCGGCTCCAGGCTCTTGAAGCGCTGCTCGACCGCTTCCATGTTGCGCAGGCGGCGCTTTTGCGCGCCGGTCAAGGCATCGGGCTGCGCCGGGACCTTGGGCGTCGTTTGCGAAGTGACAGGCGCCCCTGGAAGCGAGGGCCGCAACAGCCCCTTGGAGCCCGATCTCAGCGGGTCGAAGCGCTGGGTGAGCTTGGCCAGATCGAAATCCTGTGCATTCACCTTGCGCCAGACGTCGCGCACCAGGTCGCGGATGTGCGGATGCGGATCGTGCAAGGTGAGGCCGAACTCTTTCAGGCGCTTCATCACGCCGGCCCGGGTCGCCGGCTCGCCGCGGGCGTGCGCATCGAGCGCCTCCTCCAGGATGGCAACCCGGCTGGCGCCCTCCACCATGTCCTGGAGCTCGGCGGCCCGGGGGTTCGGCGTCTTGTCCACGAGCTGCCGAGTCCCCTGCACGTTGACGCAGACGTTCTGCAGCGTGGCCAACTCCTCGAGCTGGCCCAGCATGCCGGCGCTGGTGAGCTGCGAATGACTGGGCTCCTCGTCGACCGCACCCATGGTGCGAGAGGTGACGTCGAACCCCTTCAATTGGGCGCGCAAGTCCGCCAGTTCGCCGGTGTACTTGGCGACGATCTGCTTCTTGGCTTTTGCCGACACGCTGGAGTCGACAAGCGCCGCCTGGAGCGCTCGCGTCGTCTTGCCGTACTCCACCAGCCGATCGACCATCGGTGCCTGGTCAGGGGCCGAAGCGAGGTTCGGCAGATTGCCGCTCTTGTCTCTCTGGAGCTTCCACCCGGTGCTCGCCAGGTGGGCGAATAGCGCATCTCGCGTCATGGTCAACGTGGCCAGCTTCAGGTAGCCCGGCCCGCCGGCGGCGCGCCATTCGTCCTTGCACTGCTCCACCTTTTCAGCCAGGAGCTCCTGGTCTGACTTCCCCTGGGCCTGCGCACCGTCCGTGAGCTGGGTCTTCAACCGCTCGACCAGGCCCCTGGCCTGCACCGATGGATCGTGCAGTTGGCTGGCCTGGGCCAGCGCTGAAGCCTTGGCCAGGCGGTCCGCCACGTCGCAGATCAGTTGCTTCGATTGCTTGACCGAGGCCGAGGACACATGACCCTGGCGGTACTGCTCCTTCGCTGCCGAGAGATCGACCGGTGTCGACCTGCCTTTGTTGAAGTGCCTGAGCAGCTCGTCGACCTTCTTGTCGTTGATGGCCTGGCTGGCGGGATCGAGGGCGGACAGGTAGATCCAGTGCGTGAGCAGCAGGTCGACTTCCTTGTCCAAGCCGCCGCCCAGCTTCTTGAGCTGATCGATGGACCACGTGGACGCGCCGGGTGCCTGGCCTTTGTCGCCCACCAGGTCACCCTGCCGGGCCGGGTCGTGCGCGCGCAGCAGGCGGTTGATTTCGGTGTTCACCACCTCGCGGCTGTGCGTGGTCTCCATGCTGAAGCGGCGGGCGGCGAAGGCGTCCCCGATGTCCTGCTGCCGGGCCGGGTCGACACCGGCCTTCTGCAGCTCTTTTTCCTGCTGCTGGTCGAGTCCGCCCAGCTTGAGCGACAGCACCAGTTCGTCCCACTGTTCGAAACCGAAGATCTTGTCGACGGCCTCGGGCTTGCCCTGCACCACGTCGTCGATCAGCCCGAATGCCACGCCGCCGCGCCCGTCCTGGATGCCGTCGCCGAGCTTGGCCAGGACGGCTTCGTGGTCTTCGGGGTGTGCCCTGGCGCAGATCTGGTCGACCTTGCCTTGCGTGGTGCGATAAGTCTCGACCGAGCCGGCGCGCAAGTGGTCGGCCAGCGGCTTGCATGGCTGGGTCTCCTCGTTCCGCGCGTCGATACCCCGGATGGCGTCGTACCGGTCCAGCAACGGCCCGGCGTCTTCCACGGTATCGACCAGCCCTTGCATCCGTTCCAGCAGCTTGTCCACCTGAACTTGCTGGCCCTCCGGCAGGGCGCCCATGACCGCGGCCGCCTCTCGGGACTGGACCAGCTGCGCCTGCAAGGCAGGCGCGTCGGCCAGTGCTTCGCCGACGGGCTTGCCGGCAAGCTCCTTGACCTGGGCGCCCATGCCCTCGATCAGCTCCCGCTGCTGAACGCCACGCTGCAACTCGATGCGACCTTGCAGGCTGGCGAGCAAGGGACGATCACCGCCCCCGGCGAGCTGCGCGAGTTCCTGCGAAATGCGGTTCAGCTCGCGCGCCCGCTCGACCAGGGGCGACCGGCTCTGCTCCAGCGCACCGAGATGGCCTTCCAGGGTTGCGACCTGCTCGGCCACCGTGCGCGCCCGCTGCTGTCGCACGAGCGCGGCTTGCACTTCCGGGCGCTGCTGCGCGGTGGCCAGGCCCTTCGTCATCGCCGTGAAAACGACCTCGGCCTTCTCGCGCGCTTTCGTGCTCTTGCGAAACCATCCACAGGTCGGCTTGAGCTCCCGTGCCAATTGAAGCTTGATCTGCTCGGCCCCTTGTTGCTGCAGGTAAGGTTGCAGCTCGTCGGCCTTGCCCTCCGACAGCTCCTCGACCTTGCGCGCCAGCAGCTGCGTCGACAGCCCGCGAGCCACCGATGCCACCCACGCGAACTTCGCAGGAGCGGCGCCAGCGCCAACCCGGGGCCCGGTCACCAAATCGCTCTGCCCCAGCCGACGAACGTCGGGCGGGGTGCTGGGGCGTCGGGTGAACAGCCCGAAGAAGCGGGCGGCCCAGCTGCGCTGCGGGGCGCGCAGCCGGCTCAAGTCGCCGGCCGTCGCGGCGACTTTGAGACTGGGGGGCCCGGCCGATTGAGCAGGCCGGGAATAAGCGTTGACGTTGTGCATGTCAGGCAAACCCTTTGTCGAGCGCTTCGGTTTCCTGCAGGTGGACGTCGGCGGTGCGATACACCTCGTCCAGTTTTTGCTTCCATTCCGCCGCCGTCTCCAGCAGCGCCAGCACCCAGGCGAGGAAGCTGTTCTCGTCGAGGGCGGTGAGCGGCCGCGAGGTCCACAACACCAGTTCAGCGTCCTGCCGGTCGACCGCGAAGCAGGCGCCGCCGGTCTGCATGCCCAGGAAGCTCGCCTCCAGGCAGTGCTCGGCCAGCACATGCGGCTGGCCCCCCGAAGGCCAGGGGAGCACCGGAACGCGCAGGTACACCATGCCGTGGCCGTCGGGGACCTCGATCGCGCAATCGAGCCCGCAGTCGTGGCCGACGGCGCACAGGCCCGAGTCATCGAGCTGAAGGGTGAGCCCGGTCTTGGCTCCGAGGCTGCGCAGCCATGCGTTGACGCGCGCCTGTTCTTCACTAGGGGATGGCTGGAACATCGGGTCCTCGATACGACAGCCGCCAGGGAACACCCCCCGCGGGCGGCAGGCGCGGGTCCGGTTCAGTAACTCGGCGCGCGAGGGCGGTTCCGGCTTGTGGCCGGGGTGGCCTCGGTAGAATCCCGCACCCCACCAGGCGCCGCCGTCCTTTCCGCATGACCCAGCCCACCCGTTCCGCCAGCCTGCATGCGCCCTCGTCCGCCCCGGCCGGCGGCATGCCCGAGGTGGTCGACCAGGTGGCGCTGGCGCGGCTTTATGGCGAACCGCTGTTCGCCATGCCCACCGACCTGTACATCCCACCCGATGCGCTGGAAGTCTTCCTCGAAGCGTTCGAGGGGCCGCTGGACCTGCTGCTGTACCTGATCCGCAAGCAGAACTTCAACATCCTGGACATCCCCATGGCGGGGGTCACGCGCCAGTACCTGCAGTACGTGGACGAAATCCGCAGCCGCAACCTGGAGCTGGCCGCCGAGTACCTGCTGATGGCGGCCATGCTGATCGAGATCAAGTCGCGCATGCTGCTGCCGCCCAAGAAGACGGCGGAAGGCCAGGAGCCCGAGGACCCGCGGGCCGAGCTGGTGCGGCGGCTGCTCGAGTACGAGCAGATGAAGCTGGCCGCCGCGGGCCTGAACGAGCTGCCGCAGATCGGCCGCGAGGTGCTGCGGGCCCAGGTCTACATCGAGCAATCCCTGCAGCCGCGGTTTCCCGACGTGAGCGTGTCCGAGCTGCAGGACGCCTGGCGCGACATCCTCAAGCGCGCCAAGCTGGTCCAGCACCACAAGATCACGCGAGAGGAACTGTCGGTGCGCGAGCACATGAGCATCGTGCTGCGCAAGCTGCAGGGCCGCCGCTTCGTGGAGTTCGAGGAGCTGTTCGAGGTGGCGCGTGGCGTGCCGGTGCTGGTGGTCACCTTCATCGCCATGCTCGAGCTGGCCAAGGAGACGCTGATCGAGCTGACCCAGGCCGAGGCCTTCGCACCCATCTACGTGCGCCTGGCCTACCAGCCGGCCTGAAGGCATGGACCGCCCGTCCCCCCTCGATTTCGACGTGCTGGTCGTGGGCACGGGCCTCGCGGGCCTGGCGGCCGCGCTGCACCTGGCGCCCACGCACCGGGTGGCGCTGGTCACCAAGGGCGGCATCGAGGCCGGCGCCAGCGGCCGGGCCCAGGGCGGCATCGCCGCCGTGCTGGCGCCGCAGGACAGCTTCGACTCGCACGTGGAGGACACCCTGGTGGCTGGGGCCGGGCTGTCCGACCGAGAGGCCACCCGATTCGTGGTGGAACACGCGCCCGCCGGCATCGCCTGGCTGCAATCCCTGGGCGTGCCCTTCTCCCAAGCCGATGGCGAGCTGCGCCTGACGCGCGAGGGCGGCCATGCGCAGCGGCGCATCGTGCACGCGGCCGATGCCACCGGCGCCGCCGTGCAGCGCACGCTGGTCGAGCAGGTGCGGCGCACGCCCGGCATCACGCTGCTGGAGCGGCACGCACTGGTGGACCTCCTCACCTCCGGCTCGCCCGGCGAGCGCACGCGCCGCTGCCTGGGGCTCCACGCGTGGGACGAAGCGCAGGACCGGGTGCTCGCGCTGCGGGCACCGCACACGATCCTGGCGACGGGCGGGGCGGGCGCGGTGTACCAGCACACCAGCAACCCGGCCGGCGCCACCGGCGACGGCATCGCCGCCGCGTGGCGCGCCGGCTGCCGGGTGGCCAACATGGAGTTCATCTAGTTCCACCCCACCAGCCTGCACCACCCTCGGGAGCGCAACTTCCTGATCACCGAGGCGGTGCGCGGCGAAGGCGGGCGGCTGCTGCTGCCCGACGGCACGCGCTTCATGCCGGCCCACGACGCGCGCGCCGAGCTGGCGCCGCGCGACATCGTGGCCCGGGCGATCGATGCGGAAATGAAGAAGCACCGGCTCGATTGCGTGCGGCTGGACATCTCGCACCAGCCGCCTGATTTCGTCCGCGACCACTTCCCCAACATCCACGCACGCTGCCTTCAGCTGGGGATCGACATCACGCGCGAGCCGATCCCGGTGGTGCCCGCGGCGCACTACACCTGCGGCGGCGTGCTCACCGACCTGCGCGGGCGCGCCGACCTGGCGGGCCTGCATGTCATCGGGGAGGCCGCGTGCACCGGGCTGCACGGAGCCAACCGGCTGGCGAGCAATTCGCTGCTCGAATGCCTGGTGTTCGCGCGCGCGGCGGCCAGCGACATCGCAGCGTCCGCACCGGCACGGCAGACACGGCCGCTGCCGGATCGGGCGGACCACAGCCCTGGCGCAACCGGCGCGTCGAGCGCGGTCAGCCAAGCTCGCAACGAGCTGCGCCGCCTGATGTCGCAGGACGTGGGCATCGTGCGAAGCCGCGAGCGGCTCGAGCGGGCCGCCGCGCGCATCGCGTCGCTGCGGGCCGAGGTCCGCGCCGCCTGCGTGGATGCGCGAACGGATGGCGCGCTGCTGGAGTGGCGCAACCTGGTGACGGTCGCCGAGCTGATCGTGCGCTCGGCGCGGCAGCGGCCCGAGAGCCGCGGCTGCCATTTCAACAGCGACCAGCCGCGCACCCTGCCGACTGCGCGCCCGACGGTCCTGGACCCCAGCTGAGGCCCAGCGCCGCGGACTGTTCAGGCGGCGCCGATCTGCGGCACCAGCGCGCCGGCTGGCTCGCCATTGCGCAGAGCCGCGGTGAAGGCCAGCATGCGGTCGATGGGCAGCTTGGCGCGCTCGGCGAGCTTCGGGTCGACAAACACTTCGTGGGCGCCGGTCTCCAGCACGTGGGCCACGCCGGCCAACCCGTTCATGGCCATCCAGGGGCAGTGCGCGCAGCTCTTGCAGGTGGCGCTGTTGCCGCCGGTGGGCGCCTCGATGAAGGTCTTGCCGGGGTTGAGCGTGCGCAGCTTGTGCATCATCCCCGAGTCGGTGGCGATGATGAATTCGCGCGCGTCCATCTCGCGCGCGGCCTTGAGGATGGCCGAGGTCGAGCCCACCGCATCGGCCAGCGCGATCACATCCGGCGGCGACTCCGGATGCACCAGCACCTTGGCACCCGGGTGCTCCTTCATCAGCTCGGACAGCTCGAAGGCCTTGAACTCGTCGTGCACGATGCAGGCGCCGTTCCAGAACACCATGTCGGCGCCAGTCTGGCGCTGGATGTAGTTGCCCAGGTGGCGATCGGGCGCCCACAGGATCTTGTGCCCCTTGTCCTTGAGCGCGCTCACGATCTCCAGCGCGCAGCTGGAGGTGACCAGCCAGTCGGCCCGCGCCTTGACCGCCGCGCTGGTGTTGGCGTAGACCACCACCGTGCGGTCCGGGTGCTGGTCGCAGAACGCGCTGAACTCGTCGACCGGGCAGCCCAGGTCGAGCGAGCAGTTGGCGTCGGGGTCGGGCATCAGGATGCGCTTGTCGGGCGAGAGGATCTTGGCGGTCTCGCCCATGAAGCGAACGCCCGAGACCACCAGCGTGCTGGCCGGGTGGTCGCGGCCGAAGCGCGCCATCTCGAGCGAGTCACTGACGAGCCCCCCGGTCTCCTCGGCCAGGTCCTGCAAATCGGGATGCACGTAGTAGTGCGAGACCATCACCGCATTGCGCTCCTCGAGCAGGCGGCGGATGCGGCTCTTCAGTTCCTCACGTTCCTGCGGCCCCGGTTCGGGCGGCACACGTGCCCACGCGTGGCGCGTGTCGCAGGTGCCCCCCACGGGTTGCTCGTACTCGACGTCGATGATCGGGATGACAACGCTCATTCCTGGTTCCTGGGATCGCTTCCGATGCAGATGCGGCCTCGCGGGGGCGCATCAAGCCCGGCGATGGAATCGAAAGTCTCGGACAAACCCGCGAGCATAGCGGGCACGCTGGCGGCCTCGGCCGCGGCGACAAAATCGGCGAATGACAAAACCCTACACCCCCGATGAACCCACCCGGGACGAGGTCGATGCCTTCCCCGGCGGCGCGCTGCTCGAGTTCGGCACGAACTGGTGTGGCTGGTGCCAGGGCGCGCAGCCGCGCATCAGCGAGGCGTTGCGTGGCCACGAAAGCCTGCGGCACATCAAGGTCGAAGACGGCCCCGGCCGGCCGCTGGGTCGGTCGTTCCGCGTGAAGCTCTGGCCCACGCTGATCTTCCTGCGCGACGGCCGGGAGGTGGAGCGCCTGGTGCGACCCGGCGCAGCCGAGCCGATTCGAGAAGCGGTGGAACGCATCGACCCGGTGTCTACCTGAGCCCGCCTACCGTTCGGAGCGGGCCTGCCGCCCCATGAGCTCGGCCACGGCGGCGGCCGGCGGCAGCTCGCCATCGAGCAGGCGCACCACGGCGCTGGCGATGGGCATCTCCACGCCCAGCCGCGCGGCGCGTTCGACCACGGTGCGCGCGCAATACACGCCTTCGGCGACGTGGCCCAGCGATTGCACCGCCTGGTCCAGCGTGCGGCCCTGGGCCAGCAACAGGCCCACCCGGCGGTTGCGGCTGAGGTCGCCGGTGGCGGTGAGCACCAGGTCGCCCAGGCCGGAAAGCCCCATGAAGGTGTCGGGCCGCGCGCCCAGCGCCAGCCCGAGGCGGGTCATCTCGGCCAGGCCCCGGGTGATGAGCGCCGCGCGGGCATTCAGCCCCAGGCCCAAGCCATCGCACAAGCCCGTGGCGATGGCCAGCACGTTCTTCACCGCGCCGCCCACCTCGACACCGGGCAGGTCGTCGTTGGCATACACCCGCAGGGTTGCGCCGTGGAAGGTGTCCACGAGGGCGTCGCGAACGGACCCGTGCGGGCTGGCGGCGACCAGCGCGGTGGGCTGGCCGCGCGCGACCTCCAGCGCGAAGCTGGGGCCGCTCAGCGCGCCACCGGCCAGCCGCGGAGCGACTTGCGCCTGGATCTCGTGGCCGAGCAGCCCCGATCCCGCTTCCGCCTCGAATCCCTTGCAGACCCAGGCCGTGGGAACGGGCACGTCGCGCAGCAGCCCAAGCATGGCACGCAGGCCCGCCATGGGCGTGGCGATCACCGCCAGGTGGTGGGCGGCCACCAGCTGCGGCAGGTCTTGCGCGGACCCGTCCCGCACCAGCAGGCCGGCCGGCAAGGCGATGCCTGGCAGGTAGCGCCGGTTCTCGCGGCACGCGAGCAGCTCGCGCGCCTGGTCGGCGTCGCGCAGCCAGAGGGTGACCTCATGGCGCGCCGCCGCGCTGACGGCCAGGGCCGTGCCCCAGGCGCCGGCACCCAGCACGACCAGCTTCATGCTCAGGCGCTGGTGATGATGCCGGAGCCCTGCTGGTCCTGCTGCTGTGCCTGCTGCTGCTCGTACATGGCCTGGAAGTTGATCTCGGCCAGGTGCACCGGCGGGAAACCGGCGCGGGTGATGAGGTCGGCGACGTTGCCGCGCAGGTAGGGGTAGATGATTTGCGGGCAGGCGATGCCCATGACGGCGTTCATCTGGTCGGCCTCGAGGTTGCGGATCTCGAAAATGCCGGCCTGCTTGACCTCGGCCAGGAAGACGGTGCGTTCCTTGATCTTGGTGGTGACGGTGGCCGTCACGCAGACCTCGAACACGCCGTCGGCCGCTTGCGAAGCCTCCACGCCGAGCTGGATGTCGACGCCGGGCTGTTCCTGCTCGAGCAGGATGGCGGGCGAGTTCGGCTGCTCGAGCGAGGCCTCTTTCAAATACACGCGCTGGATCTGGAAGACGGGGTCTTGGGAGTCGGCCATGGAAGCTCTTTCAAAATGAAAACGCCCGGCCGAAGACCGGCCGGGCATCGGGACAGTCGGCGATTATCTCAGGGGCATCCGAGGCGCTTCAGCTGTTCAGCAGGGGCACCAGTCCGCCGCGGCCATCGAGCGCGATCAGGTCGTCGCAGCCGCCCACGTGCGTGTCGCCAATGAAGATCTGGGGCACGGTGCGGCGGCCGGTGATCTGCATCATGCGGGCTCGCTCTTCGGGATCGGCGTCGATGCGGATCTCATCGATCTGCTCGACGCCCTTGGACTTGAGGATCTGCTTGGCACGGATGCAAAAGGGGCATACGGCCGTGGTGTACATCTTGACGGGTTGCATGTCGTTGCGGTCGAGGTTCAGGCTTTTTCGACCGGCAGGTTAGCGTCTTTCCAGGCGCGCAGTCCGCCAGCGAGCACTTGGGCCTTCTCATAACCGAGTTTCTGGGCCAGGGCCAGCGCGCGTTGCGCGCGGCGACCCGTGGGGCAGACCAGGATCACCGGCAGGGCCTTGTTCTTGACCACCTCGGGCAGGCGCTTTTCGAACTGCTCCATCGGCACGTTGCGCGCGCCGGTGACATGGGCCTGGGCGTATTCGGCCGGGTCGCTCACATCCACCACCACGCCTTTTTCGCGGTTGATCAGCTGTACCGCGGCCGTGGGCGTGAGGCCCCCGCCCGGGCCGCGCCGCAACGTGGGCCACAGCAGCATTCCGCCGGACAGCAGGGCAATGGCGACAAGCGTCCAGTTATCGATCAGAAAGTTCACTTCGTTCCTTAGGTCCCCAGGGCAACCCGCGATTCTAGAATCCGCGGTTCCCTTCCACTCGAACAGGCGCCCTGCCCATGTACAAACTCGTGCTGATCCGCCACGGCGAATCGACCTGGAACCTCGAGAACCGCTTCACCGGCTGGACCGACGTGGACCTCACGCCCACCGGCATCGAACAGGCCAAGAACGCCGGCCGGCTGCTGCGCAGCGAGGGCTACGACTTCGACCTGGCCTGCACCAGCGTGCTCAAGCGAGCGACGCGCACCCTGTGGCACTGCCTGGACGAACTCGATCGCACCTGGCTGCCGGTGACGCACTCGTGGCGCCTGAACGAGCGCCACTACGGCGCGCTGCAGGGCCTGGACAAGGCCGAGACGGCCCGCAAGTACGGCGATGAACAGGTGCTGGTCTGGCGTCGCAGCTACGACGTGCCGCCGCCGGCCCTCGATCCGTCCGACCCGCGATCGGAGCGCGGCGACATCCGCTATGCCGGGCTCGCCCCCGAGCAGGTGCCGCTGACCGAGTGCCTGAAGGACACCGTGGCGCGGGTCCTGCCGTTCTGGAACGACACCCTGGCACCGGCCATTCGCTCGGGCCAGCGGCTGCTGGTCGCCGCGCACGGCAACTCCATCCGCGCGCTGGTCAAGTACCTGGACGGCATCTCCGACACCGACATCGTGGGCCTGAACATTCCCAATGGCATTCCGCTGGTTTACGAGCTCGATGCCGACCTGCGCCCAATCCGCAACTACTATCTGGGCGACGAACAGGCGGCCAAGGCGGCGGCGGCGGCGGTGGCCAGCCAGGGCCGGGCGCGCTAGGTCCCACGCCACGAAACCATCGAAGCGCGGTCTTTTTCCGCGCCTTGTGCTCAGGCGGGGGAACCACGAGGTAACCCGTGCGTCATAGGCGTATCGCGGGTGTATAAATCCCAGACTCTAGAGGACCCCTCACTTCCATGAGCCACAAGTTGAAGATTGCCGGCTGGATTTCCGTAGGCGCATTGGCCGGCGCGCTCACCACGGTTTCCCTCCAAACCGCCGCGCGTGGCTCCCTGGCCCCGCTCCCTCTCGAAGAACTGCAGCAGCTCGCCGCCGTGTTCGGCATGGTCAAGAGCGACTACGTCGAAGCGGTCGACGATCGCAAACTCATCAGCGACGCCATTGCCGGCATGGTGTCCAGCCTCGATCCGCACTCGCAGTATTTCGACAAGAAGTCCTTCAAGGAATTTCGCGAGGGCACCTCGGGCCGCTTCGTCGGCGTGGGGATCGAGATCGCGCAGGAAGAAGGCCTGGTGAAGGTGGTCTCGCCCATCGAGGGCAGCCCCGCATTCCGCGCCGGCCTGCAGCCGGGCGACCTGATCACCAAGATCGACGACACCGCGGTCAAGGGCCTGTCCTTGTCCGACGCGGTCAAGCGCATGCGCGGCGAGCCCCAGACCAAGGTGATGCTCACGATCTTCCGCAAGTCCGAGAGCCGCACCTTCCCGGTGACGATCACGCGTGAAGAAATCAAGACCGTGTCGGTCAAGGGCAAGGTGCTGGAACCTGGCTATGCCTGGATCCGCCTGTCGCAGTTCCAGGAACGAACGGTCGAAGACTTCGTGCGCAAGGTGGACGAGGTCTATCGCGCCGACCCCAACCTGAAGGGGCTGGTGCTGGACCTGCGCAACGACCCGGGCGGCCTGCTCGATGCGGCCGTGGCCATCTCGGCGGCCTTCCTGCCCGAAGGCGTGCCCGTGGTCTCGACCAACGGGCAACTGCCGGAGAGCAAGTCCACCTACAAGGCCTCGCCCGAGCACTACATGCGGCGCCCCGGTCTCGACCCGTTGCGCCGGCTCCCCGCCGCGATCAAGAACGTGCCCCTGGTGGTGCTGGTGAACGAGGGCTCCGCCTCCGCCAGCGAGATCGTGGCCGGCGCCCTGCAGGACCACAAGCGCGCGATCGTGATGGGCAGCCAGACGTTCGGCAAGGGATCGGTGCAGACGGTGCGCCCGCTCGGCCCCGACACCGGCTTGAAGCTCACCACTGCCCGCTACTACACGCCCAGCGGCAAGTCCATCCAGGCGCTGGGCATCGTGCCCGACGTGCTGGTCGACGAGAGCCAGGAAGGCAACGTCTTCGCCATGTTGCGCACCCGCGAAGCCGACCTGCTCAAGCACCTGAACAACGGCAACGGCCAGCCGGAGGTGAAAGACCCCGCCCGTGAGAAAGCCCGCGAGGAAGCGCTGCGGCGCGCCGAGGAAGAAGCCCGCAAGCCGGTCGCCGAGCGCGCCAAGATGCCCGAGTTCGGCAGCGACACCGACTTCCAGCTCAAGCAGGCGCTCAACCATCTCAAGGGGCAGCCGGTCCTGATCAGCAAGACCCAGGTGATCGAGGACAAGACGGCGAAGAAGGACAACTGATCCTCTGGGGGTCAGGGGCTGGGGGCCAGGGGTTACGGACCACCCCGGCGCGCGCCACCCGCCCCACGGCCTCCACCGATTGACACAGCCCCTGGACTTCCCCAGGGGCTGTGTCTTTGGACCTTCGCGAAGCCCGTGTCCCCCTGGCTCCCAGGCCCCAGCCCCTCACCCCTCAAAAGAAGTGACCAACGACCAATTGCTGCGCTACTCACGCCACATCCTGCTCGACGAGATCGGGGTGGAGGGGCAGGAGCGGCTGGCGCGGGCGCGGGCCCTGGTGATCGGGGCGGGTGGGCTGGGATCGCCCGTGGCGCTGTACCTCGCCAGTGCGGGGGTCTCGCTCACGCTGGTGGACGCCGATGCGGTCGATCTGACCAACCTGCAGCGCCAGATCGCCCACAACGTGGAGCGGCTGGGGCAGGCCAAGGTCGACTCGGCACGCGTGGCCGCGCTTGCCATCAACCCCGAAGTCGACGTGCGCGCGCTGGAACTGCGTGCCGACGCGAAGATGCTCGATGAACTGGTCCCGGCGTCGCAGGTGGTGCTGGACTGCACCGACAACTTCGACACCCGCCACGCGATCAACGCCGCCTGCATGCGGCACGGAGTGCCGCTGGTGTCCGGGGCGGCCATCCGCTTCGACGGACAGGTCTCGGTGTTCGATCCGCGCGAGGCGTCCTCGCCCTGCTATGCCTGCGTCTTTCCACCCAGCCAGGCGGTGGAGGAGGCCCGCTGCGCCACCATGGGCGTCTTCGCGCCCCTGGTGGGCATCATCGGCAGCACGCAGGCGGCCGAAGCGCTCAAGCTGCTGGCCGGCACGGGGCGCCCGCTCACCGGGCGCCTGCTGATGCTGGACGCCTTGCGCATGAACTGGAGCGAGATCCGCGTGCCTCGCGACCGCGAGTGTCCGGTCTGCGCGGACCGTGCCGGTCCGGCTGATTCCGCGCTACCGGCCTGACGCCGCGCGCGCAGCCGCCGCGGAAGCGGGAACGGGCGGTGCCGGCACCGGCGGCGGCTTGTTGGGCGTGGCCGCCTGCTTGAGCACGGCGCCGCAGTCGGCGTCCTCGCCAGGACCGGTCTCGATCGTGGCCGCCAGCGCCAGCAGCGGATTGATCGCACCCAAGGCGATCGCCGCTGCGGCCCGGGCGACGAGCGGCCCCTTCTCGATGCCGCCCTCCGGCGCGCCCAGGGTGCCGGAGAGCTTGAGCGGCGAGCGCAGGGCCAGGATGCTCGCATCCTTGGGATAAGGCCGGAAGATCAGGTCCAGGCGCTCGTCGGCCAGGTTGATGGTGCCCTGGCCGTAGATCACCGTATCTACCGTGTCCAGCACCAGGGCCCTCGAGCTCATCAGGCCGTCCTTGACATGGAAGGCGGCGGCGGCGCAGCGCAGCTCGACGCGCTGGTCACGGCCCAGCAGGAAACGCACGATCTCCGCGCCGTCCAGACCCGCAAACTCCAACAGGAGGTTGCTGATGCGCCCGCGCCCGAGCAGCAGCGCGACATCGCCCGAGGCGGAGCCCAGCATCTGGGCCACGCTGGCGCCCCGCCCTCCGAGCGCGACGCGGCCGTGCACCTGGCCCACGCTGGCACGGTTCAGGTCCACCGCCGGGAACAGGCGCTCCAGGTTCAATCCCCGCACCTGGAGCTGCAGCGCGAACTCGGCAGGCTTTTGCCGCCCGCTCACCCGGAAGCTTCCGGTCAAGCGCCCGCCGGCGAGTCCCGCATCCAGGGGTTCGAGCTGGAGCAGTCCGTCCTGCAGGCGCACATGCACCGACAGCCGGTCCACGGGCACGGGCTTGGCATCCACCACCCGGTCCGCGGCGAAGCGGACGTCGGCGTCCATGCTGCGCAACCGGCTCAAGTCGAGCGGGGCACGTGGCAACACCTGCCGATCCCCCTGGGCCGGCCGGGCTCCGCGGCGGGCGCGCGGTGCGTCCTCGCGCTTGCCGATCAGGGGCGCCAGGTCATCGAAGTCCAGCCGACGCGATTGCAGCGAACCCACCAGCACCGGCTTGTCGCCCGAGACGTCGTAGCTCATCTCGCCGCGCAGGTCCGTGCGGCCGAGCGTGCCCCGCAGCTCGGAGGCGCGCCACACCGCCCCTTGCCGCTGCAGCCGCCCTTCGACCGTATACGGCGGCGTCTCCGGCAGGGCGATGCCGACCAGGCGGTACAGCTCGGCCAGGTCGCGGCCGCGCATGGCCACGCTCAGGTCCGCCCCATCGAAGGTGGCCAGGCTCACCACGCGACCGGCCATGCGCAGCGAACTGCGGCCCGAGGTGGCGAAGATCTCGAGGGGTAAGGGGTTGCCCAGCCCTTCGCGCAGTGCCAGCACGTTGCCCGAGCGGCCTTCCAGCACGAAGTTCTCCCCGTGCCACCGACCGCCGCCGCGGAAACTGAGCGGAAGCAACTGCGGGCCCTGGCCGGCAGCGGGCGCATCCATGGCGAAATCGGCCTGCACATCGGCGCCCTGATGCTGGGCGATGTAGCGCAACTGCCCCCGGTCCACTTCCATCGCTCCCACCACGATCGCGCTGTCTTCCTGGCCCTCACGCTCGAGGGTCCAGGTGCGCCGTCCGTCCGGCAACAGCTCCAGGCCCAGGCGCGGCTGGCTCATGGCGATGAGCGGTAACTCCAGGCGCCAGCGCGTGAGCAACGGCCACAGGCGCACCTCGGCCTCGACCCGTTCCGCCTCGATCAAGTTCGGTTCGGTGGCCCAGGGTGGATTGCCGAACACCAGCCCGTCAGCCACGATGCGGATATGCCAGCCGATGTCGACATCGAGCCGACGCGTGATTTCGAAATGACGCCCCGTCCGCTCGGACACATAGCGGTTGATCGGTCCTCGCAGCCAGTCCCACGGAAAGAGGGCCACCGCGAGCACCAGGGCCACGACGATGACCAGCACCACGGTCAGCGCCCGCCGCCATCGCGGCCCCAGGCCGCCGATGGCGCGTGCGCTCATGGCCATGGTGTCAGCGGGCCCCCAGCAGGGCCACCAGGCGGCGCAATTCGTCGACGACCCGCTCGTCTTCGCCGCCGCCGCCGTTGTCGGTCATGCCGTAATGCGTCGGTGGAATCGGCTGGATGCCTGCGCCACCGGGTTGCCCGAGGGCCAGCAACCCGGCCAGCAGCAAGGTGCCGAAGAAGATCATCATTGAGCCGACCAGAATCCTCACTGCCATGCTTTCTCGCCGGCTTGCCCGGCTCCGATGCAGTGTGGCCCGGCGCAGGGCGGCGGCGGGTCGGTGCGCCACGCTTGGGCCTGTGAGCGCCAGCCTACGAGCTCTGCGGCGCAGCCGGAGGGGCAGACACCCGGCGCCCGAGAGAGTCTCGACAAGTCTCGGTCAATCGATCAGTTTGTTCTTGAGTGCGTAATACGTGAGATCACTGTTCGACGCCAGAGACATCTTTTCCATTAGGCGAGTGCGATAGGTACTCACCGTTTTGACTGACAGGGACAATGCTTTCGCAATATCTCCGGCGGTCTCGCCTTTGGCCAGCTTGAGAAATACCTGGAACTCGCGTTCCGAAAGCTGCTCGTGCGGTGCGCCGCCCTCCTTGCGATTGAGCTGCTGCGCGAGCAACTCGGCAACCGCCGGAGAAATGTAGCGACGACCGAGCGCAATGGTGCGGATCGCGTTGACGATCTCCATCGGCTCGCATTCCTTGTTGAGGTATCCGCTGGCCCCCTGGCGAATGAGGTTCATCGCGTAGTGCTCCTCCGGGTATCCCGAAAGGATCAGGATGCCCACATCGGGGGCCTTGGCGCGGATCATGCCCAGGGCGTCGATGCCACTCTGGCCTGGCATGGACAAGTCCATCACCAGCACATCCAGCTCGGTGGTGCGGACGAGATCGATGGCTTCGCGGCCACTTGCAGCCTCGCCCACCACACGCAAATCCACCTGCTCGGAAAAGAACTGCTTCAGTCCCGACCGCACGATGGCATGGTCATCCACAATGCCGACTTTGATCATGTCTTTTCTCTTTCCTTCGTCGTTGCCCGGAATACCGAGGTCAACCGAATTGGCCTACCCTTTTAACATGACGAGTCTGGATTCTATGCAGATCGGCTCTGTAATGGAGGGGTTCTGATGCCGCTCGGCGCGCTGCCGAAGGCGACGATCAATCTCATCCTTGCGGTGGTCGCCGTGGTCGTATTGATCGGCATCAGCGAAACAGGCTTCCAGCGGTCCACGGCCGCGCTCACGGAGATCTCCGACGCGGCGCGTACACGCAGCGCGCTCAACCAGACCCTCCAGCTCGTGCTGGACGCCGAAACCGGCTCGCGCGGCTACCTGCTCACCGGCGACCCGGCCTACCTGGAACCCTACAACCGGGCCGTGACCGAGATCGGGCAAACCCTGGACACCCTGCGCGGCGTGTACGTGGAAGACGGGCAGGCGCAGGCCACGCTCTCACAAGTTGCCCGCGAGGTGCAGCGCAAGCTGGCCGAGATGGACCTGCTGGTGCGCATGCGCCAGCAGGGCAACGAGGACGCCTGGAAATTCGTGCTCATGAGCGACATCGGCAAGCAGCACATGGACGTGATCCGCAGCCAGGTGGCGGCGCTCATCGCGACCGCCAACGAACGCATCGCGGCCAGCCAGGCGCAGGTGCGCGACTCCCTGCTGCTGGCGCGCGTGGGCATCGCGGCCGTGGCGGTGGTGGCCTTGCTGGCGTTCTACCTGTATTTGCGCCAGAGCAGCGCCTTGAAGGCCGCCGGTGAGCGCCAGCAGCAGGCGCTGCAGGCCGAGCGTGACCTGCTGGAGCGGCAGGTGCGGGAGCGCACGGCCTCGCTCACCGAGCTGGCGACCCACCTGCAGCAGGTGCGCGAGCAGGAGCGCGGACACCTCGCACGCGAACTGCATGACGAGCTCGGCGCCCTGCTCACCGCGGCCAAGCTCGACGTCGCCCGCCTCAAATCGCGCCTGGGCACGCCCGCTCCCGAAGTCACCCAGCGACTGCAGCACCTCACCGAGACGCTCAACAGCGGCATCGCACTCAAGCGCCGCATCATCGAGGACCTGCGCCCTTCCTCGCTCACCAACCTCGGCTTGTCGGCGTCGCTGGAGATCCTGGCGCGCGAGTTCTCCGAGCAGTCCGGCGTCGAGGTGGTCACCAACCTCGAGTCCGTCGAACTCGACGAATCGCGCCAGATCACGGTGTACCGGCTTGTGCAGGAATCGCTCACCAACATCGCGAAGTACGCCGAGGCGAGGCACGTGGAGATCAGCGTGCACAGCTATACCAACGTGGTCGAGGTGACGGTGCGCGACGACGGCAAGGGCTTCGACGTGGTTCGCATGCGGCCGTCCACCCATGGGTTGGCCGGAATGCGCCACCGGGTCGAGTCCGCGGGTGGCCGCCTGAAGCTCACCTCGTCCCCTGGCCAGGGCACGCGCGTGGTGGCGGTGCTGCCGCAAGGCGGGGCCGTGCAGCCGGCGCCGGTTACGATGTCCTGAACTGCTCGTCCGCGGGTGGGAAGGCTCCTACATGGGCACCCTGCCACTGCCGACATGCAGTCACGCCACGCGCCGATCGGGGACGGCTGACCTTGAGCCGTACCCTCAGTCGCGTGACCTGACAACAGGCTGCTCGCCCGAGCGGCCGCAACAACCGAGAGGACCACCCATGTTCAACAAGAGCCAGAACAGCCGACGTGCCGACGACCTCGCCGCCTCCGCACACAAAGCCATCGACGGCACGCGCGAAGTCGCCGCCCAGGCGCTCGAGCGTGCGGCCGAACGCATGCGCGACCTGCGCTATGGCGTGTCCGACACCGCCAGTGCCGCCCAACGGCAAATGAACCAGTACGCCGACGTGACCAGCCGCTACGTCGCCGAGCAGCCGGTGAAGGCCGCGCTGATGGCCGCGGCCGTGGGAGCCCTGGTCATGGCCGTGGTCTTGATGGCCCGCCGCAACGACCACTGAACCCGGGAGGCCCGACCATGCATCCCATCCTCTCCGTATTGATCCGGCGACCCGAACTCGTGTCCGATCACTTGTCCAGTTATGCGGGTCTGATCCGGGAGGAGGCGGCGCAGGTCGGCGCCGAAGTGGCCAAGCGGGCGGTCGCCGGTGCCATTGCCGCCGTCTGCGGCCTGGTCTTCCTGGTGCTCGCCGGTGTGGCTGCCATGCTGTGGGCGTTGACTGGGTTCCACTGGATGCTGGTGATCGCCCCGGGCGTCTTCCTGGTGGTTGCCGCCATCGCGGGCATGCAGGCCATGCGCAAGCTCCCACAGGCGGCCTTCCGCGAAACGCGCTCGCAACTCAGTGCCGACGCGCAGACCCTGCAAGCCCTGGGAGCGCGGTCATGAGCGAGTACGGCGACCGGCTCGCCCAATCCCGCCTGGCCATCCTCGAATACGTCCAGCAGCGGCAGGACCGCCCGGGCATGCTGCGGTCGGCCTTCAACAAGGTGGCCCAGGCTGCCGGTTTCGGTCATGGCGCCGCGCGCGACGAGCACAGCCCCGAGGCCGCCTACGAGCGTGCCGAGGAGCGCGAGGAAGAACGCGCCACCCGCATGCGCATGGAGGCCGCCGAGCGCGCGGAATCCGAACCGGTCGGCGTCGCGGGACCGGCCGACACGGCCACCCGGAAGGCCCGGCGCGCTGATCGCCTGTTCAGCGGCCGCTTCGCCGGCCTGGGGGACGCGGGCCGCGCGTACTGGCAACACCATCCGGCGCGCCTGGTGGTCGAACTCGCCACGCCCACCCTCTCCTCTTACGGGCAGCGCCATCCGGTCAACTTCCTGCTGGTCGCGGCAGCGGCCGGCGCGCTGGTCTACCTGGCACGCCCCTGGCGCCTGATCTCGGTCACTGGCCTGGCCATGGCTGCCCTGCGGTCGCCGCAGCTGTCCTCGGCCCTGATCTCGGCCATCTACGGTTCCGGCCCCGAAGACGCGCCGCCTCCCCCGCCGGCCTGATCTCGGCGGCGCTCGACCAGGAGGAAGGCCGGAGGGCCTGCGCCCCCGGGCTTTCGCCATGCAGGCGGCTCGGCGGCTGAACGGCCCCTGGAATGCGCCGCCCGTGCCGCCCCGCCCGACTCGGCTCTCCGGGGGCCCGCGACCATCGAGCGATTAAGCTCGGCGCCTCATGCGTTCCCTCAGATCCTGGTTCCCCTTTCTGGACTGGCCGCGCCTGGACGGCACCCTGCTGCGCGGCGAGCTGTCGGCCGCCATCACCATCGCGGTGGTGATGATTCCGCAGTCGGTGGCCTATGCAGGCCTGGCCGGCATGCCGCTGGTCACCGGCCTCTATGCCACCTTCCTTCCCGCGCTCGCGGCGGTCCTGTTCAGCCGGTCCACGCGCCTGTCGGTCGGCCCCTCGGCCCTGAGCGCGGTGCTGGTCGGCGCCTCGCTGGTGGGCATGGCCGAACCCGGCAGCGCCCAATGGGTGGCGCTCGCCATGTGGCTGGCGCTGCTGTCGGGCGCGCTGCAACTGGCGGTGGGCGCGAGCGGGGCGTCGTGGGTCCTCAACCTGGTGAGCTCGCCGGTCCTGGCGGGTTTCAGCCAGGCCGCCGCGGTGCTGATCATCGCCTCGCAGCTGCCGGCCCTGATCGGCCTCGACGGCAAGCTCACGGCCCTGCTGCAGTCGCCGCGTATCCAGTGGGAAGCGTTGGGCTACGGCGCGTGCTCCCTGGCGCTGTTCGAGATCGGCAAGCGCTGGCTGCCACGGCTGCCGATGGTGCTGCTGGTGCTGGCCGCCACGGCCGCCCTGAGTGCCTGGACCGGCTTCGCCCAGCGGGGCGCGGTCATCGGGGCGCTTCCTGCGGGGTTTCCGGCCTTCCACCTTCCCGGGCTCCTGCCCTGGGAGCAGTTCGCGTCCCTGGTCGCGCCCGCGCTGGTGCTCACGCTGGTCACCTCCCTGGAAATGGCGGCGAGCGCCAAGATCGAGAGCCAGCGCGAGGGACGGCGCTGGGACGCCAGCCAGGACCTGATCGGCCAGGGCATGGGCAAGTTCGCGGCGGCGTTCTCTGGCGCCTTCCCCGTCAGCACCTCGTTCTCGCGCTCGGCCCTGACGCTCTATGCGGGCGCGCGCACGGGCTGGGCCACGGTGCTCGCCACGGGCGTGGTGATGCTGGTGCTGCTCTATCTCACGCCGGCGCTGTACCACGTGCCGCAGGCGGTCCTGGCGGCTGTGGTGATCGCGGCGGTCATGGGGCTGATCAAGCCGCGCGTCTTCACGCAGCTGTGGAAGCTGCACCGGATCGAAGCCCTCATCGCGGCGACCACCTTCGCCGTCACGCTGCTCTCGGCGCCGCGCATCTACTGGGGCGTGCTGACCGGCGTCGTCCTGGGCCTGGTGCACTTCCTGCACCACCGGCTGCACCCGCGCATCATCGAAGTGGGCCTGCACCCGGACGGCAGCCTGCGCGACCGGCACTTGTGGAAGCTGCCCGCGATCGCGCCCGACACCTTCGCCCTGCGCATGGACGACGAACTCGACTTCGCCTCCGCCAGCGCATTGGAGCGCCGTGTCATCGAGCACCTGGCGCTGCATCCCGGGGTCAGGCACGTGTGCCTGTTCGCGCAGCCGATCAACCGCATCGATGCCACCGGCGTCGAGATGTTCGGGCAGCTGCGCCGGTTCCTGGCGAGCCGCCAGATCATGCTGCACATCAGCGGCATCAAGCTGCCGGTCGAGACCATGCTGCACCGAGCGGGCGAGCTGGGCGACGACCCGCTGCTGCGAACCTACCGGACCGACGCCGAGGCCCTGGCAGCGTTGGCCGCCACGCGCGGTTGAGGCCAGCACGACGCCTTTCCGGTCGCGTGAGCGCACCAGGCGAGCGGGCCGCCGCAGCACGCCCGCCTAGAATGGACTTCTTTCGTACTAATCCATGGCGCCAGCCGTGGCCAGGGAGGTCCCCTTGTCTCGTCCGAATCCTCAGGCGCTTGCCACGGCCGGCTTCACCCTGCTCGAGCTGCTGGTCGTGGTGGCCATCATCGGCCTGCTCGCAGCCTATGCCGGTCCGCGCTACTTCGGCCAGATCGGCAAATCGGAGCAAGCCGTCGCCCGCTCACAGGTCGAGGGCTTTCACCGCGCCCTCGCCGGCTACCGGCTGGACATGGGCAGTTTCCCCAGCTCCGAAGAGGGACTGGCCTCCCTGACGGGCATGCCGCCCACTGCCGCGGCGGGAGCTGCGACTTGGCGCGGCCCCTACCTGAGCAAGGCCGTCCCGCTCGACCCATGGGGCCGACCCTACATCTACCGCAACCCGGGCGTTCGCGGGGACTACGACCTGCTGTCCTACGGCAAAGATGGCCAGCCGGGCGGCAGTGGCGACGCCGCCGATATCGGCCCCGACTAGAGCGGCGTCATGCATTACCGCGCACGCGGGCTCGATTCCGCGCAGCAGATCCACGTGCTGCACCTCGAAGCCGCCGACGATGCCGAGGCCCTGCGCCAGTTGCACGACAAGGGCCTGCTGCCGCTCGCTGTTCGGCGGCGACGCGGTTTCGGTCCTGCCCGGCGCCCGGCGCAGCTGGACCTGCTGCTCTTCGCGCAGGAACTGCTGGCGCTGGTGGCGGCCGGACTCTCCATCTCCGAAGCGCTGGACGCACTGGTCGAGAAGGAAGCGCAGCCCGCCCGCCGCCAGGTGCTCGAAGGCGTCATCGACCAGCTGCGCCAAGGCCATCGCCTCTCGGCCGCACTGGCTGCCCAACCGGCGGTGTTCCCGCCGTTGTTCGTCGGCCTGATCGCTTCGTCCGAGGGCACCAGCGACCTGCCCCAGGCGCTGGGCCGGTACATCGGCTACCAGATCCGCCAGGCCGCCCTTCGCCACAAGCTCGCCAGCGCCGCCGTGTACCCGGCCATCCTGCTCGTGGTCGGCATGGCGGTGAGCGCATTCCTGCTCGGCTACGTGGTCCCCCGGTTCGCGGCCGTCCTCGCTGGCAGTGGCCACGATCTGCCCTGGGCTTCGCGGGTGCTGATGCAATGGGGCCAATTCGCGTCCATGCACGCCGGCTCGCTGATCACGGCCACGCTCATGGTCGTGGCCCTGGTCACGACTGGCGTCGCCAGGGTGGTCCGCCGGGCGGGATGGGGGCGGCTGCTCGCCGGCATACCCGGGGCGGCACCGCACGTTCGCTCCATGATCCTGGCCCGCCTGTACCTCACGCTGGGCATGCTGCTCGAAGGCGGCATCCCCCTGGTGCGCGCTTTGCAGCTGTGCGAAAGCGTCATGCCGCAGCGTGACCACGCCCGCATCAGGGAGGCTCGCTCGGCGGTGCGGAACGGGCAGCCGCTGTCGATCGCTTTTGAGGGCCACTCGCTCACCACGCCGGTGGCACTGCGCCTGCTGCGCGTGGGCGAGCGTTCGGGCCAGCTCGGTGCGCTGCTGACCCGCGCCGCCATCTTCCAGGAAGAAGAAGCCACCCGCTGGATCGACCGCTTCTCACGCGCCTTCGAGCCCCTGCTGATGACAGCCATCGGGCTGGTGATCGGCCTCATCGTGATCCTGCTGTACATGCCGGTCTTCGAGCTGGCCGGGAGCCTGCAATGAGCGCCCCGCTGGACTGGCCGGCACTGCGACGGGCCTTTGCGCAGGGCCACCCGAGCATCGAGACGGTGGCCACGCTGCGTGGCTGCAGCCTGCGCGAGGCGGCCCGGCACATCGCCGCCGACCTGGGCCTGGCCTGTTGGGATTGCCCGCTGATGGCCCGGCGTGTCCCCGCCTTCGAGGTCCTGCCGCTCCCGCAATGCCAGGCCATGCGATGCGTGCTGCTGCTGCCGCCCGAACCCGGGTCCGGGCGCGACGCCATCGATGGCGATGTGGCAGGCGCATTCGATGGCTGCATCGCCGTCATCTCGGAGCCGCTCGATACCGACCTGCGGACCCGGCTTTCGCATCGGGTCGCCGGGCCTGTGCGGTTCGTGCTGGCCGCGGCCGACGACATCCACGCCTTCCTGAACCAGCAGGAAGCCAAGCTGCGCGCCATGGACACGATGCAGGGCGTACCGGGCGAGAGCAGCGGCCAGGACCTCTCGCTGGAGGAGCTGTCGCTGGCACGGCTGTCGACCGAAACCAGCCCGGCGGTGCGGCTGGTCAACTCCACGCTTTATGACGCCTTGCGCGCGGGCGCCAGCGACCTGCACCTGGCAGCCACCCCCGACGGACTGGCCATCCAGTACCGCATCGACGGCGTGCTCGACACGGTGGCCGAGATCCCCGGCATCCCGCTGGCCGAACAGGCGGTGTCACGCCTGAAGGTGCTGGCCGAACTCGACATCGCCGAGCGCCGTGTGCCGCAGGACGGCAGCTTCCGGGTGCGCGCGCAGGAACGCGAGATCGACCTGCGCCTGTCGGTGATCCCGGGCCTGCATGGCGAAGACGCCGTCGTGCGCATTCTGGACAAGCAGGCCATGGTCGCGCGGCACGGCCGGCTCGATCTCGCCAGCCTCGGACTGCCATCCGATTTGGTCGCGGGACTGCGCGAGCTGATGGACGCGGCCTGGGGCATGCTGCTGGTCACCGGGCCCACCGGGTCGGGCAAGACCACCACCTTGTACGCCGCGCTCTCCGAAGCCCACACCGGCCGCGACAAGATCGTCACCATCGAAGACCCGGTCGAATACCAGTTGCCCGGTGTGCTGCAGATCCGGGTGAACGAGAAGAAGGGCCTGAGCTTCGCCCGTGGCCTGCGCTCCATCCTGCGGCACGACCCCGACAAGATCATGGTGGGCGAGATCCGAGATCGCGAAACCGCCGAGATCGCCGTGCAGTCCGCCCTCACCGGGCACCTGGTTCTCAGCACCGCGCACGCCAACAGCGTCTTCGACGTCTTCGGCCGGTTCACGCACATGGGGCTGGATCCGCATGCCTTGATGTCCGCGCTGAACGGCATCTGGGCCCAGCGCCTGGTGCGCCTGACCTGCACGCATTGCAGCCGGGCTTGCGAGCCCGCCGACCACGAGTTGGCGCGCCTGGGCCTTTCACAAGACCAGGTCGCCGGATGGAACCTGCGGCGCGGCAGCGGCTGCGGGGACTGCCGCGGCACCGGCTACCGCGGCCGCCAGGCGGTCGCCGAACTGCTGCGCCTGACCGACGAACTGCGCGAGCTGATCATCGCGCGGCAGCCGGCCCGGCTGGTTCGCGAAGCCGCCTACCGCAGCGGCACCCGCAGCCTCAAGGACTCGGCCCTGGCGCTTGCGCGAACCGGTGCCACCAGCCTGGAGGAGGTCCGGCGTGTCACCGTGGCGGCCTGACTTGCGCGCCCTTGTCCGCCATCGCGAGCCGCTTCTGATCGGCCTGGATAGCCATGGGGCTGCATGGCACCCGCGTGGCGACATCCAGGCCACTCAATGCGTTTCGATGGAACTCGCCCGTTGCCTGCCCCAAGGGCGGCTCCCGGAGCTGGACTTGGTGACCAGTCCGCGGCTTGCCGTGCACTGGGTGCAGCGTGCCCCGGCAGCCGCCGCCGGGCTGGCCGAGCTGCGACAGGTGGCGGCCGCCCGTTGCGCCCAGCTGTTCGGCGGCACGGCCACCGACTGGCGCATCACCGGCGACTGGCGACGCCACGGCTCCTTCGTATGCGCCGCCCTGCCTGAAGCCTTCGTCCGGCCGCTGGAAGCCGCGCTAGCCAGCCGGCATGCACGTTGGCGCTGGCACACCAGCTGGGGCTGGCTGTGCCGCCAACGCAGCGCGGCGATTCCAGGCGACGGATGGACGGCCCTGCGCAGCCCCACGACCGTGATCCTCTGGGCCTGTGCCGCGGGCGAGGTCGTGCATTTCACCCAACTGCAAAGCACCGCCGGCGAACCGCTGGCCACCCTGGCTGAGCGGACCCTGGCGCTCGCGCGCCTCGAGAGCATCGCGAGCGGCCTGCCCACGCCTGGCGCCCTGCACTGGATCGACCTGTGCACCAGCGACGCTGCGCCGTCCGGCCTGCCGATCTCGAGCCTGGCGCGTGGCCAACCCGGCGCCGCCACGCCCCCGAACGAAGCCACCGCCGTGCTGGCCCTGTCCACCTTGCGCCTGTCTCCCCCGTGACGCCACCCGTTCCGACCCCCTTCGCCCCCATGCGTCCGATCGACATCCGCTTCGATGCGTCACCTGGCTGGCGGCGCTGGCTGCTGGGCGCACAGCGCGCGCGCGGCAGCGCCCTGAGCCTGCTGTCGCTCATTGCTACGGGCACCATCCTCGCCTGGACTGCAGGCACGGCCTGGTACCTGCAGGACGACCTGGCGAGTGCCCGGCGCACCTGGGCCAGCCTGACCACGCCGCCCCGTCGCGCCACCGCCCCGACCCCACCTGCCGCCAAGCCCGCGGCCCGCGCCGAGCTCGCCGCCTGGACGGAAGCGGTGCAGCGCTTGAACACACCCTGGACCGCGGTGCTGGACGGCCTGGAGAGCCTGGCCACACCCGACGTCGCCCTTCTCTCGATCGAAGCCGAGGGGGAGGGTCGCCGGCTGCGATTGACGACCGAGGCTCGCGACCTGCCGGCACTCATGGGGTATGCCCAGCGGCTCGGGCGCACGCCGGGCTTCGAGTCGGTCAGGCCGTTGCGGCACGACACCTACGAACAAGACCCCGCCCGGCCGGTGCGCCTCACGCTTCAGTTCAACCCCGGACTGCTGGCAGGGCCTGGCGCCGCATCGCAGCCGGAGCAGGCGCGATGAGAAGCGTGCGCTGGGGCCGGGTTCAGCCGCAAGCCTGGCGCACGGCGTTGGCGATCGCCTGCTGGAGGCACGGTCTGGCCGGCACCGTCGCCGCCTTCTTCGCCCTGGCAGCGGCCGGCATTCACTGGGGCTTCAACCTTCCGGCCCAACAGGAACTCTCCCGACTGCGCGCCTGGCTCGATCGGCCGGCTCGGTCTCCCGTGCCCACCGCAGCCAGCACCCGCGACGAACCCGAGGCCCATGCGCTTGTGCAGGCGCTGCAATCGGCACCCGAGCTGCCCGAGGCGCTGCGGACCATCGACCGACTGGCCGGCCACGAGCAGCTGGCGCTGCCGAGCGGGGAATACCGCCAGCACGAGCCCGCGGCCGCTGCGGGCCTGACGCGGGTGCTGGTCACCCAACCGATCCGGGCCAGCTATCCGCAGCTGCGGCGCTACCTCGAAGCCGTGTTGCGCGAACTGCCCAGCGCAAGCCTGGACCATATCTCGGTGCGGCGCGAGAGCATCGGGCAGCCGCAGCTGGAGGCGCGCGTGCAATGGTCCTTGTGGCGAGTCGACTCCCCTTCCGCGTCCGCGCCGCCGCAGCTGCTGCCGCTGATCGAGCGACAGTGGCTGGTGCCGCAGCGTGAGCCTGCCGCCCACCGAGCACGGGGCCGGCCGGCCCCCGAGCTGTTCGCCGTGGGCAGCTGGCAACCATCGGCCACAAGCGCCACCGCCACTCCGGCGGCCGCGCCCGCGCAGGCGCCCGACCCGCCACCGCCATTCACCTACCTGGGCAAGCAGCTGGCGGACGGGCACTGGTCCGTGTTCGTCGCGCACGCGCAGGAAACACGGGTGCTGCGCGAAGGACAGCGCGTGGATGGCCAGTGGCAGATCGATCGCATCGCACCGCCCGACCTGCATTTCACCTACCTGCCCCTGGGCCGGGCCTATACCTTGACGATCGGAGATGAACGATGAAGCCAGCGCAAGCCTTGCTGGCCCTGCTGGCCGGTGCCGGCGTGTCGCTGGCCGGCTGCGCCGGCCCGTCGACACTGGCGCGAAGCCAGGCCCTGGTTCAACAAGGGCATCCCCTGCAGGCCGTGCAAGTGCTCGAAGCGGCCAGTCGCGAGCAGCCGCAAGCACTGGACCTGCGGGCCGCACTCGTGCGCACGCGCGAACTTGCCCAGCACCAGGCCGTCACACCGCCCGCCCCGGGAACCCCGTTCCCCGCCGTGCCCGATGCGGACCCGCCCGCCGCCACACCCCCCGCGCTGTCAGAGGCACTGCGCAAGCCGATCACCATCGAGTTTCGCGACGCCCCGCTGCGCAGCGTGTTCGACCTCATCGCCCGCACGGCCTCCTTGAACTTCGTTTTCGACAAGGACGTGCGCACCGACCAGAAGACATCGATCTTCCTCAGGGACGCCACCATCGAGGCCGCGGTGCAGCGCATCCTGCTGACCCACCAGCTCGACCACCGGGTGCTGGACCACAACACCTTGCTGGTCTACCCCGCCACGGCGGCCAAGCAGAAGGACTACCAGCCGCTGCAGGTGCGCGCGTTCTACCTGGCCCATGCCGATGCCAAGGCCGTCGCCGCCAGCCTCAAGACCCTGCTCAAGGCGCGCGATGCGGTCATCGACGAGAAGCTCAACCTCGTGATCCTGCGCGACAGCCCCGAGCTGATCGCGATGGCCGCCAAGCTCGTGGCCTTGCAGGACGTTCCGGAACCCGAGGTGATGCTCGAAGTGGAGATCCTGGAGGTCAAGCGCGCGCGCCTGCTCGACCTGGGCGCCCGCTGGCCCGACCAGCTCACGCTGGCGCCCCTGCCCGCCACCGCCGGCACGCCGCTCACGCTGGCCGACCTGCAAAACCTGGGCAGCCGCTCGATCGGTGCCACGCTCTCGCCCCTGACCCTGAGCGCGCGTCGCAGCCTGAGCGACGCCAACATCCTGGCCAACCCGCGCATCCGTGCGCGCAACCGCGAGAAGGCCCGCATCCTGATCGGCGAGCGGGTACCCAACATCACCACCACCTCCACCTCCACCGGCTTCGTCGCCGAGTCCGTCAACTACGTCGACGTGGGCCTGAAGCTGGACGTGGAGCCGACCGTCTTTCTCGATGGCGAAGTCGCCATCAAGGTGGCGCTGGAGGTGAGCAACATCATCAACCAGCTGCAAACCAAGTCGGGCTCCATCGCCTACCAGATCGGCACGCGCACCGCGCAAACGGTGCTGCGGCTGAAGGACGGCGAGAACCAGGTGCTGGCCGGCCTGATCAACGACGAGGACCGCCGCACCGCCAACCGCCTGCCGGCCCTGGGCGACGTGCCCGTGCTCGGCCGCCTGTTCGGCAGCCAGGCCGACGATCAGACCAAGACCGAAATCGTGCTGTCCATCACGCCCCGGGTCTTGCGCAACGTGCCGCGACCGGTGGGCGCAGCCGCCCAGTTCGACTCGGGCACCGAGACCTATGCCGGGGCGGGATGGCTGGCGGCGCCATCCCCGCGTGCGACGCCGAGCGCCCCGGCTGCCGCGGCGCCCGCGCAAGCACCATCCGAGACAGCCGCGCCGAACGCGACGAACCCTGCGCCAGCGGCTGCCACGTCCTCGCTCGCCTGGCAGGGCCCTACCCAGGCGCGGGTGGGAGACACCATCGACCTGCAATTGGTGTTGCGCACCGATGCCACCGTGCAGCGCCTGCCCCTCGCCATCGGCTTCGATCCGCAGGTGCTGCAAGTGGTCGCGGTCGGCGAAGCGGACACGGACACGACACGCGGTGCCGGGCTGCGAGCGATCAGCCGCGTCGACCCCAGCGGCCAGGTGCTGGTCACGGCCGAAGGCAGCCAGCCGCTCGCGGCTGGGCGACTCGTCACGCTGCGCGTGCGCGTCGCTTCGGCCGGGGCGGGATCGACCGGGATCAAGCTGCTCAGCGCCGGGCCGCTGGCTGCGGGCGGCGAGGCACTGGCCGCCCCAACCTTGCCCACGCATACCTTGCGCATCGTGGGCGGTCACTGACGCGGTCCGTCATGCGCCATACCGTCCGCGGCTTCACCCTCATCGAGCTGCTGCTCACGCTCGCCCTGCTCTCCGTGCTCGCCCTTCAGGCCGTCCCCCTGGCGCAACTGCAGGTACAGCGCAGCAACGAGCAGGCGCTGCGCGTGGCCTTGCGCGACATCCGCCACGCCATCGACGCCTACAAGCGCGCGTCCGACGAAGGCCGCATCCGCCGCGCCATCGGTGCCAGCGGCTACCCACCCGACCTGCAGACGCTGGTGGACGGCGTGGAAGACCAGCGCGACCCGGATCGGCGCAAGCTCTTCTTCCTGCGGCGCATTCCGCGCGACCCGTTCCACACCGACCCGACTGTCGACCCCGCACGGACCTGGGCCCTGCGCGCCTACGCCAGCGAGCCCGACGACCCGCAGGAGGGCGACGACGTCTACGACGTGCGCAGCCGCTCCACCCGCAGCGGCCTCAATGGCGTGCCCCTGAACCAATGGTGAGCGCAAGCTATCGCCGCGCGCCGCGCGGCTTCACGCTCATCGAACTGCTGGTGGTGCTGGCCATCGTCGCCACCCTGCTGCTGCTGGTGGCACCCCGGTATTGGGGCCATGTGGACACCGCCAAGGAAGCCGTGCTGCGCGACAACCTGCGCGGCACACGCGAAGTCATCGACAAGTTCTACGGCGACCACGGCCGCTATCCCGACAGCCTGGACGAGCTGGTCGACAAGCGCTACCTGCGCGCCCTGCCGGTGGACCCGGTCACTGGCAGCGCCACCACCTGGACGGTGCTATCGCCGCCGGCGGGCTACGAAGGCCAGGTGCATGACCTGCGCAGCGGCGCGCCAGGCACGGGCAAGGACGGGAGCAGCTATGCCGACTGGTAGGCGCCGACCGGCGCGCAGCCAGCACGGGTTCACCTACCTGGCCTTGCTCATCGCCTTGGCGGTCATCGGCCTGTGGGCGACGCAGAGTCTGGAGATGGGCGCGAGCGCAGCCCGGCGTAATGCGGAGCGGGAACTGCTGGCGATCGGAGGCGATTTCGAGAGAGCCTTGCGCAGCTACGCCAACCTGCCGCCCGAACGTGGCGCTGGGGCAGGCGTTCCCACACCGGGCGCTCGCGGCCCCCGTGAACTGCAAGACCTGCTGCGCGACCCCCGGGTGCCCGGCATCCGGCGCCACTTGCGGCGCGTGCCGCACGACCCGCTCACCGGGCGCGCCGAGTGGGGCCTGGTGCGCGACGAGGCGGGGTTCATTGTTGGCGTGCATAGCCTGGCGTCGGGGAGGCCGATTCGGCAGGTGAAGGTCGAGGGAGCGTCGGCGCTCTCGACGAGCCAGCTGGCCGACTCGTATGCGGACTGGGTGTTCGGGCTGGGCCATCGGGTGGCACAGGCGAATCGACCTGCGGCCGGGGAAAGTCGGAAGGCCAAGTAAGGTGAGCCGCTTGCCCTCGGAGCCGCGTAGCGACGGGACCAGGTAGAGGGTGGTGAATGGGGTAATCCACCGTCAATTGGGGTAAAACAGGCCCAGATTACCCTAATCCACAGTAGCATTACCCCGTTTACGCTGCTCAGCTTCTTCCATGCACTCCCTCGCGCCAGACCACCTTGCCAAGTTGCGCTTCGACGCGCGGCAACTGGCGACGCTGCGCGCGTTGGGTGAGTACCGCGGGAAGCAACAACTCTTTGTCGTCCAGTCACCCGAACTGTTGAGCGACCTGCGGCAGGTTGCCGTGGTGGAATCCACGGAGTCATCGAACCGCCTCGAGGGAGTCACGGTGGCCGCGCACCGGCTCAAGTCACTGGTGCTCAGGCATGCCACCCCGCAGAGTCGGTCGGAGCAGGAGGTGGCGGGCTATCGCGACGCATTGGATCTCATCCACGAGAGCGGCGAGCAGATGCCGTTTTCGGAAGGCACCGTCCTGCAGCTCCACCACATCCTGTACCGCTACATGCCCCAGCCGGGCGGGCATTGGAAGGCGACGAACAACGACATCATCGAGCGACACCCCGACGGCAGCTCGCGCATACGGTTTCGCCCGGTCGCCGCGCATCTCACGCCCATTGCCATGGCCGAGATGATCTCGCGCTACCGCTCGGCACTGGACCAGCACCTGGCTGACCCGTTGGTGCTGGTGCCGCTGGTCATCCTCGACTTCCTGTGCATCCATCCCTTCCCGGACGGCAACGGCCGCATGGCGCGGCTGCTGACCTTGCAGTTGCTCTATCACTTCGACTATGCCGTGGGCCGGTTCATCAGCCTGGAACGCATCTTCGAAGAATCGAAGGAGAGCTACTACGAAACGCTGGAGGCCAGCTCCCGGGGCTGGCACGAGGGCACCCACGACATCGCCCCCTGGCTCGACTACTTCTGGGGCGCGCTGCTGCGCGCCTACAGGGAGTTCGAGGAGCGGGTGGGCACCATCGAACGCGGACGCGGCGCCAAGGGTGACCGGGTGCGCGCGGAAATCCTCAAGCGCCAGCGGCCCTTCTCCATCTCGGAGATCGAGGAAGCCTGCCCCGGCGTCAGCCGCGACATGGTGCGCGTCGTGCTGCGTGCCATGAAGACTGAAGGAGTCATTGCCCCAACGGGCAAAGGTCGTGCAGCGAAATGGTCGCGGATGAAGGTTGAGGGACAAGCCTGAATGCAACGAGCTCTGACGCCACATCAAAGCCTTTACTACGCTTGGCTGCTGACCCGGCGCGCGGCGGGCGACTCCGTGGAGGCGCTGGCATCCACCCTGGTTGACGCGCAGGTCCACCTCAACCCTCATCAGGTCGAGGCGGCCTTGTTCGCCTGCGCCAATCCGCTGTCGCGTGGCGTCATCCTGGCCGACGAAGTCGGGCTGGGGAAAACCATCGAGGCCGGCTTGGTGATCTCGCAGCGATGGGCCGAGCGCCGCCGTCGAATCCTGATCATCGTGCCCGCCAACCTGCGCAAGCAGTGGCACCAGGAGTTGCAAGACAAGTTCAACCTGCAGGGCGTGCTCCTGGAGGCCAAGAACTACAACGCCATTCGCAAGCAGGGCCGCCAGAACCCGTTCGAAGGGTCGGCCGGTCCTGTCATCTGCTCCTACCAGTTCGCAAAAAGGAAGGCGGTGGACATCCAGGCTGTCAATTGGGACCTGGTGGTGCTGGACGAAGCGCATCGACTGCGCAACGTCTACAAGACCAGCAACGTGATCGCCAAGACGCTGAAGGACGCCTTGGCCCACGTGCATTCCAAAGTGCTGCTGACCGCGACGCCGCTGCAGAACTCGCTGCTAGAGCTCTACGGGCTCGTCAGCATGATCGACGACCGCGTCTTCGGTGACATCGACAGCTTCCGCTCGCAGTTCACCGGCCAGTCCAGGGAACAGGCGTTCACCGCCCTGCGAGCACGCTTGGCCACCGTGTGCAAACGCACGCTGCGCCGCCAGGTTCAGCATTACGTGCCATACACGGCACGCCGGGCCATCGTTCAGGAGTTCACCCCGTCGCACGAAGAAAAAGAGCTCTCCAGCCTGGTCGCGGACTACCTCCGCCGGCCCAACCTCAAGGCGCTGCCAGAAGGACAACGGCAGCTTATCTCCTTGGTGCTGTGGAAGCTGCTGGCCTCATCGACCCACGCCATCGCCGGCGCGCTCGAAACCATGGCGACGCGGCTGCAGGGTGAACTCGACAAGTCTCCCGACCTTGCCGACCTGATGGAATCCCTGGACGACGACTACGAGTCCCTTGACGAAACCGCTGACGAGTGGGACGCACAGCCAGCCTCCACGGCATCGACTGCAACCAGCGAACGAGACGCAGTCGCTCAGGAAATTGCCGAGCTGCGGCGCTTCAAGAACCTGGCGACCCACATTCGCGAGAACGCCAAGGGCGCGGCACTGCTGACCGCGCTGGATAAGGCATTCGCCGAGCTGGGTCGCCTCGGCGCCGCCCAGAAGGCCATCATCTTCACCGAGTCCAAGCGCACGCAGGAATACCTGCTGTCCCTTCTGGCCGACACGCCCTACGGCGAGGGCATCGTCTTGTTCAATGGCACAAACAGCGATGCCCGGGCACAGGCCATCTACGCCGACTGGATCAAGCGCCACGCAGGGTCCGATCGCATCACTGGATCCAGAACCGCGGACACGCGCGCGGCGTTGATCGAGCACTTCAAGGAACGCGGCACGGTGATGATTGCCACCGAAGCGGGTGCCGAGGGCATCAACCTGCAGTTCTGCTCGCTGGTCATCAACTATGACCTGCCATGGAACCCGCAACGTATCGAGCAACGCATCGGCCGCTGCCACCGCTACGGTCAAAAGTTCGACGTGGTGGTGGTGAACTTCGTGGACCGCAGCAACGAAGCGGACGCCAGGGTGTACGAACTTCTGGACCAGAAGTTCCAGTTGTTCGAGGGCGTGTTTGGCGCCAGCGACGAGGTGCTTGGCGCAATTGGCTCCGGCGTCGATTTCGAGAGGCGTATCGCAGAGATCTATCAGAACTGTCGCGACCCGGAGGCTATCAAGGCCAGCTTCGAGCAGTTGCAGCGAGACTTGTCTGGCGAGATCAGTGAGGCCATGGTCAAGACGCGCCGAATCCTGCTGGAGAACTTTGATGAAGAAGTTCAGGAGAAGCTGCGCGTCCGAGCAGCGGACAGCCAGGAGGCACGATGCAAGTACGAACGCATGCTGCTGGCAATGACGCGGGCCGAGCTGGCCGACTGCGCTCTCTTCGATGACGACGGCTTCGTGCTTCAGCGCCTTCCTGCCGGCACACCGAGCGACGTTGCCTTGGGGCGATACGAGCTACCCAGCACCGCCGGCGACGCGCATCTCTATCGAATTGGCCATCCGCTCGCGGAATGGGTGACCCAGCAGGCGAAGAACCATGAGCTTGCCGGCACCCGGCTCGTCTTCGACTACGACGCACACGGCGCCCAGATCAGCACCCTGAAGCCGTATCGCGGCAGGTCGGGCTGGCTCACCTTGAAGCTGGTGTCGGTCGAGGCACTCGGAAAGGAAGAACAGCGTCTGTTGGTGGCGGCCATCACATCCGACGGCGAACCCTTGGCGGAAGACGATCCTGAAAAGCTGCTGCGCCTTCCCGCTACGGTGCAGCCGGCCGAGCAGGCGCATGCGGAACTATCCCTGCTCAGCGCGGAGGTGGCTAGTGGCTCACATGCAGAAGGAAGCTCTCAGATCAACGAGCGAAGCTCGTCACCGGATGACCTTGCTGGCAGTAAATCAGCGTCTCCTTAAATCTCAGCGGTGCGTGTGAGTAAACAGGCACTCAAGGGTTTCATCGCTGCATCGGCGCACTTGAACAGTAAAGTTGTCCATCAGAGCTCGATTCCACACGGGGATAAAGCCTGGCAGCCGCAGCGCCTGCATACCTCGCCACCAGTAACAATCCCGATCTCGGAACGTACGTTTGGTCTGGCGAAACTGGCGCTCATTCTCCAGGAACCGCTCAATTCGACTACCGACCTCCCCGTCGGCAACCACACAGAACGGCTCCCGCGACTTTGTAATCTGCACCACCGCGTCGTAATCCAATGCGAGAAGTTGCTCGTAGTCGAACGTCCGCATATTTAGTCCCCCAGTGCCGCAACGCACGAGATAAGCGCTGCCGTACACATTGCTATCAGCGGTGGTTTCAGAGGGGTGGGGCACGCCGGATGTTTGGCTGCACTCATGCATGCGTCAAACATCTTTTTGCATGCGCCCCCCCTTCCTCCGGATCGTTCGGAGGACGCGGACTACTCGGCACACGCGGGTCCAGGACAGGTTGACGAACCTCCGGGGGCCCGTCCCGCCATGAATCAACGTTCAGCGGTGGATAACTCATGTTCACCGGTGGGGCCGGCGGGTTGCAGGGCACTAGCGCAGACGTGGAATGTGCATGCCTGGGTGCTGTTCCAGCTGCAGCTCGCTACCGAAGGCTGGAGCCATCAGGGTTAATTGCTTCTGCATCCCTTCTCGTCGGGTAGTAGACCTTTTTATCTTCTAGGTCGTAGAAAATGATCCCATGGATGCCCTGGGAAAGAGCCTTCTGAACAGGCCGTTTCCAGATATTTTTAAAAGCAGCATCCAGCTTCTGAGGCTCAACTCTTTCGTAGACCTCGTCGATAAAAGCGATGTCAGTCCCCTCAGGGAAGATCAAGGCAAATTCGTCATCTGTCGCCGCGAAGATGTCGTACACACAATTCCGCGCACCGTCTATGACCTGGATATTCTTCATGATTACCGCCTCGGCTTGACGTTTCGATAATCTCCCCCGGGGGTCTGCACATCCCAATGTGGACCGCCATGCCCTCTACCACCTTGTCCAGTAGGGCACCAGACATCTCCCTTCGCATCTTGCCAGCCCCAGCCGGATCCTCCCTTCCCAGGGTTGGGATTCGGCACCCAGTTTTCGCCTCCCTTAGGGTCTTTGAAGCCATCCGCTTCCGTTGGCTTCCCAGGCGCCTTTGGCCCATTCGGGTCGTACGCATTCTCCGGCGGTTTCGCCAGCATCGGCCCGAACACATTCCATCCGACCCATGCACCAACACCCGCTCCGATGATCCCACCCGCGACCGTTCCAACAGGGCCGAAAGCAGTGCCTGCGACAGCACCGCCCCATGCTCCCGCAACAGGGTTCAGCCCATCCGGATCCGTGTAGCTGAGCGGTCTGCCACCAACATACGCAAACTCGTTCGGCCCACCCTCCAACCCAATCGGATCCCTGGATATGAACCTCCCGATCACCGGGTCGTAATACCGAGCCCGGTAGAAGTAGAGCCCCGTCCCTTCATCGTTCTCCCGGCCGGTGTACTGCAGCGTGTTCTCGCTCGCGTCGCCACCCACAGGCGCAGTCTCGCCATACGGGCTGTACGCGTAGCCCGCCTCCACGCTCTGGTCCTCTCGCGTGAGGGCCAACACGCTGCCCAGAGCATCGGTAATGTGGGTGCGCACCATCGGCGCTTGGCCTTGCCGGCTCACGATGCGAGCGATGACGTCGTCAAGGCCGATGCCGGTGAGCAAAGTCGCTGCGATTCGGCCGTCTCTCACTTCGCCAATCGCCTGCAGCCCCTCGTACACGTACTGCGTGCTGCGGGCCTGGCCTTCGACGGTGATGGTGCGTGCAATGCGCCTTCCACCCGCGTCGTAGCTGTAGCTGGCCTGCACGTTTTGCGGCATGCGAAGCAGGCCGATCAAGCGGTTGCGGCTGTCCCACTGGTAAGTCGTTTGCTCCGCTGGGTCAGCAACATTGCTGCGCTTCATGAGGCTGCCATTCGCGTCGTACTCGAAGGCCCACGTCTTGCCCAGGGTCGTGAGTTCGAGCAGGCGGTCGGCGCTGTCGTACCTGGCCTGCATGGGCGTGTCGCTTTTCGATGAGCCGTTGAGCAAGGTGCGGCCGATGCGTTGGCCGGCGGGGTCGTACTGGTAGTCAATCTGCTCGATGACGCTGCCGTCGGGGCGGGTGTAGGCGAGCTGCGTGAGACGGCTGGCGGCGTCGTGGGTGAAGCGTTGAACGATGCCGTTGGGTAGTTGACGCTCGATGAGCCGGCCTCGGTTATCCCATTGCCAACGAGTGACCTGCTCACCGACACCGCTGTGGGCCAGCGGCTTCGTGCGTTGCTCGATGAGCCGGCCCAGCTTGTCGTAGGCGTAGTCGGTGATGTCGATGGGGGTGCCATCGCGCAGCACCTCGCGCCGGGTGACGCGATCGAGCAGACTGTAGCTGTAGCGGATCTCCAGCTTGCCGGCTGCGGTGGTGTGCGTCGTTGCGGCCAGGCGATCGAGCTCGTCCCAGGTATAGCTCCAGCGACTGGCCGGCTCCGCCGATTCAGCGATACGGCCCAGGGCGTCGTAGCGATGCGTCTGCACGCTGCCGTCGGCGTGGCGGATTTCCTCGACGCGCCCGTCGGCGGTGTAGCCGATGGATGTGGTCTGTCCTTTGCGGTCGGTGATGCTGGTCAGTCTGCGCAGTTCGTCCCAGGCGTAACGGGTGGCCGCGCCGACCGCGTCGACGCGTTCGGTGAGCGAGCCCTTCTCGTCGTAGCGATACCGCTCGATGACCACCCCTGCCGCATTAGCCACCTCGCTCACGCGCCCGCCCTCGTCATAGCGCAGCGTGGAAGGCTGGCCCAAGGCGTCTGTCCGTTGCGTGAGTTGGTCACGGCGGTTGTAGTCGAGCTGGGTGCTGTAGCCCAGGGGGTTGGTGTGGCTGGTCGATCGGCCCACCGCATCGTGCTCGATTCGCGTCTGGTTGCCCAGCGCATCGGTAATGGCTTGCAGATCGCCCGCGTCGTTGTAGCCGTAACGCCGCTCGGGCGCGGCCAAGTCGGCACCGCTGGCGATGAGCTGGCCTCGGGCGTCGTAGGCGTAGCTGGTGCTGCGGCCCAAGGGGTCGGTGGCTTTGGTGAGCTGGCCGTGGCGCGGGTCGAGCTTGCGCCGTGGAAGCGCGGGTCTTCCGCGCTGCGGTAGCCAGCGCTGCCGTCGTCGATGAAGTTGATGCGCCGCGCACCGGGCAGTACCAGGCGCTTTTGCGGGCCGGCAAAGGGCAGGAAGACGATGTCGTAGTCGGACGTCCAGCCGTAGCCGAAGCTGGCCACGGTGCCGCCCCGGTTGTTGAAGAAGTCCACCGGGTTGTAGCTCAGGCCGGTGTCGATGCAGCCTGGAGGGCGTTAGGCCGCGTCTCGAAAGCTTGGCGGTGTGCAAACTCACCTACGCTGTCGCCGTTCCGCCTTGAGTGGCATCAGATTCTGTCGGATAGGTGAAGTCTGATGCCGAGCCTCCCGCAAGGCAGTTGCCAATCAGCGTCCACTCCAGCTGGTCGAGTGTTCTGGCTCCGAAAAACCACAACTCGCCGATGTTCTCCGGCATCTGAAGTTCGTTGATCCGCACAATTTCATCCCGGTTTAGATGCACCGCGACTACCAGATCATCCGACTCGGTGTATTTGGAGAGCTTACCCAACTCGTTTTGCAGCGTTTGCGCACGCGGCAGAAAGCGCGGCACCCACTCTTTAAGCTGTATTTTGACGAAGTGAGAAGCACCGTCTTTATTGTAATGCGCCACCACGTCGAAGCTTGAATCCTCAATCAGCGCAAAATGCACGGGCGTTCCGAGGCGCTGAGAAATGCCGTAGCAAAACAGCGCCGCCTGCCGGCCTTCACGGTACCGCTTCAGCTTGTTTGTTCGAAGTGAGGCTACCGGGTATGACATCTGATCCAGCGGAAGTTCGAGCGCAATCCGCCGATAACCAATCAGGATCTCGCGAGGACAAAACCAATCCCTCTTCGCCCACTCTCGAGGTACGCGACCGGCCTTTTCGAAGCCCATATCTCTATCCCGCCTAAGAGAACCAAATAAGCGACTGGCCGCCTCTCGCTTGCCAGCACAATCGCCCCCCGCGAAATAACCCCATCACCAGACATTAGGTGGATGCAGCCGATTGCGCCGCCTGCCACGTCGTTTTGGTATGCGATGACTGCGCGCCTGGCCATTCATGGTGATCCTGCGCGCGATGCGCCTGCCACCCGCGTCGTAGCCGTAGCTCGCCTGCGCATTCCGCGGCAGCGGATGAGGCCAATGGCCAATTGCGGCTGCCCCAATGGTAAGTGCTGTGCTCGTTACCTGTCCGCAACACTGCTGCACCTCATGAGATTGCCGTTGCTCATCTGGTAGCGCCTTGATTAGTTACCCGATGAGGAGATGATCATTCGACAAGCCATTTGCGGGCACACAACTATCGATTGCACCGAAGCCACTCCGGAGCATGACCGAACAGAGTGATCGACACACCGAGGCCAGGAACTACAACGACTCTTGGGTTTACACTACTCACCGCAAATCCAGAATAGCCTGATCCCAACGCATCGCTAATGGGTTCGCAGACTCCACGATGAATACAATCCTGCTCGCCAACGCGGATCCCTGCACGCGCATCCGGGCCGAGGAAGCTGATCGATACTCCATCGGAAAACATATAGAACGGCGCATTCTTTTCGGCCCCAGTCGCGGGCAAGGTAGGCACAAAACCATACACCCACACCCAACCATCAGTGCGGCGCTTCATTGAAGTAACGAAAACCGATTCAGGAAGCGCAAGGTCACACGTCCCGATCTTGAGCACTGACGGCGCCAAGCCTAATGTCCGCTGGACCCGGGAGAGTCGTCTAGCATCATCTTCATCTTTAACATTTAGCAACGCTAACGTTTTCACAATCGCCAACGCCGCCATACAAGACGCGAGCAATGATAGAGAGGACAGCATCACCCAGCGCTTTTTCATCATCGGCGGCCAGCCCTATCTTGCGAAGGAACCAAAGGTCCTGGCGGGTTAATAACAGGTCCGCTGACGGACGTACCTGGGACCTTAGTCGCGCTCTCCGCAAGAGCCGCAGCGGCATTCACGACACCTTGCCGCGCTGCTTGCCATTCCGCCTGTGTATAGGGCGCCGGACCGCGCATCCCCCGATCCATCCATTCCTGCATCGCATTCTCCACATTCTGGTTGTGTTGGGAAGCGCTTCTCCCCTGCTGCAAATTCTTCAACCCGTCCGCGGCATCCCTGTAGTTTTCATACGCTTTGTAGCCCGCATAGCACGCCCCAGCAATTGCACCAATTGGAATGCACCATGGACACAGCCCAGTCGGGTCGGCATTGCCAATTGGATCGCCGAACACATATGCAAATTCATTCTCCCCGCCCATCAACCCAATCGGATCCCTTGAGATAAACCTCCCGATCACCGGGTCGTAGTACCGCGCCCGGTAAAAGTACAGCCCAGTCCCTTCATCGTTCTCCCGCGCGGTGTACTGCAGCGTATTGCCACTCGCATCCGATCCCACAGGCGCAGTCTCCCCGTATGGGCTGTACGCATACCCCGCTTCTACGCTCTGGTCCTCACGCGTGATCGCCAGAACGCTTCCTAGCGCATCCGTGATGTGCGTGCGCACCATCGGCGCTTGGCCTTGCCGGCTCACGATGCGGGCAATGACGTCGTCCAAGCCGATGCCGGTGAGCAGGGTCGCTGCGATGCGGCCGTCTCTCACCTCGCCAATTGACTGCAGCCCCTCATAAACGTACTGCGTCGTGCGCGCCTGACCATCGATGGTGATCGTTCGCGCGATGCGCCTGCCACCCGCGTCGTAGCTGTAGCTCGCCTGCACGTTTTGCGGCATGCGGACGAGGCCGATCAAGCGATTGCGGCTGTCCCACTGGTAGGTCGTGTGTTCGTTCGCATCCGCCACTTTGCTGCGCTTCGTGAGGTTGCCATTCGCGTCGTACTCGAAGGCCCAGGTCCTGCCCTGCGTCGTGAGTTCGAGCAGGCGGTCGGCGCCGTCGTACCGGGCCTGCATGGGCGTGTCGCTTTGCGATGAGCCATTGAGCATCGTGCGCCCGATGCGCTGGCCGGCGGCGTCGTACTGGTAGTCGATCTGCTCGATGAGGCTGCCGTCGGCGCGGGCGTACACGATTTGCGTGATGCGGCTGGCGGCGTCGTGGGTGAAGCGTTGGGCGATGCCGTTGGGTAGTTGACGCTCGATGAGCCTGCCGCGGTCGTCCCACTGCCATCGCGTGACCTGCTCGGCGACTCCGCTGTGAGCCAGTGGCTTGGTGCGTTGCTCGATCAGCCGGCCCAGCTTGTCGTAGGCGTAGTCGGTGACGTCGATGGGGGTGCCATCGCGCAGCACCTCGCGCCGGCTGACGCGATCCAGCAGGCTGTAGCTGTAGCGGATCTCCAGCTTGCCGGCTGCGGTGGTGTGCGTCGTTGCGGCGAGTCGATCGAGCTCGTCCCACGCGTAGCTCCACCGGCTCGCTGGTTCCGCCGATTCAGCGATGCGGCCCAAGGCGTCGTAGCGGTAGGTCTGCACGCTGCCGTCGGCGTGGCGGATTTCCTCAATGTTTCCGTCGGCGGTGTAGCCGAGGGACGTGACCTGCCCCTTGCGGTCGGTGATGCTGGTCAGTCTGCGCAGCTCATCCCAGGCATATCGCGTGGCCGAGCCGAGCGCGTCGATGCGTTCGGTGAGAGAGCCTTTGTCGTCGTAGCGGTAGCGCTCGATCACCACCCCGTCAGCGTTGGTGACTTCGCTCACGCGCCCACCCTCGTCGTAGCGCAGCGTGGATGGCTGGCCCAAGGCGTCTGTGCGTTGCGTGAGTTGGTCACGGCGGTTGTAGTCGAGCTGGGTGCTGTAGCCCAAGGGATTGGTGTGGCTGGTCGATCGGCCCACCGCATCGTGCTCGATCCGGCTTTCGTTGCCCAGTGCATCGATGACGGCTTGCAGGTCGCCCGCGTCGTTGTAGGCGAACCGCCGCTCGGGCGCAGCCAGGTCGGCCCCGCTGGCGATGAGCTGGCCTCGGTTGTCATAGGCGTAGCTCATGCTGCGGCCCAAGGGATCGGTGGCTTTGGTGAGCTGGCCGTGGCGCGGGTCGTACTGGTAGCGCCAGACCAGGCGCTGGCCGGCTTGGTCGAAGAGCGTGAGGGTGCTGACCTTGCCCCAGCGGCGGTCCCAGGTGGTTTCCCTTCGCCGGCCGGCGGGGTCTTGGGTGAGGACCAGGTCACCGGCTTCGTCGTAGGTGCGTTTCCAGCTCCGGCCCAGGGCGTCGCGGGTTTCGACCAAGCGGTGCTGCGCGTCGTAGCGGTAGTGCGTGATCTGGCCCCGCTCGTCGGTGTAGCGGGTGGGCCGACTGCTGGCATCGAAGATCTGTTCAGTCGTGATGCCATCGGAGCGGCGCACGGTGACGCCCATGATCTGGCCGCCGTAGAAGCGCCAGCCGGCTTGGTAGGCCTGCAGGCTGTCCTGCCGGGGACAGGTGGGGCCGGTGCAGCGTTGGTTGGGTTTGTCCAGATGGGCGACGCAGGCGCCGCTGACGTGGTAGCTGATGTCCAGCTGCGTGCCGTCGGAGGCGACCTGGCGCAGCACGCGGCCGGAGCTACCGTAGGTGTTGACGGTGGGCTGCGCCCGGCCGGGGTAGTGGATGGTGGCGATCTGCTCACCCAGAGGGCGCTTGGCGTCCAGCTCACAGGTGTCGTTGCCGATGATCTCTTCGGGGGTGGGCTGGACGGCGGCTGCGCCAGCCGAAGTCAAGGTACCCGACGAGCCACCGGAAGCACTGCCCCCACTGGCAATCACCCGCCCACCAAAGCCGCGCTGCCGTCGGTACGTCAGTCGCGTGACGCCACCCTCCGGGTCGGTGATCGTCTCGATGCGGTCCCCGGCCGTGTAGGTGTAGCGGTACTCGCGCCCCACGCTGTCTCGCACGCGATCGACAAAGCCGTTGCCACCGTAGCTGAAGGTCACATGGCGCGCGGCCGTGCCGACGGCGGTGATCTGCCCGCCGGCCTTGCGCGTGATGTTCAAGGTGTTGCCGGCCGCATCGGTCATCTCGACCAGGAAGTACGGCGCTCCCCCGCGCAGGAAGGTGGGCACGTTGCCGGGAAAGGGCATGAAGCGCCAGCGCGCGCCGGTCTTGAAGGTGAGGACCCAGGCGTCACCGTCCTGGCGGAAGCTTGCGCCGTGGAAGCGCGGGTCTTCCGCGCTGCGGTAGCCAGCGCTGCCGTCGTCGATGAAGTTGATGCGCCGCGCGCCAGGCAGCACCAGGCGCTTTTGCGGGCCGGCGAAGGGCAGGAAGGCGATGTCGTAGTCGGACGTCCAGCCGTAGCCGAAGCTGGCCACGGTGCCGCCCCGGTTGTTGAAGAAGTCGACCGGGTTGTAGCTCAGGCCGGTGTCGATGGGCGTGAGGCCGCCGCAGCGCAGGCCGCCGAAGGACGGCATTTCCTGGCCGTTGCTGAAGACGACCGGGTTGCAGGTGTCCGGCGGCGGCAGGTCGGGCGGGGGCAGATCCGGCGGGGGCGGATCGGGGGGCGGCGGCTCCGGGGGTGGAGGCGGCGGTGGTGGGGGCGGCGGCGGCGGCGGGGGCGGCGGAGGTGGGGGCGGATCGGACGGCGGTGGGCAGTCCAGCGAGACCAGGCCGCACACGCCGCAAAACCGCGGCAGGCCCACGCCGGGGTCGCTGCTGACTGCCGTGCCGTCGGGGGTGACGGTGCCCTGGCCAGCGAGCTTCCATTCGCCGGTGCCGCCCATGGGGCTGCCGTCGAACCACCAGATGTCGACTTTGTCGCCCGGCTCGCGCCCGCTGACGTTGGGCAGCTGCACCGGGATGGGCGCGCTGGGGATGCCGCCCATGGGGGTGCCGAAGTAGAGCTGGTAGGCCTCTTTCATGGCGAAGGGCGGCGCGCCTACGGGAAGGCGGTCGGGGGTGAGGCGCTCGACGGCGATGCGGGTTTTCTTGACACCGTCCCAGCCGACGATGTCCACGCCTTGCGGCAGCACGACCGCGAAGCCGGGGTAGCGCTCGTCGGTGATGTGCTGGTCGCGCGTGGCGTTGTCGATGGGCTTGAAGCGCTCGTCGGGCGGCGGCGGGTTGATGACCCAGTCGTCCAGGGTGAGCAGCTGGCCGGCCGGCACGGTGACGTTGTAGGGCCAGATGGGGTAGAGGCTGTTGGCCGGGGTGGCGTCGAAGCGCAGCGTGGTGACGCCCGCGGGCAGGCCGGTGAGCAGGAAGTTGCCGGCCGCGTCGGTGACGACCTGATGGGTGGTGGTGTCCTGGCGAACGATGACGCCGGGGATGCCGGCGCCCTCGGGGGTGACGAAGCGGCCCTTGACGCCGGTGAGGCCGGCCGACGGCGCCACGTCGAGGTTGAGGCGGGCCTCGCGCAGCCAGGGCAGGCCGTCGAGCGTGGCCTGGGCGCGCAGGGTGAGGGTGACGGCTGCCGGCGGGGCGCTGGCGTCGGCCTGCAGGACCAGGCGGCCGGTCTGGTAGGCGCTGAGGGAGGGCGGCTCGAAGCGGGCGCTGACGCCGGCCGGCAGGCCGGTGACGGACAGGCGGGCCAGGCCCTGGTAGGGGCGGCTGCCGGTGCTGGCCAGGGTGAGGCTGGCCTGGGCATTGCTGCCTTGCATGAGCACCAGGCGCGAGGGGCTGGCCGAGAAGCCGAAGTCTTGTTCGCGCAGCACGGTGAAGGCCGGGCTTTGCGCCGAGCCGGCGGCGGTGGTGACGGTGATGGGGCCACTCGATGCGGTGTCGGGCACGCGCACCTGCAGAGTGGTGTCGCTGCCCGCCAGAACGGCCGCGGGCGCGGGGCCGGCGAAGGCGACGCTGTTGCCCGCAGGGTTGATGGCAAATCCGCTGCCGGTGAGGGTGACCACCGCGCCAGCAGGGCCGGCGGCCGGCTGGATGCGGTCGATGCGCACGCCGGTGACAACCGGCGGCAGCACGGTGAGAGCGAGCTGGGCCGCGGCGAACGGAGCGCCCTCGGCGCGCAGCACCACCGGGCCAGCTGCGACGGCGCGGAAGGTGGCGCTGGCACTGGTGAGGCCGGGCCCGACGACGAGCGTGGACGGCAGCTCCACCCGGCCGGTGCCACTGGCGCTCAGGCGCAGCGTGACCGGCTGGCTGCCGGCGGGGTACGGGGTGGTGATGCTGACCGTGGCCATTTGGCCGACGGTGACGGTGCTGGCGCCGGTGGCCATGGCCAGGGGAGCGGGCGGGCCGACCCGGACGCTGGCCTGGCCCGTGACGGATTCGGCCTCGGGCCGTCCGGGGCCGGGCGGCAACGGCTGGCTGGCGCTGACCTGCGCGTCGCCCTCGGCCTGGCCGGTGACGCGGCCCTGGGCATCGATGGTGGCGACGGCGGGCGGCGTGGCCCGCCAGGTGGTGGCCGCCTCAAGGCCGATCTCGCGCTGGCTGGCGTCGGAATAGGTGCCGGTGGCGCGCAGGGCAACGGTCTGGCCCGGGGAAAGCTCGGGCGCTTGCGGCTCGATGGCGATGGCGACCAGCTCGGGTTCGGTGACCTGCACCCGCGTCGCGAGCGACTGGCCATCCAGCGTGGCCGTGACCGTGGCCTCGCCCACCGCCCGCGCGATGAGCGGGATGTCGATGGCGTGCTGGCCGGCCGGCACGGTGACGGTGGCGGGCGCCTGCACGGTGTCAGGGCTGACCGCCAGCGCGACACCCAGGTCGGCACGGGCGCTTCGGTCCAGCGACAGGCGCAGCACGCCCAATCGCCCCTTGGCCAGCGACAGGCCGTCCGGCAGCAGGCTGGCGATGCGCGGCGGTGGGGCCACCACGAGCACGCGGGTGGAATGTTCGGACGGGCCGACGCGGGCCCAGACCGCGCTGCCGCCCTCGCGCAGGGCTTCCAGCACGACACGCTGCTCGGTCTGGCCGGCGGGGATGACGATTTGCGGCGGCACGCGGACGACGGTGGCGTCCTGCGCCTGCAGGGTGACCGTCACGGGCTCCGGCTGGGCGGCCGCCAGGCGCAGGCGAAGCTCGCCGGTGGCGCCCTCCTGCAGGCCCAGCGGGTCGGGCGACAAGGCCGCCAGCGTGGGCGGCTGCGGCTGCACGCGCACGGCGGCCCGGCGGGTGCTGAGGTTGCCCGCGTCCTGCAGGGTGGCGACGATCTCGGCCTGGCCGGGGGCCAGGGCCAGCGCCTCGAAGGACAGCTGCGCCTGGCCGGCCGGCACCGCCACGGCGGCAGGTAGCTCGAGCAGCCCAGGCGGCTGCGCCGCCAGGGCGAGGGATACCGAGGCCCCGGCCCCGGGCGCGGCGCTCAGGCGCAGCTCGAAGCGATGGCGGGCGCCGGTGACCAGCTGGGCGCTGGCGGGCTCCAGGGCCTCCAGCCGCAGGGGCGCGGGCAGCACCTGCACGGCGGCCTGGATGGCGGGTGCGGCCGGCACGCCCGCTTCGGCGGGCAGGCGCGCTTCGATGCGGGCATGGCCGATGGCGCGGGCCACGATGGCGAAGGCGGCTTCGCTGGCACCGGCCGGCACGGTCACCGTGTCGGGCAAGGCCAGCAGGCCCTGGGGCTCGGTGCGCAGTGACACGACGGTAGCCGTGGACTGCGCCGAGGACAGGCGCACCCGCAGCTGGATGCTGGCGTCCTGCTGCAGCACCGTGGTGGCGGGCAGCAGCGCAGAAAGCCGGGCCGGCTCGGGGACCACCCGCACCTGGGCCGAGGCGCGGGTGGTGGTGCCTGCGTGCTGCAGCTGCGCAAGCACGACCGTGGTGCCGGTGGCCAGCGCGCGAGCCTCGAAGGTGGCCGCGTCCTGGCCTGCCGGCACGGTGACGGTGGCGGGCAGGGACAAGAGGGCGGAGGGATCGGTGGACAGGCGGACCGAGACGCCGTTCGGCTGCGGTGGATCGATGCGCAGGCGCCATTGGCCGGAGGCGCCCTCGCGCAGCATCGCCTGGGTGGGCTCCAGCCCCACCAGCCGGGCGGGCGCGGAATCGACGCGCACGGTGGCGCTGCGGGTGGCGCCGTCCACGCTGACGGTGACGCGGGCCTGCCCGGCCATGCGGGCTTGCACCGGAATGGGGATGTAGCGCTGGCCGGCGGTGAAACGCACGGTGGCCGGCACGCGCACGATGTCGTCGTCACTGGACTGCACCCGCAGCACGCCGTCGGCGCGCGCCGCCGGGGCGACCTGCGCCTCGAGCACCAGGGTGCTGCCGGCCTTGGCGCTGGCGCTGGCGGGGCGCACGGCGGCAAGGTTCAGGCGGGGTGCGGCCAGCGCATGGGCGCCGAGCAGCAGCAGCAGGGCCAGCAGCGTGACGACGCGGCACAGCCCCGTGATGCGGCTATGCATGGGCGTGCGCCTGTCGTCAGCACGGGCGCCGATGTGCGCGCTCGATGCGGCCCCTGCCCGCATGCGCCCTCCCCTCCCAAGCGTGTCGGCTGCCGATGCTGCGCCCATCTTCTTCCCCGCTGAATGTCGTTGTCGTTGTCGTTCGGATCAGCCCGGCAGGCCGGCCTGCTGCAGCACGGAGGCCGGCACGGTGAAGCTCTTGCCGCTGACGGTGATGAGGCGCGCCTGGGCTTCGCCGCTGCCGCCCAGCGTGGCCATCAGCTGCACCTTGTCGACGCGCTCGTTGTTCGCGAAGCGGGACAGGGCCTCGCCGACGGCGACGACCACGGTGTAGGTGGTGGTGGCCTGCAGCACGCTGGGGCCGGGCGGCAGGGTGACCTGCACGCTGGCGCTGCCTTCGGCGGCGCTGCCGACGATGGCCGGGCTGAGCGCTTCGATGGGTTGGCCATAGGCCGGCAGCACACGCAGCAGAACGGTGTTGCCGGTGGGCACGTTGATGGTCTTGAAGGTGACGGTGACCGGGTTGGCCAGGTCGGCCGGGAAGCTCAGGTCGGCCTGGCCGGTCGGGTTGGCCGGCACCTGCTTGCCGCCGACGGTGTCGATACGCAGCGCGGGCACGTTGGCGAGGAACAGCGGACCGGGTTTGTCGGCGGTGTAGGCGGGGTCCGAGGTGCCGCTGAAGGTGATGTTGTCCGCTTCGAGGCGGATGCGGCCGGCGGCGCCGCCGTAGCCGCTGAAGCTGGGCAGGTACAGGCACGTCTGCCGGCGATTGTTGTTCTGGTTGATGCAGCCGCCAGCGGCGAACAGCTTGCCGTTGCCTGCGATGCGGCTGGCCACCAGGCGAACGGCGCCGCCGGAGCCGCCGCCGCCCTCACCGCCTGCGTTGATGCCCCCCACGCCACCGGCATCACCACCGGTGGCGTCGATCGAGCTGCTTGCCGCCAGTTGGATGGTGCCGGAGGCCGCGATGAGCAGCGCCCCGCCGCCACCGCCACCGCCTGAGCCGGGGTAGTTGGCACCGCCGCGGCCACCGCCGCCGCCTGAGCCGCCGATCAGTGGCTGAAGCAAGTTGGAGCCATAGGGCTTCGCCAGGAAGCTCAGGTCGGCGTTGGAGCCACATCTCCAGCGCATATCGGCGACAGCACTCCCTGCCGTCGCATGCCCGGCGCCCAGACCCACGAACTTGTGATAACCGCGCCCGCTGCAGCCATCGGCCCCCTCGATTCCACCCAGACCCCCACCCGGCCCCAGCCCCGTGCCGCCCCGGATCACCGCCGGCTGCTGCGCCTGGTCGGCCTGCCCGCCCCGTCCGCCATCAAAGCCGCCCGGCCCACCGACACCGGGGATGCCGTCATCGGCCAGGTTGCCGTCGCCATAGGTGCCCGAGTGCCGCGCGTCCTCGCCCCGGATGTCGATGCTGCCGGCCAGGGTGACGTCGCCGGCCACGAGCAGCTGCACCGGTGTGTTCAGCGTGTTGCGCTTGAACTTCACCGTGACACCCTGGGGGATGTTGATGCTGGTGTAGTTCAGCACGCCCGAGGGGGGCAGCTCAATGACGGTGTTGACGGTGGGCGCGAGCGCGCCGTCGGCGCCGGTGCTGCCGCTGTCGAAGGCGAACGCGGCGGGGGCGCAGGCGGCCAGCGCGAGGGCAGCGATCAGGCCCCGCCGCGTGACCGGCGGGCGCGGGGCGGGGGCGATGGAGAGTGGGCTCATGGTGTGCGTCCTGGAACGAAGAACAAAAGAAAAAATGAGTGGCGAACCGTGCTACTGGGGCGGAACGACGAGGACGGTGGTGGCCGGCAGGCTGGCCCCGTCGGTCACCGCGCCCGGCGTGCGCAGGCGGATGACCCGCGGGCCCAGCGCGGCGGACGGATCGACGACGAGCGGGATGGTGAGTTGTTCGCCCAGCGCATCGGCGCTCCACGCGGGCTGGGCGCCGCCATCGCCGAAGCGCAGGCCGGCCGGCGGGTCGGCGAAGACTTCATGGACGTCGCGCAGGCCGAGCCCGCGCACGGTGAGGGTGTAGGCCTTGCCGGGTTCGAGCACGATGGGGCCGACCGAGGCTATGGCCTGGACCGCGCCGCCCACCCTGAACAGCCGCTGTGATTCGTGCACGGCGGCCACGCGCCCGGCCAACGAATCGGCGGTGAACAGTTCGACGCCGAAGGCGGCCGCTGGCGCCTGGTCGCTGGCCTGCACCGGCAATTGCAGGGAGCGGCCATCGGTGGCGATGACATGGGGGCCGGCAGTCAAGCCGGCCGGCCCGGTCAGGCGAGCACTGGTGACACGGTCCAGCCCCCAGCCGTGCACGGTGAGCATGGTGCTGCCGCCGCGCGGCAACCCGTCCGGGGCCTGGGGCGAGATGCGTTCGATGGCCGTGCCGACCACCAAGCCCACGGCGGGCGCGAAGGCATCCTGCGGCCCCGCGGGGTCGGCCGGCGGAGGCGTCAGCCACACGCCCACGGCCGATGCATGCACCGCCCGGGGTTCGCTGACCGCCTGGGTGACGGGCCGCGCCACCTCGATGCCCACGGCCGGCGCCGCGATGGCGTCGCGCGCGGGCCCGGCTTCGCGCGCCACTTGCACGGTGTTGGCGGGGTGCGGCTGTGCGCTGGAGTCACCGCCCGGGGCATGCAGCACCAGGGTGCGCGGGCCCGAGGCGGCGCCGGCGGCAACGCGCAGCTCGAAGCTCAGCTGCGCACCGTCGGCGTCGGCGATGAACGGGCCTGCGGCCAGCACGCCGTCGGCCGGGAGCACGCTGGCACCGGTGACCGAGGCCAGCCGACGGCCCCGCACGGTGACGCGCACGCCCTGCCCTGCCACCAGCACCTGCGGGGCGACCGAATGCAGCTCCGGCAGCGGCGCGGCCACCAGGAACTGGTCGCCCGTTGGCCTTGCGAACCACAGGGCTCCGGTGGCGGTTTGCAGCCGCACGCGGCGCGGGCCCAGGCTTGCGGCTTCATCGATGGCGACTTGGAGACGCAGCTCGCGCCCGTCGGGCTGCACCTGCGGCGGTTGCAGGCTGATGCCTTCGGCCGGCAGGAGCGAGGCACCGGTGACCGCCTGCAGGCCTTCGCCGTGGACCACCAGGGTGAGCGTGGTACCGCGCACGCCCACGGCCGGGGAGACGCGGTAGGCCGCCGGGCCGACGCTCAGGCCGACGCCCGGTGCGGCAAGCAGGCCATCGGCGACGGCGCCCGGTTCGGCCGCCGCGCCGACCTGCAGGCCGACCAGCGGCGAAGTGATGGGGGTGACCGCCTGTTCGATCGCCTGCACCAGCTGGAACTGGTTGGCCGGCGCCGCTTCGGCCGGCGTCTGCCCCGACGGGGTGTGGACCCGCACGGTGCGCGGGCCGAGCGCCGCCATGGGCCCGACTTGAAGGCGCGCACGCAACTCGCCGCCGTCGGCGCTGACCTGGGGAGCGCTGTCCACGTGCAGGTCTTGCGCCGGCTCCAGCGACAGGCGGCCTCCCTGCAGGTGCTGCCCACGCACCAGCAGCTCCATGGTGGTGCCGGGCGTGGCGTAGAGCGGATCGAGCGAACGGATGGCGGGCTGGCCGCTGGTCACGCGCAACTCGGCCAGGGCCGGGTGGGCCAAGGCCAGCGGGCGGCCGGCGCCGTCGGTCAGCTGCAGGCGGCGCAGGCCGGGCGCGGCCGTGGCATCTGCCATCAGCTGCAGCCGGGCCCGCTCGGGGGAGTGGCGCACCAGGGTGGCGACCAGCCCGGCATCGGGCGACAGGATCACGCGCAGGTCGTCGGGCAGCGCCACGCCGCTGAGCGTGATCGACTGGCTGCTGCCGGCGGCCACGGCGGCCGGGGCAACGCCGGTGAGGACGGACCCGAGCGCGATGCCCACCGGGGCGGCATGGAAGGAGGTGGTGGTCCGGACGGCGGTGTCGGCGGACGGCTCACCGACGCGAATGCCCACCGGCGCCGCCTGGCTGGTGTTCACGCCACGGAAGTCGGCCGTGAGGAAGACCGGCACGGAGACGGGTGACAGCGTGGCCGAGCTCAGGCGCAGCTCGGCGAAACCAGCGGCGCGCGGACGCACCCTCAACTGCGCCTGGGTCTGGCCAGGCGCCAGAACCAGTTGCGGCGAATCGACCGCGAGCCGGGCCGCGTCGGAGCTGACCACGGCGACCTCGTGCGCCACGTCGTCCGCGCCGGAGAGGCGCACGGTGATCGCACGCGGGGCATCGTCTGGCGGAAGGGCCAGCGGGCTGGGTTCGACCGACAGCCGGGGCAGCGGCGGACTCACTTGCACGGCGACCCGGCTGCTGCCCTGTGCGTTGGTGAAGTGGAGCAGGTGCCATCCGACGGGGACGGTCGGATCGACTGCGAGATCGAATCGAAGTTCGCCCGCACCCTGGCGCAGTTGGGAAATGCGCAGGCCGGGGTGTGGGACGGAGAGGTTGCCGGCTGCCAGCCGCGTGCCGGTGATCGTCAAGGCGCTTCGGTCTCCCTGGCGCAGGCGAGAGGGCGTGACCACCGCCAACACCGGCGCCTGGGCCGGCCCGGGTCGGCCGGCAGGGGTCACGGCGAGGATGTTGCCGGCCGGGTCGTACGTGTAGTCGGTTGCCTGGCCCGCGCCGTCGATGTGCCGGACGAGACGTCCGAGAGGGTCGTACTGAAAAGCTTCCTGGGCCGCTCGGGCGAGCGAGCTGTCCAGCAGCAATGCCAAGAGCAATGCCCCGAGCACCGCGGTCGCGGTGCTGGCAAGCCGTGCGGCTGATCTCTTGCGCGTGCCGAGCACGACTCCCCCTGGTAGCTGAACAAAGGCGGCGAATGTAGCATTTGGTTATCAGTCACCAAACGGAAAAGCTAACAAAGGGTTGTATGTCCGTCATCGATCCACTTGCAGCGCACATGCGGCGACGCGGCGTGCTGGCGGTCGTGGGCGCGGCCCTGCTGCCGCACGCGCGGAGCGACGCCGGTGCGACACCCATTCGCCAGACGACTCCACACGCCTGGTTCGCGCCGGTGTCACCTCAAGGCCCCGCGCGGTCGCATGTTCCTGCCGGCGCAAGCGACCCGGAGCAGGTGCGGGCTGCGCGACGCCTGCGAGCCTGGACGCGCGCCGTGCAGCAGTTGGTGGTCAAGTACCAGCAAAACCCCTTGCGGGCGGCCCGAGCATGGGCCTACGTGCAAGTCGCGCTGCACGATGCCTGGGTGGCCGCGGCGCACGCGACCGGGGGTGACGCCGCCCAGGCCGAGGGTGCCGCCCAGCGCGCGGCTTCAGGGGTGCTGGCGCAGCTCTATCCGACGGAGGCCGAAGGCCGCTTCGAAGCCGCTTACGCGGCCCTCGCCTCGGGCCGGACCGCGGCTGCGGAGAACGGCCGCTCGGTGGCACAGGCCCTGGTGGCCCGGAGCCTGGGCGACGGCTCCGGGCGCGTGTGGCCCCCGAACCGGCGGCCGGCGGAGTTTGCCGGCGCATGGCAACCTGCCTGGCCGCTGTACGCCGCCAACCCCGCCGAAGGTCTGGCCGGCGAGTGGCGGCCGTGGGTTGCCCCTGCCGCCGCGCGGTACGCGCCGCCTCCCCCTCCCCGGCCTGGCACCGAGACCCACCGACGCGAGACGCTGGAAGTGCTGGAGGTCCGCACACGCCTGACGGCCGAACAGGTGCGGCTGGCCCACGCCTGGCACCTGGACGCCGGTTCGGTGACGCCGCCCGGCGTATGGATGGACCTGGCCCTGCAGGAGCTGGACGCCGCAGCGCCTTTCACGATGCTGCAGGTCCTGGCAGGCACGGCCGTGGCGCTGCACGACGCACTCGTGGCCTGCTGGCGCGTGAAGATGCGCGAATGGAGCGAGCGCCCGATCACGGCCATTCGGCGCGAGCTCGATCCCGCTTTCGAGCCGCTGCTGGTCACGCCCGGCTTTCCCGGCTATGTGTCGGGGCATGCCTGCGCCTCGGCCGCTGCGGCACAGGTGCTCGCCTTCTTCCTGCCGCAACGCGCCGCCTGGTTCCATGCCCGGGCGCGGGAAGCGGCTGAATCACGCCTTTGGGGCGGCATCCACTTTCGCTGCGACAACGAGGAGGGCCTGCGGCTGGGACAGGCGGTGGGGCAGGAGGTGGTGGGCCGGATGTGAGCGCGTGGCCGGGCCTACGGCGTACCCCAGCTCACGGCAGCAGGTACCCCGCCGATGCCGTCGCACCAGGGCTGCACGGTGGCGACCTGCGCCTGTGCGTGAGCCGGCGACACCGCCAATTGGTGGGCCGGCAGGTCCTGCTCGCCGAGCAGCAGCGGCAAGGTGCCGCCGTCGGCCCGCCACCATCGAACGCGGTAATGCTGTGCGCCGGCGACGGCTTGCCAGGCCAGCCCGGCCTGCGCGCGCCGCAGACCATGTGCCCCGAGCTCGCAGCCGACGCGGCGATCGACGAAGAACACCGCACCCCGCGCATGCAAGTCCTGGGCGCCGAGCGCCGGGCAATTGCTGCTGACCAGCGCCTTGATGGCCGCGCGCGACGCGGGCACGTCCGCCGGCAGGCGCCACTCGGTGCCGCTCACCTGCACATCGTGCGCGGCAAGGATGCGGGACTCGGGCAGGACAACGGCCAGTTGCAGGCGGTAAGTGCGCGCGGGGTCGCCTTCCCAACGTAAAGAGGGCCGCGCCTCGGCCACCGTCTGCAGGAGCGACGGAACGCTCAAGGGCAGCTGCTCGCAAGGGGGCGCCGGTTCGGCTGCGGCGCCGTGCGTGAGCGGCCACGCGGCGGCCGCTGCGCAGACAAGGCGCAGCAGCGGCACGAAGTGGGCGGTGTGAAGGCGGTTCATCGAAGAGGCAAGCGCGGCCCCAGCACCTGCGCCAGCTCGCGCAGCACGTCCTCGGTGGCTGCCTCGCCGGCCGCGATGGCGGTATCGGCGCGGTGGAAATCCATCAGGCCGAGGTCGGACACGCGCGGGCGGATCATCACGTCGGCCGGTTCGCCCGCCAGCCGGCTGCGGGTGATACGCACCTGCATGATGTTCAGGCTCACGCCCAGCACGTCGAACATCGAGAGCGCCGAGGCCCCGGGACCGCTGCGCAGCCGGCCCAAACCCCGCGGCAGCCAACCCAGCAGGCCCGCGGGGGGCGCCGGATCCGCGCCATCGCCCTCGAGGTGCCGTCCGATCAGGTCCCAGTTCAGGTCCACGGCCACCACCACGTCGGCGCCCATGGCACGGCACAGGGACACCGGGACCGGGTTCACCAGGCCGCCGTCGACGATGAGCCGCCCGTCGACCTGCGCCGGCAGGAACAGCCCCGGCAGGGCCATGGACGCGCGCACCGCATCCACCACCGAGCCCTCGCGCAGCCACAGCTCGCGGCCGGTGAGCAGCTCGGTGGCCACCGCGCCGAAGGCCACGGGCAGCTGCGTGATCTCGCGGTCCTCGAAGTGGCTGCGAAAGAACGCCAGCAGCCGGCCGCCCTGGATCAGCCCGCCCGTGACCGTGGTGAAGTCCAGCAGCTTGACCACCGCTGGCCAGGTCAGGCTGCGTGCCCACGCCTCGACCCGGTCGAGCTGGCCGGCGGCATAGGCCGCGCCCACCAGGGCCCCGATGGAGGTGCCGCAGACGATGTCGGGCACGAAGCCGGCGCGCTCCAGCACGCGCAGCACGCCGATGTGCGACCAGCCTCGGGCCGAGCCGCTGCCCAGGGCCAGGCCGATCTTGGGACGATGGGAAGTCATGCGGGCGCCATCGTAGCTTCAGGACACGCTTACGCGGAGACGATCCAGCCCTCCAGGGGATCGAGGTCCGGCGGCAGGCCCCAGCCGGGCGGGCCCTCGCGCTCGGCCCACGCCGCCTGCACCAGGCACAGCACGGCGTCGATGCGGTCGCCCGAGGCGTCGTCCACCAGCGCGTCGCGCTGCGGATGCGTGAGCTTCAGCCGCAGCGCGAGCCGCGTCTGCCCCGTCTCCAGGCGCGCCAGCAGGTCCTTGCGCGCGATCAGCCGGTCGGGCGTCTGCCGCGCCCGGTCGTCGCTCTTGTAGCTGCGCCGCCCGATCAACTCGCGCGCCAGCAAGCCCGGATACGCCTCCAGCGCCACCCGCGCCGGATCGCCTGGTCGCAGCCCCGGCAGGTCCACGCCCGCTGCCAACAGCAACGGAACGGCCGCGTGCAGCATCCACGCCACCGGCGGATTGACCCATTTCATCGACGGACTCGACCCCGCCCGCCGGTCGAAGGCCCGATGCGCGAACTTGCCCCCGGCGGGTCGCCCGTCGCAAAAGGCCCGGAAGATCTCGCGGATCTCGTCGCGGCTCAGCCCCGCGTAATGCGCCATGCAGGCCTGCCACTCCAGGGGCCACCCCAGGTGCTCCACCAGCTCGCGCGGCAGCCCGAACGGAAAGTCGAACCCACCCACCCAGGGCCCCGGCTTGCGCAGCCATTCGCCAAACGCGGCCAACGTGGGCAGCGCCTCGATCGACGAGAGCGCCACCACGTCGCCCCGCCGCGCGCCATGCGCGAGCACGATGGGTTTACGTGAAGTAGGGCTGCTCGAAAAATCGCAGCCAACGAGTGATGAGTTCACGAGCGAGCCAACCACGCCACTGGGGGTATCCAGCCACCGCAGCGAGCGGGCCTAGCGCGCGCCGAGCACCGCAGCCGTACTTCGGTACGGCGAGAAGCGCAGGCGCGAAATCGGCCCGCGCAGCAGGTGGCTGGAGCCCCCTCAAGCCCTCCCGCAGATGGCGGCGGTGGACATGAGGTCTTCGAGGAGTGCGAGCGACACCCGCCCCGACACCGAATACGGGTCGAGCTCGGGCTTTTCGGAGTACTTCAGCAGAATCGACTGGTTGACCTTGGTCGTGTTGACCTGGCCCATGGTCCAGCCGCTGAAGCGACGCTCGCTGATTTCCTCGAAATGCAGCAGGGCCACGTCCTTGTGGCGGGGATCCTTCTGGATGTGCCCATAGAGGTCGGACACCGCCATGCGACCGCCTTCGATCGCCTGCAGGAAGATGCCGCCGCCATAGCACAGGATGCCGGTGATGCCGCTGACCGGATTGTGCTGCCGGGCCTGGTGCAGGATGGATTCGATGACCTCGGGGCTCGCATCGACGGCCCGGCTGCAATAGAGAAGACGCACCAGCATGAGATCGGGTTCCGACTTGAAACTCAAGACCTGGGAATCAGGGCCAGGAATTCCCGGCGCAGCGCCGGGTCCTTGAGGAACACACCGCGCATGACCGAGTTGATCATCTTGCTGTCCATGTCCTTCACGCCGCGCCAGGCCATGCAGTAGTGGCTGGCCTCCATCACGATGGCCAATCCGTCGGGCTGGGTGCGCTCCATGATCAGGTCGGCCAGCTGCACCACGGCTTCTTCCTGGATCTGCGGCCGCCCCATCACCCACTCGGCCAGCCGCGCGTACTTGGACAGGCCGATCACGTTGGTGTGCTCGTTGGGCAGGACGCCGATCCAGACCTTGCCGATGACCGGGCAGAAGTGGTGGCTGCAGGCCGAACGCACGGTGAGCGGCCCGACGATCATCAGCTCGTTCAGGTGCTCGGCGTTGGGGAATTCGGTGATGGCCGGGGCCTTGGTGTAGCGGCCGCGGAACACTTCGTTGACGTAGAGCTTGGCGACCCGGCGCGCGGTGTCGTTGGTGTTGTGGTCGCTCTCGGTGTCGATCACCAGGCTGTCGAGCACGCCCTGCATCTTGATCTCGACTTCGTCCAGCAGCGCTTCCAGCTCGCCCGGCTGGATGAACTCGCTGATGTTGTCGTTGGCGTGGAAGCGCTTGCGCGCCGCGCGCACGCGTTCGCGGATCTTCACCGACACGGGCGTGCCGTCATCCGCCGGGTGCGCAAGGGTGGAGGGGGTCGGTTCGGCTTTCATGGGCGACGGGGATGCTAACACCCGGGGTTTGCCAAGGCCGAGCCCGGCCGAAGCCGCCCCAACGGCTGCGAGGCCTTCACGAACGCGGCGGCTCCGCCTGGCGCGACGGTGCGCAGCTCAGGCCTCGCAAGGCCCGCTGCAACAGCTCCCGCGCACTGCCATCGTCACGCAGCCCCAGCGCACGGGATGCGGAGTCATCCAGCACCGGATAGCGCCCGTACACCGCCTCGACGGCCGGTTGGGCCTCGAAGCGGACCAGACCTGCGCGGTCGGTGCCGAACAGCTCGATGCCGGTCGCCACCACGTCGGCGAGCGACAGCCGCAAGACCGGCAACGGCCAGGCGCGGCGCGGGTCACTGCCGGCCAGGTCCATGCCGGCGGCATGCACCAGGTTCTCGGCGCAGCGACGCGCCGACATCCACCAGGCGGTAGCCTGCGCGGAGACCGGGCAGGTGTAGGGCTGGCCTGCGGCCAGCGCGCGGATCACGTCGCTCATGAAGGCCGAGGCCAGCCCCGGCCCGCTGCTCGGGCGCGCCACGATGCCAGGCAGGCGCAGCGAGCGACCGTCGAGCAGCCCCCGGCGCGAGAAGTCGGCCAGCAGGACCTCGCAGGCCAGCTTGTGCGCACCGTAGGTGATGGGGGGACGCAGCGGCGTGGACGGATCGACGAGCGCCGGCAAGGCCGTGCCGTAGACGGCGATGGTGCTCGCGTACACCACCACCGGTGCCCGCTCGCCGGCCAGCGTCTCGAGCAGGCCGAGCGTACCCAGCAGGTTGATGCGCCGCCCCGCCTCGTAGTCGGCCTCGGACGCCCCACCGGGGAGGGCAGCGAGATGGAAGCACACGTCCGGCGCGAAGTCGGCCACCCGCCGCAGCACCTCGGGCGACGCGATGTCGCCGGCGATGGATAGGTCGCCCGCCTCCGGCAACTGCCGGTCCAGCAGCGCCAGCGCCTCGACGCGACGACCCGCCACCTGGCCGGTCTCGCGCAGCAGCGCGACCAGGGTGGCACCGATGTAGCCGGCCGCGCCGGTGACCAGGACGCGCATGTCAGTCCTTGAGGATCGCGGCGGCGCGCGGGGCGTGGCGGGAAGTCGGGCGGGTCATGGCGGCGGCCTCAATCGGGCCGGCGTGCGGGCACGATGCGCTGGTCGATGGCGCCGAACACCGGGCCGCCGACCGAGCGCGCCTCCATGCGGACGCGGTCGCCGAACTTCATGAAGGGCGTGGCCGGTGCGCCGCCGGCGATGGCTTCGATGGCGCGGCGTTCGGCGATGCAGGCCGAGCCTTTCTGCCCGCCGGCGTTGGACACCGTGCCCGAGCCGATGATCGTTCCGGCCGAGAGGCGGCGGGTGGTGGCCGCGTGCGCGATGAGCTGATCGAAGCCGAAGTTCATCTCGCGCCCGTTCGGGTTGCCGAACCAAGCGCCGTTCAGTTCGATGGCGAGGTCCAGGCTGACGCGCGTGTCCTGCCAGGCGTCGCCGATCTCGTCGGGCGTGACCGCCACCGGCGCGAAGCTGGACGAGGGCTTGGCATGGAAGAACCCGAAGCCGCGCTTCATCTCGAACGGGGCCATGGCGCGCAGGCTCACGTCGTTGATCTGCACCAGCAGCAGGATGCGGCCGCGCGCCTGGGCGGCGCTGCAGGACATGGGCACGTCGTCGACGATGACGCCGAACTCGCCCTCGAAGTCGATGCCGTGCGCCTCGTCCGGCAGCGGCACGTCGTCGCAGGGGCCGAGCAGGTCGTCCGAGCCGCCCTGGTACATCAGCGGCACGGTCTGCACCTCGGGGATGGGTGGCAAGCCGAAGGCCTGCTGCATCAGCTCGCCGTGGTTGAGGAAGGCCGAGGCGTCGCACCACTGGGGCGCGCGCGGCAGCGGGGCGGCGGCCTGGCGCGGATCGAAGGGTGTCGATGGCACGTGCCCGGCGTTCAACTGTTCATAGAGCGCCTGCAGGCGCGGGGCCGTGCGGTCCCAGGATTCGATGGCCGCGATGAGCGTGGGCGCGATGTCGCGGGCGTCGGCCGCGCGCTGCAGGTCGCGCGAGACGACGACCAGGCGGCCGTCCTTGCCGCCGTTCTTGAGGCTTGCGAGTTTCATGAGGTGTGATCTTGCGTGAATCAGCGGCGTGTCGAGCCGCAGGCTAGAACGTCCCGCGCGGAATCTCCTGCGCCGAGAAGCCGCCGTAGGCCTTCGCGTCCTCCGGGATCGGCGGCAACTCGTCGTTCCAGGACTCCCACAACGCCTTGAGGGTTGCCAGCCGTCCGGGCTCGCGCCGGGCCAGGTTGGCGCGCTCCCGCGCGTCCACGTTCAGGTTGAACAGGTAGTCGATGCCATCCATGTGCAGGTACTTCCAGCCGTCCTGCACCAGCGCCCGCTGGCCCCGGTGCTTCATGCGCCAGGCCAGCACGCCCGGGCGACGCCAGGCGGCATCGGCGAACAGCGGCTGCAGGTCCACCCCGTCCAGCGGATGCGACGCGGGAATCCCGGCCCCGCCCGCGGCCAGCATGGTGGCGGTCCAGTCCATGGTCAGGCTGGGGCAGTCGCTCACCTGCCCCGCCGCGATGCGCGCCGGCCAGCGGGCGATCAGCGGCACGCGGATGCCACCTTCGAGCAGGTCCATCTTCTGGCCCGCGAAAGGCCAGACGTTGGAGAAGCGTTCGCCGCCGTTGTCGCTGGTGAAGACCACCAGCGTGTCCTCGGCCAGCCCCTTGCGCTCCAGCGCGTCCAGCAACCAGCCGATTCCCTCGTCCATGTGATGGATCATGCGGTGATAGGTCGCCAGCGATCCGCCGTCGGTGTGGACGCCGTGGGTGGCGGTGCGTCGGGATTCCTCGGCGTCGTCGCGGGTGAGCCAGGGCCAGTGCGGCGCGCTGTAGTGCAGGCTCAGCAGGAAGGGCTGTTCGCCCGATTGCCGCTCGACGAAGTCCACCGCGCGCCGGCTCAGCAGGTCGGTCATGTAGCCCTCGCGCTGGACTTCGGTCTCGTTGTCCCAGAGGTCGTGCCCGCCACGCGGGCCGGTGTGCGCGAAATAGTCGACACCGCCGGAGTGGAAGCCGAAGTACTCCTGGTAGCCCGACAGCCGCGGGCCGAAGTGCGGGGGGTAGCCCAGGTGCCACTTGCCCACCAGCGCCGTGCGATAGCCGGCTTGTCCCAGCAGGGACGGCAGGCTCGGATGCTCGGGCGGCAGGCCCAGGATCTTGTCGCCCTTGGCATTGGCGATGGGTTCCTCGGCCGCTCCGCGCAGGCGGTACTGCCAGCGGCCGGTCATCAGCGCGAAGCGCGTCGGCGAACACACCGCCGAATTCGAGTAGCCGTGGGTGCAGCGCAGGCCTTGCGCGGCCAGCCGGTCGAGGTTGGGCGACACATCGACGGGCTGGTTCATCACGTCGCGCGCGCCGGTGCAGCCCAGGTCGGCCCAGCCCAGGTCGTCGGCCAGGATGAAGATGAAGTTCGGGCGTGTGCTCATCGCGTTCTCAAGCTTTCTCAATCGAGCGCAAGGTTCAGGCGCTTGAGCACGCTTTGCCATTGCGCCGATACGCGCTGCAGCTCTTTTTGGGCCGCTTCCGGCGTGGTGCCTTCCGGCTTGTTGCCGTTGGCCGAGAAGGCCTCGTTTACTTCGGGCGTCCGGATGGTCTCGTCAAGCGCCTTCTGGAATCTCGCCTGGACGTCCGCCGGCACTGCGCGGTGACCGAACATGGCCACGTAAAAGTTGACTTCGAAATCCTTGAAGCCCTGCTCCTGCAGGGTGGCGATCTGCGGCATGGTGCTCACGCGCTCGCGGGTCGAGGTGGCGACGCCAAGAAGACGGCCAGCCCGCACGTGCTCCTGGACCGTGGACGCCGGCAGGAAGGCGCAGTCCACCTGCCCGCCGATTAGGTCCTGCACGGCCGGCGCCGGGCCCCGGTAGGGCACGTGGGTCATCCTGAATCCAGCGCGCTCCATCATGAGTTCCATGGTCACGTGCGCGGGCGATCCGGCGCCGCTACTGGCGAAGCTCATGGGCTGGGCCTTGGCGCGTTGGACGACGTCCTGCGCCGACTTCACCTGCGTCGACGGGTGGCAAGCCAACACGAAGATCAGGCTGGAGACCAGGTTGGTGGGCACCACTTCGCTGGTCTTGAAACCGACGTTCTTGTAGATGGCGGGGTTGATGGTCCAGGTGGTGTCCGGACCGATCAGCCAGCTATGGCCGTCGGGGGCGGAGCGCGCGAGATCGGCAAAGCCGATGTTGCCGCCGGCGCCGGGCTTGTATTCGATGATTACGGGCTGACCCAGGCGCTTGGACAGACCGTCGGAGATGGTGCGGATCACCCGCTCGGGCCCGCCACCCGGTGCGTAGGGGGCGATCAGGCGGATCGGCTTGCTGGGCCAGTTCGGCGTCGTTTGCGCAAGAGCGGCCAGCGGAGCGGCCACGGCGAGCGTCACCGCCAGCAGGTTACGGATTGGGTTCATCGCATCACTCCAGGTTGACGTTGAGGCGGCGCACCAGCCCCTGCCATTGGTCGGACAGGCGCTGCAGTTCCTTGAGCGAGGCGTCGGCCGTCATGCCCTCGGGCCGGTTGGCGTTGCCCGCGAAAGCCTCCAGCACTTCGGGCGTGCGGATGGTCTCGGCCAGCGCGTTCTCGAAGCGCGTGCGGATCTCGGCCGGCACGCCGCGCGGGGCGAAGAAGCCCACGTAGAAAGTGGCGTCGAAGTCCTTGAAGCCCTGCTCGGCCAGCGTGGGCACGTCCGGCAGCGAAGCAGGCCGGTACCGGGTGGCGGCGGCCACGCCGTTCAGGCGGCCGGACTTGATGTGCTCCTGCACGGTGGAGGCCGGCAGGAAGGAGCAATCGACCTGGCCGCCGATCAGGTCGGCCACCGCCGGGCCGGGGCCGCGGTAGGGCACGTGCGTCATCTCGAACCTGCCCGCTTCCATCATTCGCGCCATGGTCACGTGGGCCGAGCCGCCCGTGCCGGTGGAAGCGAAGGCCATGGGCTTGCCGGACTTGGCGCGCGCGACCAGGTCCTGCGCCGTCTTCACGCCGCTGGACGGATGGCAGGCCAGCACCAGGCTCAGGCTGGAGATCAGGCTCACCGGCACGACGTCGGCCTGCTTGAAGCCGGTGTTCTTGTAGATGTGCGGGTTGATGGTCCAGGTGGTGTCGGTGGAGGTCACCCAGGTATAGCCATCCGCTTGGCCACGGGCCACCTCGGCGAAGCCGATGTTGCCGGACGCGCCGGGCTTGTACTCGATGATCACCGGCTGGCCCAGTCGCTTGCCCATGCCGTCGGCGATGGTGCGGATCACGCGCTCGGGACCACCACCGGGTGCGTACGCCGCGACGATGCGGATCGGCTTGACGGGCCAGTTGGCCTGCGCCTGCGCGCTGGCCATCAACGGAGTGGCCAGCGCCAGGGTGGTGGCCAGCAGCGTGCGCGGTGCGGGCAGCATTTGAAGGAATTGCATGAGTTGTCTCCTAGGGGTGTTGGACTCAGATCGGCTGGGCCAGCGCCATCAGCGACTCGCGCATGACCTGCGCGTGCTCGGCCTTGTCGCCGCCCTGGATCTCGAGGTCGCAGAGGCGGCCGGAGTTCTCGACCACCATGCGGCAGCGCTCCCAGCGGCGGTTCTCGAAGGCCGACAGCGCGGCGGGTACGTTCTCGGCCCGGGCCAGTTCTTCGGCCAGCACCAGCGCGTCCTCGATGCCGATGCAGGCACCCGAGGCCAGGTGCGGCGTGGTGGCATGCACCGCGTCGCCGATCAGGATCACCCGGCCACGGTGCCAGGGTCGCGGCAGCAGCAGCGATTCGAGCGGCCGGAAGACGATCTGCGACTGCGGTCCGATCTGTTCGCGCACCTGCTGCAGCAAGGGCGCGGGAAACGTCGACAGCAGCTCGCGCAGCCTGGGTGCGAACTGCGCGGGGTCGATGTGCTCGTTGGCCGGCCGGTCCTCGGTGAGGAAGAGATACATCGCCTCGCCCGACACCGGGTTCAGGCCCGCCTTGAGTTTGGGTCCTACCCACATCATCGCGTTCGTCACCTCGGCGGGGCGCGGCAGCACCGCGCGCCAGACCGCCTGGCCCACGTAGCGGGGCTTGGGCGCCTCCGGGAACAGGTGTTGTCGCATCTTCGAGTACAGCCCGTCCGAGCCGATGACGGCGTCGTAGCGCTGGCGGCGGCCGTCGGTGAACACCACCTCGACACCCTCCGCGTCCTGCACGATCTCCTGGAAGCTGCAACCCAGGTGGACCTGCGTGCCGCTGGCGCGGGTGGCTTCCGCCATGAGCTTGGCCAGCACCGGTCGCATGATGCCGCCGCCGCCCGGCACGTCGGGTCCGGCGAGGCGCGGCGTCGGCAGCGTGGTGATCTTCTGGCCCGTGGGCGCGAGGATGTCGACGCCGTCGCCGGCGTGGCCCTGCGCCAGGAAGGCGTCCAGGATGCCCAGCTGGCGGAAGGCGCGCAGCGTGGCGCCGCCCAGGCTGATGCCGGCGCCGTACGAGCGCCAGCCGGGATCGATCTCGCACAGGTCCACGGCGAAGCCGCGCCGGCGCAGGGCGATGGCCGCGGCCATGCCGGAGAAGCCGCCGCCGATGACGAGGATGCGGCTGGTGGTGGGGTTCATGGGTTTGTCTCCTCGAAGGTGGGAAGGGGTAGCTGGACGAGCAGCTCGCCGGATTCGTTCTCGATCAGGGGCACGCGGGTGAGCGACTGGCCCAGGCACGGCCCCAGCGTGCACAGGCCGCTGGCGATGTCGAAGCGCGCGCCGTGCGCCGCGCACACGATGGCAGTGCGGTCGCCGCTCAGGTAGGCGTCCTTGCGCCAGGCCATGGGGGCGCCGCGCCAGTGCGGGCAGGCGTCCAGCCAGGCATGCACCCGGCTCGCCCGGCGCACCACGAACAGCGCGTCGCGGCCCGACCCCGCCGGATCGAAGCCGCGCGAGCTGCCTTCGGGCACCTCGTCGGCGTGGCACAGCCGCACGTGCGCGTTCATGTCCTCGCTCGCGATCAGTGGTCGACCGCCACGCGCTGGGCGCCGGGGGGCGGGCCGCCGGGCGCCCACTTGTCGCGGTGCTGGAACAGGAACAGCTGCGACGCGTCCGCGCCCATGGCGGCTTCGCGCGCGGTCCATTGGCCATCGTGCAGGTCCATGTCGGCGTCGTACTCGACGTGGCAACCCAGCGGGCTGTTGAAGTACCAGAACCAGTTGGAGCCGAACTTGTGCCGGCCCGGACCCCAGAACGACTGGTAGCCCTTGTTCACGAAGCGTGTGCCGGCCAGCATCACCTCGGTGGGCCCGCCCATGTGGAAGGTGAAGTGCTCGCAGCCCTTCATGTGCGGCGGCGTCTGGATCATGAAAAGCGTGTGGTGGTCGAGCGTTCCCGCCGGGCGCAGGAAGGGGCCGGCGCCGATGAAGCGGTCGGTGCAGACGAAGCCCAGGCGGGTGTAGAAGGCCTCGGCCTTGGCCGCGTCCGGCACGAAGTACACGACGTGCGACAGCGTGCGCGGCAGGGCCGTCATCTCGTCCTGCACGGCCCGCACGTTCACCGGGCGCTGCGGCGCCGCGCCGGGCGCATTCACGGTCTCGGCGGGCAATTGCAGCGGGCGCCGCACCGTGAGCTGGAAGCCCAGCACGAAGCCCATGTCGTCCACCGCCTCCAGCGAGCCGTCGGGCAATTGCTTCACCTCGCGGTCGCGTTGCAGCTCGGCGGCGATGGCGTCGAGCGTGGCGCGGTCGGCCACGCCATAGATGGTCTTGCGCAGCATGCTGGCGGTGCCCAGTGCCGGCGGCAGCGAGGCATCGTCCTTGGCGGCGATCTGCACGTAGGTGCCGTCCAGGCCCTCGAAGCGGTTGTCGCCCACGGGCTTCAAGCCGTAGTCGGTGAGGTACTGGGCGCAGGCGGCGGCGTCATCGACGCCGAAGACCAGGCCGTCGGGGCCGAGGATGTTGAACGGATTCATGGCGTGTCCTTTGGAATGTTCAGGCGGTCCTGGCCTGGAGGGTTTCGGCCACCCAGTCGGCGATGTACTGGCCGGCGTTGATGCTGTTGTCGAAGCTGGAGTGCTGCACGCCGCCCTCGCGCTCGGTGAAGACCTTCAGCTCGCGCTTGGGGCTGTTGACCAACTGCTCGTAGGTGCGGTGCGCCCACTTCAGCGGGATCTGCGAGTCCTTCTCGCCGTGTGTCACCAGGAAGGGCACCCGGATGCGGTCCAGGATGCCGTCCAGGTGCACGTTCTCGGCGATGCGCATGAAGTCGGGCAGGTCCTTGGCGCCCCAGACCCACTGCACGTGGGCCCAGTAGTGCGGCACGGGGAAGTCGCCTTCGCGTTCCAGGCGCTTCTTCTGCACGTCGCGCCAGTCGTGGTTGGCGCCCCAGGACACCCCGCAGGCGAAGCGCGGCTCGAAGGCCACGGCTCGCGGGCAGTAGTAGCCGCCCAGGGACACGCCTTCCAGGCCGATGCGCTTGGGGTCCACCTCATCGCGTTGCTCCAGCCAGTCGACCACGCGGCTGGCCCAGTGCTCGCTGTCGAAACGGGCGGTCAGGCCCTGCAGCCGCAGCGCCTCGCCGGTGCCTGGTTGGTCCACGATCAGCGAGGACACGCCGCGCCGGGCCAGCCACATCGGCAGGCCCACGCGGTACTTCATTTCCTTGGTCGAGTCGAGGCCGTTGACCTGCACCAGGACGGGCGCGCGGCCCCGCACGCCCTCGGCCCGCACATAGAGCGCCAACAGGTGCTTGCCCTCGTAGGGGATCTCGACGCGCTCGCAGTTCTCGCGCGACAGGCGCACGCCTTGGTCGAAGAGGTCCAGGCTGCGCCGGTACAGCTCGATGCGGCCCGGCGCGTCGTGCGCCTGCAGGCGCTCGCAGGTCAGCAGGTAGGTGGCGGCACGGTTGTACTTCTCGCCCGCCGAGAGCATCCAGCCGCGCGACTGGTCTTCCCCGGCCAGCTCGCACAACCGGTCCGCCATGCGCGACCAGGTCTCGCGGAAGGCGCGGGTGCCTGCGGCATCGGGTTGCCTGGACGCCTCCATCAGGGGCGCGCACATGATCTCGATCTCGCCGATGCGGGCACCCATCTCGATGGCCAGGTCGACCGAGAGGTTCCAGACGTAGTTGGTGGGAAAGTAGCGGAACAAGCAGCGTCTCCGGTTGAAAGTGGCCGGAGAATAGGCAGCCCCGAGCCTCCTGAAAAATGGTTTCGCTCCATGCATCGATTCGATGCGGCAAATAGATCGAGGGGAAACCCTGAGGCACGTCCATGCGCTTCAACAAACTAGACCTGAACCTGCTCGTGGCGCTGGACGCGCTGCTGGACGAGGCGAGCATCAGCCGCGCGGCCGAGCGGCTGCACATGAGCCAGAGCGCGATGAGCAACGCGTTGGCCCGGCTGCGCGATTACTTCGAGGATGAACTGCTGGTGCAGGTGGGCAGGCGGATGGAGCCGACGCCGCGGGCCGAGGTGCTGCGCGACGCGGTGCGCGATGTGCTGCTGCGGGTGGACCACTCCATCGTGGCACAGCCGCAGTTCGTGCCGGCGCGCGAGCAGCGCGAGTTCCGGTTCTTCATCTCCGACTACACGCTGTCGGTTCTGATGCCGCACGTGCTGGCGCGGGCGGCTATCGAGGCGCCGCACGTGCGATTCGCGCTGTTGCCCCAGGTCGAGAACCCGTCCCGTGCCCTGGAGCGCGGCGAGGTCGACCTGTTGGTGCTGCCCGGCGACTACTGCTCGGGCGAGCACCCGACGCAGGCGCTGTTCGACGAGCGCTTCTGCTGCGTGGTGTGGAGCGGCAGCCGGCTGGCGCAAGGGCAGCTGACGCTGGAGCGCTACCTGGACGCGGGTCACGTGGTGATGCAACCGGCCAACGTGGGCCAGCCGGCGTTCGAGGAATCGTTCACCAGGCGCCACGGCGTGGCCCGGCGCGTGGACGTGCGCAGCTACAGCTTCGCCGTCACGCCCGCCCTGGTGGTGGGGACCGACCGCATCGCCACCGTGCACACCCGATTGGCCCGGCTGGCGGCGCGCACGCTGCCCCTGGTGGTGCACCCTCCGCCCTTCGACATGCCTGCCATGACCCAGACGCTCCAGTGGCACAAGTACCGAACCAACGACCCGGGCATCCAGTGGATGCGAGGGTTGATGCAGGCGGCGGTGCGCGAGATGGATGGGGAGGACAGTGAGGGGCTGGGGACTGGGGGTCAGGGCTCGGGGAACCCTGGCCCCTGACCCCTGACTCCCTCCTACACCAGCATGCGAATCGAGCGACTGGCGGGTCGGGGCGCGCCGCAGACGATCGGAGTCCCCATCCACTTCAGGAGCACGCCGTGAAATCGTCTTCCAGCAAGTCGGGCCCCTCTTCTTCCAGCCGCAGCCCCGGCGATCGCGGCAGCGCCGCCAGCAGCGGCAGGGGCGCCAGCAACTCGCGCTCGGCCAAGTCGTCTCCGGAGCGCGCCTCGGCGACCAAGGCGACCGAGTCCCGCAGCCCGATGGCCACCCCGGACAAGGGCGCCAAGGGCCGGATGCGCTGACCTGCGGCGTGGACGCAGCGGCTCTTCAGTTGCGAAACACCTGCGTGACCATCAGCCCGTAGCGGCCACCGTCGAGGACGCCGATGCCTACACGGCCGAAGGTCGGGCGCAGGATGTTGGCGCGGTGGCCGGGCGACTCCATCAGGCCCTGGTGCGCCAGCTCCAGCGTGCGCGCCAGCGCCAGGTTCTCGCCGGCGGTGAGGTAGCGCACCTGGGCCTGCCGGATGCGGTCGAAAGGGTCCGATCCATCGGGCGACACGTGCGAGAAGTAGCCGCGCGCGAACATGTCGGCCGAGTGGGCCCGCGCGACCGGGGTGAGGTCGGGGTCGGGCTGCAGCGCCGGCAGGCCACGCCGTGCCCGTTCCTGGTTCACCAGCCCCAGCATGCGCGCCTCCAGTTCAGGCCGGGGTGGCGCCTGCTTCACGTTGAAGGGCAGGTCGATGCGTTCGCGCGAGCCGGGCGTGACGATCAGCCGGCCAAGCGTGCTGGTCACCGCGTCCTCGAAGACGGGGCGCAGGTGGCTCTCCAGCCACTCGGCCGGTGCGGCCAGGCGCCCCGCCAGTTGGCTCTCGCGCGCGGCAATGGTGAGCCGGTCGACCAGGGGCAGCGTCAACAGCAGCAGCGCCAGGATGGCCGCGTTCACCAGACCCAACGCCAGGCCCGGTGCCAGCCCGAGGAAGCGGTTGACGCCGTGGCGGTGGGCACCGGCCGGCACGCGGCCGAACAGGCGGCTGGCCAGCGCCCCCAGGAGCACACGCACGAGGATGAAGATGAGGATGAAGGCCACCGGTGCGGCCCAGACGCCGATGGCCGGCAGATACGCCTGCAGCAGTCCGGCACCGCCGCGGTAGCCCCACAGGGACGCCAGCAGCGCCATCGCGAGCACCAGCAGCGATACGGCACCGGCGATGAAGCCACGCCGCCACCCGCCCCAAAGTCCCAGGGCGATGACGGCGAGCAGGAGAAGATCGACGAAGTTGAAATGGGCTGGCATGTCCACGAAAGCGGCGACCGCCTCATGGCCGAGCCTAAGGGTTGCGTCGTGGCGAAGCTGTAGGACGCAGCCGAGCCAGGCGGGGAGCGCCCGCTCGAAGCCCGCAGCGCGAGGCGGCAGCCTGTTCGCCCCGGCGCTGGCGTTCCCCCGGCGCTAGACCGTCTGCCCGCTGGGCCGCTCCTGGCACAGGCTGTGCGCCGCCAGCCTGAGCGAGCGCCGCAGGAACACCGGGTTGCCCACCACGTAGCGGTGGAACAGCCGGCGCGGCTCGCGGCCCAGGCGGTACAGCCACTCGAGCCCCAGGCGCCGCATCCACCGGGGTGCACGCGGTGTCTTGTTGCCCAGGAAGTCGATGATGGCGCCACCGCAGACGATCACGCACGGAAAACCCAGCGCGGCGCGCAACACCACCGCCACCTCCTCCTGGCGGGGCATGCCCATGCCCAGCACGATCAGGCGCGGCCGGTGCATCGCGGCCAACCGCACATAGGAGGCGGTGTCGTGGAAGCCGTGCGCGACCACGCAGGCCGAGCCCGGCGCGACCTCGCGCAGCACCGCCTGCCGGGCGCGGGACAGCCAGGGCTCCTGCGTGCCGAACAGCGCGATGGTGCCGCCGGCGTAGCAGCGCATCAGCTTGGGAATGAGGTCGGTGCCATTGAGGTTCAGACCCGGGCGCTGGTTCAGCAGCTTCATCAGCAGGGCCATGCCGATGCCGTCGCGCAGCACCACATCGGCCGACATGAGCGCCTCGAAGAAGTGCGCACTGACGGCCGCCGAGTTCATGGCGTGGGCGTTGACGAACGCCACCACCACCGGTTCTTCGGGCTGGCAAAGCCAGTCGAGCAGCTGCCGCTCGCCGTGTTCACTGTGCACCCGCGCGATGGCGCAGACCAGCTGCTGCCATCGGGGTAGCCAGTCTCCGGGAGGAGCGGCAGCCAGCCTCATGTGCGGCCTGCGCCGTTGAGGACCGCGCCGACCACGGTGACGCCGAACTCGCGCAAGCCATCCGACAGGGCGGCCATGGAGGACACCTGGCTGGTGTCGCGGCAGGCCACGATGAGAGCGGCACCCGCGCGCGCGGCGACCGTGGCCGCATCGGCGCAGCCCTCGGCGGCCGGCGTGTCCACCAGGATCACCTCGAAGCTCGATTGCAGCGAGGCGAGCAGCCGGGCCAGGCCTTCGCGGGCCAGCAGCTCCTGCGGGTTGGGCGGGCAGACCCCGGCCGGCAGCACGGAAAGGCCCGGCACGCCCCGGATGTCGACCACGGCTTCGGGACCGCCGCGTCCGGCCAGCAGCGCCGACAGGCCGATGCGCCCCGGGATGCCGAAGATGCGGTGCTGGCGAGGGTGGCGCAGGTCGGCGTCGATCACCAGCGTGCGCTTGCCCAACTGGGAAAACAGCACCGCCAGGTTGGCCGTGATGTAGCTGCGGCCCTCGCCCTTCCTGGGGCTGACCACGGCCAGCGCCGCATGGCGCGCCTCGTTCTCGAACCAGCGCAACATGAGCTGGCTGCGCAGCGAGCGCAGGTGCTCCACCGCCGGGCTGTCGGGCTGCCAGGCCGCGATCAGCTCATTGCTCAGGCCCGCGTCGCTGGGCAGCGCGATGTGGCCGAACTGCAGGGCGAGCGCCAGGCGCACGTCCTGCGCGGTGAGCAGGCCCATCTCCACGCCGGCCTCGCCATAGAGCTGGCCGGTGCGCTCCTGGTACTGGTGGATGCGCTCGGCGTCCTCGTAGGTCAGCCGGCCGTTGTCGACCAGGAGTGCGCCCATGGGCAGGATGGCCTCGCGCGGCAGGGCGAGCGCGGTGGTGTTGCTGTTGTTCTCTTGCTCGCGTGAGATGGCGAGGACTCGGCTGTTCATGTGGCACTACTCCCTGGGCTGTACGCGAGCCGCTGGCGCGCCATGGGCAGCGCCGCGAAACGATTGGATGCGGCCGGCACGGTGCCCAGCACGGGCAGGTGGGTGGCCATGACGATGTCGTCGACCGAGCGCACGCGGCGGTTGAGCAGCTCAAGCAGCAGCGCGATGGCCAGGGCGAGGATCAGGCCGGCACCGGCGGCGATGCCCACGGTGGCGCGCTTGCTCGGGCCGATCGGATCGGTGGGTTCGACCGCCGGAGCCAGCGGACGCAGGTTGGTCATGGTGGTGAGCGACTGCAGCCGCACCTTGGCCGAGTTCTCGCTGACCTGGTTGTAGGCCTGCTGGGCGGTCTGCACGTCCTGGCGCAGCAGGGCCAGCATGCCGCGGTCCTTGTTCACCGCCAGCACGCGGGCCCGCTGGGCATTGAGCGCGGCCTGCAGCTCGCGTTCGCGGGCCCGGCCGGTCTCGTAGCTGGTGTCGATGGAGGTGCCGATGCGCGAGGTCTCGGTCGCCAGGCGCGAGCGCAGCGACTGCAGCTCGGCCTGCATCTGGATCATCTGCGGATGGCGCGGGCCCCAGCTGGCGCCGCGCTGCTCGATCTGGGCCTCGAGCCGGTTGATGTCGGCCTTGAGGCCGTTCACCAGCGGGCTCTGCATCACCTCGGCCACCGAGTTGAGGGACGCCCCGCGCTTGCTGAGGCTGTCGGTGGTCATGGCCTGCACCTGCGCGAGCTGGGTCGACAGCGTGGTCAGGCGGGCCATTTCGTGGTCGGCCACTTCCTCGCCGACGATGCCGGCGCGCTGCTGGAACTCCGACAGCTTGAGCTGCGCCTGCTCCAGCTTCTGCCGCGCGGCCTTGACCTGCTCGTCGAACCACACCGACTCCTGGCGGGCGGGATTGGTCTTGAGCTCGAGTGCCGTGTCGACATAGGCCTGGGCGAAGGCGTTGGCCACCCGCGCCGCGTCGGCGGGGTTGCTGCCGGTCCAGGCGATGCTGATGATGTTGCTTTCGCGGGCCGGCCGCACGCTCAGGCGCTCCTGCAGGCGCTCGACCAGCTCGCGCCGCTGGCCCTCGGGCGTGGTGGAGCGGAACGACTGGTCCAGGCCTTCGGGCAGATTCCCCTGCAGCATGCCCAGCACGCGCTCGGTGACGCGGTCGCTGCGGGCAATGTCGATCTGGGTGGCGATGTAGCTGGACAGCATGGCCGGCGAGTAGCCGCCCCCGACGTCGCTGGCGTTGACGTCGACCAGCACCGGCGCGCGCGCCGTGTAGTCGGTGGGGCGCAGCATCGCGTAGGCGACCGCAGCGGCCACCACCAGCGTGAAGACCAGCAGGGCCGTGAGCCAGCGGGCCCTCAGGATGGATAGGAACTGATGGAGGTTCATGGGGGCCGCGCTTCTTAGAACAGGCTTTCGCGTACGTAGATCACGTCGTTGGGCATGACCGGATCGGTCAGGCGCGGGGTGGACTCGACGATCTTGCCGTCGGGCCCGGGACGGTGCAGCCGCAGCCGGTTCTGGCTGCCGCGCGGGGTGACGCCGCCGCCGGCGGCGATGGCCTGCATGACGGTCATGCCGCGCTCGACCCGGTAGGGTCCCGGGCGCTGGGCCTCGCCATAGATGTAGAACACCGGCGCGCGGGAGATGTACAGGGTGTCGCCGTCCTGCAGCACGATGTCGTCCTCGGGCCGGGCCTGCGAGAACAGCGACGGGATGTCGATGACCTTGCGGAACGGCTTGCCGTTGCGCGTGCCGGTGATGACCAGTTCGTCGTCACCCTGCGGGGTGATGCCGCCGGCGGCGGCCAGCATTTCGCTGGCGCGCACGTTGGTGGTCTCCAGCGGGAAGCGGCCGGGCTTTTGCACCTGGCCCAGCACCGCGACCTGGTTGCCCCGCACCTGCAGCAGGTTCATGTTGACCTGCGGGGCGCGCAGGTAGCCGCCCTTGACCAGCATGTCGGCGATCTTCTTCTCGGCCTCGCCGATGGACAGGCCGCCGATCGCCACGGTGCCGATCAGCGGATAGCTGATGGTGCCGTTCTCCGAGACCCGCGCCTCGACGGTGAGGTCGGGGTTCTGGAACACCTGGATGCGGACCGCGTCACCCGAGCCCAGCTTGTACTCGGGGCCCGGCTGCGCCGGGCGTGCGCCGGCGGAGGCCGGCGCAGCCGCCTGGGCACGGGCGGCGCCGTTGGTGGCGGTGGGGGCGCGCTGCTGCCCCTGTGCCTGTGCCTGTGCGGCGACCCAGACGCCGCAAAGGGCCAGTGCGCAGATGAAGAGGTGATGCTGTCTGGTCATGTTTTGGTTTCTCCCTGAGCGAATGCGGTGTGACAGACGTGGACTTAGAACACGTAGCGCGCGGCCACCCCCACGCGGTTGGACTTGAAGTCGAAGGCGTTGAGGGTGGAGTTGCGGCGCTCGTGGCGGACGCCGCCGGTCACGATGACGTTGCGCACCGGCTCCCAGTCGACGTTGATGCCGAAGGAATTGATGGCGTCGTCACGGCCGGCATCGGGCGCGGCCAGCGAGCGGGTGACCCACTCGCGGTCTTCGTGCTGGTAGCGCAGGCGCACGGCGGTCTTGGCGGTGGCGTTCCACACCGGCTCGACATAGAACGTCCAGGCCCGCACGTAGCCACCGCCGGCGGCCTCGTAGCTGCCCAGGTCACGCTCGATACCCGCGGCCAGCGCGGTCTTGCCGGTGATTTCCCAGTTGGCGTTGATGTTGCCGATGACCCCGTCGAAGTCGAAGGCCGGGGCGTTGTCGTGCGTGCGCTCGAGCCAGCCCAGGCGGCCGTCGATGGTGGTGCGGCCGGTGACGGGCCAGCGGGCGATCACGGACCACTCGTTCTCGGTGAAGTCGGAAGCGAGGTTGTCGTACTCGCCATCGCCACGCCGGTATTGCAGGATGGCCTGCGAGCCGCGGGCGGTCTCGTAGCCGGCACCCAGGCGCAGGCTGCGCACGCTGGGGCTGGACTCGAGCGAGCGGGCGTTGTCGGCCTGGCTGGTGCTGTTGCTCAGCCCGGCCCGGGCCAGAAGGCCGCCGCCGGGGGCATAGGTGCCTTCGATCAGCTGGGTGCGCTGGGTGCGCACATTGGCGCTGGTGACCCCGGTGGTGGCGACGCTCAGGTCGCGGAACTCACGCTGGTTGGCGCTGATGACGCCGCGGAATCGCGGCGTGAAGGCGTAGTTCCAGGCGGCGGTGTAGTTGAGCGTTTCGTAGTCGAGGCTGTCGAAGTTGCGGTGCCGGTAGGCCGATACCTCGGCGTCGAGCACGATGCGCTGCAGGCTCAGTCGTTTGTCGTAACGGGCGCCGGCGCGCAGGACGCCGATGTTGTCGGAGCTGGCGTTCGGCGCGCGCAGCACGTTGGAGTCGTGCTCGATGCCGGCACCGACGCGAAATTGCAACGAGTCCCCCGGATCCAGATCCACCGGCCGCGGTTCGGCCACGCTCTGCGCCTGCGCCAGCGGCCAGGCGATGCACAGGCACGCCGCCGGCACGAGAGCCCATCGATTCAGTTTCTTTTGCACTTCAATCCTCATTTCTTCGAGTCGTCTGCCCTGGCCCCGGGCCGGGGTCGTATCCCGTGACAACCCGTCCCTATGTTGAGCGCCCAAGCCGCACCACAACAATGGCTCGTTCGGGCTAAACATCGCTCTTCAGTAGGCCGCGCTGTCTCGAAAGACGAGCTTGATCGTACGGAAGATGATGTACAGGTCAAGGCGCAGCGACCAGTTGCGCAGGTAGTCGAGGTCGTAGCGAATGCGCCCTTCCATCTTTTCCAGCGAATCGGTCTCGCCCCGGTAGCCGTTGACCTGGGCCCACCCGGTCACGCCAGGCTTGACCTTGTGGCGAACCATGTAGCTCTTGATCAACGACCGGTAGAACTCGTTGTGCGCCACCGCGTGCGGCCGCGGCCCGACGATGCTCATGCGCCCCTGCAGCACGTTGACGAACTGCGGCAGTTCGTCCATCGAGGTGCGGCGCAGGAAGGCGCCGATGGGCGTGACGCGGTCGTCGTTGCGCTGCGCCTGGCGGATCTGCTCACCGTCCTCGACCACCCGCATGGAGCGGAACTTGTAGACGACGATCTGCTCGCCGTCGAGGCCGTAGCGGCGCTGGCGGAAGATCACCGGGCCGGGCGAGGTGAGCTTGACCGCGATCGCGATCGCCAGCAGCAGCGGCGAGAGCATGAGCAGGAAGAGCGACGACAGCACCACGTCGCTGGTCCGCTTGAGCAGGCCGGCCGGGCCACGGAAGGGTGTCTCGCACACGGAGATCACCGGCAGCCCGCAGACCTCGTCGGTGCGGCCCTGGATCAGGTCGGTCACGAACATGTCGGGCACGAAGTAGACCGATGCCGTGGTGTCCTTCAGCGCATCGAGCAACTCCTTGATGCGCGGCTGCGAGGCCATGGGCAGCGACAGGTAGATCAGTTGCACGCGATGTGCCTTGACGAAGGGCGCGATGTCCGAGAGCCGGCCCAGGCAGCGATGGCGGCCCTCCAGGTGGTGGCGGCTGTCGGTGCGGTCGTCGAAGTAGCCGACCAGGTCGATGCCGGTCTCGTGGTCGCTGGCCAGCCGGTCGGCCAGCGAGGCGCCCTGCTCGTTCAGGCCCACGACCACGGCGCGCAGGGGCGGCCCCTGCAGGCGCACGATGTGCGGCGCGGCCACCCGCAGCAGCCAGTGCACCAGCAGCTGGCTGGCTGGCGCGAACCACAGCCAGTTCAGCACCACCGCCTGCGACAGCTGGGGCAATTGCCCGGTGGCGACGCCGGTGGCCAGCAGCAGCGCGGCGATCCAGCTCCAGTCGAGGAGCGCGCCCGAGACCACGCGGCCCGCCGGCGCGCGCAGCCGCGGCCGGCCGGGGAAGGCCAGTGCGAAGGCCAGCACCGAGGTGACCACCCAGGGCGGGGACAGGTGTCCCTCGAACCACCAGACCAGCAGCCACAGCGACAGGGCCAGCACGGTGGGATCGAGGACCGCCTCCAGGCCCCGCAGCAGGCGACTCTCGCTGTGCGGCGGTGCGGCCGGTACCGGGGGCGGCACCGTCCACGCGGCGTGCGGCGTGGATTCACGCATACGTGGCCATCCGGGTGAGCTTGGCCACGGCCTGCGCGCGGTTCGTGACGTCGAGCTTGGTGAAGATGCTCTTCATGTGGTTCTTCACGGTGAACTCGCTGATGCGCAGGATGCAGCCGATTTCCGGATTGGTCTTGCCCATGGCCACCCAGACCATGATCTGCCGCTCACGCTCGCTGAGCGTGCCCAGCGGGCCGACCAGGTGGTCGATCTCGCCGCGCTCCAGGCGATTGGGCCGCAGCGCGGGCGTGGACATGGCGCGCAAGGACAGGTCGATGAAGGGCATCAGCAGCCGCAGCGTGGCCGGCGCGCCTTCGCCGGCCTGCGACTGGCTGCTCAAGGCCGCGAAGATGCGCTCGCAGCCGGTGCGGGCGTCGCGCGTGCCGTGGACCACGGCGCTGCGCATGGACGCGAGCGCCTGGCCCGCGGCCGAATCGTGGCCCGAGCCGATGAACAGCTCGCCGCCGCCATGCACCTCGACCTGGCAGGCGCTGTGCTGTGCCGCCGTCCAGCAGTCGCGCAGGTAGTTCAGCAGGGGCATCAGCCGGGGTGTGCGGCACTCGTGGGTGCGCAGGCCCGGCAGGCTGGACACCAGGTCGACCTGGACCTCGCCCTTGTCGAAGTCACCCCAGGCAACCAGCAGCAGTTCGTGCGGCAGCAGGCACTGCACGTCGTCGCGCAGCCAGCGCCACAGGTCCGCGTGCGTCGCCAAGGCAGCACCCCGCGTGGCGACATGGAGGAAGGCAGCCGGATCGGTCGCCAGGTCGGTGCAGGTGGCTGCGCTCATGCCTGGCTCCCGGACACGCGAAACGCCTCATTACACAAACCCCCGGCCGGAATGTCACGAGATGCCACGACGCGGTTTCCGATTCTTGCCGAGTGTTCCGCCCTGTCACCGCCGCGCCGGGCGCGCGGGGCCAGCTCTGGCCCGGGCGTCCGATGGACCGCGAGTGTGAAATTGCACATGAATCTGCTCCCTCGATAACTGCGAGCCGTGATCGTGCGCTAGCGGGACAGCACGGCTCTGTAGGCGCTGGACGGACACGCCTGTCGGAACCCCCCTTGCGTCCTGATGTGCATGTCCAGCCTGTTGTTTTCGCAAGCGAATGTGTGCGAAGCAGCCGCTTTGTCACATGGCTTTACGCCTGTCGACGACGGCCCGCGCGGCTTTTGGACCAAAGCTGTGCTTGGCCGGCGCCGACGAGTTGCCGGGCGACCACAGTGGCCCTTCGGGTGATGCGGTGATGCGTCCCGGCTGCGCCACGGCAGGCGGACTTTTGTCGGGGCGGCGAAGCCGCCGGGTGGAGCGTCGTGCGCCGTGAAGAGTCGCGGCGCTCAGAAGCGCGGCAGGTCCTGCAGCCGGGTGCCCGATACCCCATCGGGAAAAGCCAGGGTCTCGAGCCCCTGCGCCGACAGGCCCACCTGCAGCCCAGGACCCAGCCGGCCGCCGGAGCCGTGCTCGGGCAACCAGGCGACCACGGGATCGCCTTCGAGCAAACGGTCGATCACGGTGGTGGCGCGGGTGGGCGCGGGCGCCAGGTCCCACTGCATGCGGTCGACATCGAGCAGGCCCATCATGGCCGCCTCGATTTCGTCCGGACCCTGCCAGCGGAGTGCGGTGATGGCGTAGACGGCGTGTTCCATGCGCGGCATTGTGGGCAGGCCATCTCGTAGCGCGAGGGGCGCAGGACCGACAACCTCCGTGGGACCGAACCTACTCGAGCACCTAAACTGCCGCCGCCATGGATCCCGCCAGCTCGTCCTTCGTCCCCGGCCGCCATCACGCCCGCCGCCTGCGGGAGATCCACCGCTCGGCCGGATGGCCCTGCCTGGACGGGCTGGAGCTGGAGTTGCTGGCGGCGGGACTCGTGGAGCGCCTGCGCGACGAGGTCGGTCGCGAGTGCCTGCGCCTGACCGCGTCGGGCATCGAGCTGGTGGCGCGGCAGATGGCCCACAACCGGGCCGCGCTGTCGGCGCACGAAGCGTTGGTCCGCCGGGTGGCGCGCGAGATGCTGCGGGCCGGACGCATCGCCTGGTGCGGCTTGTCGCTGCGCGCGCGCAGCGGTCCGGAACTGCCCTGGGGCATCGCGCGACCCGACGTGTTCTCCATTCGCCAGACCTCGGTGGAGGCCTACCTGGAGCCGCTGGTGCACGAGGTGAAGGTGCGGCGCTCCGACCTGCTGGCCGACCTGCGCCAGCCAGGCAAGCGTGCGGCGTACCTCGACCTGGCACCGTGCTGGTACGTGCTCGGGCAGGACGCGCGCGGCCGCTCGATCGGCGAACCCGACGAGATCCCCGCCGAGTGCGGCGTGCTCATGGCGTCGGGTGGACGGCTGGTGCTGGCGCGGGCCCCGGCGGCGGGCCCGCGGGACAAGCTGCCGTTCGCGGTGTGGATGGCGCTCGCCAAGGCCACGCCGGTGGCCGACGAGGCCGACGACGCACAGGGGCTGCTGGGCGAACCTCAGTCGCCGTCACCGTCGGCGCCACCCGAGCCGCCATCGGCACCATCGCTGGATTGATCCGGCTCGGGCGGCTGGTCGGCCGCTCCGCCCTCGCCATCGCCTCGACGGCGCGGGATGTCGTCTTCCTGCCGCAGCTCGGGCTCCTCCCGGTCCATGTGCGGAGTGGGCGGCGTGATGCCGCGCGGGGTCGGCTCGGGCATGGTTGCTAAGGCTGCAAGGGTTTGGCCCCCGGGTCTTCGGGATCGCCCGGCACCAGGTCGGGCAGGAACTCGGGCTCGACGGGAAGCCGCGTGGTGTTGGGCTGGTCGGCCGGCTCTTCGGCGCCGGTGTCGGGCGTGTGGTCCGGCTCGACGGGGTGGGTGGCCATCGGCGCGCTCGCTCCGGCCGATCAGGAGTTCTCTTCGGACGCCCGCTGCGCCTCTCGCCGGACCACCGTGCTGGGCTCGTGGGTGAAAGGCAGGCGCGGCAGGCCCATCAGGGTCTGCAGCCGGGCGTGGGCACGGTCCATGTCGGCGCCGATCATGGCCAGCGCCACCTCGTGCCCGGGTTCGTTCTTCGCGATCTCGAGGTAGGCCGCGCGGAACCGCTGGTAGTCGGCCTCCGCCTGTGCCACCTCGTGTTGAGCCGCCACCATCTTGGCGTACTCGGAACGGCTGTTACGCATGGGACTTCCATAGTGGGCTGCGATTCCCAAATCCTAGGCATCCGGCGGGCGCGGTGTGTTGAGGAACTGAAACAAACGCGTGTGGGTACCGCTGAGCCCGGCCAGGCAACGGCTGCGCGCATGGAGGAGCTGCTGGCGGATTCGACTGGTCCGTCGCGGGGGCTTCCAGCCGCGCCACAGCTGCCTAAAATGGCCGCCGCAGTCCCCTCCTCCATGGCTCCTTCGGACACCCGACCCCATCCGCTCCTGCTGGCCGCAGGCAGCGCCGCCGCGAGCCAGACGGGGCAACTGCTCCAGGCGACGGACTGGTCCGCCACCGCGCTGGGGCCGATCGAGCGCTGGCCGCAGAGCCTGCGCATCGCGGTGAGCATCTGCCTGAACTCGCGCTTCCCGATGTTCGTGTGGTGGGGACCCGAGCTGGTCAACATCTACAACGACGCCTACATACCCGTCATGGGCCAGCGCCATCCGCGCGGCTTCGGCCAGCCGGCCCGTGCCACCTGGCACGAGATCTGGGACGTGCTGGGCCCCCAGCAGGAAGCCGTGATGCTGCGCGGCGAGGCCACCTGGAACGAACGGGTGCTGCTGGTGATGGAGCGCAACGGCTTTCCCGAGCCCACCTACTTCACCTGGTCCTACAGCCCGATCCATCGCGAGGACGGTCGAATCGGCGGCCTGTTCTGCGCCTGCACCGAAGAAACGGCCCACGTGGCCGCCGAGCGGGAACGTGACGAATTGGTGGAGAGCGCGCAGAACGCCGCGCGCACGCTGCAGACGTGGTTCGACAACGCGCCCGGCTTCGTGGCGCTTCTGGGCGGGCCGGACCACGTGTTCGAGATGGTGAACAAGGCCTACCTGCAGCTGGTCGGCCACCGCGACATCGTGGGCAAGCCCATGGCCGAGGCCCTGCCGGAGGTCGTGGCGCAGGGCTTCGATGCCCTGCTCGACGAGGTGTTCGCCACGGGCCAGCCCTACTTCGCACGCGCGATGCGGGTGCGCCTGCAGATGGAGCCGGGTGCGCCACTGGTGGAGCGCTTCCTCGACCTGGTGTACCAGCCCGTGCGCGAGACCAGCGGAGCGGTGGTGGGCGTGTTCGCGCAAGGTCATGACGTGACCGAACAGGTGACCGCGAGCCAGGCGCTGCGCGAGGCCGACCTGCGCAAGGACGAATTCCTGGCCACCTTGGCGCACGAGTTGCGCAACCCGCTCGCCCCCGTCCGGCAGGCGGCCCGGCTGGCACGCATCCCCGAGCTGGACGAAGCGCGCCGCGAGTGGGCGCTGGATGTGATCGAGCGCCAGGTGAGCCGCATGACGCTGCTGATCGACGACCTGCTGGACGTCTCCCGCATCTCTCGCGGCAAGCTCGAGTTGCGCCTCACCTGCGTCGACCTGCGCCAGCTCGTCGCGTCCATGGTGGAGACCGCCGCGCCGGGCCTGCAGGCCAAGGCACACGCGCTGCAGCTGCGCCTGCCGCCGGGTCCCGTGCGGGTGCAGGCCGACCCGGTGCGGCTGGAGCAGGTGGTCAGCAACCTGTTGTCCAACGCGCGCAAGTACACCGACCCGGGCGGCCGCATCGAGGTCGAGCTGACCACGCACGGACACGAGGCCGTGCTGTGCGTGCGCGACAGCGGCATCGGCCTGAGCGAAGGGGATCGCAACCGCATCTTCGGCATGTTCTCGCAGGTGCGCTCGGCCATCGACCGGGCCGAGGGCGGCCTGGGTATCGGGCTGGCCCTCAGCCGCGGGCTGGTGCACCTGCACGGCGGCCGGATCGACGTGCACAGCGAGGGCCCGGGACGCGGATCCGAGTTCGTGGTGCGGCTGCCGCTGCAGCCCGATGGTGCCGCGGACACGCCCGTGCCGCTGCCGGAATCCGCTCCGCTGCCACGGGGCGACGGCGGCGAGCTCAGCCTGCTCCTGGCTGATGACAACCTCGATGCCCTGGAAACCCTGGCCATGCTGCTGGAGGCGCACGGGTACGTGGTCCACACGGCACAGGACGGCGAGCAGGCCTTGGCCAAGCTGCGGCAGCTGCGCCCGCAGGTGGGCATCCTGGACATCGGCATGCCGGGCATGAACGGCTATGAAGTCGCTCGACGCTTCAGGGCAGCCGAGCCGGACGCGCCGGTGCGGCTGGTGGCGCTCACCGGCTGGGGCCAGGCGCAGGACCAGGCGCGCGCGCTGAACAGCGGATTCGACTTCCACTGCACCAAGCCGGTGGACGTGCATCACCTGCTCGAGCTGATCCAGCAGGCCGGCACCGCCGTCGACCGCGCCACGGGCTGAGAAGGTCTTCGGCGCCGGGGCCGCGGCCCAGGACGTCGATTGTTTGACGCCTTGCCACGCCGGGGACATGCCGAGCGTGGACTTCGCTTCGCCACCGCGCCGACAACTGATAGGGTTCACGGCATGCAAGTCGCCGTCTTCAGCACGCGGTCCTACGACCGCGACTTCCTCACGCGGGCAAATGCGGCCGGGCGGCACCGGCTGGTGTTCATCGACGCGCGGTTGGACGCCGCCACCGTGGCGGCGGCCGCGGGTTCCCGGGCCGTGTGCGTGTTCGTCAACGACCGGCTGGACGCGGCCGTCCTGCGCGAGCTGCACGCCCTCGGCGTGCGCCTGGTGGCGCTGCGCTGCGCCGGCTTCAACAACGTGGACCTGCGCTGCGCGGCCGAACTCGGCATGGCGGTGGGCCGGGTGCCCGAGTACTCGCCGCACGCCGTGGCCGAGCACACGGTGGCCCTGATCCTCACGCTCGATCGCAAGACCCACCGCGCCCACGCGCGGGTGCGCGAAGGCAACTTCGCGCTGGAAGGCCTGCTGGGTTTCGACCTGCAGGGCCGGACCGTGGGCGTGGTGGGCACGGGCCGGATCGGCCAGTGCTTCACTCGCATCATGGCCGGCTTCGGCTGCGAACTGCTGGCCTTCGACCCGCATCCGGACGAGGGCTGCCGCGCGGCGGGCGTGCGTTACGTGGAGCTGGACGAGCTGCTCGCGCGCAGCGACATCGTCAGCCTGCACTGCCCGCTCACGCCGCAGACCCGCCACCTCATCGATGCGCAGGCCCTGGCCCGCATGAAGCCGGGCGCGATGCTGGTCAACACGAGCCGCGGTGCGGTGATCGACACGCCGGCCGTGATCGATGCGCTGAAGTCGGGCCGGCTGGGCCACCTGGGGCTCGACGTCTACGAAGAGGAAGCCGACCTGTTCTTCCAGGACCTCTCGGGCGAGGTGCTGCGCGACGACGTTTTCGCGCGGCTGCTGACCTTCCCGAACGTGTTGATCACGGGGCACCAGGCCTTCTTCACCGAGGAGGCGATGGCCGCGATCGCGAACACCACGCTGGCCAACATCGACGCGTTCGAGCATGACGGACAGCCGGCGCATCCGGTGTCGATCGAGCGGCTGGCCTGAGGGATGGACGGCGTGCAGGCGGCGCTCGCCGCGTCGCCGATTGCGCTGGTCCTGCTGCTGATGGTGGTGGGGCGCTGGTCCGCGGCGCGAGCCGGAGCGGCCGGCCTGGCGGCCGCTGCCCTCCTGGCACCGACCCTGTTCGACCTGGGCGATGGGCTGCCGGGCGGGACCGTGGCAGGTTTCGCGGGCGTGCTGGCCGAGGGGCTGTTCACCTCGATGACCATCCTGTGGATCCTGTGGCCGGCGCTGGCCCTGTACGAGGTCCAGCGCGAATCCGGTGCGCTGGACACCATCCGCAACGGGCTGCGGGGCCTGAGCGAGCGCAGCGGCATCCAGGTGCTGCTGGTGGGCTGGTTCCTGAGCCTGTTCCTCGAAGGCGCCGCCGGCTTCGGCACGCCGGTGGCGCTGACCGCACCGCTGCTGGTGGGCCTGGGTGTCGCCCCGGTGCAGGCGGTGGTGCTGTCGCTGCTCGGGCACGCGGTGGGCGTGTCCTTCGGTGCCTTGGGCACGCCCGTGCTGGCGCAGGTCGCGCTCACCGGCCTGGACCCGATGGCGCTGGCCTGGCGCGCGGCGCTGCTGCACACGCTGCTGGGCGGGCTGATGATGTTCTTCTTCCATCGGGCACAGCCCGCCGGGGGCGAGCCTGCCTGGGCCGCGGTGGCGGCGGCCGCCTTCCTGCTGCCCAGCCTCGCCCTGGCCTGGCTGCTCGGACCCGAACTGCCCACGCTCGGATCGGCGCTGGTCGGAGGCGTGTTCTTCGCGCTGCTGGTGCGGCGGCAGGCGCCACCGCGAAACGCCGCGTCAGGCGCTCCCGCATTGCTGCGCGCACTCTGGCCCTACCTCCTGCTCGTGCTGCTGGTCATCGCCACCCGCGCGCTGCCCGGGGTGTCGTCGGCACTCGGCTCGATCGCGCTGGAGTGGCGGTGGCACGAACGTTTCTCGGGTCGCATGGCCTGGCTGGTGCATCCGGGCACGCTGCTCTTCATCGCGCTGGTGCTGGGGGCGCGGCTTCAGGGTGCCGGGCTGCGGGCGCTGCATGGTCCCCTGGGGCGGTCGGCCCGGCGGCTGGTGCCGGTCACGGCGGCCCTGGTGGCCATGTTGTGCCTGTCGCGCCTGATGGTGCACGCCGGAATGATCGACGCCATCCAGGCCGCCGCCGTGCGCGGTGTGGGCCACTGGTGGCCGCTGGTGGCACCGGCGGTGGGCGCACTGGGAAGCTTCGTCACGGGCTCGGCCACCGCATCGAACGTGCTGTTCACCAGCTTGCAGGCCCAGACGGCGCAGGCCCTGGGGCTGTCGACCGTGACCATCGTGGCGGCTCAGAACTTCGGCGCCGGCGTGGGCAATATCGTGTGCCCGCACAACATCGTCGCCGGCGCGGCCACGGTCGGCCTGGCCGGGCAGGAAGGCCAGGTGCTGCGTCGCACGCTGCTGCCCTGCCTGGCCTACCTGCTGCTTGGCGGCGCGCTGCTGATGGCGTGGACGGCAGGCGGCTGACCAAGGGCAGGCGCACGGTGTGGCTGGCGGCCCCCCTCGCCAAGGCCCGGCCGATCAGGAGGCTGGCGTCGCGCGGTCCGCGGGCGCGCCGCGATGGAGGAAAAAATCTTCCAGGGCCGACCGCACGGTCTTCCTGGCGGCCTCACCGGCGGGCCTTCGCTTGTTGACCGGCAAGGTCACCCCCGCGCCGCGCGTGGCGTCGTCACCGCGCAAGCGGAACTGCGCATGACTGCCGACGGTATTCGTGTGCACGAAGCCGGCCTGCACCAGCGCCTCGGCGAGATCGCCGGCCGTCTTCGCGTCATCGACCCGCACCAGCAGGGCGGCCTCCTCAGGGGCCAAGGCCCGCGCGCGCGTGTGCGCATCGGCGGTGGGCACCCGTCTCGGGCCGGCCGCCTCGCTGGTCCTGGTGAGCCGGCTCAGCTCACGCAGTTCGCGCAGCGCCGACCTCACGGCTTCCGATTGCACGTGCCGCTGCCACCTCGCCTCCCTTTCGCTTTCGGACTCACGTTCGGGCAAGGCAGGCGCATACGCGGCGGACGCGGCGCTGGCGCGTGTTCCGCCCCCTCCGTGGGCGAACCCTCCGTGCGCTGGCACGGGGTGGGTCGGCCGCCTTGCAGATCGGTCGCGGGCGGTGTCCGCAGACCGCGTGGCCCAGGACTTCTCCGCCAGCAGGTCCTGCATCCGATCCCGCGCGTTCGTCAGTTCGCGGGTCTCGTGCCTGGCGACCAGGGTATAGCCGACCATCCCCCTGAAGTGATCGGCCAACCAGTAGCCGGTGGTGACGTTCAAGCCCGAGACGGCCTTCTCGTAACTCTTCCAGGACATCCGGCCGTCCAGCAGCTGCTCGTGGATCTGGTCGAAGGCCTGCAGCCGCAGGTCCTGCAGGTGAGCGATGCGGGGAAGCAAGCTGCCAAAGTCGAGGTGTGAGCGCATCTCCTCGAAGCGCTGGCCGGCCTCGAGGGCCAGCGCCGGCCGGCCGGCGACCACGCTGTAGAGATAGAGCTGGTGCGCGACAGCCAGGCCCGCGTGCAGCGCCAGATGCACGAAGGCTGCGGTCACCGACGGTTGGATCAGGTTCGTGACAGCCCCTGCAAGCAGCGAGGCGCCTCCGATCGCGAGACTGTGCCCGCGCACCTCGCGCATCACGGCCGCGTCCTGCTTGCTCCAATCCGCGGCCGACGTGATGGCCGCATGAGCGACGAAGTAGAGGAACAGGTATTTCAGCCGCAGGGTCGACATGCGTTGCACCAGCGGCAGGCACTCCAGGTCCACCCCGTGGGATTGGTCGAAGTACGGCAGCTCCTGCAGAAGCCGCTCGACGACCGCCGCTTTCGCACGGAACGGCCCGCAACGACTGCCCTGCGCTCGATCCTTCTCGCGGCTCAACTCTTCCACCAGCCGCTCGCATCGATCGAACGCGGCCTGCTCGTCACCACGGAGCCGGGCCCGTGGCGCACAGACATTCCGATTCGGTATCGTGGCCGCGCGGGGCAGCTCGATCCGGGCCGCCGAGTCCCTGGCAGCGAGAAAGAGATGGGTCAGGATCAAGCTGCTGGCAAGCAACCCGCCCGCCGTCCAGAGCGGATCGCCCCGGCTCGCCCCGATGGCCATGGAGGTGATGCCCAGGCCGAGTGCGCTCGCCAGCAACAGGCTGCTCGAGCTCCGGTCGCATGCGGCAGTCGCGCGCCCGGGTGCCGGGCCGGCATCGGCCGGCTCGAGCGTCGGAGCCGCCGACGCGCGCGCGGGCTGCAGCAAGGGATCGCGACCCGTGGCCGCCCGGTGCGAGAGGCCGCCGATCATGAGGACCTCGTCGCAAGTCCCGGCTCCGCGTCGCGACGCAGTAAATGGGTCTGCAAGGCCAGGCGCACGGTCCTCTTCACGGCATTGCCGATCGGCGCCCGTTCGCCGGCCGGCAGGGTCACGCCCGAACCGTGCGCCCGGAATTGCGCGTGACTGCCGACGGTGTTGGTGTGTTTGAAGCCGGCCTGAACCAGCAGGTCGGCCAGGTCGCTGGCATTCTTCGCGTCGTCGACCCGGGCGACGAGAGCCGCCGCTGCCGGGCTGAGGCCTTGAGCCCGCAGAGGAGCAGCAGCCCCGGCCAGCGACACCGTGCCGCCCGCTGCGGGACGCGGCGCGATCCGACAAGAGTCTCGCAACTCGAGCAACGCCGCCCGAACTTGTTCGGACGCCAGGTGGCGTTGCCATCTCGCCTCCTTCTCGCTTTCTGGTTCAGGACGCGACAACGCAGCGGACCCTTTCAGGTCGGAGGGTGCAGCGGCGCGGAATCCCCCTCCTCCATGGGCAAGGCTCGTGGCAGAGGCCGAGGCGACACGAGCTGGTCTTGCCGAATGAACGCGCGGCGCCGGCTCCGAATTCCAGGATTCTTCCGCCAACAGACTTTGGACCCGGTCCAGTGATTGCTTCGCCGCGGACTTCACGGCACCCACGTCGATCATCAGGCCGTGTTTGAGCCGCAACCGGTCCACTCCCGCAAACCCCGTCGAGACATTCAGCTCGTCGACCGCCCTTCGATAGCTGACCCACGACTCCTTGCCATCCATGAGCCTGCCGCACAACTGGTCCAGGGCGATTCGCCTCAGATCGTCGATCCGGCGGTTGCGTGGCTCGAAGAATCTGAGGTCGCGGGTTGCAGGCAACTCTTCGAAGCGAAAGCCGGCCTGGATGCCTTGCGCGACGACGTCGCGGACTTCTCCAAGGATCAACGCCTCGTGTTGACGAGCCATTAGCACGTGCCCCAAGGCGAACACGCCAATGGTGGCGGCTGTTGGTTCAATGATTCCGAGGACGGTCCCCATCATCAATGACGCCATCCCGATGGCCAGGCTTTCCCGGATCATCTCCGCGCGCATGCGCCTCCAGTCTGCCGTCCATTGCGCGCCCGACTGGGTGGCACCAGCGAAATAGCCATAGAAAGTCAGATACCGCAGTCTCAGAGTCGCCATGCGCTGTACCAACGGCAGCGACTCCACGTCAAAGGGATGTGATTGATCGAAGTACGGGAGCTGCCGGAGGAGTTTCTCGGCCCGGCTGGCGTCTCGTTCCAATTCGGACCAACTTTTCGGCAGCTTCTTGGCTCGCGAATACTCCAGCAATGAGTCGACCCGCTGTTGGCATTCGTCGAACAGTCGCTGCTCCTCGCGGGTTAGTCGCGGGCGCGGCGCGCAGACATTGTTGCCAGGGATCCCCGCGGCGCGGGGAAGTTGAACCTTCGCTCCCGAATGGCGCGCCTGGAGATAGGCCCCCGCAAGGAACAAGGTGGCTCCGAGCCACCCAGCCTCTGGGAGCAACGACTTTTCCTGGAATACACCGATGGCGGAAGCCGACACGGTGAGAACCAGTAAAGGGGCAAGTAGCGAGCACTGCTGCCCTATCCTGTGCCCCTCTATCTCCAGCTGACTGGAAGGACTCGGTAGCGTTCGGTCGGGTACTCGAGGGGACGAGGTATGAGGTACCTGGGGCAGGGACCCCGCAGCCAGGGAGGGGCGGCGAAGGGCAGCAGCAATCATCGCTATCACGCCTATGCAAGTCTAAAGTGGGAAGTTTGACAACACTTGATCACTCTCCACTTACATCGCACTTTCCGGGCCAAAAAAAAACCAGCCCGAAGGCTGGTTTGCTGATTCTTGGCGGAGTGGACGGGGCTCGAACCCGCGACCCCCGGCGTGACAGGCCGGTATTCTGACCAACTGAACTACCACTCCGTGTGGTGACGATGGCGACCCTACGGGGATTCGAACCCCGGTACTCACCGTGAAAGGGTGATGTCCTAGGCCTCTAGACGATAGGGTCTGGAAAGCTGATTGCTCTTCTATTCTTCGCGTGATCGCTGCAATGCCGAAAGCAATTCAATCAAAAGAAAACCAGCCGGAAGGCTGGTTTTTATTTGCATCTCTTGGCGGAGTGGACGGGACTCGAACCCGCGACCCCCGGCGTGACAGGCCGGTATTCTAACCAACTGAACTACCACTCCACGTGGAGGTTGCGTTCAACTCCAATGGAGTTCAAGTGCAACCAAACTTGGCGACCCTACGGGGATTCGAACCCCGGTACTCACCGTGAAAGGGTGATGTCCTAGGCCTCTAGACGATAGGGTCATAACCTTGGGACTTTTCAGTTCCGACTCGACGTTTGATGGTGGAGGTAAGCGGGATCGAACCGCTGACCTCTTGCATGCCATGCAAGCGCTCTCCCAGCTGAGCTATACCCCCGTCTGGCGTCGAGACCGAAATTCTACAACGGGTTTTGGCCCTTCAGCAGCCGAGCCACCACTTCTTTTTTGTCATTGAGCGCGAGCACGGCATCGAGCGATGGCGTCTGCGCGGTGCCCAGGACCAGTACGCGCACGGGCATGGCCAACTGCGGCATCTTCAGGCCCGTGGCGCGCAGCGTTTCCTTGATGGCCTCGTTGATGGCCGGCTGCGTCCACTCACAGGCTTCGAGCATGCGCGCCAGGATGCCGATGGCGGGTCGTACCGCGTCGGTGACATGTCGCGCCAGTTCCTCCGCCGAGGCTTCGATGGGGCGGTAGAACTTCTGCGCCCAGTCGGCCAGCACCACCGTGCTGTCGCAGCGGTCCTTGAAGAGGCCGCAGATCGGCGCGAGCCGCGCATCGGGCTCGATGCCGCGCTGGCGCAGGCGCTCGGCGACGAGTTCGGCCAGGCGTTCGTCACCGGCCAGCTTCATGTGCTGCGCATTGACCCAGCGCAGCTTGGCCTCGTCGAACTGCGCCGCGCTGCGGCCCAGGTGGTCGAGATCAAACCATTGCAGGAACTGCTCGCGCGTGAAGATCTCGTCGTCGCCGTGCGACCAGCCCAGGCGAGCGAGATAGTTGACCACTGCCTCGGCCAGGAAACCTTCGTCGCGGAACTGCGTGACCGCCTTGGCGCCATTGCGCTTGCTCATCTTCTCGCCGCGCTCGTTCAGCACCGTGGGCAGGTGCGCGTAGACCGGCGGCTCCTGCCCCAGCGCGCGGAAGATGTTGATCTGGCGCGGCGTGTTGTTCACGTGGTCATCACCGCGGATCACGTGCGTGATGCGCATGTCGATGTCGTCGACCACCACGCAGAAGTTATAGGTGGGCGTACCGTCCGGCCGCGCGATCACGAGGTCGTCGAGTTCATCGTTGCTGATCTCGATGCGGCCCTTCACCTTGTCGTCCCAGGCCACCAGGCCGCCCTGCGGGTTGCGAAAGCGCAGCACCGGCTGCACGCCCGCGGGGAGGGGAGGCAACTGCTTGCCGGGCTCGGGCCTCCAGGTGCCGTCATAGCGCGGCTTCTCCTTGTTGGCCATCTGCCGCTCGCGCAGCGCGTCGAGTTCGGCCACGCTCATGTAGCAGGGATACACCAGGCCCTCGTCCTTCATGCGCGCCAGCACCTCGCGGTAGCGGTCCATGCGCTGCATCTGGTAGTAGGGCCCCTCGTCATGGTCGAGGCCGAGCCAGGACATGCCCTGCAGGATGACATCCACGGCCTCCTGGCTGGAGCGCTCCTGGTCGGTGTCCTCGATGCGAAGGATGAAGGCGCCGCCCTGCGAGCGCGCGAAGGCCCAGGGATACAGGGCCGAGCGGATGTTGCCCAGGTGGATGAAGCCCGTGGGCGACGGTGCGAATCGGGTGCGAACGGTCACGGTGTGATCAAACCAGGTCGAGGCCGCGCGAGAGGTCGGCCTTGATGTCGTCGAGATGTTCCAGGCCGACGGCGACCCGGATCAGGTTCTGGCGGATGCCGGCGGCCAGGCGTTGCTGCTCGGTCAGGCGTCCGTGCGAGGTGCTGGCCGGCTGGGTGATGATGGTCTTGACGTCGCCCAGGTTGGCGGTGATGGACATCAGTTGCGTGGCGTCGATCACGCGGAAGGCATTGCTTCGCGCGCTGTCCGGCTCGGCACCTTTCACGTCGAAGGACACCACGGCCCCACCCCGACCCGATTGCTGCGCCATGGCCAGTTCGTGTTGCGGATGGCTGGGCAGGCCCGGGTAGTACACGCGCTCGACGGCGGGATGCGATTCGAGCCAGCGCGCCAGCTCCAGCGCCCGCAGCGATTGCGCTTCCATGCGGATACCCAGCGTCTCGAGCCCCTTGAGCACCACCCACGCGTTGAAGGGCGACAAGGTGATGCCGGCGCTGCGCATCACGGGCACCAGCTTGTCGCGGATCAGAGCGTTGCTGGCGCAGACCGCGCCGGCGATGACCCTGCCCTGCCCGTCGAGGTACTTGGTGCCCGAGTGAACCACCACGTCTGCTCCGAGGCTGGCGGGCTTTTGCAGGGCCGGGGTGCAGAAGCAGTTGTCGACCGCCAGCAGGGCGCCCGCTTCGTGGGCGAGGTCGGCCAATGCGCGGATGTCGCAAACCTCGGTGAGCGGGTTGGTGGGCGTCTCGGCGAACAGCAACTTCGTGTGGGGCCGGATGGCGGCCTTCCACTCGGCCAGGTCGGTTTGCGAGACGAAGCTGCTCTCGACGCCGAACTTGCCGAATTCGCCGGCGATGAGCTTGATGGTCGAGCCGAACACCGAGCGCGAGCACACCACGTGGTCGCCGGCCTTGAGCAGGCCCATGCAAAGCAGCAGGATCGCGCCCATGCCGCTGGCGGCGGCGATGGCCGCCTCGGTGCCTTCCATCGCCGCCAGCCGCATCTCCATGCTGGCCACGGTGGGGTTGGTGAAGCGCGAGTAGATGTAGCCGTCTTCTTCCCCGGCGAAGCGACGCGCGGCGGTCTCGCAATCAGGCTGGGTGAAGCTGGAGGTGAGGTACAAGGCCTCGGAGTTCTCGCCCCACTGGCTCTTGTCCACGGCGGCGCGAACGGCCAGGGTGTCCAGGTGCAGGCCTTCGGGCAGCGGTTTTGCATTCATATCAGTTCTCCACGGATGCCGGGCATCGCCCGCCCGGCACGACAGAAGTGGCCGAACGCCCGGGCCGGCTTTGCCGGCCCGCTGGTGGCGCCCCCCCGGGGGGAGCGCCGCAGGCGCTTCGGGGGGGGCATCACGACTCCTGTGCGTTCGGCAGGGCCAGCCGCGAGGTGGTCTCGTCCAGCGGATCTTCCTGGCCCACGCGCGCCTCGTTGATGCGGGCGATGTCCGTGGGGTCGATGTCGCCGGTGACGTAGACGCCATCGAAGCACGAGGCGTCGAAGCCGTTCAGCGCCGGATTGAGCGAGCCGATCGCGCGCTTCATGCCATCGACGTCCTGGTAGATCAGCGCGTCGCAGCCGATCAGGGCGCGGACTTCATCGACGCTGCGGCCATGTGCCACCAGTTCCTCGCGCGTGGGCATGTCGATGCCGTAGACGTTGGGGAAGCGCACGGGCGGTGCGGCGCTGGCCAGGTACACCTTGCGGGCTCCGGCGTCGCGGGCCATCTGCACGATCTCGCGGCTGGTGGTGCCGCGCACGATGGAGTCGTCCACCAGCAGCACGTTGCGGCCCTTGAACTCGCTGCTGATCACATTGAGCTTCTGGCGAACCGACTTCTTGCGCACGCCCTGCCCCGGCATGATGAAGGTGCGGCCGACATAGCGGTTCTTGACGAAACCTTCGCGGTACGGAATGCCCAGCAGCTGCGCCAATTGCATCGCACTGGGGCGGCTCGACTCCGGAATCGGGATGACGACGTCGATCTCGTTGGGTGGCACGGTGGAGATCACGCGCTTGGCCAATGCCTCGCCGAGGTTCAGTCGCGCCTGGTAGACCGAGATGCCGTCCATGACCGAATCGGGCCGCGCCAGGTAGACGTACTCGAAGACACAGGGATAAAGCCGCGGATGTTCGGCGCATTGCTGCGCGTGCACCTGGCCGGCGGTGTCGATGAACACGGCCTCGCCGGGTGCCACATGGCGCTCGAACGCATGGCCGGTGCCCTCGAGCGCCACCGACTCACTGGCCAGCATCACGGTGCCTTCGGCGCTGCGCCCCATCGACAGCGGACGGATGCCATAGGGGTCGCGGAAGGCCACCACGCCGTGGCCGGCGATCAGCGCGATCACCGCGTACGAGCCGCGCACCCGCCGATGCACCGCCGCGACCGCGGCGAACACGTCACTGGGCTGCAGTGCCAGGCCGCGGCTGGCGCGATCGAGTTCGTGCGCGAAGACGTTGAGCAGCACCTCCGAATCGCTCTCGGTGTTGATGTGCCGGTGATCGGTGGAGAACAGCTCGGCCTTCAGCGCCTGCGCGTTGGTGAGGTTGCCGTTGTGGACCAGCACGATGCCGAAGGGCGCGTTGACGTAGAAGGGCTGGGCCTCCTCCTCGTTGTACGCATTGCCCGCCGTCGGGTAGCGCACCTGGCCCAGGCCCACGTTGCCCGGCAGGGCCCGCATGTTGCGGGTGCGGAACACGTCGCGCACCATGCCCTTGGCCTTGTGCATGAAGAACTTGCGACTTTGCTGGGTCACGATGCCCGCCGCATCCTGGCCGCGGTGCTGCAGCAGCAGCAAGGCGTCGTAGATCAGCTGGTTGACTGGCGCGTTGCTCACAACGCCGACGATTCCGCACATTGCGTTTACCCCGGTAGATACCGCCCGAACCGCTCGGGCAACATCGGTTTCAATCCTCTGATGGCGGACACCGCCATCGGTGCGCCGCTCGATTCGCGCCAGGTGCTGGTGTGGGTCAGTGGCACCAGCAGGAACACCACCGTGATGGCCAGCACGATGACCACCCCGCGCATCACGCCGAAGGCGGTGCCCAGCACCCGGTCGGCGGGCCGCAGGCCCACCGCGGCGATCAGCTTGCGCGCCACCGCCGCCAGCAGGCCGGCGACGAACACCGCCACCACGAACAACACCGCGAACGCCACCGCGTAGCGCAGCGGCTGGCTCGCCTGCCCCATGGGCAGCCAGGCTGCCACCTCGGGCGCCAGCCACTGGGCGGCGATGAAGGCCGCGATCCAGCCCAGCAGCGACATCAACTCGTACACGAACCCGCGCCAGGCGCCGATCAACACCGACAAACCCAGCGCGGCAACGAACACCCAGTCGAGCAGCGGCATGCGGCCCGCCCGCTACAAGGTGAGGATCGCCGCCGGCAAATCCAGGCCCTTGATCTTCTGCGCGGCGCGATCGGCCTCGGTCCGGCTGGTGAAGGGGCCGACCCGCACGCGGATGCGGGGACCGTCCTTGGTCTCGGCCACATGCACGTAGGTTTTCACCCCCGCCCGCTCGAGTCGCTGGCGCACCTCGCGCGCCTTGCCGGCCTCGGCGAATGCGCCGACCTGGACCACGTAACGACCATCTGCCGCCGCGGCGGTGACCGCCGGCTCACGGCCTTCGAGCAGGGCCTTGGCTCGAGCGGCCTCATCGGGCGCCTGGCGCTGCGGCTCGGCGCGGGCCTCGCTGCGCGCAGGCGATGGCGGGGCAGCCAGGGCGGCAGGCGCCGGTGGCGCGGCAGGGGCGACCGCGGACGCGGCCGGTGCCGGCGCGACCGCTGCGGGAGCAGCCGTCGTCGGGGCGGACGCAGGAGGTGCTGCCGCCGTGGCGGCGGCCGGAGGAACCGGAACGGTCGGCGGGGCCTGGCTCACCGGTGCGCTCTTGTGGCGGTCCGGAATCTCGATGGGAATATCGACCGCCACCGGCCGGGGCTGGGTGTCGAACAGCAAGGGAAAGCCGATCACGCCGGCCAGTACCAGCACACCGGCGCCGATGAGCCTTTGGCGCGCCCGCTTGCGCATGGCTTCCACGCTCTCGGATGGGGCAGCCGGCCGGGCGACCGATTCGCGCTCGCCTTTGCGGAACTTGAAGAAAGCCATTGCCTCGCGTGGTGAGGATTAGGACCGCAGGTGCGGTGCCTGCAAGCGAGGCACGCCGCCTTCGAGGATGCCGCCTACGGTGTAGAACGACCCGAAGGCGACGATTCTATCAGCGGGGTCCGCCGCGGCCGCCGCGGCTGCGAGGGCCGCGCGGGGACTGGCGTGCTCACTCGCGGTCACGTCCGCTCGGGTGCGCAGGGCTTCCCACCGGGCCTTCAGGCCGACCGCCGACGCGGCACGCGCCGTGGGCAGGTCGCAGAAGTACCAGCGGTCGGCCAGCGGCTCCATCCGGCGCAACATGGTGTCCAGGTCCTTGTCGGCCATGGCGCCGCACACCACATGCGTGCAGGGATAGAAGCCCATCGCGTCGAGGTTGGCGACCAGGGCCGCCACCGAGTGCGGGTTGTGCGCCACGTCCAGCACCAGCGTGGGCTGGCCGGGCACGATCTGGAAGCGCCCGGGCAGTTCGACCAGCGCCAGGCCGGTACGCACCGCCTGGGCCGTCACCGGCACGCGCTCACGCAGGGCCGTCAGTGCCGCCAGCACGCCCGAGGCGTTGATCAACTGGTTGGCCCCACGCAGTGCTGGATACGCCAGGCCCGAATAGCGACGGCCGCGGCCGGCCCACGCCCACTGCTGCTTGTCGCCCGAGAAGTTGAAGTCGCGCCCCAGCAGCCACAGGTCGGTGCCGATCTCCTGCGCATGGTCGATCACGCTTTGCGGCGGCACCGGATCGCTCACCACGGCCGGTCGGCCGGGTCGCAGGATGCCCGCCTTTTCGCGGCCGATCTGCTCGCGGTCGTTCCCCAGGAACTCCTGGTGGTCCAGGTCGATGCTGGTGATGATGGCGCAGTCGCCGTCGATGACGTTCACCGCGTCGAGCCGCCCGCCCAGCCCTACCTCGAGGATGGCAAGGTCAAGGCCGGAGTCGGCCATCAGGCTCAGGATGGCCAGCGTGGTGAATTCGAAATAGGTCAGCTCCACGCCCTGGCGTGCGGCCTCGACGCGCTCGAAGTGCGGCACCAGCTGGTCGGCCGCCACGGCCTCGCCGCGGACGCGGCAACGCTCCTCGAAGTGCACCAGGTGCGGCGAGGTGTAGACACCGCAGCGCCAGCCCGCCTGGCCGGCGATGGCTTCGAGCATCGCGCAGGTGGAGCCCTTGCCATTGGTGCCGGCCACCGTGATCACCGGGCAGTCGAAGCGCAGGGCGAGCCGCTGCGCCACCTGTCGGACGCGCTCCAGGCCGAGCGCGATGGTCTTGGGGTGCAGGCGCTCGCAGTGCGCCAGCCAGTCTTGCAAGGTGTCCATGGGGCGGCGATTGTCCAGCTTTACGATTCGCGCCCATGATCGTCCTCTATGGCATCCCCAACTGCGACACGGTGAAGAAGGCTCGAGCCTGGCTCAGCGAGCACCACATCGAGCACCACTTCCACGACTTCAAGAAGGCCGGCGTGCCGGCCGATCGCCTCGATCGCTGGAGCGCGCAGCTCGGCTGGGAGACGCTGCTCAATCGGCGCGGCACCACCTGGCGCAAGCTCGACGCGACGACGCAGGCGCGGGTGGTCGACGCCGCGAGCGCCCGGTCCTTGATGCTGCAGGAGCCCAGCCTCATCAAGCGGCCGGTGGTCGAGTGGAGCGACGCCCGCACGACGGCGGGCTTCGATGCCCGGGCCTGGCAGCAACAGCTGGCCGGATGAGCCTGAGCCGGGGTACTTGACACCCGAGCACGCCGGCCTGGCGCTGCCTAGAATGAGTCTCTTTGCATCCGTGCCCGCGAGGTTCCCATGAAGAAGTCCCTGGCGTCGGGCGCTCTAGGCGCCCTCACCCTGGTCGCCCCAGCGATCCATGCGCAGGCCCAGCCCCAGGAGGTCGGCCGCGTCATCTCCAGCGTGCCCGTGATCCAGCAGGTCGCGGTGCCCCGCCAGATCTGCAATTCCCAACCCGTCGTGGTCCAGCAGCCCAGCTCAGGGGGCGGCGCCTTGCTGGGTGCCCTGGTGGGCGGCGCTGCCGGCCACGGCATCGGTGACGGCGGCGGGCGCGCCCTGGCCACGGTGATCGGCGCCGTGGGCGGGGCCATGGTGGGCGACCGGGTCGAGGGCCCGCGCAGCCAGCTGCAGCAGCAGACGCAGTGCACCACGCAGACCTTCTACGAAAACCGCACCGTCGCCTACGACGTCACCTACGAGTGGAGGGGCGGCCAGTACACCGTGCAGATGCCGCACGACCCAGGGCCCACCATCTCGCTGCAACTGGTGCCGACGGCGGCCGGAAACCTATCGCAGAGCGCCCCTGCCACGGCATCGGCCGCTTCGGCCGCGACACCGGTGCAACCTGCCCAATCCATCCGGCAGGCGCCGATCCCGGCAGGCACGGGCACGCCAGAGGCCACCATCCTGCGCGAATGGGTGGTCACGCCGCCAGTGACCTATGTCACGCCCCACCCGGTGTACCCGGCTCCCGTCTATGCGCCTTACGCACCCTATGCGCCGCTGTACGCGCCGTATTCCTACTACGCGCCGCCACGGGTCTCCCTGAGCCTGGGTTACATCCGTCATTCCGGACGGGGCCACCGCCACTGGCGGTGACCGCCGCGCGCGCAGGCCACCCCGTCGGGGCGCCTGCCGCCGCGCCCTAAAATGCCGGGTTTTCCAACGGCGAACCGGGCAGCCCATGACCACCGAACAGATCGACGGCGTCACCGTCACCACCCAGGCCAACGTCTACTTCGACGGCAAGTGCGTGAGCCATCGCATCACGCTGGCCGACGGCACGCGCAAGTCGGTGGGCGTGATCCTGCCCGCGCAACTCACCTTCGAAACCGCCGCGCCCGAAATCATGGAATGCGTCGCCGGCTCCTGCGAGTGGCGGCTGAAGGGCCAGGCGGCGTGGACCACCAGCCGCGCCGGCGACAAGTTCAGTGTGCCGGGCAGCTCCAGCTTCGAGATCCGCGTGACCGAGCCGTACCACTACATCTGCCACTTCGGCTGAAGCAGCCCGCCCCCGTCCCAGCCTTCAGCACACTTCCATGAGCACCATCCTCGAACACGTGCCCGTCGGGCAAAAGGTCGGCATCGCCTTCTCCGGCGGCCTGGACACCAGTGCGGCCCTGCACTGGATGCGCGGCAAGGGCGCCATTCCGTACGCCTATACCGCCAACCTGGGCCAGCCGGACGAGCCCGACTACGACGAGATCCCGCGCAAGGCCATGCTGTACGGCGCCGAGAAGGCCCGGTTGATCGACTGCCGGCGGCAGCTGGCGCAGGAAGGCATCGCTGCCCTGCAGGCCGGTGCCTTCCACATCTCCACGGGCGGCCTCACCTACTTCAACACCACGCCGCTGGGCCGCGCCGTCACGGGCACCATGCTGGTGGCGGCCATGAAAGAGGACGACGTCCACATCTGGGGTGACGGCAGCACCTTCAAGGGCAACGACATCGAGCGCTTCTACCGCTATGGCTTGCTCACCAACCCCAGCCTGAAGATCTACAAGCCCTGGCTGGACCAAGCCTTCATCGACGAACTCGGCGGCCGCGCGGAGATGTCGGCGTTCATGCAGAAGGCTGGCTTCGCCTACAAGATGTCGGCCGAGAAGGCCTACTCCACCGACTCGAACATGCTCGGGGCCACGCACGAGGCCAAGGACCTGGAGCACCTGAACTCCGGCATCCGCATCGTCAACCCCATCATGGGCGTGGCCTTCTGGCGCGACGACGTGGCCGTCAAGGCCGAGGAAGTCACCGTGCGCTTCGAGGAAGGCCAGCCGGTGGCCCTGAACGGGCGCAGCTTCAGCGACCCGGTCGAGCTGATCCTCGAAGCCAACCGCATCGGCGGTCGCCACGGCTTGGGCATGAGTGACCAGATCGAGAACCGCATCATCGAAGCCAAGAGCCGCGGCATCTACGAGGCCCCCGGGCTGGCGCTGCTGTTCATCGCCTACGAGCGCCTGGTCACCGGCATCCACAACGAAGACACGATCGAGCAATACCGCGACAACGGCCGCCGACTTGGGCGCCTGCTGTACCAGGGCCGCTGGTTCGACTCGCAGGCCATGATGCTGCGCGAGACCGCGCAACGCTGGGTGGCCCGCGCCATCACCGGCGAAGTGACGCTGGAGCTGCGCCGCGGCAACGACTACAGCCTGCTGAACACCGAATCGCCCAATCTCACCTACCAGCCCGAGCGGCTGACCATGGAAAAGGGGGAGTCGATGTTCTCGCCGCGCGACCGCATCGGCCAACTCACCATGCGCAATCTCGACATCACCGACACGCGCGACAAGCTCGGCGTGTACGCGCGCGCCGGGCTGCTGTCGGGCCCGGATGCCGACGAGCTGCTGAAGCTGGCCGGCGGCAACTGAAGCACGGGGCGGCGACTGCCGTAGGGCGCCGCTGACGCGCGGCCCCGACTTCTTCGCCCGCACGTTCGGCGTGGTCGGGCCTAAGCTGGTTCTATCACTGGAACCACCTTGGAAAGGAACCCACCATGGCCCTGCTCAGGAAAGCCGTCATGCTCGCCATCACTTCAGGCATCGCCAAGAAAGCCTGGGATGCCTACCGCAACAAGCACCCGATGGAGGCCGCCCGCGCCAAGGCGAATCTGAAGGAAGCGGGCCGCAACCTCAGCGGAAAGGCCAGCGGCAGCGACGTCAGCAGCCGCACTGACCGCCCCGGCCCGTATTGATCAGACCACGACCGGTTCGGGTTCGAGGCGAATCCCGAACCGCTCGTACACGCTGGTCTGGATGGCGCGCGCCAGCGTGACCACTTCACCGCCGGTGGCGCCCCCGCGATTGACCAGCACCAGCGCCTGCTTCTCGTAGACGCCCGCGTTGCCCACCGACTTGCCCTTCCAGCCGCAGGCATCGATGAGCCAGCCCGCAGCCAGCTTCACCGAGCCGTCGGGCATGGGGTAATGCACGATGTTGGGCTCGCGCGCGATGATGTCCATGCACTGCTCGGGCGTGACCGTGGGGTTCTTGAAGAAGCTGCCCGCGTTGCCCAGCACCCGTGGGTCGGGCAGCTTGTGCTGGCGCGCCGCGCACACCCACTCGTACACCTGGCGCGGCGAAGGCTCGTCGACGCCCGTCTCGACCCGCTTGCGGGCGAGGTCCACATAGCCGATGACAGGCCGCCAGGGCTTGGGCAGGCGGAACCGCACCCGCAAAATGATCGCGCGCCCGGCCAGGCCCAGGTCGCCCGTGCGGGCTGGCGAATGCTTGAACACCGAGTCGCGGTAGTCGAAGGCGCATTCGGCCGCGTTCAGCGTGAACACGCGGCCACTTTCGAGGTGGATGGCATCGAGCGACTCGAAGCGGTCCTGCACCTCGACGCCATAGGCGCCCACGTTCTGAACCGGCGAGGCGCCGACGCTGCCGGGGATCAAGGCCAGGTTCTCCAGGCCGGGAAACCCGTGCTCGAGGGTCCAGGTGACGAAGTCGTGCCAGTTCTCGCCGGCACCGGCCTCGATGACGGTGGCGCGGGGGCCGTCCTCGACCACGCGGATGCCGGGGATCTCGACCTTCAGCACGAGGCATTTCACGTCACCGGTCAGCACGATGTTGCTGCCACCGCCCAACACGAACTTGGGGCCCGCCGCCAGCTCCGGGTCGGCCAGCACCGCAAGCACGTCGTCCTCGCTGCGCACGCGCACCAGCTCACGCGCCTTGGCGACGATGCCGAAGCTGTTGTGGGCCTGCAGCGGCACGTTTTGCTCGACGATCATGGGAGAATTGTCGCATTCGCGAACTGGGATACGGAGCCTTCATGCCATCTTTCGACACTGTGTGCGAGCCCGACCTCGTCGAAGTGAAGAATGCCGTCGACAACACCGCCAAGGAGATCGGAACCCGCTTCGATTTCAAGGGCACGTCGGCCGCGATCGAGATCAAGGAAAAGGAGATCACCCTTTTCGGCGACGCCGAGTTCCAGCTCCAGCAGGTCGAGGACATCCTCACCAGCAAGCTCGCCAAGCGCAACGTCGACGTGCGCTTCCTCGACAAGGGCAGCGTGCAGAAGATCGGCGGCGACAAGGTCAAGCAGGTGGTCAAGGTGCGAAACGGCATCGAGAGCGAGGCGGCCAAGAAGATCCAGAAGCTGATCAAGGACAGCAAGCTCAAGGTGCAGGCCGCCATCCAGGGCGACGCCGTGCGCGTCAGCGGCGCCAAGCGCGACGACCTTCAGGCCGCCATGGCGCTGATCCGCAAGGACATCACCGACCTGCCGCTGAGCTTCAACAACTTCCGCGATTGACGACCCTCACCCGCCCGGCCACTCGCGCTGGCTTCGGCCGGGCCGCTGCATTCGGCTTGCTGGTGGGAGCGCTTGCCCCGTCGCCGGGCTGGGCCGAGGGCACGGTGAGCCTGCAGGGCACCATGGGCCAGCGCGCCCTGGTGATCGTCGGCGGCGGCGCACCGAGGGCGCTTGCGCCGGGCGAGTCTCACCAGGGCGTGAAGCTCTTGTCGGTGGGCGCCGGTGAAGCCGATGTCGAGATCGCCGGCCGGCGCCAGACCCTGCGCGTGGGCGACTCACCGGCCAGCGTCGGCGGCGGCACGGCGAATAAAGGCCGGCGCATCGTGCTCACGGCGGGCAGTCACGGCCACTTCACCGGCCTGGCCACGGTCAATGGTCGCCCGATGCGGTTCATGGTCGACACCGGCGCTTCCATGGTCGGCATCGGCTCCGACGACGCCGAGCGGCTGGGACTTGACCATCGCAGCGGACGGCCGGTCACCGTGAGCACGGCCAACGGGCCCGCCAACGGCTGGCAACTCAAGCTGACCTCGCTGCGCATTGGCGACGTCGAGGTGTTCAACGTCGACGCCATCGTGGTATCGCGCCCCATGCCGCAGATGCTGCTGGGCAACAGCTTCCTCACCCGGTTCCAAATGACCCGCGAAAACGACCAGATGGTGCTGGAGCGACGCTACTGATGGCCCGTTACGACCGGCTTGCCACGCAGCCCACGGACGCCTCGCACGGCTCCGCGCTCGGGCCGCTGCGCCTGCCGGTGTTCCGCATGCTGTGGCTCGCCTGGTTCGCGGCCAACACCACCATGTGGATGAACGAGGTGGCGGCGGCCTGGCTCATGACCTCGCTGGCGCCCACCCCGCTGTGGGTGGCGCTGGTGCAGGCGGCCTCCACGTTGCCGGTGTTCCTGCTCGGCCTGCCCAGCGGCGCATTGGCCGATATCGTCGACCGCCGGCGCTACTTCATGGTCACGCAGTTCTGGGTGGCCGGCATCGCCAGCGTGCTGTGCATCGCGGTGCTGCTCGGTTGGATGAACGCGCCGCTGCTGCTCGCGCTCACCTTCGCCAACGGCGTGGGCATGGCCATGCGCTGGCCGGTGTTCGCGGCCATCATGCCGGAGGTGCTGCCCCGGTCGCAGCTGCCGCAGGGGCTGGCCCTGAACGGCATCGCGATGAACGGCTCGCGCATCGTCGGCCCGCTGGTGGCAGGGGCCGTGATCGCCAGCGTGGGCACGGCCTGGGTGTTCGTGCTGAACGCCCTGCTGTCGCTGATCGCCGGTTTCATCATCATGCGGTGGCGGCGCGAGCACAAGGAAAGCCCGCTGGGCCGCGAACGCCTGACCAGCGCCATGCGGGTCGGCTTGCAGTACGTGCGCCAGTCCTACCGCATGCGCCTGGCGATGCTGCGGGTGTCGCTGTTCTTCCTGCACTCCACGGCCATCATGGCGCTGCTGCCGCTGCTGGCCCGCGCGCTGCCCGGGGGCGGGCCGGCCACCTTCACCCTGCTGTTGTCCTCCATGGGGGCCGGCGCGATCGCGGCGGCGCTGTTGATGCCGCGGATTCGTCGAATCATCACCGTGCCCCAGCTGCTGGTGACAGGTACCGTGCTGCAGGCCCTCAGCGCCGCGGCCCTGGCGCACGCGAACACGGTGTGGATCGCGGTGCCCACCATGTTCATCTCGGGCACGGCCTGGATCTCCACCGCCAACTCGCTCACGCTGTCCGCCCAGATGGCCTTGCCCGACTGGGTGCGCGCACGCGGCATGTCGATCTACCAGATGGCCATCATGGGCGCCACAGCCACGGGCGCGGCGCTGTGGGGCCAGATCGCCACCGTGACCAACATCCACGATGCGCTGCTGATCTCGGCCGCCAGCGCCATCGTCACGATGGCACTGGCCTACCGCCTGATGCCCGATCGCGGCACCGAGGAAGACCTCACGCCCGCCAACGTGCTCAAGGTGCCCGACATCGCCTCGCCCCAACGCTCGGGCCGCGTGATGGTGAGCGTCGAATACCTCATCGATCCCGAACGCTCGGCCGAATTCCTGGAGCTGATGGAGCACAGCCGCCGAAGCCGCCTGCAGCAGGGCGCGCTCGAGTGGCAGCTGCTGCACGACCTGGGCGAGCCCGGCCGCTATGTGGAGCAGGTGGTGGACGAATCCTGGACCGAGCACCTGCGGCGCTTCGACCGCCTCACGGCCACCGATGCCAAGCTGCGCGAACAGCGCCTGAAGTTCCACATCGGCAACGAGCCGCCGCGCGTCACCCGCTACCTGCTGGAGCAGCTGTAGCGGCTGGCCCGGTCAGTGCCGCTTGGCCGTGGGCTTGCCCGCGCCGCCCTTGCCACCCTTGCCGCCGCCGATGCGGGTCTCGGTGCCCTGGAACAGCCGATTGATGTTTGGCCCGTGGCGGATCGCCAGCAGCAGGGCCATGAAGAACAACGCCGCCACGGCCGGCGCATCGGCCGACCAGGCGATGCCGTCCCCCAGCAGGAAGTACACGGGCGCGAAGATGGACGCCACCAGCGAGGCCAGCGACGAATAGCGGAAGAAGAAGGCGATGATCAACCAGGTCAGCGCGGTCGCCAGGCCCAGCACCCAGTCGATGCCGAACACCACGCCCAGGAAGGTGGCGACGCCCTTGCCGCCCTTGAAGCGCAGGAACACGGGATACAGGTGGCCCAGGAAGGCGGCCACGCCCACCAGCGCGATCGTGCCTTCCACCATGCCATAGGGCGCGCCGTAGGCCTTGACCAGCAACACCGGCACCAGGCCCTTGAGCGCATCGAACAGCAGCGTGAGCGCCGCGGCCGCCTTGTTGCCCGAGCGCAGCACATTGGTGGCGCCAGGGTTGCCGCTGCCGAAGGTGCGCGGATCGGACAGGCCCATGATGCGGCTGACGATGACCGCGAAGGCGAGTGAACCCAGGAGGTAGGCCGCCAGGGCGGCGAGGATGGGAGCGGCGGAATGCATGGCAGCCGATTCTGCCAGCCGTCCGCCGAGCTACCGTGATCAGCTGCCCGCGCGCTTGGCCGATCCGAAGTAGGTGACGAACCGATGATCCTTCTTGCCGGTCATGCCGTAGCGCGCCTCGTGCAGGTCCTTGAAGTATTCCTGCTTGGTGCCGGCATGGTTGGTGTTCCAGAACTGGATCTCACGGTTGCCGCCGTTCTCGTGCAACTCCAGCATCTGCTGCTTCTGCAGCTCGGTGAGCGTCTCCCCGGGCTCCGGCACGTCGCCGGTCTGCTCGATCAGGATGCGCAAGTGCCGGGCGTGGACATCGGCTTCGCCCGTGCGGTCCTTGCCGCTCTTGCAGTTGACCAGCGTCGACAGGCCGATCATGTCGCTCAGCACGAGGATCCGGCTGGCGAGTTTGTACGGGTCGCCTGAGGCCGACTTGTAGGCGCCGCTCGCGAACAGCTGGGCCACCTGGCCGGCCAGTTTCGTGACGACGCTGCGCTGCGGCGACCCTTCCGGGAGAGTTTTCAGGTGATCGCCGACCAAGCCGCCAATGATGTTCAGACCCGTCTTGTGCTTGCTCGCGTCTTTTGCCTGCTGCTCGAAATCGCTCCCGAGCAGCGCCTTGAGCGACTCCCGGTCCCTGGCATCGGCGACGTTGACATCGACCGCGCGCCCGAGGCCCAGGCCGTGCTCGTTGACGGGCAGGTTCATTGGGAGGACGGTGACTGCGATGTCTTGGCCGTCCAAGATGAACCCGGTGCGGGAGACTTCCTGCCACGCGGCTTCCTGGTCCCTCCACATGCGCCGCTCGTCGGCTTTCGGATCACCGTCCGCGCGGAAGGTGTCCGGCGACATCAGCGATACGGAGCACATGGTGAATCTCCCATTGGCAATCGCCGCCTTGCGCTGCTCGTCCGTCATGGCGCTCACCGCCACTTGGACGGCTTCGACTGCCCGATTCACGTTGGCCTGGTGGCGCAACTTAGCCAAGATCGACTCTGCCGACTTCGGATCGAGGCTACGGATGTATTTGGCGAGCGCTATTTCCCGCGACGACCCACGGAACACCAAGCCCTGCGCCTCGGCCTTTTTCAGACCAGCGCCTATCTCGGCCTTGATCTGGGGGGTCATGAGATCGAGAACGGCCTTGCCAAGCTCCGCGTCATCGAGATGCTTGATTCCCTTCACCGTGAAGCCGCTCGCGGAATGAACCCCGTGGCGTACCAGGGTCAGCAGCGGCGCCCCACCGGCGCCCTCCATCTTCGAGCAATACAGGTTGGTGGCATGGCGGTACTGGCCCAGGTCGTGGCAATTCGAGCCTTCGATCCCGTCCTTCTGGTAAGCGTCTTTCAAACCATCTGACATGAGCTTCGCCGGCATTTGCGAGCAAGTCACTTCCTTCAAGCCAAAACGGGTGTCCAGCAGGGGGATCGTGCGTTTGAATGCCTCGTTCGGGCGCGTGTTGAGCGTTCGATTCCACACTTTGCTGAACTGCAGTTTCGCTCGTTCGCCCTCCTTGCCGCGCTGCGGGTTCAGCAACTTGGAAAGCTTGCCCAGGAGGCCAGGGCTTGAACCGCCCGCCTGCTTCTTGGCTTCTTTCAAGGCTGCTTTGACACACGCGAGGGCGAGGGCCTTCTCGTCGCAAGGCGGCGCACCGTGGACGTGGCCGCTCAAGATACGGGCCACATCCGCGGCGCTGGGCTTGACAGCCACGTGGCGGAACAGGACCTTCTTCTTCAAGGGGCCCAACGTGGCAGCCGGGTCGCCCACCCCTGGTTCAGTTGCACCCCCGCGGATGGCGTCAAGCCGCCTCTGGAGTTCACGCTGATAGCCGACCAGCACGCCTGTGTATGGACCGGGTTCGTGCTTGCCAATCTCCTCCTGCAACACGCTCACCGCGGCGTCCCAGCAGGCGATGCGCGACTGCTTCATGCGCTCCGCGTTGAACGCATGCGATTTCACCGACTCCTGCAGGAACGCGATGCGCTGGTCCAGTAATTCCACTGTCTTCGAGTACTCGTCGGCCACCCTGTCCTCGGCACCACTACAGCTTTGCTCGATGGCCGAGATCTTGGCCTGGAGCAGCGTTTTATAGCCCTGCAGTCCCTCCACGCGCCGATCGACGTCCGCGCCCAGCGCACCGCCCTGCGCATACAGCTTTGCCAAGCTCGCCATGTCCATCAAATCCTTGACCTGCCGATCCGCGAGAGCCTTGCCTTGCCAATGGAACGTGACGACCTGCCTTGGCTTGGGCTGTGCCGCCGCGGCCTCCCCTGCCGATGCCGCGGATGCCGCGGATGCCGCGGATGCCGCGGATGCCGCGGATGCCGCGGATGCGGCCGGCGTCGATGGTCTTCGCACTGATGCTGCCAATTTCCCGTCCATTCCAGACCTCCGTGATGCGCTTGGTGATGCCTGCGCGCGGTCGCCCCCCCTCCGCCCTCTTGACGGCATCAAGGTTGAACACATCCGCGTGTCCTGCGGTCAATGGGGGGGGTGCCGCGCACCCCTGTCATTTCTGCCGGAGGTAGTAACCGCAACAGGGAACCCGTTCCGGCCCCGGCGCGATCAGCCCTCGTCGTCAGCCAGCGCGCAGCGAACTGGCTGGGCATCCAGCCCTTGCACGCAAACCTGCGGGTCCAGGCCGACCAGGTAGCCGCGGCGGCCACCATTGATGGCGATCCGGGGCAGCGACAGGATGGTTTCTTCGATGTACACCGGCATGGCCCGCCGGGTGCCGAAGGGCGAGGTGCCGCCCACCAGGTAGCCGCTGTGGCGGCTGGCGACCTCGGGCTTGCACGGCGCGACCGACTTGGCGCCGATCTGCCGGGCCAGGTTCTTGGTGGACACCGTGCGGTTGCCGTGCATCAGCACCAGCAGCGGCTTGCCGCGCTCGTCTTCCATCACCAGTGTCTTGACGACCGAGAACGGATCCAGCCCCAGCACCTGCGCACTGTGGGGGGCGCCGCCGTGCTCCACCCACTCGTAGCTGTACTCGTCGAACGCCACGCCACGCGCCCGCAGCCAGGCGGTCGCGGGCGTCTCGCTGACGTGCGGCTGCTTGCTTCGCGCCATGGCCTCGGGGTCAGTTCGCCGGGTCGCGCATCTCCCAGCGAACCTGGTCGATCTGCGCCAGCAGCTCGGGCGACAACCGCGTGCCCCAGGCATCGAGGTTCTCTTCGAGCTGCGCCAGCGACGTGACCCCGATGAGCGTGCTGGCCACCTGCCACTTGGTGTAGCAGAAAGCCAGGGCCATGCGGGTGGGCGTGAGCCCGTGGTCACGGGCCAGCTGGTTGTAGCGGCGGGCGGCCGCCAGCGCCTCGGGCCGGCCCCAGCGCTGGTTGCGCACCGACTCGAAGCGGGCGATGCGCGCATCGGCCGGCGCCCCGGTTCCGCTGGTGCCGCCCGCGTCGTACTTGCCGGTGAGCAGGCCGAAGCCCAGCGGCGAATAGGCCAGGAGGGACACGCCCAGGCGGTGCAGGCTTTCGTCCAGGCCGTTCTCCAGGGCGCGGCTGATCAGGCAGTACACGTTCTGCACCGTGGCCACGCGCGCCAGCCCGTGCTGCTCGGCCAGGCGGACGAATTCGTGCACGCCGTAGGGCGTTTCGTTGGACAGGCCGATGTGGCGCACCTTGCCCTCGCGCACCAGCCGGTCCAGCGCCTGCAGCTGCTCGAGGATGGACGTCTGGCTGCGCTCCTGGCTCGGGTCGTAGTAGAGCGACCCGAAGGCCGGCACCGAGCGCTCGGGCCAGTGGATCTGGTACAGGTCGATCACGTCGGTGTTCAGCCGCCGCAACGATCCTTCGCACGAAGCCACGATGTCGGCCGCGGTCATGCCCTTGCCAGCCCGCACCCAGGGCATGCCGCGCGAGGGCCCGGCCACCTTGGTGGCCAGCACCACCCGCGAGCGCATGCCGGGGCGGCTGCGGAACCAGCTGCCCAGAATCTTCTCGGTGGCGCCGTAGGTGGCCTCGCGCGCCGGCACCGAGTACATCTCGGCGGTGTCGATGAAGTTCACGCCGCGCTCGACGGCGCGGTCCAGGATGGCGTGCGCCGACTCCTGGCCGACCTGTTCGCCGAAGGTCATCGTGCCCAGGCAGATGGGCGTGACGTGCAGGTCGCTCTGGCCGAGCCGGACAGGGTTCATGGCAGGCATGGTGGTGTTCAGGCGATCAGGGTCGCGCGGAAATCGTTGACGTTGGTGCGGGTGGGGCCGGTGACCACCAGGTCACCCAGCGCGTCGAAGTAGCTGAAGGCGTCGTTGCCCGCCAGCAGGTCGGCGGCCGACAGGCCCTGCTGCAGCCCGCGCGCCCAGCTGTCGGGGCCGAACAGCGCGCCTGCGTTGGATTCGCTGCCGTCGATGCCATCGGTGTCGGCGGCCAGGCCCCAGACGCGTGGATGGCCGGCCAGGCCGATCAGCTCGCCCAGCAGGAATTCGGCATTGCGCCCTCCCCGCCCCCGGCCGGTGACCGTCACGGTGGTCTCGCCCCCGGACAGCAGCACCGCGGGTGCGGCCAGCGGCTGGCCGAAGCCGGCCACCTGCCGTGCGATGCCGGCGTGTACCCGGCCCACCTGGCGGGCTTCGCCCTCGATGGCGTTGCCCAGGACCAGCGGGCGCAGGCCGCGCGCGCGGGCGGCTTCAGCCGCGGCGTCGAGCGCCGCCTGGGCGGTGGCGATCACGCGCACCTCGCGCGGTCCCTGCTGCGCTGCGGCTGGCGTCACCGGGGGCGATTCCAGCACCTGTCGCACGGCCGGCGACGGCGTGATGCCGTACTGGCGCAGCACGGCCAGCGCGTCCTGCGGGGTCGAGTCGTCGGGCAGGGTCGGGCCCGAGGCCACGGTGCGCGGATCGTCCCCCGGCACGTCCGAGACCACCAGGGTCCAGACGGCGGCTGCCCCGCTGGCCTGCGCCAGCTTGCCGCCCTTGATGGACGACAGGTGCTTGCGCACGCAGTTCATCTCGTGGATGGTCGCGCCCGAATGCAGCAGCCGGTTGGTGAGCTCGCGCTTTTCGGCCAGCGTGAGGCCGGGCGCCGGGGCGGTGAGCAGCGACGAGCCGCCCCCGGAGATCAGCGCGATGACCAGGTCTTGGGCGCCCAGTCCCTGCACCAGCGCGCGGATGCGCTGCGCCGCCTGCTGCCCGGCTTCGTCCGGCACCGGGTGGCCGGCCTCCACCACCTCGATGCGCTGGCACGGCTCGCCGTGGCCATAGCGGGTGACCACCAGGCCCGACAAGGGACCGTCCCAGGCACGCTCCAGGGCCAGTGCCATGCGCGCGGCGGCCTTGCCCGCGCCCACCACCACCGTGCGGCCGCGTGGCCGGGGCGGCAGGTGGCGCGGCACCGAGCTCAGCGGGTCGACCGCCCGCAGCGCCTCGTCGAACAAAGACCGCAACAACTCGCGGCCGGCTTCGGGACTCAGGGACAGGTCGGGCGCATGCATGGGGGGCGATGAACGGCGGGACAACGGACCCGCAAGCTTACAGCGCCCCTGCAGCCGCCCAGCTTCTCAGGCCGCGGCCTCGCGCGCCCGCTGCTCCTCCTGCAGCCGCAGCACGCGGCGCTGCACCTTGCCGGTGGTGGTCATGGGCAGCTGCTCGATGAACTCGACCTCCTTGGGGTATTCGTAGGGGGCGAGCCGGCCCTTCACGTGCTCCTGCAGCTGGGCCGCCAGCTGCGCGTCGACCGCGGCGGCCTGGCCCCGGGCGCGTTCGGCCGCCGCGTCCGCGGTGAGCACCACATAGGCCTTCACCAGCGCACCACGCTCACGGTCGGGCTTGGGCACCACGGCCACGTTGGCCACGGCCGGGTGCCGCAGCAGGCAGTCCTCGATCTCGCCCGGGCCGATGCGGTAGCCGGCCGACTTGAAGACATCGTCGGCACGGCCCTGGTACCAGAGGAAGCCCTCGGCGTCGCGCACCGCCAGGTCGCCGGTGCGGCACCAGTCCGCCGTGAACTTGGCGGCCGTGGCGGGGGCGTTGTTCCAGTAGCCCAGGAAGAAGATCGGATCGGGCTGGCCGTGCACGTCGAAGCGATGCAGCGCCACGTCGCCCACTTCGCCGGGCGCGCACTCGCGGCCGTCTTCGTCGATGACCGCCACGCGGTGCCCGGGATAGGGCCGCCCCATGCTGCCGGGTCGCGCCGGCCAGGAGACTGGCGTGGCCTGGCCGTTCATGGCGCAATTGCCGACGATGTAGTTGATCTCGGTCTGGCCGAACATCTCGTTGACGACCACGCCCAGCTGCTCGCGGCAATAGCCGAACACCGCCTCGCCCACCGCCTCGCCGGCGCTCATCACGGCCTGCAGCCGCAGCCGGTAGCGGCCCCGCACGCGCGGCACCGCCTTCATCATGGCCTTCAGCGCCGTCGGAAAGAGGAAGGTGTGCGTCACCCCGTGCTGCTGCATCAATGCGAACGCGCCCTCGGGGCTGAATCGCTGGCTGCTGGCCACGATGGGCCGGCCGAAGTACAGCGTGGGCAGCAGCGCGTCCATGAGCCCGCCGGTCCAGGCCCAGTCGGCGGGCGACCAGAACACCGCCTGGCTGCCCTGGGGCAAGGCCGATCGCATCGGCACGGCCGGATCGAAGCCGAACCAGTTCTGGCTGCACACGAACCCCGGCAGGTTGCCGATCAGCGCCCGGTGCGGGATCAGCGCGCCCTTGGGCGCCCCCGTGGTGCCGCTGGTGTAGATCAACACCGCCGGGTCGTCGGCGGCCGTGTCCATCGGCGTGAACGCGGCCGGTTTCCCCGACAGGCCCGCTTCCCAGTCCAGGTCGGCGCGCAGGGCGGCCGCGCCCACGCCGACCATGGCGCGCAGCGACGGGCAGCCGGCGCGCACGGCCAGCACGGCGCTGACCGAGGCCTCGTCGCACAAGGCCACCACGGCCCCGCTGTCCTGCAGCCGGTACTGCAAGGCCTCCGGGCCGAACAGCACCGACAACGGCATCGCCACCGCGCCCATCTGCAGCACCGCCATGTAGGCCACCGCGGTCTCGAAGCGTTGCGGCATGACGATGGCCACCCGGTCGCCCGCGGCGACACCCAGTTCGCGCAGCAGGTTAGACAACCGGTTGGCCCGCTGCTGGAGTTCGGCGTAGCTCAGGGACTCGCGCCCGGGCGGCGCGTCGTGGGCGCGGATGGCGATGCGGCGCGCGGCATCGGGCTGGGCCGCCCAACGGCCGCAGCAGGCGTTTGCGATGTTGAACCGAGGGGGCACCTGCCAGCGAAAGCCGGCGTGGAGGCTGGCGTGCATGTCTCGGACCGGTCTGCCTGCCATGGCTCGTCTCCTTATGATTTGGCGAATGTATCAACCCCGACGCGCGGCCCGCAGCCACTTCATCCCGATCCGCCACCACCGCTACCACGTGCAGCAGTGGGGCGAGTTGACGGCCGGCGAGGTGCCGGTGGTGCTGCTGCACGGGTGGATGGACGTCGCGGCCTCCTGGCAGTTCGTGGTCGACGCCTTCGAGCAGGACCGGCCGGTGATCGCGCCCGACTGGCGCGGCTTCGGCTTGACCGAGGGGCCGGCGGCCGACTCCTTCTGGTTCCCCGACTACCTGGCCGACCTCGACTTCCTGCTCGACGCCCTGGTGCCGCACGGCCCGGTGGACCTGGTGGGCCACAGCATGGGCGGCATGGTGGCCATGCTGTACGGGGGCGCCCGGCCCGAGCGCATCCGCCGGCTCGTCAACCTCGAAGGCTTCGGCCTGGCCGAAACGCGCCCCTCGCAGGCACCCGGCCGTTATGCGCGCTGGATGGACGAACTGAAGGCGCTGCACCGGGGCGACATGGAACTCAAGCCCTATGACTCGGCCGACGGCGTGGCCGAGCGCCTGTCGCGCACCAACCCGCGCCTGTCGGCCGACAAGGCGCAGTGGCTGGCACGCCAGTGGGCGCGGCCCGGCGACGACGGCCGCTGGCGCATCCTGGGCCAGGCCGCCCACAAGGTCATCAGCGCGCAGCTGTTCCGGGTGGACGAAACGCTGGAAAGCTACCGCCGCATCCAGGCCCCGGTGCTGTGGGTGCAGTCCGCCGAGGACAGCCTCAAGGGCTGGTGGCGCGACCAGTTCACCCAGGCCGAATTCCAGCAGCGGCTGCGGGCCGTACCGAATGCGCGACAGGCGGTGGTGGACGGCTGCGGCCACATGCTGCACCACGACCAACCGACGCGCGTGGCCCAGCTGATCGAGACTTTTTTTACAGATCAGCAATGAGCTGCACGTAGGCTCGTCGCACCTGTTGCCGTAGGAGCGCTCCTACCCTAAGCTGTAACCTCAGATTGCTGAGGTAAAGCTGTGAAGTGCAGGATGTTGACGGCTCTGCTGCTGAGCGCGGCGTTGTGTGCCCCGGGCCTCTCACGGGCCGATACCGATGTTGAGCAAAGCCTGGCGACGATGTGGGAAGTGCTCTGGCACCAGAGTGGCACGCCGACACGGGTTGTGCGCTGGGAAACAGACATTCACATGCGGCTGAGCGGCGTCGACGTCGCCCAGCACCGCGACATCATCCTCAAGGCCATGAGTTCTGTCACCCAGGAAGCCGGCGTGCGGCTGTTCGACGTGACCGACCGGCCCGAGCTGCCGGCCAACCTCACCATCGAAGTCACGCCCAACCAGGCGCTGGAGGACAACCAGCCCTGCGTCACCGTGCTGAATTTCCGCCAGGAGACGCGCATCGAGGCCGCTTCGGTGCAGATGCGCAGCAAGGACGCGTGGCGCTGCGCCCACCACGAAGCCATGCACGTCATGGGCGTGCGCGGGCACCCCGCCGGCCACACCGTGCTGAGCTACTTTCCCACCCAGGTGGACGCCCTCACCCCACTTGACCGAACCATGCTGCGCGGCTGGTACTCGCCCCGCATGCGCGGCGGCATGACTCCCTTCGAGGCCATGGCCGTGCTCGCCGACGAATGGGTCGCCACCCGGCCCGACCGCGCCAACGCGTCCCTGGTGCGCGACCGCTTCTTCGCCAGCACCTTCGAGCAGATGCAGGCCTTCGCCGCCGGCCAGGGCGACGTGCCGGCCGTGGTGCGCCGCTCGGGCAAGCACACCGAGGACGGCATCCGCTGGGGTCGCGCCGAGATGGGTTATTTCCTCGGCGTGGCCTACCTGCAGGGCGTGTCGGTGCCGCCCGACCGCACCATGGCCATCCAGTGGTTCGAGCGCGCCGCCAGCGCGGGCAACCGCCGCGCGCAGGCGCAGCTCGGCTCATTCCGCTGAGAAGGTGCGGATGAATCTGCTGCGCACGCCGATCCTGCATCTGCGCTTATCGCCGTACCCTTGTACGGCTGCGATGCTCGAAGCAGCCTCGGCGCACTCGCGACGATTCCTCCACACCTTCTAACCCCGGGGCCCCGCGGCCTGCGGCACGCCCCCCGCGTGCGAAAATCCGTGCCTTTCCGCCGGCCCTGTCCCTGGGCCGGCACAGCCACGGAACATCGCACCCCTCATGGACGCAGAACGCATCAACCTCATCGGCACCACCCTCTCCGACCTCCAGTCCCGATGCGCGGACTTACGGAGGTATCTTTGACTACGATGCCAAAGCCGAACGCCTGAGGACCGTCAACGCCTCGCTGGAAGACCCGGCCGTCTGGAACGACCCCAAGAAGGCCCAGGAGCTGGGCAAGGAAAAGAAGCAGCTCGACAGCGTGGTCATCACGCTGCGTGACCTCGAGCGCGAGCTGTCCGACGACCTCGAGCTCTACGACATGAGCAAGGACGAGGGCGACGAGTCGGGCCTGGCCACCATCGAGGCCGACGCCCGCCGCATCACCGAAGCGGTCGAGGAGCTCGAATTCCGCCGCATGTTCAACAAGCCGGCCGACCCCATGAATGCCTTCCTGGACATCCAGGCCGGCGCCGGCGGCACCGAGGCCTGCGACTGGGCCAGCATGCTGCTGAGGCAGTACCTGCGCTACGCCGAGCGCAAGGGCTTCAAGGCGGTGGTCGAGGAAGAATCGCCCGGCGACATCGCCGGCATCAAGGGCGCCACCATCAAGATCGAGGGCGAATACGCCTACGGCCTGCTGCGCACCGAGACCGGCGTGCACCGCCTGGTGCGCAAGTCGCCCTTCGACTCGGCCGGCGGCCGCCACACCAGCTTCGCCAGCGTATTCGTCTACCCGGAGGTCGACGACTCGGTGGACATCCAGATCAACCCGGCCGACGTGCGCGTGGACACCTACCGCGCCTCGGGCGCCGGTGGCCAGCACATCAACAAGACCGACTCCGCGGTGCGCCTGACCCACGTGCCCACCGGCATCGTCGTGCAGTGCCAGGACAGCCGCAGCCAGCACAGCAACCGGGACGTCGCGTGGCAGCGACTGCGCTCGCGCCTGTACGACCACGAGATGCGCAAGCGCATGGAAGAACAGCAGAAGCTCGAGGACACCAAGACCGACGTCGGCTGGGGCCACCAGATCCGCAGCTACGTGCTCGACCAGAGCCGCATCAAGGACCTGCGCACCAACCTCGAGATCTCCAACACGCAGAAGGTGTTGGACGGCGACCTCGATCCGTTCATCGAAGCCTCGCTCAAGCAAGGCGTCTAAGGAAACGACATGCGTGAAGGACAGACAGCGGTGATTCACCGCGCCGACTACCGCCCGCCCGCCTTCTGGATCGACAGCGTCGAGCTGTGCTTCGACCTCGATCCCCAGAAGACGCGCGTGCTCAATCGCATGCGGCTGCGCCGCAACCCCTCCATGCCCGCCGAGGCCCTGCGCCTTCACGGCGAAGAGCTGAACCTCGCCCGCGTGCTGGTCAACGGCCAGGGCGCCTCCTTCAAGCTGGAAGACAGCCACCTGGTGCTGGAGAACCTGCCCGAGGGCCACGAGCCCTTCGACCTGGAAGTCTTCACCACCTGCGCCCCGGCCAAGAACACCAAGCTCATGGGCCTGTACGTGAGCAACGACTCGTTCTTCACGCAGTGCGAGGCCGAGGGCTTCCGGCGCATCACCTACTTCCTGGACCGGCCCGACGTGATGGCCACCTACTCGGTGCTCATTCGCGCCGACAAGGCGAAGTACCCGGTGCTGCTGTCCAACGGCAACCTGGTCGAACAGGGCGAGCTCGATGCCGGCCGCCACTATGCGCGCTGGGTCGATCCACACCGCAAGCCCAGCTACCTGTTCGCGCTGGTGGCCGGCAGCCTGGTCGCGCGCGAGCAGCGCATCACCACGCGCGGCGGCAAGGACCACCTGCTGCAGGTGTACGTGCGCCCTGGCGACCTGGACAAGACCGAGCACGCCATGAACTCCCTCATGGCCTCCATCGCCTGGGACGAGGCCCGCTTCGGCCTGCCGCTCGACCTGGAGCGCTTCATGATCGTCGCCACCAGCGACTTCAACATGGGCGCGATGGAGAACAAGGGCCTGAACATCTTCAATACGAAGTACGTGCTGGCCAGCCAGGCCACCGCCACCGACGTCGACTACGCCAACATCGAAAGCGTGGTGGGCCACGAGTACTTCCACAACTGGACCGGCAACCGCGTCACCTGCCGCGACTGGTTCCAGCTCTCGCTGAAAGAGGGCCTCACGGTCTTCCGCGACCAGGAGTTCAGCCAGGACCTGGCCGGTGAGCCCTCGGCCCGCGCCGTGCGCCGCATCGAGGACGTTCGCGTGCTGCGCACCGCGCAGTTCCCCGAAGACGCCGGCCCCATGGCCCACCCGGTGCGCCCCGACCAGTACCTGGAGATCAACAACTTCTACACCGTCACCATCTACGAAAAGGGCGCCGAGCTCGTTCGCATGATGCAGACCCTGGTGGGCCGGGAGGGCTTTGCCCGCGGCATGAAGCTGTACTTCGAGCGGCACGACGGCCAGGCGGTCACCTGCGACGACTTCGCCCAGGCGATCGCCGACGCCAACCCCGACTCGCCGCTGGCGCGCCTGCTGCCGCAGTTCAAGCGCTGGTACAGCCAGGCCGGCACGCCCCGGCTCAGCGCCCGCTCGCGATGGGACGCCGCCTCCGGCACCTACAGCCTCACGTTGTCGCAAAGCTGTGCGCCCACGCCGGGCCAGCCGGTGAAAGAGCCCTTCGTCATCCCGGTGCAACTGGGCCTGCTCGACGCCTCGGGCGCCGCCCTCAGCAACGGGCTTCACGTGCTCACCCAGGAGAGCGAGACGCTCACGATGAGCGGCCTGTCCTCCGAGCCGGTGCCCTCCATCCTGCGCGGGTTCAGCGCGCCGGTGTGCCTGGACTACCCCTACACCGACGCGCAGTTGCTGCTGCTGCTGGCGCACGACACCGACCCCTTCAACCGCTGGGAAGCCGCGCAGCGGCTGGCGCTGCACCGGGCGCTGCAGGCGGTGCGTGACAGCGGGCACGTCGAGCTCGATGCGCCCTTCATCGAAGCCATGCGCGGCGTCCTGCGACACCCGCAACTCGACGCCGCCTTCAAGGAGCTGGTGCTCACGCTGCCGTCCGAAACCTACATCGCCGAGCAGCTCGAGGTGGTCGATCCGCAGCGCATCCACGCCGTGCGCGAAGCCATGCGCCAGCAATTGGCCACCGCGCTGCGCCACGACTGGGAATGGGCCTACGAGGCGCACCACGACACCGGCGCCTATCGGCCCGACCCGCGCTCCACCGGTCGTCGCGCCCTGGCTGGCCTGGCCCTCACCCACCTGTGCCTGGCCGCGCGCCTGAGCGGCGACCCGGTCTGGCCGGGCAAGACGCTGCAGCGCTTCAAGGACGCGGCCAACATGACCGACCGCTTCAATGCCTTGTCGGCCCTGGTCACCAGCGGCCACCCGCTGGCCGCGCAGGCGCTCGACCGCTTCCACGGCCAGTTCAAGGACGACGCCCTGGTGCTGGACAAGTGGTTCGCGCTGCAGGCCGGCGCCCCTGATCGTGGCGGCAACATCCTGCCGCTGGTCAAGCAGCTGATGCAGCACCCGGACTTCAACATCCGCAACCCCAACCGCGCGCGCAGCCTGGTCTTCAGCTACTGCAGCGCCAACCCCGGCGCCTTCCACCGCACCGACGCGGCGGGCTACGTGTTCTGGTCCGACCGCGTCATCGAACTCGACGCCATCAACCCGCAGGTGGCCGCCCGGCTGGCCCGCGCGCTCGACCGCTGGCGCCGCCTGGTCGAACCCTGCCGCAGCGCCGCGCGCGAGGCCATCGCCCGCGTGGCGGCCAAGCCCGACCTGAGCAACGACGTGCGCGAGGTGGTCACGCGCGCACTGGCCGACTAAAGCAATCCAAGGAAGGCAAGCCCTCATGCAAAAACGCATCTCCCTCACCCAGTACCTGATCGAGCAGCAACGCGTCGACGGCCTCATCCCGGGGCAGCTTCGGCTGCTGCTCGAAGTGGTCGCGCGCGCCTGCAAGCGCATCAGCCAGGCCGTGAACAAGGGCGCCCTGGGTGACGTGCTGGGCTCGGCCGACAGCGAAAACGTGCAGGGCGAAGTGCAGAAGAAGCTGGACATCATCGCCAACGAGGTGCTGATCGAGGCCAACGAATGGGGCGGCCACCTCGCCGCCATGGCCAGCGAGGAAATGGAAGGCATCTACCAGGTGCCCAACCGCTACCCGCAGGGCGAGTACCTGCTCATGTTCGACCCGCTGGACGGCTCGTCGAACATCGACGTCAACGTGAGCATCGGCACCATCTTCAGCGTCATGCGCAAGCCCGAAGGCCCCGCCGTGAGCGAGCAGGATTTCCTGCAAGCGGGCAACCGCCAGGTGGCCGCCGGCTACTGCGTCTACGGCCCGCAGACCACCCTGGTGCTCACCGTGGGCGACGGCGTCGCCATGTTCACGCTCGACCGCGAACTCGGCTCCTTCGTGCTGGTGCAGGACCGCATCACCATCCCGGCCGACACCAAGGAATTCGCCATCAACATGAGCAACATGCGGCACTGGGACGAGCCGGTGCGCCGCTACATCGACGAATGCCTGGCCGGCAAGGAAGGCCCGCGCGGCAAGGACTTCAACATGCGCTGGATCGCCAGCATGGTGGCCGACGTACACCGCATCCTCATGCGCGGCGGCATCTTCATGTACCCCTGGGACAAGCGCGAACCGAACAAGCCCGGCAAGCTGCGCCTGATGTACGAGGCCAACCCCATGGCCTGGCTCGTCGAGCAGGCCGGCGGCGCCGCCACCAACGGCCGCCAGCGCATCCTGGACGTGCAGCCCACGCAACTGCACGAACGCGTGAGCGTCATCCTGGGCAGCAAGAACGAGGTCGAGCGCGTGACCTCGTACCACAACGCTGGCTGAGGCGTTGAAGGCCACCTGCCCCTGGCTATAATCGCGGGCTTCGGTCGCCGGAGTAGCTCAGTCGGTAGAGCAGCTCATTCGTAATGAGAAGGTCGGGGGTTCGATTCCTCTCTCCGGCACCAAGCTAGCTAAGGGTTTTCCGCTATTAAAAATGCAGCAGACCCTTTTTACTTGGAGGTGATGTAACGGCCGATGTAAGACCCCTGTCGCCGCACGGCCCCGCGAAGAGGCGGTCCCGACACTCAGCTCAATGACAGACTGCCTTGCGCCGATTGGGCAGTAGAGGTCGTCGCTGTGGCATCGGGCAGCGAGATGTAGCGAATGTTCAGCGTGATGGCCTCTTCATACCGGAGCACGAAGTAATCGCCATCGATGAAACGAGCCGCCGTCGCTGCACTCGTTCTCAGTGGCCGACGCGTCACCGCACTGAGTATGAGGCGATCAAGCTGCCCCTCAGGCGTCACGATGAAGTCTTCGAGAAATCCTGTGTACAAGGTGGAGCCGGAGCCCATGTCCACGATGGCAGAGACGCTGATCAAGTCCGGCTCTTCGCCAGGCTCGAAGTCTGCACCTGTGAGCAGGTAGTACCACGGGGCATCGTGGAAGCGAAGAAACGGGCTGAGTGGAGATCCAGCCCGATCCAGCTTCCATTTAGTCACCGCGAGCCGGATCACAGTCGGCCCGAGATAGCTGAATGCTAGTAGCGACGCAAAATAAAAGCCGATTAGGTGGTCGCTTCTGGCGATCTCTCTTGATGCGAGCGCCTGAGAGGCGGCATCACTCGAGGCCAATCTGAGGAGCACCTCAGTGTCTACGCGATAGGACGTGCAAAGAGCAGCCGCCCCAAGCCACAGCAAGTGCAACACCATGGCCGTGAGAACGCCCTCGGTGACGACTAACCCGAAGGGTGAAAAGTCCAGCGAAGTTCGCTCTGCTCGCTTCAAGCGAGATCGAAAAACGAATCCGGGGAGCAGCAGCGCAAAGAGGATGAGCGCGGGCAGCGCTACATTCATCCGTCTTTAGGCCGATGATCTCGGAACCAAGACAGGAGTAACCCTCCGCTTGCCCTGTTCGGTCTGCACCTCAATGACCACCGGGGCCATTCCTCCCCTTCCAGCAGGAAGTGGGGCAGTAACCAAGAAATTGCGCAGATCGTCCCTGGCTTTGGGGTCTGCCAGTAAGGCCTTACCGAGCTTGCTCTTTAGCGCCTTCATAAGAAAACTCTAACACGTCAAGGCTGAGGCGGGAAGTCTTTCCGAGGCCGGGACGCTATCGAGGCAACCGTACATAGGGTGCCAGCGCCCGTGCCACATCGGCCGGCGTGGCGGCGTCGAGCTGCGACTCATACCAGGCATGCACTTCAAGCACCGCGGAAATCGCGGCATCGTTTTCCGCCAGCCCACCGGCAGCCGCAATGGCCGCCAGCGCGCGTTTCCCGGCGGCGATGGGGGCCAGTGCCTCCAGCCCGATGCCGGCGCGTGCAAGCCGTTCTGACGCGCCGACGATGGCCCCCAGCACCACCATTGCGTTCCGGTCCACCTTGCCTGTCCGCAGGTCCGCCAGCGCCAGCAGATTAGAGGTGCGGATGGTCGTCAAGTCGCCATCGAAGTGCGCGGCTGCTATCGCCGCCGCGATTGGATTGGCTCGAGAGTCTAGGACCTTGCGGCGACAGCGTTTCCGCATGTGAACCTCCGAAAAGAAAGAGCCCAGCCAGTCTGGAACCTGGCCGGGCGAAAGCACCGCATCGATGCACAGAGGAAATCCAGATTCAGGCGGCGAGCAGGTCCTTGAACGCGGCGAAGGATCCGATGCGGCGCGGCGTCACGCCGACCATCGCGCGGGCGATGATGCGCACCTTGGCGTCCTTGGCCAGGGTGACGCCGTCCACAAGAACATCGACGGCGGCCGGCCCCCAGAAGCCGACGACGATCTCGGTCATGTCACCGAAGAGGAGCGCGCTGCACACACCGTCGGCCGTGCCCTTCGTCAAGTTGTCGGGCACCTGCGGCGACAGGCGGACCGGATAGCCGAGGAGGTCCAAGCCTTCGAGGATGAAACCATCTTGCCCGCTCAACCGCGATGTGGTGCGCAGCCTCTTCGCCAGCTTTGGGGACATGAGCCAGCTGAAACGCTGACCATCCGCGCCAGCACGAGTCGCGACGCGGTACTCGGCATCCACGACATGCGCGTAGGTGGGCGCGAGGCCGTTCGTACCCGCGGCGATCACATCGAGGTCCGATGCGCGTAAGAGGCCCAGCGGCTGCTTGACGCCGTCGCCGTTGATCGCGGCCAGGTCGATGGCATGGCCGATGCGCAGGGCCAGCTCGCGACGGATCAGGGCATCGACATCGACGGTGGCGTTCATGAGAAGGCGGCGGCTAACCACGACCTGCACCGCGAGCACCTTCGGCGTGAGGCTTGCCAAGCCAAATGACGGGTCAATCGCAGGAATGCTCTCGCCCTCGTCGATCCAGCCGCCGGCGATGTCCAGATCGGCGCCGACAGTGGGAATGCTGTAGTCGGTGCCGCGCAGCCCGCTCAGCACCGTCGCGCCGCCCCCAAGCACCGCGGACGCGGGCAGCAGGCCGCCGGCGGCATCGCTGCCCTTCGTGCCTGTCACCAGGCTAGAGGCGGTGGTCGCAGTCAGATCCCGTGTCAGTCCGGCGAGCGGCAGCCAGGTGCCCAGGGCGGTTTCGCCGCTACGCTGGCGGACTGATTCGTTCACCTTCGCGAAGGCGGCAAGTGCCTCTTGGTCCGGCTGACGGAAGTTCGGGATGCGCGAGGCGATGAACTCGCGCAGGTCTAGCGCGTACTCGGTGGTTCCGAGCACACGGCGGTGGCTGGCGATCTCGTCGGCCGTGCGCTGGGTGAGTTGCTTGAAGGTGGGCTGGGGCGTCTGCATCTTGGGAGTCCTCCAAGGTGGGGGTGTTTGGATGCTTGAAGGATCGCGCCATCGGTCTGAAGCGCAGAGCGGGAAGTGCTTCAGACGTTGACGATTTGGTCCATCCGGCGGGCCGTTTCTGGCAGCTCTCCGCCCGCGGCTTTAGTTGCCAGGAACAGCCAGTGGTCCACCACACTCGCATGGGCCGGTGGGGCGTCCAAGTCGCACCAGCAAAGCCACTCGTGGCGCATGAACCGGCGGGCTGCCTCATGGAGCGCGGTCGCCCTCTGCCACGGGCGGTCTATTTCCAGCGCCGCCGCGGCCTCGCGCAGGTAGTCGTCGCGCAGCCGCAGCCGCGCCTTCTCGGGGTTACTGGGCAAGCCCATGAATCGCGGCAGGCTGATGCCACACCGGCCGCTCCTCGCCCATGCACGCAGGCCGCGGGCCATCACCGCTGCGGCCTCCGGTGGAATGGGGTCGTCATCACCGGCCAGGATCACGGTGGCGAACCACTGCATGGCTCATCCCCCGCGTAGCAGCGGCCGCACCAGCACGACGCCGGCACCGCGCATGGCTTGCCGCGCTCGAACCAGCATCTGTTCCAGCCGCTCGTTTGGCAGGCGCCGCACGGGTTCTTCCGTGCGGCCCGGGACCGGCAGCAGTCCCACGATCTCGGCGCCAGCCGGGGCGGGCAGCATCACGACATGCGGGTGGCGGCTCATTGCGCATTCCCGTCGGGGGTGAAGCCTGTCAGTGCGTCCCAGGCGGCCATCGGCAGCCGAACGCGCAGCTGCAGGTGGTACGGCAAAGACAAGTAGTGATTGCGGAGGGCTTCGACCGCATCCGGTCTTCCAACCGCGGCAACTCCAAGGGTCTTCGCCTCGCGCAGTAGGTCGGTCTCCCCAGGCCTTGCGCGGATGTAGACGCCGACGTTGCGGGCGCGCCATTCATGTGCGGCCTCCACATCATCGGTAGGCATGCCCCGGCGGGCTAGCTTGGTAATGTTGCTGGGTGCGACCCCGAGGTGCCATGCCAAGTGCACCAGGCTGTCAGGTTTCATGGGTCCTCCTGACAGGGTCCGATGCGGGTTTATTCGGGCCGCGCCCTTGCGCTAGCTCAACCGTTCGGAAAATGGTGAAAGCACGGGCTGCCAGCCTCCAAAACCATGCGCGCCTAAACTTGAGGAATGAGCGCTCGATACCGATTGCCGGATGCCGTGAAGGAACGCCAAGCACGCGAGCTGCGAGCCAAGTTCGCACGATCGCACTCCGGCGGAGGACGGCGCAAGTCGCACCGCCGTCTGTGGTGGCTGGTCGGCTTTGCTCTGCTCGGTGTTGGGGCTTACTTGACCCGCTAGTCACGCAGTTCGTTCGGGGCAGCGCCAGCAAGGCGATGTAGTAGCAGACAGTCGCCATCACGATGCGTCCCTCCGTCTGTATGTGCGTTGCAGGTGATCGAGCAAGTCGGTGCGCAAGTGCTCCGGCGTGTTCAGAACGTCCGCTCGCATCTGAGCCCGGGCGTCGGGTCCGTCATTCCAGAAGTCGCACGCGCGCATCGCGGCATGCATCAACTCCTGCATTGACACAGCCTCTTCGACCACGTTTTCCAGAACGTCGGGGGTAGATGCCCCCGAAACACCCGAAACCTGTTCGACGGCTGCTGTCGAAGGGCAGGAACGGCCCCCCAAAACTCCCGAAACAGGGTTTTCGGGGGTTTCGGGGGTTGCCTCCCGGTCCTTTTGTGAAAAGTGCGCCTTTGCGCGCTCGACCCAGGACGTCATGCTGCACCCCCACGAACCGACGGATTCACGATGTACCGGGTAGTCGGTCGGCCAGGCTGGTGGTCTTGGGACTCGTAGCTCTGAATCCAGCCGTGGTCTTCAAGGATGGCAAGTGCCGCTTCGGCATCGGCGGTGGACTTGATGCCGCCCCAGGTCTTCTTCCAGACGTCGCGGGCGGTGAAGTGGTCGTCGAGCTTCCCCTCGGCCAGGCGTCGGCCCAGCATCCTCGCAGTGCTAACGCGAGCAGCTTCCACCATCTCGTAGATGCGCCGGGCGTGGCCGGCCAAGTACTCGCACCAGGCCGCGGCGCGCAGCGCACTCTCGACCTGCACCGGCCCGACATTCCCGCCGGCGAGGTGCAGGACCAGCGCGATGCCGCAGAACAGCTTGTCGTACTTGCCCAGGTGCTGCTGCATCAGCGGATTGGTTTCGCGCACCATCCAGTCGCGGTGCAGCGTCGTAGACCACTCGATGAACAGCGCCTGCGCGGCGTCGTCGAACTCGAAGTGCGGCAGCTTGGCGAACTCGCTGGCTGGGGCGGCGCCGTCCTGCACGGGATCGAATCCTGCGAGGCGGTCGAACACGTCCCGCACGGCCTCACGGACGCCCTTGTTCGGGGGGCGGTCGCGCCATTCCCATGGCACCGGCTCAGGGAACACCAAAACTTGGAAGCGCTGAATGCGCCCGTCGTTGTCCATGCTGTGCGCGATGCTCGAGAGGTACCGTTCCAGAAGGTCAGGCTGAATCCCCCCAAACACCGACAGGCATAGGCACTTGAGGAACAGGCTGCCGCGGCCGATGCGGTCAATGGAAAAGCTGCTGGTGCCGTTCCAGCCCTCAAGGTAGAACGCTCGGTCCCCCTCTCGACCTTCCCGGTCCCAGCTCGATAGCAGGCCGATCAACTCGTCGCGGAACACAAGCAGCCCGTGCGGGTTGTGCTGCAGCAGGTCGCCGATCTTCTCGGTCGTGGCATCGTTGCTCTTGAACCGACGCGCACGGGGCTGCTCGGGTTTCGCGAGCGTCTGAAGGTCGGCGATCGCGGCGTCCATCTTCTTGGAGTCGCCCTTGCCGGTAGCAGCCTGCTTCATCGTGGCCTTGAGTGCTGCCTGGTGCGCCTCGTATGCAGCAAGCTCCGCCTCGTAGGTACGAGTGCGCTGTTCGAGGCGCTCCGACTCTTTCGCCTCCAGTCGATCGAGGAACTGCAGCGCCGTGTTCTGGGCCGGTGTCTTCCGCTGGGAAGGATCGCCGACCACGCCCCCGTAGAAGTTCGGAGTTACCAGCCAGGTGTCTCGCCTCTTTGGCTTGAGTGCGCACTTGGCGCCCACCGCCGCACCGAGTGCGACCAGCAGCGCGGCCGCGATGTAGTCCGGCGCACACGGCATCCGCTCGGCCTCGTCCATCACGAAATCGGATAGGACCTCCGGCAGGAGTGCGGACGCGTCGAACTTGGGCGCGGCCGGCAAGTCGGCCTTGATCTCGCGCGGCTCAGGCCACTGCGGCTGCGGGATGATCTTCTCGCGCGCCAGAACGGCCTCACGACCACCCTGGCCAGCGATCTGCTCATCGACTTGGTTCTCGGCGCAAGTCATGCCATCACCTCCTGCCGCAGGTACGCGATGCGGGCGGCCGCGGTGATCACCCGCTGGCGGTCTTCGCTGGTGATCGCGCTGCCGTATCCGATGTTGCCCGCGACAACCGCCACGAGGTTGCTCTCGGCATCCAGGAGCTCCAAGGCTTGACCGGCGGTCAGTAGGCGAGCAAGCTTCTTCGGCGCGGTAGCAGGGCGACGGTCACGCTCGGGAAACAGGTCTGGAAGGTCCAGCCCCATCGCCTCCGTGACTTCGTACGGGAGGCAGCCGGCGAAGCAGTGCAGCAGCACCACGCCGTCGGATGTCTCACGAATGCTGAGGGATGGTCCCTTGTCAGCGTGGGCGGGGCAGCGGGCGCTCCACTGGCCCGGCTGGCGTTGGCGCGGCTTCTCCAAACGCCCCAGGACGCGCTCGATGGGTGTCATCACCATCACCATGTCCTCCGCGGTTGCGACTCGCGCTCGGCTTCTTGCTCTCGGCGCAGGAAGTCGCGCTTGCAGGCCTCGACTGCGGCACGCAGAGCAGGGTCGGCCTTCAAGTCCGCAGGGCTGGGTCCGGGCGAGAGCGTCTGTAGGCGATTGAGCGCATCAACTCGGTACATCACTCCCCACACGCGCCCGTCATCGGCCCTGATGCTGTAGGTGCCGTGCGTCACGAGGCGCACACCGGGGTAGAAGTCATGGTTCATGCCTGCCCCCCGAGCACCATTCGGCCGGACGCGGCCAACGCTGCCAAGTCAGGGCATTCGCGAGTCATGCCCCATGCGGGATGCACCACGAGATACCCGCCGCCGGCGAGCTCGAAAACGGACATGCCTCGTTGCGCGAACTTCGCGAACCAGCGAGCGCGCTCCTTGCATTCCGCGTCGCGGCTAGGAACAATGTCGGGACAGTTTCCTTTGGCTTCCCCTGCGCAAGGCCCCGCACCACCGGGGCCTTCGGGCACCTGGGTGGGTGCTTTGTCGGCGGGGTGCATCACTTCACCCCCAACACGCGCTTGATTTCTGCCACCGGCCAGGCGAGCCGCCCATGGACGCGGATCGGACGCAGAGGCCCGTTCTCATTGCAGGCCCAGACCCTAAGCGTCTGCGGCTGGCGGCCTAGGTAGAAGGCGGCGGCCGCCGTTTCTACGTTGGGGCGAGTGACGGACTCCAGCGGTGGGTACTGCACCCAGGTTGCCGGCATCGCGGCGGGCGTCGGTTTGATTTCCACTTGGGCTTCTCCAAAACACCGGCGAATGCCGATGTATGGAGCCCCATCATTCGCATGAGGAGCGTGTTACCCAAACGAGTGGAAAGCCGTACCAACCCCATCATGGGGTCTTGCGCATCACCCCGTAGTAGGCCTTCTTCACCGTCGGCACATTCAAACCGCGGTCCCGCGCGACCACTGCGAATGCTCGGGTAAGGCTGACACCGTGAACCGTTCGAAGCTCGTGCACAAGTCTCGCGAGGCTCTGATCGCGTTTGGCCGCTTGACTTGCCTTGCGACCCTTGTAGTTCTTGTCGTCGCCGGCGAGCTCCAGTGCAGCAGCAATCTCGCGTGATCCATCGGCAGCGAGCACACCGCGCGCCCATTCCGCGAAGTGCGCGAGCAGGTCCGGCGGTAGTGGCTCGCCGGCATCGTGGAGCACCAGGAACGCGCGCCATAGGTGCCGGCCGTCACGCGTGGTGTTGTACAGGCTGACGGCGTCATTGAATTGCTGCACCAGCCGACCGCGCGCGAAGTAAGCGGCTGTTCCAGGCACGGCGCCGGTCATGACGTCACGGCCCTCAACTTGCCCGGTTTGTCCGCCCGCTTGATCTCCACCCCCGCCAGTTTCAGGATGTGTGTCTCGATCTGCTGAAGGAACGGGCGCAATGCGTCCACGCTGCGCGGCCTGTAGCCCTCGGCCGTGGCGCTCGGCCTGTGACCCATGACCTGCGCGATGGCCCCAGCAGGCGCGCCGGCAGCCTCGCCTAGGAGCGAAAACGAGCGGCGCAGGCCATGGATGGTCAGGCCGGTGATCCCCGCTTCTCCCAGCGCCCGCTCGTGACTGCTGCGGGCATCCGCAATGCGCCCGGTCTTGCTGGCGCTCGCGAACACGAACTCACTGCGGCGCGGAAGCTCGGCCAGCAACTCGGCCAGATAGTCCGACAGCGGGATGGTGCGCGTCGCGTCCACCTTGTCGGCCAGCCGCAGCTTGCGCCAGCGCATGTCAATGTCCGCCCAGCGCAGCGACGCCACTTCCTCCCGGCGGGCACCGGTCAGCAGCAGCGCGCGCAAGTAGGCGCTGGCGGTGACGTTCGGCAGCTGCGCGACGGCTTGCCACCACTCCGAAACCTGCGCCGCCTCCAGGCAGTCCTGGCGCTTCTTCACCTGCGGCAACGCCTCCACGATGGCGGGCGCACGCCCGACGTCCCGATCCACCAGCGTCCGGTACTCGGGCTTGGTGGCGCACCAGCGCAAGAAGCCGCGGAACATCATCAGCGCCCGCGCGGCCTGGTGCTTGCTGGCGCGGGCCTCACGATCAAACCAGTCCTTCAGGCGGTCCTCCGTGATCGCATCCAGCCGCATCGCCATCAGCGGATGCAGCGGCCCTGGTCGCGTGGTGCCCTGCCCACGCTTCTTCTTCTCGCCACCGGGCAGCGCCATGGCCTCTAGGTCGGCCCGGTAGCGCGGCTTCCATGCATCCCGGCGCTTGGGCTTGCCCTCCTGCAGGTACACCGGCCACACGTCGCCTACTGTGACAGCGCGCGCCTTCGCAGCCTTCTTCGCATCCCGCTCGGCCACCGTGGCGGCGATCTCCGCCCGCTTAACGTTGCGCGGGTCTCGCCCTTCGTCGATCTCGCGCTGCAGTTCCCTTGTCTTTGCGCGCGCCTCTGCGATGCTCCAGGCGTCTGGATCGCCAATAGTCACCCGCACGGTCTTGCCTTGGTAGATGGCCTGGAAGACGAACGCCGGGCGGCCGTTCGGCGTGGCACGCAACCCGAGGCCGGGCTGCTGCTCGTCCCACAAGAAAGCCTGTTGCCTTTCGGGCGGGCACGCGAACCCTCCGACCCGTCCTGCAGTGAACTTCACGCGCGCCATAGACCACCTCCTGCTGCCGGCTCTTTACATCGGCTGCCGATGTAACGGCGGATGTAAGAGAAAAACCGGGAAACTGCCGAATTCAGATCAACAGACCACCTGGACATGCATACAGTTCGATCCAGGCAAGTTGTTGATTTGCATAGAGTCTAGCAGCGAAGATCAACAGACCCAAACACTACCTGTCGCTCATTCGTAATGAGAAGGTCGGGGGTTCGATTCCTCTCTCCGGCACCATCTGACCCATTCAGGTCATCTCACCAAGCCTCAAGACAAGCCCGTTTTCCTCTGGAGCGGGCTTTTTTGTTGCCTGCGGCCCGGTGCCTCGGTGTCGCGCCTGGCGCGCGCGTGCGGCGTCAACGCCAACCGAGTAGGACGCTGGCTGCGAGAGCATGGTCATGGCCGCCGTCCGCGCAGTGCGGTCGCCGACCTCGCTGTGCAGGCGGCAGCGTTCGTGCCGGTGCCGGTTCTGCCAGCGCCGTCGACCACGGTGGGCAGCGACGAGCAGGTATCCGGCGTGATGACGCCGCAGGTTCGCCTGCCCAATGGCGTGGACAATCGATCTGCGTGGCCTCCGAGCTGCGCAACGTCGGCGATGTGATTGACGTGCCTCCAACCTTCGGACGCAAGCTGGAGATGGCTGCCGCAGCGGGGTCACCATCCACGAGGCATGGGAGGCGCCGGCATGGCGGTATTTGCGTCAAGCAGCCGGCGTTGCAGCGCGGGAACTCACGTTTTGACCGTCTGGTGAGTTCGAGGCGCGATCACTCTGCCGTCGTGCCCGCCCGGTGCGCTCGCTCTTGATGAGTCAGGAGGAGGCGCGAGAATCCGGCCTTTGGCATAAACAGCGCCCGGTTCGATCTTGGACCGGGACATCAGGCGAGCAGTCATGAACATCGGCTTTTTCTTGGCACAGCAGGTAGACCCCATCGTCGACGAGTGGGCAGCCTTCGCACATACCAGGCTCCCTGCATCTCACGCATTCACCCACCGCGAACTTGCGGACCACGCGAAAGTGCTCTTGCTCGCGATCGCGGCTGACATGGAGCAGTCTCAGGAGAAGAGCGACCAGCACGACAAAGCCCAAGGGAACAAGCCGGAGAACGCGCCTAACGTCACGCGCATCGCGCGCGGACACGCCGAACAACGCTTTGACCAGGGATTTTCACTGGACGACCTGCTGTCGGAGTTCCGCGCACTTCGTGCATCCGTCATCCGGAGGTGGACCAAGCACATTCACGACGCGTGCAGCGAAGACCTGGAACAACTCACCCGCTTCGGCGAGAGCATGGACCAGGCGCTCTCGGAGTCGGCCTCGTTGTACTCGAAGAAGGTCGATGACTCGCGCAACCTCCTGCTCGGTGTTCTCGGGCATGACCTGCGCACGCCCCTGGGTGTGGTTCAGATGAGTGCGCAGTACCTGTTGCGGGCCGACACGCTCACCGGTGGCCAGACGAAGGCCGTCGCGCGCATCTTGACGGCCGCCGAGCGCATGCGAGGCATGGTGAGGGACATCCTCGACTTCACCCAGACTGCATTTGGTGTGGCGCTTCCCATTACCCCCATCCCAGCAGACTTCGCAGTCATCACGGAAAACATCGTCACTGAGCTCGCGGCATTGCACCCCGACAGCACGATAGCGCTGACTTGCGAAGGGGACCTGTCCGGCCGTTGGGATTGCGCCCGGGTCGGACAGATGCTCGCCAATCTCATTGCAAACGCGGTTCAGCACGGATCCGCAGGTGAGCCCGTGACGGTCTTCGTGGACGGCGACAACCACGATGTGCGTGTGCGGGTCACTAATGCGGGCCTGCCAATCCCTGCGGCAGCACGAGAGAACATGTTCACTCCGCTGCGCCAAAGCCCGACCGTCGAAGCGGAGAGGCGGGCCGGCTCGTCCGGCCTGGGCCTGGGCCTCTACATCACCAAGGAAATCGCCGTGGCGCACGGTGGCGTGGTTGAACTGGTGTCGGACGACGAACAAACCACCTTTTCCGTGCGGCTGCCACGCATTCCGCCGTTGGCAGCTGACAGACGGGCTACAAATCCCCAGCTCTCCACGAAGCCGCAGTAGGGAAAAATAGGACGGCCCGTCCGCACAGTCCCTTTTCGCGCACAGCAGCTCAGGGCCGACAGCCAAGGTGAGCGCCACACGTTGCGAGGCAGGCTTTGGTCGACCGTGCGCTGGTCGGCGCGGCGCTGACGCCTACAAACCCAGCCGTCCGCCGCTATCTACCATCGGTACCCTTCACTTCCGCGCAAAGGGTGTCCCCATGAAGATCCTCCTGGTCCTCACCTCGCACGGCCAACTTGGTGACACCGGCAAGCCCACGGGCTTCTGGCTCGAGGAACTGGCCGCGCCTTACTACGTGTTCAAGGACGCCGGGGCTGAGCTGGTGCTCGCGTCACCCCAGGGCGGGCAGCCGCCGCTCGACCCCAAGAGTGACGAGCCCGATGCGCAGACCGAGGCCACCCGGCGCTTTCGCGCCGACCAGGACGCGATGCAGGCCCTGGCCCGTACCAGGCCCTTGGCTTCGGTGAACGCCGACGACTTCGATGCCGTGTTCTATCCGGGCGGCCACGGTCCGCTGTGGGACCTGGCCGAGAGTCAGGACTCCCGCGCCCTGATCGAGTCCACCCTGGCCGCGGGCAAGCCCGTCGCCGCCGTGTGTCATGCGCCCGGCGTGCTGCGCCACGTGCAGGCCCGCGACGGCACGCCGCTGGTGAAGGGCAAACGCGTGACCGGCTTCGCCAACAGCGAGGAAGCGGCCGTGGGGCTGACCGACGTCGTGCCATTCCTGGTCGAGGACATGCTCAAGACCAACGGCGGCCAGTACAGCCAGGGCGCTGACTGGCAGTCGCACGTGGTCACCGACGGCCTGCTCGTCACCGGCCAGAATCCCGCCTCGTCGGCCGAGGCCGCCAAGGCCCTGTTGCAGGTGCTGCAAGCGAGCACGACCAGGCAGGGCACCGCGGCGAACTGAATGGCCGTCCAGCTGATCTTTCAGTGGCCAGGCCCTCCTTGCGAGGGCGGTCGTGGCCACCGCCCGGGGCTCGTGATTCAGATCACCGGGCGCGGCCCGCTTTCAAGCTTCGTACCCGCGCGCCGCCAACACCCGATCCACCATCACCCCCGCCTGTCCCAGGTAATTCGCCGGATCGCACATCGCCTCCAGCTGCCCCCGGCTCACGTGCCGCGTGATCTGCGGCGTCTCGCACAGCACCTCGATCAGCGGCCGCTTCTCGGCCAATGCCTGGCGGCACAGGTCGTACACCAGGTCGTGCGCCACCTCGCGGCCGATGAACGGGCCCAGGCCCATCATCACGGCCTCGGACATCACCAGCCCATGCGTGAGATCGATGTTGGCCCGCATGCGCTTGGCATCCACCTCCAGGCCCTCGAGCACGAACTTCGTCTGCATCAGCGCACCCGAGATCAGGCAGAAGATCTCCGGCAGCGAAACCCATTCGATTTCCCAAGGGCCCGTGGAGCGCTCATGGTCGGCGACCATCGCGTCCATCAAGGCCGCCACGTGCTGGCGGGCCACCGAGATGTTGGCGTGGATGTACAGGCACGAGATCGGGTTGCGCTTTTGCGGCATGGTCGACGACGAGCCGCGGCCATAGGCGTAAGGCTCGAAGACCTCGGCCACCTCGGTCTGCATCATCAGCTTCACGTCCATCGCGATCTTGCCGAGCGAGCCGCCCACCAGGCCGAGGAAGGCACCCACTTCCGCGATGGTGTCGCGCACGGTGTGCCATGAAATCAGCGGCTGTGCCAACCCCAGCTCTTTCATCAGGGCCGCCTGCGTCTCCATCGCGCCTTTCTGCAGCGACGACAGCGTGCCCGAGGCCCCGCCGAACTCCCCCATCAGCACACGCGGCTTGAGTTGCTGCAGGCGTTCGCGATGGCGGTCGATGCCCGCGAGGATGCTGGCCATCTTGTAGCCGAAGGTGATGGGCGTGGCCTGCTGCAGGTTGGAGCGGCCGATGACCGGCGTGTCGCGGTACTTGCGCGCGAGCGCGGCCAGGGCGTCGGCGATCTCGTCCAGGTCCTGCTCGACCAGCGCCAGGCCTTCGCGCATCTGCAGCACGCAGGCCGTGTCGGTGATGTCCTGGGTGGTCGCGCCCCAGTGGCAGTACTCGCCCAGCCCGTCGCGGCAGTTCTCGTTGATCTGGTTGACGATGCCGATGATGGGATAGCCGATCTGCTCGGTCTTGGCCTTGAGCTTGGCCCAGTCGATCTGCTCGAGGTGGCAGTTGCGCACGATCTCGTCGGCCGCCTCCTGGGGGATGATGCCCAGCCCGCCCTGCACCTTGGCCAGGGCGCGCTCGATGTCCAGGTACTTGGCGGTGCGGTTCTCGTCGGACCAGACCTCGCGCATGCGGCGGTCGCTGAACATGTCGCCGAAGATGCGCGAGTCGATGATGGTGGCTGCCATGGTGATGACTTTCAGAACAATGGGTGATCCGGCTCAGTCGCGAGCCAGGCTGAGGGTGCGCTGCGCCTGCAGCACGACGGGGCGATCGATCATTCGGCCGTCGAGTTGGGCGGCGCCGGGCCGTTCGGCTTCCGCCGCGAGCACGCGACGGGCCCAGTCGAGGGCCTGCGCGTCGGGGCGCAGCGCGCGGTGAATGGGCTCCACCTGCGCCGGGTGGATGCACAGCTTGGCGCCGAATCCCAGCCGCCGCGCCGCCTGCCAGTCGGCCAGCAGCCGGTCGGTGTCGGTGATCTGCGGCGTGACGCCGGCCACCGGCGCGGGCAGTTCGGCCACGCGCGAAGCCAGCACGATGCGGCCGGCGGCGTAGGCCAGGCCCGAGGCATCGGCCGTGATGTCGAGGGCCAGGTCGAGCGCGAAGTCCAGGGTGCCGAAGACGAGCCGCGCGACGCCGGCGCCCGCAATCTCCTCGACGTCGGCCACGCCTCGGGCCGATTCGATCAGCGCCAGGATCACGACGCCAGGAAGCGCTTCACGCAGTCGAACGATCTGCGCCGCCGACTCCGCCTTCGGCAGGAGGACCGCGCCGACACCGCCGCGAGCCATGGCCGCGACATCGTCCGCATGCCAAGGCGTCTTCGCATCGTTGATGCGGACCACCACCCGCTCCCGTTCAAATGCGCCAGCACCGGCCAACCAGCCGGCCACCGCGTCGCGTGCAGCCTGCTTGTCCGGCGCCGCGACCGCGTCCTCCAAGTCGATCACCACGGCATCGGCGGCGGTGGCCAGCGCCTTGGCGACACGGTCCGGCCGGGTGCCGGGCACGAAGAGGAAGCTGCGGGCCGTCTGTATCAGCGTGGCCATGGTGTTCACCCTCAGACCGCCTTGGCCTCGCGCAGCGCCGCGATTTCGCCGGGGCCGTGACCCAGCTCGGCCAGGATGGCATCCGTGTGCTGCCCCAAAGCCGGAATGGGGTCCATGCGCGGGCCCTCCTCCTGCCAACTTCCGGGCGGCAGCAGAGCGGGCAAGACGCCCTGGGGCGAGCCGACCTCGGTCCAGCGATGGCGGGCCTTCAGTTGCGGGTGCGCCCACACGTCGGCCATGGTGTTGACCTGCGCGTTGGCAATTTGCGCGGCCTCCAGCCGCTCGACCACCTGCGCGCCGGTGAGCGGGCTGAAGGCCTCGACGATGATCTGGCGCAGCGCGTCGCGCTCGGCCACGCGCCTGAAGTTGGCGGTGAAGCGCGGGTCCTGCGCCAGCTCCGGCCGCTGCAGCACCTTGTCGCAAAAGCTCACCCACTCGCGCTCGTTCTGCAGGCCCAGCATCACGCGGGTGCCATCGCCCGCGGGGAAGGAACCATAGGGGTAGATGGTGGCGTGGCTGGCGCCGGTGCGAGGCGGCGGCGGCGCGCCCTCGAAGGCGTAGTACAGCGGAAAGCTGGTCCACTCCACCAGCGCCTCCAGCATGGAGATGTCGATGCGCCGGCCCTGCCCCGTGCGCCCGCGCTGCAGCAGCGCCGCCAGGATGTTGCTGTAGGCGTACATGCCCGCGGCGATGTCGGCGATCGACGGGCCGGCCTTGACCGGCTCCTCGGGGGTGCCGGTCACCGAGACGAAGCCCGATTCGCTCTGGATCAGCAGGTCGTAGGCCTTCTTGTCGCGATACGGGCCGGGGCTTCCAGGGTCGTCGCCGTAGCCGGAGATGTCGCAGACGATCAGGCCGGGCTTGAGGGGCGCGAGCCGCTCGTAGCCCAGGCCCAGGCGTGACGCCGCGCCGGGCGCCAGGTTCTGCACCAGCACGTCCGCCTTCTCCAGCACCAGCCGCTCCAGGATGCGCGCGGCCTGCGGGTGCTTCACGTCCAGCGTGAGGCTTTCCTTGGAGCGGTTGGTCCAGACGAAGTGCGACGACAGGCCGTGCACGCGCTCGTCGTAGCCTCGCGCGAAGTCGCCGGACCCCGGCCGCTCGATCTTGATGACGCGCGCGCCCAGGTCCGCCAGCTGGCGCGTGGCGAAGGGCGCCGCGATGGCATGTTCCAGGGTGACGACGGTCAGGCCTTGCAGGGGCTGCATGGGGAGTTCTCCGATGGGTGTGCCGGCTTCAACGCAGGACGGCGGTGGCATCCATGGCCAGCCAGCCCTCGTGGTCCGAGGCGAACAGGCGCACGCTCCTGCCGTCGGCGGCCGGCTGCCCGTTCACGTGGAAGGCGTGCAGGTCGAAGACCGGCCGCACGGCCTTGAAGCGGAAGCTGGCCACCTCGGCCTCGGGCATCTCGCGGCGCAGCAGGTCCATGAGCAACGTGGCGATCAGTGGCCCGTGCACGATGAGGCCGGGATAGCCTTCCACCTCGGTCACGTAGCGGCGGTCGTAGTGGATGCGGTGGCCGTTGAAGGTGAGCGCCGAGTAGCGGAACAGCAGCACGTCGTCGGCCTCCACCCGGCGGCGCCAGGGCGCGTCGGCCGGGGCGGCCTGGGGCGGCGGCGGCACGTCGTCGGGCGCCTGGGCCTCGCGGTACACGATGTCGTGGAATTCGACGAGCGCCGGCTCGGCGGCGTCGTTGCAGCGCAGCTCGTGCCGCACCTTCACGAACACCAGCTGGCCCGTGCGGCCGCTCTTGACCGTCACGTCGTCGATGGTCGAGGTGCGCACCACGCGGTCGCCGATCCGGATGGGTGCGCGGAACTCGAACTGGCCACCGGCCCACATGCGCCGCGGCAACGGTACCGGCGGCAGGAAGCCGCCCCGCTTCGCATGCCCGTCGGCGCCGATCTCCGACTGGCGGTGCATGGGCAGGAAGTACAGCCAGTGCCACAGCGGCGGCAGCACCGCGCCGGGCTCGTCACCGCCCGCGGGCCGATCGAGCGTGGCGGTGAGGGCGCGCACGGGCGTGGGGTAGATGGCGTCGCGCACGGTCTCGGTCCGGCCGATCCAGTCGCGCAGGTGGTCGAGTTCTTGGGTCATGGAATTCCTCAGTTGCTCTCTTCCAGGGCCAGGACACGCGGTTCGGGGTGGGTGAGCCGGCCCTGGGCCACCACACCTTGCCACCGTGGCAGCTCGGCGGCGACGCGTGCGGCCAGCGCGGCCGGCGGCCCGGCCTCCACCCGCGCCCCCTGGCGCTGCATGCGCGCGACCACCTCGGGGTCCTGGAGCACGCGGTTGAGCAGGGCGTTGAGCCGTTCGACCACCGGCTCGGGGGTGCCGGCGGGCGCGAAGAGGCCATACCACTGCGTCACCTCCACGCCTTGCACACCGGCTTCGGCCAGGGTGGGCACATCGGGAAGCGCCGCCAGCCTCTGCGCACCGGCCACCGCCAGGGGGCGCAGCGTCCCGGCGCCGATGAAGGGCGAGGCCGTGAACAGGCTGGGGAACATCAGCTGCGTGCGGCCGTCGATGGTGTCGAGCACTGCCGGCGCCGCCCCCTGCGAGGTGCGGGACGCCATGCGCGTGCCCGTGCTGAGCTGGAACAGCTCGGCGGCGAAATGCGGCGGCGTGCCATCGCCGGCCGAGGCGTAGCGCAGGCTGCCGGGTGACTGCCGCAGTCGTTGCACCAGGGCGTGCACGTCGGCGATGCCGGCTTCCACGTTGGCCACCAGCAGCGTGGGCGAAGAGCCGATGAGGCCGATGGGGACGAAGTCCGCGATGGGGTCGTAGGCGAGCTTCTGCAGGGCGGGGTTCATCGCATGCGTGCCGACGTACCCGAGCAGCAGCGTGTGGCCATCGGGCGCCGCCTTGGCAACGAACTCGCTGGCGACCGCGCCGTTGGCGCCGGCGCGGTTGTCGACCAGCACCTCCTGCCCCAGCAGCGGCGCCAGCCTGGCGGCGATGAGGCGAGCCATGGTGTCGTTGCCGCCGCCGGCCCGGGTGGGCACGATCAGCGTGACGGGCTTCGGCGCTTCGGCGGGCTCGCTCCTGCACGTCTCGTCGGGCCGCGAGAACACGTACTCGGGCAGGTGCATCTCGCCTTGCATGATCTTGCGCGCGGTGCGCACCAAGGCCGCCGAAGTGACCTGTGCCTGGTCGCCGCGCCCTTCCAGCTCCACCTCGACATCGATCCGTCCCGCCGGATGCAGCAAGGTCAACGGATAGCGCCCAGGCAGCCGATGGCCGCCGCTGGCCACCGTGCCGGGCAGCGCGAAGGCACTGAGCACGCCGATGGCGCCGGTCACGGCGTGCGACGCGTGGCAGCGGCGCGGCGTGAAGTAGCGCGAGGTGATGCTGTCCGGCGTGTCGCCCGCGCTGACCAGCACGGGCTTGGGGACGACGCTGTTCGCCACATCGCCCAGCCCCATCAGCGCGCCGGCTTTCAGCCGCAAGGCTTCCAGGCGCTGCAGCAGTGCGGGTTCGGCGTCGAGCGCCTCGGGCTTCTCGCGGCCGGTCACGCCCAGGTCGGCCGCGCGCACGATCATCAAGGGCATGGCCGCGTCGATGCAGGTCACCTCGACCCCGTCGATGGTGTCGATGCGGCGGCCGGTGGGGAAGACCTGGCCGGTGACGGCTCCCCAGGCGTCCAGGAAGTTGAGCAGGATGGGCGCGGCCGTGCCGGCCACGCCGTCGATGCGGGCCTCGCCGTCGTAGGTCACCCGCCCGCCGGGAGTGCGCACGGTGACGTCGATGCGCGAGCCGGTGTTGACGTTGTGGACCCGCACGCGGGTCGTGCCGTCCTGCGCCGGGATCAGCCCCTGCTCGATGGCGAAGGGCGCCACGCCGGAGAGCATGTTGCCGCAGTTGGGCCGGGTGTCCACCGAGCGATGCCCCACGCCCACCTGCGCGAACAGGTAGTCGAGGTCGCAACCGGGCCGGCTGGAGCGCGAGACGATGGCGACCTTGCTGTTCAGGGTGCTGCCGCCCCCCACGCCGTCGAGCTGCAGCGGATCGGATGCGCCGATCGCCCCTATCAGCGCCTGGTCGCGCGCCTCTTCATCCTGCGGCAGCCACTCCTTCAGGAAGAACGGCCCGCGCGAGGTGCCCGCGCGCATCAACACACATGGAAGGACTCGGTTCATCTCAGTTCTCGAAAATGCTGCGCATCACCTGCGACGCATGAAAGCAGACCCTGCGGTCGGGGGCCACCGCGGAACCGGCTTGGCCGGGCCGCTGGTGGCGCCCCTTGAGGGGAGGCGCCGAAGGCGCGTCGGGGCGGACTCCTAGTCGGCGGACAGCTTGGCGGCCTGAACCACCTTCTTCCACTTGACCTGCTCCTCCTGCACGTAGGTGCGCAGCTGGTCCGGGCTCATCTTGGTGACCTCCAGGCCGTGCTCTTCCAGCCGCTTGATCACGGCCGGATCGCTCAGCACCTCGTTGAGGGTCTTGTTCAGCTGGTCCACCGTGGCCTTGGGCGTCTTGGCCGGCGCGAAGAGCGCGTACCACTGCGACACGTCCACGTTGTCGACGCCCTGCTCCTTCAGCGTCGGCACGTCCGGCAGGAGGGCCGAGCGCTTGCTGCCCGCCACGCCGATGGCCTTGAGCTTGCCGCTCTTCACGTAGGGAACGGACGTGAACAGGCTGGGGAACATCACCTGCGTCTGGCCACCCAGCGTGTCGTTGAGCGCCGGGGCCGACCCCTTGTACGGGACGTGCAGCATGGGCGCGCCGGTGGACAACTTGAACATCTCCGCGGCGAAATGCGGCGCGGTGCCGTTGCCGGCGGAGGCATAGCTCACCTTGTCGGGGGTGGACTTGGCGAGGGCCACGACCTCGGCCGCGTTCTTGGCCTTCACGCCCGGGTTCACCACCATCAGCGTGGCGGACGATCCGATCATGCCCACCGGCTCGAAGTCCTTCACCGGGTCATAGCGCAGCTTCTGCAGCGAGGGGTTCATCGCATGCGTGGCGATGTAGCCCAGCATGAGCGTGTAGCCGTCGGCCGGCGCGCGCATCACGAACTCGCTGGCGATGGAGCCGTTGGCGCCGGCCTTGTTGTCCACCACGATGGACTGCTTGAGCTTGGCGGACATGGCCTGGCCGATGACGCGGGCCATCGCGTCGTTGCCGCCACCGGCCGCGGTGGGCACGACGATGGTGATCGTCTTCTCGGGAAAGGCTGCTGCGGCAGGGCCGGCGGCCAGCACGGCGGCGGCGGCGAGGGCGTTCAGCGCCAGGAATCTTCCAATCTGCATGAGTGTCTCCAAACGGGGTGGGCGGAATTCGCGAGGGCCGTGACCGGCTGGGAACGAATGGTCGGTTCTTCCCCGGTCGCTGTGAATTGCTCATTTCCGATGCATTGATGCAAACTGTCGATCACTCAATGGCTGGACGGCAGATGGCCCTGAACTTCAATCTCAACGACCTGCAGGCTTTCCGGGCGGTCGCCGAACTCAGCAGCTTCCGCAAGGCGGCGGCCGCCCTGCATGTGTCGCAACCCGCCTTCAGCCGGCGCATCGAGAAGCTGGAGGAAGCGCTGGGCGTGCGCCTGCTCGAGCGAACCACCCGCCAGGTGAGCCTCACCTCCGTGGGCCGCGAATTCGACCGCAAGGTGCAGCAGCTGCTGGACGACCTGGACCAGACCTTGCTGGGCATACGGGGCGTGGCCGCCACGCGAATGGGGGAAGTCACCGTGGCCTGCGTGCCGTCGGCGGCCTACTACTTCATGCCCAAGGTGATCTCCCGCTACCACGAGCGCTATCCGAAGGTGCGCGTAAGGGTGCTGGACGCGAGCGCCAACGAGGTCCTGCGCGCCGTCGCCGAAGGCGACGCCGACTTCGGACTGAACTTCGTGGGCGGCCAGGAGCCGGACATCGAGTTCAGCCCCCTGATCGAGGAGCGCTTCGTCGCCGCCTGCCGCCGTGACCATGAGCTGGCGCGCAAGCGCAAGGTCTCCTGGTCGGAGCTGGCCCGATACGACTACATCACGGTGAGCAAGTCTTCAGGCAACCGGCTGCTGCTGGACCAGGCCTTGTCCGGCCTTGCCGATCGGCCGCACAGCATCTACGAAACGCAGCATGTCACCACCATGCTCGGCCTGGTGGAAGCCGGCCTCGGCGTGGCGGCGGTCCCCTCGATCGCCATGCCCGGTGCCGAGCATCCGCTGCTGGCGAGCGTGCCGCTGGTCGACCCGGTGGTCACCCGCAAGGTGGGCCTGATCCGCCGCAAGGGCCGAACCCTGTCCGCGACCGCCGACCAGCTCTATGCGTTCTTCAGCGAACTGAAGATGGCCAGGCGAAAAGGCGCGGTGGCAACACGCCGCTCGCGCGGATCGTCCTAGCGCGCAGTCACCTCACCCCATCGCCTGCGCATGTCCTGGATCATCACCAAATACCTGCTGACCGCGGCCGTCGTGGTGGCCGTGTCCGAAGCGGCCAAGCGCAGTGATCGCCTCGGCGGGCTGATCGCCGCGCTGCCCCTGGTGACGGTGCTCGCGCTCGTGTGGCTGCATGTGGAGAAGCAGCCGCAGGAGCGGCTGGCCAACCATGCCTGGTACACGTTCTGGTACGTGCTGCCCACGCTGCCCATGTTCCTGCTGTTTCCGTTCCTGCTCGGACGCATCGGCTTCTGGCCGACGCTGCTCGCGTCGGCCGTCATCACGCTGGTGTGCTTCGGCGTGCTGGCCGCCGTGCTGCGGCCGTTCGGCATCGACCTGCTTCCCTGACCGAAGCCGGTGCCGGGGCAGAAACGGCGGGCTGCGACCCCTGCCCCGCCTCGAGGTCAGCGACCGTCCTTGTCGGAATCACCCGGAATGGCCCGCTCGGCCGTGTTGCTCACGCGGTCCCACGCGTCGCGGGCCGCAGGCCGGGCGTGCTCCCACTCCAGTGACGACCGGCCGCGCGTGCTGCCCCAGTTGTTCCGCAGCTCGGGTTCGACCTCGTCGAAGGAGCGGCCCGGGTAACGCGAATAGCCCTCGACGCCGGTGCGGTAGGCCGGGCTGTAGTGGTCATAGTCCAGGTCCTTGCGCGCGTAGGGGCGGGTGCTGTAGTTCTCGCGCCAGTACGTGTCCTCGGCCGCGGGATCGACAGCCTTGCGGCCCATGATCGCGCCGGCGACTGCGCCCACGCCTGCGCCCACGGCCGCACCCACCGGGCCGGTCATCCCGCCCACGGCGGCGCCAGCGGCTGCACCACCGGCCACGCCGCCCGCGGCGGCGCCCGCGACCGCACCGACTCCGGTGCCCGCCGCCTGCTTGACGTCCGGGTCCTTCATGATGAACCTCCTTTTGTCCAGTGAAGGACTCCACGATAGGAGTCGCCGCCGTTCCATTCCTAGGAACCAGGCCCGCGCCAGGGGGCGTCCCGCCTTGTTCCGCTGTCGTCCCGCGCAGACACAGCCGTGCCCGTACCGCCGCCCAAGTGACTCGCATCGCTTGTGAAGTCATCGGGAATCTTTGTTTGTGGGACGGGCGCCGAGTGCTTAGCATCCTTGCCTCACTGAAAACATGAGGAAGAACACCATGGAGACACTCCGCAAGGCATTGGGCGCCGTGGCGCTGGGAATGGCTGGCCTGGTGGCCGTCAGCGCCCATGCGCAGACCGCCGATTCCTACCCCACCAGGACCATTCGCCTGGTCGTCCCCTTCGGCCCGGGCGGCCCCACCGACATCGCCGCGCGCGCCATCGCGCAAAAGCTCTCGACGGCGCTGGGCCAGCCGGTGGTCGTGGACAACAAGGCCGGCGCCGGCGGCAGCATCGGCTCTGCCGAAGTGGCACGCGCACCGGCCGATGGCTACACCCTGCTGTACGGCAGCAGCAGCACGCTCGCGGTGAATCCTTCGCTGTACAAGCTGCCCTACGACCCCGCCAAGTCCTTCGCGCCCGTGAGCCTGGTGGCGCGGGGGCCGCAGGTGATGATCATCAACGACAAGGTGCCGGCCAAGAACCTCAAGGAGTTCGTCGACTACGCCAGGAAGTACCCCGACGGGACCACGTACTCGTCGGCCGGCATCGGCTCGGTGGGCCACCTCACCAGCGCACTGCTGCTCGAGACGCTGGGCCTGAAGGGCCGGCACATCCCGTACAAGGGCGGCGCACTGGCCATCACCGCGGTGGCCGCGGGCGAGACCACCTTCACCGTCGATGCCGTGGGCACCACGGACAAGGCCGTGCAGACGGGCCGGGCCCGTACGCTCGCGGTGCTCAGCGACAAGCGCACCCCCTTCGCGCCCGACGTGCCCACCGTGGCCGAGTCCGGCTTCAAGTCGGTGTCGGCGGACTTCTGGAGTGGCGTGGTCGCGCCGGCCGGCACGCCCGAGCCGATCATCCAGCGCCTGAACGCCGAGGTGGTGAAGGCGCTGCGCATGCCTGACGTGGCCGCCCAGATGAAGTCGCTGGGCGTCGAGGTGCAAGGCACCACGCCGGCCGAGTTCGCCAGGTTCATCGACGAAGAAACGCGCAAGTGGACGGGCGTGGTCAAGCTGACCGGGGCGACGCCTCAGTAACTCATGCCGAGGGCGCCCGCTCGCTGGGCGCCGGGTGGTGCAGCTGCTGCATGAGCAGCTGCGTGATGGCCTCCACCGCCGGGCCCGGTTCCTTGCCGGCCTTCATGATCCGGAAGTAGTCGATGCTCACCGCCGGGTAGATCTCGCTGGCCCGCACCGCATAGCGCCGCCACGCGGCCTGCGCGAAGGACGGGAACACCGCCACGCCGAAGCCGCGCTCGACCATGCCCATCGCGGTGTCGAGCTGGTTGACCACCATCGGCGAGCGGATCTCCGCCCCCTCCTGGCGCGCCTTGTCACGCACCAGTTGCTGGATCGGGCTTCGGTCCGTCAGGGCGATCAGCGGATAGTCGAACACCTGCCGCCACTCGATGCGGTCGCCGATCGCCGAGAACTGGTCCGAGTACACCAGCATCAACGTGGCCGGCGCGATCTGCGTCTGCGCCAGGCCGGAACGCTTCTGGAAGAAGGCCCCGAAGGCGGCGTCCAGCCGGTCGGCCTCCACCTGTTCGAGCAGCTCGGCCGGCCCGGCATCCACCAGGTCGACCTGCACCATGGGCGCGCGCCGCTGGAATTCCTCGAGCAGGCCGGGCACGACGTTGGACGCCAGGATGGGCGTGAAGCCCAGGCGCAGTCGCGAGACACCGGACTGCCCCATGCGCTGCAGCTGGGCCGCGGACGAATCCAGCAGCGCGACGACCTGCTGGGCGACCGGCAGGAACTCGCGGCCGGCGGCGGTGAGTTCGACGCTGCGCGTGGTGCGCTCGAAGAGGCGGCAGCGCAGCTGCGTTTCGAGCTCGCGGATGCTGGCCGACAGCGCGGCCTGGCTCAGGTGCTGCTGCTGCGCGGCCTTGGTGAAATTGCAGGTCTCGGCCACGCCGAGAAATGCCTTGAGTTGGCGCAGGTTAACGTTCAGGTTCATGGGCGGACCCGGGAGTGGGCGCGATGATACGTCGCGCCCACTCCAGGCTCGTCAAGCACGCGTCGACCTGGGCCCGCCGCCGCAGCGCGGGCGGCGCGGGTGGGTCACTCGGGCTCGATGCCCGCCAGCTTGACCAGCCTGCCCCAACGCTCGGTGTCGGTGGCCACGCGCTGCGCCAGCTGGGCGGGCGTGGACGACTCGGGTTCGGCGCCGATGTTGCGCAGCGACTCGCCGAACTTGGGATCGCGCAGCACCTGCTGCACCAGCGATGCCATGCGGGCGTTGTGCTCGGGCGCCACGCCGGCCGGCTGGAACACGGCGAACCAGCCGGTCAGGTCGTAGTTGGGCACGCCCGACTCGATCATGGTGGGCACATCCGGCAGCGCCGCCATGCGACGCGAGCCGGTGACCGCCAGGGCGCGCAGCTTGCCCGAGCGCACCAGCGGGATTGCCAGGGTCGCATCGGCGAACACCATCTGCACGCGGCCTCCCAGCAGGTCGGCGATGGCCGGCGGCACGCTCTTGTAGGGCACGGCCAGCAGGTCGGTGCCGGTCTGGGTCTTGAACATCGCACCGGCCACCAGGCCGGTGGCGTTGCCGGTGCCGTAGGCCCACTTGCCCGGCTCCTTCTTGATGGTGGCGACCAGCTGCTGCACGGTGGTGGCCTGGACCACCTGGGGGTCGCACACCAGCACGAAGCCCAGCGTGGCCACGCTGCTGACCGGCGTGAAGTCCTTCACCGGGTCGAAGGGCAGCTTCTTGAAGAGGTGGGTGTTGGCTGCGTGCGTGGAGTTGGGCGTGAACAGCAGCGTGTGGGGGTCGCCCTTGGCATTGGCGACGGCCTGCGCGGCGAGGTTGCCCAGCGCGCCGGCGCGGTTTTCCACCACCACCGGCTGCCCCGACACGAGTTCGAGCTGGCGCGCCAGCTGCCGCGCGGTGGTGTCGATGCCGCTGCCCGCGGCATAGCCGACGAACATGCGCAGCGGCTTGTCGGGCCAGGTGCCGGCGCCCGCCTGGGCTTGCACGGCGGCGGGCACGCCGCCCAGGGCGGCGGTCGCGGCCAGGGCCAGCAGCTGTCGGCGCTGGAGCAGGGGGTGGTCGTTGTGCTTCATTCAAGTCTCCTGATGTGGTTCTGGGTGGGTTCGCCGGTTGGCCATGGACCTTCAGCTCCGGGGCAACGGATATGGCAGCGCCGGCAGCACGCGGCCGGCGCAGGGGCCGAAGCCGATGGACACGCGACCAGCCGCGGCGGCGCGCGCGCGCAGGATCACCTCGTCGCCATCGTGCAGCCAGCGCCGCTCTTCGCCGTTGGGCAGGCGCAGCGGCTCGCGGCCGGCGCTGGCGATCTCGGTCAGGCAGGCGCGCTGCTCGTCGGCTTCTCCGGACACCGTGCCGCTGCCCATGAGGTCGCCGGGGTTCAGGTCGCAGCCGTTCGAGCAGTGGTGCGTGAACATCTGCCCGAAGGTCCAGGCCAGGTTGGACAAGTGCGTGGCGGCCAGGCGCACCGGGCCGGCTCCGGACTCGCGCAGCGCCTGCGTGGACAGCCAGGCTTCCATCGCGATGTCGAGCCCGCCGTGCTCGCGGTCGCCCGCGCTGTGCAGGTAGGGCAGCAGCGGCGGCGTGCCGGGCCGGCGCGCGGGGGCGCGCGAGGCGAACGGCGCCAGGGCCTCGGCGGTGACGATCCAGGGCGAGATGCTGCTCATGAAGCTCTTGCCCAGGAAGGGGCCGAGCATCTGCTCCCACCACTGCACCGACTTGGCCGACCAGTCGTTCAACAGCACGTAGCCGAAGATGTGGTCACCGGCCCGGTCCAGCGGCACGGGCTGGCCCAGCGTGGTGCCGGCGCCCACCAGGGCCGCGAGTTCGAGTTCGAAGTCCATCGCTTCCACCGCGCCGAACTGCACGCTGCCGTCGGCCGCCTTCCACTGCCCGTTGGGGCGCCGCACCGGCGTGCCCGACACGCGGATCGACGAGGCACGGCCGTGGTAGGCCACCGGCAGCGAGTGGAACACCGGGCTCACCGGATCGGCCAGACCCTTGAAGCGGCCGTGCCGCTCGGTGTGGGGGTAGGAGGTGAGGAAGTCGGTGTAGTCGCCGATGCGGCAGGGCAGGTGCATGCGCACGGCCGACTGCGCATGCAGCAAGGTGGCGGCGCGCTCGCGCAGGCCGCTGGCACCGCCTTCGCGAAGCAGCTCCGAGAGCTGCGCCCGCAGGGCCGAGGCAGGCCCGTTGCCCAGCGCCATCAAGGCATTGAGCCCTGGGTCGGTCGGCGCCACGGCGCGCACCGCGCGTGCCGCCTCGCCCGTGAGCAGGCCCGCGGCGTCGAGGCCGCGCAGGTCGACCACCTGGTCGCCGATGGCGACACCGGGTCGCGGCGGCGAGCCCTCGCCCTCGGCGGGCAGGCTGAACATGCCCAGCGGCAGGTTCTGGATCGGAAAGTCCGCGTCGGCGCCGTTGGCCAAGGCCAGCCAGCTGCGACGCGCGGGATCGTGGGTTGCGTTCAATGGGATCGCGCTCATAGGTTCACCGTATCGGCCTTGTACTCGAACAGCCACTCGTAGCGCTCTTTCACGCGGTCTTCGCTCCATTGCTCGTCCACGTACTTCGCCGCGCCTTCGGCATGGGCCAGCTGCGGGTTGTGGAAGCGCTTGGCGTTGCCGGCCGAGCCGTCCACGATGCGGCTGGTGCGCTCGACCCGCGCGGCTTCGTAGCGCTGCAGCGCCTTCACCGGGTCGCTGCGCCACTCGTCCAGGCAGCGCGCCAGCACCAGCCCGTCTTCCAGCGCCATCACCGCGCCCTGCGCCAGGAAGGGCAGCGTCGGGTGGCACGCGTCACCCAGCAGCGTGACGCGCCCGAAGCTCCAGCGCGTGAGCGTCTCGCGCACCATCAGGGCCCAGCGGTAAGGCGTGTCGATGGCGCGGATCAGGGTCTGC
>NZ_JAEQNA010000010.1 GCF_016722895.1 Ramlibacter aurantiacus
GCCCGCGCCCACTTCGCGCAGCTCGCGCGCCTGCTCCAGCACCTGCACCTCGAAACCCCGGCGCATGAGCGCCAGGGCCGCCGTCAGGCCCCCGATTCCCGCACCGATCACCACCACCCGCATATGTTTCCTATTCGTCATCCATGATGCTGCGCGTCACCGCATGAAAGCAGACCCAGCAACCGCGGGCCACCACGGCACCGGCTTTACCGGGCCGCTGGCGGCGCCCCCTCGAGGGGAGGCGCCGAAGGCGCTTCGGGGTGGTCTTTCACTTCAGCGGCTGGCACTGTACGAGCCCGCCCATGGATGCGGAAGCTCAAACTTTCGCTGACTCGATCGGCATTGCTTATGAATGCCGCCAGGGCGGCGCCGGGGCAGAAAATCCCGCTTCCACCACAACCGGATTCCAAGCATGGGTGATCCTTCCCGCCTGCATTTCATCGACGGCCCCGCCTGCCGGCTGGCCGTGCACCAATGGGGCGACCCGGCCGCGCCGGCGGTCGTGATGAACCACTCGATCCTGGCGTCCAGCCGCATGTGGGACGACCAGGCCCGGCTGCTGGCGAGCCGCGGCTACCAGGTGCTGTGCCTGGACACGCGGGGCCATGGCCAGTCGGACGCCGCCGCCCCGCCCTACCGCACCGAGGACCTGGCGGCCGACACGCTGCGGGTGCTCGACGCGTTCGGCGTCGAACGCGCGCACTACGTGGGGCTGTCGCTCGGCGGCATGACCGGCTTCGCACTGGGCATCGAACACGGCGAGCGGCTGCGCAGCCTGTGCATCTGCGATGCCCGTGCCGACACCCCGCCCGCGATGACCGGCATGTGGGACGAGCGCATCACCGCCGCGCAGGCACAAGGCTGCGCCAGCCTGGCCCGGGTGACCCTGGAGCGCTGGTTCGGCCCGGCTTTCATCGCCCGCGCGCCCGAGGTCGTCCGCTCGCTCGAGCAGGCGATCGCGCAAACCCAGGTGGACGGCTTCGTCGGCTGCGCCCGCGCCATCCAGCAGCTGGACCACCTGCGGCGCGTGGGCGAGATCCGCGTGCCCACCACCTTCATCGTGGGTGCCGACGACGGCCCCCTGCCGCAAGCCATGCGCGACTTGCAAGCCCTGGTGCCGGGCGCACGCCTGGAGGTGATCGAGGACGCCGGGCACCTGCCCAACGTGGAGCAGCCAGCCGCGTTCAACGCGGCGCTGGTGCGGCACTTCGAGGCGCTTTGACCGCCCGCCGGCAAGACGCATCTAGATCGGCGGGATGCCACCCCGCGCGTACTGCAGGCGGCGCTGCGCGATGCCGATCCAGCGGATCGCCGCCTGCTCCAGCTGGGCAATGGCCATCAGGTCACACGGCGAGGGGCGGACGCCCTGGCGACGCACGGACGCGGCCTGGACACACTGGGAGGCGCATTGAAGCGCCCAGGTGACGGAGTTCATGAGGAACATTCCAGCGGAGCCGCCGGCGCCGGGGCTTGATGCGCCTCAAGGGCTCCGCACGCCGGGGCACGGGTGTCGCCCCGCCTTGCCCCAGGTCAGGCACGGGTGTCGGCTCGAGCCGGTCCGGACACACCTCGTTCCAATCCATACCACGGCTCAGCTGCTTCTCATCCGGGTTTTCCATGAGGATGCGCGGCATGACCGACTCTCACGAAACTGTCGAGCTCGTGGGGATGCCGATCGCATCCCTGCGCAGCCATGAGCTGCTGGACCTGATCTTCGGCCGCCTGGGCACCGGACGAGGCACCTGGCTCATCACGGCCAACCTGGACTTCCTGCGCCGCTTCGTGACCGATGAGTCATCGCGCGCGCTGTACGCCGGGGCCGATGTGCGGGTGGCGGACGGAATGCCGCTGGTCTGGGCCAGCTGGCTGCGGGGCACGCCGCTGCCCGAACGGGTGGCCGGGGCGTCGCTGGTGTCGCCCTTGTGCCGCCGCGCCGCCCGCGAGCAGCGCAGCGTGTTCCTGCTCGGCGGCGATCCGGAGGCCGCCCGCGCCGCCGCCGAGCGGCTGCGCGCGGAATCTCCTGGCCTGGAGATCGCCGGCCTCATCACGCCACGGGTGGATGCGACGCCGACACCGCTGCAACTGGACAACATCGCCACGCGGCTGCGGGCGGCCCGGCCGGACATCGTGCTGGTGGGCATGGGCTCGCCCAAGCAGGAGCGCGTCATCCAGGCCTTGCGGCACGAGTTGCCGAACGCCTGCTGGATCGGCATCGGCGTCAGCCTGAGCTTCGTGTCGGGGCACCAGCGCCGGGCGCCGGGCTGGATGCAGCAACTGGGGCTGGAATGGCTGCACCGCTTGTTCCAGGAGCCGCAGCGCCTGTTCCGCCGCTACGTGCTGGAAGACCTGCCCTTCGCCCTGCGCCTGTTCGGGCAGTCCGCCATCGAGCGCCTGCGGCTGGCGCCCGCCGGCCGCTGACCCAGCCGCCGTCGGACGCGGCCGGCACGCTCCGGTCAGCGCACCTCGGTCATGGTCCAGGCGACGCCGGTCGAGTTCGTGATGGCAAGTTGCGCGCCCCCTTCGACGGCGTAGGTGCCGCTGAAGGTGGTGCTGTCCTGGCTTTCGCCGATCAGGACGTTCACGACCAGGTTGTTGTCGACCTGCACGATGAAGTTGGAGACCGAGCCTCCGTAGCTTGCCTCGATGCGAAGACGACTCACGCCGGTGGGCAGGTCGAACACCGTGTCGCCCGTGCCGCTGCGGGTGAAGACGGCATCGGTCAAGCCCCCGTCGGTGCCGCCGCCACCGGAGGAACCGCTGGCATGTTCGGCGCAATAGGCGGGGCTGCCCAGGCACTGGCCGGGGTTGCCGCCGCCGCCGCCGCAGGCGGACAGCACGACGGCAAGGGCGACGAGGACGGCGAAATTTCTCATGCGATGACGGCAGCAAAACCACGAAAAGGTGGACTTTAAAGCAGTCTTTCACCGATGGACGCGGATCGGCCGCCACTGACAAGGCATCAATACCGTCCTACAGCCAGGCTGCTGCGGAACCCCTACCGTGGTCTCCCGATCGTTTCAATTTCTGGTGCCATGTCGGACGCGCATGTTTGCAATCCATTTGATTACCTGATCGACCCGCAAGCGGTGCTCGAACTCGCCCGACGCCCCGGCCGCCTGCAACGCCTGGTCTCGCACGTATATCGGCCGCTGGAGCGGCCATCGCAGCGCCGCGCGGACCGGTTCACCGGCGCCACGTCGGGCGGCCCGTCCACCGATCCCACGCCAGCCGGCCGACGCCGCGGCGACACCTGAGCGGTTCACCCCGGGCCGGGGCGGCGGCGGCGGTACGGGTGCAGGCAGAATGCCGGCGAGCCCTGCCCAGACACGCCCCTACCCATGATCTTCCTGACCGGTGGCGCCGGATTCATCGGCGCCAATTTCGTGCTCGAGTGGTTCCGCGACCACGACGAGCCATTGCTGAACCTGGACAAGCTCACCTATGCCGGCAACCTCGAGACCCTCTCCAGCCTGCAAGGCGACGCGCGGCACCTGTTCGTGCGCGGCGACATCGCCGACGGCGAGCTGGTGGAGCAGCTGCTGGCGCGGCACCGGCCGCGCGCGGTGCTGAACTTCGCGGCCGAATCGCACGTGGACCGCTCCATCCACGGGCCGGGCGAATTCATCCAGACCAACGTGGTGGGCACCTTCCGGCTGCTGGACGCCACGCGCCGCTATTGGGAAGGCCTCGCGCCCGCTGAAAAGGGCGCCTTCCGGTTCCTGCACGTGTCGACCGACGAGGTGTACGGATCGCTGGGCGAACACGACGCCGCGTTCACCGAGTCGCACGGCTACGCGCCCAACAGCCCGTATTCGGCCAGCAAGGCCGGCAGCGACCACCTGGTGCGGGCCTGGCACCACACCTATGGCCTGCCGGTGCTCACCACCCACTGCTCCAACAACTACGGGCCGTTCCAGTTCCCCGAAAAGCTCGTTCCGCTGATGGTCGTCAACGCCCTCGCGGGCATGCCGCTGCCCGTCTACGGCGATGGCCTGAACGTGCGCGACTGGCTGTACGTGCACGACCACTGCAGCGCCGTGCGCCGCGTGCTCGAAGCCGGCGTGCCGGGCCAGACCTACAACATCGGCGGCTGGAACGAGAAGCCCAATATCGAGATCGTGCACACCATCTGCCGCCTGCTCGACGAACTGCGGCCGCGCGCCGGTGGCGGGTCTTACCTGGAGCAGCTCGCGTACGTGCAGGACCGCCGGGGCCATGACCGGCGCTACGCCATCGACGCCGGCCGCATCGAGCGCGAACTGGGCTGGCGGCCCGCGGAAACCTTCGAGAGCGGGATCCGCAAGACGGTGCAGTGGTACCTGGACCACCCCGACTGGGTGGCCCATGTGCAAAGCGGCGAGTACCGGCAGTGGGTGGCCCTGCAGTACGGGGGGGCCGCGTGAAGATCCTCCTGCTCGGCGCCTCCGGCCAGGTCGGCTGGGAGCTGCAGCGCAGCCTGGCCCCCTTGGGCGAGCTCGTGATGCCCGCCCGGACCGCACCCGGCAACCCGGTGGCCGACCTGGAACGGCCGGATACGCTGCTTCCCCTCGTCCGCCAGGTCGGCCCGCAAGTGATCGTGAACGCCGCGGCCTACACCGCGGTGGACCGGGCCGAGTCCGACGCCGAGGCCGCGCATCGGGTGAACGCCCTCGCACCCGGCGAGCTGGCCCGCGCCGCACGCGAATGCGGCGCCCTGCTGGTGCACTACTCCACCGACTACGTGTTCGACGGCAGCGGCAGCCGGCCGTGGCGCGAAACCGATGCGACCGGCCCGCTCAATGCCTATGGCCGTACCAAGCTCGACGGCGAACGGCGCATCGCCGCCGAGTGGGACCGCCACCTGATCCTGCGCACCAGCTGGGTCTATGGCACGCGCGGCGGCAACTTCATGAAGACGATGCTGCGGCTGGCCGCCGAGCGCGAGCGGCTGCGCGTGGTGGACGACCAGGTCGGCGCGCCGACCGGCGCCGACCTGCTGGCCGACCTCACCGCGCACGCGATCCGCGCCACCCTGGCCGACCCCGCCAGGGCCGGCCTGTACCACGCCGCCGCGGCCGGCGAGACCAGCTGGAACGGCTACGCGCGCCTGGTGCTGGACGCGGCCCTCGGCCTGGGCCTGGCGCTGCGCGCCCGGCCCGACGGCGTGGAGCCGGTGACCAGCGACGCCTTTCCGACGCCGGCGCGCCGGCCCCTCAACTCGCGCCTGGACACGAGCCGCCTGCGCGATGCCTTCGACCTGGCGCCGCCACCCTGGCAACACGGCGTGCTGCGCGCCTTGGCGGAACTGGTCCCACCCGAGTCCTCACCTGCATGACATCACGCAAAGGCATCATCCTGGCCGGCGGCTCCGGCACGCGGCTGCACCCGGCGACCCTCGCCATCAGCAAGCAGCTGCTGCCGGTGTACGACAAGCCGATGGTCTATTACCCGCTGACCACTCTGATGCTCGCGGGCATCCGCGACATCCTCGTGATCAGCACGCCGCAGGACACACCACGCTTCCAGCAGCTGCTGGGAGACGGCTCGCAGTGGGGGCTGCATATCGCCTACGCGGTGCAGCCCCGGCCCGAGGGACTGGCGCAGGCCTTCCTGATCGGCGCCGATTTCGTCGGCGGCTCGCCCAGCGCGCTGGTGCTGGGCGACAACATCTTCTACGGCCACGACCTGGCCACGCGGCTGGACGAGGCCGACGCGCAACCCGAGGGCGCGACCGTGTTCGCCTATCACGTGCAGGATCCGCAGCGCTATGGCGTGGTGGCCTTCGATGCGAACGGGCGCGCCACCAGCATCGAGGAGAAGCCGGCACGGCCGCGCAGCTCGTACGCGGTGACGGGCCTGTATTTCTACGACCGCCAGGTGGTGGACATCGCCCGCGACATCCGGCCCAGCGCCCGGGGCGAGCTGGAGATCACGGCGGTGAACCAGGCGTATCTCGATCGCGGCCAGCTGTCGGTGCGCATCATGCAGCGCGGCTATGCCTGGCTGGACACCGGCACGCACGACAGCCTGCTGCAGGCCAGCCAGTTCATCGCCACGCTGGAACACCGGCAGGGGCTGAAGATCGCCTGTCCCGAGGAGATCGCCTGGCGCGCCGGCCTCATCTCCGACGACGACCTGGAGCGCCTGGCCGCGCCCATGGTGCAGAACGGCTACGGGCAATACCTGCTGCGGGTGCTGGCCGAGAAAGGGCCGGCGGCATGAAGGTCACGCCCACCGCCCTGCCCGAGGTGCTGCTGATCGAGCCGCGCGTGTTCAGCGACGACCGCGGCTTCTTCTTCGAAAGCTACAACGCCCGCGCCTTCGCCGAAGCCACCGGCATCACGGCCGCGTTCGTGCAGGACAACCATTCACGCTCGACGCGTGACGTGCTGCGCGGCATCCATTTCCAGGTGCAGCAGCCGCAGGGCAAGCTGGTGCGGGTGGTGGCGGGCGCGGTGTTCGACGTGGCCGTCGACCTGCGCCGCGGCTCGCCCCGGTTCGGCCGCTGGGTGGGCGTGGAGCTGTCCGCCGACGACCACCGCCAGCTCTGGATCCCGCCGGGCTTCGGCCACGGGTTCCTGGTGACCTCCGGGTGCGCCGAGGTGCTTTACAAGACCACCGACTACTACGCGCCGCAGCACGAGCGCTGCATCGCCTGGGACGATCCCGACATCGGCATCGAGTGGCCCCTGCAGGGGCGCTCGCCCATCCTCTCGCCCAAGGACCAGGCGGGGCTCGCGCTGGGGGACGCGCCATGAACGCTCCCCGTTCACCCCGGTGGGGCCAGCTGCTGCTGGGCCTGGCGCTGATCGCGGTGGGCCTGTTGCTGCCGTCGGTGCTGCCTGCCGGGAGCATGGACAAGTCGCTGCTGGCGTACGCCCAGGGCGGACTGGCCGGCATGGGGCTGCTACTGGTGCTGCGGTGGCTGCGGGACCGCATCCAGCGCTGAAGCGTTTCTCAGGCCTTGCGCGCCTCGCCCCACACGTTGAACCCCACCCACTTCGGCCGCGTGATGTAGCCCGCCTGCAGCTGCGAGGCGAAGCCCGCCTGCGCCAGCAGGCGCGGCACGTCGCGCGTCAGGTGGCAGCCGCCCGCCACCCGCGACCAGGCGGGCTCCAGCCGCGCCTGCCAGCGCGCCACCGCCGCGTCGGGCGCCAGGCCGTGTTCGGCCAGCAGCAGGCGACCGTCGGGGCGCAGCACCCGGTGCATCTCGGCCAGGGCAGCGGCGGGATCGGGGATGCTGCACAGGGTCCAGGTGCACACCACGGTGTCGAACGAGTCGCTGGCGAAGGGCATGGCCTCGGCCGAGCCGGGGCGAAGCTCCAGCGGCAGGCCCGCGGCCCGGTTGCGCCGCAGCGCCTTGGCCTGCAGCTGGCCCGCCGGGTCCACCCCGACCAGGGCGTGGACCTGCCGGCGTTCGTACAGCGGCAGGTTCAGCCCGGTCCCGATGCCGACCTCCAGCACCCGTCCGCGTGCGCCAGGCACCAGCAGTTGCCGCTTGTCGGCGAAGGGCGCCAGCCCGCAGCCGATGTCCAGCAGGTGCGGCAGGACGAGGCGCTCGTACCAGTTGGGGGAGGCGGTCATGTGGAACTCCGGGAAACGCCGGGCAGCGCGTCTTCCAAATAGCGGTCGCGCCGGGCCAGGCCAGGAAAGAGCCGGGTCCAACCGGCCACGATGAGCAGCGTGGCGCCGCCACCCAGCACCACCGAACCCACGGGGCCGAGCAGGGCCGCCGTGGCACCGGACTCGAACTCACCGAGCTGGTTGCTGGCGCCAATGAACATGGAGTTGACGGCCCCCACCCGGCCGCGCATGTCCGGCGGGGTCTCGGACTGCACCAGCGTCTGGCGTACCACCACGCTCACCATGTCGGCGCCACCGGACAGCGCGAGCGCCACCATCGAAAGGGCGAACGAGGTGGAGACGCCGAACACCAGCATGCACAAGCCGTAGGCCGCGACCGACCACAGCAGCAGCGCGCCGACCCGGGTGCGGACGGGAAAGCGCGTGAGCAGCAGGGCCACCACGAGCGCCCCCACCGCCGGGGCCGCCCGCAGCGCGCCCAGTCCGGAGGCGCCGACGTGCAGGATGTCCTTGGCATAGATCGGCAGCAGCGCGGTGGCGCCGCCGAACAGCACGGCCATCAGGTCCAGCGACACCGCACCCAGCAGCACCTGGCGCCGCCAGACGAAGCGCAGGCCCGCCAGCATCTCTTGCCAGTCGGGCCGCGCGTGGCCGGGGCCGCGGTCGTCGGACAGGCGCAGGACGGCGGCGATGGCGCCCGCCAGCATCAGCACCGCGGCGGCGTACACCGTGATGCCCGTCTGCAGGAACAGCAGCCCCGCGGCGGCGGGCCCGCCGATCACCGCCACCTGGTTTCCCGAGGAGCTCATGGCCATGGCCCGCGCCAGCAGGTGGGGCGGCACCAGGCTGGGCACCAGCGCCTGCTGGGCCGGCATCTGGAAGGTGCGGGCGGCACCCAGGAGCAGCGACACGCCGAACAGCAGCTCGCGGCTGACCAGGCCGCGGCCGCTGGCGACCAGCAGCACGGCCGCCGCCAGGAGCTGGATGAACTGGGCCCCTGCGATCAGCCGGGCCCGGTGGTGCCGGTCGGCCAGGTGCCCGGCCGGCAGGGTGAAGCACAGCACCGGCAGGAACTGCAGCAAGCCCACCAGCCCGAGGTCCCAGGCGCTGTTCGTGAGGTTGTACATCTGCCAGGCGGCCGCCACCATGGTCATCTGGGTGGCGGCGCCGGCCAGCACGCGGGCGCACCACAGGCGCAGGAACTCGCGCTGCCTGAGCAGGCTGGAAAAGTCGTCGTCGGAATGGGGCACCGGCGGGGATGTTAGGGCCTGTTCACCACCGGCCACGGGCGCGCGCGCGGGTGCAAGAATCGTCCGCCCGACTGGAAAGGACCCTGCGTTGGCTGACCCGCACCCGCTCATCTGCCTGCCGATCAGCCTTACGGCCGAGTCGCCCGACCGCCTGCTGTCGCAGGAGTGGCTGGTCGGCAATGGGCTGGGCGGCTTCGCCAGCGGCACGCTGCCCGGCGTCAACACCCGGCGCTACCACGGCCTGCTGGTCGCTGCCTTGCCGGCGCCACTGGGGCGCGCGGTGATGCTGGCCCACGTCGGCGAGCGCCTGTGGCTGTCGGACGGGCGTTGCGTGGACCTGTGCGGCGAGGAAACCGCGGGACGCGCGCCGGTGCTGCCCGACGCGCTGTTCGAGTTCCGGCTGGAGCTGGGCCTGCCGGTCTGGCGCTACCGGTGCGGCGACACCGTGCTGGACAAGCGGGTGCTGCTGCCGCACGGACAGAACAGCGTGCACATCCACTACGAGCTGGTCGCGGGGCCAGGCGCCCGGCTGGAGCTGGAGCCACGGCTGCACCTGCGCGCGCTGGAAGCGCCGGTGGCCGCCGAACCGGGCGACTACCTGCTGCAGGTGCAGGGCGAGCGGGCGGAGGTGCACCCCGCCGCGGGCGACGCCTTCCCGCCGCTGCGGCTGCGGGTGCTGGGGCGGCCGGCTCACCTGGTGCTCGACGGCGGGCGCGTGATCCCGCAGCACTTGCGCCTGGAGGCGGCGCGCGGCTATCCGGCGCAGGGCGCCCTCTGGAGCCCCGGCCGGTTCGGCGTGACGCTGGGTACGCAGCAGGCCTGCGCCCTGGTGGCGTCGACCGAATCCTGGGAGACGCTGCAGGCGCAGCCGCCCGGCGAGGCGCTGCAGGTCGAGCGGGAGCGGCGCGAGCGCCTCCTGGCGCAGGCCGATCCGCGTGCCCGCCACGGCCTGGCGGCCGACCTGGTGCTGGCGGCGGACGCCTTCATCGTCGCGCCGTCGGGCCGGCAGGCCGATGCGGCGCGGGCGCAGGCCGAGGGCGAGCAGGCCCGCACCGTGATCGCCGGCTATCACTGGTTCACCGACTGGGGCCGCGACACCATGATCAGCCTGGAGGGGCTGGCGCTGGCCACCGGCCGCCATGCCGAGGCCGCCTGGGTGCTGCGCACCTTCGCCCATCACGTGAAGGACGGCCTGATCCCCAACCTGTTTCCGGACGGCGCCAACGAGGGGCTCTATCACACGGCCGATGCCACCCTGTGGTTCTTCCATGCCATCGACCGCTACCTGGCGGCCAGCGGTGACCGGTCGCTGCTGGAGCGCACGCTGCCCGTGCTGCGCGACATCGTGCGGCACCACCTGCGCGGCACCCGCTTCGGCATCGGCGTCGATCCGGCCGACGGCCTGCTGACCCAGGGGGCGCCCGGCTACCAGCTGACCTGGATGGACGCCAAGGTGGACGGCTGGGTGGTGACGCCGCGGCGCGGCAAGGCCGTGGAGCTCAATGCGCTGCTGCACAACGCGCTGCGCCTGATGCAGCAGTGGCTGGAGCAGGCCGGCGACGGCGGGGGGGCGCAGGAGATGGAGCACCACGCCACGCGGCTGTGCACGTCGTTCAACCAGCGCTTCTGGAACCCGGCCACCGGCGGCCTGTTCGACGTGGTCGACGGCGAGCAGGGCGACGACCCGGCGATCCGGCCCAACATGTTGCTGGCCATCGCCCTGCCCCATCCGGTGCTGGAGCCCTCGCGCTGGGCGTCGGTCATGGCCGTGGCCCGGCGCGAATTGCTCACGCCGGTCGGGCTGCGTTCACTGGCACCCGCCCATCCCGCCTACCAGGCGCGCTACGACGGCGACCTGCGCGCCCGCGACGCCGCCTACCACCAGGGCACCGTCTGGGGCTGGCTGGCCGGCCCCTTCGCCGACGCCTGGCTCAAGGCGCACCCGCAAGACCCGGCACCCGTGCAGCACCTCCTGCGCGGCTTCGAGCAGCACCTGCGCCAGGAAGCCGGCATCGGCTTCATCAGCGAAATCTTCGACGCCGAGGCCCCCTACACCGCCCGCGGCTGCATCGCCCAGGCCTGGAGCGTCGCCGAAGCGCTGCGCCTGGCGCTGCGTTTCGCAAAGGCAGAAGCCTGACGCAAGCGCGGAAAATCACAGGCGACCGCGCAGCGGTACGCCGTTCCAGTGCCACCGCGGAACCGGCTTTGCCGGGCCGCTGGTGGCGCCCCCCTGGGGGGGAGGCGGCCGCCAGGCCGCTTCGGGGGGGGTCAATGCACCTGTGGCTGGAACGCCCGCATCAGGCCCTCCAGGTCGACGATGCGGATGTGCCGCTTGTCCACCTCCAGCAGGCGCTGCTGCTGGAAGGCCGAGAAGGTGCGGCTCACGGTTTCGAGCTTCATGCCCAGGTAGCTGCCGATTTCGGCGCGGGACATGCGCAGGTGGAATTCGCTGGGCGAGTAGCCGCGCGCCTTCATGCGCTGCGACAGGTTGATCAGGAAGGCGGCCACGCGCTCTTCGGCGTTCATGCTGCCCAGCAGCATCATCAGGCTGTGTTCGCGCACGATCTCGCGCGACATCAGCCGGGCCATGACCAGCTGCATCTCGCTGCTGCCGGTGGCGAGCTCGTTCAGGTGCACGTAGGGAATGGCGCAGACCTCGGCGTCTTCCAGCGCGGTGGCGGTGCTGGCGTGGCGGCCGTTGGCCAGGCCGTCCAGGCCCATCAGTTCGCCGGCCATGTGGAAGCCCGAGACCTGCTCGCGTCCGTCGGAGAGCATCAGGCTGGACTTGAAGGTGCCGGAGCGCACCGCGTGCACGTACTGGAAACGGTCCCCGCCCCTGTAGAGCTCCTCGCCTGCCTTGACCTTGCGGCGGCCGAAGCCCAGGCCATCCAGGCGGGCCACCTCGGGCAGGCCCAGCCCGCAGGGCAGGCACAGGTCGCGCAGGTGGCAGGACGAGCACTGGGTCTTGAGCGCGGCGGCTCCGGCAGCAGGTCGGTCCGAGGGCGCGGCGGCAGCGTCACGGGCAAGACGGACGAGGGCGGTGGGGGCTTGGACGTTCATGGCGTGGGGCTCTGGAAGGGAAATTCAGTGGGCTTGCAGGTGTCCGGCGTTGCCGGCCTGGGCGATGGCGACGGGCAGGCTCTCGAGTTCGCTGCTCTTGTCGAGGAAACCGGCCGCGCCTTCGCCGAGATAGCGCTTGCGGTAGGCAGGGCCGGCGTTGTTGCTGAAGACGACGAAGGCGATGTCGGGAGCGGCCTGGCGCACCGCGCGCAGCACCTGCAGGCCGGTGCCGCCTTCGAGCTGCACGTCGAGCACCACCACCTGCGGATGGGCGGCCAGGATGCCGGCTATGCAGGCCTGCGGCGTGGCGGCTTCGCCCACCACCTGCATCTGGTGGCCGCCCAGCAGCGTCGCCAGCCGGGAGCGGATCAGGCTCGAGTCGTCGGCCAGGAAGACTCGGAGGGAGGGGTTCGGGACCATGGGCATGACTGTGCCCGCCAGCCCTTGCTGCGCCCATCGGCGGCGGCTGAATCGGGGGCTCGGAATCGTCCGGAACCGCAACGGGGATCGGCCTAGAAAGGCTCAGACGATTCCTAGACGCCTAAGGATCGGCAGGCGGCCATGAAGTCTTAGGACCGCATTTGTTACCGCTTGTCAGTGCGGCTGAGCCGCCTGTCGGACGGCTGAGCCTGGGTTCGGCTGACGGCCTATGGTCGAGCCTGACAACTCGTCAGCAGACCGCAAGGATTTCAGAGGCCACCCATGAACTTCCCGCGCCGCCCCAGCCGCGGCTTCACCCTCATCGAGCTGCTGATCACCGTGGCGGTGGTGGCCATCCTGGTGTCGGTGGCCTATCCGTCGTACACCGCCCACGTGCTGAAGTCCCGGCGCGCCGAGGCCCAGCAGGTGCTGATGGACGCGGCCAGCCGGCAGCAGCAGTGGCTGCTGGATACCCGGCGGTACGCGACCGAGGCCGAGCTGAAGGCCGGCACGGGCGGCCTGAACATCCCCAACTCGGTGGCGGCCAACTACACGCTCGTGTTCGACGCGCCGGTGCCGGCGGCCGGCGTGGCGCCCACCTTCACGATCACCGCCACGCCGCAGGGCGCGCAGGACCGCGACACCTGCAAGCCGCTGACCATCGCGAACACCGGCGTGAAGACGCCGGCCACCTGCTGGTGAGGCCATGACCAAGCGGTCCATTTCCCGCTCCCAGGGCTTCACGCTGATCGAACTGCTCACGGTGGTCGCGCTGCTGGCGCTGCTGGCGGCGCTGGCCGCGCCGGCCATGCAACGCCTGCTGGCGGCGCAGCGGCTGCGCTCCGTGTCGTACGACCTGGTGTCCGACCTCACCCTGGCCCGCAGCGAAGCCCTCAAGCGAGGCGCGCAGGTGCGCATCGCGCCGCCGGCGGCCAACGCCTGGTCGCAGGGCTGGTCCATCACCCTGGTCAGCGACGGCACCGCCTTCGGCCAGCGCAAGTCGCTGGAGGGCGTCACGGTCACCAAGGCACCCGCCAACCTCACCTTCGACATCGACGGACGCACCGCGGCCGCGACGTCCTTCGGGTTCAGCGACGGCCATGGCCGCTATCGCTGCATCACGCTCGACCCCTCCGGCCGCCCCAAGTCCAGCACCACGGCATGCCCATGAACCATCCCACCCGACACACGCAACGCGGCGGGGCCCTGATGGAGGCCCTGATCGCCATGCTGATCATCGCCTTCGGCGCGTTGGGCTTCGTCGGCCTGCAGGCGCGCACCGCGGTGCTCAACCTCGAGGGCTACCAGCGCGCCCAGGCACTGCAGTTGCTCAAGGACATGGAACAGCGCATGTTGATCAACCGGGCCCAGGCAGCCTCGTACGTGGCCGCCGAAATCCCGGCCAAGGACAACGAGGACTGCACGGTCAAGCCCACGGTCGCCGAACGCGACCGCTGCGAATGGGCCGCCCTGATCGCCGGTGCGGCCGAGAAGTCGGGCACCACGAGCGTGGGCGCCGTCACCTACGCCTTCGGCTGCATCACCAGCCTGGCGCCGCTGCAGCCGAACACCTACCAGATCTCCCTGGTCTGGCAGGGCGTGCAGAAGAGCGCCGAATCGAACGTGGACTGCGCCAAGGACAAGTTCCCGGCCGGCTCCGAGGCGCTGCGGCGCGGTGTCAGCACGGTGGTGCGCTTCGGGACGCTGCTATGAGCGCCGTCGCCGGATCCATGCGCCACCAGCGCGGGCTGAGCCTGGTGGAGGTGATGGTCGGACTGACCATCGGGATGATCCTGGTGGCCGGCCTGGCCCTGATGTTCGGCAACGCCAGCCGCTCGTCCAACGAGCTGGAGCGCAGCGTGCGCCACATCGAGAACGGCCGCTACGCGATGGAGTGGCTGGGGCAGGACCTGGCCATGGCCGGGTTCTACGGCACCCTGCCCGCGACCGCGCGCGAGGCACCCGCCTCGCCGTGCCTGACCATGGCGCAGCTGACGGCGGCACTGGTGACCATGAGCGGCAAGGCCACGCCGACGCTGCCCTTCCCGGTGCAGGGCCTGACCTCGCAGGAGGCCCAGGCACTGCCGGCCTGCCTGCCCAACCACCGGATCGGCACGCCGGCGCTGGTGCTGCGGCGGCTGGACCCGCCGGCGGTGGCGGCGGCGGCGGCGACGGCCGGCACGCTGTACCTGCAGGCGTCGCACTACGTGCCCGACAACACCGACACCTACGTGGCGTCGACCAGCACGGCCAGCTTCACCCTGCGCGACCGCAGCGCCAACACCAACACCGTGCGGCGCTTCCTCTCGCGCATCTACTACATCGCCAATTGCAGCGACTGCTCGGGCACGGGCGACGGCATCCCCACGCTCACGCTGTCCGAGCTCACCCCCACCGGCTTCCGCATCACCCCGATTGCCGAGGGCATCGAGCAGATCGGCTTCGACTACGGGTTCGACACGGCCGGCAACGACGGTGCCCCCGACGAGTGGTACGGCCTGAACGCGGACGCGGACGGCACCCACGTGGCCGCGGCGGCGGCCAAGAACTGGACGCACGTCATGGCGGTGCGCGTGAGCCTGGTCTCGCGGGCGCTGGAGCCTTCGCTGGGCTACTCCGAAGCACGCAAGTACGCCGCCGGCCTGAAGGGCACCGCCCTCTACGAGTTCCAGCCCGCGGCCGCCATCCAGAACTTCAAGCGCCGCGCCTACGCCGGCACCTTCCGCCTGCAGACGCCGGCCGGACTGCGGGAGAAGCCATGACCCGACCCCCTCTCATGAAGCACCAATCCGGCGCCACGCTGGTCGTCGCGCTGATCTTCCTGATCCTGCTGAGCCTCTTCGCGATCAACGCGTTCAACAGCTCGAGCACCAACCTGCGGGTGGTGGGCAACTCGCAGGTGCGCCAGGAGGCGGTGGCCGCGGCCCAGGTGGCGATCGAGCAGACGATCAGCTCGACCCTGTTCGCCGAGGAGCCGATCACCGTGGCCAACACGCCGGTGGTGGTGAAGCTCGACGGCACGGACAACAGCCAGGTCACCGTGGCCATGGCCCAGCCTGCCTGCTACCGCTATCGCAACATCCGCAACGGCGAGCTGAACCCCGACAACGAAGACGACCGGGCCTGCATGACGTCCAGCTCGGTGACCAACCCGGGCATTCCCATCGGTTCGCCCCAATGGCAGGCCGACACCTCGCTGTGCGCCAACACCGAATGGGACCTGCGCGCCACGGTGACCGACACCCGCACGGGGGCCAGCGTGGCCATTCAACAGGGGGTGGGCGTGCGGGTGCTCGAAGGCAACGCGGCCGACAACTGCAAGTGAGGCTTCTTCCATGCTCCGACTGATCAAACAAAGCTCCTGGGTGTTCGCCGCGCTGTTCACGGCGCTGGCGTCTGCCCCTGCCTCTTCGCAGTGGGCCAGCGACATCGACATCTACAGCCTGCCGCCGCAGGTGAAGGAGCGGCCCAACGTGCTGCTGGTGTGGGACAACTCGGCCAACTGGAGCAGCACGGTCCAGACCGGCATCGGCAACCGGACCAAGTTCCAGCTGGAACAGAGCACGATTTCCAAGTCCATCGACAACCTGGACGCCACGCGCTTTCGCATCGGCCTGATGCTGGCCGGCGAGGAGAGCAGCAGCAGCAGCGGCGGCTACGTGCGCGCGGCCATCCGCGATCTCGACGCCACGGATTCGAGCGGCACGACCTACAAGAAGCGGCTGTCCAACCTGCTGGGGGCGCTCGACGAGACCGGCGACAAGGGCAGCGCAGCGAAGGTGGGCATGGCCATGGCCGAGGCCTACACCTACTACGCCGGCCTCACCGCCCTGCGCGGCTCCATCGAGAAAAAGCGCGACTACAGCGGCAACGCCTACGCCGACAACAAGTACCCCGCCACGCGCACGGCGTCGCACGCCGTGTACGGATTTCCGAGCACGACGAGCAGCCGGCACGCATTCGGCAGCTCCGGGTCCACGCAGTACCAGAGCCCCCTGTCGGCAAACAGCTGCGCGCGCAACTACATCATCTTCATCAGCAACGGCCCGCCTTCCAGCGGCGAGGACTCGGATGCGAAGGCGGCGCTCGACGCGGCCTATGCCCACCCGACCCGGGGGATGGCCAAGCCCAAGGACTATCCCATCACCGGCCTGACACCGTCCAACCAGGAATCGAACTGGGGCGACGAGTGGGCGCGCTTCATGAAGATGACGCCCCAGGCCATCACCACCTTCACCATCGACGTCAATCCCGACACCAACGTACAGGGCAGGGCCTGGTCGGCGGCCCTGAGCAGCATGGCGGGCCAGAGCGGCGGGGAGTACTTCAAGGTGGACGCCTCGGTGGACGACGGCAAGCAGCTGGCCATCGCGCTGTCGACCATCTTCAACCAGATCCAGTCGGTGGACAGCGTGTTCGCCTCGGCCAGCCTGCCGGTGAGCGTGAACTCGCGTGGCACCTACCTGAACCAGGTGTTCATCGGCATGTTCCGGCCCGACGGCCTGGCCCGCCCGCGCTGGAACGGCAACCTGAAGCAGTACCAGTTCGGCTACAACGACCTCACCAACACCTTGAGCCTGGTGGACGCCAACAAGGCCGAGGCGATCGGGGACAGCGGTTTCATCTCCCGCACGGCCACCTCGTTCTGGACGACCTCCAGCGACTTCTGGAAGAACCAGCCGGCCTACCTCAACATCTCGCCGTCGGATGCGCCGGACGGCTTCGCCGTCGAGAAGGGCGGTGCCGCCCAGCGCCTGCGCGAGGACTTCTCGTCGGACACGCTGCGCGCGCAGCGGAACGTGCTGACCTGCGTCGGCTGCGCCCCGGGGACGGTGCTGGGATCGAGCAGCGCCACGCGATTCGATACCTCCAACCTCGGACTGACGCTCAGCTCGTTCGGCATGAGCCTGCTGGCCAGCGTGACCGAAAAGAACGCACTCATCGAGTGGGTTCGTGGCAAGGACAACTACCTCGTCAACGGCACCAGTCCCGAGTACGGGCCTGGCAGCCCCACCACCGTGCGCCCCAGCATCCATGGCGACGTGCTGCATTCGAGGCCAGCGGTGGTGAACTACGGCGGCACCACGGGCGTCGTGGTGTTCTATGGCGCCAATGACGGCACGCTGCGTGCCGTGGACGGGTCGCAGGACCACGTCAACGATGGCGGCGGCAAGGAACTCTGGAGCTTCATCCCGCAGGAGAAGTTCGGGCACCTGAACCGCCTGCGCACCAACTCGCCCGACATCCGGCTGTCCACCACCTCGATGCCGACCGACCCCAACGCGACGGCGCCCACCCCGCGCGATTACTTCTTCGACGGCCCCATCACGGTCTACCAGAAGTACAACAGCAACGGCGACACCGAGCAGGTCATCATCTACGCCGGCATGCGCCGGGGCGGCCGCCAGCTCTACGCCTTCGACGTCACCACGCCGACCGCACCCAAGTTCCTGTTCAAGGTGACCGACAGCGGATCTTTCGCCGAGTTGGGCCAGACCTGGTCGGAAGCCCGTCCGGCGCGGCTGAAGGGCTACACCGAAGCCGCTTGGGCGGCGCTGAAGGGCCAGTCGGGAGGCAGCGATGCGGTTCGCCCGGTGCTGATCATGGGCGGCGGCTACGACGCACCCGCCGAGGACGCCGCCACGCCCGGCACCGTCACCATGGGCAACTACATCTATGTCATCGACGCCCTGGACGGCACCTACATCGCCAAGCTCCCGACCACCCGCAGCGTGCCAGGGGACGTGACCCTGATCGACGCCGACAACGACGGCTATGTGGACCGCGCCTATGCGGCCGACACCGGCGGGAACGTCTACCGGCTGTACTTCGAGTCGAGCGCGGGCAACGACCGCACCAGGTGGGGCATCTTCCCCATCGCCCAACTGGGCGACACGACCAACCCGCGCAAGTTCTTCTACGCACCCGACGTGGTGATGAGCAAGGGCAAGGCGATCGTGCTGGTCGGCTCCGGAGACCGCGAGAAGCCACTGCAGACCACCGGCAGCGATCGCTTCTTCACGCTGTTCGACAACAACACGGTCAAGGGTGCGCCCAGCCCCCTGCCGACCACGGTCAAACCCAGCGACCTGGGTGTGGTGGGCACCGACACGGCCAACGCGCCGGCAGGCTGCTACATCTCGCTGGCCACCGGCGAGAAGGTGGTGAACGCAGCGACCACCGCCGGCGGCATGACCTACTTCGGCACCAACCAGCCTTCCAGCGCCAGCGGCAGTACCTGCAATGGCAGCCTGGGGGTGGCCAAGGCCTACGCGGCGCCGCTGTACTGCAAGGCGTTCGACTCGATGGAGTTCCTGGGCGGCGGCCTGCCACCCAGTCCGGTCAGCGGACTGGTGACGGTGACCTACACCTCGCAGCGCGGCGACACGGCGGGCCAGCAGTTCACCCGCACCGTGCCCTTCATCATCGGCGCGCCCAATCCCAAGCGTTCGGCGATCGAGGGCGGCAAGCTCAACCCGCCGATCAAGCCCACGCGCTCGCGGAAGTACTGGTTCCAGGAGCGCTCACGCTGAGCGGTTCCGACGCACGCGCTGCAAAGGTCGCTGGCAGTCCCTGGCCAGCGGCCCACCGCTACTGCCGCGCCGTGCGCACATGGGCCGGCAACGCCCCCGGATGGCTGGTGCGAAACGGATTGATGTCCAGCCCGCCGCGCCGCGTGTAGCGCGCATACACGGAGAGCTTGACCGGCCGGCAGCGCGTGCGGATGTCCATGAAGATGCGCTCGACGCACTGCTCGTGGAATTCGTGGTGGTTGCGAAAGCTCACCAGGTAGCGCAGCAGCTGGCCCTGGTCGATCTGCGGGCCGCTGTAGCGGATCTGCACGCTGCCCCAGTCGGGCTGGCCGGTGACCAGGCAATTGCTCTTGAGCAGGTTGCTCACCAGCACCTCTTGCACCGGCTGCTCGTCGAACGCGGCGGTGAGCAACTCAGGCGCGGGGGTGTAGTGGCTGCACTCGATGTCCAGGCGGTCCAGGTTCACGCCCTCCAGCTCCCGCACCTGCTCACGCTCGAAGCTGTCGGGCAACAGCAGGCGCACGCCGACCGAGGACGATGAAGGCGCGCCGCGCCAGACGGCTTCGCTCACGTCGGCGCGGATGCGCTCGCGCACCTCGTCGGCCGACGCGAAGGCCATGTGGCCGAAGCTGTTGAGGTAGAGCTTGAACGACTTGCTCTCGACGATGTGCGGCGTCTCGCAAGGGATGGTGATGTGCGCGAGCGCCACCTGCGGCTTGCCGCGAGGGGTGAGCCAGGACAGCTCGAACGCGGTCCAGAGGTCGGCGCCGAAGAAGGGCAGCCGGCCTTCGGCCAGGCCGAGCTCGGCGCGCTTGGTGGCGCGCGGCAGGGGGTACAGCAGCGATGGGTCGTAGCGGTCCACCTGCGGGGCCGGCTTGCCCAGCAGGGACTGCTCGGGGGAATGGTTCATGGCAGGGCGGGCGCGCACAGGCGCCAATGGGTCATTCGAACCTTCTCTCGCGCAGCCACTTGGTGGCGATCCACTTTTCACCGGCGATCACCGGCGCCCCGCCGTGCAGGGTGCGCGTGGACGGGTGCGGCCGCTCGTAGCTGAAGAACACGGCATGCCCGCGCTTGGGAGCCACCTCCAGCTGCACGTCGGGAAAGGTGGTGCCGCCGCCCTTCTCGGGCTCGGACAGGTACATGACGATGGTGGCCACCCGCTGCCCTCCCCGCTTGAGGATGGTGGGCGTGCCGGGCTCGACGGGGTCGAAGTAGTCGTAGTGCGGCTTGTATTCGGCGCCCGGGCGGTACTGCAGGATCTGCAGGCCCTCGCCGTTTTCGACCGGCCAGTTGACCAGGCGCGCCAGCCTCGCCTCGATGCGCGTGACCAGCGGGTTTTCGCCGCGCTGGAAGAACATGCCGTTGCTGGTGCGGTCGTCGTTGACTTCCTCGCCGCCGGTCTTGGTGGCCACGGTGAGCGAGCGGGCCAGGCGCGGCCGGGCCAGCCCGATCAGCTCGTCGCACTCCTCGTCGGACAGCAGGTCGCCGAAGACCACCACGCGCGGGTTGTTCATGGTCTGCAGCACGGTCACGCGCCGGTCGCCCGCGTCGAGGTAGAGCGGCGACTCCGCCACGCCCGGCTCGGGCACGGCCACCGCGGGCGGCAAGCCGTTGGCCGCGGCCTGCTGTTCGAGGTGGCCGCGCAGCGTGCTCTCCATCGCCTCGATGGCGACGTCCTCGTTCCAGCCGGACGCCTTCATGGCCTTCAGGACGGCCTCGGCCGGCTGGCCGGCCTGGGCCTGGGCGATGATCCAGGTGCGCAGCTCGGGGGTGATGTGCTGGGTGGTGGCAGTCATGCTCAATCTGTCTCCAATCTTCTGCGGAACACCAGGCGGTCCGGGTCGGACGCGGCCGCGTCGAACCCGTACCCGTCGAGGTCGAAGCCTTCGAGCTGGCGCGGCGTGAGCACGCGGTGCCGGATGGCGTAGCGGGCCATGAGACCCCGCGCCTTCTTGGCGAAGAAGCTGATGATCTTGTACTGGCCCGACTTCCAGTCCTCGAAGACGCACTCGATCACTCGGGCTTTGAGCACCTTGCGGTCCACCGCCTTGAAGTACTCCTGCGAGGCGAGGTTCACCACCACCGGCGTCTTGTCCGCGGCCAGCTGCTGGTTGAGGCACTGCGCGATCTGCGGCCCCCAGAACTGGTAGAGATTGGAAGCGCCATCGACGGCGAGCGTGGTGCCCATCTCCAGCCGATAGGGTTGCATCCAGTCGAGCGGCCGCAGCACGCCGTAGAGACCGCTGAGGATGGCCACGTGCTGCTGGGCCCACTCGAGGTCGGCCAAGGCCAGGCTGCGTGCGGCCAGGCCGTCGTACACGTCACCGTTGAAGGCCAGCACCGCCTGGCGCGAGTTGCGTGCCGAGAAGCGAGGGGACCAAGCCTCGTAGCGGGCCGCGTTCAGGGCCGCGAGGCTGTCGCTCAGGCTCATCAGCGAGGCGATCTCCGGCGGGCTCTTGCGACGCAGCACGCCGATCAGCTGTTCGGAGCGCGGCGTGAAGCGCGGGAGCGTATGGGGCAGTTCGGAAGGAACAGGTGTTTCGTAATCCAGCGACTTGGCCGGCGACAGCAGGAACAGCATGCCGCGATTATCGAAGCTTCCTCAGCGGCGCCAGCCACCGGCCATCAGCCACTGCAGGGTGGCCATGACCCCCACGAGGGCCGCATAGGTGGCCATCTTGCCGTCGCGCCCGAAGACCCATAGGCCGCCCAGCAGCACCACCACGCCGACCGCGAAGCCGATGCCCGCCTGCACCCACCAGCGCATGGCGCGCACGGGCTGCAACCTCAGCAGCCAGCGCGAGGCCGTGGGCATGAGCAGGGCCAGGGCCAGGGCGGGGGCGACAAAGCCCGACAGATGCAGGAGCAGGTCGAGAAAACCCATGTCTTGGGGGTTCGTGCGGCAGCGCCGCCTTGGGGGGAGATGCGAATTTTATAATTCAGCCATGGCAGTCTGGGCCCTCGGCATCAACCACACGACCGCGCCGCTCGATCTGCGCGGTCGTTTCGCGTTCGCCATCGACCAGATCGCCCCCACCCTGCTGGCGCTGCGCGATTGCCTGCAGCAGCGCGCAGGCGAGCAGGCCGAGGCCGCCATCCTGTCCACCTGCAACCGCACCGAGATCTACTGCGCCGCCCACGGCCAGGTGCTGGAACCCACGGTGGAGTGGCTTGCGCAGTCGGGCGGCGTGTCGCCGGCGCTGCTGCGATCGCATGCCTATGTGCTGCAAGATGCCGGCGCGGCACGGCACGCTTTCCGGGTGGCCAGCGGCCTCGACTCGATGGTGCTGGGCGAGGCGCAGATCCTGGGCCAGCTGAAGGACGCGGTGCGCGTGGCCGACGAAGCAGGCGCCCTGGGCTCCACGCTCAACCAGTTGTTCCAGCGCTCTTTCGCGGTGGCCAAGGAGGTGCGCACCGCCACCGAGATCGGCGCGCATTCGATCAGCATGTCGGCCGCGGCGGTGCGGCTGGCTGGCCAGCTCTTCGAAGACCTGAGCCGCATTCGCGTGCTGTTCGTGGGCGCTGGCGAGATGATCGAACTGGCGGCCACCCACTTCGCCGCGCGCAACCCGCAGTCGATCGCCATCGCCAATCGCACGCTCGAGCGGGGCGAGAAACTGGCTTCGCGTTTCGGCGGCGAGGTGATGCGCCTGGCCGACCTGCCGGGCCGGCTGCACGAGTTCGATGCGGTGATCAGCTCGACCGCTTCGCAGCTGCCCATCATCGGCCTGGGCGCGGTGGAGCGGGCGCTCAAGTTGCGCCGGCACCGGCCCATGTTCATGGTCGACCTGGCGGTGCCTCGCGACATCGAACCCGAGGTGAAAGCGCTCGAAGACGTGTACCTCTACACGGTCGACGACCTGGCGCATGTGGTGCAGACCGGCCAGGCGCACCGGCAAGCCGCGGTGGAACAGGCCGAGGCGATCGTCGATGCCGGCGTGCAGAGCTTCCTGCACTGGATGGACCAGCGCCAGAGCGTGCCCCTGATCCGCCAACTGCATGCGCAGACCGACGAGTGGCGCGCCGTCGAACTGGCCCGCGCCCGCCGGGCGCTGGCCCGCGGGGAGGACGTCGACGCCGTGATGGAGGCGCTCTCGCGCGGGCTGACGCAGAAGATGCTGCACGGCCCCTTGGCCGAACTGCACGCGGGCAACGCCGAGGCCCGTGAGCGCGCGGGCAACGCCATCCAGCATTTCTTCCTGCGCAAGGAGCGTTAGCGGCGCTCGCCGCTTCGCTGCGCCGTGCGGCCGGGGCCGTTCGGCACCCGCGCCGACGCTCGGCGCTTGCTCCGGTCAACGGCCTTCGGCCAGCTCCAACGCCATGAAACCCTTCCTCCGCCAGCAACTCGAGCGCTACCCCGTCCGCCTGCAGGAGCTCGACTTTTTCCTGCAGCAGCCGGAGATGGCCCAGGACATGGAGCGCCTGCGTGACCTCACCCGCGAACACGCGGAGGTGAGCGAGGTCGCCCAGTTGTTCGAGCAGTACCGCCGTCGCGAGGCCGACCTGGCCGAGGCGCGCGAGTTGCTGGCGGACCCGGACATGGCCGACATGGCGCGCGACGAGGTCGCGACCCTCGAGTCCGAGCTGCCCGCGCTCGAGGACCGCTTGCAACAGTTGCTGCTGCCGCGCGACCCCGACGACGTGCGCAACGCCTTCCTGGAGATCCGAGCCGGCACGGGCGGCGACGAGTCGGCCCTCTTCGCCGGCGACCTGCTGCGCATGTACACCCGCTACGCCGAGCGCCAGGGCTGGCGTTGCGAACTGGTGAGCCAGAGCGATGGCGAGGTGGGCGGGTTCAAGGAGGTGGTGGTGCGCGTGGTGGGCGACGGCGCCTACGGGCGGCTGAAGTTCGAGTCGGGCGGCCACCGGGTGCAGCGGGTGCCAGCCACGGAGACGCAGGGGCGCATCCACACCAGCGCCTGCACGGTGGCCGCACTGGCCGAACCGGACGAGGCGCAGGCGGTGCAGATCAATCCGGCGGACCTGCGCATCGACACCTTCCGCGCCTCGGGCGCCGGCGGCCAGCACATCAACAAGACCGACTCGGCCGTGCGCGTGACCCACCTGCCCACCGGCATCGTGGCCGAGTGCCAGGACGACCGCTCGCAGCACCGCAACAAGGCCAAGGCGCTGCAGGTGCTGGCGGCCCGCATCCAGGAGGCCGAGCGGGCCGAACGAGCGGCGCGCGAGGCAGCGACGCGGAAGGGGCTGATCGGCAGTGGCGACCGCAGCGACCGCATCCGCACCTACAACTTCCCGCAGGGCCGCGTGACGGACCACCGCATCAACCTCACCTTGTACAAGCTGGGCGCGGTGATGGAAGGTGAGCTGGACGAGTTGGTGGAGGGCCTGCTGCTGGCACGCAAGGCCGAGCAACTGGCCGAGCTGGAGGCGCGCGCTTGATCGAGGGCCTGGCCACCGTGGCGGGGCTGCTGCGTGAAGCTGCCACACGCGGGGTGGATCGGCTGGACGCGCAACTGCTGCTGCTGCGGGCGCTCGGGCGTGACCCGCAGGATCGCGCGTGGCTGATCGCGCACGATGGCGACCCGGTGGCGGCGCCGGCGCACGCCGCGTTCGAGGCGCTGTGCGCGCGACGATCGCGGGGCGAGCCCGCGGCCTACCTCCTGGGCCGCAAGGAGTTCTTCGGCTTGCCGCTGCAGGTGGACGCTCGCGTGCTGGTGCCGCGGCCCGATACGGAGACGCTGGTCGAGTGGAGCCTGGAGGTGCTGTCCGGATGGGCGGCCCCGCGCGTGATCGACCTGGGCACCGGCAGTGGCGCGATCGCGCTGGCCATCAAGCACCGGCGGCCGGACGCGTGGGTGCAGGCGGTGGACCGAAGTGCCGAGGCGGTCGAGGTCGCAAGCGGCAACGCGGCACGGCTGGGCCTCGAGGTCCGGGTCGCCCAGGCGGACTGGCTCGAGGGCGCAGGAAGCGACTGGCAGCTGGTGGTGAGCAACCCGCCGTACGTGGAAGACGAGGATCCGCATCTGGCCGCGCTGGCCCACGAACCGCTCCAGGCCCTGGTCTCCGGTCCCGACGGGCTGCGCGACATCCGCGGCATCGTCGCGGCCGCGCCGGAGCACCTGGCGCGCGGCGGCTGGCTGCTGCTGGAGCACGGCTGGAACCAGGCCGAAGCGGTGCGGGAACTGCTGCGCGCGCGCGGGTTCACGCAGGTGACGAGCCGGCGCGACCTGGCCGGCATCGAACGCTGCAGCGGCGGACAGTGGAATGCCTGAAGACCGATAATCCCCGGTTCGCCGCAGCGCGCGCCCGAGCCATTGAGGATCACGTATGAACGACACCCAGCAACGCATCGACCAACTCGTGAAGAACAGCGAAGTCCTGCTGTTCATGAAGGGCAATGCCAGCTTCCCGATGTGCGGCTTCTCCGGCCGAGCCATCCAGATCCTCAAGGCCTGCGGCGTCGACCCGCGCAATGTCACCACCGTGAACGTGCTGGAAGACGATGCCATCCGGCAAGGCATCAAGGAATACAGCAGCTGGCCCACCATTCCCCAGCTGTACGTGCGCGGCGAGTTCATCGGCGGCTCGGACATCATGATGGAGATGTACGAGAGCGGCGAACTCCACCAGGTGCTGAAAGCACCGGGCACCCCGTAGCCCAAGAGCCGGCCGGGCGCCGCGCGAGACCACTGCACCGCGACCGGCCCTTCCAGGCCCACCGCGGAACCGGCTTTGCCGGGCCACGGGTGGCCCCCTTCGGGGAGGCGCCGAAGGCGCTTCGGGGGCACAGCATGTGGGAAAAATACCGACGTGCTTTTGAGCTTCCCCGGATTGCGGAGCTGGCACGCTCCATGCTGGAATGAAGACGTCCCCATGAGCAGGAGGTGTGGATGTCGACCAACCCGCTGGTGCCCTGCGATGCCTCGAGCTTTCGCCTGCCCATTGCCAGTGTTCGCCGGGTCTTCCGACCCGAGGATGTCGAGCGCAAGCTCTGCAAGCTGCCTCCACGTGAACACGAGAACTTGCGCACCACCTACGAGCGCATGCTGGAGCGGGGACCCGAACGCTTCCAGGTCAAGCCCAGTGCCGTCCCGGACATGAGCCAGCTCTACGAGCAGCTGCCCAACTTCACCGAGGCGCTCGACGACGTCAAGCGCCATGTCGCCCTCTCCCAGGACTGCCGCGATGGCCTGGAGGTCACGCCCATGCTGCTGCTGGGCCCGCCCGGCATCGGCAAGACCCACTTCGCGCGCAAGCTGGCCGACCTGCTGGGCACCGGCATGTGCCTGGTGCCCATGAGCTCCATGACGGCTGGCTGGCTGCTGTCGGGCGCCTCCTCACAATGGAAGGGGGCCAAGCCCGGCAAGGTGTTCGAGTCGATCGTGGACGGGCAGTACGCCAATCCGGTGATCGTGGTCGACGAGGTCGACAAGGCGGCCGCCGAGGCGCAATACGATCCGCTGGGCGCGCTGTACGGCCTGCTGGAGCACGACACGGCCGGCGCCTTCATGGACGAGTTCGCCGAGGTGGCCATCGACGCCAGCCAGGTCATCTGGATCATGACGGCCAATGACGAGCGCGCCATTCCGGAGCCCATCCTCAACCGCATGAATGTGTTCGAGATCGACCCGCCGGACGTGGACGCCGCCCGGCAGATCGCGCGCAACCTGTACGTGTCGATCCGGCTCGACCACGGGTGGGGCCAGCGCTTCGATCCGGAGCCCTCGTCGGAGCTGCTCGATGTGCTGGCCGAGATGCCGCCACGGGAGATGCGGCGCGCGTTGATGACCGGGTTCGGCAATGCGCGCCTGGATGGCCGTGGCGAGGTCAGTCCCGATGACGTTCCCAGGCCGGGCAGCGGCAAGACCCGCATCGGCTTCCTGCAGTAGGCCGGTCGCGGCGGCCGTGCCTCAACCGGTGCGGGCGTCCCGCCAGGCCCACTGCTGGGCGGCCGCGAAGACGGCATTGGGGTAGGTCGGCTTGCCACGGCTGCCGTTGTAGCGGCCGAGGGCCAGGAACAGGTCACCGCGCTCGCGGTCGACGTAGTGCCGAAGGATGACGCAGCCAAAGCGCAGGTTGGTCTGCATGTGGAACAGCCGTGCCGGATCGCCGTCCCCGATGAGGCGGCTCCAGAAGGGCATGACCTGCATGTAGCCGCGGGCCCCGGCCACGCTCACCGCGAACTTGCGAAACGCGCTCTCGACCTGGATCAGGCCCAGCACCAGCTGCGTGTCCAGGCCGGCGCGGCGGCTCTCGTACCAGACGGTCTGCAGGAATTCACGCCGCTCGTTGAAATCGCCCTTGCGACGATACAGCCGAGCGCTCATGGCCTGCAGCCAGCGCAGATACGTCAACCGGGCTTCGGTGCTGGCGAATTCGGGCACCGGCGGCGCGGCATTGGCGATGGCCGAACTCAGGGCCGAGCGCACCGAATCGGCCAGCGGTTCTTCGAGCTGGCCAGCGCGAACCACACCGGACCAGGGCAGCAGCCCAAGGCCCGGCATCGCACGCAGCAGCCAGCCCCTGCGCGAGATCACGGCTTCAGGCGGTTTTGCAGAAAGTCCACGATGCCGGACGCGGCCACCTTGGTGGCGGCGCTGTCGCGCCGATGCTGGTATTCGAGCTGGCCTTCGCCCAGGCCGCGGTCGGAGATGACCACGCGATGGGGAACGCCGATGAGTTCCCAGTCGGCGAACATCGCTCCGGGGCGCTCGCCACGATCGTCGAGCAGCACGTCCACGCCGGAGGCGGCGAGGCGGTCGTGCAGCGTTTCGGCGGCTTCGCGCACGGCAGCACTGCGGTCCATGCCGATGGGGCAAATGACGACGGTAAAGGGTGCGATGGCATCGGGCCAGATGATTCCGCGCTCGTCGTGGTTCTGTTCGATGGCGGCGGCCGGCAGGCGGGTGATGCCGATGCCGTAGCAGCCCATCTCCATGAACTGCGGCTTGCCGGCTTCGTCGAGGAACGTGGCATTCATGGCCCGGCTGTACTTGGTGCCGAGGTAGAACACATGCCCCACCTCGATGCCGCGCTCGATCGCCAACGGCCCCTTGCCATCGGGCGACGGGTCGCCTTCGATCACATTGCGGATGTCCGCCACCACAGCCGGCTCGGGCAGGTCGCGGCCCCAGTTGACGCCGGTGAGGTGGAAGTCTTCTTCGTTGGCGCCGCAGATCCAGTCGGCCATCACCGCGACATCCCGATCGGCGACCACCTGCACCGGCCGCTTCAAGCCCACCGGCCCCAGGTACCCGGGTTTGGCGCCGAAGTGCTCGACGATCTCGGGCGCCGTGGCAAACCGGAAACCCGCGTCCAGGCCGGGCAGCTTGGCGACCTTGACTTCGTTCATGTCGTGGTCGCCGCGCAGCAGCAGCAGCCAGATCTGCGTGCCGGCGACCTGCCCAGCGCCATCGAGGCGGTCGGTGGCGAGCACGATGGACTTGACCGTGGTGGCCAGGGGCACGCCCAACAGCTGCGCCACATCGGGGCAGGTGCTCTTGCCGGGAGTGGGGGTACGCACCAAGGCGGCGCATGCGGCCGGACGATCGCTGCGCGGCGCGAGCGCCTCGGCCTTTTCCAGGTTGGCCGCGTAGTCGCTGTCGGGGCAGTAGACGATGGCGTCTTCACCGGTTGCCGCGATCACCTGGAATTCCTCGGAGAGGTCGCCGCCGATGGCGCCGCTGTCGGCAGCCACGGCGCGATAACGCAGGCCGAAGCGGTCGAAGATGCGGCGGTAAGCCTGCGCCATGCGCTCGTAGCTCGCCTTGGCCGACGCGGCGTCGCGGTCGAAGCTGTAGGCGTCCTTCATGATGAATTCACGCCCACGCATCAAGCCGAACCGGGGTCGCCGCTCATCGCGGAACTTGGTCTGAATCTGGTAGAGGTTTCGCGGCAGCTGCTTGTAGCTGCGGAACTCCTGGCGGGCGATGTCGGTGACCACCTCTTCGCTGGTGGGTTGCACGATGAAGTCACGCTCGTGCCGGTCCTTGATGCGCAGCAGCTCGGGGCCCATCTTTTCGAAGCGGCCGGTCTCCTGCCACAGCTCGGCCGGCTGCACGACCGGCATGGTGCACTCGATGGCCCCTGCGCGGTTCATCTCCTCGCGCACGATCGCCTCCACCTTGCGGATGACCCGAAGGCCCATGGGCATGTAGGTGTAGATGCCCGCCCCCAGCTTCTTGATCATGCCGGCGCGAGTCATCAATCGATGGCTCACCACCTCGGCATCGGCAGGCGCTTCCTTCAACGTGGAAATGAGGAACTGGGACGCTTTCATCAGAGGGGAAACGGGGGGAGGTAAACGGCCGAGTCATTTGGCTGGCGCCGGTGGCGGCGTGCATAATGAACTCAGTTCAAGAATGGGGTTTGATTATGCTTGACCGCGACGGCTTCAGGCCCAACGTCGGCATCATCCTGCTCAATCAGAAAAACCAGGTGTTCTGGGGCAAGCGCATACGCACCCACAGCTGGCAGTTCCCCCAAGGCGGCATCGATCGGGGCGAAACGCCCGAGCAGGCGATGTACCGGGAACTCCATGAAGAGGTGGGCCTCCGGCCCGAGCATGTGCGCATCATCGCCCGCACCCGTGACTGGTTGCGCTACGAAGTGCCGGATCGCTACATTCGCCGCGACGCGCGCGGCCACTACAAGGGCCAGAAACAGATCTGGTATCTGTTGCAGTTGATGGGGCAGGACTGGAACCTCAACCTGCGTGCCACCAACCATCCTGAGTTCGACGCCTGGCGCTGGAACGATTACTGGGTGCCGCTCGACGTGGTGGTGGAGTTCAAGCGCGGTGTGTATGAAATGGCGCTGACCGAGCTTGCCCGGTTCATTCCCCGCAACGAGCACCATCGAAACCGCTACCTGCGTGGCGGCGTGCGAGGACGCGACGAGGCAAGTGCTGCGGCGTTCACGGCGCCCATGGAGTTCGAACTGCCGCCCGGCGCCACCTTCGAACCGGACCCGCAGGCCGGCTTGCACCAGAGGGTGCGCGGATCCCAGCGCACCGGCTAGCCGCCTGGCGCCTTGCGGCGCCGGCCCGCCCTTCAGCGGGTCAGCACCAGGTTGGTTCGATCGATCATCTCGGGTTCCGCCACATAGCCCAGGAGCTTCTCGATCTCGGTCGACGCCCTGCGGCACAGAAGACGCGCTTCCGCGCTCGCATAGTTGGCCAGTCCGCGCGCGACCTCGACACCCGCCGCGTCGCGCACGGCGATGACATCGCCGCGGGAAAACTCTCCCTCGACGGCCACCATGCCGATCGGCAGCAGGCTCTTGCCGTCCTGGCGCAGCCGCGCGGCGGCCCCATCGTCCACCGTCACCGCCCCCCGCAGTTGGAGGTGATCGGCGATCCAGCGCTTGCGTGCCTGGCTCTTCTGGGTCGGGGCGACCAGCAGCGTGCCCACCAGGTCGCCGTCGAACAGGCGCAGCAACGCGTCGGGCTCGCGACCCCAGGCGATGACCGTCGACGCACCCGAACGTGCCGCGCGTTTGGCCGCGAGGATCTTGGTGATCATTCCACCCTTGCCGATGCTGGAGCCGGCACCGCCCGCCATCGCCTCCAGGGCCGGGTCGCCGGCGTGGGCTTCATGCACGAACTCGGCGGCCGGGTCCTTGCGGGGATCGGCCGTGTACAGGCCGAGTTGATCGGTGAGGATGACCAGCACGTCCGCCTCGATCAAGTTGGCGACCAAGGCGCCGAGCGTGTCGTTGTCGCCGAACTTGATCTCGTCGTTGACGACGGTGTCGTTCTCGTTGATCACCGGCAGCACACCCAAGCCCAGCAATGTGAGCAAGGTCGAGCGGGCGTTCAGGTAACGCTCCCGGTCGGCCAGGTCGGCGTGCGTGAGCAGCACCTGGGCCGAGCCGAGCCCGTGCTCTCGAAGCTTGGTTTCGTAGATGTGCGCAAGGCCCATTTGCCCGACGGCGGCCGCGGCCTGCAGTTCATGAAGCTCATGGGGCCTGGCGCTCCAGCCCAGGCGCTTCATGCCTTCGGCGATGGCGCCGCTGGACACCATGATGAGCTCTCGCCCCTGCGAGCACAGAACCGCCAGCTGCCGGCACCACTCACCGATGGCCTGCTCGTCGAGACCGCGACCTTCATTGGTCACCAGGCTGGAGCCGACCTTGACGACGATGCGGCGCGCCGAACGCAGCAATTGGGCGCCGGCCGTATGGGTTTTATCCGGAATAGCTGAAGTCATGTTCGAGCCGCTGGAGCCGACTGGCGGGTGAGGATCAGGTTGGCGGCTCACCCGCAAATCGCGGATCGGTCTCCACGTGCGGTTGCTCGGCCAGCTGCTGTTCGCGCACGTGCTGGTAAACGGACTTCACCAGTTCGTCACAACCTTCGCGCGTCAGTGCTGAAATCTGGAACACCGGCCCCTTGTAGCGCATGCGCTTGATGAAATCCTTGATACGCGCGGCGCGCTCCTCGGCCGGGATCATGTCGATCTTGTTCAGGACCAGCCACCGCGGCTTCTCATACAGCTGCTTGTCGTATTTCTTGAGCTCCAGCACGATGGCCTTGGCCTGCTCCACCGGATCGACGTCTTCGTCGAATGGCGCCATGTCGACCAGGTGCAGCAGCAGGCGTGTGCGCTGCAGATGCCTCAGGAACTGGTGCCCCAGACCGGCTCCTTCAGCGGCGCCTTCGATCAGGCCAGGAACGTCGGCCACCACGAAGCTCTGCTCGGGGCCGACGCGCACCACGCCCAGGTTGGGATGCAGTGTCGTGAAGGGGTAGTCGGCGATCTTGGGGCGCGCGTTGGAGATTGCGGCGATGAGCGTGGACTTGCCCGCGTTGGGCATACCCAGCAAGCCGACATCGGCCAACACCTTGAGTTCGAGCTTCAGGTTGCGGCGCTCACCCGGCCAGCCAGGTGTCTTTTGCCGCGGCGCCCGGTTGATGGCACTCTTGAAGCGCATGTTGCCGAAGCCACCGTCGCCACCCTTGGCGATCATGATGACCTCACCTGGGCGCAGCAATTCGAACAGCACCTCACCGGTCTCGGCGTCGCTGATGATGGTGCCCACCGGCATCTTCAGGGTGACGTCGGAGCCGGCGGCGCCGAACATGTCCGATCCCATGCCATGCTGGCCGCGCTGGGCTTCATGGCGCCTCGAGTAACGGTAGTCGACCAGGGTATTGAGGTTGGGATCCGCGATTGCGAACACATGCCCACCGCGTCCTCCATCCCCGCCGTTGGGCCCGCCGAACTCCTTGTACTTTTCATGGCGGAACGACACGCAGCCGTTGCCGCCGTCGCCGGCAGCGACGTCGATATAGGCTTCGTCAACGAACTTCATGCGGGGATTCTAGGGAGGGTGAAGCGCGGCGCCTGCGCGCTGCACGAAATGCGAGCCTCAACAAAAAAGCCCTGCGAGATTCGCAGGGCCTTCGTGCCGGGCACGCCTGGGATCAGGCCACCGGCGTGATGTTCACCATGTGCTTGTTCAGCCCACCCTTGACGGAGAAGGACACCTGGCCATCGACCAGGGCGAACAAGGTGTGGTCTTTGCCGATGCCCACGTTGGTTCCGGGATGGAACTTGGTGCCGCGCTGGCGAACGATGATCGAACCTGCGCTGATGAGCTCGCCGCCGAAGGCTTTCACGCCGAGCATCTTGGGCTTGGAATCGCGCCCGTTTCGCGTAGAGCCGCCGCCTTTTTTCTGTGCCATGTTTGCTCCTTAAGCGGCAATGGCGCCGATTTGCAGTTCGGTGAACTGCTGGCGATGCCCCTGGCGCTTCTGGTAGTGCTTGCGTCGACGCATCTTGAAGATGCGGATCTTGTCGTGCTTGCCGTGCGACAGCACGGTAGCCTTCACAGACGCACCGGACACCAGGGGAGTTCCAACCTTGAGCTCACTGCCGTTTCCGACAGCCAGCACCTGGTCGATCACGATCTCCTGGCCTACGTCCGCAGCAATCTGTTCTACTTTAATTTTTTCGCCGGAAGCAACGCGATACTGCTTGCCACCGGTTTTTATGACCGCGTACATGAAAGACCTCTTGAGAGATACCCACTCGGGACGGATTTCCCAAGTGAGCCCGCGACTATAGCATGCGCATCGTTTTGGCCTGCTGCTGAGCCATTGGGGCGCAAGGCCCATCCCTATAATCGCGCGAACTTTTCCGCTCGATCTTGACCTCTTCGCCCAGCACCACTTCCGCACTCGCATTGATCGCCGATGACATGCGCGGGGTGGATGCCGTGATCGAAAGCCGCCTCGCTTCTGGCGTGCCTCTGGTGGGCGAAGTCTCGCGCTACATCATCTCGGCAGGCGGCAAGCGACTGCGGCCGGCCCTGCTGCTCCTGGTCAGCGGTGCACTCGGCTACCGCGGCGACCAGCGCTTCAACCTGGCCGCCGTGGTGGAGTTCATCCACACCGCGACGCTGCTGCACGACGACGTCGTGGACGACTCCACCTTGCGCCGCGGCCGACCGACGGCCAACCAGCAATTCGGCAATGCGGCGAGCGTGCTGGTCGGCGATTTCCTCTATTCGCGCGCCTTCCAGATGATGCTCGATGCCGGGAACATGCGCGTGATGGAGATCCTCGCCGAGGCGACCAACGTGATCGCCGAGGGGGAAGTGCTGCAGTTGATGAACATGCATGACGCGTCGATCGACGAGGCGGGCTACCTGCGCGTCATCCGCTCCAAGACGGCGAAGCTCTTCGAGGCCAGTACACGACTGGCGGCGGTGCTCGCCGGCAGCACCCCGGAGGTCGAGCAAGCATGCGCCGAGTACGGCCAGGCACTCGGCACCGCTTTCCAGGTGATCGACGACGTGCTCGACTACGACGGCGACGCCACGGAAATGGGCAAGAACCTGGGCGACGACCTGCGCGAAGGCAAGGCCACCCTGCCCTTGATCGCAGCCATGCATCGCGGCTCCGAGGCTGACCGCGCCATTGTGCGGCGCGCCATCGAGAATGGGTCGGTCGACGACCTGCAGGCCATCGTCGGCATCGTGCGCAATACCGGCGCGCTGGAGGTCGCGCGCGACGCCGCGGCCCAGGAAGCGCAGAGGGCCATCGATTGCCTGTGGCATCTGCCCCGGAATGAGCACAGCGAAGGTTTGCTACAATTGCCGTCTTCGCTACTCGGGCGCAGGCATTGAGCAATCAAGTCGCTTGCGTCATCCGAGAGTAGCCATCGGGGTGTAGCTTAGCCTGGTAGAGCGCTACGTTCGGGACGTAGAGGCCGGAGGTTCGAATCCTCTCACCCCGACCAGATTTCTTGCACGGACCGTCCAATGCCAATGGTCCACCCGCAACGCGGCGGCCGTCCTGGCGCTGCGAAAGTCACCGTACCAAGTCATTGCGCGGCGCTCCACGCCCCGCCTTTACGCCCCCCCCCCGCCCGCATCGCCATCTTCGTCGCATCTTCGTTGCCACAGCGCCGCAAGGTAGGGGCCGCGATTTACACTGAAGAGCCTTTCGGCGATGATCGGCCACCGTTTTTCCCCTTGGTCCGGTGCCGCGCCCTGGCACGAAAGTCTTGCCGATGGCAGCCGTTGAATTCCCACACGCCGAAGCCGCGAATGTCGCCCTGCCCGGCCTGGCTCGTGCACTCATCTCGGCCGGAAAACTAGATCAAAAGGCCGCGGTCGATCTGTACCGCAAGGCGCAGGTCCATCGGACCAGCTTCATCGCAGAGCTGACCGGCTCGGGCGCCGTCTCTGCCTTCGATCTGGCGCACACCATGTCGCTGGCCTACGGCGCGCCCCTGCTGGACCTGGAGGCTGTCGATCCGCAGCGACTGCCCAAGGGCTTGCTGGACACCAAGATCTGCTCCGATTTCCGGGTGGTGGTCCTGGCCAAACGCAGCAACCGACTCACCGTCGCGACGGCCGATCCGTCGGACCAGCAAGCTGCCGAGAAGATCAAGTTCGCCACCCAGATGGGGGTCGACTGGGTCATTGCCGAATACGACAAGCTCTCCCGGCTGGTGGAGGCGAACGCCACCACGGCGACCGAGTCGATGGACAACATCATCGGCGAGGACTTCCAGTTCGACGAAGCATCGATGGAATCCGCGGGCGGCGATGACGACGAGAAGAGCTCGTCCGAAGTCGACGACGCGCCGGTGGTCAAGTTTCTGCACAAGATGCTGCTCGACGCGATCAACATGCGCGCGTCCGATCTGCACTTCGAGCCGTTCGAGCACAGCTATCGCGTCCGCTTCCGGATCGACGGTGAGTTGCGCGAGATTGCCGCACCGCCCGTCGCCGTCAAGGACAAGCTCGCCTCGCGCATCAAGGTGATCTCGCGCATGGACATCGCCGAGAAGCGGGTGCCGCAGGACGGGCGCATGAAGCTCAAGATCGGCCCGGAGCGCGTGATCGATTTCCGGGTCAGCACCCTGCCCACGCTGTTCGGTGAAAAGGTGGTGATCCGTATCCTGGATCCGAGCAGCGCCCGCATGGGCATCGAAGCCCTGGGCTACGAGCCCGAAGAGAAGGCCAGGCTGCTGGACGCGATCCGCAAGCCCTACGGCATGGTGCTGGTCACCGGCCCGACCGGATCGGGCAAGACGGTGTCGCTGTACACCTGCCTGAACCTGCTGAATCAGCCCGGGGTCAATATTTCCACGGCCGAAGACCCGGCGGAAATCAACCTGCCCGGGGTGAACCAGGTCAACGTCAACGACAAAGCCGGCCTGACGTTCGCCTCGGCCCTTCGCGCTTTCCTGCGCCAGGACCCGGACATCATCATGGTCGGCGAAATCCGCGACCTGGAGACAGCCGACATTGCCCTCAAGGCGGCACAGACCGGCCACATGGTCATGTCCACGCTGCACACCAACGATGCACCCGCCACCCTGGTGCGCCTGCGCAACATGGGCGTGGCGGCCTTCAACATCGCTTCCAGCGTGGTGCTGATCACGGCACAGCGCCTTGCTCGCCGGCTTTGCCCCAACTGCAAGGAGCCGGTGGACGTGCCCACCGAAGCCCTGATCGACGCCGGCTTCCGCGAAGAGGAAATCGACGGCAGCTGGATGCCTTACCGCCCCGTCGGATGCTCGGCCTGCAGCAACGGCTACAAGGGCCGGGTCGGCATCTACCAGGTGATGCCGGTCAGCGAGGAGATCCAGCGGATCATCCTGCGCGATGGCAACACCCTGGAGATCGCCGCGCAGGCCGAGAGCGAAGGCGTGCGAAGCCTGCGCCAGTCGGGGCTGCACAAGGTCAAGCAGGGGATCACTTCGCTGGAAGAAGTGATCAACTGCACCAATCTCTAGAACAACGCTAGCAGCGACAAGCCCAGGAGCAGCCCCGGATGGCGACGGCAACAGCAAACAAGATCACCGAGTTCGTCTTCGAATGGGAAGGTCGCGACCGCAATGGCAAGCAAGTGCGCGGCGAGTCGCGGGCCGCCGGCGAGAACCAGGTGCAGGCCGCCCTGCGCCGGCAGGGCGTCACGCCACTGAAGATCCGCAAGCGGCGGATGCGCCGCGGACAGCGAATTCGCCCCAAGGACATCGCCGTGTTCACGCGACAGCTGGCCACCATGATGAAGGCCGGTGTGCCGCTGCTGCAGGCGTTCGACATCGTCGGCCGCGGCAATCCCAACGGCAGCGTCACGCGCATGCTGGCCGATATCCGCTCCGACGTGGAGACCGGCACCTCGCTGTCGGCTGCGTTCCGCAAGTTTCCGCAGCACTTCAGCCCGCTGTACTGCAACCTGGTCGAGGCGGGCGAGGCCGCCGGTATCCTGGAATCGCTGCTCGACCGGCTGGCCACGTACATGGAGAAGACCGAGACGATCAAGTCCAAGATCAAGTCGGCGCTGATGTACCCGGTCGCCGTGGTCGCCGTGGCATTCGTCGTGGTCTCCGTGATCATGATCTTCGTGATCCCGGCCTTCAAGGACGTGTTCACTTCCTTTGGCGCCGACCTGCCCGCGCCCACGCTCTTCGTCATCGCGATGAGCGAGTTCTTCACCGACTATTGGTGGGCCATCTTCGGTGGCATGGGTGCGGGTTTCTATTTCGGGCTGCAGGCCTGGAAACGCAGTGAGAAAGTGCAGCACTTCGTCGACCGCATGATGCTGCGCCTGCCGGTCTTCGGCGACCTGGTGCTGAAGTCGGTCGTGGCCCGCTGGACGCGCACCCTCTCGACCATGTTCGCTGCCGGCGTGCCGCTGGTCGAGGCGCTCGACTCGGTAGGCGGCGCGTCGGGCAACTCGGTCTACTCCACGGCCACCGAGAGAATCCAGCAGGAGGTCTCCACCGGCACCAGCCTGACCATGGCCATGACCAATGCGAACGTCTTTCCTTCGATGGTGCTGCAGATGTCCGCCATCGGCGAAGAATCCGGCTCGCTCGACCACATGCTCGGCAAGGCCGCCGACTTCTACGAAGCCGAGGTGGACGACATGGTCGCCGGCCTGTCCAGCCTGATGGAGCCGATCATCATCGTGTTCCTGGGCACCATCATCGGCGGCATCGTCGTCTCGATGTACCTGCCCATCTTCAAGCTGGGTGCCGTGGTCTGATGCCCTTGGCCGCCTTCGATGCCGCGCTGGCCGCGGTGATGGGCTTGCTGGTCGGCAGTTTCCTGAACGTGGTCATCCACCGCCTGCCGCGCATGATGGAGCGCCAGTGGGCGGCCGAGTGCGCCGAGTTGTCGGGCCAGCCGGTACCGGCCGCTGCGCCATACGACCTGATGCGCCCGCGCTCGGCCTGCCCGCACTGCGGGCATGCGATCCGCTGGTGGGAAAACATTCCTGTCCTCAGCTATCTCGCCCTGCGCGGGCGCTGCTCCCAGTGCAGGTCCCGCATCGCGCTGCGCTATCCCGCCGTCGAGCTGGCCACGGCCGCCCTCTTCGGCTTCGCCGCGTGGCGCTGGGGCTTCACGCCCACTGCGGCGGCCTGGTGCGGGTTCGCAGCCGCCCTGCTGGCATTGGCGCTGATCGACTGGGACACCACGCTGCTGCCGGACGACATCACGCTGCCGCTGTTGTGGGGGGGCCTCATCGCCGCGGCACTGCAGTGGACGGCCGTCCGACTCGACGATGCCCTCTGGGGCGCGGTGGCCGGTTACCTATCGCTCTGGCTCGTCTACCACGCGTTCAAGCTGGCAACGGGCAAGGAAGGCATGGGCTACGGCGACTTCAAGCTGTTCGCGGCGCTGGGCGCCTGGTTCGGCTGGCAGGCGTTGGTGCCGATGATCCTGATGGCGTCGCTCATCGGGGCGGTGGTGGGCATTGCCCTGAAGCTGACCAGCGGCCTGCGCGAAGGCGGCTATGTCCCCTTCGGCCCCTTCCTTGCGCTGGCCGGCCTGACTGCCATGGCCCTCGGACCCGACGCCGTGCTGCGGGCCATCGGGCTCTGAGTCCACCCTTCCATGCTGCGTATCGGCCTCACCGGCGGCATCGGAAGCGGCAAGAGCACCGTGCTGGCGATGCTGGCCGACCACGGCGCGGCCGTGATCGACGCCGACGCGATCTCCCGCGGCCTCACGGCCATCGGCGGGGCCGCCATACCCGCGGTTCGCCAGAGCTTCGGCGATGCGTTCATCGCGCCGGATGGCAGCCTGGACCGCGACCGCATGCGCGCACACGTCTATGCCCATCCGGCGGCCCGCAAGCAGCTCGAATCCATCATCCATCCGCTGGTGGGCGCCCGCATCAGGCATGAGATCGAACAGGCGCAGCAGGCGGGACGGCGCTGCGCCGTCCTGGACATCCCGCTGCTGGTCGAGTCCGGCCACTGGCGCAGCGAGGTCGATCGGGTGCTGGTCGTCGACTGCGACGTGCAGGTCCAGGTGGACCGGGTGATGGCACGCAGCGGCCTTTCGCACGCACAGGTGCAGTCGATCATCGCCGCCCAGGCCCCGCGTGCGCTGCGCCTGGCGGCGGCCGACCTCGTCATCTGCAATGAGCGCATCACGCTCGAAGAGCTGCGGGAGCTGGTGGCCCAGGCCGCAAAATCCTTCGGGCTATGATGGCGCCGCCGTGATCCTCTACGAATACCCGTTCAACGAACGCATCCGGACGTACCTGCGCCTGGAATATCTGTTCAGGCGTCTGGCGCTCCTGGTGCCGCGCGAACACCCGGTCGATCATCACTTCGCGCTGCATACCTTGTTCGAAATCATGGACGTGGCCGCGCGCGCCGACCTCAAGTCCGACGTGATGAAGGACCTGGAAAAGCACAAGATGGGCCTGGCCGCGTTCCGCGGCAACCCGGCCATATCCGAGGCGGTGCTGGACCAGGTGATCGCGCAGCTCGACGGCTGTTTCGATGCGCTGAACAAGCAACCGGGCAAGGCCGGCCAGTCGCTCACCGACAACGAGTGGCTCATGAGCATCCGCAGCCGCATCGGCATCCCCGGCGGCACCTGCGAGTTCGACCTGCCGGGCTACTACGCCTGGCAGCAGTTCGAGCCTGCCCGGCGCCAGGCCGACCTGGCGCGCTGGTCATCCACCCTCGGCGCACTGGCCGAGTCCATCCATGTGCTGATGAAACTGCTGCGTGACTCCGGCTCGCCGCAGAAGGTCATGACCACCAACGGCCAGTTGCAGCAGGCCCTGCCGCCGGGCCGCACGTTCCAGCTGCTGCGCCTGCGGATCGAACCCGAACTGAACCTCGTGCCGGAAATCAGCGGCAATCGACTGATGGTCTCGGTGCGACTGATGAAGCACGAACCCGGCGAACGCCTGCACGCCAGTTCCGATAGCGTCCCGTTCGAACTCACGCTCTGCTCCTGATTCAAAGCGTTCCATGAGCCAGCAGGAAAGTGGCGCCAAGCCGCGCATCGTCAGCTGCCCCCGATGTGGCGGCAAGAGCATCTACGCACCGTCCAACCCCTTCCGGCCGTTCTGCAGCGAGCGCTGCAAGAACCTGGACCTGGGCGCCTGGGCGAGCGAAAGCTTTCGCGTGGAGAGCGAAGCGCCGGCGGACGATCAGCCGTTCGGCGATCCACGGTTGCAGTGAGCAGACCAGGGGCTAGGACCAGGGCCCAGGTGCTGGGGCTTGGTTAACAGCCAGAGCCTTCTTTCCCAACCCCCAACTCCTCATCCCTTCTCCCAACCATGCGTCTGGCCGGCAAAGCCCCGCTCGGCGGCCAGCCACTGCAGCACGGGGACCGTGCCGGGCAACACCGGCGCGGACCGCACCGGCAGGTCTTCCCAGGCGAACTGCTGGCCCTCGTGCATGTGCAACTCGCCCGACCAGTCGAAGACCTTGCAGAAGTTCAGGTGGACCAGCGCGTGCGGGTAGTCGACCCGTTCGGTGCGCCAGGGCTGCACGGCGCCGATCACCACGTCGATCTCCTCGCGCAGCTCGCGCCGCAGAGCCTGCTCGACGCTCTCGCCGGCTTCGAGCTTGCCCCCCGGAAACTCCCAGTAGCCTGCGTACACCTTGCCCGGCGGCCGCGAGGTGAGCAGGAAACGGCCATCCGGGCGCACCAGTACGCCCACGGCCACTTCGACCGGCTTGCGATCGGCCCCGCCTTCGCGCGGACGATGGCCGTCGGCCACCAGCACCGGGCCTTTCTGATTCACTGTCGGCCCGCGAAGTCGCGCGCGAACTGGTAGGCCACCCGCCCCGAGCGCGAGCCTCGCTCGAGGGCCCAGACCAGCGCCTCCGGCCGCGCGGCGTCGATGCGGACCGCGTCGATGCCGAAGGCGGACAGCCACTGGCCGACGATGGTGAGGTACTCGTCCTGACTGAACGGGTAGAAACTCACCCAGAGCCCGAAGCGCTCCGACAGCGAGATCTTTTCCTCGACCACCTCACCCGGATGCACCTCGCCGTCCTCGGTGTGGGTGTAGCTCAGGTTCTCCTTCATGTACTCGGGCAGCAGGTGCCGGCGGTTGCTGGTGGCATAGATCAGCACGTTGGGCGTGGCCGCCGCCACCGACCCGTCCAGGATGGACTTCAAGGCCTTGTAGCCGGGCTCTCCTTCCTCGAAGCTCAGGTCGTCGCAGAACACGATGAAGCGCTCGGGCCGCTCGGCCACCACGTCGACCAGGTCGGGCAGGTCCACCAGGTCGGCCTTGTCCACTTCGATCAGCCGCAGGCCCTGGCCGCTGTATTCGTTGAGGCAGGCCTTGATCAACGACGACTTGCCCGTGCCGCGCGCGCCGGTGAGCAGCACGTTGTTGGCCGGCTGCCCCTGCACGAACTGCAGGGTGTTGCGCTGGATCTTCTCTTTCTGGGCTCCGATCTCGCGCAGTTCGTGCAGCCGGATGCCCGCCACGTGCTTCACCGGCTCCAACGTGCCGTGGCCGGTGGACCGCTTGCGATAGCGCCAGGCCACGCTGGCCGTCCAGTCGGGTGCGGACAGGGGCTGAGGCAGCACGGATTCGATGCGCGCGAGCAGGCGCTCGGCTTGCGCCATCAGGCGCTCGAGTCGGTCGGTCATGAGCGGTAGTCGGCGTTGATGGTCACGTACTCGTGGCTGAAGTCGCACGTCCAGACGGTGTCGACGGCATCGCCGCGGCCCAGCGCCACGCGCACCGTGATCTCGGCCTGCTTCATCACGCGCTGTCCGTCCTCCTCGCGGTACGCGGGGTTGCGCCCTCCGCGCACCGCCACATGCACGTCGTCCAGGTACAGGTCGATGAGGCCCGGATCGAGCTCGTCGATGCCGGCATAGCCCACCGCCGCAAGGATGCGCCCAAGGTTGGGATCGCTGGCGAAGAACGCCGTCTTGACCAGCGGCGAATGCGCGATGGCGTAGGCCACCTGGCGGCATTCGGCGCCGGTACGGCCGCCCTCCACCCGCACGGTGATGAACTTGGTCGCCCCTTCGCCGTCGCGCACGATCGCCTGGGCCAGGCGACGCGACACGTCCAGCAGCGCCTCGAACAACAGCCGGCCGGGCTCGCTGTCCATCGACGCGATGCGCCCGTGTCCAGCCTGGCCGGTCGCGACCACGACGAAGGAATCGTTGGTGGAGGTGTCGCCGTCGACGGTGACGCGGTTGAACGAGCCTTCGGCCAGCGCGGTCGCCAGCTGGTTCATCAGGCCCGGGGCGACGTTGGCATCGGTGGCCAGGAAACCCAGCATCGTGGCCATGTTGGGCCGGATCATGCCGGCGCCCTTGCTGATGCCGGTGATCGTGACCGTGCGCCCCTCGATCACCACCTGGCGGCTGAATGCCTTGGCCACGGTGTCGGTGGTCATGATGCCCTCCGCCGCGCGCAGCCAGTGCGCCGGCTGCGCGTCTGCCAACGCGGCGGGCAGGCCGGCTTCGATGCGTTCCAGCGGCAGCGGCTCCATGATCACGCCGGTTGAAAACGGCAGCACCTGTTCGGGAGCGAGGTCCAGGTGCCGCGCCAGGGCGATGCAGGTGGCCCGCGCGCGCACCAGGCCGTCGTCGCCGGTGCCGGCATTCGCGTTGCCGGTGTTGACCACCAGGGCCCGGATCTCCTGGCCGCTGGCCAGGTGGTCGCGGCACACCAGCACCGGGGCCGCGCAAAAGCGGTTGCGCGTGAACACCGCGCCTACCGTGGCGCCCGGCTCGAGCAGCAACACCGTCAAGTCCTTGCGGCCCGGCTTGCGCACCCCGGCTTCGGCCACGCCGATGGTGACGCCCGGCACGGGCAGGAGTTCATCCGCGCGTGGCGCGGGCAGGTTCACGGGCATGTGGGTTCTCTTGTGATCTTCAGTTCTGGCCCCAGGGCAAGCCGCGGTGGCGCCAGCCGCCGCGGGTACCGCGATGGCCGTGCTCGTCGCGGTCGCCCTCGAAACCTTCCAGGATGTTGTAGGCCTCCAGGCCCAGCTCGGTCGCCCGGCGGGCCGCGGCGATCGACCTCACGCCGCTGCGGCACAGCAGCAGCGCCTTGCGGCCTGGCGGCACCGCGGCCCGCAGCTGCTCGTCGAACTCGGGGTTGGGTGCCATGCCGGGCCACTGCTTCCAGGCCACCGCCGGCGCGCCGGGCACGAATCCCACCCACTCGCGCTCGGCGTCGCTGCGGATGTCGATCACCACCCCTTCGCCCGAGCGCCACCAGTCATAGGCGGTCTGCGGCGTCACATCGCCGGCGTAGCCATCTGCGGGCCGGATCGGATCAGGGTCGGCGGTCATCGCCGGGATTTTGCCAGCGCGGGCGGACCGGCTCGCTGATCCGCCCACCGCCGACCCCGGTTCGCGCAGTTCGGGTTCTTTGGTGGAAACCCCGTTGTGCCGACACTCGGCAAGGCGCGACAGTGGGGGGTCACCCACAAACGATACGGAGACATGCCATGACCCAGCAGCCGAAATCGACCCGTCGCCGCAACGTCCTCAAGGGCGCTGCGGTTGCCGCAGGTGCCATGTCGGCACCCATGGTGGCCGTCGCACAGACGACCACCTTGCGCTTCCAGAGCACCTGGCCGGCCAAGGACATCTTCCACGAGTTCGCCAACGACTTCGCCAAGAAGGTCAACGACATGGCGGGCACCCGGCTGAAGATCGAGGTGCTGCCGGCCGGCGCCGTGGTCCCCGCCTTCCAGCTGCTCGAGGCCGTCAACAAGGGCACCCTCGACGGCGGCCACGGCGTGGTGGCCTATCACTACGGCAAGAACTCCGCCCTGGCCCTCTGGGGCTCGGGCCCCGCCTTCGGCATGAACCCCGAGCTGGTGCTGGCCTGGCACTACTACGGCGGCGGCAAGGCCCTGCTCGAGGAGATCTACAAGTCCATCAACATGGACGTCGTCTCCTACCTGTACGGCGCCATGCCCACCCAGCCGCTGGGATGGTTCCGCAAGCCCATCTCCAACGTCGCCCAGATGAAGGGCCTGAAGTTCCGCACCGTCGGCCTGGCCGTGGACGTCTTCACCGAGATGGGCGCCGCGGTCAACCCGCTGCCTGGCGGCGAAATCGTGCCGGCCCTGGATCGTGGCCTGCTCGATGCAGCCGAATTTAACAACGCCAGCTCCGACCGCATCCTGGGCTTCCCCGACGTGGCCAAGAACTGCATGCTGCAGAGCTTCCACCAGTCCGGCGAACAATTCGAGATCCTGTTCAACCGCACCAAGCTCAACTCGCTGCCGCAGGAGCTCAAGTCCATCATCGATTACGCCGTGCAGGCGTCCTCCGCCGACTTCGCCTGGAAGGCCGCGGCCCGCAACTCGCAGGACTACGAAGAGCTGCGCACCAAGGACAAGGTCAACTTCTACAAGACGCCGGACAGCATCCTGCGCGCCCAGCTCGATGCCTGGGACAAGGTCACGGCCAAGAAGGCGCAGGAGAACCCGTTCTTCAAGAAGGTGCTCGATTCGCAACGCCAGTTCGCGCGGCGGGTCGGTCAGTGGCACTTCGACTACATGGTCGATTACCGCATGGCCTACAACCGCTACTTCGGCCAACAGCCGAAAAAGAGCTGATCAGTCAACCGTCTGAGCGCCGCATCCGTTGCGGTCACAGGGCGGTCGCCAGGCGACCGCCCTTTTTGTTGGCCGAAGGCCGGCCAGGAGGGGACGAGGAATGCAGAAACTGCTGCTGGCGGTCGATCGGCTGTCGACCTGGGTGGGCAAGCTGTTCGCCTGGGCGATCGTGGTGCTCACCGCACTGGTGTCGTGGGAGGTGTTCTCGCGCTACGTGCTGAACAAGCCCCACGGCTGGATGTTCGACGTGCAGATCATGTTGTACGGCGCGCTGTTCATGATGGCGGGCGCCTACACCTTGGCCAAGAACGGGCACGTGCGCGGCGACGTGCTGTACGGCTTCTTCCAGCCCCGCACGCAGGCCTCGGTGGACCTGGTGCTCTACCTGCTGTTCTTCCTGCCCGGCATCGTCGCGCTCACCTGGGCGGGGTGGACCTACTTCACCGACTCGTACGCCATCCGCGAACACACCTTCAACGCCGACCCGATTCCGATCTACCCCTTCAAGCTCGTGATTCCAATCGCCGGGCTGCTGCTGCTCCTTCAAGGCTTTGTCGAGATCGCGCGTTGCGTGATCTGCATCCGGAAGGGGCAATGGCCCAGCCGCGGCGACGACGTCGTCGAAGTCGACGTGGACAAGATCAAAACCATGGTGGGACAGAACGAACCGGGCAAGCCGCTCGTGGCACCGCCCGCGGAGTCGGAGGGGAAGCTGTGAAAGTACGCAAGGAACTCTGGTTCGGATTCACCCTGATGGGGTTGATCGTGGCGGCCGTCCTGGTCATGCTGGTCAGCGTCGATCGCATCGAGAGCGGCCACATCGGGCTGCTGATGCTCAGCCTGGTCGTCGTCGCCATCATGCTGGGCTTTCCCACGGCCTTCACCCTGATGGGCATGGGCATGATCTTCACCTGGCTGGCCTACGAACGGAACACCGGCCTCACGCTCGACTTGATGGTGCAGGCAGCCTTCCGGGTCATGAGCAACGACGTGCTCATCTCCATCCCGCTGTTCGTCTTCATGGGCTACCTGGTCGAGCGCGCCAACCTGATCGAGAAGCTCTTTCGCAGTGTGCACCTGGCACTCTCGCGGCTGCCTGGCGCCCTGGCCGTGGCCACCCTGGTCACCTGCGCCGTGTTCGCCACCGCCACCGGCATCGTGGGCGCCGTGGTCACCCTGATGGGGCTGCTGGCCATGCCGGCCATGCTCAAGGCCGGCTACAGCGTGCGCCTGACGGCCGGCTCGATCACCGCCGGCGGCTGCCTGGGCATCCTGATCCCGCCCTCGGTGCTGCTGATCGTCTACGGTGCGACCGCCGGCGTCTCGGTGGTGCAGTTGTACGCCGGTGCTTTCTTTCCCGGGCTGATGCTGGCCGGCCTGTACGTGCTGTACGTGATCATTGTGGCCAAGCTCAAGCCTTCGATGGCACCTCCGCTGTCGGCCGAAGAGCGGCGCGTGCCGCTGCCGCCCCTGACCCAGCGCATCACCTCCCCGACCGGCGAGCGGCACGCGGTCAGTGGCCTGCTGGCCGCACTGAAGGGGCCCGCCAACGCCGGCGTTCCCGCGCCTTATCTGCTCGGCCAGCTCGCCATCGTGGTCGTTCCGCTGCTCCTGTTCGCAGCACTGGCCAGCTGGAGCTGGCGGGGCTTCACCGCCCCCCTGGCCGCCGAGGAATCATTCGAGGGCCTGGTGCAGATGGGGGGAGGCCCGACGGCGCTGCGGGGCTCCCAAAGCCGCCTGCCCGAGCCACCCGGCGCCGGCGGACTGGCCGAACCCAGCACTGCCGGCGGCTTGGCCGAGCCGCCGGCCGAGGGCGCATCCTCCGGTCTGGCCGAGCCGCCCACCGCAGGCGGTTCGGCCGAGACCACCGCACCCGGCCTGGCCGAGCCACCGGGCGCCGCGCCGTCGGTGACCGAGCCTCCCGGCGCCGCTCCTGCCGCCGATACCGGATCCGACAACGAGGCGCCCCAGGCGCGCGAGGCCCCGCGCGGCTTCTGGATCGCGCTGGCGATCGGCGCCCTGTTGCTGGCCGTGTTCTACGGACTGCTCAGCTTCGCGAGGCTGGAAGTCTTCAAGATGCTGCTCACCAGTTTCTTTCCGCTGGTGATCCTGATCCTTGCCGTGCTGGGCTCGATCGTGCTGGGGCTGGCCACGCCCACCGAGGCGGCGGCGGTGGGCGCCCTCGGTGGCTTCCTGCTCGCCATCGGCTATCGGGCGCTCACCACCCAGGTGGTCAAGGAGAGCGTGTTCCTCACGGCCAAGACCTCGGCCATGGTGTGCTGGCTGTTCGTCGGCTCGGCCATCTTCTCGGCCGCCTTCGCCTTGCTGGGCGGGCAGGAACTGGTGGAGCGCTGGGTCCTGTCGCTCAATCTGTCGCAGGTGCAGTTCCTGCTGCTCTCCCAGGTGATCATCTTCGTCCTTGGCTGGCCGCTGGAGTGGACCGAGATCATCGTGATCTTCATGCCCATCTTCATTCCGCTGCTGGACAACTTCGGGGTCAATCCGCTGTTCTTCGGCCTGCTGGTGGCGCTGAACCTGCAGACCGCCTTCCTGAGCCCACCGGTGGCGATGTCGGCGTTCTACCTGAAGGGCGTGAGCCCACCGCACGTGACGCTCAACCAGATCTTCCTGGGCATGCTGCCGTTCATGGGCATCCAGATCGTCGCGATCTTCCTCCTCTACATGTTCCCGGCCATCGGCCTCTGGCTGCCCGAGGTGCTGTATTCGCGGTGACTAGGCGTCGGGGCGGGGCTATCCGGGCGCGTGGGGCGTGGGGCGTTGGCCTCGCCCTTCACCCCCCCCTCGCCCCCTCGCCCGTTTGACGTTGACGTAAACGTCACTTAAGGTCGCAGGCTTCCGAGGGAGCCCCGCAATGACCGACCTGTCCGCCGAGTTCAAGGCCCTGGCCACGTACCGGCCCACGCACAAGCTGCGCTTCGTCACGGCCGCCAGCCTGTTCGACGGGCACGACGCGGCCATCAACATCATGCGGCGCATCCTGCAGTCCATGGGTGCGGAGGTGATCCACCTGGGGCACAACCGCAGCGTCGACGAGGTCGTCACCGCCGCGCTGCAGGAAGACGCCCAGGGCATCGCGGTCAGCTCCTACCAGGGCGGGCACCTCGAATACTTCAAGTACATGATCGACCTGCTGCGCGAACGTGGCGGCTCTCACATCCAGGTGTTCGGCGGCGGCGGCGGCGTCATCATCCCGGCCGAGATCGACCAGCTGCAGGCCTACGGCGTGGCCCGCATCTACAGCCCCGAGGACGGGCAGCGCATGGGGCTGCACGGCATGATCGGCGAGATGCTCATGCGCTGCGACCGCGACCTGGGCGACCACGCACCGCGGGAGGTGTCGGCGATCCAGGGGCATGGGGCCGGCGCCTGGCGGGCGCTGGCGCAGCTCATCACGGCACTGGAGAACGGGCGCGCCCCCGACCATCTGCTGGACAGCTTGCGCAGCGAAGCCGCCTCTCGCCGTGCGCCGGTGCTGGGCATCACCGGCACCGGCGGCGCCGGCAAGTCGTCGCTGACCGATGAACTCGTGCGCCGGCTGCGGCTGGACCAGGACGACCGCCCGCGCATCGCCATCCTCTCCATCGACCCCTCGCGCCGCAAGAGCGGTGGCGCGCTGCTGGGCGACCGCATCCGCATGAACGCCATCGGCCCCTGGCGCGGCCAGGCCCGCGTGTTCATGCGCAGCATGGCGACGCGCGACGCCGGCAGCGAGATCGCGGCCGCGCTGCCGCACGCCATCACGGCCTGCAAGGCGGCGGGCTTCGACCTGGTGATCGTCGAGACCTCGGGCATCGGCCAGGGCGACGCGGCCATCGTGCCGCACGTGGACGTTCCGCTGTACGTCATGACACCCGAGTTCGGGGCGGCCAGCCAACTCGAGAAGATCGACATGCTCGACTTCGCCGAGTTCGTGGCCATCAACAAGTTCGACCGCAAGGGCGGGGCCGACGCCCTGCGTGACGTGGCCAAGCAGGTGCAGCGCAATCGCGAGGACTGGGGCACGCCGCCCGAGCGGATGCCGGTGTTCGGCACCATGGCGGCCCGCTTCAACGACGATGGCGTGACGGCGCTGTACCAGGCGCTGAAGCCGCGGCTCGCCGAGCTCGGCATGGACCTGGCCGAACCCGGCCGCCTGCCCCGCACCACGGTGCGCCACAGCACGCAGCAGGCGCCGGTCATTCCATCGGCACGCAGCCGCCACCTGGCGGAGATCGCCGATACCGTGCGCCAGTACAAGCAGCGCGCCCGCGCCCAGGCCCGCCTGGCGCGGGAGGTCCAGCAATTGCGCGCCGCCGCCGAGATGCTCAAGGTCGACAAGCCGGGACGCGCGCCCGCCGCCGAGGCCGCCCTGGACCTGGCGCAGGGTCGCGAGGCGAGGCTCGACGCCGACGCCGGCGAGCTGCTCGCCCACTGGCCCGCCCTTCGGCAGGCCTATGCCGGCGACGAGTTCGTGATGACCATCCGCGGCCGCGAGATCCGCACGGCGCTCACCACACGCACGCTCTCGGGCACGGCCATCCGCAAGGTGATGCTGCCTTCCTTCGAAGACCATGGCGAGATCCTGCGGTGGCTCATGCTGGAGAACGTGCCGGGCAGCTACCCGTACACCGCCGGCACCTTCCCCTTCAAGCGCGAGAACGAGGATCCCACGCGCATGTTCGCCGGCGAGGGCGACGCCTTCCGCACCAACCGCCGCTTCCACCTTCTCTCGGCCGGCATGCCGGCCAAGCGGCTGTCCACCGCGTTCGACTCGGTCACGCTGTACGGCCACGACCCCGACCCCCGCCCCGACATCTACGGCAAGGTCGGCAACTCGGGCGTGTCGATCGCCACGCTCGACGACCTGAAGGTGCTGTATGCGGGCTTCGACCTGTGCGCGCCCGACACGTCGGTGTCCATGACCATCAACGGCCCGGCGCCCACCATCCTGGCGATGTTCATGAACACGGCCATCGACCAGCGGCTGGATCGCTTCAGGACCGAGAACGGACGCGAACCCACCGGGGCCGAGGCCGCCGAGCTGCGCGCCTGGGTGCTGGCCCATGTGCGCGGCACCGTGCAGGCCGACATCCTGAAGGAGGACCAGGGCCAGAACACCTGCATCTTCTCCACCGAGTTCAGCCTCAAGGTCATGGGAGACATCCAGGCGTATTTCGTGCAGCACGACGTGCGCAACTTCTACTCGGCGTCGATCTCCGGCTACCACATCGCCGAGGCCGGGGCCAACCCGATCTCGCAGCTGGCCTTCACGCTGTCCAACGGCTTCACCTTCGTCGAGGCCTACCTGGCGCGTGGCATGCACATCGACGACTTCGCGCCCAACCTGAGCTTCTTCTTCAGCAACGGCATGGACCCCGAATACACGGTCATCGGCCGCGTCGCGCGCCGCATCTGGGCCGTGGCGATGAAAGAAAAATACGGCGCCAACGAGCGCAGCCAGAAGCTCAAGTACCACGTCCAGACTTCGGGGCGCAGCCTGCACGCGCAGGAGATCCAGTTCAACGACATCCGCACCACCCTGCAGGCGCTGATCGCGGTCTACGACAACTGCAACAGCCTGCACACCAACGCCTTCGACGAGGCCATCACCACGCCCACCGAAGACAGCGTGCGCCGGGCCATGGCCATCCAGCTGATCATCAACCGTGAGTGGGGGCTGGCCAGGAACGAGAACCCGAACCAGGGCGCCTTCGTCATCGAGGAATTGACCGAGCTCGTCGAGGAAGCCGTGCTCGCCGATTTCGAGCGCATCGCCGAGCGTGGCGGGGTGCTCGGGGCCATGGAGACCGGCTACCAGCGCGGGCGCATCCAGGACGAAAGCCTGCACTACGAGACGCTCAAGCACACGGGCGAGCTGCCCATCGTCGGCGTGAACACCTTCCGACCGCCCGGAGGCGGGGCGGCGCCGCCGCGGATCGAACTCGCCCGCTCCACCGAGGAGGAAAAGCAAAGCCAGCTGCGACGGCTGGCGGCCTTCCACCAGCGCCACGCCGACGCGGCACCGGCCATGCTGCGTCGGCTGCAGCAGGTGGTGATCGACGACGGCAACGTGTTCGAGGCCCTGATGGATGCCGTACGGATGTGCTCGCTCGGCCAGATCACGCAGGCCCTGTTCGAGGTGGGCGGCCAATACCGGCGCACCATGTGATCGGTCGCCTGCCCCATGCCCCGGACAACCACCTAAGGTGTTCCCCCCGTACGGCCGCATACCCACGGTGGCTAGACTCCGGGCCACCCCGCGGAACCCACCCGCGAAGAACAAGAGGCGGATTGCGCATTGGCTAATGACTACATCCTGGAGACCCAGGGCCTCACCAAGGAGTTCAAGGGCTTCGTCGCCGTCAACGAGGTCGACCTGCAGGTCCGCCGCGGCGACATCCACGCCCTGATCGGCCCCAACGGCGCGGGCAAGACCACCTACTTCAACCTGCTGACCAAATTCCTGCAGCCCACGCGCGGGCGCATCCTGTTCAAGGGCGAAGACATCACCCACGAGAAGCCGGCACAGACGGCGCGGCGCGGCATCGTCCGGTCGTTCCAGATCTCCGCCGTGTTCCCGCACATGACCGTGCTGGAGAACGTGCGCGCCGCATTGCAGCGCGGACTGGGCACCTCGTTCCACTTCTGGCGGGCCGAATCGTCGCTGCATCCGCTGCACGAGCGGGCACGCGAACTGCTGGTGCAGGTGGGCCTGGAAGACTTCGCCGACGAACTCACGGTCAACCTGCCGTACGGGCGCAAGCGCGCGCTCGAACTGGCCACCACCATGGCCCTGGAGCCCGAGCTGATGCTGCTGGACGAACCCACGCAGGGCATGGGCCACGAAGATGTCGGCCGCGTCACCCAGCTCATCAAGAAGGTTTCGGCCGGCCGCACCATCCTCATGGTGGAGCACAACATGAACGTGGTGTCCTCCATCGCCGACCGCATCACCGTGCTGCAACGCGGCGCCGTGATCGCCGACGGACCTTACGAGGAGGTGTCGCGCAACCCGCAGGTGATCGAGGCCTACATGGGCTCCGCCGACACCGAGCTGCAGGGAGCGCACTGATGGCCGCCAACGAACTCCTGCGCATCGACAACCTCCACGCGTGGTACGGCGAATCGCATGTGCTGCACGGGGTCAACCTGGTGGTCAACGAAGGCGAAGTGGTCTCGCTGCTGGGCCGCAACGGCGCCGGCCGCACCACCACCATGCGCGCCATCGTCGGCCTGACCGGCCGCCGCACCGGCTCCATCCGCCTCCGCGGCCAGGAGGCCATCGGGCTGCCGCCTCATCGCATCGCACGCCTGGGGGTGGGTTACTGCCCCGAGGAACGCGGCATCTTCGCCAGCCTGTCGGCCCAGGAGAACCTGATGCTGCCCCCCGCGGTGGGCAGCGAGGGCATGAGCGTGGCCGAGATCTACGAGATGTTCCCCAACCTGAAGGAGCGCGCCAACAGCCCCGGCACGCGCCTGTCCGGCGGCGAGCAGCAGATGCTGGCCGTGGCCCGCATCCTGCGCACCGGCGCGCGGCTGCTGCTGCTGGACGAAATCTCCGAAGGCCTGGCACCCGTCATCGTGCAGAAGCTGGCCGAGACCATCCGCACGCTGCGCGCCAAGGGCTACACCATCGTGCTCGTCGAGCAGAACTTTCGATTCGCAGCGCCTCTGGCCGACCGGTTCTACGTCATGGAGCACGGCCGCATCGTCCGCGAGTTCGCCCGCGACGAGCTGCTGGCCAACACCGCCATCGTCCACGAATACCTCGGCGTCTGATCGCCGCGCCGCACCCCGTCATCACACACACCAAGGAGACCTCGATGAAACCCACCACAATCGCCGCCGCCCTCGCCGTCGCCCTCGGCAGCGGCGCTGCCCTGGCGCAGCAGGCACCCGCCAACCAGCCGGTGCGCATCGGCTTCATCACCGACATGTCCAGCCTGTACGCCGACATCGACGGCCCGGCTGGCGGCGAGATGGTCAAGTGGGCGGTGCAGGACTTCGGGGGCAAGGTGCTGAACCGCCCGATCGAGGTGCTCACGGCCGACCACCAGAACAAGGCCGACGTCGCCAGCAGCAAGGCGCGCGAATGGATCGACAACAACGGCCTGAGCATGCTGGTGAGCGGCACCAACTCCGGCACGGCCCTGGCCATGGCCAAGGTCGCCAGCGAGAAGAAGCGCCCGTTCTTCGTGATCGGCGCCGGATCGGCCCGCCTGACCAACGAGGACTGCACGCCCTACACGGTGCACTACGCCTACGACACCGTGGCCCTGGCCAAGGTGGCCGGCACCGCGCTGGTGAAGGCCGGCAACAAGCGCTGGTTCTTCCTGACCGCCGACTACGCGTTCGGCCACTCGCTGGAGGGCGATGCGGCCAACGTCGTCAAGGCCAATGGCGGCACGGTCGTGGGCACCGTGCGGCATCCGCTGAACGCCTCGGACTTCTCGTCCTTCCTGCTGCAGGCGCAGGGCTCCAAGGCCGACATCCTGGCCTTGGCCAATGCCGGCGGCGACTTCACCAACGCCATGCGCGCCGCGCGCGAGTTCGGCATCAACAAGAGCATGAAGGTGGCCGGCCTGCTGGTGTTCATCAACGAGGTCCACAGCCTGGGGCTGAACAACACCGAAGGCCTGCAACTGGCCGACAGCTGGTACTGGGACCAGGACGAAGCCAGCCGCAAGTTCGCCCAACGCTTCTTCACCCAGTACAAGCGCATGCCCTCCAGCCTGCAGGCGGCCGACTACTCGGCGGTCACCACCTACCTGAAGGCCGTGCAGGCCGCCGGCACCACCGATGCCGACAAGGTGATGGCGCAGATCAAGAAGGCCCCCGTCAACGACTTCTACACCAAGGGCAGCGTGCGCGCGGACGGCCGCATGATCCACGACATGTCGCTGTTCCAGGTCAAGGGCCAGAAGGAATCGACCAAGCCCTGGGACTACTACAAGCTCGTGACCAAGGTGCCGGGCGCCCAGGCCTTCACCTCGCTGGCCGAGAGCAAGTGCGCGTTAGTCAAGAAATAAGCGATTAGGGGCCAAGGGCGAGGGGAGACAAGCGGGCCGGAGTGGCCGCCTCCCTGGCTCTTGCCTCCTGCCTTGCTCCTTCCTTGGGGACCTGTTCGTACACGGACTCCATTCCCTTATCCCTATCCCCTAGGCCCAAACCCCTAGCCAGCCCCTTGGAACTCTTCGGTATCCCCCACCAGGCCTTCCTCGGCCAGCTCATGCTGGGCCTTGTGAACGGGGCCTTCTACGCCATCCTCAGCCTGGGGCTGGCGGTGATCTTCGGCCTTCTCGACATCGTGAACTTCGCGCATGGCGCGCTGTACATGATGGGTGCGTTCGTTGCCTGGATCGCCCTGGACAGCTTCGGGATCAACTACTGGCTGGCGCTGATCGTCGCGCCGCTGGTCGTCGGAGCGATCGGCGTTCTCATCGAGCGGACCATGCTGCGACGCCTGTACGGGCTCGATCCGCTGTACGGGCTGCTGCTGACCTTCGGTCTGGCCCTCATCTTCGAAGGGCTGTTCCGCGAGCGCTTCGGCGTCTCCGGCCAGTCCTACCCGGTGCCCGACGCGCTGTCGGGCGCCACCAACCTCGGCTTCATGATCCTGCCCAACTACCGCGCCTGGGTCGTGCTCGCCTCGCTCGTCGTCTGCCTGGGCACCTGGTTCCTGATCGAGCGCACCCGGCTGGGGGCCTACCTGCGGGCGGGCACCGAGAACGCGCGGCTGGTGCAGGCGTTCGGGGTCAACGTGCCACGGATGGTGATGCTCACCTACGGGGCCGGCTGCGCCCTGGCCGCCTTCGCCGGCGTACTGGCGGCGCCCATCGTGCAGGTCACGCCCCTCATGGGCTCCAACCTCATCATCGTGGTGTTCGCGGTGGTGGTGATCGGCGGCATGGGCTCCATCCTGGGGTCGGTGATCACCGGCCTGGGACTCGGCGTCGTCGAGGGCTTCACCCGCGTGTTCTATCCCGAGGCTTCCAATGTGGTGGTCTTCGTCATCATGGCCATCGTCCTGATGATTCGGCCCGCCGGCCTGTTCGGCAAGGAGGCGTGATGGGCAAGACTCACAAGGTATTCGGGCTCGCCTACCTGGCGGTGGCGGTACTGGCGCTGGCTGCCCCCTTCATCGGGCTGTACCCCATCTTCCTGATGAAGCTCCTGTGCTTCGCCCTCTTCGCCTGCGCCTTCAACCTGCTGCTCGGCTTCACCGGGCTGCTGTCCTTCGGCCATGCGGCGTTCTTCGGTGGCGCCGCCTACGTCACCGGCTGGTTCATCAGGTCGCAAGGCTGGACGCCCGAAGCCGGCGTGCTGGCCGGCATGGTGGCAGCCGCACTGCTGGGGGCGCTCGTCGGCGGCATCGCCATCCGGCGCCAGGGCATCTACTTCGCCATGGTCACCCTGGCGCTGGCGCAGATGGTGTTCTTCGTCTGCCTGCAGGCGCCTTTCACCGGCGGCGAAGACGGCCTGCAGGGCGTGCCGCGCGGCGCGCTGTTCGGACTGCTGTCGCTGCAGTCCGACCTGACTTTGTACTACCTGGTGCTGGCGGTGGTCGTCGGCTGCTTCCTGGGCATCATGCGCATCGTCAACTCGCCTTTTGGCCAGGTGCTCAAGATGATCCGCGAGAACGAACCGCGCGCGATCTCGCTGGGCTACGAGGTCGACCGCTACAAGCTGCTCGCATTCGTGCTCTCCGCCGCGCTGTCGGGGCTGGCAGGCGCCCTCAAGACCCTCGTCATGGGTTTCGCCACCTTGTCCGACGTGCATTGGTCGATGTCGGGCGAAGTCATCCTCATGAGCCTGCTCGGCGGCGTCGGCACCTTCTTCGGCCCGGTCCTGGGCGCCGGCATGGTGATCGCGTTGCAGAACATGCTGGCCGACAAGGTGGGCGCCTGGGTCACGGTGATCATCGGCGCCATCTTCGTGCTGTGCGTCCTCGCCTTCCGCAAGGGCATCGTCGGCGAGTGGCTGGCCTGGCGGGATCGCCGCGTCGCGCGCACCGCCAAGACCGGGGCCGCGAATAGCGAAACGCCCGGGCCTGGCGAACACCGAGTCGGCGTCTCCTAAACCCCAAGGCCGCCGCGCAGCGGCCGGCCCCTCCAGTGCCGCCGCGGAACCGGCTTCGCCGGGCCGCAGGTGCCGCCCCGGGAGGGCGGCCTCGCCAAGGCCGCCGCGCAGCGGCCGGCCCCTCCAGTGCCACCGGCGGAACCGGCTTCGCCGGGCCGCAGGTGCCGCCCCGGGGGGGGGGGGCGGCCTCGCCAATCGCCGCCGCGCAGCGGCCGGCCCCTCCAGTGCCACCGCGGAACCGGCTTCGCCGGGCCGCAGGTGGCGCCCCCTGGGGGGAGGCGGCCGCTAGGCCGCTTCGGGGGGGACCCAATTCTGCGGCCCGCGACTCGCGACCTTGATGGCGCCCACCCGGTTGCCCAGCTCGGCGCAGCGCGCCAGCGACCAGCCCTGCTCCAGCCCATGCAGCAGCGCCCCGCGCCATGCATCACCGCAGCCGGTGGGATCGACCACCTGCTCGGCGGCCACGCCCGGCACATGCTCCTTCTGGCCATCGATCCAGACTTCGCAACCTTCGGCACCCAGCGTCACCACCAGGCCTCGCACGCGGCGCGAGATGTCGGCGGGGCTCCAGCCGGTGCGCTCGCACAGCATCTTGCCTTCGTAGTCGTTGACCGTGACCCACTCGGCCTGCTCGACGAACCGGGCCAGTTCGGGCCCGTCGAACATGGGCAGGCCCTGGCCGGGATCGAACACGAAGGGGATGCCGGCGGCCTGGAACTGCTCGGCGTGCTGCAGCATCGCGTCGCGCCCGTCGGGCGAGATGATGCCCAGGCGGATGTCCGGCCTCGCCTCGATTCGGGTGGCATGCGCCTGCATCATCGCGCCGGGGTGGAAAGCCGTGATCTGGTTGTTGTCCAGGTCGGTCATGATCATGGCCTGCGCCGTGTAGCTGTCGTCGATCCGGCGCACGAACTCGGTGGAGATGCCCAGGCCGGCCAGCCGATCGATGTACTCCTGGCCATCGGTGCCCACCGTGGCCATGGGCAGCGGCTCGCCGCCCAGCTGCTTGAGGGCATAGGCGATGTTGCCGGCGCACCCGCCGAAGTCGCGCCGCAGCGAAGGCACCAGGAACGACACGTTCAGGATGTGCAGCTGGTGCGGGAGGATCTGCTGCGAAAAGCGCCCCTCGAAATTCATGATGGTGTCGAATGCGAGCGAGCCGCAAATCAGTGCTGCCATGTGAAGCGCCTATAGAACGGTCAGAAGAAGCGGGAGGGTGTGCGTTGCGCCGCACGCCCCTAGGGATAGAAGGCGAGCAACCGATAGCCCGCGACGCGAGCCGTCGCCGGGTCCAGTGCCAAATCGAGGTCCAGCGAGGCCGACCAATCGGCCCGGGCTCCCAGCACGGCGGGCTCGCGCAGCCCCAGGTCGGCCGGCGAGAGCACCCGGCGCACCAGGGGCTGCTCGTTCGGGTCGCTCAGCGTGATCTCGAACCAGGGCATGGCGATCGGCGTGTCGGCCTGGTTCCGCACCGAAAACACCAGCCGGTAGACCGTGGGGCCCACCCGATTGAAGGACGAACCCTCGATGGCGACGGCGTCGACCTGCCGCACCGGCCGGACCGCGCAGCCGATGGGCACGCACAACCATTCAAGCAAGGGACGCAGTTGCGGCTGCCGGGCCGCCAGCCGATCCCGCTGATGCACCAGCACCTGCATCACCAGCAGGAGCACGAGGACGCTGGCCACGGCGGTCAACAAGGCACGTACCAGACCGCTCTGCCAGAACTCACGGTTGCGCGCCTGGCGAACGAAGCCGACCCGGTCCAGGGCCGGCGCCACCATGAGGTCACCAGCGGGATCGGCCGGGCTGCCCTCCGCGGCATCGAGCGCGTGATCGGCAGGCAAGGATTGCTTGAACTCGGCATACCAGGCCGGCTCTGCCGCTGCCGCCTTCGCGGGGGCCTGACCGGCGTCGGCGTCGGCGTCGGCGCCCGGTGCCAGCTGCGGCGTTGCCGGTGCGGCGAGCGGGGTCGCGGGGGCCGCAGCCTGAGCGGATGGCGCGGCCTGCGCGGCCTCGGTGGTTCGAGGAGGCGCGGCCGCAGGCTCGGCAGGCTCGGCAGGCTCGGCCGCCACCGGTGACCCGGTGGATGCTGCATGGGGAATGGTCCCCAGGTCGTCCAGCAACAGGTCCAGCGCGTGCGACTTCGGATCGTCGACGCTTGCGGCGGTCGGCAGGGGCGCCGGCTGCGAGAGCGCGCCGGGTGCGGTCGCTGCGGGCGCGGCGGGCCGGTCGGTGGACGGCTGCTCCAGGTGCGCATGGGCGTCGAACACTTCGCCGCACTGGCCGCAACGAACCCAGCCGTCGGCGATCTTCAGCTGATCGGCGACGACCCGAAAGTAGGTTCCGCAAGCCGTGCAATGGGTGATCACGGCGCGAGCTGGGGTGAGGGAGCGGCTCTCATCTGCGGCCGATTCTAGGCCGCCGGATCAGCCGGAAACGCGCTCAGGCACGGCCGCCGGGAATCGCGCGGACATGAGCACCCAACCTTCCTGGGAGTCGACGACCTCGAGCTCGCACCCGCTCGCGTAAGCCGCCTTCAACTCATCGGCCTGCCGCTCGAGGATGCCGGCCAGCACCAACGCCCCGCCGGGCGCGACGTGGCTGCACAGCAGCGGCGCCAGCACCTTCAGGGGCGTGGCCAGGATGTTCGCCAGCACGGTGTCGTAGCGGCCCGACGCCAGTTCGGGCAGCCCCGCCTGCAGCACCACGCCGTTGGCCTGGGCGTTGTCCTGTGTCGAGCGCACGGCGGCTTCGTCGATGTCCACCGCATCGACCCCGCGCGCGCCGAACTTCGCCGCGCCAATGGCCAGGATGCCGGAGCCGCAGCCGTAGTCCAGCACCCGCTGCCCGCCCATGCCGTGCCCGGCGATCCAGCGCAGGCACATGCGCGTGGTGGGATGGGTGCCGGTGCCGAAGGCCAGGCCCGGGTCGAGCCGGATCACCTGGGCGGCCTGCGCGGGCGGTTCGTGCCAGGTGGGCACGATCCAGAATGCGGGCGTGATCTCGACGGGCGCGAACTGCGACTGCGTCAGGCGCACCCAGTCCTGCTCGGGCACCTCGTGCACGCCCAGCACGCGGCAACCCTCGAAGAAGTCCTGCGCCTGCAGCAGGCGCGCCGCCTCGCTGGCCGCGGGTTCGGCGGCAAACAGCGCCAGCACGCGCGAGCGCTGCCAGCCTTCCTTGGGTGGCGGCAGCCCGGGTTCACCGAACAGCGCCTGTTCGGACTCGGTGTGGGCGTCGGCGTCTTCCACCGACACGCTCAGGGCGTCCAGCGCATCGAGCGCCTCGCCCAGCGCTTCGATGCGCTCTTCCGGGGCCAGCAGGCTGAGTTCGAACAGGGGCATCGTCAGCGCTTCAGTGGGTGTGGACGGATCGTCGCGAGCGCGCCGAGGCTGCTTCGAGGATCGCAACCGGCGCGCGCAGCAATTCTCACGGCTTAGCGCTTGTGATGCGCCAGCCAGTCCTCGAGATAGTGGATGTTGGTGCCGCCGGCCATGAACTTGGCGTCGACCATCAACTCGCGGTGCAGGGCGATGTTGGTCTGGATGCCTTCGACAACCGTCTCGAGCAGCGCCGTGCGCATGCGGGCGAGGGCCTGCTCGCGGGTGTCCCCGTGCACGATGATCTTGCCGATCATGGAGTCGTAGTTGGGCGGCACGAAGTAATTGTTGTAGACATGCGAGTCCACCCGCACGCCAGGACCGCCCGGCGCATGCCACTGGGTGATGCGGCCCGGCGATGGCACGAACTTGTACGGATCCTCGGCATTCACGCGGCACTCGATCGCGTGGCCGCGGATGTGGATGTCGCGCTGGGCAAAGGGCAGCTTCTCGCCGGCGGCCACCTGGATCTGGGTCTTGACGATGTCCACGCCGGTGATCAGCTCGGTCACCGGGTGCTCGACCTGCACGCGCGTGTTCATCTCGATGAAATAGAACTCGCCGTTCTCGTACAGGAACTCGAAGGTGCCGGCCCCGCGGTAGCCGATCTTCTTGCAGGCGGCGACGCAGCGCTCGCCGATGCGGTCGATCAGCTTGCGCGGAATGCCCGGCGCCGGCCCCTCCTCGATGATCTTCTGGTGGCGCCGCTGCATGGAACAGTCACGCTCGCCGAGGTAGACGGCGTTGCGGTGCTTGTCGGCCAGCACCTGGATCTCGATGTGCCGGGGGTTCTGGAGGAACTTCTCCATGTAAACGGCCGGGTTGCCGAAGGCGGCGCCCGCCTCGGCCCGGGTCATCTGCACCGCATTGACCAGCGCGGCCTCGGTGTGCACCACGCGCATGCCGCGCCCGCCGCCGCCGCCGGCGGCCTTGATGATCACCGGGTAGCCGATGGTGCGGGCGATGCGGCGGATCTGCGCAGGATCGTCCGGCAACTCGCCTTCCGAGCCCGGCACACAGGGCACGCCGGCCTTGATCATGGCCTGCTTGGCCGAGACCTTGTCGCCCATGATCCGGATGGACTCGGGGGAAGGGCCGATGAACTGGAAACCGCTTTTCTCGACCCGCTCGGCAAAGTCGGCGTTCTCGGACAGGAAGCCGTAGCCGGGGTGGATGGCCTCGGCGTCGGTCACTTCCGCCGCCGAGATGATGGCGGGCATGTTGAGGTAGCTCTGCGGCGAGGGCGCCGGGCCGATGCACACGGCCTCCTCGGCCAGCTTGACGTACTTGGCTTCGCGGTCCGCCTCGGAATAGACCATGACGGCCTTGACACCCAACTCGCGGCAGGCCCGCTGGATCCGCAGTGCGATCTCGCCCCGGTTGGCGATCAGGATCTTCTTGAACATCGGCCGCTTACTCGATCACGAAAAGCGGCTGGCCATACTCGACCGGTTGTCCGTTCTCGCAGAGGATCCGCGTGATGGTGCCGCCCTTGTCGGCCTCGATCTCGTTGAGGATCTTCATCGCCTCGATGATGCAGATCGTCTCACCCGCCTTGACGGCGGTGCCCACCTCGACGAACGGCTTGGCGCCCGGGCTGGACGACCGATAGAAGGTACCCACCATGGGCGACTTGACCGTGTGGCCGGCCGGCGCCTCGGGGGCTGGTGCCGGCGCGGCAGCGGCCTGCGGCGCGGCGACCGCGGGAGCGGGCTGCGCCAGCTGCACGGTCTGCGGGGGCATCTGGAAGACCGGCGGCTGACCCTTGACGATCCGCACCTTGCCCTCGGCCTCGGTGATTTCCAGTTCGGAGACGTTCGATTCGGACACGAGGTCGATCAACGTCTTCAGTTTGCGCAAGTCCATGAGAGCTCCGAGGCACGAAAAGCGGCGAATGTACCGCAATTCACCGCTACTTACGCTTTATTGCGTTCTTTTTCTATTGTCAGACCGACGCTTGTGCCCGCCAACGGGACAGTTCCTCGGCCGAAAGCTGGCCGATTCTACGTTGCAGAACCCGGCCGTCCGGCCCCACCAGGACCGTGAACGGGAGACCCCCGTGCTGGTTGCCGAAAGTCCGGCCGAGCTCGGTGCCTTCCAGGCCGGCCAGGCCAATGGGGAAACTCACCGGGGTACGGGACAGGAACTTTCGTACCGCCGGGGCTTGGTCGACCGCCAAGCCCACCACTTCCCAGCCGCTGCCGGCGTGCTCACTCCTGAACCGATCGAGCAGCGGCATCTCTTCGACGCAGGGCGGGCACCAGGTGGCCCAGAAGTTCACCAGCAGGTGTTTGCCGCGCAAGCTCGACATGTCCAGCATGCCGCCAGCCGGTGCCTCGAAGCGGCGAGTCCAGAAGTCCGCCGGCACCGCGTCCTGACCGGTCCCGACGGACCAGCGCTTCCAGCCCACGGCGCCGCCTGCCAGGAGCGCGACCCCACCCGCACCAGCGAGCAGCAGCGTGCGGCGGGTCTCAGCGCGCGCCATGGCTCTCCTCCTCGGCCATGCGGGCGCGCAAGTCGTCCAGGTTGCCCCGCGGCCGGCGCCCGCGCGCATCGGGCCGCAAGGCCCCCCGCAGGTCGTCGTGATCGTGGATGAGCAGGTGCACGCCGATGTTCTCGCCCAATTCCGGGCAGCGGCTGGACAGGCTGAGCGCCTCCACCGGCTCGCCGGTGAATCCCGGCACGGTGCGCGGTTCGTAGTCCACGCCACGATCGATCAGGGCCATTTCGGCGGACTTGGGGTCGTCGCAGAACAACTGCAGGTAGATGTCGGACAGCCGCGTCGCCGTGCCGTGCCACACCGCGCCACACAGGTGGGGGCGGAACGGCGCCAGGCGCTCCATCCAGCTGGCGGCCAGCCGGCGCAGCGCCGCCAGTTCTGCGGGTTGGGTATCGGCGCAGAACAACTGCAGGTATTCGCGCACCGCGTCCTCGAGCGCGTCGTTGTCCGGCAGCGCGGTGCGCGGGCCCAGCCCCATCTGCCGCACCGCCCGCCGCTTGGCCGGGCCCCACTCCAGCCCTTCCTCCACGACCAGCCGGGCGGCCGTCGCGGCGATCTCGTTCTTCAGGCTTTCCATGGACCTGGATTGTCCCCTGATCGATGCCGCCGCGCGGCGGGCCTGGGCCGGGAGCCCCTCCATAATCCGCGCCCATGCATATCCACATCCTGGGCATCTGCGGCACCTTCATGGGCGGCCTGGCGGCCCTCGCCCGCGAGGCCGGGCACCGCGTCACCGGCTGCGACGCCGGCGTCTACCCACCCATGAGCGACCAGCTGCGCGCGCTGGGCATCGACCTGATCGAAGGCTTCGGGGACGACCAGATGAGCCTGGCGCCTGATGTCTGGGTGGTGGGCAACGTCGTTTCGCGCGCCCGCCTGCCCGACGGTTCACCCAAGTTCCCGCTGATGGAGGCGATCCTGGACGCCGGCCAGCGCTACACCAGCGGTCCGCAGTGGCTGTCGGAGCACGTGCTGCAGGGCCGGCACGTGCTGGCCGTCGCGGGCACGCACGGCAAGACGACGACCACGTCGATGCTGGCGTGGATCCTGGAGCGTGCCGGCTTGCAGCCCGGATTCCTGGTCGGCGGCGTGCCCGTGGACTTCGGCGTCTCGGCACGCCTGGGCAGCGGCTCCTGCTTCGTCATCGAAGCCGACGAGTACGACACCGCCTTCTTCGACAAGCGCAGCAAGTTCGTCCATTACCGGCCGCGAACCGCCATCCTGAACAACCTGGAGTTCGACCACGCCGACATCTTCGACGACCTGGCCGCCATCGAGCGCCAGTTCCACCACCTGCTGCGGACGGTGCCGGCCAGCGGCCGGGTGGTGGTCAACGGGCTGGAGGAGAGCCTGGCCCGGGTGCTGCATGCCGGCTGCTGGAGCGAGGTGCGCAGCTTCGGCGCCGCGGTGAGCGACTTCAGTGCGCGCGGCGAACCCGAATCGTTCCAGATCCTGGAGCGCGGAGAGCCACGGGGACAGGTGCGCTGGGAGCTGGGCGGCGTGCACAACCAGCTCAATGCACTGGCCGCTGCGGCAGCGGCCGATCATGTGGGCGTGCCGGTCGAACACGCCGCCGAGGCGTTGGGCAGTTTCCGTAACGTGCGCCGCCGCATGGAGCTGCGCGGCACCGTGCGCGGCATCGCCGTGTACGACGACTTCGCCCACCACCCCACGGCGATCCGCACGACGGTCGATGGGCTGCGTCGCCGGCTGCAGCCCGGCCAGCGCATCCTGGCCGTGTTCGAGCCCCGCAGCAACACCATGAAGCTGGGCACCATGAAGGCCCAGCTGCCCTGGAGCCTGGAGCAGGCGGACCTCGCCTTCTGCCACAGCGGCGGACTGGGCTGGGACCCGGCCGAAGCGCTGGCGCCGATGGGCGAGCGGGCTCGGGTGGCCGGCACCGTCGCCGACCTGGTGGCCCAGGTCCGGGCCGTCGCCCGCCCCGGCGACCAGGTGCTGTGCATGAGCAACGGCGGCTTTGGCGGCATCCACGGCAAGCTGCTGGAAACGCTCGCCGCTTGAGCCGCCACCTCGATCAGCCGCGCCGCGCCTTCACCGCATCGGAGAGCACCGACAGCGCCTGAAGCGAATCGTCCCAGCCCAGGCAGGCATCGGTGATGCTCTTGCCGAAGGCCAGCGCCGACGGATCGTCCTTGCCGGGCGTGAACTTCTGCGCGCCGGCGTTCAGGTGGCTCTCGATCATCACGCCGAACACCTGGCGCGAGCCGCCCGCCAGCTGCCCGGCGATGTCGCGCGCCACCTCGAGCTGGCGCTCATGCTGCTTGCTGCTGTTGGCGTGGCTGCAGTCGACCATCAGCCGGGGCGGCAGGCCGGCGGCTTCGAGCTCGCGGCACGCCGTGGCGACGCTTTGCGCGTCGTAATTGGGCGCCTTGCCGCCGCGCAGGATCAGGTGGCAATCGCGGTTGCCCTCGGTCTGCACGATCGCGACCTGGCCATTCTTGTGAACCGACAGGAAGTGGTGGCCGCGGGCGGCCGCCTGGATGGCGTCGGTGGCGATGCGGATGTTGCCATCGGTGCCGTTCTTGAAGCCGATGGGCGCCGACAGCCCCGAGGCCAGTTCGCGGTGCACCTGGCTCTCGGTCGTGCGGGCGCCGATCGCGCCCCAGGAAATCAGGTCGCCGATGTACTGCGGCGAGATGACGTCGAGGAACTCGCTGCCCGCGGGCAGGCCCAGGCGGTTGATCTCGATCAGCAGCTGCCGCGCGATGCGCAGGCCTTCGTCGATGCGGAAGCTCTCGTCCAGGTAGGGGTCGTTGATCAGCCCCTTCCAGCCGACGGTCGTACGCGGCTTCTCGAAGTAGACCCGCATGACGATCTCGAGCGTGTCACGGTGCTGCTCGCGCACCGGCTTGAGCCGCCGGGCGTACTCGAGGGCGGCATTGGGATCGTGGATGGAGCAGGGTCCGATGATCACCAGCAGCCGGTCGGCGGTGCCGGCCATGATGTCGTGGATGCGACGGCGCGTATCCGTGATGAGCTGCTCGACCGCCGTACCCCGGATGGGGAAGAAGCGGATCAGGTGCTCGGGCGGCGGCAGCACGGTGATGTCCTTGATGCGTTCGTCGTCGGTGCGGCTGGTCTTGTCGACGGGGTGCGGACGCCAGTCATCGCCGGCGGGTTGGGAATTGACGGACATCGATCGCTCCTTGCTGGGTTTCTGGACGGTGGGCGAAAAAAAACCGCCGGGGGTCCGGCGGTCTTCTCGGGATTTCTTGCGCTTCTTGTCTGGGGCTACGCGCAGATCTCTCGGCCGCCGGGGCTGGAGAAAAACCAAAAGTAGCCAAAAAAGAAAAAGCGGCTGCGGGGCATCGGCGGCAAATGTAGCACAGGGTAAGAACGCTCTTTTCTCAGCCGCCGGTGCCGCCCACGGTCAGGCCGTCGATGCGCAGCGTGGGTTGGCCGACGCCGACCGGCACGCTCTGGCCTTCCTTGCCACAGGTGCCCACGCCCGAATCCAGCCGCATGTCGTCGCCGATCATGGTGACGCGGGTCAGTGCATCGGGACCGTTGCCGACGATGGTCGCGCCCTTCACGGGGTACTGGATCTTGCCGTTCTCGACCCAGAAGGCCTCGCTGGCCGAGAACACGAACTTGCCCGAGGTGATGTCGACCTGGCCGCCGCCGAAGTTGGTGGCGTACAGGCCCTTCTTGATGCTGGCCACGATCTCGTCCGGGGACTTCTCGCCTCCCAGCATGTAGGTGTTGGTCATGCGCGGCATCGGCACGTGCGCATAGCTTTCGCGGCGACCGTTGCCGGTGGGCGCCACGCCCATCAGGCGGGCGTTGAGCGAATCCTGGATGTAGCCGCGCAGGATGCCGTCTTCGATCAGCACGTTGCGCTGGCTGGCATTGCCCTCGTCGTCGATGTTGAGCGAGCCGCGCCGGTCGGAGATGGTGCCGTCGTCGAGCACCGTGACGCCCTTGGCCGCCACGCGTTTGCCGATGCGGCCCGAGAACGCGCTCGAGCCCTTGCGGTTGAAGTCGCCTTCCAGGCCGTGGCCGATGGCCTCGTGCAGCAGGATGCCCGGCCAGCCCGAGCCCAGCACCACGGTCATCTCGCCAGCCGGGGCGGGGCGCGACTCGAGGTTGGTCAGGGCGGCGCGGCAGGCGGCGTCCACGTACTCGGTGACCACCTCGTCGCTGAAATAACCCAGCCCGAAGCGGCCACCGCCACCGAAGGAGCCGACCTCGCGGCGGCCGTTCTGCTCGGCAATGACGGTCAGCGACATCCGCACCAGCGGGCGCACGTCGGCGGCCACCGTGCCGTCGGCCCGCGCCACCAGCACAACGTCCCATTCGCTGGCCAGGCCGGCCATGACCTGCACGATGCGCGGGTCCTTGGCGCGCGCCAGCTTCTCCGCTCTTTCCAGCAACTGGACCTTCTCCGTGCTGTCCAGCGTGGCGATCGGGTCGAGCCCCTCGTAGAGGGAGCGACTGGAGGCCACCTTGCGCGAGGGCACCTTGACCCGGCCGCCGCGACGGGCCGCCGAGATGGTGCGCACGGTGCGCGCGGCATCGAGCAGCGAGGCCTCGGAGATGTCGTCCGAATAGGCGAAGGCGGTCTTCTCGCCACTGACCGCCCGCACGCCCACCCCCTGGTCGATGCTGAAGCTGCCGGTCTTGACGATCCCCTCCTCCAGGCTCCAACCCTCCGACCGCGTGTACTGGAAGTACAGGTCGGCGTCATCGATCTGGTGCGCGGCGATTTCGGCCAATGCCCGCAGCAGGTGGGTTTCATCCAGGCCGAAGGGCTCCAGCAGCATGCGCCGGGCGGTCTCCAGCCGTTCGAGAGTGGGTTCGCGGGAAATCATTGGGGCATTCTAGGGACTAGGGCTTCGGGCTTAGGGGGCAGGGAGAACGGAAGAACAGCGGGAGACGTCTGGTATTCCCTATGAGCAGCCGAAGGCTAGCTCTGCACCAATCGCCGGGCCTTGGCCACCGACATCAGGATGCCGAGCGCGAGCCCGAGCGTGACCATGGCGGTGCCGCCGTAGCTGATGAAGGGCAGCGGCACGCCCACCACCGGCAGGATGCCGCTGACCATGCCCATGTTCACGAAGGCGTACGTGAAGAAAATCAGGGTCACCGAACCGGCCAGCAGGCGCGAGAACAGCGTCGACGCCTCGAGCGCGATCGCCAGCCCGCGCAGGATCAGGAAGACGAAGCCGGCGATGAGCAGCAGGTTGCCGACCAGTCCGAATTCCTCCGAGAAGGCCGCAAAGATGAAATCGGTCGTGCGCTCGGGAATGAACTCCAGGTGCGTTTGCGTGCCCTGCATGAAGCCCTTGCCGAACAGGCCGCCCGAGCCGATGGCGATCATGCCCTGGATGATGTGGAAGCCCTTGCCGAGTGGATCCTTGAACGGGTCGAGCAAGGTGCAAATGCGCTGCTGCTGGTAGTCGTGCAGTACGGGCCAGCGATTGCCCGCGGCACACAGTTGCGGCTCGAAGAGGACCACCAGCAGGATGCCCACCACCGCGAGCGCGACCGGCGGCAGGATCAGGCGCCACGGAAGGCCGGCGAAGAAGATCACCGCCAGCCCGGCCGCGCCCACCAGCAGCGAGGTGCCCAGGTCGGGCTGCTTCATGATGAGGCCCACGGGCAACAGCAGCAGCGCGAAAGCCACGGCGAAATCGAAGGGCCGCAGGTGCCCTTCCCGCTTCTGGAACCACCAGGCCAGCATCAGCGGCGTGGCGATCTTGAGGATCTCGCTGGGCTGGATCACCACCCCCAGGTTGATCCAGCGCCGGGCCCCTTTCTTGGTGATGCCGAACAGCGCCACCGCCACCAGCAGCGACACCCCCAGCACGTACAGCGGAACGGCCAGCGACATCAGCCGCTGCGGTGGCACCTGGGCCACCACGAACATCACGAAGCCGGCGATCAGCATGTTGCGGCCGTGGTCCACGAACCGGGTGCCGTGATCGAACCCCGAGGAGAACATCGCCACCAGCCCGGCGCACGCCAGCAGGAACACCGCGAAGGCCAAGGGCCCGTCGAACCCCTGCAGCAGGGGCAGGGTGCGGCGCCACAGCGGGGGCTTCTCGAACACGGCTGACATAGGGGCGCGATTATCGCCTCGGGCATCATGACCCCATGAGCCCATCCGACCCGGTCACCCACCTGCTGTACCTGCACGGATTCCGCTCCTCGCCTCTTTCGGCCAAGGCGATGCTGGTGGCGCAACAGGTGCCGCGCCTGCACGCCCCCTTGCAGCGCTGGTGGTGCCCGCAACTGCCGCCCTCCCCGCGCGAAGCGATGGCCATGCTGCGCCAGGGCACGTCCGACTGGCCGGCGGCGACCATGGGCGTGATCGGTTCTTCGCTCGGCGGCTTCTACGCCACCGTCCTGGCCGAGGCTCGCGGCTGCCGCGCGGTGCTGCTCAATCCCGCGGTCCATCCCGCGCGCGACCTGGCCAGCCAGATCGGGGAGCAGGCCGCCTGGCACGATCCCGGCACGCTCTTTCGCTTCGAGGCGCGCCATGTCGACGAGCTGCGCGGGATGGAAGTCCCATCGCTCGCTCATCCTGCGAACTATTTCGCGGTGATCGCCAAGGGCGACGAGGTGCTGGATTGGCGCGAGATGAGCGCCCGCTACGCCGGCGCCCGCATCAAGCTGCTCGAAGGCGGCGACCACGCGCTGTCGGACTTCGAACAGGCCCACCTCGGGGAGGTGCTGGGCTTCCTGGGGCTGGAGCCGGCCTGAGACAATCCGGCGATGTTTCTATTGTTCGAAGAAGCCGGAAAGTTCCAGGCCGGCCGCATCCTGTCCGAAGCCGACGCGTCCGTTCAGGTGGAGCTGGACTCCGGCAAGCGCGTGAAGGTCAAGGCGACCAGCGCCCTGATCCGGTTCGACAAGCCACAGCCGGCCGAGCTGGTGACCCAGGCGCAGACCATCGCCCAGGAGATCGAACTCGACCTCGCCTGGGAGTTCGCGCCCGACGAGGAATTCGGCTTCGCCGACCTGGCCCGCGATTACTTCAGCGACAAGGCCGACGTGGCGCAGCAGGTCGCCGCCCTGTTTCGGCTGTTCGAGGCGCCCCACTATTTCCGGCGTGCCGGCAAGGGGCGGTTCCGCAAGGCGCCGGCCGAGATCGTGCAGCAGGCCCTGGCCGCCATCGAGAAGAAAAAGCAGGTGCAGGCCCAGATCGATGCCTGGGCCGCCGAGCTGTCCGCCGGCAGCTGCCCGCCGGCCGTGCGCGAGCAGCTCTTTCGCATCCTGTTCAAGCCCGACAAGAACGCGCCGGAATACAAGGCGGTGGTCGAGGCCGCGCGCCACACGCACCTGGCCCCGCTGGCGCTGCTGCAGAAGGCCGGGGCGATCGAGTCGCCCTACCAGTTCCACTGGAAGCGCTTCCTGTTCGACTATTTCCCCAAAGGGACGGGCTTCCCCCCGGTGGCCGTGCCGGCCGTTGCCGAGGAACTGCCGCTCGCGCCGGCCGAGGCCTGGTCCATCGACGACTCCAGCACCACCGAGATCGACGACGCGCTGTCGGTGCAGGGCCTGGGCTCGGGCAGCGTCACCGTGGGCATCCACATCGCCGCACCCGGCCTGGCCCTCAAGCCGGCCAGTCCGCTCGACCAGATCGCGCGCCAGCGGCTGTCCACGGTGTACATGCCGGGGCACAAGATCACCATGCTGCCCGACGACGTGGTGCAGGCGTACACGCTCGAAGCCGGGCGCGACTGCCCGGCGGTCTCGCTCTACGTCACCTTCGACGAACCGACCTTGTCGGTGACATCCACCGAAACGCGCCTGGAGCGCGTGCGCGTGGCCCTGAACCTGCGCCATGACCGGCTCGACGACGTCATCACCGAGGCGTGGCTGCAGGACGCGGAAAGCCACCACAACGATGCCGCCGAGGAAGTCGCCCGCCTGCGCGAGCCGCTGTCCTTTTTGTACCGCCTGGCTCGCCACCTGAAGGCGCAGCGCGAGGTGGTGCGCGGCAAGCCCGAGACTTTCACCCGGCCCGACTACAACTTCCGCCTGGAGGGCGTGCACGACGAGCCGCGCGGCGACGAGACCGTGGCCATCACGGTGCGCCGGCGCGGCGCGCCGCTGGACCTGATCGTGGCCGAGGCCATGATCCTGGCCAACAGCAGCTGGGGCCAATGGCTGGCCGAGCTGGGCGTGCCGGCCATCTACCGCAGCCAGGCCAGCCTGGCCCCGGGCGTGAAGGTGCGCATGGGCACCAAGGCGGCGCCCCACGCCGGCATCGGCGTCAAGTGCTACGCCTGGAGCACCTCGCCCCTGCGCCGCTACACCGACCTGGTGAACCAGTGGCAGATCATCGCGGCCGCACGCCATGGCCGCACCGCGGCGCTGGTGGCGCCCTTCAAGCCGAAGGACGCCGAGCTGTTCTCCATCATCTCCGGCTTCGATGCGGCCTACAGCGCCTACAACGGCTACCAGGCCGGCATGGAGCGCTTCTGGACGCTCAAATACCTCAAGCAGCAGGGCCTCACCGAACTCACCGCCTCCGTCATCAAGGAAGGACTGGTGCGCGCCGACGAACTGCCGCTGGTGCTGCCGGTGATGGGCGCGTCCGACCTGCCCCGCGGCAGCCGCGTGCGGGTGAAGCTGGGCGACATCGACGAGATCGCCCTCGACGTGCACGGCACCGTGACCGAACGGCTGCAGGCCGAGGCGGCCCCCGTGTCGGCGCCGGACGACAGTGCGGAAGAAGAAACGGTGGCCGGCCCCCTCGCCATCGCCGTCGACCTCAGCGAGGAGCCGGGCGCCACGGATAATCCCGCTCCGTGAACCTCAAGCAGCTGAGCACCCTGCAGATCGCCCTGGGCGTGTCGCTGGCCGTCCACGCGGCCCTGCTCACCGTGCGCATCGTCGATCCCGAGGCGTTCAACCGCGTGTTCCAGGACACGCCCCTCGAAGTGGTGCTGGTCAACGCCCGCAGCAGCGAGCGCCCCGAGAAGGCCCAGGCCATCGCGCAGTTCGCGTTGGCCGGCGGCGGCGAAGCCGAGCGAGGCCGGGCCACCTCGCCACTGCCGCCCTCGGCCCTGTCCGCGGTGGGCGACGCCTCCGAGGACGCGCATGCCAAGGTCGAAGCCATGCAGGACCAGCAGACCCAGCTGCTCACGCAGGTGCACCGCATGCTGGCCGCCCTGCCCCCGGCCGATCCGCGCCGCGACGCACGCGACGCCACGGCCCAGGCCCGCGAGGAAAAGCGGCGCCAGCTGCTGCAGCTGCTGGCCGAGATCGAGCGCCGCATCAACGAAGAAAACGCGCGGCCCAAGAAGCGCTACGTGAGCCCGTCCACCCGCGAAGAGGTGTACGCCGTCTACTACGACGCGCTGCGCCGCCGCATCGAAGACCGCGGCACCCGCGACTTCCCCGAGCTGGCCGGCCAGAAGCTCTACGGCGAACTCACCATGCTGCTCACCGTCAACCACGACGGCCGCATGCTGGCCGCCGAGGTGGTGCAAAGCTCCGGCAACGGCACGCTCGATCGCCGGGCCATCGGTATCGCCCGGGCTGCCAGCCCTTTCGGCTCGTTCAACGGCGGCATGCGCGCGCGGGCCGACCAGATCGTGGTGGTTTCGCGCTTTCGATTCACCCGCGAGGAAACGCTGGAGACCCAGCTGTCGAACCGTTAGGACAGACTTTCCATGGCGCCTGACTCCTATGCCGTGATGGGCAACCCGGTGGCCCACAGCCGCTCGCCCTGGATCCACGCCCGCTTCGCCGAACTGACCGGCCAGTCGCTCGAGTACCGCGCCCTGCTGGTGCCGGCCGACGGCTTCCCCGATGCGGTGCATGCCTTTCGTGGAGCCGGCGGTCGCGGCTGCAACGTCACCGTGCCGTTCAAGTTCGAGGCCGCCGCGCTGTGCGCGGGCGAGCTCAGTGCCCGCGCCGAGTTGGCCGGTGCCTGCAACACCCTGGTCTTCGACGGGCCGCAAGCCCCGCCACGCGGGGACAACACCGACGGCGTGGGCCTGGTGCGCGACATCGAGCACCACGCGGGCGTGAACCTCGCCGGCGCCCACGTGCTGCTGGTCGGCGCCGGCGGCGCGGCCGCGGGCGTGCTGGGTCCGCTGATCGAAGCCAACCCGGCGCGGCTCACCGTCACCAACCGCACCCTGGCCAACGCCCAGCTGCTGGTCACGCGCCACCAGGACCTCGCCGCACGCCGTGGCGTGCGGCTCGACGCCCTGCCCCTGGACGCGGTGGACCGGCCACACGACATCGTCATCAACGGCACCGCCAGCAGCCTCGGTGGCGACGCGGTGCCGGTGTCCGGCCGCGTGCTGCGCGAGGGCGGACTCGCCATCGACATGATGTACGGCCCCGCCGCCCAGGGTTTCCTCGACTGGGCGCGGCGCCATGGCGGCGTGCCCCGCGACGGGCTGGGCATGCTGGTCGAACAGGCGGCCGAGTCCTTCTCCATCTGGCGCGGCCTGCGTCCGCCAGCCGCCCAGGTGCTGCACGAGCTGCGCCAGCTGCTGGCGCCAGCCGGCGCATGAACTGGAAGCCGCTGCGGCGCTGGCTGCTGTTGGCGGTCGTGGCCTTCCTGGGGCTGCAGCTGTTCTTCGTCGGCCGCATCGCGCTGATGGCGCTGGTCGATCCGCAGTCCACCAGCTTCCAGCGCTCCGAAGCCTGGCGCCTCGCCACCGGCAACCAGCGCCTGCGCTGGCGCCAGCAATGGGTGCCGTACGAGCGCATCTCCCCGCACCTCAAGCGCGCGGTGGTGGCCGCCGAGGACGACGGCTTCGCCAACCACGACGGGCTGGACTGGGAAGCCATCGAGAAAGCCTGGGAGCGCAATGCGCAGGCCGAGGAACGCGCCGCCCGCCTGGCGCAAGCTCGCCCCGGCCGGGCCCGGCCGCCGCGCATCGTCGGCGGCTCCACCATCAGCCAGCAGCTGGCCAAGAACCTGCTGCTCTCGGGCGAGCGCACCCTGCTGCGCAAAGCCCAGGAGATGGTGCTCACCCTGGCGCTGGAGCAGCTGCTGGGCAAGGAACGCATCCTGGAGATCTACCTCAACAGCGTCGAATGGGGCGAAGGCGTGTTCGGCGCCGAAGCCGCCGCCCGGCACTACTGGCGCAAGGGCGCGGACCGCCTCACGCCCTACGAGGCCGCGCGGCTGGCCGTGATGCTGCCGCGGCCGCGCTACTTCGAGAAGGTGCCGAACTCGGCCTACCTGGCCAACCGGGCGAACGTGATCGTGGGGCGGATGAGGGCGGCCGAACTGCCGTAAGACCGGTTTCAGAACGTCCAGCTGTGGCGATCCTGGTCGTGCAGCATCATGACCGTGGCGCGGTTGGCCTTGCACTGCCAGGTCTGCTGCGTGGTGCCGTTGGCCACGAGGTCGACGGCTTCCACGTCCAGCACCGCCGCGCAGCGACGGCCGGGTGCACGCACCGATTCGTAGCGGATCCACTGCACCCGCCGCTCGGCCGCCGCCTCGGCAACCGCATGGGTGTGGGTGTAGTCCTGGTCGAGCGTCCAGGCATCCCGCGCGCCGACCCACGGAGGCACCGTCAGGTCGATCGCCACGCCGTCGATCGCCCCCTGGAAGAAGGTGTGCGCGGTCAGGACGTCTTCATCGGCCAGGCCCTGGCTGTCCATCACGAAGCGATGCCGCCAGTACGCGACCTCGGCGCAGGCCGCGTAAAGCTCCTCGGCCCCGTACCACTGCCCGCGCGAGCCAGCCCGCCTGAACCGGCTGGGGTGCCTGGGCCGGTACCGGAACGGGGTGTAGATCAGGTAATGCTTGTGCCCCCGCATCACCGGGGCCGGTGGCTTGCTCGCTTCCAGCATGCCTTCGAGAACCTCGTGCTCGTGCAGGTCATCGACCAGCCGCGTCGTGGACAGCACATGCTGGGCTTCCACGCCCCGCCAGGCCACCATGGACTGGCGCGCGACGCCCTGGTCGAACCAGTCGGGAGTCCACCGGGTTGCGGTCATGCGGGAGCGCGCATGCCATCGAGGTAATCGAGGGTGGCGACCAGGCCCTCGGGGCGCTCGATCAGCGCTGCGGGCACGCCACCCAGGGCCTGGTTGTAGCTGCGCATCCAGGCCATGCGCTGCTGCCCGTTGGTCCCCACCAGGGCATCGAGCGAGCGGTAAACGCGAACCAGCAGCAGCGAGAGCTGGCCCTGTTTCGAATGCGGGTCGATCCCGCGCAGTCCGTGAACCATGCGCGAGACGGTGGGCTCGCTCATCCCGATGACACGGCCCAGTGCCGCGCCCGACAGGCCCAGCAGTTCAGCGGCACGGGTCGTGGCTTTGGCCAGGACGAACTCGGGGGCGACGACCTGCGGAGCGGCTTGAGGCTTCATGGGCAACCCCTTTCTATAGAAAGATCTTGCCTGATTTTCTCAAGGATTGCGTACCCTGGTACGGCGCAACCTCACTCCGCCGCCTGCCGCAGCGTCGCCACCACCGGCCGCCGGAGCACCTCGCGCAGGCCCCACCAGCCTGCTGCCAGCGCCAGGACCGCCCCGGCCAGGGTGCCCAGCAGCGGCACCCAGGGCGAGGCGCGCCAGGTGAAGTCGAACACGAAATACGCCAGCGCCCAGCCCACGCCCGTAGCCACCAGGCTGGCCAGGAAGCCGGCCAGCAGCCCGACCCCCGCCAGCTCCGCCCGCTGCACCTGCCGCAGCAGCGAGCCGCGCGCGCCGACCGCCCGCATGATCGCGAACTCGCGCGCCCGCTCCTCGCGGGTGGCCGTAACGGCCGCGAACAGCACCACCAGCCCGGCGGCCAGCGTGAACCCGAACAGGAACTCGACGGCGCGGATCACCTGGTCCAGCACGCCCTGCACCTGCATGATGGTGGCGGTCATGTCGACATTGGTGACGTTGGGAAAGGCCCTCACCAGCGCGTTGTCGAAGCCGGGCCGGTCGGGCGCGCGGTACGAGCCCATGTAGGTGACCGGCACGTCGGACATTCGGCTCAGCGGGTACATCACGAAGAAATTGGCCCGCATCGATCCCCAGTCCACCTTGCGCAGCGAGGTGATGCGGGCTTCGGACGTCATGCCGCCGATGTCGAAGCGCAGCACGTCGCCCAGCTTCAGGCCCAGCGTCTCGGCCAGTCCCTCCTCCACGCTCACCGCCCCGGCCTCCTCCGGCTGCCAGCGCCCGGCCACGATCTGGTTGTGCGGCGGCTGCTCGGCGCTGTGCGACAGGTTGAACTCGCGGTCCACCAGCCGGCGCGCCCGGTCCTCGCCGAAGTCGTCGACCGAGACCGCCTGGTCGTTCACCGCCACCAGCCGCCCGCGGAACATCGGATACCAGTCGAGGCGCGAGACGCCACCCTCGCGCAGCGTCTGCCGGAAAGCCTGCTCCTGCTCGGGCATCACGTTGATCACGAACCGGTTCGGCGCATCGGGCGGCGTGGCCGCGCGCCAGCTGGCCACGAGGTCCGTGCGCAGCAGCACCAACAGCACCAGCGCCAACAGCCCCACGGCCAGCGCGCTCACCTGCACCACCGCGTAGGCCGGCCGGGCCGAGATCTGTCGGGTGGCCAGCACCAGCCAGCGCGGCGCGGTGTTTTCGTTCACCGCCACCCGCAGCAGCTTCACCGCCACCCAGCTCAGGCCGGCGAACAGCAGCACCGCGCCGGCGAAACCGCCCACCGCGATCCCACCCAGCTTCAGGTCGCTGCTGGCGGCCAGCAGCAGCACGGCGAAGCCCACCACGCCCACGCCCAGCACCGCGGCCGACGCCGGCTTGAGTCCCCCCAGGTCGCGCCGGATCACCCGCAGCGGTGGCACCCGCGCCAGTTGCAGCACCGGCGGCAGGCCGAACGCGAACAGCAGGGTCAGCCCCATGCCCAGGCCGAAGGCCGCCGGCCACAAGCCCGGCGCCGGCAGCGCCGTCTCGACCAGGCCCGCCAGCAGCAGCACGAAGACGAAATGCACCGCGAAGCCCAGCGCCACGCCCAGCAGGCTGGCGGCCAGGCCGACCAGCGCGAACTCGGTGGCATAGGCCCAGGCGATGCTGCGCTGGCTCAAGCCCAGCACGCGCAGCATGGCGCAGTCGTTGAGGTGCCGGTTGGCGAAACCGCGCGCGGCCAGCGCCACCGCCACCGCACTGAGCAGCGCCGCCAGCAGCGCCACCAGGTTGAGGAATTTCTCGGCCCGGTCCATCGTCTGGCTCATCTCCGGCCGGCCGGACTGCAGCGCCTCCAGCCGCATGCCGCGCTGCTCGCCCGATTCCAGCTGCTGCCCGGCCCACTCGACGAAGCGGTCGACGGACGGGTCGGCGCCCGCCACCGCCAGCCGGTAACGCACGCGGCTGGCCGGCTGCACCAGGGCCGTGGCCGCCAGGTCGGCTTCATTGAGCATCACGCGCGGCGCGAAGCTCATGAAGCCGGCCCCCCGGTCGGGTTCGACCAGGATCACGCGGCCGATGCGCAGCTGGGCGTCGCCCAGCAGCAGCGGATCGCCGACCTTCAGCGACAGCGCGTCGAGCAGCCCCGGATCGACCCAGGCCTCACCCGGCGCCGGGATATCCCGGGTCGGCTCGGCCGGCGCGCCAGGCGCCGGCGCCGTCTGCAGACGGCCGCGCAGCGGATACCCGGGTGCCACCGCCTTCAGCGCCACCAGCCGCGCCGCGCCGCCCTGCGCATCGGGTGCGCGCGCCATGGTGGGGAAGTTGAGGGTGCGCACGGCCTGCAAGCCCAGTTCGGCCGCCTTGCCGGCGAACGCGGCAGGCGCCGGCTGGTCGCTGGACACGACCGCGTCGCCGCCGATGAGCTGGCGAGCGTCACGCTCCAGCCCGCCCTTGAGCCGGTCGGCGAAGAAGCCGACCGCGGTGAGTGCCGCCACCGCGAGCATCACCGCCACGATCACCAGCCGCAGCTCGCCGGCGCGCAGGTCACGCCAGAGGGTGCGCCAGCCCAGATGCCAGAAACGGGGAGGAAGGTGGGGTACGGCGGTCATGCGCGGGAACATACCGCAAGGCAGGGCGGCGGCCGGAATCAAGGTCTTGCGACCGCAATACGCGCCGAGTGCGGGGCCGAGCGCAGCGATGGCCCGTGAAGAAAATCCCCTGTGGCTGCGCCGAGGAGCGCAGGGCGGCGGGGAAAAAGAAGCGCAGACTGTCTGAGCCCCGCAGGGGCGAGTTTCTGCGCTTCCCCCGCCGTCCGAGCACCGCAGGTTGCCCTCGGCGCCCGCAGGGCGTCGAGGGACGCAGACAGTGGGGTCGCCTTTCTTTGGTTCCTTTCTTTGGCGAGACAAAGAAAGGGACTCGCCCGCCGGGGCGAAATCCCGACACGCGGCGACTGCTACAAAAACTGATTCAGTGAGACTTACTCCGGCAGCACCGTGCCTCGGGCCCTTCGACAAGCTCAGGGCGAACGGATGGGGGGCGCGGGCCCTTCGGCAAGCTCAGGGTGAACGGATGGGGGGCGCGGGCCCTTCGACAAGCTCAGGGTGAACGGGGGAAGGGCAAGCTCGGGGCGAACCGAGGAGACAAGACCGCGGGAGCTCTGCCCGGCCACAGGCCCTACCGCGCCAGCAGCTTCAGCCAGCCCCGCACCCCTCCCACCCGCTGCGGCTTGCGCTTGGGCAACACGCCCGTGTCCAGCCGCGCCATCTCGTCGCGGATGCCCTCGGCCAGCTGCGTCAGCCCCGGCTCGCTCATCATCGAGAAGTGCGACCCGTCGATGCGCAACACCCGCATGGGCCCGCTCACGTGCCGCTCCCAGCCCAGGCGCTCGCCGGCCTGCAGGTACTGGTTCTCACTGTCGCGAGCCCTGAACAGCACCACCTCATGGGGATAGGCCTGCGCCTCGTAGCGGGCTTGCGCCTGCACGAAGTTGCGGAACAGGTGGAAGTCCACCAGCTCCGGCGGCAACGGCTCGCCACGGGCCAGCCGCTCCAGCGCCTGGGTGTAGCGCACCTCCATCTCGCGGCCGCGGCGGCGGCGGGCGGGCCAATCCATCAGGAACTTCAGCGACCACTTGCGCATGAGCCAGAAGCGCCGCAGGAAGGGCACCGGCTCGCGCGCGGCCTCGGGCGAGAGGGTGTCGATCATCAGCAGCAGCTCGATCTCAACCCCCTCGGCGCGCAGCTGCTGCGCCATCTCGTAGGCGATGAGGCCGCCGCCCGAGTAGCCGGCCAGGCGGTATGGCCCCTCGGGCTTGACCGCTCGGATGGCCTGAACGTACTGGGTGGCCATGGCCTCGATCGTCTCCAGTGGCGGCAGCCGCCCGTCCACGCCCTGCGCCTGCAGGCCGAAGAAAGGCTGGTCGCTGCCCACCCGGTCGGAGATCAGCTTGAAATTGAGCACGTTGCCGCCCGCGCCATGCACGCAGAACAACGGCCGGCGATCCGGCTGGCCCTTGCAGATCTCCACCAGCGGCGACCAGGCCCGCTTGCCCAGCGGGATCACGTTCGATGGAGCTGCCGTGCGCGCCGCGGCCTCGGGGGCCGGCGCGGCCGTCGCGGGGCGGGCTTGCGCCTCCAGGGCCGATGCCTGCTCGGGCCGGGCTTCAGCAACCAGGGCGGCCAGCCGGCCGAGCGTGGGCGCCTCGAACAGCGTGGCCAGCGGCAGGTCGGCGCCGAACTGCTTGCGGATGCGCGCGAACAGTCGCACCGCCACCAGTGAATGGCCGCCGAGGGCGAAGAAGTCGTCGTCGCGACCGATCTGCTCCACCCCCAGCAGCTCGCGCCAGACCTGGGCCAGCGCCTGTTCCATCGCCGTGAGCGAGCCGCCTTCGCCGTCCGCCGCGCCGGATGGCGCGGACGGGGACGCCGACGCGGTCGTCCGGCGGGCCGGCGCCTGCAATGCACGGCCGACCTGGGCCAGGTCCAGCGACGACACCGTCAGCACCGCGCCCGGCGTGGCGAGCACCCGCTCGAACACGGCCGGTGCGTCCTGCGCGCGGATGCCGCAGGCGCGCATGGCCTCGGCCAGCCCGCCGGGCCGCGGGGTGGCAGCGGCCTTGCGCGGCAGCGACAGCACCGCCGGGTCGATGGCACGCAGGGTGAAGCCCTCGAAGCTCGCCAGCGGCGATCCGTCGGGGCCGTGCAGTTGCACGTCGAACGAGGCCATGCCGTGGCCGGGACGGCCCTGCAGCTCGACCCGGCTGGTGAAGGCCCGGGGCAAGGGCGCGGACAGGCGAATGCGGTCCACCGACACGGGCACCCACAGGCGCTGCTCGCGCTCGGCTTCTTCGAGCAGGTGCAGGCCGAACGTGGCCGCCATGTCGACCAGGGCCGGGTGGCAGGCCCAGGCCTGCAGGTCGCCCTCGAAGCCGGCCGGCAACTCGAGCTCGGCCACCGCGGAACGCTGCGCCAGGCGCATGCGCGCGAGGTTGCCCCAGCGCGGGCCGAAGGCCAGCACCGGGCTGCGCGCCTGGGGCGCACGCCCGGGCTGCCACGGGCCGGCGACCGGCCCGCCCGCGGCCACCGGCTCGGTCGCACCGGCCAGGGCCGCGTGCACGTGCTCGGTCCAGCCGGCGTCCCCGGCGGCGCGGCTGCGCACCAGGAATTCGTGGCCTTCGCCGTCGGGCCGCAGCCGCACCTGAACGCGGCGCGGCGCCGCGTCGAAGCTCATGGCCTCCTCGAAGGACAGCGAGCGAAGCTCCAGCGGCTGGCCCGGCTGCAGCGCCGCGAAGGCGGCGCGCGCGATCTCGATGTAGGCCGTGCCCGGCAGCACGGGGTGTCCGGCCACCCGGTGCTCGTCCAGCACCCACAGGGAGGCCGGGTCGTACACCGCCTCGAACACCACCGCGCCCTCGGCATCGGCGCGCACGCCCAGCAGGGGATGGACCACCTCGCCGGCCGGCGCCTGCAACTCACCCTGGCCTGCGGCGCGCGCCGCCATGCCGATGTCCGCCCACACGCCCCAGCGCAGCACCAGGCCGTCGGGCCGCGACAGGGCCAGCGCCTCCAGCATCGCGTTGGCCGCGACATAGTCCACCTGGCCCGGCGGGCCGAGTTCGACGCTGGTGGACGAGAACACCGCGAACAGCCCCAGCTCGCCCGGCGGCAGCAGCTCGTGCAGCACCTGCGCGCTCTCGGCCTTGGCCGCCATCAGGCGGTGCATGTCGCCGATGGGCTTGCTGCCCAGCGGCCCGTCGGCCAGCTCGCCGGCCGCATGGAACACGCCGTCGAGCGCACCCCACTCGCGCCGGCAATCGGCCAGCACCTGCGCCATGCGGGCGCGGTCGGTGGCGTCGGCGCTGAAGCAGCGCACCTGGCCGCCCGCCTGCTCGATGGCCGCCAGGCGGCCTGCCAGCCTGGCCGCGGAAGAACCGTTCTTGTTCGCGGACCGTGCCGCCCAGTCGGCCCGCGGCGGCGCCTGGCGCCGGCTGACCAGCGCGAGGCGAGCCCCGTAGCGGCGGGCCAGGAACTCGGCCAGCTCCAGGCCGATGCCGCCCAGGCCGCCCGTGATGAGGTACACCCCGCCCTCCCGCAGCCGCGCACCGGCACCGCCCTGCACCGCCGGCCGGCTGGCCTGCGGCTGCCAGCGCTGGCCCTGGCGCCAGGCGCTCAGGTCGCCGGGGGCAGCGGCTGCCACTTCCGACAGCAGCTGGGCGGCGGAGTCGGACGCATTGACCGCCGGATCCAGGTCCACCAGCCGGGTGCGCACCTGCGGCAGCTCGCGCGGGATGACCCGCACCGGCCCCATCGCCAGCGCCTGCTGCGGCGCCAGCACCCGGCCGCCCGCCGGTGCCTGGCTGCCGGCCGAGACCAGCGTCAGCTGGATGGGCCGATCGATGTCCAGTTGCTGCAGCGCGCGGGCGAGCAGCACCGGGCTGTCGAAGCCGCCCCGACGCACGGTGGCGTAGTCGCCTTCGGCGCCGGACGCATCGAGCGCGCCCAGGTGGACGATCTGCCGAGGCAGCATCTGGTCGCGCTCCAGGTGCTCGAACAACTGCACGAAGTCGCCGGGCTCGTCGGGGTTCACCTCGTAATGCGTGGCGTCGCGGCGGCCGAAGGCGGCGCCGTGCGAGGCGGCGACCACGGCGCCGCCCTGCGCCGACAGTGCGCGCAGCAGGGCCGCGCCCAGCGCGCCGCCGCTGCCGACCACCAGCCAGGGCCCCTCGGCCGCAGCGGCGGACGTGGGCAAGGGCACGGGTTGCCAGCCACCGGCGTGGAACCAGTCGTCCATGCGCGGCAGGCGCTGCAGCGAATCACCGGCCGCGGGCGCCGTGCCCGCCGGCGCGGTCTCGGCCAGGGTGACGCGGCCCGGCTCGATCCAGTGCCGCTCGTGATCGAAGGCGTAGGTGGGCAGCGGCGTGCGGCGGCGGGCAGCCGGCCCGCGCAGCGCCGGCCAGGCCATCTCGATGCCGCGGCCCCACAGCGCGCCGGCGCTGCGCAGCATCACCGGCAGGTCGGCCTCGGGCTCATCGGGCTTGCGGGTGGAGGACAGCACGGCCTGGCGGGCGCCGGCGCCGTTCAGGCGGGCCAGCGAACCCAGGCCCTGGCCGGGGCCCACTTCCAGCAGCACCGCATCAGGAAGCTCCGAGAGGATGCGGCGCAGGCCCTCGGCAAAGCGCACCGGCTGGCGCAGGTGGCGCACCCAGTACTCGGCGTCCACCGACTGCTGGGGCGTGATCCATTCGCCGGTCAGGCTGGACATCACCGGCACCGACGGCGAGCGCTGGCCCACCGACTGCAGGCCGGCGCGGAAGCTGTCGATGATGCCGTCCAGCAGGCGCGAATGCGCGGCCACGTCGATGCGCAGCCGGCGCGCCTCCACGCCCTGCGCCGCCAGGCGCGCCTGCAGCGCGGCCAGCGCTTCGCGGGCGCCCGACACCAGGCACAGGTCGGGCCCGTTGACGGCCGCCAGGTCCAGCCCGAACTCCTCGACCAGCGGGCGCAGCGCGTCCTCGGCCAGGTCCACCGAGAGCATGCCGCCGGCCGGTGCCTGCTCGAACAGGCGGCCGCGCAGCACCACGATGTTGAGCGCGTCGGGCAGCGACAGCATGCCCGCCAGGCAGGCGGCGGCGTATTCGCCGGCGCTGTGGCCGATCATGGCCGCCGGCTGAACGCCCCAGGACTGCCAGAGCCGGCCCAGCGCGTACTCCAGGATGAACAACGCCGGGATGCCGCTGGCCGGCGCCTCCAGCCAGGACGGGCCGTCACCCTGCGCCGGCTCGAACAGCCGCTCGCGGATGGTCGCGGGCGCACCGGGCGGCAGCGCCCGCAGGCACTCGTCGACCGCGTCGCGGAAGGCGGGATAGCGCTGCAGGTCGCTGCCGGCGCCGGGGAAGTGCGCACCACCGCCGGGGAACAGGAAGACCACCGGGGGCGCGCTCTTGCCGGCCTGGCCAGCCACGGCGCCACCGCGCGAGCCGGGTGGCGCCGCCAGCGCCGCCTGCAGCCCGGCCAGGTCGCGCGCCACCACGCTCATGCGGTGCGGGAAGGCGCGCCGGCCCTCCTGCGTGGTGTAGGCCGCGTCGGCCAGGTCGAACCCGGGCGGCGGCTCGGCCAGGAAGGCCTGCCACTTCCCGCGCAGCGCCTTCAGCGAGGTCTCGGTGCGCGCCGACAGGGTGAACACCTGCCACTCGGGACCGTCGCCGGATCCACGCGCGATGCGCGGCGGCTCCTCGACGATCACGTGCGCGTTGGTGCCGCCCACGCCGAGCGAGTTGACGCCGGCCCGGCGCGGCTTGGAGCCGGCCGGCCAGGGCTGGGCCTGGTCCTGCACGCGGAAAGGCATGCGCGCGGCGTCGAAGCGGCTGTTGGCGCGGCGGAAGTTCAGCGTGGCCGGCAGCATGCCGTGGCGCAGGGCCAGCAGCACCTTGATGAGGGACGCCACGCCGGCCGCCGTGTCCAGGTGGCCGATGTTGGTCTTGATCGATCCCAGCCCCAGCGCGCCGGGCCCGGCGGCGCCGTAGGCCTGGGTCAGCGCCGCCACCTCGATCGGGTCGCCGACGGGGGTGCCGGTGCCGTGCGCCTCGACGTAGGAGACGCTGGCCGGCTCGATGTCGGCCACGGCCAGGGCTTCGACGGCGGCGCTGGCCTGGCCGTCCACGCTGGGCGCCAGGTAGCCGGCCTTGCCGCTGCCGTCGTTGTTGACGGCCGAGCCGCGGATCACGCCGTAGACGTGGTCTCCGTCGCGGATGGCGTCGGCCAGGCGCCGCAGCACCACCACGCCGGCGCCGCTGCCGAACAGGGTGCCCGCGGCCTCGTCGTCGAAGGCGCGGCAGTGGCCGTCGGGCGACAGGATCTCGCCTTCGGCGAAGCGGTAGCCGCGCCGGTGCGGCAGGTCGATGCTGGCGCCGCCGGCCAGGGCCATGTCGCACTCGCCCGAGAGCAGGCTCTGCGCGGCCACGTGCACCGCCACCAGCGAGGTGGAACAGGCGGTCTGGATGCCGATGCTGGGCCCCTTCAGGTCCAGCAGGTAGGACACGCGCGTGGTGAGGAAGTCCTTGTCGTTGCCGGTATGCCGCAGCAGGAACAGGCCCATCGACTGCAGCAGCGGCGCGTTGGTGAGCAGGTTGTAGGCCATGTAGGTCTGCATGCCGCAGCCGCCGAACACGCCGATGGCGCCGTCGAAGCGCTCGGGCACGTGGCCGGCGTCTTCCAGCGCCTCCCAGCAGCACTCCAGGAAGTGGCGGTGCTGCGGGTCGAGCACCGCCGCGTCGCGCTTGCTGAAGCCGAAGAAGCCGGCGTCGAACATCTCCATGTCCGGCAGCGGCAGCGTGGCGCGCACGTAATTGGGATCGGCCAGCTCGGCGTCGGTGACGCCGGCCGCGCGCAGCTCGTCGTCGCCGGGCCATTCGGTGGCCTCGCGCCCGTCGCGCAGCAGGCGCCACAGCTCGGCGGGGTTGCGGGCGCCGGGGAAGCGCCCGGCCATCCCGACGATGGCAATCTGCCCCGACAGGTCACCCGGCGGCAGCGTCGTCTCGGTCATCAGTCCTCCCTCTGTTCTCTCTGGTCTCTCTGGTCTTCAGGCCGTCCGTGCCTGCGAACGCAGGGCCCGGCGCGCCTGGGCGCGGCTCAGTCCCTCATTGACCGCTGTGTCGCGGGTGTCGCCGCCGCCGCGCAGGTGCCCGGCGATGGCCGCCACCGTGGTCAGGCGGAACATGTCGGTGATGGACACCTCCTGCCCCACCGCCTCCTTCAGGCGCCGCTGCACCTGGATCACCAGGAGCGAGTGCCCGCCCAGGTCGAAGAAGTTGCTCTCGCGGCCGACCTCGGGCAGGCCCAGCACCTGGCACCAGATGCCGGCGACGGTCTGCTCCAGCGGATCGTGGGGAGCGGCGCTCGCGGCGGGCGTCGGCGCCGCCGGTGCGGCCGGCGCGCCCGTGGCCGGCGCGGCCGCCTGGGCCAGGGCCTTGCGGTCGATCTTGCCGTTGGGCGTGAGCGGAAAGCTCGCGCGCACCGAGATCAGCCGGGGCACCATGATGTCGGGCAGGCGCTCGGCCAGCGCGCGGCGCAGGGTGTCGGCATCGGGAGCGGGCTGGCCGGCGGCGGCGGTGACGTAGCCCACCAGGAAGGCTTCCCCCGCGGTGTCCTGGCGCGCGATCACCACGGCTTCGCGCACGCCCGGCTGGCTGGCCAGCGTGTTCTCGATCTCGCCCAGCTCGATCCGGTGGCCGCGGATCTTGACCTGGTGGTCCAGCCGGCCCAGGAACTCCAGCCGGCCATCGGGATGTCGGCGCACCAGGTCACCGGTGCGATAGAGCCGTTGGCCCGGATGGCGCTCGTCGGCGATGAAGCGCTCGGCATTCAGCTCGGGCCGGTTCAGGTAGCCGCGGGTGACGCCGTCGCCGCCGATCAGCAGCTCGCCGGGCACCAGCGCCGGGCACTCCTGGCCCCAGGCGTTGCGCACGTGCAGCCGGGTGTTGGCGATGGGCTCGCCCAGCGGCACCAGCTCGCCGATCTGCGCCAGGTCGGCGCAGCTGGACCACACCGTGGTCTCGGTCGGGCCGTACATGTTCAGCAGCTTGCCGGGCACCAGCTCGCGCAGCTGCGTGGCCAGGGGCAGCGGCAGCGCCTCGCCGCCGACCAGCAGGGCCGAGAGCTTGGACAGACCGGCCCTGCCCTCGGCGTCGGCCACCAGCATGGTCGCCATGGACGGCGTGCACTGCAGGTGGGTGATGCCGTGGCGCGCCAGCTGGGTGGCCACGCTCATGGGGGCGCGGCGCGGCTGCTGCGCCAGCTGCATCAGCCGCCGCAGGTCATGCAGCTGCGACAGCACGGTGTCGGTGGCGATGCCGAAGTCGATCAGGCAGGCGATCTCGTTCACGCCCGCGTCCTGCAGCTTCTGCACCATGGCCAGGCAGCGCTCGGGCGTGCCGATCAGGGCGCTGGTGTTCCAGTAGCGCGAGAACGCGTGGTCCAGCAGCGCGTCCATCTCGGCATCGGTCAGCGGCTGCTCCTGCATCACTTCCAGCGGCGTGCGGCCGGCGGCGGCGCCGCGCTGCACGAAGGTCGGGAAGCTCCAGGCGGCCTGGCGGATCAGGTCGACCGAGCTGCGCAGGTAGGTCTTCATCGGGCCGCGCGCGATCTCGCGCACCTGCTCCTCGTCGGGGCCGACGAAGGTGTGCAGCATGAGCGTCACCTGCCCTTGGCCCGAATGGCCGGCCTTGCGCCAGGCCTCGCGGTACACCGCCACCTTCTGCGCCACGTCTTCAACCGTCTGCCCCAGCAGGTGGGTCAGCACGTTGCAGCCCTTCTCGCCGGCCTGCTGGAAGGTCTCGGGGTTGGAGGCGGCGGTGAGCCACATCGGCAACTGCCGCTGCACCGGGCGCGGCAGCGTGCGCACGGCCACCGGCTTGCCGTCGTGGCCGGGGAATTCCACCGTCTCACCGGACCACAGGCGCCGCACCGTGTCGATGCCATCGAGCATCAGCTGCTTGCGGTTGGCGAAGTTCTGCGGTGCCAGCACGAAATCATTGGGCTGCCAGCCCGCGGCGAAGGACACGCCCACGCGGCCGCGCGAGAGGTTGTCCACCAGCGACCAGTCCTCGGCCACGCGGGCCGGGTGGTGCAGCGGCAGCACGCAGCTGCCGGCGCGGATCTGCACGCGCCGCGTGATGGCGGCGATGGCGGCGCTGGCCACCATCGGGTTGGGATACAGGCCGCCGAAGGCGTGGAAATGGCGCTCGGGTGTCCACACGGCGGCGAAGCCGTTCTCGTCGGCGAAGCGCGCGCCCTCCATCAGCAGGCGGTAGCGGTCGGCGGTGTCGGCGGCCGATTCGTCGCTGGAGAAATAGAACAGGCTGAAGTCTGGGCCGCTGGCCTGCGCCTGCGCGGAGGCGCTGGAATACAGCACCACCGGCACGCCGCGCGAGAGCGTCCACAGCAGCTCCAGCACCGAGATGTCGAAGGACAGGCTGGTGACCGCCAGCCAGCGCGAGCCCTCGTCGCGCGGTACGCGGCGATCCATGCCGGCGAAGAAATTCAGCACGTTCGCATGCGTGACCATCACGCCCTTGGGCTGGCCGGTGGAGCCGGAGGTGTAGATCAGGTAGGCGGTGCTGTCGGCGCGCACCGCCGGCAACGGCGTGCCGGGCGATGCCGGCGCGGCGTCGGGCGACACCGCCTGCGCGGGCGGCAGGTCCAGCATCGCCGCCTGTTCCGCCCGGCACACCACCAGGCGGGTCGCGGAGTCGGCCACCATGTAGCGCAGGCGCTCGCGCGGGTACTCGGGGTCCAGCGGCAGGTAGGCGGCGCCGGCCTTGAGGATGGCCAGCACGGACACCACCAGGTCGAGGCTGCGCTCCAGGCACACGCCCACCGCGTCGCCCGGCCGCACGCCGCGCTCGCCCAGCACCCGGGCCAGCGCGTCGCTGCGCGCGTGCAGCTCGCCCCGCGTGAGGGCCTGGTCGTCCCAGCGCAGGGCCTCGGCGTCGGGCTTGGCGGCCGCGGCCTGCACGATTTGTCCATGCACCGGCTGGCTCAGGTCCACCGCGACGGCGGTGCCGTCATTGCTGGCGTCGACCTGCGCAGCCTCGTGCGGCGGCAGCAGGCCGAGGTCGCCCACGCGCACACTGCCATCGGCCCGGGCGAAGGCCTGCAGCCAGGCATCGAGATGGCGCGCCATCAGCTGGGCCACCGGGTTGGAGAAGGCGCGGGCATCCACGTGCAGCTCGAGCGGCTGCCCGGGCTGGCCGGCGCGCAGTTCGAGCAGCAGGGGGCTGCCGGTGCCGGCGCCGCCCAGCGACAGGCCGACGGATGGCAGTTGCGCCTGAGGCTGCGCACCCGCGCGCAGCCGCAGGTCCCGGGTCAGCGGCCCCGCTTGCCGGGCCTGTGCCAGCACCGATTCGGCGCTCGCGCAGGCCTGGGCCACGGTCGCCGCCGGTTGCGCCGCCAGCGTGACCGGCACGCGGGCACTGGCCCACGCCTCGATACCCAGGGATGCGTCTGCCAGCGCGGCGTCGGCATAGGCCAGCGAGACCTGGTCCTGGCCACTCAAGGCGGCCAGCCAGGCGGCGAAGGCGGCCAGCGTGGCGGGTCCGCGGTCCACCGCCTCCAGCCGCAGCACGCGCGGCGCGTCGGCGCGGTCTTCGGTCGAGGGCGTGTGCAAGGGGTACGGCAGTTGCAGCGGGCGCACCTGGGCGAGCGCCTCGCGCCAGAACACCTCACCGCGCGCCAGCCGCGGCGCGCGCTCGTTCAGTTGCTGGCGGCGCGACGCGTCCAGCGCCGGCAGCACCAGCCCAGGCCGCAGCTCGGCCCCGGGCGCGCTGCCATCGGGCCGGCAGCAGCCTTCGAGCACCAGGTCACCGTCGGCGGTGGCCACGCGCAGGCGATCGCCCTGCACGTCCAGCACCGTGCCCGGCGTGGCCGCCGTGCGCGTGCCGGGCAGGCGTGTGCCGCGAACCAGCAGCAGCTCGTCCCCTCCCAGCCAGACCTTGCACAGTGCCAGCGGGTTGGCGTAGTTGCCGAAGGCCAGGCCGCGGCCCAGCGCGTGCAGTTCGGCGGATGGCCGGCTGAAGTCGAGCGTGGCCAATTCCGGCGGCCGATGGTGGCGGCCGAAGTAGCTGCGTTCGCCCTGCTGCGGCTGCAGCGCGAGGTCACCGCTGGCGATGCCCGGCAGCAGGCTGCAGAACGCCTGGAAGCCCGCTTCGTAGCAGCGGGCGTTGAGGCTGAACGCGGTCTCGTCGGGCGACAGCTCGAACAGCGTCTGGCAGGCGATGCGGCCTTCATCGACCTTCGCCGTCATCTCGTGCCAGGTCACGCCGTGCTGGCGCTCGCCGGCCATCAAGGCCCACGCGGTGGCGTTCAGGCCCGCGTAACGCGGCAGCGGGCCGTCGTGGAAATTGAGCGCGAGCTTGCCGGCGCGCCTGACCAGGTCTTCAGGCAGCACGTGCAGCCACGCGACGCTGAACAGGTGGTCGAAGGCGATGCCTTCGAGGCGCGGCGCACCGCCGGTGATGGCCTCGGCCGTGATGCCTTGTTGCCGGGCCCATTCGAGGATCGCCGGATCGGCGCTCGCCACGGCCGCGATCTGGTGGCCTTCGCTGCGATACGCCTGCGCACACCGGATCAGGAGGGTGCCGTCGCCCACGAATACTGCACAGGAGGGTTTGAACATTCAACGTCTCGCAAGAAATTGATACATGGTCGTCACGCTGCGCTCCCCGCAGCCCGCGGTTCGACCGCGGCGTGAAGACGCTCGCATCCGGTTCCTATTGGAAGCACGATCAGGACGGTGCGGGCGAGCCCGAACGGGCTATGGACATAGGCCCCCGGGCACTCTCGCGGAAAGTTTCCACACCGGTTGTTTCGCATCTGCACTGATCGGAAGGAAGGCAGGCATTTCATTGCCTGCTGAACTTCCATCTTGCTACGGCCAAGCCGGGCCGTGGGTGGGCGAATGGCTCAGATCCCGACGTAACGGCGCCGATTACAAAAACATTCGGCGCTTACCTACACGTGCGCGGAGGCAGCTCGACCGTGGTGCGCAGCCGTGGGGCGGTCCCCGCCGGCGCCGCTCAGCTCGACGTGCCGCCCGCAGCCAGCCGCTCGTGCCCCGCCCGGAACGCGCGCGGCGATGTCCCGAACCGCTGCCGGAAGGCCCGGCTGAAATGGGCCACGTCGTTGAAGCCCCAGAAGTACGCGATCTCGCCGATGGCGCGCGAGGCCAGCGCCGGCGAAGCCAGGTCGTTGCGGCAGCGCTCGAGGCGGCTGGACCAGATCCACTTCATCAGCGGCTGGCCGTCTTGCTCGAACAGCTCGTACACGTAACGCGTGGAGAGCTGGACCGCGGCGGCCACCTGGGCCGCGTCGAGGTCGTGGTTGCGCAGGTTCTCGCGCAGGTAGCGCAGGATGCGCTGCCGGTGCATGGCGCGCAGGCGGGTGGTCGGCGGCTGGTCGCCGTCCAGGCTGCACAGCGCGGCCGACAGCGCGTGCGACAGCGCATCGGCCATGCGGTCGGCCGCCGGCTCCTGCAGGCGGTCGGCCTGTGCGAAGAGGGCATCGAGCAGGCCGCGGAACACCGCGCCCGCGCCCTCGGTGCTGCGGATGGCGCGGGCGGTGAGCGTGTCCAGCTCGGGCACCACGCTGCGCAGCACGCCGGGCTCGAGGTAGACCGAGTGCGCCACGACCTCGCCCGCCTCGATCGAGAAGGGCCGCGCGGGGTCGATCAGGAACATGTCGCCGGGCTCGATGCGGCTTTCGCGGCCGTCCTGCTGCACCACGGCCACGCCCTCCTTGTGCATGGACAGCAGCAGCCGCGAATCACGCTGGCCGACATGGGTGGACGAGGTGGTGTGCGGGGTGAAGCGCAGGGCCGCGAAGCGCAGGTGGCGCCCGCTGTAGCCCATCACCTGGGTGTGGAACGGCTGGTCGGGCGAGCTGATGGCCAACCCGACCGAGAACAAGCGCGCCATCTGCTCGCGGAACAGGTCAGGGTTGCGGGCCGGCGCATGCCCGGCGGTGGTGAATTGGTGCAGGCGGCTCATCGGGTGGCGTCCCTGCGGGACCCCGAGAGCATCGGGTGAAAGACGGCCGACTCAGGCCCGGGATATCCCGGAGGCCATCACCTCCAGCAGGAAGGCGCCCACGCTTTCGGTGAAGACGACGGGTTGCTCCACCGGGCCCAGGTGGGCCGCGTCGGGCAGCACCAGCAGGCGCGCATCGGGGATGGCCTCGGCCAGTTGCCGGGCGACGGCAGGCGGCACGGCCGAATCCCGGGCTCCGGCCACCACCAGCGTGGGCACGCGCAAGCTCGGCAGGCGCTCCAGGTGATCGAGCGCCTGGATGGCCCCCACGGCCGCGGCATAGCCGGGCAGCGAAGTCCTGCGGATCTGCGCCGCCACCCCCTGCAGCGTCAGCGGCGAGGCGGCCGCGAAGCCGCGGGTGAACCAGCGCGCCAGCGTGGGCGCGACCTGCGCCGCCAACCCGTCGGCTTCGGCCTGCGCCAGGCGCGCCGACCACAGCTCGCGCACCGCCGCGTCGGTGCGGGCACTGGTGTGGGCCAGCACCAGGGCACGGGTGCTGGCCGGGTGGTCCAGCGCGAAGGCCTGGGCCACCATGCCGCCCAGCGACAGGCCCACCAGGGCCGCGTCGGCGATGCCATGCGCGTCCATCGTGTCGGCCACCTGCCGGGCGTAGTCGGCCAGGGTCAGCGGGCCGTCCGGGTCGGCGCTGTCGCCGTGCCCGGGCAGGTCGATGCACGCCACCCGCAAGCGGCGGGACCACACCGCCGCTTGCGCCTGCCAGATCGCGCCGTGGGTGGCGATGGCGTGCAGCAGGACCACGGCCGGCGCATCGACCGGGCCCTGGATGCGACAAGCCAGGCTCATTCGCGATTCCCCACGTGCCAGCGCCCCAGGCCAATGCCCGTGTACCAGTTGGCGACGGCCTTGTAGAACAGCGGCTCGAAGCGCCCACCGCCGGCCGCTCCATGCGCCACCAGCCAGGTGCGGATCTCCTCGGCGCCGTTGCCGGCCTCGTTGACGTGATCGGTGGCGTAGCGCACCAGCGCCGCCTCGTCGCCCGCTTGCAGCAGGCGCAGGAACTCGCGGTCAAAGCCTTCGTTCACGGCGCCCATGCGCGGGGTGGCGATGTCGTGGCTGATGCCACCGGTAGCCAGGATGGCGACCCGGCCGGCCGGCCCGGCGAAGCTCGCGATGGCCTCGCGCAGCAGGCGGCCCCACTGCAGGCAGCGGGCCATGGTGGGAAGCGGCGGCTGCACGCAGTTGATCAACAGCGGCACCAGCCGCGTGGCCCCGGCCAGCCCGGCCAGGTGCAGCGGCGTGAGCACGCCATGGTCCAGGGTCAGCTCCATCGAGAACGAGGGATCGAAGCCGCCGCGCAGCGCCTCACCCAGCAGGTGCGCGCCCAGTTCGCCGTCGCCGGCCAGCACCTGGCGATCGGCCTTGAGCCAGTGCTCGACCGGCGTGGCATAGCTGGCGGCCGCGCCGATGCAGAAGGCCGGGAAGTTGTCCAGGAAGAAGTTGTGGACGTGGTCGTCCGAGATCACGACGACCGTGTCGGGCTCGGTGCGCCGCAGCGCGTCGCCCAGCGACTGGAAGGACGCGAAGATGGTTTCGCGGTCCGCATCGGGAATGGCGTCCGGAAAGTTGAGCATGACCGGCGTGTGGCTGGCCGCGAAGATGCCGACGAGTTCAGCCACGGTGCGGCTCCTTGGGTTGTTGCTCCTGTTCCTGCCGGCGGCCGGCCTCGCGCATCCCCTCGAGGAACACCGGCTCGGGGATGTGCAGGCCCAGGCAGTGGGCGCGCAGCAGGTAGGGGTTGACGCCGGCCAGGTACATGGCGGCGATGTCGTTGTCGCGGATGGCCGCCTTCAGGTCCGGCGGCAGCGGCACCTCGGCCATGTAGGCGTCGGGACCGGCCTTGTAGCGCGCCAGGTGGCTGGCCTGGTGGTGCACGTCGAACAGGATGCGGTTCATCCAGTAGGCCTCGGTGGTGGGCATGTCCTGCCGCCAGTTACGCATGGTCATGTCAGTGAGCTCTCCATAGCGTGATTGCAAAGAAGCCGCCGCGCAGCGGCCGGCCTGTCCTGAGCGTGTCGAAGGGCCTGTCCTGAGCCCGTCGAAGGGCCTGTCCTGAGCCCGTCGAAGGGCCTGTCCTGAGCCTGTCGAAGCGGCCCCTCCAGCGGCTACCGCGGAACCGGCTTTGCCGGGCCGCTGGTTGCGCCCCCTGGGGGGGAGCGGCCGCCAGGCGGCTTCGGGGGGGTCATCGAGCTCACCAGCCATTCGACGATGGTGGGCAGGGTGCGCGGCGTCAGGCCCATGTGCCCGCCGGGGAACAGGCGCACGCTCTTGGGCCAGCCGCTCTCGATCAGCAGGTGGATGTCGGCCACCGGGCACTGGCGGTCATCCTTGCCGTTGACCAGCAGCAGCGGCGCGCAGGGCTGGTCGAGCAGGCCCTGGTCCAGCAGCGACAGGCGCTTGAAGAAAGCCACGTACTCGGCATCGTTCTGGGCGCCCAGCATGCGCTGGCGCGTTTCCACCAGGTCCATGAGGTAGCTGTCCGGATAGCGCGAGGCCTCCACCCATTCGGGCTGGAACATGTGGTGGGCGCCGCCACCCCAGTTGACGGCACCGGCGATGCGCTGCGGCACCAGGTGCGCGAGCTTGGTGGCCCAGTAGCCGCCGAAGGAGCGGCCCAGCAGGCCGATGCGATCGCCCTGCCAGTCGGGCTGCGCGGCGATCCAGTCCATGGCGGCCAGGAAGGATCGCTCGGCATCCGGCACGCCGCGCACCGGCGATTCGCCAGTGCCGGCGTTGTCCATGGCCACCGTGGCTACGCCCTGCGCCAGCAGCGCATCGCAGGCCGCGGTCATCTGCTCCTTGCACGCGTCGACGCCGCCCCACATCAGCACCACCGGCGGCCGCGCCACGCCCTCGGGCCGGCGCACCAGCATCACCACCTGGCCGCCCTCGCCTTCTCGCCCGGCGAAGGGAATGGCCACCCGCTCGATGGGGCTGGGCCAGGCCTGCGACGCCGCCAGGTACGCCTCGCGCTCGGCGACGGCGCAGCGCTCCTTGGCCGGGTGGTTGGGGCAGGGAAAGCGCCCCATGAAGTACAGGCCGCTGGCCTTGAGGTACAGCGCGCCGGCGCGCTCCGGATCGCCAGCGCGGGCGGCCTCGCTGGCCTGCCGCATCACGCCATCGCCCAGGCCGCCCCACCAGCCGCCCCAGGATTCGCCGTCGAGGCCGGGCAGGGCTGCTATCCAGGCGGACCCTTCGTCCAGCGGCAGGGCGTTCATGGGATGGGTGCGGCTGGCCAGCCGCGCCAGCATCCAGGCCTTGGCCTCCTGGAGGGTCTTGGGCCGACCGCTCACGTTGATCGATTCGCTCACGTCGCTCTCCTGCATGGGTGTCGATCGATGCTAAGGGCCGCCCCCCGGTGCGATTTGATCCAGCCGGCGGCCGGATTTGATCCAGCCGGCGCTGGCTGCCCCGGCGCGTTGACGCGGCCAGCCCCGGCGGGCGCTAATGCGTGGCATGAATCGTTCCAAGCAGGTGCTGGTGGTGGGCGGCGGCATCGGCGGCATGTCGGCAGCCCTTGCGCTGGGCCGGCAAGGGCATGCCATCGACCTCATCGACCTGGACCCGCAGTGGCGCGTGTACGGTGCCGGCATCACGATCACTGGCGCCACCTTCCGCGCCTTGCAGGCGCTGGGCGTGCTGGACGAGGTGCTGGCGCAGGGCTGGGGCGGCCACGGCATCCAGGTGTGCGATACGTCGGGCCGGCCACTGCAGGTCTTGCCCACTGCCCCGGCCGAAGGCGCGGACCTGCCGTCGACCGGCGGAATCATGCGTCCGGCCCTGCACCGCATCCTGTCCTCGCGCACCCTGGCTTCGGGCGCCCGCGTGCGCCTGGGGATCACGGTGGACGCGCTGGATGAACACGACGACGGCGTGCGCGCCACCTTCAGCGACGGCACGCAGGCGACCTACGACGCGGTGGTCGGCGCCGACGGCCTGTTCTCGCGCGTGCGCCGGCTGCTGTTTCCCGACGCACCGGCGCCGGCGTACACCGGCCAGTCCGTCTGGCGCCTGGTGGCCCCGCGCCCGGGCTGGATGCAGCGCCGCCACTTCTTCCTGGGCGGCGCCGTGAAGGTGGGCCTGACGCCGGTCTCGGGCGAACAGATGTACCTGTTCCTGCTGGAGACCACGCCGCGCCGGCCAGTGATGGGCGACCAGGCGCTCGCGGCCGAACTGCGGCGCCTGCTGCAGGGATACGGCGGCATCCTGGCCGAGATCCGGGAGCGCATCGGCCCCGACTCGGGCATCGTGCTGCGGCCGCTGGAGGCCTTCGAGCTGCCCCCGCCCTGGCACCGCGGGCGCTGCCTGCTGATCGGCGATGCCGCCCATCCCACCACGCCCCAGCTCGCCTCGGGCGCCGGCATGGCGGTGGAGGACGCGCTGGTGCTGGCCGACGAACTGGCGCGCGAGCCGGAGGTGGCGCAGGCCTTCGCCGGCTTCATGCACCGGCGCTACGAGCGCTGCCGCCTGGTGGTGTCGAACTCACTGGAAATCGGCCGCCGCGAGCAGGGCCGCGCGCCGGTGGAGGAACAGACCCGCCTGGTCGAGGAATCGCTGCGGGCGCTGGCCCGCCCCATCTGATCGAGACAACCACTGGAGACCCCGAATGCACATCCCCCGCCTCACCCGCCTGGCCGGCATCGCCGCCTTCGCGCTTACCACCGGCCTGGCCGCCGCCCAGAGCTATCCGAGCAAGCCGGTGCGCTTCATCACCGCCTCCACCGGCAGCCCGCAGGACGTGGTGGGCCGCATCTTCGCGCAGAAGCTCGGCGAGACCTGGGGCCAGCCGGTGGTGGTGGATAACCGCGCCGGCGCGGGTTCGCTGCTGTCCATCCAGGCCGCGGCCAAGTCGGCGCCCGATGGCTACAACGTGCTGGTGAGCTCGACCGCCTACGCGGTCACGCCCTACCTGTACCGGAACACCGGCTACGACGCCGAGAAGGACCTGATCCCCGTGGCGTTGCTGGCCACCGCGCCCAACATCCTGGTGACCACGCCGAACAGCGGCATCCGCACGCTCAAGGACGCGGTGGACCGCGTGAAAGCCGGCCAGACCGTGCGCTACGGCTCGCCCGGCTTCGGCACCACGCCGCAGCTGTCGGCCGATTACCTGTTCAAGGTCCTGGCCAGGACCGAGGTCACGCACGTGCCCTACAAGGGCATTCCGCCGCTGATGCAGGGGGTGTTGAGCGGCGAAGTCGAGATCGGCAGCGCCGCCTTGCCCCCGGCGGTGCCGCTGATCAAGTCAGGCCGGCTGGTCGGCCTGGCGGTCACCAGCGCCAGGCGCAGCGCCGCCGTGCCCAACGTGCCCACCATCGCCGAGGCGGGCTTCACCGGATTCGAGGACGACTCCTGGGTGGGCATCTGGGTGCCGGCCGGCACGCCGCAGCCGGTCATCGCCCGCCTGCGCGAAGAGCTGGGCGCGGTGGCGGCCGCCCCGGACGTGAAGGAGAAGCTGGCCAACGTCGGCTTCGAGGCCGGCACGATGTCCGGCGATGCCTTCTCGGCCCTGGTGCAGAAGGAGCTGCGCAAGTGGGACCGGGTGGTGAAGGAGACGGGGACGAAGGTGGAGTAACGCACGCCGCTCACGGGCGTTCGCCCGGGGCAGGGAGCAGCGCGTGGCGCTGAACCCAGCCGGCGACGAGCCGCTCAGTCGGCGCCGTGCAGGGAAGCCGCCGAAGACGCGTCGTCGCTCTCCATCTGGGCCATGAGCGCCTGATCGAAGGCCTGGTAAAACGCCGACAGGTCCCGCTCCCGCGGCAGGAACGCGTCGGCGCCTGGGTTTTCCAGCAGGGCCGCCACGCAGATGGCGTCGGTCTTGCGTTCGGGCGGCACGTGTTGCAGCAGCAGGCCATTGCGCCGCACCGCCACCAGGCACACATCGGGTTGGCGCCGGTGTTCCGGCATTTCCCAAAGGAGTTCAGGCCTGCGCAGCACCATCTCGGCAAGGAAGCCGGGTAGCTCGTAGTAGCTGCGCGGCACCAGATGAAACCGAGGGAAGTCGGCGCCTGGATCCGCCGCGCGAGCCAGGTATTCCTCAGGGCTGAGTGGGTACTCCGAAAGCCCGGATGGACCGACCACGCACTCGACCTTATCGGTCGGTTCAGTGCGGCTGGCGGGCTCCGATGGCTGCGCCGGGCCGACTGCGCGAGAAACGTCGTCCACCAGCTCCTTGGGGACAGAGCTCACGGCCGAAGCCTTGCTGCGGACGGCCGTGACGCACATCTCCATGTCACGCAGGTGCCGGGGGAGAAAGATCAACTGCGAGCCGTTCTCGCGCAGAAGAGCCAGCATCGGCTCCCGATAGGCCCGCACGATGTCGGGATCGCCTTGAAGAGCGTCCGGAACGCGCCGGATGGCCAGGGGGTTGTCGCGAACTGCCGCCAGGCACACCGGCTTGTCGCGCAAGCGGGGCGGAACGACCGGCAAACCCATGCCCCAGGTGTCGACGGCGGCACGGTACATCTCGTCGGTTCGTTCATGCTGGGGCACGTCCAACAGCGCTTTTCCGCAGCCGCGAATGGCGCTCAGGTACATCTCGGCATCGAGCCAGTCTGGCTTGACGCTCGCCAGGACCGCGTGGTCATGCGCGACAGCGGCGAGATACATCGCCTTGCTGATGAACTTCTGCGGAACGGAAGCGATCGGCCATCCCTTGGCAACGGCTGCCAGGTACATCTCGGCCGTGCACAGATCGGGCGGCACCCACTCCATGGCCAGCCCGTTGTTGCGCACCGCGGCCAGGCAGATGTCGCGATAGCGTCGGGTGGGGTGCACGAATTGCAGCGCCAGGCCATTGTTGCGGACGGCTGCCAGGCACACCGCATGCTCCTTCTCGTCACGCCGCACCCTCTCCAGCAGCAGGCCGTTGCGGGTGACCCCCGGCAGGATGTAGGGCGCCGGCTCACAAAGGTCCCTGGGGACGTCGGCGAACCAGCAGGGGTTCTGGTCCAGCAGTTCGCGCGTGACCGCCTTGCTGCCAACCGCTGCCTGCGCCGCTTCGCGAGTCTCCCCTCTCGCAACCAGCAACTCGGCCAGGGTGTCGCGAACCGTGTAGAAGCCCTCGCCGGCCTGGCAGGCGATCAGCATCAACAGCTTGTCGGGAAGGGCCCCGATGCCCTCCACCGCTTCCGAACAGGTCGCCGGTTGCGCGTCGGGGGTGCCGGGGGGCTGCGCTTGCGCAGGGGTTTCGCCAGCCCCCGCGCCCTGCGACGCCCTGCTGGGGGGCGTGCCCGCCGCAGGGGCTAGTGACGAGCCCACCGAAGCGACCGCACGGCCGCGAACCGAAGTGGCCGGCCCATCCATCGCACTCGAAGCCCCTGCGCCTGCGCGCCGCCGGGAATGCTTGGGCCCGCCCGCGCTCTTCGATTCAGGCGGCGTTTCGGTCCGGGGACCGGGGGCGAAAGGGAAACGCTTGGTGGGCTTCATGGAAAGATTTCCGGAGCGGGTTGGACCGGCGGTTGCTGACCTCAGGCAGAGGCAGACTCCTGGGCTGACTTGATGGGACGCCGGCGGGTGTTGCCACCACGTCAAGCTCGCCTGGGTGGCGGCTCATGCACACGGGTTCCGTCCGGGCTCGGACTCGGGCACCCCGCTGAAGCCAGGCCTACTTCCGGCTGTTCGGTCACCGACGGAGGGGTGGCCTACAGTCAGGACATTGACGCCCCAAGGAGACCTGCGATGGCCACCACCTCTTCCTTCGACGCGCACCCGGTGCTGGTGCACCCGCGCGATTACCGCCACATCCGCGTGGCGCCGCTCACCGGCGTGCTCGGCGCCGAGATCACCGGCCTGGACCTGCGCGCGCCGCTGGCGCCGCCCGTGTGGGCGGAGGTCCGGCAGGCCTTCGTCGATCACCAGGTGGTCCTGTTCCCCGGGCAGGCGATCTCGCACGAGCAGCACCTGGCGTTCAGCCGGATGTTCGGCGAGGTGACGCGGGTGCCGCAGCTGCACGGCGTGGAGGGCTATCCCGAGGTGCAGATCATCCGGCGCCTGGCCAGCGACACCGGCCGGGTCATCGGCGAAAACTGGCACGCAGACAGCACCTACATGGAGACACCGCCCGCCGCCGTGGTGATGCGCGCGGTGGACGTGCCGCCCTACGGCGGGGACACCGGCTTCATGAGCATGTACGCGGCCTACGAGGCGCTGTCTCCGGCGTACAAGGCGCTGGTCGAGCCGCTGAACGTGGTGCACAGCGCCACCCGCATCTTCGGCTCGGTCTACCAGGCGCAGAACCGCCGCTACAACACCTCGGCCGCCCGCACCGACCTGAGCGTGGAGGAAGGCGACCGCGAGATGGTGCACCCGCTGGTGTGCACCCACGCCCTCAGCGGCCGCAAGTTCCTATACGTCAACAAGACCTACTCGCAGCGCTTCGAGGGCCTGACGGTGGAGGAGAGCGCGCCCATCCTGGCCTACCTGCTGGAACACTGCGCACGTTTCGACTTCACCTGCCGCGCCCGCTGGCACAACGACCAGGTGCTGGTCTGGGACAACCGCTGCACCATGCACAAGGCCATTCCGGACTACGCGGGACGGGACAGGTACCTGACGCGGGTGACGGTCGCTGGGGCGCGACCGTCGCGGGGCTAGCACCTGACCCCTGTCATTGCCTCTAGCGCCAGTGCCGGTCGTGCGGTGCCCGGTCGTAACGATTCGGCACCCCATCCCGATCGGCATCGCCCCAGCCGCCTCGATGGCCACGATGGCCGTGGCCGTGGCCGTGGCGGTGACCAGGCGGCACCCAATGCTGCGGGCGGTCGTAGTAAATGGGCTGGGGATACGCGTAGACAGGCGCCGGCTGCACGTACACCGGCCGAGGCTGGACATAGACCGGCGCCGGATGCACGTACACCGGCGCCGGCTGCACGTACACCGGCGCCGGATGCACGACGTACGGCAGCGGCGCGTTGATGCCGATGGAAAAGTGCACATCCGAGCGGGCGTGGGCGGCGCTCGCCATGGCCAGGCTGGCCAACGCGGCGGCAGCCAGCAGCAGCGATCGTGTGGGCGAGAGTCGGTTCATGGATGGCTCCTCGGTTTCAATGGACGTCATCGTGCGCGCGCGCAGATGAACTGAAACTGAACGAGGACCCCGGCCGCGTCACACGCTTGCAACCAGACGTGTCGACCATCGCGGCCATGACACCCGAGAACACCGTGCGCCGGATCCTGGAGACGACTTCGGTTCAATGGGGACTGCGGCAACGGCCGGCCGCGCTGACAGCAGCCCCCTCGCCGCCCACGCCGCTTCGGTCGCACCGGGTCGCACCGGCGGCGAGCCTCGACGGGGCTCCGGAATCCTGAACACCTGACGCGGGAAAACGTCCGGAAACTGCGGCGCGCTGGCAACGCCGGCACCCGCTGGTTCCGCTGAGGCACCCGTGCAGGAATGGCGGCGGCTGCGTTCCGGGTCGGCTCATCCGGATCGTTTCTAATCGGGGCCCGGCGCTGGCCGCCGGGACGGATCGCATCACACGGTGCCAAGGGATGGATTTGCGCAGCAGCTTCAGCAGTTCGGGCCTGGTTCGCCTCCTAGGCGAGTGGACGCCCCTGGACGGCCCGGGCCCGGGCATGGATTTCGCCGAACGGCTCAGCCTGTGGCTGGACACCTTCCAGGCGATCGACCTGCAGGGCGTGCACCAGTCGGCCAGGCGCCACGCGGACGCCGGCGGGCGTATCCGGCCCCAGCAGGCCCAGGCCCTGACCGAGTCGCTGCAGCGCACCCGCGGTGCCTTGGCCCATGCGATCGCACAGGCCCGGCCAGCCGATGCGCTGGTGGACGAAGCCAGCTACGCCCCCTATCGGCAGCGCCACCTGGCCCTGCAACGGCGCATGGAGCAGATGGTGCGGCCCCTGCGGGAACATGCCCGCGCGGTGCTGGCCGCCGGCCCCGCGACCCTGCGGCGGCTGGCGGAGCTGGACGCGGTGCTGGAAGCGGTGACCGAAGCGCAGGAGCAGGCCTTGCTGCCCGCCGCGGTCCAGTTGCTGGAGCGGCGCTTCGACCAACTGCAGCAGGCGCATGCGGCCGATGAACCCGACCGCTGGCGCGAGCCGGACGGCTGGCTGATGCGCTTCGATACCGACTGGCGCCAGGTCCTGCTGGCGGAAGTCGACCTGCGGCTGGAGCCGGTGGCCGGGCTGGTGGCCGCGTGCAACAACGAACGGACGACGAATCAAAGATGACCAAACGCTCGATGGCCGCAGCCTTTGCGATCGGATTGACGGCCCTGCTGTGGGTCGGCTGGGGTTTTGTCGGCACCCATGCGCTGGCACTGGCCATGACGGTTGTGATCGGCGGGGTGTACCTGGCGGGTGCCTGGGAGCTGACGCGCTTCCGCCGCGCGAGCGCCGGCCTGGCCGCGGCGCTGGCCAAGCCGCCGCAGCCACCTGCCAACCTCGGCGACTGGCTGCAGGCCGTGCCGGCGTCGCTGCGCGGCGTGGTGCGCGGCCGCATCGAGGGCGAGCGCGTCGCGCTGCCCGGACCAGCCCTGGCCCCTTACCTTGCCGGGCTGCTCGTCATGCTGGGCATGCTGGGCACCTTCCTGGGCATGGTGGTCACGTTCAAGGGGGCGGTGTTCGCGCTGGAGGGCTCGACCGACCTGCAGGCCGTGCGCTCGGCGTTGGCCGAGCCCATCCGCGGCCTTGGCCTGGCCTTCGGCACTTCGGTCGCGGGCGTTGCCGCGTCGGCCATGCTGGGCCTGATGTCGGCCCTGTGCCGGCGCGAACGCCTGCAGCTCGCTCGCGAGCTGGATCAGCGCATCGCCACCGACCTGCGCCCGTACTCACTGGTGCACCAGCGGCAGGAGACCTACCGCGCGCTGCAGGCGCAGGCCCAGTCCCTGCCCGCGGTGGTGGACCGTCTGGACGCGCTGATGACGCGGCTCGAAGAGCGCAGCCAGCTGCTCGATGACCGCCTGGCCGAGCGCCAGTCGCACTTCCACCAGGACGTCACGGTCGCCTACACCAGGCTGGCCGACTCGGTCGGCGCTTCGCTGCGCGACAGCCTGGCGGCCGGCGCGCGTGCCGCCGGCGACAGCATCACACCCGTGGTGGAAACCGCCATGGCGCGCATCGAAGCCTCGTCGCGCCAATTGCAGGCCGGCCTGGCCGACACGGCGGCGGCGCAGGCGAGCCAGCTGGCCGAGCGCTTCGCCGGCAGTGCACGCGAGGTGTCGGCGCAGTGGTCCGCCGCGCTACAGGCGCACGCGCGCACCAGCGACGAGCTGGCAGCGTCGCTGCGCCAGTCCCTGGCCGGCTTCACCGAGCGGGCCCACGATCTCGGCCAGGCGCTGCTGGCCGAGATCGCGGCCCAGGGCGCCCGCGCGCAGGCCGAACAGGCCGGCGCCGAGCAGCAGCGCCTGCAGGCCCTGGCGCAGTCCATGCAGGATCTGCAGGCCGAGCTGGTGCGGCAATGGCAACTTGCCAGCGAACAGGCGGCCGGGCGCCAGCAGGCATTGACCTGCGCGCTGGAGCAAACGGCCACCGAAGTCGCCGAGCACGCCGGCGCCCAGGCCGCCCGCAGCATCGAGCAGGCCGCGCAACTGCTGCGCGACACCGGCGAGCTGGTGCGCGCGCGCAGTGAAGCGGAGGCGCGCTGGACGCTGGAGCAGGCCCGCCGCATGGACGAACTCACCGTGTCCTGGGACCGCCAGTGGACGGCGCTGCGCCACGACGAGGCCGAGCGCGGCCAGGCCGCCGTGGCGCGGCTGGACGCCCTGCAGGCCGCCGTGGCCGGCCACCTGGCCAACCTGGGTACCGCACTGGAAGCCCCGCTGAACCGGCTGCTGCAGACCGCCTCCGAAGTCCCACAGGCCGCGGCCGACGTGATCGTGCGGCTGCGGGAAGAGATGGGCCGCGTGGCCGAGCGCGACAACCTGGCGCTGCAGGAGCGCAACCAGCTGCTGCAGCGGCTCGACGCGCTGCTGCAGTCGGTCGAACAGGCCTCCGGTGGCCAGCGTGCCGCCACCGAGGCGCTGCTGGCCTCGGCCTCGGCGGTGCTCGAGCAGGCGGGCGAACGATTCACCCAGACGCTGCAGGCGCAGGGTGCGCAGTCGGCCGAAGCCTCGGCCCACCTGGCCGCCGGTGCCCTCGAACTGGGCAGCCTGGGCGAAGCCTTCAACCACGGCGTGGCCCTGTTCCAGTCGGCCAACGACAAGCTGCTGGAGAACCTGCAGCGCATCGAGGGCTCGCTCACCCGCTCCACCGCGCGCAGCGACGAGCAACTGGCCTACTACGTGGCCCAGGCGCGCGAGGTGATCGACCTGAGCATCGCCTCGCAACAGGGCCTGGTGGAGAACCTGCGCAAGCTGCAGGCCCAGCCCGTGGCCCTGCTCGAAGGAGACCCGGCGTGAGCGCGCTGGACGACGGCGAAGTCGGCGGCGCAGCCGTCGCGCCCGTCTGGGAGGTATTCGGCGACCTCATGTCGGGACTGCTCGGTGCCTTCGTGCTGGTGCTGGTGGGCGTGCTGGTGGTGCAGATGGACCTGGTCGCCAGCCTCGAATCGGAGATCGCCAAGCGGCGCATCGAGGAGCAGCGCCGCGTGGCGCTGGAAAAGGCCTTGGCCGTGCCGCTGGCCGCGGGCCGCATCACGCTGCACGAAGGCCGCATCGGCATCAGCGGCAGCGTGCTGTTCCCGGTCAACTCCGACGAGCTTCGCTCCGAGGGGCGGCAGTTGCTCAAGAGCCTGGTGCCGGCGCTGCAGGCCTACCTGGGCGAGCGGCGCGAGATGCTGATGGTCAGCGGCTTCACCGACGACCGGCCGATCCGCGAGGGCAACGCCCGCTACGCCGACAACCTGGAGCTGTCGGCGCAGCGCGCGCTGACCGTGACCCGCGCGCTCATCGACGAGGGCATGCCCCGGGAGCAGGTGTTCGCCGCCGCCTTCGGGCCCGAGCAGCCGGTGGCCAGCAACGCCAGCGAACAGGGCCGGTCGCTCAATCGCCGGGTCGAGATGGCGCCGGTGCCGCGCGCCAGCCCGGCCAAGCCATGAGCCGCACCGCCGCCGAACGCCTGGAACCCCTGCGGGCGAGCGGCGGCTGGCGCGTCGATCCGGTGCGCTGGCGCTACCTGGAGGCCCTGGCACGGCGAATCGACGAGCAGCCTTCGCCGGCGGTCCGGGGCCTGCTGGACCAGCGACTGCAGGATGCGTTGCAAGACTTCACGCATCGGGTGGGCGCGGCGCGGCAGCAGGCCGACGACACCGCCGCGCGGCTGTCGGCGCACGGGACCTTGCTGGCGCGCGAGGCGCGGCGCTTGCGCGCGGCCGGTGACACGCGGGCCCTGCTGCGCCTGCTGCAAGACGCCCAGGCCAGCTCGCGCGCCGGCGCACCGCTTCAGGAACTGAACCAGTACATCCGACAAGTGCGTGCGACCGATGAGGCCGATCCGCGCTCCCCTTCGCAGCGCCCCGAACTGGCCAGCGTGCAGCGCTTCCGCCAGGACTGGACACGCAGCCGCGCCCAGGCCCAGGTCGAACGCGCGGCGTCACGGCGACCGGCCAATGCCGGCCCGCTCAACTCGCACGCGCTGGTGCTGCAGTCGCTGGCGCTGATGCGCGAACTCTCACCGGAGTACCTGCGCCACTTCCTGCTGCACGTGGAGTCGCTGCAGTGGCTCGAGGACGCGCGCCAGCGGCACGTGCCGCCAGCGGGGGGAAAGCCGGCGGCCCGCAAGGGGCGCTCCGGCCGCAAGCGCTGAAGGCTCGGCGGGCGACTCAAGAGCTTCTCAGATGGCGCCTGCCTCCTTCAACACCTCGCGCGCCGTGCGCGTGGCGTCGATCGCCGCAGGCAGGCCGCAGTAGATCGCCGCCTGCAGCAGCACCGCCTGGATCTGCTCCACGGTGACGCCGTTGTTCAGGGCGCCGCGCACGTGCAGCTTGAGCTCGTGCGGACGGTTGAGGGCCGTGAGCATGGCGATGTTCAGCATGCTGCGGATGTTCAGGGGCAGGGCCTCGTTGCCCCAGGTTTCGCCCCAGCACCACTCCGTGGTCAGTTGCTGCAGCGGACGGTTGAAATCGTCGGCGCCCTCGATCGCCTGCTGCACATAAGCCTCGCCCAGCACCGCCTTGCGGCGGGCCAGGCCCTCGTCGAACAGGCGGCTTTCGCCAGGGGCGGGAAAAGCGTTGCGGTCGCTCATGCAAGTCTCCTCGGGGTCGGTTGGAAAGAATGTCCGCCGCATTGAAACACGCACCCCATGGACGCCGATGAATGCAATGGTCGAGCGCGTCACACCTGCAATCAGGTGTAAGCGCCCCGACTGCGCCTGAGCCTGCGCGCCTACCCTGGACGCTCCCTCAGGAGTTGCCGTGCGTTACCAGATTCCCCTTCGAACCACTTTCGTCGTCGCCACGCTGCTTTCCGCCGGCTGCGGCGGTGGCGGGGGTGGGGGCGAGGGGGGCGGCGATGCCGTCTCCACCAGCCTGCGTACCGCGCCCGAGGGCATCTGGGCCGGGCAGGACTCGGCCGGACACCGGGTGGACCTGGTGGTGCTGGAAGACGGCAGCACCTGGGGCGTCTATGTGAACACGGTGGAGATCCGCGGCGCGCTGCAGGGCATCAGCGACGCGGTCGGCTCGAGCTTCAGCGCACGCCTGACCGACTACTCCTTCGTCACCGACCAATGGCGCCTGCTGGCCTACGCCGGAGGCTATTCGCCACGGTCCACGATCGATGCCGGTGCCCCCGACGGGCCCCGCCTGCTGCTGTCCTACGACCCCCATTACGAGCAACCGGCGAGCACCTCGGCCGTGGCAGGCACCTACGCCCTCAGCGGCAGCACGGTGGTCACCATCGACAGCGCCGGCGTGTTCCAGTGGGTCGCATCACCCAGCTGCCGACTCGACGGCACGGCCAGCCCCCGGCCCACCGGTCGCAACGTGTTCGACCTGTCGCTGACCTACACCGGCACCACCTGCTTCGGCCACCCTGATGGCACCCGGTTGACCGGCGTGGCGTATCTCGACCGCAAGACCGAGCCGAACCGGCTGGTGGCGCTGGCCTTGCGCGACGACCGGCAGATCGGCTTCTACTCCCGCGCTGCGAAGCAGGCGACGAGCACCGGAGACGAAGGTGGCGGTGCCCCGCCGACGCCCGCGCCCGTGGCGCCGCCTGCGCCTGCGCCTGCGCCTGAACCGCCGCCACCGCCGCCACCACCGCCGCCGCCGCCGCCGCCGCCGCCGCCACCGCCACCACCACCACCGCCACCGCCACCGCCACCGCCGCCGCCACCGCCGCCGCCACCGCCGCCGCCACCGCCGCCACCGCCGCCGCCTGCGCCTGCGCCTGCGCCTGCGCCTGCGCCTGCGCCTGCGCCTGCACCTGCGCCTGCGCCTGCGCCTGCACCTGCGCCTGCGCCTGCACCTGCACCTGCACCTGCACCTGCACCTGCACCCGAGCCGCCGCCGGCCCCGCCCGCCCCGGCGCCAGAGCCCGCACCCGCTCCCGCGCCCGCTCCCGAGCCGCCGCCGCCGGCTCCGCCCGCCCCGGCGCCAGAGCCCGCACCCGCTCCCGCGCCTGCACCCGCGCCCGCTCCCGAGCCGCCGCCGCCGGCCCCGCCTGCCCCGGCGCCAGAGCCCGCACCCGCACCCGAGCCGCCGCCGCCGCCGCCGGCGCCTGCCCCCATCGAATGACGGACGCCGCAGGGGCCCGTCACATGGCCGCGCACAATGCGCGACCATGAAGCCCGATCGCCTTCCCCCCATCCCGCCCGCCGAATGGACCGAATCGCAGCGCCGCGAAGCCGACGAGGTCATCCGCGGCCCTCGCGGCGCCCTCCTCTCGCCCTTCGTCCCCTTGCTGCGCAGCCCCGAGTTCATGGGCCATGCGCAGCGGATGGGCGAGTACCTGCGCTACCGCAGCGCCCTGTCGCTGCGGTTGTCGGAGCTGGCCATCCTGGTGACGGCGCGGCAGTGGTCGCAGCAAGTCGAGTGGGCCATCCACGCGCCCATCGCGCAGCGCGAGGGCGTGGCGCCCGCCACCATCGCGGCCATCGCGGAAGGCCGACAGCCCGACGGCTTGCCCGAGGATGAAGCCGTCGTGGTGGCGTTCTCCACCGAGCTGCACCGCAACCGCAGCGTGAGCGATGCCACCTGGGCGCGCGCCGTGGCGCTTTTCGGTGAGCAGGGCGTGGTCGACCTGCTGGGGATCAATGGCTACTACACCCTGCTATCGATGGTCATGAACGGCGCGCGCACCGAGGTGCCCGCGAGTGCGGCCGCGCCGCTGCCGCCGATGCCCGACTGCTGAGCCACCCGTTCAACCACTCGGCGGCCAGGCCTGCCGCAGCACTTGCGCCAAGCGGGGAATGCACAACTCGCCGATCTCTTCGCGTCGGGCCCAGCGGAAGGCGTCGACCTCGGGCAGGGTCTTGCCCCAGCGCGTGCGGAACTGGCTGCTGCAGCGGCACGTGGACAGCTCCAGCATGGCCGAACCACGCGCGGCGCGAAACAGGTGCAGCGCCTTGCGCGGCAGGTAGGCGAACACGCCCAGGTCCTCCAGCTCGTCGGCACGCAGCGTGATGCCGGTTTCCTCCAGCACCTCGCGCACGGCCGCCTGGCGCGGCGTCTCGGACGCATCCGGCAGGCCCTTGGGGATGTCCCACTGACGCTGGCCGGTGACATGGGCCAGCAGCAACTCGTCACGTTCGTTCACGATGAGCACGCCGCAGGAAATCACCGAAGCCATGGCCCGCATTGTTCCGCGCCGCCGCCCCGCGCGAGCCCCTGGCGACGGGACAATCACGCCATGCCCTTGTTCGAAGCAGCCCGCGTGCCGCCGCGCCTTCCGCCGCTGCTGGTGCTCGCCACCACGGCGATCCTGATCTTCATCGGCACGCTGATGCCCGCCGCCCTCAAGGACAGCGCCCATGCCGCCCTGGGCAGCGAGCTGCCCTGGCCCGCGCTGGCGCATGTCATCCTGTTCGGCGTGCTCGCGGCTTCGCCCGTGTTCGGCCGCGGGCGGGCGGGCACCTGGCGCGCCCTCTTGCTGGCCCTGCTGCTGGCACTGGCGACCGAGTCCCTGCAGACGCTGGTGCCGGGTCGGCATCCAGCCCTGCGCGACGTGCTGATCGACCTGGGCGGCGCCCTGCTCGGGCGGCTGCTCTGGTTGCGTGCCAGCGAGGCCCCGGCCCGTCGGCCCGGCTGACCCTCAGCCGCGCGGTGCCGGCGTGGCCCCGATGCGGCCGATCGCCAGGGCGGCCTCGCGGCCGCCGCTGGCCTGCACCAGCCGGTTCTGGTCGTCCTTGGCGAGCCGGTCCACCCGCAGCGGATCGAGCCGCTCGCGCAGCACGGCCTGCAGTTCGCGCAGCACGCCGGCATGCGCGGGCGAGGCGGCCAGGTCGTGCAGTTCCTGCGGGTCGTTCGCCAGGTCGAACAGTTCGGGCGGGTAGCCCACGTACTCGTGCAGCTTCCAGTCGCCCGCGGCCAGCATGAAAGCGCCCGTGGGCGAGCCGATGGCGTGGTATTCGCTGAGCACGCAGCGATGGGGGTCGGGGCGCTCCAGCTGGTCCAGCAGGGACCGCCCCGGCAGCTCCGCGGGCGGCTCCACGCCCAGCGCCTGCAACACCGTGGGGAACACGTCGACCAGGCTGGCCGGCGTCTGCACGGCGCGCGCGGCAATGCCGCGGCCGCGAAGCAGCATGGGCACCGCCGTCGATTCGCGGTACAGCACCGACTTGTTCCACAGCCCGCGCGCGCCGAGGTTGTCACCGTGGTCGCTGAAGTACAGCACCAGGGTGTCCTCGGCCATGCCGGATTCGTCGATCGCCCGCAGGACTCGGCCGACCTGTTCGTCCATGAAGCTCACCAGCCCGAAGTAGCAGGCCATGGCCAGCCGCCGTTGCGCGTCGCTGCCCAGTTGCTCGTCGAGCCGGTTGTAGTTGGCCAGGCGCTCCACCCAGGGATGCCGGGTGTAGCCGTCCTGCGGGCGCAGCTTCGGCATCGGCAGGCTGTCCGGCGGGTACAGGTCGAGATAGGGCTGCGGCACCACCAGCGGGAAGTGCGGCGCCACCAGGCCCACGAACAGCGCGGCCGGCGCGGCATCGCCCTCGCGGCCACGCGCCGCGATCCAGTCGGCGGCCTTCTGGGCCACGCGCCGGTCGAAACGGTTGTAGTCGGACTCGCCCGCCCCCATGCGCTTGAACAGGGGTGCGCCGCCGCCCACCTCGGGCAGCGGATCGCGCACGCTGCCCCAGACCTGTCCCTTGCCTTCGGCCAGGTGCATGGGCTCGTGCTGGCGGTCGAAGCCGGTGTCGGCCTGGGCGTCGCGGTAATGCAGCTTGCCGATCGACTCCACGCGGATGCCGGCGGCCCGCAGGCGGTGCCCCCAGGAAGGCAGCCCGCCGTCGTAGGCGATGGCGTTGTCCCAGCAGCGGTGCTGGTGCACCCACAGGCCGGTGGCCAGGCTGGCCCGCGCCGGCACGCAAAGGGGGCTGGGCGTCCAGCAGCGGGTGAACTGCGCACCCTGCGCCGCCAGGCGGTCCAGGTGCGGCGTCTTCACCAGCGTGCTGCCGCCGAAGCCGCTGTGCCGCGGATCGTGCTCGTCCGAGCAGATCAGGACGACCTGCCGGAAGGGCGCTCGCCGGTCATCCATTGATGCTGAACCCGGCCGCGCGGATGCCGGCGCCGCGCCGCTCGTACTCCTCGCGCATCAGCCGCGACAGCTGCGCCGGCCCGAGCGGTGCCGGCTGCGCCTGGTCCTTGATCACGTTCATCATCTCGGGCGACCTCACCGCGGCGAGCGCCGCCGCGCCGAGCTTGTCCACCACATCGGCTGGCGTGCGCGCCGGCGCCATCAGCCAGGTGCCCTCCGACAGATGGAGGTTGGCAATGCCCAGCTCGGTGAATGTCGGCACGTCCGGCGTGGCCGCCAGCCGCTTCGCCCCCGTGCTGGCCAGCATGCGCACCTGCCCCGCCTTGTGGGCATTGGCCACGAAGGTCGAGGCCGCGATCATGGCCGTCACGTGCCCGCCCGAGACATCGCCCACGGCGAAGTTGCTGCCCCGATAAGGCACGTGCTTGAGCGGCGCATCCACCGCCTTGGCCAGGGTCACGCCCATGAAGTGCGGCGACGACCCCTGCCCCGGCGAACCGAAGGTGGCCTGGTCCGGGTGCTGGCGCGCCCACTCGATGAACTCGCGCAGCGTGGTGGCTGGCACCTTGGGGCTGATGGCGATGGCGAAGTCGTTTTCCACCAGCTGCGCCACCGGCGTGAAGTCGGTGAACGGGTCGTAGCCCAGGTTGTTGTAGACGTGCGGCAGGTGCACCATGCCCGAGGCCGGCACCACCAGCAGGGTCTTGCCGTCGGGCTGCGCGTTCTTGACCGCCTGCGCGGCGATGCGTCCGTTGGCGCCGGGCCGGTTCTCCACCACGCCTGCCACACCCAGCGCCCGGCCGAGCGGATCGGCCAGGGCCCGGGCCACCTGGTCGGGCAGCCCGCTGGGCGGAAACCCCACCAGGATCTTCAGGACGCCACCCTGCGCGAAAGCCTGGGCCGCATGGGCCGACAGGCCCGACAGGGCCAGGGACTGCAGGACGAGACGCCGATTCATGGTCATGGAAGCTCCTTGCGTTTGCACTCGATGGACCGGCGACTCGCCGGGCGGCTATCCGGCGATGCGCCGGGTGATCTCCTGGGCCGCGTCCTTCACGCAGGCCACCACGTAGTCTTCGCGCAGCGCGCCGAAGCGCGAGGTGGAGCCGATCAGGGTGAGGCTGCCCAGGATGTGGTTCTGCACGCCGAAGACCGGTGCCGAGATGCCGGTCTTGTCGGGGTGCAGCTGGCCGGTCGAGACCACGTGCCCTTGTTCGCGCACCTCGTCCAGCGCCCGGCTGAAGGACTTCCAGGAGTCGCCGATCGCCTGCAGGTCCGCATCGTCCTTGTGGGCCTCGTACAAGCGGCGCAACTGCCGCTGCGGCATCTCCGCCAGGATCACGCGCGAGGTGGACCCCCGGAACAGCGGCATCACCCGGCCTCGGCCCAGCTCCAGCGGCTCGTTGGAGGCGCTGTGCTCGTAGTACACGTTGACGATGCGGTCGCCGTAAAGCTGGCTGAGCAGCAGCTCCAGCCCGGTGTCGGCCACCAGCCGCGACACCAGGTCGTGGCTGTTGCGCAGCAGCGGGTCGTTGGCGCGGATCATGTAGTCCCACTCGATGATCCGCGGCCCGGGCGCGTAGCCCTGCGGCAGCCGCACCAGCAAGCCGGCCTCGCACATGTCGCGGATGTAGCGATAGCCCGTGGCCGTGGCGTAGCCGCCCCGCGCGCAGATCTGCTCGGCGCTGAGCACGGGTGAGCCATCCGAAAAAGCATCGAGCACGCTTACCGCCTTCGTGAGTCCGCTTGCCATCCGTCCTGTCCTTGTGAGTAGCGGCGCAACTGTAGGGGCTACGCACAAGGTTGCCGCCATGCTAGCTCATTCTCGGAATCTGAGAAAGTGGAATCTTTTCAGGGAATTCGCTACATTCCCGGCCATGGCTTCCCTGCGAAAGACCTTCCGATGACTTCAGAACCGCTGCTGCCCACGGTGGGCGACCTGCTGGCCCGGCTGCTCGACGCCGCCGGCGTCGAGGCCGTCTTCGGCGTGCTGTCCGTGCACAACCTGCCGCTGCTCGAGGCCATCCACCGGCTGGGCAAGACCCGCTACGTGTGCGCGCGCGGCGAGGCCGGCGCGGTGAACATGGCCGACGGGCATGCGCGGGTCACGGGCCGTGTCGGCGTGGCGGTGACCAGCACCGGCGCCGGGGCCGGCAACGCCTGCGGCGCGCTGATCGAGGCCCAGACCGCCGGCACGCCGCTGTTGCACATCACCGGACAGGTGAACCTCGATTACCTGGACCGGGGCTGGGGCGACGTTCACGAAGCCAAGGACCAGCGCGCCATGCTCGGCGCGGCGGGCAAGGCGGCGTTCCGGGTCTGGTCGGCCGACACCGCGCTGGGCACCCTGCGCGAGGCGCTGCGCGTGGCGATGACGCCGCCTTGCGGGCCGGTGAGCGTGGAGATCCCCATCGACCTGCAAGGCGCCCGTGTGTCGCGCCCGCCTGGTTCGATCCGCCCGCTGGCCGTGACCGTGCCGCGGCCGGATGCCGCCGACATCGACCGGCTCGCCGATGCGCTGGCCTCGGCCCGGCGGCCTTTGCTGTGGCTGGGCGGCGGCGCCCGCCACGCTGGCAGCGGTGCGCGACGCCTGCTCGACCTCGGCTTCGGCGCGGTGACCACCATCCAGGGCCGGGGCGTGGTGCCCGAGGACGATCCGCGCACCCTGGGCGCCTTCAACCTGCAGCCGCCCATCGCGCGTCTGTACGCCGGGTGCGATGCCTTGCTCGTGGCGGGGTCCAAGCTGCGGGTGCCCGAGACCGCCCGGCACACGCTGGCGCTGCCCGAGCGGCGCTTTCGCATCGACGTCGACCCGCAGGCCGAGGGCCGCGGCTACGCCAGCGAGGCCTTCGTCTGCGCCGACGCGGCGCTGGCCCTGGACGCCCTGGCCGACCGGCTGGAGGGCCGCCTGCGCACCGACCCGGGCTTCCACGCCGACCTGCGCGCCGCCCGCGCCGCGGCCGAGGCCCAGATGCGTGAGAACCTGGGGCGCTACGCCGCGGTGTGCGACGAGCTGCAGGCGGCCGCCGGCACCGGGTTCAACTGGGTGCGCGACATGACCATCTCCAGCAGCACCTGGGGCCACCGCCTGTTCAGGCTGTTCGAGCCGCGCCAATCGGCCCATGCCTCGGGCGGCGGCATCGGCCAGGGACTGTCCATGGCCATCGGCGCGGCGGTCGGCACACCGGGGCGCCGCACGCTGGTGCTGGTGGGCGACGGCGGCCTCATGCTCAACGCCGCGGAACTGCCCACCGCCGTGCAGGAAAACACCGGCGTCGTGCTGCTGGTGATGAACGACAAGGGCTACGGCATCCTGCGCAACCTGGCCGATGAGCAGTTCGGTGGCCGCCGCTTCTACGCCGACCTGCACACGCCCGACTTCGGCCTGCTGGCCAAGGCCCACGGCTACGCCTACACCCGCATCGCCAGCCTGGACCGGCTGGGCGCGCAGTTGCGCGAGGCCTTGGCCAGCCCGGCGCCGGCCACGCTGGTGGAGTTCGACATGGACGCGATCGGTCCCTTCGCGCGGCCCTTCTCCGGCCCGCGCATCTGATCATGCAGACAGCAGACATCCGCCAGCCGGGCAGCCGCAACGTGCTGTTCATCATGTGCGACCAGCTGCGGCCGGACTACCTCTCCTGCTATGGCGGCGTGCTGCAGACCCCGAACATCGACCGCATCGCCGCACGCGGCCTGCGCTTCGACCGCGCCTTCGTCACCTCGGGGGTGTGCGGCCCTTCGCGCACCTCGTTCTACACCGGCCGCTATCCCATCTCTCACCGCGTCACCTGGAACCGCGTGCCGCTTCCGCTGGACGAGCTCACGCTGGGCGACTACCTGGCCGAGGCCGGCCGGCCCCTGCACCTGCTGGGCAAGACCCACTTCGTGCCCGACGCCGCCCGCCTGCGCCGCCTGCGTCCGGACCCGGAGCAGCGCCGCCTGCTGGACGAGGGCGGCTTCACGCCGGTGGAGCGCTACGACGGACACTTCGAGCCGGCAGCGGACAGCCCCTATCGCCGGTACCTGATCGACCAGGGCTACAAAGGCCCGACACCGTGGACCGACTACGTGATCGGCTCGACCGGCGCGGACGGCCAGTTCGCGAGCGGCTGGTACATGCGCAATGCCCCCTTGGCCGCGCGCGTGGCGGCGGCCGATTCCGAGACCGCCTACCTCACCTCGCGCGCGATCGGGTTCATCGAGCAACAGGGTGACACGCCCTGGGCGCTGCACCTGAGCTACATCAAGCCGCATTGGCCTTACAAGGCGCCGGCGCCTTACCACACCCTGTACGGCGCCGCCGACGCGCCGCGCCCGGTGCGCGCGGACCACGAGCGGGTCGACCCGCATCCGGTGTTCGGCGCCTACCAGCGGCTGGAGGAATCGGAGTGCTTCGCACAGGACCACGTGGTCGACGCGATCCGGCCGGTGTACATGGGACTGGTCAAGCAGATCGACGACGAGCTGGGCCGCCTGCTGGACCGGCTGGAGCAGCTCGGCCGGCTGGACGACACCTTGATCGTCTTCACCTCCGACCACGGCGACCTGGCGGGCGACCACTGGCTGGGCGAGAAGGAGTATTTCTTCGAACCGGTGATGCGCATCCCGCTGATCGTGAGCGACCCGTCGGCTGCGGCGCGCGCGAGCCGGGGCACGGCCAGCGAGGCGATGGTGGAGTGCATCGACGTGGTTCCGACGGTGCTGGATTTCCTGGGGCTGCCCTCGCAGGAGCACCGGGTGGAAGGCCGTTCGCTGCTGCCCCTGCTACGGGGCGGGCAACCCGGGGAGTGGCGCAGCCAGGTGTTCGGCCACCTGGACTACGCCTACCGCGAAGCCCGCACCTTCCTCGGCCGGGGGCCGCAGGAATGCAACGGCTTCATGGTCCGCGGGGAGCGCTACAAGTACATCTGGTGGGAGGGCTACCGCAGCCAGCTCTTCGACCTGCAAGAGGACCCGCAGGAGCTGCACGACCTGGGCACCGACCCGGGCCTGGAGCCGGTGCGCCGCGCGATGCGGGAGGACCTGCTGCGCTGGCTGGCGAGCAGCCGGCGCCGCACCACGGAGTCGTCACAACAGGTGCTCGAGCGCACGCATGCGCACGAACGGATGATGGGGATATTGATTGGGCGGTGGTGAGGCGGTCGCACCGGCCGCGGGTGAGGTTCACCCTGAACCGCCCCACTCCGTTCGCCCTGAGCCCGCCCCACTCCGTTCGCCCTGAGCCCGCCCCACTCCGTTCGCCCTGAGCCCGCCCCACTCCGTTCGCCCTGAGCCCGCCCCACTCCGTTCGCCCTGAGCCGCCCCTCCGTTCGCCCTGAGCCTGTCGAAGGGCCCCTGAGAAGGTATCGTCGGAGAACACCTCTTTGAACCGGGTTTCGTAGCAATCGTTGCAAGCCGGGTCTCGCCCCGGCGGGCGAGTCACTTTCTTTTGCTTCGCCGAAAGAAAGTGACCAAAGAAAAGGCGACCCCACTGTCTGCGTCCCTCGACGCCCTGCGGGCGCCGAGGGCAACCTGCGGTGCTCGGACGGCGGGGGAAGCGCAGAAACTCGCCCCTGCGGGGCTCAAACATCTGCGCTTCTTTTTCCCCGCCGCCCTGCGCTCCTCGGCGCAGCCACAGGGGATTTTCGTCCCGGGCCATCGCTGCGCTCGGCCTGGATGGGGGCACTGCGAGCGAAGAGGCGTCGGTGTACCCACCCCAACGAAGGACACGGCCGCAGGCCGTGTTGATTTCCGAAGCCCTTGTGGCTGCGCCTGCGCCGAAGGCCTCGGGCCGGGGTCGCAGACAGCAGGGTCGCCTTTTCTTTGCCGACTTTCCTTTGGCGAAGCAAAAGAAAGTCGGTCGCCCGCCGGGGTGAGACCCGGCTTGCCACGACTGCTACAAAACCTGGTTCAAAGAGTGTTCTCCGGCAACACCTTCTCAGGGGCCCTTCGACAGGCTTGTATGGTTCGTAGCTCGACAACGAACCATCAAGAAAGGAGCAAGGTGCCGGAGTGGAGGGACATCGACAGGCATCGGCGAACAAAGCCCGTTCGACCGACACATTGAGTGAAAGCCCCACTCTGGCACCGAGCGTCGATTAGGAACCTAGCGCCGTTCCAAAGGAACGAGCGCCGATTTTTGCAAGCTGACGCCGCTGCAAGAGCCCCACTCCGGCCCCGGCATTTTGACAATGAATGAGGATCCGCAGAAAGCCCAGTTCTTCGGGGTGGACGTCGCCTCGGCGCACCTGGACATTTCATTGCACGGCAGCCAGCAGGTGCACCGCATCGACAACCAGGCCAAGGCCATCACGAAGTGGCTGAGGTCCGTGCCGGCAGGCAGCTTCCTCGGCTTGGAGTCGACCGGGGCGTATCACCGGGAGCTGGCCCGTCTGGCCCATGCGCATGGAGTGGCCGTGTTCGTGCTCAATCCTCGGGACATCAAGCGGTACGCCCAGGGCCTTGGCCAGCGAGGAAAGACCGATCGGCTGGACGCGCGGGTGATCGCGCGCTTCGTACAGCGTGAGCACGACCAGCTGCGCACGTGGCGCCCTTTGACGCAGCCGCAGGAGAGCCTGGATGCACTGCTGCGTGAGCGCACGCTGGTCCAAAAGCAACGAACCGCGCTGAAGCAGTCCCACTCCGTTCGCCCTGAGCCGCCCCACTCCGTTCGCCCTGAGCCGCCCCTCCGTTCGCCCTGAGCCGCCCCTCCGTTCGCCCTGAGCCTGTCGAAGGGCCCCTGAGAAGGTATCGTCGGAGAACACCTCTTTGAACCGGGTTTTGTAGCAATCGTTGCAAGCCGGGTCTCGCCCCGGCGGGCGAGTCACTTTCTTTTGCTTCGCCAAAAGAAAGTGACCAAAGAAAAGGCGACCCCACTGTCTGCGTCCCTCGACGCCCTGCGGGCGCCGAGGGCAACCTGCGGTGCTCGGACGGCGGGGGAAGCGCAGAAACTCGCCCCTGCGGGGCTCAAACATCTGCGCTTCTTTTTCCCCGCCGTCCTGCGCTCCTCGGCGCAGCCACAGGGGATTTTCGTCCCGGGCCATCGCTGCGCTCGGCCTGGATGGGGGCACTGCGAGCGAAGAAGCGTCGGTGTACCCACCCCAACGAAGGACACGGCCGCAGGCCGTGTTGAATTCCGAAGCCCTTGTGGCTGCGCCTGCGCCGGAGGTCTCGGGCCGGATCAAGGGCCGCGCGTGTCTGAGGCCCGCAGGGCCGAGTTTGCGCGGACCCCGGCCCGAGGCCTTCGGCGCAGGTCGCCCCGGCGCGCAGCGCCGGGGTCGCAGACAGTAGGGTCGCCTTTTCTTTGCCGACTTTCTTTTGGCGAAGCAAAAGAAAGTCGGTCGCCCGCCGGGGCGAGACCCGGCTTGCAGCGAACGCTACAGGAATCACTTTAAGGAAGTCTTCTCCGGCAACACCCCTTCAGAGGCCCTTCGACAAGCTCAGGGCGAACGGACGGGAGAGGGCTCGGGGGGAACGGACGGGACAAGGCTCAGGGGGAACGGACGGGACAAGGCTCGGGGCGAACGGACGGGAGAAGGCTCACGGCGAACGGACGGGAGAAGGCTCAGGGCGAACGGACGGGAGAAGGCTCGGGCGAGCCAGCCAACAACGTTCAAGACGAGCCACGACCCATCCCCCACTCCTCCATCCAAGCCTCGATCACTCCATTCACCCGCTGCGGCTGCTCGATCATCGGGAAGTGACCGCCGCCGAACCAGCGCAGCACCGTCGCCTGCGGCACATGCTGGCGCAGCGCCTGCAGCCAGGGCGTGTCCACCCCCTCGGCCAGTGGACGCCGCTCGTGCCCGCTGTCCATCCAGGTGCAGGCGACCGCCAGCACCGGCACGTCCAGCCGCGCCAACACCGGTTCCATGTGCCGCAGGTCCCAGGCTGCGAAATCGGGCATCAGCTCGCGTGCGACATGCGGCGGGAGCGAGGCCGCGCGTTCGATCGCCGCGTCACGTTCGCGGTCAAAGCGCGGATCGAAGAACATCTGCCCGAAGCCGCGCCGCGCGCGCACCGCCGGCTCGACCTGCCGGTACAGCGCCTCGGCCCGCTCGCTCGCCTGCCGCGCCAGCACTTCGCGGTCCGCGTCCGGTGGCAACAGGCCCGACGCCAGGTAGGCCCCATCGACGAGCACCACGCCCGCCACCCGATCGCCCAAATCGCTCCACGTCTGCAGCACCACCCGGCAACCCATGCTGTGCCCCACCAGCACCACGCGCTCCAGGCCCAGGTGCTCGATCAATGCCTGCAGGTCGCGCGAGAACGCTTCGACGCCGATGCCTCCCGGCGTGCGGCTGGACTGCCCGTGCCCCTTCAGGTCGGGCGCCAGCACCTGCCAGCCGCGCGCGGCGAAGTGGTCCAGCTGGGGGTTCCAGTCGGTGTGGTCGCACAGCGCCCCGTGCACGAACACCAGCGCCCGCGATCCCGAGCCCTCCTGCCGGTAGAAGATCGAACCGCAGGGCCGCTCGATGAAGGGCATGCCGTTCAGACCTGCGTGACCATCTTGGTCACGAGATAGCCATCGAAGGTCTCGCTGCCGCCCTCGCTGCCGATGCCGCTGTCCTTCACACCGCCGAAAGGCAACTCGGCCGGGGCCATGCCGAAGTGGTTGATGTTGACCATGCCCGCCTCCAGCCCGTCGGACACCGCCGCCGCAGTCTTGAGCGACTCGGTGAACACGTAGGACGCGAGGCCGAAAGGCAGGCTGTTGGCCCGGCGCAGGACTTCGTCCACGTCCCTGAAGCGCACCACCGGCGCCACCGGGCCGAAGGGCTCCTCGCGCATGACCTGCGCCTCGTCCGGCAGGTCGACCAGCACGGTCGGCGCGAAGAAGTGGCCGGGACCGGCCAGGGTGTCGCCACCGGCGAGCACGCGGCCACCGCGCTGGCGCGCATCGGCCACCAGATCCCGCATGCTGGCCACGCGCCGCTCGTGGACCAGCGGTCCCATCTGCACGCCGGCCTGCAGACCGTTGCCCACCCGCGTGGCGGCCAGCACCTCGGTGAAGCGGTCGATGAAGCGCGCCAGCATCTCGGCCGCGCGCTCGACGTCGGCGTCGTCGAACACCAGCACGGGTGAGTGGCCGCCCAGCTCCAGCGTCATGCGCTTCATGTGCGCGCCGGCCATGGCCGCCAGCTGCTTGCCCACCGGCACCGAGCCGGTGAAGGACACCTTGCGCACGATGGGCGATTCGATCAGGTGGCGCGACACCTCGGGCGGCACGCCCCAGACCACGTTGAGCACCCCCGGCGGCAGGCCGGCCTCGTGGAACAGGCGCGCCAGGTGGACCACGCCGCTGGGCGACTCCTCGGGGCCCTTGATGATCACCGTGCAGCCGGCGCCGACCGCGGCGGCGATCTTGCGGATGGCCTGGTTGAAGGGGAAGTTCCAGGGGCTGAAGGCGGCGCAAACGCCCACGGGTTCGCGCAGCACCAGCTGGCGCACCTCGGGCCTGCGCGGAGGCACCACGCGGCCGTAGATGCGGCGGCACTCCTCGGCGTGCCACTCGGCCTGCTCGGCGCTGCCCGCCACCTCCTGCACCGCCTCGGCCAGCGGCTTGCCGTTGTCCAGGGTGATGTCGCGGCCGATGGCCTCGGCCCGCTCGCGCGCCAGCGCGGCCACCTGGCGCAGCACGGCGGAGCGCTCCAGTGGCGAGCTGCGGCGCCAGCCGGCGAAGGCGCGCTGCGCCGCCGCCAGTGCCCGGTCCAGGTCGGCCGCCGTGGCCAGCGGAAGCCGGCCCAGCAGGTCGAAGGTGGCCGGGTTGTGGACGGCGCGGCTGGTGCGGCTGGCGTCGCTGCCGATGAACTCGCCGTCGATGTAGAGGCTCAGGTCGGTGTACATGCGGGGTCTTTCAGGGGCTGCGTGACGGCTTCGGGCACAGCGGTGGCCGCAGGCGGGGCGAAGGCGTGGCAGAACGCTTCGATGCACAGGGGCAGCTCGTCGGCCGTGCCCAGGGCCGCGACATAGCGGTCCGGGCGCAGCAGCACCCAGTCGGCCCCGGCGCGCTGGAACCAGAAGTGCAGCGCGTTCTCGTAGTCCTCGATCAGCCGCACGTCGGGCGGCGGCGCAGCCTTCAGGCGCATCGATTGCACGCTGCGGCCGCGGGTGGCGGTCACCACTTGCGCGTCCAGCGCGGCGAGCCGCTGCCGCAGGGCGGGTGGACCGCCCGACACCAGCTCGCGCTGCCAGGTGAGCAGGGCGAAGCCCGGGCCCAGCACGTCGTCGAGCCGCAGCACCCGGCCGTCCTCGCATTCGACCCGGGGCTGGATGAACATGCGGCCCACGCGGTCGGCGCGCGGTCCCGACGCATTCAGCACCACACCCTCGGTGAAGCGCGGCATGGGCTTGAATTTCATCTGCAGGACATAGTCCCGCAGCGCCGGCACGTGGCGCAACGCCAGCAGCAGGCGGTCACGCAGCCAGGCCGTGGCCGGCTGGGTGATGGAGAGCACCGCGCCGAACAGGTCGGCCAGTTCGATCATGGCCTTGGCATGGGTGTGGCGCTCCAGCTGGTAGCTCTCCAGCACGCGGGCGTCGAGACGGCCGTCGAGGATCCAGGCCACCTTCCAGGCCAGGTTGAAGGCATCGCGCAGGCCGGCATTCAGCCCCTGGCCGATCCAGGGCGGCGTGATGTGCGCGGCGTCGCCGGCCAGGCAGACGCGGTGCGAGACGAAGCGGCGGGCCACGCGCGAGTTGTGGGTGTAGACGCGGGCACGGATCACGTTCAGCGCCGACGGGTCGGGCACGTGCCGCGACAACAGCTCGCGCACCTTGTCGGGCTGGAGCATCTGCTCGCCGTCCTCGCCGGGGTACAGCATGAATTCCCAGCGGCGCAGGCCATAGGGCAGCCGCAGGCAGACATAGGGCCGGTGCGGGTCGCAGTGCAGCGCGGTGTAGGGCGCGTCCAGCGGGTCGTTGTCGCACTCGATCACCACCCACTTGCGCGGATGCGTCTTGCCGTCGTAGGGCACTTGCAGCAGGTCGCGCACGGTGCTGCGGCCGCCATCGGCCGCCAGCAGGTACTTCGCGCGCACCAGCTGGGTGTCACCGTCGTCCAGCCGCAGCACGGCGTCCACGCCATGGTCGTCCTGCCGCAATCCCACCAGCTCCTGGCCGAGGCGCAGTTCGACGTGCTCGAAGCGCTGCAGCCCCTGCCGCAGCACGCGCTCGCCCAGCGGCTGCGAAAACAGGTTGCGGCGGAACCAGCCGAACTCCTGCGTGCTGGGCAGGATCTCGGCGAAGCACTCGCCCGTGGCCGAGACCATGCGCATCGGCACGTTCTGGATCATGTCGCGCAGCATCGCGTCGGCCAGGCCCGCGGCCTGGAAGGTGCGCATGGCCTCGTCGTCCAGGCCCACGGCGCGCGGGTAGTCCAGGATCTGCGGGCTGCGATCGACGACCAGCGTGCGCACGCCGTAGACCCCCAGCAGGTTGGCAATCGTGGCCCCCACGGGCCCGGCGCCCACCACCAGCACCGGAACTTCGAGCATGGCCATGGCGGGTCCGCTCAGGCCGCGGATAGCAGCCGGTTCTCCTGGCGCAGCACCAGGTGGCGCGTGCCACGACGGAACTCGGCGAACTCGGCGTCGGCCATCAGGGCGCGGCGGCGCCGGTCGCGTTCGTCGTGCGAGTCGAAGCCCCACAGGAAGACCAGCTGGTTCAGCTCGCCGACCTCGCTCTGGTACAGCCCGAGCAGGCGGCCCAGGATTTCGGACTGCAGCTGGCGCGGGCGGCCGTTGTAGGCCTTGAGGTAGTCGGCGGCGCCCCCGGGGCCGAAGCTGTAGGTGCGCATTTCAACGAGCATGCGGGTCCTCCGTTTCCTGCAGGAATGAGCGCACGGCGGCGCAGAAGTCCGCCGGGTTGTCGTCGTGCACGTAATGGCCGGCGCCGGCGATCCGCGCCAAGCGAAGGCGCGGGTTCAGCGCGCCCATGCGCTCGACGATGGCCGGCTGCATGTAGTCCGAGCGATCGCCGAACACCAGCAGCGCGGGACAGTCCAGCCCGGCCACCAGCGGCTGCAGGTCGATCACCTTGGCCGGGTCGGGCGCCAGCCGGGTGGCGGCGATGCCGGCGTGGTCGTAGCGCCAGGTGAAGCCGCCGTCCGGAGCCGGCTTGAGCATGGACCGCAGCCGCTGCTCGCGTGCGGCTTCGGTCACCGTGGGGCGCAGCATCCGCATGAAGGCGGTGGCCTGCTCCCAGCTGTCGAACGAGGCCGGCGTGCTGCGCAGCTCGGCCTGGATGCGCCGCGCACCGGCCGAGTGTTCGAAGGCGCCGGGGCCGGCCTCCTCGATGACCAGCCGGCCCACGCGCGCGGGATGCCGCGCCGCGTACACGATGGCGTTGATGCCGCCCATGGAGTGGCCCAGCAAGTCGAATCGATCGAGCCCCAGCTGCGCCACGACGGCTTCGAGGTCGCCGACGTAGGCGGGCGTGTCGTAGCGGCGCCGCGGGTCCCAGTCGCTGCGGCCGCGTCCGCGCTGGTCGTAGGCGATCACGCGGTAGCCCGGCTGCAGGGCGGCGGCGATGCCCGCGAAGGTTTCGGCATAGCCGCGGATGCCGTGCAGCATGACGATGGGCTGCGCGGCCGCATCGCCCCACTCGGTGACGTGCAGGCGCAGGTCGTCGACCGGCAGGAAGTAGTCGCGGCGAAGGTCGGTCACACCAGGCCGTCCTGGCCTTTGATTTCCGAGGCGCGCAAGCCGCCGAGGCGCGCATGCAATCGCCCACGCGTGGCGAAGGCCCAGATGACCAGCAGCTCGTCGCGGTTGGGCGCATCGTTGAAGGTGGCGGTGACGGTGTCGTAGTGCGAGCGCACATACAGCGCGTCCTTGTGCGCCAACGGGATGTCGATGGGCGTGCCCGGTCCGCCGCGCTTGCCGGTGGAGGGCACCCACGACTTGCCGCCACCCACGGCTTCGCGCACCGGGTTGGCCGCGGGGTTGGTGAGCAAGGCGTTGCCGTGTTCGTACTCGCCGTCGACGCCCACCAGGCAGGCCTTGCCGTAGCTGTGGATCGCGGCGCCGGCCGCGGCCTCGCGGATGCGCCGGCCGAACTCGGCGCCCAGGGCGGGCGAGGGCTCGATGAAGCCCGAGAGGTCGGGCTCGAAGCGGCCGGCATACGGGTTGTGCACCGCGGCGGCGATGACGATCTTTCGCACCGGCTCGCCATCGGCCGCCACGCCCGACTCGTTGGCCAGCGTGTCCTCGACCTGCAGGTACCACTTGCGGATATGGAAAGGGCCGAAGTTGGGTGTCTTCATGGGGCGGCCTTTCAAAGAGGCTTCAGGTCGTAGGGGTCGCTGGGGGCGTCGTACTCGTGCAGCAGGCGCTTGCCCTCTTCGTCGTCGTGCACGGTCTCGCAGAAGAACTCGAAGCGGTGGCCGTCGGGGTCGGTGAAGTAAAGGCCCAGGCCGACCTTGTGGTCGGTGGTCTTGACCACGGGCACCTTCCGGCGCAGCAACATGCCGTACAGGCGCCGCAACTCGTCCTCGTCGCCCTCGATCTCCAGGCCGTAGTGCTGCATGTTGACCGGGCCACGCGGGTCGGTGCCGGCAGGGGCCGGCTCGGCGCGGATCAGGGCGATGTCGTGGTGCTTCTGCCCGAACGACAGGAAGACCCAGTGCGGCCCCGTGGCGGTGACCTGCATGCCCAGCACGTCCTCGTACCAGGGGGCCGAGGCGAAGGGGTCCTTCACGAACAGCGCGATATGGGTGCGGCGGATGCGCGGGCGGGTTTCCATGGGCGCCTCAGTCGATGGATTGGGGATGCGCCGTGACGGGCGCGGAGAACGGCGTCCAGGCGACGGCGGTGATTTCGCTGAAGTCGCGCCACTCCTTGAACCAGCTGCGGCCGCCGTCCGTGGATCGGAACAGGTGGCCGTACTTGGTGCCGGCGAACAGCAGCGCCGGATCGGACGCATGCGCCCCGAAGGCCCAGAAGGTGGAGTTGGGCGCGGTGTGCAGCACGCTCGGAGTCCAGGTGGCACCGCGGTCGGTGGAGCGGTAGATGCGGCTGCGCGTGCCGGGCGTGCCGTCGCCGATCGCGATGAGCAGCGTGTCGGCGTCGCCCGGCAGCGGCTGCACCGTGCGGGTGTAGTACATGCCGTCGAAGCGCGCGCGCGAGGGCACTCCCGACCAGGTGCGCCCATCGTCGACGCTGGTGTGGACGCTGTTGACGGTGAGCACGAGCTGGCACTTGCCGCCGCCCGGCCCGGCGGGCAGCACGGCGATGGCATGGATGTCGCTGCTGCCGATGCCACTGCCTTCGGTGTCCACGCGCTCCCAGCTTTCGCCGCGGTCGCGGCTGCGCCAGGCGCCACCCTCCTCCACCCCGAACCAGACATCGCGGCCGTTGTCCGGGTCGATGCAGATGGACAGGATGCGCGGCCGGTTCACGCCGCGGCAGAACTCGGGCAACTCCACGCCCAGGCGTCGCCAGGTGTTGCCACCGTCGGCCGAATGGAACATGGCCGCGCGCTGCGGCGCGCCGGTGCCGGCGAAGACATGGCGCGGGTCGGACGGATCGATGGCCAGCGCCCAGACGGTCATGTCGTTGGCCGGCGACTCCAGCCGGCCGAAGTGCGCGCCGCCGTCGGTGCTCAGGCAGATGCCGCAGTCGGCCCCGGCGAACACGCGCGTGGGGTCGCGCGGATCGACCGCCAGGCTGCGGACCACGCCGTCGAATTCGATCGCTTCCTTCAGGCCCAGGCGGTGCCAGCTGGCGCCGTCGTCGGCGCTGCGCAGAATGCCTTGGCCGGCGGTGGCGACGAGTAGGGTTCCCTGCATGGCGTGCCCCCGGCTCACAGGAAGATGCCGCGGGTGATGCCGCCGTCCACGCCGATGGATTCGCCGGTGATGGCGGCGGCCCGGTCGGAGGCGAGGAACAGCGCCACGTCGGCGATCTCGGCCGGCTGCAGCACGCGCCGTATCGGCGTGGCCCGGGCGTAGTTGGCCTCGACCTCCTGCACGCTCAGGCCCTGCAGCCTGGCCTCTTTCTCGTACAGCTCGCGGATGTGCGGGGTCTCGACCACGCCGGGATGGATCACGTTGACGGTGATGCCGTGCGGGCCGAGCTGGTCGGACAGCACCTTGGTCATGTGGCAGATGGCGACGTTGCGCAGGCCCGAGAGCTGCTTGCTGCCACGGCCGGTGAGGCCGCCGATGTTGATGATGCGACCCCAGCCGTTGCGCTTCATGGCTGCGGCGGCGGCCTTGGCGCAGCGCATGTAGCCCACGACCTTGATGTCGATGTCCTGCAGCAGGCCCTCGGGGTCGGCCTCTTCGATGGCGCTGCGCACCAGGCCGCCCGGATGGGCCGCGCCGTTGACCAGGATGTCGATGCGGCCGAATCGCTCTTCGACCTCGCGCATCATGGCCTCGACCTGCTCGGTGCTGGCCACGTCTGCGGGCGCGGCGAACACGGGCGTGCCGCTGGCCTCGCTGATCTCGGCGGCGGCGCGCTCCAGCGTGGCCCGGCTGCGCGCGACGATGGCCACGCGCACGCCCTCGGCGGCCAGCGCTTCGGTGATGGCGCGGCCGATGCCCAGGCTGCCGCCGGTGACCACCGCGACCTTGCCCTCGAGTCTGAGGTCCATGGCTTGCTTCCTTCTTGTCAAAGAGACATTTCGATCAGGGCCGGCGCCCGCGTGGCGAGCGCCGCGCGCAGCTGCGCGTCGAGTTCGGCGGTGGTGGCGGCGCGGGTGGCGGCCACGCCGTAGCCGCGCGCCAGCGAGACCCAGTCGACGCGGGGTGCGTCCAGGCTGGTGAGCGCCTGCGCCCGCGGGCCGAGCTCGCCGCCGCGCCGCAGTTCGTTGCGCAGGATGGCGTACTGGTGGTTGGCCGCGATCAGCGCCACCACCGGCAGGCCCTCGTGCGCCAGCGTCCAGAGGGTCTGCACGGTGTACTGCGTGCTGCCGTCGGACAGCAGCGCGATGACCGGCCGGCCCGGGCAGGCCAGGGCCGCGCCCAGGGCCACGGGCAGGCCCTGCCCGATGGCGCCGCCGGTGTTGGTCAGCGTGGTGTGGCGGGCCGCGCCGGCCGAGGCGGCGTAGAAGGGATAGCCGCAGGTGCCGCCTTCGACCGAGACGATGGCGCCCTCGGGCAGCGCCGCGGCGACGGTGGCCGCGATGCGCGGCGGCGTGAGCGCGCCGGGCTCCACGGGCGGCAACGACAGGGCCGGCTCCAGGTAGGGCGGCGCTTCCATGCGGTCGGCCAGCTCCTCCAGGCGCGTGGCCGCGTCTTCGCCCGGTTCGCACACGCACAGCAGGCGGTCCGCCCCCACCAGTTCGCTGGGGTGCCCTTGGTAGCCGAAGTACGTGATGGGCGGCAGCGCGCCGACCCGCACGACCAGGTCGGCCGCATCGAGCGCCGCGCGGGCCGGCTCCGGAAAGTACGGCAGCCGGTCGAAGGCCGGCAGGCCACCGCCACGTTCGGCCCGCGCCGGGAAGGTTTCGGCATAGGCCGTTCCGCCCGTGACCGACAGCAGCCGCGCGACCGCCCGCTGGCCGCGTGCGCTGAGCGCACCGTGCTCGCCGACGCCACCGAGCAGGAAGAGCGGCCTGCGGGACGCGCGCAAGGCGCGGTCCACGCCCGCCGGGTCCCAGGCCGAGGGCGGCGGCATGCCGGCCTCGGCCGTCGGGACGGGTGCGTCGGCCGGGGTGGATGCGGCCTGGTGGTCGGCGGGAAAGATCAGCGTCGCCACGCCGCCGCCCATCACGGCCTGGCGCACCGCCTCGCGGGCGGCGGGCGCGGCATCGGCAGGCCTGTCGATGCGGTGGACCCACGCCGACACCGGTCGCGCCAGCGAATCGATGTCGCTGGCCAGCGGCGCGTCGTACGGCAGGTGCCAGCTGGTGTGGTCGCCCACCACGTTCACCACCGGCGTGCGGGCGCGCCGCGCGTTGTGCAGGTTGGCGATGCCGTTGGCCAGCCCCGGCCCCAGGTGCAGCAGCGTGGCCGCCGGACGCCCGCTCATGCGCCCCCAGCCGTCGGCCGCGCCGGTGCACACGTTCTCCTGCATGCCCAGCACGAACCGCATGCCCGTGCCCTCCTCGGCCGCGCGAACCAGGTCCAGCTCGGTCGTTCCGGGGTTGGCGAAGCAGACCGCCACCCCCTGCGCATGCAGGGCGTCGAGCAGGGCGTGGGCTCCAGTGGTCATGGGCAATTCCTTTGATGGCCACTTTATCAATTTTTGAGAATCTGGCAACTGATTAAAAAGATTGCTTGAGTAGCACTGCAGAGCTAAATTTGGCCATTCAGTAAATCGAAAGGAATTGTCATGGTGAGCTTGTACGCCTTTTGTCGACCCTGGACCGGGGGGCGCAACCTGGTCATGGGGGTGGCGCTGGCGGCGGGATTGGGACTGGCCGGCTGTGGCGGCGGATCGGGCTCGGCGGAACCGACGCTGAAGTTGACCGAAGCCAACTACCAGGCGGCCATCGTTCACGCCAAGCTGGTGGTCGAGGGCATCCGTGGGCCATCCGTTCTGGCTGTCTTCGGCGGCCGCCTCGAGCCGACCGAAACCAAGTCGGCGGGACCGGCTGCTTTGTCCGGGCTGCGCAGCCTGCTTGAGCGCCTTTACAGAATGGAAACCGGCCTCGTGACCAAGGAACACGACGAATTCAGGGATTTCATCAAGTGCGAAAGCGGAAGCATCCGGCTGGTGGCGGAGTCGGACAGGATGCGCCGGTTCACGGCCACGAATTGCGCGCTGGACCAGTCCGACGAGGTGTTGAACGGTTCGATCGCCATGGAGCTGATCACCGAGCTAAGCTCCGGCACGGGGTTTGCCTATCAGGTCATGCGCGCGGACTTCGAGGACCTGTTGGTCAAGACGCGCGACGGCTCGAGGCTCGTCAACGGCGACATGCAGATCAGCGCGGCCGGCAGAAGCTTGATGACCGTCACAGGCCGCCAATTAAAGATGAGATCGGTTTATCGCGGCCGAACTCGCGACGCGCAACTGCTGAACTACCGGTATGGCGGTAGCCTGGATGGCCTGCTGGTGGTGCAGGATGATCCTGACCTCGGCGGAACGCAGAGCTTCCGTATTCAGATCGAAATCGCGGGCGAAGGCGACGGTACGGTGATCCTGACCGGTCTGGCCTCCCAGGTGATCCTGCCTTCCGGCAACGAGTCGCTCCTCACGCCTTACCTGGACGCCCAGGGAGACGGCGCGTTCGCAAGCTTGGCGCCCATCACCTTCGCGGATCTGGAGCGGCTGGCGTCCCCCCCACAACCGCTGGTCGTGACCGACGGCAACCGCGAGACGCTGATCCGCCGCGGCCAGGAGCTCGCGGACGACCTCCGCCTGGACCGCCTGTTGCCCCTGATCGAAATGGCCCTGACGCAGTTGGCCAACAACGGCAGCGGCAGTGTTTGCAACATCGCCGGAACCGCCTGGGCCACGGGGACCGTGTCCAGCTTCACGGTCGAGGCTCGGGATTGTCTTCAGTACCCGGGCCTGATCTTCAATGGCAGGTTCGGGGTGGTGGTCACCGGGGTTCGGCCTGAGGAGATCGATTTCGCGATCACACTGCATCGGCTTCTGGCCAAGGACACGTTACCCGACTCGCCGGTTCGCACGTACGGCGGTGTGGTGCGCCTGTCGGTGAAGACGACCCCGGGCGCCGAATCGATCATCTTGTCCAGTGACTCCTTGGAGATGTCCCGACTTGAAGGCAATCCGAGCCTCCTCACCGAGTTCTTTCTACAGGGCGTTCAAGTACTCATCAGCCAAGGTGCCGCTGGCGAGAACCTCACCGTGAGCGCGAACAAGGTCGAGATGTTCGACCTCCTGGTGCAGGCGACGCCGGTCTGGTTCGGCTTGACGGCCAATAACGATGAAATTCGCATCCAGAGCGGGGCGCAGGCGCTGGTCTGGCAACCGCCGGTCGCATCACCAGCGGGGTGGACGCAGCAGCCCTCCATCGCGATACGTTGAGCGGATCAGGCGCGTTGCGCACAGGCGTGGCCCCGCAGCGCCCGCACATTTGCATCCGGTTACCTGCGTGAGCCTGCCGCGCCAGGGCCACTGCCCCAACAATGGGCCGTGACCATGCCGGGAGGAAGGCCGATGCGCCTGAGTCGTCGCGGCGGCCTCGCCGCCGCCATTTTGGGATTGCTGGTGCTGGCCATCGCCTTGGGCGTGGGCCTGGCCAACGGCAGCTCACGTTCGGTCGAAACCCCGTCCGGCCGGCAGGACTGCCGCCAGGTGACCCCAGCGACATGCGAGCTGGCCCATGCGCTGGGCCGCGGCATCAACCTGGGCAACATGCTGGAGGCTCCGCGCGAAGGCGACTGGGGCCTGAAGCTCGAACCCGCCTACATCGACCTGGCGGCGCGCAACTTCCGCACCGTGCGCCTGCCGGTGCGGTGGAGCAACCACGCAGCGCGAAGTGCCGACGCCACCATCGACGAAGCCTTCGCGCGCCGAGTCGACCAGGCCGTGGATGCGCTGCTCGCGCGCGGCGTGTACGTGATCCTGAACGTCCACCACTACAACCAGCTGTCCGGCGATGACCTGCACCGGCACGAGTTCCGGGTCGAGCCCGCCGTGGTGGAGGCCCGCTTCATCAACCTGTGGCGGCAGATCGCGCAGCGCTACAAGGATCGGCCGAACCGGCTGGTCTTCGAGCTGCTCAACGAGCCCAACGGGCGCCTCGACGGCGAGCCCTGGAACCGGCTGGCAGCGCAGGCCCTGGCGGTGGTGCGCGAGAGCAATCCCGATCGGGCCGTGATGATCGGCCCCGGCGGCTACAACCACGTGCGCGAGCTGCCTCGATTGCGACTGCCGAAGGACCGCAACCTCATCGTGCCGGTGCACCTGTACGACCCCTTCGATTTCACCCACCAGGGCGTGACCTGGCGTCCGCAGCCCATGCCCAAGGGCATCGCCTGCTGCGATGCCGGCCAGCGACGCACCATGACCGAGGTGATGGAGCGCGCGAGCCGCTGGAACCGCGAACACGGGGTGCCGATGCACCTGGGCGAGTTCGGCGTGTTCCACGAGGCCGACGGCGCATCGCGCGCCGCCTGGGCCCGCCACATGCGCGACGAAGCCGAGCGCCGCGGCATCGGCTGGACCTGGTGGTCCTTCAGCTCGGACTTCGGGGTGTGGTCGGCCGAGACCAGGGGCTGGGTCGAACCGCTGCGCCAGGCGCTGCTGGACTGAATTACTCGTCGCTGCTGGTCGGCGGTGGCGCGGGCGGCGGCACGAACACGGCGAGCACCTTGTCGATGCGCTTGCCGTCGAGGTCGACCACTTCGAAGCTCCAGCCGGCGCACTCGATGCGCTCGCCCACCGCGGGCAGGGTGCCCGACTCCGACATCAGCAGGCCGGCCAGGGTGTTGTAACGGCCCCGCTCCTCGTCCGGCAGCTCGCGGATGGCCAGCCGCGCCTTCAGTTCGGCCACCGGCATGGTGCCGTCCAGCAACCAGGAGCCGTCGTCGCGGCGCGTGGCCCAGGCCTCGGTGCTCTCGACCGGCGTCAGTTCGCCGGTGATGCCCTCGAGCAGGTCGAGCGGGGTCATCATGCCCTGCACCACGCCGTATTCGTCCACCACCAGCACCAGCCGGGAAACCCGCAGCCGGAACTGCTCCAGCAGTTCCATGCCGCTGAGCGTCTCGGGCAGGAAGGTGGCCGGCACGACGTGCGCGGACACCGGCCCCTCGTGCTGCGGCCCGAGCGCCAGCAGCTTGGAGATGCTGACCACGCCGAGCACATGGTCCAGCGAGCCGCGGCACACGGGGTACCAGGAGTGCCCGTCCTCGCGCCCGGCGCGCTGCAGGCACTCGGCCACCGAGAGGTTCGCGTCGAGCCACTCGATCTCGGAGCGCGGAATCATCAGCGAGGTGAGCCGGCGCTCGTCGAGGTGGAACAGGTTCTGCACCATCTGCCGCTCGTGCTGCTCGATCAGGCCGGCATCCACGCCTTCGGCCAGGCTGTGCGCGATTTCCTCCTCGGTGATGGCGCGCGGCTGGTCGGTGTCGATGCGCAACAGCTTGAGCATGGCCTGCGTCGATGCCGACAGGGCCCAGACGAAAGGCTTGGCCCCGCTCGCCAGCCAGGCCATCGGCCGTGCCACCCAACGCGTGATGGTCTCCGGGTACAGCTGGCCGATGCGCTTGGGCACCAGCTCGCCGAAGATGATGGTGACGTAGGTGATGATGGCCACCACCAGCACGGTGGCCAGGATGTCGGAGGCACCTTCGGACAGACCCAGGCCGGCCATCCAGGCGGCCAGGTCCGCGCTGAATGCGGCCTGCCCGACGATGCCGTTGAGGACGCCGATGGAGGTGATGCCGACCTGCACCGTGGAGAGGAACTGCGTCGGCTGGTCGATCAGCTGCAGCGCGGCCTTTGCGCCGGGATCACCCTCCGCGGCCAGGGGGGTGAGGCGCGCCTTGCGGCTGGAGGCCAGCGCCAGCTCGGACATCGCGAAGACGCCATTGAGCAGCGTCAAGACCGCGATCAGCAGGATTTCCATGCAGGGGAGAGGGGGGAGAATCGGAGCATGGCACTCTACCTGATCGGCGATGTGCAGGGCTGCGACGAGCCGCTGGGTCGCCTGCTCGACACCATCGGCTTTTCGCCGAGTCGCGACACCCTGTTCGTGCTGGGCGACCTGGTCAATCGCGGCCCGCAGTCGGCCGCGGTGATGCGCCGGCTGATGGACCATGGCGATGCCGCTCGCTGCCTGCTGGGCAACCACGACCTGAGCCTGCTGGCCGTGGCGCATGGGCATCGCACGCCCCACCCGCTCGACACCCTCGACCCCGTGCTGCGCGCACCCGACCGCGAGGCCCTGCTCGACTGGCTGCGGCACCGGCCGCTGGCCCTTCGCGCGCACGGCCTGTTGATGGTGCACGCCGGCGTGCTGCCCAGCTGGGACGCCGACCAGGTGATGCGGCTCGCTGGCGAGGTCGAAAGCGCCCTGCGCGCATCCGACGCCGATGCCTTCCTGTCGCAGATGTTCGGCAACGAGCCGGCACGCTGGAGCGACACGCTCACGGGCACGGCCCGGCTGCGGGTGGTGGTGAACGCGTTGACCCGGCTGCGCTTTTGCACCGCCGACGGCACCATGCTGCTCAAGGCTTCAGGAGCGCCGGACCAGGCGCCGGAAGGCGGCATGCCGTGGTTCACCGTGCCGGGCCGGCGCACGGCAGACATCTGCATGGCCGTCGGCCACTGGTCCACCCTGGGCGTGGTGCTGCGTCCCGACCTGCTGGCGCTGGACAGCGGCTGCGTCTGGGGCGGCTGCCTGAGCGCGCTGCGCCTTCACGAGACCGATCCGCTACGCCACGAGCTGATCCAGGTGCCCTGCGAGCAGGCGCAGGTCCCTGGGCCGATGGCTTGAAAGCCTGCGCCCTGCAGCTGCTTCAGGACGAGCGGAACAGCGCAGGCAGTTTGCGTTTGGTCTTGATGTTGGCCGACACGCGGCTGGCGGGCGAACGGGCGGCGCTCTCCCACGGCGGCGGCTCGGTGACCGTCGGCGGCTCGTAGGGCTTCTCGAAGAACGGATCGCGCGGCGCGGGCGCCGGCCGGGGCGGCCGGCGGTCACGAGGCGCATCGAGCAGGTCGCGCGGGTCGCCGGTTTCCCCATGGTCGCGCCAGGTGCGGCGGCCGTCGTTGATGCGGCCGCGCGGGCGGTCTTCCTCGAACTCCACCGCCTCGAGTTCGACCTTCTTCTTGAGCAGCTTCTCGAGATCGGCCACCAGGCGCCCGTCGGTGGCCGAGACGAAGGTCACGGCCAGGCCGGAGGCCCCGGCACGGCCGGTGCGCCCGATGCGGTGCACGTAGTCTTCGGCATTGAAGGGCACGTCGAAGTTGAACACCGCCGGCACATCCTTGATGTCGAGCCCACGCGCGGCGACATCGGTGGCCACCAGCAGGTCGACCTCGCCGGCCTTGAACGCCGCCAGCGCCTTCAGGCGTTCGTCCTGGCTCTTGTCGCCGTGCAGCGCGGTCGTGCGCAGGCCGTCGCGCTCGAGCGAACGGGCGAGCCGCGCACAGCCCAGCTTGCTGTTGACGAACACGAAGGCCTGGGTGATGCCGCGCTGGCGCACGATCTGGCGCAACGCGCGCCGCTTGTCGTCGTCGAGCACGCTGTAGAAATGCTGCTCGACCGTGGAAGCGGTCTCGTTGGGCCGGGCCACCTCGATGGTGACGGGATCGTTGAGGTAGCTGTTGGCCAGCCGCTTGATTTCGGGCGAGAAGGTGGCCGAGAACAGCAGCGTGGTGCGCTGCTTGGGCAGGTAGGACAGGATGCGCTGCAGGTCGGGCAGGAAGCCGATGTCGAGCATGCGGTCGGCCTCGTCCAGCACCACGTACTCGACCTGGTTGAGCACCGCGTTCTTGGCCTCGATGTGGTCGAGCAGGCGGCCCGGCGTGGCCACCAGCACCTCGACGCCGCGCTTGAGCTCCAGCGTCTGAGGCTTCATGTCCATGCCGCCGAACACCACGGCGCTGCGCAGGCTGGTGTACTTGGCGTAGAGCTTGACCTGCTGGGCCACCTGGTCGGCCAGCTCCCGCGTGGGCAGCAGCACCAGGGCCCGCACCGGATGCCGCGCCGGGGAGGTGGAGGTGTTCTCGTGCTTGAGCAGGCGCTGCAGCAGCGGCAGCGAAAACGCCGCCGTCTTCCCGGTGCCCGTCTGGGCCGCGCCCATCACGTCGCGGCCGGTCAGCACCACCGGGATGGCCTGCGCCTGGATGGGCGTCATGGACTCGTAGCCCATCTCGGCCACGGCACGCGCCAGCGGCTCGGCCAGGCCGAGCCTGGAGAAGGAGTCGATCGGGGTGTCGGCAGGGAACGCGGCCAACTCGCGGGCGGCATCGTCTTGCGAGCCGGCCAGGGACACGGGGTCTGTGGTCATCAACCGCGCATTGTCGCACCGCCTCGCGACGGGCCGGCGACACCCGCGGGCAGAGACCTCAGGCCGCGCCCGGGGCGAAGGTGTCGCAGGCCCGCACGCCGCCCGTGCGCAGGCCCGCGTCGAACCCCCTGCTGGGCTGGCGGCTGGTCCCATGAGTGAAGGATTCGGGCACGACGGCGCCGCCACCGGTCGGCTGCAACGCGTCGTCGCCGATGCGCGCGGCCGCGTTCAGGGCGTCGGCCCCGTCGCCCTGCTCCGCGACCTGGCGTGCCCGCCCGCACCGCCGATGAGCGCCCCCACGATGGCGCCGATGCTGATGCCGCGCCCTCCCACGTGAAAGCCGCCGCCACCGCCGCTGGAGCGGTGGTCCTCGACATCGTCCGACTGCCGATTGCCTTCCCAGCGCCCACCTTGTCCACAGCCGCTACATTGCCTGCATGCGAGGCAAACCCGAGATCGGCAGGGGCCGCGAACCGGTCGTGTTGGTAACCGGATTCGACGCCTTCGCAGGCGCGGCCGAGAACCCCAGCGCCCTGGCCGCCATGGCTCTGCACGGCCGCGAGATCGCCGGGCACCGGGTGCTGGCGAGCATCCTGCCCACGGCCTTCGGCGAATCGCTGCGCCTGCTGCGCGAGGCCCTCGAGCAACACCGGCCGTCGCTGGTGCTGGCGTGCGGCCAGGCCGGCGGGCGCGCCGCGATGTCGCTGGAGCGGGTGGCGATCAACCTCGACGATGCGCGCATTCCCGACAACCGGGGCGCCCGCCCGATCGATCGGCCGGTGGTGCCCGGCGGCCCCGCCGCGTATTTCGCCAGCCTGCCGCTCAAGGCCATGCTGCAGGCCTTGCGCTCGGCCGGCCTGCCGGCCGAGGTGTCGCAGACCGCGGGCACCTTCGTCTGCAACCACGTCTTCTACGGCCTCATGCACGCGCTCGCGCAGGAGGGTGACGGGGTGCGCGGCGGCTTCGTGCATGTGCCCTGGCTGCCCACCCAGGGCGAACCCTCGATGCCGCTCGAGCGCATCGTGCAGGGGCTGGACATCGCCATCGCCTGCGCCCTGCGAACGCGGCAGGACATCGAGCTGGCGGCCGGCGCCCTCGATTGAGCCCCCTTAAGATCGGTTCCGTGACCCTGAACGCCGATCTCCACTGCCACTCCGTCGTGTCCGACGGCACGCTCTCGCCCGAGCAACTCGCCGCACGCGCGGCCGGCAACGGCGTGGAGCTGTGGTCGCTGACCGACCACGACGAACTGGGCGGGCAAGAGCGCGCCCGGACGGCGGCGCAGGCCAACGGCCTGCGCTACCTCACCGGGTGCGAGATCTCGGTCACCTACCTCGACCGCACCGTCCACATCGTCGGCCTGGGCTTCGACGCGGACGACGACACGATCCGCCAGGGGCTGCGCGCCACCCGGGGCGGGCGCGAGCTGCGGGCGCGCGAGATGGCCGAGCAGCTGGCCAAGGTCGGCATCCACGGCGCGTATGACGGCGCGCTGCGCTACGTGGGCAACCCCGAGCTGATCTCGCGCACCCACTTCGCGCGGTTCCTGGTCGAATCGGGCGTGTGCCGCGACACCGGCGAGGTGTTCCGGCGCTACCTCACCGAGGGCAAGCCGGGCTTCGTGCCGCACCGCTGGGCCACGCTGAAAGATGCCGTCACCTGGATCACCCGGGCGGGTGGCCAGGCGGTGATCGCGCATCCGGCGCGTTACGGCTTCAGCGCCAACGAGGAATTCGCGCTCTTCACGGATTTCAAGGGGCACGGCGGCGGGGCCGTCGAGGTGGTGACCGGCAGCCACAGCGCGGCCGATGCCGAGCGCTATGCCGACGCCGCGCGTGAATGGGGCCTGGCCGCCTCCCGCGGCAGCGACTTCCACAGCCCCGACGAAAGCCACACCGACCTCGGTCGGCTGCCCGACCTGCCGCGCGACCTGCGGCCGGTGTGGGACCTGCTGGCCGACCGCATCCAGTGACCCTCCCGGCGCCCCTCGGCCAGCGCCGGGTGCTGGCCGGCATCGCCTTGCTGATGCTGGCCTGCCTGTTCTTCGCCAGCAACGACACGGCGGGCAAGGTGCTGGTGGTGTCGGGCGTGCCGGTGGTGATGGCGATCTGGGGGCGTTACGTGGCGCAGGCCGTGGCCATCAGCGCGGTCGCGCTGCCGCTGCGCGGGCGCACGCTGCTACGCACCCGCCAGCCGGGCTTCCATCTGCTGCGCGGGCTGATGCTGCTGGGCGGCAGCGTCTTCGTGTTCTGGAGCCTGCTGTACATGCCGGTGGGCGAGCTGACGGCCATCATCATGATCACGCCCCTGCTGGTGACCCTGCTGGGGGCCACCGTGCTGAAGGAGCGCGTCTCGCCACTGCGCTGGTTGCTGGTGGCCGGCGGTTTCGCCGGCACGCTGGTCATCATCCGCCCGGGCGGATCGGCGTTCGGCTGGGTGATGGTGCTGCCGCTGCTGCAGGTGGCCTTCAGCTGCGGCTTCCAGCTGCTGACCAGCCGGATGGCCCGCACCGAAGACCCGTTCACGATGCACTTCTACACGAGCTGGGTCGGGGTGCTGGCGACTTCGCTGGCCGTCCCGCTGGCCTGGGCCCCGCTCGCGTCGCCCTGGCTGTGGCTGCTGATGGCCGGCATGGGCGCGCTCTCGACGGTGGGCCACCTGCTGTTCATCGGCGCCTTCCAGCGCGCCCCGGCCAGCACGCTGATGCCCTATGTGTACGTACAGATCGGCTTCGCCATGCTGGCCGGCTGGCTGGTGTTCGGGCACGTGCCGGACGGCTGGTCGATGCTGGGCATGGCCCTGATCGCCGCCTGCGGCATGACCGGGGCCTGGCTCAGCGTGCAGGAGATGCGCGCGCGTCTCGCCCCCGTGCCGGCGAGGCAGGCCTGATACTGCCGGCATGGCCCAATACTTCGAGGTCCACCCGGATAACCCGCAGCCGCGCCTGCTGCGCCAGGCCAGCGCCCTGCTGGAGCGCGCCGGCATCCTGGCGGTGCCCACCGATTCCAGCTATGCGCTGGTGTGCCACCTGGACGACAAGGCCTGCGCCGACCGGCTGCGCCAGCTGCGCGGCGTGGGCGACAAGCACCACCTGACCCTGCTGTGCGCCGACCTCAGCGCGGTGGCGCACTACGCCCGCGTGGACAACCGCCAGTACCGCATGCTCAAGGCCGCCACGCCGGGGCCCTTCACCTTCATCCTGGAGGCCACGCGCGAGGTGCCGCGTCGCCTGAGCCACCCCCAGCGCAAGACCATCGGCCTGCGCGTGCCGGAGCACCCCGTGCTGCAGCAGCTGCTGGAGCTGCATGGCGCGCCGCTGCTGGCCACCACGCTCATCCCGCGCGGCGAGCAGCATCCGCTGAACGAGCCCGAGGAGATCCGCCTGCGTTATGAAAAACAGATCGATGGCGTGATCGACGCCGGCGCCTGCAGCTCGCTGCCGACCACCGTCATCGACCTCACGCCGATGTGGAGCGGCGGCGAACCCGAGGTGGTCCGCCAGGGACGGGGCGAGCTGGCGGTCCTGGGCCTGGGCTGAATGAGACAATCCCGCGGGTGGAACTCAACACCCTCGTCCAGAACGTCCTGATCTACGCGCTGCCGGTCCTGTTCGCGATCACCGTGCACGAAGCGTCGCACGGATACGTGGCTCGCTACCTGGGCGACAACACCGCCTACAACCTGGGCCGCGTCACCCTCAACCCCATCCCGCACGTCGATCCGGTGGGCACGGTGCTGATGCCGTTGATGCTCTATTTCCTGACCTCGGGCGCCTTCCTGTTCGGCTACGCCAAGCCGGTGCCGGTGAACTTCGGCCAGCTGCGCCGGCCCAAGCGCGACATGGTGCTGGTGGCCCTGGCCGGGCCTGCCTCCAACTTCATCCAGGCCCTGCTGTGGGCGCTGGGCTTCGCCCTGCTGGTGGGCTTCGGCGTCGACGAGCGCTTCTTCCTGAAGATGTGCCAGGCCGGCGTGCTGGTCAACCTGCTGTTGTGGGCGTTCAACCTCTTTCCGCTGCCGCCCCTGGACGGAGGCCGGGTGCTGGTGGGGCTGCTTCCCTGGCGGCAGGCACAGATGGTGTCCCGCATCGAGCCCTTCGGCATCTTCATCGTGCTGGCCCTGGTGGTCGCCGGCGTGCTGGGCACCTGGTGGCTGCGGCCCCTGCTCGCGTTCGGCTACAGCAGCCTGTCCGTCCTGATTTCCCCGCTCACGGCCCTTCTTCCCTGATGAACGCTCCCGTCCGCTTCCTCACCGGCATCACCACCACCGGCACGCCCCACCTGGGCAACTATGTCGGGGCCATCCGGCCGGCCGTCCAGGCCAGCCGCCGCGCCGGCACGGAGAACTTCTACTTCCTGGCCGACTTCCATGCGCTCATCAAGTGCGACGAGCCGGCCCGCGTGCAGCGCTCCACCCTGGAGATCGCCGCCTGCTGGTTGGCCGCCGGGCTCGATCCCGAGCGCGTCACCTTCTACCGCCAGTCCGACATCCCCGAAATTCCCGAGCTGACCTGGCTGCTGACCTGCGTGACCGGCAAGGGTTTGCTCAACCGGGCGCACGCCTACAAGGCATCGCAGGACAAGAACCTGGCCGACGGGCGCGACCCCGATGCCGACGTGACCGCCGGGCTCTTCATGTACCCGGTGCTGATGGCCGCCGACATCATCCTGTTCAACGCGCAACGCATTCCCGTCGGCCGCGACCAGATCCAGCACATCGAGATGGCGCGCGACATCGCGCAGAGCTTCAACCATCTGTACGGCGCCCACTTCACCTTGCCCGAGGCGGCCATCGACGAATCGGTCGCCACGCTCCCGGGGCTGGACGGCCGCAAGATGAGCAAGAGCTACGACAACACCATCGCCTTGTTCGCACCGCCGGAACAACTGCGCCGGCAGATCCTGAACATCGTCACCGACTCTCGCGCGCCGGGGGAGCCCAAGGACACCGAAGGCTCGGCGCTGTTCCAGATCTACCAGGCCTTCGCTACCCCGGAAGAGACCGATGCGATGCGCCGCGCCTACGCGCAAGGCATTGCCTGGGGCGAAGCCAAGCAGCAGTTGTTCGAGCGGATCGACCACGAGATCGCGCCCATGCGCGAGCGCTACCACTCGCTGGTCGACAACCCCGAAGAGGTCGAGCGCATCCTGCGTGGCGGGGCCGACAAGGCGCGCAGCCTCGCCACGCCCTTCATGGGCCGCCTGCGCCAGGCGGTCGGCCTGCGCGACCTCGGTGCGCGCGCCCAGGCCGGGCCCGCGCGCAAGGACAAGGCTGCCCTGCCCAGCTTCAAGCAGTACCGCGAAGCCGACGGCCTGCACTACTTCAAGCTGGTCGACGCTTCAGGCCGCCTGCTCCTGCAGAGCACGGGCTTCGCATCGCCGCGTGACGCGGGCCATGCAATCGCCCGATTGCGCCAGGGGAATACCGAAGGATTTCAAATGCAGCTCCAGCGACCCGAAGGCGTTACATCAGAAGAAGTGACTCAGGCGCTGTCGCAATTCAGTCAGTCGGCCTAGCGGGTACCGGAAGTGCCTCTGCTATAAACCGTTCGCAGGTATTGAAAGCCCTACAACCCATCATGCAGCCGACGAAGACCCCCGCGACCACCAGCACCCCCATGAACCTGTACGTCATTGACGACCATCCGCTGATGCGCGAGGCCGTCGTGATGTTGCTGCGTCGGCTCCGCCCCGGTGCCAACGTCGTCGAGCTCGACCGCATCGGCGGCCTCGATGCGGCGGTCCGCCAGCACGGCGCCCCCGACCTCATCTGCCTCGACCTGAAGCTGCCGGACACCACCGGCACCTCCGGCGTGCACGAGATCAAGAACCTCTTTCCCGGCACACCGCTGGCGGTGATCTCGGCGTCCCCCGCCGCAGACGCCGAGGAAATCTGCATCGATGCCGGCGCCGACATCTACATCGAGAAGTCCTCCGGGGCCAGCGAGATCGGCAGCGCGCTGCGCGCCCTCATGGCGGCCGACGGCCAGTTCGAAGAACTCGCGCCCACCGACAACAAGCTGTCCAAGCGCCAGAAGCAGCTCATCGTCATGCTGGACCGTGGCTTGTCCAACCGCGAGATCGCCGATGAACTCGGCATCAGCGAACACACGGTCAAGGTGCACCTGTGGCGGCTGTTCCGCCGGCTCGGCGTCAAGAGCCGCACCCAGACCATCCACTACGCGCGTGTTCACGGCCTCCTGGCCAGCTGATCGATCGCGGTGCTCGCCCGGCTGGCCGCCTCGTCGGCGTCGGTCGGCTTGAGCAGCACCCTGAACATGGTGCCCCGGCCCACGCGCGAGGCCAGCTCCACCGGGTGACCCAGGATGTGCGAGAGCCGGCCCACGATGTACAGGCCCAGGCCGAAGCCGTCTTCGGTGCCCGCGTGGATGGGCACCTTGTAGAACTCCCGGAAGATGTCACGCTGGTGCACCGGCGCGATGCCCACGCCGGTATCCCAGACCTCGATGCACGGCTTGCCCGCCCGGTGCCGCACCGCGACCAGCACCCCGCCGCGCTCGGTGTACTTGATGGCGTTGGACACCAGGTTGCCCACCAGGCGCTTGAGCAGCAGCAGGTCCGAGCGCACCATGCCGCTGGCCGGGCGCATGCGGAACTCCAACCCCTTGGCCAAGGCCACCGGCCGGTACTGCACCTCCAGTTCGGAGAACAGCTGGGTCATCGAGATGTCCTCGATCTGCAGCCGGATCTTGCCGCTGTCCAGCCGCACCAGGTCGAACAGCGAGTCGAACAGGGTGTTGATGGCCTTGGTCGACTCGACGATCTTGGGCGCCAGCTCACGCACCAGCTCGGGCTCATTGGCCAGCCAGTCCGCATACAGCCCCAGCGCATGCACCGGCTGGCGGATGTCATGCGTCGCGCTGGCCAGGAACCGGTTCTTGATTTCCACCGCGTCGAGCGCCGCCTGGGTCTGGCGGGTGAGTGAACTGATCAACTGGATGTTGCGGTACTGCAGCTCGAAGTTGCGCCGATGGGTGCGATGCAGGCGCTGCGCGGCCTGGTGCAGCACCTGCCAGAAGAGCACCAGCAGGGCCATCAGCCAGAAGTGGTAGTACGGCCCCTGCAGGCGAAGCTCGACCACCGCCCACCAGGCCACCCAACCCAGCGCGAACCCCACCAGCACGTTGACGTACAGGCGCACGGTCTGCAGGTGGCTGGCCAGGCCGTTGACCGCGAACATCGCGATGCCCGCCAACAACAGCCAGGCGATGAACTGGCTGGCCAGGGAGGCCGTGTCGAAGAACAGCCAGACGGTCGCTCCCCACACCGCGGCGCTGGCCGCCCACAGCAGCCGCACCCGGCCATAGAACGCCAGCAAGCGCTGCGGTGCGGCACCCGAGAAATACTGGACGTAGTGGTGCGCCACCTGCGCACGGGCTCCGAGCACGAGGATCGCCACCACGGCCCACAGGGCCAGCGGGACCGTGCGTGTCTCGCCCCAGAGCAGCGCCAGGTACAGCGGCACCAGCAGCATCGACGTCAGCTTGGTCGAACGCACGGTGCTCATCAGGGTCCGCACGAGTTCGGCCTCCACCCATTGGGCTTCGGCAGTGGCGCGTGGCGCGGCGACGGTGTCGGACTTGAAGGTGGGGCTCATGCGGGCCCTCGAGTCTAGGGCCTCGGCCGCCAGGCCCCCCGGGGGTGCACGTGCACGCAGCGCCGCGCGCCGGCTCTTAGGCACGGTCGCGCTCGAAGGGCCTGTAGCCCCGCGCTGACAGGTCGCGCGGGCCGCGTCCCACAAGCCCGGCCGTCACGATTGGCAACACTTGCCGGCGATGGCAGACACCCCCGGCATGGCCAAGACCTCCACGCACACGATGCGGGAAGGCGCCATCACGTTCGGCCTGGTGCACATCCCCAAGGCAGCCCCGCCACGCAAGGCCGCCTGAGCGACGCGTCACGCACCATGTCCTCCACCCTTGCCTACTACGTCCTTTGGCTGTCCGTCGGCCTGTTGCTGGTGGCCATCGCCAGCGGGCTGATCACCCGCACCCTGCGCCGACGCGAGCAGGCCCTGGCCTTGGCCGAAGCCCTGGCCCGCCACTCGGTCTGGGTCGCGGCGCAGCGCAGCCGCATCGAATTGGAACTTCGGCGCGAAGAAGCCGACGCCGCCTTGCGGCAGGCCCGTCGCGTGCAAGGCCGCTGGTTCCCGCGGCTGGCCTCCGAGCTGGCCGAGGTGCTGGAGATCGACCGCCGCATCGAGAACTTCCTGGTCGCGCAGCACCGGCTGCGTATCGACGATCCCGAGGCCTGGCTGGAGTCGGACCACGACGAGCGCTTCATGGCGCTGTGGCGGGAGTATCTGGTGACGGTGGAGCGGGTGACGGAGAAGCTCAAGCGGGTGACGGGGGAAGAACGGCAGCCGGTGGAAGAAGGGACGGCCTAGGTGTCCGCCCCGAGCGGAGGCGGTGCGCGTGCCGCGGCACCTCAGTCTTTCAGGACAGGCTTTTGCGCAGCAAGTCCTGAACGATGGCATTCAGGTACACGCCGGCGGGCACCTCTCTGATCGGACGGTCTTGCTCCTCCTGGTGGACGAGCACGGCGCGAAGGGGCTCGTCGCCCAACTGGTCGAACAATTCCGGTGAGCGCGCTGCTTTCGACAGGGCGCGACTCAGCTGCTGGGCATCCGCGTCCCCGAGTCCATAGGCGGACTGGATTTCCGCCGATTTTCGGGCCGCCAGCGTGTCGAGCTGGGCATCGCGCCGGATCGAGGCATCCGCGGGCAATCTCGCAGCCGTCTGCGCCGCGTTGGCGATGTCCTGCGCGGCGTGTCGAAGGGACTGGATATGACCGTTCAGCCATGGCCGTGCCTGGCTCGCCTGCGCCGGGTCCAGACCGGCGTTCGCGGCTGGCGCGGGTTGCCCGACCCACGCGCGCCTCTCCGCACGGGTGAGGGCAAGCCGCAGCTTGCCCAAGGAGCCATCGATCTGCGTCTTCTGAGCGCCACTGAAACCGCCTGAGCTGAAAGCGCCCTTGAGCCTGTCCGCATCCAAGCCGTCCCGGATCCGCCGAATCGCCATTGAACGAGCCTGCCCCTCCCGCCTGGTCGTCGGACCGTCGAAGCGCATCGACGCCGTGAGGGCTGCGAGCTCCTTGGCGATGAACTCGTCGGCGTCCTGGGCCGACTTCAGGGGATGGGCCAGCAAGCCTTTCAAGCCCTCGCCCTGCTCGTTCTGCAGGAGATACGCCTCCTCACCGCGGAGGTCCTTTCCGCACAAGTTGTGGAGCGACTTTTGTAGACCAACCGTCCGATCCACCGCATCCTCGACCACCGGCAGCAGCCCGGGAGTCGCATCCAATCCCTCCTCCTGCGCTTGCGCCTGCTCAGGAATGAAGGGTTCGATCACCGGGGCGGCTTTTTCAGCACCCAGCGACAACGCCTGCTCCACGTAGGGCGTGAAGCGCTGGACGGCTGCGTCGACCTCGTCCGCAGAACTCGATCCGGTGAGTCCAGGAATCTCGCCGTCCAACTCGGTGATGACCTGTTTGAGTGCGGGTGCGAGCGCCACGTGATGCCGTGATTGCGTCGCTTCCGAACCCTGCGGGTCTTGGCCTCCGGATGCGGCGTGCACATCATCGGCAACCTGGGCCCGGACCGCCTGCAGTCGCGCCTGGGCTTTGCCATGCTGATCGCGGTACCACAGCTTCATGGCAGCGTCGACCGTTCGACCCTGATCGGCGCCTGCTGGCGCCCGTCGTTTGAACGCCTTGGTCATTACGGCCGCGGCGTCATGCCAAGGCAGCGAAGAATCGGTTCTCGGGTCCATCCTGATCAAGATATTCGCGAACACCTCAGGCGGCTGGTGCAGGTACTGCTCGTGCAACATGAACTGGCATTGCGCAAGCAGATTCGGGCTCCACCGAGACTCCTCGGCCCAGCGCAGGAAAGCCTGCGCCACGGGGCGGTTCGCTGCACGGTTCGCCTCGCGCTCGCCCGCACTCACTTGCTGGTCCCAGTCTTTTTTCAACGCGAGCACCGGCATCCTGGATCTCGTGAAGCTGAGCTCGTAGAGCGACTCCAGGCGTGCCGTGTTTGCTTCAATCGCATCAACCTCCCGCGCGCCCACCTCCCGTACACCTTGATCCAAGACCAGGGGCGACATGGCAACGAACCTCCCTTCAGCGTCAACCTCGAGCCGCGTGCCCGGCGTGCGCTGCACGGCGAACGCGACGTCGGCGAACGAGGAGGCCTGCACGGACGCCTTCACCACCGCGTTCAGGCGCTGGGCGTGACTCGCCTGTTCAAGCGGCACGCCGGGCAGCCATTGCTGCTGCTGCATGAGTGCCAGGGGCTTGTCGTCCAGGAATGCCAGCACCGTCGGGTCGCGCCATGCCTGGCACAGCAAGCGCCGCAGGGCCGGGACATCCACCGCACCGCCATGCTTCTCCTGCAGGGCCATCGCATGACGCGCGGCCAGTTCATCGATCCGCGCGGCACGCGCGGTCGAACTCTCGGGTCGCCCTCTGCCCCAATTGCGCACTGCCGGCGTAGCGGTCAGCTGCTTTGCAACCTGCCGCAACTCCGTCGTGAACTGGCGTACCTGGACCACTTCCCGTCGTAACGGCTCCGGCATTCCGCGCGTGATGCGCCGCGTCTCCCGTTCATCGCGCCACTCTTGCATCCACCCGGGTGTCGGCAACTTGACCGTTCGCTCGGTGATGCGTGGGGACGGCTCGCCGCCGGCATCCACCGCCGCCTCCCCGTGCTGTCGTGCGGCAGGAAGGGCCCGGTCGAGCTGGCCATGGGCAACCCGCACCGTTCGGCCATTCAGCTGCCCGGCCGGCGGTTGCTCATTTTTGGCAGCAGCCCCGCCGGAATCGGGCGCACCACGCGACAAACCGGAAAGCAGATCCATGGCCCATCCCCCTGTACTTAACTTCGGAACGCGCCAGCAAAGCGGCACGTCTTCGCAACTGGGCCTGGCATCCTCGCGAGCCTGAGGGCCAGGGGTCACCCGAGACCGAATACTTCACCGGCCGGCTCGCGGGGGGAATTCATGTCAGGTGAAGCACCGGCTCGTCGAGGAGGCTCCCCTGCGCACAGCGAGCTTCACACCGGTGACGCTGCTAGTCCTAGGGATCAGCACGCGCCCCCCGGGCCGACAACTCGGCAGCGAGAGACTCCAATCGTTCGCGGGCTTCTACTTGCAGCGACGGATCGCTCAATGCGCCGCGGCAGATATCCATCACCCTTGTGAAGGGCAACTCGGATCTTCGAAGGTCGTACAGCAACTTTTCCCTCTGCTTGGCGGCGTCGTTCCCGGAGGCAAAGAGCAGGAGATCCTGCCGCACACCGTTGGCAATCTCGCCACCTCGATCCACGGGGCTTGCAACTTGTCCTTCAATAGCCGCTGGATGGGTGCGAATTCGAGAAGCGATCATCTCGAATTCACCGGCCGCTGACGGATATGTCTTCTTCGAGGCCTCGGCCAGTTCCGCTATCTCTCCTGTCCATGTGCGCCACTCACGGGCACTTGGCTGACGCGATTGCATAGAACTCAGCAATGAGCCCATGACCTCGGCCTTGAAACTCGCGACTTCGCCTGAAAGATCTTCGCCCCCGACTTGGTGAATGGCATCCAGCTCGTCGGATACAAGCTTGAGGCTGTGGAAGTCTGAGAAGCCATTTTCCAGCGACTCGGATTTCAGCGTCTCCAATCGACGCGCAGCCAGCATCGCCTTGGAATGCGCAACCTGTTCTTGCCGCGAAGCGTCGCCACTCGCATGCAGGTTCAGCTCCTGTACCTTGTTCCTGAAATAGAAGCGTTTGACTGCCCCGCCGTCCTGGATCTTTTTCTGGACCTGCGCGTTCAGCGTGTCGAACGAACTGTCGTCGCGGAGACCGTCGGCATGGGGGCCGCTGCTCGAAGCGATCTCCGCGTCCTTGGGCGCCGTGTCCAACTCGGCGGCCTGACGTGCGGCGAAGTCCGCATTGAGATCTTGAAGATTTCGCGAGGCGCCAAGGCGCATTTCCTGCCGGAACCTGTGCACGCTGGCGCGTGCTTCGCCTGCGGTCAGGCGGATGGCGCTTAGGGCGGACTGGGCCTTGTTCCGCAGTTCACCCAAGCGCAATGGCACGGCGCTGGCGACGTCCCGATAGGAACGAACCACCGCGTTCTTGAGCCACTGCACCGTTCTGGCGCCCCAGGTCGTCGGCGCGCTTCGCACTTCCCGCGCCGCACCGTCGTCATGGGTTGTCTGCGTTCGATCCGCCGATGGACTCAACCTGCCAGCTTCCATGCGCACTCTCCTGGTCACCTGCGACAGCACCGTCGTCGTGATGGGCCTGGCGTCCTCGCGAGCCTGAGGGCCAGGGGTCACCCCAGACCAGAGGACAGCACCGGCCGGCTCGCGGGGGTCTTCGCTGCAGCGGCCTCGGACAGAGCTAGACCAAGACCACCCAACGAGCCTGATAAGTAGCTGACGCCGCTCATCGGTTCCACGCGCATCGCGCAGAACTTCAAGCCCGCCGCCGGAAGGCGAAGTGCTTGCTTCCCAGGTCGTTGAAGACCAGCGCCACCACCGAGGCGACGGCCAGCGCCTCCAGGGGCCGGGTGGCGAGGAGAACATGGACGCGGCACAGGTGGCCACGTTGACCCTGCGCCGCCCAGGCTCACCAGCACGCAGCGCAGGAAGCTGCCCCTGGCGTCGCCGCGCGCCTCGAAGGTGAAGCGGCGATCGAGGGACCAGGTGGGTGGACATGCAGGCCGGTCATGAGAAAAGCCTGGCAACCGTGGCGCCGACGACCCCCTTCGTGGCCAAGGCTGCGTAGGGCCGGACGTTTGCGACCAGCTTGTCGAAACTTGCTTGGTCCTGCGGCAACGGGCTAATGATCGGCCCCATCCTGGCGCGCACGTCTCCAGATGTGAGCTTGTTGGCTGCGATGCTCTCGCGCAGGCTTGCCGCCTCGTCCTTGAACCAAGCCACGACAGCACGCTTGACGGCCGCGTCCCCTGGGGGGCTTCCGGGATTCAGTCGTCGAGCCCCTTCACGAATGGCCCGTTCGACATTCACCATAGAGTGGTCACCTATCGCGCTGGATGCCACGTTCTCATGGACAGCAGCCAACCAGTTGGCGAAGACAAGCGGCGGCTGTTCCATCGCCTGTCGCACCCGCTCACGCATGCCGAGATACGTGAGCGGGTGAAGGGCGTAACTTGCCGCCAACTTGTTCAGGTAGTAGTAACCCACCGCCGCATTTCGCACGAAATTGAGCTTCGGGGAGCCCGACTTTTTCACTTCGATTTTGTTCTGGGTCACCGTGTAGCGCGCACGGAAGGCCTCATCGCGACGGATTTCCGCAGACACATCAAGCGTCCGCAGAGGCACGGCCTTGATACCGCCGAAACCCAGTCGCATAGCGGCGCCGCGGTGCGCGACCCGGTCGAAGTCCACCTTCGGTAGCGGCCGGCGCACCACACTGGGCCTGATGTCAAACGGCGACTCCTCTGTCTTGGCGTGAGGCGAGCTGACCTCGGAGTCGACGGCAGGCAGGTCCTGGGCCGATGAAACGGGCGGCGTCGGAACGATTTCCTTCGGGTGAGCCGGCTGGGTGCGCAACTCCAGCGTTGGCAGGTCGACGCCTGGCTCGTCTGCCATCGTCGGCGTTGCAGTGCGCAAGAAGCTGGCCTTGGCACTGTCCGGGGAACTGACCTGCACCGGGCGGCTTCGGACGGATGGCCCTTCCTGGCTCAGGCCGGCGGACCCGGCAGGGCGGTGAGGGTGATCGAGACCGCGCCCGTCCGCAACGGTCCTGTGCTGCCAGCTCGCTTGTTCGCCGGAACCTGGTCGCTGCGCCGGTGATCGAGAGTTCGTGACTGTCTCGAAAGCCCGAAGCGCACCTGAGACGATATCCATGACGATCCCTTTCCCCGTTGAAAGGTGACGTTCTTCAGCCCCTCACGGCATCTATCGCCGCACAGCACCAAGACCACCCAACGAGCCTGATGAGTAGCTGACGATAAGGATCAGTTCCTGTCAGGATTCACACCCGCCGCCGGAACGCGAAGTGCTTGCTTCCCAGGTAGTTGAAGACCAGGGCCACCACCGAGGCGACGGCCAGCGCCGCCAGGGGGCGGGTGGCGAAGGTGGACGAGGAGAACATGAGCGCGGCGTAGGTGGCCACGTTGACCCCTGCGCCGCCCAGGCTCACGACCACGTAGCGCAGGAAGCTGCCCCAGGCGTCGCCGCGCGCCTCGAAGGTGAAGCGGCGATTGAGGTACCAGGTGGCCCACACCGCCACCGGCACCGAGATGCCGCGGGCCAGCACCGGGTGCGCGCCGAAGGCCTCGATCAGCCCCAGCAGCACGCCGGCGTCGACGACGAAGCCGACGGTGCCGACCACCGCGAAACGCAGCCAGGGCGGCAGGATCGTCATGGTGTTCAGAACAGACCCCGCCAGTCGGCCAGGCGGGCCGCCGTGCCCAGCGCCGTGACCAGCACCACGCCGGCCACGCCGGCCACGAGCAGCGGCGAGCGCTGGCGCAGGTGCTGCCACCACTGCGGCAGGGTGACCGCCGTGGCCAGCAGCAGGGCCAGCAGCGACCAGTAGTGGTAGCGCATGTCGGTGGCCACGCCGATGACCAGGTACGCGCCCGAATAGGCCAGCGCCGAGAGGCACAGGGCCAGGGCCAGCGTGCGCCGGGCGGTGCCGGGCGTGCCTTCGCAGGCGAAGGGGCCCGGCGTCCTGGCGAGCCACCCGGCCAGGAAGGCGCCCCAGACCAGCCACACGACCGGCCAGCTCGCGGGGTTCTTGCGCAGCAGGTCCCAGCGCACCTGCCGCTCGCTCACCTGCTGCGACGGCTGCCACTGGCCGTCCGCGATGTATTCGGGCGTGAAGCGGATGTGCATGCGCGGAATCAGGAACAGCAGCGACGAGTTGAAGTGCTTGAGCCGGTGCGCCAGCCACGCACCCGGGTTCTGCGCGATGGTGGCCAGCCACTGGCGCTCGATGCCCTCGGGCTCGGTGACGTAGGTGTCGCCGGCCGGCTTGTTCACGCGGCTGCCGCAGCGGCCCCAGGGGCTGAGCGAATCCCACCAGTACGGCGTGTAGCAGGCCTGCAGTTCGGCCGGCGTGAGCGTGGCGCGGGGCTCGAGCAGCGACGGATCGTTGCGGTGGGCGGCGATACCGTTCAGGTCGAACAGGAAGAGCGAGAACACCGCATGGGTGGGCTCGGCCTGGAACACGTGGCGGTTGACCCAGGCCGAAGCCGGCAGCGCCAGCAACGCGCACAGCACCGAGGCGACGACCAGGCGCACCGCCCCCGGCTGGCGCCGCACGCTGAAGGCCCAGAGCGCCAGCGCGCCGATGGCGAATACCGCGTTGGCGCGCACCAGCGTGCCGTAGGCCAGCAGGGCGACGGCGGCAATCACCACTCCCAGCGGCAGGCGGCGGTCCTGCAGCCGCCACCAGGCCACCAGGCCCACCGCGCCCATCCAGGCGGCGGTGATGCCCGCGTCCTTGGTGATGACCGCGTTCAGGTACAGGAAGGGCGGGAAGGCGCCACAGGCGGCGACCAGCCAGGCCAGCGCCGGATGGCCGGCGCGGCGCAGGCCGTCGGCCAGCAGGCCCACGCCGGCCCAGTACACCAGCAGGTGCAGCACCAGCATGGGCGCCGGGCCCTTGGCAATCGGCAGCAGCAGCGACCACAGCCAGGCCATGACCGGCGGGTGCCAGTCGGTGTAGCGGCCGGTGGCGGCCTGCTCCATCTGGCCGATGGAGTCGTTGTTCATCTGCCCCGGGTAGTGCAGCAGCAGGTTGAAGGCGAACAGGCCCAGCACGAACAGCGGCAGCAGCAATCGCCCGGAGGCCAGCGGCCGTCGTGCAGACCAGTGGCCGCCGGCGAGCTGCGCGGAAGCGGAGGAGGCGTCGGCGCTCATCGGACCACCCCGCCGCGCGTCAGGACTTGACGAGGGTGGGGCGCACCAGGGGCGCGGTTTCGGCTTCGGGCGGGGGCATGCGCCCCATCGCCAGGCCGCGTCCCTGCGGATCGGGTTTCATGCCCTGCACGCAGGCGCTGGGTGGCCAGCAGGGCGCGGGGATCTCCAGGTAGTGCAGGCGCTTGATCTCGCGTCGGCTATGCGTGACCGTGTCGAGCACCAGGCCGCAGACCATGGACAGGAAGCCCACCAGCATGATGCCGACCGACAGCACCGCCGTCGGCAGCCGCGGCACCAGGCCGGTCTGCATGTACTCCAGCACGATGGGCACGGCCAGGGCCACCGACATCAGGGCCAGCAAGGCGAAGGCCGAGCTGAAGAAGGCCAGCGGCCGTTCCTCCTTCACCAGCAGGCCGATCATGCGCAGGATGCGGATGCCGTCGCGGATGGTGTTGAGCTTGGACGCCGAGCCGGGCGGGCGCTCCTTGTAGCGGGTGGGCACCTCGGCCGTCTTCATGCGCAGCTCCAGCGCGTGCACGGTGAGTTCGGTCTCGATCTCGAAGCCGCTGGACACCGCCGGGAACGACTTGACGAAGCGGCGCGAGAACACGCGGTAGCCCGAGAGCATGTCGTTGAACTGCTTGCCGAAGATCACCTGCACCAGGCCGGTGAGCAGCCGGTTGCCGAAGCGGTGGCCGAAGCGGTAGGCCTCCTTCACCTCGGTGACGCGGGCGCCGTTGACCATGTCGAGCTGGCGATCGAGCAGCAGCTCGATCATCTGCGGCGCCGACGAAGGGTCGTAGGTGTCGTCGCCATCGACCAGCACGTAAAGGTCGGCGTCGATGTCGCTGAACATGCGGCGCATCACGTTGCCTTTGCCCGGGAAAGGCTCGTAGCCCACGATCGCGCCCTCGCGCCGCGCGATCTCCACGGTGCGGTCGGTGGAGTTGTTGTCGTAGACGTGGATGCGCGCGTTGGGCAGGGCCTCGCGGAACCCGCGCACCACGCGGCCGATCGCGGCTTCCTCGTTGTAGCAAGGGATCAGCACCGCAATGTCGAGATCGGAAAACGCCTGACTCATCAATCAACTCCCCATGTTTCGGTGGCCGCACGTGAAAACGGTCCGCGCGGCGAACGTCAGGAGGAATGCTAGGCGTGACGGATGTAAAAAGGGGCAACGGGCGGTGGCTCGTTCGGGCTACCGCATGAGGTTGCAGCTTCGGTCAGGTGCGGCTCATCAGCGCGGGACCGACCGCTCCAGCGGGAACCAGCGCGCCAGTTCCGCCAGCGACCGCGCGGCACTGTGGTGCTCCACGAACACACCGCCGGCCTCCTCCCACAGGTGGCGGTGGCGCAACGTGTCGTCCACCAGCACGTCGCCCGGCACGCAGTGTTGGCGCTTGTCCACGGCCATGCAGGTCAGGATGCGCGTGCCCGGAAAGTGCTCGGCCGCCCAGCGCAGCTTCTGCGGCGCGGCCCAGTTGCCGCGCGGCAGCCCGGTCAGGATGACGGGGTCGAGGTGGCGCACCGCCTCGAACAGCTCCGTGACGTCGGGCATCAAGGGCAGTTGGCCATAGAAGTCCGGCGCCAGGGCCAGTCGCTTCCAGAAGCGGGCGGGGCCGAATCGGCGCTGATAGTCGGGGGCCGGCATGCCCAGCAGCTCGCGCGCGCCGCGGTCGAAGTCCGCGAGCACGCCGTCGCAGTCCAGGTACAGCTGGCGCTTGTCCATACGGAGGCGATTGTGGGCCGCGCCCACGGCGCCCGGCATCGGCGCGCGCGGGCCGGCGCTGTCGGCCCCGGCTGGCAGACCAGCACGGCAGGAAGCGCCAAGGTCCAGGAGGAACGGGAAAACCAGGATTCCAATATACTTAGCCCTCAAAGTAAATTCGACTGCCTGCCTCCCACCAACGCTCCCCCCTCATAGGAGACCTTCCATGATCACTGCCGAGGAAAACGATCTGCTGTGCCGCGTCGAGAACGGCGCCCCCATGGGCCAGCTGATGCGTCGCCACTGGATTCCCATCTGCCTGAGCGAAGAGGTGGCCGAAGCCGACGGCACGCCGGTCAAGGCTCGCATCCTGGGTGAAGACCTGGTGGTCTTCCGTGACAGCGAGGGCAACGTGGGCGTGCTGGACGAGCAGTGTCCGCACCGCCGCGTCTCGCTGCTGTTCGGCCGCAACGAGGAAGGCGGCCTGCGCTGCCTGTACCACGGCTGGAAGATGGACGTGAACGGCAACGTGCTGGAGATGGTTTCCGAGCCCGCCGCCAGCGGCCTGGCCGAGAAGACCAAGCACAAGGCCTATCCCACCAAGGAATGGGCCGGCCTGGTCTGGGCCTGGATGGGCGAGAAGGAGGCCATGCCCGAGTTCGAGCCGCCGCCCTGGGCGCCCACGGCGGAGACGCGCGTGTCCATCGTCAAGGCCGTGCTGCCGGTGAACTGGGCGCAGATCCTGGAAGGCGCCATCGACTCCGCGCACAGCTCCAGCCTGCACAGCTCGGACATGGTGCCGGCGCGCGTGCAGGCGGCCGAGGCCACCGACAAGAGCTGGCTGCGCCCTTCCACCGACAAGGCACCGCGCCTGCAGGTGCAGCGCGCCGGCTACGGCTTCCGCTACGCCGCCATCCGCCGGCCGATCTTCAACGCGCAGACGCACGAGTACATCCGCAGCACGGTGTTCGTCGCGCCCTGGACGGTGCTGATCCCGCCCAACAACCTGTACAACGTGGCCAACGTCAACATCCCGGCCGACGACACCACGACCTGCTTCTATTTCATCGCCTGGGGCCACCCGGCGCAGACGCCCGAGACCGAGACCTGGCGCAAGTTCCTGGGCCAGACCGTGGGCGTGGACCTGGACGCCTACTACCGGCCGCTGCGCAATTACGAGAACCGCTTCTGGCAGGATCGCAACGCCATGAAGGCCGGCAACTTCACCGGCATCAAGGGCTTCCCCAACCAGGACATCGCCATGTGGCTGACCATGGGCCCGATCGCCGACCGCACCCACGAGCGCCTGGGCGCCAGCGACCTGGCGGTGGTGGAGTTCCGCAAGCAGATGATCGAGTCGGTGCAGGCCTTCCAGGGTGGCGCGCCCGCCATCGGCACCGGCGACCTGGCGATTCCGAAATCGGTCTGCGCCTACCAGAGCGTGATTCCCAAGACCACCGACTGGCGCCAGTTCGATGCGCGTTATGTGTGGCCTGGGGCGCAGGAAGCGACCCAGAACGACGATGCGTACCTCGTGAAGGCCTGAAGTCCCACAACCACACCATGAGCAAACTCCCCATCTCCGTCGCCATGGGCGACTACGACCGCACCCGCGCCCTGTTCGACGGGCGTGTGCAAGTGGACGGCTGCGACCCTGTGTACATGCTGCTGAGCCCCGAAGAGATGTTCTTCCGGGCCATGCGCAGCCGCGACTTCGACGTGACGGAGTTGTCGTTCTCCAGCTACCTGGTCAAGCACTCGCGCGGCGACTCGCCGTATGTGGGCATTCCGGTGTTCCTGTCGCGCGCCTTCCGCCACACGTCCATCTACGTGCGCAAGGACCGCATCAAGAAGCCCGAGGACCTGAAGGGGCGCCGCATCGGCATCCCCGAGTACCAGCTCACGGCCATCGTCTGGGCCCGCGCCCTGCTGAAGGACGACTACGGCATCAACCCCGAGCACGTGACCTGGGTGCGCGGCGGCATCGACACCCCGGGCCGCCCCGAGAAGATCAAGCTGGACCTGCCGCCTGGCGTGAAGATCGAGAGCGCGCCCGAGGGCACGACCATCTCGCAGCTGATCGACCAGGGCGACATCGACGGCTTCATCGCCCCGCGTCCGCCGAGTGGCGCGGCCGCGCGCAACCCCGACGTGGCCTGGCTGTTCGACGATCCCACGGCGGTGGCCAAGGACTACTACAAGCGCACGGGCATCTTCCCGATCATGCACATCGTGGGCATCCGCAAGGAGCTGGCCGAGCAGCACCGCTGGCTGCCGGCGGCCCTGTTCAAGGCCTTCAACGAGTCCAAGGCCAAGGCGCTCGAGCTGCTGGCCGACACCTCGGCCACCAAGGTCACGCTGCCCTTCGTCGAAGAGCAGCTCAAGTCCGCGCGCGAGACGCTGGGCGAGGACTACTGGGCGTATGGCGTGGAGGCCAGCCGCCGTACACTGGAGGCCCTGGTGCACCACCACCATGCGCAGGGACTGTCGGCGCGCAAGATGGCGGTGGAAGAGCTGTTCCATCCGTCGACGTACGAGAGCTACAGCATCTAGGAGGCGCAGGGCCGGCCTCGCTTCCCCCGCCGACCGAGAGGCCCGCGCCGGGAGGCGCAGGCTCAGCGCGAGAGCGCCTCATCCCGCCAGCACCCTCGGCAGCCACAACGAAATCGACGGGAACAGCACCAGCACCGCCAGCAGCAACAGGTCCGCGATGACAAAAGGCGCGACCCCCTTGAAGATGGTGCGCATCGGGATGTCCGGCGCCATGCCGTGCAGGATGAACACGATGATGCCGATGGGCGGGATGATCATGCCCAGCTCCACCACCACCACGTTGATGATCCCCCACCACACCGGGTCGTAGCCGAAGCCGGTGACGATGGGCAGCACGAAGGGCAGCGTGATCAGCATGGCCGAGATCTCGTCGAACACCGCGCCCAGCACGATGTAGATGAAGATCATCACGAAGATCACCGCCACCGGCGGCAGCGTGAGCGCCTCCACCGCCGCGGCCAAGGCTTCGGGAATGCGCGCGTACGAGATGAAGTAGGTGAAGACCAGCGCGCCGATCAGGATCATGTACAGCATGGCCGTGGCGCTGGCCGATTCGCGCAACCCCTCCAGCAGCTTGTGCCAGGTGAGCCGGCGCCGCAGCACCGTGCACAGCAGGGCCAGCACCGCCGCCACCGATGCCGCCTCGTTCACGGTGAAGATGCCGCTGTAGAGCCCGCCGAACACCGCCAGCATCAGCAGCAGTGCCGGCATGGCACGGCGCAGGGCCTGGCGCCGCCCGGCCCAGCTGGCGCGCTCGACGACGGGCGCGCCGTGCGGGTTCAGCCGGGTGAGCACGGTGATCACCGCCAGGTTGATTGCGATGGCCAGCAGGGCGGGCACGATGGCCGCGGTGAACAGGTCGAAGATGAAGACCTTGGTGGCGATGCAGTACAGGATCATCACCACCGAGGGCGGGATGAGCGACTTGAGCGCCCCGCCGGCGGCGATGGTGCCGGTGGCGAAGGCGGGCGAATAGCCGCGCGCGCGCATCTCCGGCAGCGCCGCCTTGCCGAAAGTGGCGGCCGTGGCGGTGGACGAGCCGCACACCACGCCGAAGGCCGCGCAGCCGCCCATGGTGGCGTAGGCCAGGCCGCCGCGCCGGTGGCCCAGGAAAGCGCCGGCCGCCTCGTACAGGTCTTTCGGGAAGCCGGCGATGGCGGCGAAGGTGCCCATCAGGATGAACAGCGGCACGGTGGCGATGTCCACGCTGCTCAAGGTGTTGGACGTCTCGGTGGCGATGAGCGTGAAGGCGGGTCCCCAGCTGGTCTGCAGGGCCAGGCCACCGACGCCGACGATCAGCATGGCGAAGCCGATCGGCACGTGCAGCACGATCAACGCGAACAGCGCGGCAATGCCCAGGCCGCCGATTTCCAGCGGACTCATGAATGATGCGGCGCGTGCCGGACGGCGCCGGCGGGTCGCGCGAAGTCGGTCAGCACCACCACCGCCTGCACCGCCACCGCGGCCCACAGGATGAGCGCGACCACCCACCAGAAGGGCGCTGCGGGAATCTGCAGCACCCAGGTGGTCTCGCGCGCCCGCGCGAGCTTGTCCGCATAGGACTGCAGCTGCCAGGCCATGGCCATCATGACCCCCAGCACCACGACCGATGCGAGCGTGTCCATCGCGCGACCCCAGCGCGGCCCCAGGCTGGCCCACAGCCGCACGCCGATGTGGCCGCGCTCGATCAGCCCCATGGGCAGGCAGCTGGCCACGGCCACCGCGATGACCAGGCCGCCCATGTCACGCACGCCTTCGATCGAGGTGTTGAACAGCCAGCGGCCCAGGCCGTCGGCCAGCGTCATCACGGCCAGCAGGCACAGCCCGCCAAGCCCGACGACCGACAGGGCCTTGGCACCGATGAAGGCCGCTCGCTCCAGCCGATCCAGCCGCACCTACTTCGCCCCGTGCTGGGCGCGGTCCTTGCGGATCTCCTCGGTCACCGCCTTGTAGATCTCGGCGTTGCGCGGGCTCTTGGCCACCCAGCCGGCACGCACCTCGTCGAAGACCTTCTGCACCTGCGCCTCCTCGGCCGGCGTGGGCCGGGTGACCTTGCGCTTGGGATCCTTCTCCATGCGCTCGACCAGCGAGGCGTTGTAGGGGACCATGGATTCGATGTAGGTCCTGGCCATCCAGTCCAGGCCGTACTTCCTGATGGCCGCCTGTGCGTTGGGCGGCAGGCTGTCGAACTTGGCCTTGTTCATCATCACCGTCAGCGGCGTGATGCCCAGGCGAATGAAGTAGTCGTGCGAGGTGACGCGGTCCAGCCCGAAGTCGAACACCACCGCCGGCTGCGAGATGGTCCCGTCGATGGTGCGGCGGCCGATGGCCTCGGCCACCTCGGTCGGCGCCATGCCCACGGTGTTCATGCCCAGGCCCTTGAGCGCCTCGAGCTGCAGCACGCCGGAGCCGCGAATGCGCTTGCCCTTGAGGTCGTTCAGCGAGTTCACCGGGAAGTTGGTGTGGATGCTGAAGGGCGGCGTGGACCACACGGCGATGGGCACGAACTGGTCGTAGTCCTTGATCACGCCGGACGACACCAGCTTGGTGAACACGCGCGTGCCTTCGGCCAGGTCGCGGAACAGGCCGGCCGATTCGAGGACCTCGCTTTCGGGAAAGCGGCCGGGCGTGAACGTGGGCACCACCATGGCGAAGTCGGCCACGCCGTCCAGCACCATCTGCGCCTGCTGCTGCGGTGCGCGGCCCAGGGCACCGTTGGGATAGAGCTCGATCTCGACCTGGCCGTTGGTTTCTTTCTTGATGTTCTCGGCGAAGGGCTTGACCACCGTGAGGAACAGGCGCTCGCGGTCGGGCGAGAACCAGGCGAACTTGAGCTTGATGGGCTGCTGCTGCTGCGCGAACGTGCCGAGCGAGGCGCCCGCCAGCAGGCAGCCGGCCAGCACTTTGAGGACTTGTCTTCTCATTTCGGTTTCCTTCGGGAGTGGACGCAGAGGTGGTCGCTCAGGCCTTGGCGCCACCGAGCCGCTTGAGGGCGTGCTCGGCGATGTCGCGCTTGCGCGCGAACCACACGCCCTCGTGCTGCCTGGCGTATTGCAGGCACTTGCGCACGGTGGGAATGAGCGTGGGCCGGCCGGCCATGTGGAAGTGCAGCGTGAGCTCGGTCCACTTGGGCGAGCCGCGCTCGCCTTCGCGGTACAGCTCGTCGAAGGTGTCCTTGAAGCCGTCCCAGATCACCTGCGGCGGGTTCTTGCCCTGGATCCACATCGCGTAGTCGTTGTGGAAGATGTTCACGCGCGGCGTGATCACCATCGGTCCATGCGGCGTGTCCTTCAGGAAGGGCAGGTCGTCGCTGGCGTCGTCGCCGTTCCAGAGGTAGCCCTCGGCCTTCAGGAAGCCCAGCGTATTGGCCGAGCCGGCGCTGCCCGGGCTGACCCACCCCACCGGGCGCGTGCCGCCGGTCGCCTGGGTCAGCACCTGGGTGCAGCGGCGGATCTCGGCCAGTTCGGCGTCGGGGTCGTCGTCGCGCATCAGCTGGTCGTTGGCCCAGGCATGCGCGTTCACCTCGTGGCCGGCGTCGGCCACCAGGCGCACGATCTCGGGGTGGCGTTCGGCGGCCAGGCCGTTGGTCGAGACGCTGGCCTTGATGCCCACTTCGTCGAGCAGGTCGAGGATGCGGTACACGCCGGACTTCCAGCCGTAGTCGGAGTAGCTCAGGGAGAAGTGGTCGATCTTGTTGGACGTCTTCTCCAGCGTGACCTGGCTGGCGCGCAGGAAGTCCTCGAAGGCCATGTTCACGGAGACGCAGATCTTCGCGTCGCCGGGCCACTGCCAGTCGCGTGGATAGCGGGTGGTGTTCTTCATCGTGGGCATCCCTCGGGTTCAGGCTGCGGCAGCCGCGGCCAGGTTCGCTTGTTCGGTTTCCAGTCCGTCGACGAAGGCCTGGACGACGCGCATGAATTCCTCGGGCTGTTCGCGGAAGGGGAAGGAGCCCGCGCGGTTGACGATGTGGAACTGGGCCAGCGGCTGCTTGTCGCCCGCGATGCGGAACAGGCTGAGCATGTGGGCGGTGCCGACCAGCGGGTCCTGCATGCCAGCGATCACCTGCACCGGCACCTGCAGCCCTTCGCCGCGCGCCAGCTGGAAGAAGCGGAACTTGGCGCGGGTGGCGCTGCCCGCGAACTGGCGCGCATAGCCGTCGCCGGCCATCGCCGCGATGGCCGAGCGGTGGGCCGGCTGCTGCGCCGCGCGCTCGCATTGCGCGACCAGTTCGTCGTCCACTTGCAGGTGGCTGTACGACAGGCGCTCCAGCGCCCAGCGCTGCGAGGCGGCGGACCACAGGGGCTGCGGCGGGTGGCGCAGCGTGAAGTTCTCGACGCCGTCGCCGCTGGGCGCGGCCCACCAGCTGGCCACCAGGCCGACCGAGGCCAGCAGCTGCGGATGGTCCATCGCCACCACCAGCGCCACCAGGGCGCCGACGTCGTGCCCCACCAGGTGCACGCGCCCCAGCTGCTGCCGGCCGATGGCGTCGACCACGTGGGCGGCCATGGCCTCCACGGTGGGCACCTGTTCGCCCGCATCGGCGGCGCCGCAGCCGGGCAGGTCCAGCGTGAGGGCGCGGCGGCCGCGCAGCAGGTCGAGGGCGCGGCCCCACAGGTGGGGGCCGCCGGCATACGGCGTGACGCCGGGAACCCCCGATTGCAGGAACAGGACCGGCGCGCGCCCGGCGCCCGGGGTCGATGCGGTGCTCGTCATGCGCTTGCGAAGCCGTGAAGGTCGATGAAGCTGTCCACCAGCGCAACGAAGCGCTCGGGGTGCTCGCGGAAGGTGAAGTGGCCCGCGTCGTTGATGACGTGGAAGCCGGCCTTGCGGTCGTGCGCGGCGATGGCTTCGAACATCTCCAGGCCGCGCTCGACGGGCACGGTGCGGTCGTTGGCACCCCAGATCATCTGCACCGGGCGCTGCAGGCGGCCCTCGCCGATCCAGGTGAGCGTCTCGCGCTTCATGCGGGCCAGGTCGGGGATGAAGAGTTTCACGCCCAAGCCCTCGCCCGCGTACTTGCGCATACCGGCCTGGTAGACCGGATTGGCGAGCACGGCCATGACCGCATCCACCCATTCATCGTCCACCGCCTCGGGCCGGGCGCAGTATTGCTGGTAGACCCAGCGCGCGGCCTCGCGGGTGCCGCTGGGGTACGGGGGCATGGCCAGCACGACCTCGTTGAGGCCGACGCCGGTGCTCAGCGTGCCGCTGCTGCAGATGGTGAGCGAGCGGATGGACTCGGGCATCTCCAGCGCCATGCGGGTGGCCGCGAAGCCGCCGCGCGAATGGCCCACCACGTGGAAGGGCGGCAGGTCGAGCCGGCGGCACAGCGCCATGGCGTGCCGCACCACCGCGCCCATGGTGTAGTCCTCGTCGCGCAGCGGGGCGTCGGTGAAGCCCTGGCCGAGCTTGTCGAAGGCGATCACGCGGTGCCTGCGCGAGAGCCCGGCGATGGCCAGGCTCCAGACCCAGGCGCTGGAGGCCGAGTCGGCGCTGCCGAAGTTGCCGCCGTAGACCAGCACCACGGTCTCGGGGCCGCTGCCGCAGTCGTAATAGCGGGTCTGCACCCCGTCCACGTCGATGGTCCGGGGCTCGGGCATGGGCGCGGAGCGCGCCAGCCCGTTTGTCTCATGGGGAGCCGTCACCTTGTCTCCTGCGAGGCCGGGCGGGCCCGCAGGGGAGCCGCGACCCGTCGCGTTCTTAGGGATAAAAGTATATGGACGGCAACCCTGGCTCAGGCCAGGGTTGACCCTAGAGAGGGTTCGACTGACACCCGGCACCTGCTGCCGGGCCAGGCTTACTGCTTTTCGATGCCGGCGGTGCGCACCAGCGCGCCCCACGCCGCATAGGAGCGCTTGACCTCCTCGGCCAGTTCCTGCGGCGTGGATGTTTCGGCGGTGTAGGCGGTGACGTTGTAGTTGGCCGAGACCTCCGGCTGGGAGATGGCGGCGCGCAGCGCGGCGTTGAGCTTGTTGACCACCTCGGGCTTCATGCCGGGGGGGCCGAACCAGCCCAGGAAACTGGTGATGTCCAGGTCCTTGACGCCCTGCTCGACCACGGTGGGCACGCCCGGCAGGAAGGGGCTGCGCTGGGGCGCGGCCACGGCGATGATCCTGGCCTTGCCGGTCTTGGCGGTGGTCATGGCGGCGGGCGCGGCGTCGAAGGCCATGGGCAGGCGGCCTTCGGTCAGGTCGGCCGACATCTCGGCGCCGCCCTTGTAGGGCACGTGCTCCATCGGCAGGCCGGTGTTCCTGGCGAACACCTGGCCGAAGATGTGCGAGGAGGTGCCGACGCCGAAGGAGCCATAGCTCAGCTTGCCGGGATTGGCCTTGCCCCAGGCGATCAGTTCCTGGATGTTGTTGATGCCCAGGGCGCTGTTGACGATGACCACCAGCGGACCCTTGGCGCCCAGCGTGATGGGCGTGAAGGCGGTGACCGGGTCGTAGGTGGCCATCTTGAGCGTGTGCGGCGCCTGCGCCATGGTGGACGACGCGCTGAAGAAGATGGTGTGGCCGTCCGGCGCCGACTTCATCACCTCGTTGGCCGACACCAGGGTGCCCGCGCCGGGACGGTTGTCGATGACAACCGGCACGCCCAGCTGTTCCTGCAGCTTGGGGATGAGCACGCGGGCCATGGCGTCCGGACCGGCGCCCGGCGGGAAGGACACGACGATGCGGATCGGCTTGCCCTTGACCGGGAACTCCTGCGCATGGGCCGGCGCACCGGCGACCAGCGCGGTCGCGGCGACCAGCAGGCCGAGGCGGCCGGCGGCACGCCGCAGCATGTTGAAGGCGGACATGTTCATCTCCTGTGTGTGCTTGTGGTGGTGGGGAAAGAAAACGGAACGTCAGGCCAGGTGCCGCGCGAGCGCCTCGAGCCACAGCGCCAGCGCGCGCGCGCCCGGGTCCATGTGGGGACGGCCGCGCTCGCCCAGGTAGCTGGCGCGGCCCTGGCGGGCCACCTTGCCGGCCGTGGCCTGCGCGCCTTCCTGGGCAGCGCGGGCCGCCTGGGCCAGGGCCCGCAGCGGCGCCTCGCAGCCCTGTGCGGCACGGACGGCCGGGTACAGGGCGTCGAGCATGGTGCAGTCGCCCTCGCGCGCGCCGCCCACGCCGGCGATGCCATCGGCCGCGGCCTGCAGCGCCGCGCCCACATCACGCGGCCGGATGTCCAGCGAGGCCGCCGCGCACAGCAAGCCGATGGCGTACAGCGGGCCGGAGGTGCCACCGAGCACCCGGCGCAGGGTGGCCGAGAGCGCGCGCAGCGTCGCCGGCAGGTCGTCCAGCGGGTAACCGGGCAGGCTCTCGCGCAGCGCCCTGGCGCCCCGGGCCAGGCTGATGCCCAGGTCCCCGTCGCCCACCTGCTGGTCGAGCCGGGTGAGCTCGGGCTCGGCCTCCTCGAGCATCTGGGCCACGGCCCGCAAGGCGGCGGCCAAGGCTGCGTCCGGCTGGCTGCCCACCACGTGGCTGGCGACCGGCGAGGCGTGATGCGCGGGCAGTCGCAGGGGTTCGGTGCGGACCGGGCCCAGGTGCGCGGCCGGCCACGCCGGGGCGGTGGTGGGCGCGTCGAGCGCGGCCAGCCGGCCGTCGTTGAGGCGCATGAGCGAGAGTGACACGCCCGGCATCTCCAGCGCGGTGAGGAAGGTGCCGCACCAGGCCCGCTCGACGCGCAGGCCCATGGCGTGCAGGCGGGCGATGGCGGCGCGGGCCACGATGGCGAGTTCCTGCGCCGGGGTACCACCCAGGTTGTTCACGAGCAGGGCCACGCGTTCGCCGGACCGCAGCGCACGGTCGGCCAGCAGCGTGTCGAGCAGCGAGCGCACCAGCGCGTCGGCGCCTTGCAGCGGCACGCGCCGGGCACCCGCCTCGCCGTGGATGCCCAGGCCCAGCTCGACCTCCCGCGGCCCCAGCTGGAAGCCGGGGCCGCCGGCGGCCGGCACGGTGCAGGCGCCCAGCGCGACGCCCATGGAGGCGAGCGATGCGATGGCGTCCAGCGCCGCCCGCCGGACCTGCGCCAGCGACTCGCCGCGCGCCGCGGCGGCGCCGGCCACCTTGTGCACCAGCACCGTGCCGGCGATGCCGCGGCGTCCGGCGTGGGCGCCACCGGCGGCGAGCGCGGCATCGTCGTCCACCACCACCATCTCCACCGCATGGCCGCGGCTGCGGGCGATCTCGGCCGCCAGGCCGAAGTTGAGGCGGTCGCCCGTGTAGTTCTTGACGATCAGCAGCACGCCGCCAGGGCCGGCCACCGCCTCGATGGCTTCCAGCACGGCGTCGGTCGAGGGCGAGGTGAAGACCTCGCCGGCCACGGCGGCGGTGAGCATGCCGGGGCCGACGTAGCCGGCGTGGGCCGGCTCGTGGCCGGAGCCGCCGCCGCAGACCAGGGCCACCTCGCCGCGCGCCTTGAGCGCCTCGACGTCGGCGCGCAGGGCGACGTCATGTCCCTGCAGCAGCGCGATGCCCGGGTGCAGCATCGCCAGTCCTTCCAGCATCTCCGGCACGACGGCGCGGATGTCGTTCAGCAGTTTCTTCATGGGAGCTCGGCCGCCTCGCGGCGGCGGGAGGGGGTGTTGTTGCCGGCGCGCTTCGCGGCCGGTCCGGTGGCCTGCGCGGCGATGGCCGGTGTCCAGGCATCGACCGCGTCGAGCTGCGTGCGCATGCGGCGCAGCAGCTCGCGCAGCTGGGCCTGCTCGGCACCGTCGAAGCAGGCCAGCAGGCGGCGCTCGCGTTCGAGCGCGACGTGGGCGATCTGGTCGTGCAGCACCTGGCCGCGATCGGTGAGCGACATCACGCGCTGGCCGTCGACGCGCTCGATGCGCACCAGGCCCTTGGCTTCCAGCTCGCGCAGGCTGCGGCTGGCCACGGTCTTGTGCATGGCCACGGTCTTGCAGATGTGGGCGGTGGCGCTGGCGGGCGTGTTGGACAGCACGGACAGCACCTGCCACTCGTTGACGCCGACGCCGAAGTGGCGCAGGTACAGCGCCGAGGCGCCGGAGACCAGGCGGTTGTTCACCACGCCCAGCAGCGCCGGCACGTACTGGTCGCCATCCAGGCGTGGATGGATCACGGGGGCGGCGATTTCGCGTGTCATGCCTGGCATTCGGGCAGGACCAGCACCAGCCCTTCGAGCGCCGGCGAGGCCGGCAACTGGCAGCCCAGGCGGCTGTGGGGGCGGCGCTCGGCGGCGGTGAAATCGAGCATGGCGAGCTCCTGCTCGGAAGGCCCTTCGAGGTCGCCGCGCCCTGCCCCCTCCACGTACACGTGGCAGGTGGCGCACATCATGGAGCCGCCGCATTCGCCGACGATGCCGGGCAGCCCGGCGTCCACCGCGGCGCGCATGGCGCTGGTGCCGGCAGGCACCCGCAGCGTGCGCTCGGTGCCGTCGGGCAGGCGGTAGGTGAGGTTCACCCCGTTCATCGCGGCCGCACCCGGATCGGCAGGCTGGCGAAGCCGCGCAGCCAGTTGGTGGGGCGGGGCGTGGGCTCGCCATCGAGCTCGAAGCCCTTGACGCGGCGGATCAGCGCGTTGAAGACCACCTCGGCCTCGAGCCTGGCGATCATCTGGCCCACGCAGCCGTGGATGCCGACGCCGAAGGCCATGTGGCCCAGGGCCTTGCGCCGCACGTCGAACACGTCGGGGCGCTCCCACTGGCGCGGGTCGCGGTTGGCGGCGGCCACGAACAGCAGCACCTTCTCGTCGGCGCCCAGCTTCACGCCGTCGAGGTCGACCTCGCAGGTGGTGGTGCGGCCGATGAAGGGGCTGGGGGCGGTGTAGCGCAGCACCTCGTCGAAGGCCGAGCGCGCGAGCGACGGATCGTCCAGCAGGTGCTGCCACTGCGGCGGATGCAGCGCGAAGGCATGCAGCGCCAGGCTGATGCCGTAGATGGTGGTGTCCAAAGCGGCGGTGAGGAAGACGCGCACCAGCAACTCGGCCTCTTCCTGCTCGAGCTGGCCGGCGTCCATGGCGGCATAGATCTGCGCGCCGAAGCCTTCGGGCAGCAGGTTCTCGCGCTTCATCTGCCGCTGCACGTAGGCCGGCGCGTCACCGGCGGCCGCCACGGCCTGCTCGTACAGCTCGTTCTTCGGGCCCATGGCGTTGAAGTTGATGTGGGCGTAGGGCAGCAGGTGCTCGCGCCCTTCCTGCGGCAGGCCCACCGCGTCGGGCATGACCTGCATGGCGAACGCGGTGGCCAGGTCCTCGGCGCCATCGAAGCGGCCGCGCTCGACCAGCGCGTCGACCAGCGCGTCGGCCCTGGCCTGGAAGTCCTCGCGCAGCTGGCGCATGGCCACCGGCGAGAGGATGCGCGAGAGCACGGTGCGGGTGCGCGTGTGCTGGGGCGGGTCGGCCTCCAGGATGACGCTCTGCTTGCGCCAGGGGGTCTCGCGCTTCGTGTGGGTCAGCCCGGTGCCGGCGGCCGAGGAGAAGCGCTCCCAGTCCTTGAAGATGGCCGACACGTGCTGGTGCCGCCCCACCGCCCAGAAGCCGTACTTCGGGAGCCAGACGGCCGGGGCCGCCTCGCGCACGGCGGTGTCGCAGGCGACCGGGTCGAGCAGCGACGCCATGGAGAACGGGTCGACGTCCAGCGTCGGCGTGTGGGTCTTGGGTTCGGTCATCGGCATCCCTGCGCGGCGCCCGAGCTGCCCCCGGAACACGCGCGGCTTTAGTTCAACTGGATAACTGGTTGCATTTGCAACTTCGCGGGCAGTCTAGGACCGGGGGCTTGTCGGGCGATTAGGGACAAACCCGCAGCCGGCCGGTGCGCAGCCGGCGGGCGCGAGGCGGCGCGCTCAGGCGCGGGGCAGGAAGCCCTCGACCGACAGGTAGCGCTCGCCGGTGTCGTAGTTGAAGCCCAGGATGCGCGAGCCGGCCGGCAGCTCGGGCAGCTTCTGGGCGATGGCGGCCAGCGTGGCGCCGGAGGAGATGCCGACCAGGAGGCCCTCTTCGCGGGCCGAGCGCCGGGCCATTTCGCGGGCCGGTTCGGCGTCGACCTGGATCACGCCGTCCAGCAGGCTGGTGTCCATGACGGGCGGCACGAAGCCGGCGCCGATGCCCTGGATGGGGTGCGGCGCGGGCGCGCCGCCGGAGAGCACCGGCGATGCCGTGGGCTCGACGGCGAAGACCTGCAGCTTCGGCCACGCCTTCTTGAGCACCCGGGCGCAGCCGGTGATGTGGCCGCCGGTGCCCACGCCGGTGACCAGCACGTCCAGCCCTTCGGGGAAGTCCTCCAGGATCTCGCGCGCGGTGGTGCGCTCGTGGACGTCGACGTTGGCGGCGTTCTCGAACTGCTGCGGGATCCAGGCGCCGGGCGTCTGCTCGGCGAGTTCCCGGGCCCGGGCGATGGCGCCCTTCATGCCCTTCTCGCGCGGCGTGAGGTCGAAGCGGGCGCCGTAGGCCAGCATCAGCTGCCGGCGTTCGACCGACATGCTGTCGGGCATGACCAGCACCAGCGGGTAGCCCTTGACGGCGGCCACGATGGCCAGGCCGATGCCGGTGTTGCCCGAGGTCGGCTCGATGATGGTGCCGCCCGGGCGCAGCAGCCCGCGGCGTTCGGCGTCCTCGACCATCGCCAGCGCGATGCGGTCCTTGATCGAGCCGCCCGGGTTGGCCCGCTCGGACTTGACCCAGACTTCATGGCTGCCGCCGAACAGCTTGTTGATGCGGACGTGCGGCGTGCGGCCGATGGTCTCCAGGACGCTTGAGGCTTTCATGTGTCTTTTTCCTGCTTGTCACAAAGGTTCATGGTCGGGCGCGGACCTGCGCACCGGGCACCGACCTTACCGCAGCCGACCTGCTTCAGTGGGCGGGCGCGTCCTCGTGCCGCGGCAGGGGCAGCAGCAGGCCCAGGCCCGCCATGGCCACCATGGCCGCTCCCGAGGCCGCGATGCAGGCCCCGATGCCGAAGGCTTCGGCCACGTGGCCCCAGGCCCAGGCGCCGATGGACATGCCGGCGTAGATGGCCGTGCTCACCGTCGCGGTGACGCGGCCCACCAGTCCCGGCGGTGCCCATAGCTGCCCCGCCACGTTGAATCCGGCCAGCGCCTGGACCCAGGCGGCGCCGCCGATGGTCAGGGCGACGAAACTGGCCGCGAAGCCGGGGCGGGCCGCCACCACCAGGCAGGCCAGCCCGTAGACCACGCCGGCCCAGCGGATGATGTGCTCGCTGCTCAGGCGCTTGCGCACCTGCGCGCTGGCCAGCGCGCCGACCACCGCGCCCAGCCCCATCGCACCCAACAGGTAGCCGAACTGGCGCGCACCGCCGCCGACCAGGTCGCGCGCGACCAGCGGCATCAGCGCCCAGGCGGCGGTGCCGGCCAGCATGAACGCCGCGGCCCGCGTGACCGTGGTGCGCAGCGGGCCGCTGTCACGCACGCAGCGCAGGCCCTCGGCCAGAGCCCGGGCGATGGCGCGTGGTGGCCGCTGGTGGGCGGGCGCGGGCTCCTGGGGGCGCCACAGCCCGATCACGAGCAGGCCCACGGCACAGGCCAGGGCATTGCCGGCGAAGGACGCAACCGGCCCGCCGGCGGCCACCATCAGCCCGCCCAGCGCCGGCCCGGCGGTGCGGGCCACGTTGAACCCGAGGATGTTCAGCGTGGCGGCGCCGGCCAGTTCGTGGCGCGGCACCACGCGCGGCAGCGTGGCCTGCGCCGCCGGCGAATAGAAGGCGAAGCCCAGGCCGACGGCGAAGGTCAGGCCCACCAGCAGCCACGGCGTGGTCAGCCCGAGCAGGGTCAGCAGCGCCAGCGCCCCCGACACCCCCGCGGTGCCGGCCAGCGCCAGGCGCATCACGGCGCGCCGGTCGTACACGTCGGCCACCGCACCGGCCACGATGGCCAGCAGCATCATCGGCAGCGCGACCGCGGTCTGCACCAGGCCGACCATCGCGGCGCGCCCATCGAGCGAGGCCATCAGCCACGCCGCCCCCACGACCTGGATGGCATTGCCGGTGTTGGCCGCCAGGCTGGTGACCAGCAACAGCCGGAAGGCCGGGTGCTGGAGGGGCGACAGGGTCGAGGGCGCGGGAGGCTGGGACATCTCGGGTACTTCAGGGACCGGGCGGCTGCGGTGCGGCCGGGCGGCGGATTGTGAACCAAGCGCGGCGCCCGGACCCGACGCCGGCCTCCCCGGCCGCGCCCGTCGGAACCGCTCGCCAGATGCTGTCACCAAGCTGACTCGTCCACACGCACGGGGCAGGAGGCTGGTCAATGAATGCGCAGCAGCTGGACATCAGCACCCCCGAGGGACGGCTCGACGCGTTCCTCTACCACGGGGTCACGCCCGCGCAGGTGGCGGGCATCACCGGTGAACAGCTGGAAGCCATCGAGTTACTGGCTGGCGGCGATCATGCGGCCGGCCGCTACGACGAGGCGATGGAGCGCTGGGCCTTCCTCGTCCAGCACGACCCCTGGGAGCGACGCTACCAGGTGGGGCTGGCGCACACGCTGCAGCAACTGGGGCAGTGGGAGGCGGCCGGGCGCTTCTTCGCGCAGGCCTTGGTCTCGGATGCCACCGATGCCCTGTGCGCCTACCGTGCCGGCGAGTGCCTGGGTGCCATGGGCGACCTCGACGCGGCCCGCGACGCTTTCGAGACCGCGATCAAGCTGTCATGGCTGTCGCCCGCACATGCCGAGGTGCGCGACGCGGCCCAGGCGCGCCTGGACCAGGTCACGGCCGAAGGGGCGTGAGGGGCATGGGCATGACCATCGCCGCCTCCAGCCTGCCGCCCGTCGCGGGGGGCCATGCCGAGTGTCACGCCGCGCCGGCGAGGGCCACCCCCAGGCAGGCATGGGCTCCTGCGAGCTTTCGAAATGCCGCGCCAGACGATGCGCCCGCCAACGCGGACAAGGCGCACGCCCTGGAAGCCGCGGCCCGAGCCCAGGCCCAGGGGGCGGGCCTGGCGACGACCCCCAGTTCGCGCCCGGAGACGATCAAGCTGCTCAAGGACTGGGCCGCCAAGCAGGCCGACGCCGAGAAGGCGGGTGTCAACCTGCGCAAGTCGACCTTCCTCGCCAAATTGCTGCCGACCGCCCTGTCGCTGCTGACCGTGGCGGCCGCGGCGGCGCTCACGGTGTTCACCGCGGGCGCGGCCACCCCGTTCCTCGTCATCGCGTCGGTGCGCAGCGCCGTTCTCATCGGCGACTGCGCCTGTGCCTGGATCGACCGGCAACGCGCCCGTCAAGACATCCCCGCCGCGCCGCTGCCCATGGGGCCGACTTCGTCGGCAACCTGGTTCATCGCCTGTGCACGGCGGCGGGCAGCAGCGACGTGACGGCCAAGCGGGTGGCGAAGGGTGTGAGCGCGCTGTCCGGCATCGGATTGGCCGTGGCCGGCCTGGCCATGGCGCTGCCACACGAAGCGGCCATGCTCCTGACGACCCTGCCACGAGCCGCCACCGATGCCGCCACCGGCCTGTCCAAGCTGTACCAGGTCCATGCCACAAGTCGCGCCCATCCGGCTTTCCAGGCGCGTGACCAGGCGGCAACCGCGCTGGTGAACCAGAAGAAGGAAGAGTGGGCCGGGCAACAAGGCAGCTCGACGACGCCCGAGCCGGCATTCGACGCGTTCTGCAGCGAGTTCCAGGAAGAACTGCGAGCCGTCTTCCCCGAGCCCTCCCGACCCGGCCCGGGCCCCGAGGTTCGAACGGAAACCGGGCGTGCCATCGTGGCCCTGTCGAGCGCCATCTCCCAGGTCGATTCGCGCCAGGGCTCCGTGCTGTCCCTGCCGACTGACGCCGACCCTCATCGGGCGGGTGAAGTCAACGCGCTCCAGGGCATCGGCTGGCTATCGCCGTTCATGCTCGCGGGCGTCAGCGCGCTCGCCCATTCGGGACTAGCCGTCGGCTTGTAGAAAGCCGCGCGCCTATTCAGGCTTAAAGCGACGCACCCGGCGCGTGCCCTCCGAGGGCAGCCGCCGCAGGCGCTGCCCCTTTCAGGGCCACCGCGGAACGGGCTTGGCCCGGCCGCTGGTGGCGCCCTCCGGGGGGATTCAGGGGGCTCGGCCGACAGGCCGCTTCGGGGCTTACGGATGTTCCGGCAACGACCGCTTGTGCCGGCTGGCCATGTAGAAGCGGCGGATCGTGGCCACGGCATCCGGGGCGACCGGCCTGCCTTCCAGGAAGTCGTCGATCTGACCGTAGCTCACGCCATAGGCCGCCTCATCGGGCAGTTGCGGCCGCAGCTCCTCGAGGTCGGCGGTGGGCACCTTGTGCACCAGCGTCTCCGGCGCACCCAGGTGGGCGGCGATCGCGCGCACCCGGCGCTTGTTCAGCCCGGTGAGCGGCGCGATGTCGCAGGCGCCATCGCCGTGCTTGGTGAAGAAACCCATCACGGCTTCGGCCGCGTGGTCGGTGCCGACCACCAGGCCGCGCCGGGCGCCGGCCACGGCGTACTGCGCGATCATGCGCTGGCGCGCCTTGATGTTGCCCAGCACGAAGTCCTCCTGTGCGGCGTGGTCATAGCGCAGCTCGCCGGCCTGCAGCGCAGCGGCCATGCCTTGCACGGCGGGGCGGATGTCCACCGTGAGCGTCTCGTCGGGCCGGATGAACCGCAGCGCCAGCTGGGCATCGGCCTCGTCGCGCTGCTCGCCGTAGGGCAGGCGCATGGCGATGAAGCGCGCACTGCGGCCGGCCGCGCGCAGTTGTTCGACGGCCAGCTGGCACAACCTGCCCGTGGTGGTCGAGTCGACGCCGCCACTGATGCCCAGCACCAGCGTGTCCAGCCCGGCATCGGCCAGGTAGCGGGCGAGGAACTCGATGCGGCGCCTGGCTTCGGTGGCGGCGTCGAAGGCGGGAGTGACGCCGAGTTCGGCGGCGATGCGTTCGGAGGAGAAGTCGTCGGGCATGGTCGAGGTGGGCACGAAGGACGGTGCACGCGAAGCTACCAGAAGATCAGCCCGCCCACCCCGGGTCGGCACGCGTGCGCGGCACGCCGCAAGCGGCTCCAGGGCCGCCGCCGCTCACTGCTCGGGCTTCAGGCCGGCCGACTTCACCGTGGCCTCGAACTGCGACCGGGCAGCTTGCAGGGTGGCCGCCATCTCGGGGCCGGCTTGCGTGGTCGGCACGATGTCCAGGGACTTCCAGCGCTCTTGCGCGCCGGGGGCGTTCATGGCGTCGCTGATGCCCTTGTAGAGCTGGGACACGATGGCGTCCGGGGTGCGCGCCGGCACGAAGGCGACGAACCTCGACTCGAGCTGCAGCTTGGGATAGCCCAGTTCGCCCATGGTCTTGAGCTCGGGCAGCAGGGCCGAGCGCTGGCCGCTCACCACCCCGAGTCCCTTGATCTTGTGGTCTTTCAGGTGCGGCAGCAGGCCCGTGCTGGCCAGCGCACCCGCCTGCACTTCGCCCGACACCAGCGCCAGCACCGCCGGCGCGTTGCCGCGGTAGTGGACCGGCGTGACCTTCATGCCGGTGGCCTCGCCGATCATCAGCGACATGAAGTGGCCCGGGCTGCCGATGCCGGCGGTGGAGAAGGTCACCGGCTGCTGCTTGCCGCGAGCGACCAGCTCCGCCAGGCTGTTCACGCCCAGCGAGGGGTGCACGGCCAAGGTCAGGCCGGTCACGCCCAGTTGCCCCACGGGCTTGAAGCTGTCCCAGTTCGGCGCCGTCTTGGGGCTGAGTGCGGCCGAGCTGGTGAAGGGGGCGTCGATGCTCAGGAGCACGGTATAGCCATCGGGCTCGGCCTGCGCCACCTTGTTGGCGCCGATGGCACCGGCGGCACCCGTCGCGTTCTCCACCGTGACGGGCTGCTTCCATTCGCCTTCGAGCTTGTTGGCCACCTGCCGGGCGATGATGTCCAGCGGACCACCGGCCGGGAAGTTGACGACGAAGCGGATCGGCCGCGACGGGTAGTTTCCGGGCGCCTGGGCCCAGGCCGAGGCGCCGAGCAAGGCCAGTGCGGCGCCGGCGAACCAGCGCCGGGTGGTGGATCGTGTGGCGTGTGCCATGGGTCGTCTCCTTGTGTGTCAGGCCAGTGCGGTGGGGCTGGGGCTCTCGTCGGCGGCCTCGATCATCAGCCGCGACAGCTGGTGCAGCAGTTCGTGCCGCAGCGTCGCGTGGCCGGCGTCGTCCCAGAGGTTGCGGCTCTCGTGCGGGTCGTCGTGCAGGTCGTACAGCTCGCCCCACTCGGCGCCGGCGTAGATGCTCAGGCGATGGCGTTCGGTCTGCAGCGTGCGCATGCGGGTGCGCCCCGGAAAACCGAACATCACGCGCTGGCCTTCCTCCTCGATCAGCAGAGCCTGTCGCGGCGGGGCCTGTCGATCGAGCAGCGAGCGGCCCTGGATGCCGTTGTAGGGGGTGCAGCCGGCGCGCGCGAGGATGGTGGGCGCCAGGTCGATGGTGGAGCACAGCTGCGACGAACGGCCGGCCAGCGCTGCATCGGGGTCGTGCCAGATCAGCGGCACGCGCGTCAGGCCCTGGTAGTGCAGCGGGCCTTTCCACAGCAACTGGTGGTCGCCGAAATAGTCGCCATGGTCGCTGGTGAAGATCACCACCGTGTCCTGCTCCAGGCCCAGCGATTCCAGGTGCCGCAGCACGCTGCCGATGGCTTCGTCGATGTGCGCGATGGAGCCGTAGTTCAGCGCCAGCGCCTCGCGCACCTCGCGCTCGTTGGCGGCGAACATCGCCGGCGAATGCTTGACCGCCTTGCCCTGGTCGCGCTCGGCGTGCATCCAGTCGAGGTGCGGCATGGGCCCGCTGCGCGCCATGTGGAAGCTCGGCGGCAGGGTCATGTCTTCGGGCCGGTACATGTCCCAGAAGCGCCCGGGCGGCGTGAACGGGTGGTGCGGGTCGGGAAAGGAGCACTGCACGAAGAAGGGCTGTCCGCCGGCCGCGAACCGCGACAGGCGCTCGCGGGTGCGCATCGCCACGAACGAGGTGGTGCTGAGCTCTTCGGGCACGCGCGTGCGCCAGGCCTGCCGGCAGCGTGACAGCTCGAACTCGGGCGTGGGGATGGCGTGCTCGGGGCCGACCACTGCCGCGACCCCGGGGTGCTCGCGCTGCAGCCAGCGTCGGTAGTGGCCACCGGCCGTGTCGCCATGGTTGATCACCAGGTCGACCGATTCGAAGCCGTAGAACGGCAGGTCGAGCTCGAACGCGGGATCGCCGTCCCAGCTCGGCTCACGCTCCTGGTCGTAGCGGCCCGCCGGCTGGCGCCGGGCCTCGCCGCGCGTGGGCGGCGCATCGGCCCGCGGGTACTGCGCGGGAAAGCCGGTGATGTTCTGCAGGTGCGACTTGCCCACCAGCGCGGTGCGCCAGCCTTCTTCGCGCAAGCGCTCGACGAAGGTGCGGGCGTCCAGCGGCAGGGGAATGCCGTTGTGCCGCGCGCCATGCACCGAGGGCATGCGCCCCGTCATCAATGAGCCCCGGTTGGGCATGCAGATGGGCGAGGCCACGTGGCAGCGATCGGCCTGCCAGCCGCCGGCGGCCAGCCGGTCGAGGTGGGGCGTGCGCACGACCGGGTTGCCATAGGCGCCGAGATGGTCGGCCCGCTGCTGGTCCGTGATGAACAGCAGGAAGTTGGGGCGGCGGGTGGGGGGCGTTCGAGCGTCTGGCAATGCGATCGGGTCTTCTGGTCAGGCGGAAGCGGCCAATCTATCGGCCATCGGCGCGGGGCCACAGGGGGACTTCCCGGACTCCGCTGAGTTGACAACTCAACTCACGCGGCTAAACTGCGCTCGCGAAAGGCCCGCCCGCGCTGGCGCGGCTCAGGAGACATCGCCGTGCCCGCCATCCAGATCACCCCCCTGCATCCGCTGTTTGCCGCCGAGGTGCGCGGCATCGATTTGCGCGAGCGGGTACCCGAGCCCGTGTTCGACGAAGTGAACGCGGCCTTCGGCCGCTACGCCGTCCTGCTCTTCCCGGGCCAGGACGTCACCGACGAGCAGCAGGTCGCGTTCAGCCAGCGCTTCGGCCCGCTGGAGCCGCTCGAGAGCTACGGCCGCAAGGACCGCTCGCGCCTGCAGGGCCACATCAGCGACATGTCCAACCTCGACGCCGACGGCAAGCTGTGGGACCCCAACAGCCTCAAGCGCCTGTTCAACCTGGGCAACCGGCTGTGGCACACCGACAGCTCGTTCAAGCACGTGCCCGCGCTGTGCTCGCTGCTGTCGGCGCGCTCCGACCCGCCGCCCGAAGGCGGCGGCACCGAATTCACCGACCTGCGCGCGGCCTACGACGCCTTGCCCCCGGGCATGAAGGCGCGCATCGACGGCCTGGTGGTCGAGCACAGCATCGCCCGCTCCCGCGAACTGGTGGGCTACACCGAGATCGACCCCGAACTGAACAAGCGCCTGCCGCCGGTGCGCCAGCGGCTGGTGCGGGTGCACCCCGGTTCGGGTCGCAAGACGCTGTACCTGGCCTCGCACGCCTCGCACGTGGTGGGCTGGCCGCTCGGGGAAGGCCGCGCCCTGCTGGCCGAGCTGATGGAATTCGCCACGCAGCCGCGCTTCGTGTGGGGCCACAGCTGGACGCTGCACGACCTGGTGATGTGGGACAACCGCTGCACCATGCACCGCGCCCTGCCCTACGACGACCTGACCTACCAGCGCGTCCTGCATCGCACCACCGTTTCCGAGCACGCCAACACGCTGGAGCAGCTGGAGCGCGCCGAGGAAGGCGCATGAGTGCCTCGTCCACGAGCGCCGATCCACGGCTGCAGGCCGCGATCGACCTGGTGCAGCGCGAAGGCGTGGCACTGGACGATCGCGACTGGGACGCCTGGCTCGACCTCTACGATCCGCGGGCAGTGTTCTGGGTGCCAGCCTGGCTGGACAACGGCGAGCTCGCCAGCGACCCCGACACGCAGCTCTCGCTGATCTACCACGAGTCGCGCGCCGCGCTCGAGGAACGGGTGCGCCGCATCCGCTCCCAGAAGAGCGTGGTCGCCATGCCGCTGATGCGCACGGTGCACTTCCTGAGCCATGTGACGGCACGCGCCCAGGGCGATGACGAGGTGCAGGTGCGGGCCAACTGGAGCGTGCGGACGCTGGACACGCGCACGCAGGCCGAGCACACGCTGTTCGGCCGCTACCAATTTCGCATCGGCTTCGCGCCGGACGACGCGCCGCGCATCCGCTGCAAGCAGGTCACGCTGGTCAATGACCGCGTGCCCACGTTGCTGGACATCTACTGCCTTTGAAAGCGGCCCCCGATGAACCCTTCACACGCGTCGAGCGCGCGACACGGCTTCAGGGCCGCTTCGCATGCTTGACCACCTCGCCGCCCCGCGCACCGGCCTTGCCGCGCTTGGCCGCGCGCGCGCTGCGCACCTCCTGCAGCACCGGCGCGGCGTCGGGCCCGAAGGCCAGGCGCTCGTACTCCTGCGTGTGGTCGATCAGCCGCTGCATCAGCGAGATCAGCATGCGGGTTTCCTCCGGCGTCAGCGGGCTCACCAGCAGGCGATGCCGCTCGGCCACGGCCGCACTGAGCCGCTTGCACAAGGCTTCACCCTCGGCCGTGAGCCGGATCAGCTTGTGACGGCTGTTGCCTTCCTTGGGCGCGATGCGCACCCAGCCGCGCCGCTCGAGTTCGGTCATGGACCGGCTGATGGCCGCCTTGTTGATGTCGGTGATGTGGCTGATCTCGATCGCGGTGATGCCGGGGTTGGCACCCAGGCACAGCACGACGCGCCACTCGACGATGCCCATGTCGAACTGCCGCAGGTAGTAGCGGCTGGCAACGCGGCGCAAGCGGTTGGCCAGGATGGACGCGAGCGTGGGCACGTGCTCGTCGAGGCCCATCGACGTGGCGATCAGGCGCGCCTCATGGCTGGCTGGACGCTCGTCGACTGAACTCATGCGGGAATTCTAAGCCGCACCCTTTTGATCGGACACGTGATGCGAGAGCCACCGACATGACAAGCCAGAGCACACCCGAGCTGTCGGGCCTGCTGGACGACCGCCCGGCCGATGGCCTGTTCCGCGTGCACCGCAGCGCCTACACCGACCCGCGCCTCTTCGAGCTGGAGATGGCGCGGGTGTTCGAGGGCACCTGGGTCTTCATCGGCCTGGCCTCGCAGGCGCCGCGGCCCTTCGACTACTTCACCGCGCAACTCGGGCGCCAGCCCGTGCTGGTCACGCGCGACGAGGGCGGGCGCCTGCACGCCTTCTTCAACAGCTGCCGCCACCGTGGGGCGCTGCTGGCCACGCAGCGCGCCGGCACGCAGAAGGTGCACGTGTGCCGCTACCACGGCTGGGCCTTCGACGCCGGCGGCCGCTGCGTGCACCTGCCGGCCCGCGACGAAGGCCAGTACCCCGAGGCCTTCGACCGCGAGTCCGACCATGGCCTGGTGCCGCTGCCGCGCTTCGCCGAGTACCGCGGCCTGCTGTTCGCCAGCGCCTGCGCCGACGTGCCTTCGCTGGAGCAGCACCTCGGCGAGGCACGCTGGTTCCTCGACCTGGTGCTGGACCAGGCGCCCGAGGGCTTCGAGCTGGTGCCGGGATCGATCACCTACACCTTCGAGGCCAACTGGAAATTCCAGATGGAGAACGGGCTGGACTACTACCACTTCGCCTCCACGCACGCGTCCTACATGGACGTGCTGCGCCGCCGCGTGGCCCACCAGCCGCCCGAGGCCGGCGAGCGCTGGGTGCCCGACGAGACGCTGGACCAGGGCACCTTCAGCTTCGAGCGTGGCCATGCGGTGATGTGGGGCAACCGCAATTCGCTGCGCGTCATCCGCCCCTTCCTGCAGGACCCGGCGCGTGCCGAGCAGGTGCGCGCCAAGGTGGGCGAGCGCGCGTTCAAGTGGATGCAGATGAACCGCAACCTCACGATCTTCCCCAACCTGCAGCTGATCGACGTGCACTCGCTTCAACTGCGCTTGTGGAACCCGCTCGCGGTGGACCGCACCGAGATGCGCTCGTGGTGCCTGGCACCCATCGGCGAATCGCGCGAATCGCGTCGTGCGCGCATCCGCCAGTACGAGGACTTCTTCAACCCCAGCGGCATGGCCACGGCCGACGACAACCGCATGTTCGAGCTGTCGCACGGCGGGCAACGCGCCCTGGGCGCCGGCTGGACCGAAGGCCACCTGCGCGGGCTGGGCCAGCCGGTGGTGCCGCCGAAGGTGGATCCGTGGCAGCTGGCCACGACCCTGGAGATCGATGCCGTGGATGCCAAGGCCGGCGACATGGCGTTCGGTGGTGAGACGTGCCTGCATTCCGGCTATCGGGAATGGCTGCGCCTTTTGCAACGACCCTAAAGGAGACAAATCTTGAAACGATTCCTCGCATCGATCATGGCCGCCTGGCTGTGCCTGGCGGCGGCCTCCGCGGCCCTGGCCGACACCTACCCGTCGCGGCCCATCACCTTCATCGTGCCCTTCACCGCCGGCCCGGCCGACACGCTGATGCGCGCCTTCGCCGACCGCGCCGGAAAGGAACTGGGCCAGCCGCTGGTGGTGGTCAACCGCCCCGGTGCCGGCGGCTCGATGGCGCCCGCCGCCATGTCCAAGACCGCGGCCCCCGACGGCTACACCATCTCCATGTTCTCGGCCTCGCTGCTGTTCTACCCGTACCTGAACAAGGTGGACTGGAGCGCGCCCACCGACTTCACCTACATCATCGGCGTGACTTCCGACGCGCTGGCGGTGCACGTGCCCGAGGGCTCGCCCTTCAAGACCATCGAAGAGGTCGTCGCCTTCGGCAAGGCCAACCCCGGCCGCCTGACCTATGCCACGCCGGGCGTGGCCACCACCATGCACCTGGTGGCCGAGAACCTGTTCCGCAAGCTGGGCATCCAGGCCACGCACGTGCCGTACAAGGGCACGGCCGAAGTGGTCCGCGCCCTGCTGGCCGGCGAGGTGATGATGTCGGTCGACCTGGCTGGCGGCAACTACACCCAGGTGCAGGGCGGCAAGGCGCGCTACCTGATGCAGTTCAACGAAGAGCCCGCCCCCTACATGAAGAACGTGCCCACGGCCAAGGCCAAGGGCTTCGACACCGCCTCCAGCACGCTGGGCATCGTCGGCCCCAAGGGCATGCCGCCCGAGATCGTGCAGCGCCTGCACGCCGCCTTCGCCAAGGCGCTCGACGAGCCCGGCATGGTGCGCATCCTGGACGACCTGAAGAAAGAACGCTGGTACCGCACACCCGCCGAGTACGCGGCCTGGGCCCGCGAGACGGACAAGACCGCGCGTTCCATGGTGGAAGCCGCCAACCTGCAGGCCAAGTAAGGTGCGCATCAAGAGCATCGAGACCCTGCACGCCGACGGCGGCTGGCGCGTGCTGAGCTTCGTCAAGGTCAGCACCGACGAAGGCGTGACCGGCTGGTCCGAGTACTACGAGAACTACTGGAGCCGCGGCCTCACCGACGTGATCCGCAAGCTCGCGGCGTCGTCGCTGGGCGAGGACCCGCGCGAGGTGGGTCGCCTGAGCACCAAGCTGTCCACCATGACCCGCATCACCGAGGGCGGGTTGAACGCGCAGGCCATCGCCGCCATCGAGAACGCGTGCCTGGACATCAAGGCCAAGGCGCTGGGCATCCCGGTATACGCCCTCTTCGGCGGTCCCTATCGGCGCACGCTGCCGCTGTACTGGTCGCACTGCGGCTCGTTCCGCGCACGCGCGCCCAAGCTGTTCGAGCAAGTCATCGGCACGCCGCCGCTGCGCACGCTGGACGACATCCGCGCGCTGGGCAAGCACGTGGTGGAGCGCGGCTATCGCGCGCTCAAGACCAACCCCATGGTGTTCGACAAGGGCACGGTGACCATGCTCGATGCGGGCTTCTCGCCCAACCCGACCGAGTTCGCCCACAACCCCGACCGGCGCGCGCGCCGCGCCATCGTCGAACTGATGGAGGCCTTCCGCGACGGCGCCGGACCCGACACCGGCCTGTTGATCGACCTCAACTTCAGCCTGCGCACCGAAGGCCTGCTGCGCGTGGCGCAGGACCTGGAGCACCTGGACCTGACCTGGCTGGAGATGGACAGCTACGACGCCAAGGCCTTGTCGCTGGTGCGCGCGTCCACCCGCACGCCGATCGGCTCGTGCGAGGCGCTGCACGGCCGGCGGGCCTACCGGCCTTTCCTCGAGCAATACGCGATGGACGTGGCCATCGTCGACGCGCCCTGGAACGGCCTGCTCGAGTCGGTGAAAATCGCCGCGATGGCCGAGGCGTACCAGGTCAACGTGGCGCCGCACAACTTCTGCGGCCACCTGTACACCATGATCAACGCGCACCTGGGCGCGGCCATCCCCAACTTCCGCATTCTTGAGATCGAGGTGGACGACGTGCCCTGGAAGGACGAGCTGGTCACCGTGGCGCCCGTGGTGGAGAACGGGTCGCTGCTGCTGTCCGATGCCCCGGGCTGGGGTACCGAAGTCAACGAAGAGGCGGTGCGCGCGCACCCGCCGCAACAGCCGGGATGGCAATGAGCATGAAGGTGATTTTCTGGGCCCGCAGCGGGCTGGCCAAGGCGCAACTGATCGCACGGCTTCAGGCGGTGGAGGGCGTCCAGCTGGTGGTGGCCGAGACGCTGCCGCAAGTGCTGGAGGCCCTACCCGGCGCGCAGGGCCTGGTGACGCCCGACGCCCCGGTGGCCGAGGCGCGCCAGATCCTGCAGACGCTCCAGCAGCCGGGCGCCCTGCTCCGCTGGGTCCACTTCATCACCGCCGGCCGCGAGGGATTCGAGGAAGTCGGCATTCCGCCGCAGCTGGCGGTCACCTGGGCCGCGGGCGGCGTGTCTCCCACGGTCGCCGAGCACGCCATGGCCCTGCTGCTGGCACTCACGCGCCGCATTCCCGACATGGGCACGCAGAAGGCGGCGCGCGTGTGGGACCGGTCCCTGGGTGGGCCACTGCAGTCGCTCGAGGGCGCCAAGCTGCTCATCGTCGGCCTGGGCCACATCGGCCGCGAGCTCGCGCGCCGGGCCACCGCCTTCGGCATGCGGGTGCAGGCCGTGACGCGCACACCGCGTCCCGACCCGCTGGTGGAATCGGTGCACGGCATGGACCGGCTCGACGAACTGCTGCCACGCGCCGACGCCATCGTGCTCGCGGCCGCGCTCACGCCCGAGACGGCCGGCCTGGTCAACCAGCGCACGCTGGCCCTGTGCAAGCGCACGGCCTTGATCGTGAACGTGGCCCGCGGCGGCCTGGTGGACCAGCCGGCCCTGCACGCGGCGCTGGCCGCCGGCCGCATCGGCGGCGCCGCGCTCGACGTCACCAGCCCCGAGCCGCTGCCGGCGGACGACCCGCTGTGGTCCTGCCCCAACCTCATCATCTCGCCGCACGTCGCCGGCGGCGGCAGCCTGGCCAGCCTGGAGCGGCTGGCCACGGGCGCGGCGGAGAACGCACGACGGCTGCTGGCGGGCGAGGCGCTGCTGAACCAGGTGCAGTGAAGAAGCAACGGGCCGCGGAGCGCGCGTGCCGGGCCAGGATGCGCCGATAAACGCTGACAGTGGAGTCGCCTTTTTCCAGGTTCCTCAGAAAAAGGAAGAACTCGCCCACCGGGGCGAGACCCGGCAACGCCGCGATCGCTACAGAAATCGGTACAAGGAAGCGTCTCCGGAAACATTGTTGCAAGGGCCCTTCGACGGGCTCAGGGCGAACGGGGGAGAGGAGCCTGGCGAACGGGGGAGAGGAGCCTGGCGAACGGGGGAGAGGAGCCTGGCGAACGGGGACGCCATCCCATGTCACGCCACTGACACGCCACCCTCACAGCGCTGACACATCCGCTCCCTATCGTCGCGAACGCCTGGCCACGCAGGCGCTCGCCAGCTGCCTAGCCAGAGCGTCGTCCGACCAGGTGTTCCATCAACCGAACACGAGAAACCGAATGACCTCTTCCCGCCGCAACTTCATGAAATTCGTCGGTGGCAGCGCGATGATCGCGCCGCTGTCGGCCTTCTATGCCCGCGCCGCCGTGGCCGCGCCCTCCTTCGGCCCCGGCTTCGGCGCGCTGGCGCCCGCCCTGCCGCTGAACACCGACGAACTGACCGGTGCCTTCGGCGACCTGCGCGGGCGCCCGCTGATTTCGCTGCCGCCGGAGTTCCGCTACCGGGCCATCTCGCTCACGGGCCAGACCATGAGCGACGGCAGCTTGGTGCCCGGCGACCATGACGGCATGGCTTGCTTGCGCGGCCCCGACGGCACCACGGTGCTGGTGCGCAACCACGAACTGAGCAACCGCGAATCCAAGTACGGGAACGCCGACGGCGTGAAGGTGGCCGACGGCTACAAGTACGACACCTGGGCCAACGGCGGCACCACCCACCTGGTGCTGGACGACGAAGGCCGCCTGCTGCGCCACTTCGCCTCGCTGGGCGGCACCAACAACAACTGCGCCGGCGGCCCCACCCCCTGGAACAGCTGGCTCACCTGCGAGGAGAGCACCTCCCTGGCCAGCGGCACCGGCTCGGGCTACCAGCAGCGCCACGGCTACGTGTTCGAAGTGCCGGCCCTGGCCAACGGCCCGGTACAGGCGCAACCCATCCTGGGCATGGGCCGCTTCAACCACGAGGCCACGGCGGTCGATCCGGCCACCGGCATCGTCTACCAGACCGAGGACACCGGCGACAGCCTGTTCTACCGCTACGTGCCGAACCGCCCCGGCCACCTGCTCGAGGGCGGCCGCCTGGAGGCGCTGCGCATCCAGGGCTCGACCACCGCGGTGGCGACCAGGACCGGCTTCCTCGGCCGCCTCAACCAGCCGATCACGGTGGACTGGGTCGAGATCGAGAACCCCGATCCGATCGACAACGTGTTCGCCAACAGCACCCGGGCGCAGGGCCAGCGGCAGGGTGCCGCCATGTTCTCGCGCGGCGAAGGCGCCTGGTATGCCGACGGCCTGGTCTACTTCTGCTGCACCAACGGCGGCGACATCGGCGCCGGCCAGGTATGGGCCTATGACCCGGCCCGGCAGACGCTGAAGCTGGTGGTGGAGTCCACCGACGCCAGCATGCTGCACGCCCCCGACAACATCACCATCGGCCCGGATGGCCGGCTCTACATGTACGAGGACGGCAGCAACGGCAACAACATCGTCGGCGTGGGCAGCAACGGCGTGCTGTTCCGCGTGGCCGAGAACGTGCTCAACGGCAGTGAGTTCTGCGGCGGCTGCTTCTCGCACAACGGCCGCTTCATGTTCGTGAACATGCAGAGCCCGGGCATCACGCTGGTGATCGAAGGCCCCTGGCGCAAGGGCCAGCGCTGACGCGCCGCCCCCCCGCCGCCAGCTGGCGGCGGGTATGCTCGGCGTCCCGCGGCCCACCCGCTTCCTGGATGCCACCCCCATGCAACGCCGCTGGGAGATCGATGCCCTGCGTGGGCTGATGCTGGTGCTGATGACGCTCACGCACCTGCCCACGCGCCTGACCAACCCGTTCGGCCAGCCCTTCGGCTACGTCTCGGCCGCCGAAGGGTTCGTGCTGTTGTCCGGGTACATGGCCGGCCTGGTGTACGGCCGGCTGGCCGTGGAGAAGGGCATCGACACCATGCGTCGCGCCTTCTGGCGCCGCGCCTTGCTGGTCTATGCCTGCCACGCGGCCCTGCTGCTGTTCCTGTTCACCGTCATCGCGCTGATCGGCATCCGCGTGGACGAGCCGGCGGTCAAGAACCTGATGTCCTACTACCTGCAGCACCCGCGCGCCGCCCTGGCCGGTGGGCTGCTGCTGATCTACCAGCCGCCGCTGCTGGACATCCTGCCCATGTACGTGGTGTTCATGCTGCTCAGCCCGCTGGCGTTTCCGCTGGCGCTGCAGGCCGGCTGGGGACTGGTGCTGGCGTCGAGCGCCATGCTGTGGCTGCTGGCCCAGTTCGGCGTGGCCCACTGGCTGTACCAGGTCGGCGCCGCCATCACCCACATGCCGGTGCCCTACGCCGAGGCCGGCGCCTTCAACAGTTTCGCCTGGCAACTGATCTGGATCGTGGGGCTGTGGCTCGGGGCGTCCCGCCACCAGCCGAGCCCGCCCTCGCTGCGGCTGCCGGCATCGGTGATCGCGTTGGCCGCCGTGGTCGCGACGGTCGGCCTGGCCTGGCGGCATGGGGTGGGGCAGGCACCCTTCGGCGCCAACGAGGCGCTCAACCTCTGGTTCGACAAGTGGCAGCTCGGGCCGTTGCGGCTGCTGAACCTGGCCGCCCTCACCGTGCTGCTGCTGCGCTTCGGTCCCTGGCTCGCGGCCCACCTGCCGCGCATGCGCGTGCTGGAGACCCTCGGTTCGGCGTCGCTGGCCGTGTTCTGTGCCCACCTGGTGGTGGTGCTGCTGGTGCTGAGCCTGTTCGGCGCCGAGTTGCGCCGCCCCTGGTCGGTGGACCTGCCCCTGCTGGCGATCGCACTGGCCAGCCTGTATGCGGCCGGACGGCTCACCCTCTGGTTCGAACGCCGGCCGCCGCGCGAGCCGGGCCCGCGCGGTTTCAGGGCATGGCCGCGACGGAAGCTTCCGTAGCGCCGGCCGGTGGCGCGGGTGCCGCCACCGGGGCCGCGTCGAACGTGCCGACCCGGTGGAGCAAGGCGCTGCGCCAGACGGCGTAACCGGCCTCGTTCATGTGCAGGCGGTCCGGCCCGAACAGCTCGGGGCGCGGATGGCCCGAGGCGTCGATCATGGCGGTGAAGACATCCACGAACTCGGCGTTGGGCAACTGCCCCATGTAGGACGCCAGCAAGCGATTGGCCTCGCGCACCTGCGGCAGCAGTCGCTGGTGCAGCGGACTGGGCTTGATGGAGATGTAGCCGATGCGCACGCCCGGCAGCTCGCTGCGCACCGCCTGCGCGAACGCCTGGAAGCTCGCCAGCACCTGCTGCGGCGTGCGCCCCTGCGCCAGGTCGTTCTCGCCGGCATAGACCAGCACCTGGCGCGGCCGGTACTGCAACACCAGCTGTCGCACCAGCTCGTGGCAGTCGGACATGGTGGAGCCGCCGAAACCGCGGTTGATCACCAGGGGCACATGGCTGAAGGCCTGCGGCAATTGCGGCCAAAGCCGGATGGACGAGCTGCCGACGAAGAGTACGCCGCCCTCGCCAGGCGGCCGCTCGCGGTCGGCCTTGGCGAACTCGGCCAGCGCGTCGTGCCAGCGGCCAGCCCCGGTGGGCACGGTGTCGGGGAAAGCGGCGGCAACCTGGGCCTGCGCGCCAGCCGCCAGGACCAGCAGGGCGGCGAACAGCGCGAATCGGAAAGCGGCGACGGCGGATCGGATGTGCAAGGCAGTGGTGGGCAGGTGGTCCAACAAGCACGAAGCCGCACCTGATCAGGCGCAGCTTCGCAGGCCGCATTCTTGTGGCAGGCGGGACGGACTTCAAGCGCCGCCGCAAGCGTCCTTTCGCGGCGCCCGGGAACCTGGCGCGCTCGCGCAGTGCGCGTCAACCGCGAATGAGCACCGCGCCTTCCGGCACCTGTTGCTCCAGCACGGCACAGTCGCCCGACGGCGCCTGCCGGCCCGGCGCCAGCCCCAGCACCCAGATGCGGCAACTGCCAGGTGGCGGGTAATGCCCGGCCGAGATGCGGATGTCGTCGGTGATCGGCGGAACGGGTGCCGGCGCCGGAGCTGGGGCCGGTGATGGAGCAGGTGCTGGCGCTGGCGCTGGCGCTGGCGCTGGCGAAGGAGCAGGCGCAGGCGAAGGAGCAGGCGCAGGCGCAGGCGCCGGTGCCGGTGCCGGTGCCGGTGCAGGTGCCGGTGCCGGTGCCGGTGCGCTCGCATCCTGCAGCCGCACGGCGCGCGACACGAAGCCGACGACCCGGTCCTGCCGCAGGGCCAGCGAGACCAGCCGGGCCGGTGAGTTCCGGGTGTCGAGGTAGGCCACCCCCTGGACCCGGGTGCCGTTCGGATGCGGGCAGCCGGAGCCGGCATAGCTCAGTGCCAGGTTGAACGCGTTGCGGCCGGAGGCGCGCGGCACGGCCTGCCCGCTGAGCACGCAGTTGTCGGAGGCGATCCAGTTGAAGGCCCCGCCCGAGCTGATGGCCAGCACCGTCCGCTGGTCGAGCGCATAGCGGCCGGCGAGCTCGGCGGCGGACGCGGCCCGCTCGTAGTTGGCGTCATAGCCCAGCAGCAGGCCGCGCCCGCCCGGCGCCGTCGCATCGATCCGGGCCCGCGGCTCGGCGGCTCCGGTGTACTCGACCACGGGCGCCGTGCCGGCGGCGAAGTCGTACTCGGTCACCACCGCACTGAAGCGCCCGAGCGACATCGCGCTGCGGCCCTGCAAGGCCCCGGTGATCTGGACGGCGTCGGCCAACACGCCCCAGGTGCTGCCGTCTTCCAGCACGAGCACGTCGGCCCAGCCGCCGCTGGCCGTGCGCCCAGGCCAGAAACCTTCGGCCGCACTGCGGGCGGCGAGGTCGCCGGAGGCGATCCCCTCACCGGCGGGATCGCCGCCGCCGCCACCGCCTCCACCGCAGGCAGCAAGCAGGCTGGACACGGCCAGGGCGACGAGCGTGGGTCGATGACGATGGTGCATGGCAGGCCTCGATCGAACGAATCACAGCCTAGGCCAGGCCCTGCAGCGGCAGGGACCCGGTTTACTCGTCCTTTCACTTCATACAGTTCAGCCCCTCGCGGCGACCGCCCTGCCCGGGCCACGCCTGCGTGATCAGCGGCTCGCCGCCACCCCGACAATCGGCCCATGCATGAAGTCCTGATCGTGGGTGCCGGCATCGCCGGCTGCTGCGCCGCCTTGTCCCTGGCCCGCTCGGGCTGCTGCGTCACCGTCGTCGAGCGCCAGCCGCGCTGGGCCTTCCAGAGCTCGGGCATCTTCGTCTACGGCAACGGCCTGGCCCAGTTCCGCGAGCTGGGCGTGATGGAGGAGCTCACCGCCGCCGGCTTCGTGGTGCCCGAGGGGCGCAACAGCTACCTGCAGGCCGACGGCAGCCCCATCACCACCACCCGCTACCCCTCGCCGGCGCCCGGCATCCCGGCCATCCTGGGCATCAAGCGGGCCGAGATGCACCGCGTGCTGTCGGCACGGCTGGAGCGGCTGGGCGTGCCGGTGCGGCTGGGCACCACCGTGCAGGCGCTGGACCAGCCGGAGCCGGGGCGCGTGCAGGTGCGCCTGTCCGACGACAGCACGCGCAGCTTCGACCTGGTGATCGGCGCCGATGGCATCCGCTCGGGCGTGCGCGCCCTGCTGTGGCCGCAGGTGCAGCCGGCTTATTCGGGCTTCGGCGTCTGGCGCAGCGTGCACCGGCGCCCGCCCGGGCTGGTCGACAAGATCATGCTCATGGCGCCGGGCAAGCGGCTGGGGATCATGCCCATCTCGGCCGACCGGTTGTACCTGTTCGGCACCCTGCCCGAGAGCCGCCACGCGCGTTTCGACCCGGCCGACTGGCCACGGACCATGCACGAGCGCTTCGCCGGGTTCGGCGGACCGGCCCGGCCTTTCCTCGAGCAGTTGACCGGCGCCGACGACGCCGAGGTGCTCTACACGGCCGTCGAGGAAATCGTGATGCCGCTGCCCTGGCACCAGGGCCGCGTGGTCCTGATCGGCGACGCCGCGCACGCCTCCACCCCGTTCATGGGACAAGGCGGCGCGATGGCCGTGCAGGACGCGGTGGTGCTGGGCCGGCTGCTCGCCGGCGGCCCGGTCGACACCGCCTTGCGCACCTTCGGCGAACTGCGCGCGCCGGTGTGCCGGTTCGTGCAGGACGTGTCGCGCCGCGTGGGCGAGTCGGGCGCCCAGGCCGAGGCCCACGAAGCCAACCTGCGCTCGCTGGTGGAGGGCGGCCAGCGGGCCGTGGACGGCTTCTACGCCGAACTGGCGCGGCTCGATCCAGCCGCCGCGGCCGAGCGCCCTACTCCGCCTTGATGCGGTTCGCCCGCACGATGGGCGTGAAGCTGGCGAGGTCCCGCTTGACGGCGCCGGCCAGCTCCTCGGGACCGCCGGCCGTGATGATCTGCCCCGACTGTTCCAGGCGCGCGCGCACGTCGGGCATCTGCAGCACGGCCTTGATCTCGCGGTCGAGCCGGGCGATCACCGCCGGCGGCGTGCCCTTCGGCGCGAACAGGCCGGACCACACGCTCACCACCAGGTCGGGGTAGCCCTGGCGCGCCAGGGGCTGCAGCCCGGGCGTGGCCGCCTGCGGCTCCTCGTCCAGCGTGCCCAGGCCCACCAGGGCTCCGCCCTTGAGGTGGCCGGCCGCCGCGCCGTAGGGCACGAACACCAGGTCGATGTGCCCGGCCACGGTATCGGCCAGCGCCGGCGCCAGGCCCCGGTGCGGCACGAAGGTGAGGTTCAGGCCGGCCGCCTGCCGCAGCATCTCGCCGGCGATGTGCTGGGGCGAACCGTTGCCCGAGCCCGTGTAGGTGATCGGCCTGTCCTTGCCCAGGCGCACCAGCTCGGCCATGTTCTTCACACCCAGCCTGGGGTGCGCCGCCAGCACCAGCACCGTCTTGGAGGGCAAGGCCACCGGGGCGAAGTCGGCCTGCGGGTCGTAGTTGGCCGCCTGCGCCGACATCACCAGCGGCGCCAGCACGAAGGTGTTGGGCGTCATCAGCAGCGTGTGGCCATCGGGGGTGGCCCGCATCACGTGCTGGGCCCCGGTGACGCCGCTGGCGCCGGGCCGGTTCTCCACCACCACCGGCTGGCCCCAGCGCGCCGACAGCTTGTCGCCGATGACGCGCGCCAGCACGTCGGGGCTGCCGCCCGGGGGGAAGGGCACGACGATGGTGATGGCCTTGGTGGGGAAGTTGGGCTCGGTGCCCTGGGCCAGGGCGGTCCAGGGCAGCGCGAGGGCGATCAGGGTGGCGAGGGCTTGCTTGCGGTTCATGGGGTTCCTCGAGGGGTCCGGGGGGGTCAGGCGATGCGCTGGGCCGCGGCAGAGAGCCCGCCATCCACCGGCAGCACCGCCCCGGTGATGAAGGACGCTTCGTCCGACGCCAGCCACAGCACCGGCGCGGCGATCTCCTGCGGCTCGCCCCAGCGCGCGATGGGCGCGGGCACGAAGCCGCGTTCGCGCAGTTCGGGCTCGCTCAGGCCGCGTGCCGCCGCACGCGACAGCGTGAAGCCGGTCAGCACCGAGCCCGGGCACACCGCGTTGGCGCGCACGCCGTGGCGCGCCTCCTCGATCGCCAGCACGCGGGTGGCGGCCACCAGCGCCGCCTTGGTGGCGTCGTACTGGCCCATGCCGGCGCGACCCACGATGCCGAAGGCCGAGGACACGTTGACCACCGCCCCACGGCCGCTGCGCCGCAGCCAAGGCAGCACCTGGGCCGTGAGCAGCTGCGCCCCCACCAGGTTCACCGCCAGGATGCGCTGCCACGACGCCGCATCGGCATCGGCCAGCCGGTGGTATTCGCGCACGGCGGCGTTGTTGACCAGGATGTCCAGCCGGTCGCCGGTTTCCTTCAGGTGGTCCGCCACCCGGGGCAATGCGCCGGCGTCGGCCAGGTCCAGCGGCAGCACGGACACCCCGCCACCCAGCGCCTGCGCCGCAAGCCGCAGGGCGGCCGCGTCGCGATCCACCAGCACCAGCTTGGCGCCCTCGGCCAGGAACAGGCGCGAGATGGCCTGGCCGATGCCGCCGGCCGCACCCGTGACCAGTGCCCTGCGCCCCTGCAGGCGCGGCGGGCGCGAAGGAACGGCGGCGGATTCAGGTGGGTTCATCAGGTCTCCAGGTGCTTCCTTCGGCGACGTGGGCTACATGGGAAATGCCAGCGCGCCGGGCGGGTTGTCCAGGCGCTTGCCGGTGGTCAGCGGCTGCAGGTACGCGTCGTTCAGCAGGCGCCGCACCTTCACCACGTCTTCGTCAGGCGTCATCAGGACTTCCCTGGCCCTGGCCTCGACCACGTCGCCCATGGCCTCGGCCGCGAAGGCGTCTTCGAGGTTGACCTGCTCCAGCCGCTGGCGCGCGACGACCTCGAACACGCGCCGGGCCTCGGCCCGCTCCGCCTCGGTGCCGGCGCGCCAGGCCAGGTAGCGCACCACCTGCGTGTGCCCTCGGTCCTGCGGAAACTGCCACAGGCGGGAAACATAGGGCGCGGCACCGGGCGCGGGCTTGATGGGGTTGGAGGTGAGGCAGGGCAGGTTGAAGCGCTGGCCCTTCACGTCGACGTCGAAGTGGCCATGGTTCAACGGCCGCCCCTGCAGGTCGACCGAGACGCCGCGGATGCCGTGCGAGGTCTTGATGATCTTCACGCGCCGGTCCTCCAGGGGCACCTCGGTGCTGCCCGGGGCGCGCTCGGCGCGGTGCACGGCCTGCGAATCGGTGTGCATCACCACCGCATGGAAGCCGTCGCTGCCGTCGATGGCCGGCAGCCAGTTGGCCTTCCAGATCGAGGTGGGCAGGCGGATGCAGAGGTACTGGTCGGGCTGCAGCAGTTCCTCGGGCACCTGCGTCTCGAGCGGCGGCGGCGGGAAGCGATCGGCGTCGCCGAGGTAGACCCAGACATAGCCGCCCAGCTCACGGGCCGGATACGCCTGCACCGCCAGCCGGTCGTGCAGGCGCGAGCGCCCGGATTCCCAGGGCACCAGGGTGCAGCGACCCTGGCCGTCGAAGCGCAGGCCGTGCATCAGGCACTGCAGCTCGCCGTCGAGCACCCGCCCCACCGACAGCTTGATGCTGCGATGCGGGCAGCGGTCCTGCACCGCCTGCGGCTGGCCGGCGCCATCGCGCCAGAGCGACAGCCGCTGTCCCAGCGCCAGCGCGCCCACCGGCCGGTCGGCCGGCAACTCCTCGCTTTGCAGCAGCGGGTACCAGTAGTGGGGCAGCCCGTCGGGCAGGCCGGCCGGCAGCAGCGGCGCCAGCTCGCGGGTCGCGTCGGAGAGGTCCATGGGCAGGTGGAAAGAGGGCACGGAACCCGCCCACTATAGGAGTTGAAACTGGACCACGATTCAGCGTAAACCCTTGATGTGCAAGGACGTCACAGGCCGTACACGGACTATTGCGGACGCCGTTTACAGTGGCGCTGCGCACCACCATGACCACCCACGAACCGATGCCCGCCGACCGCCTGCCGCCCGACCTGCAGGACATGCCCGGCTACCTGATCCGCCGCGCCAAGCAGAAGACCACCAACTGCTTCGAGCCGATCACCGCCGGCCACAAGCTCACCCCGCAGCAGTACGCGATCCTCGAAGCCACGCTGCTGCACCCCGACATCGACCAGAACGAACTCGGCGAGCGGGTCGCGCTCGACGGCTCCACGCTGGGCGACGTGGTGGTCCGGCTGGAACAACGGGGGCTGCTGCAGCGCCGGGTGGATGGGCGGCACCGGCGCCTGACCCTCAGCGCGCAGGGCCAGGCCTTGCTGGAGCAGGTGCAGCCGGCCGTCGAACGGGCCCAGCAACAGATCCTGCACCCGCTCACCGCGCGCGAACGCGAGCAGCTGCTGCGGCTGCTGTCCAAGCTGGTGGGGGTGAACAACCGCTGGTATTCGCGCGGAACACGGCGGCGCTAGGCCGCCCGCCCGTAGCTGTCCTGGTAACGAACGATGTCGTCCTCGCCCAGGTAGCTCCCCGACTGCACCTCGATCAGCTCGAGTTCCACCTTCCCCGGGTTGCGCAGGCGATGGCGCACGCCGATGGGGATGTAGGTGGACTGGTTCTCCGTCAGCAGGAAGGACCTGTCCCCGCAGGTGACCTCGGCCGTGCCGCGCACCACCACCCAGTGCTCGGCCCGGTGGTGGTGCATCTGCAGGCTGAGCGAGGCCCCGGGCTTGACCCCGATGCGCTTGACCTGGAAGCGCTCGCCGGCATCGACGCTGTCGTACCAGCCCCAGGGGCGCGCCACCTTGCGGTGGCTCACCACCTCGGAGCGCGCGGCGCCGTCGAGGCGGGCCACCACGTCCTTCACCTGTTCGGCCATCGAGCGGTCGGCCACCAGCACCGCGTCGGCGGTGTCGATGATCAGCAGGTCGCGCGTGCCCAGCGCCACCACCGTGCGGTAGGGGGCGTGCACGTAGGTGCCCTGCGCCGCCTGCACCAGCCCGTTGCCGACGACGCGGTTGCCGCAGTCGTCGGCCGGCGTGAGTTCGGCCACCGAGTTCCAGCTGCCCACGTCGGACCAGGCACCCGCGAACGGCACCATGCCCACGGAGTCGAGCTTTTCCATGACGGCGAAATCGATGCTTTCGCTGCGGCAAGCCTCGAAGGAACTGGCCTCCGGGCGGATGAAGCAACCGCTGCCTGATGGCGCATCCTCGGCGGTGCTGGCGGCCATGGCCGCGCGGCAGGCCTGCAGGATGTCCGGCGCATGCCGCTCGAGCGCCGCCACCAGCACGTCGGCACGGCACAGGAACACGCCCGCGTTCCAGAGCACGCCGCCGGCCAGCAGCAGGCGCTCGGCGGTGGCGCGGTCGGGCTTCTCGATGAAACGCCGTACCCGGCGCACGCCCTCGCCCGGCAAGGCCTCCTCGCCGGGCTCGATGTAGCCGTAGCCGGTGGCCGGAAAGCTCGGGTTCACGCCCAGGGTCACCACCGATCCGGCCCGCGCCGCCGGTGCGCCGCGGCGCACCGCCTGCTCGAAGGCGGCGGCGTCCTGGATATGGTGGTCGGCCGGACAGAACAGCAGCAGGCGATCGTCCTCGCCCAGGTGCAGCGCCGCCAGCGCCATGGCGGCCGCGGTGTTGCGCGGAGCCGGCTCCAGGATCAGGTCGCCCGAGGTGCCGGCCTCGGCCATCGCATCGGTGACCAGGAAGCGGTGCTCCTCGCCGGAAACGATGGCCTGCACCCGGCTGAACCGGCTCAGGCGCTCGAGCGTAAGCCTCAGCAGGCTGCGCCCCCCGACCATCGGGACGAACTGCTTGGGGAAGGTGCGGCGGGACAGCGGCCAGAGCCGGGTGCCCGAGCCGCCGCACAACACGACCGGTGTGATGGGATCCATGCGGAAGGATTCCTGTTCGCGGCCATTGTGACGCCGCGCCCGCGTCCGCGGGGGTCAGGTCAGCTGCTGGGTGGGCACGAACTGCCGCTGGCCGATGCGGCGGTTGGCCTCGTCCACGAACACGAGCTCGGGCTTGTGGGCGGCCACCTGGTCCTCGTGCACCTGGGCGAAGGACGCGATGATGAGCAGGTCGCCCACCGCCGCCCGGCGTGCGGCCGAGCCGTTGACGGAGATCATTCCGCTGCCGCGCTGGCCCTTGATGGCATAGGTGACGAAACGCTCGCCGTTGTCGACGTTCCAGACGTGGATCTGCTCGTTCTCCACGATGTTGGACGCCTCCATCAGGTCTTCATCGATGGCGCAGGAGCCCTCGTAGTGCAGTTCGCAGTGGGTGACGGCCACGCGGTGGATCTTGGACTTGAGCAGGGTTCGGAACACGGGCTGGCTTCCTGGAATGGGCGTATGCATGTTGCAGCGCGGCAATTCTAGGGTCAGCCCGCGGGCCTCATCCCCGGGCCAGCCGCAGCACCGCCTCGGCCTGGTCCGCGTCCAGCGTCGGCTCACGACCGGCCCAGGCCACGAACTGGTCGGGCCGCACCAGCACCAGCCGCGCCTCGTAGCGGGCGGGCTCGCCCTCGAAGGCATCGCTGACCACGGTGAGGGGCAGGCCCATCTTCGCGGCCGCGTCATGGAAGGCCTGCACCGCGGACGGATCGGCGCCGAAGGCCATCAGCGTGAAGCCGTGGCCCAGCTCCTCGAACACGTTGCGCGTGGTGCCGAGCACGGCCGGCGCCAGGTGGTGGCCGGCGCGGGCTTCGAAGCGGTGCGAACCGACCGCACTGCAGCTGCGGCCTTCGCCCGCCCCCGGCCACACCACGGGCGAGCCTTCGTAGTTCGGCTCGAAGGAATGCACCTCGCCCACCGCGCCCTGGGCACGGGCCTGCCAGGCCTGCTCGAAGCCCGCCGGATCTCGCGCGGGATCGTGGCTGGCCAGGAACTGCTTGTCCGACTCGATGGAGCGGGCGATGAAGTCGCGGATGGTGGAACCGAACACGGGCCGCCGCTCGGCGTCGTACGAGTCCAGCAGGCCCGGGCCGCCCCAGCCCTGCAGCGTGGCCGCGAGCTTCCAGCCCAGGTTGCGCGCGTCCTCCAGGCCCGAGTTCACGCCGTAGCCGCCGTAGGGCGGGTGGCTGTGCGCGGCGTCGCCGGCCACGAAGACCCGGCCCTTGCGGTAGCTGTCGGCCAGCATGAAGCGCAGGTCCCAGAAGCCGATGTGCTCGAACTCCACGTCGAAGCTCGCGCCCACCGCCTCGTGCAGGTAGGCCACGAAATCGAAGTTGTCGGCGGTGGTGCCGGGCGGCACCGGCGCGTGGAAGAACCAGGTGCTGCCCAGGTCCACGCGGCCGAAGAACTTCCAGTAGCCCTCCAGCTGGGGCTGCAGCACGTTGTAGTAGGACTTGCCGGGGAAGCGGGCCAGCAGTTCGTGAAGCTCGCGCGAGCGGAACACCAGCAGCACCATCACGCGGTCGTGGTCGGTGCGGGTCTGGGTGATGCCCGCCTGCTCGCGCACCAGCGAGCGCGCCCCATCGCAGCCCACCGCATAGGCCGCCCGCAGCACGCGCCGGCCCGCGCCGCCGCGCTCGGCCACGGTGATCGTCACGCCATCGGCGTCCTGCGACACGGCCTGCGCGCTCCAGCCAACCAGCGCCTGCACCGCCGGCAGCTCGGCGACGCGGCTGCGCAGCACGGCCTCGGTGGCGTACTGCGGCAGTCGTTCGTTGGCGGTGTAGTAGTAGGACTTGACCAGGTCGCGCTGCAGCCAGTCGTAGGTATGCGGGCCCAGCAGCGTGCCATAGGCGGTGAGGCCGCCGATGCCGTACTCCGGCGGGATGGTGCGCGCTGCCCGCAGGGCCTGTTCGGCACCCCAGAAGTGGAAGTGCTCCATGGTGCGCTGGGTGAGGTTCTGGCCCTTGGGAATGGGCTGCGGCTTCGCGTGACGCTCCACCACCACGCAGCGCACGCCGCGCTGGCCCAGCTCGATGGCCAGGCCCATGCCCACCGGGCCGCCGCCGACGATCACCACCTCGGCGTCCAGCGCCGCGCCCTCTCGACTGTTCGTGTCCATTGTTCTCGCCCCGTGTTCGGTTGACCCAGAATTACAGCAACCCCGAAGCCGTTGATCAAACGGAACATTCTGATGAACTCTTCAATCAAATTGATCAATGTCAGCACCCGGCAGCTGCTGGCCTTCCTGGAGGTCACGCGGCTGCAGAGCTTCGCCAAGGCGGCCGAGCAGGTGCACCTGTCGCCCTCGGGCATGAGCATGCTGGTCAAGGAGCTGGAGGACCAGCTGGGCGCCCGCTTGTTCGAGCGCACCACGCGTTCGGTGAGCCTGACCGACGCGGGCCGGCGCCTGCAGCCGGTGGCCGAGCGCATCGTCGGCGAGCTGCGCACGCTGCAGGCCGTGATCGGCGGCACCGAGGCGGCCGTGCGTTCGCGGCTTCATGTCGCCGCCACGCCGATGGTCGCGGCCAGCCTGCTGCCCGAGGTGCTGCAGGCCTTCGCCCGCAGCCATCCGCAGGTGCGCGTGCAGCTGGCCGATGTCGACGTCGGCGCGGTGCGCGGCCGCGTGCTGGAAGGCGAGGCCGACCTCGGCCTGGGCTTCTTCGTCAAGCCCGCCAGCGGCCTCGTGCGCCAGCCCCTGTGCAAGTTCCGGCTCATGCGCATCGGCCCGCCCCGCCCGGGCGCGAGCGGCCTGCAGCCCAGCCAGCCCTGGAGCAGCCTCGCCGGCCTGCCGCTGGTCAGCCTGCCGCCGGACAACCCCATCCAGGCCCTGATCGAAAAGCAGCTCGCCCGCAGCGGCCGTCCCCACGAAGACCGCCCGCGCGTCAACCTCATCGGCACCATCATCGGCATGGTCCGCGCCGGCGCCGGCCACGCCGTCATTCCGTCCTTCGCGCTGGCCGAATGCCTGCGCCAGCAACTCGACGTCGCCCTGCTGCGCGAACCCATGGTCCAGATCGAGCTGCACCTGGTCACCCGCCGAGGCCATCCCCCCAAGCCGGCGGCGGCCGATTTCATCGCAGCCGTCCGGCAGGCGGCGACGAGGCTCACGTCATGACCTGCCGCCCTGCGGGTGTGTCGTCGAAGTGGCCCCCTCCAGTGCCACCACGGAACCGGCTTCGCCGGGCCGCCTCGGGGGGTCAGATGGCTCCCCAGATCCCGCCCGCGATCTGCCCATCCACCACGCTGCCGGCGATCGCCTGCGCGATCAGCCGGAGCGCCGCCGTGTCGCTGTCCACCAGGTCGCGGCGCGGTGAATGGCTGATGCAGCACAGCGTGCCGAACACGCTGCCGTCCGCCAGCACGATGGGCACGCCGATGTAGGCGGCGATCCGCAACCTTCGGGTGACCTCCAGCGCCACCAGCTCGGGCCGCACGGACGAGTCGTGCACGATCGCCGGAATGCGGCCTTCGATGATGAGCCGGCAATAGGTATCGATCAGCGCATCCGACAGCCCGGGCGCCACCGCCACGTCGAAGGGCCCTGCCGCGCTGACGCAGCGGAACACGCGGCGGTCGCCCACCAGCTGGGACGCGAACACCACGTCCATGCCGAGCACCTCGCGCACTTCGCACAAGAACCCCGTCAGCCGGCGCGGGTCGCGCTCGCGCACGCTGGTCTCGATGCCGCGAGCGATCTCGCTCAACCGTTGCTCACGTTCGGGGGGCGGGGGAAGTACAGCACTCATCGCGCGGGTTTAGCACCATGCCCTCCCCACTTCAACCCGTCGCCCGGGCAAGCTCCCCACGGCTCGCCGGGCTCGTGCTGGAATGACACGCTTGTGTCCTGTCCATCGTCGAAAGGCAAGCCCGAATGGCCGAGCACGATCGCCCGTCCGTTGCCGATGCGCCGCCCTGGTGGCTGCACGGCGGCACCGAGGAATGTCCGCACTGCGGCCAGCTCTACCACCTGGAAACCGAGCGCCGCTGCGGCGCCTGCGACTCGCCCAGCTGCGCCCATTGCCATGCGGCGCATGAGAGGGACTGCAGTCCGTCGGGCGAGGAGGCGCGGGACCGATGACGGCGCGGGCGATCTGGAAGGGCCGCATCCTGCTCGGCCCGCACGAAGTGCCGGTCAAGATGTATTCGGCGGTGGAAGACCAGGCCGTGCACTTCAAGCTGCTGTCGCGCCAGGGCCAGGCCCCGGTGCACCAGCGCATCGTGCGCAAGGACACCGGCACCGAGGTCCCCAGGGAGGAGCAGCGCAAGGCCTTTCCGATCGACGGCGACCGCGCCGTGATCCTGCAGCCCGACGAGCTGGAGTCGCTGGTGCCGCCGGCCAGCCGCGAGATCCACCTGTGCCGCTTCGTTCCGGCCGGGCTGCTGGCCGACCCCTGGTTCGACCGCCCTTACTGGCTCGGCCCCGACGAGGACGCCGACCAGCCCTACTTCGCCTTGGCACGCGCCGTGGCCCGGCAGCAGGTGCACGGCATCGCCCGCTGGGTCATGCGCAAGAAGCGCTACCTGGGGGCGCTGCTCGCGTCCGGCGACCACCTGGCCCTGGTGACGCTGCGCCGCAGCGAGCAGGTGCTCGCCATGCCCGCCATCGAGCCGGCGCGCTCGCGCGCGCCGTCCGAGGCCGAGCTCAAGCTGGCGATGCAGCTGGTGGAGTCGATCTCCGGCGAGTTCGAACCCCAGGCCTGGCCCAACGAGCACCGCGAGCGCCTGCGTGCCTTGGTCGCCGCCAAGGCGCAGGGCGACAAGGTCAAGCCCTTCAAGCCGCGCGAGCGCGCCTCCGGCACCGACCTGGCCGATGCACTGCGGGCCAGCCTGGCCGCCCACCGGGAGCGGCGCGTTGCCTGAAGCCACCGCTCCTGCGCCGGTGCGATCCTTCTGGTCCGGCACCATCACCTTCGGCCTGGTGAGCATCCCGGTCGACTTCTACGCGGCGGCGCGCCCGCGCCAGAAAGCCCTGAAGCTGGTCGACGCCCAGGGCCATCCGCTGGGCCGGCAATACACGCGCGAGTCCGACGGCAAGCCGCTGTCCAGGAACGAGATCGTCCGGGGCTACGAGACCGACGACGGCCGCCTGGTGGTGGTCACCGACGAGGAGTTCGCCTCGGCCGCTCCCGAGACCTCGCGCGACATCGACCTGCACCGCTTCGTCCCGCTGGCGCAGATCGCGCCGGCCTACTTCGTGCGGCCCTACTTCCTCGCGCCCGCCGCGCGCTCGGGCAAGGCCTACACCCTGCTCGCGCAGACCATGGAACGCAGCGGCAAGGTGGGCATCGGCCGCCTGGTGATGCGCAGCCACGAGTACCTGGTCGCCCTGATCGCCGAGGGCGGCGTGCTGCGGGCCGAAACGCTGCGCACCTTCGACGAACTGCGCACGCCCGAGGCGGTGGGGCTGCCGGCCCCCGTCGAGCCGCCGCGCAAGCTGCTCGATGCCTTCGCCCGCGAGGTCGGCGCGCTCATCGAGAAGCGCCTGGACCTGCACGAGCTGGAAGACCGCGAGGCCGAGGCCCTGCAGGCCCTGGCCCAGCGCAAGGCGCGCCAGGGACGCGACGTGGTGGAGGACGCGCCGGCTGCCGAGGACGCGGACGCGGACGCGGACGAGGGCGGCGCAGCGAAGGTGGTCGACCTGGTGCAACTGCTGCGGCGCAGCCTGGCGGGCCGGTCCGGGGAGGCGCCCGCCAAGGCCGCGAGGACCGAGAGCCCTCCCGCACCGCCCGCGCCCACCGGGTCGCTGGCGGACAAGACCCGCGAGGAGCTGTACCGCATGGCCGCCGAACGGCAGCTGCCCGGACGCAGCCGCATGAACAAGGCGCAACTGCTCGAGGCCCTGCAACCGAAGCGCGCGCGACGCCGCGGCTGAACCCCGACCGGGGCTGGGTACAGTGGCGACCCCATGCTCCCCGTTCTCTCCGCGCTGTTTCCGGTCATCCTGCTCACCGCCATCGGCTATGCCAGCGGCAAGCTTCGCCTGATCCGGGCCGAAGGACTGGTGGACCTGTCCAACCTCGTGTTCCTGGTGCTGGCGCCGGCCTTGTTCTTCCGCACCATGAGCGGCGTGCAGCCGGCGCAGGTGGCGCTGGCGCCGCTGGTCGTCTATTTCGCGGCCAGTCTGGTGCTGATGCTGTCCACGCTGCTGGTGCGCGGCTGGACACGCGAGTCGGCCATGCAGGGTCTCACCGCCAGCTTCAGCAACACTTTCCTGGTCGGCGTGCCCGTGGTCACCTTCGTCTACGGACCGGCCGGCCTGGCGCACCTGCTGGCCCTGATCACGCTGCACGCGGTGGTGCTGCTGACCGCCGGCACCCTGGCGCTGGAACTCGCGCCCGGTGCCTCCAGGGCCGGACACCCGGCACGCGCCGTGCTGCAGGCGGTCCGCAGCTCCATCATCCACCCGGTGCCGCTGCCCATCCTGGCGGGCCTGGCCTGGGGCCAGACCGGCTGGGCCTTGCCGGAACTGATCGACACCTCGCTGCGCCTGCTGTCGCAGGCCGTGGGGCCGCTGTCCCTGCTGATGGTGGGCGTGTCGCTGGCCAGCATCCGCGTGGGCGATCAATGGCGCGGCGCGCTCACGCTGGCCCTGCTCAAGACGGTGGTGCACCCGCTGCTGGTGCTGGCCGTCGGCCTGGCGGCCGGTCTCTCGGGCCTGCCCTTCGCGGTGATGGTCGTCGCCGCCTGCCTGCCCACCGGTGCCAACGTGTTCATCCTGGCCAAGCGCTACAAGGTGGCCGACGAACAGGTCACGGCGGCGGTGGCGCTATCGACGCTGCTGGCGCTGGTGTCGGTGACGACGGCGCTGTCGCTGCTGCCGAGGGGGTGACCAGCAATCCCCATCCGATGGCATTGCGCCGAGCCGGGGCTTCAGCTGGTGGGCAGCTCGCCGGGCTACATCGGGGTGCCATCGGCGCGCGGGGCAGGCAGGTAGCTGGCAATGAGGTCTGCGTCGGCCTGCGTGGCCGGGGCATAGCTCAGGCTGAGGCGCCGGGCGGCGAGCTGGCTGGTTTTTTCGGTGTAGGTGAGCAGGATGCGCTCGCCATCGTGCAGGCGGTAGGTGAAGCGGTGCTGGCGCGCCGAGGGGACGGCAGCGGTGGCCGCGCCGTGACGGTCAACCCCGCCCCGCTCCACCCCTCCACCGCAATGGGCGACTCGTGAATCGTCACCTCATACCCCGCATCCAGCGCCTGCTGCACCCGGTCTTGCGTGTCGGGACTGTGTTGCCCGAGGAACTGCCGCACGATGCCCGGGTTGTTCGCATACACCTGCCCGGTGATGGTGAACACCTTCTGCCCCGCCTGCGCCGCAATCGCCAGCGCCTTCACGGCTGAGACGCCCTCGGGGCACGCCGGCAAGGCCGGATTGGAACGTGCCACCCCCACCCGATTGCATTGCGCCGGGTCGCTGAAGAACGCCTCGGGCACCGCATGTTCCAGCGCGCTCAACGCTTGGCCGCGCAGGCGGTTGTAGGCGACCCAGCGGCTTTCGTCGTGGTCACGTGACCATGCCAGCAGTCGGTAGTGCCCGATGTCCACGTTCACGCCCGGGAAGCTCACCTGACGCACCACGCCCCAGCTGACCACCGGTTGCACCACCGCGTGCACCAGGCCGTACGACATTGCCGGCACTTCGACCATGCCGGCCGTGCGCTGGGCCAGTTGGCCGTGGGCCTGGGCAGCGGTGAACCAGCTCCAGGCCATGGCGGTGAGCAGGTCGCCCGAGAGTTGTTCTCCGCTCAAGGCGCCGATGGTCTGGGTATCGCCTGATTGCAGCGCGGCCGGATCGGCGCTGATGCCACGTATTCAGACTGCTTACGACCTATCCTCGGACCACACTGATGAGATAGATAACCGCACCCCAGTACAACGAAATAATTGCAATCGCGGTGCGTACCGGCCACCTTTCGGGATCTAACCAAGGAAGCTCCCACAGACCTTCTTTGCCGCGCTTGGCAATGACGCCGACTGCCCAGATGTTAGTTATCGGCAAGAGGGCCAAATACAGCGCCATCATGCCCGCAATCCAGACAAAATTAAGTTGGTCAAAACCAGAAATCATTATGGCGAAGGGACAAACCACGGAAAGCGCAAGGCGCATCAGCATTGAATTGATCCGCGATCCACCAGAAATGCTCGCTGCCCAGCCTAGCTCCGCAAGGAGGAAGATCGAGAATGACGATATAAGATATTTCGCACCCATTGCGATTCCTTCAAATAAACCAGCCAGTCATCAACAAGAGCGCTGCGTTTAGTAAAGAAAACGGCGTAAGCTGACTCAAACCTGCGACCGACTGCAGAGACGCATAGAAGGCAGCGCCTATCCCCATTAAAACCAGCGAGGAAAAACCTCGAAGTGCCGTGAGACTCAGAAGTCTATTGAAGTCGTCAGCGCTTTCTACCTTAGCAAGTTCGGAGAGGAGATCTATGTAAGCGCCAACCAGCCCAACCATTCCAATCAGAAAACCGGGCAACCCAATCATTCCAGCCATAAGTAAGCTCACGAGTACAAATCCTGCCAACACTAGGACCGCTATTACAAAAGCAACTATCAGCCACCCACCCCGCGCCCCACCCTCAATCAAATACCCCCCCGCCCCCGTCTGCGGATCAATGACGGTCAACCCCGCCCCGCTCCACCCCTCCACCGCAATGGGCGACTCGTGAATCGTCACCTCAT
>NZ_JAEQNA010000011.1:0-47737 GCF_016722895.1 Ramlibacter aurantiacus
GTTCCTAATCGACGCTCGGTGCCAGAGTGGGGCTTTCACTCAATGTGTCGGTCGAACGGGCTTTGTTCGCCGATGCCTGTCGATGTCCCTCCACTCCGGCACCTTGCTCCTTTCTTGATGGTTCGTTGTCGAGCTACGAACCATACAAGCCTGTCGAAGCCTTCCCTCGCGAGCCCTCCAGCTTCCCCGTTCGGGCTGAGCCTGTCGAAGCCGTCCCTCGCGAGCCCTTCGACGGGCTCAGGGCGAACGGAGGTGAGGTGCCGAGCGCCGGGCGAAGCCCAGCCACGCGAGCCCTCCAGCATCCCCCCGTTCGGGCTGAGCCTGTCGAAGCCTCCTTCGCCAGCCCTTGAACAGGCTCAGCGCGACCGGAGCTGGTGTGTCGGGAGAGCTGTCCCGGGAGGGCTCATCACCCCGGCACCGGAAACGTCCCCGGCAGCAAGATCCTGCTGTCCACCTTGTCGCTACCGTCGCTGCGCCCGCACCACCTTCAGCAAGGCCTTGAGCACCGGCGAATCGTCGCCCTGGCGGTACAGGCAGGCGAGATCGATGTCGCGAAGATGGGTCGAGCGCAGCGGCCGGTAAACCACGCCGGGTGGCTGCAGGCTGGCGGCGGAGGCGGTGGTGATGCAGCAGCCGAAGCCGCCCGCCACCAGGGCGATGGCCGTGTAGACATCCTCCACTTCCTGCTCGACGCGCAGTTTCACGCCCTCGGCCTGGAACGCCTGCATCACCTGCTGCGCCAGCCCGGGCATGGGCACGTTGGGGTACAGCACCATGGGCTGGTCGGCCAGGGCGGTGATCGGGATGGCACGGCGCGTGGCCAGCGGGTGCGATTCGTGCAGCGCCACCCGCACCGGCTCACGCAGGATCACCTCCACCGCGATGCCCGGTTCCTCGGGAACCAGCCGGTTGAAGGCCATCGCGATGCGCCGCTCGTGCAGCGCCTGGATCTGCTGGGCCTTGGTCAGGTTGTGCAGGCGGATGCGCACCTGCGGCCGCTCGCGCCGGAAGGCAGACAGCACGCGCGGAATGGTGTTCAGCAGGGCCGCGCTGTAGATGCCGATGTCGATGGTTCCCAGCATGCCGGCGCCGGCGCGCTGGGCCTTGTCTTCGGCGCGCCGCACCATGGCCAGGATCTGCGGCGCCTCGTCGAGCAGCGCGCGGCCGGCCTCGGTCAGTTCCACACCGCGCGGGGTGCGCAGGAACAGCGCCGCGCCGATGTCGTCCTCCAGTCCGCGGATGGCGCGGGTGAGCGGCGGCTGGGCCATGTGCAGGCGCTCGGCGGCGCGGCCGAAGTGGCGCTCGTCGGCAAGCGCGACGAAGTAACGCAGCTGGCGCAGGTCCAATGGGGGCTCCCGGTTTGATACCGCCAAGGTATGGCGGCGGCGCAAATCCGTATTGGACACCCGGCCGTGGCCTGGCCGATAGTGCCGCCGTCGAACCACCAGGAGCCTTCCACCCATGCCCGACCAAGCCCTGTCCGATGCCGAGCTGGCGCAGGCCGCGCGCGAGCTGCGAGAGGCCGGCGCCAGCGGACGCTTCATCGAGCCGCTGCGCGAACGCTGGCCCCAGTTGGACACCCGGGGTGCCTACGCCATCCAGCGGCTGAACACGCGCGAGCGCCAGGCCCAGGGCCGCCGCATCGTGGGCGCCAAGATCGGCCTGACCTCGCGCGCGGTGCAGGCGCAGCTCGGCGTGGACGAGCCCGATTACGGGACCCTGTTCGACGACATGGGCTATGGCGACGGCGAGCCCGTGCCCTGGCGCGGGCTGCACCAGCCCAAGGTCGAGGCCGAGATCGCCTTCGTGCTGGGGCGCGACCTGGCGCAGGAGCGGCCGGGCCATGTCGATGTGCTGCGTGCCATCGACTACGCGCTGCCGGCCGTCGAGATCGTGGGCAGCCGCATCGCCGACTGGAACATCCGGCTGGTGGACACCATCGCCGACAACGCCTCCGCCGGTGCCTACGTGCTGGGGGCGACGCCCAGGCGGCTCGACGCCTTCGACCTGCGGATGTGCGGCATGGTGCTGGAGCGGCGCGGCGAGCCGGCCGCCACCGGCGCCGGGATGGCCTGCCTGGGGCACCCGCTGAACGCGGTGGTCTGGCTGGCGCGCACGCTGGCCGCGCTCGGGGCGCCGCTGAAGGCCGGCGACCTGGTGCTCTCGGGGGCGCTCGGCCCCATGGTCCCGGTGCAGCCGGGTGATGTGTTCGACGCCCGCATCCATGGCCTGGGCAGCGTGCGCGCCGTGTTCGAGGGGAATGCGTGATGGACCACCTGCAGGAACTGGCCAGGCTGCTGGACGATGCCGCCCGCCAAGCCACCGCCGTCGAGCAGATCGACCCCGAGGGCAAGCTGTCGCTCGAGCAGGCTTACGCCATCCAGGCGGAATCGCTGGCGTTGCGCGGGGCGCGCGGCGAACGCCGCGTCGGCGTCAAGATGGGTTTCACCAGCCGCGCCAAGATGGCCCAGATGGGCCTGTCGGACGTGATCTGGGGCCGCCTGACCGACGCCATGCGGGTGGAGGAGGGCGGCACCGTGGACGCGGCGCGCTACGTGCATGCCCGGGCCGAGCCCGAACTGGCCTTCGTGCTGGGCAGGCCGCTGCCCGGCGATGCCAGCGCCGCCGAGGCGCTGGCCGCGGTGGAAGCGGTTGCCCCGGCCATCGAGATCATCGATTCCCGGTATCGAGACTTCCGCTTCACCCTCACGGACGTGATCGCCGACAACGCCTCGTCCAGCGGCTTCGTGATCGGTCCCTGGTCCGATCCACGCGGCGACTTCGGCAACCTGGGCCTGGCGCTGTGCATCGACGGCCGGCCGGTGCAGGTCGGCTCCACCGCGGCGATCCTGGGCCACCCGATCCGATCCCTGGTGGCCGCCGCGCGGCTGGCCGCGGCGGCCGGCGAGCCGCTGCAGGCCGGCGCTATCGTGATGGCGGGTGGCGCCACCAGCGCCGAATGGATCAAGCCCGGCCAGTACGTCTCCATCGAGATGGAGCGGCTCGGGTCCGCCGGTTTCTCCGTCCGGGAGTGAAGGCATGCCGATCGCACACCTGAGCATCCTGGAAGGCCGTTCGCCCGAACTGAAGGCGCGCCTGATCGAGAACGTGGCGCGGGCCATCGCCGACAGCCTCGATGCGCCGCTCGAGTCGGTGCGCGTGCTGGTGCAGGAATACCCGCCCAGCCACTGGAGCGTGGGCACGCGGACCATGGCGCAGCGGCGCCCGGCAGCGGCCTCGCCCGATTCCGCTTCCAACTGATCCCTCCGGAGGAATCCATGCCCCAGCCATTGCGCGCCGCCATCATCGGAAGCGGCAACATCGGCACCGACCTGCTGCTGAAGATCCTGCGGCATGGCCGCCATGTCGCCGCCGGCGCCCTGGTGGGTATCGACCCGGCCTCCGATGGCCTCGCCCGGGCGGCGCGCCTGGGCGTGCCCACCACCGCGGACGGCGTGCAGGGCCTGGTGGCGATGGACGCGTTCGGCGACATCGACATCGTGTTCGACGCCACCAGCGCGGCCTCGCACCTGGACAACGAAGCCGTGCTGCGCCGCGCGAGGCCCGGCATCCGGATGATCGACCTCACGCCGGCTGCCATCGGCCCGTACTGCGTGCCGGTGGTCAACGGCGAGGAGCACCTGGATGCGCGCAACGTGAACATGGTGACCTGCGGCGGCCAGGCCACCATTCCCATGGTGGCGGCGGTGCATCGCGTGGCATCGGTGCGCTACGCGGAGATCGTCGCCAGCATCTCCAGCCGCTCGGCCGGGCCCGGCACGCGCGCCAACATCGACGAGTTCACCGAGACCACCGCACGCGCCATCGAGGTCGTCGGCGGGGCGACGAAGGGCAAGGCCATCATCGTCCTCAACCCCGCCGATCCGCCCCTGATCATGCGCGACACGGTCTACACCCTCAGCGAGCCTGGCAGCGAATCGGCGATCGAGGCCTCGGTGGCCGAGATGGTGGCGGCGGTGCAGGCCTACGTGCCCGGCTATCGCCTGAAGCAGCGCGTGCAGTTCGACCCGGTGCAGGGCCTGAAGGTGCCTGGCGTGGGCGAGGACCTGGCCGGGCTGAAGACCTCCATCTTCCTCGAGGTGGAGGGCGCGGCGCATTACCTGCCGGCGTTCGCCGGCAACCTGGACATCATGACCAGCGCCGCGCTGCGCACGGCCGAGCGCATGGCCGAAAAGATGCGGCGCGCCTGAAGGAGCACGACATGAACCCCGGCCGGAAGATCTATATCTCCGACGTGACGCTGCGCGATGGCAGCCACGCGATCCGCCACCAGTACAGCGTGGAGCAGGCCATGCGGATCGCCCGCGCGCTGGACGAGGCGCGGGTCGATTCGATCGAGGTCGCGCACGGTGACGGCCTGCAGGGCGGCAGCTTCAACTACGGCTTCGGCGCGCACACCGACCTGGAGTGGATCGCGGCGGTGGCCAGCGTGCTGCGGCACGCCAAGATCGCCACGCTGCTGATCCCGGGCATCGGCACCGTGCACGACCTGAAGGCAGCGCATGAGGCCGGCGCCCGCATCGTTCGGGTGGCCACGCACTGCACCGAGGCCGACATCAGCCGCCAGCACATCGAATTCGCGCGCCACCTGGGCATGGAAGCGGTGGGCTTCCTGATGATGAGCCACATGAGCTCGCCGCAGGCGCTGGCGCAGCAGGCCAAGCTGATGGAGAGCTACGGCGCCACCTGCTGCTATGTGGTGGATTCGGGCGGTGCGCTGGGCATGAACGACGTGCGCGAGCGCTTCCGCGCCTTCAAGGACACGCTGCGGCCCGAGACACAGACCGGCATGCACGCGCACCACAACCTGAGCCTGGGCGTGGCCAACAGCATCGTCGCGGTGGAGGAGGGCTGCGACCGGGTGGACGCCAGCCTGGCCGGCATGGGGGCGGGCGCGGGCAATGCGCCGCTGGAGGTGTTCGTCGCGGCGGCCGAGCGCCTGGGCTGGGAGCACGGCTGCGACCTCTACAAGCTGATGGACGCGGCCGACGACATCGTGCGTCCGCTGCAGGACCGGCCGGTGCGCGTGGACCGCGAGACCCTGGCCCTGGGCTACGCGGGGGTGTACTCGAGCTTTCTGCGGCACAGCGAGGCGGCGGCGCGCAAGTACGGCCTGAAGACCGTGGACATCCTGGTGGAGCTGGGCCGCCGCCGCATGGTGGGCGGGCAGGAGGACATGATCGTGGACGTGGCGCTGGACTTGCTGCGCCAGCAGGAGGCGCAGCCGCGGTGAGCAGCCGCCCGTGCCCTGCCTTCAGGTCAGCCAGGCCCGGATCACGCCAGGCGTATCGACCTGGCCATGCCCCGCCTCCACCGCCCCCTCGAACTGCCGCATCGCGGCCTGCAGCATGGGCACCTTCGCCTGGAGCATGCGGGCGTCGCCGGCGATGCGCTCCATCACCTCCAGCAGCGCCTGCGTGGAGCCGCCGCCCACGTCGTAGCGGCCGCTGGCCATGGCGGCGCCGCGGGTGGCCAGCACGCCCGAGCGGGCGATCGGCGGCAGGTTCTCCAGCAGCAGCGCCGGGTCCAGTCCCGCGCGGGTGAGCAGGGCCATCGCCTCGGCCGCCGCCGCCGTGTGTACCGCCAGCAGCAGGTTGGAGGCCAGCTTGAGCTGGGTGCCGGCGCCGAAGGCGCCGACCTGCGGCGCCTGCGCCGCGATTTTCAGCAGCAACGGGCGCACGCGCTGCGACACCTTCGCATCGCCGCTGACGTAGAACACGCCCTGCCCGGCATCGACCAGGGCGGGATTGCCCATCACCGGGGCGTCCAGCATGGAGGCGCCGGCAGCCTGCAGCTCGCGCTGCTGGCGCTCGCGCACCTCCAGCGGGCCCACGCCTGCATCGATGAACACGCGCCCGCGCACCTCGGCGCAACCGGCCTCCACCGCGCGCAGCACCGAGTCGATGGCGCCGGCCGGTGCGGTGTTGATGACCACGTCGCTCTGTTCCACCAGCTGCGGCACCGACAGGCAGACGATGCCACCGGCCTGAGCGAAGCTGGACGCGTCGCTGCGGCGAAAGCCGCAGGGTGCGAGGCCGGCGGCCACCAGCCGGCGCGTGATGGCCATGCCGATGCCGCCCAGGCCCAGGATTCCGACGCGCTCTGCGGGGTCCATCGCCAGCTCCTTCAACGGTCCGCAGCCGGCTGGCCGGACAGGCGCACCTGCAGGTCGGGGCTGCCTTCCATCAGGATCCACCGCCGCAGTTCGAAATCGACCGCGCCGCTGCGGATGAAGGGGTCGTCCGCCAGCAGCCGGCGCGCGGCGTCCTCATCGTCCACCCGCAGCACGGTGAGACCGCCGACCGCACCGCGCGGCCGGCCCGGCTGGTCGAACGGACCCGACGCGAAGATCGTGCCCTGCGCCTCCTGCCGCACCATCCACCGCAGGTGCTCCAGCAGCAGCTCGGGCGTCATGAGGGCGGCGTCGATGGTGCGGCGCAGCGCGACGTACAGCGGCAGGTTCGCCATGGGTTCGGTGAGCTGGCGCAGCTGCTCCTGGGTGGTGGCATGGTTCATCGTGCGAACCCTAGGCCCGCGCCGGCGGCGGCGCCACTCATTCCTGGAAATGCAAGCCATCACGGCGGTGAATCGGCCGGGCCGCCCCGGCATTCACCGGCTTGATGGCGCGTATTCGTGATCTTGAGTGGCCCGGGTCGCGCGCCCCGTCTACGCTGCGTTCCGGTTCCGACCACAAGACCAAAGGAGACTCCCGATGAATTCTGCACGTCGCTGCCTGTTCCTGGCCGCCGTCGCCTGCGCCGTCACCCTGCCGGTGCAGGCCCAGCAGACGGTCAACCTCACGATCGGCTCCAGCCACCCCACGGTGGTGCCCTGGGTGGGACTGATGCAGTCCTACCTGCAGCCTGAGGTGAACAAGCGCCTGGCCGCCGCGGGCAGCCCGTACAAGGTGGTCTGGCGCGAGGCCTACGGCGGCGTGCTGTACAAGGCCAATGCCACGCTGACGTCCGTCGGCGAGGGCATGGTCGACATCGGCTGGGTGTTCGCCGCCACCGAGGGCGCCAAGCTGCCGCTGACCCAGGTGTCCAGCTACGCGCCCGCGCTGACCGGCGATCCGCGCCACATCATCGAGGTCTTCAACCGCATGGTGCCCGGCACCCCCGCGCTCAAGGCCGAATGGGAAAAGAACAACGTGGTCTTCCTGGCGGCCACGGCGGCCGACACGCTGGACCTCTACACCAGCTTCCCGGTCAACGGCATCGCCGATCTCAAGGGCCGCAAGCTGGGCGCGGCCGGCGCCATTGCGCTGCTGGCCAGCGGCGCTGGCGTGGTGCCGGTGAACACCGCGCTGCCGACCATGTACAACGACGTGAAGACCGGCGTGATCGACGGCGCGATCTCCATCGCCTCGGGTGCGGTGGGCATCAAGCTCGACGAGGTCACGCCCTACATCACCCAGGCCGACCTCGGCTCGTTCCTCTCGGGCGCGATCGCGGTCAACCGCGACACCTGGGCCAAGCTGCCGCCGCCGGTGCGCGAGGCCATCCAGTCGGCGGCGGCCGACTACGGCAAGCAGCTGGGCGATGCCATGCTCCGCAGCCGTGAAGGCGCGCTCAAGGCCATGGTGCAGCGCGGCCAGTCGCAGAACCCGCCGGTCAAGGTCACGTCGCTGCCGGCGGCCGACCGCGAGCAGTGGATCCGCGGCCTGCCGAACCTGGCGCAGGACTGGGCGAAGAATCTGGACCGACGGAACCAGCCCGGCTCGCAGGTACTGGCGACCTACATGGCCGAAGTGCGCAAGCTCGGCGTGCGCCCCACGCGGGACTGGGACAGGTAATCCGCGTCCCTGGGTCCGGAGCGCACGATGGCCTCCCCCACCATGACCGAACCCTTGACGCCGCCGGCCGCGGCAACGCCGGGCCGGCGCCGCTGGCACGCCCCTGTCTTCGGACGCCTGCTCGATGCCCTGAGCGGCCTGGGCTCGCTGCTGATCGCCGCGATGATGCTGCTGGTCTGCGCCGACGTCGCGGCGCGCAACCTCCTCAGCCGCCCCATCACCGGCGTGACCGAGCTGGTGGCGCTGGGGGTGGTGGCCGTGGTGTTCCTGCAGCTGCCTGCGGCGTTGCGGCACGGGCGCCTGAGCCGGGCCGAGATCTTCATCGACGGCCTGCGCCGGCGCCGCCCGCGCGCCGCGGCCCTGCTGCAGGCCCTGCTGCACGCCTGCGGCTTTTTCTTTTGCGCCATCGTCTTCGCGGCCACGCTGTCGCCCTTCGCCAAGTCCTGGACCTCGGGTGACTTCATCGGCGTGGAAGGCGTGTTCACCGCGCCCACCTGGCCGGTGGTCGGCATCGTGCTGGTGGGCTCGGCCTGCACGGCACTGCAGTTCGCCCTGCTGGCGCTGCTCGAATGGGATGGCGCGGCGACCACCGGGGGAGATGCGTGATGGGCGGCATGGAAGTCGGACTGATATCGGTGCTGGCGCTGCTGGCGGCGGTGATCCTGGGCATGCACATCGGCATCGCGCTCGGGCTGGTGTCCTTCGCCGGCATCGTGCTGCTCAAGGACGGCGGCCTGGCCGCGCGCATGGTGGCCGCCACCGCGACCGATGCCTTGCAGGACCACGCCTTCGGCGTGGTGCCGCTGTTCGTGCTGATGGGAATGGTGGTGAGCATCTGCGGACTGGGCCGCGACACCTTCGACGTGTTCGAGCGGATCTTCCGCCGCGTGCGCGGCGGCCTGGGCGTGGCCACCGTCGGTGCCAATGCGGCCTTTGCCGCGGTGACCGGCGTGTCGATCGCCTCGGCGGCGGTGTTCACCAAGATCGCGGTGCCCGAGATGGTGCGGCACGGCTACCAGCCGCGCTTCGCCGTGGGCGTGGTGGCCGGCAGTTCGCTGCTGGGCATGCTCATTCCGCCCAGCCTGCTGATGATCATCTACGGCGTGCTGGCCCAGGAGTCGGTGGGCCGCATGTTCCTGGCCGGCATCGTGCCGGGCCTGCTGCTGGCGGTCGTCTTCTCGCTGATGATCCTGGGCATGGCGCGCTGGTGGCCGCGCAAGCTCTATGCCACGGCCGGCGGCCAGGCGCCTGCGGCGCTGGTGAACGACGGCGTGCTGGCCCTGTTGCGCAAGGGCGTGCCCATCGTGGCCCTGATCGTGGTCGTGCTGGGCGGCATCTACGGCGGCCTCTTCACCGCCACCGAGGCGGGCGCGGTGGGCGCCGCGGGTGCGCTGGTGATCGCTGCCCTGCGCCGCCAGCTGTCGGCTGGCCGGGTCTGGCAGGTGCTGGTGGAGACCGGCCACGTCACGGTGTCCATCCTGTTCCTGGTGCTGGCCGCCGCGCTGTACGCCCGCATGCTCGCGCTCAGCGGGCTGCCGGCGGCCCTGGCCGACCTGGTGGTGGGCGCGCAGCTCGGCTGGTGGGGCTTCATCGCGCTGTACGTGGCGCTGCTGCTGCTGCTGGGGTGCATCCTGGACTCGGTCTCGATCCTGCTGATCCTGGTGCCCATCGTGCTGCCCATCGCCACCACCATGGGCATGGACCTGATCTGGTTCGGCATCGTCACCATCGTGGCGGTCGAGATCGGGCTGCTGACGCCGCCTTTCGGTATTTCCGTCTACACCGTCAAGAGCAGCCTGGACGACCGCGGGATCTCCACGCGCGACATCTTCGCCGGCGCCATGCCCTTCGTGCTGGCCATGCTGGTGCTGCTGGCCGTGCTGGTGGCCTTCCCGGCCCTGAGCACCACGCTGGCCCGCCTCTAGTGCAGTGCTCTAGGGGCTATCCCGCTTTCTCCAGCGCGGCCCCGCCGGCTAGCATCGCCGGATGGCTGCTTCGCGGATCGACCTGAACCTGCTGCTGGTCTTCGAGGCCGTCCTCGAAACCCGCAGCACCACCCAGGCGGCGGCCCAGCTGGCGCTGACCCAGCCGGCGGTGAGCAATGCGCTCAACCGCCTGCGCAGCGCGCTGGGCGACCCGCTGTTCGTGCGCACCTCCGAGGGCATGATGCCCACCCCCATGGCCGAGGACATCGCCGCGCCGCTGCGCGAGGCCATCGAACAGATCCGGCGCACCCTGGGTCACCGCAGCGGGTTCGACCCGGCCACGTCCGACCGGCGCTTTCGCATCTACATGGCCGACGTCGGCCAGATGGTGATGCTGCCGGCCCTGCTGGAGGACCTGCAGCGCGAGGCGCCGGGCGTGTGCGTCGACACCGTGGCCCCGGTGGGAATCGCCCAGCGCGAGGCCGCCATGAGCCGCGGCGACGTGGACCTGGCCATCGGCTACTTCGAGGACTTCCAGGGGCCCTTCCACGTCCAGAGCCTGTTTCGCGAGCAGTACGTGTGCGTGGTGCGCAAGTCCAACCCGCATGTGGGCGAGAGCCTCGGCCTGGCCGAATATGCCCGCTTGCCGCATGCGGCCTACGTGCCGCGCGGCGGCGGCCACGCGGTGCAGGAACGGGCGATCGCGCAGGCCCTGGAGCCGCTGGGCGTGCAGCGGCAGGTGCTGGTGCGGGCCGCGCATTTCCTGGGCTTCACCCGCATCGTCGGCGCCACCGACGTGATCTCCACCCTGCCCAGCCGGCTCGCGCAATCCTGTGCCGAGGTGACCCCGGTGCGGGTGTTTCCCACGCCCTTCGACATGCCGGGCTTCGAGATCAGCCAGTACTGGCACCAGCGCTTCCACCACGACCCGGGCATCGTCTGGCTGCGCCGCCGGGTGGCCAAGCTGTTCGCCTTCTCCGGCGCCGATGGCGCGTTGCCAGCCGAGCGGGCGACGGCGGCGTGCGAGCTGCCAGCCTGCCTGGCCGAGGATGCGCTTTCCGCCGACTGCGCGAGTGAGCGACTGAGCGACTGAGCGGCCGGGCTGCCGTCCCATCACGGACCTGAATGGTCCGGATTCCATGACTCAATTGGCCAGCGTGCGGGCCGCTGACCAGAATCGGGTGCATCGAATTCCTGGACGCAGCGCGCGGCCCCATGACGCCTCCCACCACCTTGAACTTCATCGGCAACGAGTACCTGGCCGGCGGCTCGGACCGCTGGTTCGACAACCGCTCGCCGGTGGACGGCTCGCTCGTCTCGCGCGTGGCCGAGGCCGGGCCCGCCGAGGTCGACGCCGCCGTGCGCGCCGCCCGCGCCGCCCTGGGCGGGCCCTGGGGCCGCATGCCGCTGGCGCAGCGGGCGCAGCTGCTGCACGCGGTGGCCGACGAGATCGAGCGCCGCTTCGACGACTTCCTGCAGGCCGAAGTCGCCGATACCGGCAAGCCGCACAGCCTGGCGCGTCGGCTGGACATTCCCCGCGGCGCCGCCAACTTCAAGGTGTTCGCCGACGTGGTGAAGAACGTGCCCGGCGAGTTCTTCGAGATGGCGACGCCGGACGGCAAGGGGGCGCTGAACTACGCCTTGCGCGTGCCCAAGGGCGTGATTGCCGTGATCGCGCCCTGGAACCTGCCGCTGCTGCTCATGACCTGGAAGGTGGCGCCGGCGCTGGCCTGCGGCAACACCGTGGTGGTCAAGCCCTCGGAGGAGACGCCGAGCACCGCCGCCCTCCTGGGCGAGGTGATGAAGACGGTGGGCGTGCCGCCGGGGGTCTACAACGTGGTGCATGGTTTCGGCCCGGGTTCGGCCGGCGAGTTGCTCACCCGGCATGCCGATATCGACGCGGTCACCTTCACCGGCGAGACCGGCACCGGCGCGGCCATCATGCGCAGCGTGGCCGACCGGGTGCGGCCGGTGTCCTTCGAGCTGGGCGGCAAGAACGCGGGCATCGTGTTCGCGGATGCGGATTTCGATGCCGCCGTGGAGGGCATCGCCAAGGCCGCCTTCGAGAACACCGGCCAGGTCTGCCTGGGCACCGAGCGGGTCTATGTGGAGCGGCCCATCTTCGAGCGCTTCGTGCAGGCGCTCAAGGACAAGGTGGAGGGCTGGCAGATCGGCCGGCCCGATGACGCGGCCACCGTGCTGGGCCCGCTGATCAGCCGGCAGCACCGCGAGAAGGTGCTGGGCTATTACCGCCTCGCGCGCGAGGGCGGCGCCACCGTGGTCACCGGCGGCGGCGTGCCCGACGTCGGCAGCGACCTGCAGGACGGCGCCTGGGTGCAGCCCACGATCTGGACCGGCCTGCCCGAGGACCATCCGGTGGTGCGCGAGGAGATCTTCGGCCCTTGCTGCCACGTGCGCCCCTTCGACACCGAGGAGGAGGCCGTGCGCCTGGCCAACGACACCGACTATGGGCTGGCCTGCACCGTCTGGACCACCCAGCTGCAGCGCGCCCACCGCGTCGCCTCGCAGATCCAGGTGGGCATCTGCTGGGTCAACGCCTGGTTCCTGCGCGACTTGCGCACGCCCTTCGGCGGATCGAAGCTCTCCGGCATCGGCCGCGAGGGCGGGGTGCATTCGCTGGAGTTCTACACCGAGCTGCGCAATGTCTGCGTCAAGCTCTGAAGCATTCGTGCGAAGGCCCCCGCCATGATCAAGCTGCACGACATCCGCTATTGCCGCGTGGGCGTCTCCAACCTGGAGGACGCGACCCGCTTCGCCACCGACATCCTGGGGCTGGACATCGCGCGCCGGGACGGCGGCGCCGTGTACTTCAAGTCCGACGACCGCGACCACACGCTGGTGTATTTCGAGGGCGACCCGCGCGACCACGTGGTGGCCTTCGAGGCCGGCAGCCCCGAGGAGATCGAGCAGGCCGCGGCCCAGCTGGAGCGCGCGGGCATGCCGGTGCGCTACGGCAGCGACGCCGAGCGCGACGCGCGCCGGGTGCGGGCCATGATCGCCTTCCGCGAGCCCAGCGGCACGCAGATCGAGCTGGTGTTCAGGCCTGGCCATTCGGGCCGCCGCTACCACGGCCGGCGCGACGCCGGCATCACCGGCTTCAGCCACGTGGGCCTGTGCACCACCGACAGCCGCCGCGACGAGCAGTTCTGGACCCGCATGTGCAGCGCCCAGGTCAGCGACTGGATCGGCGAGGCGCCGCTGCTGCGCATCGACGAGGTGCACCACAAGATCGCGCTGTTCCCGACCACGCGCAGCGGCATCCAGCACATCAACCATCAGGTCGAGGGCATCGACGACCTGATGCGCTCCTGGTACTTCCTGCGCGAGCGCGGCGTGCGCATCGTGTTCGGCCCGGGCCGGCATCCGACTTCCGGCGCGCGCTTCCTGTATTTCGAGGGACCGGACGGGCTGGTGTACGAGTACTCCACCGGGGTGCGCAGCATCACGGCGGCCGACGTCGAGGCCGGTTACCGGCCGCGCCAGTTCCCCTTCGACCCCACCGGCTTCTGCATGTGGGGCAGCAAGCCCGATATCCCCGAGTTCCGCAGCTGAAAGGACCTGCCGTGGCTGGCGACACCTACACCATCACCCTGCAGCCCAGCGGCCACCGCTTTGCCTGCGACCCCGACACCGAGGTGCTCCGCGCCGGCCTGGAGGCGGGGCTGTTCATGGCCTACAGCTGCCGCTCGGGCGTGTGCAACACCTGCCGCGGCCGCATCGTCGCGGGCGCGGTGGACTGGGGCGCCGTGCATCCCAAGTACCTGACCGAGGAAGACAAGCGGCGCGGCTATTCGCTGCTGTGCCAGGCGAGGCCGCGCTCGGACCTGGTGATCGAGGTGGGCGAGATCGATGCCGGCCAGGCCATCCGCGCCAAGTTCATGCCGGCGCGCATCCTGCAGATGCAGCGCGTGGCGCCCGATGTGATGGTGCTGCAGGTGGGCCTGCCCATGAACGAGCCCACGGTGTTCCGGGCCGGCCAGTACGTCGAGTTCCTGCGCCCGGACGGCTCGCGCCGCAGCTACTCGGTGGCCAGCGCGCCCAGCAACGACGGTGTGCGCTCCTTCGAGCTGCACGTGCGGCACGTGCCGGGCGGGCCGTTCACCGAACACGTCTTCGGCACCATGCAGCCGCGCGACGTGCACAGGATCGAGTTCCCCCTGGGCTCGTTCTTCCTGCGCGAGAAGAACGACAAGCCCATCGTCATGCTGGCCGCGGGCACCGGCTTCGCACCCATCAAGTCGATGCTGCTGGACATGATCCGGCGCGGGCTGCAGCGGCCGGTGACGCTGTACTGGGGTGGCCGCCGTCGCGCCGACCTGTACATGCACGAGCTGTGCGAGCAGTGGACGCGCGAGCACGAATGGCTGCGTTATGTGCCGGTGCTCAGCGAAGCCAGCCCGGACTGCCGTTGGGAAGGGCGGCACGGTTTCGTGCATCGGGCCGTGATGCAGGACCTGCCCGACCTGTCGGGGCACCAGGTCTATGCCTGCGGATCGCCGGTGGTCGTGGAGGCCGCGCGGCACGATTTCAGCGAGCGCTGCGGCCTGTCGCCCGACGACTTCTTCGCCGATTCGTTTCTCACGGCCCGCGAAAAGGCGGGCGCCTGAATGCATTGCCCACGTCACAAGGAGACGCCATGACCGACCTGCTTCCCGCCAACTGCCGCGTGCCGCTGCCGCCCACGCAGCGCGCCTCCGCGGTCAAGCCCTTCTGCCTGAGCCACGGCACCCTGGAGTGCTACGACATGGTCAGGACGCGCCGCTTCTACGAAGAGTTCCTGGGGCTGGAGTGCGTGCGCCACGGCAAGCCCGCCATGGCCGTTCGCCTGGGGATGCGCTTCCACATCGTCTGCGTGGAAGTGGGCGAGCAGCTCAAGCCGGTGAACATGCTCAACCACTGGGGCGTGGACGTGGCCACCCGCGAGGAGGTCGATCGCGCCCATGCCGACGCGCTGCGCCTGAAGGACGAATACGGCATCCGCCAGGTCGGCAAGCCCCAGGACATGCACGGGGTGTACTCGTTCTACCTGGTCGACCTGGACCACAACTGGTGGGAGGTCCAGCACTATGCCAACGGCTTCCTGCATGACGACTATTTCGACTTCGGCGACCGCTTCGCCATGGCCGACGGACGCAACTTCGAGCGCGAGGACGAGCTCGCGATCCGCGTGGAGACCGCGTGATGACGATTCAGCTCGTGAGCTACCGCAGCGCCGGCGACGCCGGTGTCCGCACGGGCCTGCTGCTCGACGGCCGGATCTACGCGTCCGGGCGCTACGGCGCCATGCAGGAGGTGCTGGACGACTGGACGCAGGCCAGCACCCAGCTGGCCGGGCTGCCTGCGAAGCTGCGCGAGCGCGAGCCGGTGGCCGGTGCGCAGCTGGTGGCGCCCTTGCCCAACCCGCGCACCATCTACTTCGCCGGAGCCAACTATCTCGATCATGTGGACGAGATGAGCGCCCGCAGCGGCATGCCGCTGGAGCGCGACCCCAAGGGCAAGGGCTACAAGCCCTGGTTCGCCATCAAGGCATCGGGCCCATCCATCGCCGGCCCTGGCGCACAGGTGTCGGCGCCAGCTGGAACGCGCATGCTGGACTGGGAGATCGAGCTGGCCGTGGTGATCGGCCAGCGTTGCCGCAACCTGCCGCGCGAGCGCGCCCATGAGGTGATCGCCGGCTACACCGTGGCCAACGACCTGTCGGCGCGCGACGCGTTCGCCCGGGAGGGCGTGGCGGGCGAATCGCCCTTCAAGTGGGACTGGATCGGCCAGAAGAGTTTCGACGGTTCCTGCCCCATCGGCCCGGCCATCACGCCGCAGGCCTTCATCGGCGACCCCATGAACCTGGCGATGAAGCTGTGGGTCAATGGTGAGCTGATGCAGGACTCGAACACCTCGCAGATGCTGTTCGACATCGGCGACCAGTTGGCGCAGCTGTCCTCCCGCATCACCCTGCAGCCGGGCGACCTGGTCCTCACCGGCACGCCGGCGGGCGTGGGCATGGGGCGCGGCGTGTTCCTGCAGCCGGGCGACGTGGTGCGCCAGTGGATCCAGAACATCGGAGAGTTCGAGTTCTCGATCGCGGCGGAGCCCGCCACGTGAAGGCGAATGCCGCCGACCAGCTGGAAGTGCGGCTGGCCGCCCGTGCGCTGGGCCGCCACGGGCTGGCGCATGCGTATGGCCATTGCAGCAAGCGGCTGGATGCCGATCACTTCCTGGTCTGCGCGCCCAGGCCCATGGGCCTGATCGCCCCCGGCGAGGACGGATGGGTGGTGCCGGTGCAGGGGCCCTTGCCCGAAGGGGTGCTGGGCGAGGTGCGGTTGCACCAGCAGGTCTACCGTCGCCGGCCCGATGTGGGGGCGGTGACCCGCAGCATGCCGCCGGCCACCATGGCGCTGGGCACTGCGCGCCGCGTCCCGCGTGCCCGGCACGGGCTGGGGGCCTACTTCGGCGCCGGGGTTGCGCTGTGGAACGACCCGCAGCTCGTGCGCGAGGACGCCCGCGCCGCCGCCGTGGTCGACGCCATGGGCCAGGCGCCGGCCATCGTCATGCGCGGTAACGGCCTGGTCACCGCCGCCGACAGCCTGCCGGTCGCGGCGTCCCTCGCCTGGTACCTGGAGGACGCGGCCCGGCTGGAACTCGCGGTGCTGGGTGCCGGGCTGGAGTTGTCGTCGCAGGTCCTGTCGGCGGACGAGTGCGCGCGCCGCGCCACCCGCGACGGCGCGATCTTCGAGCGCATGTGGGCCTGGCTGGTGGCCGGCGACCCTGAACTCGGCTGAAGGGTCAGTAGGTCCCTGGCAACAGGATGCTGCGGTCCACCTGCTGGATGTCCGTGCGGCCGCAGAAGGCCATGGTGACGTCCAGCTCCTTGTGGATGATTTCCAGCGCGCGCGTGACGCCGGCCTCGCCCATGGCGCCCAGCCCCCAGAGCATGGCGCGGCCGATGTAGGTGCCGCGGGCGCCCAGGGCCACGGCGCGCAGCACGTCCTGGCCCGAGCGGATGCCGCCGTCCATGTGCACCTCGATGCGGTCGCCGACCGCCGCCGCGATCTGGGGCAGGGCCGAGATGGAGGAGGGCGCGCCGTCGAGCTGGCGGCCGCCGTGGTTGGACACCACCAGCGCGTCGGCGCCTGATTCGACCGCCAGGCGTGCGTCCTCCACGTCCTGGATGCCCTTGAGGATCAGCTTGCCGCCCCAGCGCTGCTTGATCCATTCCACGTCGCGCCACGACAGGGTGGGGTCGAACTGCTTGGCGGTCCATTCGGACAGCGAGCCGATGTCTTCCACGCCCTTGACGTGCCCCACGATGTTGCCGAACTGGCGGCGCCGGGTGCCCAGCATGCCCAGGCACCAGCGCGGCTTGGTGGCCAGGTTCAGCAGGTTGCGCAGCGTGGGCTTGGGCGGGGCCGACAGGCCGTTGACGATGTCCTTGTGCCGCTGTCCCAGCACCTGCAGGTCCAGCGTGACGACCAGGGCCGAGCAGTTGGCAGCCTTGGCCCGGTCGATCAGGTTGCCGATGAACTCGCGGTCCCGCATCACGTAGAGCTGGAACCAGAACGGGTGGCCATCGGTGCCGCGCGACACGTCCTCGATGGAGCAGATGCTCATGGTCGAGAGCGTGAACGGAATGCCGAACTTCTTGGCCGCGCGTGCCGCCAGGATCTCGCCGTCGGCGTGCATCATGCCGGTGAGGCCGGTCGGCGCAATGGCCACCGGCATGGCGGCCGGCTGGCCGACGAAGGTGGTGCGGGTGCTGCGCCCGGTCATGTCCACCGCCACCCGCTGGCGGAACTTGATGCCCTGGAAGTCGGCCTGGTTGGCGCGGTAGGTGCTCTCGGTCCACGAGCCGGAGTCGGCATAGTCGTAGAACATGCGCGGCATGCGCCGCTGCGCGAGCACGCGCAGGTCTTCGATCTGGGTGATGACGGGCACGGGGTCTCCTGGCAGCTGTAGCGCGGCCGATCCTAGCTCGCCAGGGCCACGGTGCCTGGGGCCCGCGCCTATTTTTCGAGCAGGGCCAGCAGTTCTTCGGGGGCGACGGGCTTGACCAGGTGGGCGTCGAAGCCGGCCTGCATGCTGCGGCGGCGGTCGTCCTGCTGGCCCCAGCCGGAGACGGCCACGACGCGCAGCTCGCGGCCCCAGGGCTGGGCGCGGATGCGCTCGCAGGCCTCGTAGCCATTCAGGCGCGGCATGCCCAGGTCGAGCACGATCGCGTCGGGACGCAACTGCTCGGCCTTCTCGAAGCCTTCGAGACCGTCGTAGGCGGTGGCGGTGCGGCAGCCCATGATTTCCAGTACCTCGGCGAGGGTGTCCGCCGCATCGTGGTTGTCATCGACCACCAGCACGTGGAGGGCGGCCTGTACGGCCGGGGTGTAGCTCTGGGTCATCGGTGCGCGGTGCGCGGGGGTGCGCTCGGGGAAACGGGGAGGATTTTCGTATGCAAATTGGAGGTGCCGGCGCAGCTTACATGCTGTTGCCGGGACCCTCGATCCGCCCCCGGTGGCGTGCGATCTGGGCTCGCACCTGGTCGGGCGCCGTGCCGCCCAGCACCTTGCGCGCCTCCAGCGAGCCGCGCAGCGACAGCACCTCGAACACGTCCTGCTCGATGGCGGCGTGGAAGCGCTGCAGCTCGGCCAGCGGCAGCTGCGCCAGGTCGAGCCCGCGCTCGCTGGCGGCCTTGACCGCATGGGCCACCGTCTCATGCGCGTCGCGGAAGGGCAGGCCCTTCTTGACCAGGTAGTCGGCCAGGTCGGTGGCCGTGGCGTGGCCGCGCAGGGCCGCGCGTTCCATGGCCTCGGGCCGCACCGTGATGCCGCCCACCATCTCGATGAAGATGCGCAGCGTGTCCTTGAGCGTGTCGACGGTGTCGAACAGCGGCTCCTTGTCTTCCTGGTTGTCCTTGTTGTAGGCCAGCGGCTGGCCCTTCATGAGCGTGATCAGGCCCATCAGGTGGCCGACCACCCGGCCGGTCTTGCCGCGCGCCAGCTCGGGCACGTCGGGGTTCTTCTTCTGCGGCATGATCGACGAGCCGGTGGTGAAGCGATCGGCCAGCTCGATGAAGCCGAAGTTCTGGCTCATCCAGATGATCAGCTCCTCGGACAGGCGGCTCACGTGCACCATGGCCAGCGCGGCGGCCGCAGTGAACTCGATGGCGAAGTCGCGGTCGCTCACCGCGTCCAGCGAGTTCTGGCACACCCCTTCCATGCCCAGCACCTGCGCCACGCGCTCGCGGTCCAGCGGGTAGCTGGTGCCGGCCAGCGCGGCGGCGCCCAGGGGCAGCCGGTTGACCCGGCGGCGCACGTCGGCCAGGCGCTCGGCGTCCCGCGCGAACATCTCCACATAGGCCAGCATGTGGTGGCCGAAGCTCACCGGCTGCGCCACCTGCAGGTGCGTGAAGCCGGGCAGGATGACCTCGACATGGCGCTCGGCCAGGTCGACCAGGGCGGATTGCAGGCCGGCCAGCAGGTCGGCGATGAGGTCGATCTCGCCGCGCAGCCACAGGCGCACGTCGGTGGCGACCTGGTCGTTGCGGCTGCGGCCGGTGTGCAGCCGCTTGCCGGCGTCGCCCACCAGCGCGGTGAGGCGTGCCTCGATGTTCAGGTGCACGTCTTCCAGGTCGAGCTTCCAGTCGAATTCGCCGCGCTCGATCTCGGAGGCGATCTGGGCCATGCCCTGCTCGATGCCGGTGAGGTCCTGCCCCGAGATGATCCCCTGCGCGGCCAGCATCTGCGCATGCGCCAGCGAGCCGTCGATGTCGGCGCGCCACAGGCGCTTGTCGAAGCCCACGCTGGAGGTGTAGCGCTTGACCAGCTCGCTCATGGGCTCGGAGAACAGGGCCGACCAGGCTTGGGACTTTTGATCGAGTTGGCTGATGGACATAGGGGGAATAATCGAGGCTGGTCAGTCCAACCGACGATGAAGAAGGAAGAGGTCCGCCCGCGGACGCTCCGATGAGGGAACCCGAAATTTTATCGAGCTTCGCCACCTTGCCCGGCCGGGCGTCGCCACCCGCGCTTGGGCCGCTGGTGTTCGACGCCTGCCATGCGGGGGTGGTGCTGCGCACGGTGCTGTTCGGCGAAGCCGTGGTCTGGGTGGGCGCGATGTTCGTCTCCAGCGGTTTCATGGACTGGCTGGCCCGCGCCGCCTTCCTGGGCGGGGGCGCACTGGCGGCCATCCTGCTGTGGCTGCTGGTGGCCTGCAGCTTGAAGCGCGTGCTGGCGCGCCTGCCGCTGGTCGTGCAGCAGGCCTTCGGCACGGCGCTGGGGGTGGTGGCGGGCCTGTATGGCTGTGCCATGGTCTGGTTCATGGGCGGGGCCGGGGGGGCCTCGCCCTGGCTTGCCTCGGGCGCGACCGGGGGCCTGATGGCCTGGGCTTTCGTCGCCGCGCTGGCGTGGCGCAGCAAGGGCCGCCTGCCGGCGGACACCACGGCCCGGCTGGCCGAACTGCAGGCGCGCATCCGTCCGCACTTCCTCTTCAACACCCTCAACACGGCCGCGGCCCTGGTGCGCGAAGACCCGGCGCGGGCCGAAGCCGTGCTCGAAGACCTGGCCGATCTGTTCCGGCACGCGCTGGCCGAGCCTGGCGAAGCGGTGTCGCTCTCGGAAGAGGTGGACCTGGCCCGCCGCTACCTGGACATCGAGCAGGTGCGCTTCGGCGACCGCCTGCGCGTGGAGTGGTCGCTCGACCCTCGCGCCGGCGCCGCACGGGTGCCGCCGCTGGTGCTGCAGCCGCTGGTCGAGAACGCCGTGAAGCATGGCGTGGAGCCCAGCGCCGAGGGCGCACGGCTTCGCATCAGCACCGAGCGGCGCGGCGGCGCGGTGGTGGTGAAGGTAGCCAACACCGTGCCGGCCGGCCAGGGCGATGCGGGCCTGGGCCTGGCGCAGCAGAACGTTCGCGAGCGTCTGCGTTTGATGCACGACGTGCATGCCCTGTTCCAGAGCGGGCTGCAGGACGGGGTCTACCAGGTGCGGCTGGAGGTGCCCGCCTGATGCTCCCGCCGTTGCAGGTGCTGTTGGTCGACGACGAAACGCTGGCACGTTCGCGGCTGCGCCGGTTGCTGGGCGAGTGCCGCGCGCCGGCGGCCGAGGTGGCTGCCGAAGCCGGCAACGCGGCCCAGGCCATGGACTGGCTGCGCCGCCAGCACTTCGACCTGGCGCTGCTCGACGTGCGCATGCCCGAGACCGACGGCCTGGCGCTGGCGGCCGCCATCCGCCGTCTGCCCGAGGCGCCGCCGGTGGTCTTCGTCACGGCACACAGCGACCACGCGCTGCGCGCCTTCGACCTCGACGCCCTGGACTACCTGACCAAGCCGGTGCGCACCGAGCGCTTGCAGCAGGCCCTGCAGAAGGTCGAGCGGCACCTGCTGGCGATGCGCGGCGGGGCTGCGGTGGCGCCCGAAACCATCGTCATCCAGGACCGGGGTCAGATTGTTCGGCTTCCGCTGTCGGAGGTGATCTATTTCAAGGCCGAACTCAAGTACGTGACCGTTCGCACGGCAAGCCGGAGCTATATTGCCGATGACTCGTTGAGCGAACTGGAAGAGCGGCACGGTGCGCTCTTCCTGCGGATCCACCGCAATGCCCTGGTCGCCCGTCGCGCGCTGCGCGCGCTCGAGCGGCACGACGACCCCGAAGAGGGCGAGGGCTGGGCGGTGCGGCTCGACGGGCTGGACGAGGTGCTGGCGGTGTCACGCCGGCAACTGGTCGCCGTGCGGGAGGCGCTCACGCGTTGAGGGAGAAGGGGCTTCCTTGAAGAACAGGAACACCCATGGACTCCGACAAGAAAGTGGACGAGGTTCTGGCGCAGGTCCCACCGCCTGACACCATCGATCCGAAGCAGCCGCCCGGCGTGGTGCTGCACCCCGCGGCCGACCCGCGCAACATCGCGCTGGCGGTGCTGGCCTCCCTGGCGGTGCTGGCCGTGCTGCACCTGGCCAGTGCCTTCTTCATCCCGCTCATGCTGGGCTTCGTGTTCTTCTACGCGCTGGCCCCGGTGGTGGACGGCATGGCCCGCCTGCGCATCCCGCGCGCGGCCAGTGCGGGGGTGCTGATCCTGTCCATCCTGGGCAGCCTGGCCGGCCTGGCATGGTCGCTCAGCGACGACGCCAACCAGCTGATCAACAGCTTGCCCGACGCGGCCGAACGCATGGCCGAGGCCATCCGCAAGCGCGGCGAGGCGCAGCCCACGCCGCTGGACACCGTGCAGCAGGCGGCCAACGAGATCGAGCGCGCCGCCACGCCGAACGGAACACCGCCGCCCCCCGTGCCCGGCGACGTGCAGCGCGTCGTGGTCGAAAAGCCGCCCTTCAACATCCGCGACCACATCTGGACCGGCACCCTGGGCCTGGTCGCGCTCCTCGGCCAGATCGTGATCGTGGCCTTCCTCACCTTCTTCCTGCTGGTCTCGGGCGACACCTTCCGCCGCAAGCTGGTGAAGATCGCGGGGCCGGGCCTGAGCACCAAGAAACTCACCGTGCAGGCGCTGGACGAGATCAACGTGCAGATCCAGCGCTACCTGCTCGTGCAACTGCTGGCCAGCCTGCTGGTGGGCGTGGCCACGGCGGCGGTGTTCTGGTACATGGGCATGGAACATGCGGCCGTGTGGGGCGTGGCCGCGGCGGTGCTGAACCTGGTGCCCTATGTGGGGGCCATCATGGTCACGGGCGGCGCGGCACTGGTGGCCTTCCTGCAGTTCGGCGACATCCAGGCCGCGATGGGCATCGGGGCCGTGTCGCTGGTGATCAATACGCTGGAGGGCTACCTGCTGGTGCCCTGGTTGACCAGCAAGGCCAACAGCATGAACGCGGTGGCGGTGTTCATCGGCGTGCTGGCCTGGGGCTGGCTGTGGGGCGTGTGGGGATTGTTGCTGGGCATCCCGATCATGATGGTGGTGAAGGCCGTGTGCGATCGGGTGGATGAATTGAAGCCGGTGGGGGAGTTGCTGGGGAGCGAGTGAGCGCCGCCGCACGTCCCCCATCCAATCGACAGGAGACCGAGATGCGATTCATGGTGATGGTCAAGGCGACCCGGGACAGCGAGGCGGGCGTCATGCCCACGCCCGAGGAATTCGCCGCGATGGGCGCGTTCAACGAGGAGCTGGTGAAGGCCGGCGTGATGGAGGCGGGCGAGGGCCTGCATCCCAGCTCGCGCGGCGCGCGGGTCGCGTTCTCGGGCCAGGAGCGGCGGGTGATCCAGGGGCCGTTTGCCCAGACCAATGAGCTGGTGGCCGGCTTCTGGATCTGGAAGTGCGCTTCGCTGCAGGAAGCGATCGACTGGGTGAAGAAGTGCCCGAATCCGATGCGCACCGACTCCGAGATCGAGATCCGGCAGATCTATTCGGCCGAGGACTTCGGCGAGGCGCTGACGCCGGAGCTGCGCGAGCAGGAGGAGCGGCTGCGCCGCGAGGTGCAGGGGCGGGCGGGGGGCGGATGACACAGGTTGCGAACCAAGGGATCGCGAGCAACCTGAGCGTCCACGTGCTACTTGTCGCGCGTCGAGGCGGGCTGCGAGCGTGGCGCCATGGGCTCGGGGAAAAGACGCGTGATCGCTCTTCATGGCTCGGGCCGGGGTGATGCAGGAGGGACCTGCGAAATCCAGTCGTGGCCGTCAGGAGCCCGGCTGCAGCGACGCGACGAAGCCTTGCAGGAACTGCTGCAGCTGCGCCTTGATCTTCTCGTCCACCATCTCGCCGGAATCACTGAACACCTGCCCCGCGCGCGAGACCTGCAGGCGCCCACCGAACCAGGGCCGCGTGCCCAGCGTGCGGAGCACGGGCAGCCAGGCGTTCTGCGCGAGGATGGTGCCGAAGCCACCCGGCGACGCGCCGATCACGGCGACGGGACGGTTGCCGAACACCCGCGCTATGTCCGATGCGGGGCGGCTGAGCCAGTCGATGCCGTTCTTCATCACGCCCGGGATGCCGTTGTTGTATTCGGGCGTGGCCAACAGCAGGGCGTCGCAGCCGACGATCCGCTCCTTCAGCTTCTGCACGGCCGCCGGAAGGCCGTCGCGCGCTTCGTCGTCTCCGTCATAGAGCGGGATGCCGTGCAGGGTCGCGATGTCCAGCGTCGCACTCGCCGGCATCAGGCCTGCCGCGGCGCGCAGCAGCGCGGTGTTGTATGAGCCCGAGCGCAGGCTGCCGGAGAGGCCGAGAATCGTGGTCATGGGGCTCCTTCTGTACTGCAGTGTTCACGACGATGCCTGAGCGTCGGTCATGCATGGAACGATACGCCGCCTCGCGCGGATGAGGTCCCCGGTCGCGTTTCCCGCAGACGCGCAGCCAGGTCGGTGAGCAGCCGCATCCTTGGCCCGCTATGGCGCGGAATCTCGTCTCGTTCCTCGTCTCGTTTACGATTTGCGCGACGCCGATCACGCACCGCCCCCGGGTATCGGGCGGACCGGCCTCAATTTGGCGTCCCACGCACGAAAGGCAGACGCATGAGTCCGATTTGGCCCGCCATACCTTATCCGCCCTGGCGCGAAACCTGTTCGGCGCTGCACCTGTACGCGCAGATGATCGGCAAGTACCGCTTCGCCCGGGCTCCCTGGCAGAACCATTCCTGGCAGGCAACGCTCTATGTGAATGCGCGCGGCTTCACCACCTCGCTCGTGCCTGATGAACCGAGCGGAGTGGAGATCACCCTCGACCTCGTCGATCACGCGGTGGTGGGCGCAGCGACCGACGGGAGGATGGCGCGATTTGCCCTTGGCCCGATGTCGGTAGCCGATTTCCACGCGCACTTCCTCCGACTGCTCGGCGAGCTGGGGGCCACGCCCGCTCTCCACGGCCGGCCGAACGAGGTGCCGGACGCTGTGCCTTTTGTCGAGGATCGCGCCGAGCGGCCATACGACCGCGATGCCGTCAGCCGCTTCTTCCGCGCGAGTGTGTTGGCTGACCGCGTATTGAAGCGCTTCCGCACGGGCTTCCTGGGCAAGGCCAGCCCTGTGCACCTGTTCTGGGGCAGCTTTGACTTAGCGGTGACGCGCTTCTCCGGGCGAGCCGCGCCCATGCACCCGGGCGGCATCCACGCGCTGCCCGACGACGTCACGCGCGAAGCCTACAGCCATGAGGTGTCCTCTGCCGGGTTCTGGCCGGGCGGCGGTCCGATCGACTACCCGGCCTTCTACTCCTACGCGTATCCCGCTCCGGCCGGTTTTGCCGAAGCGCACGTCGAGCCCGAGGGCGCCTTTTACAGCAAGGAACTTGGTGAGTTTCTTCTGCCGTACCACGCGGTGCGGCAGGCCGCCGATCCGGAAGCGGCGCTGATGGCGTTCCTGGAAAGCACCTACCGAGCGGCCGCCGACCTCGGCGGCTGGAATGTCAGCGCACTCGAATGCGCGATCGGAGAGCCACGCCAACCGCGCGCGCTCCAGGCTCTTGGGGAACAGAAGGAGCAACGGTGATGACCGAAATGCCGAAAGACGGCTTCACGATCGCACGGGAAGAGGGATTGTCCAAGGGTCGGTACGTGGTGCGGCTGGACGGCCACGAAGCCGAGATGAGCTATTCGCGCACTGGCGAACGGATGATCATCATCGATCACACCGGCGTACCGGACGCGCTGCGCGGCCGCGGAGTTGGTCTGGCGCTGGTGCGGCGCGGCGTGGAAGACGCGCGGAGGGAGGGGCGCGTCGTGATCCCGCTGTGCCCGTTTGCCAAGGCTCAAATTGCCCGCCACTCCGAATGGCAGGACGTGCTGAAGCGCTGATTGCGAACGCCACACCCGAACTCGGTGGAAATGAGGGCGCTGGCAAGCCTGGACCGTTTCCGACGCCGCGCAGTGCTCGCACTTGCGATGTTGCCGACGAAGTGATCTATCACGTTGCAGATGATCAAGTCGATCCGGGGGTACGAACGGCACACCGCCAATTGCCGTAGTCGCTCGTGCGCAGCCGCTGACGGCCAGGAGCAGCCATCTGCATCGTGCGCGGCCGGCGCCGCTGCCGCCGCCTACGCGGATCCCCGAGCAGCGAGCGCACCTCTGCCGCCGCGAAGTTGTTGCCGCCGTACCACCGCCTGCAGGACCACGAGGAGCGCCAGCGTCAGACCTGCCGTGGCAACGAGTTGCGGCTGCACGCGCTCGAACGAGCTCAGTGCATCTGCTGCTTCCAGGGCCTTCAGGACACCGAACACTCCAAGGAAGTTGTGAAAGATCGTGGTGCCGATGACGTCACGACTGATGAAGAAGAAGGCGCCGGTGACCAAACCCACTGCGGACAGCAGGGTGACCATGCCCCATGTGTTGAAAGGCGGGCTGTGGGCGAAGTGATAGGCGCCGAAGAGCAGCGCCGACACGAGTGCGGCGACCACCGTCGCGACGAGTGTCCTCGACCTCGATACCGCGGCCTCCACGGTGGACCCGACCACGCACCAGCAGACGACGACTTCTGCCGCGGACACGACGAAGACCTGGCTGAAGCCGTTCAGCACGACGACCGGGTCCAGCGACGGGGCGCCCTGCAGGACGTAGGCGGCCGCGCCGATCACCAGCCCCGCAGCCGCCGCCACCATCGTGCGCCTGGCCGTCCCGAAGCCTGCGGACACTGCCTCGACGGCGCCCCGGTGGACGAGGTACGCGATGCACGCAGAACCGAGCGCAACTCCAAGCACCAGGTTTCCTGCCACGGCGTAGACGAGGCGGTCCGTCACGGCGCCGGGGCGCGTGAACGTCCGGATTCGACCTTCGAGCAGCCAAGTCGCCGCCGTCCATGCCGCGTACAGCGCCAGCGCCACCAGGAGCGACTTGTTCCGCTTGGACATGCTGTGCTTCCTTTGCTGAATGCAGGTGAAGGGTAGTCACCCCGGGCGCAAGCACTTTGAGGTGCATCAAGCCGGAGCTGCCGAGAGGCGCAAGCGCACGGACGGGCTCTGCGGCTGAAGTCCATCCTGCCGCCACGATTGATGGCCCGCATGCAGAAAGACGGTATGCACCGGCAACTCGCACCTCGGCCTCGGGACGGCTGCTTCGGTCGGAAGCGGACCGCTGCTACCGTGCCGCCATGGTCCGCGTGGAATGCATCGCGTCCGATGCGAACGGTGTTGGCGATCCAGCGGTCATCTGGTTCGGCGCCAGGCGTGTGGAAGTGCGCGCTGTCACCGACCGCTGGTTTGGCAGTGACCGGCGCTGGTGGAAAGTGGAGACGGCCGAAGGGGTTTACATCTTGCGGCTGGACGAGCTCAGCAGCGAGTGGGAGCTTGCCGCTGTCGTCGGAAAGTAGCGGGATAGCCGCTTCCCGCCAGAAGCAGACCCTTTCGATCTGGCCTCGTGCTGGAGAGAAGGCGGGACTCGACCAGGATGGAGACGCTCTACGCCGGGTCGAAGCACCCGCACGCGGGGTACATTGCGATCCAATGTCCAATCTTCGCGCGCTCTCCTTGCTTGAAACTCGCGTTCTCGGTGTGCTGTCCGAGAAGCAACGTACGGTGCCCGACAGCTATCCGCTGACGCTCAACTCCGTGGTCTCCGGATGCAACCAGAAGACGAGCCGCAACCCGATCCTCGAGATCTCCGATGCCGAGGCTCAGGCCACCCTGGACAGCCTCAAGGCCCTGAGCCTCGTGACCGAGTCGAGCGGCGGACGCGTCTATCGCTACGGGCACAACCTCGACGGTGTGCTGAAGATTCCCTCCCAGTCGATCATCCTGCTCACCGTCCTGATGCTTCGAGGACCCCAAACGCCAGGCGAGCTTCGGATCGCGTCGGAGCGCATGCACAATTTCGCCGACATCTCGTCCGTGGAAGCCTTCCTGGAGGAGTTGGCCGAGCGCCCGGCCGGCGCGCTTGTCCGCAAGCTTCCGCGGCTTGCGGGCGCACGGGAAAGCCGATGGACACACCTGCTGGGCGGTGATCCCGCAGGCGACGAAACCGGAGGCCGCGTGGGTGCCGGCACGGACGACCTGTCGCTGGGGGAGGTCGCGGCCCTGAAGGCCCATGTGGCGCGACTCGAGGCCGAGCTTGCCGGCGTGAAGGCGCTACTGGGCCGTGTTTGCTCCGAGCTGGGGATCGATGGATCTTCCTGATGCCCCGACCGGGCTTGCACAACAATCGTGATCCATGAAGCCTCGCCAGTCCGTCGGCGGCCTCGTCTATTCCACCGACTCAGGCCGTATGTGTCCCGGTTGCCGCAGGGCCGTCGCGCTGTGCGCCTGCGCAACGACCTCGCGCACGTCCTCCTCGGCGTCCGACGGAATCGTCCGCATTTCTCGGGAGATCAAGGGACGCGGTGGGAAGGCAGTGACAGTCATCCGAGGCCTCGCTCTGGATTCGGGCTCCCTCGAAAAGATGGCCAGGCAGCTCAAGGCCGCGTGCGGCTCCGGGGGCACCGTGAAGGACGGCGTCGTTGAAGTGCAGGGGGACCATGGCGACAAACTCGTGGCCCTGCTCTCGGCCCAAGGCTTCAAGGTGAAGCGGGCTGGCGGGTAGTTCGCCGATGCCGCCGGAGCCGGGTTCAACTCGTCGGCAAGGCCTGGATCAGCGCCATGATGTTGCCTTCAGGGTCCTTGAACCAGGCTGCCTTGGCTCCGCCGGCGGTGATCGCTCCCTGCGGGCTGCGTTCACCGGGCATGTCGTCATAGGTCTCGAACCGGACACCGCGCGACTTGAGCCATTGCATTTGCGCGTCCACGTCCTGCACGGACCAGAAGGCCTGGCTGGCCTGCGACGTGCCGGCATTCGGCGTGGGGTAGAGGAAGGCGGCCGTGCCGCCGCCGAACTCGTACACGACACCGCCGTTCGTCTCTTCCCTGGGCCGCAGCCCCAGCTGGTCTTCGTAGAACCGGCGCGCGCGTGCGATGTCCTTGGCCGGAATGTACGCATACATCGGCGAGGCCTGCAGCATCACTTCTTCTCCAGGATGACCTGGAAGCCGCCGAAGATCATGCGCTGGCCGTCGAAGGGCATCTCTTTCATCTGCTGGATCCGCGGGTCGGCCATGAACTTCTTCATGCCATCGTCGCGCACGGCCTTGGACGGCCAGGTGATCCAGGAGAACACCACGGTCTCGTCGTCCTTGCGCTGGACGGCCATGGGAAAGGAAGTGACCTTGCCCTCGGGCACGTCGTCGCCCCAGCACTCGACAAGCTCCAGGGCCCCGACGTCCTTGAAGACTTCCGCGGCAGTGCTGGCATGACGGAGGTAGACCTCCTTCTGCGCGGTGGGTACGGCGATCACGAAGCCGTCGACGTAATTCATGTGCGTTCTCCTGTGTGCGGCGCGCGAATGTCACGCCATCCAGGGTACGACGATCGAGTGGGGCGGTTCTCGACACCTGGTTGTAACGAAAGGCGCTAACCTGTGCTGCAGCTCCCGCCTGGCGACGGCGGCTACTGGATCGAAACGAGTTCCACCTCGAAGGTCAGCGTGGCGTTCGGCGGGACCACGCCGCCCGCGCCGCGCTCGCCGTAGGCCATCGACGGCGGACAGGTCAGGACGGCCTTGCCGCCGACGGACATGCGCTGCAGACCCTGGGTCCAGCAGGGGATCACGCGGTTCAGCGGGAACCTGGCGGTCTGGCCGCGCTTGTGGGAACTGTCGAACTCCTTGCCGTCGGCCAGCGTGCCGCGGTAGTGCACCTCGACGGTGTCGGTCGCGGAGGGCTTCTTGCCTTTGCCGACGGTGAGGTGCTTGACCACGATGCCACCCGGCAGGGTGTCGGTGGCGGACGGGCCAGCCGCAAGGGCGGTGCCGGCGGCGAAGGCCAGCAGTGCGAGGAGCGCGTGCGAGCGATAGGGCTTGTTCATGGGGTGCTTTCAAGAACGGAAGACGAAGGGGTGTATTGAGGCGACGGGCCCGGGCGAAGCCGGATGATGCCGTGGTCCGCGGCGGGCTTGAACCACCATGCAGCACTGGCTCGCTGCCTTCACGCCGGCACGCATGCACATGGCCGGCCAGCCGGCTCGATTCAAAGCGGACACGCGTTGGCCAGGTCGTTCCCCTCGCGCGGCAGCAGCTTGTCGGGCGGCGGCTGGCGCTGGCCCTTGCTTTCCACCCACTGCTCCAGGGCCAGGAATGCGGAGCGGTAGCAGGGGCTGATGGGGCGCAGCTGGTCGGGAAACAGGTCGTACAGCTGGTCGACATGGTTGCCCGCCTCGACCACGTAGTAGCGGTGCCATTGGCCGCGCCCCGCCTTCTTCACCATCTGCGCATAGTGATCGGAGTTGGTGGCGATGGGCAGCAGTGCGTCCAGCGTGCCGTGCAGCGTGATCATGGGCTTGCCGATGCGGCCGGTCAGGGAGATCTTCGCGACGGCGTCCCTCACCTCCGGCGGCCTGCTCGCGTAGTCATAGTCGGCGTCGCAGGAGGGCACGCCGGAGGCACAGAACGGAATGCCGGCGTTCAGCGCGCCGTCGTACGCCGGGTCGATCTCCTCGCGGTAGGTGCGCTGGGTGAGGTCCCAGTACACGCCGTAGTGATGGTCCCAGAGGAACTCGGAGCCAGGCGCGAAGCCGGCCGAGAGGATGGCCTCGTGCGCGCCGCCATCGCCCGCCTTGTACGCAGGGTAGCTCCGGAGTGCCGTCGGCAGGTAGGTGAAGAGGTTCGGGCCCTCGGGCCGCCATAGCACGCCCTCCCAGTCCACCCCGCCGTCGTACAGCTCCGGGTGGTTCTCCAGTGCGTACCGGGTGAGGTAGCCGCCATTGGACAGGCCGGTCATGTAGGTGTACGCGGGCGCCTTGCCATAGCGCTGTCGCACCACGTCCTTGGCCGCCAGGGTCAGCTCGGTCACGCGGCGGTGCCACTCGGCGATGGCATCGCCGGGCGCCGCGCCGTCGTTCTGGAAATTGGTTCCGTTGTTGCCCTTGTCCGTGGACGCGTAGGCATAGCCGCGCGCGACGAACCAGTCGGACAGCAGGTAGTCGTTGGCATATTGCCGCCGCACGCCGGGCGCGCCGGTGATCACGAGCTTGCCGTTCCAGTGGTCCGGAAGGCGGATCACGAACTGCGCATCGTGGAACCAGCCGAAATAGCCGTTGCTGGTGCTCGTGTCGGGGAAGTAGCCGTCGATCTGGATGCCGGGCACGGCGCCGGCGGGATTGCGGGTCTGCTGCGAGTGCAAGGCGCCCCAGTCGCTGGCGTCGGTCCGGTTCATGGCGACGAGGTAGCGGGTGCTCAGGTCGGCCAGGCAGATCGCGTCCTGCTTCTCGGCCCCGGGGACGGTGATCGCACCCATGTTCGTGCAGGTGCCGCCGGGCGGCGGAAGTTGGGCGTGAGCCGCGCCCATGCTGGAACCCAGCAGTGCGATCGCAGCCAATAGCTTTCTCATAGGCCTCCCTTCGTCATGGGTGCAGCCGGGACTCGGGCCTCCCTTCGTCATGGGTGCAGCCGGGACTCGGCTGGTTCTGCTTGTAGACGAGCCAGGAGGCGGGCGCTTGCAGGACGAAGGCTGAAACGGGCAGGGCGCGTGGCCGCATGGCGATGAAGGATGCAAGCCCGGCCGTCGAGCCGGCCGCCTGATGGGTGCGGGCGCGCCCGCTGCGTCCTGGCGCAAGCCGATGGCAGATCGCCGAGTCGCGCATCGACAAGATCGACCCGCAGCCGGGTGAGGTGCTCGCCTCGAAGGTGACGAGAGCGAGTTGCGTCGGACCGAGCCGGACAGCGGGCGGGTGCTGGCGAGCCTGCAGATGCCCCGTCAGATGCCCCGGCCGATGGGCGTGAGCGGGCTCGAATCGACGGTACCGATCTGCTGTACTGCGGCGGCGGCAGCGGCAAGGTTCGGGTGGTTCGGCGGCCGCGTGCAGACAAGTCGTGGGGGAAGGGCGGCGTCCGCCCTCGGCCGCTACTTCTCTTTGTCGGCCGGCCGTGCCTCCGCGGATGAGTCCACGCTCTTGCTCCGCCTGGCCTGGCTGACCGCTTTCCGCGCGGCTTCGGCCCGCTGCTGCTGCACCGGTTGCTGTCGCTTGCTGTTGTCTTCGTTGCGCTTGCGCTTGGCCATGATGGGTCCTCGTTCAAAGAGGTCATGCTAGGCGGTGCAGCTTGGCGGGCTAGCTGGGCAATCGATTGTTTCAAGCGCTCGATGGGGCAGAGCTGGCCGACGCAGGACGGCTCGACATCAGGGTTGCCCCGGAGGCTGGCGCATCCGGGCTGGCCTATGGTGCAGTTCCCTTTTCAGGAGAACCCCATGCGCACCCTGCTCGTTGCACTCAGCCTTGCTTTCACGGGCGCTGCCTTCGCCCATAACTGCCCGAACGAGATGAAGGCGATCGATGCCAAGCTGGGCACCAAGCCGCAGTTGTCCAAAGAAAATGCCGACAAGGTCGCCAAGCTGCGCGCGGAGGGCGAAGCGCACCACAAGGCCGGCAAGCACACGGAGTCGATGGCGGCATTGGGCGAGGCCAAGAAGCTGCTGGGCATCTGAAGCCGACAGGTCTCGCGGCCACGGCCATGCCGTGGCGCGCGGATTGCCCTGCAGCCATGGGGCTCTCAACTCCCCTGGCGCACCAGTTTCCACTCGCCGTTCTCGACCCGCACCAGCACGCGGGCCCGCCGATCGACGCCGAAGTGGTCGGTGGGGCTCATGTTGTAGACCGCGTGCGTCCCCTTCACGTCCTTGCTGTTCTCGATCGCGTCGCGCAACGCCTGGCGGAAGGCGGGCGTACCGGGCTTGGCCACCTTCAGGGCCGCCGGCACCGCAGCCTGGATGATGGTGGCGGCGTCCCAGGCATAGGCCGCGAAGGCGTTGCGGCTGCCGGCACCGTACGCACCTTCGTACTTCTTGAGGAACTCGACCCCCGACGCCTTCAGCGGATGGCCGTCGGGCAACTGCTCGGCCACCACGACCGGGCCGGTGGGGGCGATGGCCCCTTCGGAGCGCTTGCCGCCCACGCGGATGAAGTCGGCGTTCACCACGCCGTGCGTGTGATAGATCGGCTTCTTGTAGCCGCGATCGATCGCGGCGATTTGCGGTAGCGCGGCGGGCGTTCCCGAACCGCCGACGAACACCGCGTCGGGGTTGGGCGCCAGCACTTTGAGCATTTGCGCCGTGACGGACGTGTCGCCACGCGAATACCGCTCGTTGCTGCCGACCTGGATGCCGTGCTTGCCAGTCAGCTCCTGCAGGCCCTTGTAGTTCAGGTCGCCCCACGAGTCGGAGAACCCGATATAGCCCACGCTCTTGATCTTGTTCGCGTGCATGTGTTCGACCACCGCGTCGAGCATCAGCGGGATGGGTTGCGGCACCGCGAAGAGATAGGACTGGCGGGCCGGATCGATCGGGATCGGGCACAGCGCGAGGAAGGGCACGCGCGAATCGTTGGCCACCGCGCCCTGGGACAACGCGACAGGCACGGTGCTCGAGCCGATGATCACGTCCACGCGTTCGTCGCTGACCAGCCGCAGCGCGGTCTTGGCACCGGTGGTCGGATCACTCGCGTCGTCGAGCACGACATAGCGCACCGGCTCGCCGGCGATCGTCTTCGGCAGGATGGCCACCGCGTTCTGCACATGCAGCCCCAGGGACGCGCCCGGGCCGGTGGTGCTGGCCGACACCCCGACGACGATCTCGGCCTGGAGGGTTGCCGACACACCTGCGAGCAGCAGGCACATAACCGTCTTTTTCATCCGAATTCCTTTCGAGGGAGGCCACGAGACGAGCACCGCCGCGGGCGGCACCACCGGCAGACAGGGCGGCCCAGCGGCCGTGTCTGCGTAACATACTACCGTGGAATACTAGCCGCGCCCATCGACTCGAACACCCGGTCTTCAGATCCCCGTCGATTCGCCGCCGTCCAGGACGTAGCCGGTGCCGGTGACGAAGGCGCTGGCGTCGCCGCAAAGGGCGGCCACGTAGCGGCCGAAGTGTTCCGGCTGGCCCATCGGCCTGTCCTTCTTCACGCCCAGCTCGCGTGCGCGGTCGGTGTCATGGGGTCCCGCGAAGAGGGCGTTGATCGTCACGCCCTGTGCGTACAGGTCCGGCGCCGCGCTCTTGGCCCAGTTCCACAGGGCGCTGCGGGCGGCGCCCGACAGGCACAGGAAGGGCTTGGGCGCCTTCACGCTGGTGGAGGAGACGATGACGATGCGGCCCCACCGGCGCTGCGCCATGGGCGCCGCCGCGGCGCGCACCAGTCGCAACGCGGGATAGAACACGGTGTCGAAGGCGGCTGCGAAGTCGGCGTCGCTCGCTTGCAGCGGCTGCACCGTGCGCGGTCCGGGCGTGTTGACGATGGCCACGTCCAGCCGCCCGAAGTGTTCCAGTGCCGCTGCCACGGCGCGCTGCGGCAGCGTGGGGTCGTGCAGGTCGCCCGGCACGGCGATGCAGCGCCCGCTGTACGCAGCCTGCAGGGCACTCAATTCTTCGCTGGCGCGCGCCACCACCACCAGCCGCGCACCTTCGTCGGCCAGTGCCTGCGCGGTGGCGCGGCCGAGTCCACGCGAAGCCCCGGTGACCAGCGCCACCTTGTCCTGCAGTCCGAGATCCATCACCGCCTTTCGCACCGGGCCGCGCCGGTAGAATGTTCCATACCACGGGCGAGCCGCGCGTCCACCGTCACCAGACTTCTTCCTCGATGGCCTCGATCCCCAGCCTGACCCGTCCTGAAAGCCTTGCGCAGCAGGGGTACGCCACGATCCGCCGCGCCATTCGCGACGGCAAAATCCCGCGCCGGCAGTTCTTCTCCGAAACGTCGCTGGCCGAGTCGCTGGGGGTGTCGCGCACGCCGGTGCGCGAGGCCCTGTTGAACCTGTACCGGGACGGCGTGGTGGAGATCGTGCCCAAGCGCGGGTACCGCCTGGCCGAACTCGACGAGAACGACGTCATGGAGATCCGCCTGCTGCGCGTGGCGCTGGAGCAGCTGGTGGTGGCGCGCCTGTGCGAGGTGGCCACGCCGGCGCACATCCGCGAGTTGCGCGCCATCCTCAAGGGCAAGGGGCGCAGCCAGGAAGACATGTACACCATCGACGAGGCCTTCCACATCCGGATGGCGGAGCTCGCCGGCCTGCGCCAGATCCGCCGCGAGCTGCTGAGCGTGCGGGGCAAGATGTACCTGATGGCCAGCGGCACCCGAGTGACCGCGCTGCGCAACGAGACCGTGATGCGCGAGCACGCCGAACTGCTGGACGCGCTGGAGGCCCACGACTGCGCCCGGGCGAAGCGCCTGATCACCGAGCATGTGGGGAGCTCGATCGATGCGTTCGTGGCGGCGCGGACGCAGCTGGCGGAGCACGGCCGGCTGGAGCGGATTTCCTAGCGTCGGCCTGCTCGATGCAGGCGTAGTAGCGCGGGTTGTCCCAGCCGAGCGCCCGCGCGAAGTACATCAACGCCATCGGATGGGCCTGCGCGAGCCAGAGCGTGGCCAGGTCCTCGCTGCGCACCGCTGCGCGCAGGTGATCGTCCAGCATCGACGAATCGAGCACGGCGTCGCGGTCGGCCGCGAACTCCGCCTTGCGGTGGCCGCGCGTGACGTCGACCAGGAACTGCGTCAGGACCGCGTTCACGCTTCCTCCCAGAGCAACTGGTACACGCCGCTGTCCCAGCCCGGCGCATACGGAATGGCCGTCACCACGTCAGGCCGGCGCGGCTGCGCCGCGGCCGCGGCGACGATCCAGTTGCGGATCTCGTGGGTGCCATTGCCGATGGCATCGAGCTGGGCATCCGGGTAGCTGCACGCGCGATCGAGGTCTCCCTCGCGCAGCGCGGCGAGGAAGTCCGCATCGAACGCCGGGTCGTTGCGCTCCATCTGCGGCTGCCCCACCCGGTGCGAGATGCCGCCGGTGGCCAGCAGCGCGACGCGCCGCCCCAGCACCGAGCGCTGCAGCAGCGCCGCGAGGGCCTCGCCCAACTGGCGGCAGCGATGCAGCGTCGGCAAGGGCGCAAAGATGCTGTTGATGATCAAGGGCACCACCGCGATATCGGTGGGCAGTTGCAGCTGCGCCAGCGGCAGCGTGGTGCCGTGGTCCAGGCGCAGTTCGCAGGAGTGCGCGGGATCGAACCCCTGCGCGTAGAGGCCTTGCACCAGTTCCCCGGCCAGCGACGGGTCGCCGCGGCGGGCGACAGGCGCCAGGTTGAATTGCGGCTCCGGGAACGCCGGATGGCTCTCGCCGGTGCCGATCACGAAGGCGGGGGCCATGCGCGGCTGCAGGTTGACGATGTGCTCGCTGGTGAGAACGACCACGGTGTCGATCCGCGCGGCGGCGAAGGCGCGGCCCATGCGCGCGAAGCCCTCGAGCGTGGTGGCACGGTGCGCGTCCGAAGCGCGCTCCGGCCAGGCCGTCATGTAGGGGAAGTGGACGGTGGCGGCGACCAGCATGATTTCAGAAGAAGACACTCAAGCCCTGCTTGCCCAGGGCCTGCCGGTCCAGCACCACCAGGCGCTTGCGCAGCTTGAGGCCGCCTTGCTCCTCCACCAGCGTGTCGGTGCGCTCGCCGCTGAACTGCTGCTCCATGTTCCAGCGGTACTGCAGCAGCAGGAGGTTGCTGCGCGCGCTGACCGTGCCGTGGCCGGTGCGGCCCACCTCGATGGTCTGCACGAAATATCGAAGGCGCGAGGGCGGCTGCTCCACCCACGACATCTTGCTCTCCAGCTTGGCGACGCGGGCCTTCAGCAGCTCGAGGTTCTCGTCGTAGTAGCCCAGGCCGTCCTCCACGGGCACCAGGCCGCCCAGCGTGGCATGCGTCACCGGCACGCGGTAGTCGATGGACGGATCGAGCAGTGCCAGCCATTCGCGGTAGCGCCGGTCCTGCAGCAGCAGGATCTCGCGGCGGTAGAAGCCGTCCACCGCCTGGGCCAGGGCGTTGTCGTTCACGAGCTCGGTCATGTCACGCCTCCTTGTCGGTCATCAGGCGCGCGTAGTGCCGGTAGAAGGCACGCTGGTTGGCCTCGGTCATCAGGATGTCGCTGCAGCTGCCCGGAAAGGGCGGGCCGTAGAGTTGCGAGGTGGGAGCCTCGCGCCCCAGGCCCATCTGGTAGTTGAAGCGCCCCTGCCGGCCGACGTGGCCGCGCAGCGCATCCTGCACGCTCTGCCAGATGTCGCCATCGTCCTGCTCGAAGATGCCACCCGGGCCGAAAGCCAGCGAATATTGCTTGCGCACGGCGGCCTTCAGTTCCGCCGGCATGGCCTTGTCCACGATGCACCATGAATACACCTCGATCTTGTCCACGCCGCGCGGATGCCAGACGCGGAACGAGCGGAAGCGGGCCGAATCCAGGAAGGAGAAGTTGGGGAAGAGCGTGCCCACCCCGATGGGCGTGAAGGCCGAGGCGGCCTCGCCGTAACGCGCCACCAGCTGCGCGCGCATGTCGGCCATGAAGTCCTCGTAGCCGGTCTGCACCGCCTTGCCCTGCTGGGCGCCGCCGCGCTCGCTGCCGATAGAGTGGCCGTTGCCGGTCTGGATGCAATAGCCGTTGTTGGTGAGCGGACTGCGGTAGCCCATCTCGACGCCCGCGCCGTGGGTGGAGGGCACGTGGTAGTGGTCGCCCGCGAAATTCTCCGAAGGGATCTTCCAGTTGACGTCGATGGTCCACTTGTGCACCCCGCCGATCGCCTCGGTGCCGCCTTCCATGCGCGTGAGCATCAGGTCCAGGTAGAACGTCATGTCCCCCAGGTAGTCGCGCAGCGGGGGCGCAGCGGGGTCCCAGCAGGCGAAGATCATGCCGCCGATGGTGTCCACGTGCGGCACCTCGCGCAACCCCAGCAGCGAGCGGTCGAACCCCTCGCCGTAGACCGAGGACTGGCGCGGCACCGAGATCAGCTGGCCCTCGGTGCTGAAGGTCCAGGAGTGGTAGGGGCAGCGGAAGGTCTTGGTCACGCCCTTGTCGGCGCGGCAGACCTTGGCGCCGCGGTGGCTGCAGCTGTTCAGGAACGCGCGCAGCCGGCCCGCCAGGTCGCGCACCACGATCACCGGGTCCTCGCCCATGGTGGTGGTGATGAAGGCGCCGTTGCCCTGCAGCTCACTCTCGTGCCCCACGTACAGCCAGCACCTGGCGAAGATGCGCTCCTGCTCGAGTCGGTAGACGGAGTCCTCCACGAACAGGCGCCGGTCCACGGCGCAGCCGTCGGGTGCCACCAGGTCGCCCGCCCTGAACGGGCCGATCCTGGCTTCCTGCGGCACCGCCGGCGGGATCATCCCGTGGGCGTCTTGCGTCGTCTCTCGGTCGTGCATCTTGGTTCCTCAGCTCTTGCGCGGGCCGCGCACCGAAGCGCCCCCATCGAGTGTCATCACCGTGCCGGTGGCCGTGCGCGCGCAGGCATCGGAGGCCAGGAAGACGTAGGCGCCGGCATAGTCCTCGGGCGTGCCGATCGCCTGCAGGGGCAGGTCGGCCGCCGCCGGCGCCACCGGGTTGGCTTGCTGCCCCAGTGCCTGCAGCCCACGCAGGCCGGTGGGCACGTAGCCCGGTGCCACCGCGTTGACCCGGATGTCCGGCGCCAGCTCGAAGGCCAGCTGCTTGGTCAGCCCGTTCACCGCATGCTTGGCCGCCACGTACAGGGGCCCGCCAAAACCCGCGTGGCTGCCCGAGACGGAGCTGGTGAAGATGATGCAGCCGCGCTAGCGCGCCAGCGCTGGCGCAGCCGCGAGCGCGCCCAGCAGGTAACCCTTGACGTTCACGCCGAACAGCTCGTCGAAGCCGGCCGCCAGTTCGGCCGGCGTGAACTCGCGCAACGCGCGCCGGTTGTCGTAGATGCCGGCATTGGCCACCAGGATGTCCAGCCGGCCGAACCGGGAAAGCGCCAATTCGACGGCGCGCTGGTTGTCGTCCGCGCAGCGCACGTCGCCGGCGATGAAGGCCCATCCGCCGTGGCCTTCGAGCCGCGCCTCGCCGCGGTCGAAGCACACCACCTGCGCTCCCTCGGCCAGGAAGCGCTGCGCCACGGCGTGCCCGATGCCGCTTGCCGCGCCCGTGACGAGCGCAACCTTTCCTTCCAGCTGTCGTGCCATGGACGTTCTCTTGCGGGTTAGTATTCTACGGTAGTATGCTACGCCATCGATTCCCTGGCCGTGAAGGAAATCCCGGATGAACAAGCCCTTTCTCCTCCTGCCGCCCCGTGCGGCCGGGCCCGCCACTGCCGCCGAGGGCGTGTCCCTGCGTATCGACATGGCCCACATGAGCAAGCCGCTGCGATGAGCGATTTCAAGGTGCAGCGGCTGCGGCCCGAGGACATCATCTCCTACGGACCCATGAGCAACCTGGCGGTCCTGATCGGCGACGAGCAGGGAGGCACGCCGATCCGCGCCGCCCTGCAGACGTGCCAGCCCGGCTACGAGGTGCCGGTGCACCACCATCCCTACATCGAGTACCTGATCGTGATGGAGGGCTCGGCGGAATTCGTCATCGAGCGCGGCGACGGCGGCGTGGACAAGGTGGAATTGCACAAGGGCGACTCGGTGGAGCTGGGCGCGAACGTGTGGCATTCCTTCAGCACCAGCCGAACCGAAGTGACGCAGCTGCTGGGAATCCACCTGGCCCGCAAGCGGATCGTGAACTACCGCGAAGGGGTGAAGACCGACGAGCGCGGCTTCCGGCTGCCGGCGCAATGACGATGAAGATGACGATGAAGATGGAACTCTCCGATCCGCCCACCGAAGAAGAGGTGAGCCGGATCAACCTGGCCTATCTGCCCCGCTTCACCGTCCCCAACATGGACGAGTACCTGGCGCGCTCCGCCCAGCGCAGCGCCGACGTGCGGGCCGCGCTGCGCTGCTCGCTCGACGTTCCCTACGGCGCAAGCCCGCGCGAGCGCCTGGACATCTTTCCGGCCGACAAGCCAGGCGCTCCGGTCCACGTGTTCATCCACGGCGGCTATTGGCGTGCCCTCGACAAGTCCGTCTACAGCCTGGTCGCCGGCCCGCTGGTCGCGGCCGGCGCCACGGCGGTGATCCTGGAATACGACTTGTGTCCGTCGGTGCGCCTCACCGACATCGTGGCGCAGGCGCGCCGTGCCCTTGCGTGGATCCACGGCCACATCGCCGCCCACCACGGTGACCCGGCGCGCATCTTCGTCTCCGGCCACTCGGCCGGCGGCCATCTCACCGGCATGCTCGCGGCGACCGACTGGTCCCGGGACTGGGGGCTGCCCAACGACCTGATCAAGGCCACCGCGCCCCTCAGCGGCCTGTTCGACGTGGAGCCACACCGCCACTCGCTGCTGCAGGCCGACTTGCGCCTCACGGCCGAAGAGGCCAGGCAGGTGAGCCCCATGTACCACCCGCCCGTGGCCAGGGGCCCGGCGCTGGTCGCCGTGGGCGAAGCGGAGTCGGACCTGTTCCACTGGCAGTCGCTCCAGTACGCGGCCCACCTGCGGCTGCACGGCGTCAAGGCGCAGTACGTGTCGGTGCCCGGAGCCAACCACTTCGACATGACCGAGCACCTCGCCGACCCGCGGCATCCCCTCACCCGCGCGCTGATCGCGCAGATGGGGCTGTAGGCCACCCATGAGCGTCGCGCCGCATCATCTCCCGGTGGCGACCTCGAGGTTTGTTGCATTGACAGGGCATTTGCCGGGTCCTACCCTGGCTCTTTGCCCCGTGCCTCGTGCGCCGTCACGTTCGTTTTCCTTCCCCCAGCTGTTTGCCAAGGAGTCGTTGTGAAGAACCGTAGAACCGTTTTGGCGCGCCTTCTCGTCGCCGCCACCATTGCCATGGGTGGCGGCGCCGCCTGGTCGCAGAACCTCACCATGCGGATCTCGCATGCGGCAGCGGAAACCGACTGGCTGCACAAGTCGATGGTGATGTTCAAGGAGAAGGTGGAAGCCGCGCTTCCCGGGCAGGTCTCGGTGCAGGTGCATGGTGCCAGCTCGCTCTTCCGGCAGGGCACCGAGGTGCCGGCCATCCAGCGCGGCAACCTGGAAATGAACACCATGACGACCTTCGAGGTCGAGCAGCAGATGCCCGAGTACGGCATCTTCAGCGCCGGCTACGTGTTCCGCGACTGGGACCACGTCACCAAGGTGATGCGCGGCCCGATCGGCAAGGAGTACTTCGACGCGGTGGCCCAGAAGATGGGAATCCAGATCATCGAGGTGACCTACCTGGGCACGCGCCAGGTCAACCTGCGCCAGGCGCGCGACGTGAAGGCGCCGTCCGATCTGGCGGGCGTGAAGCTGCGCATGCCGGGCGGGCCGGGCTGGCTGGCGCTGGGCAGGGGGCTGGGCGTGAGCCCCACGCCCATGGCCATGCCCGAGGTCTACCTGGCCATCAAGACCGGCGCGGTCGACGGCCAGGAGAACCCGATGTCGCTGACCAAGAACAACAACCTGCACGAGGTCACGCAGCAGATCGTGCTGACCTCGCACCTGGTGCAGCCTGTGTTCTACGCGGTGGCCAAGCCGTTCTGGGACAAGTTGAGCCCGGCCCAGCAGGCCGCCATGCGCAAGGCGGCGAGCGAATCGGCGAAGTTCAACGACGAGAGCCGCCTGGCCGAGGAAAAGCAGCTGGCCGACTTCTTCACCAAGGCCGGCCTGAAAGTGACCACGCCCGACGTGGCGGCCTTCCGCAACTCGGTCGAAAAGCAGTACCAGGAGTCCGGCCTGGCCGCCAAGTGGGTGCCTGGCCTGCGCGAGAAGATCCAGGCCGTCCGTTGAACGGCAGGTCGCGGCCCGGTGCGCTTCCTGCTTGAGGCGCTGGCGCGCGTGCGCGCGCTGGCCCAGTTCATCACGACCCTGCTGTTCGCGGGGATCTTCGCGGTCTTCCTCTTCGCGGTCTTCATGCGTTACGCCATGAATCAGCCGCTCGCGTGGGCCGACGAACTGAACATCATCCTGCTGCTGTGGGTGATGTTCATTGCCGGCGCCCTGGTGCTGCGCGACGACGAGCACGTGGCCTTCGACATCGCCTGGAACGCGGCGCCGCCGCGACTGCGGCGGGCGATGGGCATCGTCGGCGCGCTGGCCTTCGGCGGGCTGTTCCTGGTGGCCCTGCCCGGGACCTGGAGCTACATCATGTTCCTGTGGCGCGAGCGCACCACGGTCCTCGAATGGCGGCTCGACCTGGTGTATTCGTGCTACCTGGTGTTCTTCGTGGCGGTCATCGTGCGCTTCGCCGCGGCCTTGCTGAAGCTGCTGGGGCCGCATTGGCGCAGGCAGGTGGGCGATTGAGATGAGCATCGCCTTTGCCATCCTGCTGGCGGTGTTCGCCGCCGGCGCCCTGCTGCGCGTGCCGCTGGCGATTTCGATGCTGGCGGCGGGCATGGCCTACCTGCTGGCCAGCGGCCAGGACGTGGGCCTGGCCGCGGACCAGGTGATGAACTCCATGTACCGCAGCTACATCATGCTGGCGATCCCGATGTTCATCCTGGCGGCCAACGTGATGAATGCCGGCACCATCAGCGAGCGCCTGTGGGCGGCCGCCGACGTGGCCGTCGGGGGCCTGCGCGGCGGCCTGGGCCAGGTGACCGTGCTGGTCAGCACCGTGTTCTCGAGCATGAGCGGCAGCGCGATCACCGATGCCGCTGGCCCCGGCATGGTGGCGATCCGCATGATGCGCAGTGTCGGCAACTACCGCCCCGGTTTCGCCGTGGCCATCACGGCCGCGGCCGCCACCATCGCGCCCATCATCCCGCCGTCGATCCCCATGGTGCTGTATGCGCTGCTCACCGGCACCTCGGTCAGCGCGATGTTCCTGGGCGGCGTCGTGCCGGGCTTGATGATGGCGCTGGCCCTGATGGCGGCCATCGCGCTGCTGGCCAAGCGAGAGGGGCTGCTGGCCGCCGGTCGCCCCGCCGGCGCCGCGGCCTGGGCGGCGCTGCGGCGCGGCTTGCTGCCCTTGACGCTGCCAGTGGTGCTGCTGGGGGGCATCTGGTCCGGTGTGTTCACGCCCACCGAGGCCGCCGCGGTGGCCGCCTTCTATGCCATGGTGCTGGCCGGCGTGGTTTACCGCGCGCTCGGCTGGCGCGGCCTGATCGCCGTGTTCGCCGAGTCGATGCGCCAGTCGGCCGTCGTCATGATCCTCATCGCCGGCGCCTTCGTGGTGAACTACGCGGTAACGGCCGAACAGCTGGCGCAGTCGCTGGTGGGCTGGATCCAGGCGCGCGATCTCACCGCGCTGCAGTTCCTGCTGATGGCCAACGTGATGTTCCTGCTGCTCGGGTGCATCCTGGACACCGGCGTGCTGCTGCTGGTGGTGCTGCCGGTGCTGATGCCGACGGTGCGCCTGCTCGAGATCGACCCGGTCCACTTCGGCGTGGTGGCCATCGTCAACTTCATGATCGGCCTGGTCACGCCGCCCTACGGCCTGCTGCTGTTCGTGCTGTCCTCGCTGGCGCGGGTGCCGCTGGCGGACATCATGGGGCAGATATGGAAGTTTCTGATTCCGTTGGTGGGCGTGCTGCTGCTGCTGGTGCTGTTCCCGCCCCTTGTGCTGTGGCTGCCCCGACTGGCGGGATACACCGGATGAACATGCCCCCGAGGAAGCCGCCGCTTCTTCGAACAACGCATGACCTTTATATCTGGCGAGTGCGCCGGTGGCGATGTCGAACTGCCATTGCAGCGACTGCCAACTTGCGAGCGGCGCACCGTTTGCATCCGGCGAGTAGCCGTTGCCCGTGCCGGGTGTCGGGAAGATGGCCGTCGATCACTTCTGATACAACTTTCATATCGAATGTAGCCGCCATGCCTGCTTGACGCCCGGCAAGCGCAAAACTAAGCTGGCCAGCTCAGCAGTCGGATCGGTGGATCAGCAAAGGTCTGTATCGCTGATCACCAAGAAGGACACGAGACTGCAATGAGGGGTATGGGGGTGCGTTGGCTATGGTTGTCGCTGGTGCTTGCGGGGACGGGTGCGTGGTGCCAGCAGACCCGCATCGCAGGAGTTCTTGCAGCGCCGGATGAAAGGCTGTTGACGGAAGCGTACTTCCAGGAAGGCTTTCATCTCACTCCCCGTTTCGGGGCCGCTCGAGAAATGCTGTCGCGGGTGCCTGGTTCTGCCGAATCCGCCGTCATCGACAAGGCCAGGCAGGTCTTCGCTCGTACCAGCCTCAAGGCGATCGCCCTGCTGGACGGAGACCATGTGCTGTGGTCCGCCTACAAGGAGCCGTCCCATCCAGCCACGCGTTTTTCCGGGTACAGCCTCGGCAAGACAGTGACAGCGATGACCGTCGGCCACGCCATTTGCGACGGGAAGCTCAAGCCCACGACCGAGGTGCCTGAACTCGTTCCCGAACTCAGGGGAACCGGCTATGACAAAGTCACCGTCGCTCATCTCCTCACCATGAGTTCGGGCATCAGGGACGGCAGCTACCACGCTGCCGGGACGCCGCAGGTGCAGGAAAAGATCCGGCAGATCCACGCCGGCCAGGGGCAATGGCGTGATCTGCTGCCGTTGGTCAACCAGAGGCGTGTCGGCTTCTTCGGCAAGGCGTTGGAGCCTGGTGAGTCGTTCGAGTACAAGGAGATGGATGCCTTCGTGCTGGGGCTGATGGTTGAAGCGGCAGCCGGACAGCCTCTATCGACGTACATGGAAGAGCGGGTGCTCCCCGCGATCGGCATCGAGGGGCCGGTGGCGCTCAGGCAAGACAAGTCCAGGACCACCTACGCGCCGACCGTCGCCCGCATGACCTTGCCGGACTGGACGCGATTCGCGGCGTGGGTGAAGAAGCAGGAGGGCCAACCTGGATGCATCGGCGATTTCGTGCGCGCGGCGACGAGGACGCAGATCGCGAACAAGAGCAACGTCGGATTCAGCCTCCACCACGGTTATGGCCACTTCGTCTGGACGGACAACCCACGGCACCGCGACAGCTATTGGGCGTGGGGCTTCGGCGGGCAACGGATTGCCTGGAACCGTTCGAACGCCCGAATGCTCGTCGTGTTCAGCAGCCTGGAGAACAACGCCGAGGAAGTCTTCGATCTGTATCGAGAATGGGCTGCGTTGCCGTGATGCGGTAAGGTCTATCGCGCCGACTCGTTGTTCACACTCCATCGTGCACCTGTTGTCGATCATTGCGAGGCATGCACTCTCTGCCGCCATCGTTGCGGTGGCCGCAGGCGCTTTCGCACAGGAAAGGCTGCGTGAGCGCATCAGCACGCCCTGGCTGGAGCAGGGCAGACCCGTGCAGCTGGAAGTGGTCCTCAGCAAACCGCTGACCAAGGGGCCGCATCCGTTGATCGTTTTCAATCATGGCTCCACGGGGCGCGGCGACAACCCGGCCGTTTTCCGGGAGACGTTCATCGCCAACCAGTTCGCGCGCTGGGCCAATGAGGCGGGATGGGCGGTGGCGTTCCCGCAACGCCGCGGGCGCGGGCAGTCCGACGGGGCTTATGAGGAGGGCCTGGCGGCGGACGGCTCGGGATACACCTGTGCGCCTGCCGCGGCGCGAAGTGGCATGGAAAGAGCGCTGGACGATCTCGGTGCGGTGATGGCAGACCTGCGGACGAGACCCGACATCGATCCGGCTCGCATCGTCATGGCGGGTCAGTCCCGGGGCGGCTTCCTGGCCGTGGTGTACGGTGCGCGTCACCCGGAGCAGGTCGCCGCCGCGGTCAACTTCGTGGGTGGTTGGATGACGGACAAGTGTCCGCAGGCTGAGCAGATCAATGCCGATCCGCTTCGGCCCGCAGTGAAATGGCCGCGCCCAAGCCTGTGGATCTATGGAGAGAACGATAGCGTCTACAGCCTCGTCCACAGCAGGCGCAACTTCGACGCGTTCGTCGGCGCGGGTGGCACAGGCTCCATGGCGGTTTTTCCGGCGGGCCCCAGCCGCGACGGACACCGCTTGCTCTATGAGAGTCAAGCCTGGCAGCCTGTGCTGCGCCAGTTCCTCGCCAGGGTTCAGGAGTCGAAATGAAGATGAAGATGAAGTCAATGCTTTGCGTCCTGCTCGCGCTTCCCGTTGCGGCCTGGTCGCAGGGGCCTGCCGAGGCCCTGCAAGGCCGCTGGAGCGGGATGTGGTCCAGCAAGAGCACCAGCGCGAGCGGGGATCTTGAGTTGCGTTTCGCGAGTACCGAGGGGAACCCGTTCAGCGGACAGATCCGACAGACGCGCCCGGACAACGCCAATTGGCGTTGCTCCGAGCAACTCGATCCGATCGAGGTCCGACGCAGCGGCGAGTCCTTCACGTTCGACTACTCACCAGGCGGCCGGTGCGCAAAGGCCTCTCATGCATTCCGCCTGCAGGACGGCAAGTTGCTTGGCGTCTATCGGCTGCCGACGGGCGCGGAGTCGGAGTATGTGCTGACCAAACAGCCATGAGCACTCGTTGCCGCGGGTACGGATCGGGTCGCCTCCATGATGGTTCCGGGTTTGCAGCCCGCGCAGAGCTGCTTACTGCACGGGCACCAGCACGAACGCCACCCCCCACTGGCCGTTGACCAATCCCCGCGCAAGAATCCGACCGTTCGCGTCCGCGCCGGAGGTCGACTCGATCTGCGTCGAGGCGGTGGTCGCGTCTGAACGATCCAGCAGAGTGTTGATGTCCACCATCGGTCCATTCAAGCCCATGATTCCGACGGTGCTGCCATCCGCTGCGCTCGCCGATCCGAAGATTCGGCCGTCGCCCATGATTCGGGTCGGCGTCACGGAGGGGTACCCGGCCGGGCCGACCAGCTGGGTCATTGTCCCGTCCTTCCAGCGGAAGCCGACGGCAAGCCCGGTGGTCAGGGTGGTGGTGCCCACAGCGACTTCGTTGTCGTTGATGTCGGTGGCCGATCCGCGCGCGTACTGGGCATCCAGTGCACCCAGGTAAATCCCTTGTCCGCCTCGCCAGATCACGGGGTAGGGCCGGTCAAGCGTGATGCTGCCGGTGACGGTGCCGTTGTTGTTGATGCTCCCGGCGACGCTTGCCTGCGCCTGCACCGCGAGACCTTCCAGCCCTTGGATGGTCCACGTGAGCCGGTTTGCCGTGCCATTCGAGTCGACAGTCGCCTGTTGTCTTTGAGTGATCGGTTCCAGAGAGAAACCTGCTACCTGCCCAGAATTGTTGAGCCTGCCGGGCCAGTGCTCCAGCTGCAGTTCCCGGGCGGTTCCATCGGTGTCCCAGAGCGTTGCCTTCTCACCGCCGAAAAGGGTGCTGAAGCCCGCCGCCTGCCCGCGATCATTGATCTGGAAAGCGACTGAAGAGAAGCCGCCCTGCAGCAACCTGGGCTGGCCGTTGCTTTCCCAGACGATCGCTCGGACCGGGCCCAGGTTCGCGTGGCCGGCAATCTGCCCAGACGCGTTGATGGAGTTCGCGAAATGCTCGGTCGACGCGACGGTCTGGAGCAGTTGGACCCTGTATCTGGTCAATGGCTGGCCGGGTTCGACCGGCTTGCCTGCGAACTGCGGGGCGCCGGGGGAAGACGGCTTGCCGGGCGTGCCGGGAACGTACGGGTTCTTGACCGAGCGCAGTTCCAACGAACGCTCGGGCGACTCGGAACCTGCTCCTCCGCCGCAGGCGGACAGGAACAGAGCGGCGAGGCTGGCGGCCAGAAGAGGCTTGTGCATGAACGTGCATCCTTGGTTCGTTGCACGACGTTTGTGTCGGTGCGTGAGCGGCGCAAGTGTTCGGCCGTGCCTGGCCGCAGCGATGCCGCACACACCGGGCACTCACACGAAAAGGTCCGTATTCATCCCGTGGGTTCCGTTCTGATCGATGACGGTTTCGATGCCGGAATCCAGCAGCTGCACCAGTTGGATTTCCGTGAAGGAAAAGCCTTGGGCGAGCAGCGAGTCGTTGCCCGCGCCGCCGCGCACGTTCAGGCCCGTGGCCAAGTCGGTGACGGTGAAGCTGGTGCCTTCGGAATTGGTGGTGCCGAAGAAGAAGTTGGGTCCGAACTGCCAGCCCGAGAGGTCGAGGCTGGTCTCCGACGTGTTCAGCACGGCCGAGCCGCCACCCACGATCATGCCGCTGTCGATCAGGGCCTGGTCGATGCCGTAGGTGCCCCCGGAGAGATAGAAGGATTCGAAGTTGGCCACCTGGCTGGTGTCGGTCAGATCCAGGGTGATCCAGCTGAGGTTCAGACGGTCGTTTCCGCTGCCTCCGTCCAGCAGCCCTGCGACCAGGCCATTCCATTCGAGGTTCAAGACATCGTCGTCCGCTCCCAGATCGATGACTGAACCAGCTGCTAATTGCGAATAGACGATAC
>NZ_JAEQNA010000011.1:47835-48890 GCF_016722895.1 Ramlibacter aurantiacus
GAGGCGCCGCCTGCTTCGTTGATCAAGCGCACCTGCTCGACGCCGCTGAAAGATTCCAGCGCCCCCAGGTTGAAGGTCCCCGCTCCGTACAGCAGCAGCGCATCCTGGCCCCCGCCGGCATCGAGGCGATCCCCCGTGGTCAAGGTCAGCGTGGTGGCTCGAATCTCCGAGTCCTCGTCCCCGCCCACGATCACGTCAGTCCCCGTGGTGAGAATGCTCAGCGGACCCGTGTTCGACGCCCGGGCGACCGTGATCGATACCGTCACCGGCGCCCCTTCCAATTGACCGTCCGAAGGCTTGTACTGGAAGGAGTCCGCGCCGACATAGCCGGCCCTCGGCACATAGGTGAAGCTGCCGTCGCTGTTGAGCGTGAGGTTGCCGAATTCAGGGCCGGCGACCAGGACAGCGGACAGGCTGTCTCCATCCGAATCACTGTCGTTGGCCAGCACACCGAGCGCCGCGTCGATCACCGCGGTGGCATCCACCTGGACGATGTAGCTGTCCGCCATCGCAGCCGGGGCCGCATTCTCCGCAGCATCCGTCACCGTGACCGACAGCGCCTGCTGATCGCTGCCACCCTGGCCGTCCTCGGCGACCACCGTGACCTCATACACGTTGTCCCCGTCCGCGTCGGCGGGGTTCTCGAAGTCGGGTTCGGCGAGAAAGCTCAGCTCGCCCGTGGTGCTGATCGCGAACAGCGCCGCATCGGCTCCAGTCAGCCGGAACGTCGGCGTGTCCCCATCCGGGTCGTCCACGGTGACCGAGGTGACGGCCTGCGTGTTCTCGGCCACCGACACGTTCGCCGTCTCCGCCCCCGCCAAGGATGTGATCACCGGAGCCCGGTTCTCCGCAGCATCCGTCACCGTGACCGACAGCGCCTGCTGGTCGCTGCCACCCTGGCCGTCCTCGGCGACCACCGTGACCTCATACACGTTGTCCCCGTCCGCGTCGGCGGGGTTCTCGAAGTCGGGTGCGGCGAGAAAGCTCAGTTCGCCCGTGGTGCTGATTGCAAACAGCGCCGCATCGGCCCCGGTCAGGCGGAACGTCGGCGTGTC
>NZ_JAEQNA010000011.1:48990-149605 GCF_016722895.1 Ramlibacter aurantiacus
CGGTGGTGACGGTCTGCGTGTTCTCGGCGACGGAAAGGCTCGCCGTCTCCGCGCCCGCCAAAGAGGTGATCACCGGAGCCCGGTTCTCCGCCGCGTCCGTCACCGTGACCGACAGCGCCTGCTGGTCGCTGCCGCCCTTGCCGTCCTCGACGACGACGGCGACCTCATAGATGTTGTCCCCGTCCGCGTCGGCGGGGTTCTCGAAGTCGGGTGCGGCGAGAAAGCTCAGTTCGCCCGTGGTGCTGATTGCAAACAGCGCCGCATCGGCCCCGGTCAGGCGGAACGTCGGCGTGTCCCCATCCGGGTCATCGACGGTAACGGTGGTGACGGTCTGCGTGTTCTCGGCGACGGAAAGGCTCGCCGTCTCCGCGCCCGCCAAAGAGGTGATCACCGGAGCCCGGTTCTCCGCCGCGTCCGTCACCGTGACCGACAGCGCCTGCTCGTCGCTGCCACCCTTGCCGTCCTCGACGACGACGGCGACCTCATAGATGTTGTCCCCGCCCGCGTCGGCGGGGTTCTCGAAGTCGGGTGCGGCGAGGAAGCTCAGCTCGCCCGTGGTGCTGATTGCAAACAGCGCCGCATCGGCCCCGGTCAGGCGGAACGTCGGCGTGTCCCCATCCGGGTCGTCGACGGTGACGGTGGTGACGGTCTGCGTGTTCTCGGCGACGGAAAGGCTCGCCGTCTCCGCGCCCGCTAAAGAGGTGATCACCGGAGCCCGGTTCTCCGCCGCGTCCGTCACCGTGATCGACAGCGCCTGCTCGTCGCTGCCACCCTTGCCGTCCTCGACGACGACGGCGACCTCATAGAGGTTGACCCCGCCCGCGTCGGCGGGGTTCTCGAAGTCGGGTGCGGCGAGGAAGCTCAGCTCGCCCGTGGTGCTGATCGCGAACAGCGCCGCATCGGCCCCGGTCAGGCGGAACGTCGGCGTGTCCCCATCCGGGTCATCGACGGTGACGGTGGTGACGGTCTGCGTGTTCTCGGCGAGCGACACGTTCGCCGTCTCCGCCCCAGCCAAGGAGGTGATCACCGGAGCCCGGTTCTCCGCCGCGTCCGTCACCGTGATCGACAGCGCCTGCTGGTCGCTGCCGCCCTTGCCGTCCTCGACGACGACGGTGACCTCATAGAGGTTGTCCCCGCCCGCGTCGGCCGGGTTCTCGAAGTCCGGTGCGGCGAGGAAGCTCAGCTCGCCGCTCGCGCTGATCGCGAACAGCGCCGCATCGGCCCCGGTCAGCCGGAATGTCGGCGTGTCGCCGTCCGGATCGGTCGCGGTGATGGTGGTGACGGCCTGGGTGTTCTCGGCCACCGAGAAGCTCGCCGCGTCCGAGCCGCCCGACGAGGTGATGACCGGCGCTGCGTTCTCGGCCACGTCCCGCACCTGCACCGACAGCGCCTGGGTGTCCGTGCGGCTTCCGTCCGAGGCTTGGACCGTGACCTCGTAGATGTTGTTTCCGTCCGCATCGGTCGGGCGCTCGTAATCCGGTGCCGCGACGAAGGTCAGCACGCCCGTCGAGGGCTGGATCTGGAACAGGGCGGCGTCGGCGCCGCCGCTGATGGAGTAGGTGATCGTGCCCTTGCCCTGGACCGTCGCATTGACCGTGGTCACTGCGGTCGTGTTCTCGTCCCGGATGAGCGATGCCGTGTCGCCGCCGCCATCCGAGCGGATCACGGGCGCATTGGTCTTGGACGGGCTGCCGGTCTCCTTCACGTCCGTGACGGTGACGGCGATCGCCTGCTGGTCCGTCAAGCTGCCATCGGAGACCTGCACCACCACGTCGTACACATTGTTCTGGCCGCTGTCCGTGGGCAACTCGTAATCAGGCGCCGTGCGGAAGGACAAGGCGCCGGTGCGCGCGTCGATCGTGAAGAGAGCCGCGTCCGCGCCGCCCGTGATCGAGAAGGCGAGGGTGGTGCCCGGGTCCGCATCCTGCGCCGCGACGGTCGTCACCGCGGTCGAGTTTTCCGGCATCGACACCTGGGCGCTGTCGCCACCGCCGCCGGAGGTGATGACGGGCGCTCGGTTGCCGGTGGTGTCCGCCACGTCCAGCACCGTGATCTGCAGCGCCTGCGAGGCCGCCGCCTGTCCGTCGGTGGCGGTGACCGTCACGTCGTACACGTTGTTGCGGCCCTGGTCCAGCGGCGCCTCGTAGTCGGGCGCGGCCAGGAACCTGAGCACCCCGGTAGCCGGGTCGATCGCGAACAGCGACGCGTCCGCGCCACCGGTGATCGAGTAGGTCACCGTGTCGCCACGATCGGGGTCCTTGGCGACTACGGTCGTGACGGCGGTCTCGTTCTCCCGGATGGAGAAGCTGGTCCCGGTGGAGAACCTGGGGGCGCGATTGGGCATGTGTGACCTCGACTTGCGGTTGGTTGGAGGCGGTGCGAACGGATGGGGCTCGGGTGGTCAGCGCTCTCGCCCAGCCCGCCGCATCACCAGCGTCACGGGCTCGACGAGGTACTCGAGCGCGGTGCGCTCGGGACCCTGGATGAACACCTCCGCGGGCATTCCCGCCTGCAGCTGCGGGATGCCCGATGCGCGCAGGGATCCGGCGTCGGCCTCAACCTGCACCAGGTAGTACGGCTGCTGCGTCTCGCGGTGGACGGATCGGTCGGCCGAGACGTAGAACACCCGGCCCTCGACCACCGGGGTGGTCAGTGCGTTGAACGCCGTGAAGCGGATGTGCGCGTTCTGCCCCACCCCGACGCGGCTGATGTCCTCGGGCCGGATCTGGGCCTCGATCACCAGCCGTGGATCGGCCGGCACGATGTCGGCCACGGTTTCGCGCGGGCCGACCACGCTGCCGGGGCTGCTGTAGCGCAGGTTCATCACCTCGCCGTCGGCCGGCGCGGCGATCACCTGGCGGGCGGAGGCGTCACTGGACTTGCGCAGCTCCTGCTGGATCTCCGACAGGCGCACCAGCGCGATCTTGAGCTGGTCGCTCGCCTGGTGGCGGTAATCGGTCTCCAGCGCCTTGATCTTCAGGTCGGTGTCGTCCATGCGCTGGCCGGCGCGCGCCAGCTCCGACCGCCGCTCTTCCAGCTTGATGCCGTAGTCGGCGACCGCCGCCTCCAGTTGCGCGATGCGGGCGTGCGCGATGAAGCCGTCCGCCAGCAGCTTCTGGTGCCGCTCCAGTTCGGCCTGCTGGTGCGACAGCGAGGTCAAGGCCTGGCCGATCTGCGCGCGCAAGGAAGCGGTCTCGGCCTGGATCTTCTCGCGCTGGCTGCGCAACAACTGCACCTGGCCGGTGAGGGCCTCACGCCTGGCCTTGAACAGCGCCCGCTCCTTGGTGAGCTGGTCGGCCAGCCGTGCATCCCTGCCGGCGGCCGCGAGCAGGTCCGGCGGAATCGCGAGCCGCTCCAGGCCGGCCTGCTCGGCCGCGAGCCGCACGGCGCCGATGCGCTCGGCGAGCTCGCGGTAGGCGAGCCGGTCGACGTCGGCGGCCACCCCCACGTCGCCCAGCACGATGAGGGCCTCGCCCCGGCGCACACGCTGGCCGTCGCGCACCTTCACCTCGCGCACGATGCCGCCTTCGGCATGCTGCACCGGGCGCCGGTCCAGGTCGACCTTCACATGGGCCTGGGCCACCACGGCCGACGCGAGCGGCGCCAGCGCCAGCCACGCGGCCGCCGGGCACGCACCGAGCAGGAGCACCAGCATGCCCACGCGCGCGAAGCGGGCAGCGGCCCGCTGGTGGGCCGTCACGGAATCCGCCTGGGGGCCGGCCGGGAGGTGGAGGGCGGCGGTCATTGCGCGCCCCCCGCGGCCAGTCCCGGCGAGACGGCCGGCATCGGCATGGTCACCACCTTGGCCCCGGATGCCTGCTGCGCCTGCATGGCCTTGAGGACCTGCGCGACCGGCCCGCAGTGCAGCGGCCGGCCGCCCTCGATCACCAGCATCTTGTCGACCTGCTGCAGCAGCGCGGTGCGGTGCGTGACCACCAGCGTGGTCACCCGGCCCTTCAGGCTCCTCAGGCACTGCGCCAGGGCCTGCTCGCCGGCGCCGTCGAGGTTGGAGTTGGGCTCGTCCAGGATCAGCACGCGGGGGTCGCCATACAAGGCGCGCGCCAGGGCGATGCGCTGGCGCTGCCCCGGCGACAAGGTGGGGCCCAGCGGATCGATCACCGTGTTGTAGCCATTCGGCAGGCCCTGGATCATCTCGTGCACATGGGCACGGGTGGCGGCCTGAACCACCATGTCGCCATCGACCTCGCCCAGGCGGGCGATGTTCTCGGCCACCGTGCCGGCGAACAGCTCGACGTCCTGTGGCACGTAGCCGAGCCAGGGCCCGACGTCCGCGCGGGACCACTGCGCCAGGTCGGAGCCGTCCAGGCGCACGATGCCGGCGCAGGGCTGCCAGACGCCGCTCAGCAGCCGCAGCAGGGATGACTTGCCCGCGCCGCTGGGCCCGAGGATGGCCATCGATTCGCCGGGCTCCAGCTGGAACGAGACGCCAGCGACCAGCAGCCGGTCCTGCCCGGGCGCGCGGAAGGTGAGCTGTTGCGCGGACAGCCGTCCCGTGGGCGCCGGCAGCGGCATGGCCGGCGCTTCGGCCCGCGCGCCGTCGAGCAGGGCGGTGATCCGCCGCCAGGCCGCGCGCGCCTCGGTGAGCAGCTTCCAGCTGCCGGTCAGTTGCTCGACCGGGGCGAGCGCGCGACCGAGCAGGATGGTGCAGGCGATGGTCACCCCGGGCGAGGCCCGGCCGCTGATGACCAGCCACGCGCCCACCGCCAGCATCAGGATCTGCACGCCTTGCCGCAGCGTCCGGGTCAGCGCGGCGATGGCCACGGTGCGGTGCGATGCGGACGGCTGGATCCGCCCGGCCTCGTCCATCATCCGCCGCCACCGCGTGACGAGCGCACCGGTCATCCCCAGCGTGTGGATCACTTCGGCGTTGGCCAGCGAGGACTCCAGGTAGCGGCTGGCCGAGGCCTGGCACCGAGCCAGCGCCTCGATCCGGCTGCGGGTGGACAGGTCGGCGACCAGGGCCAGCGCGATGAGCAGGAGCGAAGAGGCCAGCGCGATCATCCCCAGGTACGGATGGGCCAGCCAGATCAGGGCCACGTAGACCGCCATCCACGGCGCATCGAGCAGCGCGAGCAGCCCCTGTGCGGAGAACGCCGCCCGCAAGGTGCCGATGTCGCGCAGCGACTCGATGCCGGACGGACCGCTCGACCGGGCCCGGCGGGCCACGGCGATCGCCGCGACCGTCGGCGTCAAGGATTCGGACAGCATCGCCCCGGCCAGACCTTGCAGCCTGGCCCGCACGTAGTCCAGCAGCAGCAGCATGGCCAGGCCCAGGGCGGCGCCCACTCCGAGCACGAGCAGCGTGTCCGTGCTGCGTGAGACGAGCACCCGGTCGAACACCTGCAGCATGAACACCGCCGGGATCAGCATCAGCAGGTTCATGAACAGGGAGAAGACCGCCGCATGGACCACGGGCTGGCGCAGGTGCCGGAGGATCGGTCGCATATCGATGAGGCTGCAGGGCGAAGAAGAAGGCGCAGAGTACGTGCGGTCTTCCCGCCCGCGCATCATCAAGATGAATGATCCGGGTGCAGGTGGTTCGTACCAGCTTTCATAGCTGTTCCAACTATCTTGCCCCGTGCCAGGCCCGCAACTGAGCAGGAACAGTGCTTGCCTGTTGCAGCACCACCGCTCCAGAATGCGCCGATCCATCCGGTGAGGTGACGCATGAATCAGGCCCAGGAGCAGGCGGCGCACGAAGCCATCGACCGCCTGTATGAAGCCGTCGCGGACGAATCACGCTGGCCGGACGCCTTGGGCGCCATTGCAACGGCCTTCGACAGTCCGCGCGTGGCCATCCTGCGCCAGCCTCCGCGCATGGATGGCCTGATCGAGCTGAGGGCGCTGAACCACGACCCCGATGCCCAGCGTCGCTACAACGAGTACTACTGGGCCCTGGACCCTTCGCACCGGCTGACGCGCCAGGCCGCGGTGGGAAGCTGGCTCGACCGGCCCGAGTTGTTCGATCCGGCCACCACGCCGGAGCCGGAGTACATGGACTTCGCCATCCGCAACGGCATCCGCCATGTCGCCGGGGGCAAGGTGCACGCCGACGGCACGAGCGTGACCTTGCTGGGCGTGCAGCGTCCGGGCGACCACCGTCCCTTCGACCAGGCCAGTGCTGAGCTGTTCCGGCGCCTGTCGTCCCACGTCGGCCGCGCCGCTGCGCTGTCGGCCGAGCTTCGTGCATCGCAGATCAACGGCGTGCTGTCACTGGCGGCGCTGGACCGGCTGGACGCACCGGTGTTCGCGATCAACCATCGAGGCAAGCTGCTGATGGCCAATGCGGCTGCGGAGCGGGCGCTGCGGTCCCAGGAACCGTTCACGCTGCACCATGGCCACCTGTCCTCGCGCGATGTCGGCACCGTCGAACGGTTCGCGGCGGCGGCAGGCGCTTCGATGGGGGGCAGCGGCTGCGCCTTCTCCGTGCGAACGCCGGCGGGATTCTGGTTGATCCGGGTGGTTCCGCTGCCGGGGTTTGCCGGAGCCAGTTTGGTCTACGCCAATCGTGCCAACAACGAGTCCGTTCCCGCGCAGACTTTGGCGCAGTTGTTCGGCTTCAGTCCGGCCGAATCGGCGGTGGCCTTGATGCTGATCGACGGCCTGAGCGCGAAAGAGATCGCGTTCTCGCGCGCGGTCTCGATCAACACGGTGCGCGCGCAGATCCGGGAGATCCTGCATAAGACCGGCGTCACCCGGCAGACCGACCTGGTGAAGATGCTGCTGGCGATTCCCCGTGTGGACACCCGCGGGCGCGACGAATGAACCGGGCGGCTTGCCGCCGCCCCTCCTTCCCGTTCTGTGCGGGCTTGTGGCGAACAAGGTGTACCTCGACGGGCAGATGGCGCACTGCGCCTCATCCTTGAAGACGCCTCGGCGAGGAGAAGACCGATCGTCACCACCACCTGCGGGGACCGCGACCGCTCCCTCGCTGGCAACCTGTTCCATGACCTGGCGAAAGCCTCCATGACGAGGCTCGCCTTCGGCATGGCGCAGGAACTCAGGCCGCACAACGTGGCCTCGGTGGCCATATCGCCGGGTTGGATGCGCACCGAGTTCGTCCTCGCAGGCCACGAACGGACCGGGGCCCGTCGAAGGCGGGCGACGCCTGCGCACTCCATGGAGGGCTGGAACGTCACCAGCCGATCAGACGGTGGGTGAAGCTCTCTCGCGCATGCCTGCGCGCTTCAGCCGATCGACGAGCATGGAGAAGCGGTCCTGGCCGAAGAACGGTTCGCCGCCGAGCACCATCGTCGGCACGCCCCAGTGGCCCACCTCGCGCAGGGCGATCTGGTTGCGCTGGATCTCCGAGTCGTGGTCTGCGTCCGGCGCAGCGATGGCGGCCTCGAGCGCCTGCAGGGTCAATCCGGCCGCCCGCGAAGCCGACGCGAGATGATCGCCCTGGTGCCAGTCGCGGACTTGTCCGCCCCAAATGAGCCGGGACGTTTCGCGGATGAACGGAAGGCCTCGCCCCTGTCGCACGGCTTCGACCCCGAGGCGGGAGAGCCGCCCGATGTACGGCTGATGCGCCGCGAATTCGAGCGTGACGGGGTCGATGGTGACCGGATCGGGTCGCGGCCACCGGAAGGGGACACCGATGAACTCGGCAACGCGCGGCGCATCGAGTGCGACGTACCGGGTCAGCAGCGGGTCTGCCCGCTTGAAGAAGTCCGGATCCCGCACCGCCAGTGGCATCACGATCCGCACGTTGACCTGCACGTCGTACTGGCGCTCCAGAGCGAACACGCGATCGGTGACGAGATACGAGTACGGCGATCGGAAGGACCAATAGAGATCGAATGCGGGACGCATGGTGCGGGGGTCTGCCTTTCTCTCGCGAGACGCAGAACTTACCCAGCCTCGAACAGGCGCCCGAAGCCAGGGCTGGACGGGTCGCCGCCGGCCAGGCGGACCACGTCCCAGAACCCCGCCGGCGAACTGGCGGTTGCCGGCACGCCCAGTTCGTCTTCCAGCTGCCGGATCGCGTCGAGCGTGAGCAGGCCGCCGCAGGAGATGAAGATGCCCTCGGCGGACCGGTCCTGCGTGAACACCCTGCGGCCCAACTCGACCAGCGCCTGCGTGCTGACCTCGCCGACTTCCTTCACGGCCGTGATGGACAGGCCCTCGATCGCGGTCACGGTGATGCCCGCGTGCGCGAGGTGAGCCGCGAGCTTGGCGTTCAATTCGTCGATGTAGGAGGTGGCCACCGCCACCCGCGTCACGCCCAGATGCCGCAGGGCCCGCACGACTCCATGGCTCATCGTCGTGCAGGGCACGCCGGTGGCTTCCTCCATGGCGCGCCGCAGCGACTCGGTGAAGTCGGGGCCGCGGTAGAAGCTGATCGAGGTGCCCATCATCGAGATGACCTCGGCGCCCGCCTCGCGCAGTTCGACGGCGCGCTCGACGATGCGGTCGACCACCGGCGCGAAGCCTTCCGGCGACACGCCGCCGATCCCGAGGCCGCGCGCGACGAAGCGGTAGCGCTCGCCATACAGGGTGGGGCCGTCCTGTGGGACCTGGCCCTGCGCGGGCGGCACCACCAGTCCGATGACTGGAGCAGCGGCCATCATTCCGCCGAAATCTTCTGGGCCTTGATGACCTTCAGCCATTCGGCCGATTCGCGCGCCATGTCGCGGGCCAGCTCGGGCGGCGGCATGTAGGCGGGGATGGCGCCCTGCTTGGCCAGCGCCTGGGTCATTTCGGGCCGGGCCAGCGCGTTGCGGGTGGCTTCCGACAGCTGCTGCACGATGGCGGCCGGGGTTCCCGCGGGCGCCAGCAGCATGAGGCGCGGCGCGGCATCGAATTCGGGAATGGCTTCGGCCAGCGTCGGCACGTCTTCGGCGCCGGGCAGCTTGGCCTTGCTCATGAGGGCGATCGCCTTCAGCTTGCCCGCGCGCGCCTGCGCCATGCCGGCGGTCGCGCTCACGACGCCGATCGGCACCTGGTTGCTCATCACGTCCGGCACGATCTGCGCGGCGCCGCGATACGGGATGTGCACGGCGAAGGCGCCGGTGCGGTTCTTCATCAGCTCGAAGCCCAGGTGGTGCACGGTGCCGACGCCCGAGGTGGCGTAGGAGTACTTGCCCGGGTTGGACTTCAGCAGCTGGATGAATGCCTTCGGGTCGCCCGCGGGCAGGTCGTTGTTGGCCACGATCATCAGCGGCGCCAGGAAGGCGCCCGCCACCGGCGTGAACGCCTTCAGCGGATCGAGGGTCACCTTCTCCTTCAGGTGCGGCGCGATCAGCAGGCCGCTCTCGCCCATCAGCAGGGTGTGGCCGTCGGCCGGCGCCGTCGAGGCGACCTCGGCGGCGATCAGGCCGGCCGCGCCGGCGCGGTTCTCGACGATCACCTGCTGCCCCAGGCTGGTGGACAGGCTCTGGGCCAGCAGGCGGGCGAGCGCGTCGACGCCGCCACCGGCGGAGTAGCCGACGAGGATGCGCACCGGTTTGCTGGGGAAGGCCTGGGCGAGCGCCAGCGGGGCGGCCGATGCCAAGGCGGCCGCGATCACCACGCGGCGGGTCAGGGAAAGGGTCATCTCTTGTCTCCTCTATAAAGCCGGGGGTTGGTCATCAAGCCTTGCCGACGCCGCGCGATCCCGGGCGCTTGGCGAGTTCGGCCACGCGCTCGCGGTTGGGCCGGAAACCCAGGCCCGGCGTCTCGGGCAAGGCCAGCATGCCCTGCGTGGGTTCGGGCAGGCCGTCGAACACCTGCTTGCAGACCTCGACGGCCACCGAGTGGTATTCCACCAGCGAGCCGTTGGCCAGGCCCGCGTGCAGGTGCATGTTGTGGTGCGGCCAGGCGCCGCCATTGGCGAACTGCGCGTTGAAGGCCTGGGCCATGCCGGCGATGCGCAGGCATTGCGTGTAGCCGCCGGTGATGCAGGCATTGGGCTGCACCACGTCCACGGCCTGCGCCACCAGCATGTCGCGGAAGCGGCTGGCGAGTCCCTCGTTCTGGCCGGCGGCCAGCGGGATACGCGTCTTCGCGCGCAGCTTCGCCATGTTGGGGATGTCGTTCTGCGACACCGGTTCCTCGAAGAACGCGATGCCCAGGTCCTCGATGCGCTGCGCCAGCGCCGAGGCGTGGAAATAGTCCAGGCTGCAGTTGGCGTCGATGAAGATCTGCACGTCCGGGCCGACGGCGGAACGCACCGCCTCGATGCGCTTGACGTCCTCGGCGATGACCTCCGCCAGCGGCCTCGGCTCGTCGCGCCGCTGCAGCGCATGATGGCCCACCGTCATCTTCAGGCGCTTGAAGCCGCGCCCCACCCAGTCCCGCGCCGCCGCCGCGAGCTCCTCGCGGTCGAAGAAGGCGAAGCCGAAGGTCGCGTAGACGGGAACCTGCGCGCGCGCGCCGCCGAACAGGCGCCACACCGGCTGTCCCAGGACCTGGCCCTTCAGGTCCCACAGCGCCAGGTCGATGGCCGCGATGGCGTGGCTCGCGTAGCCGGACTGGCCGCGCGGCGTCAACAGCCAGTACAGCCTGTCCCAGAGCTGCTCGTGCCGCAGCGGATCCATCCCCACCAGGGCGTGGCTCGCGACCTCGTTGACGATGGAGGCGACGACCTCTTCCTCGGTGATGGCGGTCATGCCGGTGCCGATGCGGCCGTCGTCGAGTTCGACATCCACCAGGCACAGGGACAGCGATGTGGATTTGGCGCGGGCGCCCTGGCCCATGGTGACGGGGAGGTTGAGCGGGGTGGCGCGGACGGCGGCGATCTTCATCCGCCCAGTCTGCGGGCGTGCCCAGCCTCCGGCAAGCGGCCCGCGGCGAAAGTGCCTTTCGCGATCGGCGAAATCCCTGGGTTTACCCGGGTGAAGCGCGCAGCGCCTCGGCCAGCGTGCGCACCACGGCCGAGGCCTGCCGGTCGGCGCGCAGCGCCAGGAAATGGGTGCGGCGCGCCCAGTCCTCCACCACCGGCACCGCCTTCAAAGGCAGGTGGGCGAGCTGCGGTGCGATCGCCTGCATCGGCAGCACGGCCGCCCCGAGGCCGGCCGCGACCATGCGGCATGCGGCGTCGAAGCTGCGCATCTGCATGCGCACGTTGATCGGCGTGCGCAGGGAAGCGGCGGCCTTGAAGAGCCGCGTCGTGACCGCGTTGGCCCCGGCCAGCACGATGAAGTTCTCCGACACCAGCTGGTCGAGGTGCACCGCGCGCTCGCCGGCGAGCGGGTGCGCGGCCGGCAGCACCACGCACAGGTCGTCCTGGAAGAAGGGAAGGAACTCGAGTCCCTGCGTGGGCATGGCGGCGTCCACCACGCCGATGTCGGCACGCCCGTCGAGCAGGGCGACGACGATCTCCGGGCTGATGCGCTCCTCGACCTCGACGTGGATGCGCGGGTGGCTGCGCATGAACGCCTCCAGCCGCGGCGGCAGCACCTCCAGCAGCGCCGACGCGTTGGCCAGCATGCGCACGTGGCCCGCCAGGCCCAGGCTCCAGTCGCGCAGGTCGGTGGCCAGCCGGTCGGCGTCGCCCAGCAGTTCGCGGCCGCGCTGCACCAGCATGTGCCCCGCCGGCGTGAGCTTCACGCCGCGCGGGGAGCGCTCGAAGATGCGCACGCCCAGCGCCGCTTCCAGGGAGGAGATGCGCGCGCTGGCCGCCGCCACTGCGAGCTGCAGCCGGTCGCTGCCGGCGCTGATCGATCCCGACTCGGCCACGGCGACCACCACCCGCAGCGTGAGGAGGTCCAGGCGTTCGGTCATCGGCGGATTATCCCGGGGCACGCCTGCGTATCATCGCGCGCCATGAACCTGTCCGAGCGCTTCCTCAGCCTGCACGACTTCGAGACGGCCGCGCGGGCGAGGCTGCCCGGTGGGCTGTACGGCTTCGTGGCCGGCGGCTCGGCCGACGGATGGTCCGTCGCCAACAACCGCGCGGCATTCGACCGCTGGTCGCTGGTGCCGCGCACGCTGTCCGCCGGGCCGGTGCGCCGGCAGGACCTCACGCTGTTCGGCCAGCCCTTCGCCTCGCCTTGCGGCATCCCGCCGCTTGGCGTGAGCGCGCTGTTCTCCTTCGATGCCGACGTCGCGATGGCGCGCGCGGCAGCCGCGGCGCGCGTGCCGTACATCCTGAGCGGTGCGTCGCTGACCCCGATGGAGCGCATCTTCGAGGCCTGGCCGCAGGCCTGGTTCCAGGCCTATGTCGACGGCGACCGCATGCGCGTCGGCCGGCTGCTGGACCGGCTGCAACGCACGGCCTGCCAGGTGCTGGTGCTGACGGTCGACACGCCGGTGGCGCCGAGCCGCGAGCTCAGCCTGCGCCACGGGTTCTCCATTCCCGTGCGCCCGGGGCCGCGGCTCGTGGTCGATGCACTCACGCACCCGCGCTGGCTGCTTGGCACGGCCGCGCGCACCTTCTTCGCCGGCGGCATCCCGCGCATGGAGAACCAGGACGCCGTGCCGCTCAACCGCGTGACCGAACTACCCACGGGGCCCGCGCACCCGCCCCTGTCCTGGGACGACTTCCGCTTCATCCGCAGCCGCTGGAGCCGGACACTGGTCGTGAAAGGCGTGATCAGCCCCGAGGACGCGGCGCAGTATGGCGCGCTCGGCGCCGATGGCGTGGTTCTCTCCAACCATGGGGGCCGCCAGCTCGATGGGACCGTGGCCCCCCTCGATGCGCTCCCGGCGGTGCGCGAGGCGGTGCGCGATCTCCCCCTGCTGCTCGATGGAGGTATCCGCCGGGGCACGGACGTGCTCAAGGCGCTGGCGCTTGGCGCCGCTTGCACCTTCAGCGGCCGTCCCATGCTGTTCGCCGCCGCCGCGGCGGGGCAGCGTGGGGTGGAGCGTGCGCTGGAGATCATGCACGCCGAAATCGACCGAGGGCAGGCCCTGCTCGGCGCCCGCACGCTGGCCGAGCTCGATGCACGCTACCTCGCTCCTGCGGCGGAACCGCTGCGGCACGGGATGCAGCACGGGCCTGCGGCGATGCCGGATGCGCCCACGCCCGCTGAGCTGGACCAAGGCGGGCGGCTCGCGGCGTGAACGGGTGAGAGAGCGATCGATCACCCCGCGGTGCAGAGCGCACCGTCGTCATCCGGCAGGATCGTTCGTGTGTGCCGCGGATCTCCATCGCACCAAGCCATGAACAGCGTGCGACCTGCGCGTCGCGTTCGCCAGACGCCGGGCGCGAGGGCGTCGGCTTCCATGGCCGTGCAGAAGCGCTCCAAGTCGACGCGCTGCTGGGGTGTGGCGTTCCAGGCATGCACGACCATCACGGCGGTGGGCGCATGAAAATCCGCTGCGGTCAGCAGTGCGGACGCGGTGCGGTGCAGCAGTTGGTACCGGATTTGCGGGTCGAAGGTCGCCTCGAGCAACTGCTCAAGTGCGCTGATTCGCTGGGCTTGCCCCACTGAAGGCTCGGCCCTGCGGCTCTCCAACTGGCACACCTGCACACGCCGCGTTCCACACGGCAAGCGCTCTGGTGTGTGCCGCTTGCGATTCACGCGCGTACGCGCTAGGCGAGGCCTATGACAGGCGCTGCCTGCTGGCTCACGACTGTCGCCCCGAGAACGCGCGAGACGGGACCGCGGCTGCTGTACGGTGCTCGCCTTGCCAACCCGCCGCGTTGTGTTCAGAACGTCATCGATCGCGCGAGCGGATGCCAAACCAGCGTGCCAGCCGATCGCGCCAGATGTCGCGGCCGACCTGACGATAGTCCCGCAGCCACCCGCGGGTCGGGGTCGCGTCGTTGACGTAGAGCGATTGTGTGTCCCCTGGTGGGAACGTAGCCGCCAGCAGTGCTGAGCGGCCGTGCATGCGAGCGAACCACCTGCGAACTGAGCAGCGGGTTTTTGAATCTTTCTTTCGCATTCGAACGGAGGGCAGCACTCGCATGGGGAACAACCGATTGGGTTCCCTCAGCGAACCACTGTGCGCGGCCGCTTCCGGCCAGAAGCAGACTTCTATAAGTCGCTGTCGTCGTTGCCCGCTTGAAAAACTCGCGACTCAGATCATCTCGAGTGGGGAAGGCCGCGTCGGCGGGGGGAAGTGCCCGTCGAGTTCGTGCAGCTGCGCTGTCGTCAGCGGGTGTTCCAGCGCCAGGGCATTCTCCTCAAGCCGCTTGCGGCTAGCAGTCTTGGGGATCGCGATCACGTCGTCACAGGCCAGCAGCCACGCGATTGCCACTTGCGCTGGTGTCATCCCATGGCGCTTCGCGAACTCCGCCAGCCCGCGCCGCCGCACAAGCCGGCCCTCTTCGAGTGGCGAGTAAGCCATCACGGGAATGCGGCGCTCACGAAGCCATGGAAGCAGGTCCCATTCGATACCGCGCCGCCCGAGGTTGTAGAGAACCTGATCGGTCTGCACCGCCGCGCCGGCAGGCAGATCGTGCAGCTCGCGCATGAGCGCAGTGTCGAGATTACTCACACCCCAGTGCCGTATCTTGCCGGCGCGCCGCAACGCTTCGAAGGCCTCCACCGACTCCGCCAGCGGCACGTTGCCTTGCCAGTGCAGCAGGTACAGGTCGATTGCGTCGATCCGCAAACGCTTCAGGCTGTTGTCGCAGGAGATGTGCATCGAGCGGCGCGACGCGTTGTGCGGATAGACCTTGCTCACGATGAAGACTTCATGGCGACGGCCTTCGATGGCCTCTCCAACAAGTGCCTCCGAACGGCCGTCCCCATACATCTCGGCGGTATCGATTAGCGTCAGACCCAGGTCGATGCCGCGGCGCAAGCAGTCGATTTCTTCCCGGCGGCGGGCCGGTTCGTCGCCGATGTGCCACGTACCCTGGCCGAGAGCCGCGACGAGGTCGCCACTGGGAAGCGTCACGTGTTTCATGAGGCACAGTATCACCGGCCCCCCGCGGCTCGGTGTAACGCCACCGGGGAAGTGCCTGTCTTCCATGAAGGCAACAACGGCCGCTTGCGGCCAGTTGCAGCCGTCCTGCCGGGACCGGTTGCTCGCCTGGGCCGTGCAGCCCCTTTCGATGGGAGCGAGCGCCTTGCTATCCTTTCCGCGATGCACCATGAGCGGCTCTACCTGCGACTCGACGGCGACCCGCTGTACGCGCCGGAGACGACGGTCCCGGCCGGCGTCATGCGCGAACTTGCAGTACCGGCGGCGTTGCGCGGGCAGGTGGCGCATTTGATCGCCTATGACGAGCGCCTGCCCGCCGGTGCAGTGGTCAGCGAGCGCGTGGTGCCTGATGGCGCATTGCGCCTCATCCTTGATTTTGGCTCCGGCCGGGCGCAGGTTGTCGGTCCGAGTGCACGCCCCGTTTTGCTGTCGATGACCGGAAACCTGTCGGGCCTGTCCGTCACGTTGCAGCCTGGGGCGGCGTTCATGCTTTTCGGCATCCCGGCCCACGAACTCGCCGAGAAGGTGGTCGCCTGGGACGATTTGGTGGCTGCAGCCCATCGCGGCTTGTGCGGCCTAGTGCGTGAACCGAGCGGCGACGACGAGCGCGCGCGCATCCTATGCGCGGCCTTGCAGCGCATGACAAGGGACACCGGCGGCGAGGAGCGACGCAAGGCCACGCGCGCGGCGGCCCTGCTTCGGTCGTACGGTCATGCACGGTCGATGCGCGTCGTGGCCGCCGCGGTCGGCATCAGTGAGCGCCGCCTGCAGCAGATCTTCCGCTCCCAGCTCGGCTTGTCGCCGGCCGCTTGGCGCAGGCTCATGCGGGTGCACGAATGCCTGAGGCTACTGCGTCTGCCAGGTCCCAAGCAATGGACCGAACTTGCCCTGGAGACCGGCTTCTACGATCAGTCGCACTTGATCAACGAGTTTCAAGCGCTCTGCGGGCTAACCCCCGGCCAGTTCTTGCAGCGTTCCGTTTCGGGTTTTTCCAAGACGCCTACCTAAAGCGCGACCACCATTTGGCACATGCATTCGAAAAGGAGCAAGGCATGGCCGCATTGAAGAACTGCGTGGCCCTGGTCACTGGCGCGAGTCGCGGGGCCGGGCGCGGAGTCGCCATTGAGTTGGGCGCAGCCGGCGCCACGGTCTACGTTACCGGGCGCAGCACGCGCGGCGCGCCGGCGCGAAGCTACGGCGAGATCGTGAGCCTCTCGGGGATGCAGCAGGTGCCAGGCAGCGTCGACGAGACGGCCGAAGAGGTGACGCGTGCCGGCGGTCACGGCATCGCGGTCCGATGCGACCATACCAGCGAGGAGCAGGTGGCAGACCTGTTTCGGCAGGTTGAACGCGAGCAGGGCCGCCTGGACGTTCTGGTCAATAACGCGTGGGGCGGGCACGAGAAGTTCGACGGCATCTTCCAAGCACCCTTCTGGCAGCGGCCGATGGAACTCTGGGATGCGATGTTCGACCGTGGGGTGCGGAATCATCTGCTGGCCAGCCGCCTGGCGGCTCCCATTCTGGTGCGCCAGCGGCAGGGACTGATCGTCACCACCACCTTCTGGGACCGCGATCGTTATCTCGCTGGAAATCTGTTCTATGACTTGGCCAAAGCCTCCATGACGAGGCTCGCCTTCGGCATGGCGCAGGAACTCAAGCCGCACAACGTAGCCTCGGTGGCCGTATCGCCGGGTTGGATGCGCACCGAGTTCGTTCTCGCGGGCCACCACACCGATGAGGCAGGCTGGCGAGAGCGTCCCGAATTGGCGGGTACCGAATCGCCTCGTTACGTAGGCCGTGCCATCGCCGCGTTGGCGGCCGATCCGCGCGTCCTCGAAAAGACAGGCCGCGTCCTTCGCGTGGGGGACCTGGCCCTGGAGTATGGCTTCACGGACATCGACGGCCGCACGGTCCCGCCCTTCGAGCTCGATGGCTCATGATGCGGCGAGCTGCAGCGCCTGAATTCGGCGGAAGACGAACGGTGCCGGCGCCCTTCGATACGGCTGCTTCGGGTCGGAAGCGGACGTCGAACGCCTCTACGGAGCCCTGCCGTTCCACTTCAGCCGCCCGCCGGATCGCAAGGGATCATCCGTGCATCAGCTCGCGCAGTTTCTGTGGCTCCAGTGGCGGATCCTGGCGATGCAGCATGGCATGACAGTTCGGACACACAGGAATCAAGTCGCGAACGGGATCGACCGCATGGTTCTCGCCCTGCGAGGCCAGCGGTGTCAGGTGGTGCACGTGAATGAACCCAGCTCCCATGGCACCGTAGGCCTTCTCGAAAGAGAAGCGGCAAACTGCGCACTCGCACCCGTGCGCCGCAATACACGCAGTACGCGCCGCGGCGTTACGCTCGTATTCAGAGCCCATGACCCGCTGCAATGCGCCTTCCATCAGCGTCGCACCATCAGGACGCCTGACGATAAAGAAGCGGCCATCGACTTGCAGCGGCACAGCTGAACCCAGGTTGACTGGCTGAACGGGGTCCGGAACGTGATTGTTGTTTGCGACGGCCCACTCGATGTGCCCAGGACGCTCGCCGTTCTGCGTGTTACCCGAGAGTTCGACTCCGAGGTGTGCTGCGTACTCTCGCCGAGCCGCGACGACGTCGCCAGCAGGCATTCCTGATTCGCCTGCGGCCGCGACGACCGCTATTTCACACAAGCGTCCTGCGCGTCGGCGAGAGAATTGCAGGCGAGCTCCGTCGTTCACCAGATCAACGATGGCGCGACACCGCTCGCAAGAGCACGAAAAAATAAATTCCCTTACCCTTTATCGTTCAGGCGGGCCATGTCGTTGCATGCCGGCCGGTGTCGCGTCGGAAGCGTTGGGTTGCGCATGTCTGTTTCCGGCCATGAGCAGACATGCCTCCAGGCGGTCACGGGTGGCCGAAGACGTCGCCGAGCCAGTCATCGAGGAGTGGAAAAGCTCACGTCCGAATCGCCACCTCCGCAGCTAAGACGACGGGAAGGTCCATCGGAAGTTGCGCCATGCCGATGGCGGTGCGGGCATGGGTACCGATCTCGGAACCGAACAACTCCAGCAACAGCTCGGAGCTTGGATTGATCACGCCGGTCGTCTGAGTGAATCCGGGGGCGACGTTGATCATCCCGGAGAGCGTCAGCCAGGCGGCGACACGATCGAGGTCGCCGATGGTTCTGCGCAGGCTCGCAAGCAGTGCAAGCGTCGCCGCCTTCGCTGCGATGCAAGCCTGTTCAGCCGAAATCTCTGCACCTACCCGACCCATGGGTCCGAGCAGCGTGCCGTCAGTCGCAAGCGGCCCGTGACCCGAGAGGTAGACCCGGTCGCCGTACTGCCGAGCCCATGCAAACGGTACCGACACGCCGGTGGGTGCCTGCAGGGGGGCGGGCAACTCGAGGCCCATGGACTCCAGTCGCTGTTCGATGTTCATACGGTCTCCACTCGGAGCAAGGAGCCCTCGTGCCAGCGATTCTGCACTTCGGGACGGAGCGGCTCCAATGCCGATGCTTCTATTCGTAAGCCCCGTGGCGCAGTGAGCATTGACGGGCAGCTCTGGATTGGTAGCGGACATACTGTGCCTGCCGCCAGCGAAATCGCCAGTCCGTCCACGACAAGGCCGCGTTGGGGCGCTCAGGAGGTGCCATGTCCAATCACGTCTACAAAACGCTGGAACTCACCGGATCGTCCACGTCCGGGATCGAGGACACCGTCAACACGGCCATCGCGAAAGCCAACGAGACCGTCCGCAACATGCAGTGGTTCGAGGTGGTCGAAACGCGCGGCCACATTCACAACGGCAAGGTGGCCCATTGGCAGGTGACGCTGAAAGTCGGCTTTACGCTCGAGTGACCGGGCGTCTGTACGCGGACACGTTCTCGACCGTTGAGGTGGGTTCCTGGAACGACGGCCGCTCCCGGCCAGGGTGACCGATTTCTTGCCGCCCAAGTCGACCGGCAGTGATGTGCATGTCGATGAAGCCGCACCGAGCAACTCCACCCGTGTTGCCTGCAGGCCGTGCGACTGACGTTGCGTGCTCGCGCTGTCAGCCCTTCGATTCGATGTCCCGCAAACGCCGTTCCGCCTCCGGCCGATCAACACCCTCGTGAAGCTCGATGTGCCTGAGAACGTGTTCGCGCTTATCCGCTGCGGCGTCCAGCTCGTGGTGGGTGAGGTGTTCCCATTGCGCCATCACGCGCGCCTTGAACTCGATCCAGTTGTCTCGCCAGAGATGATCGTGCACAGCACTTCCTTGAAGCCAAGACGGTGGCAAGCATACGCCGCCCGCGACTTCCGATCCAACGCCCGCCGATCTGCGACGGAACCGCGGCTGCTGTGCGGCTTGCCAACTCGCCGCGTCGGTGGTCAGAACGCGTCATCGATCGCGCGAGCGGATGCCGAACCAGCGTGCCAGCCGATCGCGCCAGATGTCGCGGCCAGCCTGGCGATAGTCTCGCAGCCACCCGCGGGTCGGTGGCATGCGGCGCACGACCCATTGCGCGACGACGATGAAGGTCACCATCCCGAACAGGCTGAGCCACAACGCGGCCCACCAACCGTGGCCGGCTTGTTCCAGTCCCTCGCGCAGCGCCGACCGCAGCACGATCACGCTGAACAGCGGCAAGGCCGCGATGCACAGGTAGCCGAGCAGGAACCTGGCGAGGCCAAGCCGGCGGCGGCGCTCGCCGGAAACCAGGGACGTGATGGCTATTGAAACCAGCAGCACCACGGCGAACCAGGGCAGCTGTTCGCTGGCACGCTCGACGAAGGCAGTTGAGATGATCTGGGGCACGGGCGAGCGGGTGGCCTGGCGGCGCGGGTCGCTTAGTTGACGTCGAGCGATTGTGTGTCCCCTGGTGGGAACGTAGCCGCCAGCAGTGCTGAGCAGCCGTGCATGCGTGCGAACCACCTGCGACCTGAGCAGCGCGGTTTCAGAGCGGAGCAGCCGATTGGGCTCCCTCAGCTAACCACTGCGCGCGGCTGCTTCCGGTCCGGAAGCGTCATCCCGCTGGTACTGCACCGGTGGATCCTTTTAGGCCGGATGCAGCGTCGGTGGGTGACCGCTTCAGACTGGGTGGGGTCCTTCATGTCCGGGAAGCCAGTGGCCGGCTTCGAGAAAAGCGGTCTTTGAGGCTTGCGTCGTTGAAAACGAGCGCTCTGCCACGGGCGAAGTTCGCGATACCGCCCTATGGCAGCGTCGGAAGCCAAAGATGCCGAAGCGTGATGTCGCCAGGCGGCCTTAGATTGGACAGCCTGAAGCCTCTTGAATGCACGCTGATCGCAATCGGGTGGCTTGCGGTCTGGTCCAGCTTCAGGGGGCTTGCCGGAAGGCCGGCGAGACGCAACTTCTGGCGGGCCTTGGTCCAGCAGCTCTCCAATGCGGTGGACGCCATCAAGGGTGGAGGCGGCGACACATAGGCAATCATCCCGGCGTGAGCCATGCCCCATGCGTAGCGACCGTCCACAAAGCGCATGATGCCGTCGTTGTGATAGTCGTCGACCGTGCGCCCGCGGCCGATAACCTTGCACTCGTAGAACTGGGCGTGATGGTTAGACACGGGCCTTGCCGCCAGTCGCAGGAAGGTCAGGTCGGGCCGCTTCTCTTTGTCTTTTCCCGAATAGTCGTCGACCTCCTGTCCTCGGATCGGTGGGGAAAACGCCGCGGCGGTGAAGCCATGGACCTCACCGGTGTTGAGCAGTTGGATCAGCCGCGCCTGCAGCTTGACCGTGATGTCCCGTTCGACCGCGGACGCCGCCCACGTCACGAACTCCGAGGACGCCAGGAGCTGCTGCCACGCAACGACGATCGCACGCTCGACGATCTTCAGGTGCCGTGAAGTCCAGGGCTGATAAGGCGGCGGTCCTTCTGGGGGCTTTCCGAGATCGAAGGACATGCAGCGCTTCGATCAACGGTCCGATGGGGCAAACAGGCCGTGCTCGATCAGATCGAGCGCGAGCAGGCGAGCCTGGCTGCCGGACCAGTACCGGCGCTGTCGCAGCCGGCCGATCAGCCAGTCGCCCGCCCCCAGCTGAAGCCTGATCTCCGAGGACATCAAGGCGTCTGACACGCGCTGCAGAAGCGCGCGGACGTGATCGCCGTTGAGAGGCCTCTGCTCGCCGGCGGTGAGCCGGACGAATTGCCATGCGCCGTCGCCGTTGGCATTGACGGAGTAGGGCGCGCCCGAGATCGAGGCGTCTTCGACTTCGGAAACGATGGCGGCCAACTTGTGTGCGAAGGTCTGGACGGCGGCGTCGTTGGCGCGGACCGGCTCGAGCGCACGGACCTTTGACGAGTAATAAGGGTTCTCCAACTCGAGCGCGTCGGCTATCAGGTCCCGGTCATACCGGGACAGTCCGTAGATGTCCGCGACAAGGTCGTTGAGCTGGGCCCAGCGAGGCTCGCCCTTCTTGAAACTCTCGGCCAGGTCCTCCACCCGCGCCTTCTGCGAGCTGCTCAGGCTGGCGAGCGGCAGCACCGGGAAGTTCAGAAAGTCGGCCTGGTTGTAGATGTCGCGCTCAACGCCAAACTTGGAGCTAGTCATCAAGGTCCAGTACGCCAGCAGGTCCGCGTACGAGAGCACAAAGAGGTAGTCGGCCTCGGCGATCCGGCTCGAAGGAATGGTGACGCCATGGAACGAGCGGCTGAACGCCAAGTCGCCGCCGCAGTACAGGGCGCCTCGGTGGGCAGCGGCCTGCTTAGGGGCCTCCCTGAACAGCAGCATCGGTCCGCGGTAGATCGCTGGATCGCGGGGCCACTGGAATTCCAGCCCGGGATACTTCTCTTCGATTAGCGGCAAATGGTCAGGATGCACCACGAACTGCGGCTTTGCACTCGCCTCCAGCAAACGCATGCCCCGAAGTTCACTGGCGTCCTGGAGCTCGTTTTCGCCCGAGATGAAGCCCTGCCAGATGTGCAGGTCCAGCTCAAGCATGTAGTCGGCGATCGGGACTCGGGGCTTGCGCCGAACACGCCCGATCAACTCGAGGTCCAAGGCCGATCCTCTGGAAAGCGCCTTGAAGGCGTGCGGATCGTGGGTGGCCCGCTCCATGGGCACCGCAATGGCCGCCTTGGGATCGAGGCGGAACTCGCGGCGCCTTCCGAGCGCCGGCTCATTGCGCGGTGTCAGGAAGTGGAACGAGTCACCTGCCTGCGATGGCGTATTGATGGAGACCAGCGCGCAGAACGGTTGGGAGTTGGACGGCCAGATCCTCGGATCCTGGCGCACATGCATACCGTTCAGGATGCCGGTTGCACGGGTGATCGAGAACCATCGCGCCCGGACCTGTGCAGTCTCCTCGCTGAACAGAAGCCTGGCGTGGACCAGCAGGCCGATGACCCCGTTAGGTCGACACCATTGGTTGGCTCGCCACAGGAAGGCCAGATCGGGCCATTGGTTGGGTACAAGACTCGTAGCGCCTCGGGGTACCTTCTCATCAGTCCCGTAAGCGGTCTTGTCCAGGAGCTTCTTGAGCCGCCCTGCCAGCCGGGTCCAGGGGGGATTGGCCAGCACGATGTCAAACGGGCCAAGGGAGCGCAGTGCCTCGCTAAGGCTGCCCAGTTCCCCGTCGGATGCGCCACCGAGATGCTCGCGGTCGACGCAGCGAAGCGTCGCGTCGAACAGGCGTTCGAAGCGCAAGTCGCTCAGGGGCTGCGGTTCCGGGTCGAGTTCCAGCGCCGCCAAGTACAGGCTCAGCGCGGCCACCTTGATGGAGATGGGATTGATGTCCAGCCCGCACAACTGCGTCAGCAGGATGCGCCGGATCGCGGCGCGCCTGGGCCGCTTGCCGGTGTACAGCCAGTGCTCGGCGACCAGGCGTCGGTAGGCGAGGACCAGGAAAACACCCGCGCCGACGGCCGGGTCGAGCACGGTTGCGGAGTGGCGCTTCTCCTGCGGCGTGGCGCTGAAGACGCCGTCGACGAGCATCTCCGCGATGGCTCGTGGGGTGTAGTGGATGCTGGTCTTCTTTGCCGTCGCCGGCATGTACCGGTGAGCGAAGTGCTCATAGACCTGGCTCAGGACGTCCACAGGGATGTGCTGGAACCGGAGGCCCTCCCAGTCAAGCGAGAGCTGCCCATCGTCGGAGCGGACCATAATGTTGGACAACACCCGGCAGACCGCGTCGGCAGCGGGACCGAGCGCGGCCATAAGTTCCGCGTAATTCTGCGTGTGCAGCTCCAGAAGATTGCCGTTGAAGACCTCGTCCAGCCAGGCAAAGGTCCGCATCAGTGCCCAAGGGCTTTCGAACAGCTGTTCCGGTTGCCTTGCGCCAGGGAAGATGGATGGCAGGTCGGCTGCACGCAGGATGTCCCGGTCGACCAAGAAGCGCGTGAAGAGCGCGCGCCCAACCAGCGACAGCACCTCGTCGTTGGACAGCTGCTCGGGTGTGCAGGCGTGGCGCAGTGCCTGCGCGGAGTTCGTCAGCAGCTTGAACAGGAGATCGTCGAGCCATGTGCGGTTGGCATCGCCTTGCCGGGTGGATTCGTCGGGGCTGTTGAGCAGGTCGCGCAGTCCGATCGCGTTGTCTCCCTCGACGATCGAATCGACCGCGGGCAACGCACCGTCGGCATAGAAGCCGACGCGGTAGACGCAGCAGGAGGCAGGATTGACGACCGCCAGGTAAGCAGCGTCGGCGCGGCAGGCGACCGTGCGCATCAACTGGGCGAGCCCCTGGCGCTCCAGCGGGCCCGCCAGCAGCTCCTGACGGATCACATATAGCGCTGCCTTGCCTGAAACCTCGATCACGCCCTCCGGCAGCGCCACATCGGTGGCAGGCACACGGCGGCCGGCACTTGGCAGCAGGTCCATGTACCGCAGGTGCCGGGCCGTCGGCGACTTGCCGAAGTCGACGAAGCCCTCGTCCGGAACACCCAGTCGGCGTAGGGCGCTATCGAGCGCGGCGGGCATTGGACGCTTTCACGGCCGACGGCATTGGCAAGGCCATCAATCCGAACTGAAGATCGGCTTGGGGGCTGGGTTCCAGCCCGACGAACCCGTAGACCGAGCGCCAGATCGGAACCGGGTCGATGGCCAGGGACAGCACTCCGCCGGCGTCGATGCCGACCAGCCACTTGCCGTCGTCACCCTGGTTCAGGAAGTAGCGCTCCGGCATGCTGTTCGAGGCGGCCGGCTGGCTGAGCATCGCGTGTAGTTCGCCGGAGAAGCCTGCGATGACGCGCAGCGGCATCGCGAGTTGCTTGTGCAGCATCGAGACAATGCTAAAGAAGGCCAGGTCGCTGATCGTGAACGTGCGGGCGGTCCGAGCCTGTGTCGGCGCCGCGCTGAAGGGAGGCAGAGTGCTGAGCAGCCGTTGAACATCGGTCCGGCTGACCGTGAGGAGTTCCCGGATGTGCACCGCCTGGTATTGAAGTCCCGCCATCCAGCAGATTGTACGCAGAGCTGCTTCAAAGACGAAGCAGCTCTGATCGATAGAACCGACCTGCGGGTGGTAACTCTGGCAGATTGGCATTGGCAGATCTGGCTCGACACAGGAGCCGGAGTGGCGCGCCCAGCTTTGCCATCAGCAGCAATGGCCGCTCCAGGTCGGTTCTCGCAAGTACGGTCGTCGGCCACGGTAGTCTGCAACCGCTGCAAAGCAGTCGTTCTTCCGGGCCGCTCTGAGCGGTAGTCAGAGGCCGTTGCTGCCTCAGTTGCAACCAAGCGGAAGTCTTCTCCCGGACAGAAGCAGCCGTCGCCCTACAAAAACCTCTCCAACACCCCTCGCGACTTCCGGTCCAACGCCCTCCGATCCGCGATCCGGTAGTTGATCCCCTCCGCACTCGCGATCAGCAGCGCGCCACCTTCCAGTCGCCGGATATCTTCCTCGCCCTTCAGTACGAACCGCGTCGCCCCCCGGTCCGTCACCACTTCCCACGTACTGGGTGTCGAGAAACTCGACACCCCCTCGATGCGCAGCACCGTCGGCATGAACTCGCGCCCTGCGAGCTCCTCCTCGATCAGCGCCCGGCCTTCGGCCGGCAGGTCCCCGAGCTGCGGCACCCAAGCCACCTCACGCCCCTCGGCGCTCACCAGCGACAACCCCTCGTCCGGCGCGGCCAGCGGAAACGCGCGCACCGGGCACACGCCTTCGTGCACCGTGCCGTCCGGCAGCGTGAGCACCAGCCGCCCGAAGGAATTACGTTCGATCTCGAACATGCTCATTGCCCCGCCGGATGCGCCGCGTGCGCCGGCCCCGGCAACTGCACGTCGTCGCCGCCGCTGCCGTCGTCCTCGACCCGGCGGGCCTGCGCCTCGTACAGCCGCCAGTACGAACCCTGCCGGGCCATCAGCTCGTCGTGCGGGCCGACCTCGACCACGCGGCCGCGGTCCATCACCACCAGCCGGTCGGCGCGGCGCAGGGTGGACAGGCGGTGCGCGATGGCGATGGTGGTTCGCCCCTGCACCAGGTTGTCCAGCGCCTTCTGGATCTCTTTTTCCGTCTCGGTGTCGACGCTGGAGGTGGCCTCGTCCAGGATCAGGATGCGCGGGTCGATCAGCAGCGCGCGGGCGATGGAGATGCGCTGGCGTTCGCCGCCCGAGAGGCCCTGGCCTCGTTCGCCCACCATCGAGTCGTAGCCCAGCGGCAGGCGCAGGATGAATTCGTGCGCGTGCGCGGCGCGCGCGGCGGCCACGATTTCGGCGCGGCTCGCATCGGGGCGGCCGTAGGCGATGTTCTCGGCGATGGTGCCGAAGAAGAGAAACGGCTCCTGCAGCACCAGGCCGATGTGGCGCCGGTAGTCGGCCACGGCGAAGCGGCGGATGTCGGTGCCGTCCACCCTGATCGAGCCCTCGCTCACGTCGTAGAAGCGGCAGATCAGGTTGACCAGCGTGCTCTTGCCCGAGCCGCTGTGGCCCACCAGGCCGATCATCTCGCCTGGGCGGATGGACAGGTTCAGGTCGCGGATCACGCTGCGGTTGCCGTAGCGAAAGCCCAGCCCCTGCATCTCGATGGCGCCCTGCAGGGCCGTGATCTTCACGGGCTGCGCCGGTTCGGGCACGTTGGAGACGTGGTCCAGGATGTCGAAGATGCGCTTGGCGCCGGCGGCCGCCTTCTGCGTGACCGAGACGATGCGGCTCATCGAGTCGAGCCGCGTGTAGAAGCGCCCGATGTAGGCGATGAAGGCGGTGAGCACGCCCACCGTGATCTGGCCGCGGCTCACCAGCCAGATGCCGAAGGCCCAGACCACCAGCAGGCCGATGTCGGTCAGCAGCGAGACGGTGGGCGAGAACACGCTCCAGGTCTTGTTCAGGCGGTCGTTGACGGCCAGGTTGGTCTGGTTGGCCTCGCGGAAGCGCTGCGCCTCGCGCCGCTCCTGGGCGAAGGCCTTGACCACGCGGATGCCGGGGATGGTGTCGGCCAGCACGCTGGTCACGTCGCCCCAGACCCGGTCGATCTTCTCGAAGCCGGTGCGCAGCCGGTCGCGCACGGCATGGATCATCCAGGCGATGAAGGGCAGCGGCAGCAGCGTCGCCAGGGCCAGCGAGGGGTCGATGGAGAACAGGATGGCCGCCGTCATGGCGAACATCAGGACGTCGGTGGCGAAGTCGAGGGCGTGCAGCGACAGGAAGACCGAGATGCGGTCGGTCTCGGAGCCGATGCGCGCCACCAGGTCGCCGGTGCGCTTGCTGCCGAAATAGTCGAGCGACAGCTGCAGCAGGTGCTCGAAGGCCGCGGTGCGCAGGTCGGCCGCGATGCGCTCGGATACCAGCGCCAGCAGCCAGGTGCGCGCCCAGCCCAGGCCCCACGCCAGCAGCGCCGAGCCCAGCAGGCCGGCGAGCAGCAGCCCCACGAAACCCGGATCGATGCGCTGGCCGTTCTGGAACGGGATCAGCACCTCGTCCATGAGCGGAATGGTGAGGTAGGGCGGCACCAGCGTCGCCGCCGTGGAAGCGAGGGTGAGCACGAAGCCGACCGCGAGCTGCTTGCGGTAGGGGCGGGCGAAGCGGCCCAGGCGCAGCAGGATCCAGGTGGACGTCGGGCGGCTGTCGTCGTCGTCCTCGTCGGGCTCGGCGTCGTCGTTGGCGGCCTCGACCGGCTCCGGCGCGCCGGCCTGCAGCCGTTCGAAGCGGGCGATGAAGGCCAGCACCGCGCCCTGCTGGGCCAGCGTGAAGCGCCACAGGGCCAGCCGCCGTTGGTGGTCGCAGAGTTCCAGCGTGCCGATGCCGGCGTGGTCGGCGTGGCGCAGGACCATGCCTTCGCACAGTCGCCAGTCGGACCAGTGGCCGCCCTGCCAACCGAGCAGGCGGCGATCGGTCAGGGCCAGCGCACCGGTTGCAAATTGCATCGCCGGACCGATGTCAACCTCCAGGGTGGCCAGAACGTTCTCGTCGTGGTCGAGCCTGTTTTGGAGCGCGTTGCGCCAGTCCGGGCCCGGCTCTGCGGCTGCCGGAGAAGTAGATTGCATGTGGCGGGTGTTGAGAAAACGCTGGGCCCGTGCCCTGGTTGAGACGCAGATTTTCGCCCAAGCGGGCTCCAATCCATGAGCATCAAGAACGACATTCGACTGCTGCGCGTCAATTACCTGCGCGGCCCCAACATGTGGACGTACCGGCCGGTGCTGGAGACCTGGCTGGACCTCGGCGAGCTGGAAGACTGGCCGTCGAACCGTCTGCCCGGCTTCAACCATCGGCTGGACAAGCTGCTGCCGGCGCTGATCGAGCACCACTGCGGGGTGGGCGAACGCGGCGGTTTCCTGCAGCGGCTCGAGGAGGGCACCTGGGCCGGCCACGTCCTGGAGCACGTGGTGATCGAACTGCTGAACCTGGCCGGCATGCCCACCGCCTTCGGCCAGACCCGCAGCACCACGCAGCGCGGCGTGTACCGCATGGTGTTCCGCGCCCGGGATGAGAAAGTCGCGCGCTGCGCGCTGGCGCATGGCCACCGGCTGCTGATGGCGGCCATCAACGACACCCCGTTCGAAGTGGCCGCCGCCGTGGCGGACATCCGCGAGCAGGTCGACCGGTGCTACCTCGGCCCCAGCACCGCGGCCATCGTCGGGGCCGCGACGGACCGGCACATCCCGCATATCCGCCTGAACGAAGGCAACCTGGTGCAACTGGGCCACGGGGCCCGCCAGCGGCGCATCTGGACGGCCCAGACCGACCGCACCAGCGCCGTCGCCCAGGGCATCGCCGGCGACAAGGACCTGACCAAGCGCCTCATCGCCGGCTGCGGCGTGCCCGTGCCCGAAGGGCGCGTCGTCGCGACGCCGGCCGAAGCCTGGGAAGCCGCGCAGGACATCGGCCTGCCGGTGGTCGTCAAGCCCACCGATGCCAACCACGGCCGCGGCGTCATGCTCGACCTGCGCTCGCAGGCCGACGTCGAGGCGGCCTTTCCTGTTGCGGCGCAGCAGGGCAGCGAGGTCCTGGTCGAACGCTACATCCCCGGCGACGAGCACCGTCTGCTGGTGGTCGGCGGGCAGGTGGTGGCGGCCGTGCGCGGCGAGACCGCCTCGGTCGTGGCCGATGGCCGTTCGACCGTGCGCCAGCTGGTCGACGCCCAGCTCAATAGCGACCCGCGCCGGGGCGAGAGCGAAGACCACCCGCTGAACCGCCTGGTGTTCGAGGAAGACGACGTGATGCTGGGCGAGGTGACCCGCCAGGGGCTCACGCCCGACGCCGTGCCCGAGGCCGGGCGCAGGGTGCTGATCCTGCGCAACGGCAACCTGGCGATCGACTGCACCGACCAGGTCCATCCCGAGGTCGAGCACGTGGCCACCCTGGCCGCGCGCATCGTCGGCCTGGACATCGCCGGCATCGACCTGGTGGCGCAGGACATCGGCCGCCCGCTGCACCAGCAGGGCGGCGCCATCGTCGAGGTCAACGCCGGCCCCGGCCTGCTGCCCCACCTGAAGCCCGCGGCCGGCAAGCCGCGCCCGGTGGGCCGCGCCATCGTCGACGCGCTGTTCCCCGAGGACGCCGACACCGCGCAGGTGGGCCGCATCCCCATCGTCGGCGTCGCCGGCACGCGCGGCACCACCCGCATCGCGCGGCTGGTCGCCTGGCTCGGCCAGTTGCGTGGCCTGCGGGTGGGCCTGGCCTGCGCCGACGGCCTGTACCTCGACCGGCGCTGCCTGGCGAGCGGCGATGCGCGCTGCTTCGACCTGTCGCACCGGCTGCTGGTCAACCGCAACGTGCAGGCCGCGGTCTTCGAGAACGATGCCCGCAGCGTGCTGCGCGATGGCCTGGCCTACGACCGCTGCACCATCGGCGTGGTCACCGACATCGACGGCGCCGAGGCGCTGGCCGAGTTCGACGTGCAGTCGCCCGAGCAGATGGTCAAGGTGCTGCGCACGCAGGTCGACGTGGTGCTGGACGACGGCGTGGCCGTGCTGAACGCGGCCGACGAACGCGTGGCCGCCCTGGCCGACCTGTGCGACGGCGAGGCCATCCTCTACGCGGCCGATCCGCGCACGCCGGCGCTGCAGGCGCATCGCGCCAGCGGCGCGCGCGGCGGCCGTGCCGTTACCCTGAACAACGGGCGCGTGGTGCTGGCCACCGGCAGCAGCGAGACGCGGCTGGCGCCGCTGTCACCCTCGGCGCGCGGCAACCTGGACGACGACGTCCTGCTCGCCGCGGTCGCCACCGCCTGGGCGCTGGACATCCCGTCCGACCTGATCATCGCCGGCATCGAGACCTTCGACGCCCATCACGCCGCAGCCTGAAGTCCCCCATGGAAATCTCCCGCATCCGCGCGCTGCGCGGGCCCAACCTGTGGAGCCGCCACACGTCCATCGAGGCCGTCGTGAGCTGCGCCGAAGACGAACTCGCGGTCACCGACCGCCCCGGATTCGAGATCCGCCTGCGCAAGCTCTTTCCGAACATCGGCGCCCTGCACGCGGGCGGGCCGGTGTCGCTGGCGCACGTGCTCGAGGCCGCCGCGCTGGCGCTGCAGGAAGAAGCCGGCTGCCCGGTGAGCTTCAGCCGCACCCAACCCACGGTCGAACCCGGCGTGTTCCAGGTCGTCGTCGAATACAGCGAAGAGGCGGTCGGCCGCCTCGCCTTCGAGCTCGCGCAACAACTGGTGGCGGCCACGCTCGATCCGCAGGCCGCCTTCGACATCGACGCCGCGCTCGCCCGCCTGTGCGAAACCGACGAGGACGTCCGCCTGGGCCCCAGCACGGGGTCGATCGTGCAGGCCGCGGCGGCACGCGGCATCCCGTGCCGGCGCCTGACCGACGGCAGCCTGGTGCAGTTCGGCTGGGGCAGGCACCAGCGCCGCATCTGGGCCGCCGAGGTGGACCAGACCAGCGCCGTGTCCGAATCCATCGCGCAGGACAAGGAGCTGAGCAAGCAGCTGCTGCGTTCCGTCGGCGTGCCGGTGCCGATGGGGCGGCCGGTGGCCGACGAGGCCGACGCCTGGGCCGCCGCGCTCGACGTGGGCCTGCCGGTGGTGGTCAAGCCCCGCGACGGCAACCAGGGCAAGGGCATCACCGTCAACGTGACCACGCGCGAAGGCATGGCGCTGGCGTACCACGCGGCCGCCGGGATCGGCGAGGTGATGGTCGAGAGGTACCTTCCCGGCAGCGATTTCCGGCTGCTGGTGGTGGGCGACCAATTGGTCGCCGCCGCCCGGCGCGAGCCGCCCACGGTGGTGGGGGACGGCGAGCACACCGTCGCCGACCTGGTCGCCAAGGTCAATGCCGATCCGCGTCGCGGTGACGGCCACGCCACGCCCTTGACCAAGATCCGCATCGACGACATCGCCGTCGCGCTGCTCGCCGAGCAGGGCCTCACCATCGACTGCGTGCCGGCGCGTGGCCAGCGCGTGCGGATGCGGCACAACGCCAACCTGTCCACCGGCGGCACCGCCACCGACGTCACCGACGACGTCCATCCCGAAGTGGCCGAGCGCGCCATCGCGGCGGCGCAGATGGTGGGCCTGCACGTGTGCGGCGTCGACATGGTCTGCGAGAGCGTGCTCAAGCCGCTGGAGGAGCAGGGCGGCGGCATCGTCGAGGTGAACGCCGCGCCAGGGCTGCGCATGCACCTGTCGCCCTCGTACGGCAAGCCGCGCAACGTGGGCGCGGCCATCGTCGACCACCTGTTCGAGCCGGGCCACGACGGCCGCATCCCGGTGGTCGCGGTCACCGGCACCAACGGCAAGACAACCACCGCGCGGCTGATCGCGCACGTGTTCGCCGGCAGCGGCCTGACGGTGGGCATGACCAACACCGACGGCGTCTACGTCGACGGCCGGCAGATCGACTCGGGCGACTGCAGCGGCCCCAAGAGCGCGCGCAGCGTGCTCATGCACCCCGAGGTCGAGGCGGCGGTGTTCGAGACCGCGCGTGGCGGCATCCTGCGCGAAGGCCTGGGCTTCGACCACTGCCAGGTGGCGGTGGTCACCAACGTCGGCGCCGGCGACCACCTGGGGCTGCACTACATCACCACGGTGGAAGATCTCGCCGTCCTCAAGCGCGTGGTCGTGCAGAACGTGACGCCCAAGGAGGGCTGGGCCGTGCTCAACGCCGCCGACCCCCATGTCGCCGCGATGGCCCGCACCTGCCCCGGCAAGGTGATCTACTTCGCCGCCGACCGGCACCACGCCGAGATGACGGCGCACCGCGCGCTGGGCGGGCGCACGGTCTACGTCGACCGCACGCTCGATGGCGGCTCGGTGGTCGCGGCCGAAGGCAGCTGGCGGCGGCACGTGCGCCTGGCCGACATCCCGGTCACCCGCAACGGCACCATCGGTTTCCAGGTCGAGAACGTGATGGCCGCCGTCGGCGCCGCCTGGGGCGCGGGCTTGGCCTGGGACGCGATCCGCAGCGGGCTGGCGACCTTCGTGAACGACGCGCGCACCGTGCCCGGCCGCTTCAACATCATGGACTGGCGGGGCGCGACCGTCATCGCCGACTACGGGCACAACCCCGATGCGATGCGCGCCCTGGTGGCCGCGGTCGACGCCATGCCGTCGAAGCGCCGCACGGTGGTGATCAGTGCCGCCGGCGACCGCCGCGACGAGGACATCCGCGAGCAGACCATGATCCTGGGCGCCGCCTTCGACGACGTGCTGCTGTACCAGGACGCCGCCCAGCGCGGGCGGGCCGACGGCGAGGTGATGGGGCTGCTGCGCCAGGGCCTGCAAGGCGCGAGCCGCACCACGCATGTCGAGGAAATCCGGGGCGAGTTCGCCGCCATCGACGCGGCGCTCGCGCGCCTGCAGCCCGGCGACCTGTGCCTGGTGCTGGTCGACCAGGTGGACGAGGCGCTCGCCTACCTGGCCCGCCGCATCGCCGGCGGTTGACCCGGAGCGCCGCGGCAGCCCAGGCTTTACGCGCGGGATACACGCACGGCCCGCGTGTTCAGCCCGGGTTCACGGCGCGCTGCGGATCATGGCTGCACCACAACCCAAGGAGCTGTCCATGACCCGCTTTCCCCTGAAGAACCTGGTCGCTTGCACCATCGCCCTCGGTGCGTTGGCAGTGGGGTCCGCGGCCCACGCGCGCGGCGAGTTCGCCGGCGGCGCCGATCCCCATCGCGCGGCGCGCTCGACCACGGTGGTGATCCAGCACCGCCCCGTGCTCAAGCCGCACGCGCTGCCGGTGCACCCGCAGCACGGATGGGCCGCCCCGCGCCCCCAGCGCGATGCCCGCGACCGGTATGACCATCACCGTTACTCGCGTGGCGATTCGCGCTTCGATCCCCGTTTCTACGGCGCACGGCACGTGCCTCGCCACGGTGCCTGGGGTGACTTCGATCGCGACGGCGTGCCCAACCGGTACGACCGCGCGCCGCGCAATCCGCGGCGTCATTGACGGGTGGCCCCGGCCGTCGTGGCGAGCAGCGCACGCCTGAGTGCGGGCCGGCACACGAAGGGTCCGAGAGGGAGCGACCGGGCCCGATCGTGCTGCCTACAATGCGCGGCCCCGCATTTCCCGATCCGGCGCATTCCCGAATGGACATCGAAGTCAACGAAGAGCTCAAGGCCTACATCGATCCGCTGACGCCCGAGGAGTACCGGGCCCTCGAGCGCAGCATCCTGGCGGAGGGCTGCCGCGACGCCCTGGTGCTGTGGGGCCACATGCTGGTGGACGGCCACAACCGCTACGCCATCTGCCGCCAGCACGGCCTGCCTTTCCAGACCGTGCAGAGCACGCGCTTCCGGTCGATCGAGGACGTGCACCTGTGGATGATCGACCAGCACCTGGGCCGCCGCAGCCTGTCGGACTTCCAGCGCGGTGTGCTGGCCTTGCGCAAGCGCGAGATCGTCGCCGCCCGGCTCATGCGCGCGCCGCAGCCAACCGACGCGGGCCCGGTCGAGGCCGCCACCGCCGAGCCCGCCGCGACCGAGCCCGCCGGCGAGGCGCGTGAGACCACGCGGGAGGCGCTGGCCCGCGTGGCCCGCCTGAGCAGCAGCCAGGTGATGCAGATCGAGAAGATCCAGAAGCAGGCCGCGCCCGAGGTGGTGGCTGCCGTCAGAGCTGGCGAGATTTCCATCAACGCGGCGGCCACCGTGGCCAGCCTGCCCCACGCCGAGCAGGTGGCCGCGGCCACCGGTGGCAAGGACGAACTCAAGCAGGCGGCCAAGCGGGTGCGCGAATCGCGCAAGAAGGTGGCTGTCGAGCCGTCGCCGGCAACCCGGCAGGACGAAGGTGCCGACGAGGGCGAGGACACCCTCGAGTCGCTGCGTCGGCGCGTGGCCGCGCTGGCGGCGGAGAACCTGCAGCTGCGCGAGCAACTGGCCCGCTTGCAGGGAGAGTATTGAAGAACTCTGCCATCGCCTGCTCACGCAGTCGCACGGCTCGCGTCCGGCGTCTGAGAGAGCCCGCACGAAGCAACGGGGCCAAGGCAGAGGCTGCGTGGGCTGGAGCCCTACGGCCTGACGTGCTGGGCGACCAATGCCTTGAGTTGGGCCGGCACGGCCGGCTTCACCAGGTGGTGGTCGAATCCGGCGGCCTTGACGCGGACAGCGTCCTCCGGGCCGCCGTAGCCGGTCAGCGCGATGAGCAGCACCTGGGCGCTCTCGCGGCGCCCCCGCAAATGGCGGGCCACCTCGTAGCCGCTCATGCCGGGCAGGCCGATGTCGAGCACCACCACGTCCGGAAGAAACTGCGCGGCCATCTCGAGCGCTCCTTCGCCCGCGTAAGCCACGCGCACCTCGTGTCCGTCGAGGCCCAGGATCACCGCCAGGCTTTCCGCGTTGTCCACGTTGTCATCGATGACCAGCACGCGGCGCGAGTGATCCGCCTGGACGCTTGCGCCTGGCTCATCGACCGGCGGCTTCGTGGGTGGCAGATGCAGCAGCGGCAGGCGCACCACGAACCGGCTGCCGAGTCCGTGCCCGGCGCTGCGCGCCTCGACGCTGCCGCCGTGCAGCTCGACCAGGCTGCGCACCAGGGTGAGTCCGAGGCCCAGTCCCCCTTGAGCTCGATCCAGCGTCCTGTCCGCCTGGACAAACAGATCGAAGACGCGGGGCAGCATTTCCGGGGAGATGCCGATGCCGTCGTCGGTCACGCTGATGACGACCTGGGTTTCTGAGGCGTGCACCTCGAGTTGGATCGCGCCGCCATCGCCCGTGTACTTCGAGGCGTTGTTCAAGAGGTTGCTGATCACCTGGGTCAGGCGAACCAGGTCGCCCTCGACGAAAAGGGCGCCAGGCGGCAGAACGATCGTGAGCCGTTGCTTGCGCGCTTCGACCAGGGGTGCGCTGGTGTCGCGGGCGCGTTCGACCAGCACCGCGATGTCGATCGGCTCCCGGGTCAGCACGACCTTGCCGCTGGAGATTCGCGCCGTGTCCATCAAGTCGTCGACCAAGCGAGCGAGCTGCTGTATCTGGCGGTCGATGATCCCCGTGGCCCAGCGAATCCTCGGCTCCGCGGAACCTGACCTCTCGATCACGGCGACGGCGTTTCGGATCGGCGCCAGCGGGTTCCTCAGCTCGTGCGCGAGCATGGCCAGGAACTCGTCCTTGCGCGCGCTCGCCTGCGCCAGCTCCTGCTCGGCGAGCTTGCGCTCTTCGCTGTCCAGCGTCACGCTGACATAGCCCATGAGCTGCCCGTCATCGCCGCGTCGCGCGATCTCGATCGATCGCATCCATTGATAGCTCCCGTCGACGCGGCGAAGTCGCACATCCACATCGAAGCGCCGAGACTTTCCGCGGGCTTCCTGCGCGCCCCGTACGTAGGTCGGCAGATCGTCCGGGTGGATGTACCTCAGCCAGCCTTCGGCCAGCAGCAAATCCCGGTGGCGCTCGCCGGTGAATTCGAGCCAGGCGCGATTGAGATAGAGCGTCCGCCCGTCTTCATTCTCGATTCGCAGCAAGATCGGAATGTCATCGGCCATGGCCCGAAAACGCGCATCGCTGGCCAGGCGCAGCTGCTCGGTGATGTCGCGCTCGGTGGACAGCACGGCGTCGGGATTGCCGGCGTCGTCGCGCAGCACGGACGCGGTGATCGATACGTCGAGGGTGCGTCCATCGCGGGTGATGCGCCGGGTGGTCTCGGGACCGGCGCAGCCGTCCTGCCGCACCCGCTCCTCGAACGTGCGGATCTGTTCGCGGTGCGAGGCCGGCACCAGGCTCGACATGCTGAGCGCGAGTGCCTCTTCCCCGGCGTGGCCGTAGGCTCTTTGCGCTCCCCGGTTCCAGTACAGGATGCGCCCGTCGAAACCGTGTGCGATCACCGCGTCGTTGGAGTCGCGCAGGACAGCGGCCAGTCGGCGTGCTTCCTGCGCTGCATGGCGCAAGGCCGTGATGTCGACGTAGGTCACGACCACACCTTCGACGCTCCCCTCCCCGGTGCGGAAGGGCTGGATTCGGCGCAGAAACCAGTCATTCTTCGCCGTGTGCACTTCGAGCTCGACCGGCTCACCGAGCTCCAGCACGCCGCGCGCCTGCTCGAGCAGGCCGGGGTCCACGACCTCGCTGGCGATGTCCCGCAAGGGGCGGCCCTGATCGGAGGCGAGCAGGTGAAACAGCTGGACCGCGGGTTGGGTGAAGCGGCGGATGCGCAGCTCCTGGTCCAGGAACAGGGTCGCCACGCGGGTGCTGTCCATCAGGTTGCGCAGGTCGTCCAGGGCCCGCTGCAGCTCCGCGAGTTTGCCTTCGAGCTCGCTGTTGACCGTGGACAACTCTTCGTTGAGCGACTGCAGTTCTTCCTTGGAGCTCTCGAGTTCCTCGTTCGAGGACTGCAGCTCCTCGTTCATCGACATCGCCTCTTCGTGGGCGACGCGCAGCTCCGCGTTGGCGTTGTCTTCCTCTTGCAGCGCGGTGAGCAGTTCGCTGCGCGTGCTGCGCAGCTCATCCTCCAGCTCGCGCAGCGCCTGTGATTCTTCGAATGCAGCCGACGCCTGCCCCTCGGCTGGCGCCGTGGGATCGCCGGGTTCGACGTAGCACACCAGGAGCAGACCGCTTTCGTCGAAATCCGCCAAGGGCTCGATGCGCAAGCCAGTCGCGGCGAAGGGATCGTCGCGGGTCACTCGTGCTTCCAGGCCGACGGCCTTGCCCTGGGCGATTGCCCGCCTGACTCCGGTGCGAAGGCGCAGGCGAAGGCCCTCGCGCGCCAGTGCGAGCAGGTCCCACGTCGGCTCACCCGCCGGCTGCAGGTAACGCCCGGTCTCGCCCTGGAAATACAAGGCACGGCCGTCGCGGTTGATCAGCACCGCAGCGGTGACCTGACGCTCGCCCAGATGCTCGCGCGTGAGTTCGGCGCCGCCTCGGATCACCCTGCCGGGCGGCTTGGCCGGCGTGAGAAATCCACCCGGCCCGCTCCATTTGCCCGGAAAGCCATGCGGCAGGCGCGCCGCCAGGCCGGTGCGACGGAAGATGCGGTGCTCTCGCGACACGGGCTCGAACAGGGCGGCCTGGGTGCCCAGACTCTCCGATTTACCCAGAAATAGAACGCCACCGGGCTTGAGCGCGAAGTGGAACAGCTCCAGGATCCGGGCCTGCTGGGCAGGCTCGAAGTAGATCAGCAGGTTGCGACAGGCGATGAGGTCGAGCTTCGAATACGGCGGGTCGCGCACCAGGTTCTGCGGGGCGAACACCACCGATTCGCGCAGCAGCTTGTTCACCGCATACCCCTGGCCCTGCTTCTCGAAAAAGCGAGCCAGCCGCGCTGCCGAAACTTTGTCGCAGATCGTCTCCGGATAGACGCCAGCGCGCGCGATGGTCAGGGCGTCGCTATCGAGGTCGCTGGCAAAGACACACACGCTTCCGGCGCGTCCACGTGCGCCGAGGTGCTCGAGCAGCACCATGGCGATGGAATAGCTCTCCTCCCCGGTGGCGCAGCCGGGCGTCCATACCCGGATCGACGCGTCGGCGGCCGCGTTGCGGATCAGGTCGGGCACCACGTTTTCCTCCAGCACCTGCCAGGCTTGCGGCTCGCGGAAGAAGTCCGTCACGCTGATCAGGAAGTCCTTGACGAGGGCCGTGAGTTCCTCGTCCGACTGCTGTAGCAGATCGAGATAGGCCGAGACATCGCCGACGCGGTTCAGACCCATGCGCCGGCGCAGGCGGCGCAGGCGGCGCAGGAGCATGGCCGACCGGTACCAGCGGAAGTCGTGGCCCGTGCGCGCCTGTACGAGGTCGAGGATGTCTTGCAGCCGCGCCTTCATGCCAGGAAGGTCGTCGGGTGCGGGGTTCGCCAGCGCCGGGGACTCGTCGGGCAGGGTGACGGTCGGCGCGTGCGTCAGGTAGTCGATCAGCGCCTGTCCCATGCGTTGGACCGGCAGGACGCGGTCCGGAACGCCCGCCTCGATCGCAGCGCGAGGCATGCTGGGGAACTTCGCCGTCTCGGGGTCCTGGACCAGGGTCAGCCCGCCGGCGGCCTTGATTTCCTTCAGGCCCGCGGTGCCATCGTGATCCGCACCGCTCAGGACGATTCCCGCGGAGCGCTCCTGCTGGTCCGCGGCCAGCGAGCACATGAAGTGGTCGATCGAGCGCAGGATGGATGGCCGCGGGGCCGCCGGCCCCAGCCGGAGCGACCCACCGCGTATGTCCATCAGACACCCGGGGGGGATCACATAGATGCGGCCCGGTTCAACCGCCTCGCCGTCCTTCGCCTCGGTCACCGGCATGGTGCTGGCCCGGCCGAGCAGCTCGGCCATCATGCTGTCGTGGTGCGGCGCCAGGTGGCTGATCACCACGAACGCCAGTCGCGAGTCGGCGGGCATGGAGCCGAAGAAACCCTGCAGCGCCTCCAGTCCGCCGGCCGATGCGCCGAGGGCCACGATGGTCAAGCCAGGGCTTGGCGCGGTCAAAGGCACGGCTTCAAACGCCGGAGCCCGCTTTGTCGACCTGCTCGCGCCATGTGTGCCATCGTGGTGTACCTCAACCCGCAGTATGCGCGCGCGCCGCCATGAGAACTGCGTTCGCTGCGTCGCCACCCGGGAAAAACTGTAGCGATTGCTTCCGTCGCCACCGCGGCGAAGCCCGCGCGGGTTGAGGTTGCGGTGGCGCTGCGGCGCGCCGAGGGGGGGTGATATCCCGGCACAGCCGGATTCGCGTCCTGGGCCCACGAGCAACTTCGCGAAGACCGTCCATACTGCGGCTTCCTGGCCTGTCAACTCATCGAAGAACCTCCCCAGGGGCATGCCGGGCTGGCGTGTCCTGTTCATCGAGTCTCCCCCGAGGAACCGATCTTGAGCGATGAGCCCCGCGCGATAGCGCCACACCGATTGTTCGCCCGATGGTTTTCGGCGAGGCCCGCATCCGGGCGCGAGGAGCTGCTGTCGGGGCCATTGCGGGGCGACCTGCTGGGCCCTGACCAGCTCGCGGAGAGGGCGCGCGCACTCGCGCGCGAGCAGCGATCGAGCGCGAAGGCCACCGCGTGGAGGCAGGCGCCCCTGCTCACCCGCCTCGAGCAAAGTCGAAAGATCCTGGACGAGGCGCACGAGAAGCTGGCAGCGGGCGCGGCGCGGGGCGTGGACGTCGGGCCCGCCGGCGAGTGGCTGCTCGACAACTTCCACGTGGTGCGCGAGCACATCCGCGAGATCCACGAGAGCCTGCCGCGTGGCTATTACCGCGAGCTGCCAGAGTTGACCCGTGGCGCGCTCGCGGGGTACCCGCGTGTCTATGAACTGACGATCACCATGATCTCCCACACCGAGGGGCGGGTGGATCGGCAAAACCTCGACGGGTTCGTGCGGGCCTACCAGTCGGTCACTCCCCTGAGGATCGGCGAGCTGTGGGCCGTGTCGGCCATGCTCCGCCTGGGGCTGATCGAGAGCGTGCGGCGCATGACGCTGCGCACCGTGCAGCGGATGGACCACATCGAGCAGGCCGACGCCTGGGCGGCCCGCATCGCCGCCGCGGCCGATGAAGGCGAGGGCTCGCTCGGCAGCGTCCTGGACGTGTTCGTGCGGTCCAGCCCGCAACTGACCCCGGCGTTCGTCTCGCGCCTGATGCATCAGCTCCGGTTGATCGTCGGGTCGTACCCGATCCTCGCCCATATCGAGCAGTGGATCTCGGACCGCTCGCTGGGAGGCGAGGATGCGATCGCGCGTGCCACGCAGCACCTGGCGCTGACGCAGATGATCATGGCGCACAGCATCACCAGCCTGCGCACCATCGCGCACCTGGACTGGCCCGCCTTCGTCGACGGGCAGAGCGCCATGGAGCCGGTGCTGCGGGAGGACCCCGCCGGGTTTTATGCGAGGTCGACCTTCGACACGCGCGACCGGTACCGGCACGTGGTCGAGCGCATCGCCCGCCGCACCGGGCTCAGGGAAGAAGCGGTGGCCCGCGCCGCCGTGGACCTCGCGCGGGAGGGGGTGACCGACGGCCCCGAGCCGTCGCTGCATGCGCACGTCGGCTATTACCTGGTTGACCAAGGGCTGCCCCGGCTGGAAGCGGCCACCGGGTACCGCCAGTTTCCCGGCGAGACCGTTCATCGCTGGTTGCTGCGGCACCCCAACCTCGTGTTCGGGGGCGGCATCGTCGCCGGCACCGGTGCGGCCCTCGGCGCGTTGTTCTGGCTCGCCGGGCCGGCTGCGCAGCCCGCCTGGGGGCTGGTGCTGCTGCTGGCGCTGATTCCCGCCGCCGACCTGGCGATCAGCACGGTGAACCAGGTCATCACGGCATGGCTGCCGCCGCGGACCCTGCCCAAGCTCGACTTGCACGGCAAGGAAGGCGTACCCGCGGAGTTCCGCACCGCGGTGGTGGCGCCGACGCTGTTCGACAGCGTGGAGGCCGTGCAGGAGGCCCTGGCGAACCTCGAGGTGCAATTCCTCGCCAATCGCGGCGCGCACCTCCATTTCGCCCTGCTGAGCGACTTCACCGATGCACCCACCGAGACGGTCGAAGGCGACGTGGCCATCGTCGCGGCGGGCGTGCAGGGCGTGCAGGCGCTCAATGCCCGCTATGCGCACGCGACGGGCGACGCCTTCTATTTCTTCCACCGGCCGCGCCGCTGGAACCCGCGCGAGGGCGTCTTCATGGGGTGGGAGCGCAAGCGGGGCAAGCTGGCGCAGTTCAACCGCTTCCTGCGCGGCGACGCAGGTGATGCCTTCAGCGTGATCGTGGGCGCGGTGGAGCCGCTGCGGTCGGTTCGCTACGTCATCACGCTGGACGCCGACACCGTGCTGCCGCCGGACGCCGCTCCCGATCTCATTGGCGCGCTGGCTCACCCGCTCAACCGCGCGGTCTACGACGAGGCCTCGGGGCGCGTCGTGCGCGGCTACGGAATCCTGCAGCCCCGGGTGGGCGTGTCGCTGCCCAGCGCGCACCGCACCCGGTTCGCCGCCATCCACTCGGGGCATCCCGGCGTGGACCCGTACACCACCGCCGTCTCGGACGTCTACCAGGACCTGTACGGGGAGGGCAGTTACACCGGCAAGGGGATCTACGAGGTCGATGCCTTCGAGCAGGCCACGCATGGGCGGTTTCCGGAGAACACCTTGTTGTCGCATGACCTCGTCGAGGGCAGCTATGCCCGCGCCGGCCTGATGACGGAGGTGATGGTCTACGACGACTATCCGTCGCGTTACCTGGTCCACGCACGGCGCAAGCACCGCTGGATCCGTGGCGACTGGCAGTTGCTGCGCTGGCTCACACCCCGGGTTCCCGGGCCGTTCGGAGCGGAGCCGAACCGGCTCGGTGTCCTGTCACGCTGGAAGATCATCGACAACCTCAGGCGCAGCACGGTAGAGGCCGGGCAACTGGGCTTTTTGCTCGCCGGGTGGACCATCCTGCCCGGCTCGCCCCTGCGCTGGACGGCGCTGGGCCTGGCGGCGATCGCCGGCCCGTGGATCGTCGCGCTCGCGCTCGGCGCGCTGAGGCCGCCGGTGGACCGATCCTGGCGTGCCTACTACGCCGGCATGGCGCGCGATGCCGTCACCGCGGCGCAGCAGGTCGCGCTTGCCGTCACGTTCCTGGCGCACCAGTCGTGGCTCTCGGTCGACGCGATCGTGCGCACGCTCTGGCGCCTGTTCGTGTCCAGGCGCCACCTGCTCGAATGGAAGACCGCATCGAGCAGCGAGCGCAGTGTGTCGGGCGAGGCAGTCGGCGTGTGGTGGGCCATGGGGGCGGCCGTGGCGATCGCGGCAGGCACCGGGCTCGGGCTGGTTGGCCTGGCGGCAGGCGGGGCGGGGCCTTCGCCGCTTTGGCATCTGTTGCTCGCGGCCGCGCCGCTGCTGTTGCTGTGGGGGGTCTCTCCGGCCATCGCACACGCGCTCAGCGCGCCGCCGGTGCGGCCGCGGCGGCAGCTGCCGGCGGCCGATCGGGCCCGCGTCGAGCGGCTGGCACTGCTGCACTGGCACTTCTACGAGCGCTTCACCGGTGCCGATACCCACTGGCTCGTGCCCGACAACTTCCAGCAGGACCCGACGCCGGTGCTGGCGATGCGCACGTCGCCCACCAACATCGGCCTGCAACTGCTGGCGATCGTCAGCGCGCGGGACCTGGGGTTCATCACCACCGCCGACATGACGCGGCGCCTGGAACTCGCCTTCGGCTCGATGGAGCGCCTGAGCCGCTTCAAGGGCCATTTCTTCAACTGGTACGACCTGCATGAGCTGCGGGTGCTGGAGCCGGCCTACGTATCGACGGTGGACAGCGGGAACCTGGCCGGGCACCTGCTGGCGGTGAGGCAGGCGTGCCTGGCGGTCGCGCAGGAGCAGCCGACCGACCCGCTCGTGCGGCCGGCGCTGCGGACCGCGCTCGCGCTCGCGGAGGAGCGGCTGCACCAGGCCGCACCCGCCCTGTCGCAGGCGTCGCCAGGCGCCAGCCTGGCACTTGGCGCGGCCCAGCGTCATGTGCTGGCGGCGCGGGAACGCCTTGCCGCGACGGGCGCGGCGGGTTGCGGGGTCGAGGACCTCGTGGCGATCGCCACGCTGCTGCGCCAATCCGCTGGCCCGCTGGAGCAGGTGAAGCTGCCGCAGCCATCGGAGGAGCCGCTGCAGGAGTGGATCGACTGGAGCCTGCGTCGGATCGAGCAGCATTTCGACGAACGCAGGGCGACCGACGCGGCGGCTGGCCTGAGCGCGCGTCTGGAGGCGCTCGCCGAGCGGGCTCACGGCGTCGCGACCGGCATGCAGTTCGGGTTCCTGTTCGACCGGGAGCGCGAGCTGTTCTCCATCGGCTACCAGCACGCGACGCAAACCCTCGATCCGTCGTACTACGACCTGTTCGCCTCCGAAGCGCGGCTGGCCAGCTTCATCGCCATCGCCAAGGACGACGTCCTCGTCGATCACTGGTTCCGGCTGGGCCGCACGCTCACCCATGCCGGCGGCAACCCGGCGTTGATCTCGTGGAGCGGGAGCATGTTCGAGTACCTGATGCCGGCCCTGGTGATGCGCGCCTACCCCTTCACGCTGCTCGACCAGACGTACCAGGGGGCCGTGCGGCGACAGATGGCTTACGGCACGCAGCTCGGCGTGCCCTGGGGCGTGAGCGAAAGCGCCTACAACCTGCGTGACCGCCATCTCACCTACCAGTACCGGGCCTTCGGCGTGCCCGACCTCGCCCTCAAGCGCGGCCTCGGCCGCGATGTGGTGATCGCGCCCTACGCGGCGGTGCTCGCCCTGCAGGTGAACCCTTCGAGTGCGTTGAGCAACCTCGCCACGCTTGAACAACTGGGCGCGCTGGGGCCGTACGGATTCCGCGACGCGCTCGACTACACCCGGCCGCTTCCAGGCAAGCCTTTCGCGCTGGTCGAGAACTACATGGCGCACCACATCGGCATGTCCCTCGCGGCGTTCACCAACCTGTTGAGCGACCAGGTGTGGCAGGAGCGCTTCCATGCCGACCCGCTGGTGCGGTCCGTGGAGCTGCTCCTGCACGAGCGCATCCCGCGGCGGCTGGTCTATGACAAGCCGCAGGCGAGCGACCCCGACGAGGGTCTCCCCGCTCCCGAGCTGGAAAACCCCGTGGTGCGCGAATTCGACCAGCCGGACACGCCCCACCCGCACATCGCCATGCTGGGGCGCCTGCCCTACAAGCTGATGGTGAGTCACTGCGGGTCGGGCTACAGCCGCTACAACGATGTGGCCGTCACGCGCTGGCGCGCCGACGCGACCACCGACACCACCGGGCAGTTCTGCTACGTCAAGGAGCTTGGCCATGGGCGTGTGTGGTCCGTGGCGCACCAGCCCACCTGCGCGCCGGCCGATTCGTACCGGGCGCTGCTGGCCACCGACCGGGTCACCTTCGAACGCTCAGACGGGGCGATCGAGACCCGCACCGACATCGTGGTCGTTCCCGAGGACGCGGCGGAGGTCCGCCGGGTCACCGTTCGCAACCACGGCGAAAAGGCAGTGGAGATCGAACTGACCAGCTATGGCGAGGTGGTGCTGGGCGGCATCGAGGCCGATCGCGCCCACCCGGCCTTCGCCAAGCTGTTCGTGGAGACGGAGTGGCACGAGTGGTGCACGGCGCTCACTGCCACGCGGCGGCCGCGCACCGGCAAGGAGGAGCCGCTGTGGTGCGTGCACGTGGTCAGCAGCTGTCCCGATCAGGTGGGCGCCGTGAGCTACGAGACGGATCGCGCACGCTTCATCGGGCGGGGACTCAGCACCCGGGACCCGGTCGCCCTGTCCGGCGATGGGCCGCTGTCGGGCAGCACCGGCGCGGTGCTCGACCCGATCTTCTCGCTGCGCACCCGGGTGCGGCTGGCGCCCGGCCAGATGGCATGCGTCACCTTCACCACCCTGGTGGCCACCAGCCGGGCGCGTGCCTTCGAGCTGGCCGACCGCTACCACCATCCGTCGGCGTCGGAGCGCGCGCTCGACCTGGCGTGGACCTCCCAGCAGCTGGAGCTGCGCGAGCTCGGTTTGACGCCGGCCCATGTCGCCGACTTCCAGGAACTCGCCGGCTACCTGTTCTTCCCACGCCCGGAACTGCGGGCGCCGCAGGACGAGCTGCTGCGCAACCGCGGTTCGCAACCGCTGCTATGGGAGCTGGGCGTGTCGGGCGACTGGCCGGTGGTGCTGGCGTCCATCGACTCGCCGGACGGCCTGCCCACCCTGCGGCAGCTGTTCGCCGCCCACCACTACTGGCGCCGTCGCGGAATGATGGTGGACGTGGTGGTGCTCAACACGCAGCCGGCCTCGTACCTCCAGGAGCTCCACAACAGGATCCTCGAAGTGATGTTCACGTCGGGCGATACCGAGATGGACCGGCCAGGCGGCGTGTTCATCCGGCGGCGCGACCAAATCGGTGCGGACGCGCTGCAGATGCTCGTGGCCACCGCAAGCCTGAGCCTGCGCTGCGGCGCACGCTCCCTCGTCGAGTCGGTCATCGGGGGGGTCCGGGGCGAGACCAGGACAGGGGAAGCGCCTCCGCTCGAATCGCAGCCGCGCCGCAGCGACAAGCAGGGTGCGGTTGTCCCGGCGACCGCGAGCAGCGTCCGCGCGCGCCTGGGTGACACGAGCAGTTCCGATCCGGGGGCCGTCCTGCCGCCCGTGCTGCGCGACGCGCGTGGGCTGGGAGCCGTGTCGAGGCCCGAGGCCGGGTCCGGCGAGCTGCTGTTCGACAACGGCATCGGCGGGTTGAATGCGGCCGGCGAGTACGAGATGCGCATCCGCGGCGATCGGGTGCCGCCCGCGCCCTGGTCCAACGTGATCGCCAACCCGCACGGCGGCTTCGTGGTGAGTGAGCGGGGGACCGGTTTCACCTGGGCTGAGAACAGCTACTTCTATCGGCTCACGCCCTGGCACAACGATCCGGTGAGCGACCCCGCCACCGAGGTGCTCTACCTGCATGACGAGGAGACGGGCCGGCTGTGGAGCGCCACGCCGGCGCCGGCCGGGCGCGATGCCACGTACACCGTGCGGCACGGCGCCGGCGCTTCGGTGTTCGAGGCCGTGCACGGCGGGATCGCCAGCCGCCTCACCATGAGCCTGGCGGACGGCGAAGCGGTCAAGCTCTCGGTGCTCGAGCTGACCAACCGGGGCGAGCGCCCGCGCCGCATCTGCGTCACCGCCTACGTGGAGTGGTCGCTCGGCGTCAATCGCGAACACACGCAGCACCAGGTGCGCACGCGGTTCGAGCCTGAACTGCGCGCCATGCTCGCCAGCAACCGGTTCGACCCCCAGTTCGCGGACTGGGTGGCGATCTGCGGGCTGAGCGAACCGGTCACCGGGCACACGGCCGACCGGCGCGAGTTTCTGGGCCGCAATGGAACCCTTGAGAGTCCTGCCGCCTTGCGCCAGGGGCCGCTCGCCAGGACCACCGGCCATGGCTTCGACCCCTGCGCCGCGATGCAGTGCGTGCTGGAGCTGGCCCCGGGTGAAACCCGGGAGCTCTCCGTGGTGCTGGGGGCGGCCGCCACCGAGGACGAGGCGCGCCAAGTCGTGACCCGGTATCTCGTGCCGGGGGCCGTCGCGGCAGCGAGTACCCGGAGCAGGGCGCTGTGGGCGAAGCGTCTGTCGGTGGTCCGTGTGCGCACGCCTGAGCCATCGTTCGACGCGATGATCAACCGGTGGACCCTCTACCAGGCGCTCTCCTGCCGGATGTGGGCACGTTCGGCCGTGTACCAGAGCGGCGGCGCGTACGGCTTTCGCGACCAGCTCCAGGACGTGCTGGCCTTCGTCTATGCCGAGCCCGGCATCGCGCGCGAGCACATCCTGCGGGCGGCGGCGCGCCAGTTCCTGGAGGGGGACGTGCAGCACTGGTGGCACCCGCAGAGCGGGCGCGGTGTTCGCACGCGCTTCTCCGACGACCTGGCGTGGCTTCCCTACGTGGTCGACCAGTACGTCCGGGTGACGGGCGACGCGTCGGTGCTCGACGAGTACGTCCCGTTCCTGGCCATGCGTCCCCTGGAGCCGCACGAGCACGAGGTCTATGACCTGCCGCAGGTCACCGACGAGCACGCCAGCGTGTACGAGCATTGCCTGCGGGCCTTGCGCAAGGCGTGCACCACCGGGCCGCATGGCCTGCCCCTGATCGGCATTGGGGACTGGAACGACGGCATGAACCGCGTCGGGGCCGAGGGGCGCGGCGAGAGCGTCTGGCTGGCCTGGTTCCTGGTGGCCACCTTGCGCGGGTTTTCGGAACATGTGCAGGCGCGCGGCGATGCCGAGGTGGCGTCGGACTTCCGCGCGCGTGCCGATGCCTACGCGGCGGCGGTGGAGGCGCACGGATGGGACGGCCAGTGGTACCGCCGTGCGTACTTCGACGATGGCACGCCGCTGGGGACCGCCGCGAACGCGGAGTGCCGCATCGACTCCATCGCGCAGAGCTGGAGCGTGATCTCGGGTGCGGCCCCGCCCGAGCGACAGGCACGTGCGCTGCGCGCCCTGGAAGAACACCTGGTTCGCCCGGACGAGCGGCTGCTCGTGCTGTTGACGCCCCCGTTCGACAAGTCCGCCCAGGACCCGGGCTACATCAAGGGCTACCTGCCCGGCGTGCGCGAGAACGGCGCGCAGTACACCCATGCCGCGATGTGGGCGGTGCTGGCCGCCGCCATGCAGGGCGACGGCTCGCGGGCCTTCGAGTGGTTCCAGATGATCAACCCGCTCCTGCATGCGCGAAGCGCCGCCGAGGTCGACACCTACAAGGTGGAGCCCTACGTGGTGGCCGCCGACGTCTACACCGCGCCAGGTCACTTGGGCAGGGGAGGGTGGACCTGGTACACCGGGTCCGCCAGCTGGATGTACCGCGTGGGCCTCGAGGCCATCCTCGGCTTCACCAAGCGCGCAGACACGCTGCGCATCGAACCCCATGTGCCTGCCGAGTGGCCGGAGTTCTCCATCGAGTATGGCTTCGGCGCCGCCGTCTACGCGATCGAGGTTCGACAGCCGGGGCAGTTGCGCCAGCGCGGGGCACAGATCAGGCTGGATGGCCGGCTGCTGCAGGAGCCGACGCTGCGTCTGGTGGACGATGGCGCGCGGCACGAAGTGCTCGTCACTCCCCGGGATTGACGCGCCAGCGATTCGCTGGGGCAGCGCCGCGCCAGCCGTGGTGCAGGTGACGGGCACCGCCCCCGACAATCGCGCCATGGCACAAGGAAAGCGCATCTCGGTCGACATCTCCCCGGCCGCCCTCGCGGCCATCGAGGCCCTGGCGGCAGCGGCCCGCGAGGCCCGACTGGCGGCCGGCGAGGGGCAGGCTGCCGCCGCCGCCCGGCTGGGGGTCCATGTCCAGACGATCGGCCGCATCGAGCGCGGCGAGCCCGGCGTGGCGATCGGCCACGTGGTCGGGATGCTGGCGCTCTACGGCATCTCGGTGGCTCCGGTGGACGCCTCGCCGCGGGGAAGCCCCCGGGCATGAACGACCTGCGCGCCCTGATGCGCGAGTTCCCCTTCCCCGGCCGGCTGGAGGCGATCTTCCTGCGGCCGGCCCGGGGTCGGGCGGCGCTGGGTGCGGCGGCTTGCGAGGCCCTGGACGGCCTCGGGCTCGAAGGTGACCGCGCGGGATTCCGTTCCCGAAACCACCAGGTGGCGTTCCTGCCCACCCGTTCACCCTGAGCCCGTCGAAGGGCGCGCGGGGCTTCGACGGGCTCAGCCAGAACGGGATTTGTGGTGCGCGCGAGGGCTGTTCGTTGAGGTTCCTACCGACCCGTTCACCCTGAGCCCGTCGAAGGGCGCGCGAGGGCTTCGACGGGCTCAGCCAGAACGGGATTTGTGGTGCGCGCGAGGGCTGTTTGTTGAGGTTCCAACCGACCCGTTCACCCTGAGCCCGTCGAAGGGCGCGCGAGGGCTTCGACGGGCTCAGCCAGAACGGGATTTGTGGTGCGCGCGAGGGCTGTTCGTTGAGGTTCCTACCGACCCGTTCACCCTGAGCCCGTCGAAGGGCGCGCGGGGCTTCGACGGGCTCAGCCAGAACGGGATGTGTGGTGCGCGCGAGGGCTGTTCGTTCGACGGGCTCAGCCCGAACGGGAGCGGGAATTTCTGCTCCACCTGATTAGCGGGACGGCTTCGCGCCCAGGAACGTTTCGGGAACGCCGGGTGCGCACGATGACCACCAGGCCGCCAAACCCTTCCGGATGCAAGGCGGTCCCGAAACCGCGCATCCACCGAACCCATCAGGAGGCTCCCACCATGCACATCGCCAAGGAAAACGTCGACGTCAAGCTGCAGATCCCCGGTGCCACCGCGCGCCTGCAGACCGACTTCGGCGACGTCGCCGGTTACGGGCGCATCAGCGCCGAATACTTCAGCCTGGCCGCGGGCGTGGACACCACGCCGATCTTCGTCGGGCTGCAGGGCAACGCGTGCCAGTGCCCGCACTGGGGCTACGTGCTCAACGGCCGCATCACCACCACCAACGAGGCGGGCGAGCGCGAGACCGTCAAGACCGGCGACCTGTTCTACTGGCCGCCTGGGCACAACGTCGCGGTCGAGGAAGACGCGGACTTCGTCATGTTCAGCCCGCAACACGAGCACCTGCACGTCATCGACCACATGAAAGCGAAGGTGGGCGCATGAACCCGAACCAGGCTCTGTGGGAGAAGGGGGACTTCACCCGCATCGCGCAGACCATGCGCGACAGCGGCGAGGCCCTGGTGCGGCAGGCCGGCATCACCCCCGGCATGCAGGTGCTGGACCTGGGTTGCGGGGACGGCACCACGGCCATCCCGGCGGCCCGGCTGGGGGCGCGGGTGACCGGGGTGGACATCGCGCGCAACCTGGTGGCCGCCGGCAACCAGCGCGCCGCGCAGGCCGGCGTGGCCGACCACTGCACCTTCATCGAAGGCGACGCGTGCGACCTGTCGTTCATCGAGAACCAGAGCTTCGACCTGGTGATCAGCATCTTCGGGGCGATGTTCGCGCCGCGGCCGTTCGACGTCGCCCGTGAGATGGTGCGCGTGACGCGCCACGGCGGGCGCATCGTGATGGGCAACTGGATCCCCAACGATCCGACACTGGTGGCGCAGATCCTCAGGATCAGCAGCGCCTACGCGCCGCCGCCGCCCGAAGGCTTCATCAGCCCCATGACCTGGGGATCGACGCCGCAGGTGATCGAGCGTTTCGGTGCGGCCGGCGTCGCATCGGAGGCGATCGCGTGGACGCGCGAGCCTTTCATCTTCGACTTCAAGGGATCGCCCGAGGCGTTCGTGGATCTGTTCCGCTCGTTCTACGGACCCACGATGAACGCCTTCGAGGCGGCGGCGCGGGACGGCCGCGAGCAGGCCCTGCGCAGCGAGCTGGTGACGCTGTTCGAGGCGCAGAACCAGAGCCAGTACCCCCACACCACGCTGGTGGCGGCCAACTTCCTGAAGGTGACCGTCGACGTGGGGTGAGGGCCTGGACCTTGCCGCGGTCCGGGGCGCGATCAGCGGCTTGGCACCAGGCTGCGGAAATGGCGCTCGACACGCGCCGCGTCGGCCTGCCGCCCCGTGAACAGCTCGAACGCGCCCACGGCCTGGCCCACGGCCATCGCGCCACCGTCCATGACGCGGCAGCCGAGGGCGCGCGCGGTACGCAGCAGATCGGTCTCGATCGGGAAGTACACGATCTCCGACACCCACATCGACGGCCGCAGCAGACTTGCAGGAATGGCCAGGCCAGGCAGCTTGGCCATGCCGGTCGGCGTGGCGTGGACAAGGCCCGTGGCGCCATGCAGGGCCTGCGCCGCATCGGCCAGCGCGACGGCCCGGGGCCCGAAGCGATCGAGCAGCGCCTGGGCCAGCGCCTGCGCGCGCGCCGCGTCCGCATCGACGATCCGCAATTCGCCCACGCCCATCCGGCACAGGGCGTCGGCGATCGCGCAGCCGGCTCCACCGGCGCCCAGCAGGACGACCCGGCCGAGATCCGCGCCCGGCAGTGCGCGGCGCAGGCCCCAGGCCCAGCCCGACCCGTCGGTGTTGTGTCCGACGAGCCGGCCGTCGTGCAGCACCACGGTGTTGACGGCGCCCATTTCCCGCGCCGGGGCTGAGAGTTCGTCGAGCAGCGGCACCACCGCCTGCTTGCACGGAAACGTGACGTTCAGGCCGTCGAAGCCGATGGTGCGCGCGGCCTCCAGCAGCATGGGCAGCTGCGCCAGCGAGCCGGGCGTGCGGTCCAGGTCGATCAGCTGGTAGTGCAGCCGCAGTCCCTGCTGTCGCGCCTCCTCCTCCTGCATCGCCGGCGTGAGCGACTGCTGGATGCCGGCGCCGACCAGGCCGCACAGGAACTTGTCGGCGGCCACGGTTTACCCGGTGTAGCCCGCCAGGCGCGGCAGCAGCAGAACGAAGTCGGGCCAGGCCACGACCAGCGCGAGCGCACCGGCCATCACCGCCAGGAAGGGCCAAGTCTCGCGCAGCAGCGCGGCCATCGGCACGTTGGCGACCTTCATCATCATGAACAGGAGCAGCCCGTAGGGCGGCGTGACCAGCCCGATCATGATGTTGAGCACCGCGATCACGCCGAAGTGCACCGGGTCGATGCCCAGCGCCTTGGCCGTGGGCAGCAGCACGGGCAGGATGACCAGGATGATGGTCGAGCCTTCGAGGAACGCACCGAGGACGAGCAGCAGCAGGTTGACCAGGAGCAGGAAACCGAGCGGCGACAGGTCGAGCCCGCTCAGCACGCGGCTCAGGCTGGCCGGGATGTTCTCCGAGGTGATCACGTAGTTGAAGACCAGCGCCCCGGCGATCAGCATGCCGATGGAGACACTCATGCGGGCGCTATCGAGCAGGCAATCGTAGAAGTCGCTCCAGCGCAGCTTGTAGAGCAGCACCGAGATCACGAGCGCATAGGCGGCCGCCACGCCGGCGGCCTCGGTCGGCGTGGTGACGCCGGAATACAGGCATCCGAGCAGGACCACCGGCAGCATCAGGGCCGGGAACGCCTGGCGGGTGACGCGCGGCATGTCGCGCAGCGGCACCTTCGGCTCGAGCGGGAAGTTGCGACGCTTGGCCAGCCACCAGATCAGGACCATCTGCACGGCGCCGAGCAGCAGGCCCGGCAGCACGCCGGCGATGAACAGGTAGCCGATGGAGGTGCCGGACACCAGCGCATACAGCACCAGCGGGATGGAGGGCGGCAGGATCGGGCCGATCACCGAGGAGACCGCGCTGAGGGCGGCGGCGAACTCGGGCGTGTAGCGCTTGCCGCGGGTCATCATCTCCTGCATCAGCTTGCCCGAGCCGGCCGCGTCGGCCAGCGCGCTGCCGGACATGCTGGCGAACACCACGCTCTGCAGCACGTTGACCTGCGCCAGCCCGCCGGGAAAGCGGCCGACGATCGCATTGCAGAAGCGAAGCAGTCGATCGAGGATGCTGCCGCTGCTCATGATGGCCGCCGCCAGGATGAACAGCGGGATCGCCAGCAGCAGGAAGCTGGAGTAGGTGCCGTTGAGCAGCTGCTCCGCCGCGGCGCCCATGTCCATCCCCCGCAGGTACAGGTACAGGACGGAGCCGCCGATCATGGCGTGGCCGATCGGCACGCCGAGCAGGCTCAGGCCGACGATCGCGCCGAGTGCGAGGGGGAAGGGGCTGGTCAGGTTCACGGGCTGGACGAAGTGACGCCCGGCGTGCCCGGTGCCGGCAGCGTGCCGCGGACCGCGCGGACCAGCCGGCGCAAGGAGCGCACGAGCACCGCCACCACGAAGACGATGTAGATGGAGTAGGTGATGTCCATGCGCACGCCGAGGTACGAACTCTTCTCGACCTTCATGAACGTCACGTAGTCGTAGGCGGCGGGCAGCGACATGCCGAACAGCACCAGGACGCCCAGGGCGCCCACGGCGGTCATGACACGCCGGCGCGCCGGCCCGGCGCGATCGGCGATCAGTTCGATGCGGATCTCTTCGTCGTCCTTGAGCACGAAGGCCGCGCCCCACAGCACCAGCCACAGCCAGGCGGCCAGCGACAGCTCCGTGGTCCAGCCCACGGGCCAGTTGAACACGTAGCGCAGGACGATCTGCACGATGAAGGCGATGAAGATCACCGCCAGCAGGAGCGCCGCCACCGCCTCGGCGAAGCGGTGCAGCGGCGCCAGCGCGCGGCCCAGCATGGCCCGGCCGCTCACTTCATGGCGTTGATCTTGCCGAGCATGCCGGCCGGCCAGTGCCTGGCCTCGTCCGATGCCAGGTACACCTTCTGCGCGTGCTCGCGGAAGGCGTTGAGGTTGGGCACGTAGACGTCCAGGCCGGCCTTGCGGAAGGTGTCCGCCAGTTCCGCCTCGCGCTTCTGGTGTTCCGCCGTGCTCCAGGCGATGGCCTTGTCGGCCGCCGCCTGGAAGGCGCGCTGCTTCGCGGGGGCCATCGCGTTCCAGGTCTTCATGTTGATGGTGAGCAGGTCGAAGGCCACCAGGTGCGAAGTCAGCACGATCTGCGACATGACCTCGTGGAACTTCATGTTCTGCACGTTCGGCAGCGGGTTGTCCTGGCCGTCGACCGCGCCGGTCTGCAGGCCCGTGTACGTCTCCGCATAGGCCATCGGCGTGGGATTGGCCCCGATGGAGCGCCCCAGCAGCTGCCATGCGTCGCCCGGCGGCATGCGCAGCTTCACGCCGGCCAGGTCGGCCGGCACGTTGACCTTCTTCTTCGGCTTGAGGCCGACGTGCCGGGTGCCGAAGAAGGTGGGGCCGAGGATCTTCACCTTGACCTGGTCCTCCACCATCTTCTTCATCTGCGCGCCCAGGTCGCTCGCGAAGAAGGCGTTGAGGTGGTCGGCATCGCGGAAGACGTAGGCGGCAGTCAGCAGCGACCAGGCCGGCACCTGCTTGGCGAAGTCCTGCGGCGCGATGTTGCCCATCTCCAGGTTGTCGCGCTGCAGGGCCACCAGTTCGGTGCCCTGCCGGAACAGCGTGGAGTTCAGGTGCGTCTCCAGCTTGTAGTCGGACTCGATGTCCTTGGCGAGCATCTTCATCATGTCCGCGCGGATGTCCTTGTCCGAGAACACGGCGGCGAATCGCAGCGTGGGCTGCGACTGCGCGTGGGCCGGCAGCAGGGTGCCGGCGGACAGGGCGATGCCCGCGCCGAGAAGCGTACGCCGGTCGATGGGATGGTGCATGGTCGTCTCCTTGGGGTGGTCGTCGGAATGATCAGGCCGCTGCGGCCGCGATGCGCTGGGCCACCGCGCGGATCGCCAGTTCGTAGCCCATGGCCCCGAAGCCGCAGATGACGCCGGTGGCCGCCAGCGACATCAGCGAGTGCTGGTAGAGCGGATCGCGCCGGTGGATGTTGGTGAGGTGGACCTCGGCGATGGGCTGGTCCACCGTCTTGAGCGCGTCCAGCAGGGGGATCGAGCGGAACGACAGTCCCGCGGGGTTGATGACGATCGCGGCGGCCCGCTCGCGCGCCTCCTGCACCCAATCCACCAGCACGCCCTCGTGGTTGGTCTGCCGGAATTCGCAGGCCAGGCCCAGGTCCGCGGCCAGCTTGCGGCACGAGGCCTCCACTTGCGCGAGCGTCGTGCTGCCGTACAGGTGCGGCTCGCGCACGCCCAGCAGGTTGAGGTTGGGGCCGTTCAGGACGTACAAGGTCCCGGTGGCCTGCTGCTGGCGATCCGGAGAAAGGGCTTGCGCGAACATGGGCTGTTTTCCTGTGGCGTATTGAGCTGCTGGCTCGTCGATGGGAAGATTCTTGGGCTGCCATCAGAAAGACTTTCCGGTCTGGAAACCTTTTTCACCATACAAGATGAACATTGCGCTCGACCGTGGCCTCTCGGTGCTGGAGCACCTCGCCCGCTTTCCGGAGGGGCTGCCCATGTCCTTGCTGGCTTCGGAACTCGACATCCCCTTGAGCGCCTGCCATCGGGTGCTGGCGGACTTGCAGCGGCGCGGCTATGTGCGCCAGGCGCGCAGCCAGGGGGACTACGTGCTCACGACCAAGGTCGTGTCCCTCGGGCTCGGGTTCCTGAGCAGCGCCGGCATCGTCGAAGTGGCGCAGCCGCTGCTGGAGCGCCTGGCCCAGGCCTCCGGAGAACTGGTCCGCCTGTCGATCGTGGACGACAGCCGGCTCACCTGGGTGGCGCGCTCCCAGGGCACGCGGCAACTGGGGCTGCGCTACGACCCCGACATGGGCATGGAAGCGCGCCTGTCATGCACGGCGTCCGGACACGGGTGGCTGATGTCGCTGTCCGACGAGCGGGCGCTGGAGCTCGTTTCGCGGCAGGGATTCGGCACGCCCGCCGAATACGGCCCCAAGGCGCCGACCACCATCAAGGCCTTGCTGGGTTTCCTGCATGCCGCCCGCGTGCGCGGCTACGCCCTCATCGACGAGGTGTTCGCCCCGGGAATGACCGCCATGGCCGCCCCCGTCCTGCGGCGCAAGGAATGCATCGGCGTCATCAGCATCGCCGGCCCTCGTGCGCGGCTGACCACGAGCCGGATGCACCAGCTGGCGCCTGCCCTGCTGGAAGCGGCGGCTGAACTGGGGCCGATCAGCAGCGCGTCGACCCTGTTCGGGCGGCCGCCCTTGGGAAAGGGCTGATCTCGACGACGTGCCTCGGGTGGCCCACTGACGGGCCGATCCGGAGCGTGGAGTTCCGGCTTGGGGAAGGCAGATGAGCTTCGTAAAAAGCTTCGTGCGGTTCAGTGAATCTCTGGTTTTTCGGATCACCGCGGGCCACTAAAGTCGCCGCCCATGATGTGTCCTGTCCTGCCGCGGCGCACCGGCCGCACCCTCGAACGCACGAGGGCCCTCGCATGGTGATCCTGAGTGGGCTCCTGTTCGGTCTGCTGGCCCTGCTGTGGACCGGCGGCGCGTTCGCATTTGCCGAGCTGGTGCAATGGGGTGCGCAGGCGCTGGCATCCGGCGGTGCCGTCGACACGGCCCGGGGCCTGGCGACGCTCCCGGTGCCGCAGTGGATCGCGCTGTGGGTCGATCCCGCCCTGGTGCAGGCGGCCCAGTCCGTGGTGCTGTGGACGCTCGATGCGGCCCGCGAGGCCGTGCCGATGCTCGGTTCGGCCGCCGGCTGGCTGGTCGCCCTGGTCTGGGTCCTGTGGGCCGTCGGCCTCGTCGCGCTGCTGGTGGCGGCGGGCGGCAGCCATCTGGTCCTGCGCCGCCTGCGCGGTCGCGTTCGCCCGCACTGATCGCCACCCATGTCCAAACGATTGGCCGCGACGATGCGGCGGGCGGCACGGGAACACGCGAGCCCGCAAGCGGCCGGGCTGCAGCTCACCCTGCCGGGCCTGCTGCACCTGCATGGCAGCGATTCGGCGGCCGTCCTGCTGCTGCTGCTGGCCTTGTTCAGCGGCATGCCCATCGCCGGCGCCGGCACGGTGCTCGCCTTCATCATCCTGGCGCTGGCCTGGCGTTGGCACCGCGGCCCGGACGTCGCGCCCCGCCTGCCCGAACGCCTGGAACGGCTGGCGCTGAGCGACGCCTGGTCGCGCCGCTGCCTGCATGCGCTGTGCTGGCTCTATGGCACCTCGGCCCGCGTGCTGCGCGCTCGCTGGACCCTGCTGTGCCATCCCCGCACGCACTGGGGTTGGGGCCTGTGGATCGGCCTGATGGGGGTGCTGATCCTGCTGCCGCTGCCATTCGGCAATGTGCTTCCCAGCCTCAGCCTGATCCTTCTCAGCCTGGGATGGATGTTCCGCGACGGCATCGCCCTGCTGTCCTCGGCCGTGGTCGGCACCGGCGCGGTCGGCTTCGCCGGGGCCACCGTCCACGTGCTGGTGGACTGGGTCGGCACCGGCCTCGCGTGGCTGCAGCGGCTGGCTTGAGGCGATCGCCGGATCGCGCTGCCGATGAGCCCCCGGGAGCTCGATCGCTGCTAGGGTTTCGCATGACCGCCGACAGCCATCACGACCACGAGCATGAGCACCCGGACGGGCCTGGCCGCCCCGCGGAACCCGACGGGCGCTGGAAGCACGACGGCGTGCGCGTGATCCCCGGTGACCAGCTCGATCCCAATGTGCCGTCCACGCCAGGCATGGACCGCAAGGCCGCCATCACCTTCGCCCGGGTGGGGGCGCGAAAGCTGTGGGCGGGCACCGTCACCATCCACCCCGACGCGAAGACCGGCGCGCACCACCACGGCCACCTGGAAAGCGTGATCTACGTGATCCGCGGCCGTGCCCGCATGCGCTGGGGGGAGCACCTGGAGTACACGGCCGAAGCCGGTCCCGGCGACTTCATCTACGTGCCGCCTTGGGTGCCGCACCAGGAGATCAACGCCAGTGCCGACGAGGTGCTCGAATGCGTGCTGTGCCGCAGTGACGGCGAGGCCGTGGCCGTGAATTTGGACATCGAGCCGGTGGAAAAGCCGCAGACCGTGCTGTGGGTCGATCCCACGCACCCCGGTGGGGCGGTCTAGCTTCGCGCGTGGCAACGGACGACGGCCGGTCGATCGCCTTGCCCAGCCTGCGCGGGGGCGGATGCGAGGGCCGACTCTCTAGAATGCCGGCACCCTGGGGTTATCCGGGGCATCCAACCCACGACTGAAGACATGGCAACAGCAAAGAAGGCCAAGGCGGCCGCCCCGAAGAAGACGACCAAGGCCACCAGCGCGAAAGCACCCAAGGCTGCCGCGAAGCCCGCCGCGAAGCCCGCGGCCGGGACGATGAAGCCGATCAAGGAATCCCTGAACAAGACCGGCCTGGTGAACCACCTGGCGCAGGCGTCGGGCGTGGAGCCGAAGTCGGTGAAGGCGGTGATGTCGGCCCTGGAAGGGACCGTGCTCGCCTCCATCAACAAGAAGGGCGCTGGCGCGTTCGTGCTGCCTGGCCTGCTGAAGGTGACGGCCGTCTCGGTGCCGGCCAAGAAGGCGCGCAAGGGCATCAACCCCTTCACCAAGGAGGAGACCGTCTTCAAGGCCAAGCCGGCCACGGTCAAGCTCAAGGTGCGCCCGCTCAAGAAGCTGAAGGACGCCGCGCTCTGAGTTCCGGGCGCTGACGACCAGACGGCCGCCGCGAGCGGCCGTTTCTGTTTCTGGAGCACGGGCTGCATGCGCCCATGAGCGCTGGGGCAGCCGCACCGGCGGCTATCGGAAGGCCTGGCAGTTGCGCGCGGTCTCGGGCGTCGTCTTCAGCTGCCCGTTGGCGCAGGCGGCTCGGGCCGCCGCGACGCAGGCCGCCGCGGCCCGGTCCTGTTCCTGCCGGGTCTGCCTGCGCAGCGCGGGGACGACCGCGGCCTGGAAGGTCTTGCCGCATTCGCCGCTGATGCCGGGGTCGCCGTTGCGCCGTGCGAGGTCGGTCACGATCTCCCATGCACGGTACGCCTGCTCGAATGGCGGGGGCGGCGGCGATCCGGCCCGCGCGCCCGAACCGAGCACCAGCATGAGGGCCGCCAGGGTGACGCCACGGTGATGCGCGATCTTCGCCATGATCACGGGCACCAGAGCCGACCGTCCTGCCAGCCCGGGCGCTTGATCTTGCGCCAGTCGTCGGAGCGCACGCCCGGGCGGTAGAAACTGTCACGCCGCTTGGCCATGACGCCTTCGATCCGGGGGCCGGCGCCGCCCTGGTCCTGGGGGAGAACCCAGGAACGGAAGAGCCCGGCGTCCGCAGGCAGGTCCTGGACGAACAGCAGCGCTGGCTTGGGGTCATCGATCAGTGCGATCAGCTCCCGCAGCAGGTCCTTGCGGCGCATCAGCGGCAGGTGCATGGTCGGCTTTCCATTGCAGAGCAGCAGGTCGAAGCAGCACAGCACGACGGGCGGTGCGCCCGGGTCGCGCCTGCGGCGCCTGGCACGCGCCTGCAGCAGATTGAAATCGCTCGTCCCGTCGGGCCGCAGGACACAGGCTTCGCCGTCGATCACATGCGGCCCCTCCGGGAGCAGCTCCAGGTCGCGCGTGATCTCGGGAAACCAGGCGGTGCAGTCGTTGCCCGCCTTGGTCACCAGGCGCACGCGCTGCCCGGGCTGCCGCATCTGCTGGACGAGCGGCTCATGGCTCGTCGCCTCGATGCCGGCCAGGCATCTGTAGCCGTCGAACTTCAGCTCGTAGATCCAGTCGGGCGAGGTGAACGGCTCGAACAGCTGCTCGACCGCCTGCATGGGCGCTGGGATGGTGGTCACGCACGCAGCATAAGGTCGTGCATCGACGCTGCGGTCGATCCGGGCAGGGCCGGGATGCGATCGATGCCCTTGCTGCACCAGCCGTGCTCATGCAGGGATCGCGTGGTCGCCGCCCGACGAGGCGTGCGTGCTTCAGCCCGGTGCGCCGGCCCCAGCGACGACCCGGTCGCTCCTTCCGCACGTGCCTGTTCTGCGCGGCTATGCGGCCACCGTCACCACGAGCGCTTCGATCCGTCCTTCGATCGCGCCATTGCCGAAGCGCCGGGCCAGCTCCGCCTCGGCGGCGCGGGTGGCACGCTCGAGGCCGTGCGGGTCGCGCGCCTCGATCTCGCCGCGCAGTGGCGTGCCCTCGCAATAGGCAAGCGCCGCCACCCGGGGCGAGACAGCCCGGCTGGTGAACGCCACGGTGTCGATGCCGGGCCCGGCGCGAAAACCGGCCGCGGCGAGGTGCTGCGCCATGACCGATGCGTCGTGGTAGCCGTGGGGTGTGCGCGCCAGGAAGCGCGGAGGATCGTCGGGGAACACCGCGGCGAGCGCGTGCGTCACCGCGTCGGCGAATTCGTTGACCGAAAGAGGTCCCCAGGTGTTGAAGGCGAAGAGGCCACCCGTGCGAAGCATGCGGCGCGCCTCGGCGAACGCCCGCGGCTTGTCGGGGAAGAACATGACGCCGAACTGGCATGCCACCGCATCGAAGGACGCGGTCTCGAACGGCAGTTGCATGGCGTCGGCGATGTGCCATCGCACGGGCCGCCGCGTGCCGATTCTCGCGGCCTCCTCGATCATTGCCGGGTTGAGGTCGGTGGCGACGATCTCCGACGCGGCATCGAGCGTGACGGCGAGTTGGCGGGTCACCACGCCGGTGCCGGCCGCCAACTCCAGCACGCGCGCCGGTGACGACCGTGCCACGCGCGCGGCCAGGTCGACCGCATAGGGCTCGAAGATGAGCGGCACCATGTAGCGCTCGTAGAACTGGGCCACCGAGCCGGTGAAGGCGGTGTCGAGCCTGGAAGTCATGGGAACCTCCGCAAGAACCAGCGGATTGTCCCGCGCGCGAAACGGCCGAGGAGATGAGCCCGAAGCGTATTCCGCAAGGGCCCCGCGGGCTTACTTCAAGCTCGCCAGGTAGGCGAGCAAGGCCGGCAGTTCCGGATCGTTGGCCGTGGGCGCCTTCTGCCGCCTGGCGCCCGCCGACAGCTTCTCGGCCGCGGCTCCCTGGCCGAGCGTCCAGTCGCGCAGGCCCTGGGCGTCGAGCCGGGCGCCGACGCCGTCCAGCGGATTGGCCGGGTTGCCCTTGCCGGCCACCGAATGGCAGTTCATGCAGTTCAGCCGTTCGAAGGCCGCGCGCCCCGCGGCCACGCGGGCATCGGGGGCCGGCGCTGTCGCGGCCGGCTGCGCCGCACCGCCGGGGTTGCGAGCGAAAGCGAAGACGGCCGCCAGGCTCACCACGACACCTGCGGTGAGGCCGGCCAGCCAGCGGGCACGGGACTGTCGGTTCATGTCGGTCACACCCATTCGAAGAGTTCCGAGTGCACGCGGCGGGCATCGACGCCCAGCGCCGCGAGGGCGGCTTCGACCGACTGCGTCATCGCTGTCGGTCCGCAGACGAAGTATTCACGATCGCCACGCTCAGCCTGCAAGGAATTCAACGGCCGGGCCAGCAGGTCCTGGGTGATCAGGCCGTGCTCGCCGGTCCAGCCAGCGGGCGGCTCGCTCAGCACATGCACCACGCGCAGGTCCAGCCGCTGCTGCAACTGATCCAGCTCCTCGCGGAAGGCCACGCGATCCCAGGCGCGGTTGCCGTAGACCAGCAGCAGCGGGCGGCGGTCGCCGCGGTCGGCCAGGGTGCGAAGCATCGACATCACCGGCGCAATGCCGATGCCCCCGGCGATGAAGACGAAGCCCGACGAGTCCGAATGGTGGTCGATGCTGAAGGTGCCGTAAGGGCCGTCGAGCCAGGCGGTTTCTCCGGGCTTCATGTCCTTGATCGTGCGGCTGAAGTCGCCCAGTTCCTTGATGGACAACTCGATGCGGTCGTCGCGCGTGGCGCTGGAGGCGATCGAGAAAGGGTGCTCGTGCATGGACCACGGCGAGTGCCGCAAGGTGAGCCAGGCGAATTGGCCGGGGGCGAACCGCAGGCGGTGTCCAGCCGCGGGTTCGAGCACCAGCGTGGACACGCGCCCGTGCTCGGGCCGCACCTGGGCCACGCGCCATGGCTGGCGCGACAGTCGCCAGGGACGCAGCAGGCGCACCAGCAGCACGATGGCCAACCACGCCGCGGCGAACAGCACCCACAGCCCGCGCTTCCAGGGCAGGTCCAGGTAATGCCCGGCGGCGAACACATGCCACAGCGCGAGCACCATCGCCGTGACGGAGAGCGCCCAGTGCGTCATGCGCCAGCGGTCGTACTCCAGCGCAAGGCGTCGGCGTGCCAGCGCCAGCACGGCCACCGTGGCCAGCAGCACCAGCGCCGCACGGCCGGCCGTCATGTGCGCGGGCGCCCGGCGCGGATCGGCCGACCCGAGCGCCTGCGGAACCTCCAGGAACAGCAGGCCGACGTGCACGGCCACGATGGCCAGCGCGCAGACCGCGAGATAGCGGTGGAAGTAGTAGACGATGTCGATGCCGAACGGCAGCGTCGCACGGCGAAAGCGCGCGGTCAGGACCCACTGCACGCCGAACATCACCAGCGCCGCGTAGCCCAGCGCCATCGAGAAATCCCAGGCGAAGCCGCGCCCCGGGGCGCTGCTGCCGCCGAGCAGCAGCAGCAGCATGGGGGCGGTGACCACCAGCAGGTAAGCCCCGAGCCACGGCGCTGCGCTGCTTCGGTTCGCCTTCGGGTGGGTCATTCGCCTCCTCGATGCCGGCTGAAGGACTGCGGGTTGCCCGCGGGTCGGTTGGCTTCCGGGGCGAACGACCCCGCCGTCAAGCCTGCAGGGCAGCGAGCGCCTTGTTCAAGGTCGCGCTGGGCCGCATGACGGACGCGACCTTCTCGCGGTCGGGGAAGTAGTAGCCGCCGATGTCGACCGGCTGGCCCTGGACCGAGTTGAGCTCGTCGACGATCTTCTGTTCATTGGCCGCGAGCGTCTGCGCCAGGGGCGCGAAGCGCCTGGCCAGCTCGGCGTCCTGCGTCTGGGCCGCCAGCTCCTGCGCCCAGTAGAGCGTGAGGTAGAACTGGCTGCCGCGGTTGTCCAGCTGACCGGTCTTCGGGGACGGGTTCTTGTTGTTGTCCAGCAGCTTGCCGGTGGCAGCGTCCAGCGCGGTGGCGATGATCTTGGCCTTGGTGTTGCCGGTCTTGATGCCCGCGTCTTCCAGGCTCACGGCCAGCGCCAGGAACTCGCCCAGCGAATCCCAGCGCAGGTGGTTTTCTTCCACCAGCTGCTGCACGTGCTTGGGAGCGGAGCCGCCCGCGCCCGTCTCGTACATGCCGCCGCCGGCCATCAGCGGCACGATGGACAGCATCTTGGCGCTGGTGCCGAGTTCCATGATGGGGAACAGGTCGGTGAGGTAGTCGCGCAGGATGTTGCCGGTGACGCTGATGGTGTCCTTGCCGCGGACGACCCGCTCCAGCGTGTAGCGCATGGCGCGCGTCTGGCTCATCACGTGGATGTCCAGGCCCGTGGTGTCGTGCTCCTTGAGGTACCTGGCGACCTTCTTGCGCAGCTCCGACTCGTGCGGGCGGTAGTTGTCCAGCCAGAACACCGCGGTCATGCCCGAGTTGCGGGCGCGCGTGACGGCCAGCTTGACCCAGTCGCGGATGGCGGCGTCCTTGACCTGGCACATGCGCCAGATGTCGCCCTGCTCGACGTTCTGCGACAGCAGCACCTCGCCGGTGGCCAGGTCGGTGATGTTGGCCACGCCGTCTTCGGGCACCTCGAAGGTCTTGTCGTGCGAGCCGTATTCCTCGGCCTGCTGCGCCATGAGGCCGACGTTGGGCACGGTGCCCATGGTCTTCGGATCGAACGCCCCGTGCCACTTGCAGAAGTTGATCATCTCCTGGTAGATGCGGGCGAAGGTGGACTCGGGGATCACGGCCTTGACCTCGGCCAGGCGGCCGTCGGCGCCGTACATCTTGCCGCCCTGGCGGATCATGGCCGGCATGGAGGCGTCCACGATGACGTCGTTGGGCGAGTGGAAGTTGGTGATCCCCTTGGCCGAGTCGACCATGGCGAGCGCCGGGCGGTTCTCCAGGCAGGCGTGCAGGTCGCGCTTGATCTCGTCCTGCTGCGACTGCGGCAGCGTGGCGATCTTGTCGTACAGGTTCGCCATGCCGTTGTTGACGTTCACGCCCAGCTCGTCGAACAGCTTGCCGTGCTTGGCGAAGGCATCCCTGTAGAAGGTGCGCACGCAGTGGCCGAACACGATGGGGTGCGACACCTTCATCATCGTGGCCTTGACGTGCAGCGAGAACATCACGCCGGTGTCCTTGGCGTCCTGGATCTGCTTCTCGTAGAAGGCCAGCAGCGCCTTCTTGCTCATGAACATCGAGTCGATGATCTCGCCTTCGAGCAGCGACACCTTGGGCTTGAGCACCAGCGTCTTGCCCGACTTGGTGATTAGCTCCATCTTGACGTCACGCGCCTTGTCCAGCGTCATGGACTTCTCGCTGGCGTAGAAGTCGCCCCCGACCATGTGCGAGACATGGGTGCGGGAGGCGGGGCTCCACGGCGCCATGCTGTGAGGGTTCTTGCGGGCGTATTCCTTGACGGCCTTGGGGGCGCGGCGGTCGGAGTTGCCCTCGCGCAGCACCGGGTTCACGGCCGAGCCCAGCACCTTGGCGTAGCGCTGGCGGATGGACTTTTCCTCGTCGGTCTGCGGATTTTCGGGGTACTCGGGAACCATCAGGCCCTTGGAACGCAGCTCGCGGATGGCAGCGACCAGCTGGTTCTGCGAGGCGCTGATGTTGGGCAGCTTGATGATGTTGGCGTCCGGCTGCAGGGTCTTGCTGCCCAGCTCGGCCAGGGTGTTGGGCACCTTCTGGCCGTCGGTCAGGAACTCGGGAAACTCGCCGAGGATCCGGTGGGCCACGGAGATGTCGCTTTCGACGACATCGATACCCGCCGCCGCCGCGAAGGTGCGCACGATGGGCAGGAACGAATGCGTCGCCAGATAAGGCGCTTCGTCGGTGAGCGTGTAGATGATCTGGGTACGGTCAGGCACGGGAATGTCTCTCGAAAAAACTGAGGGGGGCGAGCGCGTGGCGCCAGGGCGCAATGTTATGTCATGAGCAGCGAGCCGCCGGCGGAAGGCGCGGCGCCAGGCGGACTCAGCGATCCGCCTCTTCCAGCCGAGCCTTCAAGTCCTCCGTGCGCTGGCTGGTCATCTCGGCCAGGCACATCGACCTGACGAGCGGGTAGATGGTGCCGCCCTGGTACGCGGCCGACCGGAAGTCGCAGTTCATGTCGCGATAGGACAGCCATACCCGCTGCACGGAGCGCAGCTTGTCACGTTGGGCGGGCTTGAGCTTCGACGCGAGGTCGCGGTACGTGTCGTTCAGGCGTGCGTCTTCGCGCGCATGGTCCTGCGCCGCGCACTCGTTCATCTCTCCCTGGGTCATGGCGTGCCGGCAGTTCTGCGCGGCGGCAGTGGCGGGGCAGGCGACAGCGAGCACCGCCAGAAGTGCATGTGAGGAGTAGGACATCGAAGTCACCAGGAGGCGGATGTGTGGTGGCGGATGTGCGATGGCTGATGTATGGCCACCTGATCCATCCCGGTTTCAACCCGTGTTGCGCAAGCCCGCCGCGATGCCGTTGATCGACATGTGGATGCCGCGCTGCACTTCCTCGTCGTCCTGCCCTTCGCGATACCGCCGCACCAGTTCCACCTGCAGGTGGTTCAGCGGATCGATGTACGGGAAGCGGTGCCGGATGGAGCGCTGCAGCGCCGGATTGCCCGCCAACCGCTGCTTGTCGCCCGTGATCTGGTAGAGCGCATCCACCGTGCGCTGCCACTCGGCCTCGATGGCGGCCGTGATGCGCTTGCGCAGGCGCGCGTCGGGCACGAGTTCGCTGTAGCGCGAGGCCAGGGCCAAATCGCTCTTGGCCAGCACCATGTCCATGTTGGACAGCAGCGTGCGAAAGAACGGCCATTGCCGGTACATCTTCTGCAGCAGGGCCAGGCGTTCCTTGTGGGCGCCGCGGCCGGCTTCGTCGGATCGCGTGAAGGCCCGGACGGCCGAGCCGAAGCCGAACCAGCCGGGCAGGGTGAGGCGGCACTGGCCCCAGCTGAAGCTCCAGGGGATGGCGCGCAGGTCTTCGATGCGCTGGCCCGACTTGCGTGAAGCCGGGCGCGATCCGATGTTGAGTTCGGCGATCTCGCGGATCGGCGTCGCGCCGAAGAAGTAGTCGGTGAAGGCCGGGGTGTCGTACACCAGGGCGCGATAGGCGCGCATGCTGGCCTCGGACAGCTCGCGCGCGGCGTCCAGGAAGGCCGCGGGCGCGGTCTTGGTGGGCTGCAGCAGCGTGGCTTCGAGGGTGGCGGCGACCAGCGTCTCGAGGTTGCGGCGGCCGATCTCGGGATTGGCGTACTTGGAGCCGATCACCTCGCCCTGTTCGGTGAGGCGGATCTGCCCCTGCACGGTGCCCTGAGGCTGCGCCAGGATGGCCTGGTAGCTGGGGCCGCCGCCCCGGCCGACCGTGCCGCCGCGGCCGTGGAACATGCGCAGGCGAATGCCGTGGCTGCGGGTCAGCTCCTCGAACAGCTGGACCAGCGCGATGCCCGCGCAGTACAGCTCCCAGTTGCTGGTGAAGATGCCGCCGTCCTTGTTGCTGTCGCTGTAGCCCAGCATGATGTCCTGCTCGGCGCCCGAGCGCTGCACCAGCCGCGCAATGCCGGGCAGGGAATAGAACTCGCGCATGATGGGCGCGGCGTTGCGCAGGTCTTCGATGGTCTCGAAGAGGGGCACGACGATCAGCTGGCAGGTGCCGCTGTCCTGCAGCGTGCCCTGCATCAGCCGGGTTTCCTTCTGCAGCAGCAGCACTTCGAGCAGGTCGCTCACGCTCTCGGTGTGGCTGATGATGTAGTGGCGGATGGACTGCGGCCCCAGCTTGCCGCGCAGCCGGTGCGCGGTCTCGAAGATGGCGAGTTCGCGCTGCGCGTGGTCGGAGTAGGGCGCACCCGGAACCCGCAGCGGACGGGCCTCGCCGAGCAGGCGCACCAGCAGCACGCGACGCTCGGCCTCGGGCAATTGCGCGTAGCCGGCCTCCACACCCGCGGTGGCCAGCAGTTCGGCGACCACGGCCTCGTGCTGTTCCGAGTTCTGCCGCAGGTCCATCGTGGCCAGGTGGAAGCCGAACACTTCGGCGGCCCGGATCAGCGGGCCCAGGCGTTGCGGCACGAGCGCCGCGCCGTGGCTGGCCAGCAGCGAATCGCGGATGGTGTGCAGGTCGGCCAGGAAGTCCTCGGCGCGCGCATACGGGTCTTGCGGCGGCAGCACATGGCGCGCGGCCTCGCCGCCGCCCAGCTCGCGCAGAGTGGCGGCCAGCCGCGCGTACATGTAGGCCAGGGCGCGCCGGTAGGGCTCGTCCACGCGGTGTTCGTCGTGGTCGGGGGATCGGTCGGCCAGCGCCTGCATGGCCGGCGTGACCGGCACCAGCATGGCCGAGAGCGACAGCTCGGTGCCCAGGAAGTGCACCTCGGTGAGGTAGTGGCGCAGGGCCACTTCGCTTTGCCGGCGCAGGGCGTACTCGAGCGTGCCGGCGCCGACGTTGGGGTTGCCGTCGCGGTCGCCGCCGATCCACATGCCCATGCGAAGGAAGGTGCCCACTTCCGACTGGCCGAGTTCGCGCTCGAGGTTGGCGTAGATGCGCGGGATCTCGCGCAGGAAGGTGGTCTCGTAGTAGGAGAGCGCGTTCTCCACTTCGTCGGCCACGGTGAGCTTGCTGTAGCGAAGCAGGCGGGTCTGCCACAGCTGCGTGACACGGGCGCGGATCTGCGCGTCGTTGGCGGCCAGCTCGCGCGGGGCCAGCGCGTCCTTGGGCAAGGCCCGCGCCTTGATCTCGTCGCGCTCGGTGAGCAGCCGGGCGATGCCGCGCTCGGCGTCGAGGATGCTCTTGCGCTGCACCTCGGTGGGATGCGCGGTGAGCACCGGCGAGATGTAGCTGTGCGCGAGCGTGTCGGCCACCGCGCGCGGTGCGATGCCGGCCCATCGCAGTCGCGCCAGGGCCACCTCGATGCTGCCCTCGTGCGAGTCACCGGCCCGCTCGTGGATGACGCGGCGGCGGATGTGGTGGCGGTCCTCGGCCAGGTTCGCCAGGTGGCTGAAGTAGGTGAAGGCGCGGATCACCCGCACCGCCTGTTCGGCCGACAGCGACTTGAGCAGCGACTTGAGCGCGCGGTCGGCTTCGTGGTCGGCGTCGCGCCGGAAGGCCACCGAGAGCTTGCGGATCTGCTCGACCAGCTCGAAGGCCTCCTGGCCTTCCTGCTCGCGGATCACGTCGCCCAGGATGCGCCCGAGCAGCCGGATGTCCTCGCGCAAGGGCTTCTCGTTGTCGCGAGCCCTGCGCACGGGCGAGTCGGGCGCCGAGGGCGCGGAGAGGACGGCGGACATGGAAACAGGCTCCTGGAGGTGCTCAAATTTTCGGCAGGGCGCATGCTAGCATCGCCGGCTTCCCCCGCTTTTTCTCCTCTGGCAGAGGTTCCCAACTTGAGCAAATTCGTGATCGCCACGCGCGAGAGCCGCCTGGCGCTTTGGCAGGCCGGACACGTGCAATCGCTGCTGCAGGCGCGTGGCCACCCCGTCGGGCTCTTGGGCATGACCACGCGCGGTGACCAGATCCTGGACCGCAGCCTGAGCAAGGTCGGCGGCAAGGGCCTGTTCGTCAAGGAGCTGGAAGTCGCCCTCGAAGAAGGGCGCGCCGACCTGGCCGTGCATTCGCTCAAGGACGTGCCCATGGACCTGCCCGAGGGCTTCCAGCTGGCCTGCGTGCTCGAACGCGAGGACCCGCGCGATGCGCTGGTGTCCAACCGCTTCGATCGCCTGGCCGACCTGCCCGCCGGCAGCGTGGTGGGCACCTCCAGCCTGCGCCGCGTGGTGCTGCTGAAGGCCCTGCGGCCCGACCTGCGCATCGAGCCGCTGCGCGGCAACCTCGACACCCGCTTGCGCAAGCTCGACGACGGCGCCTACGAAGCCATCGTGCTGGCCGCCGCCGGACTCAAGCGGCTCGGCCTGGCCGGGCGCATCCGCCAGGTGTTCGAGCCGCAGGAGATGCTGCCGGCCGCGGGGCAGGGTGCACTGGGCATCGAGGTGCGGCGCGAACGTGCCGACGTGACCCGGGCACTGGCCGACCTCGCGCACCAGCCGACCTGGCTGGCGGTCGCCGCCGAGCGCGAGGTGAGTCGCGCCATGGGCGGCAGCTGCTCGATGCCACTGGCGGCGTTCGCCCGCTTCAAGCAAGCGAACGAGCTCGAACTGCACGCGGCCTGGGGTGACCCCGAGGCGGCCGACGGCGGGCTGCTGCGGGTCCAGGTGAGCGGCGAGGTGGGTGAGCTCGCACAGGCGGTCGCGCTGGGTTCGGCGGCGGCGGCCCAATTGCGGGCCGGCGGCGCCCGCTGATCGCGGTGGCACCTTCGGTCTGGGTCACCCGACCGGCGCGGGAGGCCTCGCGCTGGGTCGATGCGCTGCGTCGCGGCGGCATCGCGGCGCAGGCCTTTCCGCTGATCGAGATCGCACCCGCGCCCGATCCTGCGGCGCTGGCGCAGTGCCGTGCCGCCCTGGCGCAATTCGATGCGGTGATGTTCGTGAGCGCGCACGCGGTGCAGGGCCTGCTGCCGGCACCGGGCCTGTGGCCGGCCACCGGGCCCCGCGCCTGGGCCACCGGCGCCGGCACCGCGGCGGCGCTGCGAGCGGCCGGGGTGCCCGGCGATCACATCGACGTGCCGGGTGCCGATGCACCCCAGTTCGACTCCGAAGCCCTGTGGCCGCTGGTGAGTGCCCAAGTGGCGCCGGGCGCGCAGGTGCTGGTGGTCCGGGGGGCGGATGCGCAGGGGCAGACGAGTGGCCGCCCGTGGCTGGTCGAGCAGTTGCGCCAGCGCGGGGCCGCTGTGACCGAGGTGGCCAGCTACAGCCGACGCGCGCCGGCCCTGGACACGCAGCAGCTGGCGCGGGCCGGCGATGCCGCCGCCGGCTGGTGGCTTTTCAGCAGCTCCGAGGCAGTCGCCAACCTGGTGGCCGCAGGGCCCGGCACGGACCGCGCCTCCTGGCGCGCCCTGTGCACCCATCCGCGTATCGCGCAAGCGGCCCGGTTGGCCGGCTTCGGCGAGGTGGCGCAGGTCCGGCCCACCGTGGAGGCTGTGCTCGCCTTTCTACAATCCCAGCCATGACTGCTCCCCCTTCCGGCGCCACCGGCCCCGTGCCCCAGGCCGCCGCGACCGATGCGGCGCTGCAGCCGCAGACTGCCGGCGTGCTGGTCAGCCGACCGGTCCTTTATGCCTTGCTGGTGCTCGTCGTGCTGGCTCTCGGCGCCAGCCTGCTGCTGTGGCAGCGGCTCGGCCATATCGAACAGCAGCTGGCCCGCCAGAGCGCGGATTCCGGCGCGCAGGCGATCGAGGCCCGGGCCCTGGCGCGCGAGGCCCAGGAGCTGGCTCGCGCAACGGCGGCCCGGCAGGCGGTCAATGAAAGCCGCCTGGCCGAAGTGGCGCAGCAGCGCACGCAACTGGACGACCTGATGCAAAGCCTCTCGCGCTCGCGCGACGAGAACCTGCTGGTGGACATCGAGTCTTCCCTGCGGCTGGCCCAGCAGCAGGCGCAGCTGGCCCTCAGCCCCGAGCCGTTGCTGGCGGCGCTGCGGTCCACCGAGCAGCGCCTGGCCCGCGCCGCGCAGCCGCGGCTGGCGCGGGTGCGCACGGCCATCCAGCGTGACATCGAACGCATCAGCGCGGCCACCGTGCCGGACGTGCCGGCGCTGCTGGTGCGGCTGGACGAGCTCGCCCGCGCGGCCGACGAACTGCCCGTGGCCAATGGCGTGGGGCCTGCCTTCCAGATGCAGACCCGGCGCGAAGCTCCGGCGAGCGAGGCGCCCTGGTGGGAGCGCGCGCTGGCCGTGCTGCATGAAGAGGCACGGGCCCTGGTGCGGGTCAGCCGGATCGAAGCGCCCGAGGCGGCGCTGGTGTCGCCCGACCAGGCTTTCTTCCTGCGGGAAAACCTCAAGCTCAAGTTGCTGAACGCCCGGCTGTCGCTGCTGGCACGCCTGCCCGACCTGGCTCGCGCCGACCTGGCCAGCGCGCAGCAATCGGTGCAGCGGTACTTCAGTGCCGGCCGGCGCAGCCAGTCGATGGCGACCAGCCTGCAGCAGCTGCAGGTGCAGCTGCGCAGCGTGGAGATGCCGCGCATCGACGAGACGCTGGCCCTGCTGGACGCCACGGCGGCGGGGCGGTGAACATGGCTGCAGACTTCGCGTCGACTTGTAGGCGAGCGGTTCCCCGCTGCGGATGGCCTTCGCGCAACGCACAGCGCCCAGCCCAGCCACCGCGCAGCGGTAGGCCGTTCGAGGGCCACCGCGGAACCGGCTTCGCCGGGCCGCTGGCGGCGCCCCCCTGGGGGGGGGGCGGCCGAAGGCCGCTTCGGGGGGGAGCCTAGTATGCGCGCGGCCCTTTGGCTCCTGGCCCTGTTCGGCGTCGCCGTCGGCCTGGCCCTGTTCGCCGGCAACAACCAGGGCACGGTCACCTTGTTCTGGCCGCCGTGGCGCATCGACCTGTCGCTGAACCTGGTGCTGCTGCTGTTGCTGGCGGGCTTCGTGCTGCTGCATGCCGCGCTGCGTGCCTTGTCGGCCCTGTTCCACCTGCCGCGCCAGGCCCTGCGCTGGCGCAACCAGCAGAAGGAGCGAGCGCTGCACGTGATGCTGGTGGACGCCGTGGCCCATCTCACCGCCGGCCGGTTCTTGCGCGCGCGCAAGGCGGCCGAGGCGGCGCTGGTGCTGGAGGAGTCGCTCGAGGCATCGGGTGAGCGCCTGGGCCACGCCGGTCCGCTGCGTTCGCTGTTGCACCTGCTGGCCGCGGAAGCCTCGCAGTCCCTGCAGGATCGTGCCGCGCGCGAGCAGCACCTGCGTGCCGCGCTGGACCAGCCCGGCGCGCGTGACGCGGTGGCCATGTACGAGGGAACGCTGATGCGCGCGGCTCGTTGGTCCCTGGATGAGCGCGACGCCCCGGCCGCCAACGCGTGGCTGGCCGAGCTGCCCCAGGGCGCGGCCCGCCGCACGCTGGCCTTGCGCATGAAGCTCAAGGCCGCCCGCCTGGAGCAGCAGACCGAACAGGCCCTGGAGACGGCACGGCTGCTGGCCAAGCACCGGGCGTTCTCGCCGGCGGCGGCGCACAGCATCGTCCGCGGCCTGGCCACCGACCTGCTGAACCAGGCACATGACATGGCGCAGTTGCAGCGCGCCTGGTCGCGTCTGGAACCGGCCGAGCGGCAGATGCCCGAGTTGGCGATCCATGCGGCGCAGCGGGTCACCGCCATGGGTGGCGAAGCCGAGCTGGCGCGTCAGTGGCTGCTACCCGTGTGGGAGGGCTACGAGAGCTTGCCCGAAGGCATCAAGCTGCGCCTGGTGAACGCGCTCGAAGAGGGCATGGAGTCCATCGATGCGGCCTGGCTGGCGCGCTTCGAGTCCGCCCAGCGCGCCAATCCTCGCGATCCGCTGCTGCAGTACCTGTCGGGCATGGCATGCATGAAGCGCCAGCTCTGGGGCAAGGCCCAGCAGCTGTTGACGCAAGCGGCCTTGGGCCTTCGCGACGCGCAGATGCACCGCAAGGCCTGGCGCGCCCTGGCGGCCCTGGCCGAGGACCGTGGGGACACCTTGACCGCGGCGCAGGCCTGGAAGCGGGCCGCGAGCGAGTAGACGCCGAGCCGCGCGGCGGGCGGACCCGCCCGCCCGTTCGCGTCGAGGCTTCGAGCCCCGATGCCATGAAAAAAGGACGCCCTCCGGCGTCCTTTTGCTTTGGCCCGCCCCCCGGCGCGGAGCGTCGGGCGGGAGGGTTGGCCGCTCGCTCAGAGCGTGTTGCCGGGGTCGGACGGCAGCTGCATCTTGCCCAGGTCGCGGCGTGTCTCGACCAGCACCAGCGGACCTTCTTCGATCACCAGCGGCGCGGGCCGCTCGCGCGGTACCCGGGGCGGCTGCGGTTCGGACGCAATGGCTGCCTGCACGGCGGCGACCTTTTGCGCGTCCGAGTTCACCCACTGCAGGCCGGAGCCTTCGGCGATCTGCTGCAACTCGGAGATCGGCAGCTCGAAGGCCTGCACCCTGGGTAGTTGAGTGCCCGTCGGTTGCGTGGGTGCGGCTGCCGGCGCCGCGGGGCTGGCTGCCAGGTCCTGCACCGGCGCCGGCGTGGCCGCTGCCTGGGCCGTGTCGTCCTCGGACACGAAGCCGGTGGCGTAGCGAGGGCGGGCGGGTTCGATCTCGACCACGATCTCGCCGGGCGCTGCCACGGGCTGATCGCTCTCCTCGCGCTGCGGACGCTCGCCGCGTTCCCCACGCTCGCGGCGCTCACGGCCATACCGGTCGCGGGACCGGCGATCGCGCCGGGGCTCGGCGGCATCGGCGGTGGTGCCGGCGGTCAGGTCCTGTTCGGCCGCGGCTTCCTGCCCGGGCTGGACCAGTTCGATGTCCGCGTGGGTGATGGTGGTGCTGTCGTCCGCCGGCAGGGGCTGGGCCTCGACGGCTTCCGCAGGGCGAGCTTCGCGGTTGCGATCCCGACGGCCTTCGCCCCGCTCGCGCCGACCTTCACCACGCTCGCGACGGCCTTCGGCTTGCTCGGGCGCCGGCGGCGCGTTCTCGGGTGAGAAGGCAAGGGCGTCTGCGGCGGGCAAGGCCTTGGCTTCGCGGTCCTCGCGCGGGTCGCGGCTCTCGCGCTCCTCGCGGTCCTCGCGGTCCTCGCGCGGCTCACGGGCCTCGCGCGGTTCGCGCGGCTGCCGCGGCGGCCGCGGTTCACGAACTTCGGCGCCAGCGGTCAGCTCGCGTGCCTCACGCGGCTCACGGCCTTCGCGGCCTTCGCGCGGTTCACGGGCCTCGCGTGGCTCACGGCCTTCGCGAGCTTCACGGGCCTCGCGTGGCTCACGGCCTTCGCGTGGTTCACGGCCTTCGCGTGGTTCACGGGCATCGCGCGGTTCACGGCCCTCGCGAGCTTCACGGGCCTCGCGCGGTTCACGGGCCTCGCGTGGCTCACGGCCTTCGCGAGCTTCACGGGCCTCGCGCGGTTCACGGCCTTCGCGAGCTTCACGGGCCTCGCGCGGTTCACGGCCTTCGCGAGCTTCACGGGCCTCGCGCGGTTCACGGCCTTCGCGTGGCTCGCGTGCTTCGCGCGGCTCACGGTTGTCGCGGCCGCGGCCGTCGCGCGGTTCGCGGCTCTCACGATCACCCCGGCCGCCGCGTCCGCGTCCCTCGCGTGCTTCGCGCGGTGCGCCGGCCGCCTCGGCCGTTTCACCGGCCGGCGTGGTGCGAGCCTCGCCGGTGCGGCCTTCGCCGGTGCGGCCTTCGCGGCCTTCGCCGCCCCGCCCACGGCCACGGCCACGGCCGCGGCCTTCGCCGCGGTCAGGTCGCTCGGCCTTCTCCGCCCGGTCCGAGCCGGCGGGCGCGGCCGGTGCGACGGGCTGCGCGGGCGCCGGCGCGTTGACGCCGAAAAGGGCCTTGAGCCAGCCCATGAAGCCGTGCTCGGCCGGCGGCGCAGCCGCGGGGGTGCGGGCGCGCATCGGCGCTGCGGCCGGTTGTGCGGGCGCGGCCTTCACCGGCTCGGGCTTGGGCGGGGCGATGGGGGCGGGCGCGTCGGGCAGCACGCCCTTGATGACGGGTTCCTGCCGGTTGGTGCGCTCCTGCGAGCGGCGGGTGACGGTGGTGGGATCTTCGATCTCGACGGCCATGTGGTAGCTGGCCGCGAGGCTGTCGAGCCGGGGGTCGTCGTGCTTGAGTCGCTCGAGCTTGTAGTGCGGCGTGTCCAGCGACTTGTTGGGGATCATGATCACGCTGATGCGCTGCTTCAGCTCGATCTTGGCGATCTCGGTGCGCTTCTCGTTGAGCAGGAACGAGGCGACTTCGACCGGCACCTGCACGTGCACGGCGGCGGTGCTGTCCTTCATGGACTCTTCCTGGATGATCCGCAGGATCTGAAGGGCCGAGCTTTCGGTGTCGCGGATGTGGCCGTGGCCACCGCAGCGGGGGCACGGAATGGAGGCGCCTTCGGACAGGGCAGGGCGCAGCCGCTGGCGGCTCATCTCCATGAGGCCGAACTTGCTGATGGTGCCGAACTGCACGCGCGCGCGGTCCTGGCGCAGCGCGTCGCGCAGGCGGTTCTCGACCTCGCGGCGGTTCTTCGACTCCTCCATGTCGATGAAGTCGATGACGATCAGCCCACCCAGGTCGCGCAGCCGCATCTGGCGCGCCACTTCGTCGGCGGCCTCCAGGTTGGTGCGGGTGGCGGTTTCCTCGATGTCGCCGCCCTTGATGGCGCGAGCCGAGTTGACGTCGATGGAGACCAACGCCTCGGTGTGGTCGATCACGACCACGCCGCCCGAGGGGAGCTTGACCTCGCGGGCGTAGGCGGACTCGATCTGGTGCTCGATCTGGAACCGGCTGAACAGCGGCGCGTCGTCACGGTAGCGCTTGACCTTGGTCGCATGCTCCGGCATCACGTGGGCCATGAACTGCTGGGCCTGCTCGTAGATGTCGTCCGTGTCGATCAGGATGTCGCCGACGTCCTGGTTGAAGTAGTCACGGATGGCGCGGATGACGAGCGAGGACTCCTGGTAGATCAGGAAGGCGCCCTTGCCGCCCTTGGCGGCGCCGTCGATGGCGTTCCAGAGTTTGAGCAGGTAGTTGAGGTCCCACTGGAGCTCGGGTGCGCTGCGGCCGATGCCGGCGGTGCGCGCGATGATGGACATGCCGTTGGGATACTCGAGCTGGTCCATCGCCTCCTTGAGCTCGGCCCGGTCGTCCCCTTCGATGCGCCGGCTCACGCCGCCGCCGCGCGGGTTGTTGGGCATGAGCACGACGTAACGGCCGGCCAGCGAGATGAAGGTGGTGAGCGCGGCGCCCTTGTTGCCGCGCTCTTCCTTCTCGACCTGCACCAGCAGTTCCTGGCCTTCGCGGATCACGTCGCTGATGCGGGCCTGCGAGACCGGGCCCGAGCCCGACTGGAAGAACTGCTTGGAGATTTCCTTGAAGGGCAGGAAGCCGTGACGGTCTTCCCCGTAGTCGACGAAGCAGGCTTCGAGGCTGGGCTCGACCCGCGTCACCACGGCCTTGTAGATGTTGCCCTTGCGCTGTTCGCGCCCTTCGATCTCGATTTCGTAGTCGAGGAGCTTCTGTCCGTCGACGATGGCCAGCCGGCGCTCTTCGGCCTGCGTGGCATTGATCAGCATACGCTTCATCGCGTCACCTCTTGGTTGTCTAACACCGAACGATCCGGCGCCTGGGGCGCTGGATCCACGATGCCGGGCTCGGCTCCGAAGCGAAGGGAATTGCCTAGGTGGCTGTGCCGGCCGAGCGCAATGTCGGTCGGCATGGCCGGGGCGCATGGATGGGTGCGAGGAGCTGGCGGCCGGGTGGGCGCCCCTGGTGAACGGCCGCCGGTGCGGCGCCTGGGGTATCGGCGCGCGTGGACGGGGCCGGGGATGGCACGCCGCTGGCCGGGCTCAGCAGCCTCGGCCACATCACTTGCAGCATCGCCATCAACACAGGTGTTCTCGCTTCAATCCGCCTGGAAGCGGCAGGGCTGCCAGGCTTGTATTCCGTATCGGTGCTTCGAAGTCTCGCTGCGCTGTCGCTGCGGCGGGCCATCACGAGCATTCGGCTGGTGACTCTCCCGCCGGACAACGCCAGGGGCATCGACCTCTGGCGAGCCGCTCTGGTCAGTGGAATAAACTCCGAGAAAAATCAACCAGTTACGCGGTGCGCCAGTGAAACTGATTATAGGGGGCACCGAAGGGGCCGGACCCACGCAGGTCCGGCACCTGCAGGTCGACGAAGAATCCGCCGGGCAACGGCTGGACAACTTCCTCATCCGGCATCTCAAGGGGGTGCCCAAGACCCATGTGTACCGGATCATCCGCAGCGGCGAGGTGCGGGTGAACCGCGCGCGTGCCGCGGCCGACACCCGGGTCGCCGGCGGCGACGTGGTGCGCGTGCCTCCCGTGCGCGTGGCCGAACGTCCATCGATCGACACCGACCGCCCTGCCCCGGCCCGCGAGTTCCCGCTGCTGTTCGAGGACGAGCACCTGCTGGCCCTGGACAAGCCGGCCGGGGTGGCCGTGCACGGTGGCAGCGGCGTGAGCTTCGGGGTGATCGAGCAGCTGCGGCGCGCCCGGCCGCAGGCGAAGTTCCTGGAGCTGGTGCACCGCATCGACCGCGAGACTTCGGGCATCCTGCTGGTGGCCAAACGCCGCTCGGCGCTGGTGCGGCTGCAGGACCAGTTCCGCGAACGCGAGACCGGCAAGACCTACCTCGCCCTGGTGCGCGGCGCCTGGCCGGCACGGCGCAAGGTGATCGACCTGCCGCTGCACAAATACCTGCAGGCCGACGGCGAGCGCCGGGTTCGCGTGGTGGCCGCCGACGATCCCGATGGCATGCGGGCCATCACGCTGGTGAAAGTACAGCGCGAGCTGCCGCTGGTGCTGCAGCCGGGACGGGCCAGCCTGCTAGAAGTCACCATCCGGACCGGCCGCACCCACCAGATCCGGGTGCACCTGGCGTCGCAGGAGCATCCGATCCTGGGCGACGACAAGTACGGCGATTTCGAGTTGAACAAGGCGCTGCAGCGCCACGGTCTGCGTCGGATGTTCCTGCATGCGTGGCGGTTACAGTTCGACCACCCCGCGAGCGCCGAACGGATCGAGTTGCTCGCGCCCCTCGCGCCCGAGCTTCAGTCTTTCGTCGAGTCCCAGTCCGTCCATGCGACCCCGCGCGTTTGACCTGATCGCCTTCGATTGGGATGGCACCCTGTTCGATTCCACCGCCATCATCGTTCGCTGCATCCAGCGAGCCGTGGTGGACGTCGGCGGGGCCATGCCCACCGACCAGGCGGCTGCCTATGTGATCGGCATGAGCCTGGCCGAGGCACTGGCCCATGCCGCGCCCGACGTCGACCCGGCGCTCTACCCCCGGTTGGGCGCGCGCTATCGCCATCACTACGCCGCGCACCAGAACGATCTCAGCCTTTTCGCCGGCGTGCTGCCGCTGCTCCATGAGCTGCGCGCGCGCCACCACTGGCTGGCGGTTGCCACCGGCAAGTCGCGCCGCGGCTTGGACGAGGCCCTGCATACGGCCGAGTTGCACGGCGTGTTCGACGGCTCGCGCACGGCCGACGAGACGGCGGGCAAGCCTCATCCGCGCATGCTGCTCGAGCTGATGGAGGAGTTCGGCGTTGCCCCGGAGCGCACGCTGATGATCGGAGACACCACGCATGACCTGCAGATGGCTCGCAACGCCGGCTGCGCCAGCGTGGGCGTGGGCTGGGGCGCGCACGAGATCGACGAATTTCATGCGCTGGGCGCCGTGCAGGTGGTGCACTCGGTGCGCGAGCTGCACGACTGGCTGCTCGCCAACGCCTGAAGGAGGCCTTGTCCGTGTCGCTCGTTGCCCTGTGCGCCTCGGTGGATCTCGTGGACGGCGGCCTGGCCGTGCCCTTCGACGTGGTCTACGGCGGCCAGACCTGCCGTGCCTTCGCGATCCGCTGGCAGGGACAGGTGCATGCCTACCTCAATCGTTGCAGCCACGTGGCGATGGAGATGGACTGGCAACCCAACCGGTTTTTCGACGACACGGGCCAGTGGCTGCTGTGCGGCTCGCACGGCGCCGCGTACCGGCCCGACACCGGGGCCTGCGCCGGCGGACCCTGCCGGGGTGGGCTGGTGAAGATCGGCGTGACCGAGCAGGACGGCGTGGTGCGCTGGCATACTGCTTTCAACCTCCAACCTTTCGAGTTCTGAGTCTTCCATGAGCGACCCCCTGCCACCCGACGAGCCCACGGCTCGCCCCATCCCCGCGAGCGCCGCCGCTTCCCCCGAGTCGGGTTGGGAGCGCGGCACGATCGAGCGGGTGATGCTGGCCACGCTGGCAGAGCAGCGCTCCGCTCGCCGCTGGCGCATCGGCTTGCGCCTGGCCTGGCTGGTGTTCCTGGTGTTCCTGGTCTGGACCTTGCTGTATCGGGGATCTCCCAGCAGCGCGACCAAGTCGCTGCCGCACACGGCCCTGGTCGAGATCAAGGGCGCGATCTCTTCGGATGAGGAAACCAGCGCCGACAACGTGGTGGCCTCGCTGCGCAGCGCGTTCGAAGACGCCGGCGCCCAGGGAGTGGTGCTGCTGATCAACTCACCAGGCGGCAGCCCGGTGCAGGCGGGCATCATCAATGACGAGCTGAACCGCCTGCGCGAAAAGCACAAGAAGCCGGTGTATGCGGTGGTCGAGGAGTCGTGCGTTTCGGCCGCCTACTACATCGCCGTCGCGGCCGATCGCATCTACGTGGACAAGGCCAGCATCGTCGGCAGCATCGGCGTGCTGATGGATGGGTTCGGCTTCACCGGCCTCATGGAAAAGCTGGGCGTCGAGCGGCGTCTCATCACCGCGGGAGAACACAAGGGCTTCCTGGATCCGTTCCGGCCACTGACGCCGCAGGAGCGGGACTTCGCGGAGCAGATGCTGCAGCAGGTGCATGCACAGTTCATCGACGTGGTGAAAGCGGGCCGTGGCAAGCGCCTGAAGGAATCGCCCGAGCTGTTCTCGGGGCTGTTCTGGACCGGCGCCCAGGCGATCGACATGGGCTTGGTCGACCAGCTGGGCAGCGTCGATTACGTCGCCCGCGAGGTGCTCAAGGCCGAGGAAGTGGTGGACTACACCCGCCGCCAGAACCTGGCCGAGCGCCTGGCGGGGCGTTTCGGTGCCGCGATCGGCGCAGGGGCGGTTCGCGCACTGCAGGCCACGTCGGCCCTGCGGTAAGCCCACGAAGCTGGCCGCCCGACCTCAGCGGCCGATGGCGAAGACGGCCGGCCCCTCCGGTGCTTCGGGCGGCGCCTGGCGCCAGGCCTTCACCGGGGCACTGCGGGTGCGCGCGGCAGCCAGCGTGAGTCCGCTGCTGATCGACAGGCGGGTCGTGGGCTGCAGGGCGCGTAACAGTGCCTGCAGCAGGGCCACGTTGCGATACGGCGTTTCGATGAACAGCTGGGTCTGGCCCGACCGGAGCGCCAGGGCCTCCAGCTCTCGAAGGCGCTGCTGGCGGTCCGCCGCGTCCTGCGGCAGGTAACCCACGAAGGCGAAGTTCTGGCCGTTGAGTCCGCTGGCGGCCAAAGCCAGCAGCAAGGAGGAGGGGCCCACCAGGGGCACGACCGCCACTCCCAGCTCGTGTGCACAGCGCACCACCGACGCACCCGGATCGGCCACCGCCGGCATGCCGGCTTCGCTGAGCAGGCCGATGTCGTGTCCCTGCAGGGCAGGCCGAAGCAGGTCGCGCCCGTCGAAGCCGACGCCGGTGTCGCCCTTCTTGTGCAGCTCGCGGGGCAACTCGACGATGTGCTGCTCCTGCAGGGGGAGCGCCAGGGGATGGCTGGCCGACACGCGCTTGAGGAACGCGCGCGCACTCTTGGCGTTCTCGCAGACCCAGTGCGTCAGGCGCGCGGACGCTGCGAGGGTGGCGGCCGGCAGCACGTCGGTGATCTCCGCTTGTGCTTCGCAGCCGAAGTCCAGCGGTGTCGGAACCAGGATCAGCTGCCCGATGGGATGGCCAGCGGTCATGCGAGCAGCTTCACGCCGGCATCGCGCAGCATGCGGCAGGTGCGGATCAGGGGCAGGCCCACCAACGCCGTGGGATCGTCGTTGTCGATGCGCTCGAGCAGGGCGATGCCCAGGCCTTCACTCTTGGCACTGCCGGCGCAGTCGTAGGGCTGCTCGGCTCGCAGGTAGCTCTCGATCTCCGGGTCGGAGAGGTCGCGGAAACGAACCCGCACGGCAGCCAGGTCGAGTGATTCGAAGCCGGTCTCCAGGCACACCACCGCCACCGCGGTCTGGAACACCACCGTGCAGCCGCGCATCCGCCGCAGTTGCTCGACCGCCCGCTCGTGCGTCTCGGGCTTGCCCAGGGCTTGCCCCTCCAGGTCCGCCACCTGGTCGGACCCGATCACGGCGGCGGCTGGAAAGCGAGCGGCAACCGCCCGGGCCTTCTGCAGGGCCAGCCGCCGGGCGAGCGCCTCGGGGATCTCGCCCGGCTGCGGTGTTTCGTCCACCTCGGGCGCGGCCACTTCGAACGGCAGGTTCAGGCGAGCCAGCAGCTCGCGCCGATAGCGCGATGTGGAGCCCAGCACGATGGGGCGGCCGGGGTGCGGGGATCGGGGTTCGGGCATCGGGGGATTCTCTTACACTGCCGCGATGCCCAAGGAGTTCAACCCTCAACGCCTGGACCTCGAAGCCTTCGCTGAAGAGGGCGCGGAGCTCACGGGCTCGCTAATGGTGGGGCAGCGTGAGCGGCTCGCGGCGGAGACCGAAGGCCGCGGGCTGGATCGGCCCGTTTCCTGGCGGGCGCGGGGTGAGCTGCGAAACTCGCAGCACGTCAACCCGCAGGTTTGGCTGCACCTGGAGGCCTCCACCCCATTGAGCCTGACCTGCCAGCGCTGCCTCTCGCCAGTGGACACGCCGGTGGCGGTCGACCGGTGGTTCCGATTCGTGGCCGACGAGAGCACCGCGCAGGCCGAGGACGACCAGTCGGAAGAAGACGTGCTCGTGCTCAGCCCCGCCTTCGATCTGCTGGCGCTGATCGAGGATGAACTCTTGATGGCGTCCCCGCTGGTGCCCAGGCACGAAGTCTGCCCGGTGCCGCTGCCGTTCGGCGCCGCGACCGAAGAGGCTGGCGTCCCGGCCAGGTCGAACCCGTTCGCGATCCTGGGAAAGCTCAAGGGACCCGGTACGCACTGAGACCAGGCGGTCTGATGGCGTGGGCTATAATCGTGGGCTTTTGCGCGTCAGGCCATCCGTACGGGCTCCCGTATTCCAGTCGGCGCGTTGCCCTCCCACCCCATCTCGCGGCTGTTCGTGACAGCCGAGCTTTTTCTCCCAGGAGACCTCCATGGCCGTCCAGCAAAACAAGAAGTCGCCTTCCAAGCGGGGCATGCACCGTTCGCACAACGCGCTGTCGGTGCCGGGTATCGCCGTCGAGCCCACCACGGGTGAAACCCATCTGCGTCACCACATCAGCCCCAACGGCTACTACCGTGGTCGCAAGGTCCTCAAGACCAAGAACGACGCCTGATTCGTTCCTCTTTCGTATTCACTCTCAAGGGCCCGGTGCCGCTCGCGCGGTCCGGGCCCTTGCCGTTTGCCGCGTGACGCCCGGTTCTGCCGCTGTCGGCCATCGATCCGCTTAGCTCTACCATTCGAGTCCATGACGACTATCCTGGCTGTCGATTGCATGGGGGGCGACCATGGCCCCCGCGTCACGCTCCCCGCATGCCGCCGCTTCCTCGACGAGCATCCCGATGCCGAGTTGCTCCTGGTCGGGCGCGCCGAAGATCTGCAGTCGTTCGTCCATGACCGGGCTCGCGTGGTGCCGGCCACCGAGGTGGTGACCATGGACGATGCGGTCGAGGTGGCCCTGCGCCGGAAGAAGGATTCGTCCATGCGCGTGGCCCTGAAGCAGGTGCGCGACGGCCAGGCCCAGGCAGCCGTCTCGGCCGGCAACACCGGGGCGCTGATGGCCCTGGCCCGTTACCTGCTCAAGACGGTGGAAGGCATTGACCGCCCCGCGATCGCCTATCCCATGCCCAATGCCAAGGGCGGCGCCACCACGGTCCTGGACCTTGGAGCGAACGTGGACTGCACCGAGCACCACCTGTTGCAGTTCGCCGTGATGGGGTCGGCCCTGGTCTCGGCCCTGCGCAACGAGGAGCAGCCCTCGGTCGGTCTGCTGAACATCGGCGAGGAGATCATCAAGGGAAGCGAAGTGATCAAGCGCGCGGGCGAGCTGCTGCGCGCGGCGGCGCGGGCGGGTGACCTCAACTTCCACGGCAATGTCGAGGGCAACGACATCTTCAAGGGCACGACCGACATCGTGGTGTGCGACGGCTTCGTGGGCAATGTCGCGCTGAAGACGAGCGAAGGGCTGGCTTCCATGATCGGCGGCTTCCTCAAGGAGGAGTTCGCGCGCACGCCGCTGACGCGGTTGGCGGCCGTGCTGGCGTATCCGGTGCTTGCCGCCTTCAAGCGTCGCGTGGATTACCGGCGCTATAACGGAGCGGCCTTGCTGGGGCTGCGCGGGCTGGTGTTCAAGAGCCATGGTTCGGCCGACGAGTTCGCCTTCGGCCAGGCACTGAACCGCGCGTATGATGCGGCCCGCAATCAACTGCTGGAACGGGTGCAGACGCGGATCGCTCACGCCCGGCCGCTGCTGGTGGGAGAGGTCCCGGCGGCTGGTGGTGGCCACCAGGCCGAAGCAGCGGCAGCGAGCTGAACACATCACTCCATGACACGCTTTTCCCGCATCGCCGGAACCGGCAGCTACCTGCCCCCGCGCCGCGTCACCAATGCCGAACTGGCCGCTGACCTCGCCACGCGCGGCATCGAGACCTCGGACGAGTGGATCGTCGAGCGCACCGGTATCCGGGCCCGCCACTTCGCAGCCGCGGACGTGACTACCAGCGACCTGGCCGTTCCGGCCGCGCGCCACGCGATCGAGGCCGCGGGCATCACCGCCGCCGACATCGACCTGATCATCGTCGCCACCTCCACCCCGGACATGGTGTTTCCGTCGGCGGCCTGCCTGCTGCAGAACAAGCTGGGCATCGTGGGCTGCCCCGCCTTCGACGTGCAGGCCGTGTGCAGCGGCTTCGTCTACGCGCTGACCGTCGCCGACGCCCTGATCAAGGCGGGCACCGCGCAGCGCGCGCTGGTGGTCGGCGCCGAGGTGTTCTCGCGCATCCTCGACTTCAACGACCGAACGACCTGCGTGCTCTTCGGCGACGGGGCCGGCGCGGTGGTGCTCGAGGCGTCCGAGACGCCTGGCCTGCTGGCGAGCGACCTGCATGCCGATGGCCGGCATGCCGGCATCCTGTGCGTGCCCGGTAGTGTCAGCGGGGGCGTGGCGACCGGCTCGCCACTGCTGCGCATGGACGGGCAGGCCGTGTTCAAGCTGGCCGTGGGTGTCCTCGAATCGGCCGCGCGTACCACCTTGGCGAAGGCAGGTCGGCAGGAGTCGGACATCGACTGGCTCATCCCCCACCAGGCCAACATACGGATCATGCAAGGCACGGCGCGCAAGTTGAAACTGCCCATGGACAAGGTGGTCGTCACGGTCGATGAGCACGGCAACACCTCGGCCGCCTCGATCCCGCTGGCCCTGGACGCGGCGGTCCGCGGGGGGCAGGTGAAGCGGGGCGACACCGTCATGCTCGAAGGTGTGGGCGGCGGCTTCACCTGGGGCGCGGTCCTGCTCGATTACTAGGGCAGGGCGTCCGCCACCCGCAAAGCTCGCGCCGCCTCTTCGGTTGTTTTTGTTGTACGGCACTCATTCATGAAACCGTTCGCGTTCGTATTTCCCGGGCAGGGTTCGCAGTCCGTGGGCATGCTCGATGCCTGGGGTGACCATCCGGCTGTGCGCCAGGTGCTGCAGGAGGCCTCCGATGCGCTGGGGCAGGACCTCGCTCGCTTGATCCACGAGGGCCCGAAGGAAGACCTCGCCCTCACGGCGAATACCCAGCCGGCGATGCTGGTCGCCGGTGTGGCGGCGTGGCGTGCCTGGCAGGCCGAGGGCGGTCCCATGCCCGCGGTCATGGCTGGCCACTCGCTCGGCGAATACTCGGCCTTGGTGGCGGCGGGAGCGCTGTCCCTCGCCGATGCGGCGCCGCTGGTGCGCTTTCGGGCGCAAGCCATGCAGGAGGCCGTGCCGGTGGGCGCCGGCGCCATGGCGGCCATCCTTGGCATGGAAGCCGAACGCGTGATCCAGGGCTGCGCCGAGGCCGGCGCGTCCTTCCCCGCCGATGCCCGCGAGGTGGTCGAAGCCGTGAACTTCAATGATCCGGCCCAGACCGTGATCGCCGGGACCCGGGCCGGTGTGGACAAGGCCTGCGAGCTGCTCAAGGCCCAGGGTGCCAAGCGCGCACTCCCGCTGCCGGTGTCGGCCCCGTTCCACTCCAGCCTGATGAAGCCGGCCGCAGACCGACTGCGCGAGAAGCTTGCGGCAACGGCCATCCGGCCACCGGCCATTCCGGTCCTGAACAACATCGACGTCGAGGCGCAGAGCAATCCCGATCGCATTCGCGACGCGCTCTACCGCCAGGCGTTCGGGCCGGTGCGTTGGGTCCAGTGCATGCGCGCGGTGCAGGCGCTGGGCATCTCCACCGTCGTCGAATGCGGGCCCGGCAAGGTGCTGGCCGGCCTGTGCAAGCGCATCGATCCCAGCTTGACCGGCCTCGCACTGCACGATCCCACCACCCTGGCCGACCTGAAAGGCAGCCTCCAATGAACACTCCGGAATTTGCCGGCCAGGTCGCCCTGGTCACGGGCGCCTCGCGCGGTATCGGCGCTGCCATCGCCGCCGAACTTGCGCAGCGCGGGCTCCAGGTGATCGGTACCGCCACGACGGATGAGGGGGCCGAGCGCATCAGCCAGGCGCTCGCATCGCATGCCGACTGCCGCGGAGCCCGGCTCGACGTGAACGATGGCGCCGCCGCCGAGGCCCTGGTGGAAGGCATCGTCAAGGACAAGGGCGCGCTGCACGTGCTGGTGAACAACGCCGGCATCACGCGTGACACCCTGGCCATGCGGCTGAAGGACGAGGACTGGGATGCGGTGCTCGACACCAACCTCAAGGCCGTCTTCCGTATGAGCCGCGCCGTCATGCGAACGATGATGAAGCAGCGCTACGGCCGCATCATCAGCATCACCTCGGTGGTGGGCGCTTCCGGCAATGCCGGGCAGGCCAACTACGCGGCCGCCAAGGCCGGCGTGGCCGGCATGACCCGCGCGCTCGCGCGTGAGCTCGGCAGCCGCCACATCACCGTCAATTGCGTGGCGCCGGGTTTCATCGCCACCGACATGACCGCTGCCCTGCCGCCCCAGCAGCAGGAGGCGCTGCTCAGCCAGATTCCGCTGGGCCATCTCGGACGTCCCGATGACGTCGCCCACGCGGTCGCCTTCCTGGCGTCACCGCAGGCGGGCTACGTCACGGGACAGGAGCTGCACGTCAACGGCGGCATGTTCATGGCCTGAAGTGAAAGTCCACCCCGAAGCGCCTTCGGCGCCTCCGCTCGAGGGGCGCCACCAGCGGCCCGGCCAAGCCGGTTCTGCGGTGGCCCGCGATCGCATGATGCGCAGCATCGTGGAGAACTGAAAGCTACGCCAGCCGTTTCATCCGCCCGGCGGTGGGCGGGCAGGGCAAAGCCCCGTGCCCGCTAAAATCGCGGATTCATTCACAACCCCTTGAGGGAACCCCATGAGCGATATAGAAGCACGTGTCAAGAAGATCATCGCCGAGCAACTCGGCGTGGAAGAGTCCCAGGTCACCAACGAGAAAGCATTCGTGGCCGACCTCGGCGCCGACTCCCTGGACACGGTCGAGCTCGTGATGGCACTGGAAGATGAATTCGGCATCGAGATCCCCGACGAAGACGCCGAGAAGATCACCACCGTTCAAAACGCCATCGACTACGCGGTGGCTCACCAGAAGGCCTGACCAGCGATGTCCCGTCGCCGTGTTGTCGTAACCGGTCTGGGCTGCGTCAGCCCCGTGGGGAACACGGTTGCCGAGTCCTGGTCCCATCTCCTTTCCGGCCATTCCGGTATCGAGCTGATCGACAGCTTCGACACCAGCGCCTATTCCTGCCGCTTCGCGGGCGAGGTCAAGGGCTTCAACATCGGGGACTACATCTCCGACAAGGAAGCCCGCCACATGGACCGCTTCATCCATCTGGGCGTGGCGGCCGCCGTGCAGGCCGTCGCCGACAGTGGCTTGCCCACCGGCGAAGCATTGGGCGAGGAGCTTTCCTGCCGCGTGGGCTGCAACATCGGCTCGGGTATCGGTGGCCTGCCCATGATCGAGCAGGTGCACTCGGAAATGCTCGCCCGGGGTCCGCGCCGCATCTCTCCCTTCTTCGTGCCGGCGTCGATCATCAACATGATCTCCGGCCAGGTCTCCATGCGGTTCGGCTTCAAGGGACCCAACATCGCGGTGGTCACGGCCTGCACCACCGGCCTGCATGCCATCGGCGTGTCGGCCCGCATGATCGAGTACGGCGACGCCGACATCATGATCACCGGCGGCTCCGAATCCTGCGTGTCGCCCCTGGGGCTGGGTGGCTTCGCCGCAGCGCGCGCGCTGTCCACGCGCAATGACGATCCCAAGACGGCGTCGCGGCCGTGGGACAAGAGCCGCGACGGGTTCGTGCTGGGCGAAGGCGCCGGCGTGCTGGTGCTGGAGGAGTACGAGCACGCGCGTGCCCGGGGCGCGCGCATCTACGCCGAGGTCTCGGGCTTCGGCATGAGTGGCGATGCCTATCACATCACGGCGCCCGACGTCGAAGGCCCGCGTCGCGCCATGGTCCAGGCCTTGCGCAATGCGGGCGTGAACCCCGACGAGGTCGATTACGTCAACGCGCACGGCACCTCCACGCCGCTGGGGGACGTGAACGAGACCAACGCGCTCAAGCTCGCGCTGGGCGAGCACGCCAGGCGCACGGTCGTCAACTCCACCAAGTCCATGACCGGCCACCTGCTCGGCGGGGCCGGTGGCATCGAGTCGGTCTTCACGGTGCTGGCCATCCACCACCAGAAGTCGCCGCCGACCATCAACATCTTCGAGCAGGATCCCGAATGCGATCTCGACTACTGCGCCGGCGAGGCGCGTGACTTGAAGATCGACGTCGCCATGAAGAACAACTTCGGCTTCGGCGGGACCAACGGCACTCTCGTTTTCAAGCGCGTCTGAGCGCGACCCACGGCACATGCGCAGCGCCCCCTCGGTGAGCTACCCGGCGGGGCGCTCGAGGTTCGGGGCGCTGGTGCTCGGTCTGGCCTGGACTGCCGGGCTGGCCTCGCTGTCGGGATGGTGGTGGCTGGGGCCTGCGGCGGGTTGGCGGCACGCCGCCGTGGCGGTGCTGTGGCTGGGCTGTGGGGCCTTGGCATTGTGGTCGCATCGACGGACGCCGTCTGGTCAGTTGCACTGGGACGGCGCGAGCTGGACCTGCAGCGCGGGCCCCGGCTGCCGGCCGGTCAGCGTGGAAGCGGTCATCGACCTGCAGTCGGTGCTGCTGCTGCGCTTGGGTAAACCCGACCGGACGGGTAGCACGGGCTGGTTCTGGGTCGGGCAAGATGCCGATCCGGCTTGCTGGCAGGCCCTGCGGCGCGCTGTATATTTCCGCGCTCCCGAGCAGGCCGTGCCTCCGGCAGGGCCTGTCACGTCATGACCAAAGCTCCACCTTCTGCTGCGCGACCTTCCGCGGACACCGATTTCATGCTGGTGGAGCGGACGCTGGCTGGCGACCAGAAGGCTTACGAGCTGCTGGTGATCAAGTACCAGCGTCGCATCGAGCGCCTGATCGGCCGAATGGTGCGCGACACCGACCTCGTCGAAGACATCGCCCAGGAAACCTTCATCCGAGCCTATCGGGCGCTGGGGCAATTCCGCGGCGAGGCCCAGTTCTACACCTGGCTGTACCGGATTGCCGTCAACACGGCCAAGAAGGCGCTGGTCGACCTCCGGCGCGATCCCCTGGTGACCGAGAGCGCCATGCGGGGCGGTGACGACGACGATGAAACTTCCCCCGTGGAGAACGAACTAACGAGCCCGGAGACCCCTGAGACGGTGCTTGCGGCCAAGGAAATCGCCACCGCCGTCAACCAGGCGATGGAAGCCTTGCCTGACGAGCTGCGCCAGGCGGTCACGCTGCGCGAGATCGAAGGCTTGAGCTACGAAGAAATTGCGGAAGTGATGAACTGCCCCATCGGCACGGTGAGATCGCGGATCTTCCGGGCGCGTGAGGCGATTTCGGCCAAGGTCAAGCCGATGCTGGCCCATCAGTCGGGCAAGCGATGGTAGGTAGCCGACGAGGTGATGCGATGAACAACATGAATACACGTGAATGGGTCTCGGCCTTGGCCGATGGCCAACTGGACGGGGACGATCTCGACCGCGCCATCGACGCCCTGGCGGCCGATCCCGAGGCGCTCGAGGCCTGGAGCGCCTACCACCTCGTGGGCGACGTGCTGCGCTCCCCGGACCTGGCGGCCACGCGGCCGGCAGGCGCTTTCGTGGCGCGCTTCTCGCAGCGCCTCGCAACGGAAGCGGCACCTCCGGTGGCGGCAGCCTCCGTCAGCCCTGCCTTGGCGTGGGCGCCTCGGGCGAAGCCGGCCAACGACCCGGTTTTCCGCTGGAAGCTCGCGGCTGGCTTCGCCTCCGTGGCCGCGGTCGCGTCCATCGGATGGGCAAGCCTGGGCTCGGTGATGGCGCCGACGGCGGCGCAGCTGGCTGCTGCGCCCGCGGGCGACAACTTCGTGATGATCCGCGACGCGCAGCTCGACGAGATGCTGGCCGCGCATCAGCAGATGGGTGGCGCCGGCCCGCTCGAGATGCCGGCCGCCTTCGTGCGCCAGGTCACCTTCGATCCGCCCAAGCGCTGAACGTCGATGGATCGGAAGCTGCTGCAGGGAGCAAGGGCCTATAGCCTCGGGCGCCGTCTCTTGATGGGTTGGCTGTGCGGCGTCGCCAGCTTCGCATTGGCGCAGGCGCAGGCTCAGCCGGCGGCCTCCACCGAGCGCAGCCTCTCCGAATGGCTGGACCGCGTGCATGCCGCGCCTCGCCGCCACAACTACATCGGCACCATCGTCGTGTCTTCCAATGCGGGCGCCATGTCAAGCGCCCGCATCTGGCATGCCTGTGACGATGACGAACGCCAGGTCGAGCGCATCGAGGCACTCAGCGGTCCGCCGCGATCGTCGGTTCGCCGGGACAACCGGGTCATGACTTTCCTGCCCGAGCAAAAGCTGGTGCGCGTCGAGTATCACGAGTCGCTCTCCCGCTTTCCGGATCTCTTCCGCTCGGGCGGTGCCGCCGCAGTGGCGGAGCTCTACACGGTGCGGCCTGCGGGCACGGACCGCATCGCTGGCTTCGAAACCGATGTCGTGCTGCTGGCGCCGCGGGATGCCATGCGCTTCGCCCATCGCGTCTGGACCGAGCGTCGCACCGGCCTGGTACTCAAGCGGCAGACGCTGGCCCCGGACGGGGCGGTGCTGGAGCAGACCGCGTTTTCCGAACTGCAGCTGGATGTGCCGCTGCGGCCCGATCGCTTGCTCAAGCAGATGCAGCCGCCGCCGGGCTGGCGCATGGAAACGGTCCAGGCCGTGCGCACCACAGCAGTCGACGAAGGCTGGGATCTCAAGCCGGCGGTGACGGGTTACAAGCCCGTGGCGTGCTATCGCCGGGGCAGTGCCAGCGGCGCCATGCAGTGTGTCTTTTCAGACGGGCTCGCCTCGGTCTCTCTTTTTGTCGAGCCGGCGCCTGAGCCTTCGGCCCAGCACGAAGGCGCGCTGGCTGCTGGCGCCACGCATACGCTCACGCGACGAATTCCTGGCTGGTCCATCACGGCCGTCGGTGAAGTCCCGCAACAAACGCTGCGGGCGTTCGCCCAAAGCCTTGAGCGTCGCCCGTAAGGCCCCATCTGTCGGCAGTCGCGAGCGGCTGCCCTGGCGTGTGGGCAGGTTCGAATTTCGGAACAAGAGGTGAACATGCTGCTGGACAACTTCAAACCATCGCGTCTTCGCGCCTGGACAGGCGCGGTCTCCTTGGCTGTGGCCGTGGCCGTCGTGCCGGCGCAGACGAGTTGGGCGCAATCCGCTCCGCAGGGTGGAGGCTTGCCCGACCTGACCCAGCTGGTCGAGCAGGTGGGCCCCGCGGTCGTGAACATCCGCACCATGGAACGCGCGCGTGCGGCCCAGTTGCCCCCGGGCGTCGACGAGGAGATGCAGGAATTCTTCCGTCGCTTTTTCGGCCAACCGCTGCCCGGTGGTCCGCGCCAGGGGCCGCCCGGCGACGAGTCCCAGCAACCGCAACGCCGTGGCGTGGGTTCGGGCTTCATCCTGAGCGCGGATGGCTTCGTGATGACGAATGCGCACGTGGTCGACGGCGCCGACGAGGTGCTCGTCACGCTGCCGGACAAGCGCGAGTTCAAGGCCAAGGTGATCGGCACACCCGACAAGCGCACCGACATCGCCGTGCTGAAGGTCGACGCCACCGGCCTGCCGTTCGTCCGGGTGGGTGATGCGAACAAGCTCAAGGTGGGCGAGTGGGTGCTGGCCATCGGCTCACCCTTCGGGCTGGACAACACCGTGACCGCCGGCATCGTCAGCGCCAAGCAGCGGGACACGGGCGACTACCTGCCCTTCATCCAGACCGACGTGGCCATCAACCCCGGCAACTCGGGGGGGCCGCTGATCAACATGCGCGGTGAGGTGGTCGGCATCAACAGCCAGATCTATTCGCGCTCCGGCGGCTTCATGGGTATCTCCTTCGCCATTCCCATCGACGAAGCCATGCGCGTGGCCGACCAGTTGCGCACGACCGGGCGGGTCACGCGCGGTCGCATCGGTGTGCAGATCGACCAGGTCAGCAAGGACGTCGCCGAATCGCTCGGCCTGGGCCGGGCCCAAGGTGCACTGGTCCGCAGCGTCGAAAGCGGGTCGCCCGCGGAGCGCGCCGGGCTGGAGGCGGGCGACATCATCCTGCGATTCGACGGCAAGCAGGTCGAGCGAGCCACGGACCTGCCCCGCATGGTGGGCAACACCAAGCCGGGCACCCGGTCGAGCCTGCAGGTGTTCCGCCGTGGCAGCACGCGTGACCTGCAGGTGCAGGTGGCCGAGATCGAGCCCGAACAGGCGCAGCGCCGCGCGTCGGCCAATGGTGCCGAGTCCAGGCCCAAAGGCACGACGATCTCGCAGTCGATCGGCCTGGCGGTGGCCGATCTGACCGAGGCGCAGAAGAAGGACCTCAAGCTCAAGGGTGGCGTGCGTGTGGAGGCCGCCACCGACGCCGCCGCTCGTGCGGGCATCCGCGAGGGGGATGTCATCGTCGCCATCGGCAACACCGAGATCAGCAATATCCGCGAGTTCGACAGCGCCGTTTCCAAGCTCGACCGCAGCAAGCCGGTCCCGGTCTTGCTGCGCCGCGGCGAGCTGGCGACCTACCTCCTGATCCGGCCCGGGCCAGCCAAGTAACCGGACTTGCCGCCCAATGCCCCCTGCCGCTGCTCAGGTTTGGGGGCTTTTTATGGCGCTGCCGACTCTTTTTTTGCAACCGCCTGCATGCCGGCCGCTAGGTTGGCGAGCACTTACCAAGGCAGATCCTTCACGCCTTCTGGATAGAATCAGCCGGACTTTGACGCGCGATCTCGCATATGGATGCTTCGCTGCCTCACGATGCGGGATGGGGAGTTGGGCCGGCAAGCTCGTCCACAGTTCACCCACACCTTGTCCAAGCCACCCCGATCCGCTCCTGTTGAAAAGCTGTGAATAAATCCTCGTTGCAGCACTGCAACTCGGTCCGGTCCGCTGGGCCGTGGCTGTACGGCCCGGGCTTTTTGCCTACAATGAAGCTCCAACTATCGCAGTTGCCATAGATTGTTGGTTCAGGGCGCGTCGCCACTCGACGCGCCCTTTTTTCTTGTCCGGGCTCCTTTGAATTCAACCACTTAAGCGTTCCCGTTGATGAAGCACATCAGAAACTTTTCGATCATCGCGCACATCGATCATGGCAAGTCCACCCTCGCGGACCGCCTGATCCAGCGTTGCGGGGGACTGTCGGATCGGGAGATGCAGGAGCAGGTCCTCGACTCGATGGATCTCGAGAAGGAGCGTGGGATAACCATCAAGGCACAGACCGCGGCGCTCACCTACAAGGCGCGCGATGGCCAGGTCTACAACCTCAATCTGATCGACACCCCGGGGCATGTGGACTTCTCGTATGAGGTCTCGCGTTCGCTCTCCGCCTGCGAAGGCGCGCTGCTCGTGGTCGATGCGAGCCAGGGCGTGGAAGCACAGACCGTCGCCAACTGCTACACCGCACTCGACCTGGGCGTGGAGGTGCTTCCAGTCTTGAACAAGATGGACCTGCCGCAGTCGGATCCGGAGAACGCCAAGTCCGAGATCGAAGACGTGATCGGCATCGATGCGTCCGACGCCATTCCGTGCTCGGCCAAGACTGGCTTGGGCATCGACGAAATCCTCGAAGCCATCGTCGCCAAGGTGCCGGCTCCGCGTGGCAACGCCAACGGCCCGCTGCGCGCCATGATCATCGACAGCTGGTTCGACACCTATGTCGGCGTGGTGATGCTGGTGCGGGTGGTGGATGGTCGCTTGGCCAAGGGCGAGCGGATCAAGCTGATGGCCACCGGCGCCACCTACAACGCCGACAACCTCGGTGTGTTCACGCCGGGCAACCAGCCGCGTGAGTCGCTGGAAGCGGGCGAGGTCGGCTACATCATTGCCGGCATCAAGGAGTTGCAGGCCGCCAAGGTGGGCGACACCGTCACCCTGATCAAGTCGGGCAGCGGTGGGGCCGCGTTCACCGCGACAGAGCCTCTGCCCGGCTTCAAGGAAATCCAGCCGCAGGTCTTCGCCGGCCTGTATCCCACCGAGGCCAACCAGTACGACTCGCTGCGCGACAGCCTGGAAAAACTCAAGCTCAATGATGCGTCGCTGCATTACGAACCCGAGGTCAGCCAGGCGCTGGGCTTCGGTTTCCGCTGTGGCTTCCTGGGCCTGCTGCACATGGAGATCGTGCAGGAGCGGCTCGAACGTGAGTTCGACCAAGACCTGATCACCACGGCGCCCAGCGTCGTCTACCAGGTGGTCAAGGGTGACGGCGAGGTCGTCATGGTGGAAAACCCCGCCAAGATGCCGGACCAGGGGCGCCTGGAGGAAGTGCGCGAACCCATCGTCACCGTGCACCTCTACATGCCGCAGGAGTACGTGGGCCCGGTGATGACGCTGGCCAACCAGAAGCGAGGCGTGCAGATCAACATGGCGTATCACGGCCGCCAGGTCATGCTCACCTACGAACTGCCGCTTGGTGAGATCGTCCTGGACTTCTTCGACAAGCTCAAGTCGGTCAGCCGCGGCTACGCCTCCATGGACTACGAGTTCAAGGAGTACCGCCCCTCGGACGTGGTCAAGGTCGACATCCTGCTCAATGGCGAGAAGGTCGATGCGCTGTCCATCATCGTCCACCGAACCCAGGCCCCGTACCGGGGCCGCGCCGTGGTGGCCAAGATGCGCGAGATCATCAGCCGGCAGATGTTCGATGTGGCCATCCAGGCGGCCATCGGCAGCAACGTGATCGCCCGCGAGACCATCAAGGCATTGCGCAAGAACGTGCTGGCAAAATGCTACGGCGGCGACATCTCGCGCAAGCGCAAGCTCCTCGAAAAACAAAAGGCAGGCAAGAAGAGAATGAAGCAGATCGGTTCGGTCGAAGTACCGCAAGAGGCCTTCCTGGCCATTTTGCAGGTGGAGGAATGACATGCGACCGACCACGCCCCGTCCCGAGGGATCCCTTGGCGCTACCGCTTCCGGCCCTGCGCAGCCACTCGGCGGGGGTTCGCTGATGCCGGCCCTCACGGCGGCCGTCCTCGCGGCATTCGTCGCCTACGCGGGTGCGTGGTACCTCGGTTACATCGAGGGCAACTTCGCGTTGCTGCTGTTCACGGCCACCGTGGTGACGGGCTGCTACTGGGTCGCCGAGCGCCTGTGGTTCCTGCCCCGCCGCCGGCGTGCCGCGCAGCGCCTGGAAGCGCAGGCCGCGGAACGCCGCGAGCGCCTGGCGACCCAGGGCATCCAGTCGTCCGATGCCGGCGACGTGTCGATCGGCCGCGAGCGCCTGCTGATGCAGCCCTGGTGGCTCGACTGGACCGCCGGCCTGTTTCCGGTGATCCTGGTCGTCTTCGTGCTGCGCTCGTTCCTCTTCGAGCCGTTCAAGATTCCGTCGGGCTCCATGATCCCCACGCTGCTGGTGGGCGACCTGATCCTGGTGAACAAATTCACGTACGGCCTTCGCATGCCGGTCTTCAACACCAAGATCACCGAAGGCCGCACGCCTGAGCGCGGCGACGTCGTTGTATTCCGCTACCCGCCCAAGCCCAGCCTCGACTACATCAAGCGCGTGGTCGCGCTGCCCGGCGACGAGGTGTCCTACCTGAACAAGCGGCTCTTCATCAACGGGCAGCCGGTGGAGCGCCAGCCCGTGGCCGACTTCTTCGACCGCGAGTCCATGCGTTATGGCAAGCAGTTCGAGGAACATCTCGGAGGCAAGGACTTCCGCATTCTGATCGACCCGCAGCGGCCGGCCTTCATCCCCGGCGCCGAGGATTTCCCCTCGCGGGATGCCTGCCGCTACACGGTGGAAGGCGTCACCTGCAAGGTGCCGCCGGGGCACTATTTCGTCATGGGCGACAACCGTGATAATTCGCTCGACTCGCGGTACTGGGGCTTCGTTCCGGATCGCAATATCGTCGGCAAGGCTTTCTTCATCTGGATGAACTTTGCCGACCTGGGTCGCATCGGCGGATTCGAATGAAGAACGTGGGGACGAAATGAGTCAGGTATTCAAGCGGCAGCGCGGTGTCACGTTTTTCGGCATGGTGGTCTTCATCATCGTGCTGGCCTTGGTGGGCGTGCTGGCGGCGCAGGTCGGGCCGGCTGAAATCGAGCACCGCGCCGTGCAGGCGGCCGTGGACAAGTCCAAGACCGGACGCAGCCCCGACGAGGTCCGGCAGATCTTCGATCGCACCGCCGACGTCGAAGGCATCCGCTCCATCTCCGGCAAAGACCTGGAGGTCACACGCAACGATGCTGGCAAGCTGGTAGTGGCCTACGCGTACGACCGGCAGTTTCGCCTGGTCGGCCCAGCCTACCTGCTGTTGAAGTACAACGGCAAATCCAACTGAGCACGGATTCGACTCTGCGCCCGCATGGCCCCGTGAAGGTGACGAAGCACGCATCGGCAGCGCCCGACGCCAGCATCCTGGGCCTGCAGCAGCGCCTGCAGCACCGCTTCGCCGAGCCTGCCCTGCTGCTGCGTGCCCTCACGCACCGCAGCTTCTGCGCCGAGCACAACGAGCGCCTGGAATTCCTGGGTGACTCGGTGCTCAACCTCGCCGTCTCCCGCCTGCTCTACGACCAACTCGGTGAGCTGCCCGAGGGTGACCTTTCCCGCGTGCGGGCCAACCTGGTGCGCCAGGAAAGCTTGCACCAGATCGCGCTGACCCTGGACCTCTCCGCGCTGCTGCGCCTGGGGGAGGGGGAGGCCCGCTCGGGCGGAAACCGCCGGCCCTCCATCCTGGCCGACGCGCTGGAAGCCGTGATCGGCGCCGTCTACCTCGACGGCGGCTTCGATGCGGCCCAGGCGCTGGTCGAGCGCTTGTTCAAAGGCCTGGACATCAAGCCCGAGATGCCGGCCGCCGCCAAGGACCCCAAGACGGAGCTGCAGGAGTGGCTGCAAGGCCGGCGCATGAAGCTGCCGGTGTACCGCGTGGCCGGAACCTTGGGTGCCCAGCACAAACAGACTTTCGAGGTGGAGTGCGAAGTGCCAGACTTGCGGCTGCAGGAGCGCGGCATCGGCGCCTCGCGACGCGCCGCCGAGCAGGCCGCCGCAGCCGCCATGCTGCTCAAACTCAAGGCCCAGCCCACGTGATGAACCCCACTGAACCCCAGCAGCCGCCCGAGGCCGAACCCGGCACGCCCGCAGGCGACGAAGGCGCCCTTGCGCCGGCGTCTGGCCAGCGCTGCGGCCTCATTGCCATCGTCGGCAAGCCCAACGTGGGCAAGTCCACGCTGCTCAATGCGCTGGTGGGCCAGAAGATCAGCATCACCTCGCGCAAGGCCCAGACCACGCGCCATCGCATCACCGGCATCCGCACCCGCGGGCCCGCGCAATTCGTCTTCGTCGACACCCCCGGCTTCCAGACCCGCCACGGCACCGCGCTCAACCGCTCTTTGAACAAGACGGTCGTCGGCGCCGTGGCCGACGTGGACGTGGTGCTCTTCGTGGTCGAGGCTGGCCGCTTCACCCTGGCCGATGCCAAGGTGCTGTCACTGCTCAAACCCGGCGTGCCGGTGCTGCTGCTGGCGAACAAGCTTGACCAGGTGCACCGCCGCGCCGAGATCGCGCCCTGGCTGCGCGACATGCAGCAGCGCCACGAGTTCGCCGAGTTCGTGCCCATGACGGCCAAGAACCCCAAGGACATCGAGCGCCTCTTCGACATCGTCGAGAAGTACCTGCCCGAGCAGCCCTGGTGGTACGCCGAGGACGAACTCACCGATCGCAGCGAGCGCTTCCTGGCCAGTGAAACGGTGCGCGAGAAGCTGTTTCGCCTGACCGGCGACGAGCTGCCCTACACCTCCACGGTCGTGATCGACAAGTTCGACGAAGAGCCCAGCCCCAAGCATGGCCGCATGCTGCGCATCGCCGCCAGCATCGTCGTGGAGCGTGACGGCCACAAGGCCATGGTCATCGGCGAGAAGGGCGAACGCCTCAAGCGCATCGGCACCGAAGCCCGCCAAGAGCTGGAGAAGCTCATGCAGGCCAAGGTCTTCCTGGAGATCTGGGTCAAGGTGCGCTCCGGCTGGGCCGATGACGACGCACGGGTGCGCAGTTTCGGCTACGAGTAGATGGCCACGCGCCGCATCTCCGACGAACCCGGCTATGTGCTGCACCGCTACGACTGGAGCGAATCCAGCCTCATCCTTGAAGTCTTCACCCGCCATCACGGCCGCATCGCGCTGATCGCCAAGGGCGCCAAGCGACCCAGCTCCAGCTTCCGCCCGGTGCTGCTGCCGCTGCAGCCCCTGCGCCTGGCCTTCGGGCGTGATGGCGAGATCCGCGCGCTCAAGGATGCCGAGTGGGTGGGCGGCCAGGTCATGCCGGTGGGCGATGCGCTGCTCTCGGGCTACTACCTCAACGAACTGCTGCTGCGCCTGCTGGCGCGGGATGATCCGCACCCCCCGCTGTTCGACCACTATGCGTCCACCGTTCAGGTCTTGGCTTCGGAGCACGGCGAGGCGCTGCAGCCGGCGCTGCGCGCCTTCGAGCTGCTGCTGCTGCGTGACTTGGGCCTGTTGCCCTCGCTCGACGTACAGACCTTGGCCCTTGCACCGCTCGATTCGCAAGAGCCCTACAGCCTGGTGCCGGAAGCGGGGCTGGTGCAGTCGTCACCCGACGAGCGCGCCAGCCTGCCGGGAGCCGATTGGATCGCGCTCGAAACGGCTTTGAGAGACCCCGTGCCGTTCTTCGCCGTACTGCGCCAGGTGGCGGGCGCGTTGAACGCCTTGAAGCCGCAGCTGCGCAACCTGCTCCACTACCATTGCGGGGGCGCGCCGCTGCGCACCCGGCAGCTGATGATGGACCTGCAGTCCTTATGAACACCTTCCTTACCGCACTCTCCGTCAACCTGAACAAGGTGGCCCTGGTGCGCAACACCCGCCACCTCGGCGTTCCCAGCGTCGAGCGCGCGGCCACGATGTGCCTGGACGCCGGCGCCCACGGCATCACGGTGCACCCGCGGCCGGACGCCCGGCACATTCGCGCCGACGACGTGCGTGCCTTGCACCGGCTGGTCTCGCAGCGCCCCGGCGGCGTCGAGTTCAACATCGAGGGCAACCCCTTCCACAACCTGATGGACTTCGTGCGCGAACTGCGGCCGCACCAGGCGACCTTCGTGCCCGACAGCGAGGGCCAGTTCACCAGCGACCATGGTTGGGACTTCCCGGCCGACGCCCAGCGCCTGGTGCCGCTCATCGCCGAGTGCCGGTCGCTGGGCGTGCGGGTCAGCCTGTTCATGGACCCGCGCCCCAAGATGATGGCCGCTGTGCGGGAGGCCGGCGCTGATCGCATCGAGCTCTACACCGAGACCTATGCCCGCGCCTGGGGCACGCCGCAGCAGGTTACGGTGCTCGCAGAATTTGCCAAGGCAGCCGAGGCCGCGCGCGCCGCCGGCCTGGGCATCAACGCCGGCCACGATCTCAATCGAGACAACCTCGCCGACTTCTTGCGCGCGGTGCCCCGCGTGCAAGAGGTCTCCATCGGCCACGCCTTCATCGCCGACGCGCTGGAGATGGGCTACGCCGCCACCACGCGGGCCTACCTCGCCTGCATCGCGCAGGCCATGCGCGCCGCATGATCTACGGCATCGGCACCGACATCTGCGACGTGCGCCGCATCCGCGCATCGTGGGAGCGGCATGGAGAGCGCTTCGCCCGCAAGATCCTGTCTGATGCCGAGTTCGCCACCTTCCAGGCCCGCCGTGCCCGCTGGCCCGAGCGCGGTCTGCGGTTCCTGGCCACGCGTTTCTCGGCCAAGGAGGCCTTCAGCAAGGCGATCGGCCTGGGCCTGCGCAGCCCCATGACCTGGAGCCGCTGCGAAGTGCGCAACCTGCCCAGTGGGCAGCCGGTCATCGTGCTGCACGGCCCCTTGAAGGAATGGTTCGAGGCCCGCGGCCTGAGCGCCCACGTCAGCGTCACCGACGAAACCGATTACGCCGCCAGCTTCGTGGTGGTCGAGAAGAAAGAAACCAGCACCCCATGACCGATCACGCGCCCGTCATCCTGGACATCGCCGGCCTCACCCTCACTGACACCGACCGCGAGCGCCTCTCGCATCCGCTGTGCGGCGGGCTCATTTTGTTTGCGCGCAACTGGCGCGACCGTGAGCAGCTCACGCTGCTGTGCCAGGAGATCCGCGAGCTGAGGGATGACCTGTTGATCTGCGTGGACCACGAAGGCGGCCGCGTGCAGCGGTTTCGCACCCACGGCTTCACGCACCTGCCGCCCATGCGCACGCTGGGCGAGCTGTGGATGCGTGACGGAGGGCAGGGCGGCAGCGCCATGCAGGCACAGGAGGCGGCCACCGCCTGCGGCTACATCCTCGCGGCCGAACTGCGCGCCTGCGGGGTGGACCTGAGCTTCACGCCCGTGCTCGACCTCGACTTCGGCGAAAGCAGCGTCATCGGCGACCGCGCCTTCCATCGCGACCCGCGCGTGGTCTCGGTGCTCGCCAAAAGCCTCATGCACGGGCTGCTGCTGGCCGGCATGGCCAACTGCGGCAAGCACTTCCCGGGGCACGGGTTCGTCAAGGCCGACTCGCACACCGAGATCCCCGTGGACGAGCGCGAGCTGAGCGCCATCCTGGCCGATGACGCCGCGCCGTATGCCTGGCTGAGCACGGCGTTGGCCAGCGTCATGCCGGCCCACGTGATCTATCCGCGCGTGGACTCCCGGCCTGCCGGCTTCTCGGCGCGCTGGCTGCAGGACATCCTGCGCGGACAGCTCGGCTTCCAGGGCGCGATCTTCAGCGACGACCTGAGCATGGCCGGGGCGCGCCTCATCGATGGCCGCGAAGTGAGCTACACCGAGGCGGCGCTCGCCGCGCTCAACGCAGGGTGCGACCTGGTGCTGCTGTGCAACCAGTCCGTCGAGAGCGAGAGTGGGGCGGCGGTCGATGAGTTGCTCGACGGATTGTCCGAGTCTCAGGCGCGCGGCGAGTGGCGTTCCAGCGAGGCCAGCGAGCAGCGGCGGCTGGACTTGTTGCCCACGCGGCCGGCGCCGTCGTGGGACGCGTTGATGACGGAGCCGCGCTACATGCGGGCGCTGGATTTGATGTCCAGCGATGCTCAGGACTGACCAGAGCGCGTCACCCTGCAGGCTACCTGCCTGCAGCATTGTCCCTGTGCAAGCTCGCCGCGGGCGTGTACACGATGGCGTAAAGCGGGGGCGGTGCGACCGGCATTCTTGCATCCAGGCCGTGAGACGTGGTGAGCGCGCTATTGCGCCAAGTTCGCTTCGCCGCCGCCAACACGTCATCGACGGCCAATGACGCAAAGGCAACTTCTTCGTCGCCGCTGGAGAGAGTTTCCATGGCTTGCCCCAGGCCTGCATAGAACGCGCGGACGAGATGGTTGTTATCGCTATGCGTCAGGTGCAGAACGACCGCGCCGCACCCGCTCGCGAACGCCAGCCGGGCCAGCACGTCGACCATTTCGAACTCGATACCCAGGCCCAGGAACGCCTCTTCAAGCATGAACGCGTCGGCTATGAAGTCTTCTTCATCAGCATGGCACACCAGCAGGCCGACCACGCCGTGGTCTGTGCGGCCGTTGGTGACGCGCACGCACAGCGCATGGTGGTCTGGCAGGGTCGACCAATGTTCCAACTCGCGTACTGAAAAGCCCCGGGCCGCGGCATTGAAACGGTGGCACCGCATCGATGCCTGCGCGGCTTCAACCAGGCTGTCGGGCTCGATCGGTGAGATGTCTATCGTCCAGGCGACCTTGCTGTCCGGCCGGGATGTGCGGAAGCACAGGAGTGGCTGAAGCTGATGAGGCATGGCGGCACCGTTTGCGTTATGGCTGCTCTGTGTAGACCTTTGAATTCATACTACTGACTTAAGTGCGTTTCGCAAGAGGGGTTCCGCGTTGTGTGAGGCGGTTGACGGCGACCCCGATGGATCCGCCGGCTTGCTTACCCGTGCCCCGGCTCCCCAGCGAATGGCTGCAGAACACGGCGCACGCGCCGCGGCGGGGCCGCCATCGTCAGTCGATCGTGTCGAAGTCCTCCAACTTTGGCTCGACATGCGTCTGCCCGTTGCGGGCTTGGCGGTAGCGGGCCAGTTCGCGATAGATCTGCACCCGCGCCAGATTGAGTTCTCCCACCGGTTGGTGGGCCATGAGCGTGTTGCCGGGTGAAAACGAGATCAGTTCAGCCAGTTCTTCTCGTGAAGGCACGTTCACGGCCTGGACCGGAAGCTCCAGGGTCGCCACCTTGACGAAGGGACTCACGTCCTCAGGCCACTCGATGCTCGCGTCTTCGATGGGTGTGCTTTTATCATCCCGATAGCACTGCACCAGGAAGTCGAATGTGGCGGGGCGTTCGGCGAGATGCTGCGCAAGATTTTCTTTGAGGTAATCGTCCGTCAATGTCGCCGGCAGGCGGTTGCGGAATCCAGAGGCAGGCTGCAGCTTGTACTTGACCACCTGACCCTCGCCGCATTGATATCCCAAGCAACTCCAGTAGGAGATGTCCAGCGGACTCGTGTCGTGCCTCACGTTGCCCGCGATCTTAAGAATGATGTCGAAGCGGCCATGAAGCAAAAGCCATAGCAAGCCACCCAATGTGCTGAATCTCAAGACAGACGGCGTGATCGCTGCGAACCGCTCCAGCGTCCCAACTGGTACGGAGCGCTGGGAGAGAAAGGTGAAGTCCTGGCTGGAGCGCTCGTCGTCAGTGAATCGCCTCCCGTCACCATCACTGACCCCCAGCAGCTTGATGGCCAAACCACGGATCTGCTTCTCCCTGTCGCTATGGGGGCGCTCCGTCGAGGTGGACGCTCGCACCCAGCATGAATAACCCCGTCCCTCCCGAAACTGAATCGCCCCGGGTTTCCAGGAGGCTCATCCATCTGAGAGGATTGAGCCATGAACAAGTCGAACAAGTTCTCGCCGGAGGTGCGTGAGCGCGCGGTGAGGATGGTGCAGGAGCACCGGGGGGAATACCCGTCGTTGTGGGCGGCAGTCGAATCGATTGCGCCGAAGATCGGCTGCGTGCCCCAGACGCTGCTGGAA
>NZ_JAEQNA010000012.1:0-98903 GCF_016722895.1 Ramlibacter aurantiacus
ACTGACGCCCGGAACCGGGTCGGAGCGGTACAGGTTGCCGTCGGCGTCATAGGTGTTGCGCCTGGTGCCGGACACCGTGGTGACGGTCTCCACCCGGCTGACGCCGTTCTCGTCACGGAAGTACTGGACGTGCGTCGTGGAGTCGAGCTGCCCGGAGCCACGGTACCGCTCGACGATTTCATCGTCGCGCTCGCCGGGGCGAATGTCCACGCGAGCAGCCAGGGCTCCCGTCGCGTCGAAGCTGAGTTCCTGGCGACGGCCACCGACGTGGTCAAGCTGCACCTGGCGGCTGCCGTCGTCGTAGATGCGCAGGCGCTCGGTCGATGTCAACTGGCCAGCCGCGTCGCGTTGCGCCGTGACGAAGCTGCCGTCGGGTGCACGGGTGGTGTGGGTGCTGGCCAGCAACCTGTCGGATGCGTCGAACCGCGCCAATCCGCTGGCCACTACGCTGCCGTCAGCCGCCAGCAGCTGCTGCGCCGCCGTGCGTTGGGTCTGTAGTCCCGTGGCCGAGTCGAACTGGGAGGTGCTGAAGTCGAGCGTGCGCGAGCCGTCCGGGAGGACCTGCTCGTGCGCCACGGTCAAGGACGTCGCGCGCCCGTCCTGCAAGGTGGTCGTCCGGACGGTGCCCGGTTCCCGGGCATCGACCTCCAGCGCAGCCCCGTCGCCGCGGACCAGCAGGCTGGATCCATCGGGCGCCTCCAACAGCGCGGCACGACCGTCGTGATGGATAAACACTTGCTGGTCGACGTACCGATCGAGGAAGGCTTCGATCTGCCCCCGCGCCCACTCGCTCACGACCAAGTCGGGCAGGCCCGGCCCGGCGACGTCGGTGGCGCCGAGGTCACTGGCGAGCAGGGTCGCCAGCCCGGCCGGCGTGCTGGAAGGATCGATCGCGTCGTTGGCACCGATCAGGCGCCAGAAGCCGCTTTCGGTGCGCAGCTTCTCGATGGCGATGATGTGGTCCAGCAAGTGCGCCGACATGCCGACAGCAGCAGCAGCCAAGCCACCGGCGGGCGTGCCGAAGACTGCGGCACCGATGACCAGCTTGGCGCTCAGCGCGTAGGAGACGTTCGTGCCCGGACCATGCGCCATCAGACGGCCAACGGCGGTGTAGATGCGCACGTCGAAGTCGGACAGGGCGTAGCTGTCGCGCAGTTCAGCGAGACCTTGGCCTCGCAAGTCGTCGCGTAGCTGGGTGCTGAAGCTGGGGTGATCCAGAAACTGCGCAGCTCCTGGACCATCCAAATTGGACCCCTGCAGACCGAAGAAGGCTGCGGCGAGTTCGCTTTGGAAGCCACCTTGGGAGTGGCCGGTGGTGCGGAGGGCATCGCGGGCTTCGTCAAGCGAAAGCCCTTCCGTTCGCATGATGTACTTGATCGCCGCCCCAGCGAACCGAATGGCATCGGACATTTCCTGCTGCCAAAAGCCGCCAATGCTCAGATTGTTTTTCCAGTCTTCGCGATTGCCTGTCGTGCCTCGAAAGGCAAGAGTGTATTTACCATTTCTCTCGTAGAGTTGCGCTGCGAAATTCGGGTCGAACACGGCACCTTCAGTGTGTTCGTCAGAAACATGCACTGCGCGCCATCCGGAGACGACGGACGTGTCACTACGGTTGTTGCTTTCGTATGCCGCCAACGACAGGAGGGCGTCTGTGTGTAGGTTTGTCATTTATTTTCAGATGCCGATTTCAATTGTTCGCAGGCCGTTGCGAGCGTACCCGCCCCCGCGTGTATTCCTCAACGAATCTATTCACAAGACGATCAAAGGCCAGCCCCCCCGCCCGATCGTTTTGATCGATGATGGTCGTCACCTGCGCCGGCAACTGAATGACGTGCAAGTATCCGGAGGGGTACTCAAGTGCACCCCGCTCTCTCTCCCGCTTGATTCCAAGCGAATACCCCAGCGAAGGGGGGGTGTGCCGCGCACCCGCTATTGAGCCGTTAGACCATCCCTCAAGTGCAATTTGGTCAATGCCCGGCTTCCAGTTCTCGAAAAAGTAATGCTCGGCCAATGCTGCCGCACGCACTTTGACCACGTGCTCGGACTCGCGAGCCAGGTAGCTGAATACGACTCGAACCCCTTCTGCCTGCCGGCCGATTCCAAAATACGGGCGCCTAAAGCCCGGCGGCTCAAGAACCTCGCCGCGACCGCGTGCTTCAGTCTTTACCCTTTGGCGCTCCAGGAAGACCTCGCTAGACCCCTGCCCTATCGCGTCGGAACTACTAGGGAAGTGCTCGACGAAATACTTAACGTCCGGGTCGTACTTGGGAATGAGTCCACTCTTCACATAGATTTCGATCCAATGCCCAAAACTCCCCGGACTGCATTTCTCCTCTCCATTGACCCGCTCGCAGAACTCCTTGCCCGTCGGCTTCTTATGCCAATACGCAATCGCCTCCGCCCCCACCAAGTCATTCACCACAAACTCCTGGGGCATACAAAACCGCCGCGCAAACTCGGCCGTCACCGCCCAGGTGTAGTGGTCCTTCACATAAGTCGCCCCCTCCTTCGCAGGCGCCCCCACATAGCGCCCATCCGGGCACTTGGGCTCGGCTGACGATGCGGGTTGCGCCTGGCAATTCCAGGTGACGAAGCACGCCAGCAGGGCGGCGATCCGAAAACCTTGTCTGTTCATGTGGTGGTCCTTAAGAAGAAAGCGGGGTCGGCCGGTCAGCGCACGCGCAAACCGCACTGCCGTCAGTTCGCACGCCTCAGCCCCTGCAGATGCGCAAGTGCTTCCGCCTCCGAACGCTGCTCCATTCGGGACAGCAGCCCCCAGCCCACCAGCAGTCCTCTGGACGAGTCGTACTCCACGAAGTAATTGCGACCGGCCTCGATCGTGATGTCGAAGGTCTTCGGCTGATAAACAGACGCTTCTTCGACGCTCAACCGGTGCGGGCCGGGTGACAGGGGCAGAAGCAGGTACGAAGCGTTAGGCAGTTCCTCGGCCACGCTTCCGTCCTCGGAGCGGACCTTGTAGCGCGAGCCCACCGCGTACAAGGCCGACTGGCGGTACAGGTACACCTGGCCCTTCTCGGCAGCCGAGGGCTGCAGGGAAGCAAAGACGGGCCCTGTGGCGGCGCAGCCTTGAGCCAGCAAGGCGCTTGCGATCACGCAGGCCAATAGAACGCGACGTTTCATGTTTCCTCTTGGTTGAATTGAGACGAGATACGGGGCAACGACCGCCCCCGGATGACGGAAGCAGCTGCGGCAAAGGCCGGCAGGCACAGCGAGTGGCCTGCATTCAGCCCACCCGCTTCACGAAGTTCTCCCCCACCGCGCCATACCCGAGGCGGCGGGCAAAGGCGCCAATGCGCTCCGTGTCATGGCCGCTGTTGACGCTGAAGGCGATCTCTTCGACCTGGCGGCTGGCGGCCCACAGTTCGAATGCCTTCATCAGCCGCACCCCCCACCCACCCATGCGGCGCTCGGGCGGTACGCCGTAGTGCATGACGCTGGCGACCAGTTGGTCGCTGAACACATGCCGTTCGAGCACCGCCAGCAGCCAACCCGCCAGTTGCCCGTCGGCGGCCTCGGCCACGAGGCAGACATAGCGGTCGGGCCGCTGCAGCGCGGCCTGCAGTGAGCGGACGACGCGCGCCTCGTCGTAGTCGAAGGCGCGGAAGCGAGTAAGGGCGTGCATGCGCCGGCCCTTGGCGGCGAGTTCGGGCACGTCCCGAAGGGTTGCGAAGCGGATGCCCACGTCAGGCCTCCCCTGCTTCCGTCGCGGCGGCTTCTTGCCTGCCTCGTGCGGGCCGCTGCGCAATCGCGGACCCGATCCGCACCACCGCGTCAACCTGCAAGGTGCGAGGCAAGGCATGCGTGATGAACAACATCGTCACCTTGCCCCGCAGCGCGTTGATGGTGCGGGCGAACTGCTCCGCCGTCTGGCCATCCAGGGCACTGGTGGCCTCGTCGAAGATGAGGATGCGGGGGCGCTTGAGCAGCGCACGGGCGATGGCCAGGCGCTGCTTCTGCCCGCCGGAAAGACCGGCACCCCGTTCGCCGATCGGGGTCTGGTAGCCCTGCGGCAACTCCTCGATGGCCGAGTGGATTTCGGCCATGCGGCAAGCCTGCGTCACCTGATCGAAACTGGCTCGGGCATTGGCCATGACCAGGTTCTCGTAAACCGTTCCTGAGAACAGCACGGTTTCCTGCGGCACGACGCCGAAATGGGCGCGCAGCTCGTTGGCGCCGAGGTGCCGGATGTCGATGCCGTCGACCTTGATCTGGCCGGCCGATGGCCAGTAGAAGCCCTGCAGCAGCTTGGCCAGCGTGCTCTTGCCGCAGCCGCTGGGGCCGGTGATGGCGACCACCTGTCCGGGCTCGATGCGCAGGTCGAAGTGCTCGTAGAGGAAAGGCCGGTCATCTCCATAGCGGAAGGCCAGGCCCCGGATGTCGATGCAACCTTCGCCACTGCCCTGTCGGCTCGGCACCAGGCTGTAGGGCTCGGCCGGTGCGTTCATGAGGTCGCCCAGGCGCTCGACGGCCAGGCGGGCCTGCTGAAACTGCTGCCACAGGCCGACGATGCGCATGACCGGCTGCGACAGCTTGGCCGCGAACATCTGGAAGGCCACCAGCATGCCGATGGTGAATACGTCACCCCCGGGCACCGGGTGCATCACGATCCAGGCGCCTCCTAGCAGGATGAGCAGGGTCATGACCTGTTCCAGGGTGGTGGTCACCACCTGGTAGGTGTTGCCGATCTGGCGGGTACGAAAGGCCGACTGCAGGTAGCCCGCCAGATAGCCGCCGTAGCGCGCGTTGAGCTGCGGCTCGAACTGCAGGCTTTTCACCGTTTCGAAGCCCGCGATGTACTCGGTGAGAAAGGCCTGGTTGCGCGCGCCGAGCAAGAACTGATCGTTCAGACGCGCCTGGAACACCGGCGCCAGCAGGGCGGAGATGGCAGCGATGACCGCCAGCACCGCCAGCGCGATGCAGGTGAGCGGCACCGAGTAATGGAACATCACGGCGACGGCGATGAGCAGGAAGGGGATGTCCAGCACCAGGCTCACGGCCGCCGAACTGACGAATTCCCGAATGGTTTCCACCCCGTGCAGCCGAGCGGCGACAACGCCGGTGGGGCGGTGCTGGAAGTAGCGCAGGGGCAACTGGAACAGGTGCCTGAAGACAGTCGCCCCCAGCACCGCGTCGACCCGGTTCCCGGTGTGCAGCACCAGGTACTGCCGGACCCAGGTGAGGACGGCCGAGGCGGCAACGAAGATGGCCATGCCGATCGCGATGGCGATCAGCGTGCTCTCGGTTTGATGGACCACTACCTTGTCGATGATGGCCTGGGTGAACAGCGGGAGGCCGAGCGCCAGCAGTTGCAGCAGCAAGCTGGCCAGCAGCACGTCGCGCCAGACCGACCGGTGCTTGAGCAGTTCGGGCACGAACCATCGGAAGCCGAAGCGCCCGGCGGCGGACGCCCGGTCGGGATCGGCAGGCGCTTCGACCTGAGGGCGGATGCAGACCACCTGGCCGGTAAAGCGCTGCGCGAAGGAAGCCAGCGGCTCCAACACGGGCGCAGTGGAGCAGGCCGGCACCCAGGTGATGCCCTGCGGGCCGGCGTCGACCAGAAAGCCCAGTTCCAGATGCTCGCCCGCCCGCATCACGAGCAAGTCCCGCGAGTGGCCCCGCTCGAGCCGGTTCGCCGCAGTTTGAGTGACGGTGGCCTGGAAACCCAGCGACCGCGCCGCAGCGACCAGGGTGGCCGGCGTGCAAGGCGGCGGGTGCTGGTCCAGCAGCAGGCTGCCACTGAAGGGCTTGTTGGTGAGCGCGCAGCACGAGCCTAGGGCCCAGAGCCATTGTTTGGATTCGATGTACTGGCCGGTCACGGCCTACCCCCTGAACGGCTGCTGCCACGAAGGCCGTACTGTGAATCAATACACTAAGCTTTTATGTGTACATGACTGACAGAGTTGCCAGTCCGGAGGCGGATCACACCGGAGGTGCATGACAGCCCAGGTGTTCACGCTGTCACATGGATGAAGTATTTGGTTTTCAGAATGCGGCGAGCTCCTCCTACCAACGCCGCCATTTCATGCCTGCCCCACGACTCCAGCATTTGTGCGACGGCCTCTGTGCCCTGCTCGCGACCGCGCCGCCGGTGCTGGGGCCCGATGACCGCGGGCTCACCGCTTTCACCCTGTCGCTGCACGGAACCCCCGTGACAGTGCTGCAGCACGAGAGCCGCGACCCGGAAACCGCCTTTGTGGTGGTGGAACTCGGAACCTTGCCGCCGGAGCTCGAATTGACCGCCTTGCGGCAGTTGATGGAAGCCAACTTTGCGCTACTGGGCCGCGATGCCCCCAGTTTCGCGCGGCACCCCGGCAGCCAAAAGGTGCTGCTGCAGTGGGCCGTTGCCGTATCCACCGCCACGCCCGCCAGCCTGCATGCAAGCTGCATGCGCGCCACCGTGTTGGCGGCCGACTGGCTTGCGCTGGCGCGCGATGGCCTGCCCCTGCCGGCTATGCCGACGGTTTTTGCCTGAGGGACATCGCATGGCACACCAGGCTGTTCACTATCGGGTGGTGCCGCTGATGCGGCCGCCCGAGCAGGCTCACGCCGTCCAGCCGGTCTCCTCGACCGAGAGCACCCCGGTGGAGGATGCGCAGCCGGTCAACGCGGGACTGTCGCCCGATCTCCGGGATGGCTGGGCGCCCGGCGAATGGCCGCTGGAAGCCGCCGATCCGGAGTCCGGAGTTGCCCGGCCCGGAGCGGCACCGTTGCCGAGCCGAGCGGCCTCGTGGTATGCGGCGCTGTCCGCGGGGACATGGGCCGCCGTGCGCGAACTCGGCGCCCAGGGTGCCGGCGCCCTGGTCGGTGTGGCGGTGCGATCGGGCATTGCGGGCGCGGGGCCCGTGGCCGCCGCAGCGACCGGGACGCTCGCCGCGGCGGCGCTCGGCGTGGCGGCCTATCGCGCCGCGACCTTGATCGCTGCTTGTGCCTACCCCCATCGCGAGGCGCCGATGCCGCTGCGCGCAGCCCTGATCGCGGCACCGGTGCTGGCGGCGGTCGCCGGCGTCAGCTGCGCGGCCGGCACCGGCGCCCTGCTGACGGCGGGCGCGTACCTCACTGGCAAGCTGGTGCAGCGCTGCGTGCGCGATTTCCTGAGCACGGCGGCGGCCGACCTGGTGCCTTCCAGCGAAATCATCGACGCGCAAGGCGCGCTTGTCGGCAAGTCCGAACTCGCCCTGGAGGACTGGGGACGCAGCATCGGCAACCTGGCACCCAGCACCGTGTTTTTCGTGTTGCAGGACGTCTTCGCTCCGGCACCGGAGGCCGCCGCCGGCGTCGTGGCCGCCCTGCCCTATGTCGCTGCCACTGCGTTCGTGGAGGTCGGCCGATCGATCACCGGCACGCTGCTCACCGCCGCCGTGTCGCACGACCGGGGCCGCCGACTGCAACCCAAGGCGGCTGGCGGCTGGACCAAGCTGCGGGCGAACCTGGCGTCGCGCAAGACCTTGCTGCAAGCTGCTGACGCGACGGCGATGCGGCAGTCCATCGGCATCCTGGGCGACACGTTGGCCGTGGTGGTGGGCCACCGGGAGCAAGCCCTGAGCCGAATGATCTTCAAGGTACTGCGTTCGGAACTGAAGGCGCTGGGCGAGCTTCGGGCGCCGCTGGTTACCCGCGGCCAGCTGGCCCTGGAGCAGAGGCGCTTGATCGCAGCGGCACCGCCGGCCTCCGAGCTCCCTGCTGTCGATGTACTGGGCGGGAATACCGGCGTTTCTTATCCGGTCGAGGAGACCCTTGTCTTGACGATCCACCTGCCACCGAGATCCGGACCTCTAGAACAGTCAGCGTATCGTCAGTCATAGGGCCGGACGGGGTTCGGGTGACCGGGAGAATGCCGCCGGTCGATAAAAGGAGGAACTCATGTCCCGTCGAAAGCTGCTCGGCCAAGTTGCCGGGCTCGTTGGCGCGCTTCTGTTGTCTGGCTGCTCGGGCGCGTATCTGCTGCGGCCGGCGCCGGAAATGACCGGCATCAGGATGACTTCGGCCAAAGTGGTCTGGAATGATTCCACTGCATTCGACCTACCTGTTTACACGAGTGTGGCTGTGCGCGGCCCCGTGTCGCAGTCCACTGTGCCCACCATCAGCGATCGGGACGCGAGACAGACGCGCTCCCGCGGTAAAGCCGTACTGGATGCCTTTCGCAAGGACGCCGTGCCGATGATGGAAGCCGCATTGCTTGCCAGGGATATCCCCGTGGGTTTTCAGACAGTCGTTGAGCTCAAACCACTCAGCATCACGGTCTTGCAGCACAACGGCGCCGTCACAGTCCGAATGGAAGTGATCGTCACGCAAACTGGTGCGGCGCCGTGGCGCATGACCGTCGAGTGCGGCAATCTCGCTGAAGGCGCCTATTGGAACGTTTTCCGTCCGCACGGAATTGGCGATGAGGTTGACGTGGACCTCTCCAAGTTGGTGGCGGCATTCACGAGTACAACCGCAGCCCAGATGCGGCTCGCCGGCTGGTTCCTCTGAGGCGGCAAAGCCACCGTCAAAGATGCGAAGCCACCGGCGTGACTTCCCAGTGCTGCAGCACCCGCTCATGGCTGTCCACGCTCTCCAGCCGCACCCGGAAGCCCCAGAGCCGGGCCACGTGCTTGACCACTTCCTCGGCCCCGTTGTCCAACGGCCTGTCGTTCTGCCGCACATGGCGCAGCGTGAGCGAGCGGTCACCGCGCAGGTTGACGTTCCAGACCTGGATGCTGGGCTCGCGGAAGTTGAGGTCGTACTGGCGTGACAAGGACTCGCGCACGTGCCGATAGCCCGAGTCGTCGTGGATGGCCGAGACCTCCAGTTCCTTGCGCGAGGCGTCGTCCATGATCGAGAACAGGCGGAACTCGCGCATGAGATTGGGTGAGAGGAACTGGCCGACGAAGCTCTCGTCCTTGAAGTGCCGCATGGCGTGGTCCAGCGTCTTGACCCAGTCGCTGCCCGCGATGTCCGGGAACCACTCGCGGTCCTCGGCAGTGGGCCTCTCGCAGATGCGCCGCAAATCGGTGAACATCGCGAAGCCCAGCGCATAGGGGTTGATGCCGCTATAGCGCGGATCGGTGACCGGCGGCTGGAACACCACGTTGGTGTGCGAGGCCAGGCACTCGATCATGAAGCCGTCCGACAGGCGCCCTTCGTCGTAGAGGGTGTTGAGCAGGGTGTAGTGCCAGAAGGTGGCCCAGCCCTCGTTCATCACCTGCGTCTGCCGCTGCGGATAGAAGTACTGCGCGACCTTGCGCACGATGCGCACCACCTCGCGCTGCCAGGGCTCCAGCAGCGGCGCGTTCTTCTCGATGAAATACAGCAGGTTCTCCTGCGGCTCTTCCGGGTAGCGCTTGCGCTCCTTGCGTTCCTGCTTGCCGGGCGTGCGCGGCAGCGTGCGCCAGAGGTCGTTGACCTGTTGCTGCAGGTAGGCCTCGCGCTCCTTGCGGCGCTGCTCCTCTTCGACCATCGAGATCTTCTGCGGCCGGCGGTAGCGGTCCACGCCGTAGTTCATGAGCGCATGGCAGGCGTCGAGCACCTCTTCGACCGCGTCCACCCCGTGCCGCTCCTCGCAATCGGCGATGTAGTCCTTGGCATAGACCAGGTAATCGATGATGGACGAGGCGTCCGTCCACATGCGAAACAGGTAGTTGCCCTTGAAGAAGGAGTTGTGGCCGAAGCAGGCGTGCGCCATCACCAGCGCCTGCATCGGCATGGTGTTCTCCTCCATGAGGTAGGCGATGCACGGATCCGAATTGATCACGATCTCGTAGGCCAGCCCCATGTGGCCGCGGCGATAGTTCTTCTCGCTGGCGATGAACTGCTTGCCGAATGACCAGTGGCGGTAGTTGACCGGCATGCCCACCGAGGCATAGGCGTCCAGCATCTGCTCGGCCGAGATCACTTCGAGCTGCACCGGGTAGGTGTCGAGCTTGTAGCGCTCGGCCGTGCGGCGGATCGCGTCGAAGTACGTTTCGATCAGCTCGAAGTTCCAGTCGGACGCCGCGGGCAGGCGCTTTCCCGGCTGCAGGACGGCGTTCATGCGGTGGCTCCGGTGGCGTGCTTCTTGAACAGGTCGCGGAAGACCGGAAAGATTTGCGAGGGCGTCACGATCTTCTGCATGGCGAAGTGCGGGTGGGTGTCACGCACGCGCGTGTACTCCTCCCACAGGTTCTGGTCCTCGTCGGCCACCTGCACGTAGGCGAAGTAACGCACCAGCGGCAGCAGCTTGTTCTCGAGCAGGTCGCGGCACTTGGACGAGTCCTGCTGCCAGTTGTCGCCGTCGGAGGCCTGCGCCCCGTAGATGTTCCACTCGCTGCCCATGTAGCGGTCGCGAATGATCTGATGCATGAGCGTCAGCGCGCTCGAGACCACCGTGCCGCCGCTTTCGGTCGCATGGAAGAACTCGTCTTCCTGGACCTCGGCCGCCTGCGTGTGGTGGCGGATGAAGACCACGTCGGTCTGCTTGTAATGCCGTGACAGGAACAGATACAGCAGGATGAAAAATCGCTTGGCCAGGTCCTTGCGCGATTCGTCCATCGAGCCGGACACGTCCATCAGGCAGAACATCACGGCCTTGCTGGTGGGCAGGGGCTCGCGCACGCGATGGCGGAAGCGCAGGTCGAAGGGGTCGAGGAAGGGCACGCGGCCCAGGCGCTTGCGCAATTCCTCGATCTCGGCGCGCAGGCGATCGATCTCGGCCGGGGGCGTGTCGGGCCGCTCGAGCAGCAGGCCCATGTGTTCCTCGGCACGTCGCAGCTCGCGCCGCGCGTCGCCACCCATGGCGATGCGCCGGCCCAGGGCCACGCGCATGGACCGTACCACGTGCAGGCTGGTGGGGTTGCCCTCCGAGACGAATCCGGCGCGCCGGGATTTCCACTCGGGCGCGTCGGCCAGCAGCTGCGTGCGTATGAGCCGGGGCAGCGCCAGGTCGTCGAAGAAGTAATTCATGAACTCCTCCCGCGTGATGCGGAAGGTGAAGTCGTCTTCGCCGCTGCCGTCGGGCGAGGCCTCGCCGCTGCCGCTGCCGCCGCCGCCACCACGTGGGCGGGGGATGCGGTCGCCGCGCACGTACTCCTGATTGCCCGGGTGGACCATTTCCCGGTTGCCACCCGGCGCGTGCCGGAACTCGGGCTCGGAGACATCGCGCTTGGGCAGGCTGATGTCGGCGCCTTCCTCGATGTTGTGGATGCTGCGATCACCCACCGCCTTGCGCACCGCCTCGCGGATCTGCTCACGGTAGCGGCGCAGGAACCGCTCCCGGTTGCCGATGGACTTGTTCTTGCCCGACAACCGGCGATCGATGACTTGGTGGAGCGCGTTGCGCTCACCTGGTTTGTTGTTCGGCCCGGACACTGGCCCCTCTCTAGCCCCCTGGGGTCAGGAGCTCTTGCGCACCCGGAGGTACCACTCGCACAACAGCCGCACCTGCCGGTGCGTGTAGCCTTTTTCAACCATGCGGTTGACAAAGTCCTCGTGCTTCTTCTGCTCGTCGGCGCTGGCCTTGGCGTTGAAGCTGATCACCGGCAGCAGGTCCTCGGTGTTGGAGAACATCTTCTTCTCGATCACCGTGCGCAGCTTTTCGTAGCTGGTCCACACCGGGTTCTTGCCGGCGTTGTTGGCACGCGCGCGGAGCACGAAGTTGACGATCTCGTTGCGGAAGTCCTTGGGGTTGGAGATGCCCGCCGGCTTCTCGATCTTCTCGAGTTCGGCGTTCAGCGCCGCGCGGTCGAAGATCTCGCCGGTGTCGGTGTCGCGGTACTCCTGGTCCTGGATCCAGAAGTCGGCATAGGTGACGTAGCGGTCGAAGATGTTCTGGCCGTACTCGGAGTAAGACTCCAGGTAGGCCGTCTGGATCTCCTTGCCGATGAATTCGGCGTATCGCGCCGACAGGTGTTCCTTGATGAACGCCAGGTACTTCTGCTCGGTCTCGGCCGGAAACTGCTCGCGCTCGATCTGCTGCTCGAGCACGTACATCAGGTGCACCGGGTTGGCCGCGATCTCGTTGGAGTCGAAGTTGAAGACCTTGGACAGGATCTTGAAGGCGAAGCGGGTGGAGATGCCCGTCATGCCTTCATCGACGCCGGCGTAGTCGCGGTATTCCTGGAAGCTCTTGGCCTTGGGATCGGTGTCCTTGAGGTTCTCGCCGTCGTAGATCTGCATCTTCGAGAAGATGCTGGAGTTCTCGGGCTCCTTCAGCCGCGTGAGCACCGCGAACTGCGCCATCATCTTCAGCGTGCCGGGGGCGCAGACCGCTTCCTTCAGCGACGAGTTGCGAATCAGCTTCTCGTAGATCTTCACTTCCTCGGTGACGCGCAGGCAGTACGGCACCTTGACGATGTAGATCCGGTCGAGGAAGGCCTCGTTGTTCTTGTTGTTCTTGAACGCCTTCCACTCGCTTTCGTTGGAGTGCGCCATCACGATGCCGTCGAACGGGATCGCGCCGAAACCCTCGGTGCCCTTGAAGTTGGCTTCCTGGGTGGCGGTCAGCAGCGGGTGCAGCACCTTGATGGGCGCCTTGAACATCTCGACGAACTCGAGCAGGCCCTGGTTGGCCAGGCACAGGCCACCGGAGTAGCTGTAGGCGTCCGGATCGTCCTGCGCGAAGGTCTCGAGCTTGCGGATGTCGATCTTGCCCACCAGCGAGGAGATGTCCTGGTTGTTCTCGTCACCCGGCTCGGTCTTGGCGATGGCGACCTGCTTGAGGATGGACGGGTGGCGCTTGACGACCCGGAACTTGCGGATGTCGCCACCGAACTCACCGAGCCGCTTGACGGCCCACGGCGACATCACGCGCTGGGTGTAGCGCCGCGGAATGCCGAACTGCTGCTCGAGCACCGGGCCATCCTCGTCGTTGCTGAAAAGGCCCAGGGGCGACTCGTTCACCGGCGATCCCTTGATCGCGTAGAACGGCACCTGCTCCATCAGCTGCTTGAGGCGCTCGGCAATCGAAGACTTGCCGCCGCCCACAGGCCCGAGCAGATACAGGATCTGCTTCTTTTCCTCCAGGCCCTGAGCGGCGTGGCGGAAGTGCGAGACCACCTGTTCGATGGGCTCTTCGAGACCGTAGAAATCCTTGAACGCCGGATAGATGCGCACCATCTTGTTGCCGAAGATGCGCGACAGGCGTGGATCATGCCGGGTGTCGATGACCTCGGGCTCGCCGATGGCGGCGAGCATGCGCTCGGCGGCCGTCGCGTAGGCGAGTGGATCGCGCTTGCACAGATCCAGGTATTCCTCGAGGGACATCTCTTCCTCGCGCGTCTGCTCATAACGCGCCAGGAAGTTGCGGATCACGTCCATGGAACCTCCTTCAGCTACACGGTGATCACACGGACTGTTGTGATCACTGGTGCGTCCCACTTTAGCGCAGCAGCGAATTCAGCCGCGCTACTCCTCTGTCAGTCGGCACCTGTCATCAATGTAGGTGAACGACAGACAAAAGAGAAGGCCGGCAAGTTCCCCGATTCGTGTTTCCACCGAGGTGCCGCGCGCAAGCAACGGCACCCCTCGCAAGCACCTATTCCAGCCCGAGCAGACGCACCGCATTGCCCTTCAAAATGCCGGGCATGACCTCGGGCTTGAAGCCGGCTTCCTCGAAGTCTTTCATCCAGCGCTCCGGGGTGATGAGCGGATAGTCGCTGCCGAACAGCACCCGGTCCTTGAGCAGGGTGTTGGCGTACTGCACCAGTTGCTTGGGAAAGTACTTGGGGCTCCAGCCGGAGAGGTCGATCCAGACGTTGGGCTTGTGCGTGGCCACCGAGAGCGCCTCGTCCTGCCAGGGCCAGCTGGGATGCGCCATCACGATCTGCATGTCGGGGAAGTCGATGGCGACGTCATCGAGGTGGATGGGGTTGCTGTACTCCAGCCGCAGGCCGCCGCCGCATCGCATGCCCGAGCCGATGCCGCTGTGGCCGGTATGGAAGATGGCCGGCAGCTTGTGCGCGTTGATCACCTCGTAGATCGGCCAGGCCATGCGGTCGTAGGGGTGGTAGCCCTGCACCGTCGGGTGGAACTTGAAGCCGCGCACGCCGTGCTCGGCGATCAGCCGCTCGGCCTCGCGCGCACCCATCCTGCCCTTGTGCGGATCGATGCTGGCGAAGCAGATCATCATGTCCGCGTTCTCGCGCGCCGCCTGCGCGATTTCCTCGTTCGGAATGCGGCGGCGCCCCAGCTTGGCTTCGCTGTCGACGGTGAACATCACCAGCCCCAGCTTGCGTTCGCGGTAGTAGGCGACGGTCTCGGCAATCGTCGGGCGGCGGGCGTTCTTGAAGTACTTGTCGGCGGCGCGGTCGTACTCCTCGCCATAGTTGTCGAAGGGATTCCAGCAACTCACTTCGGCGTGCGTGTGGATGTCGATCGCGATCAGGTTCTGATGGTCCATCAGGGAGCTCCTAGGGTTACTACCGAGCGGCGGCAGGGCTTGCTTTTCGTTATTGTGCATAACAATAATACCGGCTAACGGCAAAACCCTGATATGACCTCCCCCGACATCCAACTCGAGCTGCGCGGCGCTGTCGCCGTGATCCGACTCAACCGCGCGGCCAAGCGCAACGCCATCAACGACGGGCTCGTGCTCGCGATCCGCGACACCTTCGAGCACCTGACCTCCGATGTGCGCGCCGCCGTGATCGTCGGCAACGGCGATCACTTCTGCGCCGGGCTCGATCTGTCCGAGCTGCAGGAGCGGGACGCCGGCCAGGGCCTTCACCATTCGCGCATGTGGCACAAGGCGCTCGACTTCGTCCAGCAAGGCCCGGTGCCGGTCATCGCCGCGTTGCACGGCGCGGTGGTCGGCGGCGGCCTCGAGCTGGCGTCGGCCTGCCACGTCCGGGTGGCCGACGACACCACCTTCTACGCCTTGCCAGAAGGCTCGCGCGGCATCTTCGTGGGCGGCGGCGGCTCGGTGCGCATCCCGCGCCTGATCGGCACGGCGCGCATGCTGGACATGATGCTCACCGGCCGCGTCTACAACGCGGCCGACGGGGAACGCGCCGGCTTCGCGCAGTACCTGGTGCCCACCGGCACCGCGCTGGACAAAGCCCTGGCACTGGCCGAGCGCATTGCCCAGAACGCGCCGCTGACCAACTACGCGCTGATGCATGCCCTGCCCCGCATCGCCGAGCAGCCCGCCGACCAGGGCTTCTTCACCGAAGCCCTGATGGCCGCCATCGCCCAGAGCGCGCCCGAGGCCAAGGAGCGGGTGCGCGCCTTCCTGGAAAAGCGCGCCGACAAAGTCCAGCGAGCCGATTGAACGACCGAGCACCGAGATGAGCGCCAGCCCCCGTTACCGTCCCCTGAAGTTCGGCGTCACCCGCGGCCTGCTGCGCGACGGCGCCGATGGCGTGCGCTACCTGCAGGCCGACCAGGAACTGCAGCCCTACGCCCACCGCATGACCGATCGCCTGGTGCACTGGGCCGAGGTCGCGCCCGAGCGCACCTTCATCGCACGCCGCGTGCGCAACCCCGACGGCACCACCGGCGACTGGCGCCACATCAGCTATCGCGAGGCGCTGGACAGCGCCCGCCGCATCGGCCAGGCCCTGCTGGAGCGCAACCTGTCGGCCGAGCGGCCGGTGCTGATCCTGAGCGAGAACGACCTCGAGCACGCCCTGCTCAGCCTGGGCTGCATCTATGCCGGCGTGCCCTTCTGCCCCGCGTCGCCGGCCTACTCCACCGTCAGCCAGGACTACGACAAGCTGCGCCACATCGTGTCGCTGCTGACCCCGGGACTGGTGTTCGCGGCGGATGCCAGGCGCTACGGCAAGGCCATCGCCGCCACGCTGGGCCGTGACGTCGAGGTGGTGCTGGGCACGGGCAGCCTGGAGCGCCCGAGCACCCCGTTCACCGAGTTGCTCGAAACGTCGCCCACCCCGGCGCTCGAGGCTGCCATGCGGTCCACCGGACCGGGCACCATCGCCAAGTTCCTGTTCACCTCGGGCTCGACCAAGGCGCCCAAGGGCGTGATCAACACCCACCGCATGTGGTGTGCCAACCAGCAGCAGATGCGCCAGAGCATGCCCGTGCTGGCCGAGGAAACGCCGGTGCTGGTGGACTGGCTGCCCTGGAACCACACCTTTGGCGGCAACCACAACTTCGGCCTCACGCTGTACAACGGCGGCACGCTCTACATCGACGACGGCAAGCCCACCCCGGCCCTGATCGGCGAGACCCTGCGCAACCTGCGCGAGATCGCGCCCACCGTGTACTTCAACGTGCCCACCGGGTTCGAGGCCATCGCCAATGCCATGAAGACGGACGACGTGCTGCGCAAGACGCTGCTGTCGCGGGTGCGCATGTTCTTCTACGCCGGCGCCTCGCTCGCGCAGCCGATCTGGGATGCGCTGCACGAGGTGCAGGAGCGCGAGATCGGCGAGCGCATCGTCATGGGCACCGGCCTGGGCATGACCGAGTCCTCGCCCTTCGCCATCTTCATCACCAGCCCCGAGGTGAAATCCGGCTACCTGGGCCTGCCCACGCCGGGCGTGCAACTGAAGCTGGTGCCGGTCGACGGCAAGACCGAGGTGCGCTACAGCGGCCCCAGCATCACGCCGGGCTACTGGCGCAACGAAGCCGCCACCCGCGACTCCTTCGACGACGAAGGCTTCTTCTGCACCGGCGATGCCGTGCAGTGGATCGACGAGAACGACATCCACAAGGGCCTGAAGTTCGACGGCCGCATCGCCGAGGACTTCAAGCTCGCCACCGGCACCTTCGTGAGCGTGGGGCCGCTGCGCGCCCGCATCATCGCGGCCGGCGCCCCCTATGTGCAGGACGTGGTGATCACGGGCCTGAACCGCAACGAGGTCGGCGCCCTGGTGTTCCCCACCGCCGACGTGCGGCGCCTGGCGGGCCTGGGCGCCGACGCCCCGCTGCGCCAGGTGCTCGAGAGCGCACCGGTGCAGGCCCACTTCCAGCAGGTGCTCGACGAGCTGGCGCGCTCGGCCACCGGCAGTGCCACCCGCGTCGCCCGCCTGCACCTGCTCGACCAGCCGCCGTCCATCGACCTGGGCGAAGTCACCGACAAGGGCTCCATCAACCAGCGCGCCGTGCTCAAGCACCGCGACGCGCTGGTCGAGGCCTTCCACGACGAGCGGCAACCCTTCACGCTCAAGCCGCGATGAACTACGTCCCGCCGCTGGCCGACAACCGCTACATCCTCTTGGACGTGCTGGACGCGCCGGCGCAACTGCGCCCCGCGCTCGGCGCCGAAGCCGCGGACCCCGAGCTGATGGACCCGGTGCTGGAAGAGGCGGCGCGCTTCGTCGGCGGCGTGGTCGCGCCGCTGCGCGCGGTGGGCGACCAGCCCGGCTGCCGCTACGAAGACGGCCGCGTCACCACGCCGCCCGGGTTCAGGCAGGCCTACCAGGCCTTTCGCGAAGCCGGCTGGCCGGCGCTGGCCTGCGCGCCCGAGGACGGTGGCCAGGGCCTGCCCTGGGTGCTCGAAGGCGTGCTGTTCGAGTGGCTGAACGCCGCCAACCACGGCTGGACCATGGCGCCGGCCCTGCTGCACGGCGCCTACGAATGCCTGCGCCACCACGGCAGCCCCGAGCTGAAGGCAGCCTACCTGCCCCAGCTGGCGAGCGGCGAGTGGCTGGCCACCATGGCGCTGACCGAGCCGCACGCCGGCAGCGACCTGGGCCTGGCACGCACCCGTGCCGTGCCACAGGCCGATGGCTCGTTCCGCGTCAGCGGCACCAAGATCTTCATCTCCGGCGGCGAGCACGACCTCACCGACAACATCGTCCACCTGGTGCTCGGGCGGCTGCCCGATGCGCCATCCGGCCCCAAGGGCCTGTCGCTGTTCCTGGTGCCCAAGCTGCTGCCGGACGGCCGCCGCAACGGCGCCCACTGCGACCGCATCGAGGAAAAGATGGGCCTGCACGGCAGCCCCACCTGCGTCATGCGCTTCGACGAGGCGCTGGGCTGGATCGTGGGCGGGCCGGGCCGGGGCCTGGCCGCGATGTTCGTGATGATGAATTCGGCGCGGCTGCACGTGGCCCTGCAGGGCGTGGGCCTGCTCGACGCCGCGCTGCAACTGGCCCGCGGCTACGCAGCCGAACGCCGGCAGATGCGAGTGCCCGGTCCGCGCGACGGCAGCCAGCCGGCCGACTTCATCGAAGGCCATCCGGCCATTCGCCGCATCCTGGATACCCAGCAGGCCTGGGTCGACGCGGGCCGGGTGCTGGCCTACCAGACCGGCATCGAGCTGGACCTGGCCCGGTCGCATCCCGATGCCGCCCGGCGCGAAGCCGCGCAGCACTGGTGCAGCCTGCTCACGCCCGTGCTCAAGGCGGCCTGGACCGACCAGGGCTTCCACGGCGCCAGCGATTGCCTGCAGGTGTTCGGCGGACACGGCTACGTGCGCGAATGGGGCATCGAGCAGATCGTGCGCGACTCCCGCATCGCCATGATTTACGAGGGCACCAACGAGATCCAGGCCATCGATCTGCTGCTGCGCAAGGTGCTGCCGGACGGCGGGGCCGCGCTGGGCGCGGTGCTGCTGCGCCTGGCGAGGGACCTCGAAGGCGACTCGCACGCGCCGCTGCTCACGGCCATCGACCGGCTGCAGGCCGCCACCGGCCGCCTGGCGCAGGCGGCGGCCGCCGCTCCCCAGGTGCCTTACTGGATCGCGGGCGACTACCTGCGCGCCACGGCCCTGGTCCTCATGGGCTGGGCCTGGTCACGGCTGGCCAGCCAGCCGGCTGCCGGCGACGAGCGGTGGCGGCGACCGGCCGAGGCCTTCCGCCGCTGGATCCGGCCGGAGCTGGACATGCGCCTGGGCATGCTCGAAACCGCCTCCTGAAGCGATGTCAGAACGTCCCGAACTGCCCAGCGTGGAACAGGTCGACACCAGCTACCTCGAGGGGCTACTGGGCTACAACGCACGCCGCGCGGCGCTGGCGGTGATCGACATCTTCATCGAGCGCATGGCCCCGTACGGCCTGCGCCCGGTGGATTTCTCCGTGCTGTCCCTGATCCGGCGCAACCCCGGCATCACCTCGCGGCAGCTTTGCGCCAGCCTGGGCATCCTGCCGCCCAACCTGGTGGGGCTGGTCAACGCGCTGGAAAAACGTGAACTCATCCGTCGGGAGCCCCATCCGCGGGATGGCCGGGCCATGGGGCTGCATCTCACCGGCGCCGGCCAGAAACTGGCCCAGGACGCCGAACGCACCGCGACCGAGCTGGAATCGCAGGCCGCCGGCCGCCTCACCCCGACCGAGCTGCGCACGCTCAACCGGCTGCTGAAGAAGGTCTACGAGTAAGGCCGCAGGGCCCGGCGGCGCTATTGTTTGTGTAGCACCCCGCGCGTACACTCCGCCCAGGGCACAGCCCCGGCCGGAGAAGAATACGCATGAGTTCCAGAGAGACCGCCGCCGTCACGCAGTTGCTCGCCCTGCTCGAAGCCCGGTATGCGCTGCGTGTCCTGTGGGCCCTGCGCGACGGCCATCCCCAGACGTTCCGGCTGCTGCAGGACAGCGTGGGCGGCATCACGCCCAACACCCTGAACACCCGCATCAAGGAGTTGCGCGAGGCGGGCCTGCTCGACCACGGCGGAGAGGGCTACCAGCTCACCGCACTGGGCACCGAGCTGGTCCGGCGGATGGCTGAGCTGCAGGGCTTCGCCCTGCGCTGGTCGGTGGGACAGGCCCGGCGCAAATAGAGGGGGGCTACACTGGCCGGCTCTTTTTTCGAGCACAGAAAGACCACCTCATGAAGACCACCGCTTCCGGCCTGCAGTACGAAGACCAGCAGGAGGGCCAGGGCGCCGAAGCCCGCGCCGGCCAGCAGGTGCGGGTGCACTACACCGGTTGGCTCTACCAGGACGGCCAGCAGGGCGCCAAGTTCGATTCCAGCCGGGACCGCGGCGATCCTTTCGAGTTCTCGCTGGGCGCCGGCATGGTGATCCGCGGCTGGGACGAGGGCGTCGCCGGCATGAAGGTGGGCGGCCAGCGCACGCTGATCATCCCCCCCGAACTCGGCTACGGCGCCCGCGGCGCTGGCGGCGTGATCCCCCCCAACGCCACGCTGAAGTTCGACGTCGAGCTGCTGGGCGTGCGCTGAACCGGCACCGCGCCGACCCAGCTTTCGCAGCCCGGCGCTTGAAATCGCAGGGCCTGCCCCCACGCTCCTGCAGTGCCTGAATTTCTGCAGATCCACAACAACCATGTCCGATAACCGCACTGAACCGACCTTCGATCCCGACGCCCTTCCGGCCGACCTGGGGGCGGATCCCCGCGAAGCCTCCGCCACCGACCCCGCCGACCGGGCCGCGTTGCAGGCCCGCCTGGCCGAGCTGCAGGCCAAGTACGACGAATTGCAGCGTCGCCACGTCGAGTTGGCGCACCAGCACGTGCGGGTCCAGGCCGAGTTGAAGAACCGGCCGGTCGAGGCCGCCGCCCCCACCCCGGCCGTGGCCGAGCCGCCGCCTGCCGCCCCCGCCGAGGCGCCCAGCGCCACTGATAACGCTGAAGTGCAGGAACTGCAGGGCCAGCTCGCGGAACTGCAGGCCAGGAATGCCGAGCTTTCCGAGCAGTTCCTGCGCGCGCAGGCCGACGTGCAGAACACGCGACGCCGCGCCGACGAGGAGATGTCCAAGGCCCGCAAGTTCGCCATCGAAGGTTTTGCCGAGAGCCTGCTGCCCGTCGCCGACAGCCTGGAAGCGGGCCTGGCCATCAAGGACGCCACGCCCGAGCAGATCCGCGAAGGCGCCGAGGCCACCCTGCGGCAGCTCAAGAGCGCGCTCGAACGCAACAAGGTCATCGAGATCAGCCCGCCCGTGGGCACCCGGTTCGACCCGCACCAGCACCAGGCGATCTCCGCCGTGCCGGTGGACGGCGGGCAGGAACCCAACACCATCGTCAGCGTGCTCCAGAAGGGCTACCTCATCGCCGAGCGCGTGCTGCGCCCGGCGCTGGTGACCGTGGCGGCGTCCAAGTGACGCGCGGCTTGAAACCACCGCCCCCCGCCACAAGTTACACCGCAGACTGAATCGACCGGCCGCAGCGGCCACACCGCACAAGCATCAGGAGAAGACACATGGGAAAAATCATCGGCATTGACCTCGGCACGACCAATTCGTGCGTGGCGGTCATGGAAGGCAACACGCCGAAAGTCATCGAGAACAGCGAGGGCGCCCGCACGACCCCCTCGATCGTGGCCTACCAGGAAGACGGCGACATCCTCGTGGGCGCCTCGGCCAAGCGCCAGGCGGTCACCAACGCCAAGAACACCTTGTACGCGGTCAAGCGCCTGATCGGCCGCAAGTTCGACGAGCCGGAGGTCCAGAAGGACATCCACCTCATGCCCTACCAGATCGTCAAGGCCGACAACGGCGATGCCTGGGTCGAGGTGCGCGGCAAGAAACTCGCGCCTCCGCAGGTGTCGGCCGAGGTGCTGCGCAAGATGAAGAAGACCGCCGAGGACTACCTGGGCGAGCCCGTCACCGAGGCCGTGATCACGGTGCCGGCCTACTTCAACGACGCCCAGCGCCAGGCCACCAAGGACGCCGGCCGCATCGCCGGCCTGGAAGTCAAGCGCATCATCAACGAACCCACCGCGGCGGCCCTGGCCTTCGGCCTGGACAAGCAGGAAAAGGGCGACCGCAAGATCGCGGTCTATGACCTGGGCGGCGGCACCTTCGACATTTCCATCATCGAGATCGCCGACGTCGACGGCGAGAAGCAGTTCGAGGTGCTGTCGACCAACGGCGACACCTTCCTGGGCGGCGAGGACTTCGACCAGCGCATCATCGACTACATCATCTCCGAGTTCAAAAAGGAGCAAGGCGTCGACCTGTCCAAGGACGTGCTGGCGCTGCAGCGCCTGAAGGAAGCCGCCGAGAAGGCCAAGATCGAGCTGTCCAACGGCGCGCAGACCGACATCAACCTGCCCTACGTCACGGCCGATGCGTCGGGCCCGAAGCACCTGAACATCAAGCTCAGCCGCGCCAAGCTGGAAAGCCTGGTGGACGAACTGGTCGAGCGCACCATCGCGCCGTGCCGCACCGCCATCAAGGACGCCGGCGTGTCGGTCTCCGACATCCACGACGTGATCCTGGTGGGCGGCATGACCCGCATGCCCAAGGTGCAGGAGAAGGTCAAGGAGTTCTTCGGCCGCGAGCCGCGCAAGGACGTCAACCCCGATGAAGCCGTCGCCGTGGGCGCGGCCATCCAGGGCCAGGTGCTGGGCGGCGAGCGCAAGGACGTGCTGCTGCTGGACGTGACCCCGCTGTCGCTGGGCATCGAGACCCTGGGCGGTGTCATGACCAAGATGATCACCAAGAACACGACCATCCCGACCAAGTTCGCGCAGACCTTCTCGACGGCCGACGACAACCAGCCGGCGGTGACGATCAAGGTCTTCCAGGGCGAACGCGAGATGGCCGCCGGCAACAAGCTGCTGGGCGAGTTCAACCTCGAAGGCATCCCGCCGGCGCAGCGCGGCATGCCGCAGATCGAGGTGACCTTCGACATCGACGCCAACGGCATCCTGCACGTGAGCGCCAAGGACAAGGGCACCGGCAAGGAAAACAAGATCACCATCAAGGCGAACTCCGGCCTCAACGAGGAGGAGATCCAGAAGATGGTGAAGGACGCCGAGCTGAACGCGGCCGAGGACAAGCGCAAGCTCGAACTCGTGCAGGCCCGCAACCAGGCCGAGGCGCTGATGCACAGCGTGCGCAAGAGCCTGGGCGAGCATGGCGAGAAGCTCGATGCCGGCGAGAAGGAAAAGATCGAGGCCGCCCTCAAGGACGTCGAGCAGGCGCTCGCCGCCGAGGACAAGGCGCAGATCGACGAGAAAACCAACGCCCTGATGGCGGCCAGCCAGAAGCTCGGCGAGAAGATGTACGCCGACATGCAGGCGGCCCAGGCGGCGCAAGCCGCGGGTGCCGGCGGCCCGCAGGGCGGCGGCGCCGAGGCTGGCAACTCCCGCCCGGCCGACGAGAACGTCGTCGACGCCGAAGTGAAGGAAGTCAAGAAGGGCTGATTGCGGCATCCAGGCCTCATCGGCTCGCCGCGTTGGCCTTTCCGGTCAACGCGGCTTTTTTGCTGCATCGGTGACGAAACAACATGGCGACCAAACGCGATTACTACGAAGTCCTGGGCGTGCCCAAGAACGCCTCGGACGACGAGATCAAGAAGTCCTATCGCAAGCTGGCGATGAAGTACCACCCTGACCGCAACCAGGGTGATGCCGCCAAGGAAGCGGAGAGCAAGTTCAAGGAGGCCAAGGAGGCCTACGAGATGCTCTCCGATGCCGAAAAGCGCACCGCCTATGACCAGTTCGGTCATGCGGGGGTGGATCCCAACATGCGCGGCGGCCCGGGCGCGGAGGGCTATGGCGGCTTCGCCGAGGCCTTCGGGGACATCTTCGGCGACATCTTCGGCCAGGGCCGCGCCGGTGGCCGCCCTGGTGGCAGGCAGGTGTTCCGGGGCAGCGACCTGTCCTATGCGATGGAAGTCACACTGGAGGAAGCGGCTGCCGGCAAGGAAGCGCAGATCCGCATTCCGACCTGGGAATCGTGCGACGTCTGCCACGGCAATGGCGCACGGCCCGGCACGCAGGCCAAGACCTGCTCGTCCTGCCACGGCCAGGGCGTGGTGCAGATGCGCCAGGGCTTCTTCAGCGTGCAGCAGACCTGCCCGCAGTGCCGCGGCACCGGCCGCATCATTCCCGAGCCCTGCCCCAACTGCAATGGCCAGGGCAAGGTGAAGAAGCAGAAGACGCTGGAGGTGAAGATCCCCGCCGGCATCGACGACGGCATGCGCATCCGCAGCGCCGGCAACGGCGAGCCGGGGATGAACGGCGGGCCGCCGGGCGACCTGTATATCGAGATCCGGCTGAAGAAACACGAGATCTTCGAGCGCGACGGCGACGACCTTCACTGCGTGGTGCCTGTGAGCATCACCCGTGCGTCGCTGGGCGGCGAGATCGAGGTGCCCACGCTGGCGGGCAAGGCCGTGATCGAGATTCCCGAGGGCACCCAGCACGGCAAGCAGTTCCGCCTGCGCGGCAAGGGCATCAAGGGCGTGCGCTCCAGCTACCCCGGCGACCTGTACTGCCACATCAGCGTCGAGGTGCCGGTGAAGTTGTCCGAGCACCAGCGCAAGCTGCTCAAGGACCTGGACGAGTCGCTGCGCAAGGGCGGGGCCAAGCACACGCCCAGTGAAGGCAGCTGGACCGACAAGCTGAAGGGCTTTTTCAGCGCCTGAGCCGGGGCGGATGGAATGCCAGGTGAACCCTGCACGCAACGCCATGCCTGCTGCGGCTTGCCGCCGCCACGGCTGAGGCCAAGAATGGCGAGCTCATGACGCTCAAGCTGTTCCGCACCACCGGCTATTCCACGATCCTCATGCCCGGCGAGGCCCGGCTCGCCCCGCACCCGGGCTGGGCCGTCTTCGCGGTGAGCCTGTGGATCGGAGTTGCGTGCAACGTGGCGCTGTGGCGGGCCCTGCTCGATCCACAGGCGTCAGCCATGGCCGCCGCGGCAGCCACCGCCGTGGTCACCGGTGCGGTCACGGCGCTGGCACTGAGCGCCCTGTGCTGGCGCCGGACCTTCAAGCCCGTGGCCTCCGGCCTGCTCATGCTGGCTGCGGCGGTGACCACCGGCGCCTGGTTGCAGGGCGGCACCCCCGCGGACCCGATGTCGCTGGCTCAGTCCTACTGGGTCTTTCCGGGGTGGGCCAGCCTGATCGGCTGGCGGGTGCCGCTGATGCTGGCGGTGCTGGGCCTGCTGCCGATGCTGGTGCTGTGGAACACGCAGCTGCGCCGACTGACCGGCCCGGCCCAGCTGCGGGCCAACCTCAAGGCCTTGGTGCTGGCGACGCTGGTGATCGGCGGTGCGGTGCTGCTGCACTGGATGCGCCGCTGACCTCCTTCAAAACAGTCCCTGCTGTCCGTCCAGCGCAGGATGGCGGAACGCCGACACGTCCAGCGCCAGCCGTTCCCGGTTGAAGCCCAGGCGCTCGCAGGCCTTGCGGAACCGCTGCCCGATCAGCTGCGCCCACGGCCCGCTGCCCTTCATGCGGGTGGCGAAGTTGGCGTCGTAGTCCTTGCCGCCACGCATGTCCTGGACCCTCGCCATCACCCGCTGCGCCCGCTGCGGGTAGTGCAGCTGCAGCCATTGGCGAAACAGCGGCGCGACTTCCCAGGGCAGCCTCAGCACGTGATAGAAGGCGCTGCGCGCCCCGGCCTCCCAAGCCGCCTGCAGCACCTGCTCCATGTCCTCGGTGAGGAAGGGAATCTGCGGCGCCAGGCTCACCCCCACTGGAATGCCCGCCTGCGCCAGCGCGCGGATGGTGCGCAGCCGGCGATGGGGCGCGGCGGCGCGGGGCTCGAGGCGGCGGGCGAGCTCGGCGTCAAGCGTGGTGACGGTGATGTACACGCCCGCCAGCCGCTGGCGCGCCATGGGTGCCAGCAGGTCGATGTCGCGCTCCACGCCGCTCGACTTGGTCACCAGGGTCAGCGGATGCCGGCACGCCGACAGCACCTCGATCACCGAACGCGTCAGCCGCAGCTCGCGTTCGATCGGTTGATAGCAATCGGTGACGGTGCCGAGGGCCAGGGGGCGTGCCACGTAGCGCGGATTGGCCAGCTCGCGGCGCAGTTGCTCGGCGACGCCGCGCTTGGCGATCAGGCGCGTCTCGAAGTCCAGCCCCGGCGAGAGGTTCAGGTAGCTGTGGGTCGGCCGGGCGTAGCAATAGATGCAACCGTGCTCGCAACCTCGGTAGGGGTTGAGCGACTGCTCGAAGAAGATGTCGGGTGAATCGTTGTGGCTGATGACGCTGCGCGGCTGCTCCCAGCTCAGCTGCGTGGCCGGCGGCGGCAGCCCTTCCGGATCGTCCGGGTCGGCCGGCCAGCCGTCGTCGAAGAGCTCGCGGGCCTCGGTCTGGAAGCGGTGCGGCAGCCGGGTGGCCGCGCCTCGACCCTTGATCGCAGATAGCGGAACGGCCACTTGCACAGGGTCACTCGAATAGCTGTTCATGCATCCAGTATGGCAATTCGGTGCGGTATCGACAAGGCTTTCGCCAGTACACATGCCCTTAACGGATTTCCGAAATTTCAGTACTTCCTGAAAGTTCATGAGGAACGGCCATAATCGCTGCCCATGTCACTCCAAGACCGTCTTCCGCGCCTGAGCCGGGAGTTCGTCGCGCACTTCGGCGAGATGGGCAGCCGCTGGGGCATCAACCGCACCGTCGGCCAGATCTATGCGCTGATCTTCATTTCCGAGCGGGCGCTCAATGCCGACGAGATCGCCGAAACGCTGGAGTTCTCGCGCTCCAACGTGAGCATGGGGCTGAAGGAGCTGCAGTCATGGCGGCTGGTGCGCCTGAAACACCAGCCCGGGGACCGGCGCGAGTACTTCGAGGCACCGGCGGACGTGTGGGAGATCTTCCGGGTGCTGGCCGAAGAGCGTCGCCGCCGCGAGATCGAACCCACGCTGTCGATGCTGCGCAGCGCGCTGATGGAGGAACCCGCCAACGAGTCCGACCGCCACGCGCAGGAACGCATGCGCCAGATGCACGATCTGATCGACCGCCTGCTGCGGTGGCTCGATGACGTGCAGAAGCTCTCGCCCGAGACCGCGCTGCAGCTCATGGGGATGGGCAGCACCGTGACGCGGGTGCTCGAACTCAAGGACCGGGTGACCGGCCGCAAGCCTTCCAAGGAGAACTGAACGATGGACACCCTGCTCCTGTCTCGCATGCAGTTCGCGGCGAACATCAGCTTCCACATCCTGTTTCCGGCGATCAACATCGCCCTGTGCTGGTTCCTGGTGTATTTCCGCCTGCGCTATTCGGCCGCGCGCGGCACGCCCGCCGCCCAGGCGTGGGAAGAGGCCTATTACCTCTGGACCAAGGTCTTCGCCCTGAGCTTCGCGCTCGGCGTGGTGTCCGGGGTGGTCATGAGCTTCCAATTCGGCACCAACTGGCCGGGCTACATGGAAAAGGTCGGCAACATCGCAGGCCCCCTGCTGGGTTATGAGGTGCTGACCGCGTTCTTCCTGGAGGCGAGCTTCCTCGGGATCATGCTGTTCGGACGCGGCCGCGTGTCCGACCGCGTGCACATGGTCGCGACGCTGATGGTGGCCCTGGGCACCACGCTCTCGGCCTTCTGGATCCTGAGCCTGAACTCCTGGATGCAGACGCCCGCGGGCTTCCGCATCGAAGACGGCGTGGCCCATGCCGAGAGCTGGTTTCAGATCGTCTTCAACCCGTCCTTCCCGTACCGCCTGGTGCACATGCTGCTGGCGTCCACCCTCACGGCCAGCTTCCTGATCGCGGGGCTGTCGGCCTACCAGATCCTGCGGCGCACCACGAACGCCGGCACGCAGAAGGCGCTGGTTGCCGGCGTCGTGGCGGCGGCGATCGCCATTCCGCTGCAGATCGTCGCGGGCGACCTGCACGGGCTGAACACACTGGAGCACCAGCCGGCCAAGATCGCCGCCATCGAAGGCATCTGGCACACCGAGCGACGTGCGCCGCTGACCTTGTTCGGCCTGCCCAACGAGGTCGAGGGCCGCACCGACTACGCGATCACCGTGCCGGGCCTGGCCAGCCTGATCCTGGCGCACGACATCGATGCCGAGCTCAAGGGCCTGAGCGAGTTCAAGGGCGAGCATCCGCCGGTGGCCCCGGTGTTCTGGAGTTTCCGGGTCATGGTCGGGGTGGGCCTGCTGATGCTGGCGGTGTCGTGGTGGATGGCCTGGACGCTCTGGCGCTACGGCCGCAAGATGCGCCGAGTGCAGCCGGCATCGGAGGGACGGCCTTCACCGCACGTGGAGCAGGTGCCGCTGGCGCGCTGGCAGCTGCGCGTGCTCGCCGGCATGACCTTCTCCGGCTGGGTGGCCACGCTGGCCGGCTGGTACGTGACCGAGATCGGGCGCCAGCCATTCATGGTGTACGGCCTCTACAAGGTGGCGGACATGGTGGCGCCGCACGCACCCGGCATGGTGCTGAGCACGTTCGTGGCCTACCTGGCGCTGTACCTGTTCCTGCTGGTCGCCTATGTGCTGGTGCTGATGTACATGGCCAAGCACCCGGCGATGCCGGTCCCGGCCTCCCCGCAAGGTGCCCGCGCCGCCGTGCCGCTGGGCGGTCCCACCTGACATGAGATCCCCCCGAAGCGGCTTGCCGCCTGCTGCCCCCGGGGGGCGCCACCAGCGGCCCGGCGAAACCGGTTCCGCGGTGGTACTGGCGGGCCTGCCGCTGCGCGGCGGCGCGCTGAAGTGGCCCGCTGTCGCGCTGCATCCTGGAGAAACTGAAGAGGAACCGAAATGGACATCACCTGGCCCGAACTGCTGCCCCTGATCTTCATGGGCGTGATGGGGTTGTCGCTGCTCGCCTATGTCGTGCTCGACGGCTACGACCTCGGCGTGGGCATCCTGCTGCCCCTGGCCACCGATGCCGAGAAGGACATCATGGTGTCCAGCATCGGCCCGTTCTGGGACGCCAACGAGACCTGGCTGGTGCTGGGCATCGGGGTGCTGCTGATCGCCTTCCCACGGGCACACGGGCTGGTGCTCTCCACGCTGTACCTGCCGGTGGCCGTGATGCTCGTGGCCTTGATCCTGCGCGGCGTGTCCTTCGACTTCCGGATCAAGGGGCGTGCGGCCTACAAGGGCATGTGGAACGCCCTCTTCGCCGCCGGCTCGCTGCTCGCGGCCATGGCGCAGGGCTGGATGCTGGGCAGCTATCTCACCGGCTTCGACACGAGCGGCTGGTCGCTCGCCTTCTCGGCGCTGATCGCACTGACCCTGCCGACCGCCTATGTCGTCCTCGGCGCCGGCTGGCTCATCATGAAGACCTGGGACGAGCTGCAGCACAAGGCCATGGCCTGGGGCCGTCGAGCCTTGTGGCCCATGGCACTCGCGCTGCTGGCGATCTCGGCGGCCACGCCCCTGGTGAGCCCGACCGTGTTCGACAAGTGGTTCAGCATGCCCGACATCATCGCCCTGCTGCCCATCCCGGTGGCCTGCGCGCTCGGGCTGCTGGCGGCATGGCACGTGCTGCGCCGCCCGGCCGTCGTGGCCGCGGGCTATGGCTGGGTGGTCTTCGCCAGCACGGTGCTGATCTTCGTGCTGGCCTTCCTGGGCCTGGCCTACAGCATCTATCCCTACATCGTGCTGGACCGCATGACGGTCTGGCAGGCCGCCAGCGCGCACGAGAGCCTGGTGATCATCTTCGTGGGCGTGGCCATCACGCTGCCGGTGATCATCGTGTACTCGGTCTTCCTGTACCGGGTGTTCTGGGGCCGTGCCACCGAACTGAGCTACCTGGCCCCGCCACCCGGCGAGCCGCCGCAGAGCCGGGCCCGGGCCTCCTGATACTCGCGGGCCAGCCGCTCCACGAGTTCGGCGGCGCCGAGCACCCGGTCCACCGCGCCGATGCCCTGGCCGCAGCCCCAGATGTCCTTCCAGGCCTTGAGGGCGCCGGCGTTGCCGAAGTTCATGCGGCTCGGGTCGCTCTCGGGCAGGTGGTCCGGGTCGAGCCCGGCCGCGCGGATCGAAGGCTTCAGGTAATTGCCGGCCACACCGGTGAAGAGGCTGGAGTTGACGATGTCGTCGCTGCTGCCGTCCACCACGGCCTGCTTGTAGGCCTGTGACGCACGCGCCTCGTGGGTGGCGATGAAGGCCGACCCGACATAGGCCAGGTCGGCCCCCATGGCCTGCGCGGCCAGCACGGCGCCGCCATGCGCAATGGCGCCCGACAGCGCAATGGGGCCGTCGAACCAGCGGCGGATTTCCTGCACCAGCGCGAACGGGCTGCGCGTGCCGGCGTGGCCCCCGGCGCCGGCCGCCACCGCGATCAAGCCATCGGCGCCTTTCTCGACGGCCTTGCGGGCGAAGCCGTTGTCGATGACGTCGTGCATCACCACGCCGCCATACGCATGCACCGCCTCGTTGACGTCGGTGCGCGCCCCCAGCGAGGTGATGACCACCGGCACCCGGTGCTTGACCAGCATCTGCATGTCCTGTTCGAGCCGGTCGTTGCTCCGGTGCACGATCTGGTTGACGGCAAAGGGGGCGGCGGGCCGCTCCGGGTGCGCCCGGTCGTGCGCCGCCAGGGCTTCGCGGATCTCGTGCAGCCACTCGTCGAGCTGCGAGGCCGGTCGCGCGTTGAGGGCCGGCATGGAGCCGATCACGCCCGCCTTGCACTGCTCGATCACCAGCGCGGGGTGGCTGATGATGAACATGGGTGCGGCGATCACCGGCAGGCGCAGGCCGAGAAACGCCTCGGGCATGCGGGTGGCGCCCTGCATGGCGCTCAGAACGCCTCGGGCGGCAGGGCCATCACGCTGTCGCCGCCCTCGACGATGCTGTCCCTGAGGCCGGGTGCGCGCGAGAGCACATGGTCGGCAAAGAAGTGCGCGGTGCCGATCTTGGCCTTCATGAAGTCGGCCGCCTCGCCCTGCGCCAGCAGCGCCTGCGCCACCAGCAGCGAGCGCGCCAACTGCCAGCCCACCAGCAGTTGCCCCGCGAGCATGAGGTAGGTCACCGAGCCGGCATAGGCGGCGTTGGGCTCGGCCTTGGCCCGGCCGACCATGAAGTCGACCACCTCGAGGAATGCCTGACGGGCCGCGCCCAGGCGCATGTGCATGGCGCGGGCCGCAGGCAGGTCCAGCCGCGCCAGTTCGCCTTCGGTTCGCTCCACCTGGGCCGCGATGGCCCGGGCCGTCTGCCCGCCGTCGCGCACCGTCTTGCGCCCCACCAGGTCGTTGGCCTGGATGGCCGTCGTGCCTTCGTAGATGGGCAGGATACGGGCGTCGCGGTAATGCTGGGCCGCACCGGTTTCCTCGATGAACCCCATGCCGCCGTGCACCTGCACACCCAAGGAAGCGACCTCGACGCCGGCCTCCGTGCTGTAGCCCTTGACGATGGGCACCAGGAAATCGTGGAACGCCTGGTTCTGCCGCCGCACCTGCTCGTCGGGGTGGTGATGGGCCCGGTCGTAGGCGCCCGCCACCACCACGGCCAGTGCCCGGCAGCCTTCGGTGACAGCGCGCATGGTCATGAGCATTCGCCGCACGTCGGGGTGGTGGACGATGGGGGCGCTGGCGGGCAGGCTGCCGTCCACCGGCCGCGACTGCACCCGCTCGCGCGCGAAGGCCGCGGCCTGCTGGTAGGCCCGCTCGGCGATCGCGATGCCCTGCACGCCCACCGCGTAGCGCGCCGCGTTCATCATGATGAACATGTACTCCAGGCCGCGGTTCTCCTCGCCCACCAGGTAGCCCACCGCCCCGCCCTGTTCGCCGTACTGCAGCACCGCGGTGGGCGACGCCTTGATGCCCAGCTTGTGCTCGATGCTCACGCACTGCACGTCGTTGCGTGCGCCCAGCGTGCCGTCGGGGTTGACCAGGAACTTGGGCACCACGAACAGGCTGATGCCCTTGACGCCCTCGGGTGCGCCGGTGACGCGTGCCAGCACCAGGTGCACGATGTTGGCGGCCAGGTCGTGCTCGCCGTAGGTGATGAAGATCTTGGTGCCGAAGACGCGGTAGCTGCCGTCGGGCTGGGGTTCGGCCCGTGTGCGCACCAGGGCCAGGTCGCTGCCGGCCTGCGGCTCGGTCAGGTTCATGGTTCCGGTCCACTCACCGCTCACCAGGCGCGGCAGGTAGGTGGCCTGGAGTTCGTCCGACCCCGCGGTGAGCAGCGCCTCCACCGCACCGTCGGTCAGCAGCGGGCAGAGCGCGAAGCTCAGGTTGGCCGAGTTGAGCATCTCGGCGCAGGCGGCGCCAATGGTCTTGGGCAGGCCCTGCCCGCCATGTTCCGCGGGATGCTGCAGCCCCTGCCAGCCGCCCTGCGTGTACTGACGGTAGGCTTCGCGGAAGCCGGGCGAGGTCTGCACCTGCCCCTGGTCCCAGCGAGCAGGCTCGCGGTCACCGCTGACGTTGAGCGGCGCCACCACCTCTTCATTGAACCGCGCACATTCCTCCAGCACCGCCCGGGCCGTGTCGAAGCCCGCTTCTTCCAGACCCGGCATGCGGGCGATGTCATCGATGCCGGCCAGGTGCCGGATGTCGAACAGCAGGTCCTTCAGAGGGGCGTGGTAGGGCATTGTTCTAGGGGTTGGGGGCTGGGGTTAGGGATCAGGGACCGGAGTGGCTCCAAGACTGAAGCGCACGCCGGCCGGGCGCATCGGCTGTTTCCCTAGCCCTGGAACCCAGGCCCTAGACCTAAACCCTGGCTCTCAAAGCTTCGCCGTCAACTCCGGCACCGCCTGGAACAGATCCGCTTCGAGGCCATAGTCGGCCACGCTGAAGATGGGTGCCTCGGGGTCCTTGTTGATGGCCACGATGACCTTGGAGTCCTTCATGCCCGCCAGGTGCTGGATGGCGCCCGAGATGCCGCAGGCCACGTAGAGCTGGGGCGCCACGATCTTGCCGGTCTGCCCGACCTGCCAGTCGTTGGGCGCGTAGCCAGCGTCCACCGCCGCCCGGCTGGCGCCCAGGGCGGCGCCGAGCTTGTCGGCCAGCGGGGTCATGACCTCGTTGAACTTCTCGGAGGAGCCGAGCGCGCGGCCGCCCGACACGATGACCTTGGCGGCCGTGAGCTCGGGCCGGTCGCTCTTGGCGATCTCCTGGCCAACGAAGCGGCTCTTGCCATTCTCGGGCGCGGCATCGACCTTCTGCACCGTGGCGCTGCCACCGCTGGCGGCCGCGGCGTCGAAGCCGGTGGTGCGCACGGTGATCACCTTCACCGAGTCGCCGCTTTGCACCACGGCCATGGCGTTGCCGGCGTAGATGGGCCGCTCGAAGGTGTCGGGGCCGTCGACGCGGGTGATGTCGGACACCTGCGCCACATCGAGCTTGGCCGCCACGCGCGGGGCGATGTTCTTGCCGCTGGCGGTGGCCGGGAACAGGATGTGGCTGTAGTCGCCGGCAAGCGCCAGCACCTGCGCCGCCACGTTCTCGGCCAAGCCGTGCTCGAAATAGGCCGCGTCGGCGTGGATCACCTTGGCCACGCCGGCGATGCGGCCAGCGGCTTCGGCAGCGGCGCCGGCGTTGTGGCCAGCCACCAGCACATGGACTTCACCGCCGCAGGCGGCGGCAGCGGTCACGGTGTTCAGCGTCGCGCCCTTGATGGACGCGTTGTCGTGTTCTGCGATGACGAGCGATGTCATGGTTGTTCCTGCGGCTCCTCAAATCACCTTCGCTTCGTTCCTCAACTTGTCCACCAGCGTGGCCACGTCGGGGACCTTGATACCGGCGCCGCGCTTGGGCGGCTCGGTGACCTTGAGCGTCTTCAGGCGCGGCGCCACATCGACGCCCAGGTCCTCGGGCTTGAGCACGTCGAGTTGCTTCTTCTTGGCCTTCATGATGTTGGGCAGCGTCACGTAGCGCGGCTCGTTCAGGCGCAGGTCGGTGGTGACCACCGCCGGCAGCGAGACCTCGAGCGTCTCCAGGCCACCATCGACCTCGCGCGTGACGCGGGCCTTGCCGTCGGCCACTTCGATCTTGGAGGCGAAGGTGGCCTGCGGCACGTCGCACAGCGCGGCCAGCATCTGGCCGGTCTGGTTGCAGTCGTCGTCGATGGCCTGCTTGCCCAGGATCACGAGTTGCGGCTGCTCCTTGTCGACCAGCGCCTTGAGCAGCTTGGCCACCGCCAGCGGCTGCAGCTCCTCGGACGTTTCCACCAGGATGGCGCGGTCGGCGCCGATGGCCATGGCGGTGCGCAGCGTCTCCTGGCAGGCGGTGACGCCGCACGAGACGGCGATCACCTCGGTGACCGCGCCTTTTTCCTTGAGCCGCACCGCCTCTTCGACGGCGATTTCGTCGAAGGGGTTCATGCTCATCTTGACGTTGGCGATGTCCACACCCGTCTGGTCCGACTTGACCCGGACCTTGACGTTGTAGTCCACCACCCGCTTCACCGGTACCAGGACCTTCATGCTGGGGAGCTCCTCTGTCGAATGAAACCTCGAGAGCCCTGAACCCGCCCGCGACCCACGGCCACGCGTTCAGAGTCCGCTTAAGAAACCTGGGCCATTCTATGCGGCGGTGCAGCGAGCGCGGCTCAGCCGCGCGCTGCAGGCGCCTGCGCCATGTGGACCACCCGCTGCGGGTACGGGATCTCGATGCCGGCTTCGCGCAGCCCGCGCAGCGCAGCGAGGTTGACGTCGGATCGCACGTTGGCCTGTCCGTTGGCCGGATCGTTGATCCAGTATGTGAGCTGGAACTCGAGCCCGTCGGGGCCGAAGCGCAAGAGCCGCGCGGCCGGGGCCGGCTCCGCGAGGATGCGGGAACAGCCGGCGGCGGCCGCGCACAGGACGCGCTGCACCTGGTCGAGGTCGCTCGCATACGCCACGGTGACGTCGGTGCTCAGCAGGATAAGCGTGTCGGCCAGCGACAGGTTCTCGATACGCTCGGTGATGAGCTTCTCGTTGGGCACGATCGACTCGCGCCCGTTGGGTGCGCGGATGAGGGTGTAACGGGTCTTGATGTCCATCACCTGCCCCTCGAAGTTGTCCACGCGCACCATGTCGCCGATGCGCAGGCTGCGCTCGAACAGGATGACGAAGCCGCTGACGTAATTGGACGCGAGCTTCTGCAGGCCGAAGCCCAGGCCGACGCCGATGGCGCCGCCAAGCACCGACAACGCGGTGAGGTCGACGCCGAGCATCGACAGCGCCACCAGCAGGCCGATGACCAGCAGCCCCGATCGCAGCACGTTGGCCGCCACCCGGCGCAGCGACAGGTCGCCCGTGGCACGTTGCATCACGCGCTGCTCCAGCGCGGCGGAGACCCACAAGGCCACCACCAGCACCGCGCCCGCGGACAACACCCCCTGCAGCAGGCCCAACAGGGTGAAGCGGCTGCGGCCGATGCCGAAACGGATGGACTCCATTTCGGCCAGCACCGTGGGGAGCAACCCGGCGATCCAGAGCACGGCCGCCAGCCAGGCCACCCAGGAAAACAGTCGCTCGACCAGACGGGCGAAATGCGAAGCCGGGAACACCAGCGTGAGCACGCGCGCCAGGAAGCGGATGCCGGCCAGGGACATCAGCACCGGCACCGCGATGCGCAGCAGCGCCACGCCCTGGTGAGGCTGGAGCGCCAGCAAGGAGCTGTAGGTCAGCGCGAGTGCCAGCAACGGGAACAGCAGGCCATCGACGATGAATCGGCCGAACCACACGGACTGGCCGCCCCGGCTGCGGCCGACGGCCCACGCCACCCCGCCGGCGATCGCCAGGCTGGCCAGCAGCGCGAGCACCTGCCACAACATGGCCGGCTGACCCACCTGCCGCAGCAGGTTCTCGATGATCACCGGCCTCACAGGTCGGCCAGGGCGCGCAGGTGCGCCTCGACGCTGGTACCCAGGGCCTGCAGGTCGTAGCCGCCTTCCAGGCACGAGACGATGCGGCCTCGGGCGTGGCGCAGCGCCACGTCGCGCACGCGCTCGGTGATCCAGCGGTAGTCGTCCTCGACCAGCCCCAGTTGCCCGAGCTCGTCGTCACGGTGCGCGTCGAAACCGGCGCTGATGAACACCATCTCGGGCCTGAAGCTCTCCAGCCGGGGCAGCCACAGCCGCTCCACCCGTTCACGCACGGCCGGACCACGGGTATAGGCGGGCACCGGCACGTTGAGCATGTTGCCGGCCCGCGGCGGATCGCCGCTGAACGGATACAGGCCCTGCTGGAAGATGCCCACCATCAGCACGCGTTCGTCGCCGGCCAGGATGTCCTCGGTGCCGTTGCCGTGGTGCACGTCGAAATCGACCACGGCCACGCGGGACAGGCCGTGCCGATCCAGCGCATGCCGCGCGGCGATGGCGACGTTGTTGAAGAAGCAGAAACCCATGGCCCGGTCGCGGCAGGCGTGGTGGCCCGGCGGTCGCACGGCGCAGAACGCATTGGCCAGCTCGCCTGCCATCACCGCGTCGGTGGCGGCCACCGCCGCCCCAGCCGCGCGCAGCGCCGCCGTCCAGGTGTGCGCGTTCAGCGCGGTGTCGGGATCGATGTGCGCATAGGCCGGTCCGCCGGCCTGGCACTGTTCCTCGAGTTCGGCCTGCAGCCCGCGCAGGGCCGCGGCGTGCAGGCGGTCGTGGGCGAGTTCGATGTCGGCCAGCGAGGCGAGCGGCGCCTCGCGCCGCTCCAGCACGTCGGCCAGTCCGCAGGCCAGCAGGCGGTCCTCGATGGCGTCGAGGCGTTCGGGGCACTCGGGATGACCGGGCCCCATTTCGTGGCGGCGGCAGTCGGTATGCGTGAAAAACCCGGTGCTGTGGGCTGGCATGGTCGAACGGCTCGGGAGAGGCGGTAGGGATTCGGTGATAACGTCGTGCTCCATGCAAGCACAACGACAGCTGGCGACTCTGCTCGATCAGCTTAACACGGTGATCGTGGGCAAATCGGTCCAGGTCCGCGACTGCGTGGCCTGCCTGCTGGCCGGCGGACACCTGCTGATCGAGGACGTGCCGGGCGTCGGCAAGACCACCCTCGCGCATGCCCTGGCCCGCGCCTTCGGGCTGCAGTTCTCGCGCGTGCAGTTCACGGCCGACCTCATGCCCAGCGACCTGTCGGGCGTCTCGGTCTACGACCGCGGCAAGGAAGACTTCGTCTTCCACCCGGGACCGGTGTTCGCGCAGGTGCTGCTGGCCGACGAGATCAATCGCGCCAGCCCCAAGACCCAGAGCGCGCTGCTCGAAGCGATGGAGGAACACCAGGTCACCATCGAGGGCGAAACCCGTCCGCTGCCCCGGCCCTTCTTCGTCATCGCCACGCAGAACCCGCTGGACCAGCTCGGCACCTTCGGCCTGCCCGAGTCGCAACTCGACCGCTTCCTGATGCGCATCTCGCTGGGCTATCCCGACCGTGCCGCCGAGCGCGAGCTGCTGCGCGGGCAAGACCGTCGCGAGATGGTCATGCAGCTGTCCGCGGCGCTCACCCCCGGGGCGCTGGACGACCTCCAGCGCCAGGTGCAGCAGGTGCACGCCGCCGATCCGCTGCTCGATTACGTGCAGGACCTGGTGGCCGCCACGCGATCGGGCCGCTGGTTCCTGCAGGGGCTCTCGCCCCGCGCCGCGATCGCCGTGGTGCGGGTCGCCAAGGCCCAGGCCCTGCTCGGCGGGCGCGACTACGTATCGCCCGACGACGTGCAGGCCATCCTGCCGCAGACGGTTGGCCATCGACTGGTGCCCGTGGGCTCGGCCGGCCGGGGTCCGGTCGAACAGGTGCGCGCCATGCTGGAGGACGTGCCGCTGCCGTGACGCCGACCCGCGTGCGGCAGCGCCTGCGCAGCTGGTGGCTTGCGCGCCTGCCGGTGACCGACACCCTGGCGCTGACCCAGCGCCGGGTCTACATCCTGCCCACCCGCGCCGGCTGGTTGCTGGGGGGCACGCTGCTGGTGTTGCTGATCGCCTCCATCAACTACCAGCTCAATCTCGGATACCTGCTCACCTTCCTGCTGGCCGGCAGCGCCCTGGTGGGCATGCACCTGAGCCACGGCACGCTGCGCGGCCTGCGCCTGAACCTGGAGCCGCCGCAAGCGCAGTTCGCCGGTGCCAGCGCCGAGCTGCGGGTGGTGATCGCCAACGATGGCCGCTCGGCCCGGCACGGCATCGGCGTGGCGGTGCACGAGGCGCCCGACGGCCAGCAATGGGCCTGGTGCGACGTTCCGGCACAGGGCAGCAGCACCGTCTGCGTCGCCTTCCAGCCGGCGCGGCGCGGGCTGCACCGGGTGCCTGCGCTGACCGCGGAGACCCGCTACCCGCTGGGCACCTTCCGGGTCTGGACGGTTTGGCAACCGGCCGCGCGGGTGCTGGTGTGGCCGGCTCCTGAATTGGCGCCGCCGCCGCTGCCGCCCGCGCAGGCCCGTGCGGGCCACGGGAGCGCCCGCGCCGCCGCCGGCCGGGAATTCGAAGGCGTGCGCGCCTACCGCCGGGGCGACGCGCTCCGGCAGGTGGTGTGGAAGAAGTCGGCGCGCAGCACCGAGCTGGTCAGCCGCGACCACGAGCAGGCGCGCCGACCCGAGCTGTGGCTGGACCATGCGCTGGCAGGTTCCGGCAACCTGGAGCAGCGGCTGTCGCGGCTGGCCGCCTGGGTGCTGCAGGCCGACCGCCTCGGGGCCGAGTACGGCCTGCGCGTGCCGGGCCAGCAGGTTCGGCCCGGCAACGGCGAGGCCCACAAGCGGCATTGCCTGGAGGTGCTGGCGCTGTGCGGGTGAACACGCTTCGCAGCCGCATCGGCGCCCTGCCCCGCGAGGGCCGCGATGCCATCTTCCTGCTGATCGCGATCGCCTGGATCGTGCTGCCATTGACGCCGCACCTGCCGCTGTGGTGCAGCGCGCTGGTGGCCGCGGTGCTGGCGTGGCGCGGCCGGCTCGCCTGGCGCGGGCTGCCGCTGCCGCGCGCGCGTTGGGTGCTGGCCCTGCTCGCGCTCGGAGCCGTGGGCACCTTCGCCAGCCACGGCACGCTGCTCGGACGCGACGCCGGGGTGACGCTGGTGGTGGTGCTGCTGGCACTCAAGACGCTGGAGCTGCGGGCCCGGCGCGATGCCTTCGTGATCTTCTTCCTGGGCTTCTTCACCCTGGTCACCTACTTCTTCTATTCGCAGTCGCTGGCCGTCGCCGGCGCGATGCTGGTCGGGCTGATGGCGCTCCTCACGGCGCTGGTCAACGCCCATCTGCCGGTCGGGCGCCCACCCCTGCGCCAGTCGGCCGCGACGGCGGGGAGGATGGTGCTGCTCGGTGCGCCGGTGATGGCCGTGCTCTTCGTGCTGTTCCCGCGGCTGACTCCGCTGTGGGGCTTGCCCGCGGACGCGCTGACCGGCCGCAGCGGGCTGAGCGCCCAGATGGAGGTGGGCAACGTCGCCCGGCTGGCGCTGGACGAGAGCATCGCCCTGCGCGTGCGCTTCGAAAACGACCAGGTGCCGCCGCGTTCGCAGCTGTATTTCCGCGGGCCGGTGCTGGGCCGCTTCGACGGCCGCAGCTGGCGCCCGCTGTACCCGCGCCCGGCCATCCTGCCGCGGCAGCTGATGGAGCGGCGTGCACCGCTCCAGCTGCAGGGTGAGCCGGTGCGCTACCGCGTCACGCTCGAGCCGCACAACCGCCCCTGGCTGCTGACGCTGGACGTGGCGGGCCAGGCGCCCGAGGTGGCCGATGCCGAGGCGATCGGCACGCCCGAATTGCAGTGGCTGCTGGCGCGTCCCGTCACCGACCTGCTGCGCTACGACGCGCAGAGCCACCTGCAATGGACACAGGGCCCGCTGGCCAGCGCCGCCGCCCTGCCCTGGGAATACCGGGAGTTGCCGCCGGGGTCCAACCCCCGGACGCTGGAACTCGGCGCCGAACTGATGCGGCAGGCCGCCCCGCAAGACAAGGCGGCGCTCGTGCAAGCCGCACTGCAGCGCCTGCGCACCGGCGGATACCGCTACACGCTGGAGCCAGGCCTCTACGGCACGGACAGCGCCGACGAATTCTGGTTCGACCGCAAGGAAGGCTTTTGCGAGCACATCGCGTCCGCCTTCGTGGTGCTGATGCGGGCAATGGACATTCCGTCGCGCATCGTGACCGGCTACCAGGGCGGTGAGCGCAACCCCATCGACGGGTGGTGGGTGGTGCGCCAATCCGACGCGCACGCCTGGACCGAGGTCTGGCTGCAGGGCCAGGGTTGGGTGCGGATCGACCCGACCTCGTCGGTGGCACCAGGCCGGATCGGCTCGTTCCAGCGGCTGCAACCGCCGCCCGGCGTGCTGGCCAACACCATGGCGGCCGTGAGCCCCACGCTGGCCGCGCACCTGCGTTCGGTGTGGGAGGCGGTGAACAACGCCTGGAACCAGCGCGTGCTGAACTACACGCAGAGCCGCCAGCTTGCGCTGCTGCGCCAGCTCGGGTTCGAATCACCCGACTGGAAGGACTTGGCCGCCCTGCTCGCCTGGGTCATCGCCGCGGCAGCAACGGCAGGCGGTGCCTGGAGCCTGTGGGAGCGACGCCGGCAAGACCCGTGGCTGCGATTGCTGGCGCGTGCCCGCCAGCGCCTGGAAAAGAGCGGCCTGCCGTTGCCCGCCACCCACGGACCGCGGCAACTCGCCACGGCGGCCCTGGCGCACTTCGGTGCGGACGCCCAGGCCTTGGCAGACTGGCTGCTGCGCCTGGAGGCCCAGCGCTATGCGCGTTCACCGCAGCTGCCCTTGGCCACGCTGCGGCGACAATTCGACCACCTGCCCTGGCCTTCCTCGCACCCGCCCGCCCAACTCCAGCCACGCCACTCCTGAAGGCACCCATGTCGTACCCCGTCGTCTTCGGCCTGCTCCTGGCCGCCGCGCTGGCGCTGCCGCTCCATGCGAGCGCCGGCACGCATTCCCAGACCCGCAAGAAGGCCGCTCCTGCCGCCGCGCAGAAGGCGAAGAAGTCGGCGATCAAGAAGACGTCGGTGCGCAAGGTCCGCAGCGCACCGGCTTCGCGCCAGGGGCTGCCCTATGCCGACCATCCTGAAGCCATGCGCTTTGCCGACGAAGTGGCCGAGCGCCGGGGGCTCGATCCGGCATGGACCCGCCGCGCCATCGGGCAGGCGCAGCAACTGCCACTGGTGCAGCGGCTGATGCAGCCGGCGCAGCCCGGCACGCGCAAGAACTGGGCGATCTATCGCAGCCGCTTCATCGACAACTTCCGCATCAACGCCGGCCTGCGCTTCTGGCAGGAGAACGAGAGCTGGCTGGCCAAGGCCGAGCGCGAGCACGGGGTGCCCGCGGAAATCATCGCCGGGATCATCGGCGTGGAGACCATCTATGGCCGGCAGATGGGGGACTTCCGCGTCATCGATGCCCTGAGCACCCTCGCCTTCAACCACCCCGAGAACCATCCCCGGGCCGCCGAGCGCGCCGCGTACTTCAGGGGCGAGCTGGAGCAGTTCCTGTCCACCCAGCACCGGCGCAGCCTCGATCCGCTGGAGCCGCTGGGCAGTTTCGCCGGCGCCACGGGCATGCCGCAGTTCATGCCGAGCAGCTGGGTCAAATGGGCGGTGGACTTCGACGGCGACGGCCGCATCGACCTGCGCAACAGCGCCGCCGACGCCATCGGCTCGGTGGCCAACTACCTCAAGGGCTATGGCTGGCAGACCGGCATGCCCACCCATTACCCGGTGCGGTTCGACGCCGAGACGGTGGACATGGACACGCTGCTCGCGCCCGACATCCTGCCCACCTTCAGCGCCGCCAGCTTCCAGGCCAAGGGCGCGCTGCTCGACGGCGCGGCCGCCGGACATGCGGGGCCGCTGGCGCTGGTGGAACTGGAAAACGGCGACGGCCCCAGCAGCTACGTGGCCGGCACGGAGAACTTCTACGTCGTCACACGCTACAACCACTCGAGCTACTACGCGATGGCGGTGATCGAGCTGGGGCGCGCCGTGCGCGAGGCGGTGGAGCGCCAGCCGTAGCGGCTCGCTCAGACCTCCGGCGGCATGATGCGAAAGCTGAACCGCACGTCGCCGTCCAGCTGGCGCATGCCCTTCCGGTCCACCAGGAGCGTGTACTCGATCCGGTAGTAGCTGGCGGGATCCACGTCCATCGGCTCACCCATCACGTCGACGATCTTTCCGTCAGGCAGACGGCCCGTCATGAACGGAAAAAACAAGCTGCCGGTCGGTGTCTGCGACAACGTGACAGCAGCCACACCGGGCTTGCGCAACTCGATGGCGAAGTGTGGGTGCGGCCTCTCCGAAGAAACCAACTTACCGCGCTTACCGTCATAGCGAACCGGGGTCGTGCGCGCAGAGTCCATCACCTTTTCCGACTCCATGAAAAATGCCTGCTGTGCGACCTGCGTCACCGCCTCGAGCAACTCACGGTCTCCTCCCAATGCCTGAAAGATCTTCTGTACGGCACCCTCGGAACGCTTGTTCATGGCAACGACCTCTTCGCCCGCGGCGCCGCGCACAGCGTAAGTTGCCCGGGGCAAGTCCTTCGCAAAGGTCGAGGCCACTTCGAACCCTTCGTGCTGCACGAGCTGCTCGGCCGTGCCGGCGGACGCTTGCGCTCCGGTTCGAATCAACTCGGTTGCTTGGGCGCTCAGCTCGCAAGCGTCCGGGGCCAGGTGGCCGAACAGATCGCGCAAGCTCCAGCAGGCGTCGATGACATCCATCGGGCTGCCGGCCGTGCTCGGGGGCTTGGCGCCGCCCGAGCCGGGCTGCCCAGCGCTTAGCGCATCGATCAGGAACCCGAGGTGGCTCCTGAGCTTCGCGGCGAACAGGATGCTTGATCTTTCGGCGTCCGATTCGGGCGCCTTTCTGGCGACCTGGTCCAGCGCCGCGTGCAGCTGCTTCAGGCACGGGAGCGACGAGAACTCGAATGCACCCGCTGCCTTCTTGACCGCGGCTTTCAGGAGATTGGCGCGCGTGTCCAGCGTCCGGGCGGTCCTGAACAGTTCGTCCAGCTTGACCAGGTGGCGAAGGACCGCGCTGCTGGCTCGGGCACGCTGTCCGGGGGCCTGGACTTGCCCCCCCGACTTGCGGTCTGCCTGCCCGGACCCGGATGCTGCGGCACCCAGAAGCTGCCTGACTTCGGTCGGAATGGCGCGGCCCGCACGCTCGAGGTTGGTTGCGGCGATGACCCGCTCACTGGCCCCACACTGCGCCAGCGCCGCATGCAGACGGTCCAGGCAATCGTCCGACAGCGAGGAAAGGTCCTCGACTTTTCCGATCTCCACCAGCAGGTCGATCCTCCACTCGGCGCCCAGGTGCGCAAGCTGCTCCAGGCGCGCGATGGTGGCGGCCGCCCACGCGTCGTCGACCGGGGTTGGCTGGAGCTTGGGCAACGCCGGCAGCGAAACCGCGCGATCCCTTAGCGACGCACCAGCCGCACCGGCGTGCGACACCGGGCGCGCCGGCGCCGACTGGGCTGCCGAAGCTGTTGATGTCTTGGGCGGCGGCTTCGCCGCGGGCGCGGTTTGACTCGATATCGCACGGCGATGCGCCTTGGAACCACCTTGCATCTGGACACTCCTTCGCACAAGCCACGAAGTAGTCCCCGACCTAGAGAGCTGGTTCCGGCCCCACGCAGAGGACAAACCCTCAGCCGTCCCCATCGATCTCAACCAGCTTCAGCCGCGCCCCGGCCCCTGTCTTGACCTTCACGGCCGAGCGGTTGCAGCCGAAGTGGCTGGCCAGCAGGCGCACGAGTTCGTCATTGGCCTTGCCGTCCACCGGCGGCGCCGCCACCTGGACCAGCCAGGGTTCACCATCACGACTCGGCGGCGTGAGCAGGCTGGCGCGGGCGTTGGGCTTGACCCGGACCTGCAGGATCTTCACGGGTGAGGCCGGCGCTCAGGGCCGTGCTCCCGGAATCGCCGCCAGCGGCGGCTGCACGTCCGCGTTCTGCGCCCGCTGGCGCAGGGCATGCTCCATCACGACCAGCGCCAGCATGGCCTCGGCGATGGGGGCGGCGCGGATGCCCACGCAGGGGTCGTGCCGCCCCTTGGTGATCACCTGGGTGGGCTGCCCCTGGATGTCGATGGTGTCGCGCGGGGTGATGATGGAACTGGTGGGCTTGATGGCGATGGAGACTTCCAGGTCCTGGCCGGTGCTGATGCCGCCCAGCACGCCACCCGCATGGTTGGTCGCAAAGCCCTCTGGCGTGAGCGAATCGCCGTGCACGCTGCCGCGCTGGGTGACCACGCCGAAGCCGGAGCCGATCTCCACGCCCTTGACCGCATTGATGCCCATCATGGCGAAGGCGATGTCGGCATCGAGCTTGTCGAAGAGCGGCTCACCCAAACCGGCGGGCACGCCCGATGCCATGACTCGGATGCGCGCGCCACAGGAATCGCCGCTCTTGCGCAAGGCGTCCATGTAGGCCTCCAGGTGCGAGACGTCGGCCACCGGAGCGAAGAAGGGATTGCGGGGCACGTACTCCCAGCCCTCGAAGGGAATCGGGATGTCGCCCAGTTGCTGCATGCAGCCGCGAAATTCGGTGCCATGCGCCTGCCGCAGCCACTTCTTGGCGACGGCGCCGGCGGCCACCATGGGCGCCGTCATGCGGGCCGACGATCGGCCGCCGCCGCGTGGATCGCGCAGGCCGTACTTTTGCAGGTAGGCGTAGTCCGCATGGCCGGGGCGGAAGGTCTGGGCGATCTCGCTGTAGTCTTTGCTGCGCTGGTCGGTGTTGCGGATCAACAGACAGATGGGGGTGCCGGTGGTTCGGCCCTCGTACACGCCGGAAAGGATTTCCACCTGGTCGGCTTCCTGCCGCTGGGTCACGTGCCGGCTGGTGCCGGGACGGCGACGGTCGAGGTCAGGCTGGATGTCGGTCGCGGCCAAGGCCATGCCAGGTGGGCAGCCATCGATCACGCAGCCGATGGCGGGGCCGTGGGATTCACCGAAATTGGTGACAGCGAAGAGATTGCCGAAGGTGTTGCCGCTCATTCCGGTTCCGTTTGCAGGCCGTTGCCGCCCCAGATCTTGGGCGGCAAGGAGCGGCGATTATCCCGCCTCAAAGCTGGGCAGAAGGCTGGGCGTCCTCGCTGCTGGGCCAGTCGCGGATGTACGCCTTGAGCATCCGGTTCTCGAAGTTCTGGCTGTCGACCACGGCCTTGGCCACGTCGTAGAAGCTGATCACGCCCATGAGCATGCGTCGGTCCATCACCGGCATGTAGCGCGCGTGCCGGTCCAGCATCATGCGGCGCACCTCGTCGAGCTCGGTTTCGCTGGTGCAGGTGAGGGGGTGGTCGTCCATGGCCGATCGCACCAGCACCGAGCCCACGTTGGACTTGTGCTTGACCATGCACTGGATCACCTCGCGGAAGGTGAGCATGCCCACCAGGTCCGCATGCTCCATCACGACCAGCGAGCCGATGTCCTTGTCCGACATGATGTCGATGGCGCGCTCCATCGGTTCGTCGGGGCTGACCGTATAGAGCACGTTGCCCTTCACGCGCAGGATGTCGCAGACTTTCATGCCGGTATCTCCAGGTGTCGGCGGTGCTGCCGGTCTGAACAAATATAGCCCACATCGCCGAGGGGGACCACTCCGGAAGACCTGAGCCACCAGGGGCCGCGGGGCCTGCGCGAACGAGCCACTAAACTGCGCCGGCACCCGAAGACACCGGCATGAAGATCACCACCTGGAACATCAACTCCCTCGCGGCACGGCTGCAGCATGTGCTGGACTGGCTGGCCAGCAATCCCGTGGACGTGCTGTGCCTGCAGGAACTCAAGCTCACGGAAGACAAGTTCCCGCTGCTGGCCCTGCACGAGGCCGGCTACGAGCATTGCGCCGTCTTCGGACAGAAGACCTACAACGGCGTGGCCATCCTCAGCCGCACACCGGTCCGCGATGTCGTGCGCAACATGACGCAATTCCAGGACGAGTCGTCGCGCGTGGTCACCGCCACGGTCGACAGTCCGCTGGGCGAACTGCGCCTCGTCAACGGCTACTTCGTCAATGGGCAGGCGCCGGGCACCGACAAGTTCGCCTACAAGATGGCGTGGCTGGACGGCCTGCAGCAGCACGTGAAGATGGAGATGGAGCGGCACCCCCGGCTCGTGCTGCTGGGCGACTTCAACATCGCTCCGGAGGACCGCGACTCCTACGACCCCGACGGCCTGCGCGAGACCATCCACCACAGCACGCCCGAGCGCGACCACTTCAAGCGGCTGCTCGATCTGGGCCTGGTCGACGGCTTCCGCCTGTTCGAGCAGCCCGAGAAGAGCTATTCGTGGTGGGACTACCGAATGCTGGGTTACCAGAAGAACCGCGGCCTGCGCATCGACCACATCCTGGTGAGCCAGCCCCTGCGCGACCAGGTCCGCGCCTGCCACATCGACCGCGCCCCGCGCAAATGGAAGCAACCCAGCGACCACGCCCCCGTGACGATCGAGCTGGGCTGAAAGGACAGGGCCAGACCGAGAGGCGCCCAGAGGCCGCCGCGCAGCGGCAGGCCTGTCCTGAGCCTGTCGAAGGGCCGTTCCAGCGGCAACCGCGGAACCGGCTTCGCCGGGCCGCTGGTTGCGCCCCCTTGAGGGGGAAGCGGCGCAAGCCGCTTCGGGGGTGGGCCTTTGCTTACCGCGGAACCGGCTTCGCCGGGCCGCTGGTTGCGCCCCCTGGGGGGATTCAGGGGGCTCGGCCAACGGGCCGCTTCGGGGGGGTCAATCCTCCAGCCCGAGCTCCTGGATCTTGCGCGTGATCGTGTTGCGCCCGATGCCCAGCTTCTGGGCTGCCTCGATGCGACGACCACGCGTGCTCTGCAGCGCGGTCAGGATCAGGCGTGACTCGAACCGGCGCGTGAGGGTGTCCCAGACGTCGTGCCGGCCGCTGGCCAGCAGGGCCTGCGCCTCGACCTCGAGGCCCGCTTCCCAGCCGCTGCCGGCTGGCGCCGCAAGCGCAAGCACCGGCGCTGCGGGCGCCTGAGGCGTTGCGGCCAGCGGCGCCAACGCCTCGATCAGCGGCACCGGTTCGGGCGCGGAGCCGGTCTCCGGGATGGCGGCCAACACCTCCGGCGGCAGGTCCTTGGCCTCTATCACCTGGGCCGGCGCCATCACGGTGAGCCAGTGGCAGATGTTCTCCAGCTGCCGCACGTTGCCCGGGAAGGCGAAGACCGACAGCCGGGCCAGTGCGGCGTCCGAGATGCGCTTGGGCTCGACGCCGAGCTGCTGCGCCGATTGCTGCAGGAAGTGGCGCGCCAGCATCGGCACGTCCTCGCGCCGCTCGCGCAAGGCCGGCAGCCGCAGGCGAATCACATTCAGTCGGTGGAACAGGTCTTCGCGAAAGCCACCGTCCTTGACCCGCTGCTCCAGGTCCTGGTGCGTGGCCGCGATCACGCGCACGTTGGCCTTGACGGCGCTGTGGCCGCCCACCCGGTAGAAGTGGCCGTCGGAGAGCACCCGCAACAGGCGCGTCTGCAGGTCGAACGGCATGTCGCCGATCTCGTCCAGGAACAGCGTGCCGCCCTCGGCCTGCTCGAAGCGGCCGCGGCGCATGGTCTGCGCCCCGGTGAAGGCGCCGCGCTCATGGCCGAAGAGTTCGGATTCGAGCAGGTCCTTGGGAATGGCCGCGGTGTTGATCGCGATGAAGGGCCCGCTCGCGCGCGGCGAGTGGCGGTGCAGTGCGCGGGCCACGAGTTCCTTGCCCGAACCCGATTCGCCCGTGATCAGCACCGTGACGTTGCTTTGCGACAGCCGGCCGATGGCGCGGAACACGTCCTGCATGGCGGGCGCCTGGCCCAGCATCTCGGGCGCGGCAACCATGCGCTCCTCGGCCACCTGCTCGCGCCGGCTCTCGTCGACCGCGCGGCGGATCAACTCGATGGCCTTGGGCAAGTCGAAGGGCTTGGGCAGGTACTCGAACGCGCCGCCCTGGAAGGCGGAGACGGCGCTGTCGAGATCGGAGAAGGCGGTCATCACGATCACCGGCAAGCCCGGCAGCCGCTGCTTGACCTGGGCCAGGAGATCCAGGCCCGAGCCGCCCGGCATGCGGATGTCGCTGACCAGCACCTGCGGGCCATCGCCGTCGTCGTCGGAATCGAGGGCCTGCAGCACCTCGCGCGGGTTGGTGAAGCTGCGCGTGGGCAGCTCCTCCCGCATCAAGGCCTTTTCCAACACGAAGCGGATGGATTGGTCATCGTCAACTATCCAGATCGGCTTCATGCGTGTTCTTCCCTCAGGTCATGCGGTTCAAGGCAACGGAATCAGGATCTTGAAATCCGTCCGGCCCGGTACGCTGTCGCACTCGATCAGGCCATGGTGCTGCTGCACGAAGGTCTGAGCCAGTGTGAGCCCGAGGCCGGAGCCGCCTTCCCTGCCCGACACCAGCGGGTAGAAGATGCGGTCCTTGATGGCCGGAGGCACGCCGGGTCCGTTGTCGATGACATGCAATTCCAGTGCCAGACGATAGCGCTGCTTGCCGAAGGTGACCTGGCGCGCGACGCGCGTGCGCAGCACGAGCTCGGCATCGCCCGCTTCGATGCGCTCGGACAGCGCCTGGCAGGCGTTGTGCGCCACGTTGAGCACGGCCTGGATCAGTTGCTCGCGGTCGCCGCGGAATTCGGGCAGCGAGGTGTCGTACTCGCGCACGACTTTCAGCCCGCGCGGGAACTCGGCCAGGATCAGCGAGCGCACGCGTTCGCAGACCTCGTGGATGTTCACGTCGCCCACCACGTGCGGCTTGCGGTGCGGCGCCAGCAGCCGGTCCACCAGGGTCTGCAGCCGGTCGGCCTCGTGGATGATGACCTGCGTGTATTCCTTGAGCTCGCGCGAGTCGATCTCCATCTCGAGCAATTGCGCCGCGCCGCGGATGCCGCCCAAGGGGTTCTTGATCTCGTGCGCGAGGTTGCGGATCAACTCCTTGTTGGCCTCCGCCTGGCCGATCAGGCGTTCCTCGCGCTCCTGGCGCGCGTGCTGCTCCAGCGGCAGCATCTCGACCACCACCTCGCCGAGTCGCTCGGTGGGCACCACCACCACATGCACCGCCAACGGCTCACCGCTGTGCCGCACCAGGGCGGCTTCGTAGCGCAGGACGGCGAAATCGTTGCTGCGGGCACCCTCCAGGGCGCGGTGCAGCGGCTGCGGGTCGGTGAAGACCTGCGGCAGGAGCGAGCCTTCGATGCTGCGACGCGACAGGCCCAGCGCGTCTTCGAGTGCGGCGTTGGCGAAGCGCACCGTGCCATCCGTCCCCACGACCGCCACCAGGGTGGCCAACTGGTCGAAGGCCTGGAAGGAAGGGAGGGGATCGGCGGTGGGCTCTGGGGTCAAGGGAGGTCTAGCGGGAAGCGGTCAGCCGGGAGAGTTCGCGCCGGATGCCGGCGATGTCGGCTTCGTTGCGGGTGATGGCGGCCTTGAGCTCGGCCACGCGGTCCAGGTACTTCTGGTGGTTGCGCGTCTCGGGGCCCAGCTTCTCGGGCTCGCCGTTGTTGTATTCCTTGAGCAGTTCGGCCTGGCGTGTCTCGGCCCTCTTCAGCTCGGTCTCCAGGATCAGGCGGGCATCGGCGTCGCGCGCGCGCTGCTCGCTGCTGTCGACCCGGTTCGGCGCCGGGCTGCCCGCGGCCTGCTGCGGCTGCGCGGCGCTGGCCGGGGCCACCACGCGCGTGGGCGGGGTCTGCACGCGGGTGCCTTCGATCACGGTGAAGTTGTTGCCCTCGATGGGCTTGCACCCTTTGGACTGGGCCTCGGCGGCGTCGTTGGTGTAGGTGTTGCCGCAGCGATAGACGCGGGTCTGCGCCTGGGCGGCGGTGGCCACGGCAGCCAGCAGAGAGAACAGGACAAGTGCGTGGTTCATCGGGGGTCTCAGGCGGCTCGGGCTCATGGCGGGCAAGTATGGCTGAACTCTTCAGCAGCGAAGCAATGCCCCTGCCGGAAAGAAAAACGGGCGGCCCGGACCGCCCATTTTTCACGCAGGCCGGGCGCCGCGAGGCGCCGGCGCATCGGCCTCAGAGGCTGTAGTACATGTCGAACTCGATGGGGTGCGTGGTCATGCGGAAGCGCGTGACCTCGGTCATCTTGAGCTCGATGTAGGCGTCGATCATCGCCTCGCTGAACACACCGCCCTTGGTCAGGAAGGCGCGGTCCTTGTCCAGGTACTCCAGCGCCTGGTCGAGGCTGTGGCAGACGGTCGGGATCTGCGCGTCTTCTTCCGGCGGCAGGTGGTAGAGGTCCTTGGTGGCGGCCTCGCCCGGGTGGATCTTGTTCTCGACGCCGTCCAGGCCCGCCATCAGCAGCGCGGCGAAACCCAGGTACGGGTTCATCAGCGGATCCGGGAAGCGTGCCTCGATGCGGCGGCCCTTGGGGTTCGCCACGAAGGGAATGCGGATGGAGGCCGAGCGGTTGCGGGCCGAGTAGGCCAGCTTGACCGGGGCTTCGAAGCCGGGGACCAGGCGCTTGTAGCTGTTGGTGCCGGGGTTGGTGATGGCATTGAGCGCGCGGGCGTGCTTGATGATGCCGCCGATGTAGTACAGCGCGAACTCCGACAGGCCGGCATAGCCGTCGCCCGCGAACAGGTTCTTGCCGTCCTTCCAGACCGACTGGTGCACGTGCATGCCCGAGCCGTTGTCGCCCACCAGGGGCTTGGGCATGAAGGTGGCGGTCTTTCCGTAGGCGTTGGCCACGTTGTGGATCACGTACTTCTGCAGCATGGTCCAGTCGGCCCGGCGCACCAGGGTGTTGAAGCGGGTGCCGATCTCGTTCTGGCCGGCGCCGGCCACCTCGTGATGGAACACCTCGACCGGGATGCCCAGCGTTTCGAGGATCAGCGACATCTCGGCGCGCATGTCCTGCGTGCTGTCGACGGGAGGCACGGGGAAGTAGCCGCCCTTGACGGTGGGGCGGTGGCCCTTGTTGCCGCCTTCGATCTTCTTGCCGGTGTTCCAGGAGGCTTCGTATTCGTCCACCTGCACGAACGAGCCGGACATGTCGGCGCCCCAGCGCACGTCATCGAAGATGAAGAACTCGGGCTCGGGTCCGAAGAAAGCGGTGTCGCCCAGGCCGGAGGCCTTGAGGTAGGCCTCGGCGCGCTTGGCAATGGAGCGCGGGTCGCGGTCGTAGGCCTTGCCGTCACCGGGTTCCAGCACGTCGCAAGAGAGCAGTAGCGTGGTCTCTTCGAAGAAGGGATCGATGTTGGCCGTGTCGGGATCGGGCATCAGCAGCATGTCCGACGCCTCGATGCCCTTCCAGCCGGCGATCGACGAGCCGTCGAAGGCGTGGCCCGAGGTGAACTTGTCCTCGTCGAAGTGCGAGACGGGCACGGTCACGTGCTGTTCCTTTCCGCGGGTATCGGTGAAGCGGAAGTCGACGAACTTGACTTCGTTTTCCTTCACCATCTTCATCACGTCGGCGACGGTCTTGGCTGCCATCAGTTTCTCCTGGTCGATGGTTGGTTGATCAATGACGGGGGCGGGGATGCAGTTTTCATGCCACCTGCTGGTGCATGACGCGACCTGGCATGCGGTCGAGCTGGTCGCTCCAATCTGGTGCCAGCGCACCGAATTGGAGCAGATAAGGGTTAATTCGGGGTGGAGAGGCCGATCTCTCGCACCAACTCGGGGCCGAGGTCGAGTTTCATGGCCTGCAGGCCGCTCAGCAGCTGCCGGTACGCGGGCTCGACGTCGGCCGGCTCACCCTTGACGCCCAGGTCGATGTGGCGTCCCCACTGGGGATGGTCGACGCTGGGCAGGCTGAACACCTTGATCGCCGGGTGGTCGCGCTCCACGGCTTCCATCAACGGCGTGAGCGTGGCCTCCATCGAGCCGTGCACGATGACGGATTTCTCGAGATACGGCTGCTGGCGGAACAGGTGGCGGTATTGCTGGTCCAGCACCCATTCCATCATCGGCCAGGCCATCACCGGAAAGCCCGGGACGAAGTGGACGTGCGCCACGCTGAAGCCGGGGATCTTGTTGTACGGGTTGGGGATGAGCCGGGCGCCCTGGGGGAACACGCCCATGTTGAGCCGGTGCGCGTTGTCGGCACGGTCGGGGTCGTAGGGCACACCCTGCTCGCGCGCGGTGTCCTGCATGCGCTCTCGGATCAGGGCCGCGGCCTGCGGATGCAGTTCCAGCTCGACCGCCAGCGCACGAGCGGCGCATTGGCGGGTGTGGTCGTCGGGCGTGGCACCGATGCCGCCGCAAGAGAACACCGGATGCCCCGCCTCGAAGGCTCGCCGCAGGCTGGCGGTGATGCGATCGGGCGCATCGCCCACGTACTCGGCCCACGACAGCTGCAGCCCGCGGGCGGCCAGCAGCTCGATCAGCTTGGGCATGTGCTTGTCGGCGCGTTTACCGGAAAGGATCTCGTCGCCGACGATGATCAGGCCGAATTCTGAAGTGGCGGTCATGGAGGCGGATTGTGAGTCAGGCCTTGCCCAGGAGGCGTTTGATGCCCAGCCATTGCTGGGACACAAAGCCGCTCCCGTAGTCGCGCCCCTGCTCGATCTGGTCGCGCACACCCGTGGGCTCCCAGCGCCGCTCGAAGTTGGCGGTGCCGAACAGCAGGTCCCACACCGGCAGCAGCACGGCGTAGTTGCAGCCGCCCAGGCTGCCCGGCCCGCGCGCCTCATGGCCCAGGCCCACGGCATGGTGCAGGCGATGGAAGCGCGGGCTGACCCAGAGTCGTTCACCCAGGCTGCCGAACCACAGGCGGACGTTGGCGTGCGAGAGGCTCTCGCTCAGCTGCGTGATGGCGACCACGGCCACGAACTGGCCGGGCGCCACCCCGATGGCCTGCGCCAGCAGCACCAGCAGGCCATCGCGGACCAGGTCGTCGAGCAGGTGGTTGCGGTTGTCGCTCCACATCGTCATCTGGCGCTGCGAGTGGTGCAGCGCGTGCAGCGTCCACCACCAGCGCCAGCCGTGCTGGCCGCGATGGATCCAGTAGTCGGCGAAGTCGAACACCACCAGGTAGATCAGCAGGCTGGCCCACGCCGCATCGGTCACTCCCGGCCAGAGCTGGTCGAGGTGGAAGGTGCCCACACCGGCCGCGCCCAAGGTACCGAAGAGGGCATCGAACAGTGGATCGACCGTGAAGAACAGGCCCAGCCGGAACAGCCCCAGCCGATGCAGCAGCGTGTAGGCGACGTCGGTGCGCACCGCCCGCCGGTCGAGCATCGGTTCGACCGGCCGCCACCACTGCAGCGGCGCGATGACCACGAGCATCACCGCCAGCTGCAGCAGCCCGACCAGCAGCCAGCCCGTGGCGGCGAAGCCGTCTTCGAGCAGGTTGCCCATGCCGAACGCGAACAGCAGCGGCTGCACCACGGCTTCGAAGAGCGCCTGCTGCGCCGTCCCGAACACGTCCTCGATCCAGCTCATCGTTCAACTCTTTCGCGCGATCCAGTCGCGCCACTGCGGATGTTCGCGCAGGGTGCGAAAGCAAAAGCCCCGGCTCTTGAGGCCGACCACCAGGGGCTCCAGCACGGCCGGCGCCCAGGGGTCGCTGCGCGACCAGATGCCGAGGTGGGCGACCAGGATGTCTCCCGGGCGGACGCCGCGCAAGGCCTGGTCGAGCAGGGCCGCATTGGGGTGCGACTGGCTCGGCAGCTCGTCGCCCAGGAAACCCGTCGGGCTCCAGCCCACGTGGCCGTAGCCGCAGTCGCGCATGGCCTGCACGAAGCGCGGCGAGGTCTTGCCCCCCGGGGCCCGGAACAGCGGCAGGGGCTTGCGCCCGGTCACCTGTTCCAGGCGGCGTGCGGCCTTGTCGATCTCGGCGCAGTAGCGTGCGGCGGTCCAGTCCTGCAGGCGGCCCTGATCGGGGCCGGCCGAGGCCTGCACCCGAAACCCTCCGCCGGGCAGGTCCGCGCGCCAGTAGACATGGTCGAAGGTGTGCGAAGCGAACTCGTGGCCCTCGGCGGCACGGGCACGCCACCAGGGCGCCCAGTGCTCGCCCAGGCTGCCGTCGCCGGTCTTGGTGCGCTCGTTGGCGGCAAAGAAAGTGACCTTGACCTGGTGCCGCGCCAGCACGTCCGCGATGAGCGGCGCGACGTCCATGTGGCCGGTGTCGAAGGTCAGGTAGACCGGCTTGGCGCAGGAGCCCTCGGCAGCCCAGGCCGCCGGCCACGCCGCCAGCAGCGCCGCGACCAGCAGCCGACGGTCAATGCCGGACGTGGTCGAGCGTCCAGACGCCATGGGGAGACTTTCCGACCGCCACCTGGCGGACCACCTGCCGGGTCTGGGTGTCGATCACGGTGAGCCGCCGGGCCCAGCGCGAGGTGACCAGCAGCAGCCGGCCGCCCGCCACCAGCTCCATGCAGTCGGGCCCGCCGGGTGCCGGCAGCGTGTCCACCACTTCGAGGGACTGCAGGTCGATCTTGGAGATGGTGTTGGCCACCCGGTTGCTCACGTACACGTGGCGGCGGTCGCCGGCCGAGCGGAAGGCGTGGGCGCCGGCGCCGGTCTTGATGCGCCGGGTGACGCGCGGCTGCGGCCCGGTGAGGTCCCAGACCTCGACATGGTCGCCGCCGGTCATGCCCACCAGCAGGAAACGGTCGTCGGCCGTGCCGAACACGTCGGCCGGCATGGGGCCGGTCTTGGCCCGCCACTTGAGCGCCTGCGTGGCCAGGTCGATGGCGACGAGTTCGTCGCTGTCCTGCATGGTGACGAAGGCCGTGGTGCTGCGGCTGTCGATCCAGATGTGGCTGGGTGTCTTGCCGGTGGGGATGCGCCTGGCCAGCTGCAGGTCCTTGCCGTCCCACCGGTAGAGGTCCACATGATCGAGCCGGTTGGCGGCCGTCACGAACCACTTCATGTCGGGCGAGAAGCGCAGGTGGTAGGGATCGATGATGCCGCGGACGGTGCGCTGGACCTCGGCCGTCCGCGGGTCGATGAAGGTGAGCGTGTCCGATTGCGCGTTGGCCACGATGACCGACTTTTCATCGGGCGTCATGTACAGGTGGTGGGGCTCCTTGCCGCTGGCGATGCGGCGCACCACTTTCCAGTCCCCGCCCGACGCGTCGATCACGCTGACGTCGGCGTCCTGGGAGTTGAGCACGAAGACGGGCGCGGACAGGCCGGCGATCGCAGGGGTGGCAGCCGGTGCCGGTGCCGCAGCCGGCCTGGCCGGTGCGGGTGGCGTCTGGGCGCTGGCGAACAAGGAGGCGGCTAGCCCCACGAAGACAGCGAACTGGCGAAGTTGAAGCACGGGGCTGGGACGGTGCGTGGGGGTGCGCCAGTGTAGCCCGGCAGAAGCGGCGTTTCCGTAACATCGCGCGATGGAACACACGGTGATCGACGGCGTGGCGCTCGAGGTACAGCGGGTGGGAAGCTCCGGTGCCCCGGCGCATGCGCCGCTCGTCTTTTTGCACGAAGGCCTGGGCTCGGTGGCCATGTGGCGCGACTGGCCGGCCAGGCTGTGCCACGAGTCGGGGCGCCAGGGCATCGTCTATTCGCGCCGCGGCTACGGCGCATCCGATGGCGTGCCCGACGTGCGTGGCAAAGGCCGGCTCGGGGCCGACTACCTGCACCGGGAGGCGCTCGAGGTGCTGCCGGCCCTGCTGGCGCGGCTGGGACTGCAGAGCCCGGTGCTGGTGGGCCACTCCGACGGCGGCAGCATCGCCCTCATCCACGCGGCCGAACACCCGGTAGCCGCTTGCGTCGCGCTGGCCCCCCACGTCATCGTGGAAGACGTGTCGGTGCGCTCGATCGAGCAGGCCCGCGACGCCTTTCTGGGCGGCGACCTGCGCGAGCGGCTGGGGCGGTTCCACCGCGATGTGGATGGCGCCTTCTGGCAATGGAACGACATCTGGCTCAGCCGCGAGTTCCGCGACTTCGACATTCGCCCGCTGTGCCGCCGCATCACCGCGCCGGTGCTGGCGATCCAGGGCGAACAGGACCCGTACGGCACGCTGCGCCAGATCGACGAGATCGCCCCCACGGCCGGGCGGCTGCAGAAGCTGGTGCTGCCGGATTGCGGGCACTCGCCGCACCGCGACCAGCCGGATCGGGCGACGGCCGCGATCAGGGACTTCCTGCAGACGATCGACTGATTCGCCCCCCGGGGGCTTCAGTCCTTGCGCCCCGCCAGCTCGACCTCTTCCAGCGTGAGCCAGCGCCACTGCCCCGGCGGCAGGTCGGCCGGCAGCGCGAAGCGGCCGATGCGCGACCGATGCAGCGTCTCGACCCGGTTGCCGGCCGAGGCGACCATGCGCTTGACCTGGTGGTGCTTGCCTTCGGTGAGGGTCAGGCGCAGCGAGCGCTCCCCCGTGCGCTCGCAGGCCGCCGCGCGCACCGGGCGCGGCTCGTCCTCCAGGCGCACGCCGTCCAGCAGGCGCTGCACCTGCGCCGCCTCTACCGGATCGCGCGTGCCGACCTCGTAGACCTTGGGCACGTGGTGGCGCGGTGAACTCATGCGATGGATGAAGCTGCCGTCGTCGGTGAGCAGCAAGAGGCCGGTGGTGTCCTGGTCCAGGCGGCCGATGGCCTGCACGCCGTTCACCGCGCCCTTGTTGGGGCGCTGGCGCAAGGGCGCCGGCAGCAGCGTGTACACGCTGGGCCAGGCCGAGGGCTTTTGCGAGCACTCGGTGCCGGCCGGCTTGTGCAGCACCACGTAGGCCTGCCGCTGGTAGATCCAGGGCGCGCCGTGCACGCTGAAGTGCAGGCCCTGCGGCTCGACATCGGCCCACGGGTCGGTGCAGGGCACGCCTTCGAGCAGCACGTGGCCCTGCTCGATGAGGCCGGTGCAGACGCGGCGGGTGCCGAATCCCTGGGAAAACAACAGGTCCTGGAGTTGCATGGGGCGCGTATCGTACGCGCCGCCCATGAGTGCGCTTTTCAACCTCGCCCGATTCGACCTGGTCTCCATCCGCCTGGTGGTCGACTGCGTGCAGCATGGCAGCCTCAGCGCCGCCGCGCGCGCATCGCACCTGGCCCTCGCCGCCGCCAGCCGCCGCATCCGCGACCTGGAAGACGCCGTGCGCGAGCCGCTGTTCGAGCGGCACGGGCGCGGCCTGCGGCCCACGCCCGCCGGCCGGGTGTTCGCCCGCCACGGGCTGGGCCTGCTGCAGGGCATGGAGCAACTCGCGGGCGAGCTGTCCGACCTGCGCCAGGGCATCGCCCGGCGCATCCGCCTGAGCGCCAATTCCGCGGCGATCAACGAGTTCCTGCCACCGCTGCTGGCCCGCTACGCCCGCCAGGCCCGGCAGGTGCGGATCGAACTGGAGGAGCAGCTGTCCACCGGCGTGGTGATGGCGCTGCGCGAAGGCCGGGCCGATGTCGGCGTGTTCGCCGAAGGCCCCGACACCGAGGGCCTGCAGTGCCGCGTGTTCCGGCACGACCAGCTGGTGCTGGTGCTGCCGCAGGGCCACTCCCTGGCCGGTCGCGGCGCCCTGCCCTTCGCCGACGCGCTGGACGAAGACTGGATCACCCTCAGCGACGGCGCCGCCGTGGTGCTGAGGCAGCAGCAGGCGGCGCTGGCCGCCGGGCGGCCGCTGCGCATCCGCATGCAGGTGCGCAGCTTCGACGCGGTGTGTCACCTGGTGAGCTCGGGGCTGGGCATCGCCGTGCTGCCGCGCAACGCGGTCCGCCCCTTGCTCGCGCCCATGAAGCTGCGGGTTCGGCCGCTGTCGGACGAGTGGGCCTCGCGCGACCTGCTGGTCGCCACGCGCGCTGGCGCGGTCGAGCCGGCCGTCGGCGAGCTGGTGGACTTCCTGGCTTCCCCTGGCGCAGAAGCACGCGCCAAAAAGGTGTGAAGGAATCGTGGCGCGCAGCAGATTCATTCACACCTCCTCACGTTTCGCAAAGTGCGAAGGCTCCGCTCACAACTTGGCAATGGACCGGGCCGGGCCGCGCCACCAAACTTCCGCCATGGAATCACCTGCCTCCACCACCCTGGGCCCGCTGGCCGGATTGCGCGTGATCGAGATGGGCCAGCTCATCGCCGGTCCGTTCGCCGCCAAGACCCTGGCCGATTTCGGCGCCGATGTCATCAAGATCGAACCGCCCGCCACCGGCGACCCGCTGCGCGGCTGGCGGCTGCTGAAGAACGGCACCTCGGTCTGGTGGCAGATCCAGTCGCGTAACAAGCGCTCGGTCACGCTGGACCTGAAGCAGCCTGAAGCCCAGGAGGTGGTGCGCAAGCTCGCGGCCGAGGCCGACGTGCTGATCGAGAACTTCCGCCCCGGCGCGCTGGAAGGCTGGGGCCTGGGCCCGGAGCGGCTGCAGGAGATCAACCCGCGCCTGATCGTGCTGCGCGTCAGCGGCTACGGCCAGACCGGCCCCTACCGCGACCGCCCGGGCTTTGGCGCCATCGGCGAGGCCATGGGCGGCCTGCGCCACCTCACGGCCGAGCCGGGCCGGGTGCCGGTGCGGGTGGGCGTGAGCATCGGCGACACCCTGGCCGCGCTGCACGGCGTCATCGGCATCCTGATGGCCCTGCACGAGCGCACCCGCTCCGGCCGCGGACAGGTGGTGGACATCGCGCTCTACGAGGCGGTGTTCAACTGCATGGAAAGCCTGCTGCCCGAGTACAGCGCCTTCGGCGCGGTGCGCGGACCGGCCGGCAGCGCCCTGCCCGGCATCGCGCCGACCAACGCCTACCGCTGCGGCGATGGCGGCTACGTGCTGGTCGCCGGCAACGGCGACAGCATCTTCAAGCGCCTGATGACCGTGATCGGGCGTGACGATCTCGGCCAGGACCCCGGCCTGGCGAACAACGCCGGCCGCGTCGCGCGGGTCGAGGAACTCGATGCCGCCATCGGCGCCTGGACCGCAGGCCGCGGCGTCGACGAAGCGCTTGCGGCGCTGGAAGCCGCGGCGGTCCCCTCGGGCAAGATCTACACCGTGGCCGACATCGCCGCCGATCCCCACTACCGCGCCCGCGGCATGCTGCAGGAGATCCAGCTGGACGACGGCGACCTGCTGACCATTCCCGGCGTGGTGCCCAAGCTCTCGCGCACCCCGGGCGGCCACCATCGCAACGCGCCGCGACTGGGCCAGGACACCGAGGCCGTGCTGCGCGAGATCGGCCTGGACGACACGCAGATCGAGGCCCTGCGCAGCCGCGGAATCATTCGCCCGGAGGCCGCATGAAGCGCATCTTCCTGAATGAAGTCGTCACCCGCGACGGCTTCCAGATCGAGCCCGAGTTCGTGCCGACCGACACCAAGGTGGCGCTGGTGGATGCCCTCAGCGAATGCGGCTACGCCAAGATCGAGGTCACGGCCTTCGTCTCGCCCAAGGCCATTCCCATGCTGCGCGACGCCGAGGAGGTGATGGGCCGCATCCGGCGCGTGCCCGGCGTGGAATACACGGTCCTGGTGCCGAACGTCCGCGGGGCCGAGCGCGCGCTCGAATCGAAGGCCGACGAGCTGAACCTGGTGATGTCGGTGTCCGAGATCCACAACCTGGCCAACCTGCGCATGACGCGCGACAAAAGCTTCGCCGCGCTGCGCGAGGTGGTCCGCACCGCCCAGCAGGGGCACACGCCGGTGAACGTGTCGTTGTCCACCGCCTTCGGCTGCCCGATGGCGGGCGAGGTGGCACAGCAGGACGTGATCGCCTGGGCCGAGCGCTACGCCGAACTGGGCGTGCGGGGCCTGACCATCTGCGACACCACCGGCATGGCCCACCCGGGCCAGGTCAGCCGCATGGCCGAGGCCTTGCAGCAGCGCTTCGGCCACCTGCAGCTGACCCTGCACTTCCACAACACGCGCGGCATGGGCCTGGCCAACGTGCTGGCCGCCGTGCAGTCGGGCATCGAGCGTTTCGACGGATCGCTCGGCGGCCTGGGCGGCTGTCCCTACGCCCCCGGTGCCAGCGGCAACATCTGCAGCGAAGACACCGCCCACATGCTGCAGGAGATGGGCTACGACACCGGCATCGACCTGCCGCGCCTGCTCCGGGTCGCGCGCCAGCTGCCCTCCATCGTCGGCCACGACGTGCCTGGCCAGGTGGCCAAGGCCGGCCGCAGCCGTGACCTGCATCCCGTGCCGGCGGCCGTGACCGAGCTGCTGGCTTCCGCCTGATCGAACCCCCTCGTTTTTCCTCCGGAGACATCGCACCATGCAACGACGCCCGTTCCTTCGCAGCGCGCTCCTCGCCGCCGCTGCCACCACCTTCGCCACGGTCGCCGCCGCGCAGGCGGCCTACCCGAACAAGCCCATCACGATGATCGTGCCCAACCCGCCGGGCGGCATCGTCGACTCGTCGGCGCGGCTGGTGTCGGACTCGCTGGCCAAGGTGGTGGGCCAATCGGTGGTGGTGGACAACCGCCCCGGCGGCAGCGGCAACGTGGCGTATGCGCACGTAGCCCGGGCGCCGGCCGACGGCTACACGCTGCTGGCGTCGTACTCGGCCTACCACGTGGGCAACCCCTCGCTCTCGCCCAAGCTGCCCTGGGCTCAGAAGGACCTGGCCCCGGTGGCGCTGGTGACCGCGGGCACCAACGTCATCGCGGTGCATCCGTCGGTGCCGGTGAACACGCTGCAGGAATTCATCGACTACATGAAGAAGAACCCGGGCAAGCTGAGCTATGCGTCGCAGGGCAACGGCTCGCTGGCGCACATCGGCACCGAGATGTTCAAGAGCCAGACCGGCACGCAGATGGTCCACATCCCGTACAAGGGCTCGGGCCCGGCCATCCAGGACGTGTTGTCGGGGCAGGTGCAGGTCTTCATCACCACGCCGCCGTCGGTGATGGGTCACATCCAGAGCGGCAAGCTCAAGGGCCTGGCCGTGACCGGCAAGACCCGCCACCCCAGCCTGCCCAACGTGCCCACCACCGCCGAGGCCGGTCTCAAGGGGTTCGAGCTGGAAGCCTGGGTCGGCGTCTTCGCGCCGGCGGCGACCCCGGCCGACGTGGTGAACAAGCTCAGCGCCAGCATCCGCCAGGCGCTGGACCAGCCCGAAGCCAAGACCCGCGCGGCCGGCGCCGGCATCGAACTGCGCTACCTGCCGCCGCAGGCGCTGGAGGCGCAGGTCAAGCGCGAGACCGAGTTCTGGGCCGACATCATCAAGGCGGCGAAGATCACGGCGGATTGAGGCCGGTTGGCCCACCAGCGAGCACAGCCGGACGGGTGTCGCCTCTTGTATCGCGAAGCCCTGCCCGTCAAAATACACACCCACCCGTACACACATGGAGTGAAGTGTGGCCCCCATCACAACCCGCGTCTTCATGAACGGCAACAGCCAAGCCGTGCGCATCCCGTCCGAGTTCAGGCTGGACACGGACCGCGTGCGCATCTCTCGCAACGAGCAGGGCGACCTGGTGCTGCAACCGCTGAGCACATCGCGTGGCGCTGCCCTGCTACAGGCTTTGGCCAATCTGGGCACGTCGGACGCTGCCTTCCTCGCTGCCCTTGAAGAGGATCGCGACCAGGCCCTGCCGGTGCAGGAGCGCGACTCTCTGTGATCTACCTCCTGGACACCAATATCCTCATCTACCTGCTGAAGAACCAGCCGCCCGAAGTCGCCCATCATGTGGACGCCCTGGCCGAGGACGATGAACTATGCATGTCCTTCGTCACCTGGGCCGAACTGCTCAAGGGCGCGGAACGCAGCACCCGCAAGACCGAGGTCTTGCGGCAACTCGATGGTCTCACCCGCCAAGTGCCGGTGATCTATCCGTCAGGCCCGGAGATCTGCCGTCACTATGCGCAGCAATCCTGGCGACTCAAGGAGGCCGGAACGCCAATCGGGGCGAACGACCTTTGGATTGCCTGCCACGCGCTGGCGGAAGGTGCCACGCTCGTTACCCACAATGCCCGGGAGTTCGAGCGTGTCACTGGCTTAGACGTGAAGGACTGGGTGAAAGCCTGAAAGCGGATGACCAAAAAACTTGAGGCGTGACGCCCACTGCCCTGAAGCCAGTGCGGGGCCTGATATCTAGTCTCTCGCCGCAAACGGCCGCGCAAGTGGCGGGTTACGACTGGTCGGCGAAGCAGAAGTACAGAGAGATTTACGGGACAAGCTTCCCGACGTAACCCTCTACTAAAGAGTTTTTAGCGTTGGCTTTTTGGTCATCTGCTGCATAACGCCCCCTGAAAGAACAAAGCGGCCCGCGGGCCGCTTTTCTTCATGCTGCGCCGAACGAGATCAGGCCGCGACCTTATCCGCCACGTCGCGGAAGTCCGCGATCTGGTCGAAGTTCATGTACTGGTAGATCTTGTCGCCGTGGGCGTTGAGCACGCCCATGTCGGCCATGTACTCCTCGCGCGTGGGGATGCGGCCCAGGCGCGAGCAGATGGCGGCCAGCTCGGCGCTGCCCAGGTAGACGTTGCTGTTCTTGCCCAGGCGGTTCGGGAAGTTGCGGGTGCTGGTGGACATCACCGTCGCGCCCTCCTTCACCTGCGCCTGGTTGCCCATGCACAGCGAGCAGCCCGGCATTTCCATGCGGGCGCCGGCCGTGCCGAGCACGCCGTAGTGGCCTTCCTCGGTCAGCTGCTTCTGGTCCATCTTGGTCGGCGGCGCGACCCACAGCTTGACCGGGATGTCGCGCTTGCCTTCGAGCAGCTTGGACGCCGCGCGGAAGTGGCCGATGTTGGTCATGCACGAACCGATGAAAACCTCATCGATCTTGGCGCCGGCCACGTCGGAGAGCGTCTTGACGTCGTCTGGGTCGTTCGGGCAGGCCACGATGGGCTCGTGGATGTCGGCCAGGTCGATCTCGATGACCGCGGCGTACTCGGCGTCCGCGTCGGCCTTGAGCAGCCGCGGATCCTTCAGCCAGGCCTCCTGCGCGGCGATGCGGCGCTGCAGGGTGCGCGCATCCTGGTAGCCGCTGGCGATCATCCACTTCATCAGCGTGATGTTGCTGTTGATGTATTCGATGACCGGCTCCTTGTTCAGGTGCACGGTGCAGCCGGCGGCGGAACGCTCGGCCGAGGCGTCGGACAGCTCGAACGCCTGTTCGACCTTCAGGTCCGGCAGGCCCTCGATCTCCAGGATGCGGCCGGAGAAGACGTTCTTCTTGCCCTTCTTTTCCACCGTGAGCAGGCCCTGCCGGATGGCGTACAGCGGGATGGCGTTGACCAGGTCACGCAGGGTGACGCCCGGCTGCATGGTGCCCTTGAAGCGCACCAGCACGCTCTCGGGCATGTCCAGCGGCATGACGCCGGTGGCGGCCGCGAACGCCACCAGGCCGGAGCCGGCCGGGAAGCTGATGCCGATGGGGAAGCGGGTGTGCGAGTCGCCGCCGGTGCCCACGGTGTCGGGCAGCAGGAACCGGTTGAGCCAGCTGTGGATCACGCCGTCGCCGGGGCGCAGCGAGATGCCGCCGCGGTTGGCCATGAAGTCGGGCAGCTCGTGGTGCATCTTCACGTCCACCGGCTTCGGATAGGCGGCGGTGTGGCAGAAGGACTGCATCACCAGGTCGGCCGAGAAGCCCAGGCAGGCCAGGTCCTTCAACTCGTCGCGGGTCATGGGGCCGGTGGTGTCCTGCGAACCCACCGAGGTCATGCGCGGTTCGCAGTAGGTACCCGGGCGAATGCCCGTGCCTTCGGGCATGCCGCAGGCACGGCCGACCATCTTCTGCGCCAGGGTGTAGCCCTTGCCCGTGTCGCTGGGCGCCTGCGGCAGGCGGAACAGCGTGGACGGCGGCAAGCCCAGCGCCTCGCGCGCCTTGGCGGTCAGGCCGCGGCCGACGATCAGCGGGATGCGTCCACCGGCGCGCACCTCGTCGAACAGCACGTCGCTCTTGACCTGGAACTCGGCGATGACCTGGCCGCCCTTCAACGCCTTGCCTTCGTACGGGCGCAGCTCGATGAGGTCGCCCATGTCCATCTTGCTCACGTCCAGCTCGATGGGCAGCGCGCCCGCGTCTTCCATGGTGTTGTAGAAGATCGGCGCGATCTTGCCGCCCAGGCAGACGCCGCCGAAGCGCTTGTTGGGCACGTAGGGAATGTCTTCGCCGGTCCACCACAGCACGCTGTTGGTGGCCGACTTGCGCGAGGAGCCGGTGCCCACCACGTCGCCGACGTAGGCCACCATGCCGCCGGCGGCCAACTCACGCAGGAACTTCACCGGGCCGCGCTTGCCGTCTTCCTCGGGCGTGATGCCGGGTCGCGCGTTCTTGAGCATGGCCAGCGCGTGCAGCGGGATGTCGGGTCGGCTCCAGGCGTCGGGCGCCGGGGAGAGGTCGTCGGTGTTGGTCTCGCCGGACACCTTGAACACGGTGACCTTCAGGCTCTGGGGCACTTCGGGCCGGCTGGTGAACCACTCGGCGTCGGCCCAGCTCTGGAGCACGGCACGGGCGTTGGCGTTGCCGGCATCGGCCTTCTGCTTGACGTCGTGGAACTGGTCGAACATCAGCAGGGTTTTCTTCAGGCCATCGGCGGCGACGGGGCCCACCTCGGCGTCCTCCAGCAGGTCGATCAGCGGGCTGATGTTGTAGCCGCCCAGCATGGTGCCCAGCAGCTGCGTGGCGCCGGCGCGGCTGATCAGCGGGCAACGCTCGGTGCCGTGCGCGACAGCCGCCAAATAGCTGGCCTTGACCTTGGCCGCGTCGTCCACGCCGGCCGGCACCCGGTGGGTGATCAGGTTCAGCAGGAATTCTTCCTCGCCGGCGGGCGGGCTTTTCAGCAGCTCGATCAGCGCGGCGGTCTGATGGGCCGAAAGGGGCAGCGGCGGAATGCCGAGCGCGGCGCGTTCGGCGACATGGTCACGGTAGGCTTGAAGCATTGGTTTTTTTCTCCGTACGGGGTGAAGGCGAAATCAGTTCTGGGGCGTGGCGGCCGGGGCCTCCGCAGCAGGGGGCGCCGCCGGGAGCGTGGCTTCGGCCGGAGCAGGCGCGGGAGCATCGGCAGGCGCGGCCGGGGCGGCCGCCGGGTCGCCGTGCATCATCTGTCCGTGCCCATGGCCGTGCCGGTGCGGCATGGGCTCGAGCAGGCTGGGCATGGGGTTGCGCTTGAGGTACTCGGCGGTGGTGACCTGCTCCGGGCTCTGGCACTCGTCGGCCAGGCGCTGCCCCTGCCGCTGACTCATGAGCATGGACTTGTTGCCCAGCTGGATCCACAAGGCCCCACGGCGCGTGTCCTCCAGGCGGATGGCGCCGGTGCGGCTTTCCACCGGGTGCATGCGGAAGCGCTGGCCCTTGTTGGTGGCGACCATGAACATCCCCGGGCGCCTCATCGGCGTCACGGTGACGCTGGCGCCGAGCTCGCACTTCATCACGCCCACGTAGACCTGGCGCGCCACCTCGAGCAGCGTGTCGGACAGCTTGGGATCGAAGTCGTCGTCCAGCGGCGTGGCTTCCTCCACCGCTTTCTGCGCCGAGCGGGCCAGGGGCTGGCGCGGCTTGGCGGCCGGCTTGGGATCCGACGCCTTGGTGGCGGCGGGTTTGGCGGGCTTGGATGCGGGATCGGACTGGCCGATGGCCAGAGCCGGCGCGCCGGCCACGACGAGGGCGGCCAACAGAATCTTCATGGGTGTCTCCTGAACTGCTTGGGAGGGACCTGCCACGGCGAGCAGGTCCTAAACGGCTGGCGCCTGGAACCAGCCCCGCGCCTCGACGGGCAATCTGCGCCCGGTCTGGTGAGCCCTTTCCAGGACTTGCCAGTGGTAGCGGTAGCTGGCCCGGTCTTCCAGCTTCCCAGCATGGCTGATCGGGGCCCAGTCGGCCGACGCGGCGGCCAGAAGAATGGCGGCGGCGGCTTCGATCTCACGCTCCTGTGGCGCAAACGCCTCCAGCAGCACGCGGATCTGGTCCGGATGGATGCTCCACATGCGCGTGTAGCCCAACTCGCGCGCCGCCTTGCGCGCGGCCTCGGCGAGGGCATCCTTGTTCTTGAACTCGGTGACCACGCCATGCGAGGGCACCTTGCCGTGGGCATGGCAGGCGGACGAGATTTCGAGCTTGGCGCGCACCACCAGCGGGTGCTGGAACTGGCCCTCCACGCCCATGGCGTCGCCCGGGATGGCGCCTGCGTGGGCCGAGACGAAATCCATCAGGCCGAAACTGAGCGACTGCAGGCGCGGGTGCGAGGCGATTTCGAAGGCCCGGTGCACCGCCGCAGGCGATTCGATCAGCGCCTGGACCGGCAAGCCGGCCGCACCGGCCTGGTCGATCGCACGAACGGCACGCTCGATGTCGTCCAGCGACTCGGCCTTGGGCACCATGACATGGGCCAGCCGGCCACCGGCGCGGCCGGCCAGGATGGCGATGTCGGACTCGAAGGCCGGGTGGTCCACCGGATGCACCCGCACCGCCACGCGTGCATCGGGCGCGCTGCCGAGCGCCAGTTCGGCCACCAGCGCCGCGTGCTCGGCCTCGCCGCCCACCGGTGCGCCGTCTTCGCAATCGAGGGTGACGTCGAACACGCAGGCGCCGAACTCCTGCGTCATCTCGGCCTGCAGTTGCAGGCTCTTTCGCATCCGCGCCTCGACACCGCTGTAGTGGTCGCACACGGGAAGGAATGCAGTGCCGGCCTGGGGTCCGAGGAGAACGGCGCGAGGGTGCATGTTGGAGAGAGGGGCTAGGAGCTAGGGCCTAGGAAAAAGACAAGGGCGGGGGTGGGGCTCGGAGCGCGTGTCTCTCCCCAGCCCCTAGCCCCAGCCCCTGATCCCTGGGCGTTACAACAGATGCTGCACCCCTGCCTGCTCTTCCTGCAGTTCCTTCAGGGTCTTGTTGATGCGGTCCTGGCTGAATTCGTCGATGGGCAGGCCTTCGACGATCTTGTAGCGACCGTTCTCGGTGGTGACCGGAAAGCCGAACATCACGTCCTTCGGAATGCCGTACTCGCCGTTGGAGGGCACGCCCATGGTGACCCACTTGCCGTTGCTGCCCAGGGCCCAGTCGCGCATGTGGTCGATGGCGGCGTTGGCCGCCGATGCAGCGGAGGACAGGCCACGCGCCTCGATGATGGCGGCGCCGCGCTTGCCCACGGTGGGCAGGAACACGTCGGCGTTCCAGACCTGGTCGTTGATCATGTCCTTGACGCTCTTGCCATTCACGGTGGCGAAGCGGTAGTCGGCGTACATGGTGGGCGAGTGGTTACCCCAGACGGTGAGCTTCTCGATGTCGCCGACCTTGGTGCCGGTCTTGGCGGCGACCTGCGACAGGGCGCGGTTGTGGTCCAGGCGCAGCATGGCGGTGAAGTTCTCGCGCGGCAGGCTGGGCGCGCTCTTCATCGCGATGTAGGCATTGGTGTTGGCGGGGTTGCCCACGACCAGCACCTTGACGTTGCGCGAGGCCACCTTGTCCAGGGCCTTGCCCTGGGCGGTGAAGATCTGGGCGTTGGCGGCGAGCAGGTCGGCGCGCTCCATGCCGGGGCCGCGGGGACGGGCGCCCACGAGCAGCGCGTAATCGGTGTCCTTGAAGGCGGTCATGGGGTCGGCGTGGGCTTCCATGCCGGCCAGCAGCGGGAAGGCGCAATCCTCAAGCTCCATCATCACGCCCTTGAGCGCCTTCTGGGCCTTCTCGTCGGGGATCTCGAGCAGCTGCAGGATGACGGGCTGGTCCTTGCCCAGCATTTCGCCCGAGGCGATGCGAAACAGCAGGGCGTAACCGATCTGGCCAGCGGCGCCGGTGACGGCGACGCGGACGGGCTTCTTGCTCATGGAAGTTCTCCGGATGAAGTGGTGAAAACAGGCCAGTGCCAACACGTGGCGACAGGCGCGTGGCACGCCCGCGGCAGCCGGCAAGTGTAGCGCCGAAATCCGGCCAGGGTCAACTTGTCTTATGTCTTATATAAGATATGATTCGCCCCTCAAAAAGGCCCCGCCATGCCCTCGTCCACCCCCCATCCGGCCGACTCGAACGGCAGCCCGCCCCTCGAGGCGGGCACGCCGGCGTTCAGTCCGCTGTACCAGCAGATCAAGGGGCTGATCCTGCAGAGCCTGCAGTCCGGCGAGTGGAAACCTGGCGAGGCCATCCCCAGCGAGATGGAGCTGGCCGCGCGGTTCCGGGTGAGCCAGGGCACCGTGCGCAAGGCCGTCGATGAACTGGCGGCCGGCAACCTGCTGGTGCGCCGCCAGGGCAAGGGCACCTTCGTGGCCACGCACGCCGAGCACCAGGTGCAGTACCGGTTTCTGCGCCTGGTGCCCGACTCGGGCGACCAGGCGAGCGAAGGACCGGCCGAGCGGCGAATCCTGGAGTGCCGTCGCACCCGCGCACCGGCCGACATCGCGCGCCTGCTGGCGATCCGCTCCACCGACGCAGTGGTGCAAGTGCGCCGCGTGCTCGCCTTCAACGGCACGCCCACCATCCTCGAAGACCTCTGGTTGCCGGGCGCCGCGTTCAAGGGGCTGTCGGCCGAGCAGCTGGCGGACTATCGCGGCCCCACCTATGCGATGTTCGAGCTGGAATACGGCGTGCGGATGGTGCGGGCCGAGGAGAAGATCCGCGCCGTGGCGGCCGATGCGGCACAGGCGGAACTCCTGGATGTATCCGCCGCCAGCCCCCTGCTCTCGGTGGAGCGGCTGGCCTATACCTACAACGACACGCCCATGGAATTGCGGCGCGCCCTCTACCGAACCGACACGCACCACTACCGCAACGAGTTGAGTTGACCCCCCCCCGAAGCGGCCTGGCGGCCGCCCCCCCAGGGGGCGCAACCAGCGGCCCGGCGAAGCCGGTTCCGCGGTAGCCGCTGGAGCGGCCCTTCGACAGGACAGGCCTGCCGCTGCGCGGCGGCCCGATGCACCTCTGTCCGGCGGCCCATCGAACCGCTGCTTCGACGGCTCACTACCGCCATGACCCTGATGTCCAGACACGCCGCTCATCGACCCACGGTCGAGCCCGTGTCGCCTTGAAATAGAATTTTGCGTTTGTCAGCCTCCAGCCCCACCACCCCATGTCAGAACTAGCCAGCACGCGACGGCGCGAATTCCGCAACATCAACGCGCTCACGGACCTCCCCACTTACCGCCTGCCGGCGCCGGGCTGGGTCTCCATCCTGCATCGCGTGAGCGGCGTGCTGATGTTCGTGCTGCTGCCGTTCATCATCTGGCTGTTCGATCTCTCCATCACATCCGAATTCTCTTTCGCGCGCCTGCGCTCGGCCTTCGAGAACGGCGTAGGCTTCTTGCCCGGCTGGTTCCTGAAGCTGGTCGTGCTGGGCCTGATCTGGGCGTACCTGCATCACTTCTTCGCGGGGCTGCGCCACGTCTGGATGGACATGAGCCACGCCGCCGTCACCAAGCAGCGCGGAGGCAGTTCGGCCAAGGTGGTGCTGGTGCTGAGTCTGGTGCTCACGGTGGTCCTGGGCGCCAAGCTGTTCGGCCTGTACTAAGCATTCGAAGGAAACGAGTCCCATGTCCGTGAACTACGGCTCCAAGCGCACGGTGGTCGGCGCGCACTACGGCCTTCGCGACTGGCTCAGCCAGCGCATCACCGCGGTCCTGATGGCGGTTTTCACCGTCGTCGTGCTCGCGCAGTTGATCTTCACCAGCGGCCCCATCGGCTACGACCTGTGGGCCGGCATCTTCGCCCGCCAGTGGATGAAGGTCCTGACGTTCTCGGTGATCCTCGGCCTGGCCTGGCACGTGTGGGTGGGCATGCGCGACGTGCTGATGGATTACGTCAAGCCCGTCGGCATCCGCCTGCTGCTTCAAGTCTTCGTCATCGTCTGGCTGGTGGGTTGCGCCGGCTGGGCCATCCAGGTCCTCTGGAGGGTGTGATGCCCCCCCCGAAGCGCCTTCGGCGCCTCCCCCCAGGGGGCGCAGCCAGCGGCCCGGCCAAGCCGGTTCCGCGGCAGCCGCTGGAGCGGGCAGCGCCTGCGGCGGCTGCCCTTGGAAACCAGCTCCATCCGTGAGCGACCTTGTGGCGGTCCTTGCCGCATCGAACAACTGAAATCAGCATGTCGTACACCTCCAAGAACATCACCAAGCGCAAGTTCGACGTCGTCATCGTCGGCGCCGGCGGCTCCGGCATGCGCGCCTCGCTGCAACTCGCGCGCGCCGGCCTGAACGTGGCCGTTCTGTCCAAGGTCTTCCCGACCCGCTCGCACACCGTGGCGGCGCAGGGCGGCATCGGGGCCTCGCTGGGCAACATGTCCGAGGACAACTGGCACTACCACTTCTACGACACGGTCAAGGGCTCCGACTGGCTGGGTGACCAGGACGCCATCGAGTTCATGTGCCGCGAAGCGCCCAAGGTCGTGTACGACCTCGAGCACATGGGCATGCCCTTCGACCGCAACCCCGACGGCACCATCTACCAGCGGCCGTTCGGCGGCCACACCGCCAACTACGGCGAGAAGCCGGTGCAGCGCGCCTGCGCCGCGGCCGACCGCACCGGCCACGCCATGCTGCACACGCTGTACCAGCAGAACGTCAAGGCCAAGACCAGCTTCTTCGTCGAGTGGATGGCGCTGGACCTGATCCGCGACGCCGACGGCGACGTGCTGGGCGTCACCGCGCTCGAGATGGAAACCGGCGACCTGCACATCCTCGAAGCCAAGACCACGCTGCTGGCCACGGGCGGTGCGGGCCGCATCTTCGCGGCTTCGACCAATGCCTTCATCAACACCGGCGATGGCCTGGGCATGGCGGCGCGCGCCGGCATTCCGCTGGAAGACATGGAGTTCTGGCAGTTCCACCCGACCGGCGTGGCCGGCGCCGGCGTGCTGCTCACCGAAGGCTGCCGCGGCGAGGGCGCCATCCTGCTCAATAGCAACGGCGAACGCTTCATGGAGCGCTATGCGCCCACGCTGAAGGACCTGGCCCCGCGCGACTTCGTGTCCCGCTCGATGGACCAGGAGATCAAGGAAGGCCGCGGCTGCGGCCCCAACAAGGACTACGTGCTGCTCAAGCTGGACCACCTGGGCGCCGAGACCATCCACAAGCGCCTGCCCTCGGTCTACGAGATCGGCGTCAATTTCGCCAACGTCGACATCACGCGCGAGCCGATCCCGGTGGTGCCCACGATCCACTACCAGATGGGCGGCATCCCCACCAACATCCACGGCCAGGTGGTCACGCAGACCGGCGACAACCACAACGCGGTGGTCAACGGCCTGTACGCCGTCGGCGAGTGCTCCTGCGTGAGCGTGCACGGTGCCAACCGCCTGGGCACCAACTCGCTGCTGGACCTGCTGGTGTTCGGCCGCGCCGCCGGCAACCACATCGTCGAATTCAACGCGCGCAACAAGAACCACAAGCCGCTGCCCGGCGATGCCGCGGATCGCACGCTCGAGCGCCTGAGCCGCCTGGAGCAGGCCAGCGGCGGCGAGTACGCGCAGGATGTGGCCAACGACATCCGCGCCACCATGCAGCGCCATGCCGGGGTGTTCCGCACCCAGGCCGGCATGGACGAAGGCGTGGCCAAGATCGCCGCCGTGCGCGAGCGCGTGGGCGGCATCGCGCTGAAGGACAAATCGCGCGTGTTCAACACCGCCCGCATCGAAGCCCTGGAAGTCGAGAACCTCATCGAATGCGCTCAGGCCACCATGGTGTCGGCCGCGGCCCGCAAGGAGTGCCGCGGCGCCCACACCGTGAGCGACTACGAGCGCGCCGCCGATGACCCGGTGGCGCCGCTGGGCCGCGACGACGCCAACTGGATGAAGCACACGTTGTGGCACAGCCAGGGCAACCACCTGACCTACAAGCCGGTGCAGCTCAAGCCGCTCTCGGTGGAATCGGTTCCGCCCAAGGTCCGTACGTTCTAGTACGTACCACCGCCCGCCAGGCCCCGTCCGCACTTAGATTCGCAAGAACACCCGCCATGCAGAAACGCACTTTCCAGATCTACCGGTACGACCCGGACAAGGACGCCAAGCCCTACATGCAGACCGTCGAGATCGAGCTCGACGGCAATGAGCGCATGCTGCTGGACGCGCTCATGAAGCTCAAGGCGCAGGACCCCACCCTGTCGTTCCGCCGCTCCTGCCGCGAGGGCGTGTGCGGCTCCGACGCCATGAACATCAACGGCAAGAACGGCCTGGCCTGCCTGACCAACATGCTGTCGCTCAAGGGGACGATCGTGCTCAAGCCGCTGCCGGGGCTGCCCGTCGTGCGCGACCTGATCGTCGACATGACGCAGTTCTTCCAGCAGTACCACTCGATCAAGCCCTACCTGATCAACGACACCATTCCGCCCGAGCGCGAGCGCCTGCAGTCGCCTGAAGAGCGCGACGAGCTCGACGGCCTGTACGAGTGCATCCTGTGCGCGAGCTGCTCCACCAGCTGCCCGAGCTTCTGGTGGAACCCCGACAAGTTCGTCGGCCCGGCCGGCCTGCTGCAGGCCTACCGCTTCATCGCCGACAGCCGCGACCAGGCCACCGGCGAGCGCCTCGACAACCTCGAAGACCCCTACCGCCTGTTCCGCTGCCACACCATCATGAACTGCGTGGATGTGTGTCCCAAGGGCCTGAACCCGACCATGGCCATCGGGAAGATCAAGGAACTGATGGTGCGTCGCACCGTCTAGAAGCCATGGCCGACGCGCTGCTGGGTGAACGAGAACTGAGCAAGCTGCGGTGGCGCTGCCGCCGGGGCCTGCTCGAGAACGACCTGTTCATCGAGCGCTTTTTCCAGCGGCACGAATCCAGCCTCACCCAGCGACAAGCCGACGGGCTGTCGCGCCTGATGGACCTGCCGGACAACGACCTGCTGGACCTGCTGCTGCGCAGGACCGAACCGCAAGCCGGGCTCGACGACGCGCCCGTGCGCGAAGTGCTGGCCCTGCTGCGGAACTGATTAAGAGGAAGACCCATGAAACTCGCCGACAACAAAGCCACCCTGTCGTTCTCCAACGGCGGCCCGAGCGTCGACCTGCCCGTGTACTCGGGCTCCGTCGGCCCTGATGTCATCGACATCCGCAAGCTGTACGCGCAGACCGGCATGTTCACGTACGACCCGGGCTTCCTGTCCACGGCCTCCTGCCAGTCCACCATCACCTACATCGATGGCGACAAGGGCGAGCTGCTGTATCGCGGCTATCCCATCGAGCAGCTGGCCACGCAGTGCGACTTTTTGGAAACCTGCCACCTGCTGCTGTACGGCGAGCTGCCCGACGCCAAGGGCAAGGAAGAATTCACCCGCCGCGTCACCATGCACACCATGGTCAACGAGCAGATGCAGTTCTTCCTGCGCGGCTTCCGCCGCGACGCCCACCCGATGGCCGTGATGACCGGGCTGGTGGGCGCGCTGTCGGCCTTCTATCACGACAGCACCGACATCAATAACCCCGAACACCGCGAGATCTCGGCCATCCGCCTGATCGCCAAGATGCCCACGCTGGTGGCCATGGCCTACAAGTACGCCATGGGCCAGCCGTACATCTACCCCAAGAACTCGCTGTCCTACACCGGCAACTTCATGCGCATGATGTTCGCCACGCCCTGCGAGGAGTACGAGCCCAACGACGTGCTGGTGCGCGCGATGGACCGCATCTTCATCCTGCACGCCGACCACGAGCAGAACGCCTCCACCTCCACCGTGCGCCTGTGCGGCAGCTCGGGCACCAACCCCTTCGCGGCCATCGCGGCCGGCGTGGCCTGCCTGTGGGGCCCGGCGCACGGCGGTGCCAACGAAGCGGCGCTGAACATGCTGCACGACATCCAGCGCAACGGTGGCGTGGAAAAGATCGGCGAGTTCATCAAGCAGGTGAAGGACAAGAACTCCGGCACCAAGCTCATGGGCTTCGGCCATCGCGTCTACAAGAACTACGACCCGCGCGCCAAGCTGATGCAGGAGACCTGCCGCGAGGTGCTGGCCGAACTGGGCCTCGAGAACGATCCGCTGTTCAAGCTGGCCATGGCCCTGGAGAAGATCGCCCTCGAGGACGAATACTTCGTCTCGCGCAAGCTCTACCCGAACGTCGACTTCTACTCGGGCATCGTGCAGCGCGCGATCGGCATTCCGGTCAGCCTGTTCACCGCCATCTTCGCGCTGGCGCGCACGGTGGGCTGGATCGCCCAGCTCAACGAGATGATCAGCGACCCCGAGTACAAGATCGGCCGGCCGCGCCAGCTGTACGACGGCTCCACCCGGCGCGACGTCAGGCCGATCGCGCAGCGCTGATCGCCGCTTCGGCGACCTCCGCGAAAGCCCGCTTCCGGCGGGCTTTTTTGTTTCCGGACTGCGCACAGGCCCATCTCGATTCACGATGCCTGAGTGGGATCGGGCGCGGATAATCTGCCCTGGCTTCGCATTTCGCGATCTTTCCATGGCCACCCCCGACCGCAACCTTGCCCGTCGCCTCGACCTCACCTCGCTGCAGCTGTTCATGGCGGCCAGCGAGCTGGGCAGTATCGGCCGTGCGGCCGAGCACGAGTACATCGCGGCTTCGGCGGCCAGCAAGCGCATTGCCGACCTCGAAGACGCCGTGGGCGCGCCCCTCTTCTACCGACGCGCTCGGGGCGTCGAACTCACGCCCGCGGGGCAGACCTTCCTGCACCACGCCAAGGCGGTGCAGTTCAACCTCGAACGCATGCAGGCCGACCTGAACGAGTACGCCCAGGGCGTGCGCGGCCACGTGCGGGTTCACGCCAACATCTCGGCCATCGTGCAGTTCCTGCCGGAGGACCTGGCCGGGTTTGCCCAGTGCCATCCCGAAGTGAAGATCGACCTGTCCGAGCACCTCAGCGCCGAAGTGGTGCGGGCAGTGCGGGAGGGCGACTGCGATCTCGGCATCTGCCACCCGCCCACCGCCACCGACGACCTCGCCCTGCGCCCCTACCGGCAGGACCGGCTGGTGCTGGTGGTGCCCGAGGGCCATGCGCTCGCGCGACTGCCGGCGGTGGCCTTCACCGACACGCTGGACTACGACCACCTGGGCCTTCACAGCAACAGCTCCATCTACCTGGCCATGAGCCGCGCCGCGCACCAGGCCGGACGCACCGTGCGCCTGCGCATGCAGGTGACCGGGCTCGACGCGCTGTGCCGCATGGTGCAGAGCGGCCTGGGACTCGGGCTCGTGCCCGACCGGGCCTTCGGCCTGCTGCGCCGCATGGGCGGGCTGCAGGCGGTCGCCCTCACCGACGACTGGGCCACCCGCGAGCTGCAACTCGTGGCCCGCGACTTCGCCACCCTGCCCGTGACCGCGCGCCTGCTGGCCACGCACCTGGGCAGCCCTCCACCTGCCGCTTCATAGACATTTCTCCTCACAGGACCACAGCCATGGGACGCACCCTTTACGACAAGATCTGGGACGAACACGTCGTCCATACCGAGGACGATGGCACCGCCGTCCTCTACATCGACCGGCACCTGGTGCACGAGGTCACCAGCCCGCAGGCCTTCGAAGGACTGCGCGAGGGCGGCCGCAAGGTCTGGCGCATCAGCAGCGTGGTGGCCACGGCCGACCACAACACGCCCACCACCGGCTGGGAGCTGGGCTACGACGGCATCACCGATCCGATCAGCAAGGAGCAGATCACCACGCTGGACAAGAACATCGGCGAATTCGGCGCTGCGGCCTACTTCCCCTACCTGTCCAAGCGCCAGGGCATCGTCCACGTAATCGGGCCCGAGCAGGGCGCCACGCTTCCCGGCATGACGGTGGTCTGCGGTGACTCGCACACCTCCACCCATGGCGCCTTCGGCGCACTGGCCCACGGCATCGGCACCAGCGAGGTCGAGCACGTGCTGGCCACGCAGACGCTGCTGGCCAAGAAGGCGAGGAACATGCTGGTCAAGGTCGAAGGCCAGCTCGCGCGCGGCGTCACGGCCAAGGACGTGGTGCTGGCCATCATCGGCCGCATCGGCACCGCCGGCGGCACCGGCTACACCATCGAATTCGCCGGCTCGGCCATCCGCTCGTTGAGCATGGAAGGCCGCATGACGGTGTGCAACATGGCCATCGAGGCCGGCGCCCGCGCCGGCCTGGTGGCGGTGGACGACAAGACCATCGACTACGTCAAGGGCCGCCCCCTCGCGCCCACGGGTGCCGAATGGGGGCAGGCGGTGGCCTACTGGCGCACCCTGCACACCGACCCCGATGCCAAGTTCGACGCCGTGGTGGAGATCGACGCCACCCGCATCGTGCCGCAGGTCACCTGGGGCACCTCGCCCGAAATGGTGCTGGGCATCGACGGGCGCGTGCCCGATCCCGACAAGGAGAAGGACGACAGCAAGCGCTCGGCCATCGAGCGCGCGCTGAGCTACATGGGCCTGGAGCCGGGAAAGCCCATGGCCGACGTGCATGTCGACAAGGTGTTCATCGGCTCGTGCACCAACAGCCGCATCGAGGACATCCGCGAGGCCGCGGCCGTGGTCAAGCGGCTGGGGCAGAAGGTGTCGTCCAACGTCAAGCTGGCGCTGGTGGTGCCGGGCTCGGGACCGGTGAAGGAGCAGGCCGAGCGCGAAGGCCTGCACGAGATCTTCAAGGCGGCGGGATTCGAGTGGCGTGAGCCGGGCTGCTCGATGTGCCTGGCCATGAACGCCGACCGGCTGGAGCCGGGCGAGCGCTGCGCGTCCACCAGCAACCGCAACTTCGAGGGACGCCAGGGCGCGGGCGGCCGCACGCACCTGGTGTCGCCGGCCATGGCCGCCGCCGCCGCGGTGCACGGGCACTTTGTCGACATCCGTCAACTATGAGGGCCCACCCCCGAAGCGGCTTCGCCGCCTCCCCCTCGAGGGGGCGCCACCAGCGGCCCGGCAAAGCCGGTTCCGCGGTGGCCCTGGTACTTGCGGCTGCCGTGCTCGTGCTGCCCGGCTGCGCCGCGATGGAGAACACGCGCAACGCCGTGGCACGCACCGGCAACCAGCTCGGTCAGAAAGTGGAACAGGTCGACCAGAAGGTCAGCGGGCCGCTGGAGCGCAGCCGCGCCAAGCAGGTCATCGACAACACCGGCGCCAAGATCGACCGCGCGGTCGACGGCGCGCTCAAGAGGAATTGATCACATGGACAAGTTCACCGTGCACAAGGGCCTGGTCGCCCCCATCGACCGCGAGAACGTCGACACCGACGCCATCATTCCCAAGCAGTTCCTCAAGTCGATCCGCAAGACCGGCTTCGGACCCAACCTGTTCGACGAGTGGCGCTACCTGGACCACGGCGAACCGGGCCAGGATCCGGCCAGCCGCAAGCCCAATCCCGACTTCGTCCTCAACCAGCCGCGTTACCAGGGCGCCTCGGTGCTGCTGGCACGCCGCAACTTCGGCTGCGGCTCCTCGCGCGAGCACGCGCCCTGGGCCATCCAGCAGTATGGCTTTCGCGCGCTGATCGCGCCCAGCTTCGCCGACATCTTCTTCAACAACTGCTTCAAGAACGGCCTGCTGCCGATCGTGCTGCCCGAGAGCACCGTGTCGCGCCTGTTCGACGACGTGCTCGCCTTCCCCGGCTACGAACTCACCGTGGACCTCGAGCGCCAGGTGGTGGTGAAGCCGCAGGGCGAGGAGCTTGCGTTCGACGTTCAGCCGTTCCGCAAGTACTGCCTGCTCAACGGGTTGGACGACATCGGTCTGACGCTGCGCCACGCCAGCAAGATCCAGGATTACGAGGCGCGCCGCCTTGCCGCCAAGCCCTGGCTGGCCCACACCCTGACGCGCTGAACAAGGAACCACATGAAGATCGCAGTCCTTCCCGGTGACGGCATCGGCACGGAGATCGTGGCCGAGGCCGTGAAGGTCCTGAACGTGCTCGACCTCGACTTCGAGATGGAGACCGCACCCGTCGGCGGCGCCGCCTACGAGGCACACGGCCATCCCCTGCCCGAGTCCACGCTCAACCTGGCCAAGCAGGCAGACGCCATCCTCTTCGGCGCCGTGGGCGACTGGAAGTACGACAAGCTCGACCGGCCACTGCGGCCGGAGCAAGCCATCCTCGGCTTGCGCAAACACCTGGGCCTGTTCGCCAACTTCCGCCCCGCCATCTGCTATGAGCAGCTCACGCATGCATCCAGCCTCAAGCCCGAATTGGTGGCCGGGCTGGACATCCTCATCATCCGCGAGCTCACCGGCGACATCTATTTCGGACAGCCGCGCGGCCGCCGCACGGCCACCGACGGACACTTTCCCGGCGCCGAAGAAGCCTTCGACACCATGCGCTACAGCCGCCCCGAGATCGAGCGGATCGCGCACGTGGCCTTCCAGGCCGCACGCAAGCGCAGCAAGCGCGTGACCAGCGTCGACAAGGCCAACGTGCTGGAGACCTTTCAGTTCTGGAAAGACGTGGTCACCGAAGTCGGCCGCGAGTACCCGGACGTCGAGCTCGACCACATGTACGTGGACAACGCCGCCATGCAACTGGTCAAGGCGCCCAAGCGCTTCGACGTGGTGGTCACCGGCAACATGTTCGGTGACATCCTCTCGGACGAGGCGGCCATGCTCACCGGCTCCATCGGCATGCTGCCCTCGGCCAGCCTCAACGCGCAGAACCAGGGCCTGTACGAGCCCAGCCATGGCAGCGCGCCCGACATTGCGGGACAAGGGGTCGCCAACCCATTGGCTACAATTCTGTCCGCCGCCATGATGCTCCGCTTCTCCCTCGACCAGCCCGAAGCCGCCGACCGGATCGAATCCGCCGTCCGGCAAGTGCTCGCACAAGGGTTGCGCACGGCGGACATCCATTCCGAAGGCACCACCCAGGTCGGCACGCGCGACATGGGCGATGCCGTCGTGGCCGCGATTACCAAGACCACCATCAAGAGCTGACCGCTTCTGGTTCGTCGCGCCCTCTCCGGCTCCGACGAGCCGGGGAACAAACACCCAAGCATTACTTCGTAAAGGGCGATGACGATGACTCTCAAGGCACAACAACCCCGGGTCGGCCTGGTCGGCTGGCGCGGCATGGTCGGCTCGGTCCTGATGGACCGCATGCAGGCCGAAGGCGATTTCGCGCTGATCGAACCGGTGTTCTTCTCGACCTCGAACGCCGGTGGCAAGGCCCCGGTCCAGGCGAAGAACGAGACCACCCTGAAGGACGCCTTCGACATCGCCCAACTCGCCCAATGCGACGTCATCCTCACCGCGCAAGGCGGTGACTACACCAGCGAGGTGTTTCCCAAGCTGCGCGCGGCAGGCTGGAACGGCCACTGGATCGACGCGGCTTCCACGCTGCGCATGAAGGACGACGCGGTCATCGTCCTCGACCCCGTCAACTCCCCGGTGATTCGCAACGCCTTGTCCAAGGGCGGCCGCAACTGGATCGGCGGCAACTGCACCGTGAGCTGCATGCTCATGGGCGTGGGCGCCCTGTACAAGGCCGGCCTGGTCGAGTGGATGACCAGCATGACCTACCAGGCTGCGTCCGGTGGCGGTGCCCAGCACATGCGCGAATTGCTCACCCAGTTCGGCACGCTCAACGCCGAGGTGCGCGCGCTGCTCGACGATCCCAAGTCGGCCATTCTCGAAATCGACCGCAAGGTGCTCGCTCGCCAGCAGGCCCTGTCGGCTGAAGAAACGCAGAACTTCGGCGTGCCGCTGGGCGGCTCGCTCATTCCGTGGATCGACAAGGATCTCGGGGCCGGCAAGCAGCCGGGCGAGGACGGCTGGGGCACCAGCCGCGAAGAGTGGAAGGCGGGCGCCGAGACCAACAAGATCCTCGGCCAGGGTGCCGGCTTTGGCACCCCCGCCGTGCCCGTCGACGGCTTCTGCGTCCGCATCGGCGCCATGCGTTGCCACAGCCAGGCCCTGACCTTCAAGCTCAAGAAGGACGTGCCTTTGGCCGACATCGAAGCCCTGATCGCGGCCGACAACCCCTGGGCGAAGGTGATTCCCAACACCCGCGAAGCCACCATGGCCGGGCTGACTCCGGTGGCCGTGACCGGCACGCTGGACATTCCCGTCGGCCGCCTGCGCAAGTTGGCGATGGGGCCGGAATACCTGGGCGCCTTCACCATCGGCGACCAGTTGCTGTGGGGCGCCGCCGAGCCCTTGCGCCGCATGCTGCGCATCCTGCTCGAGTCCTGACTCCCAACCGCTGCGCAGCAGCGGTTGCATCCAAGTTTTGTTCCGTGAAACGGCCTGTAACCTCATCAGTTCAGGCCGTTGCCGTATGGCAACATCGATTGCCGAGCTTGCACTGCCTGCGTGTGAGCACTCGCGCGTCGAGCAGCATCGCCTTGTGAGGCAGCGAAGATCGATGCTATCTTCTTTGTAGTAAAGACCGCACAAGGCCCACGTCCGCATCATGAGAAATCAGCCGCACGCCTCCCGAGTGCCTTCGCCGGTGGCGGCGCCTACCTGGCGCAGTACGGCCGTGGGATTGGCCGCCGCCCTGCTGATGGGCGTTTGTGCCGGCGAGGCCCAGGCCCTCGCACTTGGCCGTGTCGTCGTGCACTCCGCGCTCGGCGAACCCCTGCGCGTCGACATCGACGTGCCACAGGTCACCGAGCAAGAGCGCGAGACGCTGCGCACCGAGATGGCCGCTCCCGACGCCTTCCGCGCGGCCGGCCTCGAGTACCACCCCAGCCTGGCCGGTGCCCGCGTCTCGCTGCAACGCCGGCCCGACGGCAGCCACTTCATCCGGGTGGCCACCGAGCGCCCCGTGAACGAACCCTACGTCGAGTTGATGGTCGATGCCCGCTGGTCCTCTGGACACATCGTGCGTGACTTCACCTTGCTGCTCGATCCGCCGCAAGTGCGGCGCGCGGCCCCCACCATGGCGCCACAGGTCGCCGCGGCCCCGCGCACGACCACGGCCGTCCCTGCGCCCTCCACCACTGCTCCCAGGGCTGCGTCCGCCGAGCCCGCCGGAGCCGCGACATCCGCACCCGCCGGTGGCGGCGCCCTCCGGCCGCCCGAAGCTGGCGCCCCGCCCCGGGTCGAAGTCCAGCGCGGCGAGACCGCCGGCCGCATCGCCGAGCGCTACCGGCCGCAAACGGTCTCGCTCGACCAGATGCTGGTGGCCCTGCTCAAGGGGAACCCGGCCGCCTTCGACGAGGGCAACGTCAATCGGCTCAAGGCCGGCGCCGTGCTCGAATTGCCCAGCGCCGCAGCGGCCGCCAGCATCACGCCCGCGCAGGCTCGCCAGACGCTGGTCGCACAAAGCCGCGACTTCAACGAATACCGTCGCCAGTTGGCCCAGGCCACGGCCAACGCCCCGGCCGTCGGCACAGCCGGCCGCACGGCCTCGGGCCGGCTCGAGGCCGAGGTCCAGGAAAAGGCGCAGGTCGCCCCCAGGCCTGACCGGCTGACGCTGTCCAAGGGGTCGGTCCAGGGCCAGCGTGGCGCCGAAGAGCAGATCGCTCAGGAGCGCAGTGCGCAGGATGCCGCCGCGCGCCTGGCCGAGCTGAACCGCAACCTGGCCGAGCTGAACCGCCTCACGGCCACGGCTGCCCAGGCCACCCCCACCCGTACCGGCCCGGTGTCGTCCTCGGCAGCCCCTGCCGCCCCGGCCGCAGCCGCGGCATCGGCGACGACAGGCACCGCAGGGGCCGCCCCCGATGGCGGCTCCACCGGCCTGCCACTGTCCGCGCAACCAGCTCCGGCGCCTGCCGCTACGGCGACACCGGATTCCGCCCCCACCCCAGCGCCTCAACCGCCGGCAGCGGCCGAAGCGGATTGGCTCCAAGAGATGTTCGACAACCCCCTGTTGCCTGCCGCCGCCGGCGGCGCCGCCGCCTTGCTGCTCGGACTCGTCCTGTACCGCGCCCGACGCCGCCGCCAGAAGGCCAGCCACGTCGACAGCTCGTTCCTCGAAAGCCGCCTGCAGCCCGACTCTTTCTTCGGAGCCAGCGGCGGCCAGCGCATCGACACCGCCGAGAACAATCAGACCAGCGCGTCGTCGATGGTCTATTCGCCCAGCCAGCTCGACGCCGCTGGTGACGTCGACCCCGTGGCCGAAGCGGATGTCTACCTCGCCTACGGCCGGGACCTGCAAGCCGAGGAAATCCTCAAGGAGGCCCTGCGCATCAATCCCCAGCGCGTGGCCATCCACGCCAAGCTGCTCGAGATCCACGCCAAGCGCGGTGAGGCCAAGCCGTTCGAGGCCATTGCCCGCGAGGCCCACGCCCTGACGCAGGGCGTCGGCACCGAATGGCGACAGATCAGCGCCATGGGCCGCGAGCTCGACCCGGCCAACCCGCTGTACCGCTCGGCCGACGGCCGCGGCGCCGGCGCCGCCGCCATCGCAGGCGGCGGGACCGCCGCTGGCCTGCTCGGCACCCGCTACGTCACCACCGACGAAGCCGACGAGGCGGTCGAACTCGATTCCGGGCCACCCAGCGGGCTCGACCTCGACCTCGACTTCCTCGAGTCGCAGCCCACCACGACCTCTGCCGGCACCGCGCCTCGCCCCGTGGCGCTCGACGCGCCTCGCCCCGTGGCGCTCGACGCGCCTCAGGAAGCGACGGCCGTGCTGGAGCGCCCGGCGCCGGAGACGCCCCAAGCCCTGCTCGAAGAAGTACCCCCCGTGGCAGAGCCCGCCGTGTTGCCCGCTCTCGCCGAGTCGGTGCCTGGCATCGAGTTGCCCGGCCTCGACCTGGAACCGCTCTCGGCGCTCGAACTCGACGCGCAGCCGGCGGTCGCCTCCGCTGCGGTGGCCGAGCCGGCACCCGCTGAGGTCGCCGCCGCCGAAGCACCCAGCGCCGGACTCGAGCCGCTGACCTTCGATTTCGGTGACCTGTCGCTCGACCTCGACAGTGTGCTGCCCACGGCCTCGCCAACCATCGAGCCGGTGGTTCAGGCCGCCCAGCCCGATGACTCGCTCGCGGCGCTGGAACCCCTGCCGTCGCTGGCAAGTTCCAGCGAGGGCGATGCCGACGCCCTGATCACCAAGTTCTCGCTGGCCGAGGAGTTCCTGGCGATCGGGGATTCCGACGGGGCGCGCAGCCTGGCCGAAGAAGTGCTCGCCGAGGCTTCCGGTGAACTCAAGGCCAAGGTGCAGCGCTTCATCGCCGACATCGGTTGAACGCCGCGCCGCCAGACCCGGCGCCGCCCGCGATGGCTGCGCCGCCCCTGCCGTCCACCCGCATCGCACTGGGCATCAGCTACGCCGGCCACGGCTACTCAGGGTGGCAGAGCCAGCTGTCCGGCCAGACCATTCAGGACAAGCTGGAGCAGGCGCTGTCCCGGTTCGCGGCGCAGCCGGTCTCCACCGTCTGTGCGGGGCGCACCGATGCCGGCGTCCATGGCCTGATGCAGGTCGTCCACTTCGACACGCCGCTCCGCCGCGAGTCCTTCTCCTGGGTGCGGGGCACCAACACCTTCCTGCCGCCGGACATCGCCGTGCAATGGGCGCAGGAGGTGCCGCGCGCATTCCACTCCCGCGCCAGCGCCGTGGCCCGTCGGTATGCCTACGTGCTGCTCGAATCGCCGGTGCGCCCCAGCGTCGAGGCCGGGCGCGTCGGGTGGGTGTTCCGGCCGCTCGACGCCGCCGCCATGCGCGAAGCCGCGACGCACCTGCTGGGCCAGCACGACTTCAGCTCCTTTCGCGCCGCCGAGTGCCAGGCGCGCACGCCCGTCAAGACGCTCGCCCGCATCGACATCTCGCGCCGCGGCCCCTACTGGCGCTTCGAGTTCGAGGCCGACGCCTTCCTGCACCACATGATCCGCAACATCATGGGTTGCCTGCTGGCCGTCGGCCAGGGACTGCAGCCGCCCGCGTGGATGGCACAGGTGCGGGATGCACGCAGCCGCCGCGTGGCCGCGCCCACCTTCTCGCCCGACGGGCTGTACTTCCTCGGCCCGGTCTACGACCCCGCCTGGGGCCTGCCGAGCCAGGCGGCTGCTTATCATTGGCTCCCCTGACCGGCCCGGCCCGGTATTCCGCCGAGCCTCGAGCGCGAGGACTTTCCCCACATGACCCACACCCCCGGCTTGCGCACGCGCATCAAGATCTGCGGCCTGACCCGCGAGCAGGACGTCGATGCCGCCGTGCAGGCCGGTACCGATGCCATCGGCCTGGTGCTGTACGCGAAGAGCCCGCGCCATGTGAGCGCGGCGCGGGCCGCCGAGTTGGCGCGCCGACTGCCGCCCTTCGTCACGCCGGTGCTGCTGTTCGTCAACGCGTCGCCCGATGAGGTTCGTGCGGCCTGCGACCTCATCCCGGCGGCGATGCTGCAATTCCACGGCGACGAGACTCCCGACGAGTGCGCACGCGCAGCCGCGGGACGCCCCTTCCTGCGAGCCGCGCGCATCCCCCTGGATTCGTCCCAATCGTTCGACTTGCTAAGATTCGCGTCCGATTTCTCCGCCGCCCAGGCCCTGCTGCTCGACGCGCATGTCGAAGGCTACGGCGGTGCCGGCAAGGCATTCGATTGGTCACGCATTCCAATAAACGTCAGCGCTCACCTCGTCTTGTCTGGTGGGTTGACGCCTGCAAACGTGGGCGATGGCATCGCCCGTCTGGGCCCGCGTTGTCGCACGCTGGCCGTTGACGTGAGCTCCGGTGTCGAGGCCTCCAAGGGCATCAAGGACGCCGGCAAGATCGAGCAGTTCGTCGCCGCCGTGCGCGCGGCCGACGCCTACCTGGGTTCCACCCGTCATGAGCACCTCCTATGAACAACCCGATGCCGCGGGTCATTTCGGCATCTACGGCGGCAGCTTCGTCAGCGAGACCCTGACCCACGCCATAGCCGAACTGCGCGCCGCCTACGCGCGCTGGCAGAACGACCCCGAGTTCCTCGCCGAATTCGAGTACGAGCTCAAGCACTTCGTCGGCCGTCCCTCTCCCATCTACCACGCGAGCCGCATGAGCCGCGAGATGGGCGGCGCGCAGATCTACCTCAAGCGCGAAGACCTCAACCACACCGGCGCCCACAAGATCAACAACGTGATCGGCCAGGCCATGCTCGCCAAGCGCATGGGCAAGCCGCGCGTGATCGCCGAGACCGGCGCCGGCCAGCATGGCGTGGCCACGGCCACCATCTGTGCGCGCTATGGGCTGGAATGCGTGGTGTACATGGGCGCCGAGGACGTCAAGCGCCAGAGCCCCAACGTCTATCGCATGAAGCTGCTGGGCGCCACGGTGGTGCCGGTGGAACTGGGCAGCCGCACACTGAAGGACGCGCTGAACGAGGCCATGCGCGACTGGGTGACGAACGTGGAGAACACGTTCTACATCATCGGCACCGTGGCCGGCCCCCACCCCTACCCGATGATGGTGCGCGACTTCCAGAGCGTGATCGGCCGCGAGTGCATCGAGCAGATGCCTGAAATGTTTGGCCGCCAGCCCGACGTGGTGGTGGCCTGCGTGGGCGGCGGCAGCAACGCCATGGGCATCTTCCATCCCTACATCCCGTTCGAGCAGACCCGGCTGGTCGGCGTCGAGGCGGCCGGCGAGGGCCTGGAAAGCGGCAAGCACTCGGCCTCGTTGCAGCGCGGCAGCCCCGGCGTGCTGCACGGCAACCGCACCTACATCCTGCAGGACGAAGACGGCCAGATCACCGAGACGCACAGCATCAGCGCGGGCCTGGACTACCCCGGCGTGGGCCCCGAGCATGCGTGGCTCAAGGACATCGGCCGTGCCGAGTACGTGGGCATCACCGACCGCGAGGCGCTGGATGCCTTCCACTACCTGTGCCGCCACGAGGGCATCATCCCCGCGCTCGAATCGAGCCACGCCCTCGCCTACGCCATGAAGCTTGCGCCCACGATGCGACCCGACCAGAGCATCCTGGTCAACCTCTCCGGACGCGGCGACAAGGACATCGGCACCGTGGCCGATTTGAGCGGCGCCGACTTCTATTGCCGGCCCAGCTGCCAGGGACAGAGCGTCAAGGGTGAAGCCCGCGTGGAGTTCAAGGCATGAGCCGCATCGAACCCACCTTCGAGCGCCTGAAGCAACAGGGCCGCAAAGCCCTCATTCCCTACGTTACCGCCGGCTTCCCCTATGCCGATGTCACGCCCTCGCTGATGCAAACCATGTGCGATGCCGGCGCCGATGTCATCGAACTGGGTGTGCCCTTCTCCGACCCGATGGCCGACGGCCCCGTGATCCAGAAGGCCGGCGAGCGCGCGCTGGCCCTGGGCATCGGGTTGGCCCAGGTGCTGCAGATGGTGCGCGACTTCCGCCGCGAGAACGCCGACACGCCCGTGGTCCTCATGGGCTATGCCAACCCCGTCGAACGCTACGAGCTGCGGCACGGCCCTGGCTCGTTTGCGCGCGACGCCGCCGAAGCCGGTGTCGATGGCCTGCTGATCGTCGACTACCCGCCCGAAGAGTGCGAAGCCTTCGCCGCGCAGCTTCGCGAGCACGGGCTCGACCTGATCTTCCTGCTGGCCCCCACCAGCACCGACGAGCGCATGCGCCAGGTGGCACGCGTGGCCAGCGGCTACGTGTACTACGTGTCGCTCAAGGGCGTGACCGGTGCCGGCCACCTCGACACCGACGCGGTGGAACAGATGCTGCCGCGCATCCGGGCACAGGTGTCCGTCCCCGTGGGCGTAGGCTTCGGCATCCGTGATGCGCAGACCGCGCGCGCCGTCGGCCGCGTGGCCGACGCGGTGGTGATCGGCACCAAACTGATCCAGTTGATCGACGGCCAGCCGCGCGACCAGGTCGGCCCGGCTGCGGCGCGCTTCATCGCCGAGATACGGCAAGCGCTCGACCACTCCTAGAATCGCTCCCCGAAAGGAAGCCCGCATGTCCTGGCTCGAAAAACTCCTCCCGCCCAAGATCCAGCCTTCCGAGCGCAGCGACCGCCGCAGCGTGCCCGAAGGCCTGTGGGTCAAATGTCCCAGCTGCGAGACCGTCCTGTACAAGACCGATCTCGAGCAGAACAAGAACGTCTGCCCCTCCTGCTCGCACCACCACCGCATCGGCGCCCGCGCCCGGCTCGATGCCTTCCTCGATGCCGAAGGCCGCTATGAGATCGGCCAGGAAGTGCTGCCGGTCGACGCCCTCAAGTTCAAGGACAGCCGCCGCTATCCCGAGCGTTTGAAAGAGGCGCTGGAGAACACCGGCGAGACCGATGCGCTGGTGGTCATGGGCGGCGCCGTTCACAGCATCAGCCTGGTGGTCGCGGCCTTCGAGTTCGACTTCATGGGCGGCAGCATGGGCAGCGTGGTGGGCGAGCGCTTCGTGCGCGGCGTCGAGACCGCCGCCGAACAGAAGGTGCCCTTCGTCTGCTTCACCGCCACCGGTGGTGCGCGCATGCAGGAGGGCCTGCTGTCGCTGATGCAGATGGCCAAGACCAATTCCGCCCTCACCCGCCTGGCGCAAAAGGGCCTGCCTTACATCAGCGTGCTGACCGACCCCACCATGGGCGGCGTCAGCGCCGGCTTCGCCTTCATGGGCGACATCGTCATCGCCGAGCCCAAGGCCCTGATCGGCTTCGCCGGCCCGCGCGTGATCGAATCCACCGTGCGGGTCACGCTGCCCGAGGGCTTCCAGCGCGCGGAATTCCTGCAGCAGAAGGGTGCGATCGATTTCATCTGCGACCGGCGCGAGCTTCGCAAGACGATTGCCAGCGCGCTGGCCATGTTGCAGCGCCAGCCGGCTGACGCAGTGGCCTGACGCCGGGACGGCCGGGACACGCGCCAGCAAAATCCGTTCGGGCTGAGCCCTTCGACAAAGCTCAGGACAGGCCTGTCGAAGCCTGGTGAGCAGACCCCCCCCGTTCGGGCTGAGCCCGTCGAAGCCGTTCGCGCTCGATCACCACACCCGTTCGGGCTGAGCTTGTATTCGCCGCCGAGGGCGACGAAAGGCATTGAGGGGACAAACAGTTAGTGGGCCTACCCATCCGTTCGCCCTGAGCCTGTCGAAGGGTTGGCGGGGCTTCGACGAGCTCAGCCCGAACGGAGTTGGTGTGTCGAGCGAAGGCTGTTTGTTGGGAGCCTGTCGAAGCCTGCACCGCGCGACGGGCCGTTCGACACTTCGACAAGCTCAGGACAGGCAGGCTTTGGGAGAACGGAGTGGGTGCGGCGCCGCGTCTTCCTCATGCCCTACGCGGCCCCCGACACAGGTTCTCAGGTAACCGCGTGCTGCAACCCATTGAGCACGATCCCCACAACCTGCAGCAGCACCAGCAAAGCCAGCGGCGACAAATCAATCCCGCCCACCAGCGGGATCACGCGGCGAAACGGCCGCAGCAAGGGAGCGCACAAGCGCTCCACCAGATCGGCCATCGGCGAATCCGCCCGCACCCACGACAGCACCGCACCCACGATGACCAGCACGGTCATGGACGAGATCACCAGCCGCAGCAGGCCGAACACGGCCAGCAGGGGCAGCAACACCGCGCTGGCCGTGGCGGCGCCCAGCACCGCCCATATCAGCACCACCTGCAGCAGCTCGATCAGGTACGCCGCCACCGCACTGGCCGTGTCCCAGCGGCCTACGGCCGGCAGCACCCGGCGCAGCGGCAGCACGAGCCAATTGGTGAGCGCGAACACGAAGCGCCCGATGGGATTGCCGAAGGACAGCCGCTGGTGCTGCATGTACAGCCGCAGCAGGCACGCACCGCCGAACAGGGTGGCCGCGACGTTCAGGAGCAGCGAGAAGATTTCGTAGAGCATGGGCCCGGCCGTGGAAAGGTCGTGGGATCATAGCGAGCCGTTCTGGAGCTTCCGTGTCGTCCGCCCTCACCCTGCAGTCGCTTCCCTTGTTCCCGCTCGGAACAGTGCTCTTCCCGGGCGGGGTCCTGCCGCTGCGGGTGTTCGAGGTGCGTTACCTCGACATGATCACCCGCTGCCACAAGGCCGGCGCGCCCTTCGGCATCGTGGCGCTGACCCAGGGCCAGGAGGTGCGCCAGGCGGGCGCTCCGCCCGAGACACTGGCCCACGTCGGCACCCTGGCCGAGATCGAAGAACTCGCCCGACCACAGGCCGGCCTGATGATGGTCCGCGTGCGCGGCACCCAGCGCTTCCGTGTCACATCCAGCCAGCGGCTCAAGCACGGCCTTTGGGTGGCCGATGTCGAGCGACTGCCCGACGACCTGCACGTGGCGGTCCCGCCCGATCTGGAACCCATCGCCCAGGCCTTGCAGAAAGTGTTGGACTCGGTCCGCGACAAGCCACAAGGCCCAGGCCAGCAGCCCCTGGAACCCGACGAATGGCGGCTCGACGACTGCGGCTGGGTCGCCAACCGCTGGTGCGAAGTGCTGCCGGTTCCCACGGGGCTGAAGCAGCGCCTGATGGAGCTGGATAACCCGCTGCTGCGCCTGGAGCTGGTGGGCGACGTGCTCGCCCGCATGGGCATCTGCAGCTGACCTCGCGGGCCGTGCAGTTCCACGACCTCTGCGCCACCGACATTGAAGGCAAGCCGCACAGCTTCGGCCAGCACCGAGGCAAGGTGGTCCTGGTGGTGAACACGGCCAGCCGCTGCGGCTTCACGCCGCAGTTCGCGGGCCTGCAGAAGTTGCATGAGCGGCATGCCGACCAGGGCCTGGTCATCCTTGGCTTTCCTTGCAACCAGTTCATGGCGCAGGAACCGGGCGATGCACACGACATCCTCGAGTTCTACTCGGTCAACTATGGCGTGACCTTCCCGATAATGGCCAAGGGCGACGTCAACGGACCGGCCGCACATCCCGTGTTCAGGTACCTCAAGTCCCGCCTTCCCGGGGCATGGGGGGCCGGACGGCTGGTCGGCGGACGGATCATGTGGAACTTCACCAAGTTCGTGATCGACCGGCAAGGCGTGCCGGTGAAGCGTTTCTCACCCAGAACCACGCCCGGATCGATGGCACCGTTCCTGAAGTCGACCTTGGGCGGATGAACCCGAGCCTCGGGGACGGACCTCGGCGCTCGGGGCGCCGCCCGTGAAAACCTAAAATCGCCGGTTTGGCCGCACGCCGGCCACCAACTCACCGCCGCACCCCCATGTCCGACCCCGCCATCCAGCCTGCCCACGCCGCCCAAGACGACAACCAGCTGATCGCCGAGCGCCGCGAGAAGCTCAAGGCCTTGCGTGAGCAGCAGCAGCAAGGGGGACCGGTCGCCTTCCCCAACGACTTCAAGCCCGGCGTGCACGCGGCCACCCTGCTCGAGTCGCACGAACACAAGAAGGCCGACGAGCTGGAAGGCGAACGTGTGCCGGCGCGCATCGCCGGCCGCATGATGCTCAAGCGCGTGATGGGCAAAGCCAGCTTCGCCACCCTGCAGGACGCCACCGGTCGCATGCAGGTCTACATCACGCGCGACAACGTGGGCGAAGAAACCTACGCCGCCTTCAAGCACTGGGACCTGGGCGACATCGTGGGCTGCGAGGGCACCCTGTTCAAGACCAGGACGGGCGAACTCACCGTGCAGGCGACCAGCATCCGCCTGCTCACCAAGAGCCTGCGGCCCATGCCCGACAAGTTCCACGGCGTGGCCGACCAGGAAGTGAAGTACCGCCAGCGCTACGTGGACCTCATGACCGACGAAGAGGCGCGTAGGCGCTTCGTCGCGCGCAGCAAGGCCATCACCGGCATTCGCGAGTTCATGGTGGCGCACAACTTCCTGGAAGTGGAGACGCCCATGCTCCACTCCATCCCCGGCGGCGCCAACGCCCGGCCCTTCGTCACGCACCACAATGCACTCGACCAGGAGATGTTCCTGCGCATCGCGCCCGAGCTTTACCTGAAGCGGCTGCTGGTGGGTGGATTCGAGCGCGTGTTCGAGATCAACCGCAACTTCCGCAACGAAGGCATCTCGGTGCGCCATAACCCCGAGTTCACCATGATGGAGTTCTACGCGGCCTACTGGAACTACCGCGACCTCATGGACTTCACCGAGGCTTTGGTGCGCGACGCCGCGCTCAAGGCCACCGGCACGATGGAGCTGGTCTATGCCGGCAAGCCGGTGGACCTGTCCAAGCCCTTCGAGCGCCTCACCATCCGCGAAGCCATCGACCGCCACACCGAAGCCGGCCCCCGTGCGGACGACCGCGAGTGGCTCATCGCCGAGCTGAAGAAGCTGGGTTCGTCCGAGGAGAAGCATCGCCTGTCCACTCGGTCCCTGGCCAGCCTGCAGGTGATGTACTTCGAGGAGAAGGTGGAAGAAAAGCTCTGGCAGCCCACCTTCATCATGGAGCACCCCACCGAGATCTCGCCCCTGGCCCGCGCCAACGACCAGCGGCCCGAGGTCACCGAGCGTTTCGAGCTGTACATCACCGGGCGGGAGTTCGGAAATGGCTTCTCGGAGCTGAACGACGCGGAAGACCAGGCCGCGCGCTTCACTGCGCAGGTGGATGCCAAGAGCGCAGGCGACGACGAGGCCATGTTCTTCGACCATGACTTCGTGCGAGCGCTGGAATACGGTATGCCGCCGGCCGGGGGCTGCGGCATCGGCATCGACCGGCTGATGATGCTGCTGACGGACAGCCCGAGTATTCGGGACGTGATCCTGTTCCCGGCGCTGCGGCGGGAAAGCTAGCCGCAGTCGCACCCCGCTAGTCGGCCGCGTCGAAGTCCTCGGCCCTCGGCTCGATGGGCTTTAACCCGTGTAGCGCACGACGTTCGTGCGCCATCGCTCGATAAAGATGGACGCGGGCCAGATTGAGGTCGCCGACCGGCCGGTGGGCCATGAGTGCGTTGCCAGGGGAGAAGGCGATCCGCTCGTCCAAATCTTTGCGCGATGGCGCGTTGACTGCCTGCACTGGCAGCTCCAGAGTCGCCACCTTGATGAAGGGACTCACCTCCTCACGCCATTCGACACTCGCGTCGTGAATGGGCGTACTCACGTCATCACGGTAAAACTGCACCGGTAACGTCGGCCCTATTCGTAGTTCCGGATGGGATGGCGCGGCGATGGATGTATTCCGCCGGCCACGACTGTCCCCGGCTGGAGCTCACTCGGCCGCGTCGAAGTCCTCGGCCCTCGGCTCCACGCGCGCCTTCCCGTTGCGGGCATGGCGGTAGCGGGCCAACTCGCGATAGATCTGCACCCGCGCCAGATTGAGTTCACCCACTGGGCGATGGGCCATCAGCGAGTTGCCGGGAGAGAAGGCGATCACCTCGGCCAGCTGTTTCCGTGAAGGCGCGTTCACGGACTGGACCGGCAGCTCCAGCGTCGCCACCTTGACGAAGGGGCTCACATCCTCGGGCCATTCGACGCTTGCATCTTCGATGGGCGTGCTTGCATCGTTCCGATAGCACTGCACGAACACATCGAAGCTGGCGGGATGCTCGGCCAGGTGTCGCGCAAGGTTCTCCTTGAGGTAATCGTCGGTCAGCTTCGCAGGCAGACGACTGCGGAACGCAGAGGTCGGCTGCAGCTTGCACTTGACCACGTGGCGCTCACCGCATTGGTAAGGCACGCAACTCCAGTAGGCAATGTCCAGCGGGCTTGAGTCATGGTGGATGTTGCCCGCGGTCTTCCGGATGATGTCGAAGTGCCCATGCATCATCAGCCACAGCAGACCGCCCCATGTGCTGAACCTCAGAAAGAACGGCGCAATACCAGCGAAACGATCCAGGGTTCCGAGTGGCACGAACGGTTGGGACAGAAACGTGAAATCCTGTGTGCAGTGCTCGTCTTCAGAGAGACGCCCCCCCCCCCCCGAACTTTCGTAAACACCCAGCAGCTTGATCGCCAAGCCGCGGACCTGCTTTTCCTTGTCGCTACGAATCCGCTCGCTCGAGGTGGAAAAGCGCACCCAGCACGGAAAACTGTGTCCTTGGCTGAACACGCCCGCACGCAAGTGAACCGGCACGTTCTCGTCGACGGTGAACCTTCCTTTGGCCAGGCCCAGCGTCGTGGCCATACCCGCACGTCGCGCATCGCCGGGCCGGTAAGTCCTGCCCAGGAAGTCCTGCAACCGTTTGATGAGCTTGTCGACCTTGCTCGTTGTTCGACCGAAGGGACAGACGGCAGTCTGTGGTGAAGGCGCGGGTTGGTTTTTCTGCATGGGTGAACTCTGTTGGACGATCGGGATACGCAGGCGCCGGACTCGGGCCACGAAGAAATGCCAGCAACACCTCGCATCAAAGCCTGAAGGGCAGCTGACATTCGACCGCTCAGTAACCGCCCTCTACGCGCTGGTTCCGCCTCCTCGCGAATGACCCACTCTGTCCATCGAAAGAATTGCAAGCAATCAGTAAGTATGTATATTGCCGTCTGTGGCAGGCGAGTTTCCGCCGGCCCCACCAACAGGACGGCACCCGATGATCAACACGCGATTTGGCCAAGTTCCCCTCCTGATGCGCGCCCCTGGTGCGCCCATGACCCGAGTCGCGGTGATCGGCGCCGGGCCTTCCGGCTTGTACGCCGCCGAAGCGCTGCGACGCACGGGCCGGCACGAAGTGCTTGTCTTCGAGCGCCAGGCGCGTGTCGGCGGCATGGCGCTGACCCGGACCTACGACGCTCCCGACGGTCGCCGTATTCCCTATGACATGGGCAGCGGCCAGCCTTTCAGCTCGCGCAAGCTGTTCAAGCTGATCAAGGAACTGCACCTGCATCTGGGCAGCGACCTGGGTGAAGGCATACGGCCCGGCACGCCCTGCCACTTCCGCTTCCTGGACACGCACACGGGCGAGTACTCGGCCGACTTCCTGCGCCACCGGCTGACCGGCCAACCCCTGGGCCGGCAACTCACCCAGATGCGCGACTTCGCGCGGCTGATCCCGTGGATCCTGCGCTTTCGCAAACTCGCACGGCCAGGCCATGCGCACGGCTTTTCTCCTGAACTGCTGCGAATGTCGGAAGCCGAGTGGATGAAGGCCTGCGACTTCAAGTTGATCGGGCCACTGCTGCGCGCCCTGTCGTCCATCAGTTCCCATGGTGGCATCCACGAAGACGCGGCCGACCCGCGCAGCCTGGTGCAATCACTCAAGAGCTTTGTGTTCGCGCTGAACCCGCCCCTGCGCTACACCATGGGCGTGTGGTTGCCGGTTCGCGAGGGCTACCAGGAGGTTCTCACTCGCCTGGCACGACGCCTCAACGTGATGACCCGGGCCGAGATCACCGCCATCCGCCGCAGCGACGAGGGCGTCCACATCACCTGCAACGGGCAAGACTATGAATTCGACCACCTGATCATTGCGTGCCCACCCGGCAAGGTGGCTGCTGCCATGGATTGCGACGTCGAAGAAACGACGCTGTATGCGCGGGTTCGCAACAGACCCACTTGGCGCGTGTGCTTCCTGGCCCGTGGCATTCCCGAACCCCGGGGCGTTTACGTCTTCACGGACCAGGCCGAGCGTGCGGACGCGCCGCACGCCCTATGCGATTTCCACTGCCACGCATTGATCGAGGGCACGGGCACCGACGCGCTGCGCCTGTATTGCGGCATCGTGGGCCATGACCGCCTCGACGGCATCGATGCCGCTCTCCAGGAGTCTGAGCGCCTTCTGGTCAAGGTATTCGGCGCCCACGACATCCGCTGGATCGACAAGGTGTTCTGGCCGCAGTTCAACTCGCATTTCGGAATTGAAGATCTCGCATCCGGCATTTACGATCAGTTCGAGCAATTGCAGGGCCGCAACCGAACCTGGTACACGGGGGAGTACTTGGCCGGCAATTCACATTCGATGACGCTTGAGTACTCTTGGCGTCTGGTGGAGCGGCACTTCAGCATGGCGCCGAAGCCTGTTCGCGGACAACGCCATGAGCATCGATACGCCTGACTGCAATGGCCGAATCACCGAAACTCATCCAGAAAATAACCGTCACCTTCATCAAAGGAGCCGTTACCCATGAAGTATTTGTCTGCCTTCCTGCCCGCCATCCCAATTGCCCTCGAGAAAGAGGAGGACATCATCACCGCAGTCAGATCCGGAGACCTGTCGTTTGGGTTATCGAACGAGCACAAGACCAGGTTCAAGCCTTCCAGGGTCCGTTACCTGATGTCATTCGCTTTCGAACATCACGACAGTCGAGGCCGACAACTGCTGTTCTATCCCTACCAGGACGACACCACCCACCCCCTTACAGAACGGCGCATCGCGCATCAGAAGCAGCAGCGCCAGCAGGCAGATGACGCCCTGCGGCTCGCCATCGAAAGCATCGACGACTCTGTTCTCTTGAGGTATCTGCGCGGGGGGGGGGGGGGGGGGGGGAAGGGGACAAGCTCCTGGAGCGCGAGGCCAAGAACGAGTTCCTCACCCTTGTTCTGGGCCAGTGGGTCAAAGGGATTGAGATCACGCCGGAGTACATCAAGGCGGTCGAGACAATCCGCTCCGTCGACAAACAGAAGATCAGGAGCATCCTGTTTCCCAAGAAGAGAGAACTGGTAGCCGCAAAGAAGCTACTCGAAGAGGCAACGCACATGAATGCCGAAGCTTACCTTCAGAGCGCGGCAACGCTAGACATCTGGGACGGGCTGACCATCATCAAGAAAAACCAGAACAATCCCGTATTCAGGCAGATGCTGGCTTCAGGAAATTGGTCGCCCGCCGCCTTCTGCGCGCAACACAAGCTCGGCCCTTCGAAGTCGATCAGGATCACAAACAAGAGAACCGACCTGAACGGGGTACTGCCATGCGCAGTAGATGCTGGACGAATGGTCGTGCTGAAGATGCAGGCCGCTGCAAAATCCAGCGCCGGCTATTTCTCCTACTGCAGCGCCGACAACTTCACCATGAATTTCCTAACTCTGGTCGTCGACAAACTCCTGCCTGGTGTTCGCCGACTGCCAGATGAGTCCGGCTGCCCCTTCAGCCATCAGGTTCAGCGACCCCTGTACTAGCCATCGCCAACCGGAGCCGGCACACGAGGGCTTGCTCCGGCTGCGCCCCTTCCACCGCACGGCGCAACTGCCATTGCAGCTCCTGATGCTGCCGGTGCGCCAGTTGCGCCATCTCGATCAAGGCGCCAGGTGTGAAGGAGCCCGAGGCGCGCTGCGACGCAGGCCACACCCCGGCGCGTACTCACGGTCGCCGCATACCAGGGCGTCACCACCAACGCCTGGCGACGCACGCTGATCACAGAACCGCCGGCCCCCACCGCCTCTAGCGGATCCAACCACGTCAGAGAAATCCCACGACACCAGCACCGGCCGGGCAAGGCTGGATGCGGGTGATGCAAGTGTCGGCTCCAGAGAGCCCAACCCGAGAACACGGAACCAGCATCGGGCGGCGAGTCAATAGGACAACGCCAACAAAATAGTTAGAAAGCTTGCTCAATGCTTTCTTTATGTTCAGAATGAGCTGCAACTTGTGAGCGGCCTTCAGAGCACGCCACACCGGTCTCAGGGAGAGATCCGCAGTACCCAATCACGGGAGAAGAGCTTCGTGCCCACGGAATTCCTGCCTATCTACCTTCATCGAGCGCGCACGCGTTGCCCTCTCCCCTGCCCTTCCTCGGGTCCGCCCGGGAACTGATCTCCCCGACTCGTTTTTTCGTTCTCCGCCGCACGCTGTCCATGCGGTGACCTGCTCAATCGTTCTGGAGGTTTCCATGCATGCAGTTCCTGCGGGCCCGGCCCGCCTTGCAACGCCTGTGGCCGTCGTTGGACTTGGCGCCCTGTTTCCCGGCTCGGCCGACAAGATCGGCTTCTGGCGCGACATCCTGGCCGGGCGCGATCTCGTCACCGACGTGCCTCCCACCCACTGGCTGATCGAAGACTACTTCGACCCCAATCCAAGCGCGCCCGACAAGATCTACGCCAAGCGCGGCGCCTTCCTGCAGGCCAGCGACTTCAACCCGCTGGAATTCGCCATTCCTCCGGCCAACCTGCCTTCCACCGACACGGCGCAACTGCTGGCGCTGCTCGTGGCCAAGCAGGTGCTGCACGACGCCGCCGGCACCTCGTTCTCCAAGATGGATCGCAGCCGCATGAGCGTGATCCTGGGCGTCGCCTCGGCCACCGAACTGGTCACCGAACTCAGCGCTCGCATGCAGCGCCCGGTCTGGGCCCATGCGCTGCGACAGCATGGATTCGACGACGCGCAGGTCACCGCCATTTGCGATCGCATCTCCAATCAGTACGTTCCCTGGAACGAGAACTCCTTTCCCGGGATGCTGGGCAACGTGGTCGCCGGCCGCATTGCCAACCGCTTCGACCTGGCCGGCACCAACTGCGTGATCGACGCAGCCTGCGCCAGCTCGCTCGCGGCCCTGCACCTGGCCCTGCTCGAACTCGAAAGCGGACACAGCGACCTGGTGATCACCGGCGGGGTGGACGCGCTGAACGACCCGCTCATGTACGCCTGCTTCAGCAAGACACCGGCTTTATCGCCCACGGGTGACTGCCGCCCGTTCTCGGCGGCCGCGGACGGCACCATGCTGGGTGAAGGGCTGGGCATGCTGGCGCTGAAGCGACTGAGCGATGCCGAGCGCGACGGCGATCGCATCTATGCCGTGATACGGGGCCTGGGCACGTCTTCGGACGGACAGTCCAAGAGCATCTACGCGCCGGTGGCCGAAGGCCAGGCCAAGGCGCTGCGCCGTAGCTATGCAGTCGCGGGCTACGGACCCGAAACCGTTGAAATGGTGGAGGCCCATGGCACCGGCACGCGCGCAGGTGACCTGGCGGAGTTCCAGGGCCTGACCCGGGTGTTTGGCGAAGCTGAAACCGGACGAACGGGCTGGTGCGCCCTGGGCTCGGTGAAATCGCAGATCGGCCACACCAAGGCTGCGGCCGGCATCGCCGGGTTGTTCAAGGCGGTGATGGCACTGCACCACAAGGTCTTGCCGCCCACCATCAAGGTCGACCAGCCCAGCCCGGCGCTCAACCTGCCAGCAAGTCCCTTCTACCTGAACACCCGTGCTCGCCCGTGGATTCGCGATTCATCACACCCGCGCCGGGCATCCGTCAGCGCCTTCGGCTTCGGCGGCTCCAACTACCACGCCGCGCTGGAGGAGTACACCGGCCCGGCGCCCCGGCGCCCCCGCCTGCGCACCCAGGGCCACGAGCTGCTGCTGGTGTCCGCCTCATCGGCCGCCCAGCTGATCGAGCGGTGCCGCGCGCTCGACCTGCGGCCAGAGGTCGTTGCCCACGCCGCCAACCAGTCACTCCTGGCCTGGTCCGAGGGTTCGCACCGCCTGGCCCTGGTGGTCTCGTGCGACGATGCCGCCACCACCATGACGCAGGCGCTGGGCCGCATCGAGCGGCAGCCCGAGCAGCCATTCGCCCTGCCCGGGGGCCAGGTGCATTACGGCGTGGGCGCATCCCTGGGACAGGTGGCCCTCCTGTTCTCCGGGCAGGGCAGCCAGTACCTGGAGATGGGCCGCGACCTCGCCATGAGCTTCGATGCCGCGCGCGAGGTCTGGGACCGTGCCGCCGGATTGGGCTGGGGCCCGAACGGCCTGCACGGCGTCGTCTTCCCTCCTCCTTCGTTCAGCGATGAGGAGCGCGCGCAACAGGAACGGTTGCTGACCGAGACACAGTGGGCACAGCCCGCCATCGGGGCTGTGCAGCTGGCGCAGTTGGCGCTGCTGCGGCAGGTCGGCATCGAGCCGTCGGCCGTGGCCGGCCATAGCTTCGGGGAGTTCACCGCGCTGGCCGCGGCGGGCAGTCTCTCCGCAGACGACCTGTTGCGCGTGGCGCGCCGCCGTGGCGAGCTGATGTCGGGTGCCGCGACCGTGCCCGGCGCGATGACCGCCGTGATGAACGGGCCCGCCGGGCTCGAACAGCAGGTCCAGGCCAGCGGATTCGGCGTGGTTGCCGCCAACCGCAACACGCCCACACAGCTGGTGTTCTCGGGCGACCTCAGAGGCATCGAGCGGCTGGAGACCTGGCTGGCGGAGCGCCAGGTGGAGTTCCGCCGCTTGCCGGTGAGCACCGCGTTCCATTCACCGCTGGTCGCCCCCGCCGTTGAACCCCTGCAAGCTTTCCTGGGGGGCCTGGACGTGCGGCAACCGAGCTTGCCCGTGTACGCCAACACCACGGCGCAGCCTTACCCGGCCGAGCCGGAGGCCATCCGGCGCCAGCTGGCCGCTCAACTGGCCTCGCCGGTGCGGTTTAGTGAGCAGATCGACAACCTGTATGCCGCCGGCGTGCGGGTGTTCCTGGAAGTGGGGCCGCGCGGCGCGCTCTCGTCCTTTGTGGAGCAGACCCTGAGTGGCCGCCCGCACCTGGCCATCAGCCTGGACCGCGCGGGCGTGGATGGGGTCCTCATGTTCTGCCAGGCCCTGGCCAAGCTTGCCGCGGCTGGCGTGCCCATGCGGCCCGCCGAGTTGTGGCGCGAGTACGCCGAACCAGCGGCACCTGCCGGGAAGAAGCCGCCCTTGACGGTGCCGATCCTCGGCGTCAACTACGGCCGCCCCTATCCGCCGCCACCGGGAACCCTCCCCCAACGCGCTTCCAGCGAACCTCCGGCAGTGGCACTTGGCGCGGCGAATGCTGCATCGCCAGCAGCTGCGGAACTGGAGTTCCAGCAGTGGATGCATCACCTGAACGAGGCGCCGGCGGCGCAGGCTGCAGCGCCCGTGGCGGCGGCTGTGTCGAGCACGCCTGTACCGCCCGCCATTGAAGTGGCCATACCCGATCCAGCCCCGCCCAATGTTCGCGCCGACGTCTCGCCAGAGCTGCGCGATGCCCTGCTGGCGGTGGTCTCCGAGAAAACCGGTTACCCCACCGACATGCTGGACCTGTCGCTCGAGTTGGAAGCTGGCCTGGGCATCGATTCGATTAAGCGCGTGGAGATCCTCTCGGCCTTTCGCGAACGCATGCCTGGGCTGCCGGAGGTGGCGCCTTCGCAGCTGGCTGCGCTGAACACGCTGGGTGATGTGCTGGCGTTCATGCAGGCGGCGGCGCCTGCGGCGAACGAACCCACCCCCTCCGTTCGGGCTGAGCCCTTCGACCAAGCTCAGGACAGGCTCGTCGAAGCCTTCGCGAACCCTTCGACCCTTCGACAAAGCTCAGGACAGGCAAGCTCAGGGCGAACGGAGGGGGCGGCTGCAGGGCAGACGACTGGGTCCAGCGAAGCCCTGCGCACCAC
>NZ_JAEQNA010000012.1:99003-113566 GCF_016722895.1 Ramlibacter aurantiacus
CTTGGGCATCGATTCGATCAAGCGCGTGGAGATCCTCTCGGCCTTCCGTGAACGCATGCCCGGCTTGCCCGAGGTGGCGCCTTCGCAGCTGGCTGCGCTGAACACGCTGGGTGATGTGCTGGCATTCATGCAGGGGGCGGCGCCTGCGGCGAACGAACCCACCCCCTCCGCTCGGGCTGAGCCCTTCGACCAAGCTCAGGACAGGCTCGTCGAAGCCTTCGCGAACCCTTCGACAAGCTCAGGGCGAACGGAGGGGGCAGGCTCAGGGCGAACGGAAGGGGCTGTGTCCAGTGAAGCCCTGCGCACCACCCTCCTGGCCGTGGTCTCCGAAAAAACCGGCTACCCCACCGACATGCTGGACCTGTCGCTCGAGTTGGAAGCTGGCTTGGGCATCGACTCCATCAAGCGCGTGGAAATCCTCTCCGCCTTCCGTGAACGCATGCCCGGCCTGCCCGAAGTCGCCCCCTCGCAGCTGGCTGCGCTGAACACGCTGGGCGATGTGCTGGCGTTCATGCAGGGGGCGGCTCCACAGCTCGCCGACTCGAACACCTCTGTTCGAAGTGAGGTGGTTCAAGGCGCGCCCACCCCCTCCGTTCGGGCTGAGCTCGTCGAAGCCTTTACGAACCCTTCGACAAGCTCAGGGCGAACGGAGGGGGCAAGCTCAGTGCGAACGGAGGGGGCTGGGTCCAGCGAAGCCTTGCGCACCACCCTCCTGGCCGTCGTCTCCGAGAAAACCGGCTACCCCACCGACATGCTCGACCTGTCGCTCGAACTCGAATCCGGCTTGGGCATCGATTCGATCAAGCGCGTGGAGATCCTCTCGGCCTTCCGGGAACGCATGCCTGGGCTGCCGGAGGTGGCGCCGTCGCAGCTGGCTGCGCTGAACACGCTGGGTGATGTGCTGGCGTTCATGCAGGGGGCGGCGCCTGCGGCGCCGGCTCCACAGCTCGCAGGCTCGAACACCTCTGTTCGAAGTGAGGTGGTTCAAGGCGCGCCCACCCCCTCCGTTCGGGCTGAGCTCGTCGAAGCCTTCACGAACCCTTCGACAAGCTCAGAGCGAACGGAGGGGGCAGGCTCAGGGCGAACGGAAGGGGCTGGGTCCAGCGAAGCCCTGCGCACCACCCTCCTGGCCGTCGTCTCCGAAAAAACCGGCTACCCCACCGACATGCTGGACCTGTCGCTCGAACTCGAGTCGGGCCTGGGCATCGACTCGATCAAGCGCGTGGAAATCCTCTCGGCCTTCCGCGAACGCATGCCCGGCTTGCCCGAAGTCGCCCCCTCGCAACTGGCTGCGCTGAACACGTTGGGTGATGTGCTGGGCTTCATGGGCGGTTCGGCCGCCACCGCGGCAGCGGCCCCGCAGGCAGCGACGAATCCCGCCTTCATCGCGCCGCCCGCAACGCAAGCCGCACCTGTCGTGAACCTGCTGCCCCGGCACGCCGTACGGGCGGTTCCGCAGGCGGCCGCCGGGTTCACGATGCCCGGACTGCATCAACCCGGCGCAATCATCGGCGTGACGGACGACGGACAGGGTGTCGCCCCCCTGGTGGTGAAAGCCCTCCAGACGCAGGGCATCACCGCCCGGCTGCTTACCGACCCGGCAGCCTCCACGGCATGCACCGGACTCATCGTCCTGTCGGGCCTGCAGGCGGTCACCAGCGCACCCGAAGCACTCAAGGCCAACCGCCGCGCCTTCGAGTTCGTGCACGCCATGTCCCCTCGCCTGTCCGATCGCGACGGGCTGCTGGTGACCGTGCAGGACACGGGCGGCGACTTCGGCCTCACCGGCCGCGCCGGTGACCGCGCCTACCTCGGGGGCATTGCCGCACTGGCCAGAACCGCCGCCAACGAATGGCCCCAGGCGGCGGTGAAGGCCATCGACCTCGAGGTGGGCGGCCGCGCCCCCGCCGCGCTGGCCAAGGCGGTGGTGCATGAACTGCTGCAGGGTGGCGCCGAGCGCGAGGTGGGCCTGCCCGCACGAAGCGACCGGCTGACCCTGGGCACGGAACTCTGTGCCGCCCCAGCAGGACGATGCGTGGTCGATGAACGCAGCGTGGTGGTCGCGACCGGCGGTGCCCGCGGTGTCACCGCCATCTGCCTGCAGGAACTGGCGCGGCTCAAGCCTCGCATCGCCATCCTGGGTCGCACACCATTGGAAGACGAGCCCCCCGGAGTCAAGACGGCACTGACCGACCCCGAGATCAAGCGGGCCCTGCTGGCAAACGAAACCGCCCAAGGCCGCCAGCCCACACCCATGCAGTTGTCGCGCATGGCGCAGGCGGTGCAGGCAGCGCGCGAAGTGCGCAGCAACCTGCAGGCGATGCAGGCGGCGGGCGCACAGGTGCTGTACTGCGTGACCGACGTGAGCGACGCGGGCTCGGTCCAGCAGGCCTTGACGCAAGTTCGACAGCAGTTCGGTCCGGTCACGGGCCTGGTGCACGGTGCAGGCGTCCTCGCGGACAAGCTGATCAAGGACAAGACGCTCGCACAGGTCGACAGCGTGTTTGCCACGAAGGTGGAAGGGCTCCTGCACCTGCTCACGGCTTTGCGTGACGACCCGTTGCAGGCCATCGTCCTGTTCTCGTCGGTGGCCGCGCGAGTGGGCAACCCGGGCCAGTGCGACTACGCCATGGCCAATGAGGTGCTCAACCAGGTGGCGCTGGTCGAAGCGCCGCGCCGCCCCGGCTGCCTGGTGCGCTCCATCGGCTGGGGGCCCTGGGACGGCGGCATGGTCACCCCGGCCTTGCGGGCTCACTTCGATGCGCAGCGCGTGTCGCTCATCGACCAGCGGTCCGGCGCGGCTGCGTTCATGGCCGAATTGAACGAAGGCGGTCCCGAGGTGCAGCTGGTCGTGGGCGCGGGCGAGCCGCGCGAACTGCTGGCGCGTGACACCGGCCATCGCGGCGCCATCACGGCCGAAGTGGTGGTAGATCCGCAGCGGTACCCCTTCCTGGCCAGCCACTGCATCGGCGCCGAGCCGGTGGTGCCTGTCGTGCTGGTGGCCGAGTGGTTCCTGCGCGCGGCCATGGCCCTCATGCCGGGAGCCGGCGTGCCCACCCTGCGTGACCTGCGGGTGGTGCGGGGTGTGGTGCTGCGCGAGTGGGGCCAAAGGGATACCCGGCTGCGGGTCACCGCTCGCTTCGAACCTGGCGCCGGGCGGCAGCTGCGATGCGAACTGCATGGCAGCGATGGCCAGGTGCTGCACTACAGCGCCACTGCGGACTTCGCGGCGTCGCCCCCCATCCCCGAGCCAGACGCCGCCGGCACCCCCCTGCGCAGCTGCGACGTTCAGGGCCACACGCTGTACGGCACCCCCGCACTGTTCCATGGCCCCGAGCTGCAGGCGATCCGGCGAATCTCGGCGATGGGCGAGCAAGGTGCGGTGGCCGAGCTTTACGGCGACTGGGCGCTTGGATGGGATCGTCACGAAGCACTGCTGGATCTGGCCGCGATGGATGGCGGGCTGCAGCTGGCTGTGGGGTGCCTGTTCCAGGCAAGTGGCTCTGCCATGCTCCCTACACACCTGGGCGAGGTGACCGTCCATCGCGCAGCAGCGCCCAGCGAAGGGATCAAGTGTTCCTTCAAGTTGCGGTCCGCCAACCCGCTGCAGGCCGTCTGCGACATCGTCATCACGGGCGGCGAGTTCACCGTCCGGATGGCTGGCGTGCAGTTGCATGCGCGGGTCAGCGTGCCGGTGCAAGCGGCGCACAACTAAGGTCCGACATGCCGCAACCGCCCATCGCGATCGTCGGCCGCGGCTGCGTGCTGCCGGGCGCCGACAGCCCGGCAGCGCTCTCCCAGCACGTTCGTGCCGGCAGCGACCTGTTGTCCCGACCGCCACAAGGTGCGTGGCCGATGGACCCTGCGCTGATCACCTTGGACGCGAACGGTATCCGCTGGTCGGACAGGGGCGGCTACGTGGACGGCTTCGAATTCGATCCAACCGGCTTCGCTGTCGATCCAGAGGTGTTGCTGCAAGCGGACCGTTGCGCACATTGGGTGCTTCACGCGAGTCGACAGGCGCTGCGTGAAGCGGGCCACGACTGCGCGCGGGGCCACCCTCGCACCGGCGCCATCCTGGGCCACCTATGCCTGCCGCTGCCTTCGCTGGTCCGCGATGCCACGTCCACCTGGATGCGACGGTGGGCGGAGCAGCAAGGGTTGGCCGAGCTGCTCGGCGAGCTGAACGCGGACCCGGTCGTTCCAGAAAACAGGTACATGGCGGCCTTGCCGACACGCCTGCTGGTCCGCGCGCTGGGGCTGGGGGCCGAGGCCTTCACGCTGGACGCTGCCTGCGCCTCATCGCTTTATGCCCTGAAGCTGGCTTGCGACGCGCTTGCCCACGGGCGCGCTGACCTGATGCTGGCTGGTGCCGCCTGCGGCACAGACGCCATGTTCCTGCACATCGGCTTTCGCGCGCTCAAGGCGCTCAGCCCCACGGGTCAAAGCCGGCCTTTTCATCGCGAGGCGAACGGCCTGGTGCCCTCGCATGGTGCCGTGATCCTCGCGCTCAAGCGGCTGGCCGACGCGGAGGCAGCCGGCGACCGCATCCTGGGCGTTGTCCGCGCAATTGGACTTTCCAACGACGGCGGCGCCGGTGGACTGCTCGTGCCATCCAGCGAAGGTCAGGTGCGATGCATGCGGCAGGCACTGGACCGCGCAGCCATGAGTCCAGCCGACGTCGGCCTATTGGAATGCCACGCGACAGGAACCCCGGTGGGCGACGCGGTGGAGTTGGCAAGCATCAGGACGGTCTACGGGGAAGTCGGCACCATGCCCATCGGCTCCATCAAAAGCCAGATCGGCCACCCACTGGCCGTCTCGGGAGCCGCTGGAATTCTCAAGATACTGGGCGGCTTCGAAGCCGGCATGCTTCCTGCGTCCGCGCCCGTCGACGACCCGCTGCCAGGACTGGCTGAGGCTCCGGTCAGGCTGGTCACCCGGGAAGAGCCCTGGGCCGCCGACCGGCCCTGGGTGGCTGCGGTCAGCAGCTTTGGCTTTGGCGGCAACAACGCCCATGTAATCCTGCAGGCGTACCAGGGAAGGCAATCGCACCCCGTTGCCATCGCCCCGGCGCCGGGCATCCCGAGTCCGCTGGCCATCATCGGCGTAGGCGTCATTGCGGCGGCGGCCGCCGATACGGCATGCTTTGCCCGGTCGCTCGTCGGTGGCCACAGCGCCCTCACGGATGACGCACAGCTCGGCCGCTGCGGCGTGGCCGCGCCCTTCGACCTCAAGCCTTCGGAAATCCGTTTCCCGCCACGCGACCTGGCCGACAGCCTGCCCCAGCAGGTCGTGCTGCTCAGGGCGGCCAGCGAGGCGCTGGCGACGGTGCGCAAGCTTCCCAACGAGCGCACCGGCGTTCTGACCGGCATGGAATGTGACGCCGAAATCGCGCGCCAACTGGCCCGTGAACTGGTTCCGGCGCGCCTGCGCGACTGGAGCATCGCAAACGGCCCGGACCTGAGCGACGAGTGGCTGCAGCAGGCCAGGAACGCTTTTGCAGCGCCCCTGAAAGCCAGCGTGGTCACCGGCTCCCTTCCCAACATCGTTCCCAACCGGCTGAACGCGCAGTTCAAGCTGGCCGGCTTCGGCTACAGCGTCTTCGCCGACGAGCTCTCGGGCCTGCGGGCCCTGGACATCGCCGCGCGGGCCCTGCGGGATGGCGAGCTGGACGCAGCCATCGTCACGGCCGTGGACCTCTGCTGCGAGCCGGTGAGCGCCGCAACGACCAAGGCCCTGAGCGGTCCCGGGCGGGCGGTTCCCGGCGATGCGGTCGTGGCCCTGGTGCTCAAGCGCCTCGACGATGCGCGACGCGACGGTGAAACCGTGTTCGCGGTGCTCGAGGCGGAGCCGCCCTCGGGCCCATCCACCGCCTTGTCGCAGCCCCTCCTGCTGGGCGACGCGCCCGGCGCCCTGCAGCTGGCACACCGTTACGGCCATGCCCATGCAGCCAGCGGACTTCTGCACGTGGCGGCCGCCGCGATCGCCTGCCAGCACCGTGCACGGCTGACTTCGCAGGCCACCGTCCCCTGGCTCCCGGGGACGCGGCGCACCGCTTGCGTCGACGTGCGATCACAGGACGGCCAGCAAGCCATCGTGCACATGAGCGCCGAGCCGGCCGGTGCCCTGCCCGCGTCGCCCTCCGACGCGGCGCCCCGGATCTGGGCCGTCGCGGCGGCTGACCGCCAGGCCCTGGCCGCGGCCTTGTCGGCCGAATCATGGGCTGGCGAGGGTCCAGCCCGGCTGGCGTTCGTGGCCAGCGCCGGCGCGGACTTCGAGCGCCAGCACCGGGCGTGCCTCGACTTCCTGCGCGGGCCTGCCGCAGCGGTCGTGCCGCCTGGCATGGCCTTCCACGCGACGCCACTGGCCGGCGACGTGGCCGCCGTGTACACCGCGGCAGGCGCCGCCTACCGGGGCATGGGGCGTGAACTGCTGCTGGCCTGCCCCGACCTGGTCGAACACGCGGCCACGCGGCTTGGCAATGTCCAGGCCGGCTGCGACTGGATGTACGACGGCAGCGGGCACGAACCCACGCCGCTGGAGCAGCTGGCGGGCTGCTCGCTGCTGTCGCAGGTGCATGCCGAGCTTTCGACGCAGGTGCTGAAGCTGCAGCCCCAAGCGGCCATCGGCCTGTCCTCGGGTGAAACCAACGCGATCGTGGGGCTTGGCGCCTGGAGCGGTGTGGAAGGCCTGTTCGACGGACTGGCACCGCTGTACGCCAATGGCCTCGGTGGCCGCTTCGAGCTGCTGCGCCAGGCCTGGCAGGACCCCCAAGCCCAATGGGCCGCCTGGGCCATCGCGCTGCCGCCTGAGCGCGTGCGCGAAGCGCTGCGGGATGAGCGGCACGCCTACCTCACCATGATCTACGGGCCGAGCGCGTGCGCCATCGGAGGCGAGAGCAAGGCGCTCGACCGGGTGGTGGCGCGCCTGGGCGGCAGCCACGCCACGCGGGTGGCCCACGACGTGGCCGTGCACTGCCCCGAGTTGCTGCAGGTGCGTGACACCTGGCGCGCGCTCCATCACCGAAGCACCCGCGAACTGGCCGACGTGCGCTTCTACACCGCCGCGGCGTGCCACACCTACCGCGCCGAAGCGGACCGCATTGCCGACGCCTTGCTCGAGATGGCCAGCGGCCCGGTGGACTTCCACGCCATGGTGGAACGCGCCTGGCAGGACGGCGTGCGCGTGTTCGTCGAGCATGGCCCGCGCGACCTGTGCACCCGCTGGATCACCGACATCCTGCGCGGTCGCGAGCACCTGGCGGTGGCCCTGGACGCCGACGCACGCCAGCCGGTGCGCAACGCACTGGCAGCCGCCGCACATCTGTGGGCCGCGGGCGTACCGGTGGACCTGAAGGCGTTCAACGACCGGCTGGGTGGCGCCGCGGCGAAGGCCGCTCCATCGACCGGTGGGGTCCGCTTCGCGTCCCACATGCCCCCCATCGAACTGCCCGCCTGGCCCCCCGGCCACACCGCACCCGGCGCCGCGACGGCCGAACCCCGATCACCCCGATCCGCAACCCTCCTCCACCCCGAAAGCGATATGAACGCACTCGTCCGCACCGCCGTCGAAACCACCCCGCCACCCCTGTGGAGTCGCTCCGATCTCGAAGAGATGTCCCACGGGCGCTTGTCCAAATTCTTCGGCCCTCGCTTCGAGGTGCAGGACGGCTACGAACGACAGGTTCGCATGCCCATGCCGCCGCTGCTGATGGCCGATCGGGTGATGGAGATCGAAGGCGAACCGGGGTCGATGGGCCTGGGCCGCATCGTGACCGAGACGGACATCACGCTCGATTCCTGGTACCTGCACGAAGGCTCCATGCCGGCGGGGCTGGAAGTCGAAGCCGGCCAGGCCGACCTGCTGCTCATTTCCTACCTGGGCGCCGACCTGTTCAACAAGGGCGAGCGCGTGTACCGGCTGTTGGGTTGCGAGATGACCTTCAACGGTGAGCAGCGGCCGCGAATCGGCGACACGCTGCGCTATGAAATCAAGGTGACCGGCCACGCGCGCACCGGGGACGTGCGCCTGTTCTTCTTTCAGTACGACAGCTACCTCAATGGCGAGCTTCGGCTGTCGGTCCGCAACGGCCGGGCTGGATTCTTCACCGAGAACGAACTTGAAAATGCCGGCGGTGTGATCTGGGACCCGGCGACAGACGGCCCCGACCCCTCTCAGCAGCATGTGGCCATGCCCCCGGTAAACCCGGCGAGAAGCTTCAGCAGGGAACAGGTTCGCGCATTTGCCGAAGGCCGGCCCTATGAATGCTTCGGCCGCGGGTTCGAGACCACTGCGTCGCATCACCGCACGCCCCGCATTCAAGGCGGAGACATGCAGCTGTTCCAGGACGTGGAGGAACTGGACCCGCACGGCGGCCCATGGGGGCGAGGCTACCTGCGCGGCACGTACGCCATCAGAGGTGACGAGTGGTTCTTTCCCGGTCATTTCAAGAACGACCCCACGATGCCGGGCACGCTGATGTGCGAGGCCGGCGTCCAGCTGATGGCCTTCTACTTTGCCGCCCTGGGCTACACCCGGGAGCGCGATGGCTGGACCTTCGAGATGGTGCCGGGCGCCACCTTCAAGGCGGTCTGCCGCGGCCAGGTGGTCCCCAGCGCGCGGCACATGAGTTATGAAATTCTCGTCCGCGCAATCGAAGGCGGCGACATCCCGACCCTGTGGGCCGACGTGCTGTTGACCGTCGATGGCCGAAAGGCATTTCATGGCCGCAACCTCGGGCTGCGGCTGTGGCCGGGATTCCCGCTCAAACGGACCGTCGCATCGGTGTTGCCCGCAGGTGCCCGCCCGCCAGCGGTCGTGGACGGATTCACGTTCGACCATGCCTCGCTCCTGCACTGCGCGACCGGGCAGCCATCGCTGGCCTTCGGCCCCCGCTTTACCGACTTCGACAGCACCAGGACCCTGCCGCGCCTGCCTGCTCCGCCCTACCACTTCATGTCGCGGATCACCCGTTGCGAGGGCCAGATGGCCGCGATGCTCGTCGGCACCACCGTTGAAGTGGAGTACGACATTCCCACCCAGGCCTGGTATTACGACGACGGCGACGGCTCGACGATGCCCTACGCCGTGCTCATGGAAGCAGCTTTGCAGCCCTGTGGATGGCTCACCGCCTACATGGGCGTGCCCCTGCAATGCGAGACCGACCTGCGTTTCCGCAACCTGGACGGCGACGGGACACTCATGCGCCCCGTGCGTCGTGGCGACGGGATCCTGCGCACCACGGCGCGATGCACGTCGATCGCGCGCAATGGGAACACCTTCATCGAATCCTTCGATGTCGAGTGCCGCGTTGGCGACGCAGTGGTTTACGTGCTGAAGACCACGTTCGGTCACTTTACCCAGGAGTCCCTGGCGCAACAGGTGGGGATCCCGGCAACGGCCCAGGAACGACACGCCATTGAAAACGTCGAACCACGCCAGCAGATCGACCTGCACCAGGCAGGGGACGCCCCCACACTGCCGCGATTGGCGCATGGTCAGCTACTGATGCTCGATCGCGTGACCGGCTATTCACCCAAGGGCGGCGCCAGTGGCCGCGGCCGACTGGTGGCGGAGTTCGACGTGAACCCGGCCGCCTGGTTCTTCAAGGCCCACTTCTACCGGGACCCGGTTCAACCCGGCTCGCTGGGAGTCGAGGCCATGATCCAGCTGCTGCAGTTCCACATGCGAGACCGAGGTCTGGCCGCCGGCATGCGCTTACCTGTCTTCGAGCCTGTTGCCGTGGGCCAGCGACTGCTCTGGAAGTATCGCGGCCAAGTCCTGCCCACCAACCGGAAGGTGACCGTCGAACTGGAGGTCAGCGAAGAAGGGCGCGACGAGGCCGGACCTTGGCTGCGCGCGAACGCCTGGCTGTGGGTGGATGGCACGCGCATCTACCAGGCCAAGGGCCTGACGATGCGAATCGTCGAGGGAGCGACATCGTGAGGCCTGGGCACTCGACGCACGAACAGCGAACCTGTTCGCCGCGGCACATGCTGCATCGCGAGATCGGTGCGTCCCGGCGCGAAGACCTCGCTGCGCACGATGTGGACCTGTGGGTCGTGCCCCTGCCAGTGCCCGAATCGGTTGAACAGACGCTCGCGGACACGCTGTGCGAAGCCGAACGCAAACGGGCGGCTGGCTATGCGGTGCCAATCGGGCGACGCCAGTTCGTCGCATCCCGCGGCATCCTTCGCCTCCTCTTAGGGAGCTACCTGGGGCTTGCGCCCGAGTCGGTGAAGCTGGTGAGTCTGGCGCAAGGCAAACCAGCCTTGCAGGACCACCGGGCCATGTTCTTCAATATCTCCCACACCGACGGCCTGCTGCTGGTCGCACTGGCTGCTGGCATGGAAGTGGGGGTGGACGTGGAGCGGGTGCGGCCGATCGCGAATGCTCCCGTTCTCGCCAACCGGTTCTTCAGCGCCCGCGAGCGTGCCGGAATGGAAGGCGGACCCGATGCCTTCCTGCGCCTGTGGACCTGCCGCGAAAGCGCCGTGAAGGCCGCGGGCAAAGGCATCTCCGCTGGCTGGGACGCGGTGCGCATCGTGCAACGCCGCCGTGACGAAGCCGATGCGGTGGGTCTGGGCGAGGACTGCCACATCCGGCTGCTGTCGCCGCGCCCCGGCTATGTCGCCGCGCTCGCTGCGCTGACCACCCACTTCCACGTGCGCCAGACGCGCACCCTTTCCTTGACCCACCACGAGACATTCCGGGACATCGCATGACCACCCACACCCTTGCAGAGCGCCCCGCCGAGGCCGCCATCCCGCCCGCATTCACCGAAGAGGAGGTGGCGGGAGTGATCCAGCGCGCCCATGACCCCATCTCGGTGGTGCGCGACACCGCAACCGGCCGGATCGGCCTGCTGGCCGGCGATACGGATGTGCGACTACCGGCAGGACTCGAACGCCTTTGGAATTTGCCCGCTGCGGCGCCGCAGCGCCTGGGCGATCAAGGCTTCCTTCGAGCACATGGCGTGCAGTACCCCTATATCGCCGGCGAGATGGCCACCGGCATCGCCACGGCCGAGATGGTGATTGCGATGGCCCGGGGCGGCATGCTGGGCTTCTTCGGCGCTGGTGGCCTGCCGCTGCACGCGGTCGAACGCGGGCTTGACCAGATGGCGACGCAATTGAGTGGGCCCAGGTTGCCCTGGGGCGTGAACCTGATCCACAACCTGCAGGACCCTGGCGCGGAGGACGCGGTGGTGGATCTGCTGTTGCGCCATCAGGTCCATCGCGTCTGTGCGTCCGCTTACCTGCAGCTCACACCCGCGGTGGTGCGGTATGCCTGCAAAGGCCTGCACATGGGGGCTGATGGATGCATCGTGCAGCCTAACCAGTTGATGGCCAAATTGTCGCGGCCCGAGATCGCGTCGCGGTTCGCATCGCCCGCGCCAGCGGGCGTTCTCGCCAGCCTGGTGGAGCGCGGACAGCTCACGGCCCGCGAGGCAGAACTGGCAGCGCATATCCCGCTGGCCGCCGACATCACGGTGGAAGCGGACTCCGGTGGGCACACCGACAACCGGCCGCTGGTGGCGCAGTTCCCGACCATTGCCCACGCGGTGCGCGAAGTGCAGGTCCGGCATGGTTATGCAAGCGCCATCCGGATCGGCGCGGCTGGCGGCCTGGGCACGCCACAGTCATTGGCTGCGGCATTCAGCCTGGGCGCGGCCTATGTGGTCACCGGGTCGGTGAACCAGGCCGCGTTGGAGTCGGGCCTGTCACCCGCGGGCCGCGCCCTGCTGGCGCAGGCCTCGATCGAAGACGTGGCCATGGCGCCGGCTGCGGACATGTTCGAATTGGGCGTGAAGGTGCAGGTGCTCAAGCGAGGCACGATGTTCAGCGTGCGTGGACACCGGCTGTGGGAGGTGTATCGCAAGTACCCCTCGATCGACGCGATTCCGGTCCCCGAGCGCGAGAAGCTGGAAAGCGAGTTGTTCCGAGCGCCGCTCGACGAAATCTGGCGCCAGACGCAGGCGTTCTTCGCGGAGCGCAACCCCGCCGAGGTCGAACGCGCGAGCCGCGATCCCAAGCATCTCATGGCACTGGTCTTCCGTTGGTACCTCGGCCAGGCAAGCCGCTGGGCCACGCAGGGCGTTCCCGATCGGGTGCTGGATTACCAGATCTGGTGCGGCCCGGCCATGGGGGCCTTCAACGCCTGGACCAAGGGCAGCTTCCTGGCCGAACCAGGCCGCCGCACCGTGGTGCAGATTGCGCGCAACCTGCTGCTGGGGGCTGCGGTGATAACCCGCGCCCAGCAGTTGCGTTCGCTGGGTGTACCGGTGCCGGCGGCCGCGTTCGACTTCCGCCCCCGCCCCCTCGACTGACAGGAGCCTCCTATGTCCATCGTCGACTCGGCACAGCAGCCGCCACTGGTGTTGAACTACCTCACCCCGCCGGTGCGGCAACGCAATGCCGAAGCAGGCGACCGCCCCTGCGTCGGTCTGGTCCTGGGCGCCGGCGCCTACCGCGGCGCCGCCCACGTGGGCGTCATCCGCGCGCTGGAGCGGGAGGGCATTCCGATCGATTTGATCGTCGGCAGCAGTGCCGGTGCCTTGGCGGGCGTGATGTACAGCGCCGGCATGTCGGTCGATCTGATGGAGGCCGCGCTGCGCAAGCTCAAGCTGCAGGACTTGTTCACACCAAGCATGGGGAGCGACGGCTTCACCGATCTGGGTCCGGCGCGGCGCGGCATCGAATCATTCATCGGGGCCGACCGGGACATCCGCAGTTTTCCGCGTCGATTCGCCTGCATAGCAGCCGACGCTCTCACCGGGGAGGCAGTCGTCATCTGCCGGGGCCATGCCGCTTCAGCCGTGGAAGCGTCCATGGCAGTTCCGGGGCTGGTGCGGCCCGTGCCGTTCGACGGCAGGCATCTGGTAGACGGAGGTGTCGTCCAGCCGATGCCGGTCACCGTGGCCAGGGGATTGGGTGCCGACCTGGTGATCGCGGTGGATGTGCACGTTCCCCGCTACGGCAGCCGGATTGCCCGCTCTCCGGCGGAGTCGCTCAGTCACTGCTTTGACATGGCCGTGCAGCGCTTGTGCGATGCCGAAGCGCGCAGCGCCAACGTGGTGATCCGACCTGACCTGGGGCAGTTCAAGCAGGACCTGGGGAACGTGTCCGGGTTCCTCAATGCGGGCGAGTTGGCTGGCCGTGCAGCGATCCCGCAGATCCGGAATCTGCTCGGGCATGCGCAGGCGCTGACCCACTGACGTGTGACGCCGACCTCTAACGAAGGAGGGAATCATGGGAACACTTGGCCAAGCCTTCGCAATGAGCGGACGGACAAGCGTGGGAATGCAGGCTCGCTTTCAGATGCGCGTTTACGCTGCAGCGGTCCAGGATGGCGGCCTTGCTGCCCCCATGGCTTCAGTCGAATCGGTCGACGCATCGCCCGACGATTCGAGGACGAACTCGATGGCACGCTCGAATGCAGTAAGTCCGCTGCCGGACTTGGTCCAGCGTCCGCCTCCAGGTGGGCACAGCAATCGCCAGTTCTGAACTCAACCCAACCAACTTCTGAATGGAGAGACCACGATGTCAAACGTCTGCTCAAACTCTTCCTCGGTCTCGGCCCCAAACGCGGCCGAGTCGGTCTACGCCTTCGAGGTCACGTCCATCGACGGTGAACGCGTGTCGCTTTCTCGATACCGGGGTCAAGTGCTGTTGATCGTCAATACCGCCAGCGCCTGCGGGTTCACGCCGCAGCTTGCGGGTTTGCAGCGGCTGCATGAGACCTACGGCCCGCGTGGGCTGGTCGTGCTGGGGTTTCCCTGCAACCAGTTCGGCAGGCAAGACCCTGAAAGCAATGAATCTATCGGGCAATTCTGCGAGCGCAATTACGGCGTCCGCTTTCAGATGATGGCCAAGGTGGAAGTGATTGGCCCGGGCGCAGATCCCCTTTTCAAGTGGCTCAAGCGCAAGGCTCCCGGCCTTCTGGGCACCCGCGCGATCAAGTGGAACTTCACCAAGTTCCTGATCGACCGTCGTGGGGGGGGGGGGGAGCATCCTACGCTACGCACCGCGGACCGCGCCAGCCCGGCTGGTGCCGGATATCGAGGCGGCGTTGGCGGCACGCATCGACTAGCTGCGTTGCACTCGGTACCGCATACCCACGACAGCTCTCGAACGCCCAATGCACTGAATCTTTCGCCCGTCGCGTCGGGTCGCCTCACTCCGCGATCACCTCTTCTTTCTGGAGGTGATCGATGTCGCAACAGAAAACTCCAGCCGGTCAGTCCACAGCGCGCTGCCCGTTCGCGGCCACCAGCAGCAAGGTCGACAAACTGATCAAACACCTGCAGGCGTTCCTGCAGAGGACCTATCGAAATGGCAGCACGCGTCGGGCGGGGCACCCGACCACTCTTGGGATGATCAAGGGCCGATTCATCATCGAAGACAAGCTACCGCCACACTTGCGGATAGGGCTGTTTTGAATCGCCCCGAGATTCCTGGAGGCCAGTTGGTTTAAGTCAGGCCACCGCGGTGGGGGCCTGATTGGCGAATTGCCGGTAGTAGTTTGCCTCAGCCTCTGCCGGCGGTATGTAGCCGATCGG
>NZ_JAEQNA010000013.1 GCF_016722895.1 Ramlibacter aurantiacus
CAGCAAACTGACTTTAGCCATTTTGCTTTGCTTGCTGCGATCAGCGAAGCCTTGAATTCTACACCGAGTTTTGAAGACCGGTCAAACTTTTTTTCCTTTGCTGCTTCGACCGACTCACCGTTTTGCTTGTCCGCCGTTTTCAGCAGAGCCTGCGATTATGCCATTCTTTTTTAAATCCTGGCAACCTCGAGGGTTTTCGCGTTTCGCGCCCGCCCCGTCGGCGGCGTTGGTCAGCGAAGCCTGTGATTCTATACCGACTTTTGATACTTGGAACATCCCTCAAATGCAGCTCCGGGTGCTAGGCTCTTTCGCTTTGGCTGCATGGCCCTCTTGACTCTTATGGATGCCCAACTCGCGTTCGGGCACGTCGCACTGCTGCACCATGCCCAGCTCTCGCTGGAGCCAAACGAACGGGTCGGCCTGATCGGTCGAAACGGCGCAGGTAAGTCATCGCTCATACGGATCCTTGCGGGGCTGGACGAGTTGGATGATGGAGCGCTACATCGGCAGCAGCACCTGCGCGTCGTACTGGTCTCCCAGGAGCCCGAGCTGGATCCTTCCATGACAGTATTCGAAGCTGTTCAAGCAGGACTAGCACCCATCCTCGACCTCATCGAGCACTACAGCCGGGGGGACGGCGATATTGATGATCTGCAGCGGCAGATTGAAGCGGTGGATGGGTGGACGTGGGAGCAGCGCGTGAACGAATCGCTGCAGCGCCTGCGGCTGCCCGCGCGATCCTTGATTGCCCAGCTGTCAGGCGGGACGCGCAAGCGGGTCGCGCTCGCACAGGCGCTCGTGGCTAGACCTGACGTGTTGTTGCTGGACGAGCCGACGAACCACCTTGATCTGGAATCGATTGCGTGGCTAGAGGATCTGCTCGTGAATTTTCGAGGATCCGTCGTCACTGTGACCCACGACCGAGCATTCCTCGACCGGGTAGCCACCCGCATCGTCGAGCTTGATCGGGGACAACTGCGCTCATACGAGGGCAATTTCAGCCGCTACATGGCCTTAAAAGAAGAGCAGTTGGCTCAGGAGGCTGTACTCGCCGCCCGCGCCGATAAGCTCCTGGCCGAGGAGGAGGTCTGGATTCGCAAAGGCGTGGAAGCACGCCGGACCAGAGCCCAAGGGCGGATCAATCGGCTGAAGCTGCTGCGCAAAGCGCGCGCCGAGCGTCGTGAAGCCGTCGGACGAGCCAAGCTCGACGTTGCCACGGGCCAACTCACAGGGAAGCTGGTAGCACAGCTTGAAGACGTGAGCAAGTCATTCGACGGGGTCCCCATCATCACAAATTTTTCGGCCACTATTCTCCGGGGCGACAAAGTCGGTTTGATAGGCCCCAACGGAGTGGGGAAGACGACGCTCCTGAAGGTGATCCTCGGCGAACTTCAGGCTGATTCCGGTAGCGTTCGCCGCGGCGCGAACCTGCAGGTTGCGTATTTCGACCAGATGCGCGCGGCGCTCGACCTTGATGCCAGCTTGGAAGACTTCATCAGCCCCGGCAGCGAGTGGATCGAGATTGGCTTGCAGCGCAAGCACGTCAAGAGCTACTTGGGCGACTTTCTCTTCTCACCGGCCCGCGCCGCGTCTCCTGTGCGCTCTCTGTCGGGAGGGGAGCGCAGCCGCCTGCTGCTGGCACGACTGTTCGCCAAACCGGCCAATGTCATCGTACTCGACGAGCCAACTAACGATCTCGACATCGAAACGCTCGAGCTGCTAGAAGACCTGCTTCAGAGCTATGAAGGAACCGTCTTCCTGGTCAGCCACGACCGAAGCTTCGTCGACAACGTCGTGACCAGTACTATTGCCTTCGAAGGAAACGGCAAGTGGCGCGAGTACGAGGGCGGCATCGAAGACTGGGTCACCCAGTCCAAACGGGCTGCTGCGCTTGCCGGTACACCGCAGCTGCGAGCGGCGACGCCCGTGACCGCAGTACCTGCCCCAGCTGCCCCAGAACTCAGGCCTAAGCGCAAGCTCAGCTACAAGGAACAGCGCGAGCTGGACGCTCTGCCTGCGCTCATCGAGAAATTAGAGCAGGAGCAAAGCGCCATCACTGCCCAGCTGAGTGACGGCAACCTTTACCGCACCGACGGCGGCAAGGCCGCGCTGCTTGCGCAGCGCTCGGCGGAAATCGAAGATCAACTGCTGGCGGCGTTAGAGCGCTGGGAGGCGCTCGGCTCCTCATGAGCTTTTCCCCGGCGTCAGCTTGCGGTGACGGCTGACCTTGAGCCGTGCCTGGATACGGCGCACGTCGATAGAGTCTCGGCATGAATGCCGTTGTGGCGCCGCCCGACAAGCCTCCTGCTCATCGGCGTGCGGTCTTGGTCCTACTGACGATGGTGGTCGCGCTGTTCGGCTGCGCAAGCTTGCCGCCTTCCGCGGAGCGGCCCGTGTCGCACGCCTTCAGCAAGCCAGATGAGGCCCCACTCGGCCGGCTGGCCCATGCCCGTGCCGCGCGGGAAGAGGCCCGCATCGCCAACGGCTTCCATTTGCTGGATACAGCTGAACTTGGCTTGAGCAGCCGGCTTGCCTTGATCCGCGAGGCACGGCATTCGCTCGATCTCCAGTACTACGCCATCCACGTCGACAGCAGCAGCAGCCTGCTGCTGCTGCGCCTGAGGGAAGCAGCAGCCCGAGGCGTTCGGGTCCGCCTGCTGCTGGACGACTTCCAGGCTGCCGGTTCCGATGCAGAAGTGCTCCAACTCGCGTTGGAGCCCGGCATCGAGGTCCGCCTGTTCAATCCGTTGGGGGGGCCGCGTGCTTCGTTCCTGGGTCGCATCGTTGGGTCGCTGCATGATTGGGAGCGAATTCAGCGACGCATGCACAACAAGCTGTTCATCGCCGACAGCGCATGGGGGATCGTTGGCGGCCGCAATCTCGGGGACGCTTACTTCGGGGCGGCTGACGCGAGCAATTTCATCGACCTGGACGTGCTCGCAACCGGGCGCATCGTGCACGACATGGCCGCCAGTTTCGATCGTTACTGGAACGATCCGCTGGCCTATCCGGTGCAGTCCCTGGTCTCCCCTCGGGAGCTCGAGAGCTTGCGTCAGCCACAAGCGGCGCCGGCAGATTCATCGCCCCTCGCGCCCGAAGCAACTACAACCGCAACCTTCGGGAAGCCAGCCGCACCAGAACGCCAGCCGTTAGACCTCGCACGCGTCCCGCTGACTTGGGCGCCGTCGTTGCTGATGGTGGACCGGCCCGAAAAGATCACGGAGGAACCTGGTGACCCGGCTGCGGGCGAAAGCGTGGTCGAGGGGCTGCTGAGCCTCATGCGGCAAGCGCGGAAAGAGGTGCTGATCGTGTCGCCCTATTTCGTCCCTGGGCGCGAAATGAAGCAGACCTTCGATGAACTCCGTAGGCGCGGGGTGGCGGTGCGCGTGCTGACCAATTCCCTCGCATCCACCGATGCGCCCGCCGCTCACGCGGGCTACGCACGGCACCGAGTAGACCTGCTGCGGCGTGGCGTCGAACTGCATGAGATGCGCGCCGAGCCCAGCTCCAGCCTGGGCCTTGAAGCTCGCGACGTGCATACCGGTTCGAGCGGGCGAACGTCGCGCTCGAGTCTGCACTTGAAGGCTGTCGTCATCGACGGCCGGTCGGTCGTGATCGGATCCATGAATCTGGATCTACGCTCGCAACTGCAGAACAGCGAAGTTGCGCTGCTCATTCGAAGCTCCCACCTGGCCGAGCGCCTTGTCCGCCTGTTTCATGCCACGCTGGCGCGCAGCGCCTGGCGCGTGCAACTCCGTGCGGGTGGTCACCCACGCTGGATCGCCCCGAGCGGCGCACCCTTTGCCGACAGCGACCAGGAGCCCGAAGCGGGCCTGGGACGACGTTGGCTCGTGCGCATCCTCGGCCCGTTCGCGCCGGACGAGTTGCTGTAGCTCCGCCCCGCCTACACTGGCGCTTGCTGCTGACCATGAATACCCCGCGTGCTCCTTCCCGTCCTGCCGGTTCCCACTGGCAAGTGGTCTGCCTGTGCGCCGACTGGTGCGGGACCTGCCGCGAATGGCGGCCGGCCCTTGAAAAGCTCGCTCGCGAAAGGCCTTCGGTGCGCTTCATGTGGGTCGACATCGAAGATCAGGCCGACGCGCTGGGGGACCTCGACATCGAGACTTTTCCGACGCTGCTTATCGCCCAAGGCGCCACGCCGCGATTCTTGGGGCCGGTCCTGCCCCATGCGGCACACGTCGAGCGATTGCTCGATGCATTGGCGCACGATGAACGGTCCGGATCGGCTGGGCCGGAGGCGCGCGAACTGATGGAACGGTTGGGCCCCGGACAGCTCGAGCCCATCTAATCCAGACCTCAGGTGCAGGGCACGTCCTGTCGGAGCGTGCGGTGTCGTCCTACGAAGCTCTTCTTCCCCTCCTGACGAGCGAATGATTCCGGTAAACGCTCAATGCACGCATGGTCAGCGCGGCGAACAACGCACTGGCCATGGAATCAACCCGTTTTACCCAAGGAGTAGCACCATGGCATCCAGCAACCAGAGCGGCAAGACTGGCAGCTCCAATCGAGGATTCGCTTCCATGGATCCCCAGCGCCAGCGCGAGATCGCCAGCCAAGGCGGCCGAGCGGCCCACGAGAAGGGAACCGCACACGAGTTCAGCTCGGAGGAGGCGCGTGAAGCCGGCCGCAAGGGCGGCCAGGCGCGCAGCCAGAATCGCGCCAAGAACCAGGCCAGCAACAGCAGCAGCAATCGCTGATCGTCGTCTCTGCTCGGACACGAGGGAAGGGGCGCCACGGCGCCCCTTCTTCTTTGTCCGCGTCAGTGCCAGCGGATCGGCTGCGCCCCCTCCAGCGACCGGGCCCTCAACTGCCCGCACCCCCCCTCCACTTCCTGCGCGGCGGATTGGCGCAGCTTGGTCAGCACCCCGCGCTGGTGCAGGCTGCGTGCGATCGCGGCGGCTCGCTCCCACGAGGGCCGGCGAAACGGCAGGCCCTCCACGTGGTTGTACGGAATCATGTTGAGCACCCCATAGCGTCCCCGCAGAAGCTGCACCAGCCCGTCGAGCTCCTCCTCGCCGTCGTTGACTCCTTCGATCAGCGTCCACTGGTACTGGATCGGATACCCGGTCGCCTTGGCATAGCCGTCCGCCTGCTCCACCAACTCCTCGGGAGTCATGCGCGGCGCACGCGGCAAGAGTTCCTCCCGCAGGCGCGGCTTGGTCGTGTGCAGCGACAGGGCCAGGGCCGGCTTGACCCGCTCTCTGGGGAGGCGTTCGAAGACACGGGGATCTCCCACCGTCGAAAACACCAGGCTCTTGTGAGCGATTCCACCCGCGGTCCCGAGGAGATCGATCGCTTCCAGCACGTTGTCCAGGTTATGCGCGGGCTCGCCCATGCCCATGAACACCACCTTGCGCACCGGAGCCTGGCGGCGGGCTGCCGTCACCTGCGAAACGATCTCCGCGCTTCCGAGCTGGCGAAGCAGGCCTTCGCGGCCCGTCATGCAGAACACGCAGCCGACCGCACACCCAACCTGTGTCGACACGCACAGGCCCTGGCGCGGCAACAGCACGCTCTCGACCGTCTGGCCGTCGGCCAGCGCCACCAGCAGTCGGCTCGAACCATCGGACGGGGACGGGTGGATTGAGCGGACCACGGCCAGGCGTTGCAGCTCATCGAGCAGCCCTGGTAGAGCAAGCCACAGAGGTCGAGGCAGCACATGCTCAAGTTTTCGACGCCCCCCTTCCAGCGGCAAGCCTTGAGCCCACAGGCGCAACACGCGCTGCTCATGCACCGGCAGCGCCTGCAGCTCACGCAGCCGCTGCCTCAAGGTATCGATTCGCATGAGGCGAGCTTAGCCGCTGCCGAAGACCTGCCCGGCGGCATCAGCCAGGCTGCTTGCGCGCCTTCTTCGCACCGGTGCCGGGCTCTTCCGCTCGATCCGGCCGAGCCGGCTCGGAGATGTCGCCCAGGGACATCCCGATTTCCGACTCGTCGTCGCCGCCTTTGGCCGCGATGTCACCCAGCGAGACGATTCCGACCAAGCGGTCCTTCGCGTCCACCACGGGCATCCGCCGGATCTGGGAGCTGGCCATCTCCGCCAGCACGTCGTCCACGTCATCGCCCTCCCGCACGGTTCGCACGTGGCCGCTCATCACATCCGAGAGCTTGCAGTTGTTCAAGTCCCCGCCCTGCGCCACCCCGCGCACCACGATGTCGCGGTCGGTCACCATGCCCAACAGGCGGTCACCATCGCAGACCGGGATCACACCCACGTTCAACTCGTCCATCGCCTGAGCTGCCTGCACGACGGAATCGGTCGGCGCGAGCGTGCGAACGCCGCGGGTCATCACATCGGACACTCTTGACATCGTGAACTCCTCGAGAGATCGCGCCGGGCAAACCGCCGGCAACGCGATCAATCTAATGACGTCCCGACAAGCCGCCATCGGCCGGCTCGGAAGCTGCCGTAGGACGTCGGCGCCGGCAAGCCGGAATTCAGTCGGGTAGGCTGGGCCGCTCGACCAGTGTCGACAGCGGCAGTTGCTGCACCTCCTGCAGCAACAGGGCCAGCTGCGTGGCAGCCGCCTGCAGCACCGCGTGACCCTTCTCGGCGGTCGCCTGGCTCGCGTCGCCGGCCGCCCCCATCGGGTTGTAGTCCTGCATCTGCCAACCCAGCTTGGCGCTGCGCCCGTTGCCGAGGATGGGGTAGTTCGCTGCGCGCAGGCGCGAACTGGAATCGAAGTCGCGCGCCTGCGCCATGTCGACGAACTGCGGCCGAAGGGCCAACATCATCGACGTCTCGATCGTTCCGGCATGGATGCCGAATCGGTGTTCCTCCGGCGGAAACAGGCCCTCCACCTCGTCGCCAAGCGGAAGGCCGAACCAGTTCACCGACCAGACCATCATCTCCAAACGGGCCCGCAGATCTCGCGCCACGATGTCCATCACGCTGACCTGGCCGCCATGGCTGTTGAACAACACAAGCTTGCGCACACCGGCACGGGCAACCGATTCCCCGATCTCGGTCCACAGCCTGATCAGCGTCTCGGCCGACAGCGTGAGGGTGCCTGCGAACCGCGAGTGCTCATTGCTCTTGCCCACTGCCTGCGTTGGCAGGAACAGCACCTCGGCCGCCGCTGGCAACAGCGGCAAACAAGCGGCGATGACGCCGTCGACGAGGCTGGAATCCACGCTCAGGGGGAGATGTGGACCGTGCTGCTCGGTGGCAGCCACCGGCAGCACCGCGACCGTCTGGGCGGCCCGACCAGTGGCCTGCAGTCGGGAAAAGTCGAGCGTGCTGAGGTCGGCCCAAAAGCGCGATTTTTGGCTCATGCCGCGCATCTTAGGCGCTGGTCCGCGTGGCCCAGCGCTGCGACAGCGCGGGCTTGGTGCGACGACTCGCTATCCGGTGATCGGCTGGTGCCTGGCCGCCAGTCGTCCACGCCAACCCAGGCACTGCACCACCAGTTCCTGCAGCAATTGCGCCGGTGGTGGGCTGGCCTGAGCCAGGTGAAAGGACCGGACCAGGACCGCCAGGCGGCCGCGTCGGGCGAAACACGCGCCCCCCAATTCGGCAGGTCGCAGGTTGGCCTGCAACAGCCCCCCCAGCAAATCCGGCTCCCACTCGTCCAGCGAGGCCATCTCCGCTGCGGCGCTGACCAGTCCCACAGCTGGCCGCACCTGCAGATGAACCCGTACGCCGCCCACATCGAGCATCGCCCCGGTGCCCGCCGCATCCCAGCGCGGCACCGCCAGACCCAGCTCCTTGCCGAGTTGCCCGATGAGGTCGTGAAAAGTGATCAATGGCAGCGCCTAATGAACGGCAAGCACGGGCCGGCTCGCCCCGAAACACCCGCTCCAGTACGCGGCGGCGTCGACCACCTGCTCGAGGCGTACAAGGAATGTGGGAAAGGTCAGCTGGGCGCAGTCGAGATGCCCCGACAGGTACACGTCGCCACTGGCGTCCATGCCGAGGATCGCGACGCCCACCTGCTCAGGCATCAGGTTGCCTGCCAGCAGCCGCTCCTGGGTGCAGCGGTCGCGTGGGTCGAGTCGGCCCACCCAACAGGACACGAGCACGACCTGCCGCCCCAGATCGCGCAGGCAGAAAGACAGGCCGTCGAAACGGATGGCACAGATGCCATCCGCATCCGGAAGCAGGGCTGGCAAGCCCAGCTCCCGGGCCAGCTGTCTGATCAAATCCTGAAAGAACATGGGAGGTCACTAGAAGGTAGTCAGGAAATCTAGCTTATGAGGCCCGTCAAGATTGACACTTTTGACCTGATGATCCCTTCGATGTCAGCCGCCTGAATGCTTGGACCGACAATCTGGGGCGGCAGATGGGCGGAACTCCACGTCCACGGCCGAGTTCCCAGTTCTGCCCCCCAGCGCACGCCGCTTTCACCGAATGCCCCTATTTCGCTTGTTCGTTCTCCTGTCCGGTCTGCTTCTGCTGCCGTGGTCGGCCTTCGGCCAGATCGGTGGACCCCGTGCCCCCGATGCGGTGGTCACCACCGACCGGGTTCGGGCGGAGCTGTTGGCCCACGCCCCGGACGGCGTGGGACCGGGCAAGACCATCTGGCTGGGGCTGCAGCTGGCACACCAGCCCGAGTGGCACACCTACTGGAAGAACTCCGGCGACTCCGGCTTGCCGACCTCGCTGCAGTGGTCGCTGCCGCCAGGGGTGCAGGCCGGCGACATCGCCTGGCCGCTGCCCAAGAAGATCCCGATCGGCACCCTCGCCAACTACGGCTACGAAGGTACGGTGTTGCTGCCCGTACCCGTGACGGTGAGCCCGGAGTTCCGACCCGCTCCGCTGGCGCGGACCCTCGATGTGCGCCTGAAAGCCAGCTGGCTGATCTGCAAGCAGGAATGCATTCCCGAAGACGGGGAATTCGCGGTCAAGGTGCCGCTGCAAAGCGCCACGGCGCTGCACGCCGCGGCGTTCCAGGCGGCCTTCGACGCGCAGCCGCGTCCCCTCGATGTGCCGACCGAGGCCCGGGTGGAAGGGTCTTCGCTGCGCCTGCGGGTCCCCGGCATGCCCCAGGCCGCACAGGGCCGGCAGCTCGAGTTCTTTCCCGAAACCCCCGGCATCATCGAAACGGCAGCCCGCTGGCAGCAGCAGTGGCAGGGCTCCACCTGGACGGCCGAGATCCCGCTGTCCGGCCACCGCAGCGAGAGCCCCGCGCAGTTGCCGGTGGTCCTGTCGACCGGTCGCGAGGGATGGCGGCTGGAACTGCCCGTCACCGGCACCTGGCCCGCCCCGGCCGTGACCGCATCGGTCTCGCCGGCACTGGAGCAGGCCTTGCGCGCCAATGCGGCAGCAGCGGGTCCGGCCGGCGGCTCGCCCGCCCTGCCGGTCAGCCTCCTGGCGGCGCTGCTCGGCGCGCTGGCCGGCGGCCTGATCCTCAACCTCATGCCCTGCGTCTTCCCCGTCCTGGCCGTGAAGGTGGTCGGCTTCACCCGCCACGTTGCCGATCGGCGAGCACAACGCCTGGGTGCGCTGGCCTACGGCGCCGGCGTCGTCGGGTCGTTCCTGGCACTCGGAGGCCTGATGCTGGCGCTGCGCGCAACCGGCGAGCAGCTCGGCTGGGGCTTTCAGCTGCAGTCGCCCCTGGTCGTGGCCGGGCTTGCGGCCCTGTTCACCTTGATCGGCCTGAATCTCGCGGGCTTGTTCGAGTTCGGCACGATGCTGCCGTCGCGGCTCGCCTCCGCCCAGGCACGCCACCCGGTGGCCGATGCCTTCCTCTCAGGCGTGCTGGCGGTGGCGATCGCGTCGCCCTGCACCGCGCCATTCATGGGCGCCTCGCTGGGCCTGGCCATCGGCTTGCCGGCGTTGCAGGCCCTGGCCATCTTCGCGGCCCTGGGACTGGGCATGGCGTTGCCCTATGCCCTGGCGAGCTGGTTCCCGGCCCTGTCGCGCCTGCTGCCGCGACCGGGCACCTGGATGGACACCTTCCGCCGGCTGATGGCGTTCCCGATGTTCGCCACCGTCGCCTGGCTGGTCTGGGTGCTGGGCCAGCAAAGCGGCATCGATGGCGCCGGGGCGCTGCTGCTCCTGCTGGTGGCGCTGAGCATGGTGGCCTGGGCCTTCACCTTGCGCGGCCGGGCCCGCGCGTTGCTGGGGTCGATTTCGGTGGTACTGCTCGCGATGCTGGCGTGGCAGGCGGGGCCGCAGCTCACGCGCCCAGCCGCCCCGGTCGGCGCGGCCCTGGCACAGGGCCCGTGGCAGCCGTGGACCGCCGAACGCGTGCAGCAGCTGGTGGACCAGGGCCGTCCGGTGTTCGTCGACTTCACGGCCGCGTGGTGCGTGACCTGCCAGTACAACAAGCAGACCACCCTGGCGGACCCGTCCATCCTGTCCGACTTCGACCGCCGCGGCGTGACGCTGCTGCGGGCCGACTGGACCCGGCGCGACCCGGCCATCACCGAGGCGCTGGGCCAGCTCGGACGCAGCGGCGTGCCGGTGTATGTGCTCTATGCGAAAGACCAGCCACCGGTGGTGCTGTCCGAGGTGCTGTCCGCTCGCGAACTGCGACAGGCGCTGGCCGCGCTGTGAACCTGCTTTTTCAGCGCCGCGCCATCCACGCGAACAGGCCGGCGACCGGCTGGCCCTGGTCGATCCGGATGGGCCCCCGCAGCAAGTGCGCCAGTTGCAGCCCGTGGGCCGCGGCCAGCTGTGCGATCGACGCCTCCGAGTGGGCGTAGCGCAGGCTGGGACGCAGCGCCAGCGCCTCGCCTTCGCTTTCCTCGACCGAGAAGCACAACTGGGCACCCGGCCGCAGCCGCGGCACCAGGGCGGCGAACACCGGCTCGAGCGCGCCGACGTAGATGAAGACGTCCGCGGCCACCACCAGGTCGAACGGCCCCACCGGGCCGCGCAGGTAGTCCACCAGATCCGCGTGCACCAGCTCGTCGTAGACGTGCTTGGCGCGGGCCTGCTCCAGCATCCGGGCCGACACATCGACCCCCGTGACTTGGCGGGCCATGGACCGCAACCACGGTCCGCAAAGCCCGGTGCCGCAACCGAGGTCGGCGGCGTGGTCGAAGCGGTGTCCCGCCTGCTGCAGGCGCTCGAGCAGGACGCGTGGAGCCTGGTAGGCGAGGGGTCCCGTCAGGTGGGCATCGAACCCGCCCGCGTAGTTGTCGAACAGCTGCTCGACGTAAGCCCGCGGCGGCGCCGCCGGTGCCTGGTCTCCCCGGATGCCGGCCAGCACGTAGCGGTGCAGGTCGACATCGCTGCCGAGCTCGATGGCGCGCTGCAGCGCCTGCGCGGCCTCGTCATGGCGCCCCAGTTCCTTGAGCAGACTGCCGCGCAGGCCCCAGGCCTTGCCCACCGCCGGTGCCACCGCCAGCGCCCGCTCGGTATCGCGCAGGGCCTGGACCGGCCGGTCCAGCTCGGCCAAGGCCATGGCCCGGTGGACCAGCGCCTCGACGTTACCCGGCTCCTGCGCCAGCGCCTGATCGAGCAGCGGCAGCGCCTCGTCGAAGCGGCCCAGCCGGACTCGCACCACGCCGAGGTTGGTCAGCACCGACGGCCTGCCGGGCGCGAGGTCCAGGGCCGCCGCGAAGGCTACTTCCGCCGGTTCCAGGCGGCCGGACTCGAAGTGCTGCACGCCCGCCAGAAACAGGGCACGGGCGCGCTCGACATCAGGGCTCATGGGATCTCCTTGGGGCCCGGATCATAGAAGCGCCCCTGCGACAATCGACCGGATGACTGCCCCCCTGCGCAACGACACCTTCCTGCGCGCCTGCCTGCGCCAGGCGACGTCGCACACCCCCATCTGGCTGATGCGCCAGGCCGGCCGATACCTCCCCGAGTACCGGGCGACACGGGCCCGTGCCGGCAGCTTCATGGGGCTGGCCACCAACCCCCAGTTCGCCACCGAAGTGACCCTGCAGCCGCTCGAGCGCTACCCGCTGGACGCTGCCATTCTCTTTTCCGACATCCTCACCGTGCCCGATGCCATGGGCCTGGGCCTGAGCTTCGAGAACGGCGAAGGGCCTCGCTTCGCTTCGCCCGTGCGTGACGAATCGGCGGTACGTCACCTCGCCGTGCCCGACATGGAGCGGCTGCGCTACGTCTTCGATGCCGTGCGGTCCATCCGCCTGGCCCTCGACGGCCGGGTGCCGCTGATCGGCTTCTCCGGCAGTCCCTGGACGCTCGCCTGCTACATGGTCGAAGGCGGCGGCTCGAGCGACTACCGGCTGGTCAAGACGCTGCTGTACAGCCGCCCCGACCTGATGCACCGCATCCTGCAGGTCAATGCCGACGCGGTCGCGGCCTACCTCAACGCGCAGATCGACGCCGGTGCGCAGGCGGTCATGGTGTTCGACAGCTGGGGAGGCGTGCTGGCCCACGGGGTGTTCCAGGATTTCAGCCTGGCCTACACGGCACGGGTGCTCGCCCAGGTCAAGCGCACGCACGAAGGCAACGTGATCCCCCGCATCGTGTTCACCAAGGGCGGTGGCTTGTGGCTGGACGACATGGCCGCCCTCGATTGCGACGTGCTGGGCCTGGACTGGACCGTGAACCTCGGCGCAGCCCGCACGCGAATCGGCGACCGCAAGGCCCTGCAGGGCAATCTGGATCCCAACGTGCTGTTCGCCGGGCCGGAGGTCGTGCGCGCCGAGGCCCGCCGGGTGCTGGACAGTTTCGGGCCACCACACACCGGCTCCGCCGCGGGTGCCACGCACATCTTCAACCTGGGGCATGGCATCAGCCAGCACACCCCGCCAGATCACGTGGCGGTGCTGGTCGAGGAGGTGCATGCCCATTCCCGGCGCCTGCGCCGGACCGGAGACTCAGAAATAGTTCCCGGTCATCCGGAGAATCCCTAGTTCAAGCTCGACAGGAACCGAGGCAAGGCTTGACTTATGCACAAATTTTGTCGAGCGGCGGGCAGAACGCCAGCGCGCCTGGTGTTGCTCCGGCGCACCGCGGAGGGATCCGTAAGTTGTTGATTCTTAAGGGACTGGTCGACTGCCTAATTAGTGTGCATTCCAGTGGCGGCCGCGTGCTGGCGGGCCGCCGAGCCTCTCGGCCCTGCGATTTGCACAAAGTTATCCACAGATTTTCTGCATGGTCGGCAATTCCATTTGGATTCAAGCACTTAGGCCATGAATGTGTGGAACGGCTGAGGAACGGCCCTTAAGTGGACGCGTCCGGAGAGCGTCGCTGGCCGGTGGTCGTCGCCACCCCGGCGCACCGTGGGCTGATCGGCCCCCTGAGTTACCGAAGTGAGCTGGCACTCTCGCCGGGAGCTTTGGTCCGCGTCCCGCTGGGTCGGCGGGAAGTGCTGGGCATCGTCTGGGACGACCCGGAGGACTCCATCGAGCCGCACCCCGGCGAGCGCCCCGTGTCGGCCCAACTCACCGGCGTGGCGCCGCTGGGTGTGGCTTGGCGGCGACTGGTGTCTTTCGCGGCCTCGTACTACCAGCGCGGCCTGGGCGAGGTCGCGCTGGCGGCCCTGCCGCCCCAGCTGCGCGACCTGAGCGCCGAGCAGCTCGCGAGACGTTTGCGTCGGCGCCCGGGGCATGACGCCCCCCCGACGACGAGCCTGGGCTGCGCTCCGCCACTCACCGAGCAGCAGCAGCAGGCCCTGGACCGCATCGAGCAGGAGCCCGGCCCGTTCCTGCTCTTCGGCGCCACCGGCAGCGGCAAGACCGAGGTCTACCTGCACGCGGTTTCCCGCGCACTGCAGTCCGATCCGACCGCCCAGGCCCTGGTCATGGTCCCAGAGATCAACCTCACGCCGCAGCTGCTCGCGCGCTTCACCGAACGCTTCGGCCTCGACCAGGTGGTGGCGATGCACAGCGGCCTGACGCCGGCGCAACGGCTGCGCGGCTGGCTGGCGGCACATGCAGGCGAGGCCCGCATCGTGCTCGGCACCCGCATGGCGGTGTTCGCGTCCATGCCATCGCTGCGCCTGATCGTCGTCGACGAAGAACACGACCCCAGCTACAAGCAGCAGGAAGGCGCACGCTACTCGGCGCGCGATCTCGCCGTGCTGCGGGGCCGGCTGGAAGGCGCACGGGTGCTGCTCGGATCCGCCACCCCCTCACTGGAGAGCTGGCAGGCGAGCGAAAGCGGCCGCTATCGGCGGCTGGAGATGCCGGCCCGCATCGGCGCCGGATCTCTCCCCGAGGTCCGGCTGGTCGACATGAACCTGCAGCCGCGCCAGACCCTGCTGTCCTCGGCGCTGCTGGAGGCGATCGGCGAGCGCATCCAGCGTGGCGAGCAGAGCCTGATCTTCCTGAACCGGCGCGGCTATGCCCCGGTGCTGGCGTGCACCGCCTGCGAGTGGAAAAGCAGCTGCCCCCGCTGCAGCGCGTTCCGCGTCTTCCACAAGCTCGACCGCAGCCTGCGCTGCCACCACTGCGGGCATGCGGAGCGCGTCCCCCGGGCCTGCCCGGACTGCGGCAACGTGGACATCGCGCCGATGGGTCGCGGCACCGAGCGGCTGGAGGAACACCTGTCCGAACTGCTGCAGGGCGTGCAGGGGGTCGGGTCCGACGGCCAGCCGCGGCCGGTGCGCATCGCGCGGATGGACGCCGACAGCACGCGTGGCAAGGGCGCCCTCGAGGCGCAACTGGAGCAGGTGCACGCCGGCGAAGTCGACGTGCTGGTGGGCACGCAGATGATCACCAAGGGGCACGACTTTCGCCGCATCACCCTGGTGGCCGCGGTCAACCCCGACTCCGCGCTGTTTTCCAGTGACTTTCGCGCCCCCGAGCGCTTGTTCGCGCTGCTGATGCAGGCGGCCGGGCGCGCCGGCCGCAACGCCGCACAGGCCGCCTCCAGCCAGATGTGGGTGCAGACCTTCAACCCGCGCCATCCCCTCTTCGCGGCGCTGCGGCGCCACGACTACCCGGGCTTCGCCCATGGCCAACTGGAGGAGCGCCGCGTTGCCAGCATGCCGCCCTTTGCGTTCCAGGCGCTACTGCGCGCGGAAGCCAAAACCCAGCAGGCCGCGCTCGCCTTCCTGCAAGCGGCCCGCGAGGCGACCGCCGGCTTGCCGGGCGCCGAGTACGTGACGCTGTATTCCCCCGTTCCGATGGCCGTGCAGCGCGTGGCCGATATCGAGCGTGTGCAGCTGCTGGTCGAAAGCGACGCGCGCCCGGCGCTGCAGCGCTTCCTGGCCGCCTGGCAGCCGGTGCTGCACGCGCTACGCGAACCGGGAATGGTCCGCTGGGCGGTGGACGTGGATCCGCTGGCGGTCTGAGCAGGCGGCCGTCAACTCTCGCTGGCATCCTCGCCACGCAGCCGCAACGCCGCCTGGTAAAGCGCGTTGCGGTGGCCGCCCGTGGCCTGTGCGGCGATGCGCACCGCCGTCTTCACCGGCAGCTCCGGCAGCAGCAAGGCCAGCAGGTCTTCGCCGGCGTCGCTCGGCTGGGCCTGCGCCCACGGATGAAGCACCACCGCGAACTCACCTCGGCTGCGTGCCGCATCGGCTGCGAGCCAGCCGGCCATGGCCTCGCAGGGCATCGTCTGCACCTGCTCGAACTGCTTCGTAAGCTCGCGTCCGACCGTGAGCGGGCGATCGCCCAGCACCGCCAGCGCCTTGGCCAGCTCGCCGATCCGATGGGGCGACTCCAGGAGCACCACCGCGCGCGGCTCGTGTCGCAGCGCCTCCACCGCCGCAGCGCGCTCGCCGGCCTTGCTGGAGAGGAAGCCGCCAAAGACGAAGCCGCTTGCGTCGGCCTGCCAGGCGCCGGCCACGCTGAGCGCCGCGGTCACGCTGCTGGGGCCGGGCACCGGCACCACGCGCTGTCCCGCCGCCTGCACCGCCGCCACCAGCCGCGCGCCCGGATCACTCACCGCTGGCGTGCCCGCATCGCTGGCATAGACCACCCGTCCGCCCGCCGCGAGCCGCTGCACCACCTGCTGCGACGCTTCGGCTTCGTTGTGCTGATGCAGCGCGATCCAGCCTCCTGCAGGCCGCTCCAGGCCCAGCGCGCGCAGCAAGGCCTGCGTGTGGCGGGTGTCCTCGCAGGCGAGCGCATCGGCGATGGACAGCACGTGCAGGGCCCGCAGGCTGATGTCGGCCAGGTTGCCAATCGGCGTGGCCAGGACGTACAGCGCCCCCTGCGGATAATGCTGCGACCCCGCCGCCTCGCGTGCGGCCTTCAGTGCCAAAGCATACGAAGCGCTCAATGAAACTCCCGGTGTGGTTGGCAGTCAGCACCCGGCAGGCCGGACAAGCCGCCGAGGACCTCGCACTCGCCCATTTGCAATCGGCCGGCCTGCGGCTGGTGGAGCGCAATTATCGAACCCCGGGCCGCGGCGGCGGCGAGATCGACCTGATCCTGCGCGAGCGCGACGGCACGCTGGTCTTCGTCGAAGTGCGCCACCGCGCCAGCCGCGCCTTCGGCGGCGCGGCGGCCAGCGTGGGCGACACCAAGCGGCGGCGCGTGGTGCTGGCGGCGCGGCATTACCTGATGCGCCTGGCCGCTCCACCGCCCTGCCGCTTCGACGTGGTGGCCGTGGAAGGCCAGCGCATCGAATGGCTGCGCGGCGCCTTCGACGCGGGCTCCTGAACGGGGGCCGCGCAGGGGCGACGGTTATCATGCGCGGTCATGCTTGAACAACGGATTCAACAGCAGTTCATCGACAGCGCGGATCTGAAATACCAGGCCGCGCAGACGCTGACCAAGCCCATTTCGGCGGCCATCCAGGCCATGCTGGCCTGCGTCACCAGCGGCGGCAAGGTGCTGGCCTGCGGCAACGGCGGATCGGCTGCCGACGCGCAGCACTTCTCGGCCGAATTCGTGGGGCGGTTCGAGCGGGAACGCCCCGAGCTGGCGGCGATCTCGCTGACCACCGACACGTCCATCCTCACGGCCATCGCCAACGACTACCACTTCGACCAGATCTTCGCCAAGCAGGTACGCGCCCTCGGCCAGCCCGGCGATGTCCTGCTGGCCATGTCGACCAGCGGCAACTCCGCCAACGTGCTGACCGCCATCGAAGCGGCGCATGAGCGGGAGATGACCGTGGTGGCCCTCACCGGTCGAGGGGGCGGTCGGATGGCCCAGGCCCTGCGCGAGACCGACGTCCATATCTGCGTGCCGCACGAGCGCACCGCCCGCATCCAGGAGGTGCATCTGCTGACCCTGCACTGCATCTGCGACGGTGTCGACGCCCAACTGCTTGGCGATCAGGAATAGTTCCCGAATGAAACACATGCAACGCCTTCTGCTTTCCACCCTCTGCGCCACCGTGCTGGCCGGCGGCCTGACCGCCTGTGCGCCGTTGGTGCTCGGCGGCGCCGCCATGACCGCGCTGGTGGCCATGGACCGCCGCACCTCGGGGGCCCAGCTGGAAGACCAGGGCATCGAGATGCGCGCCGCCAGCCAGGTGCGGGCCGTGCTCGGCGATCGCGGCAACGTGAACATCACCAGCTACAACCGGCAGGTACTGCTCACCGGTGAGGTGCCCGAACCTGCGCAGCGGCAGCTGGTCGAGGATGTGGTGGCCAAGGTCGAAAACGTCCGGGGCGTGGTCAACGAGCTGGTCGTGGGTTTCCCCAGCAGCCTGACCCAGCGCTCGTCGGACACGCTGCTCACGGGCCGCGTACGCGCGGCCCTGGTCGATGCGCGCGACCTGTCCGCGCCGGCGTTCAAAGTGGTGACGGAACGTGGAAGCGTGTATCTGATGGGCCGCGTGACGCAGCGCGAAGCCGATCGCGCGGGCCAGGTGGCGCGCAATGTTTCGGGTGTTCAGCGCGTGGTGCGCATCTTCGAAATCATCAGCGAGGACGAACTCGGTCGCATCACCACGGTGCGGCAGCCGGCCGCCTCCCAGGCACCCGCCCCCGTGAGCCGCTGACCGCTCCGGCGCAGGCCAGGGCGCTTCAGCGGCGGCGACTCAACGAAGCCGCTTGATCAGGCTGGACGTGTCCCAGCGGCTCCCGCCAAGGGTTTGTACGTCACCGTAGAACTGGTCCACGAGTGCCGTGACCGGCAGCCGGGCCCCATTGCGCCTGGCCTCCTCCAGCACGAGGCCGAGGTCCTTGCGCATCCAGTCCACCGCGAAGCCGAAGTCGAACTGGTCGTCGATCATGGTCTTGCCGCGGTTGTCCATCTGCCAGCTCTGAGCGGCACCCTTGCCGATCACCTCCAGCACCTGGCGCATGTCCAGGCCCGCCTTCTGCCCGAAGGCGATCGCCTCCGCCAGTCCCTGGACCAGGCCGGCGATGCAGATCTGGTTGACCATCTTGGTCAGTTGCCCCGCGCCCACCTCGCCCAGGCGGGTGAAGGCCCGCGAGTAAGCCAGCGCCAGCGGGCGGGCGGCGTCGAAAGTGTTCGCGTCGCCGCCGCACATCACGGTGAGCTGCCCGTTCTGCGCGCCGGATTGGCCACCGGACACCGGCGCGTCCATGAACTGCAGACCCAGCGCCTGCGCCTGCGCGTGCAGCTCGCGCGCCACGTCGGCCGACGCCGTGGTGTGGTCGACCAAGATCGCGCCCTTGCGCATGCCGGCGAAGGCGCCATCAGGCCCCAGTACCACCGAGCGCAGGTCGTCGTCGTTGCCCACGCAACAGAAGACGAGGTCGCATCCCGCGACGGCCTCGCGCGGCGTGGGCGCCGAGCGACCGCCGAACTCCTGCGTCCAGGCCTGTGCCTTGGCAGGGCTTCGGTTGTAGACGCTGACGGCGTGTCCCGCGCGCGCCAGGTGGCCGGCCATGGGGAAGCCCATCACGCCGAGGCCGAGGAAGGCCACGGATCGGGCCGGGGTGGATTCGTAGGTGCGGGGGTTGATGCTGCTCATGCCGCCATCCTAGAGGCAGTCAGACGATGGCCAGGTGCTCGGTGCCGGCGGCCAGGTTCTGCGACTTCGCGCGCCGGCTGTTGAGCTTGATCTGCAGCCGCAGGTCGTTGACCGAATCGGCGTTGCGCAGTGCGTCCTCGTAGCTGATCACGTCGGTTTCGAACAGGTCGTAGAGCGCCTGGTCGAAGGTCTGCATGCCCAGGTTGCCGCTCTTTTTCATGACCTCCTTGATGGCGGTCACCTCGCCCTTGAAGATGAGGTCGGCGATCAGCGGCGAGTTCAGCATGATCTCCACCGCCGCCTTCCGGCCCTTGCCGTCCTGCCGCGGAATCAGCCGCTGCGAGACCAGGGCCCGCAGGTTCAACGACAGGTCCATCAGCAGCTGCGACCGACGGTCCTCGGGAAAGAAGTTGACGATGCGGTCCAGCGCCTGGTTGGCGCTGTTGGCGTGCAGCGTGGCCATGCACAGGTGCCCCGTCTCGGAGAACGCGATCGCATGTTCCATGGTTTCGCGGTCGCGGATCTCGCCCATCAGGATCACGTCGGGAGACTGGCGCAGCGTGTTCTTCAGCGCCGCCTCCCAGCTGTCGGTGTCCAGGCCCACCTCGCGCTGCGACACCACGCAGTTCTTGTGCGGATGGATGAATTCCACCGGATCTTCGATCGTGATGATGTGCCCGTAGGAGTTTTCATTGCGCCAGTCGATCATGGCCGCCAAGGTGGTCGACTTGCCCGACCCGGTGCTGCCCACCAGCACGCACAGCCCGCGCTTGCCCATGGCCACTTCCTTGAGCACCGGCGGCATGCCCAGGCCGTCGATCGAGGGCAGCGACTGCGGGATGACCCGCAGGACCATGCCGACCTTGCCCAACTGCACGAAGGCGTTGACGCGGAAGCGGCCGATGCCCGCCGGCGAGATGGCGAAGTTGCACTCCTTGGTGCGCTCGAACTCGGCGCTCTGCCGGTCGTTCATGATCGAGCGCGCCAGCGCCAGGGTATGGGCACCGGTCAGGGGCTGCGGGGACACCTTGGTGAGCTTGCCGTCCACCTTCATGGCCGGCGGGAAGTCTCCGGTGATGAACAGGTCGCTGCCATTGCGACTGATCATGAGCTTCAGCAGGTCATTGATGAACTTGCTGGCCTGGTCTCTTTCCATCCCTCGGCCTCAGCGGGCGTTGTCGGTCACGCGGGCACTCACGGCCCGCAGGCGCAGCGACAGCTTGCGCGCGAGCAGGCCGACCAGGCTGGCGGCGAGCGCCGGGTCGTTGGCCATCATCTCGTCGAGCGCGCGCGGGTCCATGACCGCCACCTCGCACTCGGTGAGGGTGATGCAGTGCGAAAAGCGCGACCCGCTGTCCAGCAGCGACATCTCCCCGAGCATGTCACCCGGTCGCGCCTCGGCCAGGCGCACATGTTCGCCCCAAGGCTGGACACGGTCGACCGCCACACTGCCGGAGAGCAGCACCACCATCCAGTTGCTGTATTCGTCCTGACGCACGATGTCGCGGTCCGCCGGCACCACCGCGTACTCGAAGAACCGCTCCATGCGCTCCATCGCCTCGGGCGACAGGCGGCTCATGAACTTGTCCTTGCTCCACAGGCCTCGCAGCAGACGGCCACCCTGGCTGGCGGGGATTCGGCGGGCGCCCACCTCCACAGCCCGCGCATCCCAGGGCACCAGCATGCCGGCATCCAGGCCCTGCTCCATGAAGGCGGTGGAGAACATCAGCGAATCCGTGCCCTCGCCGGGTGCGGGGCCGCGGCCCGATCGCTTGAACAGTCCCAATACGCTCTTCATGGTCGTTCTCCTCCTGGGGTGTGGTGGCCGACGGTGGTCACCCGACGAAGTTTTCTGGAATCTTGGCCTTCGAACGCGCCTCGGCAGAGCTGATCAGGTTGCGCTTGACCAGGTCGGTGAGGCACTGGTCCAGCGTCTGCATGCCGTAGGCGTTGCCGGTCTGGATGGACGAGTACATCTGCGCCACCTTCGCTTCGCGAATGAGGTTGCGGATGGCGGGGGTGCCGATCATGATTTCATGCGCCGCCACCCGCCCCGAACCGTCCTTGGTCTTGCACAGCGTCTGTGAGATCACCGCCTGCAGCGACTCCGAAAGCATGGCGCGCACCATTTCTTTTTCTTCGGCCGGAAAGACGTCGATGATCCGGTCGATGGTCTTGGCGGCGCTGGACGTGTGCAGCGTGCCGAACACCAGGTGGCCGGTCTCGGCGGCCGTCATGGCCAGGCGGATGGTCTCCAGGTCGCGCATCTCACCGACCAAGATGGCGTCGGGGTCCTCGCGCAGCGCGGAACGCAGCGCAGCGGCGAAGGACAGCGTCATGTTGCCCACCTCGCGCTGGTTCACCAGGCACTTCTTCGACTCGTGCACGAACTCGATCGGGTCTTCCACCGTGAGGATGTGGCCGTACTCAGTCTCGTTCAAGTAGTTGATCATCGCCGCCAGCGTGGTCGACTTTCCCGAGCCGGTGGGCCCGGTGACCAGCACCAGGCCTCGCGGCTTGAGCGCCAGATCGCCGAAGATCTTGGGCGCGTTGAGCTGCTCGAGCGTGAGGATCTTCGAGGGGATGGTCCGGAACACCGCGGCCGCGCCGCGCTGCTGGTTGAATGCGTTCACCCGGAAGCGCGCCAGTCCTTCGATCTCGAACGAGAAGTCGCATTCCATGAACTCCTCGTACTGCTTGCGCTGGCTGTCGTTCATGATGTCGTACACCATGGCATGGACCTGCTTGTGGTCCAGGGGCTCGACGTTGATGCGCCTCACGTCGCCATGCACCCGGATCATGGGAGGAAGGCCGGAGGACAGGTGCAGGTCCGACGCCTTGTTCTTCACGCTGAAGGCGAGCAGCTGGGTAATATCCACGGATCTTCTTCCCGTAACGGTTCAGTTGGCCGTGGGATTATGACGAGCATTGCAGCCAACCTCCAAAGGGTAAGAGAGCGCATCGGCCTGGCCTGTGCAGCCGCGCAACGCGACCCTCGAGAGGTTGCCCTGCTGGCCGTTTCCAAGACGCAGCCGGCCTCGGCCGTGCGCGAAGCCGCGGCGGCGGGGCAACGGGCGTTCGGCGAGAACTACGTGCAGGAAGGCGTGGACAAGCAGCGCGAACTGGCCGGACTCGGCCTGCAGTGGCACTGCATCGGGCCGCTGCAATCGAACAAGACGAGGCAGGTGGCCGAGCACTTCGACTGGGTGCACGGGGTGGACCGGCTGCGCATCGCGCAGCGGCTGTCACAACAACGGCCTGATTCCCTGCCCGCCCTGAATGTCTGCATTCAAGTGAACCTGGAAGACGCCCCGACCAAATCGGGGGTGACGGGAGCCGAGGCGCTGGCACTGGCCCGCGACGTCGCGGGCCTGCCGCGGTTGGCGCTGCGCGGAATCATGCACATCCCGGAACCGGCCGCCGATTTCGAGCGGCAGAAGGCGGTCCATCTGCGCGCACGTGCGCTGTTCGACGACTTGCGCGCGGCAGGCTTCGAGCTGGACACCCTCTCGATGGGCATGAGCGATGACCTCGAAGCGGCCATCGCCGCCGGCAGCACCCTGGTACGGGTGGGCACGGCGATCTTCGGCGAACGCGCTCGCGCCGCCGCTGGTTGAATCAGCCCGCCACCGCCTGCCGCACCGCGCGTTCCCACTGCGCCATTCGCTCGGCGGCACGGTCGCGGCCCCAGGCCGGTTCAAAGACCCGCTCGCGCTGCCACAGGCTGGCGATCTCGCCCTCGTGCGACCACACGCCGGTGGCCAGGCCGGCCAGGTAGGCCGCGCCCAGCGCCGTGGTCTCGGCCACCTGCGGACGCACCACCGGAATCCCCAGCAGGTCCGCCTGGAACTGCATCAGCAGGTCGTTCACGCTCGCGCCGCCGTCCACCCGCAGCTCGGACAGGGGCGCCGCACCCGCGGCCGCGGCATCGCGGCTCATGGCTTCCAGCAGCGCGGCACTCTGGCAGCCGATGCTCTCCAGCGCCGCGCGCGCGATGTGGGCCAGGGTGGTGCCACGGGTCATGCCGGTGAGCGTGCCGCGCGCATCGGGCTTCCAGTAGGGCGCCCCCAGCCCGGTGAAGGCCGGCACCAGCGACACGCCGCCCGCATCGGGCACGCTGGCGGCAAGCGCCTCGATGTCGGCGCTGCGGCTGATGGCCCGCAGGCCGTCGCGCAGCCACTGCACCACGGCACCGGCCACGAAGACACTGCCTTCCAGCGCGTATTGCGCCTGGCCTGCGGCCTGGGCGGTGCGGGTGGTGACCAGGCCGTTGGCCGAGGCCTGGAAACGGTTGCCGGTGTGCATCAGCATGAAGCAGCCGGTGCCATAGGTGTTCTTGGCCATGCCGGGCGCGAAACACGCCTGCCCGAAAAGCGCGGCCTGCTGGTCACCCGCAATGCCGGTGATGGGCACCGGCGCGCCGAGCAGATCGGCGCGTGCCGTGCCGAACATCGAACTGGACGCTTGCACCCGTGGCAGCAGCGCGGGCGGAATGTCCAGCCGCGCCAGCAGCTCGGCGTCCCAGTCGCTGCGGTGCACGTCGAACAGCATGGTGCGCGAGGCATTGCTCACGTCGGTCGCGTGCACCGCCCCGCCCGTGAGTTGCCATAGCAGCCAGCTGTCCACCGTCCCGAAGGCGAGCTCACCTCGCTCGGCGCGCGCGCGCAGCCCGGGCACCTGCTCCAGCAGCCAGGCAATCTTGGTCGCCGAGAAGTAGGGGTCGATCACCAGCCCCGTGCGCTCGCGCACCAGCGGCTCCAGGCCGTCCTCACGCAGGCGCGCGCACAGCGGTTCGGTGCGCCGGTCCTGCCAGACGATGGCCGGATGCACCGGCTGGCCCGTGGCGCGGTCCCAGACCAGCGCGGTCTCGCGCTGGTTCGTGATGCCGATGGCGGCCAGCTCGCGGGCTGCGACGCCCGCCTGGGCCAGGGCCTGCCGGGCGGTGTCGAGCTGGCCGCGCCAGATCTCGATGGGATCGTGCTCGACCCAGCCGGGTTGCGGGTAGGACTGCGGCAGTTCAAGCTGCGCCTGGGCCAGCGGGCGGCCGTCGGCGTCGAAGACGATGCTGCGCGAACTGGAGGTGCCCTGGTCCAGGGCAAGCAGGTAGGTCATGGGCGGGCCTGACGGGACAGCGGCGACAGCCGCATGCTATCCCGCGGCGGCGCGCCTAACGCTCGGGCTCGTTGTCCGATGGGGCCGCGCTGTCGGCGGCGCGGACCTCCGCCGAGGTGGGCAGGGCTTCGAGCTTCATCGTCGACTCGTCGTCCGACGCCACGGCATGTCCTTTCAGGAGGGTGCGGGCCGTGAGCTTCTTCCTCACCTTGCCGCGCCCAATGCTGCCGTGCGAGTTCCACTCCGAGGCGTCGCTCGCCCTGAACTTGTCGCTCATCCTGTCACTCCTGCTTCTTGGGTTGGGACCGCCCCATCATGGAACGAAGCGGCACCCGGCAAGCGCAGCCGTCCCTGGCCGCCTGCAAACAGCACCGGCGACGTGACAAATTAGGCGATAGGTACAAGCGCCTGCGCCGCGTCCGACAACAGGCAGATGCCCCAGCCGACGCGGCGCAGGCGCTGCCCATCCCACACTGCCCTCCACTCAACCACTTGTTCAGCCCACAGGAGGGCACATGGCCTACAGCAGCATCCTGGGTGCCGATCCGGCACCCACACAAGCCAGCGGTCGCGACGCCGACGCACTCGGCCCCAGCGACAGCTCCGACACCGGCAGCGATGCCATCGGCACCGGCGAGATCCACGGCGACAGCGACGCCGCGGGCACCGGCGAGCGCGGCGCCGTCTTCGGCCCAGACGCCGTCGAAGGCGGCGACATCAGGCCGGACCATGTGGTGAACGTCGCCGGCAACGGCGACGGCTTCCCGGAAGCCGACCCCGACAGCACCGAGTTCACCGATCTCGACAGCGACAGCGACGGCGAAGGGGAAGACGAGGACGACGAGGAGCCTCCGCGTTGAGCCTGGCTCGCCGGCGACCCGAATCCGCCGCCGCCCGGCAGCGCCGCATCGATGCCGCGCTGCGCGACGTCTTCCACCTCACGCGACTGCGCCCCGGGCAGCGCCTGGTGATCGAGCGCGTGATGGCCGGCCGGTCGACCCTGGCCATCATGCCCACCGGCGCCGGCAAGTCGCTGTGCTACCAGTTGCCCGCCGTGCTGCTGCCGGGCCGCACCGTGGTGGTGTCGCCGCTCATCGCGCTGATGAAAGACCAGTGCGAGCGCCTGCGCCAATGGGGCGTGCAGGCGGTGCAGATCAACAGCGGCATCGACAGCGACGAGGCGAACGCGGCGCTGGCCGCGCTCGAGGATGGCAGCGCCCGCGTGGTCATGCTCACGCCCGAGAAGCTGGCTGAACCCGGCTTTGCGCAGTCGCTGGCGCGACACGCCACCAGCTTGCTCGTGGTCGACGAGGCCCACTGCATCTCCCAATGGGGCCACGACTTTCGGCCGGCCTTCCTGGACATCGGCGCCGCTGCGCGGGCGCTCGGACGGCCGCCGGTGTTGGCGCTGACCGCCACCGCCACCGACGAGGTCGCGCAGGACATCGGCCAGCAACTGGGCATCGCAAGCGGCGACATCGTGCACACCGGGTCCTACCGGCCCAACCTCGCGCTCGAGGTGGAGCTGCTCGCGACCGAAGAAGACAAGCTGGCGCGCGCGCTGCAGCTGGTCGCAGCCCGTGACGGCAGCGGCCTGGTGTACACCGCCACGGTGAAGGCGGCACAGGCGCTTTACGAGGCGCTGCTGGCGGCCGACGAGAAGGTCGGCCTGTACCACGGCAAGCTGCCCGCCGCGGCCCGGCGCGAGGCGCAGGACGCATTCATGTCCGGCGCCCACCGCGTGATGGTCGCGACCAACGCGTTCGGGCTGGGCATCGACAAACCCGACATCCGCTTCGTGCTGCACTACCAGCTGCCTTCCGGACTGGAGGCCTACTACCAGGAAGCCGGCCGCGCCGGCCGCGACGGGCAGGCGGCGTTGTGCACGCTGCTCTTCTTGCGCAGCGACAAGGCGGTCCAGCAGTTTTTCATGGCTGGCCGCTACCCCACCGACGAGGACGCCGTGGCCTTGTACGAGGCGCTGCGCGATCGGCCGAGCGACGCGGGCGCCGGGGGCTGGACCCTGCCGCTGCTCCAGGCCCGGCTGGGCCGTCCGCGCGCCAAGCTGCAGGTGGCGCTCGGTCTGATGCGCCGGCGCGGCATCGTCCAGGTCGATTCGCAAGGGCTGGTCACGCTGCGCCAGGGCCGCATGGATGCCGCCACGCTGCGCCAGCTGATGGCGGCCTATCGCGACAAGCGCGAACAGGACCGCGAGACGCTGGAGCGGATGGTGTTCTACGCCCAGACCGGCCAGTGCCGCTGGCGGCTGCTGCTCGAGCATCTCGAAGGTGAAGCCGGCATCGAGTCCTGCGGCCACTGCGACAACTGCGTGCGGCGGCGCGCGCTGCAGCAGCAGCAATCCGACGCCCCCGACGAGAACGCACCGCACCCCCCCGCGACGCGACAGCCCATCTTCGCACCCGGTGACCTGGTCCAGGTGCGCCGCTACGGCCGGGGCGAGGTGCGCGAGGCCACCACGCTGGAGATCACCGTCGCGTTCGCCGACGGAACCGTGCGCAGCTTCCAGCCGGAGTTCGTCGCCCGCAGCCGGGCGCGCGGCAGCCGTCCGGCCGCCATCGCATGATGGTGGCGCTTCAGCGCACCAGCGTGGAAGCGCCGAACAGGCTGTCGATGAACTCCACCGCGAGTTCGGCCGTGCGGTTGCGCACGTCCAGCGCGGGGTTGATCTCCACCACGTCCATCGAGGCGAACTGCCCGCTGTCCGCGATCATCTCCATGCACAACTGCATTTCGCGGTAGGTGGGGCCGCCGCGCACGCCGGTGCCCACACCGGGTGCGTCCAGCGGGTCGAGGCAGTCGAGGTCGAAGCTCACATGCAGGTGCGTGTTCTCGTGCACGTCGTGCAAGGCCTCGGCCATGGTGTTGCGCATGCCGTGCTCGTCGATGTGCCGCATGTCGAACACCTGCAGCCCCAGCGTGCGGATCGCCTGGCGCTCCTCGTTGTCCACGCTGCGGATGCCGATGAAGTCGATGTCCGCCGGCCCGATGGCCGCACGCTCGCCACTCCATCCGACCAGGCTGGCCGGCCCCAGGCCGAGGAGGCAGGCCACCGGCATGCCGTGCAGGTTGCCGCTGGGGCTGATGGTCTCGTTGTTCACGTCGGTGTGCGCATCCAGCCAGATGACGCGCAGGTTCTTGCCCTGCCGGCGGCAATGCCAGGCGATGGCGCTGATCGAGCCGATGGCCAGGCAGTGGTCGCCGCCCATGAGCAGCGGGAACTCGCCTCGCCCCAGGGCCGCGTCCACCGCGTCGTAGACGAGCCGGTTCCAGGCGACGACCTCGTCGAGATGCCGCAGCCCGCCCTGCGGCATCTGCCCGGGGTTGGGCGGTCCGGCCAGGTTGCCGTGGTCGGCGACGCTGAAGCCGCGCCTGCGCAAGGCATCCACGATGCCGGCGACGCGCAGGGCGTCGGGCCCCATGCTGGCGCCACGCACGCTCGCACCCACGTCCGTGGGCGCACCGATCAGGGCGATGGGTCGGGGGTTCATGCGCCGCATTTTGAGGCGCTTGCGCGGCGCCGTGGGGCGCCGGGGCTCGCTATTCGGCGGTGACCAGCATCAAGGCCGCCTCCACGCGGGCCAGCTCCGGCGACAAGTCGTGCAGGTACACCGGGGGCTCGGGAGGATGCTGCAGCAGGCCGCCCTCAACGGCTTGCAGCACAACGCGCGCATCGAGCAGGGCGTGGAGGATGAGCTTGAGCTCATCGGAGGTGAACTGCGGCGAAAGGGCCGTGGACATGAAGCGGCAGTTTGGACCGCCACCGGTTCGGCCGGAATAGCCCCCTTGAGCCATCTTGGTGAACGCCGGTAACCGAAGCAGCCACCCAGCGCCGGCACGGTCGCTGGTTCAGGCCGTCACCCGGCGCAGCTGGAACGCGGCCAGGCGCTCGCCCACCTTCGTGCCCCGCGCGTTCGCGATCGCCTCGGATCGCCAGGGCCGCAACTCCTCTCGCTGGCGCAGGTCGAGCCAGCCGAGCTGGTCGAGCACCGCGACGGTGGCGGCGAGTGTGGCGAGTCGGCTGCCATCCGCCACCTTGACCGCGATGGCCTGGCCGCGGCTGCGGCTGGCCAGGACCTGCACGCCATCGGCACCGCCCTTGCTGATCCAGTCACCGCGACCCGCCCGCGCGAAGGCCAGGTCGCCCTGCCCGGTGCCGCTGATCAACTCGGGATGCCGGGTCATGGCCTCGACCATCGGAGCGAACGCGGCTCCGAACTCGGCATCGTCGGCGCCGAGGGCCAGCCGGGCATAGGCCCGGGCCAGGCGTGACAGGGGCATGGCGTAGTTGGGCGCCGAGCAGCCGTCGGTGCCCAAGCGCAGTTGATCGGGCGACAGCTCGACCACACGGGCCACCGTGCGACGGATGGCCTGCTGCAGCGGATGCCCCGGCGCCAGGTAGTTGCCGAGGGGCTGGCCCTGCTGGACGCACCAGGCCAGGAAACCGGCGTGCTTGCCGCTGCAGTTGTGATACCGGGCATCGAGCGATGCCGGCATGGGACCGAGGCCGCGTTCGACGAAACCGGGCGTGTGGCAGCCGCATTGCAAGGCCGATGGGCTCAAGCCGGCGCGTGCCAGCAGCGTATCCACCTGCGCCAGGTGCATGGGCTCACCGCTGTGACTGGCGCAGACGATCGCCACCTGCCCGGAGGAGAGGCCGAAACGCCCGATGCCGCCGGATTCGACCAGGGGCAGCGCCTGGAACGGCTTCAGCGTCGATCGGGTGAAACTGAGCCAGTGCGGATCACCCGCGCAGGCGAGCAACTCGCCGCGCGCGTCGCAAACGGCCACGGCACCCTGGTGCAGGCACTCCAGCGTGCCGCCGCGATAGCTCTCGATCAGGGGGACCAGCGCCGACATGCCCGGATTGTGGCTCGCCCGCTGGCCGATCGAACGACGGGCCGGGGCTCGCGCGGATGCGCGCCGGTAACGAGGAAGAAAGGGCTGGTGCTCAGCGGCGCTGGCCGCCGGGGGGACCTGGGGGACGACGGTCCGGGAGGTGGCGGAACATGATGCGCCCCTTGTTCAGGTCATAGGGCGACAGCTCCAGGGTGACGTCATCGCCGGCAATGATGCGGATGTGGTTCTTGCGCATCTTGCCGCCGCTGTAGGCAACCAGTTCGTGTCCGTTCTCGAGGATCACCCGATAGCGTGAATCCGGCAGCACCTCCGCCACGCGGCCCCGCATCTCAATCAATTCTTCCTTGGCCATGACAACCTTTATGCATGCAACCCTCCCGTGCCCCTGCACGAGAGCCTGAGTCCGCTTGTGGCGGCGCCGCCTGCAACGCGGCGAGCCCTGAATTCTAGGCGGATCGCCAGGGCCTTCACTCCGGACAGTCCCTCAGGCAGGAGGGTCCGTCGCCCGGTTACGTCAACCAGGACACGGCTGCCGAAAAGGTGAAGAACGCCGCTGCCGTGGTCAGCAGAATGATGCGCGCGATACGGCCCGTGTCCGCCTCGAATCGCTCGGCCAGCAGGGCCACGTTGCTGGCGCTCGGCAGGGCCGCGGCCAGCACCAGCACCACCAGCGCGAAACGTTCCAGCGGCAGCCCCAGCGCGATGGCCGCCGAGCCCAACGCGAGCACCAGGACGGGGTGCAGCAGCAACTTCGCCAGGGCCACCGGCACGTAGTCGCGCGCCGGCATCGACGCCTGCTCGCTAGCCGCGCCCAGCGCCTGTGAGCGGGCCAGCACGGCGCCGATCGTGAACAGGGCCACCGGCGATGCCGCATCGGCGAGCAGCGCCACGGTGGCCATCAAAGGCGCGACGGGCCGCAGGTCCAGCGCCGAGGACAGCCCGCCCAGCAGGATGGCCCAGGGCAGCGGGTTCACGGCCATGCTGCGAAGCGCCCGCCGGGCCGCCTGCGCGGCGCCCTGCTGGCCGGCCCCATCCAGCCGCGACAAGGCCACGCACACGGAGGTGGTGATCACCATGTCGATCAGGATGGTGGCGATCGCCGGTCCCGCCGCGGCGGCGCCGAGCAGGGCGACCAGCAAGGGCACCCCCATGAAGCCGGTGTTGGGAAAGGCCGCCACCAGTGCACCGAAGGCGGCATCGTTCCAGCGGATCCGGGCATTCAGGCTGAAGGCCAGGGTCAGGCCGACCATCAGCAGCGCGCCGGGCAGCCAGACGATGAACACCGCCGGGTCGAACAGTCGCGCGATCGGCGTGTCGGCGCCGAAGCGGTACAGCATGGCCGGGAGCGCGAAATACAGCACGAAACCGTTCAATCCGCCGATCGCCTCGATCGGCAGGAAACGCCAACGGGCGGCGAGATAGCCGCACAGGACCAGCGCGAAGAAGGGGAAAGTGACCTGGAGAATGGCAAGCACAGCCATATTCTCGACGCCCGGCCTGACTCTGCCTCGCCGCTATCATTCGCCGCTTTCCGCAGCTTCCTCCGCCCACGATGTCCGGCCTCAATCTCGCGCAACAGGAAGCGGTCAATTACCTGCACGGCCCCTGCCTGGTACTGGCGGGTGCCGGCTCCGGCAAGACGCGGGTGATCACGCACAAGATCGCCCGCCTGATCCAGGCCGGCCTGTCGGCCAAGCGCATCGCCGCCATCACCTTCACCAACAAGGCGGCCAGCGAGATGCGCGAGCGCGCCAAGGGCTTGATCGGGCGCGAGGCCAAGGACGTGGTGGTCTGCACCTTCCATGCGCTGGGGGTGCGCATGCTGCGCCAGGACGGCGCCACCCTGGGCCTGAAGCCGCAGTTCTCCATCCTCGACAGCGACGACGTCACGTCCATCATCAAGGATGCCGGCGGCACCACCGACGCGGCCACCGCGCGCCAGTGGCAGTGGGCCATCAGCCTGTGGAAGAACATGGGCCTGAACGCGGCCCAGGCCGAGGCCCAGGCCAAGGACGACAACGAACGCGTCACCGCGCGCATCATGGCCCGCTACGAAGAGCGCCTGGCGGCCTTCCAGAGCGTCGACTTCGACGACCTGATCGGGCTGCCGCTCAGGCTGCTGCGCGACCACCCGCAGGTGCGTGCCAGGTGGCAGCAGGACCTGGGCCATGTGCTGGTGGACGAATACCAGGACACCAACGCCACCCAGTACGAGTTGCTCAAGCTGCTGGTGGGCGAGCGCGGCCGCTTCACCGCCGTCGGCGACGACGACCAGTCGATCTACGGCTGGCGCGGCGCCACCCTGGACAACCTGCGCAAGCTGCCGGTGGATTACCCGCAGCTCAAGGTGATCAAGCTGGAGCAGAACTACCGCTCCACCAGCGCCATCCTGCGCGCGGCGAACAACGTCATCCAGCCCAATCCCAAGCTGTTTCCCAAGACCCTGTTCTCCGAGCTCGGCGAGGGCGAGCCGGTGCGGGTGGTCGACTGCGACAACGAGGAGCACGAGGCCGAGCGCGCGGTGGCGCGCATCCAGTCGATCCGCGCCAACGGCGCGCACAAGGAGTGGAAGGATTTCGCGCTGCTGTACCGGGCCAACCACCAGGCGCGCATCTTCGAGCAGGCGCTGCGCAAGGCGCAGATCCCGTACAAGGTGTCGGGCGGGCAGAGCTTCTTCGACCGCGCCGAGATCCGCGACCTGTGCGCCTGGCTGCGGCTGTGGGTGAACAACGACGACGACCCGGCCTTCGTCCGATCGGTCACCACGCCCAAGCGCGGCATCGGCCATCAGACGCTGGCCAGCCTGGGCACCTTCGCCAGCCAGTACAAGCTGAGTCTGTTCGAGGCGCTGTTCTCCTCGTCGCTGGGGTCGGTGCTGAACGCCCGTGCGGTCGGCAGCCTTCACGAGTTCGGCCGCTACGTGAACGACCTCGCCTGGCGCGCCGGCCGAACCCTGGGGGCCGAGGACGCACGCGCGTTCCTGTCCGAGTGGCTCAGGGACATCGGCTACGAGCAGCACCTGTACGACAACGAGGAGAGCGAAAAGCTCGCCGCGAGCCGCTGGAACAACGTGCTCGAGTTCTGCGACTGGATGGCCCAGCGCTGCGGCGGCCAGATCGATGACGCGGCCGGCGTGTCGGTGGCCAGCGAGAAGAAGAGCCTGCTGGAAGTGGCCCAGACCATCGCGCTGCTGTCCACGATCAGCGAGCGCGAGCAGGACCAGAACGTGGTGACGCTCTCGACCCTGCACGCCTCCAAGGGGCTGGAGTGGCCGCACGTGGTGCTGGTCGGCTGCAACGAAGGGCTGCTGCCTTTCAAGCTGGACGACGACGATGGCAAGGCGGGCGCCGCCAACGAATCCATCTTGCAGCGTCTCCAGGAGGAGCGGCGGCTGATGTACGTCGGCATCACCCGGGCGCAGCGCTCGCTGGCCGTGAGTTGGGTCAAGAGGCGCAAGAAGGGGCGCGAGGTGGTGGCCGGGGTACCCAGCCGCTTCATCGCCGAGATGGCTCTGGACAAGGCGACCATCAAGGAAGACCCGCGCGAAAAGCTCAAGGCCCTGCGGGCCGAGTTCGCGGCGCGCAAGGCCTTGGGGGCGGCCGGCCCCGGGTAGGACCGGCCGGTCGCCGGATCAGACCACGCCCTGCGCCAGCATGGCGTCGGCCACCTTCACGAAGCCGGCGATGTTGGCGCCGTCCACGTAGCTCACGCTGCCGTCGGCACGGGCGCCATGGCGCACGCACATCTGGTGGATGCTGCACATGATCTCGTGCAGCCGGGTGTCGACTTCCTCGCGCGGCCAGGACAGGCGCATCGCGTTCTGGCTCATCTCGAGGCCCGAGGTGGCCACCCCGCCGGCGTTGCTGGCCTTGCCCGGGGCGAACAGCACGCGGTGCTCCTCGAACACCTTGACCGCCTCCAGCGTCGAGGGCATGTTGGCCCCTTCGGCCACGCACTTGACGCCGTTGCGCACCAGGGTGTGCGCGTCTTGCTGGTCCAGCTCGTTCTGGGTGGCGCAGGGCAGCGCGACATCGGCCGGCACGCCCCAGGGCTTGGCGCCGGCGTGGAACGGTACCTTGGCCCGCTCGGCGTAGTCGCTCACCCGGCCGTACAGATGGTTCTTGACCTCCATCAGCTCGGCCAGCTTGGCCGCCGTGAAGCCCTGCTCGTCGACCACGGTGCCGCTGCTGTCGGACACGGTGATCACCTTGGCGCCCAGGGCCATGGCCTTCTCGATGGCGTACTGGGCCACGTTGCCCGAGCCGGACACGCTCACGCGCAAGCCCTCGAAGCTCAGGCCCTTGGTCTTGAGCATCTCCTCGGCGAAGTACACGGTGCCGTAGCCGGTGGCTTCCGGCCGGATCAGCGAGCCGCCGAAGGACAGGCCCTTGCCGGTGAACACGCAGTCGGCCCGGTTGGTGAGCTTCTTGACCATGCCGGCGATGAAGCCGACCTCGCGGCCGCCCACGCCGATGTCGCCGGCCGGCACGTCGGTGTCGGCGCCGACATGGCGGAACAACTCGGTGGCGAACGCCTGGCAGAAGCGCATCACCTCACCCGGGCTGCGACCCTTGGGATCGAAATCGGATCCGCCCTTGCCGCCGCCCATGGGCAGCGTGGTCAGGGCGTTCTTGAAGGTCTGCTCGAAGGCCAGGAACTTGAGGATCGACAGGTTGACCGAGGGGTGGAAGCGCAAGCCGCCCTTGTAGGGGCCGATCGCCATGCTGTGCTGGATGCGCAAGCCCTTGTTCACCTCCACGTCACCGCGGTCGTTGATCCAGGACACGCGGAACATCACCACCCGCTCGGGCTCGACCAGCCGATCGAGCAGGCCCTGCTCGGCATAGCGCGGATGCTCCGCGATGAAGGGCCAGAGGCTCTCGATCACCTCGGATACGGCTTGCAGGAATTCCGGCTGACCCGGGTTGCGGTCGGCCACGTGGGCCAGGAAGTCGTGGCTGGAAGCGTATTTCATGAAGGTGTCCTCTGAGTGGCGTGGCTTGAATGCGGCCGGCATTTTGCCCCACCCGGGTGCACCAGCTTCTGCCCGCCAGCCAACCGCGCACTCATCCGGCGCCTGATGCACCAGGATGTCGCGGAACGCGCCGCATCACAGTGCGAAGTCGTAGCCGATCGTGATGGGCGCGTGATCGGAGAAGCGCTCCTGCTTGTAGATGTGTTCGGCGCGGGCCAGGCCTGCCAGGCTGGGAGTCGCCAGGTGGTAGTCCAGCCGCCAGCCCACGTTCTTGGCCCAGGCCTGGCCACGATTGCTCCACCAGGTGTAGCAGTCGTCGGTCGCCTGCGGCTTGAGTTGCCGGTAGACGTCGACCAGTCCGGTGTCGGACAGCAGCCGGGACATCCAGTCGCGCTCCTCGGGCAGGAAGCCGCTGTTCTTCTGGTTGCTGCGCCAGTTCTTCAGGTCCTCCTGCCGGTGGGCGATGTTGATGTCGCCGCACAGGATGAACTCGCGATCCTTCTTCAGCCGCGCCAGGTGCGGATCGAACCCCGCCAGGAACCGGAACTTGGCCTGCTGGCGCTCCTCGCCCGAGGACCCCGAAGGGAAGTAGGCGCTGATGATCGACAGCTTGCGCGAGGGCGTGTCGAAACGCAGCTCGAGGTAGCGACCCTCGGCGTCGAACTCTCCTCGGTCCCAGCCCGCGATGACGTCGCTGGGCTCGTGGCGGCTGTAGACGGCCACGCCCGAGTAGCCTTTCTTCTGCGCGAAGTGGAAATGGCCCTTCATGCCACAGAGCTCGTCGAAGCGCCCCGTCACGTCGGCCGCCTGGGCCTTGATCTCCTGCACGCAAATACAATCGGCCCGCTCCCTGGCCAGCCAGTCTTCCACCCCCTTGCTCGCGGCGGACCGGATGCCATTGAGGTTGAGGCTGGTGAGCTTGAACAAGGAATTTCCCATGGTCTCAGGTGAGGGCAAGGACCGGCTGGCCCAGGACTTCGTGCAGTTTTCAGTTGAATCGGGGGTGCTGCGCTTCGGGCAGTTCCGGACCAAGGCAGGCCGCGATTCGCCGTATTTCTTCAATGCGGGGCTGTTCGACGACGGACTCAAGCTGGGCCGGCTGGCGCAATTCTATGCACGCCGCATCCTCGACTCCGGCATCGAGTTCGACATGCTGTTCGGCCCGGCCTATAAAGGCATCCCCCTGGCCGCGGCCATCGCCATCGAACTGGCGAGGCTGGGCCGCAACGTGCCCTATGCCTACAACCGCAAGGAAGCCAAGGACCACGGCGAGGGCGGCGTGCTGGTGGGCGCGCCGGTGCGCGGCCGGGTGCTGATCGTCGACGACGTCATGTCCGCGGGCACCGCCGCGCGCGAATCCATCGCGCTGATCGAAGCCGCCGGCGCCAGGCCGCATGCGATGGCGATTGCGCTGGACCGCCAGGAGAAAGCCACCGAAAACGGCCAGGACGTGGACCACAGCGCCGTGCAATATGTGCGCGACCGGCTCGGCCTGCAGGTGTGCGCCATTGCCAGGCTGACCGACCTGCTGGAATATCTGCGACGCCACGCCGGCGATTCGCTCGGCGCGCACCATGCCGCCGTGCTCGCCTACCGACAGCGCTTCGGCGTGGACGACCAGGACACCTAGTGCGATTCACCCCCCACGCCATCGCGGCCACCGTGGGCCTGCTGCTCTCGACAGCCGCATCGGCCCAGGCCATCTACACCTGCGTCGACGGCGCGGGCCGCCGCATCACCTCGGACCGCCCGATCCTCGAATGCATCGACCGCGAGCAGCGCGTGCTCAATCCCAGCGGCACGCTGCGCGCCCGCATCCCGCCGTCTTACACGGCGGCGGAGCGGGCCGCGCTGGAAAAGGCGGCCCGCGAGGAGGCCGAAGAGCGCGGCCGCATCGTCGAACAACGCCAGCGCCAGCGGGCACTGCTCACGCGGTATCCCAATCAGGAGGTGCTGGACCGGGAACGCGCCGCCGCGCTGGCCATCGTCGACGACGTGATCGCCACCGCGACGCAGCGCTCCGCCAGCCTGGTGGCCGAGCGCCGCAAGCTCGAAAGCGATGCCGCGACCCACGCCCGCGATCCCGAGCGCATGCCGGGCACGCTCAAGCAGGCGATCGAGGTGAACGACCGGCAGCTGGCATCGCAGGAGCGCTATATCGCCGAGCAGCGCGAGGAGCGCCAGCGCGTGCAGGAACGCTTCGACGACATGCAGCGGCAGCTGAACCTGCTGTGGGCCCAGCAGAACGCCGGCCGCAACGACTGACCCGCGCGGCCGCCGTGGCCGCAGCCCCCCGTCAGGCCAGCTTGCGCCGCAGCAGCTCGTTGACCTGCCCCGGGTTGGCCTTGCCCTTGCTGGCCTTCATGACCTGCCCCACCAGCGCGTTGAAGGCCTTGTCCTTGCCGGCCTTGAATTGCGCCACGTTGTCGGGGTTGGCGGCGATGACCTCGTCGACGATCTGTTCCAGCGCGCCGGTGTCGTTCATCTGGCGCAGCCCCTTGGAGTCGATCACCGCATCGACCTGGGTCGCCTCGCCGGTCCAGAGCGATTCGAACACCTGCTTGCCGGCGTTGTTGGAGATGGTGCCGTCGGCGATGCGCCCGACCAGGGCGGCCAGCGTCACCGCGTCCACCGGCGCCTGTTCGATGCCGATCTCGGCGGCATTGAGGCGACGCGACACCTCGCCCATGATCCAGTTGCTGGCCAACTTGGCCTGGCCGCTGGCGCGCGCGGCCTGCTCGAAGTAGACCGCCATCTGCTTGCTCTGGGTGAGCGTCGCCGCGTCGTACTCGGGCAGTCCGTACTCGGCGACAAAGCGGGCGGCCATGGCCCGGGGCAGCTCAGGCATCGAGCCTCGCACCTGCTCGACCCAATCGGCTGCGATCACCAGCGGCGGCAGGTCGGGGTCGGGGAAGTAGCGGTAGTCGGCCGCATCCTCCTTGGTGCGCATGGCGCGGGTCTCTCCGGTGTCGGGGTCGAACAGCACGGTGGCCTGCTCGATCGCCCGGCCGTCCTCCAGCTCCTCGATCTGCCAGCGCACCTCGAAGTCGATGGCCTGCTGCATGAAGCGGAAGCTGTTGAGGTTCTTGATCTCGCGCCGCGTGCCCAGCGGCTGTCCCGGCTTGCGCACCGACACGTTGGCATCGCAGCGGAAGCTGCCTTCCTGCATGTTGCCGTCGCAGATGCCGATCCAGGTGACCAGCTTGTGCAGCTCGCGCGCATAGGCCACGGCCTCGTCGGAGGAACGCAGGTCCGGTTCGGTCACGATCTCCAGCAGCGGCGTGCCGGCGCGGTTGAGGTCGATCCCCGACATCCCCACGAAGTCCTCGTGCAGCGACTTGCCGGCATCTTCCTCGAGGTGCGCCCGCACCAGCCGCACCGTGCGCGGCTCGTCGCCCAGCAGGAAAGACACGTGGCCGCCCTGCACCACCGGGATCTCGTACTGGCTGATCTGGTAGCCCTTGGGCAGGTCGGGATAGAAGTAGTTCTTGCGCGCGAACACGCTGCGTGGTGCGACGTGCGCGCCCACCGCCAGGCCGAAGGCGATGGCGCGCTCCACCGCACCGCGGTTCATCACCGGCAGCGTGCCGGGAAGCGCCAGGTCCACCGCACAGGCCTGGGTATTGGGCTCGGCGCCGAAGGCGGTGGCGGCGCGGCTGAAGATCTTGGACCGGGTGGACAGCTGGGCGTGCGTCTCGAAACCGATGACGACCTCGTAGCCCCGGACCAGTTGGCTGTTGCTCATTCGCTGAACCCTTCCGGGACTCGGGAGTGGAAATCGGTGGCCTGCTGGTACGCGTGCGCGGCCTGCAGCAGGCGGCCTTCGCCGAAATAGTTGCCGATCAACTGCAGGCCCACGGGCATGCCGCCTTCGCCGAAGCCACAGGGAATGCTCATGCCGGGCAGCCCCGCCAGCGAGGCCGGCAGCGTGAAGATGTCGGCCAGGTAGTTGGCGACCGGGTCATCGGCCTTGTCGCCCAGTTTCCAGGCGACGCTGGGCGCCACCGGGCCGGCGATCAGGTCGCAGGACTCGAAGGCCCGGCGGAAGTCGTCGGCGATCATGCGGCGGATCTTCTGTGCCTGCAGGTAGTAGGCGTCGTAGTAGCCGTGCGAGAGCACGTAGGTGCCCACCATGATGCGGCGCTTGACCTCGTCACCGAAGCCCTGGGCACGGGTCTTCTTGTACATGTCCAGCAGGTCGGTGAACTCGCGCGCCCGGTGCCCGAACTTCACGCCGTCGAAGCGCGAGAGGTTGGAAGAAGCTTCAGCGGGGGCAATGATGTAGTAGACGGGGATGGAAAGCTCGGTCAAGGGCAGCGACACCTCGACCAGCTCGGCGCCCAGGCGCCGGTACTCGGCCAGCGCCGCATCGATGGCGGCGCGCACGTCCGGCGCGAGGCCTTCGCCGAAGAACTCGCGCGGCAGCCCGATGCGCAGGCCCGCGAGCGAGCCGCCCAGGGCGCGGGTGAAGTCTTCGGCCGATGCGTCGAGCGAGGTCGAATCCCGGTCCGGATCGGGGCCGCACATCGCCGACAGCAGCAGGGCGCAGTCCTCGGCGGTGCGGGCCATCGGCCCGGCCTGGTCGAGGCTGGAGGCGTACGCGATCATCCCGTAGCGGGAGGCCCGGCCGTAGGTCGGCTTGATGCCGGTGATGCCGCAGAACGCCGCCGGTTGCCGGATCGAGCCACCGGTGTCGGTGCCGGTGGCCGCCGGCGCCAGCCCCGCCGCCACCGCCGCGCCGCTGCCGCCCGAGGATCCGCCAGGAATGCGCGTGGTGTCCCAGGGGTTCTTCACCGGGCCGAAGGCCGAGTTCTCGTTCGACGAGCCCATGGCGAACTCGTCGCAACTGAGCTTGCCCAGCGTCACGGCCCCGGCCTGCGCCAGCCGCGCCACCACGGTGGCATCGAAGGGCGATCGGTAGCCGGCCAGCATGCGCGACCCGGCCGTGGTGGGGAAGCCGCGGGTGACGAAGATGTCCTTGTGCGCGACGGGCACGCCCAGCAGCGCAGCGGGATCGCCCGCCGCCAGTCGCTGATCGGCCTCGCGGGCCTGCGCCAGCGTCACCTCGGCATCGGTGGCCAGGAAGGCGCCCAGGTCGGCATGCCGCTGGATGCGCCCCATGAAGTGCTGCGCCACCTCGACCGCGGAGACCTCGCGGGCCCGCAGCCGTGCGGCCAGCGCGGCCACGGTCATCTGGTGCAGTTCGGTCATTCGATCACCTTGGGCACCAGGAACAGGCCGTGCTCGACGGCCGGGGCGCTGCGCTGGTTGGCTTCGCGCGCGTCAGGCTCGCTGGCCACGTCCTCGCGCAACCGCAGCGCGACGTCTTCGAAAGCGTCCACGGGATGGGCCAGTGGTTCGATGCCGGTGGTATCGACGGCGCGCATCCGCTCGACCAGGCCGAAAAAATCATTGATCTTCGCGCGCATGCGCTCGGCCTCGCCGGGCTGCAGTTCCAGCCTCGCCAGGTGGGCGATGCGGCCGATGTCGTCGGGGGTCAGGGCCATGGGCAGACAAGCCAGGAAAATGCCCGCGCCAGGGGCCGCCAGGGGCCGTGCGCGGGCGGTTGTTCAAAGGGGATCAGGTATTATCCCGCCTTCGCGGTTGACCCGGCCTCGACCGGGCCTTGGCCAGCGGCTCCCGCAAGACCCCAGCACAACGGCCGCAGCAGCGGCCGCTTTCGCGAATCACGAGGACTTCTGATGTTCGGAGCATTCCGACGCTACTTCTCCACGGACCTGGCGATCGACCTGGGTACGGCCAATACCCTCATCTACGTCCGGTCCAAGGGCATCGTGCTCGACGAGCCCTCCGTGGTGGCGATCCGGCACGAGGGCGGACCCCAGGGCAAGAAGACCATCCAGGCCGTCGGCCACGAAGCCAAGGCCATGCTGGGCAAGGTGCCCGGGAACATCGAGGCCATCCGCCCGATGAAGGACGGCGTGATCGCCGACTTCACCGTGACCGAGCAGATGCTCAAGCAGTTCATCAAGATGGTCCATCCGCGCTCGGTGCTCAAGCCGAGCCCGCGCATCATCATCTGCGTGCCCTGCGGCTCCACCCAGGTCGAGCGACGCGCCATTCGCGAATCGGCGCTGGGCGCCGGCGCCTCCGAGGTCTACCTGATCGAAGAACCCATGGCCGCGGCCATCGGCGCCGGCCTGCCCGTGTCGGAAGCCTCGGGCTCCATGGTGGTCGACATCGGCGGCGGCACCACCGAGGTGGGCGTGATCTCCCTCGGCGGCATGGTCTACAAGGGCAGCGTGCGCGTCGGCGGCGACAAGTTCGACGAAGCCATCATCAGCTACATCCGGCGCAACTACGGCATGCTGATCGGCGAGCCCACCGCCGAGATGATCAAGAAGAGCATCGGCTCGGCCTTTCCTGGCAGCGAGGTCAAGGAGATCGAGGTCAAGGGGCGCAACCTCTCCGAAGGCGTACCCCGTTCGTTCACCATCTCGTCCAACGAGATCCTCGAGGCGCTCACCGATCCCCTGAACAACATCGTCTCCGCCGTCAAGAACGCCCTGGAGAGCACCCCGCCCGAATTGGGCGCCGACATCGCCGAGCGCGGCATGATGCTCACCGGCGGCGGCGCCCTGCTGCGTGACCTCGACCGGCTGCTGGCCGAGGAGACCGGGCTGCCGGTGCTGGTGGCCGAAGATCCGCTGACCTGCGTCGTGCGCGGCTGCGGCACCGCGCTGGAGCGCATGGAGCGCCTCGGCTCGATCTTCACCAGCGAATAAAGCCCGCCGCCCCGCAAGCACGGCGATGCCACTGGGTACGCTGGACCGGACACCCCCGCCGTTCTTCAAGCAGGGTCCATCAGCCCTGTCCAAACTGATGGTGTGCAGCGCCCTGGCGCTGTTCCTGATGGTCGCCGACACCCGCTTCCAGATCGCGCAGCCGTTGCGTTCGGTGGTCGCCACGGCCCTGTACCCGGTGCAATGGCTGGCGATGCGCCCGGTTCTGGCCGTGCAGGCCGCAGGCGGCTACTTGCAATCCCTTGCAAGCGCCCACGCCGACCGCGACGAGGCGCTGGCGCGGCTGGCCGCGCAATCGGTGCGGGCCAGCCAGGTCGAGCAACTGACGCTCGAGAACGAGCGCCTGCGCAAGCTGCTGGAGTTGCGCGACCGGCTGGCCAGCCCCGGCACGGCGGCCCAGGTGCTCTACGACGCGGCCGACCCCTACACCCGCAAGGTGGTGATCGACAAGGGCAGCAGCCAAGGCGTGGTGCCAGGCTCGCCGGTGATCGACGAGTTCGGCGTCCTGGGCCAGGTGACGCGGGTGCATCCCATGCTCAGCGAAGTGACCCTGATCACCGACCGTGACCAGGCGACGCCGGTGCTCAACGCGCGCACGGGGGTGCGCAGCGTCGTCTACGGGGATCCCTCCGCCGGCCCCTTCGGCACGCTGGACCTGCGCTTCATGCCGTCCAACGCCGACGTGCAGTCCGGCGACCTGCTCACGACCAGCGGGGTCGACGGCGTGTACCCGCCGGGCCTGCCGGTGGCGCGGATCGACCGCATCGATCGCCGCGCCGACTCGGCGTTCGCCCGCATCCATGCCGTCCCGCAGGCGCTGGCCGCGGGGACGCGCCACGTGATGGTGCTGCAGCCGGTGGGCGAGGCCGTGCCGGCGCGACCGGACAAGGTCGCGCCCCCGGTGGCGCGCAAGGGGGCCCGATGATCATGCGCCCGGGCCAGCAGCTGCTGCTGCCGGCCAACCCGCTCTTCATCTGGGGCAGCCTGCTGCTGGCGTTGCTGGTGAACATGCTGCCCTTGGGGCGGCAACCCTGGCTTCCCGACCTGCTCGCGCTGGTCCTGGTGTTCTGGAGCATCCACCAGCCCCTGCGCGTGGGCATCGTCACCGCCTTCGCCTTCGGGCTGGTGATGGACGTGCACGAGACCGCGTTGCTTGGCCAGCATGCGCTGGCCTACAGCATCCTGAGCTACTTCGCCATCACCATCCATCGACGGCTGCTCTGGTTCTCGGTGCCTTCCCAGGCGCTCCAGGTGCTGCCCCTGTTCGCGGCCGGGCATGCGGTGGAACTCGCGATCCGGCTGATCGGCGGCGGGGTGTTCCCCGGCGCCACGATCGCGCTGGCGCCCGTGATCGAATCCCTGCTTTGGCCGGTGGTGAGCATCCTGCTGCTGGCTCCGCAGCGGCGTGCGCCCGACCCCGACGAAAATCGGCCGCTGTGACCGAACTGCGCAACGTCGAAGCGGAGATCTCGCGTTTTCGCGCGCGGGTGCTGGTGGCCAGCCTGGTGGTGCTGGCCTGTTTCGCGCTGCTGGTCGCGCGGCTGGTGTGGCTGCAGGTGGTGCGGCACGATGAGCTGAGCGAGCGAGCCGAGCGCAATCGCACGGCGGTCGTGCCGATCGTTCCGAACCGGGGGCTGATCCTCGATCGCAACGGCATCGTGCTGGCCACCAACTATTCCGCGTTCACGCTCGAGATCACGCCTTCGCGCCTGGCCGCGCCACTGGACGAGACCATCGACGCCCTGTCCGAGATCGTCGAGATCCAGCCCCGCGACCGACGGCGCTTTCGCAAGCTGCTGGACGAGACCAAGGGCTTCGATTCGCTGCCGATCCGCACCAAGCTGAGCGAAGACGAGGTGGCCCGCTTCACCGCACAACGCTTCCGCTTTCCCGGCGTGGACATCCAGGCCCGCCTGTTCCGCAACTATCCCTGGGGTGAGCTGGGCAGCCACGTGATCGGCTACATCGGCCGCATCAACCAGTCCGAGAAGAAGCTGATGGAAGACTGGGACGAGGAGGACCAGGGCAACTACCGGGGCACCCAGTACATCGGCAAGCTGGGCGTCGAGCAGAGCCTGGAACGCCAGCTGCACGGCACCACCGGGGTGGAGGAACTGGAGACCTCCGCCGGCGGGCGCGCCGTGCGCAAGCTGGCCAGCCAGCCCGCCACGCCCGGCAACACCGTGATGCTGTCCATCGACATCAAGCTGCAGAACCTGGTGGAGCAGATGTACGGCGGTCGCCGCGGCGCCCTGGTGGCCCTGGACCCCAGGACGGGCGAGGTGCTGGCCTTCGTCTCCAAGCCGACGTTCGATCCCAACCTGTTCGTCGACGGCATCGACACCGAGAACTGGCAGGCCCTGAACGAATCGCTCGAGAAGCCCCTGTTGAACCGGGCCTTGCGCGGCACCTACCCGCCCGGGTCCACCTACAAGCCGTTCATGGCGCTGGCGGCACTGGAGACCGGCAAGCGCACGGCCGGCCAGGTGATCCAGGACAACGGCTCCTGGTCCTTCGGGGGCCATGTGTTCCGCAGCCATGGCGATCACGGACTGGGCCCGGTGGACATGCACACCAGCATCGTGAAGTCCAGCAACGTCTACTACTACATGCTGGCCAACGAGATGGGCGTGGACCTCATGCACGACTTCATGAAGCCGCTGGGCTTCGGACAGCTCACCGGCATCGACATCTTCGGCGAGGTGCGCGGCGTGCTGCCCAGCCAGGAGTGGAAGCGCAACTACTACCGGCGGCCCGAGCAGAAGAAGTGGTTCGCCGGCGAGACCATCTCGCTGGGCATCGGGCAGGGCTACAACAGCTTCACCATGCTGCAGCTGGCGCACGCCACCGCCACCCTGGTGAACGGGGGGGTCAGGCACAAGCCACGGCTGGTGATCGCCACCCAGGACCCGCTCACCCACCAGACCACGCCGGTCGCCCCGGAGCCGGGCGTCGATCTCGGCTACAAGCCGGCGCACGTCGACGTGATCCGCCGGGCCATGGTGGCGGTGACCCAGGGCGGGACCTCGACCCGCGTGTTCGCCGGCGCGCCCTACCTGTCCGGCGGCAAGACCGGCACGGCGCAGGCGGTGACCATCGGTCAGCGCCAGAAGTACGACGCGGCCAAGCTCGAGGAGCACCAGCGCGACCACTCGTTGTACATCGCCTTCGCACCGGCCGACGACCCCAAGATCGCCATCGCCGCCGTGGTCGAGAACGCCGGTTTCGGCGCCGCTGCGGCGGCACCCATCGCGCGCCGGGTGTTCGACTACTGGCTGGCGGGGCTCTATCCCAGTGAGGAGGACCTGGCCGCCGTGCGCAAGGGCCAGGCCGGCGCTCCGGTGGGCAAGCAGCGCCCTGCCGCCGAGGTGGCCTGGCCGCCTGGTGCGGCCGAAGCCGCCGCCGCTGCTGCCGCTTCCACGGCGTCACCCGCCGCTTCGGTGGTGCCGGTCTCGACCCGGCCGCGCTAAGTCGGCCCCGGGTGCGGGTCCGGCGCCGCACCCCGTGTGCGTTGGCGCAACGCGCCCATCAGCCACCGGCCGACGCGGTCGGGCATCCAGCCGACGCGGCCATCCGGCGAGCGGCCCGGAAAGCCGACGTGACCGCCCTCGTCCGGTTGCCATAAGGTCACCCATTCGCCGACCTCGGCCACCCCGGGCAGGCTGGCGGCCGGCACGAAGGGATCGTTGCGTGCGTTCAGCACCAGCGCGGGAACGCGCACGCGCGGCAGCCAGGGCTTGGCCGATGCGCGGGCGTAGTAGTCGTCCGTGTCACGGAACCCATGCAGCGGCGCCGTGAACACGTTGTCGAAGGCGTAGAGGTCGCGGGCGGCGACGAGCGCCTCGCGGTCGAACAGGCCCGGGTGCTGAGCCAGCTTGCGCAACGCCTTGGGCTTCATCGTGCGCAGGAACATGCCGGTGTAGACGAGCCGGTTGAACCCGCGGCCGATCGCGCGCGCACCCGCGGCCAGGTCGAGCGGGGCGCACACCGCGGCCACCGCATCGACCGAACGACGCGCGTCGTGGCCCACTTCCCCCGCCCAGCGCAGCAGGGCGTTGCCACCCAAGGAGACGCCGACGGCAAGAACGGGACCGCCGTGACACGCCCGCAAGCGGCCCAGCACCCAGCCGATCTCCGCGTGGTCGCCCGAGTGATAGGCCCGCGGCGCCTCGTTGACCTCACCGCTGCACCCTCGGAAATGCGGCACCACCAAGGACCCCTGCTGCAGGCGCGCGAACTCGGCAAAGCCGTGCGCGTAGTGGCTGCGCGAGGAGCCCTCCAGGCCATGGAAGAGGACCAGGAGCGGCGTATGCCGGGCGTCGACACCCGGGGGCTCCCGCCAGTCGAGATCGATGAAGTCACCATCGGGCGTGCGCCAGCGTTCGCGGCGCCAGCGCACCGGCTGCAACGGCACTCGGGCGAACAGCGCCGGCCAGATGGTCTGGAGGTCCCCGCCAGGCAGCCACCACGGCGCACGGTAGTCGCCCGGCAGCATGGACTCGAGTGGTCCGGACCGCACCCTAGTGCAGCACCTGCGAAACGGGCGCGCGCACCTCCTGCAGCTCGGGCACACCCGGGCTGGCGTGGTGCGCCACCAGGCGCCAGCCCTGCGCGGTCTTCACGTACACGTTGGTGGCGATCACCCAGGCTTCGCGCGGCCCGCTGGGCGCGAGCACCTCCACCTGCTCGATCAGGTGGTGGACGCAGCAGCCCACGGATTCCACGGTGCGCCGCTGCTGCGGGCGGGCGCGGATGCTGCCGCTGGCGAACATTGCCTCGAAGGTGGCCCGGATCGCCATGGCCCCGACCACGCGCGGGCCGCCCGGGTGAACGCAGACGATGTCGTCTTCGTCGGCCCAGCAGGCCATCAGTTGTTCGATGTCGGAACGCCGCAGCGCGTCGTAGAAGGCCGCCTCCACCTCGTCGGCGTTGCCCTCGAGGTTGGCCGCCTGGAGTTTGTTCCTGGGCATGGCCGGCCCATTGTGCCGGCAAACCACGCCCCGCCTTGACGGCCTCTGTGCTACCTTTTTGAACCTTTGTTCGTGGAGCACATTCGACATGAAGCGCTGGATCGCCTTGATCGTCGCCGTATTCGCCCTCTCGGGTTGCGGCTACAACGACTTCCAGAGACTGGATGAGCAAACGAGGGCGGCCTGGAGCGAGGTGCTCAACCAATACCAGCGACGCGCCGACCTGGTGCCGAACCTGGTGGAGACGGTCAAGGGAGAGGTCAAGTTCGAACAGGACACCTTGACCCAGGTGATCGAGGCCCGCTCCCGGGCGACGGCCGTGCAGGTCACGCCCGAGACCCTGAACGACCCGCAGGCCTTCCAACGCTTCCAGCAGGCGCAGGGCGAGCTGTCGTCCGCGCTGAGCCGGCTGATGGTGGTGGTGGAGCGGTACCCCGAACTGAAGGCGAACCAGGCGTTCCGCGACCTGCGCGTACAGCTCGAAGGCACCGAGAACCGCATCACCGTGGCCCGCAACCGCTATATCCAGACGGTGCAGGAGTACAACGTCCTGGCGCGCAGCTTCCCGACCAACCTCACGGCGATGGTGTTCGACTATGAGCCCAAGCCGAACTTCACGGTCCAGAACGAAGCGCAGATCTCGACGCCCCCGCGAATCGACTTTGGCGGCGGGCAGGCGCCGGCGTCACCTTCGGCCGCACCGCAAGCCCCAGCCTCGACTGCTCCGGCACCCCAGGCTCCGGCGCGGTAAGCCGCCTATGCGTTTGCCTCGCGCGCTCCCATGGCTGGGCGCCATGTTGCTGCTCGCGGGCGGCCTCCTGCTCGCGCGGGTGGCCGCTGCGCAGGATCTGCAGCCCGTTCCCGAGCTGAGCGCGCGCGTGGTCGATCTCGCCGGCACCTTGGCCGCCGGCGAGCGGCAGTCGCTGGAGGCGCAGCTGGCCGCGCTGGAACAGCAGACCGGCGCGCAGGTGGTCGTGCTCCTGGTGCCCAGCACGCAACCCGAGGACATCTTCAGCTATGCCAACCGGGTCGCCAACGCCTGGAAGATCGGGCGCCGCGAGATCGGCGATGGCGTTCTGGTCGTCGTGGCGACGAGCGACCGCCGCATTCGCATCGAGGTGGCCAAGACCCTGGAAGGAGCCATACCCGACCTGCGAGCCCGGCGCATCATCGACGAGGCGATCACGCCTCAATTCCGGCGCGGCGACTTCGCCGCGGGGCTGCGTGCCGGGGTCGAGCAGATCGGCGCGGCCATCCGCGGCGAGGCCTTGCCGCCGCCGCAGGCGCGCAACGTGCCGGCCGCACAAACCGGCTTCGACTGGATGGAGCTGGCGGTGGTCCTGTTCATTGCCATGCCGGTGGCCGGCGCGCTGCTGCGGCGCATGCTCGGCCGGCCGCTAGGCTCGATGGTGGCCGGCGGCGCAATCGGCGGGTTGGCCTGGGCCCTCACCGCCAGCTTCGTCGTGGCGGTGCTGGCCGGGCTGGTCGCCCTGTTCATGGCCTTGGTGGGCGGGCTCGGGGGAGGCGGCGGCGGCGGCCTGGGCGGGCCGCCGCGCGGCTATCGACGGGGTGGCCACTGGGGCGCGCCGCACGCCGGAGGCTGGGGCGCCGGTCGCGGGGGCGGAGGGGGTGGCTTCGGCGGCTTCGGCTCCGGCGGCGGTGGTGACTTTGGCGGCGGCGGCGCCTCGGGGAGTTGGTGATGAGCCTGTGGCAGAAGCTATGGCGCTTGCTGCGCCACCGGTGGCTGGACGATGCCAGCCTGCGGCGGGCCTTTCCAGCCGAGGTCCTGGACCGGCTGGAGTCGCGCGTCCGGGCGAGCGAGCGCCGCCACCGCGGGGAGATCCGGCTCTACGTGGAGGCGGGGCTCCCCAACAGCTACATCTGGCGCGGCGCCACGCCGCGCGAACGCGCCCTCTCGATGTTCGGCAAGCTGCGCGTGTGGGACACCGAGGAGAACAACGGTGTGCTGATCTACCTGCTGCTGGCCGAACACGCGATCGAGATCGTCGCCGACCGCGGCGTGGCACGCGAGGTCGCCGAAGGGCGCTGGCACGAGGTGGTCGGGCACATGCGCGATGCCTTCCGGGCGAGGCGCTTCGAGGATGGCCTGACGCTGGCGCTGGAGGAAGTCTCGGCGCTCTTGGTCGAGCACTTCCCCGCCTCCCCGGGTGCGGGGCGCACCAACGAGCTGCCTGACGCGCCCGTGCTGGGCACCTGATCGGGAGCTGGCGTAAAAAAGCCCCGATCTTTCGACCGGGGCCCAGGGCGCGGGTTTTTAGCGCGTTCTTGTTGCTCGGGTGCCGTTACCGCTTTTGGCGGTACTTGCGCAAGGCGGCAATCTGGGCGGCCATGATGGCGAGTTCCGACTGGGCCTTGGCCAGGTCGATGTCGCTCTTGGCGTTCTTGAGGGCTTCTTCGGCGGCGTGGCGGGCCTCGTTGGCCTTTTCTTCGTCGAGGTCCTTGCCGCGGATGGCCGTGTCGGAGAGCACGGTCACCATGTTCGGCTGCACCTCCAGCACACCGCCGGCGACGAAGACGAACTCTTCGGTCCCATCGGCTTTCTCGATGCGAACCGAGCCGGGTCGGATCCGCGTGATCAACGGCGTGTGGCGGGGATAGATGCCCAGCTCGCCGGCTTCGCCGGGCAGCGCCACGAAGCGGGCGTCGCCGGAGAAGATGGACTCCTCGGCGCTGACCACTTCGACGCGGATGGTGTGCGTCGTGTCGACCATGTTCAGCCCGCCAGCTTCTTGGCCTTCTCGAAGGCCTCGTCGATGGTGCCGACCATGTAGAACGCCTGCTCGGGCAGGTGGTCGCACTCGCCGGCCGTGATCATCTTGAAGCCACGGATGGTTTCGGACAGGGGCACGTACTTGCCGGGGGAACCGGTGAACACCTCGGCCACGTGGAACGGCTGCGAGAGGAAACGCTGGATCTTGCGGGCGCGGGCCACGGCCAGCTTGTCCTCGGGGGCGAGTTCGTCCATGCCCAGGATGGCGATGATGTCGCGCAGTTCCTTGTAGCGCTGCAGCGTGCCCTGCACCGCACGGGCGACGCCGTAGTGCTCCTCGCCCACCACCAGCGGATCGAGCTGGCGGCTGGTGGAGTCGAGCGGGTCCACGGCCGGGTAGATGCCCAGGGCCGCGATGTCACGCGAAAGCACCACGGTGGAGTCGAGGTGGGCGAAGGTCGTGGCGGGCGACGGGTCGGTCAGGTCGTCCGCCGGCACGTACACGGCCTGGATGGAGGTGATGGAGCCCACCTTGGTGGAGGTGATGCGCTCCTGCAGCCGCCCCATTTCCTCGGCCAGCGTCGGCTGGTAACCCACGGCGGAAGGCATCCGGCCCAGCAGCGCGGACACCTCGGTGCCGGCCAGCGTGTAGCGGTAGATGTTGTCGACGAAGAACAGCACGTCGCGACCTTCGTCGCGGAACGATTCGGCGATGGTCAGGCCGGTGAGGGCCACGCGCAGGCGGTTGCCCGGGGGCTCGTTCATCTGGCCGTAGACCATGGCCACCTTCGATTCGGCCAGGTTGTCCAGCTTCACGACGCCCGAGTCGGCCATCTCGTGATAGAAGTCGTTGCCCTCGCGGGTGCGCTCGCCCACGCCGGCGAACACCGACAGGCCCGAGTGCGCCTTGGCGATGTTGTTGATCAACTCCATCATGTTCACGGTCTTGCCGACGCCGGCACCACCGAACAGTCCCACCTTGCCGCCCTTGGCGAACGGGCACACCAGGTCAATCACCTTGATGCCGGTCTCCAGCAGCTCCTGCGAGGGCGACAGCTCCTCGTAGCTCGGTGCCTTGCGGTGGATGGAGGCGCTCAGGGACGCGTCGACCGGGCCCCGTTCGTCGATGGGGTTGCCCAGCACGTCCATGATGCGGCCCAGGGTGGCCTTGCCCACCGGCACCGTGATCGGACGCTCGGTGTTGTAGACCATGCTCCCGCGGCGCAGGCCGTCCGACGAGCCCAGTGCGATGGTACGCACGACGCCGTCGCCCAGCTGCTGCTGCACTTCCAGCGTCAGCGCCGAGCCTTCCATCTTCAAGGCATCGTAGACCTTGGGCATGCGGTCCCGCGGGAACTCAACGTCCACCACGGCGCCGATGCATTGAACGATTTTTCCTTCGATCTGAGCCATTGTTCGCTCCAAATATTTAAACAGCCGCGGCGCCCGCGACGATCTCCGAAAGCTCTTTCGTGATCGCCGCCTGGCGCGTCTTGTTGTAGACCAGCTTGAGCTCGGCGATGACGTTGCCGGCGTTGTCCGTGGCCGCCTTCATGGCAACCATGCGGGCCGATTGCTCGGAGGCCATGTTTTCGGCCACGGCCTGGTAGATCAGCGCCTCGACGTACCGCAGCAGAAGCTCGTCGATCACGGTCTTGGCGTCGGGCTCGTAGATGTAGTCCCAGGCGTGCTGGCCTTCATCGGCCTGCATGCGATCGGACGTGAGCGGCAGCAGCTGCTCGACCACCGGCTCTTGCTTCATCGTGTTGATGAACTTGGTGTAGCAGAGATAGACCGCGTTGAGCTTGCCCTCGGCATACTGGTCCAGCAGCACCTTGACGGGGCCGATCAACTTGTCGAGGTGCGGCGTGTCACCGAGCTGCGTCACATGCGAGACCACCTTGGCGCCGATCCGGTTCAGGAAGCCCAGGCCCTTGTTGCCGATCGCCACGGCCTGCGTGTCCACGCCGGCGCCCTGCAAATCACGCAGCTTGCTCGTCACCGCCCGCAGCACGTTGGTATTCATGCCACCACAAAGACCCTTGTCAGTGGTGACCACGATGAACCCCGCCGCCTTCACGTCATGGGTCTGCATGAAGGCGTGCGTGTACTCCGGATTGGCCTTGCCCAGGTTCACCGCGATGTTGCGCACCTTGTCGCTGTAAGGCCGGGCCGAACGCATGCGGTCCTGGGCCTTGCGCATCTTCGAGGCGGCGACCATTTCCATGGCCTTGGTGATCTTCTTGGTGTTCTCCACCGATTTGATCTTGCCCCGAATCTCTTTTCCTGCAGCCATATCGTTTGTCCTCGCGGCTTAGGCGAAGGTCTTCTTGAAGGCCTGGATCGCGGAGGTGAGTTCGCCTTCGGCGTCCTTGTCCATCGCCTTGTCGGTCTCGAGCTTGGTCAGCAAGGCCGCATGCTTGTCCTTCAGGTAGGCATGCAGGCCGTGCTCGAACGGCAGCACCTGCTTGACGTCCACGTCGTCGAAGTAGCCCTTGTTCACGGCGAACAGCGAGGCGGCCATCAGCGAGATCGGCAGCGGGCTGTACTGAGGCTGCTTGAGCAGTTCGGTCACGCGGGCACCGCGGTCCAGCTGTTTGCGCGTGGCTTCGTCCAGGTCGGAGGCGAACTGCGCGAACGCCGCCAGCTCACGGTACTGCGCCAGGTCGGTCCGGATGCCGCCGGACAGGCTCTTGATCAGCTTGGTCTGGGCTGCTCCGCCCACGCGCGACACCGAGATGCCCGCGTTGATGGCGGGACGGATGCCGGCGTTGAAAAGGCTGGTCTCCAGGAAGATCTGGCCGTCCGTGATCGAGATCACGTTCGTCGGCACGAAGGCGGACACGTCGCCGGCCTGCGTCTCGATGATGGGCAGCGCGGTGAGCGAACCGGTGCGGCCCTTGACCTCGCCTTTGGTGAAGGCTTCCACGTAGTCGGCGTTCACGCGGGCGGCGCGCTCGAGCAGGCGGCTGTGGAGATAGAAGATGTCGCCCGGAAAGGCTTCGCGACCCGGCGGGCGGCGCAGCAGCAGCGAGACCTGCCGGTACGCCACGGCCTGCTTGGACAGGTCGTCATAGATGATCAGCGCGTCCTGGCCACGGTCGCGGAAGTACTCGCCCATCGTGCATCCGGAATAGGCCGAGATGTACTGCATCGCGGCCGACTCGGAAGCCGAGGCTGCGACGACGATCGTGTACTCCATCGCACCGGCCTGCTCCAGGGCACGCACGATGTTCTTGATCGTGGACGCCTTCTGGCCGATGGCGACGTACACGCAGGTCATGTTCTGACCCTTCTGGTTGATGATCGCGTCGACGGCCACGGCGGACTTGCCGGTCTGCCGGTCGCCGATGATCAGCTCGCGCTGGCCGCGGCCGATCGGCACCATGGAGTCGATGGCCTTGAGGCCGGTCTGCACCGGCTGGTCGACCGACTTTCGCGCGATCACGCCCGGCGCGACCTTTTCGATCACGTCGGTCAGCTTGGCGTTGATGGGTCCCTTGCCGTCGATGGGCTGGCCCAGGGCGTTGACGACGCGGCCAATCAGTTCGGGGCCCACCGGCACTTCCAGGATGCGGCCGGTGCACTTGACCGTGTCGCCTTCCGAGATGTGCTCGTACTCGCCCAGAATCACCGAGCCGACAGAGTCGCGCTCGAGGTTCAGGGCCAGGCCGTAGGTGGGCACGCCGGCGGGCGTGGGCGGGAACTCCAGCATTTCACCGGCCATGGCATCGGACAGGCCGTGGATGCGCACGATGCCGTCGGTCACGGAGATGACCGTGCCCTGGTTGCGGATGTCGGCGCTGGCGCCCAGGCCCTCGATCCGGCTCTTGATCAGTTCAGAGATTTCAGCGGGATTGAGCTGCATGACTCGTTCCTTTGGTATGGGGTTGCGGGCGGGCGCGACGTGCCTCAGGCCGTCAGCGCGGCCTTCATCTGTTCGAGGCGCGCCTTGACGGAGGTGTCCAGCACCTCATCGCCAACGACCACGCGGATACCGCCAATCAGGCTGGAATCCTCGTGCACCGTGAGATTGAGCTTGCGGCCGAAGCGCTTTTCAAGCACGGCCGCCACTTCGGACAACGCGCCTGCGGCGATCGGGAATGCGCTGTAAACGGCCGCATCAGAGGCACCGGCCTGCGCGTTCTTCAGGGCGCGGAACTGCGCCGAGATTTCTGGCAGCGCCTCCAGCCGACCGTTCTCGATGACGGTGCGCAGGAAGTTCTGGGCCACCGGCGGCAGATCGACCTTGACCACGCCCGTGACGACCTCGAACACCTGCCGGTCGGTCACCTTGGGGTTGCCGGCGAAATCCAGCAACTGCGGGTTGCCGGCCACCGTGGCGAGCGCATCCAGCCACGAGGCCGTTCCGTTCAGATCGGCCTTGGAAGACTGGTACAGCGCTTCGGCATAAGGCCGGGCGATGGTGGCAAGTTCAGCCATGAGGCTCCTCCCGGTTAAAGCTCGCTCTTGAGGCGGTCCAGCAGGTCCGCATGGACGCTGGCATTGACCTCGCGGCGCAGGATCTGCTCGGCTCCCTTGACGGCCAGCGCTGCCACTTGCGCGCGCAAGACTTCACGGGCGCGCACAGCCTGCTGCTCGGCGTCGGCCTGAGCCGCCGCGATGATGCGGTTGCCTTCCTCGGTAGCGCGGGCTTTGGCTTCGTCGACGATGGCCTGGGCACGGCGCTCGGCGTCGGCGCGCATGCTCGCGGCCTCGTTGCGCACGCGGGCCAGTTCTTCCTCGACCCGGCGGTCGGCAGCCGCGAGGTCGGCCTTGGCCTTGTCAGCGGCGGCCAGACCCTCGGCGATCTTGCGGGCGCGCTCGTCCAGCGCCGTGGTGATCGGCGGCCAAATGAAGCGCATCGTGAACCAGACAAGGATCGCAAAGACGATCGCTTGCAGGATCAGGGTCGCGTTGATGTTCACGGAACGGTCCTTTCCGTCGTGACCGGGCTAGCGCCGATCAGGCCAGAACGAAGGGGTTGGCGAAAGCGAACAGCAGGGCGATGGCCACGCCGATCAGGAAGGCCGCGTCGATCAGACCGGCCAGAATGAACATCTTGGTCTGCAACTCGTTCATCAGCTCGGGCTGGCGAGCAGACGACTCGAGGTACTTGCCGCCCATCAGCGCGATGCCGATGGAGGCGCCGATGGCGCCCAGGCCGACGATGATGCCGCAAGCCAGCGCGACGAGACCGAGGATGTTTTCCATGATTGCTCCTGTAGAAAAGTGGAAAGGGAAGGGAAAAGGAAACGGGATCAGTGCGCGTCGTGGGCTTGGCCCACGTAGATGAGCGTGAGCATCATGAAGATGAACGCCTGCAGCGTGATGATCAAGATGTGGAACAGGGTCCAGACGGTGCCGGCGATCACATGCCCGATGGCCAGGCCGAAGCCGGTGGCCGACAGGGTGAACGCACCGCCCATGAGCGCGATGAGCATGAACACCAGTTCGCCAGCGAACATGTTGCCGAACAGTCGCATGCCGTGCGAGACCGTCTTCGCGACGAACTCGATGACCTGCATGAGGAAGTTGAACGGCCACAGGAGCGGATGGGCACCGAACGGAGCCGTGAACAGCTCATGACCCCAGCCGCCCAGGCCCTTGATCTTGATGTTGTAGAAGAAGCACACCAACAGCACGCTGACCGACAGGCCCAAGGTGGTGGACAGGTCGGCCGTGGCGACCACGCGCATGTAATCCTTGAAGCCCAGCGCGGGGCCCGCTGCATGCCAGAACTGCGGGATGAGGTCCACGGGCAGCATGTCCATGAAGTTCATCAGGAAGATCCAGACGAACACGGTGAGCGCCAGGGGCGACACGAGCTTGCGGCTCTTCTCGTTGTGAATGACACCCTTGGCCTGCGTCTCGACCATCTCCGCCAGGATCTCGACCGCCGCCTGGAACCGCCCGGGCACGCCGGAGGTGGCACGGCGGGCACCGGCCCACAACAGCAGGCAACCCAGCACACCCAGCACGACGGAATAGAACACCGAGTCGAGGTTGAACACACCGAAATCAATGATCGAGGTCTGCTGGACGCTCTCGAAATTGAAGTTCTTCTGCAGGTGCTGCAGGTGGTGCTGGATGTACTCGCCTGCGGTCGGTCCGTTTTCGGCAGCCATGAGTCTTTTAGTTCCCAGTTCGTCGTCGCGGACGGCGCACCTTGACGAGCGCCACCCAATACATCTTGGTTGCCAGGACCACCCCAGCCAGCAAAGCCAGCCAGTGAACTCCAGGCAGCAGTTTCGGCGCGGCCGCCAGCAGGGCGACCGTCAATCCGAGCTTGATCAACTCCCACGCCAGGACCCCGGCACCGCCGACGCGGCGAAGTGCCCGCGCATACAGCCCCGCCGGCAGCGCGACCGCCCATGCACCGTACAGCGCCGACCAGCCGACCACCCTGTCCCCGGTCACGACCCAGGCGACGAGCGCCAGTGCCATGCCCAACCCCAGCTGAGCCCCCACGATCCACCAAGGGGACACCTGCGGGCTTTGCTCACGCAACCGACGCGCCTGTTCCGCAATGAGCGGCACGAAGGGCGGGTCATCGGCAGAACCCTCGACATCTTCGATCGGGTTCTCTGAAGGCGCGGGCGAACGAGTCATGAGTGATGCGCGTCCACGCCTTGGGGCCTGAATTTCACAAAGCCTCTGATTATAGGGAGAAACGAGTGTCGTTCCGACAGCCTCAGCGGGTCATGCGCCGGCATGAGCGCTCGACGCGGCCGCCGGTCAAAATCGGGGAACGATGACTCGCCACGGAAACCGCACCTCGCATCGCGCCGCCGACCGGACCTTGTGGCGTCGCATGCGGCATTCACTGGGCCAGCGCATGCCCGAACGTGATGCGCTGGCCCGCAACCCGATGCTGCGCCCGATCGCACGACACCTGCTGGCGCCGCGCCTATGGCACATGCAGCACGAATCGGTCGCCCGCGGCGTGGCCATCGGCCTGTTCTGGGCTTTCGTGATGCCGCTCGGCCAGATCCCGCTGGCCGTGGCGCATTGCATCTGGTGGCGGGCGAACATTCCGCTATCGGTGGTGTCGACCTTGGTCACCAATCCGCTGACGCTGGGTTTCTGGCTCTGGGCCGCCTACCAGGTCGGCATCCGCTTCGTGGATGCTCCGCCATTGGTGATGCCGCGACAGGGCACCAGCCTGCTCGAATGGTTCAGTGCGGTGGGCACCCCGGTGGTCCTTGGCATGGCTGTGTTCGCCATCGGAGGTTCGCTGGCGTCTTATGCGCTGATCAAGCTCGCCTGGCGCATCAAGGTGCTGCTGCACCTGCGCCACCGGCGCCGGCGCCAGTCTGGCCGGCCTGGCTCGGCCTGACCCAGCTCGACGAAGGCCCGGTTGGAACCCGCCGATTCGGCCACATCTCCCACGATCTGCGCCGGCGTCGTGCCGGCCGACAACCGGTCCATCCCCATGAAACCTGTTTCCCTTTCCTCGCTCGATTCGGGTACCGAGTCGCTCATCAAGTACCCCTGCCCATTTCCGATCAAGGTCATGGGCGCCAAGGTCGACGGCTTCGTCGAGGCCATCACCGCCGTGGCGACGCACTTCGACCCGACCTTCGACGCCACATCCGTGGAGTTGCGCGACAGCAAGGCTGGCAACTACATCGGCATCACGGTGACGGTCACCGCCACCAGCCGCGAACAATTGGACGAGCTGTATCGCACGCTCTCCAGCCACCCCATGGTGAAGGTGGTGCTCTGATGGGCAACGGCGCGGGTGTCGCATGAAGCTGCGGCTGCGCGGTGCGCTGCCCTACCAGCTGGCCTACGAGGAGATGCAGGCGTTCACCGCCGCCCGCACCGAGTACACCGCCGACGAGTTGTGGCTGTGCCAGCACCCGCCCGTGTATACGCAGGGCCTGGCCGGCCAGCCCTCGCATGTGCTGAACCCCGGCGACATTCCCGTGGTGCAGACGAACCGGGGCGGCCAGGTCACCTATCACGGGCCCGGGCAGGTGGTCGCCTATCCCTTGATCGACCTGCGGCGCGCGGGCTACTTCATCAAGGAATACGTCTACCGCGTGGAGGAGGCGGTGATCCGCACGCTTGCCCACTACGGCGTCACCGGCCACCGCGTGGCTGGGGCGCCCGGCATTTATGTTCGACTGGCCGATCCCGGGGCGCACGATGGCTTCTCAGGCCCGCCCGCACCTGCCGACCCGTTCAGGGGGCTGGGCAAGATCGCCGCCCTGGGCATCAAGCTCAGTCGGCACTGCACCTATCACGGCGTGGCGCTGAACGTCGACATGGACCTGGAACCCTTCTCCCGCATCAACCCCTGCGGGTACCCGGGGCTTCAAACAGTCGACCTTTCTACAATCGGCGTCTCCACCACCTGGAACGAGGCAGCCTTCCTGCTGGGCCAAAAGCTCGACGCACTGCTCGCGCCCTGAAGACACATCCATGAGCTCCAATCCCGTCGTGCGCGAAGCGCAAAGCACCGAAAGCTACAACCCGCTGGCCAAGCAAAAGGCCGCCGCCAAGCTATCGCGCATCCCGGTGAAGGTGGAAGCAGCCGAGGTGCTGAAGAAGCCGGACTGGATCCGCGTGCGAGCTGGTTCGCCCACCACCCGCTTCTACGAGATCAAGCAGATCCTGCGAGAAAGCAACCTGCACACGGTCTGCGAAGAGGCCTCGTGCCCGAACATCGGGGAGTGCTTCGGCAAGGGCACGGCGACCTTCATGATCATGGGCGACAAGTGCACGCGGCGTTGCCCCTTCTGCGACGTCGGTCACGGGCGCCCGGACCCACTCGATCCGCAGGAGCCCGAGAACCTGGCCCGCACCATCGCCAAACTCAAGCTCAAGTACGTGGTGATCACCAGCGTGGACCGCGACGACCTGCGCGACGGCGGCAGCCAGCACTTCGTCGACTGCATCCAGCGCACCCGCGAGTTGTCTCCCGAGACCACCATCGAAATCCTCGTGCCGGACTTCCGCGGCCGCGACGACAGAGCCCTGCAGATCCTGCAGGCCGCGCCGCCGGACGTGATGAACCACAACCTGGAAACCGTGCCGCGCCTGTACCGCGAAGCGCGGCCAGGCTCCGACTACGGGTTCAGTCTCAACCTGTTGAAGAAGTTCAAGGCCCTGCATCCGCAGGTGCCCACCAAGAGCGGGTTGATGGTGGGCCTGGGAGAAACCGACGAGGAAATCCTGCAGGTCATGCGCGACATGCGTGCGCACGACATCGACATGCTCACCCTCGGCCAGTACCTGGCGCCCAGCACCTCGCACCTGCCGGTGCGGCGCTACGTGCATCCCGACACCTTCCGGATGTTCGAGGACGAGGCCTACAAGATGGGCTTCACGCACGCCGCCGTCGGTGCGATGGTCCGCTCGAGCTACCACGCCGACCAGCAGGCGCACGCCGCCGGGGTGAGGTAATCCCCCGAGGCGCGTTGGGCGCCTTTCCCCCAGAGGCCACCGGCGCCCCGGCGAAGCAGCTTACGCGGTTGCCGGTGATGCGGCAGGCCACTGCGCAGTGGCGCGACCGCTAGCCAGGTCGCACGGCTACAGCCTGGTGGTGGGGGCGGCTGAGCCGACCTCCAGCAACAGGTCGGGCTCTTCGGCTTCGAGGACCTGTCGTGCCCACGGGCGCAGTCGTTCGGTGTCCGCGCGAAGGACCTCCTGCTTGACCGCCAGGATCTGCGTCGGGTGCATCGAGAAGCTGCGCAGCCCCAGGCCCAGCAGTAACCGCGTCATGGCCGGGTCGCCGGCCATCTCTCCGCATACGCTCACCGGCTTGCCCTGCGCGTTGCACTCGGCAATCGTTTCGCTGACCAGCCGGAGAACCGCCGGATGGCAGGGATCGTACAAATGCGCCACCGACTCGTCGGCGCGATCGATCGCCAGGGTGTACTGGATCAGGTCATTGGTGCCGATCGAGAGGAAGTCGAAGTATTTGAGAAAGATCTTCAGCGTGAGCGCTGCAGCGGGGATCTCGATCATCGCGCCCAGGTTGACCGGGCCATGGGCCTGGCCACGCTGGTCCAGTTCCGCGCGTGCGGTCTCGACCAGGGCCAAGGTCTGGCGGATCTCGCGCACATGGGCGAGCATCGGGATCAGCATGTTCACCTTGCCATGGGCCGCGGCTCGGAGGATGGCCCTCAGCTGGGTCAGGAACATCGCTGGATCCGAGAGGCTCCAGCGGATCGCCCGAAGACCAAGCGCCGGATTGAGGTGCGCGGCAGCGCGGTGCAACTCGTCCAGAGGCTTGTCGGCCCCGACGTCGACGGTCCGGATGGTCACGGGCAGGCCCTGCATGCCCTGGACCGCGCGCCGGTAGGCCCGGTACTGCTCCTCCTCGTCGGGCAGGTCGCCGTGGCGTCCCATGAACATGAATTCGCTGCGGAAAAGCCCCACGCCGACAGCGCCGGCCGCCAACGCGGTGGCCGCGTCATCCGGCAACTCGATGTTGGCCAGCAACTCGATCTTCCGCGCATCCAGCGTCACGGCAGGGGTGTGCCGCAGGCGCGACAAGCGGCTGCGCTCGAGCTCGGCCTGCCGTTGCTTGAACCCGTACTCGGCCAGGATGATGGGCGAAGGATCGACGATCACCACGCCGGCGTCGCCGTCGACGATCACCCAGTCGTCCTGCCGCACCAATTGGCTGGCGGTGCGCGAGCCCACCACGGCCGGGATGTCCATGCTGCGCGCGACGATGGCCGTGTGCGAGTTGCGCCCCCCCACGTCGGTGACGAAGCTCGCGAAGACGCTCTGCTTGAACTGCAGCATGTCGGCCGGCGACAAGTCGTGGGCCACCAGCACCAGCGGGACGTCGACCGTGCCATCGAGCAGCAGGTCCTGTTGCCGGCTCGGCTCGGTCCGGCGGGGCGGCGGCGCCACGGGCGTGGCCACGCCTTTCATGTATCGCAACACGCGCTCGGCCACTTGCTCGAGGTCGGACTTGCGCGCCCGCAGGTACTCGTCCTCCATCTCGTCGAAGTGCCGCGACAGCACTTCGAGTTGCGTCGTGAGCGCCCACTCGGCGTTGTACAGCCGTTCGGCCACCCAGTGCTTCACGCCTTCCACGAGTTCCTGGTCCTGCAGCAGCATCAGGTGGACATCCAGGATCGCGCTGAGTTCGTGCGGTGCCTCTTTCGGCCCCATGGCCGCGATGGTCTGCTGCAGCCGCTTCAGTTCGTCGGCCACGGCATCCCGCGCCGACCGCAGGCGGGCGATCTCGTCGGCGACCTGGTCGGGCTGGATGAAGTAGTGCGCCACGTCGACGCGGCCGGCCATGACGACGGCCCGGCCGATGGCGATGCCGCGCGCGACTGGAAGACCGTGGATGGTGAAGGTCATGGCCTGTCTCCGCGCATGGTCACTCCCCTTCCCCGAACCGATCCTGGATCAGCACCAGCAACGCGTCCAGCGCTTCCTGCTCACGGGGGCCGTCGGTCTCGACCGTCACGTCGCTGCCGAGTCCGGCAGCCAGCATCATCACGCCCATGATGCTCTTGCCGTTGACCCGGCGCTCGCCGCGGGACAGCCAGACTTCGCAGGGGAAGGAGCCGGCCAGCTTGGTGAGCTTGGCCGATGCCCGCGCATGCAGGCCGAGCTTGTTGCTGATGGTGGTGGTCGCGCGGATCATGGACGGTTCGACTCCCGCTCGCCCGCCAACGCCGGGTCGACCTGCATCACCCCTTGGGTGCCTCCGGTGACCGCCCGTGCGACCAGGGCATCGAGGGGTTCGTCGCGGTAGTGCACGCTGCGCAGGACCATCGGCAGATTGACTCCGGTGACCAGCCGGCTGTGAACGCCATCAACCAGCTTCTGCGCCACATTGCTGGGGGTGGCGCCGAAAACGTCGGTCAGCACGAGCACGCCATCGACGCCAGGCTCCTCGGTGAGCCGGGCGGCCGCGATCCGGGCATTCGCGAGCGTCTTCTCGGGTTCGAGGTTCGGCTGCACATCCACCGCGGCGATGTGGGACTCGCAATCGGGGAACACGTGAAGCGCACACTCTCGCAACGCGTGCGCGAGCGGTGCGTGGCCGATGATCAGGATGGCGTTCATTGCCGAGAATTATCCGGTGCCAGCATGAAATAAAGCCAAGCACCGACGCTCGCCACGGCAAAGCTCGCAAGGGCCGCTCGAAAGCTGCCGGGGTCGTCGAAGCCGAGGCTGGCAAAGCCATCCACCAGCAGCCCGATACCCCACTGCATACAGAACGCACCGGCGAAGATGACGAGGTTGAAGGCCGACAGCGCCCGACCGGCAAGGCCCGGCGGGAAGCGCAGGGCGACCGCCGGTTGCGCCAGCGACAGGCAGGTGGAGCTGACGCAGAACAGGGCCCACGCCCAGGCGCCCGCGGCTGGGCCGGCGAAGACGATACCGACCAGGACCGCGAAATTGCAGGGCATTCCCCAGGCGATAAGCCGCTCGGCGTGCAGGCCCCGGGCAGCGAGCCGGGGATACAGCACGCCCCAGGTCCAGAAACTCAGGAGCATCCCGAGATTCACGGTGAACAACCCCGCCGCCGACTCCAGCGGCGTATAGCCCGACACCCGCACCAGCCACGGCCCGATCCATAAGGCCTGCATCGCGACCAGCCCCCCATAACTGACGAACCCCAAAGGAGCGAGCCGCCTGAAGTGGAAGCTGCCCCAGACCTGCCGGTAGCTCCCCCCTCCGGGACCTTCGCTCGGAGCGGCCTGCGAGGGGCCGGCCCACGCCGGCACCTTGGCCGCGATGACGGACATCGCGACCAGCAGGAGGCCGGCGAGTCCCCAGAACAGCGGGCGCCATCCGGCCACCGGCAGGAGCCACTGCACCGGCAGCGTCGAAGCGACCATTCCGAGCGAGCCGGACATCAGCATCCACGAGTTCGCACGCATCTGCGCCTCTGGCGTGAGCCAGCGCCTGAACCCCGTCAGAGGCGCCATCAGACAAGCCGACAGGCCCATGCCACACAAGAATCGGGCCGCGAGCACGCCATGGAAGCTTTGCGCCATGGCGAATGCGAGGCAGCCCAGGGCACCCACGCCGAGGAACACCAGCACGACCTTCTTCGGACCGTGACGGTCCAGCCACGTTCCTAGCGGTAGCTGCATGGAGGCGAAGCCCAGGAAATAGCCGCCCGCGAGCAAACCGAGCTCCCGCGCAGTGAGGGCGAACTCCTGGGTCAGGGTGGGCGCCAAGGTGGCGGTGATCGCGCGAACGACGGCGGCGAAAAAATACGCCAGCGCGAAGGCGAAGAAGACAACGACCGCATCGCGGCGAGACAGCAGCATCGACGCGATTATCAGGAGCGCGGCTGCATCACAATGGCATCAACCGACCCGCACCGGCGGCGGCATGCCGGTGCCCCATCTCCAATCGATCACGAAGGTGACGCAATGGCCGATTTCCTCCTGGTTCATGGTGCCTGGCACGGCGGCTGGTGCTGGCGACGCGTCAGCGAAACCTTGTGCGGCGGGGGGCATCGCGTGCATGCGGTGACCCTCACCGGCCTGGGCGAGCGAGCGCACCTGCTGTCATCCACGATCACCCTGGAGACGCACATCGCCGATGTGATGTGTGCGCTCGAGTCCGAGGAACTGCACGACGTGGTGCTGGTCGCCCATTCTTATGCAGGCATGCTCGGGACCGCGGTCGCCGACCGGTTGCCGTCGCGATTGCGGCGCCTGGTCTACCTGGATGCCGTGGTGCCCAGTCCCGGCGAGAGCTGGGGCAGCACGCATTCGACCACGACCCGCGAGGGCCGGCTCGCAGCGGCCCGGGCCTCACCCGATTTCAGCCTGCCGGCACCCGACCCGTCCGTGTTCGGCTTGTCGGGAGACGATGCCCAGTGGGTCCAGCGCCGGATGACCGCGCACCCTGGCCATACCTACACGGCGCCCCTCGACTTCGAGCCCGCCCGGGTCGCCAAGGTGCCGCGGACCTTCATCAGTTGCACGGATCCGGCCCTTGCCACCGTTGACGGCAGCCGCTCGAGGGTGCGCGATCCGGGCTTCTGGAGCGGCCACTGGCAAGCCGGTTCCGCCATCGTCGAGCTGCGTACCGGCCATGATCCGATGATCAGCGCGCCGCATGAGCTGTCCAGCCTGCTGGCAAGTTACGCCTGATACCTGAATTGCCTTAGAGTCTGGCTCAACCGTAGGCGAAAGGAGCCCGGACATGAGCCGCAACCTGGATGTCGTGGTGACGGACGAAGCGCCGCCGCTGGAAGGGACCGCCCTCGCCGAGGTAATCGGCAGAAGCCTGGCACGACCCGTCGAGACGCTCAACACGCTGTTGGAGCAGGCGCAGGCGGCCGGCACCGGCTCGGAGGCTTGGCGGGCCAGCTTGCGCGACGCGGTCGAGCAGACGCACCGGGTCGGCATCCGAAGCCAGCAACTGGCGCGACTGGCCAGCAACGGGGTGCGGCAGTCGCACGAGAAGCTGGCGCTGCATGCCATCGTCCTCGACCTGCTGGTGCAACGCCGCCCAGCCTTCGGACGGCAGGGCATCGCCTTGCAGCAGCACCTGGAAGCCGTCGACGTCATCGTCGACCCCGGCCTGCTGTTGTCGATGCTGGAAGCCCTTATCGACTGGGCCGCCGATCACGGTGAACGCATTGCGATCAAGCTGGCGATGCGCAATTGGCCCCGGCACGCGGTGCTGTCCGTTCGGACTTCCCGGGCTCCCCGGATTGAAGAGCCCGCCCTCCTCGACGACATCGCGTGGGGCCTGGCCACGCATGCGGCGCGGGCGCTCGGAGTGGTGCTGACCCGGGAGGTGAGCGGTGAGGCGATGATGGCGACGGTCGAGTTCCCCCGGACCGTCGACCGTCTGTCGGGGCTCACCGCCCTCGATGTGGATCGGGCAGGACCCGACAGCTCGCGGATCAGCTCGCAAACCGGGCGGCTGGCAGGCCTGCAAGTTCTGTTGGTGACCGATGACCGGCGTGTGCAGCGGGAAGTGGCCGCCGTCTGCGACTCACTCAAGCTCAAGCTGGAGTTGGCCGTCAACCCGACGGAAGGGGTGCATCACAGTGAACGGCTGCAACCCGAGCTGATCATCATGGACGAGACCCTGCGAAGCGATGCGTTGCTCGAGCACGTCCGGCGGCAGTTCGGCGAACGGCCCCACTTCCATGCTTTGGAGATCACCGATCGGGAGACCGGTTTCGAGATATCTTCGTGGGAGCAGGCCGGCCTGGGCCGCATCAGCCGCGACTCGATCGCTGCGCAGCTCAAGACCGTGCTGGCGATCGAGTTCGATCACTAGCCGAACCGCCTGCCGTTTCAATGATCCAACGCACATGAACAAACGAATCCTGGGTGGCGCGGTCGCCGCCGTGCTGCTGGCCGCTGGCATCGGCGTCTACATGGGCACGGGAAGCTCACCCGCCCCGGCATCCCGCTTCGTGCTGCTCGACGGAAGCAGCCAAACGACGAGCGACCTCAAAGGCAAAGTGACGCTGGTGAACTTCTGGGCCACCAGTTGCACCACCTGTGTCGCCGAAATGCCAGAGCTGGTCCACACCTACCGCAAGTACCAGCAGCGCGGCTTCGACACGGTTGCGGTCGCCATGAGCTACGACCCGCCGGCGTACGTCGTGAACTTCGCGCAGAGCCGGCAGCTGCCCTTCAAGGTGGCCATCGACAATACCGGGGCAGTCGCGAAGGCTTGGGGCGACGTGCAACTCACGCCCACCACCTACCTGGTGAACAAGCGCGGCGAGATCGTCAAGCGCTATGTCGGTGCACCCAACTTCGACGAGCTGCACAAGCTGATCGAGCAACTGTTGGCGCAGGCCTGACCCGCTGACGCGTGGCGATCGCCGAGCGAGCCGGCCGGCCCGTCTTCATCTGTTGCGGTAGTCGTCGTGGCAGGCGTTGCAGGAGTTGACCGTCGCCTGGAACGCGCTCTTGAGGTTGTCCAGGTTCTGCGTCTTGGCTGCGGCGAGCAGCCTGGCCGCCTCGGCCGTGGCCTTCTCCCCTAGCTGCTGGAACTTGGCTTGCTCGGTCCAGATCTCCGGCTTGGCCCGGCGCGACAATTTGTCCGTTTCAGGGCCGAACGCCGACCAGGGCAGCCTGGACACCAGCGCGACCACCTCGGCGTTTTCCAGAGCAGCGGCGCCGTTGTAGGGCACTCGGCCGTTGACCATCGCCCCGATCCGGCCCATGTGGGCGTTCATCAGCGACATGGCGCTTTGTCGATACCTCACCGCATCTTCCGGTCGCGAGAACTGTGCGGAAGCCGGCACGCTCGCCAGCGCCAGGCCCGCAACGGACAGCGCCGTGCAGATTGATTTCAGGGACATGGGACTGCTTCCAATGCCAGGGTGTACAACGCGGGCTGTTCTATCATCTTTGGCAGAACGCTCCAATTGTTGTTGCCATGGGTCGCTTCGTCGCGCGCCCCAGTTCGCTGTGAAGGGCATGACATGACCGAGGTCGGTACCGTGCGCGTCTGGGATCTTCCGACGCGGCTCTTTCACTGGCTGCTGGTGCTGTGCCTGATGGGGCTCTTCGCCACCGCCTGGATCCCCGGTGCTCCCCTGGAAGTACACGTCAGGCTGGGCTATGTGGTGCTCACGCTTCTGTTGTTCAGGCTAGCCTGGGGCCTGGTGGGCGGTTACTGGTCGCGCTTCCTCAGCTTCATACCTTCTCCCGGTACCGTGCTGCGCTACCTGCGAGGGCACGAAACCGCGGCTCACCGGCTGGGCCACAGCCCGTTGGGCGCCTTGTCCGTGCTGGCGATGCTGCTCGTGCTGGCGGTCCAGGTGGGCACTGGCCTGGTCTCTGACGACGAAATCTCGTTCACGGGACCGCTCAACCGGCATGTGACCCAGGCGACGGGCCTGGCTGCCACCTCGTATCACCGAGGCATCGGTCCGTGGATCATCCTGGCGCTGATCGCGAGTCACGTGGTGGCCATCGGCTACTACGCATTCGTGCGCAAGCGCAATCTCGTACCGGCCATGCTGCACGGCGACAAGCCCGCCCCACCCGCCCAGATCGCAGCCAGCCGGGATGGCGCCGTCCAGCGCCTGTTCGGATTGGTCCTGCTGGCGGCAAGTGCCGCCCTGGTGTGGCTGCTGGTGCGGGGCGGCTGAATGCGGCCGCGCTTGCAGCCTGGAAGCGCGCCGCTAAACTGGTCAGCCCTTCAACTCCCGCCCATGGATGGTGGAAGCACTCCAGCTACCCCGGATCGAGTGGATCGCTCCTGCATCGCCAGAAGACATCCAGGTTGCCCGCGAACTGATCAGCGATTACACGCAGGATCTCGGCATCGACATCTGGTTTCAGGACATCGACGGCGAACTCGCGCGGCTACCCGGCGAATATGCGCCTCCAAGAGGCGCCCTGCTGCTGGCGCAGGTGGATGGCACCCCCGCCGGGTGTTGCGCCCTCAGACCCCTGGACACGAGCGACTACCCCAACGCGGCCGAGATGAAGCGGCTGTACGTGCGCAAGGCATTCCGAGGATTTGGACTGGGGCGGCAACTCGCGGAGCGCGCCCTGGATGCCGCGCGTGAGGCGGGCTATGCCTGCGTACTGCTCGATACCCTGAGCGATATGGAGGCAGCCCGCGCCCTGTACGAGGATCTCGGGTTCGAATCGATCCCGCCGTACTATCACAACCCCATCCCGGGGGCCCACTACCTGAAGGTCGATCTTTAGGCGCGGGCGCCGGGTGCGGCCGGGCTCTTCAGCCGCGGGCCTGGGCCAACAGGGTGTCGGCGTCGCTGACTTCGAACTTCCCGGGTGCCTCGAGGTTGAGGGTGACGACCTTGCCATCACGCACGAGCATCGAATAACGTGTGCTGCGCACGCCCATGCCACGCGCGGTCAAGTCCAGGACCAGTCCCGTGGCGCGGGCAAACTCAGCAGAGCCATCGGCCAGCATGCGCACCTTGTCGCCTGCTTTCTGATCGCGCGCCCATGCGCCCATGACGAACGCGTCGTTGACGCTGATGCACCAGATCTCGTCGATGCCGGCGCTGCGCAGTTGGTCGAACTTCTCCACGTAGCCCGGTACGTGCTTGGCCGAGCAGGTCGGGGTAAACGCACCAGGCAGGCCGAACACCGCGATGGTCTTGCCGGCAGCTGCCTGGCGGACATCGACCGGATTGGGTCCGATGCTGCACCCGTTGCCCTCGACCTCCGAATATTCCTGCAACTTCACGTCCGGCAATGCGTCGCCAACCTTGATCATTCTTCAGACTCCTTCGTTGAATCGATACGTTGAAAAGAAAAACGGCCCACGATTGTGGGCCGTTTCCTATTGGGACCTGGCGGACCGGGTTATCAGACCACTGCGGCCTTCTGAACCAGCCGGGTGGCAACCCAGTTCTTGGTCTTGGAGATCGGGCGGCTCTCGGTGATCTCGATCAGATCACCGACATGGAACTCGCCGTTCTCGTCGTGCGCGTGGTACTTGCTCGACTTGGCGACGATCTTCCCATAGAGCTCGTGCTTGACCCGGCGCTCGACGAGCACCGTCACCGTCTTGGCGCGCTTGTCGCTCACGACCTTGCCGACCAGGGTGCGCTTGAGGGAGGGTTTGGCTTCCGTCATGTTCACTCCTTACTTGCCGGCGGATTCGGCACGCTTCTGGGCCAGGATGGTCTTGGCGCGCGCGATGTCGCGACGCGTGACGCGCAGCGAAGCGGTGTTGTTCAGTTGTTGCGTGGCCTTCTGCATGCGCAGGCCGAAGTGGGCCTTCTGCAGCGACTTGACCTCGGCTTCCACGCCGGCAACGTCCTTTTGGCGCAATTCAGCAGTCTTCATTTCTCATCACTCCTGAATCAAGCGCCGATCATGCGCGTGACGAACGTGGTGCGCAGCGGCAGCTTGGCGGCCGCCAGGCGGAATGCCTCACGAGCCAGTTCCTCGGGCACACCCACGATCTCGTACAGCACCTTGCCCGGCTGGATCTCGGCAACGTAGTACTCGGGGTTGCCCTTGCCGTTACCCATACGGACTTCGGCGGGCTTCTGGGAGATCGGCTTGTCGGGGAACACGCGAATCCAGATACGACCGCCACGCTTGACGTGACGAGAAATCGCGCGACGCGCGGCTTCGATCTGCCGGGCCGTCAGGCGGCCGCGGTCGGTGGATTTCAGGCCGAAGTCACCGAAGGCCACCGAGTTGCCCCGGGTGGCGATTCCGGTGTTGCGGCCCTTCTGCTCTTTGCGGAATTTGCGGCGAGCGGGTTGCAGCATGTTTACTCTCCTTTGCCGTCGGGTGCGGAGCCCGGCGCGGCGACCTTGCGAACGCGCTTAACGGCAGATTTCGGTGCATCGGCACCTGCGGTTGCTTCTTGAGGCTTGTCGCTACCGTCGGACGGAGCCACGTTGCCGGCAGGCGCGGAACGGCGGGGACCGCCGCGGCGATCACCGCCCGGACGATCGCCCGGACGGCCATCGCGGCGCGGGCCGCGCGGACGGCGCTCCTCGCCCTCGGGGCGGGGGGTGCTGTCCAGCGAAGGCGCGTCACTGCGACCGAGCGTGTCACCCTTGTATACCCACACCTTGACGCCGATCACGCCGTAGGTGGTCTTGGCTTCGGAGAAGCCGTAGTCGATGTCGGCACGCAGCGTATGCAGCGGCACCCGGCCTTCGCGGTACCACTCGGTACGCGCGATCTCGATGCCGTTGAGGCGGCCGGCGGACATGATCTTGATGCCCTGCGCGCCCAGGCGCATCGCGTTCTGCATGGCGCGCTTCATCGCGCGGCGGAACATGATGCGCTTTTCGAGCTGCTGGGTAATGCTGTCGGCGATCAGCTGTGCATCGACTTCGGGCTTGCGCACCTCTTCGATGTTGACGGCCACCGGCACCCCCAGCCGGATCGCGAGTTCCTTCTTCAGGTTCTCGATGTCCTCGCCCTTCTTGCCGATCACCACGCCCGGACGGGCCGAGTAGATGGTGATGCGCGCGCTCTTGGCCGGACGCTCGATCAGGACGCGCGAGACCGCCGCGTTCTTCAGCTTCTTCTTGAGGTATTCGCGGACCTTGATGTCTTCAGCCAGCATGCCAGCGAAGTCACGGTTGTTGGCGTACCAGCGGCTGGCCCAGTTGCGGCTGACCGAAAGGCGGAAGCCGGTCGGATGGATTTTCTGTCCCATGTTCTTTCCCGGGGCCTTAGTTGCCGACAGTCACGTACACGTGGCACGTGGGCTTGCTGATGCGGTTGCCACGGCCCTTGGCACGCGCCGTGAAGCGCTTGAGCGTGGCACCCTGCTCGACATAGATGGTCTTGACCTTCAGTTCGTCGATGTCGGCGCCTTCGTTGTGCTCGGCGTTGGCGATTGCCGACTCAAGCACCTTGCGCACGATCAGCGCGGCCTTCTTCTGGGTGAAGTTCAGGATGTTCAAGGCCTGATCCACCTTCTTGCCGCGGATCATGTCGGCGACCAGGCGGCCCTTGTCGACCGACAGACGGACGCCCCGGAGGACTGCACGTGTTTCCATGGTCTTTCCTTACTTCTTCTGGACTTTCTTGTCCGCGGGGTGACCCTTGAAGGTGCGCGTCAGGGCAAATTCGCCCAGCTTATGGCCCACCATCTGGTCGGTGATGTAGACCGGCACGTGCTGCTTGCCGTTGTGCACGGCGATGGTCAGCCCGATGAACTCGGGCAGGATCATCGAACGACGCGACCATGTCTTGATCGGCTTCTTGTCCTTGTTCGTCACCGCCTTGTCGGCCTTCGCGAGCAGGTGGTGGTCGACGAACGGACCCTTTTTGAGAGAACGAGTCATTTGTTCAACCCCTTACTTCTTGCGGCGCGACACGACCATGCCTTGCGTGCGCTTGTTGTTGCGGGTGCGGTAGCCCTTGGTGAGGTTGCCCCACGGGTCCACCGGCACGCGGCCTTCGCCGGTGCGGCCTTCACCACCACCATGCGGGTGGTCGATCGGGTTCATGGCGACGCCGCGAACCGTCGGGCGGATGCCCATGTGACGCTTGACGCCGGCCTTGCCGAGTTGGCGCAGGCTGTGCTCTTCGTTCGCGACTTCGCCAATCGTGGCGCGGCACTCGATGTGGATGCGCCGCACTTCACCCGAGCGCATCCGAACCTGGGCGTACGTGCTCTCACGCGCCAGCAGGGTGGCCGAAGCGCCCGCCGAACGTGCGATCTGCGCGCCCTTGCCAGGCTGAAGCTCGATGCAGTGAATGGTCGAACCCACCGGGATGTTGCGAATCGGCAGCGTGTTGCCAGCGCGGATGGGCGCCTCGGCGCCGGACATCAGCTGTGCGCCGACTTCCAGTCCTCGCGGAGCAATGATGTAGCGGCGCTCGCCGTCGGCGTAGCACACCAGAGCGATGTGCGCCGTGCGGTTGGGGTCGTATTCGATCCGTTCCACCTTGGCGGGAATGCCATCCTTGTTGCGGCGGAAGTCCACCACGCGGTAGTGGTGCTTGTGGCCACCACCCTTGTGACGCGTCGTGATGCGGCCGTTGTTGTTGCGGCCGGACTTCTGGTGCTGCGGCTCCAGCAGCGGCGCAAAGCCCTCGCCCTTGTACAGGTGGTCGCGCGTGACCTTGACCACGGCACGCTGGCCGGGCGAGGTCGGTTTCATCTTGACGACTGCCATGGTTACGCAGCCTCCCCGGAAAAGTTGAGCTCTTGACCCGGCTTGAGCATCACGTAGGCCTTGCGCACGTTGTCGCGACGACCCATCGAGCGGCCGAAGCGCTTGCTCTTGCCTTTGGTGTTGACCACGGAAACGGCCTTGACCTCGACCTTGAACATCAGTTCAACGGCCGCCTTGATCTCGGGCTTGGTCGCGTCTTGCAGCACCTTGAACGTCACCGCATTGGTCTTGTCGGCCACGTGCGTCGCCTTTTCGGAAACGATGGGGGCGACCAGGACCTGCATCAGACGGCCTTCGTCGAACTTGCGTTCGGCGGGGGTAGGGTTCACACGGCTCATGCGAACATCTCCTTGAGCTTGTCGATCGCACCCTTGGTGACCAGCACCTTCTTGTAGTGCACGAGCGACAGCGGGTCGGCGTAACGCGGCTCGACAACGAGCACGTTCACCAGGTTGCGCGAGGCGAGGTAGAGGTTCTCGTCGACCTCTTCGGCAATGACCAGGACGGAGTCGAGGTTCATGGCCTTGAACTTGGCGGCAAGCTGCTTCGTCTTGGGCGAATCCACCTTGATGGAGTCGACCACGGCGATGCGGCCTTCACGGGCCAGCTGCGAGAAGATGGAGGCCATGCCAGCGCGGTACATCTTCTTGTTGATCTTCTGGGTGAAGTTCTCGTCCGGGCTGTTCGGGAATGTGCGGCCACCCCCTCGCCACAGCGGCGAGGACGTCATACCCGCGCGAGCGCGGCCAGTGCCTTTTTGCTTGAACGGCTTCTTGGTCGAGTGCTTGACGGCCTCGCGGTCCTTCTGGGCACGCGTGCCCTGACGCGCATTGGCCTGGTAGGCGACGACGATCTGGTGGACCAGATCTTCGTTGTAGTCGCGGCCGAACACGGTTTCGGGGGCGTCGAAGGTGGACGCGGCCTGGCCTTGGTCGTTCAGGAGTTCGAGTTGCATTACTGGGCTCCCTTCGCGTCCTTGGCCTTGACGGCCGGGCGAACGGTGACGAAGCCACCCTTGGCACCCGGGATGGCACCCTTGATCAGCAGCAGCTGACGGGCTTCGTCGACGCGGATGACGTCGAGGTTCTGGGTCGTGACGGTCACATCACCAAGGTGGCCGGACATCTTCTTGCCGGGAAACACGCGACCCGGGTCCTGGGCCATGGAGATCGAACCCGGAACGTTGTGCGAACGGCTGTTACCGTGCGAGGCGCGTTGCGAACTGAAGTTGTGGCGCTTGATGGTGCCCGCGAAGCCCTTGCCGATCGAGGTGCCCTGCACATCGACCTTCTGGCCCACCGTGAACACGTCGGCTGCCGGAACAACGGCGCCGGCGGCGTACTTGGCGGCCGCTTCGGAGGTGACGCGGAATTCCTGGATGATCTCACCGGCTTCGACCCCCGCCTTGGCGAGGTGGCCGGCTTGAGGCTTGGTCACGCGAGAGGCCTTGCGCGCACCGAACGTGACCTGCAGGGCCACATAGCCATCGTTCTCTTCGGTCTTGACCTGGGTCACGCGGTTGTTCGACACATCCACCACCGTGACGGGAACGGCTTCGCCGTCGTCGGTGAAGAGGCGCATCATGCCCACCTTGCGGCCCAGCAACCCGAGGGAGTTGCTCAGACTCATGTTATTGCTCCAATAAGTCCACCGCGGCCGCTTCAATTGGCTGCCGCGTTTCGTACGTGGACCTGGGTTGATAAAGCTCGGTCGCTGGATGCCCCGAAGAAGGCGCCAATTTGGACCGAGCCGGCGATTATAGCCATGCGCATCCAGCTCGCGCAATTCCAAGCTTGGCCGCCGAGCCGATGCGACGCTCTCTCGCGGCGCACGAAACGGAAAAACCTCCCGAAGGAGGTCTTCCGTTAGGTCCGAAGCCCCGTTACTGGAGCTTGATTTCGACGTCGACCCCCGCCGGAAGGTCCAGCTTCATCAGCGCGTCCACCGTCTTGTCGGTGGGATCGACGATGTCCATCAGACGCTGATGCGTGCGGATCTCGAACTGGTCGCGCGAGCTCTTGTTGACGTGCGGCGAGCGCAGGATGTCGAAGCGCTTCATGCGCGTCGGCAGGGGCACGGGCCCCTTGACGATGGCGCCGGTGCGCTTGGCGGTGTCAACGATCTCGGCGGCGGACTGGTCGATCAGCTTGTAATCGAAGGCCTTGAGGCGAATGCGGATCTTCTGCTGTGCCATTCAATTACTCCATGATCTTGGCGACGACGCCGGCACCGACGGTCTTGCCGCCTTCGCGGATGGCGAAGCGCAGGCCTTCTTCCATGGCGATCGGGGCGATCAGCTTGACCGTGATCGTCACGTTGTCACCCGGCATCACCATCTCCTTGTCCTTGGGCAGCTCGATGCTGCCGGTC
>NZ_JAEQNA010000014.1 GCF_016722895.1 Ramlibacter aurantiacus
CGCTGGAGCCGGGCAAGGTTGTTTGTACGCGCACCCTTCGACGCGCTCAGGGCGAGCGGGTGGGTGAGCTCACGGGGGTGGTGCGGCCCCCCCCACTCCGTTCGCCCTGAGTCCGCCCCCCCCGTTCGCCCTGAGCCTGTCGAAGGGCCCCTGAGAAGGTGTTGCCGGAGAACACTCTTTGAACCAGGTTTTGTAGCAGTCGTGGCAAGCCGGGTCTCGCTCCGGCACGCGACGATCGCCACAAAAGCCAGTACGAAGAAGTTGCCCCTTATAAGAGTGGGTGCGCAGGTTCAGCCACCCATGCACGCTCAACCCCGAGACAGCCGGGTTCAAGCCTGCCCCAGCGTCCTCTTCCCCACGTGACCCGCTTCCATCCGCCCCGCCGCCTCATAAGTCGTCATCGCCTTCGACTCCTCCAGCGCCGGCACCCCAGCGCCCAGCGCACCGATCGCCGACTGCGTCTCCACCAGCCGCCGCTGCAGCAACTCCAGGTTCATCGTCGCCAATTGGTTCAACTGCTCGATCTCCGACCTCGCCTGCGCATCGGCCGGCGGCGGCCCGACCTGGCCGGCGGCCTGCTTGATCTGGGCGATCTGCTGGCGGATCTGCGCGCCCAGCGCGTGCAGGTCGTCCGCCCGGCCCTCGACCAGGGCCGACCGCTGGCGCTCCATCAGCGCCTGCAGCCCGGCCAGGCCAGGCACGGCGGGACGCAGCGGCAGCATCACTGGCTCCGCGGCCCCAGCAGGGCGGTGGCCTCGGCGATGAGGCGGTCGGCGATGGCGCCGGCGTCGACCTGGAAGCGACCTTCGGCGATGGCCTGCCGGATCGCCTGCACCTTGGCGGAGTCGAAGTCCTCGCCGCCGGCCTGCAGGGCGCCGATGCGCTGGGCGGCCGGCGACAGGCTGACCGAGTCGGCCGCCGAGCGGCCCGGCTCGCGGGCGGCAACCGTGCCGTGCGCGATGCCGGATGCCGGCTTGTCCTCGACGAGCGGGGGCTGTACGGGGGGCAATGGGCCGATAGTCATGGGTGATCTCCTGGAGGCCTCGCGGCCCTCCGCCGGGTTATCGGTCGGGGCGACGCAATCTTGAGGGTTTTTTTACAAGGCGATTTCAACGACCCGCCCCTCGCGCGCCACGCCGCTGAGCACCTTGCCGGCCTCGGTGCGCACGCGCACGCTCTGCCCGGCGCCGGCGCTGCCCAGGGCCTGGCCCGACGAGGTGATCTGGAAGCCGCTGCCCACCACGCGCAGCCGCACCGGGTCACCCGCCTGCACCACGGGCGTGGCGCGGGTCATGTCCAGGCGCAGCGGCTGGCCCGCTGGCACGGTGCGCAGCAAGGTGCGGCCTTCCAGACCGGCGACGTCGCCCACCGGTGCAGCGGGCTCAAGCGTGAGCTCCACCTCCTGCTGCTGCAGGTCTTCGGCGGCGAGCTGGGCGCCGGCGGGCAGGGCCCGGGCGGCCACCCACGCCGGCCCCCAGGTGGCCACGGTCACCGGCAGCATCACGGTCCAGCGCGCGCCCTGCAGGCAGCGCATGCCCACCGAGGCGCGACCCCAGCCGCGCATCCCGGGGGGCAGGAAGTACTCGGCCCGCTCGCAGGGCGCCAGGCGCGACAGGCTGGCGGGCCAGCGGCCGGGGGTGATCTCGAAGCGGCTGAAGCCCTGGCGCGCGGCGATGTCGGCGACCTGCGGCTCCAGCCAGTCGATGAGCGAGGTCTCGTCCGGCGCGGCCGGTGCGGCCGCCGCGCTGGCGGCGAGGGCGAGGGTGCCGAGCAGGAAGAAAGGGCGGCGAAGCGCGGGCATCGCGGCAACTCTAGCTGCGCGCGCGCGCGCAAGGCCGCGTCAAAAGCTGCGGAAACCCGGCGCTTATCGGTGCTTCGCCGCGCCAGGGGCACTTCGATACTGCCGCTTCCATCCTGCTGGAGGCGCGCCCATGGATTTGCTGACCCAACGACTCGATGCGCACGGCCGTGCGCTGGAGCTGCTGGCGCGGCGCCAGCAGGTGCTGGCCGCCAACATCGCCAACGCCGACACGCCGGGCTACCAGGCCCGCGACATCGACTTCGCCGCCACCCTCGCGCAGGCGCAGGGCGGCCCCAACGCGCCGGGGCGACTGGTCGCCACCGCGACGCGCCACCTGCAGCCGCACGGCGGCGCGCCGCAGGCCGACTTGCTCTATCGGCAGGCCGAGCAGCCGGCGCTGGACGGCAACACCGTGGACCTGGACCGCGAGCGCGCCAGCTTCGCCGACAACGCGCTGCGCTACGAAGCCACGGTGCGTTTCATCAACAGCAACGTGCGCACCATGCTGTCGGCCATCACCGGCCAGTGAGGCGGCAACCACCATGAGCCTCTTCAACGTGTTTTCCATCGCCGGCAGCGCGGTGTCGGCGCAGAGCAAGCGCCTGAACGTGGTGGCCAGCAACCTGGCCAACGCCGAGGCCGTGGCCGGACCCGACGGCAAGCCCTTCCAGGCGCGCCAGGTGCACTTCCAGTCGCTGCCGGTGGAAGGCGGCGACCTGCCCGGCGTGCGCGTGGCCGCGGTGACCGAGAGCACGGCGCTGGGCAAGCGCGTGCACGACCCGCGCCACCCGCTGGCCGATGACCAGGGTTACGTGACGCAGTCCAACGTGAGCGTGGTCGACGAGATGGTCAACATGATCTCGGCCTCGCGCGCGTACCAGAACAACGTGGAAGTGATGAACACCGCGCGGCAGCTGCTGTCCAAGACGCTGCAGATGGGGTCCTGAGCATGGCCATCTCCGCCACCGGATCGGCCGCGCCCGCGGCCAGCACGACGCCATCGAACGGCGCCGGCACCACCAGCGCCGCCGAGCAGCAGGACCGCTTCATGAAGCTGCTGGTGGCGCAGATGCGCAACCAGGATCCGCTCAACCCCATGGACAACGCGCAGATGACCAGCCAGATCGCGCAGATCAACACCGTGGCCGGCATCGAGAAGCTGAATGCCACCGTGCAGGGCCTGGCCGGCGCCATGGTCGCCATGCAGGCGCAGACCGCCAGCCAGCTGCCGGGCCGCGCCGTGCTGGTCGAAGGGCGTGCCCTGCGCCTGGCGGACGGCCCTGCGCAGGGCGGCGTGTCGCTGGCGGCCCGTGCCGACCGGGTCAGCGTGGAGATCGTCGCGGCCGATGGCCAGGTGGTGCAGACCCTGGAGTTGGGTGCGCTGCCAGCCGGCGTGCGCAGCTTCACCTGGGACGGCCGCACGGCCGAAGGCGGCACGGCGCCTGCGGGCGAGTACCGCCTGCGGGTGAACGCCCGCGCCGCCGGCGAGCCGGTGCAGGCCACCACGCTGGCCGCGGCCAGCGTGCGCTCGGTCGTGCCCACGCCGCAAGGCATCGAACTCGACCTGGGTGCCTCCGGCCGTGCCGGCTGGGGCGATGTGTACGCCTTTCTCTGAGCCACGAACAAGACGGAGTCCCCCATGAGCTTCCAGCAAGGAATCAGCGGCCTGAATGCCGCCGCCCGCAACCTCGAGGTGATCGGCAACAACATCGCCAACGCCACCACCGTCGGCTCCAAGCTGGCGCGCGCGGAGTTCGCCGACCAGTACTCCAATGCGGCCGCGCTCGGCTCGGGGCAGGAGACCGGCATGGGCGTGCGCGTGTCGGCCGTGGTGCAGCAGTTCACGCAGGGCGGCATCCGCGCCACCGACAACCCCATGGACGTGGCGATCAACGGCAGCGGCTTCTTCCAGCTGGCGCGCGGCGACGGCAGCGACGTGGCCTACACCCGCAACGGCCAGTTCAAGCTGGACAGCGCCGGCTACATCGTCGACGCCAACGGCCTGCGCCTGCAGGGCTATGAGATCGACCCGCTGACCGGCCGCACCGGTGGCGTGACCGGTGCCATCGTGCTGCCCACCCAGGGCATCGCGCCGCAGGCGACCGCCAGCGTGGCCATGCAGCTGAACCTCGATGCCCGCATCGCGCCGCCAGACGGCAGCACGCCCGCGTTTTCGATCGGCAACACCGCCTCGTACTCGGCGTCCACCTCCAGCGCGGTGTTCGACGCCCAGGGCAACGAGCGGGTGCTGTCGTTCTACTTCCGCCGCAACGCCACCGACAACACCTGGGACGTGTACGCCGGGCTGGACGGCCAGCCGGTGCCGGCGCTGGTCGGCGGCGACCACCTGCCGGCGGGGCGCATCACCTTCAACCCGGACGGCAGCATGAACGTCGCCGCCAGCGGCAGCCTGGACACCAGCGGCAACTTCACCGCCGGTGACATGAGCCTGGGCGTGCCTTTCGCGGCGTCCACCCTGTCCGGCGGCACCACCGCGCCGGTGAGCGTGAGCTTCACCGGCAGCACGCAGTGGGGCACGACCTTCGGCGTGACCCGCCTGTCGCAGGACGGCTATGCCGCCGGGCAGATCACCGGTTTCAGCATCGCCGCCGACGGCACGGTGGAGGCCCGCTACTCCAACGGCAAGACCGTGGGCGCCGCCAAGATCGCGCTGGCCGACTTCCGCAACCCGCAGGGCCTGGCAGCGGTGGGCAACAACCTGTTCCGCGCCACGCCCGCCTCGGGCCAGGCCGCGGTGGGTGGCCCCGGCTCGGGCAACCTCGGGCTGCTGCAGGGCGGCGCGCTGGAGGAGTCGAACATCGACATCACCCAGCAGCTGGTGGCCATGATCGAGGCGCAGCGCGCCTACCAGGCCAACGCCCAGGCCATCAAGACGCAGGACCAGGTGCAGTCGGCCGTGGTGAACATGCGCTGAGGCACGCGGGGCACGCTGACGCATGGACCGCCTGATCTACACCGCCGCCTCCGCCGCCCGAGCGCTCATGCAGCGCCAGGACGGCCTGGCGCACAACCTCGCCAACGCCACCACGCCGGGTTTTCGCGCCGACCAGGTGGCCTTTCGCGCGGTGCCGGTGCGCGGCGAGGGCGCGACCACGCGGGTGGTGGCGCTGGAGGCGAGTGCCGGCTTCGATCCGCGCAGCGGCCCGGTCCAGTCGACCGGGCGTGAGCTGGACGTGGCGCTGGCCGGCGAAGGTTGGTTCGCGCTGCAGACGCCCGAGGGCAACGAGGCCTATACCCGGCACGGCGGATTCGAGATCGGCGCCGACGGCACGCTGCAGGCGGGGAACGGCATGGCGGTGGCCGGCGAGGGCGGGCCCATCGTGGTGCCGCCCGGCATGCAGGTGCGCATCGGCAGTGACGGCAGCGTGAGCGCGCAAGGCCCGGGTGGCGTCGCCCAGGCGCTGGGCCGGCTCAAGCTGGTGAACCCGCCGGTGGCCGAGTTGCGCAAGGGCGCCGACGGCCTGGTGCGGATGGCCGGGGGCGACACCGCCGATGCCGATGCCACGCTGCGAGTGAAGTCCGGTGCCCTCGAGGGCAGCAACGTGAGCCCGGTCGACGCCATGGTCGGCATGATCGCCGCGGCCCGCCAGTTCGAGACCCAGATGAAGCTGCTGCAGAACGCCGAGCAGAACGACCGCCAGGCCGCGCAATTGCTCGGTCCGACCTGACACGAGGAGTGACGAGACATGATGCGATCCCTGTCCATTGCCAAGACCGGCCTGGAGGCGCAGCAGACCCAGCTGGACGCCATCACCCACAACCTCGCCAACAGTTCCACGCACGGCTACAAGCGCAGCCGCGCCGTGTTCGAGGACATGCTCTATCAGAACGTGAGGCAGGCCGGCGCCAACGAGACCGCGCAGAACCAGCTGCCCACCGGGCTGCAACTGGGCACGGGCGTGCGCACCGCGGCCACCGCGCGCAACTTCGGCCAGGGCAGCCTCGACCAGACCGGCAATCCGCTCGATCTGGCGATCAGCGGCCAGGGCTTTTTCCAGGTGCAGCTGCCCGACGGGACGCAGGCCTACACCCGCGACGGCTCGTTCCAGGTGGACGCGCAGGGCCAGCTGGTGACCAGCGCCGGCTACCCGGTGAGCCCGGCCATCACCCTGCCGGCCAACACCTTGTCGGTGACCGTGGGCAAGGACGGCGTGGTCACCGCCCAGGTGGCCGGCTCCACCGGCCCGCAGCAGGTGGGCCAGTTGCAGCTGGCCAACTTCGTCAATCCGGCCGGCCTGGATCCGCGCGGCGGCAACCTGTTCGCCGAGACCGCGGCTTCGGGCACGCCCCAGACCGGCCAGCCGGCCACCAACGGCCTGGGCTCGCTGCACCAGGGCGCGCTGGAGGCGTCGAACGTGAACGTGGTCGAGGAGCTGGTGGCGATGATCCAGGCGCAGCGCGGCTACGAGATCAACTCCAAGGCCATCCAGACCGCCGACCAGATGCTGGCGCGGCTCGCGCAGCTGTGATGGCGCGGGCGCGCACCGGCCGGGTGATGCTGTGCGCGGCGGCCGCGGCGCTGGCCGGCTGCGCGGCCATGGTGCCCAGCCCGCCGGTGGAGATGGTGTCGCAGCCCGCCATTCCGGTGGTGGCGCCGAAGGCAGCGCCGGCCACGCCGGGGGCGATCTTCCAGGCGGCCACGCACCGACCGCTGTTCGAGGACCGGCGCGCGCGCCTGGTGGGCGACACGCTCACCATCGTCATCGAGGAACAGGTCAGTGCCCGGCAGCAGTCCACCAGCAAGGTCGATCGCAGCGGCTCGCTCGGCATCGCCGCGAATGCGCTGCCCTATGCCTCGGCCCGCACGCTCGGGCGCCTGGGCGTGGACGTGGAGTCGAACGTGGCCAACAAGGCCGATGGCCAGACCGGCACCGCCAACAGCTTCTCGGGCTCCATCACGGTGCTGGTGCAGCAGGTGCTGGCCAACGGCAACCTGCTGGTGGCCGGCGAGAAGCAGATCGGCGTGAACGAGAACGTGGACGTGCTGCGCTTTTCGGGCGTGGTCAACCCGGTCCACATCCGCGGCGGCAACCTGGTCAGCTCGACCCAGGTGGCCGAGGCCCGCCTGGAGCAGCGCGGGCGCGGCGACCTCGGGCGCGTGCAGCCCATGGGCTGGCTGTCGCGCTTCTTCCTCAGCGTGGCGCCGGTGTGATGAGGCCGCGGTTGCTTCGCCTGCTGCAACGAGGCCTGCTGGCGGCGGCGTGCGTGCTCACGGCCGCCAGCGCAGGCGCGGCCACCGGCTCCCTGGGCACCGAGCGCATCCGCGACCTGGCCAGCGTGGCCGGCGTGCGCATGAACCAGTTGATCGGCTACGGCGTGGTGGTGGGCCTGGACGGCAGCGGCGACGCCACCAACCAGGTGCAGTTCACGGGCCAGAGCGTGCAGTCGCTCTTGTCGCAGTTCGGCGTGACGCTGCCGCCGGGCACCAACCCCCAGATGCGCAACGTCGCGGCTGTCATGGTCACCGCGGCGCTGCCGGCCTTCGCGCAGCCGGGGCAGCCCATCGACGTGACCGTCTCCTCGCTGGGCAACGCGCGCAGCCTGCGGGGCGGCACCCTGCTGCTGACGCCGCTGCGCGGGGCCGACGGCCAGATCTACGCCATGGCGCAGGGCAACCTGGTCATCGGCGGTGCCGGCGCGCAGGCCGGCGGCAGCAAGGTGCAGATCAACCACCTGCTGGCCGGGCGCATCCCGGGGGGCGCGACGGTGGAACGCAGCGTCCCCAGCGACGCCATGGCGGCCGAGACCCTGCAGCTCGAACTGCACGCCAGCGACTTCGGCACCGCGCGGCGCGTGGCCGAGACCATCAACCAGCGCCTGGGCGTGGGCCTGGCCGAGCCGCTGGACGCGCGCGTGGTACGGGTGCGCATGCCCTCGGGCGGCAGCCGCGTCGCCTTCATCGCCGACATCGAGGCGCTGGAGGTGCAGGTGCCGCCGCCGCAGGCCAAGGTGATCGTCAATGCGCGCAGCGGCTCGGTGGTCATGAACCAGTCGGTTCGCCTGGGTGCCTGCGCGGTGGCGCACGGCAACCTGTCGGTCACCGTCTCCACCACGCCGGTGGTGAGCCAGCCCGCGCCGCTCTCGGCCGGCCAGACCGTGGTGGCCGAGAAGAGCGACATCCGCGTGCAGCAGGACGGCGGCGTCCTGTTCAACGTGCCCGCCGGCGCCGAGCTGGCCGAAATCGTGAAGGCGCTCAATGCGCTGGGCGCGACCGCGCAGGACCTGATCGGCATCCTGCAGGCCATGAAGGCGGCCGGCGCCCTGCGCGCCGAGCTGGAGATCATCTGATGGCCATCCCCGGCACGACGGGCCTGGACGCCCGCGCCCTCGACTCGCTGCGCCAGCAGGCCGCGCGGGACCCGCACGGCGCCACTCGGCAGGCGGCGGTGCAGTTCGAGGCGCAGTTCATGCAGCTGGTCCTCAAAAGCATGCGCGACGCCACGCCGCAGGCCGAACCGGCCTCGACGGGGCAGACCGAGTTCACGCGCATGCTGGACGCGCAATTCGCGCAGCAGTTCGCCGGCCGCCCCGGCGGACTGGCCGACCTGATCGAGCGGCAGCTCGCGCAGCAGATGAAGCAGCTGCCGCCGCCCACCGAGCCGCCGCCCGCCGCGCCGGCTGCCACGGCGCCGCCCGCCGCGCGCCCCGCCGGCGCGCCCTCGGCGTTCCTGCGAGACATGCTGCCGCACGCGCAGGCCGCCGAACGCGCCACCGGCGTGCCCGCGGCCTACATCCTGGGCCAGGCGGCGCTGGAGTCGGGCTGGGGCCGGGGCGAGATCCGGCATCCCGATGGGCGGCCTTCGTTCAACCTGTTCGCCATCAAGGCCACGGGCGGCTGGCGCGGCGACTCGGCGGCGGTGATGACCACCGAGTTCGTGGAGGGTCGGCCGCAGCGCCAGGTGGAGCGCTTCCGCAGCTACGGCTCCTACGCCGAGGCGTTCACCGACTACGCGGCGATGCTGGCGCGCAGCCCGCGCTATGCCGGCGTGCTGCGCGAGGCCAGCACCGTCGAGGCCTTCGCCGGCGGCATGCAGCGCGCCGGCTACGCCACCGACCCGCAGTACGCGGCCAAGCTCGCCCGCACCATCCACCAGACGCTCGCCATGCAGCGAAACACCGGGGGCGACGCATGACGACTTCGCTGCTGCAGATCGGCGTGCGCGGCCTCACGGCGGCGCAGGGCGCGCTGGCCACCACCTCGCACAACATCGCCAACGTCAACACCGCCGGGTACGTGCGGCAGGAGGCGGTGATGGCCACGGCCGGCGGCCTGTCCACGGGGGCCGGCTTCTTCGGCGGCGGTGTCGACGTGGCGACCGTGCGGCGCCACTACGACCAGTTCCTCGCCGGCAGCCTGCAGGCCCTCGGGTCGCAGCGCGCGGCCGATGCGGCCCGCTCCGATGGCCTGGCGCAGCTCGACGCGCTCTTCGCCGATCCCGAGCTGGGCATCGGCGCCGGCATCGACCGCGTCTTCGCCGCCCTCGGCGACATGGCCAGCCGGCCCGCGGACACGGCCGCGCGCCAGGCGGTCCTGGGCGCCGTGGACGAACTGGCCCGGCGCTTCAACGCCATGGGCACGCAGATCGACCAGCTCTCGGCGCAGGCCGACGCCCGCCTCTCGCTCGAAGCCGGCCAGGTGAACGAACAGCTTTCGCAGCTGCAGCGGCTGAACGAGGCCATCGTGCGCGCCCAGGCTTCGGGCCATGCACCCAACGACCTGCTGGACCAGCGCGAGCAGGCGCTGCAGCAGCTCGGGAAACTGATGGCGATCCGCACCGTGGACGCGGGCGACGGCGCGACGAACGTCTTCTCCGCGGACGGCCAGCCCCTGCTGGTGGGGCAGCAGGCCGCGCGGCTGGCGGCCGTGTCCGACGGCACGCGGCTCGTCCTGCAGCTGTCGGCGGCCGGTGCGGTGCACACGCTGGACGCGGACGCCCTGGGTGGCGGCAGCCTGGCCGGCACCCTGCGCCTGCGCGACCAGGACCTGGCGGGTGCCGGCGCCGAGCTCGGCCGGCTGGCGCGGGCCGTGACCGACGCCCTGAATGCGCAGCAGGCGCTGGGCGTGGACGCGCGGGGCAACCCCGGCGCTCCGCTGCTGGCCATGGACAGCGGGGCCACCAGCCTGCGCGCGCTGCCGCTGTCGCCGGCGCAGCTGGCGACCGGCTATGCGGCCGTGGCGCAGCCGGCCCAGGCCAACGCCGGCAGCGCCCGGGTGGCCGCCTTCGACGTGGTGCGCGCGGGGCCGGAGAACACCACGCCGGTGGGCATCGCCTTCGCCGACCCGCCGACGAGTTTCACCCTCACCGGCGTGCCGGGCGGGCCGCTCACCCTGCCCTATCAATCCGGCCAGCCCATCCCGCCCGCGCCGGCCGACTACAACGGCTGGCGCCTGGTGCTCCAGGGCACTCCCGCCGCGGGCGACCGCTTCGAGGTCGACCGCTCGCCCAACCCCGGCGCCGACAACCGCAATGCGCTGGCGCTCGGCCGCCTGGCCAACCAGGGCCTGGTGGACGGGGGCAGCCTGAACCAGGGCTATGCCAGCCTGCTGGCCAAGGTCGGCACGCGCGTGCAGGCGGCGCGCGGCGCGGCCGACCTGTCGGCCCGCATGGAAGGCGAGGCGCGCGCCAGCCGCGAGCGGGTCTCGGGCGTCAACCTGGACGAAGAAGCCGCGAACCTGCTGCGCTACCAGCAGGCCTACCAGGCCTGCGCCCGTGTCATCCAGGCCAGCCAGGCGCTGTTCGATTCGCTGCTGGCGGCATCCGGCCGCTGAGGAGGATTCCTTCATGCGCGTGCCCACGCTGTACACCGCCCAACGCGCCTTCGAGGCCATCGAGCAGCGCCTGGGCCGGCAGGCGCAATTGCAGGAGCAGCTCGGCTCCGGCCTGCGCGTGACGCGACCCGGCGACGACCCGCTGGCCGCCGCGCAGGCCGAGCTGGCGCGCTCGCGGCTGGCGCGCCTGTCGCAGGACCAGCGGGCGAACGATCTGGCCACCTCGCTGCTGTCCACCGCCGAGGGCGCGCTGGGGCAGGGCGTGTCGCTGCTGCAGTCGGCGCGCGAGCTGCTGGTGTCGGCCGGCAACGCGGCCTACGGTCCGGCCGAACGGCAGGCCCTGGCGGTGCAGCTGCGCTCGCTGCGCGAGCAGCTGCTGGAGGTGGCCAACGCCTCCGACGGCGTGGGCGGGCGCGTTTTCGGCGGCCTGGCCGGCGCCGCTCCCGTGGCGACCGGCGACACGCCGGAGTGGCTCTCACCCGCCGTGGCGCAGCGCATCGGCGAGGACGGCCGCTACCTCGCGGCCGTGGATGGCCGCTCGACGTTCATGGCCGTGCCGCAAGGCAACGGCCATTTCGTGACCGCGTCCGATCCGGCCAACACCGGAAGCGGCTGGATCGACGTGGGCAGCCTGGGACAGGCAGGCCTGCTCACGGCGCAGAACTACCGCATCGAGATCGGCGGCACCGCCGGCGGCCTGACCTATGCGGTGCGCAACCTCGACACGGGCAGCCTGGGCCCCGCGCAGCCGCTGCCGGCCGATGGCCGCCTGGACATCGACGGCCAGCGCGTGGCCGTGGCCGGGACGCCCGCGCCGGGCGATGCATTCAGCCTGGGCCCGGCGGGCCGGGCCAGCGTGTTCCAGGTGCTGCAGGACGCGGCGCAGCTGCTGGAGTCGCCGGCCACGTCGGGCGCATTCCAGGAGCGCCTGCAGCGCGTGCAGGCCACGCTCGACCGGGGGCTGGAGGGCTTGTCGCTGCTTCGCAGCCAGGTGGGCGGGGAGTTGCAGCGGCTGGAGTCGGCCCGCTCCCAGGGCCAACTGGAGGAGTTGTCGCAGGCGACGCGGCGCAGCCAGTTGCAGGACGTGGACGTGGCCAAGGCCATCTCGGAACTGCGCACGAACGAGCTGGGTGTGGAAGCCGCGCTGCGGTCGTACGCCAGCATCGGGCGCGTGTCCCTGTTCGAGTACCTGGGGTGATCCGGGTGGCGCCAAGGACGGCCTTCGGGTTCCGCCGGTGCCCAAGGCTTCCCCGTTCGTCCTGAACCTGATCGGTCCGTGGCGGATCCGCCACGAACGATCTAGATTCGATAACGAAGCGGTAAGCTTCCGGCGGCCGGACCGGGCATCTCAGGCGGCATCCGCGTCCGCCTCCTCCAGCACCTCATGCACCAGCAACCGCGCAGCACCCACCGACAGATTCAGCAGGCGCGCCACCTGCGCCATCGCTGCGCCCTGCTCGGCATCGCAGCCGCCGGGACTTGCCAGCCGCAGCGCCAGGGACACCGTTTGCGCACTGGCGGAGGCGGCCAGACCCGGCTGGGCCAGGTCCAGCAGCATGCCCGACAGGCCCCACTGCGCCATCAGCTGCGCCTGCACCGCCTGCATCTCCACGCCCAGCACCGCTCGCTGCGCGGACTCCCAGCCGAGGGCCGACTCGCGGGCATGCGCCTGCACGGCGAGCGCGTCGGCCGGTGCCTCCACCCACAGCAACAGGCTGCCGAAGTCCGACAGCAGCGCGGCTTCATACAGCGACTCGGCATGGCCGTCCTGGCGGTGCACGGCGAAGGCGGCGGCCAGGCGGGCCGCGCGGGCGGTGCGGTCGAGGCTGGCGTTGAATGCGGCCAGCGCTTGCGGCCACGCCGACAGCCGATCCTCCACCGTGTCGCAGGCCTCGAAAGCGCCCAGGAACGGATCGACCCCGAGCAGCACCAGCGCCGCGGTGACCGTCTCCATCGGCCGGCTCAGGCGCGCCGCGAAGCGCTGCTGCGCCAGGGCCAGCACCCCCACGGCCATCAGGGGGTCGCGCAGCACCACCTGGGCGAGGGCGTTCGCGTCCAGCCAGTCGGCCTTGGGACGAAGCGCGTCCATCGTGGCACGTGTCGAGGCCCGCACCGGCAAGGGGCGGGCGGCCAGGCGCGCTGCCCAGGTCGCAACGAGTGGATGGGGCGGGGACATATGCATGGCTTATCGGCGGCGTTCCGGGCGACTGAAGGCGGCGCTGCCCGCTCGCCGAAAAAGCCGGTGCACGTGCCGCTATTCGGCGCATGGCAGCCGGCGGTCGCATCGACAATCGTGCACGACCACCTCCTCGCCCCATGAGCGCTTCCAGGCCCATCCGCCCTTCACCGGTGGCTATCGATTTCGACGCCGGGAGCGTCGGCGAGGCCGCCTTCTCGCGCCAGGCCCTGCTGGACGCCGAGGGCTCGGTCCTGGGGTGGAAAGTCGGGCTTTTCTCCGGCGACCGCAGCGCCCTGGCGGCCGCCGCCCGGGCCGTGCAGGGCACCAGTGCGGCCGGCGTGCTGGTGTGGTGGCAGGCCAGCCTCGACACCCTGCTGGATCCGCAGCTGGAGCAGTTCGACGCCCGGCGCACCGTGCTGCAGTTCGAGCCGCCCGCCCGGAACGACGCCGACGTGGTGGCGCAGTGCGTCTCCAGCCTGGCGGCCTGCCGGCGCCTCGGTTTCCGGGTCGCCGGTTCGTCCGACCTGCCGGCATCCGGGCATCCTCTGTCGAAGCAGTTGGACATCCTGGTGGTCGATGTGTCGGCGGCCGATTCGCCCGCGGCCATCCAGAAGGCGCGCGAGCCCGGGCTGCCGCTGCTGGTCCAGCAGGTGCATACCGAGGAGCAGCGCCGCCAGGCGCAGGCGCTGGGCGCCCGATGGTTCGCCGGCGACTGGTTCATGGCCGCGCCCGTCGCGCAGCGCACCACCATCCGGCCTTCGCATGCGCTGCTGCTGGAACTCATCTCGATGGTCAAGCGCGAGGCCGAGCTGGCCGAGATCGAGACCGTGCTGCGCCGCGACCCGCTGCTGGCGCTGCGCCTGCTGCGCCTGATCAACCACTGCGGCTACGGGCTGCCGGTGAAGATCACCTCGTTCGCGCATGCGGTGATGCTGCTGGGCCTGCGAAAGCTGCTGCGCTGGTGCTGCATGCTCATGGCCACCGACAAGGGCGACGTGCCGCCAGCCACCGGCTACACCGCCGTCGTGCGCGGCCGCTTCATGGAGGTGCTGGCGCAGCACCTGCTCGGCGAGGCCGAGGGCGACTCGGCCTGCATCGCCGGCATGTTCTCGCTGCTCGATGCGATGACCGGATTGCCCTTCGACCGCCTGCTCAACAACCTGGCACTGCCGCAGGACGTGGTTGCCGCCTTGTGCGAACAGCGCGGGCCGCTCTATCCGCTGCTGCAACTGGCCGTCGCCATCGAGCGCGACGACCGCGCCGGGTTCACCCGCGCGCGAAGCGAGCTGGGCCTGAGCGACGCGCAGGTGGCCCGGGCGCACCTGGAAGCCCTGGCCTGGACGGCCGACGTGCTGGCGCGCCAGCAATAGGCTGCGTCGTCCCAGCCCTGATGCGAAACCTCATCCGGCCCAGGGCCGGTGGTGGAACTGGTAGCGGCCGATCTCCCGCTCCGTGCCGGTCTCGTCGGTCGCCAGCAGTGCCACCTGCAGCGTCTGGGCCGCGAGCGTGCGGACCCGGGCGATGCTCGGCAGGTAAAGGACCTCGCCGGACGGCGGGTCGAACGGGATGTCATCGGCACGGGCGGCCCTGTCCGGCGCCAGCGAGGAGCGTTCGACGAGCGCCAGCCGCTGCACACCGTCCAACGGCGCCTCCAGCCGGCTGGCCAGCACCTGGTCTTCGGGCGCCACGGTGCAATGGACGCTTCCGTTGTGCGGCACGCGGTACTCGCGCACCCGCACGCCCTGCTGAGTGAGGCGGTCCAGCAGGTCCGCGCTTGCGACCGTGAACACCTGGCCGGCCAACAGGGCTGTGCGGACGCCCCGCCCCAGGGCCAGCATGTCGTCGAACAAGTTCCCGCAGGCGTCGCAGGCCATCAGGTGCGCGTCCACGGCTGCGCGGGTGTCCGGGTCGGTTTCACCCAGCCAGTCCTGAAGCAGCACGTCCAGCGGAAGGTGTTCCCCGGCTTCGATCATGGCGGCCTCCGGTGGGCGTCGACGCAGCGCCGCAGCTTGTCGATGCCGCGATGGCGGATCACGCGCACGTTGCCGGCGGACAGGCCGAGCTGCGTGGCAACGGCGTCGGCCGGCTGGTCGTCGTAGAAGGTGAGCACCAGGACCGATCGCTCCCGCTGCGCGAGCCGTTCCAGGCAGGCGACGACGCGTTCATGGTCGAGCCGGTGGGTGGCCTCGACGCTCGCGGTGGGCTCGGGGTCGCCGTAGCGCTCGAGCAATTCGCCGTGGCGGGCGCGCGAGCGTCGCTCGTGCATCACGGACATGCGGCAGCTGCCGAGCACGAAGGACACCACGCGTTCCGGCTCGCGCACCCGGCCGGCGCGCAGTTGCTCGATGGTGAGGGTCATGACCTGCTGCATCAGGTCTTGAGCCGCATGCGGATCGCGCAGGTGGCGCAGCCCGTAGCGCCGCACCCGCGGGGCCAGCAGCCGATAAAGCTGAGCTTCGGCATCCGCCGCCTGCCCCGGCGGCGACTGCGCGATGAGGCAGGCCAGCCGCGCCTCGCGGCTGTCGACGGCGGACTCGGGCAGGGCCTGCATGGTGGCCAAAGCATAGCCACCGGTGACGCGCAAATAAAGCTGTAATGACACGCCGGTTCGCGCCACATCCTCGCTCCCAACCACTCTTCGACGAGGCGAGTCCATGATCACCAACGCACAGTCCCGCACCAACGTGCACGAGATCGCCGAGGGCATCTACCGCATCAACACGCCGGTGGACGCACCCGATGGCAGCAGCTTCAGCTTCAACCAGTACCTGGTGCTCGATGACGAGCCGCTGCTGTTCCACACCGGGCCGCGCCGCATGTTCCCCTTCGTGCGCGAGGCCATGGCCGCGGTCATGCCGGTCGAGCGGCTGCGCTATGTGGGCTTGTCGCACTTCGAAGCCGACGAGTGCGGCGCCATGAACGAGTGGCTGGCCGCGGCGCCGTCGGCGGTGCCGCTGTGCGGCCGGATCGCGGCGATGGTTTCCGTGGGCGACGTGGCCGACCGCGCGCCACGGGCGCTGGCCGACGGCGAAGAGCTGTCGCTGGGCAGGCACAGGATGCAGTGGCTGGACACGCCCCAGGTGCCCCACGGATGGGACTGCGGCCTGCTCATGGATTCGCTCACCGGCACGTTTTTCTGCGGCGACCTGTTCACCCAGCCGGGCCATGGCGAGCAGCCGCTGACCGAAGCCGACATCCTGGGGCCGAGCGAGGACTTCCGAAAGGCGATGGACTACTACGCCCATGCGCCGCAGACGGCGGACACCCTGAAGCGGCTGTCCCGGCTGCGTCCGACAACCCTGGCCTGCATGCACGGCAGTGCCTGGCGCGGCGATGGCGCCAGCCTGCTGCGCCACCTGGCCGAATCCGTGACGGCGTAGCGGCCGACCCCGGGGTGCGCGCGCGGCGGCAGGCCGACCCCCACGCGCCACCCGAACCCCGGCGGGGAGGCCTCCTAGAATGGCCGCGACCATGGGCCATCCTTCCGCTCCTCCTGGCCGGCTTGCCGAGTGGCGCCGCCGCTTGTACCGCGTGATCTGGGAATCGGACACCCACGCGGGCCGGCTGTTCGACAAGATCGTGGTGGTGGCCATCGTGCTGAGCGTCGGCGTGGTGTTGCTGGACAGCGTGCAGTCGATCCGCGCGCGCCACGGGCCGGTGCTGAACGTCATCGAGTGGGGTTTCACCGCCCTGTTCACCATCGAGTACATCGCGCGGCTGGCCACGGTCGACCGCCCGCTGCGCTACGCGCGCAGCTTCTTCGGCATCGTCGACCTGCTGGCGGTCCTGCCCACGTACCTCGCGCTGTTCACGCCCGAGCTGCACGCACTGATCGATGTGCGCATCCTGCGGCTGTTGCGCGTCTTCCGGATCTTCCGCCTGACCGAATACGTGGCCGAGTACCAGGTCATGGGTGCGGCCTTGTGGGCCAGCCGGCGCAAGATCCTCGTGTTCCTGGCGGCCGTGGCGATGATCGACCTGATCATGGGAACGATCATGTACGTGGTGGAAGGCCCGTCGAACGGCTTCACCGACATCCCCACCTCGGTGTACTGGGCCGTGACCACCATGACGACGGTGGGCTTCGGCGACATCACGCCGCAGACCGACGTGGGGCGCTTCATCGCGTCGCTGATGATGCTCGTGGGCTGGGGCACGCTGGCCGTTCCCACCGGCATCGTCACGGCGGAGATGACGGTGCGCCGCCAGGCGCGCACACCGCTCGCGCTGCGCAGCTGCCCGGCCTGCGGCACCGGGAGCTACGGCCCCGAGGCGCGGTATTGCCAGCAGTGCGGCCACGCGCTGCCGCCCCTGCCCTGAGACACCGCCGGTCAGCGCCTGCCGCTTGTCCGCGGCAGTGAGGCCGCCACTTCCCGGATGAGCGAGCGCAGCCACAGGATGGCCGGGTCGCGCTCCTGGTACTTGTGCCACTGCAGCGTTTCCTTGAAGGCCGGGATGTCCACCGGGCAGGGCAGCACGCGCAGCGCGAAACGTTCGGCCATCAGCCGGGCCAGGCGCGTGGGCAGGGTGGCGATGCGCGGCGTGCCCACCAGCAGCTCGGGCACCAGCGTGAAGTTGGGCGCGATCACATCCTGCCGCCGCTGGCGCCGCGAGGCCGCGAGCATGCGCGCGTCGAAGGTGATGCGGCGCCCGCCCCCCCACTCGACGCCGACGTGGCCGGCCTTGAAGTAGTCGTCCTTCGACAGCCGCGCGCGGGCGCCGAAGTGATCGCTGCTGACCAGGCAGGAGAAGTTGTCCTCGAACAGCGCCTCGCAGGGGTGGTCGGGCACGGTGGCGAAATCCGGCGCGACCAGCAGCTCGCACTCGCCGTTGTTCAGGTTCTGCGGCGACTGCGGGCTGAGGCTGCGCACGTCGAATTGCATCAGCGGCGCCACCGTGGCCGCGCGGCGCACCACTTCGGAAAACAGCACCGTGATGACGTAGTCGGACGACTCGATGGTGAAGCGCCGGGTGGACGAGGCCGCATCGAAGGTGGGCCGCGCGCGCGAGATGGTCTGCACCTGCAGCAGCACGTCGCGCACCGGCGTCACCAGCTGCTCGGCCAGCGGCGTGGGCACCATGGCCTTGCCCACCGGCACCAGCAGTTCGTCCTCGAAGTAGCTGCGCAGCCGGCCCAGCGCCAGGCTGGTCGCCGGTTGGCTCAGGAACAGCCGCTCGGCCGCGCGGCTGACGCTGCGCGTCGCCAGCAGCGCGTCCAGCGCCACCAGCAGGTTCAGGTCGAGTTTGTTGAAGCGCACGGTACCGCTCTCCTATTTGCGCCGCAAATCGGACGCTTTTGAAGAATTCATTTTCCATGAGGCCGCCCAAGGCCGAATATCGCGCCACTGCCTGGGGCCATGAGCGCCGCGGGCGCTGGAGACAAGCGATGGAATGGGATGTGATCGTGGCCGGCGGCGGCCCTTCGGGACTCACCGTGGCGGCTGAACTGGCCGCAGCCGGCGTGCGCACCCTGGTGCTGGAGCGGCGCACCGAGGGCGTGCAGTCGCGGGCCGGCACCCTCTTGCCGCGGGTGCTGGAGTTGTTCGACGCGCGTGGCATCGCCGACCGCTTCGTGCGCCAGACCCGTGAAGTGGCGCAGCAGCCCTTCCGCTCCTCGCACATCTGGGCCGGCTTCCATCCGATCCGCTGGGAGTACCTGCAGTCGAGGTTCGGCTTCACGCTGGGCCTGCCGCAGAACATGACCGAGGAGATCCTGTGGGCCTGGGCGCAGGAGTGCGGCGCCCAGGTGCAGCGCGGGGCCAGCCTGGAGACCTTCACGCAGCATGCCGACCACGTGCAGCTGAGCGTGGTGGACGACGGCGGTGCGGCACGCACGCTGCGCGCCCGCTACCTGGTGGGCGCGGACGGCGGCCGCAGCACGGTGCGCAAGGTGGCGGGCATCCCCTTCGAAGGCCACTCGGGCACCTTCCGCGGCATCGTCATCGACACCGAGCTGGAGGCGCCCTGGCCGGGCGGCCGCATCAACGTGGACAACGAGATGGGCTGGGTACGCGGCTATGTGTTCGGGCGCGGCATCAGCCGCTTCAACATCGTCCACCGCGACCGCCGGCACGCGCCCAAGGACGAGCCGGTCACCCTGGAAGAAGCGTTGCGGTGCATCCGCGACGTGCACGGCACCGACTACGGCATCACCTCGTACCGCTGGGCCTCGCGCTTCGACGACCAGATGCGCGCGGTGCCGCGGCTGCGCGAGGGCCGCGTCTTCCTGGTGGGCGAATCGGCCCGCATCCACTACCCGGCCAGCGGGGTCGGCATGAACTTCTGCCTGCAGGATGCCTTCAACCTCGGCTGGAAACTGGCCCACGTGGTGCGGGGCCTGGCCGATGAGAGCCTGCTCGATTCCTATGACACCGAGCGCATGCCGGTGCTGCGCGAGCTGCTGGCCAGCGTGCAGGCGCAATGTGCGCTGCAGTTCAACTTCGAGCCCACCGGCATCGCCCTCAAGCGGCACCTGGAGCGGCACCTGGTGCCACTGCCCGACGTGCAGCGCCAGCTGGTGCTGGAGCTGTGCGGGCTGACCCAGCCCTATGCCGCGCCTCCCGGCAGCCACGCGCTGGCCGGCCTGCGCGCGCCCGATCCCGACCTGGTGCTGATGGATGGCCGCACGACGCGACTGGCCGAGCTGCTGCGCGAGCGCCGCGCGGTGCTGCTGGACCTGGAGGGTGATGCACCCGCCTTGCCCGACCCCGGCCCGGTGCCGGCCAGCGTGGTCCGGGTGCGCGCCAGTGCGCCGCGGCGGCCCGCCGGGCTGGAAGGCGTCAAGCGGCTGCTGGTGCGCCCCGATGGCTACGTGGCCTGGGCCACCGACGGCGTGGCGGCCGGGCCGAGCCTGGCCGAGGCCTTGGCCTTCAGCCTGAAGGTGGCCGCATGACCCGCGTGCTCCTGAGGGGCGGCTGGATCATCTCCATGGACCCGGCCATCGGCGACCTGCGCACCGGCGACCTGCTGATCGAAGGCGAGCGCATCGCCGCCGTGGCGCCGCGCATCGAGGCCGACGACGCCGAGCACGTCGACGCGCGCGACATGATCGTGCTGCCCGGCTTCGTCGACACGCACCGCCACACCTGGCAGACCTGCGTCCGGCACCGCTATGCCGACATCGACCCGCAGATCTACTTCGCGGAGATGCTGGGCCGCAAGGGCGCGGCCTTCCGGCCCGAGGACGTGTACGTGGGCACGCTGCTCGGGGCGGTGTCGGCGCTGGACGGCGGCATCACCACCCTGCTGGACTGGGCCCACGTGCAGAACAGCCCCGAGCACACCGATGCCGCCATCCAGGCGCTGCGCGATGCGGGCATCCGCGGCGTGTTCGCGCACGGCTGGCCGCTGGTCGACGGCGCCTCGTGGATGTTCGACAGCGAGCGCGGCCACCCCGAGGACATCCGCCGCCTGCGCGCGCAGGTGTTCGCCTCCGACGACCAGCTGCTCACCCTCGCCATGGCCGCGCGCGGCCCCGAGATGGCCCGGCGCGAGGTCTGGCTGGCCGACCTGCGGCTGGCGCGCGAGCTGGACATCCGCTCGAGCATCCACATGGGCGCCTACGCGCGCAACGCGCCGGTCCGGGCCATCGCCCAGATGCACGAGGCCGGCGTGCTGGCCGACGACCTCACCTTCGTGCACTGCTGCCACTGCGGTGACGACGAGATCTCGATGATGGCCGACGCCGGCGTCAGCGCATCGCTGGGCGTGCACTGCGAGATGAACGCGCAGGGCATCGGCGACATTCCGTTCGACCGGCTGCTGGCGGTGGGCATCCGCCCCAGCCTCAGCGGCGACACCGAAACCAAGTGCTCGGGCGACATGTTCACGCAGATGCGCCACGCTTTCGCGTACTACCGCTCGTGGATGGGCGGCGGCCATTCGACCGCGACCCATGCGCCGCCGACGATGTCGCTGCGCGACGCGCTGGAGTTCGCCACCGTGGCCGGGGCGCGCGCCAACGGGCTGGACCGCCAGGTGGGCTCGCTCACGCCCGGCAAGCAGGCCGACCTGATGCTGCTGCGCACCACCGACCTGAACCTCACGCCTGTGTCCGACGCGGTGGGCGCGGTGGTGCTGGCCGCGCATCCGGGCAACGTCGATACCGTGTTTGTCGCCGGGCGCGCGGTCAAGCGCGGCGGTCGGATGGTCGGCGTGGATCTCGATGCCCTGCGCCAGCGCGCGCAGGACTCGCAGGCCTATGTGCTGGGGCTGCCATGAGCGCGCACGTGCCCCTGGACCCGCAGCTCGCGGCCATCGTGGCGGCCATCGGTGCGCGCGGCGAGCCGCCGCCCTTCGAAGGATCGGCGCCGGAAAGCCGCGAGCGCATGCGGCGTGCGGTGCGGTCGGCACGCGAGCGCACGCCGCCCATCGCCGTGGGCGGTACCGAGGACGCGCTGGCGGTGGACGGACCCTTGCAGGTGCCGGTGCGCGTGTACCGGCCGCCCACCGCATCGGCCTTGCTGCCCACCGTCGTCTTCTTCCACGGCGGCGGCTTCGTGCTCGGCAGCGTCGAGACCGCGGACGACATCGCGCGCAAGCTGTGCGCGCAGGTGAACGCGGTGGTGGTCTCGGTCGAATACCGCCTCGCGCCCGAACACCCCTATCCCGCGGCGCACGACGACGCCCTGGCAGCCACCCGCTGGGCGCTGGGCAACGCGCAGGCGCTCGGTGGCGACGCGGCCCGTGTCGCGGTGGCCGGTGAGAGCGCCGGCGCCAACCTGGCGGCGTCCACTGCCTTGCGCCTGCGCGACGAAGGGGTACGGCTGGCCGCGCAACTGCTGGTGGTGCCAGGTGTCGACGTGGCGCGCGACACCTCGGCGCTGCCCACCGACACGCCCCTGCTCACGGCCGCCGACCTGCGCGCCATCTCGCGCCTGCTCATGGGCGGCCGCCCTGAACTTGCTGCCGGCTTCCCGCCTTCGCCGCTGCGTGCGCCGTCGCTGGCGGGCTCGCCACCGGCCGTCATCGCGCTGGCCGGCCACGATCCGCTGCAGGGCGAGGGCGAGGCCTACGCGCGCCGCCTGCAGGCCGACGGCGTGCCGGTGGACCTGATGCGCTTCCCCGACATGTTCCATCCGTTCTTCGGCTTCTTCGCGGCCAGTGCCGCGGCATGCCGCGCCCACGACCTCATCTGCCGTGCCTTCAGGGCACGCTTGCACTCGCCCCTTCCCTTGCCATCACAGCCCCCAAAGGAGACACCATGAAACCGATCGACCTCGTGCGCCGCGCCGCGACCCTGCTCACCCTGCTGGCCGCCGTCGGCGCCAGCCATGCCCAGGGCTACCCGACCAAGCCCATCCACGTGGTGTTCCCGTACCCGCCCGGCTCGCCGCCCGATGCCATCGGCCGCCTCATCGCCGACAAGGCCTCGAAGATCCTGGGCCAGCCGCTGGTCTTCGAGAACAGGCCCGGCGCCAACGGCATCCTGGGCACCGGGCAGGTGGCGCGCGCCACGCCCGATGGCTACACGATCCACCTCAACACCACCTCGGGTTTCCTGCTGAACAGCTTCGTGCGCAAGGACCTGGCCTACGACCCGGTCAAGAACTTCACGCCCATCATCGCGCTGGCCGACATCCCGGTGGCGCTCATGACCAGCGCCCGGGTGCCGGCCAGCAACACGCGCGAGTTCGTGCAGTACCTGAAGCAGAACCCCGGCAAGCTGAACTACGCCAGCGTGGGCAACGGATCGTTCAACCACCTGTTCATGGAGCAGCTCAAGGCCGCGGCCGGCGTGGACCTGGTCCACGTGCCCTACCAGGGCGCGGGCACCATCCCGGCCGAGCTGATGTCGGGCCGCATCGACGCCACCGTGCTCAGCGTGGCCAGCGTGATGGGCCAGTGGAAAGCGGGCCAGGTGAAGGTGCTGGCCATGATGTCGAGCAAGCGCAGCCCGGCGCTGCCGGAGGTGCCGGCGATCACCGAGACCTTCAGCGACTTCCGGCCCTTCACCAACTGGATCGGCTTCCTCGCGCCCGCCGGCACGCCGGCCCCCATCGTGGCCCGCCTGAACGAGGCGTTCCGCGCGGTGCTGCAGCAGCCCGACGTGCTGGCCAGGATCGAGCAACAGCAGTGGACCCCCATCGGTGGCACGCCCGAGGACTTCAAGGCCAGCATCGCCGCCGACATGAAGGTCATCGGGGACGCGGTCGGCAGCGCGGGCATCAAGCCGGAGTGAGGATGCGTCATCATGGCGCGCCGGCGTGCCGGCGGGCATCCCCCGCCGCCCGGCCGACGACGACCGAACCACCACAAGGACAACCATGAGACTCATCGCCTTCGTCAATGACCAGGGGCGGCCCGCGCTCGGCGCCCGGGTCGACGCCGACCACCTGCTCGACCTCACCGCCGCCGGCGCCCCCGCCACGCTGGACGAGGTGCTGCGCCAGGGCGAGGCCGGCTTTGCCGAGCTGCGCCGCACCCTCGATCGCGCCACCCGCCGCGTGCCCTTGGCCGGCCTGCGCTGGCTGCCCCCGGTGGCGGACCCGGCCAAGGCCTTCGCCATCGGCCTGAACTACCTGGACCACGCCGCTGAAAGCAACTTCGAGCCGCCGAAGTACCCGGTGGTGTTCCAGCGCTACCGCTCATCCTGGGTGGCCCACGAACAGCCGCTGGTGCGCCCGCGCGTGTCCACGCAGTTCGACTACGAAGCCGAGCTGGTCGCGGTCATCGGCAAGGGCGGTCGCCACATCGCGCCCGAGCGGGCGCTGGAACACGTGGCGGGTTATTCGATCTTCAACGACGGCTCCATCCGCGACTGGCAGCTGCGCACCAACCAGTGGCTGCTGGGCAAGAACTTCGACGCCAGCGGCTCCTTCGGCCCCGAGTTCGTCACCGCCGACGAGCTGCCCGAAGGCGCCAAGGGCCTGCGCGTGCAGTGCCGCCTGAACGGCCAGGTGCTGCAGGACGCCAACACGCGCGACATGATCTTCGACGTGGCCACGCTGGTGTCCACCTGCTCGTCGGCGATGGCGCTGCAGCCGGGCGACATCATCATCACCGGCACCCCGTCGGGCGTGGGCATGGCGCGCAAGCCGCCGGTGTGGATGAAGGCCGGCGACGTGTGCGAGGTGGAAGTCGAGAAGGTGGGGGTGCTGCGCAACCCGGTGGTGGACGAAGCGGCCTGAGGCCCGCCAGCCCCGGCTGGTGCCGCACTGGGGCCACCCAGCGGGTGCAGCTGGAGCCCCGACCATGACAACCCAGATCCCCACCCCCGACGCCCACCAGGAACTGCGCGAGGCGCTGCGCGACCTGTGCGGCCGCTTCGACAGCGCCTACTGGCAGAAGGTCGATGCCGAGCGCGGCTACCCCGAAGCTTTCGTCGACGCGCTGACCGAGGCCGGCTGGATGGCCGCGCTCATTCCGTCCGAATACGGCGGCTCGGGGCTGGGCCTGACCGAAGCCTCGGTGATCTTGGAGGAGATCAACTTCTCCGGTGGCAACTCGGGCGCGCTGCACGGGCAGATGTACAACATGAACACGGTGCTGCGGCACGGCTCGGACGAGCAGAAGCGCATCTACCTGCCGGACATCGCCGGCGGCAGGCTGCGACTGCAGTCCATGGCCGTGACCGAACCCACCACCGGCACCGACACCACCCAGCTCAAGACCACCGCGGTGAAGCAGGGCGACCGTTACGTGGTCGACGGCCAGAAGGTCTGGATCTCGCGCATCCAGCACTCCGACCTGATGATCCTGCTGGCCCGCACCACGCCGCTGTCGCAGGTGCGCAAGAAGAGCGATGGCATGAGCGTCTTCATCGTCGACCTGCACCGGGCCATCGGCAACGGCATGACGGTTCGGCCCATCATGAACATGGTGAATCACGAGACCCACGAGGTGTTCTTCGACGGGCTGGAGATTCCCGAGGAGAACCTCATCGGCGTCGAAGGCCAGGGCTTCCGGTACATCCTCGACGGGCTGAACGCCGAGCGCACGCTGATCGCCGCCGAATGCATCGGCGACGCCTACTGGTTCGTGAACAAGGCCCGCGCGTACGCCGCCGAACGCGTCGTCTTCAACCGCCCCATCGGCCAGAACCAGGGCGTCGCGTTCCCGATCGCCGACGCCTACATCGAGGCCGAGGCGGCCAACCTGATGCGCTTCAAGGCCTGTGCGTTGTTCGACGCGCACCAGCCTTGCGGGGCCGAGGCCAACATGGCCAAGTACCTGGCGGCCAAGGCCTCGTGGCAGGCCGCCGACATGTGCCTGCAGACGCACGGCGGCTTCGGCTTCGCGCACGAGTACGACGTGGAGCGCAAGTTCCGCGAGACGCGGCTCTACCAGGTGGCGCCGATCTCGACGAACCTGATCTACGCGTACGTGGCCGAGCACGTGCTGGGGCTGCCGCGGAGTTTTTGAGCGCGGACCGTGCCAGGGTCGCCGGCTTGTCTCAACCGCCAGCCGCCTCCGCTGACACCGAGCCTCGGCGGAACTCCCGGGGAGAGGCACCGTACCGCGCCTTGAACGAGCGGCTGAAGTGCGAGATGTCGCTGAAGCCCCAGGCGTAGGCGATCTCGCTGATGGTGCGGCGGGCCAGGCGAGGTTCCGCGAGATCTCGATGGCAACGCTCCAGCCGCAGTGTCCAGACCCATTTCATGAGCGGTTCCTGCTCGTCCTCGAACAAGCCGTGCACATGGCGAGGTGACAGCCGGACGGCTTCGGCAATGCTGGACGGGTCCAGTCGATGGTCGCCCAGGTTGGCATGGACATGGCGCCGGATCTGCTCCTTGTGCAGCGCGGCGATGCGGGAAGGCATGGACTGCTCACCGGCGATATCGAGAATGGCGGGCGCCAACAGGTGGGGGAGGGCGTCCGCCATGCGGTCCGCCGTCTCGGGCTTCATCGACGGCGCGCTGTCGAACAGCGCGTCGATGGCCGCCCTCAGCACGGCGCCGGGGCCGTGCCCGCCCGGGATGGGCTGGGCGGTGATGTCTTCCAGTCCGGGGACCAGGGCGAGCATGGTGGCCCGCGGCAGGTAGACCGACCGTGCCTCCATCTCACCGGTCGAGATGCTGAAGGGCCGGCAGGGATCGAGCACGAAGATGTCGCCCTCGCCGATGCTGTTGCCCCGCCCTCCCTGGGATACGAACACGTCGCCGCGCTGGTGCAGCGACACCAGCACCCGGACGTCCGGCCTCGGCGGGCCGCCTTGTGACGAAGTGAAGTGCGCCGAAAAGCGCAGCTGTGCCAGGCGCAGGTTCTGCCCGCCGTACGGCAGCAGTTCGGCCGACATCGGTCGGTCGGCGCTCATGAGCGTGAGGTCGGCCGCGAGCATGTCGCGCAGGCGGGCCTGCACGGCCTCGGGCCGGGAGATGCAGGGGAGCGGCATCTGCGGTCGGGCGCCGCCGTGGTCGGGGAAGGCGTGCGTAAGCGGCATGCGGTGTGTCTCCAGCGACGTCGAACGCGTCGTCGGCCCGCACTGTGCGGCGTGATGGACAGAAGTGGAAATGATTCTTCCCGATAGCACCCATAATTTGCGTGGATAGTTCGAATGGAGAGCGGCTTTGCGCATCAACAAGCTAGACCTCAACCAGCTCGCCTGCCTCGATGCCCTGCTCCAGGAGCGCAACGTCAGCCGCGCGGCCGAGCGGGTGCACCTGAGCCAGCCGGCGCTCAGTGCCACGCTCGCTCGCATGCGCGAGTACTTCGGTGACCCACTGCTCATACCCTCCGGCCGCACGCTGACCCTCACCCCGTTCGCGCACAGCCTGCTGGTGCCCATGCGCGACTTGCTGTTGCGGGCGCAGGCGCTGACCCAGCTGCGGCCCGAGGTGGATCCGGCCCGCTTCCAGCGTGACGTGACCATCGTGAGCTCGGATTACGTGCTGCACCTCCTGCTGACACGCGTGTTCGAGCGCGCTGCGATGGAAGCGCCGGGGCTCCGTTTCGAGGTGCGCTCCATCGGCGGGTATATCGAGCAGGAACTCGAACAAGGTGACGTGGACCTGGTGGTCTCGTTGGCCAGCGCGCTGATCCTCAAGGACCACCCCAGCGAAGAGGTCCTGCGCGACTCGTTCTGCTGCATCGCATGGGACGGCAACACCGAACTGGCCGCAGGCCTCACGCTCGAGGCCTATCTGCGCCTTGGACACGTGGTCACGCTGCTCGGGCGTGGGCGCGTGCCCACCCTGGACCAGCTTGCGGTCGAGCGGCTGGGCCTGGAGCGGCGGGTGGAGGTGCGGGTGCCGGGGTTCACCTTCCTGCCGTCCTGCGTGGTCGGTACGCAGCGCGTGGCGACGCTGCAGACCCACTTCGCCCGAATGCTTGCGACGCAATACCCCTTGCGTCTCCTGCCCTGTCCGATGCCGATCGAGGAGATCGTGACGGCGGTGCAGTGGCACAGGTACCAAACGATGGACCCGGTTGTGCGATGGGTGCGACAGGCCTTGCACGACGCCGCCCGCGCGGTGATCGCATCGGCGCCGGCGTCTCCCGTGGCCGCCCCCCGTCGGCCACCGCGCAGACGGCGCTAGCGCCTCATTTGGCCATCAGGCGCGATCCGTCCACTGGCTTTTGCAGGTAGCCCACTTCGCGCCCGATGCGACCGTAAACCTCGAAGTCAGCAGGGTTGAGGCTCACGGAGTAAGGCAGGGCCACGGGGGTCGTGAAGCCCAGGTGCTTGGCCTCGATGGCCTTGGCTTCGTCCGGGTTCTTGCGCATGAACTCGATCGCTTCCGTCAGTGATGCGCGAAAGGCCTGTGCCGCTTTCGGGTTCGCGTTCAGCCACTGCTGGCGCGCCACCCAGATGCCGCCCAGCAGGTCGGGGTTGACCTCTGCCACATAGTCCGCGAGCCGGTAGCCGGTCTGGTCGCTCACGATGCGCGAGCGGAACGGCTCCAGAACGGCCACCGCATCCACCGTGCCACCCTTGAGCAGGTCCTTCATCTGCGGAAACGAGGCCTCGACCAGGTTCACCTTGGAGGGCTGCACGCCTTGGTCGAGCAGCCACTTGCGCAGCAGCACGTCGGCGATGCTGCGCATTCCGGGCACGCCCACGCGCTTACCCTCCAGGTCCTTGGCGGACTTGACCGTGAGGCCGTTGCGGACCACCACGCTGAAGATGGCCGGGTCCTTCACGAAGCGGGTGCCGCCGGCGATGGCGGCCATGTCGAGGCCGCTGTCCGCGGTGTCGATCAGCACCGTGGGTGTGCTCACGCCGATTTGCAGGCTGCCCGACATGAGCGCGGCGGGGATGTTGGAGATGATCGCCACCTTGGTGAGCGTCACGTCCAGACCGTGCTTGTCGAAAATGCCCTTGTCCTTGGCGACCAGCGCCGGCACCCAGTCCCCGGCGGGCACGTAGCCCACGTTGACCTTGGTGGCCTGTGCCGATGCACCCAGGCTGGCCAGGCCGAGGGTGGCCATCCCCAGCAGGCGTGCAATCTGTCGTCCGATCATGTCTGTCTCCTTCGAGGTCGTGCGGAATGGATCAGGATGCCGAGTGCCCCGCATCGGCGGCGATCACGGATCCGGTGAGAAAGCGGGCGTCGTCGCTCGCCAGGAAGACCAGCGTCGCGGCCATCTCCTCGGGCGTGGCGAAGCGCTTGAGCAGCTGGCGTCCGGTCAGGCGCGCCAACAGCTCCGGGCGGTCCTCCGGCGGCACCGAGGCGAGCAGGTTCCTGGCCATCGGCGTGTCGATGCCCCCCGGGCACACGGCGTTGCAGCGGATCGCCGGGGCCAGCTCGGCGGCGAGTGCGCGCGTCAGGCCGACCACGGCGGCCTTGGAGGCGCAGTAGGCGCTCATCATCGGCAGGGCCACCAGGGCGCCCACCGAGGCGACGTTCACGATGGCTGCACAGGGCGACTGCCGCAGCAGCGGCACCGCAGCCTGCGCCGCCAGGAACTGGGCCATGCAGTTGATGCGCATCACGCGTTCGAACTGCGCGGCGCTGGTGTTCCCGACCGCGCCAGCGCCCAGCACCCCAGCCACGTTGCACAGGATGTCCAGCCGGCCGAAAGCGCGTTGCGCCATCTCCACCAGGGCCTGGTGGGTCTCGGGCGCGGCGACGTCGCCAGCCATGGCCACCGATTCGCTCCCGGCCCTCGTGGTCAGCGCGGCGGTTTCGCGCAAGCCGTCTTCATCCCGGTCGGTCAATACCAGCCGCGCGCCCTCGGCCGCCATGGCGAGGGCGGTGGCCCGGCCCAGGCCCCCGGCAGCCCCAGTGATGAGGGCGACCCGCCCCTGCAAGCGGCTCATGGCGCGGCCTCGTCCGGGGCTGGCTTGCCCGTGAGGCGCGCCCACAGCGAGGCCGGCCGGGAAGCTTCTGGATCTGCCTGCGGGGCCGGCGCCGGCTGCAGCTGCTCGTTGAAGTTCCTGAAGAAATCGGCCGCCATGCGCTGGGCTGCCATGTCCACCAGGCGCTGGCCGATCTGGGCGATCTTGCCGCCCACCGTCGCGGTCGCTGCGTAGTGCAGCACGGTCTGCTGGTCTGCGGTCGGCTCCAGCCGCACCGCCGCCTGTCCCTTGCCGTGGCCGGCCACGCCACCCTGGCCTTCGAACTGCAGCTCATAGGACTCGGGCGGCAGCTTGTTCGACAGCGCGAGCTTGCCCTTGAAGCGCGCTTTCACCGGTCCGATGGCGGCGAGCACCACGAGTTCGTAGCTGTCAACCCCGGTGCAGACCAGGGACTCGCAGCCCGGGATGCAGGCCTGCAGGATGGCGGTGTCGTTCAGGGCCCGCCAAGCGTCGTCCCGCGGGACGGGGAGGGTTTGCTGATTGCTGATCTTCATGGGTTTCAGATGGGTTGGGCGAGGGCGCGCAGCGACTCCTCGACGATGTCGGTCTGGGCGGCAATGGGCGCACGGGCCTGCTCGCGGCGGCCGATCTCCAGGGAGTTCTCCACGACCAGCCGGCAGCGCTCGTACCGGCGACGCATGAAGCCCGCGAGCGCTTGCGGCACGTCGTCGGCGTAGGCGAGCTCGTCGCCCAGCACCAGCGCGTCTTCGACGGCCATGCCGGCGCCGGAGGCGAGCTGCGGCGTGGTGGGATGCGCCGCATCGCCGATCAGCACGCAGGCGTCGCGGTGCCAGGGGGCCGGCAGCAGGAAGCCTTCCAGCGGCCGCAGCACGATGTTCGACTGGGGGCCGAGCGATCCGCGCAGCTCGGCCAGGATGCCGCCGTAGCCTTGCAGCAGGCGGGCCAGTTCGCTGGGCAGCACCGCGTCGGGCAGGACGGGGCGCCTGGGCGTGGTCTCCAGCAGGAACATGTACATCTGCTCGCGCGAAACCGGCGTGAGGCCCACCTTGACGGGCCCGCCGAGGAAGAAATGGCGGCGGTCGATCTCGGGCGGGCGCGGCGCGACGATCCGCCACACGCACTGTCCGGTGTACCGGGGCCGGGGTGCGTCCGGAAAGAGCAGTTCCCGCACCCGCGAAAACACGCCATCCGCGCCGACGACCAGGTCATAGTGGCCCTCGCTGCCGTCGGCCAGGCGCACCGACACGCCCGGTCCCTGCGGCACCAGCTGGTCCACGGTCAGCCCCAACCGTACGTGGGTGCCCACGGCCCTGGTGCGCTCGGACAGGATGCGGTGCAGCACGGGCCGCATGATCCCGCCGGTGCCGGGAACGTCGGCATCCGCGACCTGCGGCGTCGGCAGCACGGTGAGCGGGTGGCCGGCGGTGTCGCAGACCTGGATGCCCGAGCCCGTGTAGGCCGTGGCCATCACCTCGCCCAGAACCCCCAGGCTCTTGAAGGCGCGCAGCGTGGCGCCGGTGATGGTGATGCCGGCGCCGTAGACGCGCCAGTTGGGGTCGAGGTCGATCAGGTCGACCTCGTGGCCGAGTCGCCGCAGCGTGATCGCGGTCGACATGCCGCCGATGCCGCCGCCGACGATCAGCGCCTTCAGGGGAGTTTTCATGAGTGCTTGCGTGCCTGGGTTTCGATGTGGGCTGGGCGATGCGTGATGCAGGCTTGCTGCAGTTCGCTGGAGCGGTATTAGCCGTTCGCGGCACAGCGAGCGTCAATGCCTCGGAGCCGCGAGCGCGCTGGGAGGCAAGAGAGTCGGCGGCGTCGATCAACTCCGTGCCGGGCATCGCCGGACCTGCGGGTTTCTCCCAGTCGCGGGTTGCGACCCCAGTCAAGTTCCGTTTCCGCGAGGACCAAGCCGGTGGCGGGGCCCGCTCCTAGCATTCCGCTTTCCATGAATCCAGGAGACCGGACGTGACCGCCACGACCTCATCCCCGCCCGCCGCCGAGACCGGCATCGGCCAGTCCGCCCGGCGGGTGGAAGACAAGCGCTTCCTGACCGGCCGCGGCCGCTACATCGACGACATCACGCTGCCGCGCATGGCGCACGCCGCGCTCGTGCTCTCGCCCTATGCCCACGCCAGGATCCGGTCCATCGACACCGCGCAAGCCCTGGCCGCCCCGGGCGTACTGGCCGTGCTGACCGGGCAGGACGCACGGGCCGAAGGGCTGGGCGGCATGCCGCCCTTGTTCATGCCGGAAGACATGGGCGGGCCCAAAGGCCATCGCACCTACCGGCCCCTGCTGGCCACCGACCGCGCGCGATGCGTCGGCGATCGCGTGGCCTTCGTCGTGGCCGAAACACCGGCCCAGGCGCGCGACGCGGCCGAACTGGTGGAGGTGGACTACGAGCCGCTGGACGCCGTCGCCTCGCTGGAGGACGCGATGCGTGCGGACGCCCCGCTGGTCTGGGACGAAGCCCCTGGCAACCGCTGCTGCATGGTCATGTACGGTGATGCCGTGGCCACGGATGCCGCCTTCGCGTCGGCCCCGCACGTCACGCGGCTGAAGCTGCAGAACAACCGCCTGTCCGCCAACTCGATCGAGCCGCGCGGCGCCATCGGCCTGTGGAACGAGGCCGACGAGCAGTACACGCTGCACACCAGTTCGCAGAACCCGCACGGCGCGCGATCGATGTTGTGCAGCCATGTCTTCAAGGTGCCCGAGACCACGATGCGCGTGATCTCGCCCGACGTGGGCGGCGGCTTCGGCATGAAGGCCGATGCCTATCCGGAGGACGGTCTGGTGCTGTGGGCCTCGCGCCGCTGCGGCGGCCGGCCGGTCAAGTGGATTCCCACGCGCAGCGAGAGCCTGGCGACCGACAACCATGGCCGCGACCAGCTGGTCGAAGCCGAGATGGCGCTGGACCGCGCGGGCCGCATCCTCGGCGTGCGCGCCCGGTCGGCGCACGCCTTCGGCGCCTACGTGGTGTCGGCAGCGGTCGCGCCGTTGAACTTCGCGATCCGCTTCATTCCCAGCGTGTACGACGTGCCTGCCTTCCATGGCGTGAACGTCGGCGTCTTCACCCACACCTCGCCCACCGGCCCCTACCGCGGAGCCGGGCGGCCGGAAGCGGCCTACGTGATGGAGCGGCTGCTCGACCAGGCGGCGAACGAGCTGGGCCTGGAGCCGGCGGCCATCCGCGAGCGCAACTTCATCCGTCCCGAGCAGATGCCCTATGCCACGCACACGGGCTTCGTCTACGACAGCGGCGATTTCGGTGCGCTGCTGGATCGCTGCCTCGACCTGTCCGACGAGGCCGGGCTGGCCGCGCGCAAGGCGGATTCGCGCAGCCGGGGCCTGCTGCGCGGGCGCGGCATCGGGCTGTTCATCGAGCAGGGCGGCATCTTCAACGACCAGATGTCGCTGCGCTTCGACCCCGGCGGCACCGTCACCATCGTGGCGGGCACGCACTCGCATGGCCAGGGGCATGCCACGGTCTTCGCGCAGCTGGTGTCGGAGTGGCTCGGCGTGCCCTTCGAGACCGTGCGCTACGTGCAGGGGGACACCGACAAGGTGCCCTTCGGGCGCGGCACCTATGCGGCGCGCTCTTCCATGATCGGGGGCTGTGCGCTGCGCATGGCGGCCGACCGCATCATCGAGCAGGCGCTCCCGGTGGCTGCCCGCATGACCGGCAATGAGCCGGCTGGCATGTCCTTCGACCGCGGCATCTACACCGGCGCGAACGGCAAGCAGGTCACGCTGGCCGAGGTGGCGCGGGCGCACTTCATCAAGGCGGGTCCGATGGCGCAGCTGGGCGCCGGACTGCAGGCCACGGGCACCTGGAACACCGATCCGCCCAACTTCCCCAATGGCTGCCACATCTGCGAAGTCGAGATCGACCCGGAGACCGGCCACGTGCACATCGACCGCTACAGCGCCGTGGACGACATCGGGCGCGCGCTCAACCCCATGATCTGCAAGGGGCAGATCCAGGGCGGCGTGGCGCAGGGTATCGGCCAGGCCTTGCACGAGCACCTGGTGTACGACCGCGAGTCGGGCCAGCTCGTCACTGGCAGTTTCATGGACTACGGCATGCCGCGCGCCGATGACCTGCCCTCGTTCGACCTGCGCTTTGCCAAGGTGCCATGCACGACCAATCCGCTGGGCGTCAAGGCCGTGGGCGAGGCCGGGACTATCGGCGCACCACCGGCCGTGATGAACGCGGTGCTCGATGCCCTGCGCCCGCTCGGTATCCATCACCTGGACATGCCCGCCACGCCGCTGAAGGTCTGGACCGCCATCCGCGAGGCCAGCGACATGGCCCGCACCCACGAACGCTGAACGAGGCCACCATGAATGTTTCACTCACCGTCAACGGCAAACCCGTCGAATGCGATATCGAGGAACGGACGCTGTTGTCCGACCTCCTGCGCGAGCAGCTCGGCCTGACCGGCACCCACCGTGGCTGCGACACGGCTCAATGCGGCGCCTGCACCGTGCACCTGGACGGGGTCGCGGTGAAGTCATGCAACCTGCTGGCCCTGCAGGCGGCAGGCGGCTCGGTGACCACGATCGAAAGAATCGCCGCGGGCGACGGATCGCTGCACCCGATGCAGGAAGCCTTTCGTGAGTGCCACGGCCTGCAGTGCGGCTTCTGCACGCCCGGGATGGTGATGAGCGCGATCGACCTGGTGCGCCGCTGCCCGGAGCCCGACGTCGGCGCCATCCGCGAGGGGCTCGAAGGCAACCTGTGCCGGTGCACGGGGTACGACAACATCGTCCAGGCCGTTGCCCTGGGCGCCCGTCACATGCGCGGCTGAAGGGCGGTGGCCATGTATCCGTTTCAATATCACCGCGCGACCAGCGTGGCCGATGCCATCGACGCGATGGACGCGGTCGATGACGGCAAGTTCCTCGCCGGCGGCCAGACCTTGTTGGCATCTCTGAAGCTGCGGCTGGCTCGGCCCGACCGGCTGGTGGACATCGGCGGCATCCCGGAACTGCGGGGCGTGTTCATGGATGGCGATCACATCCGCATCGGCGCGATGACCAGGCATGCGGATGTCGCGGCATCGCGCCACCTTGCCGAGGCCATCCCGGCGCTGGCCCGGCTCGCCGGTGGCATCGGCGATCCGATGGTGCGCCATCGGGGCACGCTGGGCGGCTCGATCGCCAATGCCGACCCGGCCGCCGACTATCCGGCGGCTGTGCTGGGGTTGGGCGCCACCGTCATCACCTCGCGCCGGCGCATCGCCGGGGACGCGTTCTTCCGCGGTTTGTTCGAGACGGCGCTGGCACCCGGGGAAATGATCACGGCGGTGGAGTTCCCCGTCCCCCGACGCGCGGCCTACGTGAAGTTCCGCCACCCGGCATCGCGCTTCGCGCTGGTGGGTGTGTTCGTGGCCGACACGGCCGCCGGGCCGCGCGTGGCAGTCACCGGTGCGGCTGCCTCGGTGTTCCGCCTGGAGGCTTTCGAATCCGAGCTCGCCCGGAACTTCACGGTCGGAGCGCTGGCCGATCTGTCCGTCGATCCGGGCGAGTTCAACAGCGACCTGCACGCCAGCGCCGAGTACCGGGCCCAACTCGTGGGTGTCATCGCGCGGCGCGCCGTTGCCGCCGCCCTGGCATGAACGCACAACTCGAAGGACTGGGCATGCGATCTCCCAAACTGAACGTGGCGCTGCAGGTGCGTAACCTGGTGATGCGTTTCGGCGAACGCACCGTGATCGACCGGCTGGGCTTCACGGTGGTGCCGGGCGAGTTCCTTTGCATCGTCGGCGCATCCGGCTGCGGCAAGACCACCCTCCTGCGGATCCTGGCCGGCCTGACCCTGCCGACCGAGGGCGAGGTGCGCTTCGAGGGCCAGCCGATCACCGATACGGCGCGCGAGCGTGCCATCGTCTTCCAGGACTATGGCCGTGCCCTGCTGCCCTGGCGTACGGTGGCCGGCAACATCGCGCTCGCCCTGGAGTGCTGCGGAGTACCGACCGGGGAGCATGCCGCGCGCACAGCCGAACTGGCGGCCACGATGGGCCTGGGCGCGTCGATCGACCGGTATCCCAACCAGCTCTCCGGCGGCATGCAGCAGCGCGTGCAGATCGCGCGCTGCCTGGCGCAAAGCCCGCGCCTGCTGCTGATGGACGAGCCCTTCGGCGCCCTCGACGCCATCACGCGGCAGCACCTCCAGGACGAAGTGGCTGGGCTGGCGCAGTCGCAGGGGACCACAGTGGTCTTCATCACGCACGACCTGGAGGAGGCGATCTATCTGGGTGACCGCGTGATCGTGCTGGGCAGCAATCCGGGGCGCATCGTGGAGGAGGTCTCGGTCGACATTCCGCGCCCGCGAGACCAGCTCTCCACGCGTGAGCATCCTGAGTTCCTCTCGTTGCGGCATCGCCTGCACGGGCTGCTGGAGGGCCACTGATGCGGCGCCGCGCCTGGCTGGGATGGGTTCTTCCGGTGGCCCTGCTGGCCGTTTGGGAGTTGATGTGGCATGTGCCTGGTTATCGTTTCGAGACGGTTTCCCGGCCGGTCGAGGTGGTGAAGGCGCTGGCGGTGGGCTTGGCCGATGGCAGCCTGTGGCTGGCGACACGCGAGACTTTCGAGGCCGCGCTGGCAGGTTTCTCGATTGCTGCGATCGCCGGCATTGGCATCGGCATCGCCCTGGGACTCATGCCGCGGCTGGAGCGGGTGATGGCGCCGTCGATCGATGCCATGCGTCCCGTGCCATCGGTCGCACTGATCCCGCTGGCCCTGATGTTGTTCGGCTTCGGCGTCTGGATGGAAGCCGCGGTGATCGCGTTCGCCTGCTTTTGGCCGATCCTGCTGGTCACCATCGCCGCGGTGCGCGGCATCGAACCGCGCTTGCTCGAAGTGGCGCGGGTGCTGCGGATGTCGGTGGTCCGGCGCACCGTGCGCATCGTGTTGCCGGCCGCGCTGGCCCGGATCGCGGTGGGTCTGCGGCTCGCGCTGGCCATTGCGCTCGTGGTCGCCGTGACGGTGGAGATCGTGCTCAATCCGCGGGGATTGGGTCACGCCATGATGTCGTCGCAGCAGGCACTGCGTTTCGATCAGATGTACGCACAGCTGGTGTGGATCGGCTTGATGGGGTGGGCCGTGGGTGCGGTGGCGCAACGCGTCCTGCGCTGGCCCGGGGTGAGCGAGTCGGCCGGAGGAGCACGATGATGAAGAAGAGCCACGCCTGGATCGAGCGCGCGGCGGCACTCGGCTTCGCGGCCAGCGTGCTGCTGCTCTGGCAACTGCTCGCGGCGACCGAATTCATCTCGCCCTTGTTTTTTCCCTCCCCGGGGCGAACCTTGTCGGAGCTGTGGGCGCAGGCGTCGGACGGACGCCTCTGGGCTCCGCTGCTCGCCTCCACGCAGCGCATGGTGCTGGGCTGGCTCGTGGCCTCGCTGCTGGGCGTGGTGGCAGGCGCGCTGATCGCGAGCTCGCGGACTGTTCACCAGCTGTTCAACCCTTTGCTGGAGTTCCTGCGGCCGCTGCCGGCGGCGGCGGTCATTCCGGTCGCCATCCTGGCGTTTGGACTGTCGGACCGCATGTCCACGGCAGTCATCGCATTCGGCTCGATTTGGCCCGTCCTGCTGGCGAGCGTGCATGGCTTCAGCGCCGTCGACGAGCGCCTGCACGAGGTCAGCCGTGCGCTGCGGATGCCCATGGTGGCCCGCTTCTGGAAAGTAGCGCTGCCCAGCGCCCTACCGGACATCCTGGCTGGCGCGCGGGTCGGCCTTGCGGTGGCGCTGATCCTGGCCGTGGTGACCGAGATGCAGGCCTCGTTGCCCGGCATCGGGCAGAACCTCCTGATGGCCCAGCGCGCGTTCCGCACGCCCGAGCTGTACGCGGGCGTCGTCGTCCTGGGGCTGCTCGGCTTCGTCGCTTCGGCGCTGCTCACCGGCATCGAACGGCGCATGCTGCGCTGGCGCGAGCGGCCCTGATGGGCGTGCGGGAGCGCCCGGAGGGCTGTGGCACAGTCCGGCGCCTGTGCGCCCGAGTGGCGTGTGCTCCCCATGACCCCCCACGCCGTCATCGACTTCTCCGCCGGCGACCTGGACCCCATCCAGGTCGCCTTCGCCACGCCCGAGATCGAACTCGCCGCCTGGCTCCCGTCCGAGGTGCACGCCGTCCTGCAATCGGTGGACGACTGGGCGCGGCGCGGCTACTGGTGCGTGGGCTACCTGCGCCACGAGGCCGCCACCGCCTTCGAGCCGCGTGCCGCGGTGCACGCCGCCGACGGACCGCTCGCCTGGTTCTCGGTGCACCGCGAGCCGGTGGCTTTTCCGGCCACCGACCTGGAGGCGGCTGAAGCGTTGAAGTGGAAGCCCATGCTGGACCGCGCCGGTTTCGATGCCGGTATTGAGCGCATCCACCAGGCCATCGCCGATGGCGAGGTCTACCAGGTCAACTACACCGCCGCCTGGGACGCGGCATTCGCGGGTGACCCGTTCGCGCTGTTTTGCGCATTGCGGCGCGCGCAGCCAAGAGCCAATGCGGCCTTCCTGTCGAACGCCCACGAGCAGGTGCTGAGCGTCTCGCCGGAGCTGTTCTTCGACTGGCACGGCGAGGTGCTGCGCTGCGCGCCCATGAAGGGCACGACCGCGCGCGGCGACTCGCCGGAGAGCGACCGCGCGCAGGCCGAGGCCCTGCGCGCGAGTGCCAAGGAGCGGGCCGAGAACGTGATGATCGTGGACCTGATCCGCAACGACCTCTCGCGGTTGGCCGAACCCGGCTCGGTCCAGGTGCCGCGACTGTTCCATTGCGAAGGCTGGCCCACGGTGTGGCAGATGACCTCGCAGGTGCAGGCGCGAACCCGGCCCGGCACGCGCCTGGCCGATGTCTTCGGCGCGCTCTTTCCCTGCGGCTCGGTGACTGGGGCGCCCAAGCTGCGGGCGATGCACTGGATCCGCGAACTCGAACCCCAGCCGCGCGGCGTGTACTGCGGTGCGGTGGGCGTGGTGCGCCCCGGGGGCGATGCGCGGTTCAATGTGCCGATCCGCACGGTGGTCGTGCGCGAGGGGCGCGCGCGCTGCGGCATCGGCAGCGGCATCACCTGGGACGCCGAGGCGGATGCCGAGTGGCGCGAGTGGTCGCAGAAGGCCGCGTTCCTGGAGCAGGCCGCGCAGCCGTTTCAGTTGCTGCAGACGCTGCGCCACGACAGCGGCCAGTGGCATGGCCTGGCCTTGCACCTCGACCGCCTGGCCGCCGCGGCCGAACACTTCGGCTTCCTCTTCGACCGTGCGGGCGTGCAGGCCCGGTTGGCCGCCGCCCTGCGCGGACGGGCCGGCGAGGGCCGCAGCCGGGTGCGGGTCATGGTCGATCCCGCGGGCCGCGCGCAGGTGGACGTGTCGCCGCCGCCGGCCACGCCCGAGGGCACGTTGCGGGTGCGGCTGGCCTCGCGGCCGATCGATGCGCCCATGGCCTTCCTGCGCCACAAGACCACGCGCCGCGCGCACTACGAGGCATTCGACGCGGATGCGGATGGCTGCTTCGACGCGCTGCTGTGGAACGCGGCCGGCGAGGTGACCGAGTTCACCCGCGGCAACGTCGTCGTGGAGTTCGACGACGGCCGCATCGTGACGCCGCCCCTGTCGTGTGGACTGCTCGACGGCGTCGGCCGCGCCATGGAGCTGGCCGCCGGCGGCGTGCAGGAGGCCGTGGTGCGGGTCGGTGACCTCGCCCGCGCGCGGCGCATCTGGTTCGTCAATGCCCTGCGCGGGCGCCTGCCGGTGCGGCTGGAGCGGTAGGCCCGCCCGTCATGCGTGCGTGGCGGCCTCGACCTGCAGCGGCAGGCTCTGGCCGAACACGTACGACTCCATGGCCAGCACGCCGTGGCGGATGCCGCCGTCGAGCACGGTCGTCGGTGTGCTCGCGCAGGCGGCGCCGGCCGCCACCAGCAGCGGCAGGAAGTGCTCGCTGGTCGGATGCGCGCGCGAGGCGTGCGGGGCCTGCTCCAGCGCCCGTGCGAGCCGGCCGGTGTCGCCTTGCACGACCGCCTCGCGGATCCACTCGGTGAACTCGCGGGCGTAGCTCGCCTCGGCGGCGTCGCCCCCCATCCGGAACTCGTGGAGGTTGTGCGTGAGGCTGCCGGAGCCGACGATCAGCACGCCTTCATGCGCCAGCGGCGCCAGGGCGCGCCCGAGGGCGAGGGCCTTGGCCGCGTCGGTATCGACGGGCAGTGAGACCTGCACCACCGGCACGTCGGCCTCGGGGACCATGTGCAGCAGCGGCACCCAGGCGCCGTGGTCCAGGCCGCGGCCGGTGTCCAGCGACGCCTGGATGCCCTGCGCTGCCAGCGCCTGCTGCGCCCGCGCCGCCAGTCCGGGTGAGCCGGGCGCCGGGTACCGGATGGCATAGAGCGCGCGCGGAAAGCCGCCGAAGTCGTGCACCGTCCCGGGCTGCTCCGTGGCCGTGATCTCCACGCCCCGCGTCATCCAGTGGGGCGAGACGACCAGGATGGCGCGGGGCTTGCCCAGCGCCCGCCCCAGGGCGCGCAGTTGCGCACCCGCCAGGCCGGGCTCGATGGCAAACGTGGGGGCGCCGTGCGAGACGAAGACGGTGGGAAGCGCGGTCATGCGGTTGTCCTGGGGGTGTGGGCTCAGTCCTGCGCGCGGCTGAGGGCGCGGTCCACCGAAGCGCGACCCGCGCCCGAAAAGAGCAGGGCGACCGTGACCGCGAGCAGGGCCAGCGCGAATTCATAGCCGTTGTTGGCGACGAACAGGCCCTTGTCGATGTGGGTGCTGAAGATCGCGACCACCATGGCGAAAGCCAGCGCGGCGGACGCCGGGCGCACCAGCAGGCCGGCGATGAGCGCCAGTCCGCCGAAGAACTCGGCAGCACCGGCCAGCAGCGCCATGAGGTAGCCGGGCGACAGGCCGATGGAGTCCATCCACTGGCCGGTGCCTTCCAGGCCATAGCCGCCGAACCAGCCGAAGAGCTTTTGCGCGCCGTGGGCCGCGAAGATGATGCCCACGGGCAGGCGCAGGGCGAGGGCGCCCCAACCGGCGTCGGTGGCGAGAAGTCGTCGGGTGAAGGTGGCGTGGCTCACAAGTGGTCCTTTCGATCGTGAAGTCGCGGGTCGGTCGTGGCACCCCGGCTGGGGCGCACGGCCAGCACGGAACCCAGTCTATTGGCGCTGGGAAATTGGATAAACCGCTTGAATCGAGATGGTTCGTTCACCAAAATGAGCCAATGGACAAGTACCAGGAGATGCGGGCCTTCGCGGCGGTGGTCGATGCCGGCAGCTTCGTGGCCGCGGCCGACGCGGTCGGCATGTCCAAGGCGGCGGTTTCGCGCCACGTGTCCGAGCTGGAGCAGCGCCTGGGGTCCAGGCTGCTGCATCGCACCACCCGCAAGCTGTCGCTCACGGCCGAAGGCGAGGTGTTCCTGGCCCGGTGCCGCGACATCCTGGCCAGCATCGACGAGTCGGAGGCCGAGATCTCCACCCGCAGCCACACCGCCAGCGGCCTGCTCAAGGTGAGCGTGCCGGTGAGCTTCGGCATCCAGCACCTGGCGCCGCTGTGGAGCGAGTTCATGCAGGCCCATCCCCGGGTGTCGCTCGACGTGCAGCTGGCCGACCGCATCATGGACCTGGTCGACGAAGGATTCGATCTGGCCGTGCGCATCGCCCGGCTGCCCGATTCCTCGCTGGTCTCGCGCCAGCTCGCGTCGACCCGGCTGGTGCTGTGCGCGTCGCCGCGGTACCTGCGCGCGCGGGGCACCCCTGGGCACCCGAGCGAGCTGGCCGACCACGACGTGATCGGCTACAGCCTGTTCGCCATGGGTGACCAGTGGCAATTCAGCGGACCCGGGGGGCCCGTCACGATCAAGGTCCGGCCGCGCCTGTGGTCCAACAACGGCGATACCTGCGTGGCCGCCTGCGTGCGGGGCGCCGGCATCCAGCTGCAGCCCACCTTCCTGGTGGCGCCCGCGCTGGCATCCGGGCAGCTGGTGGAGGTGCTGCCGTCCTACCGGCCGATGGAGCTGGGCATCTACGCGGTCTACCCGACGCGCAAGTTCGTGATGCCCAAGGTGCGGGCCCTGGTGGAGTTCCTCTCGGTGAAACTGGCCCAGGCGGACTGGGCGAGCGGAAGCACGCAGAATGAATCCGCGCCGCGACGGCGCTCCCTGCGCACACCCACCCACCACAAGGAGCTCCCATGACCCTGATCGACCGACCGAATGCCGCCCACGACGCGCTGGCCCTGGTAGGGCGGCTGTTGATCGCCTGGATGTTCATCCCGGCCGGCTGGGCCAAGATCGGCGGCTTCGCCGGCAGCGTCGCCTACGCCACTTCAGCGGGGCTGCCCCTGCCGCAGGTCGGGGTGGCCGTGGGGCTGGTGGTCGAACTGGTGGGCGGGCTGATGCTGCTGGTCGGTTTCAAGACGCGCTGGGCCGCGCTGGCGCTGGCGCTCTTCACCCTCGTGGCCAGTTTCTTCTTCCACGCCTACTGGGCCATGCCCGAGGCGCAGCAGATGATGCAGAAGTTGATGTTCGACAAGAACATGGCCATCGTCGGCGGCCTGCTGGCCTTCGTGGCCTTCGGGCCCGGGCGCTGGAGCATGGACGGGCGCCGCGGGGCCTGAAGCCCCGCATCCGGCCCTAGACCGCCCGCTTGGGCAGCGTGTCCCGGTTGCCCCAGTCGTCCGCGTAGGGCATCACCCGCCGCAGCTGCCGGGGCACCTGCGTGCCCGAGGCGGCACGCGCCACCAGCACGCCGCCCGCGATGCCGGCCAGGAGGCGCACCACGACGGAGGGGTGCTTGCGCGTGGCCAGCCACAGGCCGAGGCCGGTGGCCAGGGTGACCCAATGCTCGGCGGGCAGGTTGTCGCGACTCTCGTCGAAACGCTTGAGGCGGGCGATCGGTTGCCAGGTCATGCGGTGCTCCTTGGGGGTTCACGCGCATTCTTGACCGCTGCGTCCCGGGCCGGGCCCCACATGAACAAATTGCAAGCGGCAGGCTCAGCCGGGGGTGTCGCCGCCCAGGGGCACGCCTACCCGCGACAGCAGCTCGACCACGGCCTGCACGTCCACCGGCTTGGTCAGGTGGGCATCGAAGCCGGCTTCCGTGGTCAGGGCGCGGTCGGCCGGCTGGCCCCAGCCGGTGACCGCCACCAGCAGCACGTCGGACCCGCCGGGCCGCTGGCGCAGGGCCCGCGCCACGGCATGCCCGCTCATGCCCGGCATGCCGATGTCCAGCAGCACCGCGTGCGGTCGCAGCCGGTCGAAGGCGTCCAGCCCGGCCGGCCCGTCGTAGGCCACGGCGGTGATGTAGCCGCAAGCCGAGAGCACCAGCGAAAGGGTGTCGGCCGCATCGGTGTTGTCGTCCACGATGAGGACGTGTCGCGCGGCGGCCGCGCGGGTCGGCTGCCGGGGCGACGCCACCGGCGCGGGGGCGTCGCCCGTCGCGGCGGCGGGTAGCCGCACGGTGAAGGAGGCGCCGCGGTCCAGGCCCGGGCTCTCGGCGCTCACGCTGCCGCCTTGCAACTGCACCAGCTCGCGCACCAGGGCCAGGCCGATGCCCAGCCCGCCCTGCGAGCGCCCGATGGTGCGGTCCACCTGCGTGAAGAGATCGAAGATGCGGTCGAGCATGTCGTGGGGAATGCCCACGCCGGTGTCCGCCACCGCGAGGGCGACCTCGCCCCGTTCCCGCCACGCCCGCACCTCGATGCGCCCGCCTTCGGGCGTGTACTTCACCGCGTTGTTCAGCAGGTTGTCCACCACCTGCTTGATGCGCGCCGGGTCGGCCTGCACCGGCAGGGGATCGGCAGCCAGGTCCAGCCGCAGCTGCAGCCGCTGGCGCGCGATGGCGCCGGCCATCGCTTCCACACTGGCGCTGACGACTGTTCGCAGGTCCAGCCGCTCGGGCCGCAACTCGACCTTGCCGCGGGTGATGCGCGAGACCTCCAGCAGGTCGTCCACCAGCCGGATCAGGTGCTCCACCTGGCGGTGCGAAATGTCCAGCATGCGCTGGCGCAGGGCATCGCCGCTGCCGGGCATGCGCAGGATGGTGAGCGCGTTGGCGATCGGCGCCAGTGGGTTGCGCAACTCGTGGGCCAGGGTGGCCAGGAAGGCATCCTTGGCGGCATCGGCGGCGCGCAGGGCGCGCACGAGCTCGGCGTTCTCCACGGCGACGGCGGCGCGGCCGGCCAGGTCGACCATGTTGGCGAGGTCGCGCTCGTTGAACACCCGGCTCGAGTGGGAGGTGACCAGCGTGATGACGCCGAGCACCCGCCCGCGTGAAAGGATGGGCACGCCGATGTACGAGTGCAGCCCCAGCGCCAGGATGCCTTCGAGGTACTCGGGCTCGCTGATGCCTTCGCGCAGCATCTGTTCGGTGATGACCGGCACCATTTCCGGCTGGCCCGAGTGGATGACACGCCAGGGGCCGGTGCCGGCTTCGCGGTCGGGCGGGAATCGCTCGTGCAGCCGCTGCGCCAGCTCGACCTTCGCCGGGTCGACGTGTGCCACCGCCAGCCGCTCCAGCCGCTGGCCTTGCGGATCGAGCATGTCGATGGCGCACCAGTCGGCGAAGTGCGGCACCGCCAGGGCGGCAATACGCGCCAGCGTCTGCCGATGGTCGGTGACCGCGGCGAGCTCGGCGCTGGCGGTGGCCATGAAGCGCAGTTCCGCTTCGTTGAGCTTGCGATCGTCGATGTTGCGGCACACGCCCATCATCACGCGGTGGTGCGAAGGCCCCGAAAGGCGCGTGCTGCCGCTGCCTTCCAGCCAGTGCACCGAACCGTCGGGCCAGGACACGCGGTACTCCAGGGTGTGCTCGCCCAGCCGCTCCAGGGTCTGTTCGATGAACTGGCGCACGCGCCCGCGGTCCGCTTCGAAGATGAGGTCGAGGTAGCTTGGCGGCGGATCGGTGGCGGACAGGCCATGCAGCGCGAACATCTCGGGGGACCACCAGGCTTCGCCGGTGCTGAAGTTGCGCTGCCAGGTGGCCATGCCGCCGGCCTGCAGGGCCAGCCGCAGCCGTTCATCGCTGGCCTGCAGGCGTTGCTCGGCCAGCCGTCGGTCGTGGATGTCGACCGAGCAGCCGAACCACTTGACCTGGCCGTCCGAGGCGGGGTCGGGGAAGGGCTCGGCGCGCACCAGGAACCACCGGAACTCACCGTCGGCGCGGCGGATGCGGTGCTCCACCGAGAAGGTGCCGCCGGTGCGGCGGGCCTCGTCGAAGCGGGCCATGGTGATCGCCGCGTCTTCGGGGTGGACGAAGTTGTCGGTCACCTGCACGGCGGTGCCGGACCAGCGGGGCTGTCCCGTGTAGGCGGCCCATTGCCGGTTGAAGAACTCGACGCGGCCCTGCGCATCGGTGATCCAGATGATCTGGGGCACGGCGTCGGCCAGGGTGCGAAAGCGCTCTTCGTTGCGGCGCAAGCCTTCGGTGGCCGTGATGCGCTCGGTGACGTCGACGCCCTGGGCCAGGATGCCGGTCACGCGCCCGTGCCGGTCGCGCAGCGGCTGGAAGATGAAGTCGAGGTAGCGCGGGTCCAGCCCGCCATGCGGGTTGCGCAGCAGCGCCAGCACCCCTTGGCCGCGATGCGATTGGCCGCCGACGTAGACCTGGTCGAGCAGCTCGAAGTAGCCCTGGCCTTCCAGCTCGGGCAGGGCCTCGCGGGCCGGCAGCTCCAGCAACGGGCGGTTGCCGCACAGGCGCCGCACGGCCCGGTTGGCGAGTTCGACCCGGTGCTCGCTGCCGCGCAGCACCAGCACGAAGCTCGGCGCCTGGTCGAACAACTCGCGGAACTCCGCGCGTTCGTGCTCGATGCGCCGCGAGCCCAGCACCGCGTCGGTGGTTTCCGTGATCGCGCAGTAGATGCCGGCCACTTCGCCCGCGCGGCGGATGGGGGCGTAGCTGAAGGTGAAGAACGCCTGCGCCGGCGCATCGCCGCGTCGCACCGTGACCTCCAGGTCGCGGAACGACTGCGGCTCGCCGGCCAGCGCTTTCGCGATCCATCCCTGCACCGCGGGCCAGGCTTCCCGCCAGACCTGGGGCATCGGGGCCCCGAGCGCCGCCGGGTGCCGGTCGCCCAGGATGTCCAGGTAGGCGTCGTTGTAGATCAGGCGCAGCTGCGGGCCCCAGGCGATGAAGGCCGGCGTGGGTGTGTTCAGCAGCAGGTCCACCAGGGTGGCGAGTTCGCTGGGCCACTGCGCCATCGGGCCCAGGTCGGGCGGCCAGGCGGTCGTGTGCATCAGCGAAGCCAGTCCCGGGTGCCGCTGCGGCGCCGCATCGCTGGCAAGTCCATCCGCCTGTGCGGGCGCGGGTGGGACGATGGTGCTCATGGGCTGCGCAAAAAGTGTTGATTTTCGTCTCGAAACCTGATGAGCACCCTGTAGGACATGCACTCTTGCGCAGCCCGCTCCTCCACCGGGTCGGCCGCGCGAGCCGCCGAGCCGCCGCCACGGCGCCGAGGGGCGGGACGCCGGCCCCCGCAGCCTGCCCGGGCGCGGCATCATGGCCGCATGACACAGCCCGGCTCCCCCTCCAAGTCTGCCCCGGCTGCGCAACGCAAGCCGGGTCCTCAGCTGCCGCCGCGCCGCTACTGGCCCTGGTTCGTGCTCATCCTGCTGATCAACTACGTGCTGGTCAGCCGGCTGGTGCCGCAGCCGAACGCGCCGGTGACCGTGCCCTACACCGTCTTTCGCGAGGAGGTCGGCCGCGACAACGTGGTGGCCATCTACAGCCGGGGCACCGCCATCGAGGGCCGGTTCAAGAGCCAGGTGACCTGGCCCACGCCCGAGGACATCAAGCAGGCCGGCCAGCCGGCGACGCCCACGGCGCTGGACCGCCGCCTGCTGCCGCCGTCGAAGACGTCGATGTACTTCAACACCGAGCTGCCGACCTTCTTCGACCGCAACCTCGAAGACTTCCTGATCCGCCACGGCGTGGAGATCGCCGCGGTGCCGATCCAGCAAGGCGGCGTGTGGAACACGCTGCTGTACTTCGGCCCGGCGCTGCTGATCATCGGCTTCTATGTGTGGATGTACCGGCGCGCGGCGCAGGGCGGAGGGCTGGGCGGCGGCGGCATCTTCGGCATCGGACGCAGCAAGGCCAAGCGGTACGACGCCACCGACCCGGCCCACCGCGTGACCTTCAGCGACGTGGCCGGCATCGACGAGGCCGAAGCCGAGCTGGTGGAGATCGTCGACTTCCTGAAGGCGCCCGACAAGTACACGCGGCTCGGGGGCACCGCGCCCAAGGGCGTGCTGCTGATCGGCTCGCCGGGAACCGGCAAGACACTGCTGGCCAAGGCCGTGGCCGGCGAGGCCGGCGTGCCGTTCTTCTCGATGAGCGCGTCCGAGTTCGTGGAGATGATCGTCGGCGTGGGCGCGGCGCGCGTGCGCGACCTGTTCAAGCAGGCCCGCGAGCACGCCCCGGCGATCATCTTCATCGACGAGATCGACGCCATCGGCCGGGCTCGCGGACAGATGGCCATCGGCGGCCAGAGCGAGCAGGAGCAGACCCTGCAGCAGATCCTCACCGAGATGGACGGCTTCAGCGGCCGCGAAGGGATCATCGTGCTGGCCGCCACCAACGCCCCCGACGTGCTGGACCGCGCGCTGCTGCGGCCCGGCCGCTTCGACCGCCGGGTGGTGGTCAACCTGCCGGACAAGGCCGGGCGCGAGGCCATCCTGCGGGTGCATGTGCGCAAGGTGCCGCTGGATGCCGGCGTGAGCCTGCAGGAGCTGGCGCAGGCGACGCCGGGGTTTTCGGGGGCGGACCTGCGCAACCTGGTCAACGAGGCCGCGCTGCTGGCCGCGCGGCGCGAGCAGCAGGTCGTGCGCCATGCCGATTTCCTGGACGCGCTGGAGAAGATCGTGCTCGGCCCCGAGCGGCCGCTGCTGCTCACCGCCGCCGACCGCGAGCGCATCGCCTACCACGAGAGCGGCCATGCGCTGCTCGGCCTCCTGGTGCCGGGCGCCGACCCGGTGCACCGCGTGAGCATCGTCCCGCGCGGACAGGCACTGGGCGTGACCTACCAACGCCCGCAGACCGACCGCTACAACTACCCCGAGGCCTACCTGCGCGCCCGCATCATCGGCATGCTGGGCGGCCGCGCCGCCGAGGAGGTGGCCTACGGCACGCGCACGACCGGGGCCGAGAACGACATCGAGCAGGCGACCCAGCTCGCGCGCAACATGGTCACGCGCTGGGGCATGAGCGACGCCGTCGGCATGGTGCAGCTGGCCCCGCGCGAGAACCCGTTCCTGCGCGGGCCGGCCGGCGTGGGCGGCGAGCGCCCCTTCAGCGAACAGACCGCGGCGCTGGTCGACGCCGAGGTGCAGCGCATCATCGGCGGCTGCCACGAGGAAGCGATGCGCCTGCTGCGCGAGCATCGGCCGGCGCTGGACGCGCTGGTGGCGGCGCTGCTGAAGCACGAGACCCTGGGCGAGCAGGAGATCCTGGACGCGACCGGGCTGGCTGCGGCACCGCCGCTGGTGGAGCGGCATCCCCTGCAGGGGTGACGGTCCGCTTCCTTGCCAAACGTTCATGCACCCCGGGGGTAGCCCGGGGGATACTGAAACGCGTCAAGACCGGATCGTCCATGCTCCTGAGCCTGCTCATACCCATCCTGCTGGTGCCCTGCCTCGCCGCCGTGCTGCTCAGCGGCCTGGTGCCGTTCGATCGCGCCCTCATGCTCTTGTGCGCGCTGCAGGTCGGCCTGTTCGTGGTCCTGGCCTGCGTGATGGCCCGGCAGAAGAAGGAGCTGGAACGGCTGGAGCACTGGGCGACCCCCTTCCGCCCGCCGCTCGGCCGCCGGGCCGGCGCGGTGCTGCTGCCCGCCCGCCGCGGCCGCTCGCGCCTGCCCTGAGGCATGGGCGGCGAAGCTGGCCGAAACGGGATGCGGCGCGCCGGCAGCGCGCCAGCCCACAATCGCCCGTCGATTCGATTCAGGAGCACGGATGGAGCCCACCAGCATGTGGCGCTGCCTCGTCGTCGAGGACGACGCCCACAACGCGCGGTTCATCGCCGACGGGCTGCGTGAACTCGGCCACGTGGTGATCGTCTGCCACGACGGGGCCACGGCCCTGGCCCGGCTCACGGGCGAGGCCTGGGACCTGGTCGTCCTCGATCGCATGCTGCCCAACGGCGTCGACGGGCTGTCGCTGCTGGCCGCCCTGCGCGGGCTCGGCAAGAAGACGCCGGTGCTGGTGCTCAGCGCGCTGAGCGCGCTGGACGAACGCGTGCGCGGTCTCAAGGCCGGTGGCGACGACTACCTCACCAAGCCCTTCGCCTTCTCCGAACTGGCCGCGCGGGCCGAAGCCCTGGTGCGGCGCTCGCGCGCCGGCCCCGAGATCCGGGTGCTCGAACTCGGCGACCTCAAGCTGAACCTGGCCAGCCGGCGCGCCGAGCGGGGCGGCCGGCCCATCGCGCTGCAACCGCGCGAGTTCCGCCTGCTGGCGTTCCTGATGGCGCACCCCGGGCAGGTCGTCACCCGCGCCATGCTGCTGGAGTCGGTGTGGGACTACCACTTCGACCCGCAGACCAACGTGATCGACGTGCAGGTCAGCCGCCTGCGCAGCAAGCTAGAAGCCGCCGGCGGCAGGCCGCTGATCCACACCGTGCGCGGCGTCGGCTACCGCATGTCGCTCGATGCCGGGGAAGGGCCGGAGAGCCGCCCGGACGGCGCCGGCCCATGAGGTTCGAGAAGCCGCGCTTCTGGAGCTCGCTCGGGTTCCGGGTGTCCCTCTACTACGCGGTGCTGGTGGCCATCACGCTGCTGGCGGCCCTGGCCATCGTGCAACTGCAGACCGTGGGCGTGATGCACCAGGGCATGACGCGGCAGCTGGCGGGCGTGCAGGAGCAATTGCTTGCGCGGCATCGGGACGGCGGCCTGCAGGCCGTGGGCGACGAGATCCAGCGCGCCCTCACCGACCGCTTCCAGTCCGAATCCGAGATCTACCTGCTGCTCGATGCCAGGGGCCAGCCGCTGGCGGGCAACCTCGACGAGGTGCCGGCCGGCCTGGATGCGGCCGCGGGCGAATCGGGCGAGCTGCGCACCGGCGTCATGCGCCAGGAGCAGTACATGAGCGCGTACCTGCTGGTTCGGGCGCTGCCCGGTGGCGGCACGCTGGTCGTCGGGCGCGACCTGAGCGAGCAGCAGGCGATCGAGTCGCTGGTCGGCAACGCCAGCGCCGCCGCGGCCCTCGTCTCGGTGCTGCTGCTGATCGGCGGGACCTTCGTCATCCGCGCCGAACTCGAACGCAGCATCGCCGCGTTGCGCCGAACGGCCGCGCGCATCGGCGCCGGTGAACTGCACGAGCGGGTGGAGCTCACGGGGCAGGAAGACGAGTTCGAGCTGCTGAGCCATGAGATCAACCAGATGCTCGATCGCATCCAGCTGCTGATGGACGGCGTGCGCCATGTCTCGGACACCATCGCGCACAACCTGCGCACACCGCTCACGCGGGTGCTGCTGCGGCTGCGGGCGGCACAGGACGCCATGCCGGACGAGGGCTCGCGGCAGGCGGTGGAAGCCGCCGTGCGCGAGGTGGAGGGCATCACCGTCACCTTCGAGAAGCTGCTGCAGATCGCCGAGGCCGAGGCCGGCACGCGCCGGCGGCAGTTCCGGCCCACCGACCTGGGCGCCATCGTCGACGACGTACTGGACCTGTACGACGCGCTGGCCGAATCCCACGGGGCGGTCCTGCGGCGCGAGCCGGACGACCCGGCCGTGGTGCAGGGCGATCGCGACCTGCTTGCCGACGCGGTGGCCAGCCTGGTGGACAACGCGCTCAAGTACGGCGGGGACGGCGCGGTGGTCCGGGTGGGGACCACGCGCCGCGGTGGCACGGTGCTGCTCACGGTGCAGGACAACGGGCCCGGCGTGCCGCCCGGCGAGCACGAGCGCATCGGCCAGCGCTTCTACCGGCTGGACCGCCAGGCGCTGGGCTATGGCCTGGGCCTGGCGGGCGTGCGCGCGGTGGTGGCGATGCACGGCGGGCGGTTGCGGTTCGCCGATGCGGCACCCGGCCTGCGGGTCGAAGTCGAACTGCCGGCCGCCTAGGCCTGAGCGGCCTGCGCCGGTCGCGGGCGCGTGCGCGCCCACATGACCGAACGGCAATGTTCCGGCAACGGTCCGCGTCCTGAGTCCTCCCTACCATGAAGCGGCAGCCCAGCCATGCAGGCGCCGGGCGCGTTCACACACGCAGGCCGAAGGCCAAGGAGAGCAGGAGATGGCATCACGTGACTACAAGGACATCCTGGGGGGTGTCCTGCTGATGCTCACGGGCATCGTTTTCGCCCTGGGCGCGCACAACTACAACCTCGGCGACGCCGCCCGCATGGGCCCGGGGTACTTCCCCTCGGTGCTGGGATGGATCCTCGCGGTGCTGGGGGTGCTGATCGTGCTGCCAGCGCTGCGTCGCCCGGGCGAGCGCATCGTCGTGCAGTGGAAATCCGCCGCCCTGGTGCTGGCGGCGGTGTTGTACTTCGCCTTCTCGCTGCCGCTGCTCGGGCTGGTGCTGGCGGCCGCAGGCGCCGTGTTCATCTCGTCCCTGGCCGACCACGACCTGACCTGGCGCGGCCGCTTCATCCTGAGCGTGGCGGTCCCGGTGCTGATGGTGCTGATCTTCATCACGGGGCTGGGCATGACGCTGTCCCCGTTCCCCTGGTAAGTGCGCGGGAACCGACATGGACCTGTTCTCCAACCTCGCCATGGGCTTCTCGGCGGCCTTCGCGCCGTCGACGCTGCTGTACTGCTTTCTCGGCGTGTTCCTGGGCACGCTGATCGGCGTGCTGCCGGGCATCGGCGCCCTGGCCACCATCTCGCTGCTGCTGCCCATCACCTACCACATGACGCCGGCCGCGGCGATCATCATGCTGGCCGGCGTCTACTACGGCGCCTCGTACGGCGGCTCCACGGCTTCCATCCTGCTGAACCTGCCCGGCACGCCGTCCTCGGCGGTGGCCTGCCTGGACGGCTATCCCATGTCCAGGCAAGGACGCGGTGGCGTGGCCCTGTTCATGACCACGGTCGCCTCGTTCGTGGGGGCTGTCATCGGCCTGTTCGTCATGGCGGCCTTCACGCCGACCATCGCCGAGCTGGGCCTGAAGTTCGGACCGGCCGAATACTTCGCGATGATGCTGCTCGGCCTGATCGCCGCGTCGACGATCGCCACCGGCTCGCCCGTCAAGGGCATCGCGATGGTGGTGCTGGGGCTGCTGCTCGGCATGATCGGCACCGACGTCAATTCGGGCGTCGCGCGCTACAGCTTCGGCGTGCCGGAACTCACCGACGGCCTGAACCTGGTGGCGCTGGCCATGGGCATCTTCGGCATCTCCGAGGTGATCAGCAGCATCAACCGCATCCACCACGGCAAGGCCGAGAAGATCACGCTGCGCTCGATGATGCCCACGCGCGACGACAACCGGCGTTCGGTCATGCCCATGCTGCGCGGCTCGGCCATCGGCAGCTTCTTCGGCGCGCTGCCCGGCACCGGTTCGGCCATCGCATCGTTCATGTCCTACGCCACCGAGAAGAAGGTGGCCAAGCAGCCGGAACGCTTCGGCAGGGGCGCTGTCGAGGGCGTGACGGCTCCGGAAGCCGCCAACAATGCCGCCGTGCAGACCGCCTTCGTGCCCACGCTGTCGCTGGGCATCCCGGGTGACGCGGTCATGGCGCTGATGCTGGGCGCGCTGATCATCCACGGCATCCAGCCGGGCCCGATGATGATCACCGAGCAGCCAGAGCTCTATTGGGGACTGATCGCCAGCTTCGTGATCGGCAACGTGATGCTGGTGATCCTGAACATCCCGCTGATCGGCGTGTGGGTCGCGCTGCTGCGCATCCCCTACCGCGTGCTGTTCCCGGCCATCGTGGTGTTCATCTGCCTGGGTGTCTACAGCGTGAACAACAACCCGTTCGACGTCTACATGGTGGCGCTGGTGGGGTCCATTGGCTATTTGATGACGCTGCTCAAGTTCGAACCCGCGCCCCTGCTGCTCGGCTTCATCCTGGGACCGCTGATGGAGGAGAACCTGCGCCGCACGCTGCTGCTGTCGCGCGGCGACCCGATGGTCTTCGTCGAGCGCCCGATCAGTGCCACGCTGCTGGCCATCGGTACGCTGGTGCTGGCCTGGAGCCTGGTGAGCTTCATGCGCGGACGCCGCAGGGTCGTCGTGGCTCCGGGTGAGCCGGACCTGCCGGTCGAGCCGGCGCCGCAACAACGCTGATCGTGCGAGGCGCCCTCCCCGCAGGGCGCTAACGCCGCAGCACGTACAGCCCCGCCAGCACCAGCAGCGCACTCCCGGCCCAGGCCAACGCATTGGGCACCTGCCCCCACACCAGGAACCCGATCACGATGGCCACCAGCAGCCCGGTGTAGCGGAACGGTGCGATCACGCCCACCTCGCCGCCGGTGCGCATGCTCACCGTCAGCAGGTAATAGCCGCCACCGAGGAACACCGCCGCCGCCACCAGCATCGCGAGCTGCGCCGGCGACACAGCCTCCCAACCCTGCGTCAGCCCCCAAACCCCCGACAACAGCGTCACGGCCAAGGCGGTGCTGAAGGTCACCAGCAGCGACGAGATGCGCGCGTCGATGGTGCGGGTGACCAGGTCGCGCCCGGCCTGCATCAGCGTGCCCGCCAGGCACAGCAGCGCGTACGCGTTGAAGGCCGAGGGCGTGGGCTGAACCACCAGCAGCACGCCGAAGAAGCCGACGGCGATCGCCAGCCACTGCGACGTGCCCACGCGCTCGCGCAGCAGCAGGGCCGCGAACAGGATGGTGAAGATCGGCACGGCCATGTTGATCGCCATGGCGTTGGCCAGCGGCAGGTGGAACAGCGCGATCAGGTAGGCGAAGGTGGCGGTGGCGTCGAAGCCCGCACGCAGCAGCACCCGCCTGTCGAACAGCGCCCGCCACTGGCCGGCGGCGCCCATCGTCACCACCAGCCCGGCCAGCATGCCGGTGGCCGCGATGCCGCGCACGAAGATGGTCTGCCACGGGGGCAGCGATTCGGTGACGAACTTGATGATGGCGTCGTTGGCCACGAAGCAGGTGATGCCCAGGGCCATGGCCGCCACGCCGCGGCGCGTACCCGCGCGCCGGGTCGCTTCGAGAGATGCGCTCATGTAGGGCGCGATGTTAAGCGGCGCGCCCAGCCCCCAGCGCGTGGAGCCGCCGCCGCCAGGCCGGCTCCAGGTACGGGTTCTTGCACGACACCGGCAGCTCGCCCGCCAGGATGCGGGTCACGTTCTCGAACGCGATGCGCGGGATGGAGCGCACGCTCTCGCGCGTGTGGCCGACCATGTGCGGCGTGAGGATGACGTTGTCCAGCGTGCGCAGAGGGCTGTCCGCAGGCAGCGGCTCCACCTCGAAGGTGTCGAGCGCCGCGCCGGCGATGCGGCGCGTGCGCAAGGCCTCGACCAGGGCCGGCTCGTCCACCGCCTCGCCGCGCGCCACGTTCACCAGGAAGGCCGAAGGCTTCATCAGCGCCAGCGTGCGGGCGTTGACCAGGTGCCGGTTGTCGGGCCGCACGGCCACGAAAAGCCCGACCGTGTCGGACTCGGCCATGAGGCGCTCCAGGCTCACCAGCTCCACGTGGTCGGGCACCGCGGCCGGGTCCACCCGCGGGCTGTAGGCGAGCAGGCGCACGCCGAAGGCCCCCAGCCGCTCCATCACGGCCTTGCCGATGCGCCCCAGCCCCACCAGGCCGACGGTCGAACCCTGCAGCATGGCGGCGCGCACGTCCAGGATCGCCGGGCGCGGCTCGTCGCCGCGCATCACGGCCTGGCTGTGGGCCAGCGCATACCGCAGGTTCAGCATCAGCATGACCGTGGCTTCGGCCATGCTGGCGATGTGCTCTGGCGCGCCGCCGTGGCCCACGATCAGGCCCAGTTCGTCGGCGGCCTGCAGGTCGATGGTCTCCACGCCGATGGTCGCGCCGACGATGCCCTTGAGCCGGGGCGCGGCCAGCAGCGTCTCGCGCGGGCAGCGCCAGCGTGAGCTGAACACCGCCACGTCGGCAGGAGCCAATCCATGCGACACCACCTCGTCGGGCAGGGGCCGCACCACGCCCGGCTGGTTGACAGGCCCGCGCGTCACCTCGACGCCGGTGGCCTGCAGCTGCGCGGCCAGGTCGTCGAGCAGCGGGTCCATCGTGTGGTCGCGCACGATGAACACGCGCGGTGGCATGGCCGCGCTCATTGGATCACCTCCCCCAGGATGGCCCGCTGCGCGGGCTGTTTCTCCCCCCTGCGCAAGCGGAGGGGCCGAGCGGCGCTCATTCGGCGCGGATCTGGGCGCCCTTGATGATGCGGCCCCAGCTGGCGTGGCCGGCCTGGATGCGCTGGTCCAGTTGCTCGCGCGTGCCGGTGTTCACCGTCACGCCCTGTTCGTGCAGGGCGGCGACGACCTCCGGGCGCTTCATCACCTCGCGCACGTCGCGCTCGATGCGCGCGGCCACGGCGGGCGGCAGGCCGGCGGGTGCGCTGAGGGCCACCCAGGGCTCGTTCTCGAAGCCGGGGAAGCCGGCCTCGGCCAGGGTCGGCACCTGCGGCAACAGGGGGCTGCGGCTGTTGCCGGTGACGCCCAGCGCCTTGAGCTTGCCGGCCTTCACGTGCGGCACCACCTGGTTGACGCTGGCGAAGCTGATGTCCACCACGCCGGCCAGCAGGTCCACCATCGCGGGCGCGCCGCCCTTGTAGGGCACGTGCAGCATGGGCATGCCGGTGGCCGCGCGCATCTGCTCGGCGAACAGGTGCTGGTTGCTGCCGGGCCCGGAGGTCGCATAGCTGATGCCTTGCGGGCGCGAGCGGGCGACCGCCGGCAGGTCCTTGGCCGAAGCAGCCGGCACGCCGGGGTTCGCGACCAGCACGAAGGGGATGGTGCCCAGGAGCGTGATCGACTGCAGGTCCTTCAGCGGGTCGTAGCTCAGCTTCGAGTACAGGTGCGGGTTGATCTCGGGTATGAAGTTGACGATCAGGAACAGCGTGTACCCGTCCGGCGCCGAGCGGGCGACCGACTCGGCCGCGATGTTGCCGGCCGCCCCGGGCTTGTTCTCCACCACCACCGGCTGGCCCCACATCGGAGCGAGCAGGCCGGCGAGTTGCCGCGCCGCGAAATCGGGTGTGCCGCCGGGCGGCAAGGGCACCACGATCTTCACCGGTCGGCCCGGAAAGTCCTGCGCCTGTGCCTGCACGGCAGGCGCTCCCGCGAACAGGCTGGCCAGGGCGAAGGCCAGCCAGGCGCGACGTGTCTCGATCATGTGCGTTCCTTTTTGCAGGGGGATGGCCGGGCCTCAGCGAGGCCCGAAGAATTCGCCGCTGAGGACGGGTTCCTCGTGCTGGTTCTCCTTGGAATTTCCCGCCATCTCACGGCCGTCGATGCCGATGCGGGCGAACATGTTGCCGCCTTCCACGGCCGCGGCACCGATGCGCAGCATCACCAGCGGCTGGCCGGGCGAGGCGCGGAAGCGGTAGAAGGTGCCGCGCGGCATCATCACCCCGTGCAGCGGGCCGATGGTCTTGAGCTCGCCGTGGGGTCCGTGGAAGTTGGCCTCGCCTTGCAGCACCACGAACACGTGGTCCTCGTCGGTGTGGGCGTGCAGCGTGTTTTCGCCCGATTCGGCATAGCCCTTGAGGATCACCGTCATGGCGGGCGTGGCGGCCAGCACGGTGTCGGTGCGGCCTGTCAGCGGCAGCGGCCCCGTCACGGCGAAGAACGAGGGGCGGCCTTCGGCGTACCTGGATTCGAAGGCGGCCTGGTAGTCGTCGATGGTGCTCAGCAGGTTGGGCTGGGTCATGAGGCGGTGCGTTGACAAACGGTTCGGCGCGCCACGCCGACGGCCTGGCCGCGACCGATTCTGCGAGGGCGGGGCGGCTGCGGCCAATACCGAATTCCTCGCGACTGAGACGCGGCGCGTATCAATCCGCCGGCGGCGGTAAGCTTCCGGCACCCGGCACCGCACGCCTGGAAGCCCGCCCGAACCGTGACCGAACTTCGCCATCTCCGCTATTTCATGGTGGTTGCTGAAGAACTCCATTTCAGCCGCGCCGCCGCCCGCCTGAACATGTCGCAGCCACCGCTCAGCCAGCAGATCAAGCAGCTGGAACAGGCGGTGGGAACGCCGCTGTTCACGCGCACCAAGCGCTCGGTGTCGCTGACCAACGCCGGGCGCGACCTGTACGAGCGGGCGCTGCCCTGGCTGGAGGAGCTCGACGAGATGTTCTCGCGCGCCCGCGCCATCGGGCAGGGCGAGCAGGGCAGCATCACCGTGGGCTGCAGCTACACCACCAGCCGCCGCCTGGTGCCACAGGCCATCCGCCTGTTCGCGCAGCGCTACCCCTCGGTCACGGTGAAGCTGATCGAGGCGCAGTTCGACCGGCAGGTCGAGTACCTGGCGCGTGGCCTCACCGACCTGGCGGTGATCCGCTTGCCGGTGCGGCACGCCGATTTCGTCGCCCGCCCCTTGTATGAGGAAGACCTGGTCGTGGCCCTGCCGCCCGACCACCGCCTGGCCGGCCGTGCGCGGCTTCGGCTGCGGGAGCTGCGCCAGGAGGTCTTCATCAACGCCAGCCGCCAGCCGGTGGGCCTGTTCGATTCGGTGCGCGCGCTGTGTGAAAGCGCGGGCTTCACCCCGCAGGTGCTGGACATCTGCTCCAACGCCCATTCGGCCGTGGGCCTGGTGGGGGCGGGCATGGGCATCGCGCTGGTGCCCGAGAGCGTGCGCCATGCCGACCACAAGCACGTGGTCTACAAGCCGCTGTCGGACTCGCCGCGGTCGGTGGTGGGCGCGGTCTGCCGGCGCAACCACTCGGCCGCGACGCAGCTGTTCGTGGACACCATCGCCGAACTCGCCGGCTAGGGTTTTCATATCCGAAACGTCTCAGTCGCGTCCTGGGAGGTATTGGACCGGGCAGGCCGCGCGGACCAGAATGCCGCCTTCTCCGGATCCGCCAGACCGTGCCATGACCTCGCCAACCCCATCGCTGCGCGACGCGCTGCAGGACCTCTCGCTGGCCTGCCGCATCCTCGAACTCGAAGGCCACGGCGACATGTCGCTGGGCCATGTGTCGCTGCGCGACCCCGGCGGTCGCGGCTTCTGGATGAAGCGCAACCGCATCGGCCTGGGCGAGGTGTGCGGACCGGCCGACTTCGTGCTGGTGGATTTCGACGGCGTCAAGCTCGAGGGCGAGGGCGGGCGCCACTCGGAGTGGCCGATCCACTCGGAGATCCTGCGCAACCGACCCGACGTGCAGGTGGTGGCCCACACCCACCCGTTCTACTGCTCGGTGCTGTCGGCGTCATCCGAGCCCCTGCTGCCCTTCACGCTGGACACCGACTATTTCATCGACGTGCCCAAGCACGTGGACGACGTGGCGCTGATCACCACCAAGGCCGAGGGGCAGTCGCTGGCCAGGTCGCTGGGCGAGCACTTCGCGGTGCTGATGGGAAACCACGGCCTCACCTTCTGCGGCGGCTCCATCGCCGAGGCCACCTGCATCGGCGTGTTCGTGGAGAAGGCCGCCAAGGCCAACGTGGTGGGCCGCTCCGCCGGCTTCGCCCACGCCATGCCGCTGCCCGAGACCCGCACCCGCCGGCGCTCGCAGATCATGACGCCGGCGCACATCGAGCACTCGTGGAACTACTTCAAGCGCAAGCTGGCGTGGTTCCTGGATCGCACGGTGGCGCCGGGTGCGGTGTTCCGGTGAAAGGTCGCACGAGCAGGGACTGAAACGGCTTGGGAAGAGATTCACTTCCTCGGTCGCGGCCGTCAGTTGCTCAAGGTCTCCCGAGTCGTGCGCCAGCTTGGCCTGTGGACTGAAGCATCGGACTGGCGACCACGCCCGGCAGATATGACGACTTAAGCACTCCATCCCCCAATAGAATCGCGGCCATTTTCCGCGAACAGAAGCACGCCTTTCTCCGGGCGAGGTCCATTCCACGTGCTTGCGGGCATGCGTTGGGAGGACGCTTCATGAACCAGTCTTCGTGCCTTACGGGTGCCGTGCTGCGCTGCATTACCGCAGCCGCGGCCGGCTTGCGTCACTCCACGGTCTGCCTCCTACAGGGCCTGCTGATGACTGTCCTTCCGGTCAGTGTCTCGGCCGCGCAGCCTGTGGTCCCGGCCAATTCACACACTGATCCTGCAGCCGATCTGCAAACCGTCAGTCGCGGCTTACGCTGGATGCAGGCCCAACTCGCTGTGAACCAGCCGCTGCAGGCCGGCCGCGTGGCCGATCAGGCGCTGGTGAGTTGCGAGGGGGCCGGCACCTGGCTGCGGCTAGGTGGCGAGCCTGGCGCGGTGCGAGCCGTGCTTGCCGCCATACCTCAAACCCTGGCAGCGCCGGGCGCCGCCACCCAGTGGCTCGGATGTGCCAGCGCCGTTGCGCTCGTTCCGCGTTGGCGAACGCCCGATGACCTGCAGGCGCGGCGCCTGGGTGCACGGGGCTACGCCGCGTTCCTGGGGCAGCAAAGCGCCAGCGTGCTCGACACCGCCTGGGCGCTGCGCAGCTGGGAGGCGGACGACGCACTCGCGCCGTTGTTGGCCTGGTTGACCGAGGTGCAGTCGGTGGACGGCAGCTTCCCGACGGCCGGCCAGCCCGACCTCCTGGCCACGGCGGCGGTGGTTCGCGCGCTGCAGTCGCACGTGGCCCGCCATCCGGGCGCGGCGCAGTTGGCAAGCAGCGCGGCACGCTGGCTTCTGGCGCAGCGTGATGCGCAGCGCCAGTGGCAGGACGACAGTGCCCTCACCGCGGCGGTTTTCGAGGCGGTGCATCCCTACACCAGCGATGCTCCCGAGGTGGCGGCGGACGTGGGGCGCTTCCTTCGATCCAGCCAGCGCGCCAGTGGCGCCTGGGCCGAGCAGGGGGTCGATGACCTGTACGTGACCGCGCTGGCCCTGCGGGCATTGGCCCTTGTCGATGAACCTCCGCGCAACCCCGCCCTCGGCGCAGGTGCGGTCATTGCCGGTCGCGTGCTCGATGGCAGAAATCAGCGGCCTCTCGCCGACGTGCGTCTCCAGGCCCAGCCCGCCGGCGGCCCCGCGCGCGAGCTGCTCACGGATGCATCGGGCTCCTACCGCGTGGAGGGCATCGCGCCCGGCGCGGTGCAACTGACAGCGCAGCGCGAGGGGTACGCACCGGTGCACGCTGTGGCCCAACTCGCACCGGCCATGACCGCCACCTTCTCGCCGACCTTGTGGCCGCTCGCTTCGCAGCCGCCGGCAGCAGCCCTGCTGCACGGCCACACCGTCGATGCACAGACCGGGCTGCCGCTCGTGCAAGCCCTTGTGCAACTGCAAGTCGCCGGCGCGCATCGCTCGTCGACCCTCACAGACACCCAGGGCCGCTTCGAGCTGCCGCTCGAAGGCGACGGCCAGGTGTCCGTCGCTTTCATCCGGGACGGATACGATTCGGTCGAGCAAGCCTTCGTGCTCACGTCGGGCAGCAGCCTTGCTGTGGGCGGCGTGCCAATGCGGCCAGTGCGCCGTGCTGCGCCGGCCGAGCCGCCTGTTGCCGGCGCGCCCACCTGGACGGCGCCGGTTCTGTCGCCGGGGGAGCTTGGCCTGCGCGAGGCGCTGCGGGCCAGCGCAAACCTGTCGCATTCCGGCCCCCTGCCGGTCGAGGTCGCCTTGACTGCAGCGATCATCGACGCGCAAGGCGGCGTCATCGCACGGCCAGCCGTATTGGACAGCGCCGGCACACCGGTGGCCAGCGTCTTCCTGTCCCCCGGCACCGAGCTGGGGGTGCAGGTGCAGTGGACCAGTGGCGCGCACCCGCCGGGCCGTTACCAGCTTCGTCTGCAGGCGCAGCAGCCCGGCGCCGCAGAGGCGCGCGATCCCGACGGGGTCGTGCTGTCTCAGACGCAAGCGACCTTCCAGATTCGAGCTGCACCGAGTCTTTCGGGCGAGCCGCAGGCCTCGCCTTCCGTCGTGCGCGCCGGCCGGGGTGAGCCGGTGGCCCTGGCGGCCTTGCTGCGCAACGACGGCAACATCGCGCTGCCCGCGCAGCGCATTCAGCTGGAAGTCGTGGAGCGCGTCAGCGGGCAACGCCGCCACGCCGTAGCCGTCGACGCTGCCGCCTGGGGACAGGGTCAGCTGGCCACGCTGGACTTCGGCGTCTGGCATGCGCAGGAGGCCGGTGACTACGAACTGCGGCTGTCCGCCGCGTCCGTGCCGGGCACGCTGTTGCGCGGGTCCTTGTATGTCGGCGACAGCGCGTCCGGCCAATTCACCGTGCATCCGGCCCAGGTCGAGCCCGGCACGGCACGGGTTCGCGCGACGGTCAGCGTGCAGGGGCAGGACGTCCAGCGCCGTGCCAGCGTCGATCCCCTGGTTCCGCTGGTGCGCGCTGCGGTCGTCGGTGCGGTCCGTGCCGGCGATCGGCTGGCCTATGACCACTATGTGACCAGCAATGCCAGCTACGGTCGTTGCTTCATGTGTCATGTGCAGTCGCAGGCCGTTGCCGGTGGCGAGCGCAGCCTTCGGCACATGGCGCCCGACAGCCCGCTGCGCCGTGCGGTGCTGATGTCGGCCGTCACGCAAAACCTGATTCATCCGGAAGACAGCAGCATGACCCGCACCGGGCCGACCCAGCTACCGGCCAAGGTCGCCTACCGCGACTCGCCGGGTGGATACACCCACACCAACACCACGCTGGGCCTTTGGGCGGCCGGTTATTGGCACGACCCAGTGGCTGTCCATCTTTCGCGAGTGCGCATGGCCGAATACCTCATGCGCGTGCAACAGTCCGACGGTGGCTGGAGCGCAGACCACCCGGACGGGTGGTGGCGTGCGCCCGTGGCGCTGGTGGCGCTCAATGCCGGCAGCCTGGCGGCGCTGCGCGATGCGCTTCAAACCCTGGGCCCAGCGGTGGGCCGGCAGTTGCAGCCCTGGCCGGTGGCTGGCCTGCCCGCCGGCCAGAAGCGCCTGTCCGCCAGTCCGGACGGCACCGTGTACGTCACGCTCTTCGGCGGCGATCTCTGGGCGGTGGCACCCGCCGGCGTGGCCAGGCGCCTGGTCGCTGATGTGCCGGTGCGCAGTGCCTGGCCATTGGAGGCTGGGCGACTGTTGATCGGCTCGTCCCAGGGCGTGTTCGTGCGCGAGGTCGACGGGCAGATGCGTCGCCTCTGGAACGCCAACGTCTTCGATGCCCAGCCGATGCCCGATGGGCATTTCCTGGTCACCTTGTGGGGTGGCGACAGCCTCTACCGGCTCAGCCCCGATGGGCAGGCCACGGTGCTGGTTCGCGACGCTCAACTGGCAGGAACGATGGGCGTTGCCCGGATGCCCGACGGCTCGCTGATCGCATTCGGTCAGAACCGCGGCACCGTGCTGCGCTTCGGCGCCGATGGCAGCCGCCTCGAATCGCCGGTGCCTGTCACGCCCGAGGGCGCCATGATGAATGCGATTGCCTACGGCGACGGGCTGCTGCTGGCCCACCAGACGGGGCTCTACTTCTACAACCGCGAGGGCGTGGCCCAGCGATGGACCCACCAGGGCGCCTTTGGCCAGGTGGTATTGCCCGACGGCCGACTGATCGTCGAATCCGGCGGCATCTTGCACGAGGTCGTCGAGCAGGCTATCGATCCGGCCCCCACCCGCGCCCGCATCGACCAGTCGATGGAGCGGGCGGCTGGCTGGCTGTTGTCGGCCTCCCGTGCCGCCGAGGACAACAACGTCGAGCAGGCCTTCAGGCTCATGGGCCTGTCGCATGCACGCCGCTTTTTCAAGGGCACGGCGCGTGCGAACGACTTCGACGCCGCCATCGCCGAGGTCGCCGCGCGCTTGCTCGCCCGTCAGCGGCCCGATGGCGGCTGGTCGGCCAGGCGCAATGGAGCCACCAGCGACTCGATGGTCACCGCCATGGTGGGCATGGGGCTGGATGCGCTCAGCCCGTCGCCGCGTGCACCCGAGGTCCGCAAGGCCGTCCAGTTCCTGCTGGCCTCCCAGCGCGCTGACGGACTCTGGTACTCGGAAGACCGTGTGGCGGGGACGGCCCTGATGGCCACCACCTGGGTCGAGCTATGGCTGCCCATGGTGCTGGAGCGGCTTGGCGGCATCGACACCGAGCTGCACATCAGCCTGCCCGCTGGCGCCGCGCTGGACACCCCCGAGCCCGCGCCGATTCGCGCAGTCACCAACAGCCACGGTGGTCGTGACTACGTCTGGAGACTCACTGGCGTCACTGACGCAAACCGCGAGGTGAGCTTCAACCTCACCCTGGACGGCTTGACGCAGGACGAAATGCGCCCGGTGGCCAGTGCCGCTGAACTCGTCTTCGACAACAGCCTGATGCCGGGCGAGACGGTGCGGTCCTCGCTCGGTATCCCGGCAGTCATGGCCGGTACGCGTCTGGCGCTCGCCCTATCCACCGACAAACCCGCCTATCGCCCCGGCGAGCGGGTGCTGCTGCACACCGACGTGCGCAACGACAGCCCAGGCGCGCGAACAACCCAGCTTCGCTTGCGCGTGCTCGATGCGTCGGGCCGCGAGGTGGAGTGGCTGCCGGCCGGTGATGTCCTGGCCATGGCACCCAGCCAGTCGCAGCGCACCCAGGCCGCTTGGCCGGCGGATGCCATGCTGGCCGGTGACTACGTGGCCGAGGCCCAACTGCTGTCAACGGCGGGCCAGGTCTATGCCACCGCCCGCGCGCCACTGCACATCGAGCCCGGGGACGAACCGGCCAATGCCGCCCGCCTGGTTGCAGATCGCAGTCGCTACGACACCGCGCAGCCCGTCGTGCTGAGCGCACGGGTCCTCAATCGGTCGGTCAACCTGCTGCAGCAGGGGCTGGTGGCTCGAACACTCGTGCAGTCCGCCAGCGGCGCGGCCATGTTCGAGCGTGCCGAACCCATCGAGCAGCTGCCGGCCGGCTCACAGCGTCCGTTCATCTACCACCTGGCCGCCGGCAGCCTGCCTGCTGGCCGCTACCGCGCGCAGCTGGAACTGCTGAATGGTGGTGATCCGCTCGCCTCCAGTGCGACCGAGTTCGAAGTGCTTGGCAGCGAACGCACCGGACTCGGCCTGGAGGGCGCCCTGCAGGCGCCGCCCCGCGCCCTCATCGGGCAGCCGGTGCCCCTGCGTTGGCACGGCCGCCACCAAGGCGATGCGGCAATGATCGACCTGCCCATCGACATCGTCGTGCTGGAACCGGCAACCGGCCGGGTCGCTGCGCGTTTCTCAAATCGGCTGCCACGCTGGGCCCCCGGAGAAACACCCGTGCTCACCGCCAATTGGCCTGCACAAGGGACTGACGGACAGGCCTGGGTCCTGGCTGCCAGCACCACCTTGCAGGGTCGCGAGTTGGCGTTGGGCCACGCGCCGCTGGTGATCCTGGGCCAGCCGCGGATGGTGTTTGCGGATCCGGGAGTGGATTTCGGCTCTGCCCAGGCAGGCACACCGCTGGAGCGTGCCGCGGTGGTCCAGTCCGCCGGCACCGCCTCCGCTCGTCTGGTCGACTTCCACCTGGAGGGGCCGGCTGCCGGCGCCTACGCGCTGACCGCCACGGAGTGCGCCCCGCCGGCCACCCTGCCCGCGGGGAGCCAGTGCGGGCTTCGGCTGCGCTTCCTCGCAGCGCAGGCCGGCAACCATCCGGCCGTGCTGGTACTGCGTTGGCAGCACCCGGCGGACACCGCCGTCGCCGGCGAAACCCGCCTCGCCTTGTCAGCCCAGGCCACCACGCCGCTGCTGCGTGGCAGCCTGCATGCCCAGCCACGCGTGGTCGATGCCGGCCAGCCGCTGGCCCTGACCTATGGCCTGACCAATCCCGCGCCGGTCTCTGCCGCGAGTTCTGTCAGCCTGACGGTGCTGGACCAGAAAGGCCGCAGCGCGGACCGGTGGACCTTAGGGCCCAACTTGCGCCCCGGGGGCACCCACCTGGGCAGCCAGACCTGGACGGTGCCGTCGCACTGGCCGCCGCAAACAGCCACTGCCGTGCTCACGCAGCAGGTGGCCGGCGGTGAAGTGCACCTTGCCAGCACCAGCTTCCAGGTAGTCGATGCGCTGGGACCCGTGCGTGCGCAGGTGCACCGCATCGCCGTGCCGCGCCTGCTGGTCCTGCTGTCCTGCCCGCCAGGCTCCTCGTCCGGCTGCGAGGCCACACGGGCGGCGGCGATCGGTCGCTCACTGGACACGCTGGGCGTGCCCCACCGGATCGTGGTTCGCGAATCGGACTTCGTCCAAGCCCTGCGCTGCGGCGACTTCAACACCTACTGGATCAGCGCCGGCTCGCTCAAGCTGTCCCAAACCACGGTCGTCGAGCTCTCGCTGGCCGTCTGGCGCGGCCACGGGCTCATGCTCGACGGCTTGCACGACGCGCGTAACCAGGCGGCCTTACTGCCTTTGACGGGCGTCCAGCACCGTGGGCAACTGCCTCACGGTGGCGGGAGCGTTCAACTCACAGGTGAGGCGCCATTCGCCCGGGGCAACCTCGCCACCACGGGCCGTGCGGTTCGCCTCGCGTTGGTGGGTGCCGAGCCCCTTGCGTGGTTCACCGATGCGCCTGGCAGGCAGGCTCCCCCAGCGGCCGTGGCCACGAGGGCCTGGGGCGGGGGTCGCAGCCTTGTCTTTGCCTTCGAACTGGCGGCCACCGTCGAGGTTGATGCCCGGGCCCGGCATGGCAGTGCCACGTTGGCGGCGTTCTTGCGAGCGACGCTGGAGCACCTGTCCGCCGGGCTGCCCGCGCCTGTCGTCGGCGAGAGCGCCGACTTGCGTTTGGTGCTGCGCAACGAAGGCCGGCGCGAAGCAGCACTGGAACTGCTTGGCGAGTTGCCCCCCGGTTTGCGGCATGAGGCCGCCAGCCTGGCCCCGGCCGATGACCAAGACGGGCGCGTGCGCTGGGTCCTGCGGCTGCCGGCAGGGGCCGAGCGCACGTGGCAATGGCAGTTGCGGGTGAGCGAGGCCGGTGAACTCGAAGTCCCTTTGACCCTCACGCTATCTGTTCCCAACGGCGCCGAGCCGCGTGAACCACAGCGCCTGTCCCTGGCGGTGCAAGCCACTGCCAGCGCCGAGTTGGCCTCCCACGCCCTGGCACGGGTGGCGGCCCTGGACGCCCGGCGGTCGCCACACGCCAAACTGCTGGCGCGCGCCCTGGCACAAGCCGAACTCGCCCGCGCGGCCGGCCAGCAAGGCCGAACGGCGCAGGCGCGCACGGCCTGGTTCCAGGTCGACGACCTGCTCGCGAATCTCGAGGGCATCGACATCGGCCCCGCGCGCGACGCCATCGCGGCCGTCGTCGCCGCCCTGGGGCACGCACAGTGCGCCCCCTGCGCATCAGGGGCGTGCCCATGACCCTCTTGTCCTTCCTGGGCCGCCTCGCGCGGTCCGCGCCTTCGGAAAATCGTCCGTCCATGCCCGCCTCGACCCAGCCCGGGATCAACACCCTTGCCGCGTGGCGGCCTTGGCGGCGGCCGGTGGCCTTGCTGGTCATCCTCGCGCAGCTGGCCATCGCCGCCCAGCCGCTCACCGTACTCGCGCAACCCCCGGAACATGCGGCGGCCCATCCCATGGCACAGGGGCAACTGCGTCGATTGGCCGAATGGAACCAACGCATGGCGCAAGGCCGCGCCCGGCAGGCACAGGCGCCACGCACACCGGCGGACCACGCCCGCGTGCGCCAGGAACGCCTGGCCGCGATCGTGCGAGAGCTTCGAGCGCCGTCCTCCCCGGCCGATTCCACGGCGACCCAGCGCAGGCTGCAGCAGCGGCAGGCGCTACGCGAAGCCTTGCGCCAGGCCGCCCGGGACCCGCAGGCACTGCGCGATGAACTGCATTCGCACGGGCAGGAGCTGCGCCGGCGCGGCGCCGCGCCCGACATCCTGCAGCGCCATGAGCAGGCCCTGTCCCGCTTCGAAGCAGACGCCGCGCGTTATGCCCAGGCTGCCCAGACGCTGCTCGCATCCCCGGCCGATGCCCAGGCCGATGACGCCCGCGAGCAGGCCGCGCTTGCGCCCCTGCAGACCCTGCTCACGCGCCAGTCGGTTCGTGGCACCGCGCATTCGCCGGCCGGTCCCCTGCCTTGGCGCGCGCCAAGGCCCACCCCTCGCGTGCCGGCCGAAACGCCCACCGCGTGGCACCAGAACCTCTATGGCGACCAACGCGTGCGCCTGGCGCAAGCTGGTCCGCTCACCATCGGTCCGCTGCAATTCAGCCACGCGCCTCCCGCCGGCCGCGCACCCACTGAAGCCGACCTCGCCGAAACCGACGAAATCCGCCTCACCCCCGCCCTGCGTGCCCAGGCCGCCGCCCTCGGCCACAACCCCGTGGCCATCCACAACTGGGTGCGCAACCACATCGACGTCCATCCCACCGCGGGCGCCATCCAGAGCGCCCAGGACACCCTGGACAAACGGCGCGGCAATCCCACCGACATCGCCGGCTTGCTCATCGCGCTGCTGCGCGCCTCCGGCATACCGGCGCGCTATCAGTGGGGCACCATCGAACTGGACGCTGCCAGCGCCCAGGGCTGGCTTGGCACCCAGCGGCCCGAAGCCGCACTGCAGCTGCTGCGCCAGGGCGGCATCCCGGCGCGCGGCATCGCCCAAGGCGGCCGCTTCAGTGCCATCCGCCTGGAGCACGTCTGGGTTCAGGCTTACGTCAACTGGGCGTTCGGGCGCGGGCAGTTCAACGCCACGCCCACCCAGCACCCGCACCCCAACGCCGGGCGCAACCACTGGATACCGCTGGACGCCAGCCTCAAGACCTACGACGAAACCGCAGGCCTGGACCTGGCGGCGCAGGCGCCGCTGGACGCCGGTGCGCTGGTGCAGGCCATGCGCCGAGGCGCCACGGTCCATGAGGCCCAAGGCTGGATCCAACACCCCGACACGGCCGCCGCGCTGGGCCAGCTGGACGACTGGCAGCGCCGGCTCCATGCCGCCATCGCCGCCGGCCCGCGCGGCGAAGCCGCCACGGTCGGTGACGTGCTGGGCACCCGCCGCATCCGGCAGGAGCACCCGGCGGTGCTGGCCGGCACGCTGCCCTACGTGACCGTGCAGCCCGGCGCGGCCACCGCTGCCGTCCCCTCGGCGCGCCAGCACCGCTTCACCTACCGCCTGCACGATGGCGAGCGCATCCTGCTCACCTACACCGAAAAAACCAGCCAGCTCGCCGCCCGGCGCCT
>NZ_JAEQNA010000015.1 GCF_016722895.1 Ramlibacter aurantiacus
CAGCAAACTGACTTTAGCCATTTTGCTTTGCTTGCTGCGATCAGCGAAGCCTTGAATTCTACACCGAGTTTTGAAGACCGGTCAAACTTTTTTTCCTTTGCTGCTTCGACCGACTCACCGTTTGGCTTGTCCGCCGTTTTCAGCAGAGCCTGCGATTATGCCATTCTTTTTTAAATCCTGACAACCTCGAGGGTTTTGCGTCCTTGCCACCGCCCAATTGAGGGGTGCAATTCAGCAGAGCCCTCAATTCTACATCGAAATCTCAGCAGTGTCTGAGCACGCTTGAGATTTTGAATGGGAACCACCGGCGACTGAGGAGTGCCCATCCGTCAGCGGGCCCGGATTATGGCATGCCCCTATGCTACGCCCCCCGCTGACGCCGTTGGTTACAACCTCCCCCAGCCGCCCCCACCGGGCGTGTGGATCTCGAACACATCGCCTGCCCGCATGTCCACCTCTGCGAGGTGGTCCAGAGTGAGTTGACTCCCGTCAGACCGGAGAACCCTGTTGAGCCCCACCTGTCCCGGGGATCCACCTGCCATTCCAAAGGCCCCAAGATGCCGGCCATTGCTGAGAATGCTGGCTGTCATCGGCTCTAGGAACCGGATACGGCGAACGCCGCCATCCCCACCCACTCGCCGCCCAGCTCCGCCAGAGCCGGTGCGGATCGAGTAGCTTTCCAACCGGACCGGGAACCGGTGTTCGAGCACCTCAGGGTCGGTCAGACGTGAGTTCGTCATGTGTGTCTGGACCACTGAAGTGCCGTCGAAATCGGGGCCCGCACCGCTTCCGCCGGCAACGGTTTCATAGTACTGATAGCGGGCATTCCCAAAGGTGAAGTTGTTCATCGTGCACTGACTGGACGCGAGCACCCCCAGCGCGCCGTAGAGTGCATTCGTGACGCACATGGATGTTTCAACGTTTCCAGCCACCACCGCTGCGGGCGGGCTAGGGTTCAGCATGCACCCGGGAGGGACGAGAACCTGCAGCGGCTTTAGGCAACCTGCATTCAGAGGAATGTCGTCGTCTACCAGCGTCCTGAAAACATACAAGACGGCTGCCATGCAGATGGCAACAGGCGCGTTGAAGTTGTTTCCCTGCTGCGGCGAGGTACCGGCAAAGTCGATGGTCGCCTGACGCAGCGCCACATCGACGCGCACGGCCACACAGATCTGCGCACCGTTATCCAGGGGCAGCGTGAACGCGCCGTCCTGAAGATTGGTGATCACACGACGAACCGACTCCTCCGCGTTGTCCTGGACGTGCTGCATGTATGCCTGCACGGTGCCCAGTCCGAACTCGGCGACCATTTTGCGCAGCTCGATCGCGCCAGTCTCGTTGGCTGCAACCTGCGCCTTCAGGTCCGCCAGGTTCTGCTGCGGATTCCGGCTTGGCCACGGGCCGCTCGAAAGCAGCCCGAGCAGTTCGTCGACCTTGAACTCCCCCTGGTCCACCAACTTCAGGTTGGAGATTCGCACGCCCTCTTCTTCGATCCGGCGTGAAAACGGGGGCATGGAACCAGGCGTAGTGCCTCCGATATCGGCATGGTGACCGCGACTGCCCACGTAGAACACTGGCTCTGCCTGGTCAAGGTACACGGGCGTGATCACCGTCACGTCCGGCAAATGGGTGCCTCCGCGATACGGATCGTTAAGCACAAAGACGTCGCCCATGCGCATGGTCGACGCGTTGTCACGGATCACAGTCCGGACGCTTTCGCCCATGGAGCCCAGATGCACCGGCATGTGCGGCGCATTGGCAATCAGTTGCCCCTGCGCGTCGAACAACGCGCAGGAGAAATCGAGCCGCTCCTTGATATTGACGGAATGGGCTGTGTTCTGCAGTTGCAGGCCCATCTGCTCCGCAATGTTCATGAAGAGGTTGTTGAAAACCTCCAGCAGGATCGGATCAGGACCGGCGGCAGGGGCGGCCATGGATTCGGCCAGCCCTTCAGGCGCGGGCCGCCTGTTCCATGCAACGGGACAGGCGCGCCATGTGCTGCAAGGCGCCCCGCGTCAGCTCGATCTGCTTGCGGCGGGCATCTTCGGTGTCGGCCAAGATGATCCATCCTTTTTCTCGCATCGACTTCAGTCGCCCATGGATGGTGGCTGGGGCACCAAGCTCCGCCTTGGCCATCATGTCACGCACGGACAGTCGGGACTGCTGCTGCCGTGCGGACGCGACGAACCCCAAGATGCGCTCCTCCAGCGGATCCAATGGCGGCAGCGAAGGCAGCCCGCGGATAGCTTCCGACAGTTGGAGAAAGCGCAGATAAACCTCAGCGCTCGAACGGGACTTCTTCAAAGCCGAATCCTCTTTCACGAATGGCCTGCGGTGTGTGCTAGAACGCAGGCTTGCTGACAAGCTAGTTGATCCTAGCAGGAAGAAGATGAGAACGGTGAATTGGCGCCTCGAGCTGGTTTTCGCGCTGCTCACCATGGTGTTGTTCTTGACCGCCGTGGTGATCAACAGCTGGCTGTTCCAGAAGCTGGAGCACGTGCCGGGGATCAACTGGATCTACCTCCCCGCTGGCATACGGCTGCTGTGCACCCTCCTATTCGCCCATGCCGGTGCATTCGGACTGCTCATCATTTCGTGGGTGGTGAGCTTCTTCTATTTTTTTCCGCACGATCCCGAGCGCGCATTCGTCGGCGGAATCATCGGCGGACTATCCCCTTACCTTGCCTATCTCATTGCGCAACGCTTCTGGGGCTTGGCCGCCTCCCTGGCGAACCTGGGGGCAAAACAACTGCTGTGGCTGAGCGTTGGCTATGCATTTGCCAATTCGTCGATCCACCACATCTATTTCGCGATCCGCGGCCAGCCGGACTTGCTGCAGGGTTTGACCGCCATGTTCATCGGGGACCTCGGCGGCACCCTGCTCGTGCTCTACGCCTGCAAGCTCGGGCTGGCGCTATCGCTGCAAAGCGTCCGCGGCTAGACGGCGAACTGGTCGAGCGACTTACCCTCTTTCAGGACGCGGACCACCCATTCAGGCTTGCGCCCACGTCCCCCCGCCCAGGTCTCGCCGTTGGGCCCGCGGTAACGGATGGCTTTGGGCTGTCCGCCGCGGGTGCCGGTGCGCCGCACCGCCGGTGCCGCGTGGAAACCGAGATCGCGCGGCGAGATGCCGTACAACTCCATTTTCGACTTGATGTCGGCAATCGCCTGCTCGATTTCCATTTGCCGAAGCTGCTCTGCTTCCGCCATCAATTTTTCGGCTTGGGCTTTGAGCTCGAGATAAGTCGCCATGCAATCTCCATCAGTTCGCAAAACAGCTAATCTAGCCGAACTGATTGCGCCACGCCAGCAATTCCGGAAAAGCGATATTGCTCGCAGCGGTCAGCGCCTTTCCAGCAGCAAATGGCCAGCGGCGTTCACCGAAGCCGTCCAGCCCGGCTCGACCACTGTCGTTGCATTCGTTTCTGAAATGACTGCGGGGCCGTGAACCGCGGCGCCTGCAACGAGGTCAGAGCGCACGAGCAGGGCTGCGCTGTGCCACCCGCCACCCGAGTACAGGCGCACATGCTCTCGCACAAAGGCTGTCCCCGGCGCGCGCCCTGCTTGCACCGTCTCACTTGGCGCATCGCCAGGCACGATCAGTTCCACGGACACCGCTTCGATGACGATCGACTTGTCCCGCATCAGGAAGGTGAATCGCCGCAGGTATGCCGCCTCGAATGTTTGAACGATTTCCGCCTCGAAGCCGAAAGGGACGATCAAGGCCGTGTCGCTCCCTTGGTATCGCACATGCACCCGGGGCCGGACTTCCAGGTCGAGATCGGACACGCCCTGGCGGCGCAACTCTGCCCGGCCGTCCTCTGTCAGTTGATCGATCACGCCCCTCGCTGCCTCGAGCCCTTCCTGAGAAAGCGCCTGCTCGATAGCGCGTTGCCGCATCAGCGTCTGCTCGGCCAGGCCCATGCCGTAGGCCGACAGCACGCCCGCCATGGGATGAACGAACACGCGGGGCATGCCCAAGGCTTCTGCCACCCGGCACGCATGCTGTCCGCCGGCGCCTCCGAAACACTGCAGCGTGTAACGGGTCACGTCATAGCCCCTGGCCACGCTGATCTTCTTGATCGCATTGGCCATCTGCTGCACCGCGATATGGATGAAACCTTCCGCCAGTTCCTCGGGTGCTCGCCCGACCTGCTGGGCCAGTGACCCGAACCCGCGGCGCACCACCTCGTCGTCAAGGGGTTGATCGCCCTTGGGTCCGAATACCCGGGGAAAGTAAGCCGGCTGGATCTTACCCAGCAGCAAATTGGCATCGGTCACCGTCAGCGGACCCCCGCGGCGATAACTCGCCGGCCCCGGGATCGCACCAGCACTCTGCGGCCCCACCCGCAGGCGCGCTCCGTCGTAGACAAGGATGGACCCGCCGCCCGCCGCCACCGTGTGGATGCTCATCATCGGCGCGCGCATGCGCACCCCCGCCACCTGAGTCTCGAACTGCCGCTCGAACTCTCCGGCGTAGTGCGAAACATCGGTCGAGGTGCCACCCATGTCGAAGCCGATGACCTTGGCGTGTCCGGCCATCGCGGCCGTGCGGGCCATGCCGACGATGCCGCCGGCCGGCCCCGACAGGATGGCGTCCTTGCCCTGGAAGGCCTGCGCGTCGGTCAAGCCGCCGGAAGATTGCATGAAGAACAGGCGCACTCCCGGCATCTCCCGCGCCACCTGGTCCACGTAGCGTCGCAGGATCGGCGAGAGATAGGCGTCCACCACGGTGGTGTCTCCACGACTGACGAGCTTCATCATCGGACTGGTCTCGTGCGACGTGCTGACCTGGCTGAACCCGGCTTCGCGCGCCAGCCGCGCGGCTGACTGCTCGTGCGCCGTGTAGCGCCAGCCGTGCATGAAAACGATTGCCACGCTCGCCAGGCCTTCGGCACGAGCCGCCTTCAGCTCGGCAGCCAGGTGGGCTTCGTCCAGGGCCTGCACCAGGTCCCCATGGGCACCCATTCGCTCGTTCGCCTCGATCACCGCGGCATACAGCATCTCCGGCAGGACGATGTGCCGATCGAACAGGCGTGGACGGTTCTGGTAGGCGATCCTCAATGCATCGCGGAAGCCGCGCGTGGTCACCAGCAGCGTCGGTTCGCCCTTGCGCTCGAGCAGGGCGTTGGTGGCGACCGTGGTGCCCATCTTCACGCACTCCACCTGCTCGGGCGTGATCGCCTCGTCGTCGCGCAACTGGAGCAAGTGGCGGATACCCGCGACGGCGGCGTCCGCATACTGCTCCGGGTTGTCCGACAGCAGCTTGTGGGTCACCAGCGATCCGTCGGGGCGGCGGGCCACCACGTCGGTGAAGGTCCCACCACGGTCGATCCAGAATTGCCAGCGGGGAGCGGGAGCTGAAGCCGTCATGGGAGGCATTGTGTCGCCCCGCCGGCCAGCTAGCGCGGCCGGCCGAACACCTGGGCCCAGTAGATGCCGCCGCGGCTGGCCTCGTCGACAGCGAAAGCCACGCCCATGTGCGTGAACGGCCCGTGCATCAGGTTGGCGCAGTGCTCCGGACTGTTCAACCAGCCCTGTACGACCGCGCGCGCCGTCTGCTGCCCGGCTGCCACGTTCTCCCCCACGTCTCGCCAGTCGAAGCCGGCCCGCGTGGCGCGCTGCCCGACCTTGCTGCCGTCGCTGCCGGTGTGCCCCAGGAAGCCGTGCCGAGCCATGTCGCGGGCGTGGACCTCGGCCGCCCGGTGAAGCGCCGGACTCCACTGCAGCGACCCGGCCGCCGGGAAGGACTCGCTGCCGCAGCGCCGCGGTTGCGAGCGTGCCTGGTTCACCAGCGCCAGGACCTCGCGCGAGACCTCGTCCGATCGGGCGGCCTCGGGCGGGCTGAAAGGATTCGCCAGCACGATCCAGGTGCGTTGGCCCTGTCGATGAATACCCACCTCCTCGAGCCCCGGATCGAGCAGCGAATCGCAATAGCGGCTGCTCACCGCATCCACGAGGGCCGGCACGCTGCCATAGCCGCCGAGGCTCATCTGCACCCAACGGTTGGCGCGGTAACCGGCCTCTCGCATGGCCTCTTCTGCCGAGCGGCCCTGGGCCAGTCGACGCGCCACATCGGACAAGGCCGGCACCTCCCTCAGGGGCTGCGGCACACCCGCCCTCCCCCCGCACCCGCTCGCGCGCACATCGGACAAGCCTTGGGTCAGGCCCTGCGACCCCTGGGACTGGGCCGCCGCCGGCCCCGCGGCCAGCACGGCGATGGTGAGCAACCCAAGGACCGGAATGAGGCGGCGCATAACTCTGCGACGCCGCTGGGGCTGAAAAGTGCCTCCGGCAGAGCCGCGCATCAAAGGGCGTCGCCCCAGCCGCCCCCCAGCGACCTGAAGAGGGCCACCTGGTTCAGCAGGATCTGCAGCCGCGTCTGGATCTCGGCCTGCTGGGCCGCGAACGCGGAGCGCTGGGCATCCAGCAGCTCGAGGTTGCTGGACACGCCTGCGTCGTAGCGCATCCGGGACAACCGAAGCCGCACCGACTCGGCCTCGGCGACCTGGCGCTGCGCCCGCAACTGTTCGGCCAGCAACGCGCGGCTGGCCAACGCGTCCGCGACTTCGCGGAAGCCTGCCTGAATGGCCCGCTCGTACTGCGCCACGGCGATCTCGCGCGACACCTGGCTGGCCCGCAGGTTGGCCTGGTTGCGGCCGGCGTCGAACACCGGCTGCAACAGCTGCGGCGCCGCGGTGAAAGCCCAGGTGCCCCCCTTGAACAGACTGGTCAGTTCGGTGCTGGCCGAGCCGACGCCCGCGGTCAGCGAAATCCGCGGGAAGAAGGCGGCGCGGGCGGCGCCGATCTGGGCGTTGGACGCCAGCAGCTCCATCTCGGCGCGGCGAATGTCCGGACGCTGCACCAGCACCTGCGACGGCAATCCCACCGGCAGTTCCGGCAGCGACACCTTGGACAGCGGCACCGCCACCCGGAACTGCGGTGGCCGCGCCTGCCCCAGAAGGAGGTTCAGCGCGTTGCGGTCGAGCGCCTGCTGCCGCTGCGCTTGCGCCAGCGCCACCCGGGCGCTCTCCGTGAGCGACTGCGCCTGGCGCAGGTCCAGTTCGGACGAGGCGCCGTTGTCGAAGCGCAGTTGCACCAGCCGCTGCGATTCCTCGCGCGTGGCCAGGGTCTGCCTCGCCAGCTCCACGCCTTCCTCGTCCGCCGCCAGGTTCAGCCAGGCTGCGGCCACCGATCCGACCAGTGCCACCTGGGTGGCGCGACGCGCCTCCTGCGTCGCCAGGACCTGCGCCCGTGCCGCTTCCGACAAACTGGCCAGGCGGCCGAAGAAATCGATCTCCCAGGCCGACACCAGCAGGCCTGCGCTGTATGTGGTGACCGGATCACCCGGGCCATTGCGGCCGCGGTTGACATTTGCACCCGCGCCCACCGCCGGCAACCGCTCGGCGTCCCGGATGGCGAACTGCGCGCGTGCCTGCTCGATCGCCAACGCGGCCGCCCGCAGGTCGCGGTTGTGATCCAGGGCAATCGTGATCAGCTCACGCAGCTGCGGCTCGGTGAAGAAGGTTTCCCACTCCAGGTCCGCAGGCGCCGTGGCAGCGGCGGTGGTCGCGCCGTCGTAGGGAAACCGCTCGGGCACCGGCGGCGCGGGCCGCTCATAAGCCGGAATCATCGACCCGCAGCCGGCCAGCGAGGCCAGCGCCAGCGCGGCGCCCAGGATTCGTCGCTGGAATCCGCTCATACCTGATCTCCCATGCTTGCGCCGGTGGGCAGCTCGCGATCCATTTCGTGGGCGTGCAAGCGCCGCTGCCGCTCGCTGCCCTTGAAGATGCCGCGCACCACCACGAAGAAGACGGGCACGAAGAACACCGCCAGTGCCGTGCCGGTCAACATCCCGCCCACCACGGCCGTGCCGATGGCGCGTTGGCTGGCCGAGCCCGCGCCGCTTGCCAGAGCCAGCGGCAGCACGCCGAAACCGAAGGCCAGCGACGTCATCACGATCGGCCGGAACCGCAGGTGCGCGGCGGCCAGGGCCGACTCGACCAGGCTGCGGCCCTGCGCCTGCAAGTCCTTGGCGAACTCGATGATCAGGATCGCGTTCTTGGCCGACAAGCCGATGATCGTGATCAGCCCCACCTGGAAGTACACGTCGTTGGCATAACCCCGCAACCAGGTCGCGACCAGCACGCCCAGCACTCCCAGCGGCACCACGAGGATCACGGCCAGGGGAATCGACCAACTCTCATACAGCGCCGCCAGGCACAGGAACACCGCCAGGATCGCGAAGCCATACAGGATCATGGCCTGCGCCCCGGCGAGCTTTTCCTCGCGCGACTGGCCCGTCCACTCGTAGCCGAAGCCCGGCGGCAGCTGCTGCGCCAGCCGCTCCATCTCCTGCATCGCCGCCCCGGTGCTGTAGCCCGCAGCGGGCGCGCCCGAGATGCGCATGGCCGGATACCCGTTGTAGCGGACGGTCTGCATCGCCCCCGTGACCCAGCGCGTGCTCGCGAAAGCCGACAGCGGAACCGGCTTGCCCTGGTTGTTAATCGCATTCAGCCGCAGCAGGTCCTCCGGCTGCATGCGCGCCGGGGCGTCGGCCTGGACCAGCACGCGCTGCAAGCGGCCCCGATTGGGGAAGTCGTTGACGTAGCTGGATCCCAGGGCGGTCGACAGGATGGAGTTGATCGCATCGAAGGACACCCCCAGCGCCTGCGCCCGGTCGCGGTCGATCTCAAGCTGCAGCTGAGGCGCGTCTTCCAGGCCATCGGGCCGCACCTGCGCGAGCACCGGGCTCTTGGCCGCCAGCCCCAGCAGCTGGTTGCGCGCCGCGATCAGCGCCTCACGACCGGCGCTGCCGCGGTCCTGCAGCCGGAACGTGAAGCCGGACGCCACGCCCAGCTCGGGGATCGGCGGCGGACTGAGCGGAAAGATGAACGCGTCACGAATCCCGGAGAGCGCCATGAAGGCGCGCCCGGCCACCGACTGCGCCGACTCCGAGGCATCCTCGCGCTCGTCCCAGGGCTTGAGGGTCACGAACGCAAGCCCGGCGTTCTGGCCTTGGCCCGAGAAAGAGAAGCCCAGCACGCTCACGATGCTTTGCACCTCGGGCTGCTTGAGCACGTATGACTCCACCTGCTCCATCACGTTGCGGGTGCGCTCCACCGTGGCGCCCGGCGGCAGCTGCACGTTCACCAGCATGTTCCCCTGGTCCTCCGAAGGCAGGAAAGAGGTCGGCAGGCGGGTGTACATGAAGGCGGCCACGCCGGCGATCACCAGATACAGCAGCAGCCAGCGCGGCGCGCGCCCGAGCATCCGCGCGACCCAGCCTTCATAGCCGTGGGCCGTGCGGTTGAAGCCGCGGTTGAACCAGCCGAAGAAGCCACGCTTGGCATGGTGGTGCCCGGCCTCCACTGGTTTGAGCAGGGTGGCGCACAAGGCCGGCGTGAGCGACAGCGCCAGGAAGGCCGAGAAGGCGATCGACGACACCATCACCGTCGCGAACTGGCGGTAGATGTTGCCGGTGGATCCGGCGAAGAACGCCAGTGGCACGAACACCGAGATCAGCACCACCGTCACGCCGACGATCGCGCCCTGGATCTGGCCCATGGCCTTGCGCGTCGCCTCGCGCGGCGGCAAGCCCTCCTCGCTCATGATGCGCTCGACGTTCTCCACCACCACGATGGCGTCGTCCACCACGATGCCGATCACCAGCACCATCCCGAACATCGTCAGCACGTTGATGGAGAACCCCAGCGCCAGCAGCGTCGCGAAAGTGCCCAGCAGCGCCACCGGCACCACCAGCGTCGGGATCACGGTGTAGCGCCAGTTCTGCAGGAACACGAACATCACCAGGAAGACCAGCACCACGGCTTCGAACAGCGTCATCACCACCTGCTGGATGGAGATGCGCACGAAGCGCGAGCTGTCGTACGGAATCTCCCACTTCACGCCAGGCGGGAAGAAGGGCTCCAGCTGGCTCATGCGCTCGCGCACCGCATCGGCGGTGTCCAGCGCGTTGCCCGCCGACGTGAGCTGCACCCCGATGCCGGTGGACGGCTGGCCGTTCAGCCGGGCGGCGGTGGAAAAGTTCTGCGCATTGAGCTCGACCCGCGCCACATCGCCCAGCCGGACGGTGGAGCCGTCGGTGCTGGCCCGCAGCACGATGTCGCGGAACTGCTCCGGCGTGCGCAACTGGCCATTGACCACCACCGTTGCCGCGACTCCCTGCCCCGCCACGTTGGGCAGGTCGCCGATGGTGCCGGCCGAGACCTGCGCGTTCTGCGCCCGGATGGCGGCATTGACCTCGGCCGCGGAGAGCCCGAAGGAAGCCAGCTTCTGCGGGTCGATCCATACGCGCATCGCCTGTTCGGTGCCGAACAGCTGCGCCTGGCCCACGCCGGGCAGCCGCTGGATCTCGGGCACCACGCTGCGCGAGGCGTAGTCGCCCATGTCCACGGGCGTGACGTTGGGGTTGTCGGAGGACAGGATGATGAACAGCAGGAAGTTCGACTGCGCCTTGTCCACGCGCACACCCTGTTGCGTCACCGCCTGCGGCAGCCGCGGGCTCGCGCGCGACAGGCGGTTCTGCACGTCCACCTGCGCCAGCTCCGGGTTGGTGCCGGGCGCGAAGCTCAGCGTGATCTGGCCCGAGCCGTTGGCCTGCGCCACCGACTCCATGTAGATCAGGCCCGGGGAGCCGTTCATCTCCTGCTCGATGACGCTGATCACGCTTTGCTCCAGCGTCTGCGCCGACGCACCCGGATAGGTGGCGTTGATCACGATGGAGGGCGGCGCCACTGGCGGGTACTGCGCGATCGGCAGCTGGGTGATCGACACCGTGCCGACCACGATCAGGAACAGCGCGATCACCCAGGCGAAGATCGGCCGGTCGATGAAGAAGCGGGACATGCCGGTGCCCCTCAGGAACGCGTTGCGGGGGCGGGCGACGCGGCGGGCGCGGGCTTGCCGTCGTTCCAGGGCACCGGTTTGACCGGCGCGCCGGGACGCATCTTCTGGAACCCGTCGACGATCACCTGCTCGCCGGCCTTCAGGCCGTCCAGGATCACCCACTGGTTGCCCTGCGACTCACCCACCGTCACCTGGCGTACCTCCACCTGGCCCTGCGGTCCAGCCACCATGACCGAGTCGCCCTTGTCGCTGCGGGTCACCGCCTGCTGCGGCAGCAGCACGGCATTGCGGGCCTCGCCCTGCACCACCCTCACCCGTACATACAGGCCGGGCAGCAGCGCGCCTTGCGGGTTGGGCACCTCGCCTCGCAGCGTCACCTGGCCCGTGGCGGGGTCCACGCTCAAGTCCGAAAACAGCAGCCGTCCCGCGTGCGGGTACACGCTGCCGTCCTCGAGCAGCACCTGCACGCGGGCGCCGCCCTCGCGGGCCCGTTCCAGCTTGCCTTCCTGGAAGGCGCGGCGCAGCGCCAGCACTTCGCCGGCGGACTGCGTGAAGTTCACGTACAGCGGCTGGATCTGCTGGATCACCGCCAGCGGCGTCGGTTCACCCTGCCCCACCAGCGCGCCCTCGGTCACCAGGGCCCGGCCGATGCGCCCGGAGATCGGCGCCGTCACCGTGGCGTAACCCAGGTTGATGCGGGCGGTCTCCACCGCGGCGCGACCGGCCACCACCTCGGCTTCAGCCGACTTCAGCGCGGCCACCGCATTCGCGTATTCCTGCTTGCTGATCGCGTTCGCCTCGACCAGCGGCTTGTACCGCTCGGCCAGGGCGGTCGCGTTGGCCAGGTTGGCCTGGGCGCGGGCCAGCGTCGCGTCGGCGCTGGCGGCGGCGGCCCGGTACGGCGCCGCGTCGATCCGGAACAACGGCTGTCCCGCCTTCACGTCCGACCCCTCCCGGAACAAGCGCTCCAGCACGATGCCGGCCGCGCGTGCCCGCACCTGCGCCACGCGGGACGCCTCGAGCCGGCCGGGCAGTTCGGTCACCAGACCGACCGATCCCGGCTGCACCGTCACCACGCCCACCTCGGGCGGCGGGGGCGCGGCAGGCGCGGCCGCCGGAGCGGGTTGGGAGGTCTTTCCGCAGGCGGCCAGCAAGGTCGTCACGAGGAGCAGTGCGAGGAATCGGAAGGTGGGCTGCGTGGCCGGCATGGATCGCCTTTTGCGCGAAATCGATGGAACCGCGCAGTATACATACACGCGTGAATGTATAGTCCGCCCATGCCACGACGCACGAAGGAAGAGGCCCAGGCCACCCGTCACGCCCTGCTCGATGCGGCCGAGCGCGTGTTCCAGCGCCAGGGCGTATCGGCCACCTCCCTGGCCGACATCGCCGCCGAGGCGGGCGCGAGCCGTGGTGCCATCTACTGGCATTTCCAGGACAAGGCCGACCTGTTCAAGGCCATGCTGGAGCGGGTCAGCCTGCCGCTGGAGAACGTGCTGCACGACGCGGCCGCGCAAGGCCTCGACCCACTGGACGCGCTGCGCCAGGCGCTGATGCACGTGCTCCACCGCGCGGTCAACGATCCCCGCACCCGGCGCGTGTTCGAGGTGGCGACGCAGAAGGTCGAGTACGTCGGCAGCCTCGGCGCCGTGCGCGAGCGTCATCTGGCCGTGCGCGAGAGCTGCCTGGGCGATATCCGTCGGCTGCTCGCCGAGGCGGCCCGCGCCCGCGGGACCGACCTGTCGCCGCAAGCCGCGGACGCCAGCGCGCGCGGGCTGCACGCCCTGATGGATGGCCTGATCCAGAACTGGATGCTGGACACAGCCGCCTTCGACCTCGAAGCCTGCGGCCGCCGCGCCCTGGACGCCTATCTCGCGGGCCTTGGCGTTTCACCCTCCGCGTAGCCGCGCGCAGCCGCCGCTGCGGGATACTTCGCGGCCATGACGCGCCGATTCTTCCTCGCGACCCTGCTGGTCACCGCCTCGGCGACTTCGTTCGCGGCGGACGTGGCCGTGGCGGTCGCGGCCAATTTCGCCGCGCCCATGAAGCAGATCGCCGAAGCCTTCGAGAAGTCGACCGGGCACCGGGCCCGCGTGGCCGTCGGCTCCACCGGCCGCTTCTACGCTCAGATCCGCAACGGCGCTCCCTACCACCTGCTGCTGGCGGCCGACGAGGAAACGCCCGCTCGCCTGGAGCGCGAAGGCCTGGGGGTGGCCGGCTCCCGCTTCACCTATGCCATCGGCCGGCTCGTGCTCTGGAGCGCCCGGCCCGGCGTGGTGGACGACGGTGGACAGGTGCTGCGCCAAGGCAGCTTCGATCGGCTCGCCATCGCCGACCCGAAGCTCGCCCCTTACGGCGCCGCCGCCATCGCCGCGATGGACAAGCTCGGCGTGCTGGAGAGGCTGCGGCCCCGGCTGGTGCAGGGCGAGAGCATCGGCCAGGCCTTCCAGTTCGTCGCCACCGGCAATGCCGCGCTGGGCTTCGTCGCGCTGTCGCAGCTGAAGGCCGAGGGCGCCGCGGCCACAGGCAAGGGCTCGAGCTGGCTGGTGCCGTCGCAGCTGCATCCGCCCCTGCGCCAGCAGGCCATCGTGCTCCTGCCGGGCCGCGACAACCCCGCGGCGCGCGAGCTGGCGCGGTTCCTGCGCAGCGACGCGGCGCGCACCATCATTCGCGCGCACGGCTACGAGCTCTGACGAAAGCCATGCCCTTCAGCGCCGCCGACCTGCACGCCATCTGGCTCACGATCAAGCTGGCCACGGTCACCACCGTGCTGCTGCTGGTGCTGGCGACGCCGCTGGCCTGGTGGCTGGCCCGCACGCGCGGGCGCTGGCCGGCGGTGGTCGGCGCCGTGGTGGCCCTGCCGCTGGTGCTGCCGCCGACGGTGCTGGGCTTTTACCTGCTGGTCGTGCTGGGGCCGCAGGGCTGGGGCGGTCGGCTCACCGAGGCGCTCGGCCTGGGCCTGCTGCCCTTCACGTTCGCTGGCCTCGTCGTGGCGTCGGTCATCTATTCGCTGCCGTTCGCGGTGCAGCCGCTGCAGCATGCCTTCGAGAGCGCCGGCATGCGCGCGCTCGAAGTCGCGGCCACCCTGGGGGCCCGTCCGCTGGACGCCTTCTTCACGGTGGCCCTGCCCATGGCGCGCCACGGGCTCGTCACCGCCGCCATCCTGAGCTTCGCCCACACCGTGGGCGAGTTCGGCGTGGTGCTGATGATCGGCGGCAACATTCCCGAGCAGACCCGCGTCGTCTCCACCCAGATCTACGGGCATGTGGAGGCGCTCGAATACACGCAGGCGCACGGTCTCTCGGCCGCCATGGTGGTGTTCTCGTTCCTGGTGCTGCTGGCGCTGGCGCTGTTCAACCGGCAGGCGCCGCGGGTGATCCGGTGAACGCCCCCTCGCGCATCCGCTTGCGGCTGCAGCGCACGGGCGGTTTCTCGCTCGATCTCGACCTGAGCCTGCCCGCCACCGGCGTCACCGCCTTGTTCGGCCCGTCCGGCTCGGGCAAGACCACGGCGTTGCGGTGCGTCGCCGGGCTGGAGCGCCCCGACGAGGGCTACATCGAGATCGGCGGACAGTGCTGGCAGGACAGCGCCCGCGGCCACCACCTGCCCACCTGGCAGCGCCCCCTGGGCTATGTGTTTCAGGAAGCCAGCCTGTTTCCCCACCTGGACGTTCGCGGCAATCTCGCGTACGGCCTCAAGCGACGCGGCGGCGGCCCGCACCGGCTGCCGGAGGTGCAGGAACTCCTGGGCATCGGACACCTGCTCGACCGGCGCGTGCAAGGCCTCTCGGGAGGCGAGCGCCAGCGCGTCGCGATCGCGCGGGCCCTGCTCACGCAGCCGCGCCTGCTGTTGCTCGACGAGCCCCTGTCGGCCATCGACACCGCGCGCCGGCTGGAGATCCTGCCCTGGCTCGAGCGGCTGCGGGACGACGCCCGAATTCCCATGCTGTACGTCACGCACGCGGCCGACGAGATGGTCCGCCTGGCCGACACCCTCGTGCTGATGGAGGGCGGCCGCGTGCGCGCCTGCGGCCCGGTGACCGACGTCCTGCTGCAAGAGGGGCCGCACCTGCTGCCGGCGGACGACATCGGCGTGCTGCTGCTGGGTCAAGTCCTCGAGCGCGACTCGCGCTGGTCGCTGGCGCGCATCGGCTTCGCGGGCGGGTCCCTGTGGTTGCCCGATGACGGCAAACCGCCCCGCAGCGCCGTGCGCGTGCGGGTGCTGGCACGCGACGTGAGCATCGCGACCGAGCAGCCCCAGGCCACCAGCGTGCAGAACCTGCTGCCCTGCGAGGTGGTGGAACTGCGGCCCGACTCCAAGGCCCAGGTGCTGGTGCGGCTCGCATGCGCCGATGCCACCGGCGGCTCGGGCCTGCTGGCGCGCATCACCGCGCGCGCCGCGCACGGCCTGGCCCTGCAGCCCGGACAGCAAGTCTGGGCCCAGGTCAAAGCCGCCGCGCTGGTCGAGTGAGGCTCAAGACCCCGCGTTCGGGAAGAACAGCTGCTCGCCGCCGATCTTGTAGTCGGCGATGGCTTTCTGACCGGCCGGAGACACCAGCCAGTCCACGAACCTCTGCGCCGCCGCGGCCTTCACGTGCGGGTGCTTGGCCGGGCTGACCACCAGCGCGCCGTATGGGTTGAACAGCCGTGGGTCACCCTGGACCAGCACCGCGAGGTCACCCCGGTTCTTGAAGCTGAGCCAGGTGCCGCGGTCGGCCAGCACATAGGCGCCGGATGAGGACGCGATGTTCAGTGCCGGCCCCATGCCGCAGCCGCACTCGCGGTAGCCCGCGCCGGTGGCGGCGCCGGCTTCCTTCCAGAAGCGCAGTTCGGCCGCATGGGTGCCGCTCTTGTCGCCGCGCGACACAAAGGGCGCACTCGCGGCCGAGACCTTGCGCAGCGCCTGCACGATGTCCTTGCCGGCCACGCGCGCCGGGTCGGACTTGGGCCCGATCAGCACGAAGTCGTTGGCCATGACCGGATAGCGCTTGGTGGCGAATCCGTCCGCCACGAACTTCTCCTCGGCCGCCATGTCGTGCACCAGCAGCGCGTCGGCGTCGCCGCGCCTGGCGGTGTCGATGGCCTGCCCCGTGCCTACCGCCACCACCTTCACCTCGATGCCGGTGGCCTGCTTGAAGGCCGGCAGCAGGTGGCCGAACAGGCCGGACTGCTCGGTGGAGGTGGTCGACGCCACCACGATGGCCTGCTGCGCCCCCGCGGCCGTGCCCAGCAACAGCGCCAGGGTGAGGAACAGCTTCTTCATGTGACTTCTCCCCTGACAAACAGGTCGGCCGCGCGCGAGGTGGCCGGCAACAGCGTGCGATCGAAAAACTCCTCCACCGGCAGGTCAGCCAGCACGCGGCCCTGCTCGAGGTAGATCACGCGGCTGGCCAGGCGCTTGACCTGCCCCAGGTTGTGGGACGCGAAGACCAGGGTCATGCCCGATGCGGCGAAGTCGGCCATGAGTTGCTCGACCTCACGCTTGGCATGCGGGTCCAGGCTGGCCGTGGGCTCGTCCAGGAACAGCAGCTCGGGCTGCAGGCTCCAGGCCCGCGCCAACGCCAGCCGCTGCTGCTGTCCGCCGGACAGGGTGGGGGCGGATCGCTGGGCCAGCGCCTGCAGCCCCACCCGCGCCAGGGCCTGCATGGAACGCTCGCGCGCCTCGCCCCACCGCGTGCCTCGCAACCACAGTCCGAGAGCCACGTTGTGGCGCGCGCTGGCTCGCCACATGAAGGGGCGCTGGAAGACCATGGCCTGCCGCAGACCCGCCCGCGCCTGCAGCCGCCCCGCCGTCGGCCGAACCAATCCGTGCAGCAGGCGCAGCAACGTGCTCTTGCCGCTGCCGTTGGCGCCGACCAGCGCCACCCGCTCCCCGGCGGCGACGGCCAGGTTGATGCCGTGCAGCGCGGTCACGCCACCGAGGTCCACCCGCACGCGATCGAGCGACAGCAGCGCCGTCATGCCGCCACCTGGGCCACCACCGGTCCGTGCGCCCGTTCGCGCGACCGATGGACCTGCCAATGACGCAGCAGCGCGCCGAATCCATGCAGGCAAAGCACCAGTCCCAGCAGCACCATGCCCAGTGCCAGCGCCAGCGGCAGGTCGCCCTTGCTGGTCTCCAGCGCGATGGCGGTGGTCATCACCCGGGTGAAGCCGTCGATGTTGCCGCCGACGATCATCACCGCGCCCACTTCGGCAATCGCCCGCCCGAAGCAGGCGATCACCACCGTCACCAGCGCCAGCCGTTCATGGGCCATCAGCAGCAGGGCACGCATGCCCGTGCCGGCGCCCAGCGAGGCGAGTTGCTCGCCCTGGCTGCGTTCCAGGTCCTCGATCAGCTGCCGGGTCAGCGCCGCCGCGACCGGCAGCACCAGCAGGGTCTGCGCCAACACCATGGCCTTGAAGCTGAACAGCCAGCCCAGGAAACCCAGCGGTCCGGTGCGCGAAAGCAGGAGGTACACCACCAAGCCCACCACCACCGATGGCACCGCCAGCAGCGTGTTCAGCACCGCCAGCACCGCGCTGCGCCCGGTAAAGCGCGCCACGCCCAGCCAGGCCCCCGCCAGCAGGCCCAGGCCGCACGCCAGCGCGCAGGCCGTGCCGCTGACCGCGACCGAGCGCGCCACGATCGCCAGCAGCGCCGGGTCGGCCTGCGTGACCAGGGTCCACGCGGCGCCGACGCTCTCGGTAAAAGAACTCATGCGGCCGATCGTAGGCCGCGCGCAGGCGGCGCCGGATCCGTGTCTTCCGTTATGAAGCGTCGTGCATAGCCTGCGCGGCATACTCGTGCCCCGTGCACAAGGTCGACCTGTCGTACGCCCTGACCGCCGCCCCCGGCGCGCGGGGCATCCACAACCCGCTGATCGAGCTGCTGCAGGCGGTTCGCGAGCAGGGCTCGATCACGGGCGCGGCGCGCGTGCTGGGCCAGTCGTACCGGCACGTATGGGGCGAGTTGCGGCGCTGGGAATCCGAACTGCAGCATGGCCTGATCGTGTGGGACAAGGGCCAGCCGGCCCGCCTCACGCCCTTCGGCGAGAAGCTGCTGTGGGCCGAGCGCCAGGCCCAGGCCCGGCTGGCACCGCAGATCGAGGCGCTGCACGCCGATCTCGAACGTGCCTTCGCGGTCGTCTTCGACGAATCGGCGCAGGTGCTGAGCCTGCACGCCAGCCACGACGACGGCATCGCGGCCCTGCGCGAACACGCGGCCGCCGGGGGACTGCACCTGGACATCCGCTTCGTCGGCAGTGTCGACGCCATCGCGGCGCTGAACCAGGGCCGCTGCACGCTGGCCGGCTTCCATACCCCGCCATCGCCCGCCGCCGGCACGCTGGCGCAGCGCCAATACCAGCCGCTGCTCAAGCCGGGGCTGCACAAGATCATCGGATTCGCTCGGCGCTGGCAGGGACTGGTGGTGACGCCGGGCAACCCGCTGGGCATCGCAAGCCTGGCGCAGGTGGCGCGGCAGGGCTTGCGTTACGTGAACCGGCCTCTGGGCACAGGCACGCGCCTGCTGGCCGAGCAGATGCTGCTGGACGCGGGGCTCGAACCGCGCGCCGTGGCCGGCTGGGATCGCACCGAACCTTCGCATGCGGCCGTGGTGCAGGCCGTGGCATCGGGCGAGGCCGACGCGGGCCTGGCCACCGAGGCCGCGGCGCGCGCCGCCGCCATGGGCTTCGTACCGCTGGTGCAGGAGGACTATTTCCTGGTGTGCCTGAAGTCCACGCTGGAGACGCCGCCCCTGCGCAGGCTGCGGCAGGTGCTGTCGACGCCGGCATGGCAGCAGCGCCTGGAACGGCTACCCGGCTACACGCCGCGCCGCAGCGGCGACGTGCTGAGCCTCAGCGCGGAACTGCCCTGGTGGCGCTTCGGCTCGGGCCGTTCGAGGCGACCCGACCGCGCGGACTGATCCGGCGGCTTGGCGGGTTCACTTGCGCGCGGCGAGCAGCCGGTCGGCGTAATCCTGCCAACGGCCGTTCTTGTCCACGCCTTCGAACACGCCCGCTGCCGCCTGGTCCGCCACCCACTGCTGCTTGTCGGCGATGGCCGCCGTCATCAGCGGCTCGAACCCGGCTTCGCGCACGGTGTTGGCCGACTCGCGCATTTCCTCGGCCCGGCGCTTGCCATGCTGCACCACCCGGCTGAAGAAATAGGCGCCCTGCTGCTGCCAGTCGATCGACGGAAACGTCTCCGCCAGCGTGGGCAGCACGTGGTCTTCGACGCCGTATCGGCGGGCCGTGCTGTAGCTCTCGATGACCAAGGCCTCCAGCCCCTTGATCATCACGCTGCGACACATCTTGATGGCGCTGGCCACGCCGAGCTTGTCGGATACCGGCTTGGCGTCCATGCCCCATCCGACCAGCCGAGGCGCGAGCTCGGCCGCCCGTGCGCCACCCAGCAGCATGGGCACGCGGATGCCGTAGGGCGGCACCGAGGTCATCACGCCCGCCTCGACGTAGGACGCGCCGCGAGCCTCGATGGCGGCCGCGGCCTGCTGCTTGGTCCCGGGCGATGCGGAGTTCAGGTCGAGGAACACCGCTGCGGGCCCCATGAACCCGGCCGCCTCGCAGGCCACGGCCAAGGTGTTGGACGCGGTGACCGCGGAGATCACCAGGTCGCACGATTCACACAGGGCCTGCATGGATGGCTGGGCCTGCACGCCCACCGAGCTCGCGTGAGCGAGTTCGGCTTCACGCGATGCGCTGCCGGCCACGAACTTCGTGTCCCAGGCGCTCACCGAATCCACGCCCGCCTGGCCGAGCAATCCGGCGCTGAAGATCTTGCCGACCTCGCCATACCCGACGACGCCGATACGACGGATGTCCATCGAGGCCTCCCGCTTACTGCTTCGGGATCTTGGCGCGCTCGATCACCTGCGCCCACTTCTTGATGTCGCTGGCCAGCAGCTCGCCGAGCTGCTTGGGCGTGCTGGGCTGTGCTTGCAGCGTGAGCTCGGCCAGCTTCTGGCGAACCTCGGGCTGGTTCAGCGCCTCGTTGATGGCCTTGTTCAGGCGTTCGACCTGCGCGGGCGGCGTCTTGGCGGGCACGGCCAGGCCGTTCCAGGAGGTGGCGTTGAAGCTGGCCAGCGGGCCGCCGCTTTCGCGCACGGTAGGCACATCGGGCAGGCCCGGCTCGCGCTTCTCGCCCATGACCGCGAGGGTGCGCAGCGAGTTGCCCTTGATCTGGCCCATCAGCGGACCCAGGATGTCCACGCCCACATCGACCTGCTTGCCACGCAGGGCGTTGATCAGCGCGGGGGTGCCGTTGAACGGCACGATCTGGGCGTCGAGGTTGGCCGTGCTCTTGAACAGCTCACCGGCCAGGTGCTGGGTGGTGCCGAGCTGGGGCGTTCCGATGTTCAGGCGACCGGGGTTGGCACGGGCGTAGGCGAGCAGGTCGTTGAGGTTCTTGAAGGGGCTGTCCTGCGCCACCACCAGGCCCAGGTTGAACGTGGCCAGCTGGGCCACGGGAGCGAAGTCCTTCAAGGTGTCGAACGGCAGCTTGTTGAACAGGGCCTCGCTGACGGCCGTGCCGCTGGAGATCAGCAGCAGGGTGTGGCCATCGTCGGCCCGGGCGACCGCTTCGCCGGCGATCACGCCGCCGGCTCCGGGACGGTTCTCGACGATCACCGACTGCCCCAGCGGACCCGAGATCGCCTGCGCGATCGTGCGGGCCGTGATGTCGGCGGCACCGCCGGGTGCCAACGGAACCACGATGCGCACGGTCTTGTTGGGGAAGTTGCTTGACTGGGCGCGGCCCAGGGCCGGCAGCAACAGGGCGCTGCCGATCGCGCCGGCCTGCAGGATGAATTGACGTCGTTGAGTCATTGCGTGACCTTCTTGGATGGGGGGGAGCCAGACACTTTAGAAGAAAACCTGGATCAGGTAGAGCGTGATCCCGGGGAAGAACAGCAGCAGCAGCACGCGCAGCAGGTCCCAGGCCAGGAACGGGAAGACGCCCTTGTAGGTCTCCACCATCGGCACGTCGGGCGCCAGGTTGTTGACCACGTAAACGTTCAACCCCACGGGCGGCATGATCAACCCGATGCCCACCGTCACGAGCACCAGCACGCCGAACCAGATGGCCTTGGCGTCCGGTGCGAGGCCCCAGATGTCCAGGCTCATGACCGCCGGGAAGATCACCGGGATCGTCAGCAGCAGCATGGACAGCTCGTCCATCACGCAGCCCAGCACCACGTAGAGCAGCAGCACGGCCGACACCACCAGCAGCGGCGACACCGGCAAGCTCGTCACCCAGTCGGCCACGCGTGCGGGCATTTCGGTGAGCGCCAGGGACGTGTTCATCATGTCCGCGCCCAGGAAGATCAGGAACACCATGGCGGTGGTCTCGGCGGTGGCGATCAGCGCATGGATGAACTTCCGGAAACCCAGTTCGCCGCGCAGAACCGCCATGAGGAAGGTGAGCAAGGCGCCGATGGCCGCCCCTTCGGTCGGCGAGAAGATGCCCGCATAAATGCCGCCGAACACCACCAGGAAGATGGCCACGATGGGCCAGATCGAACCCAGCGCCCGGAATCGCTCGCCCCAGACGGTTGGCTCGCTGGGCCGCGCCAGGTCGGGCCTGACACGGCAATAGATGGCGATCACCGCCAGATAGCCCAGCGTGGCCAGGATGCCGGGCACCATGGCGGCAGCGAAAAGCTTGGCGATGTTCTGCTCGGTGAGGATGGCGTAGATCACCAGCGGTACCGAAGGCGGTATCAGGATGCCCAGCGTTCCGCCAGTGGCCAACGTGGCGGTGGACAGCCGACCGTGGTAGCCGTGGGCCTTCATCTCCGGGTAGGCCACCTGCGTGATGGTGGCCGAGGTGGCCACCGATGATCCGCACACGGCGCCGAACGCGGCGGCGCTCAGGATGGCTGCCATCGCAAGCCCGCCCCGGATGTGCCCGATGAAGGCGGCGGCGGCGCGGAACAAGTCGCGGCTGAGTCCGCCCTGCGTGGCGAACTGTCCCATCAGCAGGAACAGCGGGATGACGCTCAGCTCGTACACCGTGAGCCGGGCCACCGCGCTGCCCTTGAGCAGGTTCAGCAGGGGGTCGGCACCCGTGAGCGCGAAATACCCCAGCGCCCCCGGAATGAACATTGCGGCCGCGATGGGCACGCGGATCACCATCAGCCCCAGCATGGCGCCGAACATGATCAACCCGATGGCGGTCGCGCTCATGCGTTGGCTCCTTCCAGCGGACCCAACGGGCTCTGGGTGAAGTGCAGCACCATCTGCACCAGCGCCACCAGGCACGCCAGCGCCAGCCCTGGCGCCAGCGCCGCATAGGCCCACCACATGGGCAGGTCCAGGATCATGGTGGCCTCCATGGACTCGCGCACGCCGATGGCGCCCACCGAGGTGCGCCAGCCCAGCAGCGCATAGGTGGCGGCCATCATCAGGCAGCCGAATCCATCGAGCCGGCGGATGGCCGAGGTCCGCATCTTCTGGGTGAAGAAGTCGATGATGATGTTGGCGCCCTTCAGCTGGCACCAGGGGATGCACAGCGAGATGGACAACGCGATCCCCAGCTGGGTCAGCTCGACATCGCCCTGGACCGGCTCCAGCCAGATCGCGCGGCCGATCACGCTCCAGGTGACCATGACGGCCACCGCCAGCGCCACGGCCGCCCCGACCACCGCGAACCACATGGTCAGCGCCCTCAATCCCTTCAACATCGTCTTCTCCTCGCGCACATGAAAACGCCGGCCCGTGGCCGGCGCTGCTTCGGGCCTGGTTCCCGTTTTACTTGGCGTCGCGGTACTTGGACAGCAGGTCCTTCGCGTCCTTGTACATCTGGGCGCCCTTGTTGTCGCGCTTGTCCATGTCCTTGACCCACTCATCGTGCAGGCTGGCACTGGCCTTCACCCACCGGTCGGTCTCGGCGGCATTGAGCTGGATGAACTTGTTGCCACGCTCCTCGGCGAGCTTGCGCGCCGGCGGACGGCTTTCGTCCCAGATACGGCCGATCTGGCGCGACAACTGTGCGCCGGAGTTGTTGTCGATCACCTTCTTCAGGTCGGGCGGCAGGCTGTCGTACTTGGCCTGGTTCATCGCGAAGATGAAGCCGGCGGTGTACAGGGCCGGGCGCGACGGGTCGGTCTCGGTGTGGAACTTGGTCATCTCGTGCAGCTTGAACGCCGGGATCACCTCCCAGGGCAGCACGTAACCGTCGATCGTGCCCTTGGAGAGCGCATCGGCCACGCCGGTCACCGGCATGCCCACCGGGGTGGCGCCGAGCTTGCCCAGGAGCTTGTTGGTCTGGCGGGTGGGCGCGCGCATCTTCATGCCGCGGAAGTCCTCGAGCTTGTTGATCGCCTTGGACGAGGCGTGCACGAAGCCGGGGTCGTGGACCCAGGTGGCCAGGATCTTGGTGCCGGGGAATTCATCCTTGGCGTATTTGTCCAGGTAGTCCCATGAGGCGCGGGCGCCCTGCTCGGCCGACGCCACCATGAAGGGCAGCTCGAAGACTTCCATCTTGGGGAAGCGACCGGCGGTGTAGCCCGGCAACGTGACGACCAGGTCGTCCACGCCGTCCTTGACGCGGTCGACCAGCTGCGGCGGCGTGCCGCCGCCCGACATGGCCGGCAGCAGCTGGCAGCGCATGCGGTTGTTGGACTCGGCGGCGATCTTGTCGCACCAGGGCCCGATGACCTTCTGGGGCGCCATGGCGGCGGTGGGCCAGATGTGGTGGAACTTCAGCACCACCTCCTGGGCGGAGGCGGAGCCGGCGACCAGCGCCATCGCGGCGGCGGCATACAAGGTGCGCAACACAGGTTTTTTCATGGTGTCTCCAATGCAAGGAATGATTTCGTTTCCGCTGGGTGCACGCCCTTGGACATGCGCGAAACGTGCGGATTGTGCTTCAGTGATGCTGGGTTTCAGCCCCTGGGATTCCCTGGGGGCGGCCGATAGTTTCAAGCGTTCTTCCGGATCAGGCGCACCCCCGGCATCTGGTCCAGGTTATGGCTGCGCACCGCCTCGCGCAGGTTTCGCTGCGCCAGGCGCGAGTGCTCGCGCATGATGGCCTCGGCCCGCGTGCCGGCGCGCTGCTCGATGGCGTCCAGCACCTGCCGATGCTGGTCCTGAGCCACCACCAGCATGTCGCGCGCCTGCGGCGAATTGGCCTGCATGATCACGAAGGCCGAGGGCGAGGCGAACGGCAGGCGAACCACGCGCTCGAGTTCGCGGGCGATGGTGCGGCTGCCGGCCATCTCGGCCATCAGCTGGTGGAAGCGCGCGTTCAGCGCCACGTAGCGGTTGAAGGCATCGTCGTCCAGCGCCGATTCATGCAGCAGGGCGTCGATGCCGTCTAGGCAACCGCGGGCCTCCGACAGCACCACGGGCGCGACGCCCCGCTCGGCTGCCAGCCGCGCCGCCAGGCCCTCCACCGTACCCCGCAGCTCGATCGCGTCGACGACGTCGCGCTCGGAAAAGGTGCGTACCGCGTAGCCACCGTTGGGCAGGGCCTCCAGCAGGCCTTCCTGCTCCAGCCGCATCAGTGCCGCGCGAATCGGCGTGCGCGACATGCCGATGCGCTCGACCAGGGTCAGCTCGGCAATCCGGGCACCCGGCACCAGCTCGCCGGCCAGCACCATTTCCCGAAGCCTCAACAGGGCCTTGACGGCCTGGGAGCCGGTGGGTTCGACGTCGAGGGGGCGTAGCTCTTCGCGTTCAAGCTGGGCTGTCATGTATTCACTATACCCATGAAAAATCGAATAATTGCCCCAAAACCGGCCGAACCGGCAGTTTCAGAGTGTTCTCCTTGGTTTTCTGTATACAGCTGGTATGCCGAAGACCATAATCGCGTCTTCCCTTCTTCACCCATCTGGACCTCGCCATGTTTCCCAAGAACGCCTGGTACGTCGCCTGCACACCCGACGAAATCGACAGCAAGCCCCTGGGCCGCATGATCTGCGGCGAGCCCATGGTGATCTACCGCGCCGAGGGCGACAAGGTTGCCGCGCTGGAAGATTTCTGCCCCCACCGTGGGGCGCAGCTGTCGCTGGGCACCGTGTGCGAAGGCAAGCTGGTGTGCGGCTACCACGGCCTGGTGATGGGCGCGGACGGCCGCACGGCGGCGATGCCCGGCCAGCGCGTCGGGGGCTTCCCGGCCATCAAGAGCTACCCGGTCATCGAGCGTTACGGCTTCATCTGGGTCTGGCCCGGTGACCCGGCCCAGGCCCATCCGTCCAAGCTGCACCACCTCGAGTGGGCCGAGAGTCCTGACTGGGCCTATGGCGGCGGCCTCTACCACGTGAAGGCCGACTACCGCCTGATGATCGACAACCTGATGGACCTCACGCACGAAACCTACGTGCACACCACCAGCATCGGCCAGAAGGAGATCGACGAGACGCCCGTGTCCACCCGCACCGAGGGCGACCACGTCATCACCAGCCGCTACATGGACAACGTGATGGCGCCGCCCTTCTGGCGCTCCAACCTGCGCGGCAACGGCCTGCCCGACGACCAGCCGGTCGACCGCTGGCAGGTGTGCCACTTCTATCCGCCCAGCCACGTGCTGATCGAAGTGGGCGTGGCCCTGGCCGGCCATGGCGGCTACAACGCCGACCCGAAGTTCAAGGTGTCGAGCATCGTGGTGGACTTCCTCACGCCCGAGACGGAGACCAGCATGTGGTACTTCTGGGGCATGGCCCGCAACTACAACGTGAAGGACAAGAACTTCACCGCGCAGATCAAGCAGGGCCAGGGCGCGGTGTTCGCCGAAGACACCGCGGTACTCGAAGCGCAGCAGCAGAACCTCAGCCGCTATCCCGACCGCCGCCTGCTGATGCTCAACATCGACGCCGGCGGCGTCCAGTCGCGCCGCATCATCGAGCGCATCCTCGACGAGGAGCGCCAGGGTGGGGGCCAGACGCAGGCACAATCGAGCCGCCAAACGCAACCCGCTTAACCACAGATCCCTTAAGCGAGAACCAGGCCCGCGCAGCGGGGGGGCGCCGCCGAACGGCGGCAGCCCTCACCAGTGCCACCGTGGAACCGGCTTCGCCGGGCCACCGGTGGCGCCCCCCCTTGGGGGGAGGCGGCCCGGTGGCCGCTTCGGGGGGGAGCCCAGTATGCAAGTCAAAGTCCAGCGCCGCCTCGCCCAAGCCGAAGGCATCGACAGTTTCGAACTCGTCCGCGTCGACGGGTCCCCCCTGCCCCCGTTCAGCGCCGGCTCGCACATCGACGTGCACCTGCCCAACGGCATGGTCCGCCAGTACTCCCTGTGCAACGACCAGGCGGAGCAGCACCTGTACCGGATCGCCGTGCTGCGCGACCCCGCCTCGCGCGGCGGCTCGGTCTGCATGCACGAGCAGATCAAGGAAGGCGACGTCATCACCATCAGCGAGCCGCGCAACCACTTCCCGCTGGAACACGCGCCGCACACGCTGCTGCTGGCCGGCGGCATCGGCATCACGCCCCTGCTTTGCATGGCCCAGCGCCTGCAGACCACCGGCGCCAGCTTCGAGCTGCACTACAGCACCCGTTCGCCGCAGCGCACCGCCTTCCGCGACGAGGTGGCCAACTTCGGTGACCGCACCCGGCTGCACTTCGACGATGGCGACGCCGCCCAGAAGCTCGACCTTCCCGGCGTGCTGGCAGCGCAGCCCGCGGGTACGCGCCTGTACGTCTGCGGCCCCACCGGCTTCATCGACTTCGTGGTCCAGACGGCCAAGTCCAAGGGTTGGCCGGCCGACCGCATCCACCTGGAGTACTTCGGCGCCGCCCCGCAGGACACCAGCGGCGACAAGGAATTCCAGGTGCGCCTGGCCAGCAGCGGCAAGACCTACACCATCCCGGCCGACACCAGCGTCACCGACGCGCTGCGTGAGCACGGCGTGGAGATCCTGGTCTCCTGCGAGCAAGGCGTGTGCGGCACCTGCCTGACCCGCGTGCTCGAAGGCGAATGCGACCACCGCGACCTGTACCTCACCGACGAGGAAAAAGCGGCCAACGACCAGTTCACACCCTGCTGCTCGCGGGCCAAGGGCCCGCTGCTGGTGCTCGATCTCTGACCTGGACACCAGGCCCTCCCGTTGGCGGAGGGCCTTTTTTCTTTTCCCATACCAACGACGACGAGGACGACAGCCCATGATGCAACTCCCAGCCCGCTACGACCATGTGGGCAGCTTCCTGCGCCCCAAGTACCTGCTCGATGCGCGCGAGCAGAAAGCCCTGGGTGAGATATCCGCCGAGCAACTGCGCGAAGTGGAGGACAAGGCCATCGCCGAAATCGTGCGCTTCCAGCAGGACGTCGGCCTCAAGAGCATCACCGACGGCGAGTTCCGCCGTACTTATTTCCATATCGACTTCCTCGAGCAGCTCGGCGGCGTCAAGACCGATATCCCGGTGACGATCAAGAAGGCCGACGGCACGGAGGAACTGGCGCCGCCCGTCATCCGCGTGGTGGACAAGGTGCGCCATGCCAAGGACATCCAGAAGGCCGACTTCGAATACCTCAAGTCGCAGGTGGCCGCCGGCTGCACCCCGAAGGTGACCATCCCCTCGCCCACCATGCTGCACTTCCGCGGCGGCCGCGCCGGCATCAGCCGCGAGGCCTATCCCGAGCTCGATCCGGCCTTCTACGACGACGTGGCGCAAGCCTACGGCGACGAGCTGCGTTCGCTCCACCAGGCGGGCTGCCGCTACGTGCAGATGGACGACACCAACCTCGCCTACCTGTGCGACGAGAAGATGCGCGAGGCCGCGCGCCAGCGTGGCGACGATCCCAACGAGCTGCCACACCGCTATGCCGGCTTCATCAACAAGGTGGTGGCGCAAAAGCCCGAAGGCATGCTGCTGGCCATGCACCTGTGCCGCGGCAACTTCAAGAGCACCCATGCCGCAGCCGGTAACTACGAGCCGGTGGCCGAGGCGCTGCTCAGCGAGATGAACATCGACGCGTTCTTCCTCGAGTACGACGATGAGCGCTCGGGCGACTTCCGACCGCTGCGCTACCTCAAGCCGGGCAAGACCGTGGTGCTGGGCCTGGTGACCACCAAGTTCGGCCAGCTCGAAAGCAAGGACGACCTCAAGCGCCGCATCGACGAAGCCGCCAAGTACGCACCGCTCGACCAGCTGGCGCTGTCGCCCCAGTGCGGCTTCTCCAGCACCGTGCACGGCAACAACATCGCGGTCGAAGCGCAGCGCAGCAAGCTGCGGCTGGTGATCGAGACGGCGCAAGAGGTCTGGAAGTAAAGGACCACCCCCGAAGCGCCTCCCGGCGCTTGCCCCTCGAGGGGGCACAACCAGCGGCCCGGCAAAAGCCGGTTCCGCGGTTGCCGCCGGAGGGGCCTGCCGCTGCGCGGCGGCCCGGGCGGTGCGCACCATGGGGCTTTGCGATGCTCAAGCGCATTGCGATTGCGCTTCAGCGCCGAGGCGAAAATTTCGCGGTCTTGCGCACCACGGGCAGCGCGAGCTGACCCCGCGCACGGAATACGGCCCATCGTGGCGAGATATTCGCTGCGCCCGAACCGAAAAGCTGACCCCATGGCCATCACGTCCCCCTGCGGACCCTGCCGTCTGCCGAAGACCGCCGGCGGGCTCTTGTCCCTCGCCTTCCCCGTCACTGCCAGTGCCCACGTCGTGCCCGGGCTGGACGGGCACACCCTCTGGAATGCGTGGAGCACGCAGCCCTGGCTGTGGCTGCTGTGGGGGCTGCCCGGGCTGCTGGTGCTGGCCGGGATCGCGCGGCTGTGGCTTCAGGCGCGTGCCGGCGCCGGCGTGAGTGGGGTGCAGGCCGGCTGCTTCCTGGCGGGCTGGCTGGCGCTGGGCCTGTCCATCCTCTCGCCGCTCGATGCCCTGGGCGAAGAACTCTTCTGGGTGCACATGGTGCAGCACGAGGTGGTGATGCTGGTGGCCGCGCCCTTGCTGGTGATCTCGCGCCCGCTGGGGGCGCTGGTCTGGGGGTTGCCCGCCGCCTGGCGGCCGGGCTCGGCGCAGCTGGCGCGGGTGCTCGGGCTGTCCTGGAGCATGCGCGTGCTCACCCGCCCGATGGCCGCCTGGTGGGTGCATGCGGTGGTGCTGTGGGTCTGGCACGCGCCTCCGCTGTTCCAGGCGGCGGTGCGCCATCCATGGGTGCACGACCTGCAGCACAGTTCGTTCTTCATCGGCGCGCTGGTGTTCTGGTGGGCGCTGTTGCAGGGCCACGGCGGACGCGTCCGCCAGGGCATGGCGGTGCTCTATCTGTTCACGACCGTGCTGCACACCTCCGCGCTGGGAGCCCTGCTGACCTTCTCCAGCCGCGTCTGGTACCCCGTGTACGACGCCACGGCGCCGCGCTGGGGCTTCACCGCGCTGGAGGACCAGCAACTCGGCGGACTCATCATGTGGGTGCCCGGCGGCATGGTGTTCATGGTGGCGGCGCTGGTGCTGTTCGCCGCCTGGCTCCAGGGGCCGGCACGACCCGGCCCAGCCTTGCGCTAGTCCGCTGAAACCCGCTAGGCCGCGGCCGATCCCGGGCGCTGCATCACCGGATGGGCGGGCGACTCGTCGGGCTGCGCCGGGGCGGCGGCCTCGCCGCGTGGCGCGGGCGCGGACTCCGGCGCGGACACCGCGGCGGCCATCGGGCACCGGCACAGCTCGGACAGGACCCGCCAGCGCACCCGCGTGCCGACCTCGGCTGGAAATTTGCGGGCGAAGTAGGCCGGGCTGGCGCGCAGCATCTCCACGTGTTCCTCGACCAATTGGCCGGGATGCGCCTCGTCGAAGACATGCACGTAGTGGTTGATCGGGCCCTTGACGCCCCCGGCCTGCATCAGCAGCGTGGGCACCAGGAACTCCTCGGCGATGCGCATGCGGCTGAACTGTTCGCGCACACCTGGCACGTCGAACCCTTCGATCATCCGCCGCACCACGTGGCGGCGCGCGCCGAACCAGGTCGATCCGTAGTACGGCCGAAAGGAGTCATTGAACAGGTGCCGGCCGACGGTCGGGACGCTCAGGACCCGCATCAGGCGCAGCGCCATCCAGGGCACCACGCCGCGGCGCCCACCGGTGCGCAGCCAGATACCCGCTTCGTCGCGGCGACCGTACTCCTGGCCGAAGAACTCGTTGGCCAGCCGACGCGTGAGGCGATGCAGGAAGCTGCCCTCGGCCGTGAAGGCCCGGTAGCCCACGGACATCAGGGCGTCGCGGTCCTCCAGGATGTCGATGCAGTCGAAGTGCGCGTCCGCCGCCCCCTGCACGTAGGCCTCGAACTCGGACACCGGCTTGATCGGCAGGCAGCTCGGACTGAGCAGCTGCAGGTAGTCGAAATCGTGCTCCGCCAGGGCCTGGCGCAGCGAATGGAAGATGCCATCGACGAAGCCGAAGACGCCCCAGCCGGTGCGCTTCGGATCGGTCACGAAACTCACGTTGGGGGAGGCGAGCCGGAACGACGGTTGCTGCGAAAAATCGTGGTGCACCAGCACCCGGTGCGGCGCGAGCGCCCGGGCGAGCTGGTCCACCGTGGCGGCCGGAGCCACGGCCGACATCACCACGAACAGGATGCGGGGCGGTCGAGGGCCGTGGGGCGTCATGTCGTCGCGGTACATCGGCGTGTCAGTTCGCTCAATGCGTCCAGAAGAACCGATCGTCGATCTGGCCGGTATGCGACAGGTAACGCAGCTGCTTCAGGCGGGTGAACGGACGCGCGTCGAACCCGGCCTCGTCCAGCTTGATGCGGGTGAACACCTCGTGCAGCTGGCGCGCGCCGCGACGCGCGTCCCAGCCACAGCGGAAGCCCGGCAGCTGCGAGTGGATCTTGGCGAAGCTCACGCGGTAGCTGCGGTTGTCGGCACCGGCCGGGCCGAAGCTCAGTTCGCAGCCGGGGAACACCTCGGCCACGATCCGCGCGATATCGCGCACCTGGTAGTTGTCGGCATCGTGGCCCACGTTGAAGACCTCGTTGTGCACCGCGTCCGCCGGCGCATCCAAGGCACAGGCGACCGCCTCGCAGATGTCCAGCACGTGCACCAGCGGTCGCCAAGGCGTGCCGTCGCTCGTCATGGCGATGCGACCGCTGGTGGCGGCAATGCCGCACAGGTTGTTCAGCACGATGTCGAAGCGCATGCGCGGCGAGGCGCCGTAGGCCGTGGCGTTGCGCAGGAAGGTCGGCGAGAAGCCCGGGGCCGCCATCGCACCCACGTCCCGCTCGACCAGCGTCTTGCATTTGGCGTAGGCGGTCTGCGGGTTGGTCGGCGACAGCTCGGTCATGGGCTCGGCGCCATCGGCCACGCCGTACACGCTGCACGACGAGGTGTAGACGAAACGCTGCACGCCGGCGGCCCGGGCCAGCTCGGCCAGGCGCACCGAGGCCTTGTGGTTGATCTCGTAGGTGAGCTCCGGCACGTTCTCGCCCAACGGGTCGTTGGACAGCTCGGCCAGGTGCACCACGGCCTCCACCCCGCGCAGGTCCTCGGCCTGGATCTGGCGGATGTCACGGTTGATGGTTCGCGGGAACCCGGGCACCAGGCTGCGGTCGCTGAACAGCCAGCCGTCCCGGTAATAGCCCGTGTCCAGGCCGACGATGTCGTGGCCGCGGGCCTGCAGATAAGGAGCGAGCAGGCAGCCGATATAGCCTTCGACGCCGGTGACCAGAAGTTTCATGCGTTCCTCGTGGTGGAGAGGTGTTGGGGGAAGAAGCGCTCCATCTGCTCACGCCAGAGGCGGTCGCACAAGCGCCCGGGCGGCAGTTCGACATCGTCGAAGCCCAGCACCTCGTCTTTCGCGACCGCGCGCTTGAGCCGGCAGCCCTCGGCCAGCCCGATGGGCAGCAGGTCCTGGCGCCGCGCGGTGTCGGCGTTCTCGGCCAGGCCGTACGTCATGTAGCAGCCCAGGCCGTCGAGCACGGCGCCGGCCTCGAGCGGCGTCTTGGCCGTGGCCACCACTTCGACGCAGGGGCCGCCAAGGGGCGTGAGCGCCGCATCGCCGAAGAGCACCGCCCGAGCGACGGTGTTGGGCACCTCGAAGTGGCACAGGTGGTAGGGCGTATAGAAGCAGTACAGCGGCCCCTTGCCCAGCTTGTACAGGTCGAGGTAATGGCGCTGCTGCGGGTGGTCGTGCGTGCCCAGCACGTAGACGCCGGGGCCGGGCATGGCGCCCACCACGTAATCGACGATGCCGGGCCCTTCGAGCAAGTCGGCCAGCGGATAGCACTCGCCGACCTGCTGGATGGGCGTGCCGGCCGCGACGGTGTGCCCATGCATCCCGCGCTTGGCCACCCGCATGCCGGTGCCGTTGGCGACGATGGCGTTCTCGAACGAAATCTTGGTGCCATCGGCGAACGAGGTCACCATCGACGGGTTCTGGCCCCACTGTTTCGCGAACCCGGCCTGCGTGGTCGGATTGCGATAGGGATCATGCAGGCCCTTGATGTTGCCGCACAGCACCGGCTTGACGCCGATGCCCTTGACGAAGCGGTACAGGTTCATCATCACGCCGGGCTGGTCGCCGTCGGCGTTGGTGAGCACCACGCCCGCGCGGTCGGCGTAGGTCTTGAGGATGGGTCCGACGGTGCCGTCGACCTCGGCGTTCATCAGCACCACGTGCTTGCGGTGCTCGATCGCCTCCAGCGTGACCGCCGCGGCCTCTTCGATGGTGCCGGTCACTTCCACGATGGCGTCGATGCCGTGAGCCCGCGCCAGCAGCAGCGCATCCTGCGTCACCGCCGGCGTGCCCGCCTCGATGCAGCGCTCCAGCTCGCCCACGCTGGCGACCTCCCGCACGCCGTCGATGCCGGCTTCGCGGTAGGCGCGGTGGGCGTTGTCCAGCGTGCGATTGGCAATCGCCGCGACCCGCATGCCGGGCACGGACAGCGCGATCTGCAGCGCCACGCCACGGGCCATGAAGCCCGCCCCCACCAGGCCGACGCGGATGGGCCTTCCTTCGAGCGCCCGCTGCTCGAGCGCCTTGTCGACCAGGATCACCGCGGCTCCTTTCGCTGGTAGGCGGGCCAGTTGCGGTCCTTGTCGGACATGTCCAGCACGGGCACCGGCCACTCGATCTTGAAAGCCGGATCGTCGAAGCGCACGCCGCCTTCGGCCTGTGGTTCGTAGAAGGCCGACACCTGGTAGGTGACGGCGGCATCGTCGGTCAGCGAGACGAAGCCGTGGGCAAAACCCTTGGGCACCAGCAGCATGCGGCCGTTGTCCTCGCTCAGCTCGGCACCGTACCACTGGCAGTAGGTGGGCGACTGCGGGCGCAGGTCGACGATGGCGTCCCAGATGGCACCGCGCGCGCAGCGCACGAGTTTGTCCTCGGCGTGCGGTTCGTGCTGGAAATGCATGCCCCGCAACGTACCGGCGCGCCGGGTCAGCGACAGGTTGGTCTGAACCATCCGCTCGGGCAGGCCGCGCGCGGCGAACTCTTTCTCGCAGTAGATGCGCGCGAACCAGCCGCGTGCGTCCTGCCGGCGCTCAGGCGTGACCAGCATGGCACCGGCCAGTGGGGTGGGCGTGAAGATCATGGGGCGGGCCTCCTCACCAGACTTTCCACGGCGCCTGGCCGCTGCTCCACAGCGATTCCAGGGTCTGCTTGTCGCGCAGCGTGTCCATGGGCTGCCAGAAGCCCTCGTGCCGGAAGGCGGCCAGCTGGCCCGAGCCGGCCAGGCGCTCCATCGGCTCGCGCTCCCAGACGGTGGACTCATCCTCGATCAGGTCGAGCACCTCGCGCTCCAGCACGAAGAAGCCGCCATTGATCCAGGCGCCGTCGCCACCGGGCTTCTCCTTGAAACTGCCGATGCGATGACTGTCGGCCGGCAGCGTGAAGGCACCGAAGCGTCCCGGCGGCTGCACGGCCGTGACCGTGGCCTGCACGCCCTGCTGCCGGTGGAAGGCCACGAGGCGGGTGATGTCCACGTTGCCCACGCCGTCACCGTAGGTGCAACAGAACGGTCCCTCGTTCAGGTAAGGCGCGACGCGCCGCAGGCGACCACCGGTCATGGTTTCGAGCCCGGTATCGACCAGGGTCACCCGCCACGGCTCGTTGGACGTGCGCAGCAAGGTGGTGGTGTTCTCTCGCATGTCGAAGCGCACGTCGGCGCCATCGAGTGCGTAGTCCCGGAAGAACTGCTTGATCATGTGGCCTTTGTAGCCACAGCAGATCACGAAGTCGTTCAGGCCATGGGCCAGGTAGATCTTCATGATGTGCCAGAGGATGGGTCGTCCTCCGATCTCGACCATCGGCTTGGGCCGGACGGCGCTTTCTTCGCTGATGCGGGTGCCGTACCCGCCGGCCAGAATCACAACCTGCATGTTGCCCTCATTGCGGCATCAGCCGGTTGTGTCCCTCAACTGTTCTTTCCATTGGTTGCCCCTGGTGACGTCAGGTAGCAATGCTGGGATGTCCTGGCTCGGCGGTTCGTCAGCCAACGCCTACTCGAGGCGTCGGAGCCCTTCCATGCCTTGCCCGCGGTCACCGCTCGCGGGCGGCCTCGTTGGCGAGCCGGCGCACCGGTGACAGCAGGTATTCAAGCACCGTGCGGCGGCCCTGGTGGATTTCCGCCTGGACCATCATGCCCGGCGCCAGGCTGAGTACCTCCCCAGCGAGCCCGCGCAACTGCTGGGTGTCCAGGCGCACCAAGGCCCGGTAACTGTGGGGGCTACGCCCCTGCGTTGCCGCCCGCTGCGGATCGCCCGCGCCCGAGTCCGCGCTCAACAGCTCGACCCTGCCGGTGAGAAGGCCGTATTTCTGGAACGGGTAGGCCAGCAGCTTCACCCGGGCGAGTTGCCCTGGAGCGACGAACCCGACATCCTCGTTGCGGACGGCGACTTCCGCGAACAGCGGTTCGTGCCGCGGCACCAGGTTCATCAGGACCACCCCCGGCTGAACGACCGCGCCCGGCGTGTAGGTGACCAGGTCGGTCACGGTGCCGTCTTCGGCAGCGCGCAACTCCAGCAACCCCGAGCGGTAGCCCTGCTTGCGCAGCTCGCCCTGGCTGCGCTGGCGCTCCGACAGCAAGCCCATGCGCTGCTCGAGCAACTGTGACTCGTAGCTGCTGCGGATCTGCGCCAGCCTGTGCCCCGACTGTTCCAGGCTGGCCAGCAGCCCCGCCACCATCGCCTGCTGCCCCTGCATGTCGCGCTCAGCCGCGATGCGCTCCCGCAGCCTGTCGTGGGCTCCCAGTTCAGAGACGAAGCCTTCGCCGACAAGCTGCTCATAGGCCTGCGCCGCGCGTTTCACCAAAGGCAGCGTGGCCTGCAGCTTGGCCAGCTGCTCGCGCGCGGCGGCTAGTTCGTGGCGGGTCCGTTGGACCTGCGCCTCTTCCTGGGAAACGGCATCGATATAGGCTTGGCGCCTTGCCCGGTACTGCGCGCCCACCTGGGCGCTCACCTCGACAGGTTCGCCTTGCTGCGGCAGCAGGGGCTGGTCGCGCAGCTCGGCGTCAATGCGCCGCAGGCTGGCCTCGCGCAGGGCGGATTCGGCTTGCAGCACGTCGAGCTCCGTGCGGCTGAGCGTGCCGTCCATTCGCATCAGCACCTGCCCGGCATGAACGGCATCCCCTTCGCGTACCAGCACTTCGTGAACCACCCCTGCCTCAGCAGGTTGCACGACGCGGCTGTGGTTGCGCGGGACCAGGCGGCCCTCGGCCGTCGCCACGATGTCGAGCTGTCCGAAGGCCGCCCAGGCGAACAGCAACAGCACCAGCGTTCCGACCGCATAACCCACCCATGCCGGCATCCGGGCCGGCGCCTCCTCCTGGAGGGCCAGCAGGTCTGGCGCTTCACCTGATGGGGCTTGGGCGTTCTCGCTCATCGGTGGCTCCTTCAAGCCAGGACATGCCCCGCGCCCTGCTCCAGCTCGGCGCGAGGCTTCAGGTGTTGCCAAGCCGTGCCGCCGGCGTCCAGCGTGCGTTGCGCCGCCGAGAGGCTGATGCCGGCCAGGCTGCCGGTGGTGTGGTACTGGAAGCTGAGGTCGCCGCCGAGGGCGGCCGTGCGGCTGTCGGCCAGGTGGGCGTCCAGCAACGCATTCATCGCCGCCCAGCCGGCCTCGCCGGTGCGTGCTGACGAAGGCGCCCGTTCGAAGCAGCGCACCAGCTGGTCGAAGTCGAAGACCTCCACCTGCTGATAGCTCGCCGCCGAGCCCTGGCTGACGACCGCCGTCACCAGTTGCAGTCGGCCGAACCCCTGCCCACCTCCCCGGTACCAGTCCTCCAGGGTGAGCCGGTCTCCCTGGCCCAGGACCAGCACCAGGTCGTCACCGGCCCGGCGCAGCCGCAGATCCTCCTGCCGGATGCCGCCGCCCAGGCTCAGCACGTTGCCACGCCCGCCGCCGGTCACGCGGTCGGCCCCGTCGCCGCGGTTGAAGGCCAGCAGATCCGCTCCGTTGCCCAGGTCAATGAAGTCGTTGCCGCGCCCGGCGGCCACCCAATCGTCGCCGTTGCCTGCCCGGATGACGTCGTCACCCGCCCCGGCATCGCCCATGTCGTTGTGGTTGCCCAGGTCCAGCCGGTCGTTGCCGGCTCCGGCCTGGACGATGTCGCGGTGGTTGCCGCCACTGAGGAAGTTGTCGCCCGCGAGGTCACACAGGTAGTCGTCCCCGTTCTCCCCCCACGACTCGTCGTCGCCCGCTCCACCGAACAGCAGGTCGTCGTCATGGCCGCCAAACAGGCGGTCCTTGCCGCTGCCTCCGAACAGCAGGTCGCGGCCCGCGCTGCCGTAGAGACGGTCGTTGCCCGCACCGCCGTACAACCAGTCGTCGCCCCCGTATCCCTGCAGCCCGTCATCACCCCGGCCGCCGGCCAGCAGGTCGGCGCTTGAGGTGCCGGTGAGCGAGGTGGGCCCGACCAGCAGGTCGTCCCAGCCGTAGCGGCTTCCGTCCGCGAACTCGAGGCGCTCGATCGGCGACACCAGGCCGCGGGCGGTGGACTGCATGCGGACATCGATGCCCTGCCCGGGCTGTTCGCGCCCGGCGGAATCGAGCACGCGCAGCTGCGCAGTGACCTCGCCGTTGCGCGTGACAAGACGCAGGGCGATGCGCTGCGCGCTGAGGCCGGCTCCGAAGCGGATGGTGTCCATGCCGCTGCTGTCCTCGATGCTGTCGAGGCCACCCCCCAGCGCGTAGTGATAGGTGTCATCGCCCGCGCCGCCCACCAGCCGGTTGTTGCCGCTGTTGCCGTGCAGGTGGTTGTCGAGGGCGTTGCCGAAACCCGAAAGATTGGTCGTGCCGGTGAGCACCAGGTCTTCCACATGATCGGGCAGTGTGTAGCCCAGGCTGGCGAGCACCCGGTCGCGGCCTTCGTTGAAGCGCTCGACCACCTGGTCGCGCGCGTCGTGGACGATGTAGGTGTCATCGCCCTTGCCACCTTCCATGCGGTCGGCCCCCGCGCCGCCGTCGAGCAGGTTGGAGAGGTCGTTGCCGGTGAGGCGGTTGTCCAGCGCATTGCCGCGGCCTTCAGTGGCAGCGCCGGTCAGCACCAGCGCCTCCACGTTCGCGCCCAGCGCGTGGTTGACCGAGGAACGCACGGTGTCGTAGCCGCCGCCCTCGGCCTCGACCACTTCGTCGCCCGCGTCATCCACGATGTAGTGGTCGTCGCCCTTGCCGCCTTCCATGCGGTCGGCGCCGGCGCCGCCGTCGAGCAGGTTGGCCAAGTCGTTGCCGATGAGATGGTTGTCCCGCGCGTTGCCCCGGCCTTCGGTGGCCGAGCCGGTGAGCACCAGCGCCTCCACATTCGCGGCCAGCGCATGGTTCACCGAAGCATGCACGGTGTCGTAGCCGCCGCCTTCGGGCTCGACCACCTCGTCGCCAGCGTCGTCCGCCATGTAGGTGTCGTCGCCCTTGCCACCGGCCATGCGGTCCGCGCCGGCGCCGCCGTCGAGCAGGTTGTCGTGGTCGTTGCCCGCGAGCTTGTTGTCCAGCGCGTTCCCGCGGCCCTCGATGGCTGCACCCGTGAGCACCAGCGCTTCGACGTTCGCGGCCAGCGTGTGGTCGACGGATGCGCGCACGGTGTCGTCGCCCGCGCCCTCGCTTTCGATCACCTCGTCGCCTGCGTCGTCCACGACGTACGTGTCATCGCCCTTGCCGCCGGCCAGCCAGTCGGCGCCCGCGCCGCCGTCGAGCACGTTGGCGGCCGGGTTGCCGGTGATCCGGTTCCGCAGCGCATTGCCGGTGCCATTGATGTGTTGGTCGCCGACCAGCACCAGGTGCTCCACGTGTTCGCCCAGGCGCCAGTCGATGCGGCTGCGAACGGTGTCGGTGCCCTCGCCCGGGAGCTCGATCACGAGGTCCTCGAGGTCGTCGACCACGTAGGTGTCGTCGCCTTCGCCACCCTCCATCCGGTCCGCGCCCGCTCCGCCGTCGAGCAGGTCGTTGCCCGCTAGACCACGCAGGGTGTTGCGCTGCCGGTTGCCCCGCAGGACGTTGTCGCCCGCATGGCCGGTGCCCTCGACGGCGGCACCGAGAAGCTCCAGGTCTTCGAGCTCGGCCCCCAAGGTGTAGGAAACGTGGGCGCGCACCCTGTCGGTGCCGCCGCCAGGCGCCTCGATGACCTGGTCGCTCTCGGAATCGACCTCGTAGATGTCGTTCCCGCTGGCGCCTTCCATGATGTCAGCGCCCTCGCCGCCCACCAGGAGGTCATTGCCCGCGCCGCCATACAAGACGTCGTCACCGGCCATGCCCCAGAGCTCGTCGTCGCCCTCGTCGCCGAAGAGGACGTCCGATCCCTCTTCCCCGAGAAGGATGTCATCGGCGGTGCCGCCGCTGATCACGTCGTTGCCGGGGCCGCCCGCGATGAAGTCGTCGCCGGGGCCGCCGAAAGCGATGTCGTTGCCGTCTCCCAGCAGGATCAGGTCATTGCCGCCCTGGCCTTCTCCGTCGCCGAAGACCAGGTCATTGCCAGGGCCCGCAAAGACCGTGTCATTGCCGGAGCCGGCGAAGACCACGTCGTTTCCGCCGCCGGTGACCACGTGGTCATCGCCGTCGCCGGAATCGATCATCTCGTCGCCAGCGTCGTCGATGTACACGTCGTTCCCCGCTCCAAGCGAGGCGGCATCGCTGCCAGGGCCGCCAACAGCCAGGTCGGGCCCGTCACCGCCGGTGAACGCCTGCGGCGGGCTGCGCACGGGCGCGAGAACGGTGGTGCGTGTCGAGCCGCCATCCGGCGAACGCGAGGGCAGTTGCACTTCGTTGGTGTACCGCAGCGTGACGTCGGCCAGCGCCAGCAAGCCGCCATCCGCCAACTCGGCGCGAGCCACGCCGTGCACGGTCTGGCCATCGATTACGCGGAAGAGCCCGTCGCTCTGGAGGTCGATGGCCGTGATGCCCCTATCCGCCAGGCTGCGAAGCTCGCCCGGATCGGTGATGCCATCGGAATTGGCATCGAGCCACACGCCGAAGCGCAACCAGCCTGCGTCACCGCTGTCCAGCCGACCGTTGCCGTTGCTGTCGAATGCCACCCGCAGCGCGGCCAGATCGGTCTGCTGCTCTGGTGCGTGGGCGACGAAGGCGATCTCATGGCGGTGCTGGATGCGGCCGTCACCGTCCTGGTCGAACACCAGCAGGCCGTCGCCGGGTACCGGCCATGCGGTGCGTCGCCGCCATCCGTCACCGTTGACGTCGAAGAACACGTTGGAATCATCGACATCCTGGAAGGCAAACCCATCGCCATCGAGGTCGATGGAAATCGGCTTGCCGCCCGACGAGGCGATGACGGGCAGGGGCGGCGGCCCGTAGTGGGTGCCGTGCAGCTCCACGTCCTGGAAAGTTCGGCCGGTGGGATCGGACAAGTCGACCACGCGCACGATGAACGGGTCGGTAAAGGACTCGGTTTCCGCGCCGATGGAGGCGTTGGAATCGGTGTTGGGGTCGGTGAGATAGACGTAGCCGTCGGGAATGCGCTCTCCATCGGCCAGCGCGATCCAGTCGGTCCGACCGTCGCCGTTGAGGTCGGGCACGTGGTAGGCGCGCGGCCGGCGGCCGACATAGGACCAGCTGCCGTCCGCCTGCACGATCGCGCTGCCGTAGGTGGGCTGGCTGACCACCTCGAAGCGGAAGCTGCTGCCATCGGGATCGGTGGCCAGCACCTGGCCGTGGTTGGCGCGCTGGTAGCCGATAGGCGTGTCGTGCGTGATCGAGTGCGCGGGCGTGCTGCCGACCTGAACCAGCGCCATGCCTGTCCCGCCATTCGCGGTCGGCACCTGGCGAGCTTCGTAGATGGGCTGCGCGGGAATGGCTTCCACGTAAGGCTCGTGGAGCGGCGCTCCAGGGACGGTGCCCTCGGTGGGATCGAACTCACTGAACACCACGCTCGGGAGCCCGTGCCAGCGCATCGGTTCATGGCCGTACACGGGCCGGTCCGGCGCGTGGTTCGGCGTGACCACCGGCGCGTCGTTCACCGGTGTGATGTTCAGCTCCACGCGCGCCTCCCGCGGCGGGATGAGCGACTCCTGGCCGGGCAAGGCCACGGTGTAGAAGAACTCCGCCGGGCCGTTGTAGTTAGGCTCCAGATACAGGCTGATGTCGCCATCCGGGCGCAGGTTGACGGTAACGTGCGCACCCGCGCGCACCGCGCTGATCTGCAAGCGGGCCGACATGCCGTCGGCGCCGCCCCAGGTGTCGTTCTGAAGCAGTTGCGCGGCTGACAGCAGGACCTCGACCCGAGGCTGCCCCGGCAGCAGCGGGTTGTACGCCGTGGCCGTGGCGTCTTCGTACAACTCGGCCCCTGGGCCGCCGAGCACCTCGCCGGCCGCAGCGATCTGCAGCCCGGCATAGGTCTTGTCCTTGCTCTCGAATTCCAGCACGAACAGCTGTGGCGAGCCGTTGCTGGTGGTCAGCCGGACACCCGCCCCCTGGAGCGAGGCCTGACTGCCTTCGTCGCCCGCCTCCAGCGTGCGGGTGCCGATCAGGCGCATGGAGCCGTCGGCCATCTCCAGGCGCTGGTTGGCGTAGTCGATAGCCACGATGCCGTGGTCGGTCAAGGGGCGCAGCTCTTGCACGCCGCCGGTCTCGTCCTGCACCCGTTGATCCGGGCGGCCGGGCAAGGGCAGCGGCGCTGTGTTGTTGCCGTCCTGGTCCAGGTCTTGCCAGACGCGCAGGTGGTTGAACACCGGGTCTTGCACGTCGATGCGTCCGTCCTGATTGGCGTCGTAGGCGGCGAGGATGCGCAGCCCCTTTCCCGCATCGGCGATGAGGGGGTTGGAGAACAGCTCGCGGGCTCCATCGACGCTCCCGTCGACATCGTGGTCCAGCACCAGAAAGCCATCGGACGCCGCGATCCACCCGGTGGGCTTCAGGTAGGCCTGGCCGTCCCAATCGAAACCCGCGTGCCCGGACGCCTGCGCC
>NZ_JAEQNA010000016.1 GCF_016722895.1 Ramlibacter aurantiacus
GCTGCCGACGCAGCCGGCCAGCCGAATCGACGAGCTGCTACCGCACCGCTGGACACCCTCGGCACGCTGACTCGTTGATCCTCCGGCCGCAACGCGGTCAAGATGGGATCACCGCACGCATACGCAGAACGCGTGGAAGCGTTCGTTGAACTTGACCTCGCGCGTGCGGGCATCGTGCTGCACGACCAACGCCTTGGCGTTGTCCAGCAGGATCTCGTGCGGCAAACCACCGAAGTGCGCGAAGGCTTCCTCAAGACCATGCAGCCACGCCGATTGACGCTCGTGCAGGAACACCGTGACGAAGCACCGGCGACTGTAGGCCAGGGTGGCGACGAACAGGTGAATGCGTTGAGGCTGCCCAGCAACCACCACGGAGGTACTGCCGAAGTCGATCTGTAGCTGCTGGCCAGGAGCCGGCTCGTAGCGCACCGTCGCAACCGCCTCGGCATGTATCTGCTGGCGCAGCGGCCGCACGGCGCGCTCGACGGTGCGCAAGCTGACCTCGATGCCCAGCTCTCGCACCAGGTCCTGCCGCACGACGTCTGCGTTGCCCCGGTGACGCCGTATGCGCTCGGCGAGCCACTGCGTGTGCGGTGTCAAAACGCCTTTGCGTCGGCTCGTGTCCATCGGCCGCCATCCGCCGGCGCGCAGGACTACACCCCAGCTCATTGCTGATTCGCTTGGACCCCCAGCCCAGCGCATGCAGCGCCAGCATCTTTTGAACTTCCTGCGGCGCCAACATCCATTCGCCCCCACGGTCTGATACGACCTGTGGAGCTTGGACTAACTCTTCCATAGAACCTCCTTCGTTGAAGAAGGGGGTCAGTTCTCAATGTCGCCAGGGGGGCAGTTTTACGTGTCGCCTGACACTCGCTTTGCGTCGCACTTAAACAGGCACGGTCGCCGTGGGCACGTGGGCACCGTCTGGCGGCCTGCAAAGTCACCTGCCCGGCCGGAGTCGGTCCCCTGCATCGCGAACGCTAGCCCAGACGGCCATCAGTTCCGGGATCGCAACGGGTTTCACGATGTGGTGATCGAATCCGGTGGTGGCAGCTGAGTGCTGCCACCACCGGATCCCGCGGATCCATTCCCGCGGCAGAGGGACCCTCGACGCTGTCCCTACCCCGGCCAGAATCGCCTGGCATTAAGACCTGCGCTTGCAGCAATCGATTTAGGCCGGCGTTATGGCAGTCCAAAGCCAGTCCAGACAGCGGTAGAAGTCCTCTTTGCTGCGGGCGCGGTACGCTGCGGTTCGGACCTCAGCGTCGATGTCGGCGCAATGGAACATCTCCCACAGTGCACGCGATTCGAGTTGCACCCGGGCGGTCCGCCGCAGACGCATCGACTCGAAGCGTTGAAATGCGGCCGGGTATTCGTCGCCGTCGACCTGACGCAGGAGCTCTGCCAGGCAGACCGCATCCTCGATTGCCATGCCGGCGCCTTGCGCGAGGGACTGCAGAGTCGCGTGCGCCGCGTCCCCGAGCAGCACGACGCGACCGTCTGCCCAGCGCCGAACAGGATTTCGATCGGAAATGGTCCAGCTACGAGCGAGGTTTACCGCAGCGATGACGTCACGGGCCTCAGGTTGTGCGCAGCGCATGATTCGGGTCAAGTATTCACGGTGGGCTTCGCCGCCCGAACCCATTTCGGGCGCAAGCTTCACTACCACCACCACGTTCAGCTCCGAGCGGTCGCGCAGCGGGTAATAGATGACGTGGAATCCCGGACCGGTCCACATCGTGACGCCGTTGCGGCGCCGCGCCGGCTCGGGTGCCCTCTCCATGGGCAAGATGGTGCGGTGCGCTACATAGCCTGTTTCGCGTGGCTTGTCCTGCGGGTGCATCTGCGCGCGAAGGCGCGAGCGCAACCCGTCTGCAGCGATGAGGGCGCAGCCCTCGATGGCTCGACCGTCTTCAGTCACCGCGGTGACGCTGTCGTACGCATTGCGGTAAGCGACCACTGTGGTCGACTGGTTCAGATCGATGTTCGGGTGCGCCCGGCAGGCGGCCAGCAGCAGCTCATGAAAATCCACCCGGTGGATCGCCATGTACGGGGAATTCGCATACCGGCGCCCGAACTGGGGCGTGCGGAGAGGAATTTCAATCAGCTTCTCTCCTGTGTTTAGCTCGTACAGCAGGATTTCGCTTGGCAAATAGGCCTTGGCCAGGACTGCCTGCGCGAGACCCAGACGCTCCAACATCGGCAACACGTTCGGCCCAATCTGCACTCCGTAGCCGATGGCGCCAATCTGATTCGCCTGCTCAAGCAGGCGCACCCGCCGGCCTTGGCGCCCGAGGGCGAGCGCTGTGCATACGCCTCCCACGCCGCCGCCTACTACCAGCACAGGCAACGCGCTTCGGTCTGCAAGCATTGTCACTGCGGTGTTTCGCCCTTGTTGAGTTGTTCCAGCGCATAGAACTGGCAATAGCGCATGAGCTTCTCGTCGGAGAGCTCGATGATGACGGACTCCTCATCCGAACGGTGCTGCAGCCGGAGTCCCATCGGTACAGCCTGGACATCGCCGAACTCCCAATTGAAGCCGTGCTCGCCGATAAGACTGTGTCCGCGTCCCTTCAGTACGACGTAAATGGAACTGGCGCTGTGACGGTACGCAAGCCCAGACCACCCGGCAGGCATTCGATGCACCTTGATGCTGATGGTGGGCATGGAGGGGGCTGTCAGTTCGATGGTCGTGCCGAACAGGCACGCAGCGGCCTCCTCCTGCCGTTCAGCCCGCAGATCGAGCAGCTTGGCAGTATCCGCCCACGCAAAGCGCATGGGCGACTCCGCCGCCTCCTCGATCGCTGCCTCCCACTGCTGAGGGTGCTCGTCGGCAGACATAGGCTCGAGCAAGTGCACCAGCGGGATGTCAAGGCAGTCGAACCAATAAGCCTGCTCCGCGCCTTCGTGGCCATGACCGTGCCAGTACCCGCCTGGTGTGAGCACCACATCGCCGTTTTCCATCGGATGCTTGCGGCCGTTGACAACGGAGTAGCAGCCGACTGATTCAAGAATTACCCGTAGCGCATGTGGCGAATGTCGGTGTGACCTCGCGCGCTCACCTGGCAAGATCGACTGGTATGCACCGATCAGTGTCGGCGTGGTGGCGAAGTCATTCCCGTCGACCGGGTTGCGCAGGATGAAGTTGCGTCTTTCGGCCTGGTCGGTACCAATTACACGCCCGGCCGCCTGGAGCGCCGGCCTGATGCGGCGGTACGCCCAGTGAGCTGGTACGAAGCGGGACCGCGGCCGGCTCCACATGAGTGGACGTTCATGCCCAATCCAACCGGGGACGCATTGGATTGCGGCAATGTGCTCAATTAGTTGGTCGGTGTTCCGGATCCAGCCGCAGTCGTGGTCGGGGATGACAGTAGGCGCTTTCTGCATGCTTCGGGTCCTTGCGTCGGCTTCAGCTCTGGCCAAGCTCAGGAGCCTTACGGGGTTGCGTTTCGCCCTGACGGGAGCTCTCGCGGTCTGAACGCTGCAGTCCGGCGGCGAACTTCACAAAATAGGCCAAGCTGGCGGGGTTTGCCATCGAATCCTGGCTGGCGACCGAATCAAGAGGCACGCCCAGAAGCAGCTTGCGCACGGGAACTTCCAGTTTCTTGCCGGTGAGCGTCCTGGGGATCTCATCTACTTCATAGATCTCGTCGGGCACATGTCTTGCAGAGGCCTTGTTGCGGATTTCCTCTTTAATCCGCGCCTTCAATCCGGGCTCCAGGGTGCAGTCGGGGCTGAGCACTACGAAGAGCGGAAGGAACGAAGGCCTACCAAGATACTCCAGGTCCACAACGAGGCTGTCGCAAATTTCCGGCAGCGCTTCGACGACGCCATAAATTTCGGCTGTCCCCATCCGGATACCGAAGCGGTTGATCGTGCTGTCGGAGCGTCCGTAAATAACCGCCGTGCCCCGCGGCGTGAAACGGATCCAGTCGCCATGTCGCCAGATCCCAGGGTAAACGCCGAAGTAGCTTTCGCGGTATCGCGCTCCCTTGGGGTCGTTCCAGAAGAACAGCGGCATCGAGGGCATGGGTTGTGTGATCACCAGCTCACCGACTCGGTCCAGGACGGCTTGGCCCGCCTCATCGTATGCGTACGCCGCGACGCCCAACTCGGCGCATTGAAGTTCGCCAGCGGTGACCGGCAGCATGGGAGCACACGCAACGAACCCCGAGGCGATATCGGTGCCACCGCTGACGGACGCCAGCCATACGTCTTGCTTCACCGCCTGGTAGACCCATGCATAGCAATCGAGTGGCAGCGGTGAGCCGGTCGAGTTGATGGAGCGCAGGCTCTCGAGCGCCACGACCTCACCCGGGCGCAGACCTTGCTTCATGCAGTTCGTGAGATAGGCCGCGCCACAACCGAATAGCGTGACGTGCTCTTGGTCGATAACGCGCCACAGCGCGTCTGCGTTTGGGTAGCTGGGATGCCCGTCGTACAGGACAGCCGTCGCACCCGCCAGCAAGGCACCAGCCTGCAAGTTCCAGACGATCCACCCGGTGCTGCCAAGAAACAGAAGCCTTTCGCCTTCTCGGAGATCATGTTGCAGTCCCAGCGTCTTCAGGTGCGTCAGGACGATCCCACCATGACCATGGACCATGGCTTTGGGAAGGCCGGTCGTGCCGGACGAGTACACGATCCACAGTGGATGACTGAAGGGCACGCGATCGAACACGAGCTCGCACTGCCTAGCCAGGCAATCGTTCCAGGCTATGCAATTGTTCCAGGTGACGGGCCGGGTCGACGCCAGTGGGCCGTCCACATGGATCACTGCTCGCACGCTAGGCAGCTGCGCGAGCAGCTGCTCCACCACTTCTACGCGGTCGTGCAGTTTTCCAGCGTATCGATAGCTGTCGGTCACGATCAGCAGCTTCGGCTCGATCTGCCGCAGCCGATCGAGTACCACGGTCGGCCCCATGTCGGGGGAACAGCTGGACCACACCGCGCCGATGCTGGCGCACGCAAGGAAAGCGATCACTGCTTCGTCTCGGTTCGGAAGGTACGCAGCCACCCGGTCACCTGCGCGAACACCTGCACGGCGAAGGAACTCGGCCATCGCTCCGGTGGTGCTGGCGAGCTCCGCCCAGGAGATCTCTCTCCGCGGCTCGTCCTCGGCTCGGCAGATCAGCGCCGGCCGATCGGCATTCGCTTGACGGAAAACATGCTCTGCATAGTTCAGGCGCGCCTTCGGATACCACTGCGCGCCCGGCATCGAGCGGGTGGTGAGCACTGGCTCCATGCCACCGTCGGCCTGAACATCAAAAAACTCCCAAATACTCTGCCAAAACGTCTCGAGCTCGTCCACCGACCAACGCCACAGGGCCGAATAGTCCGAGAACTCCCGGCCGGTGTTCTGGGCCAGCCAGGTTTGGTATTGGCTCATGCGAGTTGCCGCCAATTGCGCCGGACTTGGCCGCCACAGAACGTCGCCCTCCTGCAATGGCAGCTGTGCGGAAGCTGTAGGCATCAGGTCTTCACCAGAAGGGCGTCGAGTAGACGCGTGTTGATCTGGCCCCCGCTGAATCGTTCATCACCAACAACTCGCCGCAGGAATGGGATCGTGGTGTGGATTCCCTCCACCGCGAACCCGGCCAGTGCCTGGCCCATCAAATCCAGTGCGCTGTCCCGGGTGTCGCTCGTGACGATGAGCTTTCCCAGCAGCGAGTCGTAATGTGGCGGCACCTTATAGCCTGTCGTGCAATGGCTATCCAAGCGGATGTGCGCGCCAGCCGGCGGCTCCCACCGCAAGAGCACGCCAGGACTGGGCGCGAACCCTCGATCGGGGTCCTCGGCATTGATGCGGCACTCGATCGAATGCCCCCGGCACGTGATGTCCGCCTGATCCAATTGCAGGCCTTCACCCGCGGCGATGCGGAGTTGCTGCTCCACGAGGTCGATGCCAGTCACCATTTCCGTTACCGGATGCTCCACCTGGATGCGCGTGTTCATTTCGAGAAAATAGAACGCCTCGGCGTCTGCATCCACGAGAAACTCGACCGTGCCGGCGCTTCGGTAGCTCATTTCCCTTCCGAGCTTCAGCGCGGCAGCAAAAATGCGCGTATGCAACTCCTCGGAGAGGAAGGGCGCCGGGGCTTCCTCAATGAGCTTTTGGTGACGCCGCTGCACCGAGCAGTCTCGATCGCCCAGATGCACGACATGCCCTTTTCCGTCGCCGAGAATCTGCACTTCGACATGACGCGCATTGCTGACGTAGCGCTCCAGATACAGCGTGTCGTCGCCGAAGGCGGACCGCGATTCATTCGACGCAGCGACGAAGGCGGACCGCAACTCTTCCTGTCGCGGGACGATTTTCATTCCCCGCCCCCCGCCACCGGCCGCGGCCTTGAACATCACGGGGTATCCCACGCGTTCGGCCTCCGCGAGCGCTTCCTGGAGCGATGCAATGCGTTCCGTGCCACTCAGCACCGGGATGCCGCAGCGAACTGCAAGGGCGCGCGCCTGCAGCTTGTTGCCCATGGCGCCGATTTGCTTCGAAGTCGGACCCACAAAGCGAAGGCCTTTGTCTTCACAGGCTTGGGCAAAGGTCTGCGACTCCGAGAGAAATCCGTAGCCTGGGTGAACCGCGTCGCAATCGCGACCGTCGGCCGCGGACAGCAGCGCGTTTACATTCAAGTAGCTGCCCGAAGCCTCTCCCGGGCCAATGCAGACGGCACGGGTGGCGGTCCTGGCGGGCAAGCTGTCCCGATCCACAGTGGAGACCGCCAGCACGGACTCGATGCCCAGCTTTTCACAAGCGCGAATGATGCGCAGCGCAATCTCGCCTCGATTTGCGACAAGCACTCTTTTAATGGAATTCATGCGGGCGGTTTAACGTACAGCAGCGGCTGATCGAACTCGACAAATTCACCGTCCGCAACCGCCACGCCCGTGACGGTTCCGGCAACGCCCGCCGCGACAGCGTTGAACACTTTCATGACTTCGATTAGGCCGACCGTCGTGTCAGCGGTCACTAGAGCCCCGACTTCGACAAAGGGATCAGCCCCGGGTTCGGGTCTGGCATAGAAGCGGCCGATCATGGGCGAGCGAACGGGGACCCCTTCGCCGCCAGGATCCGCGCCGCGGTCCTGCGCTGCGGGAGCCGGCTGCGCGGGGTTTGGGGTGGAGGTTGCGACTGGCGGGGCGAGCAAACCTGCCTGGGCCGTCATGGCGAAAGAACGCTCCTGCGGCGCAGCTTGCCGCGCAGGAGGATGGCCGATGCAAACTCGCAAATCACCAATCTGCAATTCAAGGTAGTCGAACCGCGACTTCTCAACCCGATCGATGATCAGCGAAATTTCCCGTATTTGTTCAAGAAGCTTGTTGTTGGTGTCCGTCATTCTGTCCAGTCCTCAGTGTTTCCCGAGCGTTATGTAGTCACTGCCGTTACTGACGCTGATGTAGGGGGTTTGTCGAGTGGCCGTGAGCTCGTTCAACAGCGCCAGGATCGAGCTTTGCGGGCGCTCATCGAAGCGACGGTAAGGGCCAGCCCTTCGCATAAGTGACAGCTCCTTGTCGCCTTTCATGATGTAGCGAAGAAGGAACTCTTCGTCCGACAGTGCGCTGGCATCAAGCCGTGCCCGAAGCGTTCGAATCGAGACCTCTCCGTCCGAGGCCTGGGCGAGTTCGGCGGCGATTTCGCGCGTTCTCGGCAGTGACAGCACTTGGTCCTTCAGGCCAGGGTCCTGATGCTCATAACCGGAGTCTTTGCCGAAGGCGCCGAGCGAAAAGCGAATAATCTCGTCGGTGATCAACTTATAGCGCTGGCCGGTCGCGATGTTGATCGCGGCCTGCGTGACCACGAACTGCGAATACGGCGTAATCATGATCGGATAGCCCAGTTCCTTTTGCACCTGAACCACCTCTTGAAGCACCTCCTCGAACCGATGTTGAATACCGAGCTCCTTGAGCTGCTGACGCAGGTTGGAGATGACGCCACCCGGAATTCGATGGGCGAACTGCGCGTGGTCATATTCGAGCGGCGCGCCGATTGGAAGGCCTTCACGCACGGCAATGTCGGCCAGGGCCTGCGAAGCGTCGCGCAGTGCCTGCCCGTCATCGATCTGTGCGATGCCGCCCATCAATCGAATGTTCTTGGCGGTGGCAAAGATCCCGGGCTGCCCGGGACCATTGGCTAGTGGCGGCAGCCCCGTGTGCAGCGTGCGCGTGCCAAGCTTCGCCGCATCTAGGTAGAAGTAGGGTGCCATGCCCGTGGTGCAGTGCGAGTGAAGTTCAAGAGGGATTGCACCGGCGTTCTTCAAAATCGCCGGCACCAAGGTGGCTACGCGCTCGGGCGTCAGCAGACCGCCGGCATCCTTGATGTAAATAGAGTCTGGCTGGTAGGCGGCGACGTCGCGTGTGAGCTGGGCGTAGTACTCGTCCGTGTGCCGCGGCGAAATGTGGTACGTGAGTGCCACCGCAATTTCCATTCCCAATCCCTTCAGGAATTGGATGAACCAGGGAAAATCGCGCGCGAGCTGGTCCATGTTGTTGCAGTTCACCTGAGCCCTGTTCAGAGCACCCATCGAAGCGGCCAATTTGTAGAACAGCTCAATCACCGCGCGTGGCGGACGCAGTTCAAACGGATGCACGAACGCATTCACCATGCATGCCTTGGGAGTTCTGGGCATCGTGCGAGCCACCATCCGGCTCATTTCCCAAGGATCTTCCTTGAGGTCGCGAATGAACTTCTTGAAAAAAAGCGGGCCAACCGGCACCTCGACCGCCTTGAACCCGGCCCCGTCCAGCGGTGATGCGATCCGCTCCATCATTCCGGTGGTCATGCGCAAACCCCAAAGGCTCTGGGACCCGTCACGCAGGGTCGTATCTATGAAATTCACTTTCATGCGAGTTCTCGAATTTGAAACGACCGCCGGGCTGGTGGACTCGGCCTCGGAGGATCAGTGCGCCGGAGCGCGAGCCCCACCCGGAAGACCTGGCCTTGGGAGCTACTTGCCGGCCAAGTTCAAGCCTTTCGTCATCTCTTGGGCCCAGGCAAGCTCCTGGGCGATCAGATGGCTGAAGGCGGCAGGCGAGGCGCTGGCTTTCGGCGCCGCACCGAGCGGTGCATAGCGCTCGTGCAGGAGGGGCGTACGGACGGCGGCCGCAATTTCCGAATGCAACCTTTCGACGACCGGCCGTGGCGTGGCAGCGTGTACCGCGTAGCCGCCCCAGTAGCTCAGGGGGCCTACGTCAAAGCCGGTTTCGGTGATGCTGGGCACGCTCGGCAATTCCGTTGCGCGCTGTGGCTCCATCACGGCCAGCACACGCGCCAGCCCCTTTGGAGCGAACGACATCGCAAACGGCATGCCGTTAAACTCGAAATCGACCTCGCCTGCCACCAGGGCCTTGATCATTTCCGGTCCGGACTTGTACGGTACGTGCGCCGCCTGGAATCCTCCCGCTTTTTGCAATTGCAGAGCTTTCAGATGTTCAGTGCTGGCAGGCCCTAACGATGCGTAGTTCAGTTTTCCAGGGTTCTTGCGACCGAACTCGACGAGATCGGCCACGGTCCGGAATGGCGAATTGCCTGGGACCATGAGCACCATCGGCATGGTCATGAGCTGGGACACGGGGGTCAACTGCTGCAGGATATCGTATTGCTTGTGTGCAGCCTGTACCGAGACGACGCTGTTGTAGAGATAAAAAAGTGTGTGCCCGTCGGCTGGAGCTGACAGTGCACTCTGTAAGCCGATGACGAAGAGGCCGCCGGGCCGGTTATCGACGATCACCGATTGCTTGAGCGACTTCTCCAGTTCCATCCCTAACGGGCGTGTCACCACATCGGCCGCGCCTCCTGCGCCCAGGGGGATCACAATCCGCAGTGGACCGCGGGGAAACTGTTCGGCCTGCCCGTGCACCGGCAAGGCGAGGCCCGCCGCCGTGCCTACGACCAGGTTCAACGCGTGCCGACGGGAGAAAGTTTGATTTGGGAGCATCCCACATCCTTTGCTGCAGCCGTATACGTCGACTGCGAAAGCATCATGCCGACGTCCACTCGTCGGACATTGTCTTGGAGGCGACAGTTGTGGCTAGGGTTAACCATGGGAATGCGATTTGTGCAGCGCCAGCCGATCCGCAGCTTGTAGCGGCGCCGGTGTAGCGTCCCCTGGGGCTATGTGAGTGAGATTCAGCATGACGCGAACAATGCGGGCACCGGCGGTGGAATTTGCAGATAGCCGCGAGCTTCTCGAGCATTCGCCCTGGTTTGAATCGCTCAGCGAGAGCGGTCGGAGCGAGGTTTGCAGAACGGTGCTCGACCACGAGGTGCGGGCTAACTGCCCGTTGGGTTCGCAGGGCGAACTGCCTCACTACTGGTACGGGGTCGTCGCAGGTCTTCTGAAGTGGTCCGTGCTTTCCGTGGAGGGACGCAGCGTGACCATTGGTGGACAGTCAGTGGGCAGTTGGTTCGGAGAAGGCACCCTTCTTCGAGGTCGACCAAGAAATGCGGAGCTGATTGCGCTTCGGCCAAGTCGCGTCGCCCTGGTGCCGTTCGAAACGTTTGCATGGCTTCGCAAAACCGAACCTAGCTTTAACGAGTTTCTCCTCAGGCAGCTGAATGAGCGCATGCACTGGCTCCTGGACGCGCTTTCGGCACGCCGGCTCCTCGACGCCGAAAAACTGGTGGCGCGCGCATTGTCGGGACTGGTGGATCCGCTGATCAACCCGCTAGGTGTTCGCTTCCTTCAAATCTCTCAGGAGGAACTGGCCAACCTGGCCGATGTGTCTCGCCAACGTTGCAATGAGATCCTCACGCAATTAAAGCGAGACCACATTGTCGAACTGGAGTACGGGGCGATCCGGATTCTGGACGCGCAGACGCTGCAGACTACTTGGGCACTGGGGTGACTGGGATGCATGTAGCTGGCGTACCTACAGCGGCGTTGCTTCGCTCCAGAAGAAAACGCTGGGCGGATTCAACCGGTTGTCGCAACACCGGGTTGTTGACTGGATTTTAGATATTCACTCAAGGCTTCGGCTGGTGTCCTCCAGCCGAGTGTTTTTCGGGGCCTGGTGTTCAGCGCATTGGCAACGGCGTGAATCTCTTGGTCTCGCGAGGGAGGTGCACAAGCATTGTGAATCGGCTCGATCGCTCAACCAACGTGCCGATCGCGGAGCGGTTCAGCAGAACCGCCGCTCCATCTCACGCCGAAGCGACGGCGCACCTGGCGAGCGCATCGCCGATCGCCCCGTCAACTTCAACATCCACCCTGCAGGTCGTCCCATAAAACACCTTCATGATCAAAGTGTTGCGATGACCGGTTGAATCCGCCTTGCGCGACCCGCGATCGGAGTGACAAACGAGACCGGCGTCTCGCTCGGGCTGCCTGGCGTACAGGGCCTGCTCCAGGGCGTCCAGCACGAAGTCCGTTCGCATCGAATTGCTCACACGCCAGCCGACGATGCGGCGCGCAAACACGTCGATGACGAACGCCACATACAACCAGCCTTGCCAGGTCGACACGTAGGTGAAGTCGCTCACCCACAGCTGGTTCGGCCGCTCTACCCGGAACTGCCGGTTGACCCGGTCCAGCGTACATGGCGCTTTGTTGTCGCTGACGGTGGTCCTCACCACCTTGCCGCGCATCACGCCGCGCAGGCTCAGGCGCCGCATCAGTCGCTCCACCGTGCAGCGGGCGACGACCGTTCCCTCGCGGGCCAGTTGCCTCCAGACCTTGTCGGCCCCATAGACCTGCATGTTGGCCTGCCAGACGCGTTGAATCTGCGGGGTCAGGTCTCGTCCCGGTGAGCCCGTGCGCAGCGCTTGGCGGGCTCTCTCAGCAGCGCAGCGTGCCGCCAGTACCCCGACGGGGCAATCTGCAATGCCTTGCAGATCGGCTCGACCCCGTGGGCTGCGCGGTGCTTGTCGACGAAATCGTTCAGGACTTCAGTCGGCGGTCGAGCTCCGCCTGGGCGAAAAACGCGCTCGCCAGCTTCAGGATCTCGTTGGCCCGGCGGAGCTCCTTGACCTCGCGTTCCAGGTCCTTGACGCGCTGCGCCTCCGAGGTCGTGATGCCCTCGCGCAGGCCGGAATCGACCTCCACCCGCTTGACCCATTCGAGCAGCGTCTGCGGCACGCAGCCGATCTTCGGCGCGGTCGATTCGACCGCTGCCCACAACGACGGGTACTCCCCCCGGTGCTCCTGCACCATCCTCACCGCCCGCTCACGGACCTCCGGTGAGAGGCTAAGGGCGAAGGCTCGTAATCCGTCTGCCTGATGCAAGCGCATTCCATGGCTGCGACCTGCCACCGGAGCCTGCTACCGGAACCGAACGCCCACGGCTGGCAGGTCGCTGGTCCTTTTTCGAGTTGTGCTCTCGGACCGAGTGATCGCACGCTCCCGGCGGGGAACGCCGCCGAAGACGCGGCACCTCGGCAATCAAGGCGTTTGCCTAACGAACACGATGCTCTGGCGGTCGCGGCTGTCAACGCCCTCGACGGCCGGGGGCCAGGCGGCGCGTGCGCCCACGTTGTTGGTGGTCGTGAACGCGGCGACGAAATCGTTGAGGGCACTCGACAGTCCCATATAGTCGCCCGGGAAATAGCCCCGCACGGACAAGGCACTCATGCGCATGTCGAAGGACTGCGGCGTCAGCCGGCGTTCACCGAGGTAGTTGAGGTCCGCATCGAACAGAGACAGGTGAACATCCGTGCTCAGTGGCTGATCGCCGAGTACGTCATTGCGAAAGTCGTAGAACAGCACGCCCACGATGCCTTCCTGGTTGACGGCAACCGTCGGCAAGAAGGCCTGCACCGCATCCGTCGTGCCTTGGTTCACCCGTGTCGGTGTCTCCCAGCTACCGCCACCGTCCTTGGACACCGAGACGTAGACGCCGACGCCACCCTGGCTGTTCGTCGACTGCCAGGCGATGTACGCCCGGTTGGCGACCGGGCTGGCCGCGACGCTGGGCAAGGCGCCGGCGTCGCGCACCGGAATGAACGGAGCCTCCGGGTCCACAGCGAACTTCTGCTGCAAGGTGGCGACGGGGGTATCCACCCGTGTCCATATGCGGCCCTGGTCCGTTGAACGCAGGACCGCCTGCTCGAGCCGCGCCTGGGCCGTTCTGTTATCAAAAATGATGCGGTAGAACGCGTTCAGCAGCGTCCCGTTCGGAAGGACGACGATCTGCGCGCCCTGCCGGAACGTGGCCTGCTCACCCGGGGTGACGGCGCCCATGGTCGCGATCGAACGGGGCGGTGACCAGGTGAGGCCGCCATTGGTGGAGCGCGAGAACACGAGCGACACGATGCCGGTGCGGAATACGGTCCAGGTCGCGTACGCGAAGCGAGCATCGAGGGGATCCGCCGTGATGGTGTTCTTGTCATGGAACAAGGACCTCGAGTTGGCATCCTGCGCCGGTGAGCGGGCGATCACGAGCGGCGGCGACCAGGTCGCCCCGCCGTCCGTGGATCGCGCAACCACCATGCCGTTCTCGCTCACGGTGTTGTCGGTAACGAGCGCCATGTAATGAGCGGTGCCGTCGGGCCCGAAGGTGATCCACGGATCGGAGGCGCGCTCGTAGTCGCCGGCCGTACGCGCTGCCGCGCCGGAACACCGGGTGAACGGGATCTGCACCGGCGCCCATGTCGCCCCGCCGTCGGTGGTGTAGGCGGCGCCCAGGCTCTGTGCGCCGCCAGTGCTCCAGCGATCCTGATGCCAGCCGGCGATCATGTTTGTTGGAGCGGTCGGGTTCACCGCAAGATGTGGCTCCGATTCGCTGTTGCGAAAGAGAACACCTTTCTGCGGTGCGCCATTGCACTGCGTGACGGCGGCGAAATCGCCTGGATCCCCGCCATCGGGGTTCGTGCTGGTGCTGCTGATGGGCAGCTGCGCGAGTGCGGCAACAGGCGAAGCGGCAGCCACAAGCAACCCAGCAAAGACCGAAGCCCGGACCAGCAGGGCCGCGGCACGCGAGTGTGACTTGGCAGTCGACATGGCACACCTCCTTCAAGGAACATGGCCCGGGGATGATGCGCCTGCGGCATATGGGGGGCAACAGCATCGCGCATGAGCGGGAGGCTGTTAGCGCCAAAAAATAACGATCCAGGCGCGCACCCGCTGAGTTCGGGCGACTGTGCTGCTACGGGAGATCCGCGAGCGCGGCTTCGACGGCGACATCAGCGGCCGGACCTCAAGAACACGAGTACGGCGGTCCGAAAACCACCCTTGCTATTCCCTCCGATGCCGATCACATTTCGTAGACGGGAAAGGTAGGCACACCATGTTTATCACGGTCATTCACCACATCCACGACCCGGAGGGTTTCCAGGCGGCCGAGGCTAAAGCACTCGAGCAGGGCCTTCCCACCCACATGAGGTTGCCGATTCACGCGGCAACCGGGGACCATCGCCTAGGGGTCTGCATCTGGGAGGGGAAGTCTCTCAGTGAGGTGCGTGAGCTCGTTGAGTCCGTGGTGGGTCCCTACAGCAAGAACGAGTACGCCGAGATGCACGTCGACGGGCTTACTCCGCAATTGGGCAACTAAGCCTGCGTGCGACCCGCTCCCGGGGAAAACGGGATCGCCCGGCTTCGGTTGGGCTCTCATTGTTCGCGCCCAACGGCAGCGCCATCGCCCGACGCGGTGCCGGGATCCCCGCGGGCGACACCGAGGACACGCGCCCTAGCCCTCCCCATCCGCGGCGACAACGGCCCGTCGCGTGGCCGGGGGTTCGGAAACTCACCATGCTCACATCCTGCAGGCGGAACCCATGCGAGGCTTTCGCGCAGTCGGGGAGAGCACGGCCCCAGCAACCGATCTGCGTGCGTCTGCAGGCCGGAGCCGGAAACGTGACAAAAACCGAAGGTAGCGGCCCTCAAGCGATACTCGCATCGCCAAGCCGCATGCACGCCGCGAGAAGCACGAAGCCCCAGGACCCTTGCGGGGCACTGGGGCTCACGATTCTGGTGGCCTGGGGCGGAATCGAACCACCGACACGCGGATTTTCAATCTGCCTTGGTTTTCCTTGTCGGCCAATCACTTAGCCCACTTATCCATCTACAAACCGTCCTGTCTTTAGGCGAGCCCTGTCGAGTGGCCTTTTGCCACTTTGTAGAAACGCGCTGCTATGCAAAACTGTCGCGCGGGCTCGCTTACACCAACTCAGAACTTAGGATTCATGTCAGGACCACTCCGCGCCCATCGCATTGCCAGTCTTCTCTTCGGGCTGGCTGCGGTTGCCCCGTTTGGCACTTGGTTCATTTTCCTTTTTGGTCCGTTTTCAGCGAGCACCATTGACACGCGGACGGTGGGTGAGGCGCTGCGATACGCCTTCTCTGCTCCCGAGACATTTTGGTTTTTCGTTCTGCTCACAGCGCTGGCCGTCCTCCTGCTTTCCTTGGCAGTCGCGTGCGCGTGTCAAATCGAAGCGCCAAGAGCTAGGACAGTCCTGTTAGTGGTGGCGGCTGGGACCACTGTTCTTGCAGCGGCGATTCAATGGCCAGCGGCAGTCCTTGCTGGGGTGGCAACCTATTGTGCGTATCGGCGGGTGACGCCCAACAGGGCGGGGTAGCCAAAGCTTTGTAGGAGGTCGGCAGGAAGGTAAGCTTCTGCTCATGAGCTACCTCCTTGCCACCACCGAATCGAAAGTCCGTTGGTACAAATTCAGCTTCGGGCCCGAGCTGAAGCCGGGTGTTTTCGAACTGCTTGAAGTGCTCGATTTACACCAAGTTCCTGCCTTCGGCGACAAGGAAACGGCGAAGCGCGCGGCGTTGGCACTCGGATTGAAGGTCTGGCGGTACGTCAAGATCTAGCGCGGCGTAGGGTTGTCCACGGCGGCGGGCGGCGCTTGCGACGAACCGACCGGCGCGGTGGGCAACTCGGGCAGGCACACAGGGTTCCCTCACTGCTATGCTGCCGACCATGGCCAAGAAGAAGCGTGATGTCCACTTGATGTCGCCCGAGCAAAGCTCGAAGGCTGCGGACCGCATCAAATACGCGATTGAAAACTTCAACGGCTCATTCGAAGAACTCGAGTCGGCCATCGGCATGTACATGCTTGGCCATTACGTCGGCTGGCGGGTGCTCGTGCTACTTCACAGCAAGCGGACGATTCGAAAGTACGAGGAGATCCTCGGAATCACGGTGCGAGACGAGTTCGCGGACGAAGGCCCCGAAGCGGACCGCTCCCTCGCCTATGGCGTAGCGAAGAAGGTATCGAACTTCTGGAAGGTCGTTTCCGGCGAGACAAAGCTCGACGTCGCGAAAGAAGAACGCAAGCACTTCGGACCATAAGGGGTCGCGATATACCCTTGACGGAACTTGAGGTCCCCTCTATTGTGAGGGGCCATGACGTTCCCTTCTACATTTACCATCCAAGAGGCCGCCTCCGGCAGCTTGGGGCACGCGCGAGCGGGACACTTGCGGCCGGAGGCCGCTGGGCTTGTCTCATCTAGAACAAGTCCGCAGTTCGAACGGCTCGTCAACCTAGATCGACGTTCTTGCGCAGAACGCCGCGTGAAGCGTTTGAAGCGCTCCGTGTGGGGATCGGGGCGTTTACACACCCTCGCTCGTCCCGGCTTTCGGCCCCCTGCGCTGCCCCCTGGATCAGCAACACGACGATTCAGAGCCCTGGGGTTGAATCGTAATGGGTCTGGTTGATTGCGCAGTGCCGCCAGCGAGCTGGCGGCACTGCGCGGCGAACACCGCCGGCGGCAGGTACCCCAAGGTACTGTGAGGCCGGTGGTGGTTGTAGTCGTCGCGCCAGTTGTCGATGACGCTGCGCATGTGGCTAAGGCT
>NZ_JAEQNA010000017.1 GCF_016722895.1 Ramlibacter aurantiacus
CTGCCGACGCAGCCGGCCAGCCGAATCGACGAGCTGCTACCGCACCGCTGGACACCCTCGGCACGCTGACTCGTTGATCCTCCGGCCGCAACGCGGTCAAGATGGGATCACCGCACGCATACGATCTTCCTCATAGTCGAGATGCTCGCCGGCCCGTCCGGGGCCGGCGAATGACATGAGACTCATGGAGCGCCCGTTCAGGTAGCGATTGGGGTGAGTCAATGCGGGGGGCAGTTCTGGATGTCGCTTCACAGTTCGAGAAAACTCGGCCGCCGGGTATCGATGTCGGCTCGGCGCGAAAGCTCGGAGCAGACCAACGGATCAACAGCCACGAAGCCCTCGCAGTTCCACTAGCGGCCCGATAAAGCCAGGACTTTTCAACGCGCATTTCCGGACATGCGAAGCCCGAAGATTTGAGACGCAGGCCCAACAGCGCATCCCCGAACCCTTGCCTTTGTGGAAGCGCCGAGCCGGCGAGGCGGCAAAGCCGAAGCAGACGGCATGAAGGGCCGTGGAGATTTGGACGATGCGCTGGCGCGCACCGGCGCCGACCGTGGACAACGCTGCGCGTTGCCCACCGCCGCCGCCTTCGCCCACATCACCACCGCCCGCCACCAACAGGAAGATCAGGAAAACCAGGGACCGGCGGGAGCCGGTCCAAAGCGGCCCGGGTGGGTCAGATTTACTTCGGCGACCATGCGGGAAAGTGGGTCAGATTTCAGTCGGCGTTGACAGCAAGTACCTGCCGAAGTTCGCCAGCGCAGAGCGGCTGGGCGCGTGGGGCATGTCCGAAACAGACGCAGGGTCCGACGTCGGCAACGTGAAGACCCGCGCAGTGCGCCGCGGCGATCGATTGAGTCCCCAGCATCCACGAACGCTTGCCAGACAACATGCCTCATCAAGCCATCCCGGTCTCGCGGCGAGCGCGGCTGCGGCCGGTGCCCGCTTGCAGGCGCAGGCGCTTCAGCTCGGCGACCCCGAGTACCTCACCGACGGGCGCAAGCGGCCATGCCCAGTGTGGAAGGCCAGGTGGACCGGCCCTGGAACCTGTGGAAGCAAGCCGCGGAACACAGGCGGAATGCCCCACCGGCTTTGGCCGCAGGCCGGACGTGACCTTCATTCGGCGAGGTTGACTCCCTTGCTCACGGCCTTGAGTGTTGCCTGGCAAAGCTCGCCAGCTCGGCGTTGAACCTATCGGCCTCTTCCCAGAAAGGCATGTGCCCAGCGCTTTCGTAGATCGACAGGCTTGCGCCCGGGATCGTGCGCGCATAGTGCTCCGACGCCTGGTAGCGGATGATGCGATCCTGCTTGCCATGAATCACCAGCGTGGGAATGCCGACTCTCTTCAAAGCTTCATCGACGTCCAACTTCCAGCTGGCCATGCCGGCTCTGGAGATGGGAGGTACCACCATGTTGAAGGCCACCATGTAGTTGAGGTCGGCGGGCACAGGTGCTTGTGCAAAGCACGCGAGCAGGAAGGCCTGGGTGAACTCGATGGTCGATTCGAGCGTGCCGCGGGCCATCAACGGTATGAGCTTGCGCGCGTCATCTGCGAAATACCGTGGGTCCGAGGCGTCCACGAGGACAAGCCCTGACAAGTCCCGGTCACCGTAAGTGGCGACATAGTTCAGCGCCACGCAACCACCGGCCGACCACGCGACAAGGATCGGCCGCTTCAGGCTGGTAGCTGAGATCACTGCCCGCATGTCATCGGCCCACTGCTTGGCATTCGAGTAGCTGGCAGCTTGGGTCGGTTTGTCGGATTCACCGTGCCCCCGCATGTCGAAAGTGACGATCCTGAAAGTCTTCGCCAGGTCACTTTCCACCTGCTTGCGCCACGCGAGCTGACTCTGATTGCCGCCATGGATCAGAAGAATCTCCGGACCAGCAGCGTTACCCCATTCGCGGACCGCCAGGCGCACGCCGTCCGAGGAAGCCACGAGCTTGCTGGTGAAGTCAGCGGCCACCGCCGCGGGCAGGATGAACAAGGTCATTGCCGCCAAGTAAAACTTGAGAAGTCTGCTGCGCAACATAGAGAATCTCCACATCGATGTACATGCGGCCAATGTGCCTGCACCGGCTGCCCGTCCACAAGTGCATAAAGAAATCAACGTGTGGTTGCGGCGAGCAAGCTGCATCGGCTTGCTGGAGCCATACACCTCGACTTGCGCGACTCATGAGCCCGCGCAAGTGCCGGATCTGCGCGAATGGTGGACCGACGCTGTATGCGGCGCAGTAAGGCGGAACCTCAGCCTATGACGCGGCCCTCTGGCGACCCCAGCGACGCAGAAAGTCGGCGTTCAGCCGTACTGCCGGCATTGAGGGATTCGCCAGTTCCAAGCACTCGGCCAGCCTCCCGTCGTGGTCTGGCGTGAGCTACGCCGGATCCGCGAGGAGCAGGCGCGAGCCGCAGGTGTTAGCGGAACCATCCACCAGGCTTGGCACGCCGCGCAACGCCATGGGGATGTCCGCACTGACTGGAGCCGCTACATGAAGGCGCAGGGTGGCCCCATGCAGGGCCGCAGGTGCCGCGTCGTGATGCGACACCAGGTGCGGGAAGTGGAAGGTCTCTACGGGCTCGCCGCGCGCAAATGCCCGGTCGGAGTCCGCCCTGCGGCCGTGCTCGAATTCTGAAGTCAAGGACCTCTCGCGATGCAAAGTCGAAGGTGCCGTAGTAGCTCACCTCTCCATTGGCGGCTTTGGCTGGCCAGAGCGGAATTTCCCGCTTCATCCCAGCCAGGTTCCGTACGGTCGCGTTGATCTCGGCCGGTACGTTGTTGCCGATGGCAGGGGCTGCCTGCCGTTGAACCTGTCGTTCGCAAGGAGGAAGCTGATGCTCACAAGCAGGAAAATTCCGATCGTCGGTACGCCACTCCATTGCTGAGAGATCCAGGCCGCGGCGACGGCTAACGACATCAGCGCAACCCCGGCCCAGGCCAGCGCTCGCCAGATGCCGCTGTTCAGCCCCGTCGTCATCATTCAACCAAACATCATGGAAGCGAAACGTGAATCGGCTGCAGGTTCAGCAGGCATGCTTGCTCATGAGAGTGCGTAACTTGGATTCAATCGATTGATCCTCCGCCCATGCCGAAAGAATGGCATCGATCGCTGCATGCTGCTTCACCTGGGTGACTTGCTTTCCGTTTACTTGAACGACGACACCTTTAGCCGGTCCGTAAGCGACCGTCATGGTGTCGCCGTCGTCGAGGCCTCGATAGGCACGTCGAAGCCGCGCCAGGGGTTCGGGTGGCAGCGAGTCTGCAAGGGCCGATAGCCACTTCTCCGGGATCGTGTCAGGTACGAACCTCATTGAGATCATCTTCAAGCGAACGGCCTTCGGCATGTCCGGATTGCGGACCGATGTGACATCCGCACCCGGAAGGATGTACAGGCCGGCAGCGTAATGATCGATCCACAGGGAGTCTCGAACCCCGCAGCTGACCAGCTTGAGCGGCTTGCCTTCCTGCACCACGGTCGCAGGGAGATGAGTCTGTGCCGTAGCTGCAGTGATTGTGAATGCACATGCACAGAGAAGTACCTGAACTAAGTGGCGGCGGATTTGCGTGGTCATACTTTCCAGTCTCGGCTCACGAAGTCCCGTAGCGGTCGGCATTGGACGGGACAAGGCGTGTGCATGACACTGCCGCAGCTGTAGGACATACCCGCGTGCAGCTGAAAAGCGGCCCAGCACCCGCTTAAAAAGTCGCATTAGCTGAAAGCCTGTAAGCGTCTGCCAAACCCATCTTGAGAGGCGCAGCTAACTGAGCAAGATTGCTGTCCATCTAAGTTTGATGGACAGCAGATGAACGAGCATCGAAAGACCCGGCGGCGGCACAGCGCGCAGTTCAAGCAGGAGGTCGTTGGCGCCTGCCGTGAGCCTGGCGCTTCGGTAGCGGGCGTAGCGCTGGCGTTTGGCGTCAACGCGAACCTGGTTCGCCAATATCTGCGAGGCCGTGGCTTCAAGAACTCTGGCGTTGCGATGATGGCTGCAACGCCGCCACAGCTTGGCACCGCCCCTCGGCAGTTCGTTGCTCTTGCGCTGCCTGCGCAGGCGACTGCCAGTCAGGGCGAAGCGAATGCCGACATCCGCGTTGATGTGCGTCGCGGAGCTCTGCAGGTCAGCGTGAGTTGGCCGCAACCCGCAGCCGCAGAGTGCGTCAGCTGGTTGCGCGAGTTGCTGCGGTGATCCGCGTCGAGGCCGGGCACGTAGTCGAGCTGACGGCGCTCGGACAGGTGGAACTGCTCCACCATGGCCGCGATCGCCGTGCGCTTCGCCTGTGGGGCTAGCGCTTTACCCCGAAGACGCCCTTGAGCGCGTGGATATCCAGGTGGGCCTCGGCCAGAAGCTTCTTCAGCTTGGCGTTCCCCGATTCCAGCTCACGCAGCCGCTTGGCGTCGGGCACGTCCATGCCGCCGTACTTGGCGCGCCACTTGTAGAACGTGGCGTCGCTGAAGCCGCCCTTGCGGCATAGCTCCTTCACCGGCATCCCGGCCTCGGCCTGGCGGATGAACCCGATGATCTGCTCCTCCGTGAACCTGCTCTTCTTCATGTCCGTCACTCTCCTGGTTGACGGACCTCGCTAACAATCGACTGGTACGGTTGGAAGGGGGCAGGTCAATCGCCCTCGCATCATTCGGGGTCCATGGGCCAGGGCGGGCTGATTGGTTGAAGGTCCTCAAGCGAAGTCAGTGGCGACCGGTGCCAAGGCCGGTCGCTCGTCATCGCGCCGGCACAAGAGTCCTGCGCAAAGTGGAGCTAGCGCGAGTTAGCGCTTAGGACTATCTTCGGCCGCAGCTACCAGCCGGAGATCGATATGGCCTTGAAGCCTGCGGCGCACCACCGATCAAGATCATCACGGCCCGTGCAACGATCGAACGGAACCGGGAGAACGGGGCGATTCAGTCCCCTTATTCCTGCACGCCCACGTATTTTGTGCGTGGCCGCACCAAGTAGCCAGCCAGTCTCTGCTCGAACGCATGCGCGATCCAGCCCGCTGTCCTTCCCACCGCCATGACGGCGCCGGGGGCGCCCGCAGGCATTTCCAACGCCGCTGACAGCGCCACCAAGCCGACGGCCAGACTGGGTGCGAGCTTCATCTTCGACATCGCCGCCTCGATGCATTCGAGCTGCAGGCGGGCTCTCGGCGGCAGCGGCGATACGCTTTGCGCCATGGCCAGCAGGAGCATGGCGCGCGGATCGGCATCGTCGTAAAGCGGATGGTTGTAGCCCGGTACGCCGGCCTTCCGCTCAGCGAATTCCTTCAGTGCCCCTACGTACGACTTCGCCGAATCCGATTGGCGCAGCAACTGCTCTGACGCGTCGCAGGCAAAGCCGGTCAACGGCCCTTCGAAGGTGCCTAGCGCACTGACGACGCAGGCGAAGATGTCACCTCCGGCGGAGGCCGCAATGCGTGCGGCGTAGGTGGAGGGGGCGAGCTCGTGGTCGGCGCTCAGGATCAGTGCGGCGTCGATCATCCGGACCACTTCCGGCGTCTGTCGCAGCCCCATGCTGCGGATCAGCGTGGCCGCCACCGATTCGGGCTCCCGGGCCAGCCGAAACTGCGGGGGGCTGCCCAACAGGCCCAGCGTGGCCGCCATCGCCTGTATCAACTGCCTGCCCGCTAGCGCGGGCGCGCCGATCGCGTTCTCCGCGTTCTGCCCACTACAGGCCCCATAGGCCTGCGCAACCAGTGCAAGCAATTGGCGTGTGGTGCAGCCCGACGCAAGCGCCCCGAAAGAAGCGGCCAAGGTCTCGAATGAGGAACGCGGCGTCGGTGGCTGCCAGACCAGGGAATGCAGGGGCAGCGCTCCGGTCCACAGCAACTCCACGCAGTCCTCGAACGGGCGCCTGCTCTGCGCGAGATCCACAGCGAGCTTGCCGCGGTAGCGCGGTCCGGCGGGCTCGATGAAGGTGACCGCGGTCTGAACGACCTGCCCGCCGCCGCCCCAGCGCACGCTCCGATCGACGAGGTCGGCGGCAGGGGTGGTCCCCCGCTTGTTCTGTCGAAGGGCTTCAATGTCCTCGCGGTGATAGAGGCTCGCCTGCGCCCCATGGCGCATGGCTGTTCGGATCAGTCCACGGCTGACGTATGCATATAGGGTCTGGGTCTTCACGCCCAGGAGCGAGGCCGCGCTCTTGGCGTCCAGCATCTCGCTCGAACTCGGGTCGTCGTCCGGCGGAAGTGGGGCAGGTGCGGTCGGGCTCGTGGCCTTGGGGGCCGGGGCGAGCCTGCGCGGCGGAGTCGCATGGCGGTGGGACGGGGGCATGGTGAGGTCGCTGCGGTGGCTGAGGCGCTAGAACGATTATCCAAGGATCAAGCTTTATTTCTGAAATCAATGTTGAATAAACAATGATTGTCCCCTAAGATGCGACGCGTGTTGCATGGATTGCTTTGCCTGCGGCGGCTAGCGGGTCCGTTCGGCGCCGTCCCTCAACCCTCTTAGGACACAGATGACCAAGCGCTCAATCCTCTCCCTGGCGATGGCGGCCACCGCCGCTGCGTTGTTCGGTGTCTCGGAGTCGGCAGGCGCCCAGCAGGCGGCCTGGCCGCAACAACCCATTCGCATGATCGTGCCCCAGCCTCCGGGCGGTGGCACCGACGCCCTGGCCCGCCTTTTGGCCGAGCGGCTGCAGCCCGCGCTCGGGCAGCCTGTCATCGTCGAGAACAGGACCGGGGCCGGCGGAAACATCGGCACCGAGGCCGTGGCTCGTGCCGCGCCGGATGGCCATACGCTGCTGCTGACCACCAACACCCACGTCACCAACGTCGCGTTCTTCAGCAAGCTGCCCTACGACCCGGTCAAGGACTTCGAGCCCGTGTCCATCGTGGGTTCCGTGCCCTTCGTGCTCGGTGTGAACGCCGCCTCGCCCTACCGGACCGTGAAGGATCTGATCGATGCGGCGAAGGCGCGCCCGGGTGTGCTGGCCTATGCGAGCGGAGGCCCGGGGACGCCGCACCAGCTGGCCGCCGAGTTGTTCAAGTCGATGACGGGCACCGACTTCATTCACGTGCCGTACAAGGGCTCGACGCCCGCCATGGTGGGCCTGCTGGCCAATGACGTGGCCATGTCCATCAGCGCCATCAACTCCATGCTTCCGCACATCCGCTCCGGCAGGATCCGCGCACTGGCGGTCGCGCCGGCCCAGCGCACGCCGCTGCTGCCCGACGTCCCGACGATCGCCGAAGCCGTTCCACTGCCCGGCTACAAGATCGACATCTGGTACGGCGTGCTGGCACCGGCCGGAACGCCCAAGGCCATCGTGGCCCGGCTGAGCCAGGAGATCAACAAGGTGATGGCCGACGCCAGCGTGCGCGAGAAGCTCGTGCCGCAGGGACTGGACCCGTCGGGCAGCACGCCGGAGCACTTCTCCGAAGTCATCAAGTTCGACCTCGTGAAATATCGCCAGGTCGCCAAAGAAGCAAAGATCGTTGCGGAGTAGTGAACCCATGTCCAAGGCCCCAACCCTTGAAAGCAACCGGCAGCGCCTGGCCGAGCTCGTCGATCGTCCCTGGCGCATGCTGGTAGGGGGCGAGCTGGTGGACGCGCGTGGCGGCGAGCGATACGCCACCGTGTCACCCTCGACGGGGCAGCTGCTGGCCCAGGTGCCGTTTGCGCAGAAGTCCGATGTCGAGGCGGCCGTGGAGGCGGCCGAGCGTGCCTTTCCGCTCTGGCGCGACCTGCCCCTGTCGCAGCGCGTGGCCACCCTGCGCCGATTCATCGCGGTGCTCGAGGCGAACGAGGTGGATTTGGCCCTGCTGGACGCGGCCGACCTGGGCAGCCCCTTCACCTCAATGCGAAGCGATGTGCGCCTGGCCTGCGAGCTGCTCGACTACGTCTGCAACGCTGCCGGCGAGGTCAAGGGCCAGACGCTGCCGGGCACCGGCGGCAATTGGCATGTCACCAAGCGCGAGCCATACGGCGTGGTCGGACGCATCATTCCGTTCAACCATCCCTTGATGTTCGCGGCCGCGAAGATCGGTGCGCCCCTGGTTATGGGCAATACGGTGGTGCTCAAGGTGCCTGACCAGACGCCGCTGTCCTCGCTCTACATGGGTGAACTGATCCGCAGCGTGTTCCCTCCCGGGGTGATCAACATCATCTCCGGCGACGGTCGCACCACGGGTGACACGCTGGTTCGCCACCCGCGGATCAAGCGCATCGCGCTCACCGGCAGCGTGGAAACCGGCCGGCTGATCCAGCGCGCCGCGGCCGAGTCCATAGTCAAGCACGTGAGCCTGGAACTGGGTGGCAAGAACCCCATGATCGTGTTTGCGGACGCTGACATCGACAAGGCGGTCGAAGGGGCTGCGCGTGGGATGAACTTCCACTGGTCGCAGGGACAGTCCTGCGGATCGACCACGCGGCTGTTCCTCCACCGCGACATTCACGACGAGTTCGCGCAGCGGCTCAAGGCGCGGGTGGAGCGGATCGTGATCGGCGATCCGCTGGACCCCGCCACCGAGATGGGTTGTGTCGTTTCCAAGGCGCAGTTCGACAAGTCGCTCAGCTACATCGCCATCGGCCTGGAACAGGGGGCCACCTGCCTCACGGGCGGGGGTCGGCCCACGGGCGATGAATTTGCCGAAGGCCACTTCCTGCGGCCGACCATCTTCACCGGCGTGCGCAACGACATGCGTATCGCGCAGGAGGAGATCTTCGGCCCGGTGCTCTCCGTGCTGAAGTGGGACGACGAGGAAACTGTCGTGCGCGAGGCCAATCAGGTCGATTACGGCCTGACCGCCGCCGTCTGGACGCGCGACATCAACAAGGCCTTCCGGACGATAGACCGGCTGGAGGCCGGCTTCGTCTGGATCAACGGCAGCTCCAGCCACTACAAGGGCGTACCCTTCGGCGGGTACAAGAACAGTGGCGTGGACAGCGAGGAAGGCATCGAGGAGCTTTACAGCTACACGCAGCTCAAGACAGTCAACATCGTGCTGGGCTGAAAAGGAAACCTTGCTCATGAAATCGCCCGTCACCGCGGCCCCTGGCGCCGCCGATCCGGACTTCCTGCTCGCCATGGGGGACGATCTGCGTCAAGGCCTGCTACCCCTGCGCGTGTTCAACAACCAGCAGATCTATGACGCTGAACTGCGCCGCATCTTCGCGCGTTCGTGGGTCTTCATCGGTCACGAATCCGAGCTGCCCCATCCGGGCGACTACGCCATGCGCACCATTGGCGAAGACCCCTTCATCTTCGTGCGTGGTCACGACGGCGTCGTGCGCGTCCTGCTCAACGCCTGCCGCCACCGGGGTGCGCAGGTCTGCCGTACCGAGATGGGCAACGCCAAGGCGTTCACCTGCCCGTTCCACGGCTGGAGCTATCGGAACACCGGCGAGCTGATGGGGGTGCCGGTCAAGAACGAGGGCTACCGGCAGCTCGACACCTCTAAATGGAGCCTGTTCGAGGCGCCCCGGGTGGAGAGCTACTGCGGCCTGGTGTTCGCCAACCTCGATCCCGCCGCACCGTCGCTGGAGGAATCCCTGGGCGACTACAAGTGGTACCTGGACATCCAGTTCAAGCTCTCCGACGGCGGCATGGTGGTGATCGGAGAGCCGCACCGCTGGATGGTCGATGCCAACTGGAAGCAGGGAGCCGAGAATTTCTGCGGCGACAGCTCGCACACCCAGATGACGCACCGGTCGGTGCTGGACGTGGGCATCGTGGATCGCGCCGCCGCTGGATCGCCCGGCAAGAAGCACGGCTTTCACGTGCACGACTGCAATGGCTACGCCATCAGCATCCGGCAGGTCGATGACACGGCAGAGAGGTTCTGGGAATACCCGCCCGAGGTCACCCAGCATTTCAATACCAGGCGGCTGTCCGAAGCGCAGCTCGCACTGGCCAGGCGATCCCTCGTCCACAACGGCACGGTGTTCCCGAACTTCTCGTTCCTGCACATCGGCCTGACCGACAGCAAGGACCGCCCCGCGGCCGGGTACCTGAGCGTGCGCGCCTGGCAGCCCCGCGGGCCGGGCCGCACCGAGATCTGGAACTGGATCATGGTCCCGAAGGAAGCCTCGGAGGAGTACAAGCGCCGCGCCTACCAGGTCGGCATGAGCAGCTTCGGCCCCTCGGGCAGCTTCGAGCAGGATGACGTGGCGGTCTGGCCTGGCGTGGCACGGTCAGCGGCCACCGTGTTCGCCGAGATCAACAACGTCAAGCTCAACTACCAGATGGGCCTGGGCGACATGGGCACGGCCACGCCCGTCACCGGTTGGGAAGGGCCCGGCGTGGCGGTGCAGTCTAACGCGGGCGAAGGGGGGCTGCGCACCTTTCACAAGACCTGGTATGCGCGCATGACCGGCCAGGAACTCAGCGCCGTGGAAGCCGAGGTGGGGCATGGCTGAAAGCAAGGCCCTGGGCGGCGCGGCCGCGAAGTCGCTGGAAACCCTCGAGCGCGAGTGCACCCGCTTCCTCTACCGCGAGGCCGAGCTGCTGGACCGCGCGCAATTCCAGGCCTGGCTGGCCCTGATGAATCCGCGGATCGACTACCGGGTTCCCGTGCGCACCACGCGCGACAACGGCGAGGGCGACGGGTTCAGCACGAGAGCCTTCTTCATGCAGGAGGACTTCGGCTCGCTCGCCCAGCGCGTGCAGCGCCTGGAGTCTCCCTACAACTGGGCCGAGAACCCCCGCACCCGCACCCGTCGCATCGTCGGCAACGTCCGCGTGCGCGAATGCCAGGGGATGGATGTGCTCGTGGACAGCAACCTCGTGATGCTCTGCCACCGATCGGATGCTCCCGCGCCATTGATGTTCAGCTGCGAGCGACAGGACGTGCTGCGCGAGCATGAGGGACGCTGGACCCTGGCGAAGCGGCTCGCCTTGCTCGATTCGACCGTGCTCGGTCACGAGTCCCTGTCCGTCTTCCTGTGAAGGATGGCCGTGAAAAAGAACCTTTCGGTGAGCTACGCGGGCCATCTGTCCGATCGCGTGCAGGACCTCTACTACGGCAAGGTGGCGCCCGAGGGTATCGACCTGCACTACCTGCCGCTGCAGCCCTTCGAAGCCTTCAACCGGATGTTGCGCGGTGACTTCGACGCCGCGGAGATGTCCTTCTCGACCTACCTGATCCAGAAGGCGCGCGGACAGATGCCGTTCGTCGCGATCCCCGTGTTCCCCTCGCGCACCTTCCGGCATGGCGCGATCTACGTCAACAGCCGCGCGGGCATCACCACGCCCAAGGAGCTGGAGGGCCGGCGCATCGGCGTGCCGGAATACCAGATGACGGCCGCGGTCTGGACCCGCGGCCTGCTGCAGCACGAGTACGGCGTGTCGCCCGCGGCCTGCACCTGGTTCACCGGGGGCCTCACCTCCGCGGGTCGCAAGCCCATGGTGGCATCGGAGGTTCCTGGCGTGTCCATCCGTCACGTGGCGGACCGCACGCTCGACGACATGCTGGTGCAGGGCGAGCTCGATGCCGTCATCGCGCCGCAGCCTCCGCCGTCCTTCACGCAGGGCCATGAGGCGGTCGCTCGCCTCTTTCCGGACTATCCGGCGGCCGAGCGCGCCTATTGGCGCAAGACGCGCATCTTCCCGATCATGCATGTCGTGGTGCTGCGCAAGGAGCTGTTCGAGGCGAATCCCTGGGCCGCCATCAGCCTGTACCAGGCCTTCGAGCAGGCACGCCGCAACGCCATGGAATTCCTGCGCACGCAGGAGCCGCCCGCGCTGTCCTGGCCCTGGGCCTTCGAGTTCGGCCGCGAGATCCGCGAGATGATGGGTGAGGACTTCTGGCCCTATGGCATCGAGCCGAACCGGCGGGAAATCGAGGCGCTGTGCCAGTACGTGACGGAGCAGGGCCTGGCGCCGCGCAAGCTCGCCATCGATGAGCTCTTCGCCCCGAACGTGGCCGGACTCACGTCACTCAAGTTGTGATGGCCGTGAAGTCCGACTCCCCCGTAATCCGCCTTGGGCTCATCGGCCTGGGCGGCGCCACGAACCAGATGCTGCCGACGCTGCGCAGCCATCCGGACGTGCGTATCGTCGCCGCCGCCGATACCCACCCGGACGCCCGCGATGGCTTCACGGCAGCGTGTGGCGCACCCGCGTACGCCGAGGTCGAGGCGCTGTGCCGCGACCCCCGTGTGAATACCGTCTATGTCGCCACGCCGCACCAGTGGCACAAGGAGCATGCGCTGATCGCTGCGGCATGTGGCAAGCACATCATCGTCGAGAAGCCGATGGCCCTGTCGCTGGAGGACTGCGACGCCATGATGCAGGCCGCACATCGCCACGGCGTGCACCTCCTGATAGGGCACACGCACAGCTTCGACGCACCGGTACGTCGCATGCGCGAGATCATCCGCAGCGGCGAGCTTGGCCCACTGGCCATGATCAACACCTGGAGCTACTCGAACTTCCTGATGCGTCCGCGCCGGCCCGAGGAACTGGATACCTCGCTGGGCGGAGGCATCATCTACAACCAGGTGCCGCACCAGGTGGACATGGTGCGCCTGCTGGGTGGGGGGATGGTGCATAGCGTGCGCTCCATGACCTGGGCGCTGGAGCCTGGGCGACCCACCGAGGGCAGCCACCTCACCTTCCTGCAGTTCGAGGACGGTGCCGCGGCCTCGCTGGTGTTCAGCGGCTACGACTACTTCGACAGCGACGAATTCCACTTCTGGGTCGGGGAGTCCGGAGAGCAGAAGGCTCCGGATGCCCATGGCAAGGCCCGTGCGGGCCTGCGTCGCTTCGCCGATGCCCGCGAAGAAGGCGCCTTCAAGGCCCGGGCCGCCATGGCAGTGGGCCTGGGGGGCGCGCCCCAGCCCGCGAGCTGGCACCACCCGCATTGCGGCGTGACGATCGTGAGCTGCGCGGGCGGCGACATGCGTCCCTCGGCCGATGGCGTGCTGGTGTACGACCGGCAGGGGCGCCGCGAGCTGCAGGTGCCTCGCGGTCCCGCGTTTCCGGACAAGGCCAGCGTGCTCGACGAGATGGCGCAGGCCATCCGCACCGCCCGGGCGCCGCTGCACGACGGTGCCTGGGGTATGGCCACGATGGAGGTCTGCGCGGCCGTCCTGCAGTCGGCGCGCGAACGACGCGAGATCGTGTTGCGGCACCAGGTTCCCGTTCGTGATTGATCACGCACCTGCTTTCCGGCGTCGCCGCGTTCGCGACGGACGACGCCTTCGAGAAACACCCAAAGGAAAACCTGTGAAGCTATTCGCCCTGATCTACACCATGGTCGACATCGAACTGAGCAATCGCCACCGTCCCGAACACGTGGCGTTTCTCGCGGATCTCGTGCGCGCGGGCAGGATCGAATGCGGCTGGAAGTTCCCGCACTATGAGCCGGGCGCACTGCAAGGAGTCCTGTTTTGCCGAGCGGAATCCGCCGAAGAAGTCTTCGGCTGGTTCGCGGTCGATCCGGTGGTCGTGGCTGGTGCAAGGACCATCGAGGTGCGCGAGGCGCTGCCGATGTCGGTGGGGGCAGAGCCTGCCCCTGCGCGCGGCTGAGCGGATTTCCGAGCTCGCCTGAAAGAGGCTTTGCAAATGAAGGAGACAAGCATGCCCAAAGTATCCGAGCTGCGCCGCGTTGCGCTGCGCGTGCCCGACATGGAAGCTGCCTGCGCGTTCTACGAAACGGTGTGGGCCATGGATCCGGGCCCGGGTGCCAGCGGCGAGAGGAGCTACAGGTCTCGCGGCGAGAACCACGACGACCTCCTGCTAGTTCCGGCAGATGGCCCCGGCCTTGACCACCTTGGACTGGGAGTCGAATCGGAGGCGGGTCTGCATGCGATCGTGCGTCGCGTGCGCTCGGCCGGAGGGACCGTGCTTTCAGAGCCCGCCCCGGGCTCTCGTGCGGGTGATCTGCTCGTGGCCGCGGTCGCAGACGCCGACGGCAACCGCGTGGAGCTGATCGTTCCTTCGCAGCCGAGTGGCCCACGGCCGATCCGCAGCAAGCGGCACCTGGGCCACGCCGTGCTTTGGACCCCGCAGGCCACGCAGCAGGAGGCCTTCTACGCGCTGCTCGGATTTCAGGTGTCAGACCGCACGCACATCGGCATGTCGTTCCTGCGCTGCAACACCGACCATCACAGTCTGGCGCTGGCGGCGAGTCGCAATGGACGCAGAGGGTTGCAGCACCTTGCGTTCGACATCGGCAACATCGACGACGTCATGCGTGAGTACGCGCGCATACGAAGTGCAGGAGCCGACTGCATCTGGGGTGTGGGGCGGCACGGCCCGGGAAATAATGTGTTCGCATACTTTCGTGACCCCGCCGGCCATGTGGTCGAGTACTACGGGGACATGGAGACCGTGGAGAGCGCGGAGGTGGCGCAAGTGCGCTACTGGGGCCCTGAGCACAAGGGCGACATCTGGAACATCGCCGGAGCGCCGCCCGTGCAGTTCCGCGACGAATCGCCATCGAAGGAAACACCATGATTGCTGCACAAGACATCCGGGGCATGTACGCCATCATCGCGACGCCGGCGCGGGAGGGGGCGGATCGGCTCGGGGCCACCGAAGGCACGGTCGACCTGGACGAAACGGAGCGTCTCATCGAGGCCCTCGTTCAGGATGGCGTATCCGGGCTGATCGCGCTTGGCACGACGGGCGAGTGCGCCACCTTGTCGGAGCCCGACTACCGCGCGTTCGTCGACTGTGTGTTGAAGACGGTTCGGCGGCGGGTTCCGACCTTCATCGGTGCCACGGCCTTGGGCGGTCATGAAACGGTGCGGCGCTTGCGCTTCGTCAGCGAGCAGGGTGCGGACGGCACGCTGCTGGGTCTGCCGATGTGGCAGCCCGTCTCCCAGGACATGGCCGTGAGCTTTTACGCCGGGATTTCGGAGTTGTTTCCCGATCTCGGGATCATGGTGTACGCCAACGCCCGTGCGTTCCGCTTCAACTTTCCGGTGGAGTTCTGGGAAGCCGTCTTCCGCTCTGCCCCGACGGTCATGTCGGCGAAGTGTTCGCGCGCGGACGGGTTGCGGGAGATGATCTCGCGAACGCAAGGGCGAATCCACTTCCTGCCAAGCGACATGGTCGTGCAGCAGTTCCATGCACTGGCACCCGAAACGACCACGGCGTGCTGGGCGACGGCCGCGGGCATGAACCCGATGCCCTCGGTCGAACTGATGCGCGCGATCTCCGCGGGGGATTCGAAAGCGGCAGGCGACTGGGTGGACGCCATCGGTTGGGCCAACGAGCCCATCCTGCCGCTGGTCGCAAAGCCTGAGATTTTTGCGCAGTACAACATCCAAGTTGAGAAGACCCGCATCAACGAAGCCGGCTATTCGCGCTGCGGGCCGGTGCGTCCCCCGTACCAACACTTGCCGCAGGAGTACGCGAATTACTCGCGCGAAGCCGGCCGTCGGTGGGCATCGATCTGCATGGCCTGGCAGCCCGGGATCGGCTTCAAGCTGCGCCCCTGGGAGGCAGGCCATTCGTCCGCAGGAACCGACTTGTCCGCGACAACCGGAGGGTAGACGGGACTCGTGAGGATCGGTGCCGAGCATGAACCTGGGGCTCCCAAGAATCGGCCCCCTTGCCGCCTCGATGCGGCTTTAGACTGCTCACGACTCAGAATCTGAGGGTGCGCTGCCCCCTGAGATCAGCCACGTGACGATCTGGAGTCCAATCAATCCTGCGAGGAAATTGGACGATGAAGAAGCGATTCACCGAGGAGCAGATCATTGGCTTCCTGCGTGAGGCCGATG
>NZ_JAEQNA010000018.1 GCF_016722895.1 Ramlibacter aurantiacus
GGTGACGGTGGTTGTGAGAGTGACCTGCACCAGAAGCGACGCCATTCATAGTGAATGCACCTCCGCGGAGAATCCGTGGATTTAGATCTGGCCGTTGTGACGTCTATCTGGATATGGGAACCGCCCTTTCTTGATACCCTCCAGCATCTTTCGTCCCGCTTGCTGACGATCCCAGACTCGCTGATTGGCTCCGTCCAGGCCAGGGTACACCATCGACGCAATCACTCTGAGCGGCTTTCCCTCATTCCGCATTATCGCCAACGTGTCCTGCATCAACTTCAGGTCCATATCACCGTTTAGCTGAAAACCGGCCCTCTGTCGGATCCTGGTACTCCGTCCCCGAGATTCCTTTTTGGGGCGGATTTTAAGGATCTCCTTCATCGCGTCGAGTATTTCCCGATCGGAATAATGAGTAAAGTCGATCCGCAGATGAAGCTCAGGAAAGCCGCCGTCCCAATCGTTCCACATCTCCTCCCGAGACTTGAGGACAACGATGGGATGCTCCTCCAGCGGCTGCAGATCGTCCCAGCACCGTTCAAGCCATTCGTCCTCAGTCTCTTCGGGCAACGGACGAATGTCTCGAGTGAGGTCCTCGTCCCACCCGTCGCTGCCGGCCAAGACCATGAACCCGTGCCAAACCTTCAATTTCCCGATGTACTCAGCCAGGCTGGGCTCCTTTTGGAGCGCCAACGCAACCTTGCTCAGCCTCATCTTCGACCTCCCAGAACAGATAACACGTCCGAAGGGTACACCTTGGCCAGCCCGGCATAGCTTCAGATCTGAAAAGGTGTGATCAGATCTGGTTCAGATCATTGATATCTGATGGATAAGAAGAGACGTTGAGGTCAAAGTGGCGTTCTACTCAACAAGGAGCGCAACAATGCCTTTTATTCGACACGATGACTATCTGGAAGCTCAGACCCACGCGCTCAAGCGCGATGGCTGGACTACTGCGAAGTTGCAGGCAATCGGCGCCGAAGTCCGCGAGCTGCACTTCGTCGGGACGACAGGGCCCATTCCCCCGGAAAAGAACCGGCGCAACCTAAAACCGGAGCAACTGCAGGCACTGGGCGCTTTGATGCTACGGCTTCTGAGCGACCTGAAGTTCATCGAAATGGTTCACGGCTCGAAGCAACGATGGCAATCGGAGATGAGTCCCTGCCCGGTTTGCCGCGGTGGAGATGCATCGACGGCAACCAACGAAACTTTCAACATTGCGCAGGGAGGCGGAGATGCTGCGTAAAGCCGCCGTCCTGAAACATTGCGGTAACCGAGGCCTTCAACTTACCCTGGTTACTCCGGAAATTGCCCGATTCGGAAGCGCGAGCCACGGATCGTCTGCCGCGCTGTTCCTGGATCTGGTGGAGGGCTACTACAACACCTTGGGGAACATTGGGCCTCATCTGGTCGACTCCGCACGGGCCAAGCTTGCTTCCCAACTGTCCGGCTGCGAGATCTTCACTGAAATCCTGGGTGCGCAGGATGAGTCGCTTGATGCGTGGATTGGATTTGCCAATGAGGATACTAACGAGTTCTGGTATACCGCTGTCGAAATGTGTTCGCTTCAGGAAGTGGTGACCGCCTTTATCCACAGTGGTCGATCAGAGGTTCTCGACACAGTGGAACGCTTGAGGCAGGAGCATCAGGCGCTCCGTCTGAAAATGATCCGCTACAACGGACATAAGCTCACGCAAGACCAATGGATTGAGTTGATCGATCTAGCCCGAGAGATCGCTCACGCTTGGGATTATGGGCCCGAAGGAAACGTCGAGCCACGAACGCCCTGAAGTTAAGCAAGAACGTAGACGGGCGGGCATGTTGTCCGCCCTTTTCTTTTTCTGCACGCATGCCCTCGATCTACTATTCCATCAACCAGAAGCTGCTTGGCAAGCCTGAATCGAAAATAATTGGTCGGCAGCACGACTCCTGGGTGAAGAAGCAAGCGCTCCTTACTGAGCTAGTTGCGGATCTCACCGCACGCGATCGCGGCTACGCCATCGCGCCGCATTGCCGCGGAGTTCGAAATTCTAAGAACTTCGAGTTAGTTCAAGTTCTGTGCGCGGACATTGATCACGGTCAAAGGTTCAGCGAGGTCGCGAAAAACGAATGGGTTCAACGCAACGTCGCCTTCATGTACACGACGGCCAGTCACACGGAGGAAGAACACCGATTTCGTGTGGTCGTTGTCCTGAAGACTCCCATAACTGATCCAGTCTTTGCTAGCTACGCGATCAATGGAATGATCGTGATGTTCTCCGGTGATGAAGCGTGTAAAGACATCTCACGGTTGTACTTCGGCAACCCCGGAGCGTTCGTGCAGCGCTTTGATAACGAGCTGTCGGACGATGCGCTGGCGCAACTGATCAACCTTGGCAAGGAGCGCGGCGCAGCGGTGCTCGCGCGGAGCATCAATCCAGCGGCCACAGGCGCGCAACGATCGCGGATGATGTTGCCGGCAGACGTTCACGTCCACACGGAGCGAGGTGAGTACGTTCGCCTAAGCGATGTTCCGGAGGGAACACGACTGCTGTGCCCAATGCACGCGGACACAAACTCAAGCGCCTTTCGAATCCATTCAAGACGTGTCGGCATCTACTGCAGCAAGTGTGCGCTCAGTTTTTATGTGGAGGGTGAGCGGCCGACCGCAGATCATTCGTGGTTCGACTATGACTGGAGTGGACCAAAAACGTTCACGGATGATGAAAAACTCGACAACGTCGATGCAGATCCGTCGTTCGCAAGAATCGAATCGTCCCGTGGCTTGAAGATCCTGAACGAACGATTTCTACAGTATGACGAACCCCCACTGACCCCGCGATACGTATCCCCATTCCCGAAGCCATTCGAGCATGAAGCGGTTTACCTTAGGTTGCCCAACGCAGATTCCGACATTCTGCTCATAAAGGCCGTCAAGGGCGGCGGCAAGACCGAATGGTTGAGTATGTACATCAAAGAGTTGAAAGAAAATGGCTACTCTGTACTTGTGATTAGTCATCGCAGGTCGCTCATTCAGGCGCTCTGCAAACGGCTCGGGCTCAACAGCTACATTGACCCGAACGGCAATTGGCAGCAGCCGACGCGATACTTTGCCGTATGCCTCGACAGTCTGCACAAAATGTCCACGCAGACGAATAAGTATGACGTGGTCATAATCGATGAGTGCGAACAGGTCATTTCTCACTGTCTCTCCAGCACGCTCAAGGAGAACCGGCGAGCAGTTCTCCTCAAGCTGCAGCACTACCTTGAACAATCAAGTCGGGCGGTTTTGCTCGACGCGGACCTATCTAAGCTGACTGTTTCAACGTTGGCAGACATGTTCCCGCAAAAGACCCAGCGTACGTACATAAATGACTGGAAGCCAGTCGGGGCTAAGCTTCACATTGTCGATGAGCCGTTTCCGCAGCAGATTGTGGGCGAGCTAATCGCAGCCGTGAAGCGTCGAGAACGAGTCGTTGTGTGCTCCAACTCAAAGGCGGACGTTGACCTACTCGAAGCGCAGATTCCGGTGTTCAGCAGTCGCTCAGACCTCCGGTGTATCGCCATTACCAGCGACAACTCACAGAAGCCAGAGATTCAAGAATTCATAAGAGACATCAAGGTGAAAATTCTTGACTACGACTTGATTTTGGCGTCGCCTTCCATCTCGACTGGAGTCGACATCACCTTTCCGGAAAATGAACAGAAAGTTGACTTGGTTGTCGGCATTTTTCGACCACTTGTGACAACGCATTTGGAAATCGACCAACAGCTGCTGCGGGTTCGCCATCCAAAGAAAACGCTTGTATGGGTGGCCGCGGATAACTTTGAGTTCGAGACTGACCCTGGCGTGATCCGAGCGGAGATCACGGCGTCGGAAAAGGACCACCGGGTACTTCAGTCGATCGGTCCTGACGGGAAGGAGGTCTATCTCCGGGACGAGATGTACGATAGGATCTACTCCAATGTGACCGCGATGCAGCGTGCATCGAAAAACAAGCTGAGGGAATTGTTCATCGAATATCGACAGGCACACGGATGCGAAGTGATCACCGTGGTTCGAGACGCAACGCTGGCGAGCTTAGGCGCCAAGGTCATGAAGAATGGTAAGGTTGAGCGGGATCAGCGGCGGGCCCTTTCAATCGTCGATGCACCCAAGCTGACCGCCATTGAGTATGAAGAATTCCAGCTACTTGACGAGCGCGGCCACCTTATGGATGAACAGAGGACGGCAATGCAACGATACGCCATTGAAGACTTTTACGGAGAGTCGATTTCTGAGGAGTTGATTACATACGACATGAAGGGGCGGAGGCGTGATTGCATCCGGAACTTCATGTGCCTCCTTGCGACAGACGCGGAGGTTGCAGCTTGGGACGAGAGAGGCAGGCACTCGCTTCGCCCAGACAAGTTCCAGTATCAATATCGGCGCACCCTTCTTTGGGAGTTGCTCACCGCTGCAAACATTCAAAGGGTCGGAAATGATCTGGACCTGAGCGCTCGCATCGACAAAACCGACTTGGAGGGGTTCGTCTCAGCGTTCGAAGGGAATCTCGTCGCTCTCCAACGCGTATTCAACCTCACGCCCAGATCTGACATGAAGAGCAAGCCAGTCAGACAGCTCGCTGAAGTTCTAAAACTGATTGGCGGGAAACTGAAAAAATCTGAACGCGATCAATCAGGCAAAGGCGACCGAGTAATCTATTCGCCAGATCACGCTTCCCTGGAAGTTGCGAGGACCTACGCGGTTCGTCGGCTCACTGAGCGAAGGCGCGAGAAGCCGTCGCTGTAACGGCAGGGGCCGGTCGTGCACCAGCCCCTCCCCCTTCACGGTTTTGCTGCCTTGCTCGCCTTCCGCTTGCAGTTGTACCAGTACGTGAGCGCACCCTTTTCCGTCAGCGTGGCGCCGACCACGAAGGCGGCCACGATCACCTCCTTTGGCTCGTCCTTAATGATCTCGAACATCGCACGGGCCGCATCAGCTTTCGTACCCCCATCTGCGATCACTTTCTGTCCGGCTTGGATCGCAGTCTTCACACTGGGATGAGTGAGATCTGGACCTGCTGCGTCCGTCGGACCTTCACTGCTATCGAGCGCGCTTTCACCGGACGTGTTTTCCCCCACTTGGGTTTCCTCGCCCAAGGCGTCGGCGGTCTTCGATTCAGTCGGTTTTTTTCCCACGGTACTTGCTCCAGAAGTAGTTGACGATCTGCTGTGTTCTCGCTTCGTCCATCACCTCGAATCCTGATATGTCCTCAAGGGCAGTGAGAAGGAGCTCTGTAAACACCTCCTTGGAGGAGGTATCACAGGTCAGATCCCTCACCGCATCCATCAAGAGGCTTTCGTGTTCGGGACTCAAGGTACTGTCGAACGAGCACATGGCGCGATGCACGATCCTTCTGTTCCCGACTCAAGACAACGGCTTGAACGAAATACCGGAAGAACAATCAAAGGTAGATCAGCCTGATTTGAAGCCAGTCTGCCCGGTTGTGATCTTTGGGCGGTTCGCGGGAGGCTCCCTAGTAGTAGCGGGGATGACGATGTCTATCGTAAAGCGGTCCAACAGCAAGTTCTGGTACATACAGTTCCAGATGAACGGCCACACGTTCATCATGTCATCGAAGACGACCAACAAGCGCGCCGCGGAGCAGATGGAAACCGAATGGAAGGCGAAGCTGCACGCGCAGAACTTCCTCGGGCACCGTCCACCGGTCACCGTCGGCGAGGCAATCAAGCAGTACTGCGAGAGCAAGACCGGCACTCCGTCGCACGCAGGGCTGATTTCGTCGGCACGAATCGTTTGCAAGATTATTCCGCCGGGCAAGAAGCTCGACGAGATCACCTCTCATGACCTGGAGAAGGTGAAGCGGGTCAGGCTTGCGAGTGGCGTCGGATCGCAGACGATCAAGCACAACCTCAATCTGATCCGGGGAGCGATCAAGTTTGCCAAGCGGCTCGGGTATGCCACCGCCGAGGTTGAGTTTCCCTCAATCGCTCTCGGCCGCTCCCCCTTGAGGTACTTGTCGGTGGACGAGGAGACCCGCTTACTGCGCGAGCTGGAACCCACGAGGGTCGGGTCCGGACTTGCACCGACCAGCCAGCGAGACGTGGAGACAATGAGGAACGTCCAAGACGCCTATGACCTGGTCGTCCTGCTCCTCGATACCGGCGCTCGATACAGCGAAATTGCGAACATCGAGTGGCGACGGATCGACCTGGAGACACGGACGATTCACCTGTGGCGCGCCAAGGTCAAGAACGAAGCTGTCCTCTACATGACGGACCGCGTTCGCCGAATCCTGGAACGCCGGCGCCAGGAGAGCACAGGCCAGCACGTCTTCCTGAACCGCAAGGGCAGCGCACGAGGGTACGCAACGCAGGCCATTCGCAAGGCGTTCCGGCGTGCCGGGTTAACTGACTGTCGGGTACATACGCTGCGTCACACCCATGCGTCGCGGCTGATTCAGAACGGAATGAGCGTCTACGAGGTCCGCGAGGTGTTGGGCCACTCCGACATCAAGACCACCATGCGCTATGCACACCTGGAAGCGCGCCAGGTCACCTCACGTGCGAGGGACGTGATCAACCGTCTGAACGCCCGTGAAGCTTCTGCGGAGGTAGCCACACATGGCCAGTAAAAAGAACCGGCGGAATCGGGGTGGCCGCAGGAGGCCCTTAACTCCTGAACATCCACTGGAAGCACTCGTGGCGCGCTTCCCCGAAGAAGGGGATGCGACCGCTTGGACCGACTTGGACCCACACACCCTCTCAGCACCGGGACTACTGCCCAACCAGGACTGCCGGCAGCCCACAACGCTTGGTCAGGAGGGGCCAGGCGGCGGCCATGGGGTTCAGTACACGTTTACATACGTCTGCTCGAAATGCCTCTTGACCTCCAAGAGCGAATGGGTCGACTCCCGCAAGTATTGCCCGTGCTGCCTGGAACTGACATCGCTGCACTGAGTCGTTGCGTTCAGTCTCGCGTCGGGGGCGCAAGCTCGGCCATACTACGGTATGGGCTTTTTTTCCGCCACCCCTGCATCAGAACCCGCCGTTCACGCCCCACACACGTGGGACGCGCGCTTGCGGTCCGCGTGGGAGAGGCATGTCCGCGCCTCTTCTTCGCAAATGGGGCCGCTGTGTTCATGCGAGTTAACGGGGCGAGAACTCGAACTGAAGCCGTACGACATCACCCCAGACTCCGGCCTGTCTAGAGATTGCTACCAGGGATGGTTCTACCTGAATCTCGAACCCGGCGTCGGTGCCGCGCTCGTAGATGTTTCGATTATTCCAGTTGCCAAGTTAGACGATGTCAAAGGATCTATGGAGCTCTGGCCACGCCGAATTACTGGTATTGGCCATTTCGCGCATGTTAACTTGCGGCTGAACGTCCTAGAGCCTTTCGCAATCCAACTCTCAGACTTATGGTTTTCAGCGCAAACTCTAGGGCGACCACTCACGCTTGCCTGGCATGTTCAGGTTCGTGAACTGCTGCACCTTGGCGCGACCGATCTGGCCAAACAAACCTTTCCCGTTGTGTTTTACTCAGCGCATATACAGCAGCCCCTCAACAAGCCTAGAGCTACTCACAGGTGAAGCTCACCTAACGTGTCAAATGGAATTAGACGCAAACCGGCTCAAAGTATCTACAAACGTCTCACTGCGGAGAGTATTGTCTGAAGACTTCCCCCGTTTGGGGGAGCTGCCTATCAAAGGAGGCTGGGGCTACTCTGTCGACGATGCCATCATCATCGACGTTAATGATCCCGCTGTTGATCGTGCGACGCCGTTCAACGGCGTCGCACTTGAATACGTGCTCGTTGACAAGCGCTTGTTTGAAGAGCTTATCATATTTCGCGAAAAGGGCGACCGATACGTAAATATCGAGAAACGCCTGGTCAATCAACGCCTGTTCACCACCGAGGACAAGACGTATGACCACCTGGTGTTTGACGTCACCGCTATACCGGAATGGGCGGAGCAGATGCCGGTAGAACCTCAAGAGAAAGCCCGGGTATTTTTCCGGTCCGAATTTTGGTTTGACATTACCAGCTTTTGTTAGCTGTCGTGGGTGCCTCATGCGAGCTTTACGACTGTCTGACGGTGGATTTCACATGAAATCCTTGCGATAGGCGCAGCAGATGTGTCAGGCCGCACAGATCCGCCCCTCTACGGGATTACAGCCGGACTAATATTCGGATGCCAGTAGCACGGTTGTCGACGACCGGTCGGCCTCAGTGATTACGTAGAGCTTGGTGTCCTTTACGACATAGGCCGATAAGATTCGCTCATCGTAGACCATCGCCCGGAGGTTCGCCTTGCGATCCTCGTCCGCAAGATCACCCCAGATGCCATTGACGTGGAGGCGGACAAAGTGAAGCGGCAGTGGTCCATCGCGAAGCAGTTCGGTCGCTCCGGGGGTGATGTACAAAGTTCCGAGACGAAAGAGCATGGTTGTACTGAGGTAGGGGGCTCCACCATCTCGAGCTACAACTTGGTCAGGCAACAGGGCCATGCCTTTCCCCGTGCACGTCACGGGAGACACCGCGGACGCTATCGGTCCGACGGCGCTACCATCGAAGCAATCCCGACAACGATCGACAAGATCACCGACGAGAGGACCGAACCGGTACCCGCTCCGCCGCACATGACCAGCCACCGCGAAGACAGCGTCAGTTTGAAGGGCGCCAGCGACCCAGCTGCCGCATCAGCCCTCCACCGGCTGCCCTTCGCGGTGAACGAGCACAACCAGCTCGTCGGCATCCGAGAGGTTGAACGGGGACTTCGGTGTAACTGCCACTGTCCCGGTTGTGGCGCGAAACTGGTCGCCAAGCAAGGTGATAGGAACGCTTGGCACTTCGCGCATTACGAGGCAGACGCCTGCCTCGCCGGTTACGAGTCCGCACTCCATCTGGCCATCAAATCGATCGTCGAGACTGATCGAGCATTGCTGGTACCGTCGTGCGGAGTCATCAAACTGCCTTACAGCGACCGTATTGTTCAAAGAGATCACAACAACGCCGTGAACCTACACGGGTGGGCGTACGTTCCTGAAAGCGCAGAGACGGTTGCGAGTAGCTGCTACGACAGCATGGTCGCCTACGGTTTCGCTGACATCCCAGGAAAATTAGTCCAGTTCGATTCGGTAACGGTCGAGCAGAACGAGGGCGACATACGGCCTGACCTCATTGGCGTAGTTGGGGGACGCCGCCTATACATCGAGGTTGCAGTCACTCATTTCGTCGATAGCGACAAGCTCTCCAAGATTCGACGCAAAGGTGCTCCAACTGTTGAAATTGTGATAGCTCCAGACAAGGATTTGGACCTGGGACGACTGCGCAGGCTTGTGTTGGAAAATTCTGGTTGTACGCGGTGGCTCTACAACCCGAAAGCAGAGCAACAGGCGGAGGCGTGCTACAAGGCAAGATTGCCGATCATCGAGGAGGAACGGCTCAGAAAGGCAGAGGAGCAGGCGAGGTTTGATGAGGAATTTGAGCAGCGACGCAAAGCCGTTGAGCGAAAGAAACGGAACTACGAACGTTACTTCAAGCCCACCCACGAACTAATCTTTGCAGGACTTCAGACATCGCAGCGTACTAAGATTTACCTGCGAATGTGCCCCTCCTATATAAGCCTGCACGTCTTTCCATATGAACACGAACTGGCGACTCTCGTTACTGCCCTAGCGCACGATGTTGGTGGCGACTTCAACAAGAGTTCGAAGAGGTGGGAATTTGTTACCGGTGGGGATATGCTGTTGGCCTTGGCGCGATCCCTGCTTGCATCTCGCCGCACCACACTGCGCCAAGCAAAGGCAGCCAATCCAAGCGAACTTCAGGGGTTGATCGATCAGCTAAGTTCGCTGCATTTATAGACTGCCCCGCTCCTACCGAGATCCCTGTTATGCATTGGGATCGAACAGAACGAGCACTTTGCGGCATGTGTGTGCATCCAAACGTCTACGACCGTGCCCGTCCTGAATTCACAGCTCTCGACGATCGTCAAGCTCGCGCTTCGCCGGTTTAGGTAATGGCTACTTCGGCATCTTTATGCCATGCGCAGCTGCGAATTCCGTCGCGCTTTGTCGCCGATAGGTCAACCCCATGCGCTGAAGTCCCAGCAAGGTACTATCCTTCGCTAGTCCAATCGTAGTTTTCACGTTGAACAATTCCTCCTCGGTTGGCGATGGCTCAATGGCACCAAAGTTGTTCGCCAGCCATTGGTAGCCTTGCGCCATAGAGTGTGTGACGACCTGCTCGGCACTTTGCTCGTCCGCCAGTGACTTTCCCCGGGCTCGCATCAAGTGCTCCATCGTGAGCACATTTAAATTCCGCCGGGCAAAGACCTCAATAAGACATTCTTCGTCGGGTGCATCGTTCGGCCTGACCATTGACTTAACAGCCAAGGCTAGTGCATCGTAGCTCGCACACTTTCCAGCCCACGCGTGATATAGCCAAACGGCAGTAATCAGTGCCATCAACTCCCCTTCGGCCACGCTTCTGTTTTGCGCAATGGATTGCGTCAGTCCGCCGGGAAAGCTCCCGGATTGACCGAGTGTCGTGAGTCTGCGCAGCGACATAGCCAAGCTTTCAGCGGCGCAACTCCAAAACAACTCCTTGTACTCGTCCAGGACCAGGTCTTTCCCGTTTAGTAATGCCCCCGATCCGTGCTTCGGTTCGCTTAAGAGCTCCGACAACCACCCCATAACCATTCTCCTCCAGTGGACCGACCCTGCCAGATGTAGCCCGATGAGGGCTCACTCAAAACTTCTTCGCGGCATTGCGCTGACCTTCTTCAAGCGCCTCTTTTCGAAGAGCATCCGCCGACCTGATCGAAATCAAGCCCTGGGTGACCGATTGCATCATGTTAGCGATCTCCAGGCGATTGCCGCTTGCGTCCATCCAACTAACGGAAAGCTGCTCATACTCCACGCCTGCGCGGGTCCGGACTTTTTGGCGTTCAGTCTTATCTGGAACCCCAAATTTCCGCGTCCAACCCGCAACTAACTCTTCAAAAACCTGTTGGTTGGATTCTCTGGTGTATTTGCTCGACCCACTACTACCCGTGAAGCAGGTCATGGCGGCCAGCCGTCCATTCAAGAAATCCGTAATACATGGAATCTTTATCCCGCCGATCTCTAGAAAAACCCCGTCATCTGTACTCGTCGGCTGAGCACTGGCTTGGCGGACTTGCTGCGCGTCAGAGACTCCCGGGATAAGCCCTACCACGTCTATCAGTTTGGGGCCAGCGTGTGAGGCAATAGGCAGAACGATGGCAGCGGCGGCAAGCAGAAATTTCATCATGCGTGTGAAGTGTGGTCGGCCTAGCTCATCATAGGCGTTGCAAACTTAACGGTCCAGCGCGCTAGTTGCTTGTTAGTCGCAGACGCAGCCCTCGCTCCCTG
>NZ_JAEQNA010000019.1 GCF_016722895.1 Ramlibacter aurantiacus
GCCCGCGCCCACTTCGCGCAGCTCGCGCGCCTGCTCCAGCACCTGCACCTCGAAACCCCGGCGCATGAGCGCCAGGGCCGCCGTCAGGCCCCCGATTCCCGCACCGATCACCACCACCCGCATGTCGTCAATCCTTTTCAGCGTGGGGCACTGTAAGTGCCACGCACTCGGTGCGGAAGCTCAAACTTTCGCTGACTCGATCGCCAATGCTTATGAATGCGGCAATCAGGGTTCCGCACCCAGAATCGGGCCATCTCCGAGGAATTCGCATGCCCCAAGACCTTTCGCCCGTGGGCCCGCCCCACGCCACGCGCCGCCTCATCGTGGGCATCACCGGTGCCTCGGGCGCGATCTACGGCATCCGCGCGCTGGAACTGCTGCGCAGCCTGCCCGACGTGCAGACCCACCTGGTGCTCACGGCCTCGGCGGCGCGCACGATCGTGGAAGAAACCGACTACGAAGTGAACGACGTGCGGGCGCTGGCCGACGAGGTTCACCACGCCAAGGACATCGGCGCGTCGATCTCCTCGGGCTCCTTCCGCACGGCCGGCATGCTGGTGGCGCCCTGCTCCATCAAGACCTTGAGCGCGGTGGCGAATTGCTACGGGGACGAGCTGGTGGCGCGCGCCGCCGACGTGTGCCTGAAGGAGCGGCGGCGCGTGGTGCTGCTCCTGCGCGAGACGCCCCTGCATGCGGGGCACATCGAGCTGATGGCCCAGGCCACGCGCAATGGCGCCATCGTCATGCCGCCGGTGCCGGCCTTCTACCACCGCCCGGCGACGCTGATGGACCTGGTGGACCAGACGGTGGGGCGGGCGCTCGACCTGTTCGACATCGCCCTGCCGGGCACCCGGCGCTGGGGTGGCGGCAAGGCCAGGCCCCCCGCGCCGTGAAAGCAGGGAGGGCGCGAGCGCCCTCCCCCATCGCTCATCGCGCCGCGGAACCGACTTCCTTCATCACGATCGCGGCACTTTTCAGCTCGGCGCGCAGCCGCGTGCCCAGCTCCTCGGGCGTGCTGCCCTCGATCTCCGCGCCCAGCTTGAGCGCCATCTCCTGCAGCCGCGGCGTCTTCTGGACTTCCTGGATTTCCTTGTTCAGGCGGTCGATCGCGCCCTTGGGCGTGCCGGCCGGGGCGAACAGCGCGAACCAGGCGTTGACCTCGTAGCCCGGGAACGTCTCCCCGATGGTCGGCAGGCCCGGCACCGCCTGCTCGCTGCGCTTGGCGCCTGAAGAGCCCAGCACGCGCAGCTTGCCCGCGCGCACGTGCGGCAGCGCCGAGGCGCCGCCTTCGAACATCATGTCGATGCGGCCGGCCAGCAGGTCGGCGATGGCCGGCGCGCTGCCCTTGTACGGAACCTGCAGGATGTCGACCCCCGCGCGCTTCTCGAACATGATGGACGCCAGGTGGGTGGTCGTTCCTTCGCCGATGGTGGCGGCGGTCAGCTTCCCGGGCTTGCTCTTGGCCAGCGCGATCAGCTCCTGCAGGGACTTCGCTTCCACCGTCGGGTGCACCACCAGGAACAACGGCGAGGCGAACAGCATGGACACCGGCTCGAAGTCCTTGAGCGGATCGAAGTTCAGCTTGGAGCCCGACGCGATCACGTTCAGCACGAAGCCCGACTGGGTGCCCATGAACACCGTGTAGCCGTCGGGCGCCGCGCGCGCCGCCGCCGCCGCGCCCACTGCCTGGCTCGCGCCCGGCATGTTCTCGACCACGACCGGCTGGCCGAGGCGGTCGGACATGCCTTGCGCGAAGGCCCGCGCGAACGAATCGCCGAGACCTCCGGGCGTGTAGGGAACGATGAACTTGATCGTGCGGTTCGGATAAGGGGCCTGGGCAGCCGACTGCGCATGGGCCGCCGAGGGCACGAAGGGCATGGCGCAGGACAGGGCCAGTGCCACGGTGGCACCGATCTTGTGGAGGGCTGGAAAGCGCAAGGGGGTCAAGGTCGTCTCCTGGTTGACGTTGTCTTCAAGAACGGGGGGCGGATGCCCGCCCCCCCGGGATCACTTCAGGCGCCAGCGGCCCGCTTCGTCGCGGTCGAGCCGGCCGGCCTGGTCCTGCGTTTCGAGCCAGCACACCAGCTCGCGTCCGTCGCGGCTGCCCACCGCGCGCATCAGCTCGGCGAAGGTCTTGGGCCCCTGGCCCAGCGCCTCGGCCGGCGACACCACCGCCGCGCCCGGGGTGGCCGGGAACGGGGGCGTGGGGACGGTGTGCTCCATGCTGCGCTGCTCGCCCGGCGCCAGCAGCGGCAGGGTCAGGTCGAACCCCAGCTTGCTGCCGGTGCGTTCGCCCTCCAGCGAGGGGTCCAGCGGCATGGCGCGCATGCCGTCCATCGTGACGAGGTCGCGGTTGGCCTGGAAGCGGGTGGCCAGCGCCCATTCCATCTCGGTGTCCGAGAAGATGTCGATGTCGGGGTCGACCACGAACACGTGCTTGATGTTGGCCTGGCAGGAGAAGGCCGCGGCGATGGCATTGCGGGCCTCGCCGGGCACGCGCTGCTGCAGCGCCACGCGCAGGTTGAACATGCCGCCGGAAGCAGCCGACGCGTACACCGCCTTGAGTTCGCGCACCGCCAGCTGGATCGATTGCCAGGCGGTGACCTCGGTGCGCAGCGCACACAGCTGCGCGGTGTCGGTGCGGTCCATCGTGCGGCCGCTGATGCTCAGGGTCTGGAACAGCGGGTCGCGCCGGTGGGTGATGGCGGTCAGGCGGAACAGCGGGTTGCGCTTGACGCCGCCGTAGTAACCCAGGAACTCGCCATAGGGGCCTTCGGGTTCGACGTGGCCGTGCGGATCGAAGTAGCCCTCCAGCACGTACTCGGCGTCGGCCGGCACCAGCAGGTCGTTGGTGATGCACTTGACCACGCCCAGCGGCGCACCGCGCAGCGAGGACAGCAGCTCCAGTTCGTCGACCGGCATGCGCATGGTCGCCGCGACGTAGTCGATGGGGTGCGCGCCCACCACGAAGGCCACCGGCATCGGCTCCTTGCGCTTCGCGTGGCCGAGGTACAGCGCGCGCAGGTCCGACGGCGCCACCAGGTCCACGCCGGCCGTGCGGCGGCCGCGCAGCATCAGCCGGCGCACGCCGATGTTGGTCCAGCCGGTGGACGGATCGCGCGTGAAGTCGATGGCGCCGATGTAGGGCGCGCCATCGAGTTCGTGCTGCAGGTGCACCGGCAGCTTCGTGAGGTCGGCCTCGTCGCCCTGCAGCACCACCTGCTGCACCGGCGCCTCGCTGCCGGGCACCGTCACGATGGGCTGCGGCTTGCGCAGGCGCTTGAGCACCTCGGTCACCAGCTGGCCGGGGCTGGCATCGAAGGCCCGGGCCACGCGCTCGCGGTTGGCCATCACGTTGCCCACCAGGTCCGGCCCGCTGCCGCCCGGCAGCGCGAAATGGTGCGCCGGCACCGCGCCTTCGAGGATGCCGCCGATGTCGTAGAGGTCGACCGCCCCCGCGTGCTGTTTCAGGTGGTCCTCACCCAGGCCCTGCAAGTAGCTGCGCAGGCGGAATCGTTCAAGGTCGATGGTCATTCGGTGTATCCGTTGTCAAGTCAGTTCGCCAGCAAACCCTGCAACCAATGGCCACCGCGGAACCGGCTTTGCCGGGCCGCCGGTGACGCCCCTTGAGGGGAGGCGCCGCAGGCGCTTCGGGGTGGGCCTTTTGCTCCGGGCCGCCGGTGGCGCCCCTCGAGGGGAGGCGCCGCAGGCGCTTCGGGGTGGTCATTGATATCGCGCTGAGAGCGCGGTGCCGGCCAGGTGGCCGGCGAAGGCGCTGGCGGCCTGCGGGCTCATGGCCGGTGCGTGGGCCAGGTACTGCTTGCAGGCGCGCAAGGCCGCCGGCGCGCAGCCGGACAGGGTCTCGACCAGGGCCTGCGCTTGCGCGTCGAGCTGCGCGGCCGGGACCGTCCAGCTCACCAGGCCACCGGCCTGCGCCTCGCGGCCGCTCCACTCATGCCGGCTCAGCACCAGGTAGCTCAGGGTCTTGAGCGGCACGCGGTCGCACAGCGCCGCCATCACCAGCGTGGGGGGAATGTCGCGCTCCATCTCGGGGATGCAGAAGCGGCTGTCTTCGGCCGCGATCGTGATGTCGCAGACCGCCGCCAGGGCGGTGCCCACGCCGTGCGCCCGGCCCTGCACCACGGCCACCGTGGGCACCGGCACGGCCTTGATGGCGTCGTAGAGGTCGAGCGCCGGTTGCGCGACCAGCTGGCGCAGGCGTTCGGCCGACGGCGGCGGCGCACCCTTGGCCGGCGTCGGCGACACGCGGCCGGCGCAGAAGTCGGCGCCGGCGCCGCGCAGCACGACCACCCGGACTTCCGGGTCGAGCTGCTGGAGCGCGGCGATCACCGCCGCGCCCATGGGCGCGCTCACCAAGTTGCCGTTGTCGGGCGTGTTCAGGGTCAGGCGCAGCACGGCGCCCTCGCGGTGCACCAGCAGGCCGCTGTCGTTGTCGTTCATGCGTGGACCTCGGGTTGGCGGTGGATCAGTTGCCAGAGCGCCAGCGCGGTGGCGGGCATGGGAATCTCGTCTTGCGTGACCTCGGCCAGCGCGTCGGCCAACGCATTGAAGGTGGCGGCCGTGGCCGGCGTGATGCCGCACTCGCCGCCGCCCTTGACGCCCAGCGGGTTGCCCTGCGTGGGGTCGTTGGTCAGTTCCACCGTCAGCGGCGGCAGCAGGCCGGCGCGCGGCAGACGGTAGTCCATGTACGAGCCGGCCAGCACCTGGCCGCTGTCGTCCATCGCGTAGTGCTCGCCCAGCGCCTGGCCCAGCCCCTGCGCCAAGCCGCCGTGGATCTGGCCCTCGATGATCAGCGGGTTGATCGCGCGGCCGACGTCGTCGACGGCGGTGTAGCGCAGCAACTTCACCTCGCCGGTGTCGGGGTCGACCTCCAGCTCGCACACGGCCGCGCCGGTGGGGTAGGCCGGCATGCGGCCGAAGAACTCGGCATCGGCGCCGAGTGTCCTGCATTCGCGGTCATCGGGCCGGCCGTGCTCGGCGACGCGGCGCGCCATTTCGGCCCAGGTGACCACGCGGTCGCTGCGCCACCGGCGCTTGAGCGAAAAGCCGTCGGCGTGCCGCTCCAGCTGCGCGGGTTCCGCCTTGGCGATGTCGGCGGCGACCAGGCGCGCCCGCTCCAGCAGCTGGGCCGAGGCCTGCACCAGCAGCGTGCCGCCCAGGCGCATGGAGCGGTCCGAGTGCGTGCCGCCGCCCACCTTGACGAAATCGGTGTCGCCGGTGCGCAGCCGCATCCGCTCGGGCGGCAGGCCCAGGTGCTCGGCCAGCACCTGCAGGAAGGTGGTCTCGTGGCCCTGCCCGGTGGATTGCGTGCCGGCGACCACGTCGAGCTGTCCATCGGCGCCCATCACCAGTTCGATGCGTTCGCGCGGCGCGCCGACCGGCGACTCGACGTAGTTGGACAGCCCGATGCCGCGCAGCTTCCCGCGCGCCGCCGATTCCGCGCGGCGCTGCGGGAAACCCGCCCAGTCGGCCAGCTGCAGCACGCGCTCCATGTTGGCGGGGAAGTCGCCGGCGTCGTAAGGCAGGCCCATGGGGCTGAGCCGCGGCAGGCTGTGGCGGGGAATCAGGTTGCGGCGGCGGATCTCGACGCGGTCGATGCCCAGTTCACGCGCGGCGATGTCCAGCACCCGCTCGATCGCATGCATGGCCTCGGGCCGCCCGGCGCCGCGATAGGGGCCAGTGGGCACCGTGTGGGTCATGACGCCGGTGATCTTCAGCGCCACGGCCGGCACGTCGTACACGCTGGTCGCCACGCGCGAGGAGTTGGACATGGGCACATAGGACACCGCGTGGGCCCCGACATTGCCGATCAACTGGTTGTCCAGCGCCAGGATGCGGCCCTGCGCGTCGAAGGCCACCGCGGCGCGGATCATCAGGTCGCGCCCCTGGTAGTCACTGACGAAGGCTTCGCTGCGGTCGCTGGTCCACTTGACCGGCCGGCCGACGCGGCGCGCGCCCCACAGCACCGCCACCGGCTCCATGTTCAGCGAGCTGCGTGGCCCGAAGCCGCCGCCCACGTCGGGCGACACGACGCGAATGCGCTCGGGCGGCACGCCCAGCGCATCGACCAGGCCCATGTGCTGGCGCGTCACGCCCTGGCTGCCGGAGATCAGCAGCCAGCGGTCCTGGGCCGCGTCGTAGTGGCCGATGGCCGAGCGCGGCTCCATCTGGCAGTTGACGATGCGGCTGTTGCGAAACTCGCGCCGCACCACGCAGGCGGCGCGCGCGAATGCGGCGTCGACCGCCGCGCGGTCGCCGAGTTCGGTCTCGAAGCACAGGTTGCGCGGCAGGTCGTCGTAGAGCTGCGGGGCGCCGTCGGCCAACGCGTCGTCGGCGCGCACCACGGCGGGCAGCACCTCGTAGTCGACCGCCACGGCTTCGGCCGCGTCGCGTGCCTGGTTGGCGGTCTCGGCCACGACCATGACCACCGCTTCGCCGACGTGCCGCACCTTGTCGACGGACAGCGGCCACTGCCGGCGCTCGTAGACGCGGCCGGTGCCCGAACGGGTGAAGGCCTTGGCCCTGGCGTCCACCGCGTCGATCGGATTGGGTATGTGGTCGATGCCGCGATAGCCGTCGGCGACGTAGTCGGCGCCGGTGAGCACGGCCACCACGCCGGGCATGGCGCGCGCAGCCCCGGTGTCGATGCCGAGGATGCGCGCGTGCGCATGCGGCGAGCGCACGAACGCGGCCCAGGCCTGGCCGGGCAGGTCGACGTCGTCGGTGTACTGGCCGCGCCCGGTGATCAGGCGCTCGTCCTCGCGGCGGGGCAGCGGATGGCCGATCACGATGCGGCCTCCTGTCCCGTCGGCACCCCGAGCGTGCGCGCCGCCTCTTTCACCGCATCGATGATGTGGACGTAGCCGGTGCAGCGGCACAGGTTGCCTTCCAGCGCTTGTTCGATGCTGGCGTCGTTCACCGGGCAGCCGCTTCGCAGCAGGCCATCGGCGGCCATGATCATCCCCGGCGTGCAGAAGCCGCATTGCAGCGCATGGCAGCGGTTGAAGGCCTGCTGCAGCGGATGCAGCCCGCCCGCCGGTGCCAGCCCCTCGATGGTGGTCACGCTGCCCCCGCTGGCCTGCGCCGCCAGCACGGTGCACGACTTGACCGGCACGCCGTCGAGGTTGACGGTGCAGGCCCCGCATTGCGTGGTGTCGCAGCCCACGTGGGTGCCGGTCAGGCCCAGGTTCTTGCGCAGGAATTCGACCAGCAGCGTGCGGGCCTCCACCTGGCGCTCGACCGGGCGGCCGTTCACCGTGAGCTGCACCCGCGCGAGCGTGGCTTCGCCGCCCTCGCTGCCTTCGGCTTCCTGGACAGCCGGCCCCGCCAGGTGGGTGCCCCCGCCGGCCAGCAGCTCGTTGAAGGCCGTGAAGAACTGGTCGACCATCTTCTGCGCGACACCGCTGACCAGTCGCGAGCCGATCTGGGCGAGCTTGCCGCCGACCTGCGCCTTGGCGGTGTAGTCGAGCCGGGTGTTGCCGGCCTCGTCGCGCAGGCGCACCTGCGCCTGCAGCTTGCCGAAGCCGGCGGCGCCGCCCTGGCCCTGGCCTTCGAGGCGGTAGCCGGCCAGCGGCTCGATGTCGTGCAGCGAGACGCTGCCGGTGAAGCGCGCCTTGACCGGGCCGATGGCGGCGACGACGACAGCGGTCCACTGGCCGGGGCCGTCGGCCTCGAAGCGCTCGCAGCCCTGGATGCATTGCTGCAGCGCCGCCGGGTCGTTGAGCGCGCTCCAGACGGCGGCGCGCCGGGCCGGGATGAGTTGGGTTCCGGTGAATTCCATGGTCGCTTTCAGGCAGCGGACGCGCGCAGCTGCACCAGCGCGCGCCGCAGCAACAGGCTCGCCAGATGCGCGCGGTAGGCGGGGGTGGCCGCCAGGTCGTCGTTCAGGCCCTCGGGTGACAGCGGGGGAAGCGCGTCGGCGCCGGGATCGCGTGCGTCCGAGGGACGAACCGCTTCGGCCTCGCGCCAGCGGAACACGCAGGGCGCGGCGCCGGTCACGGCAACCCGCCGTTCGTTCGGTGTATCGGCGACGAACACGCCGACCAGCGCGTACCCCGAAGCGGGATGCCGGTGCTTGCAGTAGGCGGCTCGCAGCGGCAGCGGAAACTCGACCGCCGTGACGATCTCGCCGGGCTGCAGCGCGGTGCTGAACATGCCGGTGAAGAACTCGTCCGCGGCGATGCGGCGGCGGTCGGTGACCACCGTCGCGCCGAGCGCGAGCACGGCACTGGGGTAGTCGGCCGCCGGGTCGTTGTTGGCGATCGAGCCGCCCAGGGTGCCGCGCTGGCGCACCTGCGCGTCGCCGATCAGGCCGGCCAGCTCGGCCAGAGCGGGAATGGCTTGCCCGACCACGGGCGAGGCGGCCACCTGCGCATGCGGCGTGGCCGCGCCGATGCGCAGCACGCCGTCCTGCAGCTCGACGCCCCGCAAGCCCGGCAGGCGGGTCAGGTCGACCAGGTGCGAGGGACGCGCCAGGCGGTGCTTGAGCGTCGGCACCAGGGTCATGCCGCCGGACAGGGGCCGCGCCTGCGGATGCGCCTGCAAGAGGCCCACGGCCTCGGCCACGTCGGTCGGTCGCTCGTAACGGAAGGGATACATCGTGCTCAGGCCCTCGGCAGGCCGGGGTGGCCGCGGCGCGGCGCGTGGAAGGTCATGCTCGAAGCAGCGCCCGCGCTCATAGGGGGACCGTATCGGCCTTGTACTCGAACAGCCACTCGTAGCGCTCTTTCACGCGGTCTTCGCTCCATTGCTCGTCCACGTACTTCGCCGCGCCTTCGGCATGGGCCAGCTGCGGGTTGTGGAAGCGC
>NZ_JAEQNA010000002.1:0-212703 GCF_016722895.1 Ramlibacter aurantiacus
CCGATCGGCTACATACCGCCGGCAGAGGCTGAGGCAAACTACTACCGGCAATTCGCCAATCAGGCCCCCACCGCGGTGGCCTGACTTAAACCAACTGGCCTCCAGGAATCTCGGGGCGATTCAGATGGGTTTGGCAGACGCTTACGAAGGTACAGCTGCGCCGGTGTCACTCGACCAGGATGACCACTCACGCCCTTCCCCACCAGGAGAAGCACGACGCGACCAAACCGCGCGGCCGCGAACACGGGTTACCCACCGCAGCGGTCGGTGCATCGCAAGCGCCGCTCGCCGCGGTGGATAACCCTGCACCTATGAACGCTTGAGAACCAAGCTCAAACCCGTCCGTATGACGAGGTCAAGACATTACTTCTTCGGTTCCTTCGTGGGATCAGGCTTCAGTTTAGTCGCACCAGGGGCTTTGAATGGGTCGCCGCCTACAGTGAGACCCTCAGAAGAAAGGCGCGCGGCTCTCGCCGGCCCGATACCGTTTACCCGTGCAATCAGGTCGTCCCAGTTCTTGAACGTACCGCTTTTACGCTGGTCAAGGATCAGCTTCGTGGTGGCTGGCCCCAGCCCTTTGACGGCATCCAGCTCTGCTTCGCTAGCCTTGTTGACGTCGACTGCAGCGAAGGCCGCAACGCATAGCAGAGCGGCGCCGGCAACGATAATACGCTTGAGCATTAGGAATTTCCTCCTCGTGAGTCAGTCCGAATTTGGACATACGCACTGTAAAAGAGGATGAAGCCGTTCCTACTAATCTGCCTGTGAGTTTGTACGTAAGTGGCCGATATAGCTGCGCACGCCCTCTTCGACGCCCTGGAAGCTGTGCAGGCAGCCGACTTCCCGCAGGCGGTGGAGGTCAGCTTCCGTACGCACTTGGTACTTCCCGCGGAGTGCCTCTGGGAAAGGGATGTACTCGATCAGGCCTGCGCTGGCGGCGCCGGCAGCGCTCAATGCCGGTAGCGCCGTCCTCATTGCGTTGACCACTGCGGCTGCGACATCGTTGAATGGCTGAGCACGGCCAGTCCCAAGATTGAAGATCCCGCTCAGGCGCGGCTGGTCAAAGAACCACAGATTGACGGCGACGACATCATCTACATGGACAAAGTCCCGTATCTGCTGGCCCGGTCCGTAGCCACCGTACTCTCCGAACAGCCGCACCTTTTCCTCCGCGCGAAACTGGTTGAACTGGTGAAACGCGACGCTGGCCATTCGACCCTTGTGCTGCTCCCTGGGACCATAGACGTTGAAGTAGCGAAAACCCACCACCTGATGCGTCGCGTGCTCGAACTGGGTGCCAAGTTCGCGCCTGAGGCGCTGGTCGAACAGGAGCTTGCTCCAGCCGTAGACGTTCAGCGGGCGCTCGCAGGCGGGCTCCTCCCTGAAGGTGTCGGATCCACCATAGACGGCAGCCGACGACGCATAGAGCAACCGCGTGCCGCGCTCTTGGCAGGCCCGAAACAACCCACAAGAAGTCGTGTAGTTGTTCTCCATCATGAACTTGCCGTTGGGCTCCATGGTGTCGCTGCAGGCGCCTTCGTGGAACACGGCCTCGATATGTCCGTAGTAGCCATCGCTAAAGGAGCCATAGAAGCGGTCCACATCTACATAGTCCGCGATGCGCAGATCTGCGAGGTTTCGGAACTTGTCCCCTGCAGTCAAGTCGTCGACGGCAATGATGTCGTCGATGCCACGTGCATTCAGACCCTTGATGATGTTGCTGCCGATGAAGCCGGCTGCGCCGGTAACCACGATGCGGGTCATCTAAAGAGTTCCTCGTAGGTAACGGTGGCCGTGCCGAATTTCGCCACGACGATCCCCGCAGCGTCATTGGCCAGTGGCACGGCGTCTCGGAGGGGCATCCCGGCCGCCACCAATGCGGCGAGCGTAGCGATCACAGTGTCCCCGGCACCCGTGACGTCGAAGACTTCCCGGGCCTTGGCATCCACGTGCATCTGGCCCCTGGAGTCGAACAAGGTCATTCCATCTTCACCGAGGGTGACCAATACCGCCTCCAGATCAAGTTCAGAACGCAGACTCTGCGCCTTCTGGTAGAGAGAGTCTGCGTCCGACCAGCCGCCGACGACCTCGCGCAACTCGGCCCGGTTGGGGGTGATGACGGTGGCCCCACGATACCTTCCGTATTCGCTCCCCTTCGGGTCGATAAGAACGGGTTTACCCAACGCGCGGGCCGTTGCGATCATGGAGGTGATGTGGGCCAATCCACCTTTGCCATAGTCGGAAAAGAGCACCGCCTGATGGGACGGCGCCAGTTCCGCAAACGACTCACCTTGTTGCGCTAGCACCTCATGGTCGGGCTCATTTTCGAAGTCCATGCGTAGCAACTGCTGCTGCCGCCCGATCACCCGAAGCTTGACTGTTGTCTTCAGGCCCGGGTCTCGCCTCAGGTGAGCACTGATGCCGGTGTGCTCGAGCAGGCGTTCCAGACGCTCGCCAGCTTCATCGTCACCGACAACGCCGAGGAAGCTCGCCAGGCCACCGAGCGTGACGACGTTGTAGGCCACGTTCGCCGCACCGCCAATTCGCTCTTCTTCGCGACTGATCTTCACCACCGGAACGGGGGCTTCCGGTGAGATCCGCTCCACCGCGCCGTGCCAGTAGCGGTCGAGCATGGCGTCGCCTACGACAAGGACGCGCACCTGGGCGAGTTGTTGCTGGGTTGGGTGATTCATCGGTCTGCGGGAATCATGGTTTTGTTCGTTGCAAGCTGGATCAGAGTTCCTCGACCCGCCGTGCTGGATAGCTGTCCCAAGCTTGGCAGCCGGGGCATTGCCAGAAGTGCTGGTTGGCTTCGAAGCCGCACGCCGCGCAGCGATAGCGGGTAAGGGGCTTGACCGCCTGCTCGAGCGAACGCTGAAGAAGCGGATGCAACTCCTCGTGTTCCAGGCGTTCGCCCGCAAGCCAGCGTGTCGCCGCGACCAGAGAGGGTTCTCGTTCCAAGTGGCGAACATACAGTTCTCGGGATTTCTCGGAATCCTGTTCGAGTCGAACGAGCGCCTCGAGAACGTCCAGGGATGGGGCGACCTGCTGCATGTCCATCAGCGTTCGTACAGCTCGCTCGAGCTGACCGGTAGCCAGCGCCGAGTCTGCAAGGGGTTTGGCCACCAAGCCTGCGGCACGCGGCACCCGCTGCGCGACCTCCGTGAGGCAGTCCAGTGCAGCATGATCGTCACCTGCCCGGCGCAGAAGTGCTGCAAGCTCCAGTGCTGGCCGCGCTGAGCTGGGTGCGACATGCATAGCCTCCCGAAGGAGTCGCTCGGCCTCTTCGGCAGATGTGGCCTGAGCAGCCTGCTCGCAAAGGTAATGCGCCAGTCGTGGTCCAAAGTCCGCTTCACCTCGGGCCTGGAGCCGTCGGGCAATCTCGGTTGCCCGCGGCCAGTCGCGCGTGCGTTCATAGATGGCGAGCAGCGCCAACAGCGCCTGGGATTCGTAAATGCTGCCTTCTAGCTTGCGCAGTGCGTCTTCGGCGCGATCCAGTAGACCGGCCTTGAGAAAGTCCAGGGCCAGCGCATGCTGGGCACGTTGGCGATCGGCGCGGGTCAGGTCGCCGCGCGAAAGGAGGTGCTCGTGAACGCGGACTGCGCGCTCGTACTCACCGCGGCGGCGAAACAGATTGCCAAGGGCGAAATGAAGCTCCGAAGTATCCGGATCGTTTCTTACCGCTTCGATAAATGCATCGATTGCCTGGTCCTGCTGTTCGTTCAGCAGGAAATTGAGGCCTCGAAAGTACGCCTTCGGAGCCTGTCGGTTCTCGATACGAAGTTGCCGCAGATCCAGGCGCGATGCCATCCAGCCAAGCACAAAGGCAATCGGCAAGCCCCATAGCAACCAACTGAATTCAGATTCCATGTGGCTCCGCCGGCGCGGGCTCTGCGGCCGCTGGAGGCTGGCTCCGGCGTGCAGCGCTGCGTTGCTTCCACCAGCGTGGGACCATTCCCAGCGCCCCCACGGCAAGTCCGATGGCAAATGCGGCGAGCACTACCAGCACGAGTGCGGTGTTCCAGTGCGCGCCGAAAAAGAAGTGCACGGTCACACTGTGCTGGTTGTTCAATGCAAAGGCGAACAGGGTGAAAAAAATGGCTGCCCTAAGCAGCCATGAGAGGTATTTCATTCGGCTCCTTGGCTGGCCGAATTCTAGGCGGCCGGCTAGCCTTCCAGTTCCCGGGTCCGCTGGTCCACCGCCTCACGCAGGGCCTTGCCCGGCTTGAAGTGCGGAACGCGCTTTTCCGGAATTTGTACGCTTTCGCCCGACCGTGGGTTTCGGCCCGTGCGGGGTGGCCGGCGGTTCACGGAGAAGCTGCCGAAGCCGCGGATTTCGATGCGATGTCCGCGCACCAAGGCTTCGGACATCGCATCGAGGATCGTCTTCACCGCGAACTCGGCATCACGCTGAGTAAGCTGGGCAAAGCGGCTGGCCAGTTCGTCGACGAGATCGCTGCGTGTCATGCGCGGTCGGAGGCGAGATGGCGCGGCAGCCCCACGACAAGCGGTTGCGGCGCCATCTTTGCTGGCCTTACTTCTCGAGCTTGGCTCGCAGCAGGGCGCCGAGGCTGGTCGTGCCGGCGTTCTCGCGTGAAGACTGCTGGCTCAGGCTGGCCATCGCCTCCTGCTGGTCCACCATGTCCTTGGCCTTGATCGACAACTGGATGTTGCGGGTCTTGCGGTCCACATTCACAACCACCGCGGAGACCTCATCGCCTTCCTTGAGCACGTTGCGAGCGTCTTCCACGCGATCACGTGAAATCTCGCTGGCACGCAGGTAGCCGATGATGTCCTGGCCCAGGTCGATCTCGGCGCCCTTGGGATCAACCGTCTTGACCTTGCCGGACACCACCGAACCCTTGTCGTTGACGGACACGAAGGTCGTGAACGGATCCTGGTCCAGTTGCTTGATGCCCAAAGAAATGCGTTCGCGATCGACATCGACGGCCAACACCACGGCTTCGACTTCCTGGCCCTTCTTGTAGTTGCGAACGGCGGCTTCGCCGGGCTCGTTCCAAGACAGGTCGGACAGGTGCACCAGGCCATCGATACCGGCCGCCAGGCCGACGAATACGCCGAAGTCGGTGATGGACTTGATCGGGCCCTTGACGCGGTCGCCGCGCTTGGTGTCTTGCGCGAACTCTTGCCAGGGGTTCGGCTTGCACTGCTTCATGCCCAGGGAGATGCGACGCTTGTCCTCGTCGATCTCAAGGATCATCACTTCGACTTCGTCACCCAGCGAGACAACCTTGGACGGCGCGACGTTCTTGTTGGTCCAGTCCATCTCGGACACGTGCACCAGGCCTTCGATGCCGGGCTCGAGTTCGACGAACGCGCCGTAATCGGCGATGTTGGTGACCTTGCCGAACATGCGCGTGCCCTGGGGATAGCGGCGCGACACGCCCATCCACGGGTCATCGCCCATCTGTTTCAGGCCCAGCGATACGCGGTTCTTTTCAGTGTCGAACTTGAGGATCTTGGCCGTGATCTCCTGGCCGGCCTGCACGACCTCGCTCGGATGGCGCACCCGACGCCAGGCCATGTCGGTGATGTGCAGCAGGCCGTCGATGCCGCCGAGGTCGACGAATGCGCCGTACTCGGTGATGTTCTTGACCACTCCACGGACGATGGACCCTTCCTTCAGGGTTTCCATCAGCTTGGCGCGCTCTTCGCCCATGGACGCTTCGACCACGGCGCGGCGGCTCAGCACCACGTTGTTGCGCTTCCGATCGAGTTTGATGACCTTGAACTCCATCGTCTTGTTTTCGTATGGAGTCAGGTCCTTGATCGGGCGCGTGTCGATCAGGGAGCCGGGCAGGAACGCCCGGATACCGTTGACCAGGACCGTGAGGCCGCCTTTGACCTTGCCCGTGGTCGTGCCGGTCACGAACTCGCCGGACTCGAGCGCCTTCTCGAGCGCCATCCAAGACGCCAGGCGCTTGGCCTTGTCGCGGGACAGGATCGTGTCGCCGTAGCCGTTCTCGATGGCATCGATGGCCACCGAGACGAAGTCGCCAACCTGGACTTCGATTTCGCCCTGATCGTTCTTGAACTCGTCGATAGGCACGTAGGCTTCAGACTTGAGGCCAGCGTTCACCACGACGAAGTTGTGTTCGATTCGTACCACCTCGGCGGTGATGACCTCCCCGGCGCGCATTTCGGCACGCTGCAGGGATTCTTCGAACAGGGCGGCAAAAGATTCAGACATTCAGGTTCCTTGCACGTCCACAGGTTTCCATCAGCACCATTGCTAACGTTCTTATGGCTGGGACGGCGCTTGTTGCGGCTGCTGCCGCGATTGAGGTTGATGATCCCGTTTCGCCAATGCGCTGTCGCGCGGAAGGAGCGTCACGGGTCCCGTTGGCAGACGCGCTCAAGTGTCCTTGAACGGCTGCCGTTCTTCCCACCACCGGAGCACCTGGTCGACCGATTCCTCGATCGACTGTTCGGAGTTGTCCAGCAGAAGGGCATCTTGCGCGGCTTTGAGGGGCGCCACCGCCCGCTGCGAATCCCGCGCATCGCGCGCCTCCAAGTCGGCGCGAAGGACGTCAATTGTAGTGGCTATCCCTTTTGCACTCAATTGACGCTGTCGCCGGTCGGCGCGCTGGGCAGCGCTCGCGGTGAGGTAGACCTTGAGCGCCGCACCCGGAAAAATCACGGTGCCCATGTCCCGTCCGTCGGCAACGAGTCCAGGCAACTGCCGAAAGCCGCGTTGCAGCTCGACCAGGGCTGTTCTCACGGCCGGCAACGCCGACACCCGCGACGCGTTCATGCCGGCCTCTTCCGTTCGAATCGCATCGGTTACGTCCTGGCCGTCGAGCAATACCCGGTCAGCGGCGAACCGCACAGGCAGGGTCGCCGCGACGGCTGCAATCTCGCTTTCTCGCTGGGCGGTGAGTTCCAGCCCGGCATTCCGCGCAGCCAGGGCCGCGATCCGGTAAAGGGCGCCGGAGTCCAGGTAGTGATAGCCGAGGCGGTCGGCGACGCGCGAAGCCAGCGTGCCCTTTCCAGAGGCGGTGGGGCCGTCGATGCAAATGACTGGAATGTGTTCTGGCGCCGTGCGGGCCACCGTGAACAGTGTTTCGAAGTACTGGGGAAAGGTCTTGCCCACACATTTCGGGTCCTCGACCCGCACGGTAGTACCTTGGTCTGCGAAGGCGGCCAGCGAGAAGCACATCGCCATCCGGTGGTCGTCATACGTGCCGATCCGTGCTGACTTCCAGACGTCCGGCGGGGTGATCCGAAGCCAGTCGGCACCTTCCTCCACCCGAGCCCCCAGCTTGCGAAGCTCCGTGGCCATGGCGGCGATCCGATCGGTTTCCTTCACGCGCCAGCTGGCGATGTTGCGAAGCACGCTGCTGCCGCCCGTCGCGTACAAGGCCATGACGCCCAAGGTCATGGCCGCGTCCGGGATGTGGTTGCAGTCGATGTTGATCGGCCGCAGAGGCCAGGCGCCGCGGCGCACTTCAATCCAGTTGGGGCCGCTGCGCACGTCGGCCCCCATCAGCTGGGCCGCTTCGACGAAGCGGATGTCTCCCTGAATGGAGTCATGCCCCAGCCCTTCGATACGCAGGACGCGTCCATCGTGGGCCGCGATGGCACCCAACGCGATGAAGTAGCTCGCGGAAGAGGCGTCAGCCTCCACATGCACCTCGCCCGGCGATACCAGTCGGCTGCCAGCTGGAATGATGAAACGTCGCCAACCGTCGCGCCGCACCGCTACGCCAAATCGCGCCAGCAGGTTCAGCGTGATCTCGATGTACGGCCTGGAGACGAGTTCGCCCTCCACCTCGATGGTGATGTCCTGTTGCGCCACCAGCGGTAGCGCCATCAGCAGGGCCGTGAGAAATTGGCTGGAGACGTCACCCCGCACCGGGATCGCCTCCGTCAACCGCAACTGAGGGCGTCCGATGCGAAGGGGCGGAAAGCCTTGTTGCGCCAGGTAGTCAATCGTGCAGCCCAGCTTGCGCAGCGCATCGACGAGGTCGCCAATCGGCCGTTCGTGCATGCGGGGCACACCCGACAGCTCGAACTCCCCCCCAAGCACGGCCAAGGCCGCGGTCAGCGGGCGCATCGCGGTGCCGGCGTTGCCGAGGAACAGCTTCGCGGGCTTTGCCGGCGGCAGCCCCGCCAGGCCGGTGATCCGCAATACGCCCCCATGTCGACTCAGCGAGCAGCCCAGTTGCTCCAGTGCTTTGAGCATGACCAGCGTGTCGTCGGAATCGAGCAGGTCGTGGACTGCCGTCGTGCCCTCGCACAGGGCCGCAAGCAGCAGCACGCGATTCGAGATGCTTTTGGAGCCAGGCAGGCGCACCACGCCATCGGCCGAGTCGAGAGGGGGCAGGTCGAGGAACTCGGTCGTGTACATCGCTAATCTTCCAGCCTCTGTCCCATCCGCCAACGGGCGCGGATCTCGCTGGCAGCGCGGATCAGGCCTTCCAATTCGTGAGCGTTTCCCTCTTCGATCAACTTCTCGAACCGGGCCAGGGCATCGCGGAATTGCCTGGACTGTGCGAGCAACTCGGTGCGATTGGCCAGCAAGATGTCGCGCCAAACGGCTGGATCGCTGGCCGCGATGCGTGTGAAGTCCCTGAACCCAGGGCCCGCCAGCGACAAAAATTCCTGCCCTTGCGGTTGCTCGTGAATGCTCGTGACCAACCCGTAGGCCAGCACATGCGGCAGATGGCTCACGGCGGCGTAGGCTGCATCGTGCGCGTCGGGTGACATCTTCAGCACGCGAGAGCCGATTGCCTGCCACACCTGCTCGGCCCGCTTGAGCTGTGCAACCAGGGTGCGTTCGATGGGCGTGATGATCACTTGCCGGTCTGTGTACAGGTCGGAGGCGGCATGCTCGACACCAGCATTTTCCTTGCCGGTGATGGGGTGGCACGGCACGAACGTGCCCACCTGATCGCGGAGCACGCGGCGGGCCGCGTCAACCACGTCGCGCTTGGTCGATCCCACGTCCATCAGCAGCATGTCCGGCCGAACCAAGTGCCTGATGGCCTTCAGCGTGCTTTCCGTGGCGGAAACCGGCACCGCGAGCAGGACGATGTCTGCGCCGCTCACGGCCAGTAGGGCCGATGGGGCCTCGACGTCGATCACGCCGAGTTGTCGCGCGCGCTCCGTGGTCGAGGGGGACTTGCTGTAGCCGACCACGCGCTTGACAAGGCCAGCGCGGCGCAACGCCAGGGCAAAGGAGCCCCCCATGAGGCCACAGCCGATCAGGCCCAGTTGTTCGAACATGGCGCTAGTCGTTCACAGGGTAGGTGCCCAGCACCTTGTAGAACGCGCACAAGTCGCGCAGGTCGGACAGTGTGGCTGCTATCTGCGGCTGTGACGGGTGCCCCTGGATGTCAATGAAGAAGTAGTACTCCCACTGGCCTGACCGAGCTGGACGTGACTCAAAGCGCGTCATGGAAACGCCGTGCTGCTTCAGCGGCATCAGCAGGTCATGTACCGCGCCGGGGCGGTTGGGCACCGACACCACCAGGCTCACGCAATCCTTGCCGGACGCCTGGGGCGCCTGTAGCTTCTGCGGTAGGCAGACGATCGCGAACCGGGTGCGATTGAAGGCATCGTCCTGGATGGCCTGCGCTGCGAGGTGCAAGCCGAATTCGCTGCCGGCCCGTTCCCCGGCAATGGCGGCCCAGTTGGGGTGGCTGGCAGCCAGTCGCGCACCCTCCGCGTTGCTGGACACGGCCCGTCTCTCGGCGTCGGGCAGATGCTTGTTCAGCCAGCCCTGGCACTGCGCCAAGGCTTGCGGATGGGCCAGCACCGCCTCGATGCCCTCGAGCGATGCGCTGCTGCGCAGCAGGTGGTGGCGCACCATCAGGCTGATCTCTCCGACGATGTGCAGAGGAGAGGTCAGCAGCAGGTCCAGCGACCGGGTGACCACGCCCTCGGTGCTGTTTTCCACCGGCACCACGCCGAAGTCGGCATTACCGGAGGAGGCGGAATGGAACACCTCGTCAAAGCTCACGCAGGGCACATGCTCGATGCTGGAGCCGAAGAACTCGAGCGCGGCCTGCTCGCTGAACGTGCCCGCCGGGCCTAGGTAGGCGACGCGTTGCGGCGCTTCAAGCGCGCGGCACGCAGACATGATCTCGCGCCAGATGGTGGCGACATTTTCGGGCTTGAGCGGTCCCGGGTTGGCCTGCTGCAATCCGTGGATCACCTGTGCCTCGCGCTCGGGCCGGTAAACAGGCGAGCGTTCGGCCCGCTTGATTTCGCCAACTTCGTTGGCCAGCGCCGCCCTGCGGTTCAGCAACTGGAGCAGTTCACGGTCGACCGCATCGATGTCGGTCCTCAATGTCGCCAGGTTCTTTGCCATCTCAGCCAAAAGTGGCACGGCGCGCTGGGGCGCGCCGTGGGGTGGGGGAGGGGCCTGTCAGCCCTCGGTGGTGTCGCCGGGAGTGTCCTCGCCAGGGTTGGCCTCGGCCTCGGCTTCAGCCGCTTGGGCATCATTCTCGACGATGCGCTGCAGCCCGCTCAGCTCCGAGCCCGCGTCCAGCCCGATCAGCGTGACACCTTGCGTCGCGCGACCCAGCTCGCGGATCTCGCTCACCCGCGTGCGCACCAGCACGCCCTTGTCGGTGATCAGCATGATCTCGTCGTCGGTGTGCACCAGCGTGGCCGCAACGACCTTCCCGTTGCGCTCGCTCTGCTGGATGGCAATCATGCCCTTGGTCCCGCGGCCGTGGCGGGTGTACTCCGTGATAGGGGTGCGCTTGCCGTACCCATTGACCGTCGCGGTCAACACGCTTTGTGTCTCATCCTCGGCCACCAGCATCGCGATCACCCGCTGGCCCTCCTCTAGCATCATGCCGCGCACCCCCCGGGCGTTGCGGCCCATGGGACGCACGTCGTTCTCGTCGAAGCGCACCGCCTTGCCGCCGTCCGAGAACAGCATCACATCGTGTTTGCCATCAGTCAGGGCGGCGCCGATCAGATAGTCGCCTTCGTCCAGGTCGACGGCAATGATGCCGGCCTTCCGGGGGTTGCTAAATTCATCCAGCGTCGTCTTCTTGACTGTGCCCATCGACGTGGACATGAACACGTAGTGGTCGGCCGGGAAGCTTCGGAACTCGCCAGTCAGCGGCAGCACCACGTTGATCTTCTCTCCCTCCGCCAGCGGGAACATGTTGACGATGGGCCGACCGCGCGAGCCACGCGAGCCGGCCGGCACTTCCCAGACCTTGAGCCAGTACATGCGGCCGCGATTGGAAAAACACAGGATCCAGTCGTGGGTGTTGGCGATGAACAGCTGGTCGATCCAATCGTCTTCCTTGGTCGACGTCGCCTGCTTGCCACGTCCACCGCGCTTTTGCGCGCGGTATTCGGACAACGGCTGGCTCTTGATGTACCCGGCGTGCGAGAGCGTCACCACCATGTCGGTCGGTGTGATCAGGTCTTCGGTTGCCAGATCCTGCGCGTTGTGCTCGATCTCACTGCGGCGTGCGCCGAGCTTGGTCTGGCCGAATTCCTGCCGCAGCGCAACGAGTTCGTCGCTGATGATGCTGGACACGCGCTGCGGCTTCGCCAGGATATCAAGCAGGTCCTCGATCTCGGACATCACCTCGCGGTACTCGGCGACGATCTTGTCCTGCTCCAGGCCGGTCAGGCGCTGCAGGCGCATCTGCAGGATCTCTTGCGCTTGCGTGTCCGACAGGCGATACAGGCCGTCGCCCTGCATGCCATAAGCGCGCTCGAGGCCTTCGGGCCGGTAGTCATCGGCGTTCACGACACTTCCATCCTCCCGGGCGCGGGTGAGCATCTCGCGCACCAGCTGGCTATCCCACGAGCGCGACATCAGCTCGGTCTTGGCCACCGGCGGCGTCGGGGATTCACGGATGATGCGAATGAACTCGTCGATGTTCGCGAGCGCTACTGCCAGACCCTCGAGCACATGCCCGCGCTCGCGAGCCTTGCGCAGGTTGAACACTGTCCGGCGGGTCACCACTTCGCGGCGGTGCTGCAGGAAGATGTCGACCAGGTCCTTCAGGTTGCACAGCTTGGGCTGGCCTTCGACCAGCGCCACCATGTTGATGCCGAAGGTATCTTGCAGCTGAGTCTGCTTGTAGAGGTTGTTGAGAACAACCTCCGGAACCTCGCCCCGCTTGAGCTCGATGACCAGGCGCATGCCCGATTTATCGGACTCATCCTGAATATGGCTGATGCCTTCGAGCTTCTTCTCGTGCACCAGCTCGGCCATTCTCTCCTGCAGAGTCTTCTTGTTGACCTGGTAAGGCAGCTCGTCGACGATGATCGCTTGTCGCTGGCCCCGGTCGATATCTTCGAAATGGCACTTGGCCCGCATGACGACCTTGCCGCGGCCTGTTCGATAGCCTTCCTTCACCCCTGTGATGCCGTAAATGATGGCTGCGGTCGGGAAGTCGGGCGCCGGCACCAATTCCATCAGCTCGTCAACAGACGCGTCCGGATTCTTCAGCAGGTGCAGGCAGGCATCCACAACCTCGTTCAGGTTGTGCGGGGGGATGTTGGTGGCCATGCCCACCGCGATCCCGCCTGACCCATTGACCAGCAGATTGGGCAGGCGCGACGGCAACACCAGAGGCTCGCGTTCGCTGCCGTCGTAGTTAGGGCCGAAATCGACAGTCTCCTTGTCGATGTCGCCCAGCATCTCATGTGCGATTTTCGCCAGGCGAATTTCGGTGTACCGCATCGCCGCGGCGGCGTCGCCGTCGACCGAGCCGAAGTTGCCCTGCCCATCGACGAGCATGTGGCGCATCGAAAAATCCTGCGCCAAGCGGACGATGGTGTCGTAGACCGACTGATCGCCGTGCGGGTGGTACTTGCCGATCACATCACCGACGATACGAGCCGATTTCTTGTACGGACGATTCCAATCGTTGTTGAGCTCGTGCATTGCATAAAGCACGCGCCGATGCACCGGTTTCAAACCGTCACGCGCATCCGGAAGTGCGCGCCCCACGATCACGCTCATTGCGTAATCGAGATAGCTGCGCCGCATTTCCTCTTCGAGACTGATTGGAAGCGTTTCTTTGGCGAATGAGGTCATGTGAGGGAGGCGCAAGCCAGGCGTAATCGTTGGATTTTAAGGCTGGCAAGGTCATGTCGCGACCCTGCAACAGCGCCTGGTAAAGCGGTTTTGTCCTACGGTAGGCTTCGGGGGTGCCCGTTGATCGGGCGGGGCCGTATGGCACAATTACTCGGACGTTTTTGGTGGTGGTCACCTGAATCGTAGTCTTGACGCAGCGCGTCTGCGGCCTTTTCCCCCTAAGAGGAGAAACATGAAGAAACTGAACAAAGTGGCGCTTTTGTTTGCCACCGCGGCGTTGGCAACGGCCGCGGGCGCGCAGACCCGCGTGGCCGCTGCCGGCGGTGGCACAGCAATCGATAACTGGCAGAACGGTACTGGCGAACTTGTCTGGCGCAACGGCACCAACGAGTTGTGCTGGCGCGATGCCACCTGGACGCCGGCAACGGCTGCCCGTGGTTGCGATGGCGCCCTTGTTCCGCCTCCGCCTCCGGCTCCTCGTGTTGCTCAGGTTCCGCCGCCGCCGCCGCCGCCGCCGCCGCCCCCCCCGCCGCCGGTGGCTCCGCCGCCCCCGCCGCCTCCGCCGCCCGCACCGGCTCCTCAGCCGCCGGCTGCTTCGAAAGTCACCTACGCTGCCGATGCGTTCTTTGACTTCGATCGTGCCGTGCTCAAGCCGGAAGGCCGAGCCAAGCTCGACGATCTGGTTGCCAAGGTCAAGGACATCAACCTTGAAGTGATCATCGCGGTCGGTCACACCGACTCGATCGGCACGAACGCCTACAACCAGCGGCTGTCGGTGCGTCGCGCAGAAGCCGTCAAGGCTTATCTGGTGTCCAAGGGCATCGAGCGCAACCGTATCTACACCGAAGGCAAGGGCGAGACCCAGCCAGTTGCGGACAACCGCAGCGCAGACGGCCGTGCCAAGAACCGCCGCGTGGAAATCGAAGTTGTGGGCACCCGTCCCAACCGCTGACGCTCGACGCGAAGTCCATGACAAAAGGGCCCCGCAAGCGGGGCCCTTTTTTCTATGTGCGGCGACGTGGACCTGGTGAGAGTTGCGCGCGCTTGGCGCGAACGAGGCGACGACCCACAAGGTCGCTGCCAACTTGCTCCGCTGGTGGCGCAACAGCGCCGGAGCCATCAACGGCGTGCTGACCATCGGCCAACTTCGAGCGGCTCGGACTGCCTCGCCTCTCATGACCTCGAACGCTCGGACCGCCCGGTGCGGACCCGCACGCCGGGTGGTGTGGGAGGAGGGGTGGCCGCTACGATGCGGTCCCCCCGATCCCGATTGGCCGAAGCGCTGCGAACGGCTGGCTATACTGGCCTCGCCGCGTCGGCCCCGATGGTGAAATAGGTAGACACAGCGGACTTAAAATCCGCGGCCCCCAACCGGGCGTACCGGTTCGATTCCGGTTCGGGGCACCATTGGCCCAGGCCCGAGAGCATCATGTCTTCATACAACGCCCCTTTCGAGATCCACGTGCACGGGGACGTCCCGCTGCGCGCGGATGTCACGTTCACCCAGATCCAGGACGCTCTCAAGCCGTTGTGGACGTACACCGGTGCCAAGTCGCTGGCCGACGCCGCTGAAAGCGCATACGAGGAAGAGCCCGGCATCCGATTCGACGCGACCGAACACCTGCTCACCTTGTGCTGGACGGTGCCCGGCAACGACGACTTCCGGCAGGCGCTCGACGAGATGTGCATGAGCCTGAACGAACTGGCCGAGCAGGGCGCGGCCATCGAGGTCACCTTCTACGACACCGAGTTCGACGAGGAAGAGGAACCGCCTGAGGCCGAGTCCCGCGACGACTTCGTGATGCTCTTCGTCGGGCCCACGCCAGCGGCCATCATGCAGGTGCAGCGCGACCTGTTGGTGGAGGATGTGGTGAACCTCATGGAGCGGCATTTCGATGCATCCGAACTGGGAGGCGTGGTCGCCGAAGTCGACCGCTTGTTCAGCAACCGCTTCGATGCCCTGGTGAGTTCGCTCGAACTCGGCAAGCCCCCGCGTGGCAGCGGAGGCGGCTCGGGCGGCAGCAGCCACGGCGGCGGTCGCCGGCCGCGCCATCTGCACTAGCCCTCGTGCCGGCGAAGCTTGAACACGCCGCATCTCCATCAACGCGAAAGGCCGGATTTCCTCCGGCCTTTTCGCATGCGTCGCGCGACCTCTCTCGCATCCACCCGATCGCATGGCCTGGTCTGAGGCGCTGAACCCCGGGGTGCGCCGGCGCGAGGTGTTCGGCTGGGCCATGTACGACTTCGCCAATTCGGGCTACACGACCGTCGTCATCACCGCCGTGTTCGCGGCGTACTTCGTCGGCGCCATCGGCGGCGGGGCGCCCTGGGCCACGTTCGCCTGGACGGCCACCCTGAGCCTGTCGTACGCCATCGTGATGCTCACCACGCCAGCCCTGGGCGCCTGGGCCGACGCCCGTGGCGCCAAGAAGCGCCTGTTGATCGGCATCACCGTGGGCTGTGCGCTGAGTACCGCCGCACTGGCGTTCGCCAGGCCCGGCGCCTTGCCGCTGGCGATCGTGCTGGTGATCACGTCCAACGTGTTCTATTCCTGGGGCGAGTCGCTCGTCGCGGCCTTCCTGCCCGAGTTGGCGCGGCCGCAGGACATGGGCAAGGTTAGTGGCTGGGGCTGGGCGCTGGGCTACGTGGGCGGCATGTTCACCCTGGGGCTGTGCCTCGCGTATGTCCTTTGGGCGCAGGCGCAAGGGCGCGCAGCGACTCAGTTCGTTCCGGTGACCATGGTGATCACCGCGCTGGTGTACGCGGCTGCGTCGAGTGTCACCTTCGCCCTGTTGCGTGAGCGGGCGGTCGCTCGCGCGGGGTCGTCGCCGCAAGGCGGCATGGCCGCGTCCTGGCAGCGTCTGCGCCAAACCCTCTCGCACGCCCGGCAGTACCGTGACTTCATGTGGCTGATGGCCTGCGTGGTCTGCTACCAGGGCGGGGTGGCGGTGGCCATCACGCTGGCGGCCATTTACGCCGAGCAGGTGATCGGTTTCCAGCCGCAGGAGACGATGGTGCTGATCTTCGCGCTCAACGCCGCGGCGGCCGCCGGCGCCTTCGCCTGGGGCCACCTGCAGGATCGGATCGGCCACCGCGCGGCGCTCGCCGGCACGCTCGTCGGCTGGATCGCCACCTGTGTCATCGCCGGGCTTGCCACCACCAAGGGCAGTTTCTGGATCGCCGCCACCATCGCTGGCTTGTGCATGGGCTCGAGCCAGTCCGCCGGTCGCGCCCTGGTGGGTTACTTCGCCCCGCCGCAACGGCTGGCGGAATTCTTCGGCCTCTGGACCTTCGCCGTGCGCCTGGCCAGCATCGTCGGACCGCTGGGGTACGGACTGGTCACCTGGGCCGCCGGGGGCAACCAGCGGGTGGCCATCTTCTCGACAGCCTTGCTATTCGTCGGCGGCCTGCTGCTGCTGGCACGCGTGAACGTCCGCCGTGGCCGGGCTGCAGCGGTGGCTTAGCGCGCCTGGTTGACGAAGCCAGGCAGCCAGCGCGTCGCCGCGGCTTGCAACGCTTGAGGCACACCGGATCCGAGCAACAAGCAATGCCCGCTCCTGCCTGGTTGATTCACGATCCCACGCTCAGCCAGCAGGCGCGCGGTCTGGCGCGCCACCGGTTCGCCGGTTTCCAGGATGCGCACGTCCAGGCCGACGATGCGTGCGATGACCTCGGTGGCGAAGGCATAGTGCGTGCAACCCAGGACCAAGGTGTCGATGTCACGGCGCCCGCCCGGCCCGAGCCCCAGCTGGGTCAGGTAGCGCTGGCACAAGGTCTCGACGAGGGCGGCATCGTCCGCCTCGATGGCAGCGGCCAGGCCGTCGCAGGGCTGCAGGTGGAAGCGCACCTGTCCACCGATCGAGTCGTGCAACTGCGCGAACTTGGCGCTGGCCAGGGTCCCGCGCGTGGCCAGCACCCCGACATGCCCGCTGCGCGTCGCCTTGGCGGCCGGCTTGAGTGCCGGCTCCACGCCCACGATGGGCAGTTCTGGCCACGTCTGTCGCAGCCGGGCGATGGCTGCCGCCGTGGCGGTGTTGCAGGCCACCACCAGCAGCTTGATGCCGTGCCGGGCCATCAATTCGCGCGTCACGGCCAGCGAACGCTCGGCCACGAACTTGTCGCCCCGTTCACCGTAGGGCGCGTGCCCGGTGTCGGCGTAGTAGACGAAGTCTTCGCCCGGGAGTGCGGCACGCAGGGCCCTGAGGATGCTCAGGCCCCCGATGCCGCTGTCAAAGACGCCGATGGGCGACGGGCTCACATCGCGGCGACCGGAATGTTCTTGAAGTCGCCGGTGGCGATGCGCTTTTGCCACTCGGCGGGTCCGGTGATGTGCGCGCTGGTGCCGCCGGCATCGACGGCCACGGTCACTGGCATGTCCACCACGTCGAACTCGTAGATCGCTTCCATGCCCAGGTCTTCGAAGCCCAGCACCTTCGCGTGCCTGATGGCCTTGGACACCAGGTAGGCCGCGCCTCCCACGGCCATCAGGTAGGCGCTGCGGTGCTTCTTGATCGCCTCGATCGCGACCGGCCCGCGTTCGGCCTTGCCGATCATGGCGATCAGCCCGGTCTGCGCCAGCATCATGTCGGTGAACTTGTCCATGCGCGTGGCGGTCGTGGGGCCGGCCGGGCCCACGGCCTCGTCCTTCACCGGATCGACGGGGCCCACGTAGTAGATGACCCGGTTGCTGAAGTCCACCGGCAGTTTCTCGCCGCGTGCCAGCATGTCCTGGATGCGCTTGTGGGCCGCGTCGCGGCCGGTGAGCATCTTGCCGTTCAGGAGCAGCGTCTCGCCCGGCTTCCAAGAGGCGACTTCCTCGCGGGTGAGCGTGTCCAGGTTCACGCGGCGGCTCTTCTGCGTGTCGGGCGTCCACTGCACGTCGGGCCACAGCTCGAGGCTGGGCACGTCGAGGTAGACCGGGCCCGAGCCGTCCATCACGAAGTGCGCGTGGCGCGTGGCCGCGCAGTTGGGGATCATGGCCACGGGCTTGCTGGCCGCGTGCGTGGGGTACATCTTGATCTTGACGTCGAGCACGGTGGTGAGGCCGCCCAGGCCCTGGGCGCCGATGCCCAGCGCGTTCACCTTCTCGTACAGCTCCAGGCGCAGCTCCTCGGCCTTGCTGGCCGGGCCGCGCTGCTGCAGCTCGTACATGTCGATGTCCTCCATCAGCGACTCCTTGGCCATCAGCATGGCCTTCTCGGCGGTGCCGCCGATGCCGATGCCCAGCATGCCCGGGGGGCACCAGCCCGCGCCCATGGTGGGCACGGTCTTGAGCACCCAGTCGACCAGTGAGTCGCTGGGGTTGAGCATCGCGAACTTGGTCTTGTTCTCGCTGCCGCCGCCCTTGGCCGCGACCGTGATGTCGAGCTTGTCGCCGGGCACGATCTGCGTGAACACCACGGCGGGCGTGTTGTCGCGAGTGTTCCTGCGGTCGAACTGCGGGTCGGCCACCACGCTGGCGCGCAGGGTGTTGTCGGGATGGTTGTAGCCGCGACGCACGCCCTCGTTGATGGCGTCCTCCAGGCTGCCGCCGAAGCCTTCGAAGCGAACGTCCATGCCGATCTTGAGGAAGACGTTGACGATGCCGGTGTCCTGGCAGATGGGACGATGCCCGATCGCGCTCATCTTGCTGTTGGTGAGGATCTGCGCGATCGCGTCCTTGGCCGCCGGACTCTGCTCGCGTTCGTAGGCGCGGGCGAGATGGGCGATGTAGTCGGCGGGGTGGTAGTAGCTGATGTACTGCAGCGCGGCGGCGATCGATTCGATCAGGTCGGCTGCCTTGATGGTGGTTGTCATGTCGCTTGAGAGGGTTGCAGGCGCTGCGGCGGATTATCCCACCCGCCCTTCAGCCACTGCCGTGGCAGCGGCGGCAGGCCCAGGATTCGGCGGCTGTGTCGAAGCCTGTAACACGCTCGTTACATTGCTCGGAGCCAACTGCTCTGCTTGTTAGAAAGGTGCAGCGTGACCCATGCCGGGCAAGCGCCGTGGCGCGACTTGCTGCCGCCGGTCCTCCAGAAGCGGACAAGTTTCCTTGGCAAACCGTTGCAGGCCGGCGAGTCTTTCGAATACAAGGAGATGGACGCATTCGTACTCGGCCTCATGGTGCAGGCCGCCGCTGGGCAGCCGCTGTCGAAGCACATGGAAGGCACCGTGCTCAGGTCGCTCGGCGACCAGCACGCAGATTGCCAACAAGAGCAACGTCGGGTTCAGCCTGCATCGTGGATTTGGCTACTTCGTCTGGACCGACAACCCACGGCATCGCGACAGTTGCCGGGCTTGGGGATTTGGTGGGCAACGCATTGCGTGGAACCGGACGAACAGTCGCATGTTGGTCGTCTTCAGCAGTCTGGAAAACAATGCGGAAGAAGTGTTCGACCTGTACCGCGAGTGGGCCGCACTGCCGTGACATCGGACGCGGTTGATCTCCAAACGATCGCGTCCGTTGCCCCTGCGTCGGGAGGCTTCAGCATGATTGCGAGCGCGCGGCGGCATCGCACCCGGTGGCGCCGGGCCGCACGATCGAAGGAGGTGCCATGCATGAACTTGGACTGAGGAAACAGGGCCCTTGGCGGCGGTGGAGCGGACGGGCGGTGTTGGGCCTGCTCGCGGTGGCAGGCCTGGCTTCGCTCGTGACGCTGGCCGAAACCAATGTCTGGTGGGTTCGCTACCTGGACTTTGTCCGCTTGCAACTGGTCATCGCCATGCTGCTGATGCTGGCCGCACTGGCGGCGCTCAGGCCGCGCCTGGGCGCGCTGGGGATGGCCGCGCTGCTCCTGGGACTGGGGGGACTGGCCTATCACTTGTACCGCGTGCATCCCTACCTTCCCGTGTTCGCGCGGCAGGTGCCTGCGACCGACGCCTGCGAGCCGCCGGCGCGGCTGCGCATCATGGTCGCGAACGTCCAGCGGGACAACCAGCTGGCGCAGGCGTTCATCCAACTCGTCGCGCGGGTGCGGCCGGACGTCCTCGTGGTGATGGAGACTGACCCCTGGTGGGACGAGCATCTGGTGGCCTTGCGCAGCGACTTCTCGCAGGTCGTACAGGCGATCCCCGGCCGGGACTCCTTCTACGGCATGCACGTGTTCTCCCGATACGAACTCGTGTCTCCCGAATTCAAATACCTGTTCGGCGCCGACACGCCCATGCTCAGCTCCGGGTTGCGCCTGCCGGACGGACGTCTCGTTCGGCTTCATGCCCTGCATCCGCGGCCGCCGCAGGCTTGGTCGCAGCCGACCACCGCGCGCGATGGTCAGTTGATGCATGTGGCGCTGCAGGCGCGCGGGGAGAACGACCCTGTGATCGTGGCTGGCGACTTCAATGCCGTGCCGTGGGAGCGGGTGGTACGCCGCGCCATGCGCGTGGGCGAACTCCTGGATCCGCGCCTGGGCCGCGGAGTCTTGCCGACCTACAAGGTCGGCAGCCTGCTGCAGTCATGGCCGCTGGACCAGATCCTGTTCAGCCGTCGATTCGCCTTGCTGGATTGGGGGCGCCTGCCCGCGTTCGGCTCCGACCACTATGCGGTGTCCGCGCAGTTGTGCCTGCTGCCGCAAAGTGCGGCGCATCCTGAAGCGCCGGCGCTTCATGCGGGCGACCTGGACGAAGCCAAGACCGCCATCGAGGCTGCCGCCGCGCTCGACGAGTGACAGCGGTTAGCGGTTCTGCGCCGGCACCACCCGCCAGACGGTGTTCGACAGGTCGTCCGCCACGATGAGCGCACCGCGCGGGTCCACCGTCACGCCCACGGGCCGGCCGCGGGTCTTGCCATCCGGTCCCTGGAAGCCGGTCACGAAGTCGACCGGCGCCCCGGCGGGACGACCGTTGCGGAAAGGAACGAAGACCACCTTGTAGCCGACCGGTTGCGATCGATTCCAGCTCCCGTGCTCGCCGACGAAGACCCCGTCGTTGAAAGATGAGCCCATCGCCGCGTTGGAGAACGCGACGCCGAGGGCCGCCACGTGGGCGCCGAGGGCGTAGTCGGGCGTGATGGCCGATGCGACCTTCTGCGGATCCTGCGGGCGCACCCGGTCATCGACGTTCTTGCCCCAGTAGCTGTAGGGCCAGCCGTAGAAGCCGCCCTCACGCACGGCCGTGAGGTAGTCCGGCACGAGATTGGCGCCGAGCTCGTCGCGCTCGTTCACCACCGCCCACAGCTGGCCGCTACCAGGCTGGATCGTCAGGGCCGTGGGGTTGCGCAGGCCCGTGGCATAGGGCTTGTGCGAGCCGGTGCGGGCGTCCACCTGCCAGATCATCGCCCGGTCGACCTCCGCAATCATCCCCCGCTCGGTGATGTTGCTGTTCGAGCCGATGCCCACGTAGAGGAAGCGGCCGTCCGCGCTTGCCGTGAGTGCCTTGGTCCAGTGATGGTTGATCTCCGAGGGCAGGTCCGTGACCTTCTCAGGCGGCGCGCTGGCCTTGGTCTGGCCCGGTTGGTAGTCGAATCGCACCAGTGCGTCCTGATTGGCGACGAACAGGCTGCGGTCGATCAGCGCCAGCCCGTAGGGCGCGTTGAGGTCGCTGGCGAAGACCGTGCGCGTTTCATAGGTGCCGTCTCCGTCGGCGTCGCGCAGCAGGGTCAGGCGGTCCCCGCTCTTGACCGAGGAGGTTCCCTTGGACTTGATGTAGCCCGCAATCACGTCCTTGGGCAGCAGCTTGGGCGCATTGCCGCCCTTGCCTTCGGCCACGAGGATGTCGCCGTTGGGCAGCAGCAGCGTCTGGCGCGGGATCTGAAGGTCGGTGGCGATGGCGGTGATGGTGTAGCCCTGCGGCACCGTCGGCCGCTGGTCGCCCCATCCCACGGGCTCGGCGATGTCCATCGCGGGCAGCAGCCCCCGTTGCGGTGCCGGCAACTCGACCTGGGTGCCGTACTGCGGCGCCGACGGATCGTCGCCGCAGGCGGCCAGCAGCAGGCCGGCGGTGGCAAGGGCGAGCAGGTGAGGGCGCTTCATCGTGGCACTCCGGGGTGGCGGTGCGAGAACCCGAGCCAGGTGGCGGCGGCGGCGAGGACGGTGGTGATCACGGACAGCCACAGGCCCATCGGCATGGCTCCCCAGGCGTCGCGCGCGTGCACCAGCGCGTTGATGAAGCCCAGGATCCACGTGATGACCAGCACGACGGCATAGGCGCCGATGCCCGCCGCGCGCCGATGGACGCGGATGAGGTCTGCCAGGGTGAACAGCAGGGCCAGGCCAGTGAGCAGCAGCGCACCCGGGATCAGCCAGGAGCCGAAGTTCGTCCACTGGACATGGTAGGTCGCGGCATACGCCAGGTCACTCAAGGTCGCGCCGAGGAAAAGCACCATGCCGCCCGCCACCAGGACGGCATGGAACGGGTGGATGGCCTGGGAGTACCGGGCGGCGAGAGTGTGGGCCACTTGGACGCGCTCCAGTTCACGGTTTGTCGATGCCCTCACCCTACCGAAAAGTGCGTGCGCCGTGGGGCTGGCCGCGCTTCTGGTTGCAAGGCTTTCATCGCCCGCGCTCAAGTGCCGACGTACAGGGACAGCAGGGCGAAGAACACGAAGCCGGCGGCGAACGCCGCCGTGGTGTAGCGGCGGCGGGTCTGCGGCTCGTCCGCCTCGGGCACCAGGTCTTCGATCGTGGCCAGGAGCAGCATGCCCGCCACGAACGCCAAGGCCATGTTCTGCACGCTCGCCGCCTGGCCTCGCAGCAGCCAATAGCCGATCGCCGCACCCACGATCACCGGCACGAGCAGCGACGCCGCCGCTCCCAGGCGGACCGCGCGCGACACCTGCTTGTCGCGCAGGTTGGCCACCGTCACGAAGCCGCCGGGCAGGTTGCCCACCACCTGGCTCAGCGCCAGCGTCAGACCGACACCGCCGGAAACCGCCGAGCCGATGCCCACCATGAGCCCGTCGCCGGCCATGTCGATCGCGATCGCCAGGTACACCTTCCAGCCGCCGGTGCCACCCAGCTCGAGACGGCGCACGGCCCCGTGCGTCAGCTTCACCATGGCCACCGACGCAGCGGCTCCCAGCAGGAATCCGAGCACCAGTTGCCAGGGGGCGATGTCCTCCAGGATGCGCGGCATCAGCTCCACGCTCACCACGGCGACGGCCACTCCCGCCGCCGCGTGCAGCAGTGCGCCGAGTGCGTGGCGCGGCAGCCGGGTCCACTCGGCGGCGAGCGCGCCTGCCAGCGCGCCGCCGGCCGGAAGCAACACGAGCCAGGCCAGCTGCAGGTAGTCGTTCGCGTCGCCCATGATGGAAGGGGGTCAGGCGCGCAGGAACGGCCTCGGTCCTGCCTGCCCGGCCCGCAGCGCGTGCCGGGCGAATGCGCCGCCCAGGGCCGCGCCCACCGTGTCCGCGATGATGTCGGTCAGCGTGTCCACGAACTCGAGGTCTCCCATCAGTCCCTCCAGTACTTCCCATCCGATGCCCAGGGCGAGGCCCATGCCGACGCACCACGCCACGAGCCAGTCCTGCTTCGCCTCGCTGTCGCGCGCGTGCAGGTAGCCGATCGCCGCCAATCCGGCGAAGCCGCCGTAGGTGTGGACGAGTTCATCGAACCAGGCATGGGTCTCGAACCAGTCGAACGTGCCGCCCGCGCCGTTCAGCAGCGCCACCAGCACGAGCAGGAAGCGCAGGAAACTCGGCAACCGGCTCAGCAGCCCCACGATGCCCCAGCTTGCCGCGAGGAAGACCGCCAGGCTCACGGTCATGGCCCACTGCTGTCGCGCCAGCGTGAGCACCAGCAGGGACGCGATGGCTCCCACGCCGGCCCAGCCGAGCACCTGCCAAGCCTGCCCGTGCAGCCCCAACCCTCGAGCCTGTGTGCTTCCCATGCTGGAGCGACCTTAGGGCCATTCGACCTGGACCCCATGCAAGGCGGCGCGCGATTCGGCTGTAGTACGCCGCCCCATGCCGCCCCACGGCAGCTGCGCTCGCCTGCACCCCGGTGCGCCTGGCCGCGCGTGCTAAATTGGCCTGATGAAGCGGTTGTACAGGTACTTCTTCCGCGGCTTGCTCGCCGTGCTGCCGCTCGCGTTGACGGTCTACGTGCTGCTCCTTTTCCTGGGGTGGGTCGAGTCGATCGCGCTCGGCCTGCTGCGGCCGCTCATCGGCAGCTTCTACGTGCCGGGCATGGGGCTGCTGTTCGGGGTGGCGATCATCGTGGGCATCGGGGCCGTGTTGTCCAAGTCGCAGGTGCGCGAGGCCCTGGCGTTGATCGAGCTGCCCTTCACGCGCTTGCCGGTCGTCAAGAGCATCTACTCGGCCCTGAAGAGCTTCTCCGACTACTTCGCACCCCGGGCCAAGTCCGATACCCAGCAGGTGGTGGTGGTGCTGCGCATGCCGGGCCATGAACTCGAAGTGGTGGGCCTGGTCACCCGCCGCGGCTTTGCCGACCTGCCTGCTGGTTTCCTGCCCGGGGAGCGCGTGGCGGTCTACCTGCCCATGGGGTACATGATCGGTGGCTACACCGTGTTTGTGCCCAGCAGCTGGGTCACGCCGATCAACATGACGGTGGAAGAGGCCATGCGTTCGTCACTGATCGCCTGGATGGAAGCCAGGCCCGGCACCGCCGGCCAGCCCAAGGGTGTGTCGGCGGCAAGCCCGCAATCGGGCTTCTGAATCGATCGATGGCGCCCCGGGCCTGGCCGCTCTCGCCAGGCGCCTTGACACCGCCGTTTTCAGCGCCGCATCATGCCCCTCCCGCGGCCGCCGCCGCAGCTTCCACAGGGGACCTCCATGCTGTTGCGCATCAATGATGTGGCGCCCAATTTCCGCGCCGAGACCACCCAGGGCACCATCGATTTCCACGAATGGATCGGCGATGGCTGGGCCATCCTGTTTTCGCATCCCAAGGACTTCACTCCCGTGTGCACCACGGAGCTGGGCTACATGGCCCGGATCGAACCCGAATTCACGCGGCGCCAGGCCAAGCTCATCGGATTGAGCGTGGACCCGGTGGACAGCCACCAGCGCTGGCTCTCGGACATCGAGGAGACTCAGGGGGCCAAGGTCAACTACCCCATCATCGCGGACCGCGACCTCAATGTCTCCAAGCTCTACAACATGCTGCCGGCCGAGGAGCCCGGCACGTCCGATGGCCGCACGGCGGCGACCAACCAGACGGTGCGCTCGGTGTTCGTGATCGGCCCCGACAAGCGCATCAAGATGATGCTGGTCTACCCGATGACCACCGGCCGCAACTTCGACGAGATCCTGCGCGCGCTCGACTCGATCCAGATGACGGCGCGCCACAAGGTGGCCACGCCGGCGAACTGGAAGCAGGGCGAGGACGTGATCATTGCCGGCTCGGTGAGCGACGAAGAGGCCAAGACGCTGTTCCCGGACGGCTGGAAGGCCGTCAAGCCCTACCTGCGCGTGGTCAAGCAGCCGGGCTGACGCCGCGCACGCCGAGCGTCGCCATGATCTTCGAGCAGATCGCCACCGGCGGATGCCGCTCGTACCTGGTCGGCTGCGAGGAGACCTGCGCCGCCGCGGTGATCGACCCCGAGGTGAGCCAGGTCGACCGCTACCTGGCGCTGGCGGCGCGCGATGGCCTGCGCATCCGGTACGTGATCGATACCCACACCCACGCCGACCACTTCTCGGCCAGCAGGCCGCTGGCACGCCAGGCCGGGGCCACCGTGGTGATGCACCGCGAGACCACCGCGCCCACCGTGGAGATGCGGGTCGACGACGGCGACATGGTGGTGCTCGGCAAGCTGCGGCTGCAGGTGCTGCACACACCGGGGCACACCCGCGACTCGATGTGCCTGCAGGTGGAGGACCGGGTGTTCACCGGCGACGCCCTGCTCATCGGCGGCACCGGCCGTACCGACCTGCCCTCGGGCGATGCCGGCGCGCTCTACGACAGCCTGTTCGGCAAGCTGCTGCGGCTGGACGGCGCCACCCGCGTGTTTCCCGCGCACGAATACAAGGGGCGCGAGCACACCACCATCGCCCAGGAACTCGCGTCCAACCCGCGCCTGCAGGTGGCCGACCGCGCCGCGTTCATCTCGCTGATGGGCAGCCTGAACCTGCAGATGCCCACCCACATCACCGAGGCGCTGCGGACCAACCTCAGTGGCGGCAAGACCGTGGCCCAGATGCTGGCCGAAGCCGCGGCGTCCGTGCCCTTCATGTCCATGGCCCACCTGCGCGAGCGCATCGAGCGGGGCGACACCGAGTTGGTGGTGCTGGACGTGCGCGAGCGCGACGCCTGGACGGCGGCGCACATTCCCGGCGCCCGGCTGCTGCCGCGGGGGCAGCTGGAGCTGCGGGTGAACGACGAACTGCCCGACCCGACGCGCCATATCGTGACCTGTTGCGAGTTCGGCCGGATCTCCACGCTGGCCGCGGCCACCCTGCGCGAGATGGGCTTTCAGCGCGCGGTGGCGCTCGATGGCGGCGTGAAGGCCTGGCGCGACGCGGGTTACCCGCTGGCGAGCGCGTCGCCGCAGCAGCCGTAGGCGCGCCAGCGCCGCCGTCGTGCGGCGTGGTCCAGCGCCGCCGTCGAATGCGGCGTGGTCCGTCATGCGCGGCCGCGCGGCTCTGCTAGCGTGGGCCGGATCCCCAACCAGGAGGCAAGGGTCCGGACGCATGGTTTCTTTCTTCAGACGTTTCCTGCTCATGGCCGTCCTGTGGCTGGTGGTCACGGGCGCGGACCGAGGGGCGTGGTGGTTCGGCGCCTTCGCCGCCGCGGCCGCCGCGGCGCTGTCACTGCGGCTGCTGCCGCCGCGTCCCGGCCATTTGCGAGCGTGGCCGACGCTCGCCTTGTTCGGCATGTTCGCGCGCGACTCCGTGCTCGGCGGGCTGGACGTGGCCCGGCGCGCGTTCGATCCGAGACTGCCGATGCACCCCGGCTGGTTGCGGCTGCCGCTGCGGATGGCGCCGGGTCCGCGCCGGATGCTGCTGGGAGACATCCTGAGCCTGATGCCGGGCAGCATGGGCGCCGGCGACCAGGGGCCGGACCTGCTGGTGCACTGCCTGGACGTGGGCCAGCCGGTCCGCCAGCAGGTGGAGCGCACCGAGCGGCACCTGCGCGCCGCCTCGGGCGAAGCGGACCCGAGCCGGGAGGACGGCCATGCCGCCTGAAGCCCTGTGGACGGCCGCGGCGGTGCTGCTCTTCACCGTGGCGGCCAGCCTGTGGCGGATCTGGCGCGGGCCCACCGGCGCCGACCGGATGATGGGCGCTCAACTGAGCGGCACCGCCGGTGTCGGCGTCCTGATGGTGCTGTCGGCGGTGTCGGGCGACGAGGCGGTACTCGACGTCGCCCTGGTCCTGGCGCTGCTGGCCGCGACGGCCGCCGTGGCCTTCGTCAAGGCGGCCAGCCGCGACGGAGCCGGCGACCCCGAGGAGGAGCAGCCGTGAACGGATGGCTCTCGATCGCTGCGCTCGTGCTGGTGGGGGTCGGCCTGCTGTTCTTCGTCGCCGGCACGGTGGGACTGCTGCGCTTTCCCGATCCGCACAGCCGGTTGCATGCGCTGACCAAGGCCGACAACCTGGGGCTGGGGTTCGTCGCGATCGGCCTGGCCTTGCACGCCCCGGGTCCGTGGCAAGCGTTCAAGCTGCTGCTGGTGTGGGCACTGGCGCTGCTGGCGGCCGCCACCGCGGCGCAGCTGGTGGCGCGCTCGGCGCTGGTCAGTCCGCAGGACGAGGAGGACCCCGCGCCATGAACGGCCTGGTCTTCGATGCGCTGCTGGGCGCGCTGCTCGCAAGCATCGCCGCGGGCGCGGTGCTGGCCCGGGGCGTGTTCACCGCCGTCGTGATGTTCCTGGCCTACGGCCTGTTCATCGCCGTCGCGTGGGTGCGCCTCGGCGCCATCGACGTGGCCCTGGCCGAAGCGGCCCTCGGCGCCGGCCTGACCGGGGTGTTGCTGCTGCGAGCGGCGGCGCGCTTGCGCCTGACCCCGGGCGGCCCGCGCCCGGTCGGGCCCGGCCGGCAATTGCTGGCGGCGTTGCTCGCGCTGGCCCTGTTCGGGGGACTGGCCGCGGTGGTGCTGGGCGCGCCGGCCGCCAACGGCCTGCACCTGTCCGTGCAGGAGCAGCTGTCGCGCACGGGCGTGACCAACCCGGTGACCGCGGTGCTCCTGAATTTCCGCGGCTATGACACGCTGCTCGAGACGGTGGTGCTGCTGGCGGCCCTGGTGGGGGCCTGGTCCGTCTCGAAGGACGCGGCCTGGGGTGGTCGCGCGGGGGTGCGCGACCACGCCCATCCCACGGGCGTGCTGGCGTCCTTCGCCCGGGTGCTGCCACCCATCGGCCTGGTCGTGGGGCTTCACCTGTTCTGGGCCGGCTCCAGCGCGCCGGGCGGCGCCTTCCAGGCCGGCACCATCCTGGCCACCGTGTGGCTGCTGGTGTCCATGGCCGGCGTGCTGCCGGCTCCGCACGTGACCGACCCGCGCCTGCGCGCCGCGGTGGTGCTGGGCCCCGCGCTGTTCCTGGGGGTGGCGGCGGCGGCGATTCCGGGGGGCGGCCTGCTGGTGATCCCGCCCGCCTGGGCCAAGCCGCTGGTGTGGGGGGTGGAGGCCGGGCTCACGGTGTCGGTGGCGGCCACGCTGGCCTTGCTGGTCATGGGACCGCCGGCAGAGGCGCCATGAGCACCGCAACGGTCTTCGGCCTGGCCGGGGCGGCGCTGATCGCCATCGGCGTCTACGGCCTGATGGTGCGCATGCACCTGCTGCGGCTGGTGATCGGCTTCAACATGGTGGGCAGCGGTATCTTCCTGCTGTTCGGCAGCCTGGCGTCCCGCGGCCCGCAGGCCATGCCCGACCCGGTGCCGCTGGCCATGGTCATCACCGGCATCGTGGTGTCGCTGGCGGCGAGTGCGCTGGCGCTGGCACTGGCCGTGCGGCTGCACGAAGACACGGGCGCCACGCGGCTGCCGGAAGAGGACGGGGATGCCGCCGTGGATCACTGACTGGACGCAGCCGGGCGTGCCCTGGGCCGCGCTGGCCATCGTGGGGCCCCTGGCCATGGCACTGGCGGCGGCCCTGTGGCCGGTGCTGGCACGCGCGCTCGTCTGGCCCGCCGGCCTGGCGAACGTGGCCGTCGCCGCGCTGGCGTGCGCGCAGGTGTGGCAGCACGGCGCCATCGAACTGGCGGTGGGCGGCTGGCGGCCGCCCCTGGGCATCAGCCTGCGGCTCGACGGACTCGCCGGCGCCATGCTGCTGGTGGCGTCGCTGGTGTCGCTGGCGGCCCTGGTCTTCGCGCGGGCCGGGTTGGCCGAAGGGCCGGCCCGCCAGGAGGCGGCGTTCTGGCCGCTGGCGTTCTGCATCCTCGCGGCGCTGCACGCCAGCCTGCTCGGCGCCGACCTGTTCAACCTGTACGTGGCGCTGGAGTTGCTCACCGTGTCGGCGGTGGCCCTGGTGGCGCTGGAGGGGACGCCAGCGGCACTGGCGGCGGCACTGCGCTACCTGTTCGTGGCGCTCGCGGGCTCGCTCGCCTACCTGCTGGGCGTGGCGCTGCTCTACGCACGCAGCGGCACGCTGGACCTGCACGTCCTGCGGGCCATCCCCTTGCAGGGCGGCGGCGAGTTCGACCTGTTGCTGGCCGTGGCGCTGATCACCACCGGGCTGCTGGCCAAGGGCGCGCTGTTCCCGCTGCACGGCTGGCTGGCGCCGGCCCACGCGGCGGCCCCCGCGCCCGCCAGTGCGCTGCTGTCGGCACTGGTGGTGAAGGCGCCGATCGTGATCCTGCTGCGCGTGTGGTTCGAGGCGCTGCCCGGCCTGCCCACCCCGTCGTTCGCGCAGCTGGTGGGGGCTCTCGGCGCGGCCGCCATCCTGCTCGGGTCGCTGCTGGCGCTGCGCGAAGAGCGCCTGAAGCGGCTGGTCGCGTACTCCACGGTGGCCCAGCTGGGCTATGTGCTGCTGGTGTTTCCGCTGGGTGCGGCGGCGGCACGGGATCACGAGTGGGCGGCCGCCGCCTGGACCGGCGCGGCCTTCCACCTGATGGCCCACGCGCTGGCCAAGGCGGCGATGTTCCTGTCGGCCGGCGCGATGTTGCAGGGCCTGGGCCACGACCGCATCGACGGCATGGCCGGCGTCGGCGGCGCGATGCCGGTGTCGGCGTTCGCGTTCGCGCTGGCGGCGGTGTCGCTGATGGGGCTGCCGCCTTCGGGCGGCTTCACCGGCAAATACCTGCTGCTCACGGCGGCCCTGGGCAGCGGCCAGTGGTGGTGGGCGGCGGTGATCCTGCTGGGCGGCCTGCTGGCTGCCGCCTACCTGTTCCGGCCCCTGTCCTGCTTCATGGCCGATGCGCGGCCTGCCCTGCACTCGCCGGTGCCGTTGGGGCGGCAGGTCATCGCGCTGGTCCTGGCCCTGGGGGCGATCGGGCTGGGCCTGTTGTCGGCGGCGCCTGCACGGCTGCTGGCGCCGCACTGGGCCGGCGAGGTGGCGCTGTGAACGCCTGGCTGCCGCTGGCGACCATCGGCACGTCGCTGTTCGCGGCGCTGGTGATCTTCCTGCTGCCCGAGCGCCGGGTCCGCACCCGCACGGTCCTCAACCTGGGCGCTGCGCTGGCCAAGCTGACCCTGGTGGGCGTGATGTTGTGGGGCGTGGCCGGTGGCGAGTCGTACGAGGCGCGGCTGCGGCTGGTGCCGGGGCTGGACCTGCTGCTGCGGGTGGACGCCCTGTCGCTGTTGTTCGTCACGCTCTCGGTGGGGCTGTGGCTGCTCACCACCATCTACGCCATCAGCTACCTGGGCAAGGGGCCGAACCTCTCGCGCTTCTTCGGCTTCTTCAGCCTGTGCGTGGCCGCCACCACCGGGGTGGCGCTGGCCGGCACGCTGGTGACTTTCTTCATCTTCTACGAGCTGCTCACGCTGGCGACCTGGCCGCTGGTGGTGCACAAGGGCGATGCCGCCTCGCTGGCCGCGGGCCGCCGCTACCTGGCCTACACCATGAGCGGCAGCGCGCTGCTGCTGGCCGGCATCGTCGGCCTGGAGGGGCAGACCGGGCCGATCGAGTTCGTGCGCCAAGGCAGCCTTCACGAAGGCGATGCGCAGTCGCTGCGCTGGATCTTCGCCCTGATGGTCGGCGGCCTGGGGGTGAAGGCCGCGCTGGTGCCGCTGCACGGCTGGCTGCCCGCGGCCATGGTGGCGCCGGCGCCGGTCAGCGCGCTGCTGCACGCGGTGGCCGTGGTCAAGGCCGGCGCCTTCGGCATCGTGCGCGTGATCTACGACGTGTTCGGCATCGACCTGGTGGAACGCCTGGGCCTGGGGCTGCCGCTGGCGGTGCTGGCCAGCGTCACCATCCTCTGGGGCTCGGTGCGGGCGCTGCAGCAGGCCGACATCAAGCGGCGGCTGGCGTTCTCCACCGTGAGCCAGGTCTCCTACATCGTGCTGGGCGCGGCGCTGTTCGGCCCCTATGCGACGGTGGGGGGACTGGTGCACCTGGTGCACCAGGGACTGATGAAGATCACGTTGTTCTTCTGCGCCGGCGTGCTGGCCGAGCGCATCGGGGTGACGCAGGTGCAGCAGCTGGATGGGGCGGGCCGGCGCATGCCGTTGACCATGGTGGCCTTCAGCATCGGGGCGCTGGGGATGATCGGCGTGCCGCCGGTGGCCGGCTTCGTGAGCAAGTGGTACCTGGGCATCGGCGGCCTGCAGGCGGGGCAGCCGTGGGTGATCGCCGTGCTCGCCGCCAGCAGCCTGCTCAACGCGGCGTACTTCCTGCCGCTGCTGCACCGCGTCTGGTTCTGCCCGTCGGTGGAGGACACGCCGCCGCGTGCCGAAACGGGGGCGCTCGGCATGGTGGGGCCGGCCCTGGCGACCGCGATCGCCAGCCTGGGGGCGGGCGCGCTGGCCGGGACGCCCTGGAGCCCCCTCGCGTGGGCCAGGCTCATCGTGGAGCGCACGTACTCGCCATGATGCGCTGGCACACCTTCCTGATCGCCGCCACGGTGCTGGTGCCGCTGCTGCTGGCCGCGGCCAGTGCCGTGGCCAGGCAGCCCAGGCGGCTGCTGCCGTGGGGGGGCGCGCCGGGCCTGCTCTGTGCGTTGCTGGTCCCATCCGGCAGCGAGGTGGCCATGCCACAGGCCCTGCTGGGCGCCGCCCTGCGCCTGGATGCCCTGGGCGCCGCATTCCTGGGCCTTTGCGCGTTCATCTGGACCTGCGCCGCCCTGTATGGCCGCAGCTACGTCGCCGGCCAGCCGCACGAGCGCATGTTCTGCGGGTTCTGGCAGCTCACGTTGGCGGGCAGCCTCGGTGTGTGCCTGGCGGCGGACGCGATCACGTTCTACCTGGCCTTCGCCACCGTCTCGCTGCCGGCCTATGTCCTGGTCATCCACGACCGCGCTCCGGGCAGCCTGCGCGCCGGGCGCGTCTACATCGCCCTGGCCGTGCTCGGCGAAATGGCTTTGCTGATGGGGCTCATGCTGTCGGTCGACGCGGCTGGCTCCATCGGCATTGAGGCGGTGCGGCAGGCGCTGGCGCAGGCACCCTGGCGCGATGCCGCGGTGCTGGGACTGCTGGTGGGGCTGGGCCTGAAGTGCGGGCTGGTGCCGCTGCATGGCTGGCTCCCGCTGGCCCACTCGGCGGCGCCGGTGCCCGCCTCGGCGGTCCTCAGCGGCGCCATCGTCAAGGCCGGGCTGATCGGGCTCATGCGGTTCCTGCCGGCCGACCAGGCCCTGCCGGTCTGGCCGGAGGTGCTGACGTGGACCGGCCTGCTCACCGCCTATGCGGCCGTGCTGCTGGGGCTTGCGCAGCAGCTGCCGAAGGCGGTGCTGGCCTATTCGACGATGAGCCAGATGGGGCTGATGGTGGCCGTGCTGGGGGCGGCGCTGGGCGCGCCGGACGGGCCCGCGGCCGGCTACCTCGCGCTGACCCTGCTGGCGCTGCAGCACGGGCTGGCCAAGGGCGGCCTGTTCCTGTCGGCGGGCCTGCTGGCGCGGGAGTCGGGACGGGTGCGGCTGGCGGTGCTGGCCGCGGCCGCCCTGATGGGCGCGGTCATCGCTGGCCTGCCGCTCAGTGGCGGCGCCATCGCCAAGCTGGCCACCAAGGAGCCGCTGGGCACCGGTTGGGCCGCGACGCTGGCCGGCTGGTCGGCGGCCGGCACGGCGCTGCTGATGCTGCGCTTTCTTTTCCTGGAGAAGGCCGGGCCGGCCGGGGCGGCACAGCCCGCACCCGCGGCCATGCGGGTCGCGTTCGGGGTGATGGTCGTGGCTGCCCTGGCGGCGCCGTGGTGGTTCTCGCTCGCACGGGGTGGGCCGACGCTGGCGGAACTCGGGTCGGGATCCAAGCTGTGGAGCGCGGCCTGGCCCCTGCTGCTGGCGACCGCGCTGGCGCTCGTCGCCGGCCGTTCGCGCGGGGGCATGCCGGCACCCCCGGTGGGCGACCTGGCCGCCTGGGGCGAGTCGGCCTGGGCGGCCTGGTGGCGACGGGATGCCGAGGCCGGGCCCGGCGCTGCCCCGCCCCCGTCCGGTTGGGGCGGGGGGGCGGGCTGGACGGTGCTGGAAAGGCTGGCGCGGCCGCTGGCGGGTTGGCCAGCGGTCGCGGCCGGGTTGGGCCTGTCCGTGCTCGTTTTCGTCCTCGCGCTGTCTTGATGGACGAGCGGCGGCGAAATCGCCACGCCCCCCCGCGGGCTCTGCTACGGTTGTCCGTCTTCCCATGGGAGGCCGCATGACGACCCGCATCGAACACGACACCTTCGGGCCCATCGAGGTGCCGGCAGACCGGCTCTGGGGCGCACAGACGCAGCGCTCGCTGCAGCATTTCGCGATCTCGGGCGAGCGCCAGCCGCGCGAGATCATCCGGGCGCTGGTGCAGGTCAAGCGGGCCTCGGCGGTCGTGAACCGCCAGCTCGGGCTGCTGGACGAGCGCAAAGCCTCGGCCATCGCCGCCGCCGCCGACGAGGTGCTGGCGGGCGGCCACGAGGCGGAGTTCCCGCTGGTGGTCTGGCAGACCGGCTCGGGCACGCAGACCAACATGAACGTCAACGAGGTGCTGGCCAACCGCGCGAGCGAGCTCCTGGGCGGTTCGCGTGGGGCTGGGCGGCAGGTGCATCCCAACGACGACGTGAACCGCAGCCAGTCGTCCAACGACGTCTTTCCGACGGCCATGCATGTCGCCGCGGTGGTGGCCATCCGGGAGCAGGTGCTGCCGGCGCTGGAGGGCTTGCGCTCGACGCTGCAGGCGAAATCGGGCGAGTTCGACGACATCGTGAAGATCGGCCGCACCCACCTCCAGGACGCAACACCGCTGACGCTCGGCCAGGAGTTCTCGGGCTACGTCGCCCAGCTCGAACAGGCGCAGCGGCACCTGGAGGCGAGCTTGCCGGCGCTGTATGAACTGGCCCTGGGCGGCACCGCGGTGGGCACCGGCCTGAACGCGCCGCCAGGTTATGGGCAGCAGGTGGCGGTCGAGATCGCCCGCCTGACCGGGCACCCCTTCGTGAGCGCGCCCAACAAGTTCGCCGTGATGGCGGCGGCCGATGCGCTGGTGCATGCGCACGGGGCCTTCAAGACGCTGGCGGCCAGCCTGATGAAGATCGCCAACGACATCCGCTGGCTGGCCAGCGGTCCACGCAGCGGCATCGGCGAGCTGCGCATCCCCGAGAACGAACCGGGCTCGTCGATCATGCCGGGGAAGGTGAACCCCACCCAGAGCGAGGCGGTCACCATGCTGTGCTGCCAGGTGTTCGGCAACGACGTGGCCATCAACATCGGCGGCGCCTCGGGCAATTTCGAGCTCAACGTCTTCCGACCCATGATGGCGCACAACTTCCAACAGAGCGCGAGGCTGCTGGCCGACGGCATGGCCAGCTTCGATCATCACTGCGCCCGTGGCATCGAGGCCGACCGCGCGCGCATCGGTGAACTGGTCGGGCGCTCGCTCATGCTGGTGACGGCCCTCAACCCGCATATCGGCTACGACAAGGCGGCCGAGATCGCCAAGAAGGCGCACCGGGAAGGCAGCTCGCTGCGAGAGGCGGCGCTCGCATCGGGCCATGTCACGGCCAAGCAGTTCGACGAGTGGGTCCAGCCGGTTCGCATGGTGGGACGCCCAGCCGATTGAATACGGAATAGGTGGCGATACCTCGCGCCCGGGTCGGGTACAGCGAGTTAGGTGTTGGCGTGTTACTTGTGTGTTACGCTGATTTTCAGGGGGCGAACAGATCGCGCGGAGACCCATCGGTCTTGTGCATGGAGCGGGCTGTGGGCGATGCCGACTGTGACGACAAATTGCCAGGTGACGCATCGGATGCGAAGGCAGATGCGGGGTGGCCCGGGTTGCGTCGCTTCCGCGGACTGGCCCTGCAAGTCCCGGTGTCCCTTCGCACCCTCTTCGCGCCGTTTCTCGTTTACTTCGCGGTGCTGGTCGCGGCGATGTTGCTGGCCCTGGGCACGGTGACGCTGGTTTTCCAGGAGACCGTGCAGCAGGCACGCATGCGCATGGCCAGCGAGGTGTTCGCCAACCAGCTCGTCGGGCTGATCGGCAGTGTCCGTGCCTTGCCGCCGCACATGCAGAACGCCTACCTCGACCGACTCGACCAGTACACCCAGGGGAACCTGAAGGCCGAAGAGGTCGATCCCGCGTTGCTGATCCTCCCCAAGCTCAAGGTGACCCGGCAGTTCTTCGATGAGCTCGGCAAACACATGTCGGCCTACTCGATCGTGTTCACCGACACGCCGGCTCCCGCACTCTGGCTGTCAGTCCCGGTGGAGACGGGCCGCAACCGCTGGGTCCGCATCAAGATGGCTCCCCTGGTGGACATCCCGATCGGGCTGATGGTCGGCGTGGCCTTGCTCGTGGTCGTGGCGAGTTCGGCCGCTGCCGCCTTCCTGATGCTGCGGCTGCGCCAACAGCTGGGCTGGCTGGCGTTCGCCATCGATAGCGTGGACCCGCGCAGCGAGGTGGGCACGCTGCCGACGGAGGTGGCGCAGGACGAACGCGACGACCTGCTGGAGCTGAACCGACGCTTCAACGACATGAGCCGCCGGCTGGCCGATGCGCGGGTCGAGCTGGCCGTCATGATGCAGGACAGCTCCTATGACATCCGGAGCCATCTGGAACGGCTGCGGCAGGCGCTGCCGCGCGCAACAGCGCCGACCCAGGCCCTGCAGCGAATCGATGAGATGGAGCGCACCATCGACCGGTTCGAGGCTTTCGCCCGGAGCCACAGTCCGACCGAGCCGATGGCGGTGGTCGACATGAACAAGGAAATCACCGACCTGGTGGCGCGGCTGCCTGGCGCGAGCGGACGGGTCAGGTTGGAACTGGGCGGCCTGCCTTACGTGCAATGCAGGCCCTCGTCGCGCCGGCGGACGCTCTTCAACCTGCTGGACAACGCCCTGCGTCACGGCAGCGGCCTGGTCGAGGTGCAGAGCTCGCTGGAGCAGGGATGGATCGTGGTGCGCATCGCCGACCACGGACCGGGCCTGAGCGAAGGGGAACTTGCACAACTGAGCCAGCCCTTCGATCGCGCCACCATGGACCGCCAGCGCAGCCCCTTCGCCGAGCTGTCCTTGCTCGTGGCCTCCCGCGAAGTCGAGCAGGAGCGAGGGGAGTTGCGGGTTTTGCGCCGCGCCGATGGCGGCCTGTGGGTCGAACTGTGGCTGCGGCCGGCCCGGTTGACCGAGGGCGAGGGCCCGGGCGACTAGTGATGAGGCTGCGATGGCGGCGATGAGCCGCCCATGATGCGGTCGGTGAAGGCGATTGCCATGGCCGACAACAGGAATGCGATGTGGATCGCGGTCTGCGCGATCAGCACCCGGTCGGAGTAGTTCTCGGCGTTGATGAAGGTCTTGAGCAGGTGGATGGAGCTGATGCCGATGATGGCCGTGGCCAGCTTCACCTTGAGCACCGACGCGTTCACGTGGCTGAGCCATTCGGGCTGGTCCGGGTGGCCTTCGAGGTTCATCCGGCTCACGAAAGTCTCGTAGCCGCCGATGATCACCATGATCAGCAGGTTGGAGATCATCACCACGTCGATCAACGCCAGCACCACCAGCATGATCACCGTCTCATTGAGCGCGCCGATGGGTGCCGTGCTCTTGTAGCCGATGCTCGTCACCAGCTGCTGCAGCGCCGTTTCACTGCCGAAGGCCGCTTCCAGCAGGTGGATCAATTCGATCCAGAAGTGGTAGACGTACACGGCCTGCGCCAGGATCAGCCCGACGTACAAGGGCAGTTGCAGCCAGCGGCTGGCAAAAATGATGTTGGGAAGCGGGCGCAGGGGCGAGCTGCGGCTCTGGAGGGGATTCGGGTCGGCCATCGCTATGCTTGTTCTCGATCAAAGCGCGGCATTCTAGGGGGCTGTCCAACCGCGAGCGCCTCGGTAAACTGGCCGCAGGAGGCGCGGCGAGTCCTTGCCTGCCCGATCCCTGACCCCGGAGACAACATGACATCCATCCAATCGGTACTGGTCGAAAACCGCGTGTTCCCGCCCCCTGCGGCCGCCTCGCAGGGGGCGCGCATCCCCAGCATGGAGGCCTACCAGGCCCTGTGCCGGGAGGCCGAGCAGGATTTCGAGGGCTTCTGGGCGCGACTGGCGCGCGAGCAGCTGAACTGGACGCGGCCGTTCACCCGGACGCTGGACGAGAGCAACGCGCCGTTCTACCGCTGGTTCGACGACGGCCAGCTCAACGCGTCGGCCAATTGCCTCGATCGGCACATGGGCACCGAGGTCGAGAGCAGGACCGCCATCGTGTTCGAGGCCGACGACGGCCAGGTCACCCGCGTCACCTACCGTGAACTGCTCGACCGGGTCGCCCGCTTCGCCAATGCCCTGAAGGCGCAGGGCATCGCCAAGGGCGACCGGGTCGTCATCTACATGCCCATGAGCGTCGAAGGCGTCGTCGCCATGCAGGCCTGCGCCCGCATCGGCGCCACCCACAGCGTGGTGTTCGGCGGTTTCTCGGCCAAGGCGCTGAACGAACGCATCATCGATGCCGGCGCGGTGGCCGTGGTGACGGCCAACTACCAGATGCGCGGCGGCAAGGAGATGCCGCTGAAGGCCATCATCGACGAAGCCATTGCCATGGGTGGTTGCGAGACGGTGCGCTCGGTGCTGGTCTACCAGCGCACCCCGACCGAATGCGCCATGGTCGAGGGGCGCGACCGCACGTTCGACCAGGTGTTGCAGGGGCAGGGCAACGACTGCCCGCCGGTGCCGGTGGATGCGGAGCATCCGCTCTTCATCCTGTACACCTCGGGGTCGACCGGCAAGCCCAAGGGCGTGCAGCACGCCACCGGTGGCTACCTGCTGTGGGCCCGCCTGACCATGGAATGGACCTTCGACATCCGCCCCGAAGACGTGTTCTGGTGCACCGCCGACATCGGCTGGATCACCGGCCACACCTACGTGGCCTACGGTCCGCTGGCGGCCGGCGCCACGCAGCTGGTCTTCGAGGGCGTGCCCACGTATCCGCACGCGGGCCGTTTCTGGGAAATGATCGAGCGCCACCAGGTCAGCGTGTTCTACACGGCGCCCACGGCGATCCGCTCGCTGATCAAGGCCGCCGAGACCGACGACAAGGTGCATCCGCGCAATTGGGACCTGTCCTCGCTGCGCATCCTCGGCAGCGTGGGCGAGCCGATCAACCCGGAAGCCTGGATGTGGTACTGGCGGAACGTGGGCGGCGAGCGTTGCCCGGTGGTCGACACCTTCTGGCAGACCGAAACGGGCGGGCACGTGATCACGCCGCTGCCCGGGGCCACGCCGCTGGTGCCCGGCTCGTGCACGCTGCCGCTGCCGGGCATCATGGCCGCCATCGTCGACGAAACCGGCAAGGACCTGCCCCACGGTGCCGGCGGCATGCTGGTCATCAAGCGGCCCTGGCCTTCGATGATCCGCACCATCTGGAACGACCCCGAGCGCTTCAAGAAAAGCTACTTTCCGGAGGAAATGGGCGGGCGCGTCTACCTCGCCGGCGACGGCGCCGTGCGCAGCGAGGACCGCGGGTACTTCCGCATCACCGGCCGCATCGACGACGTGCTCAACGTCTCCGGTCACCGGCTGGGCACCATGGAGATCGAATCGGCGCTGGTGGCCAAAACCGATCTGGTGGCCGAGGCGGCCGTGGTGGGCAGGCCCGATGACGTGACCGGCGAGGCCGTCTGCGCATTCGTCGTGCTGAAGCGGCCACGGCCCACGGGCGATGAAGCCAGGCAGATCGCCAACGAGTTGCGCAACTGGGTGGCCAAGGAAATCGGGCCCATCGCCAAGCCGCGCGATATCCGCTTCGGCGAGAACCTGCCCAAGACCCGCAGCGGCAAGATCATGCGGCGCCTGCTGCGCAGCATCGCCAAGGGCGAGGCCATCACCCAGGACACCAGCACCCTGGAGAACCCGGCCATCCTCGATCAGTTGTCGCAAGCCAACTGATCGCCTTGCTGCCCGGTTCGAGGGCGGCACCGGCAGGGTTCGGCCATCGGCAAGTTGCAGGCCGGTGATCGGGAGATCACCGGGCCCTGGACGAGCTCGCCCGGGCGGCACGCGGGCAGCTCGACGATCTCCATCCCTCTCTCCGCCGCCTTCGGCTCGCCGAGCCGGTTCCGCGATGCCGCACGAGGCATTCGACAGTCGAGCCGCTTGGGACGACGTCTCTTGGCGACATGCCAATCCGGGGCGCGAAGTGGATGCACTTTGGATGAGCGAAATCGAGTATCGAGCGCGGCAAGGTGCGCCAATGTTTGGTATATCCCCTATGTTTCATGGGGGATCGACGGTGGATCCCTGTCGGGCCGAACCCGGTTGACACGCTGAAATGGATGCATAAGATGAAAGTGCATCCACTTTGGTGCGTCACTCGCTTATAGGGGAATCCATCTATGAAGCCGCTGTCTGGCTTGTGTGCAGGGCTGCTGGTCATTGCGGGGTTGCTGCCCGCGCATGCCACCGAGTTCCCGACCAAACCGATCCGGTTCGTGGTGCCGTTCACGCCTGGCACGGGCATGGATCGGATCGCGCGCCTGGTCGCTGAGGACCTGAAAAACCAGTGGGGACAACCGGTCACCGTCGAGAACCGCACGGGCGCCGCCGGTCACGTGGGTGCGCAACTCGCGGCCAAGGCGCCGGCGGACGGGCACACCGTGCTGGTCACGGCCAGCAACATCTCCATCACGGCCACGCTGGTGAAGAGTGCCGGCTTCGACGCCATGAGCGAATTGAAGCCGCTGCTGATCGCCGCGTACGGCGACTCGTCGCTGGTGGTGGGCGGCAAGTCCAAGTTCAACAACTTGGCCGACGTGATGGCGGCGGCCCGCAGCAACCCGGGCGGCATGCGATTCGCGACCCCGGGCAGCGGCTCCCCTATGCATCTTGCGATGGCCGAGTTCGAAGACGCCGCGCAGCTGAAATTCCTTCACATCCCCTACAAGGGCACGGCGCCCGCGGTGACGGACCTGATCGCCGGCCACGTGGATGTCATGTTCGTCGCGAGCCACACCGTCAAGCCCTTCGTCGATTCGGGGCAGCTGAAGCTGATCGCGGTCGGCGCGGCCAAGCGCAACCCGCTGATTTCGGCGACGCCGACCTTCGCCGAGGCCGGCGTCCCGAACGTGTCGACCGAGGCCTGGTACGGCTTCATGATCCCGCGCGACGTTCCCGAACCGGTTCGCAAGAAGCTGTTCGATGGCATCAGCAGCGCGCTGGACAAGCCGTCCATCAAGTCGGACCTGCAGGCGACCGGGCTGCAGGTGCGGCCCTCGACATCGGAGGAGATGCAGAAGTACGTCCAGGCGGAATTCCGCCGATACGCGGCCCTCATCGACCGGCACAAGATCACCAATGAGTGAGCGAACCGCTTCAGGGCACGGCATGCAGGAGTTCGATCCGAACGAGTTTTCGCAGGCCCGGGTCGCCGTCATCGGCGGCCGCCTGGGTACCGGGCCCGCCACCGTGCGCGCTTTCGTCGGTCGCGGCGCGCAGGTCACCGTGGCTGACCTGGCCCACGCACCGGCGCCACCCGGCTGCGCCATGGAGGGCGCGCGCTACCTGCCGGTCGACATGACGCAGCCCGAGGCCATCGACGACTTCCTCGACCAGGCCCAGGGGCCGTCGGGCAGGCTGGACGTGCTGGTGCTGATGGCCCCGCCGGTGAAGACGGCCAAGGTCTTCGACATCGAGGATGCGGAGTACCGGCGGGTCATCGAGACGGAGCTGCTGCAACCCATCGCCTGGCTGCGAGCGGCGGCCAGGCGGATGGTCCGGCAGCAGTACGGCCGGCTGATCTCCTTTTGCTCGATGTCCGGGAAGACGGGTGTCCATCCCCACGTGTCCCCGTACGCCGCGGCCAAAGGCGGACTGATCACGTTCTCGCGCGGCCTTGCCGCCGAAATCGCTCCGACCGGCGTGACGGTGAATGTCATCGCGACGGCCCTGTTCGACGTGCAGGTCGCGGCGATGGACGATGCCTCCGAAGCCGCCAAGGGAATTCCGGTCGGACGGGTGGGGCGTTCCGCCGAGGCGGCGCACGCGGCCTTGTTTCTGGCTTCGCGCAACGCCGGCTACGTGACGGGTGAGACGTTGAACCTGTCCGGCGGCCGGTTCATGGATTGAGGCAGGGCCGCCCAGGGGAGGCCCGGAAGGATTTTGGAGATGATGAACAACCAACCCGAAGCGCGGGTGCGGTTCACCCGACAGGAAGAGCCGCGCTCCGCGCAGATCCTCCAGCGGGACGAGCGCACGTTCCGCGTGCACACCAGTGCGTATACCGACGAGCGCGTCTTCCGCGAGGAGATGGACAAGGTCTTCGCCAAGACCTGGGTCTACGTGGGCCACGCCAGTGAAATTCCCAAGGCGGGCGACTTCAAGACGTCGCACATCGGACTTCAGCCAGTCGTCGTCTCGCGTGGCGAGGACGACACCATCCATGTGTTCGTCAATCGCTGCGTGCACCGCGGCGCGGTCCTCACCCGCGATGCGCGCGGGAACGCCACGGAATTCAACTGCCCGTACCACGGCTGGGTGTATGGCATCGACGGTCGGCTGATCGCCGTGTCCGAGCGGCGCGAGCCCGGCGGCTACTCGGAGAACTTCCGGCAGCCCGAGGGTTTGTTCAGGCTGCCGCGTGTCGCCACCTATCGCGGCTTCATCTTCGCAAGCTTCAATGCCGACGCGCCCGGGCTGGAAGCCTTCCTGGGTCGCGCCAGGAGCGTGATCGACCGCAAGCTGAACCTGGCGCCCGGCGGTGAAATCGTATTGCGGTCCAGGCCCTTCGTCGTGCGGTACCAGGGCAACTGGAAGTTCCAGGCCGAGAACATCGTCGATGCCTACCACTTCCTGCACACCCACAAAGGCTTCGTCAACCTGCAGGCCAGGTTCGGCGACACGACCGGCGACTTCGGGGTCCACAAGGGCGGATCGGTCAAGGAGATGCGCAAGCTGCGTTTCCAGGGGGCGACCTGGAGCTGCGCCCACGGGCACGGCATGCTCGAGAACCCCTCGAGCCACCCCGAGACCTACCTCGAGGGAGAGTTCTCGTCCTTCTACGAAGGCATCAGGCGCACGCACGGGGACGAGGAATTCGCCTGGCTGGTGGGCAAGGGCGCGGTGTCGATCTTCCCCAACGTCGGGATGATCCACCAACAGATCCGGACCTGGCGCCCCATCGCCCCCGACGTGACCGAAGTGACCATCTATCCGTACGAACTGAAGGATGCACCGGATGCCTACAACGAGGGCATGCTGCGCAGCCAGGAGCGGTTCTATGGCCCTGCGGGCCACGGCGCTGCCGACGACGTCGACATCTTCTCGCGCAACCAGCAGGGCCTGCTGGGCAGCGCCGTCGACTGGCTGATCCTCGAGAGGGGCCTGGACACCGACGAGCTGGTCGATGGCGACTGGCGCGGACTGCCGGCCAGTGAAGCGCCGCAGCGCGCCTTGTGGCGGGCATGGGCACGCCTGATGTGCGAGGAGCAGACATGATCGGCACGCGCGAGACCGCCTGGGATCACCCAGGCGCGGACCTGAAGACCATCGAGGCTTTCCTCTACCGGGAGGCGCTGCTGCTGGATCGCTGGGCGCTCGAGGAGTGGTCCGCCCTCTTCACGCCGGATGGCGTGTACTGGCTGCCGATCGATGACGAGGCCGACGTGCGCACGAACGTGTCGCTCGTGCGGGATACGCCGGCGCGCCGCGAGGAGCGGGTGTATCACCTGCTGCACAACAGCTTCCCCGCGCAATCACCGCGCTCGCGCACCCTGCATTTCATCTCGAATGTGCTGGTGACCGGTCGCGCCGACCTTGAGATCACGGTCACGTCCAGCCAGCTCACCTACGAGATGCGGACCGGTGACTACTCGCAGCTGGGCCTGGGGGAGATGCGCCCGCTGGTCGCCCAGGTCGAGCATCGGCTTCGCATCGGTGAGGGCGGGCTGCGCATTGCCCAGAAAAAGGTGCTGCTGCTCAATCGCGACAGCTGGCACGGCAACCTGACCTTCGTGTTCTGAGCGCGGGTGGATTCGATTCGCCCGAGCCTCACGTGCGCCGGCCCGAGGGCAACTTGGGCTCGGGTGCGTTCGAGGTGGCCATCTTCAACGCGTCCCGCACCGCCACAGGTTCGTACCCGGGATCGATGTTGCCGATGACGATCCGGGCGACACGAGCCAGTTGCCGGCTCGAGAGGAAGATGGCCTTGGCCACGTCGCCCTGCGCGTACGCGTCGACGAGGCCGGCATGTTCCTCGTGCGAGGCGCCGTACGAGTGCAGTGACGCACTGATGCAGGTCCGGCGTGCCCGCTCGGAGCGGGACCAGCAGCTATCGATCGTCTCCAGGATCATGGGCCCGGCATGCATCACGAGCGCGCGGTGGAAGTGGACGTGGGAGTCGTCCCATTCGGTGCTCGACGCGGTCCCTGGCGGTGTGTGTGTTTCCAGCTCGTCGAGGGTGCGGCGTATCGCGCGCATCTCGCTGGGTGTGATGCGCGGGACCGTCAGAGCGGTTCCGAGGGCCTGCACGACGATCCAGGTGGCATAGACGCTATCGACGTCCGCGGGCGTGATCGCCGTCACGCGCACACGATGCTGGTGGTTCGTTTCCACCAGGTTCTCGGCCTGCAGCAGGCGGAAGGCCTCCCGGACGGGCGTTCGGCTGACCCCCAAGTCGCGGGCGAGGTGAACCTGGTTCAACACCTCGCCGGGGGCGATTTCGCCAAAGATGATGCGACGGCGCAGGAGTGAATGGACCCGGTGGATGTCCCCGCCAGCGTTCTTTCGCTGGGCGGCGCCCGCCGGTGACGGGTCTTCTTCGGGCTCGCTCGTAGGGGCCTTGCGATCCCGGTCGATCCGGTTCAGGTCAAGCATACGAATGGGTGGCAGTTATCGAAGGCCAGTGTACTCCGCGGCCATCAGGGTCGCCGGTTCATTCGACGTCAAATGGATGCATTTACCCCTGATCCATCGGGGGAAATCCATGTGTTCAAAGCGGTTCAGGGGGTTAAAGTGCATCCACATTCCAAAAGGTGGATGCACTTTATGAAGGATATGGGGCAACCATGAAAGCACTGGCGATGCGGGCAGCGTGGGAGCGTGGCGAAACCGTCTTCGGCATGTGGGCGGCTTTGCCGTCCGCGTTTTCGGTCGAGCTCATGGCCGCACCGGGTGTGCAGTACGTGTGCGTCGACCAGCAGCACGGCCTGATCGACTACTCGGACGCCGTGACCATGTACGCCGCCGCCGAGGGGCGAGGGGTGCTGCCGATCACGCGGGTTCCGGCGAACGCACCCTGGATGATCGGCAAGAACCTCGATGCGGGCGCCCAGGGTGTCGTCGTTCCGCTGGTGAATACGCGGGAAGAGGCCGAGGCCGCCGTGATGGCCTGCAGGTACCCGCCGCGTGGCATCCGGTCGTATGGGCCCATTCGCGCCGCCCTTGTGAGTGATCAGCGCGACGCGGCCAGCCTCGGGGATTCGGTGCTGTGCTTCGTCATGGTCGAGACCCGCCTGGGGCTCGCGAACATCGACGCCATCGCCAGCACCCCGGGCCTGGATGGCATCTACGTCGGACCGGCGGACTTGGCCCTGGGCCTGGGGCTGCCGCCAGACCTGGACAAGACCGAGCCCGAGCACGTCTTGGCGGTCCGCACGATCCTGGAGAGCTGCCAGCGACACCGCATCGTGGCCGGCATCCAGTGTGCATCCGGCCGGTCGGGCAGGCTCTATGCGGCGCAGGGTTTTCGCCTGGTCACGGTGGGCAAGGATTCGTCGCTCCTGCAGGCCGCCGCGCGCAACGAGATCCGCGTCGCTCGCGGTGAGGCGGAGCCCAGCCAGAGCCTCGTCCAGGGGGGCTACACGTGAGCGCGTACCGCCGCGGTGACGCGGTCCTCGAAGCCCTGGCCGCACGGGTGGCACGTGCGCCGGCGCAACTTCCCGCCGCCGCGGTCGATGCGGTGGGTCGATGCCTGGTCGACACGCTCGCCGTGTCATTGGGCGCCCTGCAGCACCCCGCAGCCCGGCTGGCCCGGGCCTATGCACGGCTCAACCAGATGGGCGGTGGTGCCCGCGTGTGGGGTACCCAGCTGGTCGCGTCGATGGACGTCGCGGCGCTGGTCAATGGCGTGCCTTTGCGCGCGTATGACTACAACGACCTGTACATCGGCAAGTCGGGCGGCCATCCGAGTGATGTCATTCCCGGCCTGATCGCCCTGGCCGAGGCGCGGCGGAAAACAGGCGAGCAACTGCTGGCCTGCATCGCACTCGCCTACGACGTCAACATGATCTTGCTCGATGAGATCGACATCGAGGCCCATGGCTGGGATTACCCCAACCTGATCGGCATCGGCGCGACCTGCGCCGCGGCGAAGCTGCTGGGGCTGTCCGAGAAGCAGACGGCCGAGGCACTGGCCATCGCGGCGGTTTCCCAGCTGGCGTCGGACGAGGTCGAATCAGGCGACCTCAACGAACGCGGTGACCTCACCATGTGGAAGCGCTTCAATGGCAGCCATGCGATCAGGCACGCCTTGTACTGCGCGACGCTCGCCGAGGTGGGCATCGAAGGGGCCGTCCGGCCGTTCCAGGGCAAGACCGCCTTCCTCTCCAAGTTCGCGATGAGCCCGGCGGCGGTGCAGGCGCTGGTGCAGAAGCTGCAGGGCCCCGTCGAGCCGGATCGCGCCGCCATGACAACCTTCAAGCGATGGCCGGTGGGATCTCGCGCGCAAAGTGCCATCCGCGCGGCACTCGCCGTCCGCCAGCGGGTGGGCGATCCGTCCACGATCCGGCAAGTCGTGGTCCGGTGCGACCAGGACGCGTACAACCACCTGCTGGCCAGACGCGCCGATCCGTGGAACCCGAGCTCGCGCGAGACGGCCGACCATTCGCTGCCGTACATCGTGGGCAGCTGCCTGCTGGACGGCAGCCTCGGCGTCGAAAGCTTCGATCCCGAGCGGGTGCGGGCCGATGGCCGGCTCGCCTTCATCAGGAAGGTGGTCACGATCGAGCCCGATGCCGAGCACACGCAGGGCGCCGCACGTGGGTTCCTTGCCAGCGTGGAGGTCGTCACGATGGACGGTGCTCGCCACGTGGAGCCTGCGCAAGCGCCGCCAGGACATCCCAGCCGACCGTTCACGGCGGCGGACGTGGCGGCGAAATTCCGGGAGAACGTCGAGCCCGTCTACGGCGATGCATCGACGGCCAGGATCCTGGAGCTGGCCCTGAACATCCATTCGGCGCCGGACGTCTGTGGGCTGACCGCCGCCCTGGTGCTGGACGGAGACGGGCAGGCCTGAGCACGAGCAGGGCGACGCCACGCCCGATGGCTGATGCCTCCCCGCCAGCCCTGCGAAGTGAGCCCCGGCAAGCTTTGCGGCGGCAGCTGCTGAGCTGATCGAGAATGCAGCTGGTCCGGCGGTGGCTGGACTCACCAGGGGGAGCTATCTTGATTCAGGCGAGGGTCTATCCGGCGTGGTCCGGCGCTTCCGAACGTAGCCTGACATCCGGCCCCGCCGAATCGGCAGGCGACCCTAGGTTGCTGAACCGGGCTGCGATGGCCCTGGCGCAAGCCGACGCGGGGAGTTGGCTGGTCCGCCACCGAGCACCCGCGCGCCTTGTCCAGCGGCTCGTCGACTCGGGGCATGTGCGCGCCAGGGGTGGCTGCCTGCGGGTCCAGCATTCCATCGAGCCCCGGGCCCTGCACGAGGTGATCAGCCACCTGCTGCGCGCCCAGGCGCCGGTCGGGCCCGTGCCGGTTCGCCACCGAACCTTGCTGTTCGGCGCCGTGTACCGCCGCCTGTTCCGGATGGCTGGAGCCGGCCCCGCGCCGGCCGAGGCGATACGCATCGGATTCGAGGCGCTCGCCGTGTGCCCGATCACCGACGCCCGGGTCTTGATTCCTCTCTTGCGCGAACTGCGCCATGGGGCGGGGCCGACGGTGTGGCGGCAGCGGCTGGCGAGCTTGGTGGCTGCCTTCTGCGCCGATCCGACGCGCATGCGGGATGCCGTGAGGCACCTCACCCGGGCTTGCTGCGCGGTCGATGGGCCTCACGACGTGCGCGACGTGCTGCGCGACCTGATCACCCGCAGGCCAGGCGCCGGCGCGGCCGCTGTGGCCGCGGACTGGCCGGCGAACCACGCCGCCCTCGAGGCTGGCGTACAGGGGTACTTCCTGGCCTGCGCCGGTCATCCGACGCTGGCCCTCGACATTCGCCAGGAAGCGCAGGCGCTGGTGGCGGGCCTGGCCCGCATCGAAACGGCCCTCGTGGTGGCCGGTGCGCGCCAGGCGGCCGGGGCGATCGACGAGCAGGCGGTGCAGGTCGAGCTCCGGGCGTTCGCCGACCGGACGCAGGCAACGATGGCCCCGGGGCCGAACAGCCTGGCGCACTGGGGCTGAGAAAGCCGGCGGTGCCGGCCCATGCAAAGGGCGCCACGAGGGCGCCCTTTGCGTAGGGAGATGCGGGCCTACTTGGCGGTCAGCACCCAGGCGGCGAGCGTCTTGGCTTCGGCTTCGGTGACCTGCGGGTTGGCCGGCATGGGCACGGGGCCCCAGACGCCAGCACCACCCTTGATGATCTTGGCGCTCAGCTTGTCGACCGCGCCCTTGTCGCTGGCGTACTTGGCGGCGATGTCCTTGTAGGAGGGGCCGACCAGTTTCTTGTCGACGGCGTGGCAGGCCATGCAGTTCTTGGCGGTGGCCAGGGCCTGGTTGGCCAGGGCCGGTGCGGCCAGGCCGCAGGCCGTCATCAGGACGAAAAATGCTCGTTTCATCTAGGGATCCTCAGCAGCGTGATTTACAGTTCCGAACGCGATTGTAGGGATGGGCGTTGACCGGGTAATCCAGGATGGATCGTCCGCGGCGGCACCCGGTTGCAGAAGGAAAAGACATGTACTTGCTCGGACTTGGGATCTTGCTGATGGTTCTGAAGTTGCTGGGCGCGGCGCCGGTGGCGGACTGGTCCTGGTGGGGCGTGCTCCTGCCGTTCCCGCTGGCATCCCTGTGGTGGACGGTGGCTGATCTCACCGGTTACACCAAGCGGCGCGCTGCCGAGCGTGAGCTGCAGCGGCGGCTGCGCCAGATGCGCCGGCACCTGGCGCAGCAGCAGAAGTCGTTTCGCTGAGCGGCGGCGCGAGCTCCCGGTCATCCGGACTTCAGCGAGCGCGGGTGCCGCACGGCAAGCGGTCTCAGGGCCGGCCCTTCGATCACCGTGCCGTCGGGGCGGAACCGGCTGCCGTGGCAGGGGCAGTCCCAGCTGGTTTCCACGCTGTTCCAGTGCACCTTGCACCCCATGTGCGTACACACCGCCGACACGGCGAACAGCTCGCCCTGGGGGGAGCGCCAGGCGGCGCAGCTTCCGCCATCCGAATCGATGATCGCGCTGTCACCCGGTGCCAGGCTCGACAGCTTCTCCTCCTGCCGGTGGGTCAGGTAGTCCTTGACCAGCGACTTCGCGGTCACGGCCACTTCTTCCAGGATCGATTTGGCGCCCTTGATCAGGGACAGCCTTGACGGCTTGCACAGGCTGGCGAAGGCGGGAGACGACCCCGAGAGTTCCTCGGCAATGAGGCGGGCGGCCACCGTGCCCCAGGTCAGGCCGTCCGTGGCGAAGCCGGTGGCGATGAAGCAGCCGGTACTGTCCCGCCCGATATAGGGCAGGCCGTCGGCGCCGTGGTAGTTCTGCGCGGACCAGCGGAACGCCGGCTGTACCGCCCCGAAGTGACGCGCGGCCGCGGCCTCCACCGCCATCAGCGCCGCCTTGGCGTTGTGCGCGCCCGGTGGATGCTCGCGGCCGACGCAGATCACGAAGCGTTGGCCATCTGCGTCGTAGGTGCGTATCGACAAGCCCTCGTCGCCCAGGGCCCAGAAGATCCCGGGGCCTGGGTCGGACATGCCGGCGCCAAAGGGCAGGGCGACCGCGTACTCGCGGTGCACGGGCATCTCGGCGTGCACGAAGCGAATGCCCTTGGGGGTGTGGGTCGCCATCACGATCTCGCGCGCCGTGATGGCGCCGGTGGCGGTTTCGACGATCTTGGCGCGGGCGTCGATCTGCAGCGCACGGGTGTGCTCGTGCAGGCTGGCTCCGGCCGCGGCGGCTTGCCGCGCCAGGTGGGTGGCATAGGCCTGCGGCTGGATCTGCGCCTGGTTGGGCAGCACCAGCACCGGTCCCGCGGCCGGTGGCAGCGGGGCATCGATCGAGGAGCGGCGCTCCTGCTGCGCGCCGGCGCGCAGCAGGGTGTCGATTTCGCCGTCGACAAAGCCTTGCTGCGAGGGGCTCATCGCATAAAGCACCAGCGGACAGCGCCGAAAGCCCACGCCGGTCGCGGCACGCGACTGTTCCTCGATGAACTCGATGGCCGCGCGGCGCTCGGCCACCACCTGGCGGACCACCTGCTCGCCCCAGCCGGAGCGGATGGTGTGCAGGCCGCCGGACAGTGTCTCGTACAGGTTGCCCGTGGAGTGACCCGTGGTGCCGCTGCCGATCTCATCGGCTTCGATCAGCACGACCTGCCGGCCCTGCCGCGCCAGCAGCATGGCCAGGGTCAGCCCGGTGATGCCGCCGCCGATGATCAGCACCTCGGTGCCGAGGTCGCCGTTGAGCATGCCGAAACCGGGCGACGGCGCGGTGCCGCGCCAGACGGACTGGGTGTTCATGAGCGCCTCCTGGGAGGCCTCATGCTAGGAGCGCGGCCCGCCGCCTTCCGTAGGACGGGAGCGACTGCCGGCGCGCTCAGAAATTGTCGAGGACAGCACCCTTGCTGGCGCTGGAGGCGTTGAAGGCGAACTTGGCCTGCACGCCGCGCGTGTACCGCGGCGGCGGCGCGGTCCAGCCCTGGCGCCGGCGCGCGATCTCTTCGTCTGGCACGTTCAGCTGCAGCAGCAGTCGGTGGGCGTCGATGGTGATCGTGTCGCCCTCGTTCACCAGGGCGATGGTGCCGCCGGCGGCGGCTTCGGGCGCCACGTGGCCCACCACCATGCCCCACGTGCCACCGGAGAAGCGGCCGTCGGTGATCAGGCCGACGCTTTCGCCGAGGCCGGCGCCGATCAGGGCGCCGGTAGGGGCCAGCATCTCGGGCATGCCCGGCCCGCCCTTGGGGCCGAGGTAACGCAGCACCATCACGTCGCCGGCCTGGATCCGGCCATCGAGAATGGCCTGCAGGGCGGACTGCTCGTCATCGAAGACGCGGGCAGGTCCGGTGATGACCGGGTTGGCCAGCCCGGTGATCTTGGCCACCGCGCCTTCGGGGGAGAGGTTGCCCTTGAGGATGGCCAAGTGGCCTTGCTCGTACATCGGGTTGCTGAGCGGCCGGATCACGTCCTGGTCGGCGCGCGGCTGGTCCGGCACGTCCGCGAGCACCTCGGCCACCGTCTGGCCGGTGATGGTGAGGCAGTCGCCGTGCAGCAGCCCGGCGTTCAGCAGCATCTTCATGATCTGCGGAATGCCGCCGGCGCGGTGCAGGTCCACGGCCAGGTACTTTCCGCTGGGCTTGAGGTCGCACAGCACCGGGGTGCGCTGGCGCACCCGCTCGAAGTCGTCGATGGTCCACTCCACCTCGGCGGCGTGGGCAATGGCCAGGAAGTGCAGCACCGCGTTGGTGGAGCCGCCGGTGGCCATGATCACCGCCACGGCGTTCTCGATGGACTTGCGGGTCACGATGTCGCGGGGCTTGATGTCCTTGCGGATGGCTTCGAGCAGGACCTTGGCCGATTCCCGCGTCGACTGCACCTTCTCGTCGTGCGGGTTGGCCATGGTGGAGGAGTAGGGCAGCGAGATGCCCAGCGCCTCGAAGGCGGAGGACATGGTGTTGGCGGTGTACATGCCGCCGCACGAGCCCGTGCCGGGAATGGCGCGCTGCTCGATCTCCTTGAGGTCCTGGTCGCTGATCTTGCCGGCGGCGTTCTGACCCACGGCCTCGAAGACGCTCACGATGTTCAGGTCCTCGCCCTTCCACTTGCCCGGCAGGATGGTGCCGCCGTAGACGTAGATGGCCGGCACGTTGGCGCGCAGCATGCCCATGAGGCCGCCGGGCATGTTCTTGTCGCAGCCGCCGATGACCAGCACGCCATCCATCCACTGGCCTTGCACGCAGGTCTCGATGCAGTCGGAGATGACTTCGCGGCTGACCAGGCTGTACTTCATGCCCTCGGTGCCCATGGCCATGCCATCGGAGATGGTGGGCGTGCCGAAGACCTGCGGGTTGCCACCGGCTTCGCGGATGCCCTCGACAGCTGCGTCGGCCAGTCGCTGCAGGCCGCTGTTGCACGGGGTGATGGTGCTGAAGCCGTTGGCGATGCCCACCATGGGCTTGCCGAAATCGGACTCCTGGTAGCCCATGCCGTAGTACATGGAGCGGTTGGGGGCGCGCGACTTGCCTTCGGTGATGTGGCTGCTGCGCAGGTGCAGGTGGATCGGCTGGGTGTCCATAGGAATATCGATCGAATTGAGGCGAGGCAGGGTGGCCGGGTGACCGGTCCGTGATTCTCGCATCGGCCTGGAGCCGGGCCGATGCGGCCGGGCCTGGTGCCTCCAGGCGGCGGCACAATAGCCCGATGCTCACCTTCCCGCAGATCGATCCGGTCGCCATCCAGCTCGGGCCGATCGCCATCCACTGGTACGGCCTCACCTATGTGCTGGCCTTCACGCTGTTCTACCTGCTGGCCGTGCGCCGTCTAAGCCACGAGCCCTTCGCCTCCATCCGCGGGCCCGGTGCCTGGAGCCGGCGGGACATCGAGGACATGCTGTTCCTCGGCGTGGTGGGGGTGATCGTCGGCGGGCGCCTGGGCTACGGCTTGTTCTACAAGCCGGCGTACTACGCCGCGCACCCGCTCGAGATCTTCGCCATCTGGCGCGGCGGCATGAGCTTCCACGGCGGCCTGGTGGGGGTGATCGTTTCCCAATGGTGGTTCGCCCGCTCGCGTGGCAAGCCGTTCTGGCAGGTGATGGACCTGGTGGCTCCCTGCGTGCCGCTGGGGCTGGCCGCCGGCCGCGTCGGCAACTTCATCAATGGCGAGTTGTGGGGACGGCCGGCCGATCCGTCGCTGCCCTGGGCGATGGTGTTCCCGCACAGCGGCTCGATGGTGCCGCGCCACCCGTCGCAGATCTACCAGATCCTGCTCGAGGGGCTGCTGTTGTTCGTCCTCCTGTGGCTGTTCGCGCGGCGGCGCCGGCCCGAGGCGCAGGTGTCGGCGTTCTTCCTGATCGGCTACGGCGTGCTGCGTTTCATCGCCGAGTACTTCCGCGAACCCGACGCCCACCTGGGCGTGCTCTCGCTGGGCATGACGATGGGGCAGTGGCTGTGCGTGCCCATGGTGATCGCCGGTGTGGCGTTGTGGCACTGGTCCGTCCGCCGCAAGCCGGCGCACGCCTGAGGACGGGGCAAATCCGGATGCCGATGCGGATCGGCTGCGGCTAAGGTGTCGCACCCCGATCGACCACAACAACGGAGACAACGAGCCATGGCATTCGAAGCCACCCGTCGCGACCTGATGCGCCTGGCGCTGGGGGCCACCACGGCCGCCTGCGCACCCCTGACCCTGGCGCAAGGCGCTGCCGGCAGCTGGCCCGCCCGGCCGGTCAACCTGATCGTGCCCTTCCCGGCCGGCGGCGGCACCGACGCCTTCGCGCGGCCCCTGGCGGCGCAGTTCGCCAAGCAGACCGGTCGCCAGCTGGTGGTCGAGAACCGCGGCGGAGCCGGCGGCACCGTCGGCGCCAGCCTGGCAGCCCGGGCGGCGCCGGACGGCTACACGCTGTTCATGGGCGCGGTGCACCACGCCATCGCGCCATCGATGTATCCCAAGCTGGACTACGACCTCGAGAAGGATTTCGTGCCCCTGATGGTCCTGGCCAACGTGCCGCAGGTGCTCGTGGTCAATCCGCGCAACCTGCCGGTGGCCGACTTCAAGGAGTTCCTGGCCACGGTGCGCAAGAGCCCGGGTCGCTACAACTACGGATCGGCCGGCACCGGCACCTCGCACCACCTGGCCGGGGAGCTGTTCAAGCAGCAGAGCCAGACCTTCATCATCCACATCCCCTACACCGGGGCCGGGCCCGCCCTGCGCGACCTGGTGGGCGGGCAGGTGGACATGATGTTCGACGGGCTGGGCTCCTCGGCCGCCCACATCAAGGGGGGCCGCATCAAGGCACTGATGGTCTCCGGCAACCGGCGTTCGCCGGCCTTTCCCGATGTGCCCTCGGCGGCCGAGGTCGGGTTCCCCGATTACACGGTCAGCACCTGGTATGCGCTCTGGGCCCCCAAGGGGACGCCACAGGATGTGCAGACCCGGGTGATCGAGGAGATGCGCAAGACGCTTGCCGCCGACGAGATCAAGACCGTCTGGGCCGGCCAGGGCGCCGAAGTCCCCAACCTCAACCAGCAACAGTTCGCTTCCCACATCAACAGCGAAATCAAGCGCTGGTCCGCGGTCGTCAAGGCCGCCGGCGCCAAGCTCGACTGATCCAATCGATCGCTGTGTCCCGTTCCATGTCCGCCAGCAACCCCAACCTCTTCGCCGCCCTCCGAGCCGCGTTCCCCGCCAACCTGAACGCCGTCGCCATCGACACCGACGAAGGGCACAGCTACAGCTGGCGCGACATCGACCGCGCGACGGCGATGATCGCCAACCTGCTGCACTCGCTGGGCCTGCCCGCCGATTCGCGCGTGGCGGTGCAGGTGGACAAGTCGGTCGAGGCCATGATGCTGTACCTGGCCACGCTGCGGGCCGGCTACGTGTTCCTGCCGCTCAACACCGCCTATCAGAGTGCCGAGATCGAGTACTTCCTGAAGGACGCCGAGCCGGCCGTGGTGGTTTGCAGCCCACGCAACCTGGGCTGGGTCGGCCGTCTCGCGGCGCAGGCGGGGACGCGCCACGTCTTCACATTGGGTGACGACCGCACCGGCACGCTGCTCGAGCAGGCGATGCAGCAGAGCGACCAGCACGAGATCGCGCGCCGCGAGTCCGGCGAGCTGGGGGCCATCCTCTACACCTCGGGCACCACCGGCCGCAGCAAGGGCGCCATGCTCACGCACGGCAACCTGCTGTCCAACGCGCAGGTGCTCAAGTCCTACTGGGGCTGGCGCACGCCGGAGGAGGGCGGCGACGTGCTCCTGCACGCCCTGCCCATCTTCCACGTGCACGGGCTGTTCGTCGCGATCCATGGCGCGCTGATCAACGGCAGCCGCATGATCTGGATGAACCGCTTTGACGTCCGACGCGCCATCGCACGCCTGCCCGAGGCCACGGTGTTCATGGGCGTGCCCACGATGTACGTGCGCATGCTGGCCGAGCCGGCCCTGGGTCGGCAGGCCGCGCGTCGCATGCGCCTCTTCATCTCGGGCTCGGCGCCGCTGTTGCTGGAGACCTTCAACGACTGGCGTGATCGCACCGGCCACACCATCGTCGAGCGCTACGGCATGAGCGAAACCCTCATGCTCACGTCCAATCCCTATCGTCCGGAAGACGGCGAGCGCCGCGGCGGCACGGTCGGCTTCCCGCTGCCCGGTGTGGGCCTGCGCGTTCGCGCGGATGACGGATCCGGCCTTCCCGCAGGCGAGATCGGCGGCATCGAGGTGCGCGGGCCCAACGTGTTCGTCGGCTACTGGCGCATGCCCGAGAAAACCCGCGAAGAGTTCACCAGCGACGGCTGGTTCAAGACCGGCGACGTCGGCAAGGTGGACGAACTGGGCTACGTCACCATCGTGGGCCGCAGCAAGGACCTCATCATCAGCGGCGGCTACAACGTCTACCCGGCCGAGATCGAGGGCTACATCAACGAGATGCCTGGCGTGGCCGAAAGTGCGCTGGTGGGCGTGCCGCACCCGGACTTCGGCGAAGTCGGCGTGGCGGTGGTGGTGTGCAAGCCGGGTGAGCGAGTCGACGGCGATGCGGTCATCGAGAGCCTCAAGGCGCGCCTGGCCAACTTCAAGATTCCCAAGCGCTGCTTCATCGTCGAAGACCTGCCGCGCAACACGATGGGCAAGGTGCAGAAGAACGTGCTGCGGCAGCAGTATGGGGCGTTGTTCAGGGGCTGAAGGCCCAGGGGCCAGGGCCTGGGTTCCAGGGACCAGGGGAAGGCACGCGGCTCCGAGGTGCTCCCCAGCCCCTAAGCCCTATCCCGAACCACATACCGCACCAGTTCCTGGCCCTCGGCGAAGCGGTCGTAGAGGCGGCGGACTGCGGCGTTGTCGGCGGGGGCCATCCAGTAGAGCCGCTCCCAGCCTTCAGCACGCATCGCATTGCGCAGCCACTCCACCAGGGCGGTTCCGATGCCGTGGCCGCGGGCCGAGGGCATCACATACAGATCTTCCAGGTAGCAGGCGGGCTGTGTTTGCCAGGTGTTCTCGTGCACCACGCAATTGGCGAATCCATAGACCTGGCCATCGACCTCGGCCACGATGCACATGATGGCCGAGTCGGGGTCGAGGATGCGGGCCCAGGTGCGCCGGGCAGTTTCCTCGGGCATGGCCTTGCCGATGAAGCCGAAGTAGCCGCGCCACAACTGGCGCCAGCTCGGCTCGTCCGCCGGCAAGGCGGCTCGGATGACGACGGGGCTCATGCACTCATTGTGCCCGGCAGCCGGCGGCAATCGCTGGGTTGGCCGCTGGCGCGCGCCCCTCGTCGCGGCAGCGTCCTACAGCCCGTGTGGCGCGCCCGCTCCAGCATCGAACGATGAACACGACCTCCTCTGCCGCATCCCCACGCCCCGTCGATCTGTCGGCCGAATCCGTGGCCGGCGAGGAAGATCCGGGCGCCACTCTCGATCTCGCCGGTGCCGGGGCGCGCGGTGCCGCTGCCGGTGGTGGCGGCGGTTCCGATCCCGCCCAGCCGGCGCCCCGCAGCACCCCGCCCATGAGCCCGGGTGACGAAGCGCCCGTGGGCACACCTGGCACGGGCGAGGACGTGTGCGGAACCTGTGGCGGCAGCGGCCAGCTCAATGGCTCGCGCTGTCCCGCCTGCGAAGGTACGGGCAAGGTCAACGTCGGGATCGGCGGCGCCTAGCTCGCATGGGTGCGCTGCCGCGCAAGCGCCTGCTGCCGACGCAGGCGGGGGCACTGGAATACGTTCTTTCCGGCGATGGCCCGCCGCACTGGATTCTTTTCAGCGGCGCCGGCGTGACCCTCGAGGGCTGGAAGGCGCTGTATCCGGACATCGAGCGCCTGGGTCGAGTGCTTGCCTGGAACCGATTCGGATTGGGGCGCAGCGCGCGGCCGCGGGTGCCGCAAACCGGCACCACCGTACTCGCGACCCTGCGCGAACTGCTGCACGGTTGTGAGCTGCAGCCGCCCTACGTGCTGGTCGGGCATTCGCTCGGCGGCCTGCATGCCAACCTGTTTGCGCGGCTCTACCCGCAGGAGGTGGCAGGCGTGGTGTTGGTCGAGTCCACGCATCCGGATGACACCGTGCATGGCCACGGGCACGAGAAGCGCCTGGCGCAGGTGCTCGGACGATTGTTCGAGGTGCCGACCGGGTGGTTTCGCGCCAACCTCGAGGCCGAACTGGCCTGGCAGCAAGCGACGGTGCGCGAACTCACGCAGGCCGGCCCGTTTCCCCCCGTGCCGCTCACCGTGGTCAGTGCAGGCCGGTCGCCCCCCCGCTGGTTGTCCGATGCGCAGGCCTGGGAGCGGCGGCGCCGCCACCAGGCCGAACTCGTGCAGCTCTCACCAGCAGGGAAGCAGGTGATCGCACGACGATCGGGACACTTCCCCCAGCGAACCGAGCCGCAGTTGGTGTTGCAGGTGCTGCGGGCGATGGCCGGGTGCGTCGCCGAGCGGCGCCCGCAGCCCGAGGACGCTCAGGCGGTGAGCCCCTTGTAGGCCATGTAGGCGGCCAGCAGGTACAGCACGATGGCGAACACCCGCTTGAGCGGCTTGACCGGCAAGGCGTGCGCGGCGCGCGCGCCCAGCGGCGCGGTGAAGACGCTGCACGCTGCGATGACGGCCAGCGCCGGCAGCCAGATGTAGCCGAAGGAGCCCGGGGGCAGGTTCCCCACCGCTTGGCCACTTAGGGCATAACCGAGCGCATTGGTGACGGCGATGGGGAAGCCCAGCGCGGCAGACGTGGCCACCGCCTGGTGGATGGCCACGTTGCACCAGGTCATGAACGGCACGCTGATGAAGCCGCCCCCGGCGCCGACCAGTCCCGACAGGAACCCGATGAAGCCACCGGCTGCCAGCTGTCCACCGGTACCCGGCATCTGCCGCGTGGGCGCGGGCTTTCTGTCGACGAACATCTGCGTGGCGGAGAAGCCCACGAAGGCAGCGAAGAACAGCGCAAGCCACGACCCCTTGAGCAACGCGAACACGCCCAGGCTGGCGACCAGGCTGCCGACGACGATGCCGGGAGCGAGGCGGGCGACCAGGTTCCAGCGCACTGCGCCGCGGCGATGGTGGGCCCGCACGCTGGAGACGGACGTGAAGATGATGGTGGCCATCGAGGTGGCGATGGCCATCTTCACGGCAAGTTCGGATTCGATGCCGCGGCTGTCGAGGATGAGGGTGACGAAGGGCACCAGCACCATGCCGCCGCCGATGCCCAGCAGCCCCGCCAGAAAGCCCGTGGCGATGCCCAGCAGGGCCAGCTCGGCGATGAGAAGCGGGTCCAGGAACATCCGTCGCGTGTTGTTCTTGTTATGGCCGTTCGCGCTTGCGAACGAGCAGGAATAAGGCGTCTGCAAGTGCCACCGGACCGGCATCCTGAACCGGGGTTCAGGTGGGCTAGGTCAAGCTGGCGTTGGGTTCATCTGACGCGAGACGATCACGCTCGCCAGCTTTGTTCCAGGCCCGAGCTCATAGAGCATTGGTTCAAGGAAATATAAAGCCCGGCACGCACTGCAGACACGGGGCCATTGTAGGCGTGAGCCCCCTGGAGACGGGTAGGTCAAAACCTTCGGTTGCGAAAGATTTGAAGCGGCGAGGTTGACAGCGGCGCGGCGGACTCAACTGCATTCACAGCAGCCGGCCATCGCCGGCGAGTGCCTGGTCCAGGCGCTCGACGAGCTGGCTGATGCGCTCGTCGGGCGCGCCGCTTTCGTTGGCGGCGGCCGGGGCGAACGAAGCGCCGGTGGCCGCGCGTTCACCGAGGTCGAAGGCGAGGTTCAGGGCCGCCAGGACCGCGATGCGGTCGCGGGCCTTGACCTTGCCGGCATCGCGGATGCGGCACATGGCCTCGTCCACCTTGCCCACGGCATCGCGCAGCCGCGACTCACCGCCCTCGGGGCATCCGAGCAGATAGCTCTGCCCCATGATCTGCACTTCGATTTGCTTCATGGACCGGCTCACGCGGCGTTCTTCAAGGGGGGGAGGCGTTCGAGCAGCGCATCGACCCGGGCGCGGGCCGCGGACAGCCGCGACTTCAGGGATTCACGCTCCTGGGTCAAGGCCTCGACTTGCTGCGACAACAAGGCGTTGGTGCGGGCAAGCTCCTCGTGGCGTATCAGCAGGCGTTCGACGCGTTCGGCGAGCTGCTCGATCTGGGAGGCGGGCGCGGACATGGCTGCGGATTGTAGGCGTCGCTCCGGCGCACTCCGGCGAATTCACGCGCGTCGCGAAGCAGGTGTGGCTCGCAGGCCGCAGGCGTGGGTATCCTTGCCAAGACGTGCAAGCCGCATCCTTTTTCGTGATCGCCCCCGGTCCCCGCTGCGTCGTGGACCTGCCGCGCCTTCGCGCCGTCCTTGCCGCCCGGCTCGAGCCGCTCCAGGCACTCCGGGCAGGCCGCCGTCCGGTTCGGGATCACGAGTCGGTCCCGGAGGCGCGCCGTGGCTGAACTGCGCGTGGCCCGCAGCGAGTTGATCCTGGGTGCCGGGCCGGGTGCACGCAGTGCCCGTGCCCAGGCCCTGGCGGCCAGCTGGCTGGCCGAGGCCCCGCAGCACCGGGCCGTGTGCATCGATACGGCGCAGGCCTGGGATCCGGAGCTGCGGGCCCTGGTGGAGCGATGTCGACGCGACACGAGCGCAGCGGGTCGATCGCTGCCGCGGCTGGAGCAGCCGAGCGAACTGGCGCAGGCGTTGGGTTCGCACAGCCGTCCCGACACGCTGATCGTGGTCGATTGCCTCAGCTTCTGGCTCACCGCCACCCTGGTGCATGCGATGGGAGCGGACGACGCCGAGGGCGCCCAGCTGGTGGCCCGCGGCCGACCGCTGCGCCTGGCCGATGCCGTGAACGCCTGCGCGGGCCCCCTGGTGCTGGTGGGCAACCGCATCGGCGCCGCCGGGGCAGGACAACCCGACCTGCGCCGGCTGCTGGAGACGCTGGGATCGCTGGAACAGCAGGCGGTGCAGGCCTGTGAACGGGTCACCCTGATGTCGGCCGGCCTGCCCCTGACGCTCAAGGACCGCTGACGCCGGCCGTGGCGTGTCCGGGTTAACTCGGGGAGTCAGCTTTAGTTCAGTCTATTGTTAATTCTGTCAGTCTTCCGTATTCTGGGCTCATCTGTGACAAGCCTGCGTTCGCTTCCAGGCGGCCAGGCTCGACGAGGGGGGGCTTCGGATGGGGCAGCTGGGGAACACACGGACGCCGTGTCTGCTGGGCGTGATCGCCCTGGCCATCCAGGCGGCCCTGGGTGGTGCGGCGTGGGCGCTGCCGCAAGGCGCCACCGTGGCCCACGGCGCCGTGGGCATCTCGCAGGGGCCCGGGGGGCTCCAGGTCACGGCTGGCCACGGCGCCATCATCAACTGGCAACGCTTTTCGATTGCCCCCGGCGAGGTCGCGCGGTTCGTCCAGCCCTCGACCCAGAGCGCCGTGCTCAATCGCGTCACCGGGGCCGAGGCTTCGCAGCTGCTCGGCCAATTGCAGGCCAACGGCCGGGTCTTCCTGATCAACCCCAACGGCATCGTGATCGGCGGTGGCGCCCGCATCGACACCAACGGCTTCGTCGCCTCCACGCTGGACATGGCCGACGCCGACTTCCTGGCCGGCCGCCTGCGCTTTTCCCAAGGCAGCACGGGCAGCGGGAGCATCCGCAACGAAGGCTTCATCACCACGGGCCCCGGCGGGCGGGTGGTGCTGGTCGCGCCCGACATCGCCAACAGCGGCATCGTGCATGCGCCGAACGGTGAGATCCTGCTGGCCGCCGGCCGCCGCGTGGAGATCGGCAGCCCCGATCTGCCCGGGGTGCGTTTCGAGCTGCAGGCGCCCACCGATGCCGTGCTCAATCTCGGCCAGCTCCTGGCCGACAACGGCGCGGTGCGCGCCTTCGCCGCCAGCGTGCGCCATGAGGGCACCATCCGCGCGGACCGGCTGGTGCAAGGGGCCGACGGCCGCATCGTCCTGGCGGCCTCGGGTGATCTGAGCCTTTCGCCGCAAAGCGTGCTGAGCGCCACCGGCGGCGGCGCCGTCCACTTGCAGGCCGGGGGCACCACCCGCGTCGCCGGCCTGGTCGATGTACGCGGCCTGGCAGGCCCCGGCGGCGAGGTGCAGGTGCTGGGCACTCGGGTGGCGTTGGAGCCCGGCGCGCTGCTCGACGCCAGCGGCTCCAGCGGCGGCCGCATCCTGGTGGGGGGCGACTACCAGGGCGCCAACCCCGAGGTGGCCAATGCGCAAAGGGTGAGCGTGGCCGAGGGCGCGGTCCTGCGGGCCGACGCGGACGTGCAGGGCAATGGCGGCCGCATCATCGTCTGGGCCGACCAAAGCACGCGGTTCGCCGGCGCCTTGTCGGTGCGCGGCGGCGCGCAAGGCGGCGACGGCGGTTTCGCGGAGGTGTCGGGCAAGCAGCAGTTGCAGTTCACCGGCCGCGCGGATCTGTCGGCCCCCCATGGCGCGGCTGGCACCTTGCTGCTGGACCCGCTGGATATCGTGATTGCGGCCGACGGCGGGCAGATGCCCGAGCTGGTCGACGAGTTCGCGGACTTCCCCGACAACGTGGTCACCATCGCCCCCGCCGTGCTGGACGCCATCAGGGGCGACGTGATGCTGCAGGCCGAGCGCAACGTCTTCGTGCGCGACCACCTGCAGCTGAACACCGTGGGCGCGGGCCTGACCATCCGCGCCGGCGGCGCCAGCCACGATCGCGGCGGCATCGACCTGCGCGGCGGGATCACCACGCACCAGGGCCACGTGATCCTGCGCGGCAGCGGCCTGAGCGGCACGGGGGACATCACCACGAACGGTGGCACCGTCGACGTGCAGGTGGCGGGCGACCTGGGCTACTCGGGCGTCATCCGGGCCGGCGGTGCCGGGGTCCGCCTGGAGTCCCTGCGGGGCGCCATCACCGGCGCCCCCGCGATCGACGCCAGCTCGGTCGATGCCTTCGCGGCCGGCGATATCTCGCTGCGCAACCTCACCGGCCGGGTGCTGCGCCTGGGCGAGGTGCGGGCGGGTGGCGGGATCCGGTTGGCGACCGACGCCGGGGTCGCCCAAACGGCGGGCGGCCGCCTGAGCGGCCAGTTCCTCGACGTGCAGGCGAGCGGCACGGAGAGCGTCGGAGCATCGGCCGATGCCCCGCTGCGGGTGGATGTGGCGGATCTGCGGTTCACCGGGCCATCGGCGCCGCTGCACCTGCGCTTCGACGCCGGCACGGTGGTGCGCGCGGTGTCGCTGGCCGGCGGCGTTGCGGCCCTGGCGGCGTCGACGATCACCGGGGGGAGCAATCTCGGCGACTGGACTTTCACTCGCGAGGGCACCGGCCTGCGCTTTTCTGCCCACGCCAAGGCGGGGTTCGATGGCCTGCTGTCACTCGACGTCAGCGGCGGCGGCCTGCGGGTCGACTCACTGCGCCTGGCCGGTGGCGCCGGGGTGGTGCTGCGCACCCGCGACGCCGGCGCGCTGCGCCTGGGGGTGATCACCACCGGCGGCTCGGTGCAGGTGCAACAGCTCGGCGCCGGCGATCTCGCCGTCGGCTCCGTGGTGGCCGATGGCCAGGTGGCGCTGCAGTCGCGCGGGGCCGTGCTGGGAGACGACGGCTCGCAGCCGCACGTCCAGGCATCGGCGCTGGACATCCGTGCCGGCGGTGACATCCGGTCGGCCTCGGGTGGCAGCCTGTGGGTGGTGGCACCGAGCATCGACATCGAGTCGGCAAGCGGCCGCTTCGACGTGCGGGCCGGGGGTACCGTGTCGACACTCGGCCTGTCGGCGTCGGCGGGCGGGCTCGAACTGAACGCGGCACGGTTCCAGTCCGAGAACCTGGACCTGGCACTCTCGGCCGCCGGCAGCGGCATCACTTTCACGCCGAACCGGTGGGACAGCACCCTGCAGGGCTTCCGGCTCACCGGCCGCGGCGCGGGGCTGCAGGTAGGCGACCTCACCGTCGCCGGTTCGCTGCAACTGGAGAGTGCGGGCGCCCTGGCGGTCGGCACGCTGACCGCGCCCACCATCGTGTTGCGCGCCGGCAGTGGCGACATCGCCGCCAGCCTGGTGGGCACGAACGACCTCACGCTCGACACCGCAGGAGGCTTTGCCGTTCAGGTGAACGGCTCCTGGCTGGAGCGCCTGGCTATCCGGACGAACCTGAGTCGCGCCTTTGCCAACAACGCAGGCGCTTCGCTCGACGTTTTCGATGCGCAGGCCAACCTCGTGCAGACCGTTTCCTACACCGGCCCGGCAGGCGTGCTCGGCATCGCCTCGGTCGGGCCTGGCCCAGCGCCCTGGCACGTGGATTTCCGCGACACGTCCGCCGAGGCTTACCAGGGGCCGCAAATCCTCCAGGCGGCGCACGAGGGAGCGGGGTCCATGCACGTGGAGTTGGCGTCCGCCTCCCTCGTCAGGGCGCAGGCCCAGCTGGGGGATGTCGCGGACCCCAATTCGTTCACGCTCGTTTCGGCAGGGGCCATTCGGCTGAACGCCACGACCGCCGGCGGTGCGGTGAACGTGACCTCCAGGCTGGGTGACATCCAGGTGGACGCGGTCTCGACGGCCGGCTCCGGGCGCGCCGGCGACGTGACCCTGCAGGCCGACCAGGGCAGCATCCTGGGCAACCCCGAGCGGGGCCTCGATCCGCATGTGCTCTCCGGCCCGGGCGGCCGGGTGAGCCTGTCGGCCCAGCGCGGCAGCGTCGGCGGGGCCGACGCCCTGCGCATCAGGGACGCGGGCGAGATCGGCATCCGCGTCCGTGACGGCATCGGTGTGCAGTTGGACGGCGCGCCGCTCAGCGCCCTGTCCATCGAAGCCAGCGTCGATGGCTCCGGCGCGCTGCGGTTGGGCCGGGGTGCCGATGACCTGCAGATCGGCCGCCAGGCGGGCCAGCTCACCCTGGGCGGCACGCCCGCTTCGCTGACCCATTCGTTCAGCCTGGTCGCCCCTGACGGCGGCATCGCGGTGGTGGCGCCAGTGGCCGTCGATGGTGACCTGAGCCTGCACGCGCAGGGCGGCCATCTCAGCCTGCACGGCGTGGCCGGCGGACTGCTGGTGCGCTCGGGGGGCGGGATGGAGCTGGCTGCGCGGGACGACCTGCGTATCGACGCGGCCGCGGGCAGCGTCACCCTCACCAGCGGTTCCCGCCAGCGCCTGGTGGCGGGCCGCGACCTGCGGCTGGCCAGCGGCACGGACGGCCACTCGGTGAGCGTCGAGTCCGGCGGCGACCAGGACCTCCAGGCCGGCGGCGCGGTCTCGCTGCACAACGCATCGGGCGACGAGGTGCGCGTGCAGGCGAGCGGCGGCACGCAGTGGCTGCAGGCCGCCACCCTGGACATCGCCGTGACGGGCTCCGGCCGCTTCGCCGGCCTGGGCACGGCCAACGGCAACCGCCAGGTGATCCACCTGCGCGGCACCGAAGGCGTGGCCGGCAGCGCCCGCCTGAGCCTGCGCAACACCAGCGAGGCCACCGGCTCGCTGGCGGCGATCGATTCCAGCGGCGCCCTCGAGCTGCAGGCGGGTGGCTTCGGCTACGACACCGCCGGCGTCTTGCAGGTGGGCTCGTCCGATGCGCGCGGTGCGAGCCGCATCCAGGCCGGCACCAGCCTGGGCCTGGTCGCCGGTTCGCTGCAGATCCTGGGCGGCGCCACGGTGGCCGGCTGGGCCGCGGTCAACGCGCCCGACCTCATGTCGATCAGCACGCTGCGGGGAGGCATCGGCATCACCGGCGGGGCTGCCGGCGCGGCGAGCATCGATCCCGCCGTGCTGTCCGTCGCGGCCAATGGCGACCTGCTGCTGCAAGGTGGCGGCAATGGCGCCGCCAGCACCATCACGGCCGGCAGCTTCGACCTGGCCACCACCCAGGGCGGGCTCTCGCTGCAGGCGAACACCGGTGGCGCGGCGATCAACGCGCAGCTTTTCCGGCATTACTTTCCCGGCTGGAACGAGGTCGTCCAGGACCCCGCCGGGCCCGTGCCGGAGATGCCCGACCTGTTCGGCTACCTCAGCGACACGCAGTGGTTCGACGACGAGTCGCGGCCGCGCAGGAGCGAGAGTCCGCCGGACGGGGAGACCACGTGCCAGTGACCCGCGCCCCCGCTCCCGTGTCCGCCGGCGGCCGGCGCGCGTGGCGGGCGGTGCTGGCGGTGCTGGCCGTCGGGCTGCTTCTGCTGGCCGCGCCGACGGCGAGCGCCCAGTCGCCCATCGGCCAGGTCACGCGCCTGCAAGGCCTGACCAGCGCGCAGCAGGCGGGCGCCGGCGCGCGCTTCCTGGTGGCGGGTGATCCCGTGTTCGAAGGCGACACGCTGGTCACCGGCGGGCAGGGATTCGCGGTGGTCACGCTGCACGACGGCACCGCCTTCACGCTGCGCCCCGGCACCGCTTTCGTGCTGGAGCGGTTCGAGCTCGCCGCGGCCGGCGCCGAAGCGGCCTGGTTCCGGCTGCTGCGCGGTGGCGTGCGGGCGGTCACCGGAATGATCGCCAGGCGCCAGCCCGAAGCCTTTGCGCTGCACACCCCCACGGCCAGCATAGGCGTGCGGGGCACCCGCTTCGATGCCCGCCTGTGCGGTGAGGACTGCCGGGACGCCGCGCGTGCGCCGGTCCCTGGCGGCGCCGGCGCCGTGGCGCTGCCGGTGGTCGCGCGCGCCGTGCAGCTGTCTGGCGTCGCCACGGCTTTCACCCAGGACCGCGTGAGCCGACCCCTGGCCATGGGTGGCGCGCTGTTCGAGGGCGAGGAGGTCCGCACCGGCGTGGGCACGGTGCTGGTGCTGGCCTTCCGCGACCACTCGGTGGTCTCGGTCGCCCCGGCCACGGTGCTGCGTATCAGCGCCTTCAGCTGGGAGCAGCCGCAGCGAAGCAGCAACGTGGCGCTGGACCTGCTGCGTGGCGGCCTGCGCGTGCTGACCGGCTCGGTCGGCAAGCAGTCACCCGAGGCGGTCAAGATCAAGACCGCCACCTCGGTGATCGGCATCCGTGGCACCGGCATGGACATCATCTGCGAGGGCCCGTGCATCGATCCGTCGCTGGTGCTGGAAGCGGGCGGCGAGCCGGCGTCCGCATCGGCCCGTCACCAGCAGGCCGGCGGGTCGTCCGAGCCCGGGTCGCAGGTGGCGGCGCGCCCTGAAGACGGCCTGTTCATGCGCACCTGGGACGGGCTGCCGTATTTCGAGCGCGGTCCGCTCGACGTGCCGCTGGACCGCGTCGGCCACATCGGCGGCGATGGCCTGCCGCGGGTGCTGCGCGAGGTGCCCGCCTTCCTGGACGCCCTGCCGGTGGCGCGGCCCGACCGGGTGCCGATCGAGTGGGACCGGGTGTTCGGTGCCACCGATCCCGGTGGCGCGGACGGCCTGTACGTGGGCGTGAGGCAGGGGCATGTGGTGCTGCAGTCCGGCAACCGGCGACTCGACCTGGCGGCCGGCGAGACCGGTTGGTCCGGCACGCCGGGACAAGCCGAACGCACCCGCGAGGCCCCGTCCTTCTTGAGCGACGACGCGACGCCCGAGCCGGACGCGGACATCCCCGAAAGCCCCATCACCCAGCTGTTCCAGATCCGGCAGGCCACGGGTTCGGACATCTGCTACCGCTGAGAAGCTGAGCCCGATGACCCCTGCCATCTTCAAGCTGCTGCTGTGGGCAACCTTCTGGATCGCCGCCGCCGTGCCCGCGCGGGCGCAGGCGCAGCAAGGGGTGCCGGCAGCCGGGCCGACCCTGGACGTGCAGCGGTATGTCGTCGAGGGTCCGCTGCCGCTGGCGCCGCAGGTGGTGCGCGAGGTGCTGGCCGCTCACCTCGGCGAAGGCCGCTCGCTGACGCAGATCGAGGCCGCCGGCCAGGCGCTCGAGCAGCGGCTGCGCGAAGCGGGTTTTCCGTTTCATCGGGTCCATGTGCCGGCGCAGCGGCCCGAACGCGGCGAGGTGCGGCTTCAGGTGGTCGCCATCCGCCTGGGCGAGGTGGAGGTGGTCGGCAACCGCCACTTCAGCGAGGACCACATCCGCGCCGGCCTTCCGGCGCTGCAGGAGGGACAGCCGCCGGCCCTGTCCAGCCTGGGCCTGCAGTTGGCAGTGGGCAACGGCAATCCGGCGCGGCGCGCGACCATCGTGTTCCGCGAATCCCGCCAGCCCGCCACCGTGGACGCCGTGGTGCGGGTGCGGGATCTGCCGCCGCAGGCCTTCATCGTCTCGGGCATGGCCAGCGTGGGCGGCAAGGGCTCCAGCCGCGACGTGCTGCGACTGGTGGGGACCTGGCAGCACGCCAATCTCTGGGGCCGCGACCATGTGGCCACGCTCTCCTGGGGAACCGATCCTCGCGACGTGGGCCGGGTGCGCATGGCCGCGGCCCACTACCAGGTTCCGCTGCCGGCCCTGGGACTGACCGCGGCCGGGTTCTTCACACATTCGGAGGTCGACTCCGGCCGCATTCCGATCGGCGACGGATTCTTCGACGTCAGCGGCAGCGGCCGCTTCATCGGCCTGCGCCTGACCCGCTCGCTGGCCCGCCTGGGCAGTGCCGAACCCACGCTGGCGGTCGGACTGGAGGACCGCCTGTTCCGCAACGAGACCACCTTCATCAGCCAGCGATTGCAGCCCGATGTGAGCTCGCGGGTGCTGACGGTGCAGGCGAGCGCGCGCGCCGAGCAGGCCTGGGGCACCTGGTCCGCTTCGCTCGACTGGGCCGGCAACCTGGGGGGCGGCTCGAACAACACCGACGCCGCCCACGACGAGAACCAGGGCGACCGCGCCTGGCGCTCCGTGCGCTGGTCGGTCGAGGCGGCGGTGCCCACGGGCGGCTGGCAGGTGCTGGGTCGCACCCGCGGGCAGTACAGCGGCTCGCGGCTGGTCAGCGGCGAGCAGTTCGGCATCGGCGGCGCTCAATCGGTGCGCGGCTTCGGCGACCGGGTGGCCGTCGGCGAGCGCGGCGCGCTCCTGAACCTGGAAGCCGTCGCGCCATCCTGGGGTGACGGCGGGCTGCGGCCGGTGTTCTTCCTCGACCTGGGGCGGGTGCGCCCGCGAATGGCCGACTCGAATGTCTTGGCCGCGGCCGGCGCTGGCCTTCGGTGGGGTACCCCGGATTGGCAGGTCACGCTGGACCTGGCGCGGGTGCTGGAGCACCGCGGCCGGCCCGCGGAGCGCGGGGACCTCCGGCTGCACCTGGCGGTGGTCGCCCGCTACTGAAGGTCTGCGGGTTTTCTCCCTGCCGCCGGGCCAGCGTGCCGGCCTATCCTGAGCCGATCGATTTCGGCGGAGGAGCAGCATGTACAAGCGAATTCTTTTGGCCTATGACGGCAGCGACGCGGGACAGAAGGCCTTGCTCGATTGCGGTGAACTCGCCCAGTGGAGCAAGTCCGAACTGGTGCTGGTCGCCGTCATGCCGTCCACGATGAGCTTCGTCGGGCTGGAAGGCGGCGTCTACGACGTGGAGCTCGAAGAACGCGAGCGGCGCAAGTTCGAGGGGGTGCTGCGCGACGGCCTGCAGCGGCTCGAAGCCAAGGGCTTCGCCGCCCGCGGCGAGGTGGTCATGGGCGAGGCCGTCGAGGAGATCACCAAGTTCGCCCGCAAGGTCGAGGCCGACCTCATCATCGTCGGCCACAAGCACCTGGGCAGCTGGGCCGCCCGCTGGTGGCGCGGGTCGATTTCGGGGGCGCTGATCGAGCACGCCCACTGCAGCGTGCTGGTGGTGATCACGCAGTAGGCGGTCCACCCGGCAGCGGCAGCCGGGCGGCTTCGTGCCTGGTCCATTTTTTTCCGCGTGGACGCACAAGTTCACTTGCCCGATACAGGGGCAGGCGATGCTTCGTCCTTCGTCGCCACGGGCCAGGCCCTAAACTGCCAGCCGCCCCCTCGAGGGGTGGCCGCGGGACCTGCCAAGGCGGGCCCGACGCCCGCGAGCCGTGCCGACCGCAAGGACATCGATGGATCGACCTGACCCGCAGCTCCAGACCGAACAACCGACCCCCGGCAGTCCCCACCTGCCGCCTGCCCGCCGCCTCGGCCGACGGGCCTCCCTGCTGGGAACCCTGATCGCCCTGCTGATCGTGGCCGCGGTGGGCTGGCTGGCCTGGCACCTGACCCAGCGCCCGTCGACGCCCGAGGTTCCCCCCGGTCGTCCTGGGGCCGCGGCCGGACCGGGCGCTACGGGTGGCGGCGCGCCGCGCGTGCCGCCCACCACCGTGGGCATGGCGGAGGTGGAGCGTGCCGACATCCCCGTCACGGTGGAGGCCCTGGGAACCGTGATCCCGGCGGCCACCGCCCGCGTGCGGCCCCAGGTCTCCGGGGTGCTGCAGCAAGTCAATTACCGCGAAGGCCAGCTGGTGCGCGCCGGTGAGCTGCTGGCGCAGATCGACCCGCGCCCGTTCGAGCTGGCTGTGCAGCAGGCCACCGGCCAGCGCATGCGCGACGAGGCGCAGCTGGCGGCCGCCCGGGTGACGCTGCAGCGCTTTCGCACGCTGCTGCAGCAGGACTCCATCGCGCGCCAGGAAGTCGATACCCAGGAGGCTCTGGTCAAGCAGCTCGAGGCGGCTGTCGTGGTGTCCAAGGCCAACGAAGGCACCGCCCGGCTGAACCTGGCGCACACCCGCATCACCGCTCCCATCGCCGGCCGGGTCGGGCTTCGGGTGGTGGACGTGGGCAACGTGGTGGGGCCCAGCGACTCCAACGGCGTCGCGGTGATCACGCAGACCGTGCCCATCGACGTCGAGTTCGCGGTGCCCCAGGACCTGATCGCCTCGCTGCGGGAAGCCGCCTCGGCCGGTGCGCCGGTGCGCGCGATGGATCGCACCCGCACGCAGGTGCTGGGCACCGGGCGCCTGGCCTCCTTCGACAACCAGATCGACGCGCAGACCGGCACCGTGCGCGCCAAGGCCCGGTTCGCGAACAGCGACGGCGCGCTGTTCCCCAACCAGTTCGTCAACGTGCGGCTGCAGCTGCGCACCATCGAAGGCGCGCTCGTGGTGCCCGTGGCGGCCGTGCGCAGCGGCCCGCAGGGCGAGCAGGTGTTCGTGGTCAACGCCGACCGCACGGTATCGCTGCGCAACGTGCAGCGTGGCCACACCACCACCGACCGGGTGCAGATCGTGCAGGGCCTGAGCCCGGGTGAGCGGGTGGTGACCGAAGGCGCCGACCGGCTGCGCGACGGCTCGCGGGTGGCACTGCCCGGTGACGCGGCTCGCGGATCGGGCGGGCGGGGTGGCGCTGGCGAGGGCGGGCGGCGACCCGCGGCACCCGCTGACGCCGCCGTGTCACCGGGTGCGGCGCCGGGCGGGCCACCCGCCTCCTCCTCCGCCGCCACTGCCACTGCCACTGCCACTGCCACTGCCGCGACCCCTGCCGCGAGCCGGGTCGCCGGGGCGGCCCCGCGACCGGGCGACGCCGCGCCCGCCGGTCCCAGCCCCGATCAGCGCCGCCGGCTGCTGGACTCCGCCCAGGGTGACCCCGAGTTGCTGGCGCGGCGCCAGAGCTTCCTGCAGGCGCTCGACCGCGGCGAGCCCGCCGCCCTCGAGCGGTGGCGCCAGATGCAGGCGCGGCGCCCCGGTGGCCCGGCGGGAGCGGGCCCGCAGTGAGTCCGTCCCGTCCCTTCATCCTGCGGCCGGTCGCCACCGCGCTGCTGATGCTGGCGATCGTGCTCGGCGGCCTGGCGGCCCTGCGGCTGCTGCCCGTCTCCGCACTGCCACAGGTGGACTATCCGACCATCCAGGTGCAGACGCTGTACCCGGGCGCCAGCCCGGAGGTGATGGCCCAGACGGTCACCGCCCCGCTCGAGCGGCAGTTCGGGCAGATGCCCGGGCTTTCGCGCATGAGCTCGACGAGCGCCACCGGCGTGTCCATCGTGACGCTGCAGTTCACCCTGGGGCTGCCCCTTGACGTGGCCGAGCAGCAGGTGCAGGCGGCCATCAACGCGGGCGGCTCGCTGCTGCCGGCCGACCTGCCGGGCCCGCCGGTCTATGCCAAGGTCAACCCGGCCGATGCGCCGGTGCTGAGCCTGGCGGTCACCTCGGACGCCCTGCCGCTGACCGAGGTGCGCAACCTGGTCGACACGCGCCTGGCCCTCAAGATCAGCCAGGTGTCCGGCGTGGGCCAGGTCACGGTGTCCGGCGGCCAGCGGCCGGCCGTTCGCATCCAGGTCGACACCCGCGCCCTGGCCTCGCAGGGACTGACGCTGGCCCAGATCCGCACCGCCATCGCCGCGGCCAACAGTACCGGCGCCAAGGGCAGCATCGACGGCCCCACGCGCTCCTGGACCATCAACGCCAACGGCCAGCTGTTGCACGCCGAGGACTACCAGGACCTGGTCATCTCGTGGCAGAACAACGCGCCGGTGCGCCTGTCGCAGGTGGCGCGGGTGGTCGAGAGTGCCGAGAACGTGCGGCTCGGCGCCTGGGTGGGTGCGCGCTCCGACGCGGGCGAGGCCAGCCTGCAGCCGGCGATCGTGCTGAACGTGCAGCGGCAGCCGGGCGCGAACGTGATCGCCACCGTCGATGCCATCCAGCAGCGGCTGCCCGAGCTCACGCAGGGCATGCCGGAGTCGGTGCGCGTGGAGGTGCTGGCCGACCGCACCACCGGCATCCGGGCCTCGGTGCACCACGTGCAGCTGGAGCTGGCGCTGGCGGCCCTGCTGGTGGTGCTGGTGATGTTCGCCTTCCTGCGCAGCCTGCGCGCCACGGTGATCGCCAGCCTGGCGGTGCCGATCTCGCTGGTGGGCACCTGCGCCGCCATGTACCTGCTGGGGTACAGCCTGAACAACCTCACGCTGATGGCGCTGACCATCGCCACCGGCTTCGTGGTCGACGACGCGATCGTCATGATCGAGAACGTCTCGCGCCACCTGGAGATGGGCAAGCGGCCGATGCAGGCGGCGCTGGACGGGGCCACCGAGATCGGCTTCACCATCATCTCGCTCACGGTGTCGCTGGTGGCGGTGCTGATCCCGCTGCTGTTCATGGGCGACGTGGTGGGCCGGCTGTTCCGCGAGTTCGCGGTGACCCTGGCGGTCACCATCCTGATTTCGGCCGTGGTGTCGCTGACCCTGGTGCCGATGATGACCGCCCGCTGGCTCAAGGAGCCGCAGCGGCACGGGCCCGATTTCTTCGACGGCGTGATCGCGCGCTACGACCGCGGCCTGCAGTGGGTGCTGTCGCACCAGCCGCTCACGCTGGTGGTGGCGGTGTCCCTGCTGGCGCTCACGGCGCTGCTGTGGTGGTGGGTGCCCAAGGGCCTGTTCCCGATGCAGGACACCGGCCAGGTCCAGGTGCGGGTGCAGGCCGAGGAATCGATTTCCTTCCCGCGCATGGCCGAGGTCCAGCAGGAGGTGGCGAGGACGCTGCTGCAGGATCCCGCCGTCAAGAGCCTGAGCAGCTTCGTGGGCGTGGACGCGGCCAACAACACCATGCTGCACACGGGCCGGCTGCTGGTGAACCTGCGCGCCGACGCCGACGGGCTCGAGGCCGTGATGGACCGGCTGCGGCGCGCGGGCCAGCAAGTGTCCGGCGTGACGCTCTACCTGCAGCCCGTGCAAGACCTCACCATCGATGCCGAGAGCGGGCCCACGCCGTACCGGTTGGCGGTGGAGGCGGCGGACGGCCGCCTGGTGGATGACTGGGCCGGGCGCATCACGCAGCGCCTGCGTGAGCTGCCGCAGCTGCGACAGGTGGTGACCGATGCCGGCGCCGCGGGCGCCGCCCTGGTGGTGGACATCGACCGCGACACGGCCGCCCGCCTGAACATCACCGCCGCCGCCATCGACGAGGCGCTGTACAGCGCCTTCGGCCAGCGCATCGTCTCCACCATCTTCACCGAGACCAACCAGTACCGCGTGATCCTGGAGGCGCGACCGGCCCAGGGCACTCCCGCGTCGCTGGGTGACGTGCAGCTGCGCACCGGCTCGGGCAACGCCACGCCGCTGTCGGCGGTGGCCCGCATCCGCGAGGTGCGTGCGCCGCTGCAGGTGACCCGCGCCGCGCAGTATCCGGCGGCCACGGTGGGCTTCGAGCCGGCGCCCGGCCATTCGCTGGGCCAGGCGGTCGCGGCCATCCGCGACGCCACCGCCTCCCTGAACCCGCCACCAGCCGTGACCGTGCGCCTGCTCGGCGCGGCCGGTGCCTTCGAGGCATCGCTCACGAACCAGCTGTGGCTGATCCTGGCGGCGGTGGTGTGCATGTACATCGTGCTGGGCGTGCTCTATGAGAGCTACGTACACCCGGTGACCATCCTCTCGACGCTGCCCTCGGCGGCGGTGGGTGCGCTGCTGATGCTGATGGTGAGCGGCCATTCGCTGGGCGTCATCGCGATCATCGGCATCATCCTGTTGATCGGCATCGTCAAGAAGAACGCGATCATCATGATCGACTTCGCCCTCGATGCCGAACGCGAGCAGGGCAAGAGCCCGCGCGAGGCCATCCACCAGGCGGCGCTGCTGCGCTTCCGGCCCATTCTCATGACCACGCTGGCGGCGCTGGGGGCGGCCATCCCGCTGATGTTCGGCTGGGGCGAGGGCGCCGAGCTGCGCCGGCCGCTGGGGCTGACCATCTTCGGCGGCCTGATCGTGAGCCAGCTGCTGACGCTGTTCACGACGCCGGTGATCTACCTGGCCTTCGACCGGCTGGCCAGGCGGCTGCGCCGCGGCGCCGGCGCGGGCGAGGGTGCCGGCCACGGCGGTGGGGGCGCCGCGGCCCTGCCGTCGGCCCGGCGTCTGGAGGACGGGGCCTCGTGAACCTGGCCGCGCCCTTCATCCGCCGGCCGGTGGGCACCGTGCTCCTCACGGCCTGGCTCGCGCTCGCGGGAATCGCGGCCTTCTTCATGCTGCCGGTGGCGTCGTTGCCCCAGGTCGACTACCCCGTGATCTCGGTCAGTGCCAGCCTGCCGGGGGCCAGTCCGCAAACCATGGCCAGCAGCGTGGCCACGCCGCTGGAGCGCCGGCTGGGGGTGATCGCCGGGGTGAACGAGATGACCTCGTTCAGCAGCACCGGATCGACGCGGGTCACGCTGCAGTTCGACCTGGATCGCGACATCAACGCCGCGGCGCGCGAGGTGCAGGCCGCGATCAACGCCTCGCGCGCCGACCTGCCGGCGACGCTGCGCAGCAATCCCACCTACCGCAAGGCCAACCCGGCGGCCGCGCCGGTGATGATCCTGGCGCTGACCTCGGCCACGCGATCGCCGGGCCGGGTGTACGATGAGGTCTCCAACATCGTCGAGCAGAAGATCGCGCAGGTGCCCGGGGTGGGCGACGTCGAGCTGGGGGGCGGCTCGCAGCCCGCGGTGCGGGTGAACCTGCTGCCCTTCGCGCTGAACCGCTGGGGCATCGCCACCGAAGACGTGCGCGCGGCCATCCAGGCGGCCACGGGGAACCGGCCCAAGGGAGAGATCGAGTCGGGCGAGGAACGCCTGACCATCTACACCCGCAACAGCGTCGGCGGCGGCCGCAGCGCGTCGGACTGGCGCGACCTGGTGGTCGCCTGGCGCAACGGCGCGGCGGTGCGCCTGGCCGACGTGGCCGAGGTGACCGACGGGGTCGAGAACATCAACACGCTGGGCCTGTTCAACGGACAGCCGGCGGTGATCGTGGTCATCCGCCTGCAGGCCGGGGCCAACGTGATCGAGACGGTGGACGCGGTGCGCGACCTGCTGCCGCAGCTGCAGGCGTCGCTGCCGTCCGACGTGCGGGTGGCGGTGGCCTCCGATCGCACCCATTCCATCCGCGCTTCGCTGCACGAGGTGCAGCTCACGCTGGTGATCGCGCTGGTGCTGGTGGTGCTGGTGGTGAGTGCCTTCCTGCGCAGCGCACGGGCCACCCTGATTCCCGGCGTGGCGACCATCGTGTCGCTGCTCGGCACCTTCGGCGTGATGCAACTGCTGGGCTTTTCGCTGAACAACCTGTCGCTGATGGCGCTCACGGTGGCCACGGGTTTCGTCGTGGACGACGCCATCGTGGTGCTGGAAAACACGGCGCGTCACATGGAGCGCGGCATGGACCGCTTCCAGGCGGCGCTGCAGGGTGCGCGCGAGGTGAGTTTCACGGTGCTGTCGATCAGCGTGTCGCTGGTGGCGGTGTTCATCCCGCTGCTGTTCATGGGCGGGCAGATGGGCCGGTTGTTCCGCGAGTTCGCGGTCACCCTGTCGGCGGCCGTGATGATCTCGCTGCTGATCTCGCTGACCACCACGCCCATGATGTGCGCCTGGCTGCTGCGGCCCGGTACCGGGCATCGGCCGGGGCGGGTGGCCCGGGTGTTCGAGCGCGGCTTCGACGCCCTGCAGCGTGCCTACGCGGTGTCGCTCGACTGGGCGCTGCAGGCGCGTTGGCTGGTGCTGGCGATGCTGGTGGCGGCGATCGGCCTGAACGTGTACCTGTTCATGCACATCCCAAAGGGCTTCTTCCCGCGGCAGGACACCTCGCAGATCCAGGGCGGGGTGCGGGCCGACCGGAGCATTTCGTTCCAGGCCATGCAGGACAAGATGCGGGCCCTGATCGACATCATCCGGGCCGATCCGTCGGTCGACACGGTGGTGGGCTTCACCGGCGGATCGCGCGCCGGCAGCGGCTTCGTCTTCGTCACGCTCAAGCCGGCCGACCAGCGGCCCAAGGGGGAGCGCGGCCAGGCGGTGATCGGCCGGCTGCGGCCGCAGCTCGCCCAGGTGCCCGGCATCAGCCTGTTCCTGAATCCGGTTCAGGACTTGCGCATGGGCGGGCGTTCGAGCAACTCCACCTACGAGTACACGCTCAAGAGCGACAACGAGGCCGACCTCAAGCGCTGGGCCCTGCGCATGGCCGAGGCCATGAAGGCGCAGCCGGCGCTGGTGGACGTGGATACCGACCAGCAGGACCGGGCCGTGGAAAGCTACGTCGAGGTCGACAAGGAGCTCGCCTCGCGCCTGGGCGTGAGTTCGCGCGACATCGACAACGCGCTCTACAACGCATTCGGCCAGCGCCAGGTCGCCACCATCTACGACTCGCAGAACCAGTACCGCGTGATCCTGGGGGTGGAGCCGCGCTACATCCGCAGCCCCGAGGCGCTGGAGGACATCCACGTGCCCGCGCGCGCGGCGGCCGCCGGAACCGGGGCAGGCGCCGGCTCGCCACCGAACCCGGCCTTGCGCGATCCGGCCACCGGCCAGGCCCTGAGCAGCGTCGGCACGCCCATGGTTCCGCTGGCCGCGATCGCCCGTTTTTCGCAGCGCCCGGCCGCGGCCGGCGTGAGCCACGACGACGCGGAGCTGGCCACCACCATCTCCTACAACCTGGCCGAGGGCCACAGCCTGGCCGATGCGCAGGCGGCCGTGCGCGCCGCCGAGGCGCAGGTGGCCCTGCCGAACAACGTGCGCGGCAGCCTGCAGGGCACGGCCCGGGCGGCCGCCCAATCGCAGGCGCAGCAGGCCTTGCTGATCGCGGCGGCGATCGCCGTCATTTACCTGGTGCTCGGCATCCTGTACGAAAGCCTGGTGCATCCGGTGACGGTGCTGTCCACGCTGCCCTCGGCCGGGCTGGGGGCGGTGCTGGCGCTGATGCTGTTCCGGCTCGATTTCTCGGTGATGGCGCTGATCGGCCTGTTCCTGCTGATCGGCATCGTCAAGAAGAACGCCATCCTGATCATCGATTTCGCGCTGGAGGCCGAGCGGGCGCGAGGCCTGTCGCCGGCACAGGCCGTGCGTGAGGCCTGCCTCCTGCGTTTCCGCCCCATCCTGATGACCACCCTGGCCGCCATGCTCGGCGCGCTGCCGCTGGCGATCGGATTCGGCGACGGCGCCGAGCTGCGCCGGCCGCTGGGCATCGCCATCGTCGGCGGCCTCATCGCCAGCCAGCTGCTCACCTTGCTGACCACGCCGGTGGTGTACCTGCTGCTGGACAAGCTGCGCCGCCGCAGCGCCACCGAGCACCAGCTGGTGCGCCACGCCGACCCGAAGACCTCCTGACGATGAAGTGCCTGCAATCCTCTCGTGTCCCCGGTTGCCTGCTGGTCGGCCTCGCGCTGGCCGGTTGCGCCATGGCCCCCGTGCGCGATGAGCCGCCTCCGGTGGTGGACACGCCGGCGGCTTTCCGGCAGGGCTCGGGCAGCTGGGTGCCGGCGTCGGCCGGGTACGCGCAGGCCTGGGGGCGCGGCGCCTGGTGGGAGCTCTTCGATGATGCGCAGCTGGCCGAACTGATGCAGCGGGTGGAGGTGTCCAACCAGACACTCGCGGCCGCCGTGGCCGCGTACGCCCAGGCGAGGGCGCTGGTGGCCGAGCAGCGGGCGTCGTTCTTCCCGGTGGTGACGGGGCAGGCCGGGGCCGACCGCTCCGGCGCGCGCAGCGGCACCAGTGGCACGCGCGGCAGCTTCGACCTGGGGCTGGGCGCGAGCTGGGAACCCGACCTGTGGGGGCGCCTGGGGCTGGGCCTGGCGGGCGCACGCGCGTCGGAGCAGGCCAGCGCGGCCGACCTGGCGGCGGCGCGGCTGTCGCTGCAGGGGGAGCTGGCGCTCAGCTACTTCAGCCTGCGCGGCACCGATGCCGAGCGCGCCCTGCTGCAGCAAATCGTGCAGGGCCTGGAACGCACGCTGCAGATCACGCGCAACCGCTACGAGGCTGGCGTGGTGGCCCGCACCGACGTGCTGCAGGCGCAGACGCAGCTGGCCAATTCACGGGCCGAGCTGTTGAGCCTGGAGCGCCAGCGGGCGCAGCTGGAGCACGCCATCGCGGTGCTGGTGGGGCGGGCGCCGGCGAACTTCAGCCTGGCGGCGCGCCCCGCGGAGTCGCTGGACACGCCCTTCGTCCGCATTCCCGAGGTGCCGCCCGAGGTGCCATCGCTGCTGCTGCTGCGCCGGCCCGACATCGCCGCCGCCGAGCGCCGCGTGGCCCTGGCGAATGCGCAGCTGGGCGTGGCGCAGACCGCCTGGTATCCCAGCCTGCGCCTGAGTGGCTCGGCCGGCCTGGGCGCGGCTAGCGTGGGCGACCTGCTCAGCGCAGGCAGCCTGGTTTGGGCGCTGGGTGCGTCGCTGGCGCAGACGGTGTTCGAGGGGGGCGCGATCGCGGCCCGGGTGCGGGCGGCCGAGGGCGCCCTCGAAGAGTCGGCGGCGCGCTACCGGCAGACGGTGCTGGCCGCGTTCCGCGCCGTGGAAGACCAGCTGGCAGCGGTGCGGCTGCTGCGCGAGCAGGAAGCCCTGCGCGCGCAGGCCGCCCGCGATGCGGCCCTGGTCGAACAGCAGGTGATGAACCGCTACCAGGCGGGTCAGGTCGGCTTCAGCGAGGTGATCACCGCCCAGAACACGGCACAGACAGCCCGCCGCGCGCTGGCCCAGCTGCGCACCAGCCGGCAGGCGGCGGCGGTGTCGCTGGTCCAGGCACTGGGCGGCGGCTGGCGCGCGCCGGATGCCGGCTCTTAGGTTCATCGACGGCGGCCAGGAAAAAGGGGACCACGAGGGTCCCCTTTGATGCCAGGCGCCGGACCCTGCCGGCGCCCGATCAGAGCGAATCGATGAAGCTGCGCAGCTTGTCGCTGCGGCTCGGGTGCTTGAGCTTGCGCAGGGCCTTGGCTTCGATCTGGCGGATGCGCTCGCGGGTCACGTCGAACTGCTTGCCGACTTCTTCCAGCGTGTGGTCCGTGCTCATCTCGATGCCGAAGCGCATGCGCAGCACCTTGGCTTCGCGCGGGGTGAGGCTGTCGAGGATGTCCTTGACCACGTCACGCAGGCCAGCCTGCATGGCCGCCTCGATGGGGGCGGTGTTGCCGGTGTCCTCGATGAAGTCGCCCAGGTGCGAATCGTCGTCGTCCCCGATGGGCGTTTCCATCGAGATCGGCTCCTTGGCGATCTTCATGATCTTGCGGATCTTGTCCTCGGGGATCTCCATCTTGGCCGCCAGGATGCCGGCGTCGGGCTCGAAGCCGAACTCCTGCAGGTGCTGGCGCGAGATGCGGTTCATCTTGTTGATGGTCTCGATCATGTGGACCGGGATGCGGATGGTGCGGGCCTGGTCCGCGATCGAGCGCGTGATGGCCTGCCGGATCCACCAGGTGGCATAGGTCGAGAATTTGTAGCCGCGACGGTATTCGAACTTGTCCACCGCCTTCATCAGGCCGATGTTGCCTTCCTGGATCAGGTCCAGGAACTGCAAGCCGCGGTTGGTGTACTTCTTGGCGATGGAGATCACCAGCCGCAGGTTGGCCTCGATCATCTCCTTCTTGGCATCGCGCGAGGCCGCCTCGCCTTCGTTCATGCGCTTGTTGATCTCCTTGAGCTCGGTCAGCGGCACGACGACCTTCGACTGGATCTCGGCCAGCTTGGTCTGCAACTCCTGGATGGGCGGGACGTTGCGGGCGATGACCGTGCTCCAGGGCTTGCCGGCGGCAGCCTGCTTCTCCACCCATTTGAGGTTCAGCAGGTTGGGCGGGAACTCCTTGATGAAGGTGTCCTGCGGCATGCCGCACTTGTCCACGATGATCCGGCGCAGCTCGCGCTCCTTCTTGCGCACGTCCTCGACTTGGGTGCGCACCATGTCGCACAGCTTCTCGATGGTCTTGGCGGTGAAGCGGATGGTCATGAGCTGCTCGGACAGCTCGCGTTGCGCGGCCATGTAGGCAGGCGTGCCGTAGCCTTCGCGGTCGTAGGTCGCGTGGATCTTCTCGAACAGCTCGGCGATGCGGGCGAAGCGTTCCAGCGCCTGGTTCTTCAGCTCCTCGAGCTTCTTGGTCAGCGCCTTGGAGCCGCCGTTGCCGTCGTCGTCGTCGTCGGCATCGAACTCGTCGAAGTCTTCCTCGGCCACGTAGTCGTCGGCTTCGTTGGGGTTGGAGAAGCCGTCGACCACCGTGGAGATGACGACCTTGCCCTCGCGGATCTCGGCGGCCAGGCGCAGGATCTCGGCGATGGTGGCCGGGGAGGCGGAGATGGCCTCCATCATGGCCTGCAGGCCGCCTTCGATGCGCTTGGCGATCTCGATCTCGCCCTCGCGGGTGAGCAGTTCGACCGTGCCCATCTCGCGCATGTACATGCGCACGGGGTCGGTGGTGCGCCCGAATTCGCTGTCGACCGTGGACAGGGCGGCTTCGGCCTCTTCCTCGGCCTCTTCCTCGGTGGCCGCGGTGGGGCCGGTGTTGGTCAGCAGCAGGGTCTCGGCATCGGGCGTCTGCTCGTACACGGCCACGCCCATGTCGTTGAGCATGGACACCACCACCTCGAGCGTCTCGGCCTCGACCAGCTTCTCGGGCAGGTGGTCGGTGATCTCGGCGTGGGTCAGGTAGCCGCGCGTCTTGCCCAGCTTGATGAGGGTTTTCAGGCGCTGGCGGCGCTTGAGCATTTCCTCTTCGGTGAGGACGGTTTCGTCCAGGCCGAATTCCTTCATCAAGGCCCGCTCCTTGGCCTTGCTGATCTTCATGCGCAGGGGCTTGGCCTTCTCGGCCGTGGCGGTCTCGGCCTCGGGCACCGACTCTTCGGCGAACTCGGCCTCGATGTCGGAGAGGTCTTCGTCTTCGGTGTCGCCGGTCTTGCCGGCCGCGGCCGTGGTGGCGGCCTTGGGCTTGCGGCCGCGCTTGGCGGGCGCCTTGGCAGGGGCGTCGGATTCGGCGGCCGCGCTCTTGGGCGGGCGACCCGGCTTCTTCTTGGCGACGACTTCACCCGCCTCGGCAGCGGCTTTGACGGGCTTCTTCAGCTCGTCCTTGGCCGTGGCTTTATCGGATTTGGCAATGGTCTTCGTTGCAGGCACAGGCTTGGCTTTCGTGGATGACTGGGCAGCTGCGGGCCTGTCGTGGGTCTTGACAACCTTGAGCTCGGGCTTCGCAGCAGCGGAGGCTTGTTTGATCGACTTCGTGGCGGTGGGTTTCACGGCAGCCTGGGCTGACTTCTGTGCGGGCATGTACCAGTACCTCTGCATGTTCAGGACGAGACACCAACAAATGCGCCGCGGGCCCGGCGCGTGGGATGAGCACCTGCCGCCCGTGGCTGGGCGGTCGGCGACTCAGGGGCAAGATGGTGGGGCGAACATTTGGAGTGCAGTCCTTGCGTGAATGGCGCTGTCGTGCTGCATGGGGATGCATCTGTCACTGTCGGCCGGCCCGGAGGTGCTGCTGTCGCTCTTGCCGCGAGCAAACCGCACATTATACCTTCGATGCCTAATTTCAAGAGGTGCGGGCTGCGCGATGACCGGCCACCAGCTGCTTGAGGCGCTCATAGGCCGCGGGGTCGCTGGCGGCGCGCAGCGACAACTCCTTCATTTCCTCGGCTCGCCGGCGCTCGCGCTCGAGCTGCAGGATGTGCGCGAGCTCGGCCGGGTCGTTTTCAATGGCCGTGGGCATGCGGGTCATCACCGACACCGCGAAGTCGTGGTGCTCGTGCCCTTGGAGCGCCGCCTGCAGGGCGTCCCACGGCTCGGGACCGTGCTCGTGCATGCGCGCGTCCAGCCAGGCGAGCAGCGGTCCGTGCGGGGCCGACAGCTCGCACAGCATGTGGTGGTCGTCGTTCGACAGGCGCTCCCAGGCGGCGGCATCGGTCAACATGATCTGCAGGATGCGATCGGCACGCCCCAACGGGAGCACGCGCCCGGGTCGGGGGCGGGGCGGCGCGCCCTCGACCCGGCGACGGGGCTTGCGCGACGCCGCGGGGCGGCCGGTCCACAGGGCCGACAGGTCGTCCCGGTCGAGCTGGGCCAGGTCGGCGATTTCCCCCAGCAGCTGGCGCTTGAGGGCGCCGTCGGGCAGCTGAATCCACAGCGGCTTGGCCGTGGCCACCATGTGCGCGCGGCCTTCGGCGGTGGACAGGTCGCAGCCCTCGCGGGCGCTGTCGACCAGGAAGCGCGACAAGGGCGCGGCCTCTCCGATGTACCGCGCGAAAGCGTCGTGGCCGTGCTCCCGGACGTAGCTGTCGGGGTCGTGCTCAGGGGGCAGGAACAGGAACTTGACCGAACGCAGGTCGGTGGCAAAGGGTAGGGCCCCGTCGAGCGCCTTGCGCGCCGCGCGTCGGCCGGCGGCGTCCCCATCGAAGCTGAACACGACGCTGTCGGTGAATCGGAACAGCTTCTGCACGTGTTCGGTCGTGCAGGCGGTGCCCAGGGTCGCGACGGCATTGGGGAAGCCGAGCTGGGCCAATGCCACCACGTCCATGTAGCCCTCGGTGACCAGGGCGAAGCCGTGCTCGCGCAGCGCCTGCCGGGCTTCGAACAACCCGTAGAGCTCGCGCCCTTTGCTGAAGACGGGCGTTTCGGGCGAGTTCAGGTACTTGGGTTTTTCGTCCCCGAGCACGCGGCCGCCAAAGCCGATGCATTCGCCCTTGACGTTGCGGATCGGAAACATGATGCGGTCGCGGAAGCGGTCATAGCGCTTGTCGTCCTCCTCGTGGACGATGACCAAGCCGCTTTCGGCCAGCACCGGATCGTCGTAGGAGGGAAACACGCCGGCCAGCGTGCGCCAGCCTTCGGGTGCGTAGCCCAGCCCGAACCGCCGGGCCACCTCGCCGGACAGCCCGCGATTCTTCAGGTAGGCCACGGCGCGAGGCGCCTGCTTGAGGTGCTGCCGGTAGGCCTCGGCGGCTTTCTCCAGAACCCCGGTCAGGGTCGACTGCTTCTGCCGCTGCTGGGCGGCCAGGACTTGGTCTTGAGGCGAGCGCTCGTCCTCGGGCACCTGCAGGCCGAACTGCCCCGCCAGGTCTTTGACGGCCTCGATGAAGCCCATGCCGGTGTGCTCCATCAGGAAGCCGATGGCGTTGCCGTGTTTGCCGCAGCCGAAGCAATGGAAGAACTGCTTGCTGGGGCTCACGGTGAAGGAGGGCGACTTCTCCGCGTGGAAGGGGCACAGCCCGGAGAAGTTGGCGCCCGTCTTCTTCAGCGGCACGTAGCGGCCGACGATCTCGACCACGTCGGCGCGGGCCAGCAACTCCTGGATGAAGGTTTCGGGGATGGCCATGACTGCGGTCTCGGCGCCGTATTGTGACGGGGCGGGCGGCTACTCACCCATGACGACGCCTTCGCGACGCGGGTCGGCTCCGCCGAACCAGCCGTCCGGGGTGCGCATGATGGCCTGCAGACCGCTGGTCATGGCCTGCTCACGCACCTCGGCGCCGCGCGCGCGCAGGGATTGGATGGCGTGGGACGGAAAGCGACCCTCCTCGAGCACCGTCGGGCCATTGTTGGAGCCGAAGTTGGGCAGCGTGATGGCCTGCTGCGCATCGAGCCCCCAGCCGAACACGCCCTGCAGCGTCTTGGCGACGTAATGAATGATCTGCGCGCCCCCCGGACTGCCGACCGTGAGCACGAGTCGGCCGTCGGCACGGTCGAAGACCAGGGTGGGAGCCATGGACGAGCGCGGGCGCTTGCCGGGCTGGACCCGGTTGGCGATCGGCCGCCCTAGCGCGTCGGCGGGAACGAAGCTGAAGTCGGTCAGTTGGTTGTTCAGCAGGAAGCCGCGGACCATCTGGCGCGACCCGAACTGGTCCTCGATGCTCGCAGTCATGGCAAGCGCGTTTCCCCACCGGTCCACGATGCTGATGTGAGAGGTGCCGTATTCGAGTTGCTCGCCCATGGCGCCCTGCGCAGGGCGGAGCGCGCCGGGGACACCTGGCTGCGCGACCCGCATGCTGCGGCTGGCGATGAGGGCCGCGCGCTGGGCCAGGTAATCGGGCTCGAGCAAGCTCGCCCAGCTGCCGCCAGGCGGCTGCACGAAGTCGGGATCGGCGACGTACTGGGCCCGGTCGGCGAATGCCAGGCGCGCCGACTCGGTGTATTCGTGCAACCAGTCCGCCGAAGGCAATCCGTCCCGCAGGGGCAGCGAGGCCGCAGGCCGCAACGAGAGGATGCCCAGGATCTGCGCCACGGCGATGGCGCCGGAGCTCGGGGGCGGAAATCCGCACACGTGCCAGTCCTTCCCACTGGCACGCCAGTCGTGGCACAGCGCGGAGCGCTGCCTGGGCTGGTAGCCGGCCAGGTCGGCCAGGGTCATGCGACCTGGGTTGTCCGGATGGCTGCGGACCTTCTCGACGATGGCCTGGGCGATGTCGCCTTCGTGCAGGGCGCGCGCGCCTTCGATGGCCAGACGGCGCAACACCGCAGCCAGTGCCGGGTTGCGTAGCTCATGCCCGACTCGATGCGGCCGGCCGTCTGGCTGGTAGAAATAGCCGGCCGCCACCGGGTCCTTCTTGAGGTGGGTGTCGCCGGCCAGCAGCGTGTGCAGCCGAGGGCTGACCGGAAAGCCCTGCTCGGCGAGCCGGATCGCGGGCTGGAACAAGCGGGACCAGGGCAGCTTGCCGTGCTGCCGATGAGCCATCTCCAGCATGCGGACCGTCCCGGGCACCCCCACGGCGCGGCCACCGACCACGGCTTCGTAGAAGGGCAGGGCCTTGCCGTCGGCGCCGATGAAAAGGCGGTCATCGACGGCTGCTGGGGCCGTTTCCCGGCCGTCGAAGGCTTCCACCCGGTGCCCGTCGAAGTGCAGCAGGAAGGCGCCCCCGCCAATGCCGCTGGACTGCGGCTCCACCAGGGTGAGCACCATTTGCACGGCAATGGCGGCATCGACCGCCGATCCGCCCGCCCGGAGCATCTGGAACCCGGCATCGGCCGCCAGCGGGTTGGCAGCCGCCACCGCCCAGGTGCGGACGGCCCACCCCGGCTTGTTGCTGAGGCCGGTGCCGGCCTCGGGCTGGCTGGGTGGCTCGACGGTGACAGCCGGCGGGGCGTGGGCGCAGGCCGCGAGCATGGCCGCCACGACCCACGCGGCAAGGCGCGAGGTCTTGGCTCCGACCTCCCGAAACCAGGATCCGTCGAGCACTGCCGACCGCTCAGCGCGGAGCGAGCCGGATGGCTCCGTCGAGGCGGATCACCTCGCCGTTGAGCATGTCGTTCTCGAAAATGTGGCGGGCTAGCTTGGCGTAGTCCTGCGGCGTTCCCAGCCGGGAGGGAAAGGGCACCGCCGCGGCCAACGAATCCTGAACTTCCTGGGGCATGCCGAACATCATGGGCGTGCCGAAAATGCCGGGCGCGATGGTCATGTTGCGGATGCCGCTGCGCGCCAGGTCGCGGGCGATGGGCAAGGTCATGCCCACCACGCCGCCCTTGGAGGCGCTGTAGGCGGCCTGTCCGATCTGGCCGTCGTAGGCCGCCACGGATGCGGTGGAGACGATGCAGCCGCGCTCGCCGGTGGGTTCCGGCTCGTTGCGAGCCATGGCATCGGCGGCCAGGCGAATCATGTTGAACGTGCCCACGAGGTTGATCATCACGGTCTTGGTGAACAGGGCCAGGTCATGGGCGCCGTTCTTGTGCACGGTCTTTTCGGCCGTGGCGATGCCGGCGCAATTCACCAGCCCCATCAGCTTGCCCAACGAAACGGCTTGCTCCACGGCCGCCTTCGCATCGGCTTCCTGGGTGACATCGCAGCGCACGAAGACGCCCCCGATCTCGCGCGCGACGGTTTGGCCTTTTTCCGTCTGCATGTCGGCCACCACCACCTTGCCTCCGGCCGAGGCGAGCATCCTCGCAGTGCCTTCCCCGAGGCCCGAAGCGCCGCCGGTGACGATGAAAACCTTGCCCTGGATATCCATGTGTGCTCCTGAACGATGTTGATGCAGACGGGTAGTCGCCGGAATTATGGAGGACGCACTTTCGTGCCCCACGAAGCGAAACAGCCCGGCTGGGCCGGGCTGTTTCGCGACTTGCGGTTGGGTTACTTGAAGCCGACGCGGTCCAGCATCTGCTGGATCTTCACCGTATTCGCGCCCACCGCCACCAGGGGAATGGTCTCGGTCTTGAAGTCTCCGCCACCCGCCATGGCCTGCAGGGCCGGATTGGCGACCTTCACGCCCTTGGCCGTGGGCCATTCATTGTTGCCGTTCGCGAAGTAGTTCTGCGCTTCGGGGCTGGCCAGGTATTCGAGGAACCGAACCGCATTGGCCGGGTTCTTGGCGTGAGCGGCCACGGCGCCGCCCGCGATGTTCATGTGGGTGCCCCAGCTGTTCTGGTTCGGGAACACGACGCCCACACGCTCGGCCAGCGCCTTGTCCTCGGGCTTGTCGGAACGCAGCAAGCGGGCCAGGTAATAGGTGTTGGTGACGGCGATCTGGCACTCGCCGCTCGCGACACCTCGAATCTGGTCCGTGTCGCCGCCGCGCGGCGTGCGCGCCAGGTTGGACACGACGCCGCGCAGCCACTCCTCCGTTCGTTGTTCGCCCATTTGCTCCATGATGGAGCCGAACAATGAGAGGTTGTAGGGGTGTGAACCGGACCGGATGCAGATCTTGCCCTTGTGCTTGGGGTCGGCGAGTTCTTCGTAGGTGTCCACATCGGCACGGTTGACCCGTGCCTTGTCATAAACGATCACTCGTCCGCGGGTTGAAAACCCGAACCACGGGGTGCCCTCGGCGGTTTCCGGCCCGCGGTACTGGGCCGGGATCGCGTCCTGCAGCACCTTTGATTTGATCGGCTTGAACAGCCCGTCCACCTGCCCGCGGTGCAGCCGGGCTGCGTCCACCAGCAGGATCACGTCCGCCGGCGAAGCGGCGCCCTCGGCCTTCAGGCGCGCCAGGATGCCCGCGTCGTCCGAATCCACCCGATTGATCCGGATCCCCGTGGCCTTGGTGAAGTTGTTGTAGAGCGCCTCATCCGTGGAGTAGTGGCGTGCGGAGTACAGGTTGAGCACCTGCTCCTGGGCTGAAGCGGATGTGGCTGCGGCCAGCAGCAAACCGAGCGTGGCCAGTGTCTTGCGAGTCATGAGGCTCCTTATGTGTATACAAGCGGACCCGCGCGATCATAAAGAAAACGAGAATGATTCGCAATCAGAGGCTGGCCGGCGGTCGGCATCCGCCTTTCGCCACATCGGCGATCGCCCCCCGGCGGATCGAGAGCGAAAAAAAGCCCCAGTCTTGCGACTGGGGCTTGAAGGGATCCCTGAACCACGAAGGTGTCGAAAGGACCCGAGGAGACAACCTGAAGAACCTTGCCTGGGCACCCCCAGACGAAAGTTTGGTTACCTCGACCCGGGGCGGAGTTCCCCAGGCCCGGAATAAAAGATCAGCGCTTGGCGGTGCGGGTGGTCGTCTTGGCGGCGTTCACAGCAGTCGTGGCGACTGCGTTGAAGTTGGCTTCGGCGACGTCGGTCGCTTGCTTGACGGCTTTCTGCACCGACTCCAGGGCGTTGCTGCCGGCGGCAACGGCGCTCTTGAAGACGGCCACGGCGGTTTCGCTGCCGGCGGGGGCGTTCTTGGCGGCGTTGTCGACGACGGCGAGCAGCTTCTTCTGCACGTCCGAAGCTTGGGCTTCGAAGGTCTTGGTGAGCTCGGCGTTGGCGCCCGACGCGATCTCGTACAGATGGCGGTTGTAGGAAGCGGTCTTCTCGGCCAGGGGCTGGAACAGCGAAGCCTGCAGCGCCAGCAGTTCCTGCGCGTCCTTGACGCTCAGCAGGGCCTGGGCGTTGCCAGCGGCTTCAGCCAGGGCAGCCTTGGACGCGGTGATGTTCAGTTCGACGAGTTTCTCGACGCCTTCGAAAGCCTTGGCGGTAAGGCCGAACAGGGTTTCAAAGCTGGCTTTCTGGGAGGCGAGGACTTGTTCTGCGGTCAACATGAGGAATCTCCAATGGTAGGGTGGGGGAAACGGTCGCTGCTCGCCTCACGTTGATGTTGCGCCGCAGCATGAACCGAATTTTACGGACGCTGACGCGCATTGCAAGCTTTTTTTGCTGCGATGCACAAAAAGAAGGTGTCCAGGCACAGCCGTCGAGTCCGCCGGACCGTTCGACAATGATCGGATGCAGGTGTTCTATGCCACCCAGTTCGTGCTTCCGTTGCCGGCTGGGCACAGGTTCCCGATGGCCAAATACCAGCTGTTGCGCGATCGGCTGGTGCAGGAACTGCCTGAATTGCGGCTGATGCAGGCCGAAGCCGCCAGCGACGGCGAACTCGCACTGGCTCATGCGCCAGGTTACGTCCGGTCCATTGCCGATGGCAGCGTGGCGGCTGAAATCCTTCGCGAAATCGGGTTCCCCTGGAGCGCGGGTATGGCAGAGCGGGCGCGCCGATCGGTTGGAGCGACGATCGCCGCCTGCCGGATCGCCCTGCAGGAGGGGATCGCTGCCAATATCGCCGGCGGAACCCATCATGCCAGTGCCGAGCGCGGCGGTGGCTTTTGTGTCTTCAACGACGCGGCGGTGGCCTCACGCCTGATGCAGGCCGAGTCGGTACGTCGCCAGCGCGCGCTACGGGTGGCGGTCATCGACCTGGACGTGCACCAGGGCAACGGCACCGCGCGCATTTTTCGCAAGGACCCTTCCGTGTTCACTTTGTCGCTGCATGGAAGGAACAACTTCCCGTTTCGCAAGGAAGCCGGCGATCTCGACGTGGACCTGCCAGACGGCTGTCGGGACGACGAATACCTGTGCGCCTTGGATGGAGCGCTCCAGGAGTTGGAACATCGGTTCTCCCCGGACCTGGTGATCTACCTGGCCGGAGCCGACCCGCACGAAGGCGATCGCCTGGGGCGGCTCAAACTCACCTGGGATGGCCTCGAGGCGCGTGACCGCCGCGTGTTCGACTGGGCCTGGCAACGCGGCGTGCCGCTGGCCTTCGCGATGGCCGGTGGCTACGGCCGCCGCATCGAAGACACCGTGCAGGCGCAAGTGAACACATTCACCGTGGCCAGCCAATACTGGCGGCGCTGGCAAAATCGGTCGCGGTGAGCGGCCGGTTCGCGCCACCCTGGAGAACCTTTCGTGAGCACCCCATCCCAAGTCAGCACCCGCATCGAGGATCCCGGCAGCGTCGATGACGCGATCGCCAGCCGATTCTCGGCGCGGGCTTTCCTGCCGCGGCCCGTTCCGCGCGAGACCATCGAAGGCATCCTCGAAGTGGCGCGCCGTTCACCGTCCGGAACCAACACGCAGCCCTGGAGGGTTTACGTCCTGCAAGGTGCCAGCCGCGAGGCCCTGGTGGCGCAGGTCTGCGCCGCCCACGACGCGATCTACGCCGATCCATCACTCGCCCAGGAATACCCCGAGGATTGGGACTACTACCCCCGCCAATGGGTGTCCCCCTACCTGGATCGCCGGCGCGAGAACGGCTGGGGACTGTATGGGCTGCTGGGCATCGCTCGGGGTGAAAAGGACAAGATGCATGCGCAGCACCAGCGCAACTTCCGCTTCTTCGACGCGCCCGTGGGGCTGATGTTCACCATCGATCGCGTGCTGGGCCGTGGTTCCCTCATGGACTACGGCATGTTCCTGCAGAACATCATGGTGGCCGCGCGGGCCCGGGGCCTGCATACCTGTCCCCAGGCCGCCTGGAACGGCTTTTCGCGCATCGTGCTGCCGCACATCGGAGCCGGCCCCGACGAAATGCTCGTGTGCGGCATGTCCCTCGGCTGGGCGGACGAGACCGCGCCAGTCAATCACTTCCACACGCCCCGGGAACCGGTGGCGTCCTTCACCCGTTGGCTCGACTGAAGTAAATCCCCATGAGCAAAACCAAACCTCGCGTCGTGGTGGCGCGCGCCGTCTACCCAGACGTGCTGGCGCAGCTGCAGACCTATTTCGACATCCAGGCCAATCAGGATGACGAGGTCTGGAGCCCCGAGCGGTTGATCGCCACGCTGCGCGGGGCGGCCGGAACCCTGACCACGGGCAGCGAGCGCATCGATGCCGAGGTGCTCTCCGCCTGCCCGGAGCTGCGCATCTGCGCGAACATGGCCGTGGGCTTCAACAACTTCGACGTGCCGGCCATGAACGCCGCAGGCGTGCTGGCGACCAACACCCCGGGGGTCCTCACCGAGACGACGGCCGATTTCGGCTTCGCCTTGCTCATGGCCACCGCCCGTCGAATCACCGAAGGCGAGCATTTCCTGCGCGCCGGCCGGTGGACCAAGTGGAGTTACGACCTGTTCGCCGGCCAGGACGTGCACGGCACCACGCTGGGCATCCTGGGCATGGGGCGCATTGGCCAGGGTATCGCGAGACGCGGAGCGCACGGCTTCGGCATGCAGGTGATCTACCACAACCGCAGCCGCCTCTCGCCCGAGCTGGAAGCCGACTGCAAGGCCCGCTACGTGAGCAAGGACGAACTGCTGCGAAGCGCTGACCACCTGATGCTGGTGCTGCCCTACAGCCCGGCAGCCCACCACGCGATCGGCGAGGCCGAGCTCGCCCTGATGAAGCCCACCGCCACGCTGGTCAACATCGCGCGGGGCGGCATCGTCGACGATGCGGCGCTCGCCCGCGCTCTGCGCGAGGGCCGTATCGCCGCCGCCGGGCTGGATGTGTTCGAAGGGGAGCCGCAGGTGCACCCCGACCTGCTGGCGGTTCCCAACGTGGTGCTCACACCCCACATCGCCAGTGCCTCGGTGCCGACGCGGCGCGCGATGGCGCAGCTGGCCGCCGATAACCTGGTCGCCTTCCTGGTCCACGGCAAACCGCTGACGCCGGTCAATCCCGAAGTGCTGGGGGACCGTTGAACGCCGAACCCTGGGTCGCCGCGGCGGCGGCGTTGGGCGCGCTCGCCCTGTTGGTGCTGCTGCTGGCCCGCAGCCTGCAGCAGGCCGGCAGCATGCGTGCCGAACTTCTCGCGGCGGGCGAGCGGCTCGAGCGCGAACTGCGGCGCGAGGTGAGCGAATCGTCGCGCAGCGGCCGCCAGGAACTCACCCACAGCCTCACGCACTTCCAGCAAGCGCTGGTGCAACAGGGGGCCGAGGCCACCCGCACCCAGAACGCGCAGATCGATGCCTTCGGGCAGCAGCTGGCCCTGCTGCAAAAGTCTCTGGGCGACACGTTGAACCTGCAGCTGGCCGCGCTGGGCGAAGCCAACGCGCGCCGCATCGGCGAGGTGCGTGCGACGCTGGAGACCCAGCTGGCCTCACTGCAGCAGAACAACACCGCCAAGCTCGAGGAGATGCGCCGCACCGTCGACGAGAAGCTGCAGGCCACGCTGGAGACTCGCCTTGGCGAGAGCTTCCGGCAAGTCGCCGAGCGGCTCGAGCAGGTTCACCACGGCCTGGGGCAGATGCAGTCGCTGGCGCAGGGTGTGGGTGACCTGCAGCGCGTGCTGACCAACGTGAAGACGCGCGGTATCTTCGGTGAGGTGCAGCTGGAGGCGCTGCTCGAGCAGGTGCTTACCCCTGAGCAGTACGCGTGCCAGGTCGAGACGCGGCCCAACAGCCGACAGCGCGTGGACTTCGCCATCCGCTTTCCTGGCCGCAGCGACGACGGCGCGCCGGTCTGGCTGCCCATCGATGCGAAGTTTCCGCGCGAGGACTACGACCGCCTGCTCGATGCGCACGACCGCGCCGACGCCGCGGCTGTCGAGACGGCGGCGCGTGCCCTCGAAGCACGGGTTCGCCAGGAGGCGCGCAGCATCTGCGAAAACTACGTCTGCCCACCGCACACCACTGACTTCGCGATCCTGTTCCTCCCTGTGGAGAGCCTCTACGCCGAGGTGCTGCGCCGCCCCGGGCTGATGGACTTTCTTCAGCGGGAGCACCGCGTCACCCTCGCAGGTCCCACCACCTTGCTGGCCATGCTCAATAGCCTGCACATGGGCTTTCGAACCTTGGCCCTGCAGGAGCAGGCCTCCGAAGTCTGGAAGGTGCTGGGTGCCGTCAAGACCGAACTGGAGCGCTATGGCGACTGGGTGGCGCGCATGCGCGAGCAGATGCAGAAGGCCGCCGACACGTTGGACAAGGCCGACACGCGCACGCGCCAGTTGCGGCGGGCGCTGAAAGAGGTGGAGGCCTTGCCGGCGGCGCAGGCGCAGGCCCTGTTGCCCGTCGGGGAGGACGCGCTTGACGAGCAAGCACCCTGAGCCCCCGGGCAACGGCAGGCCCGCCCTCGGCCGCGAACTGGCGCGCCTGATCGCGGGGCAGCTGTTCATCCACGGCACCATGGCCGGCACCCGCATGGCCGCGCCGCTGCTGGCGCTGCGCGAGGGCCATACCCCCTTGGCGGTGGGCATGCTGCTTGCCTTGTTCGCTCTCACGCAGGTGTTCCTGGCCCTGCCGGCCGGCCGCTATGCCGACCGGCACGGCCTGAAGCGTCCGTTGAAATTCGCTGTGGTCGCGGCAACCCTGGGCGCCGGCGCTGCCGCGGCCTTGCCGATCTTTCCGGTGCTTTGCCTGGCTGCGCTGCTGACGGGTGGGGCGACCGGCGTCGCGTCCATCTGCCTGCAGCGCCACGCGGGGCGGGTGGCGGCGGGACCCGTTCAATTGCGCCAGGTCTTCTCCTGGCTGTCCATCGGGCCAGCGTTCTCCAACTTCGTCGGGCCGTTCATGGCTGGCCTGTTGATCGACAACGGCGGTTTCCGCGTGGCCTTTTTCGCACTGGCGCTGATGCCGCTGATCACCTGGGCCTGCATCCGTGGCGCGCGTGAGTTGCCGCCGGTGGCGATGGCCGCTGGAGACCGCAAGGGCAGTGCCTGGGACCTGCTGCGTCAACCCGATTTCCGTCGGCTGATGGTCATCAATTGGGTGCTGTCCTCGTGCTGGGACGTGCACCTGTTCATCGTGCCCGTGCTGGGCCACGAGCGGGGCCTGGCGGCCTCGGTGATCGGCACCTTGCTCGGCACGTTCGCCCTGGCCGCTGCCCTGGTGCGCCTGGCCATGCCCCTGATCGCGGCGCGGCTGCAGGAGTGGCAGGTCATCGCCGGGGCCATGGCCACGACCGCGCTCGTGTTCGGCGTCTACCCCCTGGTGGCACCGCCCTGGGCCATGGGTGTCTGCTCGGCCTTGCTGGGCGTGGCGCTGGGTTCCGTGCAACCGATGGTCATGAGCACCCTGCACCAGATCACGCCCGCGCATCGGCATGGCGAGGCGCTCGGACTGCGCCTGATGTCGCTCAACGGCTCCAGCGTCGTCATGCCCATGCTGTTCGGTGCGGCTGGCGCCGCGGTGGGCGTCGCCGGCGTGTTCTGGAGCACGGGTGCCGTGATGGCCGCATGCACCCGCCTGGCGTTCGCGATGAAGCCCCGCCCGGCGTGAGCCCAGCGCAAGGTCAGAGGTTGTAGAACCCGCGGATCACGTCCCAGGCTGCCTCGGGGTCGTCGGCGTACTGGAACAAGGACAAATCGTTGGGCGAGATCACGCCTTCTTCCACCAGCGTGTCGAAATTGATCAGGCGTTTCCAGTAGTCGGACCCGAACAGCACGATGGGCACCTGGCGCGACTTGCGCGTCTGCACCAGCGTGATCACCTCGAACAATTCGTCGAGCGTGCCGAAGCCGCCGGGGAACGCCACCAGCGCCTTGGCCCGCATCATGAAGTGCATCTTGCGCAGGGCGAAGTAGTGGAACTTGAAGGACAGCGCGGGCGTGACGTAGGGGTTGGCGGCCTCTTCCATCGGCAGGGCGATGGACAGGCCGACACTGATGCCGTCCGCCTCGAAGGCCCCACGGTTCGCCGCCTGCATGATTCCCGGCCCGCCTCCCGTGCAGATGAACAGCTTGTCGGACGGCTCCTTGTCCGAGCTGTAGCGCGCCACCAGCTGACCGAAGGCACGGGCCTGCTCGTAGTAGCGCGCGTTGCGTGCCAGCGTCCTGGCGCGGCGGATGGTGGTCTCATCGCCGCCTGCTTCGGCCGCCGCCAGCAGCGCATCGGCCTCTTCCTGGCTGCGAAAGCGTGCGCTTCCGAACACCACGATCGTGTTCTCGATGCCGTGCTCGATCTGTCCCAGGTCCGGCTTGAGCAGCTCCAGCTGGAAGCGGATGCCACGTGTCTCGCGCCGCAGCAGGAACTCGGGATCTGCAAAGGCGAGCCGGCTTGCTTCAGGTGTCAGGGGCAAGCCGGCATCGGAATGGGCTTGCAGGGTGGCCCAGGCGTCGGCCAGGCGTTGATCGTGGATGTTTCGAGAAGCCATGTGCGCGATTTTGACCGCAAGGTCGCACCCCGGCCCTTGAACACGAGGCGTCGATGGCCCGAGCGGACTATGCCGGCGCGTCGCTGGCCTGTCGCGCCAGCCATCGAAGCAGCCCGGCGCGCGCTGGCGCCAAACCCTTGTACGCCGCCACCGCCTCGCTCATGGAAGCCAGGCTGTCGTGCAGCCGCGCGGCCTTGGCGCGCGTGTCGACGGCGAGCACCAGTGGCTGCAACTGGACGCGGATGGTGAACACCGCCTGTCGCGTGCCGCGCCCGACAGGGAAGAAGGTCTGTCGTTCCACCCGGAGAAAGCTCGCCTGCGCCAGGGCCGCAGGATCGTCGCCGGCGGGCCAGGGCTGTCGGGGGTGCCGCAGCGGATGCTGGTCGAACCGGGCCGAGGGGCTGATCGTCCAGACATGGCGCTGCCATCGGTCCCCGGCCGTGGCCAGGCGCACCAGCTGCTGCGCTGCGGCGATGAGATTGGCGTTGTCGGCCACCGGCGCATGCACCTGGGCGAAGCTGCGGCCGATCTTTTGCTCGGGTGCCCAGTGCGAAGGCGTGCATACGCACAGCCAGGGCAGTGTCCCGTCGGAGCCATCCAGAATCGCCAGGTCTTCCTCGAAAGCAAGTTCGAGTGGCGCTCCGGCGGCCAGCGCAGCACCGCAACCGTCGAGCGCCGCTTGCTCGGCGATGCTCTCCTGCGCGGCGGCCGGGTCGAACCCGGGGACGCACAGCCGTGACTGGCCCGACTGCCAGACCCGCAGCTTCTCCGCATGCAGCGGACTGCCAGGATCGAGCGCCGTCAACTGCGGCGCACGGCCCGGCGCCAGGCGGGACAGGCCGGGCTGCATGCGAAAGGGCGTCGCAATCAGGTTGAAGTCGAAGTCCATGGCCTCAAGAGACAAAGGGCTCCCGAGGGAGCCCTTGAATGGGGTCCGGCCTGGCGCTGGGCGTCAGACGCGGCGGCGGTATTCCCCGGTGCGCGTGTCGATTTCGATGCGGTCGCCCTGCGCCACGAAGATCGGCACGCCGACCTCGAAGCCGGTGGCGATCTTGGCCGGCTTGAGCACCTTGCCCGAAGTGTCGCCCTTGACCGCCGGCTCGGTCCAGGTGACCTCGCGTTCGACGCTGGTGGGCAGTTCGACCGAGATCGCCTTGCCGTCGTAGAACACCACCTCGGCGGACATGCCGTCTTCGAGGTAGTTGAGCGCGTCGCCCATGTTCTCGGCTTCGACTTCGTATTGGTTGTACTCGGTGTCCATCCACACGTACATCGGATCGGCGAAGTAGGAGTACGTGCACTCCTTCTTGTCCAGCACGATCTGGTCCATCTTGTCGTCGGCCTTGAAGACGATCTCGGTGCCCTGGTTGGACAGCAGGCTCTTGAGTTTCATGCGGACCGTGGCCGCGTTGCGTCCGCCGCGGGCGTACTCGGTCTTGAGCACGACCCAGGGCGCGCCGTTCTGCATGATGACGTTGCCGGCGCGAATTTCTTGAGCGATTTTCATAACTGTGGTGGCGAGGGTGAGGCCGGCCGGCACCAAGTCGGTTCGTGAATGCCGCGGCAAGGGCGCCCTGGATGGCCGCGGTGGGCGGCCCAGTAGGCGCAAAGCCCGTGATTTTACGCGGTAAAGCCCAAGGCCCTTTCAGGCGCGCGGGCAGCTGCCTGTCGCCATGCGCATCAGCTGCGTGACCAGGTCCTCCTGCGCCAGCAGCCGGGCCCGGGCTGCCTGTGCCGCCCGTTGCCATCCGGACAGCGCGTCGATGGGTGGCAAGTCCGGTGCGAAGCCGTTCCACGCCAAGTGGAAGGCGCGCAGCGACGGTGGCGCCGCAAGGCGGTCGAGGAACGCATCCAGCTTGTCGCGGTGGACCCCGTCCTCTTGCGGGTAGATCTGCCAGACCAGGGGCTGGCCGGCCCAGAGCGCACGCACCAGCGAGTCTTCGCCGCGCACGAAGTTCAGGTCGCAGGTCCAGAGCAGCTCATCGAACTGCTCCTGGCTCATCAGCGGCAAAAAGCTCGTTCGCAGGGTGCCGGAAGCGTTCCAGCCGGGTTGCCGCGCGTCGAGCTCGCGCATGGCACGCCCGGTGGCGGCGCGAGCGCGGCCTTCCGTGACCAGCAGCCGCGTGGGCTCGCCCCGCGCCAGCTGCATCAGCAGCGGTTCGACGGGCGGCTCATAGCAAAAGAGGCTGATGAGCCTCTCTCCTTCCGGCGGCAGCGATCGCGCACGCAACCAGGCGGCGCGGTCGAACGCCGCCTGGCGAGTTGCCAGGGCCTGTTCACGAATCAGCCCGCCGGTCAGCGGTGTGAAGCCGGGATAGAAGAACTTCTTGGTCAGGCCTTTGGCCGGCCCGCTCAGCACGGGCGAGGCCAATCCGTGGCAGCGCTCGACCCATGCTTCGGCACTGAGGTACTCGAGGTTGATCCATGCCGGCTGCCGCTGTTCGCGCCGGGTGCGCTCGGCCAGGGCGACCAGGTAGGCCTCGTGCGGATCGCAGCCGAAGGCCTCCACCACCACCTGCGCGGGCGAATGCGCCGCCGACGCTTCCTGCCAGCGCAACACCTCGACCCGAGGCGCGCCCCGGGGGGCCATGAAAGCCAACGCGGCGGGCTCGTCGACCCAGAGCCGCACCGACTCGCCACGGCCGGCGAGTTCGGCCGCCAGGCGCCAGCACACGCCCAGATCGCCATGGTTGTCGATGACTTTGCAGAAGATGTCCCAGCGCATGCTCCCGGGATAATAGGGCGCATGTCCGTGGTGCATTCCGAACAACTCCTGGCGCAGGTCGCGGCCCTGCCGCAGCTGCCAGGGGTCTACCGATATTTCGATGCCGACGGTGGCGTGCTCTACGTGGGCAAGGCGCGCAACCTCAAGAAGCGCGTCTCCAGCTACTTCCAGAAGAACCACGGCGGCACCCGCATCGGCCACATGATCAGCCGCATCGCGCGAATGGAGACCACGGTGGTGCGCTCCGAGGCCGAGGCGCTGCTGCTCGAAAACAACCTCATCAAGGCGCTCAACCCGCGGTTCAACATCCTGTTCCGCGACGACAAGAGCTATCCCTACCTGAAGATCACCGGCGCCGCCGACAAGCTCGGTGCCGACGGGCAGGGCGCGGCCGAGTTCCCGCGGGTGGCTTACTACCGCGGCGCGGTCGATCGCAAGCATCGCTACTTCGGCCCCTATCCGAGCGCCTGGGCGGTCAAGGAATCCATCCAGCTGCTGCAAAAGGTCTTCCGGTTGCGCACCTGCGAGGACACGGTGTTCGCCAACCGCACGCGACCCTGCCTGCTGCACCAGATCAAGCGCTGCTCGGGCCCGTGCGTCGGACTGGTGTCCGCGGACTCCTACCAGCGCGATGTCGCCGACGCCGAGGCCTTCCTGCGTGGCGATGCGCAGGGCGTGCTGCATGCGCTGGAGTCGCGTATGACCGAACACGCGCAACGGCTGGAGTTCGAGCAGGCCGCGCAGCTGCGCGACCAGGTCAGCGCGCTGTCGCGCGTGCTGCACCAGCAGTCGGTGGAGACGGCATCTGACAAGGACGTGGACATCCTGGCCGTGCGGGTGCAAGGCGGCAAGGCCTGCGTGAACCTGGCCATGGTGCGCGGGGGGCGCCACCTGGGCGATCGACCCTACTTTCCCACGCACGTGGAGGACGCGATGGCGGTCGAGGCGCTGGACGATGCGGCCGACGCGGCCCCGGCTCGCCCGGCGGAGGTCCAGGTCCTGGAAGCCTTCATCGCCCAGCACTACCTCAACGTGCCGGTGCCGCCGGCCCTGATCACCAGCCATGCCGTGGACCGGGCACTGATCGATGCCTTGTCGCAACAGGCGGGCATCCGGCTGGGCGCGGTGCACAATCCCCGCGAGCAGCGTCGCATCTGGCTGGAGATGGCCGAGAAAAACGCAGCGCTCCAGCTCGCGAGATTGCTTGCGGAGGAGGGCTCGCAGCAGGCTCGCACGCGGGCGCTGGTCGAGGCGCTGGAGCTCACGCCGGACGACCTGGACGGGCTGCGCATCGAATGTTTCGACGTGTCCCACACGGCCGGCGAGGCCACCCAGGCCTCGTGCGTGGTGTTCCACCACCACAAGATGCAGAACGGCGAATACCGGCGCTACAACATCGATGACATCACGCCCGGTGACGACTACGCCGCCATGCGCCAGGTGCTCACCCGCCGCTATGGCCGCTTGGCCGAGGTCGGCCGCGACCCGCCCGACGCCTCGCCACCGCAAGCCGCGGTGCCGCAGGCTGGTGGCGAACCGGAAGCCGCCGAGGCGGCTGCGACGCCGGCCCGGCGCTTCGCGCGCGGATCGACCGGCGCCGCGACCCGCCTGCCCGATCTCGTGCTGATCGACGGCGGCAAAGGCCAGGTCGGGATGGCGCGCGAGGTCTTCGCCGAACTGGGGCTCGAGTTGTCGGTCATCGTCGGTGTCAAGAAAGGGGAGGGCCGCAAGGTGGGTCTGGAGGAGCTGGTGTTCGCCGACGGCCGTCCCTCGGTGTACCTGGGCAAGGATTCCGCCGCCCTCATGTTGGTGGCCCAGATCCGCGACGAAGCGCACCGTTTCGCGATCACCGGCATGCGCGCACGGCGTGCTCGGGTGCGCGTGGGCGGCAGCACGCTGGAGGAGATACCCGGGGTCGGAGCCAAGAAGCGTGCGCGGCTATTGCAGCGCTTCGGCGGCATCCGCGGCGTGGCCGCCGCGGGGGTGGACGACATCGCCACCGTCGAAGGCATCTCGCGTGACCTGGCCGAGCAGATTTATCGCGCCCTGCACTGACCCGGGCGCACAGCACGGCCGTGCCAGAATCGCGCCCATGTTCCTGACCCTCCCGACGATCCTGACCTGGACGCGCATCGTCGCCATTCCGCTCCTCGTCGGTGTGTTTTACGTCGGGCTGGAGCCGCGCCTGCAGAACCTGGTGGCCACGGTCATGTTCATTGCCTTCGCGCTCACCGATTGGCTGGACGGCTACCTGGCCCGGCGCCTGAACCAGACCTCCGCCTTCGGCGCCTTTCTCGATCCCGTTGCGGACAAGTTCCTGGTGAGCGCTTCGCTCCTGGTGCTGGTCAACCTCGGGCGCGCCGACGTGTTCGTCGCCCTCATCATCATCGGCCGCGAAATCGCCATTTCCGCCTTGCGCGAGTGGATGGCGCACATCGGCGCCTCGCGCAGCGTGGCGGTTCACATGCTGGGCAAGGTCAAGACCACCGTCCAGATGGTGGCCATCCCTTTCCTGCTGTTCGATGGCGTGCTTTTCGGGGCGCTGCACACGGGCACCTGGGGAGCCTGGCTGATCTGGATCTCGGCGGTCCTCACGGTCTGGTCGATGGTGTACTACCTGCGCAAGGCGCTCCCTGAGATCCGCAAGCGCGTCAAGTGATCACGCGGCCGGAGTGATGCAGCGTATGGGAGAACTGACATGACGGCGGCCCTGCCGACAAACGCGCGCCAGGACTTGCTGTTGCGTTCGATGCCCGCGGTGTTCGTGCTGATCTGGAGCACCGGCTTCATCGTGGCGCGCTACGGCATGCCGCATGGGCCGCCGATGACCTTCCTGGCGATCCGCTATGGCCTCTCGGTGCTGTCGTTCCTGGCCTGGGCCGCTCTGGCGCGGGCCGTATGGCCGTCCGGCAGCAGGCAATGGCTGCATCTGGGCGTGACCGGTGTGCTCATGCATGCGGGCTACCTGGGCGGTGTGTGGGCCGCCGTCAAGGGCGGCATGGGTGCCGGCCTGGCGGCCTTGCTGGTCGGCCTGCAGCCCGTGCTCACCGCGCTGTGGGTCTCGAGCGCGGGCGGATCGGTGTCGAGCCGACAGTGGACGGGCCTCGCGCTCGGCCTGGGCGGACTCCTGCTGGTGGTGTGGCAGAAGCTGGGCCTCGGTGAGGTCAATTCGGCCAACCTGCTGATGGCGGGCATGGCACTCCTGAGCATCACCGCAGGCACCCTCTACCAGAAGCGATTCGTGCAGCCCTGCGATGTGCGCACCGCCAACCTGGTCCAGCTCGCGGCTGCCTTTGTCATCACGCTGCCGTTTGCGCTGCTCGAGCGGGAGGCCATGCGCTGGTGGCTGCCCTCCGGATCGCTCAACCTCGAGCTCACCGGTGCCATGACCTGGTCGGTGCTGGTCCTCACGCTGGGCGGCAGTTCGCTGTTGTACCTGTTGATCCAGCGCGGCGTGGCGACCTCGGTCACCAGCCTGATGTATCTCGTGCCGCCCACCACCGCACTGATGGCCTGGGTGCTTTTCGGCGAGCCGATCACGGCGCTCACCGTGGCCGGGGTGGCGCTGACCGCCATCGGGGTCAGCCTCGTCGTGCGGACGGGCCGCTCGTGATTGCCTGATCCCTCCACGGCTCCAGAATCGCGGCATGCTGCAAGACTTCATTCCCCATGAGGTGGACCGCGCCGGTGTGCGGCTCCACGTACGGCGCGGCGGGCAGGGCGCGCCCTTGTTGCTGATGCACGGACACCCCCAGACCATGTCCATGTGGCACCGCGTCGCTCCGGAGCTGGCGCGCGAGTTCACGGTGGTCCTGATGGACCTGCGCGGTTACGGTGATTCGGCCCGGCCAGAGCCGGGGCAGGGGAGCGCGGCATACAGCAAACGCGAGATGGCCGCCGACGCGCTGCACGTGATGCATTCGATGGGCTTCGATCGCTTCGCCGTGCTCGCCCACGATCGCGGTGCCCGTGTGGCGCACCGCCTGGCGGCGGACCATCCTGGAGCGGTGGACCGCCTGCTGCTGCTGGATATCGCTCCCACGCTGGGCATGTACCAGCACACCAGCGAGGCCTTCGCACGGGCCTACTGGCACTGGTTCTTCTTGATCCAGCCGCCGCCCCTGCCTGAGGCGCTGATCGAATCCGATCCGGTGCGCTACCTGCGCAGCGTGATGGGCAGCAGGCCTGGCGGCCTGGCGCTGTTCGATCCCGCCGCACTGGCCGAGTACGAGCGTTGGATCCAGCTTCCCGGCAGCGCGCGCGGCATGTGTGCCGACTACCGTGCCAGCGCCGGCATCGACCTCGAACACGACCGCGCGGATATCGCCGGGGGCCGACGCATCGAGCAGCCGCTACACGTGTTGTGGGGCCGGCGCGGTGTGCTCGAAACCTGTTTCGACGTGCTGGCGCTGTGGCGCGAGCGGGCCGTGCGCGTGACGGGCCGCAGCCTGCCATGCGGCCACTACCTGGCCGAGGAGGCGCCGCAGGAGGTGCTGTCCGAGGCCCTGCCTTTTCTCAGGAGTACATGAAATGAGCAAGCACCGCATCGCTGTCATCGCGGGCGACGGCATCGGCAAGGAGGTCATGCCCGAGGGCATTCGCGTGCTGGAATCGGCGGCCTCGCGCTTCGGCATCGACCTGCAATTCGACCACTTCGACTTCTCGAGCTGGGAGTACTACGAGCGGCACGGCAAGATGCTGCCGGACGACTGGAAGGACCGCATCGGCGGTCACGACGCGATTTATTTCGGCGCCGTCGGCTGGCCCGAGAAGATCCCCGACCACGTGTCGCTCTGGGGCTCGCTCCTGATGTTCCGGCGCGAGTTCGACCAGTACATCAACCTGCGGCCGGCGCGCCTCATGCCCGGCATCATGGCCCCGGTCGTACGCCGTGACGGCAGCCCTCGCCAACCAGGCGAGATCGACATGTACATCGTGCGCGAGAACACCGAAGGCGAGTACTCCAGCATCGGCGGGCGGATGTACGCAGGCACCGAGCGCGAGATCGTGATGCAGGAAACCGTGATGTCGCGCTTCGGCGTGGACCGGGTGCTGCGCTTCGCCTTCGAGCTCGCCCAGTCGCGGCCCAAGAAGCACCTCACCAGCGCCACCAAATCCAACGGCATCGCGATCACCATGCCTTACTGGGACGAGCGCGTGGAGGCCATGGCTCGCGCCTACCCGCAGGTGAACGTGGACAAGTTCCACATCGACATCCTCACGGCGCACTTCGTGCAGCGGCCGGACTTCTTCGACGTGGTGGTGGCCAGCAACCTGTTCGGAGACATCCTGTCCGACCTCGGCCCCGCCTGCACCGGCACCATCGGTATCGCTCCCAGCGCCAATTTGAACCCGGACCGCAGTTCTCCGTCCCTGTTCGAGCCGGTGCATGGCTCGGCGCCGGACATCGCGGGCAAGGGAGTGGCCAACCCTATCGGGCAAATCTGGTGCGGCGCGATGATGCTGGAGTTCCTGGGCTACAAGGACGCGCACGATGCGATCCTGGCGGCGATCGAGCAGGCGCTGCGCCCTGGCAGCGGCGCCGCGCGCACACCCGACATCGGCGGCACCGGCCGCACCGACGACGTCGGGCGCGACATCGCCGCGGCCCTGTGAGGCCGCTGCGCAGGGCGCCGGAGGTAGCCTGTTGTAATGCCGCAGGCCGTATTGACACCGCCTGGGGCGGTGGCTTTAATCACCTCCGGCGGCCGCCTGGCTCAGCTGCAACGTACGACCCTCCCTGTTCATCTGGCGCCCGCGACGAGTTCGCGGGTCGGGGAGGCGTCGGCCGATGATCAAGGGCGACCGGACTGCTATTCATCACCAATGAGGGGTACCCGTGAACAAGACCGAGATGATCGATCACATTGCCAAGCACGCCGACATCTCCAAGGCGGCAGCCACCCGCGCACTGGAGTCCATGATCGGCGCCGTCAAGACGACTCTGCGCAAAGGCGGCTCGGTCTCCCTGGTCGGTTTCGGAACCTTCGCCGTTGGCAAGAGGGCTGCGCGCAGCGGCCGCAATCCCCGCACCGGCGACGAGATTAAAATCAAAGCCGCCAAGGTACCCAAGTTCCGGCCCGGTAAGGCGCTCAAGGATGCGCTGAATTGATCTGGAACTTTCGGTGGGGTGCTTAGCTCAGTTGGTAGAGCGGCGCCCTTACAAGGCGTAGGTCGGCGGTTCGAGCCCGTCAGCACCCACCATCCATGCAAAGGCGGACCTTCAGGTTCGCCTTTTGTCTTTTCGCCAGAGCGACGCGCACCGCGCCAAGAGAGTCGACATGTTTGAGTACATCCGCAAGAACAACCGTGTCTTGATGTTCATTTTGTTCCTGCTGATCATCCCCTCGTTCGTGCTGTTCGGCATCGAGGGGTACACCCGCATGAACGACCGCGGCCCGGTGGTCGCCAAAGTGGCCGGCGAGGACATCCGCGAAAGCGAATGGGAGGCCGCGCACCGGCGCGAGGTCGACCGCATGCGCGAGGCCATGCCCAACCTGGACATCAAGCTGCTCGATACGCCGCAGGCGCGCTACGGCACGCTGGAGGCCCTGGTGCGGGACCGTGTCATTCGCGCGGCGGCCAGTGATGCGCGCCTATTCACCGGGGACCAGCGGCTCGCGGGTGAACTGCAGAACCACCCGGTGATCGCGTCCCTGCGCGGCCCGGACGGCCAGATCGACATGGCGCGCTATCGGCAACTCGCGGCGCAGCAGGGCATGACGCCCGAGATGTTCGAAAACCAGTTGCGCGCCGACCTGTCCAACCGGCAGGTGCTCGGCGGCCTGGCCGCCAGCAGCCTGGTGCCGCCTTCGCAGGCGCAGGCCATCCTCGATGCCTTCCTGCAGCGGCGCAAGGTGCAGGTGGAGCGTTTCGAGCCCGCGGAATTCGCCAAGCGCGTCACGCCGACCGATGCCGAGGTCGAGGCGTATTACAAGGCCAACACGCAGCAGTTCCAGGCGCCGGAACAGGTGGACATCGAATATGTGGTGCTCGACCTCGAGTCGGTCATGCGCGACATCCGCATCAACGAGGACGACCTCAAGACCTATTTCGAGCAGAACATGGCCCGCCAGGCCGGCCTCGAAGAGCGCCGCGCCAGCCACATCCTGGTGGCGGCGCCCGCTTCGGCTCCCGCGGCCGAGCGTGAGGCCGCAAAACGCAAGGCAGAAGAACTGCTGGCGCAGGTGAAGAAGTCGCCCGCCAGCTTTGCCGAACTCGCCCGCAAGAACTCGCAAGACCCGGGCTCGGCAGCGCGTGGTGGTGACCTCGACTTCTTCACCCGCGGGGCCATGACCAAGCCCTTCGAAGAGGCGGCCTTCAACCTGAAGAAGGGGGAGATCTCCGAGGTGGTGGAGACGGACTTCGGCTATCACATCATCCAGCTCACCGATGTGCGCGCGCCCAAGCAGCAGACATTCGCCGAGGTGCGTCCCCAGCTCGAGGCCGAGCTCAAGAAGCAGCAGGCGCAGCGCAAATTCGCGGAGATGGCCGACGCCTTCAGCAACGCGGTGTACGAGCAGGCCGAGGCCCTGAAGCCGGTGGCCGAACGCTTCAAGCTCCAGCTGCGCACCGCCAGCGGCGTGCAGCGCGAACCGGCTCCCGGCGCGCAAGGCGTGCTGTCCAACCCGAAGCTGCTCAATGCCCTGTTCTCGCCCGAAAGCATTTCGCGCAAGCGCAACACCGATGCCATCGAAGTCGGACCCAATCAGCTGGTATCGGCGCGGGTCGTGAATCACCAGCCCGCCCAGGTGCTGCCGCTCGAGCAGGTGAAAGATCGTGCCCGCGAGCAACTCAAGATGGCGCGAGGCATCGAGCTCGCGCGTGAAGCGGGCGTCAAGCAACTGGAGGCGCTGAAGGCGGATCCTGGCTCGGTGAAGCTTCCCGAGCCCATGGTCATCTCGCGCGAAACCCCGCGCAACCTGCCTGAAGCCGTCGTCGAATCGGCACTGCGCGCCGATCCGGGCAAGTTGCCTGGCGCGGTGGGCGTCGACCTGGGCAGGGACGGCTACGCGGTGGTCAAGGTGCTGGAGGTGGTTCCGCGCGAGGCACGCGCCGATGACGTGACCCAGCAGGAACGCCAGCAGGTCGCTCAATGGGTGGCGCAGGCGGAAGCTCGCGCGTACTACGAGATGCTCCAGAAGCGTTACGACGTGCAGATTCGCGCGCCGAAGCCGCAACTGGGCGCCGAGACCCCCCGGTGAACGCCATCCGCCGTTGAGGGCGAGCCGCGAGCCGACCTGGCGGCCGGCTCGCGCGTCTCGTGCCGTTGATGTGCGTGATGCACAAAAGACGAAGCCCCGGACTTGCCGGGGCTTCAAATGGTGGGGTGGCTGATGGGACTCGAACCCACGACGACCAGAATCACAATCTGGGACTCTACCAACTGAGCTACAGCCACCGTCGAGTCCGGCATTATAGCCGGCGAACTCGGCTCCTTTTCAGGACGCCTGAGCTTCTTCGTCTGCAAGCGAGGTGGGGCGTGAACAATCGTGCCTCGATGTGTCGGCAGTCGCTGTTCGGATGAGTTCAGGTGAGGAGAGGGGCGCAAGCGCTTCTAAAATCGTTTGCATCTGCTTGCCCATGAAAATCCTCATTTCAAACGACGACGGCTACCAGGCCCCGGGCATCATCGCGCTGCACGACGCGCTGAAGGACCTGGGTGAGGTCGAAGTCATCGCCCCCGAACACAACAACAGCGCAAAGTCCAATGCGCTCACCTTGAACCAGCCGCTCACCGTGTACGAAGGGGCGCGCGGCTTTCGCTACGTCAACGGCACGCCCGCCGACTGCATGCACATCGCGCTCACCGGGTTGCTCGGATATCGGCCCGACCTGCTGGTGAGCGGCATCAACAACGGCGCCAACATGGGCGACGACACCATCTACTCCGGCACCGTCGGAGCCGCGATGGAGGGCTACCTGTTCGGTGTTCCGGCGATTGCCTTCTCTCAGGTCGAAAAGGGATGGGCCCATCTCGATGCGGCGGCCCACAAGGCGCGCGAGCTGGTGCAGCGCGTGATGCAGCAAGGCCTGCAAGCGGGCGCCACGCCCTTCCTGCTGAACGTGAACATTCCGAACCGGCCGCTCGAATCGCTCGGCTCGTTCGAGGTGTGCAGGCTCGGGCGCCGGCACGCGGCCGAGAACGTGATCTCGCAGGCCAGCCCGCGTGGTGGCACGCTGTACTGGATCGGTGCTGCCGGTGCCGCCAAGGACGGTGCGCCAGGGACCGATTTCCACGCCACGGCGCAAGGCAACATCTCCGTCACTCCCCTGCAAGTGGATCTCACCGACTACGAGGGCCTCGGAGACTGGACGCGTCACGTGCAGGGCTTCGGCGCCAACCCATGACGCGCCGTCCCACCTTTCCAGCACGCTTGCCCATTCCTGCCGCGGTGATCCCGATCCGGCGCGGCACGGGAGCGCCCGCGCAACCCGTCGTGTCGAAGACGACCCAGGCCAGCGGTCTCGGGCTGGACTCCGCGGCGGTTCGCGCCCGCATGGTGCGCAAGCTCGCCGCCCAGGGCATCGCCGACAGCCGCGTGCTGCAGGCCATGGGCGAGGTGCCGCGCCATGCCTTCGTCGACAGCGCGCTGGTGAACCAGGCTTACGAGGACACCAGCCTGCCGATCGGTCTGGGACAGACGATCTCCAAGCCCAACGTGGTGGCGCGCATGATCGAACTCCTGCTTGGCGGCCAGTGCGACGAGCACGGTCGCCTGGGCCGCGTACTGGAGATCGGCACCGGCTGCGGCTACCAGGCGGCCGTGCTGGCACGCGTCTCGCGCGAGGTCTACAGCATCGAGCGGCTGCGGGGGCTGCACGAGAAGGCGCGCGCCAACCTGCGGCCGCTGCGGGTCCCCAATGTGCATCTCCTGTTCGGTGACGGCATGGTCGGCTTTGCCAAAGGCGGGCCGTACGCCGGAATCATCTCGGCGGCGGGCGGCGAGTCCATTCCGTCGGCATGGATCGAGCAGCTCGCGTTCGGCGCGCGCATCGTCGCGCCCAGTGTCATGACCGGAGGTGCGCAAGCCCTCGTGGTGCTGGAAAAGACCACCGCCGGCCTCAAGCGAAGCGTGCTCGAGGCTGTTCATTTCGTCCCTCTAAAATCTGGAATCGCTTGAAGGAATTGCACAACATGTCACAGCTTCCGAGGCAGGTTCGGAATCCCGTTTTCATCCTGCTGGCGGTAGCGGTGCTCTCGGGTTGCGCGTCGCGCGCGCGTGGACCCGCACCGATCGAAGACCGCAGTGCCATGGTTCGCAGCGCCACGCAACCAGCCGCTGCACCGACGTCGACGCCGCAGCCCGCCGTGGTGGCCGAGGCTCCCCGCGTGCTGCCGGGCGCCGAGAACGCCGGCAAGCCGGGCTACTACACCGTTCGGCCCGGCGACACCCTGATCCGCATCGCGCTCGACACCGGATCCACGGTTCGCGACCTGCAGCGCTGGAACAACCTGGACAACCCCAACCTGATCGAAGTGGGCCAGGTGCTGCGCGTGGTGGCGCCGGTGGGGCCTGCCGTCGCCGCGGCTACTGCCGCCACGGCGCCGGCCACCGCCACACCGGACGGCGTGGTCACTCGTCCTGTGCCACCTTCTCCGATGGCCGCTGCGCCGGTGGCGCCCCAGTCTGGCCAGGCGCGTGGCGCTGCCGCCGCACCTGGCGCGACCGCACCGACGCCAGGCGCGACCGGCACCACTGCTGCCACGCCGGCCGCACCCGCATCGCCTCCGGCACCGGCACCGGCACCGGCACCGGCACCGGCACCGGCACCGGCACCCACCATTCCTGCGCCCAGCGCCCCGGTCCCCTCGTCGGACGAGGACGTCGCTTGGGGCTGGCCCGCCCCCGGCAACACCCAGGTGATCGCCGCCTTCGACGAGGCGCGCAACAAGGGACTCGACATCGCGGGGCGGGCGGGTGACCCGGTCACAGCCGCGGCCGACGGACGGGTGGTCTATGCCGGCGCCGGCTTGCGCGGGTATGGCAATCTCGTCATCCTGAAACACAACAACACCTATCTCACCGCGTACGCGCACAACCAGACGCTGCTGGTGAAAGAAGACCAGATGGTTCGCAAGGGCCAGAAGATCGCCGAGATGGGATCGTCGGACGCCGATCGAGTCAAGCTGCACTTCGAAATTCGGCGACAGGGACGCCCCGTCGACCCCGCGCGCTTCCTGTCCCGATGACGATCCGCTGCTGAGAAAAAAGAGCAGGTGCAGCCTGCTCTTTTTTTCGTGGGGGACTACTGCGGCCAAGCTGAAGGTGAGCATCACCTTCTCATGTAGTCCTTCGCTGGCACGGCCACCGCGCACCGGCCGACTCTTCCGGTCGCTGCATCGCAACGCGGTCCGCCAGCCCTTCCTACGGCAGACGCCAGGGCCGGCCCACCTGCCAGGTGGACGGACGGCTGCAAAGTGGGCCGTCGCGGGCGCGTTGCCCGCTCACCGATGAAAGGACACTGCCATGCATCAGCTTCGATCCAAGCGCCTGATGGCCGCGTCATCGGTCGCTGTCCTGCTGGCTTTGAGCGCAGGCCACGCTGCGGCCGAGGCGACCGCGACGGACTCCCGCGAGTCAGCGGCCCAGGCCCGAGAAAGAGACTACGCCCCCGTAGGCAACGTGAAGCCGGGCGTGTATGCCCCGACGGGCGAGAGTAACCGCGGCATCGCCGAAGCCATCGGGGACGCTGCGCTGATTGCCCGCATCAATATGCGACTGGCCGCCGAGGAGAACCTGAGCGCTCAGGACATCAAGGTGCATAGCCTGGACAACGTGGTCACGCTCCGTGGCGTGGTGCCTTCCGAGGAGGCGAAGCTCCATGCCGAGCGCCTGGTCCGCGAAAACTACAGTGAAGTGCGCCAGGTACGCAACGAGCTGCGAGTCGACGCCCAGGCGGCCCGCATGGATGGCGAGCGGCGTGGAGACGCCCGCATGGGGGCGGGTCCGGCCCGTCACCCCGAGCAGCAATCTGACCGCTGAGACTCTCGCCGCGGCCTTGCCAGCTTGTCCCGGCGGCTTTACCGGCGTTGGGCCGCCGGTGAGCGGCCGTCCGCTGCCGCTGAAGGCTCCGTGGCGTTCTGCGTGCGGGCGCGCTGCAGCTTGATGTGGGCGGCCAGACCGCCTGAACTCGTGTTGGCGAGGGCGAAGACACCGCCCATGCGCTGCACGGTCTTGTCCACGATGGCCAGGCCGAGCCCCGCACCCGTGGCCGCCGTTCGGGCGGTGTCACCGCGGAAGAAGGGCTTCATGAGGTTGGGCAAGGCTTCGGGGGCCACGCCGGGGCCGTGGTCGCGCACCTTCAGCAGCACCCAGTCATTGCGCGTCTTCGCTGCGATGTCGACCACCGCGATGCCGGTGTCGGGCGTCTTGCCATAGCGGCGGGCGTTTTCAAGCAGGTTCGAGATCACGCGTGCGAGCTCGACTTCGTCCGCCAGCACATACATGTTGCGCGGCATGTCGACGTTGATGCGCATGTCGCCCTGGTCTTGCACGGCGTACACGCAGGCCTGGATCACATCGTTGAGGCTCACGCGCCGGAGCTCGGTGTGGTCGGGCCGGGCGTAGTCGAGAAACTTGTCGATGATGGCGTCGAGCTGGTCGATGTCAGCGGCCATGTGGTCGCGTGCATCCTGGTCGGCCACGCTCATTTCGGTTTCAAGCCGCAACCGGGCCAGCGGCGTGCGCAGGTCGTGCGAGATGCCCGCCAGCATGACGGCGCGATCCTGCTCGATCTTGGCCAACTGCTGCGCCATGCGGTTGAACCCGATGTTCACCTCGCGGATCTCGCTGGTGACGGCCTTCTCGTCCAGGCGGCTCGCGTCGAAGTCGCCGTCGCGCACGCGGCTGGCCGCAAAAGACAGTTGCTTGAGCGGGCGGTTGATCAGCCGTGCGATCAGCGCCGCACCGGCCAGGGACAGTCCAGCCGCCGTCACCAGCCAGATCAGCCAGGTGCGACCGCCTACGCGCGAAAAGCGTGTGCGGTCCATCAGCAGCCAGTACGAATCCTCACCGATGGTGAATCCCACCCACAGGCCTGCTTCGCCGTTGACGCTCGCCGCCAGCAGCGTGCCGGGACCGAGCCGCGACATCAGCTCGCGGGCGATGTTCTGGTCCATGGACGCCGAGTCGAATACGGTGTAACGATCAGTCGTCTTGCGCGGCATGATGCGCATGTCCTCGCGCTCGGCCAAGGCCTTGATGAGCGAGACGCGCGCAATGGCATCCGAATACTGGAGGGCCGCCCGGCTGAGGTTGACCAGAGACGCGATCTGTTGCGCGGTCTGCATCGCGCGCGGCTCGAACTCGAGGGCGCGGAAGGTCTGCAGCCACGCAACGATCGAGCCGATCAGCAGCAGCGACAGCAAGAAGAACGTGCGCCAGAAGAGCGAAAGCCCCACCCGGGGCCGGCTCTCCAGCGGGGCTGGTGCAGTTTCGAGCGGGACGGGCCCGCTCATGGGTGGTTCGATGGGGCGGCTATGTGCGCTGAGCAAGGCTCGGGCTTTCCTGGAGTCCTGCGACTCGTCGCGAGGCACGGTTCAAATAGATCAGCCAGCACCGTCCGGCACGAACACGTAGCCCACGCCCCAGACGGTCTGGATATAACGCGGTGCAGCGGGATCGGTCTCGACCAGCTTGCGCAGGCGCGAGACCTGCACGTCGAGGCTGCGATCGAACGGCTCGAACTCACGGCCGCGCGCCAGTTGTGCGAGCTTCTCCCGCGACAGGGGCTGCCGCGGATGACGCACCAGCGCCTTGAGCATGGCGAATTCGCCGGTGGTCAAGGGCAGTTCGTCGCCGTTCTTGCGCAAGGTGCGGGCACCCAGGTCGAAGGCGAAGGGGCCGAAATTGACCACCTCGTTCTCGCTGGAGGGAGCACCGGGCGCTTCCTGCACCGGGCGCCGCCGCAGCACCGCATGGACGCGCGCCAGCAGTTCGCGCGGATTGAAAGGCTTGCCGAGGTAATCGTCGGCGCCCACCTCGAGCCCGACGATACGATCCACATCTTCGCCTTTGGCCGTCAGCATGATGATGGGGGTGCGGTCGTTGGCTGCACGAAGGCGCCGGCAGATCGACAGGCCGTCTTCGCCCGGCATCATCAGGTCCAGCACGATCAAGTCGGCCGTCTCGCGAAGCATCAACCGGTTGAGGGCTTTGCCGTCTTCCGCAAGGATGACCTCGAAGCCTTCTTGCGTGAGGTAGCGGCGCAGCAAGTCGCGAATCCGGGCGTCGTCATCGACGACGAGGATCTTGTCTGTGCGGGCTGCATTTTGGTTCATCGGCATTCCACAAGTTCATTTGTAACAGTGGCCATTTTGAGCCGCTTGTTGCATGTCGTGCGATGTTTTGCCCGGTGCCTCACACAGGGTTACAAAAGTTGCCCCAGCAGGACGCAGGGACATTGGGCTCGCGTACGCTCCCCGGCAAGCGAATTGCACATCTTCTATGAATAAGAAAGACCGCATGAAACCCGACTTGCGCGTAGCTGCGCTGATCTTGCCATGGCTGCTGCAGAGTTTCGTCGCCGTGGCGCAGACGCCGCCTGCCACCCCCCTGGTTCCGGAAAATGTTCTCAACTTCAGCACGAGCGCGAGCGTCGACGTGCCACAGGACAAGCTCAGCCTGCGCTTGTCCACGACGCGCGAGGCGCCGGTGGCCCAGGCGGTGCAGGAACAGCTGAAGGCCGCCGTGGACCAGGCGCTGGGCCAGCTGCGGCCGCAGGCGCAGGAGCAGCTGATGGAGGTGCGCACCGGCGGATTGAACGTGCAGCCCAGGTTCGGGCGCGACGGGCGCATCCAATCGTGGACGGGCACTGCCGAAATCCTGCTCGAGGGACAGGACATCGCACGGATCACCCGCGCGGCCGGTCGCATCGAATCGATGACCGTGGCCGGCGTCGAGTTCGGCCTCAGTCGCGAGCGGCTGCGTGAAGCCGAGGCTCGCGCGCAGCACGAAGCCATCCAGCGATTCCGGGCAAAAGCCACCGAGCTGGCCCGTGCCTTCGGCTTCGGCGGCTATGTCCTGCGGGAAGCCAGCGTCGATTCGAACGAGCAGGGTCCACCGCCGCGTCCGCGCATGTTGGCGATGGAAGCCCGGGCCGCCACCGCCGACTCGCCCGTGCCGGTGGAGGCCGGGCGGACGACCGTCCGTGTCAATGTCTCGGGATCCATCCAGATGAATGCACCGGTGGGTGCTCGATGAAGCGCCTGCTCGTCATCATGAACCCGGCGTCGGGTTCGGGCGCGGCCGACGCGGCCGAGCGCCGCGGCGCGATCGAGCAGGGGTTGCGCGAGGCCGGCGCCGACTTCGACTTCATCGAGGTGCGCGATCCGGGGCAGCTGGACTCGACCTGCCGGGCGGCAGCCGAGCGTGCGCGCCGCGAGGACGCCGTGCTGGTCGCCGTCGGTGGGGACGGCACCATCACCACCGCGGCCCAGGCAGCGCATCAAGCGGGCTGCGTCATGGGTGCCATTCCACAGGGCACCTTCAACTACTTCTGCCGAGTGCACGGCATCCCGCAGGATCTCGAACGTGCCGTCAAGGCACTGGCGCGCGCCGAGCCGCGGCAGGTGCACGTGGGGGCGGTGAACTCGCGCCTGTTCCTGGTCAATGCCAGCCTGGGCATGTACCCGCAGCTGCTCGATGACCGGGAGGACTTCCTCGAGCGCTTCGGCCGCCGCCGCTGGGTGGCCCTGGCCGCTGCGCTGGCCACGCTGGTCCGCTGGCGGCACCAGCTGCGGGTGGAGGTCGAGGCGGATGGTCAGGTGCGACAGCTGCGCACGCCCATGATCTTCGTGGGCAACAACCCCCTGCAGCTCGCCCGATTGGGACTGGACGCCGGGTTGGTCAAAGACGTGGGGCACGGATCGCTTGCGGCACTGGTGCTCAGGCCCATCGGCACCTGGGCCATGCTGGGCCTGCTGCTTCGCGGCGCGCTGGGTCGCCTGGGCGAGGCCGACCAGCTGGAAAGCTTCACCTTCCAGCGGCTCACCGTGCGCATGCGTGGCGTGCGCCGCACCAAGGTGGCGGCGGATGGCGAGATCGGCGTGATGACTCAGCCGATCCGCTTCGAAGTCTGCGAGCAGCCGCTGACGCTGATGCTGCCGTGCGCCGAGGACCGAGTGGAGGTGGAGTGAGCCTGCTGCTGCACATCTCCGATACCCATTTCGGCACCGAGCAGCCGCCTGTCGTGCAGGCACTGAAAGACCTGGTGCAGGAGCGCCGGCCGGACGCGGTGATCCTCAGCGGCGATGTGACCCAGCGCGCCACCGCCACGCAGTTCGCGGCTGCTCGGCGGTTGCTCGACGAGCTGGGTCGCCAGCCGCGTCTGGTGCTGCCGGGCAACCACGACATTCCGCTCTACAACCTGGCACTTCGCTTCTTGCAGCCGTACCGCCGCTACACGCATGCCTTCGGGACCGAGCTCGAGCCCGTGCTGGAGCTGGAGGATTGCCTGGTGATCGGAGTGAACACCACCCGGCCGCAACGCCACACCGACGGCGAGGTGTCGTCGCTGCAGGTGGACGCGGTAGCCCGTCGACTGGCCTCGGCGAGATCGCCCGGGCAGTTGCGCATCGTGGTGACCCACCAGCCGGCGGCAGTGATCCGCGCCGGCGACCAGCACGACCGCCTGATAGGCGCGGACGCCGCACTCAAGGCGTGGGCCGAAGCCGGTGCCGACCTGGTGCTGGGCGGACACATCCATCTGCCCTACGTGGTGGAAGTGAGCCGCCAGTGCGGCGCGACCGGCGCAAGCCCGCTGTGGTGCGTGCAGGCTGGAACGGCCTTGTCGCGCCGGGTGCGTTGGGGAACGGCGAACTCCCTCAACCTGATCCACTGGCACGCGGCCGATCCGGGGCAGCCGCGCGGCTGCAAGGTGGAGCGCCACGACTACGACGAACACGCCGGCGCGTTCATCGTCGCCGACCAGCACCAGTTGGCGCTGGGATGAGGGCCCTTACTGCGCGGCCCAGCCGCCATCCATGTTCCAGGCCACGCCGCGCACGTTGTTCGCGGCCGGAGAGCAGAAGAACACGGCCAGCTCGCCGAGTTCCTCGGGCGTCGTGAACTGCATCGACGGCTCCTTCTCTCCGAGCAGGCGCCGGGTGGCTTCCTCGTTGCTCCAGCCATGGGCCGCGGCCTTGTCGTCCACCTGCTTTTGCACCAGCGGCGTCAGCACCCATCCCGGGCAGATCGCGTTGCAGGTGATGCCGGTGGTGGCGTTCTCCAGGGCCACCACCTTGGTCAGCCCGACCAGCGCATGCTTGGCCGAGACATAGGCGCACTTTTCGGCCGAGGCGACCAGGCCGTGCACCGATGCCACGTTGATGATGCGGCCCCAATTGGCGGCCCGCATGGCCGGCAGCGCCAGCCGCGTGGTGTGGAAGGCGCTCGACAGGTTGATGGCGAGGATGGCGTCCCATTTCTCGGGCGGGAACTCCTGCACCGGTGCCACGTGCTGGATGCCGGCGTTGTTCACCAGCACGTCGACCTGGCCGAAGCGCTCGGCCGCGAACTGCATCATCTGTTCGATGTCGGCCGGCCGGCTCATGTCCGCGCCGTGGTAGTCGACCTCCACGCCCAGGGCTGCGATCTCGGCCTTGGGCGCCTGCACGTCGCCGAACCCGTTGAGCAGGATCCGTGCGCCCTGGCGCGCGAGTGCCTTGGCGATCCCCAGCCCGATGCCGCTGGTGGAACCCGTGACGAGAGCCGTCTTGCCTCTGAGCATCTGCCTTCTCCGATTCAATTAGGATGCGCCGAGTATCCCCATTTTCATCCGCACCATGCCCGAGCCGCGCCTGCACCACATCACCTGCCAAAGTGCCGCTGGTGCGCATCGGATGGCGTATTGGCAATGGGGTGATCCACAGGCGTCGCAGGTGGTGGTCTGCGTGCATGGGCTCTCGCGCCAGGGTCGTGATTTCGACGTGCTCGCGCGCGCCTTGCTGGGTGCCGCGCGGGGGGCGCTGCGCGTGGTGTGCCCGGACGTCGCCGGGCGTGGACACAGTGACTGGCTGCAGGATCCGACGCACTACCGGATCCCCACCTACGCCGCCGACATGGTGGCGCTGTGCAACGAGCTTGACCGAACCGCCCCGGTCGCCTGGTTCGACTGGGTCGGCACGAGCATGGGCGGCCTCATCGGCCTGGGCGTCTGCGGTACGCCGGGCTTGCCGATGCCCGCACCGGTGCGGCGCCTGGTGCTCAACGACGTGGGTCCGGTGATCCAGTGGGAGGCGCTCCAGCGCATCGGGCAGTACCTGGGCAAAGCGGGGCGCTACGACACCGTGCAGCATGCGGCCGACGCGATGGCCGTGATCTCCGCCGGGTTCGGTCCGCACTCACCCGAAGAATGGCTGGCGCTCTCCAAGCCCATGCTGCGACCGCTGCCGGAAGGCGGCTTTACCTTGCACTACGACCCGGCGATTTCCGTGCCCCTGTCGCAGCTGCGCCCGGACGATGCCGCTGCCAGCGAGGCTGTGCTTTGGCAGCTGTATGACCAGATCCGCGCCCAGGTCCTGCTGATACGAGGGGCCGATTCCGACTTGCTCACGCATGCCACCGCGGTTCAGATGACCCAGCGCGGTCCACGCGCCCGGCTGATCGAATTCGCGGGCATCGGCCACGCGCCGACCCTGGTGACGCCGGCCCAGGTCGATGCCGTGGTCTCGTTCCTGCTGCAGGAGCCACCGCTGGATGAAGAGCCTGTCGAGTGAGGCGGCCGAGGCCGCCCCGGTCTCGGACCTGGTCACCGCTGCCGAGCAGTCGCTGCCACGACAGGCCGACACGCTGGCCCGGGCCCGGGCCTTCGCCGAACCGCTGATCTCCGGCGAGACCCTGGACACCGGCGAGAACACGCTGGTCCATGCCGATGCCGTGGCCGCCATCCTCAAGCAGATGGGCGGCTCCGAAGCGATGCAGGCCGCCAGCTACCTGGTGTATGCCTGCGCCCACCTGAACCGGCCGCACGAGGTCATCGCCAAGGCCTTCGGCGAGAGCTATGCCACCCTGGCGATCGAGACCACGAAGCTGGTGGCGGTGCAGCGGCAGACGCGGGACAACGACGCGCCAACCGATTCACGCGAACATGCCGAGAACGTGCGCAAGATGCTGCTAGCGTTCTCGCGCGACTTGCGTGTGGTGATGCTGCGGCTGGCCTCGCGCCTGCAAACGCTGCGCTGGCATGCCGCTTCGCGCACGATCGCGCCGCCAGGTGTGGCACGTGAGGCGCTGGAGGTCTTCGCGCCGCTGGCCAACCGGCTCGGCATCTGGCAGATCAAGTGGGAGATGGAGGATCTGGCCTTTCGCTTCCTGGAGCCCGGCACCTACAAGCAGGTGGCGCGGCTGCTCGACGAAAAGCGCGCCGAGCGCGAGCAGTACGTGGAGCAGCTGCGCCAGCAGCTCGAGGCCGAACTGCTCGCACAGGGCATCCGCGCCGAGGTGCACGGCAGGCCCAAGCACATCTACAGCATCGTCAAGAAGATGCGAGGCAAGTCGCTCGAGTTCGAGAACGTCTTCGACGTGCGGGCGCTGCGTGTCATCGTCGGCGACGAGCGCGAGTGCTATGCCGCGCTCGCATGGGTGCACGAGCGCTTCGAGCCCATCCCCGGCGAATTCGACGATTACATCGCCAGGCCCAAGCCCAATGGCTACCAGTCGCTGCACACCGTGGTCCGGGATGCAGCCGGGCGGCCCATCGAGATCCAGGTCCGCACGCATGCGATGCACGAGCATGCCGAGCACGGTGTCGCGGCGCACTGGGCTTACAAGGAAGCCGGCAGCAAAGGCTATGCAGGGGTCTCGGCCAGTGGCGAATACGACGCGAAGATCGCGGTGCTGCGGCAGCTGCTCGCGTGGGAGCGTGACCTGGCGGGCGCCGGCACCGGCCTGTTCGAGGACCGCATCTACGTGCTCACCCCGCAGGCGGCAGTGGTCGAGCTGACGCGGGGCGCCACGCCCGTCGATTTCGCCTACACCGTGCACACCAGCCTGGGCCATCGCTGCCGCGGCGCGCGGGTCGATGGCGCCATGGTGCCGCTGAACACGCGGCTCAAGAACGGCCAGACGGTGGAGATCATCGCCGCCAAGGAAGGCGGGCCTTCGCGTGACTGGCTCAACCCCGACCTGGGCTTCCTGGCGGGCCAGAGGGCGCGGGCCAAGGTACGCGCCTGGTTCAACGAACAACATCGGCACGAGGCCGTGGCCCGAGGGCGTGAGGCGGTGGAGAAGCTGCTCCAGCGAGAAGGCCGCACCGCGATCAAGCTCGAAGACCTGGCGAGCCAGCTGGGCTTCAGGTCGGCCGAGGACCTGTTCTTCGTGGTTGGCAAGGACGAGTTTTCGCTGCGCAACATCGAGACGCTGCTCAAGCCGACCACGGCCCCTGAATCCGCCGACGAGGTGCTTCTCAAGAAGCCGCGATCGTCCGCCGGTCCTGCCAAGGGTGGCGTGCTGGTGGTCGGCATCGATTCCCTGATGACCCAGCTGGCCCGTTGCTGCAAGCCGGCCCCCCCGGACCGCATCGCGGGCTTCGTGACGCGCGGCAAGGGTGTGAGCGTGCATCGCCGCGACTGCAGCAGCTTTCGCGAACTCGCCGCCCGCGAGCCGGCGCGGGTGATCGATGTGGAGTGGGGCGGGGGCGAAGGCGGCGCGGTCTACCCGATCGACGTGGCCGTCGAGGCCGCCGACCGCCAAGGACTGCTGCGGGATATCTCCGAGGTGTTCGCCAAGGAGAAGATGAACGTGACGGGCGTCCAAACCCAGACCGTGAAAGGCACCGCCTGGATGACCTTCACCGTGGAAGTTGCCGACTCCCAGCGCATGTCCCGGGTACTGGCCCAGGTGTCGGAGGTCCAAGGCGTCCGATCGGCCCGCAGGCGCTGAAGAGCCGCCCATCCAGCCTGCTACAATTTCGTTTCTCGAACGAACACAGGCGCGTAGCTCAGCTGGTTAGAGCACCACCTTGACATGGTGGGGGTCGTTGGTTCGAGTCCAATCGCGCCTACCAAAATTAAAGGGACTTCGCAGAAATGCGAAGTCCCTTTTCCTTTGTGCCGTCGTTTTCAATTTGGCTTGCAGGGCGGCCGAACTGTCTCAGGCCTCGTGAGTGGCGACTACTCGTGGATTGACTGGTGCAGATTCGTCCTTCAATAGATCGGCGAACGTCGAGGGGGTGAAGCCGAGTTGCGCCTTGAGCTGATTCAGCTCGTTGTCGCGCTGCGCCAGCCGATCTTGCAGCCGATGAATGCGGGCGCGGAGCACCGACAGGTAAAGGACGAACGGCGTCACCAGCGCCAGCATCTTCAGCTCCAGGCTTTCCAGGTACTGGAAGGCGAGCCAGGTGACCAGGGCAGCGATGATCCAGGCAAGGGCTGAACGCATGGGGGGCTCCCGAGTGATGACTGGGCCGGATGTTAGCTGTTGCAACAGCTGCGGCAACTGGCGTTTTTACCGGCTGTGGGGTCTCCACGCCAGGTCCTGAAGGTGTAGGGAAAACCTCCCGCAGGCGTCGACGTCGCCATTCCTACAATGGCTGGCGCAACAGATCAACAAAACCGTGCCGAGTGGCCGGGTGCCAGGAGTGTGAAGTGCAAGGCAAGAAAGCCCGAGCCAGCGCCAAACCGGCCCAACGCATCATCAAGAAATACCCCAATCGACGGCTGTACGACACCAACACGTCGACCTACATCACGCTCGCCGAGGTCAAGCAACTCGTTCTGGAACACGAATCCTTCGTGGTGCGCGATGCCAAGACGAACGATGACATCACGCGCAGCATCCTGCTGCAGATCATCCTGGAAGAAGAAGCGGGTGGGGCACCCATGTTCAGCGAGGCGGCCCTGGCCAACATCATCCGCTTCTACGGCCACGCCATGCAGGGGTTCATGGGAACCTACCTCGAACGCAACGTGCAGGCCTTCACCGATCTGCAGGCCAAACTCGCGGAGCAGTCCGCCAGCTTCACGCCGGAAATGTGGGCCCAGCTCACGCACATGCAGAACCCGCTGATGCAAGGACTCATGGGCAATTACCTGGAGCAGTCCAAGACCATGGTCGAACAGATGCAGGAGCAGATGCAAAAGCAGACCGAGCAGATGTTCGGGGCATTCATCAAGCGCTAGCCCGCGATCCGCAGCGCGCAGTGGGTCCTTCCGCAAGCTGGGACAATGCGGCCCCATGAGCGAAACCGCTGCCCCGCAAACCAAAACGCCCAAAGTTGGCTTCGTCAGCCTGGGCTGCCCCAAGGCCCTGACCGATTCCGAACTCATCTTGACCCAACTCTCGGCAGAGGGTTACCAGACGGCCAAGACTTTCGATGGAGCCGACCTGGTGATCGTCAACACCTGCGGCTTCATCGATGACGCCGTCAAGGAGAGCCTGGACACCATCGGCGAGGCGCTGGCCGAGAACGGCAAGGTCATCGTGACCGGCTGCCTGGGCGCGCGCGCCGGGGAGGGCGGAGACAACCTGGTGCGCCAGATGCATCCATCGGTGCTGGCAGTCACCGGGCCGCACGCCACGCAGGAGGTCATGGACGCGGTGCACACGCACCTGCCCAAGCCACACGATCCGTTCCTGGACCTGGTTCCCGGCGGATTCGGCGAGGCCGGGCTCAAGCTCACGCCCCGGCACTACGCGTATCTGAAGATCAGTGAAGGCTGCAATCACCGCTGCACGTTCTGCATCATCCCGTCGATGCGGGGGGACCTGGCCAGCCGGCCGATCGGTGACGTGCTGAAGGAGGCGCGGGCCCTTTTCGAGGGGGGCGTCAAGGAACTGCTGGTGATCAGCCAGGACACCTCGGCCTATGGCGTGGACATGAAGTACCGCACCGGCTTCTTCGACGGCCGGCCGGTCCGCACGCGCCTGCTGGAGCTTGCCGCCGCGCTGGGCGAACTGGCTGAACCGCACGGGGCGTGGGTGCGCCTGCATTACGTGTACCCGTATCCCTCGGTTGACGAGGTCATCCCCTTGATGGCAGAGGGTCGCGTGCTCCCGTACCTGGACGTCCCCTTCCAGCACAGCCACCCCGACGTGCTGCGTCGGATGAAGCGGCCCGCTAGCGGCGAGCGCAACCTCGAGCGTATCGAGCGTTGGCGCGAAGCCTGCCCGGAACTGGTGATCCGAAGCACTTTCATCGCCGGTTTTCCGGGCGAGACCGAAGCCGAGTTCGAGCACCTGCTGGCCTTCATGCGAGAGGCTCGGATCGACCGTGCTGGCTGCTTTGCCTACAGCGACATCCAGGGTGCGGCGGCGAACGAATTGCCGGGCATGCTGCCCAAGGAAATTCGCGAGGAGCGCAGGGCGCGCTTCATGGCCGTGGCCGAGGAAGTCTCGGCTGCGAAGCTGCGTGAGCGCATCGGCGCGACGATGCAGGTGCTGGTCGATTCGGCCCCCGCGCTCGGCCGCAAGGGGGGCGTCGGTCGCTCCTATGCGGATGCGCCCGGAATCGATGGGGTGGTGCGGCTTCTGCCGCCCGGGAAGATCAGCAAGCAGTTGAAAGTGGGGGAGTTCACGCAGGCCCGTATCGTCGCCACGGAAGGCCATGACCTGGTGGCCGTGCCGATTTGATTAGCTGCTGCGTTCCTTGTTCTTCGCGACTCGCCGGCAGGTCGGCGAGTCGCCCTCATCAAGCAATTGCAGAGCCCGAAAACAACAAAGCCGGCGAAGCCGGCTTTGTCTTTATGATTGGTGCCCAGGAGAGGACTCGAACCTCCACGATGTTACTCGCTAGTACCTGAAACTAGTGCGTCTACCAATTCCGCCACCTGGGCATTTCAGGAAAAACAAGATTGTATATCAAGAACACAAGCTCGCAAGACAAGAACCTCCTAGAAGAAATCGAGGGCGTGATCCAGGGGCATCGCGATGGCCATGGCTTCGTGCTCCGCGACGACGGCGAAGCGGACATCTACCTGCCTCCGAATGAGATGCGTGCGGTCCTGCACAAGGACCGTGTCAAGGTGCGGATCGTTCGGCAAGATCGGCGGGGCCGACCGGAAGGGCGCGTGCTCGAAATCATCGAGCGCCCCAATGCACCCATCATCGGACGGCTGCTGCACGAGAGCGGCGTCTGGCTGGTGGCGCCCGAGGACAAGCGCTACGGCCAGGATGTACTGATTCCCAAGGGACTCACGGGCCTCGCCAAGGTGGGGCAGGTGGTGGTGGTCGAACTCACCGAGCCGCCTAGCCTTTATGGACAGCCGGTCGGCCGGGTCAAGGAGGTCCTCGGTGAAATCGACGATCCCGGGATGGAGATCGAGATCGCCGTTCGCAAGTACGGCGTGCCGCACGAGTTCTCCGACGCCTGCATCGCCCTGGCCCGGAGCCTGCCCGACAAGGTGCGGCCGCAGGATCGCAAGCAACGCATCGACCTCACCGACGTCCCCCTGGTCACCATCGACGGGGAAGACGCGCGTGACTTCGACGACGCGGTGTACTGCGAACCGGCCAAGGTCGGGCGAGGCAAGGGTTGGCGGCTGCTGGTGGCGATCGCCGACGTGAGCCACTACGTGGAGACCGGCAGCGCCATCGACGTGGACGCCTACGAGCGCGCCACCAGCGTGTACTTCCCGCGCCGTGTCATCCCCATGCTGCCCGAGAAGCTGTCCAACGGCCTGTGCTCTCTGAACCCCGAGGTCGATCGCCTTTGCATGGTGTGCGACATGCTGGTCACGGCCACCGGAGAAATCCAGGCCTACCAGTTCTACCCGGCCGTCATGCACAGCCATGCCCGGTTCACCTATACCGAAGTGGCGGCCATCCTGAGCAATACGCGCGGCCCCGAGGCGCAGCGGCGCAAGGAGTTGGTCGGGGACCTGATCAACCTGCACGATGTCTACCGGGCCTTGCTCAAATCGAGGCAGGCGCGCGGGGCCGTGGACTTCGAGACCGTCGAGACGCAGATCATCTGCGACGAGAACGGCCGCATCGAGCGCATCGTGCCGCGCGTGCGAAACGATGCCCACCGGCTGATCGAAGAAGCCATGCTCGCGGCCAACGTCTGCAGCGCAGACTTCATCCTGCAGTCCAAGCACCCAGGCCTGTACCGCGTGCATGAAGGCCCGACGCCCGAGAAGAAGGACATTCTTCGCAACTATCTCAAGGCCTTGGGGGTGGGCCTGTCGATCTCCGAAGAGCCGCATCCCTCGGAGTTCCAGCGGATTGCCGAGGCCACCAAGGAGCGGCCGGATGCGCAGCAGATCCACACCATGCTGCTGCGGAGCATGCAGCAGGCGATCTATTCGCCCCACAACAGCGGCCACTTCGGCCTGGCCTACGAGGCCTACACCCACTTCACCAGCCCGATCCGCCGTTATCCCGACCTGCTGGTCCACCGGACGATCAAGGCCATTCTCGGTAAGCGCCGCTACGAACTGCCAGCCTTGCCGACCCCCGGCGAGGCCCACGAGAAGCTCGCGCGCCGCCTGGCCAGCCGGGTGAGCGCCCCCGGCACGCGGCCGCGCAAGCCCAGCGCTCCGCCCACCCGCGAGTTGCTGGCCTGGGAGGCCGCCGGGCTGCATTGCAGCGCCAACGAGCGCCGGGCCGACGAGGCCAGCCGCGACGTGGAAGCCTGGCTCAAGTGCAAGTACATGCGAGAGCACCTCGGCGAGGAATACTCCGGCGTGGTCACCGCGGCCACCAGCTTCGGCCTCTTCGTCACGCTGGACGCGATGTACGTCGAGGGGCTGGTGCACATCACCGAACTGGGTGGTGAGTACTTCAAGTTCGACGAAGTGCGCCAGGAGCTGCGCGGCGAGCGCACCGGCATCCGCTATGCCATCGGCACGCGCGTGCGGGTCCAGGTCAGCCGGGTCGACCTGGATGGACGCAAGATCGACTTTCGCCTGGTGCAGGACGCCGACGAGTTGGCGCTGCGGGCAATGCGCGACAAGGGCGCGGCGGGCGACAGGTCGGCCGGCAAGAGCGGCAAGCGGCCGTCGCGCAAATCGGTCGCAGGGCAGGGCGAGGGCAGCGCCTCTCCCATTCAGGCACTGAAGGCCGCGGTCAAGAAGGCGGCCGGCAAATCACGCGGCGGCAAGTCGAGGCGATGAGCAGCGTGCGAGCTTGCGGGGTGCGCAGCACGCCAGTCGCCAAACCAGGAGGGCAGCAATGATCGAGCAGAGCACGCGGCGCATCGCCGTCGTCACCGGCGGCGGTACCGGCATCGGCAAGGCGGCCGCGCTGGCCTTGTTGGCGGATGGCTGGCATGTCGCGCTGGCCGGCCGCCGCCTCGAGGTGCTGGAGGCCACGCTGAGCGCCAGCGGCGCCCACGAGCGGGCGATCGCCGTCCGGACGGACGTCACCGATCCGGCATCGGTCGAGGCGCTGTTCGCCACCACGGTGCAGGCGTGGGGGCGCGTGGACCTGTTGTTCAACAACGCCGGCGTCGGGGCGCCGGGCGTGCCGCTGGAAGACCTGTCGCTGGCCGACTGGAAGTGCGTGGTCGACACCAACCTCAACGGCATGTTCTATGGGATCCAGCAAGCGTTCCGCGTCATGAAGGCGCAGGCGCCGCAAGGGGGCCGCATCATCAACAACGGGTCGATTTCGGCGCATGCGCCGCGGCCCAACTCCATTGCGTACACGGCCACCAAACACGCGGTCTCCGGCCTGACCAAGGCCGCGTCGCTGGACGGGCGCAAGTACAACATCGCGGTGGGCCAGATCGACGTGGGCAATGCCGGCACCGAACTGGCCATGCGCCTGACCCAGGGGGTGCCGCAGGCCAATGGCGAGATCGGGGTCGAGCCGCTGATGGACGTGGCCATCGTCGGTGAGTCGGTGCGCTACATGGCCAGCCTTCCGCTGGAGGCCAATGTGCTGTTCCACACCGTGATGGCCACTCGCATGCCCTTCGTCGGCCGGGGCTAGCGCGCTCCAGTCCACCCTGAGGGCGGCAGGGAGACCTCCCCGGGCAGGTGCACGGCGCGCGCCAGCTCCGCCGCTGTGAGGTGCGATCCGGCCGGCCACCGGTCTGCCAGGCGGCCGTGCGCGAACACCGCCTCGCACGCGGCCGCCAACGGCGGCCTGCCGGCCGCCAGCCTGGCGGCGATCATGCCCGCGAGCACGTCACCGGTGCCGGCGACGGCAAGCCGGGCGTTCCCCGTCGGGTTGACGTGGGGAAGCGCACCTGGTGCAGCGACGACCGTGCCCGAGCCCTTGAGCACCACGCAACAGCCCAGACGTTCGCCCAGCAGCCGCGCGGCTTGCAGGCGGTCTCGCTGGACATCGTCCACGCCGACCTGCAGCAATCGCGCCGCTTCCAGCGGATGGGGCGTGAGCACTGTGGGTCGACCTTCGCCGCGGTCGCGCAGCTTCTCCTGCAAGGCCGGGTCGGCGGCGATGGCGTTCAACGCGTCGGCGTCGAGCACCAGCGAGGCGGCCGCCTCCAGCACGCGTGGCAGCCGCGCCCGCACCGCGTCACCGCCGCCGCAGCCGCAGGCCACGTGCATGTCGTCCAGGTCGAGCCGGTCCGGGTCGCGGAACATCAGGTCGGGCTGCTGGCCGTGGAGGGTCCCGGCGTCGCCGTCGAGCAGGCCCACGTACACACGGCCGGCGCCGCCATGCAGCGCCGCGGTCGCCGCCAGCAGGGCCGCACCGCGCATGCCGGGTGCGCCGCCGATGACGGCGACGTCGCCCCAGCTGCCCTTGTGGCTTGCGTGCGCCCGCTGCTCGACAGCCGGTTCGGCAGCAAGCCGTGCCACCGGCGGCACGATGCCGCCGGCCACGCCCAGGTCATCGAACCACACCTCCCCCGCGGCGTCGCGGCCGCCTGCGGTGAACAGGCCAGGCTTGAGCGCGAGCAGCGTGAGCGTGTGTGTCGCCCGCACCGCCAGGCCGCGCCCGGTGTCGGCATCCAGGCCCGAAGGCACGTCGATCGCCAGCACCGGAACCCCGCCGGTGGACAGCCGCTCGCGCCATCGAGCCGCAGTGCCCTCCAACGGCTTGCGGCTGCCGATGCCGAACAGGGCGTCGATCGCGATGCCGTAGCGGGCAGGTGGGTCCGGCTGGATTGCCACGCCCACGGACTGCGCGCGCTGCAGCGAGGCGCGGGCATCCGTCGGCAGGCGGTCGGCCGTGCCCAACCAGGTGACCACCGGCTCCAGGCCCCAGGTTTTCAGGTGGAACGCGGCTTCGAAGCCATCGCCGCCGTTGTTGCCCGGTCCGCAGGCGATCCAGGCGTTGCGTGCGTGCGGCGCCAGCGCCAGTGCGAGGCGGGCACTCGCCAGGCCGGCACGCTGCATCAGCGTGTGCGGGGACAGCGAGGCGGCCGCTTCGGCCTCGATCCGCCGCAGGCTGGCGACATCGTGCAAGGGCCACTCCCGTTCGGGCGTCACGCGTTCCATGGGCGGCATTGTGCCGCCCGGCCGGGTCGCCGCAGGGCGCCGCAGGAAGGCGGGGCTTCAGCCCAGCAGGCGGGTGACGCCGAGGCCTTCGAGGTCGAGTTCGGGCTGCCGGCCGGCGATCAGGTCGGCCGTGGCGCGGGCACTGCCGCAGGCCATCGCCCAGCCGTAGCCGCCGTGGCCGAGGTTGAGCCACACGCCGGGAATGCCGCTCGCACCGATCACCGGTGGGCCATCCGGCAGCGTGGGTCGGGCGCCTCTCCACTCCTGCACGGTGACGCAATTGCCGGACAGCCTTGCCGCACCCGGAAACCACTCCCCCAGCACCTTGTAGAGCGTGCGAAGTGCGGCTGGATCGCGGCGCTCGTGACTTCCGCCCAGCTCGGCGCCGCCGCACACGCGCACCCGTTCGCCCAGCCGGGTGATGGCGACGCCGTGCCGCTCGTCGAAGACGCCGCTGCGGGGGGCGCTGGCGGCCTCGCCGATCGCGGCCGTGACCGAGTAGCCGTAGACCGCCGCCAGCGGCATGCGCAGTCCCAGGGGTTGCAGCAGGGCCGCACTGGCCGCTCCCGCGCACACCACGATCGCATCGAAAGGAGCCGACGCGCCGGCGCCGAGCCGAAGCGTGGAAGGCGCGCCTGGATCGAGCGGGAGCACCGACCGGCCGAACTCGAAACGCACACCCTGTGCCTCCGCCTTGCGTCGCAGCAGCTGCACGAACTGGCGGCCGTTGGCCACGCCCTCGTCGGGCAGGTGGAGCGCCCCGGCCAGGCGCTGGGCGGGGTCGAGCCCCGGCTCGATCGCACGAGCGCCCTGCGGGGTGAGTTCCTCGTACCGCACCTCGCTTTCCTGCAGCAGGGGCAGGGTGGCCGCGATGCGTCGGCGCGACCGCTCGTCGCGCAGCAGCACCAGCAGGCCCGGGCTGCAGTCGTACTGCAACTGCAGCCGTTCGGTGAGTTCGTGCAACCGCCAACGGCTGTAAGTGGCCAGCCGCTGCATTCGCGCCCGGTTGCGGCGCCACGATTCGGGCGCCGTGCCGCGTCGCGCCGCCGCGAGCCAGGACAGTTCGCGCCAGCCGGGCAAGCTGCGCAGGCGCAGCCCAGCGTGCAGGTCCAGCCACTGCCGCAACAACAGCGGCAGCAGGCGGGGCACCGACCAGGGCGCCGTGTGCCCGGGCGCGATCAGGCCGCAGTGGGCGAAGCTGCTCTCCTCGGCGGCGGCGCTGTGCCGCTCGAACACGGTGACCTCGTGGCCGTCGACGCCGAGCTCATAAGCCGTGGTCACGCCGACGACGCCGGCGCCCACGATGGCGATCCTCATTCAGCGCCCGTCCGCAAAACCACTTCGATCGCGCCGGCGATGTTCAGCACGGCTTCGTCGCGCAGCGCGCCGTGCCAGACCATCAGGCCTGCTGGCAGCTCCCCGGGCGCATGGCAGGGGATGGAAATCGCGCAGCCGTCGAGTTGGTTGACGACACTTGGGTTTCGCAGCAGCAGCGCGTTGGTGCGAAAGAAAGTCTCGTCGCGCGCGGCGTCGATCGCGGCATCGATTCCATCGGCCGGCGCCAGGCTGGCGATCGTCGGAGCCACGATAGGCACCGTGGGCGAGAGCAGGGCGTCGAAGCCGTGGGCGGCTGCTTCCATCTCGGCGATCCAGGCTTGGCGAGCGTGCATCAGATCGAGGTATTCCCAGGCCTTCATGGCCGCGCCGCGCTCGATCCGCAGCCGAACCCGCGGGTCGTAGTCGTTGCCACGTCGTTCGAGCAGGTGACGGTGCCAGGCATAGCTTTCCGCCGCAGTGAATCCGCCGCCGGCCTGCAGGCCGGCCACGCGGTCCAGCGGCGGCACCGTGATCTCCTCGATGCGGGCGCCGGCGGCGCGCAGCAAGCGCAAGGTGCGCTCGAAGGCGCCGGTGACCTGCGCGTCCATGCCGTCGAGCAATTGGTTGGTGGGCACGGCCAGCCTCAGGCTTGAGATCGGGCGCGGCTGGCGAGCGACGCGGGTGCCCGAGAGGATTTCGTGGGCCAACACCGCGTCGGCCACCGATCGCGTCATGGCACAGGCCGTGTCGAGCGTGGTCGACAGCGGTAGCGCGCCCTCGGTGGGGGTGAGCCGGGCCGTGTTCTTGAACCCGACGATGCCGCACAGGGCCGCCGGAATGCGGATCGACCCGCCGGTGTCGGACCCCAGCCCGATGAAGGCGGCGCCCGAGGCCACCGACACGGCGGCGCCTGAAGATGAGCCACCCGGGATGCGGTCCACCGAGGGGTCTGCCGGGTTGGCTGGCACGGGGAAATGCGGATTCGTGCCCACGCCCGAGAAGGCGAACTCGGTCATGTGGGTGCGGCCGATCACCGTCGCTCCGGCCGCCCGCAACCGCTGGACCGCGAGCGCATCGCGCGTCGCCGCAGGAGCGTCATGCAGCACGCGCGAGCCCGCCGTGGTGGGCTGGCCGTTGAGATCGAACAGATCCTTCACCGAGATCGGCAGCCCGGCCAGCGGCCCGGTCCGCGATGTTCCGGTGGCCGCTTCCGCGCGCGCCTGGCCATCGAAGAGCTTCAGGAACGCGGGTCGGCAGCGCGGCGACGCGGCAATCGCGAGGGCTTTCTCGAGCTCCTCGGCGGCGTGCGTGCGGCCGCTGCGGATGGCCTCGAGCGTGCGGGTCAGGTCGGCGGTCATGAGGGGCTTGGCGTGGGGGCGTGTGATAGACTCTTTGGGCTTTGCCGCACCGCGCGCGCCAGCTGCGCAGCGGCAAGGTATTCAACCCGCGAATCCCTCCCACCAAGGTGTCGGCGCCCTGTTTCAGGGCCTGATTTCGGGGCGGATTTTAGACCCAACCTTTTGGACAACAGACATGAACGTTTCAATGCGCGAGATGCTGGAAGCCGGCGTCCACTTCGGACACCAGACCCGCTTCTGGAACCCCAAGATGGCTCCTTTCATCTTCGGCCATCGCAACAAGATCCACATCATCAACCTGGAAAAGTCGCTCCCGATGTTCCAGGATGCGATGAAGTTCGTGAAGCAGCTCAGCGCCAACCGCGGCACCATCCTCATGGTGGGCACCAAGCGCCAGGCCCGCGACATCGTGGCCGCCGAAGCGCGCCGCGCCGGCGTGCCCTTCGTCGACCAGCGCTGGCTGGGCGGCATGCTCACCAACTTCAAGACGGTCAAGACCTCCATCAAGCGCCTGAAGGACATGAAGGCGCAGCAGGAAACCGGGCTTGAAGCCATGTCCAAGAAAGAGCAGCTGATGTTCCAGCGCGAAATCGAAAAGCTCGAGAAGGACATCGGCGGCATCCAGGACATGAACAGCCTGCCCGATGCCATCTTCGTCATCGACGTGGGCTTCCACAAGATCGCCGTGGCCGAAGCCAAGAAGCTGGGCATCCCGCTGGTCGGCGTGGTCGACTCCAACCACTCGCCCGAGGGCATCGACTACGTCATCCCCGGCAACGACGACTCGGCCAAGGCCGTCACGCTGTATGCACGCGGCATCGCCGACGCCGTTCTTGAAGGCCGCTCCAGCGCCGTCAACGATGTGGTGAAGGCCGTCTCCGAAGGCAGCGACGACGAGTTCGTCGAGGTCGAGGAAGGCTCCGGCGCCTGATCCCCGCCGCGGGCCGCACGACACGGCAGACGAAGGGGCTCGCGAGCCCCTTTTTTCAATTTCGATGAACTGAACCCTACGAGGACGAAATGGCAGCAATCACCGCAAGCATGGTCGCCGAACTGCGCGCCAAGACCGATGCTCCCATGATGGAGTGCAAGAAGGCCCTGACCGAGGCAGACGGCAACATGGACAAGGCCGAGGAGATCCTGCGGGTCAAGCTCGGCAACAAGGCGGGCAAGGCCGCGGCGCGCATCACCGCCGAAGGCGTGGTCACCGCCTTCATCGACGGCAGCACCGGAGCGCTGCTCGAGACCAACTGCGAAACCGATTTCGTCACCAAGAACGAAAGCTTCCTGGCCATGGCCCGTGCGGCCGCCGAGCTGGTTGCCCAACACAACCCCGACGACGTCGCTGCCCTGGGTCAGCTGCCGTACGAGCAGGATGGCTTCGGCCCCACGCTCGAGGACGTCCGCAAGGGCCTGATCGGGAAGATCGGCGAGAACATGAGCTTCCGCCGGTTCAAGCGCTTCGCCGGCGATGCCCGCCTGGCGTCGTACCTGCACGGCACCCGCATCGGCGTGGTGGTCGAGTACACGGGCGATGAGGTTGCCGCCAAGGACGTCGCCATGCACGTGGCCGCCATGAAGCCCGTGGCCCTGACCAGTGCCGATGTGCCTGCCGAGCTGATCGACAAGGAGCGCTCGGTGGCCACCGCCAAGGCGCAGGAGTCGGGCAAGCCGGCCGACATCGCCGCCAAGATGATCGAAGGCTCGGTGCAGAAGTACCTCAAGGAGGTGTCGCTGTTCAACCAGCCGTTCGTGAAGAACGACAAACAGACGGTCGAGCAGATGCTCAAGGCCACCGACACCACGCTGAAGGGCTTCACCCTCTACGTGGTTGGCGAAGGCATTGAGAAGAAAGTCGACGATTTTGCTGCCGAGGTCGCCGCCCAGGTTGCCGCCGCCAAGTCGTCTTCCTGATCGACCCCACGGCAGCGCTGCGCAACCCGCGTTCGATCCACCCGAAAGGGTTGCGTCCGGCGGCCCAGCTCGCCCGGACGGGGCGCCGCCGATGCAGAATGCGGCGTTCGCGCAACCGCGGCGGGCGGTCACATCGAGATTCCACGCACCCACCCCTCCCATTCATAGGACCCGTTCATGCCTGAAGCCCCGCCAGCCCACAAGCGCATCCTGCTGAAACTCTCTGGCGAAGCGCTCATGGGTGACGATGCGTTCGGGATCAACCGCTCCACCATCGTCCGCATGGTCGAGGAGGTGTCCGAGGTGGTCCGCATGGGGGTGCAGGTGGCCGTGGTGATCGGCGGGGGCAACATCTTTCGTGGCGTGGCGGGCGGCGCCGTCGGCATGGACCGCGCCACCGCCGATTACATGGGCATGTTGGCCACGGTCATGAACTCGTTGGCGCTGGCCGACGCGATGAACAAGCAGGGCCTGATCGCCCGGGTGATGTCCGCCATCGCCATCGAGCAGGTGGTCGAGCCCTATGTGCGGCCCAAGGCCCTCCAGTACCTGGAAGAGGGCAAGGTGGTGATCTTCGCGGCCGGCACCGGCAACCCTTTCTTCACCACGGACACCGCCGCCGCGCTGCGCGGCGCCGAGATCGGTGCCGAACTGGTCCTGAAGGCGACGAAGGTCGACGGTGTCTACAGCGCCGATCCCAACAAGGACCCCTCGGCCACCCGTTACGCCAAGATCAGCTTCGACGATGCCATTGCACAGAACCTGGGCATCATGGACGCCACTGCCTTTGCCCTGTGCCGCGACCAGAAGCTGCCGATCAAGGTGTTTTCGATTTTCAAGCACGGCGCGCTCAAGCGCGTGGTGCAGGGTGCCGACGAAGGCACGCTTGTCTACGCCTGAACCGGCTCGAACAGAGGACGCTCGACATGGCTACCACCATCGCTGAAATCAAGAAGACGACCGAGACGAAGATGGACCAGTCCATCGCCGCCTTCAAGCAAAACCTCACCAAGATCCGCACGGGCCGCGCCAACCCCGCGCTGCTGGACACGGTGCACGTCGATTACTACGGCTCCAGCGTGCCGCTCAGCCAGGTCGCCAACGTGGCGCTGCTGGATGCCCGCACCATCAGCGTGCAGCCGTGGGAAAAGGGAATGGGCCCCAAGATCGAAAAAGCGATTCGTGAGAGCGATCTCGGCCTCAATCCCGCCTCCATGGGTGACCTGATCCGCGTGCCCATGCCGCCCATGAGCGAGGAGCGCCGCAAGGAGATGACCAAGCTGGTGCGGCACGAGGGCGAGAGCGCCAAGATCGCCATCCGCAACCTGCGGCGTGACGCCAACGAACACGTCAAGAAGCTGGTCAAGGACAAGCTCGCATCCGAAGACGACCAGAAGCGTTCGGAAGGTGACATCCAGAAGGTGACCGATCGGCACATCGCCGAGATCGACGCCATGGTGGCCACCAAAGAGCAAGAGATCCTGGCGGTCTGAAGCGGCAGCCAGGCACGGCGGCACCTTGAGCAAGACGATTCCCCATCACATCGCCATCGTCATGGATGGCAACGGCCGCTGGGCGACCCGGCGCTTCCTGCCCCGGGTGGCCGGGCACAAGGTCGGTGTCGACGCGCTGCGCGGCTGCGTGCGCCACTGCGGCGACGTCGGCGTCAAGGTCCTCACCGTGTTCGCGTTTTCCTCGGAGAACTGGAGCCGGCCCGCCGACGAGGTGTCGGGCCTCATGGAACTGCTCGCGCTGGCGCTGTCGCGCGAGGTCCCGCAGCTCAAGGCGGAAGGGGTTCGTATCCATTTCGTGGGCGACCGCGCAGCGCTGCCGCCCAAGGTCCGCAAGGGCCTGGACGCCGCCGAGGCCGCCACTGCCTGCAACGACCGCCTGGTCCTCAACATCTGCTTCAACTACGGCGGACGCTGGGACATCGTGCAGGCTGCCAGCCGGCTGGCCGCGGCCGGACGCCCCATCACTGAACAGACGCTTGCTGCGGCGATGTCGCTGTCGCACGTGCCCGACCCCGACCTCGTCATCCGCACGGGCGGCGAGCGGCGTATCAGCAACTTCCTGCTATGGCAGTCCGCGTACGCGGAGTTCTATTTCAGCGACAAGCTGTGGCCAGAGTTCGACAAGATCGAACTCAACGCAGCCATCGACGACTTCAACCGCCGGGAGCGCCGTTTCGGCCTGACCTCGGGGCAGCTTGCCTCCCGGGACCCGGCGCGCCGGGCCGCCTGACCGGACGCCCGCCGCAGCGTCCATGCTCAAGCAGCGCATCATCACGGCCCTGGTCTTGCTGGCCATCCTGCTGCCGGCCCTCTTCTGGCCTTCGCCACAGCCTTTCATCGCGGTGGTCCTGGTCCTGGTCGCGGCCGGCACCTGGGAGTTCGCGCGGCTCAACGGATTCGGCCCCGGCGCATCGATCACGGCGGGGGGCGCCTGCGTGTTGCTCTGCGCGCTCGCCTGGTGGCTCGGGTTGCCTTACCAGCGCCTTCCCTTGCTCTGGCTGGCGGTCGGTGCGCTGTGGGTGCTGGGGGCGGGCCTGTTGCTTAGGCGTGGGGTGCCCGGCTGGCCCCTGCTGCCGCGTCCGCTGCGGCTGGCTGGCGGCATGTCCGTGCTCGTGCTGGCCTGGCTGGCCGCCGCGCAGGCCCGGGCCATCGGCATCAATTTCCTGTTGTCCATCCTGGTGCTCGTCTGGGTGGCCGATGTCGCGGCCTATTTCGCTGGTCGCGCCTTCGGCCTGAAGATCGCATCCGTACGCCTGGCTCCCACCATCAGCCCCGGCAAGAGTTGGGAGGGTGTCTGGGGTGGCATGGTGGCCGTGCTGCTGCTGGCGGTCGCCTGGAGCTGGGCCGACCTGTCCGCGGGCTCGGCGGTGCCCAGCCTCTACGCCAGCCTGGCGCACAGGTCCTGGGTCTTGCTGGTGGTGGGCACGCTGTTCCTGGTGTCCATGAGCGTGGCCGGCGACTTGCTCGAATCATTGGTCAAGCGCAGCGCCGGCGCCAAGGATTCGAGCCAGCTGTTGCCAGGACACGGCGGCGTGCTCGACCGGGTCGATGCGTTGTTGCCTGCGTTGCCGCTGGCCATGATGCTGGTGTCGATATGAGGTCTCCCCCGAAGCGCCTTCGGCGCCTCCCCCCCAGGGGGCGCCAACAGCGGCCCGGCAAAGCCGGTTCCGCGTTGGCACTGGAACGGCCGAACGCTGCGCGCGGCCTGTGGAGTGCCGCGCCCCGGCATCGTGGAGAACTGAGCTGGCGATGAAGAAGCAACGGGTCACGGTATTAGGGTCGACGGGGTCGATCGGCACCAGCACGCTCGACGTGATCGGTCGGCACCCTGACCGCTTCGAGGTGTTCGCGCTCAGCGCCGGGCGTCAGGTCGATCTGCTGTTGGAGCAGTGCCAGCGCTTCAGGCCACGGCTCGCGGTCATGGCCGACCCCGACGCCGCCGCGCAGCTGGCGCAGCGGCTGCAGGCCGAAGGCCTGCCCACTCGGGTGATGCAGGGCCCTGATGCTCTCGAGCGCATGGCCGCACACGAGGAGGCCGACACCGTCATGGCGGCCATCGTGGGGGCGGCCGGACTGGCCCCCTGCCTGGCCGCGGCACGGGCCGGCAAGCGCCTGCTGCTGGCCAACAAGGAGGCGCTGGTCGTCGGCGGAGAGCTGTTCCTGTCTGCCGTCCGGACGGGCGGGGCCACGCTGCTGCCGATCGACAGCGAACATTCGGCCATCTTCCAGTCGCTGCCGGAAGATCGCGCCAGCTGGGACGAGCGCGTCGAAAAGATCATCCTCACCGCCTCGGGCGGGCCATTTCGCACCTGGGAGCCGGCGCGCTTGCGCGAGGTCACGCCCGAACAGGCGTGCGCCCATCCCAACTGGGTCATGGGCCGCAAGATCTCGGTCGACTCGGCCACGATGATGAACAAGGCGCTGGAGGTCATCGAGGCGCGCTACCTGTTCGGGCTCGGGCCCGATCGGCTCGACGTGGTGATCCACCCCCAGAGCATCATTCATTCGATGGTGCAGTACCGCGACACCTCCGTCGTGGCGCAGCTGGGCACCCCCGACATGCGGGTGCCCATTGCCTACGGCCTGTCGTGGCCGGAGCGCATCGAATCGGGTGCGCAGGCGCTCGATTTTTCGACCCTGGCCGACATGAGCTTCGAATCGCTCGACCGCAACGGCCACCGGGAGCGCTTCCCCGGCCTTGCGCTGGCCTGGGAGAGCCTGCGGGCGGTGCCCGGCACCACGGCTGTGCTGAACGCCGCCAATGAGGTCGCGGTCGCGGCGTTCCTGGATCGGCAGATTCGTTTCGATCAGATCCATGCCGTGAATCTGGCAACTTTGGATGCGGTTGCCGGCTCCAAGCCGCAGGACCTCGCGGGTTTGCTCGAGTTGGACGGGCAGGCGCGCCGGCAGGCCGACCGCATCGTCCGATCCTTCAGCTGAACGCCGCCATGCTCACCTTGCTCGCCTTCATCGTCGCCCTGGGGCTGCTCATCACCGTGCACGAGTACGGGCACTACCGCGTGGCGGTGGCCTGCGGTGTGAAGGTGCTGCGGTTCTCGGTCGGCTTCGGCAAGCCGCTGGCCCGCTGGAAACCGCGCCGCCAGCGCCCCGGGCAGGACACCGAATTCGTCATCGGCGCGCTGCCTTTGGGCGGCTTCGTGCGGATGTTGGACGAGCGCGAGGGCTCGGTCGCGCCCGAGGAGCGGCACCTCGCGTTCAACACCCAGCCCCTGCGCTCGCGGGCGGCCATCGTCGCCGCCGGTCCGCTGGCCAACCTGTTGATGGCCGTGCTGTTGTACGCGCTCGTGAGCTGGTGGGGCGTGCAGGAGCCGCGTGCCGTGCTGGCCAGCCCGGTGGCCGGGTCGGTCGCGGACCGTGCCGGGCTGCGCGGCGGCGAGGTGGTCGAATCCGCCGGATTCGCCGATGCCTCGGTCGAGCCGATGGCCTCGTTCGAGCAGCTGCGCTGGCTGCTGACCCAGGGAGCCCTGGAGCAGCGCGATGTGCGCCTGCAGGTGCGCGAGGAGGGGCGCTCATCGCAACGAGAATTGGTCCTGCCGCTGGGCGAGATGCAAGTTCGTGACGCCGATGCCGCGCTGTTCCGCCGCATCGGCATCGTTGGCCCGTGGACGCGCCCCGTGCTCGGCGAACTGGTCCCGGGCGGGGCCGCCGAGCGCGCCGGGCTGCGCGAGGGCGACGAGGTGTTGTCGGCGGGCTCGCAGCGCATCTCCGACGGCCAGCAGTTGCGCCAGTGGATCCGCGGCCAATTGAAGGGGGCGGAGCCGATCGAGTCGGAGTGGCGCGTGCTGCGCGATGGGCGCGAGCTGACCCTGGCGGTGCGGCCCGACCTGGCCAACGATCGGGAAGGGCCGGTGGCGCGCATCGGGGCCTACGTGGGCGCCGCGCCCGACATGGTGACCGTGCAGCGCGGCCCGCTCGAAGGGCTGTGGCATGGTGTCTCGCGCACCTGGGAGGTGTCCGTGCTCACCGTCAAGATGATCGGGCGCATGGTGATCGGCCAAGCCTCCCTCAACAACCTCAGTGGCCCCCTGACCATCGCCGACTACGCGGGCAAGTCGGCCAGCCTGGGGCTCACGCAGTACCTGGTGTTCCTGGCCTTGATCAGCGTGAGCCTGGGCGTGCTCAACCTGCTGCCGCTGCCCGTCCTCGACGGAGGTCACCTGATGTACTACCTTTGGGAGGCCGTGACGGGCAGGAGTGTGTCGGACATCTGGATGGAGCGGTTTCAGCGAGGGGGCGTGGCTGTGCTGCTGGTTATGATGTCGATCGCGCTGTTCAACGACGTGACGCGCCTTTTCGGATAACAACCAGCCGGCATTCCGGCCGCGGCAGTGACGGCGCTGGCACGGCCTCCCACTGAATCCATGAAGAAATATTTCAAGCGCTTTCGCGCGCGTACCTGGGCGGGCGTGATGGCGCTGACGCTGGCCGCGCAGGTCTGGGCAATCGATCCGTTCACCGTCCGCGACATCCGCGTGGAAGGCCTGCAGCGGGTCGAGCCGGGCACGGTCTTCGCCTCGCTGCCGTTCCGCGTCGGCGACCAGTACACCGATGACAAGGGCACTGCCGCCATCCGCGCGCTCTTCGGGCTGGGCCTGTTCAAGGACGTGCGGCTGGAAGTCTCCGGCGACGTCCTGGTGGTGGTGGTCGAGGAGCGCCCCACCGTGGCCCAGGTCGATTTCGTCGGCACCCGTGAATTTCCCAAGGACGTCCTGACCAAGGCGCTGCGCGATATCGGCCTGGCAGAGGGCCGCGCCTTCGACCAGGCGTTGGCCGATCGAGCCGAGCAGGAGCTGAAGCGCCAGTACATCAGCCGCGGCCTCTACGGCGCCGAGGTGGTCACCACGGTCACGCCGCTCGAGCGCAACCGGGTGAACCTCACCTTCTCGGTCACCGAGGGCGAGCCCGCCCGCATACGCGAAATCCGGGTGGTCGGCAACCAGACGTTCCCCGACTCGACCCTGCTTGGTTTGATGGAGCTGGATACCGGCGGCATCCTCAGCTGGTACACCAAGTCCGACCGCTATTCGCGCGCCAAGCTCAACGCTTCGCTGGAGGCGCTGCGTTCGTACTACCTGCAGCGCGGCTTCCTCGAGTTCCGCATCGACAGCACCCAGGTGGCGCTCACGCCGGATCGGCGCGAGATCAGCATCACCGTCAACGTCACCGAAGGCGAGCGCTTCGTGGTCAGCGGCGTGCGCCTCGAAGGCAACTTCCTCGGCCGCGAGGACGAATTCAAGTCGCTGATCACCATCCAGCCGGGCGAGCCCTACAACGCCGACCAGGTGGCGGCCACCACCAAGGCCATCAGCGACTACTTCGGCAACTTCGGCTATGCCTTCGCGCAGGTCGAGGCCCGACCCGACATCGACCGCAGCACCAACCGCGTGCAGCTGGTGCTGGCCGCGGAGCCCCAGCGCCGCGTCTATGTGCGCCGCATCAACATCGCCGGCAACGTGCGCACGCGCGACGAGGTGATCCGCCGCGAATTTCGACAGCTCGAATCGAGCTGGTACGACATCGAGCGCATCCGCCGATCACGCGATCGCGTCGACCGGCTCGGCTTCTTCCGCGACGTGAACATCGAGACGGCAGAAGTGCCCGGCGCGCCCGACCAGGTCGACCTGGTCGTCGAGGTGACCGAGAAGCCCACCGGCAGCCTGCAGCTGTCGGCCGGCTTCTCCAGCGCCGAGAAGCTGGCGCTGGGGTTCGCGGTGCGGCAGGAGAACGCCTTCGGGTCAGGCAATTACCTGAGCCTGGATGTCAACACCAGCAAGTACAACCGCACCTTGTCCCTGACCACGGTCGATCCGTACTTCACGATCGACGGCATCTCGCGACGCCTGGAGGCCTACTACCGCAAGTCACGGCCGTACGAGGAGCAGGGCGGCAACTATTCCCTGGCCACCATGGGCGGCGCCGTGCGTCTGGGCGTGCCTTTCAGCGAAGAGGACACCGTCTTCTTCGGCATCGGCGTCGAGAGCACCGAGATCCAGCCGGGCACCAACATCCCCGCGGCCTACCTGGCCTACGCCGAGCGCTTCGGCTTCCGCAGCACGGCCATCCCGCTCACCCTGGCCTGGAGCCGCGACGACCGCGACAGCGCCCTCGTGCCCACCCGTGGACGCCTGCAGCGACTCAGCGGCGAACTGGGGCCGTTCGCCGACGCGCGGTACTGGCGCGCCAACTACCAGATCACGCAGTTCGTGCCGTTCACACGGCAGTACACGCTGGGCCTGAACGGCGAGATCGGCTGGGGAGATGGGCTTGGCGGCCGCGACTTCCCCGTGTTCAAGAACTTCTATGCCGGTGGCCTGGGATCCGTGCGCGGCTTCACCCAGGGCACGCTGGGCCCCCGCGACATCACGGGAGCCACCCTGGGTGGTGCCAAGAAGATCGTGCTGAACGCCGAAGTGTCCGCGCCGTTTCCCGGTGCCGGCAACGATCGGACGCTGCGCATGTTCGCCTTCGGCGACGTGGGCAACGTCTTCGGACAGGACCAGACGCCGTCGCTGTCCGACCTGCGCACATCGGTGGGCGTGGGGGTGGCCTGGATCTCGCCGCTCGGGCCGCTGCGGCTGGTCTTCGCCCAGCCCGTGCGCAAGGAGCCAGGCGATAGAATCCAGCGAATTCAATTCCAGATCGGGACTTCGTTCTAATGTCATATCTGACTCGCCAGTGGCTTGCCTGCCTGCTCGGTCTTGCGGTGCTCGCCGCTCCGGCCGTCGCGCAGGAATTCCGCGTCGGCTTCGTCAACACGGATCGGATCTTCCGCGAGGCCAACAGCGCCAAGGCTGCACAGACCAAGCTCGAGCAGGAGTTCTCCCGTCGCGAGAAGGAGCTCAACGAACTCGGCAACACGCTGAAGGCCGCTTCCGAGAAGTTTGAGCGCGAGGCGCCCACCTTGTCCGAGAGCCAGCGCACGGCGCGGCAGCGCCAGTTGATCGAACAAGACCGTGACTTCCAGCGCAAGCGCCGCGAATTTCAAGAAGACCTGAACGCGCGCAAGAGCGAAGAGCTTCAGCAGGTGCTCGACCGCGCGAACCGCGTGGTGCGCCAGGTGGCCGAGCAGGAAAAATACGACCTCATCCTTCAAGAGGCCGTCTACATCAACCCCAAGCACGACATCACCGAGAAGGTGATCAAGGCGCTCAACGCGAGCAAGTGAGGTGGCGCTCGCTCTGGGCGATCTCATCGCCGAGCTGGGCGGCGAACTGCACGGCGACCCTGCGGCCGTCGTGCGGGGGCTGGCGCCCCTGGAGTCCGCAACGTCCGCGGACCTGAGCTTCCTCAGCAATCCACGCTACCGCGCGCAGTTGCGCGACTCGCAGGCCGCCTGCGTGATCGTGGCCCCGGCCCTGCTGGACGAGGCCTGCGCGCGCGGCCCGGCCATTGCCGTGGCCGACCCCTACCTCTATTTCGCTCGAGTCACCCAGCTGTGGAAGCGCAAGGTGCTGGGCCTGGGCATGGTGCCCGGCGTCCATCCCAGCGCGGTGGTCCACCCCGACGCGGTCGTTGATCCGACGGCGGCCATCGGGCCGTTGTGCGTCGTGGAGCGCGGCGCGCGCATCGGCGCCGGCACCGAGTTGAAATCCCGGGTCACCGTCTCCGAGCGCTGCGTGATCGGCGAGCGCTGCATCCTGCATCCTGGCGTGGTGATCGGGGCCGACGGATTCGGCCTGGCACCGCACGAGGGCGCCTGGGAGAAGATCGAGCAGCTCGGCGCGGTGCGCATCGGCAACGACGTCGAGATCGGCGCCAACACCTGCATCGACCGTGGCGCCCTGGCCGACACGGTGATCGAGGACGGCGTCAAGCTCGACAACCTGATCCAGATCGGCCACAACGTGCGCATCGGCCGCCACACGGCCCTGGCGGGTTGCGCGGGCGTGGCCGGCAGCACCACCATTGGCGCGCACTGCACCATCGGAGGCCGCGCCGGCCTGGTCGGCCACATCTCCATCGCCGACCATGTGCATATCTCCGCGGCCACGGTGGTCACCCGTTCGATCACCAAGCCCGGCCACTACACCGGCGTGTTTCCGCTGGACGATCATGCGGCGTGGGAAAAGAACGCCGCGACCCTGAAGCAGCTGCATGCCTTGCGCGACCGGCTCAAGGCCCTCGAGAAGAACAGACCATGATGGACATCCACCAGATCCTGAAGCAGTTGCCGCATCGCTACCCCATCTTGCTGGTGGACCGCGTCGTGTCGCTGGAAAAAGGGCGCAGCATCCGCGCCTTGAAGAACGTCACCATCAACGAGCCTTTCTTCACCGGGCATTTTCCGCACCGGCCGGTGATGCCGGGCGTGCTCATCCTCGAGGCGATGGCCCAGGCCGCTGCGCTGCTGTCCTTCGAGACCGAAGGCCTCACGCCCGACGACCAGACCATGTACTACTTCGCCGGCATCGATGGCGCGCGCTTCAAGCGCCCGGTCGAGCCCGGTGACCAACTGGTGATGGACGTCACGCTCGAGCGCGCCAAGGCTGGCATCTTCAAGTTCAAGGGCGTCACCAGGGTGGACGAGGAGCTGGCTTGCGAGGCCGAGCTCATGTGCACCATCCGGCGCATCAGCGCGGGCGCATGATCCACGCCACCGCGATCGTCGAGGACGGCGCGCGCATCGACCCGACGGTGTCGATCGGCGCCTACAGCGTCATCGGGCCTCACGTGACCATCGGCGCCGGCACCACGGTCGGCCCGCACTGCGTCATCGAAGGTCACACGACGATCGGGTGCGGCAACCGCATCTTCCAGTTCTCCTCCCTGGGCGCCGTGCCGCAGGACAAGAAGTACGCGGGCGAGCCCTGCGAGCTGGTGATAGGCGACCGCAACACCATCCGCGAGTTCTGCACCTTCAATATCGGTTCGCCGGGCGGCGGTGGCATCACGCGCATCGGCGACGACAACTGGATCATGGCCTACGTGCACCTGGCCCATGACTGCCTCGTCGGCAACCACACCATCTTCGCCAACAACTCCCAGCTGGCCGGCCATGTGGAGGTGGGCGACTGGGCCATCCTCGGCGGCTTCACCGTCGCGCACCAGTTCATCCGCATCGGCGCGCACGCCATGACGGCCATGTGCTCGCTGCTGTTCGCCGACCAGCCGCCCTTCGTCATGAGCCAGGGCCAGCCGGCGCAGGCGCGGTCGATGAACTACGAAGGGCTGCGGCGCCGCGGGTTCTCGCCGGCGCGCATCGCCGCCGTGAAGGCCATGCACAAGGCGCTGTACCGGGACAACCTCACGCTCGACCAGGCGCGTGCCCGCATCGGTGAGCTGGCTTCTGACACGCCCGAGGCGGCGCCCGACGTGCAGCTCATGCTCGACTTCCTCTCCGGCGTGTCGCCGCAGCGCGGCATCGTGCGATGAACGCCGCGCCGCGGCTGGCCATGGTCGCGGGCGAAGTCTCCGGCGACCTGCTCGCCGGTCTCCTGCTCGGCGGGCTGCGGCAACGCTGGCCGGCCTTGTCGGCCAAGGGCATCGGCGGCCCCCGGATGGCGCAGCATGGCTTCGAGGCCTGGTGGCCGTGCGAGAAGCTCGCGGTGCGGGGCTACGTCGAGGTGTTGCGGCACTACCGCGAAATCGTGGGCATCCGCCGGCAGCTCAGGGAGCGTTTGCTCACCGACCGGCCGGACCTATTCATCGGCGTGGATGCCCCCGACTTCAACCTCGACCTCGAAGCCGGGTTGAAGGCTTCGGGGATCCGCACGGTGCATTTCGTCTGTCCCTCGGTGTGGGCCTGGCGTGCCAGCCGCCTGCAGAAGATCCGCCGCAGCGTGGACCACATGTTGTGCATCTTTCCCTTCGAGCCCGATCTGCTCGCGCGCGAAGGCATCGCATCCACCTACGTCGGGCACCCCCTGGCCAGCGTCATCCCGCAGGTGCCCGACCAGGCGGCCGCGCGTCGGGCGCTCGGCCTGCCCGGCCAGGCCGAGGTGCTGGCCGTGCTGCCGGGCAGCCGGGCCTCGGAAGTGCAGTACCTGGCCGACGTGTTCTTCGCGGCGGCGCGGCGCGTGCAGCAGGCCCGCCCCGGGCTGCATGTGGTGGTGCCGGCCGTGCCCGCGCTGCGCCCGGCCATCGGGCAGGCCGCGCGCCGCGCCGGTATCGATGCCGGGCTGCACATCGTCGAGGGCCGCTCGCATGAAGCCCTGGCCGCCTGCGACGTGACCCTCATCGCCAGTGGCACCGCCACGCTGGAGGCGGCGCTGTTCAAGCGGCCCATGGTCATCGCCTACCGCATGCATGCCATCAGCTGGCACATCATGCGCCGGCAGGCGCTGCAGCCCTGGGTCGGACTGCCCAACATCCTGTTGCGCGACATGGCCGTGCCGGAATTGCTGCAGGGCCAGGCGAATCCCGGGCGACTGGCGTCGGCGCTCTTGGAATGGTTCGAATCGCCTGACAGAATCGCGGCCGTCCAGGAGAAATTCAGCGCGCTGCACCACGAGTTGCGGCGTGACACGGCCCAACTCGCCACCGATGCCATCCAGCAAGTCCTCTCCCCGGCCTGAACCGTTTGGCCGTACGCGCACCCGCCGTCCTTCGCAGGCCCGCCTGGACTGGGACCCCATCGGCCTGGTGTGCGGCGTCGACGAAGCCGGCCGCGGGCCGCTGGCCGGCCCGGTGGTGGCGGCGGCGGTGATCCTGGACGACGGCAGGCGCATCCGCGGCCTGGCCGACTCCAAGGTGCTCACACCGCTCAAGCGCGAGCGTCTATACGACCAGATCATGGCCAAGGCACTGTGCTGCTCGGTCGCCATGGCCAGCGTCGAGGAGATCGAGCAGATCAACATCTTCCACGCGACCATGCTGGCCATGAAGCGCGCCATCGAAGGCCTGCGCCTGAAGCCGGCCAAGGTGCTGGTGGATGGCAACCGGCTGCCAAAGATCGACGTGCTCGCCGAGGCGATCGTCGGGGGCGACGCCATCGTCAAGTCCATTTCGGCTGCGTCCATCCTGGCCAAGGTCCATCGCGACCGGCTGTGCCTGGACCTGCACGAGGAATTCCCGCAGTACGGCTTCGCCGCGCACAAGGGCTACAGCACCCCCGAACATCTGGAGGCGCTGCGGGTGCATGGCGCGTGCCGACACCACCGCCGGCACTTCAGCCCGGTGGCCGCCACCTTCCAGGGTGGGCCGGACGCCCCCGGGCTGCTGGCCGCATGACCGACGCCCCGGTCTCGCACATCAGCTCGCGCGACAACGCCTGGCTCAAGACCCTCAGGCGCCTCGCCCAGGACAGCACCGCCTACCGCAAGCTCGGCCAGGTCTGGATCGAGGGTGACCACCTGTGCCGCGCACTGCTGGCCCGTGGCCATCGACCCGAGGTGGCGGTCTTCTCGGCCGCGGTCTGGGCCCGGGCCGGTCATGAATGGACCGGCTGCGCCCCGCGCATCCTCGTGGTGGCCGACGAGCTCTTCGTCCACCTGAGCGGCCTCGAGTCGGCCGCCGGCATGGGATTCGTCCTGCCGCTGCCGTCATCGCCACCGGTCGACCCTCGGATGGCCACCGTGGTCCTGGACCGCTTGCAGGACGCAGGCAACGTGGGCGCCATCCTGCGCTGCGCCGCGGCGTTCGGCTTCGGCCAGGTGCTGGCGCTCAAGGGCACGTCGGCCATCTGGTCACCCAAGGTGCTGCGCGCCGGCATGGGCGCGCACTTCGGCCTGCGCCTGGTCGAATCGGCCACGCGGGAGCAGGTGAAGGCGCTGCAGGTGCCCATCCTGGCGACGAGTTCGCACCACGGCGAGTACCTGCACCGCAGCCGGCTGCCATGGCCCTGCGCCTGGGTCTTCGGCCATGAAGGGCAGGGCGTCGGCGAGGAGTTGGCCGCGCTGGCGCGGGCCCGGGTGCGCATCATCCAGCCTGGTGGCGAAGAGTCGCTGAACGTGGCCACGGCGGCGGCCATCTGCCTGCACGCGAGCGCTGCGGCGCACGGCTCCTGAAGACCCGCGCGGGGGCGGGTCAACCGGGTCCGAAGGCTATAATCAAGGGCTTTCCCGCAAACCCGTACGCCTAGCGCGCATCGCAGCCAATTCCCTGAACAAAAGCAGTCTCGAGGGCCCGCTCTCGACAAGCGTTTGGGCGTACCCGTCACTCATTCGGAGATCCCAGTGCTTTTGTCTCAACAGGCTCAGCAGCCTCCCGCCATCCTGGCGCTCGCAGACGGCACGGTCTTTATTGGCAATTCGATCGGGGCCCCCGGCTCCACCACCGGAGAGGTCGTGTTCAACACCTCCCTCACCGGTTACCAGGAAATCCTCACCGACCCCAGCTACGCGCGGCAGATCGTGACCCTCACGTATCCGCACATCGGCAACTACGGGGTCAACGAAGAGGACGTCGAAGCCAGCAAGGTCCACGCCGCCGGCCTCATCATCCGTGACCTGCCGCTGGTGGCCTCCAACTTCCGCGAGAGTCTCACGCTGTCCGAGTACCTGCGGCGCGAAGGCACCGTGGGCATCTGCGACATCGACACCCGCAAGCTCACGCGCATCCTGCGCACCCACGGCGCGCAGAACGGCTGCATCGTCGCCCTCGACAGCGGCCAGGAAGTCACGCCCGGCGTCATCGAGCGTGCGGTGGCCGAGGCGCGCAAGGCGCCCTCCATGAGTGGCCAGGACCTCGCCCGGGTGGTGTCGGTCGCCAAGCCCTACGACTGGACCGAAACCGAGTGGCAGCTCGGCACCGGGTACGGCAAGCTGGAGAACCCGCGTTACCACGTGGTGGCCTTCGACTACGGCGTCAAGAAGAACATCCTTCGCATGCTCGCCGAGCGCGGCTGCAAGGTCACCGTGGTGCCGGCGCAAACGCCGGCCTCCGAAGTCAAAAAGCTCAACCCTGATGGCGTCTTCCTGTCCAACGGCCCCGGCGACCCCGAACCGTGCGACTACGCGGTCGATGCCACGCGCGAGCTGATCGAGGACGGCTACCCCACCTTCGGCATCTGCCTGGGCCACCAGCTGATGGCGCTGGCATCGGGCGCCAGAACCTTCAAGATGAAGTTCGGCCACCACGGCGCCAACCACCCGGTGAAGGACCTGGACAACGGCCGCGTCTCCATTACCAGCCAGAACCACGGCTTCGCGGTCGATGAGAAGACCCTCCCGGCCAACCTGCGTCCCACGCACGTGAGCCTGTTCGACGGCACCCTGCAGGGCCTGGCCCGCACCGACAAGCCCGCCTTCTGCTTCCAGGGCCACCCCGAAGCCTCGCCCGGCCCGCACGACATCGGCTACCTGTTCGACCGCTTCACCAGTTTGATGGACCAGAAGGCCAGGGATTAGGCCGACGCTTCGCCCCATGCACGACGCCTGGGATGAAGCTCTCCTTCCCTCGCCCCCAGACCCCAGTCCCCAGTCCCCAGCCCCTGGACTTTCCCCAATGCCCAAGCGCCAAGACATCAAGAGCATCCTCATCATCGGGGCCGGCCCGATCATCATCGGCCAGGCCTGCGAGTTCGACTACTCGGGCGTTCAGGCCTGCAAGGCCCTGCGTGAAGAGGGCTACAAGGTCATCCTGATCAACAGCAATCCCGCGACGATCATGACCGACCCGGCCACGGCCGACGTCACCTACATCGAGCCCATCACCTGGCAGACGGTCGAGAAGATCATTGCCAGGGAGCGCCCCGACGCCATCCTGCCGACCATGGGCGGGCAGACCGCGCTGAACTGTGCGCTCGATTTGTGGCGCCACGGCGTGCTGCACAAGTACAAGGTCGAACTGATCGGCGCCACGCCCGAGGCCATCGACAAGGCCGAGGACCGCCAGAAGTTCAAGGAAGCCATGACGCGCATCGGCCTGGGTTCGGCGCGCTCGGGCATCGCGCACACCCTCGACGAAGCCTGGGCGGTGCAGAAGACGGTGGGCTTCCCGGCCGTGATCCGTCCCAGCTTCACGCTGGGCGGCACCGGTGGCGGCATCGCCTACAACCCCGAGGAATTCGAGACCATCTGCAAGCGCGGCCTGGAGGCCTCGCCCACCAGCGAACTGCTGATCGAGGAGTCGCTCCTGGGCTGGAAAGAGTACGAGATGGAAGTGGTGCGCGACAAGGCGGACAACTGCATCATCGTCTGCTCCATCGAGAACCTCGACCCGATGGGTGTGCACACCGGCGACTCCATCACCGTCGCGCCGGCCCAGACCCTCACTGACAAGGAATACCAGATCATGCGCAACGCCTCGCTGGCGGTGCTGCGCGAGATCGGTGTCGACACCGGGGGCTCCAACGTGCAGTTCTCGATCAACCCGCACGACGGGCGGATGATCGTCATCGAGATGAACCCGCGCGTGTCGCGCTCGTCTGCGCTCGCCTCGAAGGCCACGGGTTTCCCCATCGCCAAGATCGCCGCCAAGCTGGCCGTGGGCTACACGCTGGACGAGCTACGCAACGAGATCACGGGCGGAGCCACGCCGGCCAGCTTCGAGCCGAGCATCGACTACGTGGTCACCAAGATCCCGCGCTTCGCCTTCGAGAAGTTTCCGCAGGCCGACAGCCGCCTCACCACGCAGATGAAGTCCGTGGGCGAGGTCATGGCCATGGGCCGCACCTTTCAGGAGAGCTTCCAGAAGGCGCTGCGCGGCCTCGAAGTGGGCGTCGACGGCATGAACGAGAAGACCCAGGACCGCGAGGTGCTCGAAAAGGAGCTCGGCGAGCCGGGCCCCGAGCGCATCTGGTACGTGGGCGATGCCTTTGCCGCCGGCTGGAGCGTCGACGAGGTGCACGACCTCACCAAGATCGACAAGTGGTTCCTGGTGCAGATCGAGGAGATCATCCAGATCGAACTCGAACTCGATCGGATCGCCGCCGCCAAGGGCGAGGCCGCGCTCGCCTCCCTCGACTACAAGAGCCTGCGCACGCTCAAGCGCAAGGGCTTCTCCGACCGCCGCTTGGCCAAGCTGCTCAAGACGACCGACAAGGCCGTGCGCGAACAGCGCAAGAAGCTGGGCGTGCGTCCGGTCTACAAGCGCGTGGACACCTGCGCGGCCGAGTTCGCCACCAACACCGCCTACATGTACTCGACCTACGAGGACGAGTGCGAGGCCGAGCCCACCGACCGCAAGAAGATCATGGTGCTGGGTGGCGGCCCCAACCGCATCGGGCAGGGCATCGAGTTCGACTACTGCTGCGTCCACGCGGCCCTTGCCCTGCGCGAGGACGGCTACGAGACCATCATGGTCAACTGCAACCCCGAGACCGTCTCGACCGACTACGACACCTCCGATCGCCTGTACTTCGAGCCGCTCACGCTGGAAGACGTGCTGGAGATCGTCGACAAGGAAAAGCCTGCCGGTGTGATCGTGCAGTACGGCGGCCAGACGCCCCTGAAGCTGGCGCTGGGCCTCGAGGCCGAGGGCGTGCCCATCATCGGCACCAGCCCCGACATGATCGACGCCGCCGAAGACCGCGAGCGCTTCCAGAAGCTGCTGCACGAACTCGGCCTGCGCCAGCCGCCCAACGCCACCGCCCGCACCGAGCCCGAGGCCCTGGAGAAGGCGGCCGCGCTCGGCTATCCGCTGGTGGTGCGACCCAGCTACGTGCTGGGCGGCCGGGCCATGGAAATCGTGCACGAGCAGCGTGACCTGGAGCGCTACATGCGCGAGGCCGTCAAGGTCTCCAACGACTCGCCGGTGCTGCTGGACCGCTTCCTCAACGACGCCATCGAGTGCGACGTCGATTGCCTCTCGGACGGGCAGCGTACCTTCATCGGCGGCGTCATGGAACACATCGAGCAGGCCGGCGTCCACTCGGGCGACTCGGCGTGTTCACTGCCGCCGTACTCGCTGTCGGCCGAGACCGTGGCCGAACTCAAGCGCCAGACCGCCGCCATGGCGCGCGCACTCAACGTGGTGGGCCTGATGAACGTGCAGTTCGCCATCCAGGAGGTCGACGGCAAGGACGTCATCTTCGTGCTGGAGGTCAACCCGCGCGCGTCGCGCACCGTGCCCTTCGTGAGCAAGGCCACCGGCATCCCGCTCGCCAAGGTCGCGGCCCGCTGCATGGTGGGCCAGTCGCTGGACGCGCAGGGCATCCGGGCCGAAGTCACGCCGCCTTACTTCAGCGTCAAGGAAGCGGTGTTCCCGTTCGTCAAGTTCCCGGGCGTGGACACCATCCTCGGGCCCGAGATGAAGTCGACCGGCGAAGTGATGGGCGTGGGCAAGACCTTCGGCGAGGCCTTCGTCAAGAGCCAGCTGGGTGCCGGCACCCGCCTGCCGCGCCCCGAGGGTGCCGACGGCAAGCCGGCCGGGAAGGTCTTCCTCACGGTGAAGAACAGCGACAAGCCACGCGCGGTGGAAGTGGCGCGCCAGCTGGTGGAGATCGGCTTCGAGCTGGTGGCTACCAAGGGCACGGCCGCGGCCATCACGGCCGCGGGCGTGCCGTGCCAGACGGTGAACAAGGTGACCGAGGGCCGACCGCACGTGGTCGACATGATCAAGAACAACGAGATCATCATGGTGGTCAACTCCGTGGAGGAGCGCCGCAACGCCATCGCCGACTCACGTGCCATCCGCACCTCGGCCCTGCTGGCCCGCGTCACCACCTTCACCACCATCGCGGGGGCCGAAGCCGCCGTGCAGGGCATGAAGGCGATGGACGACCTGGGCGTGATCTCGGTTCAGGAGATGCACGCGCAGCTGGCGGCTTGACGCGAACGCCGACAGCGACGAGGGCCGGCCGCGGATGATGCGTGGCGGAGATCGCCCCCGCTTGGCGTTGGCGGCAGATCGCATCCGGGACCCCGGGGCAGTTGCTGTCGACGCTGGCCCCGGGAACCTGCCGGGCACCAGGATCGCGCCGGCCAGCTTCGCCATCGCCAAGGACACCTCATGCCCTCGAGGTACGCTTGCACGCCTTGCGAGAGAACATGCTGTTTGTCTATGAGGTCCCGCGGGCCTCGGGACGGTGGCTGGCGCTCGCCTCGCTCAGTGAGCCCTGGGGCTGGCGTGTCTCGAAGTCCCTCACGAAGACTTGGACGTCGCTGTTCTCAAAGCGCTGGACAGCCGCTCGTTCATCAGCCCTTTCCTCTGGCAGCTCGGGCAGGCCTGCCGGTGGAGTCGCCAGCCAAGGCAGGTTCAACAGCCCCGGCTTGTCCACTGTGTGAGGGCCAATGCGCAAGTTGATCCGTTCTGATGCCAGCTTCTGGTACCGGAGGTGCTCACCGGGCGCAGCGGCTTGTCTGCCGCGGGGCTTCCACATCACCTTCAACAACGTGTGGGTCATCTGCAGCAGCTGCGGGGTGGCCGCCAGCTGCGCCAGGCGGGGCAGTTCGGCGATCTGCGTAGCCAACTCCTCGCGGCCCCGCGTGTCGCGGTGGTCGATTGCAGCCAAGCCCTTGATGAGTTTGCGGACGTCGGCAAGCGGCACCAACCCTTCCAGGAAGGCGCCCGGCGGCAAGTCTGTGCGCCGGTCGAGGCGGTGAAGGATGTCGATGAGGTGCTGGAGCCGCTGACGCGGCGGTGTGCGGGGATGGTTCAAGACGCTGATCGCCCGCTGAACCTCGGCCGGCAGGTCCTTGACATCTGTCGTGGCCAACCTGGCGAGGACCCGTTCCGATCGGGCCGTTCGCGCCTGCAATGAAGTGAGCGTCGCGTCATCCGGGTACTTGGAAGCAAGCCGGTTCAAGGCGGAAGCGACGCCGCACGGAGCGTCGTTCCAGATGGCTTCATCGCTGGCCGGGCCGGCTGGCCGTGCGTCGCCAAGCGTTGACCAGCTCGACAGCCCGTCTTGACTGAGCGCCGACGCGGCCGCTTTCGCCACCGCGCCTGTCTCGGCGGTATGCGGCATCGAGAGTGACGCCACCGCCTCCGCGGGTCGTGCCGCCGCCCTGGAGATCTTGGAGTCCCTCATGCCGGCGAGGTGGTCCAGCAGGAACAGGGTTCGCTGCTCGGCTGCGGTCGGGTCTGTGGCCGCTCGGTCGGAAGAGGCCAGTCGCTCCCGCAGGCCGACGCACAGCTCCGGCGTGAGTTGCTGAGGCGAAATTTCGGCCAGGCGCATGAACAGCTGGTCGGCCGAGGCGGGGCTGATGTCTTGTCCGAAATACGGGTTTGCAAGTGTGTTGAGCTTCACGCTGCAGGACCCTCTGCCTCCCACGGAACGGTCCATCTCGAGCTCGGGGACGAAAGCAGCTTCCGCCCGAACCTGTGCCTGGGCGTTCTCGATCCACTTCTGACCGCCACGCCGGTCCGCCCAAATGCCCCACGCGTGAGGCTGCAAGCAGGGTAGCTCGAGGAGCGCCGCAAACAAACGGAGTCGATCGCGCGGCGTGGGCTTCGCGGGGCTGCAAAATGCGGCTTCCATGAGCAGCCGGACCAGTGCCAGCGCTTGGGCCGGCTCGAGCTCCTCTGCGGGAATGTGCTGCGCCACCGCCAGCAGCGCTCCATTCAGCTGGTCGATCGACAAGCCATGATCGCGGAATGCGATGGTGCCGACGAGGCGGTGCAGTTGCTCGCTTCGCTCCTGTGTAGAGATGCCGGGCACCGCAATGGCGGCTGCCAGTCTGGCCATCACGGCGGGCACCTGCTGCCTGGTCGAAGGTGCCGGCGATTGTTCGCCGATTTGGAGCATGTCTCGCAGGTAGGCGTCCAAGCCTTTGAACGTCAGCGGCGCATCTTCCTGTGCGAGTCGTGCCAGGCGAGCCAGCTGGTGGCCTGCGCCTGCGTCCGCGTGTTGCCGTTGGTCCCACCACTCCCGCGCCCGCCGGTGAAGTTGGTAGCCCTGCTTGAGAAGGAACCACGTCGCCATGCCGACCGCCATGCCCGTGACTCCAGCCGTGCCATTGAGCGCGCCACGCAGGCCGTCCGACGAAAGTTGGCGGCCTGCGACGTCATCCACGGCGGCGGCGGCTCCGGCGCCCCCTCCAACGATCGCGAGGGTGGTCAGGGCGTTGATGCGGGCATAGCCGTGGACGCGATGATCGGGATGGATCGGGCCGAACACCTGAACCTGGCGTTCGCGAACCGGGGTTGCTCCGCTCGCCGAGGGCGGGGGCGCGCTCTTTCCATCGTCGCGTGGGGCAGGCTGGATGGCGGCGGTCGGGGTGGGACCGCGGCCCCAGCAAAACGGGCTGAAAGCGAGCATGGTGGATGCCTTGAATGAGCTGGATGGGAGATGGAGACGGAACGATCGGAGGTGCGCTCAGGTCTTCAGCCGATCGCCGACCCGGCGGGAGCCCGTCTCTCGAAGTCACTGGCGTGAATGGGAACGCCGACGTGATCTGCAGGCTGTCCCGACACCGGCCGCGCTGGCGAGCTCTGCAGCCATGGCAGGTTCAGGCGGCCCGGGTCTCCGGAAGCAGCCCAAGGGTCACGACGCGGGAACATGCGTCGATCGATGCTCTCCCTGGCCTCGTCGATGTATTCCTGCGCATGCGAGCGCTGCACGCGGGCATGCCCCCCGGCCGCATCCCCTCGCCAGATGGACGCTAGCAGCTGGCTGGTGGCGTCCAGCAACTCCGGGGTGGCCGTCAACTGGGCGGCGCGTGGCAGCTCGGCGAGCTGCTCGGATAGCTGCTGACGGTCCCTGTGCGAAGTCAGTTCATCCGGCTTCACCTGGCCGATGAGCTTGATGAGGGCGTCCGGGTCGGCAAGGCCTTCGAGGAACGCGCCGCGCGGCAGGTCGGATCGCCTTTCGAGGTGTCCCATGATCTCGACCAGGTTCGCGATCTGGCGCCGCGGCGGGGTGTCGGGCGGGTTGACCACGCGGATGGCCCGACGAACCTCGATCGCCAGGTCACCCGGCGCGGTGGCATCCAGTTGGCGCAGGATGGCCGGCATGCTTGCCGTGCGGTCACTCAGGGTGCGCAGACCTGCGTTCGCAGGGTTCTGGTCGGCCAGGGTCTGCAGGGCGGATCGGACGCCGACTGGAGCGTCGTCCCAGATCGCCTCGTCTGGCTTCCAGCTCACGGATAGAGGTTCTGATGACTTGGAGTCGGGCCTCCTGCTTTCGAGGGCCGCCAGCTGGCGCAAGGCGCGCTGCTGCGCGGAATCGGCTTTCGAAGTTCGCACCGCGTCTTGCAGCGTCGCCAGTTGCTCCTGCCGCATCTGTCCGGGCGGATTGAGCGCCAGGGCCACGAACAGCTGATCGCAGAGATCGGCGTCGAAACCGTATGCGCTGGACCTGTCGCCAACTTTGATGGTGGTCAGGAGTGTGTCGCCGTAGCTGCGGCTGCGGAGCTGGATCTGGGGGACAGTGGCGGCGGCGTTCTGCAGCTTCGATGCCTGGGCCTGAATGGTTCTTCCGGGCCAGGTCTTTTCGCCGAGTTCCCAGAGCTTCGCGGCAACGGGCTGGAAGTGCGGTTGTCCGCAGAGGGCGGCGAGAAAGTCCGAGCGCTCGCGGCATTCCTGGGTGCCCTCGTCGTAGTGGTATTGCGTGCGTACGGCCCCGAGCAGGAACTCGGCCAATGCCTGGGCTCTCTCGGGGTGTCGCGTGTCAGCAGGCATGTGGGTCGCCATGGCGAGCAGAGCCTCGTTCATCACGGCGGGGCCGGTGAGCCCGTATGGGTAGAGCCTGTCGATCGCACGCACCACCTGCGTGAGCTGTTCTTTGCGCTGATCGTCGGAACTGCCCGGAACCACAACCGCGCTGACCATCCTGGCCATGGCCAGGACGACATCACGCTGGAGCGGGACCTCCTGTCCTTCGTGGCCGATCCGATGCAGGTCGTCCAGGTACGCTTCCATGCCTTTCCGGGTCAGTGGGGCGTGGCCTTGCGCGAGCCGTATCAGGCGGTCGATCTGCTCGCTCGGGGGCGGGGTGGGGTGGTGACAGTGGGCTAGCGATTCTCGTGCGACTGCACAGCCCGCGAATCCGAAAGTCGAAAGTGCCTTCGCGGCGACGTGGGCAAACGGGGTGGCCGCGATGCCGATCACTCCCCCGACAAAGCCTGCAATGGCGGTGCTGGCGGTGTCATCAGGCTCGCAGACGCTCATCACGCCATAGGCCACACCGGCGCCGGCGCCCAGTGCCAGAAGGCGGGATACGCCCTCGACGCATCTCCTGCTGCGAATGCCGTGGTCCGAAGAGAGGGGCCCGCTGACTCTGACCCGGCGCGAGGCCAGCGTGGCTGGCGCGGACTTGGCATCAGCCTCGCGCCTGCCACCCTGCGTGGCTTGATAGCTGGACGCGCTGGCTTTCGCCACGTCGGCCGGGTCGGCCGTGGCAGCCTTGCTGTCGCCTCGGTCGGTGCTCGGCCCGTGGCCAGTCCGCTGTTGGAAAGGTATGTGAAGTCGAGCGAGCATGGCGTGTGCCTTGGTAGATCGGGGGTGAAGGGTGAACGCGTTCGTGGTGGGCCGCGGTTGCCCGGTTTCGCGGGGAGCGGCGCAGTGTCAGTCTGGCGCCCGGCTCGGAGCTCGAGCGTCGGCGCGTGATGCGGTCCAGTCCGACACCGCGGTGGGGGCGTACGACCGCTCGAAGTCCCCCACTTCGATGTCCACACTCGCGGCTTCTGCGCGTGGGCCTCGGACAGCCGCTGGATGCTGCGCCGGAAGCGGCCAGGGCCGGTGCAGGTGACGCTGGTCATCGAACGGAGAGCGCATCAATCGATTGGGGATGATGCGCAGGTCGGCTCTCTTCCATGCCTGCACCTTGTAGTCGTCGGCGATGCGGCGCTGCGCATCGAGATCGCCGCCGCTTGCTCCGGCCTGCGACCAGAGCCTCTCCAGGAGACGATAGGCCGCGTCTAGCAGTTCCGGCGTAGCCGCGAGTTGGCACATCCGCGGCATGTCGATGATTTGTTCTGAAAGGGCGTGCCGCTCTGCATCCGTCCTGCCCACGTCCGCCTTGATGCGGGACAGCAGCCGTTCGATCCGGTCGGCGGCGGCCACACCTTCGAGGAACGCACCGGCTGGCAGTCCATCCCGCTTCTCCAGGTGCTGCAGCACGCTGTGGTAGTAGTGAACGCGCTCCCGAAGGGGCATGCGGCGGCTGAAGATCGTGCGCATCGCGTGGTGGACTTCCATCGGCAGCCGGCTGGGCGCAGTCCGGTCAAGGGCGCTGATGAGGCGCTCGATGTTCGCCGCGCGGGTTGCCAGGGTCCGCAAGGACGCATTCTTTGGAAGCTTCAGCGCAAACGAGCTGAGGGCGGCGAGGACGTCGCAACCGGCGTCGTCCCAGGCATCGTCTTGCGCGGCTTCCGTGGCGTCGGCAGCCGACATGGAGAGTCGCGGCAGCCCGCCGGACAGGCACTGCAGCACGGCCAATGCGCGTGACTGGCCGGGTGTGATCGACTTCGCATCAACCGGCCGGGTGAGTAGCCGTTCGCGCAGCCTTTCCAGTTCGTTGGGCCGCACTTCGCCGGCCCCGTGCCGGGCCAGTTCCAGCAGCAGTGCGTCACACTGCTGCGCGTAATGACCTTTGGTCTCGCGCGTGAAGCTTTGATTGAATGCGGCGATCAATGACATGCCGTCCCGGCGCAGCACGGCCACTTTGGAGGCCATGCATGCGTCTGCCGCCGATTTCTGCAGGCGCCGGATGCTGGCGGGGAGGGGGCCGCCCCAAGCCCGGTTGGCAGCCGCTTCAAGCTCGGGGCCGAATGGCTGGAAGAACGGTTGGTCTCGAAGGATGGTCAGGAAGTCCGCTCGATCACGCAGATCTTGCGCCGTCCCGCTGCCCATGGGGTAGGAAAGGATCAGCCGCTCGGCAATCGCACGCGCTCGCGCAAGGTTCGCCTCATAGCGCGGCAGCGCGTTCGCCGCAGTGAGGAGCGCTTCCTTCAACTGGCCAATGTCGATTCGCTGCAAGCGATGCAGATCGCGGATCTTGCCCAGCAGCAGGTCCAGCTGTTCCAGGGGCCCGCCCCCGCAGCACCCCTGGGCAGCGGGAAGCATGGCAATGCCAGCCAGTCGGGCCAGGGCGAGGGCCACCTGATGTGCTTGGAGGGATGCGCCCGCTTCCGCCTGAAGCCGGAAGATGTTTCGGACACAGTTCTCCAGACCGCCCATCGTGAGGGGTGCTTCCCGCAACGCGAGTTGTTCGAGGCGCTCGAGCTGGAAGGTCGGGTCTCTACCCGCTTGTCTGAGTTCGGTTCGCTCAGCCCGGTACTGGATCGCATCATGGATCCGCGCCCCCAGGTGAGGAATGGCTGCACCGCCTGCGAGTCCGACCAGTCCCATCATCGATGCGCTCAAAGCGGTGAGTCCGCCCTCGTCCGGCACCAGGGTGGTTGCTGCCCAGGCACTGAGTCCCGCAGCGCATCCGAGGCCGCCGAGGACGGAAAGCCCGAAGACCCGGCGGCAGCTGGCGATGCGTTGGTAAGTTCCGAGCGCGCCCACCACCTGCACTTGGCGGCCGAACGGTGCCACCGGTACGCGACCCCCATCGGCGCTGGTGCCCCGATCTTCCCTGCTGTCGCTCTTTCGATCTTCGACGCTGGTCGACGTCGGGGGGCGGTGGAGGTTTGCCGGGTGGATCATGGCGTTAGCGGGACAGCCCCACCCGTTCAACCGATGGCGCTGGCGCGGCTGGCCGGGCTGGGCCTCGGGGAGAGTTCCGTGCGCAGGCTTGCGGGCGAGCCCACCTCGAAGCGATCGCGCCACTGGCGGGCCGTGCAGGCATCAGCCCAAACAGCGCAATGCGTTCGATCAGCAACTAGCGGCCTTCAAAGGTTGTTCTGGCATTCTTGTGGCGGTTCATCCGGGGGAATTCCTCTGAGAGTGAAGCGTCGTAACTCCAGTCTCCAGACTCTTCCGGGTGAACAACCGATTGAGGGATCACAGCGAGCCCGCTTTGGCCGTGCGGCCCTGAGGTCGGCTGTGCGAGCGAACGGAATTATCTGTAGCGACCCGCGCCCACTCTGACGAGCTGCTGGCGCAGTCCGCCGCGTTCCGAGCGGAGCTCGTCGAATCGTTTCGGCATAATCCGATTCATCCCCGCCGACCAGCACCGGTCGGCGGTTTGCTTTTTGCCGCCATCTAGACTCATGGTCACCATCCCCATTACCAAGCGAGGCGCAGAGAAGCTCAAGGCCGAGCTGCACCGCCTGAAGACCGTTGACCGCCCCGCGGTCATCAATGCCATCGCCGAGGCGCGCGCCCAGGGCGATCTTTCAGAGAACGCTGAATACGATGCGGCCAAGGATCGCCAGGGCTTCATCGAGGGCCGCATTCAAGAGGTCGAAGGAAAGTTGTCCGCAGCTCAGGTGATCGACCCAGCTTCGCTGGATGCGGGTGGCAAGGTGGTGTTCGGAACCACAGTAGACCTTCAGGACGAGGAGTCGGGTGAGCAGGTCACCTATCAGATCGTGGGTGAGGACGAAGCCGACCTGAAGCAGGGGCTGATCAATGTCTCGAGCCCGATCGCCCGCGCGCTGATCGGCAAGGAAGAGGGTGACACGGCCGAGGTGCAGGCACCCGGCGGCCTGCGGCACTACGAAATCATCGGCGTCCGCTACATCTGAGTGCCCTGGGGCCACCGCATCTCTTTGTTTTCGGCCGCCCTCTGGTGGGGCGGGCTGACCGGTATCGCCTTCATTTCGGTGCCGCTGCTTTTCGCGTACCTGCCGAGTGCGACCATCGCGGGCGGCATGGCCGCTCGCCTGTTCACGGCGCAGGCGTGGCTGGCGCTGGCGTGCGGTTTGTTGCTGCTGCTGTGCGCGCGCGAAGAGCCTACGTCGGCGATGCGCTGGGCCGGCGGTGCTTTGGCCTTCGTTCTGCTTGGAATGCTGCTGGCCCTGCTGACCGAGTTCGGTGTGTCGCCGCGAATCGTGGCTCGTGAGAACCTGCGCCTGTGGCATGCCCTGGGCAGCGCGATGATGGCGCTTCAGTGGGTCTGCGCGGCGGTGGTGCTGTGGAAGCTGGGCGGGGCGCGCCCGGCGGCATGATCAGCCCAGGCGGCCCTTCTTGACCGATTTCTGCTTGGGCTTGGAGCGCTTCACCTGTCCGCCGGGGGTCAGCCGCTGGTTGCCGAGAACCCGCACGGTTTTCACCTCGGGCCGCTGGCCACCGCGCTTGCTGTACTTGAGCACCTTGAATTCGCGCGGGCCGGGCTTGCGGTCTTCGTCTCCAGGGCGCTCTTTCGAAGGCTGGGGGCGCCACAGGACGAGCAACTTGCCGATGTGCTGGATGGGTGCGGCGTTCAGTTGGTCGGCCAACTGCTGGTAGATGGCGTCGCGCTGGGCCCGGTCGTCGCCGAGCACACGGATCTTGATCAGCCCGTGCGCGTTGAGGGCGGCGTCGGTTTCCTTGATGACCGCCGGCGTGAGGCCTTCGTTGCCGATCATGACCACGGGGTTGAGGTGGTGGGCTTCGGCGCGATGCGCCTTTCGCTCGGCAATGGTGAGTTCGATGGCGGGCATAGCCGCCTATTATCTTCCTGGAGTAACTGGCCAAAATGAAGGTCAAGACCAAAAGCAAAAAGGTCAACAAGGCGTGGTTGAACGACCATGTCAACGACCCCTACGTGAAGCTCGCGCAGCAGGAGGGCTACCGCGCTCGTGCGGCCTACAAGCTCAAGGAAATCGACGAGTCGCTGGGGCTGGTGCGGCCGGGGCAACTGGTGGTCGACCTGGGCGCCAGCCCCGGCGCCTGGAGCCAGTACCTGCGGCGCCGGTTGGCTCCCGATGGCGCAGCCGTGGGGCAACTCGACGGCGTGCTGGTGGCGGTGGACATCCTGCCCATGGAGCCGGTCGAGGGCGTGCAGTTCATCCAGGGCGACTTCCGAGAGCCCGAGGTGCTGGCGTCGCTGGAGCAGGTGCTGGCCGGACGAAAGGCCGATCTGGTCGTCTCGGACATGGCGCCCAACCTCTCGGGCGTCGAGTCCGCCGACGCAGCCCGCATCGAGCATCTGGTCGAACTGGCGGCCGACTTCGCCAGGACCCACCTGACACAGCAGGGAGCGCTGGTGGTGAAGGTCTTCCATGGCAGTGGCTACAGCCAGCTGGTCAAGCTCTTCAAGGAAACTTTCAAGGTCGTCAAGCCTCTCAAGCCCAAGGCCTCGCGGGACCGTTCGTCTGAAACGTTCCTCGTGGGGATCGGGTTGAAGGTCGATGCCTGAAACAGCTGGACACAGCCGGGACGCGGCTATCACGGTCTTAGCTGCCCGGCCGCAGCGGGGCCTGACTTGAAACCCCTAGAATGAGGCGCAAGTACGCCAAGTACTCTTCCCGGAGACCGAGTTGAACAATCAGTGGTTTTCTAAAGTAGCCGTGTGGCTGGTGATCGCCCTCGTGCTGTTCACTGTCTTCAAGCAGTTCGACACGCGCGGTGCGGCTGGAGCCAGCGTCGTAGGCTATTCGGACTTCCTGGAAGAAGTCAAGAATCGCCGGATCAAGAACGCCGTGATCCAGGAAGGCGCGGGCGGCACCGAGATCGTCGCCGTCACCACCGACGACCGGCGCATCCGCACCACCGCCACCTACCTCGACCGCGGGCTGGTCGGGGACCTCATCGCCAATAACGTCAAGTTCGATGTCAAGCCGCGCGAGGAAGGCTCGGTGCTCATGACGCTGCTGGTCAGCTGGGGCCCCATGCTGTTGCTGATCGGCGTGTGGATCTATTTCATGCGGCAGATGCAGGGCGGTGGCAAGGGCGGCGCCTTCAGCTTCGGCAAGAGCAAGGCCCGCATGCTCGACGAGAACAACAACCAGATCACCTTCGCCGACGTCGCCGGCTGCGACGAAGCCAAGGAAGAGGTGAAGGAGGTCGTCGACTTCCTCAAGGACCCGCAGAAGTTTCAGAAGCTGGGCGGCCGCATTCCCCGTGGCCTGCTGCTGGTCGGCCCGCCCGGAACCGGCAAGACGCTGCTGGCCAAGGGCATCGCCGGCGAGGCCAAGGTGCCGTTCTTCAGCATCTCCGGTTCCGACTTCGTCGAGATGTTTGTCGGCGTGGGCGCGGCCCGCGTGCGCGACATGTTCGAGAACGCCAAGAAGAACGCGCCCTGCATCATCTTCATCGACGAGATCGATGCGGTCGGCCGTCAGCGCGGAGCGGGGCTGGGCGGCGGCAACGATGAGCGCGAGCAGACCTTGAACCAGATGCTGGTCGAGATGGACGGCTTCGAGACCAACCTCGGCGTGATCGTGGTGGCGGCCACCAACCGCCCCGACATCCTCGACGCGGCGCTGCTGCGCCCGGGCCGTTTCGACCGGCAGGTGTATGTGCAGCTGCCGGACATCCGTGGCCGTGAGCAGATCCTCAACGTGCACATGCGCAAGATCCCCATCGGCTCGGACGTCAATGCCAGCATCATCGCCCGGGGTACCCCCGGCATGTCCGGCGCCGACCTGGCCAACCTGTGCAACGAGGCCGCCCTCATGGCCGCGCGCCGCAATGCCCGCGTCGTCGAGATGCAGGATTTCGAGAAGGCCAAGGACAAGATCCTCATGGGCCCCGAGCGCAAGAGCATGGTCATGCCCGAGGAGGAGCGCCGCAACACGGCCTACCACGAGGCCGGTCATGCACTGATCGGGCGGCTGCTGCCCAAGTGCGACCCGGTGCACAAGGTCACCATCATTCCCCGCGGCCGCGCCCTCGGGGTCACCATGAGCCTGCCGGCACAGGACCGCTACAGCTACGACAAGCACTACATGCTGAACCAGATCGCCATGCTGTTCGGTGGCCGCATCGCCGAAGAGGTGTTCATGAACCAGATGACCACCGGCGCCAGCAACGACTTCGAGCGGGCGACCAACCTGGCACGGGACATGGTCATGAAGTACGGCATGACCGATGCGCTGGGCCCCATGGTCTACGCCGAGAACGAGGGCGAGGTGTTCCTGGGGCGCTCGGTCACCAAGACCACCAACATGAGCGAGCAGACCATGCAGAAGGTCGATGGCGAAGTGCGCCGCATCATCGACGAGCAGTACGCCCTGGCGCGTGGGCTGATCGAGGAGCACAAGGACAAGATGCACGCCATGGCCAAGGCGCTGCTCGAGTGGGAAACCATCGACGCCGAGCAGATCGACGACATCATGGCCGGCAAGCCGCCGCGGCCTCCGCGCGACTTCACCCCGCGCTCCACCGGTGGCGGTGGTGATTCGGGCGGCGCGCCGGTGGCCGATCCGGCGCCACACGCGGCCTGAGCGACGACACATCTGCCTGCACAACGGCCCCGGCATGTCACACATGCCGGGGCCGTTTTTCATCAAACTCTCGGCCCATGGATGTCGTTCGACTGGTGGCCGGTGAACTGCGGGCCGAAATCTCTCCCGCGGTGGGCGGCTCGTTGGCGGCGTTCTGGACCGAGGCCGGCCATCACCGCCGCACGCACTGGCTGCGGCCGGCCGACCAGCAGTCGATCGGGCTGCGCAATCCCCTGGGCATGGCGAGTTTTCCGCTGGTGCCGTTCTGCAACCGCATCCGCGACGGCCGGGCGCAGTTCGAGGGGCGGCAGATTCGCTTCCCGCCGAATCATCCAGCCGGCAACTCGCCGCATCCGCTGCATGGCATCGGATGGCAGCGGCCCTGGGCCGTCGATTCGGCCAACCGCCATGCGGTGGACCTGAGCCTGCAAGTCGCGGCCAGCCCGGCATGGCCTTGGAGCTTCCTCGCCCAGCAGCGCATCGAGTTGGACGAACGGGCGTTGCGCGTCACGATCAGCATCACCAACCAGGACGAGGTGCCCATGCCGGCCGGGCTGGGGCACCACCCGTACTTCCCACACACGCCCGGCACGCGCCTGACCAGTGCCACCACGGCGATGTGGGTGGCGGACGAGGACGTGCTGCCCGTGAGGCTGGAAACCGGGGAGGTGGTGGATAGGCTGCGATCGGGGGTGGTCCTGGGCGAACTCGATCTCGACAACAACTTTGTCGGCTGGGACCACGCGGCCCGCGTCGACTGGCCGGCCGACGAGAATGGGCCGCAGCGCAGCCTGCTGATGCGCGCCGAGCCCGCGCTGGGATATTTCGTCGTCTACTCCCCCCGGGACGCCGATCATTTCTGCGCCGAGCCTGTAACCCAGTGCACCGATTGGCTGAACCTCATGCCGCGCTTCGGCCGTGCGCCGCTGGGCGGTGCGCGCGTGCTGCCGGGCGAACGGCTGGCCGCCCATTTCGATCTCATTCCGTCTCTGGCCTGAAGCGCCGGAGCACGGCGCCGCGCCACAATGCCGGCCATGTTCTGGCAGACCACGCGATTTCGCATCGACCTGACCCGTCCCCAGGTGATGGGCGTCGTCAACCTCACGCCGGACTCGTTTTCCGACGGAGGCCACCATGCGGACCCCGCGCAGGGGATCGCACACTGTGAGCGGCTCGTGGCGGAGGGTGCGGACATCCTCGACCTGGGGGCCGAGTCCACCCGGCCGGGCACGCCGCCCGTGCCGCTGGAGGAAGAGCGGCGTCGGCTGCTGCCCGTGCTGCAAGAGGCCCTGCGACTGGGCGTCCCCGTCTCGGTGGACACCTACAAGCCGCAGCTCATGCGAGAGGTCCTGGACCTGGGGGCCGACATCGTCAACGACGTGTGGGCCTTGCGCCAGCCCGGCGCGCTCGATGCGGTGGCGGGGCATGGCCACTGCGGCGTGTGCCTCATGCACATGCACGGCGAGCCGCAGACCATGCAACTGGCCCCGCTCGCCGGCGATCCGGTGCCTGCCGTCCTGGCGCTGCTGGTGGACATCAGCCGGGCCTTGCAGGCGCGTGGCGTGGCCGCCGAGCGCATCGCCTGGGACCCGGGCATCGGCTTCGGCAAGACCCCCGAGCAGAACTTCGCCTTGCTGGCGCGGCAGGCGGAGCTGCTGGGGCATGGCCATCCCCTGCTGGTGGGCTGGTCACGCAAGTCCTCGCTCGGCTCGGTGACGGGGCTGCCGGTGCAGCAGCGGATGGTGCCCAGCGTGGCCGCCGCGCTGCTGGCCGTCGAGCGGGGTGCCCGCGTCGTCCGTGTGCACGATGTCCGCGAGACCGTCGCCGCCCTCAAGGTGCGTTCGGCCGTCGAGGCACAGGTGGGCCGGCAGCCATGAGAATACGCGCCATGACTCGTGAATACTTTGGAACCGACGGCATCCGTGGCACGGTGGGTCAGCCGCCCATCACGCCAGACTTCGTCCTGCGGCTGGCGCACGCCGTGGGCCGCGTCCTCCGGCGCACCGAGGGCCGGCCCACGGTGCTGATCGGCAAGGACACCCGCATCTCCGGATACATGCTGGAAAGCGCGCTCGAATCGGGCTTCAACTCCGCTGGTGTGGACGTGGTGCTGCTCGGGCCGTTGCCCACGCCGGGCGTGGCCTATCTCACCCGAGCTCAACGCGCCAGCCTGGGCGTGGTGATCAGCGCCAGCCACAACCCCTTCGAAGACAACGGCATCAAGTTCTTCAGCGCGCAAGGCACCAAGTTGCCCGACGAATGGGAGACGGCCGTCGAGGCCGCCCTCACCGAGCCGCCCGTGTGGGCCGATGCAGCGAGCCTCGGCAAGGCCAGGCGACTGGACGATGCCGCCGGCCGCTACATCGAGTTCTGCAAGAGCACGTTCGACCCCAGCCTCACCTTGCGCGGCCTGAAGATCGTGGTCGATGCCGCGCACGGCGCGGCGTATCACATCGCGCCCCTGGTCTTCCACGAGCTCGGGGCCGAGGTCCACTGCATCGGCTGCGCCCCCGACGGGCTCAACATCAACCGCGACGTCGGCGCCACGCACCCGAAGTCGCTGGTCGAGGCGGTGCTCCAGCACCAGGCCGACCTGGGGGTCGCCCTGGACGGCGACGCCGACCGCCTTCAGATGGTGGACGCCAGCGGCCGCCTCTACAACGGCGACGAACTGCTCTACGTGATGGTCCAGGACCGGCTGGCCCGCGGCGAGAATGTGCCGGGCGTGGTGGGCACGCTGATGACCAACATGGCGGTGGAACTGGCGCTCAAGCGGCAGGGGCTGGAGTTCGTGCGAGCCAAGGTGGGCGACCGCTACGTGCTCGAGGAACTCGAAAGCCGTCGGTGGCTGCTGGGCGGGGAAGGCTCCGGGCACCTGCTGGCGCTGGACAAGCACACCACCGGCGACGGCCTGGTCAGCGCGCTCCAGGTCCTCAAGGCCTGCGCCCGCAGCGGCAAGCGCCTGGGCCAATTGATCGACCCCGTGCGCCTGTTCCCGCAGACCCTGGTCAACGTGCGGCTGGCCCCCGGCCAGGACTGGAAATCGAGCGCACGGCTGGCCGATGCCCAGCGCGACGTCGAGGCCGCACTGGGCGGCACCGGCCGCATCCTGATCCGTGCCAGCGGCACCGAGCCGGTGCTTCGGGTCATGGTCGAGTCGGCCGACGAGGCGCTGGCCCAGCAGGGTGCGCAGCGCCTGGCCCAGGCGGTGCAGCAGGGCTGATCCGGCTTGCCAGGTCGCCGGCAGGCGGCGCGTGGTCGTGCCTTCGAGACGGGGTCGCGCCGGGATCGGCGGCTGCAAGGAAGAGGCATGAAAAGGCTTGTCACGAGCCTGTCACGCAGCATGCCTACAGTCCGGCTGCGTCGAACGCCAATCACCGTCTTTCCTCAGTTGGAGCAACCATGAACCTGATTTGCAAATCGGCCTTGCTGGGCCTGGCCACCGTTTCCTTCGCCGCCGCTGCCCAGGACGTCACTGGCGCCGGCGCCAGCTTCCCGGCACCGCTGTACGCCAAGTGGGCTGCGGAGTACAACAAGGCCACCGGCACCCGCATCAACTACCAGTCGGTGGGCTCGGGCGCCGGTATCCGCCAGATCGACGCCAAGACGGTCGCCTTCGGGGCGTCCGACATGCCGCTGCAGGACGAAGAGCTGCAGAAGAAGAACCAGGTTCAGTTTCCCACCGTCATCGGCGGAGTCGTCCCGGTGGTCAACATCCAGGGTGTTCAGCCAGGGCAGCTGCGCCTGAACGGCCAGGTGCTCGGCGACATCTTCCTGGGCAAGATCAAGCGCTGGAACGACCCGGCCGTGCAGGCGCTGAACCCCAGCCTCAAGCTGCCCGACGCCGCCATCGCGCCGGTGCGCCGTGCCGATGGGTCGGGCACCACCTTCATCTTCACCAACTACCTCTCCAAGGTGAATCCGGAATGGAAGGCCAAGGTGGGTGAGGGCACGGCCGTCAACTGGCCCACCGGTGCCGGCGGCAAGGGCAACGAAGGCGTGGCCGCTTTCGTGGGCCGCCTGCCCAATTCGATCGGCTATGTCGAGTACGCCTACGTGAAGCAGAACAAGATGAACTACGCCCTGATGCAGAACGCGGCCGGCCAGTTCGTCTCGCCGGACGACGCCGCATTCAAGGCAGCCGCGGCAGGTGCCGACTGGAGCAAGAGCTACTATCAGATCCTGACCAACCAGCCGGGCGCGCAGTCCTGGCCCATCACCGGCGCCACCTTCATCCTCATGCACAAGCAGCAGGACAAGCCGGAGCAGGCCGCGGCCACCCTGAAGTTCTTCGACTGGGCCTACAAGAACGGCGACAAGACCGCCGAAGAACTGGATTACGTGCCCATGCCCGACAACGTGAAGCAACAGGTGCGCAAGCTCTGGGCCGCCGAGATCAAGGATGGCTCGGGCAAGGCTGTCGCGCAGTTCTGATCGATGAGGGGGTGCCCACCGCGGCACCCTTGCTGGCCTTCTCCTCCTAAGAAGAGCGCTCGTGTCCACTAGACTTCCGGCCCATGAGGCCACTTTCGAAATGAGCGCGACCGTCCCTGCGGATCGCGAGCGCACCCCTCCGACTCGCCGGCCGGCTCGCAAGGGCGCCGTCGCCGACCGTCTGTTCGGCTGGACGGCGGCGGCGGCCGCCTTCATCACGCTGGCTTCCCTGCTCGGCATCCTGCTGTCCCTGGTGATCGGCGCCTGGCCGGCCATCGAGAAGTACGGCCTGGGCTTTTTCACCAACAGCACCTGGGACCCGGTCGCCGAAGAGTTCGGCGGCCTGGTGATGATCTACGGCACGCTCGCCACCTCGGCCATCGCACTCATCATCGCGGTGCCGGTGAGCTTCGGCATCGCCCTTTTCCTCACCGAGCTGTCACCCCGCTGGCTCAAGCGGCCGCTGGGCACGGCCATCGAGCTGCTGGCGGCGGTGCCGTCCATCGTCTACGGCATGTGGGGCCTGCTGGTGTTCGGGCCCATCCTCGCGCAGTACGTGCAGCAGCCTTTGCAGTCGGCGTTCGGCGAAGTGCCCTACCTGGGCGCCCTGTTCTCGGGCCCGCCGGTGGGCATCGGCGTGCTGGCGGCCGGAATCATCCTGGCGATCATGATCATCCCGTTCATCGCCGCCGTGATGCGCGACGTGTTCGAGGTGACCCCGCCCATGCTCAAGGAATCGGCCTATGCGCTGGGTTCCACCACCTGGGAGGTCATGTTCAAGGTGGTGCTGCCGTACACCAAGAGCGGCGTCATCGGCGGCATCATGCTGGGATTGGGTCGCGCCCTCGGCGAGACCATGGCCGTGACCTTCATCATCGGCAACTTCAACCAGCTCGACACCTTCAGCCTGTTCGCGCCGGCCAACAGCATCACCTCGGCGCTGGCCAACGAATTTGCCGAGGCCACCACCGGGCTGCACCAGGCCTCGCTCATCTACCTGGGCCTGGTCCTGTTCTTCATCACGTTCGTCGTGCTGGCGCTGTCCAAGCTGCTGCTGGCGCGACTCAGTCGCAACGAAGGACGCAAGACGTGAGCGCCGTGCTCTCTCCCGACGCAGCGCACAAGGCGCGCGAGCGCAAGTTCAATCGCCGCAAGCGCGTCAACTACATCGCGCTGGCGCTGTCCCTGGGGGCGATGGCCTTCGGGCTGTTCTGGCTGCTGTGGATCCTGTTCGAGACGGCCCGGCTCGGCCTGGCGGGAATCACCTGGGCCACGCTCACCGAGATGACGCCCGCGCCCAACGAGCCCGGCGGCCTCGCCAATGCCATCCTCGGATCGGTTTACATGGTGCTGGGCGCGACGCTGGTGGCCACGCCCATCGGCATCATGGCCGGCGTGTACCTGGTCGAGTACGGCGCCAACGGCTGGATGGGGCGGGTCACCCGCTTCGTCAACGACATCCTGCTTTCGGCGCCCTCCATCGTCATCGGCCTCTTCATCTACGCCGTGGTGGTGGCTCGCTACCAGCAGTTCTCGGCCTGGGCCGGCATCGCGGCACTGGCCCTGATCGTGGTGCCGGTGGTGATCCGCACCACCGACAACATGCTGGCGCTGGTGCCCTCGGCGCTGCGCGAGGCGGCCTATGCGCTGGGCGCGCCCAAGTGGAAGGTCGTGACCCGCATCACGTTGCGTGCGGCGCGCGCGGGCGTCGTGACCGGCGTGCTGCTGGCGGTGGCGCGCATCGCGGGCGAGACCGCGCCGCTGCTGTTCACGGCCTTGAACAACCAGTTCTTCACCGCCAGCTTGTCCGAGCCCATGGCCAGCCTGCCGGTGACGATCTTCAAGTTCGCAATGAGCCCCTACGAGAACTGGCAGCAGCTGGCGTGGGCCGGTGTCGCCCTTATCACGCTGGCCGTGCTCGGCCTGAACATCCTCGCCCGCGTGCTGACGCGGACAAGACTTTGAAACACCCCGAAGCGCCTTCGGCACCTCCCCTCGCGGGCCGCCACCAGCGGCCCGGCAAAGCCGGACGGCCTGCCGCTGCGCGGCGGCTGGTGGGGACGCCCGCCTCGCGCTTGGGTGGACTGCTTCCATGCATGGCCGGTGATGCGTCGCATGGTGGAGAACTGATATGACTGCAACCCAGACCCAGGCCGCGCCCCCCAAGCTCTCGGTGCGCAACCTGAACTTCTACTACGGCGGCTTCCACGCCCTCAAGGACATCAACCTCGACATTCCCGAGAAGAAGGTCACCGCCTTCATCGGGCCTTCGGGTTGCGGCAAGTCCACGCTGCTGCGCACCTTCAACCGCATGTTCGAGCTGTACCCCGAGCAGCGCGCCGAAGGAGAGATCGTGCTCGATGGCGAGAACCTGCTCACCTCGCGACAGGACGTGGCGCTGATCCGCGCCAAGGTCGGCATGGTGTTCCAGAAGCCCACGCCATTCCCGATGTCCATCTACGACAACATCGCCTTCGGCGTGCGCCTGTTCGAGAGCCTGGGCAGCAGCGACATGGACGAGCGTGTCGAGTGGGCGCTGCGCAAGGCGGCGCTGTGGAACGAGGTCAAGGACAAGCTCGACCAGAGCGGCGCGGGCTTGTCGGGCGGGCAGCAGCAGCGGCTGTGCATCGCGCGCGGCATCGCGATCCGGCCCGAGGTGCTGCTGCTCGATGAACCCTGCTCGGCACTCGATCCCATCTCCACGGCGAAAATCGAAGAACTGATTGCCGAATTGAAGAACGATTACACCGTGGTCATCGTCACGCACAACATGCAGCAGGCGGCGCGCTGCAGCGACTACACCGCCTACATGTACCTGGGCGACCTCGTGGAGGTGGGCGAGACCGAACAGATCTTCTTCAAGCCCAAGCGCAAGGAGACCGAGGACTACATCACCGGCCGCTTCGGCTGAATACCCCACCCACCCTGGGAGACACCATGCCCGACAAACACCTCTCCGCCCAGTTCGACACCGAACTCAATGGCGTGTCCTCCCGCGTGATGGAAATGGGCGGCCTCGTCGAATCGCAGATCCACCAGGCGATCTACGCCCTGTCCAACTTCAGCGCCGAAGCCGCCGACCAGGTCATGGGTCTGGAGGGCAAGGTGAATGCGATGGAGGTGGAGATCGATCGCGAACTGGCGTCCATCATCGGACGGCGCCAGCCCACCGCGCGCGACCTGCGCCTGCTCCTGGCGATCTCCAAGACCACCGCCAACCTGGAGCGCGTGGGAGACGAGGCGACCAAGGTGGCGCGCATGATCAAGTCCATCATCCAGAGCGGTTCGGCGCGCGCGCTGCCCACCAGCGACCTGCGCACGGCCTCGGACCTGGCCGCGGGCCTGCTGCGCAAGGCGCTCGATGCCTTCGCGCGGCTCGATACGCAGGCGGCGGTGTCCATCCTCAAGGAGGACAACCTCATCGACGAGGAGTTCGACGGCTTCGTGCGCAAGCTCATCACCTACATGATGGAAGACCCGCGCACCATCTCCTCCAGCCTGGACCTGCTGTTCCTGGCCAAGGCGATCGAACGCATCGGCGACCACTCCAAGAACATCGCCGAGCTGATCATCTACGTGGTCAAGGGCGCCGACGTGCGGCACATCTCCATGGAGGAGATCGAGTCGGCGGTTCGTTGACGCAGCTTTCGTCCGCATGAAACACCAGCCCCGGGTCCTCGTGGTCGAGGACGAACCGCACATCGCCGAGCTGATCACGGTCAACTTGCGGCACCATGGCTTCACGCCTGTGTGGAGCGAAGACGGCGACGCCGCTCAGCGCGAACTCGATGCCGTGCTGCCCGACGTGATCCTGCTCGACTGGATGCTGCCCGGCCAGACCGGCCTGTCGCTGGCCCGCAAGTGGCGCACCGACGCCCGCACCCGTGGCGTGCCGATCCTGATGGTGACGGCGCGGGGCGACGAGCCGGACAAGGTGGCGGGGCTCGATGCGGGTGCCGATGACTACATCACCAAACCGTTCTCGACCCAGGAGCTGCTGGCTCGCATCCGCGCCGTGCTGCGCCGACGCGCCCCGGAGCAGTCGAGCCAGGCGGTGAGCATCGGCGACCTGGTGCTCGATGCCGCCACCCATCGGGTCACCTGGCGTGGCCAGGCGCTCAAGCTCGGGCCCACCGAATTCCGGCTGCTGAACTACCTCATGACCCATCCCGAACGCGTGCACAGCCGGCCCCAGCTGCTGGACCGCATCTGGGGTGACCATGTCTTCATCGAGGAGCGCACGGTCGATGTGCACATCAAGCGGCTGCGCGAGGCGCTGGGAGAAGCCGGCACGCTGGTCGAGACCGTTCGCGGCGCGGGCTATCGGCTGGCCGCGCCGTCGCCGACGCCGACATCGGCCCGGGCCGCCTGAGGTGCGCAGGGTGAGACCCCGGTCGCCGGCCCATGCCGGCTGCGATTCATGACCTGGCGCATCAGCTCCTTCGTGCTGCTGCTGGCGGTCGGGGGGATCGCCGGCGTCTGGTTGGCGGGGCATTGGGGCGCGGCGCTCGGCGCCGCGCTGGCTGGGGCGACCTGGTTCGTGCTCGACCTGCTGCGCGCCTTTCGCGTGCTGAGGTGGCTGCGCCGGCCCGACTCGCGCGACGTCCCGCGCATGAGCGGCGTCTGGGGCGAGGTCACCGACCGGGTGCGGCGTGCGTTGCGCACCCGCGAACAGGAGACGCAGCAGGCGCAGCTGCGACTGCAGGAGTTCCTGTCGGCCATCCAGGCCTCGCCGAACGGCGTGATCCTGCTCGATCGGGTGGGGCACATCGAATGGTGCAACCAGACGGCCGCCGCTCACCTGGGCATCGATGCCCAGCGTGATCTGATGCAGCTGATCGGCAACCTGCTGCGCGACCCGGCTTTCACCGCCTACTGGGCCAGCGGCGACTTCGCGCATGACGTGGTCATCACCGGCCGAGGCAGCCTGCCGAGCCGGCCTGTGCGTGTGTCGCTGCGGCTGCACCCTTATGGCGAGGGCAGGCTGCTGCTGCTGTCGCGCGATGTCACCACCCTGGAGCAGGCCGAGACCATGCGGCGCGACTTCGTCGCCAACGTGTCGCACGAAATCCGCACGCCGCTCACGGTGCTCGCCGGCTTCGTCGAGACCTTGCAGAACCTGCCACTGGCCGAGGACGACCGCGCCCGCTACCTGGGCTTGATGGCGCAGCAGGCGCAGCGCATGCAGTCGCTGGTGAACGATCTGCTCACGCTGTCGCGCCTGGAGGGCAGTCCCACCCCGGGCACCGGCGAGTGGACCCCATTGAACACGCTCACGACCCGCTGCGAGTCCGATGCGCGCGCGCTGTCGGACCTGCTGCACAAGCAGCATCGCCTGGTATTCGAGGCGCCGCCCCGCGCCGACGTGGCGGGCTCGAGTTCGGAGTTGCTCAGCGCGATGTCCAACCTGGTGAGCAATGCGATCCGCTACACCCCCGACGGGCAGGCCATCGAGGTGCGCTGGCAGCTCGATGACTCGGGCGACCTGGAGTTCAGCGTGCAGGACACCGGCGCCGGCATCGCGCCCGAGCACCTGCCGCGGCTGACCGAACGCTTCTACCGGGTGGACCGCAGCCGCTCGCGCGAGACCGGCGGCACCGGCCTGGGGCTGGCCATCGTCAAGCACGTGGTGCAGCGGCATGGTGGCGAGATGCGCATCGCCAGCACGCCCGGCGCGGGCTCGCGGTTCGCGTTCGTGCTGCCGGCGCAGCGCGTGCGCCAGCTCAGCGGGTCTGTCGCGCAGCCCGCCACAGCAGCGTGAGGAAGGCGGTGGCCGTCAGCACCAGGGCCACCGCGCCGCTTCCCCAGAACGCCACCGGTGTGCGCAGCGGCTCCAGTCCGGCGACGCCCACGTACGCCAGCAGGTAACCGCCGCCCAGGCCCACGCCCCAGAGCAGTACGCAGTACACCAGCAAGGCCGCGGCCGCGATGCCGAAGCTGCGCAGCAGGAACACGCAAACCGCTTGCATGGCGTCGGCCACGTGGTAGGCCGCGACCCAGGGCAGCAGGGTGCCAGCCAGCGCCACCACGGGCGGATTGGGACCGGCGAAGAGCCGGGCCAGCGGCTGCTGCAGCACGATGACCGTGAGCGCACTGGCCAACGCGAGGCCGCCGGCCAGCTGCAGGCCCAGCCGCAAGGCCTGCCTGGCCTTGCGGGCATCGCCGGCTCCCCTCCAGTAGCTCACCCGCGCGCTGGCGGCGATGCCCAGCGACAGGGGCATCATGTACAGCAGCCCGGTGAGGCTGGCGGCCACCTGGTGGCTGGCCGCGGCCACCGTGCCCAGGCGCGCGATGAACAACGCCATCAGCGTGAACGAGGTGACCTCGACCATGATTGCCAGCCCGGTCGGGATGCCCAGCCGGGCGAAGCCTCGCAGCGTGGGCCAGTCGGGGCGCTCGAGCGGGTGCCAGATCTGGTAGGGCCGGTAGATCGTGGAGTAGCGCAGCATCACCATCGCGAGCGCCACCATGAGCGTGTTGACCACCAGCGTCGCCCAGGCGGCTCCGGCCAGGCCCAGCGGCGGCAGGCCCAGGCCTCCAAATACGAACCAGATCGACAGCGGCACCTTCACGGCCAGGGAGCCGATCTGCACCCAGGTCACCAGCAGCGGCTTGCCCAGGCTCTGGTTGAGCGTGCTGAACAGACGGAACAGCAGTGCGGCCGGCAGGGCGAACGCCAGGATGGCCAGGTACTCGCGGACGTCGCCCTGCAGGTGCACGGGGATCTCGGTCGCGTCCAGCAGCGGCCCCGGGTTGAGCAGCGCGCCCATGCCGAGCACCGTCGCCACGCCAGCCACGTAGACGGACTGGCGCACCGATCGGCCCAGCTCCAGGTTATCGGCCCGGCCGCGCAGGTGCGACCAGATCGGCAGCTGCGCGGTGAGCACGCCCATCAAGCCCACGAAGACGCTGATGTACACGGCCGACCCGACCGACAGCCCCGCCAGCGCTTCGCTCGAGTACCGGCCGGCGACCAGCGTGTCGGTCAGGCCGAAGGCCATCACGGCCACCTGTCCCGCCAGCACGGTGCCGGCGTGCCGGGCGATGGTGCCGACCTCCGAGGGCCGCACGGTCATCGGGAGGGCTGCCGGCGCTGGACGCGCAGGGTATCGGCCGCGTCGGCCGGACGTCGCACCACCGCCACGGTCTGCCAGCCCTGCGTTCCCAGGTCGGTCACCGCGGCGGCGAGCAGGCGCCAAGGGCACGAATCGGACTCCCCGGCCTCGCGCAGGTCGAGGCCGGCGTGGTACTGGAGCGCCGCGATCTGTCCGCGGGCGAGCCCGGCGACTTCCACGCAGCCGGGCGCGTCCATCGCCCGCAGCACGCCGCGCACGGTGGGCACGTAGCTGCGCGCGTAGTCGAGCACCGGCAGCCACAGCGTCATCACCAGCAGCCAGCACAGGGCCGCGCCCCCGGCAGGCAGCACCAGGGACTTCCACAGCGCAGAACGGTGCCGGCCCACGCGCCATCGCACGAGCGCCGCCCACGCCAGGGTGCCGGCCAGCGCCAGGACGAACGCCAGCAACGAGAAGCTGGGCTCATAGCCCGGTGCCAGCTTGTAGACATTGGAGGCGGGCTTGGCCGGCACGCCGGTCTGCAGCGAGATCCAGACGACCCAGATCACCAGCACGCAACCGGTGAAGAAGAGCAGGGTGAACCAGTCGATCACGGCCGAGACGTTGCGGCTGAGGGTCGGCAGTGCAAAGGCGGCGAGCGCGGCCAGGGCCGGCAGCGCCAGCAGCAAGGCGCGGTCGCTCGGCGAGCTGAGCAGGGCCGAGCCGACGCCGATCGCGGTGATCCACAGCGGCAGGGCCACATGTCGACTTTCGAGCTGGCGCCGCCAGCGCCACAGCGTCCAGGCTGCCAGCGGCCATGCCGGCCAGGTGAACCAGACCAACAGCCTCGCCAGGCTGCGCCAGTCGCGATCGATGTCCACGCGCCAGCGCCACAGGTCGAGTTCGCTGGCCATCCAGCCCAGCGCCAGGGCGAACACCGTAGCGGCTGCGGCGACCCAGCGGGTCGGGGCCTGCCGGTCGGGGCGGGCGTCCCCCCCGTCATCGAGCAGCAGGAGGACGGCGCCGCCCAATGCGATGAGAACCGCCGTCGTCGGCGCCCCGCTCAAGGCGAGTCCGCTCAACCCGAGGGCCAGGGCGAGGCCGGGAATCAGCAGCCGCTGCGGCGGCGCGGCAAAGCCGTAGAAGGCCAGCGCCAGGCAGCCCAGCTGCGTGAGGGCGGGCGTGGTCTCGTGCGACAGCTGGCCCAGGCCCAAGCAGGCGACCAGGGCGAGCAGCCCGGCGTCGGCCATGGTGCGGGCATAGTCGATGGGACTGGCCTCGCCGCCGAACGCGAAGGCCACGGGCTGCGCCTTCTGCCGCCGCGCCAGGTGGTAGATGGCCCACCAGGTTGCCGCCAGCGTGAGGGCCAGCACGCCCATGAACACGATGCGCACCGAAAGGTCGGCATCCCATCCGGAGGGGGTCGCCCTGATCGCCCAGGCGCCAAGCCAATAGGGCAGCAGCGCGTCGAATTCGGGCGGGCGCCCGAGCAGCGTCGGCGCCAGCCACGAACTGTTGCCGATGGCGAGCTGGAACATGTAGCCGAAGGCCGTCATGTCCTGCGCCTTCCACGGTTCGCGCCCGAGGAAGCCGGCCAGCACATAGGCCGCGCATAGCAGCAGCAGGGCCCAGCGCGGCAAGGGCCGCACGGCGGTCTGCGCCACGATGGCGGGGGTGGGATGCATCACGCGCGCGATTATGGGAGCAGAAAAAAAGGCAGCCCGGTCGCCCGGACTGCCTTGTGTGTGCGGAAGGCCCGTCGGACCTTCGGTGGCAGGCGCTTACGGCTTGGCAGCGGTCTTGCCGAAACGATTGCGGAACTTCTCGACGCGACCGCCCATGGTGTCCACCGACTTCTGGGTGCCGGTGTAGAAGGGGTGCGACTCGCTGGACGTGTCCAGCTTGTAAAGCGGATATTGCTTGCCTTCGAAGGTGTCGGTCTCGCGCGTGTTCGCGCACGAGCGCGTCACGAACTTGAAACCGTTGGAGAGGTCCACGAAGAGCACTTCGCGGTAGTTGGGGTGGATGCCTTCTTTCATGGATACGACCTTGTCAGGTGCGGGAGCCGGCCTGGCCAATCCAGGCTACTTTCCGCGGGGAAAAACGCGAGATTATAAGTTGGGAGCGCCAGTGTCCCAGGAAGGGGGCCAAGTCGAGCGCCAAGAGCCGCACGGGAGGTACCGCAGAGCCGCAGCGAGCGGCGCGAGGTTGCGCCGAGCATCGCAGCCGTACGTCGGTACGGCGAGAAGCGCAGGTGCAAGATCGCCCCGCACAGCAGGCTATGCGGGCCTCCCGAACCTCAGCCGCCGCGGCGCATCATGTCGAAGAACTCGACGTTGGTCTTGGTGGCCTTCATCGACTTGAGCACCATCTCCATGGCCTCGATCTCGTCCATGTTGTACATGAACTGTCGCAGGATGCGGGTCTTCTGCAGGATCTCGGGGGCCAGCAGCAATTCTTCGCGGCGGGTGCCCGAGCGATTGAGCTGGATGGAAGGGAACACCCGTTTCTCGTACAGGCGGCGGTCGAGGTGCAGTTCACAGTTGCCCGTGCCCTTGAACTCCTCGAAGATGACCTCGTCCATGCGGCTGCCCGTATCGATCAGCGCGGTGGCGATGATGGTCAGCGAGCCGCCTTCTTCCACGTTGCGCGCCGCGCCCAGGAATCGCTTGGGCCGCTGCAGGGCGTTGGCGTCGACGCCGCCGGTCAGCACCTTGCCCGAGGACGGCACCACGTTGTTGTAGGCGCGGGCCAGGCGGGTGATCGAGTCCAGGAGGATCACCACGTCCTTCTTGAGTTCGACTAGGCGCTTGGCGCGCTCGATCACCATCTCGGCCACGTGCACGTGGCGAGCGGCCGGCTCGTCGAAGGTGGAGGCGATCACCTCGGCCTTCACCGAACGCTGCATGTCGGTCACTTCCTCGGGCCGCTCGTCCACCAGCAGCACCATCATGTAGCTGTCGGGGTAGTTGGCGGAAATGGCGTGGGCCATGTGCTGCATCATCACCGTCTTGCCGCTCTTGGGCGGCGCCACGATCAGGGCGCGCTGGCCCTTGCCGATGGGCGCGATGATGTCGATGACGCGGCCGGTGATGTTCTCCTCGCCCTTGAGGTTCTCCCGCTCCAGGCGCATCTGCTCACGCGGGAACAGCGGCGTGAGGTTCTCGAACATGATCTTGTGCTTGTTGTCCTCGGGAGGACGGCCGTTGACCTTGTCGAGCTTGGTGAGTGCGAAGTAGCGCTCGCCGTCCTTGGGCGTGCGCACCTCGCCTTCGATCATGTCGCCGGTGTGCAGGTTGAAGCGGCGAACCTGGCTGGGCGAGATGTAGATGTCGTCGGTGCTGGCGGTGTAGCTCGTGTCGGGGCTGCGCAGGAAGCCGAAGCCATCGGGCAGGATCTCGAGCACGCCATCGGCGAACACCTGCTCACCGGCACGCGCGCGCTTCTTGATGATGGCGAACATGAGCTCTTGCTTGCGCATGCGCCCGGTGTTCTCGATCTCAAGCTCTTCTGCTTGCTTGAGGACTTCGGAGACGTGCAGTGCCTTGAGTTCGTTCAAATGCATGGCGTGGGACTCGGGATGGCACCCCTTGCGAGGTTCTTCTTGAAGATCTAGGGGAGGGTCTGCGCGAGAGGCGAGAGGAGTGCCTCGCAGACCGGGAGCTCGACCCGGATGCCCAAGTGGGCGACCGGTGAATTGACGGGGATTATAGGGAGGAAAGCTGGGGCGACTGGCATTCGCCCCCCTCTGTTTCGCTGGTTCAGGCCAGTTGCTGATCGATGAAGGCGGTGAGCTGGGCTTTGCTCATGGCGCCGACCTTGGTGGCCGCGAGCTGGCCGTTCTTGAAGATCATCAGCGTGGGAATGCCGCGGATGCCGAACTTGCCCGGAACCTCGCGGTTCTCGTCGACGTTCATCTTGGCGACGACCAGGCGATCCTGGTAGGTGCTGGACACCTCGTCGAGAATGGGCGCGATCATCTTGCAGGGGCCGCACCACTCGGCCCAATAGTCCACCAGCACCGGTTTGTCGGACTTCAAGACTTCGGCTTCGAAAGAGCTGTCGGAAACGTTCTTGATGAGTTGGCTGGCCATATTGAGATTCCTGGGGGCTTCGGCCGGGGGCCGCAAGGTACAGTGCGAGGCATTGTGACAGAAACAGGTTCCCGCCTGCGCCGGGGCTGGAACCCACGCACCGGTCGCCGCGCACCGACGCCGGCGGCAGCTGCGCCAGCCCGAATCCCTGATGAAAGTTGTTGTGATCGGCGCCGGGCCCGCAGGCCTGGCGGCCGCCGAAGTGCTGTGCTCGAACGGCGTCGCCGTCGAGGTCTTCGATGCCATGCCGTCGGCTGGACGCAAGTTCCTGCTCGCGGGTCGAGGTGGCTTGAACCTCACCCATTCCGAGCCCCTCGAGACCTTCCTCTCGCGATACCGGCCGCGCAATCCGCTGCTCGATCGCGCCGTGCGGAGCTTCGGTCCGGATGCGTTGCGGGACTGGTCCGATGGGCTGGGCGTGCCGACCTTCGTGGGCAGCTCGGGCCGCGTGTTCCCGCGCGACTTCAAGGCGGCGCCGCTGCTGCGCGCCTGGCTCCACCGCTTGCGCGCGGGTGGCGTGGTGTTCCACATGCGGCAACGCTGGCTGGACCTTGGCGAGGATGGGCGATCGGTCCGGCTCGCCGCGCCGGACGGTGAACGAACGGTTCGCGCCGATGCGGTCGTGCTGGCCCTGGGCGGCGCGAGCTGGCCCCGGCTGGGATCGGATGGTGCCTGGCAGTCCGTGCTGCAGGCGCGAGGAATCGCCCTGCGGCCGCTGGTGCCGGCCAACTGCGGCTTCGATGTGCCGGGCGGCTGGAGCGGGCATTTCGCATCGCGCTTCGCAGGACAGCCGTTCAAGTCGGTGGCGGTGGAGGTCGAAGGGACTCGGCGGCTCGGCGAATTCGTGGCGACGGAATCCGGCATCGAGGGCAGCCTGGTCTACGCGTTCTCCGCCGCGCTGCGCGATCGCATCGCCAGCGAGGGCCACGCCACGCTGCGACTCGATCTGCTGCCCGCCCGCAGCTTCGAGCAGGTGCTGTCCGAGGTGTCGCACCCACGCGGCTCGCGCTCGCTCTCCAGCCACCTCAAGAGCCGCCTCGGGCTCGAAGGCATCAAGCTCGGCATCCTGCACGAGCGGCTGTCCCGGGAGGCTCTGCACGACCCGATGCGCCTGGCCGGATCCATCAAGTCGCTGGCCCTGCGCCTGGCGGCGCCACGGCCGATCGAGGAGGCCATCAGCAGCGCCGGTGGCGTGTGCTTCGAGTCCCTTGACGAGCACTTGATGCTGCAGGCCCTCCCGGGTGTGTTTTGCGCGGGCGAGATGCTGGACTGGGAGGCGCCCACTGGCGGCTACCTGCTCACCGCCAGCATCGCCACCGGGCGCCTCGCGGGAACCGGCGTGCTGCGCCACCTGGGCCGTGCCTAGAACTGCACCTTGTAGTAGATGCTGACGCGGCCGTTGCGCCTCGCCAGCGATAACTTCGCGCCGTTGTCCAGTTGGACGCCCAGCAGGTCACGCAGGGACAAGCTGCGCTCGGGCGGCATCTGCATTTCGACGCGGGCGCCGTAAACGCCAGGCTCGTCGGCCACCCCGCGGTCCGCATCGCCCGCGTGCCGCAAGCGACGCCAGAGCTGGGCCTGCACCGGCTGCCCGGCCACAGGTTCGCCACGCCACTGCAAACCCAGCTTCAATCCTTGAGCGCCAGCGGCACCCGACGCGCGTGCACGCTCCGCCCAGTCCACGGATCCCGCCCGCGCCGGTGCGGGCTCGTTCGCCAGCAGCAACTCGATGCTCGGAAAGCGTTGCGGCTCGGCATCCGCCATCGCGCCGGCCATCGGTCCCACGAGCAGCACGATGCCAAGGGCTGCATTCCGAAAGCGTGCGGCCTCCCTTCGAGAACATTGGCCGGCTTGATGCTGCACCGTTTCCATGTTGTCAACCTCCCTGCTGGAACTCAGCGTAGGCCGGCGGCCCGTGGGTGCAGGTGGGAGCCAGGCGCGGGCGCTTGTAGTCGACCTTCGATCCGCAAGGCGGCTCTGCGCCTACCATCGCGACGGGCCGCCGCTGGGCGTCGGCTCCATCGACATCAACAACGAAAAGGAGTGTCCATGAACCTCTCGACCCTCTTGGCGGCGGCCCTCGCCGCGCTCGTCCTGGGCGCCTGTTCCAGCGTCGAACTCGGCCCGTCCCAGGCCACGGCACTGGCCACCTTGCGACCCACCGCCGGCAACCAGGTGAGCGGCGTGACCCGCTTCACGCAGACGGCGGGGGGCTTGCGCCTGTCGGGCGAAGTGCGCGGCCTGGCCCCCGACAGCGAGCATGGCTTCCATGTGCATGAGCGAGGTGATTGTTCCGCCCCCGACGCCATGAGCGCCGGCGGGCACTTCAACCCGGGCGGGGCACCACACGGCGGACCCACCACCCCTGCCCGACACGCCGGCGACCTGCCCAACCTGCGCGCCGACGCCCAGGGCGTGGCGCGCATCGACACGCTGTTGCCGGGGCTGACGGTGACGGCGGGCCCCGCCAGCGTGGTGGGGCGGGCGCTCGTCGTGCACCGCAACCCCGACGACTATCGCAGCCAGCCTTCCGGCGACTCGGGCGCACGGGTGGCCTGCGCCGTGATCAGCCGCAGCTGACCCGATTCCACCCGCACTGAAGAGCATCTTGCGCCGGCCGTGGCTGGCTTGTGCCTGGCGCGGTGTTCCCCTACGCTGGGGGCCCGCGCAGCCTTTCGCAACCGCGGTGTGCCGCGGGGCACGAGGAGACAAGCCATGCCAAGCCTATCCAAGCCCGGCACTGCCGCGGTCCGCACCCTGGCCCTGGTCGGACCCGCCGCTGCCGGGAAGACCAGCCTCGTGGAGGGCCTGCTCCACGCCACCGGCGCGATCGGCGCCGTGGGCAGCATCGAGAAGGGCACCACGGTCAGTGACTCCGACCCGCTCGAGCGGCGCATGCAGCACTCGCTCAATACCTCGGTCCTGCATCTCACCCACGGCGACACCCGCATCCACCTGATCGACACACCCGGCGCGCCCGACCTGCTCGGGCAGGCCTTGCCGGCCCTGGAGGCGGTGGAGACCGCGGCCGTCGTCATCAGCGCCACGACCGGCATCGAGCCCATGGCGGTGCGCATGATGGAGTACGCCGCCAGCCGGCGGCTCGATCGGCTGGTGATCGTCAACAAGATCGATGCCGGCGCCGACCTGCCTTCGCTGCTGGCAGACATCCAGTCGGCATTCGGCCGCGAGTGCCTGCCGGTCAACCTGCCCGCCGACGGCGGCAAGCGGGTGGTCGACTGCTTCTTCAGCCGCGAGGGCGGCGCCGACTTCTCTTCGGTCGAGGACGCGCACCGGGCGTTGGTCGAGCAGGTGGTCGAGGTCGACCCGGAGTTCGTCGAGCGCTACCTGAACGACGGCGACGTCGACGCCAGCGAGCTGCACGCGCCACTGGAGCAGGCGCTGCGCGAAGGACACCTGATTCCCGTGTGCTTCGTCTCGGCGCGCACGGGAGCGGGCATCCCGCAGCTGCTCGATGTGATCGACAAGCTGCTGCCGAATCCCACCGAGGGCAACCCGCCGCAGTTCCTCGAAGGCGAAGGCGAGGCCGCCCGTCCGATCGAGGCCAAGCCCGATCCATCGCGCCATGTGCTGGCGCACGTGTTCAAGGTGACCGTGGATCCGTACGTGGGCAAGATGGGCATCTTTCGCATCCACCAGGGCACGATCGGCAAGGACAGCGAGCTCTACGTCGGCGACGGCCGCAAGCCCTTCAAGGTCGGCCACCTTTTCATGCTCCAGGGCAAGGACCACGTGGAGGTGGCGAGCGCCGGGCCAGGCGACATCTGCGCGGTGGCCAAGGTCGAGGAGTTGCACCACGACGCGGTGCTGCACGATGCCGCCGAGGACAACCACATCCACCTCAAGCCACTGGCCTTTCCCGTGCCGGTGCACGGGCTGGCCATCTCGCCCAAGCGACGAGGCGACGAGCAGCGCATGTGGGACATCCTGGGCAAGCTGATCGATGAGGACCCGTGCCTGAAGGTCGAGCGCGATGCGTCCACCCACGAGACCATCGTCTACGGACTTGGTGAGCTGCACCTGCGCATGCTGCTGGAGCGGCTGCGCGAGGTCTACAAGCTGGAGGTCGACACCAAGCCGCCGCGCGTGGCCTACCGGGAGACCGTCACCGCCGCGGCCGAGGGCCACCACCGCCACAAGAAGCAGACCGGCGGTGCGGGCCAGTTCGGCGAGGTGTTCCTGCGCGTCGAACCGCTGGCGCGCGGGGCCGGTTTCGAGTTCGTCGACCAGGTGAAGGGTGGCGTGATCCCCACCCAGTTCATGCCTGCGGTCGAAAAGGGCGTACGCCAGGCCATGGACACTGGCGTGATCGCGGGCTACCCGGTGGATGACGTGCGTGTCGTGGTGTACGACGGCAAGCACCACAGCGTCGACAGCAAGGAGATCGCCTTCGTCACCGCGGCCCGCAAGGCCTTCATGGCGGCGGTGCGCGAGGCACGGCCGGTGGTGCTCGAACCCGTGGTCGACGTGGAGATCACCGCACCAGAGACCGCCATGGGCGACATCACCGGCGACCTGTCCGCCCGCCGCGGCCAGGTCAGCGGCACCAGCCACGTGGCTGCGGGCCAGGTGGTGGTGCGCGGGCAGGCTGCCTTGTCCGAGCTGATCGGCTATCAGTCACGGCTGAACGCCATGACGGCGGGGCAGGGTCGCTATACGCTGGCGCTGTCTCACTACGACCCGGTGCCGCCCCACGTGCAGCAGCAGCTGGTGTCGCAGCACCAGGTGCGCGACGAGGACTGACCGCCGGCCCCGGCTGACCCGCCGGGCGTGCGGTCGAAGCCGGCTTGCCTTCGGGCAAATCCGGGTATGGACGCGCACGGGCGTTCATACACTCGCTGGGTTTCACTCCACCTATCGTTCCTCGAAACGGAACGAATGCGAGGCCCGATTGCTGTCCTATGCCGAAGCCGACCCCGACCACCAGGGGCCCATGCCATTCCCCGCGGCGGAGCGCTATGCATGCACCGTCATGGACTGGTCTCGCCAGGTCCCCCTGGACGGGTTGCACGTGCAACGGGACGTGAGCTACGGGCCCCACCGACTTCAGCGCTACGACGTCATCGCTCCCGCGCAGGTCCGCGATGCGCCGGTGGTCGTGGTCTGGCATGGGGGAGGCTGGACCAACGGCTACCGCCAGTACAACCATTTCATGGCGCCCATCCTCACGCGAATGGGTTGCGTGATGATTTCGCCTTCGTACCGGCTGGTCGACCAGGCGCGCCTTCCCGCCGCCTTCACGGACAGCATGGACCTGCTGGCCCACCTGGCGTCCCATGTCCACGCCTACGGCGGTGACGCGCAGGCGATGTTCCTCAGCGGGCATTCCGCCGGCGGCCACCTGGCGGCGCTCGCCACGCTGCGCGGGCCCGATTCCCGGCGCGGCGAGACGCCGCAGGGGCGCATCCGGGCTTGCCTGCCGATCAGCGGCATCATGGATTTGCAGCACCCGGCCCCACCAGCCGGGAGCCTGGAGGAGCGGGTTTACACCCGCGTGCTGGAGCGCCCTGAACTCGATGCCGTGCTCAGTCCCATCTGCTGGGCGGCCGGCAACCGGGTGCCGTTCTCGCTGTGGGTGGGCGAGCACGACAGCGAGCGGGTCCGTCGTTCCAACACCCGGCTGCACGAGCTGCTTGCGCTGCAGCCGGGCGGCAGCGAGCTGCACGTGATGCCGGGGCGGGACCACTTCGAAACCCACCTGTCCCTGCGCGACCCGCAACACCCCTGGTACACGCGGCTGGCCCGCTGCATCGGCGAATACCGGTGAGTGCGGTGATCGATCCATTGCCCTGATTTCCAGAGCGTTTTCCCTTCCCACAACAGGAGCTGTCATGCCCATCGCCCGCCGCCGTGCCCTTGCCACCCTCGCTGGCCTCACCGCCAGTGCCGCCTTCGGGCCGGCTTTCGCGCAGGCTGCCTACCCGAGCAAGCCCATCACCATCGTCGTGTCGTACCCCCCGGGTGGCGACACCGATGCCCTGGGCCGGCTCTACGCCGAGAAGCTCTCGCAACGCTTCAACCAGACCGTCGTCGTCGAGAACCGCCCGGGCGCGAGCGGCACCATCGGCAACGCCCACGTCGCCAAGGCACCCGCCGATGGCTACACGCTGCTGTTCACTCCCAACACCATCTCCATCGCCACCCTCGTGGTGAAGTCCGGGCCCAGCGGCCCGGCCTACGACGTGCTCAACGACTTCACGCCCATCATCCAGGCCGGCAGCCAGTCGCTGTTCCTGGTGGTGAACACGTCCACCGGCGTGAAGAACGTCAAGGAGCTGGTGGAAGCGGCCAAGTCGGGCAAGATCCGCAGCTACGCCAGCCCGGGCAGCGGCTCGCCCATGCACATCCTGGGCGAGACCTTCAACAAGGCCGCGGGCATCAAGCTCCAGCAGGTGCCCTACCGCGGCAGCGGCCCGGCCATCGTCGACCTGGTCGGTGGCCACATCCCCTTCATGTACACCACGCTCGGCCCGGTGGCGCAGCACATCCAGTCGGGCAAGCTGGCCGCCATCGGCGTCGCCGACCCCAAGCGCTCACCGCTCATGCCCAACGTGCCCACGTTGGCCGAAGCAGGCTACCCCGACGTGATCGTCGGCGCCTGGCAGGGCCTCATGGGTCCCAAGGGCCTGCCGCAGAACGTGGTGCGCACGCTCAACACCGCCATGAACGACATCATCAAGATGCCCGACGTGGTGACGCGCATGACGGCCCTGGCGCTGGTGCCGGTGGGGGGTGAGCCGGCTGCGCTGGGCCGCATCAATGCGGACGACCATCAACGCTACGCCAAGCTGATCAAGGAATTCAACATCAGCGCCGAATAAGCGGCTCCACGATCGACCCGGGCCGGCCCTGCATGGCCGGCCTTTTTCATGGCCCGACGGGTCGGCCTTCGGTACCAGCCCGCGACAACTTTTACCGCTGCTCAACCAGCTGGGCGCGTTTCTAATCGGGTCATCCGTTCTCTCCTGAAAGGTACATCCGCATGCCCATTGAAGATATCGGCCCCAAGCCCCAGTCCTTCGACCTCGAGCAAGAAACGGTTGACAACCGCAACTACCGCACCGTGGCGTGGAGTGGTCGTTACCTGCAACTCACCTTGATGTCGATCCCGCCGGGGGGCGACGTCGGGCTGGAGATGCATGCCGACACCGACCAGTTCTTGCGCCTGGATGGTGGCCGCGGCCGCGTCCAGATGGGGCCATCCAGGGACAAGCTCAGCTTCGACCAGGAGGTCTCGGACGGCTGGTGCGTCATGGTGCCGGCGGGCACCTGGCACAACGTCACGAACACCGGCGACGAACCCATGCAGCTGTACGCGATCTACGCTCCGGCCCACCACAAGCCCGGCAAGGTGCATCGCACGGCGGAAGAAGGGGAGTCGGATACCGACGACGAACCGGCCGACTGGTCGGTGCAGCCGGTGCCGCTGAAGCCGGACCAGCACGGCTGACGCGCTGCGGGCCCGAGAAGAAAAGAAGTTGACGAGCCTTACCCCCGGCACTGGCTCCACAGTTAGGGCTGCTTGGTTCCCCACCTGACCCGTTTGGCCGCTTCACCATGCGGGGAGGCCCGTCAGGCGCGATTGTAGGCGAGGCCGTGAGGCCTTCGGACTGAAAGGCTCCAAGGGCGCGACCTTAGAATCGCGCCCCATGTCCTACCTCGTGCTCGCCCGCAAGTACCGTCCCAAGACGTTCAGCGAAATGGTGGGCCAGGAGCATGTGGTGCAGGCGCTTTCCAATGCGTTGACGCAGCAGCGGTTGCACCATGCGTACCTTTTCACCGGCACCCGCGGCGTGGGCAAGACCACCGTATCGCGGATCCTGGCCAAGTCGCTGAACTGCCAGGGGCCGGACGGGCAGGGCGGCATCACCGCGCAGCCCTGCGGCGTGTGCCAGGCCTGCACCGACATCGATGCCGGCCGCTTCGTCGATTACACCGAGCTCGACGCCGCCTCCAACCGTGGGGTGGACGAAGTGCAGTCACTGCTGGAGCAGGCCGTTTACAAGCCGGTGCAGGGCCGCTTCAAGGTCTTCATGATCGACGAGGTGCACATGCTCACCGGGCATGCGTTCAACGCCATGCTCAAGACGCTCGAAGAGCCGCCCGAGTACCTCAAGTTCGTGCTCGCCACCACCGACCCCCAGAAGGTGCCGGTGACCGTGCTGTCACGCTGCCTGCAGTTCAACCTGCGGCCCATGGCGCCCGAGACGGTGCAGGAGCATCTTGTTCGGGTGCTGGAGGTCGAGGGCGTGCCGGCCGATGCCGGCGCCCTGCGGCTGCTGGGTCGCGCCGCCCGTGGGTCGATGCGCGATGCGCTGTCGCTGACCGACCAGGCCATTGCCTTCGGCAGCGGCCGCGTCGAGGAAGCCGCGGTGCGCCAGATGCTCGGGAGCGTGGACCGCAGCCATGTGTTTCGGCTGATCGAGGCGCTGGCTCAGGGCGATGGCCGCAGCGTGGTCGAGACCTGCGAGCAGCTCCGGCTGCACGGTCTGTCCGCCGGTTCCACGCTGGAGGAGATGACCGCGGTGCTGCAGCGGATGGCGGTGCGGCAGGCGGTGCCTGCCGCCGGCGACGACTCCGATCCCGAAGCGCGTGAGATCGGGCGGCTGGCGCAATCGCTGCCGGCCGACGAGACCCAGCTGCTGTATGGCATGTGCCTGCACGGTCGTGCCGAGCTCGGGCTGGCGCCCGATGAGTACGCGGCGCTGACCATGGTGTTGCTGCGGCTGCTCGCCTTCAAGCCGGGAATCGCCGCAACGCCACCGGCACCGGCTGAAAAAAAAACTTCGCATGAACCCTTGAGGCCGGCACCGGGGGCGCCAGTCGTCCAGCGGGTGGCCGAGCCGGCGCCGCAGCCGGGCAGCCAGCCCGCGCCGCCATCCTCCCGGCCGGCGCAGGCGCCGCCCGCACCACAGCCCCTTGCCCGCGCCGTGCCGGCGGTGGATGCGCCCGCCGGCCAGGTGCTGCCTGTCGTCGAGTCGCAAGCGCAGACGGTGCGCACGGGCAAGCCGCCGTCGGATGGCCGCCCCGCCTCGCCGGTCTTGACGGTTCCGGTTCGCGTGCAGTCCGAGCCGGCGCGCGAACTCGCGCTGGGCCAGCGCAGCGCCACCGACTACACCCCCACCGAGGACGGCGACTTCTGGTACGCCACCGTGCAGCAGTTGGTCGCCGCCGAGGCCGTCACGGCCCTGGTGCGCGAACTCGCGCTGCAGTCGCAGTTGGTCGCCCGTGACACCGATCACTGGCTGCTGCGCATCGAGCGCGAATCGCTGAACCAGTCGAGCACCCGCGAGCGCCTTCAGGCGGCCTTGCAGGCGGCCGGCTTCGGGGTCACGCTGGGCGTGGAAATCGGGGTCGTCACGGACAGCCCGGCACGGCGCAATGCGCGTGCCGCCGCCGAGCGCCAGCGCGCCGCCGAAGAACTGATCCAGGCCGACCCCTTCGTGCAGCAGATGATGCGGGACTTTGGGGCCAAAATCGTTCCTGGCAGCATCAAACCGGTCTAGAGGTCCTCCCGAAGCGGCCTGTCGGCCGCCTCCCCGAGGGCGCAACCGGCGGCCCGGCGAAGCCGGCTCCGCGGTGGCCCTGAAACGGTCTACCGCTGCGCGGTGGCCTGGGACGGCGTTCGGTGTGCGACACAGCGTTTTTCGATCAACCGACTTAAAGAGGAATTTTCATGTTCAACAAGGGACAGCTCGCCGGGCTCATGAAGCAGGCGCAGGCCATGCAGGACAACCTGAAGAAGGCCCAGGAGGAACTGGCCACCATCGAGGTCACCGGCGAGTCCGGCGCGGGCCTGGTGAAGGTGACCATGACTTGCAAGCACGACGTCAAGCGCGTCGAGATCGACCCCAGCCTGCTGGCCGACGAGAAGGACATGCTGGAGGACCTGGTCGCCGCGGCCTTCAATGCCGCCGTGCGCAAGGCCGAGGAGACCTCGCAGGAGAAGATGGGCAAGCTCACCGCAGGCATGCCGGGCCTGCCCGGCGGCATGAAGCTGCCCTTCTGAGGGGCGGCCTGCGCGCGTGTCCAGCAACAGCCTGCCCGCCCTGATCGACGCCCTGCGTCGCCTGCCCGGCGTCGGCCAGAAGAGCGCCTCGCGCATGGCCTACCACCTGCTGCAGCACGACCGCGAAGGCGCGCAGCTGCTGGCCCAGGCGCTGCAGCAGGCGGCCAGCCGCATGCGCCACTGCAGCCAGTGCCACACCTTCACCGAAGACGAGGTGTGCGATACCTGCCGCAATCCGCAGCGTGATGCCAGCAAGCTCTGCGTGGTCGAAACGCCGGCCGACCAGGCTGCACTGGAGCGCACGGGTGCGTTTCGCGGCCTGTACTTCGTCCTCATGGGCAAGCTCAGCCCGCTCGATGGCATCGGCCCCAAGGACATCGGCCTGTCCCGCCTGTTCGAGCGCGCGACCGACGGGCGTGTGCAGGAAGTCATCGTCGCGACCAATTTCACGGCCGAGGGCGAGGCGACCGCGCACGTGATCGGCGAGGCACTGAAGGCCCGGGGACTGAAGGTGACGCGCCTCGCGCGCGGCGTGCCCGCCGGCAGCGAACTCGAGTACGTCGACCTGGGCACCATCGCCCACGCATTGGTCGATCGCCGTTGACCCGATCGGCCGAGCGCTGCGGTCGTGCAGTGGCCGTGAATGGATTCACGGTCGCCACAGGTGAAAACCCCAAGGGGGTCGGTCCCGATGACGGCTGAGGGGGTGGCGACTAACCTCGCGCCATGCCCAGCGCCCCCGTCCTCACTCGCCGTGCCTTCACCGGCGCGGCCCTGCTCGCAGCGGCCGCCGTCGGCAGCCCCGCGCTGCGGGCGCAGGGTGTGCGGCTCGAAAAGCCTCGGGTGGCGATCAGCGTGGCCAGCAAGTCGGCCTTTCCGGAGCTGCCGCTGACGATCGCCATGCAACTGGGCTACTTCCGCAACGAAGGCCTGGAGCCGGAGATCATCGAGCACGGCACCGCGCCGCGCGCCCTGCACGACGGGCTCGCGGCTGCGCCAGACATCCTGTGCGGCCCCTTCGAGCACGTGGTCGGCCTGCAGGCGCGTGGACAGGCCTTCCAGGCCTTCGTGCTGCAGGGGCGGGCGCCCCAGGTCGCCATGGGTGTCTCCACCCGAGCGCTGCCGATCTACCGCACCGTGGCCGACCTGCGCGGTCGCCGCATCGGCATCGCCACGCCCGATTCCTCCAGCACCATGGTGGCCCGGTTGGTCCTGGCGCAGGGGGGGCTGGAACCCAACGACGTGCAGTTCGTGAGCCTGCCCACCAGGGACGCCCTCGCCGCGTTCCGCGCCGGGGACATCGACGCCATCAGCCATGGCGATCCGCTGGTCACCCAGCTCGAGCAGCGGGGCGAACTGCGGATCATCAGCGACACCCGCACGCTCAAGGGCACGCACGAGGTCTTCGGCGGGCCCATGCCCGCCAGTTGCCTCTATGCCTCGCACGATTTCGTGCAGAAGCACCCGGCCACCTGCCAGGCGGTGAGCAATGCGCTCGTGCATGCGCTCAAGTGGCTGCAGACGGCAGGCCCCAGCGACATCATCCGCACGGTGCCCGAGTCGTACTTCCAGGGCGATCGGGCGGTTTACCTCTCGGCCTTCAACCGCGTGCGTGAAGCCATCTCGCCCGACGGGCTGATTCCCCCCGACGGCGTTCGCACGGCGGTTCGCATCCTGGCGGTGTTCGACCCCGCCGTCCGGCCCGACCGCATCGACCCTGCCCGCAGCTTCACCAACGACTTCGCGCGCCGCGCCAAGGACCGGTTCAACGCCTGAAGCCCGCGCGCCGGCGCTCCTTCAAGCCGGCTCTTTCGTCCGCTCGAACACCAGGTCCCACACCCCGTGACCCAGCCGCAGGCCGCGGTTCTCGAACTTGGTGAGCGGCCGGTAATCGGGGCGGGGCGCGTAGCCCTCCGTCGTGTTGCGCAGCAGGGGTTCGGCACTCAGCACCTCCAGCATCTGTTGCGCGTAGTGCTCCCAGTCGGTGGCGCAATGGATGGTGCCGCCGGGGCGCAGGCGCTCGGCCAGGCGGCGCACCAGCGGCGGCTGGATCAATCGTCGCTTGTGGTGCCGCAGCTTGTGCCAGGGGTCGGGGAAGAACACGTGGACGCCCGCCAGCGAACCCGGCGCGAGCATCTGGTCCACGACCTGCACCGCGTCATGCGGCACGATCCGGATGTTCCCCAGCCCCTGCTCGCCAACGCGCTTGAGTAGGGCACCAATGCCGGGCTCGTGCACTTCGCAGCACAGGAAGTTCTTCTCGCCCATGAGGCCGGCGATGTGGGCCGTGGCTTCGCCCATGCCGAATCCGATTTCAAGGATCGTGGGCGCCTCGCGGCCGAAGGTGGCCGGGAGGTCCAGAACTTGCTCCTGGAACGGGATGATGAATCGCGGCCCCAAGGTTTCGAAGGCTCGGGCCTGCCCGGTCGTGGTGCGGCCGGCGCGACGCACGAAGCTGCGCACCGCCCTGGGGTGCTCGACGCCCGGAAAGGGCGCGGGTGAGGGTAGCTCTGACATGGACGTGATTGTCACGCGCGCAGGGAATACCCGGCCCTTCAGCTTGGAACCACTGAAGAGGTGTACAGACTCATCGGCGTAGCAAAACGGCTCATTCATTCGCCACGCCATGACCACCATCCGCTTCGAAGCCTTTTGCCAGCGCGTCTGCGACGCCATGGGAGTGGAACTTCCGGGATCGCTGGCACAGGATCCCCTGCCTCCTGCGATCACGCTCACCTTCGAGGGGGTCGAGATCGGGCTGATCCAGGCCTCGTTCACGGACGACGAGCACGCCATCTTGCTGGTCGAGTTCGGGCCCTTGCCGACAGGTCGGGAACGCGAAGCCTGCGAGGTGCTGCTCGGGGCCAACTTCCTCATGATGGGCACGCAGCCGCCGGTGTTTTCGATGCACCCGGAGACGGGCTCCGTTTATTTCCACCACGGTTTCCGGCTGACCGACGCCGATCCGGCGCAGGTCCAGGCCCAGGCGCACGAGATGGTGGCGGCGGTGCAGCGCTGGCGCAGCGGCGAGTTCGTGCTGGCCGGTGGCTTGGGCGACGAGCAGGCGCCATCCGTGCTGATGGCCGCCGTCGGCACACGGGCCTGACGGGGGAGACGCAATGAACGGCCTGCCGCGTTCGTCGTCAACCTCATCGTTCGAATTCAGCTGGCCCCGATACTGGGACAACTCACGGCGAGACTCGGTCTCCGAATCCACGCAGCCCTCCGAGCGGGCAGAACCGGCAGAGCCGGCGGAGCCGGCCGGGCCGCACGACGCGCCGATCCAGGTGCGGGCCGGCCCACCGGGCCTGCAGAACGCACAGGCGGCTGCCCCGGTCGACGTCGAGCCGCCTGAAGCCCCCCGGGCTCGCCGCTGCCTGTCCCTCGCCTCGCTCGGGCGGTCGCTGTGCTGGGGAACAGCGGTCGCCTTGGCCGGTGGCGTGCAGCAGGGCATCTCGCAAGGCGTGGGTGGCGCCGCCAGGGTGGCGGTGCAGACCGGGCTCGAGTGGGTCGCCAGCCAGGGCTTCGTCGGCGCTGCGGGTGCGGCGATCGGCAGCCTGCTGTTGATGAGCCGCTTGACATTTCCTGCAGTCGATCGGGCCAGCGAGTTGATCACCAACACCGTCGCTGTCTGTTGCCGGCGCGGCGTGCCGTTTTCCAGCAAGACGGTCGACCGAGTGGCCTTGGGCGTGAAAAGCCTCGCGCTCACTTCGATGGGGGCTCCGCCAGTGATCGCCTGGCTGCGTGACCCGCAGCAAGGGCTCGCGCTGGGCACCATGCTCCTCGTGTTCCAAATGGGTCGTACGGTACAGAACATCGTCAGGGACTACACCACCCACACCACCAAGTACGCTCTTGGCGGTGGGGCGGAGTTCTTGATTCCCGGGGAGGACGGACAGCCGGACATCAAGTTGAAACGTGGCGATGCCGCCTATGGCGAGGTCTTGCTCCAGCCCTCGACCATGTGGTTGCGCACTGGCCTGACGCTGTCCACGTATGCCGTAGGCATTTACCTGCTCAACAAGCATTTCGCCAGGCAGATGGAAGACGCGCTGGATGTCGAGCGCAGTGGGTTCGGGCAATCGGACGACGTCGCGGGCATTGCCCGGAAGTACGCGGCCCACGCCGCCATGTCATCCGCCATTGAAGCGCTGGACCAGGTGACGCGGACCTACTGCCAGGTGGTGACGGCGTGGAGTCGCGGGGCCGAAACCCGAATGGCGTGGCCCGAACGGCCAAAGTCCTTTGGCGAGCTCCTCCAGCGGCTTCCCGTCGACGCCTACGACGCCTGGGCGGTCCGATTGTTCAATGCACTGTTCAGCGTGGACATCGAGCGGGCGGTCAGCCGCCTGCGTGGCGTCACGAGCAACCCTTACATGCTCGCGGGAGGGCTCGCGCCCACCGACTTCAGGGGAGCGGTGATCGAGGCCGGTCAGCACCATGAAAAGAGATGGGCGGCCACGCAACGCACCCTGGCCGACGAGGCTCGATGGCAGCGCTTGCAGGATCGGGTGGATGAGGCCGTCGACGAGCTGCTGCGGCCTCACTGGCGCGCGCTCTTTGCCGCCAGTCCGCCGCAAGGAGCCGACCGCCCGCGGGCGGCCGTGGCGGCGTCGCCCACATCCTTGCTTCCATCGAATTTTTCGTCGGCGGCATCGAGCGGCCAGGGCATCGGCGTCTTCGACGACGCCGAACGACGACCTTTTCAGTCCGCGCCCAACTTCCAGACGCTGCGCTCGGGTGATGACAAGCGCCAGCGCAGCCCCAGCGCATCGGATGAGGAGTCTTCACGTGGGCGAGCACAGGCATCTCGCGTGTCCGAGTCCAAGCATGGGCCTGGCATGTTGCGTATCCAGTCCGCCCCCCAAGGCCTGTCGGCGATTGATGCCACGCGAGCGCGCCAAGGCGCGGTCGATGACGGCTCACCCGTTGCGATCCCGGAGTACGGCGACGGGGCCGATGGGCCCTCGCTCATCACGTTCGCCGCGGGCGGCCCGGCCGAGCCCAGCGGCAGCCTCGCTGCTCAGGCGCAGCCGCGGCCTTCCAGTCCGTCGTCGGAAGAGCTCATGGAAGACGGCGAACTGTTGACCGCGCGCGACTTCGCCACCTCAGGCACGGACCCTGCCGACCCGGACTCGGGGCGCGATTCGGCTACGCCGGTCCGGATGCATCGTCCAGAAACCGCTCGAAGGCACTGACCGCCCCGGGCAGCCAGCCGGGCTGCGTCGCCTCGAGGCGAATGCCCAGGACCTTTGCCGCGTCCTGCAGCGCCTGGGCAGGGTCCGACAGGTCCAGCGGTGCGGCGCCGTTTTGCTTGGACAGCTTCTCTCCATCAGCCCCCAGCACCAACGGCGTGTGCAGGTAGACCGGCGTCGGCAGCCCCAGCGCACGCTGCAGCAGGATCTGCCTTGGCGTGTTGTCCGCCAGGTCCTCCCCGCGCACCACGTGCGTGATGGCCTGATGGGCATCGTCCACCACCACGGCCAGCTGATACGCCCACAGCCCGTCGGCGCGCCGCAGCACGAAGTCGCCCACCTCGGTGGCCACGTCCTGCTGCTGCGGCCCCAGCCGCCGATCGTTCCAGTGCACCGGCGGCGTACCTTCGGTGTGCAGCCGCCAGGCCCTGGCGGGCCGCCCGCCCGTGCCGTGGCGGCAGGTGCCCGGATAGACCAGCTCGCCGTGACGGGTGCGCGGCCGGCCCGCCGCCCGCAGCGCCTCTTCGATGTCCTTGCGCGAGCAGGCGCACGGGTAGGCCTGTCCCGCGGCCACCAGCCGGTCCAGCGCCTGCTGGTACAGCGCTCCGCGGGTCGATTGCCAGACCGGCGGCTCGTCGGGCACGAGGCCGCAGGTCGCCAGCTGCGAGAGGATGACCTGGTCGGCGCCGGGTACGCAGCGCGGCGTGTCCACGTCCTCGATCCGCACCAGCCACTGGCCGCCGTGGGCCCGCGCGTCCAGCCAGCTGGCGAGCGCGGCGACCAGTGAGCCGGCGTGCAGCGGCCCAGTGGGCGATGGCGCGAAGCGCCCGCGATAGGCCGCCGCCATGGGGGTCAGAGGGTGGCCAGCGCCAGCTCCAGGCCGGAGACGAAGGCGTCCTCGACCCGATGGCCCAGGCACCAGTCGCCGCAGGCGCCCAGGCCGAGCGCGGCGTCACGCAGGTGGCTGCGGCCCAGCGGCACATGGGTCTGGGCATGGCGCCAGCGGACCACCTGCACGTCACTGGGTTCGGCGCGGATGCCGGTCACCTCGGCGAACCCGCGCAGGAGCTTGGCGGCCACGCGCGGGCCATCGTCTTCCAGGTGCTCGGCCGACCAGTTGGAGCTGGCCTGCACCGTCCACCGCTCGATCGGCGCGCGTCCCGGCTTGGACGACTCACGCGAAAGCCAGGCGATGCGGTGATGGCTGCTGGAGGCGGCGTTCCACTGCGGCCCGATGCGGCCGGCCGGTTGCGCGTTGGGGAAGGCGAGCATCAGCGTCCAGCAGGGCGTGATGTGAACCTGTTCGAGCTGGGTCACCAGCTCGGGCGCGAGCTCCGAGCCCCGCAGCAGCTGTGCCGCCTGCGGCGCGGGCACCGCCAGCAGCACCTGGTCGAACACCTCGTTGCCATCCGTTTCGCCGCCTGCGCCCTCGCAGGCCAGCCGCCAGCGGCCGCCCGAACGCGCGGGCTCGATCCGCAGCACCCGGGTCCCCAGCCGCAGCCGGCCGGCGGCCTGCAGCGGTTCGGCCCAGGCCCGGGGCAGGGCATCCATGCGGGGCTGGCCCACCCAGCGCGACTCGGGCCGCTGCGACACCTCGGCCACCCGGCCATGGGGGTCGAGCACCCGCACGGCGCGTGCGCTCCAGGGCTTGCACAGCCCCGGGTGCAGCTTGAGCACGCGGGCGAACCGCTCGTCGCGGACGGTGAAGTACTGCACCCCGTGGTCGAAGCTGCCGAAGGGGGAGTCGAGGCTGCCCATGCGGCCTCCGACGTGTTCTTCGCGCTCGAACACCGTCACCTCGTGGCCGGCCTGGACCAGCGTGCGTGCGCAGGCCAGCCCGGCAATGCCGGCGCCGACGACCGCGACCCGTCGCGTTCGCGAAGCCTCGGGCTGCGGCACCTCCTCGGAGGCGGTCTGCAAGACGGCGGCTGCGGCTTCGAGGGCTTCGCCGGTGGAGGAATCTGAACGATTGCGGGTGGAGCGCTGCATGGCGGGGGATTGTGGCACCAGGCCAGGGCGTGGATGAGGCAGCCAGTGAGGCCTGGCGATCGCGGGGCCCCCCGGCCGCGCGCCGGGGCCCTACATTCGGGGGTTCCGGCGCGTGCCGCCATCGATCAGCCAGAACAGGAAAGTCGCATCCATGGTGTCCATCGCGGTCGTCTACCACTCGGGCTACGGCCACACCCAGCGGCAGGCCCAGGCGCTGGCCGACGGGGCGGCGGCCCGCCTGGTCGCCATCGACGCGGACGGCAACCTGCCCGCGGCCGGCTGGGACGAGCTGGCCGCGGCCGATGGGATCGTCTTTGGCGCGCCCACCTACATGGGCGGGCCCAGCTGGCAGTTCAAACGCTTCGCCGACGCGTCGTCCAAGGCGTGGTACGCGCAGGCCTGGAAGGACAAGGTCTTCGGCGGCTTCACCAGCAGCTCCAGCCCGGCGGGCGACAAGGCCGGCACGCTCGACTACTTCTTCACCCTGGCCATGCAGCACGGCGGCCTCTGGGTCGGCAACGGCATGATGCCCTCCAACAGCAAGACCGCGCAGCGCGAAGATCCCAACTGGCACGGGCTGTGGCGCGGCGCCGTGGCCACGACGGCGATCGACGCCTCCTCCGGCGAGATGTCGTCGGCCGACCTGGAGATGGCGCGCCAGTACGGCGAGCGCCTCGCCCAACTCACCGCGCGCCTGGCGCGCTGAAAGGCTTCACGTGGACCCCTTGCAAACCTTGCCCGGCGCCGAGAAAGACCTCGGCGGCGGCTTCATCGTCCGGCGCTACCTGCCAGCGGCGCGGCGGCGCACGGTGGGGCCGTTCATCTTCTTCGACCACTTCGGGCCGGTGACCGAGCAGCCGGGCCAGTTGCACGACGTGCGCCCGCATCCCCACATCGGGTTGGCCACCGTCACCTACCTGTTCGAGGGCGCGATGATGCATCGCGACAGCCTGGGCAGCGAACAGTTGATCGAGCCCGGCGCCATCAACTGGATGAGCGCCGGTCGCGGCATCGCGCATTCCGAGCGCCGCCCCGCTTCGCTCCATGACAGCAGCTTCGTCAACCATGGCCTGCAGCTGTGGGTGGCGCTGCCCCGCGCCCAGGAGGAGGGCGATCCGTCGTTCACGCACACGCCCGCGCGCGACATTCCTCGGCTGAGCGTGCAGGGCGTGCCGGTGCGGCTGCTGGTGGGCGAGGCCTTCGGCGATCGCTCGCCGGTGCGACCCGCCTCGACCACGCTCTACCTCGATCTCGACCTCGCGGAAGGCCAGGGGCTGGAGCTGCCGCCGCTGGTGCGCGAGCGCGCGGTCTACGCGGTTCAGGGCGGCCTGGTGGTGGACGGCCAGCCGGTGCCGGCCGGTCGCATGGCGCTGCTGGCCGAGGGCCAGGCCGCTCGCCTGCAGGGCCATGGCGGCCGCACGCGGGCCGTGGTCATCGGCGGCGAGCCGCTGGACGGGCCGCGCCACATCTGGTGGAACTTCGTGCACAGCAGCCCAGCCCGCATCCAGCAGGCAGCCGCGGACTGGGAGGCCGGCCGCTTCGCGCCGGTGCCGGGCGAAACCGAGTTCATCCCGCTGCCCGAGAAGCGCTTCGTGGCGCCTCCGGCGCCGGAGGGCGGCGGCGCCGAGCCGCAGTATCTCTAGGGGCTACGGACCAGGGGCTGGGGGCTCGGGGAAGGCAGCGCACCGGGGAACTCCCCGACTCCTACCCCCTAACCCCTGTTTCACTGCGGCACCTGCAGGCCCAGCGCGTTCGCCAGGGCGGCGGTCGGCAGGGATCCTTCGCGCACCACGAGTTCGCCACTCACGGCATGGTTGGCCACGATGGTGGGCACGCTGCCGAAACCGTAGCGGTTCATGAGGGCGGTGTTGGCGGCCACGGCCGCCTTCTGCGCATCGATGTTGTCCCCCGCGGGAATGCCGCCCTGCTTGGCCGACAGCGAGGCCTCATGGCGGTCCATCGCCTCCACCGGGTTCGGCGAGGCCAGCAAGGTCGCGCCCTGCAGCGTGCTGTTGGGGTTCATCAGCCCCACCGGAATCCAGATGAAGCGCGCCTGCGAGCGCAGCGGCTTGGCGGACTGCCACAGCGCCGCGCAGTGGGGGCATTGCGGGTCGAAGAAGACGAACACCCGCCGCACATTCATTTCGGAGCCCACGGTGAAGCCCTTGGCTTCGGCGGCGATGGCCTGGATCGAGACCGGCTGGGCCGCCGCCGCGGCGGGCTTGTCGCCAGCGGCGGTGGGAGAGGGACGGTCGCTGCAGGCGGCGAGGCCGGCACACACCAGGACAGCGGAAAGGAGGCGGGTGAGAGTGTTCATCGGGACTTCACGAAATCAGGTGGGCGCAAACATACCAGACGGCCCGGCGCCGGCCCCCGTGGCGCATGCCCAGCGCCGACCCCGGTCGAGGATCGGCCCTCAGTCGTAGCTGAACCGGTAGATCAGGTCCACCGAGGTGCGCTCGCCCGCCTGCGCACGCAGGGTCAGGCGCTCGGTGACGTCGTAGAACACGAACAAGGTGCCCAAGGCGCTGGTGAGGCTGCGCTCATAGCTGGCATACAGGTTGTTCGCGATGCGCCGGCCGACCACGAAGGCGGCGCCGGCCGTCTCGTCGCGCCGCACCGAGAGCTCGTCGAGGCCGAACATGCCGGCCAGACCGCCGCCGCCCCCACCGCCACCCGGCCCCTTCTGGCTCAGCAGGGCGAGGGCCGCCCGCTGCAGCAGCGCGGCCTCGGCGCCGCCGCTGGCCGAGGACCGCCCCAGCACCAGCATCGACAGCTTCTCGGCTTCGGTCATCGCGGTGCTCGAGTACAGCCGGATGTCGGGCGCCTGCGCGGTGCCGCTGACCAGGACGCCGACCTTGGGTTCCAGGCGCGGGCGCACCGCCAGCACGTCCAGCGCCGGGTTGGTGGCCGGCCCGGTGAAGCGCAGCACGCCGCGCTCGATCTCCAGCCGCTGGCCGTAGGCGGCGAACTCGCCGTCGACGACGCGGATCTCGCCGTTGACCTGCGGGTCCGACACGTCGGTGCCGCTGACCCGCAGTTGGCCGCGCAGGCCGGCGTCGATGCCGCGGCCGCTGACCCGGGTGTCGTTGCCCAGGTCGATGTTGACCGCCATCCGGAAGGGCCGCCCGTTGCCGTTGGCCGCGCCGGCGTCCCCCACCAGCTGGACGCCGGGAGGCAGGTTGAACACCACCACGTCGTCGCCGAGCTCCGGCGCCGTTTCGTCGGGTGCGACGATGCGGGCGCGGTCCACGCGCAGGTCGCCGGTGATCTCCACGCCGTCGGGACCGAGCTGGGCCCGGGCGTCGCCGGAGACGGTCACCTGCCGGTCGCTGCGGACGCTGGCCCGCAGCCGGTCCAGGCGGGCCCGCAAGTCCAGCTGCAGCCCCTGCGGCCCGCGCTCGGCCGACCCGGTCGCCCGCAGCGTGCCGGCATCGGTGCCGGCGCCGCGAAAGCTCAGCTCCTCGAAGACCACGCGCTGGCCTTGCAGCAGCGCGCGCAGCCGGCCGTCCTGCAAGGCGATCCCGTCCACCACCGACCGCACCCCCAGGTCCTGCGCGGTGATGACGCCCTCCAGGCGCGGATCGCCGACCGTACCCGCCAGCCGCACGTCGGCCTCCAGGGACCCGCGCACGCGCCAGCCGGGCGGCGCCAGCACCGACCAGGCGCGCAGCGTCGGCAACTGCGCCTGCACGCGCCCGTCCAGCGGCGCCTGGGGTGGCAGCTGCCAGCCCAGCGCGCCGCCTTCGGACAAGGTGGTGCGCACCTCGCCGCTGAGGTTGCCCGCCCGTTCGCTGTCGAACTGCAGCGACCCTCGCAGCTGGTTGCCCTGGCTGGACACCTGCAGCCGGGCCTGCCGGATGCCCGCGGGCACGCGCTGGGTGGTGCCGCCCGCCGTTTCGGCGAGCACGGTGAGGTCGCCGCCGCTGCGCTCCACCGTCGCCTGCAGGGCCAGGGTGTCCGCGAGGCGGGCCTGCCATTGCGCGCGCAGCTGCAGGTCGCCGGTCACCAGCGAACCCAGCACGTCGCTGCCCGAGAACAGGTCCACCAGCGCCAGCGACAGCTCCTCGGCCTGGCCGGAGGTCTCGATGACCGGCCGGTCCGGCAGCTCCCAGCCGACGGGGCCGCCGCGCACCAGCCGTGTCGACGCGCGCGCCTGCACCCGGCCCGCGCGGCTGCTGTCGAATTCCAGCCCCAGGCGCACCTGGGGGCCGTCGTTTTCCAGGGTCACCCGGGCCCGCCGGATGCCCAGCGCCAGCCGGGGTGCGCCGGCGGTCGGGCCTTGGAACGTCAGGTCGCCGCCCGTGTGTTCGATGGTGGCCTGCAGCCGCAGCGGGTCGGCCAGGTTGGCATCCCATTGGGCGGCGAACTGCAGGTCACCGCTGGCGCGGGGACCCAGCAGGTCGGTGCCGGTCAGCATCTGCACCAGCGACAGGGACAGCCCGGTGGCGCGGCCCGTGGTGGTCACGGGTGGGTCCGGCGGCAGCTGCCAGCCCAAGGCCCCCCCGGGCACCAGTCGGGTCGACGCGGTGGCCTCGACCTGGCCGGCGCGCTCGCTGTCGAACTGCAGCTGCGCGCGCAGCTGCCGGTCGTCGGTTCGCAGGTTCAACTGCAGCTCGCGGATGCCCGCCTGCGTGCGTGCCGGGCCGCTGCGGGTGCTGGGGTTCTGCAGGCTCAGGTCGCCTGCGGTGCGACGCAGCGAGGCCTGCAGCCGGGGCTGGCCGTCCAGGCGCAGCTCCCACTCCCCAGCGAACACCAGGTCGCCGGCGATGCGGGGGGCGAGCGGGTCCTGCCCGGTGAACAGGCGGACCCACGACAGCGGCAGGTCCTGCACCTGCCCGCTGGTGCTCAGCTGGCCCGGCTCCCAGCGGGTGGGGCCCCAGGCGAGGCGTGCCTGGGTCCGGCGCGGAGTGCTGGGGGCGGACACGGTGGCGCTACCGGCACCGACCTGCACGGGACCCTCCGGCTGCCAGCGGATCGTCACCGATTGCGGCGGCATGGCGAGCTGCCATTCCCCGGGGGCGGCACCGATGCCGCTGACGGCCGCCTGCAGCCGCTGCAGCTCGAGAGCCACGCCGGGTGGATTCCCCTGCAGGCGGCCGGCGGCGTCCAGGCGGGCGCGCACCGGCTCCTGCAGCACCTGTGCCTGAAGCTGCACCCGCGCATCGCGCAGCGGCCCGTCCACCAGCAGCCGCGCGGAAGGCACCTGCAAGGGTGGGGCTTCTCCATCGGTTGACAGGCTGACCCGGGCCAGCTCGAGCCGTCCCCGCAGCTGCGGGTCTTCCCAGCCGCCGCGCCAGGTCAGATCCAGGCTGGACTGGCCCGTCAGCCGGGGAATGGTGTCAGGCGGCACCAGCGGCAGCGCGCGCAGCCAGCGGCTCGCCTGCTCCAGGTCGGTGGCCTGGGCCTGCAGCTGGCCGCCTCCGCGCCGCGCGGCCACGGTGCCGTCCAGGCTTGCGCTCAGCCCCGGGATGCGCAGCGACAAGCGGCCTTGGCCGCTGCGTTCTTCCAGCCTGGCCGTGAGGGTGCCCTGCAGGCGGGCATCCTGCGTCAGCACGTCCAGGTCGGCCAGTTCGAGCACGCCGTTCGAGAAGCGCCCCGAGCCGATCACCTGGCGAAGGCGCAGCGCCCGCAGCAGGCCCGTCCAGTCGGCCGGTGCGGCGGCGCTTGCGGCCGCCGGCCGGGCCGGTGGAGAGCCGGCGTCGGCCAGGGTGGCGGGCGCGCCGCGGCCCGGCGCCTCGCGGGTACGCAGGTCCACGTCGAAATCCAGGGCGTCGGCGCTCTGGGCGGCCTTCAGCTGGCCGCTGAGCGGATCGGACGCCAGGTCGCCGTGGAGGGCAGCCGGATCCAGGTTCTTCAAGCGGGTGTCGACCCGCCAACCCTGGGTCGGGCTCCAGCTTCCCTCGCCGGTGGCCGTGCCGTCGCCGACCTGGGCCTCGAAGCGCGGCACCCGCAGCCCGGCGTCGGCCTGCCATTCGCCTTGTGCCGACAGCCGCGACAGCGGCAGCAGCTGGCGGTCCCAGGGACCGGCGCGGGCATTGTCCAGGCGGGCCTGCGCGGTCCAGCCGCTGCCGGCGGGCCGCAGTTGCACGTTGCCCTGCAATTGGGTGGCCGGGGCCCCGGGCACCAGCTGCGACAGGTCGATGTTCTGCACCTGCGCCTGCGCCTCCCCGACCGGCGCATCGGCCCAGGGGGTCACGCGGGCGCTGAGGTCGGCGGCCGGCGTGCCCTGGGCCGGGTCGCCGCCCGCCGGTGGCGGTCCGCGCAACTGCGCTTTCGCCACGAAGCTTGCCAGCGGACCTTCGGCCGATGCCTCGAAACGCAGCGGGAAAGAGGGTGCCTGCCCCGGCAGCGGCGGCTGCACCTCCCCCTGCAGCCGTGCCTCCAGGGGCATCTCGCCCTGCGCCCCGAGTTGCAGGACGCCGCGTACGCGGGCGTTGTCATGCTCGGCGTTCCGCAGGCGCAGCTGGTGCTCGTCGCCGGCGTAGCGGTAGCTGCCGGCGATCTGGCGCACCTCGATGGGCGTGGCACCTTGCCAGCGCAGCCGGCCCACCACCAGCTCGTCGATGCTCAGCCCCAGCCCCCAAGGCAGCCTCAGGTCCTGCGGGGGCTCGCCGGACGTCGGCTGCGGCGGGCGCTCGTCGACCACCTCGACCGACTCGGCGCGCAGCCGGTCGATCTGCAGCCGTCGACCCAGGAGGGCCAGCACGTCCCAGCCCACGTCCAGGCCGCGCACCGTGACGGTCAGGCCGTCCTGTTCCCAGCGCAGCTGGCGGGCCTGCACGCCTTCGCGCAGGTTGCCGGTGGCCTGCTCCACCTGCAAGCCGGGCGGCATGCGCCGCAGCGCCCAGTCGAGCGAGGCCGGCGTACCGCTCCACCACCAGGCCCAGGCCAGCGCGATCAGGAGCAGGGCGACCAAGGCCGTCGTGACCCAGCCGGTCCAGCGCAGCGCCCGTCGGACGGTTCCGGTCAAAACGTCACTCCCACGCTCAGGTGCAGCCGGAAGCGCTGGGTCTCCACGCCGTAGGCGACGCTGGCCTGCAGCGGACCGATCGGGCTGTTGTAGCGGACGCCGGTGCCCACCCCCAGCACGGGGTCGAGGTCGCCGGGCCTGTCGGCGACGGCGCCGGCATCGATGAACAGCGTGTGCTCCAGGTTGGTCGGCAGGTTGTTGCGCCGGATCGGGCGTAGCCATTCGACGCTGCCGACCAGGAGGTAGCGCCCCGGCGAGTCGGCGCCGCTCGCGCGGCGCACGCCGATGTCGCGGAAGCCGTAGCCACGCACGCTGGTATCACCGCCGGTGCGAAACAGCTGGGTGCCCGGCAGCTCGGCGTCGTCGGCGGCGAAGACGGCGCCGACCTCGCTGCGCAGCAGCAGTCGCGAGCTGGTGAACGGGAAGAAGGTCTGCCCCCTCAACACCGTGCGCTGGAAAGGCCGCCGGTTGCCGGTGAGCGTGAAGCCGGCGCCCAGCTCGGCCGCCACGCCCCAGCCTCGGGTGGGAAGGGTGAGGCTGTCGAAATAGCGCCAGCTCACGATGTAGTTGGCCATGAGCGCGCTGCCGGCACCCGATTCGGAGGCGGTCGCACCCGTGCTGTCCCGGACCGTGGCGCGGTCGAGCTCCAGGTAGGCCTCGCGGCTGATGCGGTTGCCCACCCGGATGCGACCGGCCCGCAGGCGCAGCGCCCGGGTGTCCTGCTCGTTCTCGTCCAGGGTGCGCGAGCCGCGCACAAGGCCGCTCCAGCGCCATCCGTCGGGATTGGGAATGGACAGCAGCTCGACTTCCGCGAAGGGCGCCGTGCGCTCGATGCGGGTGCGCACCTCGGTGCGCCAGTACGGGTTGGGAAAGCGGTTGTTGCGGTATTCCACGGAAGCCTGGGGACCGAGGTCGGTGGTCAGGCCCACGCCCAGCACCCAGCGGTGGATCGCGGCTTCGCGCACGGTCAGCTGCACCGGCGCGGCGCTCGGCGGCCCCTGCGGATCGACCACGATGAAGGCGCTGTCGTAATAGCCGCTGCCGGTCAGGCGCAGCTGTGCCTCGACGATCTCGGCGCGGTCGTAGACCGATCCCTCCGGCAGCCGCGCCAGGCGCTGCGCCACCAGCTCCGGGTAGCGGTCGGCGCCGGTCACCACCAGCGGACCGAGGGTGAACGCCGGCCCCGAATCGAGCCGCAGGCCCAGGCTGGCGCGCGACGCCAGCGCGTCGACCGCAGCCAGGCTGTAGCTCACCCGCGCCCGCGGATAGCGGCGCGCCAGCAGCACGTCCAGCGCCTCGTCCTTGGCGGACGACCAGCTCTCCTGGGTGAACGGCTCGCCCACCGGCAGCGGCCAATCGCGGCGGATGGTCTCGCGCTGTTCGGCCACTTCGGGTTCCGTGCTGCGGGCCACGTCGCCTTCGAACTGGATGTCGACCTGCTCGATGCGGGCCTGCTCGTTCAGCCCGACCTCGATCACCACCCGTGGCGGGGTGCGGTCGCGCTCGACGCGGATCCGCAGGTCCGGGTTGAAGTAGCCCTGCGTGGCCAGCAGCCGCCGCGCCTCCTGCTCGGCCTGCGCCACCAGGCGCTCGAGTTCGACGTCCTCGAGATCGGACACCTCCCGGTAGCGGCCCAGCGACAGGTGCTGCTCGAGCAGTTCGCGCTGGGCGTCCGGCGCGCGCACGTCGATGTCGAAGGCGGGGCGCCCCGTGTTCTCTGCCGGGGGCGCTGGCGCCTCCTGCGCCAACGCCGGCGCGAGTGCGGCCAGCGCGAGCGTTGCGACCAGCGTCAACGAGCGGGCAGGGCGGAGCCAGTCGCGCATCGGCAATCTAGAGGATGGGAGTGACCACGGCTGCCAGCTTCTCCTTGACCTTCTCGTGCAGGGGCCGGTGCCGCCATTCTTCGAAGGTGATGCGGCGGCTGGCTTTCAGGTCGGCTTCGAAGATGTCGGTCATGCGGCGGGCGAAATCCGTGTCGTAGACGTTGAGGTTGGCCTCGTCGTTCAGGTGGAGCGAGCGGGGATCGAAATTGGTGGAGCCGACCGAGGTGAGCAGTTGGTCCACGATCATGATCTTGACGTGAAACATGGTCGGCTGGTATTCGTACATTTCCACCCCCGCCTGGAGCAGCGCGCCCCAGATGCCGCGCGAGGCCCGTCGCACGGTGGCTTCGTCGGTGTGGCGCCCCGGCGTGATGATGCGCACCCGCACGCCGCGTTGCGCGGCCGAGCGTAGCGCCTTGCAGTTGACGTCATCGGGCACGAAGTAGGCGCTGCCGATATCGATGCTGCGCACGGCTGCGGTGATGGCCAGCATGTACATCAGCGTCATGCTCTCGCTGCCCCCGGTGGGCGAGCTGGCGAACATCTGGGCGGGCAGGTGGCCGACCGGCTCCAGCGGCGGGAAGTAGGCGTCCCCGTGCAGCACCACGCCGGTGGTCTTGCTCCAGTTGGCCAGCATCACGCTCTGCATCTGCGCCACCACCGGCCCATCCACCCGGAAGTGCGTATCTCGCCAGTGGTCCGGGTCCTGCGCGTGGCCCGTCCATTGCGGCGCGATGCCGACCCCGCCCGTGAACCCGATGCTTCCATCGACGATGAGCAGCTTGCGGTGCGTGCGGTTGTTCATGCGCATCAGGTGGTACCAGTGCAGCGGGTGGTACCGGCGCACCTCCACGCCGGCTTCGCTCATGGTCTCCAACAGCTTGGCGTCGCACCGGATGCTGCCCACCCAGTCCAGCAGCACATGCACCTTGACGCCGTTGCGCGCGCGTTCGGACAAGGCGTCCGCCATCTGCTCGCCGATGTCGCCGGCCCAGTAAATGAAGGTCTCGAAAAGGACCGTGCGCCGCGCCTCGCGGATGGCCTGCAGCATGGCCGGGAAGATCTGCTCGCCGTTGACCAGCTCCTGGACGCGGTTGCCCTGCACGATGGCCGGCCCCATCAGGATGCCCATGGAGCGGAAGAACTGCGGGTCGTCGACGGGATACAGGTGCGGCATCTCCTGCTCGATGCGGCGCTCGGCAATGCCGAAGTTCATGAGAACCACGGCGACGATGAGCGCGGCGATCAGCGAGGCGGCGATGAGCACGGCGCAAGCATCGCAGCAGGCATGCTGGCTCAGCGTAGGACGCTTGCGACAGCTGGGCCCGCGCTGCTCGTGTCCGCGCCTGGCAGGACCGCTTCGGCGAGCTCGTCGGCAGGGGCCGTCGCGCCACCGTCGTCGAGGGGCAGGTACAGGGTGAAGCGGCTGCCCAGCCCCAGGCCGTCGCTGTGCGCCTCGATCCGACCGCCGTGCAGCTGCACCAGCTGCCGCACCAGCGACAAGCCGATGCCCAGCCCTCCCTGCGCCTGCGGCAAGGTCTCGCGCACCTGCGTGAACAGCTCGAAGATGTGCGGCAGCATGCTGCCCGGAATGCCGGCCCCGTTGTCACTGACCCGGATCCGCGCCTCCCGGCCCTTCTGGCGCAGCTGCACCGTGATGCGCCCGCCCGTGGGCGTGTACTTGGCGGCGTTGTTGAAAAGGTTGCTCATCACCTGAACCAGGCGGGTGTAGTCCCCGACGGTCCACAGCGCCGTGTGGGGTTGCTCCAGGGCCAGCTCGTGTCGGTGCGCGTCCAGCGTGGCCTGGGTGGCTTCGAGCGCGCTGTCGATGACGGCCTGCAGGTTGACCCGGCTGCGCTGCAGCTGGATCTTGCCGCGGCTGATGCGCGAGACGTCCAGCAGGTCGTCCACCAGCCGCACCAGGTGCCCGAGCTGCCGCTCCATCATGTCGCGGGCACGCGCGGCGGAGTCTCGCAGCTCGGCCTTGCGCCGCAGGATCTCCAGCCCGTTGCGGATCGGTGCGAGGGGGTTGCGCAGCTCGTGGGCCAGGATGGCGATGAACTCGGTCTTGCGCTGGTCCGCCAGGCGCAGTGCCGCATACAGCCGCGCGTTTTCGAGGCTGGTGGAGGCGATGGCCGCCAGTTGCACCAGCACGGCCTCGGCGTCGGCGTCGAACTCGCCGTCGAGCCGGTCGGCCAGTCGCACCTGCCCCACCGGCTTGCCGCGTGGATTGGTGAGTGCAACGGTCAGCTGGCCCCGCGCCGGCGAGCCGCCGGGCCAGCCGTCGGCGCTGCGGCCGTCGCCCCACGGCGGCGTCTCGTGATCGCACGAGACCACCTGCAGGGGCTCGTCGCCCCAGGCGAGGTCCACCACCGCCTGTCTGGTGCCGAGGATGTCGCGCGCCTGCTCCACCAGCACCCGGGCGATCTCCTCGGCCGAGAGGCTGGCATGGATCAGGCGGGAGGCGTCGGCCAGCCGTGCCATCACGCGAGCGCGCCGGCGCAGGTCTTCCGCGGCGCGTTGGCGTTCGGTGTCGTCGTGCAGTACCGCCAGGACCTGCTCGACGCGGCCGGCCGGGTCGAACTCGGGCACGAAGCGCCCGGTCAGGTGGCGCGGTCCGGCCGGGGAGTCGAAGCGAAATTCGACCGTCTGCGGCCGCCCCTCGTGAAAGGCCATGCGAAGCGCGGCTTCCCACAGTTCGCACAGGCTCACCGGCAACCCGGCTTCGCGGATGCCGCGGCCGAGGAATTCGCGCGGCGCGCGGCCGGTGAGGCCCTGCACCGCGGCGCTGACGAAGACGTGCCGCAGGGCGGCGTCGAAGCGCAGCAGGATGTCGGGCGTGTTGTCGGCCAGCGTCTGCAGGGCCCTCTCGCGCGCCTCCAGCGCGGCCTGCGCCTCCTTCAGCGATGTGACGTCGGTGGCGACGCCGCAGACCGCCCAGCGCCGTCCGCCGGCGTCGGCCAGCGGAAACTTGCTGGCGAGGTAGGTCACGCGCTGGCCGTTGCGCCAGAAGGTTTCCTCGGCGACCTGCCGCTCCCCGGTGGCCAGCACCTGCCGGTCGCTCTCGCGCACCGCGGGAGCGACCGACGGCCCGAACACCGCATCGTCGGTCACGCCCACGGCCTGTTCGTCGTCGAAGCCGAGGCGCTCGCGCCAGGCCTGGTTGGTCAGGAAGTAGCGGCCCTGCAGGTCCTTGGCGAAGACGAGCGCGCCGGCGCCATCGACGATGGCCTGCAGCAGGTGCCGGGCCTCGCGCAACTCGCGCTCGGCCGCCCAGCGCACACCCGCGTTCTCCACCGCGCGGGCCAGCACGTAGGGGCTGAGCCAGGACTCGCCGATGTAGTCCTGCGCACCCGCGCGCAGCAGGGCGGGCCCGCTTTCCCGTCCGTGCCCCGGCGTGATCATGACCACGGGGCAGCCGGTGATGCCGGTGGGGTCGAGCATGTGCCGGATCAGGGCGTCGGGCTCCAGGTCTTCCACCGGAGCGGCGATCAGGACCTGCGGCCGCTGCGGATCCTGGCGCCAGTGCGCGAGGGCCGACTCGCCGGTGGGGGCGGCGATGAACTCGGGGGCGTCGGCCAGCGCGAGTCGCAGCAGTTCGACGATCCATTCGCGGTCGCGGGCCTGGTGGGCGGCGACGATGAGTCGCAACGGTGTCGCCGTCACGGTTGAAAGCCTTGGTTCACGGAGGGCGACGGCAGGAGGAGGGGCATGGCTGTTGAGGATGGGCTGCGAGCGCAGAGTATAAAAAGGTAGTCATTCGATGCCGATCGACGAGTTTGTTCGTATTGCCAATCCATCAGGGGGAATGCCGATGGCCACAGTTGGGGCCGGCCGCGCCGGGACGGGTCTCGCCTGGGTGCTGGGGGGTGTCGTGGCCGGCGCGGCCTTGCAACTGCAGCAGGTGTCGCTGGGGCCCCCTGCCACCGGCTGGGCCTGCATGGTCGCGGGCCTGCTGCTGTCGTGGGCGGCATGGCGGTGGCGAGGCCTGCGTCTGCGGCCACTGCTGCTGCTGGCGGCGGCCGTGTGGATCGGCTTCGGCGCCGCCGAATGGCGGGCCTCGATGCGGTCGCAGCAGGCGCTCTCGCCCGATCTGCAGGGGCGTGACCTCTGGGTCACCGGCTGGGTCGCGGGCCTGCCGCAGCCCTTCGAGCGGGGGCAAGGGTTCAACTTCGATATCGAGTCCGCGCGAACGCCGGGCGGTGTGGCCGTGTCGGTGCCCGCCCGCGTGCTGCTCGGCTGGTACGCCGACAGGAACGAGGATTCGGCCGATGCCCTGCCGCGCCTGCGGGCAGGCGACCGCTGGCAGTTCGTGGTCCGGTTGAAGGCACCGCACGGGGCCTTCAACCCGCATGGGTTCGACGCCGAGCTGTGGTCCTGGGAGCAGGGCCTGCACGCCGTCGGTCACGTGCGCGCCACGGCGGCCGCACCACCCCCGCGCCAGCTCGGGTCCAGCCCACGTTATCTGGTCGAGCGTTCGCGCCAATGGGTGCGCGATGCGATCCGTGCGCGCATTGCCGACCCGGCCCACGCGGGGGTGGTGGCGGCCCTGGCGGTGGGTGACCAGCGTGCCATCAGCCGGGCCGACTGGGATGTGTTCCGTGCCACCGGCGTGGCCCACCTGGTCAGCATCTCGGGGCTGCACGTCACCTTGTTCGCCTGGCTCGCCGCCGCGGGGGTGGGGCGGTGCTGGCGCCGCAGCGAGCGGCTGTGCCTGCGGCTTGCCGCACAACAGGCAGGCCTGGTCGTTGGTGTGCTGCTGGCGACCGCCTATGCGGTTTTCAGCGGCTGGGGCGTGCCCTCGCAGCGCACGATCTGGATGCTGGCGGCGATCTCGGCCTTGCGCCTGTCGGGCCTGCACTGGCCCTGGCCCCTGGTGTGGCTGCTCGCCGGGGCGGTGGTGGTGACGCTGGACCCGTGGGCCCTGCTGCAGGCCGGGTTCTGGCTGAGCTTCATCGCCGTGGGCGTGCTGTTCGCGGCGCAGCGGCCCGCGGCCGGGCGGCTCACGGACCTGCTGCGCGAGCAGTGCGTCGTGACGGTGGCCCTGGCGCCGGTCACGCTGCTCTTCTTCGGGCAGATGTCGCTGGTGAGCCTGCCGGCCAACCTGGTGGCCATTCCCTGGGTGACGCTGGTCGTGACGCCGCTGGCGCTTGCCGGCGTGCTGGTGCCGCCGCTGTGGGACCTGGCGGGTTGGTCGGTCGGGCTTCTCGTGGCCGGGTTGCAGGTGCTCGCGGCCTGGCCGCTTGCCGTCTGGTCGATCGCCGCGCCGCCGACCATGCTGGCATGGGCCGCGATCGCCGGCGGGCTGGTGCTGGTGCTGCGGCTTCCCTTGCCACTGCGGCTGATGGGCTTGCCCCTGCTGCTGCCGGTCCTGCTTTGGCAAGCGCCACGTCCTGCACCAGGCGGCTTCGAGCTGCTGGCGGCCGATGTGGGGCAGGGCAGCGCGGTGCTGGTGCGAACGGCCGGCCACAGCCTGCTCTACGACACCGGCCCGCGCTGGAGCCCCGACTCCGAGGCGGGTTCGCGCCTGCTGGTGCCGATGCTGCGGGCCTTGGGCGAGCGCCTGGACGTGGTGGTGGTGAGCCACCGCGACAGCGACCACAGCGGGGGCGCGGCCGCCGTGCTCGGCGCGCACCCGGATGCGCAGCTGTGGAGCTCGATCGACGATGCCCACGAACTCTCGACCCTGCGGTCCTTGCGGCGCTGCGAGGCCGGCCGGCGGTGGCGCTGGGATGGGGTGGACTTCGAGTTCCTGCACCCGCAGCCGGCGGACCACGAGTCGCCATCGGCCAAGCCGAACGCCTTGAGCTGCGTGCTGCGAATCGCGGCCGGCGGCCGGAGCGCCCTGCTGGCCGGCGACATCGAACGCCCCCAGGAGCATCGGCTGGCCACCACCTGGGCGGCCAGTGGCGACGCTTCGCCGCTGCGCGCCGACCTGCTGCTGGTGCCGCACCACGGCAGCCGCACCTCGTCGAGCCCGCTGTTCCTGGACCTGGTGCGACCTCGGGTGGCGCTGGTGCAGGCGGGCTGGGCCAACCGCTTCGGACACCCGGCCGCGGACGTGGTGGCGCGCTACCGGGAGCGAGGCATCACGGTCGTTTCCACGGTGCATTGCGGCGCCGCGCACTGGCGGTCGCGCGAACCGCTGCGCGTGGACTGCGAGCGCGTGCAGCGGCGGCGTTACTGGCACCACGTCGCGCCTGGCGAATGAGTGAGGCCGCCGCGCGATGTCGCATCCGTTGCCACTTTCCGCAAGCGGCGCCGAACCCATGCATTCTTTGGTGCTCGAAGCTGATTGGAAAGTGGTCGATTGCCGATGACATCCGTATGAGAATTGCGGCGGCAGCGCACCTCGCTCTGGAATTTGTCGCTACCCTCTCTTCACTCGCCTTCGAGGTCTATGCAGCAGCAGCCCCCTTCACCGGTAGACGCCGCCGGCGCCGATCTGTACCGGCGCATGGTCGATAGCGCGCTCGACTACGCCATCGTCAGCTGCGACGAGACAGGGCTCATCACCAGCTGGAGCGCCGGGGCCGAACGCGTGTTCGGCTGGTCGGAGGACGAGATGCTCGGCCAGCCGCTCAGCCGCCTGTTCACCCCGGAAGACATCGAGGCGAGGGTGGACGAGCAGGAGCGCGAGGTGGCGCGCGCCCGGGGCAGTGCGAACGACGAGCGGTGGCACGTGCGCAAGGACGGTGCACGCTTCTGGGCCTCCGGTGAATTGATGCGGCTGGCCGAGGCGGCCGAGCAGCCGAGCGGCTTCGTCAAGGTGGTCCGCGACCAGAGCCGGGAGCACCGCGAAGACGTCGCGCGGCAACAGCTGGCGCGTGACATGCAGTTCCTGGCGCGCGCCAGCGAGGAACTCGCCGACGTCTCGGACCTGCAGGCCACGCTGGACACCATCGCCCGGCTGGCGGTTCCCAGCTTCGCCGACTGGTGCACGGTCGACCTGCTGGAGCCGGGGCAGACGCTGAACCGGGTGGCGATGGCCCATCCCCAGAAAGAGCGACTCGAGCAGGCCCAGGAACTCATCCGCCGCTTTCCGCCCGACCCGCGCAGCAGCGGGGGCGTGTGGGATGTGCTGCGCACCGGCCGGCCGCTGCTGGTGCCCGAGGTCACACCGGAGAACATCGACAAGTCCGTTCCCGACATCGGCCGCCGTGAAGCCTTGCGCTGGCTGCAGCTGTGCTCCTACATCATCGTTCCGCTCAGCGCACGCGAGCAGCCTTTCGGCGTGCTCACCTTCGCCACCTCGGAGTCCGGCCGTCGCTACAACCGGAACGACCTGGCGCTGGCGATGGACCTGGCGCGCCGGGCCGCGGTGGCCGTCGAAAACGCGCGCCTGATGCTCGCCCTGCGGGAATCGGACCGGGCCAAGGATGTCTTCATGGCCACGCTGGCGCACGAGCTGCGCAATCCGCTGGCGCCGATCTGGAACGGCTTGTCCATCATCAAGCGCGTGCCGCACGACCGCGCCCGCGTCGAGCAGGTCACCGGCATGATCGAGCGCCAGGTGGGCCAGCTTTCGCGCCTGGTCGATGACCTGCTGGACGTCTCGCGCATCAGCAACGGCAAGCTCGAGTTGAAGAAGGAGCCGATCAGCCTGGTTCGGGTGCTCAACTCGGCGGTCGAGATCAGCCGCCCGCAGATCGAGGGCGCGCACCACACGCTCACGCTCACGTTTCCGGACGAGCCGGCCGAAGTGCTGGGCGATGCCGCGCGGCTGTCGCAGATCTTTTCCAACCTTCTGATCAATTCGGCCAAGTACACCCGCCGCGGCGGGCGCATCTCGGTCGCCGTCGAGACCGAAGCCGATTGGCTGGTGGTGCGGGTGCGAGACAACGGCGTCGGCATCGCCCCGGAGATGCTCGACCGGGTGTTCGGCCTGTTCACCCAGGCGGAGCAGGCCGGCGAGCGCAGCCAGGGCGGGCTGGGTATCGGGTTGTCGCTGGTCGAAGGCCTGGTGCGGCTGCACGGAGGTCGGGTCGAAGCGCGCAGCGAAGGGCTGGAGAAGGGCAGTGAGTTCATCGTGTCGCTGCCCCGCCTGAACCGTGCCGAGCTGCCGGACGCGCCGGCGGCCAGCGGCATGGCACCCGATCAGCTCTCGGCCGGGCCGGGCCGCCGCATCCTGGTGGTGGACGACCACATCGATGCGGCGCACACGGTGGCGGACCTGCTGGTGATGTCGGGCAACGAAGTGGAGGTGGTGCATGACGGCATCGGCGCGGTCGAGGCCACCAGCAGATTCCGGCCCGACGTCGTGCTGCTCGACATCGGCCTGCCCGACATCAGCGGCTACGAAGCCGCCCGGCGCATCCGCAAGCTCGAAGGCGTGCGCCAGCCCATGCTGATCGCGCTGACCGGCTGGGGCCAGCAGCAGGACAAGGACCTCGCCGCACAGGCCGGCTTCGACCAGCACTGGACCAAGCCGGTCGATCCGGCCCGGCTGATGGCGCTGGCTTCGCGGTAGCGCCTGCCAAGGGCTCCGGTTCACCCGTCTTCCGGGGCTTCGGTGGGCTAGCATGACGCCATGCTGCGCACCATCAAGGACTTGTTCGACTCCGTCCTCGCTCCGGCCCGCAACGCGCCTGAGCGCGAGCACTCCCTTCAGCTGGCCACGGCCGTGCTGCTGGTCGAGGTCATGCGCGCCGACGACGGCTTCAGCGCGGGCGAGCGCGATGCGGTGGTCGATGCCATGAACCGGACCTACCCCATGGCCCCCGACGAGCTCGACCGGCTGCTGGACCTGGCGCACGAGCATGCGCGCTCGGCTTCCGACTTCCATCAGTTCACCTCGGTGCTGAACGACCGGCTCTCGACGGACGAGAAGATCCGCATCGTCGAGTACATGTGGCGGGTGGCCTATGCCGACGACCACCTGGGCGACCACGAGAACCACCTGATGTCGCGCATCGCGGGCCTGTTGAACGTCACGCACGGGCAGTACATCGCTGCCAAGATGCGGGCAAGGGATTGAACGCCTCCGAAGCGGCTGCGCCGCTTCCCCCTCGAGGGGGCGCCACCAGCGGCCCGGCGAGGCCGGTCCCGCGGTGGCCCTGGAACGGCCTGCCGCTGCGCGGCGGCCTCATCAGGATGCGTGGGCCGGCGCTGTAGGTTCCATCCCACCTCGCTCGGGAGTGTCTCGCTACACAGGCGGCGCGACGCATCCGCAATAGTGGCGGCTTGCTTTGCAAGGAGCCGAACACATGAGCGACAAACCCGCCGCGCGCCAGGGTGCGCGCGAAGCCGACATCCAGCAGGCCGCCGAACACCAGCGTGAGATCCAGCGCGAGCAGGATCGCAAGGACCAGGCGAAGGCCAAGGAGGGCGGCGAACAGAAGAAGGACCAGGCGATGCAGGCCGGCGCGCGGCCGCAGCCGGAGGATCTTCCCAAGCAGCACCTGCCCAAGCCGGGCCTGGAAGCGCACATGGACCTGAAGCCGCGCTTCGACGCGCCCGACTATCGCGGCAGCGGCAAGCTGCAGGACATGGTGGCGCTGATCACCGGGGGCGATTCCGGCATCGGCCGCTCCGTGGCCGTGCTGTACGCCCGCGAAGGCGCCGACGTGGCCATCGTGTACCTCTCGTCGCACGAGGACGCGCAGGAGACCCGGCGCTGCGTCGAGAAGGAAGGCCGGCGCTGCATCCTCATCGCCGGGGACGTGAAGGACGCCGCGTTCTGCAAGCAAGCGGTGCAACGCACGGTCAAGGAACTGGGCCAGCTCGACATCCTGGTGAACAACGCGGCATTCCAGGAGCACGCGGACGGCCTGGAGGACATCACCGACGAGCGGCTGGAAGAGACCTTCAAGACCAACATCTTCGGCTACTTCCACATGGCCCGCGCCGCCATCGGGCACCTCAAGCCGGGTTCGTCGATCATCAACACCGGCTCCGTCGTGGGCCTGCGTGGCAGCGGCCAGTTGCTGGACTACTCGGCGACCAAGGGGGCCATCCATGCGTTCACCATGTCGCTGGCCAGCAACCTGCTGGACAAGGGCATCCGCGTGAACTGCGTGGCGCCGGGGCCGGTGTGGACGCCCCTCAACCCGGCCGACCAGCCGGCCGAGAAGGTGGCGCAGTTCGGCAAGGGCAGCGACATGAAGCGACCGGCCCAGCCGGAGGAGCTGTCGCCCGCGTACGTCTTCCTGGCGGCGCCGGTGTGCGCGAGCTACATCACGGGGATCATCCTGCCGGTGACCGGCTCCGTCGCGGCCTCTTGAGTCTGAAAATTGGAACATCAACCGCTGCTGTGCTTGCCGGCGAAGCCGAGCCAGGAGATGCTCAGTGGCGACAGTCGGCTTTTGAGGCCTGGGCGCTGTGCCCTGCCGTGCTTCTGTCGCAGCAGGGAGATTCAGCATGGCGGCTCGTAGGGCGGCGCAGGTCAGCATCGGGACCCTGGTCCTGTTGCTGGCGGGGAGCGCCTGGGCGCAGCTGAATGTCATCCAGTCGGAAAACGCCAAGCCCGGCGATTCGAGCTGGCCGCTCACCGCGCTTGCCGACAATCCCACGGTCGAGGGCTATGCCTCGCACACCAGCGTCAACCGGGGCGAGACCATCCGCTTCTTCATCAGCAGCGCCGCGCCCAGCTACACGCTCACCATCTACCGCATGGGCTGGTACGGCGGCGCCGGCGCGCGCCGCATGCATTCGGTGACGCTCGCCGGCACGCGCCAACCGGTGCCCGCGCCCGATCCGGTCACCGGGCTCATCGATGCCAACTGGTCCGAGTCGTATCGGCTCACGATCCCCGACAGCGCTGACAAGACCGACTGGGCCACCGGCGTGTACCTGGCCAAGCTCACGCCGAGCAGCGGCTCGCAGAGCTACATCATGTTCGTGGTGCGCGACGATTCGTCCACCGCGCCTTTCACCTTCCAGAGCGCGGTCACCACCCACCAGGCCTACAACAACTGGGGCGGCAAGTCGCTCTACCCGTACAACAGTGGCGGGGCACCGGCGCGCATGGTGTCGTTCAACCGGCCGTACAAGCGCCAGGGCTACGCCGACGCGGGCACGGGCAAGTTCCTCAATTGGGAGATCTACTTCCTGCGCTTCCTGGAGCGCGAAGGCCACGACGTCAGCTACATCACCAACATCGACGTGCACGCCAACGCGGGGCGGCTCTCGCGGCACCGAGCCCTGTTGATCGCGGGACACGACGAGTACTGGACTTACCAGATGAAGGCCGGCGTGCAGCAGGCCCAGGCACAGGGCGTGCACCTGGGCTTCTTCTCGGCCAACCAGACCTACTGGCAGATCCGGCTGGAGGGCGACGCGCGTGGTGGCGCGAACCGCACCATCGTCGGCTACAAGGAAGCCGCGCAGACGCAGGACCCGCTGGCACTGGACGGCGACCGCAGCAACGACCGGTACATCACCGCACGGTTTCGCGACCTGCGCCCGATCTTCGGCGTCGACGATCCGGTGGCGCGTCCCGAGAACGAGCTCGTGGGCGTGATGTACCACGGTGATCCCTTCAACGGCGACATGGTGGTCCACGATCCCACGCACTGGAGCTTCGCCAACACCGGCGCGGTGGCCGGCACCCGCCTGCCTGGGCTGCTGGGCTATGAGACCGACGCGATCTTCAACAACGGCTACTCTCCGAGCGGCTTGCGGCGCCTGACCGAATCGCCCGATCCGTGGGGCGGCTCGCAGGCGGTGACCTACACCACACCCAGTGGTTCCATCGTCTTTGCCACCGGCTCGATGCAGTGGAACTGGGGACTGGACAACTACGCCTGGCGCAACCTGGAAAACGAAGTGGTGAAGCAGACCACGCGCAACGTGCTGGCGCGCTTCGCCAGCGCGGCGCTGCTGGTGCCCACCAACCTGCGCGCCGTGGCCGGCACCGGCCGCGTGGACCTTTCCTGGACGGGTCCGACCGGCGCCACCGCCTACAACGTGTACCGGGGCACCTCGCCCGACGAGATCGGCAGCCTACCCTGGCGCAGCGGCATCAGCGCGAGCAGCTTCGCCGACACCGGGCTGGCAGCCGGCACCTACTACTACCAGGTGAGTGCCGTGAATGGCAGCACCGAAAGCGCACGCACGGCGGTCGTCTCGGTGACGGTCGCCGGCTCGGCGCCGGCGCCGGCGCCGGCGCCGGCTCCGGCTCCGGCTCCGGCTCCGGCTCCGGCTCCGGCTCCGGCGCCGGTGACCTGTACCTATCCGAACTGGGTCAACGGACAGAACTACGCGGCGGGCAGCATCGTGACCTACCAAGGCGCGTTCTACAGGGCCAAGTACGCGAACCCCGGCTACAACCCGACGATCAGCACCTACTACTGGGAGCCCTACACCTGCGTGGCCGCACCCGCACCCGCACCCGCACCCGCACCCGCACCCGCACCCGCACCCGCACCCGCACCCGCACCGGCGCCTGCACCTGCACCTGCACCTGCACCTGCACCGGCGCCTGCACCGGCAGCCTGCAGCTATCCGAACTGGGTGAACGGCCAGTCCTATCCCGCCGGCAGCATCGT
>NZ_JAEQNA010000002.1:212800-447898 GCF_016722895.1 Ramlibacter aurantiacus
CGTCACCTATCAAGGGGCGTTGTATCGGGCGAAGTACGCCAACCCCGGCTACAACCCGACAATCAGCACCTATTTCTGGGAGCCCTACAACTGTGCTGCGGCACCCGCACCCGCACCCGCACCCGCACCGGCACCGGCACCGGCTCCGGCTCCGGCTCCGGCTCCGGCTCCGGCGCCTGCACCGGCGCCTGCACCGGCGCCTGCACCGGCAGCCTGCAGCTATCCGAACTGGGTGAACGGCCAGTCCTATCCCGCCGGCAGCATCGTCACCTATCAAGGGGCGTTGTATCGGGCGAAGTACGCCAACCCCGGCTACAACCCGACAATCAGCACCTATTTCTGGGAGCCCTACAACTGTGCTGCGGCACCCGCACCCGCACCCGCACCGGCACCCGCACCTGCACCGGCACCGGCACCGGCACCCGCACCTGCACCTGCACCTGCACCTGCACCCGCACCTGCACCTGCACCTGCACCTGCACCTGCACCGGTCACTTGCACGTATCCGGAGTGGGTGAACGGGCGCTATTACGCCGCCGGGACGATCGTGACCTATCAAGGGCGCCTGTACCGGGCCAGGCATGCCAATCCGGGCTACAACCCCACCATCAGCACCTATTACTGGGCGCCCTATACCTGCTGACAGGCGGCGCACGACTGGCATGAAACACTTGCTTTTCCTTCCTCTGGCCCTGTTGGCGGCGGCCCAAGCCCAGGAGATCGGCACCGAAGCCTGGTACGCGGTGCCCGACGCACGCGGCGTCCAACTGGTTCATGTCGAGTGCGGCCCCGACTACATGGATCCGCGGGAGATCGTGGTCGAGCCTGGCACGCCCGTCGAGCTGTCGGTTCGCGCCACCGGCGAAGCGGACTTCGACGCCGGCCTCGTTCCCAAGGTGCGAGTCGGGCCGCAGCCACGGCGGTTGGCCTTCACGCCACCGGGACGCGGGCGCCACGTCCTGCAATGCAGCACCCCCGGCGAGGCGAAGGCGAATCCGCGGCGACGCGGCGTGCTGCACGTGGGACACCCGCACCGCGAGAACTGAGCCGGCGCCCCTGCCGCCCGGTGTTCGTCGGAACCGCGGGCAGCCAGGCGCCACTCAGCGCCGGTTTGCGTCGTCTTCGCGACGCACGTACGAGGGCATCCAGACCCTCCGGAAAGCCGGTGAATGGGAGAAGACCTGATCGTCGTGGGTGGTGGACCAGCCGGTGTCGCCTGTGCGCTGTGGGCGCATCAGCTGGGCTTGCGGGTGCTGTTGCTCGAAGCCGCAGCGGCGGTCGGCGGGCTCCAGCTGCGAAGTCCCTACACCAATCGGTGGATGCCCGGCTTGCAGGGGAAAAGTGGCCAGGAGGTCGCCATGTCGTTGCAGGCGCACCTCGATGCGGCTGGCGTTCCCTATCAACTGAACGTCACCGTCACGCGCATTTCGCACAACGCCGGGGCTGGCGGATGGGACGTGTCGAGTGCATGCGCCCACCATGTGGCGCCATGCCTCGTCCTCGCAACGGGCGCCCGGCCACGCCACCATGGCTTTGTCGAAGGCCCACGAATCGGCATTGGCCCCGGTCTCTCGATGGAGCGGCTGGAGGTGGCCCAAAGGCGGCTGGCGATCCTGGGTGGAGGCGACAACGCGTTCGACCAGGCGGCGTTCGCGCTGCGACGCGGTGCGCGGTCCGTCGACATCTATTGCCGCCGCACGCCGCACGCACAGCAGGTCTTGCAGCGACAGGTTGCGCCGGAGTGCGTGCACGTGGGCGCGTTCGAGGCGGACCCCTCCGCCATGACCATCAACGGCACGCCGTACGACTTCTTCGGGGTGCAGTTCGGCTTCGAGGCCTGCATCCCGGGCGGGCTGCAGCTGCCTCTGCAGGACGGCTATGTCGCCGTCGACCGGCGAGGCGCAGTCTCGGGCCAGCCCGGCTTGTTCGCAGCAGGCGAGGTCACCAACTACTGGCACCCCTGCGTCACGACCTCGTACGCCCACGGCGTGCAGGTGGCGAAGTCCATCCAGGTACAACTGCAACAGGCCAGCTTCTGAGTTCGCCGGGAGGGTGCGAGCACAAGCCTGTGCTGCTGCGCGCCACGCGGCGTAGCATCGCCTGCATGTCCGCATCCCACACCCTCTCCATCGATTTCGTCTCCGATGTCGCCTGCCCCTGGTGCGCTGTCGGGCTGGCATCACTCGAGCAGGCCATCGTGCGCCTGCAGGGCGACATGAGCGTCGAGCTTCGTTTCCAACCTTTCGAGTTGAACCCGCAGATGGGTCCGCAGGGGCAGGACCTGACGGAGCACCTGGCCCAGAAGTATGGCTCGACACCCGAGCAGCAGGCGGCCAACTGGGAGGCGCTGCGCCAACGGGCCGCGGCCGTCGGGTTCGACTTCCGCAAGGAAGGGCGCGGCCGCATGTGGAACACCTTCAATGCGCACCGCTTGCTGCATTGGGCCGGGCTGCAGGACGCATCGCGGCAGCACGCGCTCAAGAAGGCGCTGCTCACCGCCTATTTCACACGGGGCGAGAGTCCCGCGGATACGGACGTGCTGCTGGCGGCTGTGCGGGAGGCTGGGTTGGAGGTGGAGCGCGCCCGCGAGATCCTGGCGGGCGACGACTATGCGCAGGAGGTGCGCGAGCGCGAGCGGTTCTACACCAGTGCCGGCATCCACGCCGTGCCCTCGGTGATCGTCAATGAGCGCCACCTGATCCAGGGCGGCCAGCCGCCGGAGGTTTTCGAGCAGGCGCTGCGGCAGATTGCGGCCCACTGAGGCGGTGTGGGCACACCCCCGTTCCCGGGGCCAAGGATCGGCCGCCTTCGGACGCGCCTTTCAGGTGCGCGGCTCTCGAGGAGGGGGGCTGCCCCCTGCCAGCGCCGCGCACCAGGCCAGCAGCGCGTCCTGCTCCATGGCCTTGTCGAACACCGCGTCGCAGCCCAGCGCCAGGCATTGTTCACGGACGGCAGGGCTCGCGGTCGCGGTGAGCACCAGCACGTGTTGCCCCGCCCGGCGCGGGCGCAGGGCGCGCAGCACGCCCAGGCCGCTGCCCGGCCCCTCCAGCACCAGGTCGACGATCGCCAGGTCCCAGGCGTGAGCCGGATCTGCCAGCCAGTCCTTCGCAGCGCGCTCGCTGCTCGCGGCGCCCACCGTGCGGATGTCGGCCAGCTCGGCCAAAGTCTCGATCAGGGCCTCGCGGATGGCGGGGCTGTCCTCGACGATGAACGCGGTGATTCCCATGGGCGTGGAGGTGGTCGGGCCCCATGATGCCCCGCCAAAGCCGGGCCCGACAAGCCGGCCGGCGCGCGCATCACTCGTAAGCGCCGGTCGGCACGCAGGAGCAGAACAGGTTGCGGTCGCCCCAGGCGTTGTCCACGCGCCCGACCGGCGGCCAGTATTTGGCATGGCGGCGCTCGTCCAGCACCGCCGCGCCGACTTCGCGCGGATAGGCGTGTTGCCAGTCGCTGCGCAGCAGGCTGGCCGCGGTATGCGGCGCGTGCTTGAGCGGGTTGTCCTCGCGCGGCCACTCGCCCGTCTCGATGCGCTGGATTTCCTGGCGAATGGCGATCATGGCGGCTATGAAGCGCTCCAGTTCGTCCAGCGTCTCGCTCTCCGTGGGCTCGACCATGAGCGTGCCCGGCACCGGAAAGCTCAGCGTGGGCGCGTGGAAGCCGTAGTCGATCAGCCGCTTGGCGACATCTTCGGCCGTCACCCCGCTGCTGTCCTTCAGCGGGCGCAGGTCGAGGATGCACTCGTGGGCGACGTGTCCGTTGGGGCTGGCATAGAGCGTGGGGTAGTGCTCGCGCAGGCGCACGCTGACGTAGTTGGCCGAAAGAATGGCCACCTCGGTCGCCTGGCGCAGGCCCTGCGCGCCCATCATGCGGCAGTACATCCAGCTGATGGGGAGTACGGCCGCGTTGCCCAGGGGGGCGGCTGAAACGGCTCCCACCGGGCTGGCACCCGCGCCGCCGGTGGCATGCCCGGGCAGGAAGGGCACCAGGTCTTCCACGACGCACACCGGCCCCACTCCGGGGCCGCCGCCTCCGTGCGGGATGCAGAAGGTCTTGTGCAGGTTGAGGTGGCTCACGTCGCCGCCGAACTCGCCCGGCGCGGCCACGCCCACCAGAGCGTTCATGTTGGCGCCATCGATGTACACGCGGCCCCCGTGCCGGTGCACCAGCTCGCACAGTTCCTTGACGCGGGTCTCGAACACGCCGTGCGTGCTGGGGTAGGTGATCATCACCGCCGCCAGCTTGTCGCCATGCTGGCGGCACTTGGCCTCCAGGTCGGCCAGGTCGACGTTGCCGCCTTCGTCGCAGGCGGTCACCACCACCTGCATGCCCACCATCTGCGCGCTGGCCGGGTTGGTGCCGTGCGCCGAAGACGGAATGAGGCAGATGTTGCGCTGGCCTTCGCCACGGCTTTCGTGCCAGGCCTTGATGGCCAGCAGCCCGGCGTACTCGCCCTGCGAGCCGGCGTTGGGCTGCAGGCTGATGCCCGCGTAGCCGGTGGCTTCGCACAGCCAGGCACGCAGCTGCGCGTCGAGCTCGGCGTAGCCCGCCAGCTGGTCGGCCGGCGCGAAGGGATGCACGTTCGCGAACTCCGGCCAGGTGATGGGGATCATCTCGCTGGTGGCGTTGAGCTTCATCGTGCAACTGCCCAGCGGGATCATGGTGCGGTCCAGCGCGAGGTCCTTGTCCGACAGGCTGCGGATGTAGCGCAGCATGCCGGTTTCGCTGTGGTGCGTGTTGAACACCGGGTGCGCGAGGAAACCGCTGGTGCGGCGAAGCGCCGGCGCGATGGCGGGTTCCAGCCCTTGCTCGAAGTCGGCGATGCGGGGCAACTCCTGGCCGGGCGCCGCGAAGACGGACCACAGCAGTTCGATGTCGGCGCGGGTGGTGGTCTCGTCCAGCGAGATGCAGAGGTACTCGTCCCAGGCCACGCGCAGGTTGGCGCCGAGGGAGTGGCCCTTGGCCAGCAGCGTCTGGGTGGACTTGCCGGTGTGCAGTGACACGGTGTCGAAGAAGTTCGGCGAACGCGGCCGGTGCCCCAGCTGCTCCAGGCCGCGGGCCAGCAGGGCGGTGTAGCACGCGACCCGCTGCGCGATGCGGCGCAGCCCGTCGGGGCCGTGGTAGACCGCGTACATGCTGGCCACCACGGCCGGCAGCACCTGGGCCGTGCAGATGTTGGAGGTGGCTTTCTCGCGGCGGATGTGCTGTTCGCGGGTCTGCAGCGCCAGGCGGTAAGCCGGGTTGCCGTGCGCGTCCACGCTCACCCCGACCAGCCGTCCCGGCAGTGAGCGCTTGTACTCGTCACGACAGGCCATGTAGGCCGCGTGCGGGCCGCCCGCGCCCATGGGCATGCCGAAGCGCTGGGTGGTGCCCACCACGATGTCGGCACCCCATTCCCCGGGCGGCACCAGCAGCGTGAGCGCCAGCAGGTCGGCCGCCACGATGAAGGCCGCCTGTTTCGCATGCACCTGCACCACGTCGGCCCGCAGGTCGTCGATGCGGCCGCTGGTGGCGGGGTACTGCGCCAGCACGGCGAAATAGTCGCCTGCCAGCAGGCGCTGCCACTCCTCGGCCGAGTTGGCGAGCACCACCTCGATGCCCAGCGGCCGGGCGCGCGTGCGCACCACCTCGATGGTCTGGGGGTGGCAGTCGCCTGCCACGACGAAGGTGTTGCTGCGCGCCTTGACGCTGCGCCGCGCCAGGGTCATGGCCTCGGCCGCGCTGGTGGCCTCGTCGAGCATGGACGCATTGGCGATGGCCATGCCCGTGAGGTCGCAGACCAGGGTCTGGAAATTGACCAGCGCCTCCATGCGGCCCTGGCTGATTTCGGCCTGGTAGGGCGTGTAGGCGGTGTACCAGGCCGGGTTCTCCAGCACGTTGCGCAGGATGACGGGCGGCGTGGTCGTGCCGTAGTAGCCCTGGCCGATGAAGCTGCGCATCACCTGGTTGCGCGAGGCGATCCTGCGCAGCTCGGCCAGCGCCGCGGCTTCGCCCACCGCGGGCGGCAGGTTCATCTCGCGGCTGCGGGCGATGGCGCGCGGCACGATGCCTTCGATCAGCGCCTGGCGCGAGGCCTCGCCGATCACGGAGAGCATGTGGGCTTCATCGGCGGCGTCGACGCCGATGTGGCGCGGGATGAATTCGCCGGGGTTCTCGAGGTCTCGCAAGGAATGGGGCATGGCGCGGCGGTGTGGAGTGAGGGGGCTTCGGCGTTCGAGGCGAGGCGCTGGGCAGGCGCGCTAGGGCTTCGACGGGCTCGGGTTGAACGGAACAACAACATCCGTTCGCCCTGGGCTCGTCGAAGGGTTCGCGAAGCGTGGCTTCGAAAAGTGGGGCCGAGCTGCGCGGTGCAGGTTCAACCGGCAAGCCTTCGATGGCATCACGCGTTCTTCGCGAATTCCCCGTAAGCCGTCTCGTCCATCAGCCCCTCCAGCTCGGCCGCATCGTCCAGTCGAACCTTGAAGAACCAGCCCTGGCCCAGCGGGTCGCTGTTGGCCAGCGAAGGATCGGCGCGCAGGGATTCGTTGACCTCGGTCACCTCGCCGGTGACCGGCATGTACACATCGGCCGCGGCCTTGACCGACTCGACCACGCCAGCGACCTCGCCCTTGCTGAAGCGCCGGCCGACTTCCGGCAGGTCGACGAACACCACGTCGCCCAGCGCGTCCTGCGCATGCACGGTGATGCCGACGGTGGCGGTGCCCGCGTCGTCGCGGATCCACTCGTGCTCGGGCGTGTACTTGATGGTCATGGGTTCTCCTGGGTTGTGTGTAAAGGTTCAGCCGCGGTGGTAGCGGTGCGGCACGAAGGGCAGGGGGACGACTTCCATGGGCACCGGCCTGCCGCGCACCAGCGCCTGCAGCCGCGTGCCCGGCGTGGCCAGGGAAGGGCCCACGTAGCCCATGGCGATGGGCTGGTCGGCGGTGGGCCCCGGCAGGCCGCTGGTGACCTCACCAACCGGCGCGCCCTGCGGATCCTGCAAGGCGGTGTGCTCGCGCACCGGCACGCGCTCGAGCGCCACCAGGCCCACGCGCCTGCGAGCCAGGGGTGCCGTGCCCTGCAACTCGGCCAGCACGCGCTCGGCGCCGGGGAATCCGCCGGCGCGAGCGCCGCCGGTGCGGCGTACCTTCTGGATCGCCCAGCCCAGCGCGGCCTCGGCCGGCGTGGTGGTGGTGTCGATGTCGTTGCCGTACAGGCACAGGCCCGCCTCCAGGCGCAGCGAATTGCGCGCCCCCAGGCCGATCGGCTTCACCTCGGCTTGCTGCAGCAGGCTGCGCGCCAGCGCCTCGGCCTGGGCGGCGGGCACCGAGATCTCGAAGCCGTCTTCGCCGGTGTAGCCACTGCGCGTGATGAACAGGTCGGCGCCTTGCCAGTCGAAGGCGGCGCCGGTCATGAAGACCAGGCGCTCGACGCCGGGAACGACGCGGGACAGCGCGGTGACCGCCTGCGGTCCTTGCAGTGCCAGCAGCGCGCGATCGGGCAGGGGGATCACGTCGCAGCGCGAGCCGATGCGCGAATGCAGGTGCGCGATGTCACCGGCCTTGCAGGCGCCATTGACGATGACCAGGATGTCGTCGCCGTCCGCCGCGCCGCAACGAGCGTCGCGCCGAATGAACATCAGGTCGTCGATGATCGTGCCCTCGTCGGTGAGCAGCAGGCCGTAGCGCTGCTTGCCGGGCGCGAGGTCGAGCACGTCCATGGGGATCAGGCTTTCGAACGCTGCCGCGGCCTGCGGTCCGGCCAGGCGAAGCTGGCCCATGTGGGATACGTCGAACAGCCCGGCGGCGCGGCGCGTGTGGTGGTGCTCGGCCATGAGCCCGGCGGGGTACTGCACCGGCATCTCATGGCCGGCGAAGGGCACCATGCGGGCGCCGAGTTCGAGATGCAGGGCGTGCAGCGGCGTGTGCTGCAGGGCTGGGCTGGACGTGGCGGCTGGCATGCGGACTTTCAAGGGCGGGCAGGCCATGGTAGGGGACCATGGGCGGGCCCTGCTGTCCGCTTTACCTGAGAGATTCACCCCGGGTCACGGGGTTTGCTCCTTCGGTGGATGGCTCCTTGCGAAACCACCTCTCTCCAGCAAGGAAACGCCCCTTGCGGGGCGTGTCGCCAGTCCTTTGTACCTGAGCGTTCGGCTGGGGGCCTGCGCCTTCGGCGGCCGCACGGGGCGGCGCTCTCCTGACGACGCGGCATTGTAGCCAGCGTCAGGCCATCGGCCTCACATGTTCGGGTAGTTGGGGCCGCCGCCGCCCTCGGGCACCACCCAGACGATGTTCTGCGTCGGGTCCTTGATGTCGCAGGTCTTGCAGTGCACGCAGTTCTGCGCGTTGATCTGCAGGCGCTCCTGCCCGTCGTCCTTGACGAACTCGTAGACCCCGGCCGGACAGTAGCGCTGCTCGGGTCCGGCATAGGTGCGCAGGTTGACCGCCACGGGCACCGACGGGTCCTTGAGGGTGAGGTGGGCCGGCTGGTCCTCGGAATGGTTGGTGTTGGAGATGAACACCGACGAGAGCTTGTCGAACGTGAGCTTGCCGTCGGGCCTGGGGTACTCGATCGGCTTGCACTGGTCGGCCGGCTTCAGGTACAGGTGGTCGGCCTTTTCCCGGTGCAGCGTCCAGGGGATGCGGCCGTTGAGCAGGAACTGCTCGACGCCGGTCATCACCGTGGCCGTGCTCAGCCCCTTCTTGAACCACTGCTTGAAGTTGCGCGCCTTGTTCAACTCGGCGTGCAGCCACGAGCGCTCGAAATGCTCGGGGTAGGAGGTGAGTTCGTCGTGCTGGCGTCCCTGGGCCAGCGCCTGGAAGGCGGCTTCGGCGGCCAGCATGCCGGTCTTGATGGCCGCGTGGCTGCCCTTGATGCGCGAAGCGTTGAGGTAGCCCGCTTCGCAGCCCACCAGCGCACCGCCCGGGAACACCGTCTTGGGCAGCGACAGCAGCCCGCCCACGGTGAGCGCCCGTGCGCCATAGGCCAGCCGCTTGGCCGGCCGGCCGCCCGCGGGCGTCTCGAAGTACCAGCGGATGTTCCGGTGGGTCTTGAAGCGCTGGAACTCGTCATAAGGGGACAGCCACGGGTTGGCGTAGTCCAGCCCGACCACGAAGCCCACGGCGACCTGGTGGTTCTCCAGGTGGTACAGGAACGAGCCGCCATAGGTGTCGCCCCGCAGCGGCCAGCCGGCGCTGTGCAGGGCCAGCCCCGGCGTGTGTCGCGAGGGGTCGATCTCCCAGACTTCCTTGATGCCGATGCTGTAGCTCTGCGGATCGCGTCCCTCGTCGAGCTTGAAGCGCGAGATCAGTTGCCGGCCGAGGTGTCCGCGCGAACCTTCGGCAAAGATGGTGTAGCGGGCGTGCAGCTCCATGCCGAGCTGGAAATTGTCAGTGGGCTCGCCGTCCTTGCCCAGGCCCATGTGGGCGGTGGCCACGCCCTTGACCGAGCCGTCCTCGTTGTACAGGACCTCCGCCGCGGGGAAGCCGGGGAAGATCTCCACGCCCAGGGCTTCGGCCTGCTGGGCCAGCCAGCGCGTGAAGTTGGCCAGGCTGATGATGTAGTTGCCGTGGTTCTGGAAGTTGGACGGCAACAGCACGTTGGGCGTGCGCCAGGCGCTGCGCTCGCCCAGGAACAGGAAGATGTCCTCGGTCACCGGCTGGTTCAGCGGTGCACCGCGCGAGCGCCAGTCGGGGAAGAGTTCTTCGAGCGCGATCGGATCCATGATGGCGCCCGACAGGATGTGGGCACCCGGCTCGGAGCCTTTCTCCAGCACCACCACCGACACGTCGCGCCCGTCCTCGGCCGCCAGTTGCTTGAGCCGAATGGCGGTGGACAGGCCGGCAGGGCCGGCGCCGACCACGACCACGTCGTACGCCATGGATTCGCGCGGCCCGAACCGCGCCAGGATTTCTTCGTTCGTCATGGATGTCCCGATCCTTGTTCTGTGAGGGGGGTGCCCGGGGGGCGGCCGTGCCCGGGGAGCGAAAGATTCTATGCCGCACCCCATCGCGCCCTTCTTGGCCCATGGCGAAGAGGAGCTTGCAAAACAGAGAGGCGCGAACATGGCCAACGCCATGCCGGGCGTGGCCGAGGCGATCCAGGCGCGGCAGGTCGACCACTTCAACCGGGCCGATCCACGGTACGGCGCCGAGGTCCGGCACAAGCTGGACCCACCAAAGCCGTGCGGACGAGTACTTTGCATTGAACTTGTCCGCCCGGCCGTGGATGGCGCGCGACATTCGCGGCCATCGAGCGGAATGCCGGCTCAGCAGCGTCCCTAGAATGGCCGCTCATGCGTCGCCCGGTGCCCGGCACGGGCGGCGTTTCCATCCACGCATCCGGCTCGCTCGGGTGCCGGAATCGAGCCTCCGATATGTCCTTGCCCACCAGCGAAGCGCCCCGGCCGCCCTCGGTCGAAACCGACGACCTCGGCGCGTACCTGCAACACGTCGTGCGCGTGCAGGCTTCGGATCTGTTCATGACCGTGGGGGCGCCGCCCGCCGTCAAGGTCGAGGGCCGCATGGTTTCGCTGGGCTCGGTGCCGCTGCCGCGCGGCGCCGTCAAGCGGCTGGCGTATTCGGTGATGTCGCCTACCCAGGTGCGCGACTTCGAGCGCGACCTCGAATGCGACCTCGCGTACTCGGTGGACGGCCTGGGGCGGTTCCGCTTCAACGTGTACGTGCAGCGAGGCGAAGTGAGCCTGGTGGCGCGGCATGTGCGCAGCCACATTCCCACGCTGCCGGAACTGCGGCTTCCCCCGGTGGTCGAGCGCCTGGCCATGCTGCGCCAGGGCCTGGTGCTGGTGGTGGGCTCGGCCGGTTCGGGCAAGTCGACCACGCTGGCCGCCATGCTCGAGCACCGCAACCAGCGCGCGCCAGGGCACATCCTCACGGTGGAAGACCCGATCGAGTTCGTGCACGAGCACCGCAAGTGCATCATCGACCAGCGCGAGGTGGGGCTGGACACGCGTTCCTTCGGCGACGCCCTGCGGCACGCGCTGCGCGAGGCGCCCGACGTGATCATGATCGGCGAGATCCGCGACCAGGAGACCATGCAGCACGCGCTGCACTATGCCGAGACCGGGCACCTGTGCGTCTCCACCCTGCACGCCAACAACGCCAACCAGGCCATCGAGCGCATCATCAATTTCTTCCCGGATGCGGCCCGCAAGCAGGTGCTGATGGACCTGTCGCTCAACCTCAAGGGCGTGCTGGCCCAGCGCCTGGTGCAAACCGGCAACGGCCCGCGCGTGCCGGCCACCGAGGTCATGCTGCTCACCGCCTACGTGTCGGAGTTGATCCAGAAGGGCGAGGCCGATGAGCTCAAGTCCGTCATCGCCAAATCGGTCGAGGTCGGCATGCACTCCTTCGATCAATCGCTCTTCGAGTTGTATCAACGCGACGAGATCGGCCTGGAGACCGCGCTCGAGCATGCCGACTCCAAGACCGACCTGTCCCTGCGCATCCGCCTGGCCGCCGGCACGCAGGACGAAACCAACGAGCGGCTGACCAACCTGCGGCGGCGGCGGATCGGGTAGGGGTCCCGCCTCGCCTGGTTCCAGGCGCGTAAGTACCTCGAGGCTTACCCCATTTGCGTGAGCTGCAGGCAGGTAGTGGCCGAAGACCGGCGATCTCGTGCTTTCCGCGCCTGATCAATTTGGCCGAGGGGCGCCAGGTGCTGTGACCTTGTGGAGTCCATGGACGCCGTCACCTCTTTTGTGGAGTCTGTCTTTGCGTTTGCACTCCGGTATCGGCGTACCAGCGCTTTCCGACTCCCCAGGCGCTTGGCACGGTCGAGTCGGTGTACGTGATGCGCGTGATGGGTGGGCCGTTCCGGCAGACGAGATCGTTGCACCCGAGCTCCGCCTGACACCGAACGACTGAGATTCAATTCAGCCTCAGCGGCTGCGCATACCCCGTCATTTCCAGATAGCCCAGGCCCATGTGGGAGCCGTGCGCGTCGAGCAGTTCGGACAAGCCCTCCCAGTACACGGCGCCGGTGGAGGCGCGGCTGTCGAGTTCCTGCGTGGGCATGAGCGCGCGCACCTCGAACCGCCCTGCCGGGCATTCGATCTGCCATCGCACCGGATAGCGCGCGCCCGATGCCGGGCTGGTCCAGGACTCGCGCGGCGTGAAGCGCGTCTGGCCGGCGGCAAAGGCGCGGGCCACCCCACCGGCCGCGCGGAACGAGCCCCCGTCCCAGACCGTGCTGCCGTCGGCCCGGCGCAAGCGGAACGCGGTGAGGGCGCTGCCGTCGTCCAGGTTCATGCCGATCCAGTCCCAGCCGACGGCCTCGGGGTGCAGCAGCTCCTCGCTCCACTCGTGATCCAGCCAGCCGCGACCGGTGACGTCGAAGCGCTGCTCGCCCACTCGCAGCTGGCCCGAGGCCTGCAACTGCGGCTGGCTGTAGTAGTAGCTGGCCTGGCGCGGGTCGGGCCCCTTGCGAGACAGGCCCGCCTCGCCCTGCAGCAGCAAGGGCTGGGTGGGCATGAAATCCAGCTCGATGGCGAACTCTTCACCGCCCAGCCGTGCCAGGTAGCGGCCATCGGCCCGGCGTCGCAGCGACCAGTCGCGCAGCTGCACGCGGGTGTCGTCCTCGGCCGCCTCGGCGATGCCGAAGCCGGCCCGCGCGATGCGCTGGTCGTGCCACAGGCGCCGGCCGGCCAGGTCGGTGATCGCGGCGTGCGCGAACACCAGCTGGCGCGCGGCGAAGCGCGATTGGATCGCCTGCGCCACGTCGACGCGCGTGCGAAAGAAGGTCACCTGGAAGCCGAACATCCGCTCGCCGGCGCTCGCGTGGCCGGTGATGTACCACCATTCGGTGCGCAATTCGGGGTGGGCGCCGTGGTCGCGCGGGAACACCAGGGTCCGCGGCTCGAGCGCCCGCGCCGGCACGGCGACCGAGCCGATGAGGGGCCAGGCAAGCGCCGTGACCAGCTGGCGGCGATTCGGGCCCATCACCAGTCCTCCTTCACCGCCAGCACCGCGTCCCGCCCGGCGGCGCTGCGCCCGGCCAGGAAGGCCGTGAGCGTGCCGGCCAGCACCACCAGCGCGCACAGCAGGAGCAGCCGACCCCAGGGCACCAGCAGGTCCATCGTCCAGTGGAAGCTCTGCGGGTTGACCACGTGCACCAGCACCACGGCCACCGCCAGCCCCAGCAGCAGCCCGGCGGCCGAGCCGATGGCCGTCCAGGCCGCGCCTTCCCCGGCCACCACCCGCAGCACCTGGCCGCGGGTCAGCCCCAGGTGCTGCAGCAGCCCGAACTCCTTGCGCCGCGCCAGCACCTGGGCGCTGAAGCTGGCGGCGACGCCGAACAGCCCGATGGCGATGGCCACGGCCTGCAGCCAGTAGGTGACGGCGAAGCTGCGGTCGAAGATGCGCAGCGACGCGGCGCGGATGTCCTGCGCGCTGGCGAACTCCAGCACGCCGGCGGCCCCGGCATGCTGCTCGCCGAGCTGGCGCAAACCCGCCAGCACACCGCCGGTGTCGGCACCCGGCGCCAGCCACAGGTGCAGGTCGTTGCTGCGGGTGTCGCCGGTCAGCCGCCGGTAGTCCTCGCTGTCCACCATGACCGCGCCGGTCTGGCGCACGTAGTCGCGCCAGATGCCGGCGACGAAGAAGCGCGGCGTGGCGCCTGCCTGCCCGAAGGCCTGCTCCAGCGCCGGCAGCCCCTGGCCGACGCGGGCGCCGTACAGGTCCACCATGGCCTCGCTCACATAGACGCCGATGCGGCCGGCCGGCACGGGCCGTGCCTCGCCCACCATCGGCAGTTGCCGCTGCGGCTCCTCGAGCCGCCGCGCCAGCAGCACCACCGGCGGCATCGATGGGTCCAGCAGCAGCGGGCGCACCCGCTGGGTGCCGGCGCGGGCGATGCCCGGCAGCGACGCCGCCGCCTGCACGAATGCCGGGTCGAGGAAGGCGGTGTCGGCCGCCGCCGAGCTCTCGCCGGTGCGCACGTACAGGTCGGCCGGCAGCAGCACGTCGAGCCAGCGGGTCACCGAGTCCCGGAAGCTCGCGACCATCACGGTGAGCGCGATGGCCAGGCTCAGCGCGGCGACCACGCCGCTCACGGCCACGGCGGCACTCTCGCGCACACGCCGCGCCCGCTCCACCGCCAGCAGCGCCAGCGGCCGGCCTGCCGTGTGCGGGGCCAGCCGGTCGTAGACCAGCGACACGGCGGCGGGCAGGGCGGTGATGCCGCCCACCAGCAGCAGTCCCACCGACAGATAGGCCGCCAGCGGCATGCCGGCGATGGGCGGCATCAGCGCCAGCAGGCAGCCGGCGACGATCAGGGCGGCGCTGACGCCATGGCCGCGGCGGCCGGTGCCGGCGTGGCCCAGGCCCTTGAGCGAGGGCGCCAGCGGCAGGCGTTGGGCGAGTCGGGCTGGGAACCATCCGCCGACCGCGGCGGCGATCACGCCGAGCACGCCGTAGGCCCCGGCGGCCGGGGCGCTCCACTGCAAGCCGGGCGCCACCCCCGAGAAGTAGCCGCCGCCCAGGTCCCCGCCGAGCAGGCGCAGCGCCAGCGCCGCCAGCCCGGTGCCGAGCGCGATGCCGGCGCCGCTGCCGGCCACGCCGAGCACCAGCGATTCGCCCAGCACCAGCCCCAGTCGCTGGCGTGCGGTGACGCCCAGCACGCCCAGCAGGGCCAGTTGCTGCAGCCGCCGCGCCACGCTCAGCGACAGCACCGAGAACACCAGGAAGGCCCCGGTGAACAGGGCCACCAGGGCCAGCACGGTGAGGTTCACGCGGTAGGCGCGCGAGAGCTGGTCGATGCGCTGGGCGGCGTCTGCGGGCTCGGCCGCCACCACGCCGGCCGGCAGTTCGAGGCCGCGCAGGAAGTCGCGCGCGGAGGTTCCGGGGGCCAGCCGCAGGTCGATTCGGGTGAGTTCGCCCCGTCGGCCGAACAGGTCCTGGGCCGCCCCGATGTCCATCACCGCCGTTGCAGCGCCCGGGGCCGCCACGGTGCCCGCGACCCGCAGCGGCTGCAGCCGCAGGCCGACCTGCACCTGCACCCGTTGGTCGCCAAGCTGCTGGCGGGCCGCCGGGTTGAGGAACACGGCGTCCGGGGCGAACAGGTCGAAGCGTCCGGCGCCGGCGTCGAGGCTGGGCATGAGCGCGGGTGCGATGGACGCCACGGCCAGGGCGTCCACGCCCAGCACGCGCAGCGCCGCCCGCCCGCCGGCGCCGCCCTGGGCCTGGGTGCTCAGTTCGAGGATGGGGCTGGCCAGGCGCACCTGCGGGTGGGCCGCAAGCCGGGCGTACAGCGACTCGTCGAAGCCGCCCTGCGCGGCGCGCAGTTCGAGGTCGGGTCGGCCCTGCACGGAGCGCACGGCGCTGGAGAACTCGCTCAGCGCCGAGGCGTTGATCAGGTGGACCGCGAACGCCAGCGCCACCCCGAGCATGACGGCCACCACCGCGGTGGCGTGGCGCCAGGGGTGGTGGCGCAGTTCCTGCCAGGAGAAGCCGCGAAGAAGGGACGCCAGCATGGGGCCCGATTGTGGGCCCCGGGGTGGTTCGTCAGGCCATCGCCTCGTGCTCGCCCATGAGCTCCTCCTTGCGCGCTTCCAGCTCGTCGCGCATGGCCATCAGGTCGAGCTTTCGGGCGCTGCGGGCCTTGGGGAAGATCTCGTTTTTCTCTTCCTTCACGTGGTGGTCCACGTACTCGCCCAGCACCTTGACCTTGGCGTCGAACATCGGGTCGGTTTCGGACATCTCCTGCAGCTGCGCGATCAGGTCCTTGGCGCTCTGGTGTTCGACCGTGGCCTCGTCCAGCAGGTCGGTGTCCTTGATCGCGCTGCGCAAGGCGGGGTAGAAGATCTCCTCCTCGATCTGCGCATGCACGGTCAGCTCCAGGCAGATGCGGCGGGCCAGCTCCAGCTTCTTCTGCGCGGCGCTGCGTGCGCGCGACTGCGTCAGCTCTTCGTAGTCCTTGAACATTTTCTTGACCGCGCGGTGATCCGCATCGAGCAGATCGCAGGCGTCCTTTGCACGTGTAGCCATGGTGTTTCTCCGGTGTGGTGCCGCGATGATCCGGTTGGCCCCGAGCCGCGCGCGTAGGAAAACACCGGGGCCGGGTGCCGGAGGCGCGAAGGCCGGCGAGGGGTGGCTGTGCAGCTCAGTCGGCGGCTTCGAGGCCGCGCGCGGTCAGGCGCAGCACCCGGTCGGCGCGGCGCGCGGCCGTGTCCGAGTGCGTCACCAGCACCAGCGAGGCGCCGTGCTGGCGGGTCTGCGCGATCAGCAGGTCCATCACGCGTGCCGCGGTGCCGGGATCGAGGTTGCCGGTGGGCTCGTCCGCCAGGAGCAGCGCCGGCCGATGCACCAGCGCGCGGGCGATCGCCACGCGCTGCAACTGGCCGCCGCTGAGTTGCTGCGGCAGCCGCTGGTCCAGCCCCTCCAGCCCCACCGCGGCCAATGCCTGGCGCACACGATCGGTCCGCTCGACGGCCGGCGCCTGCAGCAGCAGCAGCGGCAAGCCCACGTTCTGCGCCACGTCCAGGTGCGGCAGGACGTGGAAGGCCTGGAACACGAATCCCACGTGGCGCCGGCGCAGGATCGCGCGCTGCTCGTCGCCCGCCGCCCCCAGGTCGTGGCCGCACAGGTGCACGGTGCCCGCGTCCCAGTGATCGAGCCCGGCCATGCAATTGAGCAGCGTGGACTTGCCCACGCCGGACTCGCCCAGGATGGCGACGAACACGCCCGGGTCGATGCGCAGCGAGACATCGGTGAAGACGGTGTCCGTGCCGTAACGCTTGGCCAGGCCCTCGATGCGGATCGGCGGCGCAACGGGGGACGCCGGCAGGTCGCTCATGCCAGCTCCAGCCGGCGCGCCTGCTGCCGCAGCAGCTCGAGCACCTGCGTGGTGGCGTCGGGCGCGTCGCAGGCGACCACGCGTCGCTGCGGCATGCCGCGCAGCCAGGTGAGCTGCCGCTTGGCCAGCTGGCGGGTGGCGGCGATGCCGCGCTCGCGCAGCACGCCCAGCGGCAGCGGCTGGCCGGCGTCCTGCGCGTCCAGCCATTCCCAGGCTTGCCGATAGCCCACGCAGCGGATGCTGGGAAGCTGCGGCGACAGGTCGCCGCGTGCACGCAGGCGGCGCACCTCGTCCAGCAGGCCGGCACGCAGCATGTCGTCGAAGCGCGCCTCGATGCGGTGGTGCAGCCAGGCCCGGTCGGTCGGCTCCAGTGACACCAGCAGCAGGGGCGCGAGCCCGGTGCCTGGCGCCGGCTGCGCGTGCCAGTCGCTGATCGGGCGGCCCGACAGCTGCCAGACCTCGAGGGCGCGCTGGATGCGCTGGGCATCGAGCGGCGCCAGCCGGGCCGCGGTGGCGGGGTCGACGCGGGCGAGTTCGGCATGCAGCGCGGGCCAGCCCCGCTCGCGTGCGTCGGCCTCGATGCGGCTGCGGGTGCCGGCATCGGCGGCCGGCATGGCGGCCAGTCCCTCGAACAGGGCCTTGAAGTACAGCATCGTGCCGCCCACCAGCAGCGGCAGCGCGCCGCGCGCGCGGATCTGCGCCACGCACTGGCGCGCATCGGCGGCGAACTCGGCGGCGCTGTAGCTCTCGCGCGGGTCGCGGATGTCGATCAGGTGGTGCGGCACCGCCGCGCGCTCGGACGGCGAGGGCTTGGCCGTGCCGATGTCCATGCCGCGGTAGACCAGGGCCGAATCGACGTTCACGACCTCGACGGGCAGCTCGCGCGCCAAGGCCAGGGCGGCGGCGGTCTTGCCCGACGCGGTCGGCCCGGCCAAGGCCAGGTACTGCGGGTCAGGCGCGCCGCAGCTCGCCATGGCGACGCACCAGGGTGAAGGCCACGACCGCGATGCAGACGCCCCAGAACCACAGGCCCGAGACCAGCGGCCAGGCACTGTCCATGGCCTGGCGACCGAGCCAGCCGCCCATCGCGAAAGCCACCAGCATCATCAGGAAACCGTTCAGGGCCGCAGCGGCGCCGGCGGCCTTGGGAAAGGGCGCCACCGCGACGACCTGGCCGCAGGGCTGGTGCACGCCGTGCGCGAGCATGAACAGCCAGATCGGGGGCAGCAGCGCCCAGATGCCGCGCACGCCCGCCCAGGCCAGCAGCACCAGCACCGTGCCGGCCAGCAGGCTGACGCCGCCGGCCCACATCACCGCGCGCCGCAGGCCGATGCGCGTGAGCAGGCGCCTCGCCAGCACGGTGCCCGCCAGGTAGGTCAGCGATACCGAGAACAGGGCCACGCCCACCTCGGTGGCACCCAGGCCGATCACCTGGCCGAACACGAAGGGCGCGGTGGCCAGGAAGGTGAACAGGCCGGCATACGACGTGGTGGCCAGGGCCGAACCGGCCAGGAAAGTGGGGTGCCGGATGATGGTCCACCAGCTGCGGGCGATGGCGCCCGGGTGCAGCGGCGCGCGTCGTTCGGCGGGCAGCGACTCGGTGAAGTGGCGCGCGATGATGAGCCACAGCAGGGCACTGAAGATCCCGAGCAGGGCCAGCGCCCAACGCCAGCCGAAGAGATCGGCGACCACGCCGCCGAGCGGCGCGCTCAGGCAGGCGATGACGCCCAGGCCGGACAGGCCCTTGGCCATGGTGCGTGCGCCCACCTGCGGTTCGTACAGGTCGCGCACGATGGCGCGAGCACCCATCACCGCCGCGCCCATGGCCGCGCCCTGCGCGGCGCGCCAGGCGACCAGCAGGTCCATCGAGGGGGCCAGCGCACAACCGACCGAGGCGCCGACATAGATGCCGATGCCGGCCAGCAGCACGGGGCGGCGGCCGAATCGATCGGACAGGGGGCCCCACGCCAGCTGGGAGATGCCGAAGGCCAGCAGCAGCACGGCGAGGGTGGCCTGGGCCTGGGCCTGGGCCGGCTCGGCGCCCAGGGCGCGGGTGAGGCCAGGCAAGGCCGGCAAGTACAGGTCGGTGGTGAGGGGCTGCAGGCCCAGGAGAAGCGATAGCAGGACGACGACGACGCCGGGGCTCATGGAGACAGGGCCGGCCGGAACGGAAGCAGACATCGCGGCGAGCGTAGCAGAGGGTGCGGCCGGACTGCCGCGTCACCCTCAGCCGTCGCGCAGCGGCCGGCCCTTCCAGTGCCACCGCGCAACCGGATCGGCCGGGCCGCTGGTGGCGCCCCTCGAGGGGAGGCGACGGAGGCGCTTCGGGGTGACTCTTATTTCTCGAACAGATCGCTGATCGCTTCGCGGTACATGGCCAGCCCCATGGACATCGTGCTGTGGTGCGATCCGCCGTCCACCAGCACGAAGCGCTTGGGATCGGGCGCCGCGTCGTACAGGCGGCGCGCCAGGCTGGACTGGATCAGGCTGTCGCGGCTGCCGTGCACCACCAGCAGCGGCGAGCCCACCTGCGGCACCTTGCGCACCGACTCGAAGCGCTGCGTGATCAGCGGCCCCAGCGGCAGCCAGCCCCAGCGGAAGGTGCTGGCCACGTCGGCGATGGAGGTGAAGGTGCCTTCGACGATGGTGCCGCGCTCGTCGGCCACCTGCGAGGCCAGGTCGATGGCGATGGCACCGCCCAGGGAGTGCCCGAACACGTAGCGCGGTCGGTCGGCGTACTTGCGGCCCAGCCAATCCCAGGCCGCGCGCGCGTCCTCGTAGGCCATGTTCTCGGACGGCAGGGCGTGGGTGCTCTTGCCGAAGCCGCGGTAGTCGATCGCCAGCACCGAGAAGCCCAGCTCCTGCATGCGGCGGATGCGGCCGGCGGAACCAGCCACGTTCCAGCGCGCGCCGTGCAGGTACAGCATCACCGGCTGCCCGGGGCGCGGTTCGCTGGCCTGGGCCCAGAGCCCGTGCAGCTGCACGCTCTGGCCGGTGACGCGCGAGTCGAAGTTGATCCAGACGTCTTCCATGCCCTCGGCCAGGGCGGCGCTGCCGCCCCAGGCCCGGTCACTGGGCTGGAAGATCCAGGCGCGCTGTTTCTCGTCGAGCGTGGCGCAGCCGAAGTTGAGCAGGGCCGCGAGGACCGGCGCGGCGAACAGCAGGGAGCGCTTCATGACCATGAGGCTGACTCAGGCGCGCCGGGCAAAGTTCAACGTCCGCGCAGGAACAGGGCATCCAGCTCGCGCAGGCTGAGCTGCCGCCAGGTGGGCCGGCCGTGGTTGCACTGGTCGGAGCGCTCGGTCACTTCCATGCGGCGCAGCAGCGCGTTCATCTCTTCCAGGCCCAGCCGCCGGTTGGCGCGCACCGCGCCGTGGCAGGCCATCGTGGCCAGCAGCTCGTCGCGGGCGCGCTGCACCACGTGGCTGGCGTCGTGCTGCGCCAGTTCGGCCAGCACGCTGCGGGCCAGCTCCACGGCGTCGGCCTGGGCCAGGTGGGTGGGCACGGCGCGAACGGCCAGCGTGCGCGCTGAGAAGGGCGTGATCTCCAGGCCCAGGCTGCGCAGCGCTTCGCCCGCGCCCTCGGCGGTGGCCAGCTCCTGCGGCGTGGCGGGGAAGGTGGCCGGAATCAGGAGGGGCTGACTGGCCAGCCCGCCGGTGCCGAATTGCGACTTGAGCTGTTCGTAGACGATGCGCTCATGGGCCGCGTGCATGTCCACCACCACCAGGCCCTGCGCGTTTTCGGCCAGGATGTAGATGCCCTGCAGCTGGGCGAGGGCCCGGCCGAGCGGCCACTCGCCGTCGGGCAGCGGCGCGGCTGGGGTGGAAGGCTGCGCGTCGGCGGCGCTGGCGGGTGCCTCGGCAGCCCGTCCTTGCGGCTGCCACAGCAGCCCGAGCTCGGCCACGCGATGGCCGGCTTCCTCGCGCGCGGCGAACGCCATGGACGGCTGCGACCAGCGGGGCATGGCGGCTGGCGGCTCCGGCGGGCGCGCGGCGGTGGCGTCGCTCATCGCCGAGGGGTTCAGGCCGGCGCGGGGCGCGGCGAGCGCCTGCTCCACGGCGTGGCGCACGGCCTGGTGGACCGCGCGGCTGTCGCGGAAGCGCACTTCGATCTTGGTGGGGTGGACGTTGACGTCGACCAGCGTGGGGTCGATGTCCAGCGCCAGCACGTAGACGGGCTGGCGCTGTCCATGCAGCACGTCCTCGTAGGCGCTTCGCACCGCGTGCCCGAGCACCTTGTCGCGCACATGGCGGCCATTGACCCAGGCCCACTGCTGGTCGGCCCGTGCGCGCGCCGCATCGGGCAGGCCGACGCGGCCGCTGATGCGCAGCGGACCGCCTTCCCACGCCACCGGCAGGCTGGCCGCCATGAAGTCACGGCCCAGGACATCGGACAGGCGCTGCGCCGCGTCCGCCGCGGGGCGCCACTGCTCGACCAGCTTGCCGTCGTGCCAGATGGCGAACCCCACCTCGGGACGAGCCAGCGCATGCCGCCGCACCGCCTCGACGCAGTGGGCCAGCTCGGTGCCGTCGCTCTTGAGGAACTTGCGGCGCGCGGGGGTGCGGAAGAACAGCTCCTTCACCTCGACGGTGGTGCCCACCGTGCGGGCCGCCGGCCGCAACTCGCCCGTGCCGCCGTCGAGCAGGAAGGCGTGCGGCTGGCCGTCGGCGCGCGACAGCACGGTGGTCTCGGACACGGAGGCGATCGCGGCCAGCGCCTCGCCGCGGAAACCCATGGTCGCCACGCTTTCCAGCTCGGCCAGGGAAGCGATCTTGCTGGTGGCGTGGCGACGAAGCGCCAAGGGCAGTTGCCCGGGATCGATGCCGCAGCCGTCGTCTTCCACGCAGACCAGTCGGACGCCACCGCCAGCCAGCCGCACGGTGACCTGTCGGGCGCCTGCATCCAGGGCGTTGTCGACCAGCTCGCGAACCACCGAGGCGGGCCGCTCGACCACCTCGCCGGCGGCGATCTGGCTCACCAGTTCATCCGGAAGTTCGCGTATGGGGCGGCGCGGGGCTGGGGCGAGGACGGCGTTCACGCGGGCATTCTAGGAGCGGGCCCCGGGCCCGTAGCCCGTTCGGGCCAGAGCCCGGCAGCAAGCCGGCCAACTGTGGACATAATCCCTCGCCCATGGAATACGTCGCCCTCCTCATCGACTTCATCCTGCACGTGGACGTGCACCTCGAAGCCTTCGTACGCGATCACGGCGCCTGGGTGTATGCCCTGCTCTTCGTCATCGTGTTCGTGGAAACGGGCGTGGTGGTGATGCCCTTCCTGCCCGGCGACTCGCTGCTCTTCGTGGTGGGCGCGCTGTGCGGCCTGGGCTTCATGAGCTATTGGGTGGCGGTGGCGGTGCTGCTGGGGGCGGCCATCCTGGGCGACCAGTGCAACTACCACATCGGGCGCTTCTTCGGGCCCAAGGTGTTCCAGTGGGAGCACTCGCGCTACTTCAACCGCAAGGCCTTCCTGCAGGCCCACGAGTTCTACGAAAAGTACGGCGGCATCACCATCATCCTGGCCCGCTTCATGCCGTTCCTGCGCACCTTCGCCCCCTTCGTCGCCGGCGTGGCCGCCATGACGCGCATCAAGTTCACGATGTTCAACGTGGCTGGCGCGTTGATCTGGGTCTTCGGCATCGTCACGGCTGGTTACTTCCTGGGCAGCATCCCCTTCGTGCAGGCTCACCTGGACAAGATCATCTGGGCCTTGATCCTGGTCCCAGGCACCCTCGTCCTGGCCGGCGCGTGGCAAGCCCGGCGCAAAGCCGCAGCCGCCGTTCAATAGCGAGCGAGCAAAAGACGGTTCGGAGCTCGCGCCAGGGCCTGGTTGAAACCCGAGCCCGCGAGGCCAAAGCCGGGCGAAGCAGCGGTAGACCCCTCCAGCGGCCAGCGCAAAGCGGAAGCCCTCTCCAGCGGCTACCGCGGAACCGGCTTTGCCGGAGCGGCCGACAGGCCGCTTCGGGGGGTCAACGGTTCGGATTGGTGGCCTGGTTGCCCAGGTAGCCGCCGGCGGCGGCGCCACCCAGGGTGCCGAGCGTGCTGCCGCCGGTCAGGGCGCCACCGGCAAGCGCACCGGCTGCCACACCGCCGGCCGTGCCGGCGAGCTGGCGCTCCGAGGGGCTCATGTTGGCGCAGCCTGCCAGGCCCATGAGGGAAGCCGCGGCGAGGGCGGCGATCAACTTGCTTTTCATTCGATTCTCCTGGAGGGGTGGTGTCGGACTCAGCGGCGATACGGGTCGGTGGCCCGGTTGCCCAGGTAGCCGCCTGCCGCCGCGCCACCCAGCGTGCCCAGCGGGCCGCCGATGACGGCGTCGCCGATCAGGGCACCGCCGGCTGCGCCGCCGATCGTCCCGGCGGTCTGGCGTTCGGAGGGGGTCATGTTGGCGCATCCCGAGAGGCCCATCATGGACGCGGCCGCCAATACTGCAACGAGCTTGAGGTTCATACCGTTCACCTTTGATTTGTGCGACCGCTGAAGGCGCGGCCAACCTGCCGGACCACTCTAGGAAGCGGGCAGGCGCGTCCGTGTCAGACAAGCCAGCGCGACCCTGTCGCCGGCCGACAATGGGCTGTGCCAGCCCCCGGCTACATGCTGCGGCTGCGCGCGAGCGGGGGGTTGGCCGTGAAGTAGCCGGTGATGCCGCGCATCAATGCGTCGGCGAGCTGGTCCTGGTAGGCGTCGCTGCGCAGGCGCTCTTCTTCCTCGGGGTTGCTGATGAATGCGGTTTCGACCAGCACGCTGGGGATGTCGGGAGCCTTGAGCACCGCGAAGCCGGCCTGCTCCACGCGCGGCTTGTGCAGCCGCCCGACCCGGCCGATGTGGCCCAGCATCGCCTCGCCCAGCCGCAGGCTGTCGCGGATTTGCGCGGTGGTGCTCATGTCCAGCAGCACGCGCGCCATGTGGTGGTCGTGCTCGCGCACGTTCACGCCGCCGATCAGGTCGGCCTGGTTTTCCTTGGTGGCGAGCCAGCGCGCCGCGGTGCTGGAAGCGCCCGTGTGGCTCAGGGCGTAGACGCTGGCCCCGCGGGCGCGCGGCGTGGTGAAGGCGTCGGCATGAATGCTCACGAACAGGTCCGCCTGCACCCGCCGGGCCTTCTGCACCCGCACGCCCAGCGGCACGAAGAAATCGGCGTCGCGGGTGAGAAAGGCCCGCATCGCGTGGCCGTTCACGGAACTGGCGTTGATGCGCGCCTGCAGCCGCCGCGCGATCTGCAGCACCACGTCTTTCTCGCGCGTGCCGTTGGGGCCGATCGCGCCCGGATCTTCTCCGCCGTGGCCCGGGTCGAGCGCGATGATGATCAGCCGGTCGGTGCGGGCGGGGCCGGCCGCGGGTGCGGGCGCCATCGGCGCCGGGGCCGAGGCGCTTCGCGGCGGATCGTTGCGCAGCGTGCGCTGGGCGATCAGGTCACCCAGGGGGTCCGGCGCCGGGCCGGTATCACGCAGCCGCTCGGCGATCAGCGCCTCGAGGGGGTCGACCGGTTGCTCGGGGAACAGGTCCAGCACCAGCCGATGGCTGTACGCCGCCACCGGCGGCAGGTGGAAGACCTGCGGCCGGACCGCCTGCTTGAGGTCGATCACCAGGCGCACCGTGCCCGGTGCGTACTGCCCGACCCGGATGCCGGCGATGAAGGGATCGTCGGCGCGCACCTTGCCCACCAGCTCGCGCAGCGCGGGGTCGAGTTCGAGCCCCTCGATGTCCACCGCCAGCCGCGGCGGGCTGGCCACGTGCGTCTGCGAGGACCGCAGCTGGGCGTCCGACTCGATGGTCACGCGCGAGTAGTCGTGCGCCGGCCAGATGCGCACCGCGACGATGGCCGCGCCGCTGGCGATGTGCTGGCGCCCCAGCAGCAGCGCGAGCACGCCGCCGCGCACCAGGGAACGTCGGCGCGGGCTCATGCGAGCAGCTCCTGGCCGCGCGGCGTGAGGGGCGTGGCCGTGACGCGCCGGCTGTCGTCGTCCAGCGTGTCGATCCGCAGGACCAGGTCGGGCTTCGGCAGGGCCGCGCCGGCCTTCTCGGGCCACTCGGCGATCTTCAGTCCCGGGCCGGCGAACAGGTCGCGAAAGCCGGCTTCTTCCCACTCGCGCGGATCAGCCAGGCGATAGAAGTCGAAGTGCCAGATGGCGAGCGGCCCGACCTGGTAGGGCTCGACCACCGCATAGGTGGGGCTCTTGATGCGCCCGCCCACGCCCAGGGTGCGCAGCAGGTGGCGCACGAAGGTGGTCTTGCCGGCGCCGAGTTCGCCCCGCAGTTCGATGAAGGCATCAGCCAGAGCCGGACGGGCGGCCAGTCGGCGCGCGAAGGCCAGGGTCTGCTCCTCGTCGGCCCAGTGCAGCACGAGGGGCGTTCCTACAATCGGCGGGTGACTTTCGCTCGCGCTCAGCTCGATCCTCCTTCGCTGGTGAGCCGCATCCGGCAGTGGGCACATGAGCTCGGATTCTCGCAAATCGGTGTCGCCGGAATCGACTTGTCGGCGGCCGAGCCCGGGCTTTTGCACTGGCTGTCGCAAGGCTTCCACGGTGAGATGGGCTATATGGCCGCGCATGGGCTTGCGCGGGCTCGGCCGCAGGAGCTGGTGCCGGGCACGGTGAGCGTGCTCACGGCCCGCATGGACTACCTGCCTTCGGCCACGCCCGAGGGCTGGCAGGCCATCGAGTGGCAACGCCTGGAGCGGCCGGGCGAAGGCGTGGTGTCGCTCTACGCACGGGGCCGCGATTACCACAAGGTGGTCCGCTCACGACTGGCGCGGCTGGCCGAGCGCATCGCCGCCGAGGTGGGTCCCATCGGCCACCGGGCCTTCACCGACTCGGCCCCGGTGCTCGAGGCCGAACTCGCCACCCGCAGCGGCATCGGCTGGCGTGGCAAGCACACCCTGGTGCTCGACCGCAACGCCGGCTCGATGTTTTTCCTCGGTGAGGTCTACCTCGACCTGGCGCTGCCGCCCACCGAGCCGGTGAGTGCGCATTGCGGCCAGTGCGATGCCTGCATCGGCGCATGCCCCACCGGCGCCATCGTCGCGCCAGGCCGGCTCGATGCGCGGCGCTGCATCTCGTACCTCACCATCGAACATCCCGGCTCGATTCCCGAAGCCCTGCGCCCGGCCATCGGCAACCGCATCTACGGCTGCGACGACTGCCAGCTGGCCTGCCCCTGGAACAAATTCGCGCAGCGCAGTCCGCTGCCCGACTTCGAGGCGCGCGAGCACCTGGTGAACCAGCCCCTGGCCGCTTACCTGTCGTGGAGCGAGGCCGAGTTTCTTCGGCGCACCGAAGGCAGTCCCATCCGCCGCATCGGCCATGCGAGATGGCTGCGCAACGTGGCGGTGGCGGCCGGAAATGCGCTGCGGCAACAAGAGGATGCAAGCCTGCGTGAAGCGCTGGGGCGCCTGTCTGCCCACCCCGAATCGATGGTGCGCGAGCACGTGGAATGGGCGCTGGAAGGAGCGGTCCCTAGCCCCTGGGGAGCGACAGCGCGAACGGCAGGCTCGCCATTCCCAGGAGCGTCGACAGCGTGACCAAAGCCGCCACGTAGCCACCGTTGTAGCCCATGCGCACCGCCAGCACGTAGGCGTTGGTGGCGGTGGGCAGGGCCGAGAAGGTCAGCAGCATGGTGGCCTGCGCGGGGTCCAGCCGCAGCAGGCGTGCGAGCAGCCAGGCCACCAGCGGCAGCAGCAGGTGCTTGATGGACAGCACCGACACGGCCAGCGCCTTGCCGGTGGCGAGCGATCCGAACTGCAGCCCGGCGCCGGCGGCCATCAGGCCCAGGGCGATCGAGGTCGAGCCCACGCGGCTCACAGTGGGCTCGAGCCACCCGGGCATCTGCAGCCCGAGCAGGTTGGCCGCGAGGCCGGTGCCGGTGCCGATGATCAGTGGGTTGCGAATGAGGGCCGAGCCCAGGTGGACGCCCGACGCCCGGGCCATCGGGAACACCGCCGCCACGTTGAACATGGGCACGCAGAACCCGATCAGGACCGCGATCAGTTGCAGGCCCTGGGGGCCGGCCATCCGCTCGGCGACGGCCAGCGCGATGAAGGAGTTGAAGCGGAAAGCCACCTGCGCCGCCGCCGCGTGGTCGCGCCGGTCCAGGTGGCGGCCCAGCCCGGGCACCCGGGGCAGCAGGTAGGCCATGCCGATGGCGGCGAGCCCGAGCAGCACGCCCGCCGCGATCAGGTGCAAGGCCGTGTCGAAGTCCAGCGGGCTGCGCAGGACCGACTGGAACAACAGGACCGGAAAGAGAAAGTAGTAGACCAGCACCTCCACCTGTGCCCACACGGTGCGATCGAGGAAGGTGTAGCGGCAGATCACCCATCCCAGGAGGAGGAGCGCGAAGTCGGGGACGAGCAACTGGGCATAGGTCACGGCTCGAGCATAGCCGCGCCATCTTGGGGTTAGCCCCGGTCTCCCGGGCTGCCGGAGGGCCGCGTGGCGCCATTACCATCGAGCGATTCACCTCAACGACTTCACGTATTAGGAGACGTCCTCGATGAAACGCCGTCAATGGTTCGCTTTTTCCGCCGCTGGCGCCCTGCTGTTGTCCGCTGGCGCGGCGCTGGCCCAGAGCTATCCCAGCCGGCCCGTCAAGCTGCAGGTGCCCTTCGCCCCCGGTGGCACGACCGACATCATCGCCCGCGTGATCTCCGAGCCGCTGGGCAAGTCGCTGGGACAGTCGGTCATCGTCGAGAACAAGGCGGGTGGCGGCGGCATCGTCGGCGCCTCCGAGACCGCGCGGGCCACGCCCGACGGTTACTCGCTGGGCGTCGCGACCGTGTCCACCACGGCAACCAACCCGGCGATCAACCCCAAGACCCCCTACAACCCGCTCACCGACTTCACGCCGATCATCAACATCGCGGCCACGCCCAACGTCATCGCGGTGCATCCGAGCTTTCCCGCGCGCGACTACCAGGGCTTCGTGAACGAGCTGCGGCGCAACCCGGGCAAGTACTCCTATGCCTCTTCGGGCACCGGCGGCATCGGCCACATGCTGATGGAGCTGTACAAGAGCATGTCCAAGACCTTTGTCACGCACATCCCCTACCGGGGCGCGGGCCCGGCCTTGAACGACACGGTGGCGGGGCAGGTGCCCATCATCTTCGACAACCTGCCCTCGGCACTGCCCTTCATCAAGGAAAACCGCCTGATCCCCATCGTGGTGGCCGCGCCGCAGCGGCTGGCCTCGCTGCCCAACGTGCCGACCTTCAAGGAGGTGGGCCTGGAGCCGGTGAACCGCATGGCCTACTACGGCATCCTCGGCCCCAAGGGGCTGCCCAAGGAGGTGGTCGACAAGGTGCATGCCGGTACCGTGGCGGCGCTCAAGGACCCGGCCGTGCGCAGGCGCATCGAGGACACCGGCTCCGTGATCGTCGGCAACTCGCCGGCTGAATTCGCGCAGCAGATCAAGGCCGAATTCGACGTCTACAAGAAGGTCGTGGACACCGCGGGCCTGAAGCTGGATTGAGCGAGCCCGATCCGTCGATCGACCTGTTCGTCGATGCCCTCTGGCTGGAGGAGGGCCTGGCGAAGAACACCCTGGCGGCATACCGGCGTGACCTGACCCTGTATGACCGCTGGCTGCGCGCACAACAGGGCCGCGGCCTGGCCGACACGCGCGAGGCCGACCTGCACGCCTACTTCGCCGCCCGCCATGCGCAGACGCGCGCCACCTCCGCCAACCGCCGCCTGGCCGTGCTGCGCCGTTACTTCCGCTGGGCCTTGCGGGAGCGGCGGCTGCAGGTCGACCCCACGTTGCGGCTGCTGACCGCGAAGCGGCCGTTGCGGGTGCCGCGCACCCTGACCCAGGCACAGGTCGAGGCCCTGCTGGCCGCACCCGACGTCGACACGCCGCTGGGCCTGCGGGACCGCGCCATGCTGGAGCTGATGTACGCCAGCGGCCTGCGGGTCAGCGAATTGGTGACGCTGCGGGTCGTCCACGTCGGGCTCAACGAGCATGTGCTGCGCGTCTTCGGCAAGGGCGGCAAGGAGCGGTTGGTGCCCTTCGGCGAAGTGGCGCACGACTGGCTGGTGCGCTATTTGAAGGACGCGCGCGCCGAGATCCTGGCCGGCCAGCAGACCGAAGACCTCTTCGTCACCGCGCGCGGCGCGGGCATGACCCGCGCCATGTTCTGGGTGATCGTGAAGAAGCATGCCCGGGCGGCGGGCATCACCGCACCGCTGTCGCCGCACACGCTGCGCCACGCCTTCGCCACCCACCTGCTCAATCACGGGGCCGACCTGCGGGCGGTGCAGATGCTGCTCGGGCATGCGGACATCTCCACCACCACCATCTACACCCACGTGGCGCGCGAGCGGCTGAAGCAGTTGCACGCCAAGCACCACCCGCGCGGGTGATCAAGACCGGGTTGGCTGCAGGTCGGGGCGGAGCGCTTCGCGCTCGTCGAAGACGAAGCAGGTGCCCTGGTAGTGCGCCCCGCCCGCTTCCTCGAAGTAGCGCAGGATGCCGCCCTCGAGCTGCCACACATGCTCGAGTCCGGCTTCCTGCAGGTAGATGGCCGCCTTCTCGCAGCGGATGCCGCCGGTGCAGAAGCTCACCACCGTCTTGCCTTCGAGCGTGGCGCGATGTGCCTGCACGGCTGCGGGGAAATCGCTGAATCGCTGCAGGCGCCAGTCGATGGCGCCGTGGAAGCTGCCGTGGTCCACCTCGAACGCGTTGCGCGTGTCCAGCGTCACCACCGGGCGGCCGTCGTCGTCATGCCCCTGGTCCAGCCAGCGGCGCAGGGTGCCGGCTTCCACCGCCGGAGCCCGGCCGGCTTGCGGACGGATGGCCGGATGGTTCATGCGGATGATCTCGCGCTTGACCTTGACCTTCAGGCGGCGGAAGGGTTGTGCGGGCGACCAGCTTTCCTTGATCGGCAAGCCCGCCAGGCGATCGTCGCCCTGCAAGTCGGCCAGGAACGCTCGAAGGGCGGCGGGCTCGCCGGCCAGGAACAGGTTGATGCCCTCGGACGCGATCAGGATGGTGCCCTTGAGCCCCGCGGCGCAGGCGGCATCGAACAGGCGTTGCCGCAGCGCCTCGCCATCGGCGAGGGCCACGAACTTGTACGCGGAGACGTTGAGGAAGGCGGACACGGGGCGGCGATTGTACGAACCGTGCGCAGCGGCCTTCCTACAATCGCCGGATGTTCGTCCACCTGCGCCTGCATTCCGAGTTTTCCGTGGTCGACGGCACCTGCCGCATCGACGACACCGTCAAATCCGCAGCCGCCGATCACCAGCCCGCGCTGGCCATCACCGACCTGAACAACCTGTTCGGCGGCATCAAGTTCTACAAGGCCGCGCGCGGGGCCGGCGTCAAGCCGATCCTGGGCGCCGAGATCTGGCTGCAGGGCCTGGGCAAGGACGATGCCCAGCTCTCGCGCATCGTGCTGCTGGTGCAGCAGCGCCAGGGCTATCTCAATCTGTGCGAGCTGCTGGCCCGCGCCTGGACCCTGAACGTGGTCAAGGCCCAGGGCGTGTGCCGCCTGGAATGGCTGCGCGAACTCGGCGACGGCCTGATCGTGCTGTCGGGGGCGCAGGCCGGCCCGGTGGGGCAGGCGCTGCTGGCCAATGACGCGCAACGAGCCAGCGACGCCGCGCTCGCGCTGGCGAGCATCTTCCCGCACCGCTTCTACGTGGAGTTGCAGCGCGCCGGCCGCGCCGACGACGAGCCGCACGTGGCGGCGGCGGTGCAACTGGCGGCGCAGCTCAAGCTGCCGGTGGTCGCCACGCACCCGGTGCAGTTCCTCACCGAGGACGACTACGAGGCGCACGAGGCGCGGGTGTGCATCGCCGAAGGCGAGATCCTGGGCAACCAGCGGCGCGTGCGTCGCTTCACGCGCGAGCAGTACTTCAAGACCGCCGACCAGATGGAGCAGCTGTTCGCCGACGTGCCTTCGGCCGTGGCCAACACGGTGGAGATCGCCAAGCGCTGCAACCTCACGCTCGAGCTGGGCAAGCCGCGCCTGCCGAACTTCCCCACGCCCAACGGCATGCCGATCGAGGAGTATTTCCGCTTCGCCTCGCACGAGGGCCTGAAGGAGCGGATGCTGCAGCTCTATCCCGACGAGGCCGGGCGCCAGCGCGAGATGCCGCGCTACGTGGAGCGGCTGGAGTTCGAGATCGGCACCATCCTCAAGATGGGGTTCCCGGGCTACTTCCTGATCGTGGGCGACTTCATCAACTGGGCCAAGAACAACGGCTGCCCGGTGGGCCCGGGCCGGGGCTCGGGCGCGGGCTCCCTGGTGGCCTACGCGCTGAAGATCACCGACCTCGATCCCCTGCGCTACAACCTGCTGTTCGAGCGGTTCCTGAACCCCGAGCGGGTGTCCATGCCCGACTTCGACATCGACTTCTGCCAGGGCAACCGCGACCGGGTCATCGAGTACGTCAAGGACAAGTACGGCCGCGAGGCGGTGAGCCAGATCGCCACCTTCGGCACCATGGCCGCGCGCGCCGCCATCCGCGATGTGGGCCGCGTGCTGGACATGAGCTACACCTTTTGCGACGGCATCAGCAAGCTGATCCCGAACAAACCGGGCCAGCACATCACCATCGCCGGCGCGATCGAGCAGGAGCCGATCCTGGCCGAGCGCCTGGAGCGCGAGGACGAGGTCAAGACGCTGATCGGCCTGGCGCAAAAGCTCGAGGGCCTGACCCGCAACGTCGGCATGCACGCGGGCGGTGTGCTGATCGCCCCGGGCAAGCTCACCGACTTCACGCCGCTGTACCAGCAGCCGGGGTCCGAATCGGCGGTGAGCCAGTACGACAAGGACGACGTGGAGGCCGCGGGGCTGGTGAAGTTCGACTTCCTGGGGCTGGCCACGCTCACCATCCTGGAGATCGCGCGCGAGTTCATCCGCCAGCGGCACAAGAGCCAGCAGGACTTCGCCTACGAGAACCTGCCGCTCGACGACGCGGCGACCTACAAGCTGTTCGCCGACGGCAAGACCGAGGCGGTGTTCCAGTTCGAAAGCCGCGGCATGCAGGGCATGCTGCGCGACGCCCGGCCGACCCGGCTGGAAGACCTGATCGCGCTGAACGCGCTGTACCGGCCGGGTCCCATGGACCTGATCCCCAGCTTCGTCGCGCGCAAGCACGGGCGCGAGACGGTGGAATACCCGCACCCGCTGGTGGCCGAGATGCTCTCCGAGACCTACGGGATCATGGTCTACCAGGAGCAGGTGATGCAGACGGCGCAGATCCTGGGCGGCTACACGCTGGGTGGCGCCGACCTGCTGCGCCGCGCCATGGGCAAGAAGAAGGCCGAGGAGATGGCGCAGCACCGCGAGATCTTCCGCGCCGGCGCCGCCAAGAACGGCATCCCGCAGGACAAGGCCGACGAGATCTTCGACCTGATGGAGAAGTTCGCCGGCTACGGCTTCAACAAGTCGCACGCGGCCGCTTACTCGCTGCTGGCCTACCACACGGGCTGGCTCAAGGTGCATTACACGGCGGAGTTCTTCTGCGCCAACATGACCGTGGAAATGGACGACACCGACAAGCTCAAGGTGTTGTTCGAGGACGCGGTCAAGAACTTCGGCCTGTCGTTCGAGCCGCCCGATGTGAACCGCGGCAACTACCGGTTCGAGCCCGTCTCGGACAAGGTGATCCGCTACGGCCTGGGCGCGGTCAAGGGCACCGGCCAGCAGGCCATCGAGGCCATCGTGCGGGCGCGCGAGGAGGGCGGCGCCTTCCAGAGCCTGTACGACTTCTGCGTGCGCATCGACCGTTCGCGGGTGAACAAGCGCACCGTGGAAGCGCTGATCAAGGCGGGCGCCTTCGACGCCCTGCAACTCAATCGCGCCTCGCTGGTCGCGTCCATCGACCGCGCCTTCGAGTTCGCCGCCACCACCGAGGCCAATGCCAACCAGGGCGGCCTGTTCGACATGGACGACGCCCACGGCGCCAGCACCCAGGAACCCGACCTGGTCGAGGCCACGCCCTGGGGCGTGAAGGAGCGGCTGACCTACGAGAAGACGGCGGTCGGTTTCTACCTCTCGGGGCACCTGTTCGACGAGGTGGCCTCCGAGGTGCGCCGTTTCGCCCGGCGCGCCATCGACGAGCTGATCGACTCGCGCGAGCCGCAGCTGCTGGCCGGCATCGTGAGCGACCTGCGCGTGATCAACGGCCAACGCGGCAAGTTGGCCCTTTTCAAGCTCGACGACAAGTCGGGCGTGATCGAGGCCACGGCCGACGAGGCGGTGCTCAATGCCAATCGCCACCTGCTCAAGGACGACGAGCTGGTGATCGTGATGGCGCGCCAGCAACCCGACCGCTTCAGCGGCGGCTTTCGCCTGAGCGTCAACCAGGTCTGGGACCTGGCCACCGCGCGCTGCCGCTTCGGCAAGTACCTGCGGGTCGCTGTCAACGGCCATGCGCCCGACGTGAGCCGCATGGTTCGCGAGTTCCCGCCGCAGCGCGAGCAGAGCGAGCAGGGCGAGCTGGTGCGCGGCCTGCCGGTGCGCCTGGCGCTGCGGCGCGACAAGGCGGTGGCTGAACTGCAGCTGGGGGAGGAGGCCCGCTTCTTCCCCAGCGACGCGGCCCTGGCCAGCTGGATGGCACAGGCCGACGCGGGGCAGGCGCAGGTGGTTTATGAGGTTCAGGTCTAGGGCTGAGGGGCTGGAGCTAGGGGAGACACGCGCCCCGGCTTTGTGTGGGTGCCTTGGGGGAAACCCTCGGTCGCCGGTCGGGGCTCAGTTCGTCTGCCTATAATCCGCCCGCCTCTGAAGGGGAGTAGCGCTCGCGAAGGCCGTCACCCGGTCTTCCCTGCTGCGGTGCCGTCAATACGAAAGCCTTGGCAACAGGCGCTTTCCGGTGCCGCAGGTCGCCCGGCCGCAATGGTCCGGCGTCCGCAAGACCGACGGGGAACTCCGTAGTTCAACCCGCCGGTTTTCCGGCTTACCTTCAGGAAAGCCCAGCCATGTCCATTGGCACGCCCCTGATGTGGACCGTGTTCGCCATCTTCGTGGTGATCGCGCTCCTCATCGATTTCTTCGCCCTCACCAAGCAGGGCGCCCACACCGTCTCGATGAAAGAGGCGACCGTCTGGTCGCTGATCTGGGTCGGGGTGTCCTTCGTGTTCGTCGGCCTGCTCTGGTGGTATCTCGGCGGTACTTCCGGTGACGCCACCCGCGAGGCACTGGCCAATGGCAAGGCGCTGGAGTTCATCACCGGCTACCTGGTCGAGAAGGCCCTGGCCGTGGACAACATCTTCGTGTTCCTGATGCTGTTCACCTACTTCGGCGTGCCGGCGGCGTTCCAGAAGCGCGTGTTGATGATCGGCATCCTGGGCGCGCTGGTGCTGCGCGCCGGCATGATCCTGGTGGGCGCCTGGTTGGTGACCCAGTTCCATTGGGTGATGTATGTGTTCGGCGCCTTCCTGGTGTTCACCGGCATCAAGATGTGGTGGGCCGCCGGGCAGGAACCCGACCTGGACAACAACCCGGCGCTGCGCTGGATCAACCGGCACATGAAGATCGCCCCCAGCTTCGACGGCGAGCGCTTCTTCACCCGTGTGAATGGCGTGCGCATGGCGACTCCCTTGTTCGTGGTGATCCTGCTGATCGGCGTGGTCGACGTGATCTTCGCGGTCGATTCCATTCCGGCCATCTTCGCGATCACGACCGACCCGTTCATCGTGCTGACCTCCAACGTGTTCGCCATCCTGGGCCTGCGCGCCATGTACTTCCTGCTGGCCGGCATGCACGAGCGCTTTCACCTGCTGTCCTACGGTCTGGCCGTCGTGTTGGTGTTCATCGGCACCAAGATGCTGCTGATCGACATCTACAAGATTCCCGTGGCCTGGTCGCTGGGCGTGACGGTGTCGGTGCTGGTGGTGACCATGCTGCTGTCGCTGCGCTACCCGGGCAAGGGTGGTGGCGCCTACCCGTTCCCGCCGAAGGAGCGTCGGGCGGGCGACGCCTGACGCAGGGTCACGGCTCGCGCAGCCCTTCCTGGCGCGCCCGCAGCAGGGGCGCCAGGAAGTAGTCGATCAGGCGGCGTTGCCCGACCTGCACGTCGGTGGTGACGTTCATGCCGGCGCTGAGTCGTCCGGTGCGGTCTCCCACCCGCTGGGGCAACTGGCTGGCGTCCAGCCGGATGCGCACCGGGTACACCGGCCCCAGGGTCGGGTCCGCCACCGCGTCCTGGGCGATCCAGGCCACCTCGCCACCCAGCCCGCCCCAGCGGGTGTAGTCGAAGGCCTCGATCTTGTTGACCACGCGCTGGCCGACCCGAAGCTGGCCGACGTCCCGATTGAGCACCTGCGCCTCCACTTCGAGGGCGGTGCCATCGGGCACCACGGTCAGCAGCGCTTGCGCGGGCGTGACGACGCCCCCCAGGGTGGTGACGGCCAGCTGCTGGACGATGCCGTCGATGGGGGCGCGCAGGACTTGCTGGCGCTCGCGCTGCTCGGCCTTGAGCAGTTCCTGGCGCAGGGCTTCGGCCCGGCGCCCGGCCTCCGCCCGCTCCGTGGCCGCGCGCAGGCGGAACTCCGCGACGGCCTGCTGCCGGCGGTGCCGGACCTCGGCCAGGGCCGCTTCGGCTTCCCTGAGTCGCTCCGTCGTCACGAGCGCGTCGTGGCGGACATTGGCCAGTTCCAGCTCGGTGTCGATGAGGCCGGTGGGGGCGAGGTAGCCGGCCCGGGCCAGCTCGTCGCGCAGCTCGTGCTTGCGTTGCACCAGGGGCAGCCCGGCTTCCAGCTTGGCGCGCGTTCCGGCCACGGCATCGCGGTCGGACTGGCGACGCGCCACCTCCGCGTCGAGCGCGGCGAGCCGGGCCGCCCCCTCGAGCATCAGGGCGGCCAGGACCGCGCCTTCGTGGGCATGCACTTGCGCCGGCATGCCCGGTTGCATCGCGAGCCGGTCCCTGCCTTCCAGCAGCGCCGAGGCGCGGGCCATGGCGGCGCGGCTTTCCCACAGCTCCCGGGCCAGGCGCTCGCGGTCGGCGGCGGCCGACGTGCTGTCGAGTTCGATCAGCACGTCGCCCGCTTTCACCGACTGGCCGTCCCGGGCGGCGATGGTCCGGACGGTGCCGGCCTCCAGGGGCTGCACGACCTTGCTCTTGCCGGCGGAGATCACCCGCCCCGGCAGGCTGACCACGACGTCCACGCTGCACAGCGAGGCATAGGCGACGGCGCCGAGCACCAGTGCGCAGATGGCCAGCGACACCATGCGCGGGACCCATCGCGGCGGAGCCTCGACCAGGGCGGCGGCGAAGGACAAGGGGTCGCCGGTGGGCGCGGGGGCGGGTAGGGGGCGGCTCATGATTCGCAAACGGCTGGGTCGGCGCGGCCAGCGGCCGCCGCTTGCATCGCGCTGGACGCCGGCGCAACGCCGGGGAACGCCTCCTGCCGCTGCGTCATTTGATGCAGCTGCCACAGGTGCCGGTACGGCCCGGCTTGCGCCGCAAGCAGCGCATGCGGGCCGCACTGGACGAGCCGGCCGCGATCGAGCACCGCGATGCGGTGCGCCAGGCGCAAGGTGGACAGCCGGTGCGCCACGATGAGCACCGTGCGACCGGCGGCCATCCGGCCCAGGTTGGCGTGGAAGGCGCGCTCGCTGTCGTAGTCGAGCGCCGCCGTGGCTTCGTCCAGCAGCAGCACGCGCGGGTCGTGCGCCAGGGCGCGGGCGATGGCGATGCGGGAGCGCTGGCCGCCAGACAGGCAGCTGCCGCGCTCGCCGACGAGCGTGTCGTAGCCTTGCGGCAAGCCGACGATGAAGTCGTGCGCGCCCGCCAGCCGCGCCGCTCGCCACACGTCCTCCAGGGGCAGCTCGGGCCGTCCCAGCGCGATGTTGTCGCGGACCGACCGGTGGAACAGCACCGCGTCCTGGCTCACGACGCCGAGCTGGCGCCGCAGCCAGGCGGGATCGCATTGGCTCAGGTCCATCCCGTCGATCAGCACGCGGCCCCGCTCGGGCGTGTAGAGCCGCTGCAGCAGGCGCAGCAGCGTGGTCTTGCCCGCGCCGGAGGTGCCCACCATCCCGATGATTTCGCCCGGGGCGATCTCCAGGCTCAGGTCCTTCAACACCTCGGGCTGATTCGGCCCGTAGCGGAAGCTCACGCCGTCCAGGCGCAAACGGCCGGTGAGCGGGGGCGCGCTGCTGCGGGCCGGCTGCAGGCCGGGCTCGGGCGGTGCATCCATCACGTCCGACAGGCGGCGGATGCTGACCTTCACCTGCGCGAATTCCTGCCACAGCGACGCAAGCTTGAGGATCGGCGCCTGCACCCGCGCGGCCAGCATGTTGAAGGCGATCAGCCCGCCCACGCTGAGGTCGCCCTGGATCACCAGCCGCGCCCCGAACCACAGGAGCAGGGCCGTGAGCACCTTGCCCAGCAGGCCGGTGAGCTGCGCGCTGGCCTGGGCGAACTGGTTGCTGTGGAAAGAAGCCTGCGCCTGGTCGGCCAACCGGCGCTCCCATTCGCGCTGCCACTGGGCTTCCACGGCTTGTGACTTGAGCGCCTCCATGGCCCCGGCCGTCTCGGCCAGGAAGGACTGGCTCTCGGCCCCGGCCGCGAACTTGCCTTCCAGGCGCCTTCGCATCAGGGGCGTGATCACCAGCGACACGCCGAAAAGAATGGGCAGCGCGCCCAGCACCACTGCCGTGAGCGGGAGGCTGAAGCTGGCCATCACCGCCAGGAAGACCACGACGAACGCGAGGTCCATCCAGCTGGTGAGCCCCTGGCCGGTGAGGAAGCTGCGCACGTTTTCCAGTTCGCGCACGCGGGCGACGGTGTCGCCGCTGCGGCGCGAGGCGAAGTACGACAGGGGCAGCGCAAGCAGGCGGCTGAACAGCCCGGCGCCCAGTTGCACGTCCAGGCGGTGGCTGGTGTGGCCCAGGAGGTACAGCCTCATGGTGGACAGCAGCGCCTCGAACAAGGTGGTAGCCAGCAGGGCCAGCACCAGCACGTCCAGCGTCGCCAGGCTGCGGTGGGTCAGCACCTTGTCGATCACCACCTGGAACACCAGCGGCGATACCAGCGCCAGCGCCTGGATGAACAAGGACGCCATCAGCACTTCGGCCAACAGTCGCTTGTGCGGAGCCAGCGCCTGCAGGAACCAGGGCAGGCCGAATGCGCCGCCGCTCGCTCCGCCGGCCGGCGCTGCGGCGCGCACGCGCAGCCAGCGACCCTGCCAGTGCGGGGACAGCTGCGTGCGCGCCTGGTGGGCATCGAGCGCCTGTGCCTGCAGCTCGCCGGCACGGCGCACCAGCAGGCCGCCGTTGGCGACGGGCGCAAGCATCATCAACCGGCCGGACGCATCGGCGCTGATGCACGCGCTGCGGGATTCGAGCAGCGCCTTCAGGCTGCCGGTTTGCACGCGCACCGTTAGGCCCAGGGCCTCGAGCACGCGCAGGGCGGTTGCCAGGGCCGGGTCCGCGTTCTCGTTGCCCGCAGGGGCGGCATGGCGGGCCATGTCGTCCGAAGAGGGATGAAGACCCTGCGTCTGCGCGAACAGGGCGATCAGGCGCAGGTTGTCGCCGGCTGGGTCGTCGGGGTTGACGGGCGGGCCGGTCGGTCCGCCTTCGGCGCTCATGGTCGTGTCCGTCGTGTCCATCGTGGGCATGTTCAGCTGCTTTCAGGCCGTGGCCGCCATGTGAAGTGGGTGGACACCCGCATGGGGCCACGGAGGCTCATCGGCCCCGCTGTCCATAAGCGGGTCGTCTTGCCAGGCGCTCAGGGGAATGAAGCCCAGTGGCGCGGGCTCGGGTTCGACCTGGTTGAGGGCCTGGTTCCAGAGCAGCAGCTCGCGTTGCAGCTCGGCCATGAACGCCTGCTCGCCCGTGTCCGCGGTGCCGCGTTCGGCTTGGGGTATCGCGGCCACTGCCGTGCCGGACTCGCGCGGGTTCACGGCCTCGGCGCGGAACGCCGCGTCGGCGGCCACGCGCCGGCTGCCGTCGGTCATCACGACCTCGGCCTCGCCGTACACGAACACGTCCTCGCTGACGCGTTGCGCCTGCGCGTTCGACTGCAGGGCGATGGACTGGATGCCCGCCTCATCCAGGGTGCGGAACTCGTGGGCTTCGCTGCGGCCGTTGTCGTCGCCGTCCTGCCAGATGCCGAAGGCCCGCCATTCATCGTCGCCGGCGTCCAGCAGGCTGTTGGCGTTGCTGTCGAAGGCGCGCAGGCCTTCGAGGTCGGTGGTGGCGCCGGGGGTGTAGCGGGCGAAGGCGAATTCGGCGGGACCGTTGACGAGGTGGTCACCGTTGCGATCCCAGGCCAGGACCCCATCCCTTGGCGCTATCCAGGCCAGGCGATGGCGAAGATCGTTGCCGTGCAGCTCGAACTCGACCATGGAGTCCGTCGTGCTGACATATGTCAACCCGTCGCCATCGAGGTCTACCGCAATGGGTGTGACGAACGTGCCAATAACCGCGGATGACAGTACCTCGCCGTAGTACGGCCTGTGGTCCAACCAAAACTGCTGGACCACGGAGTTTCCGAGCGCATCGGTGAAGCGCAGAGTGAACGGTTTGACGTAGTGATTGGATGCGCCGACGTCCTGATACACGAAGTCCACGAGTTTATTGGTTCGGGCAAAACGAAAGCGCGTGTCTGGTGCCGACTCAATCGTTCCGTAGACGGAAGCGCCATCCTCGCTCCGCGCCTCGATTTGGAACAGATAGACGGGGGCATGGGGGACGTCTCTTGATGTGAAGTCAAATGCGATGGCTTGCGTCACCGTAGGCGGCCGATGCGGCGACAGCACGTCGACAAAGGCCGTGGCGGTCGTGATGCCTCCGCGCCCATCGCCGACCGTGTAGTCGAAGGAGGCGGACCCGGAGAAGCCGGCATTCGGTGTGAACCCGACCACGCCTGCGTTCGAAGTGACGCTGCCGCCTTGCGCGTTGCCGATGGCCAGGAGGTGCAGCGGGTCGCCATCGGGGTCATGGTCGTTGCCCAAAAGCTGGTCGGCCGCAATGAGCATCTGGCTCCCGCGCGTGGTGGCGAAGCGGTCGTCGACTGCCACCGGCGTGCGGTTGGCCGGCGCCACGGGCACCGAGGCCGTGACCACTGGCGACAGCGCACCCGCCGCGTCGGCCACCCGGTAGTCGAAGGAGGCCGAGCCACTGAAACCGGGCGCGGGGGTGAACACGACCTGGCCCGACGCACCCAGGGCCACGCCGCCGTGAACCGGGTTGCCGACCCAGCCCACCCGCAAAGCGCCTGCGGGGTCGTCCACGTCCGGGTCATTGGCCAGCAGCAGGTGCGCCGGGATGTGGAACACGGCGTTCTGGACCGCGCCCTGCACCACCTCCCCCTGCGCCGTGGGCGCATCGTTGACCGGCTCGATGCTCAGGTCGACCCGGCCGCCGCCGACGCCGCCCTGACCGTCGGCCACCAGATAGTCGAAGCCCGCGGTGCCAGCGAAGTCTCGCGTGGGTGTGAAGACGATCCGGCCCTCGGCATCGATCGCGGCGCTGCCGTGACGTGGCGCGAGCAGCTGCGTGATGCGCAGGTTGGCGTGGGGCGTGTCCACGTCGGTGTCGTTGGCCAGCAGGGCCGCGGTGGTAAAGACCAACGGCTGGTCCTCCAGGCCGCGAGCGGTTTCCCCGCGCACCGTGGGGGCGTCGTTGACCGGCGTGTAGTGCATGTCGACCCGCGCCCGGGTGAGGCCGCCGGCGCCGTCGGCCACCAGGATGTCGAAGCCTGCGAGCGGACCGTTCTCGTCGTTGTGGTCGGGCACCGGCTGGAAGCGCACGGTGCCGTCGGCGTGCAGGGACACCGCGCCGCGCGCCGCTGCATCCACGGCGACCAGCTGCAGGTCGGCGTGTGCGCTGTCCACGTCGGTGGCCGCGGCCAGCAGCACGCCGGGAGCGAAGATCGCGATGCTGTCCTCGTCCAGTGTTGCCGCCTGACCGGGGACCACCGGCGCGTCGTTGACCGGCGTGACATCGATGGTCACCACGGCCGAGGCCGAGCCGCCATGGCCATCGCCCACCTCGTAGACGAAGCTGGCCACGCCGTGGAAGTTCGCATCCGGCATGAAACGGAGGGTGCCGTCGTCCATGAGCCGCACCTCGCCGTGGCGCGCGTCGCCGGTCGCCATGATCCGCAGGCTTTGTGCGTCGGTCGGCGTGTCCACGTCCGTGTCATTGGCCAGCAGGTGCCCGGGCGTGATGAACAGCGGCGTGTCCTCCGCTGTGGTCACGCGGTCTGCGCCGGCCACGGGCGCATCGTTGACGGGCGTCAGGCGCACCCGCACGGTGGCGGCGCTGCGCGCGCCGGCCAGGTCTTCCACCCAGTAGGTGAAGGAGGCATCGCCATGGAAGTCGGGCTGTGGCTCGAAGTCGATCCAGCCCTGCGGGTCCAGGCGCACGTTGCCATGGCGCGCCTCGCCGACCGCGGCGAGGCGCAGCACGTCGCCGGTGCCGATGCGACGGTCTGGCGACGCGTCGATGTCGCTGTCGTTGGCCAGCAAGTCCTCGGGTGCGATTAGCAGGCGCTCGTCCTCCTGCGCCAGCAAGAGCTCGCCACGCGCGATCGGCGCGTCGTTGACGGGGCTGACCTGCACCGTGGCGGTGGCCGAGACCCGGGCACCCGCTTGGTCCTGGGTCCAGTACGTGAACGAGGCGCTACCGTGAAAGTCGGCGGCGGGCACGAACTCGACCTGGCCGGCGGCATCGAGCCGCACGCTGCCGTGGCGGGCCTCGCCTACGGCGGCGATGCGCAGCACATCCCCGGTGCCGGTGTGCGGATCGTCCGATGCATCCACGTCGCTGTCGTTGGCCAGCAGGTCTTGCGGTGCGATGAAGTAGGGCGTGTCTTCCTGCGTGGCCAGGTGGTCCGGCCGCGCCAAGGGAGCGTCGTTGACGGGCGAGACGCTCACGTTCGCCGTGGCCCAGCTGTGTGCACCGGCCAGGTCTTCGATCTCATATCGAAAGGACGCCTGGCCATGGAAATCCGGCTGCGGTACGAACTCGACGCGGCCCTGCTCGTCCAGCCGCACCGTGCCGTGCCGCGCGGGGCCCACCTGCACGATGCGCAAGACGTCGCCGGTGCCGACCTGCGGATCGGTGGATGCATCCGCATCGCTGTCGTTGGCCAGGAGCTGCCAGGCCTGCAGCACCAGTGCCTGATCCTCCGCGGTGCTGAATGCATCGTCGGCGGCAAACGGGGTGTCGTTCACCGGCGCCAGCTCGACATGGGCCGTCGACGTGCGCGTCATCCCGTTCACGTCGCGCACCGTGTACGCGAAGCTGGCCGGACCGTGGTGGTTCACGTCCGGCACGAAGCGCACGGATCGAACGGGCTGCCCCTGCGCATCGAACGTGTCCAGCAGCTGGACTTCACCCCCTCTTGCCTGGCCCACCGCCACGATCTGCAGGCCGCTGTGGACGCCGCCGCCCTGGTCGCTCATGTCGTTGGCGAGCAGCGCGTGCTCGGACAAGGTCAGCGGCTCGTCCTCCTGGGCCTGCAGGAGATCGGCCTCGGCCCGAGGCCCGCCCAGCGGGGCTTCGGCCCCTGCGGGAAGCCTGCCCTCCCAGAGGGGTGGGGGGGCAGGGTCGGCAGCAGCTGCGGGCGTGCCGGCGGGCGCGGCGGTGCGAGTCGCTTGCACGGCTGTTGGGCCGCTGGTCCCGGACGGTGCTTCCGGTTGCGGCACTTCTTGCGGCAGCGCGCTCGGCGGGCCCTGCTCGGCCCTGGAAGTGCCGGGGTGGGCGGGTTCCAGCGCCGCACGCGGCGCTGGCGGGACTGGCTGGGTCGCCGATGGGACGGGTGATGCGGCCGGTGCCACCACGGGTGGCTCGGGAGATAGCGCATGGACGGTGTAGCCGGTGCCGACAGGCCGCCCGATGGTCGGGGCCGGGTCCATGGGAATGCCCTCGGTGGCCGCAGCGGCTGACGCAGCCGCCGAGGCGCCGAGGGCCAGCGCGGTCAGTGGCGCGGCCACCAGCATGCCTTCGCTGCTGGCGCGGGCCAGGGCGGCGGCGGCTTCGCGCTGCGCCTGCGCGAGGGACGACGCCGTGGCCGGTACGAACGCCAGCGGTGCGGGGCGCAGCTTGTCGGCGGCCACCTGCGCGCGCTGCTGCTGGCCGCCGGACTGACCCGCGACCGCGGTGCCGGCATTCCCTGTTTCCAGCTGGGCCTGGGCCGCCGGCAGGGCCGGCTCCTCGAGGGCGCGCACCGGCCCGTGGCTGGTCGCGCCCGTGGCCTCGGTAAGCGTGGGGGCGTTTGGCGCGATCTCGCCGCCATGGCGGTGCGCCGCCGCCTCGGGCGTGCCTTCCCAGTCGCCGGTGCGCTGCGCGAAGTGGGTGCCGAAGCGCGGTCCCCGGCCCGCTGCGCCTTCGTGTTCGACGATGGGTCCGGCCTGCAGCGCCGGATCGAGATGGCGGATGGCCGACAGGCGCTGGCCGGCCACCTCGGCGTCCAGGCGCTGCACCGTCAGTGGCGAGCGCGTGCCATCGGCCCAGAGCAGTTGCCCGTGGCGCCAGTCGATCGCGCTCACGCCGGCCTGCGGCAGTGTCAGGCTCTCGCCCGACGCGGATTGGCCGTCGCCATTCACGTCCACCCACAGGCTCACGGCGGCAAAGGCCGGGTCGCTGGCGTCGAGCAGGCCGTTGCTGCTGGCGTCGAGCCAGCTCGTGCCGTTCAAGCCTGTGCCGAGCTGCAGGAAGTCGCTGATTCCGGCCAGCTGGCCGTCGCCGGCGGTGTCGATCACCAGCACCGCCTGCCCGAAAGCCACCCAGGAGCTGCGCTCCAGGTAGCCATCGCCATCCACGTCCATCAGGCGCTCATCCGCGGCAAGGGGGCGCTGCAGTTGCGAGGAGAGCAGGGCCACTTCCCCGTCCGGCCTTTGCGCGCCACCCAGCCGCTGCAGGACATGCGCCGGTAGGGCGGTGCTGAGCACCTCGAAGAACTGATGGTCGCCCGTGGCGGTGGTGGAGGACGCGTCGGGCAGGTCCGCGGCATTCCCCTGCGCGTGCTGTTGCCGCGTGGTCTCCACCGCCCAGGCGGGTGCGATGGCGTGCTGCTGCTGCAAGGCCTGCGCGAGTACCGGCCCCAGCTGCGCCGCACTGTCGACGCGCTGCAGCTGGGGAAGGCCGTTCAAGCGGGTCTCGATGAAGACCTGCCCCTGAATGAAGGCCAGCCCGGGCAGGCGCTCGGCCACCAGGGCCAGGCGGGTGGAAGCGTCGGCGCCCTGCGACGCTGCCTGGTCGTTGACGTGCTGGACCCAGGATTGCAGCGCGTTCAGCGCGTCGCTTGCCAAGGCGATGGCCGACGCGGCCTGCGGGGTCGAATTGCCGTGCAGCACAGGGGTGATGCGGCCCGCGTCGCCCGCGACGAAGCGCACGTGGTCACCGGCCGGCGTCGAGACCGGGCTCGGCATGGCAGGCGCGCCACCGCCCAGCCCTTGGGAGCCGGCACCGAAAGCAGGCGAGACGTTCTCCAGCCCTACGGAAAATTCGGCTCGAAAGTTGTCGCTCTGGCTATCGAACCCGTTGACGGCCTGCGACGAATACGCGTCGATGGCAAGGCCGCTGTCGAAGGTCTGGGCAGGCCAGGCCGCCGGGTTGGGGTTCCATGCTTGGGCTATGGATCCTGCGCCGTCCGAAGGCGCCCACCAACCGTCGCCTAGGCCAGCTACCAGCCAGCCATCGCCGCCGGGCAGCGGTGGCTGCAGTCCTGCGCTGGCCGTGTGCAGGTCGCTTTGCAGATCGCTTTGCAGGTCCAGCCCGTTCACGGCATAGGCCGAGTGGGGGTTGGTGACGTGCGGGCTGGATTGCCAGCCCCAGGGGTCGGCCCCGCCGAGGGTGACCGCGTCGCTTTGTCGATCCAGCCCGTTGACGGCGAAGGCCGAATGCGGGTCGGTGGGCGCACGGGTTTGGACGGCGGCCTCGAAGGGCACCATCCGCCGCGGGCCGGCGTCCACTCGCCAGACGAGTACCGGCTGCGGCTGCTCCTGGGCGTCGTGCACCACTTGGCCGTTGGCGGTGGTCTGGTAGGCCTCGGTGTAGAGGTTGGCGGGCGTGTTCGGGTCGAAGCGCAGGTGCTCGGGCACATCGGCAATGGGAATGCCGTTGGCCTGCAGCGAGGCCGTGGCCATTTCCAGTACCGCGGCCGCGGTACCGTTTTGGTCGTAGCCGCCGCCGATACCGACGTGATTGCCCGGGAGCCAGACCCCGTGCGTCCGCAGGTCGTTGGCGACGTCATTTCCCCTGAACTCGGTACGGGTCTCATGGATGGCCTGCGGCGCGAAGTTGTCGATCACGATGGGCGGCAGGGCCTCGACGCCTTGAACGTACGTGTTCACGGGATCGAGCGACACGGAGTAGGCGGAGACTTCGCCCGGCTTGACCAACACGGTTCCGTCGGCAGCAGTCACCCCGCGGTCGTTCACCATCTGCAGGAAGAAGAAGGCCGTGCCGGTGCCGCGGCTGAAGGCGGCGGTGACGGGAGTGAGGTCGGAGGGGGAGGTGTTGGGGTTAGCGAGAAACTGTTCCTGGACCCAGTTGCTGAAGTTGGCGTAGGCGCGCTCTGCGGTGGCAAGGATGGGTGCGGTCGGAACGATGGCCGCGTGAATGAGGCTTCCGTTTTCGCCGCCGGTGCCGACACCGGGGTAGTAATAAGGCCGGAGGTTTGGGTTTGAAGCCCTAGCCTCTTGTGCCTGTTCGTAAAGCCTGGCTACGTTGGTTGGATAGGGAGAGCCCGACAGCGGCAGATTGTCCTTGTCGTTGTTCGTACCGTCGAACGCAGCGAAGAAGATCGGCTTGTTTGATGCCTGCGGCGGCGGTCCGGCAGCGTCTCGAACTGCAGCAAGCTGCGCCGCCAACTGCTGCATCTCATATGGCGTCAGTGTTCGCGTGATGCTGGTGCCCATGGCGCTGCTTCTCCGAGGTGGGTGCGATCCGGCGACCGGACCGCGGGAAAGATTTCGTAGGAGACCCGGTGCGTCGACCACCAGGTCTTCAGGGGTCGCTTCGTCAACCTGACCTTGATCTGCTCTGGCGTCACGACGAAAACGTAGAGCTGGCTGCCATCGATGACGAAGGTGATGTCGTGGCCGCTCAGGTCAGCCGGCAGTCGATCGCGCAGGTCGACGCGCTCTTCGAAGGTCTGGCCGGTCGCTTTCAAGCGCCATCTCACATACAGAAACTTAGCAACGGGCATGTCCCCGAAGACGGAAGTCCCCGGTGGCAGCCCGTTTTCGTTCTTTTTCCGTGTCATGTGGTACTTGTCGCCGTAGGCGTACTCCAGCACCGTGATCTGCGGATACCAGTGGTCGTCCCAGCCGTCGAAGGTGAAGCCATGCGCCACCACATGCGGCCGCGTGGCGCATGCGGCCAGTGCAACCGCCAGCAGCAGCGCCGCAATGACTCGCAGCAAGCTTCGTGCTGAGAAGGCTTTGCCAGCGGATCGGGTGACCGTCAGTCGCATAAGCGCGTCGACGCCGTGCGGTGATCCGAGTCCGCAGCAACCCCGCGCGAAACCGCCGCTGCAGGCGGGTGATCGGCAGCGTCTCGCATTGCATTGAGCTGCGTCCCCAACTGCTGCATTTCGGCCGGGGTCAGTGTTCGTGCGATGCTGGTGCCCATGGTGCGGCTGCTCCTAAGTAGGTCCGATCCGCCGAACGGACCGTGGGATAGATTTCATAGGTGACCCGGTCAATCGACCACCACGTCCTCAGAGGCGGCTTGGTCAACCGCACCTTGATTTGCTCCGGCGTGACGACGTAGACATAGAGCTGTGGGCCATCGATGACAAAGGTGATGTAGTGGGCCCAAAGGTCGGCAGGCAATCGATCGCGAAGATCCACCCGCTCTTCGAACGTCTCCCCGGTTTCCTGCAGACGCCATCTCACGTACAGAAAATCGGCAACCGGCATGGCGCCGAAAACGGCGGTACCTGGTGGCACTCCGTCTTCGTTCTTTCGCCGTGTCATGTGGTACTTGTCGCCGTAGGCGTACTCGAGCACGGTGATCTGCGGATACCAGTGATCACGCCAGCCGTTGAAGGCAAACCCATGCGCCACCACATGCGGCCGCGTGGCGCATGCGGCGAGTGTCATCACCAGCAGCAGCGCCACGATGACGCGCAGCAGGTTGTGTGCCGAAAAGGCCTTGCCAGCGGATCGGGTGACCGTCAGTCCCATCATCGCGTCAACGCAGTGCGGTGATCCGAGTCCGCAGCAACCCCGCGCGAAACCGCCGCTGCAGGCGGCGGACCGGCCGCGTCTCGCATTGAGTTGAGCTGCGCTGCCAACTGCTGCATTTCAGCTGGAGTCACTGGTCGCGTGACGCTGGTGCCCATGGCGCTGCTTCTCCAAGGTCGGTGCGATCCGGCGAGCGGAGCGTGGGAAAGATTTCGTAGGTGACGTTGTGGGCTGACCGCCATGTCTTGAGTGGGGGGCTGCTCAGATGAGGCTTGATGAGCTCGGGCGTCACCACGAAGACATAGAGCTGACTGCCATCGATGACGAACGTGAGTTCGTGGCGCAACAGGTCAGCCGGCAGTCGATTGCGCAGGTCCACGCGCACGTGGAAGGTTTCGCCGGTCGCTTTCAGGCGCCATCTCACGTACAGAAACTCACCAAAGGGCATGGCGCCAAAGACGGCGCTCGCAGGCAGCAGTCCGCGTTCGATCTTTTGGGAGGTCATGAGGTAACTGTCGCCGTAGGCGTACTCCAGCAAGGTGGCTTGCGGATGCCAACGGTCTCGCCAGCCGTCGTAGGTGAGGCCATGCACCACGAGGCGCGGCCGCGTGGCGCATGCGGCCAGTGCCACCAGCAGCAGCGCCGCACTGACGCGCAGCAGGGCCCTGGCTGAGAAGCCGCCGTGTGTGGCCCGAGTGACCATCACGCCCATGGGCGGCTCAGTGCAGTTGAATGATCGGCGTCCGCTGCGCACCCTTCGCGAGACCGATCCAAAAACTGAATCAGTCCGGAGCGCTTTCCAAGGGAGGCATGCCCATCCGTTCGCAAGATCGCCGCGCACCATGAGTTCCAGTCCATGTTCCCTCGATCTGCCCGAAATGAGGTGCGACTTTAATTCGACGTGACTAATGTCCGTGTCAAAGATGACACTTAAGTTTGATGCACACTGTCGACCCTTAGAAGGAGACCTCTCAATGGATCGCCGTCTCGTCACCTCTCGCTCCAATCCTTGGATACAGCTCGCAGCCGCCAAGCTGGCAAGGACGTCCATCACCCCCAACCAGATCTCCGTAGCGAGCGTGCTCTTCGCGCTGCTGGTTCCCGCAGGGCTGTTCGGAATCGATGGGGTCGCTGGAGCAGCCGTGGCGATCGGCGGGATTCAATTGCGGTTGCTAGCCAACGTCCTCGATGGATTGGTTGCGGTGGAAGGCGGCAAGGGCTCACGGGTCGGCGCCCTGTACAACGAGTTTCCGGATCGCATCGCCGATTCCATCGTTCTAGTGGCTTTCGGCTACGCGGTGTCGCAGCCCGCGCTCGGCTGGCTTGCTGCCTTGCTCGCTGCGTTGACGGCCTACGTTCGGATATTCGGCGGTTCCCTGGGCCAAGCGCAGTCCTTCCTGGGCCCGATGGCCAAGCAGCATCGGATGGCGGTGGTCACGGTGGCCTTGATCGGCATGGCCGGACTGCCGACAGCATGGTCGGCGAGGCTCTCGCTGGCCTGCCTGCTTCTCATCGTGGGCGGCGCCGCGTTGACCTGCATCCGTCGAACGCGCGCGATCTGCTCAGGATTGCAGGGGCAGCCTCAGTGACCCGTCGCCCTCGCTTTCATCGTTTGCTTGGCGAGTCGCTGTGCGTCGTGGTTCGATTTCTCATCGGGGCCTACCCGGCGGGCAACGAACCCGACGGCCCCGAGCAGACCCTCTACTTCGCCAATCACACGAGTCATCTGGACACCCTCACGCTGCTGGCAGCCCTGAGCCCGGGTGCACGCGCACGTACGCGGCCCGTGGCCGCACGTGACTACTGGTGTGCGAGTCCCCTGCGGCATTGGGTGGCCGAGAAGGTGCTCAACGTGGTGTTCATCGACCGCCAACGACAGGCAGGCGACCCGCTGGACCCGGTGCGAGCCGCGCTGGCCGAAGGCTGGTCGCTCATCATGTTTCCCGAGGGCACGCGTCGAGACCAGCAACTTCCCAGCGAGTTCAAGAGCGGCATCTACCGCCTGGCGAGCGAGTTCCCCGATTTGCACCTGAAGCCCGTCTACCTGGAGAACCTCCACCGCATCCTGCCCAAGGGATCCATGCTGCCGCTTCCTCTCATCAATCGGGTGCACTTCGGCCAGGCGCTTGCGCGTTTGCAGGCCGAGGACAAGACCACTTTCCTGGCCCGCGCGCATGCCGCCGTCTGCGAGCTGTGTCCGGGCACTGAACCATGACGCCTTTCTGGACACTCGCCGCGGGTATTTCCGCGTTTCTTGTGCTCGCCACTTTCGTCTCGCGGGCGTTGACCTGGAGCGTCGGTGCCACACCAACGATCCGAAACCTCAACGACCGGATCGCCGCCTGGTGGGCGTGGCCGTGCCCTTGCTGGCCATGGGCAGGATCGCAACCACCTCGTTGTTTGCCCTGATGTCGTTCATGACGCTGCGAGAGTTCGTCTCCCTCACGCCCACGCGAAGGGGAGACCGGCTGGCCATGTTCCTGGCCTTTTTCGTCGCCATTCCCTTCCAGTACGCCCTGACCGGCGCAGGGTGGTACGGGCTGTTCGCCGTCATGCTGCCGGTCTATGGGTTCTTCCTGCTCGCGGCGGTGTCGACCTTCGACGGGGACACGCAGCACTTCCTGGAACGCGTCGCCAAGATCCAGTGGGCCGTCATCGTCTGCGTCTATGGCGTCAGCCATGCGCCCGCCTTGCTGTTCCTCGATATCCCCGGGTATGACAGCGGCAGCGGTGCGCTCCTGCTGTACTACCTGCTCATCGTGCAGATGTCGGACGTCCTGCAGTACGTCTGCGGAAAGCTGTTCGGCCGCCACAAGGTCGCACCCGTCCTGAGCCCGAACAAGACCTGGGAAGGCCTGCTGGGAGGCGGCGCCCTGGCCACGGCGCTGGGCGCGGCGCTGCATCCGTTCACGCCGTATTCGATGGAGCAGGCTGCGCTCATGGCGCTGGCGGTTGTCGTCACCGGCTTCTTCGGTGGCCTGGTGCTTTCAGCCGTCAAACGCTCGCTGGGTGCGAAGGATTGGGGTTACAGCATTCCTGGGCACGGGGCATGCTCGACCGCCTGGACTCGGTGGCGTTCTCGGCCCCCATCTTCTTTCACCTGACACGCTGGGCGTTCGTGCCGTAGTCGTCCGGCGTGGCGAAGCCGGCCGAGGGTGTCGGGCCAAGGATGTCGCTGCTGCGAGCTTGAGCACCAACCCATCCGACAGGCGCCTGCGACACCTGCTCTTCATGGTCGCTTGCAGCGGTGTGCCATGCGCCCGACGGGCGCCGCCCCCTCACCCCTTGGGCCGAAACTCCATCATCAACGGGCTGTGCACCCGCCCATCGAGGTCGCGCGGCAGAACCTGCGTGCGGTCCAGGGCGCGCAGCACGGCCTCGTCCCAACTGGGCACGCCACTCGACTTGGTGATGCGGCGCGCGGTGATGGTGCCGTCTGGCGCCATGCGCACCTCGACCTCGGTGCTCGGATTGCCCGCGACCAAATCGGTGAAGACGATGTTGGGCTTGACGCGAGCGCGGATGCGGCCGGCGTAGGAGTCGGATGGACCGGTCGATCGCATCGCGGTGCCGGTGGCGGTGGGACCGCCGCTGGCGCCGGCCAGGCCCTGCATGCGGCGCAGGTTCTCCTCGCGCAACTGCTCCATGCGGCGGGCTTCCTGCTGCTCTTGCGCCTCGCGGCGCTTGGCTTCTTCGCGCTTCTTCTGCTCCGCGGCCAGCCGCTGCTTTTCTTCCTCGCGCTTTCTCTGCTCGGCCAGCTCGCGCTTGCGCGCCTCGGCGCGTTCGGCCTCCAGGCGCTTTTCCTTCTCTTTTTCAAGGCGTTCGGCTTCCTGGCGCTTCTGGCGTTCGCGCTCGGCCTGCAACTGCTCCTGGCGGCGCTTTTCCTCGGCGGCGGCTCGTTCCTTCTCGCGCTGCAGCGCGATGTCGGCTTCGTTTGGAGGCGGCGGCGGCGGCGGCGCCTGCACGGCGGGAGCAGGCGGCGGCGGCGGCGGTGGCGGGGGGGCTTCGATTTCACGGGGGGCGGCCTGCTGCACGTTGGCGGCCCACAACTCCGCTTCGGCGTTGAGGCGGTCCGGGTCGTCGCGCCAGTTCACGCCCCAGGTGAGCGCGCCGACCAGCACCAGGTGCACCAGCACGGCCAGGCCCACCGACCGGGCGCGGCCGGGCGGTGGGGGCGGGGCGTAGCGGTCTGAAGGTCCTGCCATCAGCCTGCCCGTCACCGGTCGGGTGCGAGCTGCACGGACAGCCCGACCCGTTGCACGCCCGCGCGTTGCAGCGTGTCCATCAGCCGCACGACGGATTCATAGCGCACGCTGCGGTCGGCGCTGATGACCACGGCGACGCTGCCGGCGGGCTTGCCTGCTTGCGCATTGAGGACCGCGGAGCGCACGTTGACCGCGGAGAGCCGTTCGGCGCGGCCATCCAGCCGCATCTCGAGCGACTCGTCTTTGTTGACCACGATTTCGATCTTCTCGTCCGGCTGCCGGCTGGCGCTGCCGATGGAGGGCAAGTCGATCAGGCTGGGCGTGATCAGGGGGGCGGTGACCATGAAGATGATCAGCAGGACCAGCATCACGTCGATGAACGGGACCATGTTGATCTCGTTCACGGCACGCCGGCCCCGGCCGCGGGAGGAGACGTTCGGCATGGCTCAGCGGAAGATGGGCGCCTGCGGGGCGGCCGCTTGCGCGATGGCCGGGGCGTGCGGCGCGGCGCTGCTGGGCGCTTGCGCGGCGGCCGCGCCGGCGTTGCGGTGCAGGATGTTGGAGAACTCCTCGATGAAGGTTTCCAGGCGGATCGAGACGCGGTCGATGTCGCGCGCGAACTGGTTGTAGGCCAGCACCGCCGGGATGGCCGCGAACAGGCCCAGGGCCGTGGCCACCAGGGCCTCGGCGATGCCGGGGGCCACGGTGGACAGCGTCACCTGCTGCAGGCTGGCCAGCCCGGTGAAGGCATGCATGATCCCCCACACCGTGCCGAACAGGCCCACGTAGGGAGAGACCGATCCGACCGAGGCCAGGAACGAGAGGTTGCTCTCGGCCGAATCCAGCTCGCGCTGGTAGCTCGCGCGCATGGCGCGCCGGGCGCCCTCCAGGAGGATGGCCGGGTCATGGATGCGCCCGGCGCGCAGCTTCTGGTACTCGCGCATGCCCGAGGCGAAGATGCGCTCCATGGGGCTGGCGCTGCGGGGGCTGTGCGCGGCCGAGGCGAACAGCTCGTTCAGGCTGGTGCCCGACCAGAACTCCCGCTCGAAGTCGTCGTTGAGCGAGCGCATGCGCTTGAGGGAGAAAAGCTTCTGGAAGATGGCGGCCCAGCTGGCGATGGACACGCAGATCAACAGAAGCATGACCAGTTGCACCACCCAGCTGGCACCCAGGACCAGCTGGATGATGGACATTTCTTGATTCATGTCTTGTCGAGGAGCGATTCAATGACGATGGATGGGATTCTGGCAGGCTGAAGCGTTGCCGCTTCGACCCAGCCGAGACGGATGGAACCTTCGGCCATCAGCTGGCCGCTGGATCTGCCTAGCGCCTGCTGGGCCACCACCAGGGAGGCTTTGCCCGCGCTTTCGATCCGGGCCGTGATGATGAGCTCATCGTCCAGCCGTGCGGGCCGAAGGTAGCGCACCGCAGTCTCGCTCACCACGAAGATACCTCCGGTTTCATCGCGCAGGCGGCTTTGGTTGAAGCCCAGCGCCCGCAGCCATTCGGTACGGGCGCGCTCGAAGTACTTGAGGTAGTTGGCATAGAACACGATGCCGCCGGCGTCGGTGTCCTCCCAATAGACGCGGATGGGGAAGGAAAAGCTCATCCGGTCATCTCGCGCAGCATGTGCAGCCGCGACACCGCCTGCTGAAGCTGTTCCATGGAGCTGGCGGTGGAAAACCGCACGAAGCGCGCCGTGTCGTGGCTGCCGAAATCGCGCCCCGGCGTGATCACCACACGGGCCTGGCGCATCGCGGCGAAGGCGAACTCCCAGCTGCCCTCCAGGCCCATGCGCTCGCACCAGCCGGAACAGTCGGCCCAGGCGTAGAACGCGCCATCGGGCACCACCGGCACCGGCAGGCCGAGGGCCTGCAACCGGGGCACGAACCAGTCGCGCCGCGCCTTGAACTCGGCCCGGCGGCGCTCGTACTCGGCGATGCTGTCCGGCTCGAAGCAGGCCAGCGCCGCGTGCTGCGCCACGGTGCTGGGGCAGATGAAAAGGTTCTGCGCCAGTTGCTCGATGACCGAGACCAGCGCCGGCGGCACCACCATCCAGCCCAGCCGCCAGCCGGTCATGCTGAAGTACTTGGAGAAGCTGTTGATGCTGATCAGGTCGTCGCCCAGGTGCAAGCCGGTCTGGCCGAAGGTCTCGTCGTAGGACAGCCCGAGGTAGATCTCGTCCAGCAGCGTGATGCCGCCGCGCGAGCGCACCACCTGGTGGATGTGTTCGAGTTCCCGCGGGTGGATGGACGTGCCGGTGGGGTTGGACGGCGACGCCAGCAGCACGCCGCGGGTGCGATCGCTCCAGTGCGCCTCGACGGTGGCGGCACTGAGCTGGAAGCGCTCGGCGGGGCTGGTGGGCACGAGAACGGCGCGGCCTTCGGCCGCGCTGATGAACTGCCGGTTGCAGGGATAGCTGGGGTCCGGCATGAGGATCTCGTCACCGGCATCGACCAGGGCCAGGCAGGCGAGCTGCAAGGCGGCCGAGGCCCCCGCCGTGACGATGATCCGCTCGGGCGCGACAGGCAGCCCGAAACGCTGGCCGTACCAGTTGGCAATGCGCTCGCGCAGCTCGGGCAGGCCCGTGGCCGGCGTGTACTGCGTCTTTCCTTCCGAGATGGCGCGCCGGGCGGCCTCCTGGACCAGGGGCGGGGCCGTGAAGTCGGGTTCGCCGATGTTCAGGAAGATCATCGGGTCCTGCTCGGGCCCGCCCTGGCGCGCGAGTTCGCGGGCCGCCTTGGCGACCTCCATCACGTAGAAGGGCTCGACCCGCCGGGCCCGCTGGGCGATGCGCATGGGTCAGGCTTTCCGTCCGGGGTCGGCCCCGGTCTCCAGCGGTCGCAGGCGCGGTGCCAGGCCGTTGAGGACCGCGTTGACGTACTTGTAGCCGTCGGTGCCGCCGAATTCCTTGGCCAGCTCGATGCATTCGTTGAGGACCACGCGCCAGGGCACCTCGGGCGCGTGCTGGAACTCCCAGGCGCCGATCCACATGACCGCGTGCTCGATGGGCGAGATCTCCTGCAGCTTGCGATCGAGCAAGGGGACGATCAGCGCGTCGAGTTCGGCCGCCTCGCGGATGGCACCGTGCAGCAGCGCGTCGTAGTGCACCGAGTCGGCCTTGTGGAAGCCGGCCAGGTCACGGGTGAAGCGGTCGATGGCGTCGGGCTCGTTGCCGCCGACCAGGTGCTGGTACAGGCCCTGCAGCGCGAATTCGCGCGCGCGGGTGCGGGCCGACTTGGCCGAGGCCTTGCGCGCGCCATCGGCGGTCAGGCCGCGTGCAGGTTTGGCCGGCCGGCCGTCTTCAGGTGTCGGGTCTTGGGTCATCGAAGGGATTGCAGCAGCCGGGCCATCTCGACCACGACGCGGGCGGCATCGGCGCCTTTTTCGAGCTGGCGGGCCTGGGCCTGCGCCTCGTTCTCGGTGGTGAGGATGGCGTTGGCGATGGGCAGCCGGTGGTCGAGCGACACGCGGGTGACGCCCGCGCCGGACTCGTTGGCCACCAGTTCGAAGTGGTAGGTCTCGCCGCGAATGATGCAGCCCAGGGCGATCAACGCGTCGAAGCGGCCGGTGGCGGCCAGGCCTTGCAAGGCCGTGGGGACTTCGAGCGCACCGGGCACGCGCAGGTGCGTGATGTCGGCCTCGGCCACGCCCAGCCGCTGCAGCTCGGCGCGGCAGGCGCCCGCCAGCGGTTCGGTGATGGCTTCGTTGAAGCGGGCCTGCACGAGGCCCACGCGAAGGCCTTGGCCGTCGAGTTCGCCGGCCGTGCCTTTGTCAGCGCCAAGCATGAGGTGCGCCGTCCTTTCTGAAAGCGGTGTCTGGATTCATTCGGGTCTCTGCAGGTAGCCGGTGATTTCGAGGCCATAGCCGGCCATGCTGGGCATGCGCCGCGGCGTGCCCATGAGGTTCATGCGGTGCACGCCGCACTCGCGGATGATCTGCGCGCCCACGCCGTAGGTGCGCAAATCCATGCGGCCGCGTTCGGGAGCGTGCGACGCGCGAGCCGTGCCCTCGAACTGCGCGACCAGCTGTTCGGCCGATTCGCCGGCATTGAGCAGCACGGCGACGCCCCGGCCTTCACGGGCGATGTAGGCCAGGGTGGCATCGAGCGGCCACGAATGCATGGAGCGGCCGACCTCCAGGGCGTCCAGCACCGACAGCGGTTCGTGCACGCGCACCGGCACCACGTCGTCGGGTTGCCACTGGCCCAGCACCAGCGCCAGGTGCACGCCCTGGCTGGGCTTGTCGCGCCACATGTGCGCGGTGAACTCGCCCTGCGCGGTGCGCAGCGGCCGCGAGCCGAGCTTCTCGACCAAGGACTCGTTGCGACTGCGGTATTCGATGAGGTCGGCAATGGTGCCGATCTTCAGCCCGTGTTCGGCCGCGAACAGCTGCAGGTCGGGCAGCCGCGCCATGGTGCCGTCGTCCTTCATGATTTCGCAGATGACCGAGGCGGGGGTGAGGCCGGCCATGGCGGCGAGGTCGCAGCCGGCCTCGGTATGGCCGGCGCGCATCAGCACCCCGCCGTCCACTGCCTGCAGCGGAAAGATGTGGCCGGGCTGCACCAGGTCTTCGAACTTCGCCTGCGGGTGCACCGCGGCACGCACGGTGCGGGCGCGGTCGGCGGCGCTGATGCCGGTGGTCACGCCTTCGGCCGCCTCGATGGAGACGGTGAAGGCGGTGGCGTGCTTGGTGCCGTTTCGGGTGACCATGGGCGGCAGCCGCAGGCGCTCGCAGCGGTCGCGGGTGAGGGTCAGGCAGATCAGGCCGCGGCCGAAGCGGGCCATGAAGTTGATCGTGTCGGCCGTCACATGGTCGGCCGCCATGACCAGGTCACCCTCGTTTTCGCGGTCTTCCTCGTCCACCAGGATGACCATGCGGCCGGCGCGCAGCTCGGCGACGATGTCCTCGACCGGCGAGATGGCGACCGGCGTGACGAGGGGCGAGGTGAGGGCGTTCATGGGTGTGCTTTCGGAGACTGGGCGGCGCCGAGCATGCGCTCGACATACCGGGCGATCAGGTCGATTTCGAGGTTGACGGGCCGTCCCGGCGCGAGCTCGTCGAGGGCGGTGCCCTGCACGGTGTGCGGAATGAGGTTGATGCTGACCTCGCAGCCGTTGTCGAGGTCGCGCACGCGATTGACGGTCAGGCTGACCCCGTTGATGGTGATCGAGCCCTTGTAGGCGAGGTACCTGGCCAGCTCGGACGGGGCCAGCACGCACAACTCGATGCTCTCGCCCACGGCCTCGAAGCGCGTCACCTGGCCGATGCCATCGACATGCCCGGAGACGATGTGCCCGCCCAGGCGCTCGTGCGCACGCAGGGCTTTTTCGAGGTTGACGCGCGCGCCGGCATCGGCCAGCCCCGCGGTGCGGGCCAGCGATTCGGCCGAGATGTCGATGGTGAAGTGGCGGGCGCGCAGGTCGAGCGAGGTGACCGTCATGCAGGCGCCATTGATGGCGATGCTGTCGCCCAGGCCGACATCCTCCAGGTAGCCGGCTGGCGCCTCGAGGGTCAGGCGCTTGCCGTGCTGCAATGAGCTTCCGAGGTCATGGATGGCGGCGATGCGCCCCACGCCGGTGATGATGCCGGTGAACATCGGCGCATTTTCGCAGGATTGGCGCAGGGGCCGCCCGAGCCTCCTCAGAACGCGTCCCGACCGGCGACGCGGGCGACGATGCGCAGGTCGGGCCCGACCGGTTCGGCAGACAAGAATGACAGCCCGATCCCCGCGCCCAGTTCGGACAAGGGGCCGAAGGCGGCCATGCCGCGGCCGGCCCCGAGCAGGCGGGGCGCCAGGTAAACCAGGAACTCATCGACCAGGCCGTCGCGCACCAGCGATCCATTGAGCTTGTGCCCGGCCTCGACATGCAGCTCGTTGACCTCCCGCTGGGCCAGGTCGCGCAGCATGGCGGCCAGGTCCACCTTGCCGCCCACGCCGGGGCGCGACACGACCGTCGCCCCCTGCGCTTCCAGCGCCGCGCGGCGGGCAGCGTCGTCACTGGCGGTGTAGACCAGCACCGCGCGCCCCGGCTGCAGCAGCCGGGCGCCCGGAGGCAGCTCGAGCCGGCTGTCGACCACCACCAGCAGCGGCTGGCGCGTGGTCTCGACCAGGCGCACGTCCAGCATGGGGTCGTCCTCCAGCACGGTGCCGATGCCGGTGAGCACCGCGCCGGCGCGAGCGCGCCAGCCGTGGCCATCGCGACGCGCGGCCTCGGAGGTGATCCATTGACTGGTCCCGTTGCTGAGCGCGGTGGTGCCGTCGAGCGAGGCGGCGATCTTCATGCGCACCCACGGCATGCCGCGGACCATGCGGCTGAAGAAGCCGAGGTTGAGCTCGCGCGCGGCTTCGGCTCCGGGACCGATCTCGACCTCCACGCCTGCCTGGCGCAGGCGCTGAAAGCCGCGACCTGCCACCCGGGGATTGGGGTCGCCGACCGAGGCGACCACGCGGGCGATGCCGGCCGTGACCAAGGCCTCACAGCAGGGGCCGGTGCGCCCCACGTGCGAGCAGGGCTCCAGCGTGACCCAGGCCGTGGCGCCGTGCGTGTCGTGGCCGCGCGAGGCCGCATCGCGCAAAGCCATGACCTCGGCGTGCGGACCCCCCGTGGGCTGGGTGTGCCCTTCCCCGAGCACCGTGCCGTCGGGTGCCGTGATGACGCAGCCCACGCTCGGGTTGGGAGGGGTGTGCGTGGCGTGGTTGCGTGCGAGGACCAGCGCGCGTTCGATCGGCGGGGGCAGGGCAGGGGGCTGTGGCATCGGTTGGGCGGCGGCGAAAACAAGATTGTCGACTGAGCCGGATGCACGCTAAAGTTCGCGTCTCGAAATTTAAGTTTGAATGGGCATGGGGAGCGAGCGAGGATTGACGTTGATCGAGTTGATGGTGGGGCTGAGCATCGCCGCCATCCTTGCGGCCATTGCCGCGCCGAGCTTCCGGACGCTGCTGGCACGGCGCGCCGTCGAATCGGCGGCCGCGGACTTCATGGCTGACTTCCGGTATGCGCGGACCGAGGCGCTGAAGCGGGGGCATCCTGTCTCGGTCTGCGGCAGCAGCGATGGCCTCGCGTGCACCCACAGCAAGGACTGGCGGGGCGGCTGGATCGTCTTCGCAGACCGAGATGCCAACCGCCTGGTCGACGCCGGCGAGGCGGTTCTGAGGGTGCAGGGTGCCGCCAGGGGCCTGCGGGAGCTGCTGGTCGATCGCGGCGCAACCCCGTCGTCCTTCACCTTCCACCCGAATGGGCTGGCCAACGGCGTCTACGCCAGCGTGAGCATCAAGGCCAGCGGTGCCGACCCCGAGATCAGCCGATGCGCAAAGGTGTCCGGCCGGGGGCGCGTGGTGCTGCTGCCCGAGGGAACGACTCCATGCTGATCCGCCGAAGCCGCGCGCGAGGCGTCGGCCTGATCGAGCTGCTGGTCGCCATCGCGGTCACCTCCATCGGCCTGTTGGCCCTGGTCGCGTCGCACCTCAGCGCGCTGCGCAGCGTCAAGCAGACCCATCACGCCAGCGTGGCAACCCAGCTGGCCACGGACATCGTGGAGCGCATGCGAGCCAATGGGGGACGAGACCAGGCGGGGGACTACGTGTTCACCAACTCGTGGTCAGGCCAGGCGCAGGTGCCGAAGACGGAGCCGGCTTGCGCGACGAAAGCCGTCACTTGCAGTGCGGCGGAGATCGCGGCCGACGACCTGCTTCAATGGCGCCAGTCCGTTCGCGCGCTGTTGCCGGAAGGCTCCGTCTACATCGAGAAGGATGCCATCGTCACCGACGTGATTCGGCTGTGGCTGGCCTGGCGCGACCCCGCCAGCGCCAGTGACGAGGATGTGGCGGACACCACGGACTGTGCCCAGCTCAAGGCAAGCGCGGGCGACGGCATCCAATGCCTCTTCCTGCGGGTCAAGCTATGAAGCGAGCTGCGCAAGCCGGAATCGGCCTGATCGAGCTGCTTGTAGCCATGGCCATCGGCTTGTTCGTGCTCGGAGCCGTCCTCACGGCGTATCGCTCCAGCGCGAACAGCGGGCGCATGACGGCCGCCTTGGCCAGCATGACCGAAGAAGCCCAGCTGGCGCTTCAACTGATGTCGCGTGACGTGCAGATGGCCGGGCTCGTGAACGTCAAACAGGTCGACGACGTCAATGGACAGCTGGCCTTCAAGCAAACCGCGTTCAATCCCATCAAAGGGTGCGACAACGCCCTGGCGGACGCCACCGTCGGTTTCGCGAATGCGACCTGCCACGCCAACGCGACCAATGGCAAGGGAGATCAGGGCCCCGCGATCGAGGTGAACCTCGAACTCGATCCGTTCACCAGTGCCTTGACCGGGGCCAATCTTCCGATCGATTGCACCGGCACCAGCATTCCAGCGGCGGATCCACAGTCGGCGAGCCACCGTTACTTCGTGCGCACCGTCGACGGGATCCCCAGCCTGTACTGCGGCAGCGACCGCGGCAATCCGGAGCCCTTGATCGAGAACGTCTCCGCCTTGGGCCTGCGCTATGGCGAGGCGAGTAACTGGAATCGGGCCGATCGCTCGACGCAACATCCGGTGCGGTACGTGACCGCAGCCGATGTGACGAACTGGAGCCAGGTGGTCGCCGTGCGGATCTGCGTGTTGATGCGAAGCGCGAGCCCGGTGCTGACGGACGAGGATGACCTCGGCTACACGGACTGCTCCGGTTTGGCGCAGACACCGAGCGACAAGCGCCTGTACCGGGCGTTCTTCTCCACGGCAGCGGTGCGACGCAAGGTGGCGAATTGATGCGCCGGGCCCGTTCATCGCCTTGCGTCACCTGCCACCGCGGGAACGTGCTGATCATCGCGTTGGTGATCCTGGTCTTGATCGGGTTGGGAGCGGCGACGGCCATGCGCATGGCAGGATCCGCGCGGCAGGTCTCCAGCAACATGCGGCAGGAGGCGCTCGCGCAGCAGTACGCCGAGTTGGCGTTGAGCTATTGCGAATCCGAGCTGCAGAAGGCGCAGCGCGAACCGGGGTTCGAGGACACCGACCTGTCGACGACCGCCGGAATTGGAGCGGGCACATGGCGAAAGCCGGCGGCCTGGACCAGCACGGGCATCGGCGCTGCCAAGGATGTGCCCGGCACGCTCGTGAGCGGTTCGCAACCGCCCAAGAAGAACCCGCAGTGTTTCGTCGAATTGCTCCAGGTGGCCGGTGCCGTCAACACGGTGTACCTGGTGACGGCTCGCGGATTCAGTGCGGGCTACGACGCGGAGCCCGATGGTCGAACCAAGGCCGGGGCCGTGGTCTGGCTGCAATCGATTCTGGCGCTCCAGTAACCGAGGGAGAACACCTTGCCTGTACCGTATTTTCGGGACCGCCTGCGAATGGCGTGGTGTCTTGCATGCGCGTGGGGTGGCTGCATTGCCGCTACCGGGCTGGCGCAAACCGTGCCGGCCCCGCCTTCTCAAGTACCCCTCTTGAGTCCGGCGGCGGCTCGCGTCAAACCCAACGTGATGATCACGCTGGACGATTCGGGCTCGATGCGCAACACGTACATGCCGGACAGGCGCAAGACGCACAAGGTCGGCCGCTTCGAGGTGATCATGCCGCTCGGCGGCAAGCTCCACCCGAAGGACAACGGCAGGCAATCTGAAAATGAAGTGTGGGTGGTGGCGGGTGTCACGGGTTCCAGCGTGTGGCAACAGCCCTTCTTGCGCTCGGCCGACACCAACACCATCTACTACGACCCGCGCGTGCGATACCTGCCTTGGCGCCAGGCCGACGGGTCGCGTCTGCGCGATATCAACTGGTCGGCTGTCCCCCTGGACCCGTCAGCCGCGGGTGTCACCAGGCTGGATTTTTCCGCGCAACTGAATTCGTATGAGGCGGTCTGGTGCTACACCGAGCGCGATCCGAACAGCTGCGGGAAGAGCAGCCAATCCTTCAACCCGGGGCTCTACTATGTCTTGCAGCGTGACGGCGCAGGCAACTACCGCGATCCCTACAAAAAGGACAGTTACCGCGAGTTCGACTTGAACTCGGAAGCCGCGACATCCTTCACCCGCTACCCGGGACGTACCGACTGTGCGGGGAGTTCGTGCAGCCAGGCCGAGGAGCGCCGAAACTTCGCCAACTGGTACGCCTATTACCGCTCGAGGATGCTGCTGGCCAAAGCGGCCATGGCCGAGACTCTGTACGGACTGCAAGACAGCATCCGGCTCGGATATGGACGCCTGAGCAAAGCGGAAATCGTCGAATCCGGCGTGCGCGACTACACGCCCAAGCGGAAAAGCCAGGCCTTCAGCTGGCTGGAGTCCGTCGTGCCCGAGAGCGGCACGCCGCTGCGGGAGGCGGTGCGGGCGGTCGGCACCTACTACCAGACGTCCGCGGCCGGTGGCCCATGGACCGACAAGCCGGGCGACACCTCCAGCACGGAAACCAAGAGTTGCCGCCGTGCCTACCACCTGCTGGTGACCGACGGGTACTGGTCCGTTGAGGATCGCTTCGTGGGTATCGGCAACATCGATGGTGGCACCGGCCCCTTGGTGCAGAGGTCGGGGGGGGAATCCTTCCAGTACAGACCGCACGCGCCGTACTCGGACACGCAGTCGGACACCCTGGCCGACTTCGCCATGCACTATTGGCGGGAAGATCTGCAGCCGGCTATTCCCAACGAGGTTCCACCTACGCCCGACGACCCATCCTTTTGGCAGGGCATGAGCAATCTGATGATTGGGTTAGGCGTGACTGGCACGCTCGATCCGGCCACCGACCTGCCCGCGCTTGCCTCCAGACAGAAAAGCTGGACTAGCGACAAGATCGATGATCTTTGGCATGCCGCGCTCAACAGTCGTGGCCGCTACTTCAGCGCGACGAACGCAACCGAGTTGTCCGATGCAATTCGGGAAGCCCTCAACCTGGTGGTCCAGCGTGAGTTGCTCGAAACCGGCGTGGCCGCCTCCTCCGGAGAACTGGCCGACGGCACGCGCAAGTACCGCGCCAGCTATCGCACCGGCATCTGGATCGGTGATGTCGAGGCGTTCGAACTCGACGCGGACGGGCAGGTCAAGGGGCTTGCGTGGTCTGCAAAAAAAGGGTTGCCAACGGCAGACGCTCGCCAGATCGTCACCTGGGACGCCGGCACTGAGCCGCCGAAGGCCGTGCCGTTCAAGTGGTCGGCGCTCAGCGCGCAAACCCGCAGCCGCATCGGTACCGAGAACCAGCTGAACTACGTGCGCGGCGACCGCAGTAACGAAGGAGCGGAGGGCTTTCGCAGGCGGCAGCATCCACTGGGCGACTTCATCAACAGCCCGCCCCTGGTCGCCGGCGAGCGTGTGGCGGTGGAGTATGGCGGCTTGGCAATTGGGGGTGCGGCGTGGACGGACTACCGCGCCCTCAAGTCCCAACGCGCCCGCACCGTCTATATCGGCGGCAATGCCGGCATGCTGCACGGCTTCAGAGACAGCATGACCGGCGATCCAGCGAAGGACGGTGTGGAGGTGTTCGCCTATGTGCCAGGCAGCGCGCACGCGCATCTGAAATCGCTCGTTTCCGAGGGCTATGGCTTGGCCGACGAGCATCGGTATTTCGTGGATGGCGTGCTGCGGGAGGCCGATGTGTACCTGAAGGACGGCGCAGGCGGCGCAGGCGGCGCCTGGCGCAACCTTCTCCTGGGATCGACGGGTGCCGGCCCGCGCGCCGTCTTTGCCATCGACATCACCGACCCCGAGTCGGCCAACCCCGACAAGGTGCGCTGGGAGATCTCGGACCCATCCATCGGGCACCTGTTCTTCCCGATCGAGGTGGGGGTGCTGCCCAACGGGGAATGGAAGGCGATCTTCGGCAACGGTTATGGCACCTCGAGCACGGCCTTGCTGGTGGTGGACATCGCGACCGGCCGCTTCGAGAAGATCGACATCGACCTGAAGGAAGGGGGCTTGGGCGGGGTCAGCGCCGTGCGGGACGCCGCGGGCCAGATCACGGCCTTGTACGCGGGTGACCTGAAAGGACGCATGTGGAAGTTCGAGTACGACGCCTCCGCCGTGGCTCGCTTCCGCATTGCGGGCGGCGGCAAGGCGCTCTTCGAGGGCGACAACTCCCAGCCCATCCTGCAGCCCCCTCTGGTGCTCGACCACCCTGCGGGGGGCAAGCTGCTCGTTTTCGGTACGGGGCGGCTCATCACGGCGGCCGATGCCGGCTCGACGGACGTCCAGGCGATCTATGCCGTCCGCGATCAATCGGGCAACAAGCCGTTTGTCGCGATTCGCCCGCCGATGCTGCAGGGCCGGAAGCTGTCGCGCCACATGGGCGGCAGCGCGGGCCAGGGCACGCCGCCGCAGGGGGCAACGCCGTTCTTCAGCATTTCGGGTGATCCGGTGGATTGGAAGGCGCAGCATGGCTGGATGATTCCTCTCGACTTGCCCGACTACGCGGGGCTGCGCGCCCTGCAGCCCACCCTGCGGGTCGGAACTGCCGGTGTCCTGCTGGGTCTGGTGACCCCTGGAGAGCCGGTTCCGTGCCGGGGTTCCACCGCGCGGGGCATCAACCTGGTGGTGCCACCCTTCAGCGGCGCAGCCTTCTCCAGTCCGCTGATCGACGTCAACGGCGACGGAACCATCGATGCGAGCGACGCCGGTGCGGTGGTCGGCTGGGGCACCTCCTCGGACGGCGTGGACGCGGTGCTGATCGGGGCGTCCGCCAATGGCAAGCAGACCGCGAGCATCCAGAGCACCGGCGGGTCGAGGAAGATCCAGTTCACGACAGCCACGCGGCAGGTTCAAGACCGGGTGTGGCGCCGACTGGTCAACGACCTGCCGTTCAAATGAAGCAAGCCATGCAACACCGCCCGGCAGCCCGCGGCTTCACCTTGTTCGAACTGCTGATGGTGCTGGCGATCGTGGGCATCCTGGCCGCGGTCGCGTTGCCTTCGTACACCAGCTACATCCAGCGTGCGAAGCGCGCCGAGGCACGCTCGACCCTGATGGAAGCGGCGCAATTCATGCACCGCTACTACGCCGTGAAGAGCACCTATGTGGGGGCGAGCCTGCCGGCCAGGCTGCAGAACTCGCCAGCGGGCGCGGCGGCAGACAAGGCCGCGCACGTTCTGGTGAGCGTCTCGGATGCCACGACCTTCACCCTCACGGCCAAGCCGGTCAGTGCAACGGACGACTGCCTGACCCTGACCTTGAACCAGGCGGGCGTGCGAGCGGGGACGACCCGAAGTGGCTCGCCTGCGGCGGAGTGCTGGCGCTGAACAGGCACTCGATGGCAGCCGGCGGCGAATGCCGGCGCTCCTAGCGGCGCACCTCGTCCACCAGCGTCTTGAACTCGTCCACGTCCTCGAAGCTGCGGTACACGCTCGCGAAGCGAACATAAGCCACCTTGTCGAGTTTCTTGAGCTCGCGCATGACCAGCTCGCCGATGCCCGAGGACGGCACCTCGCGCAGCCCGAGGTTCAGCAGCTTTTCCTCGATGCGCTCGACGGCCCGGTCGACCTGCTCAGTGCTCACGGGCCGCTTGCGCAGGGCCAGCCTGAGCGACGCCACCAGCTTGCCGCGGTCGAATTCGATGCGGCGGCCGTCCTTCTTCACCACGGCCGGGAAGTTGACGTCGGGCCTTTCGTAGGTGGTGAAGCGCTTTTCACAGTGGCTGCACTGCCGGCGCCGCCGGATGAAATTGCCGTCTTCGGCAACGCGGGTCTCGACCACCTGGGTTTCGACGTTGGCGCAGAAGGGGCATTTCATGGCGGGCGCCTCGTGGCCGGGTTATCGATAGACCGGGAAGCGGCGCGTCAGGGCGTTGACCTTTTCGCGAACCGCCTGCAGGTTGGCCGGGTCGCGCGGCTTGTCCAGCACGTCGGCGACCAGGTGGGCGGTCAGGCGGGCTTCCTCTTCGCCGAAGCCGCGCGTGGTCATGGCCGGGGTGCCGATGCGCACGCCGCTGGTCACCATCGGCTTTTCCGGGTCGTTGGGGATGGCGTTCTTGTTGATGGTCATGTGGGCCTCGCCCAGCACGGCCTCGGCTTCCTTGCCGGTGATGCCCTTGGCGCGCAGGTCCACCAGCATCACATGGCTTTCGGTGCGACCGCTCACGATGCGCAGGCCACGCTGCACCAGCGTCTCGGCGACGACCTGCGCATTGCGCACGACCTGCTGCTGGTAGGTCTTGAACTCGGGGGCGAGCGCCTCTTTGAAGGCCACGGCCTTGGCCGCGATGACGTGCATCAGCGGCCCCCCCTGCAGGCCCGGGAAGATGGCGCTGTTGATCGCCTTCTCGTGCTCGGACTTCATGAGGATGATGCCGCCGCGGGGGCCGCGCAGGCTCTTGTGGGTGGTGGAGGTCACGACGTCGGCATGCGGTACCGGATTCGGGTACACGCCCGCGGCGATCAGGCCGGCGTAGTGGGCCATGTCGACCATGAAGATGGCGCCGACCTCGCGCGCCACGCGTGCGAAGCGCTCGAAATCGATGCGCAGCGCATAGGCCGAGGCCCCCGCGATGATCAGCTTGGGGCGGCTCTCGCGCGCCTTGCGCTCCATGGCGTCGTAATCGATTTCTTCCTTGTCGTTCAGGCCGTACGAGACCACGTTGAACCACTTGCCGCTCATGTTGAGGGCCATGCCGTGGGTCAGGTGGCCGCCCTCGGCCAGGCTCATGCCCATGATGGTGTCGCCGGGCTTGAGGAACGCCAGGAACACGGCTTCGTTGGCTTGCGCGCCGGAATGCGGCTGCACGTTGGCCGCGTCGGCGCCGAACAGCTGCTTGAGGCGGGACAGCGCCAGTTGCTCGGCCACGTCCACGTTTTCGCAGCCGCCGTAGTAGCGCTTGCCCGGGTAGCCCTCGGCGTACTTGTTGGTCAGCTGGGTACCCTGGGCCGCCATCACGGCGGGCGAGGCATAGTTCTCGCTGGCGATCAGCTCGATGTGTTCTTCCTGGCGGCGGTTCTCAGCCTGGATGGCAGCGAAAAGCTCGGGGTCGGTTTGTTCGATGAGGATGTTGCGGTCGTACACGGCGGCAGTCCTGACAGACGATGATCCCTGTTCACGAAACAAGGGCTGCCCAGGCGAACGGCTGAACGCCGGATGCTCCGGCGGCACGCTCCCCCGTGGTGACCCACGTCGGCGCCGGCCACCCCGTGGCGACGCCGTCGCTGGAGTGCCGCGCCTATCGCCAGTCGCGCGCCGGGCTAGTGTAGTTCAGGACAGGGATGCGGCAGCCACGCGCGCTTCGTTGTCGGGCAGTGGCGCCGGGCCTGCCGGGCTGTTCGTTCGCAGCGGCGTGGCACCGAAGGGGGAGATGTTGCGGCCGGCGGCCACCTGCTTCAGGCGGTCGTGTTCGGCCAGGACCTTGGCTGCATAGCCGCCGTCGTCCGGCAGGTTGGCCGCCCCCACGTAGTAACGCAGCCCGGCCTCCAGCGAGCCGGCGCGCTGGATGCATTCCTGCAGCACCCGCACGCCCACGCGCAGGTTGGAGACCGGGTCGAATGCCGCCAGTCGGCCACCGAACAACTCGTACTTGTCACTGTGGACCTTGGTCATGACCTGCATGAGCCCCTGGGCGCCGACGTTGCTCTGCGCGAAGGGGTTGAATCCCGACTCGATGGCCATCACGGCCAGGATCAGCGTGGGATCGAGCTTGGCCCGAACGCCGATTTCGTACGCTTCGGCCACGATGGCGCTGAGCGGCTCGGGGGCCACGCGGTACTTGCGGCTGAGCCAGTAAGCGACGGCGGCTTGCTGGTCGGGCAGATCCTTGGGGTCGGCGGCGGTGCTGCGGGCAATGCCAGTGAGGTCGGGCACCAGGCCCATGGCGTCGGCCTTGCGGGCCTGCAGCCAGTCCATCAGGTGGAGTTCACCGGCCTCCCGCAGTTCGGGCCGGGTGCCCAGGCCGAGGCCTGCGACCACCACCAGAAGCCCGAGCACGGCGAACCCGTTATGGGTGATCTCGAAAAAGCCCTGGGCCACGTCGGACGCGAAGACTTTGACTCCGTCGAGGATGGTTCCTGGCGCTGTCATGGCACTTCCTTTCTAGCGGGGAGCCCGTTGCCGGTCGACGTGTGCCGTCCGGAGGACTCCTCGATGGGTGGTACACCCGGCTTCGAAGCCGGCCCGCGAGGCTTGCTGCTGCGGGACGGACCGCGCCGGGACCGGCAGCGGGGTGAGGATGCCCCAGCGCCAGCGGGCGGAGGCGGGCGGATTCTAGAAGCCGGTCTAATATCTGGTCAAGAATAAGAGCGCACTTCTTTATTCTGGATTCACTCGGCAGTATGTGCCTGGGCGGAGTGTCGACTTGCTCGCGCGGCCTCAATCGACCTTCGTTCGGCGATTGACAAGTGAGATTGGCCTTGATGATCGGTGGGGGAGTAATCTGGCTTCGCCCGATTCCTCGGGCGCGCCGGATCAACCGCTGCAGGCGGCCCCGGCAACTCGTTGGAGGCAATCGTTGCCTCCGGAAGCGGGCGGGACAATCAAGCTCCCATCCCGCGACAGGCGGCGAGGCTTCGCGCCGACCGCCACCGGCCCGGCAGGGACTCGCGTCCCTGCCGGGCTATCTTTTTCGGGCCGGGCCGCGCGGATTCCGATGCGGGCAATCGCGGCGAGAATAGCGCTTTGCCTCCACGACAGCCGCCTGCCGCGGCCAAGACAAGACAGTGACCCAAGCCACGCTCAAATCCCACGACACCCAGGCGCTGGACGCGCTGACCGGTGGCGCGTTCACCGCCCCGACTTCGGGCGAGCGCGCCTCCCGCCTGCGCGAATGGCTGGCGTCCAATCCCGCACCCGAGCAGATGCAAGAGGTCTTCCGGGAACTCAGCGGCCGTGACAAGGGGGCGGCCCGCCTGGTGCGCGAGCGCCTGGACGAAATCAAGCGCGCCAAAGGGCAGGAAGCCATCGCCGCCGAGTGGCAGGCCAAAGCCGAGGCGCTACTGGCCCACGACAAGCTCAACATCGCCGACGCGATGGCCTGGCAGCGCGATGCCGCCAAGGCCGGCGCGCCCCTTAGTCGCGATCCGCTGTCCGGCCTGAAGGCGCAGCTCAACGAGCGGATCCGCGCCATCGAGGACCTGCACCACCGGGTCCAGGTCCAGCGGGAGGCGGCCGTGTTGCTGGCGCAGCGGATCGAAGTGCTCTCCACCAAGTCCTGGCGCGACGCCCAGGTGGCCGCCGACGCCCTGCGCACCGATGTGCCCGAGTGGCAGGCGCAGGCCGATGCCCTGGTGCAGGACCCCGGCTGGTCGAGTGTGGATCCGCGTTTTCCGCCACTGCTGGATGCTTCGCGCAGTCAGCTCCAGGCCGTCTGGGAAGCTTTCCAGAGCGCGCTGCAACAGGCTGCCGCGGCCGACGCCGATCCGGCCGCGCCGCTGCCGCCGGTGCCGGTCTGGGCCGATGAATTGCGCGCGGCGCGCGGGCTGGCGCCCGAGGTGGCGCCCGACAAGCCGGCCAAGGCCAAGGTCGATCCGCAGGTGCGGCTGCAAGCCAATGAAGCGGTCGCTGCCGCCCTGCAGCGACTGGAGGAGGAGGTCAAGCAAGGACACGGCAAGGCCAGTGCCGGAGCCGCCGCCGCGCTGCGTACCGCCCTCAAGGAACACGGCAAGCTGGTCGACGACAAGCTCGAGACGCAGGCCCATGGAGCCCTGGCAGCCGCGGGTGAGATGGAAGGCTGGCAGCGCTGGCGCACGGATCAACTGCGCCAGGAACTCGTGGCGAAGGCTGAAGCCCTGTTCGAAAAGGTGCCTGCTCAGGCGGCCCGACCGGCCGCCGCTGAAAGCCCGGCCGACGGCGGGGCGGCCGAACAGGCAACGGCTGGCGCGGAGGCCGCGACCGACGAGGGTGCTGCCGCCGAACCCGCTTCGGCGGAGTCCGCTGAAGCGGCGCTGGTCCGCAAACCCCGTTACGGTGGTCGCAAGATGCAGGAGCAGCTGCGAAGCCTGCGCGAGCAATGGAAACAACTGGACCAGGGCGGCGCGCCCAATCACGCCCTCTGGAAGCGCTTCGACGAGGCCTGCAATCAGGCCTACAAGGTCGTGGAAGCCTGGCTGGAGAAGGTGAAGAGCGAATCGGCCGAGCACCGTGCCCGGCGCCTCGCCCTCATCGACGAAGTCCGTGCCTGGGCCGCCGATCATCCCACGGCGGCAGGCGGCGACTGGAAGGGGTTCGGACGCGCCGTCCATCATTTCGAGCAGCGCTGGCGCGAAGCCGGCCACCTGAGCGAGAAGGCCTTCGCCGAGCTGCAGCCGCAATGGAAGGAGGCCATCAGTGCCGCCGAAGCGCCACTTGCGGCGATCCAGAAGCAAAGCCTCGAGCGGCGGCACGCCATGATCGACGAGGCCAAGGCGTTGGGAGCGGCGCCTCAGCTTCGCATCGATGCGGTCAAGTCGCTGCAGCAGCGTTGGCAGGCCGAGGCACAGACCGTGCCGCTGGAACGCAAGCACGAGCAGAAGCTCTGGGACGCGTTCCGCAAGCCGCTGGACGAAGCCTTCAACCGCAAGAGCGAGGAGCGGGAACGGGCCGCCTCATCGCTGAGCGAGCGCGACCGGGCAGTGCTCGAGGCGTCCAAGGCGCTCGAGGCTGCCAACGCCACGGGCGATGCCCAGAAGATTCGCACTGCCATGGCCGAGCTTGATGCGGCCTTGAAGGGCCAGGCCGAGGCACGGGTCCAGGCCGCGCCGCCCGCGGCCACGTCGGAATCGCCGGCTGAAGGCAGCGCCGCAGCCGATGCAGCAGCGGCGCCGGAAGGCGAAACCGCCGCCGCGCCGCCGCCCAAGCCGGCGCCCAAGCCCGTGATCGCCCGTCGCGGCGACGACCGTCCGGGCATGAAGAAGGACGAGCCGACGCCTCCGGGGCGGGGCGGACGTTTCGGCGACCGCAAGCCCGGCGCGCCGGGTGGCCGCTTTGGCGACCGGCCGCCCGCGGGTGGTCGCGACGCGGGTCGGGGCCCGCGCTTCGGCGATCGTGGCGCGGAGGACCGCGGCCCTCGATTGGGCGACGTGGCCTTCCGCGCCCAACGAGACGCCCTGGATCACGCGCAACAGGCCCTGCGCAAGCTGGCCGCGCAGGCGCACGGCGAGGCGCTCGGCCAGCTGATGGCGGCCTGGGAACAGCGCAGCGCCGAGCAGGTGCCCCCTCAGAGCGAGCTGGGCAAGTCCGTGCCCCCGGCCGTGCGAAGCGGCTGGGTCCAGGCGCTGGGCGCCGCGCCTGGCGGTGATGCCGGCGAAGCCCTGCTGCGGCTGGAGATCGCCGCCGAGGTCCCCACCCCGGCCGAGCACCTGGACGCCCGTCGTGCGCTGCAGCTCAAGCTGCTGACGCGTCGCAACGATCCGTCGCCTGCGCAGACCTGGGGCCAGGACGTGGCCCGGGTGCTGGGCAGCGCGTACGACGCGGCCTCCGCGCGCCGCCTGCAGAACGTGCTGAAGGTCTTGCTGCGCGCTTGATCCGGGGGGGGGGGGGGGCTCAGCCCCCCGGCACGAAGAAGCGGTCGAACAGCTCCAGCAGCCGGGGGAACTCGGCGGCGAAGCGCTCGCGATTGACGAAGTAGGCTTCGCAGGCCACGGCGAAGAACTCGCCGGGATCGGTGGCACCGTAGGCATCCAGCCAGGGCGCTTCGGCCCCGAAGCGCTCGTGCAGGATGACCTTCTCGCGAAACGCGCGGTATTCGGCCTGCATCACCTCGCGCCAGCGCCGCCGCAGGCCGCGGGGCAGGGTGGGGCAGCCGTCGGCGCCGCCGTTGTGCATGTCCAGCTTGTGCGCGAACTCGTGGATGACCAGGTTGTAGCCGGCCTGCGCGTGTGTGTCGCTCGGTTGGACCTGCGACCAGGTGAGCATCACCGGGCCACGCTCCATGGCCTCGCCGGACAGCACCTCGCTGTAGGCGTGCACCACGCCGGCTTCGTCGGTCTGGATGCGACGCGCCACGACCTCATCGGGATGCACGACGATGCCCACGAAGTCGTCGTACCCGGACAGCCCCAGGTGCAGCACGGGCAGCACCGCTTGCGCGGCGATGGCCAGGGCGATCTCGTCGGTGATCACCAGTCCGTTCGCTCCGTGGAATTCCTTTTCCTGCAGGAACCGCGCACTCAGCTCGCGCAGGCGGTCGCGTTCGGAGGTCGGCAGGCGGGCCAGGAACGGATAGGCGCGTAGCACGCCTTGCCACAAGGCCTCGGGTATGGGCGGCGGCGGCCGCTTGCGCCACCAGCCGAACATCAGGCGGTCAGGTCGATGCGCTCGGGCGCAGCGTCGGCGTGCAGGCGCATCACTTGCGCCCGGGGTGCGACGGCCGTGGGCTCCAGGTCCCAGTCGCTGAGCACCAGTCGGCGCAGCCCGTCGCCCAGGTCGTGGTCGGCCGGATGGTGGGTGTGGCCGTGGATCATCGTGCCTGCGCCCGCGGCGACAAGCCATCGGCGCACCGCCTCCGGGTCGAGGTCGGCGTAGGCCGGCAAGGCCTGCTGGTGGACGCGGCTGGCCTCGCGCATCTGGCGCGCCAAGGCCTCGCGCTGCACCAGGGGCTTGCGCAGGAAGTGCGCGATCCACTCGGGCGCATGGACCTGCTCGCGAAAGCGCTGGTAGGCCGTGTCCGCCAGGCACAGGATGTCGCCATGACTGAGCAGCCAGCGCCGCCCGCCGAAGACCAGGACGGTCGGATCGGACAGAAGGCCCATGCCGCAGCGCGCGGCCATGTCGGGACCGAGCAGGAAGTCCCGGTTACCCGGCATGAAATAGACGGGCCGCCGGGCACTGGCCTGCCGGAGCACGGCCGCACAGTCGGCGGCGAAGCCGGGCTCGATCGCCGCGTCGTCACCCACCCAGGCTTCGAACAGGTCGCCCAGTACCAACACGGCGTCGGCCGGGGTCGACTGCAGGTGGTGCCGGAAGGCGGAAAAGGTGGCGGGCTGTTCCGCCTGCAGGTGCAGGTCGGAGATCAGGTCGACCGCGGCCCAGCCCGGCCTGGCAGCCAGGACCGGGAAGGCATCGGGCGGCTGGCCGTGCACGGGGGCTCGAGGCCTCAGACCTCGACGGCCTTGTCGATCAGCACTTCGTCCTTGGGCACGTCGTCATGGAAGCCGCGGCGGCCGGTCTTGACCGACTCGATGCGGTCGACCACGTCGGTGCCGCCGACCACGCGGCCGAACACGGCATAGCCCCAGCCCTGCATGCTGGGGGCGGTGTGGTTCAGGAACGCGTTGTCGGCCACGTTGATGAAGAACTGCGCGGTGGCGGAGTGGGGCGCCTGGGTGCGGGCCATGGCCACCGTGTACTTGTCGTTCTTCAGGCCATTGTTGGCCTCGTTCTCGATCGGCGCATCGGTGGGCTTCTGGTTCATGCCGGTGTCGAAGCCGCCGCCCTGGATCATGAAGCCCGGAATGACGCGGTGGAAGATGGTGCCGTTGAAGTGGCCCTTGCGCACGTAGTGCAGGAAGTTGGCGACCGACTTGGGTGCCTTGTCGATGTCGAGTTCGATCGTGACGACGCCGTAGTCGGCGATGTGGAGTTCGACCTTGGGATGGGGCATGAGTCCTCCTGGAAAGCGGATGCCTGGTTTTTCGGGAAAGCGGGTGGGTCAGGACACGACGGTCGCCGACTTGATCACGACGGGGGTGCGCGGCACGTCGCTTGGGAATGGGCCGCCGGCGCCGGTGCGCATCGACTCGATCTTGCGCACCACGTCCATGCCGTTGACCACCTTGCCGAAGACGGTGTAGCCGTACAGCTGCGGCGCGCGCAGCAGCGCATCGCGCGGCACGTTCTCGTACACGCGGCCCTGGTACTCGAAGCGCGGCACGGGATCGCCCGGCGGAATCACGATGGGATCGAGGAAGGCGTTGTCCTTGGTGTTGATGAAGAACTGCGCGCTGGCCGAGTGGGGGTCGCCGGTGCGCGCCATCGCCACGGCGCCCAGCACGTTGCGTGGGCCGCCTTTTTCCAGGGCCTCGCGGCCTTCATGCGCCACCGGGGCGCGCGTCGGCTTCTCGTCATAGCGGCGGTCATAGCCGCCGCCCTGGATCATGAAATTGGGAATGACGCGGTGGAAGATCGTGCCGTCGTAGTGCTTGTCTCGCACGTACTGCAGGAAGTTGGCCACGGTCTTTGGCGCCTTGTCGGGATAAAGCTCGATCACGATTTCGCCAGCACTGGTGACCAGCTTGACCCGTGGCGCATTCTCTTCGGCGTACGCGCCACTGCTGACGCACAGGGTCGCGGCGGCCAGGCATGCGGCGACTGCGCGTCGGGTCAGGCGGCTTGCCGATGGGTTCATGCGTTACTCCTTGATTGACGTATGGCCACTGGCCGCGCCCTCCGGCTCGCGCGGGAGGTTACCACCTTGCATGCTCGCCTTGGCCCGCGAAAAAGCGGATGGGCCTGCGGTGGCGCTGTGATGGGCGTGGCTAGCGGCCGGCTGACTCCGCGGCTCGCTTTGGCTCGAGCAGTTCCGCCACCAGCGACAGCTTGCGCGGCAGAGCCGCATTGCCCGCCTCCAGTTGCGCGGCCCGGCGGTACGAGCGGCCGGCCAGCCGGACATGGATGTCGCCCAGGTTCTCATGCGCGACGGCATAGCCCGGGTTGGCCCGCAGCGCCTCTTCCAGTGCGCTGCGGGCCTTGTCCAGTTCGCCGCGTTGCGCGTGGATCACGGCCAGGTTGTTGTGCGGTTCAGGCAGCTCGGGATATTCCTGGGTCAAGCCAGTGAAGACCGCCAGGGCTTCGTCGGTGCGGCCGGCCTGGGAGAGGATGACGCCACGCAGGAAGCGCAACTGCGGATCGCGGGGCTGCTCGGCCAGCGCCTGCTCCGCACGCTCGAGGGCCTGGGCAGGGCGGCCGTCGCGCACCAGGGCCTGGATGTCGGCATAGGTGTCTGCACGCGCGGAAGCGGCAAGCAGCAGCAGCACCGCAGCCACATGGTGTTGCCAGCGGAAGAAAATGGAAAAGCCGTTCGGAGTCAAGAGGCGTGAACGCCACACTCGCGGCGCTGGAAGGGGGCTATATACTGCGGCCGATTGTAGCCACGGCCCCCCGCTCGAGCGGTCCGTCGGCCAACCCCCGAACATCCTGAGAATCAGATCGCTTCCGCTGTGGCGCCTCGTGCGTCGCGCAGCGGCAGCGAGGACGCCATGAGTCTGCGCATCCACAACACGCTTTCGCGGACGCTGGAAGATTTCGCTCCCCTCGAGCCCGGCCACGTGCGGATGTACGTGTGCGGCATCACCGTCTACGACCTGTGCCATGTCGGCCATGCCCGCGCCAATGTCGCGTTCGACGTGGTGCAGCGCTGGCTGCGGGCCAGCGGCTGGCGTGTGACCTTCGTTCGCAACATCACCGACATCGACGACAAGATCATCCGCCGCGCGGTGGAAAACGGCGAGACCGTGCGCCAGCTCACCGATCGCATGATCGCCGAGATGCACCGCGACTTCGACGCGCTCGGCATCGAGCGCCCGCAGCACGAGCCGCGGGCCACCGACTACGTGCCGCAGATGCTCGACCTGGTCCGGCTGCTCGAAGGTCGGCAGCTGGCGTATCGCACCGGAGGCGGTGACGTGAACTACGCGGTGCGCCGTTTCCCCGGCTACGGCAAGCTGTCGGGGAAGTCGCTCGACGAATTGCACGCGGGCGAGCGCGTGGCGGTGCTCGAAGGCAAGGAAGACCCGCTCGACTTCGTGCTGTGGAAGGCGGCCAAGCCGGGTGAGCCCGCCGATGCGCAGTGGGACAGTGACTACGGCCGCGGGCGGCCCGGCTGGCACATCGAATGCTCAGCGATGGCCCGCGCACTGCTCGGGCAGCCTTTCGACATCCACGGCGGCGGTGCCGACCTCATGTTCCCGCACCACGAGAACGAGATCGCGCAGAGCGAGGGGGCGCACGACACACCGCTCGCGCGCTTCTGGATGCACAACGGCTTCGTCAACATCGACAACGAGAAGATGTCGAAGTCGCTCGGCAACTTCTTCACCATTCGCGAGGTGCTGCAGAAGTTCGACGCCGAGACCCTGCGCTTCTTCATCGTGCGCGCCCACTATCGCAGCCCGCTCAATTACAGCGACGTGCACCTGGACGACGCGCGCGGTGCGCTGCGCCGGCTCTACACCGCCCTCGATGCCGTTCCAGCCGACGACGTGGTCATCGACTGGAGCGAGTCGTACGCCGCCCGCTTCAAGGCGGCCATGGACAACGACTTCGCCACGCCCGAAGCGGTGGCGGTGCTGTTCGACCTGGCCGGTGAGGTCAATCGCGGCCGCTCCCCGCGGGTGGCCGGGCTGCTCAAGGCCCTGGGCGCTTGCCTGGGCCTCCTGCAGCACGAGCCGCGCGCTTTCCTGCGCAGCGGCGCCGTGCTGGACGAGGCCACCATCGAGTCGCTGATCGCACGCCGGGCGCAGGCCAAGCAGGCGCGTGACTTCGCCGAAGCCGACCGCATCCGCGCGGAACTCCTGGCCCAGGGCATTGTCCTGAAGGACTCGCCGGCCGGCACCACCTGGGAGAGCCAATCTTGAGCGACGCTGTCGGCAGCCCGGTCGAGCCGGTCCAGCCCCCTTACTGGAAAGACGCCTGCAGCCACCTGGCGCGCAAGGATCGCGTGATGAAGCGGCTTATCCCGCAGTTCGGTGATGCCTGCCTGCGTTCGCGTGGCGATGCCTTCACCACGCTGGCCCGCAGCATCGTGGGGCAGCAGATCTCGGTGAAGGCGGCCCAGACCGTCTGGGACCGCTTCGCGGTGCTGCCGCCGCGCATGACCCCGGCCAACGTGCTCAAGCTCAAGGTCGACGACATGCGCGCGGCCGGCCTGTCGGCCCGCAAGATCGAATACCTGGTCGACCTCGCCCTGCATTTCGATTCGGGCGCGATCAAGGTGTCGGCCTGGGAGAAGATGGACGACGAGGCCATCATCGCGGAGCTGGTCGACATCCGAGGCATCGGCCGCTGGACGGCCGAGATGTTCCTGATCTTCCACCTCATGAGGCCCAACGTGCTGCCGCTGGACGACGTGGGACTGATCAACGGCATCAGCCAGAACTACTTCTCCGGCGAGTCCGTCAGCCGCAGCGACGCGCGGGAAGTGGCGGCCGCCTGGGCTCCCTATTGCAGCGTGGCCACTTGGTATATTTGGCGCTCGCTCGACCCGCTGCCGGTCGAGTATTGATCCCCCCGAAGCGCCTTCGGCGCCTCCCCCCCAGGGGGCGCCACCGGCGGACCGGCGGAGCCGGATCCGCGGTGGCACTGGGATTGGCTACTTCTTCGGAAGCGGCTTGGTATTCGGCAACGGTGGTGAACTGACAGAGAGAACAACATGGCCAAGAGAACCTTTCTCGATTTCGAGCAGCCCATCGCCGAACTCGAAAGCAAGATCGACGAGCTGCGCTATGTGCAGACCGAATCCGCCGTCGACATCTCCGAGGAAATCGACCAGCTGGCCAAGAAGAGCCAGCAGCTGACCAAGGACATCTACAGCGAGCTCACGCCCTGGCAGATCACCAAGATCGCACGGCATCCCGAACGACCCTACACGCTCGATTACGTGGGCGAGGTCTTCACCGACTTCATCGAGATGCACGGCGACCGGCACTTCGCCGACGACCAGTCCATCGTCGGTGGCCTCGCCCGCTTCAACGGCAATCCGTGCATGGTGATCGGTCACCAGAAGGGCCGTGACACCCGCGAGCGCGCGGCGCGAAATTTCGGCATGAGCCGGCCCGAGGGTTATCGCAAGGCGCTGCGCCTGATGAAGACGGCCGAGAAGTTCAGGCTGCCGGTCTTCACCTTCGTCGACACGCCCGGTGCCTATCCCGGCATCGACGCCGAAGAGCGCGGCCAGTCCGAGGCCATCGGGCGCAACATCTTCGAGATGGCGCAGCTGCAGGTGCCCATCATCTCCACCATCATCGGCGAGGGCGGTTCCGGCGGCGCGCTGGCCATCGCGGTGGCCGACCAGGTGCTGATGCTTCAGTACTCGGTGTACTCCGTGATCAGCCCCGAGGGTTGCGCCTCCATCCTCTGGAAGACCTCGGACAAGGCGCAGGACGCGGCCGAGGCCATGGCCATCACCGCGCACCGCCTCAAGGCGCTCGGCCTGGTCGACAAGATCGTGCACGAGCCCGTGGGCGGTGCCCACCGCGACCACAAGCAGATGGCCGCATTCCTCAAGCGCGCCCTCAACGACGCCTGGCGGCAACTGAGCGACCTCAAGCCGCGCGAATTGCTCGACCGGCGGTACGAGCGGCTGCAAAGCTATGGCCGCTTCACCGACACCAAGGCCGACACCCGCTGAAGCCGGCGCAGCCGAGGTCATCGACCGAGCGCTGCAGGCCTTCCACCCCGAGTTGCCGCTGGGCCTGGCCTTCAGCGGCGGCGCCGATTCCACCGCCTTGCTGGTCGCGCTGGCCCGTCGCTGGCCGGGGCAACTGCGCGCCATCCACGTCCACCACGGGCTGCAGGCCGCTGCGGCCGGCTTCGAGCGGCACTGCATCGAGGCCTGCGCCGCGTCTTCCGTGCCGCTGCATGTGCAGCGCGTGGACGCGCGCCACGCGCTGGGCGAAAGCCCTGAAGACGCCGCGCGCATCGCCCGGTATTGCGCTTTGGCCCAATCGGCACGCGCGCTCGGGCTTCGCAGCGTGGCGCTGGCCCATCACGCCGACGACCAGGTCGAGACCCTGTTGCTGGCCTTGAGCCGTGGCGCCGGGCTGCCGGGCCTGGCCGCCATGCCGGCACGGTTTCGCAAGCACGGCATCACCTTCGAGCGGCCGCTGCTTGCCGTGCCCGGCGCCACCTTGCGGGGCTACCTGCGAGGGCAGGGCCTGTCCTGGGTGGAAGACCCGAGCAATGCCGACACGGGCTTCACCCGCAACCGCATCCGCCAGCAGTTGCTGCCCGCGCTGCAGTCCTGCTTTCCCGGCTTCCGGCAGACCTTCGCGCGTTCGGCCCGCCACCTGGCGCAGGCACAGGAGCTGCTGGAGTCATTGGCCGAACAGGACCTCGCCACCTGGGGCGGCGAGCCCAGCATCCCTGGCCTGCGGCAGCTGCCGCGCGCGCGCCAGGCCAACGCCTTGCGGCACTGGCTGCGCGGCTCGCACGGGGTGGCGGCCAGCACCGCGCAGCTCGATGAATTGCTCGATCAGATCGCCGACTGCCGCACGCGCGGCCATCGCATCCGCATCAAGGTCGCGCGAGGCTTCGTCGAGCGCACGGGCGAGCGGCTGGGGTATACCCCAGCGATATAATTTCGCGGCTTTGCGCAGGACTACCCGAGTCCATGCGGCCACCCCGAACCTCGTGGCAGCTTCGCGCGCCACACACTCCCTTCTTCCATGGCATTGATCGTTCACAAATACGGCGGCACGTCGATGGGCTCGACCGAGCGCATCCGCAACGTCGCCAAGCGCGTGGCCAAATGGGCGCGGGCGGGGCACCAAATGGTGGTCGTCCCCAGCGCCATGAGCGGCGAGACCAATCGCCTGCTCGGACTGGCCAGGGAACTGGCGCCCGGCAGCACCACGTCGGCCCTGCAACGCGAATTCGACATGCTCGCCTCCACGGGCGAGCAGGTCTCCGTGGGCCTGTTGGCCATCGCCTTGCAGGCCGAGGGCCTGGGGGCGGTGAGCTACGCCGGCTGGCAAGTCCCCATCCGCACCAACAACGCGTACACCAAAGCCCGCATCGAATCGATCGACGACCAGAAGGTGCGTGCCGACCTGGCCGCGGGCAAGGTGGTCATCATCACCGGCTTCCAGGGTGTCGATGGCGACGGCCACGTCACCACGCTCGGCCGCGGCGGCAGCGACACCTCGGCGGTGGCGGTGGCAGCGGCGCTCAAGGCCGCCGAGTGCCTGATCTACACCGACGTGGACGGTGTCTACACCACCGATCCGCGCGTGGTCCCCGAGGCGCGGCGGCTGCATACCGTGAGCTTCGAGGAGATGCTCGAGATGGCCTCCATGGGCTCCAAGGTCCTGCAGATCCGTTCCGTGGAATTCGCCGGCAAGTACAAGGTGCCGCTGCGCGTGCTGTCCAGCTTCACGCCCTGGGACATCCCGATCGAGGACGAGGCCAGGTCCGGCACCTTGATCACTTTTGAGGAAGACGAACAAATGGAACAAGCCGTCGTATCCGGCATTGCCTTCAACCGCGACGAAGCCAAGATCTCGATCCTGGGCGTGCCCGACAAGCCCGGTATCGCCTACACCATCCTGGGTGCCGTGGCCGAGGCCAACATCGAAGTCGACGTGATCATCCAGAACATCTCCAAGGATGGCCGCACCGACTTCAGCTTCACGGTGCATCGCAACGACTACGCGCGCACGGTGGACCTGCTCAAGACCCAGGTCCTGCCCAGCCTGGGCACCGATCGCATCGAGGGCGACACCCGCATCTGCAAAGTCAGCATCGTGGGCATCGGCATGCGCAGCCACGTGGGTATCGCGGCCAAGATGTTCCGTGCGCTGTCGGAAGAGGGCATCAATATCCAGATGATTTCCACCAGCGAGATCAAGACCTCGGTCGTGCTCGACGAGAAGTACATGGAACTTGCCGTTCGCGCGCTGCACCGCGCCTTCGACCTCGACCAGCCCGCTGCCTGAACTCGAGCTGCCAAGGGCGCATCAGCCATTGGCATGAGGCATAATCCTCGCTCCGATACGGAAACGTGACCGAGAGGCCGAAGGTGCTCCCCTGCTAAGGGAGTATGCGGTGTAGAGCCGCATCGAGGGTTCGAATCCCTCCGTTTCCGCCAGATACAAGTCTCAGACGACCCCCAGAACGCCCCGAAAGGGGCGTTTTTCATTGGGGAAGTGCCTTGGCTGGTGTCTCAGACCATGCACTTGTCGTCGCACCCAATCGCGCGTATAAAGTTGGGTAAGACGTTGGAGATTAGTTCGGATGCCCAAGAAGCCGCGCGAGCTGAAAGCCCTGGAGGTCAGTCGGCTGACTGAGCCAGGGCATCACGTTGTCGGCGGCGTTCCTGGGCTCGCGCTGCAGGTTGCGCCTGGCGGCGCCCGCACCTGGGTTCTGCGCATCACGGTCGGCAGCAAGCGGCGGGATATGGGCCTCGGCGGCTATCCAGGCGTCACGCTCGAGGACGCCAAGACGAAGGCGAGGCAGGCCCGGGCGCTGGTCGAGAAGGGAATTGACCCGATCCTGCAGCGTCGGCAAGCCAAGAGCGCCTTGGCAGCCCAGCAGGCCGCGCAGAAGACCTTCAAGCAGTGCGCAACCGCCTACATCGACGGCAAGTCGCGGGAGTGGGCCAACGCCAAGCACGCAGCGCAGTGGACCAGCACACTCGAAACTTACGCTTACCCAACATTGGGCGACTTGCTCGTGGGCGACATTGGCCTGCCGCAGGTGCTCGGCGTGCTCAAGCCCATCTGGAACGACAAGACCGAAACGGCCTCCAGGGTTCGCGGACGCATCGAGGCGGTGCTGGACTGGGCGACGGTGCATGGCTACCGAGAAGGGCTCAACCCGGCCCGCTGGAAGGGGCACCTGGACAAGCTTCTAGCTGCGCGGGGCAAAGTGGCCAAGGTGCAGCATCACAAGGCGCTGCCGATCGACGACGTGCCGGCGTTCCTGGCCAGGCTCCGCGAGCAGGCCGGCATGGGCGCCCGCGCGCTGGAGTTCGCGATCCTGACTTTGGCACGCTCGGGCGAGGTCCGCGGCGCCACCTGGGCCGAGATTGACCTGGGGCGGGCCGAGTGGACCATCCCGGCCGAGCGGATGAAGGCGGGCAAGGAGCACCGCGTGCCGCTGTCCAAGCCGGCGCTGGAACTGCTACAGGCGCTGCCGCGGATGGAGGGCACAGACCTGGTGTTCCCGTCGACCATGCTCAAGCCGCTGAGCGATATGACTTTGCTGGCCGCCATGCGCCGCATGAAGGTGGACGCGGTGCCGCACGGCTTCCGCAGCTCCTTCCGGGACTGGGCCAGCGAGCGCACCAGCTACCCGCATGAGGTGGTGGAGATGGCACTGGCGCATGCGATCGCTGACAAGGTGGTAGCGGCCTACCTGCGGGGCGACGTGTTCGAGAAGCGCCGCCGACTGATGGACGACTGGGCCGCGTTCTGCGGCAACGTGATCAAGGGAGGCGGCATGGTGCCGCTGGAGAGAAACCGCGCCTGACGGCACTCAGGCACCGGGCCGCGCGGTTCAGCGGCAAGGCGGCCGGGCAAGTGGTGAAGCACAAGCCCGACCTAACTCACACGTCCAACCCCGTGAAAGGAAACGGACATGCAAGCTCACGAAACTGTACATCGCGTCGCCGACGCCGTTGAAGCTAAGACTCGGCGGTCTATAGCGTTCAGTGCGAACTACGAAGTCTTGCTGCTGGCGAGGACGCTCACCAAGGTCATCGAAGACGATGATCGAGGCTCAGAGCTCGCCACCGTGGCGCGCGGCATGTTGCGCCGGATCCAAGACTTGAGCGAAATCGTGTACGAAGCGGCCCTTGCCACGGGTGACGACCGGCGCCCAACGCGTGAACTTCAGAGCGCTCTCGGCGGGGAGGTGCGCCATGACTGACCTCACCTGGCAAGACGTGGGCAGGGAAGCGAACTTCGAGATCCGTTGCCTCGCACGCGCGCTGTGGACCGTTATCGAGCGGTCTGACACAGGTTCAGAGGACACTGTCATTGCCCGGGGCATGCTGCGGCGCGTCGCGGAACTGAGTGAACTCGTGCATGAGGCATTCGTCCAGGACGACGACGATGAACGCAGTCTGAAGGAAGCCGCGAGCCGGTTGTATCTCACGCACTGATGCCCACGAAGAAGCAAGCCGGGGCGAAAGCCCTGGCGGTTGACGATCTCCTGGCGGGGCTGGAGCTGGCCGAGCAGACCGGCGCTCTCGTCTCCGGATTCGAGTTCACCGCCAAGGATCGGCAGGCGCTGGGCGCTTGGCTCGATGATCAGGCTATCGACGTGCTGCAAGCGCATGTCGAGGTCGCTTTGAGCGTCGAGGACAGCGATGCGGCGGAGCCGACCATAGGTGAATCGCGTGCCATTCTGCAGCGCATCGAGGTCCTAGCCCGCGCACTGGCCAAGGCGATGGAGCAGGCACCGTCCATCGCCGCGGGACACCTTGAGGGCGCCAGGTACGCGGCTGGCTTGCCCCTCGGTGAGCAGATGGCCAGGGATCTCCAGCAGTTTGCGGCTGCGGTGGGGGACCGAATCGACTCCATGCCCAAACAGTCGCAGCGCACGGCGGGACACACGTTCCTTGTGAGCGGAATCGCGAGCATCGCAGAGCGAGCGGGCATTAACGTCACGGCATCTGAATCTGCGCCCTTCCATGACCTGTGCGAGTGCGTGTTCCGCGCACTGCGCATCAAAGAAGACTCTCGCGGCTCGATCCGCGCCTACCTCCGTTCGCGTTAACGGGGGAGCACGATCGGGGTCTAGATCTGGACCCCCGTGCGTGCTGTTTCAGTCGCACGCAAACGCATACCGTCCATCCCCATGCCGCAGGTGTAGCGGCTTGGAGGAATGGAAATGCGACAGCAATCGACTTCACTTCGGCCCCGCCAGGCGGCTGCGTTCCTGGGGATCTCCCTGGCCACTCTCTGGCGGTGGTCGAAGGAACGCGAAGACTTCCCGAAGTTCATCAAGCTCGGCCCGACCGTCACCGTAGTGCCTGCTGATCAACTGCAGGCCTGGCGTGATGCGCAGGCAGGGAAGGGCGCCAAGTGATGCGCGCCCCCGCACGCCAGAAAAGCGGCACCGTGGTGTCGCTGCGCCCCTCAATCCCTGGCTCGGAGGACGCGGCCTACCTCGCCGCGTTCATGGTGGCGGACATAGAGCACCAGGCCGAACTTGCTGGACGAGAGCCCGAACTCGCGGACTGGGCGCCCGTCGTGAATGCATGCGGTCTGGATGCCGCGGAGTGCGCGTTGCGAGTGCGCGGCTGGATGCACACGGCCCACGCGAACGAACTGCGGAGGGCGAAGTAATGCGCTCCGGCCAAGAAAAAGGCCCAGTGGTCGCCGGGCCTGAGGAAGTCACCAAAGAAGAAACTAGCACCGCGATTGTTGCCGACGATAGCGATGGCCGCAAGCGCACGGCCGACTTCAAGGCTCGCTTCGCCCTGGCAGGCTTCGCAGTCCACGAGACGAGCGAAGGTGGCTTTCTCGTCTGCCGCTGGAACCTGGCCAAGCACTGCCCCGACATGGGCGCACTCGCCGCGTTCGCCAAGCTGGTGGGGGTGCGGTGATGGCCTTCATCAAAGATCGGCTCCCGGACCCGCTCTCCTACTACGAGAGCCAGGTGCTTCGCCTGAGCCCGCGCGGCAAGCCCTGGCGAAGCGCCGAGTGCCAGTTCCACGGAGGCAGCGACTCCATGCGCATCAACATCGAGTCGGGCGCGTTCGTGTGCATGGCCCAGTGCGGCGCCCGCGGCGGCGACATCCTGAGTTACCAGATGGCAGCCCACGGACAGACGTTTATCGAGGCTGCCAAGGCTCTCGGCGCATGGGTCGGGGATGGCCGACCGAGCCGGCACCGGCCGATGCCGTTCCCAGCGCGTGACGGGCTGACCGTGCTGCGCGAGGAGTCCATGCTGGTGGCAGTGGCTGCGTGCAATGTGGCTGGTGGGATCGAGCTTGCAGGTTCGGAGCTCGATCGCCTGCTGCAGGCCGCGAACCGGATCCACTTCATCGCGGAGGCCTGCGCGTGAGGCGAGCCACGGCATTCGACCGGGTCGACAGAGCGATGCCTCCGCCTGACCGGGCCGCTCTCGACTGGGCCTGGGCCGCGGACCTGCCGGAATGGCCTGACCCCGAGGAGCAGCTCGTGGAGGGCGTGATCGGGCGCCTGGCGCTGTCGGTCCTCTACGGCGACAGCAACTCCGGCAAGACCTTCCTCGCGGTGGACATCGGCTGTGCGCTGGCCCAGCGCTCTAAGTGGATGGGCCGGCACACGCTCGGCGGCCTTGTGGTCTACCTGGCCACCGAGTCGCCGCAGTCGGTTCGCACCCGTCTGCAGGCGTACCAGCGGCACTACGGTCGCAAGGTGCCGAACTTCGCCATCGTGCAGAGCCCGATCAACCTGTTCGACAGCGGCGCCGATGCGCAGGCGGTGGTGACGCTGATCCGGGAACTGGAGTCCGAGGTCGGCGAGAAGTGCGAGCTGGTGATCGGCGACACGCTTTCGCGCATGGCGGCTGGCGCCAACGAGAACAGCGGCGAGGACATGGGCACCGTGATCAAGCACGCCGAGCAGATCAAGCGGGACGCGCAGGTGCATGTGCTCCTGATCCACCACAGCGGCAAGGACCAGGCCCGAGGCGCCCGCGGCTGGTCAGGGCTGCGCGCTGCGATCGACACCGAGATTGAGGTGACGGCAGACGAGGCGACTGGGATGCGAGTTGCCGAGATCACAAAGCAGCGCGACATCCCTGGCAAGGGCTCTCGCTTCGGCTTCCGCCTGGAGGTGGTCGACCTGGGACCGGGCCAATGGGACACGCGCCGCAGCTCCTGCGTCGTGGTGCCCGCAGATGCGCCCGCCAAGGTGGCCAAGGGTAAGCGGCCATCCGAGGTCGCCGGCGCGATTGTGGAGGCCCTGCGTGCCCGCGGTACCGGCATGAAGCGGGGCGACTTGGCCAAGCACCTCGACCAGTACCAGCGCCAGTCGGTCTACCGAGAGATCAACAAGCTGCTCGACGCTCACCGGCTGATCGAGACAGCAGGCGTGGTGGCCCTCAACAAGTCGGCTCAGGAAGTGAGCTTCTGATGCTGTCTCCAACTGTCTCCAACTGTCGCCGAGAGACATTCGGCGACACCGGCACATGGTGTCTCCAACTGTCTCCTCTCTCTATAGGAGAGGAGACAGGAGACAACCGGCGACAAGCCCCCAGGGGCACCGTCCGAATTTCGGCCGTCCGACCCGGAAACCGAGTGGTTCGCCTTGCTTTAACGCTAACCCACAACTTCTCGTGCGCGCGCGCGAGGGCCGGGGGGCGGGTCAAAGGCTGGCTCGACTCGATCTCGAAACCGCACGGTTTCCCACGCGCAAAACTTTTCCCCCTTTTGAACGTTATTCAAACGGCCCATCCCAATCGGCCGGAAACCCGCGCCACGCCTTACTTCCGGGCGGTTCGGTCCCTTGCTCCCCGTCAGAAGAAATCAAAATGAATCAGCAAACCACCACGACCACAGATGCGGCGCAGTTCCTGCGCCAGGTGCTGGCCGGCGACTCGCTGGATCTGCAGGCCCTACAGGCAATGGCTGCGAGCCTGCGCGGGTTCACCTCGACCCGCCGATATGCGGACTTGGGGTTGCTGCTGGCCCCGGTGATTGCCGACTACGTGCGATCGGAGGTAATCATGCGCCGCTCGATGAACATGTCCTCGAGGGCGAGATGAGCGAGCGCCGAGTCCCGGAGCACGCCGCATTCCTACGGCGCCAGCAGGTCGCCTATGAGCTGGGCGTCAGCCGTCACACCCTGCGGCGCATGATCGAACGTGACCCCGAGTTCCCGCGGTTCTTCGCGCTGACGCCAGGCATTGAGGTGATCGAACGCAGTGAGTTCGAGCGCTGGCTGCTGCGCAAGAAGATCGCCGCGCGCCAACAGCACCAAGCTGCGCCAACGTGATCCCGGTTTGCCCGTTGCTGCGCATCCCCCTCCAGTCGCACGATTAGCTCATCAACAACGGAGGGTCCTCATGGCCAAACTTGCAGAACTTCGGGCAGAGCGCGATCAGCTCATCGAACAGTCTTCGTCCATCACGTCGCAGGGAAAGTATTCCCAAACTGAGGCGGTGAAGGTCGAGTCGAACCTGGCTCGCGTCGACAAGATCGATGAGGAGATCCGCGCAATCATCGGCCGGGCGGAAGAGGCGGGCGATGAGCTGTCCACGAGCGAGAGCGCCCTGAAGGTACTGCGCACTGGCAAGGAGATCCGCGCGCACTACCGCAAGAGCGGAGCGGCCGGCGTCGGCTCGGGCGAGGGTCTCTCGTTCTCCGCCTTCGTCCGCGGCGTCGCCGGCATGAAGACTACCCCGGAAGTGCAGGCCGCCCTCTCCGAAGGAACGGACACCGCAGGTGGGTACGCCGTCCCTCATGTGCTGATGCCTGGGATTCTGGAAGCCTTGGTGCCCGCCTCCTCGTTGATGCAGGCGGGCGCTGGCATCGTGCCGGTGCCAGGAGGCAAGGATTTCACGACCGCCGGCATCGACAGCATCCCGACGGCAGCGTGGCGGCTCGAGTCCGGAAGTGTTACGTCTTCAGAGCCCTCGTTCCGCGCCGTGGTCGCTGCGCCCAAATCGCTCGCGTTCATGTTCAAGGTGAGCCGCGAGTTGCTGATGGACGCCCGCAACATGGACGAGGCCCTCACGACCGCATGCGCGCAGGCGATGGCCAAAGAGCTCGATCGCGCCGGCTTGCGCGGTAGCGGCACAAATCCCGAGCCCCGCGGCATCCTGAACACGAGCGGCATCAACAGCGTGGCTAACGGGACGAACGGCGAGTCGCTGGCCACTCTCGGCTATGTGAATTTCTTCAGCGGCGTCCAGGCTGCGCTGAACGCCAACGCGCCCGCACCGACAGCAGCGATCATGAGCCCGCGCAGTCTGGTCACGCTCGCCGCGCTTGAGGACTCAACGGGCCAACCGCTGCGCGTACCTCGAATGCTTGAGGGCATTCGGCAGATCGGCACCAGCCAGGTGCCCAACAACCTGACTGTCGGCACTTCGACCGATTGCACCGAGATCTACCTTGGGGACTTCTCCAAGATGGCATTCATCATGCGCGAGCAGTTCTCCATGATGATGCTCAAGGAACTCTACGCCGGGACCGGCGAGATCGGTTTCGTCTGCCACGCCCGCGCAGACGTTGCCTTGTGGTACGCCAAGGCATTCACGGTGATCACTGGCCTTCGCGCCTAACCGACTGCAGGGAGTTTCCTTCCCAGGAGCGGCCCGCTTGAGCCGCGCAGATTCAAGAGCCGGTGGCATCGAGGGCTGCGCGACCGGCACCTACTTCCAATTGACCGGTAGCCGCGAGAGGGATCATGGCAGGCCTGACTAGCTGCGCCGAACTCCCTCACCCCTCAACAACGAAAGACACAAATGGCCAACATCATCGCCAGCGGAACGACCGAGGCGTCGTCTTCCGAGTTCACCCTCACCACCGACAGCGCCAACATCTACATCACCGGAGGCGCGCCCGGCTCGGATGCCCGCGCGCTGGTCCAGATCAAGGCCGCGGACGGCACGTTTTCCACCGTTGGCGAGCTGACCAAGCAGTTCCCGGCGCAGCTGCTCACGGGCGCAGGAACCTACAGAGTGACGCGCGTGGCCACTGCCACAGCCTTCGGCGTGGACAAGAACTAGACCCGCTTCATATGGGGATACTCCATGTCTGACAGCAATTCACCACTCGACCTGATCTCGTCTTCGCAGGCATCTAAAGAAATTGTTGCGAACGCGCTTTTCGACTCAATGTCGGCGAACGCTTTGTTCGGTCGACGGGCATCAACGACGGCGGGGCTCACCTGGGGCTACTACGGCGGCAAGTTCCAGAAGCCCGATGGAACCATCATCGCGGTAGCAAACGGCACCGTTGCCTTGACGCCCAACGCGACGAACTACCTTTATGTCGACTCCACGGGCGCAGTGCAGAAGGCAACGAGCGCGCCCACGGGCTGGCCCGGCCCCCTTGCGGACGACGCCATCGCGCTGTACGAGATCGTCACCGGACCCGGAAGTGCCATCAGCTACACGGACTGGCGCGCACCGCTGCGCGGACCGATCGGACCCGAAGGCCCGGCCGGTGCGGATGGCGCTGACGGGGCTCCCGGCACACCGGGGGCTGATGGAGCGCCGGGCACGCCTGGCGCGGCCGGTGCCGATGGCGCGGGCCTGCCAACGGGCGGCACGACGGGCCAAGTGCTCGTCAAGCTCAGCGCAACCGATCACGACACGGGCTGGGCCGACCAGATCCACATCGCCAGCGCTTTCCACCCCGGCGAGCCTGAAGATAGCGCGATCGTTCTCTACGTGCCGGTGGCGGTCGCCGTCACCTTCCCGGACGATTTCGCCGGAAGCTACGCCGTCGCTAAGGTGGCCGCGACCGCTTCGACCGTCTTCGACGTGAAGGCGAACGGCTCCTCGGTCGGCTCGATCACCTTCGCCGCGACCGGCAGTTCGGGCACTTTCACCACCACGGGCGGCGCTGTCTCGCTGACCGCCGGGCAGACGCTGGAGATAGTCGCGCCGGCCACCGCGGACGCCACCCTGGCCGACATCGGCTTTGCACTGAAGGCGGCGAGGTAAGCCGATGGCCGCGCATCGCTACTGGCGCGTCTACGTCACCGCCAACAACTCCAACGGTTCTACAGGCTACGCGGGCTTTCTGGAGTTGGAGTTACGCGCGTCTATCGGTGGCGCAGACGAGTGCACCGGGGGCACTGCGTCGGCCTCGGGGGTAGACGGCATCAACGCCGCAGCCAACGCCTTCGACAACAACACCTCGACCCGCTGGTATTCGAGCGGCACTTTGCCGTCGTGGATCAAGTACGACTTCGGCGCTGGCAACGCGAAGGATATTGTTGAGTTCGCGGGCAAGTCGCCTGGGGTGGCGCAATACACCCCTCGGGACTTCGAGCTTCAATACTCGGACGACAACTCGAGTTGGACGCCCCTGATTACAGTCAAGGGCGAGACGAACTGGCGCGGCACCGGCACCTTTACCGTATGGAACGCAGACACGCGCCACGACTCCGGCGCAGACGGTCAGTTGTGGCGCATCAACATGACCGCCCAGCAGGGGGGGGCGTCCACCTTCTCCCTGATGGAAGTGCAGATGCGGGCATCGTCCGGCGGCGCAGACGAGTGCTCAGGGGGCTATGCGTTCGCCTCCTCGATGAACAACACCAGCACGATGGGGGCCTTCGCCGCCTTCGATGACAACGCGAGCACAGGCTGGCAGGCGTATTCCACTGGCGAGGTGCCGAGCTGGCTGGCCTACAAGTTCGCTTCGGCCAAGTCGATCGTAGAGGTTGTCATGACTGCGCCAGGCGGCGGCAATCAGGTATGGGCGCCCGCTGATTTCACGGTCGACCGCTGGAATGGGTCATCTTGGGAAACCCAGTACACCGCGAGCGGCCTGACATGGACCGTATCCGAAACCAAGACCTTCACCTGGGGGGTAGCGGCCCCGGCTCGCCGGCCGGTGGTGTTCGTCTGCACCTAAGCATGCGGATTCGCTTGCACGCTGCTAGACCTTGTGTGTCTAATCGCAACATGGATGAGCCGGCCCGCGTCGATAGGGTAGGACTCGGCTGGCATCTTGCCGGTTGCCTACTTGCTAGACTCTTCGCTGTGACCAAACACCTCGATCCTCGGGACAAGACTATCAAGATCGCCCTTAAGGGCGGGAAGGTACTCGTCTCGTCGAAGGAACAGGCGCTTAGGATCGCTCGGGCTAAAGCCGAGCGTATCGACTGGCTGCTTGACGCCACGGGAAGCATGCTAGATCTTGGCGCAACTCAGCTGCCCACCCCGTCCTTTGGTCCCCTTGCGAGCGACTGGGACGTCATAGGCAGCGACTTCGCGGCGGTCGGCAAGGACATGTCTGACGCAGTCCGCGCCGACATGGCTCGGCGCAGTCGGAAGTGACTGACGAAGCGGGCAAGCAGCCGCAGCCGGTAGCGGAGCAACTGCCTACCCAAGTCAAGCAGGCGGTTGAAGAAGTGGAGGCGGTGCTTGGACGAGTGCCGCTCCCGACGCGCGAGCAGGTGCTTGGGGTGCTGGTACATCACAACACCACCGTCGAGCACTCTGGTCCGCTCCCTCATCCAAGCGTGCTTGCAGGTTACGCCGAGATCGTGCCAGGGCTTCCAGAACGCCTTGTGCAACTGGTCGAGCAGCAAGCTCAACATCGGATGAATCAAGAGGCGGCACTAGTCAGGTCTAAGACGCGCACACAGGAGAGAGCGCAGCTATTTGCTTTCCTGCTCGTGATGGCAATCATCGCGGCCGCCACATACGTGGGTATCAACGGCCAGCCCTGGCTTGCCGCCACGATGGTCACCACCACAATCGGCAGCGTCTTGGCAGCATTCATCTTTGGTCGAGCACACAAAGAGAAGTCCGGCAAGGATGCGTCCGAGTCGAGTCAACCCGCGAAGAGTGCAAAACGTCGACGGTGATGTAGTTGGGTTTTTTGTTGGGTAAATCGTGCATCTCGCTGGGAGTCCGCGCCAGTGCTAGCGATTGGGGGACTCCGTTTCCGCCAAGCACCGAATGAAGACGCCCCCTCCGGGGCGTTTTTGTTTTTGCGGCGGTATTCACCGCACGGCCGGTGCCCGGCGCACTTTTCCGCAAGCATCCTTGGCACCGCGCACGCTGATGTTGGCAACCGCGTCGCCTGGGCGCCACGCCTGCCGCCCAGCCCATGCCGAGCAACGCGACAAGCTCCCGCGCGAGCTCGAGCGTTTCCTATACTCGCGCGCCATGATCCAGCCTCAAGCATTACCGGGCTCCGCGCGACTCCACGGGGTTGCGCCATGACCTGCCCCACCTGCCACAGCACCCAATGGGTGGACGCGCCCAGTGGCGCGCCATCGTCCTTCTTCAAGCGCCTGGCCGGCCTGTTCTCCCGCTCCACCCGAGGGCAGGGGCTGCGCATGTGCACCTATTGCCGGGCGGTCTATCCCACGCCTGAAGGTGATGAAGAGGACCTGATCGCCGAACGCATCTCGCGCCTGCAGGAGCAGGTGTCCTCGATGGGGTGGGAGCCGGCAACCAAGCCGCAGGAAGACCTCGGCGCCAACCTGGCCGACGCGGTGCTCTGCCTCGGCTGCGGCTACCACTTCAACGAGGCGGACCGGCAGTGCCCCGCGTGCGGGTGGATGTCGCAATCTTCGCTGGGGGACAAGGCGAAATCCACCTCCTGAGTCGATGGCGCGCGGCCAGAATGGCGCATCCACCAGGGCGGCTGCGCATGATCATCGATCTCATCGACGGCACGTATGAGTTGTTCCGGCACTTCTACGGCCTGCGCCGGGCCCACAAGGGCGAGGACCGGCCGAATGGCGCGGTGGTGGGTGTGCTCAACACGGTGCTGGAACTGATCGAGTCTCGCGCCACGCACGTGGGCGTGGCGACCGATCACGTGATCGATTCCTTTCGCAACCGACTCTGGCCCGGCTACAAGAGCGGCGACGGCATCGAGCCGGCGCTGCTGGCGCAATTCCACCCACTGGAGGAGGGACTGGCCGCCATGGGCGTGGTCGTATGGCCGATGGTGGAGCTCGAGGCCGACGACGCACTCGCCTCCGCGGCCAGCGCGGCGCACGACGACCCGCGCGTGCAGAAGGTCCTGATCTGGACCCCTGACAAGGACCTCGCGCAGTGCGTGCGCGGGGAGCGCGTGCTGCAGGTGGACCGCAAGTCCAGGAAGATCCGGCACGCGTCGGACATCCAGCAGAAGTTCGGTGTCGAGCCGGAGCTGATTCCGGACTGGCTGGCTCTCGTGGGCGATTCGGCCGACGGCTACCCCGGCATTGCCGGCATCGGGCCCGTGGGCGCGGCGCGCCTGATCAACAGGCATGGCCCCATCGAGGCCATGCCCGACGGGCTTCTCGGGGAACAGCGCGACCTGGCTCTCCTGTTCAAGCAGCTGGCCACGCTGCGGATCGATCCCCTGCTGCTGCAGGACCCGGAGGTCCTGCGCTGGCGCGGGCCCACTCCCGCGTTCGCCGAGTGGGCCGCAAGCGTCGGAGCGGACAAGCTGCTCCAGCGCTGCCAGCAGGTGCAGCGCCGGCTGGGCTAGTCACCCGATCAGCTGCCCTTGCCGGGCCCGGTGCTGCCGGTGCCCATGCCGCCGCCGGTGGTGCCTGTGCTGCCGGCCTTGCTGGCCGGCGCGGGGCCGGCGCCGCTGGCCGAGGTGCGCGAGTCGCTCTTGCCCCGCGCGCTCATGGTCTGGTCGAGTTGCTTGGCCTCGGCCAGGTGCTTTTCGAGGGTCGGCAGGGTCTTCTCGGCGAAGGCCTTGAGCTGCGGATCCTTCAGATCCTTGCTGGCGCTCTTGAACTTCTTGACGTCGTCCTCGTGCGCTTTCAGGCCGACTTCCTTGATGAACTCCTGGTCGAATTCCGCACCGTTCTTCTTCTGCAGGTTCTCCAGCTTGTTGCGCATGGAGCGCGGCAGCTCCGGCTTTACCTCGACCTGAAGCTTGCTGGCGATCTGCTGCAGCTCCTGGTTGGCGGCGGTGTGGTCCTTGACCAGCGTCTCGCCGAAGGACTTCACCGACGGATTGCTGGCCTTCTGCGCGGCCAACTGCCCCGCTTGCACCTCGAACATGCCGTGGCCAGCGGCCTCTTCGATGAACTTGCGGTCGCCCCGGGCCAGGTCCTTCTTCTCGGACTTGCCGGCCTGGGCGTCGCGCGCAGGCGTGCTGGGACGAGGCGTGGCGGTACCGGCACCTGCTGCGGTGCCGCTGGCCGTGCTCGAGCCGGAAGTGCTGGCGGCGGTGCCCGTCTGGGCGGCGACAGTGCCGAAGCACAAGGCGGCGGCCACGGCCACGGGTGCGATCAGGAAGCGATGTGTCATGAGGTCTCTCCTTGTTGGTCAAGTTCGGCTGCTGGCGCCGAACGAGCGACCATAGGACGACCCGGGACGGGCGGCGTGTCGGCGCATGCCGGCGGCAGAACTGCGTCTGCTGCGCACATCGCGTAGGAGCGGCGGCAACCGGGCCGCCACGAGGCTCAGCCCGGTCGGATCACCTTGAGCTCGTTCTTCACGCCTTCGACCCGTTCGACATGACGCGCGATCTGCTCGGCTCGCTGCCGCGCCCGGTCGTTCGGCGCCGTCCCGCTGAGGGTGACCACGCCGCCCCGGGTGTTCACCTCCACGCGCCCGGAGGCCAGTTCCCGATCCACCGACATGCCCGTGCTGACCTTCATCGTGATCTCGATGTCGCTGGCGCTGCTACCGGGCACGGCGGTCGTCGGCGCCGAGGGAACGGACTGGCTGCTGATCGGGCCCGTGCCCACCACCGCATCGACCGGGCGCTCGCCGGTGGTCGCCTCGCGCACCTCCAGCTGGTTGCTGACGCGGTCCACGCCGTCGACATGGCTGGCGATCTCGACCGCCCGCGCCCGGGCTTCTTCGCTGGGGGCCCGGCCCTGCAGCTTCACCACGCCCGCTTCGGTGGCCACCTGGATGGGGCTGGCGCTCAGGCGCTTGTCGACGGACAGCCCCGCGGTGACGCGGGCGGTGATCTGCACGTCGCGGATCGCGGTGGCGATCCCGGTGTCGTCACGGGCAGCGGCCCCGCCCATGCGTGGACCGGGTCGGCTGGAGCCGGCTGCAGCAGTGCTGCCCGGCTGCGTGGACGGCTGTTCCGGCGCAGCGGCAACCGGTGCCGCGGCCGCAACGGTCGACTCGGCCGCCTCGGCCTTGGGCGTGGGCGGCGCCGGACGCGGCGTGTCGATGCGTTCGCCGCAACCGGCCAGCAGCGCCAACAGGAGCGCGCCGGATGCGGTCAGCTGGGGTCGCATGCGGTAGGTCATGGGTTTCCTCCGAAGGAGCAGGACGATGCCAGCCTAAGCTGGCCGGGCCAGTCTGCGCCCGGCTGTGCCGGCCAGGTGTCGGACACGGGCTGCCGTCGATGCGATCAGTCATCCAGCGAGGCGCTCCAGCGGTCGTCCCAGTCGCGCTTCACGCCGTCGAGTTCACGGCGGCTGCGCTTGGTGGGGCGGCCTTGCTCGATGGACAACGCCGGTTCGCGCGCCAGCCGGCGCTGCTCGGCGGCCTCCAGCCGCGCAGCGACGCTTTCGGGCGTCTCCTCGTAGAGCTGCTGGGCCACCGGAGCGGGGCCGCGCGTCGGCGACAGGCCGCGCACGAGCACCGTCCGGATGACCGATTCGCGCCGCATCGACACCGTGTCGCCCGGCTTGACCTCTCGCGCGGGCTTGGCCGCCTGGCCGTTGACCTCGATGCGGCCCTTGCCGATCTCTTCGCAGGCGAGCGTGCGCGTCTTGTAGAAGCGGGCCGCCCACAGCCATTTGTCGATGCGCTGTCGTTCCATTCGAGGGTCGATTTTGCGCCAACGTGACCGCCACCACGCCCTCGTGCCGCGATCCTGCGGCTGTGTCTGCTTTGTCGGACACGCACATCAGCGCCGGGCGACTCGAGCTTTGCGCCTTGGCCGGTGCCGCCCGACCCCCGCGCGGGCACAGGATGAGCCTGCACGCCGTGGCATCCGCGCATCCGGCCCGAAGGGTGGCAAGCAGCCGGCGGGCGTGACTTTGGAGGAGCTTTCCCATGAAACCGTTGGCCAGAGCGATCGGGCTGTCTCTGTTGAACTTTGTCCTCGCCCTGTCCCTGGGGCTGGGCGGCGCAGCGCTCGTGTACGCGCAGGGCGGCGGCGGTGGGGGCGGTGGCGGTGGCGGAGGCGGAGGAGGAGGCGGCGGAGGAGGCGGCGGCGGCGGCGGCGGCGGCGGGGGAGAGGGCGGCAGCTCGGCCGACGACACCGCGCGGGCCAATGGCTATGCAGGCTGGCTGGCCCGTGTCCGCGCCCAGGCCGAGCGGGCGGCGGTGGCCGCCGTGCCCGCCCAGCGTGGCGTCGTGGTCGTGCCGGGGCGCGGTGCGGGCGTGGACCAGGCGGTGGTCGCCCCCGGCCCCGCACCCCGTCCGCAGCTGGTGCCGCCGGGCGTACCGGTGCCCCAGGTCGCCGGCAGGACCGACACCGGCACGATGGGGGCCGCGGGCGTGGTGACGGCTCGCGCCGGCGCCGGGGCCGGCGGCTTGCCCGGGGTCACCATCTCGCCGGTGATCGAGCGCACGATCGTCGGCCGGCCCATCCCGCCCTTGCCCTGATCCGGTTGCGGGCACGGCGATCGGGCGGCTTAACATCGCCCGATGGCCGCTGTACCCGACAACCTGCCCCGCGATGGCCAGAGCATCCTCGCGCTGGCCGCGCGGTCGATGTTCGAGCTGTTCTCCAACATCAGCCAGGGCATGTTCCTGGTGGACCGCAGCGGCACCATCGTCTGGGTCAGCGAGGGCTACAAGCGATTCCTGCCGGCGCTGGGGTTCTCGTCGGTCGACCAGTTCGTCGGCCACCCCGTCGAGGACGTGGTGCCCAACACGCAGATGCGCCGCGTGCTCGAGACCGGCCGGCCCATCCTGATCGACCTGCTCACCAACCGCGCCGGCACCTTCGTGGTCAGCCGACTGCCGCTGCGCGACGACGCCACGGGCGAGTTGATCGGGGCCATCGGCATCGTGCTGTTCGACCAGCCCGAGACCACCCTGCAGCCCCTGATCCACAAGTTCGCCAACCTGCAGCGCGACCTGGACGACGCCCGCCGCGAGCTCGCCCGCCAGCGGCGTACCAAGTACACCCTGGCCAGCTTCATCGGCACCAGCCCGGCGGCGGTCGAGGTCAAGCGGCAGGCGCGGCGTGCCGCCCAGTCCGCCAGCCCGGTGCTGCTGCTGGGGGAGACCGGTACCGGCAAGGAGTTGCTGGCCCACGCCATCCATGCCGCCTCGCCGCGGGCCGGCGGACCGCTGGTCAGCGTCAACATCGCGGCCGTGCCGGACACCCTGCTCGAGGCCGAGTTCTTCGGCGTCGCCCCGGGCGCCTACACGGGCGCCGACCGCAAGGGCCGTGATGGCAAGTTCAAGCTGGCCGATGGCGGCACCCTGTTCCTCGACGAGATCGGCGACATGCCGCCGAGCCTGCAGCCCAAGCTGCTGCGCGCCCTGCAGGAAGGCGAGATCGAGCCGCTGGGGTCGAACCGCGTGGTGCCGTTCGACGCCCGCGTGATCGCGGCCACCTCGCGCGACCTGGCTGCGCTGGTTCGCGAGGGCCGCTTCCGGGAGGACCTGTATTACCGGCTCAATGTGCTGCCGATCCGGGTGCCGCCGTTGCGCGAGCGGCGCGGCGACATCGCCGCGCTGGTCGAGGCCATCAGCGAAGACATGGCGCTGCGCAACGGCATCCACCCGCCCGAACTGGATCCGCAGGCCCTGGAGGTGCTGGCCGCGCAGCCCTGGCGCGGCAACATCCGCGAACTGCGCAACGTGCTGGAGCAGGCGGCCTTGCGCTGCGAGTCCGACCGCATCGCGGCGGACGACCTGATGGTGCTGCTGCGCGAGTCGATCGGCGCGGCCGTGCCGCCGTCGGATGTCGCGCCGCCGCTGCGGCCCGCGGCCAGTGGGCTGCGCCCGCTGGCCGAGCAGGTGGCCGAGCTGGAGCAGCAGGCCATTCGCGCCGCACTGGCGCACACCGGCGGCAACAAGCTGGCGGCCGCGCGGCTGCTGGGCATCTCCCGGGCCACGCTCTATGAGCGTCTGCCCCAGCTGACCGAAAACCGGACATTTGCCTGAAATCCGGACACCGGCTGTCTGACTGCTGGACAGTCCGCGCGTCCGTGGTGCGACGCATGCGCGTGGCGCCCGTTGGCCGCGGGCTGGCATGGGCCATGCAACGGTGCCCCCACCAACTAGGAGACAAGCATGCAACGACGCAGCGTCATCGCCCTCGCGGTCCTCGCCGCCGGTACCGCCTTCACCCCGCTCGCCCTCGCTCAGTCGGGCGAGGTGCGCATCGCCCACGTCTACAGCCGGACCGGCCCGCTCGAGGCCTACGGCAAGCAGACGCAGACCGGGCTGATGCTGGGGCTGGAGTTCGCCACCAACGGCACCATGGCCGTCAACGGCAAGAAGCTCACCGTGATCGAGAAGGACGACCAGGGCAAGCCCGACCTGGGCAAGTCGCTGCTGGCCACCGCCTACTCCGACGACAAGGCCGACCTCGCGATCGGGCCCACCTCCTCGGGCGTGGCCCTGGCCCTGCTGCCGGTGGCCGAGGAATACAAGAAGATCCTGCTGGTCGAGCCGGCCGTGGCCGACGCCATCACCGGCGACAAGTGGAACAAGTACATCTTCCGCACCGGCCGCAACAGCACGCAGGACGCGGTGTCCAACGCCGTGAGCCTGGACCAGCCCAACGTGCACATCGCCACCCTGGCCCAGGACTATGCCTTCGGCCGCGACGGCGTGAAGGCCTTCAAGGACGCGCTCGGCAAGGCCAAGATCGTGCACGAGGAGTACCTGCCGCCCACCACCACCGACTTCACCGCGGGCCTGCAGCGCATCATCGACCGCCTGAAGGACCAGCCCGGCCGCAAGGTGATCTGGGTGGTCTGGGCCGGCAGCAACTCGCCCTTCGCCCGCCTGGGTGACCTGGACCTCAAAAAGCGCTTCAACATCGAGGTCTCCACCGGCGGCAACATCCTGCCGGCCATGGCCGCCTACAGCCAGTTCCCCGGCATGGAAGGCGCAAGCTACTACTACTACAAGTTCCCGAAGAACGCCGCCAACGACTGGCTGGTCAAGGAACACCAGCGCCGCTTCAACAGCCCGCCCGACTTCTTCACCGCGGGCGGCTTCTCCGCCGCCATGGCCGTCGTCGAGGCGCTGAAGAAGACCAACGGCGACGCCAATACCAACAAGCTCATCGCCGCGATGGAAGGCATGACCTTCGAGACGCCCAAGGGCCCCATGACCTTCCGCAAGGAAGACCACCAGGCCATGCAGTCCATGTACCACTTCCGCGTGGCGCCGGACATCAAGCCTGGCCAGCCCATCGAGCTGGAACTGGTGCGGGAGCTCAAGCCCGCCGACATGAAAGTGCCGGTGCGCAACAAGGGGGCCTGAAGTTCATTCAGGGGCCGGGGGGCTGGGGGCCAGGGCTAGGGAAACGGCCGGCCGCACCGCCCCAGGGCCCTGGACCCTTATGCTTTCCACCCACGAATTGACCATCCGCTTCGGCGGGCACGTGGCGGTGAACGGCGTCACCTGCTCGTTCGAGCCGGGCACGCTCACGGCCATCGTCGGTCCCAACGGGGCCGGCAAGACGACCTACTTCAACCTGATCTCGGGGCAACTGCGCGCGAGCGCGGGGCGGGTGCTGCTGAATGGGCGCGACCTGTCCGGACTGTCGGCTTCGCAGCGCACGCGCGCGGGGCTGGGGCGCGCCTTCCAGCTGACCAACCTGTTCCCGCGGCTGTCGGTGCTGGAGAACGTGCGCCTGGCCGTGCAGGCCACCCGCGAAGGACCTCACCGGCGGGGGCTGAGCCTGTGGTCGATCTGGAGCGACCACCACGCCCTGACCGAACGGGCGCGCGAGATCCTGCGCGAGGTGGCCTTGCACGAGAAGCAGGACGAGCTGGTGTCCAACCTGCCGCACGGCGACCAGCGCAAGCTGGAGGTGGCGCTGCTGATCGCGCTGGAGCCGCAGGTGTTCATGTTCGACGAACCCACCGCCGGGATGAACGCCGCCGAGGCGCCGGTCATCCTGGACCTGATCCGCCGCCTCAAGGCCGATCGCAGCAAGACCATCCTGCTGGTGGAGCACAAGATGGACGTGGTACGCGAACTCGCCGACCGCATCATCGTGCTGCACAACGGCACGCTGGTGGCCGACGGCGCGCCGGCCGAGGTGATCGCGCTGCCGGTGGTGCAGGAGGCCTATCTGGGCACCGCCGCGGTGGCGCAGGAGGAGTCCGCATGACCACCGACCTGCTGACCCTCTCGGGTGTGCACACCCACATCGGCGCGTACCACATCCTGCACGGGGTGGACCTGCGGGTGCCGCGTGGGCAGCTCACGCTGCTGCTGGGGCGCAATGGCGCGGGCAAGACCACCACGCTGCGGACCATCATGGGCCTGTGGCGCGCATCGGCCGGCCGCATCACGCTGGCGGGGCGCGACATCGGCGCGCTCGACACGCCGCGCATCGCCGGGCTGGGGGTGGCCTACGTGCCGGAGAACATGGGCATCTTCGCGGACCTGAGCGTGAAGGAGAACATGCTGCTGGCCGCCCGTTCGGCGCAGCGCCTGGCGCAGATCGACGGCGACCGGCTGCAGTGGATCTTCAAGCTGTTCCCGGCGGTGGAGAAGTTCTGGAACCACCCCGCGGGCAAGCTCTCGGGCGGGCAGAAGCAGATGCTCGCCGTCGCCCGCGCCATCGTCGAGCCGCGTGACCTGCTGATCGTGGACGAGCCGAGCAAGGGGCTGGCGCCGGCCATCATCAACAACATGATCGAGGCCTTCGGCCAGCTCAAGGCGAGCGGGGTGACCATCCTGCTGGTCGAACAGAACTTCAACTTCGCCCGCCGCCTGGGCGACACCGTGGCCGTGATGGACAACGGGCGCGTGGTGCATGCCGGTGCCATGAAGGACCTGGCCGAGGACGAGCAATTGCAGCGGTCGCTGCTGGGACTGGCGCTATGAAATCCCTCGATGTCGACTGGAAGCCGCTGGCCCTGGTGCCGGTCCTTTCGCTGGTGGTGCTGCCCTTCATCGGGTCGGGCTCGACCTGGCTCACGCTCACGGTGGCGGGCCTGGCCATGGGCATGATCATCTTCATCATCGCCTCGGGCCTGACCCTGGTGTTCGGCCTGATGGACGTGCTGAACTTCGGCCACGGCGTGTTCATCGCCCTGGGCGCCTTCGTCGCCACCACCGTGCTGGGCGCGATGGGCGACTACACGGCGTCGGGCAGCCTGTGGGTCAACCTGGTGGCGGTGTTCCCGGCCATGCTGGCAGCCATGGCCGTGGCCGGCGCGCTGGGCCTGGTGTTCGAGCGCTTCATCGTGCGGCCGGTGTACGGCAACCACCTCAAGCAGATCCTCATCACCATGGGCGGCCTGATCATCGGCGAGGAACTGATCAAGGTCATCTGGGGCCCGCTGCAGATCCCGCTGCCGCTGCCCGAGGGCATGCGCGGCAGCATCCTGCTGGGGGACGCCGCGGTCGAGAAGTACCGTGTGATCGCGGTGGTGGTGGGGCTGGTGGTGTTCGGCTCGCTGCTGTGGACGCTCACGCGCACCAAGATCGGCCTGTTGATCCGGGCGGGCGTGCAGGACCGCGAGATGGTGGAGTCGCTGGGCTATCGCATCCGCAACCTGTTCATCGGCGTGTTCGTGGTCGGCAGCGCGCTCGCCGGCCTGGGCGGCGTGATGTGGGGCCTGTACCAGCAGAACGTGGTGCCGCAGATGGGCGCGCAGGTCAACGTGCTGATCTTCATCGTGCTGATCATCGGCGGCCTGGGGTCCACCACCGGGGCCCTGGTGGGCGCGCTGCTGGTGGGGCTGGTGGCCAACTACACCGGCTTCCTGGTGCCCAAGGCGGCGCTCTTCTCCAACATCGCGCTGATGATGGCCATCCTGCTGTGGCGGCCCCAGGGCGTCTACGCCTTGAGCCGCTGAAAGGCAGGAACATGTTCATCCGCCTGCTCTCCAACGACCTGCCGCGCAACCGCCTGCTGGCGGTGGTGCTGGCCGCGATCGTGCTCGCGCTGGCCTTCACGCCTTTCATCTTCCCGGGAGTGAAGGCGCTCAACGTGGCGGCCAAGGTGCTGGTGTTCATCGTGCTCGTCGCCAGCTTCGACCTGCTCCTGGGCTACACCGGCATCGTGAGCTTCGCCCACACCATGTTCTTCGGCATCGGCGCCTACGGCGTGGCCATCGCCTCGACGCGCATGGGCGCGGGCTGGGGTTCCCTGGCGGTGGGCATGGCCTGCGCGCTGGCGCTGTCCTTCGTGCTGGCCCTGGCCATCGGGCTGTTCTCGCTGCGGGTGAGGGCGATCTTCTTCTCGATGATCACGCTGGCATTCGCCGCGGCCTTCCAGACGCTGGCGTCGCAGCTGTCGGAGTTCACCGGCGGCGAGGACGGCCTGAGCTTCAAGGTCCCGGCCTGGTTGTCGCCCAGCTTCGAGCCGTTCGAGGCGCCCTTCCTCGGAGTGACGATCGACGGCCGCCTGATCTGCTATTGGCTGCTATTCGTCGCGGCTGCGGTGCTGTTCCTGTTGATGCTGCGCATCGTCAACTCGCCTTTCGGCCGCGTGCTGCAGGCCATCCGCGAGAACGAGTTCCGGGCCGAGGCCATCGGCTACCGCGTGGTGGTCTACCGCACCGTCTCCAGCATCCTGTCGGCCCTGTTCGCCACCCTGGCCGGCGCGCTGCTGGCGCTCTGGCTGCGCTACAACGGCCCGGACACCTCGCTGTCCTTCGAGATCATGCTGGACGTGCTGCTGATCGTCGTGATCGGCGGCATGGGCACGCTGTACGGCGCGGTGATCGGATCGGCCCTGTTCCTGGTGGCGCAAAGCTACCTGCAAGACCTGTTGCGGCTGGCCAGCGAATCCGTGTCCGGACTGCCGGCGCTGGCCGCGCTGCTCTCGCCCGACCGGTGGCTGCTCTGGCTGGGCCTGCTGTTCGTGCTGTCGGTCTACTACTTCCCCACCGGCGTGGTCGGGCGGCTGCGGGCGCTGAGCGCGCGTCGTGCGGTCTTGCCTTCGAAGGACCACAACGGCGCCCCCGCGGTGCAGGCGAGCACCCGATGACTCCCAAGTCGCGCTACCTCACCTGTGCCGGGCGGCAACTGCACGTCATGGACTGGGGCCAGCCCGGCCAGGTGGAGACCGTCATCGCCTGGCACGGCCTGGCCCGCACCGGGCGCGACATGGACGAGCTCGCCGCGCACCTGGCGCCGCGCTTGCGCGTGATCTGCCCCGACACCATCGGCCGGGGCCTGTCGCAATGGAGCCCCGATCCGTCCGCCGAATACCAGCTGTCGTTCTACGCGCGGCTGGCCGAGGACCTGATGGACCAGCTGGACATCCGGCGCGCCCACTGGGTGGGCACCTCGATGGGCGGGGCCGTCGGCACGGTCTGTGCGGCGGGGTTGAGCCGGCCCGGCATGCAGGAGCGCATCCTCAGCCTGGTGCTGAACGACAACGCACCGCACCTGGCCGCGCCGGCGATCGAGCGCATCCGCACCTATGCCGGCAGCCCGCCGGCGTTCGACACCGTGACGGAACTCGAAGCGTTCTTCCGGCAGGTCTACAAGCCGTATGGCTGGCTGAGCGACGCGCAATGGCGGCGCCTCACGGAGACGTCCGTGCGGCGCCTGCCCGATGGCCGGGTCACGCCGCACTACGACCCGGCCATGGCCCGCCAGTTCGTCGACCATCCCGACGACTACGAGCTGTGGGACCACTACGATCGCCTGCGCATTCCGGTGCTGTGCCTGCGCGGCGCCGAATCCGACCTGGTGCTGCCCGAGACCACCGCCGAGATGCAGCGACGCGGCCCCGGGGCGCTGGGGCTGCTGCGGGTGGTCGAAGTGCCGGGGTGCGGCCATGCGCCAGCCCTCAACGTACCCGGCCAGCTGGACCTCGTGGCCGGCTTCATCGACGCCGCCCGCGCCTGAGCCTGGCCGCCTGCCGCGCCTCCGGCTGCGGCGGTTCCGTCCTACAGGCACGCTCAGCCGTTGCTCGTAGACTGCCCCGCTTCAAAAAGCCAAAAAATCCGGAGCCCTGATGAACACCAACCCTCGTGACGTCCTGCTGGACCTGCTGACCCGGCAGGAGGACGGGATCCTCAATGAGTGGGTCGAAGAGACCCTCGCGGGCAGCGGCAACCCCGGCGACGCCGCACGCCGGACCCTGCGTTCCGAGGCCGCCGAAGTGCTGCGAGGCATCCGCGAGGCGCTCCAGTCGGGGGCGGACCTGGCGCAGCTGGACGACTCGGCTTGGGGCCGCGCCCGCGAGGTGCTGCAGTCGCTGTCCCGTTCGCGGGCAGCCCAGGGGCAGAGCGCGGCCGACACCAGCGTCTTCGTGCTGGCCTTCAAGAAACCCCTGTTCAAGGCGCTGCAGCAGGCCATGGGCAACGATGCCTCGGCCCTGGTGGCGCTGGTCTGGAGCGTGTCCATGCTGGTGGATCGATTGGCCCAGTGGACCGTGTCCGCCTACCAGCAAAGCCGCGAGGAGATCATCCGCCGCCAGCAGCAGGACCTGCTGGAGCTGTCCACGCCGGTCATCAAGCTCTGGGAAGGCGTGCTGGCCGTCCCCATGATCGGCACGCTGGACAGCAGCCGCACGCAGATCGTCATGGAGACGCTGCTGCAGCGCATCGTCGACACCGGCTCCACGCTGGCCATCATCGACATCACGGGCGTGCCCACCGTGGACACGCTGGTGGCGCAGCACCTGCTCAAGACCGTCAGCGCCATCCGGCTGATGGGGGCCGAATGCATCATCAGCGGCATCCGCCCGCAGATCGCACAAACCATCGTGCACCTGGGCATCGACCTGGAGGGCATCGCTTCCAAGGCCAGCCTGGCCGACGCGCTGGCGCTGGCGCTGCGCCAGCGGGGTTACGTCATCCAGCGGACCGGCGAGGCTCGCTGAGCAATGGTTCGCATCCCCATCCTGCGCATGGGCGACTGCCTGCTGGTGACCATCCAGGTCGACATGCAGGACCAGACCGCGATGGCGCTGCAGGAAGACCTGTCGGACCGCATCGCCGCCACCGGTGCGCGCGGCGTGCTGATCGACATTTCCGCCCTGGAGATCGTCGATTCCTTCGTCGGCCGCATGCTGGCCAGCATCTCGGGCATCGCCCGCATCCTCGACGCCACCACCGTGGTGGTGGGCATGCAGCCGGCGGTGGCCATCACCCTGGTGGAACTCGGCCTGTCGCTGGAAGGCGTGCGCACCGCGCTCAACGTGGAGCTGGGCATGGAACTGCTGCGCCGGGCCCGGCTGGAGGGCTCGCTTGGCCGATGAACAATCAAGCGGCCAACTGCCGCTGCGGGCCGAAGAGGACATCGTCGCCAGTCGCCAGAAGGTGCGGGCGCTCAGCCAACAGCTGAAGTTCTCCCTGGTCGACCAGACCAAGATGGTGACGGCGGCCAGCGAGTTGTCGCGCAACACGCTGATCCACGGCGGCGGCGGGCACATGCGCTGGGAGCTGCTGGACGACGGATTGCGGCGCGGACTGCGCCTTCATTTCGAGGACAGCGGCCCCGGCATACCGGACCTGAACCTCGCCCTCACCGACGGCTGGACCTCCGGCGGCGGCATGGGCCTGGGGCTGCCCGGCAGCAAGCGCCTGGTGCACGAGTTCGAAGTCCGATCCGCGCCCGGCCAGGGCACCCAGGTGAGTATCACGCGGTGGAAGTGATCCACGGCACGGTGCATGCCGCCTTCCCGATCGCCGACCCGAGCCGGGTCGGCGAGGCGCGGCGCCATGCCGTGCAGCTGGCGCACGAGGCCGGCATGGGCGAGGTCGACGCCGGACGGGTGGCGCTGGTGGTGACCGAACTGGCCACCAACCTGCTGCGCCACGCGAAGCAGGGCCTGCTGCTGCTGGCCCGCACCTCGTCGGCGGACGTCGAGGTCATCGCCCTGGACAAGGGGCCCGGCATGCCCGACGTGGCTCGCAGCCTGCGTGACGGCTTTTCCACCGGCGGCACGCCCGGCACCGGGTTGGGCGCGGTGGCTCGCCTGGCCGACGACTTCGACATCCACAGCACGGTGCCCGAGGGCACGGCCGTGCTGGCGCGGGTCAGGTCGGCAACTTCCCCGGCCCCCGTGCGGAGCCTGCGCGTGGGTGCGGTGTCGGTCTGCGCGCCCGGCGAGGTGGTCTGCGGCGACGCCTGGTGCTTCGGCCTGGACGGCGCGCGCGGCAGCCTGCTGGTGGCCGACGGCCTGGGGCACGGGCCGCAGGCGGCCGAGGCGGCGCAGGCCGCGGTGCAGGCGTTCATGGCCGATCCCTTCGCCGATTGCCGTGCATTCGTGCAGCAGGCCCACCACCGCCTGAGGAGTACGCGCGGTGCGGCGATCGCCGTGTACCGGCTCGACGGGGACGACGCCTCGGTCCAGCATGCCGGCGCAGGCAACGTGCTGGCCCGGCTGGTTTCAGGTGTGACCGATCGAACCCTGGTCACCCAGCACGGGACTGCCGGCCTCACCATCCGATCGGTCGACGTGGCGCAGACGCCCTGGCCCGAACACGCGCTGCTTGTGGCGCATTCCGACGGCATCGAAAGTCGCTGGCGACCCGATGCCCTGGCCCCGCTGCTGCGGCGCGATCCCACCCTGGCGGCGGCCGTGCTGCTGCGGGACCACAGCCGCGGGCGGGACGACGCAACCGTTGCCGTCATACGGCGCAAGGATTGATGCAGCATGGAGGCATCGCGCGAAACCGAACTGCAGCGTGAGCTGGAAGCGCTCCGGGCCGAACTCGAGGAGACCAACCGTGGCGTCGTCGCGCTCTATGCCGAGCTCGACGAGCAAGCCGAGCAGTTGCGCCGCGCCACCGACCTCAAGAGCCGCTTCCTGGCCTACATGAGCCACGAATTCCGCACGCCCATCGGCTCGATCCGCAGCATCGCGCGCCTGTTGGCGGACGAGGTGGACGGCCCGCTGTCGACCGAGCAGCGTCGCCAGGTCGAGTTCATCCAGCAGACCGCCTCGGAGTTCTCGGACATGGTGGACGACCTGCTGGACCTGGCCAAGGTCGAAGCCGGCCGGGTGGAGATCTCTCCGGCCTGGTTCGAGATGGTCGACCTGTTCTCGGCCCTGCGCGGCATGTTCCGCCCGGTGCTCACCAACCCGGCGGTGCACCTCGTCTTCGAGGAGCCGGCCGACGTGCCCAAGCTCTACACCGACGACCGCAAGCTCTCGCAGATCCTGCGCAACTTCATCTCCAACGCCCTGAAGTTCACCCCCAGCGGCGAAGTGCGGGTCACGGCACGGCGCGACGGCGCGGGGCATGTCCGCTTCGCCGTGGTCGATACCGGCATCGGCATCGCCCCGGACATGCAGGCCGGGCTGTTCCAGGATTTTTCGCAGGTGGATTCGCCCTTGCAAAAGCGCCTGCGCGGCACCGGCCTGGGACTGTCGCTGAGCAAGCGGTTGGCGGAGTTGCTCGGCGGCAGCGTCGACCTGGAGAGCGCCCCAGGACAAGGCTCGACCTTCTCGGTGACCATCCCGCTGCGGCTGGGAGAGGAGGGCCATGAGCGACAGTGACGTCGACGCCATCAACACCACAATCGACCGGGCGGGCCACACCGTGCTGGTGGTCGATGACAACCCCGCCACCCGCTATGCCACCGTGCGCGTGCTGCGCGCGGCCGGCTTCCAGGCCGACGAAGCCGCGACCGGCGCCCAGGGGCTGGAGCGCAGCGCGGACGGGGTGTCGGCCGTGGTGCTGGATGTGCACCTGCCCGACATGGACGGCTTCGAGGTCTGCCGCAGGATCCGCGAGCGCCCCGGCACGGAGCTGTTGCCGGTGGTGCACCTGTCGGCGGCGTACGTGCGGGACCGGGACCGCATCCACGGCCTGAATTCGGGCGCCGATGCCTACTTGGTCCATCCGGTGGAACCGGCGCTGCTGATCGGGACCGTGCAGGCCCTGATCCGCGCCCGCACGGCCGAGGTGCAGCTGCGCCAGAGCGAGCACCGCTTCCGCGCCATCTACCAGCACGCGCAAAGCGGCATCGCCACCATCGACGGCGATGGCCGCTTCCGCGAGGCCAACCCGGCGATGCTGCGCATGCTGGGGCGTCCGGCGGATGAAGTCAGCGGCCGGTCGGTGATCGATTTCGCGCCAGGCGGGCCGGGCTCGGAGGCCGCCCGGCAGTTGCCGGCCCTGCTGGCCGCGGGCGAGGAAGGCTGGCGAGGCGAGTTTCCGCTGCTGCACGCGGACGGCCGCCTGGTTTATGTGGACTGGAGCGTGTCCGGTCCCATCGAACCCGGCCGTCGCATCGCGGTGGCCATCGATGCCTCCGAGCGCCACGACCTGGAGCAGCGTCGGCGCGAGGTGCTGGAGCGGGAACAGGCGGCCCGCGCCAGCGCCGAGCGTCACAACCGCACCAAGGACGATTTCATCGCGGTGCTGTCGCATGAGCTGCGCACGCCGCTGAACGCGATCCTGGGCTGGGTGCACATCCTGAAGCGGCGCCTGCCGGAGCTGCCCGAGTCGTCCCGGGGCCTGGCCGCGATCGAGCGCAACGTGATCACGCAGGCGCGCATCATCTCGGACATCCTGGATGTCTCTCGCATCAACTCCGGCAAGCTGCACCTCGAACGCGAAGAGATCGATCCGGCGGAAACGGTTGCCGAGTCGCTGGCTTCGCTGCGCCCGGGCATCGACGAAAAACAGCTGCGGGTGCAGACCGACATCGATGCGGCGCACGAGCCGGCGTGGCTCGACCCCACGCGCTTCCAGCAGATCTTCTTCAACCTGCTGACCAACGCCATCAAGTTCTCGGACACCGGCGGGGTGATCCAGGTCCTGCTGCGTCGCTGCGGCGACGTGCTGGAGCTGGAGGTGCGCGACCATGGCCGAGGGATCGAGCCGGAGTTCCTGCCGCACCTCTTCGATCGCTTCACGCAAAGCGATTCGCCCGGCAGCCGCCGCCATGGCGGCCTGGGCCTGGGCCTGTCCATCGTCAAGCACCTGGCCGAACTGCATGGCGGCAGCGTCAGTGCGGCCAGCCCCGGGGTGGGGCAGGGCGCGGCCATGACGGTGCGGCTGCCGGTCAACCAGGCCGGCCCGGCCGCTCCCGATGCGGCGCCCGAAGACCCCGAGGAACATGAAGCGCTGGACCTGGACGGCCTGGACGTGCTGGTGGTGGAAGACGACCGCGAAACCGCCGAGATGCTGCAACTGGTGCTGTCCGAGCGGCGGGCCAACGTGCGGGTCGAGCGTGACTATGAGGGCGCCGTACAGGCGCTGTCGCAGCGTTGGCCGCAGGTGATGGTCAGCGACATCGGGCTGCCCGGCCGCGACGGGTATGACCTGCTGGCCCGGGTGCGCCTGATGGAGCGCGACCGCTCGCGTCCGCTGCCGGTGATCGCACTCACCGCGTTCGGGCGCCCGCAAGACCGCGAGCGCATGCTGGCGTCCGGCTTCGACCTGCACCTGGGCAAGCCGCTGACGCCGCACCTGTTGCTGCAGGCGATCGTGGCGGTGACGTGACCCCCCCCGGAGCGGCTTCGCCGCCTCCCCCCCAGGGGGGCGCAACCAGCGGCCCGGCAAAGCCGGTTCCGCGGTAGCCGCTGGAGGGGCCTACCGCTGCGCGGTGGCCTGGGCGGCGGTCAGCCCAGGGGGGGGCGCAACCAGCGGCCCGGCAAAGCCGGTTCCGCGGTAGCCGCTGGAGGGGCCTACCGCTGCGCGGTGGCCTGGGCGGCGGTCAGCCCAGGGGGGGCGCAACCAGCGGCCCGGCAAAGCCGGTTCCGCGGTAGCCGCTGGAGGGGCCTACCGCTGCGCGGTGGCCTGGGCGGCGGTCAGCCCAGGGGGGGGGCGCAACCAGCGGCCCGGCAAAGCCGGTTCCTGGGTGGCTCTCAATCCTTCAGGCGGAGGTCCAGGTCCCTGCCGGCTGCGCCGAGCGCGCGCACCTGGCGACTGCCCGTGTGCAGCCAGCGTTCGATCTCGGACCCCGGCAGCGGCGGGCCGACCAGGCGGCCTTGGCCGAAGTCGCAACCCCAGCCCTGGAGCCGGTTCCAGTCGTCCAGTGTGTCGATGCCCCGCGCGACGGCGGCCAGGCCGTGCTGCCGTGCGGCGTCCAGGGCGACGACCGAGCCGGCACGCTCGGTGGCGTCGGCCCTCAGGCCGGCGATGAGGTTGCGACTGATCTTCAGTTGCTGCAACGGCAAGCGGTTCAGCAGGCCGGAAGACAGCGCAGCCTGTCCGAAATCTTCCAGCGCCAGCCGGACACCGGCCTGGTCCAGTCGCTCGAGCTGGTCGAGGGCGCCGGCGCGCTGGACCTCCACGGTCGCAGCGGCAACACCGAGCACCAAGGCGGCCGGCTCGAGCCGTGCGTCGTCCACCAGTTTCAGCAGGCGCGCCGCGAGACCCGGCTCGGCCAGCGAGGACAACGAGAGCGACACCGACAGGTCCAGCTGCAGGCCGCGCGCGCGCCAGCCGGCGCACTCGCGGGCACCGGCGGCCAGCACGTCCCAGACCATCTCGTCGTGCAGGCCGTAGGCGTCGACCGAGTCCATGAAGGCGCGCGGCCCGAGCACCCCGCGCTCGGGGTGACGCCAGTGCGGCGTGGCATGGAAGCCGACCACCGCGGTGCTGGACAGATCGGCCCGGGGCTCGAAGAAGGGCTGGAACTCGTCGCGCTCCCAGGCCCGGGCAAGCTCCGCGAAGCTGAACGCGTTTCGCACGGCACAGGTGTGCGCCGCCCGCCATCGCTGCACCAGCGGGACCAGCTTCACGGCCGCCAGCGGCTTGCGGATCGCGCCCAGAAGGTTGATCTGGTAGGCCAGCGAGAGGCGGGCGATTTCGCCGAGTTGCGCCGCACCCAGGGTGCTGTTGAGAATCAGCGCCAGCGGCGACGAGGCGGCGGCGAGATGGCGCACGAAGTCGACGCCGTCCATCCCTGGCATGGAGATGTCGCTCAGGACGATGTCCACCGGGCGCGCCGGATCCCGGATCACCGCCAGCGCCGCGCCGCCATCGGCGGCCACATGGACGGTCTCGGCGCCCAGGCTGGTCAGCAGAGCGGCGGCCAGGCGGCTTTGCACGGGGTGGTCTTCGACGACCAGGAAGCGCAGGTGGCGGCAGGGCATGGGCGGTGTTCCTCCTTACAGGGTGGCAACGCGCAGCACGTCCAGCTGCGCGCAGACGCGGGCGAACTCACGTTCAAAGGTGGACATCAGCGCCGCCAGGGCGGTGCTGTCCGCGTCCCGCGCCGCCTGCTCGAGCGCACCGCAGGACCGGGCCAGCGCCGCCGCCCCCAGGCTCAGTGAGGCGCCCTGGATGCGGTGAGCCGTGGCCCGCACCGTGCCCAGGTCGGCATCGGCGACGGCGGTGCGCAGCGAGGTGGCGTCCGCCTCGGTGGCCCGTCGGAAATCGGCCAGGATCTCGGCCCGCGCGGGCGCGTCGTCACCCACCAGCGAATCGAGCAGCGCGATGTCGATGGCTGCTTCGTCCTCAGGGTGGCCGGGCTCGTCGGCCGGATGCGGCAGCCAGCGTCCGAGCTGCTCGGACAGCTGATGCAGGCCGCAGGGCTTGACCAGCCAGGCGTCCATGCCGGCTTCCTCGCAGGCGGCCGCCTGCGAGGCCATGGCGTTGGCGGTGCAGGCCAGCACCGGCGTGCGCGGCAGGCCCCGGGCCGCCTCGTCCTGGCGGATGGCCTGGGTCAGCTCGTAGCCGCTCATCTCGGGCATGTTGCAGTCCGCCAGTACCAGGCCGAAGCGCCCCGTGCGCCAGGCGTCCAGGGCCTGCCGGCCATCGGCGGCGACTTCGGCGGCATAGCCCAGGGAGTTCACCTGCCGGCGCAACACGATGCGGTTGGTGGGGTGGTCGTCCACCACCAGGATCAGGCGGCCCTCGTGCTCGGCCTGCTGGCGGCTTGGCGTCGGCCTGCGGGGCGGGTGATGCCCGGATGCCGGCTCCTGCGCCGGCGGCCGCCTTGGGTCGGTGGGGTCGGCGGCCACCATCAACTCGCAGCGGAGCGTGACGGTGGTGCCGTGGCCCGGCTCGCTGTCCATCTCCAGGCTGCCGCCCATCATCTCGGCCAGGCGCCGGCTGATCACCAGCCCGAGGCCGGTGCCGCCGAATCGGGCGGCGGCCTGCTGCGACTGGACATAGGGCTGGAACAGCCGCGCGATGTCCTCGCGCGGCACGCCCATGCCGGTGTCCCTGACCACCAAGCACAGGCGCTCGCCCCGCTCGCTGTGCCCGAGCCATTGGACATTCACGCTCACGCTGCCGCGCTGGGTGAACTTCAGCGCGTTGCTCACCAGGTTGTTCAGGATCTGGCCCAGCCGCTGGGGATCGAACATCAGGGCGGGGCTGATGCGCGGATCGGTGTGCGCCTGCAGCAGCAGGCCCTTGGAGGACGCCATGCTGGAATGGATCTGGCAGATCGACTGCACCACCTGGGCCACCGACGAGGGCTCCGGATGCAGGCTCAGCTTGTTGGCCTCGATCTTGGAGAAGTCGAGGATGTCGTCCACGATCCGCAGCAGCGAGCGTCCCGATTCGCGCACCACCGCCAGGGTGGAGCGCTGCTCGTCGTCCAGTCGGGACAGCGAGAGCAGTTCGAGCAGGCCCAGCACGCCGTTCATGGGGGTGCGGATCTCATGGCTCATGGCGGCCAGGAACGCACTCTTGGCCGCGTTGGCCTGGGTGGCCGCCTGGGTGGCGGACTCCAGCGCCTGCTTGAGGTCCAGCTCCGCGGTGATGTCGGCCCAGTAGCCGGACCACAGCAGCGAGCCGTCGGGCTGGCGGCGCAGCGTGGCGCCACTGTGGATCCACCGAAGGCCCTGCGCGCCAGCGTCGACGCGGTACTGGAGGTCCAGTGGGCTGAGCGTCTGCGACGACTGGCGCAGCGCCTGTTCGACCACGGGCCGGTCGGGTGGATGGATGTTGGCCATCACCTGCGCCTGGTCGCGCCGGACGGCGTCCACGTCGATGTGCCGGATGCTGCGGGCGTTGTCGCTGATGAACTCGAAGGCCATGCGCCCGCCCGGCCGCTCGCGCAGCTGCCACAGGCTGACCGGCAGGGCCTGCACCAGGTCGTGCATGCGCAGCTCGATGGCGGCGTTGCGCAGCGCCTGGCGCCGCCAGCCCCAGACGATGAGGACCACCAGCAGCCCGCCGCCGAGGAAGGCGCCGGCCAGCAGGACCGCCGATCGCCGCTGCAGGTCGAGTTCTCGGGCGCGCTGGCGTTCGAGCTGCCGGCGCTCGTGCGAGCGCAGCTCGGAGATCGCGGTGGCCACGGCGCCGGCCGCCTGCCCGGCTTCGGCCGATTCGACCGCCGCCTGCCGGTCGAACAGGCCTTCGCGCACGGCGTGCTCATTGCGCCGTGCCATCTGCACGCGATCGGCGATGCGGGCTGCCAGCAGCGCCAGGCGGGCCTGCCGGTCGGGGTCAGCGCGGCTCAGGTGCTGCAGTTCGGCCACGCCGGCACGCAGCGCCTCGATGGCCTGCTCGCGCTCTTGCACGAAGCGCAGATGACCCGCCACCAGCAGGCCCCGCTGCCCGGCTTCGAGCCGCACCGCGGAGGCTTCCAGCAGGTCGACGGCGTCGATGACGGCGTAGGTGTGGACCACCTGGCGCGATGCCTCGCGCGCGCGCTCGATGGTGGTCCACAGGGCTGCGACAAGGGCGACGAGCAGGGCCGCCCCGATCGCGACGGTGGCGGGAAACAGCTGGCGACGATTCAATGACGTTGGCATGCGCTCCTTCAGGCTGTGGCGAATCCAGCTAGCCTGGGCATGCGCGGGCCGGCCCGGCCGTTCTAGTCCGGTCGGCTGCTGCGCCGCAATAGGGATTCATCCTGATGGGCCTGGCGAGTGCCTGGCCCCGGGGCTACTCCAGCATCATCACGTCCACTTCGTCGCCTGGCGCCACGCTGCCCTGCCCGTGGTGCAGCACGATCAGCCCGTTGGCCTGCACCATGGAGCTGAGCACGCCGGAGCCCTGGTTGCCGGTGGTGCGCACCTGCAGGGATCCATCGGGCTGGCGCGTGACGATGCCGCGCTGGTATTCGGTGCGGCCGGGTTTCTTGCGCATGGCCTCGGCGCTGCGCGCACGCAGCAGCACCGGGGGGGCGGCCGTGGCGCCCATCATCCGCAGCAGGGCCGGGCGCACGAAGGCCAGGAAGGTGACCATCACGGCCACCGGGTTGCCGGGCAGGCCGAACAGCACGGCCGAACGATCGCCGCTGCCGATGCGGCCCACGGCCATGGGGCGACCCGGGCGCATGGCGATGCGCCAGAAGGCCACGTCGCCCAGTTGCTTCATCATGGTCTTGGTGAAGTCGGCCTCGCCGACGCTGACGCCGCCGCTGGTGATGATGGCGTCGGCCTGCGCCGCCGCGCGGGTGAAGGCCTGTTCGAGCAGCGCCGGGTCGTCGCGCACCACGCCCAGGTCGATCACCTCGCAGCCCAGTCGGGTGAGCAGGCCACGCACGGTGTAGCGGTTGCTGTCGTACACCGCGCCTTCGCGCGGCGCCTCGCCCAGCGACAGGATTTCGTCGCCGGTGGAGAAGTAGGCCACTCGCAGGCGCCGCACCACCGGGACCTGCGCGATGCCCAGGCTGGCCACCAGGCCACAGGCGGCCGGGGTCATGCGGGCCCCGCGCAGGAGAGCAGGCTTGCCCTCCGCCAGGTCCTCGCCGGCCAGGCGCCGGTTGTCGCCGCGCTGAAGCAGCCTGGGCGGGATGCGCACCTGGTCACCATCGAGCTGGGTGAGCTCCTGCGGCACCACCGTGTCCAGGCCGGCCGGCATGATGGCGCCGGTCATGATCTTCACGCACTGGCCGGGGCCGACCGCACCCTGCCACGCCTTGCCCGCCAGGGCGGTGCCCACGACTTGCAGGTCCAGCGGCGCATCGGGCTGCAGCCCCGCGCCATCGAAGGCGAAGCCGTCCATGGCCGAGTTGTCGTGCGGCGGCACGTTGAAGGGCGAGATGATGTCCATGGCCAGCACCCGGTCGAGCGCATCGACCAGGGGCACGGACTCGGTGTCGGCCACCGGCGCCACCAGCCGCGACAGGAACTCGCCCACGGCCTCGGCGCTGAGGGCCTGCGGGTCGTAGCCCTGGAGCTCGCTGGCGATCTGGTCGAGCGAGCGGATCACGGCTGCTCCAGCTGGCGAAGCTCGGCCAAGGTGTTGGCGTTGAAGAAAGCGCGCGGCGGATCGCCGGCCCGGTCGAAGGGCACGGGCACGGTCTTGTGCTGCGCGGTCCATGCGTCGATCTTTCTGCCGCCGCCCTGCGTGAAGCGCACCAGGCTTTCGAGCAGTTCGCGCCGCAGCAGCGCGAAGACCGGCTGCGGGCGCAGCTGGCCGTCGGCCTCGGGCGCGCTGGCCAGGGCGATGTCGGCGCCATCGGCGTGCAGGGCCTCGGCGAGCCGCGACACCAGGTCGGTGGGAAAGAGCGGCGTGTCGCAGGGCACCGTGACCAGCAGCGGCGTCTCGCAGTGTTCCAGGCCGGTGAGAAAGCCCGCCAGCGGGCCGGCGTAGTCGGGCAGGGCGTCGGGCCACACCGGCACGCCGTACGACTCGTAGGCAGCGAGGTTGCGGTTGGCGTTGATCAGGACTTCGCCCACCTGCGGCGCCAGGCGCATCAGGGTGTGGGCCACCAGCGGCAGCCCGTTGAAGTTCTGCAGGCCCTTGTCGACGCCGCCCATGCGGCTGCCGCGGCCGCCGGCGAGGATCAGCCCGGTGATGTCCTGGGGGTTCAATCAGCCTCCGATGTAGCTCATTTCGACGCGGCGCCGGCCGGCTTCGCCGGCTTCGGGCGGCAGCTGTCCGCGCAGCTGCGAATAACGATCGGCGCGGCCGTGCCAGATGTGGCCGATGGCGGCCGCGATCTGCTCGTCGCTGGCCCCACCCCGCAGCAGGGACCGCAGGTCGTGGCCCTGGTTGGCGAAGAGGCACAGGTACAACTGGCCTTCGGTGGACAGGCGGGCCCGGCTGCAGTCGCCGCAGAAGGCCTGCGTGACGCTGCTGATGACGCCGACCTCGCCGCCGCCATCGGCGTAGGCCCAGCGCTGCGCGGTCTCGCCGGGGGCGGCCGGCTCCAGCGGGACCAGCGGCATCTCGGCGGCAATGCGCCGCACGACCTCGGCCGAGGGCAACACCTCGTCCATGCGCCAGCCGTTGGTGGCGCCCACGTCCATGTACTCGATGAAGCGCAGCACCTGGCCCGTGCCCTTGAAGTGCCGCGCCATGGGCAGGATCTCGTGTTCATTCGTGCCGCGCTTGACCACCATGTTGACCTTGATCGGCCCCAGCCCGGCGGCGTGGGCGGCCTGGATGCCGGCCAGCACCTCGGCCACGGGAAAGTCCACGTCGTTCATGCGCCGGAAGATGGCGTCGTCCAGGCCATCGAGGCTCACGGTGACGCGACGCAGGCCGGCGGCCTTGAGCGCGCGCGCCTTGCGTGCGAGCAGCGAGCCGTTGGTGGTGAGGGTCAGGTCCAGCGCCTGGCCGTCGGGCGTGCGCAGCTGCGCCAGCTGCTCGATCAGCACCTCGATGTTCTTGCGCAGCAGGGGCTCGCCGCCGGTGAGGCGGATCTTGTGCACGCCCAGGCCGACGAACTGCCGCGCCAGCCGGGTGATCTCCTCGAAGCTGAGCAGCTCGGCATGCGGCAGGTAGGGGTAGTCCTTGTCGAACACGTCCTTGGGCATGCAGTAGCTGCAGCGGAAGTTGCACCGGTCGGTGACGCTGATGCGCAGGTCGTGCAGCGGCCGACCGAGCCGGTCGGCGAGGGGGCCGACGGGCGCCTCGGCCGGTACCGCGACGGGGCGGCCCGACGGACGTTGGGCGATCAGGGGGATGACGCGTTCAGCCATGGGGCGATTGTGCCGCCGACGGACGTAGCCGCATCGGCGCCGGGCCATCCATGGCGGCGCAAGCAGTCACTGCTGCCGTCCGGTTCGGTCCGGTGCGCCCCGAAGCGTGCGCCGGTTGAGCTTTCGAGCGGCAGGTACCCAACAGCCGAGCGTTTCGTTGGAGCGAGCTTCATTTCAGCGGACCGGCAAGGGCAGGGTGTGTGTGCATCGTTCATGCGCGGGCGCCAGAGGTCTGCCCTCGGCTTGTGGGCAGCGCCAGGGTGAAGAGCCAGCAGATGCCCAGCATGACGGACGATCCGAGCAAGGCGACCATGAGCCCGCCCCACTGGTACAAGAGACCGGACAGGAGCGTTCCGATGAAGCGCCCCAGCGCGTTGGCGGCGTAGTAGAAGCCCACGTCCTCCGCCGCTTTCTCCGAACCCGCGCAGGCGAGCACCAGGTACGAGTGCAGGGACGAATTGACGGCGAAGGCAAACCCGAACACGGCCAGGCCGCTCACGACCACCCATTGCAGATGGGGCGCGCCCAGGCCCACGGCCGCGGCCAGGGCGAGCGGCACCAGCGCCAGCCCGGCGGACCAGCGGCGGGCCGCCGGCACTTCCAGGCTCAAGCCATCAGGGCTGCGGCGCACCAGCTGGGGCGCCAGGGCCTGGACCAGGCCGTAGCCGATCGTCCAGGCGGCCAGGAAGCCGCCGACCATGGTGAAGGTCCAGCCCATCGAGTACAGGAACACCGGCACGCCGACCACGAACCAGACATCGCGCGCACCGAACAGGCCGACCCGGGCGGCCGCCAGCGCGTTGATGCCGGCGTTCTTCGCGAAGAGCTCGCGCGCACTGCGTGACGCCTTGGCCTTGCCCATCATCGGCGGCAGCGAGGCCAGCACGCCCAGCAGCACGGCGCCCAGCAGGGCGGCCATGACCCAGAGCGAATGGCGAAACCCGAGCGTTTGCAGCAGCAGCCCACCCAGGAAGAACCCGACACCTTTCATCGCGTTCTTGCTGCCGGTGAACCAGGCGACCCACCTGAACAGTTGCCCCGGTCCCTGCTGCCGGACCTGCGCCTGCGTCACCTTGATCGCCGATTTGCTCGCCGTCTTCGTGAGGTCCTTGGCCACGCCGCAGATGCCCTGGGCCAGCACCACCCAGGCAACCGACATCGCCGCCGTCCATTGCGGATCGAGCAGCGACAGGAGCGCGAAGCCGCAGACCTGCGTGGCCAGGCCCACGGCCAGCATCCGGGTGATGCCGTAGCGGGTGGCCAGCCAGCCGCCGATCAGGTTGGCCAGGATGCCCGCCGCCTCGTACAGCAGGAAGAGGAAGGCGAGCGTGAACGGCGAGTAGCCCAGGCGGTAGAAGTGCAGCAGCACCAGCATGCGCAGCGCGCCGTCGGTGAGCGTGAAGCCCCAGTAGGCCGCGGTGACGACCGCGTAGTTGCGGACGGCCGGCTGCACGTCAGATCCCGCGCTCTCGCATGTGGCAGGCCAGATCGACCATGCGACAGGCGTAGCCCATCTCGTTGTCGTACCAGGCATAGACCTTGAGCAGCGTGCCGTCGGTCACCATCGTGGACGGCGCATCGACGATGCTGCTGCGCGTGTCGCGCGCATAGTCGGCGCTGACGAGTGGCTTGTCCTCGTACCCGAGGATGCCCGCCAGCGGGCCGGCCGCGGCCTGGCGGAACAGGTCGTTCACCTCGTCGGCCGTGGTCGCGCGCTGCAGTTCGAAGACGCAGTCGGTCAGCGAGGCGTTCAACACCGGCGCGCGCACCGCGTGGCCGTTGAGCTTGCCCTCGAGTTCCGGGTAGATGAGCGCGATGGCCGTTGCGCTGCCGGTGGTGGTGGGTGCCAGGCTGAGCAGGGCGCTGCGGGCTCGCCGCAGGTCCTGGTGGGGCGCGTCGACCACGAGGTTGGTATTCGTCGGATCGTGGAGGGTGGTGATCTGGCCATGCCGGATGCCGATCGCCTCGTGCACGACCTTCACCACCGGCGCCAGGCAGTTCGTGGTGCACGAGGCCGCGGTGACGAACGGGTGCCGCGCGGGAGCGTACAGCTCGTGGTTCACGCCCATCACGATGTTCAGCACGTCGCCCGTCTTCACCGGCGCCGCGACGATGACACGCCGGGCGCCGCGGTCCAGGTGACCCTGGAGTCTCTCCGGGGTCAGGAATTTGCCCGTGCACTCCAGCACCAGGTCGACGCCGAGCTCGCCCCACGGAATGTCCCCGGGGCTGGGGTGCGCGCTGAAGGACAGGGCGCCGTCGCCAATCCGGATCCGGGCATCGCCCTCGGCCTCGATGCCGGCGCGCCACCGGCCCTGCACGCTGTCGAAGGCCAGGAGGTGCGCCGTCGCCGCCGCACCGCCCTTGACCTCGTTCAGGTGGACGACTTCGAGCCGGTTGCCTGCCCGCGGATCGTCCTTGCCCCGTTCCGCGGCGCCCAGGGCTGCACGCAGCGCGAGGCGGCCAATCCGCCCCATCCCGTTGATTCCGACCCGCATCGCATCCCTCGACTATTCGATAAACGTCGAAATGTAGATCGGGTTTGTGACAGCGGCGTGAAGGGGGTTACCGGGAAGCGCTCCGGCCGGGTTGCGGCGGAGCAAGCAAAAAGGCCCGCTTGCGCGGGCCTTGGGGCAGGGCGTCCCGGATCAGCGTGCCGGGGGCACGACCACCACCGCGGCTGTCGCCGGCGCCGTAGGCGCCTGGCTCACGCCCGTGCCGTGGAACTGCACCACCAGCGGCGCGATCAGCAGGGCCACGATGTTGATGATCTTGATCAGCGGGTTGACGGCCGGACCGGCCGTGTCCTTGTAAGGGTCGCCCACGGTGTCGCCGGTCACCGCGGCCTTGTGCGCCTCGGAGCCCTTGCCGCCGTGATGGCCGTCCTCGATGTACTTCTTGGCGTTGTCCCAGGCGCCGCCGCCGGTGCACATGGACAGTGCCACGAACAGGCCGGTGACGATGGTGCCCAGCAGCATGCCGCCCAGGGCCGCAGGGCCGAGGATCAGGCCGACCAGGATCGGCGCCACCACCGGCAGCAGCGACGGGATGATCATCTCCTTGATCGCCGCGGTGGTGAGCATGTCCACGGCCTTGCCGTACTCGGGCTTGCCGGTGCCGTCCATGATGCCCTTGATGGTGCTGAACTGACGCCGCACCTCGACCACCACCGCACCGGCGGCGCGGCCCACGGCTTCCATCGCCATGGCGCCGAACAGGTAGGGGATCAGGCCGCCGATGAACAGGCCGACGATCACCATGGGGTCGGCCAGGTCGAAGCGGATCGAGGCCCCGTAGCTCTCGAGCTTGTGCGTGTAGTCGGCGAACAGCACGAGCGCGGCCAACCCGGCCGAGCCGATGGCATAGCCCTTGGTCACGGCCTTGGTGGTGTTGCCCACGGCGTCGAGCGGATCGGTGACCGCGCGAACGGATGCGGGCAGGTCCGACATTTCGGCGATGCCGCCGGCGTTGTCGGTGATGGGGCCGTAGGCGTCCAGCGCCACCACGATGCCGGCCATGCTGAGCATGGAGGTGGCGGCCACGGCGATGCCGTACAGGCCGGCCAGTGCATAGGAGGCGATGATGGCCGCGCACACGAACAGCACCGGCCAGGCGGTGGAGCGCATGGACACGCCCAGGCCCGCGATGATGTTGGTGCCGTGGCCGGTGGTGGACGCCTGCGCGATGTGCCGCACCGGCTTGAATTGCGTGCCGGTGTAGTACTCGGTGATCCAGACCAGCGCGCCCGTCAGCACCAGGCCCACGGCGCACGCGCCCCACAGGCGGATCTGCGAGCCGGTGGCGGTGATGGCGTTGTCGGGGATGACCGCGATCGTGACGAAATAGAACGCGATCAGCGACAGCACGCCGGACACGGCCAGCCCGCGGTAGAGGGCCGGCATCACGTTGATCATGCCGGGGCGGGCCCGCACGAAGAAGCACCCGATGATGGAGGCGATGATGGACACGCCGCCCAGCACCAGCGGGTAGACCACCGCGCTGAAGCCGGCCGCGCCTAACAGCAGCGCGCCCAGCACCATGGTGGCGATCAGGGTCACCGCGTAGGTCTCGAACAGGTCGGCCGCCATGCCCGCGCAGTCGCCCACGTTGTCGCCCACGTTGTCGGCGATCACCGCGGGATTGCGGGGGTCGTCCTCGGGGATGCCGGCCTCCACCTTGCCCACCAGGTCGGCGCCCACATCGGCGCCCTTGGTGAAGATGCCGCCGCCCAGGCGGGCGAAGATGGAGATGAGCGAGGCGCCGAAGGCGAAGCCGATCAGCGGATTGAGCAGGGCCGCCAGCGAGACCGTGGGCGTGAGGTTGCCGTTGCCCACCAGGAACCAGAAGAAGCCCGACACGCCGAGCAGGCCCAGGCCCACCACCAGCATGCCGGTGATGGCGCCGCCGCGGAAGGCGACGTCAAGGGCCGGGCCGATGCCGCGGGTGGCCGCCTGCGCGGTTCGCACGTTGGCGCGCACGGAGACGTTCATGCCGATGAAGCCGCAGGCGCCCGAGAGCACCGCGCCGAGCAGGAAACCGACGGCGGTGGCCAGCCCCAGGAAGATGCCGATCAGGATGGCCAGCACCACGCCGACGACGGCGATGGTCTTGTACTGGCGCGACAGGTAAGCCGCGGCACCGGCCTGGATGGCCGAGGCGATTTCCTGCATGCGGGGGTTGCCGGGGTCTTGCCTGAGGATCCAGCCTCTTGCCCAGAAGCCGTAGACCACGGCCGCAAGGCCGCAGACCAGCGCCAATACGAGCGCCGAGTTGCCTGTCATGAAGTCACTCCTGTCCTTGTTGAACTTGGAGGGGGTACAACGCATGCGGTACCCCCGCTGCGTTGCTTCCTCGTAGCTCCCTGAAGGCGGAGACGATTGGCCAACCGGCGCAATATACAAGCGCGTTCATGACACCCGCGAGGCGGGATGCACCCCGCAAACTAAAATCAGGGTATTTCCTAGTTCGCTCCCACAACAGTCCTATGTCCCTCGACCAAGTCACCCCCGGCAAGCAAGTGCCCGAAGCGTTCAACGTGATCATCGAGATTCCGATGAACGCCGACCCCGTGAAGTACGAGGTCGACAAGGAGACCGGCGCCATCTTCGTGGACCGCTTCATGAGCACCGCGATGCATTACCCCACCAACTACGGCTACGTTCCCAAGACCATCAGCGGCGATGGCGACCCGGTGGACGTGCTGGTCATCACGCCGGTGCCCTTGATTCCGGGCGTGGTGGTTCCGTGCCGCGCCATCGGCATCCTCAAGATGGAGGACGAGGCCGGCGATGACGCCAAGGTGCTGGCCGTGCCCATCGACAAGATCCTGCCGATCTACACGCACTGGCAAAAGCCCGAGGACATGAACCCGCTGCGCCTGAAGACCATCGCGCACTTCTTCGAGCACTACAAGGACCTCGAACCCGGCAAGTGGGTGAAGGTGCTGGGTTGGGAAGGCCCCGAAGCGGCCAAGGCGGAGGTGATGAGCGGCATCGCCAATTACCAGAAGGCCGAGCAGGCCGCCTGATCGCGACGCCGGGTTCACGCCCGGCGGAACGGCGTGCGCGACTCCAGGTGCTCGAGGTAGTTGTCCACGCCCCTGCCCTCGCGCTCCAGGAAGCGCTCGACGGCGTCGGCGAACGCCGGGTGCGAGATCCAGTGGGCGCTCGAGGTCCGCACCGGCATCAGCGCGCGGGCCATCTTGTGCTCGCCCTGCGCGCCGCCCTCGAAGCGCTCGAGTCCGTTCTCGATGCACCACTGCAGCGGCTGGTAGTAGCAGGTCTCGAAATGCAGGCAATCGACGCGCTCCAGCGCACCCCAGTAGCGGCCGTAGGCCACGCCGTCGCCCACGGCCACCAGGCTGCTGGCGATCGGGCGTGAGGCGCGCTCGGCCACGAACAGCACCCAGTTCTGCGGCATGTCGCGCGCCATGCGGGCGAAGAAGTCGCGCGTGAGGTAGGGCGGGTTGCCGTGCTCCCGGTAGGTGCGGGCGTAGCAGCGATAGAAGAAGTCCCAGTCGGCGGCTGTCATCTCCGGGCCGCGCACCACGCGGAAGCCGATGCCGGCATCGGCCACCTTGCGCCGTTCCTGGCGGATCTTCTTGCGCTTGTCCTGCGCCAGGGTGGACAGGAATTCATCGAACGTCCGGAAGGCACCACCCGTGGCCGGCGCGGCATTGAGCCAGTGGAACTGCACCGTGTGCCGCGCCATCAGGCCGGCCGCTTCGCAGGCGGCCGCATCGGCATCGGACAGGAACAGCAGGTGCAGCGACGAGAGTTCTTCTTCGCGGGCCAGCGACAGCAGTTCGCGCAACAGCGCGGCCCGCGCCGCGTCATCCCGGGCGAGCAGCCGTGCGCCCGGCACCGGCGTGAACGGCACGGCCACCAGGCCCTTGGGGTAGTAGGCCAGGCCGTGCTGCTCGTAGGCCTGGGCCCAGGCCCAGTCGAACACGTATTCGCCATAGGAATGCGTCTTGAGGTACAGCGCGCACGCCGCCTGCAAGCGGCCCTCGCGCCACAGGCCGACGAGGCGCGGCGACCAGCCGGTGTCGGTGGTGGCACTGCCGCTGTCGTGCAGCGCGCACAGGTACTCGTGTCGCATGAAGGGTGTCGGGTCGGGCTGCGACGCGAGCAGGTCGTTCCACTCGTCGCGGCCCACGCCGGCGGGGTGGCCGACGACGCGGACGAGCGGATCGTCGGGCTTGCGTTTCTCGGCGGGTCTGGCTCTCACGATTCGGTACGGCCCAGCTGGATGACGGAAGGGAGGCCATGATGCCGGTGTCGCGGACACCGGGCATTCGTAGGGATTGGCGCTATCCTATTACCTCGCGTTTCCGCGCCTGATCGTCACCCGCAATCGGAGTCCTTGTTGAACATGAAGCAGATCACCGCCATCGTCAAACCCTTCAAGCTGGAGGAAGTCCGGGAGGCCCTCGCCGAGTGCGGCGTGACCGGCTTGACGGTGACCGAGGTCAAGGGTTTCGGCCGGCAGAAGGGCCACACCGAGCTTTACCGGGGCGCCGAGTACGTGGTCGATTTCCTGCCCAAGGTCAAGATCGAGGTGGTGGTGCGAGATGCCGACGTCGACAACTGCGTCGACGCCATCGTGAAATCAGCCCGCACCGGCAAGATCGGTGACGGCAAGATCTTCGTGACGTCGGTCGAGCGCGTCATTCGCATCCGCACCGGCGAGACGGACGAGTCGGCTGTCTAGGACCACCCCCATAGCCTCTTCGGCGCTCCGGCATCGGCGAATGGCGGGTGCGCCGGCTTCACGCGCCTGCAGGCGAACCTTCGTCCACCGATGGGCCGGGTTCTCGTCGTCGTCCTCATGGGACTGTCGTTGCAAGACATGGACTCCATGGCTTGCGAGACGCGTGCCGCCAAGGCGGCGGCCTGCTCGTTCGTCAAGCCCAGCTCGGTGCTGATCACCGCACCTTCTCCGGCGAGCCCGTCGTTCGACCCCGAGACTTCGCGGGCGGGTGCCGTCGGCGTCACGACACCGACGGTCCGGCTCGCCTAGACTCACCGCGCCGACCCATCCGGAGCGCTCCCATCGAACACGCCCCCGCCTGGCTGGTCAACAGCCTCATCTATCTCGGCGCAGCCGTGCTCGCCGTTCCTGTGGCGCGGGCGCTCGGGCTCGGCTCTGTGTTGGGCTACCTGGCCGCCGGCATCGTCATCGGGCCGGCTGGCCTGGGCCTGGTGAGCGAGGTCCAGGACATCCTGCATTTCGCCGAATTCGGCGTGGTCCTGATGCTGTTCCTGGTCGGCCTGGAGCTCGAGCCGCGGCGGCTGTGGTCGCTGCGGCGACCGATCTTCGGGTGGGGCTCGGTCCAGATGCTCGGATGCACCGCGCTGCTGTTCGTGGCGGGCGTGGTGGCCGGGGCGGACTGGCGACTGAGCCTGGTGGCCGCGCTCGGCCTCGCGTTGTCGTCCACCGCCATCGCGCTGCAGGTCATGGGGGAGCGCAACCTGCTCGGCACGCCCGGCGGGCGCGCGGGCTTTTCGATCCTGCTGTTCCAGGACATCGCCGCCATCCCCATCCTGGCACTGATGCCCCTGCTGGCGACGAGCGCCGTCGACGAGACGGTGGGCCCGTCCGCGCGCCTGCTGGAAGCGGGCCGGATCGTCGGCACCATCGCGGCCATCGTGCTCGGCGGGCGCCTCTTGTTGCGCCCCGTGTTGCGCTGGATCGCGCGCAGCCGAAGCCCGGAGGTGTTCACCGCCGGTGCCTTGCTGCTGGTCGTGGCGACGGCGATGTTGATGTTGTCGGTGGGCCTGTCGATGGCGCTCGGCGCCTTCCTGGCCGGGGTGCTGCTCGCCGACAGCGAGTTCCGCCGCGAGCTGGAAGCCGACCTGGAGCCGTTCAAGGGGCTGCTGCTCGGATTGTTCTTCATCGCGGTCGGGATGAGCATCGACTTCGAGGTGCTGCGGGCCTCCCCGGCATCGATCGCCGCGCTGGTGGTCGGGCTGCTGGCGATCAAGGGCCTGGTGATCTGGTGGCTGGCGCGGACCATCGGGCTGGCGCCGGCCGAGCGTCCGGTGTTCACCTTGCTGCTGGCCCAGGGGGGTGAGTTCGCATTCGTGGTGTTCCAGGCCGCGGCGGGCGCGCGCGTGCTGGCGCCGGCCACGGCGTCGCTATTGGTCGGCGCGGTGGCGATCTCCATGTTGCTGGGCCCCTTGCTGCTGGCGGCGGTGGATCGTTGGCTGCTGCCCCGGTGGCAGGTGCCGCGCCGCCTGCCGGAGATCAGCGATCCGCAGGATGCGCCGGTCATCATCGCGGGCTTCGGCCGGTATGGGCAGATCGTCGCGCGCCTGCTGGCGTCCCAGGGAATCGCCACCACCTTGCTGGACCACGATGCCGACATGGTGGAGGCGGCGCGCGCATTCGGCTCGCCAGTGTTCTATGGCGACGCACGTCGGCTGGACCTGCTGCGCATTGCGGGCGCCGAGCGCGCGAAGGTGCTGGTGGTGGCCGTCGACGACGTCGAGCAGTCTCTGGCGATCGTCGAGCTCGCACGTGCTCATTTCCCCCATTTGGAGTTGGTGGTGCGCGCACGCGACGTCACGCACTGGAACGCCCTGCGCGACCGCGGCGTGGTGCGGGTGCAGCGCGAACTGTTCGAGTCGAGCCTGCAGAGCGGGGCCACGGTGCTCGAGGTGCTGGGGATGGAGTCGTCCGAAGCGCAGCGCCAGGTGGGCCGGTTCAGGGAGCACAACATCGCGCTGTTCGAGCGGATGTACCCGCACCACAAGGACCGCGCCCGGCTGATCGCGGTGGTGCGCGAGGGGCGTGAGCAGTTCGAGCAGCAGATGGCGCAGGAGCGCGAGGCGGCGTCCATCTCCACAAACGTGCCGGATCGCCCTGGCAAGCGTTAGCCGGTGGTTCGGCCGCGGGCGCCCCCGACCTGCGCGGGGACGAACCCGCCTCAGGTCTTGGAGAGGTCCTCGCGTCCGCTCGAGCGCCGCGACTGGCGCACCAGCCCCTCCAGCATGGCGGGCAGATCGCTCCCGATCCGGATCAGCTCCATCTGGTCGGCATTCATGAAGCCAGCCTTCACGGACGACTGCAGGAATGCGTGCAGCGGCGCGTAATAGCCATTCACGTCGAGCAGTCCCACGGGTTTGTCGTGGTAGCCGAGCTGGCGCCAGGTCCAGACCTCGAAGAACTCCTCGAAGGTGCCGATGCCGCCGGGCAGCGCCAGGAAGGCGTCGGCGCGCTCGGCCATCATGGTCTTGCGCTCGTGCATGCTGCTCACGATATGCAGTTCGTCGCAGTCGCGCTTGGCCAACTCGCGGTCGACCAGGCCCTGCGGGATCACGCCCACGACCCGCCCGCCGGCTTGCAGGGTGGCGCTCGCAGCGGCGCCCATCAGCCCCCGATTGCCGCCGCCGTAGACCAGCTGACCGCCGCGCTGGCCGATCCACTGGCCGACGGCCCGTGCCGCGTCGAAATACGGCGCGGCCACGCCGTCGCGCGAGCCGCAGTACACGCAGATGGAGAAGGTCGGGTTCATCGCTGCACCTCCCGGGGCACCAGCCGGGTGCCGGCGAGGACGTCGTGCAAGAACTGGCGCTGCGGATGCATCCGGCTGAGCAAGGCCCAGAACGCGACCCATGCGACGACGAAGACCATCAGCGGCCCCATGGCGAGCTGGTGGCCTCCGAACGCCGCCAGCGGTGGCAGCAGCCAGATCCAGCTGTAGACGTAGCGAAGGAACGCGCGGCCATAGGTCAGGCGCCGGCCGTACCGGTCCACGATGCGGATGCGCCAGGTGCGCATGGCCAGGGTTTCGCCGTGGACCCAGCACCACATGAAGTACACGCCCAGCACCACGAACAGGAACGCGATGAACAGGGGCCGATTGCTCAGCGCGTGCCGCATCTGGGTGGTGATGCTGAACACGAGCCCGGCGGCCACCAGCACGCCGAACAGCAGGACGCCTTCGTACAGCCAGCAGGCCATGCGCCGCCACACGCCAGGGGCGGTGAGCGGGTCCAGCGCGGACGCGTCGGAGCGGGCCGCGACGGGCCCCGAGTCTTGGGTCACATTCATTCCGGGATCAGGGGAGGGTTTTCGGCGGCTCGGCCCGGGGCCTCGATGCGCACGGCTCGGGTGTCGTGCGCATCGGGCCGCGGCACCACCGCCAGCTTGTCAGGAGATACCGGCCGGACGGGCGCGGCCGTGGCGGGAGGGCGGCGTTTGGCGTCGTTAGCAAGCCGGCGCTTTTCTTCGGCGCTGAGCGATTGGTAGGCCTCCCACTTGCTCTTTCGCTCGTCGGGCGAGACCTGCTGCGCTTCGCCGAAGTTGAGCCGGGCGTGGGCGCGCTGCTGCGGCGTGAGCGCGGCCCACTCGGTCATGCGGCTGTGCAGCTTGGACCGCTCCTCGGGCGACAGTGCCTCGAAGTTGCCGGCCAGCGCCAGCCACTTGCGCTTCTGGCTCACGCTCAGGCGAGGCCAGCTGGCGGCCAGTGGCGCCAGGGCGCGGCGTTGGGTGGCATCGAGTTCGGCCCAGGCCGGCTGGCTGGCCGGACGCGCCACCTTGGCCGGCGCCGCGCCGATCGCCGGTGCGGTGGCGGGAGCGGTCGCGGTGGCGTGGACCGCCACCCAGCCTGCGCCCAGCGTGGCGACGAGGACCAGCTTCACCAGCGAAGGACGGAACGGCATGCGGCAGGGCGACACGCGTTACTGCTCCCGCCGCAGGAAGGCCAGGAAGCCGGGATCGGTGTAGGCCGCCGGGGGGAGCTCGTCGGTCAGCAGGGCCGCATCGACCTCGGCCACCTGCCGCGCGCGGGCATCGGTCTGCAGCAGCTGGATGGCGACCAGTCCCGCCACCAAGGCGAGCAGCGGCACGGCCGATACCAGCCGCCCCCACAGGCCCAGTGCGCGGTCGCCCACGCCCAGGCGCCCGTCGGCCCCGGCCGACTGCTGGACACGCAGCGGACGGACATCGTCGCGCTTGCGCCGGGCCAGGGCCTGTTCGCGAGCGGCCCGCAGGCGCTCGGCCGTGGCGTAGGGCAGGGCGTCGATGCCTTCGCCCAGGCGCGCGGCCACTCGTTGGCCGAATGCATCGGCCGCGATGTCGCGGCGGTTTGCGTGGTCGGTTTTCATGCGTTGATCCCCCGGGCCCTCAGTGCCTTGCTCAGAGCCTGAATGGCGCGAAAGCAGTGTTGTTTGACGCTCCCTGCGGTGCAGCCCATCGCTGCGGCCGTCTCGGCCACGTCCATCTCCTCCCAGTAACGCAGCAGGAAGGCCTCGCGTTGACGCGCCGGCAGCTCCTGCAACTGAAGCTCGATTTCGCGCAGCACCTGCATGCGGCGTGCCGAATCTTCGGCACTTTCGACGCGCTGGGATGGATCCTCGGCCAGGTAGGCATCCAGGAAGTCGATCTCACCGCCGTCTTCCGGTCCCTCCAGATCACTCAGCCGGGTGACGTGCGCATTGCGTGTCTTGCGGCGTCGAAACCAGTCGAGCGTGCTGTTGGTGAGGATGCGCTGGAACAGCATGGGCAACTCGGCCGGCGGCTTGTCGCCATAGTGCTGGGCCAGCTTGATCATGCTGTCCTGCACGATGTCGAGCGCAGCTTCCTCGTCCCGGACATGGAACAGCGAACGCTTGAACGCACGCTTTTCAACGCTCTTGAGGAAGTCCGAAAGTTCGTGTTCGGTGGCCAAGGAGAAGGCGGCGGATGTTGCTCGAAGGTGCCGCGCTCGCGGGCTGGCCCGGCCGTGGCGGGGCGTGGAATTATCTCATCCGCCGCGCACTGGCAGGGCTTGCTGCGGTGCGATAATGCACCGGCAAGTCAAAAGGCAAACGAGCCCTGATCCGGCAGCGATCCGCCGCCCATGGTCCGGTGCTCTAAGTCCCGACGCTGCTTCACGAGAGTGGGCGAAGGGGCACCCCACGTTTTTCGTCAGAGAAAAATCGAAAGGTTGATCATGGAAGTCTCCAAGGCCGAAATCACCTCGGCAGCCGCCGCTGGCGCCGCATCGCAGGACCTGCGGGGCGCCGAAATCCTCGTCAAGTCGCTGCAGGCCGAAGGCGTGAAGTACATCTGGGGCTATCCCGGTGGCGCCGTGCTGCACATCTACGACGCGTTCTACAAACAAGACACCATCCAGCACGTGCTGGTGCGCCACGAGCAGGCGGCGGTGCACGCGGCCGACGGTTACGCCCGCGCCACCGGCGAGGTGGGCGTGGCCCTGGTCACCTCCGGCCCCGGCGTGACCAACGCGGTCACCGGCATCGCCACCGCCTACATGGACAGCATCCCGATGGTGATCGTCACCGGGCAGGTGCCCACGGCGGCTATCGGCCTCGATGCCTTCCAGGAGTGCGACACCGTCGGCATCACCCGGCCCATCGTCAAGCACAACTTCCTGGTCAAGGACGTGCGGCAACTGGCCGACGTCATGCGCAAGGCCTTCCACATCGCCCGCAGCGGCCGACCCGGTCCGGTGGTGGTGGACATCCCCAAGGACGTCTCGTTCAACAAGACCGCCTGGACCGGCTATCCGGCCAAGGTCGAGATGCGCTCGTACAACCCGGTGCGCAAGGGGCACTCCGGCCAGATCCGCAAGGCGCTGCAGCTGCTGATGGCGGCCAAGCGGCCCTACATCTATACCGGCGGCGGTGTGATCCTGGCCAATGCCACGGCCGAACTGCGGCAGCTCGTGGACATGCTGGGTTACCCCTGCACCAACACGCTCATGGGCCTGGGCGCCTACCCGGGCACCGATCCCAAGTTCCTGGGCATGCTGGGCATGCACGGCACCCTGGAAGCCAATAACGCCATGCAGAACTGCGACGTGCTGCTGGCCGTGGGTGCGCGCTTCGACGACCGCGTGATCGGCAACCCCAAGCACTTCGGGCAGAACGAACGCAAGATCATCCATATCGACATCGATCCGTCGAGCATCTCCAAGCGGGTGAAGGTCGACATCCCGATCGTGGGCGACGTCAAGGACGTGCTCACCGAGCTGATCGGCATGATCCGCGACGGCGGCCACAAGCCCGACACCCAGGCTCTTGGCGACTGGTGGGACACGATCGAGGGCTGGCGCAAGCGCGATTGCCTGCGCTACGACCGCAACAACCAGCAGGTGATCAAGCCGCAGCACGTGATCGAGACGCTGTGGAATCTCACCCGCGGCGTCGACACCTACGTCACCTCCGACGTCGGCCAGCACCAGATGTGGGCCGCGCAGTTCTACAAGTTCGACGAGCCGCGCCGCTGGATCAACTCGGGCGGACTGGGCACCATGGGCGTGGGCATCCCGTACGCCATGGGCATCAAGATGGCCAAGCCCGATTCCGAGGTGTATTGCGTGACCGGCGAGGGTTCGGTGCAGATGTGCATCCAGGAGCTGTCCACCTGCCTGCAGTACAAGACGCCGATCAAGGTGCTGTCGCTGAACAACCGCTACCTCGGCATGGTGCGGCAGTGGCAGGAACTCGACTACGAGGGCCGCTACAGCCACAGCTACATGGACGCGCTGCCCGACTTCGTGAAGCTGGCCGAGGCCTATGGCCATGTCGGCATGCTGATCGAGCACCCGCGCGATGTCGAGCCGGCGCTGCGCGAGGCGCGCAAGCTCAAGGACCGCACCGTCTTCATGGACTTCCGCACCGACCCCACCGAGAACGTGTTCCCGATGGTGCAGGCCGGCAAGGGCATCACCGAGATGCTGTTGGGGTCCGAGGACCTCTAGCGGCCAGCCTTTTCCACACCCACCCGTCCCTGCAACGAATCTATTGCCCGCCGAGCCTGCGCATTACCGTGCGCGGGGGAGGGCGGCGAAAAGAGGAGTGAACCCATGAAGCACATCATCGCCGTCCTGCTCGAGAACGAGCCGGGCGCCTTGTCCCGCGTGGTCGGCCTGTTCTCGGCCCGCGGCTACAACATCGAGTCGCTGACCGTCGCGCCGACCGAGGATCCGTCCCTTTCGCGCATGACGCTGCAGACCTCCGGATCGGACGACGTGATCGAGCAGATCACCAAGCACCTGAACCGCCTGATCGAGGTGGTGAAGGTGGTCGACCTCACCGAAGGCGCCTACACCGAGCGCGAACTCATGATGGTCAAGGTGCGCGCCGTCGGCAAGGAGCGCGAGGAGATCAAGCGCATGGCCGACATCTTCCGCGGCCGCATCATCGACGTGACCGACAAGAGCTACACCATCGAGCTGACGGGCGACCTCGGCAAGAACGACGCCTTCCTCGAAGCCATCGACCGCACCGCCATCCTCGAGACGGTGCGCACGGGCGCCAGCGGCATCGGCCGCGGCGAGCGCATCCTGCGCGTCTGAAGAATCCCCAGGCTCGGTCGCGTCCGTTCGGATCGAGCCTGTCGATCGAGCCCTTCGACAGGCTCAGGCCGAACGGCGACCAACCCCATTCAACCCGGAGAGAGAGAAATGAAAGTCTTCTACGACAAGGACTGCGACCTGAGCCTGATCAAGGGCAAGACGGTGGCCATCATCGGCTACGGCTCGCAAGGCCATGCCCATGCCCAGAACCTGAACGACAGCGGCGTGAAGGTGGTGGTGGGCCTGCGCAAGGGCGGCGCGTCCTGGGACAAGGTCGGCAAGGCCGGCCTGACGGTGATGGAAGTCAACGAGGCGGTGAAGGCCGCCGACGTGGTGATGATCCTGCTGCCCGACGAGCAGATCGGCGACGTGTACCGCAACAACGTCGAGCCCAACATCCGCGAAGGCGCCTCGCTGGCCTTCGCCCATGGTTTCAACGTGCACTACAACCAGGTGGTCCCGCGCGCCGACCTCGACGTCTGGATGGTGGCGCCCAAGGCCCCGGGCCACACCGTGCGTTCCACCTACACCCAGGGTGGCGGCGTGCCGCACCTGGTGGCCGTGCACCAGGACAAGAGCGGCAAGGCCCGTGACCTGGCCCTGTCCTATGCCATGGCCAACGGCGGCGGCAAGGCCGGCATCATCGAGACCAACTTCAAGGAAGAAACCGAGACCGACCTGTTCGGCGAGCAGGCCGTGCTGTGCGGCGGCGCCGTCGAGCTGATCAAGATGGGTTACGAGACCCTGGTCGAGGCCGGCTACGCGCCCGAGATGGCCTACTTCGAGTGCCTGCACGAGCTCAAGCTCATCGTGGACCTGATCTACGAAGGCGGCATCGCCAACATGAACTACTCGATCTCCAACAACGCGGAGTACGGCGAGTACGTGACCGGCCCCGAGGTGATCAACGAGCAGTCGCGCGTCGCCATGCGCAATGCCCTCAAGCGGGTGCAGAGCGGTGAGTACGCCAAGATGTTCATCCTGGAGGGCCGCATGGGCTACCCCAGCATGACCGCGCGTCGCCGCAACACCGCCGAGCACAGCATCGAGAAGGTGGGCGCGCAGCTGCGCGCCATGATGCCCTGGATCGCGAAGAACAAGCTGGTCGACCAGACGCGCAACTGATGTCCAGCGGCCGCGAGGCCGTTCGACAAGGGGCTAGGGCCTGGGGGCTGGGGGCTGGGAGAAGGACACGCGTGCCGGCTGTTCCCCAGGCCCTGGAACCCAGGCCCTAGCCCCTGGTTACACTCAAAAGATGCATGACGGATCCAACCCGCAACCGACCGACACACCCGATGGTGTCGTGGTTCGCAAGCGCCGCAAGGGCATCTACATCCTTCCGAACCTGTTCACGCTCGGCGGGCTCTTCGGTGGGTTCTATGCCGTCGTGATGGCCATGAACGGCCGCTTCGACCTGGCGGCCGCGGGAGTGTTCGGGGCCATGGTGCTGGACAGCCTCGATGGGCGCGTCGCCCGCATGACCAATACGCAAAGCGCCTTCGGCGAGCAGATGGATTCGCTCGCCGACATGGTGTCCTTCGGCGCGGCGCCGGCCCTGATCGCCTACGAGTACGCGCTGCGGGGATTGGGTCGCTGGGGCTGGATCGCGGCGTTCGTCTACTGCGCTTGTGCCGCATTGCGACTGGCGCGCTTCAACGTCAACACCGGCGTGGTCGACAAGCGATGGTTCCAGGGGCTGCCGTCGCCCGCGGCGGCGGCCCTGGTCACCGGCTTCATCTGGCTCCTGAACGACTATGGCTTCGAGCGCGGCTCGGTGTCGTGGGCCATGTTCGCGCTGGCCTTGTATGCGGGGCTGACCATGGTCACCAACGTGCCGTTCTACAGCTTCAAGGACATCTCCATGAAGCGCTCGGTGCCCTTTGCGGTGATCGTGCTCATGGCACTGGCCATCGCCATCATCAACATCGATCCGCCCGTGGTCCTGTTCGCCCTCTTCGTGGTCTACGGCATCTCGGGGTATGTGGTCTACATCTGGCGCAAGTCAAAGGGCGAACAGACCAGCGTCATCAGTACATCCACCGATGAGCCGGACGAGCGTGGGCTGCATCGGTAATCGACCCGTGTGCTACATTCGGCCGTCATGAACCGCATTGCGCTGGCCCTACTGCTAATCCCCCCCGGGCGGAGACGGTAGCGCACGCGCAATCACCTGATCGACGGCCCGTATGCACCAGCAGCGGGCCGTTTTGCTTGGGGCTGCTGGTTCACATGAATTCCTGGAAAGACGCCATGTTGAAGAACCCTGCCAGCAAGTACCGTCCGTTTTCCCCGGTGCACCTCACCGACCGCACCTGGCCCGATGCCGTGATCAGCCGGCCGCCTGTCTGGTGCAGCGTCGACCTGCGCGACGGCAACCAGGCCCTGATCGAGCCGATGGACGTGGAGCGCAAGCTGCGCATGTTCAACGCGCTGGTCAAGATCGGATTCAAGGAAATCGAAGTCGGATTTCCGTCCGCCTCGCAGGTCGAATTCGATTTCCTGCGGCGGCTGATCGATGAAGACCGCGTCCCCCGCGACGTCACCATTCAGGTGCTCACGCAGGCCCGCGAGCACCTGATCGAGCGCACGTTCGAGGCCGTGCGCGGCGCGCGGCGCGCCATCGTCCACCTGTACAACGCGACCGCGCCGGTGATGCGCAAGGTGGTGCTGGGCCTGGACGAAGACGGCATCGTCGAGCTGGCGGTCACCCACGCCCGCATGTTCAACCGCCTCGCTGCGGCGCAGCCGCAGACCGAATGGGTGTTCCAGTATTCGCCGGAGATGTTCTCGGGCACCGAGTTGCCTTTCGCCAAGCGCGTGGTCGACGCGGTGACCGAGGCGTGGCAAGCCAGCCCCGGCCGCCCGTGCATCATCAACCTTCCCTCGACGGTGGAGCATTCCACGCCCAACATCTTCGCGGACATGATCGAGTGGATGCACCGCAACCTGGCGCGGCGCGAGGGCATCGTGCTGTCGGTGCATCCGCACAACGACCGCGGCACCGGCACGGCGGCCGGCGAGTTCGCGGTGATGGCCGGCGCGGACCGGCTCGAGGGCTGCCTGTTCGGCAATGGTGAGCGCACCGGCAACCTCGACCTGGTCAACGTCGCGCTGAACCTCTACACGCAGGGCGTCGATCCCGGCCTGGACTTCTCCGACATCGACGAGATCCGCCGGACGGTTGAATACTGCAACCAGCTGCCGGTGCATCCGCGCCACCCCTATGCGGGTGACCTGGTCTACACGTCATTCTCCGGTTCGCACCAGGACGCGATCAAGAAGGCGTTCGCCGCGCGCCGCGAAGGCGATATCTGGGACATGCCCTACCTGCCGCTCGATCCCAAGGACCTCGGCCGCAGCTACGAGGCGGTGATCCGCGTGAACAGCCAATCGGGCAAGGGCGGCATCGCCTACCTGCTCGAAAACGAGTACGGGCTGGAGTTGCCGCGCCGGCTGCAGATCGAGTTCAGCCAGGTGGTGCAGGGCGTGATGGACGCCACCGGCAAGGAGCTGTCGGCGGCGCAGATCTTCGATTTGTTCGAGCGCGAATACGGCACCAAGCGCATCCAGGCGCCGGCGCACCAGGTGGAGGCTGCCGAGGCCGGCTCGTCCCGGCAGGTACACGTCCTGGCCCGGGTCGAGCTGGGGGGCGAAGGCCTCGAGATCAGCGGCGCCGGCAACGGCCCCATCGACGGCTTCGTGGCCGGCCTGCAGCAGGCCACGGGTGAAGCCGTGCGCGTGCTCGACTACCACGAGCATGCGGTGGGCGAGGGCGCGAGCGCCCAGGCCGTGGCCTACCTGGAGCTGCGGGTGGGCGAGCAGACCTTGTTCGGCGTCGGCATCGATGCGAACATCGTCTCGGCCTCGCTCAAGGCCATCATGAGCGGTGTCGAGCGCGCTCGCGCGCGGCGCCACCAAGGAGAGGGCGCATGCCAGACCAACTGATCATCTTCGACACCACCCTGCGCGACGGCGAGCAATCGCCCGGCGCTTCCATGACCAAGGAGGAGAAGCTGCGCATCGCGCGGCAGCTCGAGCGCCTGAAGGTGGACGTGATCGAGGCCGGCTTCGCCGCCAGCTCCAACGGCGACTTCGAGGCCGTGCAGGCGATCGCGCAGTCCATCAAGGACAGCACGGTGTGCTCGCTGGCTCGGGCGAACGACCGCGACATCTCGCGCGCCGCCCAGGCCCTGGCGAGCGCCGAGCGTGCGCGCATCCACACGTTCATCGCCACCTCGGCGCTGCACATGGAGAAGAAGCTGCGCATGACGCCCGAGCAGGTGCTCGAGCAGGCGCGGCTTTCGGTGCGCTTCGCGCGCAACCTTTGCGCCGACATCGAGTTTTCGCCCGAGGACGGCTATCGCAGCGATCCCGATTTCCTCTGCCGGGTGCTCGAGGCTGTCATCGCCGAAGGGGCCACCACCATCAACGTGCCTGACACCGTGGGCTATGCGGTGCCCGAGCTGTATGGCCACTTCATCCGCCAGCTGCGTGAGCGTGTCCCCAATTCGGACCGGGCGATCTGGTCGGTGCATTGCCACAACGACCTGGGCATGGCCGTGGCCAATTCGTTGGCCGGGGTGAAGATCGGCGGCGCGCGGCAGGTGGAGTGCACGATCAACGGACTGGGCGAGCGGGCCGGCAATTGCGCGCTCGAAGAGGTCGTGATGGCGGTCCGCACGCGCCGCGACTACTTCGGGCTGGACGTGAACATCGACACGCGGCACATCGTGCCCGCCAGCCGCATGGTCAGCCAGACCACCGGCTTCGTGGTCCAGCCGAACAAGGCCGTGGTGGGCGCCAATGCGTTCGCCCACGCGAGCGGCATCCACCAGGATGGCGTGCTCAAGGCGCGCGACACCTACGAGATCATGCGCGCCGAGGACGTGGGCTGGTCGGCCAACAAGATCGTGCTGGGCAAGCTCTCCGGGCGCAACGCGTTCAAGCAGCGCCTGCAGGACCTGGGTGTCCAACTGGAGAGCGAATCCGAGGTCAACGCCGCTTTCGCCCGCTTCAAGGAACTGGCCGATCGCAAGAGCGAGATCTTCGACGAGGACATCCTCGCCCTGGTGATCGCAGAGGACACGGCGGCACACCAGGAGCGCTTCGGCTTCGTGTCCCTGTCGCAGCACAGCGAGACCGGCGAGCGCCCGCACGCCAGCATCGTCTTCACCATGGACGGCAAGGAGGTCAGGGGCGAGTCCGACGGCAATGGCCCGGTGGACGCTTCCCTCAAGGCCATCGAGAGCCATGTGCGAAGCGGAGCCGAGATGGTGCTTTATTCGGTGAACGCGATCAGCGGCTCCACCGAGAGCCAGGGCGAAGTGACCGTGCGTCTGCAGGACGCCGGACGCGTGGTCAACGGGGTGGGCGCCGATCCGGACATCGTCGTGGCATCTGCCAAGGCGTATCTAAGTGCTTTGAACAAGTTACAAAGTAAAGCTGATCGGGTGGCTGCACAAGGTTAGTTGCAATATCTATAATTCGGAAACGTTCTTAGGAAACGCGCCTAAGTCGTTGATAATTGGCGATAAAACAAGCGGAGTTAATCCTTTTGCAGTATTTGCAAGAGGATGTCTCCCCCAGCCATAGCCGAATGAAGAAATGCAATGACCAAACACTTGAAGCGTTTTGTACATGTTGTTGCAGCAGCCCTGATCCTCGGCGGGTTCGCGCCAGCCGTCGCCACCGCCGCTCCCAAGAAGCCGACGGTCGTCAAGAAGAAGGTGGCCGCCAAGGCCAAGCGCGTCGCAGTGAGGGCGCGTGCCGTCGCCCCAAGTGCAGCGGCCCCCGCCCGTGTGTCCTACGCGCAATTGGCCGGCTTGCACGCCACGCAGGATGAACTCGACCTGAAGTCCGCCGTGGCCCTGGTCATCGACCAGGACACCCACGAAGTGCTGCTGTCCAAGAATCAATCCGCGGTGCTGCCCATCGCCTCGCTGACCAAGCTGATGACGGGCATCGTCATCAGCGAGGCCAGGTTGCCGATGGACGAGGTGATCACCATCACCCAGGACGACGTCGATACTGAAAAATGGAGCGGTTCGCGGCTTCGCGTGGGCACGCAGCTCACCCGCGCCGAGGCGCTCCATTTGGCGCTCATGTCCAGCGAGAACCGCGCGGCCAATGCGCTCGGGCGTACCTATCCGGGCGGTCTCGCGGTCTTCGTCGAGAAGATGAACGCGAAGGCGCAGCAACTGGGCATGCTGACCACCACGTATGTCGAGCCCACCGGCTTGTCCAGCCGCAACCAGTCCAGCGCCAAGGACCTGGCGCTGCTGGTGCATGCCGCGTCCGCCGACCCGCTCCTGCGCGAGTACTCCACCTCGCCCAGTTACCAGGTCGCCGTGGGCAAGCACACGCTGCAGTACAACAACACCAATCGGCTGGTCAAGCATCCCGATTGGGAGATCGGCCTGCAGAAGACCGGCTACATCTCCGAGGCCGGCCAGTGCCTCGTGATGCAGGCGCAGATCGCCGGCCGCAAGCTGATCATGGTGTTCCTCGACTCGGCCGGCAAACTCAACCGGATCGCCGACGCCGAGCGCGTGCGGCGCTGGGTGGAAAACCACGCGTCCTCGGGCCAGGGCATGGCCTTGTCGCGCTGAGCTGTCGCGCCCCACCTCGAGACAAACGGCCCCGATGGGCCGTTTGCCGTTTCAAGCCACGCGCAGGCTGGGCGGCCGGTGCCCCAGCGCGTTGGAGATTTCCTTGGCCGTAGCCTGCAACTTGGCCAGCCAGCTCTCGTCCAGCCGGTCGGCCGGCGCCGAGATCGACAGCCCGGCCACCAGGCGGTCTTGGTCATCGTAGATGCCGGCGGCCATGCAGCGCACGCCCAGTTCCAGTTCCTCGTTGTCCCGGGCCATACCGTATTGGCGAGCCTTGGCGAGTTCACGCTCGAGCACCGGCAGCTGCGTGATGCTGTTGCGGGTATGGCCGGCCAAGCCGGTGCGGGTGGCATACGCGCGCACCCGCTGCGGATCGTCGGCCGCCAGGAACAGCTTGCCCGTGGAGGTGAGGTGCAGCGGGGCGCGAGCCCCGATGGCGCGCACGACCTGCATGCCGGAGCGTTCGCTGTAGGCCCGCTCGATGTAAACGATCTCGTCGCCCTGTCGCATGCTGAGGTTCACCGGTTGCTGGATCTGCCGGTGCAGCTCGCGCATCGGGCCCAAAGCCGCGTCGCGCACGTTGAGCCGGGCCTTGACCAGGTTGCCCAGTTCCAGCAGCCGCATGCCCAGCCGGTAGCTGCCGGCCTCCGGCCGGTCGACGAAGCGGCCGACCGCCAGGTCGTTCAGGATGCGGTGGGTGGTCGACGGGTGCAGCCCGGTCCGCTCGGCGATCTCCTTGAGCGGCACCGGCTCCTCGCGGGAAGCCAGCACGTCGATCAGCGCGAACATGCGCTCGATCACCTGGATGGTCGGCGTGACGGCCTTGGGTCTGTCGGCGTGTTTCATGGGGCTCCAGTCGTGTGGCCCCATTTTACGTTGTGAAAATCAGTAGGCCGGATCGGCGGGCGTGGCAGGCGTCCAGACGCCGTCGCGCAGCACCTCGAAGGGGCGGAAGCGCGACTTGTAGTTCATCTTCGGGCTCTCCTGGATCCAGTAGCCCAGGTACACGTGCGGCAGCCCGAGCTGGCGCGCCTGCTCCACCTGCCACAGCACGCTATAGGTGCCGTAGCTGGCCGCTGCATCGGGTTCGTAGAAGGTGTACACGGCCGAGAGGCCGTCGCCCAGCACGTCGAGGATGGACACCATTCGCAGCGCACCCGGACTGCCATCGGCCTGCGTCTCGCGGAACTCCACCAGTCGGGAGTTGACCCGGCTTTGCAGCAGGAACTGCGTGTACTGGTCGATGCTGTCGTGGTCCATGCCGCCGCCGCAATGCCGGCCGCTCTGGTAGCGCAGGTACAGCTGGTAATGCTCGGGCACGAAGCACAGCTTGAGCACCCGGGCCTGCAGGTTGCGGTGTCGCCGCCAAGCGCGCCGCTGGCTTCGATCCGGACTGAATTCATGGGCCAGCACGCGCAGCGGAACGCAGGCCTTGCAGCCGTCGCAATACGGTCGGTAGGTGAACATCCCACTGCGACGGAAGCCCCCGACCACCAGGTCGGAGTACGCGTCGTTGTGGATCAGGTGGCTGGGCGTCGCGACCTGGGAGCGGGCCTGCTTGCCGGGGAGGTAGCTGCAAGGGTAGGGCGCAGTCGCATAGAACTGCAGTGTCTGGAGAGGAAGATCCTTCAGCAGCGTCACTCTGGGCCCTTCACGAGCGGAAGTTGGCGCCAGTATACGGGGTCGAATCGCCAAGGCAGCGCGGGCCCGGTGCCCTGCCGTGCGACGCTCGCGACGAAGGCCGCGCGATCGATTTCCCGCGCGCCCAGGGAGGCCAGGTGCCGCGTGTTCTGCTGGCAATCGATCAGCTCCACGCCTTGCGCCCGGCAGAAGGCGACCAGGCCCGCCAGGGCAATCTTCGAGGCGTCCGGCACCCGGGTGAACATGGATTCGCCGAACACCGCGCGGCCGATGCCCAGGCAATAGAGGCCGCCCGCCAGTTCGCCGTCGATCCAGGTCTCCACGCTGTGCGCCCAGCCGGCATGGTGCAGCGCCTCGTAGGCCTGCACCATGGCCGGCACGATCCAGGTGCCCGACTGGCCCTCGCGCGGGCTGCCGGCGCAGGCCCGGATCACCGCCGGAAAGTCGCTGTCGAAACGCAGCTCGCAGCCGGGCGCCTGCACGAAGCGCTGCAGCGTCTTGCGCAGCGAACGGTGAAGCCGGAACTCGCCCGGGAACAGCACCATGCGCGGATCGGTGCTCCACCAGAGGATCGGCTGGCCCTCGCTGAACCAGGGGAAGATGCCGTGGCGGTAGGCGCGCAGCAGCGTGTCGACGTCGAGCGTGCCGCCCGCGGCAAGCAATCCCGGCGCCGGCGCGGCCGGTCCCCAGGCCAGGCTCGGATCGGGAAACGGATCGCCCGGCTCCAGCCAGGGCAGCGGTGGCTGGCGGCGAGGCGTCATGCGGACCAGGTCCAGTGGTGGATCGTCACCGGCGGCATCGCGCCGCCGGTGGCGACCGCAGCGCTCCACGAGCCCGCCTGCTCGAACGCGCGCACCGACCAGTCGCCTTGCCGAAGGCGCGCATGGGTGGACGCCAGCAGGCGGGCCTCGGCGCCGACGTCCACGCTGACCTGCCGCACCTCGTCGGACAACCCGCACCCCGCCGCCTTGAGCAGCGCCTCCTTGCGCACCCAGCAGCGCAGCCGCGCGAGCGGCCGGCTTGCCGGATCGCAGGCCGCGATCGCCTCGCGCTCGGCGGGGCTGAGCACGGCATCGAGGCTGTCCTCGCCCTGCACCGCCACTGCACCAACGTCCCAGGCCTCGATGTCCACGCCCACCGGCCTCGACTCCGCCAGCCCCACCAGGCCGAAGCCGGCCGAGTGAGAGAGGTTGAATTCGAGCGCGTCGTGGGGCGGCGCCAGCGCCGGCTTGCCTTCGGCGCCGCCGACGAAGCGCAACTCGTGCGGCTGGCGGCCGAGCTTGCGGGCGAGCAGGCTGCGCAGCGCCACGTGCGCCGCGATATAGGCCAGCCGATCGGCCGGCCTGCGGAAGCGCGCGGCCCGGCCCCGCTCGGTCGCGTCCAGGCATGCCTGCACCCGATCGGCGGTGTCGGCGGTGATCCGCAGGGGAACGTGCCAGAGCTCCATGCGGCCGATTATCGACAGCGCCCCGGTGCCGCCTCAGTGCGGCGGGTGGGCGTGCCCCGGCTCGAAGCTGTGCGGCGTGCGGGCCTGGTGGCAGGGCACGCGCTCGAGCTGCACGGTGCTGTGGTGGATGCCGAAGTGGCTCGCCAGGCGTGAGCGCAGGCTCTCGAGCATGGCGTCCATGTCGGCCACGCCCTCGGTCACCACCACGTGCACGCTCAGGCTGATGGTGCGGGTTCCCAGCGACCACACGTGCAGGTCGTGCACGCTGCCGACGCCCGAGGCGGCCAGCAGGTCCTGCTCCACCGCCTCGGGTTCGATGTGCTCGGGCGTGCCCTCCAGCAGCACATGGGTGCTGGCGCGCAACAGCTGCCACGAGCGCGGCAGCACCCACAGCCCGATCGCCGCGGCCACCAGCGCGTCCACCCACTGCCAGCCGGTGAAGTGGATCACCATGGCCGCCACGATCACCCCCAGCGAACCCAGCATGTCGCTCCACACCTCCAGGTAGGCACCGCGCAGATTGAGGCTGGTGTCCTTGTCGCCGTGCAGCAGGGCCATGGCGGCCAGGTTGGTCAGCAGGCCCAGCACCGCCACGCCGCCCATGACGGCGGTGGCCACCTCCGGCGGCTCGAAGGCACGCCGCACCGACTCGACCAGGATGTAGCCGGCCGCCAGCAGCAGCAGCACGGCATTCAGGGCAGCGGCCAGCACCTCGAAACGGTGGTAGCCGAAGCTCCGGCGGGCATCGGCCGGTCGCCGGGCCAGCCGCGCCGCGGATAGGGAGATCGCCAGCGCCGCGGCGTCGGTGAACATGTGCGCGGCATCGGACAGCAAGGCCAGGCTGCCCGACACCCAGGCGCCGACCAGCTCGATCAGCAGCACCGTGCAGGTCAGCGCCAGTGCGATGGCCAGGCGCCCGGTGGGCGGGTCGGCGCCGCCGTGATGGTGATGTGCGTGATCGTGTCCCATGCGCCTCGGTCACCTGGCCCGCCCGGGCGCCATGGCCGGGGCCGGCCGTCGCCCAGGCGTGACGGTCAGCTCGACCCGTTCGTCCCGCCGGTTCACCTCGAAACGCACGGGCGTACCCGGCCGCAGGGCCGACACGGCACTGAGCAGCTCGTGCGTGGATCGGATCTTCTTGTCGCCCACGGCTTGCACCACGTCGCCCACGCGCAGCCCGGCGGCGTCGGCAGGGCCGCCCTGGACCACGCCGGTGATGGCCACGCCCTCGCGCACGCGGCTCTGCAGGGTGCGGGCCACGTCGGGTGTGAGCTCGATCGTCTGCACGCCGATCCAGCCGCGGGTGACGCGGCCTTCCTTGACGATGCTCTCCAGCACCATGCGCGCGGTGGACACCGGAATGGCGAAGCCGATGCCCATGTGCCCGCCCGAGCGCGAATAAATGGCCGTGTTGATGCCCACCAGGTAGCCGCGCGAATCGACCAGGGCGCCACCCGAGTTGCCGGGGTTGATGGCGGCATCGGTCTGGATGAAGTCCTCGAAGATGTTGATGCCCAGCTCATTGCGGCCCACCGCGCTCACGATGCCGCTGGTCACGGTCTGCCCCACGCCGAACGGATTGCCGATGGCCAGCACCAGGTCGCCCACGCGCAGCTCGTCGGAGTTGCCCAGGGTGATCGCGGGCAGCCCCTCGAGCTCGATCTTCAGCACGGCCAGGTCGCTCTCCGGGTCGGTGCCCACCAGGCGGGCTTGCGCGCGGCGGTCGTCGTTGAGCACCACCTCGATCAGGTCGGCGCCTTCGATGACATGGTGGTTGGTCAGCACGTAGCCCTCCGGGCTCACGATCACCCCGCTGCCCAGCCCCGCCGGTGCCTGTTCGTTCTGCCGGCCGTAGAAATAGCGCCGCCACGGATTGGTGGAGTCCATGCCCCGGGCGGTGTTGATGCTCACCACCGCCGGCGATGCCCGCTGCGCCGGACCGCGCAAGCTCGACAGTGCAGAGCCGCTCAGCGCAACGGGTGGCGCGGTCTGCAGCGTGACCGGGCCGCTGGACGACGGCATGGGTGCCCCCGGCTGCCAGTCCGGCTTGAACACCAGCGCGACCAGGACCAGGGCCAGGAAAACGGTGACGGCCTGCGAGAACAAGAGCCAGAGTCGCTTCATCGAAGGTGCGGCGGATGGTCTGTCGATGCTTGCGGGAGGTGACCTGCACGAAGTGCAAACGCAGCATATCGGCAATCAGTCGCGCCGTGGCGGCGCCGCCAGGGCCGCGCGCTCAGGGCTCGCCGGCCATCACCAGGCCTTCGATCGCGTGCTTCTGCACCATGGGTTCCAGCCGCTCCACCACGCGGCACACCAGGCGCTCGCGCACCAGCAACGGCAGCGCCTGGTGGAAGTCGCGGGTCACCGTCAGGTCGTGCAGCGCCGCGTGGCCCGCCCCGGGCGCGTCGTAACCGAGCACCAGCACCGGCCGGGCGACCGGCGACAGGTGTTCGGTGCCGCGATGCAGCGTCAGCGCCGAGCGACAGCTGATGTCGCCCGCCTGCGGGTACTTGCGCACGGCACGGGCCGCGTAGCCGGGCCAGAGCTCGGGCGGCGGGAACATGAGGTGCTTCCAGTCGCGCCCATCGTCCCATTGCGTGCCGTGCGCCACCTCCAGCGGCCCCATGTCGGGCGTCACGTCCACACCCGTGACGTTGAAGGCCAGCGCGGTGATGCGACGGTCCTCGTAGCTCTCGCGCGGCGACGGGAAGTCACGGTGCCAGGGCTGGTAGCGGGCGCCCTGGAACGGCACGTCCAGCCCGATCTCCACGATCTCGTAGCGTGGACCCAGCACCGCCTCGGCCATGCCGTGCACCCACGGATGCGTCACCAGCTCCATGAAGCCGCTGAACGCCTGCGGTGGCGCTTCGACGTACCAGCGCCGCGGGCCGCGCCCCACGGCTCCACCGGGGCGCTGGATCGCGTCCCAGAACGCGCTCATCATGTCCTCGCGCAGCCGATCGACGAACGCGCGCGTGAACGCGCCCCGGCAGGCGGCGATGCCGTCCCGGTACAGGGCCTCGACGTCGGCGCGCAGCGGGTCGGATCCGGCGGGTTCATGGGCGTTCATGGCAGTGCTCTCCTGGGTGCGGACTCCACCGTACAGGGGCCCTTCGCCCCGCGGCGTGGCGTCTTCGGCCAAAGCCCCCCAGCTCACCGGAGCCGGGAATATGCACGCCCTACTCCCACCAGCTCCGCTGCGCCGCCTCGCCCAGGCGCAATGGCGAGGTGGGTACCGCCACGCAGGGCAGGATCCAGCCCTGCGCCTTTTCCTCCGCCGTCAGGCCCGGCCATTCGACGAGATAGCGCACCGTGCCCTGCAGCAGTTGTCGCATGCAGGTGCGGCACGTGCCGTTGCGGCAGGAACTCGGCAGGGCGACGCCGGCCTGCGCGGCCGACACCAGGAGCGGCACGTCGGTCGCCGCGTCGAACGCCTGGCCGGTCGCGTGCACCACGACCTCGTGGCGATGGGAGCTGGACATGGCGCGATGTTAGGGGCGCGGTGCGCGCCGGCCGGCGACCCGCGACGACAATGCCCCAGCCATGTCGAATCCTCATCTGCTCTCCTGGGCTTTGCTGGCGGTCGAGGCCGGCGCCACGCTCGCCTTCGCCTTGTCGGGCCTGCTGGAGGCCGCGCGCAAGCAGCTCGACGCGGTCGGTGTCTGCCTGGTCGCCGGCCTGGCCGCGTTCGGCGGCGGTACGCTGCGCGACGTGCTGCTCGACCGCCGCCCGTTCTTCTGGGTCACGCACTCCAACTGGTTGTGGGGCCTGCTGGTACTGTGCGTCGCGGCCATGCTGTTCCTGCGGGCGCGGCACTTCGCGCCCACCGAAAAAGCCATGCAATGGCCCGATGCGATGGGCCTGGGGCTGTTCAGCGCCAGCGGCACCCAGCTCGCCCTGGGCCAGGACCTGCCCGGCATCGTCGCCGTCTTCATGGGCGTGATCACGGCCACCTTCGGCGGCGTGCTGCGCGACATCGTGTGCAACGAGATCCCCACCGCCTTGCGTGACCACCGCCCCTATGCCGTCTGCGCCTTCATCGGCGGCTGGGTCCTCATCGGGGTGCAGCAGGCCGGGCTCTCCCCGGGGCTGGCCCTGCTGGTCGGAGCGGCCACCGCCAGCGGGCTGCGCGCCGCCGCGCTGCTCAGCGGCTACACGCTGCCGCGCTGGAGCTCGGGTGCCGAAAGGCGGTAGGACCGCAGGGCCGGCTCACGCGCTGCGGGCATGGGCCAGGATGGTGTCCTTGACCGCCACCAGTGCCGGGTCTTCCAGCAGCGCGGCACGGCACCACAGGTAGGTGTGGCGGGGTTGCGGGCGTGCCGGCAGGGCGAGTTCGCGCAGCGGGAACATCGGCCGCAGCAGCCGCAGGGGAAAGTGCGGCAGCACGGCCAGGTGCCGGCCTTGCATCAGCAGGCGCATCAGCATGAACACCTCGCCAAGAACCGTGATCTCGGTGGCCGGCGTGTGGATGCCTGCCTCGCCCAGCATCTCTCGCACCGGCTGGTCGAAGGGCGAGGCCGATCCCATGCTGATCCACTTGATGCCATCGGTGGCCGACGGGCTGAGCACGCCGCCCGCCGCGAGCGGGTGCGCCTCGCCGCAGAACACGCCCAGGTCGTCCTCGATCATCAGGAAGCGTTCGATGCCCGCCGGCGGGCGCTCCAGCCACGACGGGGCGATCACCAGGTCGTGCCGGCCGTCGATGAGCTGGTCCACCAGCAGGTGCGGCCGGTCGCTCTGCAAGGTGAGGTGGGCGTGCGGGTGGCGCTGCAGCAGCTCCTGCGCCAGCCCGGGGAGCAGGGCAGCGCCGATCAGCGGACCGGTGCCCAGGCGCACCGTGCTGCGCAGGCCGCTGCGGTGGCGGGCGGTGGTCTCGGCCGCGTCCTTGAGCCGACGCGAGATGGCCCGGCCCTCGCGAGCCAGCAGTTCGCCCAAGGGCGTGCTGCGCACCCCGAAGCGGCTGCGTTCGAACAGCTTGCCGCCGGCCTGCGCTTCCAGGGCCTGCATGTTGTGCGTGAGCGTGGGCTGGGTCAGGTGCAGGTGGCGGCTGGCCTGGCTGATGGACCCGTGTTCGAGGATGGCCGCGAGCTGGACCAGGTGGCGAGGATCCATAGAAAAACTGCAAACCAAAAAAGCGAATGCCAATTTTACAAATGGCAGGTCGTGACCTAACCTTTCCGACCCATGCAGCAGCCGCACATCATCTACATCGTGGCCGACGACCTCGGCTACGCCGACCTGGGTTGTTATGGGGGGCGCGGTGACGCGGTTTCCCCGCGGCTCGACGCGCTGGCCCAAGGCGGCCTGCGCCTGACCGAGGGCTACGCCAACTCGCCGGTCTGCTCGCCCACGCGCTTCGGCCTCATGACCATGCGCTACCAGTACCGCATCCGGGGCGGCCTGGAAGAGCCGATGGGCAGCCGCACCAGGAACCTCGCGGCCATGGGCCTGCCGCCGCACATGCCCACCTTGCCGTCCCTGCTGCGCCAGGCCGGCTATGCCACCGCGCTCATCGGCAAGTGGCACCTGGGCAACCCGCCGGCATTCGGTCCGCTGAAGTCGGGCTACGACGAGTTCTTCGGCGCCTACGGCGGCGGCGTGGACTACTTCACCCACTGTGCCAACAACGGCAGCCACGACCTCTTCGCCGGCGAGGCCGAGACGCACGAGGTGGGCTACCTCACCGACCTGCTGTCGCGCCGCGCGGTCGACTACGTCGAGCGCATGGCCACGGGCGGCAAGCCGTTCTTCCTCAGCCTGCACTACACGGCGCCGCACTGGCCCTGGCAGACGCGCGACGACGCGCGCACCTCGGCCGACCTCGCCGGGCGCCTGTTCCACCTGGACGGCGGCAATGTCCACAGCTACCACCGCATGATCCAGCACATGGACGAAGGCATCGGCTGGCTGGTCGAGGCCCTGCGCCGCAAGGGCGTGCTGGACCACACGTTGATCGTCTTCACCAGCGACAACGGCGGCGAGCGCTTCTCGGACAACTGGCCGCTGGTGGGCGGCAAGATGGATCTCACCGAAGGCGGCATCCGCGTGCCCTGGATCGCGCACTGGCCAGCGGTCATTCCCGCCGGCAGCGTGAGCCGCCAGCACTGCATGACCATGGACTGGTCGGCCACGCTGCTGGAAGTGGGCGGCGGCCAGCCCGATCCGGCCCATCCGCTGGACGCGGTGTCGCTGGCGCCGGTGCTGCGCGATCCCTCGCACCGCTTCGAGCGGCCCCTGTACTGGCGCATGAACCACCGGCAGCAGCGCGCGCTGCGCCGGGGCGACTGGAAGTACCTCAAGGTCGACCAGCACGAATACCTCTTCAACCTGGCCGCCGACGAGCGCGAGCGGGCCAACCTGGCCCCGCGCGAGCCGGAACGTTTTGCGCAGATGCAGGCCGACTGGCTCGCCTGGAACGAGAGCGTGCCCCCCATCCCCGACGACGCCGCGGTGAGCGTCGGCTATTCGGCCAAGGACATGCCACAGCGCTGAAAGCGAACACCCTCTTCACTGACCTACCAGGAGACGACCCCATGAACACCATCCCCCGCCGCGCCGCCCTGCTGGCCCTGGCTGCCCTCGCCACCACCGCGGCCCAGGCCCAGGAATGGCCCACCCGCCCGATCAAGCTGCTGGCGCCCTCGGCCGCCGGCGGCCCGCCCGACCTGTATGCCCGCGCGCTCGCGGACCATCTGTCCAAGTCGCTGGGCCAGCCCTTCGTGGTGGAGAACGTGCCCGCCGCCGGGGGCATGATCGCCGCCCAGCAGATGCTGCGCGCGCCGGCCGACGGCTACACGCTCATGGTCAACACGGCGGGCATGCTCACCATCACGCCCAACGCCAACCCGCGTGCGCAGTACAAGAGCAGCGACTTCACCCAGATCTGCCAGGGCGTGGACGCGGCGCTGGTGCTCACCGGCAACAGCCAGCTCGGTCCCAAGAACTTCGCGCAGCTGTCGCAATACCTCAAGTCGCAGAAGACGCCGCCGACCTACTCTTCGTACTCGGCCGGCTCGCCCGCGCACTTCCTGGGCTGGCAACTGGCCGAGGCGCTCAAGATCGAGATGACGCACGTGCCGTACCGCAGCACTCCGCAGCAGCTGACCGACCTGCTGGCCGGCGTGGCGCCGCTGGGCTTCGTGCAGATTTCCAATGCGACGCCGCACTTCAAGACGGGCAAGCTGGTGGCTTACGCCACCACCAGCGAGAAGCGTTCGCCCCAACTGCCCGACGTGCCCACCGTCGCCGAAGTGGGCTTGCCGCAGCTGACCAGCACGGTCTGGTTCGGCCTCTCGGCTCCGAAGAACCTGCCGCCGGCCATCGTGCAGCGCCTGACCACGGCCCACCAGCAGGCGCTGGCTTCGCCGGAATTCAAGACCCGCATCGAAGCGGGTGGTTTGAACGTCGCGCCGAATGTGTGCGGGGACGCGTTCCAGAAGAAGATCGACCAGGAAACGGAACGCTGGGGCCGGGTCGTGAAGGCCACGGGGTTCGTGGCGGGAGAGTAGGGCGCGGCCGAGGCCTCCATTGGCCTGTATGGCTGGCGGGGGGCTCCGACGCGCCTGAGGGCGAAGGGCCCCTGCGGCAAGGCCCCCCGGGGCGCACTCACTTCAGCGTCAACCCCGCCTTCTGGATCACCGCGCTCAGCCGCTTCACGTCGTCTTCCAGCCACTTGCGGGTCTCGGCGCTGCCCATGTCGAGCACCTCGATGTCCAGCTCCTCGATCTTCTTGCGCACCACCGGGTCGCGCATCGCGCCCAGCACCGCCGACTCGAGCTTGGCCAGGATCGGCTGCGGCGTGCCCTTGGGGGCCGCGATGTTCACGAAGGCGTCGTTGGCGTCCATCTCCGGGTAACCCTGCTCGCCCGTGGTGGGCACGTCCGGCAGCGAGGGCAGCCGCTTCGGACGCTGCACCGCGATGACGCGCAGTTCCTTGCCGTGCAGGTTCTTCACCAGCGAGGCGAAGGGCGCCGTGCAGATGCCGACCTGGCCGCCGCGCAGGCCCACCAGCACCGGGGCCAGGCCGTTGTAGGGGACATGCGTCACGTTCAGTTCGCTGCCGGTCTTGGTCTTGACCAGGCCCTTGAGCATTTCCAGCTGCAGGTGGTTCAGCCCGCCCACGCCGGTGGTGCAGAAGCTCACGCCGCCGGGCACCGTCTTGGCGTAGTTCACCAGCTCGGGCAGCGTCTTGGCCGGGAAGCTGCTGTTGGTGGCGATCACCGAGGAGTTCACCGCCACTGCGGCGATGGGCGCGAAGTCATCGAGCTTGAACTCGAAGTTGGGCACCAGCAGGTGCAGGTAGCCGTAGGCCGAGCCCGAGGTGATGAAGAGCGTGTGGCCATCGGGCGGGGCCGTGGCCACCGAGCGCGCACCCACGGCCGAGCCTGCGCCGGGCCGGTTGGCGATCACCACCGGCTGGCCCAGCGTCTCCTTGAGCTTCTCCGCGATGATCCGGGCCGTCACGTCCAGCGAGCCGCCTGCCGGGAAGGGCACGACCAGCGTGATCGGCTTGCTCGGGAAGCTCGCGGCATCTTGCGCCAGCGCCAGCGGTGCGGCCAGTGCGGCGAAGGCGCCGGCCAGCAGGGTCTTGCCGAACCAGCGGCGAAGGGCTTGGGTGCTTGTCATGTCGTCTCCTGAGGTCGTGGGTATTCAGAACAGCGGCTCGCGCCAGCTCAGTTGCTTGGGGGGAATTCCCTGGCGGATGCACCTTGCCGCAGCATATCCCGCGATCTCGCCGGTCTGGGTACACCAAGGGAAATTGCGCATGACCATGAAGATGGTCTCGAAGGTGAACGACAGCGACGCGCCCGTGAGCAGCAGGTTGTCCACCTCGCGCGGCAGGAAGCAGCGGTAGGGCACCTCGAAGCTGTAGCGCGTGTAGCGGTCCCAGAAGAAGGTCTTGGTCATCGGCTGGGTCACCGCGTCCTCGAAGCGCCGGCCGCTGCGCGCGTCGTCGATCGAGAACACGTATTCGCCGATGGGGTGGCGGCCGTCGCGCACGCCCACGTAGCGGCCCACGTGGGTGATGAAGGCACGCTCGAAGCCCGGCACGTACTTGGTCAGGAAGCGCGCCTCGGCATCGATCAGTTGCCGCAGCGCCTTCTTGGCGCGCGACGCATGCCCGGCGTCGTCGTCCATGTGCAGCGCCCACTCGTAGGGCACGTTCTGCCACAGGATGAAGGTGCCCGGCCCCTGGATCGGGCTCATGTCCACGGTCGGGTGGCCGATGTAGTGGGTGCCGTACACGTCGGGCGAGGGCAGGCGCGGGCGGTACAGCTCGGGCGGGATGTCGCCGGCGGCGCGGGCCCGCTCGATCAGGCGCTGCAGCTCGGGGTCGCCCTCGCGCTTCTGGTAGGCCGCCGTCGCGGCGAAGTCGATGCCGCCCATGATCCACAGCAGCCCGCCCGGGACCGGGCGGCTGGCGCCGTCCTGCGGCACCGTGTCCGGCTGCCGCCCGCCGCCGCGCACGAACGGGCAGCCGGCGCGCGCCACGACCTCGGCCGTGCCCGAACCCTCGACGAAGACCCGGCCGCGCACCGCCTGCCGGCCTTCGACCGTTTCGCAGATCGCGTGCGTGATGCGGCGCTGATCGCCCGCGGGTTCCATCTCCACGTCGGTGAAGCTCGCGCCGTAGATGGCGTGCACCCCCGCCTCTTCCAGCATGCGCAGCATCACGTTGCCCGCGCCGTCGGGGTTGAACGAGCTGCGCTTGAAGGGGCTGCCCGGGGGCAGGTAGTAGTCGTAGTGCGACAGCGGGTTGCCGGCCCAGTCGGGCAGGTCCCGCTCGGTCGCGGTGTAGATGGCGCCTTCGCGCGCGAAGCGATCCATCAGCTCGGTGTGGATGCCGCCGACCCCCGCACCGGCGGCCCCCTGCAGGCCCGAGGTGTGCACGCCGCCGGGCATATCGAACTTTTCCAGCAGCACCACGCTGCAGCCCTCGCGCCGGGCCCGCAGGGCCGCCGCGAAGCCACCGGGACCGGCACCGATCACCACCACGTCGGCCTCGGCCACCACCGGCACCCCGCGTGGCGTGCGGCCCAGGGCCGGGCGTTCGAATGTTTCGCTTTCCATGGCCGGCAGTGTGGGCAGCCGCCGCGCGCCGGGCCAGCCGGTGTTCACGCATATGAACGGCCATTGCGCCGGGTTGGGCCAGACCAGGCGGCTGCAGCGGTCCCGGTGATTGTCAATCGGCGGGCACCCCGGCACGATACGGCCCGGCGTGTCGCAGCTCGCGGCAAGCCGCCTCGATGTACTTCCTCTCGCCCCAATCGTTGTGGCTGCTGCTCTTGTTGCCCCTGCTGCCGGCGCTCTACGCCTGGCTGCTGCGGCGGCGTTCGCGCTCGGCGGTGCGCTTCAGCCACCTGGGCGTGGTGCGTGCGGCGGTGGCCGGCCGCGCTTGGCGACGGCACGTGCCTCCCGCGCTGCTGCTGCTGGCCCTGGCGGTGCTGCTGGTCGCCAGCGCCAGGCCCACGGCCACGGTGGCGCTGCCCTGGGCCCGCTCGACCCTCATCCTGGCCATGGACGTGTCGCTCAGCATGCGCGTGTCCGACGTCAAGCCCAGCCGCATGGTGGCCGCGCAGGAAGCCGCGCGCCTGTTCCTGCGCGAGGTCCCGCGCCACGTCGATGTCGGGCTGGTCACCTTCGCCGGCAGCACGCAGGTGGCCCAGCGGGCCACGCGCGATCGCGCGGCCTTGCTGGCGGCCATCGACGGCTTCCAGATGCAGACCGGCACCGCCGTCGGCAATGCGATCGTGGTCAGCCTGGCCGAGCTGTTCCCCGATCACGGCATCGACCTGGAGGCGCTCACCTTCGGCCGGCCTTCCAAGAGCCGCAGCCTGGACGAGAAGCCCAAGGCGCCGCCCAAGCCCATCACGCCGGTCAAGCCGGGCTCGTTCACCTCGGCGGCCATCATCTTGCTGAGCGACGGCCGCCGAACCACCGGCGTCGACACGCTGGAGGCGGCCCGCATGGCGGCCGATCGCGGCGTGCGCATCGAGGTGGTGGGGCTGGGTGTGCCCGACGGTGAGGCCGGTTCGGCCGAAGGCATGCCGATCTACCTGCGGCTGGACGAACCGACGCTGCGCGAGGTGGCGCGCATGACCGGCGGCGAATACCACCACGCCGGCACCGCCGAAAAGCTGCGCAACGTGTACGAGAACCTGGGCTCCCAGATGCAGGTGGTCAAGCGCGAGACCGAGGTCACGGCCCTGTTCGCGCTGGCGGCCGCCTTGTCGACGCTGGCAGCCGGGCTGCTGTCGATGGTGTGGCTGCGGCGGATCGACTGAGGCTCACAGCCGCGGAGCATCACCTCGATGCCGATTCCGCCACCGAATCCGCAATCCCCTGGGCCGCCTGCCGCAGCGCGCGCACCATGCCATCCCTGCGCGCATCGGTCAGCCGCTCGCTCGGCAGCGCCACGCCCACCGCGGCCAGGCAGCGGCCGTGCACGTCCAGCACCGGCACCGCGATGCCTGTCACACCGGCCGTGAACTCGCCCAACGACCAGGCCACGCCTTCCTCGCGCACCGCCTGCAGTTGCCGGCGCAGCACGGGCACCGACCGGATGGTCTGCTCGGTGCGAGGCCGCAGGGTCACCCGGCGCAGGTAGGCCTCGCGCTCAGCCGGCGGCATCCAGGCCAGCAGCACCTTGCCCGGCGAGCTGGCGTACAGCGGCGCGAGCACGCCCACGTGCACCGAGTACAGCACCGCCCGCCCGGTCTCGACGCTGGCGATGCGCTCGGCCATGTCGTCGCGCAGCACGGCCAGCGCGGCCGACTCGTCCACCGTCCGCACCAGCCGTTCCAGCCAGGGCTGGCACAGCCGCACCAGGTCGCGGCTGTGGGCGCCGCGCCGCGCCAGCGCATACGTGCGCTCGCCCAGCTGGAACTGCGGCGCCTGCGCCGGCTGCTCCACGTAGCCGCGCTGCACCAGCGTGCGCAGCAGCTGCGTGAGGCTGCTCTTGGGAATGCCGGTACGCCGGGCCAGCTCGGCGTGCGTCATGGCGCGCCCCGTGCCCGCCAGCAACTCCAGCAGGTCCAGCACCCGCTCGGCGGACTTCACCGCCGGCGGGACCGGCGGCGCGGCCTGGGGGGAGCGGGGCTGCGGGCGGGGGCGCATGCGGGCGATGGTAGCCACGGCGTGGCGCCATGCCCCCGCCGCTCACACCCTGATCGCCTCCAGCTTGCGCTGCAGGATGCGCCGCATGCGCACGGACGCGGCATCGATGGACAGCAGCACCGGCGCGGCGGCCGCCTGCGGGTAGGCCTGGTGCATGCGTTGCTGCGCCTCCAGCACCAGCCGGTCCTGCTGCTCGAAGACGAACTTGCGCGTGGCCGCGACTTCCGCGGCCACGGTGTCGTCGTCCTGCGTGGCCGGCGTCCGCACGATGCCGTAGCTGTAATGCGTGCTGGCCTCGCTCTCGGGCGTGAGCAGGTGCACCGCGCTGAACTCGAACGGATCGGCGCCGCCCGGCCGCGCGAAGCCGTGGGTGAGGATGAGGCAGCCAGGCGGATCCCAGCGCACCCGGTTCCACATGTCGATGGGCTGGCCGTCCTGCCGGTACATCAGGTCGTGCATGCGGGCGATGGGCACGCCCGGCATGAAGCGCTGGCAGGTGACGGTGTCGCCCACCTGTTCGACGCTCACCTGCGCCGCGCTGTGCTCGGGCAGGCCCAGGATGCCTTCGTGCAGGTAGTTGGCGTGGCTCAGGTCCAGCAGGTTGTCGGCCACCAGCAGGTAATTGGCGGCGATGTGCAGGTAGGAGCGTCCGCGCATCAGGCCGTCCGGGCGCTCGTCCATCAGGCCAAAGTCGGGGATCGACGCCGCATCGGGTGGCGCGTCCCCCATCCAGGCCCAGACCAGCGTGTGCTTCTCCAGCACCGGGTAGCTGCGCACCTTCAGGCCCGAAGCGATGGGGCCGCCGTGCGGATTGCGCGTGCAGCGGCCATCCGCGGCGAACTCCAGGCCGTGGTAGCCGCACTGCAGCTGGCCGCCGGGCAGCACGCGCCCCAGGTGCAGCGGCACCTGCCGGTGCGGGCACATGTCGAACAGGGCGGCCGCATCGCCCTGCGGGGAGCGAAAGAACACCAGCGGCTCGTCCAGCACGCGGCGGGCGAGCAGCTGTCCTGGCTTCAGTTCCTCGGACCACATCACGGGGTACCAGAGATCGCGGACGAACATGGCAATCGATCCTTGTCGAACGGGGAGAGAGGCAGTCTAGGCAGGCGCGGCCCATCGCTCAATCCAATGGCCGCAATAGATGGAATCGGCCGGAGCAATGCTGCCCGGCAGGTCGGTTCAGGACCTGGTCGTGAACAGGGCCCGCATGCGCTCGCGCAGCCACTGGTGGCGCGGATCGGCGTGGAAGCGGGCGTGCCAGTGCTGGCGCACCGGGAACCTGGGCGACGGCACGGGCGGGCGCGCCTTGCGCAGCAGGCCCATCTCGACGAAGGCCGTGCCCACCGCTTGGGGCACGGTGGCGATCAGGTCGGTGCGCGAGACGATCACCGGCAGGCTCAGGTAATGCGGCGTGTGCAGCACCACCCGGCGCCGGATGCCGCTCCTGTCGATCTCCCGGTCGATCAGCTCCTGGCTGCGTACCGGCGAGCGCACCACCACGTGTTCCAGCTTCTCGTAGTCGCGCCGCCCGATGCGCGCGGACTGCACGGGATGATCGGCCCGCAGCAGGCAGCAGAAGCCGTGGGTGTAGAGCTGCTGCTGGTACAGGCCGGCCCCGCCCAGCTCGGGCATGTAGCCCACCGCCAGGTCGACCGAGCCGTCCTCCAGCGTCGCCCTCAGCTCGCCCGGGGGCAGCGACACCGTCTGCACCGTCGCCTGCGGCGCACTGGCGCGCAGGTCGTTCAGCAGGGCGGGCAGCACCGACATTTCCCCGACGTCGGACAGTGCGAGGCGAAAGACGGTGGGCGTGGTGGCGGGGTCGAAGGCGGCGCCGGCGCGCACCGCCTGGCCGATCTTGGCCAGCAGGTCCTGAGCCGAGCCCAGCAGGTCCTGCGCACGCGGCGTGGGCTCCATGCCCTTGCCGGTGCGCACGAAGAGCGGATCACCGGTGACGGCTCGCAGGCGGGCCAGCGCGCTACTCACCCCCGGCTGGCTCAGGCCCAGTTCGTCGGCGGCGAGCGTGACCGACCGCGTGCGCGCGACGGCCGCGAGGACCTTGAGCAAGTTGAGGTCGAAATCCAACGGAGGCAGACGGTCACGGTTGAGGCGGACGGCAGTATCGCACCGCCGTCCGACCCGGCCCGCGCCCTGGTGGCCTCGCCAGAAGGACGCCCTGGAGGCGCCCTCGCGATCAGTTCGCGATCAATTGGAAGCCAGCGTGCGGGTGGCGTCCGACGCGCGGTGCTGGGCCAGGTAGGCCGAGCCGCTGTCTTCGCTGGTGAAGGCGGCGGCCGCCTCTCGGTTGTCCAGGTAGTCCTGCGCCACTTCGGCGCGCGTCCTGGTGCTCTGGACGCCTCGCAACTGGTTGAAGCTGGTGGACCAGGGGTTCACGCCGGACTGCCGGAACTGGGCCAGTTCGGCTCGCACCTCGGCGCGGGACTTGGTGGACACGGCGTTCTCCTGGTACTCGGACGGCAGGGCGTCGGCGAAGGCTGCGGCGCCGGTCAGGGCGACGGCGGCGAGGAGGGCGATGCGGGCGGGCTTGAGGTTCATGAAGGGCTCCAAGAAGGACTGTTGACGAATCTGGTCGGACGAGCGATCGCCCGATCGGGCTGCCGGTCTCGCTCCGAGCTTCGTGTGCGAGTGGCATGGGCTGGATTCTGGAGACGGCCACGGCGTCGAAAAACCACCGGCGGCGGCACGTCTCATTGCTGAATCGTCAACAATCGAACTCGTTGCGGTGTTGAGAGGGAAAGACCATGGATCGGCTGCTATCGATGCGCGTGTTCCAGCAGGTGGTGGACGAAGGCAGCTTCGCGGCGGCCGCGCGGCGGCTCGACCTGGCGCCGGCGGTGGTCACGCGCTTGGTCAGCGACCTGGAGCGGCACCTGGGCGTTCGGCTGCTGCACCGGACCACCCGCCGCCTCGCGCTGACGCAGGCAGGGGAGTCCTACCTGGAGCGGCTGCGCGGCATCCTGGTCGACATCGAGGATGCGAGCGATGCCGCGCAGGCCCAGACGCAGGAGATGAAGGGCACGGTGCGGGTGCTGGCGCCGCCGGTGGCGGCCGCGCACGTGCTCGCCGGCGCGGCGGTGGACTTCCAGAGGCTGCACCCGGGAGTCAACGTCGAAGTCCACGTGGAGGACGCCTCCGAACCGCCCGTGCACGAGTTCGACCTGGCGGTACTCACCGGGCTGTCGGTGATCGATCCCGAGGTCATCGTCCGCCCCATCGTGCAAAGCGTTGCGGTGCTGTGCGCCTCGCCCGAGTACCTGGCCCGGCATGGCGATCCGCGCGACCCGCAGGCGCTGCTGCAGCACCGCCTGCTGCGGCTGCGCCCCCCCAGCCAGCGGCCGGGGCCGGTGCGCCTGATCGACCCCACCGACGGCGACCGCACACTGCAACTGGATCTGCCGGCCGTGCTCACCGCCAACCACACCGACACCCTGCTGCGAGCCACGCTCGAAGGCGGAGGCATCAGCATGCAACCCGTCGACCTGCTGGTGGGGCCGATCCGGGACGGGTCGCTGCGCCGCGTGCTGGCGCCGTGGATCACCGGGCGCCTGCGGCTGGTGGCGGCCATCCCCAGCCGCCAGTACATGCCGCTGCGCACCCGTGCCTTCGTGGACCACCTGGTCGACTACGCGCGGCGCAACATCGAAGCCACGCGCCTCGAGATCGGCCCGACCTGAGCCGCGGCCATCGTTCCATCCATGGGCCGGTCCGACCCATGCGCCGGACTTCCCGCGGACCCGTGGCGTCCCTACATTGCCCGCATGACCTCCCACACCTCCACCCATCCCGTTGCGGCGCCCGCCGAGGTCAGCCGGCCGCGCGCCGTCGAATTCATCGTGGCCGGCCGGCCGACGTCCGATGGCGCGGGCGTCAGGCTGATGCGCCTGCTCACGCAGGACCTGCAGCGCCGGCTCGATCCGTTCCTGATGCTGGATCACTTCCACAGCGACCAGCCGGGTGACTACATCGCGGGCTTCCCCGACCATCCGCACCGCGGCTTCGAGACCATCACCTACATGGTGGCCGGGCGCATGCGGCACCGCGACAGCGCCGGCCACGAGGGCCTGCTCGAGGCCGGTGGCGTGCAATGGATGACCGCCGGCCGAGGCGTCATCCACTCCGAGATCCCGCAGCAGCAGGACGGCCTCATGTCGGGCTTCCAGCTGTGGCTCAATTTGCCGGCCGCCCGGAAGATGCAGGAGCCCTGGTACCGCGACTTCACCGCCGCCGACCTGCCGCAGCTCGAGACGGCCGACGGCGTGCGGGCCGTGCTGGTCGCCGGGCTCAGCCATGGCGTCACGGGCGCGGTCACCCGGGACGAAACGGCGCCCTTGCTCATGAACCTGGAACTGCCGGCCGCCTCCCGCTTCGCACAGCGGCTCGATCCGTCGCACAACGCCTTCGTGCTGCCGTATGAAGGTGAGTTGCGCATCGACGGGCAGGCGGTGCCGGCGGGCCGCATGGCCGTGCTGGCCAACGGCGAAGACCGTGACGGCGTGGTGTTGCACGCCACCACCGCCAGCCGCGCGCTGCTGGTCGCCGGGCGTCCGCTGAACGAGCCGATCGCGCAGGTCGGGCCGTTCGTCATGAACACGGCGCAGCAGATCCAGCAGGCCGTGGCCGACTTCCGGGCCGGCCGCTTCTGAAGGACGCCGGGGCGAGCAGCCGTCCTACGGAAGGCGGCCGGGCCGCCTCCAACAATGTCGGGCTTCACCCATCCCAGCGACGACCATGATCGAGCGAGCCAGCCTTCCCGTCCCCAGACCCGGCCACGACTATCCCCTCGGAGCCACCTGGGATGGCCGGGGCGTCAACTTCGCGATCTATTCGGCCAATGCCACCGCCGTCGACCTGTGCCTGTTCGACGCCGATGGCCGGGAACAGCGCTACGCGCTGCGCGAGCAGACCGCGCACGTGTGGCACGGCTACGTTCCCGGCCTGGGCCCCGGCCAGCGCTACGGCTGGCGGGTGCACGGCCCCTACGAGCCGGACCGCGGCCTGCGCTTCAACCCGCACGTGGTGCTGCTCGATCCGTACGCCAAGGCGCTGGCCAGCCTGGAGCAATTCGAGGCCGGCGTGTTCGCCTACCAGACGGGCGCCGAGGCCGAGGACCACGCCCTGCGCGAGGAAGACGCCCGCGGCGTGCCGCTGGGCGTGGTGATCGATCCGTCCTTCGACTGGAGCGGCGACCGCGCGCCCGACATCCCGCTGCACGAAACCATCCTGTACGAGACCCACGTGCGCGGCCTGACCATGCGCCACCCCGACGTGCCGCAGGAATTGCGCGGCACCTATGCGGGGCTGGCGCACCCGGCCATGCTGCAGTACCTGAAGGAGCTGGGCATCACCTCGGTGGAGCTGATGCCGGTGCACGCGCACCTGGACGATCCTTTCCTGCTGGACAAGGGGCTGTCCAACTACTGGGGCTATTCCACGCTCAACTTCTTCGCGCCCGAGCTGCGCTACAGCGCGGCCTTCCGCCGCGGCGATGCGGAAGGTGCTGTGCGCGAATTCAAGGAGATGGTCAAGGCCCTGCACGCCGCCGGCCTCGAGGTGATCCTGGACGTGGTCTACAACCACACGGCCGAGGGCAACCACATGGGGCCCACGCTGAGCTTCAAGGGCATCGACAACCCGACCTACTACCGGCTGGTGCCGGACCATCCGCGCTTCTATTTCGACTACACCGGCACCGGCAACACGCTCAACGTGAGGCACCAGCAGACGCTGCAGCTGATCATGGATTCGCTGCGCTACTGGGTGACCGAGATGCACGTCGACGGCTTCCGCTTCGACCTGGCCAGCACGCTCGCCCGCGGACTGCACGAGGTGGACCAGCTGTCGGGCTTCTTCACCATCATTCACCAGGACCCGGTGCTCAGCCAGGTCAAGCTCATCGCCGAACCCTGGGACGTGGGCGAGGGCGGCTACCAGGTGGGCAACTTCCCGGTGAAGTGGGCCGAGTGGAACGGCGTCTACCGCGACTCCATCCGCGCCTTCTGGAAAGGCGAGGGCGGACTGGCCAGCGACCTGGGCTACCGCCTCACCGGCTCCAGCGACCTGTACCAGGGCGACGGCCGCAAGCCCTCGGCCAGCATCAACTTCATCACCGCGCACGACGGCTTCACGCTGCGCGACATGGTCAGCTACAACGACAAGCACAACGAGGCCAACCAGGAAGGCAACCAGGACGGCCACAACGACAACCGCTCCTGGAACTGCGGCGCCGAGGGACCGACCGACGACCCCGACATCAAGGCGCTGCGCAGCCGCCAGCAGCGCAACCTGCTGGCCACCTTGCTCCTGAGCCAGGGCACGCCCATGCTGCTGGGGGGCGACGAGTTCGGCCAGACCCAGCAGGGCAACAACAACGCCTACTGCCAGGACAACGAAATCAGCTGGTACGACTGGGGCCAGGTCGACGAATCGCTGCTGCGGTTCACGCGGCGACTGATCGCCTTGCGCCGCAAGCATCCGGGGCTGCACCGCTTGAAGTTCTTCTCGGGCCGGCCGATCCGCGGCACCGACATCAGCGACCTGATGTGGTTCCGCCATGACGGCGAGCCCATGAGCGATGAAGACTGGCAGGCCCCGCACACCCAGTCGCTGGCCATGTTCCTCGCCGGCAACGGCCTGAAGGACCGCGACGCCGATGGACGCCCGCTGCACGACGACCACCTGGTGCTGATGCTCTCGGCTTCGCCCGAGGACCTGGAATTCACCTTGCCCGAGGTGCAGGGCGGCGGGCCCTGGGAGTTGCTGCTCGACACCGCCGACGACGCGGCCGAGGAGACGCGCGCGTGTGGCGAGAAGACGCGGCTGCCCGGACGGGCCGTGAAGCTGTACCGAATGCGGCCGGCGTGACGCCGCTCAGGTCGAATCGAAGTCCCGGGCGAATTCGCGGCGAAACGATTCGATCACCTGCGGGTCGGTGAACGACAGCAGGAAGGGCTCCCAGGGGTTCACGATGGTGCCGTGCCCCGAGTGCTCGACGAACGCGGTGACGCGGGCCCGGTCTTCCTCCGTGACCTCGTTGAACTCGAAGGTGGGCGGGTTGTGGTCCTTCTGGATGATTCGCACGGCTTGCCTCGGCTGGTCCTGGCGGCATCGTAGCCCCCGGGAACCCGCGGCGGCGGCCGCGCCCGGGCCTGTTACATCACCTCGGACGCCGGCTTGCCCTGCGCCGACAGCGGCAGCCCGAACAGGCGGTCGAAGGCGAGGTTGAACAGGAAGCCGTACGCCAGGAAGAACGCGATCATGGCCGCGTTCAGCACCAGGGCCTGCAACAGGCTCACCCCCAGCACCCCCGCGAACAGCGGCACCAGCATCAGCACCAGCCCGGCCTCGAAGCCCAGCACGTGGCAGGCCCGCCGCAGCAGGCTGCGGCCCTTGCGCGGCTGGCGCGACTCCCAGGCCTCGAACATCAGGTTGTAGACGAAGTTCCAGCCCATCGCGACCGCCGAGGCCGCCACCGCGGCCAGGCCGGCGGGGCCGATGGGGCTGTCCGACAGCAGGCGCAGCAGCGCGGTGGACAGCGCGATGGCGATGATCTCGAAGGAGATGACGTAGACGAGTTTTCTCTTGATGCCTTGCACGACGGCCGGCTCCGTGAAGCCGGGTCGTCCCGACATGGCTTGCCCAGGATGGGGGAGGCCGTTCCTCCTGTGCCCGCGAGGGGCAGCCGCGGATTGTAGGTCGCTCAGGTGCCGCAGAAGGTGCGGTAGCTCGCCGTCATGGCGGCGGGCGCGGGCTGTGCGTAACGTTCGTGCCCGGGCCGCTCGGTGCAGGGGTCGCGCAGCGCGGCCAGTAGTTGCTCGAACGGGCCCAGGTCGTCCTGCGCCGAAGCGGCTTCGAGCGCCTCTTCGACCCGGTGGTTGCGCGGGATGATCCAGGGGTTCACGCGGCGCATGCGCCGGGCGCGCTCCCCGGGCGCGCCGCCGTCGGCGGCCAGCCGCGCGCGCCAGCGATCCAGCCACTCGTCCAGTGCCGCCGGCTGCCCGGGGAACAAGGCCTGCAGCGGTTCCTCGTCACCCGCGGCCGCATCGGCCAGGCGGCGCCAGCCGAGCGTGAAGTCCACCGCGTGCGCCTGCAGCAGCGCCAGCCAGTCGGTCGCCAGCGCGCTGTCGGCGTCGTCTGCCGCCGAGGGCTGCAGGCCGAGCTTGGCGCGCTGTCCTTGCAACAGCTGCGCCTTGTACTGCCCGGAAAAGGCGTGCACCACGGCCGTGGCCCGATCGATCGCCTGCTTCGCCACCTCGTCGTGGCCGTCGCCCACCGTCAGCGGCAACAGCGCCTCGGCGAGCCGCGCCAGGTTCCATTGGGCGATGAGCGGCTGGTTGCCGTAGGCGTAGCGACCCTGCTGGTCGATCGAGCTGAACACCGTCGTCGGGTCATAGGCCTCCATGAAGGCGCAGGGCCCGTAGTCGATGGTCTCGCCCGAGATGGTCATGTTGTCGGTGTTCATCACGCCGTGGATGAAGCCCACGTTCATCCACTGCGCGATCAGCGCGGCCTGCCGCTCGCCGACGCGGGCCAGCAGCGACAGATAGCGATCGGGCTGCCCTGCAAGGTCCGGGTCGTGGCGCGCGATGGCGTACTCGGCCAGCTGGCGCAGCTTGTCCATCTCCTGCCGGGCCGCGAAGAACTGGAAGGTGCCCACGCGCAGGTGGCTGGCCGCCACGCGCGAGAGCACGGCGCCGGGCAGCACCTGTTCGCGGATCACGGGCTCGCCGGTGGCGGCCACCGCCAGCGCGCGGGTGGTGGGGATGCCCAGCGCGTGCATGGCCTCGCCGATGATCACTTCGCGCAGCATGGGGCCCAGCGCCGCCTTGCCGTCGCCGCCGCGGGAAAAGGGCGTGCGGCCCGAACCCTTGAAGGCGATGTCGCGCCGGAGGCCGTGGCGGTCGATCACCTCGCCCAGCAGCACCGCGCGGCCGTCGCCCAGCTGGGGCGAGAACCCGCCGAACTGGTGCCCTGCATAGGCCTGGGCCAGCGGCTGCGCACCTTCGGGAACCCGGTTGCCCACGAAGAGGGCCGCGCCCTCTTCGCCGCGCAAGGCCTGCGGATCCAGCCCCAGCTCCTCGGCCAGTTCCTCGTTGAGATACAGCAGCCGTGGCGATGGCACCTCGGCGGGGCGCCAGGACACGTAGAGCCCGGGCAGGTCGCGGGCATAGCTGTTGTCGAAACGGAAGAGGGACGCAGGCGATTGCATCGCCCGAGTGTGCCCCGCGCGCGAAGCCCCCACCGCCAGACGTGGCCGCGTTCCCGGACCCCGTGCGCGAGGCCGGTCACCGGCAAGGGCGGCAGAAGCAGCAGGGTGCGTTGGCTTGACCCGACAGTGGGTTCGGTAGAGTGCGCCGCCGCACATCCCATCCGTACGGCTCCCTACGCCACCCCCCACGCCCATGACACCCCACCTCAAGCTCGGCCTTTTCCTCGCCGCCTGCGCCGCCGCTCACCCGGCCATCGCCCAACAAACCCCCCAGGAGCAAAGCCCCTGGCTCGTGCGCCTGCGTGCCGTCCACATCGCGCCGGCCGACAAGTCCGAACCCATCGGCGGCACCGGCCCGGCCGACCTGATCACGGTGACCACGCGCAACATCGCCGAGATCGACGTGAGCTACTTCTTCACGCCGAACATCGCCGCCGAAGTCATCTTCGGCGCCCGCCAGAAGCACGCGATGTACCTGGGCAGCGAGCGCGTCGGCAGCTTCAAGCACCTGGCGCCCACGGTGCTGGTGCAATACCACTTCCGGCCCACCGCCACCCTGCGGCCCTACCTGGGCCTGGGCATCAACCACACGCGCATCAGCAACGTGGACCTGCTGGGCGGCGCGGGCTCGGTCGAAGACGACTCCACCGGCCCGGCCCTGCAGGCCGGCCTGGACATCCAGCTGGACCGCAACTGGTTCCTCAACCTCGATGTGAAGAAGCTCTGGATCCGCAGCGACGTGTTCGTCGGCGGCGCGCGGGTCAGCCACGTCAGGGTCGACCCCACGCTGTGGGGGGTGGGGGTGGGCTACCGGTTCTGACGGGTGAGCGACAACCGGGCATGTATCGCCGGACAAGCTCCGTTCTTCCTGAGCTCGTGAAGGGTCCCTTTCGCGGTGCAGGCTTCGACGAGCTCAGCCCGAACGGAGTTGGCTCAGGCCGAACGGAGTCGCTCACGCCGAACGGAGTTGGCTTAGCCCGAACCGAAATGGCTCAGCCCGAACGGAGTTGGCCAGGCCGAACGGAGTGCTTCAGCCTAAGCGGACAAGCTCCGGCCAGCGGGCAATCTCCGTTCTCCCTGAGCTTGTCGAAGGGCCGGGCGCGCGGTGCAGGCTCCGACTAGCTCAGCCCGAACGGAATTGGCTCAGCCCGAACGGAGTGGCTCGGCCCGAACGGAGTGCTTCGGCCTGAGCGGAAAAGCTCCGGCCAGATCCTCAGTCCTGGTCTTCGAGGTAGTTGCCCGCCGTGAACTCGATGGGCTTCGCCTCGGGGTCGAAGCTCACCCCCGCCGGATCCCCCCCGGCCGCCACCGTCTCCACCTGCTGCTGCAGCAAGCGCCGCAGCATCACGATGCCCCGGTCGGAGGTGGCCAGGTGCTCCTCGGAGTGCCTGGCGATCGAGCCCTGGCTGACCATGGCCTCGTAGTCGCCTGGGAACTGCTGGTGCTCCTCCTCGGTGAGCTCCTCCCACAGCTTGCCGTTCTGGCGCGAGCGCATGCGGGCCAGGTCGCCCACCTGCTTCACGCGCCCCACCACGTAGATGCGGAAGTGGTGGTCGTCGATGGGCAGCACCCAGCCGAGCGATTCGACCCGGCCGTACTGGCCCACGCGCGGGCTGGGCACCACGCGCAGGGTCGGCAGGCCCGCCTCGGACACGCGGCGGAAGGTGCGGCCGTCGGGCATCCTGCGCACCGCCGTCACTTCCAGGCCGGCGTCACGAACGCGCCACGACACCTCGGGCATCAGCCCCATCTGGTCCACGAACTGCGTGCCGCTGAAGGCGCCGTGCAGGATGGGCACGTGGAACGAATCGGCGATGTTCTCGTAGTGCTGCAGCCAGTTGCACGGGATGACGGCCGGGCCGCCGCCGCCGATGCTGTTGGCATTGGCCTCCAGCATCTCGCCCTCGTCCAGGTTTTCCAGGCACTCGTAGCGCGGCAGCACCGGCTTGCGATCGGCCGGGCCCAGGTAGGCAAAGACCAGGCCGTACCGCTCGGCCACCGGGTACCAGGGCTGGCGCACCCGCTCGCGGAATTTCGCGCCGTTCCCGGGTTCGCAGGGCTGGTCCAGGCAGCGGCCCTGCACGTCGAACAGCCAGCCGTGGTAGCAGCAGCGGATGCCGCGCTCGTCCACCCGGCCGTAGTACAGCGAGCTGCCCCGGTGCGCGCAGTGCGGGTACACCAGGCCCGGCCGGCCCGATTTGTCGCGGAACAGGATCAGGTCTTCGCCCAGCACGCGCACCTTGCGCGGCGTTTCGCTGGCGTCGGCGGCCACGCCGATCGGGTGCCAGTAGCGCCGCAGCAGCTCGCCCATGGGCGTGCCCGGGCCCACCTCGGCCAGCTCGGCGCGGTGAGTCGGCGCGGGGCGGCCATAGGCCGTGCCGCTGTCCGCGTCGACGCCGGCTTGTCGCGCGCTCATTCGACGGTCACTCCAGCGGCCTTGATGAGTTCTGCATAACGGGCGTAGTCCTGCTTCATGCGATCGGCGAACTGCGCGGGCGTGTTGCCCAGCGGCTCCAGGCCGAAGGCGACCACGCGCGCCGACACGTCGGGCATGGCGGTGATCTCGCGCAGTGCCGCCGCCCAGGCATCCACGACGGGCTGCGGCATCTTCGCGGGGCCGTAGATGCCCCACCAGCTGTCCAGGTCGAAGCCCGCGAAGCCTTGCTCGGTGAAGGTGGGCACCTGCGGCAGCACCGACAGGCGCCGGGTGCCGGTCACGCCCAGCACCTTGATGCGGCCCGACTGCGAGTGCGTCTTGGCGGTGGCCGGGTTGGCCCACGCGAAGTCCAGTGCGTTGCCGAACAGGTCGTTGTGCGCGGGCGCCTCACCCTTGTAGGCCACGTGGATCAGGTTCACGCCGGCCTGGCGCTTGAGCAATTCACCCATCAGGTGGCCGGACGAGCCGTTGCCCCAGGTGCCGTAGGTCAGGCCCTTGGGCTGCTTCCTGGCGAACTCGACGAATTCGCGCGCGTTGTTGTAGGGCGCGTCGGCGCGCGCCACCAGCATCACGCCGCCGGTGCCGATGATGCTCAGGGGCTGGAAGTCCTTGAACGGGTCGTAGGGCAGCTTGGGCTGCAGGATGGCTGCATTGATGTGCGAGGCCGGCAGCGTGAAGAGCACCGTGTGGCCGTCGGGCGCGGCCTTGGCCACGAAATCGGCCGCGATGATGCCGCCGGCGCCGGGCTTGGTTTCCACCACGATGGGCTGGCCCCAGCGTGCCTGCAGCTTTTCGCCGTAGACACGGGCCAGGATGTCCAGCGGCGCACCGGGCGTGCCGAAGGGCACGATGCGGATGGGGCGGCTGGGAAACGTGCCGGGGGCCTGGGCCAGCAGCGGGCCGGCAGCCAGGCTCAGCGCGGCGGCGCCCATGCTTGCGCCGAAGGCGCGACGGTCGATTGGCATGCTTGTCTTCCTCTTGTGCGAAAAGCCGAAAATCATCCCCGGCCAAGAGCGGCCGGGCAATTCGAAAGATTTGATAGGAGATATGAGCACGCGTGATATCCGCAGCCTCGACGTGGGCCTGCTGCGCACCTTCCAGGCCCTGGTGCACGAGCGCAGCGTCTCGCGCGCGGCGGCCCGGCTGTTCGTCACCCAGCCGGCGGTGAGCGCCTCGCTCACGCGCCTGCGCGAAGTGTTCGGCGACCCGCTGTTCACCCGCGCCGCGCACGGCGTGGTGCCCACCGCCCGCGCGCAGGCGCTGGCGCCGCAGGTGGACCGGCTGCTGCAGGACCTGGCGCGGCTGCTGGACGATGACGCGCCCTTCGACCCGGCGGCGTCCAGCCGCATCTTCCGCATCGCCGGCTCCGACTTCGCCAGCAGCCAGTTCCTCGCGCCCCTGTCGCGCCGCCTGATCGACGCCGGCTCGGCCGTGCGCCTGTCGTGGGAGCCCGCCAGCACCGGCGCGATCGGGCAACGCCTGGACAAGGGCGAGATCGACCTGGCGGTGCTCTCGCGCATCCGGCGCCCGCACGACATGGAGACCGAGTTGCTCTATGAAGACCGCTACGTCTACGTGCTGCGCAAGGGCCATCCGCGCGCGGCCGGGCCGATCACGCTCGACGACTTCTGCAGCATCCCGCAGATCTTCCATGGCTATGGCCATTCGGTGCTGGAGGACCTGATCGACGAAGCCCTGGCTCGCGAAGGCCGCCGCCGCCATGCGCAGCTGGCGGTCAGCGGACTGGGGCAGATCATTCACCAGCTGCTGCACAGCGACCATGCCGGCGTCATCGGCGAGCGCCTGGCGCGCCGCCATCAAGACGAGCTGGCGATCCATCCGGTGCCGATGGAGCTGCCGCCGTACCACGGGCTGGTCTGCTGGAGCGCGAGCGCCGCCAGCGATCCGGGCGTGCGATGGCTCAGGGACGAAGTGGTGCGCATCGCGGCGCAGGCGGCATGAGCGCCATCGACGTCCGCAAGCCGGCGCGGTCGCTCAGTTATCTTCGAGATCTCATGACCCATCCCGTCATCGCCACCGCGGCCGCCGAGGTGGCCCCGCGCAGCAAGCCATCGAACTACCCCGAGCCGTTCGCCTCGCGCATGCAGGGCCGCGAAAAGCGGCAGCTGGGGGACGTGTTCGGCCTCACCAACTTCGGCGTCAACCTCACGCGCCTCGCGCCGCGCTCGATCTCCGCGCTGCGCCATGGCCACAGCCGGCAGGACGAGTTCATCTACGTCCTGCGCGGCCACCCGACGCTGCGCACCGACCAGGGCGACACGCCGCTCGCGCCGGGCATGTGCGCCGGGTTCAAGGCGGGCACCGGCGATGCGCACCAGCTCGTCAACGACACCGATGAGCCCGTCGAGTACCTGGAGATCGGCGACCGCAGCCCGGGCGACCAGGCCTTCTACCCCGACGACGACCTGCAGGCCGAGCTGGTGGAGGGCCGCTGGCGCTTCACCCGCAAGGACGGCACGCCTTACTGAGCACCCACACGACACGACCGATGAGCCGATTACGAGCTGAATTGCAGCGCCTCTACGCCGCGCAGCGGCCAGGCGCCGATACCGAGCCGCTGGACCTGCTGGGTCCGCACGGGCGGATGCGAGCCATGGTGCTGGAGCTGGGCGGGCGAGACGGCTGCGATGCCATCACCCGCGTCTGGCAAGGCGTGCAGGCCGAGCTGCGATTGCCCGCGCCGGCGGTCGCGGTCAATGGCGTCGATGGCCTGCAGCTGTGGTTCTCGCTGGCCGAGCCCGTCCCCTGGACCCAGGGCGCGGCCTTTCTGGACGCGCTGCGCCGGCGCTACCTGGGCGAGCTGGCGCCCGAGCGGGTGCGGCTGCATCCCCGCGGCAACGGCGCCGGGCCCGCACCGACGCCGCCGGCCACGCTGCCACCCTCGGAGGTGGCGCCCGGCCGCTGGTCGGCCTTCCTGGCGCCCGACCTGGCCCGCCTCTTCGCCGATGAGCCCTGGCTCGACCTGCCACCCGGCCGCGATGCACAGGCCGAGCTCCTGGCCCCTTTGCGCACGATCGGCGCGGAGGAGCTGCGGCAGGCGATGGAGCGGATGCTGCAGCCGTCCGCCGAACCCGCACCGGCAAGCACCGAGCCCGCGCCGACCGATCCGCAGCCGCCTCGAGGCGCAGGCGGCAACTCCGATCCCCGCACCTTCCTGCTGGCGGTCATGAACGACGCGGCCGTCGCCCTGCCCCTGCGCATCGAGGCCGCCAAGGCCCTGCTGTGCGCTCCCGCCGAAACCGGGCGTTCGTGATGTCCGATCGATCCGATTCCTCTTCGGACGACGAACCCCGCCCCGTCTGGCGGATGCTGCCCAACGGCGTGCGGCTGCTGGCCGTGCCCATGCCGCATGTGCGCAGCGCCAGCGTGGGCGTGTTCGTGCGCGTGGGCTCGCGCGACGAGGACGCCGCCAACAACGGCATCGGCCATGTGCTGGAACACATGGCCTTCAAGGGCACCCGCACGCGCTCGGTGCAGGCCATCAACCTCGACGCCGAGCGCCTGGGCGCGGAGGTGAACGCGTTCACCGGCAAGGACACCACGGGTTACTTCATGACCGGGCTGGGCCGCCATGTGCCGCGCATGCTCGAGATGACGGCGGACATCGTCCTGAACAGCACTTTCCCCGAGGCCGAACTCTCGCGCGAGCTCGAGGTGATCCGGCAGGAGGCCATCGAGTACGACGAGGATCCGTCCGACAGCGCCGGCGAGCTGCTCGATCGCGCGATCTGGGGCGGGCACCCCATGGGCATGCCGGTGATCGGCACCGTCGAGAACATCGAGCGCTTCTCGCGCGACGACCTGCTGGCCCACGTGCGCTCGCACTACCTGGCGGGCCACACGGTGGTCGCCGCGGCCGGCCGGGTGGACGTGGCGGCCTTCTTCGAGCGGGCGGCCCGGCTGTTCGAGGACATGCCGCGCGGGCAAGGGCCTGGCTCCCACGATCCGGTCGCGCCGCCTCCCTACGTAGGCAGCGCCCTGGGCCGGCGCTTCAGCCAGGTGTCGCAGGTGTTCCTGCAGATCGGCTACCCGCTGGCGCCCCAGCGCGTGGAAGACCTGCCGCAGCAGCGCTGGCGCACGGCCGCGTCCGTGGCCGCCATCCTGTTCGGCGGCGGCATGTCCGCCCCGCTGACCGACACGGTGCGAGAGCGCTTGGGCCTGGCCTACACGGCCGAAGCCAGCACCGACAGCGGCGATGCCTGGTCCAACTTCATCGTCCACGCGGTCACCACGCCCGACAAGCTCGAGCCCTTGGTGCAGGCCACCGGCCGCCTGCTGCGCGAGCAGGCCGGCGCCATCGACCCGGTGCACCTGGAGCGCGCCCGCAACCAGTTGATCGTCTCGCGCGTGCGCGCGGCCGAGCGCAGCTACGCGACGCTGGAGCGTGCGGTGGAGGAGCTCTTCGCACGCGGCACGGTGAGCACCACCGGCGAGCGCGTCGCGATGGTGGAGGCCGTCACCGGCGACGAGGTGCGCGAGGTGTTCGAGCGCATGGGGCGGCTGCAGCCGGCCCTGGCGATCACCGGCAAGGGCGCGACCGACCGGCTGGCCAGGCGCCTGGCCGGCGCGCTGCTCGGCTAGCTCGCGCCGCGCCGGGACAGCCGCGGGGTGGCCGGTTCGCCGGCGCGAGCGGCGGGGCGGTGACGCGTCATGGACGGTGCCACGTCCTCGAGGGAGCCGAGGATCTCCATCTCGTTGCGCACCGACTTCACGCCCGCGGTGTTCTCGATCTCGGCCATCAGCAGGATGGTGTCGCGCGCCTGCACCCGGCCTCGAAGCGTGACGCTGCCGTCGCGCACGTCGACCTCGATCGCCTCGGGATCGTGGATCGTGCGGCCCAGGCGCGAGCAGATGCGCTCGCGCAGTTCGTCGTCGGAGCGCGGTGGCGAGTGGGTGGGGTAGTCGCGCTCGGTGGCCCGTCCGTCGAGGCTGGAGCTGGTGCCGGCGCTTGCGCTGGATCGACCCGTGTTCGCGACCCGCCGCAGGCCCTGCGCACGATCCGTGCCGCTGGCGCGGCTGACGTAAGGGGCCATCAGCAGGCCGGCTCCGACACCGGCCAGGAAGGAAATCAGTCTCATCGGGTGCTCTCCAGCGTGGGCGGACATGACGCATGCCCATCCCATGCGCCGCACTGTGCCGCCTCCGATGCCCGGCCATTTGTAGGACGACGCTCCTGACGGCGCGCCTCAGCCCGGGGCAGGGCCGTCGAACACCACGCGGATCGGCCGGTCGGCCGCCTGTCCGCGGCCCTGCTCCAGCATCCATTTGCGCGCGAATTCGACGATGGTCTGCTCGGCCTGCCGCTGCTGGGCCTCGAGATAGGGTGCGCTGCTGCCGCGCCGGGCCAGCTCGGGCCCGAGGTGCCGCAAGGCCTGCTCGCGGTTCGGCGCGGCCGCCGGCGAGAACACGCTTTTCTCGGTGGTTGCGATCTCCATGCCGCGGGTGTCGAAGGCCACGGGGCCCTGCTGCAGCTGCAGGGGCGGCACCTTCAGGCGGTAATGGTCGCCGCGTGGCTCCAGCCGCCACTCGGCCGCGAGTGGCACGCCGTAAACATAGCGCGCCTTCACGCGGACGCGCGAGATCGTGTGGGGCAGCTTGCCGCAGTCCAGCACGGGGCAACTCCAGGACGTCTTCCAGCCGAACTCCTCGACCTTGTCCATCTCGCTGACCTGCAGGAATCCGCCTGGCGTGCGAATCAGCTCGATGCGCGCGGGGTCGAGCTGCTGCACCTGTTGCCCCGACGGCCGGCCGATGTCCTGCAGGCGCCAACCCGCGCCCAGCACGGCCAGCGCCACGGCGGCACCGACGGCGATCGAAACAAGGTGCTTCATGGGGGACTCCTGGCCATGGGGCCTTGCATTGTCCGTCGGGGCGCCGCGTGAGCGAGGCCGCTACATTGGCCCCTCCGCCGTACCCAGTTTGCACGCCAGATGATTCCCCTGTCGGTCCTCGACCTCGCCCCCATCACCGAAGGCGGTGACGCCGCCCAAGCCTTCCGCCGCAGCGTGGCCCTGGCACAGCATGCCGAGCGCCTGGGCTACCAGCGTTTCTGGCTGGCCGAACACCATGGCATGCCCGGCATCGCCAGCGCGGCCACCGCCGTCCTGATCGGCCACGTGGCGGGCGCCACGCAGCGCATCCGCGTGGGGGCGGGCGGCATCATGCTGCCCAACCACTCGCCCATGGTCATCGCCGAGCAGTTCGGCACCCTGGCCGCGCTGTACCCCGGCCGCATCGACCTCGGGCTGGGCCGGGCGCCGGGCTCGGACGCCGCCACTTCGCGGGCGCTGCGCCGCAACCTCGACAGCGACCCCGATCAGTTCCCGCGCGATGTCGTGGAGCTGATGGACTTCCTCTCCGACGAGCCTCGGCAGGCGGTTCGCGCCGTGCCCGGCGCGGGCAGCCGGGTGCCGGTCTGGATCCTGGGCTCCAGCCTGTTCGGCGCGCAGCTCGCGGCCATGCTGGGCCTGCCGTATGCCTTCGCCTCGCACTTCGCGCCGTCCCTGCTGATGCAGGCGATCGACATCTACCGCTCGAGCTTCCGCCCCTCGGCGCAGCTCGAGCGGCCTCATGTCATGCTGGGATACAACGTGATCGCGGCGGACACCGACGAGCAGGCGGCGCTGCTCGCCACGTCCCTGCAGCAGGCCTTCGTCAACCTGCGCACCGGGCGTCCCGGCAAGCTGCCGCCGCCGAAGCCGGGCTACGTCGAGGCGCTGGGCCAGGCCGAGCGCGCGCTGCTTGCCAGCGTGCTGTCGTGCACCGCGATCGGCTCGCCCGGGACGGTGGCACGCGAGATGCGGGCCTTCGTCGAGAGGACGCAGGCCGACGAGCTGATGGTCACGGGGCAGATCTTCGACTCGGCGGCGCGCCTGCGTTCGTACGAGATCGCGGCGCAGGTCGCTAAGTAGCGGTCATCGAGCGAACGGGTGGTGAGCCATCCGTTCGCCCTGAGCTCGTCCCATCCGTTCGCCCTGAGCTCGTCCCATCCGTTCGTCCTGAGCTTGTCGAAGGGCGCGCGGACGCTCCGCACCGCGCATCCCTTCATGCCCGACATGGCAGGTACTTCATGGCGGCTATGGTAGGTTCGCCCGCTGCCGGGGCCGCTTCGCAAATGCCCCGGCGCGACACAGCCCCAGCAGTACAGAGGACTCCCATGCGCATTCTCACCACCCATGTCGGCAGCCTGCCCCGCGGCGACGAGCTGGCCCGGCTGCTCCTGGACAAGGACCACGGCAAGCCCGTCGACGACGCGCTGTTCGAGCAGGTCGTGCAGGCCGCCATCGACGACGCCGTGCGCAAGCAGGCCGAGGCCGGCGTGGACATCATGAGCGACGGCGAGCTCGGCAAGGTCGGCTACGCCACCTACATCACCGAGCGGCTCGAAGGCTTCGGCGGCCACGTCGATCGCACGCCCGCCAAGGACCTGGCCGACTTCCCCGAGCTGCGCAAGAAGCTCACCGCCATCATGGGCAGCCAGGAGTTCGTCCGCGCGGCCTGCGTGGGACCGGTCAAGCTGCGCACCATGGAGCCCTGCCATGCCGACATCCGCCGCTTCAAGACCGCCATGGAGCGCCACGGCAAGGGTGCCCGCGGCTTCATGAACGCGGCCTCGCCGGGCCTGGTGACGGCGTTCCAGCCGAACCAGCACTACCCCACGCACGAGGCCTACCTGGCCGCCCTGGTCGATGCCATGCGGCCCGAGTACGAGGCGATCGTGGCGGCCGGCTTCGACCTGCAGCTGGACTGCCCCGACCTGGCGATGGCCGCGCACACGGGCTTCCAGCACCTGAGCGAAGCCGAGTTCGTCGAGCGCAGCTGGCAGCACGTGGAGGCGCTGAACGAGGCGACCAAGAACATCCCGCGCGAGAAGCTGCGCATGCACATCTGCTGGGGCAACTACGAGGGTCCGCACCACTGCGACATCGCGCTGGAGAAGGTACTCGACGTCGTCCTGGCGGCCCGCCCTTCGACCATCCTGTTCGAGGCCGCCAACCCGCGCCACGAGCACGAGTGGGAGGTCTGGAAGAACGCCCCGCTGCCCGAGGACAAGATCCTGGCGCCCGGCCTGATCGACAGCTGCTCCAACTACGTCGAGCACCCCGAGCTGATCCGCCAGCGCCTCGAACGCTTCGTATCGTTCCGAGGCGCCGAGCGCGTGGTCGCCAGCACCGACTGCGGCTTCGGCACTTTCGCCAACTACGGGAAGATCGACCCGGCCGTGACCTGGATGAAACTGGCCGCCCTGCGCCAGGGCGCCGACCGGGTGGAGTAGGTCCCCCGAAGCGGCCGGACGGCCGCCCCCAGGGGGGCGCCACCAGCGGCCCGGCGAAGCCGGTTCCGCGGTGGCCCGCGACCGGCCTGCCGCTGCGCGGCGGCCTGGGACTACTCGTTCGTTGGCAGGTTGCTGAGGTCTTCGTTGGCCTCGAGCATCACCCGCATCAGCCTCATGAACTCCGTGCGCTCCGCGGGCGAGAGCGGCGCGACCAGGCGCTCCTGGGCGCTCAGCATGCGCGGCGTCACGGCGTGCAGCAGGTCCAGGCCTTGCCGCGTCGGGCGGATCTGCCGCGCCCTTCGGTCGTTCGGCGCGACCTGCCGCACCACCAGGCCGCGCGCTTCCAGCCGGTCGATCACGCCGGCGATGGTCGAGGTGTCGTAGGCGATCGTTTTCGCCAACGTCTTCTGGTCGATGCCCGGGTTTGCGCAGATGGTCTGCAGCGAGGAATACTGGACCGGCGTGAGGTTCAGGTCGCCGACTTCCTCGACGAACAAGGCCACGGCAAGCTGCTGCAGCCGACGGGCGTAGTGGCCGGGCAGCGAGTCGAGGTCCATGGGGTCGGGCGGCTGGCTCATGCGTGTTTTCAGGGTTTTCCCGGATCGGTCGGGTCCGTATAGAACGTATGCTGACGATATGTTCACTTACTATCAAGCATAATCCTCGCGCCGCGCGGGATCAAGGCCGCAAGTGACCATGCGCTGCGCGCTTCCTGGGCGCCGATCACCAAGCCGGCAGTGGCCGGCCCATCCAAGGCAAAGGTAGAGACATGCAATTCCATCTCAACGGTTTCAGGCCCGGCGACCCGCATGTCGCCCCGGTGGCGACGCAGGCCGTGCCGCACACCGGCGCACTGCCGGCGCAGGTCGACGTGTTCATCGTCGGCGGCGGCCCGGCGGGCCTCACGCTGGCGGCGCAGCTTGCCGCGTTCCCCGACATCCACACCTGCGTGGTCGAGCAGAAGGACGGCCCCATGGAACTGGGCCAGGCCGACGGGATCGCCTGCCGCACCATGGAGATGTTCGAGGCGTTCAACTTCAGCGAGCGCGTGCTCAAGGAAGCCTGCTGGATCAACGAGGTCACGTTCTGGAAGCCCGACGAGAAGCAGCCCGAGAACATCGTGCGCCACGGCCGGGTGCAGGACACCGAGGATGGCCTGTCCGAGTTCCCGCATGTGGTGCTGAACCAGGCGCGGGTGCATGACTTCTACCTCGATGTCATGCGCCACTCGCCCAGCCGGCTCGAGCCGCACTACTCGCGCCGCGTGCTCGAGGTGTCGGTCGATCGCACGGCCGACGACTACCCCGTCACCGTGCGCCTGGAGCGCACCGGCGAAGGCCACGCGGGCCAGGTGGAAACCGTGAAGGCGCGCTACGTGGTCGGCTGCGACGGCGCCCGCAGCAACGTGCGCCGGTCCATCGGCCGTCAGCTGGTGGGCGACTCGGCCAACCAGGCCTGGGGCGTGATGGACGTGCTCGCGGTCACCGACTTTCCCGACATCCGCTACAAGGTCGCCGTGCAATCGGCCAACGGCGGCAACCTGCTGGTCATTCCGCGCGAGGGCGGCTACCTGTTCCGCCTTTACGTGGAGATGGACAAGCTCGGCGAAGAAGAGCGCGTCACCAACCGCAACATCACCATCGAGCAGCTCATCGCCACCGCGCAGCGCATCCTGCACCCCTACAAGCTCGACGTGAAAGAGGTGCCCTGGTGGTCGGTCTACGAGATCGGGCAGCGAATCTGCGACAAGTACGACGACGTGCCCGATGGCCAGGTGGGCCGCGTGGACCCGCGTGTGTTCATCGCCGGCGACGCCTGCCACACCCATAGCCCCAAGGCCGGGCAGGGCATGAACTTCTCCATGCAGGACACCTTCAACCTGGGCTGGAAGCTGGCCGCGGTGCTGCGCGGCCAGTGCGATCCCGCGCTGCTGGACACGTATTCCGAGGAGCGCCAGCCGGCCGCGCAGCAGCTGATCGACTTCGACCGCGAGTGGGCCAAGATGTTCAGCGACAAGCCCAAGGCCGGCGCGGACGGGGAGGGCGGCGGTGTCGACCCCAAGGAATTCCAGCGCTACTTCGAGCAGCACGGCCGCTTCACCGCGGGCATGGGCACGCACTACCAGCCGTCGATCATCCGCGGCGAAGACACGCACCAGCCACTGGCCACCGGCTTCGTGATCGGCACGCGCTTCCATTCGGCGCCGGTGCTGCGCATCACCGACGCCAAGCCGATGCACCTGGGGCATGTGCACGGCGCCGACGGCCGCTGGCGGCTCTACGCCTTCGCCGGTGCCAAGGACCTGCACGACGAGCAGCGTGGCGTTCGGGCGCTGTGTCGCTTCCTGTCCGACTCGCCCGACTCGCCGCTCACCCGCTTCACGCGGCCGGGCCAGGACGTGGACTCGGTGTTCGACCTGCGGGCGATCTTCCAGGAAGGCCACCGCGAACTGTCCGTGGACGCCATGCCGGCGCTGCTGTTCCCGCGCAAGGGGCGGTACGGCCTGCGCGATTACGAGAAGGTGTTCAGCGCGCAATTGAAGAACGGCCCCGACGTCTTCGATCTGCGCGGCATCGACCGCGGCCGTGGCGCCCTGGTGGTCGTGCGTCCGGACCAGTACGTCGCGCACGTGCTGCCGCTCGATGCGCACCAGGAGCTGGCCCGCTTCTTCGCCGGCTTCATGCGGCCGAACTGACCGGGAACCGCGCGGACGGTCCAGGTGGTCCTGTTCTCACATCACCTGCGCCGCCCCGACTACAGCTCGGGCAGCAGCCGCTGCCTAGCATCCGCCCCATCCAAACGAATCACGGGAGTCTTGGGATGGGCATCATCACCACCGTCATCATCGGCTTCATCGTCGGGCTGCTGGCCCGCGCGCTCAAGCCCGGCAACGACCGCATGGGCCTGATCATGACCACGCTGCTGGGCATCGCCGGCGCCTTCCTCGCGAGGTACATCGGCGTCGCGATGGGCTGGTACACCCAGGGCGAGCCGGCGGGCTGGATCGCGTCCATCGTGGGTGCCATCGTGCTGCTGTTCCTCTACGGACTGGTGGCCGGCCGACGCCACCGCTGAGGCGGCGCTTCAGGTGCTGGCGCTGGCGGGCACGCGTCCCAGGCCCGTCAGCAGGTCGGCCTGGACGATTTCGATCCAGTAGCCGTCCGGGTCGCGGATGAAGGCCACGTCCTTCATCTTTCCCTGCTCGGGCCGCTTGACGAACGGCACCTCGTTCTCGTCGAACCAGCGCACCGCGGCAGCCAGGTCCGGCACCGAAAAGCAGATGTGGCCGAAGCCCTGGGGTTGCGCGTTCCCGTCGTGGTAGCGAAAGCCGGGGTCGTCTTCGGTGCCCCAGTTGTGGGTCAGCTCCAGGATGCCCTGCTGGCGAAAGGTCCAGGCCGTGCGCTCGCCGGTGTCGTCGGGCACGGCACTTTCATCGGCAAGGCGCGCCAGGAAGTACAGCGAGAACTTCATCTCGGGAAAGTCCAGCTTGCGCAGCACGCGCATGCCCAGCACGCGCGTGTAGAAGTCCAGGGCCACCCGGGGATCCTTCACGCGCAGCATGGTGTGGTTCAGGGTGAAGCCGCGCGTGGCCGCGGGCGCATCGTCCGCAACGCCTGGATGGTTTTCAGTCATGGGGTTCTCCGTCCGCGATGAATGCTCTCAGACGGGGAGGGTACGGGCGCACCGCGGCTTGCGGGGCCGGCTGAAAGCAGCCGTTACGCGCAAGCCCATCAGGGCCGCTGCTATCCTGCGCCCATGTTCCTCAGCCACTTCGCCTTGGGCTTTGCCGCCAAGCCGCTGGCACCGCGCGTGTCGCTGGGCACCCTGTTTCTCGCCACCCAGTTCGTGGACCTGCTCTGGCCGACGTTGCTGCTGCTCGGGCTGGAGTCGGTGCGCATCGCGCCTGCGGGGGCCACGATCCCGCTGGTGTTCGAGCACTATCCCATCTCCCATAGCCTGCTGGCAGTGATCGGATGGGCCGTGCTGCTGGGTGCGCTGCACTTCACGGCTCGCCGCAGCGTTCGGGCCGCGGTGGTCGTTGCGGGCCTGGTGGTGAGCCATTGGCTGCTGGACCTGATCGTTCATGTGCCCGACCTGCCGCTGGCGCCTGGCGCTGCGCCGCCGGTGGGACTGGGCTTGTGGCAACTGCCGCTGGCAGCACTGGCGCTGGAGGGGGCCGTGTTCGCCGTCGGCGCGGCGCTGTACCTGCGGTCCACGCAAGCCCGCGATGCGACCGGTCGTCTGGCCTTGTGGGGATTGCTGGCCTTGCTGGTCGTCATCCACCTGGTCAACCAGTTCGGTCCACCGCCGCCGTCGGTCGATGCCGTGGCCTGGGTGGGGCAGGCTCAGTGGCTGCTGGTGGCCTGGGCGTACGCGGTCGATGCGCACCGGGTGGCCCGCGGGCGCTGAACATGGCCGGCGCCAGTGCAGCCCCCGCGCGCTACCAGGGTGACTTCCTGGGATGGGACGGCGGCGCGCTGTTGATCGGCAGCGGCGCCGCGCCGATCGAGCCGCACGCGCACTACGCCATCCAGCTCGTGGTGGGCGCGCCCGGCGGCTTGCGCGTGCAGTTCGGCCGCCACGCCGGATGGCAGGAGGTGGCCGGTGCGCTGGTGCCCTCGCGGGCGACCCACACCATCGACGTGAGCGCCTGCGAATGGACGGCCGTGGTCTTCATCGAGCCCGAGACCGCGCAGGGCCGGGCGCTGGCGGCACGCCTGCAGCGCAGCGCGGAGCCGTTGCCGGCCGAAACCGTCCGCCGCTTCGGCGAGAGTCTCGCGCGGGCGTGGCGCGTGGAACGAGATGCCGACGCGGTTCGCGCGGTGTGCACCGGCTTCATCACCGAGCTGGCGCAGACCGCGCCGCGCGACGTGTCCGATCCGCGCGTGCTGCAGGCGATCGAGTTCCTGCGCACGCGGCTCGGCGGGCCCGTGTCGCTGGACGAGGTGGCGGCGCAGGTCCATCTCTCGCCCAGCCGCTTTCGCCACCTGTTCGTCGACCAGACCGGCATGCCGCTGCGCACCTACCTGCTCTGGCGCCGGCTGCTGCAGGTCTGGGAAGAGGTCATGGACGGCGAGACGCTGGCCGGCGCCGCGCACGCGGCGGGGTTCGCGGATTCGGCGCACCTGTCGCGCACCGCACGCACCATGTTCGGGTTGCCGCCGTCGGCCATGCAGATGAGCGGGCCATTGAAGGCCAGCCGGCGGGCGGGACGCCCTCACCGCGGCTGATCCACCGGACCGGTCAGCGTCCGCAGGAAGGCCGCCACTTCCTGGATCTCCACGGCCGACAGTCGGATCGCCTGCCGATGCGGATGCCGCTCGCCCGGCCGCGCGAGCTCGCTGTGGCCGACCGCCGCCCCGGGCGCTTTCACATAGTGCGAGACCACCTCCTGCAGGCTGGCGAACTGGCCGGCGTGCATGTAGGGCGCCCGCTCGGCCACGTTGCGCAGTCCGGGCGTGCGGAAGGCGCCCAGCTGCGCCGGGTCGTCCACCGGGACGAAACGCAGCTCGCCGCAGGCCGCGGGTGCGGCGTCGCTGTAGCGGCCCAGGCAGTTGAACTCGTCGCGCAACAGCCGGTGCACGCCATCGGCCCGGCCCCGGTCCGGGGTATCCGGCCGCAGCGGCGGCACGCCGGTGTTGTGGAAGGACTGGTCCGTGAGCAGCGGCCCGTTGTGGCAGGTGACGCACTGGGCCTTGCCCAGGAACAGCCGCAGGCCGCGCACCTCCTGCGGCGACAGTTCCTGCTGGCCGCGGCCGTCGCCGTCCAGGGTGGCACGCACGTACCGGTCGAAGCGTGCTTCGCCCCAGCGCACCTGCCGCTGGTAGGCGGCCAGGGCCTTGCCCATGTGGGCGAAGACCCGGTTCACGGCCTCGCGGGTGGGCTCGGGCAGGGCCTCCCAGGCCGCCCGTTCGGCCGCGTCGCCCAGCGGCGAGGCATGCGGCGGAAGCGACTCCAGCACCGGCATGGGGCCGAATGCGCCGGCGTACTCGTTCGCGTAGTGCGCCTTGAGCACTTGCACCAGCCGCACCCGGTTGTCGCCGTGCTCGGCCGGGTCCTCCAGCGGCCCGAGCGCCTGTGACCAGAGGCTGTCCTTGCGGCCGTCCCAGAACAGGAAGGGCGCCTGCGCCGCGCCCATCACCGGCATGGTGCGGCGCTTGCCGGTGCCCAGGCCCTCGGCCACGGCCAGGCCGTCCTGGAACTGGCGGTCGGCCGCATGGCAGCTGGCGCAGGACACGCGGCCGTTGCGGCTCAGGCGCGTGTCGTTGAAGAGGGAGCGGCCCAGGGCCGCCGCTTCGGCGCGCTGCTCGTAGGCGTTGGATGGGTCGGGCCGGGGCGGGCCGGCCGATTGCAGTTGCATCCCGGCCAGCACCTCGGCCTCGGCGGCCGACCAGCGATCACGCAGGGGTTCCTGGCCCGCTGCCCCCGAGAGCGCGCCCAAGGCGGCGGCCGAGGCGACCGCCAGGGCGGCCAGCCCGCGGAGCGCGCGGCTCACGGCCGCCCTCCGGTGGCCACCACGGTGTTGAAGGTGACCTGGTCGGAGCCGGGTGCCGCGTCGACGGCGAGCTTGATCTCCCACCAGCCGGGCATGTTGAACTTCATGCCTTCGATCAGGTAGGTGCCGGGCTCGAGTTCGCGGGTGACGCGCGGCTGCGTCGGCAGCCCGTGCCCGTGCTGCGGCATGCCGCCGTCCACCCGGAACCGCGCCTGGGGCACGGGGTGTCCGTCGGCCGCGGCCAGCTTCACGGTCCAGGCATGGAGTTGGTTGATGGCGGGCGGCTTGCCCGGAGCCTGGAGCGCGACGCGATAGGTGCCGGCGGCACTGGCCTTGTCCAGGGAGAGGTCGAGGTTGGCGGGCGGTGTGCCGCAGGCGGCGATGAGCGCGCTGGTGGCGAGGGTGGCGAGGGGGGAAAGCACTCGGGTCATGCCGGTCTCCTTCGGCTCAGCGGCGGGCCGCGTCGATCAGCCGGCCCAGCTCGGGGTCCACGGGCAAGGGGCGCAAGGCGCTCACGCCGGCACCGCCGGTGTTGCCCGTCGGCAGCAGGCCCACGGGCGTGAACACCAGGGCCGCGATCGAGCGCCAGGCCTGGGCCCAGGCTTCGGCAGGCCGGCGTTGCCTCCAGGCAAGCCCGAGCATGCGCAGGTGCACGCGCAGGTGAAGGCCCGTGGCGGCCTGTCCCAGCACGTGCGCGCGCTCCAGGTGGCGGAACGCGGTGCCGGGTTCGCCGCGGGCTTCTGCAGCGGTGGCGGCATCGAGCTCGGCCTGCACATGCGGCCGGATGCGACGAGAGAAGGAAGACATGTGGAACCTCGAATCGGTGAAGGGAGGCTGCCGATTCTTCGTTTGCGCGGGCACGCCGGCTTGAATGAAAGGGCTGCGCGCGCAGCCCTTTCATTCAAGGACGGGAAGCGGCCGGATCCGGGTCGCTTGGGGCATGCTTTGGCGCTGGCGATCGACTCGCCCAAGGAGAACGTTCATGGACCGTCGCGCGGTGCTGCGCCATCTGCTCTTGTGCCCGGGCTTGCCGGTGCTCGGCGCCGCGCGCGCCGATGAGGCGTCGCTGTGGCGGCTGCTGCAAGGTGGCGGCCAGGTGGTGTTGTTGCGGCACGCAGCGACCCCGCCGGGTGCGGGCGATCCACCGGGCTTCGTGTTGGGCGAGTGCCGCACGCAACGCAACCTGAGCGATGAAGGTCGGCGAGACGCACGGCGGCTCGGGCAACTGCTGCGTGCCCGTGGCATTCCGATGGAGCGCGTGCTGTCCAGCCCCTGGTGCCGCTGCCTGGAGACCGCGCGGCTTGCCTTCGGTCGCGAGCCTGTGGTCGAGCCTGCGCTGGGTAACGTCTTCGGCCGCCCCGAGCGGGTCAGCGGGCAGGTGGCGGAACTTCGCCGGCTGATCACCGGCGCAGGTGGCGGCAATGTCTTCATGGTGACGCACGGATCGACCATCTCGGCCCTGACCGGCGTTCTCCCCGACCAGGGCGAGATGGTGGTGTTGAGCCCGCAAGCCGGAGGCGACTTCCAGGTCGCCGGCCGGCTGGCCGCCCCGTCCTAGCTACCCGCCGTCCTGCCCGGTCGGCTGGGCCGGGGGGGCAGGTGCGGCCTCTTGTGGCCCGGGGGCTCGGGAGCGACGCAGATGCTCGGCATCGACCCGCAGCAGCTCACTCCAGTACTGCAGGTCGTTCACAGCCCGGCTCGGGCGGTCCACCGGTGCCAATGGTCTGACAGGCTTGTGCATGTGCAGATGCTCGCCCGAAGACATGAACGTTGGATGAACGCACCGGGGCGTTCCACACGCCCCGAGCGCCTACCGCAGCGGCTTCAGACCGAAGTTCACCATCAGCCCGTCGCCCTGCACCGTGAACGTCTCCGGCTCGAAGCCCATCGTTTCGGCGAGCGCCAGCTCTTGATCGGTGAACGAGTGCAGCACGAGCTCGCCCACAGCCTCTCTCGCGATGGCGGGCAGCGCCTGCCGCAGGGCCATGCCGATCTCGGGTGGCAGGCCCGGCCAACGCAGTTCGATCACCTCGGGCTGGTGCGCGCGCAAGGTCTTGTCACGCCGTTCGTAGCGAAGGCTGAACAGCAGGTCGACCTCGCCGGGAGGAAGCTGTCCGATCGCCGGCCCCAGCGCTTGCGCCACCAGCGAGGCGCCGATCTGGTTGGTGACCGGCCGCAGCAGCAGGCGCGGTGCACTCACCCGCACCTGCAGCAGGCCGGGCACGCCGGCTCCCACCGGGAAGCGCTGGGACAGCATGGCGTGCAGGCGCTGCGCGGACACGCGCAGGCGAGGACGCGGGGAATCGTCCTGCGCGTGCAGGCAGGCGGCCGGCACGATCGCGACCCATGCCAGGAGGAACTGCCGTCGTTGCATCGACCGGGCATTGTGCGCGATGACGTCGCCGGCGCACGTTGCCAGCGGCTGGTCCCCGCGCAGCGGCCGCGCCGGCCGACGGCCGCCGGGAGCGGGGTCAACCGCGGCGCGGCGCATCGGCGCTGGGCGCCCCCTGCTCCAGCCAGTCGGCGAAGGCCCGCACCCGGTGCGCCAGCCGCCATTCGTCCAGGATCGCGCGGGCCATCGCGAGCGCGGCACCGGCGTCCTCGCTCGCCTCCACGTGCTCGAGGAGCCAGGGCTCGAAGGCGTCCGGCTCGGGGTCGTCGCGCACGGCCCGCTCGAGCAGCCCGCGCCGGACAGACAGCCCGATCGCATCCGCGGTCTGGTCGCGCTTGCGGGCGCGGCTGCGCCCCTCGGACGCCTCGAGCGCGGCCAGCAGGGCAGCGCACACATGGGCCGGGCGCGGCGTGGCCTGCGTCATGAAGTCACGACCACCCGCGTCGCGCGGGTGCCGGCGCAGGCGCCTTCGCGGCGGTGCCCAGCGAGGCGCGCAGCGAGGCGCCGTGCCCGGGCGGGCGCAGGAAGCCTCGCTCCACCGCCGCGATGTCGAACTCCACGCTCGCGAGGTCGGTCACGATCACTTCGTCCGATGGCGTGGGCTGCAGCGTCGTGCAGGACTTGAGATAGCCCATGCAGGCATGGCACACCTCGAGCGCGAACCTCGCCGCCTTGTCGTCGACCGACAGGGTGCCGAGCCTCTCGTGGTCCCTCATGCCGCAGTAGGTGCACGCCAGGGCCGGCATCGGCCAGCCGGCGCCGCAGCGCCCGCAGCGCAGGTGGCGCGTGCGCTCGATGCCGCGCACCTCGGCGAATGCCGGCCACGCGCCGCACACCGGGCAGTGACCGTGCGACCAGGCGGCGCCCCGGGCAGTGGACGACCAGGCCCGCGCGCAGCCGTGCAGATAGGGCATGGGCAGCAGCTGGGCCAGGGCGCGCGCGCCCTCCGGCGTGGCACCCGTGCGCGACGCCCACCGCCCCAGCTCCTGGGGGTCGTCGTCGAGCGCCGCCAGGAACACCGCCAGCGCCTCGTCGGGTGAGGTGGTTCGCCCCGGCCGAGCCGTGCCGGCCAGCGCCTGCAGGCCTTGCGCCTGCGCGACGCCGGCCAACCGATCCAGCAGCCGCGCAAGGGCGCGCCCATCGGGCTGCAGCGTCGCCCCCGCCAGCATCGGCGCGGCATCGGACGGCCGCCCGGCGTGCGGCGGGTCGGCGTCCCAAGCCGGATCGCTCAGCCCGGGGGCGAGTTCGCGCACCACGCGCAGCCATCCCGACCATTCGGGGTGCGCCTGGGCCAGCGCGTCCAGCCGCTGCGCCGCGCTCATGGCGGGCCGACCCCACGCGCGTGCCTGGCCGGATCCAGCGAGGGCGGCTCGGTCGGCACCAGCCGGGGGGTGTGGTAGTAGGGGCGCGAGCCCTCGTGCATGCGCACCGTGCTCTCTGGCCGGTTGCCGATGTCGCCGCCCGGCCCGCCGCCGCGGGTACGCGTGGCCTCCGGACTCTCGCACGCGGACAGCAGCGCCACGAACGCGATGACCAGCAGCGCCCTCATGGCGTATTCGCCTCGGGCACGAACACGACGGCCGCGCGGACCATGAAGCCGCCCGCCAGCACCAGGGCCGCGGCCAGGGGCAGGCCCGCTTCGGCGCGCGATCCGCGGCGGCGCATCGCAGCCAGCAGCGGCAGCACGATCCCGATGGCGATGCCCAGGGCCAGCACCACGCCCCAGACGTTCAGCCAGCCGCGGGCCGCCGGCCCGAGCGAGACGAACAGCGCAACCAGCACCGCGACCTGCACGACCAGCAGCCACACCCAGATGCGGTGCAGCGCCGCCACGGCAGGACTCTGCCAACGCAGCCAGCGAGCGCCCAGGGTCAGCAGCGCAGCGGACATGGTGACGGCGGACACGACGAACAGCAGCCCGAACAGGGGCGTGTCGGACCACACGGGCCGGTTCAGCACCGACAGCATCACGCCCGTGTAGCCGGTGACGTACAGCGCGACAAGCGCGCCCGGCACGGCCACCAGGACACCGAGCCAGCCGGGCGGCCGCAGGCGCCGCGCGGTGCGCCAGTCCGGGCGGCGGTGCTCGGCGAACGACGCGACGAAGGACAGCAGCGAGAAAAACCCCAGCAGCGGAACGGCCCATGAACCGGTCGACATCGGCACCCACCACTTGAACATCGGCCGCAGCGTGTGGTTGGCGACCAGCAGGTGCCAGAACCGGTCCGGCCGCGCCAGGTCGACGATGAGCACGACACCGATGACCAGCAGCAGGGGCAGGGTGATGTAGTAGCCCAGCCGCGCCAGGCGCCGGTCGGCTTCGCGCCGCGTCAGGTCGATCATGGCCGAGAGGAAATAGGTGCCACCGGCCAGCGCGCCCAGGATGAAGTACAGGACGATCAGCCAGTGCCAGTGCGGCGAGGCGGTGAACCAGGTGCTGCTGGGTGCGCCGACCATGGTCAGGCTCCCTCGTCATCGCCGCGACGCTCGCGGAAGTTGAACAGGCTGACCAGGCCGACGACCAGCGCGCCCAGCACCGTGGCCCACGCGCCGGGGGCGAGGTTGCGGCTGGGCATCTTCGGGTCGGGCGGCAGGCCGTACACCTCGGGCTTGTCCACCAGCAGGAAGAACGCGTTCAGCCCGCCCAGCATCTGCTCGTCGGCGCCGTACAGCACCGCGCGCTGTTCGCCGGCCGCGTGCAGCTGGTCCACGCGGCGGGCCGCACGCTCGCGCAGCTCGCGCACCGGCCCGAATACGATCGAATCGGTGGGGCAGGCCTGCGAACACGCCGGCTCCATGCCGGCCTGCAGCCGGTCGTAGCACAGCGTGCATTTCTGTGCGGTGTTGGACACCGGGTTGATGTCGATGACGCCGAACGGGCAGGCGCCGATGCAGGCCTTGCAGCCGTTGCAGGTGTCCGACTGGATGACGACGGTGTCGAATTCGGTGCGGATGATCGCGTTGGTCGGGCACACCTCCAGGCAGGCGGCCTGCACGCAGTGCTTGCAGACGTCGCTGAGCATGGTCCAGCGGCCGTCGCGCCGGTCTTCCTCGAACTGCTCGACGAACTTCACGTGCCGCCAGTGCGTGCCGTCGAGCTTTCGCGTGTTGTCGTAGCTGTCGCCCGACAGCGTGGTGCGCTCGTCGTCCAGCGCGGGCAGCTGGTTCCATTGCTTGCACGCGACCTCGCAGGCCTTGCAGCCGATGCAGACCGTGGGGTCGGTGAAAAAACCCATGGGTTCGGCCATCGTCGCTGCTCCTGCTTCACGCCTTCTGGATGTTGCACACGAAGGCCTTGCCTTCGTGGATGGTGACGTTCGGATCACCCACCAGCGCGCTCATCTCGTTGGCCGCGTCGCCGGTGCTCAGGCCTTCCCAGCCCCAGTGGAAGGGCAGGCCGACCTGGTGCACGGTGCGACCGGCGATCGTCAGCGGCCGCATGCGCCGCGTCACCAGCGCCTTGGCATGCACGGTGGCGCGTGGGCTGGTGATGCGCACGCGGTCCAGGTTGCCGATGCCCTTCTCGCGCGCCAGCTCCGGCGACAGCTCGACGAACAGTTCGGGCTGCAACTCGGTGAGCCACGGGTTCCATCGGCTCATCGCGCCCGACAGGTAGTGCTCGGTCAGCCGGTAGGTGGTGATCACGTGCGGAAAGCGTGGGTCGGCGACCTCGGCCAGCGGGTTGCCGTCGACCTTCCAGTACTTGAGCACCGGGCTGGACTGCTGCTTGTACAGCGGGTTGCGCACGGCCGATTCGGCCGGCTCGTAGTGCGTGGGCAGGGGGCCGTCCACCAGCCCCTCGGGCACGTACAGCCAGCCCACCCCGTCGGGCTTGAGGATGAAGGCATCGGTGCCCGACAGCGCGTCCATGCCGGTCGCGCCCGGCTTGGCCTTGGCGGTGGGTGGCTTGTCGGTCGGGAAGTCCGGCACGTCCAGGCCGACCCACTTGCCCTGCGCCTCGTCCCACCAGACGTACTTCTTGCGCTCGCTCCAGGGCCGCCCCTGCGGGTCCGCGGAGGCGCGGTTGTACAGGATGCGCCGGTTCGAGGGCCAGGCGAAGCCCCAGCCCAGCTGCGCGCCGGGCACGCCGGGCTTGTCGGCCTCGCGGTTGGCCGAGCGGTTCTCGCCCGGCGACGGGAACACGCCGCAGTAGATCCACGAGGCGCAGCTGGTCGAGCCGTCGTCGGCCAGGTCTTCCGGGCCGCTGAGGTGGCGCCCGGGGTCGGCGCTGAAGTAGCCGTTGATCTCCTTGAGGATCTTCTCGGACGAGGGCTCGCCGCGCTGGCGGGCGCGTGGATCGTCCGATTCGTACGCCCACACCAGGTGCTGGAATCCCTCGTCGCGCGGCAGCTTCGAGTCGGCATAGAGCTTCTTCAGCCGCTTGCCCAGCTCGTAGGTGAAGTACATGTCCGAGCGGCAGTCCCCCGGCGGCTCGGCGGCCTTGTAGTGCCACTGCAGCATGCGCTGGGTGTTGGTGAAGCTGCCGTCGTATTCGGCCACCTGCGCCGACGGGAAGAAGAAGACCTCGGTGGCGATGTCGGCGGTGGCGATTTCCCCGGCACGCACCTCGGGCGCCGTCTTCCAGAACATCGCGGTCTCGTGCAGCCAGTTGTCCTTCACGACCAGCCACTCCAGCTTGCGCAGGCCGGAACGCTCGAGCTTGGCGTTGAGCGAGGTCGCGGGGTTCTGGCCGATGCAGAACATGCCCTTGACCCGGCCCTCGTTCATCGCCACGAACATGGGCATGTGCGAGTGGTCGCCGATGATCTTGGGGTGCCAGGCGTAGCCGAAGTCGTTCTCGCGCGTGGCCGCCGCGCCGTACATCGACTTCAGGTACGACACCATGAACTTGGGCGTGTTGGCCCAGTAGCCGGTGGGCTTGGTCTCCTTGGCCAGCCAGTCGCCCAGCGTGGCGTGGGGCTCCAGGGCCGAGGGGTGGGACATGTAGCCGTGGATCGAGTGGTACAGCGTCGGGATGTCGGTGGAGCCCTGGATCGACGCGTGGCCGCGCAGGGCCACGATGCCGGCGCCGGGACGCCCCACGTTGCCCAGCAGCAGCTGCAGCAGCGCCGCGCAGCTGATGATCTGCACCCCGTAGGTGTGCTGCGTCCAGGCCACGGCGTAGGCGATCGAGGTGGTCCGCTCGGCGCCCGAGTTGTCGAGCAGGGTCTGGGCCACGCGCACGAAGGTGTCGCGCGGGCAGCCGGTCACCTGCTCGACCATCTCCGGCGTGTAGCGCGCGAAGTGGCGGCGCACGACCTGCAGCACGCAACGCGGGTCGGCCAGCGTCTCGTCCCGCAGCGCAGGCGGCGGCACCAGGGCCTGCACCATGTCGTCGTAGGGCGGCCCCTTGGCCGCGAGGGACTCGGCCTTCAAGCTGCGTGGTTCCTCGGGGCCGCCGCCGTCCTCACGCGCCGATTCACGCGGCCCGCCGCGCTGGCGGTCGGGGGCGGCACCGCCCGACGCGCCCCCGGGCCGGTCGTAGCGCCACGAAGACGATTCGTACTCGCCGACAAAGCCGTTGAACGGCCACTCCTTCGCGTCACCGGTGTAGGCCATCAGTCCCGAGAAGACGCCCTCCAGGGCCTCGGTGTCGCGGAAGTCGCGGGTGATGAGGGTGGCGGCGTTGGTGTAGGTGGCCACGAAGGTGCGGAAGAACGGGTCCTGGTTCCAGCGCGGGCTGTTCAGCACGAAGTTGACCAGCCCGCCGAGGAAGGCGATGTCCGAGCCCGCGCGCAAGGGCGCGTAGATGTCGGCCATGGCGCTCGTTCGCGTGAACCGCGGATCGACGTGGATCAGCTTGGCGCCATGCTCGACCTTCGCCTTCATGGGCCAGCGGAAGGCCACCGGATGGTTCTCCGCCATGTTGGAGCCCATGACCAGCACGCAGTCCGAGTCCTCCATCGATCGCGGATACATGGTGGCCGCACCGCGGCCGAGCCTGGTCCCCAGACCGGGGACACTTGCGCTATGTCATATTCGCGCCTGGTTTTCGATGGGCACGATGCCCAGGCCGCGCATCAGCTTCTGCTGGATATGGTTCCACTCGTTGTCCAGCGTGGCGCCGCCGAGCGAAAAGATCGAGGTGGTGCAGTTGACCTGCTTGCCGTCGCCGAGCCGTTCGATGAAGGTCTCGTCGCGCGTTTTCTTCGTCAGCTCGGCCACGCGGCCCATCGCCCGCTCCAGGTCCCACACCTCCCACTCGGCCGCGCCCGGCGCCCGGTGCAGCACCTGCGTGGGCCGGTTCGGGTTGACGTGCAGCTGGAAAATGGCCGCTCCCTTGGGGCACAGCGTGCCTTCGCTGTGCGGGCTGCGTGAATCGCCTTCGATGTTGACCACCTGGCCATCGACCGTGTGGATCAGCGTGGCGCAACCCACCGCGCAGAACGGGCAGATGCTCGGCGTGGCCTTGGCATGGCGGATGCGAAGTTGCTGCGCGCGCGCGGTCGCCGGCGCCAGGGTCAGGCCGGCGCCCGCCAGGGCGCTCACGGCCGTGCCGCCGCTGGCGAGCAGCCTGCCGAAGTCGCGTCGTGTGATGCCCATCTGTCGCTCCTGGGGTGGTGCGGTCCCGTGGAGGCCGGACCGACGATCCATGCTAGGGGCAATCGCGGCTTCCGTGGGCCACGCTTGCTTTGTGCAACTTCTGTCACCGGGCGCACGCGGGTGCGGCGGCCGGCGGGTCTTCGAGCAGGTGCAGGTGTTCATCTCGCATGCGGCGCACCTCGCCCACGCGGCGTGTGGCGCCGACGCCATCCAGGCACTCGAGGATCTCGATGGCGAGTCCGCGGCCGGTGCCGATCGCATCGCGGAACTGCGCCACCGTGAAGCTGCCGTCCGGAGATGAACGGGCCACCGCCCCGGCGGTCGTCGCCAGGGCCGACAGCGTGGTGCGCAGGCAGAAGCGGTCGGCGCCCACCCGGTGCACCATCCCCGCGGCGCGCCGGCGATACAGCATCTCGGCCAGCGCGCGCGGATCCACGCGGGCCGCCTGCGCGAGTTCCTGCGTGCGAGGCAGTGCGCTCGCGATGGAGCCGCCGGCGCCGCGCAGCAGCGGGTAGACGGCCTCCCACAGGGCGCGGTCGGCGGGGTTCGCCGCCACGTCGTGCTCGGCCAGGCGGGCGACGCCGTTGCGCATGGCGACACGGCGCGACAGCGAGCCCGCATGCAGCAAGGCTTCGAAAGCCGGCAGGGCGAGCGACGGCTCGACGCGGTCGCGCAGTTCCTTGATGCGCATGCCGGTGACGGCGGGGTGCTGCGCATGGAACGCCTCCAGGCACGCATGCGTCGCCCGTTCCCACAACGCATGGCGCTCGCGCGTGATGCCGATGCGCGGCTGGCGGCCGATCACCACCACGCCCAGCGCGTCCAGCAGCGCCTGCGTGGCCGGCGGCGCGAGGTTGAACATCAGCTCGAACCGGTCGAGATCGACGCCGGCCGGGCTTTCCAGCAGGCCCGCCAGCGCCTGCCCGACGCCGGGTCGTGCCAGCGCCTCGAGCGTAGCCAGCCGCTGTGCGCGCCCCCCGCGGACCCGTGTGAACGGATCCAGCACCACGCCCCCGCCGAGCGTGCGCTGGGCCGTGGGGTCGCGCACGATGAAGCGGTCGCCGTGCAAGGCCGGCAAGGGTTCGTCGACGATGAGTCGGGCCAGTCCAGGGCCACCCGGGCCCGACGCCGGCGCGGCGGCGATCGGCACCACCCGGGCCATGACGTGCCGGCAGCCGTGGTGCAGGTGCACCCGCGCCGCCGGCCCCGGCAGCTGCGCCCCGGGGAGCAGCCGGAGGGCGACATCCAGCCGCGAACTGGGCCGGTGGACCGCAGCCGTCACGATCCAGTCGCCGCGCGACACGTCCTCCAGCGACATGCCGGCGAGGTTGATGGCACAGCGATCGCCCGCCCGCACCCGCTCCACCTCCTGGGCATGCACGCGCAGCCGGCGCACGCGCGCGGCCAGGCCGCCGGGCGAGGCCAGCAGGCGGTCGCCGATGGCAGCCTCGCCGCTGAAGACGGTGCCGGTCACGACCGTGCCGCTGCCGTCGATGGTGAAGGCGCGATCGACGGCGAAGCGGAAGTGGTGCCCCGGCTGCCAGCGTTCGGGCGTCGCCCCGGCCGCGGCGCACAGGGCGGAAACGACCGCGTCCATGCCTTCCCCGGTGAGCGGCGACGCTTCCACCGTGCGCAGGCCCGCCAGCGTGGTGCCGGCGAGGAGCGCATCGATCTGCCCGCGCACCTGCGCGCGTCGTGCGGCATCGGCACGGTCGATCTTGGTCATGACCACCAGGCCGGCGCGGACCTGCAGCAGGTCGAGGATCTGCACGTGCTCCACCGTCTGCGGCATCACGCCGTCGTCGGCGGCGACCACGACGAGCGCGAAGTCGATGCCGCAGACGCCCGCCACCATGTTGCGCACGAAGCGTTCGTGCCCGGGGACGTCGACGAATCCGATGAGCGGGCCGCCCCCGGGCGAGCCATAGGCGAAGCCGAGGTCGATCGAGATGCCGCGGGCCTTTTCCTCGGGCAGGCGATCGGTGTCGACGCCGGTGATGGTGCGCACCAGCAGCGTCTTGCCGTGGTCGATGTGGCCGGCCGTCGCGACGATCATCGTCCCGGCGGCCGCCGTGGGCAGCGGTCAATCGGATGGCGCATGGGGCACTCTACTTCAGCCCCCGCGGCGCGTGGGGCGGTGCAACGCCGGTGGCGCCCCCACCGAAACCGCGGCCAACTCGACCGGCGATCGCGCTGGCCCCACCTCGCGATGGCTGGGCTGCCGGTGGACGGTCAATGCACGAGGTCTTGCGGCTCCAGCTCCCGTTCGTCCTTCACCACCGTGAGCCCGATGGCCGTGAGCCGCTCGGTCAGGTAGTCCAGCGCCGCCTGCAGCCGCTGCGGGTCGGTCTCGGGCAGCAGCAGCAGCGTGGTCTGCGACTCGTCGCAGGTCCTGGCCACGAGGGCGGCCCGGCCATCGACGTGCTCGATCTCGGCATACACGCAGGGCACCCCTTCCGGGCCCGCGGGTGCGTCGATGACGCTGCGGGCGAGCTTGGCGACCGAGGTGTAAACGGATTCCGGATAGGCAGAAACGAGTGTGCGCATGGTCCTCTCGGAAACGGGGACGGTCCCCTGAGCTCCCATTGTGGGTGCCGCTGCGCGGCCGCGACCGTCGGAGGAAGGCGCTTGCCGCAGGGCGTCAACCGTTCGCCTTCGCGGGCGAAAACGCCGCGTCGCCGTGTCGTTCGAGAGGCAGGCCGGGGGCAGGATGGCGGCCCGGCTGTTCGTGGGCCGGCGGCCCGGATGGCGAGCGGTCCTTCCACCACAGGGCCAGCTCGGCCGCGAGGCCTCCGACGACCAGGCCACTGAAAAGGATCACGGCGAGAGGGTTGACATCCATGGCAATTTCTCCGGGGCTGCGGCTGCATTGAACCGCCGCCGCATGGCCGGCGCGTGACTCGGCCGTCGAGGCTGCCGCCGGATGCTTCGTTGCAGTCGGCCCGTTGGAGGCGCACCGCCACCTCAGGCGTGGCCGCGGTGCAGGGGGCGGCCAACCGCTGCGGGCGAACGATCCGGGTTAGCCCATCGCCCAGGCCACGAGCAGCGCCAGCACGCCAGCGGCACAGTGCAGCACCAGCGTCAGTCGGTCGATGGCGCCTTGCAGCCGAATGTCGGTGGCGGGGTGAAGCGTCGGCGACTGTTCATTGAAGTGCATGCCCATGGCCCCCTTACTTGCGCGTGTAGATCTGGTCGAAGCTGGCGCCGTCTGCGAAGTGGTCCTTCGCGGCCTGCTGCCAGCTGCCGAAGGCCTGCTCGATGGTGAACAGGTTCAGCCTGGGAAAGCGCTGCGCGTACGCCGCTTGCGCCTTGGCCGAGACGGGGCGGAAGAAGTGCCTGCCGGCGAGGTCCTGGCCTTCGTCCGAATAGAGGTAGTCGAGATAGGCCTGGGCGACGGCGCGGGTGCCCCTGCGGTCCACGTTGCGATCGACCAGCGTCACCGCGGGTTCGGCCAGGATGCTCAGGCTCGGGTACACCAGGTCGACCTTGCCGCCGAACTCTCTTTCCAGCAGCCAGGCCTCGTTCTCCCAGGAGATCAACACGTCACCCATGTTGCGCTGTGCGAAGCTCACCGACGATCCGCGGGCACCGGTGTCCAGTACGGGCACGTTGTCGTACAGGCGGGCGACGAACTCGCGCGCCTTGTCGGTGTTGCCGTACTTGCGGCGCGCCCACTCCCAGGCGGCCAGGTAGTTCCAGCGCGCACCGCCCGAAGTCTTGGGATTGGGCGTGATCACCTTGATGCCGGGGCGCACCAGGTCGTCCCAGTTTTTGATGCCCTTGGGATTGCCCTGGCGCACCACCAGCACGATGGTGGAGGTGTAGGGCGACGCGTTGTGTGGCAGGCGCTTCTGCCAGTCCCTGGGAATGAGCCGGGCCTGCGCGTGCAGGGCGTCGGTATCCCAGGCCAGGGCCAGGGTGGCGACGTCGGCGTCGAGGCCGTCGATGATGCTGCGCGCCTGCTTGCCCGAGCCGCCGTGCGACTGCTTCACCTGCACGTCCTGGCCGGCCCTGGCCTTCCAGTGGCGGGCGAAGGCCTGGTTGAATTCGACGTAGAACTCACGCGTCGGGTCGTACGAGACGTTGAGCAGCGTCACCGGTCGCGGCGACGGTGCCTGCGCCCGAGTAAGGCCGGACGCGGACAAGGCCAGGGCGGCGGTGCCGGCCAGGGCGGCGCGTCGGGAGATCGGGTGTTGCATGGTGGCTGGTGTCTGAAGGTTCGCAGTTCGCGGATCTTCCAGTCACCCAGCCTCGGCAGGAACGATTGTTTCGTTCTCTGCTAACGCCTATTTGCTTATTCGCGCATCAGGCCTCGGCCACCTCCCATTTCAGCCGCCGCACGCGGTCCATGTTCACCCCTTCGATGCGGATCAGCCGGGTCGGCTGCTGGCGCGTGGGGGCATGCAGGTCGCCCTCGTTGTACAGGTGGGCGTCGCCGGGCCGCAGCGCATAGCTGCGGGTGGGGCGGGCCTTGCCGCAACGCTCGGGCGTGGCGGGTTCCACGGCGGCGAAGTCGGTCATCAGGGTCTCGCCCTGGGCCTGGCCATAGATCGCCCACGAGGGGCCGTGGTCGTGCGGCGCGCCCTCTTTGGCGTCGGTGTAGGCGTGGGCCACGATGCAAAAGCCCAGTTCGGCGTCTTCGTACAGCACGCGGCGTTCGGGAGCGCCGGGGCCGAATTGCGCGGCCACGAAAGCGGGATCGCGCAGGGCGGCTCGCAAGTGGGCGACGACCTGCTGGCGACCGGTGGGCGTGGCGTCGCGACCCAGGGCCTGGCGGCAGTCACGGGCCAAAGAGTCGAGGGTGGTGGGCATGGTCTCTCCGGGTCGATGGCGGACCCGTGATGGTGCCATCCTGGAGGTCGCCCAGCCCGCGACCGGCCACGTTGGCGATGGAGGACGCAGGACCTGCTGCCTATGATGGGCGCTCGATCCGCAGCAGCAGGAGTCCTTCGTGAAGAAACGACATTTTCTGGGTGCGCTCGCCACCGCCGCCGCCGTGCCCTGGCCCGCGTCGGCCCAGGCCGCCACCTCCAGCGCGGGACCCGTGCTGCTGACGGTGACGGGAGGCATCACCCGCACCAACCGTGGCCCCTTCGATCCGGTGCTGGGCCAGATGATGGGCAAGCAGAAGTTGAGTTTCGAGAAGGCCCGGGCCTTCGACTTCGGCAGCCTGATGACGCTGCCGGCGATCACCATCCGCCCCACGCTGGAGTACGACCGCAAGCGGCACGCGCTCAAGGGGCCGCTGTTGACCCGCGTGCTGCAGGCGGCCGGCGCCACCGGCAAGCAACTGACGCTGCGCGCGATCGACGGCTACTCGCCATCGCTGAGCCTGGCCGACGCCGACAGGTACCGCTTCATCGTCGCCACGCACCTCGACGGCAAGCCCATGGCGCTGGGCGGGCTGGGCCCGCTATGGGCCGTGTTCGATGCGGACCGGTTTCCCGACTACGCGGCCAAGCCGGTGGACCAGCGCTTCGCGCTGTGTCCGTGGGGGCTCTATCACATCGAGGTGCAGGGCTGAACCGTCAGTTGGCCGCGAAGCAATAGAACAGGCCGCCGCCGCCCACCCGCGCCAGCGCCTCGGGGCTGCAGCCCGGCGTGCCGTGGGAGGAGTTCCACGACACGTTGCGGACCGGGTCCGGGTTGGTGCCCGTGCGGTCCACATGGCCGACGATCGCAGAACCCTCGGTGCCGCTGGTCCAGCCGCGGCAGGTGGTGTCGGCCGCCTGCGTCGAGAGCGTGCCGTCGGCGTTCGAGCCGGTGAGGATGTCGTGCTGGTTGGGTGTGTCGGGCCGCATGCGGATGCGCACGCCTTTTTCATCCAGCGCCGTCTCGCGATTGATGTTGTTGTTGCCGTGCAGCTCATCGACATTGCGGGCGACGACCACGCCCCGGGCGTTGGTCCAGGGACCCTTGCCGATGCGGTCGCGCGCGTTCACGGCCGGGCTGCCGCCGGTGCCCGGCGCACTCAGGTAGGCGCGCCAGGTCTTGCCGCCGGCGCCGGCCGCCGTGGCCAGCTTCTGGCAGTGCTGGTCGGCCCCGGCAAGCCCGCCCAGGTCGCCGCCCTTGCCCGGGTTGGCGCTGGTGATGAAGTAGCTCATCGGGTTGGCGGGCGGCGACGAGCCGGTGGCGCAGGCGGTGAGCACGGCGGCACCGCCGGCTGCGATCAACCAGGGAAGGGCACGGCGCATCGAAGTCTCCTAGTGGAAGGTCGGGCGGCAAGCGTAGATCAACGAACGCGCGACATGGGCTCGCGCTTTCCCGCCCCGGCGGCAGTTCACCCCTCGGACCAGACGAACGCGGCCGACGGGCAGAAGCGCTGGATGCGCTCGACCCACTCGGTCAGCCGCGCCTGGACCTCGGTGGGTAGCCCGTCGCAGAAGGCCTGCGGCAGGGGATGGATGAGGCGTACGTCCTCGAGGTGCCAGCTCCACGGGGCGTTGAATCCGGCGCTGCCGGGAACCACCTGGCCTTCGACCGTGGAGCGCCGTTCCGACGGCGGCAGGCGCAGCTCGGCGCGCGCGCCCCGGACGAACTCCGCCGAGCGGGCCAGTACGCGGAACTCCTGTTCGGGCCCGTGCCCGCGCAGCCGGAAAACGAAAAACGCGTGGGCCTCGCCAGGGTCGTCGAAATCGAAGTCGCTGTAGTAGACGAAGCCGCCACCGCAGGCAGACAACAGCAGCGAGGCCCCGATCAGCCAGACACGGAACGAGTGGACCATGGAGCGGAATCTGGTCCGGCGTGCGCCCCGCGTCAACTGGCCCGCACGGCGGGGACGGGTCAGGCGAGCGGCTTGTCCGGCGGTGTCGACTCGGGGCCTGCGCGTTCGTCCGCCTGCCGCTTGCGCAGCTTGGCTTTCATCAATTGGAAGAAGCGCTGTTCCCAGAAGTCGTGCCCCTGCGGCGTGTCGGCCCAGCGGAATGCGGTCAACAGGCCTTCGGCGCGTTCGAGCGGGCTGCCGAACATGCTTTCCTGGTCAATTGGCAATGGACCCATCGGTTGACTCCTGCTGAGATTGCAAGCTCAGCTGGTCCAATATGGTCTTGCGTGCAAAGGAGAGACGTAGGACGACGCCTATTCAGATGCGTCTTGTGGTGCAACGGCCACGGATGCAAGCCGGCGCGTGGTTCAACTGGGCCACTCTCCCGAGAACCAGCGATGGCCGCAATGCCGGCATTCGGTGTCGGCGGGCGGACCATCGGCGGCGTCCGTGGGGCTCTCGTAGCCGCCGATGACCACGCCACCGGCGCGACCATAGGCTTCCAGTTCATCGAGACTGGGGAAACCCCACAGCAGGCGAATGCCCTCGGGCTCGCCGCACATGGGACACGACACCTTGGTGAGGACTGCCATCTCTGCCGCTTCGTTAATTGCGGAGCCAACGGTGTAACACGCTGGTTCAGGCATGGCAACGGCCAATTCTCCGGTCCGGGGTCAATTGCGCTACGAAAGCCGGAACGATTCTCGATTGACGTGAATTGCGTCGGTTTTCATCTCGAGGGGGGCTCGCGCCGCAATTCGCCGACGATGTCCGATGAGTCATCCGTGGACGCGCCGTTGTCCTCGAGCTGCTGCAATTGATAAAGCCGCTGGTACAGCCCGCCGTCGATGCCCATCAACTCGGCATGCGTTCCCAGTTCGGCCAGGCGACCATGATTCAGGACCACGATGCGGTCGGCCTCGCGCACGGTCGACAAGCGGTGGGCAATGGCCACCACGGTCACCCGGCCGCGCAAGCGGGTCAGTGCGTGCTGCACGAGCTGCTCGGTCTCGGAGTCGATGTGGGCCGTGGCCTCGTCCAGGAACAGGATGCTCGGCTCGCCGGCCAGGGCGCGGGCGATCGCCAGCAGCTGTTTCTGGCCCACCGACAGCCGGGCCCCGCCTTCGCCCAAGGGCGTGTCGTAGCCGCGCTCCAGTTGCATGACGAACTCGTGCGCATGCGCGGCCCGCGCCGCCGCCTCCACCTGCGCATCGGTGAGCGGCCGCCCCATGGCGATGTTCTCCCGCACCGTCGCGGCCAGCAGGAAAGGCTCTTGCGGCACCAGGCCCACGCTGGCGCGGAACGCCTCCTCGGCGATCGCCTCCAGCGGCACGCCATCGATGCGGATGCGGCCGGGATCGGCCGCGTAGAAGCGCAGCAGCAGCGACAGCACGGTGGTCTTGCCGCTGCCCGTGTGCCCGACGATGCCGTAGAAGCCGCCCGCGGGAATGCGCAGGCTCAGCTCGTGCAGCACCGGCCGGCCCGGCTGGTAGCCGAAGCTGAGCCCCTCGATGGCGATCTCGCCGGCCGTGATGCGGCCGCGATCGGCCGCCACCGGCGCCTCGGCCTCGACCAGCAGGGCCTGCACCCGGGACGCGCCCACCAGTGCCTGCTGCAGTTGCGAGAACTGCATGGTGATCTGGATCAGCGGCTCCACCACCCGCGAGATGTAGCTGATGAACGCATAGAGGATGCCCACCTCGAGCGCGCTGAGCGCGCCGCCCACCGCGCGCAGGCCGAAGACCCACAGCACGGTGGCCAGCAGCAGCACGTTGAGGAAATCGAGCACGGGCCGCAGCAGCCAGGCGTTGGCCCGCAGCTCCCGAAGCCTCGAGCCATAGTGCGCTTCGCTCAAACCCGCGAAGCGCTGGCGGAAGCGCGTGGTGGCATTGGCCGCCTGCAGCACCGGCATGCCGGCGATCGACTCGGCCACCTGCGCATTCAGCTCGCTGCGCAGCTCGCGCGTGCGGGTGACCGCCGGCCCCGACAAGCGCTGGTACAGGAACACGATCAGGGCCACCGCCGGCACCAGCGCCAGCACGATCAGCATCAGCCGCCAGTCGAGCCAGAGCATGGCCACCATGGCGCCGCCGAGGATGATCAGGCTGTCCAGCATCACGAACAGCACCTGCACGTAGAGCATCTTCACGGCCTCGGTGTCGTTGGTGACGCGGCTGACCAGCTGGCCGGTGATGGCGCGGTCGAAGAAGGCCATGGGCAGCCGCAGCACGTGCCGGTACACCGTCTCGCGGATGCGCTGCACCGATCGCATGGCCACGCCCGACAGGCGCACCAGCTGCCGGTAGCGCAGCCAGCTCGCCACCGTGCCGGCGATCAATGCTCCCAGCAGCAGGCCCGCGATCTGCGGCAGCTCGGCCTGGCGCGGCAGCAGGTAGTTGTCGATGAACAGCTTGCCGGCGATGGGTCCCAGCGCCTCCAGGCCGGCCGCCAGCATGAGCCAGGCAATGCCCCGCAGCACCTGGCGCCGCTCGGGTCGCGCGGCACGCAGCAGCAGCGCGGCCGCATCCCGTCCGGGCGGCCGATGCCGCTCGACGGTCGGGGGCGCCAGGGGGCGGGCGGGGGCGGATTCAGCTGGCATCGAGGCTGGCCTGCAGTTGTTGATAGCGCCACTGGCGCGCATACCAGCCACCAGCCTGCAGCAGCTCGGCATGGCGGCCTTGTTCGGTGATCCGGCCCTCGCGCAGGACGATCGTGTGGTCGGCATCCGCCACCGCGCTGAGCCGGTGGCTCACGATGATCACCGTGCGGCCCACGCGGGCCTCGCGCAGGTGGGCCAGGATGCGCGATTCGGTGTCGGTGTCCACGGCCGACAGCGCGTCGTCCAGCAGCAGCAGCGGGGCATCGGCCAGCAGCGCGCGGGCGATCGCCACCCGCTGGCGCTGGCCGCCCGACAAGGTGACGCCGCGCTCGCCCACGGGGGTGTCGTAGCCCTGCGGCAAGCGCTGGATGTCCTCGTGCACGGCCGCCAGCCGGGCCGCGCGCTCGATGGCCTCGCGCGGCGCGTCGGGCCGGGCCAGCGCGATGTTCTCGGCTACCGTGGCCGAGAACAGGAAGGCCTCCTGCGGCACCCAGGCGATCCCCCCGCGCAGCGCCTCCAGCGTGTACTCGCGCAGGTCGATCCCGTTCCAGCGCACCTGGCCCCGGTCGGGGGCCTGCTGGCGCAACAGCAGTCGCAGCAGGGTGGACTTGCCCGCGCCGGTGGGGCCGACCAGGCCCAGCGTGCGCCCGGGCTCCAGCCGCAGCGAGACGCCATCGAGCGCCGGCCGGGCCTCGGCGCCGTAGGCGAAGCGCACGTTCTCGACCTCGACGGCGCCGGGCGTCACCGTCGCCACCCGTCCGCGGTCCTCGACGCTCAGCGGCACGTCCAGCACCGGCTCCAGGCGGCTCCAGGCCGCCTTGCCGCGCTCGATCAGCGACAGCACCCAGCCCGCGGCAAACATCGGCCAGATCAGCTGGCCCAGGTAGAGCGTGAAACTGGTGAGCTGGCCCACGGTGAGCTCGCCGTGCCAGACCAGCCAGCCGCCGACCCCCAGCACCAGCGCGGTGGCGGTGGCGAAGCTGATGCCGACCGCCGGCTCGTAGGCGGCCTCCCACTTCTGGGCGTCGAAGCTCGCGGCCGCCGCGCCGCCGGCCAGGGCGTTGAACTGCGCTTCGCTGCGGGCCTGCAGCCCCAGCGCGCGGACGGTGCGCACGCCCGAGAGTGTTTCCTGCACATGGTCGTTGAGCGCGCCGAAGCGCTCCAGCGACCGTCGTGAGGCCTGGTGCACCTGGCGTGAAATCCGCCAGAAAGCCAGGCCCATCAGCGGGAAGGGCAGCACCGCGAAGGCCGCCAGCCGCCAATCGACCCCGAGCGCCATCATCGCCAGCACCAGCACCAGCGTGAGCGAGCCGTCGAAGCCGGCGAGCATGGCCTCGCCGGCGGCCATCTCGACCGCGTCGACGTCGTTGGTGGCCAGCGCCATCAGGTTGCCGGTGCGCCGGTCCTGGAAGAAGGACGCGCCCTGCAGTGACAGCCGCGTGTAGAGATGGCCGCGCAACTCCACGCCCAGGCGATACGCGGCCGTGTAGAGCTTCAGTCGCCAACCCACGCGCAACAGGTAGACACCGGCGCCGGCGCCGATGAGCCAGCCGAGTTCGCGCATCAGGTCGGCCTGGGTGAGCCGGCTGGCGACCAGGCCGTCGACCACGTGCCCGATCTGGCGCGGGATCCACACCATCAGCGCGGCGATGCCGACGAGCATCAACGCGGACCAGGCGTAGGCGGATCGATGGCGCAGGACGAAGCGCCCGATGAGTCGGTAGAAGGACATGGTGAACGGCGGCGACCGGCGATTGTGGCAAGCCGCCGCGGCATCCGCTGGAACAGGGCGGCTGGCGGATCAGCCGCGGCGCAGCACCAGCCGGTGGATGCGCCGGCCCGAGGACGCGCTCACCACCTCGTCGTCCAGCAGGATGTCGCCGGCCGGCGCGGCAGCCTCGCGCACCAGGGCGGCGTCGAAGGCGGTGTACAGGCGTCCGTGGTCGTCCCGCAGGCTGTGCCCGGACACCCGCCAGGTCAGCACCAGCGTGCCCCCGGGGCGCAGCAGGTCGATCAGGGCGGCCGTCGCGGGCGCCACGGATTCGAGCGGGAGGTGCATCAGCACGGTCTCGCACAGCACGTTCTGGAAGCTGGAACCTTCGAGGCCGTCGAGCTGCGGCAGCAAGGCCTGGCGAAATGCAAGGGTGGGGTGCCGCGCGCGAGCCTGCGCCAGCAGGCCTTCGGAGCCGTCGATGCCCAGCACGGGCGTGAAGCCTTGCGCATGCAGCCACGCGACATCGCGGCCGCTGCCGCAACCCACGTCGATCGTGGGACCGGGGCTGAAGTGGGTGCGAAGCAGGTCGTGCAGGTCGCAAGGCGGCGGCTGCTCGTGCCACTGCGTGGCGTAGTGGGCGCTGCGGTGGTCGTAGGCGGCAAGGGTGGTGGGGTCCATGCGAAGGATTCTGGTGTGTGAATCCGTTTCCCTCGGGGCTGCCGAGGAGCCCGGATGCGCGTGGAATCCCCCCTTCTGCAAGTCAGGAACGAGGTGCCGACGACAAATCGTGCAAGAATTCAGGCCGTTACTGTAATGAATCGCTGTTTCACAGACAAAACATGAACGCAGATCCAGTTCCAGTCGACCTGTCGGGTCGCCGCATCCTCATCACCGGTGGTGCGCGCGGCCTCGGCGCCGCGATGGCGCAGGCCTGCGTGGCGGCCGGCGCCCGTGTGGCGCTCACGGACATCCTGCACGAGGCCGGCGCCCAGGTGGCGCAAGACCTCAACGCCGTCCGGGCGGATTCGGCCTTCTACCTGCCCATGGACCTGGCCGATCCCGACTCGGTGGCGCAGGGCGTCAAGCAGGCGGCCGGCGCCTTGGGCGGGCTGGACGGGCTGGTGAACAACGGCGCCATCACCAATTCGGGCGGCAAGCCCATGGAAGAGATCGACGTCGGCGTCTGGGACCGCGTGATGGACGTCAACGTGCGCGGCACCTGGCTGGCCACCGTGGCCGCGCGGCCCTGGCTCAAGGCCTCGGGTCGTGGCCGGGTGGTCAACCTGGCCTCCGACACCGCCATCTGGGGCGCGCCCCGGCTCATGGCCTATGTGGCCAGCAAGGGCGCGGTGATGGCCATGACGCACGCGATGGCCCGCGAACTGGGCGAGGACGCCATCGTCGTCAACGCCATCGCCCCCGGCCTCACGCTGGTGGAGGCCACCGAATACGTGCCCCAGGCACGCCACGAGTACTACCGCAGTGGCCGCGCCATCAGCCGCGCCCAGGTGCCCGAGGACGTGGTCGGCCCGGTGCTGTTCCTGTTGTCCGATGCGGCCGGTTACGTGACCGGCCAAGTGCTGCCGGTCAACGGCGGCTTCGTCATGAAGTGAAAGACCACGCAGGGTCTGCGCTCATGCATCTGTCGTGAAGTGATCCGTTTCCTGTCACACCCTTAGCCAAACCGAGAGGCCAACGCGATGAACCAAGCCGCCAACGAACCGCAATTCAACGAACTAGGACTGCTCGATCCGCGCATCCCGCCCGAGCCGCAAATCCAGGCCGGCATGCTGGCCCAGCCCGGCCAGAGCTTCGCCGAGTGGATGGAAAGCCGCGTGGCCCGCAAGTCCACCCGCCGCTACGACTGGGACGCGCTGAAGTTCCAGGCCGACTACGACCCCAAGTACCGCCGTGCGCAGATGCGCTACGTGGGCACCGGCGGCACCGGCGTCTCCACCGACAGCAACACCGTGCCCGCGGGCCACTTCACCTTCTCCACCATGGTGATCCCGGCCGGCAACATCGGCCCGTCGCATATCCACTGGGACGTGGAAGAAATCTTCTTCGTCATGCGCGGCACCATGAAGGTCGTCTGCGAGAAGGACGGCCAGCGCTGGGAAGCCGTCATCGGCGAGCGCGACCTGATCTCCGTGCCCCCGGGCGTCTACCGTGAAGAGCACAACGTCGGCGACGAAGACGCGCTGATGTGCGTGATGCTGGGCTCGCCCACGCCGGTCACGCCGGTGTACCCGCCCGATTCGCCGCTGGCCAAGATCAAGCGCGACAAGCGCTGAACCGCACGGCGCCCGGCCATGAACCTGACCCAACTGTCACAGCGTTTCCCACCGCGCAGCGTGTCCACCGCGGGCGGACGCATCTCCTTGCGGGAGGCGCGCCCTGCCGCCGGTGAGGCCGGCGTGCTGGTGCTGCTGCACGGCATCGGCTCCGCCTCGGGCTCCTGGGTGCGCCAGCTCGACGCGCTGGGGGCCAGCCACCGCGTGCTGGCCTGGGACGCGCCGGGCTATGGCGACAGCGAGCCGCTGCCGATGCCGCGGCCCACGCCGCACGACTACGGCCGCCGCGTCTGGCAGTGGCTGGATGCGCTCGAGCTGGACACCCCGGTGACGCTGGTGGGCCATTCGCTGGGCGCGCTGATGGCTTCGGCCGCCGCCGTGCAGCAGCCCGAACGCGTCAAGCGCCTGCTGCTGCTGGCGCCCGCGCAGGGCTATGGCAAGGCCGACGAGGCCGTGCGTGCGCAGAAGCGCGACGACCGCCTGCGCAACCTCGACACACTGGGCCCGGCCGGCATGGCCGAGAAGCGCGGCGCGGCCATGCTCTCGCCGCAGGCACCGGCCGAGACCGTGGCCTACGTCCGATCCGTCATGGCGCAGGTGCATCCCGAGGGCTACCGGCAGGCCACGCACATGCTGGCCGAATCCGACCTGGCCGAACTGCTGCCGCAGGTGCGCGCGCCCATCACGGTGGCCAGCGGCAGCGCCGACGGCATCACCCCCGCGGCAGGCTGCCGCTCGCTGGCCGAGCGGGCCGGCGTGCCCTACGTGCCGCTGGGCGAGGTGGGGCATTCCTGCGCGCTGGAAGCGGCCGACGCCCTGGTGCCGCTGATCCGGGAAAACTCATGAGCGAAGAGAACCGCTACCTCGTGCCCGGCCTGGCGCGCGGGCTGCAGTTGCTCACCTGCTTCAGCCGCAACGAGCCGCAGCTGACCGGCGCGGAACTGGCCCGCCGGCTCGACCTGCCGCGCGCCTCGGTGTTCCGACTGCTCCAGACGCTTGAACAGACGGGTTATGTCGAGCGCGTGCCCGACAGCGCCAGCTACCGGCTGGCCATCGGCGTGCTGCGGCTGGGCTTCGAGTACCTGGCCTCGATGGAGCTGACCGAGATGGGCCGGCCCATCATCGAGCAGCTGCGCACCGACACCGGCTACTCCGCGCACCTGGTGGTGCGCGATGGCCAGCACGTGGTCTTCGTGTCCAAGGCCGCGGGCGCCAACGCGCAGTTCCATTCGATCCAGGTGGGCGCACGCCTGCCGGCGCATGCCACCGTGCTGGGCCGGCTGCTGCTGTCGGGCCTGAGCATGGCCGAGCTGGCCACGCTGTACCCTGAAGAACCCCTGGCCCAGTACACGCCGCGCACGCCGACCACGCTGGCCGAGCTCAAGTCCTTGATCGATGCCGACCGCGAGCGCGGATACGCCATCAGCCAGGGCGGCTACGAGACCGGCATCACCACCGTGGCAGCGCCCGTGTTCAACGATCGCCACGAGGTCGTCGCGGCCATCAGCATCACCGTGCCGGCGCAACAGATCCCCGCCGAGCGGACAGCCATCCTGGTGCCCCAGGTCATGCAGGCCGCCGCCAACCTGAGCCAGCTGCTCAGCCACATTCCCCACGTCAGCGGCTCGGCCGCTCCCCGGAAAGAGAACGTATGACCAACCCTGCCGAGAACCGCATCACCGTGGGCGAACTGGCCGCCCGTTTCCTCGAAAGCTGCGGCGTGCGCGCCGCCTTCGGCGTGATCTCGATCCACAACATGCCGATCCTGGACGCCTTCCACCGGCGCCAGAAGATCCGCTTCGTCTCCTCGCGCGGCGAGGCCGGCGCCTGCAACATGGCCGACGCCTACGCCCGCGTCACCGGCACGCTGGGCGCCTTCGTCACCAGCACCGGCACCGGCGCGGGCAACGCGGCCGGTGCGATGGTGGAGGCACTCACCGCCGGCACGCCGCTGCTGCATCTCACGGGACAGATCGAATCACCCTTCCTCGACCGTGACCTGGGCTACATCCACGAGCACCCGGCGCAGCTGGCCATGCTGCAGTCGGTGGGCAAGGCGGCCTTTCGCATCCGCAACGCCGAGACCGCGCTGGCCACCCTGCGCGAGGCGCACCGCCTGGCCTTCACCGCGCCTTGCGGCCCGGTGAGCATCGAGATCCCCATCGACATCCAGAAGCAGCTGATGGACCTGCCCGAGGACCTGCATCCGCTGCCGGTGCGCCCCGTGCAGCCCGAGCCGGGTGGCGTGCAGGCGCTGGCCGATCGGCTGGCCAAGGCCAAGCGCCCCATGCTCTGGCTGGGCGGCGGCGCGCGCGGCGCCCGCGGCGCGGTGGAGCGCTTCGTGAAGATGGGCTGGGGCGTGGTCACCACCGTGCAGGGCCGGGGCATCGTGCCCGAGGACCATCCGGCCTGCCTGGGCTCGTACAACCTGCAGCCGCCGTCGGAAAAGCTGTACCAGACCTGCGACGCCATGCTGGTGGTGGGCTCGCGCCTGCGCAGCAACGAAACCCTGAGCTACAAGCTCAAGCTGCCGCAGCCGCTGTACCGCATCGACGCCAACCCGCTGGCGCACAACCGCGGCTACACCAGCGACTACTTCGTGCAGGGCGACGCCGAGGCCACGCTCAACGCGCTGGCCGACCTGCTGGAAGGCAGGATGAACGTGGACACCGCCTTGGTGGAAGACGTGCAGAAGGCCCGGGCCCAGGCTGCGGCCAGCCTGGAGGACGCGCTGGGCGCGTACGCCACCCTCAAGAACGAGGTGGGTGCGCAACTGGGCAAGGCCATCTGGTGGGTGCGAGACATCACCTTGTCCAACAGCATGTGGGGCAACCGCGCCCCGGTGCTCGACCATCCGCGCGCCGGCGTGCACGCGCTGGGCGGCGGCATCGGCCAGGGCCTGGCCATGGGCATCGGCACCGCCGTGGCCAACGCCGAGCACGAACTCGGCCGCCGCACGGTGGTCCTGAGCGGCGACGGCGGCTTCATGCTGAACGTGGGCGAGCTGGCCTGCGCGGTGCAGGAGAAGGCCGACTTCACCCTGATCCTGATGAACGACCGCCGCTACGGCGTCATCCGCAACATCCAGGACGACATCTACGGCAGCCGCCACGCCTACGTGGACCTGCACACGCCGGACTTCGCCGCCTTCTGCGCCAGCCTGGGCGTGAAGCACCTGTTGCTGGAAAAGCCTGCCGACACCGCGGCGGTGCTGCAGCAGGCCGCCGGCCTGCGCGGCCCGGTCGTCGTCGAGGTGGACATGAACGCCTGGGGTCCGTTCCAGGCGAAGTTCGCCGGCCCCATCCTCAAGAAGGACTGACGCCATGCCGCAGCAACGCGTGACTTTGATCGGCTTCGGCGCCATCGGCCGATCGCTCCTGCAGCGCAGCGCCGCGCTCGAGGGCCTGTGCGTCACCCACGTGGTGGTGCCCGAGGCCCACCTGGCGGAGGCCCGCGCCGCCGCACCCGGATCGGTGCAGGTGTGCGAGCGCGTGCCGGCCGATGCCGGGCTGGTGCTCGAGTGCGCCGGCCACGCGGCCTTGGTCGAGCACGTGGTGCCGGCCCTCAGGCGCGGCGTCGAGTGCGCCGTGCTGTCGGTGGGCGCGGTGTCCGAGCCGGGCATGCTGGAACAACTGGAGGCGGCCGCCGCCGAGGGCGACACCCAGGTGCACCTGCTCTCCGGCGCGATCGGCGGCGTGGACGCGATCGCCGCGGCCCGCCTGGCCGGCCTGGAGGAGGTCACCTACACCGGCCGCAAGCCACCGGGCAGCTGGCGCGGCACGCCGGCCGAACAGGCCTTCGACCTGGACAGCCTGCGCGAGCCCACGGTGATCCTGGAAGCCAGCGCCCGCGAGGCCGCTCGCCTGTACCCCAAGAACGCCAACGTCGCGGCCACCATCGCCCTGTCGGGCCTGGGCCTGGACAACACCCGCGTGCGGCTGCTGGCGGACCCTCATGTCACCGAGAACATCCACGAGATCAAGGTGCGCGGCGCCTTCGGCGAGATGGAGATCACCATGCGCGGCAAGCCGCTGGCCGACAACCCCAAGACCTCGGCGCTCACCGTGCTGTCGGCCCTGCGCTTCCTGGCCAACCGCAGCGCCAACGTCACGCTTTGATGAAGGACCTGCCATGACCGAAAAACTGCAGACCCTGATCGCCGGTCGCTGGCGCGATGCCACCGGCCCCGAATACACCACCGAGTACCCGCATGACGGCAGCCGCGTGGCCAGCCTGCACGCGGCCACCGCCGCCGACGTGGATGAAGCCGTGCAGGCCGCCGAGAAGGCGCGCCAGCAGCCTTCGTGGGCCGGCCTCAAGCGCCATGAGCGCGCCACCATCCTTCACGGCATCGCCGCGCGCATCCGCTCGCGCGCCGAGGAGCTGGCGCAGCTGCAGCGACTGGACAACGGCAAGCCCATCAAGGAAACGCGGGCCCTGGTCGCCAGCGCCGCCGGCACCTTCCAGTTCTTCGCGGCCGCCTGCGAGACCTGGGAAGACCAGCTCACGCCCGCGCGCGGCGACTACCTGACCATGAGCGTGCACGAGCCGCTGGGCGTGGTGGGCGCCATCACGCCCTGGAACTCGCCCATCGCCAGCGAGGCGCAGAAGCTCGCGCCCGCGCTGGCCGCCGGCTGCGCCGTGGTGTTCAAGCCGGCCGAGATCACCCCCCGCATGGCCATCGAGCTGGCCCGCATCGCCGAGGAAGCCGGCGTGCCCCCCGGCATCATCAGCGTGCTGCCGGGCAAGGGTTCCATCGTGGGCGACGCGCTGGTCAAGCACCCGCTGATCAAGCGCATCGCCTTCACCGGCGGCACCACCGTCGGCCTGGGCATCCAGCGCCTGGCGGCCGAAAAGCTCATGCCCACCTCGCTGGAGCTGGGCGGCAAGTCGCCCACCATCGTCTGCGCCGACGCCGACCTCGACCATGCGGTGGCCGGCGTGCTGTACGGCATCTTCAGCTCCTCGGGCGAATCGTGCATCGCCGGCTCGCGGGCCTTCGTGCACGCCAGCGTGTACGAGGAATTCAAGTCCCGCCTGCTCGCCGGCGTGGCCAGGCTGCGCGTGGGCGATCCGTCGGACGAAGCGACGCAGATGGGCCCGCTGGTGAACAAGGGCCACCGCGATACCGTGGAGCGCTACGTGAGCCTGGGCCTGGAGGAGGGCGGCCGACTGCTCGCCGGCGGCAAGCGGCCGCAGGGCGCGGGCTTCGAGGCCGGCAGCTACTACCTGCCCACCGTCATCGAAGGCCTGCCCAACCAGGCCCGCATGTGCCAGGAGGAAATCTTCGGCCCCGTGCTGGCGCTGCTGCCCTGGCACGACGAAGCCGACCTGCTGGCCCAGTGCAACGACAACATGTTCGGCCTGGCCTCGGGGATCTGGACGCGCGACTACCGCACGGCCTGGCGCATCGGCTCGGCCCTGCAGACCGGCACCGTCTGGGTCAACACCTACAAGATCTTCTCGGTGAGCACGCCCTTCGGCGGCGTCAAGCTCAGTGGCACCGGGCGCGAGAAGGGCCGCCTGGGCATCCTGGAATACACCGCGCAGAAGAGCTTCTACTGGGGCCTGAACGATGCCCCGCTGCCCTGGGCTGCGAACTGAACCACAGACGTAAGAAGAAGGAGAAGAGATTGACTGATCGCATCGATGGCGCCCGCCGCGCCCTGGTCCTCGGCGCAGGCGCCCTGGCCTGCGTGCCCGCGGCCACCTGGGCCCAGGTGGCGCAGGACCGCATCACCGTGGTGGCCCCGTTTCCCCCGGGCGGTCCGGTGGACACGCTGGCCCGCCTGCTGGCCGATGGCCTGTCCAGGCGCGCGAACAAGCCCGCCCTGGTGGAGAACGTGCCCGGTGGCGCCGGCAACATCGGCATCGAGCGCGTCAAGCGCGCGCGGCCCGATGGCCAGACGCTGCTGGTGATTCCCGCGGGCAACCTCACCATCAATCCCACGCTGATGACGAACTTCCCGTTCGACATCGAGCGCGACTTCACCGCCGTGACCATGCTGGCCACCGCGCCCAACGTGCTGGTGGCGGGACCGGGCGCCAAGGTCAAGGACCTGAAGGACCTGAAGGACCTGCTGGCCCAGGCCAAGGCCCGCCCAGGCGCCTTCTCCTTCGCCTCGCCCGGGGTGGGCAGCGGCCTGCACCTGGCGGGCGAGCTGTTCAAGCAGCAGGCCGGCGTGGACCTGCTGCACGTTCCGTACAAGGGCACGGGCCCGGCCCTCAACGACGTGCTGGGTGGCAACGTGCCCCTGATGTTCAGCAACCTGCCGGCCACGCTGGGGCACATCCGCAGTGGAAAGCTGCTGGCGCTGGGCATCACCGACAAGGTGCGTACCCCGGTGGCGCCCGAGATCCCCACCCTGATGGAGCAGGGCGTGCCCGGCGTGGTGGTTACCTCGTGGTACGGCCTCATGGCCCCCGCCGGCACGCCGCCGGAGCTGGCGGCCCGCCTGGCCCGCGATGCGCAGGAAATCCTGTCGCCGCCGCAGGTGCAGGAGCAGCTCAAGTCCCAGGGCTTGCAGACCGTGCGCATGACACCAGCCGAATACGCCGCCCACATCAAGGCCGAGACCGCCACCTGGGCGGGCGTGATCCGCTCGCGCAACATCAAGGCGGAGTAAGCACATGGCCGACACGCCCGACCCCCACGTGCTGCTCACCATCATCCTCAAGCACCATGACGGACTCGTGCTGGACGACATCCAGTCGCGCCTGAAGGCCAGCGACTGGTGGGACCGCTTTCCCATTGCCGGCACCCGCGTGGTCTCGTGGACCGTGGCCATGGGGCTGGGCCAGGTGGTGACGCTGGAGGTGCCGCCGCACCTGCTGGGCCAGGTGAACGTGGAGCTGGAGCGCTCGGCCTGGGGCGTGTTCAAGACCGAGGTGTATCCCTCCTACGACTTCGTTCCGGTGCGCGAGCGCATCAAGGAACGCGTGCGAAATGGCGGCCAATGAGCGGCCACTGAAGGAGAGGCGATGAGCACCCCCGTCGAAAAGATCCAGTGCCCGGCCGTGCCGGACCTGCCCACCTCGTCGTGGACCAACGCCTGGCGCATCGGCCATGAAGTGGTGGTTTCGGGCGCCACGGCCCACCCGGCGACGCGCGAGGCCGCCACGCGTGGCGAACCCCTGGGCGCCTACGACCAGGCGCTGGTCGTGCTGGGCAAGCTGGAGGCGCTGGTCAAGGCTGCTGGCGGGCACCGGCACAACATCGTCAAGACGGTGGTCTACGTCACCGACATCGGCGACAAGGACGAAGTGGGCCGCGCCCGCAAGGAGTTCTTCGGCGGGCACTATCCGTGCTCCACGCTGGTGGCCGTGAGCGGGCTGGTCTTCCCCGAGCTGCGGGTCGAGATCGACGCCTGGGTGCGGCTGGATGTGGACCTGCGCCAGGCCACGGTGCTCGCAGGCTGATTTTCATCTTCGGAGCAAGCGACATGGATCTGGGAATTGCCGGCCGCAAGGCGCTGGTCTGCGGGGCCAGCGCCGGCCTGGGTTTCGCGTGCGCGCAGGCGCTGGTGCGCGAGGGCGTGCACACGGTGATCGTGGCCCGCACCGAGGGCCCCCTGCGCCAGGCGGCGCAGGAGCTGCAGAAGATGGGCACGGCCCCGGTGGAATGGGTGGCGGCCGACGTCACCACCGCCGAAGGGCGCGCGCGCATCCTGCAGGCGCATCCGCAGTTCGACATCGTGGTCACCAACGCGGGCGGTCCGCCCCCGGGGGACTTTCGCAATTGGTCGCGCGAGGACTGGATCGCCGCGCTCGACGCCAACATGCTCGCGCCCATCGAGCTGATCAAGGCCACGGTGGACGGCATGATGGACCGGGGCTTCGGCCGCATCGTCAACATCACCTCCAGCGCGGTGAAGTCGCCGCTGGACATGCTGGGCCTGTCCAATGGGGCGCGCTCCGGCCTCACCGGCTTTGTCGCCGGGCTGGCGCGCAGCGTGGTGGCGCGCGGGGTGACCATCAACAACCTGCTGCCCGGCACCTTCGACACCAGCCGCCTGGCCGGCAACTTCGCGGCGCAGGCCGCGCGCGAAGGCATTCCAGTCGAAGAGGTGCGAGCCCGCCGCGTGGCCAAGCACCCGGCCCGGCGCCTCGGCCGGCCCGAGGAACTGGGCAACACCTGCGCCTTCCTGTGCAGCGTGCACGCGGGGTACATCAACGGGCAGAACGTGTTGCTCGATGGCGGGTCCTTTCCGGGCGTGTTCTAGCCACATGAAGCCGGCAGTCGACGCGCGAACCCTGTCCGGTGACGCGATCGGCCAGGCCCTGCGCGAAGCGCGCGGCCGCACCCGCGCCTGGACCTTCGACCTCAGCGAAGCGCAGTGGCGGGTGCCGCGGCAGCCGGGGGTGAACCTGCCGGCGTGGGAGCTGGCGCACATCGTCTGGTTCGGCGAGTTCTGGGTCTTGCGCGGGCCGCACACGGTGGATGCGGGCGGCCTGGTGCATGCGAGCCGGCCGCCGCGCATCAGCGGGCCGGACACGCTGTGCGACTCCGCGCGACTGGCGCACGCGGCACGCTGGTCGGCGGCCTTGCCCTCGCGAACCGAACTCGACGGGCAACTCGACGCGCAACTCGAGGCCATGCTGGCCGACCTGGCGTCGGCGGACGGCAGCGATGAAGCGTTGTACCCCCACCGGCTGGTGCTGTTCCACGAGGACATGCATGCGGAGGCCTTTGCCTGGACCCGCGCCACGCTCGGCTATCCGGTGCCGGCTGGGCTGACATTGCGTCGCCTGCCGGAGCGTGCGCCCATGGCCGTCGAGGCCGGTCAGGCGTGTATCGGGCGCGCCGCGCAAGCGCCTGGTTTCTCGTTCGACAACGAGCTGCAGGCGCATCGGGCCGAGCTGGCCGCGTACGAGATCGACGCCACCCCCGTGTCCGCCGGAGCCTTCCAGTCCTTCGTGGAGGCGGGCGGTTACGAGCAGGCGAGTTGGTGGCCGGGCGAAGCGGGCCGCTGGCGTGCGATGCAGGCCTGCAGCCACCCGGTCCGCTGGCGTCGCGCTTCGGCTGGTTGGGAGATGCGTTGGTTCGACCGCTGGCTGCCGCTGGATGTGCAGCAGCCGGTCATCCACCTGAGCGCCTGGGAGGCGCAGGCCTATGCGCTCTGGGCCGGTCGCCGCCTGCCGAGCGCGGCCGAGTGGGAGCATGCCGCGCGCACGCTCCCTGGTTTCGAGTGGGGCGACGGCGTGTGGGAATGGACCGCCAGCGATTTCGAGCCGTATCCGCGCTTCGAGACCGGGCCTTACCGCGACTACTCCGCGCCGTGGTTCGGTGACCACCGCGAACTGCGCGGGGGGGCGTTTGCAACCCACCCCCGCCTGCACGATCCGTGCTTTCGCAACTTCTTCCTGCCGCATCGGCAGGACGTGTTCGCGGGGTTCCGCACGGCGCTGTAGCCCGCGCGCGGGGGCTGGCGTCGTCACCGACGGCTGTGGTTTACCAGCGGATGCCAAACGCGCCTAATGCGTTGCGGGGGCGTGCCATTCAGCGGGTCGCCCTCCCGGCCGCGCCTTGTACGACCTTCACGTGCATGCCGCTGCCCGATCGTCATCGCTGCTGCTTTGCCCTCAAGGAGCACGTCATGCCCCGCTACCTCATCCAGGCGTCCTACGCACCTTCCGCTGCCGCCGCGTTCATCGCCAAGCCGCAGGACAGGGTCGCCGGGGTCAAGTCGCTGGTGGAGAAGCTCGAGGGCAAGTTCGAGAGCCTCGATTTCTGCCTCGGCGAGTACGACGTGGTCGGGATCTTCCAGGCGCCCGACGACGTGACCGCCGCAGCCCTGGCGCTGGCCGTCAACGCCCCGGGACACCTCAGGAGCTACAGGACCACGCGCCTGCTGTCCCCGCAGGAGTTCCTGCAGGCGCAGCAGAAGGCGCAGGGCACGAACTACCAGGCGCCGGCCAAGGGCTGACCGGCCGGTGCCAGCACCGGCCCTCGCGTGTCCCCGGTCGCTCGGTGGACTTCAGTACCGGATATCGCCGAGCGCGTCCAGGGACACGGATTGCTGGAAGGACGGCACGTCGCCCGTGAGGGTGCCGGTGAGGGCACCCCCGCCGGTGGCGTCCGAAAAGCGTCCGGTGCCACCGGTGATGACGTACTGGCCAGCGAAGGTATAGGTGCCGGTGGTGACCAGCGTGAAGACGCCGGCATAGTCGGCCAGCACCTCGTCGCCGCTGGCCGAGTGCATCGTCATGTGGCCTTCGGCAAGGCTGAAGGCCGGTGGCGGGGTGCCCGGTTCGCTGGTGATGCAATGTGACCCGGAGATCTGCACCGCGCCGAGGTGGGTCGCGTGGCCGGTCCCCGTGAACGTTCCTCCAAGGCTCGGTTGGCCCTGGGGCCCGGGGCAGCGCCCGAGGCGGCCGATGCGTTCCTCGACCTGCAGGGAGCCCTTGAACGGGCGGTCGGGACCCGCGAAAGCCGCGCTCGCGGAGGCGGTACAGACGACCATGAGTGCGGCCCGGCAGAGCGCGCTGGTTGGGAGCAGCTTCATGGCTTCCTCCTCGTCAAACGTACGTCCAGGGCGTCGATTGTGCTCACCTGCTCCGGGGGCGCGCTCATCGGCAGCGTGCCGCGGTATCGGTGTGTAAACGAAAAAGGGCAGGGGCCCCGAGGCCGCCTGCCCTGCGTGCGCCAGACGCGCGAGCCGCTTGCGTGACTCAGTCCGCCGTGATCCCCAGGTCCTTGATGATCTTGCCCATCTTGTGGAAGTCCTCGGCCGTGGCCTTGGCCAGCACGTCGGGCGAGCCGCCGCCCGGGGTGGAGCCGACGCCGGTGACCTTCTCGAGCACATCGGGCATCTTCAGGATCTCGTTGACCTGGGTGTTGAGCGTGCGGATCACGTTGGCCGGCGTGCCCTTGGGTGCGTACAGGCCCATCCACGACGGGTTGATGATGTCCTTGTAGCCGGCTTCCACCAGCGTGGGCACGTTGGGCACCAGCGACGAGCGCTTGGGGTCGGCCACGGCCAGCGGCACCAGCTTGCCTTCGGCCAGGTACTGCGACACCACGCCGGGGGTGAGCCAGGCGGTGTTCACGTGGCCGGCGACGACGTCGGTGACCGAGGGGGCGATGCCCTTGTAGGGCACGTGCGTGAGCTTCACGCCCGCTTCCTTGGCCAGCCACTCGCCGATGATGTGCATGGGCGAGCCGCTGCCGGGCGTGGCGTAGGTCACGGGCTTGCCGGACTTGGCGGCCTTGATCATGTCGCCCACCGACTTGAAGCCGGTGCTGGGGTGCGCCACCAGGATCAGCGGCTGGTTGGTGGTGAGCACGATGGGCTCGAAGCCGTTGAGCACGTCGTAGCTGCTGCTGGGGGCGACCTTGAGCACCTGCTGCGAGGTGGTGAAGGTCTTGGGGGTGAGCAGCAGGGTGTAGCCGTCGGGCGCGGCGCGCGAGACGAAGGAATTGCCGATGGTGCCGGCGGCGCCGGGCTTGTTGTCGACGATCACCGGCACCTTCAGGCGCTGGGACAGCTTCTCGGCGATGGCGCGGCCGACCAGGTCGGTGTCGCCGCCGGCCGGGTAGGCCACCACGATGTTGATCTGCTTGCTGGGCCACTTGTCTTGCGCCGCCGCGGGCGTGCTCAAGGTGGCCAGGGGTGCGGCGGCGAGCGCGGCGCACAGGAGGTGACGACGGGTCAATCGCATGGTGATACCTCTAATGGAAGGTGGAAGAAAAAGGGCTCGTTCAAGTTCTTGTTGAACCGGATGCGGAGTGCAATGGGCGTGCCAGCAGCGCCGGCTACAGGTCCAGCACCAGGCGTTCGCTGCGGCAGCCGCCCACGCAAATCATCATGGTGTGACCGGTTTCGTGTTCGGCGGGGCTGAGCACGCTGTCTCGATGATCCGGCAAGCCTTCGAGCACCCGCGTCTCGCAGGCGCCGCAGATGCCGTCTTCGCAGCTGGTGAGCGGCGACACGCCGGCGGCGCGCACGGCCTGCAGCAGGCTCATGCCGGACGTGACCTCGATCCGCTTGCCCGATTGGCGCAGCTCCAGCAGGTAGGTGGTGCGCGCGTCGGCCGCTGCGGCGACCTCGACCGCGGCGAAGCGCTCGATGTGCACGTTGGCGTAGCCCAGCGCCGCGCACTGGCGCTCGAAAGCATCGAGCATGGGCGCGGGACCGCAGGCGTAGTAGTGCGTGGCGTGGCCCGCGGGGCGTGCCGCGAGCAGGGCGTGCAGGTCGGGCGGGCCGCCGCGTTCGTCGTCGAAGTGCCAGGTGACGTCGGCACCCAGGGCCTGCAGATCCTCGCGGAAGGCCGCTTGCGCGCGTGATCGCGCCAGGCAGATCACTTCGTACGAGCGGCCCAGTGCCTTGAGTCGGCGGGCCATGCACAGGATGGGCGTGATGCCGATGCCTCCGGCGAGCAGCACCGAGTGCGCCGCCGTCTCGTCGAGCACGAAGTTGTTGCGCGGCGCACCGATGTCGATCACGGCGCCCACGCGCAACTGCTCGTGCACCCAGCGCGAGCCGCCGCGGCTGGCGCGGTCGTTCAGCACGCCCAGCACGTAGCGATCCCGCTCGGCTGGGTCGTTGCACAGCGAGTAGCTGCGCACCATCCCGTTGCCCAGGTGCAGGTCGACGTGCGAGCCCGCATCGAAGGCCGGGAAGTGCGCGCCGGCCAGCGGCACGAGTTCGATGCCGACGACGCCGTCGGCCTCCCATCGGAGCGTGCGCACCCGCGCTTGCAGGGAGCTCATTTCTTGGCGGATTCGAGCTGCTTGCTGGCCAAGGTCTTGAGAACCCGGCGCAGGCGCACCACGCCCATGTCGTGCTGGTACAGGTGTTCGCGCTTGTTGGCGTCGGGCTCCATGTTCTCGATGGCCAGGCGGTCCTGCTCCAGCACGTTCCAGTGACGCTCTTCCAGTCGGTTCTTGTAGAGGAAGCGCCAGGTGTCGCGCTGCCAGCCGCTGACCTTGCGTGCGCGCCAGTGGAAGACCCCTGCCGTGCGGTTGGTGATGGGCGTGTAGCTGCCGATGATGGTGAAGTTGCCGCCGGGGCCGCCGGTCTTGGGGTAGGGGATCTCCAGGCGCATCAGGTGGATGCCCAGGTCCATCCACTCGGTCCAGTCGAAGTTCACGTCGCGCTGGCCCTTCTTCTCGAAGAAGAAGCCGGTCGGCGTCTCGCGCAGCTGGAAGTCGGCGCTGATCTCGCCTTCGGCCATGGAGTGCGACTGCTTGTGCAGGAAGGCGCCGTGCATGGGGTCGATCACGTTGTCGACCACATAGCGGTAGTCGCAGCCCCACTCGGTGTAGCAGAGGAACGAGGACCATTCGGGCGAGGTCAGCTGCTCGGGCAGGCGCAGCGGCGGCGGCGACGCGAGGTGCGGGTCGGTGGCGTTGAAGACGAACACCGCGTCGTTGCTTTCGGCCACGTGGAAGCTGCGCGCCGCCTTGGAGCCTTCGAGCTTGCAGCCGGGGCTGCCGGGCACGCGGGTGACGGTGCCGTCCTGGCGCACCTCGACCCCGTGGTACGGGCAGGCGATGCGGTCACCCAGGTTCACGCCCAGCGACAGCGGCGCGCCGCGGTGCGGGCAGTGGTCCTCGAGGGCGTTGACCTTGCCGCTGACCGCATCGCGCCAGAGCACCATCTTGTAGCCCAGGCGGCGCAGGGAAATCGGCTTTTCCTTCACGAAGCTGGAAGGGCACACGGGGTACCACAGGTCCTTCAGGCCGACTTCGAGCACCGCGTCGACGGGGTCCTGGATCATGGCGTTGGTGTTTTGCATGGTGTTCTCCGGAAAGCGTGCGCTCAGGCGCCCAGGCGGGCCATGAGTTCCTGGTAGTTCTCGGGCGTCCAGTCCTGCCCGTTGGGCGCCGAGGGGCCCGAGCGGTTCAGGTAGGCGACCAGGCCGTCGAGGTCATGGATGCCCTGCGCGTACGCGCGCTCGATGGCGTCGCCCAGCAGGCTCTCGAAAGCCGTGGGCGGGGCGCTGCGGGTCTGGTGGGTGTCGTTGTAGAGGTCGGGGGTGCGCATGGGCGGTATCTCCTGGGGCCGGTGGAGGGGACGGATGGTTTCAGGATTTGGGACGGTCGGTCATGAACTGGCCGGTGGGCGCCTCGGCCTGCTTCTGGCGGCGGGTGTTGCCGTCGATGCCGCCCTTGATCGCCCATTCGGCGAACACGGTGGGACCGGGGGTGATGTCGCGCGGCTTCCAGCTGGCGGTGAGTTCGTCCTCGTCGGTGTAGTACTCCACCAGGCCACCAGCGGGCGAGACGAAGTACCAGAAGATGGCCGAGGAGATCGGGTGGCGGCCCGGGCCGAGTTCGGTTTCCCAGCCCAGGCGCGACATGTTCATGCCGCCGCCGAAGACTTCATGGATGTCGCGCACGGCGAAGGCCACGTGGTTGAGGCCCTTGCGCGACTGCGGCGGCTGCAGCAGGAACAGGTCGTGGTGGCCGCCCTCGGGCGAGCAGCGCAGGAAGCTGCCACGCTCGGGGTACTGGTCGGACAGCACGAAGCCCAGTTTCTGGATGTAGAAGTCGGTGGTGGATTTCAGGTCGGTCACGAACAGCACCACGTGGCCCACTTCGATGGGCGTGGCGCGCTCGTAGGCGGGGCTGGGCTGGTCCACGCGCTTGCGGCTGCCCCAGGTGTTGAGGGCGGCGCACTCCAGGTCCACGGCGCGCTTGCGGGTGACCTGCAGCCGCACGGCCAGGCCATTGGGGTCGGTGCAGCCGATGCGGCCATCGGCCTGCACGAAGCCCGGTTCGGACTCGATTCGGCTGCGATAGGTCTGCAGGTCCGATTCGTCCTGCACGCCCCAGACCACCTCGCGCAGCGTGGGATCCGGCTCCAGCCCGGCGGGCAGGCCCGGCTTGTCGGACGCCGCCACCAGCACGCGGCAGCCGTTGAGGGATTCGAAGACCAGCTGGTCCGACTGTTCGTCCACCAGTTGCAGCCCCCAGTCGAGGAAGAACTGCCGGCACTTCGGCAGGTCGGTGGCGCCGAACGTCACCTCGTCGATACCCAGAACACTCATGGTCTTTCCTTGCGTTTGCGGCGTGAGGTCTTCTCCGAGCACGTTTCATATACAAAACGCGGTTTCGGAAATGAAACGCCGCTCATTTTACGTACGTCGGGCCCGTAATCAAGCTGTCAGCGAGTTTCCGAGCGCCCGGTGGGGTTGGAGTCGGGTCCAGGGGTTCGAGCCGCCGGGTTCCTGGCGGTTCACCGGGGCTCGCCGGGCCGCGTCAGCGGCCATGATCGGCCGATGTCCACCGAATCCACCCGTCGCCTGTTCATTGGCCTGATGGCGGACCCCGTGGTCCGCGAGCCCGTGCTGGCCTGGCGCAGCCGCTGGCAGTGGCCGCGGCGGCCATCGCTGTCGGCGCCGGCGCACCTGCACCTCACGCTTGCCTTCCTGGGCGACACGCCCGAGGCGTCGGTCGATTCCCTGCGGCAGGCGCTGGCCGGCGTGCGGAGCGAACCCTTTGTGCTGCGGCTGGGGCGGCCGCAGGTCTGGCCCCGTGGGCTGGCCGTGGTGCGCCCCGATCCGGATCGCCGGCTGGACGAGCTGCACCGGCAGGTGCGGCAGGCGGTGGAGCGCGCCGGCCTGGATCCCGGCGCGGGCGAGTCCTGGAAGCCGCACCTCACCCTGGCCCGGCGCGCCATTGGCGCACAACCGCCCGTGGAGCCGCTGGCCTTGTCCTGGCCGGTGTCGGCGTTTTCGCTGGTGTGGTCGCGGCTGCCGCCGCTGGTGCCGCGCGCCGCGTACGAGGAAATCGGTCGCTGGGAACTGCTCACCGGATAAGCAGCAAGGCGGGGCCCTTGTGCATCGAGTGATGCACAGAAGTAGTGAACTGATGCCCCGCACCAGAACGGGGCGTTGTCCTACACGACACCTCTGGAGTGCGCAAGGGGCGAATGCCGGATGGCGATATGAGGTCCAAAGTATCAACATGCCGGCTTTATCAACAAGGGAGCCCCCATGCAAACAGCCCATCGTTTCGGCGCGGTCGCCGTGCGTGCCATGTCCACCTTCACCAAGCCGCCGGTGGCGGTGATCGGCATGTTGAAGAACGGCACCAGGGTCGAAGTCGTGCGTCCGAACGAGACCCACCGGCAGGCCCTGGTGTCCTTCGCCAAGCGGCCGGGCACGATGGCCGACACGATGAAGCGGCCGGAGGAAGCCCACGCCGTTGCCGACGACTACCTGTGGAATGCCAGGTCGCCGAAGCACGATGCCCTGGTGGCGGTCGTCGGGTCCGACGTGGTCGGTGTCACGGAGATCGACCCTGATGTGCACGAGATGGAACCGCCCAAAGATGAGAGCTTCCTGCAGGCGTGTGGAATGCAACCGTCCGAGGTGTGTGTGGCCCAAACCCTCGTCAGCCCGACGTGGCGGAATCTGGGCGTGGGCTCGGTCCTGAAGCTGGGCCAGGCCGAGGCCGCCCGAAACCTCGGCTACCGCGCCGTGGCCACCTGCGGCGGGGTCCAACAGATCGCGCCCAGGGTGGGTGGCACCATGCAGGCGGGTGAGTTCGGGGGATGGACGCTCGTGCCCACCGACACCCAGCCGAAAGGAAAGAATTCCTAGGGATTCAGCGGTCAGGACGGACTGGGAACCCGCCAGTCCGCACCGCTGCTGCGGCCTTCTCGCTGGTGGGGTCGCGGCTGCCGCCGCTGGTGCCGCGCGCCGCGTACGAGGAAGTCGGTCGCTGGGAACTGCTCACCGAATAAGCAGCAAGGCGGACGCCCTTATGCAACGGGCCTCGCCGCCGGCAGCCCCAGCGGTTTCTCACAGAGTTATTCACAGAAGCTGTGAGCAGATCGCCCGCAGGCGCTCGAGGCCTTGTCCTACAGCGCACTCAGGCGGCGCACAAGAGGCGATCGCCCGATGTCTGCGTGCTGCTAAAGCACTAACCTGCGGCGCTTCGCACCAAGCCGGGGAGCTGCCATGCAATCGGTCCATCGTTTCGGCACCGCCTCGGTGCGCGCACTGTCCACGTCCGCCAAGCCGCCGATGTCTGTCGTTCGTGCCCTGAAGAATGGCAGGTCCGTGGAGGTCCTGCGGCCGACCGAGGACCACCGGGCCGCGCTGGTGGCGTTTGCCCGCCGCCCGATCACGATGTTCGACGCGATGGCCGGCCCCGGGCATGCGGAGGCTGCTGCCGACGACTACGTCTGGAACGCCAAGTCCGCCCGACACGATGCCCTGGTCGCGATGGTCGACGCCAAGGTGGTGGGCGTCGCCCAGCTCGACCCCGATGTGCACGAGATGGAGGCGCCGATCGATGCGGGCTTTCTGGAAAGGTGCGGTGTGGAGCGTTCCGAGGTGTGCGTGGCCCGCACCGTGGTGGCCATCGACTGGCAGAACCAGGGTGTCGGCTCGGCCTTGAAAGAGGGGCAGATCGAGGCCGCGCGTGCCATGGGGTACCGGGCCGTGGTGAGCGACTCCAGCCACGCGGCGGTCCATCGCATCGTGTCCAGGTTGGGTGGCACGGTGCAGCCCGGCGGGTTGTGGACGCTGGTGTCGACCGAGCGCCCGACGGTCAAAAGGCAGTGACGGGCGAGCGCCTCAGCCTGGCGAGGTGCGCGGGGAGGGCGGCGCACGCCACCCCTGCAGGCGCGCCTCCACCGCCAGCAGTTCGGCCCGGGTGCCGGACACCACCACCACGTCGTCGGCCTGCAGCGCCATCTCGGGTTCCAGGGTGCGCAGCCGCTCGCCGCGGCGAACCAGCGCGTTGAAAGTCGCGCCGGTCACCACCTCGCTGACCCGCTGCCCGATGACGGGGCTGCTGCCGGGCACCCGCATGGGCTTGAGCCGCAGCAGGCCCTGGCCATCGTCTTCTGCAAGACCACCCGGCTCGCGGCCCCCGAACAGCGCGCGCTGCTGCAGGTAGTGCTGCTGTCGCTGAAGCCGCACCAGGTCTTCGATGCGCGTGACGGGGACGCCGGTATGCATCAGCGCGTGCGACGCGATCATCAGGCCGGCCTCCAGCGTCTCGGGAATCACCGCGGTGGCGCCGGCGGCCTGCAGTTCCTCCACGGTCGAGAGGTCGCGGGTGCGCACGAGCACCGGCACCTGGGGATGTTGCTGGCGCAACTGCTGCAGCGTGCGCAAGGCCGCGCCGGTGTCGTCGTGGCTGATGACCACCAGCCGGGCGCTGCCCAGGCCCAGCCCATCGAGCACATCGAGGCTGCCCGCATCGCCGAAATACACCGGCTCGCCGGCGGCCCGGGCATCGCGCACCCGCTCGGGGTCGAGGTCGAGGGCGACGAATGGAATCTTCTCCTCGTGGAGGAAATGCCCCAGCCCCTGTCCGATGCGGCCATAACCGCAGACCAGCACATGCCCCTTCAACTGCTGCGCGACGTCTCCCGGGGCGCGCAGCTCGGCATCATCGCGACGCGGCTGGCTCGGTGAGAGCAGGCGGGCGATGCGCCCGTTGTGCCGGATCAGCAGCGGCGCGGCGATCATCGAGAACAGCACGGATGCGAGCATCACCTGGCCGAGCCAGGGGCTGGCCAGCTGGTTCTGCAGCGCCAGGGCCAGCAGGGCGAAGCCGAACTCGCCGCCGACCGACAGCAGCAGGCCGGTGCGCCAGCTGGTCTCGGTGTCGATGCCCGCCGCGCGCACGATGCCGGCCACGATCAAGGTCTTGGCCGCCATCAGCACGGCCGCGCCCAGCAGGCCCCACTGCCAGACCTGCGCCAGTTCGCGCAGGTCCACCAGCAGGCCGATGCCCACGAAGAACAGCCCCAGCAGCACATCGCGGAAGGGCCGGATGGTGGCCTCGACCTGGTGCCGGAACTCGGTCTCGCCCAGCACCATGCCGGCCAGGAAGGCGCCGAAAGCCATCGACAGGCCCAGGTAGTTCGTGACCCAGCCCGCCAGGATCGACACGAACAGCACGGCCAGCGTGAAGAGTTCGGCCGAGCGGCGTTTGCCGACGGCGGCGAACAGGGGGCGCAGGACCCAGCGGCCGAGGCCGAACACCAGGCCCAGTGCCAGCGCCGCCTTGGCCAGGGCCCAGCCCAGTTCGGTGCCCAGGGCGGACAGGCCGGCGGCGCTGGCGAGCACCGGGATGACCACCACGAAGGGCACGGCGGTGACGTCCTGGAACACCGACATGGCCACGCCCAGCCGCGAATGCCGCTCGTCCTCTTCGCCTTGATCGGCCAGTTGCTTGCTGATGATGGTGGTGGACGACTGGGCGAACACCGCACCCACCACGAAGGCGGCGGCCGGCGGCGTGCCGGCCAGCCAGGCCAGCAGGCCCACCCCGGCGGTGGTGAGCGCCACCTGGGCCGTGCCCAGGCCGAGGACCAGGTGCCGCAAGGCCAGGATCTGCGGCAGCGAGAAGTTCAGGCCGATGGTGAAGAGCAGGAACACGATGCCGAACTCGGCGATAGGCCGCACCTGGTCGGCGTGGATGGTGGGACCGAAGGTCGTCGGCGCCAGCAGCACGCCGACCAGCAGGTAGCCCAGGCTGGTGGGCAGCTGGAAGCGCTGGAAGACCAGGATCACGGCCACGGTGAGGCCGAGCAACCAGAGCACCTGGTGGAGGACGGAAAGACTCGGCATCGGGCGAGGATAGACGAGCAGGCTCGCCCGGGCTTCGGTCGATACGGCATGCGCGGGCTCGAAAAAGGCCTCGCAAATCCGCGCGGCGCAGCCGATGGACGGGGCCGCCGCGCCCGGACCTTCACGGGGCGTTGTAGCGGACCTCCTGGCCGAGTGCCCTGAAGGCGGCGGCCATCTCGTGCCCGGTGAGTGGCTCGCCACTCACGCCCACCGTGCGGCCCAGGTAGGACTTGCCGGCCTTGACACACCGAACGCGCAGCGGCCGATGTCGGCGCCTCGTCCGGCCAGGCCCGAGGCCTTGGCCGCGTGCGGGTCACCGGTGAGCGCGCGCGCCCGGAACCCCGCGGACGGATCGTCCACGATCGCGCGCACCAGCCCGCCGCCTTGCGCGCCGGTGGCGCCGACCACCGCGACCGTTCTCGTGTCGGCCACGGCGTTCTCCTTCGGTCACATCGGGAAGCTCACGACCGGGCCTTGCGGCTGCTGGCCTGGTGGCAGGTATTCGGGCGCGGGCTCTCCGGCCGGGCCGAGATGCCGCACGAAACGGTAGAGCGAACGCAGGTCCTGCGTGCTCATGTCGCGCAGGTTGAACCAGGGCATGGGCGGGCGCATCTCGTGCGTGCGGGCCATCTTCAACCATTCGGCCTCCGACATGCGCTGCATCATGAGGCGCAGGTTGGCCGGGTAGGTCGTGCCCCAGGCGCCGCGAAAGCCCAGCTTGTCCCCGGTGAGCCATTGCGCCTCGGGCACCTTGCCGCCGGATTGCCCGTAGTTGGGGGTGTGGCAGTCGTTGCAGCCGGCGATCTTGGCGAGGTAGCGGCCCCGCTCGATGGAGCCGCGGTCACCCGGTGCTTGCTTCTCTGCCGGCGGCCGGCCCTGGGCCGAAGCGGCGCCGGCGATCGTGCCGGACAACAGGATCACGAATGAACACAAGCGACGACTGCGTGGTGACATGGCATCCCTCCAGGTTGGGCGCGGCTGATCGGCGGCGCGCTTCACCATAGCCAGCCGACGCGAAAATGCAATGGCCGTTACCGGCTAGCGTTCTGTCCCGCAGGCTTCTGCACTCGATCAGCGAACTTGCGGGACACAACCAGGAGCGTGGGGCGGGGGGAAAGCCAGGCCGGCCCCTCGCCTATACTTCGACGAAATTGGAAATATGGAAGAACGACAGGCCGTCGAATCCCTGGCTGCGTTGGCGCAGCCCGTCCGTTTGCGGGTGTTCCGCGCGCTGGTCGGCGCGGGAAACGAGGGCATGACACCGGGCACGCTCGGCAGCTTGCTCGACGTGGCGCCGTCGACCCTGTCGTTCCACCTGAGGGAGCTGATGAACGCCGGGCTGGTGCGGCAGGAGCGTGACGGGCGACACCTGATCTACCACGCCGCGCTCGAGCAGATGAACGACCTCATGGACTACCTGGCGGCGCATTGCTGCCTGGGTGCGGGATGCGAGGAGCTGCCGGGGCGCAAGGCCGGCAACGCCCGCAAGGCCTGCTGACGGCAAGCCCCGGCCGCGCACCCCTTCCACAAGGACACTCGATGGGACTCTTCGAACGCTATCTCACCGCCTGGGTCGGACTGGGCATCCTTGCCGGGGTCGGTCTCGGGCTCCTCGCGCCTTCGGTGTTCCAGGCCATTGCCGGCATCGAGTTCGCCAGCGTGAACCTGGTGGTAGCCATCTTCATCTGGGTGATGATCTATCCGATGATGATCCAGATCGACTTCGCGTCGGTGAAGGACGTCGGCAAGCGACCGCGCGGCCTGCTGCTGACACTGGCGGTCAACTGGCTCATCAAGCCCTTCACGATGGCGGCCCTGGCGGTGCTGTTCTTCGAGCACGTGTTCGCCGCGTGGATCGACCCCGCCTCGGCCAGCGAGTACATCGCCGGCGCCATCCTGCTCGGGGTGGCGCCCTGCACGGCGATGGTGTTCGTGTGGAGCCAGCTCGTGAAGGGCGATCCCAACTACACGCTGGTGCAGGTCTCGGTCAACGACGTGGTGATGGTGTTCGCCTTCGCACCCATCGCGGCCTTCCTGCTGGGCGTCACCAACGTGACCGTGCCTTGGGAAACCCTGCTGCTATCGACCGTGCTCTACGTGGTGTTGCCGCTGGTGGCGGGTGTGCTGACCCGCCGGGCCTGGCTGAAGGCCGGCGGTCCGCGGCGGGTTGCACGCGGCGTCGGCGCACTCAAGCCCTGGTCCATCGTGGGGCTGATCGCCACGGTGGTCCTGCTGTTCGGTTTCCAGGCGGCCACGCTGGTGGCGCAGCCGCTGGTGATCGCCATGATCGCGGTGCCCCTGGTCATCCAGTCGTACGGCATCTTCGTGGTCGCTGCGATCGGGGCGCGATGGCTGAAGCTTCCGCACGAGATCGCGGCGCCGGCCTGCCTGATCGGCACATCCAACTTCTTCGAGCTGGCCGTGGCGGTGGCCATTTCGCTGTTCGGCCTGCAGTCTGGTGCGGCGCTGGCCACGGTGGTGGGCGTGCTGGTGGAGGTGCCGGTGATGCTGTCGCTGGTCGCGCTGGCCAACCGCACGCGGCATTGGTACCCGGCTGCCGGCGCGGGCGATGCCGGCGCGCAGGGATCAAGCCGAACGGATGCGCTTCGCTCGCCCTGAGGATCTGTTCGCCAGGGGCGGTGACGCCTGCGAGAAGCCATCAGCCTTGCCCCCTCGGCAACCGCAGCATCGCTCGCAAGCCGCCCTCGGCGCGGTTCTCCAGCACCAGCTCGCCGCCGTGCATGGCCGCGGCATCGCGCGCGATGGACAGGCCAAGACCGACGCCGCCTGCCTTCGCCGGTCCCGCAGCGGCGTCCAGCCTCACGAAGGGCTGCAGGGCGCGCTCCATGTCTTCGGGCGCAATGCCCGGCCCGTCGTCCTCGACGGCCACGCCGACCCAGCCCCGGTCGCCGTCCTGCAGCGTGACGGTGACCGTGTGGCCGTGGTGGCGAGCGTTGTCGACCAGGTTCACGATCGCGCGTCGCAGCAGGGTGGGGCGGGCCATGAGCGGCACCGGGCTCGACGCGTCGCCGAGCCGCGCGAAGCGCACGTCATGCCCCAGTGCCTGGTCGTCCTCCACGATGCTTTCCACCAGGGCGAGCATGTCCACCGGGCGGACGGCCTCGGCGTCTTCGATCCCGCGCAGGTACGCCAGCACGCTGTCGACCATGGCGGACATGGCCTCGATGTCCGCATCGAGCTTGTCGCGCAAGGCGGCGTCCTCGACCAGCTCCACGCGCAGCCGCATGCGCGTCAGCGGCGTGCGCAGGTCGTGCGAGACCGCCGCCAGGGCGCGCCCGCGCCCCAGCACGGTCTGCTTGAGCCGCGCCTGCATGAAGTTGAACGCCGCCGCGGCGCTGCGCACCTCGATCGGGCCCGTTTCCGGCAGGGGCGGGGCGTTGAGGTCGCTGGCGAAGGCCGTGGCCGCCGTGGCCAGGTCCTCCAGCGGCTTGCTGGCCCAGCGCATCGCCAGCAACGATGCCGCCAGCACGGCAAGCGCGGTCAGCCCCATCAGTCCGATGAAGGCGGGCGGCAAGCCGGCCCAACGATGTGCCCCGTGCATGGCCCCGTGGCCCAGCATGCCGGCGCGTTCCTGCACATGCAGGAACAGGCTGCCCAACTGTGCGACGAGCAGGCCGACCACGAAAATCAGCGCGGTGCGGCCGGCCAGCGACCTGGGCAGCCAGCCGGAGATCAGGTGCATGCGGACATCCCCTTCACGTCGGCGGCCAGCACATAACCTTCGCCACGCACCGTGCGGATCAGGCGCGCGGGCTTGGCGTCGTCCCGCAGCCGCTGGCGCAAGCGGCTGATCTGCACGTCGATCACGCGGTCGTAGGCCTCGGCTTCACGGCCGTGGATCAGTTCGATCAGCTGGTCGCGGTGCAGCACCCGGTTGGGATGGTCCACGAAGATGCGCAGCAGGCGGTAGTCGGCGCCGGACAGCGGCGTGACCACGCCATCGGGGCTGGTGAGATTGCGCGTGGCGGTGTCGAGTTGCCAGCCCGAAAACGCGAAGCAGCGGTGCGGATCGGCGTCGAGGTTGGGTGGCAGGGCGCGGGTGCGCCGCAGGATGCCCTTGATGCGGGCCAGCAGCTCGCGGGGGCTGAATGGCTTGACCAGGTAGTCGTCCGCGCCCATCTCGATGCCCAGGATGCGGTCGGCCTCCTCGCCGCGGGCGGTGAGCATCAGCACCGGCATGCGGCTGCGGGCTCGCAGGTCGCGGCACAACTCCAGGCCATCCTGGTCGGGCAGGGTGAGGTCGAGCACCACCAGGTCGATCGCATGCTTCACCAGCATCTGCCGCATCTCCCGCCCACTGGCGGCGGCCAGCGCGTCGAAGCCGTTGCGCGAGAGGTAGTCCACCAGGAGCTGGCGGATCTCGGCGTCGTCGTCCACCACCAGGACGCGGTCTCGGTTGTCCATGTTCATGAGGGTCCTCCAGGCGAGGGGGCGCGCAGGCGGCAGTTTTGTATCACCACATGACAGCGCCGGGCGGTGCAACCGCGCGATGCACTTGCGCTGCCCGGCGGATGCCTGCGGACGGCCCGGCGCGGGTGGAATCGCGCTGTCCACCCCGGGTGCACGCCGTGCCTGGTGCGGAACCCGTCCCGCCGAAAGGCGGTGTCACCATTTGCCGGAGCTTGGCCATGAATCGTTTCCTCAGTATTTCCGTTGCGCTCGCCGCCACCGCACTCGTGGGCGCCACCGTCGCCGCCACCTACGAGCCGACCGCCCAGGGGCCAGGCCAGCACGGCGCCGGAGGCGGCCACATGGGCGGTGGCCACATGGGCGGGGAGCACTCGGCGGCCCACGCGGCCATGCTGACCAGCCGCGACGAAGGTTCCGCCGCAGACCTCGACGGAGTGCACCAACTGCTGGCCAACCACGACAAGATCCGCCGTACGGTGACGCGGCTGCCGGATGGCATCCGCACGGTGACCGAGTCCGATGACCCCGCCGTGGCCGCGCAGATCAAGGCCCACGTGGCCAGCATGTCCCAGCGGCTCAAGGACGGCCGCGAGTTCAACATCTTCAGCAAGACCTTGCCCGTGCTGTTCCAGAAGCGGGACCAGATCGCCTCGAACGTGGAAATGACCGAGAAGGGCGCGGTGGTCACGCGGACGTCCCGCTCGCCGGACGTGGTCGCGGCCTTGCAGGCTCACGCCGGCGAAGTGACCGAGCTGGTGAATGAGGGCATGGTCGCGATGCGCCGCGGCATGATGAGCCGCATGGCCATGGGGCAATCGGATGGCGCCCCCCACACGGGCGGCATGGAAATGGCCATGGGAATGGCCATGGGCATGGGCATGGGCATGGGCATGGGCAGGGGCATGGGAATGGGCGGCATGCACGGCCATCGATGACGCGAGGGGCGTGGGTCCATCCCGTGACCGCCGCTCACGCCGCGCGGTCACTCCGGGTGCGACTCGCAGCGCGCAGGACTGGGGGGGCGTGGCGCCCGCCGCTGCGGAGCGGCCGACTCCTGCGTGGTCGGGCGCCGGTCCAGCGCGCAGCGCGTGCACTGGCGGCTCTCCGGGTGCATCGTGAGGCGGACCAGCCCGATGGCCGCGCCGCAGGTGCTGCACGGGCGAGGTGAGGGCGGTCGGGCCCTTGCGGTGGAGGTTTCGGTTGTCATGCGCGTTCGATTGTTCCCATCGCGCGCATCCGGCGCTTGATCCAGCGCAAATGGCGGCCGCAGAGGCTAACGGCCCGTGGGGCAGACGATGTGGCGCGGCGCCTTGCCGTGCAGGTAGTCGGTCTCTTCCTCGGGCGTGGCCGGCCGGATCGCCACCAGCCGCGCCTGCGGCCCCTGCACGTCCGCCAGTTCGTTCGCGAGCATTTCAGCGCCGTCGGCCCCCGCGGGCAGGGCGCGGTACCAGCGGCGCGGCGCGCCGCGCCAGGTGTAATCCACGATCCAGAGGCGGCTGGTCTTGAAGAAGGTGGCCATGGCGGGAAGATACATCCCGGATGGTCCGGACCTGTTGCCCGCCCGCCGCCTTCGTGCCGGCAGGGCCGAGGCCGCCGGTCCCCCCCAGCCGTCGTTCGAACCCGCCCGCCTCCACGAGCCAGGCGCCTGGCGGCGTTCGGCCGCCCAGGTGCCGGCGCCCGGGCAACCGTCAATACCGCCATTCAGGCTGCCGATGGCAGAGCCGATCAGCACGGGTCATCTGATAGCCTCACGGCACCACCATGACTCTTGTATTGCTGTTGGTGCTGCCCTTCGTGGCGAGCGCCATTGCCGCGGCCTTGCCCGCCAACGCCAGAAACCTCGAAGCCTGGGGAGCCGGCGTGGTCGCGCTGGCCTGCCTGGGGCTGCTGGCCAGCGCCTACCCGCAGGTGCAGGGCGGCGGCGTGATCGAGCACCGCATCCCGTGGCTGCCCAGGCTGGGCGCCGATCTCGTGTTGCGCCTGGACGGCCTGGGCTGGTTGCTGGGCCTGCTGGTGACCGGCATCGGCCTGCTCGTGGTGCTGTACGCGCGCTACTACATGTCGCCCCAGGATCCGGTGCCCCGGTTCTTCGCCTTCCTGCTGGCGTTCATGGGGTCCATGCTGGGCATCGCGCTGTCGGGCAACCTGATCCAGCTGGTCCTGTTCTGGGAGCTGACCAGCCTGACTTCATTCCTGCTCATCGGCTACTGGCATCGGCGCGCCGATGCCCGGCGCGGTGCCCGGATGGCGCTCACCGTCACCGCCGCGGGCGGCCTGTGCCTGCTGGCCGGCGTGCTGCTGATCGGCGGCATCGTCGGCAGCTACGACCTCGATCGCGTGCTCGCCTCGGGCGAGCTGGTACGCGGCAGCCCGCACTACCTGGCGGCCCTCGTGCTGGTCGCCGTCGGTGCCCTGACCAAGAGCGCGCAGTTCCCGTTCCACTTCTGGCTGCCGCATGCCATGGCGGCGCCGACGCCCGTGTCGGCGTACCTGCACTCGGCCACGATGGTCAAGGCGGGCGTGTTCCTGCTGATGCGGCTGTGGCCGGTGCTGTCGGGCACGCCCGAGTGGAGCTGGATCATCGGCGGCGCGGGCGTGGCCACCATGCTGGTCGGCTCCTTCGCGGCCATCTTCCAGCGCGACCTGAAAGGGCTGCTCGCCTATTCGACCATCAGCCACCTGGGGCTGATCACGGTGCTGCTCGGCATCGGCACGCCGCTGGGCCTGGTGGCCGGGGTGTTCCACATGATGAACCACGCGACCTTCAAGGCGTCGCTCTTCATGGCCGCCGGCGCGGTGGACCACGAGACCGGCACGCGCGACATGCAGCAGCTCACCGGGCTGGGCCGCGTGATGCCCATCACCGCCACCCTGGCGATCGTGGCCAGCGCGGCCATGGCCGGGGTGCCGCTGCTCAACGGCTTCCTGTCCAAGGAGATGTTCTTCGCCGAGACCGCGCTGGTCGGCGGCGACGAGCACTGGTACCTGTCCTACGCGGCGCTCATGATGGGCACCTTCAGCGTGGCCTATTCGCTGCGGTTCATCTCGGTCTTCTTCGGCCCGCCCGCGCCCGACCTTCCGCGCACGCCGCACGAGCCGCCGCGCCTGATGCGTTTCCCCATCGAGTTCCTGGTGCTGCTGTGCCTGATCGTGGGCATCTTCCCGGGCTGGAGCGTGAACGAGGTCCTGGTGAACTCGGTGCAGGCGGTGCTGGGTGCGGCCACGCCGCAGTTCAACCTGTCGCTCTGGCATGGCGTGAACCTGCCGCTGGTGATGAGCGTGGTGGCCCTGGTGGGGGGCATCGCGCTGTACGTGCTGTTGCGGCTGCGGTTCAGCCTCAAGGAGCGTGAACGAACCCCCGTGCTGCACCGCTTCGCAGGCGCGCAGTTGTTCGAAAGCCTGCTGCTGCGGCTGTTCTCGGTCTCGCGCTGGACGCTGCGGCAGGTCTCCACCGAACGCACGCAGCCGCAGTTGCTCCTGGTGATGGCGTTCTTCGCGGTGCTGCCCCTCCTGGCAGCCGGTGTGCCGAGCCTGGCGCAGGTCCGCGAGTCGGTCAGCGGCGACCCGCTGATCGCGGCCCTTTGGCTGATCGGCAGTGCCTGCGCGGTCGCTGCCGCCTGGACGGCCAAGTTCCATCGGCTGGCCGCGCTCATCCTTGTCGGCGGCACCGGGCTGGTGACCAGCATGACCTTCCTGTGGCTGTCGGCACCCGACCTGGCCCTGACGCAGCTGATGGTGGAGACCGTCACGATGGTGCTGATCCTGCTGGGCCTGCGCTGGCTGCCGCCACGCCGGGAACCCCTGCGGGGCACGGCGCCCGCACGGGTGGTCGCGCGGCGCGCTCGCGACCTGCTGGTGGCCGCGGCAGGCGGCTCGGTGCTGGCGCTGGTGACCTTCACGCTGCTGATGCTGGAGCCGCCGCCGCGCATCGGCGAGTACTTCCTGCGCCACGCCCTGACCGGCGGCGGCGGCAGTAACGCCGTCAACGTGCTGCTGGTCGACTTCCGCGGCTTCGACACGCTGGGTGAGATATGCGTGCTGAGCATCGTGGCCCTGACGGTGTACGCGCTGCTGCGGCGCTTCCGGCCCGCGCCCGACAGCCTGCCCCTGGCGCAGCAACTGCCGGGCAGCCCCGACCCGGCGGCGCGCCAGTCGCCGCGGCGGCAGGTGAGCGAAGGCTGGCTGGTGGTGCCGGCGGTGTACCTGCGCCTGCTGCTGCCCTTCATGGGCCTGGTGGCCGCCTATTTCTTCATGCGTGGGCACAACCTGCCGGGCGGCGGCTTCGTGGCCGGCCTGGTCTTCTCGGTGGGGCTGATCGTGCAGTACCTGCTCGGCGGCACCGAGTGGGTGGAGTCGCGGCTGCGGATCCGGCCGCACGGCTGGACCGCCGCGGGACTGCTGCTGGCCGTCACCACCGGAGCGGGCTCCTGGGCCTTCGGATACCCCTTCCTGACCAGCCACACCGCGCATCTCGAGCTTCCGCTGATCGGTGAGCTTCATGTGCCCAGCGCGTTCTTCTTCGACCTGGGCGTGTTCCTGGCCGTGGTCGGCACCACCCTGCTGATGCTGGTCGCACTGGCTCACCAGTCGATCCGCGCCAAGCCGGCGCACGCACATGCGCAGGACGCGCAGGCGCGGCCGCCCGGGCGGGAGGCGCACTGATGGAGCTCGTGCTATCCCTGAGCGTGGGCGTGCTCTTCGGCTCGGGCATCTGGCTGCTGCTGCGTCCGCGTAGTTTCCAGGTGGTGATGGGGCTGCTGCTGATGTCCTACGCGGTCAACCTCTTCATCTTCCTGGTGGGCGGGGTGGTGGTGGACAAGCCGCCGCTGACCTTCACGCCCGAGGTCGACCCCCAGGACCATGCCGACCCGCTGCCGCAGGCGCTGGTGCTCACGGCCATCGTGATCGGCTTCGCCACTACCGCGCTGTACCTGGTGGTGATGATCGGCTCGCGCGGCCTCACCGGCTCCGACCACGTCGACGGCGAGGAGGAGCGATGAACCCCGGCCTGTCGCCACACCTGGTCATCGCGCCGGTGTTGCTGCCGCTTGTCTTCGCGGCCGTGCTGCTGGGCATCCGCGAGCGATCCCACGGCCTGAAGTTCGCCCTCAGCCTGCTGTCCGTGCTGCTGCAGGGCGCGGTGGCGCTGGCCCTGCTGGTGCAGACGCAGGACGCGACCCAGGTGTACCTGGCGGCCAACTGGCCGGCGCCGTTCGGCATCGCGCTGGTGGCAGACCGCCTGTCGGCCGCCATGCTGGCCCTCACCGCGCTGCTGGGCGGTTGCGTGCTGCTGTACGCCATGCAGGGCTGGAGCCGCATCGGCGTGCATTTCCATTCGCTGCTGCAGTTCCTGCTGATGGGGCTCAACGGCGCGTTCCTCACGCACGACCTGTTCAACCTGTTCGTGTTCTTCGAGGTCTCGCTCGCCGCCTCGTACGGGCTGGTGCTGCACGGCTACACCGCGCAGCGGGTGCGGGCGGGCATGCAGTACATCACCATCAACCTGGCCGCCTCGCTGCTGTTCCTGATCGGCGTGGCGCTCATTTATGCGAGCGTCGGCACGCTCAATTTCGCGGACGTGGCGGCGCGCCTGCCGCAGGCCGGCGAAGCGGCCGGCACGCTGGCGCGCATCGGCGCGGTCACGCTGTGCATCGTGTTTCTGGTGAAGGCGGCCGCGTGGCCCCTGGGCTTCTGGCTGCCCGCCACCTATACCTCGGCCTCGCCGCCGGCCGCGGCCATGCTCGTGCTGCTGACCAAGGTGGGGGCGTACGCGGTGTTGCGGCTGTGGCCGATGCTGTTCCCGGGCGAATCGGGTTTCGGGCTGCCCCTGCTCACCGCCCTGGGCCTGCTCACCGTGGCCTTCGCCGCGGTGGGCATGCTGTCCAGCGATTCGCCGGGCCGCCTGGGCGGCTATGGCGCCATCATGTCCTCGGGCATCGTGGTCACTGCCGTGGGCTATGGCAGCCCGGCCCTCCTGGCCGCAGCGCTCTACTACCTGCTCAGCTCCATCCTGGCCGTCTCGGCCTTCATGCTGCTGATCGAGTTGATCGAGCGGGTTCGCTCGCCCGCTGCGGCCGTGGTGGCCCTGACCACGGAGGCCTTCGCGGTGGAGGAGGCGCCCGACCAGCCGGTGGGCGAAGGCATCCCCGGCGGGCTGGCGTTCCTGGGCCTGGCCTTCGCCGGCTGCGCGATCGTGATGGCGGGCATCCCGCCCCTGTCCGGCTTCGTCGGCAAGTTCGCCCTGCTGCACGGGGTGGTCGCGCACCGCAATACCGGCATGAACTGGCTCGACGGGGCCGTCATCGCCCTGGTCCTGTGGGGCGGCATGGCCGCCATCATCTCGCTCATGCGCTTCGGCGTGCGCACCTTCTGGGCCGCCGGCGCCATCAAGGCGCCACCGATGCGCGCGAGCGAGGTGGCGCCCATCGCCCTCCTGCTGGGTGCCGGCATCGTGCTGATGGTGTGGGCGCAGCCGGTGCTGCGCTTCCTCGACGGCGCGGCCGCCGAGCTGCATCGGCCGGCGGGCCATGCCCAGCGCGTGCTCGGCGAGCCGCCTGTTTCATCGACTCCGCAGCCGCTGCACGAGGGCCGATGAAACGCGTCTTTCCCCACCCCAAGGTGTCGCTGGCGTTGTGGCTGACGTGGCTGCTGCTGAACGAGACCGTCGCCGCCGGCCACCTGCTGCTGGGGGCGGCCCTGGCCTGGCTCATCCCGCTGTGGACGAGTCGGCTCGATCCGCTGCGTTACCCGCGCCTGAAGCGGCCGTGGGCCCTGCTGCGGCTGCTGTGGATGGCCACGGTCGAGATCGCCCGCTCCTGCGTCAACGTGAGCCGCATCATCCTGTTCGCCGATCCCCAGGGCGTGCGGTCCATGTTCCTGCGCGTGCCGCTGGACATCCGCCATCCGTTCGGGCTGGCGGTGCTGTCCTGCCTCATCAACTCCACGCCGGGGACGGTGTGGGTGGAGATCCTGCCGGGGCGGGACGGGCGCGACGAGCTGGCCTTGCACGTGTTCGACCTGCAGGACCCGCAGTGGTGGATCGACACCATCAAGCAGCGCTACGAACAGCCGTTGATCGAGATCTTCGAGGAGGTGACATGACCGAGTGGATGCTGCGCGGCGCCATGGGCTTCGCCCTGGTGTGCGTCGTGCTGTCGATGGTGTTCTGCACGGTGCGCCTGTTGCTCGGCCCGTCGTCGCAGGATCGCATCCTGGCCCTGGACACCCTCTGGATGACCGCCATGCTGCTCGCGCTGGTGATCGGCATGCGAACGGCCCGCACGGTCTACTTCGACATCGCCATGCTCATCGCGCTGACCGGGTTCGTCTCCACCATCGCGGTGGCCAAGTTCCTGCTGCGCGGGGAGGTCATCGAATGAGCGAAGCGGCCATGCAATTGCCACTATGGGCCGCGCTTCTGGTGAGCGTGCTGCTGGTGGTCGGCGGGGCGATCTGCGTCATCGGCGCATTGGGGCTGATGCGGCTGCCCACGTTCTACCAGCGCGTGCACGGCCCGGCGATCACGGTGTCGCTCGGGGCCGGCTGCCTGCTGGTCGCCTCCATGCTGTTTTTCAGCGCGGGGCAGCAGCGGCTGGTGCTGCACGAAGTGGTCATCACGCTGTTCGTGCTGCTCACGGCGCCGGTGGTGTCGATGATGGTGATGCGGGCCGCCGTGTACCGCGACCTGCAGACCGGGCGGCGGGACAGCGGCGCGGCCGCGGGTGACGTGTACCCCTTCAGCCAGGACGCCGGGCCGCCGGCACCTTGAGCGGCTGCGGCGCGGACGAGCCCGCATGGCTGCCGGGGTCCGCCACCGTGTGTTCGGCGCGCTGCGGGGCCGGGCCATGCGAGGACGCCAGGTTGTGCGCCGCATTGACCAGCGCGATGTGCGAGAAAGCCTGCGGGAAATTGCCCAGCTGCCGCCCCAGCGTCGCGTCGTACTCCTCGGCCAGCAGCCCCAGGTCATTGCGCAGCGCCAGCAGGTGCTCGAACAGGGCCAGGGCTTCATCGCGCCGGCCCATCATCACGTAGGCGTCCACCAGCCAGAAGCTGCAGGCGAGGAAGGCCCCTTCGTCGCCTGGCAGCCCGTCGGGCGTGTCCGCGGGCCGGTAGCGCAGCACCAGCCCGTCCTGCATCAACTCGCGCTCGATGGCGGCGACCGTGTCGATGAAGCGCGGATCATCGGCCGACAAGAAGCCCACTTGCGCCATCAGCAGCAGCGACGCGTCCAGGGAGGTGCCGCCGTAGAACTGCACGAAGCTGCGCTTGTCGGGGTTCCAGCCGTGGGTGCAGATGTCGGCGTGGATGCGGGCGCGGACCTCGCGCCAGCGCTCGACCGGGCCGTCGAGTCCGAACTCCTCCACCGCCTTCACGCCGCGGTCGAAGGCCGTCCAGCACATCAGCCGCGAGTGGGTGAAGTGCTTCTGGCCGCCCCGCACTTCCCAGATGCCCTCGTCGGTCTTGTTCCAGTCCTGCTCCAGCTGCTTCAGGATGGTCCTCTGGAGGGACCACGCGTCTTCGTTGCGCTCGAGATTGAACTTGCGGCCCACGTGCAGGGTGTCCAGCAACTCACCCGGCACGTCGAGCTGCCGCTGGCCGTACGCGGCGTTGCCCACGCGCACCGGACGGCTTTCGGCGTAGCCGGGCAGCCAGGGCAGCTCGACCTCGGTGAGCCGACGTTCGCCGCGAATGCCGTACATGATCTGCAGCTGCCGCGGATCGCCCGCGACCGCCCGCAGCAGCCACTGGCGCCAGGCGTGGGCTTCGTCGCGGTAGCCCGAAGCGAGCAGGGCCTGCAGCACCAGCGTCGAATCGCGCAACCAGCAATACCGGTAGTCCCAGTTGCGCACCCCGCCCAGGCGTTCGGGCAGTGAAGTCGTGAGCGCCGCGACAATGCCGGCGGTCGGCTGGAAGGTCAGCGCCTTGAGCGTGATGAGCGAGCGCGAGACGGCGTCATGCCACGCATGGCCCTCGGGCAGCGCGAACTCGCATCGGCAGCTCCAGTCGCGCCAGCGCCTGGCCGTCTGCGCCACGCGCTCTTCGCAGTTCTGCAGGGGGCGCTCGGGCCAATGCGAGGGGTGGTAGGCCAGCGTGAACGGCAGGTGCTCGCCGGCGGACACGGTGAACTCGGCGACGGTGGTCATGTCGCGGCCGACCAGATCGACCGGCGAGAACAGCTGCAGCGCGTCCGGCCCGGCGACGGCGCTCAATCCGTAGTCGCGGTGGCGCACCCAGGGCACGATCTGTCCGTAATCGAAGCGGATGACGAGCTCCATGCACAGGGCCACGCGCCCTGTCTCGCCGCGCACGACGCGCAGCACGTCCACTTCGCGCTCGTTGTCGGAAAAGGGCATGCAGTCGATGAGCGTGCAGGCGCCGCTGGCGGTCTCGAACCGCGTCTCCAGGATGGCCGTGCCCGGCTGGTACCGGCGCGTGGTGCGCAGGACGGGATCGGCCGGGCGGATCTGCCAGTGGCCGTGCGCCGGCGTGCCCAGCAATGCGGCGAAGCACGCGTGGCTGTCGAAATGCGGCAGGCACAGCCAGTCGATCGAGCCATCGCGCGCGACCAGCGCACCGCTCATCATGTTGCCGATGAAGCCGTAGTCCTCGATGTGCTTGTTCATGGGTTCGACGGTGATGGCCTACTTGTAGCAGTTGCCCGCTTGCGATGGGCTTCACATGCTCGCGCATGCAAACGGTTACCTGCGTCGCGGTGGCACCATGGGCGGTCTCTATTCGAAACGGAGTTCCACGCATGATCCGCCTACGCAAGTCGGAAGAGCGCGGCCATGCCGACCACGGCTGGCTGAAGTCGAAACACAGCTTCTCCTTCGCCAACTACCACGACCCGCGACACATGGGCTTCGGCAACCTGCGGGTGATCAACGAAGACCGCGTGGCGGCGGGGCAGGGCTTCGGCACCCACGGGCACCGCGACATGGAAATCATCAGCTACGTGCTGTCCGGCGAGCTCGCCCACCGGGACACGCTGGGCAACGTCAAGACCATCCCGCCGGGCGACGTGCAGCGCATGAGCGCCGGCACCGGCGTGCAGCACAGCGAGTTCAACTATTCGCAGGACGGCGAGACGCATTTCCTGCAGATCTGGATCCTGCCCAGCCGGCGCGGAGTGCCACCGGGCTACGAGCAGAAGACCATCCCCGAGGCCGACAAGCGCGGCAAGCTGCGCCTGGTGGCCTCACCCGATGGCGCGTCGGACTCGGTCACCCTCAACGCCGACGCGCGCATGTATGCGGGGCTGTTCGATGGAACCGAGGAGGCGACGCTGGCGATCGACGCCGGACGCAAGTGCTACGTGCACCTGGTGCGCGGGGAACTGGAGGTGAATGGACAGCGCCTGCGAGGAGGCGACGCGGCGATGCTGGAGGGGGAGGTGAGCTTGACCCTCTCGGGAGGGCGCAACGCCGAGGTGCTGGTGTTCGACCTCGAGCCTTGACGGGGCTGAGGGGTGGAGCGGGCGATGGGAATCGAACCCACGTCTTGAGCTTGGGAAGCTCTTCGTCTCACCTCGTCAGGTTCGACGCACCCGCACGGGTTCCACGGCTCTCAAGCTGGCGAACGTCTCTCGACGATCACCGGTGGGCAGGTTCCCGGTGCAGTTTCGGTCAG
>NZ_JAEQNA010000020.1 GCF_016722895.1 Ramlibacter aurantiacus
TGTCGGCATTGCCAGCAAGACCAATTCATAGAGCCAATCAGCTTTGTTTGATTGCGATCAACCTTTTAGCATAAGCCTTGATCGTTTGATCAAAGTTATAGGGTCAAGCCGCACGAGCAATTAGTATCGGTTAGCTTAACGCATTGCTGCGCTTCCACACCCGACCTATCAACGTCCTGGTCTTGAACGACTCTTTAGGGGGCTCAAGGCCCCGGCAGATCTCATCTTGGAACGAGTTTCCCGCTTAGATGCTTTCAGCGGTTATCTCTTCCGCACTTAGCTACCCTGCGATGCCACTGGCGTGACAACAGGTACACCAGAGGTGCGTCCACTCCGGTCCTCTCGTACTAGGAGCAGGCTTCCTCAAATCTGCAGCGCCCACGGAAGATAGGGACCAAACTGTCTCACGACGTTTTAAACCCAGCTCACGTACCTCTTTAAATGGCGAACAGCCATACCCTTGGGACCGGCTACAGCCCCAGGATGAGATGAGCCGACATCGAGGTGCCAAACACCGCCGTCGATATGAACTCTTGGGCGGTATCAGCCTGTTATCCCCAGAGTACCTTTTATCCGTTGAGCGATGGCCCTTCCATACAGAACCACCGGATCACTATGTCCTGCTTTCGCATCTGCTCGACGTGTCAGTCTCGCAGTTAAGCACGCTTATGCCATTGCACTATCGTCACGATGTCCGACCGTAACTAGCGTACCTTCGAACTCCTCCGTTACGCTTTAGGAGGAGACCGCCCCAGTCAAACTGCCTACCATGCACTGTCCCCGACCCGGATAACGGGCCTAGGTTAGAACCTCAAACGCACCAGGGTGGTATTTCAAGGACGGCTCCACCCGATCTAGCGACCGAGCTTCAAAGCCTCCCACCTATCCTACACAGATCCGTTCAAAGTCCAATACAAAGCTACAGTAAAGGTTCATGGGGTCTTTCCGTCTTTCCGCGGGGAGATTGCATCATCACAAACATTTCAACTTCGCTGAGTCTCGGGAGGAGACAGTGTGGCCATCGTTACGCCATTCGTGCAGGTCGGAACTTACCCGACAAGGAATTTCGCTACCTTAGGACCGTTATAGTTACGGCCGCCGTTTACTGGGACTTCAATCAAGAGCTTGCACCCCATCATTTAATCTTCCAGCACCGGGCAGGCGTCACACCCTATACGTCCACTTTCGTGTTTGCAGAGTGCTGTGTTTTTATTAAACAGTCGCAGCCACCGATTTTTTGCAACCGCTTTGGGCTCCATCCGCAAGGGACTTCACCTACTGGCGGCACACCTTCTTCCGAAGTTACGGTGTCAATTTGCCGAGTTCCTTCTCCCGAGTTCTCTCAAGCGCCTGAGAATACTCATCTCGCGCACCAGTGTCGGTTTGCGGTACGGTCGTGTGCAGCTGAAGCTTAGTGGCTTTTCCTGGAAGCAGGGTATCACTCACTTCGGCGGCAAGCCGCCTCGTTATCACCCCTCATCTAAGCCCGGCGGATTTGCCTACCAGGCATGACTACAGGCTTGAACCGGGACATCCAACACCCGGCTGAGTTAACCTTCTCCGTCCCCACATCGCACTGCACATCGGTACAGGAATATTGACCTGTTTCCCATCAGCTACGCATCTCTGCCTCGCCTTAGGGGCCGACTCACTCTACGCCGATGAACGTTGCGTAGAAAACCTTGCGCTTACGGCGAGCGGGCTTTTCACCCGCTTTAACGCTACTCATGTCAGCATTCGCACTTCTGATACCTCCAGCAGCCTTTACAAGCCACCTTCACAGGCTTACAGAACGCTCTCCTACCACTTGCACTTGCGTGCAAATCCGCAGCTTCGGTAACTGGCTTAGCCCCGTTACATCTTCCGCGCAGGACGACTCGATCAGTGAGCTATTACGCTTTCTTTAAATGATGGCTGCTTCTAAGCCAACATCCTGACTGTTTTAGCCTTCCCACTTCGTTTCCCACTTAGCCAATTTTAGGGACCTTAGCTGGCGGTCTGGGTTGTTTCCCTCTTGAGTCCGGACGTTAGCACCCGGTGCTCTGTCTCCCACGCTGTACTCTTCGGTATTCGGAGTTTGCCTTGGTTTGGTAAGTCGCCATGACCCCCTAGCCAAAACAGTGCTCTACCCCCGAAGGTAATACGTGAGGCACTACCTAAATAGTTTTCGGAGAGAACCAGCTATTTCCAAGTTTGTTTAGCCTTTCACCCCTATCCACAGCTCATCCGCTAGTTTTGCAACACTAGTCGGTTCGGACCTCCAGTACCTGTTACGGCACCTTCATCCTGGCCATGGATAGATCACTTGGTTTCGGGTCTACACCCAGCGACTGAACGCCCTGTTCGGACTCGGTTTCCCTGCGGCTTCCCTATTCGGTTAACCTTGCCACTGAATGTAAGTCGCTGACCCATTATACAAAAGGTACGCCGTCACCCCGAAGGGCTCCGACTTTTTGTAAGCATGCGGTTTCAGGATCTATTTCACTCCCCTCCCGGGGTTCTTTTCGCCTTTCCCTCACGGTACTAGTTCACTATCGGTCGATGATGAGTATTTAGCCTTGGAGGATGGTCCCCCCATCTTCAGACAGGATTTCACGTGTCCCGCCCTACTTTTCGCTAGCTCAGTACCACACGTTCGTTTTCGCGTACGGGGCTATCACCCGCTATGGCACGCCTTTCCAGGCGCTTCCGCTAACAATCGCGCTATCACTAGCAGGCTCCTCCGATTTCGCTCGCCACTACTTTCGGAATCTCGGTTGATGTCTTTTCCTCGAGCTACTGAGATGTTTCAGTTCACCCGGTTCGCCTCACATGACTATGTATTCATCATGCGATTCCCTTGCGGGAGGGTTTCCCCATTCGGAAATCCCCGGATCAAAGCTTATTTGCCAGCTCCCCGAGGCTTATCGCAGGCTATCACGTCCTTCGTCGCCTATCATCGCCAAGGCATCCACCACATGCTCTTATTCACTTGACCCTATAACTTTGACGCCTCTCACGAGAAGCAAAGTCAATCAAGGAACCGCGAGGTCTCTCACCTCGCGCGTTATGCCGTCTTCAATTTTGCTTTCGCTTCATTGAAGTCTGGTTGACGCAATCAAAAAATGTCGCTGGCGGCACGGTGGGCCATGAGACCCTTTCCGCCAGCAACGCTGATTCGACTCTATGAATTGTTAAAGAACAGCCGATTGACTCCGGACTATGCCGGCGTCAACATCAAAGCAGTCTCAAGCGAAACTGCTTTGATGTTGATCATCGTGGTGGAGGATGACGGGATCGAACCGACGACCCCCTGCTTGCAAAGCAGGTGCTCTCCCAGCTGAGCTAATCCCCCTCATCCTCATTTGTGGAAGGAAACCCCTGGTGGGTCTGGTTGGTCTCGAACCAACGACCCCCGCCTTATCAAGACGGTGCTCTAACCAACTGAGCTACAGACCCAAGCCGGTCGCTTGTCAACACAAGCCCGTGCTGGCCTGGTCGCTGGCGACATCCCTCCAACAACCGATAAGTGTGAGCGCTTGAGCTGCTTGGATTGCAGTGTTTTCCAGAAAGGAGGTGATCCAGCCGCACCTTCCGATACGGCTACCTTGTTACGACTTCACCCCAGTCACGAACCCTGCCGTGGTAATCGCCCTCCTTACGGTTAGGCTAACTACTTCTGGCAGAACCCGCTCCCATGGTGTGACGGGCGGTGTGTACAAGACCCGGGAACGTATTCACCGCGACATTCTGATCCGCGATTACTAGCGATTCCGACTTCACGCAGTCGAGTTGCAGACTGCGATCCGGACTACGACTGGCTTTATGGGATTAGCTCCCCCTCGCGGGTTGGCAACCCTCTGTACCAGCCATTGTATGACGTGTGTAGCCCCACCTATAAGGGCCATGAGGACTTGACGTCATCCCCACCTTCCTCCGGTTTGTCACCGGCAGTCTCATTAGAGTGCCCTTTCGTAGCAACTAATGACAAGGGTTGCGCTCGTTGCGGGACTTAACCCAACATCTCACGACACGAGCTGACGACAGCCATGCAGCACCTGTGTTACGGCTCCCTTTCGGGCACGAAGCCATCTCTGGCAACTTCCGTACATGTCAAAGGTGGGTAAGGTTTTTCGCGTTGCATCGAATTAAACCACATCATCCACCGCTTGTGCGGGTCCCCGTCAATTCCTTTGAGTTTCAACCTTGCGGCCGTACTCCCCAGGCGGTCAACTTCACGCGTTAGCTTCGTTACTGATCCAGTAAAGGACCAACAACCAGTTGACATCGTTTAGGGCGTGGACTACCAGGGTATCTAATCCTGTTTGCTCCCCACGCTTTCGTGCATGAGCGTCAGTGCAGGCCCAGGGGATTGCCTTCGCCATCGGTGTTCCTCCGCATATCTACGCATTTCACTGCTACACGCGGAATTCCATCCCCCTCTGCCGCACTCCAGCGATGCAGTCACAAATGCAGTTCCCAGGTTAAGCCCGGGGATTTCACATCTGTCTTACATCACCGCCTGCGCACGCTTTACGCCCAGTAATTCCGATTAACGCTTGCACCCTACGTATTACCGCGGCTGCTGGCACGTAGTTAGCCGGTGCTTATTCTTACGGTACCGTCATTAACCCAGGGTATTAACCTAGGCCGTTTCGTTCCGTACAAAAGCAGTTTACAACCCGAGGGCCTTCATCCTGCACGCGGAATGGCTGGATCAGGCTTGCGCCCATTGTCCAAAATTCCCCACTGCTGCCTCCCGTAGGAGTCTGGGCCGTGTCTCAGTCCCAGTGTGGCTGGTCGTCCTCTCAGACCAGCTACAGATCGTCGGCTTGGTAGGCCTTTACCCCACCAACAACCTAATCTGCCATCGGCCGCTCCAATCGCGCGAGGTCTTGCGATCCCCCGCTTTCATCCATAGATCGTATGCGGTATTAGCTACGCTTTCGCGTAGTTATCCCCCACGACTGGGCACGTTCCGATGTATTACTCACCCGTTCGCCACTCGCCACCAGGGTTGCCCCCGTGCTGCCGTTCGACTTGCATGTGTAAAGCATTCCGCCAGCGTTCAATCTGAGCCAGGATCAAACTCTACAGTTCGATCTTGAAGTTTTTGCTCATAAAGGAATCGAAGTGAACTTCACTTCTTTTCTTATGAGCGTTTGATAGTTCCGAAGAACCTGGCAACCTCGTCGCCTCTCAAACGCCCACGCTTATCGGCTGTATTTTGTTAAAGATCCAGCAAACTGACTTTAGCCATTTTGCTTTGCTTGCTGCGATCAGCGAAGCCTTGAATTCTACACCGAGTTTTGAAGACCGGTCAAACTTTTTTTCCTTTGCTGCTTCGACCGACTCACCGTTT
>NZ_JAEQNA010000021.1 GCF_016722895.1 Ramlibacter aurantiacus
AGACCTCAGCAATAGAATTGGCTCAGAGGAGCCACATGAGCCAAGTTCTGATCAACGAATACCTGAGCCAGCTGGACGTCATCAAAAAAGTCAGCGGTAGCAGCAGAGAGACCATTGTCAGAGAGGCCTTCAAAGACCTCCTCAAGAACTGGGGGCGTCAGAACAATCTGGTCTTCTTGGCAGAGTACCCACTCAAAACCGCTTTCAAGACCAACATTACCGTCGACGGCGCTCTGCTCCACGAGCTAAGGATGCCACTTGGCTATTGGGAAGCCAAGGACGAACGCGACGACCTCGAAGAAGAGATCGAGAAGAAGCTTCGCAAAGGCTACCCTCAAGACAATATTGTCTTCAGCGATGACATCCATGCCGTACTGATTCAGCACAAAGAAGAAGTGCTCCGGTGCGATATCGCTGATACAGCGAAGCTAGGGCAATTGCTGAAGCTATTCTTCGGCTACGAGCGTCCCGAGATCGCCAGCTTTAGAGTAGCGGTCGAACAGTTCAAGGAGGACTTGCCCGCAGTCCTGAAAGCGCTTCGCGAGATGATCGAGAAGCAAGAGACGACGAACGCGACGTTCCAAGCAGCCTCCGCAAAGTTCCTGCAGCATGCGCAGGAGGCAATCAATCCTTCACTAGGTGGGGCCGACGTGCGGGAAATGCTGATTCAGCACATCCTCACAGAGGAGATCTTCAGCAAGGTCTTCGACAGCGAGTTTCACCACGAGAACAACGTCGCGCGCGAGCTGTATGCGCTGGAGAACGCCTTCTTCACGGGAGCTCTCAAGAAGCAAACCTTAAAAGGGTTGGAACCGTACTACGCCGCGATCCGAGCGGCCGCCGCACAGATCGGAAGCCACCATGAGAAGCAAACCTTCCTGAAGGTGATCTACGAAAATTTCTACAAGGTGTACAACGTGAAGGCGGCAGACCGGCTCGGAGTCGTCTACACGCCTAACGAGATCGTCCGGTTCATGGTAGACGCAGCCGACTGGCTATGTGAAAAGCATTTCGGCAAGAATCTTATCGACTCAGGAGTGGAGATACTGGACCCGGCCACGGGTACCGGCACGTTCATTTGCGAACTGCTAGAGCACTTCCGTGGGCAGTCGAAAAAGCTGCACCACAAGTACCTCGATGAACTTCACGCTAACGAGGTTGCCATTCTTCCCTACTATGTGGCCAATCTGAACATCGAGGCCACATACGCTGCGATTACGGGAAAGTATGAAGAATTTCCTAACCTGTGCTTCGTGGATACGCTCGACAACGTTGGGCTTCATACGTCTGCACATGGCACGACGGCAGAACTTTTCGGAAGTGTTAGTGAAGAGAACGTTGCCCGCATCAAGCGGCAGAACGGGAGACGGATCAGCGTTGTCATAGGGAATCCGCCCTACAACGCGAATCAAGCGAATGAGAACGATAATAATAAAAATCGCGAGTATCCGGCAATAGACGGACGGATCAAGCGCACCTACATAGCTGAGAGCACAGCGCAGAAGACGAAGCTCTACGACATGTATGCTCGCTTCTTCAGGTGGGCAAGTGATCGCTTGGACACAGATGGCATTCTCGCTTTTGTGACCAACAGGAGTTTCATTGAGAGCCGGACATTCGACGGTTTCCGCAAGACGGTGGCCGACGAATTCAGCGAGGTATACATCGTCGATCTCGGGGGAGACGTCCGCAGCAATCCCAAACTGAGCGGGACGAAGCATAACGTCTTCGGGATACAAACTGGAGTAGCCATCAGCTTCATGGTGAAGCGTCGAACCCCTGCGAAGGCGAAGGCTCCGGGGAGGATTTTCTACGCGCGCAGACCAGAAATGGAGCTGGCCCAGGAGAAGCTGGCGTTTCTTGGTTCTCGCATGGCGAAGGATTTGGAGTACGAGGAACTTCGGCCAGACAAGGCGGGAAATTGGATTGTCCATGGCGCGACCGATTTCGCCGACTTCATACCTCTCGCAGAAAAATCCACCAAGAGCGCAACGAGTGCCGCGAGAGAGCGCGCGATATTCAAACTCTTTTCACTTGGCGTTGTCACGAATCGGGATGACTGGGTGTACGATGTATCGCATGATGCGCTTAGCCTAAAAGTTCAGTCCCTGGTGAATGCTTACAACACTGAGCGATGTGGGGCAGAAGGGAAGGATTCAGAGCCTGTTTTGTCGATCAAGTGGACGCGCGCGGTAAAGGCGGATCTGCGACGAGATGTCGCCTACTCGTACGATCCAAGCTCGGTAATCGAAGCCATGTACCGACCGTACGTAAAACAATGGCTGTACTATCATCCCAGGCTCAACGAAGTTCAGTATCAAACACCTTCGATCTTCGGGAAGGGAGACGTCCGAACGAACTGCATCGTGGTGAGCGATCCGACATCGCAGAAGCCATGGATGGCCTGCGCGGTGAACAGAGTGCCGGATCTCCACTTCGTTGGCGCTGCGGCAGGAGCAGTATGTCTCCCATTCACCCGACTCGATGCTGACGGTGGAACCGCAATCAACGTCACTGACTGGGCGCTTCGACAGTTCACTTCGCATTACAAGGCCGCGGGTGGCAATTCGAGCAAGCGAACTACCGCGCGGAAGATTACCAAAGAGGCGATCTTTCACTACTGCTATGGGGTTCTGCAGGACCCGGAATACGTCGCGAAGTACGCACTGAACCTCAAACGCGAGCTCCCGCGGATACCTTTTTACGCGGATTTCTGGCAATGGGCTCAATGGGGCGAGGAACTGCTCAAGCTGCATCTCGAGTTCGAGAGCGCTCTGCCTTTTGATGTGGAGCGAATCGACAACCCTGACCCCAAGGCACGCACTGCTGGTCAAACGCCCAAAACGATTCTTAGCTCGGACCCTGACAAGGGACAAATCGTCATCGACAGTGAAACGCTTCTGCGCGGAATTCCCAGGTCAGCATGGAACTATCGTTTAAGCAACCGCGCGGCGCTTGACTGGGTTCTTGATCAGTACAAGGAGAGGAAGCCCAAGGATCCGACGGTGCGGGAGAAGTTCAACACGTATCGGTTTGCCGACCATAAAGAAGCGGTCGTCAGCCTTCTCGCGCGTGTCATTCGCGTCAGTGTGGAAACCGTTCGAGTAACAGCTGAGATGCAATCTGCTGCTAGATGACGAGGAACGCGGACAGGAAGACAGTCCTAGCGGACCGATCTACAGCTCTTCATTGGCCTTACGTTCTTGACGCTTCCAATGTAAGTCATTAATGAACATGACGTTGGCAAACATCACGCTGAACACGGCCTCGACTTGCGCCAGTGTCATAAAGACGATCATGCCAAGCGCCGAAGATTTTGCGATCATTCTGTGTTCTTGATAAAACGACATCGGAACGAAAACCAGCTTACCCAGCGTGAAGAAAAGCGCTCCCAGCATCACAAGCGCTGAAATCAATATAGCCGCAACGATTCGCTCAAGACGTTTAGCGTCAGACAACGATTCAGTAAAATCGACTGTCACAACCTTTTGCTGATCGACAAGCCTGCTGAGGGCATTGGGATATAAAAAGGCAATCCAAATTCCCATAATCGTAAAGACCATACCTGATACGCCACTGAGCAGTGTCAAGTAGTCCTTGATGTCTTCATACCGGAATTCCAGCTGCACCCGATTGCAGACCCAAGCAGCCGCCGCCGACAGCATGACGTATATCGCCGCGCGAATCCACATGACTATGCCGCCTTCGCCGCCTTTTCGCGCTTCTTCAGAAGTGCTTCGTCCTTCTGAATAGACTTGAGCAACCTGTCCCGGTTTTTTGCGAGTTGAGCGTGCATGTCGCTTGCGCTCATCACCGTAGCCGACGATGACTTATTAACATGTACGGTCTCGTGTAGGCGATACCTGTCAACCCAAACGGTGCCAGAATCCGTCTCGAATCCTACGTTGTCCCAATCAGATCGTTTGCGGCTTTCACGCGCAAATTTCTCAATGATTTCCTTGATTTCCTTAGTGGACGGCTTCGCTTCAGCGCGGACCTCTACTTGCCGGGTTTTTGCCTTGGGCTTGGTCGGCAGATATGGAACCTGATCGAACATTTTCACCCAGCCGGCACGATCATCCGTCCCGCCCTGCAGCCGAATGGTCTCGCGACGCACTACGTGAGTAATTCGGTGTGCCAGATCCGTCATCTCAGCAGCCTCAGTGGACAAGCTTCGTAGATGAACGTCGAATCGGTACGAGTACTTTACGAGTGGGTTCTTGTCTGGGGTCGTGAACGCAAAACGAACAAATCCTGCATCAGTCTCCGTTCGTACCTTATTTGGATGAGTGACTCTATTGGTGATGCACTTCGAGACCCAGTCCTGAAGCATGGTGGAATCGCAGACCGAGTTTTCGAACTTTACGGATATAACAGTGTTCAGCGCCGGTACTATCCAGTAGTATGCGGGATGACCCCAGATCACCTTTTTACCGCGGTAGTTCTCGGTATATTCAATGACTTGCGAATTGCCCGTCGGCGCCGTCGCTTGTGCCCCCAGAATGCTACCGCCGCCCTGTCCCTCTGATTTCCAGAGGACAAAGAGATATTCTCCGGAATCGTCGCACTTATACACGTCGTGGCAGTAGCATTTGGGCGTGCCTGAGCGTCCAGTTGCCGGGTCCCACGGAATGGTGTCTTCTAGCGGTTTTCCAGCCACCCAGTCGTAAATCAGCTGGAACGTCTCGGCAGCATCGATTCCGAAGCTATCTTCGGAATCGCGCTTATGCAAGCCACAGGCGGTGATTTGAAAAAAATTGAGGTGCGCGGGAATGATCATCGGCAACTTCTTGTGTCACTGTCCAGCATGTTACAGCTATCCAAAGGCGCTCTGCCGCGCTGAATTCCCACGCCCGCCGCGAGTTG
>NZ_JAEQNA010000022.1 GCF_016722895.1 Ramlibacter aurantiacus
ACTGACGCCCGGAACCGGGTCGGAGCGGTACAGGTTGCCGTCGGCGTCATAGGTGTTGCGCCTGGTGCCGGACACCGTGGTGACGGTCTCCACCCGGCTGACGCCGTTCTCGTCACGGAAGTAGGCGGTATTCACCCGAGACTGCTCGCGCCCCCGATCGTCGTAGCGGACGACTTGAATGCCGTCCCCAGCGGTCGGCGCCGTGACCTCGCGGCCGACCAACTCGCCGCTGGTGCCCATGGTCAGCACCTCCCGCCGGCCATCCGGATAGTCCAACGTGATGACCGAACTGCGCCCGCCCTCGTGATCGAACACCTGCATGGAGGCGACCGGCCCTGCGGGGGTCTGCACTGTGGCGCGCAGGTGCCCCTCAGGCGTGCGATTCAAGCGCGCGATTTCTGCCGGTGATTCGTTCTCGTTCGCTAGCGCGGGCTTCCATGACGGGATGGCTTGCATGCGCCCTGCACCCGTGGGGTGGAAGACGTTCGAGTCGGCCGCGAAGAACCCCTCGACAATGGTCTGCCGGTTTCCCCGGTACTCCGACATCTCGATAGTGCCTGCTTCGGTCTGGCGGTACACCTGCCAACCACCGCCGCCTACCGGTCGCAGGCTATCGCCTGCCACCAGCGGCACCGCCGACATCGTGAGGTTGCCTTGTGCGTCCACCCCCCGCACATACAAAACGCCGCCCCCGTCTTTGCCAAGAATGGCTAAACCGGAGAGCGGATCCGACACGACGGAATCGCCGTTCGGGTGAATTTCCTCGGTTAGACCGCCGCCATACCGCACGATGCGTATTCCGGTTTGCGGGTCCCTATCGACGACAACGCGCCACCCCATCGAGTGGGCCGTGCTCCCGACGGGCGTCACGTCCTCCCTCACGTAGCCCGGCCGAAGCTGCGCATGAACCGGCTCCACTGTGTTGCTCGACCCCATCGCCTGTCCGCTCAGGTAGGCCAGGGTCATGCTTTGCAGGAACACCGGCACATTGGCAAATGGCAGCAGCCGCAACAAGCCTTCGCCAATGCCTCCTAGCGCCAGGGCGATCGGCTCTGGCACGCCCAAGTAATTGGTCAGCAACTTTCCGAAAGCACCTGCCGCCTCACCGGGCCTGGACATCAGCAGGGCCGCGTAACCAGCCAACGCCAGCGAGACATCGTTGTTTGCGATCGGCAGAAAGCCCGCGATGTCGCGCATCCGTGCGCTGAGGGTCGGGTGGTCCAGGGACTGGAGGTCGTATTCGGTGAGTTGGGTGAGGTCTCCCCCAATCAGATCGAGGCCCTCGGCGACACCGAAACTGATCCGGTGGAGTCCGGCCAAGTCTGTTGTAGCAACGACTGGCAGTCCCCAAATGCGGCCGCCACGATCTCCGCCCAGCAGGGAGATCAGGTCAGGCTTGTCGAGCAGCGGGTTGTGAACGACGACGCTGTGAAGATCGGACGCGGAGTTGAACTCAGCGATTTGTTCGGGCGACAGACCGACGGAAGGCAATGCATATTCGGTACCAAACCCGTTGATGGACACAGCGGAGACCTGGTCTGCACGTAAGTCAAGGCTCGGAATGTTTCGGCCGCCAAAGGAGCCTCCAAAAATGCTCAACGCGGCAGCGATCGGGGCTGAAGCACCACCAAGACTTTGCCCCGCCCAAACCACCTGAGAAATATTCGTTGATCCTCCCGCCTCCGTCAGAATTGCCTCAAAGTCAGACCTAAATCGGTCTGACAGCAGCAGTTCTGTTGCATGACCTGCTCCAAGGTTGATTAGGTCTTCTCTAGTGTCCGGCTTATCTTTTGGGAGTCCATTAGTCCCGGCCAAACCAACCAGTATTTGCCGGGTCCGTGGGTTGTATGCCATTAAAGCATCAAGCCCCGAATCAACTACCTTATAAATGCCTCTGACTACGAAACCTGACGGTAATTCGATATTCAGCGACCGCGCTCCGGGAAGAGCAGCAAGCGCGGTATCTGGGATGTACGCTAGCGGCTGCCCCAAGGTCGGTCCACCGCCATTGTTTAGCGCGTAGGCAGTCTCAGACAGAGCGATCCCGAGACGCAGCAAGTCAGCCTCTTCGGGAAGAGGATTGCGGTTGGACGGAAAGTTCAAGTCAGCCACCAAGTTTCTCCTTACAGACATTCAAAACTGTCGGTCGCAATGGAAGCCGAGCATTAAAGGGATCCCCAGCGCGTCGTACATAAAAGATTCGACAGCCGTCTTCTGATACAGCCACTCCAGGCGGATGCGGTACTGACGCATCGTCGATTCGGCGCAGCACACCTGACTTCCCCTGCAAGTACAACCCCTGCACTCGCCAAAGAGCTCGCCAAGCCACGAAATTCCAGAGGAGCCCATCTCTCGTAGCCGTGGTGTACCCCCCTCCAGCAGTGGGGCCAAGCGAGGAGAACAGTGCTGGCGGCGGAATTGCCGTGTGGCGGCCATCGGGCCAAACCACGCGTGTCACCTCTTGAGGTCCTCTGTCCACAAGGTACGCATCAATCCACCGCAAGTAGGTAAGTCGCGTAAGCATGAAGAATCCAAGATCAGGCAGTGCCATCACTTTTGAGGAATCGTTCTCGTAGAGGCCATACAGCGGAACTCCATCTGATTGTGCAAGCATGGTTCCACGGGGAACGCGTAGATAGCCATGCCCGGGCAGCAGCGAGATGCGTGTTGTATGGTCCATACCTCTGTCGGTTGAGACAATAGGATTCAAATCGCAACTGAAGCTGATTATTTTCTTGTTCTCAATGTCCGGCAGCGCCTCAAGCGTGGAACCAAATCGCCCGGCAACTAACCGTTCCCTAGGACCATCATGGCCGCCTGCATTCGGTTTGAAGGGGGCGCTAATGATCATTCGCCCCGGGGAGTAACAGAGCAAGTTACCCCTGTATGGCGTCTCTTCGATGGTCCTCGTACTGATGCGAAGGAGAATCACCTTTGGCAGCTCTCCAGGCTGCGCCTTCCACACCCCGGGGATTTCAACAGTCGAATAGATCACCCGATCCGAATCCATCCATGCAGCAATCCCTCCAGCCGGGAAAGCAAGCGGCAATGAAATGCGGTTCATTTCAAGCGATACATCGACGAAAAGCGTTCTCTCCTCTGGCGTGAAGTCGAGCGGTCGCCCGGCCCGCGCGCTCTCCTGCTGCCCGCCGGCACAAGAGATCAATGAACAAGCCAGCAATGCGACGAGTAGACGTTGGCGCATGTGGTCAGGCCTCCAGGCAAGCGCACGCGCATGCGCGTCGCTGCACCACCTGCCCGGCGTCGCCCGGCAACGCAAGCCAGCGTGTGTTGTTGCCGTCCTGGTCCAGGTCTTGCCAGACGCGCAGGTGGTTGAACACCGGGTCTTGCACGTCGATGCGTCCGTCTTGATTGGCGTCGTAGGCGGCGAGGATGCGCAGCCCCTTTCCCGCATCGGCGATGAGGGGGTTGGAGAACAGCTCGCGGGCTCCGTCGACGCTCCCGTCGACATCGTGGTCCAGCACCAGAAAGCCATCGGACGCCGCGATCCACCCGGTGGGCTTCAGGTAGGCCTGGCCGTCCCAATCGAAACCCGCGTGCCCGGACGCCTGCGCC
>NZ_JAEQNA010000023.1 GCF_016722895.1 Ramlibacter aurantiacus
CCGATCGGCTACATACCGCCGGCAGAGGCTGAGGCAAACTACTACCGGCAATTCGCCAATCAGGCCCCCACCGCGGTGGCCTGACTTAAACCAACTGGCCTCCAGGAATCTCGGGGCGATTCACGGACCTCAAAGAGGACGTCGATTAGAGGCTCTTTCCCGAGCTTTGTCGGGAGGTTTCCTGAAGTCATGCTCCTCCGCAGAAAATCGATTTGAGGGTAGCACATCAAGCCCCTCATGAGTGGTAGGGAATAGGCTACCGTAAAGGAGGGACCCGCTCGCCGACGCGAGTTCTCACATAGTGCTCAGTCATGTCTCGGTTTCTATGGGCGAGGAGCTTCTGGGAGTGAGCCAAGTCGCCAGTGTCTGTCGCCGTCTTGGCACGGAGATCGCGGAACTGAAAGCTCACCCCTGCAGCTTTCCGCGCCTTGTCGAAGCGTGCGCGCAGTGCGGACTGCGAGAGAGGCTGCCCGTTGCCATCCTGGATGAGGAACGGGCTAACGGCCTTCGGGCGCGAGTTGAGGCGGTCCAGCAATGCTGCAAGCTCCCCGGTGACCTCGATTCCAAGCCGGGCGCCTGTCTTGTTTTGCACGATCCACAGTGCGCCATCCCGAATGTCCGTGCGTCGGAGCTTCAGCACGTCGGCAGGCCGCTGGCCGGTGAGAAGGGCGAGGTCCATGGCGTCGGCAACAGTGTGATGGGCGTGCGCCTTCACGCAAGCGAATTCGTCATCCGTCACGTACCTGTCGCGCCCGGCCTCCCGGAACCCCTTGACTCCTTGGCACGGGTTCTGCGCCGCCGTGTACCCCCACTCCCGAGCCTTGTTGAAGATGTGGGAGAACAGAGCCTTCTCGCGGTTTGCCCGCACCTTTGCGGTCTGGCCGCGAATGTCCATGTACTCGCGGATGTGCATTGGCAGGATCGCGTCGATGGGCATGTGGCCGAAGACGCGCAGGAGTTGCGTAAGCTCCTTGTCGTTGTCCTTCCTCGTGCGAACGGCTTTCGTCGGGTAGACCTCGCGCACGTAGCGTTTTGCAATGACAGCGAGCGTGCGGCCGGAGTCGTCCTCTTTCACGCCTTCCAGCTGTGCCCAGAGGCGGAGCGCTTCGGCCCTGTCTGTCGAGAGCTTCCGCCAGACGCGCGGCGCGGATCCGCTCACGTGGTACCAAGTCTTCCCCTTCTTGTGGAAGCGGGGAGGATCGTCGAAGTTGCCTTGGCGACGGCGACCCATCAGACGGCCCTCAACGCGCCGAAGTTCGGTCGCACAACCTGCGCGGGTTCATCACCGCATCCAAGCATCCTCTCGGCGTACTTGCGGGCCACGATCGGACGGCCGATCGCGTTCACCTCGAAGCGCCACCCCTTGCGTTGCAGGTAGTCCACCTGGAGGCGAGGCAACTTGAAACCCGTGATTTCCTGCACTTCCTCAGGACTCAGGAGAAAGGGGGGAATCGTCAGCACGCGGATTCCCCCCGCTGCGGCAGGGTCGAATACGGCCCGCAATGGCGTCTCTCTGGAACCGGGCCAATGGCACGCACGAGGAGCGCACCGGGCAGCACGGACACAGAGTAGGGAGAGCTAAGAATTTCTCCTGTTGCGGGCACCACAAGACGACCCGACTTCCGGAAGATGTCTCCCACCCCATGGGAGCACTTGGCCCACTCGGGAAGATTGAGCCACGTTCTGATTGCGCGTCCACCTGCATCCAGTCCTCCGATTCCGTACAGACGCAAACCCTTCGGAAACTCAGTGAACTCACCAAGTTTGCTCAAGTACTTCATGAGGTAGCCGATGCCCGCTTTCGCGGGCTGCGTGTTCGTCATGCCGTGGGGCCAGAAAGCGCGGCGTCGGCCCTGCGCCATATCCCACTTCGGCATCACCACGCCGGGTGGAAGCCACGCGATGAAGTGGTAGTGCACGACCTCTTTGCCGGTGCGTCTCGCGCGGCCTGGTTGAATCTCGGCGACCCACGTGTACTTGCACCCGTATCCGTTTCGCTGACACCAGCGACGGAATCGCTCGGTTGCGATGGACACGTGGTCTGGCATCCAGGCGTCTGCTTCCGCGTAGGTGAGCGTGACGAACCACGGAATCGGGGTGCCCTGCCCCCTGAGATCAGCCACGTGACGATCTGGAGTCCAATCAATCCTGCGAGGAAATTGGACGATGAAGAAGCGATTCACCGAGGAGCAGATCATTGGCTTCCTGCGTGAGGCCGATGCCGG
>NZ_JAEQNA010000024.1 GCF_016722895.1 Ramlibacter aurantiacus
GTCAGTCAGGTCGACGTCGCTGAACGAGATCGTGCCGGAGTCGGTGAGGTTGCTAGCAGGTGTGACCAGTTCCGTCACGGCGCCGGTCACATCTTCAGCAGCGACGATGGGGCCGTCGTTGGTGCCGGTGATCGTGACGGAGACGGTGCGTTCCACCGTTCCGCCATTGCCGTCGCTGAGGGTGAAGGTGAAGGTCTCGACCTTGGGCTGGCCGGCGGCCAGGTACTCGACGGCCGAAGCGGCGACGCTGTAGTTCCAGGTGACCACGCCGCCGGTGCCGTTGCCGGTCGTGTCGGTGGTGACGTTGGCGGTGAGGGTGCCCAGGGCGCCTTCCGAGACGGTGACGCCGCTGACGCTGTGAACGTCGGTCAGGTCGACATCGCTGAAGGCGATGGTGCCCGAGTCGGTGAGGTCGCCTGCCGGGCTGACCAGCTCGGTCACGGCGCCGGTGACGTCTTCAGCAGACACGATCGGACCGTCGTTGGTGCCGGTGATGGTGACGGAGACAGTGCGCTCCACCGTGCCGCCATTGCCGTCGGAGATTGTGAAGGTAAAGGTCTCGATCTTGGGCTGGCCGGCGGCCAGATACTCGACGGCCGAAGCGGCGACGCTGTAGTTCCAGGTGACGACGCCGCCGGTGCCCGTGTTGGTCGTGTCGGTGGTGACCTGGGCAGTGAGCGTACCCAGGGCGCCGGCGCTGGCGGTGACGGCGCTCACGCTATGGACGTCAGTCAGGTCGACGTCGCTGAACGAGATGGTGCCGGAGTCAGTGAGGTTGCTAGCAGGTGTGACCAGCTCGGTCACGGCGCCGGTGACGTCTTCAGCGGCCACGATCGGACCGTCGTTGGTGCCGGTGATGGTGACGGAGACAGTGCGCTCCACCGTGCCGCCATTGCCGTCGGAGATTGTGAAGGTAAAGGTCTCGATCTTGGGCTGGCCGGCAGCCAGATACTCGACGGCCGAAGCGGCGACGCTGTAGTTCCAGGTGACGACGCCGCCGGTGCCCGTGTTGGTCGTGTCGGTGGTGACCTGGGCAGTGAGCGTACCCAGGGCGCCCGAGCTGGCGGTGACGGCGCTCACGCTGTGGACGTCAGTCAGGTCGACGTCGCTGAACGAGATGGTGCCGGAGTCAGTGAGGTTGCTAGCAGGTGTGACCAGCTCGGTCACGGCGCCGGTGACGTCTTCAGCAGACACGATCGGACCGTCGTTGGTGCCGGTGATGGTGACGGAGACAGTGCGCTCCACCGTGCCGCCATTGCCGTCGGAGATCGTGAAGGTAAAGGTCTCGATCTTGGGCTGGCCGGCGGCCAGATACTCGACGGCCGAGGCCGGGACGCTGTAGTTCCAGGTGACCACACCCCCGGTGCCCGTGTTGGTCGTGTCGGTGGTGACGCTGGCGGTGAGCGTACCCAGGGCGCCCGAACTGGCGGTGACGGCGCTCACGCTGTGGACGTCGGTCAGGTCGACGTCGCTGAACGAGATG
>NZ_JAEQNA010000025.1 GCF_016722895.1 Ramlibacter aurantiacus
CCGGAGGTGCGTGAGCGCGCGGTGAGGATGGTGCAGGAGCACCGGGGGGAATACCCGTCGTTGTGGGCGGCAGTCGAATCGATTGCGCCGAAGATCGGCTGCGTGCCCCAGACGCTGCTGGAATGGGTCAAGCGCGTGGAGGTCGATACCGGGGTGCGCGAGGGCGTCACGACCAGCGAAGCTCAACGCGTGAAGGACCTGGAGCGTGAGGTCAAGGAGTTGCGTCGGGCCAATGAGATCCTGAAGCTGGCGAGCGCGTTTTTCGCCCAGGCGGAGCTCGACCGCCGACTGAAGTCCTGAACGACTTCATCGACAAGCACCGCGAGACCCACGGCGTCGAGCCGATCTGCACGGCCTTGCAGATCGCCCCGTCGGGTTATTGGCGTCATGCTGCGCTTCGACGGGACCCGCACAAGCGCTGCGCGCGGGCTCTTCGGGACGAGACCTTGGCCACGCAGATTCAACGTGTGTGGCAGGCCAATATGCAGGTCTATGGCGCGGACAAAGTGTGGAGGCAATTGACTCGGGAGGGCATCGTAGTTGCCCGCTGCACCGTGGAGCGTCTGATGCGGCGCCTGGGCCTGCGTGGCGTGATGCGCGGCAAGGTGGTGAGAACCACCATCAGCGACGCCAAGGCGCCATGTCCGCTCGATCGGGTCAATCGCCAGTTCCGGGCAGCGCGGCCGAACCAGCTGTGGGTCAGCGACTTCACCTACGTGTCGACCTGGCAAGGCTGGCTGTACGTGGCGTTCGTCATCGACGTGTTTGCCCGGCGCATCGTGGGCTGGCGGGTAAGCAGTTCAATGCGCACTGACTTCGTGCTGGACGCCCTTGAACAGGCCTTGTACGCGCGGCAGCCTGAACGAGATGGCAGCTTGGTTTGTCACTCCGATCGCGGCTCGCAATACGTGAGCATTCGGTACACCGAGCGGCTCGCCGAGGCCGGCATCGAACCGTCTGCAGGCAGCAAGGGCGACTCCTACGACAACGCTCTGGCAGAGACCATCAATGGGCTCTACAAAGCCGAATTGATCCACCGCCGTGCGCCTTGGAAAACCAAGGAATCGGTGGAGCTGGCCACGCTCGAATGGGTGTCCTGGTTCAACCACCACCGGTTGCTCGAACCGATCGGCTACATACCGCCGGCAGAGGCTGAGGCAAACTACTACCGGCAATTCGCCAATCAGGCCCCCACCGCGGTGGCCTGACTTAAACCAACTGGCCTCCAGGAATCTCGGGGCGATTCA
>NZ_JAEQNA010000026.1 GCF_016722895.1 Ramlibacter aurantiacus
GCTCGTCGAAGCCTTCGCGAACCCTTCGACCCTTCGACAAAGCTCAGGACAGGCAAGCTCAGGGCGAACGGAGGGGGCGGCTGCAGGGCAGACGACTGGGTCCAGCGAAGCCCTGCGCACCACCCTCCTGGCCGTTGTCTCCGAAAAAACCGGCTACCCGACCGACATGCTGGACCTGTCGCTCGAGTTGGAAGCTGGCTTGGGCATCGATTCGATCAAGCGCGTGGAGATCCTCTCGGCCTTCCGTGAACGCATGCCCGGCTTGCCCGAGGTGGCGCCTTCGCAGCTGGCTGCGCTGAACACGCTGGGTGATGTGCTGGCGTTCATGCAGGGGGCGGCGCCTGCGGCCGCGGCTTCGCAGCTCGCCGACTCGAACCCCTCCGTTCGAAGTGAGGTGGTTCAATGCGCGCCCACCCCCTCCGTTCGGGCTGAGCCCTTCGACCAAGCTCAGGACAGGCTCGTCGAAGCCTTCGCGAACCCTTCGACAAGCTCAGGGCGAACGGAGGGGGCGGGCTCAGGGCAAACGGAGGGGGCAGGCTCAGGGCGAACGGAGGGGGCTGGGTCCAGCGAAGCCCTGCGCACCACCCTCCTGGCCGTTGTCTCCGAGAAAACCGGCTACCCCACCGACATGCTCGACCTGTCGCTCGAACTCGAGTCGGGGCTGGGCATCGACTCGATCAAGCGCGTGGAGATCCTCTCGGCCTTCCGCGAACGCATGCCCGGCTTGCCCGAGGTGGCGCCTTCGCAGCTGGCTGCGCTGAACACGCTGGGTGATGTGCTGGCGTTCATGCAGGGGGCGGCGCCTGCGGCCGCGGCTTCGCAGCTCGCCGACTCGAACCCCTCCGTTCGAAGTGAGGTGGTTCAATGCGCGCCCACCCCCTCCGTTCGGGCTGAGCTCGTCGAAGCCTTCGCGAACCCTTCGACCCTTCGACAAAGCTCAGGACAGGCAAGCTCAGGGCGAACGGAGGGGGCGGCTGCAGGGCAGACGACTGGGTCCAGCGAAGCCCTGCGCACCACCCTCCTGGCCGTTGTCTCCGAAAAAACCGGCTACCCGACCGACATGCTGGACCTGTCGCTCGAGTTGGAAGCTGGCTTGGGCATCGATTCGATCAAGCGCGTGGAGATCCTCTCGGCCTTCCGTGAACGCATGCCCGGCTTGCCCGAGGTGGCGCCTTCGCAGCTGGCTGCGCTGAACACGCTGGGTGATGTGCTGGC
>NZ_JAEQNA010000027.1 GCF_016722895.1 Ramlibacter aurantiacus
CGCCGGGCTGCACGGTCACGTAGGGCAGCGTGCCGGCCAGCACCGCCGGGTGCTCCTGCCGGATGCGGCGGGTGCCCAGCACGTCACCGACCGTGGCGGCTTCGCCGCGCGGGCCGGCGGCGAGCAACCCGACGATGTCGGTGGGATTGCTGCGCTATTAATTTGGCTATTCGGCTCATCACAGGAGCGATTGAATTATTGTCTTGTATTTCGCGCCGACCACAACAACAACGAGCAGCGATGAAAATGCGACCACAGAGGTCGCTCGCTGTATATTATGGGCCGCGCGTTCAAAAACATACCAACTGGGAAGCTGGGGCGCTTGAACAGCATCCACCCGATCCCCAGGCACAAAAGCAGTATTGCAACAACAGGCATGGCGCTCAAATTAAGTCAAAAAGACTTGGACAACTAAAAACAATATTCCTGCGCGCGAGCCAAATGACGGCAGGAATGTAGCGAGCTACCCCGCCCCGCTCCGCCCCTCCACCGCAATCGGCATCAGGCACCTGTCATTCAATACTCGACGCCGAGGGTGAGCAGCTACCAGAAGCTCTCGACAAGAAGCCACAGCGTCAGACCCAAGCTAACCAGTTCAGCAGCAAGCAAATAAATGGAGTACTTCTTTTGCTCAGCAGAGAAGCCTTTTCTACATTTTGCACTCATCTTATCTCCGTGAATTAATTAGCAAAACGAAGGACAGGATTGTTGCCGCAATAGACGCGAGTACAGTTAGTACAAACAACGGCGGAAGCGACATGACAACATAGCCCCCGAGTACGACACCACTAATCAATAAGCCGACCAGCGCCGCCAAGCGAGCGGCGTGATATTCGAATAGATCATCCTGCCGTTCAGATGACGCAAGCGCCATCAGCGTGTGCGCAATGAAGCCAGCCACTCCAGCAACTGCAAAGACGGCCGGGTTAGTGAAAAGGAACAATCCTGCTACGGAGAGCGCTGCGAGCAGCATGCCGGGCAACACCAAAGCCCCACCCCGCGCCCCACCCTCAATCAAATACCCCCCCGCCCCCGTCTGCGGATCAATGACGGTCAACCCCGCCCCGCTCCACCCCTCCACCGCAATGGGCGACTCGTGAATCGTCACCTCATA
>NZ_JAEQNA010000028.1 GCF_016722895.1 Ramlibacter aurantiacus
CTGCCCCCTGAGATCAGCCACGTGACGATCTGGAGTCCAATCAATCCTGCGAGGAAATTGGACGATGAAGAAGCGATTCACCGAGGAGCAGATCATTGGCTTCCTGCGTGAGGCCGATGCCGGCCTGCCGGTCAAGGAGCTGTGTCGCAAGCACGGCTTCTCCGAGCCGAGCTACTACGCCTGGAAGGCCAAGTTCGGCGGCATGAACGTGTCGGACGCCCAGCGCCTGAAGACGCTGGAGGCGGAGAACAACAAGCTCAAGAAGCTGCTGGCTAATTCGATGCTTGAGATCGATGCCATGCGGGAGGTGCTCAAGGGAAAGTGACGGCCGTGGCGGCCAAGCGCGAGTGCGTTCGACAGCTGCAGGGCAAAGGCCTGAGCGAGCGCCAGGCGTGCCGACTGGTAGGGATCAGCACCAGTGTGCTGCGCTACCGGCCTCGCACCGATGGCAACGACACGCTGCGTGAGCGCTTGAAGGAATTGGCGGGCCAGCACCGCCGTCACGGCTATCGGATGCTGCACAACCGCCTGCGCCACGAGGGCTGGGCGATCAACGTCAAACGCACTTGGCGGATCTACCGCGAGGAAGGCTTGGCGGTGCGCAAGCGTCGGCGCAAGAAGCTGCCGGTTACCGAGCGCCAGCCGCTGGTGCGTCCCGGGCAACCCAACGAGGTTTGGAGCATGGACTTTGTGTTCGATGAGCTGGCCAATGGTCGAAAGGTGAAAACGCTGACCGTCGTGGACGACTGCACGAAAGAGGTCGTCCAGATCGCCGTGGATACCTCGATTCCCGCTCTGTACGTCACGCGCGTGCTTGATCAGGTCAAGGCCGAACGGGGCCTGCCGAAGGTCATTCGCACGGACAACGGTCCGGAGTTCGCCGGTCGCACGATGCAGGACTGGGCGGCCAGGAACCAGGTGGAGCTGCGCTTCATCCAGCCCGGCAAGCCCGTGCAGAACGCGTACATCGAGAGCTTTAACAGCCGGTTCCGGGATGAATGCCTGTCCCAGCACTGGTTCGCCAGCCTTAGCCACATGCGCAGCGTCATCGACAACTGGCGCGACGAC
>NZ_JAEQNA010000003.1 GCF_016722895.1 Ramlibacter aurantiacus
GAAGCGCCAGGCTCACGGCAGGCGCCAACGACCTCCTGCTTGAACTGCGCGCTGTGCCGCCGCCGGGTCTTTCGATGCTCGTTCATCTGCTGTCCATCAAACTTAGATGGACAGCAATCTTGCGCAGTTAGCTGCGCCTCTCAAGATGGGTTTGGCAGACGCTTACGGAAGATCAGCATGGGGCTCGCAAGGAGTTGGTCCAGGCCGTTGGCGCGCGGTACCGCGCCAGCCCATCGAGACGATCGCGGTGCGATCCTGGACGAGTTTGTGGCAACGACGGGGTACCACCGCAAACACGCCATCCGGTTGCTCGAAACGGAGCCAAAGGAGGGCTCGCCGCGCACGTCCTCACGCCGATGGTGAGCCGGTCAAGCAGGCGCTTGCGACGCTCTGGGAGGTCTCCGGGCGCGTTTGCTCGAAGCGCCTGCCCCGCCGTGCGCCGGTCGGTACCGGTTCGCCCTGGGAGCTTCATCCAGACGCTGGTGCTGACGGACGTAGCGTCTGGCCGGACGGAGTGCGTTCCGGTGCTCACGCGCGACAGCGTGCTGGTGATTGATGCGATTAGCACGGCCCGACAGCTTTTTCCGTTCCCGGTGCGTGGTGTCGATTTCGACAACGACGGCGTGTTCATGAACGGAAGTGGAGATCTGATGCAGTTCGCTCTTCAGCAACAGAGATTGAAGGGCGCCGCAGACGACGAAGCCCAATCGCGAGGCGATTGCTGGGTGAGCCTAATGATGCAACTCGGCAGAAATTTCTTCCGCCACTTTCCTTACTTCTGGAGCCACGACGTTTTCGAGCCCGAGCTTCTCCAGCGATGCCTCAGGTCCGACAGCGTTGATGGCCGCAATGATCCGTTTCTTCCGGCTATCGAAGATCGGCGCGGCCACGCTGGCAACTCCCGGGTGCATAGAGGACCTTGCAATCGCGCAGCCGTCCTGTCGAATCGTTTGTAGGATTCGACGGAGGGCCGTCAGTGAACTGGGCGTCGTGGGGCCGAATTTCTCTAGCTTGAGGCCGGCGTAAGTGCTCTTGAGTTCGTCGTCGTCCAATCCACTCAAAAGCACTTGTCCCATCGGGCTGGCATGCGCGGGCAGGCGAGAGCCGATGGCGATATTGCTGACGAGTTCGGCGTCGGCCCGGGCGCGGGCAATATAGACGACCTCGGAACCTTCCAGGATGCCCAGGTGGGTGTTGGCCCGCAGCCGATCGCAAAGACGCCTCAACTTCGGGGTCGCGATATCGACGAGATCGACCGAGCTGATGAAGGCGAAGCCCAGCGAAAGGAGCCCCGGGCCCGGGCGGTACAGCTTGGTGTCGGCCGCGAAAGACAAGAACCCATGCAGCGTCAGGGTATGCAGCAGCCGGAAGCAGGTGGATCGGGGCAGCCCCATGAGCTCGCATACCTGCGTGAACGACAGAGCCGGGCGATCGGGACCGAACAGCTTGAGCAGCCGCAAGCCTCGGTCGAGCGCGGGAACCAAGTTTGGATCGTTTATCGTGACTTGCAAGGAAGTTACCCACAGTTGAATGGAAGCCGCCGCCACGGCTCGTGTGGCGCGGCGCACAAGCATAACTGCGGTTCCCTATGCGGAAAACAGTTTCGGTAGCGGGCGCTGTTGGCCGCAGGCTTCGCCGTCGGGAGTGGAGGCTACTCGGCGGCGGCGTTCACCAGGAGGCGCCGCAGGCGCGTAATGCCCAAGTCGTGCTGGTACAGCGACTCATGTTCCCGGGCATCCAGCGGCATGCCTTCCAAGACCTTTTGGTCCTGTGCCAACACTTTCATGTGACGCGGATATAGCACTGTGCGGTACAGCAGTCTCCACATGTCGTGCTCCCAGCCTCCACCGCGTCGCAGGTGCATGAAATACACCTGACAAGCCAACTCATCGATCGGGGTCACCGTGCCGATGATGCGCAGGTGCCCGCCGGGCCCGGCTGACTGGGGGTACGGGATGTCCAGGCGAGCCCACAACATGCCCGTGTCGAAAAACTCCGTCCAGTCGAAGTTCACGTCCCGTTGGCCTTCCTTTTCGATGCGGAATCCGTCTGGGATGTCCACGGCTCGCATACGGTCCACCTTGGCACCGGCACTGAGCGTGTAGGTATCGCCATGCAGGTACGTCGCGTGCATCGGATCGGCTAGGTTGTCGAGTGCAAGCAGCCAGTTGCACTTCCACTCCCCAGTCCAGAGGTAACCGTGCCAATTTCCGTCCGTCAACTCGGCGGGAAACCGGAGCTCGCCCGGGGGGGCTTCTTTGTCCACGCCGAACCAGGCCCAGACCCCGCCGTCCTTCACCCGGACCGGGAACTGCCTGACCAGGAATTTCCCTTTCTGTGCAGCTTCCGGATAGCCGGGTACCTCCAGCACCTTGCCATCGCCCGAGACTTGGATGCCGTGATAGGGGCAGATCACCGATGAGTCCGATGCCGTCCCTTGTGAGAACCTGGCGCCGCGATGCGGGCAACGATCTTGAAGCAGGTGGATCCCGGAAGGCGAGCGCCAGATCACGAGGTCGATACCGAGCCTGCGAATAGCTGCGGGTGAGGTGGTGACCTCCTGCTCGCGGGCGACGAGGTACCACCTGTTGGGCACGCCGTTCCTGATCTTGTCCAATGCTTCGGTTTGTCGGTTGGTAGCCATGAATAACCCGTTCGATGTATGCGGACGCTAGCGAAGTGGGCCAGCGACGGTTCCTCATACGGAACATAGTTCCGCAGACGGAACTTACCTCACCTCCGGCGAGGTGTCAACGCCGGGGAATCCTGACCTACCGCGATGGTGGATGAGGCCCCTACAGCCCACCTGCCAATTCTTGTTGACAAGATCCTAGACCAGCTCTTAGCATCCACCCACGGAACTAGGTTCCGCATACGAAACTAGGAGATCGACATGACCGAGATTGCAGAGCGCCAGGCGCAAGGGGCGGGTTCCCTTGCTGTGTTGATGAAGTCCCGCATCGCGCGGCTGGGAACGCGGCACTACGACTGGAATACGCTGGGCTTCCAGTCGGCGGTGGACGCCAAGTACCGGCGCGCGCAGATCCGGTACGTTGGCACGGGCGCCGCCGGGGTGATGGAGGACAGCAATACGGTGCCCGCTGAGCATTTCACGTTCTCCAACATGCTGCTGCCGGCGGGTTCCTGTGGGCCGCTCCACGTCCATGAGGATGCCGAAGAGGTCTTCTTCATCGTCCGCGGCCACGGCATCGTGATGGGATTCGAGAGGGGAGGAGAGCGCTGGGAGGAAACGCTCAACGAGCGTGACCTGGTGTCGGTCCCCGCTGGGGTCTACCGCTCGTTCAGGAACGAGGGCGAGGATGAGGCGCTGGTTGCCGTGATCATTGGCGCGAGCAAGCCAAAGCTGCCTTCCTATCACCCGGATGATCCGATCCACGGAACCTCGCGTTGAGGCTGGCCATGGACGTCGAGCGTGTTTTGCGACTGCGGTCGAATCAGCCAAGCGACCTAGAGGAGCGCCTCGGCGCAGCGCTGGAGCAGGCCCTCGCCCAAGGTGTCTCGCAACTGGACGTTTTGTGCGCCTTCGTCAATGGCCAGGGCCTGCGTGATCCAGACGGCAGCGAATGGACGGCGCAGCGTCTGGTCCAGTTCCTCAGGCAGTTGCCCTGAGGCTGGCGCGCTCCGAACCATGCCCTTGCAAATGATCAGCGAACATCCCTACAGCTTCGTGCATGAGCGCGAAGGGATCGTGTATGTCTCCGGTGCCACCACGATCGACTACGACACGCACCAGCCCGTCCCAGGGCGCAGGCCAGCGCTGGACGCGGCGCTGAACGAGGTAGAGCGTCGGCTTGGCACGGTCGGCCTCGGCTTGGCCGACGTGGCGAAGGTGACCTACTACCTGGTCGATATCAGTCTGCGCAGCGAGGCGAACGAGCAGTTTCAGGACCGGTTTCCGCCTACTAAGCCGGCGAGGAGCGTGGTCGGGGTCTCGGCCGCACCTTATGGCGGGTGCGCCGTCATCGACGTGATCGCGCACCGCAAACCAGCTAACCAATGAAATCAAGGAGCTAGCCATGCATCAAGTTTCCAGGCGCCTGCTGGGTGCCGTGCTGTTCGCAGTTGCCGCCGTCCAAGCCGCGCCGGTTTGGGCGCAGGCCTATCCCTCCAAGCCGATCACCGTTGTCGTGCCTGCGCCGGCGGGCGGTGACACCGATGCTTTGGCGCGGTTGATTGGATCCAAGCTGTCCCGCCGGCTGGGGCAGCCCGTGGCCGTGGATAACCGGCCCGGCGCGAGCGGAATTATTGCGGCGACACATGTCAGCAGGATGCCGCCCGACGGTCACGCCTTCTTGCTCGCTCCCAGCACCTTCTCAACAGCCCAGTTGGTGGTGAAGGGCGGCTCCAGCGCGTACGACACGCTGACAGGGTTCACGCCTGTCATCTTGACCGGCGAGCAACCTCTGGTTCTGGTGGCGAGCTCGTCCAGCGGCATCAGGACCCTCAAGGATCTGGTTGCCGCTTCCAGAAGCGGACGTTCCTTCTTCTACGCCAGTCCTGGTGCCGGATCACCGATGCACGTCCTTGGAGAACTGGTCAATCGCTCCACGGGCATGAAGGCGGGTCACGTCGCCTACAAGGGTGTCGCGCCGGCGGTGAACGACGTTCTGAGCGGTCAGGTGCCTCTGACCTACGTCACCATCGGCCCCGTGGCGGCACACCTGACCAGTGGAAAGCTGGTTGCCCTGGCGGTCGCCTCGCCTGAGCGCACGAGCCTCTTGCCGGACGTTCCCACCTTCCGGGAGCTGGGATATCCAGACATCGATGTGGTGGCCTGGAGCGGCTTGTGGGCGCCCAAGAACCTGCCCGCACCGATCGTGAAGCAGCTCAATGCCCACATCAACGAGATCCTGCAGATGCCGGACGTGGTCGCGAGCATGGCCACCATCGGCGCCACGGTTGTCGGTGGAGAGCCTGACGCGCTCTACAAGATGAACGCGCAAACCCACGGCACGCTCGGTAAGGTCATCAAAGACCTCGGCATCCAGGCGGACTGAGGATGACGATGAGACAAGCGACAGCGATCCGCGACGAGGCGGCCCTCGCCAGTTTGAAGCGCGAGATTCCCGCCGAGCTGCTGTCCGGCCGGAGGATCTTGGTCACTGGCGGCGCGCGCGGGCTTGGCCTGGCGTTCGCTGAAACTGCGGCGGCCGCTGGCGCCCAGGTGGTGATCGCTGATCTGCTGGCCGACCTTGCGCTGGATCAGGCAAACGCAATCGCGCAGCGGCATGGGTGGTGTAGGGCGGTCGGCATTGACGTCGGGGACCCGGCGTCGATCGAGGACGGCGCCGCCGCATCGATCGACTGGCTGGGAGGGCTGGACGGACTCGTCAATTGCGCGGCCGTGACCAGCTCGGGCGGGCGCGACGCTCACCAACTCGAGGTGGGGCTTTGGGACCAGGTGATGCAGGTCAACGTGCGGGGCACATGGCTGATGAGCCGTGCCTGCCGGGCCGCGCTTGCGAGCAGCGGCCGCGGGGCCGTGGTGAACATTGCATCGGACACGGCGCTGTGGGGCTCCCCAAACCTTCTTGCCTACACCTCAAGCAAAGGCGCCGTGATCGCCATGACGCGGTCACTGGCGCGCGAGTGGGGAGGGGATTCGATTACCGTGAACGCGATCGCCCCTGGACTGACGCTGGTGGAGGCGACCGAATACGTGCCCATAGAGCGCCACCAGCTGTACCTCGATGGCCGCGCCATTCCGCGCGAGCAGTCCGCCGCTGACGTGTGCGGAACGACGCTGTACCTACTGTCCGGCCTCTCGCGTTTCGTGACGGGCCAGCTGGTGCCCGTCAACGGCGGCTTTGCCATGCACTGAACCGAGACGGTGACAGCGGATGTCTGTAATGATTGGAACGACGGACTCAATGCCTTCAGCGGCGGAGCTCGAGAGGCTCGACGCGGACTTTCCCACGCGGTACATGGTGCTCGGCGCGGGCACACGGATCGCCTTTCGCGAGTGCGGATCCGGACCGCTGGTGCTGTGCCTGCATGGCATCGGATCGAATGCCGGATCGTGGGTTCATGTGGCGCGCGAGTTGCGCCACCGGGCGCGGGTGCTGGCTTGGGACATGCCGGGCTATGGCGAGTCGAGCCCCGTGGTACCTTCAATGCCCGACGCCTCTCACTACGCGACGCGGCTATCCGAGCTGGCGTCGCGCCTGGGGGCCCGGGACTTCGTCCTGACGGGACATTCTCTCGGTGCGATCGTCGCCGCCGCTGCGGTGCGTCGGTTTCCCCAGTTCGCCCAGCAGGTACGTGCGCTCGTCTTCGTCAGCCCGGCGCGGGGCTACGGGGCAGCTGGCAAGGAGGCCGTTCGGCAGAAGGTGTACCGCGACCGCCTTGACTCGCTGAAGCAACTCGGCATCGGTGGGCTGGCGGACACGAGATCCATGCGACTGGTCAGCGAGGGCGCTTCAGCGGCTCACCTCGCATGGGTCAGATTGGCATTGGCACAGCTGGATGAAGCGGGCTATCGACAGGCCATCGAGCTGCTGTGTGGCGCCGATTTGTTGTCGGATCTGCCGCTGCCCGTGCCCGTTCGCGTGCTTTGCGGGGAGCGCGACGTGGTGACCGAACCCGCTGCTTGCGGGGAAGTTGCGATTAGGTGCGGCATGCCGCTCGAGCTGATCGTGGGTGCGGGTCACGCCAGTCCCGTGGAGCGGCCGCAAGCCGTGGCTGCGGCGATCTCGCAGATGGCTGGGTCCGAGCCACAACGCCCATGAAAGCCAGTTCAATGCCCAGTCTTCGTGCGGCACCCGCCGCTTTCTTTTCCCCTGAAGCGCTCGCAGGTCAGGTGGCGGTGGTGACCGGCGGCTCGTCCGGAATCGGCAAGGCAACTGTGGAACTGATGCTGGAATGCGGCGCCTCGGTGGCTTTCTGCGCAAGGGACGCTGAACGGGTCGCTGCGGTCGCTAGCGAGCTTCGCGAGCGCTTTCCTGGCGCGAAGATCCATGCGCAAGCCTGCGACGTGCTCGATCCCGAAGCGGTGAAGCAGTTCGCGCGCGAGTGCGAGTCTGCGTTTGGCGCCGTGTCGATGCTAATCAATAACGCCGGCCAGGGACGGATGTCTACATTCGCGACCACGACCGACGCGGAATGGAGAAGGGAACTTGAGCTGAAGTTCTTTTCCGTGATTCACCCGATCCGGGCTTTCCTGCCGAGCCTGCGGGCCACTCGCGCCGCTCGGGGAGATGCCTCTATCGTTTGCGTGAACTCTTTGCTGGCAAGGCAACCCGAGCCTCATATGGTGGCGACCTCCGCGGCGCGAGCGGGCTTGCTCAATCTCGTGAGGTCACTGGCTACCGAGTTCGCGCCGGACGGTGTGCGCGTCAACGGCATCCTGGTCGGCATCGTCGAATCGGCGCAATGGACGCGCCGATTCCGTCAGCGCGAAGACCCGTTGGTGGCTTGGCAGGCTTGGACTCAGGCCGAAGCGCAAATGCGGCATATCCCGTTAGGGCGCTTCGGCCTGCCCGCGGAAGCAGCCAACGCCATCCTGTTCCTCGCGTCACCGCTAGCCTCATACACCACTGGCTCACACCTGGATATCTCTGGAGGACATTCCCGTCATGCGTGATTCATCAGACCAGCTCGCCACCGGCGGGTCCATCGTTGCAGCGTTCCTGGAGCAGTGCGGGGTCAAGGCTGCCTTTGGCGTGATATCGATTCACAACATGCCCATCCTTGACGCTGTTGCACAACGCGGGGCGATACGGTTCGTCCCCGCAAGGGGCGAGGCTGGTGCCGGCAACATGGCCGATGCCTATGCGCGTTCGGCCGGCACGCTGGGCGTGTGCATCACGAGCACGGGTCCCGCTGCCGGCAACATCGCCGGCAGCATGCTGGAGGCCTTGATCGCGGGCGCGCCGGTGCTGCACATCACCGGGCAGATCGAAACGCCATACCTGGACAAGAACATGTCTTACATCCACGAGGCGCCCGACCAGCTCTCCATGCTGAAGTCCATCTCGAAGGCGGCGTTCAGGGTGCGCAGCATCGAGACGTTGCTCGGAACGTTGAAGCAAGCCGTGCAGGCGGCCACGACCGCGCCCACGGGTCCAGTCAGCGTGGAGATCCCGATCGATATCCAGTCGGCCGTCACGTCCATGCCGGAAGATCTTCTCCCAGTCCCGGTGCAGCCGCTGGCGCCTCAACCGCAGGCACTGGATCGGCTGGCCGAGCAGTTGGCTAGGGCAAGGCGCCCCATGCTGTGGCTGGGTGGCGGCGCGAGACACGCCCGCGCGGTCGTGCAGCGGTTGCAGCGCCTCGGATTTGGCGTTGTCTCCAGTGTTCAAGGGCGTGGCATCGTCCCCGAAGACGACGCCGGCAGCATCGGCGCTTACAGCATGCACAAGCCGATCCAGGACCTGTATCGGACTTGCGACGCGATGCTGGTGGTCGGTTCGCGCCTGCGCGGTGGTGAAACGTTGCAGTTCGAGCTGGTGCTGCCGCGCCCTCTGTATCGGATCGACATCGATCCGGCCACTGAAGGGCGTGGGTATGAGAGCGATGGCTTCGTCTGCGGCGATGCTGCCCTGGCGCTGGAGCAGTTGGCGGATCGACTCGAGGGGCAAAGCTATCAGGCCGATGCCAGTTTGCTAACCGACCTTCGACGCGCCCATGAGCAGGCCATTGGTGGTGTGATGGAAGGCATTGGGCCCTACAGGCAGATGGTCGAGGAACTGCAGCAGGCGGTCGGCCGCAACTTCAATTGGGTACGGGACGTGACGCTTTCCAACAGCATCTGGGGCAATCGCCAGCTGCGCGTGTTCGAACCTACTGCCGCGGTTCATGCGGTGGGCGGCGGCATCGGCCTCGGCATGCCGATGGCGATCGGCGCCGCAGTCGCAGCCGCCGCAGCGGGATCCGGCCGGAAGACGATCTGCCTGGCCGGTGATGGGGGCTTCGTGCTGAACCTGGGTGAGCTCGTGACGGCGGTTCAGGAAGAGGCGAATCTGCTGATCTTGCTCATGAACGACAAGGGTTACGGCGTGATCAAGAACATCCAGGACGCCAACTACGGCGGCCGTCGTTGCTACGCTGACCTGCTCACGCCGAACTACCAGAAGGTTTGCGATGCCATCCATCTGAGCTACGCACGGGTCGAGCGCATGGCCGACTTCAAGGCGTCCTTAACCAAGGGTCTCGCGCACGAGGGACCGTTCCTGCTAGAGATCGACATGCTAGCCGTTGGACCGTTCCCGCGCTCGTTCGCCGGGCCGCCGACGAATCGGCCGATCCAAGTGCCGGCGTTGGCGGCTCACGGAAGGACTGCCGTTTGATGAAGCAGCTTCAGAAACTCCAGATCTGCGTGGGTGGCGAATGGCGGCTAGGCAGGGGAGACGAATTCGTAGACGTCGACCCTGCAACGGAAAACCCTATCGCTGTCCTGCGCGCCGCCGATACGGCCGATGTGGACGAAGCGGTGGACCGTGCGTCCGTAGCGTTTCGCACCAGTGGCTGGGCGCAGCGACTCCCCCATGAGAGGGCATCGGTCCTGCACCGCGTGGCGCAGCTTATTCGGGAAAACAGCGAGGCTTTGGCTTTGAAGCAAAGCCTGGACAACGGCAAACCGATCAGGGAAACCCGCGCTTTAGTTGGGAGCGCGGCCGGAACCTTCCAGTTCTTCGCCGCTGCACTCGAAACCTTTGAGGATGACATCACTCCCTCCCGTGGGGCATACCTGAGCATGAGCGTGCATGAGCCGCTGGGCGTCGTTGCGGGGATCTCGCCATGGAACTCGCCCATTGCCAGTGAGGCGCAGAAGCTGGCACCTGCGCTAGCGGCCGGCAACGCGGTGCTGCTCAAGCCGGCCGAAGCGACCCCACTGATGGCGCTGGAATTGGCGCGCCTGTGCGAGCAGGCGGGGGTGCCTCGCGGCTTGGTCAGCGTGCTACCTGGCAAAGGATCGGTGATAGGCGATGTCATCACCCGGCATCCACTGGTACGGCGCGTCTCTTTCACCGGGGGGACCAGGACGGGAAGGCACATCGCCGGGATAGCCGCAGCCAAGATGATGCCGGTCTCGCTGGAACTTGGCGGTAAGTCGCCGACCATCGTGCTGGAGGACGCGGATCTCGCCCATGCCGTCAACGGTGTGCTGTTCGGTATCTTCAGCTCGTCGGGCCAATCTTGCATTGCGGGCTCCCGGCTATTTGTTGCCCGTTCGATCTACCCGGCGTTCATGGACGCGCTCGCCGCGAGCGCCGAGCGCTTACGAGTCGGCGATCCACGTTCGGAGGCAACGCAGATCGGCCCGCTGATCACGGAGACGCATCGCGACAGCGTTGAGCGCTACGTCAGCTTGGGCCTTTCCGAAGGTGGCCGGATCCGAATAGGAGGCTCGCGGCCTGATATCGAGCACGGATTTTTCTACCGTCCGACCATCATTGAAGGTCTCGGCAATAGCTGCCGAACAGCGCAGGATGAAATATTCGGACCGGTGCTGGTTGCGATGCCCTTTGATAGCGAAGCCGATCTCGTTCAGCAAGCCAATGAAAGCTCCTATGCCCTGGCCGCGGGTATTTGGACGCGGGACTACAAGTCAGCGTGGCGCCTTGGCCGCGCCATCCAAGCCGGTACCGTGTGGATCAATACCTACAAACAGCTTTCGATCTCGACGCCGTTTGGCGGCTGGAAGGAAAGCGGGCTGGGCCGGGAGAAGGGCCGGCGTGGCATCGTCCAGTACATGGATCAGAAGAGCCTTTACTGGGGATTGAACGATGAGCCGCTTCCTTGGGCGGCGTAAAGGGAGACGCGCGACATGAGCGTGCTTGGGATCGACGAGATAACCTACTGCGTGGACGACTTGCCGACGTGCCGCAAATTCTTTCTCGACTGGGGCTTGACGCTGGTGGCCGAGCACGGCAGCCATTGCGTCTTCGAGTGCCAGAACGGCTGTCGCGTACGGGTGGAGGATTCTTCCAACAGACAGCGGCAGGGCGCGGCCGCAGCACCCTCGACGCTGGCGGAAGTGGTTTGGGGCGTTCAGTCGGAGGGCGATCTAGAGCAATTCGCCGCAGCAGTTGCCGGCGAGCCGCTATTCTTTGATCAACGGGTGAATGGGGTGCGACGCGTAGGCTGTCTCGATCCGCAGGGCTTGCGAGTATGCCTGCAAGTGACCCGAAAGCGCGAGCTCGCGCTGGAGTGCGCGCAGATGAACACGTGGAACGCCAAGCCGCGGGTCAACCAGGCGGCGCCCATGTACGAACAAGCAAGGCCGATCGAGGTTGGGCATGTGGTCTTCTTCGTAGCTGACCTAGCGCGCACTGCTGCGTTCTACCAAACAAAGCTGGGCTTTTGCGCGTCAGATACTTATCCAGGCCGCGGCGCATTCCTGCGGTGCGCGGCCGACGGAGGCCATCATGACCTCTTTCTCCTGCAGCTTCCATCCGGCAAAACCGGGCTTAACCACGTGGCGTTCACTGTGCGCGACATCCACGAGGTGTTCGGTGGTGGATTGAACTTCTCGAGGCTCGGCTGGGCCACTCAACTTGGCCCGGGCCGCCACCCGGTGTCCTCGGCCTACTTCTGGTACTTCGATTGTCCTGCGGGTGGCCTCGTGGAGTACTACGCCGACGAGGACCAGCTCACGGCTGACTGGGTCCCACGGGAGTTCGAGCCATCTGCTTCCATCTTCGCGGAGTGGGCGATTGAAGGCGGGCTCGATGGGTATACGCGTCGACAGCGGAATGCAGGATCAGTCGAGGGTCAGTTCCTAACGGAGAAGAAGCCTTGATCGACTGGCGTTTCTGTGCTTTGAGGTGAGACTAAGGCGCGCGCGCTCGGACGCAATAGCGCATCCCGCTGGAGACAAGTTCCTTGGTCTCGTTCTCAAAGTCCGCAGTGCCTCCATGCTTGGGATTCCAGGGGGAAGTCTGTCCCGGACACCACTCGGTCGGCCGGGAACCCGTTGATCGCCGCACGCACTGCTGTCATCAATCCCAAGACGTCCGCCATGTCGGAGCAGAACCTCGTGCGCAGGTAAGGTCGAAATCCACTTGGGGAAGATGCCATAAACGTGTTTGCTGACCGTGCCCATACGCTCCATCCCCTGAAGCGCACGCACGCGATCCATCCACATGTTGAGCCCCGAATAGCTGCTCCATCGGCACCTCCGCCTTCCAAGCGATTCAGCACGCCATCATTTATCAGCGGGGGCGCTCTAGACAGCGAGAACCGGACCCAACGATCGGACTGGCATCGCACTTCATGGCATTTCAGCTTTCCCCGCGCATGCAGTAGAGAATCGCGCCGGCCTCGCGCACGCGCTGCGCCGTTTCCTCACCGAGCGACTGCAGCACCGGCTGCCACACGGTTGCATATCCGGGAAGAGCTTCCGGGGACATGCTCGTGTGCGGCCAGTCGCTGCCCCACACCATTCGTCCTGGGAAGAGCTCGGCCACCCGCCTCACCAGTGGCTTCACGGCGTCGTAGGGTGGGGCCATCTGCAGGCGGTACCACCCGGACAGCTTGATCCAGGATCCGGCTTCGGCCAGCTCGCGCAGCGGATCCCACGCGCCCGGGTCGTCGGCATGGGCCGGCGTGAGGCCTGCAAGATGATCCAGCACGAAGGTCAATCGGAAACCGCGTTGCCAGGCAGCGAGTTGCCGCAGGTCTGCAGGCCGCGCATACCACTGCACATGCCAGCCTCGCTCGTGCAGGGCAGGGGCCAGGCGTTCCAACTGCATCGCCACCGACCCCATCGCGCTGCCTACCGGCGATACGAGGTTGAAGCGGATGCCGCGCACGCCGGCCGCATGCATCGCGTCGAGTTCGGCCTCGGTCTCGGCGCCGTGCAGCACCACGATCCCCCGATGCCTGCCCCCGGCGGCCCGCAATGCCTGCAGCATGAGGGCGTTGTCGGTTCCGTAGACGCTTGGCTGCACCAGGACCAGGTGCCCACACCCTTGCGCCCGCGCGATCGCCTCGATCTCCGGCAGCGGCCGTGGCAGGGGGTGGTAATGGGCGCCGGCCGAGGGTGCCTTTCCATCGAACACGTGGACATGGCAGTCCCAGCCGGGAGGCAATGAGGAGGTGTCCGCCATCCCGGGCTCAGCCGATGGTGATCTTGCGTTCGCGCACCACGGCGCCCCAAAGCGCCTGCTGCTTCTTGATGAACTCGGCCGCTTCGGCCGAGCCGCCGGTGAACACCTCACCGCCCAATGCCCGTACACGACCCATCACCTCGGGTTCGGCCATGGCCTTGGCCACAGCGGCCGCCAGACGCTCGCGCACCGGCGCCGGCGTGGCTGCAGGCGCGAGCACCGGATTCCATTCGAGCACCTCATAGCCCGGCACACCGGCTTCCTGGATCGTCGGAATGGCAGGCAGCGAATGGGCGCGTCGCGTGCTCGTGGTGGCGAGCGGCCGAAGCTTGCCGGCCTGGATGTTCCCCAGCGACGAAGCCACGTTCGCGAAGAACAGGGGAACCTGCCCCGCCATCACGTCGTTCATGGCCGGACCGCCTCCCTTGTAGGGCACGTGCTGCAGCGTCACGCCGGCGCGATCTTCGAACAGCGCGCCGGCCAGATGCTGCGCCGAGCCGTTGCCCGAAGAGGCATAGGCGATGGAGCCCGGCTTCTCCTTCGCCATGCGCACCAACTCGCCCACCGTCTTTGCCGGAAAGGCGGGGTTGCACACCAGCACGTTCGGGAAAATCGCGAGCACCGCGAGCGGCGCGAACGCGGTGTTCGTGTCGTACGGCAGCTTGGGATACAGCGCAGGGTTCACGGCGAAGGATGACGCATCGACCAGCAACTGCGAGCCGTCCGCCGCGCCCCGCGCCACGTGAGCGGCCGCGATCTGACCGCCAGCGCCGGGGCGGTTGTCCACCACGACCGTCTGTCCCAGGACTCGCGACATATGCGGCGCGATGACGCGCGCCATCAGGTCGGCGCCCCCGCCTGCGGCATATGAAACGACCAACGTGATCGTCCGGCCTCCGGCGATCGGGTCCTGCGCTCGCGCGATCAAAGGCGTGGCGATCATGGCGCCTGCGGCGGCGAGCAGTTGGCGGCGTCGGCCGCTGATGGGTTTGTGCATGAACATTCCAGTCAAGTGATTTGGACGGTGTAATGAAAGGCGTGCGCATCGCCAAGCGTGGTGCGTACCTCGACGCAGCGCCCGGCCAGGTCATGGGCGCGCCGCGCCACGCGCGCGCAGGGATGGCCCGCCGGCAGCGCCAGGTGCGCCGCCTGCGCGGCGCCCAGGGTGCCGAAGCCGATCTCATCGGTCGCGCGCTGCACGTGCACGCCGCAGCGCTGCGCATACATGGGGTAGAACAGATCCTCCCACTGCGCGATGGGCAGTTCGGCCAGCGGTTGGAACATGGGCAGCGGCAGCCACAGGTCTTCCAGCAAACGCGGCTTGCCGCCCAACGAGCGCACCCGCAGCAGATGCAGCACGGGCTCACCCTTGGCCAGCCCCAGGCGCTGCGCGATCTGCGCCGGCGCCGCAACCTTGCGCCGGCTCACGATGCGCGAGGCAGGTACCTCGCCCGAGCCGTCGCCGAAGCGAAAGAACCGCAGCATGGGTGCCCCGGCGAGCGATGCGCGCACGAAGGTCCCGCGCCCGTGGACTCGCTCGAGCAGTCCTTGGGCGGCCAGCAGTTCGAGCGCACGGCGCAGGGTGGCCATTGCCACCCCCTGCTGGGCTGCAAGGACCTGCTCGGACGGCAGGGCGGTGCCGGGCGGCCACTCGCCCGCGGCGATGCGCTCGCGAAGCCCGGCCGCAATGGCCGCGTATCGGCTGAGGCCTGGTTCCGCGGCGGCGTCGACAAGTTCCAAGGTGATCTAGTCCTCTAGAGGTCTGTAGTGGGCGCGATTCTAGCTGCAGTTCGGCGAAGGACGCAATTGCCAGAAAGTCCGCGTCAGCCGAAGTGGCCCATGTGGGGGCGGATCGGGCGAGCCTGGGTGTTTCGGCGGCCCCTGGATGGGCCTGGCCTGTCGCCGCGCAGAGCGCCTGGCGGCGGGTGGGTCAGCGGGCCGACACTTGGAAATTGCGAGCAGCCGAGCCTGTAGCAGCCAGGCAAGCCGCGGTCCAGCAAGACACCGTGCTGGGCGGCCATGCAAGGCAGGGAAGCGCTCGAGTCAATGGAATAGGGACACGCGCGGTCGCAGTCGCCTCCCAGGCGACCATCCGGGGACCGGCGTCGGCGTGTCCGCAGCGCACCCGCTCGCCAGCAGGGCGCTGGTGCGGGTCGCGCAGGTTCAGCGCCAGCGCGCGTCGGGATTGCGTGACTCGAAGTCCCTGATCTGCCGATCGGCCTCGTCGCGCGCGACGCCATGGCGCTCCTGGATCTTCCCGGCGAGCTGGTCCCGCTTTCCGGCGATGACATCGAGGTCGTCGTCGGTCAGCTTGCCCCACTGTTCCTTGATCTTGCCCTTGAACTGCTTCCAATTGCCTTCCACGCGATCGTCGTTCATGTGCTTTCTCCTTGGATCGTTGGAGCCGCTTGCGGCCCGGGGTCACTGCCATGTCGAGTGTGCGTGCGCCGCGCCGTGCCTGCCGGTGCGGTGACCTTCGGAAACATCGGTCACACGGGCGACCTGCGCCTGGCCTTTAATGGAGGCAGGCTGTGCGGCCAACCGTCCGGCACGGCGGGGCCTTGAATTCCCTGGTCAGCCGGAGGTGTCCGCATGGAAGAGATCAAGCAAGCCTTCGGTGTCGTCGGGGCGGGGGTGGAGGCCGTGGGCGTGGCCGTCATCCTCCTGGGGTTCGCGGCAGCAATCGCTACTTCCGTGCCGCGCCTGCTGTCGCAAGGGCTCGTGCCTGCCTACAAGGAACTGCGGACCGGCCTCGGCCGCTCGCTCATCCTCGGGCTCGAGTTCCTGATCGCCGGCGACATCATCCGTACCGTGACCTTCACCCAGACGCTGGAGAGTGCCGCCGTGCTGGGCGTGATCGTCGTGATCCGCGTGTTGCTGGCCTTGACGCTCGACTTCGAGATGGGCGACCGTCCGTTCCGGCGCGGCCATCCACCGGCGGATTGAGCGACAGAGGCTCGTCCGCGCCGGCCCAGAGGACCTTCCAGATGACCCATCCACACGCGCTCGCCCAATCGGTCGAGGTGCTCGCCTTCGATGTCTTCGGCACCGTGGTCGACTGGCACGGCAGCATCGTTCGCGAGCTGCGCGCGCTGCACCCGCAGGTCGATGCCGATGCCTTCGCCAGCGCCTGGCGCGCCGGCTACGGCCCGTCGATGCAGCGGGTGGCGAGCCAGGCTGGTCCGGCGTGGGTGCGGGTCGACGAGTTGCACCGGCAGATCCTTGACGAGATCCTTCCGCGGTTCGGGCTCGACGCGCTCGACGAGGCACAGCGCCGCCATCTCAATCGCGCCTGGCACCGGCTCGATCCGTGGCCCGACAGCGTGCCCGCGCTGCAGCGGCTGAAGCAGCGCTTCACCGTCTGCACCCTGTCGAACGGTGACATCGGACTGCTCACCCACATGGCCAAGCGTGCCGGCCTGCCTTGGGACTGCATCCTGTCGGCCGACGTGTTCCGCGCGTACAAGCCCGACCCGGCCGTCTACACCGGAGCCGCGCGCGTGTTCGACGTGTCGCCCGCGGAGGTGATGCTGGTGGCGGCGCACGGCTACGACCTCGACGCCGCCCGTGCCTGCGGCTTGCGCACCGCTTTTGTCGAGCGGCCGTTGGAGTTCGGCCCCGGCGCGTCGGCCGAGGTGCGCGGTCATGAGCGGGACGACCTGCATGCCTGCGACTTGCTGGACCTGGCGGACAAGCTCGGGGCATGAACGGCCTGAGTCGGGCCCACGCAGCCGTGACCCCGGGCGGTCGGCCTACTCCGGCGTGATCCCCGCGTTTTTCACCATCTCGCCGATGCGCTTGTACTCCTCCTGATAGAAGGCGCGCAGCTGCTCCGGCGAGCTGCCGATCACCTCGTAGCCCAGGCCGTCCAGCCGGGCCGCGACGTCGGGCTGCTGCAGGATCTCCTGGAAGGTCGATGCGATCTTGGCGACCACCGGCCGCGGCGTGCCCGCCGGCACATAGGCCGCGATCCAGCCGGCCAGGCCGAAGCCCGTGTAGCCCTGCTCCTTGAAGGTGGGCAGCTCCGGCAGCGCCTTGCTGCGCGCATCGCCGGAGATGGCCAGCAGCTTCACGCGGCCACTTTGTGAATGGGTCTTGGCATTGCCCTGGGACATCAAGGTCAGGTCCAGGTTGCCGCCGATGATGTCGTTCATGGCGCCGAGCTCGCCCGTCTTGTACGGCACGTGCGTCATCTGGATGCCGGCCTGCCGCGCGAAGGCCTCGCCATACAGGTGCGAGCTGGTGCCGCGCGCGGGCGATCCGTAGGTCAGCGGGCGGTTCAGCTTCTTGGCGTAGGCGACCAGTTCCTTGAGGTTGTTGTAGGGCGCGTTGGCCGCGGCCATCAGGGCGATGTTGCCCGCCACCAGCAGCGACAGCGGCTCGAAGTCCTTCACCGGATCGAAGGGCAGCTTGAGCTTGACCAATGCATTGGTGAGCTGGCCGGTGGAGGACGTGATCAGGACGGTGTAGCCATCGGCCGGGGACTTGGCCACGTACTCGGTGGCGATGATGCCGGCCGCGCCCACGCGGTTTTCGGTGATCACCGGCTGGCCCCACTTGCGCGACGCCTGGTCCGCCATCAGCCGGCCCAGGATGTCGAGGTTGCCTCCGGGGTTGGACCAGTTGACGAACTTCACCGGGCGGCTGGGAAAGGCCTCCTGGCCGAACGCCGCCCCCGACCAGGGCAGCAGCGAGAGCAGGGCGCCGGCGGTGGCCTGGCGTCGGGTGAGCGAAAGGGATGTGGGCTTGCGCATGCGTGTTCTCCTCGGGGTTCTCGGTGGTGGTCAGGCGGGCACTTCGCCCTGGATGGTGGTTCGCACCAGCTCACGCCGGTGCCCCTGGTAGTCGAAGATCGCGCGGTGCTGCAGGAAGCGGTTGTCCCACAGCAGCATCATGTGGCGGTGCCACGAGACACGGCAGCCGAACTCGGGCCGGTCCAGCAGCGAATACAGGTACTGCAGCAGGGGCGCGCTTTCCTCGGCGGTCCAGCCCTCGAAGCGCTGCACGTACACGCGGTTGACGAACAAGGCCTTGCGTCCAGTGCGCGGATGCGTGCGCACCACCGGATGCAGCTGTTCCTTGTCGCCCACGGCGACGCTGGTGTGCTCACGCATGTTCGGTCGCGTTTCCTTCTGCAGCGAGGCCGTGCCGAACAGCCGCGTGGCGCTGTGCACCGCGCGCAGGCCCGACAGCATCTGCTGCAGCGCGGGGGAGAGCGACTCGAACACCAGGCACATGTTCACGAAGGCCGTGTCGCCGCCGTAGGGCGGAACGTCCACCCCGCGCATGGCCACGCCCAGCGGCGGCGCCGGCAGGAAGCTGCTGTCGGAATGCCAGTTCTGGCCGGCCACCTGCCCCTTGCTCTGGGTCGCCTCCGCGAACACCTTCTGCAACTTCGGATAGCCCTCCACCAGCGGAATGTGCGGCAGGTCCTGGTGGTCGCCGAAGACTTCGCTGAAGCGCATGTGCTGCTCGGGAGAGAGTTCCTGCTGGTCCGGGAAGGTGAGCAGCAGGTGTTCATCGAATGCCTGCTGGATCCGTTCCCGCACGGCGGGCGTGAGCGGCTGGCGCAGGTCGACGCCCCATACCCGGGCGCCGACCGCGCCGGTGATCCGTTCGAGCCGCAAGCCCGTATCCGTGGCCGCATCTCGCATGTTCATGAAGTCTTCCTTTCAGGGGGTGACGCGCCGGCGGCGTCGTCGGGCAAGGTGACGGGCTGGTCGCCGGCGGCGGTGGTCAGCACCTGCAGCGCGTGCCAGAGCGTGTCGCGCTGCGCGGGCGAAAGGGTCGAGAGCAGGCGCACCTGCTCCCGGCGGGCGGCCCGGCGGACCCGCTCGTGCAGCCGCCGGCCTTCGGCCGTGGTGGCCAGCAGCAGCCGCTGCGCGTGCGAGCCATCCGGCTCGACCTCGAGCAAGCCGCGTTCCTGCAGCTTCTTGACGCTGCGGCTGACCTGCGCCTTGTCCAGCGTGCTGTGCGCGGTGACCTGGGCGAACGGCAACGGACCGAAGCGCCTGACCAGGCCCAGGATGCGCCACTCGGGCGAGGTGAGGCCGTTCGGCTCCAGGTATTCCCGCGTGGCCAGGCGCTGCAGCGCCGTGCCCAGGCGCACGACGCGGAAGCTGAGGAAGTGCTCCAGCTCCAGCCCGCAGCCGTCCTGCGCCAACGTGGTCCACGGGGTGGTGGGTGTGATCCGTGCAGCCATGGTTCAGGCGCCGCCCCGGGACACGCCAAGGTCGAACACGCCGCCGCTGGCGGGGTCCTTGCGCAAGGCCTCCATGTCGTAGCGCGCTTTCTGGCCCGTCAGCGGCATGCCGCAGGCGCCGCCGTTGAAGTAGTTCAGCCGGGCGGGAGCGCGCGCCTCGGTTTCGGGCGCGGCCACCCACAGGCGGAACAGGTGCCGCGGCGGTAGCGGCTCGGGGTGGTCGACGAACTGCGTGCGGGCGTGCAGCACCTTGATGTTGTTCACCCAGAGCAGGTCGCCGGGCTGCATGCGCAGCACGATGCGCAGTTGCGGCGAGGCGGCGACCTGGTCGAACAGGTCGAGCGCCTGGATCTGCCGCGCGGTGAGCGGCTCGCCCGCCTCCTTGTGGCCGGCGACGATGGGGGAGCGCACGTAGCGGCAGGCGATGTGCCCGCCCTCGCGCGTGAACACCGGCACGTCCGGCTCGCTGATGGGGCCATCCTGCGGACGGCCTTCGCCGAAGCGATGCCATCGGAAGCCCTCGTACAGGGCCGCCAGCAGCTCCGGCTGCTGGCGCAGCATCTCGTCGTGGATCGACACGGCACTGGTGAGAACGGACTCGCCGCCGGACGCGGCGGCTCGCACGCAGCCCAGGCCGATCAGGTCGGAGGCCGGGTCCATGTGCAGCCGAAGTTCCTGGCTCGTGCTGAACTGGCGCGGGCTGCTCTCCTTGCGCGAGAGGTCGCGGACATCGACCAGCCGCGCGCCCGCCGCCGTCTGCGTGACCGGCGTGCCGAGCGCGTGCGCGAGCGTCCAGGTCACCCAGCGGGCGCCATCGACGCCCCAGCGTTCATACGGCAGCCCCCTCAGCAGGATGAAGCCCGGTCCCCGGTAGACCGCACGACGCATGTCGGCGGCCAGCGCCTCGCAGGCGGCGGGCATGGGCGCCGGCTCACCGGGGTCATGGGCATCGTGCGTGCGCGCGGCATCCTGCGAGGCCAGCGCGTCCAGGCCGGACAGTTCCTGCGCGGACAGAGGACGAAGCCACGGACTCGTGGTGCCGAAGCTATCGGCTCGCCACGCGAAAGGGGCGTCGGCGGCCGGGGACGGGTGGAGGGGAGCGGGCATGGGAAAACCGTTGATCGATCAACGATCGAATCTAGGGCCATTGCGTTGATCCGTCAACGGTGGCGACCCGACCGATCCCGATGGGCTTTCGTGCTGGCGCGGACCGCCCCCGGGAGACCTGGCCCCGGCTTTCGACGGCGGGCAAAAAAAACCGCAGCCGTGGCTGCGGGGGAAGCTGGGTTGGGCCCAGCGGAGACAACTTGCAACCCAGCATAGGCCGGGCACGAGGGCATGCGTCACCGTTGACCCGGCAGAGCTGACAGCGCGAGACTGATCCAGGAACTAAATCAGTAGCCGCCATGCGTCTTTCCCGCGCTGGCCGCCCGCATGGGCGGCGACTGCGCGTCCGGACCGAGCTGCCGAAAGCGTAGATTCGGGTGCCGCCGTCCGGCTGGCGGACCCGAAAGGAATCCATGACGCAGACACGCCATCGCATCCTGATCCTCGGCGCAGGATTCGCCGGGCTCTGGAGCGCCCTCGGCGCGGCCCGCCAGCTGGCCGAGGTGGGCCGGCCGGAGGTGGAGGTGCTGGTGGTCAACCCCCGCGACCACCACAGCATTCGCGTTCGCAACTACGAGGAAGACCTCGCCGACACGCTGGTGCCGTTGCCGCAGGTGTTGAACCCGGCCGGCGTCGGTTGGTTGCAGGGACAAGCGCACCAGATCGATCTATCACGCCGTGAGGTGGAGGTGGCGACCCCGGACGGCCTGCAGCATGTCGGTTGGGACCGGCTCGTGCTGGCGACCGGCAGCCGCCTGGTGCGGCCGGCGGTGCCCGGCATCGAGCACGCCTTCGACATCGACACCTACGACGCCGCGACACGGCTGGGCGTGCACCTGGCGCAGCTCGGGCGGCAGCCGCCCGCCGAGGGACGATGGACCGTGGTGGTCGTGGGCGCCGGCCTCACGGGCATCGAACTCGCGTCCGAGTTGCCGCAGCGGCTGCGCAGGTTGACGGGCGAGCCGGTGCGCGTGGTCCTGGTGGACAAGGCGCCCCGGGTCGGCCACGCGATGGGCGGGGCCCAGCCCGTGATCGAAGGCGCGCTGGGTGCGCTGGGCGTCGAGCACCTCACGGGCACCTCGGTCGCGCGCATCGATGCCGACGCGATCACCTTCGCCGATGGCAGCCGCCTCGCCACGCGAACCGTGGTGTGGTGCGGCGGCCTGCGGGCCCATCCGCTGGCCGAACAGCTCTCGCCCGAGCGCGATGGGCTGGGCCGGGTCTACGTCGACGAGTTCATGCGCGTGCGCGGCGTGCCCGGCGTGTTCGCGGCCGGCGACGTGGCCAACGCCCGGCTCGACGGCGAGCACGAATCGGTGATGTCGTGCCAGCACGGCCGGCCCATGGGCCGCTTCGCCGGGCACAACGCGGTGTGCGACCTGCTCGGCCTGCCGATGCTTGCCTTGCGCATGGACGGGTACACCACCCTCCTGGACCTCGGCCCCTGGGGCGCCGTGTGCACCGAAGGCTGGGACCGGCGGCTGTCCGCCGAGGGCGACGAGGCCAAGCGCATCAAGATGACCGTGAACCGCGAGCGCATCTATCCCCCCCGCTCGGGTGCGCGGGATGACCTCCTGGCGGCGGCCGCGCCCGTGGTCCAGGGGATCCCGCTGCGGACACGCGCGACCGGCAGTTGATGCGCGGGCGGCGGCGGCCGTCGACTCGCAAGGGCTCGATGGCCTGGCCGCCGATGCGCCCACGCCGCGGCCGCGGGTAGCATTCGCACGCCTCATTCGAGGTGCTGCCCTGGTTTGCCAATGAAGGATGATCGACTCGTCGAGATGCGCGTGTTCAAAGCCGTGGCCGAAAGCGGCAGCTTCACTGCTGCGGCGCATCTGCTCGGTATCAGCCAGCCCTTCGTGAGCCAGACGGTGACCAGCCTTGAAAAGCGGCTGGGCGTCCAGCTGTTGCATCGTTCCACCCGTAACCAGAGACTCACCACCGAAGGCGATGCCTACCTGACCGTGGCTCGCAAGGTGCTCGACGACGTCGAGCAGGCCGAGGACCTGGTGCGATCGCCCGAACCCGCAGGCGATCTGCGGCTGAGTGCGCCGCTGGCCTTCGGGATGGACCAGGTCGTGCCGCAGCTTGCCGGTTTCATGGAGGCCTACCCCCGGATCAACCTGCACCTGTCGCTGTCGGACACGCTGGTGAACCTGTTGGAAGACCACTTCGACGTGGCGATCCGCATGGGCAAGCTGCAGGACTCGGCGCTGATGAGCCGGCGGCTGTGCAATCTGCAGCGCATCGTGGTGGCCTCCCCCGGCTACATCGCGCGGCACGGACAACCGGTGACCCCTCACGGTCTGTCGCGGCACAACTGCCTGATGTGGCAGTCGCCCATGGACCGGCTGAACCGCTGGCCCTTCATGATCAGCGGCTCGCGGGAGGAGTTCGCCGTGAACGGGTCTTTCCGCAGCAGCAACGGCTGGTCGCTGTTCCAGTTGTGCGTCGCCGGCGTCGGCATCATGCGGCTGGCTGAACATCTCGCCGTGCCCGCGATCCAGTCCGGCCAGCTGGTCCCGCTGCTGGCCGACTACCAGGCGGAGGACGACACGGCCATTCACATCGTGTTCCTGCCGGAGCGCAAGCTGGTCCCGCGCATCCGTGCCGTGGTCGACCACATGGTCGACGCCTTCCGTCAACCTCCCTGGTCGCGCTAGAAGAGCGGCCGCCCAGCGCATCAGGCGGCGTTCAGGGATTACCCGCAGATTCATGGCCTGGCCGCAATAAATCTTATTGCGGCAAGCCGCTGGCTCGCGACGAGGGGTGCCGATATCGTCCCGGCCCATCCCCCACTCACTGCGAACCACAAGGAACTGAAATGGCCGAAGCCCTGGAACATCCTGCTCGTCCCACCGCGCCGACCTCACGCCGCTCCGTGTCGATCTACCAGCCGACGCAGGAAGGTCTGGTCTTCCCCACCGAGCCGGAATTCGCCACGTTCGCCGAGGAGCGGCTGCACCGCAAGCAGCGTCTGGTGGCGGCTTGCCGCGCCTTTGCGATCGAGGGCTTCGACTATGGATTCGCCGGCCATCTGACCGTGCGCGATCCCGAGTTTCCCGAGCTCTACTGGACCAACCCGATGGCGATCCACTTCGCCCAGGTGAACCTGTCCAACCTGATCCTGGTGGACCACACGGGCCGCGTCGTCGAAGGCGCCTACGCCGTCAACCGCGCCGGCTTCGTCTTGCATGCCGCGGTGCACGAGGCGCACCCGGACATCGTCGCCATGTGCCACGCGCACACGGTGTACGGCACGGCGTTCGCGTCCCTGGGCCGGCCGCTCGAGCCGATCTCGCAGGACGCCGCCGCCTTCTTCGAGGACCACGTGGTCATCAGGAGCGAAGCGGGGCAGGTGGCGGTGGAGGAAAAGGCCGGCATGAAGGTGGCCGACTGGTTCAAGGGTGTGAAGGCCGCGATTCACCAGAACCACGGGCTGCTGACCGCGAGCCGGCACAGCATCGAGGCTGCGGCCTTCTGGTTCATCGCCCTGGAGCGCTGCTGCCGCCAGCAGCTGATGGTCGAGGCGACCGGCAGCAAGCCCGTGCTGGTGAGCCCCGAGCGTTCCCGCTACAGCCGGGAGCACGTGGGCAGCGAATACATCGGCTGGCTGCACTTCCAGTCGATCTGGGACCACCTGACCAGGTCGCAGCCGGACATGTTCGACTGAGCGCCTCGAGGCCTTCTTCAGCCTCCGGCGGATCCGAAGCCGCCGGGGCCGCCCCTTGTCCCCGCACCCATCGAACGTGCGCAGCGCGATACGTACCCGCGCGCGGGACGTGAACACAAGACATCAGGAGACACAGATGAAGGCGATAGCCGACGCTTACTTCCAGCTCATGAAGCTCGCGCTCGTCACATGCCTGGCCGGCATGGTCGTGCTGGTGTTCGGCAACGTGGTGCTGCGCTATGCCTTCAATTCCGGCATCACCATGTCCGAGGAAGTCGCCCGCCTCCTGTTCCTGTATGCCACCTTCCTGGGCGCGGTCGTCGCCATGCGCGAGCACTTGCACATCGGCATCGATTCGCTCGTCAAGCGCCTGCCGGTGCTGGGCAAGAAGGCCTGCCTCGTCACCAGCCATGCGCTGGTGCTGCTCGCCTGCGGCCTGTTCTTCCAGGGTAGCTGGGCGCAGACCGTGATCAACCTGAGCGTGAAGATGCCGGTGACCGGCATCTCGATGGGCACGGTCTACGCGGCTGGCCTGGTCTTCAGCGCATCGGCGGCCCTCATCGTGCTGAACGACCTGTACAGGGCCTTGGCGGGCCAGCTGTCCGAGGCCGAGCTGGTCGCGGTCCGCGAGGGCGCTGATCCCGAGGTGATCGCCGCGGCCGAGCATGAGCCACAGCGCATGCCCCCCGGTGCGAAGCGCCAACCTGCCGATCGTGCCGAAGTCGCCTGAGGTTCCACATGACCATCACCATCTTCCTCGCCTCCCTGCTGGCCAGCATGAGCATCGGCATGCCGATCGCCTTCGCGCTGATCCTCTCGGGCGTCGCGCTCATGCTGCACCTGGACATGTTCGACTCGCAGATCATTGCGCAGAACCTGATCAACGGTGCCGACAGTTTCCCGCTCATGGCGGTGCCGTTCTTCCTGCTGGCCGGCGAGATCATGAACAGCGGCGGCTTGTCCAAACGCATCGTCAACGTGGCGATGTCGATGGTCGGCCACTACCGCGGCGGCCTGGGCTACGTGGCCATCCTCGCCGGCTGCCTGCTGGCAGCGCTCTCGGGATCGGCCGTTGCCGATGCCGCGGCCCTGGGTGCGCTGCTGGTGCCGATGATGGTGCGCGTGGGCCACGACAAGCGCCGCGCCGCAGGCCTGGTGGCGGCGGCCGGCTGCATCGGTCCGGTGATCCCGCCTTCGATCGGCTTCATCATCTTCGGCGTGGCGGGCGGGGTGTCCATCACCAAGCTCTTCATGGCGGGGATCGTGCCCGGCCTGCTGCTCGGCGCGGCGCTGGCGATCACGTGGTGGTGGGTCGTGCGACGCGAAAACACCGAGACGCCGCCGCGGCAGACGTTTGCCGAGCGCAAGCGTGCGCTGCTGCAGGGGTTCTGGGCGCTCATGCTCCCGGTGATCATCCTCGTCGGCCTGCGCATGGGCGTCTTCACGCCCACCGAGGCGGCCGTGGTCGCGGTGGTCTATTCCCTGTTCGTCGCCGTCGTCATCTACCGCGAGCTGAAGCCCTCGCAGCTGTACGAGGTCTTTCTCGCAACGGCCAAGACGTCCGCCGTCGTCATGTTCCTGATCGCAGCGGCACTCGTGTCCGCCTGGTTGATCACGGTGGCGGACGTTCCGGGCCTGATCGCCAGCCTGCTCGAGCCGCTCATGGATCAAAAGACCCTGCTGATGCTCATGATGATGCTGCTGGTCGTGGCTGTCGGAACGGCGATGGACATGACCCCGACCATCCTGATCCTGACCCCGGTCCTGATGCCCATCGTCAAGGCCGCTGGCATCGATCCGGTCTACTTCGGCGTGCTGTTCATCATGAACTGTGCCATCGGCCTGATCACGCCGCCCGTCGGCAATGTGCTGAACGTCGTCGCCGGCGTGTCCCGGATCTCGTTCGAGGACGTGGTCAAGGGCGTGTGGCCCTTCCTTGTCGCCCAGCTCGTCGTGCTCGCACTGCTGGTGCTGTTCCCGTCGCTCGTCACCGTGCCGGCTCAGTGGTTCTCGCGCTGAGACCAGGTTTTTTCCTCCCAACCCGTCCACAACTTGAATGGAGACTCCCGTGAAAAAGCTCGTGTCCAAAACCCTCCTGGGCCTGATCGCCCCGGCACTGATCGCCTGCGGCGCCTATGCGCAGGACATCAAGGAGCGCACGCTCAAGTTCTCGTTCGTCCAACCGCAGGACAGCCACATGGGCTTCGGCGCCAAGAAGTTCGCCGACCTGGTGGCGCAGAAGAGCGGCAACAAGATGAAGGTGCGCCTGTACCCCAACGGCACGCTGGGGGGCGACCTGCAGACCGTGTCGGCCCTGCAGGGTGGCACCATCGAAATCACCACGCTGCCGCCCAGCCTGCTCGTCGGGCTGAACAAGGAATACGGCGTTTTCGATCTGCCGTTCCTGTTCGCTGATTTCAAGGAGGCCGATGCGGTGCTGGACGGGCCGGTCGGCAAGCGCTTCCTCGAGAAGGCGCCGCAGGGTCTGGTGGGCCTGGCCTACTGGGACCATGGCTTTCGCAACGTCTCCAACGGCCGCAAGCCCATCGCCAAGGCCGAGGACTTCCAGGGCCTGAAACTGCGGGTGGTCCAGACGCCGCTGATGATCGAGAGCTTCAATACCCTCGGTGCGAACGCGGTGCCGCTGCCCTTCACCGAACTGTTCACGGCGATGGAGACGCGCGCGGTGGACGGCCAGGACAACCCCATCGTCGCGTTCGAGACCAACAAATTCCATGAGGTCCAGAAGCACCTGTCGACGACGCGGCACGTCTACAACCCGCTGATCGTGCTGGTCAGCCAGAAAGCCTGGGATGGCCTGTCGGCCGACGAGAAGCAGGTCCTGTCGTCGGCTGCGGTCGAGACCCGAGCCGAACAGCGGCGCGCCTCGCGCGAGATGGAGCAGAAGGCGATCGCCAACATCCGCTCCAAAGGAGTGACCGTCACCGAGGTATCGCCCGCCGAGCGCGCGCGCATGCGTGAGCGCGTCAAGCCGGTCATCGACAAGTTCACGCGAGAACTCGGCGAGGACGTGGTCAAGCCCTTCCACATGGAAATCGAAAAGGTCCGGGCGTCCAAGTAAGCGAGCTCATTCCTTGCGCAGGCCGGAATCCGGGCGTGCGCAAGGGGCCTGCTTCAATCGTCCAGGAACCTCAGGATCGGCTTGACGGTCTGGCCCGACTTCGAGTCCGCGATCGCCTGCTCGATCTGCTCGAACGGATACAGCCGGACCAGCTTCTCGAACGGGAACCGCCCCTGCGCCTGCATCTCGATCAAGGCCGGGATGAACACGTCGGGGTTGGCGTCGCCCTCGACGATGCCGCGCAGCGTCTTGCCCTTGAGCATCATGTCGCGCACGTCCACCACCAGCTCGGTGCCCACCGGCGCACCGCCGACGAAGCCGCACATGCCCAGCGGGCCCAGCGCGTCCAGCGCCTGGCGCGTGACGGCCGCCACGGCGGTGGTGTCGAGCGAGAAGTCGGCGCCATGGCGCGTGATGCGCCGCACCTCGGCCGGCACGTCGGCGATGCGCGACGCATCGATGGTGTGCGTGGCGCCGAGCTCCCGGGCCAGCGCCAGGCGCTGCGGCACCCGGTCCACCGCGACCAGCGTGCCCACGCCGATGGCACGCGCGGCCATGATGCCGGCCAGGCCCACGGCCCCGGTGCCGAACACCACCAGCGACTGGCCCATCTTCGGCTGGAGCACGTTGATGACGGCGCCGGCTCCGGTCTGGATGCCGCAGCCCAGCGGACCCAGCAGTTCGAAGACGCCATCGGGTACCGAGTCGGGCACCTTGACCACGTTGGCCTCGGTGCACAGCGAATGCGTGGCGAACGAGGACTGGCCGAAGAAGTTGTGGCGCACCGGGGCGCCCTCGCGCGAGAGCGCGGCGCTGCCGTCGGCGCGCAGTCCGACGAAGTTGGCGGCCGCGAAGTCGTGGCAGTAGCTGGGCGCATGCGACAGGCAGCTGGCGCAGTGGCCGCAGGCGTTGTAGCTCATGACCACGCGGTCACCGGCCTTCACCTTGGTGACGCCCCGGCCCACCGCCTCGACCATGCCGGCGCCCTCGTGCCCCAGCACGATGGGTTGCTGCACCGGGAAGGGCCGGGCCAGCATGGAGATGTCGGTGTGGCACACGCCGGTGGCGACCAGGCGCACGAGGATCTCGTCGTCGCGCGGGTCTTCCAGCTCCAGGGTCTCGATGGACAGCGGCGTCTGCGGTGCGTGCAGCACGGCGGCCTTGACTTTCATGGGGTGCTCCTCAGAACGGATAGGTGCGCGGCGCGGTCTGCATCGTGATCCAGCGCAGCTCGGTGAAGGCGTCGATGCCGGCCTTGCCGCCGAAGCGGCCGTAGCCCGAGGCCTTGACGCCGCCGAAGGGCATCTGCGGCTCGTCGTGCGTGGTGGCGCCGTTGACGTGGCAGATGCCCGACTCGATGCGCAGCGCCACCTGCCAGGCGCGCGCCATGTCGCGACCGAACACGGCCGCCGACAGGCCGAACTCGCTGTCGTTGGCGGTGGCGATTGCCTGCTCCACGCCGCGCACCCGCACGATGCCCTTGACCGGGCCGAACGATTCGTCGTGGTAGATGCGCATGTCGCGCCTCACGTGGTCCAGCAGCGTGGGCGGCATCAGCGTGCCGCTGGCCCGGCCGCCGCACACCAGCTGTGCGCCCTGGGCCAGCGCATCGTCGATGAGGGCGTTGCAGCGCTCGACGGTGGCGCGGTCCACCACCGAGCCGAGGACGAAGTCGCCTTCGCGCGGGTCACCCACCGACAGGGCGCCGGCCCGCGCCGCCAGGCGGGCGACGAACTCATCGGCCACCGCCTCGTCGACGATCGGGCGTTCGGTCGACATGCACACCTGGCCCGAATTGGTGAAGGCCCCGAAGGTGGCGGCTGCGACGGCCGCGTCCAGGTCGGCGTCGTCGAGCACGACGAGCGGCGCCTTGCCCCCGAGTTCGAGCACGGCCGGCTTGAGGTGGCGCGCGCAGGCCAGCGCGATCAGCCGTCCCACGTGGGTCGAGCCGGTGAAGTTGACCCGCCGCACGGCCGGATGCGCGATCAGCGCCTCCACCACTTCGGCGGCGGCCCGCGGTGCGTGGACCACGAAGTTGATGGCACCCGCGGGCAACCCGGCGGCCTGCAGCACCTCGGCGATCAAGGCGTGGGTGCGCGGGCAGGTCTCCGAGCCCTTGAGCACCACCGTGTTGCCGCAGGCCAGCGGCACCGCCACCGCGCGCACGCCCAGGATGATCGGCGCGTTCCATGGCGCGATGCCCAGCACCACGCCGGCGGGCTGGCGAATCGCCATGGCCAGGCAGCCCGGCACGTCCGACGGGATGACCTCGCCACTGACCTGCGTGGTCAGGGCCGCGGCTTCGCGCAGCGTGGCCGCGGCGTGGCCGAGGTTGCGGCGGGTCCAGAGTGCCGACGCACCGATCTCGTCGGCCATGGCCCGCGTGAAGTCGGCCGCGCGGGTGTGCAGCAGGTCGGCCGCGCGCAGCAGGATTGCGCGGCGTTCGCTGGGGCCGGTGGCCGACCATCCCGGCAGCGCTTCGGCAGCGGCCTGGGCCGCGGCCCGCGCATCCTCGACGCCGGCGGCGCAGGCCACGGTGCCCGTGCCGGATGACAGTGGCCCGCGGCGGGTGAAGAGCTCACCGCTGCGCGCCGCCACCCACTGCCCCGCGATCAGCAGCCTGGCGTCGGCCTGGGCGGTCATGCGCCCTCCGTTGCGGCCACGGCCGCCGCCTGCGCTTCCTGGCGCACCCGCTGAGCGATCATGTGGCGCACGCGGTTCAGCGCCACGTCCGATCCCGCGCCCTTGGGCTGCACCCCCGGGGACGCGTCCATCACCTCCTGCTGCGCCTCGATGACCCAGCGGTCCTCGGCAAAGGCGGTGCGGATGCCGTCGCCCACGGGGTCGATCAGGCCGGCGTCGCCATGCGGGAATTCGCAGGGATGGATCCAGAAGTAGTGCGTGGACTTCTCGGTCTCCGGCGTCAGCAGCGAGAAGTGCCGGAAGTGCAGCGCGCCGGGGCGCTCGTGCGGCGGACCTTCGCCGCCGGCCTCGGCCGAGCCGGCCCAGTTCTCGAACACGCTGGGCAGCCACCACACCTGGCGGTTCCAGAAGTCCACCTTGCCGGTGAAACCCCCGGCCATCGCGTGCAGCGGAGAAGGCTCGCAATCCAGGATCTGGCGGTACAGGCGGATGCCGCGCTCGAACGGCACCACGTCTGGCCGCGCGTTCGGGAAGGCGCTGTTGGCCAGGGTGGTGCGGTGCACGAAGGTCAGGTGCGAGAAGTCCAGCAGGTTGTCGGCGACGAGTTGGTAGTTGGCCTTGTAGTGGATGTAGCCGCTCGCGGTGGGCCAGCCCGGCGCGTTGTTCCAGTGGCAGTCGACGATCAGCTCGGCGTCGGCCCTGGCCGCGTCACCGGGCCAGATCCAGATGAAGCCGTGGCGCTCGACCACCGGGTAATCGCGCACGCGCATCACCGGCGGAATGTCGGCCTGGCCGGGAATCTCGACGCACCGGCCGGTCGCGTCGAACTTCATGCCGTGGTAGCGGCAGCGCAGGCCGTCGGCCTCGATGTCGCCCAGCGACAGCGGGGCCAGCCGGTGGGCGCAGCGATCGGCGAGGGCGGCCGGCCGGCCATCGCCGGTGCGAAACAGCACCACCTTGTCGCCGAGCAGGGTGCGCGACAGCGGGCGCTCGGTGTTGCACTCGGCAGTCGTGGCCGCGACGTACCAGGCATTGCGGATGAACATGATGCGTGTCCTCTTGATCTCGGTATCTCGGTATCTCGGTGTTCGGTCGCCGGGACGCTGGCTGCGCTTTCCTAAAAAGAGCGCCACTCAGGCCGCCGCGACAGCGGCCGGCCGCTCCAGCGGCAACCGCGGAACCGGCTTTGCCGGGCCGCTGGTTGCGCCCCCCTGGGGGGGAGGCGCCGAAGGCGCTTCGGGGGGGGCCTTAATCCGCCTTGATCTGCAGGTCGCGGCCCAGCGCGAGCCAACGCTCGCTCTCGCTGGCCAGCACCTGGGTGATCTGTTCGCGGCTCATGGGCTCGATGTCCCAGCCGTTGGCCGTGAACTGCTCGCGCACCTCGGGCGATGCCAGGGCCTGGTTCAGTTCCTTGTTCAGCCGGTCGGCAATCGCCTTGGGCGTGCCGGCCTTCACCGCCACCGTCTCGAAGGAGCGGAACACGAAGTTGGGCACGCCCAGCTCGGTCATGGTGGGCACGTTCGGCAGCGCCGGCAGGCGCTTGGCCGAGGTCACCGCCAGCGCGCGCATCTTGCCGCCGTTGACCTGCGGGATGGCCGACACGGTGGTCATGAACATGAAGTCGATGCGCCCGCCCAGCAGGTCGTTGATGGCCATGGGGAACTGCACGTACGGCACGTGGGCGGTGCGCACGTTGGCATAGCGGCTGTACGACTCGCCGGCCAGGTGGGCCGGGGTGCCGTTGCCGGCCGAGGCGAAGCTCACCTTGCCGGGCTCGGCCTTGGCGCGCGAGACGATGTCGTTCAGGCTGGTGAGCTTCGAGTCGGCGTTCACCACCAGGGCGTTGTAGCTCCAGTGCAGGTGGCCCACCGGGTCGAGCTCCCTGGTGAACTCCAGCTTGCGGCTGGGGTAGAGCAGCGGCAGCACCAGCGACGCCGAGGACAGCACGTACACCGTGTAGCCGTCCGCCGGCTGGCGCAGCGCCTCGGCGTAGCCGATGGTGCCGGAGGCGCCGGGGCGGTTCTCCACCACCACGGGCTGCTTCATCGAGGCCGACATGCGCTCGGCCACGATGCGCGTGGCCGCATCGGCCGGTGCGCCCGGCGTCCACGGCACGATGATCCTGATGGCGCGGGAGGGATAGGCCGGATCGGCTTGCGAGGGCAGGGCGGCGGCCACGCAGCTGGCGGCCAAGGCCAGCTGCAGGGCGCGCGGAAGAAGGCGAGGGGTGAGGGCGGGCATCGATGTCTCCTGTGGATGGCTGCATCCTAGGCACGGCCCGCCAGCGAATCTAATGAGTTCTTGCTTCTATGATCAGGAAAGCAAATCACAGAGGAAACCCGTATGCGCATCCAGACGCTCCGCGCGCTGATCCGTGTGCACGAGTGCGGGAGCCTGCGCGCCGCCGCGCTGCAGCTGCATACCTCGCAACCCGCGCTGACCCTGGCCATCCGGCAACTCGAAAGCGAGCTGGGATGCCAGCTGCTGGTGCGCACCAAGCGCGGCGTGAGCCTCACGACGTTCGGCCAGGCGTTGCTGCCGCGGGCCGCCCTCATCGTCTCGGAGTCGGCGCGGGTGCAGCAGGAAATCGCGCAGCTGCGCGGCGACTGGGTCGGGCGGGTGCGGCTCGCATCCTCGCCCGCGATGGCCCTGGCGGTGCTGCCGCAGGCCTTGCGCCCCTTCATGGCCAAGTACCCGCAGGTGCAGGTCCACTGCATCGAGGGCACCTACCCGGCCATCGCGCCGGGCCTGCGTGACGGCACGCTGGATTTCGCGGTCACTCCCTTTCGCGAAGAGGACCTGGAGCCCGAGCTGCAGGCCGAGCAGCTCTATCGCAGCGAGGTGGTCATCGTGGCCAACAAGAAGCATCCGCTGGCGCGCGCCACCCGCCTGAAGGACCTGCAGCAGGCGCGCTGGGCCTATGCCACCGTCACGCGAGGCCCGGGCGCGGTGGTGGACGAGGCCTTCCGCGAAGCGGGGCTCGAGCCGCCGCAGCCGGTCATCATCTTCGAGTCGCTGCTCGCGCTGCCCGAGGTGGTGGCCAGCGGCGACCTGGTGGCCACCGTGCCGCGCCGCCTGCTCGGGCGCGGCGAGGCCTGGGACCAGCTGTGCGTGGTGCCGGTGAAGGACAAGCTGCCCACGCTGAACATGGCCGTGCTGTTTCGCAAGGACCAGGCCCTCACGCCGGCGGCCAACGAATTGCTGGGGTGGATCCGGCAGGTGGCGCGGGGGTGAGCCGCTCGAAAGGCGCCGCGGGCGTGCGCGCGGTGCTGGGCATCAGGAACCTCGGAGGGCGCGCGCGGCTCGTGGGCCGCGTCAGCGGGCAAGCGGTGCTCGGACTGGCAGCAGCCAGGAATGGCGAACCCATAATCCCCGGTCGTTGGTTCGCGTCCGACAGCCCGACCGAATGGGCTCCGTAACTGCCCCACCCATCCTCATGCCCGCATCCCACCCGCCGGATCGACCGCGCCAGCAGCCTCGCAACGAGCTGCAACGCCAGTCCATCCTCGAAGTTGCCTCACGCCTGTTCATCGACAAGGGCTTCGGCGGCACGAAGTTCAACGACCTGGCCGACGCCTTGGGCGTGACCCGCACGGCGGTCTACTACTACTTCCAGAGCAAGGAGGCCATCCTCGAGGCCTTGACCGAGGAGGTGACCCAGCGCGCGGGGGAGCTTGCTCGTGGACTGAAGGGGCAGGAGTCGCTTCCGCCGCAGGAGGCGCTGCGGCAACTCGTGCTCCAGCACGCCACCCTCATCCTGACCCACCCCATGCAGTTCCGCGTGGTGGAGCGCAGCGAGTCCAGCCTGCCGGAGCCCGCGCGCGCAGCGGCGCGCGCGGCGCGGCACGCCGTGCTGGACCAGTTCGTGCAGACCATCGAGAAGGGCGTGGCCGCCGGCGTGTTCCAGGTGCCCGAGCCCCGCGTCGCCGCCTTCGCCCTGATCGGCATCTGCAACTGGGGCGCCTGGTGGTACGAGCCCGACCAGGCGCCCGTCGAGACCGTCGCCAACATGCTCACCGAGATGGCGCTTCGCTCCCTGGTGCGGGATGTCGGCACCCATCGCCCGCCCGCCTCCCTGGCCGAGGCCATCGGGCTGCTGCGCGAAAACGTGGATGCGCTGGAGGCGCTGGCCAGGCACCGCTGAGCCACCCGAGAGCCCGTACTGACACTAACGTCAATTTATTGACGGTGGTGTCAAAGTCGGCCTATCATTGACGCAGATCAATGACGGGCGCCGCGCAGCGGCGGGCAACGATGAGCGACACGCACTCGCAGGCCACGGCCGGCCTGCTCAACACCGACTGGAACCCACGCGACCTGCCGGCCGGGGCCGACACCCGCAACGTGGTGCTGCGCACCCAGGATGGCGCCGCGACCGGCGGCTCGCTCTACCAGCCGCCCGGCGGTAGCGACACGGTGGTGTGCGTGATGCATCCGCGCGAGTTCATGGCCTGCCACTACCTGATTCCGGACATCGTGGGTGCTGGCTATGCCGCCTGGTCGCAGAGCCCGCGCTCGGTCGGCAACGACCTGCGGCTGGAGCACGAGATCGCGCTACATGACGTGGCGGCCGGCCTGCGCTTCCTGCGCGAGCAAGGCTTTCGCCGCATCGTGCTGCTCGGCAACTCCGGCGGGGCGGGCTTGTACGCCTTCTATGTGCAGCAGAGCCGCCTGGCCGGCGCCGAGCGCTTGGCGCGCACGCCCGCTGGACGACCCACCGGACTGGCCGAGCTGGACATGCCCCAAGTCGATGGTCTGGTCTTCGTTGGGCCGCACCCCGGCCAGGGCGCCTTGCTGATGAACTGCATCGACCCGTCCGTCATCGTGGAGGGCGATGTGATGTCGGTCGATCCCGAACTGGACCCGCTGTCGCCCCGCAACGGCTACCGGGGCCGCGATACGCGCTATGCGCCCGAGTTCGTGCAACGCTATCGGCAGGCGCAGCGCCTGCGCGTCGAGCGCATCGATGCCTTGGCCCGCGAACTGATCGCCAAGCGGCAGGCGGCACGCCAGCGGCTCAAGACGGCCGGCGAATCCGTGTCGGCTCAGGACCGGCGACTGGCCGCCCACACGCCCATCATCAACGTCTGGCGCACCGACGCCGACCTGCGCTGCTTCGACCTGGCGCTGGACCCGTCGGACCGCAAGTTCGGCTCGCTCTGGGGCACCGATCCCTATGCTTCGAATTTCGGAGCGGTTGGTTTCGCGCGCCAGTGCACGCCCGAAAGCTGGCTGTCCACCTGGTCGGGCCTGTCCTCCCGCGCCACCCTGGCGCAGGCGGCCGCTTCGCTGGTGCAGCCCACGCTGGTCGTCGAATACACCGGCGACCAGGCCTGCTTTCCGTCCGACGTGAAACGCATCGTCGATGCGCTCGCCGCCACGGACAAGACGCACCTTCGCGTGCGCGGCGACCACCACGGCCGGGCGCTCGCCGCGGGCGAGGAGCTCGGCCGCACCATCGCCGGCCGGCATCTTGCCGACTGGCTGCGCGAGAAGTTCCCGCGCTGACCCCTTCTCCGGAGACCGCCATGTCCACTTCACCCAACCTGCCGCGCCTCGTCCTGCGCGGCGTCGACCACACCGCCCGCCCCACCTGGAAACTGCAGGAAACGCTGCACTTCTACCGCGACGTGCTCGGCCTGCCACTCGTGCACGTGATCTCCGCGCGCGGCTGGGGCCCGGCCACGCACCCGGACTTCCTGCACTTCTTCTTCGACAGTGGTAACGGCAGCACCATCGCCTTCTTCTACTACCTGGGCGAAGACGAACCGGCGACCCTGCAGGGCCGCGCCGGACGCGCCCCCTGGCCCGAGGACCATGTGTTCGACGCCACCCACACGGCCTGGCTGGTCGATTCGGCCGAGGAACTGCAGGCCTGGCGCCAGCGCCTGGAGCAGCTCGGGCTGGAGGTGTCGGTGGCCACCACGCACGAGGTGATCGAGTCGGTGTACGTGCGCGATCCCAACGGCTACTTCATCGAGTTCACCCGCAAGCTCAGGCCGCTGGGCGAGGTCGACGCCACCGACGCCGAACTCACGCTGCGCGCCGCCGTCGACGCCGAGCACGACGCCCGCTCCCAGGGCCGGCGGGTCCGGCACATCGACGAGGTCTGGGCGCGCAAGGCCAGCCTGTTGAGCTCGGCCGGCCGTGCGCCGTTGCGGATCCACGTGCCCGCCGTCCCCGAGTTCGCCGCCCTGGTGGAGGCGGCGCGCGGCCGCCCGGGCTGCCGGGTCACGCCGGGGCCCACCCACCACCTCATCGAATCGGAGCAGCCGCTGGAATTCGGCCGCCGCGAGCTCGGCCTCAAGCCCGCCGTGTGGTGGGGGCTGTTCACCGGCGGCGTGCACGGAAGCATCGAGAGCTACGACCGCGACCGGGTCCGCATCGCGCCGCTGCCCGCCTGAACCCACCACGCAGGAGACATCGCATGGCACCGATCCACTGCCCGATCGAGGGCGTGACCTACCACCCGCCCGAGCGGGCCGCCCGCTGGCTGGCCGACGGATCCTGGGTCGACGGCACCGTCGGCGACGCGCTGCGCGCCAGCGCTCGCCGGCATCCGGACCGCCTGGCCTTGATTAGCGACGAGCGCAGCCTGAGCTACGCCGAGCTGGACGAGGCCACCGAGCGGCTGGCCGCGGCGCTGCTGCAGGCCGGCCTGAACCCCGGCGACCGCGCGATGTTCCAGATGGGAACGACCGTGGAGACGGCCATCGCGCTGCTGGCCTGCTTCAAGGCCGGCGTGGTGCCGGTGTGCTCGCTGCCGCAGCACCGCGAAGTGGAGATCGGCCAGCTGGCCCGCCAGACCGGTGCGCGCGGCTACTTCGTGCAGGCCGACTTCGGCGCCTTCGACCTGGTCGCCTTCGCGCGGCAGATGATGCAGGCCGTGCCGTCGCTGCAGCACCTGGTGGTGGCCCGCGGCAAGGGCGATGTCGACGGCCAAGGCCTGCAGGCGCTGATCGGCGCCATGCCGCTGGAGACGGCCCGGAAGCTGCTGGAGCGCGTGCGACTCGGCCCACGCGACGTGCTGAGCTTCCAGCTGTCGGGTGGCAGCACCGGCCTGCCCAAGATCATCCCGCGCTTCCACGGCGAATACCTGGCCCATGCCGCCGGCTGGCAACGCGTATACGGCATCGGAGAGCAGGCCCGCGTCATCTGGTCGCTGCCGCTGCTGCACAACGCTGGCCAGCTCTACGCGCTGATCCCGATGGCCGCCAGTGGCGTGACCACGGTCCTGATGCCGCGCGTGGACATCGCGCGCATGCTGGAGCTGATCGAGGCGCACCGCGTCACCCACGCCCTGTCCATCGGTCCCATCGCGCCGCAGCTGCTCGCCTATCGAGAGCTGGCCCGGCACGACCTGTCGTCCCTGCGCCTGTTCGCCACCATGAGCCGGGCCGACCTGCTGGAAGCGCACCTGGGCGTGCCGTGCTCCAACCTCTACGGCATCACCGAAGGCATGCTGCTCGGATCGGGCCCCGATGCTCCCGCGTTCCGCCGCCATCACACGCAGGGCGCCTCCGGTTGCCCGGCCGACGAGTTGGTGTTGCTGGACCCGCAGTCGCAGGAGCGCGCGCCGGCCGGTGGCATGGGCGAACTGTGCTTTCGCGGCCCGTCGACCCTGGCCGGCTACTACGCCTCGCCCGAGACGAACGCCAGCGCCTTCACCCGCGAGGGCTTCTATCGCACCGGCGACATGATGCGCGCGCACGTGGTCGACGGCGTCACCTGCTACAGCTTCGAGGGCCGGCTGCGCGACAACATCAACCGCGGCGGCGAGAAGATCGGCTGCGAGGAAGTGGAGGAGTTCGTCAGCCGCCACCCGGCCGTCGCCGACGCCAAGCTGGTGGCCATGCCCGACCCGTTCTATGGCGAGAAGGGCTGCGTCTTCCTGGTGCTTCGCCCCGGCATGGCGGCACCCGATGTCAAGGAGCTGGCGCAGTTCCTCGTCGGGCAGGGGCTCGCCAAGTACAAGTGCCCCGAGCGGGTCGAGGTCGTCGACGCCTTTCCCGTCACGCGCGTGGGCAAGGTGGACAAGGCGGCCCTGCGCGCCACGGCGGCGCAGCTGGTGGCGCAGGGAGCGGGCGCATGAGCGCCGCCCGGCCGCCCGAAGGCGCTCGCCCCCTCCGCTTGCGGAGGGGGGAGGAGCAACCCGCATCAGCGGGCAATCCTGGGGGAGGTTGCCTGGTGAACGCCACCGAGTGGGCCGTCTCCGAGTCGCCGCTGGTGATCCGCCGGCGCGTGAAGTGGGGCGAGTGCGATCCGGCCGGCGTGGTCTACACGGTGGCCTTCGCCGAATACGTGATCTCGGCCGCCGAGTTGTTCTACGGCAGCCTGTTCGGCACCACACCGCAGAAGGCCAAGGACCTGATCGGCTTCGGCACGCCCAGCAGGGCGCTCTCGTTCGACTTCCAGCGGTCGTTGCGGCCCGACGAGGAATTCGAGACGACCGTGCGGGTGGCCGAGGTTCGCCAGCGCAGCTTCGTGCTCGAGATGCATGCCCGCACCCCCGAGGGCGACACCGTGTTCACCGCGCGGCTCACGCCGGCCTGCATCGCCCGCGGCGAGCGCCGCGCCGTCGAGCTGCCGCAGCGGCTGCGCGATGCGCTCGAACGTTATCGACTGGCCTGCGGGGATGCGCCCCAGGCCGAAGGAGAAACCCCATGAAGATCGCCATCATCGGCGGCGGCCCCGCCGGCCTGTACTTCGCCCTGCTCGCCAAGAAGCGCGACCCGGGCCACGAGATCACCGTGTTCGAGCAGAACCCCGCCGACGCCACCTACGGCTGGGGCGTGGTGTTCTCCGACGTGGGCCTGCACTTCCTGCGCGAGGCCGACCCGGAGTTCTTCGCCGAGTTCACCGCACACCACGAGCGTTGCGACTACATGGAGATCGTGCACCGCGACACCCGCGTGCAGGTGCACGGCAACCACTTCTCGCGCACCTCGCGCATCGCCATGCTCGCGACCTTGCAGCGTGCCTGCGCCCGGGCCGGCATCACGGTGCACTACGGGCGGCGCGTCGACGACGTGGAGGCGCTGCGGCGCGAGGTCGACCTGCTGGTGGCCGCCGACGGCGGCAACAGCGCGGTGCGCACCCGCTACGCCGAGCACTTCCGCCCCGTGTTCGAGAAGCGGCGCAACAAGTTCGCCTGGTACGGCACGCGCCAGCGCTTCCACCCGGTGTCGCTGATCTTCCGCGACACGCCGCATGGCATCTTCATCGCCCACAGCTACCAGTACAGCCCCGAGCTGAGCACCTTCCTGGTGGAGGTGGACCCGGACAGCTGGCGCCGCGCCGGCCTGGACCGGATGGGCGAGGACGAGAGCCGGCAGCTGTGCGCCGAGGTGTTCCGCCGCGACCTGGGCAGCAACGAACTCCTGACCAATCGCTCGCTCTGGTTCGAGGCCAACATCGTGCGCAACGAGCGCTGGAGCCACGAGAACATCCTGCTCCTGGGCGACGCCCTGCGCACGGTGCACTTCTCGCTGGGCTCGGGCACCCGCATGGCGATGCAGGACGCCATCGCGCTCAGCCAGGCGCTCGCCGCCCATGGCAAGGACCTGCCGGCTCTCTTCGCGGCCTTCGAGCAGGCGCGCCGGCCGGCCTCCAGCAGCTTCCAGGGCGCTGCGGCGCGCAGCCTGGACTGGTACGAGGGGGTGGCCTCGCGCATGCACCTCACCCCCATCGAGTTCGCCTACGACTACATGCGCCGCACGGGCCAGGTCAGCCACGAAGACCTGCGCCAGCGCGACCCCTTCTTCACCGCGGCCTACGAGGCCGCCCATTCGCAACCCGTGGCGGCCTGAACCGCTCGACCCTCAGGAGACAACGATGAAGACCTTCGATTTTTCCCGCCGCCTCTGCCTGCTCGGCGGACTGGGCGCCGCCGCCACCGCCGCCTTCGGCCAGGGCACGCCCGCGTTTCCGGCGCGCCCGGTCAAGACCCTGCTGCCGTACTCCGCCGGCAGCGGCCCCGACGCCGTCGTCCGCCACGTCTCGGACAAGCTCTCCGGCACCTGGAAGCAGCCCTTCGTCATCGACAACAAGCCGGGCGCCAACGGCTGGCTGGCGGTGAACGAGGCCAAGCGCGCAGCCGCCGACGGCTACACGCTGGTCGGCGTGGACAACACGCACTTCTCGCTGCAACCCCACCTGTACAAGCAGCTGCCGTTCTCGCCCAAGGGTGACTTCGAGCCCGTGGCGCCGCTGTACTTCACCCACTTCTTCGTCGTGGTGCCGGCCGACTCCCCGTGGAACAGCGTGGCCGACCTCGTGGCGGCCGCCAAGTCCCGCAATGGCCAGCTCACCTACGGCAGCTGGGGCATCGGCAGCGTCGGCCACGTGGGCGCGGCCATGCTGGAGAACGCCACCGGCACGCGCATGACCCACGTGCCCTTCAAGGAACTGCCGCAGCTGTACACCGCGGTGGCCAGCGGCGAGGTGGCCTGGGCGTTCGGCACCGCCGCGACCGTGGGTCCGCTGTTCAAGGCGAAGAAGGTCAAGTTCATCGCGCTGGCCGCGCCGCGCCGGCTGGACGGCTATGGCGACATCCCCACCGTGGCCGAGGCCGGCGGCCCGGCGGGCTTCGAGCTCAAGACCTGGGTGGCGCTGTTCGCGCCCAAGGGCACGCCGCAGCCGGTGATCGCGCAGCTCAACGAAGGCGTGGGCAAGGCGCTGCGCGAGCCGGACGTGCGCCAGCGCCTGACGACCGTCGGATTCGAGCCCTGGATCGGCTCGCCGGCCGAACTCACGCAGGCCGTGGAGGCCGACACCCGCCGCTTCGCCGACATCGTGCGGCAGGCCCGCATTTCCCTGGACTGAGGGCGTGCAGATGGCCCCGTACCGGATCGGCCAGATCGTGCCGAGCTCCAACACCACCATGGAGACCGAGATCCCCGCGATGCTGCGCGCGCGCGAGGACCTGCACCCCGAGCGCTTCACCTTCCACTCCAGCCGCATGCGCATGCACAAGGTCACGAAGGAGGAACTGGCGGCCATGAACCGGGAAGGCCTTCGCTGCGCCGCCGAACTGGCCGACGCGCGCGTGGACGTCATGAGCACCGCCTGCCTGGTCGCCATCATGGCCATGGGCCGCGGCTACCACCGGCAGGTCGAGCGCGAGCTGACCGAAGTGGCGCGGGCCAACCAGTGCGAGGCGCCGGTGATGACCTCCGCCGGCGCGCTGGTGCACGGCCTCAGGACGCTGGGCGCGAAGCGCATCGCGCTGATGGCGCCCTACATGCGGCCACTCACCGACCTGGTGGTGGACTACATCGAGCACGAGGGCATCGCCGTGCAGGACTCGCTGTGCTTCGAGATCCCCGACAACCTCGAGGTGGGCCTGCGCGATCCGCTGCGCCTGGTGGACGACGTGCGGCGCCTCGATGTGAGCGGGGTCGATGCCGTGGTGCTGTCGGCCTGCGTGCAGATGCCCTCGCTGCCGGCCATCCAGCGCGTCGAAGACCAGCTGGGCGTGCCGGTGGTGTCCAGCGCGGTGTGCACGGTGCGGCAGATGCTGGAGAAGCTTCGGCTGGAACCGGTGGTGCCGGGTGCGGGTGCGCTGCTGGCGGGGCGGTATCCGGTCCTGGCCTGAGCCGGATCGCGGTCGGCTCGGCGCCGTGGGGCCGGTCGCCCCTCAGCCCGAGAACCCGAAGTACCAGACGGCGACCGGCAGCGCGGCCAGCACCACGAAGGACAACACCACCAGCGCCCCGTCCCTCATCAGCAGGCCGGCCGCGAAGAGCGCGATGACCGCCGAGGCGATGGAGCCCGAGGTGGGGACCACCTCCATGAAGGGCATGAACAAGGTGAGCGCGAGGATGAGGACCAGGGGCAGGTACAGCCAGGGGCGGTGCAGCAGGAAAGTGAGCCGCTCCTTCAGGAAGCGCTCCACGAACTGGACGGGCTTGCGCAGCCAGGAGATGCCCTTGCACAGCTTCTTGGTCGACATGTGCCGCCGGGTGATGAACTGCGGCAGCCAGACGCACTTGCGGCCCAGGATCATCTGAACCACCAGGATGAACACGATCACGGCCACGGTGGCGGTGATGCCCGGGATGGCGCTGGCCGGCGAGGTGGAGATGAGGGAGAAGATGAGCATCAGCGCGGCGAAGGACTTGTGCCCGAGCTTCTGGACCACTTCCTCCACGGTGACGCTGTCGCCGTGCGCGGCACTCTCCAGGTGGTCCAGCACATCGCTCAATGCCTTCGGGTGTTCTTCTTCAGCCATGGCTCGTCGGTCGCGCAGCGTTCTTCGGATGGTCCATTCTGCGCAAAGTTCGCTCGCGCATGGGGCTCAGCCGACGTCCTGCCGAGCGTGGGCGCGGACCACCCGGCGCGCCACGTCGACGAAATGCTTCAGCACTGGCGAGTGGTTGCCCTTGCTCCACGCGATGCCGATCTCGGCGCGTGCGTAGCGCTCCCTGATGGGCCGGTAGACGACGCGGCTCACCGGCAACTGGCTCACGATGGCCGGGACGATGGCCAGGCCGACGCCGGCGCCGACCATGCCGACCACCGACTCCATGGGCTCGGCCTCCTGCACCACGCGGGGCACGAAGCCGGCGCGGCTGCAGATGCGCATGGTCAGGCGGCCGAAGCCGTGGCCGCGGGTCCAGGGCACCATGACGAAGTCGCAGTCGGCCAGCTGGGACAGCGACAGCGAGCGGTGGGCAGCCAGCGCGTGGCCCTCGGGCAGCGCCACCCACAACGGCTCGCAGCGGAAGCGTTCCGCCGCCAGGTCCGCGTGTTCGAGCGGCAAGACGACCATGCCCACGTCGATCCGGTCTTCGAGCAGCGCCGCACGCTGGTGGGCCAGCTGGAGGGGGTGGAGCACCAATTCGACGGAAGGGCTCCTGGCGCGGAATTCGGCCATCACCTGCGGCCACCAGTAGGCGCTCAGGCCGCCGAAGCCCAGGGCCAGCCGGCCCACGTGACCGGCTGCCGCGCGCCGTGCAGCGGTGAGGGCGGCCTGCGCGCTGGCCAGCGTGGCGCGGGCCTGGTCATAGAACGCCCGTCCCGCCTCGGTCAGCGCGACCGATTGCTTGGTGCGGTGGAACAAGGCGGCGCCGATTTCTTCCTCCAGCCGCGCGATCTGCCGACTGACCGGCGGCTGTGACATGTGCAGCCGCTCGGCCGCGCGGGTGAAGCTCAAGGCGTCGGCCACCTCGACGAAGTAACGCATCTGCCGCAGTTCCATCGTGATGCTCGAAAGGTATTTCCGGGGTGCTGATTCTGTATTGGACGCTATGGCGGCCCGCTCTTAGCATCGCCGCTGTGCCCGGGTCGGCAGATCCGGTCGGTCCACATCCACAGGGGGAGCACCCCCAGGAGTTCGACGATGAAACGCACCCTTGCCTCCGTGCTCGCCACCGGCCTGGTGGTCCTGGGCTGGATGGCCGCCGCGCCCGCGGCGCTGGCCCAGGCCTATCCGGACAAGCCGGTCCGCATGGTGATGCCCTTCGGCCCGGGCGGACCCACCGACGCGGTGGCGCGCCTGATCGCGCAGCGCCTGGGCGAGCGGCTGGGGCAGCCGTTCGTGGTGGACAACCGCGCAGGCGCCAACGGGCTGATCGGCACCGAAGCGGTGGCCCGCGCGCCGGCCGATGGCTACACGCTGCTGGTGGCGCCCACGGCGCATGCGATCAATCCCAGCATGTACAAGAAGCTGCCGTACGACACGCTGCGCGACTTCGCCTCGGTGGCCTTCATCGGCAACTCGCCCGGGCTGGTGATGGTGGTCAACAACGACGTGCCGGCCAAGTCGGTCAAGGAGCTGGTGGCCCTCGCGCGGCAACCCGGCTCGAAGGTGGCCTTCGGCTCGGCGGGCAACGGCAACCTGCTGCACCTGGCCGGCGAGTACTTCAACATGAAGACCGGCACCGCCATGCTGCACGTGCCCTACAAGAGCGGCGGCCAGGTGGTGCAGGGCCTGTTCACGGGCGAGATCCAGGTCGCGTTCCTCGGCCCGCCGCAGGCGGCCGAGCTCGTCAAGGCCGGCAAGCTGCGCGCGCTGGGCGTCACCAGCCGCGAGCGCATCGCGCAGTTTCCCGACCTGCCGACGATCGCCGAAACCGGCTACCCCGGCTTCGAACTCGACGGCGGCATCCAGGCGGCGGTCTACGCCCCGGCGGGCACGCCTGCCGAGGTGATCCAGAAACTGAGCCGCGAGATCGACGAGGTGCTCAAGGAGCCGGCGATGCGCGCGCGCTTCGATGCCTTCGCCCTCACGCCGGGCGGCGGCGGCCCCGCGGTGCTGGACCGCCAGGTCAGGACGCGGATCGACCTGTACGGGCAGATCCTTCGCGCGGCAAAGGTCGAGCCCGAATGACGATGGAATGGGTGGACCGAAAGTGATGAGCAACGGATGACTGCTTCCGAGAGTCCTGAGAAGAAGTTCCTGCAGGACTTCATCGAACGCAACCGCGACGCCATCGCCGGCGTCGGCGACTCGGTCTTTCATTTCGGCGAGCTGGGCATGCAGGAGCACCGAACCTGCGAGCTGCTGTGCAGCCTGCTGGAGGAGCACGGCTTCGCATCGGTGTCCGCCGACTTCACCTTCCACGGCGAATCGGCGCATGCGGCCATGTGGCCCTGGCGCGGGCGCGACGCGCTCGATGCGGTGGTGCTGATGGACATGGGCATCGCCCAGTGGCGCGAGCACATGCGCACCACCATCACCGCGCACCGGGTCATCACCCATGGCGGCGACCAGCCCAACGTGATCCCGGCCCGGGCCTCGGTGTGGTGGTACTTCCGCGACTCCACGGCCGAGGGGGCGCGTGGCCTGTTCGAGCAGGCGAAGAAGATCGCCCAGGGCGCGGCGCTGATGACCAACACCACCGTGGAAGTCGGCGTGCGCAGCGCGGTGTGGCCGGTGCTGGGCAACGCCGTGATGGCCGAGGTCGTGCAGCGCAACATCGAGGCCATCGGCATGCCCGGGTGGACCGCCAGGGAGCAGGATTTCGCGCGCAGCCTGCAGCGCCAGGCGAAGGTGGCCGAAGACGGCCTGCGCGCCGCCGTCGCGCCGCTGCTCGGCCCGTCGAAGCAGATCCCGGCGTCCAACGACGCCGGCGACGTGTCCTGGAAGGTGCCGATGACCCGCGTGTGGTTTCCCTCGAATGTGCCGAACATCCCCTTCCACCACTGGACCGGCGGCGCGGCCTTGGCGACCTCGATCGCCCTACCAGTCGCTGCTGCCCGCCGACCAGCGGGCCCCGGTCGAGCTCAATGCCAGGACCATGGAGACCTACCGCCCGCTGATGGAGCCGCTCTGCCTGAAGCAGCGGCCGCGCTTCACCGCCTGATCCGCCCCGCCTCCTTGTTTACACGGATCGACTGATCAATCGATATGGGTTGAGATCAACGGCTGCCTACACTGCGCCCACTCGGCTGCTGCGCATCCGGCGTGCAGCTGAGCTTGCGGGAATGGAGAGCATGTCCTTGTCGTCCGATGCGTCTTGCGCCGAACTGCACCCGGTCGTGCAGCGCCTGCTGCAGGCCCAGCAGGCCGCGGGCCGGGCCGCGCTGTCGAGCCTGCCGGTGCCGCAGGCGCGGCAGCTGTACGACGCCGCCGCGGCGGCATTCGGCCCCGGGCCGTCGGTGCATGCCACGTCGGAGCGCACGATGACCGTGCGTTCGGGCGAGCGGATCGCGCTGCGGGTGATCCAGGCCACGCCGCAGCCGGCGCAGGTCGTGGTCTACCTGCATGGCGGCGGCTGGGTGCTGGGCGACCTGGACGGCTTCGACGCCCTGGCCCGCGCCCTGGCGGTGCGCTCCAACAGCGTCGTCGTGCTGGTCGATTACCGCCTCGCGCCCGAGCATCCGTTTCCGGTGCCCGTGCATGACGCCGAAGACGCCGTGTGGCACGTGGCCCGCGAGATCGCCCCTGCCTTCGGCGCCGACCTGCCCCTGGTGCTGGCGGGTGACAGTGCGGGCGCCAACCTGGCCGCGGTCGTGTGCCTCGGCCTGCGCGGCCGCTTGCCCATCGCAGGCCAGGTGCTGTTCAACCCGGTGACCGACGTCGACACCGAGACCCCGAGCTACCGCGAGTTCGCGCAGGGCTACACGCTCACGAAGCCGGACATGCGGTGGTTCTTCGACCTCTACGCGCCGGGCCAGTGGCAGCAGGGTGATCCGCGCATCGCGCCGCTGCGCACGCCCGATCTTCGTGGCGCGCCGCCGGCGTGGATCGGCACCGCGCAGTTCGACGTGCTGCGCGACGAGGGCGAGCGCTACGCGCAGCGCCTGCGCGACGCCGGCGTGCCGGTCGAGCTGCGCCGCTTCGACGGCCTGGTGCACGGCTACGCGCGCTGGTTCGCCCTCGTCGATGCGGCCGACCGCGCCGTGGATGACGCGGCGCGGGCGATCGCCGCTGCCTCGGCGACCCGAGACGCATCAACAGCCACCTCGCCATGAGCCCAGATCGCCCATTCCCCACCGAGACCCGCACGGTCGATGCCGTCGTGGTCGGCGCCGGCTTCGCCGGCCTGTACGCCATCCACCGCCTGCGGGGCCTGGGCCTGCGCGTGCTGTGCATCGAGGCCGCGCCCGACGTGGGCGGCACCTGGTACTGGAACAAGTACCCCGGCGCGCGCTGCGACGTGCCCAGCCTCGAATACTCGTACTCGTTCTCAGAGGAACTGCAGCAGGAATGGACCTGGTCGGAGCGCTTCGCCAGCCAGCCCGAGATCCTGCGCTACATCCGCCACGTGGCCGAGCGCTTCGACCTTCGCCGCGACATCGTCTTCGGCACCCGCGTCACCTCGGCCCGCTTCGACGAAGCCCGCAAGGGCTGGACCCTGGCCACCGACACCGGGCTGGCGGTGCAGGCGCGCTTCTTCGTGGCGGCCTCGGGCTGCCTGTCGGCGGCGCGTACACCGGATGTCCCGGGCATCGCCAACTTCAAGGGGCCGCTCTATCACAGCGGCCAGTGGCCGGAACAGGCGGTGGACTTGCAGGGCCTTCGCGTGGGTGTGATCGGCACGGGTTCGTCGGGCATCCAGATCATTCCCGAGGTGGCCCGCGTCGCCAGGCAGGTGGTCGTGTTCCAGCGCACGCCGAATTTCTCGGTGCCGGCGCGCAACCGGCCGCTCATGCAGGAGGAGCAGGCGGCGTTCAAGCGCGATTACGCGCAGCACCGCGCCCGGGCCCGTGAATCCAACGACGGCATGCTGGGCCTGGGCATTCCCACGCAGCCCACCTTCTCGGTGGACGAGGCGCAGCGCCTGCGCACCTACGACGCGCGCTGGGAGCATGGCGGCGCGGCCGCCGTGCTCACGCCCTACACCGACCTGCTCACCGACCGCGCCGCCAACGAGACCCTGGGCGAGTTCGTGCGCGGCAAGATCCGCGCGACCGTGCGCGACGCCGAGGTGGCCGACAAGCTCACGCCGCGCGACCACTACATCGGCACCAAGCGGCTGTGCCAGGACACCGGGTACTACGACACCTACAACCAGCCGCACGTGAAGCTGGTGGACATCCGCCGCTCGCCCATCGAGCAGGTGACGGCAAGCGGCATCACCACCCGCGAGGGCCACCACGAACTCGACGTGCTGGTCTTCGCCACCGGCTACGACGCGGTCACCGGGCCGCTGCTGGCGATGGACGCCCGGGGCCGGGGCGGGTTGCGGCTGGCCGACAAGTGGGCCGAGGGCCCCAAGGCCTACCTGGGCCTGGTGACGGCGGGCTTCCCCAACCTGTTCATCGTCACCGGCCCGGGCAGCCCCTCGGTCAAGGGCAACATGGTCCACTCCATCGAGCAGCACGTGAACTTCATCGCCGATTGCGTGGCGCACATGCAGGCGCAGGACCTGAGCCTGCTCGACGCCGACCCCCAGGCCGAGGACCGCTGGTGCGAGCACGTGCGCGAGGTCGCCGACCGCACGCTCTTTCCGCTGGCCGACTCCTGGTACGTGGGCGCGAACATCCCGGGCAAGCCACGGGTGTTCCTGCCGTACGTCGGGGGTATTCCGGCTTATCGCAAGACCTGTGAGCGCGTCGTGGCCAACGGCTACGAGGGATTCCGGCTTCAGTAACCCCCACCATTCCAAAGGAGACAACGCCATGAAAAGCCTCACCCGAGCCCGCCGCCTGGCCATCGCCGCCACCCTGAGCCTGTGCGCGGGCCTTGCGATGGCGCAGACCAAGATCGACATGACCATCTTCCACGCCGAGGGCGCGCCCTGGACGCCCACGGAGAAGTGGTGGGCACAGGAGGTTGAAAAGGCCACCGAGGGCCGGGTGAAGGTGCAGCTGCACTTCGGGGGCTCGCTGGTGCCGCTCAACGAGACCTTGCGCGCGGTGCGCAACGGCGCCGTGCCGGCCGGCCTGCTCAGCTCGGCGGCCGCGGCGGGCCAGCTGCGCTACCTGGGCTACACCGAGGCCCTCACCGGCGTGCCCACCGACACCGGCAAGCTGGTGGCCAGCCTGAACGAGCTGCGCCCGGTGCTGGAGAAGAACATGGCCGAGCAGGGGCTGGTGTACCTGTGGTCGCAGCCGGCCGGCGAGCTCATCTCGCTGTGCCGCAACAAGTTCCTGAAGTCGCCGGCCGACTGGAAGGGCACCAAGGTCCGCACCGCCGGCCGCTGGCAGAGCGAACAGATCAAGGCGGTGGGCGCCAGCCCGCAGGCGCTCGATCCGTCCGAGATCTACCTGGCCCTGCAGAACGGCACCGTCGATTGCACGCTGAGCGTGGGCATCCTCGCGCCCTCGCTGAAGCTGGAGCAGGTCGCGCCCAAGGTCACCTTCCTGCGCCAGTCCAACAACCTGTCGCTGTTCGTGATGAACAAGGACGCCTGGGCCAAGATCTCGCCCAAGGACCAGGAGGCCATCAAGCGCGTGTCCATGGAGGCCGACAAGCGCGCCGCGCAAGCCGTGGCCGACGCCCAGGCCGCCGGCGAGGCCTTCTTCAAGAAGGCCCAGGCCGACAACACCTACAAGTTGAGCGACGCCGAGGCCGAGCAGCTGCGCAAGGACTTCGCCGCCGCGCTGAAGCCGCTGGACGGCGAGTCGGGCGAGGTCGGCAAGCAGGTCAAGGCGGTGCTGGACAAGCACCGCTGATCGGCCGGCCCCGCGCGCATGCGTCGCTTCCACGCCTTCGTCGAGGCGGTCAACGGCTGGTTCCTCACCTTCAGCGGCGTCGCGGTGCTGCTGGTGCTCGTGGGCATCCTGTGGGAGATCGTCTCGCGCAACGTGTTCGGCCTGCCCACCTCGTGGGCGCTGGACGCCAGCCGCTTCGCGCTGGTCTTCATCTTCTTCCTGGCGCTGGCGCCCGCGCTGCAAAGCGGCTCGCACGTGGCGGTGGACATCCTCTACGAGTACCTGCCCGCCGGACCCAAGCGGGCGATGCAGATCGTGGCGCTGCTGCTGGTGGTCGGCTTCGCGCTGCTGCTGCTGTGGTACGTGTGGCAGGAGACGTACGAGGCCTTCCTCTATGACGGCTCGTTCACCGCCACCATTCCGGTGAAGATGAAGACCATCTACTGGGTCGGGCCGCTGGGCGTGGTGCAGTTCCTGCTCACGGCCGTTTCGCTGCTGCTGCGCAGCCTGCAGGCGGACCCGCTCGCCCGGCGGCAGGCGGTGCCCGAGCGGCCGGCGCGGGGGACGACCTGATGGAGCCCTTGTCCTTCCTGCCCTTCTTCGCGCTGCTGCTGGTCCTGCTGGCCACCGGCACGCCCGTGGCGGTGGCCACCGGCCTGGCGGCTTCGCTGGGCGCCTTGGTCTTCATCGGCCAGGGCGCGCTCACCCAGCTGGGCGTGCTGCTGTTCGCGCAGGCCTCCAATTTCGTGCTGCTCATGGTGCCGCTGTTCATCCTGATGGGCGAGGCGCTGGGCGCCACGCGGATCGGGCGCGACCTGTTCACCGCGGCGCAGATCTGGCTGGGCCGCGTGCCGGGCGCGCTGCCGATCGGCACCATCTTCTCCTGCGCGGGCTTCGCCGCGGTGTGCGGTTCCAGCCCGGTGACCGCGGCCACCATCGGTTCGGTGGCGGTGCCGGAGATGATGCGCAAGGGCTACGCGCCACGCCTGGCTTTCGGCGTGACGGCGGCCGGCGGCACGCTGGGCATCCTGATCCCGCCCTCGGTGTCGCTGATCCTGTACGGCATCATCACCGAGACCTCCATCGGCGCGCTGTTCATGGCGGGCATCGGGCCCGGGCTGATGCTGGTCACGCTGCTGTCGCTCACGGTGTTCTACCTGATCTGGCGCAACCCCGGACTGGCGCCGGCCCGCTCGGCGCCGATCGACACGTCGGAGCGCTGGACTTCCCTGAAGTCCGTCATTCCGGTGTCGCTGCTGGTGGTCGCGGTGCTGGGCTCGATCTACACCGGCATCGCGACGGCCACCGAAGCCGCGGCGGTGGGCGCGTTCGGCGCGCTGCTGATCGCCTTCCTGCTCGGCTCGCTCAAGCGCGAGGTGATGCGCCGGATCCTGGACAACACCGCGCGCACCACCGCGATGTTCGTGCTGCTGGTGGCCACCGGGCTGTTCAGCGCCTTCGTGCTGAGCCGCCTGGGCATTCCGCAGGCGACGGCGCAGGCCATCGTGGGCCTGGACGTGCCGCCCTGGGGCGTGATGATCGCGATCAACGTGCTGCTGGTCGGGCTGGGCATGTTCCTGGACCCCATGAGCATCCTGGTGATCGTGGTGCCGGTGCTGTTTCCGGCGGTGGTGCAGCTGGGCTACGACCCGGTCTGGTTCGGCATCCTGGTGACCCTGCAGATCGAGATCGCCGCCATCTCGCCACCGGTGGGCTTCAACCTGTTCGTGCTGCGGACCGTGGTCGCCGACGCCCGCATGGCCGACATCATCCGCGGCGGCCTGATCTTCGTTGCGCCGCTGCTGGTCGGCATCGCCATCCTGATGATCTGGCCCGATGTCGCGCTCTTCCTGCCGCGCATGATGGACCTGAAGTAGGAGTACACCCGTGGACACTTCACAGCGGCCGGTCGCCGTGGTCACCGGCGCGGCCGGCAACATCGGCCTGCCCGTGTGCGAGCAGCTGGTGGCGCAGGGCTGCCACGTGGTCGCCTGCGACCTGGGCCCGCCCCCGGCGGCGCTGCCCGCGGGTTGCACCTTCCGCGAGCTGGACGTGCGCGACGAGGCCGCGCTGCGGCGCGTGCTCGACGACGCGGCGGCGGCCGGGCCGCTCACGCACCTGGTCATCGCGCACGGCATCTTCGCCATGAGCTTCATCGAAGATGCCGCCAGGGCCGACCTGCTGCCCATCACCGAGATCAACCTGCTGGCGGTCGCGCAGCTGTGCGTGGAGGCCGGCAAGCGCCTGCGTCCCGGCGGCTCCATCGTCACCGTTTCCAGCGTGGTGGCCACCATGGGCCGGCGCGCCGACGGCGGCTTCATGTACACCGCCATCAAGGCCGGCGTCGAATCGCTCACCCGAAACTTCGCGGTGGGGCTGGGGCCCAAAGGCATCCGCGTCAACTCGGTGGCGCCGGGCTTCCTGTCCACGCCCATGGCCGGCGTGGGGCAGCAGGCGCGCCAGATGTCCAAGGCCGACGAGCTGAAGCTCTATTCGCCGCTGGGGCGGCTGGCCACGCCGCACGAAGTGGCCAACGCCATCGTGTTCCTGTGCTCGGATGCCGCTTCCGGCATCTCGGGCGTGGTCTTGCCGGTGGACGTGGGCCACCGGGCCTGGTAGGAGGAGAACCGCATGAAGATTTCCGGCGCCGAGCTGATCGCCCGCTGCCTCGTCGGCAACGGCATCACGCATGTCTTCAACGTGCCCGGGCTGGGCCTGCAGCCGCTGATCGACGCGCTGCGCCGACACCGCGAGGAGTTGCAGTACTACTGCGGCCCGAGCGAGACGGCGGTTGCGCTCATGGCCGATGGCTACGGGCGCGCCACGCGCAGGCCCGCCTTCGTGAACGTGTACCACGCGTCCGGTACGGCGCTGGCCATGATGGGTGTGACCACGGCCTGGGCCGACCGCAGCCCGATGCTGTTCACCTCCACCACCACCAGCCGCAAGCTGGCGCGCAGCGACGGCTACGCCGCGGTGCCGCGCGACGTGACCGAGATGCCGCGCCAGTTCGTGAAATGGGACTGGGAGGTGCCCAGCGTCGAGCGCATCCCCGACGCCATCGCTCGCGCCGTGGCCATCGCGCAGACCCCGCCCATGGGGCCGGTGCACCTGGCCTTTCCGGCCGACCTCTACACCGAGGAGATCGACGAATCGGTGCTGGAGCAGGCCACCGGGTACCCGCCCGGCCGCCTGCAGGCTTTCACCGCCACGCGGCCCGATGCCGAGGGGCTCGCCGCCGCCGCCGCGCTGCTGGCCGACGCGAAGCGCCCGGTGATCGTCGCCGGCGGTGATGTCGCGCAATATGGCGCCGTCGATGCGATGGTCAGGCTGGCCGAGCGCCTGGGCGCGCCCGTGCTGGCCGAACCCTACGTCGCCTACCCGGGCTTTCCCAACACGCATCCGCTCTATGCCGGCCGCTGCTCGGGCACGCACCCGCTGCTGCGCGAGGCCGACGTGGTGCTGATCGCCGGCGCCGAGCTCACCGGCGGCGGCGGCGCGCCCCTGTTGCCGCCGCGCACCGCCAAGGTGGTGTTCCTCGCCAGCGACTTGCTCGATTTGGGCAAGCAGGTGTGGGCCGACGTGGGCCTGGTCGGGCATCCGCGCGAGAGCCTGCGCGAGTTGGCCGAGGCGGTGGCCGCGCGGCCTCGGCAGGACCGGCCGGCATGGGACGCATCGGTCCGCGAGGCGGTGGCCGCGTTTCGCGGGCAGCTGCAGGCCGACCACGATGCGCCCGCCAGCAGCGCGCACGCCAGCGTGACGGTGCCGCAGCTCATCGACCAGGTGCACGAGGTCTTCGGCAAGGACGCGGTGATCGTGGACCACTCCACGACCGGCACCGCTTACCTGCTGGACATGCTGCCCCTCGATGATCCCTCGCGCTACTACGGCATCTCGGGCCGTGCCAGCGCGCAGGGCTGGGGCACGCCGGCCGCCATCGGCATGCAGGTCGCGCTGCCCGACCGCCAGGTGGTGGCGCTGGCCGGCGACGGCGGCTTCATGTTCACCGGCAACACGCTCTACGCGGCGGCGCTGTGGAACGTGCCCATCAAGCTCATCGTGCTGGCCAATGGCGGCTGGCACGACGTGGCCCACACCGCCAAGCATGCGCGCGGCTGGTCCGACGAGGACCTGCGCGCGGCGCGCTGGGTGGCCGATCCCAAGGTCGATTTCACGCAGCTGGCGGCGAGCTTCGGCATCGCGGCCCGGCGCGCGGCGACGCCGTCCGAACTGCGCGAAGCGCTGGTGCAGGCCCGCGACAGCGCCGGGCCCTTCGTGGTGGAGGTGGAGACCGATCCCGCCGCCATCGATTACTACGTGCGCTGGGTCACTCGTTGATGGCAGGGAGCGATGCGATGGCAGATCGGGATGTGATGCTGGTCACCGGCGGCAGCCGGGGCATCGGGGCCGCCATCGTGCGGCTGGCGGGCCAGGGCCGGCAGGTGGCGTTCTTCTACCGCAGCAGCCGCGCCGAGGCCGAGGCTTGTGTGCGCGCCGCGGCGGCCGAAGGCGTGCAGGCCACGCCAATCCAGGCCGACGTGAGCGACGAAGCCTCGCTGCTGCGGGGCTTCGAGGCGGTGGACAAGCTCGGCACGCTTCGGGTGCTGGTGAACAACGCCGGGGTGACCGGTGGCCGCAGCCGGCTGGAAGACGTCACCGCCGCCCAGCTCGACGAGGTGCTGCGGGTGAACGTGGCCGGCGCCTTCCTGTGTGCGCGCGAGGCGGTGCGCCGCATGTCCCCGCGCCGCGGCGGCGCCGGCGGCTGCATCGTCAACATCTCGTCGGGGGCGGCGAAGTCGGGCTCGCCCAACGCCTGGATCCACTACGCCGCGACCAAGGGCGCCATGGACACGATGACGCTGGGCCTGGCGCGCGAGGTGGCGGCCGAGGGCATCCGGGTGAACGCGGTGAGGCCGGGCGTGATCGCCACCGACATCCACGCCGACCGCTCGCCGGAGCAGTTCGAGGCCATGACCCGCATGATTCCGCAGGGCCGCATGGGCCAGCCGGAGGAGGTGGCGCGCATGGTGCTGTGGCTGGCGTCGGAGCAGGCCTCGTACGTGACCGGCGGCTTGTTCGACGTGTCGGGAGGGCTCTGATTCGCTTGCCCGGCCTGGGCCGATGTACCTGGGCTGGGGACACATGGGCCGCGCGTGCCGTTCTTCGTGCGGGACGCGAGGCTGGCCGGCAGGTGCGCCCCCTTGCGGCCCGGTGAAGTCCAGCGCGGCTGGGGCGCCCTCAGCCGTGCCGCATGGAGCGCGCAGCCAGAGGCTTGATCGACTCCAGCACCGCCAGCATGACCACGCCCAGCCCGGCCGCGGCCCATAGCACCGGCGCGGCCGGAGCCGCGAAGCGGAACAGCTCGGGCAGCGGCGGGATCGCCAGCAGGGCCGCCAGCAGGGCCGCGGTGACCCCCAGCATCAGCCACATCGGCGAGTTGGGGCGGCGCAGCGTCTGCCACAGGGATGCGGTGAAGGATCGGTTGGACAGGATCAGCGCGAAGTTGCAGGACACCAGCGCGACGAACGCGGCCGCGCGCGCCTGGGCCTCGGGCACGCCGCTCGCCAGCAGGGCGAGGAAGCCCCCGCCCACGGCCGCCAGCACGATCAATCCCTGCAGCAGGCTCCAGGCCGCGAAGCCCGCGGGAAGCAGAGGCTCGCCGACGGCCCGCGGCGGTCGCTGCATCAGGTCGGCCTCCTCGCGCTCGGCCTCGAAGGCGATGGAGCACACCGGATCGATCACCAGCTCCAGGAAGGCGATGTGCAGCGGCGTGAACACCAGCGGCAGCCCCAGGGCCAGCGGCAGCAGCGCCAGCCCTGCGATGGGCACGTGCACGGCCAGCACGAAGCCCATGGCCTTGCGCACGTTGTCGTGGATGCGCCGGCCCAGCCGCACCGCCCGCACGATGGAGCCGAAGTCGTCGTCCAGCAGCACGATGGCCGCGGCCTCGCGCGCCACGTCGGTGCCGCGGCCGCCCATGGCAATGCCGATGTGCGCGGCCTTGAGCGAGGGTGCGTCGTTGACGCCATCCCCGGTCATCGCCACCACCTCGCCCTGCGCGCGCAGGGCCTGCACGATGCGCAGCTTGAACTCGGGCGTGACGCGGGCGAAGACCGAGGTGTCGAGCACGCGCTGCTTGAGCGTGGCGTCATCCAGTCCGGCCAGCTCCCGGCCGGTCAGGATCGGCCCGGCCTCGTCGATGCCGGCCTGGCGAGCGATGGCGCGTGCGGTGCCCGGGTGGTCGCCGGTGATCATGGCGACGCGGATGCCGGCCTGCCGGCACTCCCGCACCGCCGCATCGACGCCGTCGCGCAGCGGATCGGCCAGGGCGAGCAGCCCGAGAAAGCGCAGGTCGAAGCCGGCGGGCGAGGGTGGCCAGGCGCCGCCCGCCCAAGTGCCCGTGGCCACCCCCAGCACGCGGTGGCCGCGGCCGGCCAGCGCCTCGGCTGCCGCCCGCATCGCATCCCGTTGATCGGGCGGCAGCCGGCACAGGGCGCCCACCGACTCGGGCGCCCCCTTGATGGCGACCACCGGGCCTGCATCGCCGCCCTGCCACACATGGGTCATGGCCGGCAGCCCGGGGCTGAGCGGGTATTCGTGCGCCAGGGTCCAGCCGGGATGCAGCCGGGCCGGTGGCAACTGCTCCCGGCCGAGCGCGTGCAGGGCCCTTTCCATCGGGTCGAAGGGATCGGTTTCGCTGGCGAGTACGCCGGCTTCCAGCAGTGCGTGGAAGGGCTGCGGCAGCGGACCCTCGGCCGGCCGCCAGCTCGGGCCGGGAGCGCCCATCGCGGAAGGCAACTGCAGTTCGGCGATGGCCATGCGGTTGAGCGTCAGCGTGCCGGTCTTGTCGGTGCACAGCACCGTGGCCGCGCCTAGCGTCTCGATGGCCGCGGGGCGGCGCGTCAGCACGCGCTGGCGCGCCATGCGCCAGGCGCCCATGGCGGTGAACACGCTGAGGATCAGCAGGAACTCCTGCGGCAGCAGCGACATGGCCAGCGTGAGGCCCGCCAGCACGCCACCCAGCCAGTCGCCGCGCAGCAGGCCGTGCAGCAGCGCGGCCACCGCGCTGACGCCCAGGCCCAGGACGGAGAACAGGCGCACCAGCCGCCGCGTCTGCTGGTGCAGCGGCGTGGGCCCTGACTCGATGGTGCCCAGCGCCCGCCCGATGCGCCCGATCTCGCTGCGGGCGCCGGTGGCGACGACGCGGGCCATGCCCTGGCCGCCGACCACCAGGGTGCCGGCGAACACGCGCGAGGGCCGGCCCACGTCGGGGCCCGAGGCCGTGGCGGCCTCGGCGATGGCCGCCGCCTTGTCCACCGGCACGGATTCGCCGGTGAGCAGCGATTCGTCGATGCGCAGGTCGTTGGCCGCCAGCAGCTCGGCGTCGGCGGGGACGCGGTCGCCCTCGGCCAGCACGATCACGTCACCCCGCACCACCTCGCGGCCTGCGATGCGCTGGCGCACGCCGCCGCGCACCACCAGCGCACGGGGACTGGAGAGGTCGCGCAGGGCTTCGAGCGCGCGTGCGGTGCGCCGCTCCTGCACCAGCGCGATGGTGACGATGATGGCCACGAAGGCCAGCAGCACCAGCGCCTCGTGCACGTCGCCCAGCAGCAAGTAGATGAGCGCCGCGGCGGCCAGCAGCTGGAACATCGGCTCGCCGGCGACCTCGCGCGCGATGCGCGCCAGCGTGCGCCGCGGCGCCTGGGGCAACTCGTTCCCGCCTTCGTCGTGCAGGCGCTGGTCCGCCTCGGCGTCGCTCAGGCCGGCGTGGGTGGAATGCGCCGGCTCCTCCACCGTCACGCCGGGCCGACGTCCGCGGCCGCTCGGGCCAGGTGGGCCCGCGCGAAATCGACATACCAGTCGATCGCCGCCGGATCGGCCACCGCGTCGCGGTTGATCACCTTTTCCAGCGGATGGCCCAGCATCAGTTTCTTGATCGGCAGCTCCATCTTCTTGCCGGTGATGGTCTTGGGGATCCGCGCCACCGCGATGATGTCGTTGGGCACGTGCCGGGCCGACAGGCCCGTGCGCAGGGCCTGAACCAGGCGCTTGCGCAGCGGCTCGTCGAGCCCGATGCCAGGGCGCAGCTGCACGAACAGCACCATGTACGACTCGCGGCCGAGGTATTCGAGATCGACCACCAGGCTGTCCAGCACCTCGTCGACACCCTCGACCACCCGGTAGAACTCGGCGGTGCCCATGCGCACGCCCTGGCGATTGATGGTGGCGTCCGAGCGGCCGTAGATGATGCCGCCCACGGCCTCGGGGTTGGGCACCAGTTCGAGCCAGTCGCCGTGGCGCCAGATGCCACCGCCATCCGGCGTGCGGAAGGTGTCGAAGTAGCTGTCGAGCAAGCGGGCATTGCCTTCGTCGCCCCAGAAGCGCAGCGGCATCGAGGGCAGCGGCCGCGTGCACACCAGCTCACCCACCTGGCCGATCACCGGCTGGCCGGTCTCGTCGAAGGCGTGCACGCTGGCGCCCAGCGTGCGGCACTGCATCTGGCCGACCCGCACCGGCAGGGTGGGCAGGCCCACCAGGAAGCCGCCGGCGATGTCGGTGCCGCCGGCCACGCAGTTGAGCCACAGGTCGGCCTTGACGCGCTGGTACAGCCAGTCGTAGGCCTCGGGCGACAAGGGCGAGCCGGTGCTGCAGACCGTGTGCAGCGCCGAGAGCTCGGCCACCTCGCGCGGCACCACGCCGGCCTTCATGCAGGCATGGTGGATGGCTGCGCCGACGCCGAACACGTGGACACCCAGGCGCCCTGCCAGGCGCCACAGGTGCGACCAATCGGGCTCGGCGCCCGCGCCGGTGACGGCACCGTCATAGAGCACGATGCTGGCGCCGCCGAGCAGGCCCAGCACGTGCGCGTTCCACACCATCCACGAGGTGTTGACCGCCCACAGGATGCGGTCGCCCGGGTGCAGCTCGCCGTGAAGGACCATGTTGACCAGCCCGTTGGCGACGATGCCGCCGTGGCCATGCACGATGGCCTTGGGCAGGCCGGTGGTGCCCGATGAATACAGGATCCAGAGCGGATGGTCGGCCGGCAGGGCGGTGGGGTTCCAGGCGGCGGCGCGTGTCGACGCGTCCTGCCAGGGCACGACCCGCAGACCGGCCCGCCCCGTGGGGCCGGGCGCCGCCGGGTCCAGGTGCGGCACCCACAGCACGCCGGTGACGCTGGGCAGCTGGGCCAGGATCTCGTCGAAGACGGCGCGACGGTCGAACGGCTTGCCGCCGAAGCGGTAGCCGTCCACCGCGAGGATGACCTTGGGTTCGATCTGCCGGAAACGGTCGCCCACGCTTACCGGCCCCATGTCGGGCGCGCAGACCGACCAGACGGCGCCCAGGCTGGCGCAGGCGAGGAAGGCGACCACGGTCTGCGGGATGTTGGGCATCCAGCCGACCACGCGGTCGCCGGGCTGCACGCCCATCTCGCGCAGGGTGTCGGCCACCGCGGCCACCTGGCGCTGCAACTGCGCCCACGACAGCTCGCCGCTGCCGCCGGCCTCGCTCTCGTACACGATGGCCGGGCTGCCCAGGCCGGCGTGCCGGAAGACCTGGTCGACGAAGTTCAGCTGCGCGCCCTCGAACCACTTCGCACCCGGCATGCGGTCGTCGGCGAGGGCGCGGGTGAAGGGCTGGCGCACCGGGATGTCGAAGTACTGCCAGGCAGCGGTCCAGAAGCCTTCGAGGTCGCCGACGGACCATCGCCACATCGATTCGTAATCGTCGAAGCGAAGGCCGCGGTGCTGCGCCAGCCAGGCGCTGAAGCGGGTGAAGTGCGCGCGTGCGATGCGCTCGGTGCCGGGCGTCCAGATCGGAGCGTGTGCCGCCATGTCGTGTCTCCTGCCGTGGTGAGCGGCGATTGTGTGCGGCGCCGGCCGACGCCATCTACGCGGCCTGCAGCGGCGCCTGGTGCGCGCGCTTGCGCTGCGTCTGCTGGGCGCGGCGGGTGCCTTGCTGCAACTCGCGGGCCCAGCGACGCAGGTAGACCGGACCCATCATCTGGTAGTGGTGGCGCGGCGTGTCGACGAAACGCTGGGCGGTGTCGCGCGCGTCCTGCTCGATGGCGGCTTCCATGGCCTGGCGTGACGGCAGTTCATAGCGCCCCGACAGGTGCGCGGCCACCAGGCGCGACTGCGACTCCATCAGCGGCAGAAAACCCCACTGCGCCTGCGCCTGGTAGCCGCCGATCACCGTGAGCGTGGGCAGCTCGGGGTGGAAGGTGCGCAGGTACAGGCGCATGCGGTTGTCCTCGGCCTGAAGCAACTGCGGGTCGAGGAACGGGAAGGTCATGCGGTAGCCGGTGGCGTTGATCACCGCATCGACCCGCGTGCTCGTGCCATCGGCGAAGGTGACGGTGCGGCCGTCGTAGCGCGTGGGTTCACGCACGATGCGGATGCGCCCGTCACCGATGCGGTTGACCAGGTTCTCGGCGATGGTGGGGAAGGTCGAGCCGAGCCCCCGCCGAGGGGGCGGCAGGCCGTGGCGGTCCGGCCGGCCGATCAGCAGGCGGTACAGGCCGCTGACGACCAGGTCGTCCAGCCGGTGCGGCAGGCGGCCCACCTTGCGGGTGTCGAACCAGCGGTCGATGCGGATGCCCCGGACGTAGTGCGGAAACACCCAGGTGCCGCTGCGCATCGCGAGCAGCACCTGCTCGGCGCCATGGCTCACGTCCACCGCGATCTGCGCGCCACTGTTGCCATAGCCGACGACGAGCACCCGCTGGCCGGCGTAGGTGTCGCGCTCGCGGTAGGCGCCCGAATGGATCATGGGCCCGTCGAAGCGCCCTTCCACCTTCGGCACGATCGGGTCGTTGTGGTGGCCGTTGGCCACGACCACGGCGCGGAACAGCCGGCTGCCTTCGCCCTGCAGCGTCACCCGCCAGCCTCCGTCGACGGGCTCGACGCGCTCGACGCGCCGGTTCGGCCGCAAGGAGGGACGCAGGCCGTAGTGGTCGAGGGCGTCTTCGAGGTAGGCCAGCACCTGCTCGCGCGCCGGGAAGTCCGGGTAGTGCGCGGGCATCGGGAAGCCGCTGAACTCGTAGGTGCCGCGCGGGCTGTTCATGTGCAGCGACTTCCAGGCGCAGGTGCGGCCGGGTTCGGGCTGGTAGCGCCAGATGCCGCCGGGACCAGGGCGCTCGTCAAAGGCCTCGAAGGGCACGCCCGCGGCGGAGAGCTCCTTCATGGCGCAGATGCCCGACACGCCTGCGCCGATGACGCAGACGCTGGATCCATCGACGTGGCTTGGCTGCATGCGGCACCTCCTGTCGCGCCCGACGCGGGCGCGATCCATCATAGGAAGCGCGCAGGGGCGCGACAACCGCGCGCGGACCGCCGTGCCCGATGACCTGCGCGGGGCTGCCGCGTGGCTCAGGAGCGCGTGGCGGTGAAGGGCCGGCGCTGGCCGGCGGGGCTGGTGACGGTGCCCTGCATGCGGCCGGCCGGATCGACCGTGCCTTCGAAGCGCAGCGCCCCGATGTTGCCCGCCGGCAGGTCGAAGCGGATGGCCGATCCGCGCAGCTTCGCCTGTTCGAGCGGCACCCGGTTGCCCTCGACCTGGGCATGCCCCTCCACGTTCTGGTAGCGCTGGCTCAGCTCCAGCGGCACCGGTTGCGCATCGGCGACGCGCAGGTTCCACTTGCCGGCCACCTTGGCGGGCACGATCCACAGGTGCGCCTCGCGGCTGGCCAGCTCGTCGGTTCGGTCGGGCATCCAGTCGCCCATGCGGAACTGGTGCGAGGTCACGCGGGTGCCGGGCTTCATGTCCAGCAGGATGGGGCGCAGCCGTTCGTTGAGCGTGGGCAGCAGGTAGAGCGTGACCACGTCGGCCTCGCGGAAGTCTTCCTTGAAGATGTCGCCCTGGCGGAAGTCGACCTGCACGCCGGCCTCACGGGCGTTGCGCCGGGACAGCGCCACCATGTCGGGGTTGTATTCGATGCCGCGCGCGCGGGCGCCGCGGCGGGCCGCCGCGATGGCGATCTTGCCGTCGCCCGAGCCCAGGTCCACCACCCGCTCACCGGGTTTCACCTCGGCCATGTCGAGCATGCGCTGCACCACCTCATCCGGCGTGGGGACCCAGATCACGTCCTTGCCGGCCTGGCCGACGACGGGCTCGAATTTCTTCTCGGGGGTCTGCGCGCAGCCCGGCAGCAGGGCGACGAGCACGGCGGCGCTGGCGGCGGTCAGGAGATGGCGGCGGGTGGGGTGCATTCGCTCGGTTCCTTTGTGGCTGAAGTTGTCGCGGTGGCGGCTGGCCGGGCCGGGAAAAGGCAGCCTGGCGCGGACGCATCGTGCCAGCAAATCGGCGGGACGGGTGCCCAGCGGCTCACCCCGGCCCGCCGGCCACGAACTTCGCGCGCGGCCGGATCAGCGTGCTCGAGCGCCGCTGCTCGAGCACGTGGGCCACCCAGCCGCCGATGCGCGCCAGCACGAACAGCGCGGCCGGGGTGCCGCGCGGCAGCCGCAGCGAGCGGCACGCGGCGACGACCGCCAGCTCGTGGCGAGGCTTGAGTCCGAAGGGCTGGCCCGCCGCATCGATCAGGGCGAACACCCGTGTGACGTCGCGCGACACCCGCCGCTTGCCCAGCAGCTCGAGCAGGCAGGCGGCCCGGGGGTCGCCTTGCGGATAGACCGGATGTTCGAAGCCGGTGAGGCTCTGGCCGGACTCGATGAGACGCCGGGCGTGGGCAGCCAGCTCGGCCGTCGAGCCGGTGCGGTCCAGCAGTTCCTCGATGCGGTCGTAGCGGCGCCCGACCTCGGTGCCCGAGCTGGTGGCGATGGCGGACGCCAGGCAGCTGTGCACCGAGCAGCCGGCCGAGGCGGCGATCCGCGCGCTGAAGGCGCCGGGCGAGAGTTCATGGTCGGCCAGCAGGACCAGCGTGGCGTCGAGCAGCGCGCGGTCGGCTTCGCCGGGCGCGCGCCCCAGGGCCAGCAGCAGGGATTCGGCCACCGACCGGCCGGGGCGCGGCGGCAAGTAGCTGCCGCGCTCTCCCAGGTAGCCGAAGCAGCCCGCCAGCACCTGGACGATCTCGCGCGCGGCGTCCAGCGGCCGGCCCGACAGGAGCCGGGCCTGCACCGGCCCGCGGCCCATGGCCAGGCGCATGACCACCAGCGCGAACAGCTCCACCAGCTGGTGCCGCGCGGTGCCGGCGTCCACCGTGCGCAGGGCGCGGCCGATGGCGGTGGCGGGGCTGGGCGCATCCCACAGCACCTCGACGTCGTGCCACAGGCCGGTCCACAGCAGCTCGGCCACCTGTTCGAACCGCGCGCCTTCACGGGCCAGTGACACGGCGAGCCGGCCGCGGTAGCTCGGCCCCTGCGGGGTGATCTCGGTGATGCCGGTGAGCACCACCGGATGGCCGAGGTCGAGCAGCGTGGCGGCCACGGCCTCTGGCGTGGAGTTGGCGCGCGAGCGCAGGCGCACCCGCTCGAGGTCTTCACGCGCATAGCGGCGCGAGCGTGAACTTTCGTCGGGGATGCTGCGCACGAGGCCACGGCTGACGTAGGCGTACAGCGTCTGCGGCTTGACCCCCAGCAGCTCGACCGCTTCAGCGGTGGTGAGGTAGTCCTTGCGTGGATCCGGCTTACCCATCGGTCGGCGGTGTTGATTGGCTAATCAAGATTGATCAATTCTAGGAGGCTGCTTAGGATCACCCGTCCAAAACGAACCCCGCATCCGGAGACATCCAATGAAGAGTTCCACCGTCATGCAGCGCCGCCGCGTGCTGCAGGGCCTCGCCGCCCTGGCCGCCGCGCCGTCCCTCCTCCATGCGCAGGGAAGCGCGCCACCCTACCCGCAGAAGACCGTGCGGATCGTCGTTCCCTACACCACCGGTGGCAGCAACGACGTGATCGCCCGCGTGGTGGGCCAGAAGCTGCAGGACGCCTGGGGCCAGCCCGTGGTCGTGGAGAACAAGCCGGGCGCGGCCGGCAACATCGGCGCCGGCGAGGTGGCGCGGGCCCCAGGCGACGGCTACACGCTGCTGCTGACCAACATCAACATCACCTCGATGAACCCGGCGCTGATCCCGCGCATGCCCTTCGATCCGCAGAAGGACTTCGCGCCGATCAGCCTGCTGGGCACCACCTCGATGGTGCTGGTGGTGCACCCCAGCGTGCCGGTGCAGAACACGGCCGAACTGATCAAGTACCTGCGCGAGCGGCCCGGCAAGCTGAGCTATGCGTCCAGCGGCAACGGCAGCCCGCAGCACATGTCGGCGGAAATGTTCAAGTCCATGACCGGCACGCGCGTCGTCCACATTCCCTACCGGGGCGCCGCGCCGGCGGTGACCGACGTGGTGGGTGGCCAGGTGGAGATGACCTTCGGCGTGATCAACCAGCTGCTGCCGCACATCCGCGCCGGTCGGGTCAAGCCCATCGCCGTCACCAGCAGCAAGCGCCTGCCCAGCGTGCCCGAGCTGCCCACGCTGGACGAGTCGGGCGTCAAGGGCTACGAGAGCGAGATCTGGCTGGGCCTGGCCGCGCCGGCCGGCACGCCCGCGCCCATCATCGACAAGATCAACCAGGAGGTGCGCAAGATCATGGCCGAGCCCGAGATCGTCAGCCGCCTGGGCGGGCAGGGCATCGACGTGCTGGTCAGCACGCCCGAGCAGATGCGCCAGCGCGCCGACCAAGACCTCAAGCGCTGGTCGCAGATCATCAAGAGCGCCGGCATCCAGAGCCAATGACGAGGAAGTAGAAAGCAGTGACCGCAGTAAAGAACGACTTGCCAGGGGAGTCCCGCGCCGCCGTGACGGTGCCGCGCCGCGACGTGCCGGTGCCTTCGACGGACGGCTCGGCCTGGGGCAGCGACGCCATCGCCGACATGCTGCGCGGCCTGGACATTCCCTACGTGCTGCTCAACCCCGGGGCCAGCTTCCGCGGCCTGCACGACAGCCTGGTCAACCACCTGGGCAACCGCGATCCGCAGATGCTGCTGGTGCTGCACGAGGAGCACGCCGTGGCCATCGCGCACGGCTATGCCAAGGTGACCGGCAAGCCGCTGGCCGCCATCCTGCACAGCAACGTGGGGCTGATGCACGGCTCCATGGCCATATACGACGCCTGGGCCGACCGCGCGCCGGTGCTGGTCTTCGGCGCCACGGGCCCGGTCGATTCGGCGCAGCGCCGGCCCTGGATCGACTGGCTGCACACGGCCGCCGACCAGGCCGCGCTGGTGCGCCACTTCGTCAAGTGGGACGCGCAGGTGACCTCGGTGGCCGGCGCGCAAGAGGCCATGCTGCGCGCCAACCGCATCGCCAATACGGCGCCGCGCGGGCCGGTGTACGTGTGCTTCGACGCGGCCATGCAGGAGATGCGGCTGGACGCGCCCGCCGCGCTGCCCGATTTCGCCCGCTACGCGCCGCCACAGCCGGTGCATCCGGCCGCGCCGGACGTCGAGCGGCTGGCCAGCTGGCTGCGCGAGTCCCGGCGGCCGGTGATCCTGGCCGGCCGGGTCGACCGGTCGATGCAGGGCTGGAACGAGCGCATCGCGCTGGCCGAGCGCTTCGGTGCCCGCGTCATCACCGACCTGAAGGCGGCTGCGGCTTTCCCGACCCGACACCCGCTGCATGGTGGGCCGGCCTCGATGTTCCTGTCGCCCGAGAACGTGAAGCTGCTGGCCGACGCCGACCTGGTGCTGAGCCTGGACTGGATCGACCTGGCCGGCACCTTGCGCCAGGCCTGGGACGACCGGCCGGTGGCCAGCCGGGTGGTGCAGGTCTCGGTCGACCACCACCTGCACAACGGCTACAGCATGGACCACCAGGGCCTGCCGCCGGCCGACCTGTTCCTGGCCTGCGAGCCGGAGCCGCTGGTCGCGGCGCTGCTGCAGGCCACGCGCGATGAGGCGGCCCGATGGTCGTCGGCCTCGGCCGCTGCCGCGCCCGGGCGCGATCGTGGCGCCGCGCCGGACGACGACGGCCCGCTGACGGTGGGCTCGCTCGCCCGCGTCGTGCGCGAAGAGACCGTCGACGATCCCGTCACGCTGATGCGCCTGCCCCTGAGCTGGTCGGGCGAGATGTGGGACTTCGAGGAGCCACTGGACTACCTGGGCTTCGACGGCGGCGGCGGCATCGGATCGGGCCCGGGCATGGTGGTGGGCTCGGCGCTCGCGCTCCAGGGCTCGGGGCGGCTGCCGGTGGCGATGATCGGCGACGGCGACTTCCTGATGGGCGTCACGGCCTTCTGGACGGCGGCCAACGCGCGCATTCCGCTGCTCACGCTGGTGGTCAACAACCGGTCGTTCTTCAATGACGAACTGCACCAGGAGCGCGTGGCGCGCCAGCGCAGCCGGCCGGTGGAGAACCGCTGGATCGGCCAGCGCATCGACGACCCGGCACCCGACCTGGCCATGATGGCGCGGGCCCAGGGCCTGGCCGGCTTCGGACCGGTGGAGAGCGCGAAGGCGCTGCGCGCCACCCTGCGCGAAGCCATTGCCTGCGTGAAGCAAGGGCAGGGCGTGGTGGTGGACGTGCGGGTGCAACCGGGCTATGCACCCTCGATGGTCCAGGGCATGACCCGATCCCACACCGGAGATTGAGATGAGCACGAGCACCCACGAGCGCAGCTTCGCCCCCATTGCCAACAGCGCCGACGAGTGGCGCGCCGAGATGGAGCGCATGGCGCAGTCGGCGCTGCCCAGCTTCTTCCATGTGCGGGCGAAGCTGCCCAGGCAAGGGCGTACCAACCAGGTGCTGGGCGCCACGCGGCACATGAACGTGGTGCTCAAGACCTATGCCAGCGGCGGCGAGAACGAACTCCACGCCCACTCGAACGAGGACCACGTCTTCATCGTGATGCAGGGCGGCGCCGTGTTCCACGGCCCGCGCGGCGAGACGCGCGAGGTGGGCAGGAACGACTGCGTGCTGCTGCCCGCCAACGCCTACTACTGGTTCCAGGCCAAGGAAGATGGCGAGCCGCTGGTCATGCTGCGCATCGGCGCCGCCATCGACCCCGACAGCGATGTGCTGGCGCGCGTCGACGCCGAAGGCAAGCCCTTCGACGGCTACTCCGAGAAGAACAAGGAAGTGCCGTACGTGCTCGACGAGGAGCGGGTCTTCGAGTAGGGCTTCAGCACCTGGCGGCGCGCGGCCAGGCGTGGGGCGGGTTCGTCGCGCCCGCCACGTCCGCGGCCCGGCGGATCACGCGTTGCCACTCGTCGAGTGCGCGCTGCGACGACTTGCGGTCTCGTGCGCTGCTCGCCGGATCCCCGAGCACCGCGAGGTGGTAGCGGATCGCACCGGCCAGGCCGTTGCTGGCCGAGGCGATCCAGTAGTTCGCGCGCCAGGCGGCATCGAGCGGCATGGCCGGGCGGGTGGAACGAAGGTAGGCGGCCACCAGCGAATCGTGCCGCCGCCGCGCCTCCGGCTCCCAGCAACCCAGCGAGTGCAGCCACGAGGCGACGTCCTCCAGGGGTGATCCCACGCGGGAGGCGGCCCAGTCGATCAGGACCACGCGTCCAGGCCCCTCGCCCGCGCGCAGGAGCACGTTGCCGGGGTGAACGTCGCCGTGGATCAGCGTGGTGCCCGCCGCCAGCAGCCGCTCGCGCAGGCGGGGCAGGGCGGCCACCACGCGCTTGAGTTCGCCGAGGTGGCGCCATGGCGCGTCGCCGCCGTACCGCACCACCGTGGCCAGGCGCAGGGTGTCCTCGGCCGAGCGGCGCAGCGACTGTTCGTAGTCCCACGGAGGCAGTCCGGCGGCGGCGGCGCGGGCCCGGTGCACGCGCGCGAGCGCCTGGCACACGGCCCCTGCCGCCGCCGTGTCGCGCCAGGGCCAGGCCGAGGCGACACGGACATGTTCCAGGCACAGGTAGGCGGCCTCCGGCGTATCCCTGCGCGCCAGCACGCGCGCGGCGGGTGGATCGCTCAAGGTGCGCCACAGCAGGCCGTAGACATCGGCCTCGCGGCGCTGGGTCCCCAGCAGCTGCTTGACCACGATGTGGCGGGGCAGCCCTCGCGTGAGCGGCCCTTGCGACCTGATCCGGACGTGGGCCACCGCCGACTCCAGTCCGCCGCGCAGGGGCCGGGCTTCGATGCAGGCAGCGGGTGCGAACGGCAGGCATTGCTGCGCGACGAGGGATGCGATGCGTGGTTCCATCCGCGGCCATGCTAGGCAAGGTGCAAGCTGCCGTGGCTGTGCGATCGGATGTCCCCGGCATGCGGATGCCCATGCGGTAGTCTCGCGCGCGCAGAGCGGCCGGCCGGTCTCTCGCACGTCGAACGCAGCACCGAATGACCCGCCCGTCCTCCCCACCCGCGCCGCAGCCACTGCAGGTCCAAGGTCGTCCCCTCGAAGTGCTCGCCGCCTTCCTGAAACTGGGCCTCACCTCGTTCGGCGGCCCCGTGGCGCACCTCGGTTACTTCCACGCCGAGTTCGTGCAGCGGCGGCGCTGGCTCGACGAGCGCAGCTATGCGGACCTGGTGGCACTGTGCCAGTTCCTGCCGGGGCCGGCGAGCAGCCAGGTCGGCATCGCCCTGGGCCTGCAGCGGGCGGGCTGGCGGGGGGCGCTGCTGGCGTGGCTCGGGTTCACGCTGCCTTCGGCGCTGGCGTTGATCGCCTTCGCCTACGGCATCGCGACCTACGGCCAGCTGGCCGAGTCGGGTGCGGTTCACGGCCTGAAGGTGGTGGCGGTGGCGGTGGTCGCGCAGGCGGTCTGGGGCATGGCGCGGTCGCTGTGTCCCGACCGGCCGCGCGCCGGGCTGGCGATCGGCGCGGCCCTGCTGACGCTGGTGCTGCCCTCGGCCATCGGGCAGGTCGGCGCGATCGTGGCCAGCGGACTGGTGGGCTGGTGGATGCTGCAGCTGCCGCACCCGAATCCGGTGCCGCATGTCGGCTGGGGCGTATCCCGCCGCGCAGGTATCGCCGCGCTGGGGGTCTTCGCGCTGCTGCTGTTGGGGCTGCCCCTCGTCGTCCTGGCGACCGGCTCGACGGTGTGGGCGCTGGTCGAGGGCTTCTATCGTGCCGGGGCGCTGGTGTTCGGCGGCGGGCATGTGGTGCTGCCCCTGCTGCAGTCGGCAGTGGTGCCGGTGGGCGCGGTCGGCAACTCGGAGTTCCTGGCGGGCTACGGCGCGGCCCAGGCGGTGCCGGGGCCGCTGTTCACGTTCGCGGCGTACCTCGGCGCGGTGATGAAGGGCCCCCTGTCGGGCTGGACGGGCGGAGGGGTGTTCGTGCTCGTGATCTTCGTGCCCGCCTTCCTGCTGGTGGTGGGGGCGCTCCCGTTCTGGGACAGCCTGCGCCAACGCGATGCGGTGCGCTCGGCGATGGCGGGCGTCAATGCCGGTGTGGTGGGGATCCTGCTCTCCGCGCTGTACGACCCGGTGTGGACCAGCGCCATCCTGCGGCCGGCCGACTTCGGCCTGGCGCTGGCGGCGTTCGGGCTGCTGGTGGTGGCGCGGGTGTCGCCCGTGTGGGTGGTGATGCTGGGGGCAGGGGCGGGGTGGTTGCTCGCCTGACGTGGCTTTGCCAGGCGCTGCCGCTGCCGACACGCGATCGATGCGCCGTCCGACAGCACGCCGGCAAACCTCTCGGTGTGATCGTGCTTGATCGGCATCGGTGCCGAGTGACAGGTGTCGCCATGAGAGTTCGTGTCTGGTTGATGGCCGCGGTGGTCGGGCTGGGCGGGAGTGTGCTGGCCCAGGACCGCGATGTCGCGCGCACGCCCGAGCGCTCCGAACGGGCGGTCGAACGGCACCGCGTCGAGGATGCGGCAGCCCGGCGGGAAGGTGGCGGAGTGGTGGACGCCACCCGCAGTGGCGTCCAGCGCGCCTGGGATGCCACGCGAAGCGCGGCCCATCGCGGCGCCGAGGCGCTGCGCCGCACGGGCAAGGCCATCGAGCGCCGGTTGCCGGGCACGCATGAAGAGGCGGCCGAGGCGGACCGGGGCGCTACGCGCACCATGGGCGGCGCCCCGGCCGATCGCGGCGACGAACGCAGCAGCCGCATGGACGAGGCGTACGGCAACTGGAAGCGCCAGCAGGAATCGCGCTGAAGCCGCAGACGCACGCGAAAGGGGGGCGCCGGGCTCACCAGCCCTTGGCGTCGATGAACCGCTTGAGCCGTTCGGCCACCACGCGGCTGCCGTCGTGGTTCAGGTGGATGTGGTCATAGCGCAGCGATCGCGGCACGACATCGTTGTCGAAGTCCGCCGCGTCCTGCCAGCGGCTGCGGTCGGCCTGCTGCACGAGGTGCGAGCGGATGTCGAGGTAGTGGGCCGGGTAGGTGGCGGCCAGCGATTCGTTCAACTCGAGGATGGTTCGGTAGTCGGCACCGCCGCGGTTCTCGCGCTCGGTGGCCTGGTTCACCACCGACATCACGATGAAACGGTCGTTGCCCGGCGAGAGCAGGGCGACCGAGGCGGCGATGTCGGCGCGGATCTGGTCGGCCTGGGTCTGGTTGTTGTGGCCGTACCAGAACACGTTGATCCAGTCGCGGTGTCGGTTGTCGGCCCGGTGGCGGCGGAGGATGTCGCCCGAGGTTTCGCCGTTCACGCCGCCGTCGAAGACCTGGCGAGCGGGATACAGCGCAGCGAGGGTGAAGGCGACCCGCGGCGTGAGCGAGTCGCCCCAAGCCGCGATGTGGGGGCTGCTGGGTGCCGGTGGCGCGGGCGGTGGGGCCGCGGCCGGTGCGGGATTGGCCGCCACCGGGTCCGCTCCTGCGGTCGGAGCGGACGCAGCAGGTGTCGCCGGGCCGCCACCACCCCCGCAGGCGGCTGAGAACAGGGCAGCGAGTTGGACCAGGACAGTACGGCGATGCATGGTGCTTCAGCAGCTTGGAACGACGAGCTGCATTGTTCCGGTGGCTGATGCGCGGCCCTGTCAGCCGGCGCTGCATCGCGGCGTCCGCCGCGAGGACGGATCGGACGAGGCCGGCGCCGCGCCGCCCGGGTTGGCGAGGCCGGCACAATGCTCTTCTTTTCATAACGTCGAGCCATCCGTCCATGATCCCGCTTCAGCGCCTTTCAGCCTTGCTGGCCTTGTTGGCCCTTGCCTCCGCCTTGGGCGGCTGTGCCACCCGCCAGGACGTCATGCTCGCCAAGGCGCCCACCGCCCGCATCGCCACCGTCGCGCAAGCGCCCGACGAAGGCAACTCACCAGAGATGGATGGCCACCTATCGGCAGCGCTGCTGAACCAGGGCCTGCAGATCAAGGCTGCGCTTGCGGCCGGCACCCGCCAATCGCCACAGGTCGATGCCGTGGTGTCCTATGTCGATGTCTGGCGCTGGGATGTGGTGATGTACCTGCAGTCCTTGTCAGTGCGCGTGTTCGACGCGCGCACCGGGGACCTGCTGGCCAGCGGGCAGTGGCGCGACTCGGCCCTGCACGGCTATCGGGACGCCCGGCAGGTGATGGACCAGCTGGTCGCCGAAACCTGGTCTCGCCTGCGGCCGGCGCAGGGGCGGTAAACCTCTTGCCGCGTTGTCAGATCACCTCGGGCAGCCGGTCCAGCGCCGAGGCCTCCCGGTGCCATGCCCTGCCCACGCCGCGGGCGTCGTGCGGACTGAGGTAGCGGATGGGGCGGCGGGTGCGCGGCGACATCGTGGCCAGCAAGTGGAACAACTCCTCGATGAGCGTGACCCCCGGTTCCGCGACCTCGGTCAGCAGCGCGGCGGTCACATGGAAATGCAGCAGCGGATCGGTCGGGTGCTCGGGGTCGGGCATCAGCCCGGAGGCGACCAGGTGCGACCCGAACTCGCTGACGCGCGCGCGCCCGTGCACGCCTTCGAGCAGCACGGCGAAGCAGCCGTCGCCCACGCGGGCGATCACGTCCACGTCACGCACCAGCTTCTGGATCTTGAGCACGGCGCGCAGCAGGCACTCCTCGGCCGCGCCGTTGCCACGCGACAGCTTGATCGCCGGCAGGTTGGCCACCGCGACGATCAGCAGGCAGGCTGGCTCGCGCGTGGTGGCATAGCGGCTCAGCACCCGCCGGAAGCGGGCCCGGAAGGGCGCGAGCTTGGGTAGCCCGGTGAGGGGGTCGTGGCTGGCCAGCGCCTGCTGCCGCAGCTGCGTGCTGCGCCGGGCGCGCAGGCGCCGGTCGATCATGGCCTTGACCAGCGGCAGGCTCCAGGCGAGTCCGCCGACCACGATGTACTCGGTGAGCCAGGAGCGGTCGACCAGTCCGAACAGGCGCCCGAGGGCCAGGACGACGCACAGCGCGAGCGGTGCGGCGCCCAGCATGAGCCAGCGGCCGGCCGGTTCGCCCCGCTGCCAGCTCACCGCCGCCGCGGCGAGCGACAAGGCCGCGGTGAGGCCGAAGTACCCGGCGATCAGTGCCGCCGACTGGTGCCGCGGCAACAGGAACACATGCGCCAGCGCCAGCACGCAGCCCAGCCAGGCGGCCGCGCGGATGCAGCCCGCCAGCCATCGCGCGCCAGCCGTGGCCAGGCCGAACGAGTTGACCAGGGCCAGCCAGAGGCTGCTGGCGAGCAGCCCCAGGAAGCCGGGCGCTGCGTCGGTCCAGGTGGGGTGCTCACCCCAGAGCAGCTGGCCGGCCAGTCCGGTGTAGGCCGCCCAGGCCAGCGTCGACACCAGTCCGAAGGTGGCGAACCAGGTATGGCTGCGGGCTCGCAGCGTCGCGGCCTGCCAGACCGCGCCAGCCACCAGCAGCAACAGGCCGCCCAGCGCCACGCCTATCGCGAGGTACTCGAGCCGCATGCGCCGTTCATGGGCGTTGCGCGGCGCCAGCCGGACCGACAGCGCCATGGCGGTCGGGTGCTCGATCCGCAGGTACACGTCGAGCGCGGCGGTGTGTTCGAGGTGCAGCGGGAAGGCGGGGTAGCGACCGGCCTCGGGCCAGTGGCTGATGGGCACCCGGTCGCCCGCGCGGAGCGAGCGCCAGCCGCGCCGGCCATCGGGCTGGTAGACGATGACCCGATCGAGGATGGCCGACGGCAAGGCCAGGGACCAGTCCGGAGGCGCGTCGGCGGCGCGCTGCAGTCGCAACGCCAGCCACAGCGCTGACCCCGAGCCGCTCGGCTGCACGCGGGGCACGTCCACGGGCGCGAAGGGCGTGTGCCCCGACGCCACCTGTTCGACCGTGGCGGTGCCCGATGGATCGGTCCAGGTCCACAAGCTGGTCAATTGCACGATGCCGCTGCCGGCCTCGAGCGGCAGTGTGGGCGGCATGCCGGCGTGGACGCCCGCCGGCGCCAGCGCCGCGAGCACGCACATCAAGAAAACCCACCACTGCCTCATGTTCCGGCTTGCGTCCGTCCTGCGGTCGATCGACCTTCGCCGCGGATTGTCCGCAAACGCCGAGCTTGCGTCGGCAATATTCGCGCCCATCCATGGACGTCGGCTCGTGCCCGGAGCGGCCAAAAAACGCTGATATACTTGCGGGCTCAGCGGCTGTAGCTCAGTTGGATAGAGTACTTGGCTACGAACCAAGGGGTCGTGGGTTCGAATCCTGCCAGCCGCGCCACACAAGAATGGGCCGGTCCTCACAAGGGACCGGCCCTTTTTCTTTCCCAGCCCTCACGCCCCGTATATACGGGGCGGCTCTCCAGAAACGCGGTGTCTCTCCGGCAGGGAAATCGCCAACCTGTCGAAGAGCAGCGCGAGGATCATCAGAGTCTGGCCAGCGATCGAGAAGCTCGTGCGGACGATGTGCCAGGACCACCATCGGTCACGAAGGGCCACCCAGTCGGAACGCAGGCTTTGCGCGGTCCAGGTCATCACTTCGACATTGATCGGCTGGTCAACAATGATGCAGAGCAGGCTCGCCAGGTCCAGCCAGAGCAGCTTCGCCCTGCGGTTGAGAAAAGCCAGGATCGCCACCGAGACTGCGGTCGTTGCCCCATCAGGGGCAGCAGAACAGTGAGGCCTCTTGCCGAGTTCCGGCGCACTACGACGAACGCAGCGCCGCGCGCCAGATGCCGAGGGTGCACCGGCGATGAGGCCGATCGGCATCAGCGCTGTGAACCGCACGACGCCGTCAAAGACCTGGGCTGACCTGCCGACCTCCTGTTCGAGTTGGCACACGGGGCCAGCGACGCGTATCGGACCACGCGGAAACCGATGGAGAGCGACAGTCGGCGTCCTGGCTGCAGGCATCGATGAGACGAACGGATTAATTTGGGAGCTCGCTGAGGTACAAACGCCGTTCTTCAGCGCCTATCGAATCCGCCTTGAGCCAATCACTCCCCACCGATCTCGCCAGCCGCAGCCTGCGCGCCGTCTGGCATCCCTGCACCCAGATGCAACACCACGATGAGGTGCCGCCGTTGGCGCTGGCCAGCGGCCAAGGTGCGTGGCTGCTCGATACCGACGGACGGCGCTATCTCGACGCCGTGAGTTCCTGGTGGGTCAACCTGCTGGGCCACGCCCATCCGCGGATCAACGACGCCATCAAGCAGCAGCTCGACACCCTGGAGCACGCCATGCTGGCCGGCTTCACGCACCAGCCGGCGGTCGAGCTGGCCGAGCGGCTGTCGGCGCTGACGGGGCATGCGCTGGGACACGCGTTCTACGCGTCCGATGGCGCCTCGGCCATCGAGATCGCGCTGAAGATGAGCCATCACTGCTGGCGCAACCAGGGGCTGCCCGGCAAGCAGCGCTTCGTGGGCTTCGAGCGCGGCTACCACGGCGAGACCCTGGGCGCGCTGGCCGTGACCGACATCGCGCTGTTCCGCCGCGCCTATGAACCGCTGCTGCGCTCCGCCCAGTTGCTGCCTTCCCCCGACGAGCGCCTGGCAGCGCCCCACGAGGACGCGGCGGCGCCGGCGCGACGCGCACTCGCCGCGCTCGACGAGCTGCTGCAGCGCGAGTCGCACGCCATCAGCGCGGTGGTGGTGGAGCCGCTGGTGCAGTGCGCCGGCGGCATGGCCATGCACGGTCCCGAGTTCATCGCTCGCCTGGCCGCCTTGTGCGAGGCGCACCAGGTGCACCTGATCGCCGATGAAATCGCCGTGGGGTGCGGCCGCACCGGCAGCTTCTTCGCTTGCGAACAGGCCGGCGTGTGGCCGCACATGCTGTGCCTGTCCAAGGGCATCAGCGCGGGCTACCTGCCGCTGGCGGTGGTGTTGAGCCGGCCGGCGATCTACCAGGCCTTCCACCATCCCGACCTCGAGCGCGGGTTCCTGCACTCGCACTCCTACAGCGGCAATCCCCTGGCTTGTCGTGCCGCGCTGGCCATGCTCGATGTGATGGAGTCCGAGCGGGTGCTGGAGCGCAACCGGCGCCTGGCGCAGTCCCTCACCGCGGCCCTGCAGCCGCTGGCGCGGCACCCTCGCGTGCGGCACTTCCGCCAGCGCGGAATGATCTGGGCTTTCGATGCCGGGATCGACGACCCCGCGCAACGCGCCACCTTCGCGCGCCGCACGTCGCAGCTCGCGTTGCAGCAGGGCCTGTTGCTGCGGCCGATCGGCACCACCGTGTACCTGATGCCGCCCTATGTGCTGGACGACGACGAGGTGGGCCTGCTGGCCGAGCGCACGGTTCGCGTGTTCGATGCGGCGGTGGGTTCATGAGCGCCGGCGCCGACACCTTGCTGGAACCGCTGCGGCAGCGGCTCGCCGCGATCGAGGCCGCCGGCCTGCGCCGTCGCCGCGTCGCCGCCGAGAGCCCCTGCGCGCCTCGCATGCGCATGCAAGGGCAGGACCGCCTGTGCTTCAACAGCAACGACTACCTGGGGCTGGCCAATGATCCGCGCGTGGTCGCCGCGCTGGCCGAAGGCGCCCGCCTGCATGGCGCCGGCAGCGGCGCCTCGCACCTGGTCAGCGGCCATTCGCGCGCGCATGCCGCGCTGGAGGACCGGCTGGCCGACTGGTACGCGCCGTACCTGCCGCACCCGCGGGCGCTGTTTTTCTGCACCGGCTACATGGCCAACCTCGCGGTGATCGGTGCGCTGGCCGACATCGACCGCGCGGGCTGCGAGGTGTTCTCGGAGGCCCTGAACCATGCGTCGCTGATCGACGGCATCCGCCTGGCGCGCGTGCCCACCACGGTCTATCCGCATCGTGACACCCAGGCGCTGGCCCAGGCGCTGTCGGCAAGCCGCGCGCGCCACAAGATCGTGGTGACCGACGCGGTCTTCAGCATGGACGGCGACGTCGCCCCGCTGCGCGAACTCGCTGCGCTGTGCGAGCGCCACGGGGCGTGGCTGGTGGTCGATGACGCGCACGGCTTCGGCGTGCTCGGCGCACGCGGCCGCGGCGTGCTGGAGGATCTGGACCTGCATTGCGGGCATTTGGTCCTGGTCGGCACGCTGGGCAAGGCCGCGGGCGTGGCCGGCGCTTTCGTGGCGGCCCATGCCGAGGTGATCGACTGGCTGGTGCAGCGGGCGCGTACCTACATCTACACCACGGCCAGCCCGCCGGCGATCGCCCACGCGCTGCAGACCAGCCTGGACATCATCGAAAGCGGCGAGGGCGCCTTGCGCCGGCAGCACCTGCAAGACCTCATTGGTCGGTTCCGCGCGATGCCAGTGCCGGGCGGATGGCGCCGCCTGCCTTCGGCCACGGCCATCCAGCCGGTGCTGGTCGGGGACAACACGCGCGTTCTGGCGGCTGCGGCGGCCCTGCAGGCGCAGGGCCTCTGGGTCACCGCGATCCGCGCACCGACCGTGCCCGAGGGCACCGCGCGGCTGCGCATCACGTTGTGCGCGCTGCACCAGCCCGAGCAAATCGACCGGCTCGGCCAGGCGCTGGCGGGGGTGTCGCGATGAGCGCCGGCAGCTGCTTCGTCACCGGCACCGACACGGGCGTGGGCAAGACGCTGGTGGCCAGCGCCCTGCTGCTGGGCCACGCGCGGCGCGGGCGGCGGGCGGTGGGCTTCAAGCCCGTCGCAGCCGGCATGGAGCGCCGCGATGGCCAGTGGGTGCAGGAAGATGTCGAGCGGCTCGCCGCGGCCTCGTCGGTGGCGGTGCGCCCGGAACAGATCTCGCCCTGCATGCTGCGCACGCCGATCGCCCCGCACATCGCGGCCGCGGTCGAGGGCGTGCGCATCGATGCCGGACGCATCGCCGCCGCCTTCGAGTCGCTGCGCCGGCGCGCCGACGTGGTGGTGGCCGAGGGCGCCGGTGGCTTTCGCGTGCCGCTGGACGAGGGCTACGACACCGCCGACCTGGCGCGTGCGCTGGGCCTGCCGGTGGTGCTGGTGGTGGGGCTGCGCCTGGGCTGCATCAACCACGCGCTGCTCACGGCCGAAGCCGTCGCTGCGCGCGGCATGCGGCTGGCGGGCTGGGTGGCCTGCAGCATCACGCCCGGCATGCCGCACGAAGCCGCGAACATCCAGGCGCTGGTGCGTCGGCTGCCGGGCCCACTGTGGGGCCATGTGCCGTGGTTGGCGCACCCCACCGCGGCGGCGGCGCTGCCTCACCTGGACGAGGCGCTTTTCTAGACCGTCCGCAGGCCCAGCTTGTCGAACAGCGCGCGGTCGCGTTCCCAGTCGGGGTTGCCGGTGGTCAGCAGCTTGTCGCCGTAGAACACCGAATTGGCCCCGGCCATGAAGCACAGCGCCTGGGTCGATTCGTCCATCTCCTGCCGCCCGGCCGACAGGCGCACGCGCGCCCGCGGCATGGCCAGGCGGGCCACGGCGACGGTGCGCACGAACTCCAGCGGATCGAGCTTCGCCGTGCCGTGCAGCGGCGTGCCTTCGACCTGCACCAGGTTGTTGATCGGCACCGATTCCGGATAGGGGTCGAGGTTGGCCAGCTGGTGGACCAGCCCGGCGCGGCCCTCGCGCGATTCACCCATGCCCACGATGCCGCCGCAGCACACCTGCATGCCGGCTTCGCGCACGTGGGCCAGGGTCTGCAGCCGGTCCTGGTAGTCGCGCGTGCTGACGATGCCGCCATACAGCTCGGGCGCGGTGTCGAGGTTGTGGTTGTAGTAGTCGAGCCCCGCTTCCTTCAGCGCCTGGGCCTGCGGCGCCGACAGCATGCCCAGCGTGCAGCAGGTCTGCAGGCCCAGGTCCTTCACGGTGCGCACCAGCTCGCCCACCTGCTCGATGTCGCGGTCCTTGGGCGCGCGCCACGCCGCGCCCATGCAAAAGCGCGTGGCGCCGTTCTCGCGGGCGGCCAGCGCCGCTTCTCGCACGGCCTGCACGTCCAGCAGCTTGGAGGCGGCCAGGCCGGTGTCGTGGTGGACCGATTGCGGGCAGTAGCCGCAGTCCTCGGGGCAGCCGCCGGTCTTGACCGACAGCAGCGTCGCCAGCTGCACCTCGTCGGGCGCGAAGTGCTGGCGGTGCACCTGCATCGCACGGAACATCAGTTCGCCCAGCGGCAGGTCGAACCAGGCCCGGATCACGCCCAGCGGCACGGCTTCGGTGACCGGGGCGGGGGTGGTGCGGGGGTGGAAGGCGAGGGTCTGTTCGGTCATGGGCGGGCGGCTGGAGATGCGAGGCGGCGAACTTTAGCAGTGGCTGTTGCCCCACTCGCGCAGCACCGCGTCCAGCAGGTCCCGCGGATGCAGCGTGGCGTCGCCGACGGTCGTCGCGGTCAACCCCTGGTGCAGCGCGGCGCGCAGGCGCGGCGCATGCAGCAGCGCGTCCCACACCGGTGCCAGGCTGTCGGGCGCGGGCGGCGTGCCGGCCGCGAGGGCGCGCGCGAACGCCAGGCTGTGCGGCTCCGACAGCAGCACCGCCCGGGTGGAGGCCGCCAGCCACGGCACCGGCTGCGGCGGCCCGGGCGGGCTGCAGAAGTACACGACGTGCGGGGGCAGCTCGCGCCCGCGCGGTACCAGCTGCCGCAGCGAGGCGCCGGCCAGCGTCACCGGCCCGTCGGCGGAGGGGAAGGTGTAGAGGCCCCCGGCGTCGGCCGCGGCCAGGCGCTCCAGCCCGCGCAGCAGCCGCGGGAGATCCGGCACCGCGGCCGCGGGCGATGCCTTCACCTCGGCCAGCAGAACGACCTCGTCGCCTTGCAGCAGCGCGGCGTCCCACTCGTCCTTGGACTTGTCCAGGCGCTCAAGCGCGGCCGGTGTGCGCAGGCCCCGGCCCACCCGCAGGCGCGGCCCCCCGAGCGGTGCCAGGCGTTCGGCCAGCGTGCGCAGCACGTCCACGGTGGCCTTCTCCGCACCATTGCCGGTGCGCGCCGATGCCCGGCCCATGGCGCTGGCGGCGGCGCTGCCGGCCAGCGGCCCGCGCTGCGCGCACAGCGCCAGGTAGCGCTGCACGCCCGGCAGGTCGCGCAGGCGGTCGGCCTGCTCCAGGCGCTGCAGGGACGGCTGGTCGAGCAGGGCTCGCAGGGGGTCGGGCAACGCGCTCTCGGGCGGGTCGGCGCGCGCCAGCATCTGCTCGAGCGCCATGCGCAGCTCGCCCCAGGCTTGCGCGGCCGCGAAGTCGTGCAGCCGGGCCAGGGCCTCGTGCCATGGCTGCGGCGGCAGCCCGCGCAGCTTGCCGGGGTGGGCCAGCGCGTTCACGGCGCTGCGAACCGCGCGCCGGTCGGCGACCCGTTGCGACGACAGCCGCACGAACTCGTCCACCCGCGGCTCCTGCGAACGCAGCACCAGCGCCTGGAAGGCCGGATCGCCCGTACCCTCGACCAGCGCCTGCCGCACCAGCAGCGCCAGCGAACGGATGAACAGCGCGCGGCCCGCTTCGGGCACCGGCTTGCCGGCCTGCCGCGCGAGGCGGGCGGTCTCGAGGGCGAAGGCCATCGCCACGTCGGCACCGGCCTGCCAGGCCGCCTGCGCATCAGCCGGCAGCGGTGGCCAGCGAAAGCGCCGCGGCGCCGCCGCGATCGCCTGTCGCAGCAGCCGGCCGAGCCCCGGTGGGTTCACGGCGCGCGGCCGGCGCGCAGCGGCGCCAGCAGGTGCTTCAGGCCGTTGTGGTCGATCTCGTGCATGAGCGCCAGCAGCCGGCCGATCTCTCCCGGTGGGAAGCCTTCCCGCGCGAACCAGTTGAGGTAGTTGCCGGGCAGGTCGGCGATCAGCGTGCCCTTGTACCGGCCGAAGGGCATGGCGGTGGTGACCAGGCGGTCGAGGGGCTCCGTCGTCATCGCGGACGATTGTGCTTCAGCCGGTCGAAGGCAAGGGGCGTGAACCCGCGCGCGCCGGCGGCCTCCAAGGCCCATGCGCCGCCCATCCTTGCTGCTGTTGCCGGGGCTCCTGCTGGGCCTGTCCGGCTGGGCTTCCGGTGACGACCCGCTGGCTTCGGAGCGCTGCGTGCAGGCGCTGCAACGCCTGGACGCGCTGCGGCAGCAGGCTGCCGCGCCCCAGGCCGTGGAGGCCGCCCGGCAGCGGGCGGCGCAGGCCTGCCTGGAAGGCCCGGCACCCGGGCATCCCGTGCCGCGCTCGCCGCAGCCACCGGTGCGGGTGGCGCCGGTCGCGCCCACGCCCGCGCCCGCCGTCGCACCCCCGATCACCTGGCCGCCGGCGCCGCTGGCGGTGGAGCGGCCTTCCGTGGTGACGAGCTGCGATGCCACCGGCTGCTGGGACGCCGACGGCCGCCGGCTCAACCGCGTGGGCCCGGAACTGCACGGCCCGCGCGGGCCCTGCATGCCGATGGGAAGCACCTTCGTCTGCCCCTGATCCTCACGCCGGCCCGGCCTGTCCCACCAGCGCCATCAGTTCGCGCGCGCTGCGCACGCCCAGGTGCTGGAAGGCGCGGTAGCGGTAGGTGAGGGCGGTGGTGGTGGACACGCCCATCTCGCGTGCCGCTTCCTTGGTCGTCTTGCCGTCCAGCACGTGCGAGATCAGCTGGCGCTCGCGCGCCGACAGGCGGGTCATCAGGGCCTGCTGCAGCGGGTGCTGGGCGGGCGTGGCGCGTGCCAGCTGCATGTGCCGCCGAACGGCCGCCAGAAGCAGGGGCGCCTGCTCGCCCAGCCAGGTGCGGTCGGTCTCGGCGAAGGCCGCATAGGCGTGGTTGCGGTAGAAGCTCGTCGCCACGCGCGTGCCGTCGGCGAACACCGCCAGCAGCGAGAGGCGCTCGCGGACACCGGGCTCGCCGTAGCAGACGCGGCGGTAGTCGGCCTGGGCCACCTCTTCAGCCAGCTGATGGCCGATCCACAGCTGCAGCCTGCGCCCGGGCTTGCGGCGGGCCAGCCAGATCATGTTGGAGTCCTGCTGGTCGAAGCCCAGGCGCATGTATTCGATGGCGGTGAGCGTGGCCACCTCGCCGATGGTGCTGGCGCTGGCCACCGCCTCCGCGCGTCCACTGGCGCGCAGCGCGAACACCGTGCAGTGGCTGGCCGGCAACCGGGGCTGCAGCGCGCGCAGCAGCCGGGCCGCGAAGTCCGGCGCGCCCAGTGCTTCCACCAGCTCGGCCGCGCGGCGCATCTCGGGCGGGGTGGTGGCGTCCAGCTTTCGCAACTTCATCGCATCGGGGGTTCTGTCCTGATTCCTTAGGACATTTTCTTCCGGGCGTCCTCCCACAATCGGCGCTTCGTCCTCCTGCCCTGAACCCGGAGCAGGTGCAAGATGGAGGCCGCTGCATGGCCGCCTTCGAGGCCGCCCCCGCTTCCAGAACCAAGAAGGAGACCCTCCCGATGAACCGTCGTCACTTCATCCACACCAGCCTGGCCGCCGGCGCGTCCGAGGATGTCCGCAAGCTCGCGCGCATCCCGGCCAACGACATCACCCTGAACTGAGGAAGGAAACATCATGGACACCACTGCCCGGCCGGTCGAAGGACTGCACCACTTCGCCTGGCGTTGCCGCGATGCCGAGGAGACCCGGCACTTCTACGAAGACCTGCTCGGCCTGCCGCTGGTGCACGTCATCCGCAAGGACCACGTGCCCAGCACGGGCGAGTACTGCCCCTACGTGCACATCTTCTTTCGCATGCGCGACGGCTCGCACATCGCGTTCTTCGACCTGGGCGACGGCAAGCAGGCCGAGCCTTCGCCCAACACGCCGGCCTGGGTCAACCACATCGCGCTGCGCGTGGCCAGCCCCGAGGACCTGCAGGCCATGAAAGAGCGGCTGCAGTCGCACGGGGTGGAGGTGCTGGGCGTGACCGACCACGATGGCTACGTGCACTCCATCTACTTCTTCGACCCCAACGGCTTCCGCCTGGAGCTCACTGTCGAAGTGGCCGACGCGGCGTCGGTGGAGGGTTTTGCGCGCGAGGCGCACGAGCAGCTGGCGTCCTGGACCGCCGAGCGGGCCGGCGTGCGCGCATGACCGGGCTGGACGTGCGGCTGGCCACCCGGCGCGACGGCAGCCGCGACGGGGAATTGATGCTGGTGAACGCGGCCGGCACCCGCTGGGCACGCGCCGAGGGCATCGCCCGCAACCTGCAGGCCCTGCTGGACAACTGGGACCGGCTGGCGCCGCGCCTGGCCGAGCGCCGGCGCGAACTCGATGCCGCGGGGTGGGACGCGGCCGAGGACTTCGATGCGGCGGGCTGCATGGCGCCGCTGCCGCGCGCCTACCAGTGGGCCGACGCCTCGGTGTACCGCAACCACGCCCGCCTGATCTACCAGTGGCGCAAGGAGCCGATTCCGCCGCGCTACGAAGACGAGCCGCTGGTGTACCAGGGCGGCTCGGACGTGATGATCGGCCCGCAAGATCCCATCGTGGCGGTGGACGAGGCGCACCAGATCGACCTGGAGGCCGAGATCGCCGTGATCACGCGCGACGTGCCGCTGGGCGCCACGCTGCAGCAGGCGGCCGACGCCATCGCGCTGGTGGTGCTGCTCAACGACGTCTCGCTGCGCGGCCTGATCCCCGGTGAGCTGGCCAAGGGCTTCGGCTTCTATCAAAGCAAACCGGCCACCAGCTTCGCGCCCATCGCCGTCACGCCGGCGGCGCTGGGCGCGGCCTGGCAAGGGAACATGCCGGACCTGCGCGTGCGCATCGACCTCAACGGCCAGCGCTTCGGCGAGCCGCACGCCAACACCGAGGCCATCTTCAACTTCGCGCAGATCATCGCCCACCTCACACGCACCCGCAGCCTGGGCGCCGGCAGCATCGTGGGCGCCGGAACCATCAGCAACGCCGACCCGGCATCGGGCAGCGCCTGCATCACCGAAGCGCGCGTGCGGCAGATCCTGGCCGGCGAGGACGAAAGCCGGCTGCAGCCCTACCTGCGGCACGGCGACCGCGTGCGCATCGAGGCCATCGACGACGCGGGCCGCAGCGTGTTCGGGGCCATCGACCAGCGGGTGCAGGTCGTCGGCAAGGGATGAGTTGCGCCATCAAGGGCGTCCTACAGGGCTGCTGCCCGCGCCTGCCTAGCATGGCGCGGTTCAGATCCAAGGGAGGTTCGTCATGGCAGCCGACAACAAACCAGTCATCCGCGATGCAGACCGCATCGACACCAGCCACGACTACGCGGTTGGCGCGTGGGCGCGGCACTTTAATGTGAGCGTGAGGGACGTGAAGGAAGCCGTGGCCGCGGTGGGCGACCGGGCGGTGCGGGTGAAGGAGCACCTGACCGCGGGGCGGTCGGTGCGCGGGAGTGAGCGGCCGAGCGCTTGACGGTCGCACGGAGATCTTTTCGTGGTCGCCGCCGGGTGTTTACGAGGGGGCTGAAGGCGCGGCTGAAGCGAAGCTTGACCGCGCCGGCACAACCGAGTTGCGCCGGTTTGTAGAGGTCACCCCACCCCACCCAGCGCCCGCAACACATGCTCCGGCGTCGCCGGAGCCACCAGCCGCGAGGCATCACCCCCCGCGGCAGCCACCGCTTCCCGTATCGCCTCCCACACGCTGATCGCCAGCATGAAGGGCGGCTCGCCCACGGCCTTGCTGCCGCCGACGTTGTCCTCGCGATTGGCCTCGGGCCAGAGCGCCACCGCCAGGCGTGTCGGCAAGTCTCCCGTGGCCGGGATCTTGTAGGTGCTGGGCGCATGCGTGGTGAGCACGCCCTGCTCGTTCCACACCAGCTGCTCGCAGGTGAGCCAGCCCATGCCCTGGATGAAGCCGCCTTCGATCTGGCCCACGTCGATGGCCGGATTGATCGAGGTGCCCACGTCGTGCAGGATGTCCACGGCCAGCACGCGACTCTCGCCGGTGAGGGTGTCGATGGCGACCTCGCTGCAGGCCGCGCCGTAGCTGAAGTAGTAGAAGGGCCGGCCGGTGAGGGTGACCTTGTCGTAGTGGATCTTGGGCGTGCGGTAGAAGCCGTCGCTCCACAACTGGATGCGGTTGGCGTAGGCCAGCTTCACCACTTCGTCGAAGCTGCGGGTGGCCTTGGGCGAGATGACTTCCCCGCGGCGCAGGCGGACCGCACCGGCGCCGCAGCCGTCCAGGCCGGCCACGAAGGCCGCCAGGTTGTCGCGGATGTTGCGGGCGGCGTACTGCGCGGCGCGGCCGTTGAGGTCGGTGCCGGCCGATGCGGCGGTGGCCGAGGCGTTGGGCACCTTGCCGGTTTCGGTGGCGGTGACGCGCACCCGCTCGAAGGGCACGCCCAGCTCGTCGGCCACGACCTGCATGATCTTGGTGTGCAGGCCCTGGCCCATCTCGGTGCCGCCGTGATTGAGCTGCACGCTGCCGTCGGTGAACACGTGCACCAGCGCACCGGCCTGGTTGAAGAAGGTGGCGGTGAAGCTGATGCCGAACTTGACCGGCGTGAGCGCCAGGCCGCGCTTGACGACGGGGCTGTCGGCGTTCCACTGCGCGATGCGCTGGCGCCGCTCGGCATAGCCGCACGAGCGAGCCAGGGTGTTGACCAACGGCTCGAGGATGTTGTCCTCGACCTTCATCTGGTAGTGCGTGACGTCGCGTTCACCCACGCCGTAGAAGTTGCGCTGCCTCACCGCCAGCGGGTCCAGTCCCAGGTGCCGTGCGATGTCGCCGATGATGGCCTCGATGGCGACCACGCCCTGCGGGCCGCCGAAGCCGCGGAAGGCCGTGTGGCTCTGCACGTTCGTCTTGCAGCGGTACGAGGCGATCTCCACGTCGGACAGGAAGTACGCGTTGTCGCTGTGGAAGATGGCGCGGTCGGCCACCGGGCCGGACAGGTCGGCCGAGAAGCCGCAGTTGGCCAGCATGGCCATCTTCAAGGCGGTGATGCGGCCGATGTCGTCGAAGCCCACCTCCCAGTCGTAGGCGAAGGGGTGGCGCTTGCCGGTGATCATGAAGTCGTCGTCACGGTCCAGCCGCAGCTTGACCGGGCGCCCCAGCTTGCGCGCCGCCAGCGCGGCCCAGACCGCCATGTGGCCGGCCTGCGTCTCCTTGCCGCCGAAGCCGCCGCCCATGCGGCGGCACTCCACGGTGACGGCGCTGTTTTCAAGGTGGAGCGCGTGGGCCACCCAGTGCTGCACCTCGCCCGGGTGCTGGGTGCTGGAGTGGATGTGCCACTGGCCCTGCTCCAGCGGGATGGCATAGGCCACCTGGCCTTCGAGGTAGAAGTGCTCCTGTCCGCCCACCTCCAGCTGGCCGCAGAGGCGATGCGGCGAGGCGGCCAGGGCGGCTTCGGGCTCACCCCGGCGCACGGTCACCGGCGGCAGCACGTAGCTTCGCGCCGCGTGGGCCGCGCGCACGTCCAGCAGCGCCGGCAGCGGCTCGATGTCCAGGCGAACCTGGCGCGCGGCACGGCGCGCAGCCAGCGCGCTGTCGGCCACCACCAGGCCGATCACCTGGCCCACGTGTTCGACGGTGTCGAGCGCGAAGATGGGTTCGTCGTGCACGAAGGTGGCCAGCACCGGATCACCCGGGATGTCCCCGGCCAGCACCACGCCGCGCACGCCCGGCAGGTCCAGCGCCGCTTTCGGGTCGACCCCGCGCAGGCGGCCGTGCGCCACCGGCGACAGGATGGGCGCGGCGTGCAGCGTGCCCTTGAGTTCGGTCATGTCGTCCACGTAGGTCGCGCGGCCGGCCACCTGGGCCCGGGCGCTTTCGTGGATGTGGGGGCTGCCCACGGCCGGACGCGACCCCGCCGGCGCGTGGGGCGAGACGGTGGCGGGTGCCAGGTTGCGTTCGCCGGCATCGGCCGCGCCGCCCGGCCCGCCGCCGGAGGACGAGGTGAATTCCTTTTCGCGCGCGTTCATTCGGTGACCTCCTCGATCCGGAAGCTCTCCAGGTTGATGCCGCGCACGCCCTGGCTTTCGAGCCACAGGCGGCGCATCAGGTTGCCCAGCACCTGCCGGCGGTAGGCGGCGCTGGCGCGCATGTCGCTGATGGGGCTGAACTCCGCGCGCAGCGCGTCGGCGGCGGCATGGGCGGCCTCTTCGGTCCAGGGCCGCCCGGCCAGCTGCGCCTCGGCCTGGCGGGCGCGCACGGGCGTCGCCGCGACCCCGCCGGCGCCGATGCGGGCTCGCGCCACGTGGCCATCGGACAAGCCGAGCTGGACCACCAGGCAGACGGCGGAGATGTCGTCGTCGTAACGCTTGGAGATCTTGTAGGCGCGCAGGAACTCGCCCTCGGCCGGGCCCGGCACCTCGATGCGGGCCACCACCTCGTCGGCCGCGAGCACGGTTTGCCGGTAGCCCGTGTAGAAGTCTTCGAGCGCGACCTCGCGTTCGCCGCGCGCGCTGGCCAGCACCAGGCGCGCACCCAGCGCGATGAGCAGCGGCATGGAGTCGCCGATGGGCGAGCCGTTGGCGATGTTGCCGCCCAGGGTGCCGGAGTTGCGCACGGGCAGGCCGGCGAAGCGCTCGGCGAAGGTCTGCAGCTGCGGGCGCTGCGCGACCAGGGCGTCGAAGGCATCGGCCAGCGTCACCGCCGCCCCGATGGCCAGCCCGGCCGGCTGGTCCGGGCCGGGGTGCCAGGGGTCGATCCGACGCAACTCCTGGACCCGCGTGACGTCCAGCACGCGGGGGTACTGCCGGTGCAGCTTGGTGATCCACAGCCCGGCGTCGGTGCATCCGGCCACCAGCTGGGCCTGGGGATGTTCAGCACGCAGGGCCAGCAGGTCGGCCAGCCGGGTCGGGGCGAGGTAGCCGGTCGAGGGCACCTGGGGCGCCAGCGCCGACAGGCGCTCGAGCAGGGCGGCTTCGTCCACGGGCACGGCCGGAAACTCGGCCATGCGGGTGGCGGCATCGAGGATGGGCCGGTACCCGGTGCAGCGGCACAGGTTGCCCGACAGCTCGGCCTGCGCCCGTTCGCGCGTGATCGGCTCGCCGCGCACCACGTGGTTCTGGTACATGCCGAACAGGCTCATCACGAACCCCGGCGTGCAGAACCCGCACTGCGAACCATGCGCCTGCACCAGCGACTCTTGCGCCGGGTGCAGGCTGCCGTCGGGCCCGGCCAGGTCTTCCACCGTCCACAGGGCCATGCCGTCGATGGAATGCGCCAGCCGGATGCAGCTGTTGATGGCGCGAAAGCGCAGGCGCCCGCCTTCGGGTTCGGCCAGGACGACCGTGCAGGCGCCGCAGTCGCCTTCGCCGCACCCTTCCTTGGTGCCGGTGCATCCCAGGTCCTCGCGCAGCAGGTCGAGCAGCGTGCGGTCGGGTGGTACATTGCCGAGCGTCACAAGCTCGCCCCGGCGGATGAATCGAATCGTGTTGGCTTCCATGGCGTTCCAGTATGGCGGCAGAACACCGGATGGGGCGTCGCTTCAACGCCACCGGATGGCGGCCGGCCCGGTGCCCGCCGTCGCAACTGACCTCGCATGAACACCTCCGCACCCCGGCTGCAGCTGACCGGCATCACCAAGCGATACCCCGCGGTGGTGGCCAACGATGGCGTGTCGCTGCGGGTCGAGCCCGGCCAGACGCACGCCGTGCTGGGCGAGAACGGCGCCGGCAAGTCCACCCTGATGAAGATCATCTACGGCAGCGTCAAGCCCGACGAGGGCCGCGTGCTCTGGAACGGCCAGCCGGTGCAGGTGCGCAACCCGCAGGAGGCACGGGCGCTGGGCATCAGCATGGTGTTCCAGCACTTCAGCCTGTTCGACACCCTCACCGTGGCCGAGAACGTATGGCTGGGCCTGGGCAAGCAGCTGTCGCTGGCCGAGGTCTCGCGCCGCATCACCGCCAAGGCCGGTGAATACGGCCTGGACATCGACCCCGGCCGGCCGGTGCACACGCTGTCGGTGGGTCAGATGCAGCGGGTGGAGATCATCCGCGCCCTGCTCACCGATCCCCAGCTGCTGATCCTGGACGAGCCGACTTCGGTGCTCACGCCGCAGGCGGTCGAGCGCCTGTTCGCCGTGCTGCGCACCCTGGCGGCGCAGGGCTGCAGCATCCTCTACATCAGCCACAAGCTGCACGAGATCCGCGAGCTGTGCACCGCCTGCACGGTGCTGCGCGCAGGCCGCGTCACCGGCGAGTGCGACCCGCGCCAGGAGAGCAACGCCTCCCTCAGCCGAATGATGATCGGCGCCGAGCCGCCGGTGCTGGAACACCGGCCGCACCAGCCCGGCGACGCGGTGCTGCGGGTGCAGGGGCTGAGCCTCGAACGCGAATCCCCGTTCGGCACCGACCTGCAGGACATCCACCTGCAGGTGTGCGCGGGGGAGGTGGTGGGCATCGCCGGCGTCTCGGGCAACGGGCAGCGGGAGCTGCTGTTCGCGCTTTCGGGGGAGGACAGGCGGGCCGAGCCGGGCCGGGTGCAGGTGGCGGGCCGGCCCGCCGGCCGGCTGGGGCCGGGCCGTCGCCGTGCGCTGGGCCTGCACTTCGTGCCCGAGGAACGCCTGGGCCGTGGCGCCGTGCCGGCGCTGGGGCTGGCGCACAACCTGCTGCTCACCCGCCAGGAGGCGCTGGGGCGGGGCGGATGGATCCACCTCGAGGCCTTGCGGCAGCAGGCCGCGCGCATCATCGAACGCTTCGGCGTGCGCGCCGGCGGGCCCGACGCGCCAGCCCGGTCGCTGTCCGGCGGCAACCTGCAAAAGTTCATCGTCGGCCGCGAGATCGAGGCCAACCCGCGGCTGCTCGTCATCTCGCAGCCCACCTGGGGCGTGGACGTCGGCGCCGCCGCCCAGATCCGCGGCGAGATCCTGCGGCTGCGCGATGCCGGCTGCGCGGTGCTGGTGGTCAGCGAGGAGCTCGACGAACTGTTCGAGCTGAGCGACCGGCTGCACGTGATGGCCAAGGGCCGGCTCTCGCCGCCCCTGTCGCGCGAGCAGGCCACGGTGGAATTGATCGGCGAGTGGATGAGCGGCTTGTGGGACCGCAGCCACGAGGAAGCGGCGCGGGAGGCGGCCGATGTTTAAGCTGGAACCGAGGCCCCAGGCGTCCGCGTTCTGGAGCGTCGCCTCGCCGCTGCTGGCGCTGGCCATCACGGTGGCGATCGGCATCGTGCTCTTCATCGCGCTGGACAAGGACCCGGTGCGCGGCCTGCAACTGTTCTTCTGGGAGCCGCTGCGCACCCGGTACGCGCTGGGCGAGCTGATGGTCAAGGCCACGCCGCTGCTGCTGATCGCACTCGGCCTGGCGGTGTGTTTCCGCTCCAATGTCTGGAACATCGGTGCCGAAGGCCAGTTCGTGCTGGGGGCGATCTGCGCCGGCGGCATGGCGCTGCTCGCGGGCCGGGACAGCACCCGCTGGATCGTGGTGCCCATCCTGCTGGCCGGGGTGGCCGGTGGCATGTTCTGGGCCGCGCTGGTCGCCTGGCTGCGGGACCGCTTCAACGCCAACGAGATCCTGGTCAGCCTGATGCTGGTCTACGTGGCGGTGCAGCTGCTCATGTGGCTGGTGTTCGGGCCCTGGAAGGACCCGGCCGGCTACAACTTCCCGCAGACCAAGACCTTCGAGGCCGTCACCCAGGTGCCGCGCCTGATGACCGGCTCGCGGGTGAACCTCGGGCTGCTGATCGCGCTGGCGGGCACGGCACTGCTGTGGGTCTTCCTGTTCCGCACCCGGGCCGGATTCGCGCAGCAGGTGGGTGGACTGGCGCCGGCGGCGGCGCGCTACGCCGGCTTTTCCTCGCGCAAGGCGCTGTGGATCGCGCTGCTGGTCTCGGGCGGCGCGGCCGGACTGGCCGGGGCGCTGGAGGTCGCGGGCCCGATCGGGCAACTCACGCCCTACGTGCCCGCCGGCTACGGCTTCGCCGCGATCATCGTGGCCTTCGTCGGCCGGCTGCATCCGGTCGGCATGGTGTTTTCGGCCATCCTCATGAGCATGTTCTACATCGGCGGCGAACTGGCGCAGTCGCGGCTGGGGCTGCCCAAGTCCATCACCGGGGTGTTCCAGGGGCTGCTGCTGTTCGCGCTGCTGGCCTGCGACACGCTGCAGGCCTGGCGGGTGCGCTGGGTTCCGGCGCGGCGGGGGGGGGCCTGATGGATGCATACGCGCTGCTGCTGGCGTCCACGCTCAACGCCGGCACCGTGCTGGCCCTGGCCGCGCTGGGGCTGCTGATCAACGAGAAAGCCGGCATCGTCAACCTGGGGGCCGAGGGCATGATGCTGTGCGCCGCCATCGCCGGCTTCGCCGCGGTGGTGCACACCGGCAGCGACCTGGCCGGCTTCGCGGCGGGCGCGGCCGCCGGCGCGCTGCTGGCGTTGGTGTTCGGGCTGCTGGTGATCTGGCTCAACACCAACCAGTACGCCACCGGACTGGCACTCAGCCTGTTCGGAGCCGGCTTTTCGGCCTTCGTGGGCATCGGCTATGTGCAGGAGAAGTTGCCCCAGCGGATGCGATTCGAGGTGCCGCTGCTGGCCGACATTCCGCTGCTCGGGCCGGCGCTGTTCCGGCAGCACCCCATGGTGTATCTCACCATCGCCTTCACCGCGGGCCTGGTCTGGTTCCTGTGGCGATCGCGCGCCGGCCTGGTGCTGCGCTCGGTGGGCGAGTCGCCCGAATCGGCGCACGCGCTGGGTTACCCGGTGCGGCGCATCCGCCTGGCCGCGGTGGTGGTGGGCGGCGCGCTGTGCGGCCTGGCCGGCGCCTACCTGTCGGTCATCTACACGCCGCTGTGGGTCGAGGGCATGGTGGCCGGCCGCGGCTGGATCGCGCTGGCCCTGACCACCTTCGCCACCTGGCGGCCCGCGCGGGTGCTGCTGGGGGCCTACCTGTTCGGCGGGGTGACCATGCTGCAGTTCCACCTGCAGGGCCGGGGCGTCGAGCTGCCCAGCGAATTCCTCACCATGCTGCCTTACCTGGCGACCATCCTCGTGCTGGCGCTGATGTCGCGAAATCCCACCTGGATCCGCGTGAACATGCCCGCTTCCCTGGGGCGCCCCTTCCATCCCGGCTCATAATTTCGCGGGCTTTTTCCCACGCTTCCCATCCCACTCATAGGACGACGATGACCGACCTGAACAAACGATCGCTGTTGCACACGATGGCCCTGTCGGCCCTGGCCGCCACCGCGCTGGTGGCCTGCGGCAAGAAGGAGGAGGCGGCGCCCGCGGCCTCCGCACCGGCGGCGGCCCCGGCCGCCGCGGCCAAGACCGAGCCGCTGAAGATCGCCTTCGCCTACGTCGGCCCGGTGGGCGACGGCGGCTGGACCTTCGCGCACGACAACGGCCGCAAGGCCATCGAGAAGGAATTCGGCGACAAGATCGTCACCAGCTTCGTCGAGAAAGTGCCCGAGTCGGCCGACGCCGAGCGCGTGTTCCGCGACATGGTGAGCCAGGGTAACCAGCTGATCTTCGGCACGACCTTCGGCTACATGGAGCCCATGATGAAGGTGGCGGCCGACCACAAGGACGTGAAGTTCGAGCACGCCACCGGCTACAAGACCGCCGACAACCTGCGCACCTACGACAGCCGCACCTACGAGGGCGCCTACATGGCCGGCGTGATCGCCGGCAAGATGACCAAGACCAACACCCTGGGCGTGGTCGGCTCCATCCCCATCCCCGAGGTGATCCGCAACATCAACAGCTTCACCCTGGGCGCGCAGTCGGTGAACCCCAACATCAAGACCCGCGTGGTCTGGGTCGGCGAGTGGTTCAACCCGCCGAAGGAAACCGAAGCCGCCACCTCGCTGATCAACGGCGGCGCCGACGTGCTGATGCAGAACACCGATTCGTCGGCCGTGCTGCAGACGGCCGAGAAGATGGGCAAGCGCGCCTTCGGCTGGGACAGCGACATGACCACCTACGGACCCAAGGCCCACCTGGGCTCGGCCATCATCAACTGGGCGCCGTACTACACCAAGGCCGTGCGCGATGCGCTGGAAGGCAAGTGGCAGGGCAACCAGGGCAACTGGTGGGGCGTCAAGGAAGGGGCCATCGACATGGTTTCGGTCGCCGCCGACGTGCCGGAGGAAACCCGCAAGCGCATCGACGAGATCAAGGCCGGCCTGAAGGACGGCAGCTTCGTGATCTGGAAGGGCCCGATCGTCGGCCAGGACGGCAAGGAAGTGCTGGCCAAGGACCAGGTCGCCGATGACAAGTTCCTGGGGGGGGTCAACTTCTACGTGCGCGGCGTCGAAGGCCGGGTGCCGGGCGGCGACAAGAAGTAAGCGGGCTCGAAGCCGCCGGACAGGCCGCCTTCGGGCGGCTTTTTTGCGGGCTGGATTCGTGTGCCCAGTCAGGTTTTGGTGAGCTTGTCAATAAGGCGGGTGTCGAAAATGACAGGGGTCGCGCCGGCTTCTGGCGTGGCTTGCCACACCGGAGCTTCCGGTGACCCATCACCCCCTCACGGCCTACACACCATGATCCCCTGCATCAGCGGCCGCTTCCATCGCGAATCCACCCAGCGCCCCATCTCTTTCGGCACCTTGTGTACGGTGGCCGTCCAGCCACGCGGTGCGGACCGGGTGGACTGGAACGCCCTGCGCCCGCCGCCAGAGCCAGGCACGTGTTGCGGGTGCCTGGGCCTGTTTGCCAGGCGTGCACGCACGCCGGACCGGTCCGACGTCCTTCGCCTGCGGCGCGACATCCTGCAGGGCATCCGCGCCAGGCTCGAGGAGGAGTACGGGGTCGACGGCATCGAGCGTGCGTTGGCCTGGGTGCGGGTGCCCGCGAACGTCGCCACCGACGTGCGCGGCTTGCTCGAAGCCACCCGTTCCCAATCGACCGATGCCCTCGATGTCGACCGGACCCGGCGAATGGTGGAATCGAGCGGCCGGCTGCTGCACCTGGCGTATTGGAGTGCGCAAGGCTGGGCCCGCCTTTTCGACCACCGTGACGTTGCAGAGCAGGACCTTGAGATGCGTTCCTACGCCCTCGCGGTCTTGGGCATGAACCGCGCGTTGAAGGATTGCGATTTTCCGGGATCGACTCAACTGCAGAGCTTTGGCCTGCGCGAACTGCGGCCCCACGTCCGGGCGGCCGTGCATGAAGAGGTGCGTGCGCGGGTCCGGGCTGTGCCGGTCGTCCAGGGATGGGTCGAACACCAGAAACTGGTCGTTGCGGTGGATGGCGCCATCGCGGACGTGGCCCGGCGCTTCAACCCCCTCTGGAATCACCAGGCCGCGCCCGAGGCGAGCGACTTCAAGACCAGGCGTCACGAGTGGTCTGTCCAGCGGAACTCCGCGCAGCCGTCTGCGGGTTCGGCAGGTGACCAGTCGGCCGCTGGCGCTGTGGAGCGATCCATTTCCAAGGGGCGCGCGGAGCCCTCCGGCTTCAGGCACTCATGCAGTGACGCGTTTCCGGGTCCATCGGACGAGACGCCGGGCCCGGCGCCCGGCCTGGCAACCGCTGGTACGAGCGACGTGGCCGGCGGTCTCGAGAAGTCGATCGCCGCGGCCCGCTGACACGCTCTGCATAATCGGCGGGCCGTCCCACCGCCCGCACGGGCCCGAGCACGCCATGACCGACGCCGTACACGACTTCGCCCGCCGCATTCCCCACGACCGCCTTCCCGAACTGCTGCGGCGCATGCCCAAGGCCGAGCTGCACATCCACATCGAAGGCTCGCTCGAGCCCGAGCTGATGTTCGAGATGGCGCGCCGCAACGACGTGAAGCTGGCTTACTCCAGCGTGGACGAGCTGCGCCGCGCCTACGACTTCAACAACCTGCAGAGCTTCCTGGACATCTATTACGCCGGTGCCAGCGTGCTGCAGACCGAGCAGGACTTCTACGACATGTGCTGGGCGTACCTCGAACGCGCGCATGCCGACCGGGTGCTGCGCGCCGAGATCTTCTTCGACCCGCAGACGCACACCGTCCGCGGCGTCCCGATGGGCGCCGTCATCGAAGGATTGCACCGGGCCTGCCAGGACGCGCAAACGCAGTTGGGCATCGACGCCGAGTTGATCCTGTGCTTCCTGCGCCACCTGAGCGAGCAAGAGGCCCTCGACACCCTGGAAGAAGCCTTGCCCTGGCGCGACCGCTTCATCGGCGTCGGCCTCGACTCGAGCGAGGTGGGCCATCCGCCCGAAAAATTCGCCCGCGTGTTCGCCCGCTGCGGCGAGCTCGGCCTGCACCGCGTGGCGCACGCCGGCGAAGAGGGGCCGCCTGCGTACATCTGGTCGGCGCTCGATGTGCTCAAGGCCGAACGCATCGACCATGGCGTGCAGTCGTCCAAGGACGCGAAGCTGATGCAGCGCCTGGCGCAGCAGCGCACTGCGCTCACCGTGTGCCCGCTATCCAACCTCAAGCTGTGCGTGTTCCCGCAGCTGGCGCAGCACAACATCCGCCAGCTGCTGGAGGCGGGCCTCGCGGTCACGGTCAACTCCGACGACCCGGCGTATTTCGGCGGCTACCTCAACACCAACTTCATCGAGATCTTCGCGGCCACCGGCATGGACGCGGGGCATGCGTACCAGCTCGCGCGCAACAGCTTCGAGGCGAGCTTCGCGGACGCCGCGACCAGGCAGCGCGATATCGAGCGGCTCGACCGGTTCTTCGCCGAATTCGCCTGAAGCTGGGGTCCATCGTGGCGGCCAGCTGGCGCCGGCGGATCGGCTTCGCCATCGCACCCGTGCTGCTCGCCGCGGCCGGGGTGTTGGGCCTGCTGGCCTGGCGCAGCTTCCCCGTGCTCGACGGCGAGCTGCGCGTGGGCGGACTGGGCGCCCCCGTCGACGTGCGGCGCGATGCCGCCGACGTGACGCACATCGAGGCGGCCAGCCTCGCCGACGCCTATTTCGCGATCGGCTGGGTGCATGCGCAGGAGCGCGGCTGGCAGCTCGAATTCAACCGCCGCCTGATGCGCGGCGAACTCAGTGAAGTGCTGGGGCCGCGCACCCTGGCCACCGACCGGCTGTTGCGCACCTTGGGTATCCTGCCCGCGGCCCAGGCGCAATGGGAACGCCTGCCCGCGCGCGAGCGGCGCTTGCTGCAGTCCTATGCCGACGGCATCAACGCCTTCCATGCCGGCGGCTCGCAGTTGCCGTCGCCCGAGTTCCACCTGCTGCGGGTGCAGCCAGGCCGCTGGACGCCGCAGGACAGCATGGGCTGGGCGCTGATGATGGCGCTCGATCTCGGCGCCAACTGGGGCAACGAATTCGCGCGCTTGTCGCTGCTGCAACGCCTGTCCACCGACGAGCTTTGGCAGCTGATGCCGCCGTATCCCGGCGAACCGCCTGCCACCACGGTGGACCTGGCGGCGCTGTACCGAAGCCTGGATGTCTACCGCGATCGGCCGCCGCACCAGCGCACCGGCATCGAGGCCGGGCCCGATCCGTGGCTGGCGGGCCTCGGTCATGCGGAGGGCGTGGGCTCCAACAACTGGGTGGTCGCGGGCTCGCGCAGCGCCAGCGGGCGCCCCTTGCTGGCCAACGACCCGCACCTGAGCCTGCACGTGCCGGCCATCTGGTACATGGCCCGGCTGAAGGCGCCGGCCGAGCCGGGCGGGCGCGCCACGGACGTCATCGGCGCCACCCTGCCAGGCTTGCCTGTCGTGGTGCTGGGACGCACCGCCGGCGTCGCGTGGAGCTACACCAACACCGCGCCGGACGTGCAGGACCTCTACCTGGAGCAGATCGATCCCGAGCGGCCGGGCCGGTACCGGACCCCGGGCGGCTGGGCTTCCTTCAGCGAACGCGAGGAGCTGATTCGCGTGAAAGGCGAGCCCGATCACCGGCTGCGGGTGCGCGCCACCCGCCACGGGCCGGTGGTCAGCGACGTGATGCCCGGCTACGCGGACGTGATCGACACACGGCGGTATGTGCTCGCCCTGCGCTGGGCCGCGCTGGACGCGGACAACACGACGGTGCAGGCCGGCATGGCGGCCAACGAGGCGCAGACCGTGGATGAACTGCTGCAGGCCTCGGCGTTGCACCACTCGCCCATGCAAAACCTGCTGGCCGCGGACACCCAGGGCCGCATGGCGTTCGAGGCCATTGGGCGGGTGCCGCTGCGGCGCGGCGACGACGAGCTGCGCGGCATCGCGCCGGCGCCCGGCTGGGACGCGCGCCACGACTGGGCGGGCTGGCTGCCCGCCTCGGCCCATCCGCGCGCGACGCACGAGGCCATCGCGGCGCGGGGCTGGTGGGCCACGGCCAACCAGCGGGTGCTGCCGCCGGGCTATTCCCACTTCATCGGCGGCGACTGGGCCACGCCCGAGCGCTTCGAACGCATCGAACAGCTGCTCGCGGCCAGTGATCGCCACGACCTGCGCAGCATGGCCGCGATCCAGGCCGACACGGTCTCCAGCGCCAGCCGCCGCTTGCTGCCCCTGCTGCAGCGCGTGCGCAGCAGCCACCCGCTGGCCGCCGAGGCCCAGGCGCAGCTGCGTGGGTTCGACGGTGACATGCGCGCCGATGCGGCCGCGCCGCTCATCGTGGCGGCCTGGGCCGACGAGATGACCCGGGCGCTGGTGGCGCCGCGCATCGGCGCGGAGAAGTTCCAGGCGCTCTACGGCAAGCGCAGCTTCCGGCCAGGGCTGGAGCTCATGCTGGAACAGCCGGCGATCGGCCGCGCCTGGTGCGCGCCGCTGTCCTGCGAGCAGCACGCGGCCGCGGCGCTGGATCGGGCGCTCGTTCGCATCGCGGCCGACCAGGGCCGGGAGGTCGCCGAGTGGCGCTGGGGCCGCGCGCATCCGGCCCTTTCGGTGCACCGGCCCCTGGGCAGCGTGCCGCTGTTGGCGCGCGTGTTCGACGTCAGCGTGCCCAGCCCCGGCGACGCCTGGACGGTGAACGTCGGCCAATACCTGCCCAACCACCGCGAGCAGCCCTTCGCGAGCCGGCATGCGGCCAGCCTGCGCACGCTGTACGACCTGGCCGACCCCGAGCGCTCGCTGTTCATTTCCCAGGCCGGGCAGAGCGGCCTGGTGTTCAGCTCCCGTTATCGGGACATGGCGGGCGAATGGGCGCGGGTGCAGTACCGGCCGCTCCGGTTGAACCCGCCCCACTGGGTGCACCAGCTCGTGCTGCGACCGGGTCCGGCGCCGTCGGGCCGATAGAATCCTCGCCCTTGCCAGTCGCGCCCCGGCGGCTGGCCTATCTGATTTCCCGGGGCCATGTAGAGGAACACCATGTACAAAAACCTCGCGGGCGGCGCCATCGCGGCAGCCGCCTTCGTTTTTTCCATCCCCTTGCTCCACGCCCAGCCGGCGTCGCCATCGGCACCGCTGAAGGTGGGCTTCGTGCACGTGGCGCCCGTGACCGAAGCCGGCTGGGTGCGCCAGCACGAGGAAGGCCGCAAGGCGCTGGAGGCGGCCCTGGGCAGCCGGGTGCGCACCACCGCAGTGGAAAACGTGCCCGAAGGCCCGGACGCCGAGCGCGTCATCCGCGACCTGGCCCAGCAGGGACACCAGCTGATCTTCACGCCCAGCTTCGGCTACATGGAGCCCACGCTGAAGGTGGCGCGCGAGTTTCCCGACGTGCGCTTCGAGTCGATCACCGGCTACAAGACCGCGCCCAACGTGGCCACCGCCAACGCCCGCTACTACGAGGGGCGCTACCTGGCCGGCGTGGCCGCGGGGCGCATGAGCCAGGCGGGGGTGGCCGGTTTCGTCGCGGGCTTTCCCATTCCGGAAGTGCTGCAGGGCGTCAATGCCTTCACGCTCGGCATGCGCTCGGTCAACCCGCAGGCGCAGGTGCGGGTGGTGTTCCTGGGCGAGTGGTTCAACCCGCCGCGCGAACGCGATGCCGCCATGGCGTTGTTCGACCAGGGCGTGGACGTGATCGCCTTCCACACGGGCTCCTCGGCCATCATGGCCGCGGCGCAGGAGCGCGGCCGCATGGCGGTGGCCTACCACTCGGACATGCGCAAGTTCGGGCCCGACGCGCAGATCGCCGCCGTGACCCATCACTGGGGCGCCTACTACACCCGCCGTGCCACCGAACTGCTGGAGGGCCGATGGAAGCCCGCCCAGGTGTGGGGCGGCGTGGCCGAAGGCATGGTCCGGGTCGGCGACTTCGGCCCGCGCGTGCCGCAGGCGATACGCGACGAGGTGCTGGCGCGGCAGCGCGACATCGCCGCCGGCCGCCTGCATCCCTTTGCCGGACCCATCGTCGACAACACGGGCAGGCAGCGCACCCCCGCCGGCCGTACGCTCACCGATGCGGAGATCCTGCAGATGGACTACCTGGTCGCCGGCGTGCAGGGGCGCGCCTCAAAATAGCCGCATGAAAGCCTATCGCGCCGCCTTGCTCCGCTTCGACGACCAGGGCACGCCCATCCACGATGAAGATGGCCTGCTCGTCATCGGGCCCGGCGCCGACGGCACGCCGCTGATCCGGGCCGCCGGTTCCTACGCGGCCCTTTGCGGCAACTTTCCCGGCGTCGCCGTCGAACACCTGCCGGGCCGCCTGCTGGCTCCGGGCTTCCTCGACCTGCACGTGCACTTCCCGCAGCTGGACGTGATCGGCTCACCCGCCGAGGGATTGCTGCCCTGGCTGGAGCAATACACCTTCCCGCACGAGTCGCGCTTCAGCGAGGAGCTGCACGCCGGGGAAATGGCCGAGGTCTTCCTCGACGAGCTGCTGCGCCACGGCGTCACCACGGCGCTGTGCTTCGCGAGTTCGCACGTGCCCTCGGTCGACGCGCTGATGGCCGCGGCCCGGCGGCGACGGCTGCGGCTGATTGCCGGCAAGGTGCTGCAGGACCGCCACTCGCCCGATGGTGTGCGCGACGACACCGAGCAGTCGCTGGTCGACACCGAAGCCCTGATCGGCCGCTGGCATGGCCAGGGCCGCCTGGGCTATGCGATCACCCCGCGCTTCGCCCCCAGCTGCTCCGAGGCGCAGCTGCGCGGCGCGGGCGAACTGGCGGCGCGACACGCCGGCGTGTGGGTGCAGTCGCATGTGGCCGAGAACCGCGACGAAATCCTGTGGGCGCGCGAGCTGTTTCCGGCCGCGCGCAGCTACCTGGCCATCTACGACGACTTCGGCCTGCTGCGCGAGCGCGCGGTCTATGCCCACTGCATCCACTTCGACGACGAGGACCGGGCGCTGATGCGGGACCGCGGCGCGGCGGCCGCGGTCTGCCCCACCAGCAACCTGTTCCTGGGCAGCGGCTTCTTCGATTACGAAGGCGCCGATCGCATCGGCATGCCTTACGGGCTGGCCAGCGACGTCGGCGGCGGCACCAGCTTCAGCCCCTTCCACACCATGCTGGCCGCCTACTACGTCGGGCGCGAAGGACAGACCAAGCCGGGCCTGTCGCTGCCGCCCGCGCAGCTGTGGTGGCAGCACACCGCCGGGGCGGCGCGTGCGCTGGGGCTGGAGGGCGTGGTGGGCAACCTGCGCCCCGGGTGCGAGGCCGATTTCCTGGTGCTGGACCCCAGCGCCACGCCGCTGCTGGCGCGGCGCACCGCCCATGCCCGCACGCTCGACGAGCTGCTGTTCGCGATGATCGTGCTGGGCGACGACCGGGTGGTCGAGCGGGTGTGCGTGTCGGGGGCCTTCCTACAATCGAGCCCCCCTGCAGGAGAACCCACCCGATGATCAAGAGCGACAAATGGATCCGGCGCATGGCCGAGGAGCACGGCCTGATCGAGCCCTTCGAGCCGAAACAGGTGCGCGAGGTGGACGGGCGCCGCGTCATCAGCTATGGCACGTCCAGCTACGGCTACGACATCCGCTGCGCGCCCGAGTTCAAGGTCTTCACCAACATCCACAGCACCGTGGTGGACCCGAAGAACTTCGACGAAAAGAGCTTCGTCGACTTCCACGGCGACTCCTGCATCATTCCGCCCAACAGCTTCGCGCTGGCTCGCACGCTCGAGTACTTCCGCATCCCGCGCAACGTGCTGACCATCTGCCTGGGGAAATCGACATATGCGAGATGCGGAATTATCGTGAACGTGACCCCCTTCGAGCCCGAGTGGGAAGGCTACGTCACCCTCGAGTTCAGCAACACCACGCCGCTGCCAGCGCGCATCTATGCCGGCGAGGGCTGCGCCCAGGTGTTGTTCTTCGAGAGCGACGAGACCTGCGAGGTGAGCTACAAGGACCGCGGCGGCAAGTACCAGGGGCAGAGCGGGGTGACCCTGCCGAAAGCCTAGGGGTGAGGCTCAGGGCTTGGGGGATACCGCGAGGCGCGCGGCGGCGAGGTCCCAGCCGGCCCAGCCGCAACTCTTGAACAGCACCGGGCCTGCGCGCCCTCGATGGCTCGCCCGCTCGCGCGCGTAGTCGGCCAGGGTGGGGAACCCGCCAAGGTCCAGGCCCGCCTGCAGCAGGTCGCCGGCCTCGTGCCGCGCGTCGGCGGTGTCCAGCCAGATCGATCCCCGTTCGGCGACTGACCGGCACAGGCCGGGGGCGAGTTCGACCATCGTGGGCGTGAAGGCGCCAACGGCGGCGATGAAGGCGTCGTCACGCACGGGGGCGGACAGAACGTGGCCGCTGGCGGGGGTGCAGGTGACCGCAAGCGGGCACTCGGCCAGGGCGGCGTCGGGGTCGGTCACCACCTGCGCGCGCAGCCCCAGCGCGCGAGCGTGGTCGCACAAGGCCTGGGCGCTGGCGACGCTGCGCGAGGCGATCCGCACGTCGCGCAGCGGCAGGCATTCGGCGAACGCGTCGAGGTGGGAGCGCCCCTGTGCGCCCGCGCCCACGATCAGCAAGGGGCCGTCGGGGCGGGGCGCCAGCCAGCGGGCGGCCAGCGCCGAAACCGCGGCCGTGCGCCGCGCGGTCACCGTGGGACCGTCCAGCACGAGCCGCCGCTCGCCGGTGGCGGTGTCGAAGACGACCACGTCGCCCTGGATGGCCGGCCGGCCGGTGCCTGCGTTGGCGGGCGTGAAGGTGATGAGTTTGGTGATGGCGGTGCGCCCATCCAGCGCCGGCATCACGAACAGGCTGCCGCCGCCGGGCAGAGGCTGCACCAGCCGCGCCGGCACCTGAACCGCCGGATCGGTCAGCAGGCGGGCCAGCTCGTCGACCAGGGCCGGGTAGGGCAGCAGCCGGGCGGTGGCAGGCGCGTCGAGCAGGGCGGACATGCGCCGGATTCTGTCCTACAGCCGCATGCGCGGCCGGCGTGGGCCGGGCACCGCCGCCGCTGCCTAGCATCTGGCGGACACCTACCGAGGACCCTGCCATGTCGACCGCTACCCGCTCCACGTCGCGCACCCCCGCTGGCTGGACGGTCGTCGGCCTGGCGCTGGCGGCCTTGCTCGGCCTGGCTTTCTACGCCGTGGTCAGCGTCCAGGTGCTCAAGGCGCAGTCGAGGCAGATGGACGTGCAGGTCCGCCAGACTGCCTTCGCCGACTGCCTGCAGTACGTCGTGGGCTCGACCATCGCCAGCTGCGGCAGCCGGCTGGGCACCCAGCAGGCCGAGTCCCCCGCGGCGCCACCCGATCTCCTGGTCGTTTCCGGCCGCTGACACCTGTCCGATTGCGGCGCTGCAACATGGCGCCTCTGTCCGACACGCCGGCCGCGCTGCTGCTGACGTGCGCAGTTGTTGCCGACGCTTACCTTGGCGACATGGGAACAGCCCGGATTTTCACGAGCATGGCGCGCGACGGAGCCCTGGATGTCGAACAACGCTTCGGCGATGCGGGTTCGATCGAGCCCTGTGACGAAGCCGCGCTGGAGGCGCCCTGCTGGAGCGATTGCCCCGTGGCGTTGCTGGTGCGGTTCCGGCAAGGTATGGCCAGTCACGGGCGAGCGGTCCGGGTGGACCTGATGCGGCAGGACCGGGCTTATGCCATCTGGCAGCTGGCCCGCGCCCGGTCCACCGAGGACGCGCAGCTGCGAGACCTGGCGGCGCAGCTGTTCAACTGCCTCGTGCATTGAGCACGGCGGGCGCGGTTACAGCTCGGCCCCCTCGATCAGGAAGCGCACCCGCCGCGCACCCTGCCACTCCTGCGCGTCGAGCCGGAACGCCAGCTTGGCCCGGCCCGGCAGTGGCTCGGTGCGGCCGAACCAGATGCCATCGACCGGCTGGCCGTGATGCTTCAGGCGCAGCGCCAGGTGCTTCTCGCCGACCAGCCGCTGCGACAGGATTTCCAGCTCCTCGCTGAACACGGGTGGGGCGAAGCCCTGGCCCCAGACCTGCTGGTCGAGCGTGTCCACCAGGTCCACGCGCCGCCACTCGGGCGCCAGCGGGCCGTCGGTGGCCAGCCGGCGCTGCAGCGTGGCGGTGTCCAGCCATTCGGCGGCGACCTGCGACAGCGCCTGCTCGAAGGTGTCCAGGTGTTCCTCGGCCACGGTGCACCCCGCCGCCATGGCATGGCCGCCGAAGCGCAGCAGCACGCCGGGATGGCGCTTGGCGACCAGGTCGAGTGCGTCGCGCAGATGGAAGCCCGGGATGCTGCGGCCCGAACCCTTGAGTTCGTGTTCCTTGCCGGGCGCCTGGCTGAGCGCGAAGACGAAGGTGGGCCGGTGCAGCTGGTCCTTGATGCGCGAGGCGACGATGCCCACCACGCCTTCGTGGAACTCGGGGTCGAACACGCACACCGCCGGTGGCGGCTCCTCGCCTTCCTCGAACAAGGCCTGCGCCAGCTCGAGCGCCTGCTCGCGCATGCCCCCCTCGATGTCGCGCCGCTCGCGGTTGATGCCGTCCAGCGTGCGGGCCAGTTCGTCGGCGCGGGCGGGGTCGTCGGTGAGCAGGCATTCGATGCCCAGCGTCATGTCCGAGAGCCGGCCCGCGGCGTTGATGCGCGGCCCGAGGGCGAATCCGAAATCGAAGGCGCTGGCCACCTCGTGCCGGCGCCCGGCCGTCTGGAACAGTGCGGCCAAGCCGCAGGGCAGGGCGCCGGCGCGGACCCGGCGCAATCCCTGCGCCACCAGGCGGCGGTTGTTGGCGTCCAGCCGCACCACGTCGGCCACGGTGCCCAGGGCCACCAGGGGCAGCAGGGCATCGAGCTTGGGTTGCGGCCGATCGCCGAAGGCGCCGCGGGCGCGCAGCTCGGCCCTCAGCGCCAGCAGCACGTAGAACATCACGCCCACGCCAGCGATGCACTTGCTGGGGAACTCGCAGCCCGGCTGGTTGGGATTGACGATCACGGCCGCCTCGGGAAGGCTGCTGCCGGGCAGGTGGTGGTCGGTCACCACGACCTGCAGGCCCAGGGCGTTGGCGGCGGCCACGCCGTCGAAGCTGGCGATGCCGTTGTCCACGGTGACCAGGACGTCGGCGCCGCGCTCGTGCACGCGCTGGGCGATGGACGGCGTGAGGCCGTAGCCGTCGACCACCCGATCGGGCACCAGGTAGTCGACGTGGCGCGCACCCAGCAGGCGCAGGCCGCGAACCCCCACCGCGCAGGCGGTGGCGCCGTCGCAGTCGTAGTCGGCCACGATGCACAGGCGCCGGTCGGCGGCCATGGCGTCGGCCAGGAACACCGCGGCCTCCTGGGCACCCTTGAGCGACACCGGCGGCAGCAGCAGCGACAGGGCATCTTCCAGTTCGTCGCGGCTGGCGATGCCGCGCGCGGCGAACAGCCGGGCCAGCAGCGGATGCAGGCCGGATTGCTCCAGGGCCCAGGCGGTACGGGGGTTGACGTCTCTCGGGATGATCTTCATGGGGAATCGAGCAACTGCGCCGCGGAGGGGGCGCGGCCGAACAGGCGGGACAGGCGCCCGGCCCAGCCGGCCCGGGCAGGGCCCCAGGTGCGGGCCAGCGCGACGCCGCACAGGGTGAGGGAGATGGGATCGTTCCGGTCGAGGGCGCGGGCCACGGGCGCCAGCACGTCGGCGTCCAGTGCCTGCCAGCGCTCGCGCCAGGCGGCCCAGTCGCCGGCCAGGGCCGGCTCGCGCAGGGCGTCGTGCACTTGCGGGCCTTCGGCCATCAGCGCGCCGGCGGGCAGCGCGCCCGCGCCGCTCACCCAGAACGAGTTGACCGGCACCAGGCCCTGCGCTTCGCGGGCGTCGTTGACGGGGTGGGTGTAGAGCAGCATCTGCACTTCCTGCTGCAGGCGGCGCAGTGTCCGCGCCTCGGGGCTGCGCGGCAGCCAGTCGTCCACGGTGCCGCCGGCGGCCCGGTCGAGCGAGGCGCAGGCGAGGCCCCGGAACATCTCGCCGGAGGCCAGCCAGCGGGTGGGGCCGCGGTAGTGCAGATCGATGCCGTCCTCGGCGGCGTAGGGGCGGATGGCCTCCAGCAGCTCGCGCGAGGCGGCTTCCTGCAGCTGCAGCGTGTGCGGCGGCGCCATGCGGATGCGGTCGCGGCCCACGGCCCAGTGGCAGGGGGTGAGCCAGGCCCAGGCGGCAGTGCCGGGGTCGTGGCCTTCGTGGCGCAGCCGCCAGGCGGCGTCGGCGATGCGGCCATCGCCTTGCCACAGCCCCCTGGCACGGGCCAGCACCCGCTCGTGCGGCGGTGTGAGGTCTTCAGGCGTGCCGGCGTCGGTGGCGCCCGGCGCCAGGCGGGTCACCAGGGCCCGCAGCCCGGGCAGCGCCAGCCCCTGCAGCGCCGCCTGGCAGGCCGCAGCGGAGCAGGCGGCGAAGGGCACGAGCAGATGAGGCATGGGCGCATTGTCCCGGATGCCACAATGGCGGCCCCTCCGACCGATCCCCCGAACGACGATATCTGCGCGGCATGCGAATTCCGTACGAACTGCTCCTGGGCTGGCGCTACACGCGGGCGGGCCGGGCCACCCGCCGCAACGGCTTCATTTCCTTCATCTCCGGCGTCTCCATGCTGGGCATCGCCCTGGGCGTGGCGGCGCTGATCATCGTGTTGTCGGTGATGAACGGCTTCCAGAAGGAGGTGCGCGACCGCATGCTGGGCGTGGTCTCGCACGTGGAGGTCTATGGCCCCGGTGGCGGCGTGCTGCCCGACCTGGAGCGCAGCCTGCGCGAGGTGCGCCAGCACCCGCAGGTGCAAGGCGCCGCGCCTTTCGTGGCGGCGCAGGCCCTGCTCGCGCGCGGCGAGGACATGCGCGGCACGCTGGTGCGCGGCATCGATCCGGTGCTGGAACCGCAGATCACCGAGGTTGCCGCGCAGTTGAAGGACACCGCGCTCAAGCGGCTGGTGCCGGGCGAGTTCGGCGTGCTGCTGGGTGGCGAGCTGGCGCGCAGCCTGGGCGTGCGCGAGGGCGATGCGGTGACGCTGGTGGCGCCCGGTGGCCAGGTGACACCGGCCGGTGTCGTGCCGCGCCTGCGCCAGGTGACCGTGGCGGGCACCTTCGACTCCGGCCACTTCGAGTACGACAGCGGCCTGGTGATGATGCACATCGAGGACGCGCAGCGCCTGTTCCGGCTGGAGGGGCCCACCGGTTTGCGCCTGAAGCTCGCCGACCTGCACCAGGCGCCTTCAGTGGGCGCCGAACTGGCCGAGCGCATGACCGGACCGGTGCTGGTGCGTGACTGGACGCGCCAGAACCGCACCTGGTTCGCGGCGGTGCAGCTGGAAAAACGCATGATGTTCATCATCCTGACCCTCATCGTGGCGGTGGCCGCGTTCAACCTGGTGAGCACGCTGGTGATGACCGTCACCGACAAGCGCGCCGACATCGCCATCCTGCGCACGCTGGGGGCCAGCCCGTCCAGCATCATGGGCATCTTCGTGGTGCAGGGCGCCACCGTGGGCGTGGTGGGCACGCTGGCCGGCCTGCTGCTCGGGCTGGGAGTGGCCCTGAACATCGACGTGCTCGTGCCGGCGCTCGAACAGGCGCTGGGGGCGAGCTTCCTGCCCAAGGACATCTACCTGATCAACCGCATGCCCAGCGATCCGCAAGCCAGCGACATCGTGCCGATCGCGGTGATCTCATTGGTGCTGGCCTTCCTGGCGACGCTCTATCCGAGCTGGCGCGCCAGCCGGGTCAATCCGGCGGAGGCGCTGCGCTATGAGTGAAGACTTGCGCGACCCCAACGGGCCGGTGCTGCAGGCCGAAGGCATCAGCAAGCGCTTCACCGAGGGCGGCCTCGACGTCGAGGTGCTGCGCGGGGTGGACCTGTCGGTGCATGCCGGCGACACGCTGGCCATCGTGGGGGCCTCGGGTTCGGGCAAGAGCACGTTGCTGCACGTGCTGGGCGGGCTCGATTCACCCTCGGCCGGGCGGGTGCTGCTGCACGGCCAGGACCTGGGCGCCCTGGGCCCGGCGGCGCAGGGGCGGCTGCGCAACCAGCACCTGGGCTTCGTCTACCAGTTCCATCACCTGCTGCCCGAGTTCTCGGCGCTGGACAACGTGGCCATGCCGCTGCGTATCCGGCGCGAGCCGGTCGAGCAGTGCCACGCCGAGGCCCAGCGCACGCTGGAGGCGGTGGGCCTGGGCGGGCGCCTGAAGCACCGGCCGTCCGAGTTGTCGGGCGGTGAGCGCCAGCGGGTGGCGATCGCGCGAGCCCTGGTCACGCGGCCGGCCTGCGTGCTGGCCGACGAGCCCACCGGCAACCTCGACCGGCAGACCGCCGAAACCGTGTTCGACCTGATGCTGCAGCTGTCCCGAGACATCGGCACCGCGTTCATCCTGGTCACGCACGACGAATCGCTGGCCGCGCGATGCGGCCGGCAGCGGCGATTGGCGGGCGGTCGGCTCGGGTGAGTGCCTGGCGCCGGCGCGATCACACGCAGCTCGGGACCAGCCAGACCACCGCCGTTTCCCACACCACGCCCACCGCCGACAGCAGCGCCACGCCGAGTGTGAAGGCGGCGACGAAGCCGCTGTCGCCGGCTTCGTTGCGGCGCGGCCAGGCCCTGGCGGTGGACCAGGCGATCAGTGCCAGGGCCAGCACGCCGGCGGCCGCGACGCCCCAGGTGGTGGCCGGCACGCCCCACCAGCGCCAGTCGGCCTGCGGCCGGGCGCACACCACGCCGGCGAAGCCGTAGATCAGCACGAAGTGCAGCGCCCATACGATCGCCGGTGCGCAGGACTGCAGCAGCACGCGGGAGAACGAGGGGCGCTCCATGCTCGTCATCCGGCCAGCCGTGGGAAGCCGTGGATCACCACCAGCCCGACCAGCCCCTGCGCCACCACGTACACCCAGTACAGCTGGGTGTTCTCGTAGCTCACGCGACGCCGCGCGTGCATCAGGCCCGCGGCCAGGCGCGCCATGCAGTAGCCGCCCATGAAGCTCATGATCACCACGTAGAAGCCTTGCAGCGAAAGGATGGTGTAGACCACCGCGCCGTAGGCCGAGTCGGTGGGTGCGATGCCGGCGGACGACTGGTTGGCCAGGTCGCCGGCCAGCGCGATCCACAGCAGCACGATGGCGCTGCCGATGGCCAGCTGCAGCGGCCACCGGCGCGTGCCGTCCTGGCGGCGCAGCCGGCGGCCGGCCCAGACGATGAGGGCGCCGCTGGCCCCTTGCAGCGCCGCCGATCCCAGCGCCCAGCCCAGCTGCGGCAACTGCCCGGGAGAAGGCCAGATCTCCGGGGAGACCGTCCACAGGAACATGTACGAGAACACCAGCGACGCGAAGATCGACCCGGACACGATCACCAGGACCATCATCGCCCACCACGAATGCGAGGTCGGGCCCTGCTGGTAGACCTCCAGCCGGATGCCGCCGCCGATGTCGACCGGCGGATGCGAGTAGCCCGGATCGGTCGACCAGACCCAGCGCAACACCGAGGCGATGGCGACCAGGCCGCAGGCCGCGGCCAGCCACACCAGCTTGACGGTCAGCAGCAGGAAGAAGCCCGCGGTGAACACGGCGGCCAGGAAGGGCGACCAGCCGTAGCCCGGCATCTGCAGCAGGTACTGCGGCTTGGCCCCCAGTGCGCTGGTGACGATGGTCTCGCGCCCACCCGTGGGCGCATTGGGCAGGTAGTAGTGGCCCTGCTCGACATCGCGCGAGAGATTCGGCTGGTCCCACAGCGGTTCGCGGCTGGTGACGAAAGGGATGCTGCGGTTGGAGTAGTTGTCGTTGGGCAGCCACTCCATGGTGCCGGCGTTCCACACGTTGCCGGCGTTGCTGCCGCCCATGCGGAAGTGCATGGCCAGGTCGACCAGGAACACCGCGACGCCCGCGGCGATCAGGTAGGCGCCCACGGTGGACAGCATGTTCAGCGTGCCCCATCCCATCTCCGCCGGGTAGGTGTACACGCGCCGCGGCATGCCTTCGAGCCCGGCGATGTGCATGGGGAAGAAGGCCAGGTTGAAGCCGATGAACATGAGCGCGAAGCACCAGCGGCCCATGCGCTCGGACATGCGCCGCGAACTCGCGTAGGGCATCCAGTAGTAGAAGGCGCCGAACAGCGGGAACACCATGCCGCCGATCAGCACGTAGTGCAGGTGGGCCACGATGAAATAGGTGTCGTGGGCCTGCCAGTCGAAGGGCACCACCGCCACCATCACGCCGGTCAGGCCGCCCAGCACGAAGATGAACAGGAAGCCCAGCACGAACAGCGTGGGCGTGTCCATCGGGTTGAGCTTTTTCGCCGCCGCCAGCGTGGCGATCCAGGCGAACACCTGGATGCCGCTGGGCACCGCCACCGCCATGCTGGCGGCCGAGAAGAAGCTCAGCGACAGCTGCGGGATGCCGGTGGCGAACATGTGGTGCACCCACAGCCCGAAGCTCAGGAAGCCGGTGGCCACCAGCGCGATCACGACCAGCCGATAGCCCACCAGCGGGCGCTGGGCCATGGTGGGCACGATCATGGACACCATGCCCGCGGCGGGCAGGAAGATGATGTAGACCTCGGGGTGGCCGAAGATCCAGAACAGGTGCTGCCACAGCAGCGGGTCGCCGCCGTAGTCGGCCAGGAAGAAGGGCCACCGGAAGGCCCGCTCCAGCTCCAGCAGGATGGTGCCCAGGATCACCGCCGGGAACGCGAAGATGATCATGCCGGCGAGCACCAGCATCGACCAGGCGTAGATCGGCAGCTTGTCCAGCGTCATTCCGGGGGCGCGCGTGCGCAGGATGCCCACCACGATCTCGATGGCCCCGGCAATGGCCGAGATCTCGATGAAACCGATGCCCAGCAGCCAGAAGTCGGCGTTGTGCCCCGGCTCGTACTCGTAGCTGGTGAGCGGCGGGTACATGAACCAGCCGCCGCGCGGTGCCAGGTCGAAGAAGATGCTGCAGAAGAACACCGTGCCGCCCACGAAGTAGGCCCAGAACGCGAAAGCGCTCAGGCGCGGAAAGGGCAGGTCGCGCGCGGCCAGCATGTTGGGCAGCAACAGCACGCCGACCGCCTCCACCATGGGCACCGCGAACAGGAACATCATCATGGTCCCGTGCATGGTGAACAGCTGGTTGTAGAGGTTGTGGCCGACCAGGTCGTTGTCGGGCACGGCCAGCTGCGTGCGCATCAGCAGCGCCAGCAGGCCCGCCAGCACGAAGAACATCAGCGCGGCCCCGATGTAGAAGGAGCCGACATAGTTGTTGTTCACAACGGTGACGAACTTCAGGCCCGATGGCGGCGCCCAGATCCGCTTGAGCTGGTCCAGTTCCTTGGCATCGTCGCGCGGCCCCGGATTGGGCAGCCGGCTGTAGTCGATCTCGTGCTCGCTCATGGTCGCAGGCTCGCCAGCCAGGCCGCCAGCGCGCGCAACTCGTCCGGCGAGAACACCCGATAGGCTGGCATCCGCGCCCCCGGCTTGATCTGCTGCGGGTCGCTGATCCAGCCGGCCAGCGTGCCTTCGTTGTTGGGCACGGTGGCGGCGGCCAACCAGGCCCGGGCGCCGACGTGGGTGAGGTCGGGTCCGAGGCGGCCTTCGGCGGCGGTGCCACGCACGGTGTGGCACAAGCCGCAGCGGTTGGCCAGGAAGAGTCGCTGGCCCAGCGCCAGCTCGGGGCTGGTGGGGTTCGGCGCTGGCCGGCGCTGGTCGGCCAGCCAGCGCGCGAATTCGGCCGCAGGCTGCGCGACCACGTAGAACGCCATGCGCGCGTGCTGGGCACCGCAGTACTCGGCGCACTGGCCGCGGAACACCCCGGGTGCATCGGCGGTGAGCCTCAGCCGGTTGAGGTGGCCAGGAACCATGTCCAGCTTGCCCGCCAGGTTGGGCACCCAGAAGCTGTGGATCACGTTGTCGGACTTCAGCGTGAGCTCGACCGGCCGCCCGGCGGGAATGTGGATCTCGTTGGCGGTCTCCAGAAGCACCGCGCCGCTGTCGTCGATATAGCGCACTCGCCACCACCACAGCTCGCCGGTCACCTCGACCCGCAGCGCGCCGGACGCCGTGGGCCGAGCCAGTGGCGCGCTTGCTTGCAGCGTGTAGACCAGCAGGGCCGTCAGCACGACGATCGGGAACACGATGCCGCCGCCCACGATCCAGCGCCGCTGCGCGAGCGCGCCGCGCATCCGGGTCGGGCCGAAGACGGCGATCGCCGCCACGGCCACCACGCCCGCGAAGATCACGGCGCCGCCCACGATGAGCACCCAGGTGATCTCCAGCAGCGGCGCGGCCGACTCGCCGTGCGCCTGCAGCGCCGACTGCACGCCGGCGCGCACCGGCGGTGCGGCGTTGGGCAGGGGGGAAGGCGGCGCGGCGGTCATGGAGCGGCAGCGGGGTGGCTCCTGATCATTCAGGAAACGGCCGGGCCTGAGGGGTCACGACGCGATGCGACTTTCAATTGCGCTCTTTTGTTACGTTCAGCCCCGGCCCAGCCACCGGCCCGGAAAAATCGGCCTCATGTTCCGCCCCCGCACCTTCACGCTGGCGCTGGCGCTGTGCGGCGCCGCGATGGGCGGGTGTGGCGACGGGCAGCGGCCCCGGGTGGAAGGTGGGACGGCCGATGCCGGCAAGCTGGCGATCCAGCGGCATGGCTGTGTAGCCTGCCATTCGGTCCCGGGCATTGCCGGAGTGTCCGCGAACGTGGGGCCGCCGCTCGGGGCCATGGGGCAGCGCGGCTACCTGGCCGGCGTGATCGCCAACACGCCCGAGAACCTGGTGCGCTGGATCCGCAACCCCACCGGCGTCGACCCCCGCACCGCGATGCCGGACCTGGGGATTTCCGAACGCGAGGCGCGCGACATCGCCGCCTATCTCTATGAACGCACCTGAGGCCCGCCCACCGCTCACGGTGCGTGTGCGCACGCTGGCCATCGCCTTGCTGGCCCTGGTGGTGTGCGTCGTCGCAGGCCTGGTCCTGGTCGTGCAGCTCGGCGTGTACGACGTGGCGGCCACCCACCAGCACCTGGCGCCGGTCTACAAGCTGTTGCATCACGCGATGGCCCGCTCCGTGCAGGCCCGCGCGGATCAGGCTCCGCCAGCGGACCTGGACGAGCCGTCGCGCGTCGAGCAAGGTGCGGTGCTGTACCAGGGGCACTGCCTGCAGTGCCATGGAGCTCCCGGCGTGCCGCCGGAGCCGTTCGCCTTGGGACTACGGCCCAAGCCGGTCAACCTGGTGCCGGCTGCGCGCGAGTGGACGGCCGGCGAGATCTTCTGGACCATCAAGCACGGGATCAAGATGACCGGCATGCCCGGTTGGAAGTACCGGATGGCCGACGCCGACATCTGGAGCGTGGTGGGCTTCGTGCGTGCAATGGCCGTGCTATCGCCGAACGAATATGCCGCGATGATGCGGCGGCTGCCGGAGCACCGGCACCCGATGATGGCGTCCGGCGAGACAGCCAGCGCGGCGCGGCAAGCGCGCGCCGAACCCGCCGCGGCCCAGCTGCCCACCAGCCTGGGCAGCGTGGCGGAGGGCCGTCTCAAGATCGACGCCTTCCTGTGCGCGACGTGCCATGTGATTCCCGGTGTCGTGGGGGCAGGCTTCCACGTCGGGCCGCCGCTGGCGGGCGTGGGGCAAAGGGCCTTCATTGCCGGGGTGGTGCCGAACCAGCCGGAGAACCTGGTGCGCTTCCTGCTGAATCCGCCGGCCGTCGCGCCGGGTACGGCCATGCCGCCACTGGGCCTGAGCGAGGAAGACGCGCGCGACATCGCGGCCTTCCTGTACACGTTGCGGACCCCTTGATGCGGCGCCGGTGCGCCTACTTGCCGGGCCGCGGCCGCCTGACTTGAATGACGGCCGGCGTGCGCCGCAGGGTGCGCATGGCGGCATCGAGGTGCGCGCGGTCGCGCACGGCGACCACGAAGCGCAGGTCGCAGGCTTCCTGGCCCCGCTCGTCACCCATGTCCACGTGGGTGATGTCCGCTTCAGCGCTGGCGAGGGCCGACGCCACGCGGGCCAGCACGCTCTTGCCGTTGACCACGGTGACCAGCAGCAGCGTCTCGAAGGGGCGCACGGTTTCCTCGGCCCACTCGACGCCGATGAAGCGCTCGGCGTCCTTGTGCTGCAGGCGCCGGGCCACGCCGCAATCGTCGGTGTGGACCACCAGGCCCTCGCCGCGGCCCAGGTAACCCAGGATGCGGTCACCCGGCACCGGGCGGCAACAGGTGGCGTATTGCACCGAGGCGTTCTCGCTGCCGTCGAGCGTGACCGCTCCCTGCGACACGTTCTCGTGCGCGGTGAAGCGCTCGCGGGTGATGAGCAGGGCGTCGCGCTTGCCACCGGTCTCGGCCAGCAGGTTCACCAGCCGCTTGGCCACGATGCTCGCGATGCGCTTGCCCAGGCCCAGGTCGGTCAGCAGTTCGTCGCGGGTGCGGTTGCCGGTGAAGCGCAGCAGCTTGTCCCACAGCACCTGGTTGTCGGCGTCGGCGGCCGGCAGTCGCTGGAAGCCCTCGGCCCGAAGGGCCTGCGTGAGCAGCTTCTCGCCCAGGTCGCGCGACTCGGCCTGTGCCAGCCCCTTGAGCTGGTGGCGGATCTTGGAGCGGGCCCGCCCGGTGCGCACGAAACCCAGCCACGCCGGATTGGGCGCGGCAACCGACGCGGTGACCACCTCGACGACATCGCCGTTGTTCAGCTCCGTGCGCAGCGGAACCTGCTCGCCGTTGATCTTGGCGGCGACGGTGCGGTCGCCGATGTCGCTGTGGATCGCATAGGCGAAATCGACCACCGTGGCTCCGCGCGGCAGCGCCATGATCTGGCTGCGCGGTGTGAACACGTACACGGCGTCGGGGAAGAGGTCGATCTTGACGTGGTCCCAGAACTCGGCGGCATCGCGCGTCTCGTGCTGGATGTCCAGCAGCGATTGCAGCCACTTCGTGCCCAGGCGATCGGCCGACCCGTCGTGCTCGCCGGTGCTGGCCTTGTAGAGCCAATGCGCGGCCACGCCGGACTCGGCCACGACGTGCATGGCCTCGGTGCGGACCTGGAACTCGACGTTGACACCGGATGGCCCGACCAGCGTGGTGTGCAGCGACTGGTAGCCGTTGACCTTGGGAATGGCGATGTGGTCCTTGAACCGGCCGGGTACCGGTTTGTACAGCTGGTGCAGCACGCCCAGGGCCGTGTAGCACTCGATCACCGATGGCACGATCACGCGGAAGCCGTAGATGTCGGTCACCTGCGCGAAGCTCAGGTGCTTGTCGTCCATCTTGCAGTAGATCGAATAGAGCGTCTTCTCCCGGCCAGCCAGCCCGATGCGGATGCCGGCGGCATCGAAGGCCTGCTCGACCTCGCGCTGCACCTTCTGGATGAGGTCGCGTCGGCGGTTGCGCGCCTTGGCCACGGCCTTGCTCAGCACCTGGTGCCGCCATGGCATGAGGTAGCGGAACGCCAGCTCCTGCAGCTCGCGGTAGGTCTGGTTCAGGCCCAGCCGGTGCGCGATGGGGGCGTAGATGTCCAAGGTCTCCGAGGAAATGCGCGACCACTTGGCACGCGGCATGTCCTCCAGCGTGCGCATGTTGTGCGTGCGGTCGGCCAGCTTGATGAGGATGACCCGCACGTCGCGCGCCATCGCCAGCAGCATCTTGCGGAAGGACTCGGCCTGGTTCTCCTCGCGGGTGTCGAACTGCAGCTTGTCGAGCTTGGTCAGGCCGTCGACCAGTTCGGCCACCTGCACGCCGAAGCGCTCGATGAGCTCGGGCTTGGTGACCCCGCAATCCTCGATCGCATCGTGCAGCAGGGCCGCCATCAAGGCCTGGGCGTCGAGCTTCCACTCGGCGCATTGGGCGGCCACCGCGATGGGGTGCGTGATGTACGGTTCGCCGCTGGCGCGCAACTGGCCCAGGTGCGCCTCGTCGGCGAAGCGGTAGGCCTGACGGACCTGCTCGACATCGGCGGGGTCCAGATAGTCGAGCTTGGCGGTCAGGGCGGCGAAGCTTGCTGCCGCCGCGTTGGCCACGGCGTGCGCGGCGGCCGCAGTGGGTCGATCGGGCGCGCCGGCGGTGGCGGTCCGTTTGCGCTTGTCGGAGGAGGAGTCGAGCACGGCGCTCATGCCCTAAATGTAGCGTGGGGCTCGCCGGGCCAGTCCCGCCCATGAAAAAGGCACCGCGCGCGGTGCCTTTTTCATGAACTTGTATCGGGCGGTCAGCCGGGGACCTTCTTGAGCATCTCCAGACCCACCTTGCCTTCGGCGATTTCGCGCAAGGCAGTGACGCCCGGCTTGTTCTTGCTCTCGATCCTGGGCGTATGGCCCTGGCTCAGCATGCGTGCGCGGTAGGTGGCGGCCAGCACGAGCTGGAAGCGATTGGGGATCCTGTTCAGGCAGTCTTCGACGGTGATGCGGGCCATGAAGCGACTCCGTTGGGTGTTCAGATGATGTTGAGGGCCTTGAAGGTGTCGGCCCGGATGCGCCGCTGCGACGAGAACTTCAGTCGTTGGGCGTGGACGATGGCTTTGAGGTCGAACAGCGCGCGCTCGAAAAGCTCGTTGATTATCACATAGTCGAATTCACGGGCCTGGGCCATCTCCTCGGCGGCGTTGGTCAGGCGGGTCTCGATCACCTCGGCCGAATCCTCGCCGCGGCGCTCGAGGCGGGCGCGCAGTTCGTCCCAGCTGGGCGGCAGGATGAAGATCAGCACCGCGTTGGCGAAGATGCGCTTGATCTGCAGCGCACCCTGGTAGTCGATCTCAAGGATCACGTCGGCCCCGGCCGCGATGCGATCCTCCACGGCCTTCTTGGAGGTGCCGTAACGGTTGCCGTGCACGTGCGCCCATTCGATGAAGGCGCCGCCCGCGACCATGGCGTCGAACTCTTGCGGCGATACGAAGAAATACTCGCGTCCGTGCTTTTCCTGCCCCCGCGGAGGCCGGGTGGTGTGCGAGACCGAGGGCTGCACCTGGGCATCGAGTTCCATCAACGCCTTGACCAGGCTGGACTTGCCCGCGCCACTCGGAGCGGCGACGACGAAGAGGTTGCCGGGGTATTCCACAGGGGGTCCTATTCGATGTTCTGGACTTGCTCGCGCATTTGCTCGATGAGCACCTTCATGTCCACCGAGATGCGCGTGAGTTCCAGCGTGGCCGACTTGGAGCCGAGCGTGTTGGCCTCGCGGTGCAGTTCCTGGATCAGGAAGTCCAGCCGCTTGCCGACTTCGCCCCCCTTGTCCAACAGGCGCGCGATCTCGTCCAGATGCGCGGTGAGCCGGGTCAGTTCCTCGGCCACGTCGATGCGGATCGCGAACGCGGTGGCCTCGGACAGGGCGCGGTCCTGCGCGGCCTCGGCCTGCGTGGGCGCGCCGGCGCTGCCGCCCAGGGCCATGGCTTCCCGCCAGCGCTCCAGGAATCGCTGCCGCTGCTGCTCGACCAGCTGCGGCACGAGCGGGCGGGCCTGCGCGGCGAGATCGCGCAACCGGGCCAGGTGGCCGCGCAGCATCTGCACCAGCCGTTCGCCCTCACGGGCGCGGGCGGCGACCAGGTCGTCCAGCGTGCGCGCTGCCAGGGACTGCACCGTGGGCCCCCAGTCGGCCGCGCCGGTCTCCGGGGTGGCCAGGCGCAGCACGTCGGCCACGCTCAGGGGGCGGGCCTGCGGCAGCCAGCCGAGCACCATGTCCTGCAAGGCGCCCAGTCGCTGCAATTGGCGCGCGCCCGGCTCGCGCAGGCCCTCGCCACTCGTGGCCTCGAGCCCGGCGCGCACTTCGACCTTGCCGCGTTTCAACCTCGATTGCAGCAGCTCGCGCAACGGCGGCTCGAACGCCCGCAGGTCTTCGGACAAGCGGAACGTGAGGTCGAGGAAGCGGCTGTTGACCGAGCGGATCTCCATGCCCAGGACCCGCCCTGGCGCAGGTGTTGCGTCCCCGGCAACCGGCGCCTGCGGCCCGTTGAGTTGGGCGCTTGCGTAACCGGTCATGCTGTAAACTGGCATCGAGGATTCTCAGGAGTCGTTTCGCTGTCGTAGGGGGCGGGCTGGCTGTAGTCGACGGGCCCTCGCCACAACCGCGCCAAGCCCCAAATTATGTCAAAGGTCAAACCTGCGCCCCTGCCGCCCGACACCGTCATCGGTGGCTACAGGGTAGTACGCAAGCTCTCCGCAGGTGGCTTCGGAATGGTCTACCTGGCCATCGACAGCGAAGGCCAGCAGGTCGCGGTCAAGGAGTACCTGCCGTCGTCGCTCGCCAGCCGGCAGCCGGGCGAATTGCTCCCCCAGGTCGTCCCCGAGAAACTCTCCCTGTACCGCCTCGGCCTGAAGAGCTTCTTCGAGGAAGGCCGCTCCCTGGCGCAGATCTCGCATGCTTCAGTGGTGAGCGTGCTCAATTTCTTTCGCGAGAACGAAACCGTCTACATGGTGATGAACTACCTGGAGGGCGCGACCCTGCAGGACTTCATCATCACCGCGCGCGAACTGAAGAAGCAGAAGGTGTTCCGCGAGTCCACCATCCGCTCCCTGTTCGACGAGATCCTGCGCGGGCTTCGCATCGTGCATCAGCACAAGATGCTGCACCTGGACATCAAGCCGGCCAACATCTTCATCACCGACGACAACCGGGCGGTGATGATCGACTTCGGTGCGGCCCGCGAAGTGCTCTCCAAGGAAGGCAATTTCATCCGGCCCATGTACACACCCGGCTTCGCCGCGCCTGAGATGTACCGGCGGGATTCGTCCATGGGCCCCTGGACCGACATCTACGCCATCGGCGCCTGCATCTATGCCTGCATGCAGGGTTACCCGCCCAACGACGCGCCGCAGCGACTCGAGAAGGACCGCCTGGGCCTGGCGCTGTCGCGCCTGCGCGGCGTCTACTCCGACAACCTGATCGAGGTGGTGGAATGGTGCATGTCGCTCGACGCACTGTCCCGTCCTCAATCGGTGTTCGCGCTGCAAAAGGAACTGAGCCGGGAAGGCGAGCGCCGTTACACCAAGCTCAGCGTGGCCGAGAAGATGCGGCTGCAGTTCGACAACATCGTGTCCGACACCCGCAAGACGGTTCGTATGGGCACCAACTTCGGCAAGAGATGATGTCCCCCGAAGCGGCTTCGCCGTGCCCCCTCGGGCGGTGCCCTCTCCCCCACCAGGGGGGCGCCGCCAGGGGCCTGGCGAAGCCGGTTCACCGGTGGCACTGGAAGGGCCTGCCGCTGCGCGGCGGCCTCGTGCGGCCAGGCTTAGGCGGCGATGTCGGGCACGGCGTGGCCGGGAGCAAAGCCCTCGGTATCAGGAGTGCTCGATGAAGTTCTCGGTTTTCCAGGTGAGCCGCAAAGGCGGTCGTGAGCGCAACGAGGACCGCATGGGCTACGCCTACACGCGCGAGTCGGGCTTGTTCCTGCTGGCCGATGGCATGGGCGGACATCCCGAAGGCGAAGTGGCCGCGCAGCTCGCCCTGCAAACCATCTCCGCGCTGTTCCAGCGCGAGGCGCGCCCGCTCGTGCGGGACCCCGTAGAGTTCCTGTCCGCCGCGCTGATGGCGGCGCACACGCAGATCGTGCGTTACGCCAGCGAGCGCGGCATGCTCGACACCCCGCGCACCACGCTGGTGGCCGCTGTCGTCCAGGACTCGGCCGCCACCTGGGTGCATTGCGGCGATTCGCGGCTTTATGTGGTGCGCAACGGCCAGCTCGTCACCCGCACCCGCGACCACTCCTACATGGAGCAGCATGCCGCCGGTGTGATCCGCATGGAGCAGATCAACCGCAACATCCTGTTCACCTGCCTGGGCTCGCCCAGCAAGCCGGTGTACGACATCAGCGGGCCCATGGCCTTGCAGCAGGGCGACAAGATCATGCTGTGCTCCGATGGTCTGTGGGGCAGCCTGCCCGACACCGAGATCGTGCAGCAGCTGTCCGACCAGCCGGTGGCCCAGGCCGTGCCCGACCTGGTTGAATCCGCACTGCGCAGCGGCGGCCCGCATTCGGACAACGTCACGGTCATCGCCGTCGAGTGGGAGATGCCCGACACCTTCGAGTCCACCCACGGCGTCTCCACCGACAGCATCAGCAACGGCGTGTTCGCCTCCACCATCCAGGCGGGCGTGCTCGACACGCTGGTCGACGACCTGGACGATGCCGCCATCGAGCGGTCCATTGCCGAGATCAACGAGGCCATCCGGCGCTCCGCGGCCCGCAAGGGCTAGCTTCCCCCGTTTTCCTTCTGTCATGACTTCTTTCATCCGCAGCGGCCAGCGTGCCGCCGACCAGCTTCGCCCCGTTCGACTCACGCGCGGCTTCACCATCCATGCCGAAGGCTCGGTGCTGGTCGAGTTCGGCCAGACCCGCGTGCTGTGCACCGCGTCCGTCGAAGAAAAGGTGCCGCCCCACAAGCGAGGCAGCGGCGAAGGCTGGGTGACGGCCGAATACGGCATGCTGCCCCGCGCCACGCATACGCGTGGCGACCGCGAAGCCGCGCGCGGCAAGCAAAGCGGACGCACCCAGGAAATCCAGCGCCTGATCGGGCGCTCGCTGCGCGCGGTGTTCGACCTGTCGGCGCTGGGCGAGCGCACCATCGCGCTCGATTGCGACGTGCTGCAGGCCGATGGTGGCACCCGCACCGCCGCCATCACCGGCGCTTTCGTCGCCGCGCAGGACGCGGTCAACCTGCTGCTCGCGCGCGGCAAGCTGGCGGCTTCGCCGATCCGCGGCCCCGTGGCGGCGGTGTCGGTCGGCCTCGTCGAAGGCACGCCGCTGCTCGACCTCGAGTACACCGAAGACGTGGCCTGCGGCACCGACATGAACGTGGTGATGACCGGCGAAGGCCACTTCGTCGAGGTGCAGGGCACCGCCGAAGGCGTGCCCTTCACCCGCGCCGAGATGAACGAACTGCTGCGGCTGGCCGAAAAAGGCATCTCCGAACTGATCGACGCCCAACGCCAGGCGCTCGCGCTGCCCCTCGGCGCAGGCTGACCATGCCGCCGCGCCTGGTGCTCGCATCCAACAACCGGGGCAAGCTGGCCGAGTTGCAGGCCATGCTGGTTCCGCTGGGCATCGAGCTGGTGGCCCAGGGCGAACTCGGCATCGGTGAGGCCGAGGAGCCCCATCGCACCTTCGTCGAGAACGCGCTGGCCAAGGCGCGCCATGCGGCGCGCGAGAGCGGGCTGCCGGCCCTGGCCGACGACGCCGGCCTGTGCGTCGACGCCTTCGGCGGCCTGCCCGGCGTGGACACCGCCTACTACGCCACCCAGTTCGGCTATCCCAAGGGTGACGACCACAATGTGCGCGCCCTGCTGGAGCAGATGCAGGGCGTGGACAACCGGCGCGCGGCGCTGGTCAGCACGCTCGTGGCGCTGCGCAGCGCCGATGATCCCGAGCCCTTGATTGCCGTGGGGCGCGCGGTGGGTGAGATCACCCGCCAGCCCGTCGGCGAGCATGGTTTCGGGTTCGATCCGGTCATGTACATCCCGGCCTTCGGCAAGACCTTCGCCCAGCTGCCGCCGGAGGTGAAGAACGCCAACAGCCACCGCGGCCTGGCGGCGCGGCAGATGGTGGCGCTCATGAAAGAGCGCTGGGCTTGAGAAGGAGGTCGCGATGACCGACGTGCAGCACTATCTGCGCCCCGGCACCCTGCAGCTGCCGGCCCTGCCGCCGCTATCGGTCTACGTGCACCTGCCCTGGTGCCTGCGCAAGTGCCCTTACTGCGACTTCAACTCGCACGAGGCGAGCTCCGGCGAACTGCCCGAGCAGCGCTACCTCGATGCGCTCGTGGCGGACCTCGAACAGGCCTTGCCCCTGGTGTGGGGGCGCACGGTGCACAGCATCTTCATCGGCGGCGGCACCCCCAGCCTGTTCTCGCCAGCCGGCATCGACCGGCTGCTGGGTGACATGCGCGCGCGGCTCAAGCTCGATGCCGAATGCGAGATCACGCTCGAGGCCAACCCCGGAACCTTCGAGAAGGACCGCTTCAAGGCCTTTCGGGCCGCCGGTGTCACCCGCCTGTCGGTCGGCGTGCAAAGCTTCAACGACGCGCACCTGCGCGCGCTCGGCCGGGTGCACGACCGGGCGCAGGCCATCGCCGCCTGCGAAGAGGCGCAGCTGGCCTTCGACACCTTCAACCTCGACCTGATGTATGCGCTGCCCGGCCAGAGCCTGGCGCAGCTCGAGGCCGACGTGACCCAGGCGATGGCCTTGTTGCCCCCGCACCTGTCGATCTACCACCTCACGCTCGAACCCAACACCTACTTCGCCAAGTTCCCGCCGCAACTGCCGCCCGAGGACACCGCCTACGCCATGCTCGATCGCATCACCGAGATGACCGAGGCGGCGGGGCTGGCGCGCTACGAAGTCTCGGCGTACGCCAAGCCGGGGCATCGCTGCTGGCACAACCTCAACTACTGGCAGTTTGGCGACTACCTGGGGCTGGGCGCGGGCGCGCACGGCAAGCTCAGTTTCCCGCACCGCGTCGTCCGCCAGGTGCGCTGGCGCGAGCCCAAGCTGTACATGGACAAGGCCTTGTCCGGCACGCCGGTGGCCCAGGAGCACGAAGTCGCGCGGGCGGACCTGCCGTTCGAGTTCGTGATGAACGCCCTGCGGCTGAAGGAGGGCTTCAGCCTGCGGGACTTCAGCGATCGCACCGGGCTGCCACCGACCGTGCTGCAGCAGGGGCTGGCCGATGCCGAGTCCAAAGGGCTGGTCGAGCGCACCCTGGATCGCGTCCGCCCCACCGTGCGCGGCTTCGATTTTCTTTCCGACTTACAGGCGCTTTTCCTTCCCGGTTGAACCACGGCGCGGCTGCACTAGTGCAGATTGGCGGCTGTTACAAGTTACAGCTTGCAACAGGAAACACATTTACTGTTAGAGTTCGCACCTGGCTTGTAACGAGGTGTGTCATGACATTGATCTCTAACTTTGGACGCGTTCGCGGTTTTGCTCTCGCGGCGCTCGCCGGCGCAGTATTGGCGGGGTGCGGTGGAGGCAGCAGCGACAGCACGGCGGCCGGTGGTGGTTCGGTGGAAATGGCCAGCGGCTACTTCGTGCCGGAGGTAGGGGCGAAGGCGAACTTGTCCGGTGCGATCTTCACGTCTGGCGTGGCCGATTGCAGCGTCACCAACGCCAATTCGTATGCGAGCAAGGACCAGGTCTACCTGAGCGGCGGTCCGGTGCAGCCTGGCTCCGCGGGCCTGGAGCCGAACAGCACGTTTTACGTGCAGGTCACCGATCCCTCAGGTGCCGTGTTGGGCACGCCCTCCGGGACCGTCACCTCGGATGGCAATGGCAAGCTCCAGTGCCGGCAGCTGATCTCGGTGGTCGAGAACAACGGCCTGCCGGGATTCGCCGACTCGCCCAACGGCGTCTACAAGGTCTGGGTGAGCCTCTCCGACAAGTTCAAGAACTCGGAAAGCAAGACCGACAACTTCATGATCCGCACCGGGACGTCGACGCCCGATCCGGCCGCCCGTATCACCATCAACAAGTGGTATGACGCGAACACCAACGGCCAGTGGGACGCGGGCGAGGAGCTGATCAGCGGCTGGAAGGTCGATCTGGAAGGTTTCGCGTTCAAGTTCACTGCGGCGGTCTATGACAGCCTGGACAGCTTGGGCTTCGGCACCTTCCTCGCCCGTGAATACCGGCCGACCAGCGCCGCCGTGTGGGTGTCCACGAACGCGTATGTGGCAGGCACCGCCTCGCCCATCAACATCTCCACGAACCCGGACTTCCTGAACAGCGTGCCCGTGACGATTTCCTCCGGCTCTCCGACCGCGACGGTGAAGTTCGGCAACGTCTGCCTCGGCGCCGGCAACGGGCATACGCTGGGCTTCTGGCAAAACAAGAACGGCAAGGCTGCCATCGAGAACGCGGCAGATATCTACGCCGGGCTCGGCACGCTGACACTGCGCGATGCGAACGGCGAGGACGTCAACCCGACCACGCACGAGGAACTCAGGGCCTTCCTGCTCGGTGGCAGCGCCACCAACATGGCCCACATGCTGTCGGTTCAGATGGCGACCATGTGGCTGAACACCCGTGCCGGCGGTGTCGACCGTAATGGGCTGGTCTACGCTGGCCCGGGAGCCTTCACCGGCGTGAATGACTCTGGCTTCATCACCGTCGAAGCCTTGATCAACCTGGCCAACGCATCACTGGTGTCCGATTCGGTCACGCTCTCCGGCCACGCGCAGCGTGCGTACCAGGAGACGCTCAAGGATCTGCTGGACAACTTGAACAACAACAACCAGCTGTACGTGCAGCCGACCGCAGCGGCCTGCGGCGCGCTGACCTTCTGATCACGATCCGATAGCCCCCACCACCAAGGGCCACGAGGCGACTCGTGGCCCTTGGTGCATTCAGCGCTCGGGTAGGATCGTCGCGCCCATACGCGGCTCGCCTCCCATGACCGTCCATGCCCATTCCTCTGCCGCAGCCCAAGAGACCCGTGCGGCGCTCATCTCCGGCAGCGAGGACCCGAACCCCACCGGCGCCGCCCGCCTGATCGCGCGCCGCGCCGGCATCGACACCTACCAGGCGGCCATCGTCTACATGCGCGCCGACTGCGAAGTCTGCCGGGCCGAAGGCTTCGGCTCGCAGGCCCGGGTCGAAATCGGTGCCGGCGGGCGCAGCCTGATCGCCACCGTGCACCACGTGCTGGCCGACTGGCTGCAACCCGGTGAAGCCGGTCTGTCCGAATCGGCCTGGCGCTCGATGGGGCTGCGTGACGGTGACCCCCTGGACGTGCGCCATCCGCCCGTGCTCGAGTCCGAGCGCCACATCCGCAGCAAGGTGTACGGCGTGCCGCTGGACCATGACAAGCTGCTGGTCATCATGCGCGACGTCGCGGCGAACCGCCTGTCCGACCTGCACCTGGCCACCTTCGTGAGCGCCTGCGCCGGTGATCGGCTGAACCGCAGCGAAACCATCGCGCTCACCCGGGCCATGATCGATGTCGGCCACCGGCTCGCCTGGTCGCGGGGCCCGGTGGTGGACAAGCACTGCGTCGGTGGCCTTCCCGGCAACCGCACCTCGCCCCTGGTGGTGTCCATCGTCACGGCCTGTGGCGCGGTCATGCCCAAGACTTCCTCGCGCGCCATCACCTCGCCCGCCGGCACGGCCGACACCATGGAGACCCTGGCACCGGTCGACCTCGACCTGGCGACCCTGCGCCGGGTGGTCGAGCGAGAGGGCGGCTGCCTGGTGTGGGGCGGAGCGGTGCAGTTGAGCCCGGCTGATGACGTGCTCATTCGCGTCGAGCGGCCGCTGGACCTGGACAGCACGGGCCAGATGGTGGCGTCGGTCCTGTCCAAGAAAGCGTCCGCCGGCTCGCAGCGCGTGCTGATCGACATTCCTGTCGGCCCCACCGCCAAGGTCCGCAGTGCGGCAGCGGCCGATGTGCTTGCCGGTGCGCTGACCGAGGTGGGCAGCGCGGTGGGCCTGCAGGTCCACACGGTTCAGACCGATGGCTCGCAGCCCGTCGGCCGAGGCATCGGCCCGGCGCTCGAGGCCTGGGACCTGCTGGCCGTGCTGCGCTGCGAAGTCCAGGCCCCTCGAGACCTGCGCGATCGTGCGCTGCTGCTGGCCGCCGGGGTGCTCGAAATGGCGGACCTGTGCCCTGCCGGCGCCGGCCTGGACATGGCGCGCCGGACGCTGGACAGCGGTCGCGCCTGGGCGAAGTTCCAGGCCATCTGTGCCGCGCAAGGCGGCCTGCGCCAGCCACCCGTCGCGGCCTTCGTCGAACCCTGGTTGGCGCCCGCTGCCGGCACGGTGCTGGCCATCGACAACCGTCGCATCGCCATGGCCGCCAAGCTGGCCGGCGCACCGGCGGCGCCCGCCGCCGGCGTCGCCATGGCGGTGAGGCTGGGTGACCCTGTCCAGCGCGGGCAGCCGCTGTTCAGCCTGCACGCGCAGAGCCGAGGCGAACTGGCGTATGCGCAGGCCTATGTGGCCTCGCAGGCGGGCCTTATCACTGTCGGAGAGGTGTCATGAGCGTGATGGTGGTCGCCGCCCCGGGCGCCGAGGCCGCGGCGGCCGGACTGGCCGCTCACTTGCAGGCCCGGCAGGGCAGCGTCGAGTCGCGCCGCTTCCCCGATGGCGAAAGCTACCTGCGGCTGCGCGACGACGTGGCTGGCCACGAGGTCGTGGTCGTCTCGTCGCTGCGCGACCCGGACCCGCAGGCTCTCGGGCTGTGGTTCCTCGCCGCCACCGCGCGCGAGCTGGGCGCGCGCCGCGTGGGGCTGGTCGCGCCCTACCTGCCGTACATGCGGCAGGACGCCCGCTTCCAGCCCGGCGAGGCCGTCACCTCCGGACTGTTCGCGCGGTTCATCTCGCAGCAGTTCGACTGGCTGGCCACGGTCGATCCGCACCTGCACCGCCATGCCTCGCTGTCGGAGATCTACACGGTGCCCACGCGCGTCGTGGCGAGCGCCCCGGCCATTGCGCGCTGGGTGCAGGCGAACGTGCCGGCGCCGCTGGTGGTCGGTCCGGATTCGGAGAGCGAGCAGTGGGCCGCGGACGTGGCGCGCCGTGTCGGCTGCCCGTCGCTCGTGCTGGCCAAGACCCGGCTGGGTGATCGCCAGGTCGAGATCAGCCTGCCCGACGCACGAGCCCATGCCGGCCGCACGCCGGTGCTGATCGACGACATCATCTCGAGCGCCCGCACCATGGCCGTCGCCGCCGGGCGGATTCGCGAGTCGCTGGGGGTGGCGCCGGTCTGCGTGGGCGTGCATGCGGTGTTCTCGCCCGACGCCATGCAGGTCCTGCAGGAAGCCGGTGCGGCGCGGGTGGTCACCTGCAACACCTTGCCCCATCCCACCAACGGAATCGACGTGGGCCCGGAACTCGCCCAGGCGGTGCAGGACCTGCTGCGCGGCTGAGACAGCCGATCCGAGCGGTTGCTCCGCACGGGCTTGGACGAGCGGCCACTGCCCTGCGAACTCAGGGTCCGCCGTGCAACTCTGGATTGCACGCCAGGCCATATCGCGAACGCGATCGGCTTCCCACAATGGCTGCTCCGTTCCCAATGCCGCCATGCCTGACCCCACTGATCTCCCATGCTGGGCCGACACCCCCTTCGGGGCAGCAAGCATCGCGGTGCCCGGTGCCCGCCTGTTCGTGGTCGACACCGGCGGCGGCGGAACGCCGCTGGTGCTGCTGCATGCCAACACCTCGACGGTGGAATCCTGGAAACCCCAGCTCACCGCGTTCCATGCGGCGGGTCATCGCGTCATCGCGTTCGATCGCCGCGGCTGGGGCCTGAGCGTGGCGCAGCCCGCGACCGGCGAGCAGCCGGGCACCATCGCGCAAGACCTGGAGGCTCTGGCCGGTGAACTGGGGCTCGATCGTTTCCACCTCCTGGGGGTGGCCGGCGGCGGCTTCGCCGCCCTGGACTACGCCGCCTGGCAGCCCTCGCGCGTGACCAGGCTGATCGTTGCGGCCAGCAACGGGCAGTTCAGCGAGTCGGAGATGCAGGCGTTCTCTGCGCGCATCGCAGTGCCCGGGCTCACGGGTCGGCTGGAGGTGCGGCCGTATCTGGAAGTCGGCGCGGCCTACCGCGCTGAGGACCCGGACGGTTTCCAGCGGTTCATCGCCATGGAGCACGCAGCTCGGCAGCCGCAGGCCCCGGCCCAGCCGCTGCGCACGCCCAACACCTTCGCCAAGGTCTCGACCATCGCGGCGCCCACGCTGATCGTCATGGCCGGCGCCGACCTGCTGGCGCCGCCCGCGCTGATGCGGGCCTGGGCACGCCACCTGCCTGACGCCCGTTTCGCCGAGATCGGCGATGCAGGCCACTCCATCAACTGGGAACGTCCCGATGCGTTCAACCGCATCGTGCTCGACTTCCTCGCTGAGCCGATTCGTTCTTCCGCATGAGGACCCACCCATGAGACAAAACCTCCCGCTCACCCGCCGCACCCTGGTGCAGTCCGCCGGCCTGTTGGCGCTGGCCTCCTTCGCGCCCTTGCGCGCGTGGTCACAGCCGGTCTCGCGCATCGTCGTTCCCTTTCCGGCAGGTGCTTCGAATGACGCGGTTGGCCGTCTGGTGGCCGACGCCCTGGGCAGGAAGCTGGGGCGCAGCTGGATCGTGGAGAACCGCCCGGGCGCCGGCTCGATGCTGGGCACGCAGGCCGTGGTGCAGTCCAAGCCGACGGATGGCAATACGCTGCTGCTGTGCGCAACGGCCAGCATGGGCATCCTGCCAGCCATCAGCAAGGCGGTTCGCTACTCGGTCGAGCGCGACTTCACCTTCATCGCGCGGATCGCCACGACCCCGTTCACCCTCACGGTGGGCAACGCTTTTCCTGCCAACACCTTCGCCGAGTTCGTGAAGTTGGCCAAGGCCAAGCCCGACAGCATCCGCATCGGCGCCTCCGGCGTGGGATCGCTCGACTACATGGGCGCCGCGATGCTGCAGCAGCAGCTGGGCATCGACCTCAACATCATTCCGTACAAAGGCATGTCCCCGGTCCTGAACGACCTGCAGGGCGGTCACCTGGACGCGAGCATCGTGTCCCCCGGGTCGATCCGGGCCCTGGCGCAGGAAGGAAAGGCCAAGGTGCTCGCCGTGCTCGACGAGCGCCGCAGTGACCTGCTCCCGCAGGTGCCCACGTCCACCGAGCTGGGCCATCCCAAGCTGCGGGTCGTGAACTGGTTCGGCATCGCGGGGCCCGCGGGCATGCCCGCCGATTCGACGGAAACCCTGCGCCGCGCGCTGGGCGAAATCCTGGCCGATCCGGCCTTCCTCAAGAGTCTGAAAGACAAGGGCGTCGAGCCCGCGCCGCTGGTGGGCGCCGAATTCGCCAGCTTCGTCCAGGCAGATTCGCAGGGATGGCGGGCACTGGCCCAGCAGGCGAACATCACGACCAACGAGTGAGCGTCGCCATCCATGAGCCAGCACGCCTACATCTGCGATGCGATTCGCACGCCCTTCGGTCGCTACGGCGGTTCCCTGTCCTCGGTGCGTGCCGACGATCTTGGCGCGGTCCCGCTCAAGGCGCTGATGGCGCGCAACCCGGGCGTGGACTGGCAGGCCGTCACGGACCTGGTCTTCGGCTGCGCCAACCAGGCCGGCGAGGACAACCGCAATGTCGGGCGCATGTCCAGCCTGCTGGCCGGGTTGCCGTTCGAGCTGCCGGGCAGCACCGTCAACCGTCTCTGCGGCTCGGGGCTGGATGCGCTGGGCACGGCGGCGCGGGCCATCCGCTCGGGTGACGCCTCGATGATGATTGCCGGCGGCGTGGAGAGCATGAGCCGCGCGCCCTTCGTCGTGCCCAAGGCCGAGACGGCCTTCTCGCGCCAGAACGCCATCCACGACACCACCATCGGCTGGCGATTCGTCAACCGGCTGATGAAGCAGATGTACGGCGTCGACTCCATGCCCGAAACCGCCGAGAACGTCGCGACCGACTACGCCATCACGCGGGAGTCGCAGGATCGAATGGCCCTCGCATCGCAGCGCAAGGCGGTGGCGGCGCAGCAAGCCGGCTTCTTCGATGCGGAGATCGTCCCGGTGAGCGTGCCGCAGAACAAGGGGGAGCCCGTTCCCGTGAGCCGCGACGAACATCCGCGCGAGACCTCGCTTGAGGCGCTGGCGCGCCTCAGGGGCGTCGTGCGGCCGGATGGCACAGTGACGGCCGGCAATGCCAGCGGCGTGAACGACGGCGCCTGCGCCCTGCTGCTCGCGAGCGAACAGGCCGCCAGCCGGCACGGCCTGACACCGCGCGCCCGCGTCGTCGGCATGGCCACGGCTGGCGTGCCGCCGCGCGTGATGGGCATCGGCCCCGCGCCGGCGACGCGCAAGGTGCTGGCGCTCACCGGCCTTTCACTGGATCGGATCGACGTGATCGAGCTCAACGAGGCCTTCGCCGCGCAGGGACTGGCGGTGCTTCGCCTGCTGGGACTCGCCGACGACGATGCTCGCGTGAATCCGAACGGCGGCGCCATCGCGCTCGGCCATCCGCTCGGCGCCTCCGGTGCCCGCCTGGCCATGACAGCCGTCAATCAGTTGCATCGCAGCGGTGGCCGCTATGCGCTGTGCACCATGTGCATCGGCGTCGGCCAGGGCATCGCGATCGTCCTGGAACGTGTCTGAGGGAACCCCATGAACGACCTGACCCAGTTGCGCTATCGACTCGACGACTTCGTCGCCACCCTGACCCTGGACGTCCCGCCGGTGAACGCGTTGACGCGCACGCTCAACGACGAGCTCACGCTGGCCCTCGACCGCATCTCGGAAATGGACGAGGTGCGGGCCGTGGTGCTCACCGGCGCCGGCAAGGTGTTCTGCGCCGGCGCCGACCTGAAGGGCCGCTCCTCGGTGATCCAGGGGCCGGGTGATCTGCCCGCGCACTCCCGGCGCACGCGCGAGTGCTTCCATGCGATCCGCGAGTGTGCCAAGCCGGTGGTCGTCGCCATCAACGGCGCCGCCCTCGGATCGGGCCTGGCGATGTGCGCATCGGCGGACATCCTGGTGGCTTCCGACAAGGCCGCGCTCGGCATGCCCGAGGTGGATGTCGGCCTGCTGGGCGGTGGCCGCCATGCCATGCGGCTGTTCAGCCATTCGCGGCTGCGTCGCATGGCCCTCACCGGAATGCGCGTCGGCGGACCGGAGCTGTACCGCCTGGGCATCGTGGAGGCCTGCGTGGCGCCCGAGGAGCTGATGCCCTCGGCGCTCGACATCGCCCGGACCATCGCCGCCAAGAGCCCGGTCGCCACGCGCATGTTCAAGCACACGCTCAACGTCATCGAGGACATGAGCCTGCGCGACGGCTACCGCTACGAGCAGGACATGACGGCACAGATCGCCCGGACCGAGGACGCCCGGGAAGCCCAGCGCGCCTTCGCCGAAAAGCGCGCGCCCGTGTTCAACGGCCGGTAATCCCGGCGCTGCATGCACGGGGCCGCCATGCCCGCGCCGTGCAGGCCCGGCCAGCCGCGCTCAATTCAGGGTGATGTTGGCCTTCTTGACCAGCGCGCCCCACTTGGCCGATTCACTCTGCATCAGCTTGCGGTATTCATCCGGCGTCGTGCTGGTGGCGACGGCGCCCTGCTTGGCCAACTGCTCCTTCACCGCCGGCGTGTTCAGCGTGGTGATCAACGCCTCGCGCATCTTCTGGGTGATGGCCGGCGGCGTCGCCTTCTGGGCGATCAGGCCGTAGCTGGATTCGTTCACCACCCCGGGCAGCCCCACCTCGGCGGTGGTGGGAACGTCGGGCAGTGCTTCGGAGCGGCGGGGGCTGGCCACCGCCAGGATCTTCACGCCCCGCGAGGAGAAGCCGATCACTGCCGGCAGGTCGGCCGCCAGCACCTGGATCTCGCCGCCGAGCAGTCCCGTCACCGCGGGGGCCGCGCCCTTGTAGGGCACGTGCTGCATCTTGATGCCCGTCTCCTGCGCGAGCAGCTCGGCGCCCAGGTGCGGCGTGGTGACGTTGCCGGCCGAGCCGTAGTTGATCTTGCCCGGCTGCGCCTTGGCCATCGCCACCAGCTCGGGCAGGGTGCTGACCGGCACCTGCGGCCCCACGGTGATCACCTGCGGAATGCGGGCGACCAGGCTGACGTAGTTGATCTCGTCCACCGCGTAGGGCATTTTCTGCAGGTGCGGCAGCACGGTGATGCCACCCGGAACGCCGAAGCCGAAGGTGTAGCCATCCGGCTCGGCCTTGATGGCCGCGTCCATGCCGATCACGCCGCTGGCGCCCGACTTGTTCTCGATCACGATGCTCTGGCCCAGCACCTCGCCCAGGCGCGGCGCAATCGTTCGCGCCAACTGGTCCACCGGGCCGCCGGCCGGATAGGGCACGATCAGCTTGACCGGCCGTGCGGGCCAGTTGCCCTGGGCATGGGCGGGTGCCGACAGGCTGCCCAAGCCGGTGGCGGTGATGAGCGCGAACGCGAGCAGGGAACGCTTTTTCATGGAGTGTCTCCGTGGTGTGGTGGAAGGAACGCGGGGCCTGCGACTACACGCCGTGCATCAGCAGGATGAACTCGGCAAGGACCGCCGGGCGGCTGTTGCCCTCGATCTCGAATTCGCACAGGGTGGTGAGGTGGGTCGCGGCGCCCACGCGCTCGGCACGCTCTGGTGCAGGCGAACCCGCGAGCCCACGGGCACGGGCGCTGTGTAGCGCACGCGATCGGAGCCGAAGTTCGGGCCCTTGCCGCGGCCGGCAGGGGTCTCCAGCAGCCATGGGACGGCAGCCGTCGCGGTGTCGCTCATGAGGGCAGCTCCAGGACGGCCTTGGCCAGGATGTTGCGCTGGATCTCGTTGCTGCCCGCGAAGATCTTGGCTCCGAGGGCGTTGAACAAGGGCGCCACGACGTGCAGGTCGATCTCGTCGGTGTGGCAGTGGTCGCGCATCGCGCCATAGTCCTGCGCCGACTCGATCAGCAGCAGCGCCAGTCGCTCGTAGGTCTCGGTGGACCAGATCTTCAGCATGGAGATCGTGGCCGGGATCGGCTCGCCGCGCTTGGCCATCGCGGCGAAGCCCGCGTAGGCCGCGGCCAGGTCGGCGGTGTCCAGCTGCAGCTCCGCGAGCCGCGCGACGAAGGCCGGGTCCTCGAGCAGCCCGCGCTGGCGGGCCAGCTTCTCGAGCTGGTGCAGGGTGTGCTGCGAGTGCTTGGGGCTGCCGGTGAACAGGCGTTCGAATCCCAGCAGCGCCTTGGCCACGGTCCAACCCTGGTTCAGCTCGCCCACCAGATTGGCGAGCGGCACCCGCACGTTGTCGAAGAACACCTCGCAGAACTCGCGCTCGGCGGCGATGTTGCGGATCGGGCGCACCGTGATGCCCGGCGTCTTCAGGTCCACCAGCAGGAAGCTGATGCCCGCCTGCTTCTTCACGGTCTTGTCGGTGCGCACCAGCATGAACATGTGGGTGCCGTCGGCACCCCAGGTGGTCCAGGTCTTCTGGCCGTTGACGATGAAGTGGTCGCCCTCGAGCACGGCTTCCGTGCGCACCGCGGCCAGGTCGGAGCCGGCATCGGGCTCGGAATAGCCCTGGGTCCAGACATGCTCGCCGGCCAGCACCTTGGGCAGGAAGCGCTGGCGCTGTTCCTCCGTGCCGAAGCGCATCAGGATCGGGCCGATCATCACCAGGCCCTGGTCGGGCGGGCGCGCGACGCCCCAGGCCTCGCTCTCCTCGATGTAGGCGATGAGCTTGTCCGCCGGCAGCCCCATGCCGCCGTATTGCCGGGGCCAGGCGGGCGCCAGCCAGCCCAGGCGGGACAAGGTCAGGTACCACCCGCGCGACTGGGCCCAGGTCTGGCGATAGGGCATGTGGCGCCGCTCGGCCGGGTAGTGCCGCGCGAACAGGGCCCTCACCAGCTCGCGGAACTGCGGCTCGGGCATGCGCTCCCAGTCCTGCTCGGGGGAGAGGTCGACATCGCCGCGAACCGCCGCGGCCGGCGCGCGCGCCGCGGCCTGCGCCGCGTGCTGCTGCCAGCGCCGGCGATGCGAGGCCGCATGTCCCGACCGGCTGGCCAGCGTCATCGCGCGCTTGAAGTAGAGGCCGATGTCGTACTCGTTGGTGGTGCCGATGGCGCCATGCAGCTGGATCGCCATCCGCGTCATCTCCACCGCGGCATGGGCGCAGCGCGCCTTGATCCGGCTCGCGGTGGCCGCCAGGTTGTCCGGGTCCAGCGACAGCAGGCCCTCGCGCAGGACGGCGGTGGCCAGCTCGACCTGGATCAGGCCATCGACCAGGCGGTGCTGCAAGGCCTGGAAGCTGCCTATCGGCTTGCCGAACTGCACCCGGGTACAGAGGTGGTCGCGCGTGATTTCCAGGCTGCGGCGGGCGATGCCCACCAGTTCCGCGCCCTGGGCGATCCGGGCCAGGTCCTCGGCCTGCTTGAGAGCCGACAGCGCCGCCTCGCCCACCGCCAGCAGGCGGCCGGCGGCATTGTCCAGGAACAAGGTGGTGATGGCGCTGCCGTCCACGCCGGCCTCGTGCCGTGTGGACAGGCCGGGTGTCTGCGCCGGTACCCAGAACAACGCCGGCTCGTCGTCCAGGCTCGCGGCCACGATCCAGCCGTCGGCGCCTCCCGGCCGCACGAAGCGCTTGTGTCCGGTGACCGCGGCGCCGTCCCCCTCGCCGTGCCGGCTCGCGCAGGCCATGCCGCAGCCAGGTTCGAGCTCGCCGGCACATTCCTGCCAGGACACCCCGGCCACGATCTCGCCCGACTGGATGGCGTCCAGCAGTTCCTGGCGCAGGCTGCTGGCGGGCAGCCGCGCCAGCAGCGCCACGGGATGCACGCCCGCGTCGACCAGCGGTTCGGGCAGGAGGTGCCGGCCGGCTTCCTCGGCGATCACGGCGGCTTCTGCCATGCCCAGTCCCAACCCGCCGGCGTCCTGCGGCACCAGCACCGACAACCATCCCAGCCCGGCGAGCTGGTGCCAGGTCGCCCGGTCGAGACCGCCGCCGCCGTCCTCCAGCGCGCGCACGCGCTGGCGCTGGTCGGTCGCGCCCAGGAACGCGGCGGCGCTGTCGCGGAACATCCGGATCGATTCCAGATCGCCCATGTCAGATCACCTGGTCCTGCCGCAATTGCGCGATGCGCGCATCGTCCAACGACAGTCGCTCGCGCAGCACTTCCACGGTGTGTTCGCCCAGCAGCGGCGGCGCGCGGTGGTACTGCACCGGCGTCTGCGAGAACTTCACCGGGTTGGCCACCTGCGGGACGCTCCCGGCGGTGGGGTGCGGCAGCGTCAGCCGCATCTGCCGGTGCGTGACCTGCGGATCGGCGAACACCTGCTCGAAGTCGTTGATCGGGCCGGTCGGCACGCCGGCGGCCTCGAAGCGCTGGTGCCACTCGGCCACCGGGCGCCGGCGCAGCACCTCGGCCAGCATGGGCACCAGCACCTGGCGGTTCCTGGCACGCTGCGGGTTGGTCGCGAAGCGATCGTCGGCGGCCCATTCGGGATGACCCAGCACCTGGCAGAAGGCGGCGAACTGCGGGTCGTTGCCCACTGCCACCACCAGCTGGCCATCGGCGCACTCGAAGGATTGCCAGGGGCAGGTGATGGGCGAGGCATTGCCCAGGCGCGGGGGCTGGCGGCCCGAGACCAGGTACATCATGGCCACGTGCGACATCGACGCGAGCTGTGCGTCGAGCAGGGCCAGGTCGATGTGCTGGCCCTCGCCCGAAACCAAGTCGCGGTGGCGCAGGGCAGCCAGGATGGCGGCCATCGCGTAGAAGCCGGCCGTGATATCCCCCACCGAATAACCCACGCGCATCGGCCCGCCGCCGGGCTCATCGTCGGCATGGCCGGTGATGCTCATGAGCCCGCTCATGGACTGGAACAACGGGTCGTAGCCGGGCAGGTGGCGATAGGGGCCGGTCTGTCCGAACCCGCTGATGGAGCAGTACACCAGCCGCGGGTTCAGCGCGCGCAGCGCGAAATGGTCCAGGCCGTAGCGGGCAAGGTCGCCGGCCTTGAAGTTCTCGATGACGATGTCGCTGCCGGCGGCCAGCTGCCGCACCAGGGCCTGGCCCTCGGGCCGCGCGATGTCGACCGTGATGGAGCGCTTGCCGCGGTTCATCGCGAGGAAGGACGAGGTCTCGCGGGTCTCGTTGCCTTCGGCATCCCGCGCCCGCAGGCCCTGCTGGCGCACGTCGTCGCCGCGCCCGGGCCGCTCGACCTTGATCACATCGGCGCCGAAGTCGGCCAGCATCTGGGCCGCCCACGGCCCGGAAAACACGCGGCTCAGGTCGAGCACGCGAACACCTGTCAGGCAGGTCATGGAAAGGGTCTCCTCGTCTGGCGCGGTCCGTCGTGACCGTTCGCCGAAATTTACGGACGGGGAGGCGCCTGGCACACCCACCGCCGCCGCAAATCAGCTATGCATCGCCGCGCGCGCCTTCGCGGTGCGAATCCCGTCGGCGCGGCCCAGCAGCTGCTCGAAGATCTCGCGCCGGCGGCGGCATGGATGTCGAGCGCGATGCCCCGAGCGCATGCGGCTGAGGCCCAGGATGGCTAAGCCGTCGAAGAGCAGCCATGTCCGGGCCGGCAAACCAGAAATGCCGGGGTACGCGCAGTCACGCGGCCTCGTGCGGGCTAGTCTCGCGGCGCAACGCACACCGCACGGAGACATATGCTGAACAAACGCCGCTTCCTCTCGGCCTGCCTCGCAGGCACCTGGGCCCTCTCGGCCGCGGGCCCGGTCCGTGCCGCCTTTCCCGACAAGCCGATCCGCCTGATCGTGCCCTTTCCCGCCGGCGGCGCAGCCGATGCGATGGCCCGCAGCATGGCCAGCCGCATGGGCAGCGAGCTCGGCCAGCAGGTCGTCATCGAGAACCGCGGGGGCGCCGGTGGCACCACCGCGGCCGAAGCAGCGGCCAGGTCGGCGCCGGACGGCTACACCCTGTTCTTCGGCACCATGGGCACGCAGGCGATCAACGCTGCGCTCTACAAGCGCCTGCGCTATGACCCGGTCAAGGACTTCGCGCCCGTGAGCCTGACCCACACCACGCCCCGGGTGCTGGTGGTGCACACCTCGGTGCCGGCGAACAGCATCCGCGAGCTGGTGGCGCTGGCCAAGGCCAGGCCGGGCGAACTGTCGTACGGCTCGGCCGGCAGCGGCAGCTCCAGCCACATGTCGGGCGCGCTATTCGAATCGCAGGCCGGCGTGAACCTGCTGCACGTGCCCTACAAGGGCAGCGCGCCCTTGATGACGGACGTGCTGGCCGGCCGCGTGAACATGACGTTCGACTCCTACGCGGTCTATGAGGAGCACATCAAGGCCGGCAAGGTGCGGGCCCTGGGCGTGACCTCCAGGAACCGGATGGCCTCGCTGCCGAACGTGCCCACGATCGCGGAGTCGGGCCTGCCGGGCTACGAAGTCGCGAACTGGCTGGGCGTGCTGGCTCCGGCCGGCACGCCTGGCGATGTGATCGCCAGGCTCAATGGTGCGATCGCCCGCGCCATGGCCACGCCGGCGCTGCGGCAGCAGATGATCGGGCTGGGCATCGAGCCGACGTCCGGCACGCCCGAGGATTTCGCCGCGCTGATCCGCAGCGAAATTCCCAAGTGGACGGAGATCGTGAAGAAGTCGGGTGCCACGGCGGACTGATCAGGCCATGGGTACCGCCTCGCAGCTGCTGCCGCGTGAGGCGGGGGCCTGGCTGGAAGTCCTGGTCGACGAAGCCGCCGCCGGCGCGGCGCCTGCCTTCGTGTTGCTGCCTTCCTCGCAGCGCGACGCGCACGACTTGCAGGCGCTCGCGAAGGCGCTTCAGCGCCGGGGCCACACCGTCCTGCGTCCGCTGCCGCGCGGCATGGGCCGCAGCAGCGCGCCGGGTCCGGACCTGAGCTTGCACACGCTGGCCGCCGACGTGGCCTGTGCGATCGAACGGCTGCTGGGGCGCCCCGCCATCGTCGCGGGCCATGCCTTCGGACATTTCATCGCGCGCGTCGCGGACCTGGAGCATCCCCGCTGGGTTTGCGGCGTGGCCGTGATCGCCGGGGCGGCGCGGGTCTTTCCGAAGGGGCTCGCGCAAGCGCTGGACGTGGCGGCCGACCCGGAGCGCCCAAGGCAGGAGCGGGTGGCCGCGCTGCAGCACGCGTTCTTTGCGCCGGGGCACGACGCGTCGGCCTGGCTGGAGGGCTGGCATCCGCACCTGGCGGCCGCCTACCGCCGCGCCGGCAGCATGCCGGCCAAGGATCTGTGGTGGCCCGTCAGCCATGCGCCCGTGCTGGACCTGCAGGCGGCGCACGACCCGTGGCGGCCGCCGGGTACGCGCGATGAACTGCGCGAGGTGCTCGGCGACAAGGTCACGGTGCACGTGGTCCCGGACGCGAGCCACGCCCTCCCGGCCGAGCAGCCCGAGGCCGTTGCACACGCGCTGTCCGACTGGGCCGTGCGGGCATGAGCCTTGCGCCGTGCCGCATGACAGCGTTGCGGCCGCGCCCGTAGGCGAGAGGCGGGAGCCTGTACAGAATTGCCGCAAGACTTCCAGGAGCGTTTCCAGATGACCACCTTCCAAGGCCCGCTGTCCCATGTGCGGGTGCTCGACCTGAGCCGCATCCTGGCCGCGCCCTGGGCCGGCCAGATCCTGGCCGACCTGGGCGCCGAAGTGATCAAGGTCGAGCGGCCGGGTGCCGGCGACGATACGCGCTCCTGGGGGCCGCCCTTCCTCAAGGACGCGAACGGGCAGGACACCCGCGAGGCCGGCTATTACCTGGCCGTGAACCGCGGCAAGCGCTCCATCACGGTGAGCCTGGACAAGCCGGAGGGCCAGGAGATCGTCAAGCAGCTCGCGGCGCGTGCCGACATCGTGCTGGAGAACTACAAGTGCGGCACGCTGGCGCGCTATGGACTGGACGAGGCATCGTTGCGCAAGGTCAACCCCCGCCTGATCTACTGCTCGGTCACCGGCTTCGGCCAGAGCGGTCCGCGCCGTGACCAGGTGGCCTATGACTTCCTGATCCAGGCCATGGGCGGCCTCATGAGCGTGACCGGCGAGAAGGACGGGCGGCCCGGCGGCGGGCCGCAGAAGGTGGGCGTGCCCATCGTCGATCTGATGACCGGCATGTACACCGCCGTCGCCGTCCTGGCGGCACTGGCGCGGCGCAACGAGACCGGACGCGGCGACTACATCGACATCGCCATGCTCGACGTGCAGGTGGCCACGCTGGCAAACCAGGCCATGAACTACCTGGTGTCGGGCAAGGTGCCTCAACGCAACGGCAACGTGCACCCCAACATCCAGCCGCAGGACGTGTACGCCTGCGCCGACGGCGACGTCATCCTGGTGGTCGGCAACGACAGCCAGTTCGGCAGGCTGTGCGAGGTCTTCGGCCGCGGCGAGTGGACGCGGGACGAGCGGTTCGCCACCAACGCCCAGCGGGTGCGCAACATCGATGAGCTGTCGCCCCTGCTGCGCGCCGAGTTCGCGCGGCGCTCGCGCCAGGAGCTGATCGCCGCCCTCGATGCCGCTGGCGTGCCCTGCGGCGCGATCAATTCGGTGGCCGACGTTTTCGAGGAACCGCAGGTCAAGGCGCGCGGCATGCTGCGCCACGTGCCGCATCCCAGCGGCGTGGACGTGCCCCAGGTGGCCAGCCCGATGCGTTTCGCCGAGGCCGTGCTGCCGTCCTGCGATGCACCGCCGCTGCTGGGGCAGCACAGCGAGTCCATCCTGGCCGAACTGGGCTACGGCGCAGACCAGATCGGCGCCTTGCGCCATGCAGGAGCGATCTGATGCAGCAGAAACTCAGGCTCCATTGGTCGCCCAAGTCGCCCTATGTGCGCAAGGTGATGGTCTGCGCCCAGGAGCTGGGCCTGCTGGACCGGCTGGAGCTGGTGCGATCGGTCGCGGCCATGCTCCAGCCCAACGCGCAGATCATGGCGGACAACCCCTTGTCCAAGATTCCGACCCTGGTGCGCGAGGACGGCCTGGTGCTGTTCGACTCCGTGGTGATCTGCGAATACCTCAACGAGCTCGTCGACGGTCCGCTGTTTCCCGCAGCCGGCGATGCCAGGTGGCAGGCCCTGCGCTGGCACGCGTTCGGCGATGGACTGCTGGATGCGCTGATCCTGTGGCGCAACGAGCGCGAACGCGAGCAGCCCCTGCAGGCGCTGCTCGACGCCTTCGAGCTGAAGGCGAGAGCCAGCCTCGCACAACTCGACACCGAGGCGCCGGCGCTGGCGCTGGCTCCGTTCTCCATCGGCCCCCTGACCTTGGCCTGCGCGCTGGGCTACATGGACTACCGCTTCGCGGCATTCGGCTGGCGCCAGCAGGCGCCGCGGCTGGCGGCCTGGTACGAGCGGCTGCGTGAACGCCCTTCGATCCGCGACACGGAGCCGGTCGATGGCTGAACCGATCCCGCTCCCAAGGGACAGGGCGGTGCTGGTGATCGGCGCCGGCACCATGGGCAGCGGCATCGCCGAAGTGGCGGCCGCGGCGGGGCACCTGGTGTACCTCAGTGATACCGGCGCCGCCGCGATCGACCGCGGCCTTGGCCTGGTGCGCAGCAGCCTCGAGCGGCGCGTGCAGCGGGGCAAGCTCACTGCCGGTGAGCGCGACGCGGTCCTGGCGCGGCTGCGACCTGGCCTGCCCGATGGCAGCTGGGACGCGATCGGGCTGGCCATCGAAGCCATCTGCGAGGACCTGGAGGCGAAAGTGTCCGTCTTCGCCGCGCTGGCCGACCGCCTGCCGCCCGATGCCATCCTGGCCACCAACACCTCGTCGCTCTCGGTCACGGCGCTGGCCGGGCGTCTCGGTCGCCCCGAGCGCGTGGTAGGCATGCATTTCTTCAATCCTGCGCCGACGCTGCCCCTGGTCGAGGTGGTCAGCGGCCACGCCACCTCGCCGCAAGTCGCCGCCGTGACGGCGGCCACTGCCAGGGCCTGGGGCAAGACGCCTGTGGCCTGCCGCTCCACGCCGGGCTTCATCGTCAACCGCGTGGCCCGGCCGTTCTATGGCGAGGCCCTGCGGCTGCTGCAGGAGCAGGCGGCGGGGCCGGCAACGCTCGATGCGGTCATGCGCGAGTGCGGCGGCTTCCGGATGGGCCCTTGCGAGTTGATGGACCTCATCGGCCATGACGTCAACTTCGCCGTCACACGCTCGGTCTACGAGGCCTTCTTCCAGGATGCCCGCTACAAGCCATCGCTGGTGCAGAAGGACCTGGTCGATGCCGGTTGGCTGGGCCGCAAGAGCGGCCGCGGCTTCTTCGATTACGCCGAGGAGGCTGCACCGGTGCGGGCCGAGGAGTTCGCTGGGGGCCCGCCTCCCGGGGCGGTGTGCATCGAAGGCGACCTGGGGCCGGCGCAGGCGCTGGCCGGGCTGATCGCGGCCTGCCCGGGCCTGGCGGTCGAGCGTCGGCCCGGCGACGGCCTGCTTCGGGTGGACGGCCTGGCGCTGGCCCTCAGCGATGGCCGGACCGCCACCGAGCGCGCGGGCATCCTGGGCGAGCCGGTGGTGCTGTTCGACCTCGCGCTTGACTACGCCGACTGCTCCCGCGTCGCCCTGGCGGCCTCGCAGCACGCCGGGGAGGCCGGCGTGGCGCGGGCCGCGGGCTTGTTCGCGGCATTGGGCAAACGCGTGTCGGTGCTCGCGGACGTGCCCGGCATGGCCGTCATGCGCACCGTATCCATGCTGGTCAACGAGGCCGCCGAGGCTCTCTACCAGGGCGTCGCCAGCGAGGAGGACGTGGACGCCGCCATGTGCATGGGCGTCAACTACCCGCTCGGGCCGCTGGCCTGGGGCCGGCGCATCGGCTTGCCCCTGGTGCTGCAAGCGCTGCGGCATCTGTCGAGTACGTATGCCGAAGACCGCTACCGCGCCTGCGTGTGGTTGCAGCGCGCCGTGCAGGCCGAAGGCTCGGCATGAGCGCCGGCACCCCCGTGCTCCTGGTGGAGCGGCAGGGACCGGCGGCCCTGCTGACCATCGACTGGCCGCAGCGCCGCAACGCGCTGAACATGGCGGCCAAGCTGGCGCCGTGCGCTTGTGCGGCGACCTGCCGCTCGAGGCAGCCCTTGCGCTGGAGCGCCGTTATTTCGAGCGGCTGTTCGACAGCGAAGACCAGAAGGAGGGCATGCGTGCCTTCCTCGAAAAACGCAACACCCACTACCACAGGGGTATGAGGAGGCATGGACATGGTTCACGAACATTTCAGCTGCGTCGACGGCGAGCGCCTGGACACCGAGACGGCGTACCGCCTGCTCGTTGGCTGTGTTGCTCCCCGTCCGGTGGCCTGGATCACCTCGGTCGACGAGCAGGGCGTGGTCAACGTCGCGCCCTTCAGCTCCTACAACTACGTGGCCACCAGCCCCCCCATGCTGGCGGTGAACATCGCCAAGCGTCCTGGCAGCGGCCACACCAAGGACACGGCACGCAACATCGCGCTCACGCGCGAGTTCGTCGTCAACGTCACCACCGAGGACAACATGGAGCTGATGCACCGGACGGCCCAGGAGTTTCCGCCGGGGGTCAGCGAGGCGCAGGCGCTGGACATTCCCCTGCTGGATAGCCGGCACGTGAGGGTTCCTCGCATCGCGGCTTCGCCGGTGCAGATGGAGTGCCGCCTCGACCAGGTGATCACGCTGGGCCGCGGCATCAACACGCTTTACATCGGCGAGGTGGTGGCCTTCCACCTGTCCGACGCGGTGTACGACGGCCGACGCGTCGACAGCGCGGCCATGCGGCCGATCGCCCGGCTGGGCGGTCCCTTCTATGCCGCGCTCGGAGAGATCTACAACCGGCCGATGCTGCAGAAGCCACCCGGCGGCGAAGGCTGGACCCCGCCATCCAAGACTTTCTGAGAACGATTTCCCCCCAAGGCACAGGAGACAAACGCATGAACCCCTTCACCACCCCGGTCGCCCGTCGCAGCCTGTTCGGCCTGGCGGCACTGGCCCTGTGGCCGGCACTGCACGCCCAGGAGGCATGGCCCGAGCGTCCCATCACGCTGATTCACCCCTATGCACCGGGCGGGCCGGCCGACACCCTGGCGCGGGCCCTGGGTCGACAGCTGGAAGCGCGCCTGAAGCAGCCGGTGGTGGTCGATGGCCGGGGCGGTGGCGCCGCCACCATCGGCACGGCCGCGGTCGCGCGCGCCAAGCCGGACGGCTACACCCTTCTGCTGGGCACGTCGGCGGGTCATGTGGTCACGCCGCTGATGCAGCGCATCGCCTACGACGGCATCGGCGACTTCCGCTTCATCGCGGTGGTGGCCAGCCAGCCCAACGTGCTGGTGGCCCACCCCTCGCTGGGAGTGGACGGCGTGCAGGACCTGATCGCGATGGCGCGCAAGGAGCCGGGCCGCCTCAACTACGCCTCGGCCGGCATGGGCGGGGCGACCCACCTCGGCGCCGAAGCTTTCGCCCAGGCCGCGCAGATCAAGCTGACCCACGTGCCCTACGCCGGAGCGGCGCCGGCCCTGAAGGACCTGGTCGGAGGCCAGGTGCAACTGGGCATGCTGAATCTGTCGGCCACCAAGGGCTTCATCGCCGAAGGCAAGCTCAAGGCGCTGGCCTATGGCGGCGCCCAGCGCACGCCGCTGCTGCCCGGCGTGCCGACGCTGGCCGAACTGGGCTGGGGCAACACCGCCACGGCCACCTGGTATACGCTGGCGGCGCCCAAGGGCACGCCCGATCGCGTGGTCGAGGCCTTGCGTGCGGCCGTGGCGCAGGCCGGGGCCGATACGGCATACGGCCAGGCGCTGGCGGCGCTGGGCGCGGAGCGCATGGACCTGTCGCCGCAGGAGACCACGGCCTTCGTGCAACGGGACAAGGCCGCGATGAGCCAGCTGCTGGGAACCCTGGGCCTGCTGGAGAAACGATAGGCCGCGGCTGCTGCCGCAGCCGGGGGTCAACGGTAAAGTGCCTCGGGATTGGTGGACAGCACCCGCTTCACCAGCGAGGCCGCGCCGGCCCAGTCTTCGAACAGCGCAAGCAGGTCCGCGGCGTCGGGCACCGGACTCACGCGCAGGTGCGGCCAGTCGCTGCCCCACACCAGGCGCTCCGGGTTGGCCTGCACCAGCGCCTGCTGGAACGGGCGTCCGACCTGCTTGTCCTCGGCCTGGAGCAGGTTTCGGTAGGCGCAGAGCTTGACCCACGCCCGGCCCGTGGCCAGCAACTCGCGCAGGCTGCGAAAACCCGGCTCGTCGATGCCAGCCTGCGCATCGAAGCCGCCCATGTGGTCGATCACCACCGGCACCGGCAGGGAACGGATCCGCTCGGCGATCTGCGGCAGCACCTGGCAGTCGGTCCACAACTCGGCGTGCAGGCCGGCATCGGCCAGGGCCGGGGCCAGGGCGATCAGGTCTTCGAAGGAGGCACTGCCGGCGAAGTTGGCGCCGGCGCCTGCGCGATGGCTGAAGCGGGCTGCCCGCACGCCGTGCTCGCGCAGCCCGGCCAGCGGCAGCTGGCTGCCGGGTCGCACCACCACCACACCCCTCAGGTTCTGGTGGTGCTCGAGCGCGTGCAGCAGCAGCGAGTGGTCATCGCCATAGGCGCTGGGATGCACCAGCACGCCATGCGTCAGTCCCAGGCGCTCCAGCAAGGCCAGGTACTGCGAGCCGACGGCCTCGGGCGGCGTATAGCTGCGCTCCGGGGCGAGCGGAAAACGTTCGTAGGGCCCGAAGACATGGGCATGGCAGTCCCAGCGGCCGGGCAGCTGCTGCGGTGCCGCGCGACTCACGCCAGCTCCCCGTGCTGCGGCAGGGGAAAGGCGGCCGTCGTGCCTTCGGGCAGCGGGACCTCGTGGCAGTTCAGCGTCATGGCGACCATGGTGTAGTAGCCGATCAGCGCGGTGAGCTCGACCACCGTGCGTTCGCCGAAGCGTTCCAGGGCGCGGGCATAGGTGGCGTCGGACACCGATTTATGCTGGTTGAGCTCCACTGCATAGTGGTAGACGGCGGCATCGTCCTCGGACAGGCTGGGGGGCGGCGTGCGGGCGAGCAGGGCTTCGATGATGGAAGCTTCCAGGCCGGCTTTTTCGGCTTCGATGCGATGGGCATGCCACTCGAACGGCGACTGGCAGGCCCTGCCGGTGACCAGGATCGCGAGCTCGCTCAAACGCGGTGGCAGCCCCGTGCGGTACCGAAGCAGTGCACCCAGCTGCTGCCACTTGTCGGCCAGCTCGGCGTTGTGCAGCGCGGCCCGCAGCGGACCCTGGATCTTTCCGCGCGGACCGGAGACGATCTTCTCGTAGACCGCGCGTTGCGCGGCATCCATCTGGTCGGGCGTGGGAAAGGAAATGCGGGGCATGGCAGCAGGCGGCGTGGCGCCGAAAGTGATGGCGAACTGGCAAGCGTAGCTGGCGGACGCGGGAGCCTGCGTGCCCCGCTGCGCAACCCTGTTATGCAGGCGGCCACAAGGCCGCTCGGCTTCAGTCGGGGTCCGGCCGCGCGGTGCCCAGCTGCCACATGCCGCTTCGTGCAGCCTCCTCGACGATGGCGACGATCTCCGCGGCCACGGCCGACACGGCGCGCGCCGGCCCCTTGCTGCGGGCCAGCGCCATGGAGACGATGCGCTGCAGCCCCGGAGAGACGATGCGTGCCGCCTGCAAGCGGCCTTCGTGTACCTGGCTCCAGACCGCGTGGATGGGCAGCACGGTGAACAGGTTTGCCTCGGCCACGGTCGAGCGCATCAGCGGCAGCGAATCGGCCTCGATCACCGGTGTGAGGTTGATGCGTTGAGCCCGTGCCGCGGCATCCAGCGCGGTACGCAAGCCGTTGGGAACGCTGGGCAGGATGAAGGGCAGGTCGTGCAGGGCCGCGAACGGTACGTCGTCACCGGCGGTGAGGCGGTCGCCGGGTGCGCCGATCAGGTAACTGTCGACGATCGCCAGGGCCTGCTCCTGCTCGGGTGGCGACTTGCCGTAGCGGTAGAGGATCGCGATGTCGATGCGCCCATCGGCCAACCACTCCTCGACCTGCCCGCTGGAGCCTTCGAGGATCTTGAGCTGGATGCCGGGGTGGCGCTTGCGCAACTGCTTGAACAGGCGTCCCACGATGGGATTGGTGATCGAGGGCAGGGCGCCGATGGTTACGCGGCCGATGGGTTCGCGCGCCTCGCCGCGGATCTCGTTCTCCAGTTGCTCGGCATCGGCCAGCAGGGCCTTCACGTGGGGAAAGATGCGCTCGCCCACGTCCGACAGCGCCACGCCGCGGCCCGTGCGGTTGAACAGGCGCGCATTGCACTCGCGCTCCAGGGCGTTCAGGTGCCGACTCAGGAGCGATTGATTGCTGTCCAGGAACAGTGCGGCACGGGTGAGGCTTCCAAGCTCGGCGATGGCGAGGAAGGCTCGCCATTTCGTGAGGTCGGATGTGAGGTCCAGTTGGAGGTTGGTCGGTTTGCTCGCTTGCATCGGGGCCCGAGTGTCTCCCACCCTGGCGCGGCCCACCCTCCCGATTAGCCCGAAGTGGGTTGCATGCGCCATCCGCACCGGGATCGACCCGCGGCTGCACGACCGGCTGCACGCCGTGCCGCAGGTGTTGGGCACGCACCTCGCGCATAGGCGAGGTCGATGTGTTCGCGCGTGTGCAGGTGGTGCATGGCCGCATGCCGCGGCGCCGTCCGGGCGGGTGCCGGCAACGACGGCGCTGGCACGGCGGCCGCGACACCGCAGGCGCTCCATGGTCAGCGCGATCTGGCGCACGTGCTGCGACGGCGTTCGCTCCAACGCCTGGAGCGTGGCAGGACCGACGACCCCGTCCACCGCCAGCCCATGCCGCTGTTGGAAGCCGCGCACCGCATCGACCACCGCGCCTTCGTAGGCCGGTGTGGGACTGCGCGGGGGACGGTTGCTGCCGGCGGCGATCGACCTGAGCCATTTCAATGCAATGACTTAGGCGTGCTTCCTGGCGGAGGCGGTGAGATTCGAACTCACGAACGGTTGCCCGTTGCCGGTTTTCAAGACCGGTGCAATCGACCACTCTGCCACGCCTCCGCGGCAAGCCCGCCATTCTAGAGGGCCCACAATCGCGGGCATGACTCATGAGCGGGCCTCCGTCAATCCGCAGAAGCTGCGCCGCGGCTGGCGCCGGCTCTGGCATGCCGCCGGCTACTCACTGGCCGGCCTGCGGGCGGCCTGGGACCACGCGGCGTTCCGGCTGGAGGCGCTGCTCGCGGTGGTGCTCGTGCCGGCCGCCTTCTGGCTGGGGCGCAGCTGGATCGAGGTCGCGCTGCTGGTCGGCTCGGTGCTGCTGGTCATGATCGTGGAGCTGCTCAACACAGCCATCGAAAGCGTGGTCGATCGGGTGGGGCTGGAGTGGAACGCGCTGTCCAAGCAGGCCAAGGACATGGGCAGCGCGGCGGTGCTCCTCAGCTGTCTTCTGGCCGGTGGCATCTGGGTCGCGGCCATCGTGCAGCGGCTCGGCTGGAGCTGATCGAGCGCGGAGCCTTCCACACGCGGGCGGACTGCGAAAAGCTGCTGCCGCAGCGGCCGCACGAGGCGGCGTCAGCCCGGGTTCAGCCCGGGTGTGAAGCCCTCGGGTATCCATCGCGTTCCGTCGCACGGGCGCGCCAGGTCAGTCGCGTTGCCCGGGCAGGGGTCCCCAACGCTCGCACACAAGGCCTGTCCCATGCATCCATCCGCCGCCGGCCGGCAGTCTTACCTCATCACCCACTCCGGCCTCGGCTTCGAGGACTGGGGCGCCGTGGCTCATGGTGACCGCCGCGTCGACTTGTCGGGCCTGCACGTACCCGAAGCGCCGGCCCCGCTGCCGCGGTGGCGCAGCTGCCTGGGGTGCGTGAGCGCGGTGGAACTGCAGCGCATCGCCGACCAGGAGCGCACTCGCGTGGAGCCCTTGCGGCGTCGCCGTGAGTTGCTGGTCGGGTTGCGCCAGCACCTCGCAGATCTGTATGCCCCCCCCTCTTTGGGCGACAAACATGCAAAGGACCGAATTGCGGCCGAATCGTTGATGTTCCTGCTGGATCGGAACTCCAATTTGTCCAACGGCGCGGTGCGCGGCCTGGTCTCCGCGGCGGCGGAGTTCCTGCTCACCCGGCACGAACTTGCCCAGGCCTGGGTCAGAGAACATGAACACGATGATCGGATCGATGCGAAGAATCTGGAGCTCGCCGGCTACGGCGTGGTGTGCCAGTTCCTGCAGGCCCGGACCCCTTCTCCGTCGTCCAGCCTGCGATCGCGGGTCCTCGCCCACTTCTGGACGGAGCTGGGCAAGCTCGGCGCGCGCGGGCCACGCACGATGGCGGAGGTGCGCGCCATCGCGCAGCAGGCCGTCACGCACCACCTGCCGCCCGAGCAGCCTGCCGAAGCACCGCGGCTTTCGCCCAGTGCGTCGCTGCACGGTGGGGGTGACGGCTCGTCCCGCATGCCTGGCCAGGCCGCACCGGTGGAGGCGCCGGACAGCCCATCGATGCGCCGCCTGCCGCGACAGCCAGTCACCCGCGAGCAGGATCCGCTTCAGTTCGAAAAGGCATCGGCCGACGGCGTCAGTGCGCCTTCAGCGGACGGCTGACTGATCAGCAAGGATCGCCGCCGCGTGGCGCCGGCATCGGTCGCTGCGCGTCCTCTTTCATCGCCTTGCCTTTCCAGGAGCAGTCTTCCGTGTTCAGCCCAGTCCAGCGGTCCCGAATCCACAGCCTCATTTCGCCGAGCCCCACCAGGACAAGCGCCGATCACAAGTCCGCCGCGGGTCCGGGTCGCTCGCCCGCCCGCAGCCTGAGCCTGCCCAGAGCCGAGCAACTCGACCCCCGAGACCCCTACGCGGCTTCGGTGGCGCGCCTGCGGGTTCAGCTCAGTCGCACCGTCCCGCTCGTGAGCCTGAAAAATCGGCTGTCCGACGAACTGGGCGACTGGTTCGACCGGCACCCGGTGCGCACCGAGCAGGACCGCATCGACCTGGCCCAGCTCCGGAATCTCGACCTGGAGGAGCTCACGGGCAAGCCCGACCTGGAGTTCCACAGGATGCTGGGCGCCGGCCTTCGCAGGCTCGAAGCCATCGAGCGGCAGGCCCGGCAGGCGGCGCAATCCGTGGGGCAGGGGGACAGGTCTCCGGCGTTCAGCGACGAGCAGCACTTTCGCCTGTACGCGCAGGGCACGCTGCTGCAGCTGCTGGACCAGCCGGTCGCCAGCACCGCACCGGCGCGCTCGTGTGGGGCCCGCTTGGCGCGGCTGCGCATCGAGGTGAACGATCGTCTGGCGGTCAAGTCGGCGAAGGCCGATGGTCGGTGGCTGTCGCCGCATGAGGTTCTCGACGCCGCCTATGCAGCGCTGGGAGCGGTGCGTCCCGGCAGCGTGCGGCTGGTGCCGTCTCCGCTGAAAATCCGCCGCGACCGCTTCGATGCGCTGATGACGCGGGTGCTGGGCGAATGGGGCAGCTGGCTGCCTCACTTCCTCGCCGCGGACACCGTGTCCACCCTCTGGAAGCAGGACACACGGCAGCTTGCGTCGCTTCCGAGGGAGGTTTTCGAGCAAACGGTCGAAGACCTGTCGCGCGAAGTGGATCGGGCCGATGCCAAGGCGCGCGAACTTGCCGCGGAGATCTGTCGGCTGGTCGCCGGCGGACAGTTCGTCGACTACGAGGACCAGGTGGAGTTCCGGCTCTTCGCCTTGGGCGTCATGCTGGCCAAGGTCGACGGCCTGCCCTTGGCCGAGAGAAGGCAGGCGCTGAGCCGCTTCCGCACCAGCATCCGGCTGTGCGAGGGGCGCCGCGGCACACCGCCGGATCCGAGGACCGTGCTCGCCTACGCCGCACAAGCCATGCAGGCCCACGCCTTGCCCGCCAGCCCTGCGCGGTCACCAGGGCCAGGCCGAAGTGAGGCGCGTCGCGCCACGCGCGCCTCCGAATCCCGGGCCCTGGCTGCACCTGCACTCGAAACCATCGCAGAGGAGCTTTCCGATTCCCGCAGGCGCTTGTCCGACTCGGAACGCACGGAGTCCGAGCCCGGCTCGGCCTGGCTGGACCGGGTGGCTCGCCAGCTCGAGTTCATGACCCCGTCGAAGTCGCCGCAAAGCCATCGCGGCACGCCCGGCGAAGGGCCGACCGACTGAACGGCCCGCCTCGCGGATCGAGCGCGTCACTGCACCAGCATCCCCTTGCGCTCGATGAACTCCACCACCTGCTGCAGCCCCTCGCGGGTGCGCAGGTTGGTCATCACGAAGGGCTTGCCGGGGCGCATGCGCCGGGTGTCGGCGTCCATCACCGACAGGTCGGCGCCCACGTGCGGCGCCAGGTCGGTCTTGTTGATCACGAACAGGTCGCTCTTGGTGATGCCCGGGCCGCCCTTGCGCGGAATCTTCTCGCCGGCGGCCACGTCGATCACGTAGATCGTCAAATCGCTCAGTTCGGGGCTGAAGGTGGCCGCCAGGTTGTCGCCGCCCGACTCGATGAACACCACGTCGGCGTCGGGAAACTCCACCAGCATGCGGTCGATGGCCTCCAGGTTGATGGAGGCGTCCTCGCGGATGGCGGTGTGCGGGCAGCCGCCGGTCTCCACACCCATGATGCGTTCGGCCGGCAGCGCCCCGCTCACGGTGAGCAGGCGCTGGTCTTCCTTGGTGTAGATGTCGTTGGTGATCGCCACCAGGTCCCAGCGTTCGCGCATGGCCTTGCACAGCATCTCCAGCAGCGTTGTCTTGCCCGAGCCCACCGGGCCTCCGATGCCCACGCGCAGGGGCGGCAGCGGCTTGGTGCGATGGGGGATGTGGTGCAGCGTCTTCATGATCGAAACAGTCGGGAGTATTGGTGTTCGTGGCGGGCCGAGAGGATGGCCAGCATGGGCGTGAAGGACTGGCGGCCGGCATCGTCGAGCGCCAGCGCGTGGTCGACGGCCGCCGGGATATCGGTGGCCAGGCGCCCCAGGATGCGCTGGCCCGCGCCCTGGCCCAGGGGCACGGACTTGATGGCCGCCTGCACCATGTTCTCGGCCCAGCCGAAAGCAAAGGCCAGCAGCACCTGGCGCCCGCTGGCGCCGCCGTCGCAGGCCGCCAGCGCGTAAGCCACCGGGTAGCTCAGGTGGCGAGCCGCCGGCGCGGTGCCGGGGTGCAGCGACTTGCGCCACTCCAGCAGCGAGCGGCCCATCTGCTCCGTCTGTTGCCGCAGCTCGCTGCTTTCGCGGGTGCGCAGCACCCACGCGTCCAGCGCCAGGGCGCGGGCCGTGTCGCCTGCGCGCCAGGCATGCAGCGCCTGCGCCAGCACCGCCAGGTCCGAGCGGGCCAGGGCCAGGTGCAGCTGGTCCAGCAGCCAGTCCCCGGCCGAGGTCTCGTCGACCACGAGTGCGGCCTCGACGGCGGACTCCAGCCCCTCCGAATAGGAAAAGCCACCGACCGGCAGCGCCGGCGAGGCCAGCCAGATCAGTTGCAGCAGGGCCCGGTCGTCGGCGTCAGCCGTGCCGGTGGGTGCAGGCGGCGTGTCCGTGTTCATGGCCATCGTGGCTGTGCTCGTGAGGGTCGTCACGCGGGTGTTCGTGCGCGAGGTGGCCATGTCCGTGCCCGTGCCCGTGGCTGCCGTATGCGCCGCCCTCGGGCTCGAATGCGGCGCGGGTGTCCTGCACCTCCAGGTGCATGGCGCGCAGCAGCTCGGCCAGCACGTGGTCGGGCTCGATCTTCAGGTGGTCGGGTTGCAGCTCGATGGGCACGTGCCGGTTGCCCAGGTGATAGGCCGCCCGGGTCAGCTCGAACGGGCCGCCGTGCGTGGCGCAGGGGCGGATCACCAGCACCGGCTGCGGCGCGGCGATCACCCGCACCAGCGAGCCGTCCTCGGCCACCAGCACGTCGCCGCCACGAACGACCGTGCCGCGCGGCAGGAACACGCCGAGCGCGCGCCCGCTGGAGTCCACGGCTTGGAAGCGGCTCTTCTGCCGGCAGTCCCAGTCGAGTTCGACGGTCGCGGCCCGCCGCAGCAAGGCCGCAGCCAAGCCCTGGCCCCCCGGCAGCAGCTTGCTGGCGACCAGGCGGAGCGGGGTGGAAGAGTGGGCGTCTGGGTGGGGTGTGGACATGAGCTGCATTCTGGAACCTGCGCCCCGGCCCTTCAAAACAGAAAGTACCGTTGCGCCATCGGCAGCACCGAAGCCGGCTCGCACGTGAGCAGCTGGCCATCGGCCCGCACGGCGTAGGTCTGGTGGTCGATCTCCATGCGCGGCAGCCAGCCGTTGTGCACCATGTCCGCCTTGCGCACGCGCCGGATGTCCTTCGCCGCGCGAACCGTCTTGGCCAGCCCGAAGCGCTGCGGCACGCCGGCATCCAGCGCCGCCTGCGAAACGAAGGTGATCGAGCTGCGCGCCAGCGCCCCGCCGAAGCTGCCGAACATCGGCCGGAAGTGCACCGGCTGCGGCGTCGGGATGGACGCGTTGGGGTCGCCCATGGCCGCCAGCGCGATGAAGCCGCCCTTGAGCACGGTGCTGGGCTTCACGCCGAAGAAGGCCGGCTTCCAGATCACCAGGTCGGCCCACTTGCCCGGTTCGATGCTGCCCACCTCGTGCGCGATGCCGTGCGCCAGCGCCGGGTTGATCGTGTACTTGGCCACGTAGCGCCGGGCGCGGAAGTTGTCGTGACCCTCGCCGTCGCCTGGCAATGCGCCGCGCTGCTGCTTCATCTTGTGCGCCGTCTGCCAGCAACGCAGGATGACCTCGCCCACGCGGCCCATGGCCTGCGAGTCGGAGCTGAACATGCTGATCGCGCCCAGGTCGTGCAGGATGTCCTCGGCCGCGATGGTCTCCTTGCGGATGCGGCTCTCGGCGAAGGCCAGGTCTTCGGGGATGGCGGGGTCGAGGTGGTGGCACACCATCAGCATGTCCACGTGCTCGTCCAGCGTGTTCACCGTGTAGGGCATGGTGGGGTTGGTGGAGGAGGGCAGGAAGTTGGCCTCACCCACCACGCGCAGGATGTCCGGCGCATGGCCGCCGCCCGCGCCTTCGGTGTGGAAGGCGCAGATGCCGCGCCCCTTGGTGGCGGCGATGGTGTCCTCGACGAAGCCCGACTCGTTGAGCGTGTCCGAGTGCAGGGCCACCTGCACGTCCATCTCGTCGGCCACGTCCAGGCAGTTGCTGATGGCGCTGGGCGTGCTGCCCCAGTCCTCGTGCAGCTTCAGGCCGATGGCGCCGGCCTCGATCTGCTCGCGCAGCGCCTGCGGCTGGCTGGTGTTGCCCTTTCCCATGAAGCCCAGGTTCATGGGAAAGGCGTCCGCCGCCTGCAGCATGCGTTCGATGTTCCAGGGGCCCGGCGTGCAGGTGGTGGCGAAGGTGCCGGTGGCCGGCCCGGTGCCGCCGCCGAACATGGTGGTGATGCCCGAGGCCAGCGCCTCCTCGATCTGCTGCGGGCAGATGAAATGGATGTGGCTGTCGATGCCGCCGGCGGTGACGATGTGGCCTTCGCAGGAAATGATCTCGGTGCCCGGGCCGATCACGATGTCCACGCCCGGCTGCACGTCGGGGTTGCCGGCCTTGCCGATGGCGGCGATGCGGCCGTCCTTCAGGCCGATGTCGGCCTTGACGATGCCCCAGTGGTCCAGCACCAGCGCGTTGGTCAGCACCGTGTCCATCGCGCCCTGGGCGCGGCTGGCCTGGCTTTGAGCCATGCCGTCGCGAATGGTCTTGCCGCCGCCGAACTTCACCTCTTCGCCATAGCCGCCGGCGCGCAGCGTGTAGTCGTCCTCGACCTCGATCACCAGGCCGGTGTCGGCCAGGCGAACCCGGTCGCCGGTGGTGGGGCCGAACATCTCGGCGTAGGCGCGGCGGGTGATGCGGGTCATGTGGAAGCTTCCGGGGCCATGGGGCTGGTGGGTGTCTGTCGGACCGCAGCATGCAAGCGGCGTGCCGGCGGCAGGGTCCGTGCTGCGCCGGGTGCCCGAGCGCGACGGCGGCCATGCAGCCGCGAGCACATTCAGCGTCTCGTCAGCTGAAACGGCCTCGGCGGTTCCTATTGAGGCGGGCCGCTTCGCCCGTCCCGGGCGTGGCAGCCGAACACTTGAAGGCTGAACCCCCATGCACAGACTCTGCGGCTGCTTCGGCAGCCAACGCTCGCAATGCGCCCCGACAGGGCACGATGGCGCCTCTTCGACGGCTGGCGCGGCGCAGCGCCAGGCAGCACGAACACCATCTTCACAGGAGAACTCCCGCTTCATCGCCACGGGCTACGGTTCCACCGATGCGCCGACGGTGCGGGTGACCGAGCGGCGGGTGGTGCCGCTCGATGCCGCCGGCGCCCGGATTCCGAGGGAGATCGACTCCCGGATCACCTCTGTGGCACCAGCTGAGACATCGCGTGCGGCAACACCGCTTGCGTCATCGGCTCGTGGCCTCGCACCGGTCGATGCAGCGGGCGTGGCTCCGGCGCAGGCCTCCTCGTCCGATGATCAGCCCGAGCGGTTTGTGTCCGGCAATGACCTCAACGTGTGGCTCCGGTCTCTGTATGTCCAGCAGGGCGACAAGTGGATCTTGACCCTTCCGGGGGTAGACGGGACACGTTGAGACCTCACAGCACTCCTTGCACCCCTGCGCGAAAGCCGTACACCGCCCGCGCCCCGGCGTAGTCCACCAGTTCCACCGTGCGCTGCTGCCCCGGCTCGAAGCGCACCGCCGTGCCTGATGCAATGTTCAGCCGCATGCCGCGCGCGGCCTCGCGGTCGAAGTCCAGCGCCGCGTTGGTCTCGGCGAAGTGGTAGTGCGAGCCCACCTGGATCGGCCGGTCGGCGGTGTTGCGAACCACCACGACCAAGGTGCGCCGCCCGGGATTGATGTCGAGCTCGCCGTCCCGAGGCAGCAGCTCACCAGGAACCAGCGTCACTTGCCGCCCCGGAAGAACCACCACGCCAGTGCGGCCAGCCCGCCCGCGAGCAGCAGGCCGAACACGTCGGTGGCGTGCCAGTGCGAGCCGCCGCTTAGCCCATGGCCCTCATGGGCGATGGCCAGGGTGGAGGCGAGAACGCCAACGGTGGCGGCGGAAATTCGATGAAGTTTCATGTTTCTCAGTTCTCCAGGATGGATGCGCGAGTCGGGTGGCGCCCAACAGGCCGGCGCGCAGCGCCAGGCCTGTCCTGAGCCGGTCGAAGTGGCCCTTCCAGCGGCAACCGCGGAACCGGCTTTGCCGGGCCGCTGGTTGTGCCCCCTTGGGGGGAGGCGCCGCAGGCGCTTCGGGGGGGTCAAGTGATCGGTTGATGAACCGTGACCAGCTTGGTGCCGTCCGGAAACGTGGCTTCGACCTGGATGTCGGGAATCATCTCCGGCACCCCCTCCATCACGTCTTCGCGGGTGAGCACCTCGCGGCCTTCGCTCATGAGCCGGGCCACGGTCTTGCCGTCGCGGGCGCCCTCCAGCACGGCTGCCGAGATCAGGGCCACGGCCTCGGGGTGATTGAGCTTGAGCCCACGGGCCTTGCGCCGCTCCGCGAGCAGGGCGGCGGTGAACAGCAACAGCTTGTCTTTCTCGCGCGGGGTCAGGTCCATGCGGCGCTGCGTTGCAAGCCGCGTGCCCGGCGCCCGTGGTGCGGAACTTGCACTCACCGCCGCGCGTGCGCGAAACCATTCCCATCCATTCCGATGCCGCCCCCCAGCGCGTGGTCAAGGTCCGCCGCGACTACAACCGTTGGGTCGCGCGCGAGACCCTGGAGGACTACGCCCTGCGCTACACCCCCCAGCGCTTCCGGCGCTGGTCGCCGTTCCGGGTGGCCAACACCGCGTTCGGCGCGTCGTCGTTCCTGATCCTCGAAGCCGTGGGCGCCACGCTGCTGGTGCAGTTCGGCTTCATCAACGCCTTCTGGGCCATCCTGGCCACCGGGCTCATCATCTTCGCGGCGGGCCTGCCGATCAGCATCTACGCGGCCCGCCACGGCGTCGACATGGACCTGCTCACGCGCGGCGCCGGCTTCGGCTACATCGGCTCGACCCTGACTTCGCTGATCTACGCGTCCTTCACCTTCATCTTCTTCGCGCTCGAAGCGGCCGTGATGGCCTACGCGCTCGAGCTCGCGCTGGACATCCCGCCGGCCTGGGGCTACCTGATCTGCGCGGTGGTGGTGATTCCCCTGGTGACGCACGGGGTCTCGGCCATCAGCCGGCTGCAGGCCTGGACGCAGCCGCTGTGGCTGGTGATGCTGGTCCTGCCCTTCGCCTACGTGCTCATGCGCGATCCTGGTGCGTTCCACGGCGTCGCGCACTATGTAGGTGAGCGTGCCACTGCCCCGGGGTTCGACCTGCACCTGTTCGGTGCCGCGCTCACGGTGGGCGTGGCACTGGTCACGCAGATGGGCGAGCAGGCCGACTACCTGCGCTTCATGCCCGCGCCCACGCCGGCCAACCGGGCCCGCTGGTGGACGGCGGTGCTGGTGGGCGGCCCGGGCTGGGTGGTGGTGGGCGTGCTCAAGATGCTGGGCGGGGCGCTGCTGGCCTACCTGGCCATCGGCCACATGGTGCCGGTCGACCGGGCGGTCGATCCCAACCAGATGTACCTGGTGGCCTATGAATACGTGTTCCCGCACCACGGCTGGGCGGTGGCTGCCACGGCCCTTTTCGTGGTGGTGTCGCAGCTCAAGATCAACGTCACCAACGCCTATGCCGGCTCGCTGGCCTGGTCCAACTTCTTCTCGCGGCTGACCCACAGCCACCCCGGCCGGGTGGTCTGGGTGGTGTTCAACACCCTGATCGCCTTCATGCTGATGGAGATGAACCTGTTCCAGGCGCTGGGCGAGGTGCTGGGCCTGTACGCCAACATCGCCATCGCCTGGTTCATGGCGGTGGTGGCCGACCTGGTGGTCAACAAGCCACTGGGCCTGTCCCCCAAGGGCATCGAGTTCAAGCGGGCCCACCTGTGGGACGTGAACCCGGTGGGCGTGGGCGCGATGGCGCTGGCCTCGGCCCTGTCGGTTGCCGCCTGGCTGGGCGTGTTCGGGCCCTCGGCCAAGGCCTTCTCGGCCTTGATCGCTGGGATGGTCGCCTTCGCGGCGGCGCCGGCCATCGCCTGGGCCACCCGGGGGCGCTATTACCTGGCCCGCGTCCCCGCGCCCGACAACTCGCCCACGGCGTTGCGCCGATGCGTCATCTGCGAACGCTCGTACGAAGCGCCCGACATGGCGCACTGCCCGGCCTACGGCGGCGCCATCTGCTCCCTGTGCTGCACGCTGGACGCGCGCTGCGGTGACCTGTGCAAGCCGCACGCGAGCCTGGCGGCCCAATGGCGCGCCACGCTGCGGTGGCTGCTGCCGCGCCGCGCCTGGCCCCTGCTGGAAGGCGGCCTGGGCCACTTCGTGCTGCTCATGGCCGTCATCGCGCCGGTGCTGGCGGCGGTGTTCGGGCTGCTGCACCGGCAGGAGACCGCGGCCCTGGAGGAGTGGGGCCACGCGGCGCAGCCCCTGCGCGCCTTGCTCACGGCCGGGTTCCTGAAGGCCTATGTGGCGCTGGTGCTGATGGCCGGCATCGTCGCCTGGTGGCTGGTGCTCGCGCACAAGACGCGGCAGGTGGCGCAGGAAGAGTCGAACCGCCAGACCCACCTGCTGGTGCGCGAAATCGAATCGCACCGCGCCACCGATCGCGCGCTGCAACAGGCCCGCCTGGCCGCCGAGCAGGCGCAGCGGGCGGCCGAACTCGCCAACCAGGCCAAGAGCCGCTACATCAGCGCCATCAGCCACGAGCTGCGCACGCCCTTGAACAGCATCCTGGGCTACGCGCAACTCATGGGCGAGGACCCGCAGATCCCCGCCCATCGCCAGCAGGCGGTACACGTGATCCGGCGCGGCGGCGAGCACCTGCTGTCGCTGATCGAGGGCACGCTGGACATCGCCCGCATCGAGGCCGGCAAGCTGCGGCTGGAGATGGCGCCCATGGCCTTCGCCGACTGCGTGCACGAGGTCGCCGGCCTGTTCGAGCTGCAGGCCGCGGCCAAGAACCTGGGCTTTCGTTTCGTCGCCGAAGGCAAGCTGCCGCAGGTGGTGCGCGCCGACGAAAAGCGGCTGCGCCAGATCCTGATCAACCTGCTGGGCAACGCCATCAAGTTCACCGCCGAGGGCAGCGTCACCTTCCGCGTGCGCCACGGCGTGCAGATGGCGCAGATCGAGGTCGAGGACACCGGCCCCGGCATGAGCGCCGACGAACTCGAACGCGTGTTCGAGCCCTTCGCGCGGGGCGAAGGCGCCGCGCACGCCGCGCCCGGTGCCGGCCTGGGGCTGACGATCGCCAAGATGCTGACCGATCTGATGGGCGGCGAACTCACCGCCTGCAGCACACCCGGGAAGGGCAGCATGTTCCGCATCCGCCTGTTCCTGCCGCAGGTGCATGGGGCCGTGAAGCCGGTCGCTGCTTTGGAGACGCGACGCGGGTACGAAGGCGTGCGCCGGCGCCTGCTGGTGGTCGACAACGAGGAGCCCGATCGCGAGCTGATCGTGCAGCGCCTGGCGCCCCTGGGCTTCGAGCTTCGCACCGCCGCCAGCGGGCACGACGCGCTGGACCTGCTGGCCGCCGGCTGGTGGCCCGACGCCATCTTCCTGGACCTGGCCATGCCCGGCATCGACGGCTGGGAGACGCTGCGCCGCATCCGTCGCCTCTCGCCATCACCGCTGCCCGTCGCCATCGTCTCGGCCAATGCCTTCGACAAGGGGCTGGAGAACGACGGGGGCATAGCCGCGGGCGACTTCCTGGTCAAGCCGGTGCGCCAGGTCGAGCTGCTGGACTGGCTGGGACGCCGGCTGGACCTTCGCTGGGTGGCCACGCCGCCGCCCGTGTCGCCCGCGCCGGTGCTTCGGGCGGTGCCGCGGCCCAGCCCCGCGGCGCTCGACGGCCTGCGCGATCTGGTGCACCTCGGCTACCTGCGCGGCATCGTCCGGCGCCTGCAGGAGATCGAGCGGGCGGAGCCGGACTGCGCGGCCTTCTGTGCGGAGATCGCGGCTCTGGCGCGTCGCTTCGAATTCGATGCCATCGTGCAACGACTGGAGACCGCGTGATGCCGCTGGGCCGAACCCTCGACCGCACGCACTCGGAGGTGGTGCTCATCGTCGACGACGTGCCCGACAACCTGGCCATGCTGCACGACGCGCTCGACGAGAGCGGCTACACCGTGCTGGTGGCCACCAACGGCGAGGCCGCCCTGCAGCGTGCCGCCCAGGCCCTGCCCGACATCGTCCTGCTCGACGCCGTCATGCCGGGCATGGACGGCTTCGAGGTGGCGCGGCAACTCAAGGCACTGCCGGCCACCGCGCACATCCCCATCGTCTTCATGACCGGCTTGACCGAAACCGAGCACCTGGAAGCCGCGCTCGCGGCCGGTGGGGTGGACTACGTCACCAAGCCGATCAAGCCGCGGGAGGTGCTGGCTCGCATGGGCGTCCACCTGCGCGATGCCCGGCTGGCGCGCCAGACCCGCAACGCCCTCGACGCCTTCGGCTACGCCAGCATCACCGTGCGCGCGAGCGACGGGCGGCTCATGTGGCAGACGCCGCTCGCGCGGGGCTTGCTGCAGGCCTACTTCGGCGACGAGATCGGCCGCCGGCCGGCCCACGTGCCGCAGGCGGTCGTCGACTGGTTGCGCCGCCACCTGCCCGATGCCGAGCGCCAGGTCGAACCGCCCCGGTTGTCCATCGAGCGCGGCGCGCGCCGCCTGACCTTCCGGCTGCACCGGCAGACCGGCGACGATGACGCCGGCGGCGAATGGCTGATCGTCATGCGCGAGGAGTCGGACACCGCCGTCATCGAGGCCCTGGGGCTGGCCTTCAAGCTCACCGCGCGTGAGGCCGAGGTGCTGTACTGGGTGGTCAAGGGCAAGATCAACCGCGACATCGCCGACATCGTGGGCGCCAGCCCGGCCACGGTGAAAAAGCACCTGGAGCGCGTGTTCGCCAAGCTGGGGGTGGAAACCCGCACGGCGGCGGCGGCGATGGCGCTGGACCGGGTGCGGCAGATGCACCCGGGCTTCCAGGGCTGACGCGCCGGCCGCAGGCGGCCGGGGCGAAGCCCTTGAGGCGGCGGCGGACGTGTCGTCACGCGCCCGGATCGAAAGCCACGGAACAAGTCAGCGCGGTGTGACACGCACCGCGGCCAGCTTTCGGGCCGGCCGTGCTCGTGCACGGCCCCTCCCAGTCACCCTAAAGGAAACATCCATGCGCCTTCACGCACAACCGGCCCAGCCGTTGGTACCTCGATCCGAAGCCGCAGCCGCTGATCCGTCGGCAGTTCCCGGGGCCCTCGGCCGGGGAGTCCGGCAGCTCGAACCTGGCGTGCCAACTGGCCCTGGCCAGGATGTCCAGCAGCGCCTGTCGGCCGCTCGCCAGCAGGCCCTGGGCGGTGGAGAAGACAAGCTCGAGGCGGAGTCGGACCCTTCCCTCTTCGCTTCCAGCCGCTTCGCCCGGCCAGCTTTGCCACCAGGCGCGGGTGTCGGCCAGAGCGCGTCGCGCCATCCCGCCGTTCCGGCCGAGCTGATGGCCTCGATGAAAGTGCCCTCGGAGCATCCAGTTCCCTCCCGTCCTGCGGACCACAAGCAGGTGGCACGGGCACCGGACGCAGGCGGGCCACCTGCAGCCTCGGCGCGGCGCGCCGAGCGGACTGCGCCCGTGCCTGCGGGGATGGTCCGCGGCTCCGAGGTGATGGGGGTTGCCCACCAGGAGATAGATGCCGCTGTACAGCGTGGCGAGCTCCCTTCGGCACGCCTTGCCCAGGCCCGTCAGCACGTGCTGGTGCACATCGGGGTTTGCGTTGACTTCCTTCCTCTCGCGGTGATCTCCGCATCCGTCAGAAACGCAGTAGCCGATTTGAGACGGCACCCATCGATGTTCGAGCTGACTCATTCACCCGGACTACAGCGTGCCGACGAAGGTGCGTCGCTGTACGACTCGCAACAGCCGGGACTGCCTGTGGCGCGGGCACGCGCGGTTGCCGGTGAAGGCGGGTCGCGGCATCCCGCCGTTCCGACCGGGCTGATGGCCTCGATGAAAGTGCACTCGGATCATTCGAACCCATTCCGTCCTGCCGACCACCAGCCGATGGCAGAGGCACCGCACGGGGGCGTGTCCCGCCTGCATCTTTCCTCCCACTCGGCTTCGGCGGGTGCCGGTCGGGCCGAGTCCAAGGGCAGCGCTGGGCCAGGCGGTCCGACCGCGGATCGGTCCGGTCTCGCCGACGTCGAGGGGTGGCGTACCGAGGGCAATGAACCACCGCCTGCGCAGCAGATGCCGAGCAATGCCATCTGGGGATACGTCAACAGTCGGATCGACGCGGCGGTCGCGCGGGGCGAGCTCGATCCGAACCGTGCGGAACGTGCGCGCCTTCGCGCTGTATCGCACCTCGGCCATAAGCGCGATTTCGTGGATGTGGGTCCTGTCGATCGCATGATCGAATGGGCAATAGCCGAGGCGTCGCGAACCGCGGCCCCGTCCAGAAAGTGACGCTATCGCGTCCTTGTTGTCACTCATCCCGTCGACCAGCCATACGCCAGGTGGCGTATTGGCCGCAACCCGGCTGCTTCCTACGATGAGTTCCATCGTCGGGGCGCCGCCATTCTTCTGAAAGCCACTCCCGGCGATCGAGCTTTCACTTGATCCATCCCACCAGGAGTGCGCATGCAACGTCGTTTCACCCTTCAGGCCATCACCGCGGCCGCCGCGATGGCGGCCATGGCCGGTGTCGTTCCCGCCGCCTTGGCGCAGACCTCCGGCAACACCATCAAGGTCGGCATCCTCCACAGCCTATCGGGCACCATGGCCATCTCCGAGACCGTGCTCAAGGACACGGCCCTCATGGCCATCGAGGAGATCAATGCCAAGGGCGGCGTGCTGGGCAAGAAGCTCGAGCCCGTGGTCGTGGACCCCGCGTCCAACTGGCCGCTGTTCGCCGAAAAGACCCGCCAGCTGCTGACGCAGGACAAGGTGGCGGCCGTGTTCGGCTGCTGGACCAGCGTCTCGCGCAAGTCGGTGCTGCCGGTGTTCGAAGAACTCAACGGGCTCTTGTTCTACCCCGTGCAATACGAGGGCGAGGAGCTGTCCAAGAACGTGTTCTACACCGGCGCGGCGCCCAACCAGCAGGCGATTCCGGCGGTGGAATACCTGATGTCCAAGGATGGCGGAGGCGCCAAGCGCTTCGTGCTCCTGGGCACCGACTACGTGTACCCGCGCACCACCAACAAAATCCTGCGCGCCTTCCTCAAGAGCAAGGGCGTGAAGGACTCGGACATCGACGAGAAGTACACCCCCTTCGGCCACAGCGACTACCAGACCATCGTCGCCGACATCAAGAAGTTCTCGGCGGGTGGCAAGACGGCGGTGATCTCCACCATCAACGGCGACTCCAACGTGCCTTTCTACAAGGAGCTGGGCAACGCCGGGCTGAAGGCCAAGGACGTGCCGGTGGTCGCCTTCTCGGTGGGCGAGGAGGAACTGCGCGGCGTCGACACCAAGCCGCTGGTGGGCCACCTGGCCGCGTGGAACTACTTCATGTCGGTGAAGAACCCGGCCAACGACGAGTTCACGAAGAAGTGGGCCGCGTATGCCAAGGCCAAGAACATCGCCGGCCACAAGGACAAGCCGCTGACCAACGACCCGATGGAGGCCACCTACATCGGCATCTACATGTGGAAGCAGGCGGTGGAGAAGGCCAAGAGCACCGACACCGACAAGGTGATCGCCGCCATGGCCGGCCAGACCTTCAAGGCGCCCTCGGGCTTCATGGCCAAGATGGACGAGAAGAACCACCACCTGCACAAGCCGGTGTTCATCGGCGAGGTGAGGGCGGACGGGCAGTTCAACGTGGTGTGGAAGACGCCGGGTCCGGTGAAGGCCAAGCCCTGGTCTCCGTTCATCGAGGGGAATGACAAGAAGAAGGACGAACCGGACGGCAAGTCGAAGGTTTGACCCCCCCGAAGCGCCTTCGGCGCCTCCCCCCGAGGGGGCGCCACCAGCGGCCCGGCAAAGCCGGTTCCGCGGTGGCCCTGGAGGGGGCGTCAGCGGCCGAGGGCCGCCTTGCCGTCGGACGGGTGCTCCGCGTCCTGCCGCGTTCGGGCTGGGCCCTTCGACAAGCTCAGGACAGGCCTGTCGAAGCCTGCACCCCGTGAAGGGCCCTTCGACGAGCTCAGGGAGAACGGGTATGCACCGCGTGATGGGCCCTCGACGAGCTCAGGGAGAACGGGTATGCACCGCGTGAAGGGGCCTTCGACGAGCTCAGGGAGAACGGGTATGCACCGCGTGAAGGGCCCTTCGACAAGCTCAGGGAGAACGGGGGGTGTGTATCCCCCTCCGTTCGAGCTGAGCCCCCCTCCGTTCGAGTGGAGCCCCCCTCCGTTCCGGCTGATTCCCCCTCCGTTCGGGCTGAGCCTGTCGAAGCCCCCGCCAACCAAGGTCCCATGTTCCGCATCCTTCTCCTGCTCCTAGCCATCTACGCCTCCAGCGCGGCCCACGCACTCACGCCCGAGCAGGCCCTCGCCATGGCCGCAGGCGAAACCGATGCCCGCATCCAGGCCGTGCAGCAGGCGGCAGGCGCCGCCGATCCACAGGCCACGCAGCTGCTGCAAGCCCTGGCCGACGACGCCGTCAAAGTGGCCGGCAATCGCGTGTTCATCGTCCGCGGCGAGCAGGCGGTCGATGCGGTGAGCGGCCAGCCCGCGGACCTGCCTGCCGATGCCGAGGACGTGATCAGCAACAACCGCATGCGCGGCGAGATCGAGACCGCGCTGGCCGGCATCCGCTTGTTCTCCACGGATGCCCGCGAGCGTGCGCAGGCCGTTCGTTCCCTGGCGAGCGAACCCGACGAGTCCCGCCTGCCCCTCATCGACAAGGCGCTGCAGGCCGAGACCGACGCATCCATCCGCGCGCAGCTCGAGCTGCTTCGCGCCGCCGTGATGCTGGCCAGCGACGACGCCGCCAAGCGGCGCGAAGCCGCCCTGGCGCTGGCCGAGAGCCGCAGCCCGGCGACCAGGACCCTGCTGCTCGAACGCATCGCGGCCGAACGGGACCCGGCGGCCCGCGCCGCCATGCAGTCAGCGCTGCGCAGCGTCGAATCGCGCCTGGCCTGGGCCGAGCGGGCCGGGCAGGTGTTCTCCGGCATCAGCCTGGGCTCCATCCTGTTGCTGGTGGCCCTGGGACTGGCCATCACCTACGGCCTGATGGGCGTGATCAACATGGCGCACGGCGAGCTGATGATGATCGGCGCCTACGCCACCTACGTGGTGCAGGGGCTGTTCCAGCGCTTCGCGCCCGGCGCGTTCGACTTCTACCTGGTGGCCGCCGTGCCGGTGGCCTTCGGCGCCTCGGCCCTGATGGGGGCCATCCTCGAACGGGGCGTGATCCGCTTCCTGTACGGCCGTCCGCTCGAGACGCTGCTGGCGACCTGGGGCATCAGCCTCATGCTGATGCAGGGGGTGCGCAGCGTGTTCGGCGCGCAGAACGTGGGCGTGGAGAACCCCAGCTGGATGAGTGGCGGCGTGGTGGTGCTGGGCAGCCTGCAGTTGCCCTGGAACCGCATCGTCATCATCGGCTTCGCGCTGGCGGTGCTCGCCGCCGTCGCCTGGCTGATCGCGCGCACGCGGCTGGGGTTGTTCGTGCGCGGGGTCACGCAGAACCGGCCCATCGCCGCCTGCATGGGCGTGAACACCGCGCGCACCGACACCCTGGCCTTCGCGCTGGGCTCGGGCATCGCCGGCCTGGCCGGCTGCGCCCTGAGCCAGGTGGGCAACGTGGGACCGGACCTTGGCCAGAGCTACATCGTCGATGCCTTCATGGTGGTGGTGCTGGGCGGCGTGGGCCAACTCGCCGGCACCGTCTACGCCGCGCTCGGACTGGGCGTTATCAACAAGTTTCTCGAAGGCTGGGCCGGCGCGGTGCTGGCCAAGATCGCGGTGCTGGTGATGATCGTGCTGGTCATCCAGAAGCGGCCGCAAGGTTTGTTCGCCCTCAAGGGCAGGGAGGCCTGACCATGGACCGTGCTCCCGACCGGATCGTGAACACCCCGAGCGCGGCGACCGGGCTGCCCACCCGCGCGCCCCTGCTGTCGAAGCCGGCCTGGGCGGCCTTCCTGTTCGCGCTGCTGGTGGTCTGCGCGCTGGCGCCGGTGGCGAACCTGTGGGTGCCGCCGGACAGCCCGCTGCACCTGAGCGACTACGCCGTCGCCCTGGTCGGCAAGATCATGTGCCTGGCCATCTGTGCGCTGGCCATGGACCTGATCTGGGGCTACACCGGCATCCTCTCGCTGGGCCACGGGCTGTTCTTCGCGCTCGGCGGCTATGTCATGGGCATGTACCTCATGCGCCAGATCGGCCGCGAGGGCAACTACCGCAGCGAGCTGCCCGACTTCATGGTGTTCCTCGACTGGAAGGAGCTGCCCTGGCACTGGGCACTCTCCGACAGCTTCGCCGCCACCCTGGTGCTGGTGCTGGCGGTGCCCGGCGTGGTGGCCTTCGTGTTCGGCTACTTCGCCTTCCGCTCGCGCATCAAGGGCGTGTACTTCTCCATCATCACGCAGGCCCTCACCTATGCGGCCATGCTGCTGTTCTTCCGCAACGAGACCGGCTTCGGCGGCAACAACGGCTTCACCGACTTCAAGCGCATCCTGGGGTTTGCCATCGCCACGCCGCAGACGCGCATGGTGCTGTTCGTCCTCACCGGGATCGCGCTGCTCGGCTTCCTGCTGCTGTCGCGCTGGCTGGTCACGCAGCGCTTCGGCCGCGTGCTGCAGGCCGTGCGTGATGCGGAGACGCGCGTCATGTTCTCCGGCTACAACCCCGTGCACTACAAGCTGGCGGTGTGGGTCATCTCGGCCATGATGTGCGGCGTGGCCGGCGCGCTGTACGTGCCGCAGGTGGGCATCATCAACCCGGGCGAGATGAGCCCGGCCGCCTCGATCGAGATCGCCGTCTGGGCGGCCGTGGGCGGGCGCGCCACGCTGGTGGGGCCCATCGTCGGCGCCTTCCTGGTCAACGGCGCCAAGAGCTGGCTCACCGTCACCGCGCCGGAGTTCTGGCTGTACTTCCTGGGTGCGCTCTTCATCGCCGTCACCCTGTTCATGCCGCGCGGCCTCATGGGCCTGCTGCGCCGGGGAGATCGTTCATGACCCCCGACCTGCTCGAAGCCGGCGCACAGCGCCTGGCCACCCACGAAGCCGCCGCGCGGCATGCCACCGAATCAGGCGGGCGGCAGGCCGGCTTCGCCCGCCCCGCCGTACCCGGCGAAGTGGACGTGACGCACGGCCGCATCCTCTACCTGGAAGACGTGAGCGTGAGCTTCGACGGCTTCAAGGCCATCGACCGGCTCTCGCTGGACATCGCGCCCGGTGAGCTGCGCTGCGTCATCGGCCCCAACGGCGCCGGCAAGACCACGATGATGGACATCATCACCGGCAAGACCCGGCCCGACGCGGGCACGGTGTACTTCGGCAGCACCATTGACCTGCTGCGCCACACCGAACCGCAGATCGCTGAACTGGGCATCGGCCGCAAGTTCCAGAAGCCCACCGTCTACGAGCAACTCACCGTCTATGAGAACCTGGAGCTGTCGCTCAGGACGGACAAGGGCGTGGCGGCCTCCATGCGCTTTCGCATCGATTCGGCGCAGGCCGACCGGCTGGCCGAGGTGCTGCACACCATCCACCTGGCCGACGCCGTCACGCGCCAGGCCGGCACGCTCAGCCACGGGCAGAAGCAATGGCTGGAGATCGGCATGCTGCTGATGCAGCAGCCCAGGCTGCTGCTGCTGGACGAACCCGTGGCCGGCATGACCGACGAAGAGACCGTGCGCACGGCGGAGCTGTTCCTCTCGCTCAAGGGCCGGCACTCGCTGATGGTGGTGGAGCACGACATGAGCTTCATCCGCCGCATCAGCGACATCGTCACCGTGCTGTGCGACGGCTCGGTGCTGGCGCAGGGCACGCTGGACGAGGTGCAGGCCGACGAGCGCGTGATCGAGGTCTATTTGGGGAGGTGACATGCTGATCGCCAAGAACATCCACCAGTACTACGGCGGCTCGCACATCCTGCGCGACGTGAGCCTGGAAGTGCCCGCCGGCCAGGTCACCGTGCTGCTCGGCCGCAACGGCGTGGGCAAGACCACCTTGCTCAAGTCGCTCATGGGCCTGGTGCCGATCAAGAGCGGCGCCATCGAACTGGACGGCCAACGCATCGAGCGCTGGACGCCGTACCAGCGGGCCCGCGCCGGCATCGGCTTCGTGCCGCAAGGCCGCGAGATCTTTGCCCGCCTGTCGGTGCAGGACAACCTGCGCATGGGCCTGGCCAGCCAGCCCTCTGGCACGCCGGTGCCGCCGCAACTCTTCGAGCTGTTCCCGGTGCTCAAGCAGATGCTGCACCGGCGCGGCGGCGATCTGTCCGGCGGGCAGCAGCAGCAACTGGCGATCGCGCGGGCCCTGGCGGCGAACCCGCGCGTGGTGATCCTGGACGAACCCACCGAGGGCATCCAGCCGAACATCATCAAGGACATCGGCCGCGTGATCCGCAGGCTGGCGCGCGAGGGCCTGGACGGCCGGCCCATGGCGGTGCTGCTGGTCGAGCAGTACGTCGACTTCGCCGAGGAACTGGCCGACCACTACCTGGTGATGGAGCGTGGCGAGGTGATCGCGCGGGGGCCGGGGTCGCAGATGCAGGGCGTGCGGCAGCTGGTTGCGATCTGAGAGCTGCCCTGCGTCAGTCCCTCATCAGCTTCGCAGGCTGGCCTGGGCACCCAGGAGGCGGGCTGAACTGGCGCGACGGGCGCGTCGGCGCGAGCCCTCTCGTTACTTGAAGGCTCATAGACATGTTCTGCTGCTTCCGAACTTCTCCCCCGCCCGCGGGTGCCGCGCCTCAACAGGCGCGAGTGCGCGTGACGCCCCAACCACTCAGGCGACAGGTGCTCCCTGCAATGGCGGCGGATCCCGTGGCACCACCGGCTCGCACCGTGACCTCGCGCAGCTGCGAGTCGAGGGCCCCCACCCAGGCGTGGGGCGGCGACGACCGCAAGGCCGGCGGCGCCGCAGAGGGACCAGGACGGCGCGCCGGTACCCAGGGCGACGATGAAATCGGGCGAACAGCAACCCAGCAGTTGCGGAAGCTATTTGCGGGCAATCGGAAGATCCCGGCGCAGAAATTTCAGGAATTCCGGCGCCAGTACGCTCAGTTCGTCTTCACCGAGGCCGGGATCAAGGATCAAGCGCAAGAAGCCATCCGCACGGCACTCGACGTCAATGCGGCACCGCGCAGCGCCATGAATTCCTGGGATATCCAGGGCGCGGTGGACAGCGTGGTCGAAAGACTCGTTCCCGGCGCCATCCTCAAGGACCAGGGTTTGCTCGCGCCCTACCGTGCTGAGGCCTACGCGACCCGGCTCGTCCACCGGTGGGGCGGCGTGGATCCGGGCATCTCGAACAGCCTGATGAGGGACGTCCGGAAGTTGGCTCTTGTGAACACTCGCGGCCTCGATGCAAGCGTGATTCAAGCGATGGTCGCCGCGCGCATCAGCGAGTCAACGTCACGACAGGCCCGGCAGAAGGCGGCCGCCGCGAGCGAGCCTGGGCCGGCCGCTCCTGTTCGGGAGAGCAAGGCGGCTGCTCCGGTCCGACCCTCGGCCCCGCCGCTTCCGGGGAAGCTCGGGCTTGAAGACGTCGAGGCGTACGTGTCGCGCCTGTTCGCGCAGGCGGCCGAGCGTGGGGAGATCGGCCCGGAAGATGTCGGGAGACTCTCCCGACGGGTAGCCAGCGACATCGCGGTCAGGAGCGGCGGAGTGGACATGTCCCTGATCCAGATGCGAGTCCGCCACGTCCTCACCCAGATCGCCGAAAACCCCGGCGGCTGGTAAGCAGGTGCGGCTGGGAAGGGGTCGCAGGAGTCGGTTACGACTCGGCGGTTTACCGTGGCCCGCCACGCAGGGCTTCATCGGCTTGTTCCGATCGCTGCGCATCGTCCCGGACTGGACGGTCCGCGGCGGCCAGGCCGAACTCGCACTTCGCACCCCGATGGCGTCGATGCCAACCTGATTCGCGCGGCCGGCGAGCACGCGGTCGCAGAGTCGGGCGCGCGCGAAGCGGCGGCTGGCCGGCCGTCGGATTGAAAGCTCTCTCGGCTTGGCCTCACCGCCACTGCGCCGCCATCGAGTCCCTCGAAAAACGCGGATCACGCGTGATCGCGCCGAGGTCCACGAACTCCATCTGCGACAGCGGGATGGCGCTCACCTGGCCGAAGGTTCGCTCGTCCCACTGCACGCTGGGCTCGCCCTGCACGTAGAAGTCCATGCCGATGTCCGACACGTACAGCCCATAGCGCTTGGCCGCGGTGGCGATGGCTTTCGCCTGCGTGGTCCAGTGGTCGGGGATGACGAAGTCGGATTTCAGACGCAGCACCGCGCCGAAGGGAATGCCGCCGGGCGTGTCGCCGCCGGCGAAGTGCCGCGCCGGCCAGGTGTGCTGGCGCGCCAGCACGGCGTCGCGGAAGGTGACGCGCAAGGCATGGCGGATCTCGCCGGCCGAAGCCTCGGCCGCCTTCACCAGGAAGGGCGTGATGGGCAGGCCGGCCGCGTCGGCGGCGGTCCAGGTGTCGGGGCGCAGGTCCAGCGACTTGAGGTTCCACGCGGCCGTGGCCAGCGAGTACCAGCTGCCGTTGAGCTTGTAGGTGGCGAAACCTTCCCACAGCCGGCAGGCGCCCTGCTCGACCACCAGCAGGTGGTGGTCGCCGCAGGTGTTGGGGTCGTTGCAGGTGCCACCCTCGTTCTTCAGGTCGAACTTGGGGATGGGAAAGCGCCGCGAGCCCGACGGCACGTTGCTGCAGTTGCGGGCGATGCCGAAGCCATCGCCCTCGGCCACGGCGCAGTCGCTCTCGTGCGGCCAGCCCACGTCGCTGCTCACGCCGGAGCTGCGGAAGTCATAGGAGAGTGGCGCCCAGTCGGTGCTGGCGGACGTGCCGTCCACCAGGTTGACCGGGATGCCGTAGTACGCATCGCGCTGGGTGGGGTCTTCGCTGCGCCACCAGTCGGCGCGAAAACGCGTCGAGCCGCCGACCAGGTTGATCCAGCGGGCGCTGTCGGCATGCGCGGGGAAGCGCGAGGCGTCGTCGATGCGGGTGTTGAACACCGCATCGGCCGGGAACAGCTCGCAATCGCCCAGCAACGGCGCCTGGGCGGTGACGGACACGGGCGCGGGTGCGGGTGCGGGGACCGGCGCGGCGGCATCGCTGGCGGCCGGAGCCGGTGGCGCGACGGGCGTGGCCGGCGCCTCGGCGGCAGGCGGTGCGGCCGCGTCGACCGTGCCGCGCGAGGCGTTCACATCGGTGCCGCCGCCGCCGCCACAGGCGGCCAGCCAGAGCAGCAGCGTTGCGCCGGCCAGCGGGCGAAGCCCCGCCGGGATTCGAGTCCTGTTCATCAGCTCCTCCGTACAAACTCAAGCTCGGCGGGATTCTTCAGCCGTTGAGCGCGGATTCGCTGTGACAGGATGCAAACGTCTGGGGTGTTTCGTACGAGGGCGCGCGGGCCCCGCAAGCGCTCGGGAACCGCTCTTATACACGTGCTTCCTGGTTGAAGCTCAGGGCTTGCGCTTCACGTCTTCGAGCTGCTGGAGGTTCTCGCCCGAGTGGGTGCCGCGGTCGCCTTCGGCCCATTCGGGGCTGCCCGGCGGCGACTCTGATGGCGCATCACGCTGGTTCTCGTAGGGCTGGCGACCCTTGCCGTGCTCCCAGCTCACCTCGTTGCGGTAGCCATGCGCCGCCTTGTCGGCGGGTTTGTTCTGCTCGGACGAATCGATGGCCATGGGCAACCCTTCACTTGGGAAAGACAGGGAAGGCCGGCGGCAGCGCGCCAGTTCCCAGCGGCGGGATCGGGGTGGCGCCCAGCGACGTGGGCGGCGCGGCGGCGGGCTCCGTGCCGGCACCCATCGCCTGTCCGGCCGGCACCGTGTAGTCGTAGCTGCGCAAGATGCCGCCACTGGCGACGCTTCCGCTGGTTTCGCCCGGGCCCAGCACGCGCGCGTGACACGCGCGCTTGTCCTGTTCTTCCTTGAAGACGTCGCAGCGCGCCAGGGCATTCGATTCGTAGGCCGCATCGTTGGCGAGCGTGCCGCGCTGTCGTGCGGCCTGGGCGGCACGCGCCTCGTCCATGCAGGCTTCGCGCGCCTGCCAGGTCGCGCCGGAGCGGCAGGCCTGCAGTTGTTCGGAGAAGCCCAGGTGGTCACTGCCCAGGACCTGGGCTCCGGCTGCCATGGCGATCAGCGCGGTGGCGCTGAAGGCGGCCAGACCGCGGCGACCGGGCTGGATCTTGCGGGTGCGTTGCGCGGGCTTCTTCATGGGAGACCCTTCTGTTTCGAGTCCCACCAGTGTGAAACGCACGCGCCCTCCGACGAGCCGGAGACCCATGCCATTGATGCCCATCCAAAGGACGATCCCACCGTAGGACGGACGCTCGCGCCGCCCGCCGCCGGGCTACAGCGCCCAAGTGCGCAGGCTGGGCGCCGCCAGATCCCACAGTTCGCGTCGCCAGGCCCGACGCACGTCCTTGAGCACTGCCATCGCCGGCTCGACCAGCGGTGCCAGCACCCGCACCACCAGCACCCGCGCGTCGGGCGCGGTGGCCCCCGCGCAGGCCCGCCATTCGTCGGCATCGATCACCTCGCGGGCGCAGGCCAGCGCCCGCTCGCGGCGGTCTCGGCCCAGCTCGGTGCCGCTGGCGAAAAAGAGCGTGCCCATGCAGCGGTGACCCGCCAGGCCCAGCGGGCCATCCATCAGCCGCCTGTCACCTGCGTCGATGCGCCCGCGCTCCAGCCAGCCGTCCTCGAGCTCCAGGTGCTGCAGCACGCTGCCGGACTCGAACGGCTTGCCGGCCGCCGGCAGCCCCAGCGCGGTGAGGTCCCAGCCCATCACCTCGGCCCCTGGCTCGAGCTGCATCACCAGCCGGTTCTCGGCGTGGCAGCCGCTGTAGCACAGCGTCTCCTGCGGCAGCCACTCGAAGCGGGCGCCCTCCGCCAGATGCAGCTGCGTGCGCTGCACCGCGAGGGGTCCGTCGCTGCGGTAGAAGCGGGCCGCTCCCGGCGTGGTGACCAGGCCGTGGGCGCTGGCATCGACGTGGACGGCGATGTCGAGCGCGTCACCACCGACCAGGCCACTGGGCGGATGCACCAGCACGTTGTGGCAGATGGCCTCGCCCTCCGGGTGGAGGCTTTGCAGGATGCGCAGCGGCCCTTCGTGCTCGAAGCGCGCGAGGGTGCGGCCGGCCTGCGTCCGGTAGTGCAGCCGCAAGCGGCCGGTCCAGGTCATTTCAGGGGCCAACCCGTCCGCGCGAAGTGTCCGGGCACCAGGACCACCGCGGAACCGGCTGGGCCGGGCCGCTGGTGGCGCCCCCCTCCTCGGGTGGGAGGCGCCGCAGGCGCTTCGGGGGGGTCAAGCCTGGGAGCCCCGATGGGCCCAACCGGTGGTGTGCTTCTCCACGTAGCTGAACAACTCGTACATCGCCATGGCCATCGCACCCACCACCACCAGCCCCGCGAAGGCCAGGCCCATCTGCATCGCCGAGCCCGCCGAGATCAGCAGGTAGCCGATGCCCTCGTTGGCGGCGGTCATCTCCGACACCGTGGTGCCCACGAAGGCCAGCGTGATCGCCACCTTGAGCGAGCCGAAAAAGTAGGGCATGGAGCGCGGCAGGCCCACCTTCACCAGCACGTCCCAGCGCTTGGCGCCCAGCACGCGCAGCACGTCCTCCAGCTCGGGTTCGAGCGTGGCCAGGCCGGTGGCGATGTTCACCATGATGGGAAAGAACGAGATCAGGAAGGCCGTGAGGATGGCCGGGCCGATGCCGATGCCGAACCACACCACCAGGATGGGCACGAAGGCCGCCTTGGGCAGTGCGTTGAAGGCCGTCATCAGCGGGTAGACCGCGGCATAGGCCAGGCGCGAGCTGCCGATCAGGAACCCGAGCAGCAGGCCCACCACGATGGCCAGGCCGAAGCCGGCCATGGTCACCCAGTAGGTGCGCCAGGCGTGCGCCGCGATCACCCCGCGAAACTCCACCAGCTGGGTCCAGATGCGCGCCGGGCTGGGGAAGATGAACTCGGACACGTTGAAGGCCATGCAGATGGCCTGCCAGATGGCGATGGTCAGGACCAGCAGCACCCAGGGCGACCAGCGCTCGAGCTGGCGGCGGCGGCTGGCCGCGGTCATGGTTTCGCCTCCACGGCGGGCGCCGCAGTGCCGCGCCGGATGGCGCCGATGTGGCCACGCAACTCGTGCACCACGTCGGTGAATTCCTTGGTGTAGGTGATCTCCAGCTCGCGCGGCTGGGGCAGGTCGATCTCGCGCCGCACGACGAAGCGGCCGGGGCTCTTGCTCATGACGTAGACCGTGTCGGCCAGGAAGACGGATTCACGCAGGTCGTGCGTGACCAGGATGACGTTGAAGCGCTGCTCGGTCCAAAGGTCGCGCAGGATGCACCACAGCTCTTCGCGGGTGAAGGCATCGAGCGCGCCGAAGGGTTCGTCCAGCAGCAGCATCTGGGGTTCGTGGATGAGGGCGCGGCAGATGCTGGCGCGCTGCTGCATGCCGCCCGAAAGCTGCCAGGGAAACTGGTCCTCGTAGCCACCCAGGCCCACCTTCTGCAGCAGCGCCCGGGCCCGCTGCTCGAACTCGCCGCGGCGCTGCTTGAACTGGCTGCGGTAGGGCTCCACGATCTCCAGCGGCAGCAGCACGTTGTCCACCGTCGTGCGCCAGGGCAGCAGCGAGGGCGCCTGGAAGGCCATGCCCGAGATCTTCACCGGCCCGGTGACGGGCTGGCCGTCGATGCGGATGCGCCCGCGCGAGGGCATGCGCAGCCCCGTGGCCAGCTTCATGAAGGTGGACTTGCCGCAGCCCGAGGGGCCGACGATGGCAATGAACTCGCCGCGCCGCACCTTCAGGTCGATGGCCTCCACCGCGAAATGGTCCTGCGCCAGCAGCTCGTCGTTGTAGGCGAGCCAGACGTCCTCGAAGTCCACAAAAAAGGGGGGCTGCCCCCCCGTGGCGGTCGCCTCAGGCCTCATCGCTTGGCCGGCGGCAGCACGTTCAGCTCGGCCTTGGCCGGCAGGAAGGAGCCGTTCCACACGGCCTGCGGGTCGACCCGCGTCTTGGTGCCGAAGGCGTCGGACACCTGCGAGGCCATCAGCGACAGGCGCGCCGGGTTGAGCTGGCCGAAGCCTTCGGCGCGGGCGTCGGGGCTGGCGATCACGCTGTCGATGGCCAGCTTGAGCCGGCGTGTCTCCAGGGCCGAGTTGATGATGCCGTCGCGCTGCTTGACGTACTCGATGGCGGCCTCGGGGTTGGCCATGACCTCCTTGGCGCCCTTGGTGAAGGCCGTCAGGAAGGCGCGCACCGCCTCCGGCTTTTCCTTGAGGAAGCGCGGGCTGGCGATGATCACGTTGCCGTACAGCTTGACCCCGTAGGTGGGGTAGGGCAGCACCACCACGTCGTCGGCCTTGACGCCGCGCGCTTCGAGGTTGAGCAGCGAGGTGAAGGTGAAGCCGGTGATGGCGTCGACGTCGCCGCGCGCCAGCATGGTTTCGCGCAGCGGCGGGTCCATGGCGGTCCAGTTGACCGTGCCCACGTTGTTGGCCTTCTGGAAGATCGGGAAGGCGCGCCGGCCGGCGTCGAACACGGGCGCCCCGAGCTTCTTGCCGGCCAGGTCGGCCGGCTTGGTGATGCCCGACTTCTTGAGCGCCATCACCGAGGCCGGCGTGTTGTTGTAGACCACCATCACGGCCACCGGCTTGTTGGGCGCGTCGGGGTTGTTGGCGTGGAACTCCATCAGCGCGGCCAGGTCGGCGAAGCCCATGTCGTAGGTGCCTGAAGCCACCCGAGTCACGGCGCCGCCCGAGCCGTTGCCGGCGTCCACCGTCACGTCCAGCCCGGCCTGCTTGAAGTAGCCCTTGGCAACCGGCAGCAGGAACAGGGCGGCCGGTCCTTCGAAACGCCAGTCGAGCTGGAACTTCACGGGAGTCAGGGCCTGCGCCTGCGCGCTGGCGAAGCCGGCCGCCAGGGTGAGCGCGGCGGCGGTCTTGAGGAAGGTCCTCTTGGTGGTCATGCGGTTTCCTTCGGAGGTTCTACAGGTTCAATCGTTGAGCAGCTCGAGCAAGAACGGTGCCGACCCGCGGGCCAGGCTGACCGGATTGTCCGTGCCCCGCCGTGGTGCGTTCCATGGAGGAATCCCCACCCCGGGGCGCACCGGGCCGTGGCAGAGGTAGGGCGTATCTGACGGCGCCATGAGGTCCCCGCGCACGGTGACCCCTTCTGGCCGACTACGCTGCTTCCTCGGCCAGAAAACCATATTGATCACACCGGCCATCGCTTCAGGTGGTAGGTGGGACCGGGCCCTTGGGCGCGGGCCCGCTTTCAACAAACCGCGCCGCGTGCGCCTTAAGGAGTTGGTTATGAACTTTCTGATCTGGTTGATCATCGGTGGGATCGTCGGATGGCTTGCCAGCCTCATCATGAGGACGGACGCCAGCCAGGGCATCCTCTTGAACGTGGTCGTCGGCATCGTCGGCGCCCTGTTGGGTGGCTGGCTCATCTCGCCGCTGGTGGGCGTGGGCACCATCAACCAGGGCATCAGCATCGGCTCGATCCTGGTTTCGCTGGTTGGCGCGGTCATCCTCCTGGCGATCGTCAACCTGTTCCGTCGCGGGCGAGTCCGGTAACCCCCCGAAGCGCCTTCGGCGCGTCCCCCCAAGGGGGGCGCCACCGCAGGCCCGGCAAAGCCGGTTCCTGGGTGGCACTGGACAGGCCTACCGCTTCGCGGTGGCTGGTGACTGGCCTCCTTCGGGAGGCCAGTTGTCGTTTGGCGTCGTCTCTTGTTGTCGACGCGCGTGTCTGTTCCCTGGTCCTGCCCCTAGGCCCTAGCCCCTAGCCCAGCAACTCGTGCAGCGTGCGGGCAACCACCTTCGTGGCGCGACGCAGGTCGTCGAGATCGAGGCGCTCGTCGGCGCGCTTGGCGTGCGACTCGAGCACGGTGCGGGGGCCGGCGCCGTAGATGACGCCGGGAATGCCCGCTTCGCCGTAGAGGCGCACGTCGGTGTAGAGCGGGGTGCCCATGGCGGGGATGGGCTCGCCGAAGACGGCCCGGGCGTGGCGCTGCAGCGACTCGACCAGGGGGCGGTTGCCTTCCAGCGGCTGCAGCGCGCGGGCCAGCAGCAGGCGCTTGATGTCGACGGTCACGCCGGGTGCGTGTTGCGCGGCGGTCTCGATCACGCCGCGGATCTCGGCTTCGACAGCCACGGGGTCTTCCTCGGGGATCATGCGTCGATCGAGCTTGAGCACCACCTTGCCGGGAACCACGTTGGTGTTGGTGCCGCCTTCGATGCGGCCCACGTTGAGGTAAGGGTGCTTGATGCCGGGCACCTGCGAGCAGACCTGGCGGTAGCGGGTGTTGCACTCGTACAGGGCCTGCAGGATGCGCACCGCCGCCTGCAATGCGTCGATGCCGGTGTCGGGCACGGCGGCGTGGGCCATGCGGCCGTGCACCGTCACCTCCATCTGCAGGCAGCCGTTGTGGGCGGTGACCACCTCGTAGCTGAAGCCGGCGGCGATCATCAGGTCGGGCCGCGTGAGGCCGTGGCGCAGCAGCCAGCCCGGGCCGAGTTCGCCGCCGAATTCCTCGTCGTAGGTGAAGTGCAGTTCCACGCCGCCGTGCAGCGGCAGGCCCAGTGATTCGAGCGCGCGCACCGCGAAGGTGAAGGTGGCGAAGTCGCTCTTGCTCACGGCGGCGGCGCGGCCGTAGAGCTTGCCGTCCACGATCTCGGCGCCGTAGGGGTCGTGCGTCCAGCCTTCGCCAGGCGGCACCACGTCACCGTGCGCGTTCAAGGCGATGGTGGGGCCCGCGCCATAGCGGCGGCGCACGATCAGGTTGGTGATGGACTGCAGGCCCGCGGCTTGCACCTCTTCCTGCGGCACGGGGTGCTTTTCGGCATCCAGACCGAAGCCGGCCAGCAGTTCGGCCGTTCGTTCGGCATGGGGCGCGTTGTTGCCCGGGGGCGTGTCGGTGGGCACGCGCACCAGTTCCTGCAGGAAGCGCACCTCCTCGTCGAAGTGCGCGTCTATCCAGGCATCGAGGCGTTGGTCGTCGGTCATGGAATTCGTCAGAGGTGGTCGAGCAGGTGGGCGAAGGCCCGCACTGCCAGGTCGATGTCGTCGCAGGTGGTGCTCTCCAGCGGGTTGTGGCTGATGCCCGCGTTCTCGCCGCGCACGAACAGCATGGCCTGCGGCATTGCCTCGTGCAGCTTCATCGCGTCGTGGCCGGCGCCGCTGGGCAGGCGGAACACCGGCGCTCCCACGCCGCGCACGGCGTCTTCCCAGCGCCGCTGCCAGTCGGGGTGGCTGGGCGCGGCCGAGGCGCGCAGCGTCAGCTCATGCCGGGCCCGCGTGCCGCGCCGCTGGCAGATCACGTCGAGCTCGGCCAGCACGTCGGCCAGCAGGGCGTCGCGCTGGGCATCGCTCGGTGCGCGCAGGTCCAGCGAGAACTCGCAGCGGCCGGGCACCACGTTGACCGAGCCGGCGGGCACCTGCAGCATGCCCACGGTGCCCACCGAATCGCCGTCGCGCGCCGCGCGCCGCTCGACGAAGAGGGCCAGTTCGGCCACGGCACAGGCCGCGTCCTGCCGCCGGTCCATGGGCGTGGTGCCGGCGTGGCTGGCCATGCCCTGCACCGCGCAAGCCAGGCGCACGCTGCCGTTGATCGAGGTGACCACGCCCAGCGGCAGGTCCAGCTCGTTGAGCACCGGACCCTGCTCGATGTGCACCTCGACGAAGGCCAGGTAACGCGCCGGCTCGCGCCGCAGCGCGTGGATGGCGTCCAGCGTGGCGGGCAGGCCGGCGGACTGCATGGCCTGGCGCATGGTGATGCCCTGCGCGTCGGTCTGGTCGAGCCAGGCGGGGTCGAACTGCCCCACCAGCGCACCCGACCCCAGGAAGGTGGCCTTGTAGCGCTGCCCTTCCTCTTCGGCGAAGGCCACCACCTCGAGGCCGTGCGCCAGCCGCCGGCCCTGGCCTGCCAGCTCGCGCACGCAGGCCATGGGCACGAAGATGCCCAGTCGCCCGTCGTACCGGCCGCCGTTGCGCACCGTGTCGTAATGCGAGCCGGTGAGCAGGCGCGGGGCATGCGGGTCGCTGCCGTGGTAGACGCCCACCACGTTGCCCACGGCATCGTGCGTCACCTCGTCGAAGCCGCAGGCGCGCATCTCGCGCTCGATGAAGGCGGCGGCCTGGCGGTGCGCCTCGGTCAGGTAGGTCACGGTGAGCTGGCCGCGCTCGGCGAAGCCGGGGTCGCTGAAGGCGGCGAGCTGGTCGAGCCAGTCCCACACCTGCCGGCCCCGTGCCGGCTCGACGCCGAAGCGGTCGTTGAGCCGGATCTCGGCGATGCGGTGCACGTTGCGCAGGCACTCGGCGCGCTCGTAGGCGGGCGGGTTGTGCAGCCGCCGCTCGAAGGCTTCGATGATCTGCGTGCGCGTGAGGCCCGAGCCGCGCGGGCCCCGCACGGCCAGGATGAACGGGAACCCGAAGCGCGCGTCGTAGGCGGCGTTGAGCTGCTGCAGGCGCTCGAACTCCTGCGGCGTGCAGTGGGTCAGCCCGGCCCGGCTCTGCTCGCCGGTGGATTCGGCGGTGAGGGTCTGGCTCACCATGGCCTTGCCCGCCAGCTCGGGGTGGGCGCGCAGCAGCGCGAGCTGGCGTTCCTCGCCGGCCTCGGCCACGGCCCGCGCCATCGCGTGCTTGAGCGCGGCCAGCGAAGCGAAGGGCCGCTGGGCGAGCGCCGCCTGCGCCACCCAGGGCGAGTGTTCGTAGATGCCTTCGAGCAGGCGCACGGCCTCGGGCTCTGGGGCGGAGTTCAGCTGGGCGAGGGTGAGGGCCATGCGTTGCTTCAAGCTGGATAGGGATGCACTTGCTTCCAGTGCCGTGCGATGTCGATGCGGCGGCACACCCAGACCCGCTCGTGCCGCTGCACGTGGTCCAGGAAGCGTTGCAGCGCCACGATGCGGCCCGGCCTGCCGAGCAGGCGGCAGTGCATGCCCACGCTCATCATGCGGGGCGTCTCGTCGCCCTCGGCATAGAGCGCGTCGAAGCTGTCGCGCAGGTACTGGAAGAACGGGTCGGCATGCGAGAAGCCCTGGGGCAGGGCGAAGCGCATGTCGTTGCAGTCCAGCGTGTACGGCACCACCAGGTGCGGCACCACCTGGCCGTCGGTGCGGCGCACCCGCATCCAGAAGGGCAGGTCGTCGCCGTAGTAATCGCTGTCGTATTCGAAGCCGCCGTGGTCCACCACCAGGCGGCGGGTGTTCGGGCTGTCGCGCCCGGTGTACCAGCCCAGCGGGCGCTGGCCGGTGAGCCGCTCGATGACGGCCATGCCGCGCTGCAGGTGCTCGCGCTCGGTGGCCTCGTCCATCTGCTGGTAGTGGATCCAGCGCCAGCCGTGGCAGGCGATCTCGTGGCCCCCCTCGACGAAAGCGGCGGTGAGCTCGGGGTGCCGCTCCAGCGCCATGCCGACCCCGAACACCGTGAGCGGCAAGCCGCGCCGCTCGAACTCGCGCAGGATGCGCCACACGCCCACGCGCGATCCGTACTCGTAGAGGCTCTCCATGCTCAGGTGCCGATCGGGGTAGCTGGCCGGGTTGAACATCTCGGACAGGAACTGCTCGGAGCCGGCGTCGCCATGAAGCACCGCGTTCTCACCACCTTCTTCGTAATTGAGCACGAACTGCAGCGCGATACGGGCATTGCCGGGCCACTGCGCACGAGGCGGATGGCGGCCATAGCCGACCAGGTCGCGGGGGTAGGGGGCCGTGCTGTCGTAGGGCATGGCGGCAAGTTTAGGGGCTGGGGTTCGCCGAACGTGCCGACGTGCGGTGCCGGCTTGGTACCCTTGGGCCGGTCCCTGCTATCTCCAGAACCTATGCCTTTAACCACCCACGTCCTGGACACCATGCACGGCACGCCGGCTTCCGGCATGCGCGTGGAGTTGTGGAATCTGGATGCCGAGCCGCCGCAGCTGGTGCGGCAGGTGACGCTCAATGCGGATGGCCGCAACCCCGATGGGCCGCTGCTGGACGCCGCCTCGATCCGGGTCGGGCGCTGGCGGCTGGTGTTCGACGTGGCCGCGTATTTCGCGGCGCGCGGGGTGCAACTGCCGCAGCCGCCGTTCCTGGATCGGGTGACGCTGGACTTCGGGATTGCCGAGCCGTCGCAGCACTACCACGTGCCGCTGCTGTGCAGTCCGTGGAGTTATTCGACCTATCGAGGCTCGTAGCTCGGCAGGCGTCCCCTCCGTTCGCCCCGAGGTTCTATGGTTTCGGTCAAGCCATCATCACGCGATTGCGGTCGAACTGTCCGCCACTCTTGAAGAGGCTGTAGGCGATGCGAACCAGGCGGCGTGCCAAGGCCATCAGGGCGGCTGTAGCCGACAGACCCTTGGCGCGCTCACGCTCGTAGATGCACCGCCAGGTGTCGGTCTTGGCCCCGGCCATGCCCGCGTTGTACAAGAGGCGCCGGGTCTCTGTATCTCCGCGTTTGGACAGGCGGCGAATGCCTGTGCGCTGGCCTGAGTCCATGGGCCTGGGGTCCAGGCCGGTTAAGGCGACGATCGCATCTGCCGAGGCGTTCTCGGCGCGGGTGAACAGCCGTAGCAGGGCGCCCCGGTAAGCACGCCGATGCCGGGGATCGAGGTCACTGAGCGCATGGCAGCTTCGCCATCTGGCAGTTCGCGCGTAGCTTTGACGATCAAGTGCTCCAGCTTGTCGAGTGTGGCTTTCATGGCCTGCAGCAGATCGGCCATCAGCTCTGCGAGCGCGGGTCGGTGCACCAGGGACTGCTTCAGCGCGGTTCGTTGCTTTTGGACCAGCGTGCGCTCACGCAGCAGTGCATCCAGGCTCTCCTGCGGCTGCGTCAAAGGGCGCCATGTGCGCAGCTGGTCGTGCTCACGCTGTACGAAGCGCGCGATCACCCGCGCGTCCAGCCGATCGGTCTTTCCTCGCTGGCCAAGGCCCTGGGCGTAGCGCTTGATGTCCCGGGGGTTGAGCAGGAACACGGCCACTCCATGCGCATGGGCCAGACGGGCCAGCTCCCGGTGGTACGCCCCGGTCGACTCCAAGCCGAGGAAGCTGCCTGCCGGTACCGACCTCAGCCACTTCGTGATGGCCTTGGCCTGGTTGTCGATGCGGTGCACCTGCTGGCTGCCGTGCAATGAAATGTCCAGGTGCGCCGAGGCGACGTCCACCCCGAAGAACTGGGCTTTCTGCGGATCCTCATTCATTGTCAAAATGCCGGGGCCGGAGTGGGGCTCTTGCAGCGGCGTCAGCTTGCAAAAATCGGCGCTCGTTCCTTTGGAACGGCGCTAGGTTCCTAATCGACGCTCGGTGCCAGAGTGGGGCTTTCACTCAATGTGTCGGTCGAACGGGCTTTGTTCGCCGATGCCTGTCGATGTCCCTCCACTCCGGCACCTTGCTCCTTTCTTGATGGTTTGTTGTCGAGCTACGAACCATACAAGCCTGTCGAAGGGTTCGCGCAAGGGCTTCGACGCGCTCAGCCCGAACGGGTGCTGGTGTTCGAGAGGCGGTTTGTTGAGGGCCCTTCGACAAGCTCAGGACAGGCTTGTCGAAGGGCCCGTCGCGCGGTGCAGGCTTCGACAGGCTCAGCCCGAACGGAAGCAGCTCAGCCCGAACGGAAGCGGCTCAGCCCGAACGGAAGCAGCTCAGCCCGAACGGAAGCAGCTCAGCCCGAACGGAAGCAGCTCAGCCCGAGGCGGAGCCTGTCCCTTAGGGAATCAGTCCTGCCCTTCGGTCAGCGTGTCCAACTGGAAACGCCCACTCCGATCCCACAGCCAGGTATCCGTGTACGTCACCTTCCCCAGCCGCAGCGGCACAGGGTAGGGCGCGGCCGCGCGGACCAGCTTCTCGATCTCCCCCACCACCTCCGGTGCATGCTTGGGCGCCCGCAACCAGTGCAGGCGCCGGGGCTCGCCCCGCGCGTCCAGCTCGACCTCGAGCACGCCCACGGCATACAGCATGGGTGGCAAGCGGCCCGCATAGATGCGGTTGGCGTACAGCTTGTACAGGTGGCCGGCGCCGTCGCGCCGGTACTCGCGTGCCGTGCGTGCCAGCGAGGTGCCGGGGGTCGAGGGCCTGGCCGGGGCCACGGTGGGTTCGTCGGGCCGGGGCGGCTGGCCGCTCACGCCCGGCGGCGGCGGCACCGGCCCGGGCGGCGTGCCGGCCACGGTGCCGCGCGACACCGGGTTGGGTGCGCAGGCCGCCAGCAGGCCGGCCAGGCCTCCGGCAGCCAGGCTCTTCAATCGTCCAAGGGGGCCGGGGCGCTTCATCATCTCTCCTCGCTAAGCCTGCGAGGATACGGTCCTCGTGCCCATGAACGACCTCGAATCCGCCCTTATTCCGTTGCGACTGCGCGACCAACGTGCCGTGCTCGTGCGCGTGGCCTCCACCCAGGGCTCGGTGCCGCGTGAAGCCGGCACGGGCATGGTGGTGTTCGCCGACGCGGTGTTCGGCACCATCGGCGGCGGCCAGCTCGAACACCAGGCCATCGCCCGCGCCCGCGAGCGGCTGGGGCGCGCAACCGGCGAGCCGGATGGCCTGCGCGTGCCGCTCGGCCCCGGCCTGGGTCAGTGCTGCGGCGGTGTGGTGGTGCTGCAGTTCGAAGACCTGCAGGCCGCCGACGCGCCGGACCTGGCCGCCCGCCTGGCGCCGCCCTTGCTGCCGGTGGCCCTGTTCGGCGGGGGCCACGTGGGCCGCGCCCTGGTGCAGGCGCTGGCGCCGCTGCCCTACTCAGTCACCTGGATCGACAGCCGCGACGAGATCTTTCCCCAGCAGCTGCCTGCGCGCGTGCACTGCGAGCACTCCGACCCGGTGCAGGCCGCGGTGGCCGACCTCACGCCCGGCTCGCAGGTGCTCATCATGAGCTTCAGCCACGCCGAAGATTTGGACATCGTGGCCGCCTGCCTGCGCCGCCGGCGCGAGCGGGCCGACCTGCCCTTCATCGGCCTGATCGGTAGCCGCACCAAGTGGGCGACCTTCCGCCACCGGTTGCAGGATCGCGGCTTCAGCCCCGAGGAGCTGGCGGCCGTGACCTGCCCCATCGGCCTGCCCGGCATCGCTGGCAAAGAGCCCGAGGTGATCGCGGCCAGCGTGGCGGCGCAACTGCTGATGCTTCGTTCAACTGCATGAACCGCGCTTGCCTACACTCGGCGGGTCCTTCACTTCATCGGCCGCAGCGGTGCCCCCGGGGTTCGCGGCCTGTCTCCTGCTCAGAGCGCCCGCGGTGGTGAGCAGTCGCTGAGAAGCCATGGAAACTTATCTGCTCGACTGGGCCAACCTGCTGCTTCGGTGGGTGCACGTGCTGACCGCCATCGCCTGGGTCGGTTCCTCGTTCTACTTCGTTTTTCTCGACTCCAGCCTCACGCCCCCGGAGGACGAAGACCTCAAACGCCAGGGCGTGGGCGGCGAGCTGTGGGCCGTTCATGGCGGCGGCTTCTACCACCCGGTCAAGTTCACGGTGGCGCCGCCCCAACTGCCCAAGCACCTGCACTGGTTCTACTGGGAGAGCTACAGCACCTGGCTCTCAGGCTTCGCCCTGCTCACGGTGCTGTACTTCTTCAATGCCCGGGCCTACCTGATCGACCCCGCGCGCATGGACTGGTCGCCCGGCACGGCGGTGGCCGTGGCCACTGGTTTCCTGGTCGCCTTCTGGCTGCTGTACGACCTCATCTGCCGCTGGTTCGGCGACCGCGACAAGGGCGACACCATCGTGGGCGTGCTCGTGTCCATCCTGGTGGTGGCGGCCTCGTGGCTGGCCTGCCAGTGGTTCGCTGGCCGCGCCGCCTTCCTGCTGGTGGGCGCCATGATGGCCACCGCCATGAGCGCCAACGTGTTCTTCTGGATCATTCCGGGCCAGCGCAAGATGGTGGCCGCCATGCGCGAAGGCAAGCCGGTGGACCCCATCCACGGCAGGCGCGGCAAGCAGCGCAGCGTGCACAACACGTATTTCACGTTGCCGGTGCTGTTCACCATGATCTCCAACCACTACCCCTTCACCTGGGGCCATGAGCACAGCTGGGTGGTGCTGGTGCTGATGATGGGCGCGGGCGCCGCCATCCGGCAGTTCTTCGTATTGCGCCACGGTTGGAAGCTGGGGCGCAATGGCAACCCCTTGCCCTACGCGCTGGCCGGCGTGGCGGTGATCGCCGCCACCGTCTGGTGGATGGTGCCGGCCGCCGTGCCGCCCGCCGCCGCAGCCCCCGCGGCTTCATTCGCCGCCGTGCGCCAGGTGATGGAGCAGCGCTGCGTGATGTGCCACGGCGCGCAACTGCAGATGAAGAACGTGCGCCTGGACTCGCCCGAGGGTTTGCGCCAGCACGCGCAGTCGGTCTACCAGCAGGTGGTGGTCACCCGGCTCATGCCGATGAACAACTCCACCGGCATGACCGAGCAGGAGCGGGCGCTGGTGGGGGCATGGTTCGCTGCGGGGGCGAAGGGGGAGTGATTTGACTGGATCACCGGCTGTTCGGCGCAGCCGGGTACGTGGCGATCGTCGCTCGACATTGCCGGAGCATTGCTGGGTCCAGATTCAGCGTACCCAGGTACGCGCTGAGCGCACCGCGGCTTCGCCCACTCAGCGCCTTCTTGTCGGCCATCTCAGACAAGATCGTGGTGAGCCAGGCCAACTTGTCGCCGGCCGTGTGCAGCCGCGAAAAACCATGTTGATCGCTGCCTTGCGCGGCTGCATCGCGCAGCAGTTCGCGAACGAAGTGAGTCGGGTTGCCGCCCTCGGCCAGGATGTCGAAAGCAGCGAAGAGCCGTGCGCGATCGTTGGTCGGCGTGCCCAGCACCATGCTTCTGATCTTGTCGACGCTTGGCCCGTCGCTGGCCACTTGCTTCGTGAGGGCCGCCAGCTGGATCGCCCATCCCTCGGGAGACCCGACTCGTTCGTGGCGGGCCTTCAACACCTGCGCGCTGATGTCGTCATAGGCGATCGGTTTCGCCAGCCTGGTCAACGCGCCAGCGACTTCAGCGGTGAAGTCTCCCACGTCGGCCGTATCCCGCCTCAGAGCCGCGACTTCACTCGCGATGCGATCCTGCGCGGGTGAGCCAAGCAGCTGGGTAAGCGATTCGCCTGCGCGCGCACAACGGTCGACCACGTCAGCCTCGGAGAGCGAAAGCAGCCCGTTGACCAACTTGCCCACAGATCCGAAAGCGATGGCATCCCCACCGTACGTGGCCTCGTACTTGTCCATGACGGCATTGAAGAGCCTGCTTATCAGCGGCGCCGAGTCCTCCCCCGCGTGGTCGCGGATGCACTGCGCGAAGGCAGCCCATGCGATCGGATGTTCGGCGGCCGGTGCCTGCGCCAGGACCTTGGCCACCGCCTGGGCGATGGTCTTCTTGTTCGGGAAAAGAAGTTCCTGGCGCCAGCGGGCGGCGGTGATGTCGTATTCAGCTTGCCGTTGAACCTGTTTGCTCAGAGGCAGCTTCGTCGCGGACGTGGCCGCGTGCTCGAGATGGCCGAGCCCGGCGCTCGTGAGTTTTTTACCGAGCCCCGAGATCGACGTGGTCGGGTCCCCATCCACCTGCGCGGCCAGGACATGGGCCATGGCGGACACCAGATGTTCCTTCTGGATTTCGCTGATCCTGGATTTCGCCAGGGCGTTTGCGAATTCCTCCAGGCGATCGGACTTGAGCCCTCCGCCGGTGATTTCCGCGCAGGCAAAGAGCGCGAGCGAGTAGAAGTGGTCACCCGTCTTGCCGGCCAAGCCGTCCAGGGCAACCTTGAGACCGTCCTTGTTGCTGATTGCTTGCCGCAGCGCCGCGCGCGGCTTGCTCTCGTCATGGGCCACGCCCTGCAAGTCTGCGGGCAGTTTGCTCGATCCGAGCCGGAAGAAGGAGGCGATGGATTTGCCGCGGGGCGCGACATCCTGGCTGGGGACGGCGCCGCGGGCGGCCGGATGTCCGCTGCCCCGCGGCTTGCCCGCGGCGGGCGGGCCGGAAAACACAGGCATCAGCGCTTGGGTGAATGCCTGGATGGCGGCACCGTCTTCACCTTGGCTTTCGGCTGCGACTTCCACGAACTTCCGTGTCAGCGCAAGCATTCCGCTTGGATCGTGCGCGGAGCTGACCTGCGCGTAGCCCGGGATCAGCTCGCTGATCAGGATCTCACGCAACTTGGCCTTTTCCGTGGGTGTCCCTTTGATCCCCTGCGCGAGCTGCCAGACACCGCGAGCAAGCTCGCCAGCCCTGGTCTCTGGGCTCTTTGCGGGCTGCGAAGCCGTCTTCTTCCACAACGCGGCGACGCCTTCCCTCACGGGGCGGTCAACAGGACCGTCCTTTTCGCGGCGCGAAGGCGCGTCGGGTGACGACGGGGGTTGCTGAACGACACGGGCCGAGCGATCACTCAGAGCGGGGCGGGCCGAACGGGGGACTTCGGTGGTGTGGGTGCGCCTGTGCGAAGGCGCCACGTGGTGCGGGCCCACCATCGTTTGGCCAGGCCCGCCGGCGCTTGATTGGCTTGGACGGTTGGCGTGCTTGTGATCGCGTAGATCTTCTTGACCAACGGATGGACGGCGGCTGGTCGGAGGCGTGTGCATGAGATTTTTCCTGGGTACTCGAACCGGTCAAGAGCCGACCGAAGGCGTCGCGCCCCAGCCCAGCCCTGAAAGGAACGTCGCGGTCTCGTCGATCACCGTCATGTCCGGGGCCTTGGCGGCACTCGAGTCGACAAGCTTGCTGATTCCGGCGTTTGCCGCTGGCGTCCCTGCGAGCGCCTCCACCAGCGCATCGCGGAACAGCCGTCGGGGCGAGTCCATGCCGGCAGCGCCTTCAGAGCTGAATCGCTGGCTCAGCGTCCACAGGGCAAGTGCCGCCGTGCGTGGACTCTCCTGCCGCAGCTGCCGCAGCACGTTGGCGGCGAATGGCCCGCCGGCATGCGAGGGCAGTTGGATGTCGCGCCAGTGCTCAATGACCTTGCGATCCTCCGCAGGGCTGCCCTTGGTGCCAGCCCTCCTCGTGTCAGGCGCAGCCGACGGCGCCTGCGGCGGAGTGGCGCGCGGGTCAGTGGTGGGCGCGGCGCTTTCTGCACGGGTGAGTTCGCTGCGAAGCCGATCCTGGGTTGCCGCCCCTACGCTGTCGTCCAAGGTCATGCTCACGGCCGAGAGCAAGGCCGCTTTCTTCGAAGCATTTTCAGGACCACTCATGTGGGCAGAAATGGCCTCCATGAGTCCGTTGAGCCGGTCCTCACTCATGCCCAAGGCGGTTCCATCGTCCGCCTTCTGGTCGGGGTGGCTGCTCGCACCCAGTGCCGCGCACAGCGTCAAGGCGCGGGAGTAGTAGGTGTCCGGGTCCTGGGTGTCGAGGCGACCGATCAGGCTCTTGAACTCCTCCTGAGAGGGGACGCCGGAATCGGGTACCGCCTCGCGAAGCTGTGAGCGAAGAGACAACTCCGCGTCGGACTGCGCTTGGAAGATCGGTCGCATGTCCCGCTCGAATGCGGCAATGGAATAGGTGTTGAGCGACGGGCCCGCAAGCCGCGCAAAACCCCGGGGCGGGTGCTGCGAAGACATCAGTTCGTCCAGGCCGTGCTCCAGGCGCGCCAGGTCCTTCGGCTCTGAAATCTCGTACCGGCTCTTGTACGATTCGAAGGCATGCTGCTTCAGCGCCTGCAATTCGCTGGCCGGTCTGTCGGCGGCCTTGAGCTTGTAGGCTTGGGCGGCCAGGGCAAGGCCTTGAGTGGCAGCGCTCTTGTGGGTGGCGAGGATGTCTGCCGGGGCCCTGGCCTGCGCCTTGATCTGCGCCCGGAACTCATGGGTCTTGGCGGCATCCGGAATGCCGATCGGGTCGAAAACACTGGGTTTTGCGGGCAGCGCCCAGTCCCCCAAGCGACCGCCATGGAGCCCTTCGGGGCCAGTCGTTCCTTTGATGTGCGCCTGTAGCGCGACGATCGAGTCGAGGTGAATGTTGCGCTGGTCGCTCACCATCCGATAAGCCAAGGACGTTCCATCCTGATGGTCCAGCATGGACGTCAGGAGATTTCCGAGCTGGCACAAGTCGGTGAATCTTTCGTCGCCCGAGTAGTTCTGCATGACGGCGCTGCGCAGCCGCGCGATCTCGCCTTCGGGGTCAGCGCCCCCTTGGGTGCGAATGCGGTCGGCAAACGCGGCCCAGGCAATCGGCTGGTCTTCAAGCGGGTCGTCGAAGGCGGCGTGGACCGCCGCTGCCGGATCCTGCTGGTAGCTCGCCTGGTAGCGGGCGAAGGTGTCGGTGAAGTGCTGCGTAGCCACCGCGGGCTTGGCCGCCGCGCCGGTCAACCGGTCTTTCAACGAGGTCGAATTCGGCGGCGTGGACCCGTTGTCGGGTGGCAGCCCGGATTTGCCGGGCGCTGCCTGGTTGGGCGCGTGGGTGACGCCGCGAAACCAGGCCGACATGCTCTTGTTACCGGCAGGTTGGTGGCTGTTGCTGGCAACCGCGCCCTCAGAGGGCCTGGGGCCGCTTTTGAACCATGAGGCGAGACGGTCCATCAGCTGTACTTCCTTTCGGGGGGCGCGGCTGCCTTTTCAGGCTCCCAGCGGTACCACTGCCGCGCCTTTTCGAATGCCGAGAAATACGCCGGTCGTACGGCCGCTGCAGTCTTGTCGATGGCGCCCTTCACCTGCCGGCGCGACTCCTCTTTCATCTCGGGGCCGTCTAACGCATGACCCAGCGCGGTGAGCAACTCCTGCTTCTGGTCTTGGGTGAGCGTCGCGTGATCCAGCACTGCGGCGGCGAAAGCCTGGATCTTGTCTTGGGCCACGGCGAAGCAGACCGTCAGGGCGCGGGAGAAGAATTCATCGTCCTGATGCTGGGGTGGGAGCCCGACCACGAGGCAGCTCAGCGCCTCGCTCCATCGCCCAGTTCGAGCCAGCTCTTTGAGGGTTGTACGGTGGGCCTCTTCAGACCATGGCTCGTCAGGTGTCTTGAGCCTGCTGGAGGAGGGCGTCGCGGCTGATGAAGATCGTTCGGCGTGCTGGCTCTCCCGTACCGGGTGGCTCGGACGCTCAGTCTCCGTCGCGGGGAGCGGATGCACGGCAGCGGCATGCGAGTCCGGGCTGGGAACGTCGAGCCGCTCGACGCTGAGCGCGGCAGCTCGCTCCACGGCAGCTGCCCGTTCGAACGCCTTGAGGGGCCGCGACACTGCATGGACCGTAACGGTCTGACGAACGTTCTTGCGCTCAGGCCGCATGCGCGCCTCGCCAGCGCCATGGGCGACGTCCGACGCTTTCTGCTGCGGCGCCGCCGCCGCGGACGAGGCGCCGGCAGCGGAGGCCTGGGAGGTGGGGCGGGCAATCGGCTGCGGCTCCGCCGACGATGACAGTGAGACGGTGGCCGGCTGCTCGGGCCGGTGCCGGGCCGGCTTGGGCTGAGGAGAGCCTGCGGCCCTCTTTGAGTCTGGGGAGCGCGCCGAGGTTGATTGCCGCACCGGCTGCCGGTGTGGAGACGATTTCGCATGGCCCTGCGAGGGTGGAAGCGCCTGGGCGTCCCGCGCCCTGAGGGTTTTCTCCGACTGCTCTTTGACCTTGCTGTTGTACTCAGCAGCACGCGTGGCTCTGCCACTGCCCTGTTCGCTGCGAAGACGGGCCGCGTCAGCGAGCTTGCGCTGCGTCGCCGCCGTATCGATGGGCGGCGCCGTCCGCGTCTTGGCCAATGAACTGGTGGTGGACTTCAGGTATCCCGGCGGCATCAAGTACTCCTCCCCGCCGGGCGGCGCACGAGCGCCTCGCACGACCCCGCAGGTCGTCAGAAGTAACAGGAGCTACCGCTCGCGTTCCAAAAATTCATGGCTTGCCGCCGCAAGCCGCCCGGATCTCCGCCGGAATCTCCCGCGCAAAGATGCTCCCGTCTTCCCGCCGGCCCGCGAAGATTCGCACCTCGTCGCATTCCATGATGGCGTCCTCACCCCGCGTCACCCGGTAGCGCTGCACGAAGCTCTTGCCGCGCCACTCGGCGATGCTCACCGCCACCTGCAGGGTGTCGCCGTAGCTGGCGGTCTTGCGAAAGCGGGCGTGGGTGTCCACCACCGGGGTGCCGATGATGCCCAGGGTGCGCTCGGCCTCGTGCCAGGGCGGCAGGCCGCATTCGACGAAGAAGTTGCGCGAGGCCGCGTCGATCCAGCGGAAGAAGTTCGGAAACCAGACGATGCCGGCCGGGTCGCAGTCGCCGAACTCCACCCGCACGCTGTAGGGAATGGTCTTGCTCATGAACCTCATTCGGCCGCGATCTTGCGCTCGCGGATGATGGCGCCGAAGCGCTTGGAGTCTTCGCTCGCCTTGGCCGCGAACTGCGCCGGGGTCAGGGGCAGGGCCTCGCCGCCCAGGGCGACGATGCGGTCCTGGATGGCCTTGGTGCCCAGCACCTTGTTGATCTCGGTGTTCAGACGGGTGATGACCTCGGGCGGGGTGCCGGCCGGCGCGTAGAAACCGAACACGCTGTCGGCGTCGAAGCCCTTCAGGCCGGCCTCGGCCAGGGTGGGCACGTCGGGGTACAGCGGCGAGCGCTTGGGGCTGCCCACGGCCAGCAGCTTCAGGCGGCCGGTCTTGGCGTGCTGCAGGCCCACGCCCGGGTCGAAGTGGAAGTCGATCTGGCCGGCCAGCAGGTCCTGCAGGGCGGGCGCGGCGCCGCGGTAGGGCACGTGCACGGCGAACAGGCCGGCCTGGCTCTTCATCATCTCGGCGGCCAGGTGCGGCGAGCTGCCGTTGCCGGGCGAGCCGAAGGTGAGCTTGCCGGGGTTGGCCTTGGCGTAGCGCAGGAACTCCTGCACGTTGTTCACCGGCAGCTGCGGCTTGGTCATGAGGTACACCGCGATGCGCGCGGCCGAGGCCACCGGCACCAGGTCCTTGGCCGGGTCGAAGGCCATGCGTGCATACAGGTGCGGGTTGATGGAGACCATGCCGCCCGAGCTCATGAGCAGGGTGTAGCCGTCGGCCGGCGCGCGGGCCACGGCCTCGCCGCCGATGTTGCCGTTGGCCCCGCCCCGGTTCTCGATCACCACCGGCTGGCCCAGCGCCTCCGACAGCGGCTGGCCGATGGCGCGGGCCAGGGTGTCGGCGGCGCCGCCGGCCGGGAAGTTCACGATGACGCGGACCGGCTTGGTGGGCCAGCTGCCGGCGCCCTGGGCCAGGGCGGCCAGCGGCGTGAGGCCGGCCGAGGCCAGGGCGAGGGCGATCAAGGTGCGGCGGGTGGTCTTCATGGGACGGTCTCCTTGGGTGAACGAAGTGGGTTGTTCAGAACGTGTGCGGCGCGGCTGGCCGGGGCTTGCGCACGAAGCGGATCGGCTGCTCCTTCACCGGCCGCGGTGGCGCGCCGTGGCGTGCCAGTGTCGCATCGAGGGCGGTGCCGGCCTCGTCGGCCAGGGCGGCCTGGCGGGCCTCGGCGATGGCGCGGGCGCTGGCCTCGGGCGATTCGCCGTGGGCCAGGTGGTCCAGCACGTGCAGCAGGTTTTCCTTGCCGCGCTCGTTGGTCGCGCCGTAGCCCTTGATCAGCCGCCCGCAGAGGGCGATCTCGTGGCCCAGTGCCCAGTCGCGGCGGCTGCCATCCACCACGCCCTGCAGCCAGCGGTCGATCATGGCCTGCTCCACCGCGAAGCGGCTGCCGCGCACGCGCAGCGCCTTGCACGAAGCGAGCACGCGCAGCGACAGCATGCCGAAGACCGAGTGCGTGCCCACCTTGAGCGGCAGGGCCCAGGGCGCGCGGCCGGCGGCGGCGCGGCGGCGGTCCCAGGCCACCAGCCGCTGCGCCAGGGCGGGCGGCAGCAGCGCGGCGAACTCGGGCACGCCGGGCTTGAAGTGGTCCCAGAGCTGCAGCAGGTCGTCGTCGCCGGCCTTGACCTCGCCCCGCACGCGCTGCCAGCGGCTGGCGCGGCTCTTGAGGTCGGCCACGCGCACGATGTCGTCGAAGGCCATCCACAGCGCCAGCCAGCGGGCCATCTCGGTGGTGGTGGCGAAGCCGTGGGCGCCGTTGGGGTCGGCGGCCTGCTCGGCCTGCAGCACCTGGGCCAGGCGCTGCAGGTAGCGCTCGGCATACGCCGCGTCCTGGTAGTCGACCAATCTCGCGTAGCCGAGGGACAGCATCTCGTGCACGGGCTGCGGGAAGCGCTGCAGCACCTGCGGCGGTACCGAAGGCGTTGTCTGTTCGGCTGGCGGCGGTGCGATCACGGCCTGCAGATACGCCGCCTGCTCCTGCGCCCGGCCCACGATCTCGAAGGCCTTGGCGAAGCCGCGCAGGCTGGCCGCCGCGGTGGCCGCGCCGCCGGCTTTCACGGCCGCCTCGTAGTCCTCTCGCTTGAACGGAAAGAGGCCGCTGGCGGCGATGGCGCCCAGCATCACGGCGCTCACCACCGTGCCGCATTCCTTGGCGACGGCCGACATGTCGAAGACGTGGTGCTCGCGGCTGAAGGCCTTGACCACGGCCAGCAGGTCGGGCGATTCGACGCGGCCATCGCCCATCTGCATGCGCTCGATGGTGGTGAGCGAGCGGCTGGTGGAGGTGATCACGCGGGTGCGATCGGGCGTGCTCATGCCGTTGCCGATCTGGCGCGCGGTCTCCAGCAGCTCGGACGAGACCAGCGCATCGAGCGCGCCGGGCACGGGGTTGAGGCTGAAGACCGGGCGCCGTCCGCCCAGGCTGGCGATCGGTTGCGGGAACACCTCCACGTAATAGGTGGTGGCGCCGGTGCGCTGCGCCACGCCGGGGATGGAGGTGGCCTGCGCCGGATAGCCGGCGTGCCGCGCGGTCTCCACCAGCCACTCGGTGAGCACGCCGCCGCCTTCGCCGCCCAGGGCGCAGACCAGGAGGGTGATGGCCTTGTCGTTGTTCATGTCGTCTCTCTTCGTCAGGCCGTTTGGAGCGCGCGCACCAGGCCGCCGCGCAGGCTGGCCCACAGTCGCTCGTGCCATTTGGGGTTCTGGATCACCTCGGCCCGGTAGAAGCTGGGGCACAGGGTGGCGGCGTGCGCATTGGCGCCGCACAGGCCGCAGCCCACGCAGCCGTCGATGACGGTGGCCACCGGGTCCACCTTGAGCGGGTCGGGGTTGTCCTTGAGCGTGAGGGTGGGGCAGCCCGACAGGCGAATGCAGGCATGGTCGCCGTTGCACACGTCTTCGTCCACGCCGTATTTCACGCGCACCACGCGCTCGCCTTTCTTGAGCAGGCCGGCGATCCAGGGCTTGATGCGGCGTTGCCGCTCGAGCTGGCATTCGCCCTCGGCCACGATCACTTTCAGGCCGTCGAAGGGGGAGGTGAAGGCTTCCTTCAACGTCTCGCGCACCTTGTCCACCTCGTAGGTGTGCACGGTGCGCATCCACTTCACGCCCAGCCCCTGCAGGGTCGATTCGATGGTGCGATTGGTGTGCACCAGGCTCTGGCCCTTGTCGGTGGCGTGGGCCTTGGCGGCGTCCTGCGGGGTGGAGATCAGCTCCTGCGTGCCGGTGGCCGAGGAGTAGCCGTTCTTGAAGATCAGCAGCACGGCGTCGTCGCCGTTGAACAGGGCCGACTGCACGCCCGTGAGCAGCCCGTTGTGCCAGAAGCCGCCATCACCCATGATGGCCAGCGTGCGCCTTTGCATCATGGGCGACACGCCCGCCCGGCTGGCCAGGCTCATGCCGTAGCCCAGGATGGAGTGGCCGGTGTGGAAGGGCTCGAAGGTGCCCAGCGCATGGCAGCCGATGTCGGCCGCCACGTGCACCGGCCCCAGCTCCTGCTGCGCCAGCTTGAGCGCCGAGAACACCGGCCGCTCGGGGCAGCCCACGCAAAAGCCCGGCGGGCGCGCCGGCAGCGGCTTGTCGAGCTGCGCGGCGACGGCGGCGCGGCGTTCGCGGTTGCCATCCAGCCAGCGGCGCGCCGTCTCGGTGGCCGGGCCCGGCAGGTAGGCCGCGGCGAATGATGTGAGGCCGGTGGACAGCACCTCCACGCTGTACTCGCCGCCCTGGGGCAGCAGGTCCTTGCCGTGCAGGCGCGTCTGGATGTCGCGGCGGCGCAAGCCGGTGGCGATCTCCTGCTCGATGTACTCGGGCTGGCCTTCCTCGACCACCAGCACGCCGCGCTTGCCGACGCAGAAGTCGGCCACCTGCTCGGGCACCAGCGGGTAGGTGACGTTGAGCACCAGCAGCGGGATGTCGCTCTCGCCGAAGGCATCGGCCAGGCCCAGTTGCTGCAGGCTGCGCACCAGCGCGTTGTACAGGCCCCCCTGCACGATGATGCCGAGGTCGTCGTGCTTGCCGCCTGTCATCAGCTCGTTCAAACCGTTCTCGAGGATGTAGCGGCGCGCGGCGGGAATGCGCTTTTCGTGCTTGAGTTTTTCGTGCGGGAAGGTGACCGGCGGGTGCGCCAGCCGCATGTAGTCGAACTTGGCCGGGTCGGCCATCAGCTCGCGCGTGGAGATGGCCGGCGCCTGGTTGGCCTTGGCCTCGAAGCTGCCGCGCACGTGGCAGGCGCGGATGCGTAGCTCCAGGATGGCCGGCATGCTGGACGCCTCCGACAGGCGAAAGCCGTGCTCGACCATGTTCACCATCACCGGCAGGTCAGGGCGCGGATCGAGCAGGCACATGGTGGACTTGAGCGCGAAGGCATGGGTGCGCTCCTGGATCACCGAGGCGCCCTCGCCGTAGTCCTCGCCCACCACGATCAACGCGCCGCCGGTCACGCCCGGCGAGGCCAGGTTGGACAGCGCGTCCGAGGCCACGTTGGTGCCGACGATCGATTTCCAGGTCACCGCGCCGCGCAGCGGGTAGTGGATGGACGCGCCCAGCATGGCGGCGGCCGACGCTTCGTTGGCGCAGGCCTCCACGTGCACGCCCAGCTCGTCCATGTAGGGCTTGGCCTGCACCATCACGTCCAGCAGGTGCGACACCGGCGCGCCCTGGTAGCCGCCCACGTAGGCCACGCCCGACTGCAGCAGCGCCTTCGTGATGGCCAGGATGCCCTCGCCATGGAAGGTCTCGCCCTCGCCCAGGCGCAGGGACTCGATTTCCTTGCTGAATGAAACTTCCACCGCAATCTCCTGAATCGCCGGAGTGTCGGCTGGCTGGCGGTATCAATCAATAAAATGAAGCGACTAAGCGAGATAAGTTCGGTGCATATCAACGAGATCGATCTCAACCTGCTGCGCCTGTTCGACGCGGTGTACCTCAGCCGCAGCGTGAGCCGCGCCGCCGAGCAGCTGGACCTGACCCAGCCGGCAGCCAGCCAGGGACTGACGCGGCTGCGCGGGCTGTTGCACGACCCGCTCTTCGTGCGTGCGCCGGGCGGGGTGCGGCCGACGCCGCGGGCCGACCGGCTGGCCGACCCGGTGCGGCAGGCGCTGGCCACGCTCGAAGCCGCGCTGGCCGACGCCGACGCGTTCGATCCGGCCCGGTCGCGGCGAACCTTCCACCTCCACATGAGCGACATCGGCGAGGGCCGCTTCCTGCCACCGCTCATGGCGGCGCTGCGCCAGCGCGCGCCGGGCGTGCGGGTCGAGGCCCGGCCCTGGCCCCCCGAGGAGCTGTCGGCAGCGCTGGACAGCGGGCGCATCGACTTCGCGTTCGGCTTCCTGCCCACGGTGAAGGACACCCAGCGCCTGCGCCTGCTGGACGACCGCTATGTGCTGCTGCTGCGCCGCGGGCACCCGTTCCTGGCGCGCCGGCGCACCGGGCGGGCGCTGCTGGCGGCGCTGGCCGAGCTGGATTTCGTGGCCGTGCGCACCCACGCCGACACCCGGCGCATCCTGCAACTGCTCCAGTTGGAAGAACGGTTGCAGCTGGTGACCGAGCACTTCCTGGTGCTGCCTTCCATCGTGCGGGCGACGGACCTGGCGGCGCTGGTGCCGCGCGAGATCGCCGAGGGCTTTGGCGCCGAGGTGGCCTTCCTCGAGCCTGCCTTTCCGCTGCGCGACTTCACGGTGTCGCTGCACTGGAGCCGCCGCTTCGAGGGCGATCCGGGGCATCGGTGGTTGCGCGAGCTGGTGGCGGAGTTGTTCCGCACGCGCTAGGCGGGGCCTGGGCGGAGCCGCTCAACCCTTTCTCCCTGAGCTGGTCGGCGGGCCCGAACGCAGTGGTCGGTCCGGTGAACGGGGCCCCGGTGATCTCCCGGGGCACCGTGGTCCTGGAGCCGCCTGGGTAGCCGAGGGCGCTCCCATCGCTGGAGCCGCGTTCTGCCGCCGGAGAACGAAAGCGTTTCAGTCGAGCACGCAATAACCCACCGGCTGCGGCGTACAGCCGTGGGCGTTGACCGGCACCATGTCCTGCGGACACGCGGACATGACCGCGATGCAGTCCTGCAGGGCACGGAAGGTGACGAAGTCGCCTACCTTGGCCTGCGGCTCGACTACTTCCATGTCCTGGTGATCGTGGAAGTGCGTGTTCATGAAGAGGTTCAGCGGCGTGGGCACGTAGCCGGGATCGATGCCGGTGGGCCCCAGGGCCTCGCGCATGTTGTCTGCGCAGTTGTGGTGATGGCCCTGGGCCCCCAGAAGCTTGTAGCGGGCGCGGTCGCACGCGGCGAAAAGCATGCAGTGCGTGCCGGGAGACTGATCGTCTTCCAGCTTGAGAATGGGTTCGCGCAGCTGCGTGTAGAGCGTGTCGCCCACCCGTGGCTTGATGCGACCGAGGGTCACGACGGAATGGGGCATGGACATGTGCTGCGAGCCGTCCAGCAGGTAGGCCCACAGATCGACCACCTGGCCGCCGTGCGTGTTGACGATGCGTAGCGCCTGGCCTTTGTTCAAGGACACGCGGGTGCCGCTGCGGGCGGGGAGGACGACAAGGTTCACGGTACGCTCTCGAAACTGGTTGACTAGTTGAGCATAGCGGCTCCCCGGAGCATGCGCAAGGCTGCCGCGCCTCGTTCGCAGGGGCAAGCGGGTCCCTGAAGGAGCAAACCTACGGCGCCCGGGCCAGGCACCCGGGGGGCGGGCACAGGTCCTGCTAGGTGAAACCACTAGGCTAGCCGACTAGATGCCTACTATCCTCTTTCAACCCCAGGAGAACTCCATGTCCGTCCGGAAGATTGCCAGCTGCTTTGCCTTCGCCGCTTGTTCGCTCATGGCCGTCCAAGTTGGTGCGCAACAGGCCTATCCCACCCAGCCCATCCGCTTGGTGGTGCCTTTCGCACCTGGAGGCACTGTCGATATCCTGGCGCGCCTGATCGCGCAGCAGATCGCCAGCCCCCTGGGGCAGAGCGTGATCGTCGAGAACAAGCCGGGCGCGGGATCGGCGCTGGGCAGCGACTTCGTGGCCAAGGCGCCGGCCGACGGCTACACGCTGCTGATGGCGTCGACCAGTTCGATGGTGATCAATCCGAACCTGCAGAAACTGCCCTACCAGCTGAGCAACTTCGCGCCGGTCACGCTCGTGGCTTCCGTGCCGCACGTGATCGTGGTCAATCCCAAGGTGCCGGCGAAGAACCTCAAGGAATTCCTGGCCTACGCCAAGCAGGCCGGAAAGGTCAACTACGCGACGGCGGGCACCGGCACGCCGCACCATTTGTCGGGTGCGCTGCTCGCCCACATGGGGGGCGTCTCGATGACGGACGTGCCGTACAAGGGCACCGGGCCGGCGCTCGTCGACGTGATCAGCGGCCAAGTGGAAATCATGTCGGTGGACCTGCCGCCGGCCCTGCCCCACATCGCCAGCGGCAAGGTGCGGGCGCTGGGCGTCGCGGCCAAGAAGCGCGCGCCGCAGGCGCCCGACATCCCGACGATCGCGGAAGCGGGACTGCCCGGCTTCGAGGTGACGGGCTGGTATGGCGTGGTCGCGCCCGCCGGCGTACCGCAGCCGGTGATCGACAAGCTCGCCGTCGCGATCAGCCAGGCCATGGGCTCGGCCGAGATGAAGGAGAAACTGGCTCAGCTGGGTGCCACCCCCGAGGGCATTTCCTCGAAGGATTTCGGCGACTTCATGGGCAAGGAAAGCACCAAGTGGTCCAACGTCATCAAGACGGCAAACATCAAGATCGAGTAGTCCGCTGAGTGCCGGCCGGAGACCCGCCGTGGGCGTCGCGGGCAATTTCCTTGACCTCACGGACGACAACTGGTTAACTAGCGGTGTAGCCACTCAACGCTTCCCATGACTCCCACGAACATCTTTTCGCCCGAGCACTACACCGCTCAACGGCTTCCCCTGCACCAGGCCTCGCCCCTTCCAGGCTGGTGCTACACCTCGCCCGAGTGGTATCAGCGTGAGCTGGACACGATGTTCCGCAAGGACTGGCTGTGCGTCGGTCGCGCCGAGCAGATCCCTCGCGTCGGGGACTACTTCTCCCTTGAGCTGATTGGCCAGCCGCTCATCGTCGTGCGTGACGAGACAAGACAGGTGCGCGTGCAGTCGGCCCTGTGCCGCCACCGCGGGGCGATCATCACGGAGGGCGCGGGCAGGTGTCGCGCCTTCGTGTGTCCCTATCACAGCTGGACCTACAGCCTGAGCGGCAAGCTGCTGGCCACCCCTGGCAACCCGCCGCCGATGGCCGGCGTCGAGGGCTTCGAAAAGGAAGACCACACGCTCTCGCAGATCCGCAGCGAGGTGTGGGGCGGCTTCATCTTCGTCACCTTCAACGACAAGGCCGAGCCGCTGACGCAGTGGCTGGGCGACCTGCCGGAGTTCCTCGAAGGCTACGACCTCGAGAGCATGACCTGGACCAACCGCGACACCTACGAGGTCGACTGCAATTGGAAGGTCTGGCTGGAGAACGCGTTCGAAAACTACCATGTCGCGACCATCCACCGGCAGCACTACAACCCCCAGAGCCCCCAGAACTGGCTGTTCGAACGGACGCAGGGCCCATGGGAAGCGATGTCGAGCAAGCGAAGCATCGTCGCGTACTCGGGACTACCGCCCATCCCGGGCCTGGACCCGGCAAAGGAGTCGACGCTGTATCACATCTGGATCCAGCCCAGCCTGCAGGTGATCCTGACCTCCTCGTACATGAAGTTCCGCCAATACCTGCCGCTGGGGCCGAACAAGTTGCGCCTGTACGAGAACTGGACCTTTCCACGAGCAACGGTGGAGTTGCCCGACTTCAACACCATCGTCGGACCGGACTACTACGAGAAGTACTCACAGGTGGTGCGCGAAGACATCGGCATCAATCCGAACATCCAGAAGGCGATGGCCTCCGGCGCCTACCGTCCGGGAAGACTGTCGCTGGAGGAATACGTGGTGCACCGCATCGCTCAGCGGGTGCTCGACAGGGTGCTCGGCCCCGATGAGCAGGCCAGGCGCCGCGATCGCGACGGCGCAACGGCGGCGGCGGAGGTGGCTTGAGCATGGCATACACGAAAGGCCAGCCCCTGCACATCCACATCGAGAACGCCAGCACGTTGATGCCGGTGTTCATCGTGCGGCCCGACCAGTACGACAGGGCGCTCACCCGGCATCCCGACGTCGCGGAGCGCATCCGCACCACATGGGGCCGGGACCAGGACATCTATGCGCAGGCTGCCAGGACGGCCGACGCGATGATCACCTATCGCTTCCCGCACAAGACCCTGGCCGCCGACGCACCGAACCTGAAGCTGCTGCAGGTGCTGGGCGCCGGCGTGGACTACCTGCTGCCGCTGGACTGGGTGCCACAGGGTGTGACGGTGCTGACCAACAGCGGCGCGCACGTGCCCAAGGCGGCACAGTCGGCGCTGATGGCCATGCTGATGGTCAACGGCCGACTGCCACAGCTGGCGACCAGCCAGCGCCAGCGCAAGTGGAACCGCATCTTCACATCCACGTTGGAGGGCAAGACGCTGCTGATCGTGGGCGTGGGCGCCATCGGCGCCGGGGCAGCGGAATACGCGAAGCAGTTCGGCATGACCGTCATCGGCACACGCCGCAGCGGCCAGCCGCAGCCCCATGTCGATGAAATCCACAGACCCGAGGCGCTGCACAGCCTGCTGCCGCGCGCGGACATCGTGCTGGTGAACACCGCGCTGACGCCCGAGACGAAGTTCATCATGGGCGCCAGGGAGTTCGCTCTCATGAAACAGGGCGCAGGCTTCATCAACATGTCCCGCGGCGGCCTGGTGGACCCGGCGGCGCTCGATGCGGCACTGCGCAGCGGCCACTTGAGCGGCGCAGTGATCGACGTGACGTATCCGGAGCCGCCTCCGGAGGACTGGCCCTACTGGGACACGCCCAACCTGATCATCACGCCGCACGTGCTGTCCGACGACATCGACAACTACGTGCCACGCACCCTGGACCTGTTCTTCGACAACATCCGCAGCTTCTTCGACGGCAAGCCCCTTACCAACCGGGTGGACCTCGGACGCAACTACTGAGGCGCGCGTGGACAAAGGAAGCGAAGAGTCACGCCTGGTGCGCATCCGCGGCATCCGGCAGGTTGCCACGGACGTCAATAGCTACGAGCTGGTGCCAGCGGACGGCCGGCTATTGCCGGCCTTCACGGCCGGAGCCCACATCGACGTGCAGGTGCCCAACGGGATGGTGCGGCAGTACTCGCTGCACGGCAACCCGGCCGATCGCAGCGCCTGGCACATCGCCGTCAAGCGCGAGATGGCAGGACGCGGCGGATCGGCAAGCCTTCACGACTTCGCGGAAGTCGGCAGTGCGCTGGGCATCGTGGGTCCGCGCAACCACTTCCCGCTGGCGGCAGGCGCCAAGCGGCACCTCTTCATCGCGGGCGGCATTGGCATCACGCCGCTTTACGCAATGGCGCAGGCGCTGAGCGCGCGGGACGAAAGGTGGGACCTCCACTACTGCGCGCGCACGCCGGACCACGCGGCCTTCTACAACGAGCTCCAGTCCCTGCGGGGCGGCAGTGTGACGCCGCACTTCAGCGAAGTCCCGACGCTGGACGTGACGACCTTGCTGCATGAGGAGCCTGAGGGCACACACCTCTACTGCTGCGGCCCGGCGGGCCTGATGAAGGCCGTGGAGACGGCGAGCCGACACTGGGCGCCTGGCACCGTGCACTTCGAATGGTTTGCCGCGCCGGTGACCGACCATCCAGCAAACCAGCCGGTAGAGGTCGAACTCGCACGAAGCAGCATCATCCTGCTCGTCCCGGCCGAGCGCTCCATCCTGCAGGTGGTGCGCGAGAACGGAATCTACGTCGAGTGCGCGTGCGAGGAAGGCGTGTGCGGCACCTGCGAAACCGCTGTGCTGGATGGCGAGCCGCAGCATCGCGACATGCTGCTGTCGCCCGAGGAACGCGCCGGCAACCGCACCATGATGATCTGCGTTTCCCGAGCGAATTCGAAGCGCTTGGTGCTGGATCTTTGACATGCCTCGAGACGACATGACGGATCCAATCGACCTCACGCGCCGGCTGATCGCCTTTGACACCGTGAATCCGCCGGGGCGCGAGCGCGAATGTGCGCTGGCCCTGGCCGACCTGCTGCAGCAAGCCGGCTTCGACACCCGCCTCGTGCCGCTGGGCCAGGACCGCGCGAACCTGATCGCAACGAAGGGCCGCCCCGGCAAGCGCGGGCCGCTGGTGTTCACCGGCCACATCGATGTGGTGCCGTTGGGTACGCGCGAGTGGTCGCATGCTCCTTTCGCGGGCGAGATCGTGGACGGGAAGATCTACGGTCGCGGCTCCAGCGACATGAAGGGCGGCATCGCGGCCATCGTATGCGCGGCCGTGGCCGAGGCCCACCGCATGGTCGACGGCATGCAGGTGGCATTGATCATCACCGCTGGGGAAGAGACTGGCTGCGATGGCGCAGAGGCCATCATCGCGGCTGGACTGCAGTTCAAGGCAGGGGCGCTGGTCGTGGCCGAACCGACAGCGAACATGCCCTATGTGGGCCACAAGGGCGCGCTGTGGCTGCGCGGCATCGCCAGGGGAGTGACCGCGCACGGCTCCATGCCCGAGGCCGGCGACAACGCCGTGTACAAGGCCGCGCGTGCGACGACGCGCCTGTCGTGCTTCCATTTCGACGTCGACCCGCATCCGACGCTGGGGGCGCCCACGCTGAACGTGGGAACGTTCCACGGCGGTCTGAACATCAACTCCGTGCCGGACCGCGCGGTGATCGAGATCGATCTGCGCACCATCCCCGGGATGGATCATGCGGATCTGCGCCAGGCGATCACCGTCCACATGCAGGAAGAGATGGAGGTCGAGACGGCCATCGACCTGCCGGGCGTGTGGACTTCGCCGCAACAGCCCTGGGTGGAACGCACCATCGCGATCGCGTCGCAGGAGACCGGCGAGCCCTTCCAGCTCAGGACCGCGACGTACTTCAGCGACGCATCCGTCCTGGTGCCCGCCTTGGGCGGTGCGCCTACCCTCATCCTCGGCCCCGGTGAACCCGGGCAGGCGCACCAGACGGACGAGTGGTGCGCCGTGGAGCGAATCCAACAGGCAACGCGGATCTACCGGCGAATGATTGCCGAGTGGGCCGAACAAGATCAGGAGAACACGCAATGAAAGTTGGATTCGTTGGCCTGGGCATCATGGGACGTCCAATGGCGCTCAACCTTGCCGCCGCGGGCCATTCGCTTGTCGTCTACGGAAAGCGGTCCGTGCCCGAAGACGTCCGCGCCGCGGCTGCAACCGTCGTGACATCACTGGCGGAGTTGGCCCGGCAATCGGAAGTGGTCATCCTCATGGTGCCCGACACGCAGGACGTGGAGAACGCCCTGTTCTCCGAGGACGGCATCGCCGCCGGCCTCGTGCCCGGCAAGCTGGTGATCGACATGAGCTCGATCTCGCCTATCGCCACCAAGGAGATCGCCAAGCGCGTCGATGCGCTGCAGTGCGACTTCCTCGATGCGCCCGTGTCCGGGGGCGAAGTCGGCGCGAAGACCGCGTCGCTGACCATCATGGTGGGCGGCGGAGCCGAGGCTTTCCAGCGTGCGAAGCCGCTCCTCGAGAAGATGGGCAAGAACATCACGCTGGTGGGCGGCAACGGTGACGGGCAGACGACCAAGGTCGCCAACCAGATCATCGTGGGCCTCACCATCGAGGCGGTGGCCGAGGCACTGCTCTTTGCCTCCAAGGCGGGCGCCGATCCCGCCAGGGTGCGTGAAGCGCTCATGGGCGGATTCGCCGCCTCGCGCGTGCTGGAAGTGCACGGCGATCGGATGGTCAAACGCACCTTCGAGCCGGGCTTTCGCATCGACTTGCACCACAAGGACCTCGGCCTCGCCCTCCAGGGCGCGACGTCGCTGGGCCTGAGCCTGCCGAACACGGCCGCGACGCAACAGCTGTTCAACGCGGCCCGCGCGGTCGGCGGCGGCTCCTGGGACCACTCGGGCGTGGTGCAGGTCCTGGAGATGCTCGCCTCGCACAAGCTGGCCTGAGGCATGGACGCGCGCACGACCCGCCTGCCCTCGCCCGAGGTCCCGCCGGAACCCGCCATCGAATCGGTGGCCGAGGCCTTCCTCGCGCTGCTCAAGGACCGCGGCATCGAGAACTTCTACGTGGGCGCCGGCACGGATACCGCGCCGATCGTCGAGGCGTACGCGCGCGCCGGTGGTCGCACTGACCGGTACCCGAACCCCATCGTGTGCACGCACGAGAACCTGGCCTTGGGCATGGCCCACGGCTACTACATGGTCAGCGGCCGGCCGCAGGCCGTGATGCTGCACGTCAGCGTGGGAACGGGCAATGCGGTGTGCGGGGTCATGAATGCCGCCCGAGGCCAGGCGCCCGTGCTGTTCACGGCGGGCCGAACGCCGCTCTACGAGCATGGCCGGCTGGGCGCGCGCGACAGCGAGATCCATTGGGGGCAGGAGATGTTCGACCAGGCGGGTCTGGTGCGTGAGATGGTCAAGTGGGACTACGAGTTGCGAAACGCCATCCAGGTCGAAGACCTGGTGGATCGCGCGCTCACGATCGCGATGAGCGAGCCGCGCGGACCGGTGTACCTGACCCTGCCGCGCGAAGTGCTGGCCGAACCGGCGCCGGACCTGTCGCCGCGCGCCGCGCCGGCCATCCCCGCGCCGCCTGCGCCCGATCCACGCGCCGTGATGTCGCTGGCGCAGGCGCTCACGCGCGCGAAGGAGCCGGTGATCATGTGCACCGCCAGCGGCGCCGACATGCGTACCGTCGACGCGCTGTCCGCGCTGTGCAATCGCTATGGCATCGCCGTGGGCGAGGCGAGGCCGCGCTACGTGAACGTACCTTCCTCGCACCCCCTGCACGTGGGCTACGACCGCGGCGCCATCTTCGAATGGGCGGATGCCCTGCTCTTCCTGGAATCCGACGTCCCCTGGATTCCCGGCAAGGCCTCGCCCGTTCCCGGCACTTTCATCGCGCAGGCCGGCACCGACCCGGCATTCGCGCGCTACCCGGTGCGCGGCCATCGCTGCGATCTGAGCATTACCACCACCGTTCACGCACTCATCGAGGCCCTGGACGTCGCTCTCCGGGAGTGCGGCGCCGAGGCATCCGCTGGGGCGCGCCGCCAGAGGCTGTCGGCGCGCGCGGCGATCATTGCCAGCACCGTCGGCGAGCGCATCGGAGCAGACCAGGCGCAGGGTGGGCCCATCACCAAAGCCTTCCTCTCCACGGCGTTGGATGCCGTTCGCCCGCGCGACGCCATCGTGGTCAATGAATACTCGGCGCTCCGTGAGTGCTTCACCTTCGAGGAGCCGGGCTGCTACTTCCTGCATCCGGACGTCTCGGGCCTGGGCTGGGGCTATCCCGCGGCGCTGGGCGCCAAGCAGGCAGCACCAGACCGCACGGTATTTGCGGTGATGGGCGACGGCGCGTATCTCTTCGCCAACCCGGCCGTGTGCCATCACGCGAGCGCCATGCACGGCCTGCCGGTGATCGCCGTCGTGTTCGATAACGGTGGATGGGAGGCGGTACACAGGTCCGCGGTGGGCATCTACCCGGACTCGCATTCCATGCGCTTCGCGAAGAGCCATGAAGAGTCCAGTGGGATGGCGCCCCTTTGCTCGCTGGACCCGATGCCGGACTTCACACGCTATGCCGAAGCATCGGGCGGCGTGGGCTTGCGCGTCACTGAAAGGTCGAGGCTGGAAGAGGCCCTGCGCCGGGCCGTCGCCGTGGCAGAGGGCGAGAAGCGCCAAGTGCTGGTCCACGTCATCGGCCGGGGCTGAGACATGTACCCGGAGCTGGGCCTGTTGATCGACGGCGAATGGATCTCCGGTTTGGAGCGTGACGCAATCGTGGTGCGCAACCCCGCGACGGGTGCGCCGATCGGCGAGTTGCCCGTGGCCACGGTGCAGGACATCGACCGCGCGGCCGAGGCAGCGCAGAAGGCCTTCCCGGTGTGGCGCGGCATCACGGCGCTCGATCGGGGTCGCGTCCTCGCCCGCATTGCGACAATCCTGCGCGAACGCACGGCCGAACTCTCAGCCATCCTGACCCTGGAACAGGGAAAGCCGCTGCGGGAAGCCGCCGCCGAGATCGCCGCCACGGCCGACAGCTTCGAATGGATGGGCGAGGAAGGCCGCCGCGTGTACGGCCGCGTCGTGCCTTCGCGATTCGCGGATGCCGAGCAACTCGTCGTCCACGAGCCCATAGGTCCCGTCGCCGCCTTCTCGCCCTGGAATTTTCCAGCGATCCTGGGTGGGCGCAAGATTGCGGCCGCCCTTGCGGCGGGCTGCACGATTGTGCTGAAACCTGCCGAGGAGGCACCAGGTATCCTGGTGGCGATCGCAAAGATCTGCGAATCCTGTGGCGTGCCGGCAGGGGTCATCAACCTCCTGTTCGGGGTTCCTGCACGGATCTCGCAGCGGCTGATCGAGCGTCCCGAGATTCGGAAGCTGTCCTTCACCGGATCGACGCCCGTTGGGCGGCATCTCTCAGGCCTGGCGGGTGCGGCGCTCAAGCGCATCACGCTGGAACTCGGCGGCCATGCGCCCGTGATCCTCTGCGAGGACGCCGACCTTGAGCGGGCGCTGCAGCTGGGCGTGGCGGCCAAGTTCCGCAATGCGGGGCAGGTGTGCAACTGCCCCACGCGTTTTTACGTGCACGAGAAGGTTTTCGGCGAGTTCTGCGAGCGCTTCTCGCAGCTTGCTCGCAACCTGGTCGTGGGCGATGGACTGGAAGAAGGGGTGCACATGGGTCCGCTCATCCACGAGCGGCGCGTGCGCGCAATGCGCGAATACACCGAGGACGCCGTGGCCGGCGGCGGCGAGATCCTGTGCGGGGGCGATGCGCCGTCCGAACTCGCGGCCAGCCTGCAAGACGGCACTTTCTGGGCGCCCACGGTGATCGCGCTCGCCGGCAACGAGGCGCGGGTTCTGCGCGAAGAGCCTTTCGGCCCGCTCGCGCTGATGCAGCCCTTCTCCGATCTTGACGAAGCCATCGGCCGGGCGAACGGGTCCGACTATGGCCTGGCCGCCTACGCGTTCACCCAATCGCTGAAGAGCGCACGCCGCATCCAGGAGCGCATCGAGGCTGGATGCTTCAGCCTCAATACCTTTGCCATCACGCCACCGGAACTGCCTTACGGCGGCGTGAAGCAAAGCGGCTTCGGCCGCGAGATGGGCAGCGAAGGGCTGCTCGAGCATTTCCAGACCAAGGCAGTGATACGTGCGGTATGAAGCGCCGCCGAAGGAGTAGCTGATGTCGATTCGTCGTTGGATTGGGGCCGCTGCCGCCTCCTTCTTGCTGTGCGCCACCGCGCAAGCGCAGTATCCGGACAGGCCGGTGCGCATCATCGTGCCCTTCGCACCTGGCGGCGCGGTGGACGCCATCGCGCGCATCATCGCCGAGCGCATCTCCGGACCGCTCGGCCAGAATGTGCTGGTGGAGAACCGCGTGGGCGCAGGCTCGGTGGTTGGTACGGAAGCAGCTGCGCGCGCAGCACCGGATGGGTACACGCTACTCATGGGCTCGGCCAGCGGCTTCATGATCAACCCGCTGCTGCAGACGCTGCCCTACGACCCGATGAAGGCTTTCGCGCCCGTTGCGCTCGTCGGACGCGTGCCCTTCGTCATCGTCAGCAGCGCGGAGTTGCCACCCAAGGATCTGAAGCAGTTCATCGAGTACGCCAAGGCCCGCCCGGGAAAACTCGCGTACGCCTCGGCCGGCGCCGGCACGCCGCACCATGTGGCGGGCGAGATGTTCAAGCAGAAGACTGGCACGGACCTCGTGCACGTGCCCTACAAGGGTACGGCGCCGGGCATCCTGGACGTGGTGAGCGGACGGGTTGCGCTCATGCCAGCGGAAATCCTTGCGGCGCTGCCGCACGTACGCTCGGGCAAGCTACGGGCGTTGGGCATTGCCACCGCGGCACGCAGCCCCGTCGCGCCCGACATCCCCACACTGAAGGAAGCCGGCCTGCCCGAGCTGGAGGTCACGACGTGGTACGGCTTGGTCGCGCCCACCGGCACGCCGCCCGACGTCCTGAACAAGCTGAGTGAGACGGTCGTGAAGGCGCTCGCCGACAACGAGGCCCGCGAAAAGCTCGCGAAGATCGGCGTGATCCCCGGCGGTCCCGCGGGGACCGAGTTCGCCGCCTTCCTGCGCGAGGAGAATGTGAAGTGGACGAAGGCCGTGAAAGAGACGAACGTGCGGCTGGAGTGAGCCGCGACTGCGCACGCAGCGACAGAAGGCGGCCTTCAGTCCGCCTTCGCTGTCTTGCGCGACGCGGCGCTGGCCGCGAACTTCATCTCAAAGTCTGCCGCGTGGCCGATATGCTCGCGTAATCGCTGCGCCGCCAAGTCGGCATCGTGCGCTTCCAGCGCAGCGATGATGCGCTCAAGTTCGGTGAACCAGGTCTTCATGCGCGCTGGTGTCGAAGGTGTGCTCTTCTTGAGCCACTGCGCCTTTTCAAGGAGGTTGCGCAACACGCTGCCGATCAGGGAATTGCCGGCGGCTTCATAGACCGTCGAGTGAACCATCGAGTCGAACGTGTCGAGCTCATCGAAGGTGTCTTCATCGTGGGTGCCGTCGTCCAGGGCGCGCGCACGGCGCAGGCCGACGCGCAAGCGCCGCAGCTGCTCCTCGGATATGTTCTGCGCGGCCAGACGGGCCACATGGGTTTCGAGCAGCAGGCGGAAATCGAAGATTTCCCGTATCTCCCCCTCCGTGAGCGACTTCACGTAGCTGCCGCTTTGGGGTGTCACGTTGATCCAGCCTTCGCTGCGCAAGCGCGCGAGCGCCGAGCGGATAGGCGAGCGGCCCACCCCCAGCTCATCGACCAGCCGTGCTTCTGAGATCTTTGCACCCGGTGGATACGTGCATTCGATGATGCGCGTCTTTATGGCTTCGTACGCGCGTGCCGCAGCGGCTGCGGTGTCCAAGGTCATCGTCGTGAGGCAGGTGTCTGAATGGCCAGTTTACACGGGAGCCCCACGGGATTGGCGCCGTCCCGAAGCCCACCAGCGGATCCGACGTGCCCTGCTTCGGCGGCGCCAGCCAGCCCTTGGGTCGGCCGATGCCGCCGTCGCAGCCGCGCTCCGCGATTTGCCGCCGCAACACCGTCGCCGGAATCCATCGCGGCCTGGCCTGCTCGGTGTTCCTGCAGGCACTGGGCGCGCGTCACGCCCAAGTTTGATCTCGGTGACCAGCCACACGGTGGCCCTTGCTGCGCCCGCGGCCAATGTGCCTTCGCCGGACAACGCAGCGAGTGCCCGAACGGAGCTGGTCGGTCCGCGTGTCGGGGCTCTGCCCCGACAGCAACGGTCCGTTCGGCCCGATCCTGTCGAAGGGGCGGCCGCTGCCACCTCAAGGCTTGAGCATCCGCACCAGCCGCCAAGCCAGCACCCCCAGCAGCAATGCACCCGCCACCAGCAGCGTCCACAGCATCATCTGCGGCGACACCCCGGCCGGTACCAGCCGATCCCAGGTCGCCGTTCGTGGCGCCTGCAGATGGGCCGGGCCCAATTGCGCCTGTGGCCACTGCGCCATCGGCAACTCGGTGGCCGCGGACAGCAGCCCCGCATCCACCTGCGCCGACGAGGTGTCCGGGCGGCCAGCGGCCACTCGTAGTGGGCGTGGCCCGCTGGCGTTGAACGCCAGCTCCAGCGGCTCCAACTCCACCCGCAGTCGCAGCAGGGTCGGATCCCACGCATGGCCGGGCAGCGGCTCCAGGCGCAGCCAGCGCATGCCGCGCAGCGCCACCGGCACCGGTGCGCTGCGGTGTGCCTGCGCGCCTTCGCCGTGGCGAAAGGCCAATGCCTGCGCGAGTTGGCGCCAGGGCTGGGCCGGATCGGCGCGGCCGAGCACGCGCAGGGGCAGCACGGCGTCGGCTCGGGTGGGCTCGGGCACCAGGGCGGCGATGGGCGCGGTGGTGTCGATCCGCCACTCCAGGCCGCCATCCACCACCCGCGGCTCGCCCAGTTCGGCCACGGGCCGCGGCGCGGCGGTGGTCGAGGCCCGCCGCGCCTGCAAGGCGGCGAGCGTCACCGCGATCTGCGCGTCCCACTCCAGGCGCAGGTAGCGATCGGCCAGCGATACCGGCCGCTCCAGCCGCAGCGTGTCGTTGGCCGGCCCGCCGTGGTCGAAGCGATAGAGGCTGCCGCGCAGCGGTATCGGGGTCCACTGCGCCAGGTCTGGGCTGGTCGAAGCCTGCAGCCGCACCGGGGTGTTCGGCGGCAACTCGGCCTGCAGCACCAGGGCGTCGATGGGGCGCTTCTCGCCCCGGGTGTCGAACAGCGCCGCCGGCAGGCGCACCTGCCCGGGCGTCGGCGGGCTGCCGTCCACCTGCACCCACACCGCCTGCGGACCGGCGCCGCCCTCCACCCGCACCTGAACGCCGCCCGGTGGCGCCGACGCCGCCTGCACCAGTGGCCAGGCGGGATAGCTGGGCGTGAGTTCGGGCGGGCCGGATGCCGCGCTGCCCGGCACCCGGGCGAATGCGGCCGGCCGGCCGTCGGCGTCGAACACCCGCAGGTCGCCCTGGGCGGGGCTGCGCAGGCGAACCAGCGCCTCGCCGGGCAGCGCCACGCGGCCCCAGCGGGCATCGGCTGGCAGCTCCAGTGGGGCGCTCCAGCTGAAGTCGGCCGGGGCCAGCGGCGCTGCTGCGATGGCCGGCAAGGCCAGGAGCAGCGCCGCCCCCATGCGCAGGCCGCGCGTCATGGCGTCACCTCCCGTCCGCCGGCCGGCACGCTCCGCGGCGGGGGCGGGATGGGCGCGACATACCCCAGCACCAGCATCAGCAGGCCCACGGCCAGGAACACGACGATGCGTTCGCCGCCGCCGCGATTGGCCAGGTCCACCAGGAACAGCTTGAGCACGGTGGCCGCGAGCAGCGCGCCGCCGCCCATCCACAAGGCTCGCCAGCCGCGCCTGAAGCCGGTGACCATCAGCCCCAGCGCCAGCAGCGTCCACAGGATCGAATAGCCGGCCTGCACCCCGAACGAAGACCACAGCGCTTCGGCCCGCCAGGGCACGCCGCCCCAGTGGTGCGCGATCCGCAGCCAGGCGGTGTTGAGCGCGATGAAGCCGGCGGCGGCCGGCGCCCACAGCCAGCGCGCATCGCGGGCGGTCGGCGGCACCGGCAGGGCGGAGCCCCGCAGGCCCAGCAGCCAGGTCGTGACGGTGGCCAGGGCCAGGGCCAGCGCCAGGTCGGTCGGGTTCAGCAGCGGCAGGTAGGGCAATGGCCGCGCGTCGCCGCTGGACCCCACGGCTACCGCCAGCGAACCGGCCAGCAGCAGCGCGGCCAGGGGCGCCGCGGCGATCCAGCGGTAGGCGAGGGCGAAGCGGTCCAGGGGCCAGCGATCCGAAGGCGCGTCGTCGCCGCGCCGCCGGCAGAGGGGCAGCAGCAGCGCGATACCGGCGACCAGCCACACCACCGATGCCCAGCCCGTGCGCCACAGGCCGGCCTGGTCGACGCCATGCACCAGCATGCGGGCCACCAGCAGCGCCAGCAGCCAGACGCCGCCGGCATGCACCCAGGGCCACCAGCCGGCCGGTTCGCCGGCGTCGAGCCGCCGCAGCAGCCGGGCGTGCAAGAGCAGCAGCGGCGGCCACAGCAGCCAGCCGCCTTGCAGCAGCGACAGCGGGTGGTCGAAGGCGGCGATGGCGCCCAGCAGCAGCACGGGCAGCACCGTCCAGGCCGGCGTGGCCGCCACCGGCCAGGCCCGGGCGAGGCCGGGGCGCGCCGCGCGTTCGGCGACGAAGGCCGCGACCACCCAGGCCAGCAGCTTCAGGTGCAGTTGCAAGGCGGGGCTGAACACCGGGTCGGCGCGCCCCATCGCGTCCAGCGGTGCCCGGCCGATCTCGCGATGCAGCCCGTACTGCAGCCAGAGAAAGCCGATCCAGAACAGCCACGCCGGCAGTTGTCGCTCCAGCCGGTCGAAGCGCTGCGCGAGCGGGCGCGCGGCGGGTGCGGCCGGCAGCTGGCGCGCCCACCAGCCGATACCCCAAGCCGAGCCGGCCAGCATGAGGGCACCGATGAAGACGGGATTGGCCAGCGGCAGCAGCGCCCGGTGCGCGCCGTCGTTCGCGCCCAGGTAGGCCAGCGCCGCGAACAGCTGCAGCAGCAGCCCGGCCGCGCGCGCCAGCCGCCGCTCCTGCCGACGGCCCAGCCAATAGACGCCCGCGCCTTCCACGGCCCACACGGCGGAGGTCCAGCGTCCGTCCAGCGCCAGGGGCACGGCCAGGGTGGCGAAGCCCAGCCCCAGTGCGGCGAAGCACTCGGCCAGCCATCGGCCGGGATGCCCCGGCTGCGGGTACCTGCGCGCCAGCCACAGGCCCAGGACGAGGTAGGTGGCGGCCAGCGCCAGGGCGGAGAACGCCGCGCCGAATTCGATCTCCCGCACCAGCGCCGCCTGCAGGCCGAAGCCGATGAGGGGCAGCGCGAAGACCAGGGTGGCGTCCACGGCACGGCGCGGCCCCAGGCCGTGGCGAAGCGCGTGCAGCAGGGTGATGGCGAGGTAGACCGCGAAGAACGCCAGCAGGAAGGGCTGCACGCTGGCGAGCCGGGCAGGGCTGTACTGCAGCACGCCCCATGCGGTGGCGATGGCGAAGGTGGCCATGAATCCCACCCAGTTCAGCACCCGCCAGGGGCGCCAGTTCGCGATGGCGGCAATCGCCAGGCCGAGGACGAGGAAGTAGGCGAACAGCATCACATGGCTGCCCTGGCCCGTGCTCACCAGCAGTGGCGCGGCGAAGCCGCCGGCAAAGGCGGTGACGGCCAGCGCCTGGGTGTCCTGGGCCAGCGCCAGGCCCACGGCCAGCGCGCACACCAGCGCCAGGGCCGCGAATGCGATGCCGGGCGGCAGCAGCTGGTAAAGCCGCAGGGCGGCGAACACCGCGAGGTACAGCGCCGCCGAGCCGCCGCCCTGCAGGGTCAGCGCGTAGGCGCCCCGGCCCTCGCGGTGCCGCAACCGCCAGCCGGCTGCCAGCAGGCCCAGGCCCGCCAAGGCCACCGCGCCCAGCCGGACCGAAGGCGGCAGCAGCGCGTGGTCGATGGCATAGCGGGCGAGGAACGCGAGGCCGACGAACAGCACCAGCACGCCGATGCGCACGATGGCATTGCCGCCCACCACCCAGCGCCCGAGGCGGCGGGCGGCATCCGGCCATGGCACGGTCCAACGTGGGGGCGCGGAGGCCTCGACCGGCAGCGGTCGGCGCGCCGCACCGGGTGGCTGCACGCGTGGCGACGAAGGGGGCGGCGCGGCGATCGGCGCGGTGTCACGGGAGACCGGCTGCTCGGCTGCCGCCGGCACCGCCTTGCCCGCGGGGCCCAGTCCCATCTCCCGCCGCACGGCATTGCGCAAGGTGGCGCCCGCCGCCAGGCCGAGCACGGCTCCGAGCAGCAGGCGGAACAAGGGGTCGGGCCCCGGCCAGACCAGGCCGAGCAACGCGCCCCAGGCAGCGCCCCAGATGAGCATGGAAGTCCCCCTCGTGTGTGGGGGCGGAGTATAGGAAGCGGCCGACTAGCGAGCGACCACCAACCGGCCCCGGCTCATGCGTCGGGGCTGCCTTGCTATCAATTTGTCGACCATCGACACCGTCTGACACGTCGCGTTTCAAATGGATGACGCACGCATGAGGCAGCCGCACGTGCACCGAAGCTCAGGCGCGCGCACGATGCATCCATGAAGATCCTCAACCTGCTCCACCTCACCGTCGCCTGCGCGTTCTACCGCTGGGCGCTGCGGGAGATCGATCCGCTTCATCCCGACGTGCCCAAGCTCCTGCTGCGACGCCAGGAACTGGAAGAGCGGGCGCACCGCCTGTGGGCCTAAGCGCTCCGCCGCGAATGCGGCAGGTCCAGCAGCGCGTGGCGCGCCTGCTGTTCGTCGATGCCCAGCCAGTAGCCGGTGGCCAGGGTCCGCGCCGCGCTGGCCAGGGTGCAGCCGTGCGCCATGGACACGCGGTAAGCCTCGACTTCGTACGCCAGCCGGTGCCGGCGGCTGCTGGCATAGCGCCACCAGAAGCGCAGCAACCCGTCCCGGCGCATCTGCTCGGCATGCACTTTTTCATGCGCCAGCAGGCCGGGATGTCCCCGGAACCGGGGGTGGATGATGATCAACCGCGGCGTCACGGTCATGCCGCAGGCCCATACGAGCATGCGGCTGTGCACGATCATCGGCGCCGCGTCCGGCTGCCCCGCAACACGCCCACCAGCAGCAGCAGCAGCACCGCGCCGAGCACCGCGGCCACCCAGCCGGCAGCCGAATAAGGGCCGGTCAGTCCGAAGCTGGTGGCGATCAGGCGCCCGGCCACCCCACCCGCGATTCCCAGCACGATGGACAGCGTCATGCCCGCGCGGTCCTCGCCCGAGATGATGGCCCGAGCGATCAGGCCGACCACCAGGCCGATCACCGCCGAGCCCAGGATGTGCGTGAGTATGGAATCCATGGAGTCCCCTTTTCCGAATGCCGATCAGGTGAAGCCCATGCTAGGTTGGCGCGACCGTGGGGCGCTGTAGGTCGAGCCTGCGTCCGACCGTCCGACAAGGGCGGCGCGGCCCGAGTTACCCACCGGGCCTGTGGGCCAGGCTGTGGATAGATTCAGGGAAAACCCTCGAAACCCCCGTCCCACCGGGGCTGCGGCTCAGGCTGCGCAATAAAGAGGCAGTGGCCGGGCGAGGTCGGCTGGGCGCGTCATGCCTACACTCATCGCCCCAGCCCGGAGGCCCGACATGACCCTGCCAGACCCATCCCCGATCCGTGCCGCCGACGTGGTCGCCTTCTGGCGCGACGCCGGCCCGGAACGCTGGTTTCGCCGCGACGACGACTTCGACGCGCGCTTTCGCGATCGCTTTCTCCACGCCCACGAACAGGCCGCCCGAGGCGAGCTGGCCGATTGGGAGCGCAACGCCGAAGGCTCGCTGGCGTTGCTGATCCTGCTGGACCAGTTCCCGCGCAATGCCTTCCGGGGCTCGGCGCGCACCTTCGCCACCGACGCCGCCGCGCGTGAGCTGGCCCGGCGGGCGCTGGCCGCCGGTCACCGGGAGCAGGTCGAGCCGGCGCTGCGCCGCTTCTTCCACCTGCCGTTCACGCACTCGGAGTCGCTGGCCGACCAGGACCAGGCGGTGGCGCTCGCGCGCGAGCTGGACGCCGACAGCCTGAAGTGGGCCGAGCACCACCGCGACATCGTGGCGCGCTTCGGGCGCTTTCCGCATCGCAACGACGTGCTCGGCCGCGAGAGCACGGCGCAGGAGCAGGCCTTCCTGGCCGAGGGCGGCTTCGGGGGCGGCTGACGCATGCGCCACGCCTTCGCGGTGCTCACGCTCGGCCTGACGCTGGCCGCCTGCGACCGCGCCGACGACGACGGCGGCATTCGCCTGCGCACCGACGATGCGCAGGTGCTGGCCCTGGGCGAGCGGGTGTACCGCCAGCATTGCGCCGCCTGCCACGGCGCCCGCCTCGAGTGCCAGCCCAACTGGCGCGAGCGCGACGCCGCCGGCCGCCTGCCCGCGCCGCCGCACGATGCCGGCGGGCACACCTGGCACCACCCCGACGCCGTGCTGTTCGACATCACCAAGTACGGCGTGGCCCGCGCGGCGCGGCTGAAGGACTACGACAGCGCCATGCCGGCGTACGAGGGGGTGCTGAGCGACGCCGAGATCGTGGCCGTGCTGTCGTGGATCAAGGCGCAGTGGCCGGCGCCGATCCGGCGCCAGCAGGAAGAAGTGGACCGCGCGGCGCGCGAGCGGCGCTAGGGCTTGGCGTCAGGCCCGCTCGAGGGGCTTGTCGGCAAAGCGCATGGAGAAGTCCACCGCCTTGATGTCCTTGATCAGCGCGCCCACCGAGATGCGGTCGACGCCGGTTTCGGCCATCTCGCGCAGGGTGTCCAGGGTGACACCGCCGGAGATTTCGAGGCTGCAGCGGCCGTTGGCGATGCGCACCGCCTCGCGGATGGTGTCGATGGACATGTTGTCCAGCAGCACCATGTTCACGCCGGCGTCGAGTGCCTCCTGCAGCTGCGCCAGCGTCTCCACCTCGACCTGGATGAAGCTCACCGGCTGCGTCAACGCCTGGGCCGCGCGGAAGGCGGCCGTCAGGCCACCGGCCGCGGCGATGTGGTTTTCCTTGATCAGCACCGCGTCGAACAGGCCCATGCGGTGGTTCTGGCCGCCACCGCAGCGCACCGCGTACTTCTGCGCCACGCGCAGGCCCGGAATGGTCTTGCGGGTGTCGATGATGGCGGCGCGGGTGCCGCGCACCTCCTGCACGTAACGCGCGGTGCGGGTGGCGACGGCGCTGAGCGTCTGCAGGTAGTTCAGGCACACCCGCTCGGCGGTGAGCAGCTCGCGCGCGGCGCCGTCGATCTCGACGATCTTGCCGCCGGGCGTGCAGCGCTGGCCGTCCTGCAGGTGCCAGCGCGCCCTGGCCGAGGGCGCCACCTGGCGCAGCACTTCCATCACCCACGGCTGGCCACAGAGCACCGCGTCCTCGCGGCAGGTGATGGTGCCGGTGACCATCTTGTCGGCCGGCACGAGCGAGGCCGTGAGGTCGCCGCTGCCCACGTCCTCGTCCAGGGCGCGGCGCACGTCGGCCTCGATCTGTTCGGCGGCAGGAGCGGCAGGAGCGGCAGGGGAAGTCGTCGTCATGGTCGGTCGCGTGAAATAGCCAACCCGCTATTTGAACAGCAGTGCCACCGCCAGCAGACTCAGGAAGGCGAACAGCAGGCGCCGGAAGCCTTCCTCGCTGATGCGCCGCCGCAGGAGCCCGCCGGCGTGCAGGCCGATGAACATGGGCACCAGCGCCACCACCGACCAGCCCACTTCGAACCAGCCGAAGCGCTCCCACCACAGCATGGATGCGTACATGGGCACCGAGCCGCACAGGTAGACGACGCTGATGCTGCCCACGAACTCGTCACGCTTGAGGCGCAGCGCCATCAGGTAGGCAATGATCACCGGGCCGGTGAGGGTGGAGATGCCGCCCATGATGCCGGCCAGCGCACCCACCAGCGGACCCGCCCAGCGCTCATGCCGAGGCGGGATCTCGCCCGTCGGGCGCAGCGCCATCAGCACCACCGCACTGAGCACCGCCAGCGCCACCAGCGTGTTGAAGGTCTGGACCGACAAGCCCTGGCTGAACCGCACGGTGAGCACCGTGGCCACCAGTTGCGCGACGATGAGTCCGACGAAGCGCCTGGCATGCGCCAGCTGGCCGCACTGCCAGGCCTGCCACAGGTTGGACAGCAGCACCGGCACCATCAGCACGCCCATGGCGCGCGGCGCCGGCATCAGCAGCGACAGCATGGGTACCGCCACCAGCGGCAGCCCCACGCCCAGCGCACCCTTGACCACGCTGCCGAAGACCACGATGGCCGCACAGGTGGCCAGCAGGCCGGCCGCGGCCAGCAGGGCCGTGTGCTCGAAGGGCACTTACTCGGCCTTCAGCTCGGCGGCCTTGCCCGCCGTCGCCATCGCCTTGTTCTCCCGCTCGATCTCACGGCGGTAGGCGTCCGGGCCCGCGCCCACCGGCTCGATGCCCGCGGTCTGCAGCTTCTCCACCACCTCGGGCGCCTTCACCGCCTGCGCGATCTCTTCGCTCAGTCGCTTGATGGCCTCGGGCGAGGTGCCGGCGCGGCCGAGCACGCCGACGGTGACCGAAAAGTCGAACCCGGGGATCACCTCGGCAATGGCGGCCACGTCGGGCGCCTGCGGCGAGCGCTTGGGCGCATTGGTGCCGATGAGCGTGACCTGGTTGTTCTTCACGAAGCCGGCCATGGAGGGCAGGGCGGCGAACAGGAAGTCCACCTGCCCGCCCAGCAGCGCCGGCACCGACTGGCCCGAGCCGCGGAAGGGCACGTGGCGCACGTCGAGCTTGAGCTCGTGCTTCATCGCCTCCATCGTGAGGTGGTGCGTGCTGCCGATGCCCGAGGAGCCATAGGTGTAGGTGCCGGGATTGGCGCGCACCTTGGCGAGGAACTCGTTGAGGTTCTTCACGCCGGTCTTGGGATGCGCCACCAGGAACAGCGGCGAGCGCGCGACCAGCGACACCGGCACCAGCTCCTTGCCCACCGAGTAGGTGGCGGCCTTGTTGATCTGCGGCGTGATCGACAGCATGGAGCCATCACTGACGATGAACTGGTGGCTGTCGTTGGGGCCGTTCATCAGCGCCTGGTAGGACACGATGCCGTTGCCGCCGGGCTTGTTGTCCACCACCACCGACTGGCCCATGCGCTCGGTGAGCTTCTGCGCCACGATGCGCGCCACCGTGTCCGGCAGCCCGCCCGGGGCATAAGGCACGATGAACTTGATGGGCTTGCTGGGGAAGGCTTCCTGGGCCAGCAGGGCGTGGGGGGCGGCGACAACCAGGGCAAGGCCCAGTGCGGCCAGGGTGCGGCGTTTCATCGGATGATCTCCAGGGTTGCATCGCCGGCGTGCCGGCCTGCCGGGCCAGCGCATCAACCCGGCGACGGGTGGTTGTTTTCTTAGCGATCTAAGATAATATCAATTCTTTCAACCCGCTTGATGTGTGTCAAGCGAGCTAACCCCTTCAGCGGGTATGCGGAGTGTGTTCCATGACCGAAGCCGAATCCCTTCGTCCCTTGAGCGTCACGCGCAAGGAAACCATCGCCCGGGACATCCACCTGTTCGAGCTGCGCGACGCGCAGGGCGCGCCCTTGCCGCCGTTCACCGCGGGCTCGCACCTGGCGGTGCGGGTGCCGGGCGGGGCCATGCGCCAGTATTCGCTGTGCAATGACCCGGCCGAGACCGACCGCTACCAGATCGCCGTCAAGCGCGACGAGCAGGGCCGTGGCGGCTCGATGTCGCTGGTGGATGGGGTGCAGGTCGGCGACGAGCTGATGGTGGGCACGCCCACCAACCTGTTCGAGCTCAACGACAAGGCCAAGAGCTTCGTGCTGGTGGCCGGCGGCATCGGCATCACGCCCATCATGGCCATGATGCGCACGCTGCAGGCCGAGGGCCTGCGCCCCTTCAAGCTCTACTACTTCACGCGCGACCCCGAGGGCACGGCTTTCCTCGACGAGCTCAAGGGCGGCGAATTCGCCGGCAAGGTGGTGATCCACCACGACCACGGCGACCCGGCCCGTTCGTACGACCTGTGGAAGATCTTCGAGAAGGTCGCCAGCGGCGCGCACGTGTACTGCTGCGGACCCAACGGCCTCATGGACGCGGTGCGCGACATGACCGGGCACTGGCCCACCACCGCGGTGCACTTCGAGAGCTTCGGCGGCGACACCAAGCCACACGCCGACGACAAACCCTTCGACGTGCAGTTGCGCCGCAGCGGCATCACCGTGCAGGTGGGCGCGACCCAGACCATCCTCGATGCCGTGCGCCAGGCCGGCGTGAAGGTGGCCAGCTCCTGCGAGAGCGGCACCTGCGGCACCTGCAAGACGCGGCTGCTGGAAGGCCAGGCCGACCACCGCGACCTGGTGCTGATGGAGGAAGAGCGCGGCGACCAGATCATGGTCTGCGTCTCGCGCGCCTGCTCCGACACCTTGGTGCTGGACCTGTGAGCGCCGCCGTGTCCGATCCGCTGCGACTGGGCGTGCTCGGCCTCGGGCGCGCCTTCACGCTGATGCTGCCCACCTTCCGGCGCGATCCGCGCGTGCGGCTGGTGGCTGCCTTCGACCCGCGCGAATCGGCCACGCAGGCCTTCGGCCGCGAGTTCGGAGGCCGCGCCTGCGAGACCGCCGAGGCGGTGTGCGCCGATCCTGCGGTGGAGTGGGTCTACGTGGCCACGCCGCACCAGATGCACGTGGAGCACGTGCAGCTCGCGGCGCGGCACGGCAAGCATGTGATCGTGGAGAAGCCGATGGCGCTGGCGATCCCCGACTGCACCCACATGATCGACGCCTGCCGCGCCGCCGGCACGCACCTGGTGGTGGGCCACAGCCACAGCTTCAACACCCCCGTGCTGCACGCGCGCCGGCTGATCGACAGCGGCCGCTTCGGCGCGGTGCGCGCCATCCACGCGCTGAACTTCACCGACTTCCTGTACCGGCCACGCCGGCCCGAGGAGCTCGACACCGCGCAGGGCGGCGGCGTGGTCTTCAGCCAGGCGGCGCACCAGGTGGAAGTGGTGCGGCTGCTCGGCGGCGGCCTGGTGCACTCGGTGTGCGCGCGCACCGGCCGCTGGGACCCGGCCCGGCCCACCGAAGGCGCCTACAGCGCCTTGCTCACCTTCCGCTCGGGCGCCTTCGCCAGCCTCACCTACAACGGCTACGGCTACTACGACAGCGACGCGCAGATGGATGGCGTCGGCGAGATGGGCAAGCCGAAGGCGCCCGGCACGCACCAGCAGACGCGCCGCAAGCTCGCCGCCGCCACCGATGAAGCCGAGGAGGCGCGGCTCAAGGCCGAGCGCAACTTCGGCGGCTCGGCCTACGTGCCCGACGATGGCGCCGCGCCCGATGCGTTCCAGCATTTCGGGCCGGTGCTGGTGTCCTGCGACGGCGGTGACCTGCGCCTGACCCCGCGCGGCGTGGAAATCCACGACCGCGAGGGCCTGCGCTTCGATGCGCCACCGGTGCCGCCGGTGCCGCGCAGCGAAGTGGTGGACGAGCTGTGGGCCTGCACGCGCGAAGGCCGTGTCCCGCTGCACGACGGCGCCTGGTCGCGCGCCACCCTGGAAGTCTGCCTGGCCATCCTCGAATCGGCCCGCGGGGGCGGCGATATCATCCTCGGCCTCCAGACCGAGCTGCCCTTCCCATGACCCACGGCAAAGACACCCAGCAACTGCTGCAGCACTGGCGCGAATCGGTGCCCGACGACCGCCTGGCCCACCTGGTCCGCGACGTGGCGCGGGCGCAGATGCGGGCGCTGCAGCACCGGCTGGCGCAGCACGGGGTGTCTTTCGGCCACTGGACCTTCCTGCGCATCCTCTGGATCCGCGATGGGCTCACGCAAAAGGAATTGAGCGATGCGGCCGGCGTGATGGAGCCCACCACCTTCAGCGCCGTCAAGGCCATGGAGCAGATGGGCCTGATCGAGCGCCGGCAGCTCGCGGGCAACCGCAAGAACATGCACGTGTTCCTCACGCCGGCGGGGCGCGCACTGGAGAGGAAGCTGGTGCCGCTGGCCGAAGAGGTGAACCACATCAGCATCCGCGGGCTGTCGGACAAGACGGTGGCCACGCTGCGCAAGGCGCTGCTGGCGATCATCGAGAACCTGGCGGCGGATGAGGAAGTGGAGCCGGATCAGGAGCTGGCGTAGGGCCGCGTCCGCGCGGGGACGGCGTGGCCGGGGAAGATGTTCTTGCGCTGGTTGGGCGCTCCAGCCGTGCTTCGATCCCGTGCGGCCCGGCCGCCCACGATCGGATATCGTCCGGCCCATGAGCCCCATCCTCCAGATCCGTCCGCAGGGCCCGCGCTGGGAAACGGCCGACCCGTTCCTGTTCTGCGTCCACCACCACGACCACTACCCCCGATCCGACGGCGCCTTCGGTCCGGCCGCTTCGCTGGCCGGCCGCGACGTCGGGCAGGACTTCAGCGGCAGGGATGGCTGGAGCATGTACCACGGTGATCACGTGCCGGGCTTTCCGGCGCATCCGCATCGCGGCTTCGAGACGGTGACGCTGGTGCGCCGGGGCCTGATCGACCACAGCGACTCGCTGGGGGCGATCGCCCGCTTCGGCGAGGGTGACGTGCAGTGGGTCACGGCCGGCAGCGGCCTGGTGCATTCGGAGATGTTCCCGCTGCTGCATGCCGATCGTGACAACCCGGTCGAGTTGTTCCAGATCTGGCTCAACCTGCCACGCAGCCACAAGATGGCAGACCCCAACTTCACCATGCTCTGGGCCGACCGCCTGCCACGCGCCGTGTTCCACGACGAGCAGGGCCGGGCCACCGAGCTGGTGCTGGTGGCCGGGGCCTTGGGTGAGCTGCGGCCACCGCCGCCGCCGCCCGATTCCTGGGCGGCGCAACCGGGATCGGACCTGGCCATCTGGACCCTCCGGCTGGAGGCCGGCGCGCGCTGGACCTTGCCTGCCGCCGCATCGGATGGGTTGAGCCGGGTGCTGTATGTCTTCAACGGCGCCGAGGCCGACGTCGCGGGCCAGCGCGTGCAGCCCACCGTGGGCATCCACCTGCGCGCGGACGCGCCCGTGCCGCTGCAGGCCGGTGCATCGGGGTGCGAGTTCCTCCTGCTGCAGGGCCGCCCGATCAACGAACCGGTGGCCCAGTACGGCCCCTTCGTGATGAACGACCAGGCCGGCGTGATGCAGGCCATGCAGGACTACAGGCGCACGCAGTTCGGTGGCTGGCCCTTCGAGAGTGCGGCTCCGGTGCACGGAACGGACCCGCGGCGGTTCGCGCGGTATCCGGACGGGCGGGTGGAGAGGGCGGGGTAGTCGGGCGAACCGGGCAGCATCGACCCGCCGGGGCCGGGATCCTCGACGGGTGGTGCCGGTTGCACAAGTCCCGCCTACTGCAGCTTGATGTCCAGCTTCTTGATCAGCGGCTCGAATTGCGCCGCCCGCACCTCGAACTGTTTGCGCGTCGCGGCGCCGTCGAGGAATTCGACCTCGAAGAACATCTCGGTCAGGAGCTTGGAAATCTCCGGGTCCTGCGTGGCCTTGCGGGTGGCGTCGGCCAATCGGCGCACGGCCGCCGCGGGCGTCTTGGCCGGCACCCAGTACGAGATGTAGTCCTTCGCCACCAGCTCCGGAAAGCCCTGCTCGACCACCGTGGGGATCTCCTTGCGGAAAGGCGAGCGGTTATCGGCCGTCACCGCCAGCGCGCGGATGGCGCCGGTGTCGATCTGCTGCGCGGCCAGCGAGGTCAGCGGCATGATCGCCACCTGGATGTGGTTGCCCACCAGCGCGGTGAGCTCGGGCGCGATGCCCGCGTAGTGGCTGGGCGGCATCGCCGCGTCGGCCACCTTGGCGGTGGACTTGTACAGCTCGAACAAAAAGTGCCCCCCGGAGCCCACGCCCGTGGTGCCGTAGCTCAGGCGCTTCGGGTTCTTGGTGGCGTAGGCGGCGAGTTCCTTGAGGTTGTTCACCGGCAGGTCCTTGTTCACCAGGATCACCAGCGGGTAGTTGCCGTACGAACCCACCGGCACGAAGTCCTCCAGGAAGGTGGAGGTGATCTTCGAGTTCATCTTGTGCACGAAGCCCAGGCCCTGGCCGGCGGCGGCGAAGATGTGGTGGCCATCCGGCGGCAGCGCCATGAGCGACTGCCACGCCACCACGCCGTTGGCGCCGGGCCGGTTCACCACCACCACCGGCTGGCCCAGCTCGGTCTTCCACTTCTCGGCGATCTTGCGGCCCACGATGTCCACCGCGCCACCGGGCGGGAAGGGCACGATGATCTGCACCGGCTTGGTCGGGTAGGCGTCCTGGGCCATGCCTGCGGCCGGCAACAGCGCGGCGCCCAATGCCCAGGCGAGGTGTTCTCTGCGGTTCATGCTTGTCTCCTGTCGTGTTGAAAAAAAAGAGGTCCTAGCGCAGCACGGCGACCTGCTTGCGGCGCACCAGGTCCATGTCCACCTGCACACCCAGGCCGGGTCCTTTGGGCGGGTGCACCAGCCCCTGGCCGTCGATCTCGATGTCGTCGATCACGGCGTACTTGTTGTTGGCGTCCGGCAGCAGCACTTCGAAATACTCGCAGTTGTGGATGGCCGCGGCCACGTGCAGGTTGGCCACGTTGTTCAGCGAGTTGCTGCCGTGGTGGATCTCGTAGTTCATGCCGAAGGCCTCGGCCAGGTGCGCGGTCTTGAGCATGGTGGTGATGCCGCCCTTGAAGGCCACGTCCCCGCGCAGGAAGTCGGTGGCCTGCGCCATCAGCCACGGCGCATAGGTGTCGAAGCCGGCAAAGGGCAGCTCGGTGGCCATGAGGGGGATGTCCAGCTTCTGTCGCAGCTTGACGTAGTTGGGAATGGACCACTCGCCCAGTGGATCCTCCAGCCAATGGAACTTCAGCTCCTCCAGCGCGCGCCCGACGCGCACCGCGGTGGGATAGTCGTAGCTCCAGCTCGCGTCCAGCATCAGCACGTGGTCGTCGCCGACGGCGCGGCGCACCGCCTGGCAGGTGGCGATGTCCTGCTTCCACGGGTGCGGCGCGTGGATCTTGTAGGCACCCACGCCGCGAGACTTCCAGTGCAGGGCCTCTTCGCAGTACGAGTCGATGTCGTCGCGCGCCGGCGAGCTGGCATAGGCCGGCAGGCCGTCGCGGAAGGTGCCGATCAGCGCGTGGATCGGCAGGTTGGCGGCCTGGCCGGCGATGTCCCACAGCGCCACGTCCATGGCGCCCACCGTGCGCACCGATGCCGCGCGCACGCGGCCCCACATGCGGCGGAACAGGCGCTCGCGCTCCAGCGGGTTCTGGCCCATGACGATGGGCTTGAGGATGTCGACCAGGCGCTGCACGTCGAACTCGGCCGGCGCGACCGGCGAGCCGATGAACGAGCGTCCGACGGGGCCCTCGTCGGTGTGGACCTGCAGCAGGGCGAGCTGGCACGAATCGCCGCTGGAGCGCACATGGGCCGAGTAGCGCAGCGGGACCAGCCCGTCCCAGGTGAAGACGGTGACGGTGACGTCGGTGATTTTCATGATGGAGCGCTCACCGCAGTTCGGTGATGGTGTTTCGGCGGATCAGGTCGAAGTCGATCTCGGCGCCCAGGCCCGGCGCGGTGGGTGCATGCATGAAGCCCTGCGCGTCGACCACCGGATCGTTCAACAGGGCGTAGCGATGCGAGGCCATCGGCAGGATCATCTCGAAGAACTCGCAGTTGCGGATCGCCATGGCCACGTGCAGGCCGGCCAGGTTGTTCATCGAGTTGCCGCCGTGGTGCACTTCGTACTGCAGGTTGAAGGCCTCGGCCAGGTGCGCGGTTTTCACCATGGTGGTGATGCCGCCCTTCATGGGCACGTCGCCGCGCAGGTAGTCGGTGGCGCGCTCGGTGATCCAGATCGGGTAGGTGTCCAGGCCGCCCGAAGGCAGCTCGGTCGCCATCAGGGGCACGTCGAGTTTCTGGCGCAACTTGGCGCAGTTGTAGATGTCGTTCTCGGTGAGCGGGTCCTCGTACCAGCGGAAGCCCATGCGCTCGATGGCGCGGCCCACGCGCACCGCCTCGTCGAAGCGGTAGGCGAAAGACGCGTCCAGCATCAGCGGGTAGGCATCACCCACGGCCTCTCGCACGCGCTCGCAGATCGCCACGTCGGCGGCGGCGTCGCCCACCGGGTGGATTTTGTAGGCCTGGTAGCCCTGGGCCTTGAACTCGAGCGCCTGCTCGGCATAGGCCTGCGGCGAAGCCAGCTTCTGCGAACTGGCGTACACCGGGATGGCGTGCCGGTAGCTTCCCAGCAGGCGGTGGATCGGCAGTCCTGCGGCCTTGCCCGCCAGGTCCCACAGCGCCACGTCCATCGCGCCCAGCGGCTTGAGGTTGAAGGTGCGCGACCAGCGCGCCATGAGCTGGTGCAGGCGCTCGCGGTCCAGCGGGTCCTGCCCCATCAGCAGAGGTTTCAGCCCTTCGACCAGCGCCTTGGCTTCCAGCCCTGCGGGCCGCATGGCCGAGCCCAGGAAGGAGTGGCCCTCCAGCCCGTCGTCGGTGGCGATGCGCACCAGGCCCAGTTCGCTGCGGCCCGAGGTGTTGGCCAGATGGGCGGCGTAGGCGGTGGGCGGCAGGCCCTCGAAATGGAACAGCGTGAGGCTGATGTCGGTGATCTTCATGTCATTGATTCCGCATGAGGGCAGGCCCCGCCACCCAGGGCCACCGCGGAACCGGCTCCGCCGGGCCGCTGGTGGCGCCCCTTGAGGGGAGCCGCCGAAGGCGCTTCGGGGTGGGCCTTATTCGATCCGGCTGGCGCGGATCACCGGGGTCCACAGCGCGATGTCCTTGCGGATTTGCTCCGTGAAGGCCTCGGGCGACATCGCGGTGGCGATCTGGTCGGGGCCGAGCACGTTGCGCACCGGCTGGGTGGACATGGCCGCGACGATGGCGGCGTGCAGCCGGTCGATGATGGGTCGCGGCGTGCCGGCCGGCGCGGCGAAGCCGTGCCAGTAGGTGAATACGTGCTCGGGGAAGCCGGCTTCGCGGAAGGTGGGCACGTCGGGGAAGGACGGCAGGCGCTCGGCGCTGGAGGTGGCGATGACCTTGAGCGCACCCGATCGCACATGCTGCTGGGGCGTGGCGATGCTGCCGGCGAACAGCGGCAGGTGGCCGCCCAGCACGTCCAGCACCGCCGGGTTCTCGCCCTTGTAGGGGATGTGCTCGAAGCGGATGCCCGTGTCGGCCTTGATCTTTTCCATCAGCAGGTGCGGCGAGCTGCCGTTGCCCGAGGTGCCGTAGCTCAGGCTGCCCTGCTTGCGGGCCAGGTCCATCAACTCCTTGAGGTTGTTGGCCGGGAAGTCGCGCTTGACGGTGAGCGACACCGGCGAGCGGAAGGTGGTGGTGATGGGCTGGAAGTCCTCCAGCTTGTATCGCACGTCCTTGTAGACCACCAGGTTCGTGGAAATGGTGGGATAGCCCAGGTACAGCAGGGTGTAGCCGTCTGCCGGCGACTTGGCCACCAGCTCGGCGCCCAGTGCCGAGTTCGCGCCGGGACGGCTCTCCACGATCACCGGCTGGCCCAGCACGCTGCGCAGGTGCTCGGCGATGCCGCGCGCCAGTGCGTCGGCGCTGCCGCCCACGGTGTAGGGCAGGATGATGCGGATCGGCTTGGACGGCCAGGCGCCCTGCGCCACCAGGCCGGGCGCGGCCGAGGCGGCGCCGAGGGCGGCGAGGGATGAAAGGATCTGGCGCCGGTTCAGGCTCATGCGTGTCTCCGTGGAGGGTTGGAGGAATCGGCCAGCCGCAGCCGGCCGCTGGGTGTGGCGCCCTCGTCGAGCGTGTCGAGGATGGGGGCCACGCGTTGCAGGGACTGGCGGATGTGGCTGGCCATGGCCTTGCGAGCGGCCGGGCCGTCACCGGCGACCAGCGCGTCGAGCAGGCGCGCGTGTTCGGCAATGGCTTCCTCGGTCACGCGCGAGTGGAACAGCACGCGGAACAGGTGCATATGGGTGTGCAGCCGCGCCAGGGTCTCGGCCATCAGCTCGCCGCCGCCGACCCGGGCAATCAGCGCGTGAAAGCGTGCATCGGCATTGGCGAACTTGCCGTAGGCCAGCTGCGCCTCCTCGGCCGATGGGCGGGCCATGGCCTCGGCCAGCGCGGCCAGCTCGGCGCGCCCTGCGGCCGTGAGGGCGGTGGCCGCCCGCTCGGCCGCATAGGGTTCGAGCAGCAGGCGCAGTTGGTAGATCTCCTCGAAGCGCTGGCGCGAGGGCAGGGGGGCGGCACTGAAGCCGACCAGGTGCGTCTTGTTCACCAGCCCTTCGGTTTCCAGGCGGATCAGCGCGGCGCGGATCGGTGTCTGCGACACGCCGAGTTCGCGCGCCAGCTGGTCCACCCCGATGCGCGCGCCCGGCGGGATCTTCAGCGAGATGAGCCGCGACAGCAGCACCTCATAGACGTCGTCCCCCACGGAGGAGCGCCGCGCCAGCAGCGCGGCGGCGTCGTGCTCGCTGGCATCGAAGGGGGTCACGGGGCGGTTCACGAAGGTCGCGGGAAGTTCGGCTTGACGTGCGGCGGATGCTACTCAGACAATGGCCGATATGCAATATCCGATCGGATCTTTTCAGTGACAGCCCAGGTCCTCGTCGACTCCGGCCTGGCGTTCGCGACCGCGGTGCAGGCCTTGCAGGCCTGCGGCGTTCCCGCCGATGCGGCCCGCACCCAGGCCGAGCTGTTGGTGGAAGCCGAGCTGTGCGAACGCCCCTCCCACGGCCTGATGCGCCTGCCGCGCGTCCTGCAGCGGGTGCGCAGCGGCGCCTGCGATCCCGCGGCTCGGGGCGCTGGCCAGTGGCGCGGCGGCAGCTACCTCGAAGTCGATGGCCAGAACGGCCTCGGGCCCGTGGTGGCCAACGCCGCGCTCGATGCGATCCAGCCGCGGGCGCGCGAGACGGGCGTGGCGCTCGCGGCCATTCGCCGCAACAACCACCTGGGCATGCTGGGCTGGTACGCCGAGCGGGTGGCACGCGCGGGCCAGGTCCTGCTGGCCCTGTCCACCAGCGAGGCGCTGGTCCATCCCTGGGGTGGCCGGCAGGCCCTGGTCGGCACCAATCCGATCGCCATCGGCGTGCCGGTCGCACCCCATCCCTTCGTGCTCGACATGGCCACCAGCCGCGTGTCCATGGGCGAGATCCACGACCGTGCGCAACGCGGCCAGGCCATCCCCGGCGACTGGGCGCTGGACGCCGCCGGTGATTCCACCACCGACCCGGTCGCGGCGCGCGAGGGCGCCATCGCGCCCTTCGGCGGCGCCAAGGGTTATGCGCTCGGCCTCGCATTCGAGTTGCTGGTCACCGCGCTGACGGGCGCGGCGATCGGGCGTGCCGTCAAGGGCACGCTGGACGCCACCGAGCCGTGCAACAAGGGCGACCTGTTCCTGGTCATGCAGCCCGACTCGTCGGCCGCCGCCTCGCTGTCGGCCTACCTGGACGAGATCCGCTCCTGCCCGCCGGCGCACCCGGACCGGCCGGTGCTGGTGCCCGGCGACCGTGCCCGCGAGCGCCGCGAGCGGCGCCTCGCCCAGGGGATCGAGTTGCCCGCGACGCTGTGGCGGGAGATCCAGGCGCAGGCCGACCACACCCCTTCCTGAGGAAACCACTGCATGCAAAGCACTTTCGGGCTGATGCGCTCGCCGCAAGCCATCCTGTTCGGGCCCGGCCAGCGCCACGCGGTCGGCCGCGTCGCCCGCGCCCTCGGCCGGCGCGCCCTGGTCTGCACCGACCAGCGGCTGTCGACCGACCCGCAATTCGCCGCCTTGCGGCAGTCGCTGCTCGATGCCGGCGCCGAGGTGCTGGTGTACGACGGCACGCAGCCGGAGCTGCCGATGGACGGCGTGCTCGAGTGCGTCGCCCTGGCGCGGCCCTTCGCGCCTGAGCTGGTACTGGGCATCGGCGGCGGCAGCTGCATGGACATGGCCAAGCTGGTGAGCCTGCTGCTCGCCCATCCCGGCACGACGCTGGACGACTGCTATGGCGAGTTCAAGGTCCCCGGCCCGGTGCTGCCGGTGATCGCCATGCCCACCACCGCCGGGACCGGCTCCGAGGTGACGCCGGTGGCCGTCGTGGCCGACCAGCGGCGCGACCTGAAGGTGGGCGTGTCCAGTCCGCACCTGATCCCGCACACCGCCATCTGCGATCCCGAGCTCACGCTCAGCTGTCCGCCCCGCCTGACGGCCTGGGCCGGCGCGGACGCCCTGACCCACGCCATCGAGGCCTTCACCGCCACCCGGCGCGAGCCCACGCCCGAGCTGGGCCTGGAGCGGGTTTTCGTCGGCAAGAACCTGCTCAGCGACGCCTGCGCGCTGGCGGCCATCTCCGCGCTGTCGCGCCACCTGCCTCGCGCGGTGCAGGACGGCAGCGACCTGGCCGCGCGCGCCGGCGTGATGTTCGGCGCCCTGCAGGCGGGCCTGGCCTTCGGCACCGCGGGCACCGCGGCCGCCCACGCGATCCAGTACCCGGTGGGCGCCATCACCCACACCGCCCATGCCGTGGGGGTGGCGGTGCTGATGCCCTACGTGATGGCCTTCAACCGGCCGGCCTGCACGGCATCGTTCGCCCAGATCGCCGCGGCCATGGGCGTGCACGCCGCCTCGGAAGCCGCCGCCGCCGACGCCGCCATCGAGGCCGTGGCCGGTTTGCTGCAGCGCATCGGCATCCCGTCCACCCTGGCCGAACTCGGGCTCGATCCGCAGCGTGCCGCCTGGGTGGCCGAACAGTCGATGCTGGCTGCGCGCCTGGTGACCAACAACCCGCGCCCACTCGATGAGGCCGCCATGGCGCGAATCGTCCAGGCCGCACTCGGCGGCGAGCGCCAAGCCCTGTCTCCACCCTGACTCCTAGCCCCTGATTACTAGCCACGCCATGTCCATCGCCCCCGACTTCCCCATCCGCGACCTGCCCACCGACCTGTTCATCGGCGGCCGCTGGCGTCCGTCCTCCAGCGGCCGCCGCATCGAGGTGATCGACCCTTCCACCGAATCCGCCATTGCGAGCGTGGCCGACGCCACGCTGCAGGACGCGCAGGCGGCGGTGGACGCGGCGGCCGCGGCCGGCGCCGCCTTTGCCCGCAAGCCTCCGCGCGAGCGGGGCGAGATCCTGCGCCGCTGCTTCGAGCTGATGATCCGTGACAAGGACCGATTGGCCGAGCTCATCTCGCGCGAGAACGGCAAGGCCCTGCACGACGCGCAAGGCGAGGTCGCCTATGCAGCCGAGTTCTTCCGCTGGTTCGCCGAAGAGGCGGTGCGGCTGGATGGCCAGCTGGCGCTCGCGCCCTCGGGCGCCAACCGCATCCTGGTGCAGCACGCGCCCATCGGCGTGTGCGTGCTGGTCACGCCCTGGAATTTCCCGGCCGCCATGGCCACCCGCAAGATCGCTCCCGCGCTGGCGGCCGGCTGCACCTGCGTACTCAAACCGGCCACCGAGACGCCGCTCACGGCCTACGCCATCGCCGCGCTGCTGCAGGAGGCGGGCGTGCCCGACGGCGTGGTGAACGTGCTCACCACGTCCACCGCCGGCAAGGTCGTCGACGCCATGCTGGCCGATGCGCGGGTGCGCAAGCTCTCGTTCACCGGGTCCACCGAGGTCGGCCGCGTGCTCCTGCGCAGCGCCGCCAACGGCGTGGTGAACTGCTCGATGGAGCTGGGTGGCAATGCGCCTTTCCTCGTGTTCGATGACGCCGACCTCGACGCCGCGATCGAAGGCGCCATGGTCGCCAAGATGCGCAACGGCGGCGAAGCCTGCACCGCCGCCAATCGCTTCTACGTGCAGCGCGGCATCTATGAGCGTTTCGCGCAGAAGCTGGCCGAGCGCATGGCGGCGGTGAAGGTGGGCGAGGGCGCCGACCGCGGTACCGGTTGTGGTCCGCTGGTCAATGCGTCGGCCGTGGCCAAGGTGCACGAACTGGTCGAGGACGCGACGCAGCGCGGCGCGCGCGTGCTGGTGGGCGGCCAGCGGCCTGATCGCGTCGGGCACTTCTACCTGCCCACCGTGCTGGCCGATGTGCCGCGCGAGTCGCGCCTGCTGCACGAGGAGATCTTCGGCCCCGTCGCGCCCCTGGTCGCGTTCGACGAGGAAGACGACGCGATCGCCCAGGCCAATGCCACCGAGTACGGCCTGGTCGCGTATGTCTACACGGGGGACCTGGCGCGCGGCCTGCGGGTCAGCGAGCGGCTGGAAGCCGGCATGGTGGCCCTGAACCGCGGCCTGGTGTCCGACCCGGCGGCGCCCTTCGGCGGCGTCAAGCAAAGCGGCATCGGCCGCGAAGGCGGCCACCACGGCATCCTCGAGTTCACCGAGACCAAGTACATCGCCACGCAGTGGTGAGGCCGTGCGGCAGTAGCCCGGGCATTCGGGCTGCCGGCGGCCGCCATGCGCGGCGCGCCCGCCGAGAAACCGGACAGCCGCCGGCGTGGGCGCCGACATGCGCTGTCGATGTAACAACCGCCCAGCTGCGGGTAAGTCCTACGGCCCAGCAGAGCGACACACCCGAGCATGGGCACATGTTCCGGGGAAGGAGACGTCCCCGATCGCCAAGAAAGGGAGCAGGTCATGACATCACGTGAATCGGCCCAGGCAACACCATTTCGCGCGCAACCTTTCCGGTGCACCGCCGTGCGGGGTTCCTGCATCCACACCAGCTGCGGCACGCTCGTGTACCGCAGCGCCGGGCTGCCCCTGCCCACGGCTGGGCAGGTCTTCTACGCCCGCCACAACCGCCGCTCCGGCTGCTGGGCGCAGGTCAGCGCCTGAGGCGCGGCGCTGCGGGTCAATGGCTGGCGCCTGAAGCCCCTGCATCGGCCACGACGGGGCCCTGGCCAGCGCGGAAGCGCCAGCCCGCCGTCGGCAGGTCGGCGCCAGCGGCCACTGCGGCGGCGTCCGCGTCCGCCCGCACGCCCAGCTTGCCGGGGTTCATCAGGCCGTACGGATCCATCGCCTGCTTGAACGCAGCGTCTTGCGCATCGATCGGTTTCATGCCGCCTTCGCGGACGCCGAAGGTGTGGTTGTTGGCCACCTGCGCGCCGTCGTCGGCCATGCCGCGCATCACACCCGCCAAGTGCGCGGCGTCTCGGTAGGCGAACAGCGGCATGCCCTGGAAGCCCAGCTGGCCGTCGAATCGCTTCACCTCGAAGTGCATGCCGGCGTCCTGGCCCAACCGGCGGTGGGTGCGCAGCATCGCGCCGATCGCGTCCGGCTCCAGGTAGAGGCCGATCGTGGTCACCAGGCCCGGCTGCGAACGCTCGGCCTGCTGTCGTGCATGGCCCCACGAGAACTCGTAGAGCGGGCTGTTCCAGGGGCCGCGGCCTTCAGCGGCCTGGGCCGAGATGCGCCCGCCGAACTCGGCGACCAGGGCTGCGAAAGAGGCGGCGAACGGTTCCGCCACCATGGTGAGCACGGTGCCGTCGCAGCCCTCGTCGCCGAAGGGGCGCAACCCCTGCAGCAGCCTGATGGTGCGTGCGTTCATCACCGAGATCAGCTTGGTCGGCAGCCCCGCCGAGCTGGCCAGGGCCTGGGCGAAGCGCAGCGCGGCCTCGAAGGCGGGGAACACCACCAGGTGCTCGCGCCAGGGCCATGCCGGCGCCAGCGGCATCTCCACCTCCGTGACGATCCCGTTGCTGCCATAGGCGTGGTGCACCAGATTCACGCAGTCGCCGGTGAGCTGCACGGTGCGTGGCTGCTCCTCGATGCTCACCACTTCCATGCCGAGGATGTTGCCGCGGTCGCGCAGGATGCCCCAGGTGCAGCTGCCGACGCCGGCATGGCCGCCGCCGATATAGCCGCCGATGGTGGCCACGCGCCGGGTGGAGGCGTGCATGCGCAGCTCCCCACCCTGTGGCCCGGTCACCTCGTCGATGGCCTGCAGCCGCGCACCGGCTTCCGCGCGCACGGCGCCGGGCCGTGTCCACAGCACGCGCTTCAGTGCCGTCATGTCGACCAGCGCTCCGCCGTGCAGCGGGATGCCCTGGCCGAAGTTGCAGGTGCCGGCACCGCGCATCAGCAGCGGCATGCGGGCGCTGGCCGCCGCCGCGGCCACCCGCAGCACGTCGGCCTTGTCGCGCGGCCGCACGACCAGGTCGGCGACATGCTCCAGGGCGTCCTGCTTCATCACCGGGCTGAAGTGCGCCGTCATGTCGCGGCTGCGGCGGCGCACCTGTTCGGGATCGGTGACCACCGGCACGTCGCCGAGCAGCGCGAGAAAGGGCGTGATGTCACGCTTCATGTCATGCGTTCCTTTGCAGCAGCGCGCGCACGGCGTCGCGGCTCTGCCGTCCGAGTTCGATCAGGTCCATGCCGGGCATGGCGCCGTCGCGCACGATTTCGCGCCCGGCGACGAAGAGGTGGCGCAGGTCGGCCCGGCCGCCACTTGCGACCGGGGCGATGGCCGGGTCGTGCAGGCCGAAGTAGCGCGGGTCCCGGTCCAGGCCATAGATGGCGATGTCGGCGGCCTGGCCCGGCGCCAGGGTGCCTACCGCACCCAGGCCCAGCACGCGGGCGCCGCCGGCCGTGCCCCACCGGACCACGTCCTCCACCGTGGTGGCGGCGCTGTCGCCTTCACCGGCGCCGCCGCGCACCTGGGCGACGGCATCCTGGCCGTCGCGAGCCCGTGCCATCAGCCAGGCCGCGTGGATCTCCGAGATCATGTCGGCGGCCTCGTTCGATGCCGCGCCGTCCACGCCGATGGACACCGGCGAGCCGGCGGCCTCCAGCGCCCGCACCGGCGCGATGCCGCTGCCCAGGCGGCCGTTGCTCTGGGGGCAGTGCGCGATGCCGGTGCCGGTGCGCCCGAGCAGGGCGATCTCCTCCGGGTCGAGCTTGACCAGGTGCGCGAACCAGACGTCGGGCCCGAGCCAGCCGATGCGCTCGCACAGCTCCACCGGCCGCAGGCCGTGCTGGCGCTGCACGGTGTCCTGGTAGTGCACCGTCTCCGACAGGTGCGAGTGCAGGCGCAGCCCGAGCGCGCGACCGACCCGGGCCGCCTCGCGCATCTCCTCAGGGCGCATCGAGTGCGGCGGCGTCGTCGGTGCCATCACCACGCGCTGCATGGAATCGGCGGCCGGGTCGTGGAACTCGCGCACCAGGCGGCCGACGTCCTGCAGGAAGGCGTCCAGCGTCTCGGGCCGGGCCGCCGGCGGCAGTTCGTCGCCAGGCTGGCGCGCCAGCGTGCCGCCGCCCCGGCACAGCACGAAGCGAAGGCCCAGGCGCGCGGCTTCCTCGAACAGGATCGCGGAGCTGTCGTAGGGCATGCCCGGGAAGTAGTGGTAGTTGTGGTCGGCCACCGTGCCGCAGCCCGAGAGCGCGAGTTCGACCAGGCCGATGCGCGCCGCCAGGCGGAAATCGTGCTCGCTCATGCGGGGACGCAGCCGCATCGGGGTGGCCAGCAGCCAGGGCGAGAGCGTGGCGTTCAGGCCCGCTGGATCGCCTTTGAGCAGCGACTGGAACAGGTGGTGATGGGTGTTGACCCAGGCCGGATACACCACGCAGCCGCTGGCATCGACCTGTTGCTCGCCGGGCTCGGGCCGCAAGCTGCCCATCTCGACGATGCGTCCCTTGCGCACCCGCAGGTCGCTGCCCTCGGCTCGGGCCGCGGTGCCGGAAAGCCCGGTGAGGACGGCGCTGGCATGCCGGATCAGCATATCGCTCATCGCACCACCTCGCCTTGTGCGCGAGGCGTGCCGCGGTGCACTTCCTCTTCGCCGTGGGCCCTGAGCAGGTCCATCAGCTGGCGTCGGATGATCAGGCCCGGCTTGTCGGAGGGCATGTGGAACTCGACTTTGCGGGTGGTGTCGACGCAGGCGTCGGCATCGGTTGCCTCCAGGATGTCCCGGTCCTCGGCGGTAATGGCCGCATCCCAGTCGATCAGCTCCTGCGTGCTGCACTGGTCCTCGCGGTCGTTCCGGTACAGCCACTGGACCAGCATCATGCGGTCGTCGTCGATGGGCGTGGCGCAGTTGTAGATGACGTGCTGGGTGCCGCTGGCGGGATAGCTGCAGCCGAAGCGCCGCGAGAAGGGCAGGTAGTACCGGTTGACCAGGTGCCGGTGCGTGATCGGCTCGGTGGTGCCGGTGACGCGGTGGCTTTGCACCGGGTTGCGGATCGGCACCGTGGTCTCGGCCTCGAAGCCGTAGTCGGTTTCGGTGAAGCGGTAGGGCGCGGGTTCGGGGTTCTCGAGGATGCCGAAGTTGGCCTTGTGCACGTACGAGAAGTGCGAGTTGTCGAACGAGTTCTCCATCATCCGCAGCGGGCTGGTCTTCCACTCCTCGTAGAACTGGAAAATGCGGCGAAAGCCCGGCTGGCCGTCCTCGGGGAACAGCGGGATCGGGCGCAGCGGATCGTCCAGCGCCACCCAGACGTAGCCGTACTTCTCCTGCGCACGGTAGGCGGGGACGCGCGCCTGTGGCGGAACGGAAGCATCCGCCGCCTGGGGGATCTTCACGCAGGCACCGGTGCAGTCGTAGGTCCAGCCGTGGTAGCCGCAGACGATCTGGCCGTCCTGCACGAAGCCGCGCGAGAGCCGTGCGGTGCGGTGGCAGCAACGGTCACGCAGGGCGGCGGGCGTGCCGTCGGCCTGCTTCCACAGCACCAGGTCTTCGCCCATCAGGCGAAAGGGCTTGGGTCCGTCGTCGAGCGCTGACATGGGCATGAGCGCGTACCAGAAGCGGCGCAGCACGCGTTGGCGGGTGGTCAGCATGTGGCGGCCTCCGCAAGCGACTGGGGCGCGGGCCATCCATGCGACTCGTGTTCGCCGTGCTCGCGCAGCAGCTCCAGCAGGCGTCGGCGCATGATCATCCCGGGACGGTCGCTGGCCATGTTCTGCTCGTCGCGGCGGCCGATGTCCACCGGCGCGTCGGGATCGACCGACTCCAGGATCACCTGGTCCTCCAGCACCACGCGGGTGTCCCACTCATTGAGCAGGGCCGCGGGGCAATCGGCTTCGGTGTCGTTGCGGTACAGCCACTGGATCAGTCGGACCTGCCCGTCGTCGATGGGCGTGGCACAGGTGTAGATGGTGTGGCGCACGCCGCTCGGGTAGGCCAGCCCCAGCTTGCGCAGGAAGGGCAGGTGCCACTGGTTGGAGAAGGTGCGCGTGGTGGTGGGCTCGGTGCTGCCGGTGATGCGGTGCGACACCGGCGGATTGTTGATCTCCAGCACCACCCGGGCCTCGAAGCCGTAGGTCGTTTCCTCCAGCGCGAAGTGCTTCGGCTTCGGCTGGTCGCCCTGGCCGAAGGTGCCGACGTGCACGAAGGCGAAGTGCGCGGTGTCGAAGGAGTTCTCCATCATGCGCAGCGCGCCGGTGCGCCAGGTCTCGTCGAACTGGTGGATGCGCCGGTGGCCCAGGCTTTCCTCTTCGGGTTCGGGCAGCGGCATCAGCGGGTCGTCCAGCGCCACCCAGGCATAGCCGAAGCGCTCCTGGCAGCGGTAGCCCGGCACCTGCGCACCGGGTGGCACGGCGGCCGACGGCGCCTGCGGAATGCGCACGCAGGCGCCGCGGGCGTCGTAATGCCAGCCGTGGTAGCCGCAGACGAGGTGGTCGCCCTCGACGAATCCCTTGGAGAGGCGGGCGGTGCGGTGGCAGCAGCGGTCGCGCAGGGCCGCGGGGCTGCCGTCGGCCCGCTTCCACAGCACGATGTCCTCGCCCAGCAGCCTGAACGGCCGCGGGCCCGAGGCGAGTTGGTCCATCGGCGTCACGGCGTACCAGAACCGCCGCAACACCGGTTGTCGCGTCACGAGCATGGGTGGGTCCTCGTGCGCGGGTCAGGGCTTGGCGGCCTTGACGAACTGCAGCGTGTAGGCGTCCTTCCAGTTGGCCATCGGCTTGAGCAGTTCGCCCTGCACCATCAGCTCGTAGGTCTTCTGCCAGCGCGCGTCGGTCATCGTTCCCGGCCCCATCCTGGCCGCGTCGCCGCCGTCGAAGAACTTCATGTCCTTCATCACCTTGTGGCTGTAGGCGAGCGTTCCGTCGTCCATCTTGGGGTTGTCCTTCTTGATCAGGGCATTGCCGGGCGCCGGGTCCTGCAGGTAGCTCTTCCAGCCTTCCAGCGTGGCCGTGACGAAGCGCCGCACCACGTCGGGCTTGTCCTTCACGATCTTCTGCATGGCGACGATGGTGTTGCCGTAGGGCGGGTAGCCCTCGTCGGCGAACAGGAAGAACTTGACCGGCTGGCCGGCCTGCTGCGCGGTATACGGCTCCGAACCGGGGTATCCCTGCTGCACCGTGTTCTTGTCGGCGAAGAACGGCTGCATGTTGAAGGTGTAGGGCCGGGTCTGTTCGTCGGTCAGCCCGTACTTGGCCTTCAGCCACGGGTACCAGGAGGTGCGGGCGCTGGTCGCCATCAGGATGGTCTTGCCCTTCAGGTCGGCCAGGCTCTTCACGTCGGGGTGCGTGACCATGCCCTGCGGCTCGAACTGGAACACCGCGGCCACGGTGACCAGCGGGATGCCGGACTGGATGCCGTTCAAGGTCTGGAAGTCCTTGCCCATGAGGAAATCGGCCTGCCCGGCGGCGAGCAGTTGCACGCCGTTGACCTGCGGCCCGCCCATCTTGACGGTGACGTCCAGGCCGTGTTTCTTGTAGATGCCGTTGGCGACGGCCTGGTAGTAGCCGCCGTGTTCGGCCTGGGCATACCAGGAGGTGAGGAAGGTGACCTTGTCCTGGGCCTGCGCGGCGAGGGCGGCGGTGGCGAGGGCAATGGCGGTGAGGGTGGATTTCATGGAGATTCTCCGGTTTCGGGTTGACGAAAAACCAGAGCAATGACCCGCGGCGCTGAGGCGGCCGCTGCCTGCTTCTACTCTGCGTGGAATCCGATGCAGGGACCGTGCCAGACGGCTCGCGCGCCCTGCGCGGCTTTCGGCGGGCACGGCCGGTGCGTGGCGCACCAGCCGTGTGCGCACCTCAATCGCGCGACAACTCGCTCGCGTGCCACGAGCCCAGGGCCAGCTTCGACAGCCAGGCCATGGCGGCGAACAGCGCCACGCCGGCCAGCGAGATCAGCAGCAGGGCGGCGAACATGCGCGGGATGTTCAACTGGAAGCCGGCGAACAGGATCTGGTAGGCCAGCCCGGTGCTGCTGCCGCCCGTGCCGGCCACGAACTCGGCGACCACGGCGCCGATCAGCGCCAGCCCGCTCGAGATGCGCAGGCCGCCGAAGAAGTACGGCAGGGCGCTGGGAATGCGCAGGCGCCACAGCGTCTGCAGCCGGTTGGCGCGGTTCATCGCGAAATAGCTTTGCAGGTCGGGGTCGATGCTGCGCAGGCCCAGCGTGGTGTTGGAGATGATGGGGAACAGCGCCACCAAGGTCGCACACACCACCAGCGAAGCCGTGGGGTTTTTGACCCAGATGATGATCAGCGGCGCCACGGCCACGATGGGCGTGACCTGCAGCAGCACGGCGTAGGGGAAGAGGGCGGTTTCGATGCGCCGGCTCTGCACGAACACGAACGAGATCAGCACCCCCAGCACCACCGCGCACAGGAAGGACAGCAGGGTGATCTTCATCGTGAACAGCAGCGAGGCGCCCAGCGTCTGCCAGTCGGCCACCAGCGTCTGCAGCATGAGCACCGGCGAGGGCACCAGGTAGGCCGGCAATTCGAAGCCGGTGACCAGGCCCTGCCACAGGCCCAGCAGCACCACGGCCACCAGGGCGGGATACAGGACGCGTGCGTAGTGGGTGCGGATCATCGTGCGGGCTCCTCATCGCCGTCCTGGCTGGCACGCAGGAGGCTGTCCTGCAACTGGCGCGCATAAGCCGCGAAACGCGGGGTCACCATGAAGTCGGGGCTGCGCGGGTAGGGCTCGTCGATGCGCACCTCCTCGACCACGCGGCCAGGGCGGGCCGCCATCATGATCACGCGGTTGGACAGGTACACCGCCTCATGGATCGAATGGGTGACGAAGACCACGGTGAGCTTCTTCTGCCGCCACAGCTGCAGCAGCTCGCTGTCCAGCTTGTGGCGGGTGATCTCGTCCAGGGCGCCGAAGGGCTCGTCCATGAGCAGCAGCTGGGGCTGCACCACCAGGCTCCGGGCGATGGACGCGCGCATCTGCATGCCCCCCGACAGGTTGCGCGGCAGCGCCTTGGCGAAGCGCGCCAGGCCGACCAGCACCAGCGCCTCGGCCACCCGGGCGTCGGCCTCGGCTCGAGGCACGCCGGCCAGGTCGAGCGGCAGCCGCACGTTGGCCTGGACGCTGGCCCAGGGCATCAACGTGGGCGACTGGAACACGAAGGCCAGCCGCTTGCCCGTCTCGTCGAGACGGTCCACCGGCTTGCGCCACAGCAGCAGCCGGCCGTCGGTCGGTGCCAGCAGGCCCGCCACCATCTTCAGCAGCGTGCTCTTGCCGCAGCCGGAGGGACCGAGCAGCGTGACAAACTCGCCTTCGGCGATCTTCAGGTCGACCGGCTTCAAGGCTACGGTGCCGTTGGGATAGGTCTTGTGCGCCGAGAGCACCTCGATGGCCGCCGGCACTTCGGCCAGGACGACGGGCGACTCCCGTTTCATGGCCGGCCCTCCGTCGGATGGCCGGGCCGTGCCGGCCGGCAAGGCGGCAATGTGCGATGGGGGGTGGGATTCATGCAGGCCTCTGTCGGTGGAACGAGCGGCTCGATGCAAGTTGTGGGCCCGGGAGCCCGTCCGCACGGTCGGCGCAGCCACCCAATTCCAACCTGGTGCGCGTGCCCTGCGTTGGCACGCGGTGCACCAGGCCCGCCCCTTTGGCGTCCGCCCGGACTCAGGCGTTCAGCGGCCGCCGGTACCCGATCAGGCGGGCGGCCCAATACCGCTCGTGCACCGAGTTCAGGCGCACGGTGCCGCCGGTGCTGGGGGCATGCACGAAGCGCGACTGGCCGATGTGGATGCCGGCGTGCGTGGCCACGCCGCCGCCGCCGAAGATCACCAGGTCGCCTGAACGCAGGTGCGAGGCCGCAATGGGCTGGCCCCACTCGCTGATCGCGCGCACCGTGCGCGGCGGCGCGATGCCCGCCACGCGCCGGTACACATAGACGATCAGGCCGCTGCAGTCGAAGCCGCCCTGGGGTGTGTTGCCGCCGTAGCGATAGGGCGTGCCCACCAGGGCCATGGCCTGCAGGCTCGCCTCGAGCGCCTGTTCGTCGGTCATGGCCGAAGGCGCGGGCGTCTCGGCCAGGCCGGGTGATGCGTCCCGCGGCCGGGTCGCGCAACCGGCGAGGCCGGCGATGGCGATGGGTCCCAGGGACAGGAAGGTGCGGCGGTACAACATCGGGGCGTGGTCCATGCGGGGTAGCGGCGATTGTGGCCCGGTGGGTCAGCCGCGTGTCGGGCGGCCCCCAGGCTTGCGGCGCGCAACCTGCAGGCGCAGGGCTTCGGCCATCAAGGCGGCGGCGCCGGCCAGTTCCTGGTCACGCCGGTAGGTGATGCCCACCGGGCCCTCGGTGTCCGCCATGTCCAGATCGAGCGCGCGCACGGGCACATCGTGCAGCCCCTGGGCCAGGCTGGAGGGGACGAACCACACCGCGTCGCTGCGCTGCAGGTGCTGCGCAGCGAAGGTGGTGTCCACGGTTTCGAGCACGCAGCCGGACAAGGTGACGCCTCGAGTGACCAGCCAGGCATCGAGCGTGCGGCGGATGACGGTGCCCACCGTCGGCAGGATCACGTCCTGGCCGTCCAGTGCCTGGGGCCGCAGCCGTCGCTGCCGGGCCAGCGCGTGGCCTGGACGAACCACCGCCACCAGCGGCTCGGAGAACAGGTGCTCGAAGTGCAGGTTCATCATGTCGGCCGGTTCCGCCAGGCGGCCGAACACGAAGTCGAGTTCGCCCTGGCGCAGGCGGCTCATGAGCTGGGCGTTGGTGCCGCTGGCCACCCGCACCAGCAGCCGCGGATGGCGCTTGCGCAGCGACTGCAACGCCAGGGGCAGCAGCGTGACCGAGACGTTGGGCAGCGCGCCGAGCGATACGCTCGGTTGCTGCACCAGCGGCTGCCCGGCGGCAGCGTCCAGGCCCTCGCGCAGGTTGCGCAGGCTGGCGCCGGCATGCTCGGCCAGCACGCTGCCGGCGGGCGTGAGGTCGACCCCGCGCGGGTGCCGATGCAACAGCTCGCGGCCAACCAGCGCTTCGAGTTCGGCGATGGTCTTGGAGACCGCGGGCTGGGTCAGCGCCAGCACCTCGGCGGCCTTGAGCATGCTGCGCTCCTGGGCGACCACGACCAGGCAGTGCAGGTGACGCATCTTGATGCGGCTGGTGTTCATCGCTCGTGTTCCATGGACCGGCGCAGTATGCCCGGTATGACGGCCTGGAATACCTGCTTGCGCGAAACGTCATTTGATCCGGTGCGGCGCAGCCGATAACCTGCCGGTTTCGTGATGGCGGCGTGGCCCGATGGCCGTCCAGCCGCGAGTTCCAGGAGAGATTTCGATGCATTCGATCCACAGGCGCCAAGCCTGCCTCTGCGCGGCCGCCCTGGCCGCGGCCGCCGCCTTCCCGCTGGCCGCCTCGGCCCAGGCGGCCTGGCCGACCCGCACCGTGACCCTGGTGGTGCCCACCTCGGCCGGCAGCGCCCCGGACATCTACGCCCGCGTGCTGGCCGAGCAGCTCGGGCGCCAGACCGGGGGCACCTTCATCGTGGAGAACCGCGTCGGCGCCAACGGCAACGTGGCCATCGAATACGTGCTGCGCGGTCCCGATGACGGGAGCCTGCTGTTCCTGGGGACGCAGTCGATCCTGACCATCAACCCCTCGGCCTATTCGCAGTTGCGCTGGAAGCCCAGCGACCTCACGCCGATCATCAAGGGCGTGGCTTCGCCGATGGTGCTGGTCACGCACCCGTCGGTGCCGGCGCGCAACTTCGGCGAGCTGCGCGAGTGGATCCCGACGCAGAAGGGCAAGCTGGCCTACGCCTCGTTCAGCGCGGGCACGCCTTCGCATTTCCTGGGCTACCAGCTGAACGAGCGGCTCAAGGCCGACATGGTCCACGTGGCCTACAAGGGTTCGGCCCCGCAGGTGAACGACATCCTGGGCGGCCAGGTGCCGCTGGGCTTCACGCAGCTGGCCGTGGCCGTTGCGCACATCAAGGCCGGCAAGCTCAACGCCCTGGCGGTGACCGGCCCCGAGCGCGACCCGGCGCTGCCGCAGGTGCCCACGCTGGCCGAGCTGGGCCTGGGCGAGCTGAGCACGGCGGTGTGGTTCGGCGTGCTGGCGCCCGCCGCCGCGCCAGCGCCCGTGAAGGAGGCGATCCTGCAGGCCATGGTCAAGGCCCACGCCGACCCCGGCGTGCGCGCCAAGCTGCAGGCCCAGAATTTCAGCGTGCCGGCCGAGGCCGGTGCGGCGTTCGGAAAATCGATGGCCGAGGAGACGGTGCGCTGGGCCGGCATCGTCAAGGCCACCGGGTTTCGCGCCGTCGACTAGGGTCTGTTCACACGGATCCCCGACGCGCCTTCCGAACCGGAGTGATCGCCGCATCGTCGAGAACGGAAAATGCCCGGCATGACACGACCCAACATCATCTTCATCGTGGCCGACGACCTCGGCTATGCCGATCTCGGCTGCTACGGCGGCCGGCCGGCGTCCTTCGGCGCGGTCTCGCCGGTGATCGACGGCCTGGCCGCCGGCGGCATCCGCTTCACGCAGGGCTATGCCAATTCACCGGTGTGCTCGCCCACGCGCTTCGCGCTGGCCACGGCCCGCTACCAGTACCGCCTGCGCGGCGCGGCCGACGAGCCGATCGGAAGCGCGGTCGCGCGCGGCAGCCCGGTGCTGGGACTGCCGCCCTCGGAGCCGACCATCGCCTCGCTGCTGCGGCAGGCGGGCTACCGCACCGCGCTGATCGGCAAGTGGCACCTGGGCTACCCGCCGAACTTCGGACCGCTGCGTTCGGGCTACGAGGAGTTCTTCGGGCCGATGGCCGGCGGCGTCGACTACTGGACGCATTGCAGCAGCACCGGCGAGCACGACCTGTGGTTCGGCGAAGAGGAGAAGGCGGAAGAGGGCTACCTCACCGACCTGCTCTCGCGCCGCGCGGTGGACTACGTCGACCGCATGGCCGCCGGCGACCAGCCCTTTCTGCTGAGCCTGCACTACACGGCGCCGCATTGGCCCTGGGAAACGCGTGATCGGCCCGAGGTGGCCGACGAGGTGGGCGGCAAGCTGTTCCACCTGCACGGCGGCAACGTGGACACCTACCGCCGCATGATCCATCACATGGACGAGGGCATCGGCTGGATCATGGAGGCCTTGCGTCGACACGGCCTGGAGCGTGACACGCTGGTCATCGTCACCAGCGACAACGGCGGCGAGCGTTTCTCGGACAACTGGCCGCTGGTGGGCGGCAAGATGGACCTCACCGAAGGCGGCATCCGGGTGCCCTGGGTGGCGCATTGGCCGGCCCTGATCCCGGCCGGCAGCGTGTCGGCCCAGCACTGCATGACGATGGACTGGTCGGCCACCGTGATCGCCGCGGCCGGCGCGCAGCCGCAACCGTCCCATCCACTCGACGGTGTCTCGCTGCTGCCGGTGCTGAGCGATCCGTCGCAGCGCTTCGACCGGCCGATGTACTGGCGCATGAAGCACCGCAGCCAACGCGCGCTGCGCGAGGGTGACTGGAAGTACCTGCGGGTGGACGACAACGACTATCTGTTCGACCTGTCGCAGGACGAGCGCGAGCGCGCCAACCAGGGCGGCCGCGACCCCGACCGCCTGGCTCGCATGAGGTCGCAGTGGGAGGCCTGGAACGACAGCATGCCGGCCATCCCGCCCGACGCGGCGGTGCACCTGGGTTATGGGGCCAAGGACATGCCGTCGCGGTAAACGTCGGCCGGGGCGCCTGACCGGGCCTACATCGGTTCGCGCCCTGTACGCACGCGCGGCGATGCACATCGAACCGAGGCTTGCCGCAGCGGCATCCGCCAGCCGCCCGGCCAGCCATGCGTATCTCCTGCAGCCTTCTCGCCACCTGCGGTCTCCTGCTGGCCGGCGCGGCCTTGCAGGCCATCGGACAGGAGCCCAGCTTGCCGCCGGTCACGGTGTCGGCTTCGCAGAGCCCGCCGGCGGTGGAGAAGTCGTATCGCCGCATGTGGCGGGCCATGGAGTTGTTCGAGCGCCGCAAGGGTGAGCTCGCGCCCGAGGCCACGCTGCGCTTCCAGTTGCTGCCCCGCAAGCCCGGGGTGAGCGTGGACGACGTGGACCTGCAATTGCTGGGGCGCACGGTGGCCGTGCCCATCGCCGTGGCCCCGGACCGCAGCTTCACCTTGCCTCGCCATCCCCGGGCTTTGGCTGAAAACGCCGTGGTCACGCCCGACCGCGTGGCCCGCAGCATGACCTGGCGCGCCCGGGTGCGCACCCCGGGCTGGCCGGCCGGCAGCCTGCGCCTGGGCGACCTGCGGCTCGAGTGCGAGGTGGGCATGGAAGCGGGCCTGGTGTCCGAGCAGCCCTCGCTGCTGGGGCGGCTGGCATCGGTCGTGACCGATGGCCCCGGTTATTGCGACACGCCGGACAACCGCTACATCTTCTTCGCCAACCGGCCGGTCTTCGGCGTGACGCTGCACGACGGCGACCGCCGCCACGTGCTGCCCGTGCGGCGCCTCTGGGCCGGCGCCATGGGCGATGCGACGCTGCCGCAGGTGCTGCCCTTCTGCGACTGCGAGGTGCTGCTCGATCGCGCCTATTTCCTGCCGCTGGGCGACCGCAGCTGGCCCGACGACACGCGCGTGACCTTCGAGTACATGGAGGAGAGGGATGCGAAGCCGTAGCGCCTGCCTGCTGCCGGTGCTCGTCCTGCTGGCCGGCTGCGCCGGCCTTGGCCCGCCGGATTCGGCACCGCCTCGGGCACCGGTGTTCCGTGAGCCCGGACTGACGGTGGAGGGCGCCGCGCGTGCCCTTGCCGTGGGCAGCGACAAGCGGTCGGTGGAAGAAAGGCTGGGGCCCGCCGAGCGCCTGGCCTTCGCCAGCGGCTGGGAAGTGTGGGTGTATCGCGGCCCGGAGGCGGCGCGTGGGGCCGACGGACCCGAGCTCGTGCTGTTGTTCGATCCCGCCGAGCGTCTGCGCCGCATCCGGGCGCGCGGGTCCGATTGAAGGTCGGACACGTCGGAAGAGCATGGCGGCGCGTCCGACAACGCGGCGTGCTGCGGAGTGCCTCCTCCGTGCGGGGGTGTCCCACAGGGTCTGACTCCACTCTCCCACCGCCTAGCGTGGGGGTGGCAGGCGACGATGCGCCCACTTCAACGAAACAGGAGTCAACCATGCAACACATCCGTTCCATCCTCGCCCCCGCCTTCGCCGTGGCCGCCCTGGCGGTTTCCGGCTATGCCGTGGCCCAGAACAACCCCACCAGCCCCAGCGGCACCGGTTCCGTGAGCAGCGACGCGGAAGTGCGCCGTGGCGTGCCGGGCGTGGACATGGACGTCAACACCCGCGACCGTGGCGCTCGCGCCGGCGTGCCGGGCGTGGATGTCGATGTCCGCAACACCCGCAACCAGATGGGTGACAACGACACCCGTCGTGCCGGTGCCGGCGCGGCTGGCACCACCGCCGGCGAGCGCATGCGCGCCGACCGCAACTGAGTTCGCGTCTCGCGACCGGTACGACCAGAGGGGGCCCGCGGGTCCCCTTTTTCCTTTCGAAACACGAGGCGCTCAGAGTGTCACGACCGACGCAAAGTGTGAACCGGATCGGCAGGGCTGCGGTCCGGGCGCTATGGTTTGCCTGGCCGTTCAGCTGATCCCATGTCCACGCGTGCCGTCCGTTCTCCGCGACCCGAGCGCCGCATCCCACCTGTCTGGGTCGCGGTGGTGCTCGCATTCACGGTGCACCTGGTGCTGGGCGCGGTGCTGTTCTGGGACGACCTGCAGCCGCGCGGCGCGGACGATCCCACCGCGCGCATGGGAGCGAGCCCCGCCGGCACGCCGCTGGAGGCCTTGCCTGCCGCCCGGCCCGAAGCGCCCCGCAGCCGGCGCGAAATCGCCGCGACACTGCCACCGCAGGAACTCGCATCGCCCGTGCCATCGCCATCGCCATCGCCATCGCCATCGCCATCGCCATCGCAACAGCCGGCCCCAACGGCAGCGGCGCCGATGCGCGAGGCCGCGCCTACCGTCGAGCCGGCTGCGGACCGGTCCCGGGGCGCGCCACCGCAGCCGGCGCGCGAGCCGCTGCCGGCGTCGCCGCGCGCCCAGGCTCCGGGCGATGCCCGTCCCAGCTTCGACTGCCGGCTTGCCCGGTCCGCCGCCGAAGTGCTGATCTGCTCCGATCGCGACCTGGCGCGCCAGGACCGGGAACTGGCACGCCTGTATGCACGCGCCAAGACCGCCACCGGCGATTCGCCAGCCTTTCGTCGCCAGACCCAGGACGAGTGGCAACTCCGCGAGCGCCGTTGCAGGACCCGCGAATGCCTGCACGAGTGGTACGCGCAACGCCGGCAGCAACTGACCCAGGCCATCGCGCGCGGGCGAGCGGGGTAGCCGCGGCCGGCTCGCGGCGAGCCTCGATCCCATGCCTTTGCCCTCGTGGGCCGGTGGCACGTCGGCGTGGCTGCTCGCAAACCTGGCATCTTGCGTCGACGCACGCCCGGATGAAAGCTCTTTCTGACTAGTGGAAACGAGCAGTAACTATCAGTGTGTTCCTACAACCAAGCTGCGGCCGCGGGAGCAACCTGTGGTGACGGGATCGCGGGTCGCAAGGCCCGGATCTCCGGCAGTTTCAGGGTTCCCGCCGCTCCTTGGGAAGACCTGGCCGGGGCTGTTTTTGCAAGTTTCTCCACCCGGCCATTGATGCCCCCGCAGCGATACCGCTGCGGGGGTTTTTTCTGGTGCGCTGGCACGCCGTCGCTGCAGGCGCAGCCGTCGAGCGGACGGGCGGCGTCGGCGCGGCTTGAGCCGTGTCAATGGGCAGCGGCGACGCGCGTGCGTCAATGCACTCCCATGACCACGCCTACCCGCATCCTCATCATCCAGGGGCATCCCGACGACTCGCAGCAGCACCTGGCCCATGCATTGGCCAACGGCTACGCGGAGGGTGCGCGCGAAGCGGGGCATGACGTGCGGCACCTGGAGGTGGCGGCGCTGGACTTTCCGCTGCTGCGCAGCCAACGAGACTGGGAGCACGGCACCCTGCCGCCGGGGCTGGCGCAGGCCCAGGCCGACATCGCCTGGGCCGGCCACCTGGTGCTGTTCTTTCCGCTGTGGCTGGGGGACATGCCGGCCTTGCTCAAGGGCTTCCTGGAGCAGGTGATGCGGCCCGGGTTCGCCTTCGGCGCCGACGGGCCCCGCACGGCGTTCACGCACAAGGGGCTGTCGGGCCGTTCGGCTCGGGTGGTGGTGACCATGGGGATGCCCGCCGCGGTGTACCGCTGGTACTTCCGCGCGCACAGCGTGCGTTCGCTCGAGCGCAACATCCTGGGGTTCGTCGGCATCGGCCCGGTGCATGAGACCTTGATCGGGGGCGTCGGCAGCGAGGGCTTCTCGGCCGCAAAAGAAGTGGCCCGGCTGCGCAGGCTGGGCGGGCGCTCTGCCTGAAGGGTGGGGTAACAGTTTTCCCGACGCCAGCCGCGCTCCAGTGGAGCTTGCGCCATCCGATCGCCCTGGGGGCCCGCAGAGGCGGAATGCTCGTGCACGGAGGACCTCGACATGAGCGGCAACAGCCCGTCGTGCCTTGCGGGAACCTACTTCTGGCAACGCGCCTTAGCGCTTGTCACGTCCGCCGACACCCTGCCTGCGCAAACTCGAACCCCATGCATGACCACTCGCCCGCCCAAGCAGGCGAGCCCATTGCCTGACCCTGCCTTCATGGCCCACCCACTTTGGAGATTCGAGCGTATGAAAACGTCCATGACCCGTACCGCAGCCATCCTGGCGATGGCCCTTGGCGCCTCGCTGGCCGCCGGCTGTTCTTCCTGGAGCGAGAGCCGCATGGGGGCTGGCACCCGAGCCAGTGACGTCGCGCCTCGCAGCGGCCCTGGCACGGTGACGCCCAGCGGCACCGCGGCAGGCACCGGCACGGGGGGTGGTGCCGCCGGCGCGGGCGCAGCGGGTGGTGCCAGCCGCTAGGAAAACCCATCGAGAGCGGTGGGCGCAGGCCCGCCGTGCCAGGGGCCGCGTGTTCGCGCGGCCCCGCGCGCCTGCCCCAGGGGCGCGGCTCAGCCCGGGTGCTTCACCTCTGCGGCCTGCGCGTGCTCGCCCGCCGCATCCTTGAGGTAGCACTGCCGGACGCAGTAGTCCACCAGGGAGTCGATCTCGGTGGATTTGTCGAAGACCGCATCCACGCCCAGCTGCGCGCAGCGCTTGCGCACGCTGGCATTCACGTAGTTGCTGAAGATCACCACCTTCTGCCCGGGCCGCCTCGACGCCAGCTTCTGCACCAGGTGGATGCCGCTGCCGCGCTGCAGGAACAGATCGACGATCAGCAACTCCCAGCGCGCGCCGTTGGCCTCGACCCAGGCCAGCGCTTCGTCCTCGGTGCCGCTGGTGCCGATGACCTTCACGCAGGTGAGTTCCTCCAGCGTGCCCACCAGGTTCTCGCGGATCGTCGGGTTGTCCTCGACGACGAAAGCGTTGACATGGGCGGCAGGCATGCGCGGGCTATGGGTGTGGGCGTGAAGGCAGCTGCGGGGGGCTGAGCTGAGGGGTTCGTAACCGACTCTAACGGCTCTCTTGCTCAGCCGGTACGGACGGTGCCGTCTTGTCCTGTAGGACACATCCGATCCGCTCCGGGGGGCACGCGGCCGGCTTAACATGCAGCGCCGTCGAGGCTTGATGCTGTCCACTCCCATTGCCGTGTCCGACCTGCCCCCCGATCCCACGCGCCTTCAACCGGAATCCAGCTTCGTGCAGCTGCTGGAGCAGGCGAGCGCGGCCGGCCTGTGGAGCCTGGATGCGGCCACGGGGCAGGTGAGCTGGTCCGAGCGCCTGGCCGAGCTGCTGGAGGCGCCGCAGGGCTACACGCCCGGCGCGGAGCAGGGCTTCGAGTTCGTGGCGCCGGACTGGCGCGAGGAAGTGGAGTTTCTCGTGCGCCGCTGCATCCACACCGGCGAACCCTTCGACCGCGAGGTGCAGGTGCTGACCTATGGGCAGCGCCGCGCCTGGATTCGCCTGCTGGGCCATGCGGTGCGAGACAGTCGAGGGCAGGTCGTGCGCGTCGAAGGCGCGGTGCAGGAGCTGAGCCCGCGCGCGGGGCCGGGCGGCCTGCTGCGGCACACCGCCGGGTGGGGACTGGGCGGAGCGGGCGGCGAGGCCTTCGCGACGGTCGATCGCGAAGGGCGATTCACTTACCTGAACGAGGCCGCGGAGCGCCTGCTCGGCCAGCCTGCCAACCGGTTGCTGGGCCGGGGCCTGTGGGGGGTGTTCCAGAAAACAGTGCGGTTGCGGGTGGAGGAGCGGGTGCGCGAGGCGCTGGAACAGCACCGCCTGCTGGAGCTGGAAGAACTGGATGCGCCGCAGAACGACTGGCTGGAGGTGCAGGGCCACCCCTTCGGCGCCGGGCTGGCGCTGCACCTGCGCAACGTGACCGCCCGCCGCAAGTCGCAGGAGCAGCTGCGCCTGCTCGAGGGCAGCATCGCGCGGCTGAACGACATCGTCATCATCACCGAGGCCGGTCCGTTCAACGAACCCGGCCCGCGCATCGTGTTCGTCAACGAAGCGTTCGAGGTCCGCACCGGCTACAACCGCGACGAGGTGCTCGGGCGCTCGCCGCGGTTCCTGCAGGGGCCGCAGACGCAGCGCGACCGGCTCGACTTGATCCGCAGCGCGCTGGAGCACTGGCGCCCGGTGCGGGTGGACCTGATCAACTACCGCAAGGAGGGCGAGCCGTTCTGGGTCGACCTGGACATCTCGCCGGTCTGGGACAAGTCGCGCAAGCTCACGCACTGGGTGGCGGTGGGCCGTGACGTGACCGAGCGCAAGGCCAACGAGGAGAAGATCCAGTACCTGGCCTTCTATGACGGGCTGACCCGCCTGCCCAACCGCCAGCTGCTGCTGGACCGGCTCAATGCGCTGCTCGCGCACCGCGAAGCGATCGGCGAGGGCGCGCTGATGTTCATCGACCTGGACAACTTCAAGGTGCTCAACGACACGCTGGGCCACCAGAAGGGCGACCTGCTGCTGCAGCAGGTGGCCGAGCGGTTGCGCGCGAGCGTGGCGTCCACCGACACCGTGGCCCGGTTGGGCGGCGACGAGTTCGTGGTGCTGCTGCAGCCGCGGCGCGGCGCCCCGGGCGAGGCCGAAGCCGCCGCGTCGGCGGTGGCCGACCGCATCCTGGCCGCGCTGGGCGAGCCCTACGTGCTGCCGGGCTACCTGCACCACAGCACCTGCAGCATCGGCGTGACGGTGTTCGGACGCAGCCCCAGCACCGTGAGCGAATTGCTCAAGCAGGCCGACCTGGCCATGTACCAGGCCAAGCGTGCCGGTCGCAACACGGTGTGTTTCTTCGATCCGCAGATGCAGGCGGTGGCCAGCGCCAACGCGGCGCTGGCGGCCGACCTGCGCCTGGCCTGGCGCCACCAGCAGTTCGAGCTGGACTACCAGCCGCAGGTGGATGTGAACGGGCGCATGACGGGCGCTGAAGCCCTGCTGCGCTGGCAGCACCCCCAGCGCGGTCGGGTGCCGCCCGATCAGTTCATCCCCACCGCCGAGGAGACCACGCTCATCCTCACCATCGGCCGCTGGGTGCTCGACCGCGCCTGCGAGCAGCTGGCCGCGTGGTCCAGGCGCTCCGATCGATCGCACCTGAGCATCTCGGTCAACGTGAGTGCGCGCCAGTTCCGCCATCCCGAGTTCGTCGACGAGGTGATGGACGCCATCGCCCGTTCCGGGGTGGCGCCGAACAAGCTGAAACTGGAATTGACCGAGTCGCTGCTGGCCGACGGCTTCGATATCACCGTCAACAAGATGGGCAGCCTCAAGCGCATGGGCGTGGCGCTCTCGCTGGACGACTTCGGCAAGGGCTACTCGTCGCTGGCCTACCTCAAGCGCCTGCCGCTCGACCAGCTGAAGATCGACCGCGAGTTCGTCAAGGACGTGCTGACCGACGCGAATGACGCCGCCATCGCGCGCACCATCATCGGCCTGGCCCAGAGCCTGCACCTGCAGGTGGTGGCCGAAGGCGTCGAGACCGAGGAGCAGCGCGAGTTCCTCGCGCAGCACGGCTGCGATGGCTTCCAGGGCTACTTGTTCTGCCGACCGATGTCCATCGAGAGGCTGGAAGAATTCATCGAGGCCAACCTGGTCCAACTAAGTCCACTGAAACTGTCATAGCGGCGCGATCTGCAAGGGCGTGGTGGCCACCATGCGCGGCAGGCGGATGCGCACCCGGTCTTTCTCCTGCTGCAGCTGGATGGACTCGGCCGCGGCCAATGCCTCGACATCGGCCCACTCCAGCTGGCGGTAACCCGCCTCGAAGGGCGTGGCCTCGCCCTCGGGATCGGACTCGAAGGACACCGTGAGCAGCACCGAGCCTCCCGAGATCTCGCCGCTCACGAGCAGCGCGCCCGGCCCGCTGGCGCGGTCGGTCAGGTGGATCAGGGACGCCAGCAGCAGGTGCCGCAGCAGCACGCGCGAGACCTCCAGGTCGTTGGCGGGCAGCTCGGTAGCCAGCGTGAAGCCGCGGAAATTGAAGTTGCTGCGCACCAGGGCGAGGCTCTCCTCGACGCCCTCGCGCAGGCTGATGCCCTCGTCCTCGGCCGGCTCGATCCAGCCGACCACCTTCAGGCAGTTGGCCACGGCCTCGCGCGCCATGCGGTGGATGCGCGCCACGCTGTTCTGCAGCTCGGTCTGGCTGGGAAGTCCGCGTTCGAGTTTGGCGCCCAGCACCTCGCTCATCATGGCCACGGCCTGCAGGTTGACCACCATGTCGTGCTTCAGGGCAGGGCCGAGCCGCCGCAGCACGCCATAGCGCGCCGCCTCCGAGGCGGTGGGCGCACTCGGCTGCGGCCGCCCCTCCGGGGAGTGGGCGATCCCGGGCGACGGTTCGTTCATCCGGCGCGAGCTGGCAGCCTGCTTGTCTGGTTGCATCGCATCATTGTGTCGGAGCGTTCGCCGGACCGTTTGTCGTCCCCTGTCCGGCTCGTGTGTAGGACCGGAGATAGCCGCCGCGCGTCCCGTGGCGACCGGGCTATCCTTTGGGGCATGAGCAAGGCGTTCACCCGTGAAGACACCAGCGACGCCGACGAGGAAGAGCTGGCCCCGGCCGCGCTGCCCACCGGCACCCGCAATTACATGACCCCCGCCGGGTACGCCCGGCTACGGGCCGAGTTGATGCAGCTGATCGACGAGGAGCGCCCGCGCGTGGTGGAGGTGGTGCACTGGGCCGCCAGCAACGGCGACCGGTCCGAGAACGGCGATTACCTCTACGGCAAGAAGCGCCTGCGCGAGATCGATCGCCGCATCCGCTTCCTGACCAAGCGGCTGGAGGTGGCCGAGGTGACCGACCCCAGCGTGCACCACGGCCGTGACCAGGTGTTCTTCGGCGCCACCGTGCGCTACGCCGACCCGCAGGGCCAGGAGCGCTGCGTCACCATCCTGGGCATCGACGAAGCGGACAGCAGCCAGGGCCAGGTGAGCTGGATCTCGCCCATCGCGCGAGCGCTGCTCAAGGCCCGGGAAGGCGATGTCGTGCGGCTGCAGACCCCGGCCGGCCCGCAGGAGATCGAGGTGCTGGACGTGAGCTACCCCGCGCCGGGGTAGCCGGGTCTCACGAACGGCGGCCGCGGCCGCCGAAGAGGCCGTCCCACCATTCCTTCGCGCTGGCCTTGACGGTGCCGATCGCCTCGGGGTCGCGCTGCATCAATGCCTTGACGTACGACTTGGCCTGCTGGGCCGTGACATGCGGGGGCAGCGGCGGCACCTTGGGATCGGACTTGATCTGCAGCAGGGCCGGCCGGTCGGCCCGAAGGGCTTCATCGAGGGCGGTTGCGACCGCCTCGGGCCGCTCCACCAGGATGCCGACCAGGCCCAGCGATCGCGCGTAATCGGCGAAGGGGAAGGCGGGCAGCACCTGGGAGCCCTCGAACTTGCGGTCGCCGCCCATGATCCGCTGCTCCCAGGTGACCATGTTGAGGTCGCCGTTGTCCAGCACCAGGACCACCAGCCGCGGATCGGCCCAATCCTTGTAGCGGTGTGCGATGGTGACCAGTCCGTTGATGCCGATCATCTGCATCGCGCCATCGCCGCTGATCGCCACCACGGGCCGGTGCGGGTACGCCAACTTGGCGGCCAGTGCATAGGGTATGGCCGGGCCCATGGTGGCCAGGCCGCCGGAGAGCGAACCCATCATGCCCCTGCGGAACTTCAGGTCGCGGGCGTACCAGGCCGCCGTGCTGCCGCTGTCGCAGGTGAGGATGCAGTCCTCCGGCAGGCGGGGCGAGAGTTCCCAGAAGGGCAGCTGCGGATTGATGGGATCGGCGCTGTTGCGGGCCCGCGCCTCCAGCACGCCCCACCAGTCGCGCACCTGCTGCTCGATCTGCTCGCGCCAGCCGCGGTCCTCCTTGCGCTGCAGCAGCGGCAGCAGGGCCTGCAGCGTGAGCCGGCTGTCGCCCACCAGATTCACTTCCATGGGATAGCGGATGCTCAGCTTGCGCCCGTCGATGTCGATCTGCACGCCGCGTGCCTGCCCTTCCTCGGGCAGGTACTCCGAGTACGGGAAGCTCGAGCCGACCATCAGCAGCGTGTCGCACTGGCTCATCATCTCCCAGCTGGGCTGGGTGCCGAGCAGGCCAATGCTGCCCGTGACGAAGGGCAAGTCATCCGGCACCGCGGCCTTGCCCAGCAGCGCCTTGGCGATGCCGGCGCCCAGCCGCTCGGCCACCTCGATCAGTTCGTCGGTGGCACCCAGCGCTCCGGCGCCGGCCAGGATGGCCACCTTCTTGCCGGCGTTGAGCACCTCGGCCGCGGCGCGCAGGTCATCGGCGGCCGGCACCACGTGCTTGCCGGTCATGCCGATGCCGCTGTGGATGGTGCTGTGCGCGCGCGGCGGCTCCAACACGGCTGGCAGCTCCTGCAGGTCGTGCGGCACGATGATGCAGGTGACGGTGCGCTGGTCGTGCGCGATGCGCATGGCGCGGTCGATCAGGTGGCGGATCTGCTCGGGCACCATGGCGGTCTGCACGTACTCGTGCGCCACGTCCTTGAACAAGGACTGCAGGTCGACTTCCTGCTGGTAGTCCCCGCCCATGGCCGCCCGCGCCGCCTGGCCGACGATGGCCACCACCGGCTGGTGGTCGGCCTTGGCGTCGTAAAGGCCGTTGAGCAGGTGGATGGCGCCGGGCCCCGAAGTGGCCAGGCAGACGCCGACTTCCCCGGTGAACTTGGCGTGGCTGCAGGCCATGAAGGCGGCGAGTTCCTCGTGCCGCGCCTGCACGAACTCCATCCGGTCCTGCATGCGATCGAGCGCCCCGAGCAGCCCGTTGATGCCGTCCCCCGGGTAGCCGAAGATGCGGCGGACACCCCATTCGTGCAGGCGCTGCAGGATCTGGTCGCTCGTGGTCATGCTCATGGGGGCCTCCTTGTCCGGATCATTGTCCGGACGACGAAGGCCGCCGTGTGGCCGCCAAGGGATCGTGCAAATGGAGTTGTCGAAACTTACACGCCGCGCCAAGCCCGTCCGGGCGCTCGCCGGCCGGTCAGAGGATGCGGTTGAACCACAGCATGGACAGCCCACCGGCCAGCAGCGACAGCAGCGCCGCGGCGAGGGCGAACAGCCCGGAGATCTCGGTTTCCTTCTTCTCCACCGTGAGCTTCGAGCTGAGCGACTGGTAGACCTTCTTCAAGTCCTGCGCGGTGCCGGCATAGAAGTAATCGGCCGCGGTGCGGTTGGCGATGGCCTTGAGCGTCTCCTCGTCGAGCCGCACCCGCATGGACCAGCCTTCGAAGCCGATGGTTTCGCCGTCGATGGTGCCCACGCCCACGGTGTAGACCCGCACGCCCCGTTCAGCCGCCATCTTGGCGGCTTCGAGCGGATCGACCCCGGTGGTGCGCTGCCCGTCCGTGAGCATGATGATCGCCGCCGACGTGAACGAGCCCGGCGGCACGGGCGTGAATTCCTTTTTCTCGGGCCGCCGTTCCGCGTCGATGGCGAAGCCGCGCATGCGTTCGCGGCCGCCCTGCATGGCATTGAGGTCGATGCCATGGTCGGGGAACAGCGTGGCCAGCGAGATCACGATGGCGTTGCCGGTGGCGGTGGCGCGCTGCAACTGGAAGCGGTCGATGGCGGTGACCAGGTCCTCGCGGTTCATGGTGGGCAGCTGCGCCACCTGGGCCGAGCCGGCGAACGCCACGATGCCGACCTTCACGTGGCGTGGCAGGTCGGCGATGAAGCTCTTGGCGGCGTTCTGCGCCGCCACCAGCCGGTTGGGTTCGACGTCGGTGGCGCGCATGCTGCCCGAGACATCGATGGCCAGGATGATGGTTTGTTGGGCCGAGGGCAGCGCGATCACGGCCACGGGCCGCGCGGCGGCCATCAGCATGGCGGCCAGGGCCAGCAGGAACATGAGGGGCGGCAGGTGCCTGCGCATCGACTGGCCCGCGCCCATCGCCTCCTTGACCATGCTCAGCGAGGCATAGCGCAGGGCCAGCTTCTTCTTCCGGCGCAGAACGAAGACGTACAGCAGCACGAGCAGCGGCAGGGCCAGCAGCAGCCAGAGGTATTGGGGCCAGAGGAATTGCATAGGGGTCGTCTTTCCGTCAAGCGACTCGCTTCAGGTGCGCGGGCAGGCTGCCGGCGGCCAGGCGCAGTCGGCGCTTGCGCATCTCGACGAATCGAACCAGGGCATCGACCAGGTCGCCATCGGTGGACAGCTCGAGCGCATCGATGCCGGCGGTGGCCAGGGCCTGCCGCAGCTCGGATTCGCGCTGCGCGGCGATGCGGGCGAAGCGTTTGCGAAAGCCCGGGTCGTGGGTGTCCACCAGCACCTGCTCGCCGCTCTCCGCATCGCGCAGCGTGAGCAGGCCCAGGTCGGGCAACTGGAGCTCGAGCGGATCGAGCAGTCGCACCGCCACCACCTCGTGGCGCTGCGACAGCAGGGCGAGGGAGCGTTCCCAGCCGGGCTCGCTGATGAAGTCGGAGACCACGAATACGGTGGAGCGGCGCTTGAGCAGCGAAGCCGCCGCGTCGAGCAGGTCGCGCAGGCGGGTGGTCTGGCTGGCGGCGGCGGCCGGACGGGTCTGGATGGCATCGAGCAGGTGCAGCACGTGGCGCCGTCCGCCGCGCGTGGGGATCACCGTGTCGACCCCGCTGCCGTACAGCATGGCCCCGACCCGGTTGCCGTGCCGCGTGAGCAGCCGCGCCAGCACCGCCACGAACTCGGCCGAGACATGGCGCTTGCGCTGCTCACCCGAGCCGAAATCGACCGACGGGCTCAGGTCGAGCAGGAACCAGGCGGCCATCTCGCGGTCCTCGGTGAACACGCGCACGTGCGGCGTGCCCTGCCGGGCGGTCACGTTCCAGTCGATGTGCCGGACGTCGTCATGGTGCTGGTACTCGCGCAGGTCGGCCAGGTCGAGCCCCGCGCCGCGCAGCAAGGTGCGGTAGTCCCCCTGCAGCAGGCCGTCGAGGCGGCGGATGGTTGTCCACTCCAGGCGCTTGAGCACGTGCTCGGCCGACGAGGACCTGTCCCGAGTCGCGCCAGCCGGAGGCGCGGCGGAGCCGCCGCCACCCTCCGGCGGCACCGCGGATCCGGCTTGGCCGGGCCGCTGGTGCTGCCCCCCTGGGGGGGATTCAGCGGCGGAGCCGCTTCGGGGGAGGGCTTTACGCCACCAGCTTCTCATGTTCAAGCGGACGGGGCGGCGCGGGAATCTTGGAGCTGATGCGCTCGATCAATGCGTCGGCACTGAGCCCCTCGGACAGGGCTTCGTACGACAGCACGAGGCGGTGGCGCAGCACGTCGGGCACGAGGTCGCTCATGTCCTCGGGCAGGGCGTAGGTGCGGCCCCGCAGCATGGCCAGGGCGCGGGCGCCTTCCACCAGGTTGATGGTGGCGCGCGGGCTGGCGCCGAAGGTGATGAAGCGGCTCATGTCCTTCAGGCCATGCCGGGACGGATCACGCGTGGCCGAGACCAGGCGCACGGCGTACTGCACCAGCGAGGGATCGACATAGACGCGCCGGCATTCGGCCTGCAGGGCGGCCAGCTGCTCGGTGCTGGCCACCGGAGAGACGTCGACCGGCGCGCCCGTGACGCGCTCGACGATGACGTATTCCTCTTCGTCGGTGGGGTAGCTGACCAGCACCTTCATCATGAAGCGGTCCACCTGCGCCTCGGGCAAGGGATAGGTGCCCTCGGTCTCGATGGGGTTCTGGGTGGCCATCACCAGGAAAGGCCGCGGCACGTGGTGGGTCTCGCCGGCGATGGTGACCTGCCGCTCCTGCATGACTTCGAGCAGGGCGCTTTGCACCTTGGCCGGGGCCCGGTTGATCTCGTCGGCCAGCAGCAGGTTGGTGAAGACCGGGCCCAGCGAGGTGCTGAAGTCGCCGCTCTTCTGGTTGTAGATGCGCGTGCCCACCAGGTCGGCCGGCACCAGGTCGGGCGTGAACTGGATGCGCTTGAAGTGTCCGCGGATGGTGCTGGCCAGTGTCTTCACGGTGAGCGTCTTGGCCAGCCCCGGCACGCCTTCGACCAGCAGGTGGCCCTGCGCGAGCATGGCCACCATCACGCGTTCGAGGAAGGCGTCCTGTCCGACCACGATGCGCTTGACCTCGTACAGGATCTGCTCCATGAGCTTGGCGGTGGCGGCGTCCTGGCGCGTGTTCTGGGGTGCGTTGTCTTCCATGTGCGGCGTCGTTGGAGATGGGTCAGAAGGGCGGCAGGCCGGCGGCCGTGGCGGCGTTCTCGATGGGCACCGCGAAGCCGATGCCCAGGAAGGTCCGTGCCGACGTGGGGTTGAGGATGGCGGTGACGATGCCCACCAGGTGGCCGTCCATGGTCACCAGCGGCCCGCCCGAATTGCCGGGGTTGGCGGCGGCGTCGAACTGGATCAGGTTGCGCATCTCGGTGTTCGACTCGGGCGACTTGAACACCCGCTTGAGGCCGGACACCACCCCGGCCGAGCCGGAGGGCCCGATGCCGAAGGGGAAACCCACGGCCACCACCTTGTCGCCCGGCAACAGGTCGGCGGTGGAGCGCATGGTGGCCGCGATCATGTCGTCGGGGATCTTCTGTGCCTGCAGCACCGCGAGGTCGTTCTCGGGCTGCACGCCGGTGATGGTGGCGGTGGACTCCATGCCGTCATGGAAGGTCACCTTGATCCGGTCGGCACCCGAGACCACGTGCAGGTTGGTGAGGATGACGCCCTTGTCGATGATCACCACGCCGGTGCCCACGCCGGCCTCGATCTCGTCCGCATTGCCGTCGGCCGGCGCCGGACCCAGCGGCTTGGGCTTGTCGGTGCGCTTGCGCAGCTCGGCCGCCAGCGGGCCTCCCAGCTTGTCCTTGCCCACGTAGCTCACCACGCGCACGACCGACGGGCGGATGGTCTCGTAGGCGCGGGCGTACTCGGAAGGAATCGGCTGGGTTTCGAGGGTCTTGAGGACGGCCGCGTTGATGTCGTCCTGCGTGATGCGGCGATGCTCGGTGCGCTGGCTGAGGCTGTAGGCCAGCAGCGTGGCCAGCACCAGCACCATGACCCACAACAACTCCTGCGAGGAGGGGCGCCGGATGCGGCGGGTGCGCGTGAAGGCGGGGGTGGGTGCGTCCGGGGGCGGCGCTGCGGCCTGGGGCGCCGCGTGGCTGCCGGTGGCGCCAGCCTCGGCCGATCGGCCGGAGGGGCGGCTGGAACTGTAGAGGCCTGTCCTGCGCATCCGTCACCTCGAGTGAAGCAGAGGGTCTAAGTGCAATCCCGAATGCGCACGGTATCACGGATCGAAGAGGCGCGCGGGGGTCTCGGGCATCATCGTTCGATGGCAGTCTGGATCGATACCCATTGCCACGCGGACGCCTCGGAGTTCGATGGTCGCTGGACCGAGGTGAGGCGGCGCGCGGGCCTGGCCGGGGTGGCGCGATGCGTGCTGCCCGCGGTGGCGGTGGCCGGCTTCGACCGGCTGCGGCAACTGGCACACGCGGGCGGGGACGCCTACGCGCTGGGCATCCATCCCTTGTGCACCGGCTCGGCGGCCGAGGATGACGTCCACGCGCTGGACCGGGCGCTCGAAGCGAACGCCGACGATCCTCGCCTGGTGGCGGTGGGCGAGATCGGCCTCGACTTCTTCGTGCAGGGGCTCGATGCCGATCGGCAGCTTCACTTCCTGCGCGCCCAGCTGCGCCTGGCCCAGCGGTTCGGGCTGCCGGTGATCCTGCATGTGCGCAGGTCCGCCGACGTCCTGCTTCGCGAGTTGCGGCGCATCCCGGTCGCGGGCGGCATCGCGCACGCCTTCAATGGCAGCCGGCAGCAGGCCGGCGCCTTCATCGAGCTGGGTTTCAAGCTCGGCTTCGGTGGCACCGTGACCTACGAGCGCTCGCTGCGCATCAGGCAGCTGGCGCGCGAGCTGCCGCTGTCGTCGCTGGTGCTCGAGACCGACGCGCCGGACATTCCGCCGAGGTGGCTGTACCGCACGGCCAGCGAACGCGCTGACGGAGCGGCGCAGGGTTGCAACGAACCCGCCGAGTTGCCCGCGATCGGCGGCGTGCTGGCCCAACTGCGCGGCCTGGCACCCGATGAACTCGCGCAGGCCACCGCCCTCAACGCGCAGGCGGCGCTACCCCGGCTGGCGGCCCTCGCGCCGGCCGGATAATCCGCCGCATCTTGAGCAAGCACGATCCCCATGCCGGCGGCGAACTGCCCGAAGTGAACTTCTCCGAAGCCGGGGGCGTGCGATACCTGCACTTCGGCAGTGAATGGGTGCAGGGGTCGATGCGCATCAGCGCGCCCGACGAGATCGACCTCGAATACGTGCAACGCATGATGGGCTGGCTGCTGTTCGTCGATCCCGACACCATCGCGCAGCGCCATGCGATGCAGCTCGGCCTGGGTGCGGCGGCGCTCACCAAGTTCTGCCGGCGCCGCCTGCGCATGACCACCACCGCCATCGAGCTCAATCCGCGCGTGATCGCGGCCTGCCGCCTGTGGTTCAAGCTGCCGCCCGACGACGAGCGGCTGTCGGTCATCCTGGGCGACGCGGCCGAGGTGGTGGCGCATCCCCATTGGCGCGGCTGCATCGACGCGCTGCAGGTGGACCTCTACGACGAAGAGGCCGCCGCCCCGGTGCTGGACAGCGAGGACTTCTACGCCCATTGCCGCAGCCTGCTCACGCCCGACGGCTGCATGAGCGTGAACCTGTTCGGGCGCTCGTCGAGCTACGAGCGAAGCCTGCAGAAAATCGTGGCGGCCTTCGGCTCGCAGGCCGTCTGGGCCTTCCGCCCCACGCGCGAAGGCAACGCCGTGGTGCTGGCCCTGCGTGAGCCGGCGCACCCGAGCCGTGCCGACCTGGTGGCGCGCGCTGAATGGGTGCAGCAGCGGTGGGGATTGCCCGCCATCAAGTGGACCAAAGTACTCAGGTCGATCGACTGACCTTCGAGCGGGGTCGGCGGCAGCCCCGGCGGCTGTGGCCAAGTAGGTGGAACCCACATCGCAACAGAAGGTGACCGCCACCACAATCCGCGCGTCCAACAGATTTGAGGAGATACGTCCGTGCGAATCAAGAACCAGCGGGACTTCGTCTCGGGCCTCATGTTCACAGTCGTGGGCGCGGGGTTCGCGTGGGGTGCCACCAACTACAACGTGGGCGACGCCGCCCGCATGGGGCCGGGATACTTCCCGATGCTCGTGGGGGTCCTCCTGACCATCCTGGGCCTGATCGTGGCCTTCGAGGGCCTGGTGGTCGAGACCGAGGATGGCGGCAAGATCGGCTCGATCGGCTGGAAGCCCCTCGTCTTCATCATCCTGTCCAACCTGGTCTTCGGCTTGATGATCGGCGGCCTGCCATCGATCGGCCTGCCCGCCATGGGCCTGATCGTGGGCATCTACGCACTCACCATCGTGGCCGCGATGGCCGGTGACCAGTTCCGCTGGAAGGAAGTGCTGATCCTGGCCACGGTGCTGGCCCTCGGCAGCTACTTCACCTTCGTCTACATGCTGAACCTGCAGTTCCCGGTGTGGCCTAGCTTCATCGTGCGCTGATCCACAAAGAGAACATCATGGAACTGTTTAGCAACCTGGCGCTCGGCTTCGACGTCGCGTTCACGCCGATCAACCTGCTCTACGCCTTCATCGGCTGCCTCTTGGGCACGCTGATCGGCGTGCTTCCCGGCGTGGGCCCCGTGGCGACCATCGCCATGCTGCTGCCCGCCACCTACGCACTGCCGCCCGTGTCGGCGCTGATCATGCTGGCCGGCATCTATTACGGCGCGCAGTACGGCGGTTCGACCACCGCCATTCTGGTCAACCTTCCAGGCGAGGCGTCATCGGTGGTGACGATCATCGAGGGCTACCAGATGGCGCGGCAGGGCCGGGCCGGCCCTGCGCTCGCCTCCGCCGGCCTGGGCTCCTTCTTCGCCGGCTGCGTCGGCACCCTGATCCTGGCGGCCTTCGCCGCGCCGCTGACCGAGGTGGCCTTCAAGTTCGGCCCGGCCGAGTACTTCTCGCTGATGGTGCTGGGCCTGATCGGCGCCGTGGTGCTGGCTTCCGGCTCGCTGCTCAAGGCGATCGGCATGATCCTGCTGGGCCTGTTGCTGGGCCTGGTGGGCACCGACGTGAACTCCGGCGTGGCCCGCTACTCGTTCGACATTCCGGAACTGACCGACGGCATCGGCTTCATCGTGATCGCCATGGGCGTGTTCGGCTACGGCGAGATCATCATGAACCTCAGCAAGCACGAGAGCGAGCGTGAGGTGTTCACCAGCAAGGTGACGGGCTTGATGCCCACTCGCCAAGACTTCAAGGACATGACCCCGGCCGTGCTGCGCGGCACCGCCATCGGCGCGGGGCTGGGCATCCTGCCCGGCGGCGGGGCACTGCTGTCGGCTTTCGCCTCGTACACCATCGAGAAGAAGATCAAGCTCAAGGCCGGTGAGATCCCGTTCGGCAAGGGCAACATCCGCGGCGTGGCTGGCCCCGAGTCGGCCAATAACGCCGGTTCGCAGACCTCGTTCATCCCGCTGCTGACGCTGGGCATCCCGCCCAACGCCGTGATGGCGCTGATGGTCGGCGCCATGACCATCCACAACATCCAGCCGGGCCCGCAGGTGATGACCAGCAACCCGCAGCTGTTCTGGGGCCTGATCGCCTCCATGTGGATCGGCAACGCGATGCTGATCATCCTGAACCTGCCGCTGATCGGCCTGTGGATCAAGCTGCTGACCATCCCCTACCGCTGGCTGTTCCCATCCATCGTGCTGTTCTGCGCCATCGGCGTGTACTCCACGAACAACAACACCTGGGACATCTGGATGGTGGCGATCTTCGGTGTCGTCGGCTACACCTTCATCAAGCTGGGGGCCGAACCCGCGCCACTGCTGCTCGGGCTGATCCTGGGGCCGATGATGGAAGAGAACCTGCGCCGCGCGCTGCTGCTGTCGCGCGGCGACTGGAGCGTGCTGGTGACCCGTCCGCTGTCGGCCACGCTGCTGGCGCTGGCGGCCTTGATGGTGATCATCGTGGCGCTGCCCTCGGTCAAGCGCAAGCGCGAGGAAGCGTTCCAGGACGAGGAGTGATCTCCTTTCCCCGCTGCCCACCTTTGCGGTGGGCGCATCTCGGCGGCGCCTGCGGGCGCCGTTTTCGTTTGCAAGCCGCCCCTATAGTCAGGGGCATCGCCGGCAAAGCCTGCCGGCCCACACAAGGAGCGATCTCAGGATGGACTACGGAATCAAGGGCCGCTGGGCCCTCGTCTGCGGGGCGAGCAAGGGCCTCGGGTTCGGCTGCGCGAGGGCGCTGGCCCTGGAAGGCGCGCACGTGGTGCTGGTGGCGCGGGGGGCCGAGGCCCTGGCCCAGGCCGTCGAGCGGCTCAAGGCCGAGCCCGGTCTGCCGGCCGGCACCCAGGTGCTGGGCGTCGCGGCCGACATCACGCAGCCCGAGGGCCGCGCCGCGGCCCTGGCCGCGCAACCCGCCTACGACATCGTGGTGACGAATGCCGGCGGCCCGCCGCCGGGCGACTTCCGCGAATGGGACCGCGACGCCTGGATCAAGGCCCTGGAGGCGAACATGCTCACGCCCATCGAGCTGATCAAGGCCACGGTGGACGGCATGGCCGCGCGGGGCTTCGGCCGCATCGTGAACATCACCTCGTCGGCCGTGAAGGCGCCCATCGATATCCTGGGCCTGTCGAACGGGGCGCGTACCGGCCTGACCGGTTTCGTGGCCGGGCTTGCGCGCAGCGAGCGCATCGCGTCGGCCAACGTGACCATCAACAACCTGCTGCCTGGGGCGTTCGACACCGATCGGCTGCGGGCCACCATGGAAGGCACCGTGAAGAAGACCGGCCAGACCCTGGACGCCGTCGCCGAGGCGCGTCGCAAGACGGTGCCGTCCCGCCGCTTCGGCACCCCGGACGAGTTCGGTGCGGCTTGCGCTTATCTGTGCAGCGCCCAGGCCGGGTATGTCACCGGCCAGAACTTCCTGATCGACGGCGGCGCGTACCCCGGGACGTTCTAGTCATTGGCGCAATGACCCGCCGCTACTTCTTGCGCTGGACGAAGAGGTTGCGCCGGGCATCTTCGGGGTAGGCGAAGGTGACGGCGCCTTTGCGCACCTGCCCCAGCACCATCATCGAGGGCGTGATCGCATCCTTTTCGGAGGGGCTGAAGGGGCGCTCGTAGGTGGCCACCACGCCGTAGTAGGTGCGGGGCAGGTCTTCCAGGGCCGCCTTGAGGACGGGCCCGGTGACTTCGCCGGTGCGAATGGCAAAGAGCGAATACAGCAGGATGTACACCGCGTCGTAGGCCTGTGCCGCGGCCATGGGCACGGGGATGCGGCGGGTGTTGAACTTGCGGGCATAGGCGGCCAGGAAGGACGAGCGCCGCTCGTTGCTTGGTTCGGCGATGAAGGTCTGCGCCATCAGCGCGCCCTCGGCCGAGGCGCCGGCGCCCTGGATGAAGAACGGGAACGATAGCGGCCAGCCGCCGACCAGGGGCACGTTCCATCGAAGGGTGTCGCGGCTCAGGGCGATGACGGCGTTCTCCTTGCCGACGGTGTAGCTGAAGATCACCTGGGCACCCGCGGCGCGCGCTGCCTTCAGGGGTGCGGACAGGTCGGTGACGCCCAGCGGGAAGCGAGCCACGTAGGCGGGTTCCAGCTTGCGGGCGGAAAGGGCCGCGCGCACATCCGCCAGGCCGGATTCGCCATAAGCCGTGGTGTCGGCGAACACCGCCACCCGCGTCCATCCCCGCTTGACCAGGTCGTCCACGACGAAGGCCGCCTGAATGCCGTCACGCGCCGCCACGCGGAACACATAGCTCTCGTCCGGCGGAAACTTGGCGGTGACCGGGCTGCCGGCGGCGCAGGGCACGATGAGCGGGATCTTGTGGCTCTGGAAGACGTCGAGCGAGGCCATGGCCACCCCGGTGTTGCAAAAGCCGATGGTGGCCACCACGCCTTCTTTGGCCAGTTCCTGCGAACGGGCGAGACCTACCGGCGGGGTGGCCTCGTCGTCCTTGACCACCAGTTCGATGCGCCGCCCCAGGTAGCCGCCGACGGCGTTGATCTCGTCGACCGCGAGGCGCACGCCATTGAGCATCGGAACGCCGAAATCGGCCGACGGACCGCTGAAGGGACCGATCACCCCGACACGCAGGGCGGCCATCCCGGCCGGTGGAGGCGGGGCGGCTGGCGTTTCCTGGGCGATCGCCGTGCCGGCTGCCAGCAAGCAGAAAACGGTGAACCAAAGCCTGGCAATCATGGAGAACCCTTCTGCTGTAAGAACCCAAAAATAGTAGGTTTCATGCAGGGGGTAGGCAATGGGGCTTGCCTCCGCCGGCGTCGTCGAAACAGCCGCCGGCGTGAAGGAATGCGCGTTCAGCCGCGCAGGTGCCAGGCGCGCGGGCGGCTGAAGGCCCGCAGGCCGTCGAGCGAGAGGGTCAGGCCCAGGCCGGAGTCGCCCATCCCGCTCCAGGGCAGGCGCGGGCTCACGCGGTCGCAGCAGTTCCAGTACACCGTGCCGACGGCCATGCGCGACAGCAGGCGCCGTGCCCGCTGGCCATCGGGTGTGTAGACGCTCGCGGTGAGGCCATACCGGGTGTCGTTCATCAGGCGCACGGCTTCGTCGTCGTCGGCCACGCGCTGGATGCCGATCACCGGACCGAAGCTTTCCTCTCGCATGACCTCCATCTCGTGCGTCACGTCGGTGAGCACCGTGGGCTGGAACCAGTGGCCAGGCCCCGGGCCCGAGCCGCCGCCCAGCCGCAGGGTGGCGCCGCGCGCCAGGGCATCGGCCACCTGGCCCTGCAGCACCTGCAGTTGTGCGGCCCGGGCGAGCGGGCCGACCTCGGTGGCTTCATCGAGCGGGTCGCCCACCCGCAGCTTGCGCACCACGTCCACGAAGCGCTCGACGAAGGCATCGTGCACGCGCTCGTGCACGTAGATGCGCTCGATGGCGCAGCAGGACTGGCCGGCGTTGTACATGGCTCCCTCGGCCAGCGAGGCCGCGGCCAGGTCGATGGGCGCGTCGTCGCAGACGTAGCCAGGGTCCTTGCCTCCGAGTTCGAGCTGCAGGTGCACCAGGCGGTCGCGCGCGGCGTGGGCCACAGCCAGCCCGGTCGCATGCGAGCCGGTGAAGCACACCGCGTCCACCGGCTGCGCCAGCAGGGCACGCCCGGTTTCACCGGCGCCGAGCACGCAGGCCATCACGTCGGGCGGCACGCCGGCCTCGTGCAGCAAGCGCGTGAGGGCCTGGCCGGTGAGGCTGGCGTGTTCGGAGGGCTTGTACAGCACTGCGTTGCCGGCCAGCAGGGCCGGCAGGATGACGTTGCAGCCCACGAACCAGGGGTAGTTCCAGGCCGAGATGTTGGCCACCACGCCCAGCGGCAGGCGCTCGATCTCCTCGCGCATGCCGCCTTCATCGAACACGATCTCGCTCGCCAGGGCCTGGCCGATGCGCGCCAGGAAGAAGTCGATGCGGGGCTGCAGCCCGCGCAGTTCGTTGCGCGCCTGGGTGATGGGCTTGCCGACCTCGCGGGTCAGGGTGCGCGCGAGGGAGTTTTCGTCGCGCACGATCGCGGCGCGGAAGCGCTCGATGCAGACGATGCGTTCGGACAGCGGCAGCGAGGCCCAGGCCGGCTGGGCGGCGCGGGCGGCCGCGGCCTTGCGGGCGACCCGTTCGGCGTCGTCGGTGGGCAGCGAGGCGATGAGGTCGCCGTCGGCGGGGTTGAGGATGGTGAGCGTGTTCATGGCCGCGCGGCGCGAGCCGCCTCCAGGAAGTCTTGCAGCAGCGGGGTGTCATCCATCACCGGCAGGTCGCGCCGGTGGAACTCGGGGTGCCATTGCACCGCGCCGAGCCAGGCGGAGCCCGTGTGCCGGATCGCCTCGATCAGGCCGTCTTCCGGCGAGATTGCTTCCGCTTCGAAGCCTGGCGCGAGCCGGCGGATGCCCTGGTGGTGGATGCTGTTGATGCGGTGCCGACCGGGGCCCAGCAGCCGGGCGAGCCGGGTGCCGGGCAGCACCTCCACCTCGTGCAGGTGCAGGTCGTAGCTCTGGGCCTCGCGGTGGACGCGCGCGCCTTCGTGCTGGAGCGAGAGGTCCTGGAACAGGCTGCCGCCATAGGAGACGTTCAGCAGCTGCAGGCCGCGGCAGATGCCGAACACCGGCTTGCCGGCATCGACGAAGGCGCGCAGCAGCGCCATCTCGTACAGGTCGCGCAGGCGGTCGCCGTTCCACTGCGGTTGCAGCGGCTCCTCGCCATAGTGGCCGGGCCAGACGTCGGCACCGCCGTGCAGCACCAGGCCATCAAGCCAGCTGGCGTAGTCGTGCGTGCCGACCGGGGTGTCGTCCGCAAGGGGCGTCGCATCGGGTGGCGGCGGAATCATCACCGGCAGCGCGCCACCACGCATGAGCCAGTGGGCCGTCGACTGTTCGATCCAGTTCAGCGTCTTGGAAGGCGCGGCGGTGCGCTGCGGGTCCGGGTGGAACAGGCAGGCGCTGATCCCGATCTTGAGGCGAGGGGAGGTCACAAGGCAGCCCGGAAGAGGTGGTCGAAATCGGCGGCCGAGCAGGGCCGCGGGTTGGTCTGGTGGCAGATGTCTGCCAGCGCCACCTCCACCAGCCTGGGCACCTGCGCGGCCTGCACGCCGTGCGAGCCCAGTGTGCCGCCCAGCCCGATGCGCTGCTTGAGTTCGCGCAGCCAGGGGACCAGCGCGGCGCCACCGCCTGGCAGGCCGCAGGCGTGGGCCAGCTCGTCGAACTTCGGCGCGGCGGCTTCGTGGTTCCAGGCCAGCACGGTGTCGATCATCAGCGCGTTGGCCAGTCCGTGGTGCAGGTCGCACACCGCGCCGAGCGCGTGGGCACAGGCATGGACCGCGCCCAGGTCCTTCTGGAAGGCGATCGCGCCCATCATCGACGCCATCATCATGTCGGCCCGGGCCGACAAGTCCCTCGGCTGCAGGACCGCGCGCTCCAGCGCGCGTGCCGCGATGCGGGTGCCCTCCAGGGCGATGCCGTCGCACAGCGGGTGGTAGGCCGGCGAGAGGTAGCTTTCGATGTTGTGGGTGAGCGCGTCCATGCCGGTCGCGGCCGTAACGGCCGCCGGCAGGCCCAGGGTCAGCTCGGGGTCGGCGAACACGTGCCGCGCCAGCAGGGCGGGGCTGAAGACGATGCGCTTGAGGCGGCTCTCGTCCTCGCTGACCACCGAGGAGCGGCCGACCTCCGAGCCGGTGCCGGCGGTGGTGGGCAGGGCCACGAACCAGGGCAGTTCGCCCTCGATGGGGCGGGCGCCCGGATGGTCCCAGGCGTATTCGAGGATGTGGCCGCCGCGAGTCGCCGGCAGGGCCACCACCTTGGCGACATCGAGCGTGGCGCCGCCGCCGAAGCCGATCACGCAGTCGGCTCCGTGCGCCTGGAAAGCGCGGGCGCCTTCCATCACCTGCGAGGCCGTGGGGTTGCCGGCGACGCCGGCGAAGAGGGCCACCTCCAGCCCCCGCAGGCGGTCCCTGAACTCGCCGAGCACGGGCAGCGCCGACAGCGCACGGTCGGTCACCAGCAGCGGACGCCGCAGCCCCCGCTGGCTCAAGTGCGCGGCCACCTCGGCGCGGGCGCCGGGGCCGAAGGTGATCGCGGTGGGAAAGGAGAACTGGGCGAGGGCCATGTCGCTGCCTGGGTCAGATGATCTCGAAATAACGCTGGCGCTCCCAGTCGGTCACCGCGTCCTGCCACTGGCGCCACTCCCATTCGCGGGTGGCGGCGAAGTGGTCGACGAAGGTGTCGCCCAGGAAGGAGCGGGCGACCTCGCTTTGCCGGAAGACCCGCGTGGTCTCGATCAACGTACGCGGGGCACGCGGCACGTTCTCGGCGCCCTGGTTGGTGCCGGTGATCGGCGCCGTGGTGAGCTTGAGCCCCTGCTCGACCCCGTGCAGCCCGGCCGCGACCACGGCGGCCATGGCCAGGTAGGGGTTCACGTCGGAGCCGGGGCAGCGGGTTTCCAGGCGGGTCGACTTGGGCGAGCCGGCCAGCACGCGGAAGCTGGCCGTCCGGTTGTCGATCCCCCAGGTCGGCTTGACGGGTGCCCAGAAGCCGTCGACCAGGCGTTTGTAGCTGTTGATGGTGGGCCACAGCAGGGGACCGAAATCCATCATGCAGGCGACCTGGCCGGCCAGGTAGCTTTCAAAAAGGGGACTCATGCGCCGGGCGCCGCCGGGGTCGTGGAACAGGTTGCGGTGCCCGTCGGACAGGCTCTGGTGGATGTGGCCGCTGCAGCCGGGATACTGAGCGTTCCACTTGGCCATGAAGCTGGGCATCACGCCGAAGCGCTTGCCGATCTCGCGCGCGCCGGTCTTGAACAGGATGGCGCGGTCGGCCTGCTCCAGCGCCGCCGAAAACGCGATCGCGACCTCCAGCACGCCCGGCCCGGTTTCGGTGTGCAGGCCCTCGATGGGGACGCCGAAGCGCGCCATCTCGTCGAACAACGCGTGGAAGAAGCCGGGGTTGTCGGCCATGCGCAGCACCGAGTAGCCGAACATGCCCGGCGTGATGGGCTCGGGGTCCACGCCCTTCTTGGCGGCCCAGGTGTGCGGCGTCTCGCGGAAGTTGAACCACTCGAACTCGAAGCCGGTCATGACCTGGAAGCCCAGCTTCTCGGCTCGCGCGAGCACCCGCTTGAGCACCTGCCGCGGGCACAGCGGCGAAGGGCCGCCGTCGGGCTGCACGAACTCGCCGAGGAAGAAGGGCACGTCGGCATCCCAGGGCACGCGCCGGGCGGTGGCCGGATCGATGCGGACCAGCGCGTCGGGATAGCCCTGGTGCCAGCCGGTGACCTGCGTGTTGTCGTAGCACTGGTCCTGGCTGTCCCAGCCGAACACCACGTCGCAGAAACCGAAGCCGCCGTCCAGGGCGGATTCGAACTTGTCGATATGCAGGTACTTGCCGCGCAGGATGCCGTCGATGTCGCTGACCGCGACCTTGACCTTGCCGGCGCCGGACTGGCGAAGGTCCGCGAGAGCGGGATGCGGTGTCGTGTCCAAGAACGTCCTCCCGTGGCTGGTCGACGCATCCTAGCGCGGCATGGCGCCGAGGTGGGGCACTGGTCCGCGAGCTCGACAATCCACCGCCAAGCAAAGTGTTTCCAAGGCCGTCCGCGCAGCGGCAGGCCGTTCCAGGGCCATCGCGGAACCGGCTTGGACGGGCCGCTGATGCCGCCCCCTTCCAGGGGGGAGGCGCCGCAGGCGCTTCGGGGGGGGAATCACCGCGACGCGATGAGGATGCCCGAGGCCATCAGCAGGAAGGCCAGCGCGTGGTGCAGGCGGGGCAGTTCGCCCAGGAAAGCCGCCGACATGAGGGCCGCGAACACGGGCGTGAGGTTGATGAAGAGGCTCGCGATGTTCGGCCCGACCCGCTGCACCCCCAATCCCCACAGCCGATAAGCCAGCACCGAGGGGCCGAGCACGATGAACACCAGCGCCATGGCGAGGGGCCAGCCCCATTGGATGGGCGCGGGCGAGCCCAGCGTCCATTCACCCACCGTCAACAGCAGCGACCACACCGAGCCCGCCATCACCTGCACCAGCAGGAAGGCGGCCCAGTCCTTGCGCAGCGCCGGATCGTCCTGGTCGGTGCGGGTCAGCATCCAGCTGTAAAGGGCAAAGGCGGCCGTGGCCAGCAACATGTAGAGGTCGCCGGGCACGAAGCGCACCTCGGCCAGGCGGCGCAGGTCACCGTGGGACAGCACCAGCAGCACACCCAGCGTCGAGAGCGCGGCCCCCACCAGCTGCTTGCGCGTCGGGTGGTGCTTGAAGAACAGCGCGCCGACCGCGACCGTGAAGATGGGCATGCTCGAGCCGACCAGGGTGACGTTGATTGGCGTCGAGGTGTGCAGGGCCAGGTACTGCATCGAGTTGTAGAGCCCGACACTCAGCAGTCCCAGCAGCGCATAGCGGCGCCAGCGCGTCCAGATGCTGCTGTCGCGGCGCAGCACCCAGGAGGCCATGGGCAGCAGCACCAGCAGCGACAGCGCCCAGCGCAGCATGTTCAGGGTGAGCGGTGGCACCAGCGGGGCCACCATGCGGCCCACCACGGCGTTGCCGGCCCACAGCAGCGCAGGCAGGGACATCACGACGATGTTGGTGGGGGTCAGGGCGGCATTCATGGGAGGCGAACTGTAGCCGAGGGGTCGGAGCGGACCTGGGCGCTTCCGTGGCAACATCCGGCGCCGGCGCGTGCCGACAACGACCAGGAGAGCAGATGAGCAAGGCGGTTCGCATCCACCAAACCGGCGGGCCCGAGCAGATGGTGATGGACGACGTGCCGGTGGGCGAGCCTGGGCCGGGCGAGATCCGCATCCGGCACGCGGCCATCGGGCTGAACTACATCGACGTGTACTACCGCACCGGCCTGTACCCGCAGGACCTGCCGGGCGGCCTGGGCATGGAAGGTGCCGGCGTGGTGGAAGCGGTGGGCGAGGGCGTCACGCACCTGCGGCCCGGAGACCGCGCCGCCTATGCGGGCCAGCCGCCGGGGGCCTACTGCGAGCAACGGGTGATGCCGGCACGCTGCGTCTGTCGCCTCCCCGACGCCATCGATTTCGAGACCGGGGCGGCCATGATGCTCAAGGGGCTCACGGCGCAGTACCTGCTGCGGCGCACGCTGCCCCAGGGGGGGCTGCAGCCGGGGGACTTCGTTTTGTTCCATGCGATCGCCGGCGGGGTCGGCCTGATCGCGGCGCAGTGGGCCCGGCTGCTGGGGCTTCAGCTGATCGGCACGGCCGGCAGTGACGAGAAGTGCGAGCTGGCCCGCTCCATGGGCGCGGCCCACACCATCAACTACAAGCGTGAGGACTTCGCGGCCCGGGTACGCGAGATCACCGGCGGCCAGGGAGTCAAGGTGGTGTACGACTCGGTCGGCAAGGACACCTGGGAGCGGTCGCTCGAATGCCTGCGGCCGTTCGGACTCATGGCCTGCTTCGGCAATTCGTCCGGGCCGGTCCCGCCCATGGCCCCAGCCCTGCTGGGCGCCAAGGGCTCGCTCTACCTCACCCGCCAGACCATCTTCACCCACATCGCCACCCGCGAAAGCACGCAGGCGATGGCCGATGAGCTGTTCGAAGTGGTCGGCAGTGGCCAGGTGAAGATCCGCATCGACCAGCGCTTCGCCCTGGCCGAGGTGCAGCAGGCCCACCGCGAACTGGAAGCGCGCAGGACCACCGGGTCGACCATCCTGCTGCCCTGAGCCCGCACAGGGCTTCCGGCCTGGTCGGGCTCACGCGCCGTCGGAGATGCATGCCGACGATTGCTGCTCATCCTCCTACAGGCGCCCGCTAGGATGGCTTGCATCCGGCGCGGCCGTCCTGCCCTACCGTAGCAAGCCAGAGCAACACGAAAACGAGAGCAAACAGCCGCGGCTGCCGCAAGGCAGCAGCGAAGGAGAACGCATGGGCTTGCGCGCCTTCATCGTCGAAGACAGCCCGACGATCCGCGACAACTTGATCGAGACTCTGCAGGAACTGGCCTATGTGGAGCCCGTCGGGGTGGCCGACAGCGAGCGCGACGGACGTGAGTGGCTGACCGAGCACGAGAGTTGGGACGTGGCGATCGTCGACCTGTTCCTGCGCCAGGGCAATGGGCTGAACATCGTCGCTGCCTGCCGGGAGCGCCGGGCCGACCAGAAGCTGGTGGTGCTGAGCAACCATGCGACGCGAGACATCCGGCAGCGTTGTGCGCAACTCGGTGCCGACGCCGTTTTCGACAAGTCCACCGAGATCGATGCGCTGGTGGACTATTGCTTGAAGCATTAGCCCCCCGACGCGGCCGGTCGGCCGCCTCCCCCCGGGAGGCGCCACCAGCGGCCCGGCAGAGCCGGTTCGGCGGTGGCACTGGGACCGCCTACCGCTGCGCGGTGGCCAGGAGGTTCGCCTGCTGCGGTGTGCTTACGGGTTTTGTTGGGCTGTGCGCTCGGTGAGCGTCGGCTTGGACTCTTGCGGGGGGACGGGTTTCAGGCGGCTGGGTGCGAGGGCGCCGACCGAGTCGAGGATGGGGTAGGCGATGGAGCAGATGTGCGAATTGATCCGCTTCATGTCGCTGATCAGGTCCAGGTGCAGCGAGCTGGTTTCGATGCTCTGCATGGTCTTCTCGGTCAGCCGCCCCAGGTGGGTGGAGGCGTAGGCGCGCTCCAGGTCGCGGAAGCGGGCTTTTTCCTCCAGCAGCTTCTGCGCGTCACGCACGGAGCCGTTGAGGAACACGCTCATGCCCAGGCGCAGGTTGTCGACCAGCCGCGCATGCAATTCGCGGATCTCGCCCACGCCGGCGTCCGAGAAGCTGCGGCCCTGCTTGATCTTGCGATCCTCCACGTCGATGAGGACGCGCTCGATGATGTCGCCGATCTGCTCCATGTTGATGGTGAAGCTGATGATGTCGGTCCAGCGCCGGCTCTCCGCATCGCCCAGCGCCTCGCGCGAGATCTGGGTCAGGTAGTACTTGATGGCCGAGTAGAGCTGGTCCACCGTGTCGTCCATCCGGCGCAACTCGCCGGCCAGCCGCAGGTCGTTGGTCTCGATGACCCGCAGCATGCCGCGCATCATCGTCTCGACCACGTCGGCCTGGTGCAGCGCCTCGCGCGCCGCGCAGGAGATGGCCAGCGAGGGCGTGCTCAATGCCGTGGGGTCGAGGTGGTAGGGCCGCCCGGCGATGAGGCTGGGATCGGGCTTGGGCATCCAGGCTTCGATGCGCCGGGCGAGGGCCGGCGTGAAGCCCATGAACACGATGGCCATGGCCAGGTTGAAGGCCAGGTGGAACAGCACCACGGTGGCAGCGCCATCCAGGTGCGGCTGCACCCAGCGCAGCCACAACCCGACGAACGGAATGGCGAGGAGCGCGCCCAGGGTCTTGAACGCCAGGTTGCCGACCGGCACGTGGCGCACCTCGAATGACGAGCGGGCCATGACCAGCACGCCCAGCAGGCCGCTGCCGATGTTGGCGCCGAGGACCAGGCCCAGCGCGACATCCACCGGGATCACGCCGCTGGCCGCGAGCGTGGCGGTGAGCAGGACGATGGCCAGGCTGGAATAGGCGGCGATCGCCAGCAGGGCGCCCACGGTGATCTCGAGCAGGATGTCGCTGGAGAGCGAGCCCAGTAGCGTGCGTACGGCTTCCGACTGCACCATGACGGCGGTTGACTCGGCCACCAGGCGCAGGGCCAGCAGCATCAAGCCCAGTCCGATCAGCACCCGCCCGATGCGCCCCGCCTGGGAGTCCTGGCGCGGCAGGAACAGCACCACGCCGACGAAGATCAGGAGCGGCGACAGCCACGACAGGTCCAGCGAGAACAGCACGGCCACCAGGCTGCTGCCGACGTCGGCGCCCAGCATCACGGCCAGGGCGTTGGGCAGGGTGACCAGGCCCTGGCCAACGAACGAAGCGACGATCAGACCCGTGGCGGTGCTGGACTGCACCAGGGCGGTGACGCCGGTGCCCGCCAGGGCCGCCGTGGGCCGCGAGCCCATGCTGCGGGCCAGCACACGGCGGATGTTGGCGCCGAAGACGCGAAGGATGCCGGTGCGAACCAGGTAGGTGCCCCAGACCAGCAATGCCACCGCTGCCAGCAGGTTCAGCAAATGCTTCATGTTCGAAAACATGATACGCCGCGCTGAGCTGCCATGGGGCCCGTGCGGCCCCGGAAGGGGGCCTGCTTCAGCGGCTGCGTCGAACCCGCAACAGCTCGTCGAGGATCAGGCCGATGGCGCCGGCGGTGATGGCCGCGTCGGCGATGTTGAAGGCCGGGAAGTACCACCCGCCATAGTGCAACTGCACGAAGTCGACCACGTAGCCGTGCACCAGCCGGTCGACCACGTTGCCGATGGCGCCCCCCAGCAGGCAGGCCAGCGAGAACGAGAACAGGCGCTGTCCGCTGTGCGAGCGCAGCAACCAGATGATGAACACCGCTGCCGCCAGCCCGAGGCCGGTGAAGAACCAGCGCTGCCAGCCCGAGGCCGAGGCCAGGAAGGAGAAGGCGGCGCCGGTGTTGTGCACCCGCACGATGTTGAAGAACGAGGTGATGGTGGTGGAGTCGCCCAGGCGGTAGGAGCCGAGGATCAGCGCCTTGGTCAGCTGGTCGGCGATGAACAGCAGCACGGCCAGTCCCAGCCAGGGCAGCATGCTGGAGCCGGCGTGGGAGCTCGCGCCCAGCTTCATGGTCTTGCCGGCCATCAGGCGTGCCTCCGGTCTTCACCGGCGCCGAACAGGTTGCTGACGCAGCGGCCGCACAGGGTGGGGTGGGCGGCATCGCGGCCGACGTCGGGGCGCCAGTGCCAGCAGCGTTCGCACTTGGTGTCGGGCGATGCTTCGGCCCGCACCGCCAGCGCGTCGCCGGCGCGCAGCTCCACCGCCGAGGTGATGAAGATGAACTTCAGGTCATCGCCCAGGCTGGCCAGCAGCGCATGGTCGTCGGGGCCGGCGGTGATCACGAGCCGCGCCTGCAGCGAGGAGCCGACCGCGCCTTGTTCGCGCAACGCCTCGACCTCCTTGTTGGCGACGTCGCGGATCCCGCGCAACCGTTCCCAGCGGGCCAGCAGGGCATCGTCGGGGGCGCCGATCTCGGCGTAGGTCTCGAAGAAGATGGAGTCGGAGTTGCCGAACAGCTTCCAGGCCTCCTCGGCGGTGAAGCTGAGGAAGGGGGCCATCCAGCGCAGCATGGCGTGCGTGATGTTCCACAGGGCGGTTTGTGCACTGCGGCGAGCGTGCGACTTGGGCGCGGTGGTGTAGAGCCGGTCCTTGAGCACGTCGAGGTAGAACGCACCCAGGTCTTCCGAGCAGTACACCTGCAGCTTGGCCACGACGGGGTGGAACTCGTACAGCTCGTAGTGCGAGAGCACGTCGAGCTGGAACCGCGCCGCCCGGCTCATGGCGTAGCGGTCGATCTCCAGCATCTCGGCCAGCGGCACGGCATCGCGCGCCGGATCGAAGTCGCTCACATTGGCCAGCAGGAATCGAAGCGTGTTGCGGATGCGGCGATAACCGTCCACCACCCGGGCCAGGATCTTGTCGTCGCCGGCGATGTCGCCGGAGTAGTCGGACGCCGCCACCCACAGCCGGATGATCTCGGCGCCGAGCTTCTTGCTGGTCTCCTGCGGATCGACCCCGTTGCCCAGCGACTTGCTCATCTTGCGGCCCTGGCTGTCGACGGTGAAGCCGTGCGTGAGCAGGCCGCGGTACGGGGCTCGCCCATACATGGCGCAGGCGGTGAGCAGGGACGAGTGGAACCAGCCGCGGTGCTGGTCGTGACCTTCGAGGTAAAGGTCGGCCTCGGGGCCGTTGGCGTGGCCGGCCCCGGCATGCGAGCCGCGCAGCACCGTGGTGTGGGTGGTGCCGGAATCGAACCAGACTTCGAGGATGTCGGTGCTCTTGGTGTAGTCGGGCGCATCGGCGCCGGCGCCCACCCGCGAGAGGATCTCCTCGGCGCCGGCCTTGCTCCAGGCCTCGATGCCGCCGGCCTGGACCATCTCGGCGGCCAGGTCCAGGATTTCCAGCGTGAGCGGATGCAGCTCACCGCTGTCCCTGTGCAGCAGGAACGGAATGGGCACGCCCCAGCTGCGCTGGCGCGAGATGCACCAGTCGGGCCGGTTGGCGATCATGTCGCGCAGGCGGGCCTTGCCGTTCTCGGGGAAGAAGCGGGTCTGCTCGATCGCCGCGAGCGCGGTCTGGCGCAGCGGCTCGGGCGCCTTGTCGCGGGTGAAGACGCCTTCGCCTTCGTCCATCCGGATGAACCACTGCGCCGCCGCACGGTAGATGACGGGGGTCTTGTGGCGCCAGCAGTTCGGGTAGCTGTGGGTGATGCCCTCCGTGGCGAAGAGCCGCCCGGCCTGGCGCAACTGCTCGATGATCACGGGCACGGCCTTCCAGATGTTCTGGCCGCCGAAGAGGGGGAAGTCCGGTGCGTAGCTGCCGTTGCCTTGCACCGGGTTGAGGATGCCGTCGTACGGCAGGCCGTGCGCCACGCAGCTGTTGAAGTCGTCCACGCCGTAGGCCGGAGCGGCATGGACGATGCCGGTGCCGTCTTCGGCGGTGGCGTAGTCGGCCAGGTACACCGGGGCCAGGCGGCGATAGCCGGGATCCACGTCGTACAAGGGATGGCGGAACTCCAGGCCCGCCAGCTTCTCGCCGGGCACGGTCGCCAGCACGCGGCCTTCGAGCTGGTAGCGCGCCAGGCACTTCTCGACCAGCGACTCGGCCACGACCAGGCGGCCGCGCGGGGTTTCGACCAGCGCGTAGACGATCTCGGGGTTGAGGTTCAGCGCCTGGTTGGCAGGGATGGTCCAGGCCGTGGTGGTCCAGATCAGCATGAAGACCGGCCCGCTGCCAGCCGCATCACCGGACAGGCCGAAGGCATCGAGCACCCGCGCCGGCTGGTCGGCCTCGAAGGCCACGTCCAGCGTCTGCGACTTCTTGTCGGCGTACTCGATCTCGAATTCGGCCAGGGAGGAGCCGCAGTCGAAGCACCAGTAGACCGGCTTCAAGCCGCGGTAGACGAAGCCGCGCTCGATCACCCGCTTGAACGCGCGGATTTCGTCCGCCTCGTTCACCGGGTCCATGGTTCGGTACGGGTGATCCCAGTCGCCCAGGACGCCCAGGCGCTTGAAGTCGGCCATCTGCAGCTGGATCTGCTCGCTGGCGAATGCGCGGCTCCTGGCCTGCATCTCGTCGCGCGGCAGGTTGCGGCCATGCTTTTTCTCGATGGCGTTCTCGATGGGCAGCCCGTGGCAGTCCCAGCCCGGGATGTAGGCGGCGTCGAGGCCCTTGAGCTGGCGCGACTTGACGATCATGTCCTTGAGGATCTTGTTGACCGCGTGCCCCATGTGGATCTGTCCATTGGCATAGGGCGGGCCGTCGTGCAGCACGAACTTCTCGCGGCCGCAGCGCGCCTCGCGCAGGCGCTTGTACAGGCCCTTGTCCTCCCACTCGGCCACCCAACCGGGCTCGCGCTTGGGCAGGTCGCCGCGCATGGGGAAGGGGGTGTCGGGCAGGTTGAGCGTGGCGCGGTAATCAGTCTTGGATTCGGACATGGCAGGGCAGGCGTGGCAAGGCTTCGACAAGCTCAGCCCGGGAGGGGGAGGCGGGCGGGATGTGCGGCGGATCGTTCGCCCTGAGCCTGTCGAAGGGCGGCGAACGAGGGCGCTTGCCTAAATTCGGTCGCGGGTGGTCTGGCGGCGCGTGGATGCGAAGAACGCGCGTGCGTCATCGCAGTCGCGCGCGATGCCCGCCTTGAGCTGGTCGAGCCCGTCGTACTTCAGCTCGTCGTGCAGTTTGTGCAGCAGATCCACCCGGATGATTTTACCGTAGGCCTCCTGGGAGCCGAGCTGCGCCGGCCACTCGAGGCAGTGCGTCTCCAGCAGCACCCGTCCGCCGTTGACGTCGTCCGGGTCCAGCGAGGGCCGGATGCCCAGATTGGCCACCCCCGGTAGCGGCTGCGCCGAAAGGCCGTGCACGTGCACCGCGAAAATGCCGCTGGCAGCAGGCTTCCAGTGGGAGAACCGCAGGTTCAGCGTGCGAAAACCCAGCTCGCGGCCGAGCTTTCGCCCATGCACCACGTGGCCGCTGATGCTGTAGGACCGGCCCAGCAAGGCGGCCGTCCCGTCGAGGTCCCCTCGCGAGAGCGCGTCGCGGACAGCCGAACTGGAGACGCGCAGCTTGTGCACCTCGTAGCTGTTCATGCGGGCGACATCGAAGCCCAGCGCGGCGCCGCAGGCATCGAGCAGGGAATAGTCGCCGGCACGCCTGGACCCGAAACGAAAGTCGTCGCCCACGAGCACATAGCGGGCCCCCAGGCCCTGCACCAGCACCTGGTCGATGAAGGCCTGGGGGCTCAGGCTGGACAGTCGCGCGTCGAACGGCAGCACCACGCACTGCTCGACGCCGCAGGCAGCCAGCTCGCAGAGCTTGTCCCGCAGGGTGGCGATGCGTGCCGGCGCAAGATCCGGCTTGCGCAGGGCGGCGGCGAAATAGTCGCGCGGATGAGGCTCGAAGGTGAGCACGCAGCTGGTCACTCCCCGGTGCCGCGCCTCGCTGTTCAGCAAGGCCAGCATGGCCTGGTGCCCGCGGTGCACGCCATCGAAGTTGCCGATGGTCAGCGCACACGCCGGGGCCACGCCGGGGTGATGGAAGCCGCGGAAGATCTGCATCGCTTGCTCGATATGTTTTTGATAGCGCTGCGTGCCCGTGTGGCGGGGCCCGCCATCACATCCGTGGATGTTGAAAGGAGTTATATTGTCCTCGCTATCGCTGTCAGTGCTTTGCCGAACCGGAAGGAGGCGTTGCTTGAAGGTCTTGAAGCTGTCCGCCCAGGGGCTGCCCCAGTCCTGGATTTCGCTCGAGCAAGCGGTGCTGCACTACGCGGCGGACGAAGTGCGGTGGGAAGTGGGCGCGCAGATCGCGATCTTCCGGGGCGGCCACAACGCGATGACGGGCGAGCAGTCGATCATCGGCGTGAGCAGCATCATCGGCACCAAGGGCGTGCCCAACATCAATCCCTTCGACCTGCGCCCGGGCCTCACCAACAGCAAGCTGTTCGCGCGTGACCGCAACATCTGCGCCTACTGTGGCGCCCGGTTCGAGGACAGCTTCCTGACCCGCGAACACATCATTCCGTTTGCCCAGAACGGACGTGACCACTGGATGAACGTCGTCACGGCCTGCCGCGCGTGCAACCACCGCAAGAGCAACCGCACCCCCGAACAGGCGCGCATGCCCCTGCTGTACACACCTTACGTGCCCAGCTTGTGGGAAGACTTCATCCTGCGCAACCGGCGCATCCTGGCCGACCAGATGGAGTTCCTGATGGCGCACCTGCCCAAGTCGTCCCGGCTGCATTCGTAGCGGCCGTTGCGCCGGCGCCGACCTCGGGATAATCCCGGGTTCCATGAAGAACATCGTGATCCTTATCTCCGGAGGCGGCTCCAACATGGCGGCCATCGTCCGGTCCGCCCAGCGCGGTGCCTGGGACGCCGCGCTCGGTGCACGGGTCGCGGCCGTGATCAGCAACCGGCCGGATGCGGGCGGCCTGGCATTCGCACGCGAGAACGGCATCGCCACCGCCGTCGTGGATCACAAGGAGTTCCCGAGCCGCGAAGCATTCGAGGACGCGTTGCGCCGCGCGGTCGACGTGCACGCCCCGGCACTGGTGGTGCTGGCGGGGTTCATGCGCATCCTCACGCCGGCTTTCGTCGAGCACTACGCGGGGCGGCTGCTGAACATCCATCCGTCGCTGCTGCCGGCCTTCCCCGGCCTGCACACGCACCAGCGCGCCATCGAGGCGGGTTGCCGGGTGGCCGGCGCGACGGTCCACCAGGTGACGGCGGAACTCGATCATGGGCCGATCCTGGAGCAGGCGGTGGTGCCGGTCATGCCAGACGACACGGCCGACACGCTGGCTGCGCGCGTGCTGACCCAGGAACACCGCATCTATCCCCGGGCCATTGCCCGTCTGCTACGCGAGGGCTGAAACATGCATCCCAAAGCACTTCTGGATGCCTGCGCCGAGTTGGTGGCCCTGGTACTCAGGCTGGAGCACCCGGCCGACGCAGTCGTGTCACGTTATTTCCGCGACCACCGGCAACTCGGCCCGCGCGAGCGCGCGACGCTGGCCGAGACCGCCTACACGGTGCTGCGCAAGAAACTGCTGTTCGAGCACCTCGCGCGCAGCGGCAGCGGACCACGCGAGCGGCGCATGTCCATCCTCGGCTTCGCGGGGCCGCGAGACTTCCTCCAGAGCGCCTTGGCGGAGACCGAGCGTCGCTGGCGCGATACGTGCGATGCGGTCCAGCCGCAGGACCTGATGGAGCGCCACCGGCACAACCTGCCGGAGTGGCTGGCCACGGCCCTGAAGGCCCAGGTGGGCAGCGAGTTCATGGCGCTGGCCGACAGCCTCAACCGTCCGGCACCGCTTGATCTGCGCGTGAACACATTCCAGGGCCGGCGCGATGAACTGCGCGAGGAGCTCAGGCGCCACGGTATCGCCAGTGAGCCCACCCCCTATTCGCCGTGGGGTCTGCGGCTGGCCGACAAGCCTCCGCTCACCCGGCTCGATGCGTTCGCCCGAGGCGCCATCGAAGTGCAGGACGAAGGATCGCAACTGCTGTGCGCGATGGTCGACGCCAAGCGCGGCGAGATGGTGGTCGATTTCTGCGCCGGCGCCGGCGGCAAGACCCTGGCCCTGGGTGCGGCCATGCGCAATACCGGCCGGCTGTATGCCTTCGACGTGGCGGCCCACCGGCTGGACGCCCTCAAGCCACGGCTTGCCCGCAGTGGCCTGTCCAACGTGCACCCGGCGGCGATCGCGCATGAGCGAGATGAGCGCGTCAAGCGTCTAGCCGGCAAGATCGACCGGGTCATCGTCGATGCGCCCTGTTCGGGTCTCGGAACGCTGCGGCGCAATCCCGACCTGAAATGGCGCCAGTCGCTCGAATCGATCCAGGAGATGCAGGCCAAACAGTTGTCGATCCTGCGCAGCGCAGCCCGTCTGCTCAAGCCGGGCGGACGGCTGGTCTACGCCACCTGCAGCCTGGTGCGCGAGGAAAACGAGCAGGTGGCGGAGCAGTTCGAGCAGGCCGAGGCGGGGTTCCTGCCCTTGAAGGCGGTGGAAGCCCTGGCCCCGTTGAAACTCGCGGACCCGGGCGCGCTGTGTGCCGGCCCAGAAGCGCGCTGGTTGCGGCTTTGGCCGCACCGGCACGAAACCGACGGGTTCTTCGCCGCGGCCTGGGTGCGCTCATGAGCCATGGCTCATGGGTGCAACATCCGATGAGGCCGCGTTATTGAACCCTCGGCCCTAGAATCGCTCCTACGTCTATTCACCCTTTCGACCTAGCCACCTCTATGCTCCTTCCCGACTGGCCCGCCCTGCACGCGGCGCTCGAACTCCTCGCCCATGGCCTCTGGGACCTGAGCTGGTGGCAGATCGTCCTGTACACCCTGGTGACCACGCATATCACCATCGCCAGCGTCACCATCTTCCTGCACCGGACCCAAGCGCACCGCGCGATGGACCTGGGCAAGATTCCCTCTCATTTCTTCCGCTTCTGGCTCTGGATCGGCACCGGCATGGTGACCAAGGAGTGGGTGGCCATCCACCGCAAGCACCATGCCAAATGCGAGACGGAAGACGATCCCCATAGCCCGCAGACCCGCGGCATCGAGACCGTGCTGTGGAAAGGCGCCGAGTTGTATCGCGCCGAGGCCAAGAACAAGGAAACCCTGGCCAAGTTCGGCCACGGCACGCCTGATGACTGGATCGAGCGCAACCTGTACTCGCGCTTCAGCTGGCAAGGCGTGGGCCTGATGCTGCTGCTGAACCTGTCGCTGTTCGGCGCCATCGGGCTCACGGTCTGGGCGGTGCAGATGCTCTGGATCCCCATCACGGCGGCCGGCATCATCAACGGCATCGGACATTACTGGGGCTATCGCAATTTCGAGGCGCCCGATGCCAGCACCAACGTCTCGCCCTGGGGCGTGCTCATCGGTGGCGAAGAGCTGCACAACAACCACCACACCTATCCGACCGCGGCCAAGTTCTCGGTCAAGCCGTACGAGTTCGACATCGGCTGGGTCTACATCAGCCTGATGCAAAAGATCGGCTGGGCCAAGGTCAAGAAGGTGCCGCCCAAACTGCGCGTGGGTGCCGTGCGGCCGGTTGCGGACGAGAACACGCTCGAGGCGCTGATCAACCACCGCTACGAAGTCATGGCCCGTTACGGCCGCGAACTGCGTCGCGCCTGCAAGGACGAGCTGGCCCTGCTGAAGTTGCGTGGGGCCGATGGCACTGTGCTGAAGAGCGCCAAGCGCTGGCTGCACCGTGACACGGAGCGCGTGCCCGCCGATGCGCGTACCCAACTAGCGCAGGCTCGGCAGGCGCACCCGGTGCTCGACAAGATGCTCACCATGCGCGAAGAGCTGCGCCAGATGTGGCTGAATACGTCGGTATCGCGCGAGCAGCTCGCAGCCGACTTGCAGGCCTGGTGCCGCCGCGCCGAGGAAAGCGGCATTGCACGGCTGCAGCAGTTCGCCGTAGGCCTGCGCGCGGTGCACGCCTGATCGAGTCGTGTGAGGGGCCCCACAGTCGAGGGTGGGGCCGTCGAGAAATGAAGAAGCCCCGCATGGCGGGGCTTTTTCATGGGGCTCGGCCGCCGTCAGCGGTCGAGTCCGGTTACTTGAGCTTGACTTCCTTGTACTCGACGTGCTTCTTGGCCTTCGGGTCGAACTTCATGATGGCCATCTTTTCGGGCATGGTCTTCTTGTTCTTGTCCGTGGTGTAGAAGTGGCCGGTGCCCGCGGTGGACTCCAGCTTGATCTTCTCGCGTCCGCCTTTGCTTGCCATGGTGCTGCTCCTCAGGGATTAGGCTTGGCCGCGGGCACGAAGGTCCGCCAGCACGCTGTCGATACCGTTCTTGTCGATCAGGCGCAACGCGGCGCTCGAGACACGCAGTCGCACCCAGCGGTTTTCGCTTTCGACCCAGAAACGGCGGTATTGCAGGTTCGGAAGGAACCGGCGCTTGGTTTTGTTGTTGGCGTGGGAAACGTTGTTCCCGACGATCGGGCCCTTGCCCGTCACTTCGCAAACGCGTGACATGCGATGCACTCCAGTCATGAATAACGGCGGTCACTGTCGTGAGCGCCTCACCTCGCCGGTAGGGTGGCGGTAACCCATCTGCCGGCCCCTCACGGGAAACAGCAAAGCCCGCGATTATAGGGGGGGCCTTGCCGGCTCCGTCGGATCAGGTCTCCTGCTCGAGGAATCGCTGTGCGTCCAGCGCGGCCATGCAGCCGGTGCCGGCGCTGGTGATCGCCTGGCGGTACACGTGATCCTGCACGTCGCCGGCGGCAAAGACGCCCGGCACGCTGGTCATGGTGGCGAAGCCGTTCAGGCCCGAGCGCGTGACGATGTAGCCGTCCTTCATCTCCAGCTGGCCCTTGAAGATCTCGGTGTTGGGTGAGTGGCCGATCGCGATGAAGCAGCCCTGCAGGGCCAGGTCTTCGGTGGCGCCGCTACGGGTGTCGCGCAGGCGCACGCCGGTCACCCCGGTGTCGTCGCCCAGCACCTCGTCCAGCGTCTGGAACAGCTTGAGCTCGATCTTGCCTTCGGCGACCTTCTGCATCAGCTTGTCCACCAGGATGGGCTCCGCGCGGAACTTGTCGCGGCGATGCACGAGGTAGACCTTGCTCGCGATGTTGGAGAGATACAGCGCCTCTTCCACCGCCGTGTTGCCGCCGCCGATCACGCAGGTGACCTGGCCGCGGTAGAAGAAGCCGTCGCACGTGGCGCAGGCGCTCACGCCCTTGCCCATGAAGGCTTCTTCGGAGGGCAGGCCGAGGTAGCGCGCCGAGGCACCGGTGGCCAGGATGAGCGCGTCACAGGTGTAGGTGCCGCTATCGCCCACCAGGGTGAACGGGCGCTGCTTCAGGTCTACCGTATGGATGTGATCGAACACGATCTCCGTGTTGAAGCGCTGCGCGTGCTCCAGGAAACGCTGCATGAGTTCGGGGCCCTGCACCCCGTTGACGTCGGCCGGCCAGTTGTCCACTTCGGTCGTGGTCATGAGCTGGCCGCCCTGGGCCATGCCGGTCACCAGGACGGGCTTGAGGTTGGCGCGGGCCGCATAAACGGCGGCGGTATAGCCGGCCGGGCCGGAGCCGAGGATGAGGACGTGAGCGTGCTGTGTATTCATCTGCTAATGGGTCGTGCGGAACTATTTCCGCGCGGTGTACATTCCGAGCCACGTCGGCAAGTATCGCCTTGCGCAGCCAACGAGGGTGCTCGCCGTTTCGATCAGGAAGATTGTAAGAACCGATGGCCAGCTGGACCGGCTACGAGGCGGATGGCCCCGGGGAAGGACGAGATGTCGATGCTTTCCAACCTGGAACTGATACGCCGGGTTCCGCTCTTCGCGCTCCTGACATCGGCCCAGGCCGAGTCCGTGTCCGATGCCGTGGTCAAGCGCCGGTTCAAGCGCGGAGAGATCATCGTGGAGCAGGGCGACAAGTCCAACACGCTGTTCATCATCCTCACGGGCCGCGCCCGCGTGATCACCGCCGACAAGCGTGGTCGTGAGGTCATCCTGGCCACGCTGCAGCCCGGGGACTACATTGGCGAGATGAGCCTCATCGACAACGAGGCGCATTCGGCCACCGTGCGCGCCGAAGTCCAGACCGACATGCTGTGCCTGGGCCGTGCCGAGTTCGCGCGCTGCCTGCCGGAGAACAGCTCCATGGCCTACGCGATCATGAAAGGCCTGGTGCAGCGCCTGCGCAGCGCGGATCGCAAGATCGAGTCGCTGGCATTGATGGATGTCTATGGCCGCGTGGCCCGGGCGCTGCTCGAGTTCGCCGCGCCCGACCGCGACGGCCAGATGGCCATCCGTGATCGCATCTCCCGGCAGGACATCGCCAAGATGGTCGGGGCGTCGCGCGAGATGGTCAGCCGCGTCATGAAGGACCTGGAAGACCGTGGCTTCATTCAGACACGCGAGGACGGATCGCTCCTCATCAAGGATCGGCTCAGTACGCTCGGCTAGTATCGGTCCACGCCCGGAGCGCCCGGGCAGTGCGACTTCTTGATGACCTACTCCCTCCATACCCTGCAAGGTGGCTCAGCCGGTGGTCGGCGCGAACCGGCCAAGAGCGGCCTGGGCCGCTTCACCCAAGAGTTCGGACTGCTGCTGGGCGCTGCCGGGCTGGTGTTCTGGCTGATCTCGCTCCTGAGCTATTCACCGCAGGACGCGGCGTTCTCAACCTCCGGCACGGCTTCCGCGACGGCCGCGGTGAACTGGGGTGGCCGCGTCGGCGCCTGGCTCGCCGACGGCAGTTACTTCCTGCTGGGCTTTTCAGCGTGGTGGTGCGTGGCCGCGGGCGTGCGCGCCTGGTTCTCCGCGCTGGGCCGCTGGACACAAGGTGGCGCCGTCGAGTCCATGGACCGCAGCCGGTTTTCACGCACCCGGACTGCCTTCTGGGCCGGCCTGCTGCTGCTGCTGTTGGCCAGCGCGGGTCTCGAATGGTCGCGCCTCTATCGGTTCGAGGGCTCGTTGCCCGACCACGCCGGCGGTGCATTGGGTTATGTGATCGGTCCCCTCGGGGTCCAGTGGCTCGGCTTCACCGGATCAGGCCTTGTCTTCATCGCCCTGCTGGTGATCGCCTCCGCGGTGGTCTTCCGTTTCTCCTGGGGTCGGCTGGCCGAGTCCATCGGTGCGCGCATCGATGGCTTCTTCGTCCAGCGCCGCGAGCAGCGCGAGATGCGGGAAGACCTGGCCTTGGGGCAGCGGGCCGCGCGCGAGCGCGAAGAGGTCGTGCTGGAAGAACGCATCGAGATCGAGGAGCACCACCCCGCACCGGTGCTGATCGAACCGGTGGTGGTCGAGGTGCCCAAGAGCGAGCGCGTCGCCAAGGAGCGCCAGAAGCCGCTGTTCAAGGAGTTGCCCGACAGCAAGCTGCCGCAGGTCGACCTGCTCGACGGCGCGCCCAACCGCCAGGAGACCGTGTCCACCGATACCCTGGAGATGACCTCCCGCCTGATCGAGAAAAAGCTCAAGGACTTTGGCGTCGAGGTGCGGGTGGTATTGGCCCAGCCGGGGCCGGTGATCACGCGCTACGAAATCGAGCCGGCCACCGGCGTCAAGGGGTCGCAGATCGTCAACCTGGCCAAGGACCTCGCGCGTTCGCTGTCGCTGGTATCCATCCGCGTGATCGAGACCATCCCGGGCAAGAACTTCATGGCCCTGGAATTGCCCAACGCCAAGCGGCAGTCGATCCGCCTGTCCGAGATCCTGGGATCGCAGGTCTACAACGAAGCCAAGTCCATGCTCACCATGGGCCTGGGCAAGGACATCATCGGCAACCCGGTGGTGGCCGATCTGGCCAAGATGCCGCACGTGCTGGTCGCCGGCACTACCGGCTCGGGCAAGTCGGTGGGCATCAACGCCATGATCCTGTCGCTGCTGTACAAGGCTGAAGCCCGCGACGTGCGCATTCTCATGATCGATCCCAAGATGCTGGAGATGTCGGTCTACGAAGGCATCCCGCACCTGCTCGCCCCGGTGGTCACCGACATGAAGCAGGCGGCTTATGGCCTGAACTGGTGCGTGGCCGAAATGGAGCGGCGCTACAAGCTCATGTCCAAGCTGGGCGTGCGCAACCTGGCCGGCTACAACACCAAGATCGACGAGGCGGCCGCCAAGGAACAGTTCATCTACAACCCCTTCAGCCTCACGCCGGACAGTCCCGAGCCGCTCGAGCGCCTGCCGCACATCGTGGTGGTGATCGACGAACTCGCCGACCTGATGATGGTGGTGGGCAAGAAGATCGAGGAGCTGATCGCCCGCCTGGCGCAGAAGGCGCGTGCCGCCGGCATCCACCTGATCCTGGCGACGCAGCGTCCCAGCGTCGACGTGATCACCGGCCTCATCAAGGCCAACATCCCGACCCGCATCGCGTTCCAGGTCTCCAGCAAGATCGACAGCCGCACCATCCTCGACCAGATGGGGGCCGAGAGCCTGCTGGGCATGGGCGACATGCTCTACATGGCCAGCGGCACCGGCCTGCCGGTGCGGGTACACGGTGCCTTCGTGAGTGACGAGGAGGTGCACCGCGTCGTCGCCTACCTCAAGGAGCAGGGCGGCGAGCCCAACTACATCGAAGGCGTGCTCGAAGGCGGCACCGTGGACGACGAGGGCGGCGGGGACCTGCTCGGCGGTGGCGATGGCGGCGAAAAGGACCCGATGTACGACCAGGCGGTCGAGGTGGTCCTCAAGAACCGCAAGGCCAGCATCTCCCTGGTGCAGCGGCACCTGAAGATCGGCTACAACCGCGCCGCGCGGCTGGTCGAGGACATGGAGAAAGCTGGCTTGGTCAGCTCCATGAACGGCCAGGGCCAGCGCGACATCCTGGTGCCCAGCCGCACCGAATGACCCAGCCCACCGGCCGCGCCTGGCGAACTTTGCCGGCGCGGTGTGCCCCAAGCTCCATGACCCGATCCTTCCTTCGACTCTTTCTCGCGCCCCTGTTCGCGCTGGCACTGACGGCCGCCGCGCAGGTCCGCGCCGACGGCCTGCAGGCGCTGGAAGCCTTCCTGCGAGAGGCCCGCAGCGGCCGCGCCGAGTTCACCCAGGTCGTCACCTCGCCCGCGCGAGAAGGCGAGACCGCCCGCAGCAAGACCTCCAGCGGCAGCTTCGCCTTCCAGCGTCCTGACCGGTTCAGGTTCGACTACAAGAAGCCGTTCGAGCAGACGCTGGTCGCCGACGGCGAGACGCTGTGGCTGTACGACGCCGACCTGAACCAGGTCACCGCCCGCGGCCAGGCGCAGGCGCTGGGCTCGACGCCGGCGGCCATCGTCACATCGGCACCCGACCTGCAGGCACTGCGCCAGCACTTCCAGTTGCAGGCCGCGCCCGCGCGCGACGGCCTGCAGTGGGTGCAGGCCACGCCCCGCGACAAGGAGGGGCAGGTCAGCCGCGTGCTGCTGGGCCTGCGCGGCACCCGTCTGGAGAGGCTGGAGATCCAGGACGCGCTGGGCCAGCGCTCGGTGATCACCTTCCACGACATGGAGCTGAACCCGGCGCTGCCGCCGGAAACCTTCAGGTTCCGGGCGCCGGCCGGCGCCGCGGTGATTCGCCAGTGAGTACGAGCCCCGGGTCGTGAGCCGCGCCAGCAAGCCCGTTGCGGCGGCCGTCCCGCTGGCCGAGCGGCTGCGCCCCCGCTCCCTGTCCGAGGTCATCGGCCAGCAGCACCTGCTGGGCGAAGGCATGCCGCTTCGCATCGCGTTCGAGTCTGGGCAGCCGCACAGCTGCATCCTGTGGGGACCACCTGGGGTGGGCAAGACCACCATCGCGCGCCTGATGGCCGATGCCTTCGATGCGCAGTTCATCACGATCAGCGCGGTGCTGGGCGGCGTGAAGGACATCCGCGACGCCGTGGAGCAGGCCCAGGCAGCGGCCAGCGGCCTGCAGCCGCAGCGCACCATCGTCTTCGTCGACGAGGTACACCGCTTCAACAAGAGCCAGCAGGACGCGTTCCTGCCGCACGTCGAATCGGGCCTGTTCACCTTCATCGGCGCGACCACCGAGAACCCGTCCTTCGAGGTGAATTCCGCGCTGCTGTCGCGGGCGGCGGTCTATGTGCTGCAGCCCCTGGCCGAGGACGATCTGCGCCAGCTGGTGCAGCGGGCCCAGGCCATCGGTGCCGTGCCGGCGCTGGAGGACGCGGCCTTGCAGCGCCTGCTGGCCTATGCGGACGGCGATGCCCGACGCCTGCTGAACACCCTGGAGACCCTGGCCGTGGCGGCCGGTGCGCAGTCGCTGGCGGGGATCACCGATGCCTGGCTGCTCAAGGTGCTGGGCGAGCGCATGCGCCGCTACGACAAGGGCGGCGAGCAGTTCTACGACACCATCAGCGCGCTGCACAAGAGCGTGCGCGGCTCCGATCCCGATGCCGCGCTGTACTGGCTGGTGCGCATGCTCGATGGCGGGGCCGACCCGCGCTACATCGCGCGCCGCCTGATCCGCATGGCGGCCGAGGACATCGGCCTGGCCGACCCGCGCGCCTTGCGGCTCGCGCTCGATGCGGCCGAGGTCTACGAACGACTCGGCTCGCCCGAAGGCGAGCTGGCGCTCGCCGAATGCGTGGTCTACCTGGCGGTGGCGGCCAAGTCCAACGCCGTCTACACGGCCTACAAGCAGGTCCGCGCCCTGGTGGGGCGCGAGGGCACCCGCCCGGTGCCCATGCACCTTCGCAACGCGCCCACGCAGCTGATGAAGGACCTGGACTACGGCAAGGGCTACCGCTATGCGCACGACGAGCCGGGCGGCTTTGCGGCGGGCGAAAACTACTTCCCCGAGGGCATGGGCAGCCCGCGCTTCTACCAGCCGGTCGAGCGCGGGCTCGAGCTGCGCATCGCTGAAAAGCTGCGCCAGCTGCGAGAGCGCGACGGCTCGCCCGGGCAAGGCAAGGACGAGTGAGCGGCCTCTCCGCCAAGACGGGAAAACCCCCGGGATCGACGGCCTGCCGCCGACCGGCACGCCGATAGAATCCGCGCCACTCGAACCCGCACCTGGCGGGTTTTTTGCTGAGGCCTGGCGAGGGAACACGGAGGGGCGACGCGAATGGACATCCTGCTGCAGCAGATCATCAACGGTCTGGTCCTGGGCAGCATGTATGCCCTGGTGGCCCTGGGCTACACCATGGTCTACGGCATCATCAACCTGATCAACTTCGCGCATGGCGAGGTGCTGATGATCGGCGCCATGACCAGCTGGGCGATCATTTCCCTGATGCTCGATGCCTGGCCCGGCCTGCCCGGCTGGATGGTCCTCGCAGTGGCCTTGGTCATCTCCTGCGTGGTGGCCGCGGCGCTGAACTTCACCATCGAGAAGGTGGCCTACCGGCCGCTTCGCAACAGCCCCAAGCTGGCTCCCCTGATCACCGCCATCGGCATGTCGATCCTGCTGCAGACGCTGGCGATGATCATCTTCAAGCCCAATTACAAGCCGTACCCCACCTTGCTGCCCAACACGCCCCTGCCCATCGGCGGCGCGGTGATCACGCCCACGCAAATCATGATCCTGGGTTTCACCGCGATCTCCCTGGCGGTGCTGATGTACATCGTGCACTTCACGCGCCTGGGCCGGGCCATGCGGGCCACCGCGGAGAACCCGCGCGTCGCCGCTCTGATGGGCGTGCGGCCCGACACGGTGATCTCGGCCACCTTCATCATCGGCGCGGTGCTGGCCACGATCGCCGGCGTGATGTACGCCTCCAACTACGGCACCGTGCAGCACACCATGGGTTTCCTGCCGGGCCTCAAGGCCTTCACCGCGGCGGTGTTCGGGGGCATCGGCAACCTCGCGGGTGCCGTGGTGGGCGGGCTGCTGCTCGGGCTGATCGAAGCCATCGGATCGGGTTACCTCGGCGCGCTCACCGGCGGTGTGCTGGGCAGCCACTACACCGACATCCTCGCCTTCGTCGTCCTGATTGGCATCCTGACCCTGCGACCCTCGGGCCTGCTCGGCGAGCGGGTGGCCGACCGCGCCTGAAATCCACGTCCGCATGCCGCCCTTCCTCAAGGACACTCGCTCGCTGGCCGTGTCGGCCGTCGTGCTGCTGCTGCTGCCCCTGCTGCTGCAGGCCGCGGGCAACTTCTGGGTCCGCATCGCCGACACCGCGCTGCTCTACGTGCTGCTGGCCGTGGGCCTGAACATCGTCGTCGGTTACGCCGGGCTGCTGGACCTGGGCTATGTGGCCTTCTTCGCCATCGGCGCCTACCTCTACGCTCTCATGGCCTCGCCGCACCTGGCCGACACTTTCGCGTGGTTCGCCCAGATGTTCCCGCAGGGGCTGCATGCGTCCATCTGGCTGGTGGTGCCGTTGGGGGCGCTGCTGGCGGGAATCCTCGGGGTGCTCCTGGGGGCGCCCACGCTGCGCTTGCGCGGCGACTACCTGGCCATCGTCACCCTGGGCTTCGGCGAAATCATCCGCATCTTCCTGAACAACCTCGATCATCCGGTGAACATCACCAACGGCCCCAAGGGGCTGGGGCAGATCGACTCCATCTCCGTCCTCGGGCTCAACCTGGGACGACGCCTGGAGATCGGCGAGTTCAGCATGTCCTCGGTCACGCTCTACTACTACCTGTTCCTGGGGCTGGTCGTGCTCAGCGTCATCGTCTCGCACCGGCTCGAACGCTCGCGGGTGGGCCGCGCCTGGATGGCCATTCGCGAAGACGAAATCGCCGCCCGGGCCATGGGCATCAACACGCGCAACCTCAAGCTCCTGGCCTTCGGCATGGGCGCGAGCTTCGGTGGCGTCTCCGGCGTCATGTTCGCCGCGTTCCAGGGCTTCGTCTCGCCCGAATCCTTCAGCCTCATGGAGTCGGTGATGATCGTCGCGATGGTGGTGCTCGGTGGCCTCGGTCACCTGCCCGGCGTCGTTCTCGGGGCGGTGCTGCTGGCGGCGCTGCCCGAGGTGCTGCGCTGGGTCGCTGGCGCCTTCGACCTGCAGCAGGTCACCGGCGGCCGGCTCGATCCGGCCATCCTGCGCCAGTTGCTGATCGCACTGGCCATGATCGTCATCATGCTGCTGCGGCCACGCGGGCTGTGGCCGTCGCCCGAGCACGGCAAGTCATTGCCCGCCAAGTCATGAGCAGCGCGGTCGCATCGTCCGCGCAGGTCCCGGTGCTGCGGGTGCGGGGCGTCTCCAAGCGCTTTGGCGGGCTGCAGGCGCTGTCGGACGTGGGCCTGGCCATCGAGCGCGGCCAGGTCTACGGCCTCATCGGGCCCAACGGCGCCGGCAAGACCACCTTCTTCAACGTCATCACCGGCCTCTACGCGCCCGACAGCGGCAGCTTCGAGCTCGACGGCCAGCCGTACCGGCCGAGCGCCGTGCACGAGGTGGCACGGGCCGGCATCGCCCGCACCTTCCAGAACATCCGCCTCTTTGCCGACATGACGGCTTTGGAAAACGTCATGGTCGGTCGCCACGTGCGCACCGGCTCCGGGGTGTTGGGGGCCATCCTGCGCACCCAGGTGTTCCGGCAGGAAGAAGCCGCCATCGCCGGGCGGGCGCGCGAGCTGCTCGAGTACGTGGGCATCGCCCGCTACGCCGATTTCAGGGCGCGCACCTTGTCCTACGGCGACCAGCGCCGCCTGGAGATCGCGCGCGCGCTGGCCACCGACCCGAAGCTGATCGCCCTGGACGAACCGGCCGCCGGCATGAATGCCACCGAGAAACTGCAGCTGCGCGAGCTGATCGACCGCATCCGCCGCGACGGCCGCACCATCTTGCTGATCGAGCATGACGTGAAACTCGTCATGGGCCTGTGTGACCGCGTCACCGTGCTGGACTACGGCAAGCTGATCGCGCAGGGCACGCCGGCCGAAGTGCAGCGCGATGAGCGGGTGATCGAAGCCTATCTCGGGACCGGAGGGCACTGACATGGACCAGCCCCTGCTGCAGGTCGACGGCCTGCAGGTCGCCTACGGCGGCATCGAGGCCGTCAAGGGCGTCGACCTCGAAGTTCGCGAGGGTGAGCTCGTGTCGCTGATCGGCTCGAACGGCGCGGGCAAGACCACCACGATGAAGGCCGTGACCGGCCTCCTGCCGCTGGCCGGCGGCGATATCCGCTACCGGGGCCAGAGCATCCGCGGCCGGGGCGCCTGGGACCTGGTCCGCGAGGGCCTGGCCATGGTGCCGGAAGGCCGCGGCGTCTTCGCCCGCATGACCATTGCCGAAAACCTGCAGATGGGCGCGCATATCCGTCGCGATTCAGGCGGCATCGCCGCGGACCTGGACAAGGTGTTCGCGATCTTCCCGCGCCTGAAGGAGCGGCGTGCGCAGCTCGCCGGCACGCTCTCGGGGGGCGAGCAGCAGATGCTCGCGATGGGCCGCGCCCTCATGAGCCGTCCGCGCCTGCTGCTCCTGGACGAGCCCTCGATGGGCTTGTCGCCCCTCATGGTGGACAAGATCTTCGAGGTCGTGCGCGAGGTGCACGCCCAGGGCGTGACCCTGCTGCTGGTCGAGCAGAACGCCAGCCGCGCCCTGCAGATCGCCGACCGGGGCTACGTGATGGAGTCGGGCTTGGTCACCATGAGCGGGCCCGGACGCGACCTGCTGGTCGATCCCAAGGTGCGCGCCGCCTACCTCGGCGAATAAGCGGCCATTCGGAGAAAAAAGCGCCCACCAGCCGAAGCCGGTGGGCGCTGTCGCTTTCGCTTTCCCTGAGCTTCTTGAATTCGGTCAATAGCGCCACTGAAGGCCCAGGCTGGTGGAGCGCACCCCGCGGTCGCCGGTGCTGAACCTGAAGTCGTGGTTCTCCCATTCGAGGCTGGCCGACAGCGTCGGTGAGAAGTCCCAATTGAGCGCGGCCCCATAAGACAGGCCGAAGCCCGAGCCCGCGCCCTGGCGCTGCGCCAGTCCCGCGGTGGTGGCCGATTGCCCGTAGGTGGTGCCCAGCTTCCCGTAGGCACTGAGGCTGTCCATGATCGAAAAGCGCCGCACCAGGCTGAAGTTCACCCCCTGTGCCCGCGAGAGGCCGCCATCGAATTCCAGCCGGCCCGTGTCGACCAGGCCGAGCTCGGCGCCCCAGCGCGGACTCCACATGCCACGGCTCCACAGACGCATGGCCGGATCGCCCGGCTCGCATCCGGGCGCCGTGCAGCGCATGCCATAGCTCGATCGGCCGATCTGGAGGCCGATGGACTCGCTCTCCACCCCCGGCTTGAGCAAGAGCTGCGCGGTGCGCACCTCAGGGCCCGACTGCGCCCACGCCCCGCCCGTGAGGATGCACAAGATGCAGGCTGGCAACAGGCGCATGGCAGGTCTCATGGCGGGCTTTCGAAGGGTGGTGCCGAAGCTCCAATCTAGCCAACTGCCGACCTAGGCCAAGTGGGACCTTCCCTACAGCCTTGTAGGACAAGGGATGTCAGTCGACCTTGGCGCCCGAGGCCTTCACGATCTTTTCGTACTTGGCCAGCTCGAAGCGCATGAAGGTGTCGAACTGCTCCGGCGTGCTGGGTACGGGCTCGGCCATCAACTGGGCGAAACGGGTCTTGGTCTCGGGAGCCTGCAAGGCGGCGGTGAAGGCGCGGCTGAGGGTTTGCAGCGTCTCGCGCGGCGTGCCCGCCGGGGCCACCAGCCCCCACCAGGTGTCGATGGAAAAGCCTTGCAGCATGTCCGCCACCGGCGGGATGTCGGGCAGGTAGGGCGAGCGCTGCAGCGTGGTCACCGCCAGTGCCTTGAGCCGGCCCGAGCGAATGTTGGGGGCGGCGGTGGCGAGGTTGTCGAAGTTGAAGTCGACCTGGCCGGACAGCAGCGCCAGCTGCGCCGGGTTGCCCCCGTTGTAGGGAATGTGCACCGCGAAGATGCGGGCGTCGCGCTTGAACATCTCGCCGGCCAGGTGGCCGGCGCTGCCGTTGCCGCCACTGCCGTAGTTCAGGCGTGCCGGATTGGCCCGGGCATAGGCGATCAGGTCGGCGAGGGTGTTGATCTTCAGGCGCGCGGCGGTGTCGGCGTTCACCACCAGCACGTTGGGCACCCGCACCATCTGCGTGATGCCGGCGAAGTCCTTGGCCGCGTCGTACGGCATCTTGCTGAAGAGCCAGGGGTTGATCGCGTGCGTGGCCACCGCGGAGATGCCGATGGTCTGGCCGTCCGGCGCGGCCTTCGCCACGGCATCGGCGCCGATGTTGCCGCCGCCGCCGGGACGGTTTTCGATGATCACGGTGCCCAGCGTGTCGCGCACCCGTTCGGCCAGCAGCCGCGCCGTCACATCGATGGGTCCCCCGGGTGCGTAAGGCACGATCAGGCGAATCGGACGCGAGGCCGGCTGCGCCCGGCCGATCAGCGGCGCGGCCAGGGCGGCCGCAGCGAGGACGAGGGTGGATCTACGTTGCATGGCCGGTATTTTGCCGGCAGCGATGCCCCCCTTGCGAGCTCAGCAGCGAGTAGGTAGATTGCATTCGTTTCGATGAATGGATGGAGTGCATATGGTGAAGGATCCCATCGCCGTCATGCAGCTGCTGGCCCAGGCCGTGGCGGCGCACGCGGCCGGTGACCTGCAGGAGGCGAGAAGCGGTTACGGGCGGGTCCTCGAGGTCGACCCCGAACACCTCGATGCCCTGCGCCTGCTGGCCGGCGTGCAGGCCGACCAGGGCGACGTCGATGAAGCCATCGCAGCCACGCAGGAGGTGCTGCGCCTGCACGATCACGCCAAGGATCATGAGTTCATGAGTTCGCTCTTGACCGCGGCCAGGCGTCGGGCCGAAGCGCTGGCACATATCGAGCGCTCGATCGAGCTCGATGCGGGCGTGGCGAGCGCCCACTGCCAGCGGGGCACGCTGCTGGTCCACGCGGGGCGGCTGCAGGAGGCAATGGCCAGCTTCGAGCAGGCGCTGCACACCGAACCAGGCCACATCGACTCGCTCGTGGGCCGCGGACTCGCGTACGAGCGTTTGAATCGTCTGGACGAGGCGGTTGCCAGCCATGAACGCGCCATCGAGCTGGACCCCGACGGCGTGGCGCCGCTCGCGGGCCGCGCCCGGCTGCACCAGCTCATGGGCGAGTTCGGTCAGGCCCTGCGCCTCTACGACCAGGTGATCGAGCGGGGAAGCGGAAAAGACCGCGCCGCGGCCCGGTACGGCAAGGCTTGCACGCTGCTGGCGCTGGGCGACTACGCGCAGGGCTGGCCGCTGTATGAACACCGTTGGGACACTCTCCCCAGGCGCAAGCTTCCCAGTGCGCGCTGGACCGGCCAAGAGAGCCTGGAGGGCCGCACCCTCCTGCTCTACGCGGACCAGGGGCTGGGGGACACGCTGATGAACGCGCGTTTCGCGGCCGACCTGGCGCAGGCCGGTGCGCAAGTGGTCATGGAGGTGCAGCCGAGCCTGGTGCCGCTGCTGCAGGGCCAGTGCGGCATCGCGCAGGTCCGGCCCCTGGGGGGACAGCCGCCGCCGCACGACTTCAACTGCCCGCTGTTCTCGCTACCGGCGGCCCTGCGCCTGCGGCTCGATACCGTGCCCGCGCGGGCTGGCTACCTGCGCGCCGACCCGGCTCGAAAGGCGCAGTGGGCCCGGCGCCTCGGGCCGCGCACGCAGCCCCGGGTCGGACTGGCCTGGTCCGGTTATGGCGGGCATTCACAGGACCACCGGCGAAGCATTCCGTTCGCGCAGTTCGCATCGGCATTGCCCGCCGGGTGGGACTATGTGAGCCTGCAGGCCCATGCGCGCCCCCATGAGTGCCAGGCGGTCGAGTCGTTCGCGCCGATGCGGCGGTTCGAGTCCGAGCTGACCGATTTCGCCGAGACCGCGGCCCTGGTGAGCCAGCTCGACCTGGTGGTGACGGTGGACACCAGCGTGGCGCACCTGGCGGGAGCCCTGGGTGTTCCCAACTGGATCCTGCTTCACCACCCGCCCGATTACCGCTGGCTGGCCACCGGCGAGTGGTGCCCCTGGTACGCCCGATCGAAGCTGCTGCGGCAGGGGCCCGACCAGAGCTGGCCGCCCGTCCTGCAGCGGGTGCGTCGCGACCTGGAGCGCTGGGTCATGGCCGGCGACCTGGTGCTGGCCACGTGATCACGCCGGGGGCGCAGGACACGCGGCGACAGGTGGTCGCCCGGTTCTTCAAGGCCGTGGGCTTGCAGCAGGCCGGCGACTGGGACCAGGCGCGCCGCGCCTTCGAAGACGTGCTGAGCCTCGATCCCGTGCATGCGGATGCGCTCTGGCTGCTGGGCGCCATGCTTCATGACCAGGCGGATTACGAGGCCTCGCGCCAGTGCCTCGACCGCGCCGTGGCGCTGCGGCCGCACGATGCCGCCATTCGCCGCATGCTGGGAGCCGCCCTTGTCCGTTTGAAGCAGACCGACGCAGCGCTGGAGCAGTTCGACCTGGCCATCGAACTGAAGCCCGACCTGGCCGCCGCCCATGCCAGCCGGGCCACGACGCTTCATCGCATCGGGCGTGTGGGCGAAGCGGTGGCCGGGTACGACCGAGGCATCGAGCTGGCGCCGGACTGCGCCGACTACCACGTCAACCGAGGCGCGGCTCGCCAGGACCTCGACCAGCAAGACCTCGCTCGCGCCGACTACGACCGTGCGATCGCCCTCGAACCGCGCTCCCACCTCGCCTTCATGAACCGGGGAACGCTGTGGCACGAGCTGGGTCACCTGGCGCGGGCGCAGGCCGATTTCGATCGTGCGCTCGAGATCGAGCCCGGGCATCCGGAGACGCTCTACAACAAGGCATGCACCCACCTGATCCAGGGCCAGTGGGCGCAGGGCTGGGCCATGCTCGATGCGCGCTGGAAGCTGGAGGCCAATCGCCATCGGGTTTTCGACCGGCCGGTCTGGACGGGGCAGCCGATCGAAGGTCGAACGGTGCTGCTGCAATCCGAGCAAGGGCTGGGCGACACCTTGATGCTGGCGCGCTTCGCCCGCGAGGTGACGGCTCTTGGGGGGCGCGTGCTCCTGCAGGTCCAGCCCCCGCTGCGGCGCGTGCTCTCCCGGCTCGAGGGCGTCGACGAGCTGTTCGCAACGTCCGCCGCTTCGCCGCCCCACGACTGGTTCTGCCCCTTGTTCACGCTGCCGCACGCGCTGGGCGTGAATCTTCAAACCGTGCCGGGCCGCGGCGGCTACCTCGAGCCCGAACCCGAACTCGTGCGGCAATGGGACCAGCGGCTGGGGCCCCGCGAAGGCTTGCGAGTGGGCCTGGTGTGGTCGGGCAATCCCAGGCACCGCAACGACCATCGCCGCAGCATCCCGTTGCAGCGCATCCTGCGGGCGCTGCCCGACGACTGCGAGCCGGTGAGCCTGCACAAGGAAGTGCGTGAGGCCGACGCGCCGTTCCTGGGCGCGCATCCGCGGCTGCGTCACTTCGGGTCGCAGCTGGGCGACCTGGCGGACACCGCGGCCTTGTGCGCGCACATGGACCTGGTGTTGACCGTCGACAGCTGCGTGGCGCACCTGGCGGGCGCACTGGGGCGGCCCACCTGGATCCTTCTGCCCGTCGCACCCGACTACCGGTGGTTGCGCGAGGGCGAGGACTGCCCCTGGTACGCCTCGGCAAGGCTGTGGCGCCAGGGGCCGGACCGCGACTGGGAGCCGGTGCTGCAGCGCGTGCGCCAGGGCCTGGAGCAGCGACTCAGTCGCGGTGCTTGTCCGCCTCGCTGGTGAACGCGTCGGCAAAGAACTCGTCGGGCGACAGGCCTGCGCGGGCGCAATAGTCTTCACGCGCCGACTCCACCACGATGGGCGCTCCGCAGGCATACACCTGGTGACCCGACAGGTCGGGGTGGTCTTCCAGCACGGCCCGGTGCACGAAGCCCGTGCGGCCGGTCCAGTTGTCTTCGGGCAGTGCGTTCGAGATGACCGGCACGTAACGAAGATGCGGCATCTCCTGGCAGCGCGCGCGGATCCAGTCATCGAGGTACAGGTCTTGCGGCCGGCGCCCGCCCCAATACAGGGTGGCCGGTCGGGCTATGCCCTTGAACTGCATGTGCTCGATCACCGCCTTGATGGGCGCGAAGCCGGTGCCCGACGCGAGCAGGATGAGGGGCTTGTCCGAGTCCTCTCGCAGGAAGAAGCTGCCGTACGGTCCTTCCAGCCTCAGGATCTCTTTCTCCTTCATGGCGGTGAACACGTGGTCGGTGAACTTGCCCCCGGGCATGTGGCGGATGTGCAGTTCGATCACCGGCACCGGCGGCGCACCGCCTTCCGCGCGCATCAGGGTGTGCGGCGCGTTGGCCATCGAATAGCTGCGACGATCGCCGTCGCGCAGGATGAACTCGACGTACTGCCCCGCGTGGTAGCGCATCGTGTCGTTGGCCGGCAGCTGCATGCGCACGATCATCACGTCGTGCGAACGCTTATCCAGTGCCTGCACGCGCGACGGCATCTTGCGGATCGGGAAGGCGCTTTCGTCGGTGACCTGGCGCGATTCGAGCACCAGGTCGCTGCCCGGAAAGGCGCTGCAGGTCAGCACGTAACCGGCGGCTTCCTCGGCGGCATTCATGGCCTTGCTCTGGTGGGCCCGGTGCGAGACCTCGCCCTCGAGCTTCTTGCATTTGCAGGAGCCGCAGGCGCCGTCCTTGCATCCGTAGGGCAGCCCGACGCCCTGGCGGATGGCGCCGGCCAGGACGGTCTCGCCAGGTTCCACGCTGAAGCTGCGGCCGCTGGGCTGCACGGTGACCTGGAACGGGCCCGCCTGGGCCGTGGCACTCGTCATCTTCTATATCCTCGGGTGTTTCGTACTGCGATGGTTCAGCGATTTTGCCTTCAAACCAGACCCCCCTCGGAGCGCTGCCGGCGCGCTTCCGCCGGGAACGCGTCCTGATCATCGGTTGCGGCGACGTCGGGCTGCGCGTGGCCCGGGCGGGCCATGCCAGGGTTCGCCTGCTGGCCCTCACCTCGTCGCCCGCGCGGGTGCCGCAACTGCGCGAGCGGGGCATCACGCCCTTGCGGGGTGACCTCGACCTGCCCCAGTCCCTGGCCCGGCTTGCCGGCCTGGCCACCCGCGTGGTGTACCTGGCGCCGCCACCGGCCGCCGCACAGCCCTGGTGGCAAGACCCGCGCTCGGCGGCGCTCCTGCGATCCCTGCGCAGGCGCACGCCGCCCCGGTCCCTGGTGTACGGGTCCACCACCGGTGTGTATGGTGACCGTGGCGGCGCGTGGATCGATGAGACTGCCGCCGTGGCGCCAGCCACGCCGCGCGCCCACCGACGCGTCCATGCCGAGTCGATGGTGCGCTGGTTCGGACGCGGCAGCGGCACGCGCAGCAGCATCCTTCGCATACCCGGCATCTATGCGGCCGATCGCGCGGGCGGCGCGCGCGAGCGCCTGCAGCGCGGCATGCCGGTGCTTCGTGCCGAAGACGATGTCTACACCAACCACATCCATGCCGACGACCTGGCCCAGGTGGTGCTCGCCAGCCTCTGGCGCGGCAGGCCGCAGCGCATCTACCACGCGAGCGACGACAGCGAGCTGAAGATGGGGGACTACTTCGACCTCGCGGCCGACTTGTACGGCCTCCCCAGGCCCCCGCGCATCGCCCGGGATGCCGCATCAGCCGTGTTGCCGGTGGGCGTGCTGAGTTTCATGGGCGAATCGCGCCGCTTGCGCAATCGCCGGCTGGCCGACGAGCTGCGAGTGCGCCTGCGTTACCCCACCGCGCGCGAAGGTCTCGTCGGGCCGCCCTGAGTCAATCGGCGCGCAGCGGCGGCAGCAGCAGCGGCGCCGGGCGGCCGTAGCTCGCGGCGAGTGGCGCCAGGACGTCCCGCTCGAGTCGCTCACGCGTGCGCCGTGCCAGCAAAGGCGAGCCGGTCTCCCGCAAGGTGCTTTCCACCTGACCGAGTCGCTGGTACGCCACGTCGGCAGCGCTGACACCCATCATGCCGGTGTCGGCAGCGCCTTCCAGGAAACGGGTGCCCAGCTCGAACGCCCGCTGGCCGATCCGGTCTTCGACATAGCGCGACACCTGTGGCCGCAGCGTGACAGGAAACACCGGCAACGACTCTCGCAGGAATTGCCGGCGCTGCTGCACCAGTTCGAGCAGCTCCTGCAGTTGCGTGGGAGCGCCCAGCGCCGCGGGGCGAACCGCTTCGATCGCACGGTCCTCCATGAAGGGTTGTTCGAGCAGGCGCCCCAGTCCATCGCCCAGGGCCGCGCGCTCCGGCGCCAGGGCATAGCGCTGCTGCCCCGGCAGCCACACCAGCCCCGAACCTGCCCGTGCGAAGTGGGCTTCGAACCGGCGCTGGAACGCGGCATGCTTGACCTGCGCCTGCACCTTCAATCGCTCGGCCGCCTCGGCGCCCAGCAGGGGTGTCGCGGCGACCTGCTGCAGCAGTCGCTCGTGGGCTGGGCCGAGTTCCTGCGCGCCTGGGCGCATCCATTCGTGCGGCCCGCGCGACAGCAACCGGGCCTGGCGTTCGATGAGCGCGTGAGCCGACTTCAGCCGCGCCACGCTGGCCGCGAAGGCGACCGGCGAGGTGGCGGGCTCGAACAGGCTGGACGGGCGCAAACGCGCGAGCTGGTCTTCGGCCGCCAGCAGTTCGTGACGATCCAGCCACTGCGCGTGCAGGGTGGACATGCCCCTGGAGACGGTGCACCACATGCCCCACCGCACCCGCTCGACCAGTGCCTGGAGCTGCGACGGGGGCAGGGCCGTCGACGCGTGGAACAGCTCCAGGCTGCGCAGGGCGCCTCCCGACAGCTCGGCATGCAGGCTGTAGCGCACCAGCATGCGCATGGCCTCGGGGTCTGCCGTGTCGGGGTCCTGCAGCGAGCGCAGCGCCGCGATGGCCCGGTCGAGTTCCTGCACGGCGGCGAGATGGCGCGCCATGCTGGCATGGGCAGGCAGCTCCTCCAGCCCCGCGCCCGAGGATGCCGCGCCGGGGCCCGCCAGTTGCACGGGCGAGGTGCAATCGGTGCCGACCAGCGCCTCGCCCGACACCGGATGACGACCCACGCCGCTGAGGCTCGCCACGCGCGCGTCGAGCTCGCGCCGAATGGTCTCGACCACGATCTGGCTGAAGGCCCTGTCGATGCGCGCGGCAGCCCGTTCCTCGAGGTCGTCGAACGCATGCCAGGACCCGGGCATCACGAGCGACCAGCTGGTGTCGTCGCGCAGCCGCTCCACCGCCGACAGCAGGGCCATCGCACGTTGGCGATACCAGTCCGGGTGAACCTGGTCGCGTTGAGTGAAGCTGCTGCGCAGCAACTCGTCCGCGCGCAGCTGGTTCAGCACCTGCGTGAGCTCTTGCTGCCACGGCTGCAGGCGCAGCGTGGCGAAAGCCAGTCCCACGGCCCAGGCAGCCAGGACCCCCATGACCAGCAGGCGCAGCGCCGAGCGACGACGACGGGCGGTCACATTCCCGCCCCGCCCGTGGCCGAGAGCAGGTTGCGCAAGGGCCAGGTCTGCCACAGCCACAGGATCTCCGAGGCGACGAGCAGGCTCACGGCCACCACCAGGTGAGGTATCCATCGGCGCGCGCGCAGCCGCAGTCGTCGGGCAGTGCGTTTCATGAGGGCAGGCGCATGGGGCGGTGGTGGGCTACGCGCCTGAGGCTAACCAGCGGTCGACCCGGTAGCGTCGGTTCGGTGCTGCACGTCTTGTGGGAAGACACCTCATGTTCGGCGCGGGTCAATGGTTGACTTGCGCCCGCCCTTTGGCCACCCTAGGCGGCATCCGAACACACTCGTCGAAGGAAACCATGGCCGCTGCCGCCGCTGACCACCTGTTGCACGACTTGGGCCACGCGCTGGGCCTGGAGCTGGCGTTCGACGAGGCGGGGTTATGCCGGCTGGTGGTCGATCGGCAATGGCATGTTGGCATCTTGTTCGATGCCGGCCGGGATCACCTGGTGCTCACGTGCCCTCTGCACACCCCGCAGGCCGACACGCTGGACCCCGCCTGGCTGCTGCTGATGCTCAAGGGCAATTGCACGGCCATCGGCGGCGTGCCGGCCACGCTGTCCGTGGCGCCGGACGGCTTTCCCTGTGCGCAGGCCGACATACCTGTGCGCGACACCGGCTTGCGAACCCTGATGCGCCGCCTGGAGCAGTTGCTGGAAGTCGCTCAAGCGTGGTCGACACGGCTGTCGCAGCCACCGGGAGATGCCGCATCGGTGCGCAAGAGGCCCCAGCCGAGGCTCATGGCCTAGGGTGCTGCACGGCGCCGTGCAGGCGCTTGCTGAAACAGACCTGGTTGCGCGGCGGCCGGCCGTCGCCATCGAGCAGTCGGTACTTCACCCGATCTGCCGTGCGACGCACGAAGAGCAGACCCAGCCCGCCGATCTGTCGTTCCTCGAGGGCCAGCGTGGTGTCGGGTTCGGGCACCAGCAGGGGGTTGAACGGCGGTGCGCTGTCGGTGAGGCTCACGCAGATGGCGCCGCGCACGATGCGGGCCTCGACCAGCACCGTGCCGCTGGGGTCCTCGTGGTACAGCCAGGTGGACAGCTCGGACGCTCCTCGGAAGCTGGCGTAGCTCTGGGCCGCTTCGACAAAGGCCTGCTGGGTGATTTCCTCGGCGTCGGTTCCCCAGCCGATGTGCTTGACGATGAACCGATAGAGCCGGTGCTGATGGGTTTGCACCAGCTGTCGGAAGAGCGCTTCGTCTGCGGGGGCAGGTGTGCGCGGAAGTCCTTCAGGCTGACTCAGGGGCGCCTGGACAGGAGACTCAGCTGGGGCGGGGTGGGCAATCACGGGCAGCTCCAAGGACTACGGTTCAGCCGTAAATTGCCTCAGAACTACTAGTTAGTCAAGGCGGTTAGTCCTTTTATAAGCAGTTCGATCGCCCGCTGATGCGAAACGGGTGCGCCGTCGCGCGAGGTCTCATGCTCCACACACTGGCGCAGATGGGCATCGAGTGCCTCCCGTTCCGCGGCCGACACGGAGCCGGGTTCCCGGTGGACGGCTTGCAGCGCTTCCTTGAAGCCCGGTCCGGAGAGCACGGCAGAGAATCTGATGAGGGTGGCGAAATTGACCCCCTCGAAAACACCGGTCCGGTCGAGTACACGCTCGTCCTGGACGGTGCGCAGGTGAAGGGGCTCCGAGCGGATGGCGGGCAGGCCGAGTTCGGTGGCTGACATGGATGGGCGGGTCAGCCAGGCCATTGAGTCGGGAGATTCGGGATTACCCGAGCGATTGATTTCCTGCACGTCGCTGTCCGCCATCAACTGTCCCGAGTTCGACACGTTTTCATCCTTGTGAGATGGCCTGCCCTTCAGCCCGTCTGCTCGATGCCGCGCCATGGCATGCGCGGCTTCGAGTGGGAGGTGGCCGTTGCCTCTTGAATGGATATTGCTCATGAGGTGGTGATTAAATGCCCATGACTTGTAGTCTGCGGCAACGCCCGTATGTGGCCGAGGGCTGGAGGCAGTTCCGCCGCTAGCTTGTTAGATGTAACAGGCGCTTGGCGAATCTGTATCGGTGCCGGAAAACGCGTTGCGCCCCGGCAGACAGGTCGGGTGACAAGGGCGGCTTTCAAGGTGCGGCTGCTACCATGCCCCGGATTGCCGATGAGGATTGCAACCCCACTCATGGCACTTGTCGGAATGGACCACCAGAAGACGGCCGATGCATCATGAATTCGGATGATCTCGAGTGCTTTGTGCGTATCGTCAGTTCGGGCAGCCTGAGCAAGGCTGCATTGGAACTGGGCGCCGATCATTCGACCCTGAGCCGCGTGATTGCCCGGCTCGAGGGGGACACTCAGGTGCGGCTGCTCCACCGCAGCGGGCGTGGCGTCGTCCCGACCGAGGCCGGAAAGGCGTTGTACGAACTGTCGATGGACGTGGTCACTCGGATGGAGAACGCGCGCAATGCGATCCGCATCTACCAATGCGGTGGCCCTCGCAAACTCGTCATCGCCGCCCAGCCCACCATCGCTCGCATCTCCCTGATTCCCTTGAGCCTGAGACTCAAGGAGCAGTTTCCAAATACGCAGCTCAAGATCATCGAAGGGCTGGGCGCGCGAATCCTCAACCTGCTCGCGAGCGGCGAAGTGGACATCGCGCTTTTCTACCTGCCGAAGAACACCGCCGAATTGAAGGTCGATGTCCTCCTGCATGAACATGTGAGCCTGATCGCGCCGCCGGCGCACACCCACATCGGCGACACCTTCCCCGTTTCCGGCCTTGGCGGCGTGCCGCTGATCCTTCCCAGCACGTCCTATGGCCTGCGAGTCCTGGCCGAGGGGCTGGCGCAGCAGGCGGGGGTCAGCCTGAACATCGTTGCCGAATGCGACGGCTCCACCAGCCTCACCAAACACATGGTTCAGGCAGGCCTGGGTTCCACCATCCTGCCCGTGGCGGCCGTCGCCGACGAATTGGCCCAGGGCAAGCTGCGCGCGGCGCGCCTGGTCGAGCCTGAAGTGGTCCGCCAGATCGGCATCGCCACTTCCAAGAACCGCGCGCCCATCGTCGGGCACTGGGCGATGATGCGGATCTTCCACGAAGAGATCACCCACATCGTCAAGAGCGGCGGATGGCCGGGCGCGGTGATCGCATGAAGGTTCAGCGGCCCAGGATGAAGTAGGCGGCCGCCACCACCGCCAGCGCCAGCGACGCGGCGCCGTACGCGACCAGCCGGGTCCGCCAGGGCAGGGGCTTGCTGGGCGCTCGGGCCGCCGGGCTCGCCGGACCAGCCGACAGCACCCGGTTGAAGCGATCGAAGAACTCCTTCGCGGTCTGCCGCGCGACGCCGTCGATCAGGCGCGAGCCGACCTGGGCCAGCTTGCCTTCGATCTGGCTGGCGACGCGGTAGGACAGGCGGGTGTGGTCGCCCTCGGGCGTGAGTTTCACCGTCGCCGTGCCCTTGGCAGATCCGGCGAAGCCGCCCTTGCCTTCGAAGGCCAGCGAGTAAGAACGCGGGGGGTTCAGATCGAACAGCCGCAGCTTGCCCTTGAATCGCATCTTCACCGGCCCGACCGCGGCGAGCAGGGTGATGGCGAAGTCGGTGTCCGACTCCTGCTCGATCTGTTCGCAGCCTGGGATGCACTGTTGCAGCACGGCTGGATCGTTCAGCCCCTGCCACACCCTGTCGACGGATGCGGGAACCAGCTCCTGGCTTTGCAGCAGCGTGGGCTCGTCCTCCTTCGATACTGGCGTCGGCTCGGAGGGCGCGTGGATGAGGCTCCACACGGTGCAGGGCGTCAGCGGAAGTGCCTTGGGTTGGACCTTCAAGCTGGCCAGGGCTGCCGCAATGGCGTTGGCCAGCAAGCCACCCACCGGGATGATTCCTCCCTCGCCCGCGCCCTTGGCGCCCAGCGGGTTCAAGGGTGACGGGTGATTCTCGAGCTCCATGGCGCGGATGCGTGGGAAGTCGCTTGCGCTGGGCATCAGGTAGTCGGCCAGGCTGCCGGCCAGGAACTGGCCGTCGGCGTCATACGCCAGGTGCTCCAGGAACACGCCGCCAAGCCCCTGCACCACGGCACCCACGGCTTGTCCTTTGGCGGTCAGGGGGTTGATGATCCGGCCGATGTCTTCGACGGTGAAGTAATCGAGCAGCTCCACCCGCCCGGTCTCGGGATCCACGGTCACGTGGGCGGCCGCCGCGCCGTAGGCATAGGTGTTGGTGTTGCTGCGGAATTCACCGTCCACGCCCAGTCCCAGCTGGCCGAGCTCGGCCCGGCTGGCGCTGCGATCGCCAAACGACGCGCGGAGGCCGCGCGAAAGCTCGATCTGCTCCGCCGCGCACTGCCACTGCTCGGCCAGCGTGGCGCGGACCTTCTCTTTCAGCTCGTTCGCCACGGTGAGCACGGCCGAGCCGCCCATGATGGTCGAGCGCGAGTGGTGCGAGCCGAAGCCTTCCTGCAGCAGGTTGGTCGAGCCGTGGCGCACGCGAATGCACTCGATCGGCACCTGGAGCGCGTCGGCGGCGATCTGCGACATCACGGTCACCATGCCCTGCCCGAGATCCACCGATCCGACGGTGAGCTCGATGGTGCCGTCGGGGCCGATCGAGATGCGGGCCGTCTCCTTGGTGCCGGCGCCACCCCCTTCGATGAAGCAGCCCACGGCCATGCCGTGGTACTTGCCATCGACCAGCCGCCCCTGCAGCTGGCGCTTGTCGTCCCAGCCGAATTCGAGCAGGCAGCGATCGAGCGTTTCCAGGTAGTCGCCGCTGTCCAGTTCCTCGGCGCGGCGCGGCTGGTCGAGCACCGCGATGGGGTAGGGCATCTGGCCGGGCTTGACCAGGTTGATGCGGCGGAATTCCACCGGGTCGATGCCCAGGTCGCTGGCAGCCATGTCGAACAGGCGCTCGCGGAAGAAGTCGGCCTCGAAACGCCCCGGTCCGCGATACGAGCCGATCGGCCCCTTGTTGGTCAGGTAGACCTCGGTGCGCACATCGACATGGGCGATGTCGTACGGCCCGCAGAGGAACTGCGTGACGTTGCGCGACGGTACCGGGCCGCTGGTGCGCATGTAGGCGCCGGCATCCACCTTGACCTGGCCGCGCAGCGCGAGGATGCGGCCATCGGGCTGGCAGACGATCTCGACCTCGGCCACCATCTCGCGTGAATGGTTGGTCCCGAGCAGGCTTTCCAGGCGGTCCTCGATCCACTTCACCGGGCGCCCGAGGGCCCGAGCGGCGAACGGCACCAGGAAGTCCTCGGGATAGAACTCCCCGCGCACACCGAAGCCGCCGCCGACATCCACCTCGATCATGTCGACGCGGTCCTTGGGCAGCGACAGGGCGTCCGCCAGCGTCGCTCGGTTGAAGAACGGCACCTTGGTCGAGCCGTAGACGACCATCCGGCCGGCACCGTCGTCCCACTCGGCCACCAGGCCGCGGGTCTCCATGGGCTGTGCGCTGTGGCGCTGCACGCCCAGGGTTTCGCGGCGCCGGTAGGCGCCTTGCACGGCCTGCGCGTCGCCCTTGGTGGCGGTGTAGGTGACCGCACGGTTGCTGTCGGCGCCTGCAAAAAGCAGCGTGTCGCCCCGGGCCGAAGCTTCCCATGAGGCCACGGCCGGAAGCGCTTCGATATCCAGAACGATGGCAGCCGCCGCATCCTCGGCCCGGGCAGGGGTGTCGGCGATGACGATGGCCACGGGTTCGCCCACGTAGCGCACGATGCCCTCGGCGATGACGGGCTGCCGGAAAGGCTGCAGTTCCGGGATGCCCGCCAGCCGCACCGGCACCCGCGGCACCATGCCCTCGGCCGTTCCAGCGGCGATGTCTTGCGCGGTGTAGATCGCCCGGACTCCGGGCAGGACCAGGGCGCGTTCCCGGTCGATGCCCCGGATGCGGCCGTGGGCCACCGGGCTGCGCAGGATGGAGGCATGCAACATGCCCTCGAGGTGGATGTCGTCGACGAACCGGGCGCCGCCCGACAGCAGCCTGGGGTCCTCGCGCCGTTGGGTGTACTGCCCGACGTACTTGGCGGCGGCAGTGGCGCTCATCGAAGCTCCCGCGCCGGCACCGCGTGCTTGACGGCGCATGCTTGTCTGCGTTGCATGGATGGCTGCGGCTGGCCGCGCGGGACCGGAAGCGGTCAGTCGCGGATCTCCACGATGGCTTCGATCTCGACCGGGATGCCGTTGGGCAAGGAGTTGGCGCCGGCGGCCGTTCGGGCATGGGTGCCTTTGTCGCCGAACACTTCCATGAACAGATCGGAACAGCCGTTGATCACCTTGAAGTGATCCACATAGTCGGCCGTTGCGTTCACCAGGCCGAACACCTTGATGATGTCGACCACGCGGTCCAGGTCTCCCAGGGCGTGCTTCATCGCGGCGATCAGCAGCAGCCCCACCTGGCGCGCGTGCTGGTAGCCCTGGTCGAGGTCCATGTCGGCGCCCAACTTGCCCTTGGCACGTTCGCCGTTGGGATAGAGCGGACCCTTGCCCGAGAGGAACAGCAGGTTGCCGCTTCGCTTCGCATGGACGAAGGTGCCGATGGTCTGGCCGATGGGCGGCAGCTCGATGCCCAGTTCCTGCAGGCGCTGTTCGATTTTCATGGTTTCTCCTTGTGCATGTGGCCCCCGGCCCGATGACTCGATATGGACGAACACCTGGTCGCCATCAATCCGGATCGGGTAAGTCTTGAGCGAGTCGCAGACGGGTCCCTGACGGTGCTCGCCGGTCCTGATCTGGAACAGCGCCTGGCGGTGTGGTGAATCTAGGCGCGCGAGCCCTTCTCGTTGCGCAGCAGGATCACCTGGTTCTCGTCGCCGGTGAGGCGGGCCTGGGGCGTGATCTGCAGCGGGTCGGTGCGCAGTTCGATCAGGGCCGCGCGGCCGGCTGCCCGGGCACGTTCGAAGGCGGCCGGGAAGGCTTCGGCCGCCTCGACCAGTTCCGCATGGGCGCCGAAGGCCTGCGCGAGCTGGACGAAACCCTGGGTGTTCAGGCGCGTGGCCATCACACGGCCGGGGAATCGCTTCTCCTGGTGCATGCGGATGGTGCCGTACATGCCGTTGTTGACCACGATGACGATGACCGGCGCCCCGAACTGCATGGCCGTCGCCAGCTCCTGCGGGTACATGAGGAAGCAGCCGTCGCCCGCGAAGCAGACCACCGTGCGCTCCGGGTGGCGAAGCTTGGCCGCGATGGCCGCGGGAAGCCCGTAACCCATGGAGCCGCAGATGGGCGCCAGCTCGGTTCGCGGCTGGCGGTATTGATAGAAGCGGTGCACCCACACGGAGTAGTTGCCGGCCCCGTTCGTGACGATGGCGTCCTCGGGCAGCACCCGATTCAGGTGGGCCATGACATCGGGCATGTAGACGCCCAGGTACTCCGGGTCGCGTTCCGGCGCTGCGGCGAACCCGTGGTGGTCGCGGCCCGCGTCCTGCGTCCACTGCGCCCAGGGCACGGCGCCCGCTGGAAGGGGCAGCGCCTTCAGCATGGCAGCCGCGGCCGCCGGGCCGCACTGCACCGCCAGGTCGGGTTGGTAGACCCGCCCGAGTTCGGACGAGTCGGGATGGAAATGCACCAGCCGCTGCTCGAGCCGCGGCGGCACCAGCGTGCTGTAGCCGTTGGTCGTGATGTCGCCCAGCCGGGTGCCCACCGCGATGATGAGGTCGGACCCGGCCAGCCGCTGCGCGAGTTTGGGATTGACGCCCAGGCTCAGGTGGCCGGCGTAGAGCGGATCGCGGTTATCGAACAGGTCCTGGCGCCGGAAGGCGCAGGCCACGGGCAGGTTCCAGGCGTGGGCGAAGGCCGAGAGATCCGCACAGGCCTGCGCGCTCCAGTTGCCCCCGCCCACGATGACCATCGGCCGTTCGGCACGGGAGAGTTCTTCGCCGATGGCCGCGGCGTCGGCGGCCGACGGTGCCGAACTGACTGGCCGGTAGGGCAGGGTGTCGGCGGCGGTGCAGGCCTGCGCCAGCACGTCCTCGGGCAGTGAGATGACCACCGGTCCGGGGCGCCCGGAGGTGGCGCACTGGAACGCCCGCGCCAGGATCTCGGGGATGCGCAGCGGGTCGTCGATTTCGGTGGCCCACTTGGCCAGCGGGGCGAACATCGCCGGGAAATCGACCTCCTGGAACGCCTCGCGTCCGCGATGGCGGCGCGCCACCTGCCCGATGAACAGGATCAGGGGCGTCGAGTCCTGCGACGCCACGTGCACGCCGACGGTGGCGTGCGCCGCGCCGGGGCCGCGCGTGACCATGCAGATGCCGGGGCGGCCGGTGAGCTTGCCGTCGGCCTCGGCCATGCAGGCCGCGGCGCCTTCGTGCTTGGCGACCACCACCTCGATCTCGGGCACGTCGTGCAGCGCGTCCAGCACGTCCAGGTAGCTTTCGCCGGGGACGCAGAAGACGCGGTCGGCGCCGTGCAGGCGCAGGGCGTCCACCAGGACCTCGCCGCCGGTGCGGCTGCGGCCTGGCTCGGCGGCAGGAGCGTTGGCCGATAGGGACGCCAGTTCGCGCTTGTCAAGAATGTTCATGGTCGACGGGGCTGTGTGACGTCCGATTATGGAAAGCCCGGCCGGGCACGGGCTTGTCCGGTACGCACTTCTGCTGTGACGGAAATGCACGGCTGGTTTGAAACACCCCCATCTATATTCGCGGCTCCAAACATTGGAGAGATAGGTGATGAACGTGCTCACTCATAACCTCCGCCGTGGCGCGCTGCTGCTGGCCGCCATTTCCATGTCCGGGGCCGCATTGGCGCAAGACGCCTACCCGTCCAGGCCAATTACCCTGCTCGTGGGCTTTCCATCTGGCGGACCCGCCGACATTGCGGCCCGCATCGTGGCACAAGGATTGACCGAGTCCCTGAAGCAGTCGGTCGTGGTCGAGAACCGCACGGGTGCAGGCGGCAACATCGCCACCCAGGCGGTGGCGAAAGCGCCGGCGGACGGCTACACCATCCTGGTGGCCACGGCATCTTTCACGCTCAATGCCGTGCAGGATCCCGCGAAGGCCGGCTACGACGCCGTCAAGGACTTCGTGCCGGTGGCCCTGGTGGCGACGCAGGCCAATGCCATCACCGTCAACGCCAATTTTCCGGCCAAGTCCATCGCCGAATTGCAGTCGGTCATGAAGAGCAAGAGCGTGAACTTCGCCACCTCGGGCGTCGGCACCTCGTCCCACCTGAGTGCCGCGCACCTGTTCAGGGCCATCTGGAAAACCGATGCCGTGGCCATCCCCTACCGTGGCGCCGGCCCGGCCGCCGTCGCCGTGGCGGCGGGCGACCCCCCGGTGAGCTTCACCACCGCAACGGCCGTGCTGCCCCTGGTGCAGCAGGGCAAGGTGCGTGTGCTCGGCGTGGTCAGCGACACCCGCATCCCCTCGCTGCCCGACGTGCCGACGCTGGCGCAGTCCGGGTATCCGCAATTGACTCCTTCATCCACCGCGGTCTACGTGTCCTCTGCCACTCCGCCGGCCATCCGGCAAAAGCTCAACGAGACCATCAACAAGTTCATGGCCCAGCCCACCTACAAGGAGAAATTCGTCGCCGCCGGAATGGAGCCGGTCGACGGGCGTTCATTGGCCGAATTGCAGAAGTACAACACCGACGAAGTCCGGATCTGGGGTGAGATCGTCAAGGCAGTCGGATCCGACGCCAAGTAATTGCGTCCGACCCCGAATTGAAAGAGTCCCGATGAACAAGGAAATCGCGAGCCAGGTCCTGGCTCAAATCGACCGGAATGAGCTGGCTCAACTGGCTTGCGACCTGACCAGCATTCCGAGTCCGACCGGCCAGGAAAAAGGCGTCGCGGACTACATCCTCGGCTGGTACGAATCCAACGGGCTCAAGTCGGTGCGCCAGGAGGTGGAGATCGACCGGCCCAATGCCGTGGGCATCCTGCGTGGCGAGGGCAATGGCCTGAGCCTGGGCTTCAATGGCCACACCGACACCAGTTTCACCGGCACCGACGCCGACTTGCGGATGGTCGCCAAGGTCGAGCCCGAGTCGGAGCTCAAGGGCGTGATTGCCGGCGACGTGGTGCGCGGCCTGGGGGTGTCCAACATGAAGGGCGGGGTGGCCGCGTTCATGATGGCCGGCAAGGCCTTGAAGAAGAGTGGGGTGCGCCTCAAGGGCGACGTGGTGCTGGCGGCGGTGGTGGGCGAGATTTCGCGCACGCCGGTGGGCCCCTGGCAATCCAAGGAGTACCGCGGCGAAGGCGTGGGCACGCGCCACCTGTTGACCCACGGCATGCAGACCGACTACGCCGTGGTGGCCGACGGCTCCGACCTCAACATCATCTGGACCCAGATGGGTGTGGTGCTGACCAAGATCTCGGTCTTCGGCAAGGCCGAGGCGGCCTGGGGCACCAACCGGCGCGACTTCCCCATGGACCAGATGAATGCCATCGTGAAGATGACCAAGGTCATCGGTGCGCTGGAGGAGTGGGCGGCCGGCTTCGAGGAGAAGTACGTCTACCACTCGCCCACCGGCCCGCTGTTCCCCAAGGTGAACGTGGGCGCCATCGAAGGCGGCGCGCCGTACCGGCCCAACTACTTCCCGGGCGTGTGCAACGTCTACGTCGACATCCGCATCCCGCCGCAGATCCGCCCGGTGCAGGTGATCCACGAAATCCGCCAGACGCTGGCGGGCCTGGGCATCGAGTACGACATCGAGCCCTACAAGTCGCTGATGGGTTACGAGGGCCGGGGCGTCGAGCCGCTGGTGGCGTCGGCCCACACGGTGTACGAGCACCTGTTCGGGCACCCGCCCAAGCCCGAGGCGCCCGGCCGCGCGAGCATCTGGACGGACACCAACATCTACAACGAGATGGGCATCCCGGCCATCAAGATCGGCCCGCGCGGCCGCCGCATCGGCCCCCGCAACGAGGAGATCGCGATCGACGAGATGGTCAAGGCGGCGCAGATCTACGCGCTGATGGCCCTGGACATCTGCAGCCGCGAACGGCCTTGAACCGCGCCCTGACCACGACCGAGCAAAACACATGCACACGCCTGAAGCAACGCTGGACAAGGCCGCCTCGAACGCCGCCGGGGCCGACGGGAAGGTCTCCATCACGCTCGCCTGCGCGCTCTATGACCGCATGCAGGCCCTCTACACCGGGGCGGTGAAGCCCGAGGGCATCGACCTGCGCTTCGTCGTCGAGGACTTCCCGCGCCGGCTCTTCGACAGCGCCATGGCAGCCCAGCCCTTCGACGTCTGCGAGATGTCCAGCTGCGACTACATCACCAGCGTGAGCAAGGGCACCTCGCCCTTCGTGGCCCTGCCGGTGTTCCCGTCCAAGTGCTTCCGGCACGGAATGATGACCATCAACCGGCGTTCCGGCATCCGCGGCCCCAAGGACCTGGAAGGCCGGCGCGTGGGGGTCATGCGCTTCACCATGTCCGCGGCCATCTGGCAGCGGGGCCACCTGCAGAACGATTTCGGCGTGGACATCAAGAGCATCAAATGGCTCGAAGGGTCGGTCAACAGTCCGGGCAGCCATGGCGTCCCCACGGTCATTCCCCCGGGCTTCGACGTGACGGTGAACACCAGCGGGGTGCCCCTGAGCGAGTTGCTCGCGCGCGGCGAGATCGACGCCATCATCGGCACGCACATCCCCCATTCGATGCGCACCAGTCCGGACGTGGTTCGCCTTTTCCCTGACTACAAGCAGGTCGAGAAGGACTACTACAAGCGCACCGGGATCTTCCCCATCATGCACCTCGTGGCCGTCAAGAAAGAGGCGTACCAGGCCCATCCGTTCATCGCCAGGAGCCTCTACAAGGCGTTTTGCGAATCCAAGGCGGTCGCGCTGGAGCGCATGCGCAACTACTCGGCGCTGCGCTACATGCTGCCCTGGATGACCGAAGAAATCGACGAGTTGTACGAGGTGTTCGGCGACGACCCCTGGACCTATGGTCTGGAGGCCAATCGCAAGACGCTGGAAACGGCGAACCTGTTCCTTGCGCAGCAGGGCATCATCGACGCGCCCGTGCCGCTGGAAAAGCTGTTCGTGAACGTCGACTGAGTCGCCCCGGTCCTGGCGGCGCGGCCGCGCCAGGGCTGCGCCCTGGTTCATGCCGGCATCAGGGTAAGGGCGGTGGCCCGGCGGCCCCACGGGCGGCCGTGCGCAGGCACAATGCCGCCACTCTTTCTCTTGCGATCGGCATGACTTCAAACCGCATCATCCCCATCGCCCAGGCCGACGTGCCGCTGGAAAGGGACCTCTTCCTGCGCACGCTGCTTCGCGAGCTAGCGGGTACCCTGCAGGACGTGGTCGGCCTGGAGGACGCCTCCGGGTTCATCAGCGTGGTCGGCCAACGGGTCGGTGAACGAATCAATGAAGATTACAAGGCGGCCCTGAACGTCTCGACACTCTCGCGCGAGCAGGTGGCGCAGGTGCTGGTCGACCTCAAGCGTCGCATCCAGGGCAGCTTCTTCGTGATCGAGGAGGACGACCACAAGATCGTCTTCGGCAACCAGCACTGCCCGTTCGGCGACAAGGTCCTGGACCGGCCGGCGCTGTGCATGATGACGTCCAACGTCTTCGGGCTCATCGCGGCTGAGAACCTCGGTTATGCGCGCGTGGACCTGGAGAAGACCATCGCGCAAGGCCACGGCGAGTGCCGCGTGGTGGTGTTCCTGCAGGAGCGGCCGGGCGGGTCTGGCCATTCATCGGGGCGCGAGTACTTCAAGGCTGGCTAGCCGTGGGCTTCGTGACCGGACCCCGCCGCCCAGAGGCCGCCGAGCTGGCCGACGCGCTGCAGGAAGCGGTCGTGGTGCTGGACGCCACCGGCGCGCTGTGCATGGTCAACCGCGCCGCCTCGCGCGTGCTGTCACGCGATCCGGATCAACTGATGGGTCGGCACCTGCGGGAGTTGGTGAGCGAGGATCCGGAGCGAGTCCAGGCTTTCCTGGCCCGCTGCGCCCGCACCCGCTCGGCGTCGCCGGAGAGCCTTCGCTTCATCGTGCCCGGCCAGGACCCGGTGACCCTGCGTTGCGAAGGCTCACTGATGAGCCCGCGCTCGGAAGCCGGGCCCGCCCTGGTCCTGCTGCGCCTGCGCCCACGCGAAGTCAAGTACGACCAGTTCCTGCTGCTCAAGCAGCGCATCGACCAGCTCTCGCACGAAATCTCGCGCCGCCGAGCCGCCGAGGTTTCCCTGATGGAGACCAAGGAGTGGTATCGGGTCACGCTGGAGAGCATTGGCGATGCGGTCATCGTGACCGATCCACAAGGGCGGGTGACCTTCCTCAACGCCGTGGCCGAGGAACTGACCGGGTGGACCCGGGCCGATGCAGGCGGGCGGCACCTGGACGAGGTGTTCGTGATCGTCAACGACGAAACACGCGAACCCGTCGAAAGCCCGGTCACCAAGGTCTTGCGCATGGGCGGCATCGTCGGCCTGGCCAACCACACGCTGCTGCTGCGCAAAGACGGCCATGAGCTGCCCATCGATGATTCGGGTGCTCCGCTGCGGGCGGCGGACGGCCAACTGCTCGGCGTCGTCCTGGTCTTCCGGGACCTCACCGAGCGCTACCGGCTGGAACGCGAGCTTTCGATCAAGGCGCGGGACCTGGCGGATGCCGATCGGCGCAAGGACGAGTTCCTGTCCATGCTGGCCCACGAACTGCGCAACCCGCTGGCCCCTTTGCGCAGCGGCGTGCGCTTGCTGTCCATTCGCCACGGCGACTTGCCCGACATCGCCCGCCTGGCCGGCATCATGGGGCGGCAGGTCAACCACATGGTGCGGCTGGTGGACGACCTGCTGGACGTGGCGCGTCTCACCCGCGGCTCCCTCAACCTGCAGAAGCAGCCCACGCGCTTGAGCGACGTGGTGGAGCGGGCGGCGGAGATGGTGCGCGCCACGATGGATGAGCGCGGCATCCACTTCCAGTTCGCCCTCCCGCCGACGGAAGCCGTCGTCGATGCCGACGCACACCGCCTGGTGCAGGTCCTGGGCAACCTGCTCGCCAACGCCGCCAAGTTCACCCCGCCGGGAGGGCAGGTCGACGTGGGCGCCTATGCGACCCGGGACGAGGTCGTGGTCTCGGTCATCGACACGGGCATGGGGATCGAACCGGAACTGTTGCCGCACATCTTCGAGCTTTTCAAGCAGGGCGATGCGTCCTTGGGGCGATCGCATGGGGGCCTGGGCATCGGCCTGAGCGTCGCGCGGACCATCGTGCACATGCATGGCGGCACGATCGACGCCAGCAGCCGCGGCCCCGGTCAGGGCAGCGAATTCGTGGTGCGGTTGCCGCTGCTGGGTGAAGCTGGGTTGTCGAACCCGGCATGAAGCGCGGGGGGCGATGCAAACGTCATCGCTCCGGGTACTCGCGCCCCCGGCGCGGCGGCAGTGGCAAGAAGGCTGCCGGAGCCTGCATCGGCGTAGCTGCCCCGACTTCGCCAGTCGACTGCGAGCCGATGGCTTGCGCCTCAGCTGGTGCCCGAGGCCGGACTCGAACCGGCACGCCTTGCGGCGGGGGATTTTGAGTCCCCTGCGTCTACCGATTTCACCACTCGGGCAGTGCGGAAAGAGCAGCAAAAATTATGGCACAGTGCTCGCATGCATTACCCGACGATCGAAGACGCGATTGGCAAGACGCCGCTGGTGGCGCTGCAGCGCATCGGCGCGGCTCTCAACCGCGATCGCGGCAACGTCGTGCTGGGCAAGCTCGAAGGCAACAACCCGGCGGGTTCGGTCAAGGATCGGCCCGCGCTATCGATGATCCGTCGCGCCGAGGAGCGTGGCGAGATCAAGCCCGGCGACACGCTGATCGAAGCCACGTCGGGCAACACCGGCATCGCCCTGGCCATGGCCGCGGCCATCCGCGGCTATCGGATGGTGCTGATCATGCCGGAGGACCTGTCCGTCGAACGCGCCCAGACCATGAAGGCCTTCGGCGCCGAACTCGTGCTCACTCCCAAGAGCGGCGGCATGGAATATGCGCGCGACCTGGCCGAGAACATGCAGCGCGAGGGCAAGGGCCGCGTGCTCGACCAGTTCGCCAACGCCGACAACCCCCGCGTGCATTACGAAACCACCGGGCCCGAGTTATGGGAACAGACCGGCGGCCGCATCACGCATTTCGTCAGCGCCATGGGCACCACGGGCACCATCACCGGCGTGTCGCGCTACCTCAAGGAAAAGAACCCGCAGGTGCGCATCGTCGGTGCCCAGCCCAGTGAAGGCTCGCGCATTCCCGGCATCCGCAAGTGGCCGCAGGAATACCTGCCGCGCATCTACGATCCCAGCACGGTGGACGAACTGGTCTACGTCAGCCAGGACGACGCCGAGGAGATGTGCCGGCGGCTGGCGCGCGAAGAGGGCATCTTCGCGGGCATCTCCGCCGCCGGTGCCTGCTGGGTCGCGCAGCAGGTCGCGGCGCAGGCGAGCAATGCCACCATCGTGTTCGTCGTGTGTGACCGGGGTGACCGCTACCTGTCCACCGGCGTGTTCCCGGCGTGAGCGCCCGAGGGCAGTGCCCCACCTAGAATCGACCGGAGGCTGTGGACGAACCGGCGCCGTTCGCCCGCACCTCACAGCCAGGAAACAGCAGTCATGGACATCGCCAAGGAAATCGACACCCGCGGGCTCAATTGCCCGCTCCCCATCCTCAAGGCCAAGAAGGCGTTGGCCGACATGCAGGCGGGGCAGCTGCTGAAAGTGGTGGCCACCGACTCCGGCTCGGTGCGCGACTTCCAGGCGTTCGCCCGGCAGACGGGCAACGAGCTGGTCGAGCAGCAGACCGTCGGCGAGGAGTTCGTTCACATCCTGCGCCGCCGCTGAGCGGCGCGGCGGGTGCCGCGCACCCGCTGCCGCGGCAACCCGATCAGCAGACCGTTTGCCGGAGGTAGCGGCGGAACTCCAGCCCGACTTCGGCGTGCTTGAGCGCCAGCTCCACGGTCGCTTCCAGGAAGCCCTGCTTGCTGCCGCAGTCGTAGCGCTTGCCCAGGTATTCGTAGGCATGGACGCCTTCGGTGTCCATCAGCCGGGCGATGCCGTCGGTGAGCTGGATCTCACCCCCGGCGCCACGCGGCTGCTGGCGAATCTGCTCGAAGACCGCTGGCGTGAGGATGTAGCGACCGGCCACGCCCATGCGGGAGGGGGCATCTTCGGGTCTGGGTTTTTCCACCATCGTGCGCACCCGCGTCAGGCGCTCGCCGGCCGCCTCGCCAGCGACGATGCCATAGCGCTTCACATGGTCGGCCGGAACTTCCTGCACCGCCAGCACCGAGGTGCCCACGCGCTCGAAGACATCCACCATCTGCGCCAGCACCGAGGGGCCGCCGTCGGGGCCGGTCATCAGGTCGTCGGCCAGCAGCACGGCGAAGGGCTCGTTGCCCACCAGCGCCTGCGCGCACAGCACCGCGTGTCCCAGGCCCAGCGAGCGGGGCTGGCGCACGTAGGAGCAGTCCATGTCGTCCGGCTTGATCGATCGGACCATCGCCAGCAGGTCGTTCTTCTGAGCGGCTTCGAGCTCGGTCTCCAGTTCGTACGCGGTGTCGAAGTGGTCTTCGATGGCCCGCTTGTTGCGCCCCGTGACGAAGACCATGTGCCGGATGCCGGCCTCGTAGGCTTCTTCCACCGCGTACTGGATCAGGGGTTTGTCCACCACCGGGAGCATTTCCTTCGGCGCCGCCTTGGTGGCGGGGAGGAAACGGGTGCCGAGGCCTGCGACGGGAAAAACGGCCTTGGAGACGGTGCGCTGGTTGTTCATCGATAACTAATGATTTTTTTGAAGCTAAAGTTCGCTTTTGTTTGCGAGCAGTTCCCGGCCATTTTGGAGGAACTCTGACACGACTCCATGTCGGACAAGGGCGTTTGATGGACATCCTACTGATCGAGCGGCTGGTGCCTGAATGCGTCGCGTGGCTGGAAGCGCGGCACACGGTCGAACACCGGCCGGACGTCGCCTACGAGCCTGGCGCACTCCGGGCCGCCGTCGGGTCGGCGCGTGCCGTGGTGCTGCCACGCAAGGCCGTGGTCACGCGCGAGTTCCTGGCGGCAGCGCCCATGCTTCGCATCGTGGGGCGCATGCACGCGGATACCGACAACACCGATCTCGAAGCCTGCCGCGAACGCCGGGTCGAGGTGGTGCAGGCGCGATCGGCCCATGTGCGCTCGAACGCCGAGTTCCTCCTGGCGTCGCTCCTGATGCTTTACCGCCGCGGAATCGGACTGCCCCTGGCTGGGCAACGACACGCGGACTTCCGTGTCGGTCGCGAGCTGGGCGGCAGCACCGTGGGCCTCCTGGGCATCGCACCGGCTGCGCATACGCTGGCCCTGCTGCTGCGTGGGCTCGGTGCCCGCCTGATCGGTTACGACCCGGCCGTGCACCGGTCGTCCCCGCTGTGGAGCCGCTTGAACGTGGAGCCGGTGGGCCTGTACGAGCTGGTGTCGTTCGCCGATGCGATTTCGGTGCAGATCATCTACGGCTCGCGCTACCAGCACCTGGTGAACGATCGCCTGCTGGCCTACTGCAAGCCCGGCCAGTACTGGGTCAGCATCAGCCGGTCCGCGGTCTTCGAGCCGCATGCGCTGGCCCGTGCCCTGGCCGACGGCCGCATCGATTCGTGCGTGGTCGACGGCGCCGAAGCCGGGTTCGCCTCGCGCGGTTCGCCGCTGCACGAGTCGAACAACCTATACCTCACCCCGCGCCTGGGATCGCACACCCGCGAGGCGCGGGTGCGGGCCAGCTGGTTTCTGGCCGGACGCCTTCACGACTGCCTGACGCGGGCCGATCCGGTTCCCGATACGGCGCCGCACGATCCGGCCACGGCGCCTATCGTCTGAGCTCAGACCAGCCGGCGCAACTGCTCCTGCAGCCGCTCCAGCGTGGCCGAGAACTGGCTGATGCGCTGGCGCTCCTGGTCGATCACGGCCGCAGGCGCCTTGGCGACGAAGGCCGCGTTGTCGAGCTTGCCCCGCGCCTTGGCGAGTTCACCTTCGAGCCGCGCCGCTTCCTTGGACAGCCGGGCCCGCTCGGCGGCGATGTCGATCTCCATGAACAGGCACAGGCGCGCGTCGCCCACCACCGCCACCGGCGCCGCCTGTGCGGCAGCGGCCCAGGCGGATTCGTCGTCGAACACCCGCACCTCGCTCAATTTGGCCAAGGCCTGCAGCACGGGTGCGGCGTCCCGCAGGAAGGCGGCGTCGCCCACCGCATACAGCGGCAGCCGGTTCGACGGCGATACGTTCATCTCGCCTCGCAGGTTGCGGCAGGCGTCCACCACCGCCTTCAGACGGTCCATCCAGGCCAGCGCCTCGGGATCGATGCGCGATGCGTCGGATGCCGGGTAGGGCGCCACGCTCACGGATTCGCCCGCCTTGCCGGCCACCGGCGCCACCTTCTGCCACAGGGCTTCGGTGATGAACGGGATGACGGGGTGGGCCAGGCGCAGGATGGCTTCGAGCACGCGGATCAGGGTCAGGCGGGTGCCACGCTGCTGCGCGGACGAGCCGGTCTGGATCTGCACCTTGGCGATCTCCAGGTACCAGTCGCAGTATTCGTCCCAAACGAACTGGTAGATGGCGGTGGCCACGGTGTCGAACCGGTATTCGGCGAAGCCGCGCGCGACCTCGGCCTCGGCCTGCTGCAGCAGCGAAACGATCCAGCGGTCGGCCGGCGTGCGGTGCGCGTCCGTCTCGGCCAGGTCGTGCCCTTCGCAGTTCATCAGCACGAAGCGGGTGGCGTTCCAGAGCTTGTTGCAGAAGTTGCGATAGCCCTCGCAGCGCTTGGCGTCGAAGTTGATGCTGCGACCCAGCGACGCCAGCGAGGCGAAGGTGAAGCGCAGCGCATCGGCCCCGTAGGCCGGGATGCCTTCGGGGAACTCCTTTTCGGTGGCCTTGCGCACGGCCGGTGCGGTCTCGGGCTTGCGCAATCCGGTGGTGCGCTTGTCCAGCAGCGGCGGCAGGGCGATGCCGTCGATCAGGTCCACCGGGTCGAGCACGTTGCCCTCGGACTTCGACATCTTGCGGCCCTGCGCGTCGCGCACCAGGCCGTGGATGTACACGTGGCGGAAGGGCACCCGTCCGGTGAAGTGCGTGGTCATCATGATCATCCGGGCGACCCAGAAGAAGATGATGTCGTAGCCGGTCACCAGCACGCTGGAGGGCAGGTACAGCTCCAGGTCCTCGGTGGGCTCGGGCCAGCCCAGGGTGGAGAACGGCACCAGCGCCGAGGAGTACCAGGTGTCCAGCACGTCTTCGTCGCGCCGCAGTGCCTTGCCGGGCGCCTTGGCCTGGGCCTCTTGCTCGCTGCGCGCCACGATCACCTGGCCATCCTCGTCGTACCAGGCGGGGATCTGGTGGCCCCACCAGAGCTGGCGCGAGATGCACCAGTCCTGGATGTTGTTCATCCACTGGTTGTAGGTGTTGACCCAGTTCTCGGGCACGAAGCGCACCTGGCCCGAGGACACGGCCTCGATGGCCTTCTGCGCAATGGACTGGCCGGTGGGGTCGCCGGCGCCCACCTTGTCCATGGCCACGAACCACTGGTCGGTGAGCATGGGCTCGATCACCTGGCCGGTGCGGGCGCAGCGCGGCACCATCAGCTTGTGCTTGCGGGTCTCGGCCAGCAGCCCGAGCTGCTCCAGGTCGGCCACCACGCGCTTGCGTGCCTCGAACCGGTCCAGCCCGCGGTAGGCGGCGGGCGCATTGTCGTTGATGCGCGCTTCCAGCGTGAGCACGCCGATGATCGGCAGGCCGTGGCGCTGGCCCACGGCGTAGTCGTTGGGATCATGTGCCGGCGTGACCTTGACCACGCCGGTGCCGAATTCGCGGTCGACGTAGGCGTCGGCAATGACCGGGATCTCGCGCTCGCACAGTGGCAGCTTCACGCGCTGGCCCACCAGATGGGCGTAGCGCTCGTCCTCGGGGTGCACCATCACGGCCACGTCGCCCAGCATGGTCTCGGGCCGGGTGGTGGCCACGGTGAGCGAGCCTTCGCCCTCGGCCAGCGGGTAGCGGATGTGCCAGAGGAAGCCGTCTTCCTCTTCGCTCTCGACTTCCAGGTCGCTCACGGCGGTCTTGAGCTCCGGGTCCCAGTTGACCAGCCGCTTGCCGCGGTAGATCAGGCCCTGTTCGTACAGCCGCACGAAGGTGTCGGTGACCACGCGCGAGAGCTTGTCGTCCATCGTGAAGTATTCGCGCGACCAGTCCACGCTGTCGCCCATGCGGCGCATCTGCATGGTGATGGTGTTGCCCGACTGCTCCTTCCAGTCCCACACGCGGGAGACGAAATTCTTGCGGCCCAGCTCGTGCCGGCCCTGCCCCTGCTGCTGCAGTTGGCGCTCCACCACGATCTGGGTGGCGATGCCGGCGTGGTCGGTGCCCGGCACCCAGACGGTGTTGAAGCCGCGCATGCGGTGGTACCGCGTGAGGCTGTCCATGATGGTCTGGTTGAAGGCGTGCCCCATGTGCAGGGTGCCGGTGACGTTGGGCGGCGGCAGCTGGATGGCGAAGGACGGCTCGCCGGCCCGGGCGGCGCCGGTGCCGCGCCAGCCCGCCCGGCCGTAGCCGCGTTGTTCCCACACCGGGCCCCACTGGGCCTCGATGGCGGCCGGCTCGAAGGATTTGGACAGGCTGTTCAGCCCGGGTTGCTGGGGGGTGTCGCTCATGGCTGGAGAAAAAGAAAACGGCACCCGAAGATGCCGTTCAGGGTCAGGAGCGCGAATTTTATTCGGGCAGGGTGGCGGCCGCGGTGAGGCATTCCTTGAGCACCCGCGCATTCCCGACCTGGTTGGCCAGCAGCAGGATGAGCCGGGCGTTCAGCAGCTCGGATTGCTCGGGCGTGAGGCCCTGGTGGGCGTCGAGCAGCTGCTCGTAGAAGCCGTCGGCGTCCTCGAAGTTCAGCGTGGTCTTCATGCGCAAGCTCCTTCGGTCAGGGCCAGCCCGGCGGCGACCGCCTGGACCAGGCCGGCGTCGACGGCCTCGCCGGTGGCGGCCACGTACGCGTCGGGCCGCACCAGCGCCCAGGCGTGGCCGAACACATGGCAGGCGCCCTGCAGGTGGCCTTGCGGGTCGCGCACATGCTCACGCGCCTGCGCGGGCCCGTCGGCCACGACCTGCACCACCCGCACCGGCGCGGTCTCGACCAGCGCACGCAGGCGCTCGCGGGCGCTGGCGGTGAGGGTGCCGAACACCAGCAGCAGCAGATCGCCGGCGGCCCAGTCCAGGAGCTGGTTGACCGAGCCGGCCGAGCCGTCGGCCCACTGGAAGGACACGTTCTGCACCGACTTGCCGCCGCCCGGGCCGCAAACCGGTGAGCGGCTGTACGGGTTGGCGACGGCCATGCGCCCGGTGTTGACCAGCGAGCGGGCGAACAGGTGCTGCTTGGCCAGGCTGATCACGGCCTTGCGGAACACGCGTTCGATGCCATCGGCCGGCCGCAGGAAACGCGCCGTGCGGTTGGTGACCTGCACGTTCTGCGTGGCGGCCTCGTGCCGCTCGTGGTGGTAGCTGTCCAGCAGCGCCGGGCTGGCGCGCCCGCGCAGCACCGCGGCCAGTTTCCAGGCGAGGTTGTCGGCGTCGGCCACGCCGGTATTGCCGCCCCGGGCGCCGAAGGGGCTGACCACCTTGGCGGAATCGCCGATGAAGAACAGCCGGCCGTGCCGCATCTGGTCCACGCACTCGCTGCGGTAGGCGTAGGGGCCCACCCAAACGATCTCGTAGCGGGTGTCGGGGCCGAACTGCCGGGCCAGGCGCTCGCGCACCACGTCCTCGCGGCTGACGTAGGCCGGGTCGGCGTCGGGCGCCATCTGGTAGTCGATGCGCCAGACATCGTCTCCCATCAGGTGCTGCCACACGGCCCGGTCCTCGTTGAACGGAGCCTCGATCCAGGTGTGGCGCTCCTGTGGCGGATGTTCGGCGAAGCGCACGTCGGCGATGCACCAGCGGTCGTCGCCCTTCTTGGCGGTGACGCTGGCGCCCACCCATTGCCGGAACGGGCTGCGCGAGCCGGAGGCGTCGATCACGTGGTCGGCCCGCAGCTGGTAGTCGCCCGCCGGCGTCGTGATGGACAGCAGCGCACCGTTCTCGTCCTGGCTGTACGCGGTCACCCGGTTGTTCCAGCGCAGGTCCACGTGGCCGAGTTCGCGGATGCGGTCGACCAGGAAGGCCTCGATGTAGAACTGCTGGATGTTGATGAAGGCCGGCTGGCTCGACAGGTTGAAGCCGGCCTGCTGGCTCATGTCGAAGGAATACACCTCGTCATGGCCGGCGAAGGTGCGGCCCACGCACCAGCGCGTGCCCTTGGCGGCGATGCGGTCGTACACCCCCAGGCGCTCGAAGATCTCCAGCGATTTCTGGGTGTAGACGATGCCGCGCGAGGACGCGCCCTTGACCCCGACCGTGTTGTCCTCGTCCAGCAGCACCGCCGGCACGCCCAGGCGGGCCAGGCAGCAGGCGGCCGTCAGCCCGGTGATGCCGCCGCCGACGATGACGATGGGCTGGTGACCGGGCGTGCCGGCCTTGATCTCGGGCGGCTCGACGAACGGGTACTCGGGCAGCACGTAGCCGCTGCCCTGCGTGAACTCGTAGCCGTTGGTGAATGCCGTCTCGGCATAGCGATCGACCATGGATCCTCCGGTGAGCCGACTCGTCAGGCGGACTTGGCGCCGACCTCCGGCCGGTCGTTGCGCTGCGGCTTGAGCGGCTGGGAGGCCTTGCCCTCGGCCCGCTCCCGGCGCCATTGCTCCTTGCGCGCCGTCCATTCGTCCAGGCGCGCGTGGCAGGTCTTGCTCTCCTCGAGCATCTGGAACTCGTCGGCCAGCTGGGCGGTCAGTTCGAGCCGGATCCCGTTGGGGTCGAAGAAGTAGATGCTGTGGAAGATGTGGTGGTCGGTGATGCCCAGCACCTCGACCCCATGGGCCTCCAGCCGCGCCTTCATGTCGCGCAGGTCCTGCTGCGAATCGACGCGGAAGGAGATGTGGTTGACCCACTTGGGCGTGTTGGGCGAGGGCTCGGCCACCTGGTCGTCGCCCAGGTCGAAGAAGGCGATGAACGAGCCGTCCTGCAGGCGGAAGAAGAAGTGGGTGTAGGGGCAGTACTCGCCCGTGCTCGGCACGTGGTCGCTCTGGATGATGTGGTACAGCGGCAGGCCCAGGATGTCTTCGTAGAAGTGCCGGGTCTCCTCGGCATCACGCGCCTTGTAGGCGTAGTGGTGCAACTGCTGGATGGCGGGCGGGGCGGGCAGCGTGGGACTGGCGGGATTCGGATGAAGGACTGCGGCCATGGAGCGTCTCCTGGGTTTACCATTGCGTAACGCGTTCACTATAGCGTAATCGCCCGGTTGGGCCGGTGGTACCCGGGTCCCCGGCGCTGTCATTCGGGGGCGAACAGGTCCACCTTGTCCGTGATGATCCCGTCGCAACCCAGCTCGTTCAAGCGCTGCGCGGCCGCCGGGTCGTTCACCGTGTAGCCCAGGCAGCGCAGCCCGGCGCCGCGGGCCTGCGTCACCAGGGCCGCATCCCAGAGCGTGTGCCGGCAGACCACCGCCACGCACTGCAGCGCTTCGGCCTGTTCCAGCCATCCGGGCCGCAGCGCGTCGAGCAGCAGCGCGCGGGGCAACTCGGGCACGACCTTGCGGGCGGCGTGCAGGCTGTCCGGCTGGAAGGACGACAGCAAGGGCGGCACGGCAGCCGCCTGCCAGGACGCGGCCGCGTGCCGGGCCACCACCTCGCCGGTGATCGCCTCGGCGCCGGGGGTGGGCTTGATCTCGATGTTGAGCAGCCGGTCGTTGGCCCGGCACCAGCGCGCGATGTTCTGCAGCGTGGGCAGCGGCTCGCCGGCATGGGCGGGCGAGTGCCAGCTGCCCGCGTCCAGCCGGGACAGCTCGGCCCAGGGCAACTGGCCCGCGATGCCGCGGCCGTTGGTGGTGCGCTCCAGGGTGGCGTCGTGCAGCAGGAACGGCACGCCATCGGCCGAGAGCTTCACGTCGCACTCGGCCATGCGATAGCCGTAGCCGGCGCCCAGGCGAAAGGCCGCCAACGTGTTCTCCGGGGCCAGCTGCCCGGCGCCGCGGTGGGCGATCCAGCGGGGATAGGGCCAGGGCTTCATGTCATGCGTCCACCCGCTTGCCGGTGTCGGCTGCGAAGTGGTGCAGCCGCTCGGGCCGAGGCGCCACCCGCATGCGCGCTCCAGCCACCGGCGCGGGGCGCGATTCGTCGACCCGCACCACCAGGGCTTCGTCGCCGATGCGGCCGTAGACCAGGCGCTCGGCGCCCAGCAGTTCCACGGTGTCCACCTGCACGTCCCAGGCCAGCCGGTCGCCGCCGGGCTCATCCGGTGCCAGGATGTCCAGGTGCTCGGGCCGGATGCCGAGCAGCTGGCCCGGCCGCGCGCCGGCCGCCTGGCGCAGCAGGTTCATCGGCGGCGAACCGATGAAGCCGGCGACGAAGGTGGACGCCGGCCGGTGGTACACCTCCTCGGGCGTTCCGAACTGCTCCATGTGGCCCGCGTTCATCACGATCATGCGCTGGGCCAGCGTCATGGCCTCGACCTGGTCGTGGGTGACGAAGAGCGAGGTGATGCCCAGCTCGCGGTGCAGCTTCTGGATCTCCAGCCGCGTTTGCGCGCGCAGCTTGGCATCGAGGTTGGACAGCGGCTCGTCGAACAGGAAGACCTGCGGCTGGCGCACGATGGCCCGGCCCATCGCGACCCGCTGGCGCTGCCCGCCCGACAGCTCGCGCGGCTTGCGCTGCAGCAGGTGCGACAGCTCCAGGATGGCGGCCGCCTTGTCCACCCGCTGGCGGATCTCGGGCGCCGGCATGCGGCGGATCTTCAGGCCGTAGGCCATGTTGTCGAACACGCTCATGTGCGGATAGAGCGCGTAGTTCTGGAACACCATGGCGATGTCGCGCTCGGCAGGCTCGAGCGTGTTGACCACGCGGCTGCCGATGGCGATCTCGCCGGCGGTGATCTCCTCCAACCCGGCCACCATGCGCAGCAGCGTGGACTTGCCGCAGCCCGAGGGCCCGACGATCACCACGAACTCGCCGCGCTCGATCTCGGCGTTGACGCCGTGGATCACCTGGTTTTCGGATCTGCCGTGGCCGTAGCGCTTGACGATGTTTCTGAGCGAGAGGGCTGCCATACGGTGCGTCGTTCTATTTCTCGGTGTCGACCAGGCCCTTGACGAACCAGTGCTGCATCAGCAGCACCACCAAGGCCGGCGGGATCATGGCCAGGATGGCGGTGGCCATGACGATGTTCCAGTCGTTGGCGGCGTCGCCGCCGGAGATCATCCGCTTGATGCCCATGACCACCGGGTACATCGATTCGTCGGTGGTCACCAGCAGCGGCCACAGGTACTGGTTCCAGCCGTAGATGAACTGGATCACGAAGAGCGCCGCGATGCTGGTGGTCGACAGCGGCAGCAGCACGTCCCGGAAGAACCGCATCGGGCCGGCGCCGTCCACCCGCGCCGCCTCCACCAGCTCGTCGGGTACGGTCAGGAAGAACTGCCGGAACAGGAAGGTGGCCGTCGCGCTGGCGATCAGCGGCACGGTGAGCCCTGCATACGTGTTGAGCATGCCCAGGTCCGAGACCACCTGGTAGGTGGGGCCGATGCGCACCTCCACCGGCAGCATCAGCGTCACGAAAATGGCCCAGAAGAAAAACATGCGCCCGGGGAAGCGGAAGTACACGATGGCGAAGGCCGACAGCAGCGAAATGGCGATCTTGCCGATCGCGATCACCAGCGCCGACACCGCACTCACGAACATCATGCGCCCGACCGGGGCCGTGGAGGCCGAACCCCCGCCCGTGCCGTTGATCGCGTGCGTGTAGTTCTCCAGCAGGTGCGGCCCCGGCAGCAGCGGCATCGGCGCCTGCACGATGTCGCGCGCCGTGTGGGTGCTGGCCACGAAGGTGATGTACAGCGGAAAGGCGACCACGATCACGCCCAGCACCAGCACCAGGTGCGAGATGAAGGTAGCCAGCGGACGACGTTCAACCATGATGCTTCGTGCCACGAGAGAAGCTGCCAAATACGGGGGCCACCGCGGAACCGGCTTCGCCGGGCCGCTGGTGGCGCCCCCTCGGGGGGAGGCGACGAAGTCGCTGCGGGGGGGTCAATAGTTCACTTTTCTCTCGATGTAGCGGAACTGGATGACCGTGAGCACGACGACGATCGCCATCAGCACCACCGACTGCGCCGCCGAGCCGCCCAGGTCCAGTGCCTTGAAACCGTCGTAGTACACCTTGTAGACCAGGATGGCCGTGTCCTTGCCCGGCCCGCCTTCGGTGGCGGCATCGACGATCGCGAAGGTGTCGAAGAAGGCGTAGACGACGTTGATCACCAGCAGGAAGAAGGTGGTGGGAGACAGCAGCGGAAAGACGATGCTCCAGAAGCGCCGCCAGGGTCCGGCGCCGTCGATGGCCGCGGCCTCGATCAGGCTGCGGGGGATCGCCTGCAGGCCGGCCAGGAAGAACAGGAAGTTGTAGGAGATGTGCTTCCACACGGCGGCGAACACGATCAGCGCCATCGCCTGCCCACTATTGAGCAAGTGGTTCCACTCGTATCCCGCCTGCCGCAGGGCGTAGCTCACCAGGCCGATGGATGGCGCGAACATGAACAGCCACAGCACGCCAGCCACTGCCGGCGCCACCGCGTAGGGCCAGATCAGCAGGGTCTTGTAGAAGGTCGCGCCGCGCAGCACGCGGTCGGCGAAGACCGCCAGCACCAGCGACAGGGACAGCCCCAGGCCGGCGACCAGCACCGAAAAGATGGCGGTGGTGCGGAACGACGCCAGGTAGCTCTCGTCGTGCAGCAGCCGCTCGAAGTTCTCCAGCCCGACCCACTCGACCGAGCTGCCGAAGGCGTCCTGCTGCTGCAGCGACTGCACCAGTGCCTGCGCCGCCGGCCAGAAGAAGAAGACGGCGATGACCAGCAGCTGCGGGGCGAGCAGCGCGCCCGGCAGCCACCAGCTCTTGAAGCGGACCCGTTTCTCGGCGGCCACGTTCCCTTCAGCCGCGGTTGGCGCGCTCGAATCGTTCGAGCTGCTCGTTGCCGCGCTTCACGGCGCCATCGAGCGCCTCCTGGGCGGTCTTCTTGCCCGCCCAGACCTGCTCCAGCTCCTCGTCCATGATGGCGCGGATCTGGTTGAAGTTGCCCAGGCGCACGCCGCGCGACTTGTCGGTGGTCTTGCGGATCATCTGGTTGACCGCGGTGTCGGTACCGGGGTTCTGCTTGTAGAAGCCCGATTTCTCCGTCAGCTCGAAGGAGGCCAGCGTGACCGGCAGGTAGCCGGTGCGCTGGTGGCTCTTGGCCTGCACCTCGGGGTTGGTCAGGTAGTTGAAGAAGGCGGCCACGCCCTTGTAGTCGGCCGCCGGCTTGCCCGACATCACCCACAGCGAGGCGCCGCCGATGATGGTGTTCTGCGGCGCGCCGGGCACGTCGGGGTAGTAGGGCAGCGGCGCGATGCCGAAGGCGAACTGCGCGTTCTTCTTGATCGAGGCGTAGGTCGACGAGCTGGCGGTGGCCATGGCGCACTCGCCCGAATAGAAGGCGGCGTCGGCCTTGTTGCCGCGGCCGCGGTACTGGAACAGGCCCTGCTTGGCCATGTTGCCCAGGTTCTCGATGTGGCGCACGTGCAGCGGACTGTTGAAAGCCAGCCGCGCCTTGGTGCCGCCGAAGCCGTTGTTCTGGGTGGCGAACAGCGTGTTGTGCCAGGTCGAGAAGCTCTCCAGCTGCGTCCAGCCCTGCCAGCTGGTGGTGAAGGGGCAGGCCACGCCCGCGGTCTTGAGCTTGGCCGCCGCCAGGGCCAGCTCGGGCCAGGTGCGTGGCGGCTTCTCGGGGTCGAGCCCGGCCTTCTTGAACAGGTCCTTGTTGTAGTTGAGGACGGTGGTGGAGCTGTTCAGGGGAAAGCTGAGCATCTGGCCATTCGGCGCGGTGTAGTAACCGACGACGGCGGAGATGTAGGCGGTCGGGTCGAACTTGTGGCCGGCATCGGCCATGACCTTGCCCACCGGCACCACCGCGCCCTTGGCCGCCATCATGGTGGCGGTGCCCACTTCGTACACCTGCAGGATGTGGGGCGCATTGCCGGCACGGAAGGCGGCGATGGACGCGGTCATGGACTCGTCGTAGCTGCCCTTGTAGGTGGGGATGACCTTGTAGTCCTTTTGGCTGGCATTGAAGCCATTGGCCAGGTCGACCACCCAGTCATTCAGGCCGGCGGTCATGGAATGCCACCAGTGGATCTCGGTTTGCGCCAGGACAGGCGCGTGCAGGGCGGCGGCCAGCGTGGCCAGGGCGAAGGTCTTGCCGAATTTCATGGACTGCGTCTCCTTGTTGCGAACGCGACCTTAAGGCCGGTTCATGACTCTTCTGCGAAACAACCCATTCTGGAGCTTGTCGCGAGCCGCCGGGCACCGGGTTTTCCAGCCGTCCGGGCTGCAGCGGTGCCCTGCGGTAACATCGCCCGTCAGCCGCGCCTCCCCCTCATCGTTACGGCTGCAGCCCGCTCGCGATGAACGCTCCCACCGCACTCGATCACCTTCTTGCCGACACCGGCGCCCAGGCTGCGCGCCTGCGCGAGATCCCCTACAACTACACCTCGTTTTCCGACCGCGAGATCGTCATCCGGCTGCTGGGGGCCCGGGCCTGGGAGGTGCTGAGCCGGTTGCGCGAAGAGCGCCACACCGGCCGGTCCGCCCGCATGCTCTACGAGGTGCTGGGTGACATCTGGGTCGTGCAGCGCAACCCCTACCTGCAGGACGACCTGCTCGACAACCCCAAGCGGCGCCGCCTGCTCGTCGAGGCGCTGCACCACCGCCTGGGCGAGGTCGAGCGGCGGCGTACGCCCGGCGAGGACAACGGCCGCGACGTGCTGGTCGGCGAACTGCTGGCCGCGGCCCGCCTCGCCGTGCAGGGCTTCGACGAGAGCTTCACCCGCATGGCCGAGTTGCGGCGCCGCACCCAGCGCGTGCTGGGGCGGCTCACCGCGCGCGACAACATCAAGTTCGACGGCCTGTCACGGGTGGCGCACGTCACCGACGCGACCGACTGGCGGGTCGAATACCCGTTCGTGGTCCTCACGCCAGACACCGAAGCCGAGATGGCGGCCGTCGTGCGCGGCTGCATCGAGCTGGGCCTGACCATCATTCCGCGCGGCGGCGGCACCGGCTACACCGGCGGCGCGATCCCCCTGACCTGGAAGAGCGCGGTCATCAACACCGAGAAGCTCGAGGCCATGAGCGAGGTCGAGAAGGTGGCCATCCCCGGCCACGAGCAGCCGGTGGCCACCGTCTGGACCGAGGCCGGCGTGGTGACCCAGCGCGTGGCCGACGCCGCCGAGCGCGCCGGCTTCGTCTTCGCGGTCGACCCCACCTCGGCCGAGGCCTCGTGCGTGGGCGGCAACGTTGCCATGAACGCCGGTGGCAAGAAGGCCGTGCTCTGGGGCACGGCGCTGGACAACCTGGTGTCCTGGCGCATGGTCACCCCGCAGGCCGAGTGGCTGGAGGTGGTGCGGCTGGACCACAACCTGGGCAAGATCCACGACGCCGAGCAGGCCAGCTTCGAGCTGCGCTACTTCCCGGCCGACAGCCGCCGCGTCGACTGGAGCAAGCCGGCGCGCACCGAACGCCTGGTGATCCCCGGCCGCGCCTTCCGCAAGGAGGGCCTGGGCAAGGACGTCACCGACAAGTTCCTGGCCGGCCTGCCCGGGGTGCAGAAGGAAGGCTGCGACGGCCTCATCACCAGCGCGCGCTGGGTGGTGCACCGCATGCCGGCGCACACCCGCACCGTGTGCCTGGAGTTCTTCGGCAACGCCAAGGACGCGGTGCCCAGCATCGTCGAGATCAAGGACTTCATGTTCGCCGAGCAGCGCCGCAGCGGCACGCTGCTGGCCGGGCTGGAGCACCTGGACGACCGTTACCTGAAGGCCGTGGGCTATGCCACCAAGAGCAAGCGCGGCGGCCTGCCCAAGATGGTGTTGATCGGCGACATCGCCGGCGACGATCCCGACGCCGTGGCCCGCGCCACCTCCGAGGTGGTGCGCCTGGCCAATTCGCGCAGCGGCGAAGGCTTCGTTGCCATCAGCGCCGAGGCCCGCAAGAAGTTCTGGCTCGACCGCAAGCGCACGGCCGCCATCAGCCGCCACACCAACGCCTTCAAGATCAACGAAGACGTGGTGATCCCGCTGCCGCGCATGGCCGAGTACACCGACGGCATCGAGCGCATCAACATCGAGCTGAGCCTGGCCAACAAGCTGCGCCTGGTCGATGAGCTCGAAGCCTTCCTCGCGCGCGGCAACCTGCCGCTGGGCCGGCAGGACGACGCCGGCGAGATCCCGCCGGCCGAGCTGCTGGGCGATCGCGTGGCCCAGGCGCTGGCCCTGCTGGGGGAGGTGCGCACGCTCTGGAGCGGCTGGCTGCAGCAGGTCGATGCGCTGTTCCCGCAACTGCAGGACCACACCCTGCGCGCGAGCTGGAAGACGCAGATCCGCGCGCCGCTGCAGCAGGTGTTCGGCGGCCAGGCCTTCGCGCCCATCCGCGACGAACTCGACGCCATCCACCAGCGCGTGCTCAAGGGCCGCGTATGGGTGGCGCTGCACATGCACGCCGGCGACGGCAACGTGCACACCAACATCCCGGTCAACAGCGACGACTACGAGATGCTGCAGGCCGCGCACGGCGCCGTGAAGCGGATCATGGGGCTGGCCCGGTCGCTGGGCGGGGTGATCTCGGGCGAGCACGGCATCGGCATCACCAAGCTCGAATTCCTCAGCGACGAGGAGCTCGCGCCCTTTGCCGAGTACAAGCGCCGCGTCGACCCCGAAGGCCGCTTCAACCTGGGCAAGCTGCTGCGCAGCACCGATCCGCAACCGGCGATCGGGGTGGCGCTGCACTCGGACCTGACCAACGCCTACACCCCCAGCTTCGGCCTGATGGGGCACGAGTCGCTGATCATGCAGCAGTCGGACATCGGCGCCATCGCCGATAGCGTCAAGGACTGCCTGCGCTGCGGCAAGTGCAAGCCGGTGTGCGCCACGCACGTGCCGCGCGCCAACCTGCTGTACAGCCCGCGCAACAAGATCCTCGCCACCTCCCTGCTGGTCGAGGCCTTCCTGTACGAGGAACAGACGCGCCGCGGCGTGTCGATCAAGCACTGGGAAGAGTTCGAGGATGTGGCCGACCACTGCACGGTGTGCCACAAGTGCTTCAATCCCTGCCCGGTCAAGATCGACTTCGGCGACGTCTCCATGAACATGCGCAACCTGCTGCGCAAGATGGGGCAGAAGAGCTTCCGTCCCGGGCAGGCCGCGGCCATGTTCATGCTCAACGCCACCAACCCCGAGACCATCAAGCTGGCGCGCACCGCCATGGTCGACGTGGGCTTCAAGGCGCAGCGCCTGGCCAACGACCTGCTGCGCGGCCTGGCCCGCAAGCAGGTGACGCAGCCCCCGTCCACCCACGGCACGGCACCGCTCAAGGAGCAGGTGATCCACTTCGTGAACAAGAAGTTGCCGGGCGGGCTGCCCAAGAAGACGGCCCGGGCCTTGCTGGACATCGAGGACAAGGACTACGTCCCCATCATCCGCAACCCCCGCACCACCACCACCGAGTCCGAGGCGGTGTTCTATTTCCCGGGCTGCGGCTCCGAGCGCCTGTTCTCGCAGGTGGGCCTGGCCACGCAGGCCATGCTCTGGCATGCGGGCGTGCAGACGGTGCTGCCGCCGGGCTACCTGTGCTGCGGTTACCCGCAACGCGGCAGCGGCGACTTCGACAAGGCCGAAAAGATCATCACCGACAACCGGGTGCTGTTCCACCGCGTCGCCAACACCCTGAACTACCTGGACATCAAGACCGTGGTGGTCTCCTGCGGCACCTGCTTCGACCAGCTCCAGGGCTATGAATTCGACAAGATCTTCCCGGGCTGCCGGATCGTCGACATCCACGAGTACCTGCTCGAAAAGGGCGTCAAGCTCGAAGGCGAGGGTGCCTACCTGTACCACGACCCCTGCCACTCGCCCATGAAGCTGCGCGACCCCATGCAGACCGTCAAGGAACTGGTGGGCCCGCAGGTGCGCAAGTCCGAGCGCTGCTGCGGCGAGTCCGGCACGCTGGGGGTCACCCGGCCGGACATCTCGACCCAGGTGCGCTTTCGCAAGGAAGAACAGCTGCGCAAGGACGAGGCGGCGCTGCGCGAGGCCAGCGCCGTCGGCGCCGAGGGCAAGGTGAAGATCCTCACCAGCTGCCCGAGCTGCCTGCAGGGCCTGTCGCGCTATGGCGCGGACCTGCAGAACGGCCTGCTCGAGGCCGACTACATCGTGGTCGAGATGGCCAACCGGCTGCTCGGCGCCGACTGGATGCCCCAGTACGTGAAGGCCGCCAACCAGGGCGGCATCGAGCGGGTGCTGGTGTGAGCGCCGCCCGGCCGGCCGCCCGAAGGCGCTCGCCCCCTCCGCTTGCGAGGTCGGAGGAGCAGCCCGCGCAGCGGGCAATGCTGGGGGAGGCCAACCAGTGACCACGGCCGACTGTCCCCTGTGCATCGGTGACGGTGGGCGCGTCGTGCTCCGCACGGCCTCCTGGCGCCTGATCCATGCCGGCGAGGCCGCCTGGCCCGGCTTCTACCGCCTGGTCTGGAACACGCACGTGGCCGAGCTGTCCGACTTGAGGGCCGTCGACCGCGCAGCCTGCCTGGACGCGGTCTGCGCCATCGAGTCGGCGATGCGGCGCCACCTGTCGCCCACCAAGATGAACCTCGCCAGCCTGGGCAACCAGGTGCCGCACCTGCACTGGCACCTCGTCGCCCGCTTCGACTGGGACACCCATTTCCCCGCGCCCCTGTGGGCCGCCCCGGTGCGGCAGCCGGCGATGGCGCGATTGGCCGACTTGCAGGCCCGCCTGCCTGCGCTAGAAGACGACCTGCGCTCCCGCGCGTTCGCCTGACTCCTTTTCCAGGACGACTCCCATGGCCGGCTTGACGCCCGACACCCCCACCCCCGTGGCCCTCACCGTGCACGCCCGTTCTCGCCAGCTGGAGGTGTCGTTCTCCGATGGCGCCAGCTTTCGCATCCCCTTCGAGCTGATGCGCATCTACTCGCCTTCGGCCGAGGTGCAGGGCCACGGCCCCGGCCAGGAGGTGCTGCAGACGGGCAAGCGCGAAGTCACCATCGATTCGCTGGAGCCGGTGGGCAACTACGCCGTCAAGCCGGTGTTCTCCGACGGGCACGACAGCGGCATCTTCTCGTGGGAGTACCTGTACTTCCTGGGGGCGAGCCAGCAGCAGTTGTGGGCGGACTACGAGGCGCGCCTGGCGCAGGCAGGGGTGTCGCGCGATGCGCCCATGCCCGGTCCTACCGGCAAATCCTGCGCCCACTGACGCGGGGCGCTGTGGCGCCCACCTTACAGTCGGTCCACGGGGTTTTCCCCGTGCCGCTGCCGCGTGCGCCCGGCGCATGGCGGCATGACCTAGCATCCAGATCATGAGCAGCACCGATTTCGGCTACCAGACCGTCGACGAGCGCGACAAGGCGCGCCGTGTACGCGGCGTCTTCGACTCCGTCGCCCCCCGCTACGACCTGATGAACGACCTGATGTCGATGGGGCTGCATCGCGCCTGGAAGGCCTTCGCCGTCATGGCCTCGCACGTGCGGCCGGGCCAGCACGTGCTCGATATCGCCGGCGGCACCGGGGACCTGTCGCAGGCCTTTGCCCGGCAGGTCGGCCCCAGCGGGCTCGTGGTGCACACCGACATCAACGAAACCATGCTGCGCACCGGCCGCGACCGGCTGGTGGACCAGGGGGTCCTGCTGCCCACGGTGGTGTGCGACGCCGAACGCCTGCCCTTCCCCGACAACGCCTTCGACCTGGTCAGCGTCGGCTTCGGCCTGCGCAACATGACCCACAAGCAGGCGGCCATCGGCGAGATGGCCCGCGTGCTGCGGCCGCGCGGCCGCCTGCTGGTGCTGGAGTTTTCGAAAGTGGCCCAGCCGCTGCGCAAGGCCTACGACTTCTATTCCTTCCAGGTGCTGCCGCGCCTGGGCCGGTGGGTCGCCGGCGACGCCGAGAGCTACCGCTACCTGGCCGAATCGATCCGCATGCACCCTGACCAGGAAAGCCTCAAGGCCCTGATGAAGGCCGGCGGCTTCGGTCACGTGGACTATCACAACCTCACGGGCGGCGTCGTCGCGCTGCACGTGGGCATCAAATGTTGAGGTGGCCGCTTTGCGGCGCCCGCAATATCTGCAAGCAGACCACGCCACCGCGGGCCGCCGCGGAACCGGCTTTGCCGGCCGCTGGTGGCGCCCCTCGAGGGGGACAGGGCGCAGCCCGAGGGGGCCCGCCGCAGGCGCTTCGGGGTGGGGCTTTGAACTGACAGGAGACATGACATGAAGATCTGGTCGACCCTTCTGGCCTGCACGCTGTTGCTGGCCTCCGTGGATGCGGATGCGCGCCGCATGGGTGGCGGCCGCTCGATCGGCAAGCAGTCCGGCAACGTCACCCAGCGCCAGGCGACCCCGCAGCCGCCGGCCGGCACGCCGGCCACGGCCCCGCAGCAGGGCACGGCCGCGGCGCCAGCGCAGCGGCAGGCGGCGCCCGGCGCGACCCCGGCCACGCCGGCACGTTCTCCCATGCGCGGCCTGCTCGGTGGGCTCGCCGCCGGGCTGGGCCTGGCCTGGCTGGCCAGTGCGCTGGGCTTCGGGCCGCAGTTCGCGCAGTTCCTGCTGTTCGCCTTGCTGGCGCTGGTGATCATGGTCGTGGTCGGCATGGTCATGCGGGCCCGCCGCGGCGGCGCCCCGGCGGCCGGCGGCCGCCCCTATGCCTTCCAGGGCGCGGGTGCCCCGGCCGAGCAGGCTGCGGCTCCGCGGCAGTACAGCCCCCACAACGTCGGCAACGACGCCTCGGCGCGGCCCTTCGAGCGCAGCAGCATGGCGTATGACGCCGCGCGCCACGGCGGTGGCGTGCAGATCGGTTCGACATTGGCAGGCGACCGCGACTGGGGCGTTCCGGCTGGCTTCGACGTGGCCGGGTTCGTCGAGGCCGCCAAGCGCAATTTCGTCCTGCTGCAGGACTGCTGGGACGGCGCCGACCTCACCACGCTGCGCTCCATGATGACCGACGAGATGCTGGGCGAGATCCGCAACCAGCTGCGCGAGCGCGAGCAGCAGGGCGGCACGCCGGGCAAGACCGAGGTCGTCATGCTCGATGCCCAGTTCCTCGGTATCGAGGACCTGGGCGACGACTATCTCGCCAGCGTCGAGTTCTCGGGACTCATCCGCGAGGCCCCCTCGGCCGGCCCCACGCCGTTCCGGGAGGTCTGGAACATGATCAAGTCCAAGCGCGGCCCCTCCGGCTGGCTGGTCGCCGGCCTGCAGCCCCTGCAATAGCGGCGCCGGCCCGCCACTGCCGGGCCGCATGACTTCGCGGGAATAATGGGAGGCTATGGCCACTGACGCCCCCCACAACTTCCTGGACCGCATGGCCGAGCAGCTCGGCGGTCTGATCCAGCCGCCCGGCTGGGCCGTTCATGAAGCGCAGCGCCGGGTGGTGCTGCTCCTCAACCATGTGCTGATGCAGGAGCCCGAGGCCCAGGCCCGGCTCGAGCGGCACAAGGGGCGGGTGCTCGAGGCGCACTGGCGCCACTTCCACATGCGCCTGGTGGCCACGCCGGCCGGCCTGCTCGACCTGGCCGAACCCGGCATCGCGCCCGATCTCACCCTGACCGTCACCGAACCATCCCCGCTCGGCCTGGCCCAGGCCGCGCTTCGGGGCGAAAAGCCGCCGGTGCGCATCGCGGGCGACGTGCAGTTCGCCGCCGAGATCAACTGGCTGGTCGACCACGTCCGCTGGGACCTGGAGGAAGACCTGGCCCGCGTGCTCGGCGACGGCCCGGCGTACACGCTGGCGCAGGCCGGCCGGGGCATGGTCGACGCCCTGCGGCGGTTCGTGGGGAGCGGCGGCAAGCCGCCGGCCCAGCCTCCCGGCAGCCCCCGATGAGGCGGTATCTCCGGGCTGCGTTCATCGCCTGGATCGTGCTTCGGTACGGCCTGGACGATCTGTTCCTGCGCAGCTTCCGGCACCCCACGCTGCGGCTGCTGGCCGCCGTCGTGAGCGTCGGGCGTGACCTGCGGGCCCCGCGTGGCCGGCGCCTGCGCGAGGCGCTGGAGCGGCTGGGCCCGATCTTCGTGAAGTTCGGGCAGCTGCTGTCCACCCGGCGCGACCTGTTGCCGCCCGATGTGGCCGACGAGCTGGCCCTGCTGCAGGACCGCGTCCCGCCCTTCGACCCGCGGCTGGCGATGGCCACGATCGAGCGTGCCTTCGGCCGCCCCATCGACACGCTGTTCGCCAGCTTCGAGCGTGAGCCGGTGGCCAGCGCGTCCATCGCGCAGGTGCATTTCGCGACGCTGCTGGCACGCGACGGCAGCCTGCGCGAGGTGGCCGTGAAGGTGCTGCGGCCCGGCATGCTCGAGGTGATCGAGCAGGACCTGTCCCTGATGCGCATGATGGCCGGCTGGGCCGAGCGTGTATCGGCCGATGCCCGCCGGCTCAAGCCGCGCGAGGTGGTCGCCGAATTCGACAAGTACCTGCACGACGAACTCGACCTGCTGCGCGAAGCGGCCAACGCGGCGCAGCTGCGCCGCAACATGGCCAGCCTGGGCCTGGTGCTGATCCCGGAGATGTACTGGGATCTGTGCCACTCCAGGGTCATCGTCATGGAGCGCATGAAGGGCGTGCCCATCAGCCAGGTGCAGCGGCTGGTGGACGCCGGGGTCGATCGCCGGCAGCTCGCTCGCGACGGGGTCACCATCTTTTTCACGCAGGTGTTCCGCGACGGCTTCTTCCATGCCGACATGCACCCGGGCAACATCATGATCAGCCTGGAGCCGCGCACCTTCGGTCGCTACATCTCGCTGGACTTCGGCATCGTCGGAACCCTGACCGAGTACGACAAGGAATACCTGGCGCAGAACTTCACCGCCTTCTTCCGGCGCGACTACAAACGCGTGGCCGAGCTGCACATCGAGTCCGGCTGGGTGCCGCCCGGCACCCGCGTCGACGAGCTGGAAGCCGCGGTGCGCTCGGTCTGCGAGCCCTACTTCGACCGGCCCCTGCGCGAGATCTCGCTCGGCATCGTGCTGATGCGGCTGTTCCAGACGTCGCGCCGCTTCCACGTCGAGATCCAGCCGCAGCTGGTGCTGCTGCAAAAAACGCTGTTGAACATCGAGGCGCTGGGCCGCGAGCTCGATCCCGACCTCGACCTCTGGAGTACCGCCCGCCCTTTCCTGGAGCGCTGGATGCTGGAGCAGATCGGCCCGCAGAAGCTGTGGGCCGAGCTCAAGGACCAGGCGCCGCGCTACGCCAAGATGTTGCCCGAGCTGCCTCGGCTGGTGCATGACTACCTGTCGCGCCGGCCGGCCGTGATGGAGCGAGAGCTGCTGGAAACCTTGCGCGAGATCCGCCACACCAACCGCTTGCTGCACCGCCTGGTCTACGGCAGCGTCGGCTTCGCGCTGGGCGTGTTGGCCATGCAACTCCTCATCGGCGCACGGGCCTTCTGAAGCACAGCTTCCGGGCCGGGCCACCGTCCAGTTTGCGGATAATCCCGCAGCTCAGCAAAACACCGACCCGGAGGCTGCCCGATGTTGATGACGTTCATCGTCCTGTACCTGCTCGCATCGATCGCCATCGGGCTGATGGCCGCCCGGCGCGTGCACAACACCGCGGACTACGCCGTGGCCGGCCGCAGCCTGCCGCTGGCCGTGGTCATCGCCACCACCTTCGCCACCTGGTTCGGCTCCGAGACCGTGCTGGGCGTACCGGCCCGCTTCGTCTCGGAAAACCTCGGCGCCGTGGTCGAAGACCCCATCGGCTCCTCCTTCTGCCTGATCCTGGTCGGGCTGTTCTTCGCCTACAAGCTCTACCAGCGGCAGCTCATCACCCTGGGCGACTACTACCGCCAGCGCTTCGGCAGGCTCATCGAGGTCGTCGCCTCGCTCATGGTGATCTTCAGCTATCTCGGCTGGGTGGCGGCCCAGGTGACGGCGCTGGGGCTGGTGTTCCACCTGTTGTTGCCCGAGACCGTGTCGGTGGCCGGCGGCATGTTCATCGGCACGGCGGTGGTGCTGGTCTACACGTTGTTCGGCGGCATGTGGTCGGTGGCCGTGACCGACTTCGTGCAGATGATCGTGATCGTCATCGGGCTGGCGCTGATCGCCTGGTTCGCCGCCGATCGCGCCGGCGGCGCCGGCGCCGTGTTCGCCTATGCGGCGCGCGAGGGCAAGCTCGACTTCTTCCCCGACGGCGGCACCAAGGAGTGGCTGTTCTTCTTCGCCGCCGCCATCACGATGATGCTCGGCTCGATTCCCCAGCAGGACGTGTTCCAGCGCGTCATGTCGGCCAAGGACGCGAAGACCGCGGTTCGCGGCCCGATCATCGGCGGCACGCTCTACCTGCTGTTCGCCGCCGTGCCCATGTTCATCGTCACCGCCGCGGTCGTCGTCATGGGCGACGACGCGCTCAAGCTGTTGGCCGACGACCCGCAGAAGGTGCTGCCCACCCTGGTGCTCGACCGCATGCCGGTGTGGTTGCAGGTGGCCTTCTTCGGCGCACTGCTCTCGGCCATCATGTCCACGGCTTCGGCCACGCTGCTGGCCCCGAGCACGACCTTCGTCGAGAACATCCTGCGCAACCTGGTGCCGGACATGAGTGACCAGGCCACGCTGCGCGCGATGCGGGTTTCGGTGCTGGTCTTCACCGCGCTGGTGCTGGCCTACGCCATCGCCATGGAGGGCACCTCCATCTACGAGATGGTGGCCGGGGCTTACCAGGTGCCGCTGGTCGGCGCCTTCGTGCCACTGGTGTTCGGGCTGTACTGGCGCCGCGCCACCACCCAGGGCGCGCTGGCCTCCATCGCGCTGGGCATCATCACCTGGGGCCTGTTTGCCTTGACGCCCTTGGGCGGCGAGTTCCCGCAGCAGCTGGCCGGCGTGCTGGCCGCCTTGCTGGGCATGGTGGCCGGTTCACTGCTGCCGCAGTGGGTGCCCAACCACACCGGGCACGTGCGCCACTACCAGGGCAGCGACGCGGCCGGCGGCGTGGCCGTCTGAGCGCAAGGGCGGGCGCTTTCGGGGGCGGGCTCCCAAGCCCGGCTGCCTATAATTGAAGGCTTTGCATCAGCCACCTAGCGTCATGCCCATCTACGCCTACAAATGCGGCTCCTGCGGCCACGCCAAGGACGTCCTGCAGAAGATTTCCGATGCGCCGTTGAGCGTGTGTCCGGCCTGCGGCGCCGACGCGTTCAGCAAGCAGATCACCGCTGCCGGGTTCCAGCTCAAGGGCTCGGGCTGGTACGTCACGGATTTCCGCAACGGCAGCGGAGCCGGCTCGGCCCCGGCCAGCACCAGCACCAGCGGCAGCACCGATGCCAAGGGTACCGACGGCGGCAGCAAGCCGGCCGAATCCACCCCCACCCCCGCAGCCAAGTCCGACGGCCCCACCGCCTCGGCCGGTGGCTGCGGCAGCGCCTGCGCCTGCCACTGAGCCGCGGACCCTCCCGATGCACGCCCTGCGCAAATGGCTGTTCGCCGGACTGCTGGTCGTGCTGCCGGTGGCGGTGACGATGTGGGTGATCCAGTGGATCATCGCCACGCTCGACCAGACGCTGCTGATCCTGCCCACGGCCTGGCAGCCCGACCGGCTGCTGGGGTTCCACCTGCCGGGCCTGGGTGTGCTGCTGGCCTTGTCCATCCTGCTGCTGGTCGGTGCCGTCGCCAGCAACTTCGTCGGACGCAAGCTGCTGGCCTGGAGCGACCGCGTATTCAACCGGATCCCGGTGGTGCGCTCCATCTATTCCGGGGTCAAGCAGGTCTCCGACACCCTGTTTTCCGAGAACGGCAATGCCTTCCGCAAGGCCGTGCTGCTGCAGTGGCCCCGCCCCGATGTCTGGACCATCGGCTTCGTCACCGGCGCGCCGGGCGGCGACGTGGTCAACCACCTGGTGGGCGACTGGGTCAGCGTCTACGTTCCCACCACCCCCAATCCCACCGGCGGGTACTTCGTCATGTTGCGGCGAAGCGAGTGCGTCGAACTTCGCATGAGCGTCGACGAGGCGCTGCGCTACGTCATCTCCATGGGGGTCGTCGTCCCCCAGGGCCCTGCCGCTCTCCCTCTCAAGTAATGCGCCCGCGCGGCGCCGGAATTGCACATGTCTAGCCAGAAAATGCGTACGACCTATTGCGGTCTCGTGACCGAGGCCCTGTTGGGGCAGACCGTGACCCTCTGCGGCTGGGTCAATCGCCGTCGCGACCACGGCGGGGTGATCTTCGTCGACCTGCGCGACCGCGAAGGCTACGTGCAGGTGGTGTGCGACCCCGACCGCCCCGAGATGTTCAAGGCCGCCGAAGGGCTGCGCAACGAGTTCTGCGTGCAGGTCAGGGGCCTGGTGCGCGCCCGTCCGGCCGGCACCACCAACGACAACCTGCGCAGCGGCAAGGTCGAGGTGCTGTGCCACGAACTCACCGTGCTCAACCCGTCCATCACGCCGCCGTTTCAGCTCGACGACGAGAACCTCTCCGAGACCACGCGCCTCATGCACCGGGTGCTGGACCTGCGCCGCCCCTACATGCAGAACAACCTGATGCTGCGCTACAAGGTCACGATGGAGGTGCGCAAGTTCCTCGATGCCAACGGCTTCATCGACATCGAGACCCCGATGCTCACCAAGAGCACCCCGGAGGGCGCGCGCGACTACCTGGTGCCCAGCCGCGTGCACGACGGCATGTTCTTCGCGCTGCCGCAATCGCCGCAGCTGTTCAAGCAGCTGCTGATGGTGTCCGGCTTCGACCGCTACTACCAGATCACCAAGTGCTTCCGCGACGAGGACCTGCGGGCCGACCGGCAGCCCGAGTTCACCCAGATCGACGTCGAGACCTCCTTCCTCACCGAGGAGGAAATCCGCGACATGTTCGAGGGCATGATCCGCACCACCTTCCAGAACGCCAAAGGCATCGCCCTGCCGGCGTTCCCCGTGATGAAGCACGCGGATGCCATGCGCCTGTACGGCTCCGACAAGCCCGACCTGCGCGTCAAGCTCGAATTCACCGAGTTGACCGACGTGATGAAGGACGTCGACTTCAAGGTGTTCTCCAGCCCCGCCAACCAGGCCGATGGCCGCGTGGTCGCATTGCGCGTGCCCGGTGGCGGCGAGATGAGCCGCGGCGAGATCGACGGCTACACCGAGTTCGTCAAGATCTACGGCGCCAAGGGCCTGGCCTGGATCAAGGTCAATGACGCCGCCGCCGGGCGCGAGGGGTTGCAGTCGCCCATCGTCAAGAACCTTCACGATGCCGCCATCGCGCAGATCCTGCAGCGCACTGGCGCGGCCGACGGTGACCTGATCTTCTTCGGCGCCGACAAGGCCAAGGTGGTCAACGACGCCATCGGCGCGCTGCGCGTGAAGGTCGGCCACAGCGACTTCGGCAAGGCCCGCGGGCTGGTCGAGGGCGAGTGGAAGCCGCTGTGGGTCGTCGACTTCCCGATGTTCGAGTACGACGACGACGCCCAGCGCTGGAACGCCGTGCACCATCCCTTCACCTCGCCCAAGGATGGCCACGAGGACTGGCTGGAAAGCGACCCTGGCCGCTGCGTGGCCAAGGCCTACGACGCCGTGCTCAACGGCATCGAGCTGGGCGGTGGCTCGGTGCGTATCCACCGCGAAGAGGTGCAGAGCAAGGTGTTCCGCGCACTCAAGATCGGACCCGAGGAAGCCCAGGCCAAGTTCGGCTTCCTGCTCGATGCGCTGCAGTACGGTGCGCCGCCCCACGGCGGCATCGCCATCGGCCTGGACCGTTTCGTCATGCTCATGACCGGCGCCGAGAGCCTGCGCGACGTCATCGCCTTCCCCAAGACCCAGCGCGCGCAAGACCTGCTGACGCAGGCGCCGAGCCCGGTCGACGAGAAGCAACTGCGCGAACTGCACATCCGCCTGCGCCATGCGCAGGCCGCCTGACGCGCGTTTCAGCTCAGCCGTCGGGTAGGACGGCGGCTCACGATGGGTCCCGTCGCTCGAGGGCGCCCCACGATCCCCCGCGGACCTGATAAGGTTTCCCGGGATGATTGGCGACGAAGACCTCTACTTTTTCCGCGAGGGCACCCACGCGCGGCTGTACGACAAACTCGGCGCGCACCTGCAGCCGGATGGCGGCGTGCGCTTCGCCGTCTGGGCGCCCAATGCGCAGGCGGTGTCGGTGGTCGGCGACTGGAACGGCTGGAGCGACGCGGCCGACCCCATGCAGCCGCGCCCCGACGGCAGCGGCATCTGGGAGTCGGTGGTGCCGCAGGCGCAGCGCGGCCACGCCTACAAGTACCGCATCGCGTCCCGGCACGCCGGCTACGTCGTCGACAAGGCCGACCCCATGGCCTTCCTGGCCGAGGCGCCCCCGGCCACGGCTTCGCGGATCTGGGGCCTGGAACACGACTGGCACGACCACGACTGGATGGCCACCCGCCGCGCGCGCAACGCGCTCGACGCGCCCATGTCCATCTACGAGGTGCATCCGGGCTCGTGGCAGCGGCAGGACGGCAGTTTCCTGGGCTACCGCGAACTGGCGCATCGGCTGGCCGAGTACGTGTGCCACATGGGCTTCACGCACGTCGAGTTGATGCCGATCACCGAGCATCCGTTCTACGGCTCCTGGGGCTACCAGACCACCGGCTACTTCGCGCCCACCGCGCGCTACGGCACGCCGCAGGACTTCATGTACTTCGTGGACCACCTGCACCAGCGCGGCATCGGCGTGCTGCTGGACTGGGTGCCCTCGCACTTCCCGAACGACGAGCACGGCCTGGCCTACTTCGACGGCACGCACCTCTACGAGCATGCCGACCCGCGCCAGGGCTTCCACCCCGAGTGGAACTCCGGCATCTTCAACTATGGCCGCAACGAGGTGCGCAGCTTCCTCGTGTCGTCCGGCCTGTTCTGGCTGGACCGTTACCACATCGATGGCCTGCGGGTCGACGCGGTGGCCTCCATGCTGTACCTGGATTACGCGCGCAAGCACGGCGAGTGGATCCCCAACCGCTACGGCGGGCGCGAGAACCTCGAGGCCATCGAATTCCTGCAGGTTCTCAATCGGGAGGTGTACCGGTCCTTCCCGGACACGGTCACCATCGCCGAGGAGTCCACCGCCTGGCCCAACGTATCCCGCCCCATCGAGATGGGCGGACTGGGCTTCGGCATGAAGTGGAACATGGGCTGGATGCACGACGACCTGGCCTACATGCAGCAGGACCCGGTCCATCGGCGCCACCACCATGGGCAGATGACCTTCTCGATGATCTATGCCTTCAACGAGAACTTCGTGCTGCCGCTCTCGCACGACGAGGTGGTCTACGGCAAGGGCTCGCTGCTGGGCAAGATGCCCGGCGATTCGTGGCAGCAGTTCGCCAACCTGCGAGCCCTGTACGGCTACATGTGGGGCCATCCGGGCAAGAAGCTGCTGTTCATGGGCGGCGAGTTCGGGCAGCGCCGCGAGTGGACGCACGAAGGCGAACTCGAATGGTGGGTCACCGGCATGGAAGGCCACGCGGGGCTGCAGCGCTACATGGCGCAGCTCAATCGCGTCTACCGCGACCGTCCGGCGCTGTGGCAGATCGACTTCCACTCGGCCGGCTTCGAATGGGTGATCGCCGACGATGCCGGCAACAGCGTCTTCGCCTTCCTGCGCAAGCCGCGCGAGGCAGCCCCGCCGGTGCTGGTGGTGAGCAACATGACGCCGGTGCCGCGCACCAACTACCGTATCGGCGTGCCCTTGCCCGGCTATTGGTGCGAGGTCCTCAACAGCGACGCCCCCGAGTACGGTGGGGCGGGTTGGGGCAACCTCGGCGGGGTCGAGACCGACCCGGTCCGCGCCCATGGCCGCATGCAATCCATCAACCTCACCCTGCCGCCCCTGTCGACGCTGATCCTCGAACACAAGCCCCATGCCTGAGAAACGAGCCAAGACCCAGCCCGAGATGCGGCCCGAACGGGCCGAGACGTCCGCGACCCAGCAGCCCGCCGCCGGCAAGCCGCGCGCCAAGGCTCCGCCGCCCGCCGCCGAAGGCGGGGCCGAGCCGTCCGTGCGCGCGCGCGCCGAGCCGCGCGCCCGCGCCGCCAGGAAGGCCCAGCCGGCAACGGCGCCTGCGGCCTCCGTGCCCTCGCCCGACGCCCCTCCGGTGCAGGCCGCCCCCGGCGACCAGCCGGGCCCCGCCACCGCCGACGGCAGCGATGGCCGCGTGCGCGCGGTCGTCGATGCCGTGCTGCCGGTCGTCGACGGCGGCCGCTTCGCCGTCAAGCGCGTGGCCGGGGAGCCGGTCGAGGTCACCGGCCACTGTTTCACCGATGGCCACGACGTGATCCGCGCGGTGTTGCGCTGGCGGGCCGAGGCCGAGCCGGACAGCGCCGCCCGCGAAATCGAGATGAAGCCGCAGGGCAACGACGTCTGGTGCGCCTCGTTCGTGCCGCCCACCATGGGCCGCTACCGCTACACCGTGATCGCCTGGGTCGATGCCTTCGAGTCCTGGCACCACGAGATGGAGCGCCGTGTCGAGCCCGAAGACATCCGCATCGCCTGCCGCGTCGGCGCCCAGGAGATCGCCGCGGCCGCCGCCCGGGCCGAGGGCGAGGACCGGCAGACCCTGCAGGACTGGAGCCGCCGCCTCGACGCCGGTGGCAGCGACGGCGACAGCGACGCCACCGCGCTCAAGGCCCTGGCCCTGGACGAAGGCCTTGCCCAGGTGGTCGCCCGCTACCCCGACCGCCGCTTCGCGGTGCGCCACCCGGTGGACCTCCCGCTCGTGGCCGACCGCCTGAAGGCGCGCTTTTCCAGCTGGTATGAGCTCTTTCCCCGGTCGGCCGGCAAGCAGCCCGGTGTCCACGGCACCTTCCGCGACGTCGAGGAGCGCCTGCCCGCCATCAGGAAGATGGGCTTCGACGTGGTCTACTTCCCGCCCATCCATCCCATCGGGCGCATCCAGCGCAAGGGCCGCAACAATGCCCTGACCACCGAGCCCGGCGACGTGGGCAGCCCCTGGGCCATCGGCGCCGACGAGGGCGGCCACAAGGCCATCCTGCCGGAGCTGGGCACGCCCGAGGACTTCCGCCGCCTGCGCGAGAAGGCCGAGGAGATGGGCATGGAGATCGCCATGGACATCGCCTTCCAGTGCGCGCCCGACCATCCCTACGTCAAGGAGCATCCGGCCTGGTTCCGCTGGCGGCCCGACGGCACGGTGCAGTACGCCGAGAACCCGCCCAAGAAGTACCAGGACATCTACCCGTTCAACTTCGAGAGCGACGACTGGCAGGGCCTGTGGACCGAGCTCAAGAGCGTGCTCGACCACTGGATCGCCGAGGGCGTGAAGATTTTTCGCGTCGACAACCCGCACACCAAGGCCTTTCCGTTCTGGGAGTGGGCCATCGGCGAGGTGCAGCGCGAGCACCCCGAGGTGATCTTCCTGGCCGAGGCCTTCACGCGGCCCAAGGTCATGCACCGGCTGGCCAAGGTCGGGTTCACCCAGTCGTACACCTACTTCACCTGGCGCAACACCAAGCAGGACCTCACCGACTACTTCACCGAGCTGAGCACCGCGCCAGGCTCCGACTACTTCCGCCCGAACGCCTGGCCGAACACGCCGGACATCCTGCACGCGCAGCTGCAGTCGGGCGAGGTCCCGGTGTTCATGTCGCGCCTGGTGCTGGCGGCCACGCTCTCGGCCAACTACGGCATCTACGGGCCGGCCTACGAGATGCGGGAGCACCTGCCGCGCAACCCGGGCAGCGAGGAATACCTCGACTCCGAGAAGTACCAGCTGCGCCACTGGAACTGGGACGACCCGAACAGCCTGGCGCCCTTCATCGCGCGGGTCAACCGCATCCGCCACGCCAATCCGGCGCTGCAGGACAACCGCATCCGGTTCCTGCCCATCGACAACGACCAGCTGATCGCCTGGCTCAAGACCTCGGCCGACGGCGGCAATGTGGTGCTCACGGTGGTCAACCTCGATCCCTACAACGTGCAATCGGGTTGGCTGCACCTGGATCCGTCGACCCTCGGCGTCGAACCCGGGCATGCTTTCCAGGTGCACGACCAATTGAGCAACCAGCACTTCGAGTGGCAGGGCTCGCACCATTTCATCCGCCTCGATCCCAATGCCGTTCCGGCCCACGTCCTGGTGGTGCGCCGGCGTTCGCGCGACGAGCGCGATTTCGATTACTTCATGTAGGTTCGCCAGGATGCTGCGCATCACACGAGAGATATTGAAAGCAGACCATGTAGCCGCGGGCCACCGCGGAACCGGCTTTGCCGGGCCGCTGGTGGCGCCCCTCGAGGGGGGGCGCCGCAGGCGCTTCGGGGTGGGGCAACATCTATGAGTGGACCCACACCCCAGCTAGCGCTCGAGAGCCCCGTGATCACGACGAGGGACGATCCGCTCTGGTACCGGGACGCCGTCATCTACCAGCTCAACGTCAAGGCCTTCTACGACTCCAACGGCGACGGCATGGGCGACTTCAAGGGCGTCACGGCCAAGCTCGACTACGTCAAGGAGCTGGGGGTCAACACCATCTGGTTGATGCCGTTCTACCCCTCGCCGCTGCGCGACGACGGCTACGACATCTCCGCCTACGAGGACGTGCACCCGCCCTACGGCACGCTCGCGGATTTCAAGGAGCTGCTCGACGAAGCCCACAAGCGGGGCCTGCGCATCATCACCGAGCTGGTGATCAACCACACCTCGGCCGACCATCCGTGGTTCCAGGCGGCGCGCCGGGCCCCGCCCGGCTCACCCGAGCGCGACTTCTACGTCTGGAGCGACACCGACCAGCTGTACAAGGGCACCCGCATCATCTTCACCGACACCGAGGTCTCCAACTGGACCTATGACCCGGTGGCCAAGGCCTATTACTGGCACCGCTTCTTCAGCCACCAGCCGGACCTGAACTACGACAACCCGGCCGTGCTGGAGGCGGTGTTCCGCGTCATGCGCTTCTGGCTCGACCTGGGCGTGGACGGCTTCCGGCTCGATGCCATCCCCTACCTGATCGAGCGCGACGGCACCAGCAACGAGAACCTGCCCGAGACGCACGCGGTCATCAAGAAGCTGCGCGCGGCCATCGACGCGCGCTACGAGAACCGCTTCCTGCTGGCCGAGGCCAACATGTGGCCCGAGGACGTGCGCGAGTACTTCGGCGACGGCGACGAATGCCACATGTGCTATCACTTCCCGCTGATGCCGCGCATGTACATGTCGATCGCGCAGGAGGACCGCTACCCCATCGTCGAGATCATGCAGCAGACCCCCGAGATCCCCGAGGGCTGCCAGTGGGCCATCTTCCTTCGCAACCACGACGAACTCACGCTGGAGATGGTCACCAGCCGGGAGCGCGACTACATGTACACCATGTACGCGGCCGACCTGCGCGCGCGCATCAACCTGGGCATCCGCCGGCGCCTGGCGCCGCTGATGGACAACGACCCCGACAAGATCAAGCTGATGAAGGGCATGCTGCTGTCCATGCCGGGCTCGCCCATCATCTATTACGGCGACGAGATCGGCATGGGCGACAACGTGTTCGTGGGCGACCGCAACGGCGTGCGCACGCCCATGCAGTGGAGCCCGGACCGCAACGCCGGCTTCTCCCGCGCCGATCCGCAGCGCCTGTACCTGCAACCCATCATGGACCCGATGTACGGCTACGAGGCCGTCAACGTCGAGGCGCAGTCGCGCTCCAACAGCTCGCTGCTGAACTGGACGCGCCGCATGCTCGCGGTGCGCGCCACCAGCCACGCCTTCGGGCGGGGGCGCCGCACGTTCCTCAAGCCGGGCAACCGCAAGATCCTGGCCTACCTGACCGAGTACGAGGACGACACCATCCTGTGCGTCTTCAACCTCTCGCGCGCGGCGCAGGCGGTGGAGCTGGACCTGTCGACCTTCCGCGGCCGCGTGCCGGTGGAAATGGTGGGCCGCACGGCATTCCCGCCCATCGGCGAGCTGCCCTACCTGCTGACGCTGCCGCAGTACGGCTTCTACTGGTTCCGCCTCACGCAGGACGTCAGCGCGCCTGCGTGGCACCAGGAGGACGTGACGCTGCAGGAGCGGCCCACGCTGGTGCTGTTCGACGGCTGGACCAGCTTCTTCCGGGACCGGGTGATGCCCTGGCGCATCGGCATGGCCGAGCGCCTGCGCACGCAGTTCGAGACCGACACGCTGCCGCGCTTCATCGAGATCCAGCGCTGGTACGCGGCCAAGGGATCGCCCATCCAGCAGGCGCGCCTGCTCGACCAGGCGATCTGGGATCACGGCGACCGCAGCTGGATGCTGCCCATCGTGTCGCTGGAAGGGCCGGCCGAGCCCTCGATGTATTTCGTGCCGCTGGCGCTGGCCTGGGAGGACACCGAGGAAGAACGCACCCATCGGCTGCAGTCGGCGGCGCTGGCCAAGGTGCGCCAGCAGGCCAACGTCGGCGTCATGAGCGACGCCTTCCACGACGAGGCCTTCTGCCGCGAGGTGGTCGCCGCCATCGGCGCCGGCCTGACGGTGCCCACCGCGCGCGGACGGCTGCTGTTCCAGCCCACGGCGGTGTTCGGCGACCTGGCCGGCGACATCGAGTCGCTGCCGGTGGCCCGGCCGCTGGGCATGAGCAGCAACACCGTGGTGGTGCTGGGCGAAAAGCTGTTCCTCAAGGGCTACCGCCATGTGCGCGAGGGCCTGAACCCCGAGCTGGAGATGGGCCGCTTCCTCACCGAGGTCGCGCGTTATCCCAACTGCGTGCCGGTGCTGGGCGCCATCGAATACGTGGGCGAGGGCGACCGCATGATGACGCTGGCGCTGGTGCAGTCCTATGTGGCCAGCCAGGGCGATGGCTGGGAATACACCCTGGGCTACCTGGAGCGGCACCTGGAGAACCTGCGCACCACCACCAGCGAACCCGAGCCGGCGGCCATGGCCCACGGTGGCTTCCTGGCCCTGGCGGCCACGCTGGGCCAGCGCACCGCCGAGCTGCACAAGGCCCTGTCGCTGCGCACCGGGGATCCGGCCTTCGATCCCGAGCCGCTCACCGCGCAGGACCGCGAGGCCATGCGCGACCATGCCGGCGTCGACGCACGCCAGACCCTGGATCTGCTGCGCGCCCGCATCGGCCAGCTCACCGGGGCGATGCGCGAGGACGCCGACCAGCTGCTCGCCCGTGGCGACGACCTGCTGACGCAGATCGCCGGGGCCGAGACCGTGGGGCAGGGCGGCATCAAGACCCGCTTCCACGGCGACTACCACCTCGGGCAGGTCCTGGTCACCGGCAACGACTTCCTCATCATCGACTTCGAGGGTGAGCCCGCCCGCAGCTTCGAGGAACGCCGCGCCAAGGGCAGTGCCCTGCGCGACGTGGCCGGCATGCTGCGCTCGTTCAACTACGCGCGCTGGACCGCGCTGCGCCGCACGGCCCGCAGCGCCAGCGAACTGGAGCGGCTGGCGCCCGTGGCGCGCGATTGGGAGGAGGCCACGCGGCGGGCGTTCGGGGCCGCCTATGCGCAGACCCTGGGCCAGCCCATCGACGAGCACCTGCTGGCCTTGCTCGAACTCGAAAAGGCCCTTTACGAGCTGCGGTACGAGCTGAACAACCGGGTCGAGTGGGTCCAGGTGCCGCTGCAAGGCATCCTGGCGCTGCTCGGCGCGCGCGAACGCGAGTGACGGCATGCAAGGAACGCCCATGGACACCCTCAACATCGAACGCTCCCTCGAACCCGCCCGCGCCATGCTGGCGCAGATCGTCGCCTTCCTGCCGCGCCTGCTCGGCGCCGTGCTCATCGTGGCGGTGGGCTGGCTGCTGGCCAAGGCGGCGCGCTTCGCCATCGAGCGCGCACTGCGCGCGGTCAACTTCCACGTGCTGACCGAGCGGGCCGGCCTGGACAACTTCCTGCGCCAGGGCGGCTCCCGGGCCGACACCACGGCGCTCATCGCCTGGCTGGTGTACTGGCTGGTGATCCTGGCGGCGGTGATGGTGGCGGCCAACAGCATGGGCTTCACCTACCTGTCCGAGCTGCTGCTGCGGGTGTTGCGCTTCGTGCCCAACATCTTCGTGGCGCTGATCGTGTTGTCCTTCGGCTCGTATTTCGCGCGCTTCGTCGGCGACACCACGGCGAGCTACCTGCGCGGCATGAAGGTGCAGGACGCGGCCATGCTGGGGCGGGTGGCGCAATACGGCGTGATGCTGTTCGTGATCCTGGTCGCGCTCGACCAGATCAGCATCGGCGGCAACATCGTCCTCTACACCTTCCTCATCGTGCTCGGCGGAGTGGTGCTGGCGCTGGCGCTGGCCTTCGGGCTGGGCGGGCGCAACTGGGCGGCCGAGCGGCTGGAGCGCTGGTGGCCCAGCCCGAGCCGGCGAGGCGAGTCGAGCGAAGTCGGTGACCGCCGGCCGCCGCCGTACGACCGCCTGTAGCCCTGACCCATGAACCCCTTCGACCGGATCAACGAGGTCTGGCCCGGCCTGCCGTACCCGCGCGGAGCCACCTGGGACGGCCAGGGCGTGAATTTCGCGCTCTTTTCGCAGCACGCCGAGCGGGTGGAGCTGTGCCTGTTCGACCCCACCGGCCGCCACGAGCAGCAGCGCATCGAGATGCGCGAGCGCACCGCCGACGTGTGGCACTGCTACCTGCCGCAGGCCCGGCCCGGGCTGGCCTATGGCTGGCGCGTGCACGGGCCCTACCGGCCCGAGGACGGGCACCGATTCAACCCGCACAAGCTGCTGCTCGACCCCTACGCCAAGGACCTGATCGGCCGCCTGCGCTGGAGCGACGCGCTCTACGGCTACACCATCGGCTCGCGCCGGCAGGACCTGTCCTTCGACAAGCGTGACAGCGGCTCGCTGGTGCCCAAGGCGCGCGTGGCCGACTCGGCCTTCTCGTGGGACGGCGACCGGCGCCCGGACGTGCCCTGGCAAGACATGGTGGTCTACGAGGTGCACGTGCGCGGCTTCACCATGCGCCACCCCGACGTGCCGCCCAAGCTGCGCGGCACCTACGCCGGCCTGAGCTGCGCGCCGGTCATCGACTACCTGCGCCGCCTGGGCGTCACCACCATCGAGCTGCTGCCGGTGCACAGCTTCGTCGACGACCGCCGGCTGGCCGAGAAGGGCCTGCGCAACTACTGGGGCTACAACTCGCTGGGCTACTTCGCGCCCGAGACCCGATACAGCTCCACCGGGCGCGTGTACGAGTTCAAGTCCATGGTGCGCACGCTGCACTCGGCCGGGTTCGAGGTCATCCTGGACGTGGTCTACAACCACACCTGCGAGGGCAACCACCTGGGGCCCACGCTGTCGCTGCGCGGCATCGACAACGCGTCCTACTACATCCTGCAGCCGGACCAGCGGCGCTACTACGAGGACTTCACCGGCTGCGGCAACACCGTGAACCTGGAGAACCCGCACGCGCTGCAGCTGGTCATGGACTCGCTGCGCTACTGGGTCCAGGAGATGCACGTCGACGGCTTCCGCTTCGACCTGGCCTCGGCGCTGGCGCGCGAAGCCGGCAAGGTCGAGAACCTCAGCGCCTTCTTCAACGCCATCCGCCAGGACCCGGTGCTCAGCCGGGTCAAGCTGATCGCCGAGCCTTGGGACCTGGGCCATGGCGGCTACCAGGTGGGCAACTTTCCCGCCGGCTGGTCCGAGTGGAACGACCGCTACCGCGACGCGGTGCGCGGCTTCTGGCGCGGGGACGGCGGCTTGCTCGGCGAGGTGACGCGGCGGCTGACCGGCTCCGAGGACTTCTACGGCTGGTCCGGTCGCCGGCCCTACGCCAGCATCAACTTCGTCACCGCGCACGACGGCTTCACGCTGCACGACCTGGTCTCCTACAACCAGAAGCACAACGAGGCCAATGGCGAGGACAACCGCGACGGCCACAACCACAACGTGTCGTGGAACCACGGCGCCGAGGGCCCGACCGACGACCCGCAGATCGCGCAGCTGCGCGAGCGCCAGAAACGCAACATGCTGGCCACGTTGCTGCTGTCGCAGGGCGTGCCCATGCTGCTGGCGGGCGATCCGCGCGGCCACACCCAGCAGGGCAACAACAACGCCTACTGCCAGGACAACGAGCTGAGCTGGCTCGAGTGGGACCTCGACGACGCGCAGAAGTCGCTGGTCGAGTTCGTCGTGCGCCTGATCGCGCTGCGCAAGGCGCATCCGGCGTTCCGGCGGCGCAGCTTCTTCCGCGGCGTGCCGCTGGATGGCGACGCCTTGAAGGACGTGAGCTGGCTGCGGCCCGACGGCCACGAGATGACACCCGACGACTGGCACCACGGCGAGAACCGCTGCGTCGGCATGCTGATGTCCGGCCAGGGCATCGCCGACCTCGGCCCGCGCGGCGAGCGCGAACGCGACGACGATTTCCTGCTGCTGCTGAACGCGCATGCCCACGACCTGGACTTCGCCCTCGCCGCCGTGGACGGCGCGCCCTGGCAGGTGATGGTCGATACCGCCCGGCCCGGGATCGGCTCGGCCGGCCAGCCCGTGCGGGAGGCGAGCCTTCGCTACCCGATGCTGGCCCGCTCGCTGGTGCTGCTCGGCCGGCCCCGGAGAACTTCCCAATGACCACGTCCCACGACATGCCCTTCGGTACCCGGCTGCTGCCCGATGGCGGGGTCGAGTTCCGCCTCTGGGCGCCCGGCGCGGCCGCCGTGCAGCTGGCCCACGCCGCCGCCGGCGGGGCCGAGCAGCTGCACCCCATGCAGCGCGGCGCGCACGGCTGGCACACGCTGGCGCTGCCCGCGGCCCGGCCCGGCGACGACTACCGCTTCGTGCTGCCCGACGGCCTGCGCGTGCCCGACCCGGCCTCGCGCTTCAACCCCGGTGACGTGCACGGCCCCAGCCGGGTGATCGACCCGGCCGCCTACCGCTGGCAGCACGCCGGCTGGCGCGGCCGGCCCTGGCACGAGGCCGTGGTCTACGAGCTGCACCTGGGCACCTTCACCGAAGCAGGCAGTTATGCCGCCGCCCGCGAGCGCCTGCCCGAACTCGCGGCCCTGGGCATCACCGCCATCGAGCTGATGCCGCTGGCCGACTTCCCCGGCCAGCGCGGCTGGGGCTACGACGGCGTGCTGATGTACGCGCCCGACGCGAGCTACGGCACGCCGGATGAACTCAAGGCGCTGGTGGACGCCGCGCACGGCCTGGGCCTGATGGTGCTGATCGACGTGGTCTACAACCACTTCGGGCCCGAGGGCAACTACCTGCACGCCTACTGCCCGTCGTTCTTCAACCCGGCGCACCAGACGCCCTGGGGCGCGGCCATCAACTACGACGGGCCGCAGGCTCGCACGGTGCGCGACTTCTACGTGCACAACGCGCTGTACTGGATCGAGGAATACCACTTCGACGGCCTGCGCATGGACGCGGTGCACGCGATCCGCGACGACTCGCCGCGCCACATCGTGCGAGAGATCTGCGAGGCGCTGCAGGCCGGGCCGGGCCGCCAGCGCCAGGTGCACGTGGTGCTCGAGAACGACGACAACCAGGCCCACCTGCTGGTGCGCGACGCCAGCGGCCGGCCCGGGGCCGCCACCGCGCAATGGAACGACGACCTGCACCATGCCGCCCACGTGCTTGCCACCGGCGAGACCGACGGCTACTACGCCGACTACGCCGACGATCCCGCCGCGGCCTTCGCCCGCGCGCTGGCCCAGGGCTATGTCTACCAGGGCGATCCCAGCGCGTTCCGCGGTGGCGAGCGGCGGGGCGAGCCCTCGGCCCACCTGCCGTGCGTGGCCTTCGTGTCGTACCTGCAGACGCACGACCAGATCGGCAACCGCGCCTTCGGCGAGCGCATCCACCAGCTGGCCGACCCGGTGCTGCTGGAGGCGGCCTACGCCTGCCTGCTGCTGTCGCCGCACATCCCCATGCTGTTCATGGGCGAGGAGTTCGCCGCGTCCACGCCTTTCCTGTACTTCTGCGACTTCGGCCCGGAGCTGGCCGAGGCGGTCTCGCGCGGACGGCGCGAGGAGTTCGGCCGTTTCGCCGCCTTCTCCGACGAAGCCGCCCGCGAGCGCATCCCCGACCCGAACGCGCCCGGGACCCTGCAGGCGTCCCGCCTGCGCTGGGACGAGCGCCAGCAGGGCGAAGGCGCCCGGGTGCTGGCGCGCATGCAGGCGCTGCTGCAGCTGCGACAGCGCGAACTGGTGCCCCGGCTGGCCGGCATGCGCGAGGGCGGCCGGTGGCGCTGCCAGGACGGCTGCATCGAGGTCGCCTGGGACCTGGGCGGTGCGAAGCTGCGGCTGCTGGCGAACTTCGGTGAGGAGCCGGTGCGCGGCATGGCCGCGCCGGCCGGGCGGGTGCTGCACCAGCAGCGCGTGAACCTGGCCGACGGCGGCCTCGAACTGGCGCGCGGCGGCGTGTGCGTGGCCCTGGAGGCTTGAACATGGGCGAGCAAGAGATTGATCGCGCGGGCCTGGAGCGGCTGTGCGCGCACTTCGGCATCGGCACCGATTTCCACGACATCTGGGGACACCGGCACCCGGTGGCGCCGCACAACCTCGTGGCCCTGCTGGAGGCCCTGGGAGTGTCCACCGCCGAGGGGCGGGAGCTGGCATCGGCGCTGGCCGACGCGCAGCGCCGGGCCTGGGCCGAGGTCCTGCCGCCGGCCGTGGCCATCGAGGCGGGCTACGGCCACTGGTCGGTGCCGCTGCGCCTGCCGCCCACCTGGGAGCGCGCGCGCTGGCGCATCGTCGAGGAGGGCGGCGCGATCCACGAGGGCGAGGCCCTGCTGCGCGAGCTGCCGCAGACCGGCCAGGGCGATGCCCCCGACGGCCCGCGCGTCGAGCGGCGCCTGCAGATCGCGCCCGGCCTGCCGGCGGGCTACCACCGCCTGTCGGTCGACGGGCTCGACGCGCAGGCGGTCGTGATCGCCGCGCCGGCGCGCTGCTGGCGACCCCCGGCCCTGGAGGGCGAGGGCAAGGTGTGGGGGCCGGCGGTGCAGCTGTACGCGCTGCGCTCGCGCCGCAACTGGGGCATGGGCGACTTCAGCGACCTCGCCGCGCTGGTGACGCGCGCGGCCGAAAGCGGCGCGGGCATCGTGGGCCTGAACCCGCTGCACGCGCTGTTCCCGCACAACCCGGCGCACCTCAGTCCCTACAGCCCGTCCTCGCGCCGTTTCCTCAACGTGCTCTACATCGACGTCGAATCGGCGGTGGGTTACGACAGTTGCGACGCGGCCCGGCAACGGGTGCAGTCGGCCGCCTTCCAGGCGCGGCTGGCCGGGTTGCGCGAGGCGCCGCTGGTCGACTACCCCGGCGTGGCCGCCGCCAAGCTCGAGGTCCTGCAACTGCTCTGGGCCCATTTCCGTGAACACAGCCTGGGCGAGGGCGGCCAGGCCGCGCGCGATGGGGCCGGCGCCGAGTTCCTGGCCTTCGTGCAGGCCGGTGGCGAGGCGTTGCGGCTGCATGCCTTGTTCGAGGCGCTGCAGGCGCGCTTCCATGCGGACGACGCCTCGGTGTGGGGCTGGCCGGCCTGGCCCGAGGCCTACCAACGCCCCGATTCACCCGAGGTGCGCGACTTCGCCGAGCGCGAGGCCGACCTCGTGCGCTGGTTCCAGTTCCTGCAGTGGCAGGCGCGGGTGCAGCTGGAGCGGGCCGGGCGCCAGGCCTTGTCCCGCGGCATGGGCGTGGGCCTGTACCTCGACCTGGCGGTGTCGGTCGACCGCGGCGGCTCCGACACCTGGGGCGCCAGCGACTGCTTCGCGCTCGATGCCGGCGTCGGCGCTCCGCCCGACGAATTCAACGCGCAGGGCCAGTCCTGGGGGCTGCCGCCGCTGCGGCCCGACCGGCTGCGCGCGCGCGGCTACGACCTGTTCATCCAGGCGCTGCGGGCCAACATGCACGGCGTGGGCGCGCTGCGCATCGACCACGTGATGGCGCTGATGCGCCTGTTCTGCATTCCTCCCGGCCACTCGCCCCGGGACGGCGCCTACGTGCACTACCGCCTCGACGAGCTGCTGGCCATCGTCACCCTGGAGAGCCAGCGCCAGCGGTGCCTGGTGATCGGTGAAGACCTGGGCACCGTGGCCGAGGAGGTGCGTACCGGGCTCGCCCGCGCGGGCGTGCTGTCCTATCGCCTGCTGTACTTCGAGCGCGGCGAGGACGGCGACTTCAAGGCGCCGGCGCAGTACCCGTTGCACGCGCTGGTGGCCGTGAGCACGCACGACCTGCCCACGCTGGCCGGCTGGTGGTCCGGACACGACCTGCGCCTGCGGCAGGAACTGCAGCTGTTTCCCGCGCCGGAGTTGCTGCAGCGCCAGCTGCTCGAGCGCGCGCAGGACCGCGTGCGGCTGCTGCTGGCGGTGCAGCGCGAGGGCCTGCTCACGCCGTCGCAGGTGGCCGCCGCGGCCGGCGCGGCCACGCCCGACGCGGCCGTGGTGCAGGCGGTGCACGCCTGGCTGGCGGGCGCGCCCTCGGCGGTGATGATGGTCCAGCTGGAGGACGTGCTGGGCATGGCCGACCAGGCCAACCTGCCCGGTACGGTGGACCAGCACCCGAACTGGCGCCGCAAGCTGGAGACGGGGCTGGAGGACCTGGGCCAGGACGCACGCTGGCAGGGACTGGCCGCGCGCCTGGCGCAAGTGCGGCCGCGCCGCCGCCCGGCGGATGCCGCCCGCGCCTGCCAGGCCCGCATTCCGCGCGCCACCTACCGCCTGCAGTTGCACAAGGACTTCGGCTTCGACGAGGCGGTGCGCATCCTGCCGTACCTCGACCGGCTGGGCGTGAGCCACCTCTATTGCTCGCCGGTGCAGCGGGCCCGCCCCGGCAGCACGCACGGCTACGACGTCGTGGCGCACGACGAGATCAGCCCCGAGCTGGGCGGCGAGGCAGGTTTCCAGCGGCTGCTGGCGGCGCTGCGCGAACGCGGCATGGGCTTGCTGCTGGACCTGGTGCCCAACCACATGGGCGTCTGGGGCGGCGACAACGCGTGGTGGATCGACGTGCTGGAGAACGGCCCGGCCTCGCTGTACGCGCAGCACTTCGACATCGACTGGAACCCGCTGAACGCGGAGCTGGCCGGCAAGCTGCTGGTGCCGCTGCTGGGGGACCACTATGGCGACGTGCTCGAACGCGGCGACCTCGCCCTGCAGCTGGACGCGGCGCGCGGCGCGCTGTCGGTGCACTACTTCGAGCACCGCCTGCCGCTGGCACCGGAGACCTACCCGCTGGTGCTGCTGCCGGCCTCGCGCCGACTGGAAGACCCCGACCTGGCGGCGCGGCTGGCCAGCATCGCCGACGCCTTCGGCCACCTGCCTGGGCGCGAGGCCGACAGCGACGCCGCCCGCATCGAGCGGGCGCGCGACAAGGAGCTGCTCAAGGCGCGTCTGTCGCGGCTGCTGTCGCGGGAGCCGGCGGTGGCGCAGGCGCTGGCGCAGGGGGTGGCCGGCTTCAACGCGCCCGATGCGCGCGATCAGCTCCACCAGCTGGTCGAGGCGCAGGCCTGGCGCCTGGCGTACTGGCGGGTGGCGTCGGACGAGATCAACTACCGGCGCTTCTTCGATGTGGGCGAACTGGCGGCGCTGCGCATGGAGCGGGGTGAGGTGTTCGAGGCCACGCAGGACATGGCGCTGCGGCTGGCGGCCGAGGGCGCGGTCGACGGCCTGCGCATCGACCATCCCGATGGCCTGTACGACCCGGCGCGCTACTTCCGCATGCTGCAGGAAGGCTATGCCAGCCGTGCCGGCCTGGCCCTGACCGAGGAGGACGAAGCGGGCCGGCCCTGCCGTCCGCTCTACGTGGTGGCCGAGAAGATCGCCGCCGGCCACGAGGACGTGCCCGAGTCCTGGCACGTGCACGGCACCACCGGCTACCGCTTCGCCAACGTGGTCAACGGCGTCATGGTCGACACCACGGCGCAGGCCCGCTTCATCCAGATCTGGCAACGCTTCACCGGCGAACGCGACAGCTTCGACGAAGTGGCGCGCGTGGCCAAGATCGACATCATGCGGACCTCGCTGGCGTCGGAGCTGACCACGCTCAGCACCGAGCTGCTGCGCATCGCGCGTGGCCACCGCCGCACCCGCGACTACACGCTCAACGCGCTGCGCCGCGCGCTGGCCGACGTGGTGGCCTGCCTGCCGGTGTACCGCACCTACCTGGTGGACGGCCCGTCCCTGCAGGACCGGCGCTTCGTCGACTGGGCGGTCGAGGCCGCCATGGGCCACTCCGAGGACGCCGACCTGTCGGTCTTCGAGTTCATCCGCCGGACCCTGCTGGCGCAGACGCTGCCCGACGCCTCGCCCGAGCTGGCCGAGCGGGTGCGGCGCTTCGCGCGTCGCATGCAGCAGTTCAGCTCGCCGGTGGCGGCCAAGGGCGTGGAGGACACCGCCTTCTACCGCTGGTTCCCGCTGAGTTCGCTGAACGAGGTGGGCGGCGAGCCGGCCCAGTTCGGCATGACGGTCGCGCAATTCCACGAAGCCAGCAGCGACCGCTGCCGGCGCTGGCCGCACACCATGCTGGCCACGGCCACGCACGATCACAAGCGTTCCGAGGACGTGCGCAACCGCATCGACGTGCTCAGCGAGATGCCGCCCGTCTGGCGCCTGGCGCTGCGCCGCTGGCGGGCGATGAACCGGCCGGTGCGCGAGCGGCTGATGGCGGCGGGCGCGCCCGACGATGCGCCCAGCGCGCCTGACGAGTACCTGCTGTACCAGACCCTGCTGGGCACGCTGCCGCTGGAAGGCGTGGACGAGGGCTACGTGGAGCGCATCCTGGGCTACATGCGCAAGGCCCTGCGCGAGGCCAAGCGGCGCACCCGCTGGACCCAGCCGAACGAGGCCTACGAGTCGGCCGTCACCGGCTTCGTGCAGGCGATCCTCGCGCCGGGAGCGGACAACGCCTTCCTGCCCGACCTGCAGGCCCTGGCGCGGCAGGTCGCGTGGTTCGGCGCCCTCAACAGCCTCAGCACCACGCTGGTCAAGTACACCTCGCCCGGCGTGCCCGACACCTACCAGGGCCACGAGACGCTGAACCTCACGCTGGTTGACCCCGACAACCGGCGGCCGGTGGACTATGAGGGCCTGGCCCGCGTGCTGGACGCCTTCGAGGCGACCGGCGAGGCCGGCGCGCAGGCGCTGGGGGAGAGCCCGCTGGACGGCCGCGCCAAGCTCTGGATCACCTGGCGGCTGCTCGGCCTGCGGCGCGACAAGCCCGAGCTGTTCCGCCTGGGCGACTACCAGCCGCTGGCCACCGGCGGCGCGCACGGCGAGCACGTGCTGGGCTTCTCACGCGGCCACGGCGCCGTCCGGCTGTTCACGCTGGCCGGGCGGCTGTGGTCGCGGTTGCCAGCCGACGCCGGATCGGCGCCGCTGGGCGAGGCGACCTGGGGCGACACCTGGGCCGCCTGCGAGCTGCCCGACGGCACCCGGCTGCGCAGCCTGCTCGACGGGCGCGAAGTGGTGGTGCGGCAGGGGCGGATCGCCCTGGCCGAGGCCTTCGCGGTGTTGCCGGCGGCGGTGCTGCTTGCGCAGGGTGATGGCTAAAATGGCCATTCCCTTCCTGAGGAGAGGCCCCATGCAAGTGACTGCCACTGACGCCAAGAACCGGTTCGGCTACTACTGCAGCCAGGCCAAGATCGAGCCGGTGGTCATCGAGAAGGATGGCCGCCCCGACACGGTCCTGATCGATTTCGCGGAGTACCAGGCGCTGAAGAGTGCCGCCCGGCGCCAGTCGCTGGAACAGCGCAAGAAGGAGTTCGAGGAGAAGTACCGCGAGTGGTTCGAGTGGCAGAACCGGCAGATCGAAGAACGCGGTTTGTGGTGCGAGGGGATCGTGGGCTGGGACGAGCGGACCTGAACGATGGCTCAGTTCGATGTCTTCGAGAATCCGAACCGCAGCACCCGAGACCTCGTTCCGTACGTGCTGGACGTACAGAGTGCATTGATCGAGCAACTCGCGACCCGGCTGGTCATGCCGCTGTCGCGAGTCGGGTCAGGCGTCACGCACCTCCCGGGCAACCTCTGCCCCATGGTCGAGGTCCGTGGTGAACGCCTGGTGCTGATGCCCCACCTGGCCGCCCCCATACCGCTGCGCTTGTTGAGGGAACCGGTCGCCGGCTTCTCACACCTTGCAAGCGACATCTGCGCTGCGATGGATGCGGTGCTCAGTGGCTACTAGGGAACGAGCCCCGGTGTCGCAGCCCCCACGCGACTCCTTCAAAGTCCCCGAATCCGTCCTGGTGGTCATCCACACGCCCGAGCTCGAGGTGTTGCTGATCAACCGGGCCGATGCGCCGGGCTTCTGGCAGTCGGTCACCGGCAGCAAGGACCACCGGGGCGAGGACCTTTCGCAGACCGCCGCGCGTGAGGTCTTCGAGGAAACCGGCATCGCCTGCGGCCCCGGCACGCTGCTGCACGCCGGCCTGCGTGACTGGGGTATCTCCAACATCTACGACATCTACCCCCGCTGGCTGCACCGCTACGCACCCGGCGTCACGCGCAACACCGAGCACGTGTTCGGCCTGTGCGTGCCGGCGGGCACGCCCGTGCTGCTGGACCCGCGCGAACACACCGCTTTCCGATGGTTACCGTGGCGCGAGGCGGCCGACGCCTGCTTCTCGCCGTCCAACGCCGAAGCCATCCTCTTGCTGCCAGAATTTCTCCGATGACCGAAGTCCTCCGGGTGGCGACCTACAACATCCACAAGGGCGTGCAGGGGATCGGGCCGGCCCGGCGGCTGGAGATCCACAACCTGGGCCATGCCATCGAGCAGCTCGATGCCGACGTGGTGTGCCTGCAGGAAGTGCGGCGGCTGCACCGCGCCCATGCCCGCTACTTCAAGCGCTGGCCCGAACTGCCGCAAGCCGAGTTCCTGTGCCCCGAGGGCTACCAGGCCGTCTACCAGACCAATGCCGTCACGCGGCACGGCGAGCATGGCAACGCGCTGCTTTCGCGCTGGCCGGTGGTCTCGCACGGGCACGAGGACATGTCGGACCACCGCTTCGAGCAGCGCGGCCTGCTGCACGTCTGCCTGCAGATCGCCGATCGCCCGGTGCACGTGGTGGTGGTGCACCTGGGGCTGATCGCCGCCAGCCGGGTGCGGCAGGTGGACCAGCTGTCGCAGTTCATCGAGCGCGAGGTGCCCCGCGGCGAGCCGCTGCTGGTGGCCGGCGACTTCAACGACTGGGGCGCCAAGCTGCGCCAGCCGATGAAGGCGCTGGGCCTGCGCGACTGCGACTGGCAGCGCGCGCTGACCTACCCGTCGCGCCTGCCCCTGACCCAGCTCGACTACGTGTATGCCCGCGGCCTGAAGCCGCTGAACCTGATGATCCCGCGTGGACGCATCTGGTGGCGCATGTCCGACCACCTGCCGCTGGTCGCGGAATTCGCGTTCTGAGGCCCGCACGTGTCGCTGCGTCTGCCCACCCTGCGAGCTGGACACGAGCTGCAACTGCTCGAAGGCAGCGCGGAGCTGTTCCCGGCGCTGGTGCGGGCGCTGGATGCGGCGAGCCACGAGGTCTGGCTGGAGACCTACATCTGGGACTTCACCGGCACCAGCGTCGCGGTCACCGAGGCGCTGGAGCGCGCGGCGCGGCGCGGCGTCACGGTGCGCGTGCTGGTCGACGGCTTCGGCACGTCCGAGGTGCCGCCCGAGTGGCGCGAGCGCCTGGAGCGGGCCGGCGTGCAGTGGCAGTTCTACGCGCCCATCGGCAGCATGGGGGTGCTGTGGCCGGGCAGCTGGCGGAGGCTGCACCGCAAGCTGTGCGCGGTGGATGCCGAGCTGGCGTTCTGCGGCGGCATCAACCTGCTGGACGACTGGCACGACCCCAACCACGGCGCGCTCGACTCGCCGCGGCTGGATTTCGCGGTCCAGGTGCGCGGGCCGGTCGCGCGTGACGTGCGGCACGCGATGGCGCAGCTGTGGCACCGGCTGCGCGCCGTGCGCCAGCTCGACCCCGGCGCGCTGGCCGAGAGCCTGCCGCCCCCGGCACCCCTCGCGCCCCGGCCCGGCGCCGAGCCGGCGGGCCGGGCCCGCGTCGCGCTCCTGCTGCGCGACAACGTGCGGCACCGCCGGCACATCGAGAAGGCCTACCTGCGCGCCATCGGGCGGGCCCAGGAGGAGGTGCTGATCGCCAACGCCTACTTCGTGCCGGGAGGGCGGCTGCGGCGGGCGCTGGTGCGGGCGGCGCGGCGCGGCGTGCGGGTGGTGCTGCTGCTGCAGGGCCGCTACGAGTACTTCATGCAGTACTACGCCTCGCGCCCGGTCTACGACGCGCTGCTCAAGGCCGGCGTGGAGATCCATGAATATTCACCGAGTTTCCTGCATGCCAAGGTGGCGGTGGTCGACCGGCGCATCGCCACGGTGGGCTCGTCCAACCTCGATCCGCTCAGCCTGCTGCTGGCGCGCGAGGCCAACCTCATGGTGGACGACGCGGCCTTTGCCAGCGCCTTGCGAACCCGCCTGCTGCACGCCATCGCGCACCAGGGCCGGGTGATGGACCCCGAGCAGTACGCCCGCCGGCCCTGGCGCGGGCGGGTGCTGGAGTACCTCGCCCTCGGCGTGATGCGCCTGGCCCTGCTGGTGCAGGGCAAGAAGTACCTGTGACCGAACGGGAAGATCTGCTGGTGCCCCGGCCCGAGGGCCTGTACTGCCCGGCCGGCGACTTCCACATCGATCCCTGGCGGCCGGTGGCGCGCGCCGTCATCACCCACGCGCATGGCGACCATGCCCGCCAGGGCCATGGCCACTACCTCGCGGCGGCGCCGTCCGAGGGCGTGCTGCGCGCGCGCCTGGGCGAGATCGACCTGATGGCGCTGGCCTACGGCGAGCGCATCCAGCACCACGGCGTCACGGTCTCGCTGCACCCCGCGGGCCATGTGCTGGGCTCGGCGCAAGTGCGCATCGAGCACGGCGGCCGGATCTGGGTGGTCAGCGGCGACTACAAGGTGGCGCCCGATCCCACCTGCGAGCCGTTCGAGCCGGTGCGCTGCGACGTCTTCATCACCGAATCCACCTTCGGCCTGCCGATCTACCGCTGGGCGCCCGACGCCGAGCTGTTCGCCGAGATCAACGGCTGGTGGGCGCAGAACGCGGCTGTCGGCCGGGCCAGCGTGATCGCCTGCTACAGCTTCGGCAAGGCGCAGCGCATCCTGAGCGGGGTGGACCCGTCCATCGGCGCCATCGTGGTCCATGGGGCGGTGCAGCCGCTGAACCGCGCCTACCGCGACGCCGGCGTGGCCCTGCGCGAGACCCGGCTGGTGACCGAGATCGCCGATCGCGCCGAGCTGCGCCGCGCGCTGGTGCTGTGCCCGCCGAGCGCCACCGCCAGCACCTGGCTGCGCCGGTTCGGCGACAGCCGTGTCGCCTTCGCCAGCGGCTGGATGCAGCTGCGCGGCGCGCGCCGGCGTGGCGGCTACGACCGTGGCTTCGTGCTCTCGGACCACGCCGACTGGCCCGGGTTGCAGCAGGCCATCGCCGCGACCGGCGCGCCGCGCGTGATCGTCACGCACGGCAACACCGCGCCGCTGGTGCGCCACCTGTGCGAGCAGGGCCTGCAGGCGCAGGCGCTGGCCACGGAGTGGGGCGACGAGCGCCTGGAGAACGAAGAACCAACTGTGGAGGGCCCATGACCTATCTCGCGCTGAAATACCTCCACCTGGTCGGCGCGTCCGTGCTGTTCGGCACCGGCATGGGCATCGCCTTCTTCGCCTGGTTCGGCTATCGGCGCGCTTTGCGCGACGACAACCTGGGCCTGCTGCAGGGGGTGCTGTCACTCACCGTCACGGCCGACACCGTGTTCACCGCCGTCGCGGCGGCCGTGCAGCCGGTGACGGGTGCGCTGCTCTGGCACCTGGCCGGCGGCAGCTGGACCAGCCCCTGGATCGCCTGGGTGGCGGCGGTATACGTCTTCGTCGGCGTGTGCTGGCTGCCGGTGGTGGCGCTGCAAATCCGCTTGCGCAACGCGGCCCGCGCGGCCACGTCCATCGCCGGGCTCGACCCGCGCTTTCACCGCTGGTTCGGCATCTGGTTCGCCCTGGGCTGGCCCGCCTTCGCCGGCGTGCTGGTGCTGTTCGCCCTCATGCTCGGGCGTGGCTGGCTGGCATGAGGCTGTTCGCCCGCCTGTTCGCCGAGCTCGACGCCACCACGTCGACCACGGCCAAGGTGGAGGCGTTGCAGCGCTACTTCGCCCAGGCCGAACCGCGCGACGCCGCCTGGGCGGTGTACTTCCTGGCCGGCGGAAAGCCGCGGCAGGTGGCGCCCATGTCCACGCTGGCGGCGCTGGCCTGCGAAGAGGCCGGCATCGCGCCCTGGTTGTTCGACGAGTGCTACCAGGCGGTGGGGGACCTGGCCGAGACCATCGCCCACGTGCTGCCGCGTGGCGAAATGGTTTCCACCCTGGGCCTGGCCGATTGGGTGGAGCAGCGCCTGCTGCCGCTGCGCGGGCTGCCCCCGGCCGAGGTCGCCGAGCGCGTGCGCGGCTACTGGGCCGAACTCGATGCGCAGGGCCGGTTCCTGCTGGTCAAGCTGGTCGGTGGTGCCTTCCGCGTGGGGGTCAGCCGGCTGCTGGTGCAGCGCGCCCTGGCCGCCCACGCCGGCATCGACGCCAAGCTGGTGGCCCAGCGCATGATGGGCTACACCGATGGCCGCGCCATGCCCAGCGCCGGGCGCCTGCAGGCGCTGATCGCGCCGCTGGACGCGGCCGCCACCGCGCTGCAGGAGGGCCAGCCCTATCCCTTCTTCCTGGCCCACCCGCTCGATGCGCCGCCCGAGCTGTTCGCCAGCCGGCTCGGGCCGCCGTCCGACTGGCAGGTGGAGTGGAAGTACGACGGCATCCGCGGCCAGGTCATCAAGCGCGGCGGTGCGGTGTGGATCTGGTCACGCGGCGAGGACCCGGTGACCGAGCGCTTCCCCGAGATCGTCGAGCTGGCGCAGGCGCTGCCCGATGGCACGGTGCTCGATGGCGAGATCCTGGCGTGGTCGGCCGGGCAGGGGCGGCCTGCGCCCTTTGCCTTGCTGCAGCAGCGCATCGGCCGCAAGAACGTCACCCGCAAGGTGCTGGCCGATGCGCCGGTGAGCTTCATGGCCTACGACCTGCTGGAGCAAGGCGGGCAGGACTTGCGTTCCCTGCCGCAGGCCGAGCGCCGCGCCCGGCTCGAGGCGCTGCTGCAGGGGCGGCCGATCAAGCTGTCGCCGGTGGAGCGGGCCGGCTCCTGGCTCGAACTGGCGCAACGCCGCGAGCGCTCGCGCGAGCTGGGCGTGGAGGGCTTCATGCTCAAGCGCCTGGACGCCGCCTACGGCACCGGGCGCACCAAGTCGGATGGCCTGTGGTGGAAGTGGAAGGTCGAGCCCTTCAGCATCGACTGCGTGCTGGTGTACGCGCAGCCCGGCAGCGGCCGGCGCGCCTCGATCCACACCGACTACACCTTCGCCGTGTGGAACCGTGCGCCCCGGGACCGCGAGGAAGCCGATGCCGTGGTCGAGGCCGTCGCCCGGCGCGAGCCGCCACGGGCGGGTGCCTTGCAGCTGGTGGCTTTCGCCAAGGCGTATTCGGGACTGACCGACGAGGAGTTCCGGCAGGTGGATGCGCTGATCCGCCGCACCACCATCGAGAAGTTCGGGCCGGTGCGCAGCCTGCGGCCGACGCTGGTGTTCGAGCTGGGCTTCGAGGGCATCAACCGCAGCACGCGGCACAAGAGCGGAATCGCGGTGCGCTTTCCGCGCATGCTGCGGATCCGGCACGACAAGCCGCTGCACGAGGCGAATACGCTGCGGGACCTGGAGGCATTGCTGCAAGAGGGGCAGGCCGGTCCGGACCCGGCCGGGCCCAGCCCCTGAGTTCGTCGAAGGTGGGGGCGGGCCGTGGCCTGACGCTCGGGAAGGCAGGAACGGCTTCACCGCGAACCCGGCGGCTGCGCCAGCGGCATGCCCGGCTCGCGCCGGTTCACCGAATGGAACAGGCCGCGCAGCCAGCGGTTGGCCGGATCCTGCTGCATGCGCCGGTGCCAGAACTGCTGCACGTCCAGCCGTGGCGCCCGGAACGGCAGTTCGATGATCTTCAAGGGCACATGGCGCCCCACCACCGTGGCGATGTCCTCCGGCACGGTGGCGATCAGGTCGGTGCCGGGCAACAGGGCCAGCAGGCTCATGAAGTGCGACAGCTCCAGCGTCACGTGCCGGCGCCAGCCCTTGTCGGCCAGGAACCGGTCGAGCAGGTGCTCGCGCCCGTTGGGGAGCACCACGATGTGCCGCGCATCGAGGAACTGCCGCAGCGTCATGCGGGACGGCGCCTGCGCGTTGCGGGCGCAGGCGATGCAGACGTAGGAGGTCTTGAACAGCCCCTGCTGGAAGAAGCCCGCCTTGTGCAGGTCGGGGAAGAAGCCCACGGCGAGATCGGCCTCGCCCGATTCCAGCGCGGCCGCCGCCGCCTCGCGCGGCTTGGCCACCGCGCGCAGCTGCACCTGCGGGGCTTCCTGGCGCAGCTGCCGCAGCACGGGCGGCAGGAAGCTGACCTCGCCGATGTCCGGGGTGACGATGGTGAAGCACCGTTGCGCGGTGGCGGGCTCGAACGCCGCCGGGGCCAGGATTTCGGTGGAGATGGTCTCGACGACACGGCGCACGGCCGGCGCCAGTTCCTGCGCGCGCGGCGTGGGCTCCATCTGGGTGCCGGTGCGAACGAACAGCGGGTCGTCGAACAGCGCGCGCAGGCGGGCCAGGGCGGCGCTGGTCGCCGGCTGGCTCAGCCCCACGGCCTGGGCCGTGCGGTTGACGCTGCGCAGCCGCGCCATCGCATCGAAGATCACCAGAAGGTTCAGGTCGACCTGACGAATATCCATCGCATCGATTCTATGTATTCGGCCCATCATCTTTTCAATAGCAGGCCCGGTCCCTAGCATCCGAAGTCCTGGACACCCGGAGACAAGCCCTCATGCAACGCAGAGCCTTCATCGGCGCGGCCGCCCTGGCCCCGTTCGCCGCCCACCTCCCCGCCCTGGCCCAGAACGGCTGGCCGCAGCGCCCGGTGCGCTGGATCGTTTCCAGCGCCGCCGGCTCGGGCCCCGACATCCTGGCGCGCTACCTGGCCGACCAGCTGGGCCGCAAATGGCCGCAGCCGGTGATCGTGGAGAACCGCCCGGGCGGCCAGAACGTGATCGGCGCGCAGGCCGCCGCGCGCTCGGCGCCGGACGGCTACACCTACTACTTCGCCACCACCGCGGCGATGGTGACCAACGTGTTCACCTTCAAGGCGCTGCCCTACGACCCGGCCAAGGATTTCGCGCCCGTGCGCCTGGTGGGCCGCAGCCCCTTCATCATCGCCACCGCGGCCGGCAGCCCGTTCAAGTCCCTGGCCGACGTCGTGGCCCAGGCCAAGGCCAATCCGGGGCAGGTGGCCATCGCCACCGAAGGACCCAAGCAGTTCTCCGGCATGCTGGCCGACGCGGTGGCCAGCATGGCGGGCGTGAAGCTCAATCACGTGCCCTACACCAAGGCCCCCGAGGCGCTGCAGGACGTGGTGGGCGGCCGCACGCCGCTGGTGTGCCTGCCTTATGCCGGCATCAAGGCCTTCCTGGAATCGGGCCAGGTGCGCGCGCTGGCGGTGAGCACGCCGCGCCGCCTGCCCGACATGCCCAACGTGCCGGCGCTGTCGGAGACCTTCCCCGGCTTCGAGTACACCGGCTGGAACGGCCTGTTCGCGCCGGCCGGCACGCCCGCGGACATCGTGGCCCGCGTCAACCGCGACCTGGAGGCCGTGGTGCAGCAGCCCGAGGTGGCCGAGCGCATCAAGTCGCTGGGCTCGCTGCCCGAGACCCGGATGGGCGTCGCCGAGTTCGAGGCCTTCATGAAGGCCGAGCGCGAGCGCTGGGCCGGCCTGGTGAAGACGCTGGGCATCTCCGCGGAGTGAGCCTCGTGAGCCACGTCCACCCGGCGGCCTGCGGCTGCGGCATCGACGCCCATGCCCACGTGGTGCCGGAGCACTTTCCGGCCTACATCGGCTCGGCCATGCCGGCCGACTGGCCCTCGATGGCCGCGGCCTCGCAGCCCTGCCACCGGAACGTGATGATCTCGGGCAAGGTGTACCGCACCGTGTCCGACCGCTGCTGGGACGTGGGCCGCCGGCTGGCCGACCTGCCGGCCATGGGCCTGGACCTGCAGGTGGTCTCGCCCATGCCCGAGCTGCTGTCGTACTGGATGCGACCGGCCGATGGCCAGCAGCTGCAGCGCTTCCTGAACGACTCGATCGCCGCCATGGTGGCCGAGTCGGGCGGCCAGCTCGCCGGCATGGGCGCGGTGCCGCTGCAGGACGTTCAGCTGGCCATCCGCGAGCTCGAATACGTGGTGCGAAGCCTGGGCTTCGCGGCGGTGGAGGTCGGCAGCAACATCAACGGCCGCCCGATCGGCGCGCCCGAGTTCGATCCCTTCTTCGAGGCCTGCGAGGCGCTGGACGCGGCCGTGTTCGTGCACGCGATCCGCCCGGCCGGCATGGACCGCCTGCTGGGCCCGCCGGCCCTGCAGCAGGTGCTGGGCTATCCCGGTGACGTGGGCCTGGCCGCGGCCTCGGTGATCACCGGCAACCTGCTGCCGCGCCGCCCGGGCCTGCGCATCGCGTTCAGCCACGGCGGCGGCACGCTGGCCTCGCTGCTGCCGCGCCTGCAGCAGGGCTGGGACGTGTTCCCGGCGCTGAAGGAGCAGCTGCGGCAGGCGCCGCTGGAGCAGGCGCGGCGCCTGTTCTACGACACGCTGGTGTTCGACGCCGCGACGCTGTCGCACGGGGTGGCCACTTTCGGCGCGTCGCAGCTGATGATCGGCAGTGACTACCCGTTCAATTTCCATGAGCCGCGCCCGGTCGACCGCATCGCCGCGTGCGGATTCGAACCCGAGGTCGCGCGCCAGCTGGTGCGCGGCAATGCCGAGCGCTTCCTCGGCATGGCGAAGGTCTGAACACCTTCCGAGCACCTGAGAGACGACCACCATGAGTTCACCCTGGATCGAGGCGCTGCGCAGCGTCTCCCTCAACGTCCCCGACCTGGCCCAGGCCGAGTCTTTCTACACCGAGGTGTGGCACCTGGCCGTGGCCCATCGCACGCCCGATGCGCTGTACCTGCGCGCGAGCGGCAGCGACCACCATGTGCTGGCGCTGCACCGGTGCAGCGCCGAGGTGCCGCAGATCCGCCACGTGACGCTGCGTGCGCGCAGCGCCCAGGCGCTCGAGGCCATCGGGGAGCACACGCGGCGCGCCGGTGGCCGCATCGTGCAGGCCATCGGCCCGGTGCCGGACGATCCCGCCGGCGGCACCGGCCTGCTGCTGCGCGATCCGCACGGCCGCCTGTTCCAGGTGGTGCATGGCGATGCCCGGCGCGAGGCCGATCCGCCCCGGCGCGACCACCCGGTGCGCCTGACCCACGTGGTCTTGAACAGCCACGCGGTGGACGACACGCAGCGCTTCCTGACCGAGGCACTGGGCTTTCGCCTGGCCGACCGCACCGTGGCCATCGCCTTCATGAACTGCAACGCCGACCACCACTCGGTGGCGGTGGGCGTGTCCGACAACGATGCGCTCAACCACATCGCCTTCCTGATGCCCGACGCCGACTCGGTGATGCGTGGCGGCGGGCGCATGCGCGACGCGGGCTTTCCGATCCAGTGGGGCCCGGGCCGGCACGGCCCGGGCGACAACCTCTTCAACTACTTCATCGACCCGTTCGGCCTGGTCATCGAATACACCGCCGAGGTGCAGCAGATCGACGAGAGCTACGTCACCCGCGGCCCCGACGAATGGAAGTGGCCGCCGGGTCGCATCGACCAGTGGGGGATCTCGCCGCCACCGGGGGCGTCGCTCAAGGAGGCGCAGCGGCGGGTGACCTTCGTGCCGAGCTGAAGCCCGCTTTCTTCACCGTTCATCCATCGCGCGGCGCGGCGCCCGGTCCGGTGCGCGCGCCTCCCTTGTTCCACATCCCTTCGCAGACCATGAAATTCACCACCTACCTGCGCAACCAGACGCCCCGCCTGGCCGTGGTCGACGGCGACCAGCTGATCGACCTGCACGATGCCGACCCCCAGGTCCCCCCTGACCTGCGCGCCGCGCTCGAGGCCGGCGTGGACCTGGCGGCCGCCGCCCGCCAGGCCATCGGCGGTTCGTCCGCGCGCATGCCCCTGGCCCGCGTGAAGCTGGCGCCGCTGGTGCCCGAGCCGGGCAAGATCGTGTGCCTGGGACTGAACTACTTCGACCATGCCAAGGAAGGCGGACGGGACAAGCCCGAGTACCCCTGGTTCTTCTTCCGTGGCGCGAGCTCGCTGATCGCCCATGGCGACGCGGGCGTGGTGCCCCGCGTGTCCTCCAGGTTCGACTACGAGGCCGAGCTGGCGCTGGTGATCGGCCGCCGCGTGCCGCGCCACACCCGCCGTGCCGACGCCCTGCCTTACGTCTTCGGCTACAGCTGCTTCAACGACATGAGCGTGCGCGACTACCAGAAGCGCACGCCGCAGTGGACCATCGGCAAGAACTTCGACGCCACCGGCGGCTTCGGCCCGGTGCTGGTCAGCGCCGACGAACTGCCCGAGGGCGCCAAGGGCCTGCGCATCCAGGGCCGCCTCAACGGCCAGGTGATGCAGGACGCCGACACCTCCGACATGATCTTCGACGTGGCCGAGACCATCGAGCTGCTGGCCGACGTGCTGACGCTGGAGCCCGGCGACGTGATCGTGATGGGCACGCCCGCCGGGGTGGGCCAGGCGCGCACGCCGCCCGTGTGGATGAAACCCGGCGATCGCTTCGAGGTGGAGATCGACCGCATCGGCACCCTGGTCAACCCCATCGAGGCGGAGCAGTCGTGAACGCCTATGACGTGGCCATCGTCGGCTACGGCCCGGCCGGTGTGGTCGCGGCCGCCCTGCTGGGCCAGGTGGGCCTGTCCGTCTATGCCTGCGACCGGCTGCCCGGCGTGTACGAGATCCCGCGCGCCATCGCGCTGGACCACGAGATCATGCGGGTGTTCCAGCAGCTCGGCGTGGTCGAGGCGATCGAGCCGTACACCGAACCGTTCACGCCCTCCGAGTACTTCGGCGTCGATGGCCAGTTGATCCGGCGCATGACCATGGTCGAGCCGCCCTATCCGCAGGGCTACACGCCGTCCATCGTGTTCACCCAGCCGCCGGTCGAACGCGTGCTGCGGGCACGGGTCGCGCAGATGCCGAACGTCACCGTGGGCCTGGGCGTGGAGATGCGCGAGATCTCGCCCGATGCCGAGGGGGTGACGCTGCGGGTGGTGGACGCGTCCGGACTCGAGAAGGCCGTGCGCGCGCGTTATGCGGTCGCCTGCGACGGCGGCTCCAGCCCGGTGCGCACCCAGCTCGACATGCCGCTGGAGGACTTGGCCTTCGACGAGCCGTGGCTGGTGGTCGACGTGCGGGTCAACGAACGCGGCCTGGCCAAGCTGCCGCCGGTGAGCGTGCAGTACTGCGAGCCCGAGCGGCCCTGCACCCTGGTGATCGGGCCCGGGAACCATCGGCGCTGGGAGATCTCGCTCAAGCCGGGCGAGGACCCGAAGCAGGTCGCCACCGCCGAGGAAACCTGGAAGCTGCTCTCGCGCTGGCTCACCCCCGAGGACGGTGAGCTGTGGCGGCAGGCGAGCTACCGCTTCCATGCCCTGGTCGCCGCGCAGTGGCGCAAGGGGCGCGTGTTCCTGGCCGGCGACGCCGCGCACATGCAGCCGCCGTTCCTGGGGCAGGGCATGTGCCAGGGCATCCGCGACGTCACCAACCTGGGCTGGAAGCTCGCGGCCGTGCTCAAGGGCGAGGTGCGGGGCGCCGCTGCCGAGGCGCTGCTGGACAGCTACGGCATCGAGCGCAAGGCCCATGTGCGCGAGCTCACCAGCCGCATCAAGGCCGTGGGCGCGGTGATCTGCGAGCGTGACCCGGCGAAGGCGCGCGAGCGTGATGCCCGCCTGCTGGCCGAGAGTGGCGGCGTGGTGCGCGACACCCCGCGCCAGGACATCCTGCCGCGCCTCGAGGAGGGGCTGCTGTCGCCGCAGGCGCATCCGGCCCGCGGCAGCCTGTTCCCGCAGCCCTGGCTGCAGTCAGGCGGGCGGCGCGTGCGCATGGACGAGCTGCTGGGCAACGGCTGGCGGCTGGTGCTGGCCTGCGGCACCGGGCATGTCGCAGGGTCGGCCTGGCCTGGGCTCGGCGTGCTGTCGCTGAGCGCGGTGCCCGAGTGCGACGGGGTGGCGGCCCAGTGGTTCCAGCGGCATGGCTGCGTGGCGGCGCTGGTGCGGCCCGACAACTATGTGTGGGGCGTGGCGCAGAATGCGGCGGCGGTCGACCCGCTGCTTCAGCAGGCCGCCGGCGCACTGGGCCTGCCGCTCGAAATGGCCGCTTGAAACGATGGAGACCCGAAGATGACTGCCCCATTCACCCTCTTCCACGGCGTCGGTGCCTGTTCCCGCACCCAGCTGATCCTGCTGGAACAGGCTGGCGCCGACTACGAGCTGCGCGTGCTGCGCATGCACGAGGGCGAACACAAGACCGAGGAGTACCTGCGCCTGAACCCCAAGGGCAAGGTGCCGCTGCTGGTCCACGAAGGCCGTCCGCTGACCGAGAACGTGGCGATCGCGACCTACCTGGCGCGGCTCTTCCCGCAGGCCCAGCTGATGCCGGCCGTCGAGGACGCCTGGGCGTGGTCGCAGGCGGTGAGCTGGCTGTCCTATGTGGCCACCGGCCTGCATCCCACCATCGGCCGCGCCCGCCTGCCCATGAAATTCGCCGACGGCGAGGAAGCCCAGGCGAGCGTGAAAGCCCGTGGGCTGGCCGATCTGTACGACCTGCTGAAGGTCGCGGACGACCGCCTGCGCACCCAGCCCTGGCTGGCTGCCGGGCACTTCACCGCGCCCGACGCCTACCTGTTCTGGGCCACCGGCCGCAGCGTGGATTGCGGTGTCGACCTGTCCCGGGTGCCGGCCGTGCAGGCGCACCACAAGCGCGTGGCCGAGATGCCGGCGACCATGCGCGCGCTCGACAAGGAAGCGAAAGCGGCCGGCTGAGGCCGCGGTCGGATCCTGCGGGTTTTTCCGGATCTGGCGGCTGTCGATCCGGGGCACCGTCGCTCGTCGTGTGGACAAGCGATCCTGCTTGTCCACGCTGGGAGAACCCATGACCCAGACCGTCCGCTTCCACCGCGTCCTGCGCTGTCCGCCCGAGCGGCTCTACCGCGCCTTCATCGACCCGGCTGCCTTCGCCCGCTGGCTGCCGCCCTTCGGCTTCACCGGCCAGGTGCACCAGATGGAGCCGGTGGTGGGCGGCGCCTGGCGCATGTCCTTCACCAACTTCTCCACCGGCCACAGCCACTCGTTCGGCGGCACCTACCTGGCGCTTGACCCCGGCCGGCGCGTCGCCTACGACGCGGCCTTCGACGACCCGAACCTGCCGGGCCGGATGACCACCACGGTGACGATGCGGGCCGTGTCCTGTGGCACCGACCTGCAGATCGTGCAGGACGGCATTCCGCAGGTGATTCCGGCCGAAATGTGTGACCTGGGCTGGCAGGAGTCGCTCACCGCGCTGGCCCAGCTGGTCGAGCCGGACATCCCCGACGAGTAAAGCCACGCCGCCATGACCGTCGACCCGCCGATCCGTCTGGGCCGCGCGGCCGACGCGGCGGCCATCGCCGCGTTGTCACGCGAGCTGATCGAGGAGGGGCTGCCCTGGACGTGGCAGCCCGCGCGCGTGCTGCGGGCCCTGCAGCACCCGGAGACGAATGTCGCGGTCGTGGACGCGGGCGACGAGCTGGTCGGCTTCGGGATCATGGAGTACCTGGACACCGACGCCTATCTGGTGCTGCTGGCCGTGCGCCGCAGCGACCAGCGCAAGGGGCGGGGCAGTGCGCTGCTTCGCTGGCTCGAGACCGCCGCTCGCGCCGCGGGTGCCGAGCGGGTGCGACTGGATGCGCGCCGTGACAACGCCGCTGCGCGGAGTTTCTACAACGAGCACGGCTATCACGAAATTGCGATCCAGGAGGGCGGCTACCACGGGGCGGTGGACCGGATCCGCCTGGAGAAGTGGCTTCGCGCCTGAGCCGCCGGTGCGAACCGGATCATCGCCAGCGGCTCAACCTCATCCCCCCGACCCTGGCGCCCCTGCCACCCCGAACACCCGCTGGTGGATCGCCGACACCCGCGAATAGAAGCGAGGCAGCGAGAACTGCTGCAGGTACATTGCCCGACCCTCGCGCTCCAGCTGCTGTCGGAAGGCGGGGTCCCCCAGCACCCGGGCCAGTCCGGCTGCGATGCTGTCGGGCTGGCCCGGCTGCACGAAGCACGCATCGCGCCCGTCGGTCAACACGTGCGGTACCTCGCCCACCGGCGTGCAGACCACCGCCACGCCCTGCGCCAGTGCTTCGAGAATGGCCAGGGGCAGGCCTTCGTCGTACGAGGGCAGCACCAGCACGTCGGCCAGGGCCAGCAGCCGGGCGACCTGGGCCTGGTCGGCCCAACCCGTGAAGCGCACGCGCTCGGCCAGCCCGAGTCCGTCGGCCAGGCGGCGGTAGCCCTCGACGTCACCTCCGCCGGCAAAGGTGGCGGTGAAGCGCAGGCCGGCCATCTCAGGCCGGGCGAGCGCGCGCAGCAGGTCCGACACGCCCTTGCGCTCGGACAGGTTGCCCACGAACAGGATGCGGTTCAGGCCGTCGGGCTCGCGGCGCGCCAGGCGCGGCTCGGGCACGCCGTTGATCACCACCTCGACGCGTTCGGCCGGCACGCCCAGCTCGCGTGTCACGAACTCGGCCGAGGCGGGACCCAGCACCACGCAGCTTTGCGGCAGCGAAAACATCCAGCGCAGCAGGGCCTTGGCCGGGCGCGGCAGCTTGCGCCAGCCGTGGTGCAGCTGCGCCGCATGGACGTGCAGCACCACCGGCAGGCCCAGCGCGCGGCAGGCAGCCACCAGGATGCCCTTGCGCACCAGGCTCAGTCGCTCGGCCACGTTCAGGTGCACGCCCGCCAGCCGGCCGCTCAGTCGGCCCCGCACCAGCTTGCCCACCGCGCCCAGCGTGGTCAGCAACGAAGTGGCCGCCCCGCCGCTGCCGCGCGTTTCCAGCGCGCGCAGCTCGGCGCCGTCGCCGGTCGATGGCTGGCCCTGCGCCTGCACCAGGTAGTCGATCACGCGGTACATGCCGCCGCCCATGGGCGTGCAGGGGCCGCCGATGTAGATGAAGCGCTGTTGCGTCGCCGAACCCGAGGGCGCATCGGCCGGCGCGAGAGCCGCGGACTTGGGGGAGAGGGTGGGGCGCAGGGGCGTTTCGGATGACATCGATTCGGGGGTGGCGGTCGATCAGGAACGATAGGCCGAGGGCGGCCGGGGCGGCGTGGGGAAGCGGCGCAGCGCGCCGGCGGCGCCGTTGCCGAAAGGCTCGGCCGGCTCGCGCAGCACGCGGCTGGCAATCGGCTGCTGGGTCGCCTTGCGCGGGTGCAGCAGCCCGCGCACCAGACCCGCCGTGTTGAAGCACCACGAGACGACGGCGTACACGCCGCGTTGCAGCGAGCGCTTGCGCAGTGCCATCGCGGCCACCGGCGCCAGCGCCATTCCCAGCAGGGCCAGCACCCGCCAGGCCACCGGCAGCGGCCACAGCGGCACGCTGAGCAACACGGCCCACCACAGCAGCACGCCGAGGTACAGGCGCAGCTCCCGCTGGCCACGCCAGACCAGGCGCAGCCAGGGCTGCCCCAGCGACGAGCGCAGCAACTCTCCGACGCCGCAGACGTAGCCGCTGCGCCAACGCCGCATCAGCAGGCGGTAGGGCGGTGCGTCATGCCCCACGTGCGACACGGCGCTGATCGGCAGGCGCCACAGCTTCCAGCCGCGTGCGCGCAGGCGCACCGCCAGGTCGAACTCTTCGTAGCTGTGCAGGTTGCGATCCGAGAAATAGCCGGCCTCCTGGATCGCGCAGCGTCGGTAGAGCCCGCCGCCGTCGAGTCGGTCCACCGGGCCCGGCGCGCGGTGCGCCTCGTGCTTTTCGCGGCGCGCTCGCTCGCTGTACTCCAGGCTGTCGAGGTTGCGCTCGACCACGCGGCCGCCCACGCCGGCCACCTCGGGGTGCTGTGCCAGGAAGGCCAGGGCACGCTCCAGGAAACCGGCCTGCAGCTCCATGTCGCCGTCCATCAGGTAGACGTACTCGCCCAGCGAGTGCTGGTAACCCAGCTGCGGCCCGACCCCGCAACAGCGCTCCTGCGGGTGTGCGAGCTGCACGATGCGGATGGGGTAGCGCAAGGCGATCTCCACCGTGCGATCGGTGGAGCACGAGTCGGCCAGCACCACCTCGCCGCCGATGCCCTGCACCGCGCGCAGCGAGCTTTCGATGGCCAGCGCGATGCGCGCCTCCTCGTTGAGGGCCTTGATGATCACGGTGATGCGGGCCGGGCCCGGCCGCACGTTGGAAGAATCTGCTGGGTTCATTGCGCGGGCTCCTGGGCGTAATCGTCGGCGCTGCGCACGCGCCAGCGCTGCCACCGCTCGGCCACTCCGACGGGCATGAACAGGGCCATGCCGAAGGTCAGCAGCCAGCGGCGCGTGAACATGAAGCGGCGCGCTTGCATCAGGTACCAGAGAGCTTCGAGCCGCTTGTTTTCCGAAAGTGCCTCGCGGGCCATCGTCACCTGCAGCTGGGCCACGAACCACAGCGCCGAGCGGCGGTAGCGCGCGGGGATGGTGCCGTCGAGCGCGTCGCGTTTCATGCGCAGCAGGAACGGCGGGTTGCGCGGCTCGCGCACCCGGCGGGTCAGGCTGCCGGGCACCTCGTGCCGCACGGTGACGTAGGGCGCGTTGACGACGGCGACCCCGGTCAGGTCGGACAGCCGGAACCACATGTCCAGGTCCTCGCCCCAGGCCTCGCCTTGCACGAAGCGTGTCTGCATGGAACGCAGCAGCTGGGTGCGCACGGCGACGCTGCTGCTGCACAGGGGCAGGTTCTTCATCCAGCGCCGGCGCAGGTCATCGATCAGCTCGATCTCGCAGAACGCTTCGGGCACGGCCCAGGGTTCGAAGGGCTCGCCGCGGTTTTCGTAGACGTATCGCACGCGCGAGCCGAGCACGCCGGCTTCGGGGCAGGTGCGGTGGGCGCGCGCCAGCGCAGCCAGGAACTCGGGGTGCCAGGCATCGTCGGCGTCCAGGAAGGCGACCCAGTCGCCGCGCGCGGCGTCGATGCCACGGTTGCGCGCGGCCGAGACACCGCCGTTGGGCTGGCGCAGCAGCTTGACGCGCGGATCACTTAGGGCCTCCACCAGGGCGGGGCCGGCATCGGTCGAGCCGTCGTCGACGACGATCACTTCCAGGGGCGGCAAGGTCTGCGCCAGCACCGATCCGATGGTGGTCTCGATGAAGCGGGCCTTGTTGTAAAGGGGGATGACGACAGAAAACAGCATGGTCATTCAGGCGACTCCGTAGCGCATCGCTTGCGGCCGCGGCTCGGTCCGGCGCTGGGCGCTGGCCGCGGCAAGGGTGGTGATGAGAAGCAGGTGCGTGACCAGCTCGGTGCCGTAGCCCTTGAGGGACAGCGGCACCTCGCTGACCGAGCGCAGGGCCACGGCGAGGAACAGGGCGAGCGACAGGCCACCGCTGGCGCGGGCGCCGCGCAGGGCCAGCCCGAACAGCACGGCGGCGTAGATCACCAGGGCACTGGCGCCGATGGCGCCGGAGCGGGCGAGGTCGTCCAGGAACTGGTTGTGGGCGTGGGTCGCGTGCGGCAGGTTGATCGCCGCGCGATAGGCCGAGTCGAACAGGGTCAGGCCGTAGCCGAACACCGGGTTGCGCTGCCATTCCTCCACGGCGATGACCCAGATGCGGTCGCGGCCGGTGAGGCTCATGAGCTGGGCGGCCTCGCGGGTGTCGGCCAGTTCGCTGGCGCGGCCGAAGGCGTCGCCCACCAGCACCCAGGTGGCCAGGCCCGCCACCCCGACCACCAGGCCCAGCAGCACCAGCACGCCGAAGCCACCCTGGCGCGGGTCGCTCATGCGCCGCCACAGGCGGGGACCGCCGCGCACGGCCAGCAGCAGCAGCGCGCAGGCGATGAACGAGGCCCAGGCGGTCTTGGACTGCGCGAGGTAAAGCACCGCCAGGCCCAGCACCCAGGCGGCGCGCTGCAGCCAGCGCCGCTGGTAGGGCATGCACCACAGCACCAGCAGCGCCACCTGGGCCAGCATGCCCTGGGTCACCGGGTGGGCGGTCAGGCCGCCGAAGCGGGGCAGACCCGGGATCAGGCCCTGCGAGTAGTAGACGTCCATCACCAGCCCGGGCTTGAACGGCGCCACCAGCACGCCGGCGAGCATCAGCAGGAACAGCGCGTCGCGGGCCGAGCGCAGGATGCGCTGCCACTCGGCCGGGCCCACCAGGCAGGCGGCCACGCCGACGAACAGCGAGTACATGTACTCGTGGCCGATGAGCGGATTGGCGCCGAACAGCGCCGGCGAGGCGACGGTGCAGACCCAGTACAGCACGAAGGCGATCAGCAGCGTGGCCGATGGCGTGGGCCGCCTGAGCGCGAAGTGGTTGGCGATCTGCTCGACCGAGGCCACCAGCAGCAGCACCGAGACCGAGCGCTGCGCGATCGTCATCAGCGGATGGCGGGTCGATTCGCCCGTCTGCAGCAGCTGCAGGTACTGCTGGCTCAAGTCGCGTCCGCTCAGGAACATCTCCAGGGCGGCCAGGAAGATCATGGCCGGGAAGATCCAGTGCAGCATCCCCGTGCCGGCTTTCTTGCGCATCATGCTTCGCTTCCTTTGGCGACGGGCGGCACGCCGGCTGGAGCCGCGGCACGGACGAAGGGCAGCAGGCGCGACAGCGCCAGCCGGGCCTGCTCACCCAGCAGGTGGGGCAGGCCCCAGACGACGATGGCCATCGCGGCCAGGGCGGCCAGGGTGCCGGCCGCCAGCGACACCGCCGGCAGGCCCAGCGGCTCCACCAGCGCCTGCGCCGCGCGGGTGGCGACGCCGCACCACAGGGCCAGCAGGCCACCGCGCAGCAGCAGCGGCAGCAGCACCGACCCGCTCATGCCCAGGGCGCGCAGGCCCGCCGCCACGATCAGGCCGGCGCGCAGGTAGATCACGACCGCCGACACCAGCACCGCCCCGCGCAGCCCGTGCGGCGTGATCCACCACCAGGCCGGCAGCGCCAGGGCCAGCAGCGGCAGTTGCAGCAGCGCTTCCTGGTGCTTGCGCCCGGTGTTCCAGAGCACCGGGGTCGACAGGCCCCAGCCGGTCCAGGCCGGCAGGCACAGGAACATCACCGCGAGCACCCAGCCGGCCTCGTTCCAAGCCGAGCCGTAGAGCAGGTCCACCAGGTCGGGCGCGACCAGCGACATGCTCACGGCGGCCGGCAACACCAGCACCAGCACGCAGCCCAGCACCAGCATCCAGGCCTGCGCCAGCCGCTGCGGCTCGGCGGACAGCTTCGCGCCCGAGGCGAGGAAGGTGGGCTGCACGGCGTTGACCAGCAGCGAGTGCGGGATCTGCGCGAAGTTGTAGGCGAGCGTGAACAGGCCGGCCGCGTGGGCGTTGAGCAGGCGGCCGATGATGATCCGGTCCAGGTTGCCCAGCACCCAGTTCACGACGTTGGTGTAGAAGACCGTGCGGCCGGTATCCAGGGCCTGCCCGCCGGTGGCGTGGCGCCACAGCGGCCGGACCGGGTGGCGCCGCGCGCCGTAGGTGCCCACCAGCAGCACGGCGGCCTGCACCACGGCGGCCATCGCCAGCGATTGCGCGCCCCAGCCCGCCAGGGCCAGGGGCAGGCCCACGGCCAGGTAGCCCATCGCATAGCTCACCAGCTGCACCAGCCCCAGCACCCGGAAGTTCAGGTCGCGCTGCAGCAGGCAGATCGATGGCGCGCTGAGCGCCGTGAGCACGCAAGCCAGGGCCAGCCAGCGGACCATGGGCTGGACCCGTGCATCCCCGAAGAAATCGGCCAGCAGCGGGGCGCCGAAGTACATCGCGGCGGCCATGGCCGTGCCGGCCAGCGTCTGCCAGGTGAAGGCGAAGCGGACGTCGTCGTCGTCGACGTGCGGCGCGAGCATGAGATTCCAGCTGAACCCCGCCCCGGCCAGGAAGCCGGCGAAGGTCAGCACCGCGATGCCGATGCCGTAGATGCCGTAGTTGCCGGGGCCCAGCAGGCGCGCCAGCGCGACCTGCGCGCCCAGCTGCAGGACGAACCTCGCCACGGTGGTCATGGCGCTCCACTTGACGGCCTTCTCAGCCAGGCTGGCGAGGGTCGAAGCACTCATCGGCGCGCGGCACCCCAGCGTCGGACCGCGATGCCGGCCATCAGGGCCAGCCCGACCATCAGCAGGGTGTTGGAGGAGTCGTCGGCATCGGTGGTCGGTGCCGGGGGCGTCTCGGGCACCGCGCGGACCGAAGCCTGCGCGTAGAGCGACTTGCGATCGAGCACGGGGCCGTCCTGGGCGACGGTACGCCGCAGGTTGGCGGGTTCGTCGACTGCGGCGGCGACCATCGTGCGGACCGGCTGCTGCGCCTGCTGGACATGCGCCAGACCTTCGCAGGCGAAGGTCGTGCTGCAGCAAAGGCAGATCAGGGTCGCGGCGAGGGCTTGATTCATCGTGGCGTCCTGGGGAAGAGGTGTGCAGAAGGGATCATCTGGCCCGGCCCTTAGCTGGAGCGTCGGAAAACGCCGCCTTGGGATGGCTCTTTCAGGCTATTCGTCTGGATCGGTCCACACCGCCGCACCCCGCCGGTGCATCGCCACGGGTGGCGGATGGCCGCCGCGCGGGGTCAGGACGGCTGCCGTGCGCGCCCGCGAAGCCCGACGAAGCCGCTGGACAGCGCGGTGCCGATCAGCACCAGGGCGCCGGCCCCGAGCATCCAGGACGTGAGGCGCTCACCCAGGAAGAGCGCGCCGTAGGTGACCGCGAACACCGGGACGATGTAGGTCACGGTGAGCGCACGCGCCGGGCCGATGCGGTCGATGATGCGGAAGAACAGGGCGTAGGCCAGGCCGGTGCACAGCACGCCCAGGCCCAGCACCGCCAGCCAGGACGACGCCGAGGGCCAGTGCGCCGGCGCCAGCCACCAGGCCGGGATCGCCAGCACCAGCGTGGCTCCGACCAGGCTGGCCGCGGCCGTGACCATCGCCGGGACGCCGGTCAGGTGCACCCGGGTTGCACTGCCGGCCAGGGCATAGCAAAAGCAGCCGAGCAGCCCGGCCGCCAGGGCCCAGCCGGAGGCGGAGCCCATGCCGGTGCGCAGCGCCAGCAAGGCCATGCCCGAAAAGCCCAGCGCCAGGCCCAGCACGCGCGAGCCGTTCGGCCGGTCCTTCAGCCACACCCAGGCCACCATCGCGCCGAACAGCGGCACGGTGGCGTTCAGCAGCGAGGTGACACCGGTGTCGATGTACTGGACCGCGAACGTGAACAGCACGAAAGGGATGCCGGCATTGAGCACGCCGATCCAGCCGGCCACCCATCCGTGGCGCCGCAGCTCGGCCACCTGGCCGCGCACCACCACCACCGGCAGCAGCATCGCGGCGCCGATGGCGCAGCGCATCGCCGCGGTGGGCAGCGGGCCGAAGTCGGCCACGGCCAGGCGCGCGAACAGGAAGGAGGCGCCCCAGAGCGCCGCCAGCATCAGGAACTCGGCTGCCAGCGTCAGCGGCATCGGGGGGCGACAAGAGGCACGTTGCCGCGGCTGCAATAGCTCATCGCGGGTTCACTGTTTCCATGCGTGCGTGGCCTGCAGGAGTGAAGGGGTCGCCGTCCAGGGGCACCGCGGAACCGGCTTTGCCGGGCCGCAGGCCGCTTCGGGGGGGTCATCCCTCCACCTGCAGGAGCGCCGTCTTGCGCTCCAGCCCGCCGGCATACCCGGTCAGGGCGCCGCCCTTGCCGATGACGCGGTGGCAGGGCACGACGATGCTCAGCGGGTTGCGGCCGATCGCCGCGCCCACCGCCCGCACCGCCGCCGGCTGGCCGACGCGGCGGGCCAGCTCGCCGTACGAGACCGTCTGGCCGTGGCCGATGCCGCACAGCGCCTGCCAGATGCGCTGCTGGAACGGCGTGCCGGTGGCCAGGTCCAGCGGCAGGTCGAACTGGCGCAGGCGCCTCGCGAAGTAGGCGTCGAGCTGGCTTGCCGCTTCGCGCAGCACGGGGTGCTGCGGATCTTCCTGCCACGGCTCGTCGCCGGTGGGGCCGTGCTTCTGGCCGTGGAACCAGGCGCCCGCCAGCCCGCGGGCGGTGGCGGCCAGCCGCATCGGGCCGAGCGGGCTGGGATGGGTGAGGGTGAGCAGGTCGCGGGTCATGGCAGGGCTCGGTGGTCAAGGGGCGTCGGGCACGTCGGCGCGACGGCGACAAGGGGCCATGATAGGCGCGCCGCAGCGGCCGCGTGAGCCGCCGGCAGGCCCCGGCGGCGGTCAAGCGGCAAGTGCATCCCTGCCACAATCGCCAGCCTCGATTCATCTTCCAAGCAGCTCATCAGGGAGTTCCGCCGCCATGCCTCTGTCCCCCTCGATCTTCAAGGCCTACGACATCCGCGGCATCGTGCCGTCCACGCTCGACGAAGACGTCGCCGAGCGGCTGGGCCGTGCCTTCGCCGCCGCCGCCGTGCGCGAAGGCGAGCGGACCGTGGCCGTGGGCCGGGACGGGCGGCTGAGCGGCCCGGCGCTGTCGTCCGCGCTGGTGCGCGGGCTGGTGGCCGGCGGCGTCGATGTGGTGGACATCGGCCTGGCGACCACGCCCATGCTGTATTTCGCGGCCAGCACGCTGTGCACCAGCGGCATCCAGGTGACCGGCAGCCACAACCCCAGGGACTACAACGGCTTCAAGATGGTGCTGGCCGGCCGCGCCATCTACGGCGAGGAGATCCAGGCGCTGCGCCGTGCCATGGAGGGCTCGCAGGCCGATGCCCCGTCGCCCGGCAGGGTGCGCAACGTCAACGTGTTCCTGCCCTACCGCGACCGCATCGTCTCGGACGTGAAGCTCGCGCGCCCGGTGAAGATCGTGGTCGATTGCGGCAACGGCGTGGCCGGTGCCTCGGCCCCGGCCATCTTCCGCGCGCTGGGCTGCGAGGTGGTGGAGCTGTTCTCCGAGGTGGACGGCAACTTCCCCAACCACCATCCCGATCCCAGCAAGCCCGAGAACCTCAAGGACCTGATCGCCACGCTGCAGTCCACCGGCGCCGAGCTGGGACTGGCCTTCGACGGCGACGGCGACCGGCTGGGCATCGTCACGCGCGGCGGCAACACCATCTACCCCGACCGGCAGATGATGCTGTTCGCCCGCGACGTGCTGCAGCGCGTGCCGGCGGCCACCATCGTGTTCGACGTCAAGTGCACGCAGCGCCTCGCGCCGGCCATCCGCGAGGCGGGCGGCAAGCCGCTGATGTACAAGACCGGGCACTCGCTGATCAAGGCGCGCATGAAGGAGCTGGGTGCGCCGCTGGGCGGCGAGATGAGCGGCCACATCTTCTTCAAGGAACGCTGGTACGGCTTCGACGACGGCACGTACGCGGGCGCCCGGCTGCTGGAGATCCTGTCGCGCGAGTCCGATCCCAGCGCCGTGCTGGACGGCCTGCCCACCAGCTTTTCCACGCCCGAACTCAATGTGTCTTGCGCCGAAGGCGAGCCGCATGCGCTGGTCGCCAGGCTGGTGGAGTCGGCGCGCTTCGAGGCGCCGGCCGAGGTGTCCACCATCGACGGGCTCCGCGTGGACTGGCCCGACGGCTTCGGCCTGATCCGCGCCTCGAACACCACGCCCGTGCTGGTGCTGCGATTCGAGGGCCAGACGGCCGAGGCGCTGCAGCGCATCGAGACCGAGATGCTGCGCGTGCTGCACTCGGTCAAGCCCGACGCCCGCATCGGCGAGGCCGCGCATTGAGCAGCCAGGCCGGTGCGGCACCGCGCATCCTCGTCGTCAAGCTGTCGTCGCTGGGCGACGTGGTCCATGCCATGCCGGCCGTGCAGGACATGCGCCAGGCCCTGCCCGGGGCACGCATCGACTGGGTGGTCGAGCGCGGTTTCGCGCCGCTGGTGCGCCGCTGCCAGGGCGTGCAGCGGGTGATCGAGTGCGAGCTGCGGCGCTGGACCAAGGCGCCGCTCGCGCGCCCCACCCGTGAGGCCTGGCGTGCCTTCCGGCGCGAACTGCGACTGCAGCCCTACGACGCCGTGGTCGACCTGCAGGGGCTTACCAAGTCCGCGCTGGTGGCGCGCACCGCGCGGCTGGCCGAAGGCGGACGGCGCTACGCGCTGGCCAACCGCACCGAGGGCTCGAGCTGGGAGGCGCCGACCCGCTGGGTCGCCGACGTGGCGGTGCGCATCGAGCCGCGCATCCATGCCGTGGACCGCTCGCGCGAGCTGTGCGCGCGGGCGCTGGGCTACGCGGTGTCCGGGCCCGAGCGATTCGGCCTGGTGGCAGCCGCCGGCACGCAGCCCAGCGGCGAGGTGGCATTGGTGCACGGCACCTCGCGCGACGACAAGCTCTGGCCCGAGGACCACTGGATCGATCTGGGCCGTCGCCTGCAGGCCCGGGGCCATCGACTGGGCCTGCCCCACGGCAGCGACGCCGAACGCGAGCGCGCGGCGCGGCTGGCCGCGGCGCTGCCCGGCGCCGCCGTCTGGCCGCGGCTGGACCTGGGCCTGCTCACCGACCGGCTGGCCGGCTGCCAGGGCGTGATCGGCGTGGACAGCGGCCTGTCGCACATCGCCACCGCGCTCGACCTGCCGCATGTTCAGGTCTACAACTTCGACACCGCCTGGCGAACCGGCCCCGTGGGCCGGCCCCGGCAGCGAGGCGTGTTCGCGGCCCCCACGCCGCCGGTGGACGCGGTCTGGGCGGCCTGGGAACAGGTGAGCGCGGCCTGATGATCCACACGCTGTATTCGCTGGTCATGGCCGGCGCGCAGCCGCTGCTGCGGCGCAAGCTGCGGCGCCGCGGCCGGCACGAGCCGGGCTACCTGGAGGCGGTGGAAGAGCGCTTCGGCCACTACACCGGCACCGCCGAGCCCGGCGCGATCTGGGTGCATGCGGTCTCGCTGGGCGAGACCCGGGTCGCCGGCATCCTGGCCGCGGCGCTGCGCCGGCTCGACCCCGGCGTGCGGCTGCTGTTCACCCACGGCACCGCCACCGGCCGGGCCGAGGGCACGCGGCTGCTGCGCGAGGGCGACGCGCAGGCCTGGCTGCCCTGGGACACCCCTGCGGCCGTGGAGCGCTTCCTCGAGCATTTCCGCCCGCGTGCCGGGGTGCTGCTGGAAACCGAGGTCTGGCCCAACCTGGCGCAGGCCTGCGCACGCCGTGGCGTGCCGCTGGCGCTGGCCAACGCCAGGCTGTCCGAAAAGTCACTGCGCGGGGCGCAGCGGCTGTCGCTGCTGTCGCGGCCGGCCTATGCCTCGCTGGCCGCTGTCTGGGCGCAGACCGAGGCCGACGCCGAGCGGCTGCGCCAGGCGGGCGCCCGCGTCAGCGGCGTGCTGGGCAACCTCAAGTTCGACGCGGACCCCGATCCCGCCCAGTTGCAGCAGGGCGCCGCCTGGCGGCCGCCGCAGTCGCCACCGGTGGTGATGTTCGCCAGTTCGCGCGAGGGCGAAGAGGCCGAGTTGCTGCGGCTGCTGCAGGCCCGGCGTGACCGGCTCGCCAGTGGCCAGGCACGCCGCGCCACCGACTTCGCGCCGGGCGGGCCGGTGCGCTGGCTGCTGGTGCCGCGGCATCCGCAGCGCTTTGACGAGGTCGCGCAGCTGGCCGCGGCTGCCGGCTTCACCGTCTCGCGCCGCAGCCAGTGGCAGGCCGGTCCCGAGCCGGCCGACATCTGGATCGGCGACTCGCTGGGCGAGATGGCGCTGTACTACGCCCTGTCCGACGTCGCCTTGCTGGGCGGCAGCTTCGAGCCGCTGGGCGGGCAGAACCTGATCGAGGCCGCCGCCTGCGGCTGTCCGGTGGTCATGGGGCCGCACACCTTCAACTTCGCCGAGGCGGCGGTGACGGCCGAGGGCCACGGGGCGGCGGTGCGCGTGGATTCCCTGGCCGAGGCGCTGCGGCGCGCCTTGGAACTGCTGGCCGATCCGTCGAGGCGCGATGAGATGGCCGATGCCGCCAGGCAGTTCGCGCAGGCGCACCGAGGGGCGGCGCAGCGGTGCGCGCGGGCGCTGCTGGAATTGGCGGGGCGCGAGTAGGTTCCGGGCGCCACCCGGTTCGTCGAAGCCGGTGCACCGGGACGGCTCCCACGGCGTCGCCACCGCTGGCGACCTCCAGCCGGCACTCACGGCGTCCGGCCGGCGCTTCGTCGCATGCTGCTCGCCCGCGCGGCTGTCGCTCCCGACACTGCGTCCTCTTCTTGCCGGAGGATCGCCATGCAACTCACCCCCCTCATCGTCTTCCACGCGGGCACCGCGCTCGCCGCGCTCGCCATCGGCCCGGTGGTGCTGTGGAGCCGCATGGGCCGGCTGCGTCGGCCGCGCCTGCACCGGCTGCTGGGGTACACGTGGGTCGCGCTGATCCTGGTGGCCGCGCTGTCGTCGCTCTTCATCCGCGACTTCCGGCTGCCCAATGTGGCCGGGTACACGCCGATCCACCTGCTGGTGCCGGTCACGCTCGGCAGCCTGTGCGTGGCCTTTGCCGCGCTGGCCCGGGGCCACGTCGTCCTGCATCGCCGGACCATGCAACTGCTGTACCTGTCCGCCTGCGTAGTCACCGGGGCACTGACCCTGCTGCCGGGACGCGCCATGCACGACCTGGTGCTGCGGCAGTGGCTGGGCCTGGTATGAGCGAGCTGCCGCTGGGCATACTGCGCCCCATGCCGACGCACCGCGTGTTCACGCTCAGCCTGCTGCATCGCGGCCTGCAGGCGGCCGGGATGAACACGGTCATTGCGGTGGGGCTTTCCCTCGCCCTGTCGATGCCGCTGCTGGTGAACCTGGTGTATTCGCAAGCCATCGGCATGGCCATCTGGGCGTTGATCGACATCGGGCAGCGGGTGCTGGTGCGTGACTGGCAGACGCAGTGGCGCCGACTGCTGGTGATCGTGCCGGTAGCGGCGGTGGCCGGCTTCGCCATCGGCCTCGCCATCGCCCGGGCGGCAGGCGGTCCGCTGGACACGCCGCCGCTGCCGTTCGAGCGCCTTGCGGCCCTGCTGCTGCTGAGCCTGGCGGCCGCCGTGGTGGTCACCTACTACTTCGCCAGCCGTGAACACGCCAAGCGCAGCCAGGCGCAGGCCACGGAGCTGGCCCGGGCCGCACGACAGGCCCGGCTGAACCTGCTGGAAGCCCAGCTGGAGCCGCACATGCTGTTCAACACCCTGGCCAACCTGCGCGCGCTGATCGGCCTGGACACGGTCCGGGCTCAGGCCATGCTGGACCATCTGGTGGCCTACCTGCGCGCCACGCTGGGAGCTTCGCAGCGCGGCACGCACACGCTGGAAACCGAATTCGCGCGGCTGCACGACTACCTGGCGCTGATGTCGGTGCGCATGGGGCCGCGCCTGGGCTTCAGGCTGAACTTGCCGCCGGCCCTGGCCGACCACGAGGTGCCCAGCCTGCTGCTGCAGCCGCTGGTGGAAAACAGCATCCGCCACGGCATCGAGCCGCTGCCGGCAGGCGGGCATGTCGAGGTCAGCGCGGCGCAGGCTGGCGACGCCCTGGTGCTGGAAGTGAACGACACCGGCGCGGGGCCGAAATCCCTGGTGGGCGCGGGCGGCTTCGGGCTGGCGCAGGTGAGGGAACGGCTGCAGCTCACGCACGGCCCCGCCGCCCGCCTGGAACTGCTGGCCCGCTGCGGCGGCGGCACCACCGCCCGCATCCGACTGCCCCTGGATCGATGAGGTTCACCCCCATGGCCACCGCCTTGCTCGCCGACGATGAACCGCTGCTGCTGCAGGACCTCGGCGCCCAGCTGGCCCGGGCATGGCCCGGACTGCAGGTGCTGGAGCGGGTCGGCGATGGCGAAGCGGCGCTGGCGCGGGCGCTCGCACTGCGGCCTGACGTGGTGTTCCTGGACATCCGCATGCCTGGGCTGGACGGGCTGCAGGCGGCCCGCGAACTGACCCACGAATGGCCAGCGGGCGAGCCGTTCCCGGCCATCGTCTTCGTCACCGCCTATGAGCAGCACGCGGTGCAGGCCTTCGAGCTGGCAGCAGCCGACTACCTTCTCAAGCCCGTCGATCCGGGACGGCTCGGTCGCTGCGTCCAGCGCGTGCAGCAGTTGCTGGCCCAGCGGGCCGCCGACCCCGACTCCGCGGCCGCCGCGCTACGGCGCCTGCTGCTGCCGCCGCCGGCGGCATCGCAGCCGCCACTGCCGCCGCTTCGGATCATCCAGGCGGGCATCGGCACCACCATCCACCTCGTGCCGATCGACGAGGTGGTCTATTTCGAGGCGGCCGACAAGTACGTGCGCGTATGGACCGCCGAGGCCGAATACCTGGTGCGCACGCCGCTGAAGGAGCTGCAGGCGCGGCTGGATCCGGAGCAGTTCTGGCAGGTGCATCGCGGCACGGTGGTGCGGGCCGCGGCGATTTCGGCGGTGCACCGCGACCCGCGCACGGGGCGACTCGTCCTCGCCATGCGCGACAGGCCCGAGCGCCTGGCGGTCAGTCGGCTGCATGCGCAGGCCTTCAAGGCCATGTGACGGCAGGCTCGCAAGGCGTCAAAGCGGGTCGGCGCGCCCGCAGCCTCAGCCTCCCGCCGTTCCCAGCGGCCGCAGGTCGTCGGGCGTGAGCGTGCCGCTGGCCTGTCGCAGGCGCAGCTTGCCCATGAGCACGTTGTAGCGGGCCACCGCCAGGTCGCGCTTGGTCTGGAACAGCTGGCTCTGCGAGTTGAGCACGTCGATGTTGATGCGAACGCCCACCTGGTAGCCCAGGCGGTTGGCTTCCAGCGCGCTCTGGCTGGAGGTTTCGGCGGCTTCCAGCGCCCGCACCTGGCCGGCGCCGCTGACGACGCCGAAGTAGGCCGCCCTCGTGGCCTGGGCAATCGTGCGGCGGGCATTGTCGAGGTCGGCCTGGGCCCGGTCTTCCAGGGCCAGCGTCTCGCGGATGCGGTTCTGGGTGGCAAAGCCGGCGAACAGCGGCATGTTGAAGGTGACGCCGATCTGGCCCGAGTGGGTGCGGCCGCTGATCGCGCTGTTGGCGGTGCCGCCCGGGTTCTGGGTGGTGCCGCGGCTGGCGGTCAGGTCGACGGTCGGCTTGTGGCCGGCGCGGGCGCGCTCGGTTTCCAGGCGCGCCACGTCGAGGTTGGAGCGGGCCTGCCGGATCGTGGGGCTGGCCTCTTCGGCCAGCCGCACCCAGGCCTCGACGTCGTTCGGCGCGGGCGGGGCCATCACCACGTCGAGCGGCAGCGGCACCGGGTCGGCATCGGCACGGCCCACCAGGGTGTCCAGCGCCAGCCGGCGCACACGCAGTTCGTTCTCGGCCTGGATCTCCTGCGCCAGCACCAGGTCGTAGCGCGCCTGGGCTTCGCGGGTGTCGGTGATGGTGGCAGTGCCGACCTCGAAATTGCGGCGGGCGAAGGCCAGCTGTTCGCTCACGGCGCTCTTTTGCGCGCGGACGAAGGCCAGGGTTTCCCGCGCGGCCAGCACGTCGACGTAGGCCTGGCTGACCCGCACGATCAGGTCCTGGCCCGCAGCGTCGAGCTGGGCCTGGGCCAGCTCGATCTGGCGGCGGCTCTGCTCCCACAGCGCCAGGTTGGCCGGCCGGTACAGCGGCTGCGTGGCCGACACGGTGGCCGAGCGGGTGCCGAAATTGCGGTCGACGAAGGGTGCGGTGTTCTCGAAATCAGAGCGGCTGATCGAGCCCTGCAGGCCCAGCTGGGGCAGCAGGCCGGCCAGCGCCTGGTCGGCGCGAAAGACGGTGGCGTCGTACTGGGCACGCGCCGACTGGAACGCCGCATCGTGGCCGCGCGCCGCCTGGTACAGCTCCGGCAGGCTTTGCGCGCCGGCCGCGCCGGCCAAGGCCACCAATGCGAAGGGCAGGATGCGCATCGCGCGCGTGGCCATCGGGTTCATGTCCGTCCGTAGGTCGTTGTTCTAGGCCGATCAGTATCGAGGCACGGATGGGTCGCGCTCCAGGGTCCAGGCGTCGATTCCGCCCGCGAGGTTCACCACCTCGTCGAATCCGTTGCGTTCGAGGAACAGCGCCACCTGCATGCTGCGCATGCCGTGGTGGCACAGGCAGGCCGTGGGCCGGTCGGGCTGCAGCTCGCCCAGCCGCTGCGGGATCTGGTTCATGGGAATGTGCCGCAGCTCGAAGCCTTGCGGCTGCACGCTCGCGGCCTGCAGCTCGAGGGCTTCACGCACGTCCAGCACCAGCGGTTGCTGGCCGGCGTGCCGGTGCAACCAGTCGTCGAGCTGCGAAGGGCGGACCTGGGTGACCATCGGCCGGCCTTCAGAACCGGAACCGCGGCGGCGCTGCGAAGTGGCGCAGCCGAGGCGCCACGGTGTCCCAGCGCTGCGCGGTGCTGAAGCCCGCTTCGCGCCGGCGGGTGATCACGGTGGCACGCATCATCGGCTCCTCGCCGACGATGGCGACCAGCCGGCCGCCCTCGGCGAGTTGGTCCAGCAGCACTTGCGGCACCTCGGCCACCGAGCCACTGAGCATGATGACGTCGAAGGGGCCGTCGCCCGGCAGGCCGCGCGAGCCGTCGGCCTGGCGCACCTCGACGTTGGACAGTCCGGCGCGCTGCAGGTTGTCCCGGGCCATCTCGACCAGGTCGGGATCGATCTCCAGGGTGATGACGCGCTGGGCGCGGTGGGCCAGCAGGGCCGCCACGTAACCGGAGCCGGCGCCGACCTCGAGCACCTTCTCAAAGGGGCGGGGGTCGGCGTCCTGCACCATGCGGGCCTCGACCCGCGGGGCCAGCATGCAGCGGCCGCTGACCATGGCTTCCTCGACGCTGCCGACCAGCGGGATTTCCATGTCGACGAAGGACAGTGCCCGGTGCGCGGGAGGCACGAAGTCTTCGCGCCGCACCTGGGCCAGCAGCTCCAGGACCTGCGGATCCAGCACCTCCCAGGTGCGGATCTGCTGCTCGATCATGTTGTGGCGGGCCTGTTCGTAGTCGGTGGTCATCGCAAGCGGCTGCATTCGGACAAACCCTGGATTCTAGGAGCCGCCGCTAGTCGACCGGCCGGAACCGCGCCCACTGCCAGGCGGCCCATTCGCGCAGCAGCTGCCGGGACGCGAGCAGTGCGTGGGCCGAGGGCAGCCATTCCAGCAGCGGCCGGTCGCGCGGCCGGAGAAAACCCATCGGCGCCGGCAGCACCACCAGGCCGTGTCGCCGGAACTCCAGCGCCGCCCGGGGCAGGTGCCAGCTGTCGGTGACCAGGGCGATGCGCTGGATGCCGTCACGTTTGAGCAGCGCGGCCATGCGCTCGGCGCTGTCGCGGGTGTCGCGGGAGGCCGATTCGGCCCAGCGCAGGTCGGTCCCGAAATCCTGCCGGGCCGACAGGCGCGCGGCCTCGGCCTCGTTGGCCGTGCTGCGGCCCGCCCAGCCGACGCCACCCGAAAAGCCCAGGGGCAACCCGCTGAGCCGCGCCAGCCGCACCCCGTAGCGCAGCCGCTCGAGGCTGTAGGAGGACGGTTGCGGCACGCCGTATTCCGGCGCTTCCGGCACCACCCCGCCGCCCAGCACCACGACGGCCTGCACCCGCGCCTGGCGCAACTGCGCCAGTCCCACCGGCTCGACTGGCGGCAGCAGCTGGCGCGCCAGCCCGAGCGAGACCACGTGCGTGCTGAGCAGCCATAGCAGCACCAGCGCGAACAGCCCGATGGCGAACCCGCCCCGGCGCCCCGCGCGCACCAGCACCAGCCCCAGCAGCGCCAACAGCAGGGGACCTGCCGGCGGCAGCAGCAAGGCACCCATCACGGCCCTGACATCACCTGCTTCCATGGGCGCGCATGGTAGCGCTACGGCCGCGCGAGCCCGGGGCTATAGTGGGTCGGCGAGCCTTCCTCCACCCCCTTTCGACCCCATGAACCCATCCGAAACCATCGTCCTCGGCGGCGGCTGCTTCTGGTGCACCGAAGCGGTGTTCGTCAAGGTGCGCGGCGTGCTGGACGTCGAGTCCGGCTACAGCAACGGCCATGTCGAGCGGCCCAGCTACGAGCAGGTGTGCACCGGCACCACCGGCCACAACGAAGTCGTGAAGCTGGTGTACGACCCCGGGCAGATCAGCACGCGGCAGATCCTCGAGATCTTCTTCGTGGTGCATGATCCCACCCAGCTGAACCGCCAGGGCAACGACGTCGGCACCCAATACCGCAGCGGCATCTACTTCACGACGCCGCAGCAGAAGCAGGTGGCCGACGACATGATCCGCGAGCTGGGCCAGGACAAGGCCTATCCAGGGCCGGTTGTCACCGAGGTGCAGCCGCTGTCCAACTACTGGCCGGCCGAGGACTACCACCAGGACTTCTTCGAGAAGAACCCCTACCAGGGCTACTGCCTGGCCGTGGCCGCGCCCAAGGTGGCCAAGTTCCGGAAGACGTTCTCGCAGCTGGTACGCGACTGAAGGCCGCCGCGCGTGTCAGCTTCGATCGCGCGGCGCCTACAGCGGCTGGAGCGACCTGCGGGTGTACGGATCGCGGCGGTGTGCATAGGATGAGCTCCCACGCACGCGAAAGGGATCGTCATGACCCACCTGGCTGCCCCCCTGTTCCTGCTGGCCCTGCTCGCTGCGCCTCCTGCCGCCGCTGAGCCGGCGCCGAGGTGCCCCGAGCCGCAGGCCGGCGACAAGCTGCCACTCGAACGCGAGCAGTTGATCGCCCACATGGGCCGGTGGCCGGATGCCTGCCTCAAGCAGATGTTCCGGAGTTGCGATGCGAGTGCCGGCCGTGGCCTGCTGGAGGTGGACAGCGCCGCCACCTGCTCCCTGGGCTACGAGGCGTTGGTGCGGGGCAGCTTCGCGGGCGACTTCCAGGCTTTCATGGCCTGGTGGCGCGCCGATCGGCGCGCCGAGTAGGCGCGCCCGTTCAGGGGGCGAGCCGTTCGCGCACCCAGACAGCTTCGGCGGTGAGCCGGTACTGCAGGCGGTCGTGCAGCCGGCTCTTGCGGCCTTGCCAGAACTCCCAGCGGTCGGGCACCAGCCGGAAGCCGCCCCAGTGCCGCGGGCGCGGTGGGTGCAGCAGGTACTGCGCGGCGTACTTCGCGGCGTTGGCCACCAGCACCGTACGACCGGCGATCACCTGGCTCTGCGGACTGGCCCAGGCGCCGATGCGCGAATCGAGCGGGCGGCTGGCGTAGTAGGCGTCGCTTTCCTCGGCCGATGTGCGTTCGACCCGGCCTTCGATGCGCACCACCCGTTCGAGCTCGACCCAGTGGAACTGCAAGGCGGCCCAGGGGTTGCCGGCCAGCTCCTGGCCCTTGCGGCTTTCGTAATTGGTGTACCAGACCACCCCGCGTTCGTCGTAGCCCTTGACCAGCACCACGCGCGTGCTCGGGCGCAGGTCGCTGCCGACGGTGGCCAGCGTCATGGCGTTGGGCTCGGGCACCGCGCCGGCGATGGCTTCGGTCAACCATTGGTCGAACTGGCGCAAGGGGTCGGCATGGCTGGCGTCTTCGCTCAGCTCGGCGCGTTCGTAGCTCTTGCGCAGCTCGGCGATCTGGCTGGAGGTGGTGCTCATGGTGCGGGATTGTCGCTGTCGCGGGCGAGCAGCCCGAGCAGCCGTTCGAGCTGCCGGTCGTGGATGTCCAGGCGCCGCAGTTCCTCCAGGGTGCGCCGCGCGTAGTCGAGCGTGGTGCCATAAATGCCGCAGGCGCTGCCGAAGATGCGCCGGTAGTCGGCCTCGCTCAGCACGCCGGTGTGGTTGGGGCTGCGCCGCGACAGGGTGAAGGCCAGGGCGGTTACCGGACCCTGGGGCGTCCGGCAGGCGAGCCAGCGCGGGTCGTAGACGCCGGTGGGCATCTCGCGCGCCCACAGGTCCTGCAGCACCGCGCGGCCGTGGGCCTTGGGCACCCGGAAGGCCATGCCCCGGCAGCTGCCGCCGGACAGCAGCGCGAACACCAGGCCCGGCTGCTCGGGCGTGCCGCGGTTGATGCGGCTCCACATCTTGAGGGCGCGGTGCCAGCCGTTGACGCGCGCGGGCCGGCGCTCGGCGTGATCGAAGCCGGGCCGCCAGATCAGCGAGCCATAGCCGAACAGCCACAGGTCGTCATGGCCGCCCCATTCGGCCACCGTACGCTGCAGCAGGGGCAGCGGGTCGCGCAGGGGCTTGAGCCCGTGCGGGACCGGGGGCAGCAGCGGCATCATGGGCAGCGCACTCATGCGTCGGAATCTATCAACGCGGCCCGCCCAGGGGAATGTGACGCCCCGTAAACCGCGGCCTGCCGCACATCGGTGTTGCGGCTAGGATGAATCGTTCGTCTTCGCGCACCTCTCGCACCTGGGCATACCTTATGAAACTCCATCCTGTCGTCGCGGCCGTCACCGACCGCATCCGAGGGCGCAGCCGCGACGGGCGCGAGCGCTACCTGCGGCTCATCGAGCAGATGGCCTCGCGCCAGCGCGGCGCCGATCGCATGGGCTGCGCCAACGTGGCCCATGCCTTCGCCGCCTTGCCGGCCAACGACAAGTTCAAGGTGGTGACCGAGCGGGCCCCCAACCTGGCCATCGTCAACGCCTACAACGACATGCTGTCGGCCCACGCGCCGCTGGGCGGTTTTCCCGAGGTGATCAAGGACGAGGCCCGCCGCCAGGGCGCCACCGCGCAGGTGGCCGGCGGCGTGCCGGCCATGTGCGACGGCGTCACCCAGGGCACGCCCGGCATGGAGCTGTCCCTCTTCTCGCGCGACGTGATCGCGCAGGGCACGGCCGTGGCCTTGTGCCATGACGTGTTCGACGGTGCGCTCATGCTGGGCATTTGCGACAAGATCGTCCCGGGCCTGCTGATCGGCGCGCTGCACTTCGGCCACCTGCCCACGGTCTTCGTGCCGGGCGGGCCCATGACCAGCGGCCTGTCCAACAACGACAAGGCCAAGGTGCGCGAGCAGGCGGCGCAGGGGCTGGTCGGGCGCGAGGCGCTGCTGGAGGCCGAGCAGAAGGCCTACCACGGCCGCGGCACCTGCACCTTCTACGGCACGGCCAACAGCAACCAGATGCTGATGGAAGCCATGGGCCTGCACGTGCCGGGCACGGCGTTCGTCAACCCCGACAACGAGCTGCGCGAGCAGCTCACGCGCGAGGCTGTGCGCACGGTGCTGGGCATCATCCGGCAGCGGCGCTTCACGCCGATCGGGCAACTGGTCGACGAGCGCGCCATCGTCAACGCGCTGGTGGCCCTGCTGGCCACCGGCGGTTCGACCAACCACCTGATCCACTGGGTGGCCGTCGCGCGCTCCGCCGGCATCACCATCGACTGGAACGATTTCGCCGAACTCTCCGCCGTCACGCCGCTGCTGGCGCGCGTGTACCCCAACGGCAGTGCCGACGTGAACCATTTCCAGGCGGCCGGCGGACCCGGCTTCGTCATCCGCGAACTGATCGACGCCGGGCTCATGCACGACGACGCGCTCACGGTGCGCGAGGGCGGCCTGCGGGAGTACACCCGCGAACCCGGCCTGCAGGACGGGCGGCTGGCCTGGCGTGACATCGGGCCCAGCCGCGACCCGCAGGTGGTGCGCCCCGCGGGCGAGCCCTTCGGCGCCACGGGCGGGCTGAAGCTGCTGCAGGGCAACCTGGGCCGCGCGGTGATCAAGGTGTCCGCGGTCCCGGCCGACCGCCACCTGATCGAGGCGCCCGCGCGGGTCTTCGACAGCCAGGAGGACCTGCTGCGCGCCTTCGCCGCCGGCGAGCTCGAGAACGCCTGCGGCGTCAACGGCGCGCGCGGCCTGGTGTGCGTGGTGCGCTGGCAAGGTCCGCAGGCCAACGGCATGCCCGAGTTGCACAAGCTCACGCCGCCGCTGGCGGTTCTGCAGGGCAAGGGCTGGAACGTGGCGCTGGTGACCGATGGCCGCATGAGCGGCGCGTCGGGCAAGGTGCCGGCCGCCATCCATGTCTCGCCCGAGGCGGCGGCCGGCGGTCCGCTGGCGCGCCTGCGCGATGGCGACCGGGTGCGGCTGGACGCCGTCGCCGGCACGCTGGAGGCGCTGGTGCCGCCCGACGAGTGGCAGGCTCGCACGCCCCAGGCCATGCCGGCCGCCATTCACGAAGACAACCAGCACGGCCTGGGCCGCGAACTGTTCGCGGGCTTCCGGCGTCGTGCGCTCAGCGCCGAAGAAGGAGCCTGCACATGGCTGTGAACGACAACCCGGGCCGCGAGGCGACCTTCAGCCCGCTGGAGGTGATGACCGACGCGCCGGTGATCCCCGTGATCGTGCTCGAAGACGTGGAGCATGCCGTGCCCCTGGCGCGCGCCCTGGTGGCCGGCGGCATCCGCATGCTCGAGGTCACGTTGCGCACGCCGGTGGCCCTGGCCTGCATGGAGCGCATCGCCCTGGAGGTGCCCGAAGCCGTCACCGGCGCCGGAACCGTGCGCAGCGCCGCCGATGCCGAAGCGGCCCGGCGTGCCGGCGCGCGCTTCGCCGTCAGCCCGGGCTACACCTCGGCGGTGGGCCGCGCCTGCCGCGACCTGGGCCTGCCGCTGCTGCCCGGCGTGGCCACCGGCAGCGAAATCATGGCGGCCGCCGAGGACGGCTACACCGAGCTGAAGTTCTTTCCCGCCATGCAGGCGGGGGGCCTGGCCATGCTCAAGGCCTGGGCCGGCCCCTTCACGGACGTGCGGTTCTGCCCTACGGGCGGCGTCACGCCGCTGAATGCGCGCGAGTTCCTGGCGCTGCCCAACGTGGTCTGCGTGGGCGGCTCCTGGCTGTGCCCGGTGGAGTCGGTGCGCTCGGGGGACTGGAGCCGCATCACCCAGCTGGCGCGCGACGCAGCGACCTTGCGTCGGTAAGTCCTGCGCCGCGGCGGCGGCGGCTCGGCCCGGCCGCTGCGCCGCCGTCCTACAGGGCCAGCCGCGCGACGTGGCCGAGACTGTGAGCCGAGTCAACAGCGAAGGACCGCCCCATGCGAATCATCCTCTGGATCATCGTGATCATCTTCCTGATCGGCCTGGCCGCCGTGCTGGGCCTGGGCAGCCTCATCTTCTGAACGTTACTTGACCAGCAGCACCGGCACCTCGGCGCCGGCCAGCACCTTCTGGGCGACGCTGCCCAGCAGGGCGCGGCCGAGGGCGCCGTGGCCGTGCGTGCCCATCACCACCACATGGGCCTTGGTCCGCTTGGCCGCGCGCAGGATCTGGTCGGCCGCGTGGCCCACCTGCCACTCGGCGCGGTAACGAATCTCGTGCTTGTCCATGAAGCGCCGGATCGGCCCCAGCACCTTCTGGGCTTCTTCCTCGTGGAACTTCTGCACGATCTCGGCGCCCACCGCCGAGCGCACCCGCGGTGGCACCGCCGGTTGCACGTTCAGCACCACGACCTCGTGCCCGGGCCCGCTGAGGTTGTCATGGGTGACCAGGAAGGCGAGGGCTTTCTTGGTGCAGCTGCTGCCGTCGGCGGCGAAGAGGATCTTCATTTTTCTTCTGTTCTCGTAAGGGGTTGAAAGCTGGTCGACCAGGCTGAGCGCGAGGTTAGCGCGACGGTCGGCCGCGCCCTTGATCCAGGTCAAGCCTGCGGCGGCGGCGGGCGATAGGCTCCCGCCATGTCCCATGTCCCGTCCCTGGCCGCGCCCGCGGCGTTCGGCGCGGCCGGCGCGTCCGCCGAGGCCGAAAGCCGCTGGAGCGCGCTCGACGACGCCGCCGAATGGGAGGCGTTCAGCCGTCCCGTCGCCGGCGTGCCCGGCACCTGGGAGTCGTACCTCGCGATCGAGGGCATGCACTGCGCCGCCTGCACCCTGCTGGTGGAACAGGCGCTGATGCGCGTGCCCGGCGTGCGCTCGGTGGATGTCAACGGCGCCAGCCAGACCGCCCGCATCGTCTGGGACCCCACCGCCGCCAAGCCCTCGGCCTGGCTCGCCGCGCTGCGCCCTGCCGGCTACGGCGCCATGCCCGCCGGCGACCTGCTGCACGCGGGCGCGCGCCTGAAGGCGCAGCGGCTGATGCTGTGGCGTTGGCTGGTGGCGGGCTTTTGCATGATGCAGGCCATGATGTATGCGCTGCCCATCTACGTGGCGGCCCCGGGCGAGATCACGCCCGACATCGAGGCCCTGCTGCGCTGGGGCGCCTGGATGATGACCCTGCCGGTGGTCCTGTTCTCCTGCTGGCCATTCTTCACCGCCGCCGTGCGCGACCTGCGCCAGCGCCGCATCGGCATGGACGTGCCGGTGGCGCTGGGCATCGCCATCGCCTTCCTCGCCAGCACCGCGGCCACCTTCGATCCCGGCGGCCCGTGGGGCGACGAGGTCTGGTACGACTCGGTCACCATGTTCGTGTTCTTCCTGCTGTCCGGCCGCCTGCTGGAGCAGCGGCTGCGCGATCGCACGGCCGGTTCGCTGCAGGCGCTGATGCGCCGGCTGCCCGGACGCGTCGAGCGCGAGACAGCCGACGGCGGCGTCGAGCAGGTGGCGGTGCGCAGCCTGCGAGTCGGGGACCGGGTGCGGCTGCGGCCCGGTGAGGTGTTCCCGGCCGACGGTCGCATCGAAGCCGGCCACACCCGCGTGGACGAGGCCCTGCTCACCGGCGAATCCGACGCGCTGGTGCGTGGCCCGGGCGACCCGGTGATCGCCGGCAGCCACAACTTCAGCGGCGCGGTGACCATGTCCATCGAGCGCCTGGGTCCAGACACGCGCTTCGCCGGCATCGTGGCCCTGATGGAGCGGGCCTGCGTCGACAAGCCGCAGCTGGCGCAGCTGGCCGACCGCATCGCCAGGCCTTTCCTGCTGGCGGTGCTGGCCGCTGCCGCGGTGGCGGCGGGCCTCTGGTGGGATGCCGGCGCGGCCCATGCCATGTCGGTGGCCGTGGCGGTGCTGATCGTCACCTGTCCCTGCGCGCTGTCGCTGGCCACGCCGGCCGCCAGCCTCACGGCGGCCGGTGCGCTGGCCCGGCGCGGGCTGCTGGTGCGGCGATTGCAGGCGCTCGACGCGGCGGCGCGGGTGGATACGGTGGTCTTCGACAAGACGGGCACGCTGACCGACGACGCGATGGCGCTGGGCGAGGTGCGGTGCCGCGCCGGGGTCGACCGAGCCGAAGGGCTTGCGGCCGGTGCGGCGCTGGCGTCAGCTTCGCTGCATCCCTTGTCGCGGGCACTGGCCGCTGCGGGTGGGGCCGGACTGCCGCAGGTGGCCGATGTGCGCGAGCAGGCCGGCCATGGCTTGCGCGGACGCTTGTGCACCGGCGCCCTGGCCGCGGGCCGACCGGACGGCGTGGAGCTGCGCCTGGGCTCGGCCCAGTTCTGCGATGCGCCCGAAGGTCATTCGCAACCAGGCTCAGCGCAGGCGCAGGTGCACCTGGCCGATGAGAGCGGATGGCTCGCAAGCTTCAGCTTCGGTGAATCGCTGCGGCCGCAGGCGTCGGAGGCGATTGCACGACTGCGCGCGCAGGGGCTGGACGTGCGGCTGCTCTCGGGTGACCGGCCGGCGGCGGTTCGGCGGCTGGCGGCGCGGGCCGGCATCGAGCATTGGGAGGCGGGTTGCACGCCCGAGGACAAGCTGTCCCGGCTGCGCGAATTGCAGCGCCAGGGACGGCGGGTGCTGATGGTGGGCGACGGCATGAACGACGGGCCCGTGCTGGCGGCGGCCGATGTGTCGGTGGCGATGGGGCAGGGGGTGCCGCTGGCGCAGGAGCGGGCGGACTTCATCGTGCAAAGCGGGCGGCTGGCGGCGGTGGTGTCGCTGGTGTCGCAGGGGCGTCGCACGACGCGGGTGGTTCGGCAGAACCTGGCCTGGGCTGCGATCTACAACGCGGCTTGCGTGCCGTTGGCGATTGCGGGGCAGATGCCACCGTGGCTGGCGGGGTTGGGCATGGCGGCCAGTTCGCTGGTGGTGGTGCTGAATGCGGCGCGGCTGGCTCGGGTGCCGGGGGGTTGACGTGGTTGATCGTTTTTGTATTTGTAGCGGTCGTGGGAAGCCGGGTCTCGCCCCGGCGGGCGAGTCACTTTCTTTTGCTTCGCCAAAAGAAAGTGACCAAAGAAAAGGCGACCCCACTGTCTGCGTCCCTCGCCGCCCTTCGGGCGCCGAGGGCAACCTGCGGTGCTCGGGTGGCGGGGGAAGCGCAGAAACTCGCCCCGGCGGGGCTCCGACATCTGCGCTTCTTTTCCCCCGCCGCCCTGCGCTCCTCGGCGCAGCCACAGGGGATTTTCTTCACGGGCCATCGCTGCGCTCGGCCTTCGATGGCGCCCTTCACCGACCCCGTTCTCCCTGAGCTTGTCGAAGGGCCCGCCCTTACCCCGTTCGCCCTGAGCCCGTCGAAGGGCTTGCGCACAACCCCCTCGATCACCACCCCTGATCCCATGGACATCCTCTTCATCCTCGTCCCCCTGTCCGTCGTCCTCGCCCTCCTGATCCTCGGCGGGCTGGCCTGGGCCGTCTGGCGCGGCCAGTTCGAATCGGTCGACGCCGAAGCCGAGCGCATCCTCGAACCCGATTGAGTTCGCGCGGCCTCTCGCCGCACCGCCGCTTGACCTGCATCAAGCCTCGCGCACCCCCCGCACCGGACACTCGCTGTCATCCTCAACGGTGCATTCCATGACAACAGCTACTCTGGCTCCGACGGTCCGCTACCACGACACGGTGGTGCGGCAGTTCTCACTCATGGCCGTGGTCTGGGGCGTGGTGGGCATGCTGGTCGGCGTGTTCATCGCGGCGCAGCTTGCCTGGCCGGAACTCAACTTCGGCATCTCCTGGCTCAGCTACGGCCGGCTGCGGCCGCTGCACACCAACGCCGTGATCTTCGCCTTCGGCGGCTGCGCGCTGATCGCCACCAGCTACTGGGTGGTGCAGCGCACCTGCCATGTGCCGCTGTTCGCACCCAAGCTCGCCGCGTTCACCTTCTGGGGATGGCAGGCGGTCATCGTGGCGGCGGCCATCAGCCTGCCCCTGGGCTACACCTCGGGCAAGGAATACGCCGAGCTGGAGTGGCCCATCGACATCCTGATCACGCTGGTGTGGGTGGCGTACGCCATCGTTTTCTTCGGCACCATCGGCACGCGCAAGGTGCGCCACATCTACGTGGCCAACTGGTTCTACGGCGCGTTCATCCTGGCCGTGGCCATCCTGCACCTGGTCAACAGCGCCGCCACGCCGGCCGGCTGGATGAAGTCGTACTCGGCTTACGCCGGCGTGCAGGACGCGATGATCCAGTGGTGGTATGGCCATAACGCGGTCGGCTTCTTCCTCACCGCCGGCTTCCTGGGGATGATGTATTACTTCATTCCCAAGCAGGCCGAGCGCCCGGTCTACAGCTACCGCCTGTCGATCGTCCACTTCTGGGCGCTGATCTTCACCTACATGTGGGCGGGCCCGCACCACCTGCACTTCACCGCGCTGCCCGACTGGGCGCAGTCGGTGGGCATGCTGTTCTCGCTGATCCTGCTGGCGCCCAGCTGGGGCGGGATGATCAACGGGATCATGACCCTCTCGGGTGCCTGGCACAAACTGCGCGATGACCCCATCCTGCGCTTCCTGATCGTGTCGCTCTCGTTCTACGGGATGAGCACCTTCGAGGGCCCGATGATGTCGGTCAAGACGGTGAACGCGCTGTCGCACTACACCGACTGGACCGTCGGCCACGTGCACGCCGGGGCGCTGGGCTGGGTGGGCCTGATCTCCATGGGCTCGCTGTACTACCTGATCCCGCGCCTGTTCGGGCAGAAGAAGATGTACAGCGTGCCGGCCATCGAGCTGCACTTCTGGATCTCCACCCTGGGCATCGTGCTGTACATCGCCGCGATGTGGATCGCCGGCGTGATGCAGGGCCTGATGTGGCGCGCCGTGAATGCCGACGGCACCCTGACCTACACCTTCGTCGAATCGGTGAAGGCCACCTATCCCTACTACGTCATCCGCTTCATCGGCGGCGTGCTGTACCTGGGCGGCATGCTGGTCATGGCCTGGAACACCTGGATGACCGTGGCCGGCGGCCGCGCCGTGCGGCTGGCCGTGCCGGCCCCGGCCCACGCCTGATGCGCCCGATGCGAGCGACGAGGACCTATCCATGAGCAACACCCCAACCCCCACCGGCTTCTCGCACGAGAAGGTCGAGACCAACAACTTCCTCATGATCGTTCTGATCCTGCTGGTGGTCGCCGTCGGCGGCCTGGTGGAGATCGTGCCGCTGTTCTTCCAGAAATCGACCACCGAGGCCGTGCAGGGGGTCAAGCCCTACACCGCGCTGCAGCTGGCCGGCCGCGACATCTACCTGCGCGAAGGTTGCTACAACTGCCACTCGCAGATGATCCGCCCCTTCCGCGCCGAGACGCTGCGCTACGGCCACTACTCGGTGGCCGGCGAGTTCGTCTACGACCACCCCTTCCAGTGGGGCAGCAAGCGCACCGGTCCCGACCTGCACCGCGTGGGCGGCCGCTACAGCGACGAATGGCACCGCGTGCACCTGAACAACCCGCGCGACGTGGTGCCCGAGTCGAACATGCCGGCCTATCCCTGGCTGGAGCGCAACAAGCTCGATCCGTCCGAGCTGCCCACCAAGATGCGCGCGCTGCGCCGCGTGGGGGTGCCGTATTCGGACGCCGAGATCGCCGAGGCGCCAGCCGCCGTCAAGGGCAAGACCGAGATGGACGCGCTCATCGCCTACCTGCAAGGCATGGGCCTGAGTCTGAAGTGACCCCCCCGAAGCGCCTTCGGCGCCTCCCCCCAAGGGGGGCGCAACCAGCGGCCCGGCAAAGCCGGTTCCGCGGTTGCACCGGAACGGCCTGCCGCTGCGCGGCGGCGGGAAGCACCCGCCTCGGTGGGACGCGCTTGAATGGTCTTCGTTATGCAATGGATCACTGACATGGACATCAACACCCTGCGCATCCTGGCGACGCTGCTGTCGTTCGCCACCTTCGCCGGCATCGCCTTCTGGGCCTATGCCCGCGCCAACCGTGGCCGCTTCGACGAGGCCGCCGCGCTTCCCTTCCAGTTCGACGAGATGAACGACAACGAGGTGCCGCGATGAGCGACTTCAACGGCGATTTCTGGTCGGTCTACGTGGCCGGCCTCACCCTTGTGAGCATCGTGGCGTGCCTGCTGCTCCTGTGGATCACCGCTCGCAAGAAGGTGGCGGCCGACGCCGACAACACCACCGGCCACGTCTGGGACGGAGACCTGCGCGAGATGAACAACCCCATGCCACGCTGGTGGGTGTGGCTGTTCGTGGGCACCATCATCTTCTCGCTGCTGTACCTGGTGGCCTACCCGGGCCTGGGCAGCTACCAGGGAACGCTGGGCTGGAGCACCGCCGGCAATTACCAGAAGGAGATGGAGCGGGCACGCCAGCAGCTCGAGCCGCTCTATGCGCAGTTCACCGCGCGCAAGCCCGAAGAACTGGCCGGCGACGTGCACGCGATGGGCATCGGCGAGCGCCTGTTCATGAACAACTGCGCGCAGTGCCACGGCTCGGACGCACGCGGCAGCAAGGGCTTTCCCAACCTGGCCGACAAGGACTGGCTGTGGGGCGGCTCGCCGGACAAAATCGCCGAGACCCTTCACCAGGGCCGCACGGGCGCCATGCCGCCCATGGGGGCGGCCGTCGGCGGGGCCGACGACGTCAAGAACGTGGCGCACTACGTGCTGAGCCTGTCCAAGGCGCCGCACGATTCGCTGCGGGCCCAGCTGGGCAAGTCCAGGTTCACCGCCTGCGCGGCCTGCCACGGCATGGACGGCAAGGGCAACACCGCCCTGGGCGCGCCCAACCTCACCGATGACGTGTGGCTGCACGGCTGGGGCGAGCAGGCCATCATCAACATCATCAACAACGGGCGCACCAACCACATGCCGGCCCAGCAGAAGCTGCTCACGCCCGAGCAGATCCACGTGCTGTCCGCCTATGTCTGGGGCTTGTCGAACAAGCCGGAATGCGTCCGTGAGGCCATGAGTCCGGGGCCGTTCGCACCCAGGGATCGCCCGTGAAAGTCATCCCCATCATTCCCGAGCCGGCGCCTGCCGGCGAGCAGTCGCTGTACGAGGCGCACCAGAAGATCTACCCGCGCAGCACCAGCGGGCGCTTCGCGCAGTGGCGATGGATGTTCGTGTTCATCACGCAGCTGGTGTTCTACGGGCTGCCGTGGGTGAACTGGGGCGAGCGCCAGGCGGTGCTGTTCGACCTGGCGGCGCGGCGTTTCTACCTCTTCGGGTATGTGCTGTATCCGCAGGATTTCATCTATCTCACCGGCCTGCTGGTGATCAGCGCGTTCAGCCTGTTCCTGTTCACCGCGGTGGCGGGGCGGCTGTGGTGCGGCTTTGCCTGCCCGCAGACGGTGTACACCGAGATCTTCCTGTGGATCGAGCGCAAGCTCGAAGGCGACCGCACCGCGCGCATGAAGCTCGATGCAGCCCCCTGGACCGCGCGCAAGTGGCTGCGCAAGGGCGGCAAACACCTGATCTGGGTGGCGCTGGCGCTGTGGACCGGGTTCACCTTCGTGGGCTATTTCACGCCCATCACGGTGCTGGGGGGCGAGGTTCTCGACGCCCGCATGGGCTCGTGGGAGACCTTCTGGGTGCTGTTCTACGGCCTGGCCACCTGGGGCAACGCCGGCTTCATGCGCGAGCAGGTCTGCAAGTACATGTGCCCCTATGCCCGCTTCCAGAGCGCCATGTTCGACAAGGACACGCTGATCGTGAGCTACGACGCCGGGCGCGGCGAGCCGCGCGGTTCACGCGGCCGCCGCGACGATCCCGCGGCCATGGGCCTGGGGTCCTGCGTCGACTGCACCTTGTGCGTGCAGGTCTGCCCCACCGGCATCGACATCCGCAACGGCCTGCAGTACGAGTGCATCAGCTGCGCCGCCTGCGTGGACGCGTGCGACGGTGTGATGGACAAGCTGAACTATCCGCGCGGCCTGATCCGGTTCACCACCGACAACGCGCTGACCGGCCGCTGGGACAAGGCCCGGTTGCTGCGACGCGTGCTGCGTCCGCGGGTGCTGGTCTACACCGTGCTGCTCGGCGCACTGGTGCTGGCCCTGGCGGGCAGCCTGGCCGTGCGCATGCCGCTGAAGGTGGACGTGGTGCGCGACCGCGCCTCGCTCGCCCGCATCGTCGGCCAGGGCCGCATCGAAAACGTCTACCGGCTGCAGATCATGAACGCCACCGAACAAAAGCAGCGCTATCGCGTCACCGCCGCCGGCCTGCCCGGGCTAACCGTGGCGTCGGACGCCGAGTTCGAGGTCGATCCGGCGCAGTCGCGCTGGGTGCCGGTGCGGCTGCAGGTGCCGCCCGATGCCGCCGCGCCGGGCTCGCACCCGGTGCACTTCCGCATCGAGAGCGTCACGGGCGATGCGCACGTGAGCGAGAAGTCCGTTTTCCTGGTCCCACGTTAGAGGATTCATTCCATGGAACCCATCGAAAGCCCCGGCCCCGCAGCCGCTCCGTGGTGGCGCCACGGCCATGTCTGGCTGGTCATCGCCGGGCCCGTGGTCGCCGTGGTGGCCGGCTTCACCACCCTGTTCCTGGCGCTGAGCACCTCGGATCCGCTGGTCGCGCAGGACTATTACCGGCAGGGCATCGAGATCAACCGCACGCTGGCGGCCGAGTCCGCCAAGGCCCTGATGCCGGCCATGCAGGGACGCAATCACGCGGCCACGCCGGCCCCGGCGCAGTGAAAGGCCACCCCGAAGCGCCTTCGGCGCCTTCCCTCGAGGGCCGCCACCGGCGGCGCGGCCAAGCCGGTTCCGCGGTGGCCCGCGCCTGCAGGGTCTGCTTTCATGCATGACGGATGATGCGCAGCATCGTGGAGAACTCATATGAGTGACGTCACCCCCGCTCCGGCATCGCCTGCCCGCCTGGCCATGGTCGTGGCGTGGCCGGCCTTCCTGTCCGCCTGCCTGCTCGAAGCCGCGGTGTTCGCGCTGGTCGACCCGCTGGAGCTGTCCTGGGCCGGCGGCCCCCTGGGCTGGACGCGGCAGGCGGTCTACACCGCCGGCTTCTTCGTCTTCTGGGCGGCCGGGCTGCTTTCGGGCGTGCTGTCGGTCTGGCTGCTGCGGCAGGGAGAGCCTGGAGCCCGCGTGCCGGTGACCGGCTGATCAGGTCGCGCCCTGGGCTCGGGCTCGGGCGCGGGCTGCGGTACAAATGGGGCTTCCTCACCAGAACCCCTGCAGTACCCCCGTGGCCATTCCCCTCCTGAACGAAGCCGATGCCGCAGGGCGCCTCGCGGCCCTGCTCGACTCGGCCATGGACGCCATCATCAGCGTCGACGAGCAGCAGCGCATCGTGCTGTACAACCGCGCCGCGCAGCAGACGTTCGGGTGGCCGGCCGAGCAGGTCCTGGGCCGACCGATGGAAATGCTCATGCCCGAGCGTTTCCGCCGCTCCCACGCGGGGCACGTGCGCCACTTCGCCGAGACCAACGTCACCTCGCGCCGCAAAGGCGAGGGCATGGTGCTGTACGGGCTGCGCGCCGACGGCTGCGAGTTCCCGATGGACGCCTCCATCTCGCAAATGGACACGGCGGAGGGCAAGGTGTTCTCCGTCATCGTGCGCGACGTCACCGAGCGGGTGAAGGCGCGGCAGGACCTGGCGCGCTTTGCCACCGAGGCCAGCGCCATCCGCGAACAGGAGAAGACCCGCGTCGCCCGCGAGCTGCACGACGAGCTGGCCCAGTCGCTCACCGCCCTCAAGATGGATGCGATGTGGGTGCGCGAGCAGATCGGCGCTCGCCCGCAGGACGCCGCCGACAAGCTGGCGCACATGCTGGAGATGCTCGACGACTGCGTCGCCGCCACCCGCCGCATCTCGGCCGACCTGAGGCCGCTGGTGCTGGACGACCTGGGCCTGGTGCCGGCCATCGAGTGGCTGGTGCAGAACTTCGTGCAGCGGTGGGGCGTGGCTTGCGAACTCGACATCGACGAATCGCTGGAACTGCCCGAGCCCTATGCCACCGCCGTCTTCCGCATCGTGCAGGAATCGCTGGTGAACGTCGCCAAGCACGCGGGCGCCAGCCGGGCCTGGGTGCGCATCGCCCGCGAAGGCCGCGAGATCGTGCTGTCGGTGCGCGACGACGGGCGGGGCTTCGTCACCGAGGCGCCGCGCAAGCCGCAGTCCATCGGCCTGATCGGCCTGCGCGAGCGGGCCACCCTGCTGCGCGGCACGGTGTCCATCGCGTCGACGCCCGGCCAGGGCACGCGGGTCGAGGCCCGCATTCCGGCCGAGCCGGGGGAGGGCGCCGCATGATCCGCCTGGTACTGGCCGATGACCATGCCATCGTGCGCGAAGGCCTCAAGCGCATCATCGAAGCCGCTTCGGGCTTCCAGGTGGTGGGGGAGGCGGGCGACGGCTCCGAGGTGCTTCGCCTGGTGCGCGAATTCGAGTTCGACCTGCTGGTGCTCGACCTGTCCATGCCGGGGCGCAGCGGCATGGAGCTGATCCGCCTGGTCAAGGCCGAGAAGCCCCGGCTGCGCATCCTGGTGCTGAGCATGCACCAGGAGTCGCAATACGCCGTGCGCGCCATCAAGTCGGGTGCCAGTGGCTACCTCACCAAGGAAAGCGCGCCCGCCCTGCTGGAGCAGGCCCTGCGCAAGATCGCCGCGGGTGGCGCGTGGGTCAGCGCGGATGTCGCGCAGCAACTCGCGCTGGGCGCGATGCCGGGCAGCGAGCAGGCCCCGCACGAGGCGCTGTCGGCGCGCGAGTTCGAGGTGTTCAGGCTGCTGGCCTCGGGGATGTCGGTGACCGACATCGGCACGCGCTTGAGCCTGTCGGTCAAGACGGTGAGCAGCCACAAGGCGAACCTGATGCACAAGCTGGGGCTGGGCAATTCCGCCGAGCTGGTGCGGTACGCGATGCGGCACGGGCTGGTGGAGAGCTGAGGGTTGCTCCGACGACGGACGGTGGCTGGCGCAGCGCCTGCCGAACCGGGCGCGATCGGATCAGGGCTCCGTGCGGCCCAGCGCCGTGACCAGCTGCTCGCGCAGCCACACGTGAGAGGCCACGCGCTCGCTGCGCTCGTGCCACACCAGCTCGTACTTGACCGGCGACAGCGTGAACGGCGGGTCGAGCAGCGCCAGGCCGTAGTGATCGGCCACGGCCCCCGCATAGAAGCGCGGCATCAAGGCCATCAGGTCGGTGCCCTGCAGCATGGGCGGCACACAGGAGAAGTGGCTCACCAGGATGGTGACCGTGCGCTCGATCCCGGCGTAGCGCAGCGCTCCGTCCGCATACGTGAAGAGGTCGCCATTGGGTGAGACGCCCACCTGGTGCACGGCCTGGAAAGCCTCCAGGGTCCACGGCTTGGCCAGGGCCGGGTGGCCGCGCCGGCACAGGCACACGTAGTCGTCGGTCCACAGCGAACGGCGGCGCAGGCTCGGTTGCAAGGCGTAGAACAGGCCGAGCCCGAAATCCAGCGTGCCCTGCTCGAGCCGCAGCTCCGATTCGCCGAAGGTGCGCATGGGCATGGAAAGACGCAGGTGCGGCGCCTGGTCCTGCAACTGCTGGACCAGCTTGGGCATCAGCAACTGCGCGATCATGTCGTTGACGGCCAGCGTGATCGTGCCGCGCGCCGTGAACGGATCGAACTCGCCCGGCAGCACGGCCCGACGCAGCACCTGCAGCGCGTCCTGCACCTCGTCCCAGAGGTTGATGGCGCGCGGGGTCGGTTTCACCCCGCCGGCCGTGCGCACGAACAGCGGGTCCTTGAGGATCAGGCGCAGGCGCGCGAGGGCATGGCTGACGGCGGACTGGGTCAGCGCCAGGCTGTCGGCCGCGCGCGTGACGCTGCCTTCGCGCATCACGGCATCGAACACCTGGAGTCCGTCCAGGTCGATGCGGCCGATCAGCTTGTCGCCCATCGTGCCCGGCTAGTCGAGCGAGAGGCCGGCCGACTTCACCACCTTGCGCCACTTCTCGGTGTCGGCCATGACGAAACGCGTGAACTCGGCCGGGCTGCTGCCGGCGGCGGCGGCGCCTTGTTCGTTGAACCTGCGCACCATCTCCGGCTCGCGCACGACGGCCGAGGCATCGGCCGCGATCTTGTCCAGGATGGAGGCAGGCGTGCCAGCCGGCGCGAACAGGCCGATCCACGTGGTGGCTTCGAACCCGGGCACCGTTTCGGCCACGGTCGGCAGGTCGGGCATGCTGGGCAGGCGCTGCAGGCCGGTGACGGCCAGCGCGCGCAGCTTGCCGGCGCGCACCTGCGGCAGCATGGCCGGGATGTTGTCGAATGCAACCTGCACCCGGCCCGCCACCAGCTCGCCGACGGCCTGGCCACTGCCCTTGAACGGGATGTGCGTCATGCGCGTGCCGGTGGCCTGCATGAACAGCTCGCCGGCCAGGTGGACCGATCCGCCGTTGCCCGTGCTGCCGAAGTTGAACTCGCCCGGCCGCTCCTTCAGCAGCTTGATCAATTCGGGCACGCTGCGTGCCGGCACGTCGGGGTGCACGACCAGCATGTTGGGGAAGGTGGCGACCAGCACCGCGGGCGCGAAGTCGCCGAGCTTGTAGGACAGCTTCGGGTTCACGGCCGGAGATACCGAGTGGGTGGAAGCCGTGCCCATGAGCAGGGTGTGCCCATCGGGCGTGGCGCGCGCGACCAGCAGCGAGCCGATCGCGCCGGTGCCACCGGCCTTGTTGTCGACGACAACCGCCTGGCCCCAGCGTTCCGTCAGCTGCTGGCCGATCATGCGAGTCTGCACGTCGGTGGCCCCGCCGGCCGCGAACGGCACGACGATCTGCACGGCCTTCCTCGGCCAGCTCTCTGCGGGGGCAGCGGTCTGGCCGATGGCGGGCAGCGCACAAAGACTGGCCAGGGCGGCCAGCACGTGCCGGCGGTTGCGGGAGTGGGGGGTCATGGTGTCGTCTCCTTAAAGATTAAAGTAATCGCGGGCGTTGCGGTAAAGCACCTTCTCCAGCACTTCCTCGGAATAGCCTTCGCTGCGCCAGTCGGCGATCACCTTCTCGTAGCGAAGCACCGGGAAGTCGCAGCCGAACATGATCCGGTCCTGCATGCGTCGACCGATCTCCTTCTTGAGCGACGGTGAGAACTGGCGCGGCCCCCATCCATGCAGCTCGTAGTGCACATTGGGCTTGTGCAGCAGGATCGCGATCATCTCGTCCTGCCACGGGTAGGCCGGCCGCGCAGCCAGGACCCGGAGCTCGGGAAAGCGTGCGGCCACGAAGTCGATGTGTCGTGGGTGGCCATCGTCCAGCAGGTAGCCGCCCCCGCCGGGCAGCCCCTGGCCAATGCCGGTGAGGCCGGTGAGGATCATCACCGGCAGGCCGGCATCGATGGAGCGCTTGTAGAACGGCGTCCACAGGGGATCGCTCGCCGGAACGCCGGTCACCTGGCCGTTGACACAGAAACCCACGAAGCCTGCCTTCGCGTCGAGGCAGCGCTGGAACTCGGCCAGCGCCTCCGCCCCACGACGCGGATCGAACTGCAGCCAGTGCCCGGCGATCACGTCGGGGTGCTTGCGCTGCTCGGCAAAGGCGTAGTCGTGCATTTCCCGCATCTGCTCGATGGGCAGGAACTTGGTGAACGACAGGTCGAGGATCACGCGTGCGTTGTTCCGGCGGAAGTACGCCGCCTGTTCGTCCTCGGTGAAGAACTGCACCTCGGTCTTCCAGATCGCGGCCTGGCGCGCGAGCTCTTCGGGCGTGCGGAAGATGTAGCCGCGGCGGGTGCCCCAGTGCGAGTGGCAGTCGATGATGTTCATGGTGCTCCTGCAGTCGGTTCAGCGGCGGTCGATCAGGCGGCGGATCTTGGACGTGGACGAGAGGCCCGTGAGCGGATCGAGCTCGCCGGCCGCGGCTGCCTCGAGAATCAGCTTCACCCCCAGCGCCTCCTTGATACGCAGTGCCAGCTCGGCCTCGACCTGGGTTCGCACAGCCTCGTCGGCTGGCGCGCTCAGCTCGAACATGACCGTCATCTCCTCGCGACCTTGCGAGTCCTTCGCGACCACGCAGACGAACTCGCCATTCGTGGCCGCGTGCTCGGCGACCAGTGCCCCCACGGCTTCCGGAAACAGGTTGGTGCCGCGCAGCTTGACCATGTTGTCGGCCCGGCCGAACAGCTTGCTGATGCGCCGGTGGCAACTGCCGCAAGGGCAGGGTGCGCCCCCCACCCAGGAGGTGATGTCGTTGGTATTGAAGCGGATCATGGGCGCCACGTGCTTGAACAGCGTGGTGAGATACATGACGCCACGCTGGCCAGCCTCGTGCACCTGCTCGCCCGTGTCGATGTCGATCACCTCGGCCACGAAGGCGTCCTCGAACACGTGCATGCCGCTGCGATGCTCGCAGTCCGACGCGATCGAGCCGAACTCGTTGGCGCCGAAGGTGTCGTACACCGGCGCGCCCCACAGTTCCTCCAGCGCCGCGCGATCTTCCAGTCCCAGGTGCGCGATCAGCGACTTCACGCCCAGCGTGCGCGGATCGATCCCCATCTCGTCGCGCGCCACCAGGGCGAGCTTTCGAAGGTACGCCGAGAAGCCCACCAGCACATTGGTCTTCCAGGCCCGCATGATCTCGATCTGCCGCCGGCTAGGCGTCTGCGCGCCCGAGCCGGTCATGACCGGCACCGCGCCCGAGTACTTCCAGATGCCTTCACGCGCCAGGAAGCCGCCGTTGGACAGGCCCGTGGACAGCACGACCTGCACCAGGTCGAAGGGCCGCACGCCCTGCATGGCGAGCCGGCGGCCGGTGATGATGTTCATCACCTCCCGGTCGCGCGGCGAGTACAGCATGGGCCGCGGCAAGCCGGTGGTGCCGCCGCTCGTCTGCAGCACCAGCGGCAGCGGCGCATCGGTCAGCGGATCGAGACCCGACAGGTCGCCCCAGGGCGGGTTATGGGCCAGTGCGTCGCGCAGGTCATGGACGGAGAAGGGCGGCAGGTCGCGCAACTGCTCCAGGCTGCGGATGTCGCCACGCCTGATGCCGGCCTTGCCCCAGTGCTTTTGATAGAAGGGAATCTGCCAGCCCCGCTCCACCTGCGCCAGGAAGCGTTTTTCCTGCAGGGCTTGCAGCTCGTCGCGCGAGGCCTTGTAGACGCCATCGAAGTACTCGGGCGCTGGCGGAAATTCGCGCCAGAGCGCCTCGAAATCCAGGGAATCCCAGTAGCGCGGGATGCTGCCGCGCGCGCCGGCCGAGCTTGTGTGGGGTGCTGCAGTCACGATGCCAATCCGTTGAAGTGCAACAGATCATCGAAGCGTGGCTGCCCCCTGTGATGAAGGGATTAGGGAAGGCTCATTCTCTGGATTCATGAGCCTTCATATGACCGTCGCTAGAACAGCTCCAGCGTGCCCGGCCCTGGTTCGCGCGCAACGAGCTTCGCCGGCTGCGGAGCAAGTTCGGCCTTGACCAGCTTGCCCACCCGCACGCCCAGCAGCCGCAGCCGCCGGCCCAGGTCCACCCGCTTGAGGCATTGGCCGCCCGCCTTGCGAATGGTGGCGGCGTCGGCCGTGTAGTGGTCCAGGGTCTGGTCGCGCGTCGCGATGCGGAAATCGTCGTAGCGCAGCTTGATGCCGATGGTCCTGCCCAGGTAGCCCTTGCGGCGCAGGTCCTCGGCCACGCGTTCGCACAGGTCGCTGAAGATCGCGCCCAGCTCGGCCCGGTCGCGCACCGGGTGCAGGTCGCGCTCGAAGGTGGTCTCGCGGCTCATGGACACGGGCTCGCTCTCGGTCACCACCGGGCGGTCGTCGCGGCCCCATGCCGCATCGTGCATCCAGGCGCCGTAGCTGCGGCCGAAGTGCTCGACCAGCCAGTCGCGCTCGCGCGCGGCGATGTCGCCGATGGTGTGCAGGCCCAGCGCATGCAGCCGCGTCTCGGCCTTGGGCCCGATGCCGTTGATCTTGCGCACCGCCAGCGGCCAGATGCGTGACTGCAGGTCTTCCGGCTGCACGATGGAAATGCCGTTGGGCTTGTCGAACTCGCTGGCCATCTTGGCGATGAGCTTGTTCGGCGCCACGCCGATCGAGCAGGTGAGGCCGGTGCGCTCGAAGATGGCTTTCTGGATCAGCCGCGCCAGTGCCCGGCCGCCTTGGCGCTGGCCCCCGGGCACCTCGGTGAAGTCGATGTAGACCTCGTCCACGCCGCGGTCCTCCACCACCGGCGCAATCTCGCGGATGGTGGCCTTGAAGGTGCGCGAGAAGCGGCGCACCTCCTCGAAATCCACCGGCAGCACCAGGGCCTGCGGGCACAGCCGCGCGGCCTTCATCATGCCCATCGCCGATCCCACGCCGAACTGGCGGGCCGGGTAGGTGGCCGTGGTGATCACCCCGCGACCCACGTAATCCTTCAGCCGCGGGAACGCCTCGGGCGGGATCTCGCTCAGCGGCCGGTCGGCGAAGCGCCCGCGCAGTTCTTCATCGACCGTGCGCCGTCCGCCGCCGATCACGATGGGCAGGCCCTTGAGCTGCGGATAACGCAGCAGCTCGACCGACGCGAAGAAGGCGTCCATGTCGAGGTGGGCGATCCGGCGGTCGGGCATGGGGAGTGGATTTTCGCCGGTTCAGACCGCGGCTTTTTTTGCCGGCGGCACGGCTGCCTGAGTCAATGAACTCACAGTCCAACGCCATCGGTCGTGTGGCATGTCGGCCTATCCGTTCCCAGCATCCCCCCGTTCGGGCTGAGCCTGTCGAAGCCTTCCCTCGCGAGCCCTCCAGCATCCCCCCGTTCGAGCTGAGCCTGTCGAAGCCGTCCCTCACGAGCCCTTCGACGGGCTCAGGGCGAACGGATTGGGTCGCGAGCCCTTCGACGGGCTCAGGGCGAACGGAGGTGAGGTGCCGAGCGCCGGGCGAAGCCCAGCCACGCGAGCCCTCCAGCATCTGAATCGCCCCGAGATTCCTGGAGGCCAGTTGGTTTAAGTCAGGCCACCGCGGTGGGGGCCTGATTGGCGAATTGCCGGTAGTAGTTTGCCTCAGCCTCTGCCGGCGGTATGTAGCCGA
>NZ_JAEQNA010000004.1 GCF_016722895.1 Ramlibacter aurantiacus
CTTCATCTCCAAAGAGCAATGCCCGTGTCTGTTTAACGTCTCCGGCAAACGCCTCGCCACGGGCAGCGGGCTCACCGCAATGCGGCGCCAAAGACCAGTGAATGACCAGCGGCGGCCGCGGGGCCGGCTTAGCCGGGCCGCTGGCTGCGCCGCCAGAGGGGGCGGCGGCAAGCGCCGCCTCGGGGGCGGACCTGTTATTTGGCCCGAGCTGCCACGATCGCCTCGGCGACGTTTCGCGGCGCCTCGGCGTAGTGCTTGAACTCCATCGTGTAAGTGGCACGACCCTGCGACATCGAACGCAGCGTGGTCGAGTAGCCGAACATCTCCGACAGCGGCACTTCCGCCTTGATGGCCTTGCCGCCACCCGGCAGGTCGTCCATGCCTTGGACCATGCCGCGGCGAGACGAGAGGTCGCCCATCACGTTGCCGGCGTAGTCCTCGGGCGTCTCGACTTCCACGGCCATCATCGGCTCGAGGATGACCGGACTGGCCTTGCGAGCGGCCTCTTTGAAGCCGAAGATGGCAGCCATCTTGAACGCCTGCTCGGACGAGTCCACGTCGTGGTAGGAGCCGAAGGTCAGGGTGACCTTCACATCCACGACGGGATAGCCGGCCAGCACGCCGGTGTTCAGCGCTTCTTCGACGCCCTTCTGCACTGCCGGGATGTACTCGCGCGGGACGACGCCGCCCTTGATGGCGTCGACGAACTCGAAGCCCTTGCCAGCCTCCTGCGGCTCCAGCGAGAAGACGACATGGCCATACTGGCCCTTGCCACCCGACTGGCGGACGAACTTGCCCTCGACGTCGCTGACCGACTTGCGCACGGTCTCGCGGTAGGCCACCTGGGGCTTGCCGACGTTGGCCTCGACGCCGAACTCGCGCTTCATGCGGTCGACGATGATCTCCAGGTGCAGCTCGCCCATGCCGGCGATGATGGTCTGGCCGGATTCCTCATCGGTGTTCACGCGGAAGGACGGATCCTCCGAAGCCAGGCGGCTGAGGGCGATACCCATCTTCTCCTGGTCGGCCTTGGACTTCGGCTCCACGGCCTGGCGGATGACCGGCTCGGGGAAGACCATGCGCTCGAGCGTCACGATGGAGTCGGGATCGCACAGCGTCTCGCCGGTGGTGACATCCTTCAGGCCCACGCACGCGGCGATGTCGCCCGCCCGGATCTCCTCGATCTCCTGGCGGGTGTTGGCCATCATCTGCACGATTCGGCCGATGCGCTCCTTCCTGCCCTTGACCGAGTTGTAGACCGTGTCGCCCTTGGTCAGCACGCCGGAATAAACGCGCACGAAGGTCAACTGGCCGACGAACGGGTCGGTCATCAGCTTGAACGCGAGGGCCGAGAACTTCTCGCCATCATCGGCCTTGCGGCTGGTTTCCTGCTCGTTCTCGTCGGTGCCCGCCACCGGGGGGATGTCCACCGGCGAAGGCAGGAAATCGATCACCGCGTCGAGCATGCGCTGCACGCCCTTGTTCTTGAAGGCGGTGCCGCACAGCATCGGCTGGATTTCCGTGGCGATGGTGCGAGTGCGCAGGCCGAGCATGATCTCTTCCTCGGAGAGGTCACCCTCCTCGAGGTACTTGTTCATCAGCTCTTCGCTGGCTTCGGCCGCGGCCTCGACCATCTTTTCGCGCCATTCCTGCGCGGTGTCGGCGAGTTCGGCCGGAACTTCGGCGTAGTCGAACTTCATGCCCTGCGAAGCTTCGTCCCAGATGATGGCCTTCATCTTGAGCAGGTCCACCACGCCCTTGAAGTTCTCCTCGGCCCCGATGGGGATCACCACCGGCACGGGATTGGCCTTCAGGCGCAGCTTCATCTGCTCGTACACCTTGAAGAAGTTGGCGCCGGTGCGGTCCATCTTGTTGACGAACGCCAGTCGCGGCACCTTGTACTTGTTGGCCTGGCGCCAGACGGTCTCGGACTGCGGCTGCACGCCGCCGACCGCACAGTAGACCATGCAGGCACCGTCCAGCACGCGCATGGAGCGCTCCACCTCGATGGTGAAGTCCACGTGGCCGGGGGTGTCGATGATGTTGAAGCGGTGCTCCGGATAGGACAGGTCCATGCCCTTCCAGAAGCAGGTCACGGCGGCGGACGTGATGGTGATGCCGCGCTCCTGCTCCTGCTCCATCCAGTCGGTCGTGGCAGCGCCGTCGTGCACTTCGCCGAGCTTGTGGTTCACGCCGGTGTAGAACAGGATGCGCTCGGTGGTGGTGGTCTTGCCGGCGTCGATGTGCGCCGAGATGCCGATGTTCCGATAGCGCTCGATGGGCGTCTTGCGAGCCATGATGGGTCTCTTTCGTTAACGGATTCGGGCCCGCTCGTGGCGGGCCCGCTTTCCAGGGAGGGAGGAGGTGCTTAGAAGCGGAAGTGGCTGAAGGCCTTGTTGGCCTCGGCCATGCGGTGCACTTCGTCGCGCTTCTTCATGGCACCGCCACGGCCTTCGGTGGCCTCCATGAGTTCGTTGGCCAGCCGCATGGCCATCGACTTCTCGCCGCGCTTTTTGGCGGCTTCCTTGATCCAGCGCATCGACAACGCCAGGCGCCGCACCGGACGGACCTCGACGGGCACCTGGTAGTTGGCACCACCCACGCGGCGAGACTTGACCTCGACCATGGGCTTGACGTTATTGATGGCGATGGTGAAGGCTTCCACCGGGTCTTTGCCCGGGTTCTTCTTCTCGATCTGCTCGAGCGCGCCGTAGACGATGCGCTCGGCCACCGCCTTCTTGCCGCCTTGCATGATGACGTTCATGAATTTGGCGAGCTCGACATTGCCGAACTTGGGATCCGGCAGGATTTCACGTTTAGGGACTTCGCGACGACGTGGCATTTCTTACCTCTTCAATTGCTTCAGTTGGTACGCGCGACTGCGCGACCTCGAGAGCCAATCGGACTCTCACTTACTCGACCCGCAGGCGGCGCCTGCTGAAGGGTCACTTCGCCGGATCGGCCTGCCAAGGCTGATGCGGCACCGATGGGAAACCGAAAACGATCAGGCCTTCTTCGGCCGCTTGGCACCGTACTTCGAGCGGGACTGCTTGCGGTCCTTGACCCCTTGCAGGTCGAGCGAGCCACGGACGATGTGGTAGCGCACACCGGGTAGGTCCTTGACCCGGCCGCCGCGCACCAGCACCACCGAGTGCTCCTGCAGGTTGTGGCCTTCACCGCCGATGTAGGAGATGACCTCGAAGCCGTTGGTCAAGCGTACCTTGGCGACCTTGCGAAGCGCCGAGTTCGGCTTCTTCGGGGTCGTGGTGTACACCCGGGTGCATACGCCGCGGCGCTGCGGGGAGTTCTGCATCGCGGGGCTCTTGGATTTGGTCTTCTCGACCTCCCGGCCCTGACGCACGAGTTGGTTGATGGTTGGCATGAAGGAAAACGTCCCTAAACGTTCGTGAAACGGAAAAAAGATGGGCCGCTTTGCCGCGGCCACGCGCAGATTCCCCGCCCCAATTGCGGGAAAAGCCCGCCAGTATAGCCCGCGTCAGCCTGGGCCACCAAAGTGCAGGGCTTCCCCAGGCAGCGGGTCCAGGCTACTTGATCCAGAGGCGCAAGGCGTCCCAGGCACGGCCCAGCACCCCGGCTTCGGCAACCGGCTCGAGCGCGAGCAAGGGCAGCTCCAGCAGCGGCTGGTCAGCCGACAGCACCTTGAGCGTGCCCACCGTCTGACCCTTGGTCAACGGCGCCACCAGGGGTTCAGGCCGCACGACCTCGGTCTTGAGCTTGCCGGCCGTGCCGGCCGGCACTGCCACGACAATCGGCTGCGTCCGGCCCAGTTTGACCGTACGCTGCGTGCCTTTCCAGATGTCCGGCGTCACGACCGCCTGGTTGGCGTCGAACAGCTTCACCGCCTCGAAGGCCGTATAGCCCCAGTTCAGCAGCTTTTGTGATTCGTTGGCACGGGCGTTTTCGCTGGTGGCACCCAGGACAACCGACAGCAGGCGCCGCTGACCGAGGTTTGGAAACTCGCGCTTGGCGGTGGCGATCAGGCAGTAGCCCGCGGCGTCCGTATGCCCGGTCTTGAGGCCGTCCACGGTGGGATCGCGAAACAACAGCGTGTTGCGGTTCGTGTCGTTGGCGGCCGGGGTGCCTTCATAGCGGTACTTCTTGATGCTGTAGTAGCCGACGTAGTCGGGGAAGTCCTGCATCAGCCGCGAAGCCAGGATGCCCAGGTCCCGCGCGGTGGTGGTGTGGCCCGGGCTGGTCAGGCCCTCCGGGTTGCGGTAGCTGGTCGAGCGCATCCCCAGCGCCTTGGCCTGGTCGTTCATCAGTTCGACGAACCGCTCCACGGTACCGGCCACGCCCTCTGCCAAGGCCACGGTCGCGTCGTTGCCCGACTGCACGATCATGCCCTTGATGAGATCCTCCACCGGCACCTGCATCTTCGGATCGATGAACATGCGCGAGCCCGGCATTTTCCAGGCGCGCTGACTGACCGGCAACTTCTGCTGCAGGTCGATCTTCTTGGCCTTGAGGGCGTCGAAGACGATGTACGCCGTCATCAGCTTGGTGAGCGAAGCCGGCTCGACCGGCGTGTCGATCTCCCGCCCCGCGAGGATCTGGTTGGCCGTGATATCGAGCACCAGGTAACTGCGGGCCGCCACCTCGGGCGGCTGCGGCGCCTGGGCGTGCGCGAACAGGCAGAAGAAAGCGAGCAGTGGCGCGACCAGCGCCCGGGTTAGTCGGTTCATGCGTCAGGGGGGGGAGGATTCAACGAAGGTGCCGGAGCACCAAGCTCTTCAAGAGCGGCAATTGTCCGTGAAAGAAGTGCTCGACCGCCGGAACGACCGTAACGGGTAGTGTCTGTGGCCTGGCCCAATCGAGCACCGACGACAGCGGCACCGTCTCGTCCATTTCGCCGTGGATCACCAGCGTGCGCTCGTGCAGTTCCGGGGGCAGCGTCGCCACCGTGAAGCGCGAAGCCGCTGTGCCCACCAACACCAGGCGTTCCACCGACCGGTCGGGCCAGAGCTTGGCGACCACGTGGCTGGTGACGAATGCGCCGAAGGAGAACCCCGCGAGTGCCAATGGCCCGTCGGGGGCGACGGCCTCGATGACGGCCTCCATGTCCAGCGCCTCTCCCCGGCCCTGGTCGTGTTCGCCGGCCGTCCCGCCGACGCCTCGGAAATTGAACCGGATGCTGCTCCAGCCGGCCTGGACGAACGCCCGCGCCAGCGTCTGCACGACCTTGTTGTCCAGCGTGCCGCCATACAGCGGGTGCGGGTGGGCGATGACGGCGACTCCCCGACGGGCGACCCCGTCCAGGGGGTCGTCTCGCACCACCTCGATCGCCCCGCCCGGTCCGGCCACCGACAGGCGCTGGGTACGCGGGTTCACGATCAGCGCCCCAGGTGCGGCGGCGTGAGCAGGCGCTCGACCACCTTGCCATCGCGCAAGTGCGACTCGACGATCTCGTCGATATCCTGCCGGTCGACATAGCTGTACCAGACCCCTTCGGGGTACACCACCGCGACCGGTCCGCCCGCGCACCGGTCGAGGCATCCGGCCTTGTTCACGCGTACCTGCCCGGGGCCGGCGAGCCCCTTGGCCTTCACCTGCGCCTTGCAGTGGTCGAACGCCTGCTGGGCATCGTGCTGCGCGCAGCAGTTCTCACCGTTGCTGCGCTGGTTGAGACAGAAGAAGATGTGGTGCTTGTAATACATCGGCGTGCTCGCAGGGAGCCGGCGATTATCGGGCAGGGGGTGTGCCATCCGTGGCTGCCGCACGAGCCGGCCCTTCGTCCCGTGCGCTCATGTTCGCGTCGCCTTCGGGCCGCGACAGCCGTCGCAGCACATACGCCAGCACGGCGAACGGCCAGAGCCACCCCAGCCATTGGGCCAGTCCGTTGAAGCGGATGAAGCGCCCCTGCTCCCAGGTGCTCAGGGTGTCGGCGAAGTAGGCGCTCGCCGGTGCCTGGTTCAAGATGCTCAGGTGCACCACGAGCGCCACCAGCAGCAGGGCCGCGCAGCCGCGCCGTGGCATCGGGAGCAACAGCAGCGCCAGCAGCAACCCCAACAGGAGTCCCACGCGCACCGGATCGCTGATCCAGGCCCAGGCGTGCAGCGGGCCCCAGCTCAACGCGGCCGACAGGGCCGTGACGCACACGCCGGCGGTGACGGCCGCCGCGGCCATGGCAGCCCGCCGACCCACCGAGGGCATGACCGAGTACGCCAGCAGGCAGGGCACCAACGCGCCGAGAGCAACGCAAAGGAGTTCGGCCGCCGGCACCAGCGGCTGCAGTTCCATCTCGCGGACCGGCAGCCACTCCAGGAAGGGGGTGTCCAGCAGCCAGCCGGCCAACCCGTTCTCCAGCCGCTCCAGCACCTGCCCCAGCCCGAACGGGACGGCGGCCGGAAACAAGAGGGCGAATGGCCACAGGGCCAGCAGCGCCAGCGCCCCCCGCGAATTGGCCACGAACCAGCGCGCTCGAAACCGCGACCAGTGGTCGATGGCGCCGAACCGCTCCAGCCCGACCGCCAGTGCCGCGCCGCCCAGCGTGCCCGCTGCGTTCAAGCCCCAGTCCACATTCGAGGGAACGCGGGCTGGCAGGTAGGTCTGCAGCGCCTCCATGGCCAGGGACAGGGCAGAACCGGCGGCTGTCGCCAGCAGCAGCGCCCGTGCCGGGTGGACCGCCGGCACGGCAAAGCCCCGCAGCCACGTCAAGGCCAGCAGGAAACCGAGCGGGGCATACCCTGCCACATTGGCCGCCACGTCGAACCCGGTCCACCAGCGCGGCCACGGGCTGCGCATGAAAGCCCAGGCTGAGATCCCCTGGTCCCGCCAACCTTCGAACGGATACAGGCTGGCATAAACGATCAGGAGCACGTACGCCTGGGCCAGAGGCCAGGCCGAGGTCTTGTGATCGCCCACGTCAGAAAGGCTTGACGACGGCGAAGATGACGGCGGCGGTCAGGAGCAGCACCGGCGCCTCGTTGAACCACCGATACCAGACGTGGCTGCGCGTGTTGCCCCCGGCCAGGAAGCCCCGCAGCAGCACGCCACAGGCATGGTGATAACCCAGCGTGAGCACTGCGACGGCGAGTTTGGCGTGCAGCCAGCCGTTGCCCGGTCCGCGTCCGACGCCGTACCCCAGCCACAGCCACAGCCCCAGTCCGAGGGCAGGAATGGCCAGCAGGGTGGTGAAGCGCATGAGCTTGCGAGCCATCAGCAACAGGCGCTCACGCTCCGCGATCGAGCCAGGCTCGACCATGGCCAGGTTCACGAAAATGCGCGGCAGGTAGAACAAGCCGGCGAACCAGCTGGCGATGAAAACGATATGGAAGGCCTTGACCCAGAGCATGCGAGAAGCGGTTGCAGCACCCAAAAAAAACCCCGGCTATCGAGCCGGGGTGGGAAGCCTTTCTGCTGTCACACATAAGGCACCCGCTCAGGGAGGAAAAGCGGGGGGCGGCAAGCCGCCCGACAGCAATTTAGCAAACGGTCGGGGTGGTTTCAAGCTCGCGGGTTAAATTCGTCGCCAATCTGTAAAAAAGAATTCTTTAGCCGTAAACGATTCGTCGAAGGATGGCTTGCGGACGCTGCGGCACAATTTTCGGCATGACCCTGCATGCTCCCTACCCTCAAGGCCGGCCGCGCCGTTTACGCCGCGACGAATTCACCCGCGACCTCGTGCGCGAACACCGCCTCGGTGCCCACGACCTGATCTATCCGGTGTTCGTGCAGGAAGGGCAGGGGCGGCGCGACCCCGTCGCGTCCATGCCGGGCGTGGAACGCCTCACGCTCGACACCCTGCTGCCGGTCGCCGAGCGCTGCATCCGGCTCGGGATTCCGGTGATGGCCTTGTTCCCGGTCATCGACCCCTCGCGGAAAACCTCCGACGGCAGCGAAGCCTTCAACCCGGACGGGCTGGTGCCGCGTGTGGTGCGGGCGCTGAAGACGCGCTTTCCCGAGTTGGGGGTCATGACGGACGTGGCGCTGGACCCATTCACCACGCATGGACAGGACGGGCTGCTGGACGACACCGGCTATATCGTGAACGACGAGACCGTGGCCGTGCTCACGCGGCAGGCCTTGGTGCAGGCCGAGGCGGGCGTGGACATCGTTGCGCCCAGCGACATGATGGACGGGCGTATCGGCGCGATCCGCCGCAGCCTGGAAGAGGCGGGGCACATTCACACGCGGATCATGGCGTACAGCGCCAAGTACGCCAGCGCGTTCTACGGACCCTTCCGTGACGCCGTCGGTTCGGCCGGCAACCTCGGCCGCGGCAACAAGAAGGTCTACCAGATGGACCCGGGCAACTCCAACGAGGCCCTGCGCGAAGTCGCGATGGACATCGCGGAAGGGGCGGACATGGTCATGGTCAAGCCCGGCATGCCCTACCTGGACATCATTCGCCGAGTGAAGGACGAGTTTCGCGTACCCACCTTCGCCTACCAGGTGTCGGGCGAGTACGCGATGCTGCAGGCGGCCGCGCAGAACGGCTGGCTCGATCGAGAGGCGGTCATGCTCGAAAGCCTGCTGGCGTTCAAGCGTGCCGGGGCCGACGGTGTGCTGACCTACTTCGCGCTGGAGGCCGCCGAGCGCCTGCGCTGACGCAGGCCGCCGTCAGGCGGCTCAGGCGACGTGCCGGCCAAAGAACGCCAGCGTGCGTTCGCGGGCGAGTCGCGCGGCTTCGGCGTCGTAGGCGCCGCGCTGGTCGCAGTTGAAGCCGTGGTTGGCGTGGTAGATGTGGACCTCCACTTTCGGATGCGCCTTCTTGAACGCCTCCACCCCGTCGAGCGGGATGTGCTGGTCCTGGTCCCCGAAGTGCGCAATCACAGGCACCTGCGGCTGGCGGGCCGTTTCTTCCGGCGTCGTGACGCCGCCGCCGTAGTACACGGCCGCAGCAGACAAGCCCTTCAGCATGCAGGCTGCACGCCAGCTCAGGAGGCCGCCCCAGCAGTAGCCGACGATGCCGACCTTGCCGGCCTGCGCCCCGTGGTCGATCGCGGCCTGGATGTCCTGCAGCACGCCGGGTGCGGGTAGTGCCTCGACAGCGCCCTTGAGCGCGAACCCGGCCTTCATGTCACCCTCCGCGTAGCCAAGTTCCACATCCGGCTTGACCCGGTGGAAGGTCGACGGCGCCACGGCCAGGTAGCCCTCGGCCGCGTAGCCATCGGCCACCGAGCGGATATGCGAGTTGACGCCGAAGATCTCCTGCAGCACCACCACCGCGCCGCGTGGCGCGCCCGCGGGCCGCGCCACGTAGGCCGGCACGGATTGGCCGTCGGCCGCCTTGAGGTCGATGAATTCACCCATTTGCTTTCTCCTTGTGGTTGCGGTTGCTTCGTAGCCGATGAGCCAGCAGCTCGAGCCGGTCCTGGCCCCAGAAAATCTCGCCGTCGAACACATAGCTCGGCGCGCCGAATACCCCGGTATCGATGGCCTCGCGCGTGTTTTCGTCATAGCGCTGCATCACGGATTCTTCGCGTGACTGGTCAAGCCGCTCGGTCGGAAGTCCGTTCTCCTGCAGCACCGCCGACAGCACCGCCGGATCCGAAATGTCGCGCTCCTGCACCCACGTGGCGGCGAGCAGCGCGCCGGTCAGGCGCATCGCGGCAGCGGTGCCATCGTGCTGGTCGCACGCGATGATGAGCCGCGCCGCCTCATCGGCCGGCACGGGAAAGTGCTTGGGCTGCGGGTTCAGCGGCATTCCCAGGTAATCGGCGAAGCGCTTGAGCTCAAGCAGCCGATACGCCTGCCGCTGCGGCGCACGCTTGGCCAGCGGCAAACCGCCCGACACCGGGAAGACTCGGCCCAGGTCCATCGGCATCAGCCGGATCGTCGCTCCTTCCTGGCGCGCCAGGTCGGCAAAACGAGCATGGCCGAGATAGGTCCAGGGACTCACCGGCGCGAAGAAATAGTCGATGCGAAAGCTCAACGGTGTCTCCTGCGTGTGTTCGATTCGGAGGCGAAGCTTATCCGCCCCGCGAACCAGGCAGGCACAGCCGGGGATCGACGGCCATCGGCCATCGACGTCCGCGTGGACGCCGGCTCGAGAAAAGCGGCCGCTCGGCGGGGCCTTCAAGGCCCGCCGGCGAGCGCCTTTATTCCTTCAGGAGCGAGAGCAGCACGTTGTCCCGCCACTTGCCATTCAGGATGACGAAGTCGCGGGCATAGCCCTCGACCACAAAGCCCAGGCGCCGCAGCAGCTTGGCGCTGCGCAGGTTCTCGGGCAGGTGCGTGGCCATGACGCGGTGCAGGTGGTAGCGGCTCATCACCTCGCGCACCGCCGCCGCGGCCGCCGCGTGCATCAGCCCGCGCCCCTCCAGGGAGGCATCAAGCATGAAGCTGATCGTGCACGCCTGGAAGTCGCCGTGCTCGATCGACCAATAGCTGTTGAGGCAGCCAATTTCTCCGCTGTCGTCCGACTTCGCGAACCCCACCAGGTGCACCGCCTGGCCCGCTTCCATGGTGGAAGCGCGTTCCGGCAACTCCGCCACCCAATGTTCGGTCGTTTCCAGTTCGGGTACCTGGGTCATCGCCATGTGCAGGTGCTGTCGATTGCGCTGGTGGAAGCGCGCATACAGCGCCGCGAACTCTGGATGCACGGCGTACAACCACCAGTGATCGTTCTCCAGCCAGAGTTCGGGTTTGCCGTTTGCACTGCGGCTGCGATGGATCATGCGACCTCCTCGATGATGCCCAGGCGGCGCCAGCGCGGCACCACCGTCTCAAGAAACCGTGCCGCGCGAGCCCGCCCTTCGGCCCCGCCCTCGGCCGGGGCGGCGAGCCCCAGCCGGCACAACTCGCCGGTGGTGCGCGCGCCTTGCTCCCAGGCCAGCAGGAACAGGCGCTCGTCGCGCGAGGCCTCGATGGCCAGCCCGGTGACGGGCGAGGCCAGGTAGCGCACATCATCGTCGTGCCGGGCCCGTTCGGCGATGACGCGGTTCATCGCCTGGGCGCGGCTGGCGTCCCGGCACGCCAAGTCGTCGTCGAACACGGCACTGAGCTGGCCGTGCGCCACCAGGGCCGCCAACACCTCGAACACCAGCTCGCGCGGCATCGAACCAAGGTCGGCTTTCTCGATCAGCTCGCCAATGCGCACCGGGCCTGGCGCGGCCTCCATGACATCCGCGATACGTCGCGTGAGGCCCGCGTCGAGCGTGACCGTGCCATAAGGCGTTTGCAGGGTCGGGGTGATGCCGCCCGGCTGTCCCTGCAGCAGCAACTGCACCTGCTCGATCCGTTCCTGCCGCTCGGAACGCGCCAGCCGACGGCCGCCGCGCACGAACAGGTCGCGGCGGAACCGACGGTTCAGGACGAAGTCGTTCGCGGTCTGGCGCAGGGGCACGGGCAGCTCGCCCAGGTCGAGTTCCCGGGTGCGGTGGAACACCTCGCCGGTAACGTCGCTGCGGTGCACGGAACAGGCGAAGTTCAAGCCCGCCGCATCCAGGGTCCGGGCCAACTCGGCGAAATACGTCAGGTGCCAGGAGCGGTTGAAGTACTCATGTGCCAGCACATGCACGTCGTCTCTCAGCATGTCGTCGAGCATCTGGCTGGCGGCCGATCCGTTCTGGAAGAAGGCGGCCTTGCCTTTGCGCAGCCGATCGGCGAACGCGAGCGCCTGGCTGACCTTGCCGCGGGTGGATCCGCCGGCCGCACCGGCGGTTTCGGCATGCAGCCAGAGTAGGTCGCGAAGCGGCTTTTCGGCGGACCAGCCCGGCATCACGTTGCAGCTGAGGTAGACCACGCCACCGAGGCGCAGCCGTCGACGGATGAATTCCACCACCGCGTGCCGTGCCGGCGCGTCGATCCAGGACCAGACGCCGTGCAAGGCGATGACATCGAAGGACGGCAGGTCGGCTTCGAGCATCTGCTCGAAAGACAGGCCGCGCCAGTCCGCCTGCAGGCCCGAATCGGCGGCCAGTCCCTGCGCGAACAAGGCATGCTCGGCGTTGAAGTCGGTGCCGCAGAAGCGGCCGCGCGCATTGGCAGCGGCATGGAGGTTGCACGACACGCCCTGCCCGAAGCCCAGCTCGCAATAGTCGTACGCCCCACCCTGCCCCAGGTTCCCGTAGCCGCTCATGAGCAGGAAGAAGCGCATGAACGGCGGCGCGAGCTCGTGGTAATAGCCGTGCGAATACGTCAGGTCGGCGACGTACCCGCTGGCCCAGTGACTGCTCATGGTCAATCCACCTCATTAGTACGAACGGGTGAATTGAAGAGCTTGCTGTGGTGGAAAGCAAGCGGTCGCGGGTTTCTCCCAATACGGGAGTGTTGCGCGCGATCAGCGCACCGTGGGATCCCGCAGCCAGCTACGCAGCTGCCCGGCCAACTCGTCCACGGCCGCCGACAGCGCACGCACCGCGCCATGGGCGTCGGGGGTGGGGGCGGGCCGGCTGACCTCGAACACGCGCTGGGCGATCAGCCGGTCCAGCCCCGGAGCAGCCTGCATGAGCGTGGCCTTCAAGCGCAAGCGACCCAGGCTTTTCCCCGGCGCATCGAACTGGTGGACGAACTCCTGCAGCTCCAGCCGCAACACCTGCGGCGCTCCCGCCGCCGTGCCGGGCGCCACGGTCCCGATCTGTCCCGGCCCGAGCACCGGGCGGTCCAGGGCCAGCTGCGCCACCAGGCGTTCGCGCACCAGCTCGGTGATGGGGCCGATCCACCGCGACTCCGTGTAGGGCCGCGTCTCATGGGGGTTGTCGTACGCCAGCCGGTACAGGATCTGCACGCCTTCCAATGCGGTGGTCGAGCGCAGTTCGGGCACCAACAGCACCGGCCCGGACGCCGCGGGGGTGATGGCGGCCGGCAAGGGGCCGAGGTCGTATTGAGCCGGCCGGACCGGGCGGTCGCCCAATCCGGCGCAGCCGGCCACAAGCATCGCCATCAGCACGAAGATCCATCGGCCCCTCATCGCTCGCTCCCCGGCGGCACGAAGCCGCTTTCCCCGGGTCCTGCCGGGACCCGGCCCGGACCGAACAGCAGGCTCTGCGGGTTTTCCTGCAAGGACGAGGCGACGCCCTGCAGTTCGCGCGCGGCGCGGGTCGCCTCGTCGGCCATGCGGTTGATGCGCGGCAGCGTGGTCGAGCCGAAAGTCTCGGCCGCGCCCGCCAGGGCGGAGGCACCCTCGCCGAGCCGATCGACCGGGCCGCCTGGCGCCCCGAGCTGGCGCGTGATGTCTCCCAGGGGCTGCAGCGCGTTGCGCGCTTCGACGGCCGTCTGGCGCAATGAGTCGGCGGCACCGCTGATGTTGCGCACCGCCTCGGGGATGCTGACCCGTTCGGGACCGAGCTGGGCATCCAGGATGCGGCTGGTCTGCTGCGAGAAGCGGGTCACGCTGTTGGCGGCTTGCTCGATGCCTTCGAGGGCGGCCGCCACCCGGTCCTGGTTGGGCTGCGACAGCAGCTGGTTCAGGCGACCGGTCAGCTGCTCGAACTGCGCCATGATTTCCTCGCCCCGGTCCTGCAGCCGGCTCACCAGCCCGGGCCGCAGCGGGATTCGAGGCACGCCGTCTTCGGCGGCCAACGGTGGCGCCGGCTGGCCGGAATCGTCCAGCTGCACGTAGGCCAGGCCCGTGACGCCCTGGAAGCCGAGCGTGGCGAAGGTCTCGCGCGAGACCGGCGCGCGGGGGTCCACCGCCAGGCGCACCAGCACATGGCCAGGCTGGCGCGGATCGAAGCCGATGTGCTCCACCTTGCCCACTTCCACCCCGCGCAGGCGTACCGGCGCCTGCTCCTGCAGACCCGTCACCGACTCGCGGGTGGAAATTTCATAGGTCCGGTACTGGGCCGTGTCGCGGGTCAGCCAGGCCGCCAGCAGCAGCAGCAGCGCCGCCGCCACCACCACGAAGATGCCCGCTGCGAGCGCATGCGCCTTGTTTTCCATGTCTCAAACCTCCTGCGTGGGCTGCGGCTGGTCGCGCAGCAGGGCCATGGCCCGGCGGCCGCGCTCGCCCTGGAAAAAATCGTGCACGAACGGGTGATCGAAGCCGATCACATCGGCCGGCGGGCCGCTGACCACCACCTGCTGGTCGGCCAGCACGGCGATTCGCGTGGACAGCTCGAACAAGGTGTCGAGGTCGTGCGTGACCATGATCACGGTAAGTTGCAGCTCGCGATGCAGCGCCCGCAACAGGTCGACGAAGGCATCCGAGCTGTCGGGATCGAGGCCGGCCGTGGGCTCGTCCAGCAGCAGCAAGGGCGGGTCCATGGCCAACGCGCGGGCCAGGGCCGCGCGCTTGACCATGCCGCCCGACAGGTCGGCCGGCATCTTGTCAGCGTCCTGCGGCTTCAGGCCCACCATCTGCAGCTTGACCATGGCGGCCTCGCGCACCAGCGCGTCCGGCAGGGTGCGCAGCTCGCGCAGTGGGAAGGCGATGTTCTCCAGCACGCTGAAGGCCGAGAACAGCGCGCCATGCTGGAACAACATGCCGACCCGGCTGGAGGCGCCTTCGCGCCCGAGTTCCGCAACCGGTCGCCCGAGCACCTCGATCGTGCCGCGGGTGGGCGTGGCCAGCCCCAGCACCTGGCGCAGCAGCACGGTCTTGCCCGTGCCGGAGCCGCCCACCAGCGAGACCAACTCGCCCGGCATCACCTGCAGATCCAGGTCCTTGTGCACCACGGCTCGTCGGCCGGCTCCTTCGAACACGGTCCATAGGCCGCGGATGTCGACCACCGGCGGGACTTCGCGAGGGGCGCCGGTCATAGGCCCACGTCCTGGAACAACACCGCGAACAAGGCATCGACCAGGATGACCACCGTGATCGAGGTCACCACCGAGGCCGTGGTGCCGGCACCCAGGCTCTGCGTGTCGGGTTGCACCCGAAGTCCGAAATGGCAACCGATCAGCGCGATAAGCAACCCGAAGACGACCGACTTGCCCACCGCCAGGCCCAGGTTGCCGACGGCCACGGCATCGGGCAAGGCGCGCATGAAGTACGTGGGCGTGATGCCCAAGGACACATCGGCAGCGAGCATGCCGCCGGCCAGCGAACACAAGGTGGTCCAGGTGCTGAGCAGTGGCATGGCCAGGGCCAGGGCCATCGCCCGCGGCAGCACCAGGCGGAAGCTGTGCGAGATGCCCATCACCCGCATCGCGTCGAGCTCCTCGGTGACGCGCATGACGCCGATCTGCGCGGTGATCGCCGAGCCGGAGCGGCCGGCGATCAGGATGGCCGCCAGCATGGGGCCGAGTTCGCGGATCAGGCCGATGCCCAGGATGTTCACGATGAAGGCATCGGCACCGAACACACGCAACTGCTGCGCCGTGAGGTACGCCAACACCACGCCGATCAGGAAGCCCACCAGCGCCGTGATGGGCAGCGCCATGGCGCCGATCCGGTACAGATGCCCGGACAGGTCGCGCCACGGCCCTCGCTGGGGCGCCCGCAGCAGCCGCAGCAGATCGAGCGCCAGCGCACCCACCAGCGCCACGAACAGCCGCAGCTCATGCCCGATGCGCAGCACGCGCGACCCGAGTGCCAGGTAGCGCTGCCACAGGGTGGGTCGTTGCGCCGGAGGCCGCTCGGTGGTGTGGCTGGCCACGCGTTCGAGCACCGCCCGCTGGGACGGAAGCGCCTCGAGGTCGGCCGGCCAGCGTCGCCCCCAGCGGTCCCACAGCAGCTGCGCACCCACATGATCGAGCTGGGCGGAGCGCAGGTCCCACCCGGCGTTGGCCGGCAGGGCGACCAGGCTGGCCTGCAACCGCCGGAACAGCCGGGGCTGTGCAAATTGCGCGGCCGTCCATTGGCCCAGCACGCGCGCCGCCGCGCCCGGTGCAGCGGGTGGCTCGAGTCGGGGTACGGAGTCAGGCATGCTGCAAAGGATCGTAAAGGCTGAGTGTGGCGGTGCATGTAGGAAAGGCGACCACGCAGGCCGCACCTCGCGCGCGCCAGCTTTGGGCACGCCCCCCAAGGCTGGTGCGCCCGTCGCGATTCGCGGCGCCAGGACGCGTACGGCAGAGCTAACCTTTCACCTCGACATAGTTCATTTGAGCTAACGGGAAAGCACCGATGCTGTGCTGCACCAAGCTGGGTACAGTCCACCCATCTCGCGACCGAAGCCCGGCGCAACGGCGAGAGGTCCTGAGGAGACAAGCTAAAAAAAGCAAATACAGGCGAGCACCCGAGTGCCGCCGCCCCACAAAGGCGCCTACGGGCGCCTTTGTTTTTGGTGCACCGTTTTCGCGCGCACTCGAATGCTTCGCGCGGCACCGCAGAATCGCGCCCCATGGAACTGCTGCTCATGGGCTCCGCATCCTTGCTGGCTGGCTTTGTCGATGCCATTGTCGGCGGCGGCGGGCTGATCCTGGTGCCGGCCCTTTTCGCCATCTTTCCCACCACGGCCCCCGCCACGCTGTTCGGACTGAACAAGAGCGCGTCGGTCTGGGGCACGGGCATGGCGGCCCTGCAGTTCAGCCGCCGCGTGCACATGAACTGGCACGCCCTGTTGCCGGCGGCCGTGGCGGGCCTCGCAGGCGGATTCGCCGGAGCCTGGGCAGTGACCGTCGTCTCCGGCGACTTCCTGCGCCGCCTGCTGCCACTGGTGCTGCTGGCCGTGCTGGTCTACACCCTGGCGCGCAAGGATCTCGGCCGCCATCATGCACCTGCCCTGTCGGCATCCGCCGAACGCATCGTGGCCGGCACCATCGGACTGCTGCTGGGTTTCTACGACGGCTTCTTCGGCCCGGGCACCGGCAGCTTCTTCGTTTTCCTGTTCGTGCGCTGGCTCGGCTACGACTTCCTGCATGCCTCGGCCGCGGCCAAGCTGCTCAACACGGCGACCAATCTCGCCGCGCTCACCTTGTTCGCCATCAAGGGGCACGTGTGGTGGCACTACGCGCTGGTGCTGGCCACGGCGAATGTCCTGGGGAGCCTGCTCGGAACGCGCATGGCCCTGCGGCACGGCGCGGGCTTCGTGCGCGGCGTGTTCATCGTGGTGGTCTCGGCGCTGATCATGAAGACCGGCTACGACGCCTTCATCCGGCAGGCGGTCGGATAATCCCGCGATGGACGATATCGTGCGCCAGGCCATGGCCAAGTGGCCGAATGTTCCACACTGCTGGGGCTGGCTCGGGCTGGACGCGCGCGGCACCTGGTACATGCGCGACGACCGGGTGCAGGCCGCGGGCCCCTTCCCTGCGCACAAGGGCTCGGCGCTGCGACATGAGAAGCTGATCGACTTCATCCACCGCAACTACGCCCCCGATGCGCAGGGCCACTGGTACTTCCAGAATGGGCCGCAGCGGGTTTACGTGGAGTTGGAGAACACGCCCCTGGTCTGGCGGATCGGAGCCGGCCACTCGCTGCAGGCGCACACTGGCATCGCCGCGCCATCGCCGCGGCTGTGCGTGCTCGACGAAGAAGGGCGTTTGTACTTGGACACCGAGGCCGGGTTCGGCCTCGTGCACAGCCTGGACATGGATGCGGCCGCCGAGGCGGTCGAGTCGGGAGAGTGGCGGCCGCAGGAGATGTCCTGGGCCGATCTGCCGCGGCGCTTCGGCTTCGTGCGAAGCCCGCAGCAAGCGATGCGCGGGGACTGAACCAGCCCCGCGCATCAGGGCCTCACTTGACGCTGCCGATCATGTATTCGACGGCGGCACGCAGCTGGGCGTCGGTGGCCGTGGCGGCCCCGCCCTTGGGTGGCATGGCGCCCTTGCCCTTGATCACCGACTGCGTCAGCCCGTCGACACCGGCCTGCAGGCGCGGCGCCCAACCCGCCTTGTCACCCAGCTTCGGGGCACCGGCAATGCCGGCGGCATGGCACACCGCGCAAGCCTGCTTGTACAGCGCCTCGCCACCCGCTGCGCTGGCCGCGACGGCCGGGGCCGAAGGCGCCACCGCAGCGGCACCTGGTGCGGGCACCGCGGTGGCAGCAGGAGCTTGGGCGACCGCCGGCGCAGCCGCGGCAGCTGCAGGCGCGGCGGCGGGCTGGCCGTTCGCGGCGCCGGCATCGGCGGTCGCCGCGGGGCGGTCCGGCTCTTCGAACTTGGCTCCGGCGCTGTTGGCCAGATACGCCACTGCGCGGGCGATCTCCACATCCTCGAAGTCACCTCCGCCCTGCGGCGGCATCGCGCCTTTGCCCTTGAGCGCCGCGTTCACCAGGGACTCGAAACCGCTGCGGATGCGAGCAGTCCAGTCGGCTTCGCTGCCCAGCTTGGGCGCTCCGGCGACACCCGCCACGTGGCAGGCCGCGCACTGCGCCTTGAACACCGCCTCGCCGGACTGCAGCGGCCGGTTGGCGTCGCGGATCTCCACGGTGCCCACCTTCTGCAGGCGCTCGGTCACCTTGCGCTCCAGGTCTTCGGATTCGACGCCGCCGAGCAGGTGGCGCACTTCCTGGGTGGCACCAGAGGGCTTGCTATCGGACACCACGTAGTACACCAAGCCCGTGATGATGATCACCGGCCCGACGAACGCGAGCAAGGCGGCCCAGAGCAATTGAGAGGGCGTCTTGATCGGACCGGTGTGGGCTTCTTCCTGCGTTGTGTCGCTCATGGCGTCCTCGGGCAAATGCGCTCTTGCGGTGAAAACAAACCCTCGATTATAGGAGTCGGCCCCTCGGCCTCCTGGAGCGCCAGGGGGCCCCGGACGACTTGGGTGATAATCGCGGCTTCCCTTCCCGCGCGGCTGTAGCTCAGTGGATAGAGTATTGGCCTCCGAAGCCAAGGGTCGTGGGTTCGATCCCCGCCAGCCGCGCCAAAGACACCAACGCCACCCTTCGCGGTGGCGTTTTACTTTCTGTCATTCACCTACCGCCACCGTGGTGCTTTTGCGCCCCGGACCTGGCAGCCGCACTGCTCCCGCTCGGTGCGCAGGGTCTCGTCATACGAGCGGATCGATCGCGGGGAGCCGGTCCCTCAGGCAGTGCGCACCGGATGGCGTGGCGTCCCGGTTTCGAAGAAGGCCTGCAGGTTGGCCAGCACCGTGCGCTCCTGCGCGATCTCGGCCGCGCGCGTCGCGCCGCCGATGTGCGGACTGAGCAGCGCGTTCGGGAAGTCGCGCAGGGCCTGCGGTACGGCCGGCTCATGCTCGAACACGTCGCTGGCGAAACCGGCCAGGCGGCCGCCGGACAACGCGCGGCACAGCGCGGCTTCATCGACCAGCGCGCCGCGTGCCACGTTCACCAGCATGCCGTCGGGGCCGAGCGCCTGGATCACCGCCTCGTCGACCGCGTGCCGCGTGTCGGCCGTGACCGGTGCCGCCAGCACCAGCACCTCGGCCCAGCGCGCCAGCGACAACAGATCCCGGAAGGGCTGCACGCCCGCCATGGCCGGCGCGCGCCGGCTGCAGGCGCCGACTTCCATCTCCAGCGCCTGCGCACGCAGGGCCACGCGCCGGCCCACCTCGCCGAAGCCGAACAGCCCGAGCCGGGCACCGGTCAGGCCGGGCGAGGCGGGTAATCGCCGCGTGGGATCCTGCCACTGGCCGCTGCGCACATGGCGGTCGGCCAGCGGAAGTTGCCGCCTCAGCGCGATCAAGAAACCGATGGCCAGGTCCGCCACGCTGGATGCGTTGGCCCCGGGCGCGTGGGCCACCGCCACGCCGTGGCGCGCCGCGGCGTGCAGATCGATGGCGTCGCGCCCGGCGCCCCAGCAGCACAGCAGGCGCAGCCGCGGCATCGCCGCGAACTGCAGCTCGCCGCAAGCCAGCGAGCCGCGCGTCACGGCGGCCTCGGCCCTCTCCGCGCCGGCCTGGCCAGGCTCGATGACCTCGTAGCCCGCCGCGCGCAAAAGTTCTGGAAGCTGGGGCGAGAGGGGCGCCAGCAACGCCACGCGATGAGGCGCCCGCTCCTCACTTCCCGCCACTGCCCAGCGCCTGCAGGAAATCGCGGCGTGACTTCACCTCGGTTTCGACGTGCTTTTGCATCTGCGCACTCGACAGCCGCATGAAGGACTGCTTGTTATCCGCCATGAAGGTCTTCCACTCGGGCATGGCTTCGATGCGGTCCAGCGCCGCATTGAGCGTGGCCAGCGCTTCGGGCGGCGTTCCCTTGCGTACCATCAAACCCCGCCAGATCTCCTCGACCACGTTGAAGCCCTGTTCCTTGTAGGTGGGCACGTCGGGGAAGTTGGGGTCACGCTGGGGTGAGCTGATGCCCAGCAGCCGCAGCTCGCCGCGCTGGATCTGCGGCAGGGCCGAGCTGGGCGTGATGCCCGCGGCCTGCACGTGCCCGCCCATGAGCGCGAGCACGGCCTGGTTGCCGCCGTTGAACGGTACCCAGACTCCCTGAACGCCAGCCTCCTGCTGCAGGCGGTAGTACACGTATTGGTGGAAGCCCGCCGCCGCGAAGCCGCCGACGGACACCTTTTCCGGTGTCGCCTTCAGCGCGGCGACCAGCTCCTTCATGCTCCTGTAGGGGCTGTCGGCGCGCACGGCCATGCTCGAAGGCTCGGCCTGCAGGCCACGAAAGAACAGGAAGTCTTCCGGCGAGTAGGCCGACTTCGCCTCGGCCATCAGGAACGAGGTCGATCCCGTGGCCGTCACGAGGGTGTAGCCGTCGGCCGGCAGCTGCATGGCCTGGGCCATGCCCACCGCGCCGGTGCCGCCCACCTTGTTCTCGATGACGATGGGCACCTTGAGCTCGGGACCGAGCAGCTTGCCGACCATGCGCGCCATCGCATCCAGCGGAGAACCGGCCGCGGAGGTGACGATGATGCGGATCGGCTTGTCGGGGTAGGCGGCCAGGCCCGCGCGGCAGGCCAGTGCCAGCGCGAACACGAACAACAGACGCAAGGGCAGTCGCATGGCTTGTCTCCTTCTGCTTACTCGTTGGGGATGGGCGCGTCCTCGGCGGTGCGGAACCTGCGCGGCGTGTAGGCCTTGCCCCGGTGGGCGCGCACGCCCTCCTCGAGGATGTCGATGCCCAGGCCGGGGCCGGTGGGCAAATCGATGTAGCCCTTGACCGGCTTGAGCGCGTTCGAGGCCACCTGCGGCGCGAACGACTCGTAGGGCATGAAGTACTCGGTGATGGTGAAGTTGGGCATGCAGGCCGCTGCCTGCACCGTCGCCGACAGCGCCAGCGTGGTGGAGTTGTAGTTGTGCGGCGAAACCGCGACCAGCTCCGACTCGGCCGCCGCGGCGATCAGCGTCATCTCCAGGATGCCACCGCAGTTGGACACGTCGGGATTGATGATGTCCACGCATCGCTGGCGCAGCAGGCGACGGAAGTCGGCGCGCCCGTACAAGGCCTCGCCGGCCACCACCGGGATGCGCGTGGCGGCACGCACCTCGGCCAGGGCCTCCAGGTTCTCCGAGGGACAGGGCTCCTCGAACCAGTAGATGCCCAGGTCCTCCAGGCGCCTGGACAGCTCGATGGCGTGCGTCGGCGCGAGCCGGCGGTGGATGTCCAGCAGCAGGTCCACGTCCGGGCCGACGGCGTCGCGCACGGCCTTCACCACCTGCACGGCATGGCGGATGTGCTCCTTGGGGATGTGGGTGCGCCAGGGGCGCGGCAGCGGGTCGAACTTCATGGCGTCGAAGCCCTGTCGCACCACGTCCTCGGCCGCCTTGGCGAAGTCCGAAGGCGTGGCCAGCTTGTAGCCCCAGCCGTTGGCATAGACCCGGATGCGCTGGCGGCAGGCGCCGCCCAGCAGGTCGTACACGGGGCGACCGGCGGACTTGCCCGCGATGTCCCACAGCGCCATCTCCAGGCCCGACACCGCGCACCAGAACTCCAGCGACGAGCGGCGCTGCGCGTAATCGTCGTAGGCGATCTGCAGGAAGTGGCGGATGTGGCGCGCGTCACGCCCCACCAGATACTGGCCCAGCGACTCGACCTGGGCCGCGACGGCGCCGTCCCGGTCGTACTGGCTGTAGGCCTCGCCCCAGCCCACGATGCCATCGGAGGTCTGGATGCGCACGAACACGAAGTTCTTCCGCCAGCCCGGGTGCACCGGCAGGCATTCGACTTTCTCGATCTTCAACAAGGCTCTTGTCTCCACTGCGCCGCTTGCTGCGGCCAATGCACTCTAGCCCGTGCGGGAGATAACGTAAACGATATGAAAATGGCATTCGGAGATAACAACGCAGCATCACCATGCAATTCCAGAGACGGCACCTCCAGGTGCTCGTGGCCATCGAGGACGCGGGTTCCATGCACAAGGCCGCGCAGCAGCTGGGCATGGCCCAGCCGGCGGTCTCGCGCCTGCTGGCCGAGATCGAGCGCGCCCTCGGCATGCGCATCTTCGAGCGCGGAGCTGGCGGCAGCACGCCGACGCGCCGCGCAGAGGCGCTGCTCGCGCAGGCCCGCGCCACCCTCGGAGGACTGCTGCGCATGGATGAGATCGCCTCGGGCCACGGCGGCTCGATCCGCTTCGGCTGCATTCCGCGCGCCATTCACACGCTCATGCCCTTCCTGCTGCCGCGGCTCGGGCCGCTGCGCCTGCAGCTGGTCGAGGACGGCTCACCCGCACTGCTGAGCGCGCTGGAGCGCGGCGCCGTGGACATGGCCGTGGTGCGCCACGTGGCGGGCGCGGCGGGCATCGGCGGCGCGCTGCAGGCCCTGCGGCTGTACGACGAGGCGCCCACGGTGATTTGCAGCGCGCACCATCCGCTGGCGCGCCGCCGCACGCTGGCCTTGTCTTCCCTGGGTGAGCAGGCCTGGGTGCTGCCGGCCTCGGGCACCACCACCCGGGCCCTGCTGGACCGCTTCTGGCAACACACGGGCCTGACGCCGCTGCAACCGGTGCTGGAGACCCGCTCGTTCGAGGCGAGCGTGGCCCTGGTCGCCGACACCGAACTGCTGGCCATCATCCCGGACTCCATCGCCCGCATGCACGAGCGGGCCGGGCGGATCCGGCGGGTCCGTGTCACGCCCACGCTGCCCGGGACTGCGGTGATGCTGGTCTTCGACGCCGCAGCTCCGCAAGACCCGGTGCTGGCCGCCTGCCGCGACCTGGTCCTGGACGCGGCCGTGCAGGCGCGCCGTGCTTATGCGCTGGGCGCCTGAGGCGCTCTTAGCGCCGTGACGCCACGCCCAGCGTTGCGCGCAAGCGCCAAAGCTTGATGGGAGTCAACCCCGGCACGAACACCCATTGCGAAGCTGCGTTGGCTCTGCCTATTCTTCGATGCGCTGATTGCATTGGCGGGGCGCGCGCCGCGGGGGAGTTCGATGAAACGGTTTCGGCTGGGTCCGCTCAGGGTCTTGCAGCTTCTGCTGGTCCTCGTGCTGCTCCTGGCGGGCGCCGCCGTCGCCTGGGAGATCCACACCTCCACCCTGCAGGCGCGCTACTTCTCGGCCTGGGCGCGCGAGCTGCGCTTCGAGGTGCAGCCCGGGCCTCGCACGGACACCCGCTATCCGCGCTTCGGTCCGTACGATGAGCGCCTGGGCCATACGCGGTTGCCCGAATGGCTCCAACGCCTCGACGAGCGCGGCTTCCGCGTGACCGCGCAGGCGAAGCAGTCTCCCGACCTGGTGCGGCACCTCGATCGTGGCTTGTTCCCCCCGTACCGTGAGAAGGCCCAGGCGGGGCTCAGCATCGTCGACTGCCGGCGCGAACCGATCTTCCAGTCGATCTTTCCGCAACGCGCCTATCCCTCCTTCGAGGCCATCCCGCCGCTGCTGGTGCAGGTGCTGGCGTTCATCGAGAACCGCGAGATCGTCGATGCCACGGCGCCGCGCCACAACCCTGCCGTCGAATGGCCGCGCCTGGGCCAGGCGGTGCTCGACCAGGCGGTCAAGGCGAACGACCCCGCGCACCAGGGCGCCGGCGGCAGCACCCTTGCCACCCAGCTCGAGAAATTCCGCCATTCCGAGGACGGCCGCACCGCCCACATCCTCGACAAGGGCCGGCAGATGGTGTCGGCTTCGCTGCGGGCCTACCTGGATGGGGAGCTGACCGCGGGGGCGCGCCAGCGCATCGTGCTCGACTACATCAACAGCCTGCCCCTCGGAGCCCAGCGCCACTACGGCGAGGTGATCGGTGTCCAGGACGGGCTGCGCCTCTGGTTCGGCGCCGACCCCGCCGTCGTCGACGCCGCCCTGCGCGGCAATCCGGCCGATCCGGCCGCGCGAGATGCCCAGGCGCTGGGCTTGCGCCAGGTGCTGGCCCTCCTGATCGCGCAGCGCCGGCCGTCGTTCTATCTCGGACCGGCCAAGGACCGGTTGAACTCCGTCGTCGATGCCTACCTGCGCGTGCTGGCCGATGCCGGCGTGGTCGGGCCCACGCTGCGCGACGCGGCCTTGAGCGCTCCGCTGCAGGTGCGGGAGGCCGCGCCCGACGTGCCGACCGCCCTGCACGTGGGCGACCGCAAGGCCGTCAACAGCCTGCGCGTCGAGCTGGCCTCCTTGCTGGACACGCCGCGCCTGTACGACCTGGACCGGCTGGACCTGCACGTGACGGGCACCTTCGACCATCCCCTGCAGAAGGCGGTCACCGAGACGCTGCGGCAGCTGCGCGATCCGGCTCACGCACGCGCCGCCGGCCTGCTCGGCCCCGGCCTGATCGAAGGCGGCGACGCCGCCGAGATCCTCTACACCTTCACCCTGTACGAACGGGGCGAGGGTGTGAACCGGGTGCGGGTGCAGACCGACAACCTGGACCAGCCGCTGGATCTCAATGCCGGCGGCAAGCTCGAGCTGGGCTCCACCGCCAAGCTGCGCACGCTGGTGAGCTACCTGGAGATCGTCGCCGCCCTGCACGCCGAGATGGCCGCGGACAGCCCGCGCCAACTGGCCGAGCGACAGGTCTCGCGACGCGACCGGCTGTCGCGCTGGGCTGTCGAGCATCTCACCAGCGCCCCCGACAAAAGCCTGCCGGCCATGCTGCAGGCAGCCTTGCAGCGGCGCTATTCCGCCAGCCCGGCCGAGACCTTCTTCACCGGCAGCGGCGCGCACACCTTCGGCAACTTCAACGCGAGCGACAACGGCAAGGTCATGTCGGTGGCGGATGCCTTCCGGGATTCGGTGAACCTGGTGTTCGTCCGCCTGATGCGCGACATCGTCCATCACCACATCTACCGAACGCCGGGCGAGGCCGAGCGCATCCTCGAGGACCCCACGCATCCGCAGCGCGCCGAGCTGCTGGCCCGCTTCGCCGACGAGGAGGGCAGCCGCTTCCTGCGCCAGTTCCATGCCCGCCACCGCGGACAGGACGTGTCGCAGGTGCTCGAGAGCATTGCCGCGCAGGTGCGCCCCACCCCCCTGCGGCTGGCCGTCATCTTCCGATCCGCGAACCCCGGGGGATCGTTCGAGGATTTCCTCGGGTTCATGGCGCGACAGCCGGTGGCCTCCGCCGTGCCCGAGGCCTCCCTGAAACCGCTCTTCGAGCGCCACGGCCCGGACCGCTTCTCGCTCGCCGACCGCGCCTACCTGGCACGCGTCCACCCGCTGGAGCTGTGGCTGGCCGGCTACCTGGCCCGGCATCCGCAAGCCGGCCTCCAGGAGGTGATCGACGCCAGCCGCAGCGAGCGGCAGGAGGTCTACCAGTGGCTGTTCCGCTCGCGCGCCAAACGCGGGCAGGACACGCGCATCCAGTCCCTGCTCGAGGTCGACGCCTTCGCACGGATCCATCGCAGCTGGAAACGCCTGGGCTTTCCCTTCGACAGCCTGGTGCCCTCGTACGCCACCGCGCTCGGCAGCTCGGGCGATCGACCGGCGGCCCTGGCCGAGCTGGTGGGCATCGTGCTCAATGACGGAGTCCGGCTCCCGTCGATCAGGGTCGAGGCGATGCGCTTCGCCGCCGACTCACCTTATGAAGCCGTGCTGGAAACCAGGCCGTCGACGGGTGAGCGGGTGCTGCCGCCGGCGGTGGCCGCTGCGGTGCGGCAGGCCATGACCCGCGTGGTCGCCGAGGGCACGGCCCGCCGCGTGCACGGGGCCTTGGACCCTGCGGACGGGCCGCCGATCCGGGTGGGCGGCAAAACCGGCACCGGCGACAACCGCCTGGAGAGCCACGGTCGCGGCGGAGCGCTGGTGAGTTCACGTCCGGTCAGCCGCACCGCGACCTTCGTGTTCTTCATGGGCGATCGCTTCTACGGCACCGTCACCGCCTATGTCCCTGGCCGGGCCGCCGATGCGCACCGCTTCACCAGCGCCCTGCCGGTGCAGGTCCTCAAGACCCTGGCACCGCAGCTGCGGCCCCTTCTGAACCCGGCCGCCAGCGCCGGGTGCGCGCCGGGCCGCACGCCGATGGAGGACGCGGCCGCGCTCGTGCTGACCAGCGGGAAACGCCGGGCCACTCCAACGATTCCGTAGCCCTGACGCAGCGGCTCGCCCATCACACCGCTGGGGCCTCGTTCCAGGACCTCACGGCACCGGCTGGCCGACGGTGGCTGTGGGCGCTGCGCCCGACCCGGCGCCATCGCGCACCAGCCCCGGCGATGCGGCGGGCGCGTGCGCCGCCAGCCGCTCCATCAGGTCCGCCGCCATGCTTTCGAGCAGCCGCAGCTCCCGCTGGGCAAGCGTACGGGGCTCGGTGTCCAGCAGGCACAGGCTGCCGTAGACGAAGCCGTCGCGGTCGCGCAGCGGGGCACCGGCGTAAAACCGCAGGCCTTTCTCCAGCACCGCCGGATTGGCGGCAAAACGGGGGTCGCGGGCGATGTCCTCCACCACCATCGACGCGCCGTCCGCCACCAGGTGGCCGCAGATCGACAGCGGGCGCGGCAAGTTGAAGTCGTGCTCGCCATCGGTCAGGGGTTCACCCGCGTGGCGCAGGCCGCCGCCGCTGGTACCGCACACCTGCTGCGACTGCTCGTCGACCAGGTTCACCAGGGCGATCGGCACATCGAAGACGTCCGCCGCGCGCTTGGCCGCGCGGTCGAACTCGCGACGCAGCCGACCATCCAGGAGGTCGCTGCCACGCAGGGCCCGCACCCGCGCCGCGTCGTCAGCCGGGGCCGGGGCTGCGAGGAAGCCTTCGACCGTGCGCGTGCCCAGGTGCTGCTCCACCCGCAGGGCCATCTCCTCGATGGACATGGCCACGCAGTCGGCGCCCAGGGCGTGCAGGCCGGCTTCGTCCAGGAGGTCCGCGGGCACGTTCCACAGCGCCAGGGCGATCCGCAGGTCGGGCCAGCGACGCCGAAGCCTGCGGCAGAGGTAGCGAACCTGGGCGCGGGGGTCCGGGCTGAAGTGCGACAGGCACACCATCGAGGCGCCTCGCAAGTCCAGCTCCTTCACGAACTGCGGACTGGCCACGTCGACCTCGAGATGCCGGGCCGCCGTCCCCGACAAGGCCAGGGTGTGCGCCAGCATGCGGGCGGCCAAGGCGTCCACTTCCCACTTGCCGCCCAGGCACACCACCTGCAGGCGGTGCCCGCCCGCGGCGGCGGGATGCTGCTGGCCCAGCTCGTCGATCACCTGGTCCATGCCCTGGACCACCCGATGCCGGTGCTCGGTGCTCGCGGCGGTGTCATGGTGCTGGCTCGCCAGCCGCAGCGCCGGAATGGCCACCTCATCGTAGAAGTCGCCCACCGACGCGGACTCGATCCGCTCCTCGGCCATCTCGAGCAACTCCTCGACATTGCCCGCGATCAGCCGTTGGTAGAAGCGGGTCGGTGCGTCCAGGACAGGCTGGCTGCCGAGCAGCACGTCCAGGAACTGCAGCCCCGGCAGGTGGCGCCCGATGACCAGCAGACACACGGTCAGGGGCGTGGACAGCAGCAGCCCGACGGGTCCCCACAACAGCGCCCAGAAGGTCGCCGCGGCGATCAGCGACATGGCCGACAGGCCGGTGCTGGCGCCGTACAACCAGGGCTCCACGATGTTGTTGCTCACCAGCTCCAGCAGCACGATCAAGGCCGCGGTCCAGATGAACAGGCTCCAGCCCGGGTCGACGGCGAACGCCAGTGCCAGCGGGAACACCGCGGCGACCAAGGGCCCCACGTACGGGACGAAGCGCATCATCGCGGCCACCACGCCCCAGAGCAGCGCGCCCGGCACGCCGATCAGCCACAACCCCAAGGCCATGGGCAGGCCATAGCTGGCGTTCACCACGAGCTGCATCGAGAGATACCGCGTGATGCGCTCACCGGCCTCGTCGATCGCATCGGTGGTGCGATGCAGGTTGCCCCCCAGCAGGCGCAGCAGCCGGTCGCGCAGGTCCTGCCGGTCCAGCAGCACCAGCACCAGGAAGACGAAGGCGATGCCGGCATTGGCCAGCGGGCCGCTGCTGGCCGCGATCCAGTCCATGGCCTGGCGCAGGCCCGACTCCGGTGCGGGCTCGACCTGCACGCGCTGCACGGGCGGCCCCGACGGCGGCGCGGCTGGCGCCACCGCCTCGACGTCCTTCTTGACCGACTCGATGGTCCGGGCCGCACCCTCGAGCGGGCCGGGCGCCGCCGCGCGCCGCTGCAGGTCGCGCAGCTTCTCGCGGATGTTCGCTTCGTACAGGGGCAGCTCGTTGCCCAGGGAACGGACCTGCGTCGTCAGCAGCGCTCCGATCGCCACGAGCACGCCCAGCAGCAAGGTGACCACCAGGCTCACCGCGATCACCCGCGGCACGCCCCGGCGCTTGAGCCGGAACACCAGCGGGTCGAGCACGAAGGCCAGCAGGAATGCGATCGCCAGGGGGATCAGCAGTTCGCGGCCGAAATAAAGCCCGGTGATGACGATGGCGGCGACCACCAGGCTGGCCGCGACCCGCTGCACGCTGGCCGTGTCCCTTTGCACCGGCGGCGGCCCGGGTTCGGCGGTCGGCTGTCGCGGCGGGCTCTCGGACATGGGCACGGTCCTCGGCGTCGAGGCGGACGCGGTGTGGGCGGTGTGGGCGGTGTCGGCAATCTAGCCCTGCCGGAGGCGGGCAGCCGTAGGAGGCCATGCCGACGCCCACCACATCCATGCCGACACCTCGGCCCCGCCAGGCCGGCTACCGACCCTGGCGAACCTGGCCGGCCGCCTCCGGCGCTCCCGACGGCGGCTCCGGATCGACGCTGCTCAGGCGAGCGCCACCCGCCGCCGCGCCAGCGCGCGAACCAGTCGGGGCAGCAGCAGCACCGCCAGCACCAGGACCAGCAGGGCTGCCGACATCGGCCGCTGCACGAACACCGCCGCGCTGCCCTCCCCGATCGAGATCGCGTTGCGCAACTGCGCCTCGGCCAGCGGGCCGAGGATCATGCCCACCACCACGGGCGCGGTGGGAATGTCGAAGCGCCGCATCACCACGCCGGCCAGGCCGATGCCCCACAGCAGGTACAGGTCGAACGCGCTCTGCCGCATGCCATACGCCCCCACGGTGGCGAAGATCAGGATGCCCGCATACAGCTGCGGCTTGGGAATCTTCAGCAGCTGCACCCAGAGCTTGACCATCGGCAGGTTCAGCACCAGCAGCATCAGGTTGCCGATATAGAGCGACGCGATCAGCGCCCACACCAAGCCCGCGGCCGTGGTGAACAGCTGCGGCCCCGGCTGGATCCCGTAGTTCTGGAACGCGCCCAGCAGCACGGCCGTGGTGTTGGAGGTGGGGATGCCCAGCGTCAGCAGCGGGATGAGGGCCGCGGTCACCGCCGCGTTGTTCGCGGCTTCGGGGCCGGCCACGCCCTCGATGGCGCCGGCCTTGCCGAACTCGGCGGCCGGAGCGCCCCTGGCCAGCTTGCGCTCGGTGGCATAGCTCAGGAAGGTGGGGATCTCGGTGCCGCCGGCCGGGATGCAGCCGAAGGGCGTGCCGATGGCCGTGCCACGCAGCCAGGCGGGCACCGATCGCCGCCAGTCGTCTCGGCTCATGGTGACGCGGCTCATCGCATTGCGGCTCGCGGGTCGTCGGCCTTCGTACATGGCGGCATGCAGCACCTCGGCCACGGCGAACAAGCCCACCGCGACCAGCACGATCTCGATGCCGTCCAGCAGCTCGGGTTGGCCGAGGGTGTAGCGTGCCTGCCCGGAAATCTGGTCCATGCCCACCAGGCCCACGGCCAGGCCGATGAGCAGGGCCGTCATGCCGCGCAGCGTGCTCTGCCCGAGCACCGCGCTCACGGTGGTGAAGGCCAGCAGCATCAACATGAAGTACTCCGGCGGCCCCAGCTTCACCGCGAACTCGGCCACCGCCGGCGCGAACAGCGTGACCACGACCGTGGCGATGGTGCCGGCCACGAACGAGCCGATCGCCGAGGTCGCCAGTGCGGCCCCGGCCCGCCCGCTGCGCGCCATCTTGTTGCCCTCCATGGCCGTGACCATGGTGCCGGTCTCACCCGGGGTGTTCAGCAGGATCGAGGTGGTCGATCCACCGTACATCGCGCCGTAGTAGATGCCGGCGAAGAAGATCATCGACGCGGTGATCTCCACCTTGGCCGTGATCGGCAGCAGCATCGCCACGGCCACGGCCGGCCCGATGCCGGGCAGCACGCCCACGGCGGTGCCGAGCGCGCAACCGGCCAGGGCCCAGAGCAGGTTCACCGGCGTGGCAGCGGTGGCGAAGCCCGCCATCAGGGCTTGCAGGATCTCGGTCATCACAACCACCCCGTCGAGGTCAGCCCAGGAAGGTTGATCCCCAGGAACTGCGTGAAGGCCCAGAACACCGGTGCCGCGATGGTGATGCCGCTCACCGCGTCCACAGCCAGCGTGCGCGGCCCGACGGGCTGGCCCGCGGCGCGGCGCAGGCCCTGCACCGCCAGCAGGTAGCACAGGCCGCAGCTGAGGATGAAGCCGATCGTCGTGATCAGGGCGGCATTGGCCAACAGCCCGGCCGAGACCCACACCAGGCCCGGCCACCATGCCGGCTGCGGCGCGTCGTCCTCGGGCAGCTGTCGAAAGCCCCCGGTGAGCGCCTCGCGCAGCATCAGCAGGCCGCAGCCGGTGAGCGCGATCGCCACCAGCCAGGGCAGGAAGTTGGGCCCCACGCCGCCATAGCCGGCGGCGGACGGAATGCCCACGGCGCCGCCGCCGAGGGCCAGGCCCAGCAGCACCACGCCGGCGGCCACGGCCACCTGCGCCGGATGTGAAGCAGCTGATTTCACTTGAGTCCTCCAGGATGCTGCGCACCCGACAGCCCGGGCCGCCGCGCCGCGGCAGGCCCATCCAGGGCCACCGCGGAACCGGCTTTGCCGGACCGCTGGTGGCGCCCCTTGAGGGGAGGACGCCGAAGGCGTCCTCGGGTGGTCAAACCATCCCGGCCTTGACCATGGTGGCCCGCAGGCTGGCGAGTTCGTCATCGACGAACTTGTCGAAGGCCGGCCCCGACAACACCGCCGGCGTCCAGCTGTTCTTCTCGAGCGATTCCTGCCACGACCTGGTCTTGAGCGCCGCCAGCACCATGTCGGTGAGCTGCTTGCGCTGCGCATCGGTGATGCCCGGCGCGCCATACACGCCGCGCCAGTTGCCGATCTCGACGTTGATGCCCTGCTCCTTGAGCGTGGGCACGTTCACGCCCTTCAGGCGCGTGGCCGAGGTCACCGCGATCGGGCGCATCTTGCCGGCGTTGATGTGCTCGGCGAATTCGCTGTAGCCGCTGCCGCCCACGGTGACGTTGCCGCCGAGGATGGCGGCCACCGCCTCGCCGCCGCCGCGGAAGGCCACGTAGTTGATCTTGGCCGGATCGACGCCCACGTCGCGCGCGATCATGGCCGCCGCGATGTGCTCGGTGGAGCCCCGCGATCCGCCGCCCCACTTGACGCTGCCGGGGTCCTTCTTGAGCTGCGCCACCACGTCGGCCATGGACTTGAAGGGCGAGTTGGCCGGCAGCACGAACACGTTGTACTCGCTGGTCATGCGCGCAATCGGCGTGGCCTGCGACAGGCTCACCGGCGGCTTGCCGGTGATCAGCCCGCCCAGCATGACCGCGCCCATCACCATCAGCGCGTTCGGATCGCCCTTGCTGGCGTTGACGAACTGCGCCAGGCCCAGCGCGCCGGCCGCACCGCCCTTGTTGTCGTAGCTCACGCTGTCGACCACCTTGGCCTCTTGCAGCGCCTTGCCGAGCGCACGGCCCGTGGTGTCCCAGCCGCCGCCGGGGTTGGCCGGGATCATCATCTTGAGGTTGGGCGCGGCCCGCGCCGTCAGGGGCAGGGCGCCCGCGGCGGCCAGCGCGGCCAGGGTCTTGAGGAAGGTGTCGCGACGCATGGTTGTCTCCTGAGGGTGGTCGTCGGGCGATCTTGAGGTGAGCTGCTGTCATTCGGCTGTCGCGCCGCCTAGGGAAAACACGCAGGCACGAACCCGCTGGCTGGCACCCGGCGGCTCCGGACAATCCGGCTCCATGCACCTCCTGCTCGTCGAGGACGACCCCGCCATGCGCAGCACGCTCGAGCGTGCCTTGAGCCGGCGCGGGCTGCAGGTCAGCACCTGCGGCGACGGCGCGCTGGCGCTGGACCACTGGCGCAGCCTGGTGCCCGACGTGGTGGTGCTGGACCTCAGCCTGCCCAACCGTGATGGCCTGTCGGTGCTGGAACACGCGCGCCAGGCCGGCTTCGGCACACCCGTGCTGCTCCTCACCGCGCGCGGCACCGTGGGCGACCGCGTCATCGGGCTGAACACCGGCGCCGACGACTACCTGCCCAAGCCCTTTGACCTGGACGAGCTGGAGGCCCGGCTACGCGCCCTCGTGCGCCGCCGCGCCGAGCCCTCTGCATCCGCCGACCCTGGCCAGGTGGAGCTGGGCGGGCTGCGCTGGGACACCGCCAGCGGCGCCTTCCACCATGCCGGCCGCGTGCTCGAACTCACCCCGCGCGAGGCGGCCCTGCTGCAGGCGCTGATGCGCCGGCCCGGACACGCCGTGCCCAAGGAACGCCTGTTCGAGCTGGTCTTTCCGGGCGAATCGCAGGTGCACTACGAGGCGGTGGAGGTGGTGGTGTATCGGCTGCGCAAGAAGCTCGCTCCGACCGGCGTCACGCTGATGACGCTGCGCGGCCTCGGCTATTTGCTCAAGGCCGGGTAGCGTGCGGACGGTCTGGCGCTCCCTATCGCTTCGCAGTCAGCTGCTGGCCGGCATCCTGCTGCCGCTCGCGGTGCTCCTGAGCCTCAACGGCGCCATGCTGTACCAACGCGCCCTGGCGGCGGCCAACGTCGCCTACGACCGCACGCTGCTGGCGTCGGCCAAGGTGATCGGCGAGCAGCTGGAGGTGGACGGCTTCGACGAGGGGGCGGTGCTGCGCTCGCGGGTGCCCTATTCGGCGCTGGAGGCGTTCGAGGCCGACAACCGAAGCCAGATGATCTATCGCGTCTCCGACCAGCGCGGCGAGATGGTGTCCGGTTACGCCCAGCTGCCGTTCTGGCGTGGCGAGTTGCCCATGCGCCCGCCCTATGCGGCCCTGGTCGATTTCTACGACGACCGCTACCGGGGAAATCCGGTGCGGGTGGCGGTGCTGCTGCAGCCGGTGGCCAGCGCCACCGGCCGCGGCATGGCCGTGGTGCAGGTGGCCGAGACGCTCGAGCTGCGCGAGGACCTGGCGCGCCGCATCCTGCTGGACACCCTCTGGCGCCAGGCCCTGCTGCTGGCCATCGTCGCCGCCGTCGTGGCCGCCGTGGTGCAACGGGCCACGCGACCGGTGCGCGAGCTGTCGCAGCAGCTGCAGGCGCGCCAGGAAGGCGACCTGAGCCCGCTCGCGGCCACCGGCGCGCCGCGCGAGTTGCAGCCGCTGCTGGAGGCCGCCAACAGCGTCATGGCGAGGCTGCACGGGCTGCTGGAACACCAGCAGCGCTTCGTGCGAGACGCGGCGCACCAGCTGCGCACTCCGCTGGCCGTGCTCAAGACACAGGCGCAGTCGGCCCGGCGCGGCGACATGGAGCCTCGCCTGGCACTGGCCGAAATCGAGGCCACGGTGGACCGCGCCACCGGGCTGGCCAACCAGATGCTGTCGCTGGCCAAGGTCGAACAACTGAAGCAGCAGGCCGACGCGCAGGTGCACGACTTCGCAGAGGTGCTGAGGCAGATCGCGCTGGAGCTCTCGCCGCTTCTGGCCGACAAGGACATCGACTTCGAGATCCACACCGAGCCCGCGCCGGTGCGGGCGCATGCCTGGATGCTCAGCGAGCTGTCGCGCAACCTGCTGCACAACGCGATCCGCCACACGCCGCCGCATGGCGGCTTGTGGGTGCGGCTGGCCAGCGATGGTCAGTGGGCCACGTTCACGGTGAGCGACAGCGGGCGCGGCCTCGCGCCCGGCCTGCAGGAGCGGCTGTTCCAACCCTTTTCGGCGGGCGATCCGCGGTCGGGCTCCGGGCTGGGTTTGACGATCTGCCGCGAGATCGCGCGGGCGCTCGGCGGCAGCATCGCCCTGGAGAACCGGGTGTACGACGGGGGCGTCGCGGGGCTGGATGCCACGGTGCGGCTACCGCTGGCGGGTGAACCGCCTATCGGCTTCGGCTCAACCGACGAGCCCCACGAACAACGGTCGGGCTGAGCCTTCGACACGGCAGCCAAGGCGAACGGCCGGCGGCCAGCGGTCAGCCCGCCAGCAGCCGCTCGCAGCTCGTCCGCCGCGCGTCCACCTCGATCTCCAGGTCCAGGATGGGCGGGCGCACATGGTGGCTGCCCACCCCGCCGGCGAGCCCGCCGCGTGCCGCCAGCTCGGACCACAGCGTGTCCAGCGCATGCGCCGTGTACAGGCGCATCTCCATCACGTCGGACCACTGCAGGCCCAGCGTGGCCAAACGCGAGCCCAGGTCGTCCATCGCGAAATGCAGCTTCTCGGCCAGGGCGTCCGGAGTGGTCTCGCCCAGGCGCACGATGTGCTCGCGGTAGTTGGGCCGGTCGGGGCACTCGGCCGCGCCGGAGACGACGAAGTCGCGCACCCGCGCCGGTGCCGGTGCCGGTGCCGGTGCCTGCACCGTGTGGCTGAACGCGTAAAGCACGGCCTGCGCGGGCTGGTCGACCACCGGCACGAGATTGCAGCGCGCCACCGGGTTGCGCTCGTCACGGAGCAGGCCCCAGTCGGCCAGGGTGCGGACGTAACGGCGGTTGAAGGCCACGAACTCGGCCTCGCTCATGGCCTGCGGCGACCGCAGCTCGCAGGCGCACAGCGCCGTCAGCGGCCGGCCGCGTGCGCGCAGGTAGTCCTCGATCGCGGCGAAGCCCTGCTCCAGCGGCAGCGGCCGCTCGAGACGCACGCGCTCGATGGCGAAACCGGGCAGGGCCTGCACCGCCGCCGAGTACTGGAAGCCCCCTTCGATGTAGCGGTAGGAGCCCGGGGTGAAGTCGGCGAGGCGGTGGTCGGTGGGGATGGTCATGCGGTCTCGCGTGCGTGTGGGTTCAGCCGAAGCGGGTGGCCTGTTCTTCCTTCATCAGGCGCTCCGCGATCTCGATGGCGATGTCGACCGAGCGGTGCATGTGGCGGCGCGCGAAGTGCTCGGCCGCCACCGGGTCGCCGTGCAGCACGGCCCGCCCGATGTCCAGGTGGTCGGACAGGTTCTCGCGCCAGGCCTCGACCGCCAGGTCGCGGAAGTAGATGGTGTGCAGGATCGGGAAATTAAATTGGTCCAGCAGTTCGCCCACCTCGGGGATGCCGGACATGTCGTTGATGGTGCGGTGGAAGCGACCGTTCTCCGTGCGGTGCCGCTCGGGCGTGCCGGCCTTCAGCTGCGCGTCGATGTCTTGCAGCAGCCCGCGCGCGAGCTCGCGGTGGCCGGGCAGGTCGATCCGCTCGGCGGCCATGCGGGCGCCCAGCCCGGCGATCACCTCGCGGATGCGGAACTGCGCCACGATGTCGGCCCGCTGCGGAGCGGCCACGGTGGCGCCGCGATTGGGCTCGATGCGGATGAAGCGGTTGTTCTCCAGCCGCCGGAACGCCTCGCGGACGGAGCTGCGGCTGACGCCCAGGTCGCGCGTGACGTCGGCCTCGACGATGCGCTGCCCGGGCCGGTAGATGCCGTCGACGATGCGCCGGGCGATCTCGTGGAGCACGTAATCGGACACGCTGCCACTGGGACGCGGCGCGTCCTTGGCGGGTGCGAAGGGAACGACGAAGTCCTGCGACGGTGACATGGCGGGGGGCAGTGTAGCGCCGGCGGGCGTGGCGGCCAAGAATTTGTCCGACGATTCGATGGTGAAACAAACGCCAGCAGCCACCCACCGGCTATCGTTTTCCTCGTTGACAGGGTGCAGTTTGCCTGACAGGATGGCTCTCGCCTGCCGCCTCGTCCTACCAAATCCGTGATCTTGTCCGACACATTCACCGCTCCGGCCGCCCAGGCGCTGGACCAACGCTTGAGGGCCTTGTTGGCGGGTTTGTCCGACGATATCTCGTTCATCCCCAGCACCGAAGCCGGCCCGCGCTACACCAGCGACTGGTCCGGCGAGTGGGGCAGCCCGGCCCCGGTGCTGCGGCCCCGGTCGCCGGAAGCCGTGCCGCCCCTGATGCGCGCCTTGGCCGGGGCGGGCATCCGGGTGGCCGTCCAGGGTGGCATGAGTGGCCTGGTCGGCGGTGGGGCGCCCGAGGTCGGCGAGGTGGTGCTGTCCGTCGAGCTGCTGCAGCGCATCGAGGACTGCGACGTCTACAGCGGCACCATGACCGTGCAGGCCGGCGCCACCCTGCAGGCCGTGCAGGAAGCGGCCGAGCAGCAGGGCCTGTTCTATCCGGTGGACCTGGGCAGCCGCGGCAGCTGCCAGATCGGCGGCACCATCGCCACCAACGCCGGCGGCAACCGCGTGCTGCAGTACGGCATGACCCGCGCCAGCGTGCTGGGCCTGGAGGTGGTGCTGGCCGATGGCAGCGTGGTCTCGCGCCTGTCGCGCGTGGTCAAGGACAACGCCGGCTACGACCTCAAGCAGCTGTTCATCGGCAGCGAGGGCACGCTGGGCGTGGTCACCCGCGCGGTGCTGCGGCTGCAGCCGCTGCCACGCGCGCGCACCACGGTGGCGATCGGCCTGCAGACGCTGCCGCAGGTGCTGCAGGCGCTGGTGACCTGCCGGGCGCTGTTCGGCCCCACGCTCACCTCGTTCGAGGTGATGTGGCAGGCCTACGTGCAGCACGTGACGCAGACACTGGGCATCGGCCGCGACCCGTTCCAGGGCGCGTGCGCCTTCCAGGTGCTGCTGGAGCTGTCGTCCTTCGACCGCGACACCGACCGCGAGCAGTCGCGCGTGCTCGACGCGCTGGGCGAACTCGGCGAATCGCTGGACACGCCGCACGTGGTGGTGGCGCAGTCGCAGGCCGAGGCCCTCGCGCTCTGGCGCGTGCGCGAGTCGGCCGGCGAAGTGGCCCGCTCACTGCAGCCTTTCCTCTCCTTCGACATCAGCATTCCCAGCGCCGCGCTGCAGCAGGCGCTGCCTCGCATCACCGAGGCGATCGCCGGCGTGCATGCGGACCTGCGGCCCCTGGTCTACGGGCACCTGGGGGATGGCAACCTGCACCTGCTCATGACCTGCCCGGCCCCGCTTGCACACGCGGTCGACCACGCGGTGTACGCCCTGGTCGCCGCGCACGGCGGATCGATCTCCGCGGAGCATGGCATCGGTCTTGCAAAGCGAGAGGCCTTCGAGCAGCAGTGCCCGCCGGCCGAACTGAGCCTGATGCGCCGCGTGAAGCAGGCGCTCGACCCGCAGGTCCGCCTCAACCGAGGCAGGATCTTCCGGATGCCGTGATCCCTTCACTTCAACGCCTCGCAACCCTAGGAGTACCGACGATGAAACATGCCTTCAAGCGGCTCGGCACCGCCACCCTCGGCCTGGTCCTGGCCGCCGCCAGCAGCCTGGCCGTGGCGCAACAGCCCGCGCAGACGCAGATGCCCAAGATCGCCATCGCCCTGTTCGGCCCCCACCCCACGCTGCACCAGCTGATCGACGGCTTCAAGGCCGAGCTCTCGCGCCAGGGCTTCAAGCCCACCTACGACGAGGGCCATGTGAATTTCGACCGCTCGCTGGCGCCGCAGCTGCTGAACAAGCTGGCGGCGGGCAATCCCGACCTGATGCTGACCATCACCACGCCGCTGACGCAGACCGCCAAGCAGGCGCTGGCCAACCGCAAGTTCCCCATCGTGTTCGGCTCGGTGACCGACCCGGTCGGCGCCAAGCTGGTGCCCTCGGCCGACAAGGGCGACACGCTGATGACCGGCGGCTCCAACATCCCCAGCATGGATGCCACGGTGACCTTCATCAAGCAGCTGATGCCGCAGGTCAAGCGCCTGGGCTTCATCTACAACCCCGGCGACGACTCCGACCTGGGCTTCCTGCGCGCCATGGAAGCCGCGGCCAACAAGCACCAGGTGGAGCTGGTGAAGGTGGGCGTGGACAACGCCAACGACATTCCCGCCCGCGTGCAGTCCTTCCAGGGGCGCGTCGACGCGCTGATGGTCCCCGCCTCCAGCCTGCTGATCCCCGCGGCACCCGCCATCGCCTCGGTGGCCAATCGGATGAAGCTGCCCACCTTCAGCCCCAACCTCACCAACGTCGCCGCACACCACTTCCTGGGCGCCATGACCGTCGAGTACACCCGCCTGGGCACCACGGCAGGCAAGATCGCCGCCGACATCCTGCGCGGCAAGAGCCCGGCGGACATTCCTGTCGCCATCCCCACGGCCGCCGACCACGAGATGAAGATCAGCGGCGTGCGCATGAAGGACTTGGGAATCCAACTCCCGGCATCGCTCAAAGACTGCAACTGCATTGCGAACTAGCCAGCCACCGCCCGACCGGCTTTGCCGGGTCACTGGTGACGCCCCCCTGGGGGAGGCGCCGATGCGCTTCGGGGGGCATCACAGTACTTGGAGGAACGAGTGATCGAGCTTCGAGAGATCCGGGTGGTCTTCTATGCCGGGACGCCGGACGAGCGAGTGGCGCTGGACGACCTGAGCCTGCAGTTGCCCGAGGGCGACTTCACGGTGGTGGTGGGCACCAACGGCGCGGGCAAGAGCACGCTGCTGAACGTGCTGGCCGGGGTGGTCCGGCCGCAGGTGGGGCGCGTGGTGATCGACGGCGTGGACGTGTCGGCGTGGCCGGTGCACCAGCGGGCGGGGCTGATCTCGCGTGTGTTCCAGGATCCGATGCTGGGCACGGCGCCAGGGCTGACCATCGAGGAGAACTTGGCGCTGGCCTCGATGCGCGGGCACCGTCGGGGCCTGCGCATGGCACTGAACAGGGAGCGGCGCGAGCGTTTCCGCGGGCTGCTGGCCACCTTCGGCCTGGGCCTGGAAAGCCGCATGGGCGCCAGCGCCGGCCTGCTCTCGGGCGGGCAGCGGCAGGTGCTGGCGCTGGTGATGGCCACGCTCACGCGGCCGCGCGTGCTGCTGCTGGACGAACACACCGCGGCCCTCGACCCGCGCACCGCGCAACTGGTGATGGACGCCACGCGCCGGCTGGTCGCCGAGCACCAGCTCACCGCGCTCATGATCACTCACAACATGAGCCATGCCATCGAGTTCGGCAACCGCCTCCTGATGATGGAAGCCGGCAAGGTCAAGCTCGACATCGGCGGCGAGGAGAAGAAGCGCCTGACCATCCCCGGCATCGTTCGCCGCTTCGGCGAGGCCAACGACGAAATCCTCCTGCAGGCCACCGCCTGATCCGCCGCGCCATGGAACTGCTCACCACTTTCTACAACCTCATCCCGATCACCGCGGTGCAGGGCCTGCTGTACGCGCTGGTCGCCATCGGGGTGATGATCCCGTTTCGCATCCTCAACATCCCGGACATGACGGCCGAGGGCACCTTCCCCCTCGGCGGCTGCGCGGTGGCGGCGCTGATCACGGCCGGCATGCACCCGGTCGCCAGCACCTCGCTGGCCATCGCCGCCGGCTTCCTCGCGGGCATGTGCACCGCCTTGATCCACCTGAAGTTCCGCGTGCACTCGCTGCTGGCCGGCATCCTCACGCTGACCATGCTGTGGAGCGTCAACCTAAGGATCATGGGCAAGCCCAACACGCCGCTGTTCGGCCTTCCCAACCTGTTCGACTGGCTCGATCCCGCCATCCTCGGCAGCCTGGGCCTGCAGATCGGCCTGCTGGCGGTGGCGCTGCTGGCCCTGGTGGGCGTGCTGTGGTGGGCCCTGCAGACCGACGTGGGCCTGGCGCTGCGCGGCGTGGGCGCCAACCCGCAGCTTGCGCCCGCGCTGGCCGTGCACTCCACGCGCTACATCGTCGTCGGCCTGGGCCTGGCCAACGCCATCACCGCCGCCTCGGGCGCGCTGCTGGCGCAGATCCAGGGCTATGCCGACGTGGGCATGGGTTTCGGCATGCTGGTCAACGGCCTGGCCTCGCTGATCATCGGCGAGGCCCTGGTGGGCCGGAAGACGCTGCTGCGCCAGCTGTCGGCCGCGGTGGTGGGCTCGTTCGCCTACTACCAGATCAGTTCGATGGCCCTGTCGCTGGGCCTGGCGCCCTCGGACCTCAAGCTGATCACCGGCCTGTTCGTGCTCGCCGCCATCGGCTGGCCCATCCTGCGCGGGAAAGGCCGCGCCACGTTCGCCGCGGGCTGATGGCCCGCACCAAGGAGACCTCATGAACATGCTCACGACTGCCTACACCGGACCCAGCGCCTGGACCCGGTCGCAGATGGAAGCCGATCCGAGCTGGCGCTACCAGCTCTCGCGCGACGAGGTGGACCAGGTCCGGCGCGCCGTCGATGCCGCGATGGCCACCGGCAAGCCGCTGGAGTGCATCACCGCCGACGACTTTCCGCTGGGCTCGCTGCACGAGCGCATCCGCCGGCTGGCGGTGGAACTGGAAGAGGGCCGCGGCTTCGAGCTGTGGCGCGGGCTGCCGGTCGACGAGTGGTCCATCGACGAGCGCGGCATGGCCTACTGGGGCCTGGGCCGCCACCTGGGCGACCCGGTGGTGCAGAACGCACGCGGCGAGCTGTTCGGCCATGTGCAGGACACCACCGGCACCGACCCCGAGACCAACGCGAACTCGCGCTTCTATCACACCAACCGCGCCGCGCCCTTCCACGTGGATGGTGCCGACATCGTGGGCCTGATGTGCGTGCGCACCGCGCAGGCCGGCGGCGCCAGCCTGGTGGTGAGCTCGACCAGCATCTACAACGCGCTGCTGCGGGATGAACCCGAGCTGCTGCCCCTGCTGTACCAGCCGCTGTGGTTCGACCATCGCGGCGAGCGCAACGCGGTCACCGGCAACCCGTACTGGGTCACCTCGATCTGCGGCTGGAGCGGCCGCAAGCTGTCGATGATGTACCTGCGCAACTTCATCGAATCGGCCCAGCGGTACGAGGGCGCGCCGCCGCTCACCCCCGGGCATCACCGCCTGCTGGCCGCGATCGACCGCCACGCCGAGTCGTCCGAGCTGTGCCTGTCCATGGACTTCCGTCCGGGCGACATCCAGTGGCTGAACAACCATGTGACGCTGCACTCGCGCACCGGCTTCACCGACTTCCCCGAACCCGATCGCAAGCGCTGGCTGATGCGCCTGTGGCTCAACCAGTTCGAGCGCGATCGCTTCACCGACACCTACGGCTTCTACGGCATCGCCGTCGATACCCCGCAATGAAAGACCACCTCGAAGCGCCTTCGGCGCCTTCCCTCAAGGGGCGCCAGCGGCGGCCCGGCAAAGCCGGTTCCGCGGTGGCCCGCGGTCGCGGGATCTGCATTCATGCACCGCGGGTGATGCGCAGCATCGTGGAGCACTGACATGGCCGGACCCTTGATGCGATGCGTGCAGATCGAGCGGCCGGGCGGGCCGGAGGTGCTGTCGATCGGCGAGGCGCCGCGGCCCGAGGCCGGACCGGGCGAGGTGCTGATCCGGGTCGAAGCCGCCGGCATGAACCACGCCGACCTGGCGCAGCGCGCCGGCAAGTACCCGCCGCCACCCGACGCCAGCCCGCTGCTGGGGCTGGAAGCCGCCGGCACCGTGGCCGCCGTCGGCCCGGGCGTGCAGTCGCTGCGCGAAGGCGACCGGGTCTGCACGCTCACGCACGGCGGCGCGTACGCCGAGTACGTCCGCGCGCCGGCGGCGCACTGCCTGCCGTTCCCCGCCGGCTGCCGCGCGGCCGAGGCCGCGGCGGTCCCCGAAGTCGCCATGACCGTGTGGAGCAACGTCTGGGGCCATGGCCGGCTCGCGCCGGGCGAGCGGCTGCTGGTGCACGGCGGCGCCAGCGGCATCGGCAGCTTCGCGATCCAGCTGGCGGTGGCGCGCGGCCATGAGGTGCTGGCCACCGTGGGCAGCCCCGGGAAGGTGGCGGCGGTGTCGCGCTGGGGCGCCAAGCCCATCGCCTACCGCGAGGAGCCCTTCGAAGACCGCGTCGCGGCGCTCACCGACGGGCGGGGCGTCGACGTGATCCTGGACATGGTGGGCGGCGACTACACGCCACGCAACGTCCGCTGCCTGGCCATGGACGGCCGCCTGGTGCAGATCGCCTTCCTGCAGGGCGGATCGACCACGCTGAACTGGATGGACGTGCTGCGGCGCCGCGCCGTGCTCACGGGTTCGCTGCTGCGACCTCGCAGCACGCAGGACAAGGCGCGCATCGTCGCCGAGCTGCAGCGCGAGGTCTGGCCGCTCTATGCCGCCGGCACCCTGCCGCGCCCGGTGGTCGATCGCGTGTTCCCGTTCGAGCAGGTGCGCCAGGCGCATGAATTCATGGACAGCGGCGCGCACATCGGCAAGATCGTGCTGGAGTGGTGCGCCGCTTGAACATCTGAAAACTCCTACGGAGACCTCATGCCCATCGTCAAGATCGAAATGCTGGCCGGCCGCGATGCCGCCACCAAGGAGCGCATCGCGGTCGAGATCACCGACGTGATCGCCCGCAACACCGGCGCCGAGCCGGCGCACATCTACGTCATGTTCAGCGACGTGGCCCCCGGTGACTGGGCCGTCGCAGGCCGCCTGTTCGCGCCGCCGCCGGCACCCAGCGGGACCGAGCGATGAGCGGTCGCCAGCGCATCCTGCTGGTGGGCGCCAGTGGCGTCGTCGGCCGCGCCGTGCACGAGGCCTTGCGCAGTTCGCACGAGGTGCTCACCGCCGCACTGGCGGACGCGGACGAGATCGTCGACCTCGCCGACACCCAGGGGGTGGTCGCGCTGCTGGCGCGCGTGGGACCGCTCGACGCCGTCATCTCCACCGCCGGCCGCGCGCACTTCCGGCCGCTGGCCGGCATCGAGGCCGCATCGCTCGACGACTCGGTCTACGGGCTGGGCCTGCGCGACAAGCTGATGGGGCAGGTGAACCTGGCGCTGGCGGCCCGGGCCGTGCTGCGCGACGGCGGCTCGATCACCCTCACCTCGGGCACCACCAGTGACGAACCCATCCTGGGCGGCTCCTCGCTCAGCATGGTCAACGGCGCCCTGGAGCACTGGGCGCAGGCGGTGGCCACCGAGCTGCCGCGCGGCCTGCGCATCAACGTGGTCAGCCCCAGCCTGGTCGAGGGCACGCCGGTGCCGGCCGTGGCCGCCTTCCCCGGCTTCGAGCTGGTCAGCGGCGAGCGCGTCGCGCTGGCTTACCGGCGCTGCCTGGAAAGCGGCATAACCGGACGCGTGATCCGCATCTGAGGGCCAGCGCCGGCCACGCGTTCAGCCGGCCGCGCGGCTTTCCTTCCAGACCTGGTCGAAGGCCTCGACGAAGGCCCGCTCCGGCACCGACATCGGCCGGTAGCGGTTGCGGATGATGCGCACGGCCATCTTCTCGGCCGACTGGAACGGCCGCACCTCCAGGCCTTCGAGCAGGCCCCCGGCGATGGCCACCTGGTCGACCACGGCGATTCCCACGCCGGCCTGCGCGAACCAGCAGGCGGTGGTGGAACTGGTGGCCTCGAAGTCCAGGTGCATGCGCGCGGCCGCCGCACCGAACGCCCGCTGGAGCGTCTGGCCGAACGGCGAACTTCCGGGCGAGGAGATCACGCGCTCGCCCACCAGATCGGCCGGCTTGACCAGACGCTTCTTCGCCAGCCGGTGCTCGCTGCGCATGACGCAGGCCAGGCCGCAGGCATAGGACTTCACCGTCGCCAGGTTGGGGTGGTCGTGCGGCATCAGGGCCACGCCGATGTCGGTGGAGCGGTCGAGCAGCGCGTCGTTCAGCGTGTCGGGCGAGAACACCTGCACCCGGCACTGCAGCCGCGGGAAGCTCTCGTACAGCCGGGCCACCGTGCGCGACGCCATGTAAGGCGCCAGGCTGGCCGAACACACCAGCCGCAGCCGCGCCTGCGCCGGCTGCACCAGTTCACGCGAGACATCGCGCACCTTCTCCACGCCGCGCCAGAGCTGGTCGATCTCGGCGTAGAGCTGCTGGGCTTCGGGCGTGGGGATCAGCCGGCCCTTGACCCGCTCGAACAGCACCAGCCCGCTGGCCTTCGCGGCCTGGGCCAGCACCTTGCTGATCGCCGGCGGCGACACGTGCAGCAGCTCGGCCGCGCTGTTGACGCCGCCGGCGAGCATGACCGCCCGGAACACCTCCATCTGCCGCAGATTCATCGCTTGCCTCCCGTCGCCAGGTGTTAACCGCAGTTTAACCATGGCCCCATTCTTTTCACTTGAGCGCCATGGACACGGACCGAATAATGGGACACAGCCGGCACGGCACACCCGCTCGGCAGAAGCGGGACCGGAGACGACAGGAGAGACGACCCATGCATCCCACCAAGCGCCGCGGGCGCCAGCGCGACGACGGCTCCGCGCCGGCATCCCCACACTCATGAACGACACCCCTGAAGACCTGCAGCAGCGCGTGACGGCCATCGGCCTGGCGCTGAAGAACGATTCCGGCATGGAGTACCGGCACGTGGGCCGCTCCGGCCTGGTGGCCTCGGCGCTGGGCGTCGGGTGCTTTCCCTTCGGCGGATTCGTCGACCAGGCCGGCACCCGCGCGGTGGTGGACCAGGCGCTGGAGCTCGGCATCAACTATTTCGACACCGCCAACAGCTACGGCATCGGCCGCTCCGAGGAGGCGCTGGGCCTGGCCCTCGAACGCCGGCGCCACAAGGCGGTGATCGCCACCAAGTTCGGCAACCGCACCGGCGACGGCCCCAACGACACCGGCGCCTCGCGCATGGCCCTCATCGCCGCCTGCGAGGCCAGCCTCAAGCGGCTCAGGACCGACTACATCGACCTGTACCAGCTGCATTGGCCAGACCACGACACGCCCGTCGAGGAGACGCTGCGCGCCCTGGACGACCTGGTGCGCGCGGGCAAGGTGCGCTACATCGGCGCCTCCAACCACTACGCCTGGGAGCTGTGCGAGGCCTGGTACATCGCCGAGATGAAGGGCCTGACCAAGTTCGTCTCGACCCAGGACCACCACAGCCTGCTGTACCGCGACATCGAAAAGCGCTTCGAGCCCTTCTGCATCAAGTACGGCATCGGCATGACGCACTACTTTCCGCTGGCCAGCGGCATGCTCTCGGGTGCGCACACCCGCGGCCACATCGCGCCCGGCACGCGACAGGCGGAGAACCCGCACACCGCCGCCTGGCAGTCGGAGCGCAACTGGAGCGTGCAGGAGAAGCTCGCGGCCTTCGCCCGCGAGCGCGGCTGGACGCTGCCGCAGATGTCGCTGGCCTGGCTGCTGCAGCGCCCGGCCACCTTCACCGTCATCGCCGGCGCCGACAAGCCCGAGCACCTGCGCGAGAACGTCAAGGCGCTGCAGGTGAAATTCACCGAGCAAGACCTGGTCGAGATCGACCGCATCACGCTGGTGGACGAGGACCGCAGCGTCGCGCCGGCCTACCGCGGCCTGCGGCCCGAGAAGATCCACGAGTTCGACACCCTGCAGCGCGCCAAAGCCACGAACACCCTCCAGACCTGGAAGCGATGACATGCTGACCGTCCACAACCCCGTGGGCTTTCCGCCCACCATCACGCGCAAGCAGCCGGCCCCGCGACTGGAGAGCCTGGAAGGCAAGACCGTCTACCTGGTGGACAGCCGATTCGACGATTCGGTCGAGTTGCTGCGCCAGGTGCAGGCCTGGTTCGGCCGCCACATGCCGGGCGTGACCACGAAGCTGGTGCAGATGGCCAGCTACTACGGCAAGGACGACCCCGAGCTGTGGAGCGAGATCCGCGACCGTGGCCACGCCGCCATCATCGGCGTGGGCCACTGCAGCACCTGCGCGCCGGCCGTCTCCACCCACGCCATCACGCTGGAGACCACGTACGGCGTGCCCACGGTGGCCATCCACACCGACAAGTTCGTGCGGGTGGTGCAGTCGGTCATCCGCATGGGCGGGCTGCCGCAGGCGCCGCTGGTGTTCGTGCCGCAGCCGGTGATGGGCAAGTCCGAAGCCGAGCTGCGCGCCTATGTGGAAGGGCGCGATCCGCACAGTGGCAAGCCGGTGATGCAGGCGGTCGTCGAGGGCCTGACGCGCGGCCTGGCCGCCGAGGGCGCCGGCAGCCGGGAGCCCTACGCGCACAGCACGCCGCGCCTGTGCGAACCGGACACCGAGGAGAACCTGCGCGAGCTGTTCGAGCGCAACCGATGGACCGACTTCCTGCCCATCGTGCTGCCCACGCCGGAACGGGTGCAGGCCATGCTGGCCGGCACCCGCCGCCGCCCCGACGAAGTGGTGGGCCGCATGCAGCCCACCGCCAACCGCGGCCTGTGGGAATACACGGTGGAGAAGGTGGCGGTGAACGCCGTGATGGCCGGTGCGAAGCCCGAGTACTTCCCGGTGATCCTGGCCCTGGCGGCCACGGGCATCAGCGCCCGTGCCAGCACCTCCAGCTCGGCCTCGGTGATGACGGTGGTCAACGGCCCCATCCGCCAGCAGATCGGCATGAACGGCGGCATCGGCGCCATGGGCCCGTACAACCATGCCAATGCCACCATCGGGCGCGCCTACGGCCTGCTGTCGCAGAACCTGCAGGGCGGGTCGGTCCCGGGCGAGACCTTCATGGGTTCGCTGGGCAACAACTACACCTACAACGGCCTCACTTTCGCCGAGAACGAGGAACGCTCGCCCTGGGAACCGCTGCACGTGCAGAAGGGTTTCGATGCCGAGGCCAGCACGGTGTCGGTGTTCCACGGCTGCCGCTCCACCACCTTCTGCCTGGGGCTGCGCAAGGAGCATTGGCGCGAGCACGTGCGCGACATGCTGCTGGGCACCGACGCCATCACCGCGCCGGTGCTGCTGCTGGACCCCATCACCGCGCGCCAGTTCATCGACCGCGGCGGCTTCGACACCAAGCAGAAACTGATCCGCTGGCTGCACGAGACCGCCGAGATGCCGGCCGCGCGCTACTGGGACCTGCAGCTGGTGCAGAACTACGTGTACACCCGCGCCACCTTCGGCGACTCGCCCAAGGCCCGCTACCTCGACGTGCCGGCCGACGCCCCGGTGCGGCTGTTCGAGGAGGCCGATATCCACGTCGTGGTCGTCGGCGGTGAATCCAACGGCTATTGGCAGATGATGGGCGCGCGCCACAACGCCACTGTGTCGGTGGACGACTGGCGCTAGACAAGAGCTTTTCCAGGAGACAAGACCGATGAACGCGAGACGACGACTGCAGGCGCTGCTGGCGCTGGCGATGCTGCCCCTGGCCGGCACCGTGGCGGCCCAGCAGGAATTCCCGATCCCGAACAAGCCGATCCGCATCGTCGTGGGCTTTCCGGCCGGCGGCGGCACCGACCTGCAGGCGCGGCTGGTGGGCCAGCACCTCTCGCAGGTGCTGAACGTGCCGGTGGTGATCGAGAACAAGCCGGGTGCCGGCACCATGCTGGCGGCCATGGAGGTGCAGAAGGCCGTGCCCGACGGCCACACGCTGCTGTACACGCCGTCCTCCACGCTGGCGATGCTGCCGCACTCGCTGGCGGCGGTGAAGTACGACACCTTCAAGGATTTCACCCCGGTCTCGCTGGGCGCGCTGGGGCCGCTGGTGCTGGTGCTGCACAAGTCGATCCCCGCCGCGAACGTGCGCGAGCTGGTGGCCTGGGCCAAGGCCAACCCCGGCAAGATCAACTACGTGTCGCAGGGCGTGGGCACCTCGGCCCACCTGTACGGCGAGATCTTCGCCAGGCAGGCCGGCATCGACATGGTCCACGTGCCGTACAAGGGCGCCAACGATGTCGCCAAGGACTTCATCTCGGGCCGGGTGCACCTGCAGTTCGCATCGTCCTCGGCGGCGGTGGCGCTGGCCAAGACCGGCGAGGTCCGCATGATCGGCGTCGTCGCCGGCAAGCGCAGCCCGCTGTTCTCCGACTTGCCCACCATGGGCGAGCAGGGCGTGAGCGGCGTCGACATCGAAAGCTGGGTCGGCTATTTCGGCCCCGCAGGCATGCCGCCAGCCACGGTGCGCAAGCTCAACGACGCGATCGGCCAGGTGCTGAAGATGCCCAAGCTGCAGGAGGACTATCGCCAGGGCGGTGCCGAAGCCAAGCCTTCCACGCCGGAGGAGTTCGCTCGCATCGTGCGCGGCACCTACGACGAGTGGGCCCAGACGCTGCAGAAGATCGGCTACGCCAAGCAGTAGGGCGAAGCATCGACGGTCCTCGGGGAGGCTTGCGCAGCCTGCACCGCGAGAGGGGCCCTTCGACGGGCTCAGGGAGAACGGGTGTTGGTTTCGCAATGACCTTCCTCCTTTCCCCGTTCGGGCTGAGCTCGTCTAAGCCTGCACCGCGAGAGGGGCCCCTTCAACGGGCTCAGGGAGAACGGGTTTGGTTTCGCAATGACCTTCCCCCTTTCCCCGTTCGGGCTGAGCTCGTCGAAGCCTGCACCGCCAGGGGGGCCCTTCGACGGGCTCAGGGAGAACGGGGTTTGGTTTCGCAATGACCTTCCCCCTTTCCCCGTTCGGGCTGAGCTCGTCGAAGCCTGCACCGCGAGAGGGGCCCTTCAACGGGCTCAGGGAGAACGGGTCTGGTTTCGCAATGACCTTCCCCCTTTCCCCGTTCGGGCTGAGCTCGTCGAAGCCTGCACCGCCAGGGGGGCCCTTCAACGGACTCAGGGAGAACGGGTCTGGTTTCGCAATGACCTTCCCCCTTTCCCGTTCGGGCTGAGCTCGTCGAAGCCTGCACCGCCCGCCGAGAGGCTCAGGGCGAACCGGGTGTGGGAGGGCCCCTCACGCCATATGCACGTAGCTGCCCGGCGCCGGCACCGGGTGGCCGTCGACCCGGATGCCCGCCGGCGACCGCGCCGGCAGCTGGCCGCTCGAATGCCGGTGCAGCCAGTGCTCCCACGCCGGCCACCAGGACCCCGACTCGACCTGCGCACGCTCGTACCAGCGGTGCGGCTCGATGGCCGACTGGCGCGGTCCGTGCGCCGCGTGCCGGTAGGCGGCGGCGGGGTGGGCGTCGGGCCCGTCGGGCGGGCTCACGATGCCCGCGTTGTGGCCGCCCGAGGTGAGCAGGAAGGTCGAGGACGCCCGCGCCAGGCGCAGCACCTCATACACCGACGTCCATGGCGAGACGTGGTCGCGCTCGGTCGCCAGCACGAACAGCGGCACCCGGATGTCCTCCAGCAGCACCGGCTCACCATGCACGCGATACCGGCCTTCGGCCAGGTCGTTGTGCAGGTACAGCCGGCGCAGGTATTCGCTGTGCATGCGGGCGGGCATGCGGGTGGCGTCGGCGTTCCAGGCGCGCAGCGGCGTCATGGGCGTCTGCGCCCCCATCAGGTACTCGTGGACCAGCTTGGACCAGACCAGGTCCTTCGAGTTGATCAGCTGGAACGCGCCGGCCATCTGTCGCCCGTCGAGGTAGCCGTGCTCGGCCATCACGTCTTCCAGGAAGGCGATCTGGCTCTCGTCGACGAACAGGCCCAGCTCGCCGGGCTCGCGGAAGTCCGTCTGCGCCGCCAGTAGCGTGAGCGACCGCAGGTCGGGCTCGCCGCGCGCACTCAGCAGCGCCGCCGCCATCGCCATCAGCGTGCCGCCCAGGCAGTAGCCCATCGCATGCACGCCGCGCCCGGGGTGCAGGTGACGCGCGGCCTTGAAGGCGTCGAGCGCGCCGAAGTGCAGGTAGTCGTCCATGCCCAGGTGGGCGTCCTCGCTGCCCGGGTTGCGCCACGACACCATCAGCACCGTGTGCCCCTGGTCGACCAGGTACTTGACCAGCGAGCTCTCGGGCGTGAGGTCGAGGATGTAGTACTTCATGATCCACGAGGGGACGATCAGCACCACCTCGCGGTCCACCTGCTCGGTGGTCGGCTCGTACTCGATCAGCTCGATGAGGTGGTTGCGCATGACCACCTTGCCGGGCGTGATCGCCACGGCCTGCCCGGGCTGGAACGCCTCGACCCCGCGGGGCCGGCCGTTGCCCGCGACGGCCATCGCGTCGCGCAGCCAGTTCCACCAGCCGCTGACCAGGTTGGCACCGCCCGTGGCCGCCGTGTGCCGGAGCAACTGGGGATTGGTGGCGACGAAGTTGGAGGGCGAGAGCATGTCCAGCCACTGGCGGGCGGAAAAGGCGGCGAGTTCCTCGTGGTGGCGCGAGACGCCGCGCACGCCGGTGGAGGCGGCCCCCCACCAGTGCTGCGCCTGCAGGAAACCCTGGGCCAGCGCATTGAACGGCGGCTGCCGCCATTCGGGGGCGCTGAAGCGCTTGTCGGCCGGCTGCGGCGGCACGCCGCCCTGGGCCAGCGCCGAGGCCACGAACTGGCCCCAGGCCATCGAGTCCTGCCAGGCGTGCGCAGCCAGCCCGAGCTGCTTGGACGGGCTCACCCCCAGGTGGGTCAGCCAGTCGGCATAGGCCTGCGCCAGCGATGAAGGGGAGATGCCGTGGCACATCCGGGCGATGGCGACCTTGAGCGGCGCATCCAACGGCTCGGGCCGGTGTGCCGTGGCCTCGCGTGGAGGCGCCGCGAGTGGCGCCGACCGATCGGGTTCGGCTGCGCTCGCGCGATCGGCCGCCGGCGGGCGGCTGGGGCTGCCGCGGGAGCCGCGGCGGGGATGTGCCGTCGTCCGGCGGTGTGGCGACACGGGCATGGGACCCCCTGGGTGCGTGGGAAACCACACGATACGCCGCCTGCCGGCCGATGCGCTTGAGGCCGATCAAGAGTCCGCGGCGATAGGAGGCGTCCTACGACGCCGCACGACGGTGTCCGACTACCGAGCTCGTGCAGCCGACCTCAAACAGGGGACGCAAAGGTGTTCGACAACCCCACAAGCGCAAGGAGGTACAAGCCATGATGTCCCGCTTTCTGGTTCCCTTCTCTTCCTCGCGTGCGCTCGGCGACCCCTTCAGCGAGCTGCACCGCGAGATGAACCGCCTGCTCGACGATTTCGTCGGCGGCTCGAGCCCCGGCGCGGCACAGGGCGCGATGGGCATGCCGCGCATGGATGTGCGTGAAAGCGAACAGGAAATCAGCGTCTGCGCCGAGCTGCCCGGCGTGCGGCCCGCAGACGTGGACCTGCGGATCGAAGGCAACGTGATCACCATCCGCGGCGAGAAGAAGAACGAGGCCACCGATCGCAAGGAGGACTACCACGTGATGGAGCGCAGCTGGGGCCGCTTCCAGCGGTCACTGCAGTTGCCGTTCGCGCCCGACCCGGACCAGGTCCGGGCGGACTTCGAGCACGGCGTGCTGACCATCCGGGTGCCCAAGCAGCCGCAGCAGGACCGCAGCCGCCGCATCGACATCCAGGGCGCCGACAAAGCCCAGCGGCACGAAGACGCCAAGGTGCTGGACGCCCCATCGGGCCGGGGCGACGCCCAGCCATCGGGCGGCGCCGGCGCGCAAGACACGTCGCAGGCCACCCCTAGGCACCACTGACATAAGCAAAACGCATAGCTCGGCGCACCGATCGGCTCGCCGTGGCCATGCGTGACTGCCACCATGGCGGGTTCGATCACGAAAGGACGACCCGCCTTGCTGCCCGGATCACCCCCGCCCCTGTCCAACGACGCCGCCTTCCGCGGCGGACGCGTCGCGGTGTGCGGCTCGCTCGCCCACCTCGACCCACTGCTGGACGGCCTGTGCGAAGCCCTGCGGGACGCCGGCCATGCTTTCGACCGGCTGCCCTCCCACCATGAATTGCTGGCCCAGCCGGCGCTGCTGGCGGCCTGCGACGTGATCGCCGGCTTCGGCAACATGCCCATCAGCGCGCAGGTCATGGACCGCGCACCCCGCCTGCGCGGCGTGGTCTCCTGCGTGTCGGGCACCGACGGCTTCGATCTGGACGCGGCGAGCGCCCGCGCCATCATCGTCGCCCACGCCCCCACCGAAGAGAACGCCCGCAGCATGGCCGAGGCCGCCACGCTGCTGCTGCTGCAACTGCTATACGACCTGGACGGCACGCGCGACAACCTGCGCCACGACCGGCCCAGGCCCAACCCGGTTCGCGCCCGCATGCTGAACGGCAAGACGGTCGGCCTGGTCGGCTGGGGCCGCATCGCCCAGATCGTGGCCTCGCTGCTGCAGCCTTGGGGCGTGGAGTTGCTGGTGTCCAGCCGGCGCGGCACCGGTGTCGATGTGCCGGCCCACGCACGCGCGGTGGAGCTCGACACACTGCTCGAGCGCAGCGACGCCGTGTGCGTGCTGGCCGGTGCCGAGGCGAACGCGCCGCCGCTGGTGGACCGCGCCGGCCTGGCGCGCATGAAGTCCGACGCCTTCCTGATCAACCTCTCGCGCGGCTCCAACGTCGATGAGCCTGCCCTGGTCGAGGCCCTGCGCGAGCGCCGCATCGCGGGCGCCGCGCTCGACGTGTTCGCCACCGAGCCGCTGCCCCTCGATTCACCGCTGCGCCAGCTGCCCCACGTGATCCTCACGCCGCACCATGTCGGCCACACCCGCGAAGGCGACGCCTCGCTGTTGCCGGCCCTCGTGGAGAATGTGCTCGCGCTGCTGCGCGGGCAGGTGCCGCCGATGGTGCGCAACCGCGCCGCCGTCGATGCCTGGCAGGCCCGTTGGGGCCGCCAGGCACTGGTGCCCGCCACAACCGGAGCTTCCCGATGAACGACCTGTCCCTGTCCACCGCCCGCCCGGCCGGCATCTCCGATGCCGAGTGGGCCGCCCGCGTCGACCTCGCCGTCGCCTACCGCGCCGCCGCGCATTTCGGCTGGAACGACACCATCTACAACCACTTCACCTGCCGCGTGCCGGGCGAGCCCGAGCGCTTCCTGGTCAAGCGGCACGGCGACATGTTCGACGAGGTCACCGCCTCCAGCCTGGTCAAGGTGGACATGCAGGGCCGGGCCCTCTCGTTCGACGACGACGTCAACCCGGCGGCCTTCGCCATCCACACCGCCATCCTCGGCTCGCGCCCCGACGTGCAGTGCACGCTGCACCTGCACACGCCGGCGGGCATCGCGCTGTCGGCGCGGCCCGAAGGCTTCCTGTTCCTGAACCAGGAGGCGGCGTTCTTCCACGACCGCATCTCCTACTACAGCTTCACCGGCATCGAGGAGCGTCCCGACGAGGTGAAGGCCCTGGCCGATGCGCTGGCGCCGCACCACCACACGCTGATCCTGCGCAACCACGGCGTGGCCGTGGCCGGACCCTCGGTGCAGAGTGCCTTCATCCGCATGCAGTACCTGCTGATGTGCGGCGAGGCGCAGCTGCTGGCCACCGCGCCGTCGACTCCGCCGCAACAGCTCGACCCCGCCCTGTGCGCCTACACCCGGGACCAGTTCGAGGCCCAGGAACGCCACACCGCCTTCCAGCCCGAGTTGCGGGCGCTCAAGCGCCTGATGGACCGCCACCTTCCCGGCTATGCCGATTGACCCCACGACGACCCTCGACCCTTAGGAGAACAACGATGAATGGAGACTTGCTCGACGCCATCGCCCGGCGCGAACTGCTGCGGCGCGCCGGGCTGGGTGCGCTGGCCCTGGCGGCCGGCAGCTCGGCCCTCGCCCAGGCCGGCGACTACCCGCGCCGGCCGATCCGGGTGGTGGTGAACAACGCCGCCGGGGGTGGCGTGGACGTGGTGGCGCGCGCCATCACGCAGCCCATGAGCGAAGCGATCGGGCAACCGGTGGTGATCGACAACCGCGGCGGCGCGGGCGGCCTGATCGGCGGCGAGGCCGTGGCCAAGGCCGACGCGGACGGCTACACGCTGCTGGCCACCGCCGGCAGCATGGTGGTGATCGCACCCCACCTGTACCGCAAGATCGCCTTCGATCCCATGAAGGACCTGGTGCCGGTAGCCCCCGCAGGCCGCGCGACGCTGTTCCTGGTGGTGCGCCAGGGCATCCCGGTGCAGAACGTGGACCAGTTCATCCGCCACCTCAAGGCCAACGCCGGCAAGCTGAGCTACGGCTCGGCGGGCAACGGCAGCTCGCTGCACCTGGCCGGCGAGATGTTCAAGCAGCAGGCCGGCGTGGACGCGGTGCACGTGCCCTACAAGGGCGCCGCCCCGGCCATCCAGGACCTGCTGGGCGGTCAGCTCGACTTCATGTTCGACTCGGGCACGGCGCTGGAACACGTGCGCTCGGGCCGCCTGCGCCTGCTGGCCGTGGCCAACATGGCCCGCTCCTCGCTGTTCCCGGACGTGCCCACCCTGGACCAGTCCGGCCTGAAGGGCTTCGACGCCGGCAGCACCTACGGTTTCTTCGCGCCGGCCAACACGCCGGCCGAGGTCGTCAACCGCCTGAACACCGAGATCAACCGCACCATGTCGCTCAAGCCGGTGCGCGACCGGCTCATGGCCATCGGGGCCGAGCCGACCCAGGGCACGCCGCAGCAGTTCGCCGCCGTGCTGCGCGAGGACAGCCGCCGCTTCGGCGAGATCGTGCGCGAGCGCAAGATCACCATCGAGTGATCGGCCGTCGCTGACGAGAAAGCCGCCTTCCCTGGCTGGGAGAGGCGGCTTTTTTCCTGGGCGCCGTGCTAGCCGGCCACCAGGACCGGCGGCGCCGGCTCGGGCGCGAACAGCGCCTCCACCCACTCGGCCCGTGCGGCCAGCACCGCGCGCTGGTTGATCGATCCCTTGTCGGTGGCCTCGCCGCGTTCGATCGAGGGCGGCTGGTCCAGCACCACGGCGCGCACGATGCGGCTGGAGCTGCCGGTGCCCTCGGCAGCGACGCGATCGAGCAGGGCCTGGGCCCAGGCCCGCACCTGCGGGTCATGCGCGATCTGCGCAAGGCTGGCGCCTTCGGGCAAACGGTCCGACAGCGCCGCGGCGGATTCGTGCAGCACCAGCAGCATGCCCACGCACTCGCGGTCGTGGCCGGCGATGACCGCGTCGCGCACGTGCGGCGCACCGGCTGCCACCACCCGCGCCCGCAGCGCGCCGACGTTGACCCAGGTGCCGCTGGTGAGCTTGAAGTCCTCGGCGATGCGGCCGTCGAAGCGCAGCCCGAGCGCGGGCCGGTCAGGGTCGACGAAGCTGGCCGCATCGCCACTGCGGAAGAACCCTTCGTCGTCGAAGGCCTGCGCGGTGAGCTCGGGCTGGCGCCAGTAGCCCGGCGTGATGTTTGGCCCGCGGTAGCGCACCTCCAGCTTGCCCTCGCAGGGCGCCAGCTTCACCTCCACGCCCGGCGCCGGCAGGCCGATCAGGCCGGGTTGCCAGTCCGGCAGGTGGGCCGATACCGCGAACGGCCCGGTCTCGGTCATGCCCAGTCCCATGGTCATGGGGATGCGCATGCCGCAGCTGGCCACGGCCTGTTCTTCCAGCGCCTGCTTGAGCGCCGGGGGCAGCGCCGAGCCGGCCGGGAAGATCAGGCGCAGGCGGCTGAAGAAGCGGTCACGCAGGACGGTGTCGGTCTTCATCGCCTGCACCAGCGCCTCGAGCCCCTGGGGCACGGTGTAGCAGGCGGTGGGCGCGACCTCGCGCAGGTTGCGCAGCGTGGCGGCCATGCCCTCGGGCGTGGGCTTGCCGTCGTCGATGACCATCGTGCCGCCGTTGCACAGCACCAGCCCGAGGTTGGCGTTGCCGCCCGCCGTGTGGTGCCAGGGCAGCCAGTCCACCAGCACCGGCGGCTCTTCGCGCAGGTAGGGATAGGTGCGGATGTACATCAGCTGGTTCGAGCACAGCATGCGGTGCGTGTTGACCACCGCCTTGGGCAGCTGCGTCGAGCCGGAGGTGAACAGGAACTTGGCGATGGTGTCGGGCCCCACCCGCTCGTGCGCCTGATCCACCTGCGTCGTCGGCTCGGTGTCGAGCAAGGCATCGAACGCGGTGCAGCTGCGCCGCGCGAGCGTGCCGCGCAGGCACGCGACCTCGACCTCGGGCGGCACGACGGCCTCGACGGCGCGCTCGAAGCGGGCCGCGTCGGACACGAACACCAACCCCGGCGTGAGCAGCCGCACCGCGTGCCGCAAGCGCTCGAAATCCTGCGAGCGCAGCGAGTACGCCGGCGAAACGGCCACCGAGGCAATGCCCACGTGCATGGCGGCCAGCGAGAGCAGCGCGTGCTCGATGCTGTTGCCCGAGAGGATCATCACCGGCCGCTGCGCATCCAGCCCGCGCTGAAGCAGCGCCTGCGCCAGCCGCCGCACCTGGCGCAGCGCGCTGGCATAGCTGAGCGTGCGCCAGTTGCCCTCGGTGTCGCGCTCCTGCAGGAAGGTCGCATCGGGTCGCTCCCTCGCCCACTGTTGCAGCCAGTCGGTGAACCGCTGCGGGTAGTCACCCAGCGGCTCGGTCGAGCGAAGCACGATGGCACCGTCGGGACGGTATTCCACCTCCGCGTCGTACGGGCCGAGGGAGATCGGACGGAACGGCGCGTCCACGGGTGTCACACGGTCGCGGGCTGCGCCACCGGCTGGCGCACGTAGGCGCCCTGCTTGATCAACGCGGCCTGCAGCGAGGGCACGTCCACGTGGCGCGGCTCCACGCCCTGCGCCACCGCCAGCGCCGCCGCCACGCCCGCCGCCTGGCCGGTCAGCCAGCACTGCGGGATCTCACGCATGAAGCCGTGCGAGTTCTTGTCGCACGAGACGTGGCGGCCGCAGGCCAGCAGGCCGTCGAGCTTCTCGGGCACCAGTGCACCGTAGGGGATGGAGATGTTGGGAAACTTGGGCGACACGGCCGGCGTCACGCCCACCTCGTCGGCCAGGGTGGCGCCGGTGGGCCACTGCGCGCGCTCCAGCCGGCCCACGCCCTTGAGGCGGCGCGCATGGCGCACGCCCAGCTGCGGCGCGCTGAGCATCATGTAGGCGTTCTCGAAGCCCGGCGCGTTCCTGCGGAAGTACTCCAGGTGCCTGGCCATGGCTCGGTGCGAGCGGATCTCGACCTCGGTGAGGTCGTCGACGTCGAGCGCCGAGTAGCCCGACTGGCGCGGCCCCATGAACACGGCGATGTCGTTGCGCCAGCTCACGTAGGGCTTCTCGAACAAGCCGCACTCCTCGCGGCCGCGCTGCATGAAAGCGGAGAAGGCATCAGGCTGGCCGGAGCGGAAGGCGATCCACCGATTCATGTCGACCCCACCGAACAGCCAGGCGGTGTTCATGCAGTGGTGTGCGTCGCCCTCCTCGATGTCGCTCTCGTAGGCGGCGCCGGCGCGGGCGAACAGGTCGCCATCTCCGGTGGCATCGACCACCACCTTGGCCATGATGGCCATGCGCCCTTCCTTGCTCTCGAAGATCACGCCACGGGTCGCGCCGTCCTGCACGATCGGCTGGCAGGCCCAGGAGTGGTAGACCAGCTTCACCCCGCGCTCCAGCGCGATCTCCTGCGACAGCAGCTTGAGCCGCTCGGGGTCGATGGTGGGCGACCAGGTGACGATGCCGTGCCAGGCGGCGGTGCGGAAGGACCAGTGGTGCGCCTTGGCCGGGTCCTGGCTGCCCCAGTCGGGGCGGTCGGGGCCGGCCACCGCATCGGGCGGCAGGCGGTCGAACAACTCCTCGGCGAAGCCGCGGATGACGTGCTTGCCCTGCCAATCGGTCATGCGATCGATCCAGATCACCAGGCCACCGGTGGACAGGCCGCCCAGGTGGTTGTAGCGCTCGAGCAGGACCACGTCGGCGCCCTCGCGCGCGGCGGCCGCGGCGGCGGCGGTGCCGGACGGGCCGCCACCGACGACCAGCACGTCGCAACGGTGGTAGATGGGGATGTCACGGCCGGGCTCGGGCCAGGTGCCCAGGTCGGGCCGGGGGCCGCGGCGCGCGGGGCGCTCGAAGACGTCGGCGGTGAGGATGCGCTCGTCGCTGCGGGTGATGACTTTCATGGGTGGACGGCTGGTGAGGGTGATCTGGCGATGCTAGGTGCAGGGGGGCGGGGCAGGCATCAGGATCGTGCGGGCACCGATGCGTTCTTCGCATGGGCGGTGGCGTGGACGGCCCACCGCGCAGACGGTAGCGGCTCGGATGGCTCAGTGCAACGCGGCCGCAACCTACACTGGCAATCACCAGCCCCCATGCTCCAAAACCAGCTCAACTTCCGGCAACTGGCTCGACGAAGCGCAAAGCACACCGAGCAGACTTGTATGACCGCCTCCGGTCGCCGACCCGTCGTGGGTGCACGGCCATGATCCGCACCGCCGAAGACCTCCTGCAGGAACTGCTCGCCGTCGACGAGTCGCAGCGCATCGAGGCCAAGCGCGCTTCGCAGATCGACCGCTCGGTGATGGAGACGGTGGTGGCCTTCTCCAACGAACCTGGCTTGGGCGGCGGCTACCTGCTGCTGGGCGTCGAGCGTGACCCAGACGACCTGTTCGGCACCTCGTACCGCGTGGTCGGCTTAACCGATCCCGACAAGCTGCAGTCTGATCTGGCCAGCCAGTGCGCCAGCATGCTCAATCGTCCGGTACGTCCTCGCATTGCAGTCGAGACGCTGCGCGGGAAGCCCGTCCTGGTGATCTGGGTGCCCGAGCTTGCACCAGCGGAGAAGCCTATCTTTCTGACCAAGCTGGGCTTGCCCCGGGGCGCCTTCCGCCGGGTCGGCTCCACCGACCAGGAGAGCAGCGAGGACGACCTCATGGCCTTGTATGCCGGCCAGCAGGTGGACGCTTTCGACGGCGCGGTGCTCCCGGACACCGACCTGCACGACATCGACGCCGCTGCAGTGCAGGAGTACCGCCGCCTGCGAGAGCGCGCAAACCCCAGCGCCGAGGAACTGGGCTGGGACGATCCGGAGCGCTCGGCGCTGCGGTGCGGAATGGCGCCGAGTTGCGCCCGACCGTAGCAGGTCTGCTTCTGTTCGGTACGGCGGCGGCACTGCGGCGCTGCTTTCCCATGATGCGCATCGACTACATCCGCGTGCCGGGTCGGCAGTGGGTGGAAGACCCGAACCATCGATTCGACACACTGGAAATCCGCGCGCCCATGCTCACCGCCATTCGTCGCGCGGAGGCTGCCGTCCGCGACGAACTGATGCAATCGTTCTCGCTGCCGGAAGGCGCGCTCAGCCGAGAAGACGAACCGGCGCTGCCGCTGCGCGTGATCCGGGAGGCCATCGTCAATGCAGTGATGCACCGGAGCTACCGTATCCACGGTGCAATCCAGATCATCCGTTATGCCAACCGGCTGGAGGTGCGGAACCCCGGCCACTCGATCAAGGCGGAGGAGCAGCTCGGCGAGCCGGGCAGCGAAACCCGCAACCCGCGCATCGCCGCCGTGCTGCACGAAGTGAACGTCGCGGAGACCAAAGGGAGCGGCATCCGCGCCATGCGCGAACTGATGCAGGCGCACGACTTGCTGCCGCCGACATTCGAGTCCACCCGTCGTCCCGACCAGTTCGTCGCGACGTTCCTGTTCCACCACTTCCTCGTGCCGGAAGACCTGGCGTGGCTGCGCGCATTGACGAGCGAGGCGCTCTCCGACGAGGAGGCCCGTGCCCTGGTCTTTGTTCGGGAACTGGGCGCCATCAATAACGCGGCATACCGCCACATCAATCGGACCGATACGCTCAATGCGTCGGTCCACCTGCGTCGCCTGCGGGATCTGGGCTTGCTCTCGATGAAGGGGAGCGGCAACCGTACTTACTACGTTGCAGGACCGGCGTACGAGCGTGCGGCTGACTTCCGCCAATCGCAAGGCCAAATCCCCACCAGCTCATCGCCTGATACACACCAGGCGTCGGCAAATACCCCCCAGGCTGGGGCGAATACCCTCCAGCCAGCAATCGGCCCAGGCGCCTTGCCGGAGGCGCTGCGGCAACGTCTCCCCGCGCCCGGAACCAAGCCGCGCCGGCAGGCCATGCAAGCTCTTCTGGTTGAGCTTTGCGCCTGGAAGCCCCTGAGCGCCAGAGAGCTTGCGACCCTTCTGGGGCGGCAGGACCATAAACACCTCGTCCGGGAACTGCTGAGTCCGATGGTGGCCGAGGGACTCCTGGCCTACACCATTCCAGAGATGGAAAACCACCCCGATCAGCGCTATGTGGCACCGAATGCCCGCGCCACAACCGAAGGCTCGAACTAGGCTCCTGAACGAAGCCTGTTCACACGGGCCCTGAACAAGCTTGAGCAGGGATCAGCGCGAGCCGCGAAGCCATTGCAGGGACGAACGGGCATGCTGGCGCCCTGCGGGCATGGGCTGAGCACCGGGGCACGAACGCCCGTTCTTCAAGCCTCCGCCATCTCCACCAGCGGCAGATCCCCCACCACCGTCGTGCGCCGCAAATCCCGACGCTCGCTGAAGTCATCGAACGGTGTCGCCCGGTGCATGGTGCAGCGGTTGTCCCACAGCAGCAGGTCACCCACGCGCCACTTGTGCTGGTAGACGAACTGCGGCTGCGTGGCGAACTCGGTCAGCTCCTTCAGCAAGGCGCGGCCCTCTTCCACCGGCATGCCCACCACATGCGAGGCATGCGAGGCCAGGAACAGCGACTTGCGACCCGAGCGCGGATGCGTCTGCACCAGGAACTGCTTGGTCGGACGGCGCCGCTGGAGTTCTTCCTCGGTGAACTCGAAGCCCACCAGCTTGCGCGAGTAGAACGCCGAGTGCTCGACCACCAGGCCCTCGATGCGCCGCTTCATGTCCGACGGCAACGCGTCGTAGGCGGCGCGCATGTCGGCGAACTCGGTGTCGGCGCCCGCGCCGGGGATGACGCGCGCCGACAGGATCGAGTAGCCGGCGCCGCCGGGCTGGAACGAGCTGTCGGTGTGCCACATCAGGTTGGCGTTGCGGTAGGCACGGCGGCGGTCGCTGTCTTCCAGGATCTGGTTGTTCTCGTCCAGGTTCGAGACATCGAACAGCTCGGGGTACTTCATGCGCACGACCTCCTGGCTGCCGCGCCCGAAGTGGGGCGAGCTCTCCAGGGGGCCGAACAGGCGGCTGAAGGCGATCTGCTGCTCGTCGCCGATCTGCTGGTCGCGGAAGACCGACACGCCATAGGCGTCCATCGCCTGCATGGTGGCCTCGGCCATCTGCGGGGTGGATTCGACACGCAGGTCGGCGCCGATCAGCTCGCAGGCGAACGTGGGGGTGACGGGCTTGATGGTGAATGGCATGTCGCTCTCCCCGGCCTCAGTCGATGCTGATGTTGGCCTTGCGGACCACGGCTTCCCAGCGCTTGAGCTCGTCGCGCACGAACTGGTCGAACTGCTCGGGGCTGGAGCCGATCGGCTCGAGGCCGATGTCGAGCAGCCGCTTCTTCAGGTCTTCGGTGCGCAGCGCCTTCGCGACGTCGTCGCTGATCTTGCGCACCAGCTCGCGCGGCGTGGCGGCGGGCACGACGAGGCCGTTGATGCTCTGCACGTTGAAGCCCTGCAGCACCTCGCCAAAAGCCGGGATGTCGGGTGCGCTGGGGTCGCGCTTGGCGCTCAGGACCGCGATGGGCTTGAGGCGGCCACTCTTGATGTGCGGCATGCTGGCGAACAGCGGATCGATCAGCAGCTCGACCCGGCCGTCGGACACGTCCGGGTAGGCGCCACCGCTGCCCTTGTAGGGGATGTGCACCATCTCGATGCCGGCCTGCTGCTTGAGCAGTTCGCCGCCCAGGTGCATGGAGCTGCCCGCGCCGGGCGTGGCGTAGCTCAGCTTGCCCGGATTGGCCTTGGCATAGGCGATCAGTTCGCGCAGGTTGTTGAACGGTGTCTTGGGCGAGGCCACCAGGACGATGCCCGAGACCGCGGTCATGCCGACGCCGGCCAGGTCCTTGAGCGTGTCGAAGGGCATGGACTTGCGCAGGCTGGGATTGATCACGTGCGAGGTGACCACCATGCCCAGCGTGTAGCCGTCCGGCGCCGATTTGGCGACGAAGTCGGTGCCCAGCACGGTGCCGGCGCCCGGCTTGTATTCCACGATGATGTTCTGGCCCCAGATCTTCTGCAGCTCGCCCTGCATCAGGCGCGCCAGGATGTCGATGCCGCCACCGGGCACGTTGGGCACGATCAGCCGGATGGGCTTGTTCGGCCAGTTGCTGGTGGCGCCCTGGGCCATGGCCGCGAACGGCAGGGGAGTGGTCGCGGCGGCGGCCACGGCGAGCAGTTGACGTCGGTTGAGTTTCATCGTTTGTCTCCGATGGTTGATGTGGGTCAAGGAATGCGAAAACGTCTTCAGCGGGTCGAGTTGCGCAGCACCGCCCCCTCGTGCACGGGACCGACGTTGTCGCGGTAGATGGTGAGCCAGCCGCGCGGCACCGGCACGCCGAATTCTCGCTTTTCGGCCCGACGCTGCTGCAGGGTTTCCTCGGGGACGTGCAGGTCGACGATGCGCCGTTCGACGTCGATCTCGATCTCGTCGCCTTCGTTGATCAGGCCGATGGGGCCGCCGTCGCCCGCCTCGGGCGAGGCTTCGCCCACGACCAGGCCCTTGTTGACCAGGCCGGAGAGCTGCCCCTCGGTGATCACGGCCACGTCGTCGATCAGACCCGCGCCGTCGAGCGCGAACACGACGGCCGAGGTCATCGCCATGCCGGGGCCGCCGCGCACGCCCAGGCCGCGCAGCACGACCACCGAGCCGCGACGAACCTGGCCCGCCTTGATGGCCGCGAGCGCCTCGTCGCGTGAATGGAAAAGCTGCGCCGGACCACGAAAGCGCATGGTGCGGCCCTCGGTGCCACCGATGCGGACGATGCCGCCGCCGGGCAGCAGGCTGCCGCGCACGATGTTGAGCGAGGGCACGCGCGAGAGCGGCTGCTCCAGGGTGGCGATGGCACCCGGCGCACCGGGCTGCACGCCGGCCAGCACCTCGCCGACCCTGCGGCCGCTCACGGTGAGCACCTCCCGATCGAGCAGCGGCTCCAGCCGCTTGAGCAGGGTGAGCGCGCCACCGGCCTGCTCGAACTCGGCGATGGTGCCGTGGCCGTTGGGACGCACCGCCGCCAGCAGCGGAGTGGTGCGGGCGCACTCGTCGAAAACGGTGTAGAGGTCGATGTCCAGGCCGGCTTCCACGGCCACGGCCTGCAGGTGCTTCACGGCATTGATGGAGCCGCTGACGCTGAGCACCGCGATGGCGGCGTTGCGGAAGGCGCCGGCAGTGAGCACGTCGCGCGGCTTGAGGTCCTGCCACACCATCTCGACGATGCGGCGGCCCGAGGCGCGGGCGTTGTCGAACATCTTGTCGCTGAGCGCCTGCACCGGCGCCGAACCCGGCAGGCTCATGCCGAGTGACTCGGCGGCGATGTGCATGGTGTTGGCGGTGCCCATGCCGGCGCACACGCCCGGGCTGCGCACGGCGTTGTCCGCGAGGTTGGCCAGCTCATCGACCGTGATGCCGCCGCTGGCGATGTAGCCGGCGCGAAGGAAGACCTCCTCGATGTCGACCGACTCGCCCTTGTATTCGCCGGTCTGCTGGTAGCCGCAGCTGACGATGAGGGCCGGCACGTTCATGCGCGCCGCGGCCATGAGCTGGCCGGGCGTGGTCTTGTCGCACGAGGCCAGGCAGACCATGCCGTCGAGCAGCGCGCCGTCGACGGCCACTTCGATGTCGTTGGCGATGAGGTCGCGTGTGGGCAGGATGTAGCTACCGCCGCAGCCGGCGCTGGTGATGAAGTCGCTCGAGGCCGCGGTGCGGATCTCGAAGGGCACGCCGCCGGCCTCGCGGATGGCCTTGGAGACCTCGGCCGCCACCTCGTCGAGGTGCGAGAAGCAGCTCGACAGCTTCGAGGACGAGTTCACCACCGCGATCTTGGGCCTGGTGAGCTCCTCGTCGTTCAGACCCAGCGCCCGCCACTGGGCGCGGCGGCCGGCCCACAAGGTGGAGCCGGGCTGGAGGTTGCTTCGGAGGGGTCGGGTCATGGCTGTGTGCGGTTGGCGCGCGGGGAGGGGAACGATGGCAAGGATGGCAGCGCCGCCAGGGCCTGACCAATGCATCCGGGTGCCGGGGCCTCCGATTTGTTTATGGCCCACGGCCAGGGGCTTCCAATGAGCAAGCCTTATGGACAACATAAGGCCGGCGCACTCGCGCCGGCTGGCGGTCGCCGCTAACCTGCCTGCCCGCATCCCACCCGCACCCTAGAGAACACCGAGGAGACACCGTGAGCGACCGGATCGACGTCCATTTCCATCCCGTGCCGGAAGGCTTCAAGCGGGCCGCCGCCGCCGCCGGGCTGGGCACCACCATCGCGTCGGGATTTCCGCGGTGGACGCCCGAGCTGTCGCTGGAGGTGATGGACCGCCACGGCATCGCCACCGCCATCACCTCGATCTCGCAGCCGGGCGTGCACTTCGGCGACGACGCGGCGGCGCGCGCGCTGGCCCGGGAGTGCAACGAGGACGCCGCGGCCTTGATGCAGCGCTGGCCGAGCCGCTTCGGCGCCTTCGCCACCGTGCCCATGCCCGACGTGGACGGCGCCCTGCGCGAGATCGAGCACGCGCTGGACGTGCTGAAGCTGGACGGCGTATGCCTGCTGGCCAGCTACGGCGAGCGCTTCATCGGCGATGCGGCCTTCGAGCCGGTGCTGCAGCTGCTGGACGAGCGCGAGGCGGTGGTGTTCCTGCATCCCAACTTCCACCCCAGCAGCCGGCGTATCCAGTGGGCGCTGCCGGGCTTCCTGACCGAGTTCCCGATCGATACGACGCGGGCGACCACGCACCTGGTGGTGTCGGGCGCCACGGCCCGCTTCCGGCGCATCCGCTTCATCCTGAGCCACGCGGGCGGCGCGCTGCCCTACCTCGCCTGGCGCCTGTCGGTGGCGCCGCTGGTGGACAAGCGCTTCGCCGAGCACACCGGCGCCAGCATCCTGGGGGAGATCGGCCGCTTCTGGTACGACACCGCGCAAGCCGCTGGCGACCCGGTGCTGGCCACGCTGCGCGAGGTCACCACCCCCGACCACATCCTGTTCGGCAGCGACTGGCCCTACTGCCCCGAGACCGTGGTGCAGGCCACGACCGACGCGGTGGCCGGCTCGCGCGTGCTCGACGCCGAGGCGATCGCCGGCACCTTCCGAAACAACGCGCTGGCGCTGTTCCCGCGCCTGGCCCACCTGAGTTCATGAACCGGAGACTCGACACCATGGCTTTCCTGCGCAACACCTGGTATGTGGCCGCCTGGACCAGCGAGATCGGGCGCGACCTGTTCCACCGGACGATCCTGGGCGAGCCGGTGCTGATGTTCCGGCGCGAGGACGGGCAGGTGGTCGCGATGCAGGACCGCTGCCCGCACCGCTTCGTGCCGCTGCACCTGGGCCGCCTGGAGGGCGACACGGTGCAGTGCGGCTACCACGGCCTGCAGTTCGACACCCGCGGCGATTGCGTGGGCAATCCCTTCGACGGCAAGCTGCCGCGCAACGCCAAGGTGAAGACCTACGCCGTGCACGAGAAGCACCAGATCGTGTGGTGGTGGGGCGGCGATGCGGCCGAGGCCGATCCGGCGCTGATCCCCGACTTCAGCTACCTGGAAGACGCGAGCAAATCGAAGGTGCCGGGCTACAAGCATGTGAAGGCGCACTACGAGCTGCTGGTGGACAACCTGGCGGACCTGAGCCACACGCACATCCTGCACCGCAGCAACCTGGGCATCGACAACCCGCGCGGCGAGCACGAGGTGACGCAGGTGGGGGACGTGGTGCACAGCCGGTTCTGGTATCCCTCGATCCCGGTGCCACCCATGTACGGCCGGTATCTCGGGGACTCCGATGCCGTCGTCGACCGCTGGACCGAGATCACCTGGAATGCGCCGGGCAACATCCGGCTCGACGCCGGCGTGACCTATGCCGGGAAGAGCCGTGGAGAAGGCATCAACGCGATCGGCACCCACTTGTTCACGCCGGAGACCGAGACATCCACGCATTACTTCTACTGCCACGTGCGCGACTTCAAGGTGGGCGACCCCGCCGCCGACGAATCGATCCGGCGGTGGCAGCAGGAGGCCTTCCACGGCGAGGACGCGCCCATGATCGAGGCACAGCAGCAAAGCATGGGCGGGATGACCGACCTGCTGGCGCTCAAGCCGGTGCTGCTGGCCAGCGACGCCGGCGCGATCCGCATCCGTCGCGTGCTGGCCGCACGGATCGCCGCTGAAGAAGCGGCGCGCCAGGCGGCATCGACCTGATCCTCAGACCCATTTCGTTCGACAGACCCAAGGAGACAAGCATGAAGATGTTCACGCGCGCCGCGATCGCGGCGCTGAGCCTGGCCGTGGCGGCCCCGATGGCCTACGCACAGGATTGGCCGGCCAAGCCGGTGAAGCTGGTGGTGCCCACCGGCCCGGGGTCGTCGCCCGACATCTTCGCGCGCCTGCTGGGCAATTCGCTGCAGCCGCGCATCAGCCAGAGCGTGGTGATCGAGAACAAGCCCGGCGCCAGCGGCTCCCTGGGGATCGACCAGGTGGCCAAGTCGGCCGGCGACGGCTACACGCTCGGCGTGGCCTACCCGGCGCCGCTGACGACCAACCTGCTGATGATGAAGAAGATGCCTTACGACGCGAAGAAGGATCTTCAGCTGATCACGAACGCGGTGCAGCAGCCCACGGTGCTGATCATCGGCAAGCACCTGGAGGCCAGGAACCTCCCCGAGCTGGTGGCGCTGGTGAAGAAGAACCCGGGCAAGTACAACAGCGCCTCGGCCGGCGCCGCGTCGCTGGGCCGCCTGCTGGCGGAAGCCTTCGCCGCGCAGGTGGGCTCCTCGATCCAGAACGTGGTCTACAACGGCGCGGCGCCCACCCTGGTGGCCATGGTGCGGGGCGACGTGGACTTCGCGTTCCTGCCGGCCGCCGGCGTGATGGCGTTCGTGAAGGACGACAAGGTGCGCCTGGTGGGTGTGGCGGCCGACAAGCGCTCGACCCTGCTGCCCAACGTACCGACCCTGAAGGAGAACGGACTGGACATCGATGGTTCGAACTGGCTGGGCATCGTCGCGCCGGCATCGGTGCCGGCGGACGTGGCCGCCCGCATGCGGCGCGAGATCAACGCGGCCTTGAACGCGCCCGAGACGAAGAAGATCCTCAGCGACAACTACATGGAGGTGATCGCCAGCACGCCGGCCGAGTTCGCGTCCGTGGTGGACGCCGACATCACGCGCTGGAAGCCGCTGATCGAGAAGCTGCAGATCCGCATCGACTGAGATCAGACCCCCGAAGCGCCTTGCGGCGCCTCCCCCTCGAGGGGGCGCCACCGGCGGCCCGGCAAAGCCGGTTCCGTGGTGGCCGGGGCGGCTTTCCCTACGCCTCTTTCCAGATGCGCAGGGCCTGCTGCACCGGTCGATCTGAAAACGAGAACAGCACGGCGTCGCCGTCGCACTCGTGGCTCACCGGCACCCAGGAGGGCACGACGAAGACGTCGTGCGGCTTCCATTCGATGCGCCGCTCGCCGACCAGCGAGGCGCCCTCACCCTCGACGACGCAGAACACGGTGCCGTCGGTGGCGCGGTGCGCGGCGCCGCGGAAGCCCCGCGGCAGCCATTGCATGAAGGCGGCCATCGTGGGCGTGGCGGGGCCGCCGGTGGTCGGGTCGACGAACTCCTGCTTGTGCCCGTGGCAGGGATGCGCGGGCGCTCGCTCGGCCATGCGCTGCAGCACCGCCCGGGTACGGGCATAGGGATACCGGAACAGCGGATTGCGCGCGGGGCCCGGCACGCCCACCGGGCGCATGTTGTGCGCGTAGCGGTCCATCGACTCGTCGTCGGCCCGGTCCAGCAGCTGGTGGGGATCCGGGTTGCGCTCGCTGAAGCCGGCCTCGAACATCTGGATCATGGGCACGTCGAGCCCGTCGAGCCAGACCACGGGTTCGCTGCCCGGGTTGGAGTGGTCGTGGAAGGTGCCCGAGGGCGTGATGATGAAGTCGCCCGCCTCCATCGGCGTGCGTTCGCCGTCCACCGAGGTGAAGCCGCCGCGCCCTTCGATGACCAGCCGGATGGCAGTGGCCGTGTGCCGGTGGCTGTGGGCCACCTCGCCGGGCAGCAGCAGCTGGATGCCGGCGTAGAGCGAGCGGGTGATCTGCGACTTGCCGCGCAGGGCCGGGTTCTCCAGCACCAGCACGCGGCGCTCGGCTTCCTCGGCGCTGATCAGGCGGCCGGCCTCCTCCAGGTGGGGCAGCACCTCGGCGAAGGACCAGTGCACCGGCTCCAGGATGCTGCGCGGCTGCGGCGGCACCAGCGCGGCCAGCACCTCCCACAGGGGCGCGAGATGGCGGCTGTCGATGCGGCGGTAGAACGCCTGCCGCGGGTTCTCTGGGGCGTCGGCGGGCATGGGCTTACCTCGCCGCCACGCGCAGTTCGCCGATGCCCTCGATGCGCGCGACGATGGTGTCGCCAGGCTTGACCGGACCAACGCCTTCGGGCGTGCCGGTGTAGATCACGTCGCCCGGGTGCAGGGTGTAGAAGCGCGTGGCGAATTCGATGAGGCCGGCCACGTCGATGATCAGCTCGGCGGTGTTGGATCGCTGGCGCGACTGGCCGTTGACGCTGAGCTCGAGGGCGAGCGCGCCCGTGTCGGCGAGTTCGTCGGCCGTGACCAGCCAGGGCCCGAGGACCGAGTAGCCGTCGGGCGACTTGCGCATGCTGCGCTCCTCCGGGCCGCGGATGGTGATGTCCAGCCCGATGGTGTAGCCCGCCACATAGGACAAGGCGTCGGCGGCGGCCACGTTCTTGGCGGTGCGGCCGATGACGACAGCCAGCTCGACTTCGTGGTCGGTGCGGCGGTCGGGGTGGATGATGGGCACGCCCTCGCTGGCGCCGACCAGCGAGCTGGTGGCCTTGAGGAAGAGCCCCGCGCGCTGGATTTCGCTGATCTGGTTGTTGTGGTGCAGGTTGGCGTCACCCAGCACCTCCTGCAGGTGCTTGACGTAGTTGACGGGCGCGGCCACCAGCTTGCCGGGGTTGGCCACGGGACTGAGCAGGCGCACGCCGGCCAGCGGCACGCGAGGCGCGTTCGCCACGGCCGCTTCGAGACGCGGGCGCAGCGTGGCCAGATGGGCGATGAGCGGGTCGTGGCGCGGCAGCGGATAGCGCACCGCCGGCAGCTCGTCGAGCACGGAGGTGACGTCGGCCAACTCGTCGCCGAGCACCACGCCCAGCCGGTCATCGTTGAAGCGGCACAGTTTCATAAGGTCTCCTGGGGTTTCTTCAAATCGGGTCGTACAGCCAGGCCAGGCTCTCGCGCGACTGCTCCGGGGTGCGGCTGCGCAGGAACTGGTTGCGCAGCTCGCGCACCGGGCCCTCCGCATGGTAGGCCGCGCCATACAGGCGGGCGGTGAGCTGCACGCGGCATGTGCGCACGGAACGGTCGGCCTGGTAGGCCAGGAAGGCCTGCGCCAGGTCGGCACGATGCTGGTCGGCGCGTTGCGCCAGCACCATCGCGTCTTCCATCGCCATGCAGGCGCCCTGGGCCATGTACTGGAGCATGGGGTGCGCGGCATCGCCGAGCAGCGTGACGCGGCCCTGGCTCCAGTCGGACACCGGCTCGCGGTCGCATAGCACCCACATGCGCCAGGTCTCGATCTTGGACAGCAGCTGCTGCACCGGCTCGCAGGCGGCGCTGAAGCGCTGGTGCAGCTCGGCCGGGTCGCCGTAGGTGTCCCAGCCCTCCTCGTATCGGTCGCTGTGGAAGACCGCGACCAGGTTGAACAACTCGCCGCGCCGCAGCGGGTACTGCACCAGGTGGAGCTTGGGGCCGGCCCACAGCGTCATGTCGTTGAAGCGCAGGTGGCTGGGCACCTCGGCGGCGGGCAGCACGGCGCGGTAGGCGATGTGGCCGGAGACGTGCGGCTTGCCGTCGCCGACGACCTTCTCGCGGATTCGCGACCACAGCCCATCGGCGCCGATCAGCGCAGCGCCCACGTGCGTGGCGCCCGCCTCGGTGGTGACCCGCACGCGGCGGCCGTCGTCCTCGAAGTCGACCAGCTTCTGGCCCGTGAGGAGGCGAATGGCCGGCTCGGCGCGGCAGGCGTCCACCAGCACCTGGTGGAGGTCGGCCCGGTAGATCACGCCGTAGGGCTGCTTGAAGCGCTCCAGGAAGGGCTGGCCCAGGCCGATGCGCGTGACCTCTTCGCCGCTGAGCGCGTCCATCATCACCAGGCCGTCGGGATAGACGACGACGCGCTCGATGGCCTCGCGCAGGTCGAGCGCATCGAACACGCGGAACGCGTTGGGGCCGAGCTGGATGCCGGCGCCGATCTCCTTGAGCTCGGCTGACTGCTCCAGCACCGTCACCTCGAAGCCGCGCCGGGCCAGCGCGAGCGCGGCCGCGCAGCCGCCGATGCCGCCGCCCACGATCAGGAGCGGCCCGCCTGCACTTGTCTCCATCATGGATTCCTGTTGCTTGCTAGTGGGATGCGGCAGCTTAGGGGCCGCCCCCCGATCAAGCCAGCCAATGCGCCTTATGGATGGACTAAGGGAGGCTTATGCGATCATGAACCATGGCCAACATCGACCTGCACACGCTGCGCGTCTTCGATGAGATCTACAAGAGCGGGAGCCTGTCGAAGACCGCGGAACGCCTCGGCCTGACGCAGCCGGCGATCAGCATCGCGCTGGCCAAGCTGCGCCGCCAGTTCGATGACGCGCTGTTCGTGCGGATCGGGCACACCATGCGGCCAACCCCCCAGGCCGAGGGCATGCTGCCCAATGTGCAGGCGGCCATCGCGGCGCTGGAGGGCACGCTGTCCTACCGCCTGAGCTTCGATGCGGCGACCACGGACACCACCTTCCGCATCGCGATGACCGACATCGGCCAGATCGTGCTGCTGCCGCGGCTGCTGAACGAACTGGCGGTGGCCGCGCCGCATGCCAGCGTGGAGATGAGCAACATCACCGACCGTGCCCCCCAGCTGCTGGAGTCCGGCGAGCTCGACCTGGTGGTGGGCTTCGCGCCCCAGTTTCCCGCCGGCTTCTATCAACAGGCGCTGTTCCGCGAGCGCTTCGCCTGCCTGGCAAGATCCGACCATCCGCGCATCCGCGACGCGCCGACGCTAGACGCCTTCAAGGCCGAAGGCCATGTGGTGGTGGTGACGTCCGGCACCGGGCATCTGATCCTCGAGCGCACACTGCAGAGCTTGAACGTGCATCGGCCGGTGAAGGTGCGCATTCCCAACTTCCTCGGACTGGCGACGATCGTCGGCACGACCGACTACATCTGCACGCTGCCGCGCCGCGCCGCGCTGATCATGGCGCGCGACAAGGGCATCGCCGCCTGGGACGTGCCGTTCGAGTTGCCCGACTATGTGGTCAAGCAGCACTGGCACGAACGGCAGATGCGAGACCCCGCCAACCGGTGGCTGCGCGAGATGATGAGCCGGCTGTTCCTGTCGCGCGAAGCTCCCTTGGCACACGCGCAGGCGGAGGACAGGCCCGACCGGGTGTCCCCCTGAGAGGCGGGCGCCACCCCGGGCTACCGGTGCGGCGCGGCCTGTGGGGGGGTGGCCTGCTCGGCCGCGACGGCAGAGAAACCGCCCCGGGTGACCCGCGTATTGCCGGCTTCCAGCGCGCCGATGCCCAACAGCGTGACCAGCAGCAAGGGCGGCACGACAACGGCATAGACCAGCGCCAGCCGCTCCCACAGCATGTGCATGAAGACCGCAACGATCAGCCCTGCCTTCAGCAGCATGAAGACGATGATCAGCGACCAGCGCAGCAGGCCCTGCAGCTGGAAGTAGTCGACCATGTATGAAGCCGCGCTGAGGACGAACAGCAATCCCCAGATCTTCAAGTACACGCCCAGCGGGTGTTGCTGACCCTGCCCATGTGCGTCGGCGGCGGTGCCGCCGTGCGCGGCGTGTGTCGGATGACTGCCCGTGTCCATGGAATGCTCCCGTCCTACCAGAGGTAGAAGAAGGCGAAGATGAAGACCCAGACGAGGTCGACGAAGTGCCAGTACAAGCCCATGGTCTCGACGATCTCGTAGTTGCCGCGGCGCCCGGTCAGGAAGCCCGGGCGCTCCCCCTCGAGGTCGCCGCGGGCCACCTTCAGGGCGACGATCAGCAGGAAGACCACGCCGATGGTCACGTGCGTGCCGTGGAAGCCGGTGATCATGAAGAACGACGAGCCGAACTGGGCGGCGCCCCACGGATTGGCCCAGGGCCGCACCCCTTCGGAGATCAGCTTGGCCCACTCGAAGGCCTGCATGCCGACGAAGGCGGCACCGAGCACCGCCGTGGCAAGCAGCAGCGCGGCGGTGCGCCGGCGGTCGCGGCGATAGCCGTAGTTCACGGCCAGCGCCATCGTGCCGCTGCTGCTGATCAGGACGAAGGTCATGATGGCGATCAGCAGCAGCGGGACCTGCGTGCCGAACATCGTCAGCGAGAACACTTCGCTCGGGTTCGGCCACGGCACGACGGTCGACATGCGCGCCGTCATGTAGGAGATGAGGAAAGTGCCGAAGACGAAGGTGTCGCTGACCAGGAAGATCCACATCATCGGCTTGGCCCAGGGAACGCCCTTGAAGGCGCGCTGGTCCGACGACACGTCCGCGACGACGCTGCGCCAGGGGCCGGCTGCAGCCGAGGTCTGCGTCGTTGTCGCTGTCGTTGCCGGTATCGAGCTCATGGTGCAGGCCTCCGTGAACGCACGCCGGTCCGCCCGTCACAGGGGCGTGGTGGAACAGATCGCCAGCCCCAGGTCCTCGGACACCAGCAGGGCATACAGGACCAGCCAGACGGCGAGCAGGTAATGCCAGTAGGTCGCGCACAGCTCCACCGCCAGCCTTCCCTCGCGCGTACCGCGGGCGCGGCCGGCGCGGTAGAGGGTGCGCGCCCAGGCGACCAGCCCCCCCGCCACGTGCAGACCGTGCACGGCGGTGAACAGGTAGAAGAACGCGGCCGCGGCGCTGCGGGTCGCGAAATAGTCCGCCTCGTGCAACTGCTTCCAGACCACGAGCTGGCCGGCCAGGAAGGCGGTGGTGAGCACGCCAGCGGCCAGCAGCCCCCGGCGCAGCGCGGCCTCATCGCCGCGGCGTGCCGCGCGTACGCAGGCCGCCATGGCCAGGCTCGCGGCGGCCAGCAGGACCGTGTTCAGCTGAAGCAAGCGCGGGCGCGGTATCGGGCTCCAGTCGGCGAAGCCCAGTCGCATGGCGTAGGCGCTGACGAACAGCACGAACAGCGAGCTGGCCACGCCCAGGAACACCCACAGGCCGGCGCGCGCCGCGGGAAGCGCCAGCTCCGCCCGCGGCGCGGCGTCCGTCGGCGCCTCCGGGCCCCAGGGCTGCACGTTGACGGTATGGCGCAGCAGCCAGCCGACGATGACGGCCATCAGCAGCGTGAGGAAGACCATTCCGATGGTCATGTCGCTAGGCTCCGGCGGCCCGCTCGCCCTTCACCCAGGCGGCGTCAGCCACCTCCGACGGCGGCACGTTCTGCGGGATGTAGTCGGCCTGCACGCCCGGCACGCCGTAGTCGTAGGCCCAGCGATACACCACCGGCAGTTCCTTGCCGAAGTTGCCGTGCCGCGGGGGTGTTTCGGAGGTCTGCCACTCCAGTGTCGTGGCGCCCCAGGGGTTGCCACCGGCGGGCCTGCCGCGGAAATAGCTGGCCACCAGGTTGTAGAGGAAGACGAGCTGCGCCGCGCCCACGACGAAGGCCGCGATGGAGATCCAGGCGTTGAGCAGGTGGGCCGACTCCGGGATGAAGCTCGTTCCGCCGATGGCGTAGTAGCGCCGCGGGACGCCCATGAAGCCCAGGTAGTGCATGGGATAGAAGATCGCGTACGTGCCGACGAAAGTCACCCAGAAGTGCAGCTTGCCGAGCGGGTCGTCCAGCATCCGACCCGTGATCTTCGGATACCAGTGGTAGATGGCGCCGAACACCACCAGCACCGGGGCGATGCCCATGACCATGTGGAAGTGTGCGACGACGAACATGGTGTCCGACAACGGCAGGTCGACCACGACATTGCCCAGGAAGAGGCCAGTGAGGCCGCCGTTGACAAAGGTGAAGATGAAGGCGATGGCGAACAGCATCGGCACCGTGAGGCGTATGTTGCCGCGCCAGAGGGTCAGCACCCAGTTGTAGACCTTGATGGCCGTGGGTACTGCAATCACCAGCGTGGTGGTCGCGAAGAAGAAGCCGAAGTAGGGATTCATGCCGCTGACGTACATGTGGTGCGCCCACACGACGAAGCTGAGGCCACCGATCACCAGGATGGCCCAGACCATCATCCGGTAGCCGAAGATGTTCTTGCGGGCGTGGGTGCTGATCAGGTCCGAGACGATGCCGAAGGCCGGGAGGGCCACGATGTAGACCTCCGGGTGGCCGAAGAACCAGAACAGGTGCTGGAACAACAGCGGGTTTCCGCCCGTGTAGGCCAGCTGCTTTCCCTGGGACACCAGCGAAGGCATGAAGAAACTGGTCCCCAAGGTCTGGTCCAGCAGCATCATGACGGCACTCACGAACAACGCCGGAAAGGCGAGCAGCGCCAGGATGGTCGCCATGAAGATGCCCCAGACGGTGAGCGGCATGCGCATCAGCGTCATGCCACGCGCGCGCGCCTGGAGCACCGTGACCACGTAGTTCAGTCCACCCATGGTGAACCCGACCACGAAGACGAGGAGCGAGACCAGCAGCAGGATGATTCCCCAGCTCGCGCCGGGCGTGCCCTCCAGGATGGCCTGAGGCGGGTACATGGTCCAGCCTGCCCCGCTGGGACCACCCGGCACGAGCATGCTGGCCACGAGCAGGATGACCGCCAGCAGGTACATCCAGTAGCTCAGCATGTTCAGGTAGGGGAACACCATGTCACGGGCGCCCACCATCAGTGGGATCAGGTAGTTCCCGAAGCCGCCCAGGAACAAGGCGGTGAGCAGGTACACGACCATGATCATCCCGTGCATGCTCACCAGCTGCAGGTAGGTCGACGGGTTGATGAACGCGACGCGGCCGGGGAAGCCGAGTTGCAGGCGCATGAGCCACGAGAAGACGAGCGCCACCAGGCCGATGCCGATCGCGGTGAGCGCGTACTGGATCGCGATCACCTTGGCATCCTGGCTCCAGATGTACTTGCCGATGAACGTCTTCGGGTGATAGAGCTCGGCCTCGGGAATTTCGGCCGGCGGCGCGAAGCCGGTTTCGTCGTGCGCGACATGGCTGCTCATGGGGCGGTCTCCGTGGTCAGCGCGAGTTGATGTAGGCCAGCGTGTCGCCGATCGCCGCGTCGTCGTTCAGCATGGCGGCGATCAGGGCCATTTGCGCACCGTGGGTGTCCTGCGGGTGCCCGCCCCGCACCCCGTCGCGGAAGTTCTTCAACTGCCGCGCCATGTACCAGTCGCTCATGCCCTGCAGCCGCGGCGCATGGGTCGCTGCCACGCCGCGCCCGTCGGCACCGTGGCACGCCGCACAGGTCGCGTAAAGGCGTCGTCCCCGGTCGAGGTCGCCCTGGATGGTGGCCGTTCGTGGCGCCTCGGGCAGTGCGGCGATGTAGGCAGCGACGTCGGCCATGGCCTGGTCGTCGGGCAGCGTGGCCGCCATGGGCGCCATCATCTTTCCGAAGGTGTCTTGCTCGTGCGTGCCGCGCGCACCGGCCTTGAACAGTTGCAACTGGCGCGCGAGGTACCACGCGGGCTGCCCGCCCAGGCGAGGCGCATGGAGCGCCACGTTGCCCTCGCCGTTCGCGCCGTGACAGGCGGCACAGCTCGCGTACAGCGCCCGGCCGGCCGAGACGCTGCCGGCCGGGCGGTCGGCGGATTGCGTAAACGTGGTCTGCCGACCCAGCCATTCGCCATAGACGGCGGGCTCATCCACCACGACGCGACCCCGCATCGCGAAGTGACCGACGCCGCACAGCTCTTCGCACAGGAGGTCGTACGAGCCGGTCCGCGTGGGCGTGAACCAGGTGTAGGTGACCTGGCCCGGGACCAGGTCCATCTTCACCCGCAGCTGGGCCACGCCGAAGTTGTGCAGGACATCCTTGGACCGCAGCAGCAGCTTGATCGGCTGACCGAGGGGCACGTGCAACTCGGGGCCGGCCACGAGGATGTCGTCACGACCATGGGGATCGTGGCGGTCCAGGCCGAAGGGATTGGCATCCGTCACCAGCCTCGCATGCACCCGGCCCAGCTGGCCGTCCTTGCCGGGGAGCCGGTAGCTCCAGCTCCATTGCTGGGCGACCACCTCCACCACCTGCGCATCCTTCGGCACGCCGATCACGTCGGCCCAGACCATCAGGCCCGGCGCCAGCATCGCGGCTACGCCGCCACCGGTGAGCACGAGGAGCCACCATTCGAGCTTCTTGTTCTCAGGCTCGTAGGCGGCCCGTCCTTCGCGGCGGTACCGGTAGCGCACGAGGGCCCAGGCCATGAACAGGTTCACGGCGACGAAGACCACGCCGGTGACCCAGAAGGTGATCGCGATCGTGGTGTCGATCGCGCCCCAGTTCGATGCGATGGGCGTGAAGTACCAGGGGCTCAGGAAGTGGAAGAGGACCGACCCGAGGGCCAGCACCACCAGAACGATCGCGATTGCCATGGCTAGGCCCGCGTTCGACAGAGCCCCGGACGGGCGGACGCGGCACGCAAACGCAGGGGCCTGTGCATGGCAGCCTCCTTCGCACGCGATAGTGCAGAGATTCACTTGTACATCCCGCCGCGCCACATTGCAAATTCAGCAGCAGGCTCAGGCGCGGTCGATGCGACGCTTCCGGGGTCGCCGGAAGGGTCTTGCGAAGCGCGGGACGGCACAGGCCTATGCTGTGTGTCTCAGGGTTCGCCTTTGGAGGTTCGGATGAAGCACTTCAGCCTCTCTTCCGGCATGACGACGATGCGTGGCGTCTTCTATCCGCGCGGACACATCGTCCTGATGTTCCCGACGGAGCAGGACGTTCTGATGGCAGCGGACCTGCTGCGACAGGACGGCGTTTCGGAGGACGATCTGTCGGTCGCGACTCCGGAGGAATTCGAGCGGGAGATCAAGGGCTTGTGCCAGGACCACCCCGACGTGCTGTTGCCATCGGTCGGCACCGAGGCCGAAACTGCGCAGCACCTGCGGCGACTCGCCCATCAGGGGCACCACGCCCTCATCGTGCACGCGGGCGCCAAGCTCACCTCTCACCACGTGGTTGAGTTGCTGAAGGACACGCACTGCTCGTACGGACAGCGCTACCGATTCCTCGTCATCGAAGACCTGGTCTGCTGACCACCGGGCGCGCTGCCGGTGCCCCGGCATTGACCTGACCCGATCGCGAAGCCCGCCATCCGCCCGTTACCCGCTGGGCGTTGTTTCTGGCTGGCAAGAAAAAAGCCGGTCGATTGAATCGACCGGCTTTGAATTGGTTGCGCGGGCAAGATTTGAACTTGCGACCTTTGGGTTATGAGCCCAACGAGCTACCAGGCTGCTCCACCGCGCGTCAGAACTCGAGATTATAGGGGCTTGAAAGGCTCTTTTTACTCAGCTGCCGAAGATTCTTCACCTTCGGTGGGTTCGGGGCGATCCACCAGCTCGACCAAGGCCATGGGGGCGTTGTCGCCCACGCGGAAGCCCATCTTCAGAATGCGCGTGTAGCCACCCGGACGCTCCTTGAAGCGCGGGCCCAGTTCGGCGAACAGCTTGGTCACGATGTCGCGATTGCGCAGGCGGTCGAAGGCCAGTCGCTTGTTGGCGACCGTGGGCTCTTTGGCCAGCGTGATCATCGGTTCGACGACGCGACGAAGTTCCTTTGCCTTGGGCACCGTGGTCTTGATGACTTCGTGCTCGAGCAGCGAGTTCATCATGTTGCGCAGCATCGCCTGGCGATGCTCGCTGGTGCGATTGAGTTTGCGAAGGCCGTGTCCGTGACGCATGGTGTGTTCCTTTCCTTATCGATCAAAGGCAGCCGGATCAGGTACTGCCAGTTCACCATCCGGAGGGGCACATGCCCCTCCTCGATTCTCTTAACGCTTGTCGAGGCCGGCCGGAGGCCAGCTCTCGAGTTTCATGCCCAAGGTGAGACCGCGCGAGGCGAGCACTTCCTTGATCTCGTTGAGCGACTTGCGACCGAGGTTGGGGGTCTTGAGCAGCTCGTTCTCGGTACGCTGGATCAGGTCACCGATGTAGTAGATGTTCTCGGCCTTCAGGCAGTTGGCCGAACGGACCGTGAGCTCGAGCTCGTCGACCGGACGCAGCAGGATCGGGTCGAACTGCTGCGAGGTGCGCTGCACCGGCTGGTCGAAGGCGGCGAGTTCGCTGCCCTCGAGCTGCGCGAACACAGCGAGCTGTTCGACCAGGATCTTGGCCGAAGCCCGCACGGCGTCTTCAGCCGTGATCGCGCCATTGGTCTCGATCTCGACGACCAGCTTGTCCAGGTCGGTGCGCTGCTCGACCCGTGCGCTCTCGACCGTGTAGCTCACGCGCTTGACGGGCGAGAACGAGGCATCGAGGACGATCCGGCCGATGGACTTGGTGGGCTCGTCGGCATAGCGGCGCATCGTGCCGGGCACATAGCCGCGACCCTTCTCGACCTTGATCTGCATGTCGATCTTGCCGCCCTGCGACAGGTGCGCGATGACATGGTCCGGGTTGATGATCTCGACGTCGTGCGGCGTCTGGATGTCGGCGGCTGTGACGGGACCTTCACCGTCCTTGCGCAGCGAGAGCGTGACCTCGTCGCGGTTGTGGAGCTTGAACACCACGCCCTTGAGGTTCAACAGGATCGCCACGACGTCTTCCTGGACGCCATCGATCGAGGAATACTCGTGAAGCACACCGGCAATGGTGACTTCGGTTGCCGCATACCCGACCATCGAGGACAGCAGCACGCGCCGCAGGGCATTGCCCAGCGTGTGGCCATAGCCACGCTCGAACGGCTCCAGCGTGACCTTGGCACGGTTGGGGCCAAGCTGCTCCACGTTGATGGACTTGGGTTTCAGCAAATTGGTTTGCATGCAGGACTTCCTCTCAATACCCCCGGCTCGTTACACCGGTAAGGCTGGTGAAGCGCCTGCCAGGGATGCGGGCCTGACAGGTACCAAAAAACTTTGGGCCGAGGCTGGCCAGGCGGCGCAGCCTCGACGGTCGCTTAGCGCGAATACAGTTCGACGATCAGCGATTCGTTGATGTCCGCACCGAATTCGTCGCGGTCCGGCACCTTCTTGAACGTGCCCTCGGCCTTGTCGGCGTTGACCTCGACCCAGGCCGGAATGCCGACTTGCTGCGCCAGTTGCAGGGCCTCGACCACGCGGTTCTGCTTCTTGGACTTCTCGCGGACGGCGACCACGTCACCTGCCTTGACCAGGTAGGAGGGGATGTTGACCGGTTGGCCGTTCACCGTGATGGCCTTGTGCGACACCAACTGGCGAGCTTCGGCGCGAGTCGACCCGAAACCCATGCGGAACACCACGTTGTCCAGGCGGGACTCGAGGATGGACAGCAGGTTGGCGCCCGAGTTGCCCTTGCGGCGCGAGGCTTCGGCGAAGTAGCGCCGGAATTGCTTCTCGAGCACGCCGTACATGCGCTTGACCTTCTGCTTCTCGCGCAGCTGCAGGCCGAAATCGGAGGTGCGCTGGCCGGAGGTGCGGCCATGCTGGCCGGGCTTGGAGTCGAACTTCGCCTTGTCGCTGATCGAACGGCGGGCGCTCTTCAGGAACAGGTCGGTGCCTTCGCGGCGGGATAGTTTGGCCTTGGGGCCGAGATAACGTGCCACTTGTGAATCCTTGTTGCTCGAGACTGCCGCGGCCTATTGCCGCGGGAGCCGATCCTCCGGAGAGGCCGGCGGTGGTCTTGGTGGGTGAGCCGAATCGACCTGATCGAGGATCAGATGCGACGGCGCTTCTGAGGCCGGCAACCGTTGTGCGGCACCGGCGTCACATCGGCGATCGAGGTGATGCGAATGCCCAGGGCAGCCAGCGCACGCACCGACGACTCGCGACCCGGGCCGGGACCCTTGATCTCGACGTCCAGGTTCTTGATGCCCTGGTCGATCGCAGCGCGACCGGCCACTTCGGAGGCCACCTGTGCAGCAAAGGGAGTCGACTTGCGCGAACCCTTGAAGCCCTGGCCACCGGAGGAGGCCCAGGACAGCGCATTGCCCTGGCGATCGGTGATCGTGATGATGGTGTTGTTGAAGGATGCGTGCACGTGCGCGATGCCATCGGACACGTTCTTGCGAACCTTCTTGCGCACACGTTGCGCGGCGTTGCTGGCGGGAGCCTTGGCCATATCGAATCTCTTTCCCGTTTATTTCTTCAGAGCCTGAGCCGCCTTGCGCGGACCCTTGCGGGTGCGGGCATTGGTGCGCGTGCGCTGGCCGCGCATCGGCAGGCCGCGGCGATGGCGGAAACCGCGGTAGCACCCGATGTCCATCAGGCGCTTGATGTTCATCGTGGTCTCGCGGCGCAGGTCACCCTCGATGGTGAACTGGGCGATCTGGTCGCGGATCTTCTCGAGGTCCGCGTCCGACAGGTCCTTGACCTTCTTGGAGTAGGCGATGCCGCAGGCTTCGCAGATCTTGCGCGCCCGGGTACGGCCGATGCCAAAGATGGCCGTCAGGCCGATCTCGGCGTGTTGGTGCGGCGGAATGTTGATGCCAGCAATACGTGCCATGTGCGTCTTTCCTGAAACGTTGTCGTCAGCCCTGGCGCTGCTTGTGGCGCGGATCGGTGCAGATCACGCGGACAACGCCCTTGCGACGGATGATCTTGCAGTTGCGGCAGATCTTCTTGACGGAAGCCGAAACTCTCATTGGTTTTCTCCTAAATACTCTGCGGCGGGGACCGTGGTTCAGCCGCCCAAGGTGGTCTTGAAGTTGGCCTTCTTCAGCAGCGATTCGTACTGCTGCGACATCAGGTAGTTCTGCACCTGAGCCATGAAGTCCATCGTGACGACCACGATGATCAGCAAGGACGTGCCACCGAAATAGAACGGCACGTTGTAGCGAAGGATCAGGAACTCCGGCAGCAGGCAGACGGCCGTGATGTAGACGGCTCCCGCCAGCGTGAGGCGCACCAGGATCTTGTCGATGTAGCGAGCCGTCTGGTCACCCGGACGAATGCCCGGAATGAACGCGCCGCTCTTCTTCAGGTTGTCCGCCGTCTCCCTGCTGTTGAACACCAGCGCGGTGTAGAAGAAGCAGAAGAAGATGATGGCCGCCGCATAGAGCATCACGTAGATCGGCTGTCCCGGCGACAGCGTCGCCGCGATGTCCCTGAGCCAGCGCATGCCCTCACCCGCCGAGAACCAGCCCACCACCGTCGCCGGCAGCAGGATGATCGACGAGGCGAAGATCGGCGGGATCACGCCAGCCATGTTCAGCTTCAGTGGCAGGTGCGAGGACTGGCCCCCGTACACCTTGTTGCCTACCTGCCGCCGCGCATAGTTGACGAGGATCTTGCGCTGGCCTCGCTCGACGAACACCACGAACCAGGTGACCAAGGCCACCAGGGCGACGATCAGCAGCGAGACCAGGATGCTCATGGCCCCGGTGCGCACCAGCTCCAGCAGCCCCGCCACGGCAGCCGGCAGGCCGGCCACGATACTGGCGAAGATGAGGATCGAGATGCCGTTGCCAAGACCGCGTTCGGTGATCTGTTCGCCCAGCCACATCAGGAACATGGTGCCGGCCGTGAGGCTCACCACCGTCGTCATCCTGAATCCGAAGCCGGGGTTCAGAACCAGACCGGCCGACGACTCCAGCGCAATCGCGATGGACAGCGACTGGAAGATCGCGAGACCCAAGGTGCCGTAGCGCGTGTACTGCGTGATCTTGCGCCTGCCCGCCTCGCCCTCTTTCTTCAGCTGCTCGAGTGTCGGGACGACATAGGTGAGCAGCTGCATGATGATCGAGGCCGAGATGTACGGCATGATCCCCAGCGCGAACACCGCGAAGCGCGAGAGCGCACCACCCGAGAACATGTTGAACAGGTTCAGGATGCCGCCCTGTTGCTGGAACAGCGCCTGGAGCTGGCCGGGGTCGATGCCGGGCACGGGAATGTGTGCACCGATCCGATAGACCACGAGCGCCAGCAACAGGAAGACCAGCCGGCGACGCAAGTCGCCGAACTTCCCGGTCTTGGCGATCTGGGCTGCGCTAGTTGCCACGAATTGCTACCTCTTCCTGGATCACTCGGCCAAGCTGCCGCCAGCGGCCTCGATGGCCGCCTTGGCACCTGCGGTGGCACCGATACCGGTCAGCTTCACGGCGCGGCTGATTTCGCCGGTCTTGATGACCTTGACCACCTTGGCGAGCTCCGGCACGAGGCCGGCTGCCTTCAAGGACAGCAGGTCGACTTCGGCAGCGCCCAGCTGGTCGAGGGTTGCCAGCGAAATCTCGGCGTTGTACTTCAGCTTCTGCGACTTGAAGCCGCGCTTGGGCAGGCGCCGCTGCAGCGGCATCTGCCCGCCTTCGAAGCCGACCTTGTGGTAGCCGCCCGCGCGCGACTTCTGGCCCTTGTGGCCGCGACCAGCGGTCTTGCCCAGGCCCGAGCCGATACCGCGGCCCACGCGTCGGCGCGCCTTGCGGGCGCCGGGGGCGGACTTGAGGTTATTGAGTTCCATATCAGAGCACCTTCACCAGGTAGGCGACCTTGTTGATCATCCCGCGCACTGCGGGCGTGTCTTCCAGTTCGCTCGTGCTGTTCACCTTGCGCAGGCCCAGGCCGCGCACCGTGGCGCGGTGCGACTCCTTGGTGCCGATCGGGCTGCGGACCAGCTGGATCTTGACGGTTTGTTGGTTGGCCATGTCGGGGTCTCCCATCAGGCGGCGAAGATGTCTTCGACCGACTTGCCGCGCTTGGCTGCCACTTCCGCCGGGGTGGTGGAGTTGCGCAGCGCATCGAAGGTGGCGCGGACCATGTTGTACGGGTTGGTCGAACCGTGGCTCTTGGCCACGATATCGGTGATGCCCATGACTTCGAACACCGCGCGCATCGGGCCGCCGGCGATGATGCCGGTACCCTTGGGAGCGGGCGCCATCATGACGTGGGCGGCACCGTGGTGACCCACCACGTTGTGGTGGATGGTGCCGTTCTTCAACTGCACCTTGGTCATGTTGCGGCGGGCTTCTTCCATCGCCTTCTGCACGGCCGCCGGCACTTCCTTGGACTTGCCCTTGCCCATGCCGACGCGGCCGTCGCCGTCGCCCACCACAGTCAACGCGGCGAAGCCGAGGATCCGGCCGCCCTTGACCACCTTGGTGACGCGGTTGACCGCAATCATCTTCTCCCGCAGGCCGTCTTCCGGACCGTCACCCTGGGTCTTCGCTTGAACTTTTGCCATGTGTGTATCCGTGTCCGTTTAGAACTGCAGGCCGGCTTCGCGGGCCGCCTCGGCCAGCGCCTTGACGCGGCCGTGATAGGCAAAACCCGACCGGTCGAATGCAACCTTCTCGACACCCGCGGCCTTGGCCTTTTCGGCGATCAACTTGCCGACGACCTGGGCGGCGGCGGTGTTGCCCCCCTTGCCGGAGCCGCCGAGCGACTCGCGCACATCGGCCTGGGCCGTCGAAGCGGAAGCCAGGACCTTGCTGCCGTCTTCGGAGAGGACGGCAGCGTAAATGTGAAGGTTGGTGCGATTGACGGTCAGACGCGCAACGCCTTGCTGGGCAATGCGGATGCGGGTCTGGCGGGCGCGGCGCAGCCGCTGCTCTTTCTTGGTCAACATCGTGCTGCCCCTTACTTCTTCTTGGTCTCTTTGATCGTGATCTTTTCGTCCGCGTAGCGGATGCCTTTGCCCTTGTAGGGCTCGGGCGGACGAATCGCACGGATCTCGGCGGCCACCTGGCCGACGCGCTGGCGGTCAGCGCCCTTGACCACGATTTCGGTCGGCGCGGGGGTCGCCACGGTGATGCCTTCCGGCATCTCGATGTTGACCGGATGGGAGAAGCCGACCGCGAGGTTCAGCTTGTTGCCCTGGGCAGTGGCCTTGTAGCCGACGCCGACCAGCGAGAGCTTCTTCTCGAAGCCCTTGGTCACGCCGACCACCATGTTGTTGACCAGCTGCCGCATGGTGCCGGACATCGCATTCGCCTCACGCGACTCGTCTGCCGGCGTGAAGGTCAGCTTGCCATCGGCCTGCGCCACCGTCACCAAGGCATTGGCAGCCAAAGCAAGCTGCACGCCAGAGCCCTTGACGCTGATCTGGTCTTCCTTGATTTCCACGTTCACGCCCTGCGGGACGGCAACGGGGTTTTTTCCAACTCGGGACATGCGTTGTTCCTTCCCTTAGGCGACGTAGCAAAGCACTTCGCCACCGACGCCGCTAGCACGCGCCTTGCGGTCGGTCATCACACCCTTGGGCGTGGTGACGATGGCGACGCCAAGGCCGTTCATGACCTGCGGAATCGCGTCGCGGCCCTTGTAGATGCGCAGGCCAGGACGACTCACACGCTCGATGCGCTCGATCACCGGACGTCCGGCGTAGTACTTGAGCGCGATCTCAAGCTCGCTCTTGCCACCGTCTTGCTTGACCTGGAAGCCGTCGATGTAGCCCTCGTCCTTCAGGACCTGGGCAATGGCCACCTTCAGGTTCGAAGAGGGCACGCTCACCGTAGCCTTGGCCACCATCTGCGCATTGCGGATGCGGGTCAGCAGGTCGGCGATGGGATCACTCATGCTCATATTCGTCTCTCCTGCCCGCTTACCAGCTGGCCTTGATGACGCCCGGGATGTCGCCGGTGAAGGCCATCTCGCGGATCTTGTTGCGGGCCAGCCCGAACTGACGGAACGTGCCACGCGGACGACCCGTGATTTCGCAGCGGTTGCGCAGGCGGGTCGGGTTGGCGTTGCGCGGCAACTGCTGCAACGCCAGGCGGGCGGCGCCGCGCTCTTCGTCGCTCTTGCTGGCGTCATCGGCAATCGCCTTCAGCTCGGCGTGCTTCTTCGCGAACTTGGCAACCAGTTTCTCTCGCTTGAGCTCGCGCTCGATCAAAGCTTTCTTAGCCACGATGCACCTTCAGGACTTGAACGGGAAACGGAAGCCGGAGAGCAGCGCCTTGCACTCTTCGTCGGTCTTGGCCGTCGTCGTGATACTGATGTTCAGGCCGCGCAGGGCATCGACCTTGTCGTACTCGATCTCGGGGAAAATGATCTGCTCCTTGACCCCGACGTTGTAGTTGCCGCGGCCGTCGAAGGCGCGAGCCGAGATACCGCGGAAGTCGCGCACCCGGGGCAAAGCCACGGTGACGAAGCGATCGAGGAACTCGTACATGCGCGTACCGCGCAGCGTGACCATCGTGCCAATCGCCTGTCCCTCACGGATCTTGAAGCCGGCGATGGCCTTCTTGGCCTTGGTCACCACCGGCTTTTGGCCGGAGATCTTGGTCAGGTCGCCCACGGCGTTGTCCATGACCTTCTTGTCGGCGACCGCCTCGGACACACCCATGTTCAGGGTGATCTTGGTGATGCGGGGCACCTCCATTGGCGACTTGTAGCCGAACTTGGCGGTCAGTTCGGGGACCACCTTCTCGAGGTAATGCTGTTTGAGTCGTGCCATGTCGCTATCCCTCAGGCCGCCTTGATTTCTTCGCCGGAGGACTTGAACACGCGCACGCGCTTGTCACCCTCGACCTTGATACCCACCCGGTCGGCCTTGCCGGAAGCGGGGTTGTAGATGGCCACATTGGACTGGTGGATGGCCATGGACTTTTCCACGATGCCGCCGGTCGTGCCCTTCATGGGGTTCGGCTTGGTGTGCTTCTTGACCAGGTTGATGCCCTCGACGATGACATGGTCGTCATCGGTACGCAGCACCACCCGGCCCCGCTTGCCCTTGTCGCGGCCCGCGAGCACGATCACTTCGTCGCCTTTGCGAATCTTGTTCATGAACGCGTCCTTTACAGAACTTCAGGGGCCAGCGACACGATCTTCATGAACTTCTCGGTACGCAGCTCGCGCGTGACCGGGCCGAAGATGCGGGTGCCAATCGGCTCCAGCTTGTTATTGAGGAGAACGGCGGCGTTGCCGTCGAACTTGACGAGGGAGCCGTCGTCGCGACGGATACCTTTGCGGGTACGGACAACCACTGCGCTATAGATCTCGCCCTTTTTGACGCGACCGCGCGGCGCAGCCTTCTTGATGGCGACCTTGACGATGTCGCCCACGCCGGCATAGCGACGCTTGGAGCCGCCGAGCACCTTGATGCACAGGACTTCCTGCGCGCCCGTGTTGTCGGCAACCTCGAGCAGGGATTCAGTTTGGATCATTTCGGTATTCCCAACTTGTACCCAACGCCCCGCGGCAACGCGCCGCCGGGATCATCGAGTCAGTCTTGGGCCTGTCGTCCGCACCCAGGCCGAGGGCCTGAAGGCATCCGAGTAGGCTGAAAGTTCATGAACGAACTCTCGCCCAAAAATAGGCGAGCCCGCGATTGTGGCATGAAACTGATCGCTGTCAAGCGACTCGCCGTGAAGCCGCGGGCAGGTAGCGCGCGGCGAGGTCGGCGAAGGCGGCGCGCGCGGGATCGACGCCCGTCTCCTCCTGCAGGATCGTCGCCACATCGCCGGCCAGGCGGGCGGCGAGCCGGGCGTCCAGGAACAGGAGGCGCGAGCGTCGAGCCAGCACATCCTCGACCGTTCGCGCGTATTCCTCGCGGGCCGCGAAGCGGACCATCGCCTCGGTCAGGCCACCCCCCAACTCGTTGCCGGCCCCTGGCAGGCGATTCACCGCTGCAGCTTCCGTGCCGTACAGGTGCGGGCCGGGAGGCAGCGTCAGGTCCGATGGCGCGACCGCCTCACCCGCTCCCAGCAGCCGCTCGTGTGCGGACGCTGCGGCAGCATGGGCGGGAACCAGGCCTTCACTGGCGCAGCGTTCGAGCACGGCCGACGCCATTGAACGATAGGTGGTCCACTTGCCGCCCGTCACCGTCACCAGCCCGCTCGGACGGACCTCGATCAGGTGTTCGCGGCTGATGGCGCCGGTGTCGCGGTCCATCGCCTGGAGCGGCTTGACCAGCGGCCGCAGCCCGACCCACAGGCTGCGGATGTCCTCGCGCGAAGGTGGGCGTGCCAGGTACCGGCCCGCCTCGCGCAGGATGAAATCAAGTTCGCCGGGGAACTGAACCGGCTCGCGCGGCAGGTCGTCGCGCGGAGTGTCCGTCGTACCCAGGATGAGCTTGCCGAGCCAGGGTACGGCAAACAACACCCGGCCATCGGCCGTGCGCGGCACGATGAGGGCGCCCCGGCCCGGCAGGAAGTGCCGGTCAACCACCACGTGCAGGCCCTGGCTGGGTTTGACCAAGGCGGGCGCCGGCAAGCCGTCGGCCTCGCCGTCCATGCTCCGCAGGGCATCGACCCAGACACCCGTGGCATTGACCACGCATCGCGCCCCGATCTCGAACGAGCGGCCTTCTTCACGGTCCTGGCAGCGGACACCGGCCAGGCGCCCGTCGCGGCGCCAGAGATCCGTGACGGCGCAGTAGTTCAGGACCGTGGCGCCATGCCGCTGGGCGGTGCGCGCGAGGGCCAACGCAAGGCGGGCGTCCTCGAACTGACCATCCCAGTACTCGATGCCACCGCGCAGCCCCTCGGGCCGTAGCCCCGGCATCCGTTCCAGCGTCTCGGTACGGTTCAACCAACGAGTGGCGCCCAGGCCGGCGCGGCCGGCGAGCGTGTCATAGAGCTTGAGCCCGGCGCCGTAGAACGGCTTCTCCCACAGGTCGTAGGCCGGCATGACGAAGGCGATCGGACCCGCCAGGTGCGGTGCGTTGCGCAACAGCAGCGCCCGCTCACGCAGCGCTTCTCGAACCAGCCCGATACGGCCCTGCGCGAGATAACGCACCCCGCCGTGCACCAGCTTGGTGGCGCGGGACGAGGTCCCGCCGGCGAAATCGTGTGACTCCACCAGGGCGACCGAGAGCCCGCGCAGCGTGGCATCCAGCGCCACGCCCAGTCCGGTCGCGCCGCCGCCGACCACCACCAGATCGAAGGGTTCGGGCCGGGACAACCGCGCCACGATGTCTTGTCTGTGCACGAGCTGGATTCTGGCAGCCTGTCCGCGCATCAGGGCGCGAACGGCCCCCGGCTAGACTTGCCCGATGACCGCAGCAGCCCCCTCCGTCCCGTCCACGCGCCTTGCCTTCATCGGCGGCGGCAACATGGCCAGCGCCTTGATCGGCGGGCTGCTCGCGCGCGGCCTGGAACCGGCGTCGATCCAGGTGGTGGAGCCGTTCGAGGGCGCGCGTGACCGGCTTCGCCAGCAGTTCGGCATCGCCGCCGCACTCGCGCCCGAGGCGGCGCTGGCCGACGCAGGACTGGTCGTGTGGGCGGTGAAGCCGCAGACCTTCGCCGAAGCAGCCGCCCAGGCCCGACCCTTCGTCGATCCCGGCGCGTTGCACCTGAGCGTGGCCGCCGGCATCCGCTCCAACAGCATCGGCACCTGGCTGGGCACGACGCGCGTGGTGCGCGCCATGCCCAACACGCCCGCGCTGGTCGGCCAGGGGATGACCGGCCTGTTCGCACGCGATGCGGTCACGGCCGCGGACCGGGCCCAGGTCGAGCAGGTGATCGCGCCCAGCGGCGAATGGATCTGGGTCGATGCCGAGGAACAACTGGATGCGGTGACGGCGCTGTCCGGCTCCGGTCCGGCCTACGTCTTCCTGTTCCTGGAGGCCATGATCCAGGCCGGCGCCGAAATGGGGCTCGCGCGCGAGCAGGCGGCGCGGCTGGCCGTCGGCACCTTTGCCGGCGCCACCGAACTGGCCCGGCGCTCCCAGGAGCCACCCACGGTGCTGCGCGAACGGGTCACCTCGAAAGGCGGCACCACCTACGCCGCCATCACCTCCATGCAGCAGGACCAGGTGCCGGCGCACTTCGTCAAGGCGCTGCATGCCGCGCGCACCCGGGCCAGGGAGCTGGGCGACGAGTTCGGCAGCGCCTGATCAGCGCATGGCGTAGCCGAGCACCACGCCCGCGAACACGGTGAACCCGAGCCAGTGGTTCACCCGGAAGGCGCGGAAGCAGCCTTCGCGGGTACGGCCGCGGATCAGCGTGAAGTGCCATGCGGACTGCGCCGCAGCCGCGCCGAGCGCCAGCACGAAGGGCACGACCGCCACTCGCGGCAGCAAGGCGGCCGCCCAGACCGCCAGGTAGGCGCCATAGCAAGCCATCACCACCGGCACATCGGCGCGGCCCAGCGTGATGGCCGAGGTCTTCATGCCGATGCGCAGGTCGTCGTCCCGATCGACCATCGCATATTCGGTGTCGTAGGCCAGCACCCAGAACAGGTTGCCGGCGAGCAGCAGCCAGGCCAGCGGCGGCACCTGCGCCTGCACCGCCGCGAAGGCCATCGGTATGCCGAAGCTGAAGGCGACGCCCAGCACCGCCTGCGGCATCGACACCACCCGCTTGGCGAAGGGGTAGAGCAGGGTGACTGCCAGCGCGGCGAAGGACCACAGCACCGTGGTGCGGTTGGTGGTCAGCACCAGGGCAAAGGCCAGCAACGCCAGCACCGCGCCCAGCACCAGGGCCTCCCGCGAGGACACCAGGCCGGCGGTCACCGGCCGTCGAGCCGTGCGCTTGACGTGACGGTCGAATTCCTTGTCGGCCACGTCGTTGACGCAGCACCCGGCACTGCGCATGAGGATGGTCCCCCCCACGAACACCGCCAGCAGATGCAGGCCGGGAAAGCCATCGGCCGCGATCCACAGGGCCGACAGGCTCGGCCAGAGCAGCAGCAGCCACCCGGCCGGCCGGTCCCAGCGGATCAGGTCGAGGTACAGCCGCCATCGCGCCGTGCCGGACTGCCCGTTCGCGGGAATGCCTGGATGGTTCATCGGATCTCCTCGGGACTCGACCGTCGAAGCGGGACCGGCAATCAGGACAGGCGAAGCACGCCCGGCAGCTCGCAGGCGTAGATCGCGTTGCGCAGCGCGGCAATGGCCTCGTAGCGGGTGAAGCTGCGGCGCCAGGCCAGCACCACGCGGCGCGAGGGCACGTCGCCGTCGAAGGGGATGTACTTCACGAAAGACTGGTCCTCGCGGCGCCGCTTGGGCTTGGGCCCGAGCGCCTCCTTGGGTACCGACAGCCGCGGCACCAGGGTCACGCCCATGCCGGCGGCCACCATGTGCTTGATGGTCTCGAGGGACGAGCCCTCGAAGCTCTTGCGGATGCCTTCGGCGTTACTGGAGAACCGCGCGAACTCGGGGCACACCTCCAGCACATGGTCGCGAAAGCAGTGGCCGGTTCCCAGCAGCAGCATCGTCTCGCTCTTGAGTTCCTGCGCGTTCACCGTCTCCCGCGCGGCCAGCGGATGGGTGCTGGGCACCGCGGCCAGGAAGGGCTCGTCGTACAGGGGCGCGATGGCCAGTCCCGTGTCCGCGAAGGGCTCGGCCATGATCGCGCAGTCGATTTCGCCCGTGCGCAGCATCTCCAGCAACCGCGCCGTGAAGTTCTCCTGCAGCATGAGCGGCATCTGCGGCGTGCGCGAGATCGCCTGGCGCACCAGATCCGGCAGCAGGTACGGGCCGATCGTGTAGATCACCCCGAGCCGCAGCGGCCCGGCCAGCGGATCCTTGCCGCGCTTGGCGATCTCCTTGATCGCCGCCGCCTGCTCCAGCACGCTTTGCGCCTGCCGCACGATCTCCTCGCCGAGCGGCGTGACCGCCACCTCGTTGGCACTGCGCTCGAAGAGCTTCACCTCCAGCTCCTCCTCCAGCTTCTTGATCGCCACCGACAGCGTGGGCTGCGACACGAAGCACGCTTCGGCCGCCTTGCCGAAGTGCTTTTCGCGAGCCACGGCGACGATGTACTTGAGTTCGGTGAGGGTCATTGGAATGCAGGGGTTAGGGGCTGGGGCCTGGGGGCTAGGGAGAAACCGGGCTTTCCCTGGTCCCTGGCCCCAAGGCCCTGATCCCTAGGCCTTCAGATACTCCGATTTTCCACCGAGCCAGCGGGCGACATGGCGGGCCGCCATCTCGGGGTGGCGTTCGAGCACGCGCGGGGCAACCGCACGCACCGCTTCGAGCAAGGGGCGATCGAGTTCCAGGTCGGCGAAACGAAGCAGGGGCGCACCCGACTGCCGGGCCCCCAGGAACTCGCCGGGCCCGCGGATGTCCAGGTCGCGACGGGCGATCTCGAAGCCGTCGCTGGTTTCCACCATGGCCTTCAGGCGCTCGCGTGCGGTCTCGCCCAAGCGGCCGTTTTCGCCCGGCGCATACAGCAGCACGCAGGCCGAGGCCGCGGCGCCGCGGCCCACGCGCCCGCGCAGCTGGTGCAGCTGCGACAGGCCGAAGCGCTCGGCGTGCTCGATCACCATCAGCGACGCATTGGGAACGTCCACGCCCACCTCCACCACGGTGGTCGACACCAGCACGCCCATCTCGCCGGATTCGAACCGCGCCATCACCGCCTTCTTCTCGGCCACCGGCATGCGCGAGTGCAGCAGTCCCACCTGCACCCCTGGCAGTGCTTCGCTCAGGGACTGGTGGGTCTCGGTGGCGTTGCTCAGATCGAGCACTTCGCTCTCCTCGATCAGCGGGCAGACCCAGTAGACCTGGCGGCCCTGCTGCAACTGCGCGCGGATGCGCTCGATCACCTCGCCCCGGCGGCTGTCGCTGACCACCTTGGTCACCACCGGCGTGCGGCCCGGTGGCAACTCGTCGATGGTGGAGACGTCGAGGTCGGCGTAGTAGCTCATGGCCAGCGTGCGCGGGATTGGCGTGGCCGACATCATCAGCAGGTGCGGCTCCTGCCCTTCGGCCAGCATCTTGGAACGCAGGGCCAGGCGCTGGGCCACGCCGAAGCGATGCTGCTCGTCGATGATGGCCAGCGCCAGCCGCGGCGGCTGCACCTGCTCCTGGATCACGGCGTGCGTGCCGACCACCAAGGCCGCCTCGCCGCTGGCGATCGGCGCCAGCATGGCCGTGCGTTCCTTCTTCTTCTGGCTACCGGTGAGCCAGGCCACGCACAGCCCCCGGGGTGCGAGCAGCGGCTCGAGCCAGCCGATCAACTTGCGAAAGTGCTGCTCGGCCAGGATCTCGGTGGGCGCCATCAACGCACACTGCCAACCCGCATCGATGGTGACCGCCGCCGCCAACGCCGCCACGACCGTCTTGCCCGATCCCACGTCGCCCTGCAGCAGGCGGTGCATGGGGACGCAGCGGCCCAGGTCCCGTGCGATCTCCTCGGCCACCCGGCGCTGGGCCGCCGTCAGCGCGAATGGCAGCGCCTGCAGCAATTGCTCGTGCAGCCCGCCCGGCGTCGGCGCCAGCCGCGGCGCGCGCAGCGCGTCGCGCTCGCGCTTGCTGACCAGTTGCGACAGTTGCTGCGCCAGCAGCTCCTCGGCCTTCAGCCGCTGCCAGGCCGGATGCTCGCGGTTCTCCAGGCTCGCCATGGAGACATCCGGCGCCGGGTGGTGCAGGAACTGAAGCGATTCGCGCAAGCTCCAGCCTTCGTCCAGCCCGAGGTGCCGCGCCAGGCCCGGCGGAAACGAATCGCTGAGGTCGGCCCGCGCCAGGCCCGCCATCACCGCCTTGCGCAGGTAGGCCTGCGGCAGCGTCGCCACGGTGGAATACACGGGCGTGAGCGCGGTGGGCAGCGGCTCGCCCGCGGGCCGGCAGGTGGGGTGCACCATCTGCCAGCCGTAGAGGCCGCCGCGCAACTCGCCGCGGGCTCGGATGCGCTGGCCCACCGCCAGTGCCTTCTGTTGCGAAGGGTAGAAGCTGAAGAACCGCAGCTGGCAGGTGTCGCTTCCGTCATCGATGGTGACCACCAGCTGCCGACGCGGGCGATAGGCGAGCTGGCTGTCGGTCACCGTCCCTTCGATCTGCACGGCCTCGCCCTCGCGCGCCTGCGCGAGCCGGGTGATGCGGGTTTCGTCCTCCCAGCGCAGCGGCAGGTGCAAGGCCAGGTCGATGTCGCGCGCCAGGCCCAGCTTGCGCAGGGCCTTCTGGGGAGCGGACAGGGAGGCGCTGCCGGGCATGGGAGAATTCTGCCTCTTCCGCCACTCGTCCCACCTCTTGGCACGGGCTCGTCCAGCCCTCAAGCATGCGCAGCTACACCCTCGGCGACTTCGACTTCGCCCTTCCTCCCGAACTCATCGCCCAGCACCCCGCGCCGGAGCGCAGCGCCTCGCGCCTGCTCGATGGCACCGGCAGCCAGCCCGTGGATCGCGGCTTCCGCGACCTGCCCTCGCTGCTGGCACCCGGCGACCTGCTGGTCTTCAACGACACCCGCGTGGTCAAGGCCCGCCTGTTCGGCGAAAAGCCCAGCGGCGGCAAGCTCGAATTGCTGGTCGAGCGCGTGCTGCAAGGCCGCGAGGTGGTGGCCCACATGAAAGTCAGCAAGAAGCCGCCGGTGGGTACCGTGCTGGCCATGCATGGCGACTTCACGGCGCGGCTGCTCGGGCGCTGGCCCGACGAGTTCGGGGCCTTGTTCCGGTTCGAGTTCAGCGACGAGCCGCACGCGCTGATGGAACAGCACGGCCACGTGCCTCTGCCGCCCTACATCGAGCATGCCGACAGCGCCGAGGACGAGCGCCGCTACCAGACGGTGTTCGCGCGCCACCCGGGCGCCGTCGCCGCGCCTACGGCCGCCTTGCACTTCGACGAGCCGGTGCTGGCGGCGCTGCAGGCGCGCGGCATCGAACGGGCCAGCGTCACGCTGCACGTGGGCGCCGGCACCTTCCAGCCGGTCAAGACCGAGAACATCGCCGAGCACCGCATGCACAGCGAGTGGTACGACGTGCCCGCCGCGACGCAGGAGGCGATCGCCGCCGCGCGGCGCCGTGGCGGGCGCATCGTGGCCGTGGGCACGACCACCGTGCGCACGCTCGAATCGTGGGCCGGCTCCGGCCAGGCCACGGGCGACACCAGCATCTTCATCACGCCGGGTTACGAGTTCCGACTGGTCGACCGGCTCCTGACCAACTTCCACCTGCCCCGCTCGACGCTGATGATGCTGGTCAGCGCCTTCGCAGGCTACGAGCACGTGATGGCGCTGTACCGCCACGCCATCGAAGCGCGTTACCGCTTCTTCAGCTACGGCGACGCGATGCTGCTCGCGCGCCAGCCCGATTGACCATGCTCCAGTTCGACATCCTCGCCACCGAAGGCCGCGCGCGTCGCGGCCGCCTCACCCTGAACCACGGCGTGGTGCAGACGCCGATCTTCATGCCCGTGGGCACCTACGGCACCGTCAAGGGCGTCACGCCGAGATCCCTGGAGGAGATGGGCGCGCAGATCATCCTGGGCAACACCTTCCACCTCTGGATGCGCCCGGGACTGGACGTGCTGCAGCAGTTCGGCGGCCTGCACCGCTTCGAGAATTGGAACCGTCCGATCCTCACCGACTCCGGCGGCTTCCAGGTCTGGAGCCTGGGAGAGATGCGCAAGATCAGCGAGGAAGGCGTGAAGTTCGCGTCGCCCGTCAACGGCGACCGGCTGTTCCTCACGCCCGAGATCTCGATGCAGATCCAGACCATCCTGGACAGCGACATCGTGATGCAGTTCGACGAGTGCACGCCCTACGAGACCCGCGGCCACCTCACCACCGAGTCCGAGGCGCGCTTTTCCATGGAGCTGAGCCGACGCTGGGCCGTGCGCTGCAAGACCGAGTTCGCGCGGCTGGAAAACCGCAACGCGCTCTTCGGCATCGTCCAGGGCGGCATGTTCGAGCACCTGCGCCAGGAATCACTGGACGCGCTGGTCGAGATCGACTTCCCCGGCTATGCGATCGGCGGGGTGAGCGTGGGCGAGCCCAAGGAGGAGATGCGCCGCATCATGGCGCACACGCCGCACCGGCTGCCCGCGCACAAGCCGCGATACCTGATGGGGGTGGGCACGCCCGAGGACCTGGTGGAGGGCGTGACACAGGGCGTGGACCTGTTCGACTGCGTGATGCCCACGCGCAACGCGCGCAATGGCCATCTTTTCACCCGCTTCGGCGACCTCAAGATCCGCAACGCGCGGCACCGCAGCGATGAACGCCCGCTGGACGAAAGCTGTGGCTGCTACACCTGCCGCGGCAGCACCGCCCCCGACGGCACGGTCTCGGGTGGCTTTTCGCGCGCCTACCTGCATCACCTGGAGCGTTGCGGCGAGATGCTGGCTCCCATGCTGGCGACCATCCACAACCTGCACTACTACCTGAACCTCATGGCTGAGGTGCGGCTGGCACTGGAGCAAGGGCGGTTCGCGGAGTTCGCCGCGCGCTTCCGCGAGGACCGTGCCCGCGGCGTCTGAGGCTAGGGCCTGTTCACACGGTTGTCACGTGTGCGAACGGGGCGAGAACAGTGTGAACGGGCCCTAGACCAGCAGGGCGACCACGAAGACGCCGATCATCACGAAGGCCAGGGCCACCTTGGCCACCATGCCCACCATCAGCCCGACCCAGGTGGCGATGCCCACGCGCATGGCGCGTTGCTGGTCACGCCGGGCCAGCCACTCGCCGACCGCCGCGCCGACCAGCGGCAGGAACAGCACGCCCACGAAGCCCATGAAGATGCCGGCCACGGTGCCGATGGCGGCCCCGATCACCGCGAGCCTGCTGGCCCCGGCGCGCCTGGCGCCGATCAGGCCCGCGATGTAGTCGAGTACCCAACTGGCCACGGCGAGGATGCTCACCGAGGTGACGGCCAGCCAGCCGATGCGCGTGAAGTCGTCGATCCAGGCGCCGAGCAGGATGCCGGCCAGCACCAGCGCCGTACCTGGCAAGGCGGGCAGCACCGTGCCGGCCACGCCGGCAACGATGAGCAGCCCGCTCAGGACCCAGAGCAGCGCGTCCATCAGGGCGCGCCGCCCGTGAACACCGTGAGCACCCCGGTGTAGCCGTAGAGGTGATGGCGGGCGATCTCTCCGCCGGCGAAAAAGCCCACCAGCGGCACATCGCCCAGCGCGTGGCGCACGATCTGCAGCTCGGCGCTGGGGCCGCCGAAATGCGGACCGCCGCGGCCTGAACAGCTGACATAGATGGCGCCGGCGATTCGCCGCGCTGGACTGGGCGCGGACATGGCCTCGTCGGCCGCCAGGGCCGTGGCCATCGGCAGGCTCATGTCCTCGGGTTCGAGCTCCTCGCGGATTTCGGCGCAGGCCCGCATCAGGTCGGCACGGGCGGCGCGGGCATTGCGCTGGCAGAAAGCCATGGGCATGCCGACCTCCACCCGATCGGCCACGGCCACGCCGCGCCGGCCGGGGTCCAGTCCGATGATGTGGCGCACCCGCACGTCGGTGCCGAAGCTGCCGGTGCGAGAGACCGCGCGCGAGCCCGGCGAGGTCAGGCCGACCAGGGTCGCGCGCAAGACCGCCATCGCGCGCTGCGGTTCGTCGAGGCTGATGTCCAGCTCACGCAGCAGCAGGTCGAGCGCCGGCTCGTCGTCCAGCGTGAGGATCAGGTTCTGCTCGGCTGCGGTGACGCGCCGTTGCGGCGTGACCGGCAGGCAGCCCTGGGTCACGCGCGAGACGAGCGCCACGCCTTCGCCGAAGGCCACGCCCGACAATCCGCCGCGGAACACGCCACCGGCGGCGCCCTGGCCGCGCATGTTGCCGTTGCCGCCGACGGCGAACTGCACCGTGTCGCCACGGCTGGATGAGAGGCCGCCGAACAGGTACCCGGTGGTGGTGCGCCCCGCCATTTCGGCCACCAGCTCGGCCAGCTCGGGGGTGGACGCGTCGGCGTGCACGAGGGCGGTGTGCGCCTCGAAGCCCATGCCTTCGCCCACGCCCAGCGGCGCGACGCCGGAGAACACCCGGAACTGGTCGGAGGGCAACTCGCACAGCATCACGACGAGTGCCGGTTCATCGAAATACTCGACGTTGCTAGAGCAGATGCCCACGCCCACCGTGCCCGACCAGTCGGTCACCTCCGGCAGTTCGGCCGACAGGTGATCGAGGATGTCGCGCGCCTGGTCGGCGTAGTGATCGGTGATGTAGAGCAGCCCAAGCGACGGCGAGCTGGCGTATTCGGGCCGCGCCATCTGGGCACGGAGCTGCGCCAGCACCAGCCCGCAGGCCATGGCCCACTGCGGGTGCGTGGCATGGCCGAAGGGGAACAGCTTCATGGCACCTACCTGGGCTGCGTCAGCTGCCGCCCCCGGCTCCGCTGGCAGCGCTCTTGCGTGTGGCGCTCTTGCGCGGCGCGGATTTGCGCGCCTTCTTGGCCGCGGCGGTCGGCCTGGCTCCGGCCGCGGACTTGGGCACGTCGGCCGGCTCCGCCGTGGCCGTCGCGGCGCCGGCGGTTTGCGCGGGCGGCTGCTGCGCGGCCTGTTGCATCGCGCTGGCCGCGATCTGCTGGAATTGCTGGGTCAAGGCGCCCCACCACTGCATCGGGTCCACCGGAGCGGGTCCGCCGCTTTTCGGGGCGCCGTCGCCAGGGCTGGCCGGCTCTCGCCCGACGCCGGGCGGCTTCCCGACGCCACCCGTGGCCGGCTTGGCGGGCTCGGGTTCGGCCGCAGCCTGCGGCTGGGCCTTCAACGCTTCGGCCAGGTCGGCCATGGTCACGTCCATGTGCTTGAGGGTGGACAGCGTCATCTTCTGCACCTCGAGCGCCTGGATCGTGGCCGCCAGGGCCTTGCCGTTCTGCTCCAGCCAGAACTGCACCGCGCGCAACTCGGAAATGCGCTTGTCCAGTTCCTCCACGCTCAGCGTGGGCGCGATCCAGTTCGACAGACCCGGCATTTGCGGCATGGCCTCGCTGGCGCCCTTCGCCAGGCTCTGCAGGAAGTCGAAGCCCGGCACGAAGCGGCCGAAGGCGAAGTCTTGTCCGTCGTTCATCGAAATGGCCCCCTCCAGGATGGAGAAATCAGCTTAGCAGGGCGCATGCGGCGTGTTCCCCCGAGGTAACCATCGGCTAGTGCGCTGAAACATGGGAATGGATGTTGGGGCGGTCGAAGCCCGCATCGGCTGCACAGCACCGCCTGATTCCAGTGTTTCAGTGGACTAGTGCCGGTGGCCATGGCCGGCTTCGCCATGCGGCGCCGGGTGGCGTTCGCCAGCGGCCGGTCCGGGCGCCCGGGTGGCGACCGGCAGCTCGAGTTCGACGCGCCGCTCGACGCCCTGGGCATCGCGCACCAGCAGTGTGACCGGCACCCGGGTACCGGCACGCAAAGGCTCCTTCAGGTCCATCAGCATCAGGTGCAGCCCGCCGGGCTTGAGCTCGACGATCCGACCCGCCGGCAGCGGCAGGCTGGGCAGGGGGCGCATGCGCATGACGTCGCCATCCAGCCGCATCTCGTGGACCTCGGCCACGCCGGCCACGGGCGATTGCACGCCCACCAGGCTGAGCGGCTCGCGGGCGGTCAGGCGCATGAAGGCGCCGCTGGACTTCTGGCCGGGGACGCTTGCGCGCGCCCAGGCACCGTCGACCTGGACTGGCGCCGTCTGGGCATTTGCCGTGACGGCCAGGAGGGAAAGGACGAGCGCCGGCAGGCGCGACAGCAGGGAGAGCATGTGGAACAGGAACTGGAATTGAGAGGGTTCGGGCCGCGGTCGGCAGCATGCCGAGAGGGCCGCCGGCATTGTGCCTGCCCGCCATTGACCGGCGCGGCGCCTCGGATTCCGGCGGCCTGCCGGTGCTGCGCAGCCGTTAAGCTCGCGGCCATGCGCAGCATCTTCCACCTGGCCTTCAACGTGACCGACCTGGATATCGCCCGTCGTTTCTACGGTGGCGTGTTGGGCTGCGGCGAAGGCCGCAGTGCCGACAGCTGGGTCGACTTCGATTTCTACGGCCACCAGCTGTCATTGCACCTGGGCGAGCCGTTTGCCACGCGCCGCACCGGGCGGGTGGGCGACCAGCTGGTGCCCATGCCGCACTTCGGGCTGGTGCTCGCGCTGCCCGACTGGCAGGCCATGGCCGAACGGCTGCGCGCCGCCAATACCGACTTCGTCCTGGAGCCGCAGCTGCGCTACGCCGGAGAGCCCGGCGAGCAATGGACCATGTTCTTCTGCGACCCTTTCGGCAACCCGATCGAGGTCAAGGGCTTCGCCTCGCTGGAAGGCCTGTACGCCCGGTGAACGCCTGCGCTGTCGGCCACCTCCTACGAACGCAGGGGCCAGCGGGTACTGACGCGGCTTCACCGCTCGATTAGCGTCGACATCAAATGAATCTTCTTGAACAGCTGGGGCAGGACAGCGCCCTTTTCCTCGATTTCGACGGCACGCTGGTGGACATTGCGCCCACGCCGGATGCCGTGGTCGTGCCGCCGGGCCTGATCGACGCGCTGGGGGAGCTGCACGAACGGCTGGGGGGTGCCCTGGCAGTCATCAGCGGGCGCCCGATCGAGCAGATCGACGCCTTCCTGCATCCGTTGCGCCTGCCGGCTGCGGGCGTGCATGGGGTCGAGCGCCGGCGCTCCGACGGCGGCGTGGAAGTGGTCGACGCGGCCGTGCCCGATCGCGTGCGGCAGGCGGCCGAAGAGCTGGCGGCGCGTCATGCCGGCCTGCAGCTGGAGATCAAGCGCGGCTCGATCGCACTGCACTACCGGGGTGCCCCGGAACTCGAAGCGCTGTGCGTCGCCGCCATGCAGGCGGCGGTCGATGCGTCGCCCGGGCTGATCCTGCTGCGCGGCAAGATGGTGGCGGAGGCCAAGCCGGCCGACGCCAGCAAGGGCCGCGCGATCGAGGCCTTCCTGGGCGAGGCGCCCTTTCGCGATCGCCGCCCCGTGTTCATCGGCGACGACGTCACCGACGAGGTCGGCTTCTCGGCCGTGCAGCGCTCGGGCGGCCTCGGCATCAAGGTGGGCGAGGGCGCCAGCGTCGCCCGGCACCGGCTGCCGAGTGCGGCTGCGGTCCGCGAACAACTCGTGCGAATGGCAAGGACAACCCGGACGAGCCTGACCTGACCAGGAGAGAGCCCCACATGTCCCGACTCGTCGTCGTTTCCAACCGGGTGGCCGATCCGCGCAAGACGGCAGCCGGGGGGCTGGCCGTGGCGCTGGCCGAATTCCTGAACAACACCGGCGGGCTCTGGTTCGGCTGGAGCGGCAAGGTCGTCGAATCGGCCCATGGCGGGCGCGCCGGGGAAGCCGAGTTGCACACCCACCAGGCCGGACCGGTGAAGCTGGTCACGCTGGACCTCAGCCGCGAGGACCACGACGCCTACTACCTCGGTTACTCCAACGGCGTGCTCTGGCCGGTGTGCCACTACCGCCTCGACCTGGCCGATTTCGAGTCCAGCTACATCGCGGGCTACCGACGGGTCAACCAGATGTTCGCGCGCAAGCTCGCGCCACTGCTCAAGCCCGACGACGTGATCTGGGTACACGACTACCACCTGATCCCCCTGGGCAGCGAGCTGCGCGCCCTGGGCTGCCGCCAGCGCATCGGCTTCTTCCTGCACGTGCCGCTGCCGCCGCCGCTGATGTTCGCCGCCATCCCTGGGCATGACTGGCTGATGCGCGGGCTGTGCTCGTACGACCTGGTCGGCCTGCAGAGCGAGGCCGACCACGAGCACTTCTGCCGCTACATCCAGCGCGAGGCCCATGCGCAAGACCTGGGTGACGGCCAGTGGCGCGTCTTCAACCGCACGCTGCGCGCCGGCGCATTCCCGATCGGCATCGACGTGGAGGAGTTCAACGCCCTGGCCGAAGGCGCGGAAGCGCGCGAGCTGTACCAGCGCATGAAGCGCGAGTACTCGCGACGCAAGCTCCTCGTGGGGGTGGACCGCCTGGACTATTCCAAGGGTTTGCCACACCGGCTGCGCGCATTCCGCGAGCTGCTGCAGAAGTACCCCGACACCCACCGCAGCGCCACGCTGATCCAGATCGCGTCCCCCAGCCGGGAGGACGTCACCGCCTATACGGACATCCTCCACCAGCTCGAAAGCCTGTGCGGCTCGATCAACGGAAACTTCGGCGAGCTGGACTGGATGCCGGTGCGCTACATGCACCGCACCGTGGCCCGGGCCCGCCTGCCCGGCCTGTACCGGGCGAGCCAGGTGGGGCTGGTCACGCCCCTGCGCGACGGCATGAACCTGGTCGCCAAGGAATTCGTGGTGGCCCAGGACCCGGCCGATCCGGGAGTGCTGGTGCTGTCGCGTTTTGCCGGCGCTGCCGAGCAGCTCGGCGAGGCGCTGCTGGTCAACCCCTACGACTCCGAGGGCACGGCCGAGGCCATCCACCTGGCGCTGCAGATGCCGCTGGAGGAGCGCATCACGCGCCACCAGGCGCTGCTGGCCAGCTGCAAGCGCTGGGACGTGCACTGGTGGTGCGACAGCTTCCTGGACACCTTGAACAAGTCGCAGGCGGAGGAATCGGGCACCCCCTGGCTGCGGCTGTAGTCGTGCGGCTGCTCAGGCCTCGCCCGGCGCGCGAATCTCCTGGTCGATCGCGCCGAAGACGGACTGGCCGTCCTTGCCCTTCATCTCGATCCGGATGGTGTCGCCGAACTTCATGAAACCGGTGCTGGGCTTGCCGTCCTGGATGGTCTCGATGGCGCGCTTCTCGGCGATGCAGCTGTAGCCGCGCGGCCATTCCATCCGGCCGCCCTCGCCGGCCACGCCCTTGTTGCTCACGGTGCCCGAACCCACGATGCTGCCGGCGCGCACGTTGCGCGTCTTGCAGATGTGGGCGATCAGCTCGCCGAAGTGGAAGGTCATGTCGGGACCGGCCTCGCACAGGCCGACCTTGCGGCCATTCCAGCTGCTCTGCAGGGTCAGGTGCACCCGGCCGCCTAGCCAGGCGTCGCCGAGTTCATCGGGCGTGACGGCCACCGGGCTGAAGGCCGTGGCGGGCTTGCTCTGGAAGAAGCCGAAGCCCTTGGCCAGTTCGGCCGGAATCAGGTTGCGCAGGCTCACGTCGTTGGCCAGCATCACGAGGCGGATGCCGTCCAACGCCTGTTCGGGACTCGCGCCCATCTTCACGTCCCCGGTGATGACGGCGATCTCGGCCTCGAAATCGATGCCGAACTCCTCGCGCGGCACCACCACCGGGTCGCACGGGCCGAGGAAGTCGTCGCTGCCGCCCTGGTACATCAAGGGATCGGTGTAGAAGCTGGCCGGCACCTCGCTGTTGCGCGCGGCCCGCACCAGCTCCACATGGTTGATGTAGGCCGAGCCGTCGGCCCACTGATAGGCGCGCGGCAGCGGTGCCATGCAACGCGCCGGATCGAACGCGAAGGCGTGGCGCGCTCGGCCCTGGTTCAGGCTGTCGTACAGGTCCTGCAGCTGGGGCGACAGGAAGCTCCAGTCGTCCAGGACCTGCTGCAGGCGGCTGGCGATGCCGGTCGCATAATGGGCCGAACCGAGATCGCGCGAGACGACCACCAGCTGGCCATCGCGCGAACCGTCCTTGTAGGTGGCGAGCTTCATTGCCTGATCTCCTGTCGGATGCAGCGGTGCTACAGTCAGCCCGCCATTACGCTTGGTGAAATGAATTCAACTAAACGAAATTGTACGGGACGGCCGTGAAGGAGCGCGTGGGCATCCAATCGGTCGAGGTGGGCTTCACGCTCCTGAACGCGCTGGGTCGTGCCAGCGGTCCGCTGATGCTGCGCGACCTGGCCGCCGCCGCCGGCATGAGCGCGGCCAAGGCCCATCGCTACCTCGTGAGTTTTCAGCGCCTGGCCCTGGTGGTGCAGGACCCGGCCTCCACGCGCTACGACCTCGGTCCCGGTTCGCTGCAACTGGGGCTGGCGGCGCTGTCGCGGCTCGATGCGGTGAAGCTCGCGCGGGAGCGCCTGCCGGCCCTCATGGCGCAGGTCGAGCACACCCTGGCCATCGCGGTCTGGGGCAACCATGGGCCCACCATCGTCCACTGGGAAGAGTCGCCCCACGCGATCACGGTCAACCTGCGCCTGGGCGACGTCATGCCGCTGCTCACCTCCGCCACCGGCCGCTGCTTCGCGGCCTGGCACGCCCAGGAAGCCATCGGCCCCCTGCTGCGCGACGAGCTCGCGCGGGCCCGGCGCCAAGGCCTGCGCGAGGTGCCCGCCACCATGGCGGAGGTGGAACGCATGCTGCAGGAGGTGCGCGAACACCGTATCGCGCGCGTCGTCGACGTGCTGCTGCCCGGCGTCTCGGGCTTCTGCGCGCCGGTGTTCGACGCCGACAGCCACTTGGTGCTGGGCATTCTGGCCATGGGTCCGAATGGCAGCTTCGACACGGACTGGAACGGCGCCGTCGCGAGGCCGATGCGGACCGAGGCGGCGCGGCTCTCGCAGGAGCTGGGGTACCGGCCGTGAACACCAGGCAGTCGCCGGGGCGGCGGTTGGCCCTGCTGGCCGCCTTGCTCCTGGTCGCGCACCTGCTGCTGCTCGAGCAGATCTCGCCACCGGCCCGGCCACAGCGCGCGTCCACGCCTGAAGCGATTGCCGTGTCGGTGCGGCATGTGGCTGCGCCGCTCGAGTTCGCCCCTGCGGGCGACGAGGCCGCACCGGCGCGTCGACCCACCCGGTCCCCCGCCTCATCGGCCAGCCACCTGCCGCCGATCCCGCACGAGGCGCAGGCCCGTCGGACGCCCTCCGCATCCGAAGAGCCTTCACCCGATCCGGCCGTGCTGCCGGAGCAAGGATGGCAACCGACGGCCACGCCCGCTGCGCCCGCCGCCGCCGCGGGCACCCGTGAGCCGGCGGCCCGCGTGGCGCCGCCCATGCGCCTGCGCTACGAAGTGCGCGGCCGCACCCGGGGCATCGACTTCCCCACCGGCGAAGGCGTCCTGAACTGGCGCCCCGACGGCCGCAGCTACGAGGCGCTGCTCGAATTGCGCGTGCCGCTGCTGCCCACCCGCACCCAGCGCAGCACCGGCCAGCTCTCGGCGCGCGGGCTGGAACCGGTGCGGTTTTCCGAGCGGCGCCGGACCGAGGAGGCGGTGCACTTCGATCGTGATCGCGAACGCATCGTGTTCAGCAACAACCGCGCGGCGGCGGCGCTGGAAGCCGGCGCCCAGGACCGCCTCAGCGTGCTGATGCAACTGGGGGCCTTGCTCGCCCGCCAGCAGGCACCGGTGCCGCTGGGGACCTCGCTGGCCATGCAGGTGGCGGGGCTGCACGAGGCGGAGACCTGGCACTTCGAGGTGCAGGCGCGCGATGCCCTGCAACTGCCGGGCGGCAGCCTGGCCACGCTGCGGCTGGTTCGCCTGCCGCGGATGGAATTCGACTACAGGCTGGAGCTTTGGCTGGCCCCTGAGCTTGATTACGCCCCGGTGCGCCTGCGTCTGACATGGGCGCATGGGGATTGGCTGGATCAGCAATGGTCTGGAACCGACAGGTCCTGAGCGCCCCGCGCCTTAGCCTGAAGTCGTCGCATGTGGCGCGACTTCACGGTTGAACCTCTTGAACCGATTGCGTCACGGCCCATCTAACTGGCCAGAAGGGAAACCAGACACATGCAAATGCTCTATGACTCCGACTCGTTCGTGGTCGTGCACATGCAGGCCAACGCCCCGTCAGATGGCGAGGCTGAGCCCAGCATCGTTCGGCACGGCTTCGAGATCGTCGACAAGCGATCCAACAAGGAGGTTTACCTGGACGGCAGTTGGGCCGAGGCTTTCCAGCGCCAGATCAACGCCTGGCAGGCGAACACGCCCACCCAGGAAGAGGTCGAGGAAACCCTCGACCGGTACGCCGAGCTGGCGCAGAACCCGCTCGTGATGCACTGAACCCCGACCGCCGGCCCCGCCGGCGGTTTTTTCTTCCGGGCCTCGCGCGCCGTCCCATGCTGCGCCTCATCACCCCCCTCGGCCTGGCTGGCGCACTTGCCGCCTGCGGCCACCTTGCCCCCGCTTCCACAACGCTGCCCGACGCGCTGCTGCTCGGCGAGCAGCATGATGCGCCGCAGCACAAGCGCTGGCACCATGAGACCGTGCGCGACCTCGCCAGGCGCGAGCGCCTGGCTGCGCTGGCGCTGGAGATGGCCGAGCGCGGCGCCTCCACCGCGCACCTGCCCCGCGAGGCGTCCCAGGAGCAGGTGCGAGCCGCGCTGCGCTGGGAGGAGCGCGCCTGGCCCTGGGCGGCCTATGGCCCGGCGGTGATGGAAGCCGTGCGGGCCGGCGTGCCGGTCATCGGCGTGAACCTGCCACGCGCGCACATGCGGGCCGCGATGGCGGACGCGAACCTGGAGCGGGCACTGCCCGCCGAGGCGCTGGCGAGGCAACAGACGGCGGTGCGTGAGGGCCACTGCGACCTGCTGCCCGAATCGCAGGTGTTGCCCATGGTGCGCGTGCAGATCGCCCGTGACCGCAGCATGGCCGAGGGCGTGGCGGCTGCCGCCACGCGCGGCCGCACCGTGGTGCTGCTGGCCGGCAGCGGCCACGTGGACGAGGCGCTGGGCGTGCCGCGGCACCTGCCGCCCGGGCTGAGCGTGGAGCCCCGCGCCTGGCCACCGGCCGAAGGTTCGCGCAGCGTCGAAGACGCCTGCGCCGAACTGCGCCAGCACTTCCGCCCGCGCCCCTGATCACCGCCGCCGCGCAGCGGCAGGCCACCCCAGGGCCACCGCGGAACCGGCTTTGCCGGGCCGCCGGTGGCGCCCCTCGAGGGGAGGCGCCGAAGGCGCTTCGGGGTGGTCCTACTTCCGGGGTGGACCTAGTGCTTCCGGATCGAGCCGGCCAGGGTGTCGACCAGCTGCTCGATGTGCGGCTTCTCGACGATGTACGGAGGCGCGATCACGATCACGTCTCCTGCCGGGCGCACCAATGCGCCGCGCTTGTAGCAGTCGATGAAGATGTCGTAGGCGCGCTTGCCCGGTGCGCCGGCGATCGGCGCCAGCTCGACCGCCGCCGCGCAGCCCAGGCTGCGGATGCCCACCACGTTGGGCAGGCCCTTGAACGTGGCGTGGAAGGCGTCGCCCAGCACCTTGCCCATGTCGCCGGCGCGGGCGAACAGGTTCTCTTCCTTGTAGAGCTTGAGCGTGGCGACCGCCGCCGCGCAGGCCACCGGGTGGCCGGAGTAGGTGTAGCCGTGGAAGAACTCGACCATGTGCTCGGGGGCGTCGGTCTTCATCATCTGGTCGTACAGCTTGCCCCGGCAGATCACGCCGCCCAAGGGGATGACGCCGTTGGTCACGCACTTGGCGAAGGTGAGCATGTCCGGCACCACGCCGTAGAAATCGGCGGCGAAATTGGTGCCCATCCGGCCAAAGCCGGTGATGACCTCGTCGAACACCAGCAGGATGCCGTGCTTGTCGCAGATCTCGCGCAGCCGCTGCAGGTAGCCCTTGGGCGGCAGGTACCAGCCCGCGCTGCCCGCCACCGGCTCGACGATGACCGCCGCGACGTTGCTCGGGTCGTGCAGGGGCAGGATGCGCTGCTCCAGCTCCAGCAGCGGATCGTCCTTCCAGACCGGCTCCTCGCCATGGATGTAGGCGGCCTGGGCCGGGTCGTGGATGAAGCGCATGTGGTCCACCCGCGGCAGCATGGACGTGCCATACGCCTTGCGGTTGGCCGGAATGCCGCCCACGCTGATGCCGCCGAAGCCCACGCCGTGATAGCCGCGCTCGCGGCCGATGAACACGTTGCGGTGGCCCTCGCCGCGGGCGCGGTGGTAGGCCAGCGCCAGCTTCAGCGCGGTATCGACCGCCTCGGAGCCCGAGTTGCAGAACAGCACCTTGTCGAGGTCGCCCGGCGCCAGGGCCGTGATCATGTCGGCCGCCTCGAAGGCGCGGTCGTTGGTGGCCTGGAAGGTGGTGCCGTAGTCCAGCGTGTCCAGCTGCTTCTTGATGGCTTCGTTGATGGGGGCCCGGGCGTGGCCGGCGCCCACGCACCACAGGCTGGAGATGCCGTCGATCACCTGGCGGCCGTCGTGGGTGGTGAAATGCATGCCGGAGGCGGCGACGAAGACGCGCGGCTCCTTGCGAAAGTGACGGTTGGGGGTGAACGGCAGCCAGTGACTGCCGGTGTCGAATTCGGTTTCGTTGTAGGCCATGCCTTTGTCTCCTTTCATCCCGTGCAGCGGGCTGCCCGGACCATTGTGCCGTCGATCGACTCGGCTGCGGACCCTGGCCTGCCCGGGGCTAGCCCGGCCGGGCCATGGGCCGGCCGGCACACCCGCGCGGCTGCGACAATCGAGCGGTTATGAGCCACGCCTTCATCCTCACCCTCTCGTGCGCGGACCGGCCCGGCATCGTGCACGCGGTGTCCGGCTTCCTGTTCGAGCGCGGCGGCAACATCGAAGAGGCCGCGCAGTACAACGACCCCGACACCGGCCTGTTCTTCATGCGGGTGCAGTTCGCCTGCGACAAGCCGGGTCACGAAGAACTGCGCTCCCAGTGGCGCGACTTCGCCCAGGGCTTCGGCATGCAGTGGCAGCTGCACCCGGCCGGCGCGCCCATGCGCACCGTGATCATGGTCAGCCGCGAGGGCCATTGCCTGAACGACCTGCTGTTCCGCTGGAAGAGCGGGCTGCTGCCGCTGGACATCCGCGCCATCGTGTCGAACCACCGCGAGTTCTACCAACTGGCCGCCAGCTACAACGTGCCCTTCCACCACATCCCGGTGACGGCGGCGACCAAGCCCCAGGCCGAATCCCGGCAGTACGAGATCATCGAAGCCGAGGGCGCCGATCTGGTGGTCCTGGCCCGGTACATGCAAGTGCTGTCGGACGAGTTGTGCCGCAGGCTCGCCGGGCGCGCAATCAACATCCACCACAGCTTCCTGCCCAGCTTCAAGGGTGCCAAGCCCTACTACCAGGCGCACGACCGCGGCGTGAAGCTCATCGGCGCCACCGCCCACTACGTGACGGCCGACCTGGACGAGGGGCCCATCATCGAGCAGGACGTGGCGCGGGTGGACCACAGCAAGACCGTCGAAGACCTCACCGCCATCGGCCGGGACACCGAGAGCCTGGTGCTGGCCCGGGCCGTGAAGTGGCACAGCGAGCACCGGGTGCTGCTGAACGGCCATAAAACGGTGATCTTCAAGTAGGTTGCGGCCATGAACGCGCCCCTCGAGCCGAATCGACTGGCCCCGGCGCCCTCGCCGGCCGAGGTGCTGCAGGCGCTGCGCGAGGTGCTGCCGCCGCACGCCGTGCTGTCCAGCGCCGAGGAGACCACGCCCTACGAGTGCGACGGGCTCACCGCCTACCGGCAGCGGCCGCTGGCCGTGGCCTTGCCGGCGACCGAGGCGCAGGTGCAGGCGGTGCTGCGCACCTGCCACCGCCTGGGCGTGCCGGTGGTGGCCCGGGGCGCCGGCACCGGGTTGTCCGGCGGCGCCATGCCGCACGCGCAGGGGGTCACGCTGTCGCTGGCGCGCTTCAACCGCATCCTGTCGCTGGACCCGCTCGCCCGCACCGCCCGCGTGCAGTGCGGGGTGCGCAACCTGGCCATCAGCGAGGCGGCCGCGCCGCACGGGCTGTACTACGCGCCCGACCCATCCAGCCAGATCGCCTGCACCATCGGCGGCAACGTCGCCGAGAACTCCGGCGGCGTGCACTGCCTGAAGTACGGCCTGACCTTGCACAACGTGCTGCGGGTGCGCGGCTTCACCGCCGACGGCGAGCCGGTGGAATTCGGCAGCGAGGCGCTGGAGGCGCCCGGCTACGACCTGCTGCCGGTGGTGGTGGGCAGCGAGGGCATGCTGGCCGTCACCACCGAGGTGACCGTGCGCCTGGTGCCCAAGCCGCAGCTGGCCCGCTGCATCATGGCCAGCTTCGACGACGTGCGCAAAGCCGGCGATGCCGTGGCAGCGGTCATCGCGGCCGGCATCATCCCGGCCGGGCTGGAGATGATGGACAAGCCCATGACGGCGGCGGTGGAGGACTTCGTGCACGCGGGCTACGACCTCGCGGCCGAAGCCATCCTGCTGTGCGAGAGCGACGGCACGCCCGAGGAAGTCGAAGAGGAGATCGGCCGCATGAGCGAGGTGCTGCGTGCCGCCGGCGCCACGGCGCTGGCCGTCAGCCGCGACGAATCCGAGCGCCTGCGCTTCTGGAGTGGCCGCAAGAACGCGTTTCCGGCGTCCGGGCGGATCAGCCCCGACTACATGTGCATGGACTCCACCATTCCGCGCAAGCGGCTGGCCGACATCCTGCTGGCCATCCAGCAGATGGAGCAGCGGTACGGCCTGCGTTGCGCCAACGTGTTCCACGCGGGCGACGGCAACCTGCACCCGCTGATCCTGTTCGATGCGAACGACCCCGACCAGCTGCGCCGCTGCGAGCTGTTCGGCGCGGACATCCTGGAGACCAGCGTCGCCATGGGCGGCACCGTCACCGGAGAACACGGCGTCGGCGTCGAAAAGCTCAACTCGATGTGCGTGCAGTTCTCACCCGAGGAGCGCGAGCAGATGCTGGGCGTCAAGCGCGCCTTCGATCCCGCCGGACTGCTCAATCCCGGCAAGGTGATCCCCACGCTGGTCCGCTGCGCCGAGTACGGAAAGATGCTGGTGCGTGGCGGGCGGTTGGCGCACCCCGAGCTGCCGCGGTTCTAGGGATCAGGGATAGGGACCGGGCCTGTGCGCAGAAGCCGTCGTCCCCCGGCTGTGTCCCGGGACCCCAGGCCCTAGCCCCTGAACCCTGTATTCCGTGCCTCATCCGCCAGGCACCAGTCCGCCCACGCCTTGCCCTTCTCGGCCGGATTGCGCAGCAGGAAGGACGGGTGGTAGGTCACCACCACCGGCACGCCCTGCCACTGGTGCACGCGGCCGCGCAGCCGGCCCAGCGGCTCGGTGGTCTGCAGCAGCGATGGCACCACCAGCCGGCCCATCAGCAGCACGACCTTGGGCCGCAGCAGCGCCAGCTGGCGGCGCAGGATGGGCTCGCAGCTGGCGATCTCCTCGGGCGCCGGGTTGCGGTTGCCAGGGGGCCGGCACTTGAGCAGGTGGGTGAGGTAGACGCCCTCGCCGCGAGCCAGGCCGACGGCCCGCAGCATCTGGTCGAGCAGGCGCCCCTCCTCGCCCGCGAAGGGCTCGCCCTGCAACTCGTCCTGCTCGCTTGGCGCATCGCCCACCACCAGCCAGTCGGCCTGCCGGGGTCCGGAGCCGAACACCACCTGGCGCCGCGTCTCGCCCAACGCACAGGCCTGGCAGCCGGCCGCAGCCTGTTGAAGCTCATCCCAGTCCATCTCGGCGAAGCGCCCCCCCGCCTCGCCACCGCTGGGCATGACCCGGACCGTCGCCTGGTCCCGCATGACCTGGGGCGGTGCGGCAGGCAGGCGCGCGGGCGCCGGCGCCACGGATTCGGCGACCACCGCAGGTGCCTCGACAGGTGCCGGCTCTTGCGCCGCGCAGGAGGAGGCCGCACCAGCAACCGGCACGAAGGCCTGCAGGCCCATCTCGGCCAGCATGGCGCGGCGGCGGGGATCCAGTTCGAGGCTCATCCGCGGTGCCTCACAGCTTCAGGCTCATGACGATGGCGTCCTCGCGCAGCCCCTCGCGCGCCGGGTAGTAGCCCTTTCGCAGGCCGACCCGCCGGAAGCCGCCCTGCTGGTAGACATGCTGGGCCCGCGCGTTGCTTTCGCGCACTTCCAGCCACAGCCACTGCGCACCCTGGTCGCGCGACCAGATGGCCAGCGCCTCCAGCATCAGACGGCTCCAGCCCTGGCCCTGGTAGCCGGGGTCGACGGTGATGTTGAGCAGGTGCACCTCGTCCACGCCCTTCATGGCCACGAAGTAGCCCAGCAGCACGGGTCCGGCCAGCAGCAGTTGCGCCTGGTAGCCCGCGCGAATCGAATCGAGGAAGTTGCCGCGGGTCCAGGGATGGTCATAGGCCCGCGTCTCCACCGCCATGACGGCGTCGAGCCAGGCCGCGCTCATCGGCTCGAACTGCACATGGGTGGTGTGGACGAGGGCGTTCATGGGTGGGCACCGGGGGCCGGCACAACGGCGCGAGCCGCCAGGCGCTCCTGGGTGGTCTGGGCGACTTTATCCCGGACGTACAGCGGCCAGGCCTCGGACGCCGGGACGGCGCCTCCGGCCGCGATCAGCCCGGGCGCCAGCCGCAGCATGGCGCCCGCGCTCGGCAGGGCCGGCAGCCGCCGGCCGGTCGGCAGGCGGCCACCGTACAGATCGAAGGCGTTGCCGGCCTGCCACTCGTCGGCCGGGCCGGCCTGCACGCTCTCGGGCGCGCCCAGGGCGATCGGCCCCTGCCGCTGCCAGCCGCCGTGTCCAAACACGTAGCGGGCCCAGTAGACCTCGTCCATGCGGGCGTCGAGCAGGGCCAGCACGCGGGTCGCGCCGCTTCGGTGCCGGGCGTCCTCGGCCACCGCCATCAGGGTTTCGACCGGCAGCACCGGCAACCCGGCGCCCCAGGCCAGGCCTTGGGCCACGGCGCAGGCCGTGCGCAGGCCGGTGAAGGAGCCGGGGCCCTGCCCGAAAACGATGGCATCCAGCCGCGACAGGCGAAGGCCGGCTTCGTGCAGCAGTCCCATCGCCAGCGGGATCAGCGCGGCCGACGACTCGCGACCGCCCGGCCCCTCGCGCTCGAGCCGGCGCGCCCCGCCGGCGTCACGCCAGGCGAGCGCCGCCGACAGACGTTCGGTGCTGGTGTCGAAGGCAAGAAGGTTCTGGGGCACGGACGGCGGACTGGGATCAGGCCGGCGATTATCCCAGCCACCCATAATGGCCCATGGCTGTTCCGCTCCGATTGCTGCGCCGGGCGTTGACCTGCGGCGCGCTGCTGCTGCCCGCGGCGCTGCTCGCGCAGGTCCTGCCGCCGGAGATCGAGACGGCGCTGACGCGCAGCCGGATTCCGGCCGACGCCGTGACGCTGCTGGTGGCCGATGTCGATCCCCGGCAGCCGGCCCGCCTGGCCCACCGGGCCGAGGTGCCGGTCAACCCGGCTTCCGTCGCCAAGCTTGTGACCACCTACGCCGGCCTGGACCTGCTGGGGCCGGCCTACAGCTGGACCACGCCGGTCTACGCCGACGGCGTGGTCCAGGAAGGCACCCTGCGCGGCAACCTGTACCTGCGGGGCCAGGGCGACCCGCGGCTGGTGATGGAACGCCTGTGGCTGTTGATGCGCCGCCTGCAGGGGCTGGGCATCCGGCGCATCGCGGGCGACATCGTGCTGGATCGCAGTGCCTTCGAGTTGCCGGCGCAGGACCCGGCCGCCTTCGACGGCGAGCCGCTGCGCCCCTACAACGCCGCGCCCGACGCGCTGCTGCTGAACTTCCGGTCGGTGGTCTTCCACTTCACGCCCGCATCCGGCGTGGCCACCGTGCAGATGGAACCCCCGTTGGCCGGCGTGCAGTGGCCGGTGCAGGTGCCCCTGGCCACGGGGCCTTGCGGCGACTGGCGAGCCGCCTTGAAGGCCGATTTCAGCGATCCCCAGCGGGTTCGATTCGCAGGCGGCTATCCGGTGGCCTGCGGTTCACGCAGCTGGCCGGTGGCCCCGCCCGATCCCGCCGGCCATGCCGCGCGCACGCTGGCCGGCATGTGGCTCGAGATGGGCGGCCGCCTCGACGGCACGGTCCGCGAAGGCCGCGTGCCCGAGGCGCTGTCGCCTCTGCTGGAGACCAGCTCGGCACCGCTGGCCGAGGTGGTGCGCGACATCAACAAGTTCAGCAACAACGTGATGGCCCAGCAGCTGTTCCTCACGCTGAGCCTGCAGCGGCGTGGCACCGGCACCTGGGCGGGCTCGCGCGAGGTGCTGCAGCAGTGGTGGCGCGAGCGGCTGCGCTCCGAGCCGCCGTCCTTCGGCAACGGATCGGGCCTGTCGCGCGAGGAACGCATCAGCGCCAGCCAGATCGCACGCCTGCTGCAGCACGCCTGGGCCTCGCCGCTGATGCCGGAGTTCGTGTCCTCGCTGCCCGTCTCGGGTATCGACGGCACCGCCCGGCGCACCGGCACGCGCTCGGCCGGGCAGGCGCACCTGAAGACCGGCAGCCTGCGCGACGTGACCGGCGTGGCCGGCTATGTGCATGGCGCGGACGGCCGCCGCTGGGTGGTCGTGGCCATCGCCAACCACCCGAACGCGGGCGCCTTCCGGCCGGTGATCGACGCGGTGGTGGAGTGGGCAGGGACCAGGCCCTAGCCTTCCCCTACCAGTAGCGGCGGATGGTGTCGTAGGCGAAGTCGCCAAAGAGGCGGTTGGCGGCGGGCGTGAGGTAGACGGCGTCGGCGAACAGCCAGCGCGCCGGATCGGCCGAAGGCTCCAGCGTGGCCGGCGTGCACAGGGCCGAGCTGACCTGGTTCTCGCCGATGCCGATGCCGGGGCCCGGGTCGACCGAGGTGCAGACCCGGCCGGCGACGTTGGTGATGCCGTAGGAGTCGGGCCTGTTGTAGATGCGGTTGACGTAGTCCTCCCGGTCCAGGTACAGCACGCTGCCACCTAGCCGGACCATGGACACTTTCAGGGACGAAATGAAGCGGCTGCTGTAGGCCCGCAGCAGCTCGCCCTGCCCGGTGGCACGGGCCCAGGGCGAGATCGACAGGTCATACGGCCCCGTCACCACGACGCGCCCGGCGCCGCGCTGCACCAGTGCGGCGACGGCCTCGCCGAGCTGGCGGGCGGCGGCATCGAGGTCGGCCAGCCCCTGCTCACGCGTCTGCTGGGACAGCTGGGTCTGGCGCGCCTCGGCGATCACGTCGCTGAAGCCGGCACTGATCACGACCAGGTCGCTCGGCAGCGGGGAGTAGGCCGCGATCTGCGAGACGATCGTCGGCGTGCCGGTGTTGCCGGCGGCGTCGGTGGCCGCGGCCACGCGTGCGTTGCCGATGGCGTAGCTGCTGCCACCGGCGTCACTGGAGGCCAGCGGCAGCCCGTATCGCGCCGCCAGCTGCCGGGTCCAGATGCCGATGCTGCCGTCGTTGATGGTGTAGCGCGGGCGGTTCTGGGCGGGATCGGCCGCGTCGGTCCGGCCGAGATCGGCCGAACCATCACCGAACACCACGATGCGCGCGGGCGTGAACTGCGAAACCACGTCGCCGCCGCCGCACGCGGCCAGCACCGCCGCGCTCAGGCTGGCGGCAAGCAGGGAGCGGCGCGAGCGTTGGAATGCCATTGAAGACTTCTCCGGAAGGGCAAGGAAGGGAAGTTGGGGGGAGTTGGCCGCGAGTGTAGCGAGGGCCCTTCAGGTGGCCGCTCGTCGAAGCCGGTCGTTGACGCCGGCCCACTCGGGCGTGTCGGGCGGCTGCTCGACCCAGATCAGCCGCACGCCCTGGGCATCGAACGCGCGCAGCACCGCGAACAGCTCGCGGGCCGCCGCCTCGGGCTGCGCCGGCATGGCACGCACCGACACCCGGGGAGAAGGCGGCCGTACCGGCGCCAGCGACCAGACCGCGATGCCGGAGGCCTGCGGCCCCAGCACGTCGAGCGCGTCTTGCAAGGCGCGGGCGTCCATCAGGCGCAACCGCGCCTGCGGCGCGTAATGCGAAGCCAGGGTGCCCGAGGCCCGGGGCGCGGCCTGGGCCAGTTCGTCGGGCAGCCACAGCCGTTCGCCGCAGGCCCGCGCGATCTGCGGTCCGGTGAGCACGCCCGGGCGCAGGAGTACGGGCACGCCGCGGGTGCAGTCGACGATGGCCGACTCGATGCCCACCGGGCAGGCGCCGCCGTCGAGCACCGCCAGCTCGGGCCCGAACTCGTCCTGCACATGCTGGGCCGTGGTCGGGCTGACGCGGCCGAAGCGGTTGGCACTGGGCCCGGCCAGGCCCCACACCGGCGGCTGGTTCGAGTGGCAGGCCTGCAGCAGGGACTGCGTGACCGGATGCGACGGGCAACGCAGGCCGATGCTGCCCTGGCCGCCGCTGGCGGCCTCGCCCATGCCTTCCCGCCGCGGCAGGATCAGCGTCAGCGGTCCGGGCCAGAAGGCCTGCATCAGGCGTTCGGCCACGGGCGGGATGTGGCGGGCGAAGCGGCTCGCATCGTCGGCGCTTGCCACGTGCACGATCAGCGGGTGGTCGGCCGGCCGGCCCTTGGCCTGGAAGATCGCGGCCACGGCGGCGTCGTTGCCGGCATCGGCGCCCAGGCCGTAGACCGTTTCGGTCGGAAAGGCGACCAGCTCGCCGACCGCGAGGCGGCGCGCAGCCTCGGCGATGGCGGCCGGGGATTGGCCGTCGAGGATCATGCGGAGACGAACGGCTGGATGCCCAGCACCTCGCAGGCCTTCAACGCACGCTCGCGCACGGCGGCAGCCGTGGGACCGGTGACGGTGAGGTGGCCCATCTTGCGGCCGACGCGGGCGTCGGTCTTGCCGTACAGGTGCAGGTGCATGCCCGGCAACGCCAGGATGCTCGTCCAGTCCGGCTCGGCTGGTGTGGATCCGCCCCGCCACAGGTCCCCCAGCAGGTTGAGCATGATGGCCGGGCTGTGCTGGCGCGGCACCGCCAGCGGCAGGCCGGCCAGCGTGCGCACCTGCAGCTCGAACTGCGAGACGTCGCAGGCATCGAGGCTCCAGTGGCCGCTGTTGTGGGGCCGCGGCGCCATCTCGTTGACCACCAGGGAACCGTCCTGCAGCACGAAGAACTCGACGCACAGCACGCCCACGTAGCCCAGCCCTTCGGCGATGGCCTGCGTGGATGCGACCGCCTGCGCGGCCGCGGCGTCCGGCAGCACGCCATCGAACACCTCGGTCACCGCCAGGATGCCGTCGCGATGCAGGTTGCGCTGCGGCGGCAGGTGGACCATCCGGCCGTCGGCGCCGCGCGCCACCACCACCGAGCATTCGGCCGCCAGCGGCAGCATCTGCTCGAGCACGCAGGGCACCCGCCCCAGGTCGTTCCAGGCCTGCACCAGGGCTTCGCGCGTGGCGACCCGCAGCTGCCCCTTGCCGTCGTATCCGAGGCGGGCGGTCTTGAGGATCCCGGGCAGCAGCGAGTCGGCCACCAGGGCCAGGTGTTCGTCGGTCTCGATCACCGCATGGGGCGCGCAGGCCACGCCGCAGCGGGTGAAATGGGCCTTCTCGCGGATGCGGTCCTGGGCGATGGCCACGGCCTCGCCGCCGGGGGCGACCGGACGATGCACCGCCAGCTGCTCCAGCGCGGCGGCCGGGACGTTCTCGAACTCGGTGGTGATGGCGTCGGCGATGCGCGCAAGCTCGGCCAGGTGGCGCGTCTCCAGGTACTCGCCGTGGAGGTGGTGATGGCTCACCCGTCCGGCCGGGCTCTGGGCGTCGGGATCGAGCACGGCCGTGAAGTAGCCCATGCGCTGGGCCGCGTGAACGAACATGCGGCCCAGCTGTCCACCGCCCATCACGCCCAGCGTGGCACCCGGAAGAAGGATGGCGGGCGGGTTCATGCGACGGGCGGCAAGGTGGTCTGGCGTGCCGCTTCGCTCTGCCGCTCGCGCCAGGCCCGCAGCCGCTCGCGCAGGACCGGGTTGCCGTTGGCCAGCATGGCGATCGCGAAGAGCGCGGCGTTCGCCGCGCCGGCGGTGCCGATGGCGAACGTGGCCACGGGAATGCCCTTGGGCATCTGCACGATGCTGTGCAGCGAATCGACGCCCTGCAGGTGGCGGCTGGCGACCGGCACGCCCAGCACCGGCACGGTGGTCTTGGCCGCGAGCATGCCGGGCAGGTGGGCTGCTCCGCCGGCCCCGGCGATGATGGCCTTGAGGCCGCGTGACTCGGCGGCTTGCGCATACGCGAACATGTCGTCGGGCATGCGGTGGGCCGACACCACGCGGGCTTCGTGGGGCACTTCGAATTCCTGGAGAATCGCCACTGCGTGCGAGAGCGTGTCCCAGTCACTGCCGGACCCCATCACGACGCCAACCTCTACCGTGCTCATGCCTGTGCCCAAAAGGTGTGAATTTTAAGTTGCCCACACAAGCCAAGCCGAATGATCGACGTCACCCTGGAAAACTTTGAAACCGAGGTCATCGCCGCCTCCATGGAGACCCCGGTGCTGGTCGACTTTTGGGCGCCCTGGTGCGGACCCTGCAAGGTGATCGGCCCGCTGCTGGAGAAGCTCGAAACCGCTTACGAAGGCCGGTTCAAGCTGGTGAAGATCGACTCCGACCAGGAGCAGCAGCTGGCCGCCGCCTTCGGCGTCCGCAGCATCCCCACCTGCATCCTGCTCAAGGGAGGCCAGCCGGTCGACGGCTTCATGGGCGCCCTGCCCGAAGGCCAGCTGCGCCAGTTCCTGGACAAGCACCTGCCGCCGGCCGCCGACGAGCCCGAAGCCGGGCCCGAACTCGAACCGGAACTGCCCGCCGGCAGCGACGCACAGCTCGAGAAGCTGCAGCAGTCGGTGGCCGTTGATCCGGCCAATGACGAGGCCCGGTTCGGGTACGTCCAGGCGCTTCTGCTAGCCGGCCGCCTCGAAGACGCCAAGCTCGCATTTGCGCCGGTGCTCGACAAGGTGGCGGTGGTGCGGCGCTTCGACTCGCTGCAGCGGGTGATGGAGGCCATGCACGCCGCCGAGGCGAGCGAGCACGGGCTGCCGGCGCTGGACGCCCGCATCGAAGCCAACCGCCGCGACTTCGATGCCCGCTTCGCACGCGCGCAATCGCTGATCGCCCAGCACCGCTGGACCGATGCCATGGACGAGCTGCTGGAGATCCTGATGCGCGACAAAGCCTGGAACGACGACGCCGCGCGCAAGACCTACATCGCCATCCTGGACCTGATCGAGCCTCCCAAGGCGAAGGTGGCCGATGGTCAGATTCCGCCCGACGATCCCACGGTGGCCACCTACCGGCGGCGCTTGTCGAGCGTGGTGCTGAGCTGACCCGTCAGCCCGTGAGGCGCTCCAGCGCTTCGCGGTACTTGGCGGCGGTGCGGTCGATCACGTCCTGCGGCAGCCGGGGCGCCGGCGGCGTCTTGTCCCAGGGCTTGCCATTGATACGCACCTGCTCCAGCCAGTCGCGCACGAATTGCTTGTCGAAACTGGGCGGGTTGTCGCCGCGGGCAGCGGCCTGCTCGTAGCCTTCGACCGGCCAGTAACGCGAGGAATCGGGCGTGAGAACTTCGTCCATCAGCACCACCTTGCCATCGGCGTCCAGGCCGAACTCGAACTTGGTGTCGGCGATGATCACGCCCTTTTGCAGTGCGATGGCCGCAGCCTCCTGGTACAGGCGCAGGCTCAGGTCGCGCAAAGTCGCCGCCAACTCGGGGCCGACCATCTCCACCGTGCGCTCGTAGCTGATGTTCTCGTCGTGCTCGCCGGCCTGGGCCTTGGCCGCCGGGGTGTAGATGGGGTGCGGCAGGCGCGCCGCATTGGTCAGGCCGGGCGGCAGCGGCACGCCGCAGACGGAGCCGCTTTGCTGGTACTCCTTCCAGCCGCTGCCGGCCAGATAGCCGCGCACCACGGCCTCGACCGGAATCGGCTTGAGCCGGCGCACCAGCATCGATCGGCCGACCACCTGCTGCACCTCGGCCGAATCGACCACGCTCTCGGGCAGCTCGCCCGTGAGGTGGTTGGGGCAGACATGGCCCAGCTTGCCGAACCAGAACAGCGACATGTGCGTGAGCAGCTCGCCCTTGCCCGGAATGGGCTCGCCCATGATCACGTCGAAGGCCGAGATCCGGTCGGTGGCCACCATCAGGATGCGGTCGTGGCCGACGGCGTAGTTGTCCCGGACCTTGCCGCGAGCCAGCAGCGGCAGGGAGTGGAGCGAAGAGGTGTGGAGGGCGGAGGTCATGGCAATGTCCGAAACGAAAACGGCCCGTCTGGGGCGACGGGCCGGGAAATCACATGGGGCGGGTTCAGTGAACGACTTGCGCCAGCTCGCCTTGCGAGTACTTGCGGGCCATCACCTGCAGACCCTGGCCCTTGATCTTGCCAGCCTGCCCTTCGCAACCGAACTCGAGGTAGCGCTGCTTGCAGACCAGCCGGGCCGCCTCGCGCGCCGGCTTCATCCACTCGCGCATGTCGAACTTCTCGGGGTTCTCGGCCAGGAACTTGCGCACCGCGCCGGTCATCGCCAGGCGGATGTCGGTGTCGATGTTGATCTTGCGCACCCCATGCTTGATGGCTTCCTGGATCTCCTCGACCGGCACGCCGTAGGTTTCCTTCATCTGCCCGCCGTGCTGGCGGATGATGGCCAGCAGTTCCTGCGGCACGCTGGAGCTGCCGTGCATCACCAGGTGGGTGTTGGGAATGCGGCGGTGGATTTCCTTGATGCGCCCGATCGCCAGGATGTCGCCGGTGGGCTTGCGGCTGAACTTGTAGGCGCCGTGGCTGGTGCCGATGGCGATGGCCAGCGCATCGACCTGGGTGCGCGCGATGAAGTCGGCGGCCTGCTCGGGGTCGGTGAGCAGCTGCTCGCGCGTCATGGTGGCGTCGGTGCCGTGGCCGTCTTCCTTGTCGCCGCGCATGGTTTCCAGCGAGCCCAGGCACCCCAGCTCACCCTCGACGGTGATGCCCATGGGGTGTGCCATGTCGACCACCTTGCGGGTGACTTCCACGTTGTAGTCGTAGCTGGCGATCGTCTTGCCATCGGCCTCCAGGCTGCCGTCCATCATCACCGACGTGAAGCCCAGGTCGACCGCGCCGCGGCACACATCGGGACTCTGGCCATGGTCCTGGTGCATCACCAGCGGGATGGTGGGATAGGCCTCGACAGCTGCCTGGATGAGATGCTTGATGAAGGATTCGCCCGCGTACTTGCGAGCGCCCGCGCTGGCCTGCAGGATGACCGGGGCACCGGTTTCCTTGGCCGCTTCCATCACGGCCTGGACCTGCTCGAGGTTGTTGACGTTGAAAGCCGGAATGCCATAGCCGTTCTCGGCGGCATGGTCCAGCAGTTCGCGCATGGAAACGAGGGGCATGGGTGGGGCTCGTAGGAAGTTGGAAAGCTGGGCGGTGCGAAAGACCCGCGGAGTCCGGGCAATTTTAACGATCGGACCCGCGGGCAGTCCCGGCCGTGGCTGGTGAATAGCCCGGACGGGCTATGCGGACGCCGGCACGCTCATTCGGCGATGCAGACCTTGAGCATGTTGGTGCCGCCGGGCGCCCCCATGGGTTCGCCGCAGGTGATGGCGTAGATGTCGCCCTTGCCGACGATGCCGCGCTTCTTGAGATGCGACTCGGCCTCTCGCAGTGCGGTGTCGCGATCGGCGCTCTGGTCCATCAGCAGGGGGCGCACGTTGCGGTACAGGGCCATGCGCCGCTGCGTCGACAACCGCGGGGTGAGCGCGTAGATGGGCACGTGGATGCGGTGCCGGCTCATCCACAGCGCGGTGGAACCGGAGTCGGTCAGGGCCACGATCGCCTTGCAGCCCAGGTGGTGCGCCGTGAAGAGCGCGCCCATGGCGATGGACTGGTCGATGCGCTGGAAGTCCATGCTCGTGAAGTCGGCGTCGAGGGTCACCTCCTCGGCCATCTCGGCTTCGGCGCAGATGTTGGCCATCTCGATCACGGTCTCGAGCGGATAGCGGCCGGCCGCGGTCTCGGCGCTGAGCATCACGGCGTCGGTGCCGTCGAGCACGGCGTTGGCCACGTCACTCACCTCGGCCCGGGTGGGCACCGGGTTGGTGATCATGGACTCCATCATCTGGGTGGCGGTGATCACCACCTTGTCCGCCTGGCGGGCCAGCCGGATCATGCGTTTTTGCAACGCGGGGACGGCGGCGTTGCCGACCTCCACCGCGAGGTCGCCGCGCGCGACCATGATGCCGTCGCTGGCCTTGAGGATGGACTCGAGGTTCGGGATGGCCTCGGCCCGCTCGATCTTGGCGATCAGGCCCGGCTTGTGCCGGTATTCGGAGGCAGCGACGTTGCACAACTGGCGCGCCATCTCCATGTCGGTCGCGGTCTTGGGAAAGCTCACCGCCACGTAGTCGGCCTGGAAGCTCATGGCGGTGCGGATGTCCTCCATGTCCTTGGCCGTGAGCGCCGGTGCCGACAGCCCGCCACCTTGCTTGTTGATGCCCTTGTTGTTGGACAGCTCGCCACCGAGCTTGACCGTGGTGCGGACCTCGTCGCCCTGCACCGCATCGACGGTGAGCACGATCAGCCCGTCGTTGAGCAGCAGCACGTCGCCCGAGCGCACGTCGCGCGGCAGCTCCTTGTAGTCGAGGCCGACGCCATGGACGTCGCCCGGCTCCTCGCGGGACGCGTCGAGCACGAAGGGGCGACCGGCTTCGAGCAGCACCTTGCCCTCGGCGAAACGGCCGACGCGGATCTTGGGGCCTTGCAGGTCGGCCATGATGGCCACCTCGCGCGCGGCGCGCTGCGACACCTCGCGAACCAGCCGGGCCCGGTCGATGTGGTCCTGGGCTTTTCCGTGGCTGAAATTCAGGCGCACGACGTTCACGCCCGCCCGGATCATCTCCTCGAGCAGCTGGGGATCGCTGGAGGCGGGCCCGAGGGTTGCGACGATCTTGGTGGCACGACGGGCCATGGACAGCTTCCTCTGAGACGACACAAAGCGCCCATTCTCACATCCCTCGCAAGCATCGGCGGCGCCGCCTCGCTCGCCGGGCACGGTAGACGGCATCCGGGTTTCGGAGCACCTGCCGCTCCGGCCCATCAGTACTAACTTGGATTCCGAACGAGCACCTCCACCGTACACCGCGCCATTCGCTCACCCGACCGTGGTGCAGCAAGGCGGGTTCTTCGCGCCCGGGGCTTGATCCATGTCATCGCCGAGCTTCCGGGGAGCTCATAGCATGTCCGTTGCGGGCGACCTGGCCCGCTGCCCTTGACCCCATGCGACCAGATTCCGATTCCCATCCCCTGCCACCCGAGGCGCCCCTTCCCCATCGCAAGATCCTTCGCCAGTGGCTGATCCCGCTGTCGCAGCGCGTGACGGCGCGTGCCATCGCGCTGCTGCTGCTGGACTGGGCTCTGCTGCTCGCGATGCTGGCGGGCGCGGTGCTGCTGCCCGCGGCCTGGGCCAAGCTGCTGTGCGGGCTGGGGGCCGGCTTCGTCATCGGCCGCCTGTTCATCATCGGCCACGATGCCTGCCACCAGAGCCTCACGCCCCATCGGCGCCTGAACAAGTGGATCGGCCGAATCGCCTTTCTGCCCTCACTCACGCCCTACAGCCTCTGGGATGCCGGACACAACGTGGTGCACCACGGCTTCACCAATCTCAAGGGCGTGGACTTCGTCTGGGCACCCGCCACGCGCGAGGAATACGAGTCCATGGGCGCGCTCGCGCGGCTGATGGACCGGATCTACCGCAGCGGCTGGGCGCCGGGCCTGTACTACATGCTGGAGATCTGGTGGAAGCGCATGTTCTTTCCGAGCCGGCGCCAGATGCCCACGCGCCGGGCGGCCTTTTACTGGGACAACGGGCTGGTCTCGGGCTTTGCGCTGCTGTGGGTCGGCGGCCTGTGGGCCGCGGCGGCTTCGGCAGGACAGTCCGTGGCCCTGGTGCTCGCCACCGGCGTCGGGGTGCCGTTCCTGTTCTGGTGCGCCATGATCGGCTTCGTCGTGTATGTGCACCACACGCACCCCGCGGTATCGTGGCACGCGGATCGCACGAGCTGGCAGCAGTCGCAGCCCTTCGTGTCGACCACCGTGCACCTCACCATGCCGTTCCGGATCGGGGCGCTGATGCACCACATCATGGAGCACACCGCGCACCACGTGGACATGAGCATTCCCCTGTACCACCTGGAGCAGGCGCAGACCACGTTGGAGCGCATGCTGCCCGGCCGCATCGTCGTGCAGCCGTTCTCCTGGCGCTGGTACTTCGACACGGCGCGTCGCTGCAAGCTCTATGACTTCGGCCGCCGCTGCTGGACCGACTACAGCGGACGGCCGACCAGCCGGGCGGCCGCCGCTTGAAGACGGCGCGGGGCCTCAGCCCTGCGCGCGCTTTTCCAGGATCTCGAACGCCGGCAGTTGCTTGCCCTCCAGCACCTCGAGGAAGGCGCCACCGCCGGTGGAGATGTAGCTCACGTCCTTCTCGATGTGGTACTTGGCGATGGCCGCCAGTGTGTCGCCGCCGCCGGCGATGCTGAAGGCGGACGACTGCGCGATGGCTCGGGCGATGGCCTCGGTGCCATGCGAGAACGCGTCGAACTCGAACACGCCCACCGGCCCGTTCCAGACGATGGTGCCGGCCGACTGTAGCTGCGCGGCCAGGCGCTGGGCGGTCTCGGGACCGATGTCCAGGATGAGGTCGTCTTCGGCCACGTCGCGAGCAGCCTTGACGGTGGCCTCGGCGTCGGCCGCGAAGCGCTTGGCGACCACCACGTCGGTGGGGATGGGCACCTCGGCGCCACGTGCCTTCATGGCCTCGATCACGGCACGCGCTTCGCCCACCAGGTCGGCCTCGGCCAGGGACTTGCCGATGGGCAGGCCTGCGGCCAGCAAGAAGGTGTTGGCGATGCCTCCACCCACGATGAGTTGGTCCACCTTGGCCGAGAGAGCCTTCAGGATGGTGAGCTTGGTCGACACCTTCGAGCCGGCGACGATGGCCGCCAGCGGACGGCGCGGGTTCGCCAGTGCCTGGCTGATGGCGTCGATCTCGGCTGCGAGCAGCGGTCCGGCGCAAGCAACCGGGGCGTACTGGGCAATGCCGTAGGTGGAAGCCTCGGCACGGTGCGCGGTGCCGAAGGCGTCGTGCACGAAGATGTCGCACAGCGCGGCCATCCTGCGGGCGAGCCCGGGATCGTTCTTCTTCTCGCCCTTGTTGAGGCGGCAGTTCTCGAGCAGCACCACCTGGCCGGGCTGCACCTCCACACCGTCGGCCCAGCCGGCCCGCAGCGGCACATCGCGCCCCAGCAGCTCCGACAGCCGCTGCGCGACGGGTGCCAACGAATCCTCGGGCTTGAATTCGCCTTCGGTGGGGCGGCCCAGGTGGGAGGTGACCATCACCGCCGCGCCGGCGTCGAGTGCCATGCGGATGCACGGGATGGACGCGCGGATGCGGGTGTCTTCGGTGATGCGGCCGGAGTCGTCCTGCGGCACGTTCAGGTCGGCGCGGATGAAGACGCGCCGACCCTGGGCGCGGCCCTGTGCGCAAAGATCGGAAAAGCGGAGGATGTTCATGGGTTCCCTGCGAAAAGTGCCTTGGGAGCTTACCAGCCGAGCGCCAGGCGCAGGGGCAGGTACACGGCCATGCCGGCCACCAGGGTGTGCAACACGCTGCGCCGCCAGGCGAAGGCGGCCAAGCCAACCAGTCCGCCGAACAAGCGCGCGTCCTTCCAGGTGCCGATCAGCTCGCCTTGCACGCTGATGATCTCGGGAATGACCACCGCCGCCAGCGCGGCGACCGGGGCGTACTGCAATCCGCGCTCGGCCCATGTCGGCAGTGGCCAGCGTCGGTCGGAGATGAAAAAGAAGCTGCGGGTGAGCACCGTCACCAGCGCCAGGCCGACGATGACCATCAATGTCCAGGCGTCGGTCACGGACGCGCCGCTTTCAGGCGTGGGCTCTCGAGTGTCAGGCAAACCACCACCGCCATGCCGATCGCCAGCACGATGTTCAGCTTGAGCGGCAACGCATACGCCGCGATCGCAGTCGCGCCCGAGACCGCAGCCGCCACGATTCGCAGCCGGGTCGCGGCCAGCGTGGCGACCATGCCGAGCAGGCACAGGATGCCTGCGAAGCCCAAGCCCCAGCGCTCAGGAATGAAGTTGGCCAGCACGATACCCAACAGGCTGGGCACCATCCAGGACAGCCAGTTGGCCAGGCAGCCCCCGCCCAGGTGCGCCAGCTGGGCACCGCGGCCCTCCACGTCCTCCGCCGGCTTGGGATGCCGGTGGGTCAGGATGGCGTAGGACATGTCGGTGGTGAAGTACCCGGTCAGCAGCCGTCGGCCCAGGGGCAGGTGCATCAGGTAGTCACGCAGGTGCAGGCTGAACACGACGAAGCGCAGGTTGACGCAAAACGCCGTGGCCAGGATCACCCAGACCGGCGTGCCGGCCACCAGCAGCGGCAGGGCCGCCAACTGCGAGCTGCCGGCGAACACGATCAGCGCCATGGCGAATGCCTCGACCGTCGACAAGCCCGACTTGGCCATTGCAACGCCGGTCATCAGGCCCCAGGCAGCGATGCCGGGCGTCTGGGGCAGCATGTCGCGCACACCCACCATGAAGTCGGGTCGACGGTAGACGGCCGGCTGCCAGAACATCAGCTCGCTCCAAGCCGCGAACCGACGGTGACGGGGAAACCGCGCAGGAAGGCTTCGCAGGGCAGTCGTTTGCCACCCGGCCGCTGCAGCTCGGTCAGGCGCAGCGCTCCCGTGCCGCAGGCGACCGTGACGCCCGTGGCATCGACTTCGAGGATTTCGCCCGGCTGCGCCGGCACACGCGGCGGATCGGCCACCTCGGCTCGCCACAGCTTGACCACCTCACCCGCCAAAGTGCTGCTCGCCCCGGGAAACGGATCGAAGGCGCGGATGCGGCGTTCGATCACCGGCGCCGGCAGCGACCAGTCGACGGCGGCTTCGGCCTTGTCGATCTTGTTCGCATAGGTGACGCCGTCGGTCGGCTGCGGCACCGGCTGCAGCCGGCCGGCCTGCGCATCGCGCAGACATTCGACGACCAGGCGCGCACCGAGCTCGGCCAGCTTGTCGTGCAGCGTGCCCGTGGTGTCGACGCGCTCGATCGGCAGTCGCTCCAAGCGCAGCATCGCGCCGGTGTCCAGGCCCTCGTCCATCTGCATGATCGTGATGCCCGTGTCCGCGTCGCCGGCCTCGATGGCGCGATGGATCGGCGCTGCGCCGCGCCAACGCGGCAGCAAGGAGGCATGGATGTTGAGGCAACCCAGGCGCGGCAGCTCGAGCACCCAACGAGGAAGGATCAAGCCATAGGCGGCGACCACCATCACGTCGGCGGCCGCCTGCTCCAGCGCCATGCGAGCGACCTCGGCATCTTCGGGATAGCGGCCGTCCAGCCGCAGGCTGCGGGGCTGGCACACGGGCAGGCTCCGGTCCAATGCGAACTGCTTCACGGCGGACGGCTGCAGCTTCATGCCCCGACCGGCCGGTCGGTCCGGCTGCGTCAGCACCAGGGCGACCTCGTGGCCTTCGGCGTGCAGGCGCTCCAGCGCGGCGCGGGCGAACTCGGGGGTGCCGGCGAAAACGACCCGCATCAGGCGCTCACGAATTCGGCTAGGCACGCACGGCTTCGCGCCGGCTCTTGAGCATCTTGCTGCGGATGCGGTTGCGCTTGAGGGGTGACAGGTATTCGACGAAGACCTTGCCCATGAGGTGGTCCATCTCGTGCTGGATGCAGACCGACAACAGCCCCTCGGCTTCGATCTCCCGCTCCTGGCCGCTGTCATCGAGCGCCCGCACCTTGACGGCGACGGAACGCTCGACGCCGTCATAGATGCCGGGGACCGACAGGCAGCCTTCGTCGCCCACCTGCGTGTCTTCACTGGCCCAGACGATCTCCGGGTTGATCAGGACGAGCGGGCGGTTGCGCTCCTCCGACACGTCGATGACGACGACCCGCTCGTGCTCGTCGACCTGCGTGGCCGCCAGTCCGATGCCCTGCGCCTCGTACATGGTTTCGAGCATGTCGGCCACCAGTTGGCGAATGCGGGCGTCGACGGCGCCGACGGGCTTGGCGACGATGTGGAGCCGGGGATCAGGGAAAACGAGAATGGGTTTGATGGCCATGGGTAGCGGGTGCGGTGTCGCTATTTTCCGCCACTTTGGGGGGCGGGTCGCGTGCAAGGGCGCCAATAACGTTGCCGGATCAAGGACTTGGGGCCCAGAATCGCGCGTGATTCAAGAAGAGCTTGGAAAAAAATTCATGGTGCCACGCCCCAAGGCCGTCTCCCGTTTCGCACTCACCGGCCTGGCCGGCACCAGCCTGCTCCTGGGCTTGGTCCTCCCCGCAGCCCAGGCCCAGAACTTCCCCATCACCCCCAGCCAGCGTGCGACGGCCCAGCAGGTGGCGCAAGCCGGTGTGCCACTGTCCGAGCTCGCACCCAACGCTCCAGACAGCTACACCGTCAAACGCGGCGATACGCTGTGGGCCATTTCCGGGCTGTTCCTGCGCACGCCATGGCGCTGGCCGGAGCTGTGGGGAATGAACCTGGACCAGGTGCGCAATCCGCACCTGATCTTCCCCGGTCAGCAGCTGTTCCTCGAAAAGATCGATGGCCGTGCCCGCTTGCGGATGGGGCAGCCCGCGCCGGACGCTGGGCTCGACACCGTGCGCCTGTCGCCCCGGACCCGGGTCGAACCCTTGCCCGAGGTGGCGCTACCGACCTTGCAGCCGCACCTGATCGAACCTTTCCTGGCCGAGCCGCTGGTGGTGGACGAGGGCGTGCTCGAACGCGCGCCCCGCATCGTGGCCGCGCCGGACACACGGGTGATGATCACCCGTGGCGACCGGGCCTACGCACGTGGCACGCCGGGCGCGCCGCTCATGGAAGCGCCACAGCGCAGCGGCGACGACTACCGCGTCTTCCGCAGCGCCAAACCGCTGCGCGACCCCTACACCCAGGCAATCCTGGGCTACGAAGCGCACTATCTCGGTCGTGCGGTCCTGGTGCGCGGCGAGACGCAGGACACCACCCGCGGCGAGGCGCTGCCCGTTCCGGCGTCGCTCGACATCGTCTCGGCGCGCGAGGAAATGCGCGTGGGGGACCGTCTGCTGCCGGAGCCGCCGCGCGAGCTGGTCAACTACGTCCCGCGCGCCCCCCAGACACCCATCCAGGGCGCGGCCGTCATGTCGATGTACGGCACGGCGGTGGGCGTGGCCGGGCAAAACCAGGTCGTGACCATCAACAAGGGGCGCGCCGATGGGCTCGAGACCGGCCACGTGCTGGCCATCTTGAAGGAAGGTCGGCAATTGGTCGATCGCTCACCCAGCGGCGAACGCGAGCAGATCAAGCTGCCCGATGAGCGGAATGGGCTGCTGATGATCTTCCGCACCTTCGACCGCGTGTCGTACGGACTGATCGTCGAGACCTCCGAAGGCGTGAGGATCGGCGACCGCTTGGTCAACCCGCGCTGACCGGATCCTGGGCCATGGCGCCACGGGAGCTCCGTGCCTGGCTGCGGCTCGCGCTGACTCCGCAGGTGGGCCGGACCACGGCCCGTCGCCTATTGGCCGCCCTTGGCCTTCCGGAACAAGTGTTCGAGGCCTCTGCGGCTGCGCTGTCCCAGCTGGCCACGCCGGCCCAGGTCGCCGCCTTGCGAGCCAAGCCCGAAGGCCTGGACGCGCTCGCGGACCGCACGGACGAGTGGCTGGCCGAGGCGCCGGGCCAGCGCCGCCTCGTCACACTGGCCGAAGCCGACTACCCGGCCGCCCTGCTCCAGATCGAAGACCCTCCCTTGATGCTGTGGCTGGCAGGGGCCCGGCTGCACCGGGCTGGCGGCCTGTGCTGGCCCGAGGCGATCGCGGTGGTGGGCAGTCGCAACCCGACGCCGCAGGGCAAGCTGAACGCCCACGCATTCGCGCGCAGCTTCGCCGCCTCCGGCTGGACCGTGGTCTCCGGCTTGGCATTGGGTGTGGACGGCGCCGCGCATGAAGGGGCCCTCGAGGGGGCTGGGCCTGAGCGGTTGGCCACCTTGGCCGTGGTGGGCACCGGACTCGATCGGGTCTACCCGCGGCAGCACCTGGACCTGGCGCACCGGATCGCCGAGCGCGGGCTGTTGATCAGCGAGTACCCGCTGGGCACGCCGCCGCTTTCCGAGAATTTTCCGCTGCGCAACCGGCTGATATCCGGGCTGAGCCGCGGCACCCTGGTCGTCGAGGCGGCCTTGCGATCCGGCTCGCTGATCACGGCTCGTATCGCGGCCGAGCAGGGGCGGGAGGTCTTCGCCATTCCCGGTTCGATCCACTCGGCGCAGGCGCGCGGCTGCCATGCGCTGCTGAAACAAGGCGCCAAGTTGGTCGAAACCGCGCAGGACGTGCTCGACGAGTTGGTGACCGGCCACACACCTCCAGGCCCGAGCCAGCCTGCGAGCGTGCCCGCCGATGAGCTCGATCCGGTCCTCGAAGCAGCCGGTTTCGATCCCGTGAGCTTCGATGCGCTCCAGGCCCGCACGGGCCTGCCGACGCAGACGCTGCAGGCGCACCTGCTGGAACTCGAATTGTCCGGTGCCCTCGCTCGCTTGCCTGGCGGGCTGTTCCAGCGCCTGGCCACTACGTGAGACGCTGAGGCACGGGCCCCTGCGGCGCACCGGCAACAGCGGCTCAGTCACCGCACCTTATGGGCTATATTGGCCCCATGTTTGATGTGCTGGTGTTCGTCTACGAAAACTACTGGCGCGGGGACGCCTGTCCCGAGCCGGAGCGGTTGGAACGCAGGCTCAGTGCCCATGGCTTCGAGCCCGACGAAATCCAGCAGGCGCTGGCTTGGCTCGACGGGTTGAACCTTGCCGCACAAAACACCGAGTTGTCACCCGAAGGGAGGGCGGCCATCGGCGACGCGCCCCCTGGCCGGCAGTCACCGGCCAGCCTGCGGGTCTACTCGGTATCCGAGCAGGACCACCTGGGCGCCGAGTGCCTCGGGTTCATCAGCTTCCTCGAGTCAGCGGGCGTGCTGCCGGCACCCCTTCGGGAGATCGTCCTCGATCGCGCCATGGCCGCACCCGGGGCGCCGGTCAGCCTGGAGGAACTGAAGATCATCGTCCTGATGGTGTATTGGAGCTGCGGGGAGCAGCCCGATGCACTGGTGCTCGATGAGCTCTGTGATGACCGCCAGGGGCGGCTCGCCCACTGAGTCCTGGGCGCGCCCCGTTGAATTTCAGCTGAACAAACGCCCGGGGTTGGCGTCGAGCTTGGCGAGTGCATCGCGGGTGGCACGCACCGTGAGCGCTTCTTCTTCCGCCGGCAGGATGAGGCCGGCCTGCAGGTATGCCGCCAGTCGGCCGGCCTGAATGAGGAAGCTGCGCCCGGTCACCGATGCGAACAGGTGCAACTGCGCACGCTCGCTGCGCCACGCGTACTGCACCTGGTGCATCTGGCCGTTGTGATCCAGGCTGAACCAGGTGCCCGGCTGCAGCTCGCGTGCCCAGGCCAGCATGGCGGCATTGGGCGTCGCTCCGCCGTCGGTGATGACGTCGATGCCTGAGGTGTCGATGCCCAGCATGAGTTCGATGCTCTCGGCCACCAGCGGCAGGTCGCCTTCCGGATCGTCCCCGACGAAGTCTTCCAGATTCGCAAGCCGCTGGGCGATCGCTTCGATCCGCTCCGAGGGAATGGCCGCCGTCTTCGACTGGAAGGCATCGGCGAGGGTGTCGCCAATGCGCTTGATGTGCTCTTCCTGCTCGGCCGCCTCGAGTCCCAGGAGCGACATGCCTTGGCGCAAGCGCTGCAGCAGGCCTGGCAGGCCCTGGATCACCTGCGCGCGTTCGGCACGGTTGGGCTTGGCACTCGCCGCCCAGACCAGTTCCGACGCCGACTTCTTCAACGCCAGGGTTTCGGCATGCTGCGGCCCGTTCTTGACCGCGGCGATCGCCATGACCTCGGCCCATACCTTGAACAGGAATTCGCGGATCTCGTCGCGTACCGGCATGTCCTCGAGCATCTTGCGCAGCTCGATGGTGTAGCGGACCGCCATCGTCTCCTTCTGCTCGACCTGCTGGGCCACACTGACCAGGCGCTGGGTCTGGCCCCGCTCCGTGAGGAAGCGCGACAGGAACTTCTGGAATTCATCGAAGGCCAGCTGAAAGACCTTGCGACCGGTTTCTGGGTACTGCTCGATGAGCTGCACCACCCGCCGGATTTCCCCTTCGAGCGCGGTGCCACCGATGGCGCTGGCGTCGAAGCCCAGGACGCAAGAGCCCATGCGGTCGATCAACTGGCGCGCCGGATGCTGCAGGCTGCCGAAGAACTCCGGCTCGGCGAGCGCAACCCGCAGCACCGGCATCTGGAGCCGGGCGAACCAGACCCGCACCGCCGGCGGAATGCGCTCTTCCGCGAGGATGCTCTGGAACATGAGCGCGACGATCTCGATGACCGCCTTTTCGCCTGACGTGACGGCCTGCTGTTTAAGCTCGCCGGTGCGTTCACGCAGCTCCCGCGCCACCTGCTGGACCGCGGCGTTGTCATAGGACTGCCCCACCGAGTCGTCACCGCCGCGCTCCTGCACCCGCGTCTGGATCTGGGTGCCCTGCATGCTGATGGCCTGGGACAAGGCGGGCGAGGCCGCAATCGGTCGGTCGGAATCGAATCCCGCGACACGTTGGGTGAGCAGGCGTTTCAGCTGTCCGATCACGCCTTGGGCCTTGACGCGTGCGCGGCCCATCGGAGAGGTGGTGGTCGTGGTCAGCCCCGCGTCGCCGGTGCCGCTCCATCCGGGGCTGGGATGCTCCACCGAGCCTGCGGCGCCGGCGTCGGTTGCACGCGCCCCGGCGGCTCCCGTCGGGGGCACGGGAGGCAGCACCGGAAAGGCGCCTGGTTGTCCCGCAGCGAAGGGACTGGTGTTGAACGCTCCGGCAGGAAGGCTCACGGGTGCTGGCCTGCCCAGGGAAGCGTCGGCCGCCGGGACACCGCTGAATCCCGCTGCGCGGCCGCCGCCTGGCGCCCCGGCAACCGACGATGGACCATCGAACGGGGGCCTCGCCACCACGTCCATGCCACCCTGGAACCCACCGCCCCCTGCCGGGTTGTTCCCCGCGGCGTGCGACGTACCCGGGGCCCCGCCGTTCGAACCGGAGGCGCCCCAACCGGACGGAACACCAGCGCCCCCCGAACCCTGCGCCGGCTGGCTGTCACCGAACGTCATCTCCGGCGCCCGCCGCGCCGGGCCCGATGCGCCCCGCTTGACGCGGCGGTTGAGGTTGACATCGGGCACCACGCCAGCCCGGACCAGCTCCGTGTTGACCTGGCGATAAGCGTCCACTGCCGCAGGCACCACATGCTGCTGAATGACATCGCCCACCAGCAGCCAGGTATGGCGCGGCAACTCGCTGTCCATCCACTGGTCGATCAGCACCAGCGCCAGTGCTTCGGGACGAAGGATGTCGTCGCTGGCGAAATCGTCACCGCCCTCCAATTGCTGGATCCGGATCTTGAGGTCGTTGAGTTCCCACGTCGCCTTCTCGTGGATGGCCATGGCCAATCGCGACGCGATGATCTTCTTTTCGACGACGTCATCGCCGATCAGCTCGAGCCCGAGCGGGACGGCCGGCACGATTTGGCTCGGTGCGCGGGGCCGGCTGGCGGCCTTCAAGGCGCGGCGAACTTTCTCGGTCCAACGGGTGCGCTGCTGATCGAACTGCAGCATGGCATCTCGCCGGATCTGCGCCTCGCGGGTCGAGGGGCTGCGGTCCACCAGCTCCAGCAGGCGCGAGCCGATCGCACTCGCCATGGGCTCCACGCAGGCCTCCACGGCGGCCACGAACTGCTCGCGCGCCTTGCGCGCCAGCGGCACGGGAGAATCGGAGCCCGGAGCGTTCAAGCAGGCCTCACACGGTCGCGCCCGCGTTGGGGTCGTTGGGATCGCCTTCCTTGCGCACGGGCGCCTTGACCAGATCCTCGCGCTTGACCCCCAGCCACATCGCGATCGCAGCGGCCACGAACACGGACGAATAGATGCCGAACAGGATGCCGATCGTCAAAGCCAGGGCGAAGTAATACAGCGTGGCGCCACCGAAGATCAGCATGGACAGGACCATCAGCTGGGTGGAGCCATGGGTGATGATGGTTCGGCTGATGGTGGAGGTGATCGCGTGATCGATCGCCTGCTCGGTGCTCATCTTTCGATAGCGGCGGAAGGCTTCGCGGATCCGGTCGAAGATCACCACGGACTCGTTGACCGAATAGCCCAGCACCGCCAGCACCGCCGCCAGCACCGCCAATGAGAACTCCCACTGAAAGAAGGCGAAGAAGCCCAGGATGATCACCACGTCGTGGAGGTTGGCGATGATGCCCGCCACCCCGAACTTCCACTCGAAGCGGAACGCCAGGTACACGACGATCCCGATGATCACCATGGCCAGCGCAAGCAGTCCGTCGACGGCGAGTTCCTCGCCGACCGAGGGCCCGACGAATTCGGTGCGCTGGAGCGACACCGACGGGTCGGCCTCGCGCAGAGACGCCATGACCTGCTCGCTTTGCTGCGCCGAACTCACGCCGCGCTGTGCCGGAAGGCGGATCATCACGTCGCGCGCGGTGCCGAAGCTCTGGACCTGCACATCGCTGAAACCGAGCGCGGCCACCCGCTGGCGGATGCGCTCGATCTCGGCGGGCTGGCTGTAGCTCACCTGCATCACGGTGCCGCCGGTGAATTCCACCGACAGGTGCAGCCCGCGCGTGACCAGGAAGAAGACGGCGGCGGCGAATGTGACGAACGAGATGATGTTCAACAACAGCGCATACCGCATGAACGGGATGTCGCGGCGGATCCTGAAGAACTCCACTTGATGCTTTCCTTATCGCCCGTCGGCCCCGGTTATAGCGCTGTCGGCCGAAGGCCGCCAGACAGTGCCGATGGAGACCGACTTGAGCTTCTTCTGGCGACCGTACCAGAGATTGACGAGACCTCGCGAAAAGAAGACCGCAGAAAACATGGACGTGAGGATGCCGATGGTGTGGACCACCGCAAACCCGCGCACGGGCCCCGAGCCGAAGGTCAGCAAGGCCACCCCGGCGATCAGTGTCGTGATGTTCGAGTCCAGGATGGTGGCCCACGCGCGCTCGTACCCGGTGTGGATCGCTGCCTGCGGCGCCGCCCCGCCTCGCAGCTCCTCGCGGATGCGTTCGTTGATCAGGACGTTGGAGTCGATGGCCATGCCCAGCGCCAGTGCCATGGCGGCCATGCCGGGCAAGGTGAGCGTGGCCTGCAGCATGGACAGCACCGCGACCAGGAGCAACAGGTTCACGGCAAGTGCCAGGCCCGAGATCAAGCCGAACACGGCGTAGTAAACGGCCATGAAGGCGATGATGGCGGCAAAGCCCCAGGCCACGCTCTGGAAGCCTTTGGCGATGTTCTCGGCGCCCAGGGTGGGGCCGATGGTCAGCTCCTCGATGATCTCCATCGGCGCCGCGAGCGATCCGGCCCGCAGCAGCAAGGCCAGGTCGTTGGCTTCGCTCACGGTCATCGAGCCGGAGATCTGGAACCGATTGCCGAGCTCCCCCTGGATCACGGGAGCGGTCAGCACCTCGCCGCGACCCTTCTCGAACAGCAGGATGGCCATGCGCCGCTTCAGGTTCTCGCGGCTGACGTCGCGCATGATCCGGCCGCCCTTGGCATCGACGGTCAGGTCCACCTTGGGTTGCTGGGTTTGCGAGTCGAAGCCGGGCTGGGCGTCGGTCAGGCTGTCGCCCGTGAGGATCACCTGGCGCTTGACGATGACGGGGCGGCCCTCGCGGTCGAAGAAGCGCTCGGAGCCGAACGGCACCGGCCCGGTGCCCAGTTCGGCGGCGCGGCCTTCGGCGCTCTCGTCCACCAGCCGCATCTCCAGCGTGGCCGTACGACCCAGGATGTCCTTGGCCTTGGCCGTGTCCTGCACGCCCGGCAGCTGCACGACGATGCGGTCCAGGCCCTGCTGCTGGATCACCGGCTCGGCGACACCCAGTTCGTTGATCCGGTTGTGCAGCGTGGTGATGTTCTGCTTGAGTGCCTGCGCCTGGACGTTGCGCGCGGCCTCGGGCCGCAGGGTGGCCACCAGCCGGGTCTCGTCACCCACGGTGCGATCGGCAAGCTGGAATTCCGGGAACTGGTCCTGCACCAGGCGGCGGATGCGTTCGACGGCTTGCGCGTCACGCGCCACCACCTCCACCTGCTGGCCCTGCCGGGCGATGCCACCGTGCCGGATGTCGGCTTCGCGCAGCCGGGTGCGCAGGTCGCCCGAGAAGGCTTCGGCCTTCTTGGTCAACGCCGCCTGCATGTCGACCTGCAGCATGAAGTGCACGCCGCCGCGCAAGTCCAGGCCGAGGTACATGGGCTCGGCGCCGAGGGCCGACAGCCAAGAGGGCGACGCCGACACCAGGTTCAAGGCCACGATGTACCCGGGGTCGGCCGGATTGGGCACCAGCGTCGACTGAAGCAGGTCGCGCACCCGCAACTGCATGTCCGGCGTGTCCACCCGCACCCGGATCGACGTGCCTTCCAGCGCCACCGATTCGGGCTTGATGCCGGCTTGCGAGAGCGCCTGCTCCACCCGCGCCATCGTGCCGGTGTCGACCCGGACGGTGGCCTTGCCCGCGGACACCTGCACGGCCGGCGCTTCGCCGAAGAAGTTGGGCAGCGTGTAGACGATGCCCACCAGAAGCGCGACCAGAAGGATCGCGTACTTCCAAACCGGGTAACGGTTCATGACGCCCTTACTTGATGGTGCCCTTGGGCAGGACCTGCACCACGGCGCTGCGCTGCACCTGGATTTCGACGCCGTTGGCGATTTCGACGGTCAGGTAGGGGTCGCCCAGGCGCGAGACGCGCCCGAGGATGCCGCCAGCCGTCGCCACTTCGTCACCCTTGGCCAGGGCCTCGACCATGGCGCGGTGCTCCTTCTGGCGCTTCATCTGCGGGCGGATCATGATGAAGTACAGGACCACGAACATCAGCACCAGCGGCAGCATGCTGACCAGCGTCGACTGCATGTCGCCTCCGGCGGCTGGGGCAGGGGCGGTCTGGGCGATGGCGGAAGAAATGAACACGTCGGCTCCTGGACGATTTCTGGTGCGGGACAACCGTGCGGTCAGGCGCAAGTGCGCCGGCCGTGGCGGCGAAAACCGGGCATTGTATGTCCCGGCTGACGCCCGCTTCAGCAAGGGGGCAGCCGCCCCCCGCGTCGCATCAGGCGACCAGCCGGCCGGGCTCTCGAGCCGCTCGCCACTGCTGCATCAACTCGGCCCAGCGCGCGAGCGTCGGTGTCAGGTGCCGCTCCTTGACGTGGCCGAAACCGCGGATCTGCTCGGGCAGGCGGGCGATCTCGAGTGCGAGCGCATGGTTGTGGAGATCGAGCGTGCCCAGGATCTCCTCGATGTCCTGCCGGTAACGAGCGATCAGCTCGCGTTCGGTGCGACGTTCGGCCGTCCGGCCGAACGGATCGAACGGCGTGCCGCGCAGGCCGCGCAGCCGCGCCAGCAGCCTGAAGGCGATGGCCATCGACGGACCGAACCGGCGCTTCTGCAGCTCGCCCCGCTCGTTGCGCCGCGCGAGCAGCGGCGGCGCAAGGTGGTAGTGGACCTGGTAATCGCCCTCGAACTGGCTGGCGATGCGCTCCCTGAAACCGGCGTCGCCGTGCAGCCGAGCCACTTCGTATTCGTCCTTGTAGGCCATGAGCTTGAACAGGTACCGGGCCACCGCCTCGGCCAGCGCGGCCTGGCCCAAAGGCGCCTCCGCCTGCCGCACCCGCTCGACCAGCGCCCGATAGGCTTCGGCGTAAGCGGCGTCCTGGTAGTCGGTGAGGAACTGCACCCGGCGTTCCACCATCGCCGGCAGGGTCTCGCGGCGGTGCAGCTGCACCACCCGCGAGGGCGCCAGCAGCCGCTCGACGGCCGCCGCATCGTGCGCGGCGCGGCGCCCCCAGGCGAACGCGAGCTTGTTGGCTTCGACGGCCACGGCATTCAACTCGATCGCGCGCAGCAGCGCCTCCAGCGCCAGCGGCACCCAGCCGCGCTGCCAGGCGTATCCGAGCAGCATCGGATTGGCGTAGATGGCGTCCCCCATCAGCCGCTGGGCCAGCTCATCGGCATTGAACGTGCCCAGGCGCTCCGGCCCAACCGCCTGGGCAACCTCGGCCGTGCAAGCCTCTCCCGGGTTGGCCCAGTCGGGCTGGCGCACGAACGCCGCGGTAGGGCCGCTGTGGGTGTTGAGCACCACACGGGTGCGATCGCGGCGCATGCGCCACACGGTTTCGGCACTGGCGGCCACGATGGGATCGCAGCCGATTACCAGCTCGGCCGCGGCGAGTCCGACGCGGGTGGTGCGGATGTCCTGCGGCTGCCGGCCGATCAGCACATGGCTCCAGGTGGCGCCACCTTTTTGCGCCAGCCCCGCCGCGTCCTGCGTCACCACGCCCCGGCCTTCCAGGTGCGCGGCCATGCCCAGCAGTTGGCCGATGGTGATGACCCCGGTGCCGCCCACGCCGGCAACGACGATGCCCCAGGGCTGATCCAGCGGCGGCAATTGCGGCATCGGCAGCTCGCCGCCTTCGAGCGGGGACGGCTGGGCGGACTTGTCGGGCTTGCGCAGCCGCCCGCCTTCCACGGTCACGAAACTCGGGCAGAAGCCCTTGAGACAACTGGTGTCCTTGTTGCAGGTGCTCTGGTTGATGGCGCGCTTGCGGCCAAAGGGCGTTTCGAGCGGCTCCACGGACAGGCAGTTCGACTGCGCGCCGCAGTCGCCACAGCCTTCGCACACCAGGTCGTTGATCACCACGCGCAGTGCCGGGTCGGGCATCTTGCCGCGCTTGCGCCGGCGCCGTTTCTCGGTGGCGCAGGTCTGGTCGTAAACGATGGCGGTGGTGCCGGCGATCTCGCGCAACTCGCGCTGGATGCGGTCGAGCTCGGCCCGGTCGAACACCGGCACGCCGTCCAGCCAGTCCGCGCCTTCGTAGCGGCGGACATCGTCCGTCACGATCACCAGCCGCGCCACGCCTTCGGACAACAGGCTCTGCACGATCTGGCGCACCGAATGCCCCTCGGGCCGCTCGCCCACCGGCTGGCCACCGGTCATGGCGACGGCGTCGTTGTAGAGGATCTTGTAGGTGATGTTCACCCCGGCCGCGATGGCCTGGCGGATCGCCAGCAGGCCGCTGTGGAAGTAGGTGCCGTCGCCCAGGTTGGCGAAGACGTGGGTCTCGTGGGTGAAGGGCTGCTGGCCGACCCAGGCCACGCCCTCCCCGCCCATCTGGCTGAAGCCGGCGGTGCGCCGGTCCATCCAGGTAGCCATGTAGTGGCAGCCGATGCCGGCCATGGCGCGCGAGCCCTCCGGCACGACCGTGGAGATGTTGTGCGGGCAGCCCGAGCAGAACCAGGGGGCGCGCTCGGCGCATTTTCCGGCGCCCTGCATCGCAGCTTCCTTGGCCTGCATTTCGGCCAGGCGGGCGTCCAGCCGGGCGGCGGTGCCAGCGTCGACACCCAGCTTCTTCAGCCGCCGGGCGATGGCCCGCGCGATCAAGGGCGGCGACAAGTCGGCGTTGGCGCGCAGCAGCGTGTGCGGCGTGGGGTTGGGCACGGACCATTCACCGCCGCCGCCTTCGACGTCGTCGAACTTGCCCAGCACGTTGGGCCGCACGTCCGGGCGCCAGTTGTAAAGCTCCTCCTTCAGCTGGTATTCGATCACCTGGCGCTTTTCCTCGACCACCAGGATTTCGCGCAGGCCCGACGCGAAGGCGCGGGTGATCTGCGCTTCGAGCGGCCAGACCACGGCGACCTTGTGCAGTCGGATGCCCAGGCGCCGGCATTCGGCGTCGTCCAGCCCGAGGTCGGCCAGCGCCTGGCGGGTGTCGTTGTAGGCCTTGCCGCTGGCGATCAGGCCCAGCCGGTCGGCCGGGCCTTCGATGACGTTGTGGTTGAGCCGGTTGGCGCGGATGTAGGCCAGGGCGGCATACCACTTGAACTCGTAGAGCCGAGCCTCCTGCTCCAGCGGATGGTCGGGCCACCGGATGTGCAGCCCGCCGGGCGGCATCTGGAAGTCGGTGGGCAACCCGATGCGCACGCGATCGGGGTCGATGATGGCCGTGGCGCTGGATTCGACGATCTCCTGGATGGTCTTCATGCCGGTCCAGACGCCGGCGTAGCGGCTCATGGCGAAGGCGTGGATGCCCAGGTCGAGGATCTCCTGCACAGAGGCCGGGAAGAACACCGGAAAGCCGCAGGCCTTGAACAGGTGGTCGCTCTGGTGCGCGGCGGTGGAGCTCTTGGCCACGTGGTCGTCACCGGCCACCGCGATCACGCCGCCGAGCGGCGTGGTGCCAGCCATGTTGGCGTGCTTGAACACGTCGGCGCAGCGGTCGACGCCGGGGCCCTTGCCGTACCAGATGCCGAAGACGCCGTCGAAGCGGTTGGCCCCGGCGGGCGCGAAACCCAGTTGTTGCGTGCCCCACAGCGCGGTGGCGGCGAGTTCCTCGTTCACGCCCGGCTGGAACACGACGTCGTGCGCGGCCAGGTGCGCCTTCGCGCTCCACAGGGCCTGGTCGTAGCCGCCCAGCGGCGAGCCGCGATAACCGCTGATGAACCCGGCGGTGCGATGGCCGGCGCGTTCGTCGCGCCGGTGCTGCAGCATCGGCAGCTTCACCAGCGCCTGCACCCCGCTCATGAACGCACGACCCACGTCGAGCGCGTACTTGTCGTCCAGCGAAACGGTCTCGAGGGCCTGTCGGACATGGTCGGGCAACGGGGCATTCATGGCGTGTCTCTCTCCGGTAGCGGGTCGGGTCAGTGTAGGTGGGCAGCGCCGATCGTTGATTGCTTTCTATGTACGTTTACGACTAGTATTTGAAAGACTATTGCTGCAATGGGCACCCGATGGAAAGACTCGATAAGTTCGACTGGCTCATCCTGCGCGAGCTGCAGAACGAGGGGCGCCTGACCAACGCCGAACTGGCACAGCGGGTCGGGCTGTCGGCGGCGCCCTGCTGGCGCCGCGTGCGGGCGCTCGAGCAAGCCGGCCTCATCACCGGCTACCACGCGGTGATCGACCGGCACAAGGTCGGGCTGGGCGTGCTGGCCTTCGTGCGGATCGATGCGGAACGCAACACCGCCGACGGCACCCGGCGCATGGAGGAAGCGATCCGGCGGCTGCCGCAGGTCATCTCGTGCCACTACATCAGCGGCACCGGCACCTTCGAGCTGCAGGTGGTGTCGCGCGATCTGGACGCCTTCTCGCAATTCGCTCGCGAGGTGCTCCTGAACCTGCCCAACGTGAAGGACCTGCACACGCGCTTTTCGCTGGGCGAAGTCAAGGCGGCCAGCATCTGGCCGCTGGAGCCTCACGCGCCCGCCTGAAATGCCCGCTCAACCGGGCGGCGGACCGCCTCGAGGCCACAGCACCCACATCCGCACCGGCTGCTTGAGCCGGCCGGCCAGCTCGCCGGCTTCCTGCCCCCAGCCGGTGAACCAGTCCACCCGCACGGCCCCGACGATGGCACTGCCGGTGTCCTGGGCCAGCACCAGCCGGCGCAATTCCAGCTGCGGCCCGGTGGAAGCGAGCCAGACCGGCGTGCCGTAGGGAACGCTCTCCCTGTCGACCGCGATCGACCGGCCCGGCGTGAGCGGCACCCCCTGCGCACCCCGCGGTCCGAAAGCGGCATCGAACCCCGCGAGCGGCTCTTCGCGGAAGAAGACCACCCGGGGGTTGCTCCACAGCATCTCCTGCACCCGCTGCGGATTGGCGCGCACCCAGGCCTTGATGCCGGGCCAGGAGGCGTCGCGCACCGCCCCCTGCTGCAGCAGCCACGACCCGACGCTTCGATAGGGCTGGTCGTTGGTTGCGGCGTAAGCCAGCCGGACCAGCTTCCGCTGGCCATCGGGCTCGGTCAGGCGCAGCCGGCCCGACCCCTGGATCTGCAGCACCAGCGCGTCGACCGGATCGGCCAGCCAGGCGATCTCGCGCCCCTGCAACTGGGCGCGCACCACCGGCTGGGTGTCGATCTCCTGCCGGGTGTGCCAGGGCCGGCGCTGGCCCAGGCCGGGTGGCGGTGCGTACAGCGGCACGCCGAACCCCGGTGCGGCCTGCCGGCGAGCCTCGAACACCGGTTCGTAATAGGCCGTGAGCAGGCCCTCCGCGGCGCCACCGTGCGATTCCACGCGATACGGCTGCAGCTGGCGGCGCAGCCAGGCCCGCTGCTCCTCGGGCGGGGCGATCGCGAGCTGCCGCACCTGCGGGCACAGCGCCGCCAACGGCGCCGGTGGCCGCTCGCAGCTCTTGAGCCAGGCGTTCCAGGCCTCGTGCAGCGCGTCCTCCTCGAAGCCCGGAAGCTCCTCCCAACCCACCGGTACCCAGCGGCTGCGGCCACGCACGAGCACCGGCCCATCAGCCGGAGCCGCGGCCGGTGCCGCCACATCCGCCGCAGCTTGCGGCGGCACCGGCCCGGCCGGACCCTGTTCGACGATCAGCGGCACGCCGCCGCAGCCCGCCAGTGTTCCTAGAATCGCGGGGCCCAACCACCGCCACGTCTGTCTCATGCTGTTGATCCTGCTCGAAGCCTTGCTCGCCCTGGTGGTTCTGGTGGCCATCGTCTGGTGGACCATGTTCTCTGGCCGCCCGCGGGGCGAGCCGCCGCCGGCGGACGACAAGCGCGGCGACGACCAGGCCTAGGTCGCCCAGGCTGCCTAAGCCGCATCACGCAGCGCATTGGCCAGCTCCACGGCCGATTTCACTTCCATCTTGTCGAACACCCGCGCGCGGTGCACTTCGACCGTGCGCACGCTGATGTCCAGTTCGTCGGCGATCAGCTTGTTCGGCAATCCCCGGGCGACCAGCCGCATCACGTCGAGCTCACGGTGGGTGAGCTCGGCCAGTCGGTCGCGCAGGCGCTGCGCCTGGCGCCGGCGCTCCAGCACCTCGGCCGAGCGGGCGAGGGCCTGCTCGATGCGATCGACCAACGCATTGTCGGAAAACGGTTTCTCGCAAAAGTCGAACGCGCCCCGCTTGACCATGCCCACCGCGGTCGGCACGTCGGCATGCCCGGTGAGGAAGATCACCGGCATCACCTCCACCAGCCCCAGCTCGGCGAGCTGATCGAACAGGGCCAGACCGCTGACGCCCGGCATCCGCACGTCGAGAAGCAGGCAGCAGGCCTGCGCCGGCTTGAAGCCGCGCGCCAGCATGGCCTCGAACTGCGTCCCGCTGGCGAAGGTGTCGCTTGCAAGCCGTCGTGAGCGCAGCAGCCAGGCGAGCGCTTCGCGCACGCTGGCATCGTCATCGACGATGTAGACGATGGCGTCCTGGACGGGCTGCATGGCGGAACGGTCAGGCGGTAATGGGGGCGGGTGCGGGCATGCTGGGCGCGGTGTCGGACGCTGGCAGCGTGAACCGGAAGATCGTACCTTGGGGCAGGTTCGGCTCGAATCCGAGTGCGCCGCCGTGCTGCTCGATGACCGTGCGGCACAACGACAGGCCCAGGCCCATGCCTTCGGCCTTGGTCGTGAAGAAGGGCGTGAACAGCTGCTGGCGCACCTGGGGCGAGATGCCGGGGCCGATGTCGACGACGGCGAACTCCACCCAGGCCTTGCCACCGAGCTCCCCCGGGCGCACGCGCCGTGCCTGGATGGTGAGGGCCGGCCGCAGCACCCGGCCCGCGTCCATGGCCTGCATGGCGTTGCGCGCCAGGTTCAACAGCACCTGCTCGACCATGGTGCGGTCGCAGGTGACCTGGGGCAGCCCGGCCGGCAGGCGGGTGAGCACCGTCACCCCCAGCTTGCGCGCCTGCAGCGTGACCAGCGGCATCACCGCCTCCACCAGCGCCTGCGGCGACACCGGCTCGCGCGCCTGGTCGCGGCGCCGGACGAAGTCGTGCACGCTGCGGATGACCTTGCCGGCGCGCTCGGCCTGCTGCGCGATGCGCTGGAGGGCGCCTTCCAGACCATCGGAATCGCCGTTCCGAAGCAAGTTGAGCGAGCCCGTCGCGTAACTGGCGATCGCCGCCAGCGGCTGGTTCAGCTCATGGCTCAGCAGCGAAGCCATTTCACCCACCGTGGCCAGGCGGGCCGTGGCCTGCAGGCGCTCCTGGCTGGCCCGCGACAACTCCTCGATCCGGCGCTGCTCGCTGATGTCCAGGAACGCGCTCATCCAGCCGGTCTGCGTGCCCTGCGCGTTGATCAGCGGGGCCTCGATGATCAGCACCGGAAAGCGCGAGCCGTCCTTGCGCATGAAGACCGACTCGAACCCGTCGCGCGGCGGGGTGTGCTGGCCGGCCAGGCGGATCTCCTGGCGCTTCTGGTATTCGCCCGCCAGCTCGGGCGGCCAGTAGGGCGCGGGTAGCGGCCGCCCCAGCAGCTCGTCGGCGGTGAAGCCCACCATCTCGCAGAAGGCCGGATTGACATAGGTGATGCGCCCTTCGAGGTCACGCGCGCGCAGGCCGGTGACGAGCGAGTCTTCCATCGCCTTGCGAAAGGCCAATGCGTCGGCCAGGTCCTGTTCCACCTGCACCCGGCGGCGCATGTCCTTGACCAGCATGGTGAGCACCACCATCAGCGTGATGGACATCGCCGTCACGAGCGCGGTGAGCACGTTGGGGAACAGGTCGGGCGCGATGCGCCAGCTGTCCAGGCGCAACAGGATGGTGGTGCCGGGCAGGTCCAGCAGCTGCTGGGCCGAGAAGGTGCGGCTGCCCCGCTGGGCAATGCCATGCAGCGCCAGCCGGGTGCCGTCGGGCTCGTTGAACGACACCTGCTGGCTGCGCGAGAGCTGCGGCCCGACCATGCCGACCAGCAGCTCGTTGAGCGAATAGGTGGCCACCGCATAGCCGGTGACCTCGCCGGCGTGGACCAGCGGCAGGCACAGGTCCATCACCTCCATGCCCATGCCGTCCGGCTGCGGCAAGAAGTAGCTGGCCGAGTAGGCCGCGCCGCCCAGGCGGCGCGCCTGCGCACAGGCCAGCTGCAGGTCGGGCTGGATCTGCGCCCGGCCCAGGCGCTCGAACACCGGCGCCCGGTACGGGGTCTCGGCCACGGCGATCGTGCGCAGCCCGGGGTCGCGCCACTCCAGCCGCAGCCACTCCCGCATGTCGCGCAGCAGCTGAGCGGCCTGGCTGTCCCAGTCGGTGACGTTGTGGCTGGTGCTGTGCAGGGCCTGCAGCGTTTGCGCGTTGCGAGCCAGGCCGGACCGGATGTCACCGGCCGCCGCCGCCGCGTCGCGCTCGAGGCCGCCCTGGACCTGGCTGGCCTCGTAGCGACCGGCCAGCCAGACGAGCGTCCCGAGGAGCACCGCAACCAGCGCCAGCAGCAAGGTCCACAGCAGCCAGCGCGAATCGAAGAGAACGGACCACACCCGGAACACCGTCGGGGCCCTCCCCTCGAGGGCGCGCCACCGGGGAGACGGCGAAGCCGGCTGCGCAGCACCGGCAGGGCCTGCCGAGGCGAGCTCGACGGGATCGCTGTCTGGCATCTCAGTTTTCCACGATGCTGCGCATCAGCCGCGATGCATGGAAGCAGACCCGGCGACCGCGGGCCACCGCGGAACCGGCTTGACCAGGCCGCTGGTGGCGCCCCTCGAAGGGAGGCGCCGAAGGCGCTTCGGGGTGGACTTTCACTTCAGAGGACCCGGTGTTCGAGCGCGGGCAACTGCCGGCGTGCCTCGGCCTGGCGCGACTCGTCCAGCGTGGCCATGACCGCGCCGGCCCCGTCCTCTTCGCGGCACGCGGCCACCCGGCCCCAGGGCTCGATCACCATCGAGTGGCCCCAGGTGCGCCGGCCGTTCGCATGCAGGCCGCCCTGGGCCGGCGCGATCACCCAGGCCAGGTTCTCGATGGCGCGTGCCCGCAGCAAGACCTCCCAATGCGCCTGCCCCGTGGTGTGGGTGAAGGCACTGGGCACCAGCAGCACCTCGGCACCCGCGGCGGCCAGGCGCCGGTACAACTCGGGAAAGCGCAGGTCGTAGCAGACCGACAGGCCGATGCGCCAGGAGCGGCCGTCGCGCGAGGCCAGCTCGAAGGTGGCAGGCTCGACCCCCGCCTCGATCACCTGCGATTCGTCGTAGCGCTCACGGCCGTTGTCGAAGCGGAACAGATGGATCTTGTCGTAGCGCGCGACGCAGTCACCGTTCGGCGAGTACACCAGTGTCGTGTTGCGCACGCGCTGCTCGTCCCCGGCGCGCAGCGGCAGCGTGCCCCCGACCAGCCACACCCCGGCCTCGCGGGCCGTGCGGGCCAGGAAGTCCTGCACCGGTCCGCTGCCGGGTTCTTCGCGCACGCCCAGCTTGTCGGCGTCGCGACGGCCCATGAGGCAGAAGTACTCGGGCAGCACCACCAGTTCGGCGCCCTGGCGCGCGGCCTGGTCGACCAGCCCGCGGGCGGTGGCGAGGTTGTCGTCCAACTCGGTGGACGAGACCATCTGGATGGCGGCGACCTGCAGCGGCATGCCTAGCTCCCTTGCGCCATGGCGGCGCGTGCGTTCGCGTCCCGCGCCAGGCGGGACTCCTGGCGCCGCACGCGGGTCACGCGCGGGTCGCTCCAGGTGCCGTCGACATGGAATTCCTGCGTGGCCGCCCGCATGAGCGGCTCGCGCAGGAACATCTGGGCGAGGAAGGTGCCCAGGCCGATGGCGGGGTTGATGACGGTGGCGACCAGCGACGCCGTGCCGGCGTTGATCTCGGGCACCACGATCACCCGCAGGTCCTGCGTCTCGCGTGCCAGGTCGGCGCTGCCGTCCATCAGCACCGCGGCATTGACGCCCTTCATCTGCAGGTTGTTGGTGCTGGCGACCCCCTGCTCGATCTTCATGTGTCCGCGCACGAAGTCGAACGCGAAGCCGTCCGAGAATACATCGCGGAAATCCAGGGACAGGCGGCGGGGCAGGGACTGCAGGCTCAACACCCCCAGCAGCTTGGCCGGGCCGGGTTCGGCCTTGAGGAACTGGCCCGCCTGGATGCCCACGTCGACCTCGCCGGTGAGGCTGGGGTAATCCAGCGCCAGCGGAGACCCCATCCAGGCGACCTCGCCTTCGAGCTGGCCCCTGCCGCGACGGATCACGTCATGCATGCCCAGCCGCGACAGCAGCGCGCCGGAGTCCGAGATGTCGAGCTTGAAGTTCATCGCCGTGCGCCGGCGTTCGCGTGCGCCGGCGCGCGCGGGGGCCCAGTTGCCGCTTGCGCTGAACACGGCCTCGGGCATGGACAGCCGCAGCTTGTTCAGGCGCCACTCCGGCGCTCCCGCGGCCGTGGTCGTTCCGCGGTTGGTGGCCTCGATCTCCAGCCGGCCGAGCCGGCGGCCGCGCAGCTCGAAGTCGTCGACCACCACGTCGAGCGCCGGAATGCTGGAAGGCTGCTGGTCGAGCAGCGACTCGACCTCGTCGGTATGGGAGGCGGCGATCGACAGCCGGGCCAGCCGGGCCAGCACCCGCCCCGGGTTGCCATCGGACGGCTGGCGGTATTCGACATAGCCACCGAGTTGGTCGGCGTCCACGTTGGCGCGCCAGACCGGTCCCTCGCGCGAGCCGCCCACCACCACCTGGTCGAGCGTGCGGCCCTGCATCTTGAGCTCGCGCGCCCGCACGGCCAGGATGGTGGGAAGGTAGTCCGACCCCGCGGCGCCGCCGGCGGACGCTTCCCGCGAAGCGGGACCGGCCGCGGGCGCCAGGCCCGACAGGGCCTCCTGCCAGGCGTCCAGGTTCACGCTGTCCAGACGCACGTTGGCCAGCACGCCACGGGCGGGCAAGGGCGCCGATTCGCCGGCACCCAGGCCCACGCCGATCGCCCCGCGCAACACCCGCGCCTGCGGGCCCGACACGTCACGCTCGAAAACCGCCAGAACCAACTGCCCCAGTCGCACCGACACCCGGTCGGTGGAGGGCGCACCCGGCAGCGCCCTCACGCCCACGTGCACCGGCAGGGCCGCCTCGGCCGCCTTGGCCAGGGGCGCCGGCAGGTCCAGTGCCAGGCCCTGGAGGTTGCTGTCGATGCCGAGGTCCACCCCGCTGTCGCGGATGTCGATCAGCGCCGTGTAGGCCGCGCTGCCGCTGGCGCGGCGCGCCAGCCGGGTCACCGCCCCCAGCTCGGCGGACCCGGCAAGGCCCTCGGCACTGGCCGTGCCCTGCAGCCGCAGCTGCACGGGTGCCTCGGCGGCGCTGGCGGCCGCACGGGTGCCGCCATCGATCCGCACCTCGCCGCCCAGGGCCCGGGCCTGCGCGCCCGCGATCGAGAACCCGCCTTCGTGGAAGGCCACCGTGCCCCGTGTGCGCGACAAGGCCGGCACATCGGGCCGCAGGCGCAGCTCGTTGCCGGAGAGAACGACGCTCCCCTGCACCTTCGAGTCCGCCAGATGCGCCAGGGGCAGCGCCAGCCGCAACCGCACATCCGCCGGGCCGTCCACCGAGGCTTGCGCCAGCGGCTGGCCGACCCAGGCCGCCACCGGCATGGCGTTGAAGACGGCCACCGATTCGGCCAGCGGCCCGCGAACCAGCCCGGTGACATTGACCGTGCTGCTGGAGAAGTCGGGGATGCTGGCATCGGCCTGCACCAGCAGCCCCGGGAATCCGGCGAACCGTCCCTGCGCGCCGCGGACGAACATGCCGTTGCGCTCGAACAGCAGCTCGCCCGAGAGCTGCGCCAGCGTCGGCCACTGGCCCTCGGCGGAGGGCGCGACCGCTGGCGGCGCGAAGGCATAGGTCAGGTCGCGCACCTTGGCGCTGATGCGGAATTCGCCCTGGCGCGGATCAGCGAAGGGGAAGTGGTGCAGGTCACCACGGACACGGATGCGCCCATCGCTGATGCGACCACCCTGCACCGATGCGCGCACGTAGTCCAGCGTGCCTTGCCCGATCGAGAGCGGCAGGTAGCGCACCACGCGGGCGCCGTCGGCCTGCGTGATCGCGATGTCGAGGTCGAGCAGGCCGGGTTGGTCGGGTCGCCTGGCTTCTGCGCTGCGCCAGCTCGCCTGGCCGTGCGCCCGCAGGTCGGCGTTGCGCAGCTCCATCCCGCGGGCCTCGACGTTGAGGCGCCCGCCGGCGATGCGCCACTGCAGGTCGGTGGCCAGCTGCTCGATGGGCACCAGGGGCTCCTGCAGGATGCCGGCGAGGTCCACGGCCCCGCCCTGGACCCGCACGCGCGCCTTGCCGCCCGTGTCGGAGGCGTCGAACTCGACATCGGCCCCGCGCACGCCCGGCACCCCGCCGCCGGCGGCCAATGCCAGCTGCGTCGCCCGCCCGCTCGCGCTGTACCGTGGGCCACCCGCGGCCAGCTGCCATCGGGCCTGCAAGGACTCCACCGCGCCCGAGGGCGCATGGCGCGCCAGCAGGGTCTGCCATCGCGCATCGACAGGCAGGTGGCGCGCCAGCTGGGCGACCGCGCCGATGTCCAGCCGATCGGCGCCCACGCTTCCGTGGGCCGGCTGGCGGCCCAGGGCCTGCTGCCAGTTCAAGCTGACATCGCCGCCCGGCCAGCGCGGTCCGCCTTGGAGCTGGAACCGGAGGCGGCGGGTCTGCAGGTCGAAACCCCGAGCGGTCCAGTGGCCGTCGACACGACCCGACAACGCGTCCAGCGCCAGGACCGGCCGATCGGGTGCGAACCGGGCCCGGACCTGCCGCAGGTCGACATCGGCGGCTCCACCGACCGCGCGCCCCTGCTCGATGTCGATCCAGGCGCGCAGGGCGCCGCGCGCGTCCCGCAGCGACGCGCCCCAGCCGGTGTGATCGCGCAGCCGCGACAGATCCAGCGAGGCGACATCCGCATGCAGCTGCCCGGTCCAGTCGCTCCATCGGCCGGGATGCACCGACCACAGGGGCTGGCGGAACACACCGCTTACCTGGAAACGGCTGCCCCATTCGGGCGGCGGGGTCGCATCGAGCCGCATCGAATGACGGCGCGCGCTGTTGCGGCTGACGAAGCGGATGTCGCTGAGCGCCAGCGCCGGCGATGCCGGGCGCGTTTCGTCCACGAAGCGCAGCAGGCCACCGAGCACCAGCACCTCCTTCTGGCGAAAGAACCAGTCCGCCGCGCGATCGTCCTCGCCGCGCTCACCGGACAGCTCCAGCCCCGCCACCTGAAAGCGCCCGTCGGGCATCCTGCGAACCTCGAGTTCGGGGCTTTCGATGACCAGCTGCTCGAAGCCGAGGTTCCACAACGAGCGCGGCGACACCGCCGCCACCACCCGCGCCAGGCGCAGGGCTTCGCGGGCCTGGGCATCGTGCAGGACCACGTCACGCAACTCCAGGGTGGGCATCAGCCCGTCGCTGCGGGCGGAGACAGACCCGATGCGAACCGGAACCCCCAGCGCCCGCGTGGCCTGCATTTCCAGGCGCGGAGTGAGCTCTCCGATGCGCGGCACAATCCACCCGTGCAACGCGCCCCAGGCGAGCGCGAGCACCACCCAGAACGCGACCAGCAGCCACCACAACGCGCTGGCAAGGGCAGAAAAAACGCGCAGCGCGCGCGAAGGCAGCAGCGAATCGTTCATGGAAACTCTGAAGTGGCAGGAATTATGAGCCCCGGTGCCAACGCCGATCCCGAGCAGCCTCCAGAGGTCCTGCCACCCCAAGGCCTTTCATCACAGCCGCTGTCCGGCCATTCCAGGCTGGTGCAACGCCTGCGCCGACGCTACGGCGACGACCTGGGGCTGCTGCCTCCGGGCGCTCCCGTGCGTGAGAGCTTTCGCATCGCCTTCGAGCGCCTGTGCGCGCGCGGCGAGCCGACCGCCACGGCGCTGCGCATCGTGCGCCAGCTCACGCTGGAACGCCTGGTGGGCCTGGACTGCGACCACGGTGCCCCCCTCGAGACCGTGACCACTGCCATGACCGAGCTGGCCGAGTTCGCGCTGGACCAGGCCTGCCTCGAGAGCTTTGCCCAGCTCGACACCGTCCACGGCGAGCCCCGCGGCGAATCGGGCGAACGCGCCCGGCTCTGGGTGGTGGGCATGGGCAAGCTCGGCGCCCGCGAGCTCAACGTGTCCAGCGACATCGATCTCATCTATGTCTACGACCACGACGGCGAGACCACCGGCGTCGACGGGCGCGCACGCATCACCAACCACGAATACTTCGGCAAGGCGGTCAAGCTCGTCTATGGGCTGCTGGGCGAAACCACCGAACACGGCTTCGTCTTCCGCATCGACCTGGCGCTGCGCCCGCATGGCAATTCGGGCCCGCAGGCGATTTCACAGGGCGCGCTGGAAGACTATTTCCAGGTGCAGGGCCGCGAGTGGGAGCGTTTCGCCTGGCTCAAGAGCCGCGTGGTCGCGCCGCGCGCCGCCATCGAGGACGGCAGCGCCCAGGCCCTGCGTTCCAGCGTGCTGCCCTTCGTGTTCCGCCGCTACCTCGACTACAACGTCTTCGAGTCGCTGCGCGACCTGCACCGGCAGATCCGCGAGCACGCGGCGCGGCGTGCGGCCGGGCGGCCCGAGCGGGCCAACGACGTCAAGCTGTCCCGCGGCGGCATCCGCGAGATCGAGTTCACGGTGCAGCTGTTGCAGGTGGTGCGCGGCGGCCAGTTCCCCGAGCTGCGGACCCGCCCCACCCTGGACGCGCTGCAGCGGGTGGCGGCCGCCGGGCTGATGGCGCCCGAAACCGCGAACGACCTGGCGGCGGCCTATGTGTTCCTGCGGCAGGTCGAGCACCGTATCCAGTACCTGGACGACCAGCAGACGCATGTGCTGCCCATGGCCTGCGATCCACAGGCCGACGGGGACCTGAACTGGATCGCGCGAACCCTGGGCTTTGGCGATTGCTGCGACTTCCTGCGCGAGCTGGACCGCCATCGCGAGCTCGTGGCGCAGGAGTTCGACCGCCTGCTCGGCGGCGCCGACAGCTGCAAGGGCTGCCACAACGGCCGGCGGACACCCACGCTCGACTTCGAAACCCTGCTGGCGGAACTGCCGGGGCGCCTGCGCGAGCGCCTGCAGGGCTGGCGCGAGCACCCGCGCGTGCTGGCGCTGCGTGACGATGCCCGGGGCCGACTGCTGCGCCTCGTCTGGCGCACCGCCCAGTGGCTGCAGGAAGGTCGGGTCACCGAAGACGCTGCGCTGCGCATGGCCGACTGGATGGAGCCGCTGCTGCGGCGCGAAAGCTACCTGGCGCTGCTGCTGGAGCGTCCCGGCGTGCACGAGCGGCTGCTGCGCCTGCTCGGCGCCGCCCGGTGGCCGGCGCGCTACCTGCTCAAGCACCCGGGGGTGATCGACGAGCTGGCGGGTGAGGCGTTCCTGGACGAGCGCTTCAGCCCCGCCGACTTCGAGCGCGAGCTGGACGAGCGCCGCGCAGCCCTGGCCCGTACCAACGAGGACGACGACGAAGCCCTGCTCGACCTGCTGCGCCGCGCGCACCACGCCGAAGTCATGCGAACGCTGGCGCGCGACCTGGAGGGCCGGTTGACGGTGGAGCAGGTGGCGGACGACCTGAGCGCGCTGGCCGATTCGGTGCTGCGCGTCACCGCGGCCTGGGTCTGGCAGCGGCTGCGCAACCGCCACGACGAGCAGCCGCATTTCGCGATCATCGGCTACGGCAAGCTCGGCGGTAAGGAGCTCGGCTACGGCAGCGACCTGGACATCGTGTTCGTCTTCGAGGATCCGCACGAGTCGGCCCCGGAGACCTATACCGCCTTGGTGCGCAAGCTGATCAACTGGCTGACCACCAAGACCGGCGAGGGTGACCTGTTCGAGATCGACACGGCGCTGCGGCCCAACGGCAACTCGGGCCTGCTGATCACCACGTTCCAGGCCTATGCCGACTACCAGCAGAACCGCGGCAGCAACACCGCGTGGACCTGGGAGCACCAGGCCATGACGCGCGCCCGCTTCATCATGGGCGAACCCACGCTGGCGCCTCGCTTCGACGCCGTGCGGCAGGCGGTGATCACCGCGCCGCGCGACCAACACGCACTGCGCCAGGAAATCGTCGCCATGCGCGAGAAAGTCCGCGCCGCACACCCGGTGCGCGGCGGCGGCTTCGACATCAAGCACAGCCCCGGCGGCATGGTCGATGCCGAGTTCGCGGTGCAGTACCTGGTGCTCGCCCACGCCGCCACCCACCCGGAGCTGATCCCCAACGTGGGCAACATCGCGCTGCTGCAGCGCGCCGAGGCCGGTGGGCTGCTGCCGCCGGAGGTGGGCCAGGCCGCCGCCGCCGCCTACCGCAGCCTGCGGCGGGTGCAGCACCTGGCGCGCCTGAACGAGCAGCCGACGCAGGTCGAACCCGCCCAAGTGGCAAAGGAACGGGCAGCGGTGCTGGCGTTGTGGAACGCCGTCTTCACCGGATGAGCCGCGGCGCTGGCGCCACAATGGCGCCCGACCGCTAAAGGAGCAGCTTGATGAAGAGACTTCGGCTGGTCGCGTTGCTGCTGCCGCTTGGCCTGGGGGCCTGCACGCCATTGCGGCCGCCGCCGATCGAGCCACTGCCGGCCTTCGAGGCGCCACCGCAATGGGCAACCCCGCTACCGCATGGCGGTCGCGTGGCGGACCTGCAGGCGTGGTGGCGGCAACTGGGCGACCCGGTGCTGACGCGACTGCTCGAAAGAGCTCAGCGGGAAAGCCCCAGCCTCGACGCCGCCCTGGCCCGGCTGGAACAGGCGCGGGCCGCGCGCCGCAGCGCCGAGGCGGCCCTCCTGCCGACCCTGGACGGCAGCGCCGCCCTCAGCCGTGGCAATGCCCAGCCCCCACTGCCCCTGGCCACCACCGCGCAGGTGGGTGTGCAGGCCGGCTGGGAGATCGATCTGTTCGGCGCCCGCCGCGATCGCGTCGACGCGGCCCAGGCCCGCGTGCGCAGCGCCGAGGCCGGCTGGCACGAGGCCCGGGTGTCGGTGGCCGCCGAAACCGCCGCCAGCTACTTCCGGCTGCGCGCCTGCGAAATGCTCCTCGGGGTCGCCGAGGCCGATCTGCGCTCCCGCGCCGAGACCGCCCGCCTCACCCAGCTCAGCCAGCAAGCGGGCTTCACGCCCCCCGCCACGGCCGCCCTGGCGCGTGCCAGCCGTTCCGAAGGCGAGGTGCGCCGGGCGGTGCAACGCGCGCAGTGCGAAACCGAGCGACACGCGCTTTCCGCGCTGACCGGCGTGCCGGTCGCCGAACTGCGGGCCGACCTGGCCGAGCGCCAGGTCCCGGTCGGCGCCGAGCTGTTCACGGTGTCCGCCCTCCCTGCCGAGGTGCTGGCGCAGCGCCCTGACCTGTACCAGGCCGAGCAGGCCATCGAGGCGGCGCGCGCCGAGATCGGCTCGGCCTGGGCCGACCAGTACCCGCGAGTGACCCTCGGCGGCTCCATCAATGCCGGCCTGGTCCATTTGCGCGGCTCAACCACGGACGCGCAGACCTGGACCTTGGGGCCGCTGGCCGTGTCGGTGCCGCTGTTCGACGCCGGCCGCCGCGCCGCCAACCTGGACGGCGCCCGCGCGCGCTACGACGAGGCGGTGGCGGTGTACCGCGGGCGGGCGCGGCAGGCGGTCAGCGAGGTCGAACAGGCCCTGGTCGCGCTGGAGAGCGCTCGCACCCGCAGCGAAGCCGTGCGCGGCGCTGCCCAGGATTTCCGCACCTCCTTCGAAGCGACCGAGGCGCGCTACCGCGCCGGGCTGGCCAGCCTGGTCGAACTCGAAGACGCCCGGCGCAGCCTGCTGGCCGCCGAGACCGCGCTGGCCGAGCTTTACCGCGACTTGCAGCTGGCCTGGACCCGCCTGTACCGCTCCGCCGGCGGTGCCTGGCAGCCAGGCACCGGCACGCCCCTTGCGCAACGCAGCGGCGCCCTCCAACCTGGAACCTCCCCATGACATCGACCGACCGATTTCCCGGCGTCCTCGGGCTCGGGCTCGCGCTCCTGGCGCTTGCGTTGCTGGCCGGCTGCAGCGGCGAGCGTGGCGCCCCAGCGCCCGCCACCGAGAAACAGGCGCCCAGCGCCAATCCGTCGCTGACGGTGAACACCACCACCGCCCAGCGCACCACGGTCGTCGAGACCCTGGCCGCCAACGGCAACCTGGCGGCCTGGCAGGAGGCGATCGTGGGCGCCGAGACCGGGGGACAACGCCTGGTCGAGGTGCGCGTGAACGTCGGCGACACCGTCAAGCGAGGCCAGGTGCTGGCCACCTTCGCGCGCGAAACCGTGAACGCCGAGGCGGCGCAGGCCCGCGCCGCGCTGGCCGAAGCCGAAGCCGCGGCGGCCGACGCCAAGGCCAATGCCCAGCGTGCCCGCAGCCTGGAAGCCACCGGCGCCTTGTCGGAGGCGCAGATCAACCAGTACATCACGGCCGCCCAGACCGCCGAGGCGAGGGTCCAGGCCGCGCGGGCGGCGTTGCAGGCACGCGAGGTGCGCCAGGGACAGCTGCACGTGGTGGCGCCGGACGACGGCATCATCTCCAGCCGCACGGCCACGGTGGGCGGGGTGGTCGGATCCGGCACCGAACTGTTCCGGCTGATCCGCCAGGGCCGGCTGGAGTGGCGTGCGGAGGTCACCGCCAGCGAGCTCGGGCGCCTGCGGCCCGGAACGCCGGCCCAGGTCACCGCCGCCAGCGGCGCGCAGCTGCAGGGGCGGTTGCGCACGATCGGCCCGACCGTCGATCCCCAGACGCGCCAGGCCCTGGTCTACGTCGACGTGAAACCGAGCTCCGGCGATGGCGGCAAAGCGCTCCCGGGGATGTTCGCGCGCGGCGTGTTCGAGCTGGGCAAGCGGCAGGCGCTCACGGTCCCGCAATCTGCCGTGGTCGTGCGCGAGGGCTTCTCGTACGTGATACGACTGAACCCGGACAACCGGGTCACCCTGCTGCGCGTGCGCACCGGCCAGATCGTGGGCGACCGCATCGAGATCCTGGAGGGGCTGGCGCCGGATGTGCGCATCGTCGCCTCGGGCGGCGGCTTCCTCAACGAAGGCGACCTGGTCCGCGTGGCGGAGCCGCCGTCCGCTGCGGCCACCGGCAATGGTCCGGGCAACGGCGCCGTGAACGGCCCGGCGGCAGCCCGCTGACGGCCACGGAGATCGGAGATGAACGTTTCCGCCTGGTCCATCCGCAACCCGATTCCGGCAGCCATGCTGTTCGTGTTGCTCACCTTCGCCGGCCTGTTCGCTTTCCAGGCGATGAAGGTGCAGAACTTCCCCGACATCGACCTGCCCACCGTCAGCGTCACCGCCACGCTGCCCGGCGCCTCGCCGGCGCAGATGGAGACCGACGTCGCGCGCAAGATCGAGAACCGGCTGGCGACGCTGCAGGGCATCAAGCACATCTACACCCGGGCGCAGGACGGCCTGGCGCTGATCACGGCGGAATTCCGCTTGGAAAAGCCCACGCAGGAGGCGCTGGACGACGTGCGCTCGGCGATCTCGAGCATCCGCTCGGAGCTGCCTTCGGACCTGCGCGATCCGGTGATCCGCAAGCTCGACCTGGCGGGGCAGCCGGTGCTGGCCTTCACCATCGCCTCGGCGCGCATGGATGCCGAGGCGTTGTCCTGGTTCGTCGACAACGAGGTCTCGCGCAAGCTGCTCGCGGTGAAGGGCGTGGGCGCGGTGACGCGGGTGGGGGGCGTCACGCGCGAGGTGCAGGTGGCGCTCGACCCGCAGCGCTTGCTGGCCCTGGGCGTGACCGCGGCCGACGTGTCCCGCCAGCTGCGGCAGATGCAGCTCGAGGTGGCCGGCGGCCGCACCGAGCTCGGCAGCGGCGAGCAGCCGGTGCGGACCCTGGCCACCGTACGCACGGCCGACGAGATCGCGCAGATCCGCGTGCCGGTGTCGGGTGGTCGGTCGGTACGCATCGCCGACGTGGCCACCGTGACCGACACCCATGCGCAGCCCCGCTCGGCGGCGCTGCTGGACGGGCGGCCGGTCGTGGGTTTCGAGGTCGCGCGCAGCAAGGGCGAGAGCGAGGTCGAGGTGGGCGCCGGCGTGCAGGCGGCGCTGGCCGAACTGAAGGCGGCCCATCCCGGTATCGAGCTGACCCAGGCCTTCGACTTCGTCACCCCCGTGCAGCAGGAGTACGACGCCTCGATGAAGCTGCTGTACGAGGGCGCCATCCTGGCGGTGCTGGTGGTCTGGCTGTTCCTGCGCGACGGGCGCGCCACCTTCGTATCCGCCGTGGCCCTGCCCATGTCGGTGCTGCCGGCCTTCGTGGGCATGTACCTGCTCGGGTTCTCGATCAACGTGGTGACGCTGCTGGCGCTGTCGCTGGTGGTGGGCATCCTGGTCGATGACGCCATCGTGGAGGTGGAGAACATCGTGCGCCACCTGCGCATGGGCAAGACACCGCTCCAGGCCGCGATGGAAGCCGCCGACGAGATCGGCTTGGCGGTGATCGCGACCACGTTCACGCTGGTCGCGGTGTTCCTGCCGACGGCCTTCATGAGCGGCATCGCCGGCAAGTTCTTCAAGCAGTTCGGCTGGACCGCCGCGCTGGCGGTGTTCGCCTCGCTGGTGGTGGCGCGGATGCTCACGCCCATGATGGCCGCCTACATGCTCAAGCCGATGCCGCCTGCCGAGCGCGAACCGCGCTGGCTGGGCGCCTACCTGGTGGCCGCACGCTGGTGCCTGCGCCACCGCATCAGCACCATGGTGCTGGCCACTTTGTTCTTCTTCGGCTCGGTCGCCTTGATCCCGCTGCTGCCCACCGGCTTCATTCCGCCCGACGACAACTCGCAGACCCAGGTGTACCTGGAGCTTCCGCCGGGCGCCACGCTCGCGCAGACCCGCGACGCTGCCGAACAGGCGCGCGCCCTGATCACGCGGGTGCCGCACGTGGAGAGCGTCTACACCACCATCGGCGGCGGGACGGCTGGCGCCGATCCCTTTCTGCCGAGCACCAGCGAGGTACGCAAGGCGACACTGACCGTGCTGCTGTCCGAGCGCCAGCAACGCCCGCGCAAGCAGCCGATCGAAAACGACATCCGGCGCGCCCTGGAGCCTCTGCCCGGTGTCCGCACCAAGGTCGGCCTCGGGGGTTCGGGGGAGAAGTACATCCTGGTGCTGTCCGGCGAAGATCCTCAGGCCCTCACGGCGGCGGCCCGCGAGGTCGAGCGCGACCTGCGCACCATCCCGGGCCTGGGAAGCATTTCATCGACGGCCAGCCTGGTGCGGCCCGAGGTCGCGGTGCGACCCGACTTCGCCCGGGCCGCGGACCTGGGCGTGACCACCGCCGCCATCGGCGAGACGCTTCGCATCGCCACCCTGGGCGACTACGAGGCGGCCCTGCCCAAGCTGAACCTGGCGCAGCGCCAGGTGCCCATCGTGGTCAAGCTCGAGACCTCGGCGCAGCAGGACCTCTCGGTGCTGGAGCGGCTGCAGGTGCCGGGAGCGCGCGGACCGGTGATGCTCAAACAGGTGGCTCAGGTCGAGTACACCGGCGGGCCCGCCGTCATCAGCCGCTACGACCGCTCGCGCAACATCAACTTCGAGCTGGAGCTTTCGGGGCTGCCACTGGGCGACGTCAAGGCGGCCGTCGAACGCCTGCCCTCGCTGCAACGGCTGCCGCCGGGCGTACGAGTGGTGGAGGTCGGCGATGCCGAGGTGATGGGCGAGTTGTTCGCAAGCTTCGGCCTGGCCATGCTCACCGGGCTGACGTGCATCTACATCGTGCTGGTGCTGCTGTTCAAGGACTTCCTGCACCCGGTGACCATCCTGGCGGCCCTGCCGTTGTCGCTGGGCGGCGCGTTCGTCGGGCTCCTGCTGGCCGGCAAGAGCTTTTCGATGCCTTCGCTGATCGGGCTGATCATGCTCATGGGGATCGCCACCAAGAACTCGATCCTGCTGGTGGAGTACGCGATCGTGGCCCGCCGCGACCACGGCATGAACCGACTGGACGCGCTGCTCGACGCCTGCCACAAGCGAGCGCGGCCGATCATCATGACCACCATCGCAATGACCGCGGGCATGCTCCCGATCGCCGTGGGCTGGGGTGCGGCCGATCCGAGCTTCCGCTCACCCATGGCCATCGCCGTGATCGGCGGCCTGATCACGTCCACCGTGCTGAGCCTGCTGGTGATCCCGGTGGTCTTCACCTATGTCGACGACTTCGAGCACCTGGTGCGCCGCGGCGTGCGGCGGCTGCGCGGCCGCAAGGCCGACGCACCGCCCGTGCCTACCCCTGCGCCCTAGCCCGCCCGGACCCGCTGGACGAAAGACGTGGTCGAGTACCCCTCGACGAAGGGGATGGCGAGCGAGCGGCCACCCCAGCCCTCGACCAGTGCCGTCTCGGCCAGTCGCCGCATGTCGTAGTCGCCGCCCTTCACGTAGATGTCGGGCCGCAACTCGGACAGCAGTTGCACCGGGGTGTCTTCGTCGAACCAGGTGACCAGCCCCACCGACTCGAGGGCGGCGACCATCACCGCGCGATCCTGCTCGTTGTTCAATGGCCGGTCGGGTGCCTTGCCCAGTCGGCGCGCGGACGCGTCGGTGTTGAGGGCGACCAGCAGGCACGCCCCCAGCTCACGCGCTTGCGCCAGGTAGGTGACGTGACCGCGGTGCAGGACGTCGAACACGCCGTTGGTGAACACCAGCGGCCTGGGGAGACGGCGCGCCGCAGCGGCCGCCTGGTCTCTCGGAACGATCTTGCGCAGGAACGCGGCGGCGGCGTTCGCGTGCGGCATCAGGCGGGGCTGGGGGTCGCGTCGGCAGGCTGCTGCATCGCGGCCAGCATCTCCTTGCGATAGCGATTGAGCTCCTGCACGCTCTTGAAGCTGCGGTTCATCAGCAGGCTCATGTTGTGCAGGATGCGCTCGATGACCTTGTTCTCCCACTGCAGGTCGAACTTGATCTGCTTGTCCAGCCAATGCTCGAGCCACTCAGGATCGGGCAGGCGGCTCTGGATGGTGTCGCGCGGGAACAGGTCCTTGTTCACGTGCAGGTTGGTCGGATGCAGCGCCTGCGCGGTGCGGCGAGCACTGGCCATGAGCACGCCGATCTTGGCGAAAGCGGCCTTGGCCTCGCTGCCGAACTTGTTCACCGCGCGCTTCATGTAACGCAGGTAGGCGCCGCCATGCCGCGCCTCGTCCTGGCTCAGCGTCTGGTAGATGTGCTTGATGACGGGCTCGGTGTGCCATTCGCTGGCCCGCCGGTACCAGTGATTGAGGCGGATCTCGCCGCAGAAATGCAGCATGAGCGTCTCGAGCGCCGGGGCGGGCTCGAACTCGAAGCGGATCTCGTGGAGCTCCTGCTCGGTGGGCACGAGGTCCGGTCGGAAGCGCTTGAGATACTCCATCAGCACCAGCGAATGCTTCTGCTCCTCGAAGAACCAGATCGACATGAACGCGGAAAAGTCGCTGTCGTCACGGTTGTCCCGAAGGAACATCTCGGTGGCCGGCAATGCCGCCCACTCCGTGATGGCGTTCATCTTGATGGTCTGCGCCTGTTCGTCGGAGAGAAGGGAACCGTCGAACTGGCTCCAAGGAATGTCCTTGTCCATGTCCCATCGGACGGACTCGAGTTGTTTGAAGAGTTCGGGGTAGAGCATGGTGGGTCCGAAAGAAGATCGCCGCAATTTTAAGCGGCACCCCTCGCCGCAGGGGCGAGCAGGGCCATGCCCCGCACGGAGCATGCTGGCCTACAAACTCTTACGCTTGCCCAGCCGCCAAGGGGAACCGCTGGCTGATGGGCGGTATCCATGATGGCTTGGGAGCAGGACCGGTGACTCGATGACCCGTTTCCTGCCGCGGAGCCTTCCAGGTCCTTGGACCCGGACGCAATCCTGGGGCGACTCTTCTCCTCCTCCCTCCCTCCCTCTTCGCTCTGGGGCGCTTCGCGGCGTTTTTATGCTGCGGGCAGCCGTGCCGCAAAGGCCGGCTGCTTTTTCACGAGGGCCGGGTTTCGGTGAAGCTCGGGCGCTGCATCAGCTTGTCGTGCAGCTTGGCCAGGTTGGGATGGTCGGCTCGCCAGTCGATCTGCGGAAACCGGAAGTCGAGATAACCCAGCGCGCAGCCGATCGCGATGTCGGCCAGGGTGAGGTGAATCCCGGTGCAAAACGGCTTGTCGCCAAGGCCCAGGCTCATGGCGCGCAGGCTGCTGTCGGTCTTGTCGAGTTGCCGGTCGATCCAGGCCTGGCTGCGCTCGCCCGGCTGGCGTCCGGCCCAGTGGTCTTCCAGGCGGGCCAGCACCAAGGCATCGAGCACGCCGTCGGCCAGCGCCTCCCAGGTCTTGACCTCGGCACGCTCACGGCCCACCACCGGAATGAGCTTGCCCACCGGCGAAAGCGTGTCGAGGTATTCGACGATCACGCGTGAGTCGAACAGCGCCTCGCCGCCTTCCATCACCAGGCATGGCACCTTGCCCAACGGGTTGGATTGGCTGATGGTGGTGTCGGCGGCCCAGACGTCTTCCAGCACGAGTTGGTAATCCAGCTTCTTTTCGGCCATCACGATGCGCACCTTGCGCACGTAAGGGCTGGTGATGGCTCCGATCAATTTCATTGGGGAGGGGCTGGCGCGACCTGTTGAACTGCCGGCGATTCTAGTGTCCGGCCCCCGAACTGCCCCGCCTGGCTGGGGCCGGGGTGGTTGGAAGGCGACACCTACAATCCGGGCCATGACGCTCTCCACCATCGCCGCGCTGTCGCCGCTGGACGGCCGGTATGCGGCCCGGCTGGCGCCGCTTCGTCCCCTCATGAGCGAGCAGGGCTACATGCACCGCCGCGTCCAGGTCGAGGTGTGCTGGTTCATCGCGCTGTCCGACGCCGGATTTCCCGAGTTCAAACCCCTCTCGCCGGGGGCCCGCACCTATTTGCTGGGCCTGGTGCGCAACTTCTCCGAGGCCGATGCGCTGGCCATCAAGGAGATCGAAAAGACCACCAACCACGACGTGAAAGCCGTGGAGTACTGGCTCAAGTCGCGCTTCGAGGCCCGGCCCGAACTGGTCGCCGCCGCCGAATTCGTGCACTTCGCCTGCACCAGCGAGGACATCAACAACACCAGCCACGCGCTGCAGCTCAAGGCCGCGCGCGAGCAGGTGATCCTGCCGGCGCTGGACGACCTGGTCGAGCGGCTGCGCGGCATGGCCCACGCGTACGCCGACGTGCCCATGCTCAGTCGCACCCACGGCCAGACCGCCAGCCCCACCACGGTGGGCAAGGAGGTCGCCAACGTGGTGATGCGCCTGGCGCAGGCGCGCGAGCGCATCGCCGCGGTGCGCCTGCTGGGGAAGATGAACGGTGCGGTGGGCAACTACAACGCGCACCTGGCGGCCTTCCCCGGCTTCGACTGGGAAGCCTTCAGCCGGAAGGTCATCGAGACGCCCGAGCCCACCGGCCTGGGGCTGGCGTTCCAGCCTTACAGCATCCAGATCGAGCCGCACGACTACATGGCCGAACTGTTCGATGCCGTGGCCCGTGCCAACACCATCCTCGTCGACTGGTCGCGCGACGTCTGGGGCTACATCAGCCTGGGCTACTTCAAGCAGAAGCTGCGCGAGGGCGAAATCGGTTCGTCCACCATGCCGCACAAGGTCAACCCGATCGACTTCGAGAACGCCGAGGGCAACCTGGGCCTTTCCAATGCGCTGCTGCGGCACCTGTCCGAGAAGCTGCCGATCTCGCGCTGGCAGCGTGACCTGACGGATTCCACCGTGCTGCGCAACATGGGCGTGGCGCTCGGCTACGCGGCGCTGGCCTATCACTCCATGGGCATCGGCCTGTCCAAGCTGGAACTGAACGCCGAGGCCTTGGCCGAGGACCTGGACCAGGCGTGGGAAGTGCTGGCCGAGCCGATCCAGACCGTGATGCGGCGCTACGGCGTCGCCGGCGCCTACGAGAAGCTCAAGGAAGTCACGCGCGGCAAGACCGTCCGCCCCCAGGACCTGCGGGCGCTGATCGAATCGCTGCCCATCCCCGAGGCGGAGCGACAGCGACTCCTGGCGATGACGCCAGGCAGCTACACCGGCCTGGCCGCCGACTTGGCCCGCCGCGCCTGAGCGTCCAGCTGTGGCGCTCAAATCGACCATCTTCAAGGCCAGCCTGCAGCTGGCGGACATCGACCACGGCTACTACGCCGACCATGCACTGACCCTGGCACGCCACCCCAGCGAGACCGACGAGCGGATGATGATCCGCCTGGTGGCGCTGGCGCTCAACGCCCACGAGCTGCAGTCCACCTGCGATGGCGACGGCCAGCTGGCGTTCGGCGCGGGGCTGTCGGATCCGGACAACCCGGACGTCTACCTGCGCGACTTCACCGGCCGCACGCGCCTGTGGATCGAGGTTGGCCAGCCGGAGGACAAGCCGCTGGCCAAGGCCTGCAGCAAGGCCGACCGGGTACGGGTGTATGTGTTCTCCTCGGCGGCGGAGATCTGGTGGCGTGGCATCGAGGGCAAGCTCACGCGCCTGGCATCGCTGGAGGTGTTCCGCATCCCCGCGGAACAGAGCCAGCAGCTGGCTGCCATGGCGGCACGCAGCATGCAACTTCAGGCGACGGTACAGGACGGTGCGTTGATGCTGGGGGATGGGACGCGCAGCATCGACGTGGAGCCCGTGCGCTGGAAGTAGATGGATTTCAGGACCGTTCGCGATAACGGTTGAAGCGCCAAGCGTCACCGTGCAGCGTGATGCGCCGCCAGGTCTGGCGCTTTTCCGCCGGCGTCATCTCCGGCCAGCGCTGCACCTCCTCGAAGCTGCGGCCGCAGCCCTTGCACGACTCGTCCCCCTGGCTGGTGGAGCAGATCGCGATGCAGGGTGTGTCCGGCGTGGTGTCGTACCAGGCCTTCCAGGCGGCATACGCGGCGGGCGGAAAGCCCTTCTCGGCAGCCTCCTCCTCGCGATAGAAAACCATGAGCGCATACACCTCGGCCAGCGCGCGCAACTCGGGCGCGAGCGTCACGCCATCGGGCGACGGCTTGCGCTCGCGCCAGTAGTTGATCGCGGCCTCGATGTCGGTGATGTGGATGGCGGCCATGGCGGGGGTCGTAGGGGACGCGGATGATAGCGCCGGGCTGCTGCTATCCTGCCGCGCATGAAGCTCATCGCGAAATGGTTGCTCAGCGCCATCGCCCTGTTGTTCGTGGCGAACATCTACACCGGGGTAAGCGTGCCCGACTTCACCACGGCCCTCCTGGCCGCGCTGGTGCTCGGCCTGTTGAACATGCTGGTACGGCCGGTCCTCGTCGTGCTCACTTTTCCCGTCACGCTCGTCACGCTGGGCCTGTTCCTGTTCGTGATCAACGCGCTGATGTTCTGGGCGGCCTCGGGGCTGCTGCAAGGCTTTCAGGTGCGCGGGTTCGGGGCCGCGCTGCTGGGGTCGCTGATCTATTCCTTCCTCGGCGTCATCATCGATTCAGCGCTCGAGCGCCTGTTCTCGAAGAAGTGACTCCACCTGCCGCGTGCGGGTGTCGATGATGGACGCCTCGATGTGGTCCGCTCCGCTGCGCCGAGCGAGTTCCTGCGCGGCGCGCAGCCGGTCCATGGCACCCGCATAGTTCAGCCAGGCCACCTGCGCCTCGGCCTCGGCACGCACCGCACGCAGCGCCTGGCCGTCCGCCGCGCTCGCACGCGCCAGCATCTGCCAGGCGGTGCCGTCCTGCGGATGCTCGGCGACCCACGCCTGCAAGGCCTGGGAAGCTTGCCCTGCCCGACCCTCCTTGATGGCGAGCTGGGCGCCAAACAGCAGCTCCGGCCGGGCAAGCCGGGCGGCGCTGGCCAGCGACACAGCAGGGCTGCTGGGTGCGCCCATCACGGCGAATTCCATGGCCAGCAGACGTAGCAAGCGTTGATTCGCTCCATCCGCCCCGAGCAGGGTGCCCAGGCGAACACGCAAGCGTTCAGCCACATCCATTTCGCCGCGCCGGGCGGCGGCCAGTGCGCCGGCGTACACGGCCGGCGTTATGCGCAAAGGGTCGGCCGAGGAAGCGGACGAATTCGCCTCACGTACCAGGGCCGCCAGCGCGTCGGTCCCATGGGTCGAGAGCACCCGGGCCCGCGCGGCCATCAGGGCGTGCTCGAGGTCCGCCGGTGCCGCGGCGCGCTCTTCGAGCACCTGCCGCGACTGCATCTCGGCCATGCGCTCGGTCGTCAAGGGGTGTGTGCGCAGATAGCTCTGCGCCGACCCGGCTTCATTCAGCCGGGCGCTCTGTTGCAAGCGCTCCAGCATCCCGGCAAACCCCTGGGGCCGGAAGCCCGCCTGCGTGAGCACGCCGAAGCCGACGCGGTCGGCTTCCCGCTCCATGTCGCGCGAGAAACTGAGCTGGTTCTGCACGGCCAGCGCCTGTCCGCCGGTGACCACGGCCTTGCCTGCTTCCGGGCTCTTGCTGGCGGCCAGCGCGGCCAGGATCATGGCGCCGATCATCCACGGCGCCTGCTGCTTCTCCCGCGTCATCAGGCGCGAGATGTGGCGCTGGGTCACGTGACTGAGCTCGTGCGCCAGCACCGACGCCAGCTCGTCCCGACTGCCACTGGCGGCGATCAGCCCCAGGTGGACGCCCAGCCAGCCACCGGGCAGGGCGAAGGCGTTGATGCTGCGGTCCTTCCCCAGCAGCACGCGCCAGGCGAAGCGCTCCTCCAGCTCGGGACCCAGATCGCCGCGCTGGCGGGCCGCCGCCATGAGCGGCTGCCAGATGCCCTGGACGTAGTCCATCAGCACGGGGTCGTCGATGTAATCGGGGTCGCGGAACAGCTCGCGGGCGACGCGGTCACCAATGCGGCGCTCGGCACTGAGCGAGATCTCGGTGGCGTCGCCCAGGCTGGGCAGTTGAGCCACGGCGGGGGGCGCCTGCCAGGCCAGGATCAACGCAGCGGCCAGGGCAGCGATGCCGCTGCGACGGGCTCGTATCATGGAACGAAACATCCAGAGGTTCCAGGCAACATGAGTGGACTGACGCATTTTGACGCCCAAGGGCAAGCCCACATGGTCGACGTGTCCGGCAAAGCGGTGACGCATCGTGTCGCCACCGCAAGCGGGCGTATCCACATGCAACCGGCCACTTTGGCGCTGGTGCAATCGGGCACGGCGAAAAAGGGCGACGTGCTCGGCGTGGCGCGCATCGCGGGCATCCAGGCTGCCAAGAAGACGAGCGATCTGATTCCCTTGTGCCATCCGATTCCCCTGACCCGCGTGGCGGTGGAATTCGCCATCGATGAAGCGGCAAGCGCCGTGACCTGCGAGGCAACCACCGAGACGGTGGGGGTGACGGGCGTGGAGATGGAGGCGCTCACCGCGGTACAGGTGGCCCTCCTCACGATCTACGACATGTGCAAGGCGGTGGACCGGGGAATGGTGATGGATGGGGTGCGGCTGATTGAGAAGCGCGGGGGCAAGAGCGGGGACTGGCATGCGCCTGCCCGGCCTGAGTCAGGCGAGTAGGCTCCACGACCGTTGCATGAATGCTCCAGCATGCCGTGACATATTGTTACGGATGCCGGATACTGCGGCTCGAATCCATCTGGCCGCAGCCGAAGTACATGACCCGCTCCCGACCATCCTTATCCAACGGCTTCACGATCGTCGAGTTGCTGATCGTCGTGATGGTGATCGCCATCCTCGGAGCGCTCGCGCTGCCTGCCTATCGGGACAACAGCAACAGGGCCCGGATGTCCGAGGTGCTGCTGGCGACGGCGCCATGCCGACTGGCCGTGAGCGACGGCTGGTTGCGCGAGCTCAGCTCGCCGGGTGCCGGGAACTGGGGCTGCGAACATTCGGTAGGCACCAGCAAGTACGTGGACCGCGTGCAGACCACCCACGACGGCGAAATCCGCATTCGCGTCCGTGGCCTGAATTCGGAGCTGAATGGACTTCACATCTACCTGAAGCCCTACGAAACCGCGACGCCTCCCGCCACCGGCGGAGGCGTCTTCGTCGCAGGCAAGTCGGTGCGTGCGTGGAAGTGCGGTGTCGACGCCAGCGACACCGCATCCCAGGCCCTGATGAACGTGCTGCCGGGATCGTGCCGCGAGCTGATCGACATTCGCGGCACCTGGAGCCCGTAGCAAAACCAGGGCGCGGCCGGCTTGTCCACTGCTAAGCTTCCGGTTTTCGTGCTGCGATTGCGATGAAGACCGTCGTCCTGATGTCCACCTACAACGGCGCCCGGTTCATCAGGGAACAAGTGGCGTCCATCCTCTCGCAGTTGCCGTCGAACGGACTGCTACTGGTGCGGGACGACGGTTCCCGTGACGACACCGTCGACGCCATCGAAGCGTTCGCCGATCCGCGCATCGTCATCGAGCGCGGGGCCAACATAGGGTTCGGCGCGAGCTTCCTCACCCTGCTGTGCCAAGCTCCGGACGACGCCGACCTCGTGATGTTCAGCGACCAGGATGACGTGTGGCTGCCGGGCAAGATCGCTCGGGCCGGGGAGTACCTGGGCACGTGCGGGGACACGCCGGCCCTGTACTGCACGGCGCAGCGCCTGGTCGACGAGTCGTTGGCGGTTCTAGGGACAAGTCCACCATGGCCCCGGGGACCCTCGATGGCGAGCGCCGTCGCCGAAAACATCGTGACCGGCTGCACGGCCGCACTGAACCGCTCGGCACTCGCCTTCCTTAAGAAGGGGGGAATTCCGCGGGAAGTCCGGTTCCATGACTGGTGGATGTACCTGGCCATCAGCACCGTGGGCCGCGTCCTCGTCGACGATGAGCCGACCATCCTGTATCGCCAGCATGGCCGCAACACCATTGGCCGCGGCGCTGGCTGGTGGGGCCGGCATGTGCAGATCGTTCGCTTCCTGATTCGCAACGATTGGGTCGGCATGCTGCTCGGTCAGGTCCATGCGCTCTGGCGGTGCTATGGACCCCAACTCGCCCCGTCCCAACGGCAACTCATCGAGCGCTATTTCTATTTTCAGGAGGGCCGGGCGCATTTCCGCTGGCGATTGGTATTCAGCTTGCAGCGCTGGCGCCAGAGCGCAGGGCAGGAGCTGATGTTCCGCGGCCTGCTCATGCTCCATCGGCTGGGTTGGCGGCCTGAGCCGCGCCAGCCAGCCTGCTGACAACTCGCGACGGCGCCGGACCGTACTCGTTCAGGCAAAAGGATCGCACGCCTTCGAACAGCGCGCGCAGCTTGCGCCCCTTGCAGGCTTCGAACAGCGCCACGGTCACCACCGTCGCCGCCAGCACGGCAACCAGGCGCAGGCACAAGCGCGGCTCGCGCAACCCGTGGGCCGCGACGATCCGCAGGGTGTTGCGCGCCATAAAGTACCGTCGCAGCGCGGAGTGGTTGGTGCTGTGGAGCGTGATCCCCAGCAAGCGATGCCTTCGCAGGTGTCCTAGCGAATGACGGGCGACGCTGCCCGGAGCACGAAGGATGCGCCATCCCGCGAGTCGACAGCGGATTGCGAGGTCGTGGTCGACGCCGTCGATGAACAGCCGCTCGTCCGCGCCGCCGACCCCGACCACCGCCGCCACGCGAGTGGCGCAGCCGGTCGTGATGACGGAATCCACCTCATGCACGCTCTCGTCATGCGACGAGGACGGCTGGCCATAATCGGCGCCGGTCTGGCGGTCGATGAAGCGCATGCCGACCAGCGCTGCGCGGCCAACGACTTTTGGATCGCTCAAGACCAGCCGCATGGCACGCGCGGCGCCCTGAAGAATCTCGGTGTCCTGGTCGAAGGTCCAAAGCCAAGGCACCTCCAGATCGGTTGCCACGGCGAGCGCCTGGTTGATTGCGGTGGCGATGCCGCGGTTGTCGGAGTTGGCCACCCATCGGCATTTCAGAGACTCAGCTATCTTGCGGATTCGCTCCTGCGCCTGGCTGCCGTTGTCGATCACCAGTACGTCCAGGCCCTCGACCCGCAAAGCCGACAGACCCGCAGTGAGCTGGCCGAGATCGGGCTCGTAGCAGATGACCGCTGCGAGCAACGAGGCGCCCGCTTGCGAATCGTCGACGAACTTGCGACCCATGTCCGGAACGGCACTCGCCATCACAGGCCTGGCCTTGCAGGCACAGGAAAGGGCGCCCGGCCGTCGCAATTGCTCTGATATCCTGTGCCGCCGCACACCGGTACCTTGCTCCATGCAGACGAAGCCTCGCTGTTCGTGTGCCCGACAAGGTGGGCGATGCCTGCTGTCCCATCGATCGTTGCCGCCATGATCCCTCGACTGCTTCGCGCGCTCACACGTCGCACCCCCCTGGCCCAGAACTTTGTCGGATTCGACAAATACCGCAAGGCCGGGGCCTACCACTGGCGAGAACTGGAAGTGAACCCCGAGTACCGCGAGCTGATGGACGAAGTGGCCAAGCATATGGCACCTCGCCTGTCGGTGTTCGACATCGGCTGTGGGGATGGCGCCTACCTGGGCACCCTGGCCGGCTGCTTTGCCAAGGGCGTCGGTATCGATGCCGAAGGCGAGGCCATCCGCCAGGCCAGGAAGCAGTTCGAGCGCCGGGGCATCCACAACTGCCAGGTGCACCACTTGCGCATCGACGAGGCCCGACAACATTTCGCGAGCACGTCCGAACGCTTCGACCTGGTGTGGAGCATGGACGTGATCGAACACCTGCCGCAGCCGGACGAACTGCTCTGCCTGGCGCAGGAAGTGATGGCCCCTGGTGCGACCCTGGTGCTCGGCACGCCGCTGTTCATCCGCCCGGACCTGGTCTCGCCGTACCACGTGCGGGAGTTCACCGCGGAAGAGATCCGCGAGCTGCTCGCGGCCCGGTTCGACATCAAGTCCGAATCGAAAATCGTGCAGACGCGGCGTGATGGGCAGCGGTACCCGGACAGCTATTACGTGGCCACATGCGAACGTCGGGCCATTCCCAACTCGACAAGCCGCTGAGCCTGGCCGCCGATGCCGCGCCCGCGCCGTCGCCGGGCTGGCGTTCCGTCCTGGGGAAAGCCATTGCCGCCAACGGCATCCTGCTTCTGGCCGGTGTTCTCTACACCAGCGTGCTCGCGCTGGCCTGGGGTTCTGCATCCGCCGGAGCGCTGATCTTCCACTTCGCGGCCTACGCCAGCGCGCCGTTGCTGCTGACCGGCGCCGACCAGCTGGCGCTGCGCTTTGGCTCGGGGCAGTCGACCGCCTCCGACGCGCGGCTTTTCACCGGCCTGTTGGTGGTGAAGCTGCTGGTCGGGCTGCTGATCGTTCTCGCAGTGGGCGTCGCACTGTCCCGATATGAAGCCGCAGGCAACGGACCATGGCCCTTCCAGCTGTCGCTCATGGTGCACGCGGGGCTTGCACCACTGGCAAACGCGTGGGCCGCGCGAGTCCTGTTGATCCATGGCCGGCACAGGGATCAGCTCGCCGTCGAGCTCGGCTACCTGCTTTTGTGCAGCCTGTGGACCTGGGTGGCCTCACGCACCCTGGCCCGCGATCCGCTGACCGGACTCGCCGCGGGCCTGGCGGCGATTTCCGTAGCCAGCCTGGCCGTTCGCCTGGCCTTGCTGGCACGCCGGCAACCACGGCTGGCCCGACGCATGCGCCAGCAACTCAGGCAGCCACTGCATTGCCTCGGAGCGATCGCGACACCGACGCATTGGCACTACTTCTGGCCGATGTCCTTCACGGCCGTGTCCGGCTTCATCAAGGATGCCTTTCCCGTGATCGCCGTGGGCGTGGGAGCGACCACCGGGGTGCTGGCCGAGTTCAGGCTGCTGCAGCAGGCCTTCCGGTCGGCCGCGGGCTTGATCCCCGAGGCGATGGAGTGGGCGCGCCCGAGCTTCAGGCGAGCCTTGCGAACCGACCCGGCCTTGTTCGCCCGCGGGTATCGACGCTGGGCCCGCAGCTGCCTGGTGCTCACGATGCTCGCGGCCCTGGGCCTGTGCGCCGTTGCTTCGGCCATGCTGCCCCTGCTGGGCCTGTCGTTCGGCAACGGCATCTTCTGGTGCGCCGCGATCCTGGGGGTGGACCTCATCGCTGCGTCCGCCTTGCAGATCGAGTACCAGGTCTACGTGCTGCGTGAACGCATTGCCGCCTTGGCCGGCCTGTCGGCGCTGCGGCAGGTGCTGACCATCGCCACGTCCTGGCTGCTGGTCGACTCCTTCGGCCCTGCCGGGGTCGCGGCAGGCCTGGCAATCGGAACCGTCTGTGCGTGGGCCGGCTTCATGTGGCTTGCCTGGCGCCAGCAGCTGAGGGCGCCCGCCGACCTGCTCGAATCCGCGCTTCTTCTGCTGGCCGCAAGCGGCCTCCTGATCACTGCCGCCTGGTGGACAAGCCCATGGATCCGATGACCAGCCCACCCATCGCTCCGTTTCGGCTCGACCACTTCGCCGGGCCGCCGGGCCCGAACGCGTCCTGGCTGATCCTCGGCAAGGGACCATCCTTCGCGGCGTTCGACCCCGAGATCGGTCGCTCGCACCACACCTTCGTGCTGAACCATGCCATGCGCGGCCTGTCGGTCGACGTCGGCCACGCCATCGACCTGGAGGTGTTCTCGCACCTGGAGCCGCACGAGCTGCAGGGCGTGCGCTTCCTGTGCATGCCCTGGGTGCCGCATGTGCGCAGGCAACGCATCGGCCGCAGCGACCAGGCCCTTTTCGGGCCGGGGAGACAGACACTTGCCGAGCTGGCGATCTCGCACCCCGTGCTTGCCCGCTACGCCTCCGCCGGGCGCCTGCTCTCGTACAACCTGTGCAGCGCGCCCGCTCGCCTGCGCAACCCTGGGCTGCCCGATATCGAGGGGCGCACCTTCAGTGCGGCCGTCGCGATGCGACTGCTGGTCGCAGCGGGCGCCTCGGAGATCCGCACCCTGGGAGTCGATGGCGGCTCGGCCTACGGTTCGTCCTTCAGCGACCTGGAAGGCAGGACCAAGCTGCAGACCGGCCAGCAGCGCTTCGATACGCAGTTCGATGAAATGGCCGAGACACTTAGCCGATACCCCGTGACCTTCGGCCCGCTCGACGCCCAGGTGCCGGCCCGGGTGTTCGTGGGCGCGGAGCCCGAGCAGGACCTGGCTTTCCAGGTGCTGGCGCATTCGATCCGGCGCCGCAGCAGCATCAGCGTACGCGTTGAACGGCTCGATGCCAGCATCAGCGCCGCAGGGCTGGACGTGCCGGTGCCGGCCGCCCCCGCCAACCGTGGGCGCACGCCGTTCTCCTTCCAGCGCTTCCACATTCCGCGCCTGTGTGGCTATCAGGGCCGCGCCGTCTACCTGGACTCGGACATGCTGGTGCTGTCCGACTTGCGCGAGCTGTGGCTGTACCCGATGCAAGGCCGGCAGATGCTGTCGGCCGCCTCGCGCGCGGGCGACCACCGGCCCCCGCAGTTCAGCGTGATGCTGATCGACTGCCAGGCCCTGCCCTGGGACTTGAACGAGATCGTGCAATCGCTCGACGCGGGCTCGGTGTCCTACGAGGACCTGATGTTCCGGATGTCCACGGTCGATCGACACGCTGCCGCGCTGCCCCGGGAGTGGAACAGCCTCGAACACCACGAAGCCGGCCGCACGCGCCTGATCCACTTCACCGAGATGGACCGGCAGCCGTGGCTGAATGCGTTCCACCCGCTCGCGTGCCTCTGGTGCCAGGCACTACTGGACGCAATCGCCGATGGCGCGATCAGCGCAGCCGACGTCGCCACGGCCGTGGCCGCAGGCCACGTGCGCCCCAGCCTGCTGGCGCAGGTGCAGCGCCAATGTCCGGACCCGCTCACCCTTCCGTTCGGAATCCTGATGCAGGACGTCGGCCGCTTCACCGCGCCACACCGCCAGGACGCCGCATGGCGCACGCGGCTGCACTACCAGCTGGCGCGTTGGCAGCGGCTGGCGCGACACTGGGCCGCCCATCACGTGGCACGGCCGATGGTTCGCCTGCGAAGCCGGCTGCACGCACAGCTCGTCTCGCTCCTGTCGAAGTAGGCGGTCAGAGTTTCCTGGCCCAGGGCAGGGCCGCCCCCGCGCGCAGGCGCTGGCAATCCAGCGAGAAGCCTGCGCCGAGCACCTTGTCCACATCGCCGATCCGCTCGGCCGACAACGCGCGGTGATGCTTGTAGAAGACCGACCGGTCCGAGGTGACGTACACCTTCATGTCCGCACCCTGGTAGTGCCGCATGAACCCGTCACCTGTCGGGACGACGGTGGACAGGCCAGGCGGAAACTGGCGCGGGCAAAGCGCCTCGAGCCGCTCGAAGGCGGCCAGCGACCGCGGCGGCACCTCGAGCGGCACTCGCTCTTTGGCGTCAACTGGTGCCAGGGGACAGATCCAGAACCCGGAATTCATCGCCGCATCGCCGGTGCGCGCCTTGAGCGTGCGGCACGCGGACGCGTCTGCGACGCCCAGGTGCCACTGCTGCAGGAATTGGTCGATGACCGTCAAGGTCTCTGCGCTGGGTTGGCCGCCAGGCCCTGCCCCTGCGGCGAGCGCCGGCACGATCACGCGCAAGGCTGTCGACGCCGCCAGGAAGGCCCGGGCACGCTTCACGTCGGCGGCGTGCTCACCCACTCCTTGCAGCGTACTGAGGTTGATCCATCGTGCCGATGCGGGGAACTGCGGCGCCACCAGCGAGTAAGAGATCATCGACACGCCGACGTAGGTCGCTGGCTCCCGCCGGGCCTGCTCGTCCAGCTCGACCTGCAGGTACGGTCCCTGGCCCCAGTCGATGAACGACCAGCTGCTACCCGGCTGCCACGGCGGGTTCTGCAGCAAAGCCACGCCCTGCAGCAGCACGGCGCCGGCCGCCAGCGTCAGGCGGAACGAGCGGCTGGCAGGAAGGGCGTGGATCAGCGCGACGCAAAGCACGCCCACCAGCAGCAGGACGGGAATGAAGTAGCGGCCGTTGCCGGTGGTGGCCAGCCAGGGGACGAAGGCCAGCCAGAGGAAGGCCAGCAGGGCGACGAGCACGGCCGGCAGGCGGCGCCCGGTCTTCAGCCCCGCACCGATGGCCACGGCCATCAGCACCAGCAGCAGCGCGAAGCGCAGGTCAGGGGCCATGACCTCGATATAGACCCAGGCGTCGGGGAAAGCCATGGCCAAGGGCCGCAGCAGCCATTCCAGCCAGGTTTCGGGCACGAACCGGTTCATGGCGTCCACTCCAGCCACTCCCGCAGGGGGGCGAACAGGTCGTCATAGGACGGGTAGACCGGATTGCCGAACAGGCGCCAGAGCTGAAGGCCCCAGGGCGCATACAGCACGAGGAAAGCGGCCGCGGCCGCGGCGCCGCCGGCAAGGATCGCGAGCACACGAGCTTTGGTGGTCGTCGCCGACGCCGCCCAGAGCAGCGGCAACAGCACCACCAGTGGACCATTGCTCAACTTCAGCGCCGTGGCCACGCCGGCGAGTGCGCCGGATGCCCACAGGGCACGAGCAGGGGTGAGCCAGTTCGCGCGATCGGCGTCGAACGGCGCGACCGCGAACGCCAGGGCCCAGGCCAGGGGGACAGCGGCGACCAGGTCATTGGCCGTGGTTCCGAGACTGAGCAGGATCACGCCGCTCATCACCGCCAGGGCCGTCGCCAGCAGGCGCATGGCGACATCGAAGGCGCTGGCGCCCGGCATGCAGGCCCTGGCGATCAGCCAGACGGGGGGGACCACCAGGAGTTGCAGCACGGCCAGGACCATGCCGGCGGTCAGGCCGGAGACACCCGCCGCGGACAACCGGTACAGCGGCCAGTACGAATAGGGGTACTGGTAGCTCTGATAGGACGCCGCCAGGAAATCCTGGTCGAAGCGCGGCGCGTCGGCCACCCAGCCCAGGTAGATGTGGTGGTTGAGCGTGTCCGAGCTCAGACCCAGGCCACCACCGGCCCAGGGGATGGAGACGAACAGACAGGCCGCCGCCACCAGCACGATGGCCAGCTCCGCGGACGCGAGGCGCCCGGCCCGGCGCGGTGGCGCTTCACTCATGGCCGGGCCTGCGCGCGAGCGAGCGGAAGGCGAAATGCAGGGCGCCGGCGAACAGCGATCCGGCGATGGCCTGCACGCCGACGACCATCAAGGTGACAGCCGGAATCGCTTGCCGCATGACCTCGGTGGGATCGAGGGCGCCGAATCCCCCGGCGCCCCATGCCGAAACCAGTCGCGCCGACCAGACCAGCCCGGCCAGCGCCAGCCCGAGGCCGAGGACCAGGCCGAATTCGACCCGCGCTCGCCGCGCGACCCGCTCCAGCCACGGCGGGCTGGGCACGATGCCGGTCACCACCCCCGCCCACTTGGTGAGGAAGGCCAGCTGGATGAACTGGAGGCCCAGGATCACCGCGGCTGCCATGTAGAGCAGCGAATGGATGCCGAAACTAACGGGTCCCAGGTGCCAGGGGCCCGTGGCCGCCAGGCCGAACCCGGCCGCACCAGAGAGCAACAGGAGCGCACCCGGGATCAGGAACAGCCACCTCGGGCTGTACAACAGCATGAACAGCAGGTGCCTCCACCCATCGCGCCAAGTCCGCAGGTGCGGCGGCCGGCCCCGCCCGTCGGGCCGCAGGCTGGCCGGCACTTCGGCGATGCGGAGGCGGGCGAGCGCAGCCTTGGCCACCATCTCGCTGGCGAACTCCATGCCGGTGGTCGTCAGCGCCAGCTGCTGGATGGCTCGCCGATCGAATCCCCGCAGGCCACAGTGGAAGTCACCGATGGAGATGCGGAAAAACACCCGCCCCAGGAAGCTCAACACGGGGTTGCCGAGGTAGCGGTGCGTCAGGGGCATGGCGCCGGGAGCGATGCCGCCGCGGAAGCGGTTGCCCATGACGAGCTGCGCGCCCTGGCGCAGCTGCGCCACGAACGGCGCCAGGGATGCGAAATCGTAGCTGTCATCCGCGTCGCCCATGACCACGTAACGACCCTGGGCCTGTCGGATACCTTCGGTCAGCGCGGCACCGTAGCCGCGGATCTCGGCCCTCACCACCCGTGCGCCAGCGGCCGTGGCCCGTTCGGCCGACCCGTCGCTCGATCCGTTGTCGACCACCAGCACTTCGCCAGTGATGTCACTGGCGGCGAGGAAGGCCCGCGCCATCTGAACGCAGCGGCCGACCGTGTTGGCCTCGTTCAGGCAGGGCATGAGGATCGTCAGCTCGAGCTCCCCACTTGCGTCGAGCGGATCAGGGCAGGCGACACCGGCGCCAAGGGCGCTGCGCGCGGCGTCGGCATTCGGTGCCTGGAGTATCTGCATGCTGGAATCGGGATAGGAGGGCCGCTATCGTAGCGGCCGCCCCTCCCACACCACCCGGCGTGCGGGTCCGCACCGGGCGGTTCGAGCGCTTGAGGTCATGAGAGACGAGGCAGGCCGAGTCGGTCGAAGTGGGCGATGGTCAGCACGCGGTCGATCTCTCCGGCGCTGTTGCGCCCGGCGGCCCGACTGCACGCAGGCGCGGGCTTGCCGCACCGCGTCCTGTGCCCGCCGGCCCGCGCGGAAGCCGTGGCTGTGATCGCTGAAGGTTGGATCGATGCAGGAGTGCGCCCACGCTGGGCGCACAAAGAAAAAAGGGGCATGCAGCGCACGCCCCTTTCAGATCGATAAATCGATTAGGTCGGGGAGAACGTGCCGTCCGGCGTCACGGTTGCCTTGCACGAGCCGGGGAGGAACTTGCCAACCGTCGACAGGTCGGCAGTAGACCCCACGCCGCAGCTCCACTGACCCACCTGAGCGGGGATTGCTGCCTTGGTCAGCGCGCCGCCGGTGTTGGTCTGCGGTGCCAGGTAGACGTACTTGTCGTCCAGCGCGGTGTCGATGCCGGGGTTGATCTGGACGCGGATCTGGCCGTTCTCGCTGGTCGAGATCTGCTTGATGTACTTGCTGGTCTGGACCGAGCTCTCGCAGCCCCAGCCGCCGGCGCTGACGCTGGTCGACGATGCCGATTGGTACGCCTCGGTGATGGTGGTGCGGCAGGCCGAAGCTGCCAGGACCACTTCGGACATCTTCGCCCGCTTGGTGTAGTCCTGGTATGCCGGCAGTGCCACGGCGGCCAGGATGCCGATGATCGCGACGACGATCATCAGTTCGATCAGGGTGAAACCCTTTTGCATTTGACGCTTCATGAATATCTCCGGAAGTGAGTTGGTGGAGCGGAACCGATGTATGCAATGGCTGTGCCAGCCCGGATACGTCCGTAAACAAGCGTTTACAACCGCTTTCCACGGGCCTGGCTCAACAATTCCGTCAGACCGGCGCACCCGTGGGACAAATTTGTCAGACGTGACCACGGCTAACGCAGACACACCGCCCGCACCTGCGCCATGTCCGTTTGCCCCGCGAGCACTTTCCCGATGCCATCCATCTTCAGTGTTCGCATGCCGCCCTCCAGCGCCGCGGGAAGCAGTTCGCTGACCGGCGCGCGCCGCTGGATCAGCGCCCGCAATCGCGCGTCGACCAGCAGCAACTCGTGCAAGCCCAGGCGACCGCGGTAGCCGCTTCCGCGGCAGGCTTCGCAGCCCAGCGGGCGATAGAACTGCAGCCGCCCTTCATGCCCGAACCGGGCCATCCACTGCTGGCGCAGCCGGTCGGCCGATCCGCCATCGGCGCGCCAGGCCGCCGTCCCGCGCAGCTCCTCGCTGTACTCGCCGACCAGTGCATCCACCGCCGCCTTGTCCGCCTCGAACGGCTGCTTGCACGCGCACAAACGCCGCGCCAGGCGCTGCGCCAGGACGCCCAGCAGGGCGTCGGCGAAGTTGAACGGGTCCATGCCCATGTCCAGCAGCCGGGTGATGGATTCGGGCGCGGAGTTGGTGTGCAGCGTCGAGAACACCAGGTGCCCGGTGAGCGAGGCCTCCACGCTCATGGACACGGTTTCGCGGTCGCGCGATTCGCCGATCATGATGATGTCCGGGTCGGCGCGCAGGAAGGCGCGCATCAGGCCGGCAAAGTCCAAACCGGCCTTCTTGTTCACCTGCACCTGGCGCAGGCCCTTCTGGGTGATTTCCACCGGGTCCTCGGCGGTCCAGATCTTGACCTCGCTCGTATTCAGGTGCGACAGGACGGCATGCAAGGTGGTGGTCTTGCCCGAGCCGGTGGGGCCGCACACATAGAACAGGCCATGCGGATGGGTGATGACCGACAGCAGGCGCCGCTGGTTGTCGGCGCTGAGTTCCAGTGCGTCCATGGGCATGGGCTCGCCCGAGGACAGCAGGCGGATCACCACGTCTTCGACCCCGCCGGCGCTGGGGATGGTGGCGACGCGCAACTCGATGTCCAGCGGCCCGAACCGGCGAAAGACGATCTTGCCGTCCTGCGGCCGGCGGCGCTCGGAGATGTCCAGGTCGCACATGATCTTCAGCCGCGTGACCAGCGCGCGCCTGAACGGCGCAGGCACCTCGGTGTACGGCTGCAGCACGCCGTCGATGCGAAAGCGGATGGCGGTGCGGCCCCGGCCGGGCTGGGGCTCGATGTGGATGTCCGAAGCGCCCTGCTGGTGGGCCTCGACGATGCACTTGTTGACGAACTTGACCAGCTCGTTGTCGGCCGCGGCGGATTCGAGCAGCGTGTCGGCCTCGTCCTCCAGCGGGGAGGCGGCATCGGACAGCATGCCGTCCAAGGCCCCTGGCTCGGTGCCGTACAACTGGGCCAGCGTCTGCTCGAATTCGAGCTGCGTGGTGACGCGCCAGGCCAGGCGCCCGGCGCGCGGGAAGACCTGGGGCACGACGCGCGAGCGGCGCACCGCCTCCGGGTCCAGGCACAGGATCACCAGCCCCTCGGGCGACTCCTCCAGCGGCATCCAGCCGTGCGACTGCACGAACTCACGCCGCAGCAGCCCCTGCAACAGCGAGGAGCGGATGCGGGCGCGCCGGTAGGGTTCGTAGGGAACGCCGAAGTGGCGTGCCAGCGAGGCGCCGATCTGCGCCGGGCGGACCTGGCATTCGGACTGCAGCACCTGCTCGACCTCCTGCCGCTGCTGCCGCGCCAGCTGCGTGCAGCGGTGCAGTTCGTCGGCAGCGACCACGCCGTCGGCGACCAGCCCGTCGTAGCGCGTGGCCATGGCCCTTGGATGAAGGGCCTCCTGCAGCCGTCGCCTCAGGGCCGTGGCCAGGGTGCCGGCGAGCTCGGCCGCCGCGTCGAATTCGAGGGCGGAGAACGGCCGCCCCTGCAGCTGGTTCATGACCTGGAGCACGCCGTACGAAGTGCCTGCCTCGACGATGGGCAAGGCCATCATCTCGCGGGTGCGGTAGCCCGAGCGCCGGTCGACTTCCCGCAGGAAGGCCAGCTCGGGATGGATCTGGCGCAGCGCATCGGCGTCGTACACATCGGCGATGTTCAGCGCTCGCCCGGTCATGGCCACGAAGCCGGCAATGCTTCGAGGCCCCACCCGCAGGCGCAGGGCGCGGGCGGTCTGCAGGCCGGTGTTGACCTTGGCGACGATGGCGCCGACGTCCGCATCGGCCAGGTACAGGGTGATGCGCTCGGCACCGAGGGCGCGGCAAATGTCGGGGCTGACGTCGCGCACCAGCTGCTCCACGTCCTCGCTGGCATGGATGCGGGTGGTCACCAGCTGCAGGTCGCGGAAGAACAAGGCCTCGGCCGGCAAGGTGGCCGCGCCGTTCACAGGTCGAGCTCCTGGCCTGCCTGCAGCCAGCGGATGTCGCGCGGCGGGTGGAAGGCCCGGATCTCGGCCAGGATGGCCTCGGTCTCGGCCGGCTTGGTGTGGGTGATGTAGATCGGGAAGGGCCGCTCGTCCGACAGCGCCCGCAGTTCGCCGGCCAGGGTGCGCGGCGACAGGTGGCAGCTGCGCTCGGCCAGGTCCTTCTCGCGCTCGCTGAAGGCGGTCTCGATCACGAGTGCGCCCACGTCGATCTGGTTCACACGCTGCCACAAGAGCGGGTTGGGGCCGGTATCGCCACTGAACACCCACCAGGGCCCCACCGGCGCGGCCACCGCGAAGCCGACGGCGGGCACGGTGTGCACCGCGGGCAGCACCTCGATGCGGTGGGTTCCGATGGCCAGCGCCTGGCCGACGTCGATCTCATGGAAACTGAGGAAGGGCCGGTCTCGCTGCGGCAGGCAGCTGAAGTCCGGCCAGATGACGCCGTTGAAGATGTGCGCACGCAGCGCGTCGATCGTGGCTCCCAGGGCATGCACCCGCAGCGGGGCCCGCAGCCGCGATCCGACCGCATCGACCATCAAGGGCAGGGCGCACACATGGTCCAGGTGGGCATGCGTCAGCAGCACGTCGGTGATGCGACTCATCTCCTGCAGCGAGAGGTCCCCCACGCCGGTGCCGGCGTCCACCAGCAGGTCGTCGTCGACCAGGAACGAGGTGGTGCGGCACTCGGCGGCGATCGCCCCCGAACAACCCAGCACGCGGATCTTCATGGAGGCCTCCTCACTTGCCGTCGAAATGGGTGGCGCCGTCCCAGGCGGGATCGAAGCCATGCGGGCGCCGCGCTTCCAGGCGCGCCGCATAGAAGCGGTACAGGGGACGCTCGCCGTGTCGCTGCGCCAGCCCCCGCAGCAGCAGCTCGCCCGATTCCCAGTTTTGCGCGCGCCAGGAGCGCAGGAACGCCTGCCAGGCGCGCAGCTCGTCGACCACCTCGGGATCGTCCTCGCTGCCGGGCGCGAGCGGCTGATGGATCGTGAGGGCACTTGCGCGGCCGTGCACGCGCACCTTGTCCAATTCCTGCCAGGTGAAGCCGGGCGCCAGTCGACGGGTGTTGTCGCTGGCGACGATGGGCACGCCATAGCGCTTGGACAGGCCCTCCAGGCGTGCGCCCAGGTTGACCTCGTCGCCGATCACGGTGTAGGCACGGCGCACGTCCGAGCCCATGTCGCCCACGCACATGATCCCGGTGTTCAGCCCGATGCCGACCTGGATCACCGGCAAGCCCTGGGCCTGGTGCTCGCGGTTGATATCGTCCACGGCGATGCCGATGGCCAGCGCACAGCGCACCGCCAGGGCGGCGTGGTCCGGTATCTCGACCGGGGCGCCCCAGAAGGCCATGACGCAATCGCCCATGTACTTGTCGATGGTTCCCTGGTGCCCGCGGATCACGGCACTGAGGCGGTTGAACACGCCATTGAGCAGGGCCTGCAGCTGCTTCGGTTCCATCTGCTCGGACAGGCGGGTGAAGCCGCGCATGTCGCAGAACATCACGGTGAGCTGGCGGTTCTCGGCCGCCATGCTGTAGTTCTCAGGGCTCTTGACCATCTCGTGCACCAGCTCCGGTGGCACGTAGGTACCGAACAACTGCGCCAAGCCACGCTTGCTGCGGCTTTCGACGAAGTAGCCGTAGCTCATGTTCAGCGCGAAAGCCGACAGCGCCATGGCCAGGAAGGCCGCCAGCGGCAGCACCAGGCCGGCACTGGCATACAGCCAGAAGTTCAGCCCCGCGCCGGCTGCCAGCACGGCGGCGCTCACCAGCACCGCTGGCGCCGCCGACAGCACGGGCAGCAGCAGGGCCAGCAGCAGGCCCCCGACGAGCAGCTGCAGGAGGTCGTAGCCGAGGGCGTAGTCGGGCTCGACCAGGGCTCGGCCGTCGAGGAAGGCCGACACCAGGTTGGCATGCGTCTCCACCCCCGGGAACGTCTCGCCCACCGGCGTGGCTCGCAGGTCCTTCAGCCCTGGGGCCGTGGTGCCGACCAGCACCACCTTGCCATCGAGGCTGTGCGGCGCCAGGCGACCCTGCAGCAGGTCGGACGCCGAGACGTAGCGAAACGAGCCGCCCTGCGGCCCGCCCGGCCCCCGGAAGGGCACCAGGGCGCTCACGCCCAAGGCCACCGGAAGCTCGATGAAGCGGCTGGCCAGCCGCAGCCGCACCGCTTCCAGCGAACCTCCGCCGCCGCCGGCCACGACGGGTTCGACCTCGGGCAGGCCCATGAGAACCCGGAACACCGCCAGGGACAGCGCCTCGTAGTACTGCCCCTGGTACTCGGCGAGCAGCGGCACGGCACGCACCACGCCATCCGGATCGATCACCGGATTGATGAAGCCGCCCATGGGTGCGGCCGCGACCAGCCGTTCGATGTTGGCGCCGTAGCCACTCCAGCTGGTGAAGGCGATCGGCTGGCCCCGCAAGCTGGCGGCCGGCATCGCCGGCGGCGGCAGCACGCCGGAGGCACGACCTTGCGAGTCGTCGGTGAAGTAGTAGCCCAGCACCGCGGGACGGCCCCTCAGCGCCTGGGCGAACAGGCCGTCGTAGTCCAGGCCGTTCTCCAGCTGGGTCAGGCGGCGAGCGAATCGAGGCTCGTCCCGCAGTTCGCCGAGTGCCAGCTCACGCAGCCGTCCCAGCCCCGAGCTCTCGTCGGGCTCGGCGAAGATCATGTCGAAGCCCACGACCGCGGCGCCCTGCCGCTCGAACAATTCGTCGGTCAGGCGGGCCATGTGATGCCTGCCCCAGGGCCATCGGCCGACCTCGGCCAGGCTTTTCTCATCGACATCGACGATGACCACGCTGGCGTCCGTGGTGCGCGGCATGGTCGCCCGCAGGCGGGTGTCGTAGAGGATGTGATCCAGCTGGCGCAGCAGTGTCCACTCGAAGGTGCCGCTGGCGTGGAGCAGGGCAAGCAACAGGGGCAGCAGCGCCACGGCGAACCGCGGCCAGTGCCGCAGCCTGGGAGAGCCGGGCGGCAAGCGCCGGGCCACGGGGTTCAAACCCGGACGAACTGCATCTGGGTGCCCGCAAGGTCGAACACGTCGCCATCCTTCAGGGCGACCGGATCGGCGCCGATCGGGTCGCCATTGAGCCGCGGCCTGGCTTCACCATCCACATGGCTGATCGCATAGCCCTGCGCCCGTCGGGTGATGGCCGCGACCGCGACGCCGGGCTTGCCGATGGTGGTGACCAGCTTCACCAGCGGCACCTCACGCCCCGCCGCGGAACCCGAGACGACCCGGATCAGCGCCCGCCCTTCCGGGCCGCCGAGCGCCTCCTCGACACCAGCTGGTTCAGCGGAGCCGACCGACTGCGCGGAACCGGCCCTTTCCTGCTGCGCGGCAGCGGCTTCGGAGATGAACTTGATCTTGTATTTGCCGACCTCGACGGTGTCGTTGTGCTGCAGCATCTGGCGCTTGACCGCCTTGCCGTTGATGTAGGTGCCGTTCGTGCTGTTGAGGTCTTCCACGAACACGGCACCATCGACCATCTGCACGATCGCGTGCTCGCCACTGACCGCGAGGTTGTCGATGACGATGTCGTTGTAGGGACGGCGCCCGAGGGTGGTGCGCTCCTTGGTCAGCTGAACTTCCTTGATGACGACACCGTCGATCGAGATGATCATCTTCGGCATGACCCGGCTCCTGTCCTTCTGGTCTTGGTATGGCTGCTTGCGGTGCTCATTTTCCCAGCAAGCGTGCGATCAGTCCGCGGCGTCCGCTCCCAGCTTGCGCATACGCCAACACGACCGAGACATTGTCGCGCCCGCCGTTGGCATTGGCTGCGTCGATCAAGCGGTCAGCGCGTTCTTCCAACGGTGCACGCAGCGCCAGGATGGCTCCGATCGCGCTGTCGTCGAGCATGTCGTTCAGTCCGTCCGAGCACAGGAGGTAGCAGTCGCCGGGTTCGACGCGTTGCTCGCCAATCTCCAGCATCACGGTGTCCTCCACGCCCAGCGCACGGGTGACCAGGTTGCGTTGGCTGGAGATGGCGGCCTCGTCCGGCGTGATCAACCCGGCGTCGAGCTGCTCCTGAAGCAGGGAATGGTCGCGCGTCAACTGGGCAAGCTGCCCCGCGCGCAGGCGATAGCAGCGTGAATCACCGATATGCCCGAGCACCAGCCGATCGCCCTGGAACACCGCGACGACCAAGGTGGTGCCCATGCCGGCATAGGCCGAACTCGCGTTGGCGGCCTCGAAGACGGCTCGGTTGGCGTTCTCGACGCAGATCTCCAGGGCCCTGCGCACTTCGCGCAGGTTGGCCTGCTCGCCAGCTTCCGCCAACCAGCGCCCCAGCTCGGCGCGGATGAAGGTGGTGGCCATCCCGCTGGCGACTTCACCAGCGTTGTAGCCGCCCATGCCATCGGCCAGCACGGCCAGGCAGGCCTGCTCGTCGACGGCAACGGCATCCTCGTTATTGGGCCGCGCCAGTCCGGTATCGCTGCGGGAACAGAATTGGTATTGCATAGAAGGGGTCAGACCTCGGGATCCGAGACGCCCCGATGCCGAAGAAACGAGCCCCCTGCACGCAGGCAACCGCCGGGCCGCGGCCGGATCATAGCCTTCGTCCGAAAGCGCTCCGGCCCCCATTTACCCCATGAGTTTGCGCCTGGCAGTCGGCACGAAGAGGCGGGTGGTTACCCGGGCGGAGGGCACGCACCCGTTCGGAGGTGCCAGGGCCGCCGCGATCAGGCGGCTGCCGAGCCGCCGCGACGCGAGTACTGGATGCCCTTGCCGATCGCGAGCACCAACAAGGCACCCGCGGCCGCCGCGGCGTATTCCCAGACCTTCTGGTCCGGCAGGAACGGCTTCGCGGCCGGATCGGTGTAGGCCATCTGTCCAGCGATCCACCCGAGCAGCATGCCGCCCAAGGTGATGATGATGGGGAATCGGTCCATCAGCTTCAGGACGATCTGGCTGCCGGCCACGATGATCGGGATGCTGACCAGCAAGCCGAAGATCACCAGCCCGAGCTGGTGGCTGCCTGCGCTTTCGGCGGCGCCGGCAATGGCCAGCACGTTGTCCACGCTCATCACGAGGTCGGCGACGATCACGGTCTTCACCGCGCCCCAGAGCTTGTCGCTGGGGCTGATGTTGGCGTGTTCATCCTCGTCGTGGGGCACGAGCAGCTTCACGCCAATCCATATCAGCAGGACTGCACCGACCAGCTTCAGGTACGGAACAGCCAACAGGGCGAGGGCGAAGGCGATCAGGATGACGCGCAGGACGATGGCGCCGGCGGTGCCATAAATGATGCCCATCTTGCGCTGCGCCGGCGGCAGGCCACGGCAGGCGAGCGCGATGACGACGGCGTTGTCGCCGCCGAGCAGGATGTCGATGAGGATGATCTGGCCAACGGCGATCCAAAATGCAGGGGAGGCGAGGGCTTCCATCTTGTTGCTTGGGTTGGGGAAGTGGATGGATGAAGGGCCGATCGTCCACGTGACGACCGGCCCCCCGGCAGCTTGGCAGCGGCCTGTCGATCTCGTTACAGGAGCGACTTCAGCAGCTTGGCCATTTCGGACGGATTGCGGGTCACCTTGAAGCCGCACTCCTCCATCACGGCGAGCTTGGCATCGGCGGTGTCGGCACCGCCGGAGATCAACGCTCCGGCGTGGCCCATGCGCTTGCCCGGAGGCGCGGTGACGCCGGCGATGAAGCCGACCACGGGCTTTTTCATGTGGTTTTTGCACCAGCGCGCGGCGTCGGCTTCGTCAGGGCCGCCGATCTCGCCGATCATGATCACCGCCTCGGTGTCGGGATCGTCGTTGAACGCCTGCATCACGTCGATGTGCTTCAAGCCGTTGATCGGATCACCGCCGATTCCCACGGCGCTGGACTGGCCCAGGCCGATTTCAGTGAGCTGCGCCACCGCTTCGTAGGTCAGCGTGCCCGAGCGAGAAACCACGCCGATGCGGCCCTTGCGATGGATGTGGCCGGGCATGATGCCGATCTTGATCTCGTCGGGCGTGATCAGGCCGGGGCAGTTCGGGCCCAGCAGCAGCGTCTTCTTGCCGCCGGCGGCCTCCTTGGCCTTCATGCGGTTGCGCACCTCGAGCATGTCGCGCACCGGGATGCCTTCGGTGATGCAAATGGCCAGGTCGAGGTCGGCCTCCACCGCTTCCCAGATGGCGGCGGCCGCACCCGCCGGCGGCACGTAGATCACCGAGACGGTGGCGCCGGTCTGCGCCGCCGCTTCCTTGACGGTGCCGAAGATCGGGATGTCGAAGATCTTCTCGCCGGCCTTCTTCGGGTTCACGCCCGCCACGAAGCAGTTCTTGCCGTTGGCATATTCCTGGCACTTCTGGGTGTGGAACTGGCCGGTCTTGCCCGTGATGCCCTGGGTGATGACCTTGGTGTCTTTGTTGATGTAGATCGACATGGGAATTCCTTCAAGCCTTCACTTGGGCGACGACCTTCTGCGCCGCCTCGGCCATCGTGTCCGCGCTGATGATGGGCAAGCCCGACTCGGCAAGCATCTTCTTGCCCAGTTCCTCGTTCGTGCCTTTCATGCGCACGACCAGCGGCACGTTGAGGTTGACGGCCTTGCACGCGGTGATGATGCCGGTGGCGATGGTGTCGCAACGCATGATGCCGCCGAAGATGTTGACCAGGATGGCCTTCACCTTGGGGTTCTTGAGCATGATCTTGAAGGCCTCGGTGACCTTCTCGGGCGTGGCGCCACCACCCACGTCGAGGAAGTTGGCGGGCTCGGCACCGAACAGCTTGATGGTGTCCATGGTCGCCATGGCCAGGCCGGCGCCGTTGACCAGGCAGCCGATGTTGCCGTCCAGGCTGATGTAGGCCAGGTCGAACTTGCTGGCCTCGATCTCGGCGGGATCTTCCTCATCGAGATCGCGCAGGGCGACGATCTCAGGATGGCGGAACAGCGCGTTGGAGTCGAAGTTGAACTTGGCGTCCAACGCGACGATGTGGTTCTTGCTGTCGCGATTGAGCGGGTTGATCTCGACCAGCGAGGCGTCCGTTTCCATGTAGCAGCGATACAGCTTCTTGAACACGTCCACCGCCTGCGCCGTCGACTCCGCCGGCAAGCCGATGCCATTGGCGATCTCCTGGCCCTGCGCATCGGTCAGGCCGGTGAGCGGATCGACGTACACCTTGATGATCTTCTCGGGGGTGGCGTGCGCGACCTCCTCGATGTCCATGCCGCCTTCACTGGACGCGATGAAGGCGACCTTCTGGGTGGCCCGGTCGGTGACCACGGAGACGTAGTACTCCTTCTGGATATCGGCACCGTCTTCGATGTAGAGGCGCCGCACCTTCTGCCCCTCGGGGCCGGTCTGGTGGGTCTTGAGCTGCATGCCCAGGATCTCACCGGCCAGACGCTTCACATCTTCGATGGACTTGGCCACCTTGACGCCCCCCCCCTTGCCACGGCCACCGGCGTGGATCTGCGCCTTCACGACCCAGACCGGGCCGCCGAGCTTCTGCGCGGCTTCCACCGCCTCCTGCACCGTGAACGCGGGGATGCCGCGGGGCACAGGCACGCCGAAGTTGCGCAAGATCTCCTTGCCTTGGTACTCGTGAATCTTCATGAGGGTTCTCTGGGGAAACTTGGGGGGAGTGCCCGGCGCATGGCTGAGGCAAGCCGGGGACCGGGTGCCGAATAGCAGCCCGCGACTGTAGCATGGGGCCACTCACCTCCCCCCGCTGGCATACATTGGCGGGTCAACCGTTTTCTGGACAAGAACATGCCAAGAGTTTTCATCGATGGCGAAGCAGGCACGACCGGCCTGCAGATCCGCGAGCGGCTGCTCGGCCTGCCCGAGGTCGAGGTGGTGAGCATCGCAGCGGACCGGCGCAAGGACCCCGCCGCCAAGCGCGAACTGATGGCCGGCGTCGACCTGGTGATCTTCTGCCTGCACGACGACGCGGCGCGCGAATCGGCCGCGATGATCGACGAGATCGAGCGCAGCCAGGGCCGCGGGCCGCGCATCATCGACGCCTCGACCGCGCACCGCACCTCCGAGGGCTGGGTGTTCGGCTTTCCCGAGCTGGCACCGGGGCAGCGCGAGGCGGTGCGACAGGCACGCCGGGTCAGCAACCCCGGCTGCTACGCCACTGGAGCGATCGCGCTGGTGCGGCCGCTGGTGGATGCCGGCCTGCTGCCGCGCGACTGGCCGCTGGCGCTTCCCTCGGTCAGCGGGTATTCGGGCGGCGGGCGGGCCATGATCGAGGACTACGAGAATGGCCGCGCCGCCGCGTTCGAGTTGTATGCCCTGGGCCTGAAGCACAAGCACCTGCCCGAAATCATGAAGTACACCGGCCTGACCCGCCGCCCGATCTTCATTCCCTCGGTGGGGAATTTCCGCCAGGGCATGCTGGTGCAACTACCCTTGCACCTGGACCTGCTGCCGGGCGCGCCCACCGCCGAGGACCTGCACGAGGCGCTGGCCCGGCACTACGCCGGCAGCGAGTGGGTCACGGTGGAGCCGCCCACCGAGAACGGCAAGCTCGACGCCCTGGCGCTGAACGACACGAACAAGCTGGAGCTGCGCGTCTACCCCAACATGGACTACCACCATGCCGTGCTGGTGGCGCGGCTGGACAACCTGGGCAAGGGCGCCAGTGGCGCCGCCGTGCAAAACCTGCGGCTGATGCTGGGTGTGTGAGCGAGGACGGCCGGGCAACCTCAGTCGTCTGCATGGCCGCCGATCACCTGGCGGATCACCTCGGCTCCGAAGCCGCGGGCGGCCAGGAAGCGCGACTGCCGAGCGCGCCCGGCTGCATCGGCTGCCGGCCCATCGAATCGCTTGCGCCACACTTCCCGCGCCCGGGCCAGTTCGGTCGGCTTGAGTTGCGCCAGGGCCTGGCTCACCTGATCGGCAGCCAGGCCCTTCGCCTGCAGCTCCTGGCGGATGCGCAGGGCGCCGAGGCGACCTGCGCGGCGATGCAGCACCGACTCCAGCACCCGCTGCTCGTCGATGAAGCCCTTGGCCTGGAGTTCGTCCAGCGCGCGCTGCAACTGACCAGGCTCCTGCTCGTGCCTGGCGAGCTTGCGTTCGAGTTCGGCGCGGGAGTGTTCGCGCATCGACAGCAGGCGCAGGGCCCGTCCCTTGAGCGAGGGCTCCTGCGGCACGGGGATCAGGCGGCCTGGGGTTCGGCGTCCGCCGGCAGCAGCGGGATGCCGAGCTGTTCGCGCACCTTGTTCTCGATTTCACGGGCCAATTCGGGGTTCTCGCGCAGGAACTCGCGCGAGTTGTCTCGACCTTGGCCGATCTTCTCCCCCTGGTAGGCGTACCACGCCCCGGACTTTTCGATGATCCGGGCGTTCACGCCCATGTCGATGATCTCGCCTTCACGGCTGATGCCTTCGCCGAACAGGATGTCGAACTCGGCGGTCTTGAAGGGGGGAGCGACCTTGTTTTTCACCACCTTGACCTTGGTCTCGTTGCCGATGGCTTCCTCGCCTTTCTTGATGGTGCCGGTGCGGCGGATGTCCAGGCGCACCGAGGCGTAGAACTTGAGCGCGTTGCCGCCGGTGGTCGTTTCGGGGCTGCCGAACATCACGCCGATCTTCATGCGGATCTGGTTGATGAAGATGACCATGCAGTTGGTTTTCTTGATGGTGCCGGTGAGCTTGCGCAGCGCTTGGCTCATCAGCCGGGCCTGCAGGCCGGGCAAGGCATCACCCATTTCGCCTTCGATCTCGGCCTTGGGGGTGAGGGCGGCGACCGAGTCGATCACGATCAGGTCCACGGCACCGGAGCGCACCAGGCTGTCGACGATCTCGAGGGCCTGCTCGCCGGTGTCGGGCTGGCTGATCAGCAGGTCAGGCAGGTTAACCCCCAGCTTGCTGGCGTACTGCACATCCAGCGCGTGTTCGGCGTCGACGAAGGCACAGGTGCCGCCTTGGGCCTGCATCTCGGCGATGACCTGCAGCGTGAGGGTGGTCTTGCCCGACGACTCCGGACCATAGATTTCGATGACCCGCCCGCGCGGCAGGCCGCCGACGCCCAAAGCGATGTCCAGCCCCAGCGAGCCGGTGGAGACGACCTGGATGTCCTCGATCTTCTCGCCCTCGCCCAGCCGCATGATCGTGCCCTTGCCGAATTGCTTCTCGATCTGGGCCAGCGCGGCCTGCAGGGCTTTGGATTTCTCGTTGTCGGCTCCGGCGACCTTGCTGCCCTTGACCTGTGCGTCCATGGTTTTCTCCTTGTGGATCAGTGACTTGCGTGTGTTCATCCAGTGGTTTCCGGGGGTGGCGCCTGGATGCCTGACCAGTACTGTAAGCGCAGCTTGCCTGTAATCCATTCCAGTTTTTGGTCAGTTTGCCTTACGATTTGCCGCGATGGAAACACCCTTCGAGTCCGGCTGGCGAGCGTCACACCTGGGCCGCCTGCTCGGCCTTGCGTCGCGCCGCTTCGACGAGCGCGTGCTGCACCTGATGGCTCACGATCTGGACGTGCCGCTGGCGCTGTCCAACCTGGCTGCGCGTGGACAGGTGACGGCGGCGCACATCCATATCACGCGCCACCTGGCCTTGTCGGGCTCCCGCCTGACCGATCTGGCACAGAGCGCGGGCATGAGCAAGCAGGCGATGGGCGACCTGGTCACCCAGTGCGAAGCCTGGGGCCTGGTGGTGCGGGTGCCGGACCCGACAGATGCCCGCGCCAAGCTGGTGCGCTTCACGGCCGCTGGCGAGGCTTGGCTGCAGGCGTTCCGGCTGGCGGTCGCGCAGGTGGAAGCCGAGTTCAGGGCCGAGGTGGGCGACGCGGTGGCCACCGTCATCACCATCGGCCTGGAAGCCTGGGCTGCTCCCGCGGCCTGAGGCTCGCCTGGCGAGCGACGATGAAAGGACGCAGGTCGCTCAGCCGGGCCTGTAGAGATTGAGCTGCAGCCGCTCGCGCTCGATCGCCCGCGCGGCGGCGGGATGGACGGCCAGCTTGTTGGCCTGGGTCCACAGCGTGGGGAAGCCGGTCGGATCGATACCGCCCAGCCCGCCCCAGCGCAGCACCGTCAGGGCGTACGCGTCGAGCGGGCCCACCCGCGCGCCACCCAGCCACGGCTCCCCCTGGCCGATCACCCGGGTCGCGAAATCCTCCAGGTCCTGCAGCAATCCGCGGTACACGTTGACATTGAAGGCTTTCACCTGTCGCTGCGCCTCGGGCTCATCCACGAACTTGTACGGCATGAAGACGTGGGTGAAGGTGGTGTGGACCGTGTTGTTCAACCACGCCAGGCGCTCCATGACCCGGGCCCGAGGCAGCGGCTCGGTGGGCAGGAAAGCGTGCTGCGGGAACCGGTCGTTCAGGTAGCCCACGATGGCCAGGATCTGGGTGATCGTTTCGCCGCCGTCCACCAGCACCGGCACCTGGCCCCGCGGGTTGACGGCGCGGTAGGCCGGCTCGTTCTGTTCGCCCTTGTGCAGCTTGACCATGACCGGCTCGAAGGGCTCGCCGATCAACTCGAGCAGGACGTGGGGCACGAATGAGCAGGCCCCGGGTGCGTAGTACAGCTTCATGCTCACTGGCTTTCTCCTTGGACGCGGGCCGGCGGACGTGGCACGGCGGCAGCCGATTCGGCGCGGGGCTGGACGCGCAGCAGCTCGGGGCGCACCTGCTGTTCCAGCCGGTAGGGTTCGGACACCTCTGCCGGGCCGAGGCCCCAGGGCCGCAACAGCCCCTGGGCCCAGGCGAACCAGGCCGCGTTGAGCAGCAGCAGCAGCAGGACGAAGGTACGCAACATGGCTGGCAGGTGGGCGGCCTCAGGCGCTGTGATCGGGGCGCACGCTCACCTCCGAGCTGGTGACCGTGACGAGGCCCGCCGCAGTATGCACCAGCAGGCCGCCGCGTTCGTCGACGCCGGCAGCGGTGCCGGTGCGGCCGTCGCTGAGGACCACGTGGCGGTCGCGCAGCACGTCGCGATGCAGGTAGCGCGGGCGAAAAGGCGCGAAGCCCTCCGCCTGAAACACCTGCAGCGCCTTGGCCAAGGCCGGGGCGACGCGCAGCAGCACCTCGCCAGGTCCGGCGTCTGGCCAGACCTCGCGCAGGCCCGCTGGCGCGGTGGACAATCCGGCGCCGTCAGGGGCGGCCAGGTTGATCCCTACGCCGACCACGGTGTAGCGCTGGGCCGTGCCACTGCCTCCGCCCGCCGTCTCGACCAGGATGCCGGCCAGCTTGCGGTCCAGCAGCCACAGGTCGTTGGGCCACTTGAGGCCGATGCGCTGATCCAGCGCTTCGCTCAGGGTGACACCCACCGCCAGGGACAGGCCCGCCCAGTCGCCGGGCGCCAGCGTCAAACCCAGCGAAAAGGTGAGTGCAGCACCCGGCTGGCCATGCCAGGTCCGGCCCTGGCGGCCCCTGCCGGCACTCTGGCGCTCGGCCACCAGCAGCACCGCTTCAGACCGTCCGGCGCGAGCGCGGCGCATCAGCTCGGAATTGGTGGAGTCGATCTCCGGCAGCACCTCCACGGTGAAGCCGGGCAGGGCGGGCGCCATGTCCTCCCACAGCGCCTCGGCCGGCCAGCGCTGCGGTGGCATCAGCGACGGCGCTTGGGCGCGAGCAGCGTGCCCCGGCAGTTGTGCGAACCGCACCAGCAGGGGTATTCGGCCTTGAGCTTGCGGGTATAGGGCTCGTCGATGATCAGCCCGTAGTCGTAGCTCAGCTCTTCACCCGCGCGAATGTCGCGCAGGGCCTTGATGAAGATGCGGCCATCCTGCTCGTCGGTTTCGCAGTTGGGGTCGCACGAATGGTTGATCCAGCGCGAGGAGTTGCCACCATGCAGGGCATCGATGACCCGGTCGTCGTCCACGTGGAAATAGAAGGTGTGGTTCGGGTCATCAGGATCATGCGGATGGCGCCGCTGGGCTTCGTCCCAGCTGATGATCTCGCCCACGTACTCGATCAGGGTCTCGCCTTCGGCGATATCCTGCACCGCGAACACGCCCTTGCCATGGACCCCCGACCTGCGCACCTGGATCTTGCGACCCGGGGCCGGATGCGGCCGCCTCGCCCCTGCCGTCGTGCTCGGGTTCGGACGCCCGTCTCTTGCTGCCATCTGTGGAAACTCTGATAAGTTGAATGTGTGCACATGCGCGTGCGCGTACACGCGCGAGAGCAGGGATTGTAGGAACAAGCCACTGCCCGGACAGCTCTGATCCGGGACTTACCAAGACACAAGCATGAGCAAGACTCTCGTCATTGCGGAGAAACCGTCGGTCGCGCAGGACATCGTGCGCGCGCTCACGCCCACGGTGGGCAAATTCGACAAGCACGATGATTACTTCGAGAACGACCAGTACGTGGTCACCAGCGCCGTGGGCCACCTGGTGGAGATCCAGGCGCCCGAGCAGTTCGACGTCAAGCGGGGCAAGTGGAGCTTCGCGCACCTGCCGGTGATCCCGCCCTACTTCGACTTGAAGCCGGTCGACAAGACCAAGAGCCGGCTCCATGCGGTGGTCAAGCTGGCCAAGCGCAAGGACATCGGCGAACTGGTCAATGCCTGTGACGCGGGACGCGAGGGCGAACTGATCTTCCGGCTGATCGAGCAGTACGCCGGCGGCAGCAAGCCCCTGGGCAAGCCGGTGCGCCGGCTGTGGCTGCAGTCCATGACGCCGCAGGCCATCCGCGACGGCTTCGACAAGCTGCGCAGCGACCAGCAGATGCAGGGGCTGGCGCATGCCGCCCGATCGCGTTCGGAAGCCGATTGGCTGGTGGGCATCAACGGCACCCGGGCCATGACCGCCTTCAACTCGCGCGACGGCGGCTTCTTCCTCACCACCGTGGGCCGGGTGCAAACCCCCACGCTGGCGCTGGTGGTCGAGCGCGAGGAGCAGATCCGCAAGTTCATCAGCCGCGACTACTGGGAAGTGCACGCGAGCTTCGCCGCCGAGGCGGGCGAGTACCCCGGCAAGTGGTTCGACCCGAAGTGGAAGAAGAACGCCGAGGACGCCGAGCTCAAGGCCGACCGCCTCTGGTCGCGCGAAGAGGCCCAGGCCATCGCCGACGCGGTGCGTGGCAAGAAGGCCACCGCCACCGAGGAATCGAAGCCGACCACCCAGGCTTCGCCGCTGCTGTTCGACCTGACCTCCTTGCAGCGCGAGGCCAACGGCCGCTTCGGCTTCTCGGCCAAGACCACTCTGGCTTTGGCCCAGAGCCTGTACGAACGGCACAAGGCGCTGACCTATCCGCGGACCGACTCGCGCGCGCTGCCCGAGGACTACCTGGCCACCGTGAAGGACACCATGAAGATGCTTTCCGGCAGCGGCATGGGCCACCTCGCGCCATTCGCCAAACAGGCGTTGAGCGAAGGCTACGTGAAGCCGAGCAAACGCATCTTCGACAACAGCAAGGTCAGCGACCACTTCGCCATCATCCCGACGCTGCAGGCACCCAGCGGCCTGTCCGACGCCGAACAGAAGCTCTATGACCTGGTGGTGCGGCGCTTCCTTTCGGTGTTCTTCCCGAGCGCCGAGTACCTGGTGACCACGCGCATCAGCCGCGTCGAAGCGCACAGCTTCCGCGCCGACGGCAAGGTGCTGGTGCGTCCCGGCTGGCTGGCCATCTGGGGCAAGGAGGCCGACGTCGAGGGGGACGAGAACAGCCGCACGCTGGTGCCGGTGAAACCCGGCGAGCTGGTGCTGGCGCAGACGGTCGAGCCCAAGGGATTGAAGACCCGTCCGCCGGCACGCTACAGCGAAGCCACGCTGCTGGGCGCGATGGAAACCGCCGGTCGCCACATCGAGGACGAGGAGCTGCGCGAGGCCATGCAGGAGAAGGGCCTGGGCACACCCGCCACCCGAGCGGCCATCATCGAAGGCCTGATCAACGAGAAGTACATGCTGCGCGAAGGCCGCGAGCTGATTCCCACGGCCAAGGCCTTCCAGCTGATGACGCTGCTGCGTGGCCTGGACGTGCAGGAGCTTTCCCGGCCCGAACTGACCGGCGAGTGGGAATACAAGTTGGCGCAGATGGAACGCGGCCAGCTCAGTCGCGATGCCTTCATGCAGCAGATCGCCGAGATGACGCAGCGCATCGTCAAGAAGGCCAAGGAGTACGACCGCGACACCGTGCCCGGCGACTACGCGACGCTCAAGACACCCTGCCCCAATTGCGGCGGCATCGTGCGCGAGAACTACCGCCGCTACACGTGCACCGGCCGCTCCGGCTCGGGCGAGGACGCGTGCGGCTTCTCGTTCACCAAGATGCCGGCCGGGCGAGCCTTCGAGCTCGACGAGGTCGAGCGCTTCCTGCGCGACAAGCGCATCGGCCCGCTGGAGGGCTTTCGCTCCAAGGCGGGCTGGCCTTTCACCGCCGAGATCGCCTTGAAGTACAGCGAGGAGGAACGCAACTGGAAGCTGGAGTTCGACTTCGGCGACGAGGCCGATCCGTCCGAGACCGGCGAGCTGGTCGACTTCACCGCCCAGGAGCCGCTGGGGCCATGCCCCAAGTGCGGCGCCCGCGTGTTCGAGTTCGGCAAGAACTACGTGTGCGAGCGCAGCGTGCCCACGGCCGCCCAGGCCACGCCCAGCTGCGACTTCAAGAGCGGCCAGGTGATCCTGCAGCAGCCGGTGGAACGCGAGCAGATGCACAAGCTGCTGACCACCGGCAAGACCGACCTGCTGGACAAGTTCGTCTCCACCCGCACCCGGCGCTCGTTCAAGGCGTTCCTGGTGTGGGACGCCGAAGCCGGCAAGGTGAATTTCGAGTTCGAGCAGCGCGAGAGCAAGTTCCCGCCCCGCAAGGGTGCGGCAGCCAAGTTCGCTGCCCGCAAGGCGGCGCCGGGCAAGGCGACCACGCCGGTGGCACGCGCGGCCAAGACGGCGGCCGGCAAGAAGACCGCGGTTGCCAAGACGGCCGCGCCGGCACGCAAGGCCGCGCCGCGCAAGACCACGGCCGCCTCCGGGCTCAAGCCCAGCCCGGAACTGGCGGCGGTGGTCGGTGCGGCGCCGGTGGCTCGCACCGAAGTGATCAAGAAGCTGTGGGACTACATCAAGGCCAACGGCCTGCAGGACGCCAAGGACAAGCGGGCGATCAACGCCGACGACAAGCTGCGCGCGGTCTTCGGCAAACCGCAAGTGACCATGTTCGAGATTGCGGGACTGGTGGGCAAGCACCTGCAGGCCGGCGACTAGCAGGCGCCTGGCGGCGCACGACGGGGGGTCAGCCGGCCCGGTCGTCCCAGACCCGGTCGCCACCCCGATCGCGCCGGGCCTCTTCGGGGCCGGGCTCCGGCACATGCACCTCGGCGCCGTTCGTCGGGCTCACCGGGTCGGGGCGACGCTCGGGCGGCTGGTCCTGGCCTTTCGGCGCCTGCGGCGCGCGGCGCCCTGCCTGCCGCTGGCGCGGGACATCCTGCACGGCCGGCTCCTCAGCGCCTGTGGGTGCGCGCGCGAACCCCGTCGCGGCCCGACAGCAGGCGATTGCCCAAGAGCACGCCGCCAGCCATCAGCCCGGCCGCCAGCGCGATCGACGTCGCCGGCATCGCCCGGACCATGTTGGTGGCCATGTCACCGGTGCGCGGCGCCATCAACTGCACGCGCCGCGATGTCATGCGGGCACCCAGCTCGCCCAGCCGGTCGGCCAGCAGCCGCTCGGCGATCGGCAGCACCTTCGTCTCCTCGTCGGCGACGTGGTGCATGACATCGCGCATCAACTCCATGAAGGTGTCGTCGTAGCTGGCGTCGCTCGGATCCATGGCCCGCAGCTGCGTGATCAGGCGCCGCATCTCGTTGTGCTCGGGCACCGCCTTGTTCAGGAACTCGCTGTCACCGACGGAGCGCACCGCCGGATAGAAGATCTCCTCTTCCAGCTGGGCGTGGACCTCCAGGGCCAGGCAGACGGTGTTGACCAGGCCCTGCTTGACCCGCGGCGCGCTGCTCGGCAGGTATTGCTGGAACGACGCCAGCACATGGGCATGGTCGCTGCGGATCAGGTTGGTGGCGGAGGGCGACAGGCGCTCGAGCAGGGGGTTCATGGCAGGGGGTACTCCGGCGGTTAGCCGTCCTTTGTAGTCCCGCGCCGACCCGGCGGGCTGTAGGTCGGCCGCGCGAGATCCGCTGCGCGCCGGCCGACGCCCGGATGACCTCAGGCGCCGGAAGGCTCGCCGATCGCCTGCCGGACGACGGCGACGTCCAGCCCGTACATCTCGGCGAACTCTTCCGGCGATTTGCCGCTCGCGCGGTAGGCCCGCACCAGGGCTTCGCGCCTTGCGGTCTCCGCCGCCACCTGGCCGAAGGCTTCGTCGAGCAGCCCCAGGGCCGTGGTGTCCTGCGTGCGCACCCGCTCCAGGTAGGCCTCGCGAGCCAGCCCACTGGCCTGAACGGCCTGCGCCAGCCGAGCCACGGCCCAGCCGCGCGAGGCTTCGCCCCGGCCCTGCGACTGGCGGCGGCGGAACACCTCCAGGATCGCGTGCTGCACATGTTCCAGGGCCACGGGCTCGACCGGTTCACCATCGAGGTCGCAGCGGTCCTCCCCGTTAGCCACGCTCTCGAGGTATCGGGTGGAGCGCACGTGCTGCGCGAGCGCGGCCTTCAACTGGTCCTTCTCGAACGCGCCCGGGTGGCGAGTCATGAGGTCCTCGAAGATGCCGATCTTCAAGGGGCGGAATCGGGCGCCGAACAGGCGCGGATGGAGTTCCCACAAGCGTTGCAGCAGCGGATGCACGTCTCGCTGCGGACGCGCCGGTCGGCGCTGCGGCCGCGCCTGGCGGGGAGGGGTTTGGCTTTCCTGCATGAGGCTGCGACTGTAGCCGCGGCGGGCGGTCCCCTGCGGGCGACCCGGGCGGTGCGGGCAAAATCGCGCGATGCAAATCGGAAAAGACACGGTGGTCACGATGCTTTGCCGCATCAGTGACGAGAAGGGGCAGCTGATCCAGGACGGCAAGCAGCCCATGGCCTACCTGCACGGGGGGTATGACAACACCTTCCCGAAGATCGAGCAGGCCCTGGACGGCCGCCAGGTCGGCGACCAGGTCTCGCTGGTGCTGGCGGCGGCCGACGCCTTCGGTGAGCGCGACGAGGCCCTGGTGCGCACCTTGCCCAAGCGCGAGTTCCCTCCCGGCGTGAAGGTCGGCGGCCAGCTCCAGCTGCCCGGGCCCGACGGTCTGCCGCGCCCCTACACGGTGGCGAAGATCAAGGGGGACACCGTGCACCTGGATGGCAACCACCCCTTGGCCGGGCACACCCTCAAGCTGGCGATCAAGGTCGCCGGGCTGCGGCCGGCCAGCGCCGAGGAACTCGCCCATCGCCATGTCCACGGCGAGGGTGGACATCACCACTGAGCCCGGCGCCTACGACACCCTGAAGTTAACGAACTGCCAGGGGTCGCTGGTGTCCATCGGCTCGTCGAACAGGCGGCCCCGGCCGAGCAGCGGGTTCCATTCGCCCCAGCTGCCGACCAGCTCGCCCAGGTAGGGGCGCGCCACGTCCAGCACCAGCCGGTGATCCAGGTCCTCCGGCTCGACCACGCCGGCTTGCGGATGCCGCAAGGCCCACTGCATGCCGCCCAGGATGCCCGCCACCACCTGCAGCGAGGTGGCGTTGCTCTCTGGCGTGATCGACCGCGCCTGCTCGATGGCGAGGCGGGAACCGAACCAGTAGACACCCTTGGGGTGGCCCATGAGCAGCACGCCCAGCTCGTCGATGCCGCCGTCGATCTCGTCGCGCAGGATGCGGGTGCGCGCCGGCTCGGCCCACTCCCGGCCGGCCATCTCATGGATGGACAGCACCGCGTCGTCGCACGGGTGGTAGGCGTAGTGGACGGTGGGACGGTAGACCAGGGCGCCGTTGTCCTCCACGCTCAGGTAGTCGGCCAGCGAAATCGACTCGGCATGGGTGACCAGGAAGCCGTGGTAGGTCCCCTGCAGGGGCGTCCAGCTACGCACCCGCGTGGACAGGCCCGGCCGGGCCAGCGCGATCGCCGCACCGCAGCCGCCCTCGTGGCGCATCGCATCGACCGGCCAATGCTTCTCATGGGATCCCCAGCCCAGCTCGGCGGGCTGCCGACCTTCGTCGATGAAGGCCTGCACCGACCAGGTATTGACGAACTCGTCCGGCAGCCGGCGGCGCGTCGCCGACTGGGTGTCCCGCTCGGCCACGTGGATCACCCGCACGCCCAGCCTGCGGGCCAGGCTCGCCCATGCTTCGCGGCTGTCCGGCGTGCGCGCCTGCAGGCCGGTCTCGCGTGCCATCTGCAGCAACGCTTCCTTGGCGAAGATCGACACCAGCCCGGGGTTGGCGCCCTGGGTCATCACCGCCGCGGGACCGGGACCGAGTTCACGCCGCAGCCGCAGCATGTCCTCTCGCAGCGCGTAGTTGCTGCGGCGGGTAGGCGGCAGCTCGGGGTTGTCGTACACGCCGGCCCAGGGCTCGGTGCAGGTGTCCAGGTAGAACGCGCCGGCCCGCCGGCACAAGCGCACCAGTGCCAGGCTGGCCACATTCACCGAGAGGTTGAGCACGAAGTCACCCGGCGCCAGCAGGGGCTCGAGCACGGCGTCCAGGTTGTCCGGCGCCAGCGGCGTCTGATGGGAGGCCACACCCCAGCGCTGCGCCACGGCGCGCTCGGCGGCATGGGCGTGGATGACGGTGATGCGCTCGGGCCGCACGCCGACGCGCTGCAGCAGCACGGGCAAGGCGGCCTGGCCGATGCTTCCCAGGCCGATCATCACCAGCCTGCCGGGCAGCCGAAGGTCGCGCGGGCCGGGGCCGGGTAGGTCGGATGGCTGCATGGGTCTCCTTGTTGTTCGAAAGTCGTGACGGTGCGCCTGAGGGCGCCCACCATGGTTGGATGATCGCGCAATGGAAAAAGCGCCCACAGGGGGCGCTCTTTGCGGGGGACCGGGCGCCGGCTCAGCGTTGAGAGACCACCCGCACCATCTCCAGCACCTTGTTGGAGTAGCCCCATTCGTTGTCGTACCAGCTCACGACCTTGATGAAGGTGCCGTCCAGGGCGATGCCGGCCTCGGCATCGAAGATGGACGTGCGCGGATCGCCTCGGAAGTCGGTCGCGACGACCTTGTCCTCGGTGTAGCCCAGCACGCCCTTGAGCGCGCCTTCGGATTGCGCCTTGAACTCGGCGCAGATGTCCTTGTAGCTGGCTTCCTTGTTCAGCTCGACGGTCAGGTCGACCACCGACACGTCGGAGGTCGGCACGCGGAAAGACATGCCGGTGAGCTTCTTGTTCAGCTCCGGGATGACCACGCCCACGGCCTTGGCTGCTCCGGTGCTGGAGGGGATGATGTTCTCCAGGATGCCGCGCCCGCCGCGCCAGTCCTTGTTGCTCGGGCCGTCCACGGTCTTCTGGGTGGCGGTGGCGGCGTGCACGGTGGTCATCAGGCCGCGCTTGATGCCCCACTTGTCGTTCAGCACCTTGGCCAGCGGCGCCAGGCAGTTGGTGGTGCACGAGGCGTTGGAGATGATGGCCTCGCCCTTGTAGGTCTTGTCGTTGACGCCGAAGACGAACATGGGGGTGTCGTCCTTCGAGGGCGCCGACATGATCACCTTGCGGGCGCCGGCATCGATGTGCTTTTGCGCGGTTTCCTTGGTCAGGAAGATGCCGGTGGATTCGACCACCACCTCGGCACCGATGTCCGCCCACTTGAGCTCGGCGGGGTCCTTGACGGCGGTCAGGCGGATGCGCTTGCCGTTGACGATCAGGGTGTTGCCCTCGACCGAGACCTCGCCCTGGAAGCGGCCGTGCACGCTGTCGTAGCGCAGCATGTAGGCCAGGTACTCCGGCTCGAGCAGGTCGTTGATGCCGACCACCTCGATGTCCTTGAAGTTCTGCACGGCGGCACGGAACACCATGCGCCCGATGCGGCCGAAGCCGTTGATGCCGATCTTGAGGGTCATGCTGAATCCCTTGAAGAGTTGATGAAACGAAGCGTGGTCAGTGGCCGAGCACCGCGCGCACGGTGTCCGCCACGTTCTCGGGGGTGAATCCGAAGTGCCTGAACAGTACGTTGGCCGGCGCGGATTCACCGTAGGTGTCGATCCCGACAACGGCCGAGCAGCCGTACTTCCACCAGAAGTCGGTCACGCCGGCCTCCACGGCCACGCGTGGCACGCCCGGCGGCAGCACCTGCTCCTTGTAGGTCCGGTCCTGGCGGTCGAAGGTGGTGGTGCTGGGCATGGAGACCACGCGCACGGCCAGCCCCTGGGCGGCGAGCTGTTCCTGCGCCTTCAGCGCCAGCTGCACCTCGGAACCCGTGGCGATGAGCACAGCCTGGGGCCGGCGCGCGAGACCGACTTCCGCCGATTCGGCCAGCACGTAGGCGCCACGGCGGATGTCCTGCAGACCGGGCTTGGGCGCGTACGGCAGGTTCTGGCGCGACAACAGCAAGGCCGTGGGACGGTCGGCGTTCTGCAGGGCCACGGCCCAGGCAACCGCGGTCTCGGCCGTGTCGCAGGGGCGCCAGACGTCCAGGTTGGGGATCAGGCGCAGGCTGGCAGCGTGCTCGATGGACTGGTGCGTGGGACCGTCCTCGCCCAGGCCGATGGAGTCGTGGGTGAACACGTGCACCACGCGCTGCTTCATCAGCGCGGCCATGCGGATGGCGTTGCGGCTGTAGTCGCTGAAGGTCAGAAAGGTGCCGGCGTAGGGGATGAATCCACCATGAAGCGCGATGCCGTTGAGGACCGCGGCCATGCCGAATTCGCGCACGCCGTAGTTGATGTGGCGGCCCACGCGGCCCTGTTCGTCACGCTCGGGCGCGCCGTCGCTGCCGAAGCGCAGCGGCGGAGTGCTCTTGGTGTTGGTGAGGTTGGAGCCAGTGAGATCGGCGCTGCCGCCCAGCAGCTCGGGCAGCGCGGCGGTGAAGGCTTCCAACGCCAGCTGCGAAGCCTTGCGGGTGGCGATCGTTTCGGCCTTGGCTTCGGCGGCGATGGTGGCTTCCAGCGCCAGTTGCGCGAACTGCACGGGCAGCTCACCACGCATGCGGCGGGTGAACTCGGCGGCCAGCTCGGGGTGCGCTTTCTCGTAGGCGGCGAAACGCTCGCTCCAGGCGGCTTGCCGCTCGCGGCCACGAGGGCGTGCATCCCACTCGGCGTATACCTCCTTGGGCACCGTGAACGGCTCGTGCGGCCAGCCCAGCGCATCGCGGGTGGCACCGATCTCTTCATGGCCCAGCGGCTCGCCGTGGCACTTGGCCGTGCCCACGCGGTTCGGGCTGCCCTTGCCGATCTGGGTCTTGGCCACGATCAGCGTGGGCTTGTCGCGGCTCTCGCGCGCCTGGGCGATGGCACGATCCACCGCGTCCACGTCATGGCCATCCACCGGGCCGATCACGTTCCAGCCATACGCGCGGAAGCGTGCCGGCGTGTCGTCGATGAACCAGGGCGTCACCTGGCCGTCGATGGAGATGCCGTTGTCGTCGTAGACGGCGATCAGCTTGTTGAGCTTCCAGACGCCGGCGAGGGCGCAGACCTCGTGGCTGATGCCTTCCATCAGGCAGCCATCGCCCAGGAAGACATAGGTGTGGTGGTCGACGATCGCGTGGCCTTCGCGATTGAACTCGGCGGCCAGCAGCTTCTCCGCCAGGGCCATGCCCACCGCATTGCCCAGGCCCTGCCCGAGCGGCCCGGTGGTGGTCTCGACCCCTGGGGTGATGCCGACCTCGGGGTGGCCCGGCGTCTTGCTGTGCAACTGGCGGAAGCTGCGCAGCTCGTCCAGCGGCAGCTCGTAGCCGCTCAGGTGCAGCAGCGAATAGATCAGCATGGAGCCGTGCCCGTTGGACAGCACGAAGCGGTCACGGTCGTGCCAGTGCGGATCGGCCGGGTTGTGGCGCAGATGGCGGCCCCACAACGCAACGGCGATGTCGGCCATGCCCATGGGCGCACCCGGATGACCCGAGTTGGCAATTTGAACAGCGTCCATGGACAAGGCGCGAATCGCGCTTGCCATCTGAAGGGGGTTGGCCATCGGGGGCAGCTCCGGGGGGAAGGCGGAAAGGTGGGGGAAACCCGGGATTTTAGCCGGGGGGCGGGTCCGGGCCCGGCCGCCCCGCGCCTGGCCAGCCTTCGTCTACAGTGCCCGGATGCAAGCGGTTCACCTCATCGCCGACCTCTACCAGTGCCGGTGCGAGCGCAGCTGGTTGACGGATGGCATGCGCCTGCGCGCGGCAGCGGCGCAGGTGCTGGACGTCTGCGGCCTGCGGCCTGCGGGTGGCGAGTGCTTCGTGTCCTTGGCGCACGGCGGCCTGGCCGGGGCTGTGCTGGCCGACAGTGCACAGCTGACCCTGCGCACCTGGCCCGCCGAGCGCAGTGTCGCGCTCGACCTGTGGATGGCTGCGGCCACCGAGGACGAGCGTGCCCTTGCGCGCCGGGTGGTGGACGCGCTGGGCGAGCTGTTCGAGCCCGAGTGGACCGAGCAACGCTCGCTGGACCGGGGAGAGGACGCTTGATGGCACCCGCCCAGGCCATGCTGCTGGCCGCCGGCCGGGGCGAGCGCATGCGCCCCCTCACCGACACCTGCCCCAAGCCGTTGCTGGGCGTGCGAGGCAAGCCGCTGCTGCGGCACCACCTGGAGGCGCTCGCCCGCGGAGGGTTCGACCGCGTGGTGATCAACACCGCCTGGCTGGGCGACCAGATCGAGCAGGCTTTTGGCCACGCGCTGCCGCTGGCGGGGCTGGAAGAGCCGATGCGGCTGGCCTACTCGCACGAGGGGCGTGATTTCGGTGCGGCGCTGGAGACCGCGGGCGGCATCGCCCGTGCCCTGCCCCTGCTCGACGAGGTGTTCTGGATTGCCGCCGGCGATGTCTACATGCCCGGGTTCGAGTTCAGTCGTCACGCCTATGCACGGTTTGCGAGCGGACCGACCGACGCCCACCTGTGGCTGGTGCCGAACCCGCCCCATCATCCTGGCGGCGACTTCGGCCTGGCTGCCGATGGACGCGCCTTGAACGACGCACCGGTGCGCCATACCTACTCCACCGTAGGCCTGTACCGGCGGCGCTTCTTCGATCCGCTGCCCATGGGCAACCCCGAGGGCATCAGGGCCGCCCTGGGGCCCATGCTGCGCCGGGCCATGGACAATGGCCAGGTCAGCGCCGAACTCTGGACCGGGCCCTGGACCGATGTGGGCACCCCGCAGCGCCTGGCCGAACTGAACGCAACATGAACCACTCTCCCTACGCCGAACGGCGCGCCCGGGTCGCCCGGCAGATCGGTCCCGGCGGCATCGCGATCATCCCTACCGCACCGGAGCGGCCGCGCAACCGCGACACCGACTACATCTACCGGCACGACAGCTATTTCTACTACCTCACCGGCTTCGGCGAGCCGAATGCCTGGCTGGTGATCACCGGCGACGGGCGCAGCACGCTGTACTGCCAACCCAAGGACCTCGAGCGGGAGATCTGGGATGGCTTGCGGCTCGGTCCCGACGCCGCGCCGGCCGCCCTGGGGGTCGACGAGGCGCATTCGGTCGCCGAGCTGGAGGCCAGCCTTCCCCGGCTGCTGGAAAACCGCGAGACGGTGTGGATCCCGTTCGCCATCCACGAGGGCCTGGAAGCGCGCGTGGCCGGTTGGCTGCAAAAGGTCCGGGCACGGGTGCGCTTTGGTGCGACCTGCCCCGAACAGCAGCGCGACCTGTGCGGCATCCTGGACGACATGCGCCTGATCAAGGACGCGCATGAACAGGACCTGATGCGCCGGGCCGCGGCCATCAGCGCCCGAGCGCATGTGCGCGCCATGCAGCTGAGCGCCCGCATGCTGCGCGAGGGCCAGGACCTGCGCGAATACCACCTCGATGCCGAGTTGCTGCACGAGTTCCGGCGCGGCGGCTCCCAGTACCCGGCATACGGCTCCATCGTCGCGGCCGGCGCCAACGCCTGCGTGCTGCACTACCGGGCCGACACGGCGCCGGTACGGGCGGGCGAGCTGGTGTTGATCGATGCCGGCTGCGAGCTCGATGGCTATGCCAGCGACATCACCCGCACCTTTCCGGCCAATGGCCGCTTCAGCGGAGCGCAGCGTGCGCTGTACGACCTGGTGCTGGCTTCCCAGGAAGCCGCCGTGGCCGCGACTCGGCCAGGGGCCCGCTTCACCGAGCCGCACGAGGCGAGCGTGAAGGTGCTGTCGCAGGGGCTGCTGGATCTCGGCTTGCTCGACCCCGCCAAGGTCGGAACCGTGGAGGACGTGATCGAGAAGCGCGCGTACTTCGCCTTCTACATGCATCGCACAGGGCACTGGCTGGGCATGGACGTGCACGATTGCGGCAGCTACGTCGAACCCGGCGAGGTGGGCGAAGTGAGCGAACGGGTGGACCCGCTGTCGGGCGAGACCATCAAGAACCGGCCCAGCCGCATCCTGCGCCCGGGCATGGTGCTCACCATCGAACCCGGCCTGTACGTGCGGCCCGCCGAAGGGGTGCCCGAGCGATTCCACCACTTGGGTATTCGCATCGAGGACGATGCGATCGTGACAGAAGCCGGCTGCGAGCTGATCACGCGCGGAGCGCCCGTGGATCCGGACGAGATTGAGGCTTTGATGCGGGCCTGAGCGGCAGGCTATCGATTGAGTAGGTCAATCCAATTGGCCCACTCAATTGCGAATACCTACCATTTCGGGACGTTTCGAAAAGGAGTGTCCATGGCCCGCATCGCCCTCGCTCAAGTGCCCACGTTGAAGAAGACTGCCAGTTACTACCTGCTGCACATGCTGGTCGCCATCTCGGTGGCCTACGCGGTCACCGGCAACCTGATGCTGTCGCTCACGCTGAGCTTGGTCGAACCGACCGTGCAGGCCGTCGCGTTCTTCTTCCACGAAAAGCTCTGGGACCGGCTCGCGCACAAGCGTCCGGGGGATCTGGTGCCCGCCGCGGCCTGACGGCGGCGGCGGCGGGGCCACGTCTACAATGCCCAGCCACCGCACAACAGCGCGGCCGGCGCGTGCAGTCCGGACCGCGCCCATGGAGTTCCCCGATGTCCGCCACCCCCCCGGTCACGCCTGAAGACAAGCGCGCACTCCTGCGCCAGTCCGCCCTCGAGTACCACGAGTTTCCGACCCCGGGCAAGGTCGCCATCCAGGCCACCAAGCAGCTGATCAACCAGCACGACCTGTCCCTGGCTTATTCGCCCGGCGTGGCCGCTCCCTGTGAGGAGATCGTCAAGGATCCGGCCAACGCCTTCCGCTACACCAGCCGCGGCAACCTGGTGGCTGTCGTCACCAACGGCACTGCGGTGCTGGGCCTGGGCGACATCGGTCCGCTGGCGGCCAAGCCGGTGATGGAAGGCAAGGGCGTGCTCTTCAAGAAGTTCGCCGGCATCGACGTCTTCGACATCGAGATCAACGAGAAGCACGATCTCGACAAGCTGGTCGACGTGATCGCCGCCCTCGAGCCCACCTTTGGCGGCATCAACCTGGAAGACATCAAGGCGCCCGATTGCTTCTACGTGGAACGCAAGCTGCGCGAGCGCATGAACATCCCCGTGTTCCACGACGACCAGCACGGCACGGCGATCGTCGTGGGGGCCGCCATCATCAACGGCCTGAAGGTCATCGGCAAAGACCTGCGGCAGGTGAAGCTGGTCACGTCCGGCGCGGGTGCGGCCGCGTTGGCCTGCCTGAACCTGCTGGTCAAGCTGGGCATGCCGCGCGAAAACATCTTCGCCACCGACCTGGCCGGGGTGGTCTACGAAGGCCGTACCGAGTTGATGGACGAGGACAAGGTGCAATTCGCGCAGAAGACCTCGGCCCGCACGCTGGCCGAGGTCATCGAGGGCGCCGACATCTTCCTGGGCCTGTCTGCGGGCGGTGTACTCAAGCCCGAGATGGTGCGCACCATGGCGGCCCATCCGCTGATCCTGGCGCTGGCCAATCCCAATCCCGAGATCCACCCCGAAGAAGCCAAGGCCGTGCGGCCGGACGCCATCCTGGCCACCGGCCGGACCGATTTCCCCAATCAGGTCAACAACGTCCTTTGCTTCCCGTACATCTTCCGCGGCGCGCTGGACTCCGGTGCGACGACGATCACCGACGAAATGGAGATCGCCGCCGTCCACGCGATCGCCGAGCTGGCGCAGGCCGAACAGAGCGAAGTCGTGGCCGCGGCGTACGCAGGCCAGCAGTTGGCGTTCGGACCGGAGTACCTGATCCCCAAGCCCTTCGATCCGCGGTTGATGATCAAGATCGCGCCTGCCGTCGCCCAGGCGGCCGTGGACAGTGGCGTGGCGCTGCGGCCGATTGGCGACATGGATGCGTATCGCGAGCGACTGCAAAGCTTCGTCTACGCCTCGGGCACCACGATGAAGCCGATCATCGCGGCCGCACGAAGCGCCCCAAAGAAGCGGGTGGCCTACTGCGAAGGCGAGGAAGAGCGGGTGCTGCGGGCCGCGCAGATCGTGGTCGACGAGGGCATCGCCCGTCCCACGCTCATCGGTCGTCCGACAGTGATCGCCCAGCGTGTGGAGAAGTTCGGCCTGCGCCTTCGAAGTGGCGACGACTACGACGTGGTCAACGTCGAGCACGACGAGCGCTACCGCGACTTCTGGCAGACCTACCACCGCATGACCGAGCGCAAGGGCGTGACGGTGCAGATGGCGAAGATCGAGATGCGCCGGCGCCTGACCCTGATCGGCTCCATGCTGCTGCACAAGGGCCAGGTCGACGGAATGATCTGCGGCACCTGGGGCGTCCCTACCCTCCACCTGCACTACATCGACCAGGTGATCGGCCGGCGCGCCGGCGTGAACACCTATGCCTGCATGAACGGCCTGCTGCTGCCGAACCGCCAGGTTTTTCTCGTCGATACGCACGTCAACTATGACCCGACGGCCGACCAGCTGGCGGAAATCACCGTAATGGCTGCCGAAGAAATGATGCGCTTCGGCATCCGTCCCAAGGCTGCGCTGCTGTCGCACTCGAACTTCGGCAACAGCAACCAGCCCAGCGCGGTGAAGATGCGGCAGGTGTTGGACCTGCTGCGGGTCCAGGCTCCCTGGCTCGAAGTCGACGGCGAGATGCACGGAGACGTCGCGCTCGACGGCAACGCACGCCTGAAGCTCATGCCCAGCAGTTCGCTCAGCGGAGATGCCAACCTGCTGGTGATGCCGAATATCGATGCTGCCAATATTTCCTACAACCTGCTGAAGACTGCGGCCGGCGGCAACATCGCAATCGGACCGGTGCTGCTCGGCGCCGCTTTGCCGGTCCACATCCTGACCGCGAGCACGACCGTCCGGCGAATCGTCAACCTGACCGCCCTGACGGTCGCCGACGCCAACGCGACCCGCTGATCAATTGCGCCAGGGTCGCCGGCGTCCGCCCGTCGACAGACCCTCCAATGGCCCTGCCCACTGCTCAAAACTTGTGCATAAGCTTGCGTTTTGAACCGGGATCGGTCACACTCGCGCACTTGAATTTTCGGGGTTTTCCCGGACAGTAGTGTCCCGAAGGTCACCATAGAAGGTCCAGTTCGTGCGCGGGTTTGCGAGCAAGTTTGCCCTCACTAGCGCCCTGATCGTCACGTCGCTCACAGTCCCGGTTTCGGCCAGGGAGCGCGTGGACCCGGTTTCCGGTCAGTCAGCCACCGTGGCCCTGGCCGAGCTGCCGCGGCAAGGGCGTGAAACCTACGAAATGGTCTTCCGCGGTGGGCCCTTTCCTTATGGGAAGGACGGCAGCGTTTTCGGAAATCGCGAACGCCTGCTGCCGCTGAACAAGCGGGGCTATTACCGGGAATACACCGTGAAGACACCAGGATCGCGCGACCGGGGAGCCCGGCGCATCGTATGCGGCGGGCCGCCCAGGCAGCCACATGCGTGCTACTACACCGCAGACCATTACGCCAGTTTTCGCAAAATTGTGGAGTGAACCCGAATGAAGCGGGACCTGTTCTTGAACTTGGAAAGAAACGCGGAGATGGATTCGTCCCGTCGCCTCGAGACCGGCGATACGCCGCTGAAGAACGTGCGCAACAACATCGTTCAGTCGATTCGCGCGCACCGCGTGCAAGACTTGCAAGACGCCGCCAGCAAGCTGGGGCACCACTTCCTGTACGCCAACCTCGCCACCGCCCAGAGCAAGCAGGACGTGCTCGACCTGATTGCGCAGCAGTTCATGCTGCCGGCGCACTTCGGCAAGAACTTCGATGCGCTGTACGACTGCATGACCGACCCGGTGCACAAGTCCGGGCCGCAGCCGGGCTTCGTGGTCGTGCTGGAGCAGATCCCGGCCAACGCGAAGTTCGACAAGGAAGCACGCGAGCAGTTGCTGGACATCTTCCGTGACACGGCCGATTACTGGGCCGACCGGAAGATACCGTTCAGGTGTTTCTATTCTTTTCTGTAGCCCGCTCTGCGCAAAACAGCCAAGCAGAGCGGGCGAACGAGGCTCAAGGCGACACCGCCGCCGCGACCTCGCAGGCTATGACTGAAACCGGCGAAAAGATGCCGACCGACAAGCTCGTGGACGTGTCGCCGCTGGCGCTTCGCATGAGCAGCCCCTTCAACGCGGGTTACTGGTTGGCCGCCGCCTGACCTGACATCACCTCGCCACCATGAACAAAGCCCGGGCTTGCCCCGGGCTTTGTTCATGGTGGCGAGCCGGCAGTGACTGAGTTCGCCAGTGCCACGTAGGCTTCCCATGGCACCTCCTCGGCACGCCTGCGCGTGTCGAAGTCGGTCTCGACGGCGCGCACCTGCAGCCACTGCCCGAGGGTGTGGCGAAGCAGCTTGCGCCGCTGGCTGAAGGCGACTTGCACGATCTCGGACAGCAGCTGCGGATCCACGGCCTGGGGATGCGCTCGCGGCACCATCCGGACCACCGCACTGTCCACCTTGGGCGGCGGATCGAAAGCCGCGGGGGGGACGAACAGCACGTCCTCCATGGCGTAGCGCCACTGCAGCATGACCGACAGGCGTCCATACGCCGCCGTGGCGGGTCGGGCCACCATCCGGTCGACGACCTCCTTTTGAAGCATGAAGTGCTGGTCGACGATGCGCTCGGCGAACGACAGCAGGTGGAACAGGATCGGCGTCGAGATGTTGTACGGCAGGTTGCCCACGACACGCAGTTTCGATCCGGCCCGCTCGGCGATATCGTTGAAGTCGACCCGCAACACATCCGATTCGATCACCTCCAATTGGGGGTGAGCGCGCAAGCGGGACGCCAGGTCGCGGTCCAGTTCGACGACCGACAGGCGTCCGAGGCGCTCGACCAAGGGCTGCGTCAGTGCGGCCAAGCCCGGGCCGATCTCCACCATGGCATCACCGGGTCGCGGATCGATCGCGCGAACGATGCCATCGATGATGCTGCTGTCGGCCAGGAAGTGCTGGCCAAAGCGCTTGCGAGCGACGTGTTTCACCGGGGTGGATCGCGCAGCTCGACCCAGGCACGGGCGCGCACATCGCGTGCCCACCGCGCATATTCCTCCTGCAGCCTCTTCTCGCGCAGCACATTGCGCGCCAGCTCGCGCTGCTCTCGTGGGCTGAGCGTGTGCTGGCGCCGGTCCACCAGTTGGATCAGGTGCAGGCCGAAACGGGTCTGCACCGGGTCGGCGATCTGGCCTGGCGACAGCGTGGCCAGCACCTCCTCGAATTCCGGCACGAACATGCCCGGATTGGCCCAGCCCAGGTCGCCGCCTTCGCGGGCGCTGCCATCTTGCGAGTGGCGCCGCGCCAGTTCAGCGAACTCCGCCTGACCGGATTCGATCCGCTTCTTGAAGTCCTCCAGCCGCTGTCGAGCCTCGCTTTCGCTCAGCTGGGCGGTCGGCCGCAGCAGGATGTGTCGGGCCCGGTTCTGGACCACGGTCGAACCGGGCAGTTCGCCACGGCGCTTTTCCAGCACCTTGATCACGTGAAAACCCGCGCCCGATCGAACCACGTCGCTGACCTGGCCCGGCGCGAGCGGCTGTGTCGCTTCGACGAACAGGCTCGGGTAGCGGTCGGCGGTGCGCACGCCCACCACGCCACCATTGGTGGCAGCTCCAGGGGCGTCCGACAGCTCGCGAGCCAGGGCCGCGAAGTCCTCTCCGGCGCGTGCGCGGTCGCGCACGCGCTCCGCCTTGGTCCTGAGTTCGCGCACCAGTTCCGCAGGCGCGTTTTCCGGCACCGCCACCAGGATATGGGCCAGGTTCAGTTCCACCGCCGACAGGTCGCTCGTGTTCTGCTGCTCGTGGATGAAGCGCTCCACTTCCGCATCGGTCACCCGAACCCGCGGCTCGACCTCGCGCTGACGCAGCCGTGACAGCAGCAGCTGGTTTCGCAGATCCTGCCGGAACGACTCGGGCGAAATCCCCTCGGCGGCCAGTCGACGCCTGAAATCGGCTACGTCAAGCTGGTTCTGGCGTGCAATGTTCTGCTCGGCCGCGTCCACCATGCCTTCATCGACGCGCAGCTGGAGTTCACGCGCGAGCTGCAGCTGCGCCCGCTCGACGATCAACTGCTCGAGCACCTGCCGAACCAGCGACTCACGATCGGGCATGCGCGCACCCGGCTCGGAAAGTTCCTGCTGCACGCGCGCCACCCGCGCCTGCACTTCGTTATTGGTGATCGGCTCCGAATTGACCACGGCAACGATGTAATCGGCTGACCGCGTCGACGGGTCGGACGCCGCGGGCGCGGCCGTGGATGGCACAGGCGCTGAGCGGACGCCGGGCCCCGGCCCCAGGCGCAGCTGAGCGCTGGCCGGGATGGTGGTGCTCGCCAGGAAGGCCCCGGCCACCAGCCCCAGCGCGATCGCACGCGGGCGTGGAAATTGGATTGAAATCATCGGCTAGTCGTATTCGGTAAATCGGCTGCGCGGCGTGCCCGGCAGCGAACGCAGCAACTGGTAGCGCGGGATATTGTCCCTGAGTAGGGTCACCGCATTGGTTCCGACACGGCTCAGGCCCAGCAGCTCGATCTGGAACAGCAGGCGCTTGTTGGGGCCGGCGCTGCCCGTCTGGAGCCGCTCGAACACCAAGCGCCCCACCCAGCAACAGCCGTCGTATTCGACGCCGACGATGGTGTCCACGAGCTCCCGGTCCTTCAGGCTGAAGTTGAGCCGGCCGACGCTGTACCAGCGGCCATTGCCGTTGCCGCGGCCGGCCCAGAGATCTTGGAGCGGCCACTGCCATGCCAGGTCCACTTGCTCGCTCAGGAGCCGTTGGGTCCGGTAAGCCGCACTGACGGTGCGGAACGGTCCGGGGTTGTAGCGCGCCCCGATCGTGGCCCGTTCGGAGCGGTCGGTGCGCGGGTTGTACTGCACCGTGGCTTCACTGGCCCAGGTCGGGCTCCAGTTGACGGAGGCGCCCAGCAGGATGTCGGAGAAGCGGTCGGCGATGGGGGGAGCGCCCCCCAACGTGACCCGTTGGTCCTCGTAGCGCAGCCGCTGGGCGAGCCCAAATCGCGCCAGCTCGCCACCGGTCGCCACGTCCTGCAGGCGACTGGTCAGCCCCAGCGTCAGCAGGTTGGTGTCCGCGATGCGGTCGTGCCCGACGTACGGGTTCTCGGTGAAGATGGTCGCGAAGTTGAAGTCGTGCTGGCCAGAGTCGTAGTTGGGCAGGTAGTTCTGCTCCCGGAACGGCGTGTAGGCGTAGAAGGCACGCGGCTCCAGGGTCTGCACCAGAGGCCGGCCGAACAGGCTTACCTGCCGATCGAACAGCAAGCCGGTATCCAGGCTGAAGGTCGGAACACTGCGCTCGGCCGAGGTGAGCCCGTTCGCCAGTGGCGCGTCGAACTGGTATTGCGTGGCGTGGAGCTGCACCCGCGGAATGACGAACCAGCCGGGCGCCTGCCAGGGCCGGGCGAACTGCGCCATGACGTAGGCGCGTTCGCCGTTCGGCTGACGCGTGAGGGCGGGTTCGGCACTGAAGCGGGTGTAGTCGGCCTCTACATAGCTGCTGAACCCGCCAAGCAGCTCGAGGTTGGTGTAGCGGCCCTGCAGTTGCGGTAGCCGGTCGTAGGGCGGAACGATGGGCGCGGTGACGTCCTGCAGGGTCTGCCACCGCAGGGTTCGCGCGTGGGCGGCGAAGTTGCCCCGCCCCCAGCTCAGGACGGCGTCACTGGCCAGCAGGCGCGGTGTGAGCGAGGCGATGGCGGGCGAGCGGGTGAAGTCGCGCCAGTAGTCGTCGTCGCTGACACGGTTGAGGTTCAGGCTCAGCCCCACGCCCGCAGGAAGCACCTGCGCGTGGCGCACGTTGTAGGCCCAGCGGTCGCGTCCGCGCAGGTTGTCTCCCGGCAGGTAGCTCAGGCCCGTGGTGCCGCTGTAGAGAGGCTCCAGATAGCGGAATTCGCCCGACAGCTGCAGGCCGCGCCGCGACATCAGGGTGGGCGAAAAAGTCGCGTCACGATTGGGCGCGATGTCCCAGTAGTAAGGCACCGTGAGCTCGACGCCGCTGCGGTTGTTGACCGCCAGGGTGGGCGTGAGCACGCCGGATTTACGCTTGTCCGTGAGTGGGAAGCTCAGCACCGGGATCGGCAGCAGCGGCACGCCGAGAAAGCGCACGGTGGCTCCCAGGGCCAACCCGGTTTCGGATTCGTTGTCGATGTAGAGCCGATCGGCGGTGAGCAACCATCCCAGCGGCCAGCTCGAGCCGGGCTCACGCTCGCAAGTGGTGTAGGTCCCCTGGCGGACCAGGGCCCGGTCGGGGCCCAGGAAGTCGATGCGGCTGGCCTGGCCGTAGCCCTCGGTGGACCGAAGCCGGTAGGTCGGCTCGGTAAAGAAGCCCTCGAAGGCGTCGACGTGCATCTCGAGCTGGGGCCCTTCGAACACATCGCCGGCACGGTTGATGCGCACGTCACCACGGGCGCGCGCCAGGTCTTCGGCCTGGTCATATTCGATGCGCTCGGCCCGGATCAGCGTGTCGCCCCGGCGCAGCGTGGCGTCACCTTCGATGAGGGTCTCCAGTTCGCTGCGTCCACTGATGCGGTCGCCTTCCACGAAGACCGGCAACTCAGGTCGGACATCGGGGCTGATGGTTTCGCCGAGCGCGGGACTGGACCGCAAGACCGGCGCGGGCAGTCCATCCTCCTGGGCTTGGACGGTGGGCCAGAGCGCGCAGGCCGCCAGCGACATCGCGGCCAGCCTGAAGCGGGCCGCTCGATTCCTGGGGCGGGGAGACGGCATGGGGGAGTCGATGGAGTAGCCGGCCGTGGGCCAGGCGGTTCCGGTTGCGTTTGTAGAATCGATTATCCATGAGCGATGCCGCGCCCTCCCCTGCCCCACAGTCCTTGTCGCCGCAGGTGGCATGGTCCGATCCCCGGCGTCAAGCCGACTTCGACGGCTGGCTGCGCCGCATCCAGGACACGCATGCACTGTTGCCGCCGACACTGCGCCTCGCGTCGGCCGACGCCAGCTTTCGTCGCTACCTGCGCATCGACCGTGAGCCCGGAGGCAGCCTCATCGTGATGGACGCGCCGCCCGAGCGCGAGGACTGCTCCCCGTTCGTGCGCGTGGCCAGCCTGATGGCCGATGCCGGGCTGCATGTGCCGCGGGTGCTCGAGTGGGATTCGACCCTTGGCTTCATGCTGCTCGAGGACCTGGGCACTCGCACCATGATGGACGCCATCGACCCGGCGCATGCGAGCGCCAACCGCCCCCTGTACGAAGGCGCGATCGACGCCCTGCTCGCCTGGCAACTGGCCTCGCGACCCGGGGTGCTGCCGGCGTACGACGAAGCCCTGCTCACCCGCGAGCTGCAACTGTTCCCCGACTGGTACCTCGCGCGCCACCGCGGCATGGCCGTGGAAGGCGCGCTGCGCCAGACGCTGGACGAGCAGTTCCGGCTGATCGTCGCGCGCAACCTGGCGGCACCGGCAGTCTACGTACACCGTGACTTCATGCCGCGCAACCTCATGGTCCCCCAGGCCGGAGAGAGCCGGCTGGGCGTGCTCGACTTCCAGGACGCGGTCTACGGACCGATCACCTACGACATCGCCAGCTTGATGCGCGACGCCTTCCTCAGCTGGGACGAGGAATTCGTGCTCGATATCACCATCCGTTACTGGCAAAAGGCCGTGAAGGCCGGGCTGCCGGTCGATTCGGATTTCGGTGAGTTCTGGCGTGCCGTCGAGTGGATGGGCCTGCAGCGGCACCTGAAGGTGGCGGGAATCTTTGCCCGGCTCACCCTGCGGGACGGCAAGCAGCGATACCTGGCCGACGCGCCGCGCTTCATCGGCTACATCCGGGCCACCGCCGCACGCTATCGTGAACTCGCGCCGCTGCTGGCGCTGGTGGACCGGGTCGAAGGCACCACCCTGACCGCCGGCTATGCCTTTGGCAGGCTCTAAGGCCGGCCCCCGCTTCTTCTGCCCATGGCCGCTGGCCGAGGGCGCCTGCCTGCAGCTGCCGCCAGGGGCCGCGCGGCACGTGCAGGTGCTGCGCCTGCAACCGGGCGCGTGCGTGACGCTGTTCGACGGTCAGGGCGGTGAATGGGCCGCCACCATCACCCGCATGGGGCGCAGCGAGGTCGACGCGCAGGTGGCAGCGCACCTGCCGATCGAGCGCGAGGCCGGGCGCACCGTGCACCTGGCGCCATGCCTGGCCGCCGGCGAACGGATGGACTGGCTGGTGGAGAAGGCGACCGAGCTGGGCGCGGCCAGCTTCGCACCGGTGCTGTCGGAGCGCAGCGTGCTGCGTCCCTCGGGTGAGCGAGCTTCGCGCAAGCAGTCGCACTGGCAAGCCGTGGCGCAGGCCGCCTGCGAGCAGTGCGGGCGCAACCGGGTGCCGGCCGTCGAGCCGATCCAGGCCTTCGACGCCTGGATCGACTCGGCGCTTCCCGCGGCGCGGCGTCTGGTGCTCTCACTGGACCCGCAGGCCCGCCCGATCGGTCAACTGATCGATGACGACGAGCCGGCGCTTCTGCTATCCGGACCCGAGGGTGGCCTGAGCCCGAAGGAACTGCAGGCGGCGCACGCCGGCGGTTTCGAGCCGGTATCGCTGGGTCCGCGCGTGCTGCGCGCGGAGACGGCACCACTGGCCGCCCTGGCGATCCTGCAGTCCCGCGCCGCTCACAGGTAGGCCGGCGACCGGCGCCGCGGCGGGGCGGCGGCCGGCGCCGGAAACCGCTGTTCCACCCAGTCGCGCAGGGCCGCATAGACCGGTTCTGACTCGAGCTCGTTGAAGACCTCGTGGTAGTGGTGCGGAAAATCGTGCGCCGTCACCAGCCCCGGCGGAGCGGACTCGGCGAATTGCCGGCATGCCTGCGGCTTGACCACGCAGTCCTCGCCGCCATACAGCAGCAGCGTCGGCACCTTCCAGCGACCGGCACGCGCCAGCACCCGCGGCCCGGCTTCGGTGATGAAGTGGGCCAGGCGTCCGGAGATGCGGTCGTGCACCAGCGGATCGGCCCGGTACGCTTCCACGACCTCGGGGTCGTGCGACAAAGCCTCGGGCAACACCGGACTGCGCACCGTGAGATTGGGAGCGAAGCGCGGCAACACCGAGAGAAACATCTTCTGCAGCGGGGTGAGATACGGCTTGAACGCGGGCGACGACAGCACCAGGCCGTCGACCGGCACATCGCGAAGCAGCACCAGGCAGCAGGCCACCAACGCGCCGACGCTGTGGCCCAGCACGATCAGGGACTCGCCCGGAGCGACGCGACGGCTGGCACTGTCGACGATGTCGTACAGGTCCTCGATCAGGCGCATGGTGTTGGGCAGGCGCCCGCGCACGCCGCCGGAATCGCCGTGGCCACACTGGTCGTAGCCATGCACCGCGAAGCCCCACGACGTCAGCGTCTGCGCCAGCCGCTCGTAGCGGCCCGCATGCTCGCCCAGCCCGTGGACGAGCACCACCACCCCGCGCCGCGGCACCCCCAGCTGCGGTGGCCAGTACTGCACGGCCAGGTTGTCGCCATCCGCGGCGGTGAAGGTCGAGAGCGTGGAATCGCTATGGGACATGGAACGGTCGCGGAGTTTAGGGCATCCGCGCGATCACCTCGGCGACGGCCGCGGTGAGGCGTTTGGCATAAGGCACATGCAGGAACTCGTTGGGTCCGTGGGCATTGCTGCGCGGACCGAGCACCCCGCAAACCATCATTTGCGCCGCGGGGAACCCCTGGCTGAGCGTGTTCATCAACGGGATCGTGCCACCTTGTCCGATGTAGCCGCAGGGTGCGCCGAAGTGCGCCTGTGAAGCCTGTTGCATCGCCTGCTCGAACCAGGGGAGCATCGCCGGCGCGTTCCAGCCGGTGGCGGCGCCACCCGGCTCGAATGTCACCTTGGCTCGATAGGGTGCGTTGTCCTCCAGCAGCCGCTTGAGGTCCTGCGCGGCTTGCGCGGCGTCCACCAGGGGCGGCAGTCGCAGCGACAGCTTGAAGGCCGTATAGGGACGCAGCACATTGCCGGCCTGGTCCAGCGGCGGCAGTCCCTCGGCACCCGTCACCGACAACGTCGGCGTCCAGGTGCGGTTGATCAGGGCCTGCACCGGATCGGTGGTGGTGGGCAGCGCGGACTGGGTGCTCCCGGCGCAATCGGCATGCGCCCAGGGAAAACGGGCATAGACCTCCTGGCCCAGCACCGCCGCCGTCGCGCGCGCCTGCTCCAGGCGATCGGGCGGCACGTCGCAATGGAACGCAGCCGGCAGCAGACGCCCCGTGCGACTGTCCTCCAGGCGATCGAGCACCTGGCGCATGATCCGGAAACTGGAGGGCACCAGGCCTGATGCGTCACCCGAGTGCACGCCCTCGGTGAGGATGTCCACCCGCAGCGTCCCGCCCACCAGCCCGCGCAGCGAGGTCGTGAGCCACAACTGGTCGTAATTGCCCGCGCCCGAATCAAGGCAGATCACCAGGCCCACCTCGCCCAGGCGCGGACCCAGGGCGTCTATGTAAGGCAGCAGGTCGTGCGACCCCGACTCCTCGCAGGTCTCGATCAGTCCCACGATGCGGGGGTGCGGCACCTGCTGCGCCTTCAGCGCCTGCACGGCCGCGATGCTGGCGTAAACCGCGTAGCCGTCGTCGGCGCCGCCCCGGCCATACAGCTTGCCGTCCTCGTAGCGCGGCGACCAGGGCCCCAGGTCCGCGCGCCAGCCTGTGAATTCGGGTTGCTTGTCCAGGTGACCGTACATCAGGACCGTCTGTGAGTGCTCCGCGAGCGCCCGGGTCGGTGCAATCTCGAAGAACAGCACCGGCGTGCGGCCGGGCAAGCGGACGATCTCGAGCCGCAGGCCCTCGACCCGCTGGGCCTCGACCCAGGCGGCCGCGTGCCGGACGGCGGCTTCGATGTGTCCATGCGCCTGCCAATCAGCGTCGAAGGCCGGCGACTTGGCCGGGATGGCGATGTAGTCGGCGAGCTGCCGGACGATGTCCGCGTTCCACTGGTGATCGATCTGCTCCCGGGCCAGGGACGATTCGAGCACGGGCGCAGGGAACTCCCGGTGCAGGGGTCTGTTCATGACTCGGCGTTTACTTTGGGCTCGATGATTCGACACTGTAAGCGCGCCCTGCGGCCGACGCCAGCCGTGGCGGGTTAATCCCTTGGGGGTAGGACCGAGCCGACGAACGGTTGCGCCACAGGCGTTCACTCCCTGGACGCCCGTTGCGCTTCAATCGGCCCATCAAAGAAGTAGGGAGCCGAACCCAAATGGCATTCGTTTTCGAACCCATTCCTGCACAACGCAACGTCATCGAACTCGACAATCCCAGGGAGGTCAACTGGTGGATCAAACGATTCGGCTGCAGCGAAGAGCAGCTTCGCGCCGCGGTCGCTGAGGTTGGATCTTCCGCCGCCAAGGTGGAGCAACTCCTCGACGGCAGCGACATCATCGTCACGGTCTAGGGACAGAACCCGCTTCGGGGCCTCCGCGGCGCCGCAGCCAGCCGAACCCCGCGCGGGTGCCGCCGACGCTTGCAAGTGCCGGGCGGTATTCGGCGCCGACCCAGCCCTGCCATCCGCATGCAGCGGCGACCTCGTCGATCACGTCGAACAGATAAGCGGTGTTCAACTCGCCCTGGTCGGGTTCCTGCCGCGCGGGCACGCCGGCGACCTGGAAATGTCCCACGCGGCCGGTCGGCAGATAGCGCCGGATCTTGGTCGACACGTCGCCTTCCACCACCTGGCAGTGGTACAGGTCCATCTGCACCTGCACGTTGGCCGCGCCGATCTCCTCGACCAGTTCGTGGGCATGGTCCTGCCGGTTCAGGAAAAAGCCGGGCATGTCACGGGTGTTGATCGGCTCGATCAGGAGGACCACGCCGTCATGAGCAGCCTCGGCCGCGGCCCAACGCAGGTTGGCCACGAAGGTCGCCCGGACCGTCTCGCGCGTGAGTCCCGCGGGAACCACTCCGGCCATCACATGGATGCGCGGGCAGTCGAGTGCCCGGGCATACGCCAGCGCCAGTGTCACGCCCGAGCGGAACTCGGCCTCGCGCCCCGGAATGCAGGCCAGCCCCCGGTCACCGGCCTGCCACGCGCGGTCCACGCTGCCCGCGTCGAGACCGCCAGGCGGCGCATTGAACAGAACCTGCTGCAGACCGTGTCCGCGCAAGCGGCCGGCCAGCTCGGCCGGCCGCCAGGCATAGGGGAACAGGAACTCCACCCCGCGGAATCCATCCGCAGCGGCCGCCTCGAAGCGGTCGAGAAAATCGAGCTCGGGATAGAGCAGGCTCAGGTTGGCGGCGAAGCGCGGCATGCGGGGTGGCTCTTGCAGGTCAGGCAGCCCGACAGGATAGCCGCCTGAAGGCTTCATCCCCGCTCGAAACGGAACACCGCCGTCGATGCCCGGGCGTTGGGCAGCCAGCGCACCTCGTGTCCGTCCTGCACGCCGAACGCATCGAGGATCGACAAGCGATTGCGGGTGGCCAGCACCTCGAAGTCCTTGAAGGTGCCCACGCGGATGTTGGGCGTGTCGTACCACTGGTAGGGCAGGCGCTTGGTGACCGGCATGCGCCCGCGCAGCACCGCGAGGCGGTTGGGCCAGTGCGCGAAATTGGGGAAGGCCACGATGCCCACGCGACCCACCCGTGCCGTTTCCACCAGCATGGTTTCCGTGTTGCGCAGGTGTTGCAGGGTGTCGATCTGCAGCACCACGTCGAAGCTGTCGTCGTCGAACATGGCCAGGCCTTCGTCCAGGTTCAACTGGATCACGTCGACGCCGCGACGCACGCAGGCGATCACGTTGTCGTCGGCGATCTCGACGCCATACCCGGTGCAGCCTCGTTCGCGCTGCAGCAGGTCGAGCAGGGCGCCGTCGCCGCATCCGAGGTCGAGCACCCGCGATCCGGTGGGCACCATGCGGGCAATGGTCTGCAGCAGGGGGCGGTCGCTCATGGACGCTCCGTGCCGAAGCCGGCTGGCAGAATCCCGGCGCCGGGACGAACCACCCGGAGGAGGGAAAAACAATGCGACGAACGATCAAGCAACTGGCCCTGGCCACAGCCCTGTTGGCCGCCAGCGCCGCGCACGCGCAGGCGACCTGGAGCGGCTGGCTGTGCTGCAGCCTGCGCGGTGACGGCAAGTGGATCAGCGACATCAACTACGACGAGGGGCCCACGCACCGCATCATTCCGGCGGGCACGCCGGTGCAGATCACCGGCTATGGCCGCTATCGCGTGCTGGTGACCATCGATGGCAAGTCGCAAGCCATCGGCAACGACTACAGCCGCGACCTGGGACTGGAGGCGTTCGCGCGGCGCTACGTGCTGGCTGAAGACCCCAGCGCCACGCTCGCCTCTCACCCGCCCAAGATCCGCGAGGCGATCGCAGCGGGCAAGGTGACCCGCGGCATGACGCGTGAACAGGCGCGCATGGCGGTGGGCTGGCCGGTGAGCAGCGAGAACCCCGACCCCCAGGCCAAGGTGCTGCGCCACTGGTTGAGCAGCTTCGCCGAGTACCAGCTGGTCTTCGACGCCTCGGGCCGCATCAGCGACATCAACACCGATCCGGCGACCCGCAACGCGGTGGTGGTGGACTAGCGCGTTCACGCGGACAACTCCCGGGCAATGCCGTCGAACCAGGCGCGCACCAGGGCCAGGTAACGCGGGTCTTCCAGCAGGAAGGCATCGTGGCCATGGGGCGCGTCGATCTCGGCATAGCTCACGCTGCGCCGGTTCTCCAGCAGCGCCTTGACCATCTCGCGGCTGCGCGCCGGCGAGAAGCGCCAGTCGGTGCTGAAGCTCACGATGAGGAAGCGGGCGCAAGCCGCCGCCAGTGCTTTGGTGAGGTTGCCGCCGAAGCGGCGCGCCGGATCGAAATAGTCCAGGGCGCGGGTGATCAGCAGGTATGTGTTGGCATCGAAGTACTCGCTGAACTTGTCGCCCTGGTATCGCAGGTAGCTCTCGATCTGGAACTCCACTTCCTGCGTGGTGTAGCGGTAGTCGCTGGCGGCGGCTCCCACGGCGCTGCGCAACTCGCGTCCGAACTTCTCGTTCATGACGTCGTCCGAGAGGTAGGTGATGTGGCCGATCATGCGGGCAATGCGCAGTCCCCGTCGCGGCACCACCCCATGTGCATAGAAGTGGCCGCCGTGGAAGTCCGGGTCGGTGACGATGGCCCTGCGCGCCACCTCGTTGAAAGCGATGTTCTCGGCGTTGAGGTTGGGTGCGCTGGCAATCACCGCTGCGTGGCGCACCCGCTTGGGGTACTGCAGCGTCCACGACAACGCCTGCATGCCGCCCAGGCTGCCGCCCATGACGGCTGCCAACTGATCGATGCCCAGCGCATCCACCAGCCGCGCTTGCGCGTTCACCCAGTCTTCCACGGTGACCACGGGAAAGTCGGCCCCCCACGGCTTGCCAGTCGCGGGATTCGTGTGCATGGGACCCGTGGAGCCGAAGCACGAACCCAGGTTGTTCACGCCGATGACGAAGAAGCGGTCGGTGTCCACCGGCTTGCCGGGGCCGATCATGCTGTCCCACCAGCCCTCGGACCTGGGCTGGCCCTCGTAGACGCCGGCCACGTGGTGCGAGGCGTTGAGGGCGTGGCATACCAGCACCGCGTTGCTGCGATCGGCGTTCAGCCGGCCATAGGTCTCGTAGGCCAGGTCGTACTGCGCGATGGACGCACCGCTTTGCAGCGCCAGCGGCTGCGGGAAATGCAGAGCCTGAGGTTGAGCGACCAGCGTCATCGACATCCAAAAACAAAACCGGCGTCGCCAAGTGCGAGGCCGGTTTTCACGCGGGCTTCGTCTTTAGCTGAACTTGTTAGAGCGCCCGCAATCGGAAGCAAATCGGCGCTGAAGCGGCGCAGTATAGCCGTGCGGTTCGCGTGCCCGCCAGGCTAGAGCTCCACATCGATGCCTGGCTGGGCGCGCAATTCGGTCACGACGCCGGTGAGCATCTGGAGGGTCTCGATGCACACCTCGTCGTTGCCTACGAGCATGGCCGGCGAAGCGGCGGTTGCCACCAGGCGACCCGACTCGGGATGGATCCCCAGCACGATCCCCGGGTAGGTGCGGCACAGGTTGTGCTCGAGCGCCGCCCGATACACCTGGTGCAGCGACGGCGGCCGCGGCAAGCCCACGTCGCAGAAGAATTCGACCGAGTCGGTCTCGGCGTTCAGACGCATCACGACCGTACAGTCATTGAGAACGAAGCCCCCGTTGGCCAGCGCCTCGCGAGCAGCGTCACCCGGGCCGACCATGCGCTCGACCACCCGCGGCAACATGGCCTCGAAGAACTTCGAACTCAGGTTGTGCAGGTGTTCGTCCATCTGCTCCATTTCCGCCGCGAAGGAAGGGCCGGAATCCTCGGCGGGCGCTTCATGCGATTGCGAACTGATCATGTCTGCCTCCCGTTTTCGTTCAGTGCGGCACGGTCGCCGTCGCCGGCATGATCGCCGCCACCGCCCTCGCTGATGCCGGCTGGGCAGCGGCTGGCTGCCCAGCCGCCTGCCTGGGCGGCACGACCGCGCCCAGCACCCATCCCCACGACAGTCCCAGCCACAGGCCGGCACCCACACTCAGGGCCATTTTCACCGTCGGGTTGTGAGCCAACGGTGCGATGGCCCGGCCGGCCGTCGAATAAACGGTGGCGGCGCCACGCCGGGTGATGTCCTTGACCGTGTCCCAATCCGGGCGTTGCCACCTGGTCTCCGGCGCAGCGGGTCCCTCGCCCGGCTCCAGCGGCACGGACGCGGCAGCCGGCTGCGCGTGCTTCGAATCGCGAAGCTGGACAACCGGCTCCCTCAGCGCGCTTGCGAAGCCGGTCGCAAGGTCGGCACCGTATCCCTTGATCGCCTCCCACGTTCCCTGCCGCAGATCCTCGATCGCCTTCTTGAGTGCCTCCTCTTTCTCTGGGGTGCTGGCATCAAGAAAAACAGAATCCCGGCGCCCCTCGGTGCGGCATGCCTCGACCACCGAGGTGCTGACAGCGGTCGCCACACTGGAACACATCGTGCTGACCACATAGGCGGGGGCGAGCTGCTGCGGACTGGTGCCGAACAGGCCTGCGCCCACCATGGAATGACCCAATGCGAACGGCCAGAACTGCAAACCGCTGGCGAACACCGCTCCGGTCGTGTCCTTGTCCGGAACCTGCTTGCCGTCGCGTTCGATCGGAGCGGGCTTGTTGTACTTGGGCATCAGCTTGCCGCCCTCGGCAACCCGGCTTGCCAGCGCGCCACCGAGCGTGATCCATCCGACCGCCACGAGGTAACTCAGGAAGTGATTGAAGATCGCCGCGTCATGCGCCGCGTCACCCGCGTAATCGTCCTTGTTGACGATTGGATGGTTGACGAGCAACCAGCCGCTCAGGGCCGCCGGGAAAAAGCTGAGGAGCGTCCGGAACACGACATGGCCATTGCGCCAGGCGTCACGCGTGCGGCTGGCAGCAACCAACGACGTCACGTCTTCGCGAGTGACGCTCATCTTGTGCAGGGCGATGGCCGTCCTCTGAATACGCGATTCGCGCTCGCCGGCTGTGGGCGGAATGAACCGCTCGAGCGCTTTGGCCAGGTTTCGTCTCTCTGCGGCAGCGATGACGTGCAGCGCAGACTCGTGGTCGATCGTCCCTCGAATCGGCGTCGGCATGTAGGGCGCGAACTCAGCGAATGTCTCAGTGAAAGTCCCGCCGGGCTTCAGGGGGTGCCCTGCGGCACCCGCCGCGCTCGACCCGAGTGGAGGCGCTTGCTGGCTTCCCTCCGGCTCCTCGAGCTGTCCATTGCGTGCGGCCCATGGCGAAGCCGTTGCCGAGGACGCGGCCGAATCGATCTGTCCGCCCTTGGACTCACGCTCCGCCTTGCGGTCTTTCCCTGGTTCGCGTGACCCAACCTGGCCAGCAGCGGCTGCTGTCGACGTAGCTGAGTTTGTGGATGGACGAGGAGAAAACACTTTGGCAGGCCCCACCCCCGTTGCAGCTCGGTCTCTCAGCGGTGGGCTGGCGGCATGGAACTGTACGGGCAGCGCGCTTGTGGACCCTTCCCCGCGTGCGGGCGTTGTCCGAGCGGGAGACTTGGGCAGGTCATTGCTGCGCCGCGAAGTCCCCGGTGAAAAAGCACCACCCCCGTTCTTGACTGAGCGATCACCCATAGAAGTTCATCCTGTCCAAACCCGCCGGACTCATCAGTCGGCACGGGAGAACGTTCGTTCCTAGATGCTTTCCCTATGGATCCCGTTGTCGAGCCAGCCGGGGGTTTGCGCCCTTGCGTCCAGCCTCAAGCTGTGATTCATAATGGCCTCGCGTGGGTTCGTGCCCGCGCAAGATTGCGGTGAACAGTTCATCTTCGCGTTGTTGCTCAGTTAAAGCGCTTCCGGGACTCATCGCTCAGGTCTATGTTTTTTTAGGAGTCCCAATCAAATGGGCAACAAACTTTACGTGGGCAACCTGCCCTATTCCGTGCGCGATAGCGACCTCGAGCAGGCGTTCAGCCAATTTGGCGCCGTCACGAGCGCCAAGGTGATGATGGAGCGCGACACCGGCCGGTCCAAAGGCTTCGGTTTCGTCGAGATGGGCAGCGACGCGGAAGCGCAGGCAGCCATCAACGGCATGAATGGCCAGCCCCTGGGCGGTCGCAGCGTGGTGGTCAACGAAGCCCGTCCGCCTGAGCCGCGCTCACGCAGCGGCGGCTACGGTGGTGGTGGCGGCGGCTACGGCGGCGGTGGTGGTGGTTACGGCGGTGGCGGCGGCGGCTACGGTGGCGGCGGCGGCGGTTACGGCGGTGGCGGCAGTGGTGGCGGCGGCTACGGCGGCGGTGGCCGCAGTGGGGGCGGCGGTGGTGGCGGTGGCCGCGGCGGCAACGACGGTGGTTTCCGTAGCCCCTACGGCTCCGGCCCGCGCGGCGGCGGCAATCGCGGCGGCTACTGATCGCCCGGCGAGACAAACACGAAGAAGGGGCTTAGGCCCCTTTTTTCATGGTCGGATCTCAGGCGTCGGTCGCGCGGTGCTTGCGAGGTCTGCCCTCGACCAGGCGATCGAAGACGGCATTGGGCAGCACTCGGAGCACGCGGGCCGCGAGTCCCATCTGCCAGGGAATGATGCGGTGGCTGGCGCCCGCCTCGATGGCGCGGAATGCGCGGTCAGCCAGCTCGGCGGGCTGCAGCAGGAACGGCATGGGATAGCGGTTGCGCTGCGTCAGCGGCGTGGCCACCCACCCGGGACTGATGGTGACCACCCGCACGCCCGCGGCCTTGAGTTCGTTGCGCAGCGATTCGCAGTAGCTGATGGCGGCAGCCTTGCTGGCGCAATACGCCCCGTGGCCGGGCAGGCCCCGGACCCCGCCCACGCTGCCGATTCCCACCAAGGTGCCGCGCTGCCGCCGCACCATGGGCGCGATGAAGGGCTGGAAAGTGGCGGCCAGGCCGAGCACGTTGGTGGCGAAGCTCAACGCCATGACGTCGAGGTCCTCGCGCCGCGAAGTGTCCACCCCCAGGCTGATGCCGGCGTTGCCGATCACGATGTCCGGCAATCCCTGCATGGCCAGACAGGCCCGGCCCGCAGCGACGATGCTGTCGGTGCTGGTGACGTCCGCGCCGTAGACCGCAAACCGGCCGGTCTCGAGCGGTAGCCGCTCGGCCCAGGCTTGCATCTCGGCGCTGCGGCGAGCAACCAGTGCCAGCCGCCAGCCCGCCGCCGCATAGCGCTGGGCCAACGCCTGGCCGATGCCGCTGGACGCGCCGGTGATGAAGACCAGGGGCCGGTCGCTCACGAAGGCCTCGGCTCGGGGGCCAGCGTGCCGCGCACGCGGCCCTCCAACTGCAGGACACGATCGAGGTTGTCGTAATCGAGGCGGTCCGCCGTGAAGCGGTGGTTGCCCTGCACCAGGACCACCGGCTTGTGCGACAGCAGCCGCTCGGTATCGACGAAGGCATGCAGGAACTCACCGCTGATTTCCATCCGGGGCCGCAGTTCGCCGTCGGGACCGCGACTCGCCTCCCGGGTGACCACCGCATCACCGATCAACTGCACCTCGGAGCCGTCACCGTTGGAGATGCCGCGCCTGGCGGTGGCGACCGTCAACTCGCCGCGTTCATTGAAGGCGCGCACGCGCGGATTGTCTATTTCGAGCGTGTCCGTGTCCGGATAGTGGCGAGCTTCGGTGCCGAAGACCTCGCTCTTGAGCCGCCCGGTGTCGTCGAAATGGCGTACCGCGAAGCGGCGCATGAAATAGTCCGGCTCGTGCGTCGGCGGCGCGGGGGCCGATGGCGGCGCGAACGTGGGTGTGTTGCGGGCCAGCCAGTAGGTGCCCAGGGCGACCAGCCCCATCAGCAGGATGGGTGTATAGACCGCGCTGCGGTCCCAGCCCTTGCGCAGCGAGCGCCAGAGCCAGGACATCACGCCTGCCCTCATCGATAGCTCTCCAGCAACTGGGCGTAGCGGCCGCTGGCCACCAGGAGCAGGTCGCAGAACTCGCGGGCCGCACCGTGCCCGCCGGCGGCAGCGGTGACATACCGCGCAACGCCCTTCACCTCGCGGTGGGCGTTGGCTGGCGCGGCTGCGAAGGCACAGCGTCGCAGCACCGGCAGGTCGGGCCAATCGTCGCCGATGGCCGCCGCCTGCCCCCAGCCGAGGCCGAGCTCCTGCAGGCTGCGTTCAGCGGCCGGCGCCTTGTGCTCCGTGCCGTAGTGCACGTGGACCACGCCCAGGGCCGCCAGGCGAGCCCGCAGCGGCCCCGAATCACGACCGGTGATGACCACGGGCGTGATGCCCCCCTGCTGCAACAGCTTCAGCCCCAGTCCGTCGAGGATGTGGAAGCGCTTGAGCATCTCACCCTCGGTGGACAGGTACAGGCCGCCATCGGTGAGCACGCCATCGATGTCGAAGAAGGCGACCCGGATGCCCTGGGCTGCGAGCAGCACCTCCGGGGCGAAGTTCAACTGGGGCTGCATGACGTCAGATCACCTTGGCGCGCATCAGGTCGTTGCTGTTGACCGCGCCGCACAGCCTGTCCTCGGCGTCGACCACCAGCACGCTGGTGATGCGGTGCTTTTCCATCAACTCGGCCGCTTCGACCGCCAGCACCTCGGCGCGGATGGTGCGCGGGTTCGGGTGCATGACGTCGCCGGCGCGCATCTGGCGGACATCCGTGCCTTTTTCGACCAGGCGGCGCAGGTCGCCGTCGGTGAAGATGCCCAGCACCCGCCCCTGTTCGTCCACGATGGCGGAGGCGCCCAGGCCCTTGCGGCTCATCTCGCGCATGAGGTCGGTGAAGGGGGTGTCGGCTGTCACGCGGGGCACCTGCTCACCGCTGCGCATGACGTCGCTGAGCAGGGTGAGCAGCTTGCGCCCGAGTGCGCCACCCGGATGCGAGCGGGCGAAGTCCTCGGGCCGGAAGCCGCGGGCATCGAGCAGGGCCACGGCCAGTGCGTCGCCCAGCGCGAGTTGCGCGGTCGTGCTGGCCGTCGGCGCAAGGTTCAGGGGACAGGCTTCCTTCTCGACGGCGCTGTCCAGCACGAGGTCCGCGTGGCGCGCAAGGGTCGACCGGGAGTTGCCGGTCATGGCCACGAGCGTGGCACCGAGCCGCTTGAGCACCGGAATGATGGCCGTGAGTTCGTCGCTTTCGCCGCCATTGGAGATGGCCAGGACCAGGTCGAGCGACTTGACCATGCCCAGGTCGCCGTGGCTCGCCTCGGCAGGGTGCACGAACATCGCCGGCGTCCCGGTGGACGCGAGCGTGGCGGCGATCTTCCGGCCGATATGCCCGCTCTTGCCCATGCCCATCACCACCACGCGACCGCGCACCTTGAGCATGGCCTGCACCGTACGGGCGAAGGATTCGCCGGTACGGTGCTTCAAGCCGAGCACCGCCGCAGCTTCGATGTCGAAGGTTTCCTGTGCCAGCAAGAGCGCGCGCTGCGGATCGAACGGGAGATCGGGGGCGGTGGACGGGGGCGGGGCGCTCATGTCGCCAATTCTACGAAGCGACCCCGTCCGCGCACCGTCACGAATCGATGGCCTTGCGCTCGCGCGCCCTTAGGATGCCGTCATGAACACGCTGGGCCTCACGCTGCTGTACCTGCTCGCCGCGGTGCTGGGCGTGGTGGCCTGCCGGACACTGCGCCTGCCGCCGATGCTGGGCTATCTGGCGGTGGGCGTCCTGATCGGGCCGAATGCGCTGGGCCTGGCAGAGAGCTCCGCCGGGGTGAGCCACCTGGCCGAGTTCGGGGTGGTGTTCCTGATGTTCGTGATCGGTCTGGAATTCAGCCTGCCCAAGCTGCGGGCGATGCGCGCCCATGTGTTCGGGCTGGGCCTGTTCCAGGTGGTGCTGACCGTCGCCCTGGCGACGGCGGGGCTCCTGCTGGTCGTGCCCTGGCTGCCTGCTGGCTGGCGAGTGTCCTGGCAGGGCGCGATAGCGCTGGCCGGTGCGTTGGCCATGAGCAGCACCGCGATCGTGGTCAAGCTGATGGCGGAACGGCTGGAGCTCGATTCGGAGCACGGCAAGCGGGTGATGGGCGTGCTGCTGTTCCAGGATCTGGCCGTGGTGCCGCTGCTCGTGCTGATACCGGCGCTGGCGAGCGACCCCGACATGCTGCTGGTCTCCCTGTCCCTTGCGCTGCTCAAGGCGACGCTCCTCGTGGCCGTCTTGCTGGTCGGCGGGCAACGGGTGATGCGGTGGTGGCTGACACTGGTGGCACGCCACAAGAGCGACGAGCTGTTCGTGCTGAATCTGCTGCTGATCACGCTCGGTCTGGCGTGGCTGACCGAACTGGCGGGGTTGTCTCTGGCGCTCGGCGCCTTCATCGCCGGCATGCTGATTGCCGAGACCGAGTACAAGCACCAAGTGGAGGTGGACATCCGGCCTTTCCACGACGTGCTACTGGGCCTGTTCTTCATCACGATTGGCATGATGCTCGACTGGCGCTGGGTCGCCAGCAGCTGGGGCCTGGTGTTGTTGCTGGTCACGCTCCCGGTGCTGTTCAAGCTCGCCCTGATCACGCTGCTGGCCCGCGGACTCGGGGCATCGACCGGTGTGTCGCTGCGCACCGGTTTGTACCTGGCCCAGGCCGGCGAATTCGGCATCGTGCTGCTCACCCTGAGCCAACGCAACGGGCTGCTGGAACCGGCCTTCTTCAACCCGGTCCTGGCCAGCATGGTGCTGTCCATGCTGGCCACCCCCTTCGTGATCATGTTCAGCAACCGGCTGGTGCTGAAGCTGGTCGCCAGTGAATGGATGCAGCAGTCGGTGCAGATGACGCAGATCGCCAAGCGCTCGATCGGCACGACCGGCCACGTGATGATCTGCGGCTTCGGGCGCAGCGGACAGAACCTCGCGCGCATGCTCGCCCAGGAGGGGGTGCCGTACATGGCACTCGACCTGGACCCCGATCGGGTGCGGCAGGCGGCGGCCGCCGGCGACTCGGTGGTGTTCGGGGATGCATCTCGCCTGCAGGCGCTGATGGCGGCGGGGCTGGCCCGGGCCAGCGCGGTGGTCGTCACCTACAGCAATCTGGCAAGCGCCCTCAAGGTGCTGCGCCTGGTGCGCGAACACGCCCCGCAGGTGCCGGTGATCGTGCGCACGGCCGACGACCGTGACCTGGAACGCCTGCAGGCTGCCGGCGCAGCGGAGGTCGTTCCCGAAGCGCTGGAGGGTTCGCTCATGCTGGCCAGTCACGCGATGGCCTTGGTCGGCGTTCCGATCCGCCGGGTCCTCCGGCGAGTCCAGGAGCAGCGCGATGCGCGCTACAACCTGCTGCGTGGCTACTTCCACGGCGCCGACGAAAGCGTGGACGAACTCGCCACCGAGCGGTTGTCGACCGTGACCCTTCCGCTCCATGCCCTCGCCGCGGGCAGGCCGCTCGGCGAGTTCGCGCTGCATGCGCTCGACGTTCGCGTGGTGAGCGTGCGCCGCGGCAATGGGAATCCGGTGCCACCGGCCGACGACATGCCGCTGCAGGGCGGAGACACCCTGGTCCTGAGCGGCCGAGCCGAGCCGCTGGCGCTGGCCGAGGAGAAGTTGCTGGGGGCCTGAGCGCGGCGGGTGCGCGCGATCACTTGCCGATGCAGAAGCTGGAGAAGATCACGCCCAGGAGATCGTCGGCGCTGAACTCGCCCGTGATCTCGTTCAAGGCGTTCTGGGCCAGTCGCAGTTCTTCGGCCAAGAGGTCCAGGGCCGGCGCCACGGGCTGCAGGTACTGCTGGCCCAGCTCGAGGTGCTGCCGCACCCGCGCCAGCGCCTGGACGTGCCGCTCCCGCGCCAGCCAGACGCCCTCGGGCGCCGACTGCCAGCCCGCGTGCTGGAGCAGGGATCGGCGCAAACCGTCGAGGCCGGCACCCGTCCGGGCCGACAGCGCGATGCCGCCTACCGGAAGGCCGGCCGGTGCGGCCAGGTCGACCTTGTTCCAGACATCGACCACCGGCGTCGCCCTACCCGCCCGTTGCCGCATCGCTTCGCGTATGGCCTCGTCACCGGCCCGGTAGGCCGGATCCAGGCTGCGCGAGACGTCATGCAGCAGGATGACGACGTCTGCGCGGCCGATCTGGTCCCACGCCCGTTCGATTCCGATCTGTTCGACCAGGTCCTGGCTCTCGCGCAAGCCCGCGGTGTCGATCACGTGCAAGGGCACGCCTTCGATCTGGATGGTTTGGCGGACGACGTCGCGCGTGGTCCCCGGCACCGGCGTGACGATGGCCAGCTCGGCGCCCGCCAGGGCATTCAACAACGAACTCTTGCCCGCGTTGGGCTGCCCGGCGATCACCACATGGATGCCTTCACGCAGCAGTGCGCCCTGGCGCGTGCGCTGCAGCACCCGATCGAGTTGCGCCTGCAGGCGATGCAGCTGTCCGCGGGCGTCGGACTGCTCCAGAAAGTCGATCTCTTCTTCGGGGAAATCGAGCGTGGCCTCGACCAGCATGCGCAGGTGGATCAGTGCGTCCCGCAGCGATCGGACCTCGCGCGAAAACTCTCCGGCAAGCGAGCGGCTGGCGCTGCGGACAGCCGCCTCGGTGCTGGCATCGATCAGGTCGGCGATGGCCTCGGCCTGGGCCAGATCGATCTTGTCGTTGAGGAACGCTCGACGGGTGAATTCACCGGGCTCGGCCACGCGCAGTCCCAGGGCGGACCCGGCTTCCAGACAGCGAGCCAGCAGGAGTTGCAAGACGACGGGGCCCCCATGCGCCTGCAGTTCCAGCACGTCTTCCCCGGTGTAGGAGTGCGGCGCCGGGAAGTGAATGGCCAGGCCGTGGTCGATGGTGCTGCCATCTGCCGCTTTGAATGGCAGGTAGGTGGCCTGGCGCGGCTGCAGGGGCTGACCGCAGATCGCCTCGACCAGAGGTCGCACGTCTGCCGCAGAGACGCGCACGATGCCCACCGCGCCTCGGCCAGCCGCGGTGGCGATGGCAACGATCGGTGGATCGTGTCGTTCTCGCATGGTGACGATGGTAGATCGCGCGCTTCAAGCAAAGAGGGCCGCGCGGGCCCTCCTTCAAGCAAGCGTCCGATCGGTCAACGGAACTTCGGCAGATTGAACTGCGGAGGAACGCCCATGCGCGTGTTGATCAACCACTGCTGCGCGATCGACAGCACGTTGTTGGTGATCCAGTACAGCACCAGCCCCGCCGGGAAGAAGAAGAACATGACCGAGAAAATGAGCGGCATGTACCACATCAGCTTGGCCTGCATGGGGTCGGGCGGCTGCGGGTTCAGCGCCGTTTGCAACAGCGTGGTGAGCGCCATCACGATGGGCAGGATGAACAAAGGGTCGGGCGAGGCCAGGTCGCGGATCCACAGCACCCAGGGCGCATTGCGCATCTCCACGCTGGACAGCAGAACCCAGTACAGCGCGATGAAGACCGGAATCTGGACCAGGATCGGCAAGCAGCCACCAAGGGGATTGACCTTTTCTTCGCGATAGATGCGCATCATCTCCTGCTGCATCTGCTGCGGGTTGTCCTTGAAACGCTCGCGCAGTTGCATGACCCGCGGGTTGATGGCCTTCATCTTGGCCATGCTTTGGTAGCCCTTGGCCTGGAGCCAGTAGAAGGCGATCTTGATCACCAGCACCAGCGCCACGATCGACCAGCCCCAGTTACCCAGGATGCCGTGCAGCTTGTCCAGCAGCCAGTACAAAGGCTTGGCCAGGATGGTGAGCCAGCCGTAGTCCTTGACCAGGTCGAGGCCGGGAGCGATCTGCTCCAGCATCTTTTCCTGCTGCGGACCCGCGAACAGCACCGGGGTGACCGCCTTGCTGGAGCCGGCGGACACCGATTCCAGCGGTGCGATCATGCCGACCGCGTAAAGGTTGTTGTCCACTTTGCGCATGAACACATCGCGCTGCACACCCGAGGGCAGGATCCAGGCGCTGGCGAAGTAGTGCTGCACCATCGCGACATAGCCGTTGTCGGCCTTTTCCTGGAACTGCGCCTTGTTCTTGTCGATATCGGAAAAGTCCACCTTCTGGAACTTGCCCTGCTCGGTGTAAACCGCGGGGCCCGTGAAAGTCGAATAGAACGACGATTCGCCAGGCAGCGGATTGCCGTCGCGCATCAACTGCACGTAGAGCTGCGGAGACACCGGCCCGCTTCCGACGTTCACGACCTCGTGCTGAACGGGGATGTCGTAGGCGCCACGCTTGAGCGTATAGGTCTTGATCAGTTTCACGCCGTTCTGCGCCGGCGACTCGAAACGCACCCGCAAGGTGTCCTGGCCCTCGCGCAGTTGCCGGTCACCGCTGAACTGCATCACGGTCTTGTGGTTCGGGTAGTCGCCACCGATCAGGCCGGACTGAGCCACATACAGGCGCTGCGCGCTTTCGTCGAACAGCACGAACGGATTCCTGGTCTTGGGCGCGCCCGATTCGGCGGCGTGATCGAGAAACTCCGCGTGCACGAGGGAGCCCCCTTCGGTATCGAAGGTCAGGCGCAGCACGTCGGTCTGGACCGTGATCTTTTCGCGAACGGCAACAGGTTCCACGTCAGCCGGGGGGATGGCGGGCGCGTTCGAGCTCTTGGCGGCGGGCACGGGCACGCCGTTACCCGTCGCTGTGGCTGGCGTGGCTGGGTTCGACGCGGCAGGCGCGACGGCTGGGGGTCGGCCGAAGAAGGTGGCCTGCCTGCCGTTATGAATCTGCCATTGGTCCCACAGCATCACCAGGGAAAAGCCAAAGATCACCCACAGGATGGATCGACGAATGTCGTTCATGAGGAGTTCTAGTGAGAAAGGGGTGAAGTCCAGCGCCTGAACAGGCGGGGAGGGGCGGTTGGTACATCGTCATGGCCACCCGCGCACCACGGATGGCAACGAGCCAGGCGGCATGCCGCCAAGTAGCTGCCAGCCCCCGCACCATGCCGCTCCAGGGCCTGCAGGGCATAGGAAGAGCACGTGGGCGTGAACCGGCATGAGGAGCCTAGCCAAGGCGACAGCAGCAGCCGATAGCCCTTGACCAAGCCGATCAGGACATGTTTCAACATCGAAGAGCCCTGGAGAACAGTTGTCGAAGTTCGGCGCGAACGACCGATCGCAGCCGCTCCGACGTGGCGCTGACGAACTGCTCACGATCGAAGCCCGCCCTCAGCCGAACCACGTGCGCCACCGGCGGCAACGCCGATGCGACCTCATCAGCGACTGCGAAAATCTGGCGTCGGATCGTGTTGCGGGTGACTGCCCGCCTGGCCCACCGCTTGGGAATCACCACCCCTAGCAGCAGTCCCGCATCGGCTGTGGATACCTGCGTGTCAGCAGTTGAAGCCTGCGAAGGCATCGCCGGGTTCGAGGGGACCCGGTGCAATGCGAAGTGAGCGGTGCGAGAGACGGTTTGTCCGGCCATGACGGCCTGGAACTGCGACCGCGTCTTCAGTCTCAGCAACCGCTGCGCTCGCGCCGGATGCTGCTGCCGCACCTGGGTCGACTACGCCGGCGCTTCAGCAGCTCAAAGACCGAGACGCTTGCGGCCCTTGGCGCGGCGGGCATTGATCACGGCACGGCCGCCACGGGTCTTCATGCGAACCAGGAAGCCGTGGGTGCGCGCGCGGCGCACTTTGGAGGGTTGGTAGGTGCGTTTCATGATTGATGTCTCGGGGAAACCCGCGATTATCGCTTAACAGCACAGGTCCCACAAGGCAATGTCCTTTGTCCACCGCCGTCGAGACAGCCCTGCAGGGCTTGGGCAACTTTGTGGATAAGCGCTTGATAAATTAGAATCGACGGCTTTGGTCAGATGAAATATCCACAGAGGGCGCCGGCCAATATATGAGTGAGGGGCAACGCAAGGACCTGATTTCGGAAGCCCCTCTTGGTGCTGGCGACGGCTTGTGGCAGGCCTGCATGGAGCAGCTTGCCCAGGAGATGCCGGAGCAACAGTTCAACACCTGGATCAAGCCGCTGGTGGCCCAGGTGTCCGACGATTTCTCCCGGGTCGTCCTCTTCGTGGCCAACCGCTTCAAGCTGGACTGGATTCGGGCGCAGTACGCCGGCCGAATCGCCGCCCTTCTCGAGCGCGTGTATGGGCAACCGGTTCAGCTCGAACTGGCCTTGGCCCAGCGTGATGCGCCTACCCGCACGATCGTCGCTCCGGTGGTCACCGAGCTCGAACCGCCGCCTGAAACGGTCGAGGTCGGGGAGGATCCGGCGAGCGGCGTCTTCAAGACCCGGCTGAACTCCGCCTTGACCTTCGACACCCTGGTCGAAGGGACCGCCAACCGGATGGCCAGGGCAGCGGCCATGCACGTGTCCGGCACGCCAGGCCACCTGTACAACCCCCTGTTCATTTATGGGGGCGTGGGTCTCGGCAAGACCCACCTGGTGCATGCCGTGGGCAACAAGCTGCTGGCGGACCGACCGCAGTCGAAGGTTCTCTACATCCATGCGGAGCAGTTCGTCTCGGACGTCGTCAAGGCCTACCAGCGCAAGACGTTCGACCAGTTCAAGGAGCGTTACCACTCGCTGGACCTGCTCCTGATCGACGACGTGCAGTTCTTCGCCAACAAGGACCGGACTCAGGAGGAGTTCTTCAACGCGTTCGAGGCGTTGCTGGCCAAGAAGTCGCACATCGTCATGACCAGCGACACGTATCCCAAGGGACTGGCGGACATCCACGAGCGCCTGATCTCGCGCTTCGATTCGGGATTGACGGTGGCCATCGAACCACCCGAGTTGGAGATGCGGGTGGCCATCCTGATCAACAAGGCGCGCGCCGAAAGCGCCGAGATGCCCGAAGAGGTCGCGTTCTTCGTCGCCAAGAACGTGCGCTCCAACGTGCGCGAACTTGAAGGCGCGCTGCGCAAGATCCTGGCTTATTCACGGTTCAACCAGAAGGAAATCTCGATCCAGCTCGCGCGCGAAGCCCTGCGCGACCTGTTGTCGATCCAGAACCGCCAGATCAGCGTCGAGAACATCCAGAAGACGGTGGCCGACTACTACAAGATCAAGGTCGCCGACATGTACAGCAAGAAGCGGCCCGCGTCCATCGCCCGGCCGCGGCAGATCGCGATGTACCTGGCCAAGGAACTGACTCAAAAGAGCCTGCCCGAGATCGGTGAGCTGTTCGGGGGCCGGGACCACACCACCGTGCTCCACGCGGTGCGCAAGATTTCGAGCGAGCGTCAGCAGCTCACCGACCTCAACCAGCAGTTGCACGTGCTCGAGCAGACCCTCAAGGGTTGAAGCTGGAATAAAGCTGGGGATCGTTTCTGAACAACTGCCTGCTTATCCACAGCCCGAGCTGCCTGAGCCAGGTTGTCCCCGTTGGCGCGACAGCGGCGGCGGGGCTTCGCCCACACGGTTGACTGCGATGCAAGTGCTTGAGCCCGCAGAGAAAAAATGGCTTGTCCACAGGACCGGGGCTGCTCTACTAGCTACTACTAATTTGAATAAAGAACTTATAGGGAAACAACCAGGCCTGCCTTCTCGCGCCGAACCGGGTGCGTTCGTCTCCCCGCGGAGACAGGCCCGCGGCTTAGGTATCGGCTTGGATCGTTGCGCCCGGGAAAACAGTGAAAATCGCTGCGCCGCGTCACTGCTGGGCTTGGCACACTCCACAACGTCATTCGAAAGTACACAAGAGAAGAGGCACCCATGATCGTCCTGAAGGCAACACAAGACAAAGTGCTGTCCGTCCTGCAGTCGGTAGCCGGGATCGTGGAGCGCCGCCATACCCTGCCCGTGCTGGCCAACGTGCTCATCCGCAAGACAGGGGACGGGGTCCAGTTCACGACCAGCGACCTGGAGATCCAGATTCGCACCACCGCCGAACTGGGCGGTGACCCGGGCAACTTCAGCACCACGGTGGGTGCACGCAAGCTGATCGATATCCTGCGCACGATGCCGTCTGACCAGACGGTGAGTCTGGAAACCAGCCAGAACAAACTGCTCCTCAAGGGCGGCAAGACGCGTTTCACCTTGCAGACGCTGCCGGCCGAGGATTTCCCGCTGGTGCAGGAGGCACCCAGCTTTGGCCCGACATTCAGCGTGCCGCAGAAGACGCTCAAGGACCTGCTCGACCAGGTGTCATTCGCGATGGCGGTCCACGACATCCGCTATTACCTCAACGGCATCTTGTTCGTCGCCGAAGGCAAGCAGCTCGCGTTGGTGGCCACCGACGGCCACCGCCTCGCGTTTGCCAACGCGAAGCTCGAATCCGAGGTGCCGAAGCAGGAGGTGATCCTTCCGCGCAAGACCGTGCTGGAGCTGCAGCGCTTGTTGTCCGATGCCGAAGGTGCCATCGACATGCAGTTCGCGAGCAACCAGGCCCGCTTCAGTTTCGGGGGCATGGAGTTCGTCACCAAGCTGGTCGAGGGCAAGTTCCCCGACTACAACCGCGTCATTCCCAAGAATCACCGCAACCAAGTCACGCTGGGCCGGGCACCGCTGCTTGCCAGCTTGCAGCGAACGGCCATCCTCACCAGCGACAAGTTCAAGGGCGTTCGCCTGAATATCGAGCCCGGCGTGCTGCGCGTGGCCTCCAACAATGCCGAGCAGGAGGAGGCAGTGGATGAACTCGATATCGACTATGGCGGCGACGCCATCGAGATCGGCTTCAATGTCAATTACCTGATCGACGCCCTGTCCAACATGAGCCAGGACATGGTGCGCATCGAACTGCAGGACGCCAACAGCTCGGCCCTCGTCACCAACCCCGAAAACAGCGCCTTCAAGTACGTCGTGATGCCCATGCGGATTTGATGTCCGCAGGCACGCGCTTGCCATGTCCGCCAGCCGGAACATGGCCCTGAGATCCGAGAGAACAGCATATGTCCGAGAACAACGAGATGGCCGCCGACGGTGGCAACGGTGCCCCACAGCAGCCGCCGATCGACGTCAACCAGCCGGGTGCCAGCGCGGGATATGGTGAAAGCTCCATCCAGATCCTCGAAGGGCTGGAGGCCGTTCGCAAGCGGCCCGGCATGTACATCGGCGACACCTCCGATGGGACCGGCCTGCACCACCTCGTGTTCGAGGTCGTCGACAACTCGATCGACGAAGCCCTGGCGGGCCACTGCGACGACATCGTCGTCACGATCCACACCGACAACTCCATCAGCGTGGTGGACAACGGCCGCGGCATCCCGACCGGCGTCAAGATGGACGACAAGCACGAGCCCAAGCGCTCGGCTGCCGAGATCGCCTTGACCGAACTGCACGCCGGCGGCAAGTTCAACCAGAACAGCTACAAGGTCTCGGGTGGCCTGCACGGCGTGGGCGTGAGCTGCGTGAACGCACTGTCCCGGATGCTTCGATTGACGGTGCGTCGCGACGGCAAGGTGCACGTGCTCGAATTCAGTCGCGGCGTGGTGCAGAACCGCATCGTGCAGGAGGTCGGCGGCGTGCCGGTGTCACCGATGCAGATCCTGGGCGACACCGACAAGCGGGGCACCGAGGTGCACTTCCTGCCCGACACCGAGATCTTCCGGGAGAACAATGACTTCCATTACGAGATCCTGTCCAAGCGCCTGCGCGAGCTGAGCTTCCTGAACAACGGCGTGAACATCAAGCTGATCGACGAGCGCAGCGGCAAGCACGACGATTTCTCAGGGGCTGGCGGGGTCAAGGGGTTCGTCGAATTCATCAACAAGGGCAAGACGGTCCTGCATCCGAACATCTTCCATGCCCTCGGCGACCGCATGAGTGACCAGAACACCAACGTCGGTGTCGAGGTCGCCATGCAGTGGAACAGCGGCTACAACGAGCAGGTGCTGTGCTTCACCAACAACATCCCCCAGCGGGACGGCGGCACCCATCTCACCGGCTTGCGCGCGGCCATGACCCGCGTGATCAACAAGTACATCGAGGAGAACGAGCTGGCCAAGAAGGCCAAGGTCGAAGTCAGCGGCGACGACATGCGCGAAGGCCTGACCTGCGTGCTCAGCGTGAAGGTGCCCGAGCCCAAGTTCTCCAGCCAGACCAAGGACAAGCTGGTCTCCAGCGAGGTTCGCGGTCCGGTCGAGGACATCGTGGCGCGCTTGCTCACCGATTACCTGCAGGAGCGCCCGAACGACGCCAAGATCATCGTCGGCAAGATCATCGAAGCGGCCCGTGCGCGCGAAGCGGCGCGCAAAGCCCGCGAGATGACGCGACGCAAAGGCGTGCTCGACGGCATGGGCCTGCCAGGCAAGCTGGCCGATTGCCAGGAGAAGGACCCGGCGCAGTGCGAGATCTACATCGTCGAGGGGGACTCCGCCGGTGGCAGCGCCAAGCAAGGTCGTGACCGGAAGTTCCAGGCCATCCTGCCGCTGCGCGGCAAGATCCTGAACGTCGAGAAGGCCCGCTACGAGAAGCTCCTCACCAGCAACGAGATCCTCACCCTCATCACCGCCCTGGGCACGGGCATCGGCAAGGCCGGTGGCAGCAACGGCGGCGGCGCCGACGACTTCAACGTCGGCAAGCTGCGCTACCACCGGATCATCATCATGACCGACGCCGACGTGGACGGCGCGCACATCCGCACGCTGCTGCTCACGTTCTTCTATCGGCAGATGCCCGAGTTGGTGGAGCGCGGCCACATCTACATCGCGCAGCCGCCGCTCTACAAGGTCAAGGCCGGCAAGGAGGAGCTGTACCTCAAGGACGGCACCGAGCTCGATGGATTCCTGCTGCGGGTCGCCCTCAACGGGGCCAGCGTCAGCACCGGAGGCGACAACCCGACGGTCATCAACGGCGACACCCTCAGCGAGCTGGCTCGCAAGCACCAGGTGGCCGAACAGGTGATCAACCGGTTGTCCGGCTTCATGGACGCGGAAGGCTTGCGAGCCATCGCCGACGGCGTGAAGCTGAACCTCGACACCGTGCCCGAAGCGGAGGCGTCGGCCCTGGCCTTGCAGGCCAAGCTGCACGAGGTCGACCGGGCCAACAACGCAGCGCCCGCCGAAGTGGCCGGCGAGTTCGACGCCCGCACCGACAAGCCCATCCTGCGCATCAGCCGGCGCCACCACGGCAACGTCAAAAGCAGCGTGATCACGCAGGACTTCGTCCACGGTGCCGACTACATGGCGCTGGCCGAAGCCGCCGACACCTTCCGAGGCTTGCTGCACGAAGGGGCCACGGTGCGTCGCGGCGAGGGCGAGCGCGCCAAGGAAGAAAAGGTCTCCGACTTTCGCCAGGCCATGCGCTGGCTCATCTCCGAGGCCGAGCGTTCGACCAGCCGCCAGCGCTACAAAGGGCTGGGCGAGATGAACCCCGGGCAGCTGTGGGAAACCACCATGGACCCAGCGGTGCGGCGCCTGTTGCGGGTGCAGATCGACGACGCCATCGAGGCCGACCGCGTGTTCACCATGCTGATGGGGGATGACGTGGAGCCTCGCCGCGAATTCATCGAAAACAATGCGCTGAGGGCGGCGAATATCGACGTCTGAGCCGGGGCGGGCGGGCGGGGTCGGTCGTTCAAGCGAAGGTACCGAGGAGCGCTTGACCTTGCCCCGAGGGCAAGGTTTACGATGCTTCTGGTATTCGGCTCGTCGGCCATCCGGCTGCGGACCCGAACGTAGAATCCCGCTGCCATGACCGCCCTTCGTTTCATCTTCGCCTGGCTGCTGCTGCTTGCCCTGCCCCTGCAGGGCTTTGCGGCGGCCTCCATGCGCTTGTGCGAACCGGTCGAGGCCCCAGCGATGCTGGCCCAGGCTCAACACGGGGGTCATGCGGCTCATGCAGGGCACGGTGGGCACCGACACCATGGTGCAGACGATTCTTCGGTCCACGCCACGCCGTACGGCATGGACGAGCCAGGCCATGTCCATGAAGACGACGGTACGCCCGGCCACAGCTGTGCGGTTTGCGCTTCCTGTGGTCACGTCGTGGGCGTTTCGATGCCCACGAGGACACTTGCAGCCGCCGAGCCCGTGTCGGCCTCGCTGCCTGACCCCGCCCTGCCCGAATTGACACGGGCCACCCCACTGCCAGACAAACCTCCACGCATCTGAGCGGCCGCGCGTGCCCGCGTTTGAGCGGGCGCGCGGCCGTCCCTCATTTCGTTGTGCTGGCCCTGCACCTCGGCAGCTGCCGGGGTCGGTGCCCAGTCCGATCGATCGGTTGGAGGACCCATGTCACCCCTTTTGAAAGCCATTCTCTTGTGCGGGCCGGCTTCGGTCTCGCCGTACGCGTTCGCCCAGAACGCCCCACCAGCCCCGCCTGCAAGCGCCTCGGCCGCCGCGCCGTACCGATCGGCCTTCGAGGCCTACCAGCCGTTCAAGGCCGATGAGGTACAGGACTGGCGCCGCAGCAACGACACCGTGCGTGAGGCCGGCGGTTGGCGTGCCTATGCCCGCGAGATCAGCGGGGCCGCCGCAGAGCCCCGAGCTCCAGCGCCAGCCGCTGGCACCGGGACGGCCGCGCCGCGTGATCCGCATGCAGGGCACCATCCATGAGGGGGCTCCAGGTTTCCATGGCCCTGGCCGCCGTCGCCATGGGCCTGGCGGGCTGCGCGGCACCCGACATGAATGCAGCCATGCGGCAGGCCAACGAGCTGGCCAGCCCGGTCTCCGGCCAAGCGCGCGCGGCGCTGGCGGACGAGGCCGGGCAGCGCGAGGCGGCCGTCGCCATGGCCCACGATCTGCTGTCCGCGCCCTTGACGATGGACGGTGCGGTGCAGCTGGCGCTGGTCCACAGCCCCGCCTTCCAGGCGGCGCTGGCGCAGGGCTGGGGCGAGCTGGCGCAGGCGCGGCAGCGCGGCTTGCCTGGTGGGCTCATGTTCTCGTTCGAGCGGCTGCGCGAGGGCGGCGACCTGGAGATTGGCCGGCTGCTGTCGATCGGGCTATTCGACCTGGTCACCCTGCCGCAGCGTCGCGCCGTCTCGCGGGTGCAGTCCGAACAGGCGCAGGTCCGCCTGGCCGGCCTCGTGGTCGACCAGGTCGCGGCTGCGCGCCGGTCCTGGGTTCGGGCCGTGGCGGCGCAGGAGATCCGGAGCTACGCCGAGCAGGTCAAGGACGCTGCCGAAGCCAGCGCCGAGCTGGCGCGGCGCATGCAGCTGGTCGGGAACTTCACCAAGCTGCAGGCCGCGCGCCAGCACCTGTTCTATGCCGACGCCACGGCGCGGCTGGCGGCGGCGCGGCAGGCTGCGGTCGCCACGCGGGAAGAACTGGTCCGCCAGTTGGGGCTCACGGCCGAACAGGCGGCATCGCTGAAGCTGCCTGAACGCCTGCCGGAGCTGCCTCGGTCGCCCCGGGCAACTGAGCAGGTCCACACGGCCTTGGCCGGGCAGCGGCTGGACGCCCGCCTCGCCAGGCTCGAGCTGGAGCAGATCGGCCGGGCCCGTGGCGTCGACCTGGCATCCGCCTTGGTCGACGTGGAGCTCGGCGCGCGTCGCGACACGCACTTCGGCGAGGGCGGGGAGCGCTCCAACACCCGCGGCTACGAGCTGGAGATTCGCCTGCCGGTCTTCGACTGGGGATCGACCCGCCGCGCCGCGCTGGACGCGCGTGCCCTGGAGGCGGCGAACCGCTATGAAGCGGTCGCCCGGGCGGCGAGTTCGCAGGCGCGGGAAAGCTATGCCGCCTACCGCACCGCCTATGACCTGGCGCGCCACCATCGCGACGAACTGGTGCCGCTGCGCAAGACCATCTCCGAGGAGAACCTGCTGCGCTACAACGGGATGCTGATCGGCGTGTTCGAGCTCCTGGCCGACGCGCGCGAGCAGGTCTCCGGCGTCATGGCCGCCATCGAGGCGCATCGCGACTTCTGGCTGGCCGATGCCGCACTCGCCTCCAGCCTGATCGGGCGGCCGATCGCCGGCCCGTCCCCCACCAACTCCCCGTCCACCGCCGGCGCACCCGCAGCCGAAGCGGGCCATTGAGGCGGGTGGAGCAAGCCACATGATCCCCACCAACACTCGCAGACGTTTCCTGACCGGCATGGGCGCCATGGCCGGTGCCGTCACGGCCGCCTCGGTCAGCCGGGTGGCGATGGCCGCCTTGCCCGAACCGGTCATCCAGACCACGGCCGACACGGCCGGGCCGCTGGTTCCGCCCACGGGCCGCCCCTACAACGCCGTGGTCACGCTCAACGGCTGGACCGCGCCCTGGCGCATGAACCAGGGTGTCAAGGAGTTCCACCTGGTCGCCGAACCGGTGGTGCGTGAGATGACGCCCGGCTTCAAGGCCCATCTCTGGGGCTACAACGGGCAGTCGCCGGGCCCCACCATCGAGGTGGTGGAGGGCGACCGAGTCCGCATCTTCGTGACCAACCGCCTGCCGGAGCACACCAGCGTGCACTGGCACGGACAGCGCCTGCCCAACGGCATGGACGGCGTCGGCGGGCTCACGCAACCCACCATCCAGCCGGGCAAGACCTTCGTGTACGAATTCGTCGCGCGCCGTCCGGGCACCTTCATGTACCACCCCCACGGGGACGAGATGGTGCAGATGGCGATGGGCATGATGGGTTTCTGGGTCACGCACCCCAAGGTCCCGCATCCGCTCATCGAAGAGGTCGACCGTGATTTCGTGTTCCTGCTCAATGCCTACGACATCGAGCCCGGGAGCTACACGCCCCGGATCATGACCATGACCGACTTCAACATCTGGACCTTCAACAGCCGGGTGTTTCCCGGCATCGCATCGATGAACGTGCGGCACGGCGACAAGGTCCGCATCCGGGTCGGCAACCTCACCATGACCAACCACCCCATGCACCTGCACGGGCACGAGTTCGTCGTCAGCGGCACTGACGGCGGCCCCACCCCCAAGGGCTCGCGCTGGCCCGAAGTCTCCGCCGACGTCGCGGTGGGCCAGATGCGGCAGCTCGAGTTCCTGGCGGACGAAGAGGGCGACTGGGCCTTCCATTGCCACAAGAGCCACCACACGATGGGTGCCATGGGGCACGACGTGCCCACCATGATCGGCGTGGACCACCGGGGCGTGGCGCGCAAGATCGGCAAGCTGGTGCCCGACTACATGGTCATGGGCGAGCGCGGCATGGCCGATATGGGCGAGATGGAGATGCCCCTGCCGGACAACACCCAGAAGATGATGGACGGGCACGGGCCCTTCGGCTCGCTGGAGATGGGCGGCATGTTCACCACCGTGAAGGTGCGGCGCGAGCAGCCGCGCGGCGACTACTCGGATCCGGGCTGGTTCAGGCACCCCGCCGGCACCGTGGCCTACGAGTTCACCGGCACGCTACCCGAGCCCACGCGGCAAGCACCCGCCAGAGGTCAGCCCGCGTCTGCCGCGTCCCCCGCGCCGGTGCCGCGGCAGGACGTGGAAGTCCGGGTCCGCAAGCCAGCCCCCGGCCACGGTGGCCACTGAACATCGGAGAAAGAACCATGAATAAACGCCTCGTCCTGTGCGCGCTCGCGGCCTGCGCATCGTCTTTTCTTGCCGTGGCTGCGGCCAGGGCCCACGAGAGCCACGGCGCGCCGAAAGCGGCGACCGAACCGATCCGGGAGCAGCAGCCCTGGGGCATCGCCGGCGACGCCCGGAACGCCCGGCGCACGATCCGCATCGACATGGGCGACGACATGCGATTCAGCCCGTCGCGCATCCAGCTGCGGCAAGGCGAAACGGTGCGGTTCGTGGTGCAGAACAAGGGAAAGGTGATGCACGAGATGGTCATCGGCACCCGGCAGGCGCTGGACGAGCATGCCGCGCTGATGCAGAAGTTTCCGAACATGGAACACGACGAGCCGCACATGGCGCATGTGTCGCCGGGCAAGCGAGGCGAGCTCGTGTGGACCTTCAACCGGGCGGGGTCCTTCGACTTCGCCTGCCTGATCCCCGGCCACTACCAGGCAGGCATGGTCGGCCGGATCGACGTCATTGCAAGCAAGGAGGTGAATCGATGACACATCGCAACCGCATGCAGCCCCGGCGCCGGGCGTTGCTTCTCGCTGTGGCCGCCGTGGCCATCCATCCCCTGGGCATGGCGGCGGCGCCCACTGCCCGCAAGCCGTCGGTGGAGGTCTGGAAGGACCCGCAGTGCGGCTGCTGCGCCGACTGGGTGGCCCATCTGCAGGCCAACGGTTTCGCGGTCACGGTGCACGAAACGGGCAACACCGCCGCCCGGGCCCGCCTGGGCATCGCCAACCGATACGGTTCCTGCCACACCGCGCAGGTGGGCGGCTATGCCATCGAGGGGCATGTGCCCGCGCGCGACATTCACCGGCTGCTGGCCGAAAAGCCGGCCGCACTGGGCCTGGCCGTGCCCGGCATGCCGGTCGGCTCGCCCGGCATGGACGCCCCCGCCTATGGCGGCCGGCGCGACGCCTACGACGTGCTGCTGCTCGCCAGCGACGGGTCGGCACAGGTGTGGAGCCACTATCGGGGGAACAAGGCATGAAGCACCTGATCACCGCGGCGCTGTTCGTGGGCTCGACCTTCACCTGGGCGCAGCAGGCCGGCGGCACCGATGGCCACGACGCCCACCATGCGCCGGCCGCCACGGCGCAGGCGCAGGCACCGTCCGAATTCGCCGAAGGCGAAGTGCGGCGGATCGACAAGTCCAACGCCAAGCTCACGCTGCGGCATGGCGAGATCAAAAGCCTGGACATGCCGCCCATGACCATGGTCTTCAGCGTCGCGGACGCGCAGTGGCTCGACAAGCTCAAGGTGGGGGACAAGGTGCGCTTCCAGGCCATCAGCCGGAATGGCGCCATGACGGTGACCGCCATCGAGCCGGTCCGGTAGGCCGGCCTTTCGTCAAGCGGGTCCTACGTGCGCGTGCGATCCGGCGGCCTAAATTGAAACGCCGCGGGACCGCCCCGTCCGGGAAGGCAACCACAGCAGGAGACATCCATGAAAGCTTTGATGACAGGCGTCCTGGCCAGCTTGCTGGCTGGCTGTGCGGCGATGCCCGGCACGGCGCCGCGCGAGCAGTCGATGGCGCGCGCTTCCGGACACGCCATGCACCACGGCGCCATGCACGGGCGGATGCACGGCGCAATGGGCTGCGGCATGCACGGCATGCACGGCATGCAGGGCACCGGTTCGGGCATGGCAGGCGGCATGGGAGCCGGCATGGCTGCATCCATGCGCACCATGGACGCCGACGGTGACGGCATGGTCTCGAAGGACGAGTTCATGAAGGCGCACGAGGCGATCTACGACGCCATGAAGAAGAACGACCGGGGCCAGGTGGCGATGGCCGACATGCAGGGCCGGTGCCCCATGATGCAAGGCCGATAGAAGGCCGTGCGGGGTTCGTCGTGATCGTCAACGCGCCGCCGTGACGTGCGGCGCGTGTGCCCGGTCCGGCCGGATCAGGCCGGCACGATGACCCCGCAGAGCACCCGTGCGCCGGAGTCGCCGGCGGGCTGGCTGCGCAGGTCGTCCGGCTTGTCATGCACCACGACGGATCGGCCCATCGCCGATCGCGGCCCGGGCCCGAGTGTGATGTTCGGGTTGAGGATGCTCAGGCTGCCGCGGCCGTCGGCCTGCACCGGCAGGTTGGGCATGTCGCCGGCGTGTGACTGGGTGGGGGGTTGAGCAGGCGGGCCGTGGCGACCGCTTTCGCCGGGGTCGAAATGGCCTTCGGCGGCGCCGAACGGCACCATGCGTCCACTGGCATCGGTCGACGGGCGGCAATTGCCGGCGGTGTGGATGTGGAACCCACGCGGCCCGGGCGAGCCAAGCCCTTCGACCTGGGCCACCACCAGGACACCCTGCGAAGTCTCGGTCATGCGCACGGTGCCGCCTGGCCGGCCTTCGGGGGTGCGCAAATGCGCGACCGCGGTGACTTCCCCTGCCGGCCCGGTCTGCAGGGAACCGCCCGTGCGCATCGGATGGTGCATGCCGCAGCCGGCCAGCAGCGCAGCGAGGGTGGCGAGGGTGGCGAGTCGGAAAGATGACATCGGAGGTCGTCCCGTGGGGTTGCGAACCCGCTCGGTATAGCACCGCGCGTACCGTCGGAACAACTCGAGGTAACGCGCGGTAAGTGCCGGGTCTGCGGCCGCGCTTCGTATGATGGCGCGCCGGCGCTGGGGCCGGTGCACCCGGAGTTTCCATGACCGCCTTGCTGCTTGGCCTGATCTTGTTCCTGGGCGTCCACTCGACGCGCATCGTCGCCGAGGGCTGGCGCGGCCGATTCATCGAGCGGCGCGGCGAAGGCGCCTGGAAGGGGCTCTACTCGGTCATCGCCGTGATCGGCTTCGTGCTGATCGTCTGGGGCTACGGTGTGGCGCGCCAGTCACCGTGGGTGCTCTGGACACCGCCCCGTGGCATGAACCACCTGGCGGCCCTGCTGACCGTGCCGGCATTCGTCCTGCTGGTCGCCGCCTACGTGCCCCGCAACCACCTGCGACTGCGCTTGCGCCATCCGATGATCCTGGGCGTCAAGCTCTGGGCCCTGGCGCATTTGCTGGCCAACGGCACAGTGGCCGACCTGCTGCTGTTCGGCTCCTTCCTGGCCTGGGCGGTGCTGGACTACCGGTCCTCGCGCCAGCGTGACCGCGCGGCGCAGGGGGCGGCCGGCCCCGCCGCCAGCGCCAGCACCAGCGCCACGATGGTCACGGTGGTGGTGGGCCTGCTGTTGTGGGCCGGTTTCGCGTTCTGGGCGCATGCCCGCTGGATCGGGGTTGCGCCCTTCGGCGCCTGAGCGCCCTGACGTTCCCGTGTCGCCGCTGGCCTCGGCGGTCTGTTCCACGATGCTGCGGTCATAGGCTTGCGGGCGCGCACGTCACCTGTGCCGCCGGGGCCGCGGCCGGTCCGTGCCTGAAGTTCGTCGATGCTTCGAGGCGTTCCTGGCTTGGTGTAGGCCCGCAGCGCACGTACAGGGCAGTTTGTTGCAGGTGCTTTCATCGGGAAACAAGGGCGGCGACCACACCGTCCTTGTCCGACATCGCGGAGCCAGTGGCTCTTTGCAGAATGACCGCATCGTCACAGATGGATGGGTGACATGACGCCACCCATCGAAAGGAATCCATGAGCAAGAAGCACGACTTCCTTCGCAGCGAACAAAGCCGCGACAAGCATCCTGAATCGGAGATGGTTGGCAGTGCCGCTTCGGTCGAGGAGGAGCAGCGACGCACCAGCGTCCAGAACGTGAGCCGGCAGGACCGCCAGGAGCCTCATCGGGGCAAGATCGAGAACGATCACAACAAGATGGGACAGACCCATCCGACCCAGAAGAACGAGGGCCAGCGCACCCCGGAAAGCCGCCATGACCGCCAGGTGATGGCCGGCGGGACGAACGTGGTGCAGGCGCGCACCGGCGGCAAGGGTGGCGGCCGCGGCACGCGCGGCGGCAACGTGGGCGGAAGCTCTACTTAGCGTCCGGCATCTCGATCTTCACCTCGAGCACTTCCAGGTTGTCCTGGCGCTCGAGCTGCACCTTGATATCGTCCGGGTTGATCTTCACGTACTTGCTGATGACGGCCACCAGGTCGCGCTGCAGCGCCGGCAGGTAGTCCGGCTGGTCGCCGTGGCGGCCGCTGCGCTCGTGCGCCAGGATGATCTGCAGCCGCTCCTTGGCGACCGCCGCCGTCTTCTTCTTCTCGCCGAGGAGGAAGGACAGTAGAGACGCCACTCCTTACCTCCCGCTGAACAGGCGCTTGAAGAAGCCCTGCTTCTGCGCGTCGACGAAACGAAGGGGACGGTCTTCTCCGAGGAAGCGTGCGACCACGTCCTGGTAGGCCTCGGACACGTCGGTGCCCTTGAGGTGCACGGCCGGGGTGCCCTGGTTGCTGGCCTGCAGCACGGATTCGCTCTCGGGGACGACGCCGATCAGCTTGATGCGCAGGATGTCCTGGATGTCCTCCAGCGACAGCATCTGGCCCTGGTCGACCCGGTTGGGGTTGTAGCGCGTGATGAGCAGGTGCTCCTTGATCGGCTCCTTGCCCTCGATCGCGCGGCGTGTCTTGCTGGACAACATGCCCAGGATGCGGTCGGAGTCGCGCACCGAGGACACCTCGGGGTTGGTCACGACCAGCGCCTCGTCGGCGAAGTGCATGGCGAGCAGGGCGCCCGTCTCGATGCCGGCGGGCGAGTCGCAGACGATGTAGTCGAAGCCCATGCCGGCCAGCTCGGTCAGCACGCGCTCGACGCCGTCCTTGGTGAGGGCTTCCTTGTCGCGGGTCTGGGAGGCGGCCAGGACGAACAGGTGTTCGCAGTTCTTGTCCTTGATCAGCGCCTGGTTGAGCGTGGCTTCGCCATGGATGACATTCACGAGGTCGTAGACCACGCGGCGCTCGCAACCCATGATCAGGTCCAGGTTGCGCAGGCCGACGTCGAAGTCGATGACGCAGGTCTTGTGCCCGCGCAGGGCCAGGGCGGACGCAAAGCTCGCGCTGGTGGTGGTCTTGCCCACCCCGCCCTTGCCGGATGTCACGACGATGATTCTTGCCATGTTGAGAGGGTCCTCGGTGGCTTGGATGGTTGGGGGACTCGCCTAGGCGATGGGGTCCATCACCAGGCGGCCTTCGCTGCCGCCGACCAGGCGGACCTGGGTGGGCTTGGACAGCACCTCGGCCGGCAACGGCACGTCGCTGGTGCGGTAGACGCCGGCGATGGAGATCAGCTCGGGCTCCATGCACAGCGAGATGATGCGGGCCTGGGTGTCACCCCGGGCCCCGGCGATGGCCTTGCCGCGCAAGGGCGCGTAGACGTGGATATGGCCGTCGGCGATCACTTCGGCGCCGGAGTTGACCATGCAGGTGACCACCAGGTCGCGGCCGCGGGCGTAGACCTGCTGGCCCGAACGCAACGGCCGGTCGATGACCAGGGCGGAAGTGGGTGGCGGCTCGATGTGCTGGACCTCGGCCGGTGCGGAGGCTTCGGGTTCGGCGCCTCGGGTGGCATTGAGCAGGGTCTCGGTGGTCGGGGCCAGGCCCGCTGCGATGGCCGCCTGCATCTGCTCGGCACTGCCGCCGCGAACGGCCAGCGGCAACATGCGGTATTCGCGCAGCAGGCGCACCAGGGCCAGGAAGTCCGGCATCTGGGCAGCGGGGGCCGCCACCAGCGGCGTGAGATCGACCACCAGCGGTTCGTTCTCGAAGAAATCGGGGATGTCTCCGAAACGCGCCTGAAGCTCTTCGGCCAAGAGGCTCAGGTCATGCGACTTGAGCAGCAGGGACAGCAAGGGCAGGGTGGCGCTCTTGATCTCGAACGTGGCGGGGACGCGGCTTGCGAGGGCAACGGTCATTCGGAGGAAGGCGCGAGCCTGGACGATACGGCGCGGCGATCTTAACAGTGGGTGCCGGCCGTTTCCTACAGTCACGGGGCAAGCCGCGCCTGATGTCGCATTCAGTGGAAGTCCACACTGACTTTTCCACACTTCGACGCGCCGGGCATGAAGCTGCACCAGTCCCGGTTGCCCGGTCTGCTCGCGGCAGGCCTGGGTGGCGGCCTCGAGGTCAGCCGGCGAATCCACGCCGGCGGCTTGCCGGAGGGTTCGCTCATGGCGTGCGGGGCGGCCGCGGGCGCGTGGTGCGGGCCTCGAACCACAGGTACAGCAGCGTCGCCAGCATGAGCGGCGCGATGTAGTACAGGGCGCGGTAGCCCAGCAGCGCGGCGATGAGCTGCCATTCGGGTACGCGGTGGGCCAGCAGCGCGATGAACACTGCTTCCAGTACGCCCAGGCCCGCGGGCACGTGCGTGATGACCCCGGCCATGGCGGCGACCAGCAGCACGTTGAGTACGGCGGGATAGGGCGCCTGGCCCTGCAGCAGCAGCCAGATGATGGCGCCCATGATCATCCAGTTGCCGCAGGACATGACCAACTGCAGCGGCACCATGCGGCGCGGTGGTAGCAGTAACTCGTGGCCCCTCAGCATGAAGCTGCGCCGGGGAGACCACATGCACAACGCGATATAGGCCAGCGCCAGCGCCACCAGCACCGCCCCCAACCACCGCAGCTCGGACGCTTGCACGTTCCACTCGGGTGGCAGCGCCAGCGGCCAGAGCAGGAAGGCCACGCCGCCCAGCAGCAGATACCCCAGCCAGTTGGTCAGCATGCTCAGCGACATGACGCGGCCGATGGTGCCGTTGTCCAGCCCCAACTGCGAGTACATGCGAAAGCGAAAGGCGATGCCGCCGACGATGGCGCCGAGGTTGAGGTTGAACGCGTAGCTGATGAAGTTGACCTTGAAGACCTTCAGGGCCGGTACCTGGTGCCCCGTGTAGTGCCGCCCCAGCAGGTCGAAGCAGCTGATGAGGGCGAAGCTGCAGGCGGTGAGGGCGGCGGCGCCGGCGAGCACCTGGCCGGGCGTTCCGATGAGCGCCTCCCAGACGCGGGCCCATTCCACGGTGCGGGCATAGCGCACGATGAACCAGGCGACCGCCGCGAAGAAGGCCAGCGTCAACACCCGCGTGATGCGCCCCCACCAGGTGCCGGTTTTCGGCGGACCGGGCGCTGGCGTGGCGGCGCCGGCGCGCAGGGTCATGACGGATCCTTGGCAGCTACCGGTGGCTGCAGGGCAGCGTCCAGGTCGACGGCCGCCCTCGAGGCCAGGTGCGGATCGTGGCGCGGCAGCCGGCTGAGCCATTGTGGAAACTTGCGCATCACGTGGAAGGCGATGTAGCTGCGCACCAGGTCCAGCCCACGCACGGGCGGCAGCGAATCGCGTTCCACCTCGCGGCAGCTGTCCCGGACCAGGCGGTCCAGGCGGCTCATGAGCTCGGCGTTGAAGGCGCGATCGCGGATGAGGACATTGGCCTCCAGGTTGAGCCCCAGGCTGAGCGGGTCGAGATTGCTCGAACCCACGGTGGCCCACTCGCGGTCGACCAGTGCCACCTTGCCGTGCAGCGGGCGATCGCAGTATTCGAAGACCCGCACGCCGGTCTTCAGCAGGTGGTGGTAAAGGGTGCTGGCCGCCGTCTTCACGATGGCCATGTCGGGCTGGCCCTGCAGGATCAGCCGCACTTCCACGCCCCGCCGTGCCGCCTGCCGCAGTTCCCGCACCAGCCGGTAGCCGGGGAAGAAGTAGGCGTTGGCGATCACCACCCGTTCACGGGCACTGCGGATGGCATGGCGGTAGTGCCGCTCGATGTCGTCACGGTGTTCCACGTTGTCGCGCACGACGAAGCGCGCGTAGGCCGGCCCGGCGTGCGGCAGCTCGGGAGGCTGGGCCCTGAGCTGGCGGCGCCAGCGCCACCACCGATGGCGGCGCTGCTGGCGCATGCCGCGTGCGAGCTGCGCATGCACGAAGCGGTGAATGGTTTCGACGATGGGACCGTGCACTTCCACCGCGTAGTCCTGCTTGGCCTGCGGGCCATAGTCGGCCAGGTGGTCGGCCGAGAAGTTGATGCCGCCCACGAAGGCGAGGCGGCCGTCGATCACGATGATCTTGCGGTGCATGCGCCGCAGCAGCTTCACGAAGCGCAGGCGCTGGCTGCGCGGGCCCGGATCGAAGATGTGCACGCGCACCCCGGCAGTCGTGAGTGCACCGAGGAACTCGTCGGACAGATCGGGTGAGCCCCAGCCGTCGATGGTCAGGTCCACCTGCACCCCCCGCCGCGCCGCAGCCACCAGGGCGGCCTGCAGCTGCAGCCCGACCTTGTCCTCGAACAGGATGAAGGTCTCGACCACGATCTCGGAGCGCGCCTGTCCCATGGCCTCGAACACGCGCGGGTAGAAGGCTTCACCGTTCTCGAGCAGGTCGAAGCGGTTGCCTGGCAGCCAGTCGTTCATAGATGGATCTCCGCCGCGAGCGGGGCATGGTCGGAGAGGTGGGCCCACGGCCGCCGGGGCAGGACCACGGGCAGGTGGACAGAGGCATTGCGCACATAGATGCGGTCCAGGCACAGCAGGGGAAAGCGCGAGGGAAAGGTGCGCGCCGGCTCACCATAGGCGTTGACGAACACCTCCTTCAGCCCGGCCCCCTTCCAGAGGATGCCGTCTGCCCGGCGGCGCCAGTCGTTGAAGTCGCCGGCCACGATCAACGGTGCGTTTTCCGGCACTTCGTTGCGCACCATGTCGCACAGCATCTCCAACTGCTGGCGGCGGTGCGACTCGGCCAGCCCCAGGTGCACGCAGACCACGTGAACATCGATCGGTTGCCCCGGCATCCTCAGCACGCAGTGCAGCAGGCCGCGCTTTTCCGGACCTTCGATCGAGATGTCGTGGTTGCGGTCGTGCACGATCGGAAACTTGGACATCACCGCGTTCCCGTGGTGGCCCTCGCCTTTCGGATACACCACGTTTCGGCCATAGGCGAACTGCGGCCAGATGTCGTCGGCCAGGAACTCGTAGTGCGGGGCCTCGGGCCAGCCGCTGAAGCGCTTGCCGTGTTCGTCGTGCAGTCCCAGCACCTCTTGCAGGAACACGACATCGGCGCCCACCTTGCGTACGGCATCACGCAGCTCCGGCAACATGAACTTGCGGTTGAAGAAGGTGAAACCTTTGTGGATGTTGACCGTCATGACGGTCAGGGTGGGGGCGTTGGCCGTGCTGTCGGTCATGGCCGCGGGGTGGTGGGCTCGGGTGGCTGCTGGGAGCATCGGTTGTACAGACGGGTCAGCGGCCGAACTGTAGGACGCCAAGCCAAGTCTCTGTCTTCGGCACGGGAAGCCCAGCGCACGGCGGCCGGCTGTAGGACGGCATTGAAGCCCTGTGCAGGCGACCCCCGCCGCTGCATGAAGGAAGCGATCCATTTGATCTCGGCCAGCCCTCGCTTGGGGCCTGCCCGCGGGGCGCCCCGGCACACTGGGGACATGGCTCATGCATTTGCTCGACGGGGTGCGACCGCTGCGCTGGCGCTGCTGGCGATCGCGGGATCGCCCCTCGTGCAGGCGCAGCAGGCGCCATCCTGGCGGCCCGACGCCTATTTCGTGGAAGGCGGCCGCTCCGCGCGCGGCACCGTGATCGGCGGAGTTGGCGTCCGATGGGACTGGGATTGGCAGGCGGTGCGATGGGGCAGCCAGTTCAGCGCGGCGACCGAAGCATCGCTGGGCTACTGGCGCGCCGAGATTCCCGGCGGCCATCGCAGCAATGTGCAGCTGGCGCTGGTGCCGCTCTTGCGCTGGCGCCCGCAAGAGGGCGCCTCGCCCTGGTTCGTCGAAGGCGGCATCGGCCTGTCGCTGCACCAGCGCCACCATGAGGCGCAGGAGGTGCGCCTGAGCACGCGCTGGAACTTCCATGACACGCTGGCCGTGGGCCGCAGCTTCGGCCCCGACCAGGAGCTGAGCCTGCGGGTGTTGCACGTGTCGAACGCCGGCGCGCGCAGGCCGAATCCAGGCGCCGACATCGTGCTGCTGCGCTGGACCAGGCGGTACTGACCCCCCCGAAGCGGCTTCGCCGCCTCCCCCCCGGGGGGGCGCAACCAGCGGCCCGGCAAAGCCGATTCCGCGGTAGCCGCTGGAGGGGCCACTTCGACGGGCTCAGGACAGGCCTACCGCTGCGCGGTGGCCTGGGCGGCGTTCACCCCAGGGGGGGGCGCCACCAGCGGCCCGGCAAAGCCGATTCCGCGGTGGCGCTGGCAGCGAGCGTCGCCTTAGCCGGCGTGGTGGCGATGGCCTTGGCCATGATCACCGCCGCGGCGCATGCCGCGCGAGCCCAGCTCGTCGAAGGTCTTCTTCTGCTCGGGCGTGAGCGTGGCGTAAAAGCTCTTGGTGGCTTCGGCGCGCTGGTCCATTTGCGCCATGCGCTCGGCGCGCAGGCTGCGCATCCGGTCGATGCGCTCGGGCGTGGTCATCCTGGCCCAAGCGTCCCGGTCCATGCGCGGACCCCGTGGCTGCGGCTGCAGCTGGGTGGTGAACTCGGTCCACGCGCCCTCCTGGCCGGGCGTGAGCTGCAGCTTTTGCTTGAGGTCGGCCATGCGGCGCTGGAAGCGCTCCTGCATCTGGGCCGGATCCCTGTGGCCACGGTGGGCCCCGGGCTGCCCCTGGCCGCTCGGCGGTGCGGCGGGAGCCTGGGCGAAGGCGCCGCCGGCAAGCGCGGCGAGCAGGGCGGTGGCAACCAGCGAACTACGGATGGATGTCATGTGAACACTCCTGTCATCTGAAACCCACTGCCGGTGCGGCAGCGTGGAATGCAGTGTCCGGGCGAGGTGTCAAGCGCTTGTTGGGGTTGTGTGAGCCGCGTGTAAATCCGGCGTGCCGGCCAACCCATCCAGGATGGGGCACTCGGGCCGTTCATCGCCATGGCAGCAGGCGATGAGCTGCTCCAGCGTGCGCTGCATCTCGCGCAGGGCCTCGATGCGTCGTGACAGGTCGTCGGCATGCCGCTGTGCAATGCGGCGCACGTTGGCGCTGCTGCGGCGGCGGTTTCGCCACAGGCCGACGAGTTCCTGGATCTCGGCCATGGAAAAGCCGAGGTCACGGGCGCGCTTGATGAAGCGCAGCAGGTGCACCTCGGTCTCGCCATATTGGCGATAGCCGCCTTCGCTGCGCGCCAGGGTGGGCAGCAGGCCCAGCGATTCGTAGTGGCGCACCATCTTGGGCGAAACGCCCGAGCGGCGCGCGGCTTCTCCGATGTTCATTGGACCGTGTAGCCCTCTTCGCGGATGGCCTGCGCCACGGCCTCCCGCGGCTGCCCGGTCTGCACCTCGACCTTGCCGGCGGGCCGGTCGATGATGACCTCGGCCTGCGGGTCCAGGCCTTTGACCGCTTCGGTCACGGCGCGCTCACAATGGCCGCAGGTCATGCCCTGCACCTCGAATTGCTGCTTCATGGGATCTCCTTCCGGTTGCGACACCAGGAGCTTCAACCCTCCCACCGTGGAAAGGTCAAGGCATGGTGCATGCCCGTATCTTCATCGGGGTTGATCCGGATCAACTCTTGACCCTCCCATGATGGCAGGGTTGATGCTCTCGCCCATGAACACTGCCACCACCGCCTCCATCCTAGAACGCCCGGCGCAAGAGCCGCTTGCCACCCTCGACCTCGGGGTCGGAGGCATGACCTGCGCGTCCTGCGTCGGGCGGGTCGAGCGGGCGCTGAAGAAGGTTCCTGGCGTGCAGGCCGCCACGGTGAACCTGGCCACCGAATCGGCGCGGGTGGTGTTCGCTCCGGCCGACCAGGCCGAGGCGCAGATCCGCCGCGCCGTCCGCGAGGCCGGCTACGAGCCGCGTGCCGCCACGGCGCAGGCCGGGCAGGAGGGGTCCGCCTGGGCGGGCTTCGCCCCGGTGGGCATCGGCCTGTTGCTGTCGGCGCCGCTGGTGCTGCCGATGCTGGGCGACCTGCTGGGCTACCACTGGATGCTGCCGGCGTGGCTGCAGTTCCTGCTGGCGACGCCTGTGCAGTTCGTCCTGGGAGCGCGCTTCTACAAGGCGGGCTGGCACGCGCTGCGCGCTGGCAGCGGCAACATGGACCTGCTGGTGGCCCTGGGCACCAGCGCAGGCTGGGGACTGTCGGTGTGGCTGTGGCTCACGCACGAATCGCCGCACCTGTACTTCGAGGCGTCGGCGGTGGTCATCACGCTGGTGCTGCTGGGCAAATGGCTCGAGGCGCGGGCCAAGCGCCAGACCACCGCCGCCATCCGGGCGCTGCACGCCCTGAAGCCGGACATCGCCCACGTCATCCGGCGCAATGGCCAGGAGCTGGACCTGCCGCTGGACGAGGTGCTGCCGGGCGACCGGCTGGTGGTGCGGCCGGGCGAGCGGGTGCCGGCCGACGGGCTGGTGGAGGAGGGCCGCACCCAGGTCGACGAATCCATGCTCACCGGGGAGCCGCTTCCCGTGCCCAAGGCCGCGGGCGGGCGCCTGACCGGGGGCAGCATCAACGGGGAGGGCCGCCTGGTCATGCAGGTCACGGCGGTCGGCAGCGAGACGGTGCTGGCGCGGATCATCCGCCTGGTGGAGGACGCGCAGGCGGGCAAGGCGCCGATCCAGCGCCTGGTCGACCGCGTGTCGTCGGTCTTCGTGCCGGTGGTCCTGGTGATCGCGGTGGCCACCGCGCTGGGCTGGCTGGTCGCCGGGGTCGGCATCGAGGCAGCGCTGATCCACGCGGTGACGGTGCTGGTGATCGCCTGCCCCTGCGCCCTGGGCCTGGCCACGCCGGCCGCCATCATGGCCGGCACCGGGGTCGCCGCGAGCCAGGGCATCCTGGTCAAGGATGCGCAGGCGCTGGAGCTGGCGCACCGGGTGGACACCGTGGTTTTCGACAAGACCGGCACGCTGACGGTGGGCCGTCCGCGCCTGGTGGCGTTCGTCGCCCCCGGAGGCGACGAGCGCGCGCAGCTGGCGCTGGCGGCGGGCCTGCAGGCCGGCAGCGAGCACCCGCTGGCCAGGGCCGTGGTGCAGCGGGCGCAGGAGCAGTCTGTGGCCGTGCCGACCGCGACCGGACTGCGCGCGGTGCCCGGACGCGGCACCGAGGGCGAGGTGGCCGGGCGCCAGCTGCTGATCGGCAGCCTGGCCTGGCTGCAGGAGCTGGGGGTGCCGCTCGGTTCGCTGCAGCAGGAGATCGAGCGCTGGCAACTGCAGGGTGCGACGGTCTCGGCCCTGGTCGAGCGCGCTCCCGGGGGCCTGGTCGCGCGGGCCTTGATGGTCTTCGCCGACGAGCCCAAGCCGGAGGCGGCCCAGGCGCTGGCAGGGCTTCGCGCGCGTGGGTTGCGGCTGATGATGATCTCGGGCGACAACCGGGCCGCCGCGCTGGGCATGGCGCGACGTCTGGGCCTGGCCGAGGAGGAAGTGATGGCCGAGGTCTTGCCGGGTGACAAGTCCTCCCGCATCGCCGGGCTGCGGGAGGGCGGCCACGTGGTGGCGATGGTGGGTGACGGTGTCAACGATGCACCGGCGCTGGCCGCCGCCGACGTGGGCATGGCCATGGCGACCGGCACCGACGTCGCCATGCACGCGGCCGGCGTCACCCTGATGCGCGGCGACCTTCGCCTGGTGGCCGGCGCGCTCGACATTTCCGACCGCACGGTGCGCAAGATCCGGCAGAACCTGTTCTGGGCCTTCATCTACAACGTGGCCGGCATTCCGCTGGCGGCGCTGGGCTTCCTCAGCCCCGTGGTCGCCGGCGCCGCGATGGCGATGTCCAGCGTGAGCGTGATGGCCAACGCGCTGCTCCTGAAGCGCTGGCGCCTGCCTGACGCTTGACCTGCGTCAAGCGCCCGCCGGGGGCGCTGGGCCAAGCTGTGGTGCCTTCAGGAGACGAGACATGCACCCACCCGTCAGCGCCATCCAGATCATTCGCGACGAGCACGCCGCCGTGGCGGCCGTGCTGCGTTCGCTGCTGCGCCTGCTCGACGAAGGCCCCCAGGACGAGCCGGAACGCTTCTTCGACGTGCTGCGGGCCATGCTGTTCTACATCGACGAGTTTCCCGAGCGGCGCCACCACCCCAAGGAATCGGACCTGCTGTTCCCGCGCCTGGCCCGCATCGCGCCGGAGCTGATGCCGGTGATCCGGCGGCTCGAGTCGGACCATGTGCAAGGGGAGGGCCGGGTGCGTGAACTGCAGCACCTGCTGCTGGCCTGGGAGCTGCTGGGCGAGTCCCGACGGCCGGCATTCGAAGGCGCGGCGCGTGAGTACGTGCGCTTCTACCTGGATCACATGCGCGCAGAAGAGGTGCAGCTGCTGCCGGTGGCCGAGCGCGAGTTGCCCGCTGCTGATCGCGCCGAGCTGGACGCTGCCTTCGGTCGCGATCGCGATCCGATGGCTGGCGGGCTTGCGGAGCCGGGTTACGAGCGCCTGTTCTCGCGAATCGTGCTCAGCACCCCGGCGCCACTGGGCGTGGGAGCGCCGCTTGCCCACCGCGACGCCGAGCGTGTGGCCGGGTAGGGGGCGGTCTCCTGTTCCAGCCGGCTGAGCCAGGCGATCGCCTGTTCCCGCGAGCTTCCGCACATGTCTGCCGACGGCTGCAGGCCACGGCAGACCGCCGGGCGCGACGCCATGCCGAACAGCCGGCACCCGCCTCGCGGGTCGAGTTGCACGCAGGGCACGCCCGCGGGTTTGCCGGCAGGCATGCCCGGAATCGGGGAGCTGATCGATGGGGCGATGCAGCAGGCGGAGCAGTGGGGGCGGCAATCCATGGGAGAGGGGCAGGCCGACGCGGTGCGTCTGGAGGGAGACGGCCAGTACCAGGCAAGGGGTGCATTCTGGGCGATCGCGGTGCTGCGTGGGCGGTGCTTGACCCAAGCAGCCCCTCGCCGGCTGCGGTTGGGGGCGGCCGGTAAAATTCCGGCCCCGGATCGGGCGCCGCGGGCTGGCCGTGCTGGCCGCCCGCCCGCCCCGACGAAGTCCCCTGCCGTACCCGGAAGCGCACCCGGGTGCCGGCCCCGACCAAGCCCGACGGCTGGAGAGCTGAATGTTGTATCCCGAAGAATTCGACGTGATCGTCGTCGGCGGCGGCCATGCCGGCACCGAGGCTGCGCTGGCGGCCGCCCGCATGGGCTGCAAGACCCTGCTGTTGACCCACAACATCGAGACGCTGGGCCAGATGAGCTGCAACCCCTCGATCGGCGGCATCGGCAAGGGCCACCTGGTCAAGGAGGTGGACGCGCTGGGCGGCGCCATGGCCATCGCCACGGACGAGGCGGGCATCCAGTTCCGCATCCTCAACAGCTCCAAGGGGCCGGCGGTGCGTGCCACACGGGCCCAGGCCGACCGGGTGCTTTACAAGGCGGCGATCCGCGCCCGTTTGGAAAACCAGGCCAACCTCAGCCTGTTCCAGCAGGCCGTGGACGACCTGATGGTCGAGGGCGACCGAGTGGTGGGGGCGGTGACGCAGATCGGCATTCGCTTCCGGGCCCGTGCGGTGGTGCTCACGGCCGGGACCTTCCTGGACGGCAAGATCCACGTGGGCCTGAACCACTACGCGGCAGGCCGGGCCGGGGACCCGCCGGCGGTGTCGCTGTCGGCGCGGCTGAAAGAGCTGAAGCTGCCGCAGGGACGCCTCAAGACCGGCACGCCGCCGCGCATCGACGGCCGCACGATCGACTTCTCGCGCTGCGAGGAGCAGCCGGGCGACCTGGATCCGGTGCCGGTCTTCAGTTTCATGGGCCAGGCGCGCATGCACCCGCGCCAGGTGCCCTGCTGGATCACCCATACCAACGAACGCACGCACGAGATCATCCGCTCCGGCTTCGACCGCAGCCCCATGTTCACCGGCAAGATCGAAGGCGTGGGCCCGCGCTACTGCCCCAGCGTGGAGGACAAGATCAACCGGTTCGCGGGCAAGGAGAGCCACCAGATCTTCCTGGAGCCGGAGGGCCTGAGCACGCACGAGTTCTATCCGAACGGCATCTCGACCAGCTTGCCATTCGACGTGCAGTACGAGCTGGTGCGCTCCATGCCGGGCCTGGAGCGGGCGCACATCCTGCGCCCCGGCTACGCAATCGAGTACGACTATTTCGACCCCCGCGCGCTCAAGAGCAGCTTCGAGACCCGCCAGATCGCGGGCTTGTTCTTTGCGGGGCAGATCAATGGCACCACCGGCTACGAGGAAGCGGCGGCGCAGGGGTTGTTCGCCGGCGTCAACGCGGCCCTGGCGTGCCGGGGCGAGCCGGCCTGGTTGCCGGGCCGCGACGAGGCCTACCTGGGCGTCCTGGTGGACGACCTGATCACCAAGGGGGTGACCGAGCCCTACCGCATGTTCACCAGCCGCGCCGAGTTCCGGCTGCAGCTGCGCGAGGACAACGCGGACATGCGCCTCACCGAAGCCGGGCGCCGCCTGGGGCTGGTCGACGACGCGCGCTGGGCCGCCTTCGGCCGCAAGCGGGACGCTGTTTCACGTGAAACAGAGCGGCTGAAGTCGACGTGGGTCAATCCCCGCAACCTGCCTCCCGCCGAGTCGGAGCGAGTGTTGGGCAAGAGCATCGAGCGGGAATACAGCCTGCTGGACCTGCTGCGCCGGCCCGGGGTGAGCCACGCCGCACTCCTCGGCATGGACGGCGGCCGGTACGCCACCGACGCTGTTTCACGTGAAACGTTGGGCGAGTTGCACGACGCGGTGGTCGAGCAGGTCGAAATCGGAGCCAAGTACGCCGGCTACATCGATCGCCAGAAGGACGAGGTGGAGCGGTCCGCCTACTACGAGAAGCTCCGGCTGCCCGACGAACTCGATTACATGCAGGTGTCGGCGCTCAGCATCGAAGTGCGGCAGAAGCTCGCCAAGCACCGACCGGAAACCCTGGGGCAGGCTTCGCGCATCTCGGGTGTCACGCCGGCCGCCATCTCGCTGCTGCTGGTGCATCTCAAGAAGACCCGCTCCAAGGGCTTTGCCCAGGCCGCGAGTTCGCAGCCGGCATGAGCGGCGACGATCCGCTCGAGCAACGCCTGCGCGCGGGCCTCGAGGCGCTGGCCCTCCACCTGTCGGATGCGCAGGTCCAGCAGCTGATGGCCTACCTGGGCCTGATCCAGAAATGGAACCGCGTCTACAACCTCACGGCAGTCCGTCAACCGCAGGAGATGCTCACGCACCACCTGCTCGACAGCCTGGCGATCGTGGCGCCGCTTCGCCGCCACGCGAGGGGCCGTGCGCTCCGGGTTCTGGATGTCGGCTCGGGCGCCGGCCTGCCGGGCGTGGTGCTGGCGATTTGCTCCCCGGAGTGGGCCGTGGACTGCGTCGATACGGTCGCCAAGAAGGCGGCTTTCATCCAGCAGGTGGCCGCGGCCCTGAAGCTGCGCAATCTGCGCGGCCTGCACGCCCGCGTCGAGACGCTGGCTTCCGCCTATGACGTGGTCTGCTCCCGCGCGTTCGCCACCTTGGCCGACTTCACCGCCTGGTCGGGGCGGTGCCTGGCGGCGGAAGGCGCCTGGATGGCGATGAAGGGCAAGCACCCCGCCGACGAGATCGCCGTGGTCGAGCGGCACGGGGTGGACGTGTTTCACGTGGAACAGTTGCAGGTTCCCGGCCTCGAAGCAGACCGTTGCCTCGTCTGGATGAAAAAGCGCGAGGGGCTCACTTAAACTCGGCCGTTCTTTCCGGCCCGCTAGCCATTCCGCTTATCGCCTGTCGCATGTTCGGCGTTGCAGATCCCGGCGCTTTCGCGCCTGCGCCCCTCGTATCCCCGAGTCTTCATGGCCGGGCCGCCGATCAGTCGGTGAATCCGCCGGTCTCCCACCACCTGTCGGCCCGCGGAGGGGCCTGAACCATGGCAAAGATCTTTTGCGTCGCGAACCAGAAGGGCGGGGTGGGCAAGACCACGACGGCCGTCAACCTGGCGGCCGGCCTGGCCAAAGTCGGGCAACGGGTGCTGCTGGTGGACCTTGACCCCCAGGGCAACGCCACCATGGGTTCCGGCGTGGACAAGCGCAAGCTCGAGCACTCGGTTTACGACGTGCTGCTGGAATCCTCGACCTTGCCCCAGGCCCGGGTGCGGGCGGAGAAGTGCGGTTATGACGTGCTGGGCGCCAATCGCGAGTTGGCCGGCGCCGAGGTCGAGCTGGTCGGCCTGGACCGGCGCGAAAAGCGACTGAGGCAAGCCATCCAGGCGGTCGAGGGCGAGTACGACTTCGTCCTGATCGACTGCCCGCCCTCCCTTTCGATGCTGACCTTGAATGGGCTTTGCGCTGCGCATGGCGTCGTGGTGCCCATGCAATGCGAGTACTTCGCGCTCGAGGGCCTGTCGGACCTGGTCAACACCATCAAGCAGGTGCACGGCAACCTCAACCCGGATCTGAAAATCATCGGACTGCTGCGGGTGATGTTCGACACCCGCATCACCTTGCAGCAGCAGGTGAGCGACCAACTCAAGGCGCACTTCGGCGAGAAGGTGTTCAACACCGTCATCCCGCGCAACGTGCGCCTGGCCGAGGCCCCCAGCTACGGGTTGCCGGGTGTGGTGTTCGACCCGGGCGCGCGCGGCAGCCAGGCTTTCGTCGAATTCGCCAGCGAGATGGTGGCCCGCATCCGGAAGATGTGAGATGGACGCCGCCGACGTCCTGCTCCTGCCGGGCTGGCATGGCAGCGGCCCGCAGCATTGGCAAACGCTCTGGGAGCGGCAGCATGGCTACCGCAGGGTGGAGCAGCATGACTGGGAGCAGCCGCTGCGGGGCGACTGGGTCGCGCGGCTGCAGGACGTGGTGCTGTCGCGGCCCGGGCCCCTCGTGCTGGTGGCCCACAGCCTGGCCTGCCTGCTGGTGGCGGCCTGGGCGGCCGCCAGCCGCGAAACGCTGCGCGTCAGGGCCGCCCTGTTGGTGGCCCCGCCGGACCCGGCGCAGCTGCCCCTGCATGGCTGGTCGCGGTTGTCACCGGGGCCCCTGCCGTTTCGCAGCCTGACCGTGGCCAGCCGCAACGACCCGTTCTGCCAGCCTGGGCGCGCGCGCATGCTGGCCGCGGGCTGGGGATCGGGATTCGTCGAGGCCGGCGACGCCGGCCACCTGAACGCCGATTCCAGCCTGGGCAGCTGGCCCGAGGGCCACGCGCTGCTTCAGGCCCTGTTGAAGGATTGATTTTTTCCAGAGGAATGCCGGATATGGCCACCAAGAAACTCAAGGGACTCGGTCGTGGGCTGGAAGCGCTGCTCGGCCCGCGGCTGGAGGAGGGCGCCGCGGCGCAAGTCGAGGTCCCCGCCGCCAACCCGGGGCTGCCTGCCTCGCTGCTGCTGTCGGACATGGTGCCCGGTGCCTACCAGCCCCGCACCCGCATGGACGAGGGCGCCCTTTACGAGCTGGCCGAAAGCATCAAGTCGCAGGGCATCATGCAGCCGATCCTGGTGCGCAAGCTGGCCAACGGACCCAACGGCGGCAAGTACGAAATCATTGCCGGCGAACGGCGCTTCCGCGCGGCGCGGCTGGCCGGCCTGGACAGCGTGCCGGTGCTGGTGCGCGACGTGCCCGACGAGGCTGCGGCCGCCATGGCCCTGATCGAGAACATCCAGCGCGAGGACCTCAACCCGCTGGAAGAGGCGCAGGGCCTGCAGCGGCTGGTGCGCGAATTCGGCCTGACGCACGAGCAGGCGGCACAGGCCGTGGGCCGCTCGCGCAGCGCGGCGTCCAACCTGCTGCGCCTGCTGAACCTGGCCGATCCCGTGCAGACGATGTTGATGGCCGGTGACCTGGACATGGGCCATGCCCGAGCGCTGCTGGCGCTGGAGCGTGCCTCGCAGATCACCGCGGCCAACCAGATCGCGGCGCGCAAGCTCTCGGTGCGCGAAGCCGAGGGGCTGGTCAAGAGGATCGGGGCCGAGTTCAGCCTGGTGTCGCCCAAGCCCAAGAAAGAGAAGTCGCGCGACCTGCGGCGCCTGGAGGAGGAGCTGTCGGACCTGCTCACCGCCGAAGTGGAGGTGCGGGTGAAAAAGCGGGTCAAGCGCCATGGCCGCAACGAGGAGATGGGCGAAGTCGCCATCCAGTTCGGATCGCTGGACGAGCTCAATGGCCTGCTCGAACGCCTGCGCGGCTAAGGCCGAATTGCGCTGGATTCTGTAGCGATACGGCGCGGTCAGTCGTCCGCCGCCATCGACACCGGCACCCGCGGCGCCAGCGCGCACATCAACTCGTAGCCGACCGTGCCGGCGGCGCGGGCAACCTCGTCGATGGCCAGTTGCGCGCCGCCGGCAGCCCGGCCCCACAGCGTGACTTCACTGCCCGTGCCGCAGCCGGGCAGGTCCGTGAGGTCCACCGCCAGCATGTCCATGCTGACCCGTCCCAGCGTGCGGGTGCGTTGCCCGTCGACCAGCACCGGGGTGCCGGTGCCGGCGTGGCGCGGGTAGCCGTCGGCATAGCCGCAGGCCACGATGCCGACCCGGGTCGGCACTTCGGCCCGGAACGTCGAGCCGTAGCCCACCGTGTCGCCGGGTGCGGCCTGCTGCATGGCGATCACCCGGCTGGCCAGGGTCATGGCGGGTTGCAGGTCCCAGTGCCCCAGGGCGTGCGTGGGATGGTCCGGCGAACTGCCATATACCGCGATCCCGGGCCGCACCCAGTCGGCGCGCACGCCAGCTTCGGACCCGAAGCGCAGGAGGGCGGCGCTGTTGGCCAGGGTGCGCTCGCCGGGCAGGTCGCGCGTCGCTTCCTCGAACACGCGCAGCTGGTGCGCGACCCCGCGGTCGCCGTCGGCATCGCTGAAGTGCGTCATCAGCGTGATCTCGTCCACCTGCGGGAGCGCCTCCAGCCGGGCCCATGCGGCGCGGAAGCGGTGGGGCGGGAAACCGAGGCGGTTCATCCCGGTGTTCATCTTCAGGAAGACGCGGTGCGGCGCGTGCGTCTTGTGCAGCGCCAGCATGTCGATCTGTTCGTCGCAGTGCACGGTGTGCCACAGGCCGAGGCGCGAACACAGCTCGAGGTCGCGTGCCTCGAATGCGCCTTCGAGCAGCAGCACCGGCCCGCGCCAGCCGAGGGCACGCACCCGCTCGGCTTCGTCCAGGTCGAGCAGGCCGAGGCCATCGGCGCCGCGCAGGGCATCGAACACGCGCTCGATGCCATGGCCGTAGGCATTGGCCTTGACGATGCCCCAGACGCGGGCGTCACCCGCGGCCTGCCGCAGCCGGGCCAGGTTGTGGCGCAGGGCCGAAGGATGGATGGTGGCCTGGATCGGGCGGGGCATGAGGCGTGGGCGGAAGGCGGAACGATGCGGGTTCCAGGTATCTTGGACGGACGGCCTGCAGCCGCCCCGGAACGTGAATTCTGCGTGATATAACCGCGCGATTTTGGAGACAGACTGCCACGCACCAGGTTCGATCCTGGGTCTGGCCGCACGCACGAATGAAGCGCGGCTTTTACACCATCATGTCGGCGCAGTTCTTTTCTTCGCTGGCCGACAACGCCTTGTTCGTGACCGCCGTCGAATTGCTGCGAAACCGCGGCGCCGGAGAGTGGCAGGGCGCCGCCCTGGTGCCCATGTTCGCGCTCTTCTACGTGGTGCTGGCACCCTTCGTCGGCGCCTTTGCCGATGCGCTGCCCAAGGGGCGGGTCATGTTCATCAGCAACGCGATCAAGGTGGTCGGCTGCCTGGCGATGCTGTTCGGCCTGCACCCGTTGGCCGCGTACGCCATCGTGGGCCTGGGCGCCGCGTCGTACTCGCCAGCCAAGTACGGCATCCTCACCGAGCTGCTGCCGCCTTCGCAGTTGGTCAAGGCCAATGGCTGGATCGAGGGCCTGACCATCGCTTCCATCATCCTGGGCATCCTGCTGGGGGGAACGCTGGTGAGCCATGCGGTGGCCGGGCGGCTGCTGCAGTGGGATCCGCTGGGCGCCATCGGCATCCGCCAGGCGCCCGAGGCGGCCATCTTCCTGCTGATCTTCGTCTATGCGCTGGCGGCCTGGTTCAACACGCGCATCCCGCACACCGGTGTCGAGATGCGGCCGATCCCCGCCAACGCGATGCAGCTGCTGCCCGACTTCTGGACCTGCAACGCGCGCCTGTGGCGTGACAAGCTGGGGCAGATTTCGCTGGCCACCACCACGCTGTTCTGGGGGGTCTCGGGCAACCTGCGCTACATCATCCTGGCCTGGAGCGCGGTGGCGCTGGGCTACGGCACCACGCAGGCGTCGGCCCTCACCGGTGTGGTGGCGCTGGGCACCGCGATCGGTGCCGTGGCGGCTTCCATGCGCATGCGGCTGGACGTGGCCACCAGCGTGATCCCGCTGGGCATCGGCATGGGACTGCTGGTGATCCTGATGAACTTCATCGACAACGTCTGGCTGGCTGCGCCCTTCCTGATCCTGCTGGGTGCGCTGGGCGGCTTCCTGGTGGTGCCCATGAATGCACTGCTGCAGCACCGCGGCCACAACCTGATGGGAGCCGGCCGGTCCATCGCCGTGCAGAACTTCAACGAGCAGGCCTGCATCCTCGGCCTGGGGGCCCTCTACAGCGCGTCCACCGGACTGGGCGTGTCGGCCTTCGGCGCCATCACCGGCTTCGGCGTGATCGTGGCCGGCGTGATGTGGCTGATCAAGCGCTGGCACGCGTGGAACACGGTGCACCACCGTGCCGAGGTCGAGCACCTGCTGGACGTCGCGCGCCACGACAAGGTGCATGGCTGAACGGCCGTGGTCCGCCGGCGCCGCGCCGGCCCTGGCACTGGTGGCCAACGCCTTCATCTGGGGCGTCTCGTGGTGGCCGTTTCGCCAGTTGCAGCAGCAGGGGCTGCACCCTCTCTGGGGCACGGCCGTGGTGTTCGCGGTGGCTGCCGCCTGCGTGCTGGCGGTGCGGCCGGCCGCCTTCGCCCAGTCCCGTGCCCACGTGCCGCAGCTCTTGCTGCTGGGGGTGGTGGCCGGCCTCACCAACGTCGGCTTCAACTGGGGCATCACGGTGGGCGACGTGGTGCGGGTGGTGCTGCTGTTCTACCTGATGCCCGCCTGGTCGGTCATCCTGGCCTGGCCCTTGCTGGGCGAGCGCCCCAGCGCCACCTCGCTGCTGCGGCTGCTCCTGGCGCTGCTGGGCGTTCTCGTGGTGCTGGACACCGGGGGCGGCTGGCCGATGCCCCGCGAGCTGGCCGACTGGCTGGGGCTTCTCAGTGGTGCCGGATTCGCCCTGACCAACATCCTGCTGCGCCGCCTGCGCCACGCCCCGGCCCCTTCCCGCGTGCTGGCGATGTTCGCCGGTGGTGGGGTCATCGCCACCGCGCTCGGGCTGTTCCTCACCGGGCATGGCGTGGTGCCGTCGCCGGCGCCGACCCCGCACGCGGCCGTGTTCGTGGCGCTGCTGGTCGCCGGATTCCTGGTCGGCAATGTCGCGCTGCAGTACGGGGCTGCGCGGCTGGCGGCGCACACCACGGCGCTCATCATGCTGTCCGAGGTCGTCTTTGCCAGCGCGTCCGCCGTGCTGCTCACCGGGGCCGTACCCGGCCTGCGTACCTGGCTCGGGGGCGCCCTGATCCTCGCCGCGGCGGCCTGGGCCGCGTGGCCGGGCGCCCCGGGGGCCAGGCGGGTCGTGGCGCCGTGAAACCGCCCTCCTTCACTCGCCGGTTCGGCCTGCCGTTCGCGGCGGCGCTGCTGGGCATCGGGGTGCTGGGGCATCAGGTGTGGGGCCAGCTGGGACACCTGGCCCTTCCGCCCTCAGTCGCGGGACTGCCCCGGTGGCAGGTGCTGCTGCTGAGCCTGTCCAATCCGCTGCTGTTATCGGTCCTCGGCAGCCTGGCGGGTGCCGCGCTGGCGCACCGCGTGGGCCTCGTCAGCGCACTGGCGGGCACGGCGCCGTGGCCGTCGGCGCGGGACGCCACGCGCGCCGGCCTGGTCGGGCTCGCCGTCGCGGTGCTGCTGTTCGGCGCGGACGTGCTGCTGCGCCGGGCGACCGGCGCGGACCTGCCGCAGGGACCCGTGTCCGGTGGCCAGCTGGCGCTCGGCGTCCTGTACGGCGGCATCACCGAAGAGGTCATGCTGCGCTGGGGCCTGTTGAGCGCACTCGCCTGCGGGCTGCACCGCGTCTTCGGGCGAAACGGCCAGCGGCCGGGCCTGGCCTGGATCGCCAACGCGATCACTGCCGTGCTCTTCGCCCTGGGCCACCTGCCGGCCCTGCTCGCCCTGGGCGAGCCCACGCCCGTCCTGCTGGCCCGGGTGCTGGTGCTCAACACGGTTGCCGGGCTGGCCTATGGCTGGCTGTTCTGGCGCGGGCAGCTGGAATCGGCGATGACGGCGCATGCGGCAACCCACGTCGGCTTCTGGGTCCTGGGCGGCCTGGCGGGTTGACTGCGGCCTGCTGCCTACAATCGCGCGCACCTTTCCTGCGAGGCTTTCCATGTCCGATTCGACCGCGCCCCGCCGCGCCACGACCCTGCACCGGCTGCGCGAGATGCATCGCGCCGGCGAGAAGATCGCCATGCTGACCTGCTACGACGCCACCTTTGCCGGCGTGCTGGACGACGCCGGCGTCGATTGCCTGCTGGTGGGCGATTCGCTGGGGATGGTGCTGCAGGGCCGCGAGACCACGCTGCCGGTGACGGTGGCCGATATCGCCTACCACGTCGCCTGCGTGGCTCGCGGCAACCGCCATGCCTGGCTGCTGGCCGACCTGCCGCATGGCAGCTACCACGCCTCGCCGCAGCAGGCGCTGCACACCGCATGCGAACTGACCCGGGCCGGCGCCCACATGGTCAAGCTCGAGGGGGGCGCGACCTGGGCGGTGGAGACCGTGCGGTTCCTGGTCGAGCGGGACATCCCGGTCTGTGCCCACCTGGGGCTGACGCCGCAGTCGGTGCACGCCCTCGGCGGCTGGCGCGTGCAGGGCCGCCAGGCGGCGCAGGCGCAGGCCTTGCTGGCACAGGCCAAGGCGCTGCGCGATGCCGGCGCCGCCATGCTGGTGCTCGAGCTGGTGCCCTCCGCCCTGGCGGCCGAGGTCGCGCAGGCGCTGGACATCCCCGTCATCGGCATCGGTGCCGGGGCGGGCTGCGGTGGCCAGGTGCTGGTGCTGCACGACATGCTCGGACTGAACGCCGGTTCGGCCCCACGCTTCGTGCGCAACTTCATGGAAGGCAGCACCAGCATTCCCGAGGCCGTGCAAGCCTATGTGCGGGCGGTCAAGGCGGGCCGCTTCCCCGAAGAGGGCGTGCACACCTACTGATCGACTTCCCCGGATGGTTTCCATGCAGATCGTGCACACGACTTCCGACCTGCGCGCCGCCCTGGCGCCGGCCCGCCGCACGGCCTTCGTGCCCACCATGGGCAACCTGCACGAGGGCCACCTGGCGTTGTTGCGCCTGGCGCGCCAGCACGCCGACGTGGCCGTCGCGAGCGTCTTCGTCAACCGCCTGCAGTTCCTGCCCCACGAGGACTTCGACCGCTACCCCCGCACGCTGCAGGCCGACAGCGCCGCCCTCGAGGGCGCCGGTTGCGACATCGTGTTCGCGCCCGACGAGCAGGAGCTCTACCCCGAGCCGCAACGCTTCAAGGTGCAGCCGCCGGCCGAGCTGGCCGACATCCTGGAAGGCGAGTTCCGTCCCGGCTTCTTCACCGGCGTCGGCACCGTCGTGCTCAAGCTGCTGAACTGCGTGCAGCCGCAGGTGGCGGTGTTCGGCAAGAAGGACTACCAGCAGCTGATGGTGATCCGGCAGATGGTGCGGCAGTTCGCCCTGCCGGTGGAGATCGTGGCGGGTGAAACCCAGCGCGCGAGGGACGGCCTGGCCCTGTCGTCGCGCAACGCCTATCTGTCGCCGGCGCAGCGCGAGGAGGCGGTGCAGTTGTCGCGGCAGCTGCGCGCCATCGCCGCGGGCCTGCAGGCCGGTGAGCGCGACTTCCCGCAGATGGAGGCGCGCGGCGCCGAGTCGCTGCGCCAGCGCGGCTGGGAAGTCGACTACCTCGCCATCCGGCGCTCCGATGACCTGCAGCAGCCGGGCACCGGCGATCGGCGCCTGGTGGTGCTGGCGGCGGCCCGGCTGGGCACCACGCGCCTGATCGACAACCTCGAGGTCGCGCTGCCGGGCTGAGCGAGGGCGCGAAGGAGGCGCCGCGCTCTTCAGGCCGCCAGTGCCTCGTCCAGTAGCTCGATCCAGTGCCGCACCGGCAGGGCGGTGCCGGACTGCAGGTGGGTGATGCAGCCGATGTTGGCCGAGGCGATGGCCACCGGCTGCAAGGCCTTCAGTTGCTCCAGCTTGCGGTCCCGCAGCTCGTTCGCTGCCTGCGGGTGCAGCACCGACCAGGTACCGGCCGAGCCGCAGCACAGGTGCGACTCCTGGGGCGCGACCTGCAGCCGCAGGCCCAGCTCGCCCAGGTACCGTTCCACGCCGCCGCGCAGCTGCTGCCCGTGCTGCAGGGTGCAGGGCGGATGCCAGGCGACCAGCTCGGGGCGGGGTTTCACCCGCGGCTGCAGCAAGGGCACCAGCGCCGGCAGCAGCTCGCTCAGGTCGCGCGTGAGCTCGCTGATGCGCGCGGCCTTGGCCGCGTAGGCCGGCTCATGGCGCAGCAGGTGTCCGTACTCCTTGACCGTGACGCCGCATCCCGACGCATTCATCACCAGCGCCTCGACCTGCCCGCTCTCGACGAACGGCCACCAGGCGTCGATGTTGGCGCGCATCTGCGCCTTGCCGCCGTCCTGGTCGTTGAGGTGGAACTTGACCGCGCCACAGCAGCCGGCGGCGTCCGCCACCAGTGCCTGGATGTTCGCGGCATCGAGCACGCGGGCGGTGGCGGCGTTGATGTTGGGCGCCATCGCCGGTTGCACGCACCCGGCCAGCAGCAGCACCTTGCGTGCGTGGCTGCGGCTGGGCCAGGCGGTGGCGGCCTGCCGCGGCGGCACCTTCTGGCGCAGCGCGGCCGGCAGCGCGCCGCGCACCGATTGCCCCAGCCGCAGGGCCGGGCCGAAGAGCGACGAGGTCAGGCCCTCCTTGAGCGCGGTGCGCAGCGCCCGCGAGCCCGCGCCGCGGGGCACCCGCTCTTCGACGATGCGCCGGCCGATGTCCACCAGATGGCCGTATTGCACGCCACTGGGGCAGGTGGTTTCGCAGTTGCGGCAGGTCAGGCAGCGATCCAGGTGCAACTGGGTCGCCCGCGTCGGCGGCGCGCCCTCCAGCACCTGCTTGATCAGGTAGATGCGGCCGCGCGGCCCGTCCAGCTCGTCGCCCCAGAGCTGGTAGGTGGGGCAGGTGGCGGTGCAGAAGCCGCAGTGCACGCACTTGCGCAGGATCGCTTCGGCTTCGTCGCCCTCGGGCGTGCCCTTGAACTCGGGCGACAGCTGGGTTTGCATTCAGAGGCTCGCGTAAAGACGGCCGGGATTGAAGATGCCGGCCGGATCGAACTCGTGTTTGAGCCGCCGGTGGATGCGGTCCAGGGGCGGCGCCGGTGGGTCGAAGCGCGGCGCGCGTCCGTGCGGACTGGAAGCGCGGAACAGCGTGGCACTGCCACCCACGGCCCGGGCCGCCTCGCGCAGGGCCGGGCCGGCATCGGGAGCGGCGCGCACCCAGCGTTGGCCACCGTGCCAGTTCACATAGGGCGTGTCGGGCAAGGACAAGGGTGGAGCGGTTTGCGGCACCCAGAGCCGCCACAGGTCGTGGTCCGGACGCTCGCTGAACCAAGGCAGGCCCAGGTCACGGTCGCCGCGCCAGTCGTCCGCCACCTCGTCCTGGCGCTCGCCGCCCAGGGTCCGGCACGCCGACTCCACCGCCGCGCGCGCGCCACGCAGGCGCAGGTAGAGGACCGACACGCCCTGGTCCTCGACCCAGGCGCTGGCGTTCAGCGGCAGGGGCTGGCCGCCCCAGCGATGCAGCTGCTCCAGCGCCTGCGCCTGCTTCATCTCGAAGCGCAGCGTGGTCTCGGCCGGTGCCACCGGCAGCACCTTCAGGCTGACCTCGGTGATCAGCCCCAGCGTGCCCAGCGCGCCGGCCATCAGGCGCGAGACGTCGTAGCCGGCGACGTTCTTCATCACCTGGCCGCCGAAGACCAGCATCTCGCCACGCCCGTTGACCAGCTTCAGGCCCAGCACGTAATCGCGCACCGAGCCGACACTGGCGCGCGCCGGACCCGACAGGCCGCTCGCCACCATGCCGCCGACCGTGGCGGCGCCGCCGAAATGCGGCGGCTCGAAGGGCAGGCATTGGCCGTGTGCCGCCAGCAGCGCCTCCAGCTCGGCCAGCGGCGTGCCCGCGCCCACGGTGACCACCAGTTCGCTGGGCTCGTAGGCGATGACGCCGGACAGCCCGCGGGTGGACAGCAACTCGCCCGGGGTGTCCGGCTCGCCGTAGAAATCCTTGCTGCCGCCGCCGCGGAGGCGAAGCGGCCGGCGCGCGGCGGCGCAGTCGCGGATGCGCTCGATCAGCGCGGGCAGGGCGGGCAGGGCGGCTTCCATGGGGCGCCCATGGTAGTGCCTGCCGGTGCTCAGTCGACGAAGAAGTCCACCGGCCGGCCCGGCACGTCCACCCGCGTCCACAGCACATGACCCGACAGCGGCAGGCGGCGCAGCTCGTCGGCCGGCCGCTTGTGGCTGGCCGTGGTGAGGAACAGGGTGCGCAGGTCGGGGCCGCCGAAGCAGGGCATGGTCGGGCAGCGCACCGGCAGCGGCAGCTCCTGCAGCACCTGTCCCGTGGGCGACAGCTGCAGCAGCCGGCCGCCCTCGAACAGCGCGCACCAGTAGTTGCCCTGGGCGTCGATGGCTGCGCCGTCGGGTCGGCCGCCGTAACCGGCCTGGCCGGCACGCCAGCCGGGCGGCTTGGCGCCGAAGCGGTGGAACACGCGTTCGTTGGCCGGCGTGCCGGTGGCCGCATCGAAATCCCAGGCCCGGACCAGGTGGCGGGTGGTGTCGGCCCAGTAGAGGGTGCGGCTGTCGGGCGCGAAGGCCAGGCCGTTGGCGTTGGTCACGCCGCCGAGCACCCGGCGCAAGGATGCCGCGGGGCCCCGCCCTGGCCGCGCGTCCAGGCAGAAGAGCGCCGCATCCGGACGGTCGCGCGGCTCGTAGATCGTGCCGGCCCAGAAGCGCCCCTGCGGGTCGGCCTTGCCGTCGTTGAATCGGGTGCTGCGGGGGTCGTGCCGTGCCGGTGCCAGCCGCTGCAGCGGCCCGCCCCACTGCCGGGCCCGGTAGATCCCGTCGCGCAGCGCGATCACCAGGCCGCCGCTGCGCGCCGGAGCGATGCAGCCGGGGCTGGACGGCATGGCCCAGCTTTCCGGCCGCTGGTGCCCGCCGGCGGAGCGCCAGAGTTGGTCGGCCTCGTTGTCCAGCCAGTAAAGCCGGTGCTCGTCCGGGTGCCAGAACGGCGATTCGCCGACCTGGTGCGTCTGGTGGCCGACGCGTTGCCAGTGCAGGATCTTCATGCGCCGGGGATTGTGCGCCCCGCGCGCTGCGCGCAGGCCCTAACATGGCCGCCGATGTCCACCCCAGCCCCCCACCCCCCCAGCTGCGAACCGCTTGCGGTCGAGGCCGCGCGCTTTGCCTTGCTCAGGCGCATTGCTTTCGCGATCCGGCACGAGCTGATGGCTCACTTGCAGCCCGTGGCCATGGCCGGCGAGATCGTGGAGCGCCGCCTGCGCGCCCCCGAGCCCAACCTGGACCAGATCCGCGACGGCGTCACCCGCATGACCGGCCTGTCGCGCACGGCCTCGCAGGCCTGCCGCGACGTGATCGGCTGGTTCGCGCCCGAACCCGGGCGGGTGGTCCCGCTGCAGTCCGCCGTCGACGAGGCCACGGCCCTCCTGGGCAGCAGCCTCGGCTTTCGCGGCTTCAGCCTGCGCAGCGAACTGCGGGGCGCGGACTGGCCGGTCCAGCGCGCCGCCTGGCGCCACCTGCTGCCGGCCTGTCTGCTGCTGCTGTCGGATGAGGCCGGGCCCCCGGCCGAGATCACGCTGCACGGTGAGCCCGACGGTGGCCAGGTGCTGCTGCGCCTGACCCTGGAGCCGACCGACGGCGGCGAGCTCGACGCCGGCGAGATGCCCTACCGGCCGCTCAGCGCCGACGAGGTGCAGGCCCTCGCGCAGGCCGACGGCGTTCGCTTCACGCGCCAGGGCGACACCATCGAGCTGCGCGCGCCGCTGGCGCCCACCGACACGGCAGCCTGACGGACCACGCAAAAAAACGCCCGCCGGGGGGCGGGCCAAACCTGAGGAGATGACTTGCATGACGGGGCGCCGCCTCCCGGCGCGGCCCCGGCATCGCGTATCAGCGGTGGTAGGCGGTTTCGCCGTGGCTGCTGATGTCCAGGCCCTCGCGCTCCTGTTCCTCGGAGACGCGCAGGCCGAACGTGAGGTCGGCGACCTTGAAGGCGATGAAGGCGACCACCGCGGACCAGACGACGGTGAAGAGCACGCTCTTGACCTGCACCCAGACCTGGGCACCCATGGCGAAGGTATCGGGGGTCAGGCCGCCGGTGCCGCCCAGCGCGGGCGCCGCGAACACGCCGGTGAGCACCGCGCCGACGATGCCGCCGACGCCGTGCACGCCGAACACGTCGAACGCGTCGTCGGCACCCAGGATGCGCTTGAGGCTGGTGACGCCCCAGAGGCAGACCACGCCGGCGACCAGGCCGATCACGATGGAGCCCATGGGGCCGATGAAGCCGGCGGCCGGGGTGACCGCGACCAGTCCGCCCACGGCGCCCGAGGCGGCTCCCAGCATCGAGGCCTTGCCCTTGATCATCGACTCGGCGCTGATCCACGACAGCGTGGCCGCAGCGGTGGCCAGCACGGTGTTGATGAAGGCCAGGCCGGCGGCCGCGTTGGCGGCACCGGCGGAGCCGGCGTTGAAGCCGAACCAGCCCACCCACAGCAGCGAGGCGCCCACCATGGTCAGCGTCAGCGAGTGCGGCATGAAGGCTTCCTTGCCGTAGCCGATGCGCTTGCCCACCATGTAGGCGCCCACCAGCCCGGCGATGCCGGCGTTGATGTGCACCACGGTGCCGCCGGCGAAGTCCAGCGCGCCGTCCTGGGCCAGCAGGCCGCCACCCCAGACGATGTGGGCCATGGGCACGTAGGCCAGGGTGAACCAGAGCACCGCGAACACCACCACCGCCGCGAACTTGATGCGCTCGGCGAAGGCGCCCAGCACCAGGGCCACCGTGATGGCCGCGAACGTGCCCTGGAAGGCCACGAACACGTACTCGGGGATGGTGGCCAGCGCGCCGAAGCTCTCCAGGTTCACCCCGGACAGGAACAGCTTGTCGGCGGTGCCGAAGAAGCGCCCGTCGCCGGTGAAGGCGAAGCTGTAGCCGTAGATCGCCCACAGCAGGCTGACCAGGGAGAACACCACGAACACCTGCATGAGCACCGACAGCATGTTCTTGGAGCGGGCCAGGCCGCCGTAGAACAGCGCCAGGCCGGGGATGATCATCATGATCACCAGCAGCGTCGAGGTGAGCATCCAGGCGGTGTCGCCGGAATCGATCTTGGGTGTGGCCGAGGCGGCCGGAGCGGCCGCCTCGGGGGCGGCGGCGGGCGTGGCGGCCGGAGCTGCCGCGGCAGCGGCCGGCGCGGCCTCGGCGGGTGCCGTGGACTGCGCCAGCGCGGCGCCGCCACCGGTGAGGAGGCCCAGCCCCAGGGCCAGGCAGGCAAGAAGCTTTCGCATGTGTGCTCTCTCGTGAAGGGGTGGGTTAAAGGGCGTCCTGGCCGGTCTCGCCGGTGCGGATGCGGATGACCTGCTCGAGGTCGTAGACGAAGACCTTGCCGTCGCCGATCTTGCCGGTGCGTGCCGCGCCTTCGATGGCCTCGATGACGCGCTCGACCAGGTCCTCGGAGACGGCTGCTTCGATCTTGACCTTGGGCAGGAAATCGACGACGTATTCGGCGCCGCGATAGAGCTCGGTGTGGCCCTTTTGGCGGCCGAAGCCCTTGACTTCGGTGACCGTGATGCCCTGCACGCCGATGGCGGACAGCGCCTCACGCACTTCGTCGAGCTTGAAGGGCTTGATGATGGCGGTGACGAGTTTCATGGCTGGCTCCTTGAGCGGATGCGGGAAAAAAGCGGGGCCGGTGGGTCAGAACGTCTTTTTCACGCCCACCACCAGGCCGGCCTTGGCCAGGTCGCGGCCGCCGCTGCCGGGCAACTGGTAGGGGGCGCCGAAGCGGTCATCCCAGTTGGTGCCGACGACGGCTACCGTGGCGGCCAGGCCCTCGCCGAAGTCCTTGGCGAGGGTGAGCGAGTAGTCGCGGTAGGTGCCGACGGTCCGGATTTTTTGCCAGCCGATATGCGGCACGACCGAGAAGCCGTTGCCCACGTCGAAGCTGGCGCTGAGATCCAGATAGCCGCTGTTTTCGCTGCCGGGGGTGCCGAACAGCTCGGTCAGCGCGTGCGAGTACTTCAGGGTGGCCGGTCCGGCGGTGAGGGCGCCGTAGAGCTCGAAGGTGTTGGCGTTGACGCCCACGCGGTCGTAGTCGTTGCGCGGATACCAGTACTGCAGGCCGCCGACGTCATAGCTGATGGCGTCGGTCAGCGCACCCTTGTAGCCGCCGTAGATGTCCACCTCGACCCGGCCGTCCAGGTCCGGGCCGCTGTCGCGGATCCAGCGGATGGTGGAGGCCCAGAGGCCGACATACACGCCGCTGCTGTGGGCGAAGTCCACGCCGCCCTGCAGGGCCGGCTTGCGGGCGGTCTGCGAGATGCCGCGGTAGCGGTAATCGCTCACGGCGCCCACGTTGTAGGAGATCTCGTAGGGGGAAGTGGCCGGCGCAGCCTGGGCAAACGCGGTGCCGGACAAGACCAGGGTGGACAGGAAGAAGGCAGTGGTTTGAAGGCTCATGGGTGCTCCGTCGGTTCTTAGGGTGGGGACGCAGCCCATAAGCACGAGCCGTGCCACCGGCTGCGGACGGTGGCATGCACACCTTTGGACGCAGTCGGTGCCGCACCGGGTGCGGCATGCACCGGCGCGGCGCACTCAGCCGCTCGCCTCCGCCCCAATCCCGTGCAGGCGGTGAATACCGAAGAACTAATATCCGGGCCGGGAGGTGAAAGCGATGAGTTTGTCAGTGGTGCGCAGCCGGGTGCTGCAGGGGTTGCAGGCGGCCCCGGTGCAGGTGGAGGTCCACCTGGCGAACGGCTTGCCCAGCTTCACGTTGGTCGGACTGGCGGATGTAGAGGTGAAGGAAGCGCGCGAGCGGGTGCGTGCCGCCCTGCTGACCAGCGGGCTGGACTTTCCGCACAACAAGCGGATCACTGTCAACCTGGCGCCGGCCGACCTGCCCAAGGATTCGGGCCGCTTCGATCTGCCGATCGCGCTGGGCATCCTCGCCGCCAGCGGGCAGGTCGACGCGGCGGCGCTGGCCGGCTACGAGTTCATGGGCGAGCTGTCGCTGTCGGGCGAGCTGCGGCCGGTGCGCGGCGCCCTGGCGATCAGCCTGGCGCTGCACGCCAGCGACACGCCCGTGGCCCTGGTGCTGCCGCCGGGCAGTGCCGAGGAGGCCGCCCTGGTGCCGGGCGCACGGGTCTGTCGTGCCGCGCACCTGCTGGACGTGGTGCGCCGCTTCCAGCCGGGAGCGCCGGCGCCGGGCGACGACGCGGGATTCGGGGCCGTCCGTGGCACGGCCCCGGCGGCTGCGGACGAGTACCCCGACCTGGTCGACGTGAAGGGCCAGGCGCTGGCCCGCCGGGCGCTCGAGATCGCTGCGGCCGGCGCGCACAACCTGCTGCTGATCGGGCCGCCCGGGTCCGGCAAGTCGATGCTGGCGCAGCGGCTGGCGGGGCTGTTGCCGCCGATGACCGTGGGCGAGGCGCTGGAAAGCGCCGCGGTCGCCAGCCTGGCGGGGCAGTTCAGTCCGCAGCGCTGGGCCCGCCGGCCCACCTGCAGCCCACACCATTCGGCCAGCCCGGTGGCGCTGGTGGGTGGCGGGTCGCCGCCGCGTCCGGGCGAAATCTCGCTGGCGCACCACGGGGTGCTGTTCCTGGACGAGCTGCCCGAATTTCCTCGCGCCGCGCTGGAGGCCCTGCGCGAACCGCTGGAGACCGGGCACATCCGCATCATCCGAGCCGCCAGCAGCGCGCAGTTCCCGGCGCGGTTCCAGTTGGTGGCGGCCATGAACCCGTGCCCCTGCGGATGGCTGGGCGCCCGCACCCGCGCCTGCCGCTGCGCGCCTGAGCAGGTGAGCCGCTACCAGGGACGCTTGAGCGGGCCGCTGCTGGACCGCATCGACTTGCAGGTGGAGGTGCCGGCCCTGCCGCCGCAGGAGCTGCTGGACGCTGCACCGGGCGAAGCCAGTCCCGCCGTGCGCGCGCGGTGCAATGCGGCGCGGGCGCGCTCGCTGCAGCGGCAGGGAAAGCCGAACCAGGCGCTGCAGCCGCAGGAGCTGCAGGACGCCCGCCAGGGCCTGACCCGGGCGAGCAGCGACTTCCTGCAGTCCGCTGCCGCCCGCCTGGGATGGAGCGCACGCGCCTTGCACCGGGCGCTGAAGGTGGCCCGGACCATCGCGGATCTCGCCGGCAGCGATGCCATCGAGCCCGCGCACGCCGCCGAGGCGGTGCAGCTGCGGCGCGGGCCGCTGGCTGCTTGATGCGATGGAGGGAACCACGCCCCTGGAAAACCGACTCAGGCGCGCGGCCACCGCATGGCCGCGCATCGTGATCCACCAGCCCACATGACCCATCGAGCGACCACCGGGGTTCGACGACCCAGCGCCTCCTTCACCTCCGAGCTATTCGTCCAGTCCGGAAACGCGCTGGACTCGCCGGTGTCCTCCCGCCGACCCTCCGTGCAGGAGCCGCCCCGGCCGCTGTCGCCGGCCGCCGCAGCCTTGCAGTCCACCTTGGGGGCCGTCGAACGGACCGGGCCGCTTGCGCCCCCGAACTGGCGGCTGAGCCCCTGGCCCGAGACTCTGCGGGCGCTCCCGCCGGCAGCGGCGCTGACCAAGTTCGCTCTGGTGGCCGCCGGGGCCGACTGGGCCGCCGGCTGCAGCCGCACCATGCCGGCGATGGCCGTGGCCGCGGGCTTCAGTGGCGCCGCTTCGCTGATCAGCCTCGCCCGCGTCGTATGCGGCCACACCGAGCAGCAGCGTGCCCGGCAGATGGGTATCGGCTTCATCGCCGACGGCATCAGCCTGGCGGCGCTGCTCATCGTCATCGGCCGGACCCAGATGGATATCGCCTGTGGTGCGGAGGACCCCAGCGAGATCGCCGTGTCTTCGGCCGCGATGCTGGGGGCGGCGCTCACGCTGGCCCAGGGCCTGTGCTGTTGCCTTTTCCAGCTGAAGGCGCCCCTGCGGCAGGAGGCGTCCATCGAAGTCGTGGAAGATGTCCCGGCCGTCGCACGCCCGGCGGACGGCCCGCCGCCTGGACCGGCCGCCGGATGGATCTGATCCCCGCCACCACCCGGCGGCGCCACTCGCAGGCCGGATCACAGCGCCTGGCGGACGGCGTGGCCACCGTGGCCCGCGGCATGGCTTCGTCGAGCCGCCCCTGCCGCCGGATGGAGAGCCCCACCGCCGGTTCAGAGGTTGGGCGCGAGCAGCCGCTCCAGCACCGCCTTGTCCGCCCCACGCCGGCGGGCCTGGTCTTCCAACTGGTCTTGGCCGATCGGGCCGACGTTGAAATACACGCTGTCCGGGTGGCTCAGATAGAAGCCGCTCACGCTGGCCGCCGGCATCATGGCCAGGCTCTCGGTCAGCTCCATCCCCACCTCGTGCGCCTGTAGCAGGTCGAACATGTCGCGCTTGACGCTGTGGTCCGGGCACGCCGGGTAGCCGGGTGCGGGGCGGATGCCGGCGTAGCGCTCCGCGATCAGGTCTTCCAACGACAGCGCCTCTTGCGGCGCATAGCCCCACAGGTCCTTGCGCACCCGCTCGTGCAGGCACTCGGCGAACGCCTCGGCCAGGCGGTCGGCCAGGGCCTTGAGCATGATGGCCGAGTAGTCGTCGAGGTCGTCCAGGAAGTAGCGCTCCTTCTTGTCCACGCCGATGCCGGCGGTGACCGCGAACATGCCCACGTAGTCGGGTGCCACGCCACGCGGCGCCACGAAGTCGGCCAGGCAGCGGCTGGGGCGGGTGACGCCGTCCACGACCGGCTTCTCGGCCTGCTGGCGCAGGCCCCACCAGGTCATGGCCACGTGTTCGCGCGATTCGTCCGTGTAAAGCGCGATGTCGTCATCGTCGACGCTGTTGGCGGGCCAGAAGCCCATCACGGCCTGGGCGGTGAGCCACCGGCCTTCGACCAGCCGCTTGAGCATGCGTTGGCCATCCGAGAACACCCGCACCGCCTCGCTGCCCACCACCTCGTCCTTGAGGATGGCCGGGAAGGGGCCGGCCAGGTCCCAGGTCTGGAAGAACGGTCCCCAGTCGATGTAGCGCGCGAGCTCGCCCAGGTCGAAGTTGCGGAACACGCGGCGGCCCAGGAACTTGGGCCGGGGCGGCTGGTAGCCGGCCCAGGCGATCGGGGTCTTGTTGGCCCGCGCCTGCGCCAGCGGCCACAGCGGCGTGCGCTTCTTGCTGGCGTGCAGCCGGCGCACGTTGTCGTAGTCGGCGTTGACCTCGTCGATGTAGCGCGCCGCCTGGTCCGACAGCAGGTTCTGCGCGACGCTCACGCTGCGCGAGGCGTCGGGCACGTAGACCACGGGCCCCTCATAGTGCGGCGCAATCTTGACTGCCGTGTGCACCCGGCTGGTGGTGGCGCCGCCGATCAGCAGCGGAATCTTGCGCAGGCGGAAGTGGTCGTCCTTCTGCATTTCGCTGGCCACCACCTGCATCTCCTCGAGCGAGGGCGTGATCAGGCCCGACAGGCCCACGATGTCCGCGCCCTCGACCTTCGCCCGCGCCAGGATCTCGTGGCAGGGGACCATCACCCCCATGTTCACCACCTCGAAGTTGTTGCACTGCAGGACCACGGTGACGATGTTCTTGCCGATGTCGTGCACGTCGCCTTTCACAGTGGCGATGACGATCTTGCCCTTGGCCCGCACGTCCTCGCCGGCGGCCTCCTGCGCCAGCTTCTCCTGCTCGATGTAGGGGATCAGGTGCGCCACCGCCTGCTTCATCACGCGGGCCGACTTCACGACCTGGGGCAGGAACATCTTGCCCTGGCCGAACAGGTCGCCCACGATGTTCATGCCGTCCATCAGCGGCCCTTCGATCACATGCAGCGGCCGGCCGCCGCGTGCGAGCACCGCCTGCCAGGCCTCTTCGGTGTCGGCCACGATGTGGTCGGTGATGCCGTGCACCAGCGCATGCGACAGCCGCTGCTCCACCGGTGCGTTGCGCCACTCGTTGCGGCGGCTGTCGTCGCGCGCCGCGCCCTTGGCCGCCTCGGCCACCTCGATCAGGCGTTCGCCGGCGTCCGGGCGTCGATTGAGCACCACGTCCTCGACCCGTTCGCGCAGCACGGGGTCGAGATCGTCGTAGACACCGACCATGCCGGCGTTGACGATGCCCATGTCGAGACCGGCGCGGATGGCGTGGTAGAGAAACACCGTGTGGATCGCCTCGCGCACGGGGTCGTTGCCGCGGAACGAGAAACTCACGTTGGACACGCCGCCCGAGACCTTGGCGCCCGGCAGGTTCTGCTTGATCCAGCGCACCGCTTCGATGAAGTCGACCGCGTAGTTGTCGTGCTCCTCGATGCCGGTGGCGATGGCGAAGATGTTGGGGTCGAAGATGATGTCTTCGGGCGCGAAGCCCACCCGGTCCACCAGGATGCGGTAGGCCCGCGCGCAGATCTCGGTCTTGCGGGCAAAGGTGTCGGCCTGGCCCTGCTCGTCGAACGCCATCACGACGGCTGCCGCGCCATAGCGGCGCACCAGGCGGGCCTGCCGGCAGAAGGCCTGTTCGCCCTCTTTCAGGCTGATGGAGTTGACGATGCCCTTGCCCTGCAGGCAGCGCAGCCCGGCCTCGATCACCTCCCACTTGGAGCTGTCGACCATCACCGGCACGCGGGCGATGTCGGGTTCGCTGGCGATCAGGTTCAAGAAGCGCACCATGGCCGCCTGGCTGTCCAGCATGGCCTCGTCCATGTTCACGTCAATGACCTGGGCGCCGTTCTCGACCTGCTGCCGCGCCACGGCCAGGGCCTCTTCGAACTGGCCATTGAGGATCAGCTTGGCGAAGGCGCGCGAACCGGTGACGTTGGTGCGCTCGCCGATGTTCACGAAGAGGCTGCCGGCGCCGATGGATAGCGGCTCGAGCCCGGCTAGCCGAAGCGGGGGAATGGAGGATGGATTCGGATCTTGCATGGTCACCTGCCTGAAAGCCGGGTGCGGTGCCCGGAATGATGCGAGGTGAGCGCCGTTGCGGATGCTGCCCTCAAGCCTGACGCTGGCTGTGTGTGGGGCCGGCGCTGCAACGCTCCTTGAGGAACCCGAATTCTACTGGCCGGTTTGCGCCGCCCTCGCGTGCCGCAGCCCGGCTGGGGCAAACTGAGCAGCTGGAGACAATAGCTCCCCGACATGAACCTTCTGTCCAGCCTTCTGCGAGCGCCCGACGCCGTGCCGGCGGCGCCCCCACGCGCCGCGCGCAGCGGCTTGGTCAGCGTCTGGCTGCTGGTCGGCGGGCTGGCCCTGACGGCGGGCGGTGTCCTGAGCGCCGTCTCGGCCCTTCGTGCCGAGACCCAGGCGCGTTTCGATGCCCAGGTCGATCGCTTCCGCATGGGGCTCGACCGGCGCGTCTCGACGGCCGAGCAGATCCTGGTGGAAACGCGTGCCGCTTTCCAGCTCGCGGAGGACATGACCGGCCAGGAGTTCGTCGACTACATGCGCCTGCGGGGGCTCGATCCTTATTTCCCCGGCGTACGCAGCTACGGGATCATCGAGGCCACCGGCGATCCGTCGACGCCGCCGCGGTTGCGGGTCACCCATTACTTCGAGGCCGGCGCGGCCCGCGCCCCCAGCTGGCAGCTGGATTCCGATGCGCCGCGCCAGCAGGCGCTCCAGCAGGCCATGCGGACCGGGCTGTTGACCCTCAGCGGTCCGGTGCGCCCCGCCGGCGCGGACGGGACGGGCTGGATGCTGCTGATTCCCATCATCGGACAGGATCCGGTGGCGCGCCTGTTTTTCGTGGACCTGGACATCGGGGACGTCCTGGGCGGCCTGGCCCGGGCGACCGGTGCCGGGCTGCACCTGCGACTTTTCGATGGTCCCGGTGATCAGCCCGGACAGCTGCTGTTCGACAGCCGGCCGGGTGGGCGGGTGGAACAGGGCCAGCCGCGCAGCCGCTTTTCCATGGAACAGCCGCTCATGGTCGTCGACCGGCGGCTGACCCTGAAGGTGACGAGCACCCCCGAGTTGCACCTGGCGCCAGGCTTGGCCTTGCCCTGGGTGATCGGGGTGGCCGGCGCGCTGCTCAGTGCCTTGCTGGCCTTGGCCGCCTACCTGCTGATGTCGGCGCGCGATCGCGCCGGACGCATGGCGGCCGAAATGACCGCCGATCTCCAGCGGATGGCCCGCGCCGTCGAGCGCACCTCCAGCGCCGTCTATGGGCTGGACCTGGACGGCCGGGTCACCTGGGCCAATGCCGGCTTCGAGCGGCTCACCGGGCTGGACGCCGACGAGTGCATCGGCCGGCTGGCGGTGGACCTGCCGGAAGTGGCCGGGGCCGACGCGCACTCCCGCCGCATCCTGGCCGCGGCCATCGCGCAGCGCGAATCGCGCCGGCTCGAGCTGCGCAACCAGATGCGGGAGGGCGTGCGCTTCTGGACCGACACCGAGCTGCAGCCCACGCGCGACAGCGACGGGCAGATCAACGGCTTCATCTGCATCGCCTCCGACATCACCCGGCGCAAGCTCGCCGAGTTGCGGCTGCGCGAGAGCGAGCACCTGATGCGCGTGATCGCCGACAACCTCCCGGCGCGCGTGTCCTACTGGGACCACGAACGGCGCTGCCGTTTCGTCAACCGGCGGTTCTGCGACGCCTTCGGCCGCACGCCCGAGGAACTGCAGGGGCAGGAGCTGTCGGCCGACATCTTCGGCGCGGTCCACTACGAGCGGCTGCTGCCGCTGGTCGAGCGGGTGCTGCAAGGGCAGGCGCAGTACGACGAGGTCGCCACGCGCGATGCGTCGGGGCGGTTCAGCGCCTGGCAGCTGCACTACATCCCCGACGTCGACGAGGGCCAGGTGCGCGGCTTCTTCGAGCTGGCCCTGGACGTGACCGAGCTGCGCCGGGCCCGCGACCTGGCGCTGCAGGCGAGCCAGGCCAAGAGCCGCTTCCTCTCCAGCATGAGCCACGAGATCCGCACCCCGCTCAACGCCGTGCTGGGCATGCTGGCGCTGCTGCGCACCACGCCGATGGACAGCCGCCAGAGCGAGTATGCGGACAAGGCCAACCGCGCGGCCCGCTCCCTGCTCACGCTGCTCAACGACATCCTCGACCTGGCCAAGATCGAGGCCGGCAAGATGAGCCTGGCGCCGCGCCCGTTCTCGGTGGACGAGTTGCTGCGCGACCTGTCCGTGATCTACGCCGGCAGTGTGGGCACCAAGGAGCTGGAGCTGCTGTTCGAGGTCGATCCGCTGCTGCCGCCACGCTGGGTGGCCGATGACCTGCGGCTGCGGCAGGTGCTGATCAACCTGGGCGGCAACGCGATCAAGTTCACCGAAAAGGGCGAGGTGGTGCTGAGCCTTCGGCTGGTGGAGCGCTGCGATGACCTGGTGCGTGTCGAGGTGGCGGTCCGCGACACCGGCATCGGCATCGCGCCGCAGGAGCGCGAGCGCATCTTCAACGAATTCGACCAGGCCAACGAGTCCACGGCGCGCGAGTTCGGGGGCAGCGGCCTGGGCTTGGGCATCTGCAAGAAGCTCCTCGGCCTCATGGGCAGCGAACTGCGGCTCGACAGCGAGCCGGGCCAGGGCAGCCGCTTCTGGTTCGAGCTGGTGCTGCCCGTGGCGGCGGCCGAGGCGCCGCCCGTCACCTGGGGCGAGCGCCGCGTCCTGATCGTCGACGACAACCCCGAGGCGCGCGAAAGCCTGGGCGTCATGGCCGCCAGCCTGGGTTGGCGCTGCGATCTCGCGGCGGATGCCCACGAGGCGCTCGAGCACATCGCCCACGCCGGCCTGGAGGAGCCCTACGACGCGGTCTTCATCGACTGGCGCATGCCCGACCTGGATGGATGGCAGGCCAGCCAACGCATTCGCCGGCTTCCGGCGGCTGCCCGGGCGCCGCTGATCATCATGGTGACGGCCAACGGTCGCGAGATGCTGGACCAGCGCCCACCGGAGGAACAGGCGCTGCTGGACGGGTTTCTGGTCAAGCCGGTGACGGCCAGCATGCTGCGCGATGCCCTGGCGCCACCGGGGCCGCCGGCCGCGGCGCCGCCGCCGCCCGGCGCGCCGGAACGGCCGCTCGCCGGGCTGCGCCTGCTGCTGGTCGAGGACAACCCCACCAACCAGCAAGTGGCCAGTGAGCTGCTGGCGCGCCAGGGTGCGTGGGTCACCGTGGCCTCGGACGGACGCGAGGGCCTGGCGTTGATCCGCGACCAGGCCGAGGCCTTCGACGCCGTGCTGATGGACGTGCTGATGCCCGAGATGGACGGCCATGCCGCGACGCGGGCCGTACGCGAGCAGCTGGGCAACTGGCGCCTGCCGATCATCGCCATGACTGCCAACGCGATGGAGAGCGACCGGCTCGAATGCCTGGCAGCGGGCATGAACGACCACGTGGGCAAGCCCTTCGACATCCACGAGCTGGTCGACACGCTGCTGCGCCACGTGCGACCGTCCGCAGGCGTGGCGGCGCCGGTCGCGGCCGCCGACGGCGTGGCGGTCGGAGCCGACGATCGGGTCAGCGTGCTGGACCGCCTGGGCGCCGTGGGTCGCCTGGGCGGAGACGATGCCCTGTACGCGCGCCTGGTGCCCAGCTTCGCCGAGAGCCTGGCCGGCATCGCCGCTCGGCTGCCCACGCTGCTGCACAGCGTGCCCCAGGCAGAGGCGACACGGCTGCTGCACACGCTCAAGGGATCGGCCGCGACCATGGGCGCCGACCAGCTGGCGGCGGCGGCAGCACGGGCCGAGAAGCTGCTGTCGCAGGACCTGACGCGAAGCGGGGACGCGGACGAGGCCTTGCGCGCGGTGGCCGAGGCCATCGAGCAGGCGCTTGCGGCGCTCGGCACGGTCCGCGCGACGCAGCCCGGCTGAAGCGCGTCAGGCGTTCAGCCGGCCTCGGGCTGGGGCAGCCCGTTTCGCAGGGCCCGCCCCGGCAGCGGCGCCATCGCGTCACGAATGGCGGTGATGTGGTCCGGCGTGGTGCCGCAGCAGCCGCCCACCAGGTTGATCAGGCCCTCGGCGGCGAACTCCCGCAGCAGCCGGGCGGTGACCTCGGGCGTCTCGTCGAAGCCGGTTTCGCTCATGGGGTTGGGCAGTCCGGCGTTGGGATAGCAGCTGATGTAGGTGTCCTCGGCCACGCGCGACAGCTCCTGGATGTACGGCCGCATCAGGGCCGCGCCCAGCGCGCAGTTCAGGCCCACCGCCAGCGGCTGCGCGTGGCGCACGCTGTACCAGAACGCCTGGACGGTCTGGCCACTGAGGATGCGACCGGAGGCGTCGGTCACGGTGCCGCTGATCACCAGCGGCAGGCGTTCGCCGGACTGCTCGAGATACTCGTCGATCGCGAACAGGGCGGCCTTGGCATTGAGCGTGTCGAAGATGGTCTCGACCAGCAGCAGGTCGACGCCGCCTTCGACCAGCGCCTGCACCTGCTCGAAGTAGGCCGCGCGCAGCTGCTCGAAATCGACGTTGCGGGCGCCGGGGTCGTTCACGTCCGGGCTGATCGAGGCGGTGCGCGGCGTCGGGCCGAGGGCGCCGGCCACGAAGCGGGGCTTGCCGGGCGCCGAAAAGCGGTCGGCCGCCTCGCGTGCGATGCGCGCCGATGCCAGGTTGAGCTCGCGCGCCAGCGGGCCCAGTGCGTAGTCGTCCTGGGCGATGGAGGTGGCGCCGAAGGTGTTGGTCTCGATGATGTCGGCGCCGGCCGCCAGGAAGGCCTGGTGGATGTCGCGGATGACGTCGGGGCGCGTGAGGCTCAGCAGCTCGCCGTTGTTGCGCACGTCCTTGCCGTGCTCCCGGAACCGCTCGCCCCGCACCTGGGCTTCGGACAGCCGCAAGCGCTGGATCATGGTCCCCATGGCGCCATCGATCACCACGATGCGTTCGGACAGCAGCTGCGGCAGGGCCTGGCCGCGGGTGTAGGCGGGAAGTTGCATCGGGCGATTGTAGGAAGCCGGGGGTGGGGGCCGCTTGCGTGGACAATCGCTGGCATCTTGCGCCCTCCCCATCCGACCCCTGTTTCCGTCCTGCGCGAGGTCTTCGGCTATGAGCAGTTCCGGGGCCCGCAGGCCGATATCGTCGAGCACGTGACCGCCGGCGGCGACGCCCTGGTGCTCATGCCCACTGGCGGCGGCAAGTCGCTGTGCTACCAGATCCCCGCCATCGTCCGCCATCGCGGCGGCCAGGGCGTGACCGTGGTGGTGTCGCCGCTGATCGCCCTCATGCACGACCAGGTCGGCGCGCTGCACGAAGCCGGGGTCGAGGCCGCGTTCCTCAACTCGACGCTGAACGCCAGCGAGGCCGCGGAGGTCGAGAAGCGCATGCTGCGCGGCGAGCTGACCCTGCTGTACGCGGCACCCGAGCGGGTGACCACGCCGCGCTTCCTGGCGCAGCTCGATTCCTTGTGCGAGCGCGGCCTGCTGGCCCTGTTCGCGATCGACGAGGCGCACTGCGTGAGCCAGTGGGGACACGACTTCCGCCCCGAGTACCGCGCGCTGGCGGTCCTGCACGAGCGCTATCCGTCGGTGCCGCGCATCGCCCTGACGGCGACCGCGGACGACCTGACCCGCCAGGACATCCTGGAGCGGCTGCAGCTGCAGGAGGCACGCCGGTTCGTCAGCAGCTTCGACCGCCCCAACATCGCCTACACGATCGTCGAAAAGACCAACCCCACCCAGCAGCTGCTGCGCTTCATCCGCACCGAGCACGCGGGCGAGGCCGGGGTGGTGTACTGCCAGTCGCGCAAGCGGGTCGAAGAGGTGGCGCAGGCGCTGGTGCACGAAGGCATCGCCGCGCTGCCCTATCACGCGGGGCTGGACGCCGGCATCCGCCAGCAGCACCAGGACCGCTTCCTGCGCGAGGAAGGCCTGGTGATGGTCGCCACCATCGCCTTCGGCATGGGCATCGACAAGCCCGACGTGCGCTTCGTCGCCCATTTGGACATGCCCAAGAACATCGAGGGCTACTACCAGGAGACCGGACGCGCCGGGCGCGACGGCCTGCCCGCCGACGCGTGGATGGCCTACGGGCTGCAGGACGTGGTGAACCAGCGCCGCATGATCGACGAGAGCCCGGCGGGCGAAGCCTTCAAGCAGGCCCTGCGCGGCAAGCTCGACGCGCTGCTGGCGCTGGCCGAAGCCACCGACTGCCGCCGCGTGCGCCTGCTGGCCTACTTCGGCGAGGCCAGTCGGCCCTGCGGCAACTGCGACAACTGCTTGTCGCCACCCCAGGTCTGGGACGGCACCGACGCTGCCCGCAAGCTCCTGTCCACCCTGTACCGGGTCCAGCAGATGAGCGGCTTGTCTTTCGGCGCCGGGCACGTCATGGACATCCTGCGCGGCAAGCCGACCGACAAGGTCAGGCAATTCGGTCACGAGCGCCTGAGCACGTTCGGGATCGGCGCCGAATTCACCGAGGCGCAACTGCGCGGGCTGCTGCGGCAACTGATCGCGATCGGTGCGGTGGCGGTGGACGCCGAGGCCTTCAACACCCTGCGCCTGACCGACGGCTCACGCGCGGTGCTGCGCGGCGAGGTGCCGGTGCAACTGCGCCAGGCCATCGCGCAGGCCGTGCCGCGCCGCCGCTCGGGCGATGCGCGGGCGCGGGCCGACAGCGTGCAGGCCGGGCTCACGCTCGGCGGGCGTGAACGCTTCGAAGCGCTCAAGGCCTGGCGCGGCGAGGTGGCCCGCGCGCACAACCTGCCGGCCTATGTGATCTTCCACGACGCCACGCTGGCGGCCATCGCGGCGCAAGACCCGCGCAGCCTCGACGACCTGCGCGGCATCAGCGGGCTGGGGACGAAGAAGCTCGAGGCGTATGGGGACGAGGTGTTGCGGGTGGTGGCGACGGCGCGCTGAGCCGGGGCCACCCGCCGAGGGGGCTCAGGCCTCCCGGTAGAACGGCTCGACCTGGCCCTTGAGCTTGATCAGCAGCGGCTGGCCGCGCCGGTCGAGTGTCTTGCCGGCGGGCACCTTGATCCAGCCTTCGCTCACGCAGTATTCCTCGACGTCGTGGCGCTCCTTGCCGTTGAAGCGGATGCCGATGTCGTGCTCGAACACGGCGGCCACATGGTGCGGGCTGCGAGGGTTGGCGCTGAGGTGGTCGGGAAGCTCGGGACGGGTGGTCGGCGTCGGTTCGGTCATCGCGAGATTGTCCACGAGACGACTAGCGGAACCCGATCGGGCGGGCCTCGCGGACCTCGGGCTTGATGCGGTGCTCGGCTTCGAGCTGCTCGAGAAACTCCTCGGGGCTGAAGTCGGCCGCGAGGATCACGATCTGGCGCTTGACCGCGGCGAAATCACCCGGGCACAGCTGCTCCAGGTTGGCGAGCCGCGCCGTCATTTCAGGCGTGAGGCGCCCAGAATCGCCCGCGAGTGCCTCGGTGACGAACATCCGCTCGCGCTGCGGCGCCGTCAGCGGCTTGAACTTGATCTTGAAGGTGAAGCGCCGCAGCGCTGCCTGGTCCAGGCGGTCGAGCAGGTTGGTGGTGCAGATGAACACGCCCGAGAACCGCTCCATGCCTTGCAGCATCTCGTTGACCTCGGTCACCTCGTAGGTGCGCTGGGCCCCGCGCCGGTCCTGCAGGAAGCTGTCCGCCTCGTCGAGCAGCAGCACGCCTTTCTCGGCCTCGGCTTCGCGGAACATGGCCGCCATGTTCTGCTCGGTCTCGCCGACGAACTTGCTCATGAGGTCGCTGGCCTGCCGGATCATCAGCGGTCGCTGCAGGTGCTGCGCGATGTACTCGGCCAGCGCGGTCTTGCCCGTACCCGGCGCGCCGTAAAAGCACAGCGAGCCATGGCCGCTCGCCTTCAGGGCCGACACGATGCGCGGCACCTCGAAGCGAGTCTCGACGTGGAGCATGTCCAGGTCGTAGTGCGTCACGCTGCGGCGCTCGCCGGCGCCCGAGGCGCGCAGGCCCAGGGCCTGGTCGGCGTTGCGCAGCTGGCGTTCGATCAACGTTTCGACGCCCGCCGCCTCGGTGTGCGCCAGCCCGGCAAAGCGAACGGCGGTGCGGATCTGCGCCGGGGTCAGGCCCTTGCGCTCGGTGAGCTTGGCCACGAACTCGTCGGACACCGCCACGCCTTCCAGGGTCTTGCGCACCAGCTGCTCACGTGCACCGGGCGGAGGCGATTTCAACTCGAGGTGATAGGCGAATCGCCGCCGGAACGCCGGGTCGATCTGCTCGATCCGGTTGGTGACCCAGATGGTGGGCACCGCATTGGTCTCCAGGATCTGGTTGACCCAGGCCTTGCCGCTGACGCTGTGGTTGGACGGCGCCACCACCTGCTCGGCCCGCGCCATCAGCTGCGCGGCCTCCGAGCTGATCGGCGGGAACACGTCTTCGACTTCGTCGAACAGCAACGCTGCCTGCGCGCTGCCCTTGAGGAACACCTGCGCGATCTGCAGCGACCGGTAGCGATCCCGGCCGGATAGCGAGTTGCCGTCCCGGTCGGCGTACTCCACCTCGAACAACTCCAGGCCGGCGGCCTGCGCCGCCACCTTGGCCAGCTCGGTCTTGCCGGTGCCCGGCGGGCCGTACAGCAGCACATTCACCCCCGGCTCCTTGCGCGCCACGGCCGCGCGCAGCAGCGCACAGAGCACCTGGGCATCGTCCTGCACGAAGGCGAAATCGTGCAGGCCCAGCGAGCTCTTGCTGGAAGGGCGGGTGAACACCGCCATCAGCTCGGCCTGGTCGCGGTATTCGCGCATCAGCACCGGCGGCAGCTTCTCGCTGACCTTCATCAGGTCGGCCAAGTCGGTGATGTTGTGCTCGGAGATCAGGTTCTCCACCAGGCCGATGCGCTCCAGGCGCGAGCCGGCCCGCAAGGCCTCGCCCACGTCGTTGGGCGGCACGCCGGCGATCTCGGCGATGGCGGCGTATGCCTCGGGTGCGTTGTTGACCTTGAACTCCACCAGGATGCTGCGCAGGTCACGCTGGTAGCGTGCCAGCGTGCCGTAGAGCAGCAGCGCGCGCTCGGCCCGGTTCAGCTGGAGCAGCCCGGACAGCGCGTCGATGTTCTTTTCGACCAGCGTGCTTTGCTTCTTGAGCGCGTGCGTGAGCCAGTCGCAGGTGACGCTGAGCACGGACAGCAGATCCTTCGGCTGGTCCTTGGCGTACTCGTCCAGATAGAAGAAGAGGGTGCCCTCTTCGTACGGGCCGCGCCAGATGCCGTGACGCTCGAGGAACTCGCGCGCGGAGAGCCGTTCGTGGTCGCGCCAGAACTCGTTGTCCTTGCAGCGGCGGGCCAGGAACTCGCGCAGCCGGGCCAGCGTGGAGACCGGCCAGGCGATGTGGCGGCCAGCGAGCGACAGCAGCCCGTTCAGGTCGCGCCGCACGTTGAACTTGCCACCCTGCTTGGCGGCCAGGGTCAGCACGAAATGCGAGCACATCATGTCCAGCACCGGGGCGTCTTTCAGCCCCGGCGAGGGTAGGACCTGCACCTCAGAACGCTTGACCATGTGGGATGCCTCCGGCAACCAACGCCGCTGGCGACGGTGCGGGCCATGCTACATGGATTGCGCGGCGCCGGGGAACCCGCCGCGCTGGTGGGGTGAGGCGCAGAATCGCAGCCCATGATCGAGCTGGCCGACATCCGCCGCGCGGCCGAACGCCTGCGCGGCCACATCCTGGACACCCCTTGCGTGGAGTCGCGCACGCTGTCCGAACTGACCGGCTGCCAGATCTGGCTGAAGTTCGAGAACCTGCAGTTCACCGCGTCGTTCAAGGAACGCGGGGCCTGCAACAAGCTGGCCACGCTCGCCGAGGCGCCGGACCCGCCGGCCGGGGTGATCGCCATGAGCGCCGGCAATCACGCGCAGGGCGTGGCCTACCACGCGCAACGGCTGGGCTTTCGCGCCGTCATCGTCATGCCGCGCTTCACCCCGGGGGTGAAGGTGGAGCGCACCCGCGGCTTCGGTGCCGAGGTCGTGCTGCACGGCGACACGCTGGACGAGGCCCGCGCGCATGCGCTGGGCCTGGCGCAGGACCAGGGGCTGGCCTTCGTGCATCCCTACGACGACGACGCGGTCATCGCCGGCCAGGGGACCGTGGCCCTGGAGATGTTCCAGGCGGTGCCGGACCTGCAGACCGTGGTGGTGTCGGTGGGCGGCGGCGGCCTGATCGGCGGCATGGCGGCGGCCCTGAAGGCGCTGAGCCCAACGATCGAGGTGATCGGCGTCCAGGCGCTGCGCTTTCCCACCATGTACAACGCGGTCAAGCACACCCACCTGCCGGTCGGCCAGAGCTCGATCGCCGAAGGCATCGCGGTGGGCACGCCTGGCGAGCGCACACGACGCCTGGTCGAGCGTTGGGTGGACGACATCGAGCTGGTGGACGAAGGTGACATCGAGCAGGCGATCGTCATGCTGCTGGAGATCGAGAAGACGCTGGTGGAAGGCGCCGGCGCGGCCGGGCTGGCGGCGCTGCTCAAGCATCCGGAACGCTTTCGGGGCCGCAAGGTGGGGTTGGTGCTGTGCGGCGGCAACATCGATCCCTTGCTGCTGGCAGCCATCATCGAGCGCGGCATGGTGCGGGCCGGCCGGCTGGCCCGCGTCAGGGTGAGCGCCCGGGACGTTCCCGGATCGCTCGCACGCATCACGGCCACCGTCGCGAGCGCCGGCGCCAACATCACCGAAGTGCATCACCAGCGGGCCTTCACCATGCTCGCGGCGCAGAACGTCGAGATCGAGCTGGTCATCCAGACCCGCAACCGCGCGCACATCGACGCGGTGCTGCAGGCCCTGCACCAGGATGGCTTCCAGGCCCAGCAGCTCTAAGGCCGGGCGGCCCGGTCGCGCCCATTAAAATCGCCGGTTTTGTCCGTCCGCCGATCCGACAACGAGGAACAACCATGTCCGAGCCTGCACCCCGCCACAGCCACGAGAGCCATGGCCACAGCCCCGCTGCCGCTGAGACGCACGAGCCGCACGACGCCGTCGAAGGCGTGATCCACGCGGTGCCCATCGTGCTGCCGATCGTCGGCGGCGTGCTGATGTTCCTGCTGGCCTGGATCGCCATCTACCTGGCCTGACCCGGGGGTCTGCCCCGCCCGGCCCACGGCTCATCCGTGGCACAGCCCGCGCCCTGCTCCCCGGCAGGCGCGGGCTTTTTTCTTGTGCGCTCAGCCCTGAGGTGGCATGCATAACCTCATGCAGGTTTTGCATGGAATTGCTTTTGCACGCAGTCCTGCCGAGTGGCCGCCTACCTAAAATCGAGGCCCCAGCCGACCCGCGGAGCGTCACCTGCCTGTCCGACGCCACCGTAGATAGCCCCGCCCGCCGACTGAACCGAGCCTGATCCCCAAAAGGTGCCGCTTCTTCGCCGGGAGCACGCTCCTTTTGGAAATCCGGTTTTCACTTCAGGAGCTTTGGAATGAACTCTCCCGTCATGCAGGGGCTGGGCCTCAACACCCCGTCCTGGGTGCGCAACGCCAAGTTGATCGCCTGGGTCGCTGACATGGTCGCCCTGTGCAAGCCCGATGCCATCCATTGGTGCGATGGCAGCCAGGCCGAATACGACCGCCTGTGCCAGCAACTGGTGGACGCCGGCACCCTCAAGCGGCTGGATCCGGCCAAGCGCCCCAACTCCTATCTCGCCTGGTCCGATCCGAGCGATGTCGCCCGCGTCGAAGACCGCACCTTCGTCTGCTCGCGCACGAAGGAAGACGCGGGCCCGACCAACAACTGGGTCGACCCCCACGAAATGCGCAGCAAGCTGCAGCCGCTGTTCGACGGTTGCATGCGCGGGCGCACGATGTACGTGGTGCCGTTCTCCATGGGACCGCTGGGCTCGCGCATCGCGCACATCGGCGTCGAACTCTCCGACAGCCCCTACGTCGCGGTGAACATGCGCCTCATGACGCGCATGGGCAAGGCCGTCCACGAAGTGCTGGGCGTCGACGGTGAATTCGTGCCCTGCGTGCACACGGTCGGCGCACCGCTGCAGCCCGGCGAGCAGGATGTGTCCTGGCCTTGCAACAAGACCAAGTACATCGTCCATTACCCCGAAACGCGCGAGATCTGGTCGTATGGCTCCGGTTATGGCGGCAACGCCCTGCTCGGAAAGAAGTGCCTTGCGCTGCGCCTCGCCTCGTCCATGGGCCGTGACGAGGGCTGGCTGGCCGAGCACATGCTCATCCTGGGCGTGACCAGCCCCGAAGGCCGCAAGTACCACGTGGCGGCCGCCTTCCCCAGCGCCTGCGGCAAGACCAACTTCGCCATGCTGATCCCGCCCAAGGGCTTCGACGGTTGGAAGGTCACGACCGTCGGCGACGACATCGCCTGGATCAAGCCGGGTTCGGACGGGCGCCTGTATGCCATCAACCCCGAGGCGGGCTACTTCGGCGTGGCCCCGGGCACCAACTTCGAGACCAACCCGAACTGCATGGCCAGCCTCGGCCGTGACGTGATCTTCACCAACGTGGCGCTCACCGACGACGGCGACGTGTGGTGGGAGGGCATGGGCCCGGCTCCGGCGCATGCGCTCGACTGGCAAGGCAAGGACTGGACCCCGGCCATCGCCAAGGAAACCGGCGCCAAGGCGGCCCATCCCAATGCCCGCTTCACGGTCGCTGCGACCAACAACCCGGCGCTGGACGAGGCCTGGGACGACCCGCGCGGCGTGCCGATCGACGCCTTCATCTTCGGCGGCCGCCGCTCCACCACCGTGCCGCTGGTGACCGAGGCGCGCGACTGGGTCGAAGGGGTCTACATGGCGGCCACCATGGGGTCCGAAACCACGGCCGCGGCCTTCGGCCAGCAGGGTGTGGTGCGGCGCGATCCCTTCGCCATGCTGCCCTTCGCCGGCTACAACATGTCCGACTACTTCCAGCATTGGCTGAACCTCGGCAAGAAGCTGCAGGCCAGCGGCGCTCGCCTGCCGCGCATCTACACGACCAACTGGTTCCGCAAGGGCGCCGACGGCAAGTTCGTCTGGCCCGGCTATGGCGAGAACATGCGCGTGCTCAAGTGGATGATCGACCGCATCGAAGGCAAGGCGCAGGGCAACGACCACGTATTCGGCGTCAGCCCGGCCTACGAGGAGTTGAACTGGACGGGCCTGGACTTCAGCCGTGAGCAGTTCAAGACGGTCACCGACATCGACAAGGCCGCCTGGCAAGCTGAACTGGCGCTGCACACCGAACTGTTCGAGCAGCTGGCCTACCACCTGCCATCCGAGTTGACGGCCACCAAGGCCCGGATCGAGGAGCGCCTGGCGGCCTGATCGCATCGCCAGGAAGCCAACGAAAAAGCCACCTTCAAGGTGGCTTTTTCTTCTCTTGCACTCAGCGCGCGGCGCTCGTTCGCTTGCGGCGAGCGGCGCGCTGCTGGGCCTTGCGATGCGACCAGGCGTCCAGCCGCGCCAGCAGGGGGCGCGGCAGACGGCGCAACAACCCACGCAGCAACCACCCTGGCAGAGCCAGCCATGCAATCACCATGGCCGCTTGCTCAGTGGCCGACGCGAGCCTGGGCGTCCATGGCGCGGCTGATGTCGGCCATCACGCGGGCGTCGGTCATCGCCAGCTCCAGCGTCTGGCGGTCTTCCTGAGCTTGCGCCTGCTCGGCGCGCCAACGCGCAACGGCCGAGCTGGCAGCGCGACGGGCCCGCTTGGTCGGGGCCGCGAACAGCGCCAGCGCACCGAAGGCGATCAGCCACATCAGGATCCAGGCCGCCAGCAGGTGACCGTCGGTCCAGGTGTCCACGACATGATTCGCCAGGACCAGGGCAGCGGCGACCATGGCCGTGAGCGCCAGGCTGCCGTGCGCGGCGCCGCGCCAGGCGCGGTTGAAGAAGGTGTAGGCGTTACCGAGGCGGACGAGGCCGGGGTGCTCGGCGGGGTAATCGACTTGTACAAAACTCGACATGTGGCTTTCCTCTCTTGAAGCGCCAACGGCGGGTGCCGGTGCGCATGGACGGGATATTAGGGTTGCCCCTGATATTCTCAAACTTTAGATTGGTGATGAATTCCATTCACGCGACATATGGATCTCAACTTTCGCACCCTTGACCTGAACCTGCTGCGGGTCTTCGACCAAGTGATGGCCGAGCGCAACCTGACCCGCGCGGCACGGAATCTGTCCATGACGCAACCGGCGGTCAGCAACGCGCTGACCCGGCTGCGCGACTTCCTGGGCGACCGCCTGGTGGTGCGCAGCGGGTACGGGGTGGAGCCCACGCCGAGGGCGTTGGCGCTGTGGCCGGCGGTCAGCGATGCCTTGCGCCAGCTGGAGAACAGCATCGCCCCGGGTGAGTTCGTGCCGGCCGAGGCGAACAACACCTTCCTGCTGGCGATGGCCGACGCGACCGCGGCCGAGCTCATGCCCGGACTGGTCGAGATCATGGAGCGCGATGCGCCCGGCATTTCCATGCGGGTGCTGCCCTTGACCACGCGCGATCCGCGGCGCCTGCTCGACGAGAGGCATCTCGACCTGGCCGTGGGCTACTTCCGTGCGGTGCTGGCAGACCTCACGGCCCAGGCGCAGGCGGGCACCATCGCCGCCTTCGAGCACCAGCGGCTGTACGCCGGCCAGTACGTGTGCGTCATGCGCCGCGACCATCCCCTGGCCACGGCCGAGCTCTCGCTGGACGCCTACTGCCAGGCCCACCACCTGCTGGTGAGCTTCTCGGGCCGTCCGTACGGCTTCATCGACGAGGCGCTGGCAGCCCTGAACCGCAAGCGCCGCATCGTGCTGACCGTCAACCAGTTCTTCACCGCCGGCCAGGTCGTCGCACGCTCGGACCTGCTCACCGTGCTGCCACTGCACTTCCTGCGGGTGACCGGCAGCATCCAGGAGCTGACCTGGCGCGACCTGCCTTTCGAGGTGCCGCGCGTGCACGTCGATTCGCTGTGGCACCGGCGCATGAGCGCCCGCGCGGACCATCGCTGGCTGCGCCAGGCGGTGTCGGACGCGGCGGCACGGGGCCTGGCGATGCTGGGCGACACGCTGGAGCGGCCACGCGCCCCGACAATCGCGCCGTGAAAATCCAGCTTCTGTCCGATCTCCACCTGGAGGCTCATCCGCAGTTCCAAGCCCGCCCGGCTCCCGGGGCCGAGTTGCTGGTGCTGGCCGGGGACATCGGGTCCTACCAGCCGGGCAGCGGCTTGACCGGGGACGACTTCGGCCTCGAGCGCTTTTCGCCCCGGCATGGCTGGCCGACGCCGGTGCTGTTCGTGCCCGGAAACCATGAGTACGACAGCCTCGATTTCGACGAGACCCACCAGCGCCTGCGCGACACCTGCGACCGCTTGGGGATCGATTGGCTGGAGCGCGAGGTCCTCGTGCACCAGGGCATTCGCTTCGTCGGCACCACCTTGTGGACGGACTTCGAAGCGCTCACCGGGCCGCTGCCGCCAGAAGCCCGCGAGAAGGCCCGGGCCAAGGCCATGCGGGCGGCCAATTTCTACCTGCAGCGCTACAGCGGCACCTACCGGGGACAGCCGCTGCTGGCCGATGCCTGGCGTGACCTTGGGCTGCAGTGCCAGGCCTGGCTGCGCGACGCACTGGCCCGGTCGTTCGACGGCACCACGGTGGTGGTGACGCATTTCGCGCCCAGCCTGCGCAGCGCCGACCCCCGCTACGGGCTCACGCCCGGCACAGCGGCGTTCTGCAACTCCCTGGATGAGCTGTTCCCGCACGCCGACCTCTGGCTGCATGGCCACCTGCACTGCCCGCACGATTACGTGGTGCAGGGCTGTCGCGTGGTCGCCAACACGCTGGGCTATGCCAGCAAGGGGGAGCAGGACGGATTCCGGGAGCAGTGGGTCATCGACACGGCCCGGCTGTCCAGCGGCGTCGAGGCCTGAGCGCCACAGAGCCAGAGCGCCGGGAGACCGTGCTAGCCTCGGTGGCCCTGACTGTTGGAGGTATCCCATGAAAATATTGCTTGCCGCCGACGGCAGCGAATACACCCAGAAGATGGTCGAGTACGTGGTCAACCAGCGCACGCTGTTCGACCCCTCGCACGAATACACCGTCTTCAACGCCCAGATCCCGTTGCCCAATCACGCCGCCTCGGTCGTGGGCAGCCAGGCCACGCATGACTACTACGCCGAGGAAGGCGCGAAGGTCATCGACCCGGTGGTGGAGCGCCTCACCACGGCGGGCCTGCGCGCCTCCGGTACCTACAAGCCCGGCTCCATCGGCGAGACCATCGCCGAGTTCGCGGAAAAGGGCGGCTACGACCTGATCATCATGGGCTCGCACGGCCACGGCGCGCTCGGTCGGCTGGTGATGGGTTCGGTGGCCAATCGCGTGCTGGCCCACTGCACGGTGCCCGTGCTGCTGGTGAGATAGTCCCCCCCGAAGCGCCTTCGGCGCCGCCCCCCTGGGGGGCGCCACTCGGCGGCCCGGCAAAGCCGGTTCCGCGGTGGCACTGGAGCGGCCTACCGCTTTGTGTTGGCACTTGCGTCAGGACAACGCTTTTCGTGCCGGGGTGCTCGCTCGGTGCGCCTAATGCAAAAGACGCGGCAGAGCCAGGAAGTTGAGCACGGCGGCGTCGAAGTCGTCGGGTGCTTCGAGGTTCTGCAGGTGGCCGATGCCGCGCATCTCGTAGTAGGTGCTGCTGGCGATGCGTTGGCCCATCTGTTTCATGACCCGCGGCGGTGCGTGCCGGTCCTGCTCACCAGCGACCAGCAAGGTCGGTACATGGATGAGATCCAAGCTGGCGCCGCGGTCGAAGTTCGCCAGCGCCTGCAGTGCGCGGCGAAAGGTCGAGGGATGAACCTGGCTCATCGCATGCTGGGCCAGCCGCACGCCTTCGGGCAATGAACTGGGGCCCACCATCTGCGGCACCAGCATCTGCGCCACGTCGCCCATGCTGCCGCCATGATCGAGCGCGGTCGCGGGATGTTGCACCAGCTGGGCATTGAAGCCGGCAGAGGATGCGCTGGTGCCACACAGCACCAGCCGATCCACCAGCTCGGGCCTGCGCGCCACCACCTCCTGCGCGACCATCCCGCCCATGTCGTGGCCGATCAGCGTGACGCCGCGGCATTGCAAGGCCTGGATGAGCGCGATGCAGCGCTCGGCCAGCCCCTTGAACGTGTACGGCTCGATCGGCGGGCTCACGCCGTAGCCGGGCATGTCCCAGGCCACGGCCCGGTAGCCGGCGATGGCCAGCGACTCGACCTGCGGCGCGAACGCCAGGTGCGTGGCGGCTATTCCGTGCAGCATCAGCACGGTATGGCCGGCGCCCAGCGTCGTGAAGGTAGGCAAGCTCATGGAGTCCCCCCGCAGTCCTCTGCTTCGGGGCATACTACATGAAATTTCATGCAAGTCAGCCCTGCCATGAGTCCCTCCCGCCGCGCCCAGACGCCCTCGTTCTCGGCTCACGAATTCCGGGCGGCGCTGGGCACGTTCGCCACCGGCGTGACCATCGTCACCACGCGCACGCCCGATGGGCTGCCCATCGGCTTGACGGCCAACTCGTTCAACTCGGTATCGCTCGATCCGCCCCTGGTGCTCTGGAGCCTCTCGCAGGCCGCGGCTTCCCTGGCTGCGTTCCGGGCCGGGTCGCACTACGCCATCAACGTCCTGGCGGCCGACCAGAAGCCGCTGGCCGAACGCTTCGCCGCCAAAGGAGCGGACCGCTGGAGCGGCGTGCAGTCGGTCCCCGGCGCGGGCGGCGCGCCGTTGATCGTGGGCGCCGCCGCCACCTTCGAATGCTTCAACCGCAGCCGCTACGACGAAGGCGACCACGTCATCTTCGTTGGCGAAGTCGAGCGCTGCACCTGGCGCGAAGGCGCGGCCCCGCTGTTGTTCCACGGCGGGCGTTTCTTCACTGAACTTCCGCTGTAGTGGCGGGCATGGGGGGTGTCCATGGCGGAGCGATTCGTCGATAACTACCTGGGCCACCTGCTCGGGCAGGCCCACCATGCGCTGTACCGCGACTTCGACGAGCACGTGCGCGCTGCCGGGCTGAGCTCGATCGAGTGGCGCGTATTGGCCGCCCTTCATGACGGCGAGGCGCTCACCGTCGGCCAGCTCGCACGCGAGGTGATGTCCAAGCAACCCACCGTCACCAAGCTCGTGCAACGCATGGCCGAGCAGGGCTGGGTGCTGCTGCGCGCGGACCCCGATGACCAGCGATGCACGCGCGTCGCGGTCACCGCCGCCGGGCGGCGCGTGGTCAGACCCCTGGTAGAGGAAGCGCGCCTGCACGAAGCGCGCATCCTGCGTGCGCTGGGCGCCGGCGAGACCCGCGTGTTGCGCCGGCTGCTTTCGCGGCTCGCCGCGCTGTAGCCACCCGGCTCAAGCCGTGCGAAGGCCCTGCGCATGGAAGCGCAGGTGCTCCTCCATGAAGGTCGAGATGAAGTAGTAGCCGTGGTCGTAGCCCGCGTGGCGTCGCAGCTGCAAGGGCTGCCCCACCTGGTTGCAGGCCTGCTCGAGGCGCTCGGGCAGCAACTGCTGGTCACCGAGGAATTTGTCGGCCAGTCCCTGGTCCACCAGGATCCCACCGGGGTAGGGCGCAGCCGACTGGCGTGCCATCAGCTCGCTCGCATCGTGCGCCGCCCAGGCCGCGCGGTCTTCGCCCAGATAGCCACTGAAGGCCTTGATGCCCCAGGGGCAGGCGCTGGGTGCGCTGATCGGCGCGAACGCCGACAGCGTGCGGAACAAGCCGGGGTGCCGCAGCGCCAGCGTCAGCGCCCCATGACCACCCATCGAATGGCCGAAGATCCCGATTCGCGAACGGTCCACCGGCAATTCGCGCGTGACCAGCTCCACCAGCTCGTCGCAGATCCAGCTCTCCATGCGGTAGTGCGTGCGCCACGCGGGCTGAGTCGCGTCCAGGTAGAAGCCGGCCCCCACGCCGAAATCCCAATGGTCTGATTCCCCCGGCACCCCCGCGCCACGCGGACTGGTATCCGGCGCCACCAGCACCAGCCCCAGCTCCGCCGCCACCCGCTGCGCGCCCGCCTTGGCCATGAACGTCTCCTCGGTGCAGGTCAGACCCGCCAGGTAGAACAGCGCCGGCAACGGCCGCCCCTCGGCCACCTGCGGCGGCAGGAACACCGAAAACCGCATCGGCAACCCGATCACCCGCGAGTCATGCCGCATGAAGCGCACCGTGCCCCCAAAGCAGCGGTGCTCGCTCAAGACTTCCATCTCAATCCTCCAGAACGAAGCAGCGGCAAGACAGGGCGGCGCGCAGCGCCAGGCCCTTCCAGTGCCGCCGCGGAACCGGCTTCGCCGGGCCGCTGGCGGCGCCCCCTGGGGGGAGGCGGCCGACAGGCCGCTTCGGGGGGGTCAATACACCACCACGCTGCGAATCGACTCACCCCGCTTCATCAGGTCGAATCCTTCGTTGATCCGTTCCAGCGGCAGCTTGTGCGTGATGAGGTCATCGATGTTGATCTTGCCGTCCATGTACCAGTCGACGATGCGTGGCACGTCGGTGCGGCCGCGGGCGCCGCCGAAGGCCGAGCCTTTCCACTGGCGACCGGTCACCAGCTGGAAGGGCCGGGTGCTGATCTCCTTGCCCGCCTCGGCCACGCCGATGATCACGCTCTGGCCCCAGCCCTTGTGCGTGCACTCCAGCGCCTGCCGCATGACCTGCGTGTTGCCGATGCACTCGAAGCTGTAGTCGGCGCCGCCATCGGTCAGTTGCACCACGGCATCGACCACGTTCTCCACCTCCCTGGGGTTGATGAAGTGCGTCATGCCGAACTGGCGCGCCATCGCCTCGCGCGCCGGGTTCAGGTCGATGCCGATGATCTTGTCGGCGCCCACCATCTTGGCACCCTGGATCACGTTCAGGCCGATGCCGCCCAGGCCGAACACCGCCACGTTGGCGCCGGCCTCCACCTTGGCGGTGAAGATCACCGCGCCGATGCCGGTGGTGACGCCACACCCGATGTAGCAGACCATCTCGAAAGGCGCGTCGGGCCGGATCTTGGCCAGCGCGATCTCGGGCGCCACGGTGTAGTTGCTGAAGGTGCTGGTGCCCATGTAGTGCAGCAGGGGCTTGCCGTCCAGGCTGAAACGGCTGCTGCCGTCGGGCATCAGGCCCTTGCCCTGCGTGGTGCGGATGGCCTGGCACAGGTTGGTCTTGCGCGACAGGCAGAACTTGCACTGCCGGCACTCGGGCGTGTACAGGGGAATGACGTGGTCGCCCTTCTTCAGCGTGGTCACGCCGGGCCCCACGTCGACCACGATGCCGGCACCCTCGTGCCCGAGGATGGCGGGGAACAGGCCTTCGGGATCGGCACCCGAGAGCGTGTAGTAGTCGGTGTGGCAGATGCCGGTGGCCTTGATCTCGACCAGCACTTCGCCCGCGCGTGGGCCTTCGAGGTCGACGGTTTCGATGGTCAGGGGTTCGCCTGCCTTCCAGGCGACGGCGGCTCGGGTCTTCATGGGTGTGGCCTCTTCGGGTTGCTTCGGGAAAACGCGAAGTGTCGCATCATGATGAACTCGTCCGCACCGCCATTTCCAGATGAGAACCCGCCAGGAACACCTCGACACTTTCGCCGTATCCGTCGTTCTCGCCTGCTGCCTGTTCTGGGGTTTCCAGCAGATCCTGATCAAGGCCACGCTCCCGGCCGTGCCCCCCCTGTGGCAGGCCAGCCTGCGCTTCGCCGGCGCCACCGCGGTGCTGTGGCTGTGGTGCCGCTGGCGTGGCGTGCCCTTGTTCAATCGCGACGGCACCCTGGGCGCGGGCCTGCTGGCCGGCGCGCTGTTCGCTGCCGAGTTCGTCTGCATCTATCTCGGGCTGCGCGACACCACGGCCTCGCGCCTCACGGTGTTCGTGTACACGGCGCCCTTCGTGGTGGCGCTGCTGCTGCCGCGCCTGGTGCCGGTGGAGCGGCTCGGGACGCTCCAGTGGACGGGGCTCGCGCTGGCGTTCGGCGGCGTGGCCCTGGCCTTCGCCGAAGGCTTCACGCAGCCGGTGGCCGGACCGCGCCAACTGCGCGGCGACGCCCTGGCGCTGCTCGCGGGCCTGTTCTGGGGCCTGACCACGCTGGTGATCCGCAGCACCCGCCTGGCATCGACCTCGGCCGAGAAGATGCTGTTCTACCAGGGCGGCGTCACGGCGGCGGTGGTGCCGCTGTTGTCGCTGGCCTGGGGCGAGAGCTGGTCGCTGTCGTACCCCGCCTGGGCCTGGGGCTCGATCGCCCTGCAGACGCTGATCGGTGCCTTCGCCAGCTATCTCGCCTGGATGTGGCTGCTGCGTCACTACCCGGCCACCCGCCTGTCGGCCTTCACCTTCCTGGCGCCGCTGTTCGCGCTGGTGCTCGGCGTGGTCCTGCTCGACGAACCGCTCACCGGGCAACTGGTGGTCGCCCTGGCCGGCGTCGCGATCGGCATCGTGCTGGTGAACCGGGCGCCGACGCGTCGCACTTGAGGCGGCGCGCGGCCGGCTCTACCATTGCTTCTCTTTTTGTAGCGAGGAGCAGGACGATGGGGATGTTCGATTGGACCGCGCGGCCCATGGGCGTGATCGCGCAGGGCGGGGTGATCGCGCCGGACGAGCGGCTGCCGTGGCCGCAGACCGCGGTGATGGGCGTGCAGCACGTCATCGCCATGTTCGGCGCCACGGTGCTGGCGCCGCTGTTGATGGGGTTCGATCCCAACGTCGCCATCCTCATGAGCGGCGTCGGCACGCTGATCTTCTTCATCGTCACCGGCGGGCGCGTGCCCAGCTACCTGGGATCGAGCTTCGCCTTCATCGGCGTGGTCATCGCGGCCACCGGTTATGCGGGCAAGGGGCTCAACCCGAACATCGGCGTGGCCCTGGGCGGCATCATCGCCTGCGGCGTGCTCTACGCGCTGATCGGCGCCGTGGTCCACGCCATCGGCACCGGCTGGATCGAGCGCTTCATGCCGCCGGTGGTCACCGGCTCGGTGGTGGCGGTGATCGGCCTGAACCTGGCCGGCATCCCCATCAAGAACATGGCCCAGAGCGGCTTCGACGCCTGGATGCAGGCGCTGACCTTCCTCTCGGTGGCGCTGGTCGCCGTGTTCGCGCGCGGCATGCTGCAGCGCCTGCTGATCCTGGTGGGCCTGATCCTGGCCAGCGTGCTGTACGCCGTCCTCACCAACGGACTGGGGCTGGGCAAGCCGCTGGACCTGTCCGGCGTGGCCAGCGCCGCCTGGTTCGGCATGCCCAACTTCGCGGCACCGGCATTCAGCGGGCAGGCCATGCTCCTGATCGCGCCGGTCGCGGTGATCCTGGTGGCCGAGAACCTGGGCCACATCAAGGCCGTCACCGCCATGACCGGGCGCAACCTCGACGTCTACATGGGCCGGGCCTTCATCGGCGACGGCGTGGCCACCGCGCTGAGCGGCTCGGTCGGCGGCACCGGCGTCACCACCTATGCCGAGAACATCGGCGTGATGGCGGCCACGCGCATCTACTCCACCGCGGTCTTCCTGGTGGCCGCGCTGATCGCGCTGGTGCTCGGCTTCTCGCCCAAGTTCGGCGCGGTGATCCAGGCCATCCCGCTGCCGGTGATGGGGGGCGTCTCCATCGTGGTGTTCGGCCTCATCGCCGCGGCCGGGGCCCGGATCTGGGTCGACGCCAAGGTCGACTTTTCGGACAACCGCAACCTGATGGTGGCGGCCATCACCCTGGTGCTGGGCACGGGCGACTTCACGCTGCGCTTCGGCCAGTTCGCCCTGGGCGGCATCGGCACCGCCACCTTCGGCGCGATCCTGCTGTGGGCCCTGTTCGGCCGCAGCCGGCCGTCGGCCGCCACGGCCGCGGCGGGTGACGCGCCGGTGCGTTAACCGACCGACGGGTCCTGCGCGCGTGCGAGCCGCTCGCTGCGCCAGTACACGTCGTCGCCGCCGTCGAGGCGGTTGAGCACGCGGGCCAGCACGAACATCAGGTCGGAGAGGCGATTGAGGTACTGGCGGGGGGCCTCGCGCACGGTCTCCACCGCCCCCAGCGCGACCACGCTGCGTTCGGCCCTGCGGGCGACCGTGCGGCAGACGTGCGCCAGGGCCGCGCCGCGCGTGCCCGCCGGCAGGATGAACTCCTGCAGGCGCGGCAGTTGCGCGTTGTGCTCGGCCAGCGCCCGGTCCAGCGCCGCCACCGCCTCGGGTTTGAGCAGCTCGAAGCCCGGGATCGACAACTCGCCGCCGAGGTTGAACAGCTCGTGCTGCACCTGCACCAGCAGCTCGCGCACGGACTCGGGCATGGTCTCGCACAGCAGCACGCCGATGTGCGAGTTCAACTCGTCCACGTCGCCCATGGCCTGGACCCGCGGACTCGATTTCGGCACCCGGGTGTTGTCGCCCAGCCCGGTGCTGCCGTCGTCTCCGGTGCGGGTGGCGATCTGGGTGAGGCGTTGGCCCATGGGACTCTCCGATGCGTGGTCGATCGGCCGATTGTGGCGGGCTGGCGCGGCGGGTCGGCGTCCTACGCGGGCTTGCAAGGTCAGCGGATACGGCCGGCGCGCGGGCGACGCCAGGATCGGAGCTGGCCCGGCGTCCGGGCGGGAGACCTGCATGCGTGCGCGCCGACTCACTGTTGCCCTCGGGGCTGCCCTGGCCCCTCTGTTCACCGTGGCCGCGCTGGCCCAGGCCGTCGGCGGAGTCGGCGCGGGCGGAGCGGGGGGCGGCGGTGCCGCTGGCGGTGCGGCCGGCGCGAGCGCGGGCATCGGCCGTGTCAATCCGGGCGCCGCGACCGGCGGCGGACTCGCATCGCCGTCGCCGTTCCCCGGCGGCTTGCCGTCCCCTGTGCAGGGCACGCTTCCCTCGCCCGCGCCCGGCAACCTGCCCTCTCCGCTGCCGTTCCCTGGCGGCATCCCCTCGCCGAGCATCCCCACCCCCGGCGCCGTGGACATCGGCGGCGGCACGGGTGGTGCCCCGGTGGTCCCCGTCGTGCCGGGCGCGGGCGGTGTCCTGCCTGCGCCCGGCCGCGCCGCACCTGCTCCGGGCGGTTTGGCGGGTCCCATCACGCCCACCGACGTAGCCGCCTCCTTCATGGCCGCGGACCGTGACGGCGACGGCGAACTGACCCGGGCCGAAGCGCAGTTCCTGCGCGTGTCGCCGTTGAGCTTCGAACAGATGGATCGCAACGGCGACGGCCGCGTCAGCCGCTTCGAGTACGAGGACGCCCTGATCCCCCGCTGAACAACGGCTGCTGGCGGCGGCGCCCCGCGGCCGGGCATACACTGCCGGCCGTCCTTCATTCCCCGCCGGACGCTGCCATGACCGCTGCCACCCACTCCCAGCCCTTCGTCCCCGAGATCCGCCCGCGCGAGGTCCCGCCCGATTTCGTCACCGCCCTGCAGGACCGCTTCGGCAAGCAGTTGAGCACGGCCATGGCCGTGCGCGAACAGCACGGCCGCGACGAGTCGTCCTTCAGCGTGCCGCCACCGGCGGCGGTGGTGTTCGCACAGTCCACCCAGGATGTCGCCGACGTGGTGGCCCTGGCCGCCCGGTGGCAGGTGCCGGTCATTCCCTTCGGCGTCGGCTCCTCGCTGGAGGGGCATCTGCTGGCGGTGCAGGGCGGCATCAGCATCGACCTGGGTCGCATGAACCGGGTGCTGGCCATCCAGCCCGACGACCTCACCGTCACCGTGCAACCGGGCGTCACCCGCAAGCAGCTCAACGAGGAGCTTCGCAGCACCGGCCTGTTCTTCCCCATCGACCCTGGCGCCGACGCGACGCTGGGCGGCATGTGCGCCACCCGCGCCAGCGGCACCAACGCCGTGCGCTACGGCACCATGCGCGAGAACGTGCTGGCACTGGAAGTGGTCACCGCCAGCGGGGAGGTGGTGCGCACCGGCACCCGCGCGCCCAAGTCCTCGGCCGGCTACGACCTCACGCGCCTGTTCGTCGGCAGCGAAGGCACGCTGGGCGTGATCACCGAGGCCACGCTGCGCATCTACCCGCTGCCCGAGGCGGTGTCGGCGGCGATCTGCTCCTTTCCGGGCATCGAGGAGGCGGTCCGCACCACCATCGAGATCATCCAGCTGGGCGTGCCCATCGCCCGCGTCGAGCTGATCGACGCGCAGACCGTGCGCATGGTCAACGCGCACAGCAAGCTCACCCTGCGCGAAGAGCCCATGCTGCTGATGGAATTCCACGGCTCGCCCGCCGGCGTCGAGGAGCAGGCCCGCACCGTGCAGGAGATCGCGGCCGGCCACGGCGGCCAGTCCTTCGAATGGGCCACCACGCCCGAGGAGCGCACCCGCCTGTGGACCGCGCGCCACAACGCCTACTTCGCCGCCATCCAGTCACGCCCCGGCTGCCGCGCCATCGCCACCGACACCTGCGTGCCGATCTCGCGCCTGGCCGATTGCCTGCTCGAATCCGTGCGCGAAGCCGACGCCAGCGGGCTGCCGTACTTCCTGGTGGGGCACGTGGGCGACGGCAACTTCCACTTCGGCTACCTGATCGACCCCGACGATGCGCGCGAGCGCGAGCGGGCCGAATCACTCAATCGCGCGCTGGTCGCCCGCGCGCTCGCCATGGAGGGCACCTGCAGCGGCGAGCACGGCGTGGGGCTGCACAAGATGGCCTTTCTGCCCCAGGAAGCCGGCGAAGGCGCGGTGGCTCTGATGCGCACCATCAAGCGGGCGCTGGACCCGCACAACATCATGAACCCGGGGAAGATCTTCTCGCTCTAGCCGCTTGCGGCGAGAGCCGCGCTAACCGGCCGGCTCGTACAGCCCGCGCTCACGGCCATGCAGGCGCGCAAGGCCCAGCAACGCATCGATGAAGGGCGTCTCTACGCCCGTGAGCTGCCCCAGCTCGCGCACCGCGCCCAGCAACGCGTCCAGTTCGATCGGCCGGCCCGCCTCGACGTCCTGCAGCATGGAGGTCTTGAAGGCGCCCAGCCTGGCCGTGATCTGGTGCCGGTCCTCGGGCTCCTGCTCGATCGGGATGCCGATGCGCGCGCCGATCTCGCGCGCTTCGAGCATGGCGCGCGAGATGAAGTCGCGCACCAGCGGGTCGGCCATGATCTTGTCGGTGGTGGCGCCGGTGATCGCGCTCACGGGGTTGACGGTCATGTTGCCCCACAGCTTGTACCAGGCGTCCTTCTGGATCTGCGCGGACAGGTCGGTCTCGAAGCCGGCCTTCACCAGCCACTCGTGCAGCAGCCGCAGGCGCGGTGTCCGGTCGCCCGAGGGCTCGCCGATGATCAGGCGGTTGCCGAAGTGGTGCTTGACGAAGCCCGGCTCCAGCAGGGCGCAGCTGGCATGCACCACGCAGCCGATGATCTGCGAGCCGGGGATGCGTCGCGCGATCTCGCCCCCGGGGTCGATGCTTTGCAGCCGGTGCCCCGCCAGCGTGCCGCCGAAGCCCTCGAAGAACCACCAGGGAACACCGTTCATCGCGGTGAGCACCAGGGTCCGCGGCCCCAGCAACGGCCCGATGCCGCGCGCCACTTCCGGCATGGCCGGCGCCTTGACGGCGATCACCACCAGGTCCTGCTCACCCAGCTCGGCGGGTTGGTTGCTGGCGCGCACGGGCGCACCCAGCAGCTGCGACTGCGACTCCAGGCGCAGTCCCTGGGTGCGCAGGGCCTGCAGCGTGGCGCCGCGTGCGACCACGCTCACCTGCGCGCCGGCCTGCGCCAGCTTCACGCCCATCCAGCCGCCGATGGCCCCAGCCCCGTAAATGCAGACCTTCATGGATTCCGACCTCCGTCCGATGATCGCCCGACGATACCTCGCCGGCCCAGGGTCCTAGAGGACAGGCCGCGGCAGGCGCCGCACCATGGCGTCGAACACGTCCTGTCCGGCGCCCAGTCGCACGTCCCACTGCAGTGCGTCGGCCGAGGTCTTGCGCACCACGGCCTCGGGAATGGGAATGGCCGGGCCGAGCGCCGCCTGCGCCACCTGGATCTCGCAGGCGCGCTGCAGCGTCCACAGCCGCACGAAAGCCAGCGGCAACGTGGGTGCCCAGGCGAGCAGACCGTGGTTGCGCAGGATCACCAGCGGCTTGCCGTCCATGCTGGCCAGCAGGCGCGGCCCTTCGTCGGCGTGGATGGTGATGCCCTCGAAGTCGTGGTACGCCACCAGGCCGCCGAGCTGCGCCGAATAGAAGTTGTTCTGCGCCATCCCGCCCTGGGTGCAGGCCACGGCCACGCCGGCGGTGGTGTGCGTGTGCATCACGCAGTGGGCCTCGGGCACGCCCTCGTGGATGGCGGCGTGCACGGTGAAGCCGGCCGGGTTCACCGACCAGCGCGTGTCCTGCAGCTTGTTGCCCTGCAGGTCGACCTTGACCAGGTTGTCCGGCGTGACCTCGCTGTAATGCAGGCCGAACGGGTTGATCAGGAAGTGCTTCTGGCCGCCGGTGACGCTGTCGGGCAGCCGCACCGTGATGTGGTTGTAGATCATCTCCACCCAGCCCAGCATGTCGAACACGCGGTAGCAGGCGGCCAGCTGCACGCGGGCCTGCCACTCGTCGGGGTGCATGCCGGCAGGTGCGGCGGCGGGCTTGTCGGCGGCGTTCATGGGCTTGTACTCCTTGGTGTGCCGGGATCGATCAGGTTTCGTCGCGCAGCCAGACCACCCCGCCGGAGTGCGTCACCGCCCCCTGGTGGCTGGGGCGGACGGTGGCGGCGTATTTCTCCAGCAGGCCGCCGCGCGGCGCCGCACGCGGCAGGCGCTCGGCCAGGCGGGTGGCCAGTTGTTCGGGGGTGAGGTCCACTTCGATGCGCCGGGCCTGTGGCCGGGCGTCGATGTGGATGCGGTCGCCGTCGCGCAGGGCGGCGATGGGCCCGCCGTCGGCGGCCTCGGGCCCGGCGTAGCCGATGCACAGGCCGCGGGTCGCGCCGGAGAAGCGGCCATCGGTCAGCAGGGCCACCCGGTCGCCCATGCCCTGGCCATAGAGCAGCGCGGTGATGCCCAGCATCTCGCGCATGCCCGGGCTGCCGCGCGGGCCTTCGTTGCGGATCACCAGCACGTCGCCGGCCTGGTAGCGCCGGTGCTGCACCGCCTCCTGCGCGTCTTCCTCGCACTCGAAGACACGGGCCGGGCCGCTGAACACCAAGGTGGCCAGGCCCGCGGTCTTCAGCAGGGCGCCGTCCGGGCAAAGGTTGCCCTTGAGCACCGCCACCCCACCTTCGGCGGCGCGGGCGTTCTCGACGCGGCGCACCACCTCGCCGTCGGGATCGGGGGCGTGGGCGAGTTCCTCGGCCAGCGTGCGGCCGGTGCAGGTGAGCGCGTCGCCGTGCAGGAAGCCGCCGCGCAGCAGCTCGCGCAGGATCACCCCGGCGCCGCCGATCTCGTGCACGTCGCGCGCATGGAAGCGTCCGCCGGGGCTGAGGTCGCCGATCAGCGGCGTGCGGGCGAACACCTCGGCCACGTCGTCCAGGTGGAAGCGGATGCCGGCCTCGTGCGCGATGGCCGGCAGGTGCAGCGCCGCGTTGGTCGAGCCGCCGGTGGCCGAGACCACGGCGCAGGCGTTCTCCAGCGCCTGGCGCGTCACCACCTCGCGCGGCAGCGGGGCGTCGCCCGACACCGCGCGCATCAGGATGCGCGCGGCACGCCTCAGCATCGGCGCGCGTTCGCTGTAGACGGCGGGGATCATGGACGAGCCGATCGGCGCCAGCCCCAGCGCCTCGGACACCATGCCCATGGTGTTGGCCGTGAACTGGCCGGCGCAGGCGCCCGCGGTCGGGATGCAGGCGTGGGTCACGGCCGCGAGGTCCTCGGCCGTGGCGTCGCCGGTGAGCACGCGGCCGATGGTCTCGTAGTTGTGCACGGCGTTGATGTCCTGCCCGTGCAGCCGTCCGGGCAGCGCCGCGCCGCCGTGCACGAACACGCCCGGCACGTTGCAGCGCACGATGCCCATCATCAGCCCGGGCAGGTTCTTGTCGCAGGCGCCGATCGCGAAGATGCCGTCCCACTGGTGGCCGCGCGTGGACGCCTCCACGCTGTCGGCGATCAGCTCGCGCGAGATCAGCGAGAAGCGCATGCCCGAATGCGCCATGGTCAGGCCGTCGGAGACCGACACCACCGGGCATTCGTGCGGCATGCCGCCGGCGGCGTAGATGCCGGTCTTGGCATGCTGCGCCTGCTCGCGCAGGTTGGCGTTGCACGGGCTCATCTCGCCGCCCGTGTGGAACACGCCGATGTGCGCGCGCGCGATGTCGTCGTCGTCCTGCCCGAGGGCATGCAGGAAGCCGCGCGAGCTGGCACGCAGCAGGCCTTCGTGCATGGTGGCCGACCGCAGCCGGCGCGGGGTGCTCGAATCCGATCCGCTCATGGCCGGGTCCTCAGTAGGTCGAACCGGCGACGGGTGCGGGCGCCGGCACATCGCTCTTGAACCGCGCCGCCAGCGCGCTGGTGCTGCGTGCCAGCAGGTTGGTGTCCAGGCCCACGGCGACGAAGGTGGCGCCCAGCGACAGGTAGCGCCGTGCCAGCGCCTCGTCGGCGGTGAGGATGCCAGCGGCCTTGCCCGAGCGCCCGATGCGCCCGATGGCGTCCTCGACGGCCTCCTGCACCGCCGGGTGCCCGGCGTTGCCGCCGTGGCCCAGGGACGCGGCCAGGTCGGTGGGGCCGATGAACACGCCGTCCACGCCGTCCAGCGCGGCGATCGCGTCGAGGTGGTCCAGGCCCGCCTGGCTTTCGATCTGCAGCAGCATGCAGACCTGCGCATTGGCTTCCTGCGCGTAGCGCGGCATGCGCCCCCAGCGCGAGGCGCGGGCGCCGGCCATGCCGCGCAGTCCGTCGCCCGGGTAGCGGGCACAGCGCACGATGGCCGCCGCCTGCTCGGGCGTTTCCACCATGGGCACCAGCAGCGTCTGGTAGCCGATGTCCAGGTACTGCTTGATCAGCGCCTGCCCGGCGTGGCCGTGGCCCACCGGCACCCGGGCGACGGCGTGCGTCGTCGGGTAGCCGGCGATCGCCTGGGCCTGGCCCAGCAGCGTCTGCAGGTCGTTGGGCGAATGCTCGCCGTCCACCAGCAGCCAGTCGAAGCCGGCGCCGGCGCAGATCTCGGCGGTGTAGGCGTTGGCCAGGCCCAGCCACAGGCCGATCTGCGGGCGCTTGGCGGCCAGCGCCGCCTTGAAGGGGTTCACGAGTGTCTGCATGGTGGTCTCAGGCGAAATGGAACTCGAAGCGGCCCAGCGTGCCGTAGTCGGCCTCGAACCGGTCGCCGGCACGCGCCGCCACGGGTCGCGTGAACGAGCCGGCCAGCACCAGCTCGCCCGCTTCCAGGCATTCGCCCCAGGGGGCGAGCTTGCCGGCCAGCCAGGCCACGCCGATGGCCGGGTGCCCTTGCACGCCGGCGGCCAGCCCGGTCTCCTCGACCACGCCGTTGCAGCGCAGGATGGCGCCGCACCAGGGCAGGTCGAGTTCGCGCGGCGCCGCCTTGCGGCCGGCGGGAATCACCCCGGCATTGGCGGCGTTGTCGCTGATGGTGTCCTGCACCCGGCGCATGGCGCGGGTATGGCGGTCGAACTGCTCGATGCGCGAGTCGATGATCTCGATGGCCGGCTGCACGTACTCGGTGGCGTCGAGCACGTCATCGACGCCGAGCCCTTCGCCCTGCAGCCGGCGCTTGAGGACGAAGGCGAGTTCGACCTCCACCCGCGGCGCGATGAAGCGGCTGGTGGGAATGGCGCCCGGCTCGAAGAACATGTCGTCGAGCAGGGTGCCGTAATCCGGTTCGTCGATCTGGCTGGACAGCTGCATGGCGCGCGAGGTCAGTCCGATCTTGTGCCCACGCACCTGCCGGCCCTCGGCCCGCTTCATCGCCACCCAGGCGCGCGAGATGGCGTAGCCGTCCTCGAGCGTCATGCCGGGAAAGCGCTTGCTGAAGTGCTCCACCTGCACGCGGGTGCGTTCGCTCTGGTGGAGTTCGGCGGCGAGGGCCTGGATCTGGTCGGGAGTGAGCATGGACGGGGGGGTGGGAAAAAGGAGATCAAGGAAACAAGCCGTGCAGCGAGCTGTGCTTGCCGTCGTACACCTGCCCCGGGCTTTCGTCGACCTGCACGGTGATGCCGATCGGCTCGTCGTCGAAGATGGGCGCGAAGTGGCGCTTGACGGTGGCCAGCAGCGTGTCGCCTGCCGCCCGTTTCACCGCGTCGCTGCGGCCCTGGCCCATGCGCAGGTTGAGGTACATGAAGGCATAGTCGCGCCGGCCGTCGGCCACCGCGTAGTGCCGCGCGGGGTAGGCCAGCACGCGGGTGCCGCCGGTGGGGAACACGGGTTTTCCGGCTTCGTCGCGCAGCGCCAGCATGGCGTCGGCCAGGCTGCGGCACAGCGCGTCCAGATCGGTCTTGCCCTCGAGGTTGGGCGTGTAGAGGATGACCAGGTGCGGCATGGGGCTCAGAGCCGGCTGCTGATGGCGGTGTAGCCCTCGGCCGAGGAGGCGCGCGCCTTGGGGATGGCGCCGCCGGACTGCGGCGTGACCGGGAACACGGCGTTGATCTGCCCCGTGCCCGAGGCGCCGAAGTAGGGCGTGACCACCTCGGCCCGGCCGTCATAGTCGGACCAGCCCAGCGCGCCCAGCAGCATGGCGGTGTCGTGCATGAAGCCTTCGCCGTGGCCCTTGGCCGCGTACTCCGGCAACATGCCGCAGAAGGTCTTCCACTCGCCCTGTTCCCACAGCCGCACCACGTCGCGATCGAGCGTCTCCAAGAAGGGGCTCCAGATCTTGAAGCCGTACTCGGGGGCCAACCCGTTCTGCGCGAAGCGGTGCGACAACGAACCGCTGGCGAACACCGCCACCGTGCCGTCGTAGCGCTCTTCCACGGCGCGCCGGATGGCCCAGCCCAGGCGCGCGCTGTCATCGAGGTAGTGGGCCATGCACAGGGCCGACACCGACACCACCTTGAAGTGCTGGTCGGCATTCATGTAGCGCATGGGCACCAGCGTGCCGTACTCGGGATTGAGGGTGGTGGCGTCGTGCGCCAGCGTCTCCACGCCCATCTCGTTGGCCACCTCGGCCAGCAGCCGGCCCAGCGTCGGGTTGCCCGGGAACTCGAAGGGCAGGTTGCTGATGAAGTGCGGCAGCTCGTTGCTGGTGTACAGCCCCTTCCAGCGGGGCGCGCAGTTGATGTGGTAGTTGGCGTTGACCAGCCAGTGCGTGTCGAACACCACGATGGTGTCCACGCCCAGTTCGCGGCAGCGGCGGCCGATCTCGACGTGCCCGTCGATGGCGTCCTGGCGCGAGCCCTTGCGCGCGCCGTCCAGCTCGCTCAGGTACATCGAGGGCACGTGCGTGATCTTGGCGGCGAGTGCGAGCGTGCCCATGGTCAGGCTCCCCAGTGGGGGATGGGGTGCGAGCCCAGGGACACCGCGACGTTCTTGGGTTCGAGGAAGACCTCGTAGCTCCAGGTGCCGCCCTCGCGCCCGGTGCCCGAGGCCTTGGTGCCGCCGAAGGGCTGCCGCAGGTCGCGCACGTTCTGGCTGTTGACGAAGCACATGCCGGCCTCGATGGCGGCGGCCACGCGGTGCGCGCGACCGATGTTCTCGGTGAAGACGTAGCTGGACAGCCCGTAGTCGATGTCGTTGGCGATGCGGATGGCGTCGGCTTCGTCCTTGAACGGAATGAGGCAGGCCACGGGCCCGAAGATCTCGTCCTGGGCGATGGCCATGCGGTTGTCCACGTCGGCGAACACCGTGGGCAGCACGTAGTGGCCCTTCTTCACCCGATCCGGCAGTTGCGGCGTGTCCAGCCCGCCGCAGACCAGCGTGGCGCCTTCCTGCACGCCGCGTTCGATGTAGCCGCGCACCTTGGCCAGGTGGCCGGCCGAGATCATGGGGCCGACGATGGTGCGCTCGTCCTGCGGGTCGCCCACGGTGATGCGGCGCGCACGCTCGGCGAACTTCTGCACGAACTCGGCGTAGATGGATTGCTGCACCAGGATGCGGCTGCCGGCGGTGCAGCGCTCGCCGTTGTTGGAGAAGATCATGAACACCGCCGCATCCAGTGCGCGCGCGGGGTCGGCGTCGTCGAAGATCACGAACGGGCTCTTGCCGCCCAGCTCCATGCTGAACTTCTTCAGCCCCGCCTCCTTGACGATGCGGTTGCCCGTGGCGGTGGAGCCGGTGAAGGAGATGGCGCGCACGTCCCGGTGCCGCACCAGCGGCTCGCCCGCGTCCTTGCCGAAGCCGTGCACCAGGTTCAGCACGCCGGGCGGAATGCCCGCCTCCAGCGCCAGCTCGCCCAGGCGGGCCGCCGTCAACGGCGACAGCTCGCTCATCTTCAGCACCGCGGTATTGCCGAACGCCAGGCAGGGCGCCACTTTCCAGGTGGCGGTCATGAAGGGCACGTTCCAGGGCGAGATGAGCGCGCACACGCCCACGGGATGGAACAGCGTGTAGTTCAGGTGCGTGTCGGTCGGGTAGGTGTGGCCGTCCACCCGGGTGCACATCTCGGCGAAGTACTGGAAGTTGTCGGCCGCGCGCGGCACCAGCTGCTTGCCGGTCTGCGCGATCACCTGGCCGGTGTCGTCAGTCTCGGTGCGCGAGAGCTCGGGCACGTGCTGCGTGATCAGCTCGCCCAGCCGGCGCACCAGCCTGGCCCGTTGCGGCGCGGGCAGCCCGGCCCAACGGGGGAAGGCTTCCTTCGCGGCGGCGACCGCGGCATCGACCTCGGCTTCGCCGCCGGCGGCCACCTCGGCCAGCACCTCCTGGGTGGCCGGGTTCAGCGTCTCGAAATAATCGCGGCCGGCAACGCGCTTGCCGGCGATCAGGTGGTCGATGCGTGTCATGCGTGGCCTTTGGTGATGCGCGGAGGGCGCCAGCGCCCTCGGTGGGGTGGGTCAGGGCAAGAACACCTTGCCGGGGGGAGGGCGTCTTCATCCGGGTTGCTCCAGCTCGATCAGCCGATCGAGCAACTCATACAACTGCCGCAGGTTCTGCCGGCCAAGCGACTTTTCCATCCAGGCATAGTGCGCCTCGATGCCATCGCTGAGTGCCTGCACCAGCGCCTTTCCTCGCGCCGTGGCCTCGACCACGGTACGCCGCTGATCCTGCGGGTCGCGCTCGCGCTGCACCAGCCCGTCGCGCTCCATGCGCGCCAGCACGCCGCTGAGGCTGGGGCCCAGGATGAAGGCCTCGCGCGCGATGCGCCCGGTCTCCACCGTGCCGTGCTCGCCCAGCACGCGCAAGACCCGCCACTGCTGGTCGGACAGGCCGTGCTCGCGCAGGCTGGGCCGGGTGTGGGCCATCACGGCCTCGCGGGCCTGCAGCAGCAGGCGCGGCAGGTTGCGGTGGGTGAAGCGCGCTGACATGCGGTGGGGTCCGGACTGAATTGCTTAACATGTTAAATGAAAAAGGATTCGCGGCAAGCGCGACGTTTCCCTCATGTCGCGTCCCGGGGTCGCGTCCCGTGCGCAAGTCCTGAAGGCCACGGCCACCCTGGGCAATCGTCCCCACGGCCAAGGAAAAAACCGTCTACACCTACTCCGAGTGCGCTGGGCGGCGGCATGGTCGAAGGCGGGGTGGTGCTGATCGGGGGCGATCCGGGCATCGGCAAGTCCACCCTGCTGCTGCAGGCGCTCGATGGCCTGCAGTGACCCGCCGTTCGCGGCGTAGCGTGCTGCGCGCCGACCCGTCTCGATGTGGCGCGCCGCCAAGGGCTCGCCTCGAGCCTCAATCCATGCCGGTGGCCGGTGAACGGCTGGTCATGGGTGGGGTGGCCAGGGATATGCCCGTTGATCGCGACGCATTTGCGCCGCTTTCGAGGCCCTGCGCGCCGACGCGCAATCGCTGCCGCACCAGCTCCAGATGGGGCCCGAGCAGCTGCGCGATGGCGGCGCGCTGCTGGGCGGCAGCCGACAGGTAAAACAGCTCACGTTTGAGCGTGCGCAGGGCGAAGCCCGGGCTGAGGGAGCCCGGTTGGCCTTCGGCCGCGTGCGCGCGCTCGATAAAGGCGTCATAAAAGCGCAGCAGCTCCGTGGCGGCCGCGACGCGTGCTGTCCTCTGCCACCGGTCGGCCGCCTGCTCGCCACGGAACAGCTGCGGAAGCGGGACCGTAGCGCTGTGCCCGTGCTTGGAGTCGGGTGCCCTCAGGCGCGGCGCATCGGTCTCGTCGTCGTCCAGGGACTCGATGGCGCTGGCTCGGCCAGGGGCGCAAGCGAGCGTCATCGAGCGCAGCGAGCCAGCGCCGAGCTGCAAGCCGTCCGCTCGGGACGCGCTGGCGCTGGCGGGCCGACCCGTGCTGGAAGTCGCCGGTGCCGCTGGAGCGCCCGGGGCCAGCAACAAAAGTTGCTGACACAGCAGAGCGCGCGCCGGCGTGAACCGCCACGGGTCCTCGGCATTTCGCGGCTGGCCGGCCCACTCGATCAGTGCTTCGATGCGCTCTTGTGGCTCCAGCAGTTCAGTGGCGAACACCCGTGGGTCTTGGTGGAGTTCTTCCGCACCGGTCAGCAGCATGCGGAAGGCTCGGTGCAGGTCGGCGCGGGCCGCCTCGTCCTGGGGCAGGAGCGCAGCGTTCAATCGCGGCGCAGGGGCGCGCCAGTCCATCAAGTTGTAACCCCGGGCGATTTCAATGCGCCATGGCGGTGTGTCCGCCTGCCGGTCGCCGGCGGGCCAGGTCGCCGGGTCCGACTCGGGAAACCAGGAGGGGACGTGCTCTTCAGGCCAGCCGGGCCACCGACCGTGCCGCTGTATCTGCATTGCCAGTGCCATTCCGGCACACCAAGTCCGGGTTCGGGCGTTCGGTGCCGAGCTCGTGCTGCGCTGCGCCGCCACTGTGTCGAGGACGGTGACCAGCAAGTCGATCGTCTCCTGTAGGGCCGAACTGGTTAACTCGAAGCGGCACTCCGGACCGCGCCAAGGTGCTGGGTGCAGCCGGTCGGTCAACCCGAGCCACGTGGCGGCGAATCTTGCTTCGTCTGTGCCAGCCAGCATCCGGCCCAGGTAGTGCCTCTGTTGTTTGCCAAGCAAATTTGCAATGCCAATGGCCGCCCGATAGGCGGTCAGTGGAAGTTCCCTGAGAACGGCTCGAGTCGCTCTCGCAGCCTGGTCACGTAGGGCCCATCCGCAAAGTGCAAACTCAACAACAGGTCGTCGAGCTCGAGGGTCATGGATTGAGGCGACCTGGTCCAGCGCGTACGGTCCAGTACCCGCTCGATAAGTGCGGATGCTTGTCGGGCAACTAGGACCGGATCCGCCAGTATCAGCAGCCTACGTGTGAAGCTGACCCCCACCCGCCGCGCTTCGAGGTCAGGCCGAGTCTCCCGCCAGGCAAGTACGAGGAGCGGGACCTGATCGAGCAGTTGGTCTCGAATGCGGTCCGGCATCTGCGCTCCGCCGAGCTCGCGGCCGAGGGCGAATAAAACGTGCGACAGGTCGGATTCGTCGTCGGCGGTCGCCATGCGCACATAGAACTGCTCGATGGCGCCGCGCGCTTCGGGCATTTCGAGCGCCATGTGCTCCAGGACCCTGGCCAAGCCCCGGCTGCCTTGAGCCGGGCGCCGAGTGGTGAGAAGACGGCCTGGCTCTGGAAGAGAGCGCGCCGCAAGGGCGGTCCGGCGGGAGACTGCCGCACCGCGTGGCAACAAGGGGGCTTTGGTGTCGCGGCCGTGCGGGTGTTTGGTATCGCGGGCGCGAACGGGTGGGAAGTGGATCGGTTGCATGTGGATTCCTGCGTGGACGCGTGCGGACGGATGTGGGCGCGGGATTTGTCGCGTTCCGGATGACAGGGTTTCCGAGGCCTAGGTTGGCTTGGTTGGTGGGGGCGGTCTCCTGCCGGGGCAGGTTGTAGTTGGCTTTCGAGATCGAACCCCTGCCGAAGCTGACACGGTCAGCGTTTACCAGGGGATCCGCAGTCTCAGCTTGGTGGGCAGTACCTTGCCAGGTGCAGATGGCCTTCGATGGCGGCTTGGCCTGACCAGTGCGGGCAAGCGCCAGCGCGCGCCGCCGACAATCGCCCGATGGCCAAGGAAAAAACCGTCTACACCTGCTCCGAGTGCGGGGGCACCAGCCCGCGCTGGCTGGGCAAATGCCCGCACTGCGAGGCCTGGAACACCCTGGTCGAGGGCATCGCCGAGGCGCCCGCCGCGCCCGTGCGCAACCGCTTCGCGCCCTTGGCCAAGAGCGCCGAGCTGGCGGTGCTGGCCGACATCGAGGCGGCCGAGGTCGCGCGCACGCCCACCGGCATCGACGAGCTCGACCGGGTGCTGGGCGGCGGCATGGTCGAAGGCGGGGTGGTGCTGATCGGGGGCGATCCGGGCATCGGCAAGTCCACCCTGCTGTTGCAGGCGCTGGACGGCCTGCAGCGCTCCGGCGTGAGCACGCTCTACATCACCGGCGAAGAGTCCGGCGCCCAGGTGGCGCTGCGCTCGCGCCGCCTGGGGCTGGACCGCTCGCAAGTGAAGGTGCTGGCCGAGATCCAGCTGGAGAAGATCTTGGCCACGCTCGCTTCGGCGCAGCCGGCGGTGGCGGTGATCGACTCGATCCAGACCGTCTACTCCGACCAGCTCAGCTCCGCGCCGGGCAGCGTGGCCCAGGTGCGCGAATGCGCCGCCCACCTCACCCGCGCGGCCAAGGCCGGCGGCACCACCGTGGTCCTGGTGGGCCACGTGACCAAGGAAGGCGCGCTGGCCGGCCCGCGCGTGCTGGAGCACATCGTGGACACGGTGCTGTACTTCGAGGGCGACACGCATTCGAGCTTTCGCCTGGTGCGCGCCATCAAGAACCGCTTCGGCGCCGTCAACGAGATCGGCGTGTTCGCCATGACCGAACGAGGCCTCAAGGGCGTGGCCAATCCCAGCGCCATCTTCCTGTCGCAGCACAGCGAACCGGTGCCCGGCAGCTGCGTGCTGGTGACGCTGGAGGGCACGCGCCCGCTGCTGGTGGAGATCCAGGCGCTGGTCGACAGCGGCGGCCCCAGCCCGCGCCGGCTGTCGGTGGGCCTGGAGCGTGACCGGCTGGCCATGCTGCTGGCGGTGCTGCACCGGCATGCCGGCGTGGCCTGCATGGACCAGGACGTGTTCGTCAACGCGGTGGGCGGCGTGCGCATCAGTGAACCGGCGGCCGACCTGGCGGCCATGCTGGCCATCACCTCCTCGCTGCGCGGCCGGGCCCTGCCGCGCGGCTTCATCGCCTTCGGCGAGGTGGGGCTTGCGGGCGAGGTGCGGCCGGCGCCGCGCGGCCAGGAGCGGCTGCGCGAGGCGGCCAAGCTGGGGTTCTCGGTGGCCGTGGTGCCCAAGGCCAACGCGCCGCGCAAGGGCAGCCGCGAACTGGAGGGGCTGACGATCCACCCGGTCGAGCGGATCGAGGAGGCGATGGAGGTCGTGCGGGGGATCACTTGACCCCCCGAAGCGCCTGCGGCGCCTCCTCCCGGGGGGCGCAACCAGCGGCCCGGCAAAGCCGGTTCCGCGGTAGCTGCTGGAAGGGCCTGCCGCTGCGCGGCGGCCTGGCCTTCTCTTCTCCAGGCGGACGTCGAGTTCCTGCCGCTTGCGAGACCGTGCGTAGGCCGGCTACGCAGCATCCGCAGTCGGGGCCGGCGGAGGGCGCGAGACAATTCCGGCCATGAACCGCTTCCAACGATTCCTGATCCCCCTGGCGGGGATCGCCGTCATTTATTTCGCCTGGGACCGTTACGGCTGGCCCGGCTTCGCCGTCGCCAGTGGTGCGCTGCTGATGTGGCTGCTGCTGCATTTCACCCGACTCATGCACGTGCTCAAGCAGGCGGCCGAGCGGCCCATCGGCTATGTGGCCAGCGCGGTGATGCTCAACGTCAAGCTCAAGCCCAAGGTCACGCTGATGCACGTGATGGCCATGACCCGGTCCCTGGGCGAACTGCTTTCGCCCAAGGACCAGCAGCCCGAGGTCTATCGCTGGACCGACCCCGGCGGCTCGAGCGTCACCTGCGAATTTCTCGATGGCCGGCTGGTGAAGTGGTCCCTCTACCGGCCGCCCGTCGAGGCCGAGCCGGCACCGGCGCCGGCGGGCGACACCCCGGCCGCCCCCTAAAATCGAACACTTTTCCCAACGATCCCCAAGGACGAAGCATGAGCGTTGTTCCCAGCATGGCCGACCGTGACGGCAAGATCTGGATGGACGGTGAGATGGTCGACTGGCGCGACGCCAAGATCCATGTGCTGAGCCACACCCTCCATTACGGCTGCGGCGCCTTCGAGGGCGTGCGGGCCTACAACACGGAGCAGGGCACCGCGATCTTCCGCCTGAAGGAACACACCGACCGCCTGTTCAACAGCGCCAAGATCCTGCGCATGACCATCCCCTTCACCAAGGAGGAGGTCAACGAGGCGCAGCGTGCGGTGGTGCGGGCCAACAAGCTCGAAAGCTGCTACCTGCGCCCGCTCACCTGGTACGGCTCGGAAAAGCTGGGCGTGAGCCCCAAGGGCAACCGGGTGCACCTGATGGTCGCGGCCTGGGCCTGGGGCGCGTACCTGGGCGAAGAGGGCATCAAGCGCGGCATCCGCGTCAAGACCTCCAGCTACACCCGCCACCACGTGAACATCACGATGACGCAGGCCAAGGCGGTGTCCAACTACTCCAATTCCATCCTGGCCAACATGGAAGCCGTGGACGACGGCTACGACGAAGCCCTGCTGCTCGATTCGTCGGGCTTCGTGAGCGAAGGCGCGGGCGAGAACATCTTCGTGATCAAGGACGGCCGCATCTACACGCCCGACCTGTCGGCCGGCGCGCTCAACGGCATCACCCGCAACACCGTCTTCCACATCGCCGCCGACCTGGGCTTCGAGATCGTGCAGAAGCGCATCACGCGCGACGAGATCTACATCGCCGACGAGGCCTTCTTCACCGGCACCGCCGCCGAGGTCACGCCCATTCGCGAGCTCGACCGCGTGCAGATCGGCGCCGGCTCGCGCGGCCCCATCACCGAGAAGCTGCAGTCGGCCTTCTTCGATATCGTCAACGGCCGCAACCCCAAGTACGCCCACTGGTTGACCAAGGTTTAGGCGATGAGCACCACCGTCCCACGCAAGGAAACGGTCATCGAGCTGCTGGCCACCGACCTCAACGGCAACGGCGGCGTCTTCTGCCCCAGCCCCAAGGCCCACATGAAGCTGTGGAACACCCACCCGCGCGTGTACCTCGACCTGGCGAGCAGCGGCGAGGCCAAGTGCCCGTACTGCGGCACCGTGTACGCCCTCAAGCCTGGCGAACACGCGGCAGGCCATTGACCGGGATGGGCCGGAGAAGGCCAGTCGGATGAAGGCATCTCCGTCCACCGCGGACGCAGCCCGCGCGCCCGCTTCCAGCGGCCACCATGGAACCGGCTTCGCCGGGCCATCGGTGGCGCCCCCCTCGGGGGGATTCACGGGGCCTGGCCGCAAGGCCACTCCGGGGGGGACGCTCGTCGTGTCTCCCCAGTGGATCGGGGACGCGGTGATGACCGAACCCCTCATGCGCCGCCTGGCCGCGCGCGGCGAGCGCCTCACGGTGGGCGCGCTCCCCTGGGTGGCACCGGTCTACCGCGCCATGCCGCAGGTGTCCGAGGTGATCGAGTTTCCGTTCCAGCACGGCGGCCTGCAGTGGGCGGCGCGGCGGCGGCTGGGGCGCGAGCTGCACGGGCGCTTCGACACGGCCTACGTGCTGCCCAACTCGTTCAAGAGCGCGCTGCTGCCGCTGCTGGCGGGCATTCCCCGCCGCGTGGGCTACCTGGGCGAGGCGCGGGTGGGCCTGCTGACGCACCGCTTGAAGAACCCGGCCAGCAAGCCGCCCATGGTGGCCTTCTACTCGGCGCTCAGCGGCGAGGCCGATGTGGCGGCCGACCGGCCGCAGCTGAGCCTGCCGGCTGCCGAGCTGGAGCGGGTGCTGAACGCGCACGGCCTGCCGGCACAGGGCTTCTACACCTTCGCGCCGGGCGCCGAGTTCGGCGGCTCCAAGCGCTGGCCGGCCGCGCACTACGCGCAGCTCGCAGCGGCGCTGGACGCGCCGGTGCTGCTGCTCGGCTCGGGCAAGGAGTCGGCCTTGTGCGAGGAAATCGCGCAGGCCGCCGCAGGGCGCTGCCGCAACCTGGCCGGGCGCACCGCACTGGCCGAGGCCTTCGCCCTGATCGCCGCCGCCCGGGCCATGGTCAGCAACGACTCGGGCCTGATGCACGTGGCCGCCGCCTTCGGCGTGCCGCAGGTGGCCTTGTTCGGGTCCACCAGCCCGCTGCACACGCCACCGCTGAACGAGCGGGCACGGGTGCTTTGGCTCAAGCAGGACCCGGGTTACCAGCCGCCGCTCGATTGCGCGCCGTGCTTCGAGCGCGAGTGCCCGCTGGGTCACCACCGCTGCCTGGTCGACCTGGATTCGCAGCGGGCGCTGGCGGCCCTGGCTGCGAGCTCGCCAACGCCGGCAGTCGCACGCTGAAGCACGCACCGCCGCCGGGCTGGCCGTCGCAGCGCACGCTGCCGCCGTGCCGCTGCGCGATCGACCTGACCAGCGCCAGCCCCAGGCCCACCCCGCCGGCCCGTTCGCTGGCGCCGGGCAGCCGGTAGAACGGCTCGAAGATGCGTTCCCGCAGCGCGGGCGGCACGCCGGGGCCCTGGTCGCGAACCCGCAGCACGGCATCGCCGCCTTCTTGCCCGACCTCGACGGTGACCGGGCCGTCGCTGTAGCGGCGCGCGTTCTCCAGCAGGTTGCGCACCAGTCGCCGCAGCAGGCGGGGAATCCCTTGCACCAGCACTGGCCGCTCTTCGGCCGCCGCCAGCAGCTCGGCCCCGGTGCGGGCGGATTCTTCCGCCGCCAGGCCGGTGAGGTCCACCGGCTCGGTCGGCCCCAGGTCCAGGTCGCGCGCGTCCAGCCGGCTGGCCAGCAGGATCTCGTCGATCAGCTGGTCCAGCTCGGCGATGTCACGGGCGATCTCCGACCGCGCGGCCCGCGGGTCACCGCCGCCGTTCATCAGCTCCAGCCCCATGCGGATACGCGCCAGGGGCGAGCGCAATTCGTGCGACGCGTTGGCCAGCAGGGATTTCTGGCTTTGCACCAGCTGCTCGACGCGCGCGGCCGCGTGGTTGAAGCGGCGCGCGAGGTGGGCGGCCTCGTCGGAGCCGGATTCGTCCACCCGTGCGCTCAGGTCGCCGGCGCCCCAGCGCTCCACCCCGCTGTGCAGGGCCTCCAGCCGCCTGGTCAGGCGTCGCACCACCGGGTAGCTGCCGATGGCCACGGCCAGGGCGGTGAAGGCCAGCATCCAGAAAAAGCCGGTGGTGCCGCGGAACCAGGGCCGCGGCGGCGGCCCGCCTCCGGGAGGGCGCGGCCGCACCGGCAGCTGCACGTACACGGTGCTGCCGTCGTCCAGCGGCACCCGGAATTCCAGCCCCTCGCCTGGAACGAACAACGGCCGCCCGCGCGACTGTCCCAGCACCTCGCCCGACTCGCTGCGGATGATCATCTCCCGCGCCGGCCGCTCGTCGCGCGCGGCCTGCCACCACCAGCCCACCACCCCGCTGATCAGGGCCACGGCCGCCACCACGGCGAGCCAGATGCGCAGGTAGAGCGGAAACCGCGTGATGGGCATCACGTCCTCGGTGGTTTTTCTAGTCTTGCTGCTTGGCGAAGACATAGCCCACGCCGCGCACGGTGAGGATGCGGCGCGGGTTCTTGGCGTCGTCCTCGATGGCCGCCCGGATGCGCCCCATGTGCACGTCGATGGACCGGTCGAAGGCCTCCAGCTCACGCCCGCGCACCGCTTCCATGATCTGGTCGCGGGTGAGCACGCGGCCGGCCCGCTCGGCCAGGGCTGCAAGCAGGTCGAACTGGTAGGAGGTGAGCTCGCAGGGCCTGCCGGCGAGGGCGACGGTGCGAGCGTCGCGGTCGATCTCCAGCGAGCCGAAGCGCATCACGCGGTTCGCCGCCGGTGCGCTCTCGCCGCGTCGGCGCAGCACGGCGCGGATGCGGGCCAGCAGCTCGCGCGGCTCGAAGGGCTTGGGCAGGTAATCGTCGGCACCCAGCTCCAGCCCGATCACGCGGTCCAGCGGGTCGCCCTTGGCGGTGAGCATCAGCACGGGAACCCGGCTCGCCTCGTGGGGCAGGGCGCGCAGGCGCCGGCACACTTCCAGGCCGTCCATGTCCGGCAGCATCAGGTCGAGGATCACCAGGTCCGGCAGGCCGGTGGCCGGGGGTGGGTCGAGCAGTGCCAGCCCGGCCCGGCCGTCGGCCGCATGCGTGATGCCGAAGCCCGACTTCTGCAGGTACTCGCCCACCATCTGGGCCAGGCGGGCGTCGTCTTCGATCATCAGCAGGTTCGGCATGTCGGGCATGGTAGCGACGGGTATCGCGCCGATGCTGCGGGCCGGCAGGCACGCGCGCTTGTCGCCACCGTAAAGAAAGGTAAACCCGGCGTGCTGCGCCTCAGGATGGCGCGGCCGGCCGCACCCGCGCCGCCAGCGCCACCAGCACCAGCACCGGCAGCCCGAGGCAGGCGGTGGTGATGAAGAAGCTGCCGTAGCCGAAGTGGTCGACGAACTGGCCCGAGAAGCCGGCCAGCCACTTGGGCAGCAGCAGCATGATCGAGCTGAAAAGCGCGTACTGCGTGGCCGAGTAGCTCACGTTGGTCAGTCCCGAGAGATAGGCGATGAAGGCCGCCGAGGCGATGCCCGAGGCCAGGTTGTCGGCCGAGATCACCAGCACCAGCGCGCGCAGGTCGTGGCCGTGCCCGGCCAGCCAGGCGAACAACAGGTTGCTGCCGGCGCTGAGCACCGCGCCCAGCATCAGCACCCGCATGACCCCCAGGCGCAGCGCCAGCACGCCGCCGACGAAAGCGCCCAGCAGGGTCATGGCCACGCCATAAGCCTTGGACACCGCGGCGACCTCGTCCTTGGAATAGCCCATGTCGACGTAGAACGGGTTGGCCATGATGCCCATCACCACGTCGCTGATGCGGTACACGGCAATCAGCGCCAGGATGAGGGCGGCCTGCCAGCGGTAGCGGCGGATGAAATCGGCGAAGGGCTCGACCACGGCCTCGCGCATCCAGCCGGCCAGGTTGCGCGGCGGCGGCAGCGCGCGGCGCAGCGGCTCGGGCGAGAGCAGCACCGTGAGCAGGCCCACGGCCATGGACGCGGCCATCACCAGGTACGCCAGCTGCCAGGCCGCCTGCTGGTGCCCGGCGGCGCCCACCGCCGCGGCGGGCAGCTCGGCCCTGGCGGCGAGCCACAGCACGCCGGCGCCGGACCAGATCATGGCCAGCCGGTAGCCGGTCTGGTAGGCCGCCGCCAGCGCCGCCTGGCGTTCGGTGTCGGCCGATTCGATGCGGAACGCGTCCAGGGCGATGTCCTGCGTGGCCGAGGCGAAGGCCACCAGCAGCGCGAAGCCCACCACCGCCTGCAGTTGGGTGCGCGGGTCGACCAGCGCCATGCCGACCAGGCCGGCGGCCACCGCCGCCTGCGACAACAGCAGCCAGCTGCGCCGGCGTCCCAGCCAGCGCGTCAGGCCCGGCAGCGGCAGCCGGTCCACCAGCGGCGCCCAGGCCCATTTGAAGCCGTAGGCCAGGCCCACCCACGACAGATACCCGATGGTGGTGCGATCGATGCCCGCCTCGCGCAGGCGGAAGCTGAGCGTGCCCAGCACCAGCAGCAGCGGCAGGCCGGCCGAGAAGCCGAGGAACAGCATGCGCCAGGTGGCCGGTTCCAGGTACACGCGCAGGGCGCTGACCCACTCGTCGAATCGCCCGGTTCGCGCGGGGGCGGTGATGTTGTCTGACAGGGGCTTGGACACGGCTCATTATCATGGGCCGCATGTGCCAGCTCTGCTACGCCAAGGCCAACTCGTCCACTCTCCACGGAGGCGGCGCGTGGCAGCCGCGCCGCGCCTTCCTGTTGATGGCCGGGGCCGCCGTCGCGGCGCCCGCGCTGGGGCAGGTCGACGTCGGCCAGTCGTCGCGGCTGCGCAACCTGGTGCCGGCGGCCGAGCTGGAGCAGGCGGCCGCGCAGGAGTACGCCCAGTTGATCCAGCAGGCCCGTGCCAAGGGCGTGCTGGCGCCCGACGGCGAACCCACGCTGGAGCGGCTGCGCCAGATCACCCGTCGGCTGATTCCGCATGCCGTGAGCTGGAACGAGCGGGCCCGCGGCTGGCGCTGGGAAGCCAACCTGATCCGCAGCGACCAGATCAACGCGTTCGTGATGCCGGGCGGCAAGATGGCCGTCTACACCGGCTTGCCCTGGAAGCTGCAGCTGACCGACGACGAGTTGGCCATGGTGGTGGCGCACGAGATGGCGCACGCGCTGCGCGAGCACGCGCGCGAGCGCATCGCCAAGACCCAGGGCACCGGCATCGGCCTGTCGGTGCTGGCGCAGATCCTGGGGCTCGGGGAACTGGGCAACATGGCCGCCGACGTGGGCACCCAGCTGCTGTCGCTGCGTTTCAGCCGCGAGGACGAGACCGAGGCCGACCTGGTCGGGTTGGAAATCGCTGCCCGCGCGGGCTTCAACCCGGAGGCTGCCCTCAGCCTGTGGGAAAAGATGGGCCGGGCCTCGGGCGGCAGCCAGGGACCGGCGTTCCTGTCCACCCATCCGAGCGGGCCCGAGCGCATGGCGCGGCTGCGGCAGAACATTCCGCGCGTGCGCGGCCTCTACGAGCAGGCCGTGCGCTCGGGGGGGGCCGCGGTGGGCGACGCCGGCCGCCGCCCACCCGCCTCCGCGGGCATCCCCATCATTCGCTGAGGCCGGGGGCCCAGGCTCCTAGGTGCCCCGCACGTAGGGGTTGCTGCGCCGCTCGCGGCCGAAGCTGCTTTCGGGACCATGGCCGGGGATGAACACCGTCTGGTCGCCCAGGGGCCACAAGCGCTGCGTGATGCTGGCGATCAGCGTGTCGTGATCGCCCTGCGGAAAGTCGGTGCGCCCGATGCTGCCGGCAAAGAGCACGTCGCCGACGAAGGCCCGGTCGATCTGGGGTGAGTGGAACACCACGTGCCCCGGCGTGTGCCCCGGACAGTGCCGCACGTTCAGTGAGTGGGCGCCCACGCTCACGGTGTCGCCGTCGTGCAGCCACCGGGTGGGTGCCACCGGCTCGGCCGGCGCGAAGCCGAACATCATGCTTTGCTGTGCCAGCCCGTCGAGCCAGAAGCGGTCGGCCGGATGTGGGCCGATGATGGGCAGCGACAGTCGCCGTGCCAGTTCGCCGGCGCCGCCGGCATGGTCGATGTGGCCGTGGGTCAGCCAGATCTGCTCCAGCGAGAGTCCCAGGCGTTGCACCTCGGCCAGCAGGCGGTCGAGGTCGCCGCCGGGATCGATCACCGCGGCCTGCCGGGAGTCTTCGTCCCAGACCAGGGAGCAGTTCTGGGCAAAGGCGGTCACGGGGATGGTGAGGTATCGCAGCATCGTGGGGAGTCCGTCGGAAGGTCGGGCATGGGCGGGAGATTGTGCGTGGCGGCCCCGGCCGGCAGCAGGCCCTGCCATTCGGGACCGCAAGGCGCCGCGAGGCGCAGCGGCCTCGGACCGTCGGTCCACTCGAGCGCCAGCGCATGCAGCCACAGCCGGGAATGCCCGAGCCAGCGGGCGACCGCGCGGTTGTGGGCGCCCTTGCCGTGCGTGCTGTCGCCCACCAGCGGATGCCCCAGCTGCTTGAAGTGCCGGCGGATCTGGTGCCGTCGGCCAGTCGTCGGCTCGACCTCGACCAATGCATAGCGACTGGACGCATGCCGCGCGTCCACCTGGAAGGGCCACTCGAAGCAGGCGAGCCGGCGCCAGCGGGTGCATGCCGGCAGGTGCGGCTGCCCCGCCGAGGGACGCTCGGGGTCGCGGGCCAGCGGCTGCTGCGTACAGCCGATCTCCGCCGGCCAGCCCCGCACCAGCGCCAGATAGCGCTTGCGCACGCGGCCCGCCTCGAAGGCCCGACCCCAGGTCCGCGCCACCTCGACCGAACGGCCGAACAGCAGCACGCCGCTGGTCGCCTTGTCCAGCCGGTGCAGGGGCCAGACCGGGGCGTCGAGCTGGGCCCGAAGCAGCTGGACGGCCGTGACCTGCTCGTGCGCATCCAGCTGGCTCGGATGCACCAGCAGGCCGGGCGGTTTGTCAATCGCGACCAGCTCGGCGTCGAGGTGGATCAGCGGCAGGTGGAGCGAGCTCATGCGTCGGGAAGGTCGTGCCGGCAAGGTTTGTGGGCGGCAAATTGTGCCCCGGTGGGGTCCCGCAGCGGGGTGGTCGACCGGGGTTTTCCCTTGCTCAGCCATAGGGGTAAGCCCGTCCGATTTGCCTCTGCCGGCAGGTGCTGCCACAGTCCGCCGCTTCGCGAGGAGCGAGAAGGACCCGATGAGTTTGACGACGAGCCGTTCCGGTCGCTGGACCGTGCGGACTTACCTGATCTGGCTGGTGCTGGCCTGCCTGCTGCCTGGCGTGCTGGGCGCGCTGGCGCTGTTCGGGCATCAGTACCGGCAGAGCCGCGCCGAGCTGGACAAGAGCACCATGCTCACGGCCCGCGCCTTGGCGCAGGCGACCGACAACCACCTGCTCAAGGTGCAGGCGGTGGCCCAGTCGCTGGCGACCTCGGCAGCCTTGCCCTCGGGCGACCTGGCGCGCTTCCACCAGCAGGGACGTGAGGTGCTGAGCCAGGTCGGCCTGGGCAGCCATCTCGTGCTGCGCGACGCCCAGGGTCGGCAGTTGCTGAACACCGCCTTGGCGCGGGATGTCGCGCTGCCGGACACGCCCGAACCGGCGCGCGTGGAGGCGGTGCTTGGCACCGGCCAGCCCGCCATCTCCAACCTGCAGCCGGGGTCCGAGCTGCCGCTGAGCGGCATGAGCGTCGACGTGCCCGTGCACGTGGCCGGCGAACTGCGCTACGTGTTGAGCATCAAGGTCCCGGTGCAGCGCTTCCAGCAGATGCTGCAGTCGCAAGGGCTGCCGCCGGACTGGTTCGCCGCGGTGTTCGATGGCCAAGGCACGCTGGTCGCGCGGGCCCAGGCGCCCGACGAGTTCGTCGGCCGCAAGGTCGCCGCCGGCCTGGCGCGGCAGCTGGAGCAGGGGGCCGAGGGCAGCGGCGAGTTCACCACGCTGGATGGCGTGCCGGTCTTCTCGTACTTCAGCCGTTCGCCGCAGACCGGCTGGGGCGTGGCCATCGGCATCCCGCGTGCCGCCCTGATCGATGACATGGCCCGCACTTCGGCGCTGCTGGGCGCCGGCATCGTGGTGCTGTTCGGCGCTGGCCTGATGCTGGCCCGGCTGATCGGGCGCGGCATCAGCCGATCCTTCCAGGCGCTGAGCGATGCCGCCGGTGAGTTGGGTGCCGGCCACGAGATCGACGTGCCCGATATGCACATCCGCGAGGCCGACGCCGTGGCCACGGCCTTGTCTTCGGCCTCGCGTCTGCTGCGTGAGCGCTCGGCCACCCTGCGCGAGAGCGAGATGCGGTTCAAGGCCCTGGCCGACAACATCGCCCAGCTGGCCTGGATGACCGACCGCCACGGCGCCTTCCAGTGGTTCAACCGGCGCTGGTTCGAGTTCACCGGCATGAGTGTCGGGGAAGCCGCAGCCGGCAGCTGGGGCCGCTACCACCATCCGGACCATCGCGACCGGGCGCTGGAGAAGTTCCGGCGCCACGTGGAAAGCGGCAGCCCGTGGGAGGACACCTTCCCGCTGCGGGGGCGCGACGGCAGTTACCGCTGGTTCCTCTCGCGGGCCTTTCCGCTGCGCGATCCCTCCGGCCGCATCGTGAGCTGGTTCGGAACGAACACCGACATCACCGAGCAGCTCGATGCGCAGCAGGCGCTGCACGAGGCCGACCGGCGCAAGGACGAGTTCATCGCGCTGCTGGCGCACGAGCTGCGCAATCCGCTGGCGCCGGTGCGCACCGCCGTGGAGATCCTGCGCCGACTGGGTGGCGACGAGCCCCGCCATGACCGAGCGCGGGCGGTGATCGAGCGGCAGGTGGGCCATATGGCCCGATTGATCGACGACCTGCTCGACGTCTCCCGCATCGCCCGCGGCAAGCTCGCCCTGCAGAAGGAACGTTGCGACCTGGCCGCGGTGGCGCGGCAGACGGCCGACGATTACCGGCCCAGCCTCGAGACCGCCGGCCTGCGCCTGCACGTGCGGACGGCGCCGCAGCCGATCTGGGTCGATGGCGACCCGGTGCGGCTGGCGCAGATGATCGGCAACCTCTTGAACAACGCCGGCCGCTTCACCGAGCGCGGTGGCCAGGTCGAGGTACACGTCGAGGCCGATGCGGGCCGCCGCATGGCGATGGTCCGCGTGGTCGACACCGGAGTCGGCATGGATGCGGAGCTGATGCAGCGCCTGTTCGATCCGTTCAGCCAGGCGCGGCAGGACCTGGCTCGCTCCAAGGGCGGCCTGGGCCTGGGCCTGGCGCTCACCAAGGGCCTGGTCGAGTTGCACGGCGGCGGCGTGGCCGTCGACAGCGACGGGGTCGGGCACGGCTCGACCTTCACGCTGCGCCTGCCGCTGGCCCATTCACAGCAGCTGGACTGCGCACAGGCGGTCGACCGCCTGCTACCCGGGCAGAAGGCCTTGCGGGTGCTGGTGATCGAGGACAACGAGGACGCCGCCCGGTCCCTGGGCGAACTGCTGGAGATGAACGGCCATGAGGTGAAGCTCGCCTTCGACGGTGAATCGGGCGTCGTGGCCGCCCACCAGTTCAGGCCCGACGTCGTCATCTCCGACATCGGGCTGCCGGGCGAGATCGACGGCTACGGGGTGGCGCAGGCGCTTCGCGCATCCGATGCGCTGCGCCACACCTGCCTCATTGCGCTGTCCGGCTACGCCAACGACCAAGCCCGGCGCCGCTCGAGCGCGGCGGGCTTCGACGTCCACCTGGCCAAGCCGGCGGACATCCAGATCCTCGAGCGCACGCTGGCGAGCCTGTAGGCGCTCACTGATGGCTGCTGCTCGGCAGGTACGGGTCCGCCTCGCCCTCCGGAAGGATTCCGCTGCGCACGGCCGGGCGGGTCTCATTGCGCACGTCGCTGCGCTGCAGGGTGCCGCGGGGGCGCTCCAGCGGGAACGGGTAGCGCTCGACGATCAGGTTGCGGTAATCGGCGCCAGCGCCCATGACGTCGGTACGAACCTCGCTGCGGGTGCGGCTGCTTTCCACCGGCGGCTGCACCTTGTCGCCACCGAAGAACATGTCTGCGGAAGCCGCGCCCGGCAGGCTGATGGCGGCGGCGGAGAGGGTGAGGGCTAGTAAGCGGGTCATGGGGTGGCTCCTTCGATCGGTACGACACCGTAGGCGCGCAGGCTTAGGCGACGGTGAGCACCGACTTAGCGAAGAATGAGTGGCGCCGCTCAAAGCGGCTCGACGCGCGCCACCAGCCCCGTGCGGTCGGACCGGTTGCCAAGCACGATGCGCAAGCCGCAGCGCTGCGCGGCGCCGCGCGCGATGGACAGGCCCAGTCCGCTGCCGTGGGCGCCATAGCCCGGCAGTCGCACGAAGCGGTCGAACACCCGCTCCAGCAGGGCCGGCGGAATGCCCGGGCCGGTATCGACCACCTCGAAACCCGCCCGGCCGTCCAGGGTGAACAGCCGCACGTCCACCACGCCGCCCTCCGGCGTGTAGTACAGGGCGTTCTCGATCAGGTTGTCCAGCACGCTGCGCAGGTCGTCGCTGTTGCAGGTGAGGGGCAACGGCAGGGCGCCGGCGGGCGCGACCAGGCCGAGGTCGATGCGGCGCTGGTCAGCCAGGGCGATCAGCGAGCTGATGCTCTCGCTGGCCTGGTCGCGCAGGTCCACCGTCGTCAGCGGCACCGGGTGGTCGGCCTCGCGCCGGGTGAGCTTGAGCAGCTGGTTGACGAGCCGCTGCGCGCGCCGCACGCCGGCTTGCAGGTGGCGCAGGCTTTCGGTACAGGCGCCGGCCGGCATGTCGCCCTGCAGGTTCTCGACCTGCAGGGCGATGGCGGCGATCGGCGTGCGCAACTCGTGGGCCGCATCCTGCACGAAGCGCGGCTGGATCGCGAAGGCGTCCCGCAGGCGGCCCAGCAGCAGGTTGAAGGCGGCCACCAACGGCACGATCTCCCGGGGGACTTGTTCGAGCGGCAGCTCGCCCAGGTGCTCTTCGTCCCGACGCGCCGCCTGCGCCGCCACTTCCTGCACTTGCCGGGTGATGCGGCGCGCCACTCCCCACAGCGCCAGCAGCGCCGCCACCAGCAGCACGAGGACCGGCAGCACCACCTCCCGCGTGTGGCCGGCCGCCAGGGAGTTGCGGAAGGCGCCGCTTTGCAGCACCGAGACCTGCAGCCCGTCGACCTCGCGCGCGGGGGTGACATAGGTGCGCCAGGGCACCCCGCGGTCCTGGAGCGTGTGGAAGCCGGGCTCGCCGGGCAGGGGCGGCAGCGCCGGCGACGCCGGGCGGCCCGGGCCGATGACCACGGCCACGAGGCTGCCGCGTTCGTGCGCGCGCGCCAGTGAAGGCGGCATCGGCGGCGTCGGGTCGGGCTGGCTCGCGATCGAGGTCGCCAGCTGGCGCATCTGCTCGTCCATGTACTCGTGCACCATCCGGCTGCTGCTCGAGTAGGCGATCCACGCGGACGCCGCCCCGACCAGCACGAACAGCGGGACCAGCGATGACAGCAGGATCCAGTGGATGGAGCGGCCGCCGCCTCGCGCCGCGGGCGTCATTCGCGTGCCGGCGGTGCCGTCCCCGGCATCGGGACCCGCCAGCCCAGGCCGCGCACGTTGCGGATGGCCGTGGCGCCCAGCTTGCGCCGCATGCCATGGATCAGGACATCCACGGCGTTGCTGCTCACCTCCTCGCCCCAGCCATAGATGCGGCTTTCCAGCTGCTCGCGCGACAGGATGGCGCCGGGGCGCTCGAGCAGCGCATGCAGCAGGGCGAATTCGCGCGCCGACAACTGCTCGCGCCGGCCCTGCCGCACCACCTCGCGGGTGGTCAGGTCCAGCGCCAGTTCCTCATGCCCGATCAGTGAGTGCGCGCTGCCGTCCCGGCGCCGGATCACCGCCCGCATGCGCGCCAGCAACTCGCCGAAATCGAAGGGCTTGACCAGGTAGTCGTCCGCGCCGCTATCGAGCCCGAGGATGCGGTCGCCCACGCCGTCCCGCGCGGTGAGCACCACCACGGGCGTGGCGTCGCCCTGTCCGCGCATCCGGCGCAGCAGTCCCAGGCCGTCGCCATCGGGCAACCCGAGGTCCAGCAGCACGCAGGCGTAGTCGCCATCGCGCAGCGCACCTTGCGCGAGCTGGCCCTCGCGCAGGGTGTCCACCGAGAAGCCGTGCGCCTCCAGCGCCCGCCACAGGCCGTGGCCGATCATGGGATCGTCTTCGATCAGCAGCACGCGCATGACCGGCTCCGGAGCTGTGTCGCAATGCAGCATGCCCACACCCACCCCCGGCTGCAAGCACAGCCGCCCATGCGAGAAGAAGGTCCGACCCGCGTTCTTACAATGCCCCGCCATGACCTTCATCGAGATGCTGCTGCAGGCCCAGCAGCGCAACGGCTCCATGCTCTGCGTCGGGCTGGACCCTGAACCCGCGCGGTTTCCTGGCGCTCTCCAGGGCGACGCCGGGCGCATCTACGACTTCTGTGCCCGCATCGTCGACGCCACCGCCGACCTGGTGATCGCCTTCAAGCCGCAGATCGCCTATTTCGCGGCCCATCGCGCCGAGGACCAGCTGGAACGGCTGATGGCCCACATGCGCCGGCAGGCGCCGCAGGTGCCGGTGATCCTGGACGCCAAGCGCGGCGACATCGGCTCGACGGCCGAACAGTACGCGCGCGAGGCCTTCGAGCGCTACGGGGCCGATGCGGTGACGCTCTCGCCCTTCATGGGCTTCGATTCGGTGCAGCCCTACCTGCGCTACGAGGGCAAGGGGGCCTTCCTGCTGTGTCGCACGTCCAACCCCGGGGGGGACGACCTGCAGAACCAGCGGCTGGCCAGCGTCGATGGCCAGCCGCTGCTGTACGAGCACATCGCCCGGCTGGCGCAAGGCCCCTGGAACCTCAACGGACAGCTCGGCCTGGTGGTCGGCGCCACCTATCCGGCCGAGATCGAGCGGGTGCGGCAGGTGGCGGCGAAGGTGCCACTGCTGATCCCCGGCGTGGGCGCGCAGGGCGGTGACGCCGCCGCCACCGTCAAGGCCGGCTGGCGCCCCGATGCGCCGATCGTGGTCGCTTCTTCGCGGGCCATCCTCTACGCCTCGGCCGGTGACGACTTCGCCGACGCCGCGCGCAGCGAGGCGCTGCGCACGCGGGAGCTGCTGCAGTCGGCACGCGGCGGCTGAAGCTGCAGGGCTATCTGGCGGCGCGGGTCGTCGGGGCCAGGGCTTTCAGCCTGGCCTGCACCAGCGGCTCGAGCGAGCGCACCTGCACCTGGGCCAGCGATCTTTTCTTGAGGGCTTCCTCGCCAGCCTGGCTCACAGCCTGGACCCCGCATTGCACGGCCCGGTCGAAGTAGGTGATGAGCTGCTCCGGCGGGACCTGGGACCAGAAGGCGTCGAGCTGCAGGCCGCGCATGTCCAGCGCATCGGCCCAGCCGGGTGCCGACGGGGCCGGCAGCGTACGCGCTTCGCACAGCTGCCCCAACAACAACAGGCGGGCCTGCGGGCTCGGGGCTGCAGCTTCCTGCAAGGCCTTGAGCTCGGCCAGGCGCAGTGCCTTGAACTTCACCCAGGCGTCGCCCTCGCGGCACTGCGGCAGGGAGCCGGGATCTTCGGCCCGAAGCGTGGCGGCGGCGAGGTCCGACGGACTGGCCAGGGACATCAGGGCGCCCAACTGCATGCAGCGCATGTCGATGGCGATGCGCCAGCGGGGCGAGCCCGGAGGCGGCAGCGTGTGCGGATCGCGAACCATCTCCAGGGCAGCCAGCCGTTCAGCCCGGGACCGCAGCGCATAGAGGGCCTTCAGGTGGATCCAGTGCATCGCCCGCTGGGCATCCGTGGTGGTGGCGGTGGCCGTGGCCGCGGCCGCGGTCAGGCTGGTGGCAGCTGCCAGGACGGCAGCCCAGACGCCGGGCGGTCGCCCGGCGTAGGCCTCGCGAAGCAGTTCGTAGCGCAGCCACTGACCGTTGGGCGGGGCATCCTGCAGCGTGGCGGGCCGCAGAAGCTTCGCGAGGTCGGCCTGCGCGCCTGGCTCGTCCGGTCGGGACAGCGCCCTGATCGTCAGGCCGCGAAGCTTCTGCACGGTTTCCCAGTGCGCATCGGAAGGCGCGGGCAGGGTGCGCGGCTCGCGGGCTGCCGCCCGGGCGCCTGCCCGTTGATCGTGCCGCAGCAATGGACCGAGTGCGAAGAGGTGGCCCGCACGGTCGAACAGGGCGGTGGCGAGTGCGGCGCGGCCGAAGCCGCGAAGGCTGGCCTCGTCGGTGAGCCTGACCCAGGCGGCCTGGCGGTCTTCAGCGGACAGCTGTCCGTACAGGCTCGCCAGCAGGGGGTCGGTTACGCGCATCACGTTCATTCGGGCGGCCGCACTGGAAACAGGCGTGCGCCGCCAGTTGGACACCGTCACCAGGGCGGCACGAATCTCTGCCGGGGCCATCCAGGCATGCATCGCGCGCAAGCTGTCCACGCGCTCGATCAGGGAGGGGGCCTGCGTGGCGCGATCGAGCAGTTCGCCCGATGCGGCTGGCGGCGCGATCGACGCACATGCCGAGGGCACGCTGGAGCGGGCCCGGCGCTGCGGCTGCGTGACCGGGGAGCCGAGGACCTCGCCGTCCTTGCCGTGTGGGTTCAGGTCGACAAGAGTCCGCTCGGCAGGGCGGTCGGGCCTGCGCGTTTCGGGACTCGCAGGTGCGAAAGAGGATACAGGCGCGAAAGAAGATGCGTATCGGGCGCTCGGACTGATGGGGGGCATGGTCTGCGGTGAAGGTGAGGCAGGTGACGGCTCGGCTGGGCCAGCGTGCGGTCACCCCGTGGCGGTGCCAGTCGCGAAGCCAGGGGATGCGTGGCCTGGCCCCCCGCCTTCGTTCCCCGGACGTGACGCCGCCCGCCCTGTTTCAGGGCGCGGTCGATTCCGCCGGCGTCGGCAGGTCGCGCCCCCACAGCCGCTGCCAGGTCCAGGCCAGCCAGGCCTTGGGATCGGCCCCGCGCGAACCGAGGTTCACCGGCCGCACCTCCTGCCAGCCCGAGCCGCGCTGCGCCACGCGGAAGGAGAAGGTGTAGAACGGCTCCTGCCCCATGCGCAGGTCGCTGAGCACGGCCTGTCCATCGACCTCGCGCAAGCGCCAGAAACCGTGCGTGAACCACGCCATGCGCTGCACCGCCCACAGCCCGCCCAGTTCGCGATCGAGCGCGGGGTCACGCTCGAAGCGGCGCCACCGCATCGAGCGATCGGCATCGAGCAGCGAGTAGAAGCCCTCGCGATACCCGCGGCCGTCCTGGTCCATGGCCACCACGCGCCACAGCACGGTGTTGAAGGGCGTGGGGGTGACCAGCACGCGGGCCGGCGCCGCTGCGCTGGCGGCCAGGCTCTCCTGCGCGACACCCCGCACATGGTCCTGGGCCGCGAAGCTCCAGCCGAGGTAGGCGGTGGACAACGCCAGTCCGGCGATGTTCCAGCGCAGCCCCCGCCCAGACCGGCGCGCCAGTGCCACCCCCAGTCCCACCAGCAGGGGCACCGTGAAGAGCGGATCGATGATGAAGATGCTGCCCAGGCCGAACGGATGCTCGGAGAATGGCTGCAGCAGCTGCGTGCCGTACACCGTGAACCAGTCGAGCAGCGGGTGCGTGAACAGGGCCAGCCACATCGCCAGCCACCAGCGCTTGAACGAGGCCGCATCGGGTGGCAGCCATTTCGCAAGCGCCGCCAGCGCCGGCGCCCCCAGCGTGAGCCAGAACAGCCCATGGCTGTGGCCCCGGTGGAAGGTCATGTTGCGCACCGCGTCGCCGTAGTCGATGAAGCTGTCGAGGTCGGGAATGGTCCCGGCCATCCCGCCCCACAGCGCGGCCTTCCACACGGCCGTGCGGCGGCCCATCACCGCCACGCCGAGCGCGGCACCAAGGGCGAACTGGGAGACGGAATCCATGGGCGGCGACCCTCGAAGAGGTGGTCAGGGCAGCAGGCGCCTGAGGTAGCGCCCGGTGTGGCTGTCGGGATGATCGGCGATCGCTTCAGGCGTGCCCACGGCCACCACCCGGCCCCCGCCCGAGCCGCCTTCGGGGCCCATGTCGATGATCCAGTCGGCGGTCTTGATCACATCGAGGTTGTGCTCGATCACCACGATGGTGTTGCCCGCATCGCGCAGCTGGTGCAGCACCTTGAGCAGCAGGTCGATGTCACCGAAATGCAGCCCGGTGGTGGGCTCGTCCAGGATGTACAGCGTGCGCCCGGTGTCGCGCTTGGACAGCTCCAGCGCCAGCTTCACGCGCTGCGCCTCGCCGCCCGACAGGGTGGTGGCCGCCTGCCCCAGCTTGACGTACGACAGGCCCACGTCCAGCAGCGTCTGCAGCTTGCGCGCGATGGCCGGCACGGGCTTGAGGAAGGCATGGGCGTCTTCCACCGTCATGTCCAGGATCTGGGCGATGTTGCGGCCCTTCCATTGGACCTCCAGCGTCTCGCGGTTGTAGCGCTGGCCGCGGCAGACGTCGCAGGCCACGTACACGTCGGGCAGGAAGTGCATCTCCACCTTGACCACGCCGTCGCCCTCGCAGGCCTCGCAGCGCCCGCCCGGCACGTTGAAGGAGAAGCGACCGGGGCCGTAGCCGCGTTCCTTGGCCAGGTTGGTGTCGGCCATCAGCTCGCGGATCGGCGTGAACACGCCGGTGTAGGTGGCGGGGTTGCTGCGCGGGGTGCGGCCGATGGGCGACTGGTCGACGTTGATCACCTTGTCGAAGTGTTCGATACCCTCGATCTCGTCGTGCGGCGCGGGGTCTTCGTGGGCGCGGTACAGGGTGCGGGCCACGGCCGCATACAGCGTGTCGTTGACCAGCGTGGACTTGCCCGATCCCGAGACGCCGGTGACGCAGGTGAAGAGCCCGACCGGGACGTCGACGTCCACACCTTTGAGGTTGTTGCCGCGGGCCTTGCGGATGGCCAGCGCCTGCACCTGCCCGGGCTTGCCTTCCGGCTGCGGCAGCCAGGCCCTGCGGCGCGCGGGCACCTCGATCTGGAGCACGCCGGCCAAGTAGCGGCCGGTGAGCGAGCGCTCGTCGGCCTGCACCTCGGCCGGCGTGCCCTGGGCCATCACCTGGCCGCCATGCAGGCCGGCGCCGGGCCCCATGTCGATCACCTGGTCGGCCGCGCGGATCATGTCCTCGTCGTGCTCGACCACCAGCACGCTGTTGCCGATGTCGCGCAGGTGCTTGAGCGTGGCGATCAGCCGGTCGTTGTCGCGCTGGTGCAGGCCGATGCTGGGCTCGTCCAGCACGTACATCACGCCGGTGAGCCCCGAGCCGATCTGGCTGGCCAGGCGGATGCGCTGCGCCTCGCCGCCCGAGAGTGTCTCGGCGCTGCGATCCAGGCTGAGGTAGCTCAGGCCCACGTCATTCAGGAACTTCAGACGCGCCGCGATCTCGCGCACCACCTTGTCTGCGATCTCGGCCTTGGCGCCCTGCAGGCGCAGCTGCTCGAAGTAGGCCTGGCTCTCACGGAGCGTGGCGTGGCTGATTTCGTAGATCGCGCGGGCCTGCTCGCCGCTTCCCACGCGCACATGGCGGGCTTCGGTGCGCAGCCGGGTGCCGCGGCATTCGGGACAGGGCTGGGGGCTGCGCATGCGGCCCAGCTCCTCGCGCACCGCCACCGAGTCGGTCTCGCGATAGCGCCGCGCCAGGTTGGGGATCACGCCCTCGAAGGGGTGCTTCTTGCTCACCTTGCGGCCGCCGCTGCTGGTGCCCGACTCCATCAAGTAGCTGAACTTGATGGCCTCCTCGCCCGAGCCTTGCAGGAGGGCCTGCTGCACGGCCGGCGGCAGGCTCTCGAAGGGCGTCTCCACGTCGAAACCGTAGTGCCTGGCCAGGCTCTCGATGAGGCTGAAGTAGTGGGGATTGCGCCGGTCCCAGCCCTTGATGGCGCCCGAGGCCAGCGAAAGGGACGGAAACGCCACCACGCGCTGCGGATCGAAGTGGTCCACCTGTCCCAGGCCGTCGCAGCCCGGGCAGGCACCCACCGGCGAATTGAAGGAGAACAGCCGGGGCTCCAGGTCGGCGATGGCGTAGTGGCAGATCGGGCAGGCGAAACGGGCGTTGAACAGGTGCTCGCGCCCGGTGTCCATCTCCAGCGCCACCGCGCGGCCCTCGGCCAGGCGCATGGCCGCCTCGAAACTCTCGGCCAGCCGCTGCTGCACCTCGGGCCGCACCCGCAGGCGGTCGATCACCACGTCGATGTCGTGCTTCTCGGTCTTCTTCAGGCCGGGCAGCTGCTCGACCTCGACCACCTCGCCGCCGACGCGGAAGCGCACGTAGCCCTGGGCCTGCATCTGCGCGAACAGCTCGCCGAACTCGCCCTTGCGCTCGCGCACCACGGGCGCCAGGATCATCAGCCGGGTGTCGGCCGGCAGGGCCAGCACGGTGTCCACCATCTGCGACACGGTCTGCGAACTCAGCGGGATGTCGTGGGTCGGGCAGTAGGGCGTGCCGGCGCGGGCGAACAGCAGGCGCAGGTAGTCGTGGATCTCGGTCACCGTGCCCACGGTGGAGCGGGGGTTGTGGCTGGTGGCCTTCTGCTCGATGGCGATGGCCGGCGACAGGCCTTCGATCAGGTCGACGTCGGGCTTGTCCATCAGCTGCAGGAACTGCCGGGCGTAGGCCGACAGGCTCTCCACGTAGCGCCGCTGCCCTTCGGCGTAGAGCGTGTCGAACGCCAGCGACGACTTGCCCGAACCCGACAGCCCCGTGATCACCACCAGCTGGTTGCGCGGAATGTCGAGGTCGAGGTTCTTGAGGTTGTGCGTGCGCGCACCGCGGATGGCGATGCGCTGCTGCAAGGCATGGCCCAGGTAGGCGCCGTCGGCGGGGGTGTTCAAGGGCGAAGGCCGGGAAAGAAAAACCAAACATCATAGTTGGGGACGCGCTGGCGGCCGGCTGGCCAGGCCCTGGTTGGCCATGGCGGACAATGCACGGTCCGCCGGCCGGCGCGGCCGCCCGGCACCTCGCCTTCCTTTCCCGTTCCCGTGAGACCTTCTTCTTCCTCTTCCAGCCGCATGACCGCGCTCGAGCGGCGGGCCAGCGGTTCCCTGGCGTCGGTGTTCGCCGCCCGCATGCTGGGGCTGTTCCTGGTGCTGCCGGTCTTCGCCCTGGAGGCCGCGCGCTACCCGGGCGGCGACGACCCCGCGATGATCGGCCTGGCCATGGGCATTTACGGCCTGACCCAGGGCCTGCTGCAGATCCCCTTCGGCATGGCGTCCGATCGATTCGGCCGCAAGCGCACCATCATCGCGGGACTGCTGGTGTTCGCCATCGGCAGCTTCATCGCCGCGGCCGCCGGCAGCTTGTTCTGGCTCATCGTCGGGCGCTCGCTGCAGGGCGCCGGGGCCGTGTCGGCCGCCGTCACCGCGCTGCTGGCCGACCAGACCCGGGACGAAGTGCGCACCAAGTCCATGGCCCTGGTGGGCGCCAGCATCGGGCTGATGTTCGCGCTGTCGCTGGTGGCGGCGCCGGTGCTGGCCGGCCTGGTCGGGCTGTCTGGCCTGTTCGCCCTCACCGGGGTGCTGGCGCTGGGCTGCATGGCCATCATCCGCTGGTGGACCCCGCCCGAGCCGGAGCAGCACCGCGCCGTGGCACGCGGCGGGCTCATGGAGGTGCTGCGGCACCCTCACCTGCTGCGCCTGGACGTGGGCGTGTTCGTGCTGCATGCGGTGCAGCTGGCCATGTGGGTGGCCGTGCCGGGCCTGCTGGTCGCCGCCGGGCTGGCCGCCGAGCACCACTGGCGTGTGTACCTCCCTGCCGTGCTGGCATCCTTCGTCGTCATGGCGGCGGTGCTCTTCCCCCTGGAGCGGCGCGGCTACCTGCGGGCGGTCTTCCTGGGTGCGGTGGCGCTGATCACGCTGGTGCAGCTGGGCTTCCTGCTGGTGGCGGGCCAGCCGGGCGTGGTCGAGCTGGCCGTGCTGCTCTTCCTGTTTTTCTGCGGCTTCAACGTGCTGGAAGCCAGCCAGCCCAGCATGGCCTCGCGCCTCGCGCGCGCGCAGGTTCGCGGGGCGGCGCTGGGCGTCTACAACACCCTGCAGTCCATCGGCTTCTTCGCCGGCGGCGCGGCCGGCGGCTGGCTGGCCAAGCACGCGGGCGTGCATGGCGTTTTTGGCGCCTGCGCCGCCTTCATGCTGCTGTGGCTGGCGGTCGCCTGGCACATGCGCGCGCCGGTCGCCGCGCCGACGGCCGAGCAGACGCTGGCCGACGAAGCGCAGGCCACATAATCGCCCGGATCATTCCGGAGGAACCTCATGGCATCCGTCAACAAAGTCATCCTCGTCGGCAATTGCGGCCGCGATCCCGAAATCCGCTACCTGCCCTCCGGGCAGGCCGTCGCCAACGTCAGCGTGGCCACCTCCAGCCGCCGCAAGGACAAGACCAGCGGCGAGACGGTGGAAGACACCCAGTGGCACCGCGTCACCTTCTATGACCGCCTGGCCGAGATCGCCGGCGAGTACGTCAAGAAGGGCCGTCCCATCTACGTGGAAGGCCGCCTGAAGTACGGCAAGTACACCGGCCAGGACGGGGTCGAGCGCAACACGGTGGACATCATCGCCACCGAGTTGCAGCTGCTCGGCGGCCGCGAGGGCATGGGCGGTGGCGGTGGGGGTGGCGGCGACGACGAGTTCGCGGGTGGCGGCGGCGGTGGCGGCGGTGCCCCGCAGCGCCGGGCGGCCGCGCCGGCATCGCGCCCGGCCGGCGGTGGCGGTGCTCCCCAGCGCCCGGCCCCTGCGTCCAAGCCGGCGCAGGACTTCAGCGACATGGACGACGACATCCCTTTCTAAAGCCTTCATTGCATGTTGATGGAAGGCTTGTGCCCCTGGGGTTCGAGCTTTTCTTTCCTTGGATTCCATGACTGGCGGGTGCGACGGGCCTGACCCCGATGGGCACCGGTCGCGCTGCGGCTGGCGCACAGGGCGCGGGCTTGTGCCAGGTGTCAGCGCAGCTGATACAGGAAGTACAGCCCCGCGACGTAGGCCACCAGCACCGCCGCCGAGTCTGTGCCCATGCGCAGCACCGTGCGGTCCTGTCGCTCGATCAGTCCCCCCATGTAGATGGCAGCCAGCAAAGCCCCGAGCAAGCTGGCGAACTGGGAGAACCTGCCCAACTCGTTGATCACCGGCCCGCCCCGCCAGGCGATGTCCACCACGAACACCAGTCCCACGTTGAACAGGTTGGTGCCGAAGATGTCCGAGATCGCCATCTCCAGCCGGCGCAGTTTGACCGCAGCCAGGACCGAGCTGAGCTCGGGCAGCGAGGTGGAAATCGCCACTAGCACGGCGCCCACGAAGCTCTGGCCCAGGCCGGTCTGGCGTGCGAGGGCGTCGCCCGTGCGGCTCAAGACGTAGCCGGCCACGAGGATCGCGAGTCCGCCGAGCGCCAGTTTCCAGGTGAGTGACTTCACCGATTCTTCGGCCGATGCCGACGCTTGCTGATCGCGCCACTTGCGTCGTTCCTCGCGCCGCCGCCGCTGGCCTTCGGACATGTTGGCGACCCAGGCGTGGCGGTCCTGTGAATGCGAGATCTTCCAGATCGCGAACACATAGAGCCCCAGCAGCGACCAGGACCATGCACCTGCACCCAGGAAGGCCACGTCGCCCACCATGAGCGCTACCGCCAGCAAGGTCAGCAGGAGGATGTTCATCACCACCTGCAGCAGCACGACCGAGGAGCCAGCGACCACGGTCAGCGCGTCTTTTCCGAAGACCGCATCCGCCACCGCCAGGAGCGCGATCTGCAAGGCGATGCTGCCCAACAGGTTGTTCACCGCCAGCGACGGACTGTCGGTGACCGCCGAACTCAGCGAGACCGCCACCTCCGGCAGCGAGGTGATGCCCGCCAGCAGCACCAGTCCCACGGCGGCGTGCCCGACGCCGGTGGCCGTGGCCAGCGCGTCCGCGTAGTGCGCGACTCGTGTCCCGGCGATCCACACGATGACGGCCGCGACGGCGAATACAGAGGCGTTGAGCCAGAGGGGTTGGCCCTGGAAATCGAGGAGGATACCCATGCAGAAAGCGTCCCAGGTGGGGTCGCTCGCGATGCTCTCGTGCTCCGGCTCGGTCGTGTGGGTTCGCTTTCAGTTCGGTGGGCTTGTTACCCTGACTTCAGCGGCCGAACGTCCGCCGCGTAGCAGCAGGCTCGCGCGGGCCTCGACGGCGTCTTGGCCTACGCAATCAGCGCGCAGCCCCCTGCTCATCCGCTGCTGTCGATCACGCCCCCACCCAGGCAGACCTCACCGTCGTAAAGCACCGCCGACTGTCCCGGCGTGACGGCCCACTGCGGCTCGCCGAACGCCAGGCTGAGGTGGCCATCTTCGGCGCCCGAAAGCGTGCAAGCCGCATCCTGCTGCCGGTAGCGCGTCTTGGCCGCGTAGGCGCCCGGCACCGGCGGGGTGCCGGCGATCCAACTCGCGTCCGCGGCCTTCAACTGTTGCGACAGCAGCCACGGATGGTCGTGCCCCTGCACCACCCACAGCACATTCTTCTGCACGTCCTTGCGCGCGACGAACCAGGGTGCGTGCTCGCCGCCGCCCTTTTGCGCGCCGCGCTCGCGGATGCCGCCGATGCCCAGGCCCTGCCGCTGGCCCAGCGTGTAGAAGCTCAGCCCCTGGTGCTGGCCGATGGTGCGGCCGCGCTCGTCCTTGATGGGCCCGGGCTCCTTGTGCAGGTAGCGGCCGAGGAACTCGCGGAAGGGCCGCTCGCCGATGAAGCAGATGCCGGTCGAATCCTTCTTCTTCGCGTTGGGCAGGCCGATCTCCGCCGCCAGCCGCCGCACCTCGGACTTGTGCAGCTCGCCCACCGGGAACAGCGTCTTCGACAGCTGCTGCTGGTTCAGGCGGTGCAGGAAATAGCTCTGGTCCTTGGACGGATCCAGCCCTTTGAGCAACTCGAAGCGGCCATCGCGCTCACGCACCCGCGCGTAGTGGCCGGTGGCGATCTTGCCGGCCCCCAGGCGCATGGCATGGTCCAGGAAGGCCTTGAACTTGATCTCGGCGTTGCACAGCACGTCGGGATTGGGGGTGCGGCCGGCCTGGTATTCGCGCAGGAACTCGGCGAAGACCCGGTCCTTGTACTCGGCCGCGAAATTGACGTGCTCGATCTCGATCCCCAGCACGTCGGCCACGCTGGCGGCGTCGACGAAATCCTCGTTCGACGAGCAGTAGCCCGTGTCGTCGTCGTCTTCCCAGTTCTTCATGAAGATGCCGACCACCTCGTGGCCCTGCGCCTTCAGCAGCCAGGCCGACACCGCGGAATCGACACCGCCGCTCAGGCCCACCACCACCCGCTGTCTTGAAACCATGGGGCCGGATTATCCCGGCCGCTGCAAGTCCACCACGCTGGGGTCGGTATGGATGAGGGCCAGCGGATGCCGCACGCCCGCCAGGTAGTCCTCCATGCAGCGCAGCACCAGCGGACTGCGGTGACGCTCCACGCTGGCGCGGACTTCATCGGGCGTCATCCACAGCGTGCGCACGATGCCCAGGTCGAGCGGGCGCCGTGGATCGTGCGGTCCCAGCGCGCCGCAGTAGGCAAAGCGCAGGTAGGTCACGTCCTCGTCGGTGCTGGCGCGCTGGAACCGCGACAGGTACACGCCCACCAGCGCCGTGGGCTCGAAGACGTGCCCCGTCTCCTCCAGCGCCTCGCGCGCGCACCCGTCTTCGGGCGGCTCGCCCGGCTCCAGGTGCCCAGCCGGGTTGTTGAGCCTGAGCCCTTCGACCGTCTCTTCTTCGATCAACAGGAAACGGCCATCACGCTCGATGATGGCCGCCACGGTGACACTGGGTTTCCAACGGCTGTCGCTCATGCGGCGCGATGATAAGGATCCCTGTCCGCGTCACAGCCAGGTCGCCGGTGGCGCCCGGCCGGGGGGAGGCGCCGCAGGCGCTTCGGGGGGTCAAGCCTCGTATTCATTCGCCCCCTGCACCCAGATGAACGACTGCACGTCGATCATGTCGCGCGCCCGCAGCCCGGGGCGGCGCTCGAGGTCGCGGCGGATGATGGCCGCGAAAGTCAGCAGCGACTCGTACACCCGCCACGAGGGCGCGGGTTGGTAGGCCAGGTCGAAGCCGTAGGCGTGCGAGGCCTTGCGCGTGACGCGCGGTTTCAGGAACAGGTGCCGGTCGGGCCGGGCGATGAAGCCGAAGGCGGTGACCACCGGCCACGTGAGCACGCGCCCACGGGTGCGCGGCAGCTCGGTCACGGCCTGCAGCCAGTCGTCGAAGCGGCGCTGCGCCGGGCCGCGGCCCCACAGGAAGGCGTACAGCTCGTGCGCGAAGAGCCGGGCCCCGGCGGCCGGGCGCAGCGCGTCGCGCAGCGCCATCTTCTCGAACGAGAACAGCAGGTTGGTGCGCGACTCGATGCGCAGGGCGGTGTCGGCGATCTGCCGGTATTCGCCACGGGCGAGCAGCTTGCGAAAGGCGTCCGGGCCGAGTTCGGCCTGCCACTCCATGTGGGCACGTTCGCGGTGCGATCGCTCGGCGATCAGGTACGCCTCGTCGCTGAAACCGTCGGGGTAATAGAGCTCGAATTTGCGGCGACAACGCGCCGCACCGAGGTAGCTGACGTTGTTCGCGCGCGCGCCGCCAGCGCTTTGGGAGAGGTGTGCCAGTCGTGCCATCGCGGCAGTTTTTGGTCTGGGCCATGCTCAGCAATGTCGGACGCCGCCTCGGGTCCTTGTAGGACCCGTCTGCGCCAGCGCGGCGCCTGCGCCCGGGGCGGATGAGCGCTTCATGTAAGCTCCTGTTGCGCCCCGACACGATTCCGGTCCCCTTCAGAATTCCGAGGAGAGCCTTCATGCAGATCGGTGTACCCGCCGAAACCACGGCGGGTGAAACCCGTGTGGCTGTCACGCCCGAGACGGCGAAGAAACTGGTGGCCCAGGGCCACGTGCTCAAGGTGGCTTCGGCGGCCGGCCTGGCGGCCAGCGTCCCCGACGAGGCCTTGCGCGCAGCCGGTGCCGAGATCGTGGATCAGGCGAGCGCCCTGGCTTGCGACCTGGTGCTCAAGGTGCGGCCGCCGCAGGGTGCCGAACTCGCCGCGCTGCGGCCCGGGGCAGCCGTGGTCGGCATGCTCAACCCGTTCGACACCGAAGGCCTGCAGCGACTCGCCGCCACCGGCGTCACCGCGTTCGCGCTCGAGGCCGCGCCCCGCACCACCCGCGCGCAGAGCATGGACGTGCTCTCCTCGCAGGCCAACATCGCGGGCTACAAGGCCGTGATGATCGCCGCCAACGCCTACCAGCGCTTTTTCCCCATGCTCATGACCGCCGCCGGCACGGTGAAGGCCGCGCGCGTGGTGATCCTCGGAGTCGGCGTGGCCGGCCTGCAGGCCATCGCCACCGCCAAGCGCCTGGGCGCGGTGATCGAGGCCTCCGACGTGCGCCCCAGCGTCAAGGAACAGGTCGAGTCGCTGGGCGCCAGGTTCATCGACGTGCCCTACGAAACCGCCGAGGAGAAGGAAGCGGCCGAAGGCGTGGGCGGGTATGCCCGGCCCATGCCGCCAAGCTGGCTGGACCGCCAGAAGCAGGAGGTGGCCAAGCGGGTGGCCGCGGCCGACATCGTGATCACCACCGCCCTCATTCCCGGCCGGCCCGCGCCGGTGCTGGTGACCGAGGAGATGGTGCAGGCCATGAAGCCGGGCTCGGTCATCGTCGACCTGGCGGCGGCCCAGGGCGGCAACTGTCCGCTGACCGTGCCGGGCCAGACCGTGGCGCGGCACAACGTCACCCTGGTGGGCGAGACCAACCTGCCGGCCCTGGTGGCCGCCGATGCCTCGGCGCTGTATGCGCGCAACGTGCTCGACTTCCTGAAGCTGGTGCTCACCAAGGAGGGCACGCTGGACATCAACCTCGAGGACGACATCGTGGCCGCGTGCCTGGTGGCGCAGAACGGCCAGTTGCGGAGCAAGAAGTAAATGGACATCTCACCCACCGTCATCAACCTGATCATCTTCGTGCTGGCGGTCTACGTCGGCTACCACGTGGTCTGGAACGTCACCCCTGCGCTGCATACGCCGCTGATGGCGGTGACCAATGCGATCTCGGCCATCGTGATCGTCGGGGCCATGCTGGCGGCGGCGCTCACCGTCGGCGGCTGGGCCAAGACCATGGGCGTGCTGGCCGTGGCACTGGCCGCGGTCAACGTCTTCGGCGGCTTCCTGGTCACGCGCCGCATGCTGGAGATGTTCAGGAAGAAGGAGCGCAAGCAACCGGGGGAGGGGGCCAAATGATTCTCAGCATGAACCTCGTGACGCTGCTGTACCTGGTGGCGTCGGTGTGCTTCATCCAGGCCCTCAAGGGCTTGTCGCATCCCACCACCTCGATCCGCGGCAACCTGTTCGGCATGGCCGGCATGGCCATCGCCATCGTCACCACCGCGGCCCTCATCGTCGGCCTGACCGGCGGCATGGGAGCAGGCCTGGGCTGGGTGCTGCTGGGGCTGCTGGTCGGCGGCTCCGTGGGGGCCGTGATGGCCTTCCGCGTCGAGATGACCAAGATGCCCGAGCTGGTCGCCTTCATGCACAGCATGATCGGCCTGGCGGCGGTGTTCATCGCGGTGGCGGCCGTCACCGAGCCGCAGGCCTTCGGCATCGCCCGCGCCGTGGGCGAGATCCCGGCGGGCAACCGGCTCGAGCTGTTCCTGGGCGCGGCCATCGGCGCCATCACCTTCTCGGGTTCGGTGATCGCCTTCGGCAAGCTCTCCGGACGCTACAAGTTCCGGCTGTTCAGGGGCGCACCGGTGGTGTTCGCGGGGCAGCACATGCTGAACCTGGCGCTCGGCGTGGCGACCGTGGTCCTGGGCCTGTTCTTCATGGCCACTGAAAACTGGCCGGCGTTCTACCTGATGCTGCTGCTGTCTTTCGTGCTGGGCGTGCTGATCATCATCCCGATCGGCGGGGCCGACATGCCGGTGGTGGTGTCGATGCTCAACTCGTACTCGGGCTGGGCGGCGGCAGGCATCGGCTTCTCGCTGAACAACAGCATGCTGATCATCGCCGGCTCGCTGGTGGGGTCGTCCGGCGCCATCCTGTCCTACATCATGTGCAAGGCGATGAACCGGTCGTTCTTCAACGTGATCCTGGGCGGCTTCGGCGGTGACACCGCGGCCGCGGCGGCGGGGGATGCGGTGCAGCGCAGCGTCAAGAGCGGCAGCGCCGACGACGCGGCGTTCATCCTGGGCAACGCGGAGACGGTGGTGATCGTGCCCGGCTACGGCCTGGCGGTGGCGCGGGCGCAGCACGCCGTGAAGGAGCTGGCCGAGAAGCTCACGCACAAGGGCATCACGGTGAAGTACGCCATCCACCCCGTGGCCGGCCGCATGCCCGGCCACATGAACGTGCTGCTGGCCGAGGCCGAGGTGCCCTACGACCAGGTGTTCGAGATGGAGGACATCAACGGCGAGTTCGGCCAGGTCGACGTGGCCATCGTGCTGGGCGCCAACGACGTGGTGAACCCGGCGGCGCTGCAAAAGGGCACCTCCATCTACGGAATGCCCATCCTCGAGGCCTACAAGGCCAAGACCATCATCGTGAACAAGCGCTCCATGGCCGCGGGCTACGCCGGCCTGGACAACGAGCTGTTCTACATGGACAAGACCATGATGGTGTTCGGCGACGCCAAGAAGGTGGTCGAGGACATGGTCAAGGCGGTCGAGTAGACGGCCGGCAAACCCTGGCAGTGGCACCAGGGCCCCGTGTCCTGCTAGGGAAAACAGGTGCCGGCGGGACTGCTGTGCTCGCTAACAATTTGGCAGCCCGTGCTTTCGGGCCTCGCCGAATTGGAGGACACACCATGACAGAGCGCCCCTGGCTAGACGCCTATCCACCGGGAATGCCGGCCGACATCGATCCCTCGGCCTACGCGTCGCTCGTGGAGCTGATGGAGGAGAGCTTCCGCAAGCACGCCGACCGCCCCGCCTACGTCTTCATGGGCAAGAGCTACCGGTTCGGCGAGGTCGACGTCCAGAGCCAGGCGCTGGCCGGCTACCTGCAGGCGCTGGGCCTGGAGCGCGGCGACCGGGTGGCCCTGATGATGCCCAACGTCCCCCAGTACCCGGTCGCCGTGGCGGCGGTGCTGCGCGCCGGCCTGGTGGTGGTGAACGTCAACCCCCTCTACACCTGGCGTGAGCTCGAGCACCAGCTGGCCGACTCGGGCGCCAAGGCCATCATCGTGCTGGAGAACTTCGGCGCCACGCTGCAGGCTTGCATCGCCCGAACGCAGGTCCGCCACGTGGTGTTGGCGGCGATGGGCGATCGGCTCGGCGTCCTCAAGGGCGCGGTGGTCAACCACGTCGTGCGGCGGGTGCGCAAGCTGGTGCCGGCGTTCGAACTGGCCGGCGCCGTGCGTTTCAACCAGGCGTTGGCGCGCGGCGCCCGGCAACCGTTCAAGCGTCCGGTGCTCGGCCCCGACGACGTGGCCGTGCTGCAGTACACCGGCGGCACCACCGGCGTCGCCAAAGGCGCGGTGCTGCTGCACCGCAACCTCATCGCCAACACCTTGCAGTCCGAGGCCTGGAACGATCCGGTGATGCGCAAGGTGCCGCAGGGCGAAGCGTCCACCACGGTCTGCGCCCTGCCGCTCTATCACATCTTCGCTTTCACGGTGGGACTGCTGCTGTGCATGCGCACGGGCTCGCGCCTGATCCTGATTCCCAACCCACGGGATTGCGCGGCCCTGCTCAAGGCGTTGTCAGGGCAGGTCTTCCACAGCTTCCCGGCCGTGAGCACCTTGTTCAACGCCATCCTCAATCACCCCGACTTCGCCAAGGTGGACTGGTCCCACCTGAAGGTCTCGATCGGCGGAGGAATGGCGGTGCAGAGCGCGGTGGCCAAGCGCTGGCTGGAGCGCACCGGCTGCCCGATCACCGAGGGCTATGGCCTGTCGGAAACCTCGCCGTCGGTGAGCTGCAATCTAGTGACGCGCCGCGACTTCAGCGGCAGCATCGGCCTGCCGCTGCCGTCCACCTGGATGCGCTGCATCGACGACGCGGGCGACGAGGTGCCGGTGGGGCAGCCCGGCGAGATCGCGATCAAGGGGCCGCAGGTCATGCCCGGCTACTGGCAGCGTCCCGACGAAACGGCCAAGGTCATGACGCCCGACGGCTTTTTCCGCAGCGGTGACATCGGCACCATGGACGAGCAGGGTTATTTCCGCATCGTCGACCGCAAGAAGGACATGATCCTCGTGTCCGGTTTCAACGTGTACCCCAACGAAATCGAAGACGTGGTCGGCAGCATGCCCGGCGTGCTCGAGTGCGCAGCCGTCGGCGTGCCCGATGAACGCAGTGGCGAGGCCGTGAAGCTGGTGGTGGTCAAGCGCGACCCCGCGCTTGACGAGCACCAGGTGCGTGAGTACTGCCGAGAGCGGCTCACGGGGTACAAGCGGCCGCAGCTGATCGAGTTCAGGCCCGACCTGCCCAAGACGCCGGTGGGCAAGGTGCTGCGCCGGGAACTGAGGTAACCCCCCGAGCGCCTTGCGGCGCCTCCCCCCGAGGGGGGCGCAACCAGCGGCCCGGCCAAGCCGGTTCCGCGGTTGCTGCTGGAGGGACCTGTCGCGTCCCGACGGCCTCGCAAGCTAGTTTTATTCGGTGCGAAGATGGACGGGTGAACCTCAGGAGAACGTGCCCATGATCGCCATCGTTTCCGCCATGCACGAAGAGCTTTCCGCGGTGCTGGCGCTCATGCCGCACGAACAGCGCGAGCAGGTGGCTGGCCGCGACTTCTGGCGCGGCGAGCTGCACGGGCATCCGGTGGTGGCCGTGCTCTCGGGCATCGGCAAGGTGGCCGCGGCCACGACGGCCGCCGTGCTGGCCCAGCGCTACGGCGTGCGCCAGATCGTGTTCACCGGCGTGGCCGGCGGGCTGGCGCCGCAGGTGAAGCGGGGCGACGTGGTGGTGGCGCGCAGCTTCCTGCAGCACGACCTGGACGTGAGCCCGCTGTTCCCGCGCTATGAGGTGCCGCGGTACGGCAAGGCGGAGTTCGCCACCGATGCGGCGCTGAGCGACCGCCTGGCCGAGGCGGTGTGGCGTGCGCTGCCCGGCACGGCGCTGCACCAGGGCCTGGTGGTCAGCGGTGACCGCTTCGTCGACACCGCCGCCGAAGCCCTGGAATTGCAGCAGGACCTGCCCGATGCGCTGGCGGTGGAGATGGAAGGCGCGGCCATGGCGCAGGTGTGCGAGGACCATGGCATCGGCTTCGCCGCGGTGCGGACCATCTCGGACCGGGCCGATGACGAAGCCTTCGGCGACTTCGTGAGCTTCCTGGGCGAGGTGGCCAGCCGCCACACGGCGGCGATCGTGCAGGCGCTGCTTACTTGAGCCAGCCGCGCTTGCGGAAGTACCACATGGGCACCACGGCGCTGGACACCATGAGCGCCAGGGCGAAGGGATAGCCGGCGGCCCAGTCGAGTTCGGGCATGTAGCGGAAGTTCATGCCGTAGATGCTGGCGATCAAGGTGGGCGGCAGCAGCGCCACGCTGGCGACCGAGAAGATCTTGATGATCTTGTTCTGGTTGATGTTGATGAAGCCGACGGTGGCGTCCATCAGGAAGTTGATCTTGTCGAACAGGAAGGCCGTGTGGTTGTCCAGCGATTCGATGTCGCGCAGGATCTGCCGCGCATCGTCGAACTGGCCGGCCGAAAGCATGCGGCTTCGCATCATGAAGCTCACCGCGCGGCGGGTGTCCATCATGTTGCGGCGGATGCGTCCGTTGAGGTCTTCCTGGCGCGCGATGCGGCCCAGCACCTCGCCGGCGCGTTCGTCCGTCACGTCACCGGCCAGCACCTGCTTGCTGACCTGTTCGAGTTCGTCGTAGATGCCTTCCAGCGTGTCGGCCGAGTACTCGGCGTCGGTGTCGAACAGGCTCAGCAGGACTTCCTTGGCATCCTCGATCAGGCCCGGTGCGCGGCGCGCCCGCATACGCAGCAGGCGGAACACCGGCACGTCTTCCTCGTGGATGGAGAACAGCACGCCCTTGCTGCGCACCGATTCGTTCACCAGGTTGAGGATGAAAGCCACCCGCACCGTGCGCGGCTCGTCGTCGCCGGCGATCAGGAAGTCGCTGCGGATATGCAGGTCGCCGTTGTCTTCTTCGTAGAACCGCGCCGACTCCTCGATGTCCTCGTAGGTGGCGTCCTTGGGGATGGAGAGGTTGTAGTACTCGGTGACCCAGCGCGTTTCTTCCGGCGTGGGCGATTCGAGGTCGACCCAGATCGGCTGGAAGCGGGACAGCTCCTCCAGCGATTCGATTTCTTCCTGGAACAGGCGTCCGTTGACGAGCGTGAAGATGTTGAGCATTGCTGCGTCCGTGACGGGGCCGGCAGTCGCGCGCGGGATGGGCAGGCGCTCGGCCTGCGGCGGCGTGGATTATGCCCGCGCGAGCTCGTCCTGGTGGTCGAAGAATGCGAGCAATCCGACGCTGTTGGCGAGGGCGTCGCGCTCTCCCATCTCGATCAGCGCTTGCACGTACGGACCTTCGAACATCAGGTAGCTGGCGAGCGAGCCGCCCTGGCGCAGGCCGCCCAGGGCACGCCGGATGGAGCGGGGCATGGAGTTCAGGTGCTCCAGCGCGAGGGCGTCCACCGACTCGGAAGGTTCGAGGTAGAGGGTCTGCACCGGGCGGTACTTCATGGAGGTCGCGACATCGCGCGGCAGTTGCTCCAGCGTGCGGTTCACGCGGTGCGCCTGCTCCACGTCGGCTCGCACGGTGTCGTGGAAGACGCCCGCCAGGGCGTGGCCGGCGATGCTCGAAAAGCTGGGCGGCCCGCCGTCCACGGTCCAGCCTTCGCTGCGCAGCGTCTTGCTGGCGCCGATCACAAGGACCTGGTTGGCGCCCAAGCGCATGGCCGGCGCCAGGGGCGAGATCTGCCGCAAGGCGCCGTCGCCGAAGTACTCGCAGCGCTGGTCCACGTCGAGCGGCACGGGTGGAAACACGAAGGGAATGGAACTGGATGCCAGCAGGTGATCCACCGTGATGGGCTGGAACTCGCCGCGCCGGCCCGGCTTTTTCCAGGGCCGCTGCGACGCGTTGTCCGCGGTGTGGCAGAAGGTCCAGTGCGTGCCGGTGCTGTAGCTCGATGCGGTGACGGCCAAGGCTTGCAGCCGGCCCGATCGCAGGCTGCGGTCGATTTCTGCCAGCGAGAAGCGCTGCGTGAGCGTGTCCAGCAGCGGCCGGTTGTCCAGCATGGCGCCCTCGCGCCGGGCGCGGCCCCACAGGTGCAGTGCCGTGGCCAGGCGGGAGACCCCGGTCCAGGCGCCGTCGGGAAGGCGGTACACCGCCTCGCTGACCAACTCGGACCAGAGGGCGCCCAGTTCATAGAAGGCCGCCAGATCCTGGTGGGCGTTGATGGCCAACGCGGTGGCGTTGATCGCTCCGGCCGAGGTGCCCACCACGATCTGGAATGGAAAAGGTGCGCCGTACCCGAAGCGTTCTTCGATCAGGCCCGCCAGCCCCCGCAGCACGCCCACCTGGTAGGCGGCCCGGGCTCCGCCACCCATGAGCACGAGCGCCCGGACCGGTGGTGTCGGAGCAGGGTTGTCGGGTTGGAGGAGGACGTCGCTGAGCATGGCCGGCTGAGCAGCCATGGTAGGGCAGCGGGCGACCTGGCGCCAGCAAAAAGGCTACTCGTTTCCATTCGTTTCAGTCGAAGGACGTACATCGCATTTGAGGATGGACTTCATGTAGGCGGTGCTGGCCGCCTCGGCCTCTGCGGTCTCGGCGGCACTGCAGTCGGCCGGCACCCAGCAGTGGTACTCCCGCAGGAAGGCGTCCGCCGCCGTCATCTGCACGCACATGTCGGTGGCCAGCCCGCATATCACCAGCTGGCGCGCGCCCATCTCGGACAGCAGCAGCTCCAGTGGCGAGCCGAAGAAGGCCGAATGGCGCGGCTTCAAGATGGTGATGTCGCTGTCCTGCGGCTCCAGCAGCCGGGCGATCTCGCCCACGTTGCCAGGGCGCTTGACGCAGTCCGCCACCAGGGTGCGGAAGTCGGACTGCCAGAAGCCGTAGTTGTCGTTGGCATAGACGGCGGGGACCCCCTGCGCGGCCAGCCGATCCTTGAGCCGCCGCGTGGCCTGGGCCGCTGCCCGGGCCCTGGGGGCGAGCCGCTCGGCGCCTGGAAAATCCAGCGGATTGATGTAGTCGACCAGCAGCAGCACGCGATCGCTCTGCGGCGTGTCCGGGCGGCGGTGTTCGGAGCGTGGAGGAGGTGGCATGGCGCGCATCGTGCCTGTGGGTGGCCCCCGCGGCCGGCCGGATGCGGCCCACTCCGCGGAAGGAAGATTCCTACACAGCCGCGTCGGAACGTCCGACATACCGGCTGAGGCGGCTTCCCTACATTGGGCCCGATCGTCATCCGAAGTGCCCATCCCATGATCCAGCTCGCGACCGACCCGAACGCCAGCCGCGCCGGCTGGCGACCTTCAACCTCTGCCGAAGCCGCCAAGCGCGCCTCGGCCCCCCGCGCCCGCGCGGGCCACGCCTGGCCTTTCCTGAGCAAGCTGGCCGAGCGCCCTGCCACCCCGGACTCGCCCAAGCCGGGCGGCCAGGACGGCGGCAGCTGAACCCGCATCAAGTTGTAGCCGGAGTTCCCATGGCCCTTGAAGTCACCGAGCGCACCCGCCCGATCGACCTGCCGCGCGACAAGCCGCAGGTGGACCGGACCGAACAGCACGCCAACCTCGATCGGCGCCCGGGGGCGCTGCTGCATCCCCGTGCCCGCAGCTGGCAACAGCTTGCGAAGCCCGCGAATTGGGACGCTTATCGCAAAGTGGCTGCGCCTGGCTGGCGCTGAGTCGCCACATTCTTCGCGACGCCCTGGCTGGTCCAGGGCGTTGTCGCTTCTGAAGTGAAGGTGCTGGCTTGCGCTGCGTCAAGTGCCTGGCTATTCCCCCAAGGACGCGCCGCCATTCGGATTGAAATTCAGCAGGCACCGGCGCATAGTGGCCCTGGGGTGCGCGAACTCCCGGGTTCGAGGCCACCCTTTCTCTGCCAGGCAAGTCAACACAGGAGAACGCCAATGAACTTGACGATCAGCGGTCACCATCTTGAAGTCACGCAGGCTCTTCGCAACTACGTACTCGCCAAGCTGGAACGCATCACTCGTCATTTCGATCAGATCGAGGATATTCGCGTGCGACTGGTCATCGAGAACGAGACCGAGAAGGATCGACGGCAACGTGCCGAGTGCCTCATTCATGTGAAAGGCAGCGACCTGTTCGCCGAGAGTTCGCACGAGGACCTGTACGCGGCCCTGGACCAGCTGGCCGACAAGCTCGACCGCCTGGTGGGTCGATACAAGTCCAAGGTCCAGGAGCACCACCACCGTACGCCCAAGCGACTCGCGGTCGCTTGATTGGCCAAGGCGCCCGAGGGCGCTTTTTTTGCGTCGGGCCCGTCCTGGCTCTGCGGTCGGGCAGGCGCGAGGTCGGGTGCATAATTCACTCCCCCATGAACCGCCTCGCGTCCATCCTGCCCGTCGCTCAAGTGCTCGTGAGCGTCGATGCCACCAGCAAGAAGAGGGCCTTTGAGGAAGCCGGGCTGCTGTTCGAGAACCTGCACGGGCTCTCCCGCGCCCTGGTGACCGACAGCCTCTTCGCCAGGGAGCGACTGGGCTCCACCGGGCTGGGCCACGGCGTCGCCATTCCGCACGGTCGCATCAAGGGCCTGAAGTCGCCCATGGCGGCCCTGTTCCAGCTGGAACAGCCGATCGGCTTCGACGCCCCCGACGAGCAGCCGGTCAATCTCCTGATCTTCCTGCTGGTGCCGGAGGCGGCGACGCAAAAGCACCTGGAGATCCTTTCCGAAATCGCCGAGCTGCTCAGTGACTCGCCGTTGCGCGAGAAGATGAAGAGCAGCGGCAGCGCCGATGAGCTGCATGGCTTGATCGCCAACTGGCAGTCGGCCCAGTCGGACTGAACGCCAACGTGACCGCACCCGCGCCGTGAAGCCGACGGTCGTCAGTGCCGATGTCCTGTTCGAGGACCATCGCGGGCAGCTCCGGTGGGAGTGGATCGCCGGCCTCGGCGCCTCCGAGCGGCGCTTCGACGAAGTGGCCATCCGGGCGGCTCGTTCCGGCGCTGACCTGGTCGGCTACCTGAATTACATCCATCCCTACCGGGTCCAGATCATCGGCGAGCGTGAGATCGCCTATCTGACCAATGCCACGCAGGACGACTGCGCCCGGCGTATCGCCCGCATCGTGACGCTGGAGCCGCCGGTGCTGGTGCTGGCCGACGGCCAGGTGGCGCCGGACGCGCTGATCGCCATGTGCGAGCGCGCCCAGATCCCGATGTTCGCGACGGCCGAATCGTCGGCTTTCGTCATCGACGTGCTGCGCGCCTACCTGTCCAAGCATTTCGCCGAGCGCACGTCCATGCACGGCGTGTTCATGGACATCCTCGGACTGGGCGTGCTGATCACCGGTGAGTCGGGTCTGGGCAAGAGCGAGTTGGGCCTCGAGCTGATCTCGCGCGGCAACGGGCTGGTGGCCGACGACGCGGTGGACCTCTATCGCATCAACCAGACCACCATCGAGGGCCGTTGCCCCGAGCTGCTGCAGAACCTGCTGGAGGTGCGCGGCATTGGCCTGCTCGACATCCGCGCGATCTTTGGCGAGACGGCGGTGCGCCGCAAGATGCGGCTGAAGCTGATCGTGCACCTGGTTCGGCGCGAGACGCTGGAGCGCGAGTACGAGCGGCTGCCCTACGAGCCGCTGACCCAGGACGTGCTGGGGGTGCCTATTCGCAAGGCGGTCATCCAGGTGGTCGCGGGCCGCAACATCGCCGTTCTGGTGGAAGCGGCGGTGCGCAACACCATCCTGCAATTGCGCGGGGTGGACACCTACCAGGAATTCGTCGAGCGCCATCGTCGCGCCATGGAGCGCGACCAGTAGGAGCCTGGGCGGCAGAGGGACGGGCCCGCGTTGGGCCTTCTCAGGGCCGGCGTGGCCGGTGGGGACAATCGGCCTTGGTGCAGTGGGCGTACAGGCTCAGTGCATGGTCTGCGATCTCGAAGCCCTTGGCGGCCGCCACCGCATGCTGCCGCTTCTCGATCTCCGCGTCGTAGAACTCCTCGACCCGGCCGCAGTCCAGGCACACCAGGTGGTCATGGTGCTGGCCCTCGTTGAGCTCGTAAACCGCCTTGCCACTTTCGAAGTGGCTGCGCGAGAGGATGCCGGCCTGCTCGAACTGCGTGAGCACGCGGTACACCGTGGCCAGGCCGATGTCGGAACGCTCTTCGAGCAGCACGCGGAACACGTCTTCCGCGGTCATGTGGCGCTGCGCGCCTTTCTGGAACACATCGAGGATCTTCAGCCTGGGCAGGGTGGCCTTGAGTCCCGTGCTCTTGAGTTCGTCGATGTTTGTCATGTGCCGCGCTGTGCCAAGGCCAGCGAGGGCCGGCCGCTACAATGGTTCGATCATAAACGCCAGCCTCCTGATGCCTGCCCCATCCCTTCGCCTGAGCCGCTTCGCCATGGCTGTCTTGGCCGGTGTCGCTCTGAGCGCCTGTGGGGCCCTGGACTCCTCCACCAGCCGTCTGGCGTCCTCGCTCACGCCGCACCGGCCCCCGATCGTGCAAGGCAACTTCGTCTCGCGCGAGCAGGCCGAGCAGCTCAAACCCGGCATGTCGCGCCAGCAGGTGCGCGAGATCCTCGGCACCCCGCTGGTAAGCAGCCTCTTCCATGCCGACCGCTGGGACTACGTCTTCACCCTCAGGCGACAAGGCCGGCCCGAGCAGTCGCACCACCTGACCGTGTATTTCCGTGGCGACGCCCTCGACCGGTTCGAGGCAGACAAGCTGCCCACCGAATCGGAGTTCGCCGACCAGATCGACACCCGTCGCCGTACGGCTCGCGTGCCGGTCCTCGAGGCCACCGAGGCCCAGCTGCAACGCTTCGAGCGGCCCGGAGCACCCGCCGCGCCCGTGCCGGTGCAGCCGCCCGCCAGCGCCAGTTATCCCCCGCTGGAGTCCAGCGCCGTCCGTTGAACAAGAACACCATGGCGATTTCCGCCCCGACCCCTTCCGTGCATCGCGTGGCCGTCGCCGGCGCATCGGGCCGCATGGGACACATGTTGATCGAGGCCATTCGGGCCGCCGACGATTGCCGCCTGGCTGGCGCGCTCGACCTGCCCAGCAGCCCGGCCATCGGCAACGATGCCTCGGCGTTCCTCGGGCACGCGAGCGGCGTGCCCGTGACGGCCGATGTGCGCGAGGGGCTGTCCGATGTCGATGTCCTGATCGACTTCACCCGGCCCGAAGGCACGCTGGCTCACCTGGCCGCCTGCCGCGAACTCGGGGTGGGCGCGGTGATCGGCACCACCGGCTTTTCCGACGCCCAGAAGGCCCAGATCGCGGAAGTGGCGCGTGACGTGCCGATCGTCATGGCGCCCAACATGAGCGTCGGCGTGAACGTCATGCTCAGGCTGCTGGAGACGGCGGCACAGGCCCTGGCGTCGGGCTACGACATCGAAGTGATCGAGGCGCACCACCGGCACAAGGTCGACGCCCCGTCGGGCACGGCCCTCAAGATGGGCGAGGTGATCGCCGAGGCGGTCGGCCGTGACCTCAGGCAGTGCGCGGTGTACGCCCGCGAGGGCATCACCGGCGAGCGCGATCCATCCACGATCGGGTTCTCCACGATCCGCGGGGGCGACATCGTGGGCGACCACACCGTGCTCTTCGCCGGCACCGGTGAGCGCATCGAGATCACGCATCGCTCCAGCAGCCGGGCCACCTACGCGCAGGGAAGCTTGCGTGCGGTGCGCTTCCTCGCCGGACGCAGCAGCGGCCTGTTCGACATGTTCGACGTGCTGGGGCTGCGCCCGTGAGCGGGTCCGCCTGCCCGTCCCCGCGGCTTGGCCCCACGGTGCACTAAGTGGCCGTCTGGGAGCTGCTGCGCCAGGGAGACGCGCTCACGCAGGTGCTCGCGCTCCTGCTGCTGTTCATGTCCGTCGGCAGTTGGGTCGTCATCGTCTGGAAGGGGTGGCTGCTGCGGCGCGCAGCCCGTGACGTGCCGCGCGGCACCGCTGCCTTCTGGCAGGCCGGCTCGGTGGCCGAGGCCTGCCAGCGGCTGCCTCATTTCGATCGCGAGTCGCTGGTGCTGCCCCTGGTGCAGGCCACCCAGGCTCCGGCGCCCGGTCTGCTCGGGGCTGCCGGAGACCGCAGCCAGCAGCTCACGCGGCTGCTGCGCGATGCGCTGCACCGGGTGCTGGACAAGCTGCAGTTCGGCCAGGTCCTGCTGGCCACGGTCGGCTCGACGGCCCCCTTCATCGGACTGCTCGGCACCGTGTGGGGCATCTATCACGCGCTCACCGGGATCGCCGCCGCGGGCCAGATCACCATCGACCAGATCGCAGGCCCGGTCGGGGAAGCCCTGGTCATGACCGCGGCCGGACTCGCGGTCGCGATTCCCGCGGTGCTGGGCTACAACATCTTCGGCCGGCTCATCGCCCGCATCGAAGCCGACCTGGAAGGCTTCGCCCTCGACCTGCGCGAGCTGCTGGCCCAGGCGCCGCATTCGGCAGCGGATGACCTCGGCGCTTCCGAAGGCATGCGCGCACCTGGCGTGGCCAGCGTCGGTGCCTGAGGCATGAGCTTCGGCCGGCTCGAGCGGGCCCAGGGCAGCAAGCCCTTCAGCGACATCAATGTCACGCCGCTGGTCGACGTCATGCTGGTGCTGCTGGTGATCTTCATCGTCACCGCACCGCTGCTGGCCTCGTCGATCCGGCTCGACCTGCCACGCACCGACGCGGCGCAACCCGCCGAACCGGCGGTCGCGATCACGGTGGCGCTGGACGCGCAGGGCGGGCTGTTCGTCGACGAACAACCGGTCGATGCCGCGCAACTGGCCGGGCGGCTGGCGCAGGCGGCGGCGGCCAACCCCGACACCGAGATCCAGTTGCGGGCGGACCGCGGCGTGCCCTACGGCCGTGTGGTGGAGGTCATCGGGGCGGCACAGCAGGCGGGCCTGAATCGCATCGGTTTCGTCGCCGAGCGCCCGTAGGCGAGCGGGCCGGGCGCAGGGCGGCACGACAGCCCACCCTACAATTTGCGCCACCATGCAAGACAAGTACAACCACCTGGAAGTCGAGCGCGCGGCGCAGGCGCACTGGACCGCCCGCGATGCCTACCGGGTCGTCGAGGATTCGCACCGCAAGAAGTTCTACGCCTGCTCGATGCTGCCGTACCCCAGCGGCAAGCTGCACATGGGCCACGTGCGCAACTACACCATCAACGACATGCTCACGCGGTACCTGCGCATGAGCGGCTACAACGTGTTGATGCCCATGGGATGGGATGCCTTCGGCCTGCCGGCCGAGAACGCCGCGCTGAAGAATGGCGTGCCGCCGGCGAAGTGGACCTACGACAACATCGCCTACATGAAGAAGCAGATGCAGGCGATGGGGCTGGCCATCGACTGGTCGCGCGAGGTCGCCACCTGCGATCCGGCCTACTACCGCTGGAACCAGTGGCTGTTCCTCAAGATGCTCGAAAAGGGCATCGCCTATCGCAAGACCCAGGTCGTCAACTGGGACCCGGTGGACCAGACGGTGCTGGCCAACGAGCAGGTCATCGACGGCAAGGGCTGGCGCACCGGTGCCGTGGTCGAAAAGCGCGAGATCCCGGGCTACTACCTCAAGATCACCGACTACGCCGAGGAGTTGCTCCAGCACGTGCAGCACAAGCTGCCCGGCTGGCCGGAGCGCGTCAAGTTGATGCAGGAGAACTGGATCGGCAAGAGCGAGGGCGTGCGCTTCGCCTTCACGCACGACATCCGCGACGACGCCGGAGAGCTGATCGGCGGCGGGCGCATGTACGTGTTCACCACGCGCGCCGACACCATCATGGGCGTGACCTTCTGCGCCGTGGCACCCGAGCATCCGCTGGCCACCCAGGCGGCCCGCCGCGATCCCGCGCTGGCCGCCTTCATCGAGGAGTGCAAGAAGGGTGGCACCACCGAGGCCGAACTCGCGGTCAAGGACAAGGAGGGCATGCGCACCGGCCTGTCGGTGATCCATCCCATCACCCAGGAGCCGGTCGAGGTCTGGGTCGGCAACTACGTGCTCATGGGCTACGGCGACGGTGCCGTGATGGGCGTTCCCGGCCACGATGAACGCGACTTCGCCTTCGCGCAGAAGTACGGCATCCCGATCGTGCAGGTGGTGCAGATCGATGGCGAAGCCTACGACTACGGCCGCTGGCAGGACTGGTATGCCGACAAGGAGCGCGGGCTGACCTGCAACTCCTTCGACTTCAGCGGCTTCAACTACAAGGATGCGGTCAATGCGGTGGCCCATGCGCTGGAGCGCAAGGGCCTGGGCGAGAAGAAGACCACCTGGCGCCTGCGTGACTGGGGCATCAGCCGCCAGCGCTACTGGGGCACCCCGATCCCCATCATCCACTGCGAGGAGCACGGCGCGGTGCCGGTGCCCGAGCAGGACCTGCCGGTGGTGCTGCCGCCCGACTGCGTGCCCGACGGCACCGGCAACCCGCTGAACCGCCGAGAGGACTTCCTGCGCTGCACCTGCCCGGTATGCGGCAAGGACGCGCGGCGCGAGACCGACACCATGGACACCTTCGTGGACAGCTCCTGGTACTTCATGCGCTATTGCGATCCGCAGCTGGACACCGCCATGGTGGGCGAGGGCACCCGCTACTGGATGCCGATGGACCAGTACATCGGCGGCATCGAGCACGCCATCCTGCACCTGCTGTACGCGCGCTTCTGGACCAAGGTCATGCGCGATCTGGGCCTGGTCACCATCGACGAGCCCTTCACCAGGCTGCTCACGCAGGGCATGGTGCTCAACGAGGCGTTTTCCCGCACCACCACGGGCAAGCAGTACTACTGGCAGCACGAGCTGGACATCGAGCGCGACGAGCACAACCGCGTGATCTCGGCCCGTTCCAAAGCCGATGGCCTGCCGGTGGACTACGAGGGCTGGACCACGATGTCCAAGTCCAAGAACAACGGCGTCGATCCGCAGGCGCTGATCGAGAAATACGGCGCTGACACCGCCCGCCTGTACACCATGTTCACCGCTCCGCCCGAGGCCACGCTCGAATGGAACGACGCGGCGCTGGAAGGCAGCTATCGCTTCCTGCGCCGGGTCTGGCAGTTCGGGCAGAAGCTCGGTGGCCACGAGGCGGTGGCCGGCCAGACCCACGCGCTGGCCCACCCGAGCGGCTTCGGCAAGGCGGTCAAGGCGCTGCGCCACGAGATCCACACGGTGCTGCGCCAGGTCGACTACGACTACGGCCGCATGCAATACAACACCGTGGTCTCCGGCGCCATGAAGATGCTCAACGCGCTGGAAGACTTCAAGGCGCCCCAAGAGCCGGGCGCCCGTGCCGCGCTGGCGGAAGGCTTCGGCATCCTGTTGCGCGTGCTCTATCCGGCCACGCCGCACATCGCCCATGCGCTGTGGCAGCAGCTCGGCTACGCCGACCTGCACGGTGACCTGATCGACGCCCCCTGGCCGCACCTGGACGAACAGGCGCTGGTGCAGGACGAGGTCGAGCTGGTGCTGCAGGTCAACGGCAAGCACCGGGGCACCATCTCGGTGGCCGCGGGCGCGAGCCGCGAAGACATCGAGCGCGCAGCGCTCGCAAGCGAGGCCTTCCAGAAGTTCGCCGAGGGCAAGGCGCCGAAGAAGGTCATCATCGTTCCCAGCCGCCTGGTCAACGTCGTCGTCTGAACGTGAGCCCTTCCTCGAAGCGCCTTCGGCCTGGCCGTGCGTTCGGTCACTTCTGTCGTGCAGACGTGCGAGCCGCATCGTGAGGTGAACCCATCGTGGATCGTCGTTCCCTGATCGTCATGGCCGGGCCCGCGCTGCTGGGGGCTTGCGGCTTCCAGCTGCGGCAGCCGCCCGAATTCGGCTTCGGCAGCGTCTACCTGGCGGTGCCCGGCAATTCGCCCTTGGTGGCCGAGCTGCGGCGCAACCTGCAGTCGGCGCGCAACCTGCGCGTGCTCGACGCGGGGGAGCCGCCGCAGTCCGCGGACGTCGTGCTCGAGCTTGGGCCCGAGCGGCGGCTGAAGACCGTGGTGGCGCGCAGCTCCGGCGGGCAGATCCGCGAGTTCCAGTTGCGCACCATCATCAGCTTCAACCTGCGCCGGCCCAACGGGGCCACGGTCATTCCGCCGACCGAACTGAGCCAGCACCGGGACATCAGCTTCAACGAATCGGCCGTGCTCTCCAAGGAAGCCGAGGAGAACCTCCTCTACCGCGACATGCAGGCCGACCTGGTGCAGCAGCTCATGCGGCGGCTGGCGGCCGTGAAGACTTGACCCCCCCGAAGTGCCGGCGGCGCCTCCCCCCAGGGGGCGCCACCGGCGGACGGGCGGAGCCGGATCCGCGGTGGCACTGGTCTTGAGCCGCTTCGGTCGTGGCGTACCTGGAGAACTGAAATGCAATTGCCCATCGCGCAGCTCGAGGCGCACCTGCAAAAGACGCTGCGGCCGCTGTACGCCATCCACGGCGACGAGCCCCTGCTGGTGCAGGAAGCGGCCGACGCGATTCGTGCGGCAGCCCGGCGCCAGGGCTACACCGAGCGCTCGGTGTTCACCGTGGCCGGCGCGCACTTCGACTGGAGCGCGGTGCTGGCCGCGGGCGGCTCGCTCAACCTGTTCGCGGACCGGCAGGTGCTCGAGGTCCGCATCCCGACCGGCAAGCCCGGCAAGGACGGCAGCCAGGCGCTCCAGCAGCTGGCCGAGCAGGCGCGCGGCAACGACAGCACGCTCACGCTGGTGCTGCTGCCTCGGCTGGACCGCGCCACCCGCAACGGCGGCTGGTTTGGCGCCCTCGAAAGCCACGGGGTCACGCTGCAGGCCGACCCGGTGGAGCGCTCGGCCCTGCCGCAGTGGATCGCGCAGCGCCTGGCGCGTCAGCAGCAGCAGGTGCCCTCCGGCGAGGCCGGCCAGCGCATCCTGCAGTTCTTCGCCGACCGGGTCGAAGGCAACCTGCTGGCGGCCCACCAGGAGATCCAGAAACTGGCCCTGCTGTACCCCGCCGGGGAGCTGTCCTTCGAGCAGGTGGAAGCCGCGGTGCTCAACGTGGCCCGCTACGACGTGTTCAAGCTGTCCGAGGCGGTGCTGGCGGGGCAGGCGCGGCGCGTGCAGCGCATGCTCGACGGGCTGCAGGCCGAAGGCGAGGCCGAAGTGCTGGTGCACTACACGCTGGCCGAGGACATCCGGGCGCTCAAGCGAGTCAGCGACGCCATGGCCGAGGGCCGGCCGTTGCCGATGGCCTTGCGCGAGCAGCGCGTCTGGGGGCTCAAGGAGCGCCTGTTCGAACGCGTGCTGCCGCTGCTCACCCCGCTCACCCTCGAAAGCCTGCTGCACTCGGCGCACCAGGTCGATGGCATCGTCAAGGGCCTGAAGGCGCCCGGTTGGCCGAGCAACGGCTGGCAGGCGCTGCACCGCCTGGCCATGGAACTGTGCCTGGCGTGTGCCCTTCCACCGCGTGCCAGAATCGAATCATGAACGCCTTGAACATCGCCGAGACCATGAACGCCATGGGTGCGCAGGCCCGGCAGGCCTCGGCCGCCATGGCCAGGTCGCCGGCCGCCGTGCGCAGCCGAGCCCTCAAGCGACTGGCCGCCCTGCTGCGGGAGAACGCGCAGGCGCTGGGCGCGGACAACGCCCGCGACATCGAACGCGCCACCCGGGCCGGGTTGGCGGCGCCCCTGGTCGATCGCCTGCGACTCACGCCCAAGGTCATCGATACGGTGGCCGAGGGCTGCGAGCAGCTGGCGGCCATGCCCGACATCATTGGCGAGATCGTGGGCATGCGGCAGCAGCCCAGCGGCATCCGCGTGGGCCAGATGCGCGTGCCCATCGGGGTGTTCGGCATGATCTTCGAGAGCCGGCCCAACGTCACCATCGAGGCGGCCAGCCTGTCCATCAAGAGCGGCAACGCCTGCATCCTGCGCGGCGGCTCCGAGGCCATCGAGTCCAACAAGGCACTGGCGGCGCTGGTGCGCCGCGCCCTCGATGACGCCGGCCTGCCGCCGGATGCGGTGCAGCTGGTGCCCACCACCGACCGCGAGGCCGTGGGCCAGCTGATCGCCATGCCGCAGTTCGTCGACGTGATCATCCCGCGCGGCGGCAAAGGCCTCATCGAGCGCATCAGCCGCGACGCGAAGGTGCCGGTCATCAAGCATCTCGACGGCAACTGCCACACCTATGTCGACGACCCATGCGACCTCGACATGGCGGTGCGCGTGACCGACAACGCCAAGACCCAGAAATACAGCCCCTGCAACGCCAGCGAAGGCCTGCTGGTGGCGCGCGCGGTCGCGCCGCAGTTCCTGCCGCGCATCGGCGCGGTGTTCGCCGCCAAGGACGTCGAGATGCGCTGCGACGCCGAGTCTGGCGCGCTGATGCGTGGCGTGCCCGGGGCCCGCGTGGTCGACGCCACCGAGCAGGACTGGTTCGAGGAATACCTGGCGCCCATCATCAGCATCAAGGTGGTGGCCGGGCTGGATGAAGCCATCGCGCACATCAACCACTACGGCAGCCACCACACCGACGCCATCCTCACGCGCGACCACCTGCACGCGCAGCGCTTCCTGCGCGAGGTCGATTCGGCCAGCGTGATGGTCAACGCCAGCACCCGCTTCGCCGACGGCTTCGAGTACGGGCTGGGCGCCGAGATCGGCATCAGCACCGACAAGTTCCACGCCCGCGGGCCGGTGGGCATCGAGGGCCTGACCTCGCTGAAGTGGGTGGTGCTGGGCGAAGGCGAGATTCGCAAGGGATGACCACCTACTGGCCCTCCTGCGGCTGGGAGCTGCTCCAGCATGACGCGCACGGGCGCCTGCTCGTCACGGACGACTACCTGCGGCACCTGCTGGGCCGGCCGGAGCTGGCGCCCATCGCGCAATCGTGCGATGCGGAACAGGCGCTGCACAGGGCGCTGCTGAGCGAGCCACGCCGCAGCGTCGCCGATACCGAGCTCGACCGTCTGCAGGACGCCGATGCCCGCGCCAACTACGCCATCTGGTTGCGGTTCCGCCAGCGCCTGCTGGCCCAGCCCACGCTGGAGGCCAGCTACCTGCAGATCTTCCGCTCCCAGGTCGACGTGCCGCCGCTGCTGGTGCACGAGCTCACCCAGGTGCTGCTGCGGCAGGCGCTGGGCGATGCCTGCACGCCCTTCGAAGCGCGCGCCGCCGAGATGCTGTTCCGGCCCCAGAAGATCGCGTTGCCGGGCGATGGGCAGGTGATGGCGGCCGACGACGACACCGTGGATCGCTTGGCCGTGGCCTCCTTCGGCGATCTGGGCGAACTGCTGCGGCAAGCCGGCGCGCCGCTGCGCAGCGCCGAGCTCGACGTGCTGCGCCCGGAGGTCGAGGACGATTACTGGCCGCGCAGCGAAGCGCATGACTGGGTGCTGCCCATCCACCATGGCCAGCCCGGGCTCGAGGCCCTGTGCCGGGTGATGGAGCGCTGGATCGCGCAGCTGCTCGGGCTGCAGGTTCGGGTGGCGGTCGAACGCGAGATCGACGACGAGCAATGGGTCTGGCACGTGGGCCTGGACGCCGAAGCCAGCGCCGTGCTCAACGCGCTTTACCAGGGCCAGGAAATCGAATCGGCGCGCATGGAGCGCATGCTCTGCCTGTTCAGCCTCCGGTTCGCCGACCCGTCGGCCGCGCGCCCCGAGCTGGCGGGCCATCCGGTGTACCTGGCCATGGCCATGGACGCCGCCCAGCGGCTGCGGCTCAAGCCCCAGAACCTGCTGCTGAACCTGCCCCTGGCGCGGCCGTCGTAGGCGCAGGTGCGGCCGAGCCCGCGCCGGGCCTTGCCCTGCGCGCCGCAGCCCAAATCTAGAATGGGCTTCGGCATTCCCGTTCCCGGAAGGCGATCCCCCGCATGGTTCCCCATCTCACCACCGCCTTGAGCGGCCCCATCAACGAGCTCGAGCAGCGCGTGCTCGAGTCCATGCCCGCCATCGAGCGCTGGTTCCGCCTCGAGTGGATGGAGCACACGCCGCCGTTCTACTGCTCGGTCGACATCCGCAATGCCGGGTTCAAGCTCGCGCCGGTGGACACCAACCTCTTCCCCGGCGGCTGGAACCACCTGACCCCGGAGATGCTGCCGCTGGCGGTGCAGGCGGCCATGGCGGCCATCGAGAAGATCTGCCCGGAAGCCAAGAACCTGCTGATCATTCCGGAGAACGACACCGGCAACACCTTCTACCTGAGCAACATCGCCCAGCTCGAACGGATCTTCCACATGGCCGGGCTGAACGTGCGCGTCGGATCGGTGAACCCGGACATCAAGGAGCCGACCCGCATCGACATCCCCGGCGGCGAGACCCTCTGCCTCGAGCCGGTGGTGCGCGGCAAATATCGCCTGGGCCTGAAGGACTTCGATCCCTGCACCATCCTGCTGAACAACGATCTGTCGGCGGGGCCGCCGGGTATCCTGGAAGAGCTGCACGAGCAGTACCTGCTGCCGCCGCTGCACGCGGGCTGGACCGTGCGGCGCAAGAGCCGGCACTTCCAGAGCTACGAGGAAGTGGCCAAGCGCTTCGGCAAGATGCTGGGCATCGACCCCTGGCTCATCAACCCGATGTTCAACACCTGCGGCGAAGTCGACATGAGCCAGGACGAAGGCATGGAGTGCCTGCGGACCAACGTCGACGCGCTGCTTGGCCGCGTCCGCAAGAAATACAAGGAATACGGCATCAACGAGAAGCCGTTCGTGATCGTGAAGGCCGACAACGGCAGCTACGGCATGGGCATCGTGACGGTGCGCGACGTGCGCGACCTCGAGCGGCTGCTGCCGGCCCTGCAGGAGCGTGCCAACCGTCCCGGCGGCCAGGCCGCGCGCGGCGTGATCATCCAGGAGGGCGTGCTCACCAACGAGCGCATGCACCAGGCAGTGGCCGAGCCGGTGGTCTACATGATGGACCGCTACGTGGTGGGCGGCTTCTACCGCGTGCATGCCGAGCGCGGTGTCGACGAGAACCTCAACGCGCCGGGCGCCGGGTTCGTCCCGCTGGCCTTCGCGGAGAGCACCCGGCTGCCGCAGCCGGGCCAGAAGCCCGGCGCCAGCGCCCCCAACCGCTTCTACATGTACGGCGTGATCGCCCGGCTGGCCATGCTGGCGGCCAGCTACGAACTCGAAGCCACCGATCCCGAAGCCGAAATCTACGACTGACCCGCCGTCCCGGCCGTCCAGGCCGTCCGGGCGGCGGGCGCACAATACCGCCTTCCATGACCGGCCGCCTCATCGGGCGGCCTCTTCTTGTGCCAACTCCCAAATCCTCGCTCGCGGGCCTCACCTTGGCCGCCATCGGAGTCGTCTACGGTGACATCGGCACCAGCGTGCTGTATGCGCTCAAGGAGGTGTTCGGCTCCGGCCACGTGCCGTTCACCCAGGCCAACGTCTACGGCATCCTGTCCATCCTGTTCTGGACGCTCACCACCATCGTGTCGCTCAAGTACGTGGTGCTGGTCCTGCGCGCGGACAACAAGGGCGAGGGCGGGCTGGTGGCGATGCTGGCGCTCGCCTCCCAGGCGGTGAAGGACAAGCCGCGCTTGCGCAGCGCCTTGCTCACCATCGGAATCTTCGGCACCTGCCTGTTCTACGGCGACGGGGTCATCACGCCGGCGATCTCGGTGCTGTCGGCGGTCGAGGGCCTGGAGGTCGTCTCGCCCCGCTTCACCGGGTATGTGATCCCGCTCACGCTGCTGATCCTGTTCGGTCTGTTCGCGGTGCAAAAGCGAGGCACGGCCGGGATCGGCAAGTTCTTCGGGCCGATCACCCTCGCCTGGTTCGGCGTGATCGCCCTGATGGGGGTGATGCACATCCTGCGCCATCCGGAGATCCTGCTGGCCCTGTCGCCGCACCACGCCTTGCGCTTCATGCTGGCCGAGCCCGGCACCACCTTCATCATCCTGGGCGCGGTGGTGCTGGTGGTCACCGGCGCCGAGGCGCTCTATGCGGACCTCGGCCATTTCGGCAAGCGACCGATCCGCCTGGCCTGGTTCTCGGCCGTCATGCCGGCGCTGACCCTCAACTATTTCGGCCAGGGCGCCCTGCTGCTGGAGCAGCCGGCGGCCGTGCGCAACCCGTTCTACATGATGGCGCCCGAGTGGGCGCTGCTGCCGCTGGTGGGGCTGGCGACGGCGGCCACCGTGATCGCCTCCCAGGCGCTCATCACCGGTGCCTTCAGCGTCACCAAGCAGGTGATCCAGCTGGGCTACCTGCCGCGGCTGGCGATCCAGCACACCAGCGTGCGCGAAGCCGGCCAGGTCTACCTGCCCTTCGTCAACTGGGGCCTGTTCGTCGCCATCGTGCTGGCGGTGGTGCTGTTCCGCTCGTCCAGCAACCTGGCATCGGCCTATGGCATCGCGGTGACCCTGGACATGCTGATCACCACCGTCCTGACCTTCTTCGTCATCCGCTACGGCTGGAAGTACCCGCTGTGGCTGTGCGTGGCCGCCACCGGTGTGTTCTTCGTCATCGACGCCGCCTTCTTCGCCTCCAACCTGCTGAAGTTCTTCGACGGTGGCTGGTTTCCCATCCTGATCGGCATCGGCATCTTCACGCTCATGATGACCTGGATGAGCGGCCGGACCATCCTCAACGAGGCCTTGCGCACCGACGCCATCGACCTGCGCAGCTTCCTCGACGCCGTGTTCGTGAGCCCGCCGGTGCGGGTCTCGGGAACCGCGGTCTTCCTCACGGCGGAGCCGGGCTCGGTGCCCAATGCGCTGCTGCACAACCTCAAGCACAACAAGGTGCTGCACCAGCAGAACGTCTTCGTCACGGTGCGCAGCCACGAAACGCCCTGGGTGGGGATGAGTCGCCGGCTCGATGTGGAGGCGCTGGGCCACGACTGCTGGCAGGTCATCGTCCACTACGGTTTCAAGAATGACCCCGACGTGCCGCGCGCGCTGGAGCTGATGCGCAACCGGGGCTGCGAGCTCGACCCGATGACGACCAGCTATTTCCTGTCGCGGGACGTGGTCGTCCCGCATGTGGGTAGTGGCATGGCGCTGTGGCGCGAGAAACTCTTCGCCCAGATGCACCGCAACGCCAGTGCGGCGGCCGACTTCCTGAAGCTTCCCAACAATGCGGTGGTGGAGCTGGGCTCCAAAGTCTCCATCTGAATGCCTGCACCCGATGAACATCCTCTTCGTTGCCGATCCGCTCGAATCCTTCAAGATCTACAAGGACACCACCTTCTCCATGATGCGGGAGGCACAGCGCCGCGGCCACGCGGTGTTCGCCTGCGAGCCGCGCTTCCTGAGCTGGCGCTCCGGTGGTGAGGTCCATGCCCGGGTGCGCGAGCTGCAGCTGACGGGGCAGGTCGAGCCCTGGTTCATCCAGAACGACGTCGCGTCGCGGCCACTGCGCGAGTTCGACGCGGTGCTGATGCGCAAGGACCCGCCCTTCGACAGCGAGTACTTCTATGCGACGCACCTGCTGGAGCAGGCCGAGCGAGAGGGCGCGCGCGTGTTCAACAAGCCGGCCGCGCTGCGCGACCACCCTGAAAAACTGGCGGTGATGGAGTTTCCCCAGTTCGTCAGCCCGACCCTGGTCACCCGCGACGAGCAGGAGGTGCGGCGCTTCCACGAGGCGCACGGCGACATCATCCTCAAGCCACTCGATGGCATGGGCGGCATGGGCATCTTCCGGGTGCGCGCCGACGGGCTCAACCTCGGCTCCATCACCGAGACGCTCAACGGCGGTGGCACCACCACGATGATGGTGCAGCGCTTCGTGCCCGAGATCGTCCAGGGCGACAAGCGGGTGCTGGTGATCGGCGGCAAGCCGGTTCCTTTCAGCCTCGCGCGCATTCCGCAGGGCAGCGAGGTGCGCGGCAACCTGGCGGCCGGCGGCAAGGGCGTGGCGCAGCCACTCACCGCGCGCGACCGCGAGATCGCGCAAACCCTGGGCCCGGTGCTGGCGGCGCGAGGCCTGCTGCTGGTGGGGCTCGACGTGATCGGCGACTGTCTCACCGAGATCAACGTCACCAGCCCGACCTGCTTCCAGGAGATCACCGAGCAGACCGGCTTCGATGTGCCGGCGATGTTCATCGACGCCCTCGAAGCGGCGGTGTTCACTGCCCCATGAGCTCGCCTGGGTGCTGCGCCGGCACCGGGCTCTGATCCGCGCGCGCCTGCAGCAATTCCCGGACGAACAGTGGCAGTACCAGCGCCTGGGTGAATCCGGCGGCAAAGGTGCCGCCTGTGAGGATTTGCTGGTGAGCCGCCTGCTCGATTCGTGACAGCCCGTCTTCGGACCCGGGGCGTACGCACTCGGTCACCTGCAACAGGCCCTGGCGTTCCGCATGGAAGAAGGAGGCCGGGAAGTGCTGCCGTGCGGCGGCCAACACCAAGGCCTTCACCGCTTGCGCCCGTGCGGCGCCCAGGTGCGGCGGCACCTGCCCGGCGGAGACGAGCAGGTCGGTGCCGTCACGCCGCACGTTCATCACGCCGATCGGCAGCGGGTGATGCACCTTGACGCCGGCGCCGGCCTGGCCTTCGCCGTCTTGTGCCGGCAGTCGGAAGAACCAGCCCGTGACCGGCACGATGCCTGGCTGGTCGGCGCCAGTGGCGATGATCACGGGCTCGCCGCGGGCCGAACGGGCTTCGAGTTCAGCGCGGCCGACCCGGCCCTCGACAAACCCGACGCCCGCTTGCGCCAGGGCGCTTTTCAGCTCCCGCAGCAAGTCGAGGACGGGCACGGAAAGTCCCGGGCATCGAACAGCGGGTCCGATGGCTTTCACGGCCGACCCCAGCGTCCCCGCAGGAATCGCCTCCACCCGACCCGGTGCAAACCCCCGGATCCATGCCCGCTGGTGGATAGCGGTCTGAGCGGACAAAGCCGCGGTGGCGTCCGTGTCCGTTGCCGGGGTCGTGCGAATCAGGCCTTCGTCGAACAGGCCGCCGAACCTGGGGTTGTCCTGCACGAAGCGACGAAGCAGAGCGTAGCCGGCCGCATTGGTCGAGGTCACCAGCGCCTGGTTGATCTCTTGCAGGCGAGGATTGCGCAGGGGCTGGGCCGAGGTTTCGGTCAGGCTGACGTGGCGAATGTTCGCCCGGTGGCTGGCGCCATCCGATTGGCCGGTGACCTGCACCGCATAGCCTTGCAGGCGCAGCACGAGAGCGGTGTACAGGCCGTTGATGCCGCTTCCAATCACATGGGCCACCGGCGCCTGAGCACCGGGTGGCCCTGGCGGAATGCGCAGCGAAAACGCCGGATCCGTCAGCAGCCGGGACACGTGCTGGTCCAATGCCTCACGTGCGAGGGAGTGGACCACGCCTGTGTCGAGCTCGGCCGCGCAGGCTGCGGACGTGGCGGCTTCTGAGGTCAGCGTCAGGCGGGCACCCCATATCGGCGGCGGACTGCCGAGCGCGTTCAGGCGAGCCCGGAAGGCATCAAGCACATGGGGGCCGTAATCCAGCACCAGGCTCACGCACGCTCGGCCGGCGAGCGCGGTCAGCGCCGCGTCGCTGAACACGTCGGGCTTGGAGACGCAGACGATCCTCGCGCCCCGCGCCAGGTCCGCCATGTGGGTGGCGCTCACGAGCGCGCGGGAGTCCTCGCGCAGGGACAGGCAGACGGCGATCGCACGTGCACCCTGGAGCGTTCTGTCGAGCTCGTGCACCACGCGGACGCTTCCGGGAAGGCCGAGCGATGCCCCCGTGATGCCAGGTCGCGTGAACATCGTGATCCGGGGTGGCTGGGATCCTGCGGCGAGCTGCCGCGCCAGGGCTTGGCCCACGTGCCCGCCTCCCAGGATCCGGATGTCGGCAGGCACGTTCCCATCAGGATCCGCCAGCTTTGTTGCGATGAAGCCGGCGACATGCGAGGCGTTCAGGCCGGGCAGCCGAAGCAGCGCAATGCCAAGGCGTGTGCAAGCCTGCGCGTCGATGCGATCCGTGCTGGTCCCACGCCGCAGAAGAACCAGCTCAGCGCCTGGACACGCAGCGCGCCACGCGCCCAGCACGTCGGCTCCGACGGCTAGGTCGCCGAGCACCACTGCGGTCGGCCGGGTGCGCTGGAGTTCGCGGATCAGGTGGGACGTGCCGCTGCGAGGGTCGCAGAACAAGGTCCCGGCCGGTGCGCCCTCACGTGCGGCCTGACCCGAGGGCGCCACCCACAGGATGCGGCCGAAGGGCTGAAGAAATGCGCGCGCGATCGGGGCGATCCGTGGCGCTGCAGTGTCAGCGACGCTCAGGGCCGTCCGCTCCCGAACCGGGACGCTCCGGCTGCCATTCACAGGGGCGGCCGACGCGCCCGGCCGACCCAGCGCCGAAAGCGGCATTTTCCGGTCTGTCGATCTGCTTGGGCGGTTGCCCGGACCGGGCGGTGCGAAGGCGGCTGTGGACGGGCTCAAGGCGAGCTGCGTGCGCTGGAATGCCGCGCGCCAGGTGGATGAGCGCATGGGGTCAGGCTCCGCAAAAGGCGGCGATCGTCGCATGCCCTGGCTTGCCGTTCGCCAACGCCGCTGCAGGAGGCGCCGCACGCGCCTTGCACTCAGGCGGCGGCCGCGCCGTTCACGAACATCCGCAGCTCGCCCGGCTTGAACGGCACCCAGTTCTCGTTGGTGGTCAGCGGCGCCGTGACCACCAACGCCACCTTGTCCTCAGGCGTGGTGTGGTGCGCGAAATTCACCGACAGGTCTTCATCGGCCAGCTGCGCGTGGGCGAATGGGTGCTCGCGCTCCAGGTAGAACAGGTGGGTCGAACAGTGTGCCCACAGCGCCACGCCGTTGGACAACAGGAAGTTGAACGTCCCGTGGCGCGCAATCCTCGGCGCGAGCTCGCGCAGCGTGAGGGTCAGCTCGGATGCGCTGGGCACGCCGGCATGCGACTTCCAGATCTCCTGCATCAACCAGCAGAAGGCGCGCTCGCTGTCGGTGTTGCCGACCGCCTGGAACTGGGCGTGCAGCCGGGGGTTGAAGTCCTTGAGGTCGCCGTTGTGGGCGAACACCCAGTAGCGGCCCCACAGCTCGCGAACGAAGGGATGGCAGTTCTCGAGCGCGACGACGCCTTGGGTGGCCTTGCGGATGTGCGCGATGACCGTGCGGCTCTTGATCGGGTAGCGGCGGATCAGCTCGGCCACCGGCGAGTTGCACGCCGGCTCGTGGTCCACGAAGTGACGCACGCCCTTGCCCTCGAAGAAGGCGATGCCCCAGCCGTCGCCGTGGTGGTCGGTGCGGCCGCCCCGCTGGGCGAAGCCGGCGAAACTGAAGGTCACGTCCGTCGGCGTGTTGCAGTTCATCCCCAGGAGCTGGCACATGGCGTCATTGTGGTGCCTGCGGGTGCTCCGGTGGGGCTTGCACGCAATGCGGGCAGATGCAGGCCCGGCGTCGGGCCTGCCCGGGCACGCGTGCCAGCAGGTCGGGGCTGAACCGCTGCGCGGTGCACCAGCAACTAGCCGGCGGGGGCTCACCGCGGGCCCGGGCGACCTCCACGGCGCAGCCATTGGGTCCGCCACACAACGGGCATGTGTCCGGGCGCACGCTGAGAGGCAGGTCGGGCATGCGCCCACGCTAGCAGAAGCGAGGGCCCCCGGTCGGCGGCAGGGGTGCCAGGATGCGCACCAGCCGCTCACGCAGCAGCCGCACCAGGATGCGCCGCGTCATGGCGTGCGATTGGCCGCCTTCGCCGATGAACATGAACTGCCGACCTCGTGCGTCGACCCAGTCGAGGCGGGCCTGGCGCCAGCGCCGACCGCAGTACAGGTCGATGCACACGCCCGGCTGCAGTTGCGCCAGCAGCTCCGCCGGGCTCGGCTGCGGCGGTTCGGCCGGCGGCGGCGGCAGCGACAGGTCGACCCGGCGCCGCTTGGCACACAACTGCAGGGCCGGCAGGTGCAGCACTTCCAGGGCACGGAAGAAGCCCTCGAACTCGCCCGGATGGCGGCCCAGCAGGCTGATGCCGCTGCGAAGCTGCTCGAGCAGCTTGGGGATCAGCTCGAGCACCTTGCCCGGCCGCCTCAGCGCGGCGTCGCGGCGCACGCTCCAGAGCAGGCGGGTGGCGGTGTCGAGGTAGCCTCCGGGGTCCTGGATGTCGTCGGGGCAGGACAGCCGCGCCTGCGCGAGCACCAGTGGCCACACTTCGAGCAGGAAGTCCTGCACGGTGCCTGGTGCCTCGCGCAGGTCAGGCCGCTGGAGCAGCTCCATGGCGATGTGTTCGGCCAGGGCCTGGCGGCGCTGGCCGAATTGCACCATTTCGAGCACCAGCGAATCGGGCGGGCTGTCCTGCCAGTCGCCCAGCTCTCCGCCCGTGGAGCTCGCGCCGGAGAAAGCCGACCAGCCACCGCTCAGGCGCCAGCGCGAACCCGCCATCCCCGTGGCGCGGCCGAGCAGTTGACGGATGCCGCTGGCTGACGCCTCGCTTGACGCGGTGTGAAACGGAAGGCTCACCTGGAACATGGCCGGGCCAGTGTAAGAAAGGCCTCATACCCGTGGACCGAGCACCCCCGTGAAAACTGACGTTTACGTCAGCCTGCTCAGCGACTCATTGCGCGGACTTGCAGCGCTGGCGCCACGCGTGCAGCAGCGGTTCGGTGTATCCCGAGGGCTGCTCAGCACCCTTGAAGACCAGGTCGAGCGCAGCGCGGTAGGCGAAGGAGCGTTCCCAATTGCCGGCCATGGGCCGGTAGAACGGGTCGCCGGCGTTTTGCTGGTCCACCACGGCGGCCATTCGGCGGAAGGTCTCGTGCACCTGCTCGGCGATCACCACGCCGTGCTGCAGCCAGTTGGCGATGTGCTGGCTGGAGATGCGCAGCGTGGCGCGGTCCTCCATCAGGCCCACGTTGTGGATGTCGGGTACCTTCGAGCAGCCCACGCCCTGGTCGATCCAGCGCACCACGTAACCGAGGATGCCCTGCACGTTGTTGTCCAGCTCCTGCTGGCGTTCGGGGGCCGACCAGGTGGCCTGTTCGACCACCGGCACCTGCAGCAACCCGGTGAGCAGCGCCTGGCGCTCCGCCTCGGCCGGCGTGCGCTCCAGCTCCTGCTGGACGGCGGCGACGTCCACCTGGTGGTAGTGCAGCGCGTGCAGCGTGGCCGCGGTGGGCGAGGGCACCCAGGCGGTATTGGCGCCGGCGCGCGGATGCGCCACCTTCTGTTCCAGCATCGCAGCCATCAGGTCGGGCATGGCCCACATGCCCTTGCCGATCTGCGCGCGCCCGCGCAGGCCGCAGGACAGGCCCACCAGCACGTTGTTGCGCTCGTAGGCCTGGATCCAGGCGCTCGATTTCATGTCGCCTTTGCGCAGCATGGGGCCGGCGCGCATGGCGGTGTGGATCTCGTCGCCGGTGCGGTCCAGGAAGCCGGTGTTGATGAACGCCACCCGGGCGGCGGCCTCGGCGATGCAGGCCTGCAGGTTGATGCTGGTGCGACGCTCTTCGTCCATGATGCCCAGCTTCACGGTGTACTCGGGCAGGCCCAGCAGCTGCTCGACCCGCGCGAACAATTCGCTGGCGAACGCCACCTCGGCGGGTCCGTGCATCTTGGGCTTGACGATGTAGACCGAGCCTGTACGCGAGTTGCGAATCCCCTGGCTGCCCCGGCCCTGGAGGTCGTGCAGCGCGATGGCGGTGGTGACGACCGCATCCATGATGCCTTCCGGAATCTCCCGATCTCCGTCCCAGAGGATGGCCGGGTTGGTCATCAGGTGCCCCACGTTGCGCAGGAACAGCAGCGAGCGGCCGTGCAGGCGAAGCTCGCCCCGGCCGTCGGGCGTGAGGTAGGCGCGGTCGGGGTTCAGGCCGCGGGTGAAGCGGCGATCACCCTTGACCACCTCCTCGGTGAGAGAGCCATCGAGGATGCCCAGCCAGTTGCGATACGCCAGCAGCTTGTCCGAGGCGTCCACGGCGGCCACCGAGTCTTCCAGGTCGAGGATGGTGGACAGCGCCGCCTCCAGCACCAGGTCGCTCATGCCGGCCGGGTCGCTGGCGCCGATGGCCTGGCTGCGGTCGATGCGGATGTCCAGGTGCAGCCCGTGGTGCCGCAGCAGCACGCCGGAAGGCGCCGACGGGTCGCCCTGGTAGCCCACGAAGGCGGCTTCGTCGCGCAGGCCGGTGCGGGAGCCGTCGGCGAGCGACACCAGCAGCCGGCCGCCTTCGATGCGGTAAGCGGTGGAGTCGCGGTGCGACCCGCTGGCCAGCGGCGCCGCCTGGTCCAGCACCTGCCGGGCATAGGCGATCACTCGGGCGCCGCGCACCTCGTTGTAGCCGGGGCCACGCTCGGCGCCGCCGGCTTCGGGGATGGCGTCGGTGCCGTACAGCGCGTCATAGAGCGAGCCCCAGCGCGCATTGGCGGCGTTGAGCGCATAGCGGGCGTTCAGGATGGGAACGACCAGCTGCGGGCCGGCCTGCAGGGCGAGTTCGGCATCGACGTTGGCGGTCGTGGCCCGCACCCCCGACGGTTGCGGCACCAGATAGCCGATGTCCTCCAGGAAGGCGGTGTAGGCCGGCAAGTCCCGGATGGGGCCGGGGTGGGCCTCGTGCCAGCGATCCAGTTCGCCCTGCAGTCGGTCGCGCTCGGCCAGCAGGGCGGCGTTGCGCGGCGCGAGGTCCCGCACGATGGCGTCGAACCCCTTCCAGAACTGCGTGGGCTGCACGCCGGTGCCGGGCAACACCTGCTCGTCGATGAAGCGGGCCAGCGCGGTGTCGACTTGCAGGCCATGGATGGAAGTGCGTGGGGTCATCGGGGGTCCTCCGGTTTTTCGTGCAGCTGCGACTTTATTTGATACCGCAGCATTCATGAAGCAGGCGCGAAGTCACTACATTCATGACCTGGATGGATGTAATCTGCGCCGGTGGACAAGCTCAAGCAATTGGAGACCTTTGTCTCGGTGGCCCAGCGCGGCAGCCTGACCGCGGCGGCGCGTGTCGAGGGCGTGGCCCCCGCCGTGATCGGACGCCGGCTCGATGCGCTGGAGGAGCGGCTGGGCGTGAAGCTGATGGTGCGCACCACGCGGCGCCTGTCGCTGACGCACGAGGGCAGCGCCTTCCTGGAGGACTGCCAGCGCGTGCTCGGTGAACTGGCCAGTGCCGAGGCCAGCGTGAGCGCCGGCGGCGTCAAGGCCAGCGGCCACCTCCGGGTGACCGCGCCGGCCGGCTTTGGCCGTCACCATGTGGCCCCCCTGGTGCCGCTGTTTCGCGAGCAGCATCCGGAGGTGACCGTCTCGCTCAACCTGGGCGACCGCGTGGTCGATCTCGCGGCCGAGGGCTACGACTGCGCCGTGCGGGTGGGTGACTTTCCCGATTCGTCCCTGGTGAGCGTGCGCCTGGCCGACAACCGGCGACTGTGCGTGGCCGCGCCGGCCTACCTCAAGCGGCACGGCACGCCGCAGGCGCCGGCCGACCTGGCGCGCTTCGCGTGCCTCGTGCTGTCCAGCGATGCCTCGCAGACGCGGGGCTGGGCCTTCCGCCAGGGTGCCGAGGTGGTCTACCTGCGGCCCAACGGGCCACTCGACTGCTCCGACGGCCAGGTGCTGCACGCCTGGTGCGTGCAGGGCCACGGCATCGCCTGGCGCAGCACCTGGGAGGTCCAGGCCGACATCGCAGAAGGGCGGCTGGTCGAGGTGCTGGCCGCTTTCGCCGCCCCGCCTAACGGCATCTATGCCGTGCTGCCGCAGCGCCGGCACCTGCCGCTGCGGGTGCGGTTGTGGGTCGACTTCCTGCGGCTGCACTACGGCCGCTCCGCCGTGTTCAGGCAGGCTGCCGCGTCTTGAGGCAGTCGGACATGAAAGCCTTGCGGGCGTCCCCCTTCATGTCCTTTGCCTGGGCGTTGCACGCCTTCATGCGGTCCTGCTGGGACACGGGCTGCTTCTTCAGGCAGGCCGACATGAACGCCTTGCGCTCGTCGCCCTTGCGGGCGCCGGCCTCCTGGTTGCACTGGGCCATGCGGGTCTGCTGCGGATTGGGCTTGGCCTCCTGGGCCTGGGCCGCGGCGGCGGCCAGGGTGAGGGCGGCGATCAGGAGGCGTGGGTACTGCTTCACGAGGGGTCCTTCGACGACATCCCGGGGCGGGATGCCGGCTCAACGCGGCAACCGGGGCGCGCGATGACCGGCCCGTAAAATCCCGCGATGCTCCTCGTGACCCAAGAACTGCTCGGCGCGCTGGCCGCCGCGCTCGAACGGCTGCAGCCCGGCGCCGGCGCAAAAGCGGCGTTCGAATCGCCCAAGGCGGCGGCCCACGGCGACCTGGCCTGCACCGCCGCCATGCAGCTGGCCAAGGCGCTGAAGCAGAACCCGCGGCAGGTGGCCGAATCGCTGCGCGCCGACCTGCTCGCGCGCGAGGCCTTCCAGCGCTGGGTCGATGCCGTCGACCTCGCCGGTCCCGGTTTCATCAACATCCGCCTCAAGCCGCTGGCCAAGCAGCAGGTCGTGCGCGAGGTCCTCGAAGGCGGCGCCGCCTACGGCCACCAGCCGGCCAACGGCCGGCGCATGATGGTCGAATTCGTCTCGGCCAACCCCACCGGTCCCTTGCACGTGGGCCACGGCCGGCAGGCCGCCCTGGGCGATGCCATCTGCAACCTGTACGCCAGCCAGGGCTGGCAGGTGCACCGCGAGTTCTATTACAACGACGCGGGCGTGCAGATCGAGACCCTGGCGCGCTCGACCCAGCTGCGCGCCAAGGGCTGCAAGCCGGGCGACGACGAGTGGCCGGAGGCGGCGTACAACGGCGACTACATCGCCGACATCGCCGACGACTTCATGGCCGGCAAGACCGTGAAGGCCGACGACCGCGCGTTCACCGCCTCGGGGAACGTCGACGATCTCGACGGCATCCGCCAGTTCGCCGTGGCCTACCTGCGCCACGAGCAGGACCTGGACCTGCAGGCCTTCGCGGTGCGCTTCGACCACTACTACCTCGAGTCCAGCCTCTACACCAGCGGCAAGGTGGCCGACACCGTGCGCCGGCTCCAGGAGGCGGGCAAGACCTACGAGCAGGACGGCGCGCTGTGGCTGCGTTCCACCGAGTACGGCGACGACAAGGACCGCGTGATGCGCAAGTCCGACGGAACCTACACCTACTTCGTCCCCGACGTGGCCTACCACATCACCAAGTGGGAGCGCGGCTTCGAGAAGGTGGTGAACATCCAGGGCACCGACCACCACGGCACCATCGCCCGCGTGCGCGCGGGGCTGCAGGCGGCCGGCGTGGGCATTCCGCCCGGCTACCCCGACTACGTGCTGCACACCATGGTGCGCGTGATGCGTGGCGGCCAGGAGGTCAAGATCTCCAAGCGCGCGGGCAGCTACGTCACGCTGCGCGACCTGATCGAGTGGACCAGCAAGGACGCGGTGCGCTTCTTCCTGCTCTCGCGCAAGCCCGACACCGAGTACGTCTTCGATGTCGACCTGGCGCTGGCGCAGAACAACGACAACCCGGTGTACTACGTGCAGTACGCCCATGCCCGCATCTGCTCGGTGCTGTCGGCCTGGGGCGGGCGGGTGCAGGACCTGCACGGGGCCGACCTGTCGCCGCTGGACAGCCCCGCGGCGCAGGCGCTGATGATGGTGCTGTCGCGCTATCCGGCCATGCTCGCGGCGGCCGCCACCGACTTCGCGCCGCATGACGTCACCTTCTACCTGCGCGAGCTCTCGGCGGCCTATCACAGCTACTACGACAGCGAGCGCATCCTGGTCGAGGACGAGGCGGTCAAGAAGGCCCGTCTCGCCCTGGTGGCCGCGTGCGCACAGGTGCTGCAAAATGGTTTGGCGATGCTGGGCGTGAGCGCTCCGCACAAGATGTGATCGGCAGGAACAGCGTGAAGATCCAGCAGCAGCGAGGAAATACCTTCCTCGGACTCATCATCGGCGTGGTGCTCGGCCTCGCGGCCGCCCTGGCGGTCGCGGTCTACGTCACCAAGGTGCCCGTCCCCTTCCTGAACAAGAGCCAGGGCCGCACGCCCGAGCAGGACGCGGCCGAATCCCGCAAGAACCAGAACTGGGATCCCAACGCGCCCCTCTACGGCAAGAACCCGGCTCGGCCGCAGGCAGCACCTGCCGCCGAACCCGGTGCGCCGGTCCAGGCGCCGGCCGCTGCGGCACCGGCGCCCGCACCGGCACGCAGCGCGGCCACACCCGGCGATCCCCTGGGCGAATTCGCCGCCTCCCGGGCCAGCACGGCTGCCGCCGATCCGTTCATCTACTTCGTCCAGGCCGGCGCCTTCCGCACCGCCGAGGATGCGGAAGCCCAGCGGGCCAAGCTCTCCCTGATGGGGCTGGACGCGCGGGTCACCGAACGCGAGCAATTGGGCCGCCAGGTGTACCGCGTGCGCGTGGGCCCCTTCGAACGCAAGGAGGATGCCGAGCGCAGCCGCTCGCGCCTGGAGTCGGGTGGCTTCGAAGCCGCCCTCGTGCGCGTCCAGCGCTGAACCGGAAGGAAAGCCCGCACCATGAACCGACGTGACCTGTCCGCCGCCCTGCTGGGCGCCGCCGCCCTCGCGACCACCGGCTGGGCCCGGGCCCAGCGCCTGCCGCGTGAAGGCCAGGACTACCGGGCGCTCGCGCGGCGCGTGCCCACCGAGGCCGGCCCGAAGCAGGTCGAGGTCATCGAGTTCTTCTGGTACAGCTGCCCGCACTGCAATGCCTTCGAGCCGCAGCTGGAAGCCTGGTCGCGCCAGCAACCGGCGGACGTGGTGCTGCGCCGCGTGCCCGTGGCGTTCCGGCCTGACTTCGCGCCCCAGCAGCGGCTGTTCTACACGCTGCAGGCCCTGGGCAAGCTCGACGAGTTGCATGCCAAGGTGTTCCACGCCATCCACATGGAGCGCCAGCCCATGAACCGGCCCGACGGCATGCTGGCGTGGGCGGTCAAGAACGGGCTGGACGAGCGGCGCTTCCAGGAGGTGTTCGTTTCCGAGCAAGTCACCGCCAAGGCGCGGCAGGCCGTGCAACTGCAGGATGCGTATGGCGTCGAAGGGGTGCCGGCGCTGGGCATCGCCGGCCGCTACTACACCGACGCCAGCATGGCGGGCAGCCTCGGCCGCTCATTGCAGCTGGCCGATTTCCTGATCGCCGAAGCGCGAAAGAGCCCGAACTGAAACGGCCGCTGACCTCCCAATCCCCGGCCGCACGGATGCCAAGGGTCGGTGGCTACAATGCCACGCAAGATTCGTGCCGTATGAGAACCCACATCCTGACCCTGGTGCTGCTGGTCGGGGCCTTCGCGGTCCCTCCGGTGCTGGCCGAGAAGGCCGATCGCGACAAGCCGCTGAACGTGGAGGCCGACGCGTTGCGGTATGACGACCTGCGCCAGACCAGCGTCTTCACCGGCAAGGTGGTGGCCACCAAGGGCACCATCGTCGTGCGCGGCGCGCGCATCGAGGTCCGGCAGGACCCCCAGGGCTTCCAGCACGCCGTGGTGACGGCCGAGCCTGGGCAGCGCGCCTTCTGGCGCCAGAAGCGCGAGGGCGTGGACGAGTACATCGAAGGCGAGGGCGAGACCATCGAATACGACGGCCGCGCCGACCGCGTGCGCTTCATCGGGCGGGCCGAGATGCGCCGGCTGGTCGGGCCCACCGTGGCCGACGAGACCAGCGGCAACCTGATCACCTACGACAACACCACCGAGGTCTACACGGTCGATGGCAGCACCACCGCGGGCCGCGCCACGCCGGCCAATCCGGGTGGACGCGTGCGTGCCGTGCTCTCGCCGCGAACCACCGAGTCGTCGGCTGGTGCCGCCGCGCCGCGCCCTGCGCCGGCTGCGCCGCTGCGCCCGAGCACGACCACCGGCGGGGAGCGCCGGTGACCGAGGCTGCCTCGTCTCGCCCGCTGGAAGAGCCGGGCCAAAGCCTGCTGCAGGCACGGCACCTGCAGAAAAGCTATGGCAGCCGCCGCGTGGTCAAGGACGTGACGCTGGACGTCGCCAAGGGCGAGGTGGTGGGCCTGCTCGGCCCCAACGGCGCCGGCAAGACCACTTCGTTCTACATGATCGTCGGGCTGGTGCGCGCCGATGCCGGCGAAATCTCCATCGACGGGCGGCCGGTGCAGGACATGCCCATCCACCGCCGTTCGCGCCTGGGCCTGTCCTACCTGCCGCAGGAGGCCTCGATTTTTCGGCGCCTCAACGTCGAAGACAACGTGCGTGCCGTGCTGGAACTGCAGCGGGATGGCCAGGGCCGTCCGTTGGCTCGATCGGAGATCGAGCGCCGGCTGACGGAGCTGCTGCAAGAGCTGCGGGTCGAGCACCTGCGCGCCTCGCCGGCGGTCGCCCTGTCCGGTGGCGAGCGACGGCGGGTGGAGATCGCGCGGGCGCTGGCCACCCAGCCACGCTTCATCCTGCTGGATGAGCCCTTCGCCGGCATCGATCCCATCGCGGTCATCGAGATCCAGCGAATCATCGCCTTTCTCAAGTCGCGCGGCATCGGCGTGCTGATCACCGATCACAACGTGCGCGAGACGCTGGGCATCTGCGATCACGCCTACATCATCAGCGACGGGCAGGTGCTGGCCGAAGGCACGCCCAACGAGATCGTCAACAACGCCGACGTGCGGCGCGTCTACCTCGGCGAACACTTCCGGATGTAGCCCATGAAACAGGGCCTCTCCCTCCGGGTCTCGCAGCACCTGGCACTCACGCCTCAGCTGCAGCAGTCGATCCGGCTGCTGCAGCTGTCCACGCTCGAGTTGTCGCAGGAGGTCGAGCAGATGCTCGACGACAACCCCTTCCTGGAGCTGGCGCAGGACGCGGCACCGCGGGAGGAGTTCGGGGTGGCGGTGGCCGATGCGCCGGCCGAGGACGCCGGCCCGGCCGAGCTGCCTGATGCGGGGTCCGGCGGGGACGACGAGGGCGGTGCTACTGAGGTCGAGCCCAGCGACTGGGGCGGCGATGGCAGCACCGACGTGGCCGCCGACGATGCCGAATGGGGTGGCGATGCGCCCGCGCGTCGCACCGACGACGGCGACGAGGTCGATGCCACCGAGCTGGCGCGCAGCGGCGAATCGCTGCAGGCGCACCTGCATCGCCAGGCCCTGGCCTTGCGGCTGAACGAGGCCGACACCGCGGCGTTGCGCTTCCTCATCGAGTCGCTCGACGACGACGGCTACCTCGAGGACTCGCTCGAATCCCTCGCCGCCTCGCTCGCGCCGGACGACCCTCCCCAGCAGGAGGAGCTGGTGCACCACTTCACCGTGGCCCTGGGCCTGCTGCACCACCTGGAGCCGGCCGGGGTCGGTGCGCGCAACCTCGCCGAGTGCCTCAGCCTGCAGCTGCGCGCGCAGGGCGGCGAGGCCGACGATGCCGAATTGCGTGACCTGGCGCTCGAGGTCTGCCGGCACCCGATGGAACTGCTCGCGCGGCGTGACTTCCGGCGCCTGGCCCAGCTCACCGGCGCCCCCGAGGCCCGGCTGCGCCTGGTGCTGGCCTTGATCGCCAGGCTCGACCCCAAGCCCGGGCGCCGCTTCGTCGATGTCGAGCGCAACGTCGTGGTGCCCGACGTCATCGTCACGCGCAGTCTTCGCGGGGGCCAGCTGCGCCTGCGGGTGCAGCTCAACCCGGACGTGATGCCGCGGCTGCGGGTGCACGACATCTATGCCGGCGCGCTCAAGGCCCATCGGGGCGGCGGCCACCAGGGCCTGCAGCAACGGCTGCAGGAAGCCCGCTGGTTCATCAAGAACATCCAGCAGCGTTTCGACACCATCCTGCGGGTGTCCAACGCGATCGTCGAGCGCCAGAAGGCCTTCTTCCAGCATGGGGCACTGGCCATGCGGCCGCTGGTGCTGCGCGAGATCGCCGACGAGCTGGGCCTGCACGAGTCGACCATCTCGCGCGTGACCACCGCCAAGTACATGTCCACGCCCTACGGCACCTTCGAGCTCAAGTACTTCTTCGGCTCCTCGCTGGGCACCGAGACTGGCGGCAACGCGTCCAGCACCGCGGTGCGCGCGCTGATCCAGCAGTTCGTCGGCAGCGAGGACAACCGCAGGCCGCTGTCGGACAGCCAGATCTCCGAGATGCTCAAGGAGCAGGGCATCGAATGCGCCCGCCGCACCGTCGCCAAGTACCGCGAGGCGCTGCGGATCGCGCCGGCCAACCTGCGCAAGGCGCTCTAGGACCGATCGATGCCCGCCCCCATGACCTTGTTCCTGCCCTGCGCCGCCGGCGTCGAGGGCTTTCTCGCCGACGAGGTGCACCGCCTCACCGGCCTGGCTGGCGATGACCTGCTGGTCGGCCGCGCGGGCGTGCTGCTGCGCGCAGGCTGGGACCAGGCCCTGCGGCTGAACCTGCACAGCCGGCTCGCGCAGCGCGTGCTGGTGCAGGTGGCGCACGGTCCTTATCGCAACGAGGCTGACCTGTATGAGCTGGCGCACGGCGTGGCCTGGGAAACCTGGTTCCAAGCGCGCCAGCGCTTCAAGGTCGAACTCACCGCGCAGCACAGCCCGCTGAAAAGCCTGAACTTCGCCACCCTGAAGGTCAAGGACGCGGTGGTCGACCGCTTCCGCGAGCGCGCCGGCACCCGGCCCGACGTGGACACGCAGCGGCCCGACGTGCGCCTGCACGCCCACCTCGGGCCGGCCGAGGCCACGCTGTACGTGGACACCAGCGGCGAGCCGCTGTTCAAACGCGGCTGGCGCGAGGACAAGGGCGAGGCGCCGCTGAAGGAGACGCTGGCGGCCGCCATGCTCGCGGCCAGCGGCTGGGACGCCGAGGTTCCGCTGTACGACCCCTTCTGCGGCAGCGGCACCATCGCCATCGAGGCGGCCCAGCTGGCTTGCCGCATCGCGCCGGGCTCGCGCCGCCGCTTCGGCTTCGAACGCCTGCTGCCCTTCGAGGCTTCGGCCTGGACGCAGCTCAAGGCCGAGGCCGAGCAGATGCAGCGGCCTTCGCCCGTCCCCATCCACGGCAGCGACGTGGCCTTCCGCATGGTCGACTTCGCCAACCGCAACGCCGAGCGCGCCGGCGTCGCCGGGATGGTGCAGTTCCGGGGCGGCGACGCGTTGCAGCGGCTGCCGCCGGTGCAGGAGCCGGGGGTGATGCTGGTCAATCCGCCCTACGGCGAGCGCATTGAATCCGCGGGCTTCGCCGGCCGCAGCCAGGCCGGCCGCGAACGCGCGCAGACCGACGAAGCGGGCGACTTCTTCGCTGCCCTGGCGGCGCACTGGAAGAAGAACTACGCCGGCTGGACGGCCTACGTGCTCACGCCCGACCTGAAGCTGCCCACGCGCATGCGGCTGAAGGAGTCGCGCCGCGTGCCGATGTGGAACGGCCCGATCGAGTGCCGCCTGTTCCGCTTCGACATGGTGGCCGGCTCGGCCCGCGTGCGGGGCGGCCATGCCTGAGGCCCTCGTCCTCGACACCCACATCGCGCTCGACCTGCTCGTCTTCATGGACAGCCGGTGCGAGCCGCTGCGGCACGCGCTGCACGAGGAGCGGGTCCACTGGCTGGCCACCGACCCCATGCGCGACGAACTGGCGCGGGTGCTGGCCTACCCGGCCATCGCGCCGCGCCTGCGGCAGGGCGCGCAAGCCGTGTTGCACGCGTTCGACCGGCAGGTGCGCCGGGTCGAACCGGGCGCCGCGGCACCCGTGCGCTGCCGCGACCCCGACGACCAGATGTTCATCGACCTGGCTTTCGCCCGGCGTGCCGCGCTGGTCAGCCGCGACCGGGCCGTGCTGGCGCTGCGCAAGCGGCTGGCGGCCTGGTCGATTCCCGTCCATCCGAACTGGCCCCCGTCCCGCCCATGAAAGACCTGCAAGCTCCCCTCACGCCCGAAGATTTCGATGCGCTGGACGAAGCGCTCGACGCCATGCGCGAGCACGACGAATCCATTCCCAACTGGGAGTTCTGCGACGGCTTCCTGGCGGCCCTGGTGTGCACGCGGCGCGAGATCGAGTCCGAGGAGTACTGGCCCGTGCTGATGGGCGAATCCTTCCGGCCGATGGAGCACATGGAGTTCGTCCTGGGCTTCAAGCGCCGGCTGGCGGAAGTGCGGGTGCTGTTCCAGGAGGCCATGGACCAGAAGCCGGACGAAGTGCCGCGCTACTTTCCTGAAATGCTGGACCTGCGGGGCGCCCACCTGGCGCTGCCGCAGGACGAGCGTGAAGGCGTGGACCTCGACCAGCTGCCCCCCTTCGGCGCGGCCTGGGCGCACGGCTTCCTGTGGGCCGTCGAGGCGTTCGAGGAAGACTGGGCGCCGCCGCGCGACAAGGAGCTGGCGGTCGTCCTCGACGACGCGTTGGACGCGATCGCGGCCCTGACCACGCCCGACACCGGTACGCCTTCGCTGTCCATGTTCGAGGAGAACGGGCCGCCCACGATCAGCGAGGAGCGCCTGCACGCATACGGCCATTCGGTGTGGTCGGTGCTCGACCTGTACCGCCTCTGGCAAAGCCTGGGCCCGAATACGCAGCCCCTGCGCAAGGCGCCGGAGCCGGGCCGCAACGATCCGTGCCCCTGCGGAAGCGGCAAGAAATACAAGAAGTGCCACGGCGCCTAGGCCGAATCGCCCGATGACGAGTCGATCGCAGGCGGAAACGGCGCCGCATCGACCAGCACCACCAGCCGCTGCAGCGCGTGGCGCACCGTCGCCGCGCGGATGGCGGCGCGGTCGCCTGGAAAGTGCCGCGCTTCGCTGCTGAGGCGGCCATCGACGACGAAGCCGAACCACACGGTGCCCACCGGCTTGTCCGCGCTGCCACCGCCCGGACCCGCGATGCCGGTGACGGCCACCGCCACCTGCGCCCGTGAATGCCGGATGGCTCCGTGCGCCAGGGCCCGCGCGACCACCTCGCTCACGGCGCCGTGCGCGGCGATCCAGCCGGGATCGACCCCGAGCACCTCGGTCTTGGCCTCGTTCGAGTAGGTGACGAAGCCGCGGTCGAACCAGCCGCTGGAGCCGGCGCGGTCGGTGCAGGCCGCGGCGATCAGGCCGCCTGTGCAGCTCTCGGCCGTGGCCAACATCCAGCCGCGCGCCTGCAGCCGCTCGGCCAGCTCGGCGCACAGAATCGGCACGGCGGTCGCGTCGGGCGAATCGGTCATCACCATCTCCAGGCTGCCATCACCAGCAGCACGCAGAACGCCGCCACCAGGTCGTCGAACATCACGCCCAGTCCACCGCGCCAGCCCCAGCCGTGGAACAGCTGGTCCGCCCAGCCGACGGGCCCTGGCTTGGCGGCGTCGAAGTAGCGGAACAGGGCGAACGCGGCCAGCTGGGCCAGCCAGCCGGCCGGCGTCACCAGCCACAGCACGATCCAGAACGCGACGATCTCGTCCCAGACGATCGGCCGCGGATCGCAGGCGCCGAGCCGGCGCGCGGTGACCGCGCAGGCCCACCAACCCAGGGCGACCCCGCCGGCAATCACCCAGCCCAGCATGGCCGGCGCGAGCACGGCCTGCAGGAGCAGGAAACTGGCCCAGCCCCAGAGCGTGCCGACCGTGCCCGGGGCGACCGGCGACAGGCCTGCTCCGAAGCCCATGGCGAGCGCGTGCGCCGGGTGGGCGAACACGAAACGCCAGCCCGGCCGCTGCGCCGGCGCGGCACCCGGTGCCATCGCCTCGATTTCGGCGAGCGGGATGACTGCTTGCAACGGCGTCATGCGCAGCGCCCGTGGCGACGCCGGAACTCGCGCGGCGCGAGCGGGCGTGGCTGGGCCCACAGCCCCCGCCCTTCGCTGCGCGCCAGGGCCTGTTCGGCCGCATAGCGGCCGCGGGGGCCGCGTGCGGCGGCCCAGGCATGGCCCTGGGCCACCAGCCAGGCACCCAGGTCGGGCGTGTGCGGCGCGGCCACGTCGGCCAGCAAGCGTTCGTAGCTGTCACGCCCGTGCATGCGCAGCAGCACCGGCTGGTGCAGCAGGCGCTCCTGCAAGGCGCTGCGCGCGGCGCGTCCGTGGCGCTGGCAGATCTCCGGCGCATCGATCCCGCGCAGGCGCACGGCCTGCGGCGCGCCCCCATCGGCCGGGCGCACGCGAATCGAGTCGCCGTCGGTGACGTGCGTCACCACACCGCGCAGCAGCCGTGGTTCGGCCCAAGCCGGCGGCGCCAGCAGCGGCAACAGGGCCAGCAGCAGCCGACAGGTGGCTCGGCGCGCGGGCAAGGAGCAAGAGCGCTCAGGCAAAGTGATCGAATCCGGCATCGCGCACCGAGGTGATGTGACCTTGAGCGTCGCGCAGCCGCAGCCCGGGCTCGGCCTCGATGCGGCCGATGCAATGCACCGGGGTGCGCGACCGGGCCGCGGCGCGGATCACGGCCTGGTGCCGCTCCGCCGGCGCGGTGAACGCGAGCTCATAGTCGTCGCCGCCGTGCAGCACGCACGCGAGTGCGGGGTCGGTCGCCAACGCGTCCGAGATGGCCATGAGCGGCGGCAGGGCCGGCTGCGACAGGCAGGCGCCCACGCCCGATTGGCGCAGGATGTGTCCCAGGTCGCCGGCGAGGCCGTCGCTGACATCGATGGCCGCCGTGGCCGTGCCCCGCAGCGCCTGCCCCAGCGCCACCCGAGGCGTGGGCTGTTCGAGGCGCGCGCGCGCCTTCTCGAATGCCGGGGTGGGCAGCGACAGCCGGCCCCGGAACACTTCCAGCGCCGCCCGGGCATCGCCCAGGTGGCCGCTGACCCAGACCTCGTCGCCGGGACGAGCGCTGCTGCGCAGCAGGGCCTGCCCGGCGGGCACGTCGCCGAACACGGTGATGCAGACCGTCAGGGGCCCGCGCGTGGTGTCGCCGCCGACCAGTTCGCAGCCGTGCTCGTCCGCCAGCGCCAGCAGTCCGTTCGCGAACGGCGCGAGCCACGCCGCGTCCGCCTGCGGCAGCGACAGGGCCAGGGTGAAGGCGACGGGCCGGGCGCCGCAGGCGCCCAGGTCACTGAGGTTGACGGCCAGGCACTTGTGCCCCAGGCGAGCGGGATCGACCGTGGACAGGAAGTGCCGGCCTTCGACCAGCAGGTCGGACGACACGGCCAGCTGCATGCCCGGTGCCGGCGCGAGCAGCGCGCAGTCGTCGCCGATGCCCAGCGGCTGCCGGCGCACCGGACGCCTGAAGAAACGGTCGATCAGCTCGAATTCACCCATGAGCGCCCGAGCATAGCCACGAAACAGCTGCTTTCAGCCTGGTGTGCCGGGCGCCCCACGGCCGGACCACAACACGGCAGACTCAGGCGCTGTGAACGACGCAGGACCATGCCGGCAACCGAGCTGAAGATCAGGACCCTCGCCCACCAGTTGAGCGAGATCCTCGACGTGTACGCGAGCAGCTTCGACCATTGGCGCGAGGACCCCTCGGACCTCGGCCGTTACGAGCGCACCCACGCCAACTTGGATCTGGTGCGCGTCCTCACGGACAAGGCGTTCCCCGGCGGCCGCGGTGAGCTGGGCGAGCTGCTGCTGTGCCATTCCGAATTGAAGCTGCTGGTCCTGCGCCGCCACCTGGCACGCCGCGCCCCGCCAGCGCCGGACGACCCCGAAACCGACCTGCGCATGCTGCAGGCCCGGCACGACTTGCTGGTGGCCAACCTGCGTGGCCTGTGCGCGCAGCGCAGCCAGCCGCACGGCACCCCGGGGCTGCGCATTCCCGGCAGTCAGCACCGCGGCGCCGAACATTAGTCCCCGCTACCCGTCCCGAAACCGCAGGGCCGCGCGGCGCACGACTTCGGCCAGCAGCCGTTCGCGGTTTTGCAGCTCGCGCAGCCAACGCGCGTCGTTGCGACCACCGGCGGCGTCTTCAGCCAGCATGGCCAGGCCCGCTGCGGCGCCCAGCTTCTCAGCGTGCGGGCGGATGCGATCGGCGGTCTGCACGATGTGTTCGCGCAAGGACACGTGCTCGCCGGTGGCCGGCTCCACGTACACCGCATCGAGCCCGAAGCGGCATGCCTGGAACCGGTTGTAGGTGTAGACCATGTAGTCGTCCTCCTGGGGCATGAACGGCTGCTCGTTCATGAACCACGAGGCCAGTGCCTGCACGAAGCCGGACAGCGCGCACGCGCGCTCGATGGTCAGTGGCGTGTCGAAGACCCGGATCTCGATGGTCCCGTATTCGGGCTTGGGCCGGATGTCCCAGTAGAAGTCCTTCATGCTCTTGATCACGCCAGTGCGCGTGGTCTTGGCGAAGAACTCGCCGAACTGCTCCCACGACAGCGTGAACGGCGCGCGTCCGGACATCGGGAAGGCGAACACCGAGTTCAGGCGCGCGGAGTCGAACTGCGTGTCCTGCCCCTGCACGAAGGGCGAGGAGGCCGACAGCGCGATGAAGTGCGGGATGTAGCGCGACATCCGGTGCAGCATCAGCAGCGCCGCGTCGGCATCCGGGCAGCCGATGTGCACGTGCTGGCCGAAGATGGTGAACTGCTTGCTGAGGTAGCCGTACAGCTCGGACAGCTGGCGAAAGCGGGGCCGGTCGTAGATGCGCTGCTCGTGCCACTGCTGGTAGGGGTGGGTGCCGCCGCCGACCACGTCGATGTTGAGCTTGTCGGCGCACTTGACCAGCGCGTCGCGAATCTGCCGCAGCTCCTGCAGCACCTGGGCGGTGTCGCGGCAGACGCCGGTGGAGATCTCGATCATGCTGGAGGTCATCTCCGGCACCACGCTGCCCGGCAGCTCGTAGCGCTTCATCAGGCGCAGCATCTCGTCCGAATACGGGGCGAGGTCGTAGTCGTGCGTGTTGACCAGCTGCAGCTCGAGTTCGACCCCGAGCGTCAACGGCGCCGACTGCTGGAAGGGTTCGAGGACGGGAGGCTTGGAGTTCTCAGCCACGTTGTGTTCCTGCGGGTGTGCTGGGCGGCCCCTCTGCCGCGCTTTGCAGCGACAGGGCGCGTGAACTTTCGCCCGTGGCGTAGAGCGCGAGCGTGGCCACGATGGCGCCGAGCGCCTCCATCACCAGGATCGCGGGCAGCGCCACCGCGGCGATCTGCGGCCCCAGCGTGAGCGATGAGGTGGCGTACTGGGCGACCAGCAGCAGCGCCACGGCGGACAGGGGTTGCATCGCGCAGGCGGTCCAGAAGGCTTGTTGCCAGCCCAGGCCGCTGCCCCAGTTCGCAGTGCCGACGCCCAGCACCTTGCCGGCGAACCGGGCGGCCAGCAGGGCCAGCACCACGCCGGCCACGGCGGAATTCCATGACGCCCGCGCCGCCACCACCGACACCAGCACGAAGGTCAGCATGATCAGCAGCGACCCCGCCGTGCCCAGTTGCCTGGGCCAGGTGAAGGGCCGCGGGTTGAATTGCTTGAGCACCAAGCCGCCGATCAACGCCGCCAGGGCCGCCGATCCGCCGAAGTGGCCCGCCAGCGCGGCGGTGGCGCCGATCAGCGTGAGCAGCAGCATGGAGGTGTTCTCGCTGGTCGGGCTCATGATCCGCAGCGCCAGTCGCAGCACCAGCGCCAGGACCACGCCCACCAGCAGCGACAGGCCGAGCACGCTGCCGATCGGCAGCAGGGTGTCCATCAGCGTCTCTCGCGGCAGGTGCATGACCCGCGTGCGGGCGCTGACCAGTGCGAGCGCATACAGGGAACCCAAGGTGGTGAGCGCCAGGGCGCGTTCGGTCACGGGGCCGGTGGCGCGGGTGTCCAGGCGGACCCGGCTCAGGACGGCGGGCGAGCTGACCACGCCGATGATCGCCAGCGCCTCGGCCACATTGCCGGTCATGCCCAGCCAGCGCATGGTGTAGTAGACGAGGGCGTAGGTGAACACCGCCTCGAGCAAGCTTTGCAGCAGCACCATGGGGTTGTGCCGGAACCAGCGCAGCGCCAGGCGCCCGCCGGCCTCGAACAGCACCAGCGACACGCCCAGCTCCAGCACGAACAGGCTGATGCCGTTCAGCGGCCAGACGTCACCGCCGAAACCCGCCAGGCCAGCGATGGCGCCGACCACGGAGTAGCCCACCACCTTGGGCAGGCCCATGTGCCGTTGCACCAGGTGGCCGGCGGCCGCCGCCAGCGCCAGCAGCAGCGACCATTGCACGGCGGGGAGTCCGGCCGAGGTCCGCAGCCAGGCAGACCAGATGGCCATGTGATCGATCATGTCAACGCCTTCGCGGCGACTGCGCCGCGGTCAAGTTCGGGCTGGCGAGGGTGGTCGCCGGCCAGGTCTGGGGAATTCAGTGCAGCACGCGCCGCGACCCGTCTTCGAGCGCGAACAGCGGGATCGGCACCTCGAACCGCTCACCGTCTTCGGCGACGCAGAAGTAGCTGCCGTGCATGCTGCCGGTGGCGGTCCGCAGCCGGCAGCCGCTGGTGTACTGGAAGGCTTCTCCGGGTTTGAGCAGCGGCTGCTGGCCGACCACGCCGAGGCCCTTGACCTCTTCGAGCTGCCCATTGGCGTCGGTGATGACCCAGTGGCGCGAGATCAGTTGGGCCGGCACGTCGCCGGTGTTGGTGATGGTGATGGTGTAGGCGAAGCTGTGGATGCCTTGGCCGGGTGCCGATTGCTCGGGCAGGTATTGGGGCGCGACTTCCACGCGGAACTGGTACTTGGCCATCCGGGAATAGTAGCAACCCCCCGAGGCGGCCTGTCGGCCGCCCCCCCAAGGGCGCGCGACCAGCGGCCCGGCAAAGCCGGTTCCGCGGTAGCCGCTGGTTCGGCCTGGCGCTGCGCGCCGGCCCATGAGTTCGGCTTTGCCACAATTGGCGGATGACCTCCACCGTCCACCGCATTGCTCCCTCCATCCTCTCGGCCGATTTCGCCCGCCTGGGCGAGGAGGTGCGGCAGGTCATTGCCGCCGGGGCCGACTGGATTCACTTCGACGTGATGGACAACCATTACGTGCCCAACCTGACTTTCGGACCCATGGTGTGCTCGGCGCTGAAGCCGCATGCGGTGCGGGATGACGGCACGGCGGTGCCGATCGACGTGCACCTGATGGTGGAGCCGGTGGATGCGCTGGCTCAAATGTTCGCGGATGCGGGGGCGCAGTACATCAGCTTCCATCCGGAGGCGACGGGGCATGTCCATCGGAGCATCCAGGCGATCCGCGCCCGCGGATGCAAGCCGGGGCTGGTGTTCAACCCCGGCACGCCGCTGGACGTGCTGGACTGGACCATCGACGAGCTGGACCTCATCCTCATCATGAGCGTGAACCCCGGGTTCGGCGGCCAGAGCTTCATCGAGTCGTCGCTGCGCAAAATCGAGCAGGCGCGCCGCCGTATCGAGGCCAGCGGACGCGATATTCGGCTGGAGGTCGATGGCGGCATCAAGGCGGACAACATCGCGCGTGTCGCGGCTGCCGGCGCCGACACCTTCGTGGCCGGCAGCGCGATCTTCGGCAAGCCGGACTATCGCGCCGTGATCGGCGACATGCGCACCGCGCTGGCCGGCTGAGCGCGCGGGCGCCTCAGCGCTCGGTGCCGGGCTTCTGGCGCTGGTAGGTTTCGTCCAGCTCCTTGCCCTTGCTGGTGTCGGCCACGCCACGCTCGGCGTCCGTTTGCGCAATGCGGCCGATCGAGCCCATCGACGGGTTGTCGGCGACCTGGCTGTCCGCCGACTGGTCGCGCTCGTATTGCCGGCGCGGCACCGGCTGTTGCGTCTCGCCCTGGGCCGGCTGGGTGTTGCCCTGCGAGGTGGGCCGGTCAGGACGGGCCGGGTTCGTGCTGCTGCGCGGATCGTCTTTCATGCCGGCATCTTGCCCAAGCGGCCGGCGGTTCATCGTAGGACGAAGGGCCGCCGCAGGCCATGGCTGGAGCTGGGCCGTGGCGTCGGCGCGGTCCTACCCGCGCATGCCACCTGCGCCGACAAACGCGCCCGTCGGGGGGCTACGGGTTTTCGCCCATGAGCTTGCCTAAGCTCGGGTTCGATTGCCCAAGGAGATCCCCCATGGAAGTACTGGCTGCATGGCCCGAGTGGCTGGTGTGGTGTGCGGCGAGTGCCGGCGGCGTGATCGCCGTGGCGCTGGTGGTCAGCGTCATCGACGCGGCCCTCGAACTCGAAGGGTGAGCACCGCGACACCGCTGTTTCAGGAACACGAATGCCCCAGTCAAAGCAGGACGCCCAACGCAAGCCGAAGGCGTCCGACGGCATGCTGGCCAAGCACCGGCAGATCGAGCCGTATCTGCAGGCCGCCGAGAGCCAGCTCACGACCCAGCAGGGCGTGGTGGTGCCCGACAACCACAATTCCCTGCGGGCCGGTGTCCGTGGGCCCACGCTGCTCGAGGACTTCGTCCTGCGGGAGAAGCTCACCCACTTCGACCACGAGCGCATTTCCGAACGCGTGATGTTCGCGCGCGGCGCCGCGGCCCATGGCTATTTCGAGCTGTACCGCTCGCTGTCCACCTACACCCGGGCCGACTTCCTGCAGGAGGCCGGGAGCCGCACGCCGGTGTTCGTGCGCTTCTCCGGCTTGACCGGCGAACGGGGGTCGGCCGACACGGTGCGCGACGTGCGCGGCTTCGCCGTGAAGTTCTACACCCGCGAGGGCAACTACGACCTGGTGGGCAGCAGCATGCCGGTGTTCTTCATCCAGGACGCGATGAAGCTGCCGGACCTGATGCACGCGCTGCGGCCCGAGCCGCACCACGGCATGCCGCAGGCGTCCTGCGGGCACGACACGTTCTGGGATTTCAGCTCGCTGCTGCCCGAAACCACGCACATGCTGCTGTGGCTGATGTCGGACCGCGCGCTGCCCCGCAGCCTGCGGATGATGGACGGCTTCGGTGTGCACACCTTCCGGCTGGTGAACGCACACGGCGCGGCTCACTTCGTGAAGTTCCACTGGCGCGCCAAGCTGGGTCGGCATGCCCTGCTGTGGGACGAGGCGCAGAAGATCGCCGGCAAGGACCCCGATTTCCTGCGGCGCGACCTGTGGGAGGCCATTGCCGACGGGCGCTTCCCCGAATGGGAGCTGGGCCTGCAGCTGATCGACGAGGACAAGGCCGACCAGCTGGGCATCGACCTGCTCGACCCCACCAAGCTGATACCCGAGGAACTGGTCCCGGTGCTGCCGGTGGGCCGGCTGGTGCTGAACGGCAACCCCGACAACTTTTTCGCAGAGACGGAGCAGGTGGCCTTCCATCCCGGCAACCTGGTGCCGGGGATCGACTTCAGTGCCGATCCGCTCTTGCAGGGGCGGCTGTTCTCGTACACCAGCAGCCAGATCTCGCGCCTGGGCGGACCCAATTACAACGAGCTGCCGATCAATCGGACGGTGTGCCCGGTCCACAACTTCCTGCGCGACGGCAAGCACCGCCTGTCGATCCCGCGGGGTCCGGTGGGCTATGAGCCGAACACGCTGGCCAACGGCTCGGAGTTCCGGGTCGATGGTGGACAGCAGGGCTTCCAGAGCATCGCGGACGGCATCGAGCCGCCGAAATCGAGGCGGCGCAGCCCCAGCTTCGACGACCACTTCAGCCAGGCCACGTTGTTCTGGAACAGCCAGAGCGCGTACGAGAAGGAGCACCTGATCGCCGCATTCCAGGTCGAGCTGTCGAAGGTGCAGCTGGCATCGATCCGGCAACGGGTGGTCGACAACCTGGCGCACGTCGACGCGCGGCTGGCGCGCAAGGTGGCCGAACCCTTGGGCATCGCTGCGCCGGACCCGCGCGCGGCGGCGGGTCGGGCCGGTTTCCGCGACGCGCGAGCGACGACCGTCACGCTGGAGCATTCGGCTGCGCTGAGCATGGACGTGAACGGAGTCGGCGCAGCCCTGGCGACGCGGCGCGTGGCCATCCTGGTCGCGCACGGCGTCGAAGTCGGCGCGATGAAGGTGCTGCAGCAGGTGCTGCACGACCACGGCCTGGTCACGCGGGTCGTGGCCGCCCACCTCGGGGTGGTGTCGACGTCATCGGGGCAGCAACTGAACGTGGACCACACCTTCGCCACCATGCCGTCGGTGATGTTCGACGCCGTAATGGTGCCGGCCGGCGCCGCCAGCGCGCAGGTGCTGTGCCGCAACGGCGAGGCGCTGCACTTCGTGCTCGAGGCGTTCCGCCACGGCAAGGCTTTGTGCCTGATCGGCGAGGGTGCGCAGCTGCTGCGCATCGGCGCGCCCGAGGACGCTCCGCATCCCGGGGTGGTGCTGGGGCGCAACGATCCGGCCATGCGGCTGCAGATGGCCCAGGAGTTCGTGCAGGCCATCGCCCGTCACCGGCACTGGCAGCGGGTCGTGGAGTCGGTCCCCGCCTGAGGTCGCAGGCCCTGGTCACGCAGGCGCTTTCCTACGGTCGCTTGCACGGGCCGCCGACCCGTTTCAGCTCGCTCCTGTCTCCCAATGCACTCGAAGGCCGGCGACCTGCCGGCCCGCAACGAATCAGTCGGAGAGCGGTATGGCAACGAACAGCGAAGGCAAGCAAGGCGGAAGCCGGCGCGGCTTTGCCTCGATGGACCCCGAGCGTCAGCGCGCCATCGCGAGCAAGGGCGGCAAGGCGGCGCACGAGAGCGGCAATGCGCACCAGTTCACCTCCGAGGAGGCACGGCGCGCCGGCAGCAAGGGCGGCAAGGCCGCGCACGAGAAGGGCACGGCGCATGAGTTCACCTCCGAAGAGGCGCGGATCGCCGGGCGCAAGGGTGGGGAAGCCAGCGGCGCACGCGGGGCGCGAGGCACCAGATCGCAGGACCAGGCGGAGGGTGGCGGCTCGGTCCCCCAGGGAGGCGGCGGCGACGAGTCGCGCTGAACCCGGCGGCCGCCGGCCCGGGGCCGGCCTCGGGCACACTCGCTGCGCATGAGCCTTCCGGATCTGTCGCGGCTGGACGCCGCCATCGTGGACCTCGACGGCACGCTGGTCGACACGCTGGGTGATCTGGCAGCGTCGGTCAACGCCATGCTGGAGGAACTGCACCGGCCCACGCTGCCGGTGGGGCAGGTCGAGCGGATGGTGGGCAAGGGCTCGGAGTTCCTGGTTCGCTCGGCCCTGGAAGCCGCCGGTGCCGGCACGGACCTGCTGCCAGCGGCGCACGCCGTCTGGGCGCGGCAGTACGAGGCGGTGAACGGCCGGCACGCACGCGTGTATCCGGGCGTGCGAGAGGCCCTGGCCGGTCTGCGCGACCGGGGGCTTCGGCTGGCCTGCCTGACCAACAAGCCGCAGGCGTTTGCCGAGGTGCTGCTGGACGCGAAGTCGCTGCGCGGCTCCTTCGAATGGGTGTTCGGCGGCGATGCATTCGCGCAACGCAAACCCCACCCGCTCCCCGTGGAGCTGACCTGCCAGGCGCTGGGCGCGCAGCCCCGGCGCACGCTGATGATCGGCGACTCGGTCAACGATGCGATGGCCGCCCGGGCCGCCGGCTGCCCGGTCGTGCTGATGCGCTATGGCTACAACCACGGGCAGCCTATCGAGTCCGCAGGGGCCGACGCCTACCTCGACTCGATGGCCGAACTGCTGGCGCCGGCAGCAGGGTCTGCCTGATCCGTGGGCACAGGTGCTTTGCTACACTGGCCGGCCATGTTCATCCACCGCACCACCATCACAGGTTGCTCCGACCGGGGAGCCTGGCCCTGGCGTAAGCCAGTGAACGTGCGAACCTGATTGCACGGGGCACACCCCGTGCCCCAGCGCCCCGGTCCCCGGGGCACCGATCGAATTCCCCGGCGGCTGCACCCCCTCAGTCCGCCCGAGCTTGTGGAGGCTCACCCGTGATCACCGAACTCGAATTCAAGAGTCTGGCCCTGCAGGGCTACAACCGTATTCCCCTGATCGCCGAGGCCTTCGCGGACCTCGAAACCCCCCTGTCGCTGTACCTGAAGCTGGCGCATGCCCGCGGCGACGGCCGGCTCAGCTTCCTGCTCGAGTCGGTGGTCGGCGGCGAGCGCTTCGGGCGCTACAGCTTCATCGGCCTGCCGGCGCGAACCTTCCTGCGGTCCAGCGGCTTCGGCGCCGATGCCCGCACCGAAGTGGTCCGCGACGGCCAGGTCATCGAAACCGCCAGCGGCAACCCGCTCGACTTCATCGAGGCCTACCAGAAGCGCTTCAAGGTTGCCCTTCGCCCCGGCCTGCCGCGGTTCTGCGGCGGCCTCGCGGGCTACTTCGGCTACGACACCGTGCGCTACATCGAGAAGAAACTCGAGCACGGCTGCCCACCCGATACCTTGGGCTGCCCCGACATCCTGCTGCTGCAGTGCGAAGAGCTGGCGGTGATCGACAACCTGTCGGGCAAGCTGTACCTCATCGTCTACGCCGACCCGGCCCAGCCCGAGGCCTATGCCAATGGCAAGAAGCGCCTGCGTGAATTGAAGGATCTGCTGCGCTATTCAGTGAGCGCGCCGGCCCTGAAGCAGACCCAAGGCTTTCCCGCCGAGCGCGAATTCGCCAAGGCCGATTACCTGGAGGCGGTGGCGCGTGCCAAGGATCTGATCGCGGCCGGCGACTTCATGCAGGTGCAGGTGGGCCAGCGAATCAAGAAGCGCTACACCGAGTCGCCGCTGTCGCTGTACCGCGCGCTGCGTTCGCTCAATCCCAGCCCGTACATGTACTACTACAACTTCAGTGGCGCGGCCGGTGACGACTTCCACGTGGTGGGCGCCTCGCCCGAGATCCTGGTGCGGCAGGAGCAAACGCCCGAGGGCCAGAAGATCACGATCCGGCCGTTGGCGGGCACCCGCGCGCGGGGCGCCACGCCGGAGCTGGACAAGGCGACCGAGCAGGACCTGCTGTCCGATCCGAAGGAGCGGGCCGAGCACGTGATGCTGATCGACTTGGCGCGCAACGACATCGGCCGCATCGCCCGCACCGGCAGCGTCAAGGTGACCGAGGCTTTCGTGGTCGAACGCTACAGCCATGTGATGCACATCGTGAGCAACGTGGAAGGCGTGCTGAACGAAGGCATGAGCAACATGGACGTGCTGCGCGCCACCTTCCCCGCCGGCACGCTCACGGGTGCGCCCAAGGTGCATGCGATGGAGCTGATCGACCAGCTCGAACCCACCAAGCGCGGCATCTACGGCGGGGCGTGCGGCTACCTGAGCTACGCCGGCGACATGGACGTCGCCATCGCCATCCGCACCGGCATCGTGAAGGACCAGACGCTCTACGTGCAGGCGGCAGCCGGCGTGGTGGCCGACTCGGTCCCCGAGCTCGAGTGGAAGGAAACCGAAGCCAAGGCCCGTGCGCTGCTGCGCGCGTCGGAGCTGGTCGAGGAAGGACTGGAGTAAGCCATGAAGCTGCTGATGATCGACAACTACGACAGCTTCACCTACAACCTGGTGCAGTACTTCGGCGAGCTGGGCGCGCAGGTGGAGGTGTTCCGCAACGACGAAATCACGATCGAAGGCATTGCGCAGCGCCAGCCCGATCGCCTGGTGATCTCGCCCGGCCCGTGTTCACCCGCCGAGGCCGGCATCTCGGTGCAGGCCATCCGCCATTTCGCCGGCAAGCTGCCGATGCTGGGCGTGTGCCTGGGGCACCAGAGCATCGGCGCGGCCTTCGGCGGCCGCATCGTGCGCGCGCAGGAGCTGATGCACGGCAAGACCAGCGAGATCACGACCACCGGCGAAGGCGTCTTTCGCGACCTTCCCGGGCGGTTCACGGTCAATCGCTACCACTCGCTGTCCATCGAGAAGGCGACATGCCCGGCCGAGCTGGCAACCACCGCCTGGACGGATGACGGCGAGATCATGGGGGTGCGGCACCGCGAACTGCCGATCCAGGGCGTGCAGTTCCACCCGGAGTCCATCCTCACCGAGCACGGCCACGCGATGCTGCGCAATTTCCTCGAGCAGGCCCGCTAGCCGCTGCTGCGCCGTCCCGTCCTCATTCATCCGGAGCACCCGCCATGTCCATCACTCCACAGGAAGCGCTGCAGCGCACCATTGAGCACCGCGAGATCTTCCACGACGAGATGCTCAAGATCATGCGGCTCATCATGGGCGGCGAGCTGTCGCCGGTGATGACCGCGGCCCTCGTCACCGGCCTGCGCGTGAAGAAGGAAACCATCGGCGAGATCACGGCCGCTGCCGAGGTCATGCGCGAGTTCGCGACGAAGGTCCACGTGGCCGATCGCACGCACCTCGTCGACATCGTGGGCACGGGCGGCGATGGCTCGCACACCTTCAACATCTCCACCTGCGCGATGTTCGTGGCGGCCGCTGGCGGCGCCCGGGTCAGCAAGCACGGTGGCCGCAGCGTGAGCAGCAAGTCGGGCAGCGCCGATGTGCTGGAAGCCATGGGGCTGAACATCCACCTGTCGCCCGAAGAGATCGCCCGCTGCATCGCCGAGGTGGGCATTGGATTCATGTTCGCGCCCAACCATCACCCGGCCATGAAGAACGTGGCCCCGGTGCGCAAGGAGCTGGGCGTGCGCACGATCTTCAACATCCTGGGGCCGCTGACCAACCCGGCCGGCGCGCCGCACATCCTCATGGGTGTGTTTCATCCGGACCTGGTGGGCATCCAGGTGCGCGCGCTGCAGCGGCTGGGCGCGGTGCATGCCCTGGTCGTCTACGGACGTGACGGGATGGACGAGGTCAGTCTGGGCGCGGCCACGCTGGTCGGCGAGTTGAAGAACGGCCAGGTCACCGAGTACGAGATCCATCCGGAGGATTTCGGGCTGCCCATGGCCAGCAATCGGGCCCTGAAGGTGGAGACGCCCGAGCAGTCGCTCCAGCTCATGCGTGGGGTGCTGGACAACCAGCCGGGGCCGGCGCGCGACATCGTGGTGTTGAACGCGGGGGTTGCGCTGTACGCCGCCGATGTGGCGCCGACGATCGAAGCGGGCATCGGCCTGGCACGCCGGGCACTCGAGTCGGGTGCGGCCAAGGCCAAGCTCGACGACCTGGTGCGGTTCGCCGCCCGCAAGGAGGGCTGAGCATGTCCGACATCCTGCAGAAGATCGTCGCGGTCAAGCGCGAGGAGGTGAGCGCGGCGCGCAAGCGTGTCCCGCTGGACGTTATGCGGGCCGATGCCGAGAGCCGTGTCCTCACGCGTGACTTCGTGGGTGCGATGCGCCGCAAGATTGCGGCCGGCCACAGCGCGGTGATCGCCGAGATCAAGAAGGCGAGCCCGAGCAAGGGCGTGTTGCGACCGGACTTCATGCCGGCGGACATCGCGCAGAGCTATGCCGAGCACGGCGCGGCCTGCTTGTCTGTCCTGACCGACCGCCAGTTTTTCCAGGGTCAGCCCGACTACCTCAAGCAGGCCCGCGCGTCGTGCGACCTGCCGGTGCTGCGCAAGGACTTCATCGTCGATCCCTACCAGGTGTACGAATCGAGGGCGATGGGCGCCGACTGCATCCTGCTGATCGCCGCCTGCCTCGACGATGCCCAGATGGCCGAGCTGGAGCGCATTGCGCTAGGACTCGACATGGCGGTGTTGGTGGAGGTGCACGATGCCGACGAACTGGACCGCGCCCTGAAGCTGCGCACACCGCTCGTCGGCATCAACAACCGCAACCTGCGCAGCTTCGACGTGTCGCTGGAGACCACCTTGTCGCTGCTGCCGCGGGTGCCCTCCGACCGCCTGCTCGTGACCGAATCGGGCATCTTGTCCCAAGAGGATGTCGGTCGCATGCGAGCCGGCGGCGTACACGCGTTCCTGGTCGGCGAGGCCTTCATGCGAGCGAGCGACCCGGGCCAGGCCCTGGCCGCGTTGTTCGGCTGAACCGATGTCGATGCAGAGTCGGCTGGGCTTCGAGGAAGCCGCGGATCGGCTCACCGAGTGGGCCCCCCAGAGTTGGTCGGTGTCCCCGGATTGGCAGGCGACACTGGACGAGTTCCTGCGCAGCGATGACGGGCAGCGGCTGGGCAGCTTCGTGTCCGAGCGGCTGCTGGCAGGCGCCACGATCTACCCGCCTCGGCCGCTCCGGGCCCTGGAGTTCACCCCCTTGTCGCGGGTGCGGGTGGTGATCGTGGGACAGGATCCCTATCACGGGCCCGGCCAGGCCGAAGGCCTGGCCTTCTCAGTGGCGCCCGGGGTGCGCATTCCGCCGTCGCTGCGGAACATCTTTCGTGAGCTAGGCCAGACGCCGGTGAACGGTTCGCTCGTGCATTGGGCCCAGCGCGGCGTGCTGCTGCTCAACACGTGCCTCACGGTCGAAGATGGTCGTCCGGCCAGCCACGCGAATCGCGGCTGGGAGGCGTTTACCGATGCCGTGCTCGCACGTGTGGCCCGGGTAGCCTCGCCCTGTGTCTACCTGCTGTGGGGCGCCCATGCACAGTCCAAGGCCGCCGCCATCCTGCAGGTCTCGACGGCCCACTCGCGGGACGTGCTGGTGCTGCAGGCCAACCATCCGTCGCCCTTGTCCGCGTCCCGCCCGCCCCAGCCTTTCCTGGGCTGCCGCCATTTCGATCAAGCGCGGCGCTGGCTCGCTGCGCGCGGCTGTGACGACCCGTTCGGTTGAAGCCCCAGGGCCCACGCTCCAACCAAGGCACAATCCAAGGTTCGCGCGCACGTGTTTTGTTTTTTTCCAGACCGCATGAGCGATCAGCCTGAACAAGCACGCTATACTTCGAGGTTCGCCGGAGGGGTGCCCGAGTGGCTAAAGGGGGCAGACTGTAAATCTGTTGGCTTACGCCTACGCTGGTTCGAATCCAGCCTCCTCCACCACCTTCCTGAAGGGCTTCGCAGTGGGGTTCCGATGGGGTGGCGGCGATGTGAAAAGTTTGCGATTGATGGTAGTCAGGTAGGCCTGCCGAGGGCTTGATGAGCTCCGCCCGATGCGGGAGTAGTTCAATGGTAGAACCTTAGCCTTCCAAGCTAATGACGCGGGTTCGATTCCCGTCTCCCGCTCCACCGGTCGGTCTGCACGAGTTGATTTGCATCGCGAGCGAAAAGAATTTCGCCCTTGTGGCTCAGTGGTAGAGCACTCCCTTGGTAAGGGAGAGGTCGCGGGTCCGATTCCCGCCAAGGGCACCAATTGATATCGACCGTCTAGTTACTTTTTTCGAAGGGCGAAAA
>NZ_JAEQNA010000005.1 GCF_016722895.1 Ramlibacter aurantiacus
CCCTTCGACAGGCTCAGGGCGAACGGGGGGGGGGGGCGGGCTCAGGGCGACCGGAGCGGGGGACGGCTCAGGGCGAACGGTGAGGGGGGCGGGCGGCGAACGGAGGGGGAGCGGCTCAGGGCAAACGGTGAGGGGCGGCCCCAGGAGCGGGGGGGCGGACAAGCCGAGGACCCCATGTCGACCGATGCACGGCCGCCTCAAGCTTCCCGCCGCGCTGCCGATAGTGGGGGCATGTTCGTCATTGCCGGTTATGTCGTCGTCATCGCGTGCGTCTTCGGGGGCTATGCCCTGGCGGGGGGGCATTTCGGGGTGCTCGCCAAAGCCGCGCCGGTCGAAATGTTCATCATCTGCGGCGCCGCGCTGGGCGCTTTCCTGGTGAGCAACAGCGCCAAGACCATCAAGGCGACCTTCAAATACCTGCCGCAATTGCTCAAAGGCTCCAAATACACCAAGACGCGGTATATGGAATTGATGGCGCTGCTTTACGACGTGCTCACCCGCGCCCGCAAGGACGGCCTGATGTCCATCGAGCGCGACGTGGAGAACCCGGCCGAGAGCGAATTGTTCGGCAAGTACCCGCTGATCGCCGCCGACCACCACCTGATGGAATTCATCACCGATTACCTGCGCATGATGGTCTCGGGCAACCTCAACGCGCACGAGATCGAAAACCTCATGGACAACGAGATCGACACCCACCACCACGAGGCGCTGGTGCCGGCCGGCGCCATCCAGGCGGTCGGCGACGGCCTGCCCGCCTTCGGCATCGTGGCCGCGGTGCTCGGCGTGGTGAAGACCATGGCCTCGGTGGGCGCCGCGCCCGCGGTGCTGGGCCAGATGATCGCGGGAGCGCTGGTGGGCACCTTCCTGGGCATCCTCATGGCCTATGGCTTCGTCAGCCCACTGGCGAACCTGGCGCAGCAGAAGGCGGACGAGTCCACCAAGGAACTGCAGTGCGTCAAGGCGACGCTGCTGGCCAGCGTGCAGGGCTATGCGCCGGCCGTGGCCCTGGAGTTCGGTCGCAAGGTGCTGTTCTCCTCCGAGCGGCCCGGCTTCGTCGAACTCGAAGGCCACGTGCGGGGCAAGCGGGCTTGATGGAAGGCTGACCCGTGGCCACCTCCAACGCCAAGCTGCAGCCCATCATCATCAAGCGGGTGAAGAAGGGCGGCCACGGCGCCCACCACGGCGGCGCCTGGAAGATCGCCTACGCCGACTTCGTCACGGCCATGATGGCCTTCTTCCTCCTGATGTGGCTGCTGGGCTCCACCGCGCAGGGCGACCTGCAAGGCATCGCCGACTATTTCCAGAGCCCGCTGAAGGTCGCCATGTCCGGTGGATCGGGCAGCGGCGACAGCTCCAGCGTCATCAAGGGCGGCGGTCCGCAGCTCACGCGCACCACCGGCAACGTGCGGCGCGGCGAGATCGACGCCGAGCGGCGCAGCTACAACCTGCAGGCCCTGAAGGCCGAGGTGCGCAGCGCCGACGAGCGGCGCATGGCCGAGATCCGCGGGCGCATCGACAAGGTGCTCGACACCAACCCCGCGCTGGGCGCGCTGCGCAACCAGCTGCGCATGCAGCTCACGCCCGACGGCCTGCGCGTGCAGATCGTGGACGACCAGGGCCGCCCCATGTTCGACACCGGCAGCGCGCGCGTGAACCCGCACATGCGCGAACTGCTGCGAAGCCTGGGCCGCGTGCTGCAGGACGCCGACAGCCGCGTGGTGCTGTCGGGCCATACCGACGCCTCGCTCTATGCCGGCGGCGAGCGCGGCTACTCCAACTGGGAGCTGTCGGCCGACCGGGCCAACGCCTCACGGCGCGAGCTGGTGGCCGGCGGCCTGGGCGAAGACCGCATGGTGCGGGTGATGGGCCTGGGTTCCTCGGTGCCGTTCGAGGCGAGCGATCCACTCAGCGCCTCGAACCGGCGGATTTCGCTGCTGGTGCTGGGCCGCCTGGGGCAGGAGCGCTGGTCCGCCGGGGGCGACACGCCCATCTCGGAGGCCGAGGCGCTGGAGCGGATGCTGCAGCGCCGCGAGGCAGGCGGAGCCCCCGCCGCACCGGTTCCCGCCATGGCCGCGACGCCGACACAGGCACCCGCGCAACCGCGCAACTGACGCACGGCGCCTGCCGCGCGAGATGAGGGCGTTTCCCGGCGCTCATCGCAGCTTCGCCGACAGGCGCGCGCGCGAACAATCGGCCGGATCACCAGCCGCGCGCCCGCATGTCCGCTTCAGAAACCAGCCGCGAAGACCGCGAGCTACCAGCCACCGAACGGCGGCTGGAGAAGGCGCGCGAGCAGGGCCAGGTGCCGCGCTCGCGGGACCTGGCGCACCTGGCCTCCATCGGCCTGCTGCTGGCGCTCCTGGCGGGCCTGGGGCCATGGATCGGCGGCCAGGCCCTGCGCCTGGTCGGCGGCGCTCTGCGCTTCGACCGCGACGCCGCGTTCGCCACCGCCGACCTCACCCATCGCCTGGGGTCCACCGGCGTCGACGCCTTGCTGTGGCTCGCGCCCCTCTTGCTGCTGTTCGCCCTGGCGCTGGGCGCGGCGGGCATCGCGCTGGGCGGCTGGAACGTGAGCACCGAAGCCTTGGCCCCGCGCCTGGACCGGCTCGATCCCGTGGCCGGCCTGCGCCGGCTGGTGCAGCCGCAGCAGATGCTCACGCAACTGCGCCTGGCGCTGCTGGTGGCGGCGCTGCTCGGGGCCGCGGCCTGGTTCCTGTGGCGCCACGCGCAGGGGCTGGACCTGCTCGCGCGCATGTCGCTGGGCGCCGCCGTGGCCAGCGGCTTCGACTGGCTGGCCGGTGGCCTGGCCGTGCTCGCCGGCACGTGCCTGGTGGCCGCGCTCATCGACGTGCCCATGCAGCTGCTGCGCCACCGGTCCGACCTGCGCATGACGCGCGAGGAAGTGCGGCGGGAGCACAAGGAAAGCGACGGCGATCCGCACCTCAAGGGTGAGCGCCGGCGGCGCCAGCGCGAGCTGTCGCGCGGCCGCATGCTCGCCGCCGTGCCCGCCGCCGACGTGGTGGTCACCAACCCGACCCACTACGCCGTGGCCCTGCGCTACGACCCCGCGACCATGGGGGCGCCGCGCGTGGTGGCGCTGGGGGCCGACCACCTGGCGCTCAAGATCCGCCAGGTGGCCGCAGCCGCCGGCGTGCCGGTGCTGGAGGCGCCGCCGCTGGCGCGGGCGCTGTGGCGGCACGGCAGCCTGGACGCCGAAATCCCCGCGCCGCTGTACGGCGCGGTGGCGCAGGTGCTGGCCTGGGTGATGCGCCTGCGAACCTCGGTGCGGCCGCCGCCCGCGCCCGTCTTCGAGCTGCCGCCCGGGCTTGACCCGCTGGAGTCGACAGAGTGACCACCGCCGCGACCGACTGGCGCGGCCGCCTGCCCGAGCTGCGCGCGCTGGCCGCGCCCCTGCTCATCGTGCTGATCCTGGCGATGATGCTGGTGCCGCTGCCGCCGCTGGTGCTGGACCTGCTCTTCTCCTTCAACATCGCGATGTCGCTGGTGGTGCTGATCGTGGCCAGCTACACGCGCCGCACGCTCGACTTCGCCAGCTTCCCCAGCGTGCTGCTGGTCACCACGCTGCTGCGCCTGGGGCTGAACGTGGCCTCGACCCGCGCGGTGCTGCTCAATGGCCACACCGGCACCGGCGCGGCCGGGCAGGTGATCGAGTCGTTCGCGCACTTCCTGATCGGCGGCAGCCTGGCGGTGGGCATCGTGGTGTTCGCCATCCTGACCATCATCAATTTCGTGGTGGTGACCAAGGGCGCCGGCCGCATCGCCGAGGTGTCGGCGCGCTTCGCGCTCGATGCCATGCCGGGCAAACAGATGGCCATCGACGCCGACATGGCCTCGGGCAGCATCGACGAGAAGGAAGCCCGCCGCCGCCGCAACGAGGTCACGCAGGAGGCCGAGTTCTACGGCTCCATGGACGGCGCCTCCAAGTTCGTCCGCGGCGACGCGATCGCCGGCATCCTGATCCTGTTCATCAACATGCTGGGCGGCCTGGCCATCGGCGTGTGGCAGCACGGGCTGCCGCTGGCCCAGGCAGCCAACAATTACGTGCTGCTGGCCATCGGCGATGGCCTGGTGGCGCAGGTGCCTTCGCTGGTGATCTCGGTGGCCGCCGGCCTGGTGGTTTCGCGAGTGGGCGAGGAGGACATCGGTCGCCAGATCGGCGTGCAGCTGTTCTCGATTCCCCGCGCGCTCGGACTGGCCGCCGGCGTGCTGGCGCTGCTCGGCCTGATCCCGGGCATGCCGCACCTGCCCTTCCTGCTGCTGGCCGCGGTGTTCGGCTGGGCGGCCTGGATGCTGTCGCAGGTGCGGGCACGCGCCGCCGCAGCACCGGCCGAAGCCGCCGCGACACCGGCGCCGCGCACCGATGCCAGCTGGGACGACGTGGCCCCGGTGGACGCCCTGGGGCTGGAGGTCGGCTACCGCATCATCGCGCTGGTCGACACCAACCAGGGCGGCGACCTGCTGCAGCGGATCAAGGGCGTGCGCAAGAAGTTCGCGGCCGAGGTCGGCTTCCTGCCGCCGGCCGTCCACATCCGCGACAACCTCGACCTGCACCCTGCCTCCTATCGCATCCTGCTGCGCGGCGTCGTGGTGGGCGAGGGCCAGGCCTTCAGTGGCATGTTCCTGGCCATCAACCCCGGCCACCTCAGCCTGGTGTTGCCCGGCACCGCGACGCGGGACCCGGCCTTCGGCCTGCAGGCCACCTGGGTCGAGGCCGGCGTGCGCGAGCAGGCGCAGGCGGCCGGCTTCACCGTGGTCGACGCCGCCACGGTCGTCGCGACGCATCTCAATCATGTGATGCAGACGCATGCGGCGGCGCTGCTGGGACGCACCGAGGTGCAGGAGCTGCTGAACCACGTCAAGCGCCACGCGCCCGAACTGGTGGACGAGACCGTGCCCAAGCTGGTGCCGGTCACGCTGCTGCAGAAGGTGCTGCGCAACCTGCTGGAGGAGTCGGTGCATATCCGCGACCTGCCCGGCATCCTGGAGCGGCTGGCCGAATCCGCCGACGGTTCGCAGGACGCGGCAACGCTCACGCGCGAGGTGCGCATCGGCCTGGCTTCGGCCATCGTGCAGGCCCTCTATGGACCGGTGCAGGAGCTGGGGGTGCTGGCCGTCGAGCCGGGGCTGGAGCAACTGCTGATGCAGTCGCTCGTGCCCGAGGCCCAGGTCCCGCTCGATCCGCAGCTCGGCCAGCTGCTGGCAGACCAGGCCGCACAGGCCGCGCAGGCGCAGGAAGAGGCCGGTCTGCCCGCCTGCCTGCTGGTGCCTGACCGCATCCGCGCGCCGCTGGCCCGGTTGCTTCGGCGCAAGGCGCCCCGGCTGCACGTGCTGGCGCACTCCGAGATTCCCAGAACCCATTCCATCCAGATCCATCACCTGATCGGAGCCGCTTCATGAACGTCAAGCGATTCATCGGACGCAATGCGCGCGATGCCATGGCCAAGGTCCGCGCCGCCTGGGGCGACGACGCCGTGGTGCTGTCCAACCGCGCGACCCACAGCGGCGTGGAGATCATGGCCATGCCGGGCATGCCGAGGCACTCGCAATTCGGCCCGGAGCTCGAGGCCGATTCGCAGCCACCTTCGCAGCCGGCCCCGCAGGCGTCCGACGCCATGAGCACGCTGTCCTTCGAGCGCTTCGTGCGCGAGCGGCAGCAACGCTGGACGAAGGAAGAGGCGCCTGCGCCGGTTCCGGCCGCCGCGCCCGTCGCGCGGCAGCCTCAGGCCAGGCCCTTCGAGGTCCCGGCTCGTCGTGCGCCGGTCGAGCCCGGGCGTTTCGCGGCCGCCGAACTGCAAAAGGAGATGGGCCTCGTGGCCACGGACACGGCGCCCACCGTGTCCGACCCCATGCCCTCGGCGGCGACGATGCCGGCGAGCGATCCGCCGCCCGCGCTGGGTGAAGCCGTCATGAGCGAGCTGCGTGCCCTGCGCACCATGATCAACACCGAGCTGTCGGGCCTGTCGTGGTTCGACAGCGCGCGGCGCAGCCCCCTGCACACGCGGCTGATGCGCCTCTTGATCGGCAACGGCTTCTCGCCGGCCCTGGCGCGCCACCTGCTCAAGCGCCTGCCCGACGGCGACGAGGCGCGTGGCGAGCGCTGGCTGCGCGAGGTGATCACGCGCAACCTGCACTGCGTGGGCAAGGATTCGATCGTCGAACGTGGCGGCGTGTTCGCGCTGGTCGGCCCCACCGGCGTCGGCAAGACCACGACCACCGCCAAGATCGCGGCCGGATTCGCGCTGCGGCACGGCGCCGAGTCGGTGGGCCTGGTCACGGTGGACACCTACCGCATGGCGGCCTCGGCGCAGCTGCGCGCGTTCGGCAACATCCTCGGCATCCCGGTGCACACCGCGCGCGATGCGAGCTCGCTGCTCGACCTGCTGAAGCTGCACGAGCGCAAGAAGCTGCTGCTGGTCGACACCGTGGGCCTGGGCCAGCGGGACGGCCGCATCGGGGAGCTGCTCGACGCGCTGCCCACCGGCCGGGTCGAACGCCTGCTGGTGCTCAACGCGTGCGCGCAGGCCGAGACGCTGGAGGAAGTGGCGCGCAACTACGGCGCGCGGCCCGGCCAGCGCTGCGTGGTCTCCAAGCTGGACGAAGCCGTGAAGGTCGGCCCCCTGGTCGACCTGCTGGTGCGGCACCGGCTGCTGGTCGAGGGCATCGCCGCCGGCCAGCGCGTGCCCGAGGACTGGAGCGCCCCCCATGCGCGCTGGCTGGTCGAGAAGGCGCTGGCCGAACCGCGGCCCAGCGTGTTCACGCCCGACGAATCGCAGCTCGCCTTGCTGTTCACCGGCGCTGGCGTGGCCATGCCGGGCGCGCAGGCCGGCCATGCTTGACCACGGCCTGGACCAGGCCGCGGGGCTGAGGCGATTGCGCGGCGCCGCCCCCAGCCTGCTGGCCTTTCCGGTCGGCGAGAAGGACGACGACGCCTGGATCGCCCAGCTCGCGGGCGGGCTGAGGCAGCTGGGCCGCCGTCCGCTGCTGGTGGACGCCAGCCGCGGGCGGGTCTCGGGCGCGCTGGGCCTGCGCGTGCGGCACGACCTGCTGGACCTGCTGCAGGGCCGGCGTTCCTTCACGGCGGTGGCCCGCTCCACGCGCGAGGGCATTCCGGTGGTTCGAGCCGATCGGGCGCTGGAGGCGTTCGCGGCCACCGGAGCCCGCCCGCGCGAGCTGTTCGCCGCCTTGCTGAATCTCGGCGACGGCTTCGATGCGCTGCTGCTGGCCATGCCCGCGCGTGAGCTTGCCTGCCTGGCCAGCCCGGCGCAGGTGGTGCCCGTGGTCTCGCCCGAGGCGTCGGAGGCCGGGCTCACCGAGGCCTACGCCACCATCAAGCAGTTGGCCTGCGATTTCGGCTACCAGCGCTTCGCGGCGGTCATGCGCGAGACCAGCGCCGCCGCCGCCGCCCAGCTGCACGGGCGCCTGGCCGACGTCGCCCGCAGCTTCCTGCGCGCCGAGGTTCGATGGGCGGGCTGCGTGCCCGCGCCGGGCGCCGGTGCCGCGGCCCTCGGTGACCTGGCGCGGCGTCTGCTGGACCACGCCGCCACGCCGGTGACCCTGCATTGACGCGCGCCCATGAACCGTACTTGATCCCGGAGACACGATGTACACCGCCAAAGGCACCCTGGTCACGCGCCACGCCATCGAGCCCTACCTGCCGCTGGTGCGCCGCGCGGCGGCCCGGATGATCGTGGGGCTGCCAGCCAGCGTGGAGATGGACGACCTGATCCAGGCCGGCGTGATGGGCCTGATGGACGCCATGCAGCGTTACGAGCCCGGCCAGGGCGCGCCCTTCGAGTCGTTCGCCATGCAGCGCGTGCGCGGCGCGATGCTGGACGAGCTGCGCGGGGCGGACTGGGTGCCGCGCTCGGTGCGCAAAGGGCAGCGCGACATCGCCGCGGCGGTGCATGCCCTGGAGCAGCGCCTGCAGCGCGCACCACTGGACGCCGAGATCGCGCAGCACCTCGGGCTGGCATTGGAGGAGTACCACGCCCTGCTGACCGACGTGCGCGGCGCGCAGCTGGTTTACGCCGACGAATACGAAGGCGATGAAGGCGAGGGCAGCTACCTGGATCGGCACGTCGCTCCGGACGACAAGGCGGACCCTTGGGCCCAGCTGTCGGACCGGCGCTTCCGCGAAGCGCTGGTGGGCGCGATCGAAGGCCTGCCGGAGCGGGAGCAGTACGTGATGGCGATGTATTACGACGAGGACATGAACCTGCGCGAGATCGCGGCGGTGCTGGGCGTGACGGAGTCGCGGGTATGCCAGCTGCATAGCCAGGCGGTGGCGAGGTTGCGGGCGAAGTTGAAGGGGTGGTGATTCGTTGCCGTGAGCCCGCCCCTCACCGTTTGCCCTGAGCCCGCCCCCCCGCTCCGTTCGCCCTGAGCCCGCCCCCCCTCCGTTCGCCCTGAGCCTGTCGAAGGGCCCCTGAGAAGGTGTTGCCGGAGCAGACCTATTTGAACCAGGTTTTGTAGCAGTCGTGGCAAGCCGGGTCTCGCCCCGGCGGGCGAGTCACTTTCTTTTGCTTCGCCAAAAGAAAGTGACCAAAGAAAAGGCGACCCCACTGTCTGCGTCCCTCGTCGCCCTGCGGCCGCCGAGGGCAACCTGCGGTGCTCGGGCGGCGGGGGAAGCGCAGAAACTCGCCCCTGCGGGGCTCAGACAGTCTGCGCTTCTTTTTCCCCGCCGCCCTGCGCTCCTCGGCGCAGCCACAGGGGTTTTTCTTCACGGGCCATCGCTGCGCTCGGCCTGGTGAGGCCATCGCTGCGCTCGGCGCTGGAGCCGGGCAAGGTTGTTTGTACGCGCACCCTTCGACGCGCTCAGGGCGAACGGGTGGGTGGGCTCACGGGGGTGGTGCGGCCCCCCCGCTCCGTTCGCCCTGAGCCCGCCCCCCCGCTCCGTTCGCCCTGAGCCTGTCGAAGGGCCCCTGAGAAGGTGTTGCCGGAGCAGATCTCTTTGAACCAGGTTTTGTAGCAGTCGTGGCAAGCCGGGTCTCGCCCCGGCGGGCGAGTCACTTTCTTTTGCTTCGCCAAAAGAAAGTGACCAAAGAAAAGGCGACCCCACTGTCCGCGTCCCTCAGCGCCCTGCGGGCGCCGAGGGCAACCTGCGGTGCTCGGGCGGCGGGGGAAGCGCAGAAACTCGCCCCTGCGGGGCTCAGACAGTCTGCGCTTCTTTTTCCCCGCCGCCCTGCGCTCCTCGGCGCAGCCACAAGGGTTTTTCTTCACGGGCCATCGCTGCGCTCGGCCTGGTGAGGCCATCGCTGCGCTCGGCGCTGGAGCCGGGCAAGGTTGTTTGTACGCGCACCCTTCGACGCGCTCAGGGCGAGCGGGTGGGTGAGCTCACGGGGGTGGTGCGGCCCCCCCCACTCCGTTCGCCCTGAGTCCGCCCCCCCCCCGTTCGCCCTGAGCCTGTCGAAGGGCCCCTGAGAAGGTGTTGCCGGGGAAGACCTCTTTGAACCAAATTTCGTAGCAGTCGTGGCACGCCGGGGAGAGACCCGGCACGCTACGACCGCCGCAGAACTCGATACGAAGAAGTCACCCCCATACCCCCGGCGACCCTTCGACTCACCCGCACAGGACAGACAAGCTCAGCGCGAATCGAGGTGGGAGGACATCAATGAATGGTGCCGCTTCGCTGGCTCTTGCCCGCCCGCGCCGGCGGCTCGCACAAGCCGCAGACGAACTCGCGGTGCGTCCAGTCGTGCGGATGCGTCACGAAGCGGCCGCCGCAGGCGCTACAGCGCGTCAGGGCCAGCATGTCGTTGTCGACGAACTTCACCAGCCGCCAGGCGCGGGTGATCGACAGCATGGGCTCCACGCCCATCGCCTGCACCTCGCATTCATATAAACGCCACGACTTGACCAGCAATTCAATGCGATCGAGCGAGCAACCACGCGACAGCCGCTCCCGGATGTTGAGGAACAGGGACGCGTGGATATTGGGCTGCCAGCCGATGAACCAATCGGTCGAATACGGCAACTGCCCTTTGGAGGGCGACTGGCCCGTCACCTCGCGGTACAGGCGCACCAGCCGCTCGTAAGACAACTCCGTCTCCGACTGCAGCACGGCCATTCGGGCGCCCAGTCGGATCAATTCGACGGCCTGGTTGAACTGGTGGTTCTCGGTGAGCAGGCTGCGGTTGGAGGCCATGGGCGACGCGCTCCCGCCGGCCTCAGGCCTTGGCCAGCGACGGCTCGCGGCCGCCGGCCATGAGCACGCTGGCATGCAGCTGGCCGGCATTGCCCTCCTGCCCGGCGCGCGGCTGGTGGCTGTCGGTCAGCAAGCCCCAGATCAGCTCGTCGTCGAAGCGGAACGAGAACAGCACCTGGTTCCTGGCGGCAATTCGCACCATTTGCTGCGGCGACAACTCGGCCAGCATGTCGGCGATCGGCTCCGACATCCCCAATTGAAACATTGCGACCGCCTTGTCCGTCCGAATGGCCGATTGCGCCATCACGAGATACGAAAGGTTTAATTCGCGGATTTCTTCGTGGAGTCGAATGTTGCTCATTTACGCGCAGTGAGAATTCGTGCAACGGAGTGTAATCGCTACGGATGGGCTGTCATCAGGATTTTCACAGCTAATTAACAGGTTCTGCACCGAGTTGTTACTTCGCCACCGGATGGCGCGGCGATCGAATTGGCGCCATCGCCCTAAAGCCGGGCCGTCCGCTGCCGATACAGCGGTCACGGGGACTGCCCCGCGGCGGCCGCGACGATCCGCGGTTGTGTCCAACAGGCCTGGGAACGGGCCAAGCCGATCACGAGGAATCGACATGCCATCCGTCATCAATACCAACATCGCATCGCTGAACACCCAGCGCAACCTGGGCGCGTCGCAATCGGCGCTGAACGTTTCCATCCAGCGCCTGTCCACCGGCCTTCGCGTGAACAGCGCCAAGGACGACGCGGCCGGCCTGGCCATTGCCGAGCGCATGACATCGCAGGTGCGCGGCCTGAACGTCGCCGCCCGCAACGCCAACGACGGCGTGTCGCTGGCGCAGACGGCCGAAGGCGCCCTGGGCAAGCTCAGCGACATGATCCAGCGCATCCGCGAACTGGCCGTGCAATCGAGCAACGCCACCAACAGCACCGAAGACCGCGCCGCGCTGCAGGCCGAAGTGGCGCAGCTGAAGGACGAAATCACTCGCGTCGCCAACACGACCAACTTCAACGGCACCAAGCTGCTGAATGGCAGCTTCACCGCGCAGACGTTCCAGGTTGGCGCGGATGCCGGCCAGGGGATCACGGTCGACAGCATCACCGACGCCCGGCTCACCGGCATGGGTGCCATCTCGACCGCGACCCGCACCGGCAGCGCGATCACCACGTTCACGGGCCTGGCAGCCGGTGAACTCAAGATCAACGGCGTTGACATCGGCGCCGTGGCCGCGGGCACCACCGCCGCCACGCAGGCCGACCTCCTCGTCAGCGCGATCAACGCCAAGTCGGCGCAAACTGGCGTCACCGTCGCCAAGTCCGGCGCGGACGTGCTGGTCCTCAGCTCCAACCTGAACGACATCAAGGTCGAGATCAGCGGCACGGACACCGGCACGGATACCGGCCTGTCCACCCTCACCACCTCCCTGTCCGGCACCAGCGGCAGCCTCGACACCCTCGACATCGGCACCTACCTCGGCGCGCAGGAAACCATCCGCCGAGTCGACTCGGCCCTGAAACAGGTGAACACCGCCCGCGCCAGCCTCGGCGCGCTGCAAAGCCGCTTCGAGAACGCGGTGGCCAACATCCAGATCTCGGCCGAGAACGCCACCGCCGCGCGCTCGCGGATCATGGACACCGACTTCGCCGCGGAAACGGCGAACATGACCCGCGCGCAGATCCTCCAGCAGGCCGGCAACGCCATGCTGGCCCAGGCCAACCAGCTGCCGCAGCAGGTGCTGTCGCTGCTGCGCTGATCGCCTGCGCAACCCGCGGCGAACAGGCGCCGCACGACGAAAAGGGCCCGGGCGGGCCCTTTTCTCGTGGCTTTGCCGGCGCCGCGGCGGCGCCATAGTACGCAGCCCGGCCGCCATCGAAAAAGGATTCCCATGCCCAGCATCACCAGCACCGGCGTCGGCAGCGGCCTGGACGTCAACAGCATCGTCACCTCGCTGATGGCGCTGGAGCAACGGCCGCTGGCGCTGTTGCAGCAGCGCGCCAGCAGCCTGCAGACGCGGCTGTCTGCCTTCGGCACGCTGCAAGGCCAGGCGGCGGCCTTGGGCGACGTGGCCAAGCGGCTGGCCACCGCGAGCAACTGGAACCCGATGCGCCTGGACAGCTCCCGGCCCGAAGCCCTCACCGCCACCGCCAGCGGCGCGGCGGCAGCCGGGCGCTACCGCATCGAGGTGCAGCAGCTGGCGCAGGCCCAGAGCCTGGCCTCGGCGGCATTCGCGGGCAGCGACACCGTGGTGGGCACCGGCACCCTCACCCTGGAACTGGGCAGCACGGTCGGCGGCGTGTTCACGCCGGCGAGCGGCGCCACGGCGATGCGGATCGCCATCGGCCCGGGGCAGCAGACGCTGGCCGGCGTGCGCGATGCCATCAACGCGGCCGACGCCGGCGTGCAGGCGAGCATCGTCACCAGTGCCGGCCAGGCCAGACTGGTGTTGCGCGGGCCGCAAGGCGAGCAGGGATCGATGCGCCTCACGGCCGCCGACGAAGACGGCGGCGACACCGACACCGCCGGGCTTTCGGCCCTGGCCTTCGACCCGGCCGCCACCGCGGGCGCCGGCCGCAACCTGGTGCAGACGCAGGCGGCGCAGGACGCGCTCTTCACCGTGGACGGCCTCGACGTGCGCAGCGCCAGCAACGAGGCCGCCAACGTCATCGAGGGCGTCACGCTGACGCTTCGGCAGGTGACCACCACACCCCTGGAGCTGACCGCGTCGGTGGACACCGGCGGCGTGCGCAAGAACCTGAACGACCTGGTCAACGCCTACAACAGCCTGGCCAAGGTGCTGGCGCAGCAGACGCAGGCCGACCCCAGCGGCCGCAACCGGGGAGCGCTGCAAGCGGACTCCACGGCGGTATCCATGCAGAACGGGCTGCGCGAATTGCTGCGGGGCGTGGTGCAGGGCCTTCCCGAGCCGGCCAGCCTGAGCGCGGTGGGGCTGGAGATGCAGCGCGACGGCACCCTCACGATCAAGGAGGCGACGCTCGCGCCGCTGCTCGAGCAACCCGGGCGCCTGGCCGCCCTGTTCACCCAGGCCGGCTCCGACGAAGCGCCCGCCGCGCGAGGCCTGGCGGTGCGCCTGAAGGCCTGGGCCCAGGCCGTGACGGGCGACGACGGCACGCTGTCGTCGCGCCTGCAGGGCCTGCGCGGCTCGGCCACCGCGAACCAGAAGCAGCAGGACGCCCTGCAGGACAAGCTGGCCCGCACCGAGGCCAGGCTGCGGGCGCAGTACCAGCGCCTGGACTCGGACATGAGCCGCCTGTCGGCACAGATGGCGCAGCTTCGCTCCAGCCTGGGCCTGGGCAGCTGACGCACGAAACCCTCAAGAGTGCGAACCGCCTGCCGAAGACAAGGGTGAGGAAAACGCACATGTTCACCGCACGCCTTTCGATCGACCAATACCGGCAAGTGGGTATCGCCACCGACGTGGCGCAGGCCAGCCCGCATCAACTGATCGTGCTGCTGTTCGACGGCGCGATCGCCGCCTTGCAGCAGGCCCGCCACGCCATCGCTCACCAGGACGCCGACACGCGCCGGCGCGCCACGTCCAAGGCCATGCGCATCATCGACGAGGGCCTGAAGGCGGCGGTGTCGAGCCGGGGCGACGCCGCGCTGGCGGCCAACCTGAACGCCCTGTACGACCACATGGTCGGCCGGCTGTTCCAGGCGAACGCGCGCGGCATCGAAGCGCCCCTGGCCGAGGTCGGCCAGTTGCTGGAGCAGTTGCGATCGGCCTGGGTGGCGATCACACCGCGCCCCCTGCCGCAGTCGCAGGCGGTGCGGGCATGAAGAGTTCGCGCGCCATGGCCTCCGGCGACAAGGAAAGCCCGCTTCGCTACTACCTGGCCCTGGAAGGGGCCAGCCGCGAAATGCTGGAAGCCGCGCGCTCGGGGGATTGGGACACGGTGTGCCGGCTCGAAGGAGCCTGCGCCGTGGTGATCGCGCGGTTGCGCCGATTGAACGAGTCGCAGCCGCTGTCCGATGGCGAGCAGCCGGAGCGGCTGCGCATCCTGCGGGCGATCCTGGTGAACGATGCGGAGATCCGGCGCATCGCGGGGCCCGGGGCGGAATCGATGGAGCGGGAGCGGGGCTGGCCGGGGCCGAATATCACCTTGCACTAGCGCGAGGGCCGGCCCGCGGCGAACGCTACCGGGCCCAGGACGAAAGGTAAGCCGGCTGCGCCTATACCTGCATGTTCATGATGTCGCTGTACGCCGCCACCAGCCGGTTGCGCACGTGCAGCGCCGACTGGAAGGCGATCTGCGACTTCTGGGAAGCCACCATCGCGGCTTCCAGGCTCACGCTGCCGGGGTCGCGCAGGAAGGCTTCGGTGAGCTGGTTCGACTGGGCCTGCGATGCGCTCACCGCGCGCAAGGCGCTCTCGAGTGCACCGCCGAAGGACGGCGCCGGGCTGGCGGGCTGGACCGCGGCCACGCCGGCGGCGGCTTCGGTGGCCTTGGCGGCGGCGTTGCGTCGCAAGGCGTCGACCAAGGTGGTGGGCAGTGCGGATCGCGCGTTGACTTCCATGGCGGGGCTCCTGCGTATTTGGCCGAATGTAACCGCATGTCCACCGGCCGCAGCCGCGAATAAGGGCGGAATTGCACCGCATATCGGCGCAAGGCGTGGCGCGGCCGCCACCCACAATCGGCGCCGACACGCCCCCCGCCCTTGCCACGCCCCTCCAGGATGGACACCACCCACCCCGCCGCCGCGCTCCCTACCGCCGGCGCGCCCGCGCTGCCGCGACTGGGCGCGCTGCCCGGGCGCACGCAAGCCACGCTGGCCGTGGGCAGCGTGTTGCTGGCCGGACTGATCGCGGCCGGCGTGTACCTGGGCAACCAGCCCGAGTGGCGCGTGCTGTATGGCAACCTGGGCGACAAGGACGGTGGCCAGGTCATCGCCGCGCTGTCGCAGATGAACGTGCCGCATCGCTTCAGCGAAGGCGGCGGTGCCATCCTGGTGCCCGCCGCGCAGGTGCACGAGGCGCGGCTGCGGCTGGCCTCGCAGGGACTGCCGCGTGGCGGCACGGTCGGCTTCGAGCTGATGGAGAACCAGAAGTTCGGCACCACGCAGTTCCAGGAGCGCCTGAACTTCCAGCGCGGGCTCGAAGGCGAACTGGCGCGATCGATCATGGCGCTGTCGGCGGTGCAATCGGCCCGCGTTCACCTGGCGCTGCCGCAGCAGACCGGCTTCATGCGCGAGCAGCAGCGGCCCTCGGCCTCGGTGCTGCTCACGCTCTTCGGCGGTCGCACGCTCGATCGCGGGCAGATCGCCGGCATCGTGCACCTGGTGGCCTCCAGCGTGCCGCAACTGCACCCGGGCGCGGTGAGCGTGGTCGACCAGACCGGCGCGTTGCTGTCCCAGACCAGCGACAACGCACCAGGGCTGGACGCCGGGCAGCTGCACTACGTGCGGCAGATGGAGCAGGGCCTGGCCGCGCGCATCGTGGCCATCGTCGAGCCGCTGGTCGGCCCCGGCAACGTGAAGGCGCAGGTGACGGCCGACATCGACTTCACCCAGGTCGAGTCGACCGCCGAGACCTACGGCGCCAACCAGGGCGCCTCCCCCGCCGCAGTGCGCAGCCAGCACTTGTCCGAGACGCCGCAGCCAGCCGCCGCGTCCGCCGGCGGCATTCCCGGCGCGCTGAGCAACCAGCCGGCACCGGCCGCTGCCTCGCCGGTGAACGGCCCGGCTCAGGCGCTCTCCGCCGGTCCCGGCGCCTCCGCGGCCGCGGCGGCCGCGCGGCGCGATGCGGTCACCAACTACGAGGTCGACAAGACCGTCAAGGTGGTACGCAATCCCGCCGGAACCCTGCGGCGCCTGAGTGCCGCCGTGGTGATCAACGACACCGCGGGCCCGGACGCGCCGGCCGGCTCGCCGGCCCTGAACCCCCAGCAGGTCGAACAAGTGCGCTCGCTGGTGCGCGAGGCCATCGGCTTCAACACCGAGCGCGGCGATTCGGTGAACGTGGTGAACGCACCGTTCAAGGTCGCGGCGATCACGCCGCCGCCGACCCTGCCGCTGTGGCGCCAGCCCGAGACCCGGCAGCTGGTGCAGGCGGTGGCGCCCTGGATCGCCCTGCCCCTGCTGGCCCTGGCGGTGCTGTTCGGCCTGGTGCGCCCGGCCCTGCGTTCGGCCCAGCGCGTGGCGGCCGAACCGGTGCCCACACCCCGGCTGGTGGACACCACGCTGCGCGACGCGGTGCCACTGCCCGAGCCCGGGAAGCAGCAAGCCCAGCCCGCCGCCCCCGGATTGCCCCACACCGATCCCATCACCCTGCTGCCGCCTGCCGAAGCCGCGGCGCAGCAGCAGCGCACGCGCCAGCTGGAGAACATCCGCAGCCTGGCCAAGCAGAACCCCGCGACGGTCGCGAACGTCGTGCGCAGCTGGAGCACCGGATGACCCCCCCGAAGCGGCTTCGCCGTTCCCTTCGGGGTCGCCCGCTTTGGCGGTTTCCCGCGCCACGGGCTGGGCTGTTGCGCTTCGTGGAGAACTGAGATGTCCAGCACCGCCACCGACGACGGCACCCAGGCGGGCGCGATCCTGCTGCTCGCGCTGGGCGAGGATTGCGCGGCCGAGGTGTTCAAGCACCTGCACCCCAAGGAGGTGCAGCGCCTGGGTGAGCGGATGGCCAGCCTCACCAGCGTGAGCGACGCGCAGTTCGACGAGGTGCTGGCGCGCTTCGAAAGCAGCGTGGAGACCCAGCGCGCGCTGGTGGGCGACACCGGCCAGTACGTGAGCAAGGTGCTGCGGCTGGCCCTGGGCGAGGACCGCGCCGGCCCGGTGATCGATCGCATCGTGCAGACCCGCGACGGCGGCGGGCTGGAGGCGCTGCGCTGGATGGATGCGACCACCGTGGCCAACCTGATCCGCAGCGAGCACCCGCAGATCATCGCGTCCATCCTCGTCCACCTGGAGCGTGAGCAGGCCTCTGGCGTGCTCGGCGCGCTCGGCGAGCGACTTCGCAACGACGTGATGCTGCGGATCGCGACGCTGGACGGCATCCAGCCTGCGGCGCTGGAGGAACTCAACGAGGTGCTGTCCGCGGCGCTGGCCAGCGGGCAGCACCTGCGCCGCGCCGCGCTGGGCGGACCCAAGGCCGCCGCCGAAATGCTCAACCGCCTGGGCACGCCGGTCGAATCCGCCGTCCTGGGTGCCCTGCGCGAGCAGAACCCGGAGCTGGCCCAGCGCATCGAGGACCAGATGTTCGTCTTCGGCGACCTGATGAAGCTGGACGACAAGGCGATCCAAGTGCTGTTGCGCGAGCTGTCGACCGACACCCTGGTGGTGGCGCTCAAGGGTGCCGAGCCGGCCCTGCGTGATCGCGTGCTGGGCAACATGAGTTCGCGCGCGGCCGACATGCTGCGCGACGACATGGAAGCCAAGGGCCCGGTGCGGGTGTCCGAGGTGGAGGCGCAGCAAAAGGAAATCCTGGCCCTGGTGCGGCGCCTGGCCGACGAAGGCCAGATCGTGATGGGAGGCGCCGGTGGCGAAGGATTCGTCTGACTGGCCCTCCGACACCGCCGAGGCACCGCCGCCTGCGGCACGCATCATCGCGGCCGAGGCGCTGCACGGGGTCGTGCCCTTCCCCCTGGGCGAGCTGTCGCAGGGTGCCCGCGCACCGCTGCCGCTGCGCGCACGGGACCTGGACAACGAAGTCGGCCGCACCGCGTACGCGCTGGGCCGCCGCAGGGGCCTGGAGGAAGGCCACCGCCTGGGAATGGAACAGGGCCGGCAGGACGGCGTGCGGCAGGTGGAGGCCAGCCTCGCGGGCAGCGCTGCGCAGGCCGCGCGCCACCTGCAGGCCATCGCGCAGGGGCTGCAGGGCGAGCTCGCGCGCATGGAGCAGGTGCTGGCCGACCAGGTGGTGGGCCTGGCCATCGGCATCGCGCGCCAGGTGCTGCGCCGCGAGGTCGCCCTGGACCCGCAGGCGCTGCTGCCCGCCGCCGGCGAGGCCTTGCAGCAGCTGGCCGAAGGCGCCGGCCGGATCGAACTGCAGGTGAACCCGCAGGATGCGCACGTGCTGCGCGGCCACCTGGAACGCCAGACGGGGCTGCCGCCGTGGCAGCTGCGCGAGGACCCAGCGCTGCCTCGCGGCGGCTGCCGCGCGGTGGCAGACACCGGCGAGATCGACGCCACCCTGGCCGGCCGCTGGGAGGCGGTGATGGCCTCCCTGGGGCGCGCGGCGGAGACGGCGCCGTGAGCACGGGGCTGGCGAGCCGCCTCGCCGAGCACCTCGACACCCGCTCCCGGCAGCTGCAAGCCGGCGTCCCGCTCGCCGGCACGGGGCGCCTGGTGCGCGTCTCCGGCCTGGTCATGGAAGCCACCGGCCTGCGCCTGCCCCTGGGCAGCGTGTGCGAGGTGCAGGACGGCAGCCGCCGCACCGAAGCCGAGGTGGTGGGCTTCTCGCGCGGGCGCCTGTACCTCATGCCCACCGGCGACATCGAGGGCCTGTCGCCGCAGGCGCTGGTGCGGCCGCTGTCGCATCCCGCCGCCCTGGCATGCGGCACGTCGCCGGGCCATCGGCACGCGCGCCATCTGCCGATGGGGGATGGGCTGCTGGGTCGCGTGGTCGATCCTGGCGGACAGCCGCTGGACGGACGCGGTCCGCTGCAGGACAGCGCCGCCGAACCGCTGGCGCGCGAGCCGATCAACGCGATGGAGCGCGCACCGGTGCGCGAGCCGCTGGACGTGGGCGTGCGCGCCATCGACGCCCTGCTCACCGTCGGGCGCGGCCAGCGCCTGGGTCTGTTCGCCGGCTCGGGCGTGGGCAAGTCGGTGCTGCTCGGGATGATGGCGCGCTTCACGCAGGCCGACGTCACCGTGGTGGGTCTGGTGGGCGAACGCGGCCGCGAAGTGAAGGAGTTCATCGAGGAGATCCTGGGCGAGGCCGGCCTGCGCCGCGCGGTGGTGGTGGCCGCGCCCGCCGACCTTCCGCCGCTGATGCGCATGCAGGGCGCGGCCTATGCCACCGCATTGGCCGAACACTTCCGCGACCGCGGCAAGCACGTGCTGCTGCTGATGGATTCGCTCACCCGCTACGCCATGGCACACCGCGAGATGGCCCTGGCCCTGGGCGAACCGCCGGCCACCAAGGGCTATCCGCCATCGGTCTTCGCGCGCCTGCCGCGCCTGGTGGAGCGCACCGGCAACGGGCTGCACGGCGTGGGTTCGATCACGGCCTTCTACACCGTGTTGACCGAGGGCGACGACCAGCAGGACCCGATCGCCGACAACGCCCGCGCCATCCTCGACGGACACCTGGTGCTGTCGCGCCAGCTCGCCGAGCAGGGCCACTATCCGGCCATCGACATCGAGCAGTCGATCTCGCGCGTGATGCACAACGTGACCCCCGCGCGCCAGCAGCAGTGGGCGCGCCACCTCAAGGCGCTGTGGGCACGCTACCAACGCAACCGCGACCTGCTGGCCGTGGGCGCGTACGTGCCCGGCAGCGATCCGCAGGCCGACCTGGCGATCCGGCTGCAGCCGCAGATCGCGGCCTTCCTGCAGCAGGACATGCAGGCCCCGGCCGACCGCGCCAGCAGCCTCGCGGCGCTCGAGGCCTTGCTGGCCGGCGCCGGCTGAAGGGACTTGCAACGATGCAGGCGAGCCTGGCCGTGATCATCGAGCGCAGCCGCGAGGCGCGTGACCAGCGCGTGAGCCAGGCGCACGCCGCCGGCATGGCCGTGCAGCAGGCGCAGGCGGTGCTGCAGCAGTTGCAGGGCTACAGGCTGGACTACCTGCGCCGCTCACCCTCGGCGCCCGGGCTGCGGGTGCGCGTGGAACAACTGGTGGAGTTCCAGCGCTTCGTCGCCAAGCTGGACGAGGCCATCGGCCTGCAAGGCCAGGAGCTGGCGCTGCGCCGGCAGCGGGAACTGGAGAGCCAGCGCCTGCTGGCCGAGGCGCAGCGACGGCTGCTGGCGTTCGAGGCGCTGCTGGCCCGCCACGCCGACGAACGCGCACGCCTGGCGCGCCGCCGCGAGCAGCGCGACACCGACGAATTCGCGGCGCAGGCGGCCCGCCGCATGCCCGCCCACGAAAGAAGCTGATGACTGCCACGACCTCCCTGACCTCCCTGGCGCCGAGTGCGCCCGCGCACGAACTTCCGTCCAGGCAAGCCAAGGCCGGGGGGCGCGGCGGCTCGCCGGATGGATTCGCGGAGTTGCTGCAGGCCATCGCGCCCTCCGAAGGTCCGGCGGGTGATGCCGCGTCGCCGGCGAAGCCGGCCGACGGCGGCGCGACCGCGGCCGACGAGGCCCTGGACCCGGCAGCCGTGCCGGTCGCGATGCCGGTGCCCATGCCCGTGCCCATGCCGATGCAGGTGGCGGTCCCGGTCCAGGCGCATGCCGCCGCGCAGGGCCTTGCGAGCGTGGCCGATGCGGTTCGCGGGAGTGGCACGCGGGCGTTCGCGACGGCCGCCGCGCACGCGCCGGAACCGGCGCAAGCCCCAGGGGCCGCGCCGTCTCGGCAAACCGACCCGGTGGTCGAGCCGCCGACCGATGCACCTCTTCGCGGCTTGCCGTCGCACGCTGCGCCCACGGCGCAGGCTCGGGCGAATGCCATGGCCCACGGCACGGCACGGCCGGCAACGCCCGACTCCGATCAGTCGCCGGACGAACCGACGATCGGACCGCCGAGCGGCACCACACCGGCGACACCGGCGACACCGGCGACACCGGCGACACCGGCGAATCGGACACCCTCTGCGGCATCTGGAAGTCCTGCAACGCCTGCCGAACCCGCGGCGGCGGCCTCGCCCGCCCCGATCCGCGAGCCGGCGCAGGCGCATGCAACACCCGCTGCGCCGGCCACGCCGGCCGTGCCCGCCACGCCTGCAAGGCCGTCGGCAGAGGCGACGCCGGCCACCCCGGCAACGCCCGCATCACCCGCCGCATCGGCCCTGGCCCGCGCCAGCGAAGGCCCCTCCGATCCTGCCGCGACCTCCGCCTTGCCGGCACGCGCCGCGGATCCCGCGGCTTCGCGCCCGGCCCGGCGGGAACCCGCACCGCCGGTCACCGCCGCGCCGCCCACCGCCGAAGCCGCCCAGGCGGCCGCATCGGCCGACGAGCGGCCGCACCCCACGTCCTCCGGCCATGCCCACGGCCTGGGCTTCGACAGCGCGCTGTCCGCCATGGCCCGACCCGGCGCGTCGACGCCGCCGGCCGTGCTGCACGCCGACATCGCCGCGCCGGTGCACACCCCGGCGTTCACGCGCGAGCTGTCGGCGCAGGTGAACCTGATGGTCGCCGACGGCATCCAGTCGGCCGAGCTTCGCCTGAACCCGGCCGACCTCGGCCCCATCCAGATCCAGCTGCAGCTGAAGGACCAGGTGGCCGAATTGCGCTTCGAGGCGGCCCACGCCGCGACGCGCGAGAGCCTGGAGCGCAGCCTGCCCGAGCTGCGGGAGATGCTGGCGCGCGAAGGCCTGTCGCTGCAGCAGGCGCTGGTGGGCGGCGGTGCGTCCCAGGGCAGCCCGCAGGACTTCGGCCGTCCCGGCGAGGCGGGCCGGCAACGGAACGCGCCGGACCTCGACCGCGCAGCCGGCGCGACAGGCGCGCCGCTCGCGCCGACCGCGGCACGCCCGCGCGGCCTGCTCGATCTCTACGCCTGAACAGCGGCGCTTTGCCTGGGCTTATCGGGGCTTCGCCGCGTGCGGACGCTCCGCACAATCGTGCGAGTCCCCTGGAGTTCCCATGTCTGCCGAAGCCGCCGCCCCGACCAAGAAGTCGTCCAAGACATTGACCGTGGTGTTGCTGGCGGCGCTCGTGCTCGGCGCCGGCGGCGGTGGCGCGTGGTGGTTCCTCGGCGGCGGTGCGGGCGGCGCGAGCGCACCGCGCGAGGCCAAGCCCATCTTCAGCAGCCTGGAGCCCTTCACCGTCAACCTGCTCGATGACCGCGGCGAGCGCTTCGCCCAGATTGGCGTGATCCTGCAGGTCGAGGACTCGAACGTGGACGTGCAGATCAAGGAGCGCCTGCCGGCGCTTCGCAACGCCATCCTGCTGCTGATCACCTCCAAGCGCCTGGAGGAGCTGATCACGCCGGAGGGCAAGCAGCAGCTGGCCGACCAGGTGCAGATCAAGGCCGGCGAAGCGCTCGGCTGGGTGCCGCCGGGCGCCCATGACGAGGTGCAGCCCGGTGCGCGTGCGCCGGAACGCACCCGAGCGACAGCCGCCGCGCCCAACCCCGTGCGCAAGGTGCTGTTCTCGCAGTTCATCGTCCAGTAGGCGGAAGGCGCCGCGTGTCCCAACCCCTGTCCCCGGCGGAAGTCGAGGCGCTGCGGACCGGCGCCCTGAACGCCGCGGTGCAGGCACCGCGCACGCCGGTGCACGACGACGGCGTGCGCGCCTTTGCCCTGGGCAATGCCGACGGCGCCGTGCGCGCGCCCATGCCGGCGCTGGACGCGATCCACGAGCGCCTGGCCCGCCACCTGCGCAGCGGCCTGGGCCGCTTCCTGCAGCGGCCCGTCGAGGTGGTCGTGCGCGCGCCGGCGGTGTTGCGCTTCGACGCCTTCATGCGCCAGCTCGGCACGCCCGTGACCATGCACCTGCTGCGCGTGCGGCCGCTTCGCGGCATGGCGCTGATGCTGTGCGACCGCACGCTGGTCGCCGCGGTGGTGGACACGCTCTTCGGCGGCCCCTCCACGCCTGCCGCCGAGGCCAGCCCCCAGCGAGAGCTGTCGGCCACCGAGCAGCGCATCGTGCGGCGGCTGGTCGAAGCCATTTCGGCGGAGGTGGCGCGCAGCTGGCTGCCGGTGCATCCGCTGGCGCTCGAATACGCGCGCGCCGAGGGCGACCCACGCTTCGCACAGATCGCCCTGCCGGCGGAGATGGTGGTCACGACCGCCATCGACATCACGCTCGGAGAGACGACGGCCTGTGTGCTTCTGGGCATCCCGCTGGGCAGCTTCGATCCGATCCGGGACCTGCTGCAGGCCAGCGCCGCCGGCGAGCCGGGCGCCTCCGACCGCCGCTTCGTCGACCTGCTGATGCAGCAGATCAAGTCGGCCACGGTGGAACTGGTCGCCGAGCTGGCGCACGGCCAGGCGACGGTCGGCGAGCTGCTCGCGCTCAAGCCCGGCGACTTCATCGCGCTGGACATCGAACCCACGCTGGTCGCCAAGGTGGACGGCGTGCCCGTGCTCGCCTGCGACTACGGCACGCTGGGCCACCGCTACGGCCTGCGCGTGCGCGAGTTCATCGCGCAGCCTTCGCAGGCGCCGTCGTCAACCAAGGATTCCCGCTAACCGGACGAGACGCTGTGAACGACTCCCTTCCTCCCCACGCGGGCGACGTCCCGCCCGGCGACTGGGCCGCGGCCCTGGCCGAAGCCGACGCGCAGGCCGCGCAGGCGCGCCCCGCCGGCAGCGCCTCCAACCTGTTCCCGCCCCTGGGCGCGGGCGCGGGCGCGACCGCGGCGGCCCGTGAAGACATCGACCTGGTGCTGGACATCCCGGTGCAGCTCACCGTGGAACTGGGCCGCACCCGCATCCCGATCAAGAACATCCTGCAGCTGGCGCAGGGCTCGGTGATCGAGCTGGAGGCCATCGCCGGCGAACCCATGGACGTGCTGGTCAACGGCTACCTGATCGCGCAGGGCGAAGTCGTGGTGGTCAACGACCGCTTCGGCATCCGCCTCACCGACATCGTCACGCCCTCCGAGCGCATGCGCCGGCTCGGCCGCTGAACCCGGAACCGCGCGCGATGGCGAACACGTCGATGACCTGGTCCCTGCTGATGCTGCTGCTGGTCGCGGCGCTGATCCCCGCCAGCCTCTGGCTGGTCAGGCGACTGCAGACGCTGCAACCCTCGCGCGGCCCGCGCGTGATGGAGGTGGTGGCGCAACTTCCGCTCGGCCCGCGCGAACGCGTGACCGCCGTGCGCGTGGGCCGGCAGGTGCTGGTGCTGGGCGTGACCGCGCAGCAGATCACGCTGCTGGCCGAAGCGCCCGAGGGCAGCCTGGAGCTGCCGCAGCCGTCCGGCCCGCGGCAAGACTTCGCCAGCGTGATGCAGTCGGTCGCCGGGCGCTTCCATCCAGGACGGCCGCGATGACCCCGATCCCGTCGATGGCGCGCCGGCTCGGCGCCGCCAGCCTGCTGCTGGCCGCCGGCAGCGCGCTCGCGCAGGCCAGCCCCCTGAGCGTGGTGGCCCAGACCAGCGGCAACACCACCACCTATTCGGTGCCGGTGCAGACGCTGCTGATCTTCGGGGCCCTGAGCTTCCTGCCGGCGGTGCTGCTGCTCATGACCAGCTTCACCCGCGTGATCATCGTGTTGAGCCTGCTGCGCCAGGCGCTCGGCCTGCAGACCACGCCGCCCAACCAGGTGCTGGTGGGCCTGGCCCTGTTCCTCACCTTCTTCATCATGGGCCCCACGCTGGAGGCCATCCACGCCAACGCCTACAAGCCGTACAGCGAGCAGAAGCTCTCGTTCGAGGAGGCGGTGCAGCGCGGCGCCGACCCGCTGCGTGCGTTCATGCTGCGGCAGACGCGCGAGGCCGACCTGGCCTTGTTCAACCGCATCGCCGACGCGCCGCCCGCGCAGGAAGCCGCCAACGTGCCCCTGCGCGTGCTGGTGCCGGCCTTCGTCACCAGCGAGCTGAAGACCGCCTTCCAGATCGGCTTCATGGTCTTCATCCCCTTCATCGTCATCGACCTGATCGTCGCCAGCGTGCTCATGTCCATGGGCATGATGATGTTGTCGCCGGTGCTCGTCGCCCTGCCCTTCAAGCTGATGCTGTTCGTCCTGGCCGATGGCTTCAACCTCCTCATGGGCTCCCTGGTCGCCAGTTTCGGAACGCGCTAGATGTCGCCTGAAGCCGTCCTCGATTTCGGCCGCGTCGCCATGCACATGCTGGTGCTGGTCTCCACGCCCGCCCTCCTCACCGCCCTGGTCATCGGCCTCGGCGTGAGCCTGCTGCAGGCGGTGACGCAGATCAACGAGGCCACCCTGTCCTTCCTGCCCAAGCTGCTGGGCGTGCTCGCGGCCCTGGCGCTGGCCGGGCCCTGGATGGTGTCGATGCTGGTCGACTGGCTGCGCCAGGTGATCACGGGGATCCCCGGCGCCATCGGGTAGCGGCGCGGCGGTGATCACCTTCACTCCGCAGCTGCTGGACGCCTGGCTGGCCAGCTGGCTGCTGCCGTTCCTGCGCGTGCTGGCCCTGTTCAGCGCCGCCCCGCTGCTGTCGAGCCGGGCGTTCCCGGTGCGCGCGCGCATCGCCGCGGCCATGGCCATCGGCGTCGTCGTGTCCCCCTTCGCCAACGTGCCGGCGGGCGTCACGCTGGGCTCGGCCACGGGCTTGCTGCTGGTGCTGCAGCAGGTGCTGATCGGCGTGTCCCTGGGCTTCGCCGCGCGCCTGCTGTTCGCCGTGTTCGAGACGGCCGGCGAGATCATCGGGCTGCAGATGGGCCTGTCCTTCGCGGGCTTCTTCAACCCGCAGGGTGGCACGCAGTCCGCGGTGAGCAGCTGGCTGAACGTGCTGGCCATGCTGCTGTTCGTCTCCATCAACGCCCACCTGGTCCTGATCGAGGCACTGGTCGCCACGTTCGAGACGCTGCCCATCACCGCCGATCCGCTGGCCAGCCTGGCGCGGCTTCGGCTGGAGCGGCTCGGTGCCGACGTCTTCCAGCTGGCCCTGGCCCTCGCCCTGCCGGCCACGGTGCTGCTGCTGTTCGTCAACGGGGTGCTGGGCCTGGCGTCCCGCGTGGCGCCGCAGATGTCGATCTTCGCGGTGGGCTTTCCCATCACGCTCGCGCTGGGCATGGTGGCCCTGCTGCTGGGCGTCGATCACCTGGCGGGCGTGATGACCCAGGGGCTGGAGCGGTTCATCGGGGCGGTGCGGTAGGCGCGCGCCGGCACACCGGCGCCATACCCACCATGCACGGGCTGCATAGAGGCAGACAGGCGGCGCCCGGCTTTCCAGAATGGGCGACTCTCCCCCGAAGCGAGCCCTGCATGAGCGACAACTCCCGAATCGACGTCCACCACCACACCGTTCCCGCTTTCTGGGCGGACCAGCTTGCCCGCTACGGAGGCGATCCCAGCGGGTGGGGCGTTCCCTCCATGACCGTGGCGCAGGACCTGCAGGCGATGGACCGGCATGGCATTGGCAAGGCGTACCTGTCGCTCACCTCGCCCGGCATCAGCGGCTGGCCGACCGAGCTGCAGCCGGGCATGGCGCGTCGCGTCAACGAGTACACGGCCGAGGTGAAGGACAGGTACCCGGAGCGCTTCGGCTTCTTCGCCACCCTGCCCCTGGCGACCATCGAATCCGCGCTGGCGGAGCTCGCGCATGCGATCGACGCGCTCGGTGCCGGCGGCGTGGTGCTTCCGAGCAATGCCGATGGCATCTACCTGGGAGAGGAACGTTTCGAGCCCCTGTGGGCCGAACTCGACCGACGGGCCACGGTGGTGCTGATCCATCCGACCATGCCACCCGCGGCCCCGATCCCCGGCATTCCATCCCCGCTGATCGATTACCCGTTCGACACCACGCGCGCGGCCCTGAGCATGATCGACCGGGGCGTGTTCTTGCGCCACGCCCGGGTGAAGGTGATCCTCTCGCACGGCGGCGGCTTCCTGCCGTACGTGGCCTACCGCGTCTCGGGCGCCATTGCGGCGCGGCAGCGCCATCGCACGCCCGGCAGCGTGATCGCGGAGATGAAGCGCTTCTACTACGACACCGCGCTGGCCAGCGGCGCGCCCACGCTGCGCTGCCTGCTCGACTTCGCCCCGGCCGAGCACGTCCTGTTCGGCAGCGACATCCCCTATGCACCGGAGCCCAGCGTCGCCTGGTTCACCCGCAGCCTCGATTCGTTCGAGGGCATCGCCCCTGAACAGAAGCGGCAGATCGACACGGCCAATGCCCTGCGGCTATTCGCCGAGGTGCAGGCGTGAGGACGGTCCTGGTCACCGGCGCCGGCACCGTCGGCGCCGAGATTGCGCGCCAGCTGGTGCGGCGCGGGGACCGGGCCGTGATCGTCGATCTCCGACTCGACGAGCGGCGGCTCGCCGCGACCGGCCCGAACCACGCCATCGAACGGGTACGCGCGGACGTTCGAGACCTGGCCGCGCTGGAGGCTGCGGTACAGGCCCACGGCGCGCAGTCGGTCATCCACACCGCGGCGCTGCTCACCGGAGCATGCCGCCAGGACCCGAAGGCCGCGGTGGACGTGAACATCGGCGGCGCCCTCAACGTGATGGAGCTGGCGCGGCGCGGGCTCGTGGGGCGCGTCGTGCTGTGCAGCTCGACGACGGTGACCTACCAGTCCTTCGACGACTACCCGGGCGGCAGCACCATCCCCGAGGACTTCACGATGAAGGCGCTCTCGCAGGCGCCGGGCTCGTTCTATGCCGCGACCAAGCTTGCCGCCGAGCACTTCGCAGGCCTGTACCGCAGCGAGCTCGGCGTTGATGTCGTGTGCGTCCGGTATGGCGCGGTGCTCGGCCTCCACGCGGACGATGCCGGGCTGGTGGCGCGCATGCTGCGTGAACTGCTGGTGCCCGCGCAGCAGGGCCGGGAGGCGGTGGTCTCGCAACCCGCTCATGCGTGGCTCGGCATCGAGGAATTCATCGACGTGCGCGACTGCGCCGCCGGCACCCTGGCCGCGCTGGATGCCCCGGCGCCGAAGCAACTGGTCTACACCCTTTCGAGCGACCAGGGATGGACGCTGGATTCGCTCACGTCGCTCATTCGAGAGCTCCACCCCGACTTCCGCGTGCGCTACGACGTGGCGCCTGCTGGCGGGTTCGCGAACTTCTCCAAGGTCCGTCGCGCCCCGTCGGACATCAGTGCCGCCGCTCGTGACCTGGCCTGGCGTCCGCGGCACAGCTTGAAAGAGAGCATCGCGGCTTTTGACGAGGCCTTGCGCCGCGGGTGATGCCGTCCGCCGGCGAAGCGGGTCTCAGGGCTTGGCCGCGTGCCCCCCGAGGTACCGCCGGGCCCGCAGGCCCTCGCCTTCCTCGCACAGCAGATGCGCCCTGTGCTGCAGGCGCTGCAGGTAGTCGTCCAGCGCCTGCAACTCGGCGTCGCCCAGGACTGCGAGCAACTGGCGATTCTGGTCCGCCACGAGCGGCAGCAAGGCCTGGTACAGGCCCTCGCCCGATGGCGTGAGACACACGCGTGCCTGGCGCCTGTCGCCGGGCAGCTGCCGGCGTTCGACCAGGCCTTTGCGGATCAATTGCTGCAAGACGCGGGAGGTGCGCGCGCGGTCCAGCGTCATCTCGCTGGCCAGCCTGGAGGGCGATAGCTCGCCGGCGTGGCCGAGCACGGCGAGCAGCCCCCACTCCCGGCGCGAAATGCCGTGCATGGCTTCGCAGGCGCGGACGATCGGCAATCCCGCCACGCCCAGCAGCCTGCCGAGCCGGTAATTCAGCAGCTCCTGCAGGCTGGCGGCGTCGCGAGATATTCGGGTCATTCCGGGTTTCAGTTGTTTAGAACAATCGCGCAGGCCAACTCTAAACTGCCCCGCACACGGTCAGAAGGAGACACAGCGATGCAGTGGAAATTGGCACTCGCCTTCGCGGCGGCAGTCCTGCAACCCCCGGCGCAGGCGCAGGCAGGCGCGTCCGGTTGGCCCGAACGGCCGGTGCGCATCGTCGTTCCGGCGCCGGCCGGCTCCCCGTCGGACCTCATCGCGCGCCTGGTCCTGGAGCACGCGCGCCCCCGCTTCGGCCAACCGCTCATCGTCGAGAACAAGCCCGGGGCCGGCGGCTCGCTGGGCAACGCCGAACTGGCTCGTGCGGGTGGCGACGGCTACACCTGGATGTTCGGGCCGGACACCGTCTACACGGTCAACCCGCACATCTATCGCAACCCGAACGCCAAGGCGGACCACGTGGTTCCGGTCCTGGTGGCAACCCGGTTCAACCAGACGCTCGTCTGCCACCCGGCGCTGGGCGTCAAGACCTTGCCGCAGCTGCTGCAGATGGCCAGGCTCAGGAAACTCGACTACGCCTCCGGCGGCGCGGGAACCCCCGGCCACCTGGCCTCGGAGATGCTGTGGTCCGCCGCAGGCGTCGAGATGCAGCACATCCCCTTCAGCGGCCCGGCACCGGCCACGCAAGCCGTGCTGGCGGGAACGGTCCCCTGCGGCTTCCTGGCCGGCCCCACCGTGCTGCCCCATGTGCGCGAAGGCCGGCTCGTCGCCCTGGCGGTGTCCGGCACGGCGCGATCGCCGAGCCTGCCCGATGTGCCGACCGTCGCCGAAGCCGGCGTCGCCGGCTACGCAGCCGACTTCTCCATGGTGTTGTACGCCCCGCGGGGAACGCCGCAGCCGATCGTCCAGTCGTTCACCACGACCATGGCCGCCGCGCTGCAGACGCCGCAGGTCCGCGAAAGTCTCAAGCGGACGGACCAGGAGGTGGTCGCCCTGCCGCCGCGCGAGGCCGGCGACCTGATGGCGGACATCTCGGCCAAGTGGGGCGCGCTGGCCCGCAAGATCAACCTGCAGATCGACTGAGGCCCATGGACCGAAGGCCCAATTTCATCTTCATCCTCGCCGACGACCTGGGGTACGCGGACCTGGGCTGCTTCGGTGCCCGGGACGGTGCGTCCACGCCCCACCTCGACCGGCTGGCGGCCGGCGGGGTGCGCTTCACGGACGGCTACGCCAACTCCGCGCTGTGTTCGCCCTCGCGCTTCGCGCTGATCACCGGCCGCTATCAATACCGGCTGCGCGGCGCCGCCGAGGAGCCGCTGCCGCCCAGCGCGAAGGGCCAGGCCCACCTGGGCCTGCCGCCCTCGCACCCGACACTGCCTTCCCTGCTGCGCGACGCCGGCTACGACACGGCGCTGGTGGGCAAGTGGCACCTGGGCTATCCGCCGCACTTCGGCCCCCTGAAAAGCGGCTACGACGAGTTCTTCGGCACGCTGGGGGGTGGCATCGACTACTTCAGCCACATCGACCACACCGGCACGCGCGACCTCCATGACGGAGAGGTGGCGTGCCACGAGCGGGGCTACGTCACCGATCTCCTCACCCGGCGCGCCGTCGACTACGTGAGCCGCCGGCACGACCGCCCGTTCCTGCTCAGCCTGCACTACACGGCACCGCATTGGCCCTGGGAAGCGCGCGATGACGAGGCCGAGTCCGCGCGAATCGGCCGCGCCCTGCTGCACTACGACGGCGGCTCACCGGCGACCTACCGGCGCATGGTCAGCCACATGGACGAGGGCATCGGGAAGCTGCTGGCATCCCTGCAGCGCCACGGCCTGGACCAGAACACCTTCATCGTCTTCACCAGCGACAACGGCGGTGAGCGCTTCTCCGACGTGTGGCCCTTCGTCGGGGCCAAGATGGACCTGCTGGAGGGCGGCATCCGCGTGCCGTTGATCGCTCGCTGGCCCGCAGGCATGGCCGCGGGCGCCAGCACGCCGCAGGTGGCGGCCACCATGGACTGGATGCCGACCTTCCTGTCGGCCGCCGGAGTGGTCCCTGACCCCGAATTCCCGCCCGATGGCATCGACCTGATGCCGGTGTTGCGCGAGCCGGGCCGCGTGCTCGAACGTGCCCTGCATTGGCGCATGAAGCACCGCGGCCAGCGGGCCCTGCGCCTGGGCGACTGGAAATACCTGGTGCAGGACGGACACGAGTACCTGTTCAATTTGGCGGCCGACCCGCGCGAACGTGCCAACCTGGCCCGGCGCTCTCCCGGCATCCTGGCCGACATGCGCAGGCAGTTCGACGAATGGGAGCAGCGGATGCCGTCCATTCCGCCGGACGCGTACGTCGGGCGAACGGCCACGGGGGAAGACATGGCGCGGCCCGGCTGAAACGTTCGAGCCGCTACGAAAGGATCAGGAAGAGGGCAGCTTGAACACGGCACTCGCCGTCATCACCAGGCGCCCGCCGGCCTCGATACGTCCGCTGGAAAAGCCCACCGAGCGCGCCAGCCGGTCCACCCGTGCTTCGGCGCGGACGAGGTCACCGAGCCGGGCCGCCCCGACCATGCTGCAGGACAGCTGCATCGTGACCGGATGGCCGGCGCCTTGGCCCTGCATCGCCGCCTGGAGCGCCGAACCGAGCGCCACGTCGATCAGCGTCATCAGAACGCCGCCATGCACGCTTGCGTTGGGGTTGGTGTGCTGCGGCCCGATGCGAAGGAGCACCACCGCGCCGTCGGCGTCCGCGCGCGACCACACCGGCCCGACATGGTCCATGAAGGTGCCGCCCTGCTCCATCAGGGTGAAGCCCGCCTCGGGCGCCTGCGAGAACTCATTCATAACCCAGCATCCCGAAAGTGGCAGCCAGCGCGGGGCGTTCCCCGCCTTCGATCTCCATCGTGCACTGGCATGCCAGGCGCGCCCCGCCGTCCTCCCGCATCTCGAACGATGCAAGCACCAGCCGCAGGCGGATGCGGTCACCCGGCTTCACGGGCGTGGTGAAGCGGACCCTGTCGAGCCCATAGTTCACCCAGCGCTTGGCGGCCGTGACATCGAAGCATTGCTTTAGCAAGCCGGTGAGCAGGGACAGCGTGAGGAACCCATGCGCGATGGTTCCGCCGAAGGGCCCCTCGGCCCGTGCCCGCGCCGGGTCGAGATGGATCCAGTGCTGGTCGCCGGTCAGGGTGCCGAATGCATCGATGGTCGGCTGCTCGATGCGGACCCAGCCGCTGACACCGAGTTCCTGGCCCACCCAGGGGGCCAGTTCCGCGAAGTGCTCCACCCGCACCATCAGTCGTTCCCCTCGTTCACGGCCACCACGCCCGAACGTGCCAGCGCGGCGATCTCCTCGGACTGGAATCCCATCTCGGTCAGCACCTGCGCCGAGTGCTCGCCCAGGTCGGGCGGCGGCCGCACCTGCTGGCCCCGCTGGCCGTCGATGCGAACCGGACGGCGGATGCTGCGCACCGTGCCGTAACGCGGATGCTGCAGCTCGTGCAGCACGTCGAGGTGACGCACCTGCGGATCGTCTTGCAGCTCCTGCATCGACAGCTCGGGAGCGAACGGCACGTCGTGCGGCTGCAGCAGCGACACCCATTCGTCGCGTGGGCGGGTCTTGAACACATCGGCCAGCTTGCCGGCAAGGTCTTCATAGGCGCGCACCCGGTCCATGCGCGTCGGGTAGTCGGCGATCCACTCCGGGCGGCCGATCGCGGTGCACAGCTCGCGCCAGAACTTGTCGGGCGAGGACAGGTGCAGGCCGATCCGCTTGCCGTCAGCACACGCCAGGGTGTAGGCCTGCGACATGGCGGCACGCTGGAACACCGGCACCTCGCCGCCGGTGGCCAGGTGCTGCGTCAGCGGCTCCACGCCGAGCGCGATGGTGCTCTCGATCATGTTCACCTCCACCTGCGCGCCCTGGCCCGTCACGGTGCGGCGGTACAGCGCGGCGATCATGCCCATGGCGGCGTGCATGCCGGTGGCCGCATCCGAAACGGCGGGCCCCACCACGCGGGCGTCGTCGTTGGTGCGGAAGCGGCTCATCCAGCCCGACAGCGCCTGCCCGACGTTGTCGAAGGCAGGACGCATGGCGTAAGGCCCGCTTTCGCCGAAGCCGGTGATCGAGCAATGGACGATGCGGCCGTTGATCGCGCGGACCGATTCGTAGTCGAGCCCGATCCGGGCTGCGACGCCTGGCCGGGTGTTGATCAGCACGACGTCCACCGCCGGCAACATCCTGCGCAGCACGGCGCGGCCCGCATCGCCCGCGTAGTCGAGGACCAGCGAGCGCTTGTGCCGGTTGTGCGCCTGGAACTGTGGGCTGTAGCGGCCGTCGGCGAAACCTCGGAACGGGTCGCCCGCCGACGGCCGCTCGACCTTGATCACGTCCGCGCCCAGCTCGGCCAGCATCATGGCCGCATACGGCGCGGTGATGAAGCTGCCGAAATCGAGAACGCGTATGCCTGCAAGTGGGTCCATGGTGCCTTCCATCGCAAGTTCCAGTGGCCAGGCGCCGATGGAACGGGTCGGGCCATGCTAGGGGGCATCGGCCGCCGTCCCAATCGAAGCGACACATGGGGCCTATGCGCCTTGCGCATTGCGGTTCGCTTGCCTGCGGGTCCGCGCGCATGCCGGCCCCGCATGGGCCGTATGCGCCGGATCGATAGGTCGGCATGGAGCCGGCTCGTATGATTTTTTTCCTTCCCTATCTGCCGAGACACACACCATGGCCGCTGCCGAGGACCGCCTGCCGGTGCGCAACCCGCGCACCGGGGACAACGACTACTGGATCACGCCGCCATCACCGAAGCGCCTCCACGAGATCTGCCAGGAGTTGCGCGCGGCGCAGGTGGCCTGGGGCGCGCGGCCCCTGGCCGAGCGCATCGCGGTGATGCTGCGCTGGGCCGACGCGATCGAGCGGCACGCCCAGGCCATCGGCGATGCCGAGGCCATCGACACCGGCCGCTGGAAGCTGTCGCACCAGGTGCCCCACATGGTGGTGGACGGAATCCGCGGCTGGTGCAAGAGCGCGCCGGCCCTCATCGACCGCGCCCTGCTCAGCGGTACCAGCACGATCTATCCGAACGTGAGTTTCCAGTCCCAGCTCAAGCCGATTCCGCTGCTGGGCGTGATCAGCCCCTGGAACCATCCCTTCCTGCTCGCCACGCTGGACGCCATTCCGGCGCTCATCGCCGGCTGCGCGGTCGTCGTCAAGCCCAGCGAGATCGCGCCGCGCTTCGTGGAGCCGGTCCAGCGCACCGTGGACGACGTGCCCGAGCTCGCCGCCGTGCTGCGCTTCATCACCGGCGACGGCCGCACCGGACAGGCGCTGATCGAGGAGGTCGATGCGCTGTGCTTCACGGGCAGCGTCGGCACCGGGCGCAAGGTGGCGGTCGCCTGCGCGAATCGATTCATCCCGGCCTTCCTGGAGATGGGCGGCAAGGACGCGGCCGTGGTCACCGCCACGGCCGACCTCGACCGTGCCGCGACGGCGGTGCTGCGCTCGTCCGTGTTCGCGACCGGCCAGATCTGCTTCTCGACCGAGCGCGTGTACGTGCACGAGTCCGTCCACGATGCCTTCGTCCAGAAGCTGGTGGAGAAGTCGAACCAGCTGGAGCTGAGCTATCCCGATCCGCGGCGCGGCCACATCGGCCCGTTCACCTTCGTCCGCCAGGCCGCGATCGTCGACGCGCACATCGACGATGCCCTGGCGCAAGGCGCCCGCCTGGCATGCGGCGGCAAGAGCGAGCAGCTCGGTGGCGGCCACTACATGCGGGCCACGGTGCTCACCGAGGTGACCCACGCCATGAAGGTCATGACCGAGGAAACCTTCGGCCCGGTGACACCGGTGATGCGCTACCGGACCGAGGAGGAAGCCATCGCGCTGGCGAACGACAGCGATTACGGGCTCTCGGCCGCGGTGATCGCGGGCGACGTGGAAGAGGCGCGCCGCATCGGCGAGCGGCTGGACGCCGGGGCCGTGGCCCTGCAGGACGCCGGCATCACCATCGCCATCCTGCGCGACGCGGAGAAGAATTCCTTCAACCTGTCCGGCATGGGCGGATCGCGCATGGGGCCCAACGGGCTGCTGCGCTTCTATCGCAAGAAGGCGCTGATGGCCAACCACGCGGCGCCGGCGGACATGCTGGCGCTGGGTGAGGCTTGAGTGCCGACCGCCACCCATCCCTGAAAACGGAGGTCACCTGATGCAACGTCGCCCGCTCCTGTTCGCCGCAGTCGCCGCCAGCGTGGGGCTGCCGGTCACTCGCCTGCACGCGCAGCCCCGGCCATGGCCCAGCCGCCCCGTGACGATCACGGTCATGTTTCCTGCGGGCGGGGTGGCGGACATCATCGCGCGCAGCGCCGGGGCCGATCTGGCGGAAGCGTTCGGGCAGCCCTTCATCATCGAGAACCGCCCCGGTGCCAATGGACAGATCGCGGCGGAGCACGTGGCACGGTCCGCCGCGGACGGCCATTCGCTGCTGCTCGGCTCGGACGCGCTGACCTCTCTCAATCCGCTGATCTACGCCAGGCTTCGATACGACCCGGTGAAGGACTTCGCGCCCGTCACGCAGCTGGTTCGCGGGATCAAGGCGCTGCTGGTGAACAGCTCGGTGCCGGCATCCGATGTGGCGCAGTTGATCGCGTACGCCAAGTCCAACCCGGGAAAGCTGAACTACGCGTCCTTCGGGATCGGCAGCAACCCGCACCTGGACGGAGAGATGTTCAAGGCCCTGACGAACACCTCGCTCACGCATGTGCCGTACAAAGGCGTGGCCGAAGCCGTCCCGGCGCTGGTGGCTGGCGACGTGCACGTCCTTTTCTCCGCACTCGGGCAGGCCGCACCGCACATCCGCGCCGGCAGGTTGAAGGCCCTGGCCGTTTTTTCAGCGCAACGGCAGTCCACGATGCCGGCGCTGAAGACCGCCGCCGAACAGGGCCTGAGCGGGATCGCCGGTGGCGCCTGGTTCGGGCTGCTGGCGCCAGCCGCGGTGCCGCGCGAGGTCATCGACCGGCTGGCCAGCGCCTGCGCCGGTGCGATCGGCAAGGAGGCGTTCCGCAGCCGCGTGATCGAAGGCCTGGGCATGGAGCCCATGGGGACCGACCCCGAGCAGTTCGCCCGCAACCTGGAAGCGGAACGCAGGCTTTACGCCGCCATGGTGAAAGCAGCCGGCATCGAGCCGCAGTGAGCGGCTCCTTCGTCAGGCGGCCGGGCCCCGCGCGTAGAGCCGGTCCGCTTCGGCCGCGCGCAGGTCCCGCGCCCGCGCCTGGTTGACGTAGCCCTTGTCATTGATCTCGCCTGCCTCGGGGTCTGGCCCTGATGGCAGCACAGCCGCGGCGACGATGCGCTGGGCGGCACCGCCTGCGCTGGCGTTGTGGCGCGCCACCGCATCCTCCAGCTGCCGCGCGGCATCGGGCGCGAGCGGGTCGCGCATCCAGGCCAGCGCACCCAGCCAGGGGCGATTCGGGCCGACCAGCACCAGGTCGTGGATGCTGCCGTCTGCGCAGGCGAGCAGGGACGCCCGCACCGCCGAAGCGTTCACCCAGGTGCCGCTTTGCAGCTTGAAGTCCTCTGCCACGCGACCGTCGTACAAGAGGCCGGCAGCCGGCTGGTCCGGGTCGGCCAGCCGCAGGGCATCGCCGGTTCGGAAGAAGCCTTCATCGTCGAACTGGGCGCGGCTCGCCTCGGGCGCACGCCAGTAGCCCGAGGCGACACTGGGACTGCGAACCCATGCCTCGGTCTTGCGGCCGTTGGGCACCAACCGCAGCGTGACGCCCGGTGCCGGGGTGCCGACCTGGCCCGGCCCGCCGTCGGGCGTCTGGAGCAGCGTGGCACTCGGACCCGTTTCCGTGGCGCCCCAGCCCGTGAGGACAGGGATGTCACGCCCCTGGCTGCGCGCCAGCACCTGCAGCCGTTCGAACAGCGGCTGGGGCATGGCGGCGGCGGCGAAGAACATCGCGTCCAAACGTCGGAAGAATTGCCGGCGCAGGGCCTCGTCCGCTTCCAGGGCACCGGCCAGCCTCGCATAGCCTGCCGGCACATTGCAGTAGAAGGTCGGCGACACCTCGGCCAGGTTCGCCAGGGTGGTGGACATGCCTTCCGCAGTGGGGGCGCCGGCATCGATCACCAGCGTGCCGGCGAGGCGCAGCACGAGGTTGATGTTGTTGTTGCCCCCGAACACGTGGGTCCAGGGCAGCCAGTCGACCATCACCAGCGGCTGCTGCCGCAGGAACGGCCAGACCTGCAGGACCATCTGGGCATTGCTGGTCATCATGCGTTGCGTGTACGGAACCGCCTTGGGGGACCCGGTGGAGCCCGAGGTGAAGTACAGCTTGGCCTGTGTGTCCGGCTCCGGCAGCGCGAGTGTCTCGTCGACTGCGCCGTCCGCGGTCGCCTCCAGGACCGGCACTTGCGGCACGCCACAGGCGCGCAGGAAATCTTCCGCAGCCGGATCGTCCGACCAGCAGGCCTGCGGCCGCAGCGTCGCGACCATCGAGCGCAGCCTCTCGCGCCCGGCGACCGAGGCCGCATAGCGCGGATTCACCGGGGCCACCGGGATGCGCGCCAGCATGGCGGCCAGCGTGATGCGGGCCTGGGAGATCGAGTTGCGCGCGAGCAGCACCATCGGAAGACCCGGCTGCAGGCCGGCTGTGCGAAGGGCACGAGAGAGCCGGCGCACCTCCGCCCAGGCCTGGCCGTAGGTCCAGCACGTCCAGCCGGTGCCGGCACGCTCCATCAGGAAGGCTCTTGCCTGCGCCTGCTGCGCCGCGTCCTGCAGCCAGTGCAGCACGCTGGGCGCGGTGGGCTGCAGGGGCTGGCGGTTCGCCAGCAGCAAGGTACCGTCCGGCATGCGCTCCAGGGTCAGCTCGCCCGCGGCCGGGGCGCACGGGGCGCTGCACGGGTTCAGAACACCGCCTCCAGCATCGCGAAGTAGTCCTGTGCCTGTCCAGGCCGGATCGTGGTGCGGTTGAACACGCTGGCCGCGGCGGCCGCGGCGATCCCGGGCAGCGCGTCGCGTGGAACACCGAGCGCCTGCAGGCTGGCGGGCAGGCCGATGCGCCGGTTCAGTTCGGCCAGTCCGTCCTCGGCAGGCTTGCCGAAGATCGCATCCAGCGGCGCGAGCTTGTCCGCCGCGACCGGTCGCGCGAAGCGCAGGGCCGCCGGCAGCAGCATGCCCACCAGGGTGCCGTGGTGCAGGTCGTAGGCGTCCAGCGGAATCGACAGTGCATGCGCCGCGCCCAGTCCCTTCCAGAAGCACATGCCGCCTTCCAGCGCGCCCATCATGGTGTTCCAGCGCGCCTCGCGGTCACCCGGTCGTTCGACGGCCGTGGCCAGGCTGCCCGCCAGGCGCCGGATGCCGTCGAGGGCGGTGGCATCGACCGGCGGATTGATCGCCGGGGAAAGGTAGGCCTCCAGGCAGTGGCCGAGCGCGTCGATGCCGGCGCCGGCGGTCATGCCCGGGGGCAGGCTCAGCGTGAGCCCGGGGTCGCAGATGGCCACCTTGGGCACCAGGTTGACGCTCAGGAAAACGGCCTTGATCCCGCCATCCCCAAGGGCCACCCCGGCGCCACGGCCGATCTCGCTGCCGGTGCCGGCCGTCGTGGGAATCGCCACCACGGGTGCCACGTCGGGCCGGATGCGGGCACTGCCGCCCTGCTCGCTGCTGTAGGTCCCGAGGGGGCCTGCGTGCGTATGCAGCAGCGCCACCGCCTTGGCCAGGTCGATGACGGCGCCGCCGCCCACGGCCACGATCGCGTCGCAGCCTTCGGCCCGGTACATCGCCAAGGCCGCCTGCGCGGCCGCCTCGGTCGGATGCCGTGGGCAGTCGAGGTACGAGCTGGCGGGAAGGTCCTGCAGCGCCGATCGCACCCGGTCGAGCAGTCCGGCGGCAACGACGCCGCCGTCGGACATCAGCAAGGGCCTGCGGGCGCCCAGCGCCTGCAGCTCCGCAGGCAACGTGCCGATGGCGCCGAATCCGAACTGGATGCGGTTGATGTACTGGATGAAGCTGACCATTCGGGGGCGACTTCGCTTCAGTCGAGCTTCACGTTGGCGGCCCGCACATAGCGCGTGTAGCGCTCCACGTCGGCCTTGAGCACCTGCTGGAAGTAGGGGCGACCGGTGGGGGCAGGTTCCAGCGCGAAAGGCGTCAGTCGCTGGCTGCGGAACGCCGGGTCGGACACGATCTTGTCGATGTGGTCGGCCAGGGTCTGCAGGACTGGGGCCGGGGTCTTGCCGGGCGCGAACAGGCCGAACCAGACGTTGGTTTCCAGGTTCTTCACCCCCTGCTCCTCGAAGGTCGGCACATCGGGCAGTTGCTCCATGCGCTTGGGCGCGGTGGTGCCCAGTGCCTTCAGCTTGCCCTGGCGGATGAAGGGGATGCCCTGGTTGGGCGACGTGAAGACCGCGTCGATCTGGCCGCTGATGATCGCGGGGATGACTTCGGCCGCGCCCTTGTAAGGCACGTGCGTGAGGTTGACGCCGGTGGCCACCTTGAAGGCCTCGCCGGCCAGGTGCGCATTGCTGCCGATGCCGAAGGAGCCGTAGCTGACCTTGCCAGGGTTGGCCTTCGCATACGCGATGAACTCCTGCAGGTTGCTGGCCGGCAGGTCCGAGCGAACCATGAGGTACTCGGGCAGATGGGCCACCGCGACGATCGGTGCCAGGTCGGTCTGAGGGTTGTACGGCAGTCGGTTGTAGAGCAAGGGGTTGATGGAGTACGTCGCGTCGGTGGCGATCAGCAACGTGTGGCCGTCCGGCGCAGCCTTGGACACGAAGTCGGCGGCGATGATGGTGTTGGCACCCGGCTTGTTCTCGACGATGACCGGCTGGCCGAGGGCGCCGCCAAGCTTCTCGCCGATGGCCCGGCCGAGGTTGTCCATCGGGCCGCCAGGCGGGAAGGGCACGACCAGCCGGATCGGCTTGTTGGGAAAGGTCTGGGCGATGCCGGTGGTCGCGGCGCACAGCGCGGCGATGGCCAGCAGCAGTCGGGGCAGCAAGGTCATGGGGATGTCTCCTGTCGTCTTCGGTGAAGGGTTGTCGAATGGGGTGGAAGGAAAGCGCAAACGCGGGGCAGGCGCGCGCGGCGCTCAGGGCGGGCCGGCCTCCTCGGCGATCATTCGGTCGAGCCGCCGGCGAACCCGCACGGCCGGCGCGTCGCTCGCCAGCAGCACGGGCTGCAACGACCAGAAGTCGGCGCCGTCCATGCTTTCCTGCTGCGCCTCCAGGATGGGCTTGTCCTCGAACTCGAAGGCGTGCGCGAAACCTTCCTGGATGCGGCGCGACAGCGACTCGTCGTCGGTGGCGAACGCGCGGGCGTTGGCCCAGAAGTAGTGGTTGGTGCTCGCCGTCTCCGGCGTGATCAGGTGCAGCGCAAAGGAGGTCTTGCCCTGGGAGCGCGGCGTGCCGGGCTCGGCCAGGCAGGTCTCCATCTGCAGGTAGCTGGGCGGGTACCAGCGCGTGTCCATGTAAGCGTCCGCGGGCCGGTCGGCGAAGCCGCGCGAAGCCGCCGTCAGCGGCGCCTGGATGCTGTTGCGCATGGTCCGGCGCACGTCCACGCTGCGCTCGTGCTCCACCACCTCGCTGCGGGCGCGCGCCAGCGCCTCGCAACCCAGCGTGTCCGCGTGCAGGTACTGCGTGTGCGACAGGTCCAGGATGTTGTCGACCATCAGCAGGTATCCCGACTTGCCGTGGATGTAGCCGTGGGTCGTGGCGAACGCCGGATCGTCCATGAAGCCGAAGTCCGGCACCAGCGCCGCGTCGGCACGGTCGGTGTCACCCATCCAGACGAACAGCAGGCCGTGCCGCTCGATCACCGGGTAGCTGCGCACGCGCGCGGCCTTGGGGATCTGCTCGTTGTTCGGGCTCAGCACGCACCGCCCGCTGGCATCGAAGCGCAGGCCGTGGTAGGCGCACTCGATCACGTCGCCGTGGCGCTTGCCCATTCGCAAGGGCACGAAGCGGTGGGGGCAGCGGTCGGCCAAAGCAGCCACCGCGCCATCGGCGCGCCGGAAGAACAGGATCGGCTGGTCGAGCAGGCGGCGCGCCAGTTGCCCGCCGGCGAGTTCGTCGCTCCAGCCGGCCACGTACCAGGTGTTTCGGAGATAGGCGTTGGACATCGGGGCGTGCGGGGGCGGCTGGGGCGCCGCTGCGTTGCATTCGGATAGCGGCAACTCTAGGAGCCATGCGATGCCCGACCAATCGAGGGCCGGCATAGGCACTATGCGCAAGCGCCATAAGGCGTCCGCGCACGGGCTGCTGGCCCGCGGCGCCCTCGCCGCCTACACGGCCGACGAGATCGCCTCAGGCTCGGGGGCGAAGAGTTCGCTGATGACGCCCCGCAGCCAGACCAGCCCCGGGTCGGCATGCTTGCGGGCATGCCAGAACTGCCGCACCACCACGCGTGGCGCGGGGTACGGAAGGGGGTACATGCGGATGTTGCCGCTGCCGCGCATGGCCAGGTAAACCCGGTAGGGCACCGCGGCGACCAGGTGCGTCGCCGACAGGATCGGCAGCAAGGCCAGGTATTGCGACACGGTGACCATGACCTGCCGCGAGCAGTTCATGTCGCTCAATGCCTCGTCCACCGCGCTGTAGGGGCGGCCTGGCAGCGACACGCGCACATGGCGCTCATGCAGGTACTGCTCCAGGGTCGGCTTGTCGCGGATGCGCGGATGGTCGGCCCCGACCACGCAGACGAACTCGTCCTCGAAGATGCGCTGCTGGTAGAAGCCGGCTTCGATCGGCGGCATCTGCCCGATGGCCAGGTCGACCGCGCCCTCCTGCAGCGCGGTCTTGTACTGATCGATCGGCCATTGCACGGTCTCGAGCTGCACGTCGGGCGCGTGGACCTGCAGGTGAGCGATGAGCGCCGGCAGGAAGTTGACGGTGCCGATGTCCGTCAACAGCACCTTGAACAGCCGCCTGGCCTGCGACGGCTCGAAGCTGTCGCGTCGCTCCAGCGTGCCGCGGATCAGCTCGAGCGCGGCCCGCACCGGCTCGGCCATTTCCTGCGCGTGCGCGGTGGGCTGCATGCCCCGCGACGTGCGCACGAACAGCTCGTCTGCGCACATCTTGCGCAGGCGGTTGAGCGCGTGGCTCAGCGTCGGCTGCGTGAGGCCCAGGGCATGTGCGGCGCTCGTGACGTTGCGCTCGGCCATGAGCGCTTCGAACACCAGCAACAGGTTCAGGTCCGTGTTCTCGTACTGGACGGTGCGCATGACACGTTCGGAGGTGGAGGTGCCGCTATTTTGCGCGCCGGACCTCGTGCAGCCCGCATGCAGGCGGTGACACGGCGGACAAGCTGCCGGTATGCTGGACCGGCTCGCGCGGCCGGAAAGCCCGGCACGCGTTCAACTTCACACAGATCCCATGACCCAAGACCTGATCGAAGAACTGAAGATCCGCCGGCTGGTGGAGAACTGGGCCGTCTGGCGCGACGCCGGCGACTGGGAGCGGTTCGCCACCGTGTGGCACCCCGACGGCATGATGATGGCCACCTGGTTCCAGGGGCCGTTCCGCGAGTTCATCCGCGTCACGCAGGAGGGCTGGTCCAAGGGGGTCAGCATCCTGCACTTCCTCGGCGGATCGGCCATCGAGATCGCCGGCGACCGCGCCATCGCGCAGACCAAGATGACCATCTCCCAGCGCGGGCCGGTCGAAGGCGTGCCCTGCGATGTGGTCTGCACCGGCCGCTTCTACGACTTCATCACCCGGCATGAAGGCGAATGGAAGCTGCTTCACCGCCAGCCCATCTACGAGAAGGACCGCATCGACCCCCTGGACCCGGCGGCCACGCTGGCCCTGGATGCGCAGCGGCTGGCGCAGATGCCCGAGGGCTATCGGCACCTGGCGTATATCCAGAGCGGCATCGGCTACACCGTGAAGATGGACATGCCCATGCTCAAGGGGCCGCAGGTCGAGGCGCTCTATGCGCGCGGGGCGCGCTGGCTGGCCGGTGGGCCGCTCGAGCGCTGAGAACGCCCTATCGCTTGGGCCGCCCGCGCAGTTCGTCGCCCGCTTCGGGTCCGAGCGAGCGGAACGCCCAGGCCGACATCCAGGCCAGCAGCGCGACCGCCACGAAGCTGGGCAGGAAGTCTTCGGCGGTGATCCGGTCCGTGCTGCCCCGGTGCACGAAGGCGAACAGCGACACCAGCGCCGCGCCCATCACCACGCCGATGGCGGTGGACAGTTGCTGGGCCATGCTGGAGATGGCCGTGGCGTGCCCGGTGCGGTTCGCCGGAATGTCGGAGAAGCCCAGCGTGCTGAGCGACACCATGGTGAGCGAGGAGCACAGGCCGCCCAGCACCAGCACGCCGGCCATGAGCCAGGTGGGCGTCTGCGGCGTGAAGAGGCCATAGCCGAGATAGAACAGGCCGGCCAGCGCGGCCGAGCCCACCATCACCGTGCGAAAGCCCAGCCGCCTGATGACGCGAGCGACGACGACCCGCGTGCTCAGGGCGCCGACGGCGGTCGACACCACCACCAGGCCGGCGTGCAGCGGCGACAGGCCGAAGCCGACCTGGAGCATCAGCGGCAGCAGGAAGGGCGCGGCGCCGATGGCCATGCGCAAGGGGAAGCCGCCGATGATGGACACGCGGAAGGTGGGAAAGCGCAGCACCGCGAAGTCGAGGATGCGTTCCTGCTCGGGCAGCCGGCGCTGGAAATACGCCCACAGCGCGACCGCCCCGACGGCCATGGCCAGGCCGATGGCCCAGCCGGGCAGCAGGCCCTTGCCCAGCATCTGCAGCCCCCCCAGCAGCCCGAGCAGGGCCAGGGCCAGCAGGACCCCGCCGCCGCCGTCGAAGCGCGTGCCGGGTGCGTGCTGCGGTGGATCGGGCTCCACCAGCCACCAGGCCAGCGCCGCGCCCAGCACGCCAAAGGGAATGTTCACCAGAAAGATCCAGCGCCAGGAGCTGAAGGTCACGATGGCGCCGCCCAGCAGCGGGCCGGCCAGCCGGCCGATGACGCCGGGGATGGTGAACCAGACCATCGCTCGCACCAGCTGGTCGGCCGGCACGCTGCGAAGCAGGATGGTGCGGCCCACCGGCACCATCATCGAGCCGCCGATGCCCTGCAGCAGCCGGTAGGTGACCAGTTCGCCGAGGCTCTGGGCCAGCCCGCACAAGGCCGACGCGGCCGTGAACACCAGCACCGCCGCACAGAAGAGGCGCCGGGCGCCCACCCGGTCGGCCAGCCAGGCGCTGGCGGGCAGGAACAAGGCCAGGCTGAGCAGATAGGCGGTGATCGCCAGGTTGAGGTCGAGTACCTGGACCTGCAGCGACTCGGCCATGCGCGGCAGGGCGGTGGCCATGGCGGTGGTGTCGATGTTCTGCAGGAAGATCGGGCAGGCGACGACGATCGGCAGGGCGCGCAGGCTCCGGGCGGATGCGGTCATGAAGGTTGGTGCAGCAAGCCCGTCGATTCAGCCGGGCCGGCTGCGGGGCCGGGCGATGGTACTTCGGCAGGCTGCTGCGCGGCTCATGGGCACATCGGACGATTCCCGGCGCGACGACGCCCCGGTCCGGCAGGGGTAGGAGGTCGCGCACGGGGATCCGAGCCCGTGCCGGATACCCAACGCAGCCGTGCTCCGCCACCCTGTGTTCCAAGCTCCGGCCCGCGAAGGGCCCGGCAGACACAAGGAACCTCATGCATATCGGACCCCAGGAGTGGAAGCAGTTGCAGGGCGCGCACCGCCCCGCGGCACAACTGCCCACCACGGCCCCCGGCCCCTTCGCCAGCCTGTACCAGCGACTGGGCAGCACGATCCCCGACGAGGGTGTGCGCCAGCAAGCCGCGCAGTTCCTGCGCGAGCAGATCGGCCACGTCGAGCATCAGCCATCGGAGCTGCCCGAGCATCCTGCCGACCTGCTGGGCTGGATGGAAGCCAACACCGCCGACGTGCATGCGCGCTACGCGGACTACCTGGCCGAGCGCAAGGCAGGGGCGCCGCGCCGCTACTTCGGCACGCGCGCCCATGCCCTGTTCGTGCTGCGCGGGATCGCGCCCACCAAGCTGGTGGACGGCGCCTGGCTCTACGGGCTGGTGGCCCACTGGCGCAATCCGCGCCTGGCGGACCTGGTGCGCACCTATGTCGAGGAACTGGGCGAAGGCCAGCCGGACAAGAACCACGTGCTGCTGTACCGGACCCTGCTGGCCCGGCATGCGCTGGACCCGCTGGACGACCTGCCCGACGAGCTGTGGCTGCAGGGCGCGATCCAGCTTTCATTGGGCTGGAATGCAGAACAGTTCCTGCCCGAGGTGATCGGCTTCAACCTCGGCTACGAGCAATTGCCGCTGCACCTGCTGATCACCGCTTACGAGCTGAACGAGCTGGGGCTGGACCCGTACTACTTCACCTTGCACGTGACGGTGGACAACGCCGGCACCGGGCATGCGCGCCGCGCCTGCCAGGCCGCGCTGGACCTGCTGCCGCGCATCGATGGCGCGGGCGAGTTCTGGCGCCGGATGCGCAATGGCTGCAAGCTCGCCTGCACCGGCCCGGGCACCACCGCCGTGATCGGAGCTTTCGATGTCGAGCAGGAAGTGCTTCGCATCCTGGCCCGCAAGTCGGTGGCGGGCAACGGCGCGCACTCCGATTACTGCCGGGTGGCGGGCCGCAGCGTCAACGACTGGCTCAGCGATCCGGGGCAGATGCCCGGCTTCCTGCAGGCGCTCGAAGCGGCGGGCTGGATCATGCGGGGCCAGCCGCCGGCGCAGAGCCGCTTCTGGCGGCTGCTGCAGGGTGACCGCGCCGAGATGTTCGGCGTGTTCTCCAGCTACGAACTGCAGGTGATCCACGACTGGATCCGGGGCGACGCGGCAGTCGATGGCCGGGCATGGGACGAAGGCGGCGGCGACCCGGCCACGCCACCGCGGCGCCGGCCCACCTTCCGCGCGATGGCCCGCCACTCGCCCCACCCGCCCGTGGACTCGGGCGCAGACCTCTTGGACCCCGACCTCGCCGTGCTGCGCGAGCGGCTGGCGCGCAGCGACTCGGCCGAACGGACCCGCCTGCTGGTGGACGCGATGTCCCCCGCGACGCACTGGTCGCCCGCCGGACTGGAAGCGACGCGGCAGTTCTGGGCGACGGTCTAGGCGCGACGTTCCTAGGGGCGACGCCCCGAGGCGACGCACGGCCCGCGCTCAGTCATCGTCATCCCTGTCCCGGTCCCGGTTGCGGCCGCGACCGCCACCCCCTCCCCCGCCTCCGCCGTCGTCATCGTCGAGGTCGATCGGCGGCAGCGGGATCGGACTCGGGGCCGGCGCGGGAGCGGGTGCGGGTGCCGGACTCGGTGCCGGTGCCGGTGCCGGGCTCGGGGCCGGCGCAGGTGCCTCGCCCTGCGCGTCCTGCAGCTTCACCGCGCGCGAGATGAAACCCACGCCGCCGTCGTCGAGCAGCGCCAGCGACACCAGGCGGGGAGACGCCGTGCGCATGTCGAGGTAGGCGACGCCACTCACCCGCGAGCCGTCCGGATGCGGGCAGCCCAGGCCGGCATAGGTGGCCGTGAGGTTGAACACGTTGCGCCCCGAAGCCCGCGGCACCACGGAGCCGGCCAGGGTGCAGTCGGCCGACGCGACCCAGTTGAACGCACCATCGAGTCCGATCGACAGCACCGTGCGCTGGTCCAGCGCGTACTGGCCGGCGATCGCACGCATCGAGGCGGTGCCCCCGTAGGCCGGGTCGTAGCTCACGGTCCAGCCCCGCCCGCCGGGCCCGGTGGCATCGATGCGCGACTGCGGCGTGCCGGTGCCGCCGTACGTGATCAGCGGGGCGGTGGCATCCGCGAAATTGAATTCGGTGAGGGCCGCCGTGAAGCGACCCTGGTCGAGGCTGCTGCGGCCCTGCAGCGCGCCGGTGATCTGCACCGGATCGGCCAGCACGCCCCAGGTGCTGCCGTCCTCCAGGATGATGAGGTCGATCCAGCCCTGCGTCACCGTCCGGCCCGACCAGTAGCCTTCGGCGGCGACTTGCGGACGCAGGTCCGCCGAGACGAGGTCCCCGCCGGTCGAGTCGCCGCCGCCGCCCCCGCATGCAGCCAGCAGGCCGAGGACACAGGGCAACGACAGGGTGGTGCGCAGGTGGATGGGCTTCATGCAAGCACAGCCTATTGCAGGCGCGGCTTGCGGTGGTGCCTGGGTTACGCGTCTTTGCACTTCATACCGCTGGGCCGTTTTCCGACGTGCGGCACGCCACGCCTATGAGATCGTTCATGGAGAATCGCCCGTGGCCGCGTGTGTAGGCTGAGCCGGGTGATCGTGAGCAAAGGATCCATCATGAAATCCCTGTCCCTGCCCGCCTTGTCCGCCGTGCTGCTGCTGTCCGCCATGACCCTGCACTCGGCCGCCGAAGCACCGCCGTCGGCACCCGCGCCCCAGTACCCCACCTGGCTGGAGATGAAGCCCGGCTATGCCGAGGCCTGCATCAAGGCCGGCGGCTGCGTGCCCATGACGCAAGCCGAACTGCACAACCTGGCCGTGCAGGTGATGCAGCGCACGCTGCAGTTCTGCCCGCGCTCGCAGAGCATCTGACGACGACCCGCTGGCCGCCTTTCGTGGCAAGCTGCGGGCATGCGACCTGCCCACGCGTCGAAGCTGCCTCTGCCATCACGGGCCAGGCCGGCGCTGGGCGGGCCTCTTGCTGGCGGCGTGCGCCACCGTCGCGGCTTCGCAGACGAGGGTGCCCAGCCGTGGCGAGCTCCTGTACGACAACCACTGCATCGAGTGCCATTCCACCCAGATGCACTGGCGCGACCAGCGCCTTGCCACGGACTGGTCCTCGCTCAAGGCGCAGGTGCGGCGCTGGCAGGCTACGGCGCACCTGGGCTGGAGCGAGGAAGACATCGACGCCGTGACCCGGCACCTCAACGAGACGATCTACCGGTACCCGCCACCCCGGCAATCGGCCCGGCTCGATTCCCGGCATCGGTGAATGGCCGGCCGGCCCGGCACGCGGGGTCGCCCGGCCGGGAATGATCACTCGGGCTCGATGCCGGCGGCCTTGATCAGTTGCCCCCATCGGGCCGAGTCCTTGTCGACCAGGGCCTTCAGGCTCTCGGGGCTGCCGGGGAATGGCAGCGCATACATCTTGGCCAGGTACTCCTGCATGCCCGGGCTGCGAACCACCTTGTTGACGGTTTCGCTCAGGCGGCTGACCACGGGGGCCGGTGTCCTGGCGGGCGCGAACAGCGCCAGCCAGGCCGTGAACTCGTAGCCCGGCAGGCCGGCCTCCGCCATGGTGGGCAGGTCGGCGATGGCCGGCACGCGCTGGGCCGAGCTCACGCCCAGCGCCTTGACCTTGCCGCCGCGCCACTGCGTCACGCCCAGCCCGGCGTCGGTCACCAGGAAGTGCAGCTGTCCGCCCACCAGGTCGGTGATGGCCTGGGCCGAGGTCTTGTAGGGCACGTGCACGGCGTCGATCCCGGCCATCTGGCGGAATGCCTCGGAGGCGACACGGCCGGTGGCGCTGGAGCTGCCGTAGTTCAGCTTGCCGGGCTCCTTCCTGGCCAGCGCGACCAGCTCCTGCAGGTTGTTCACGCCCAGCGACGGCGACACCACCAGCACCTGCGGAATGGTGGCCAGCGTGGTGATGGGCGCGAAGTCGGCGACCGGGTCATAGGGAATCTTCTTGAACAGGTGCACGTTGGCCGCGTGCGTGGAGTTCGCGCCGAACAGCAGCGTGTGCCCGTCGGGCTGCGCCCTCGCCACGTACGACGCGGCCACCCCACCCAACGCACCCTGCCGGGCCTCGATGATGACCGGCTGGCCCAGCTCCTCGCGCAGGCGGTCGGCCAGGTAGCGCGCCATCTGGTCGTAGGCGTTGCCCGGCCCGAACGGCACCACGATGGTGACGGTGCGCGAGGGAAAGCCCTGGGCATGGGCGAACGGCACGAGGGCCGCGGCGGCGGCGCCGAGCAGGGCGCGGCGCCCGATGTGCAAGCGAGTCGAAGCCATGGTCGGCCTTTCTTCAGAGATACCCGTGTTCACGGTAGTAGCGCTGCGCCCCCGGGTGCAGCGGCGCGTCCACCCCGTGCGGCATGCGCCGGGGATCGATGGGGTAGGTCAGCGGGCTCTGGTGCACCGGGATGTGCCGGAACCTGGCCTCGAATTCGGCCCGCTCCTCCACCATCACCGCCGTGACCCGGTAGGCCACGTCCTCGGGCATGTCGTCGCGGCACAGGATGCCCCAGTTCGACCAGTCCAGGCAGGGCACCTCCTGCTCGTTGCGCAGGCGTCCCTTCTCCAGCACCGCCGCGCGCAGGCCGTAGTCCTGCGTGAGCACCCGCATGGCCTCGGGCTCGATGGGGATGAAGTTCATCGGGTACGCCTGGACCAGGTCGCTCCAGTTCGACACCATGATGGCTTCGTTGAACACCGCGTTGCAGTGCCCGGCCTGTGCCATCTTGATCGTGGCACGCGGGTTCTCGTGCTCGAAGTACGAGCCGCCCCAGCGCACGATATCCATCGGTTCGATGCCGTGCGCGCGCAGGATCAGGTCGATGACGTAGCTGCACAGGCAGTCGTCGGCGCGCGGCGGCATGGCGATGTGCAGCACGGGCTTTTTCTCGCGGATGTCGGCGAAGCTGCGGATGCCGGTGTCGGCGCGCACGGCGAAGGTCAGGCGGTCGTCCTGCGGCAGGTGGCCCAGGGTGCACAGGTTGGGGTAGGCGCGGCCGGCGTAGAAGTGCCGGCCCTCGCGCGCCCAGCGGATGCCCATGTGGATGGGCGTGGTGACGGACAGGTCCGCCTCGCCCATGCCCACCAGCTCCACGCTGTCGCGGTACGCACTGCCGATGCGCACGCTGAACTTCGACAGCGGGGCCGAGCGCCACCGCAAGTGGGCCGAGACCCAGCCCCAGATGGTGTGGAAGTTGGCGGTACCCCAGTCACCGACCATGGTCAGGTCGAGCCGTGATCCCCTGGGTGTTGCCGGGTCGTTTCGAGCGTCCATCCGTGCGGCCTTCCGGGCGATGCAAATTGGCAGTATGGATTTACGGCGAAAGAATGGCGCATGGTGTTTTCCCCAGGACAGCGCACCTGTCGGATGTACGGTGAAGCCCGGACATAATGCGCGGCGACAGGTGGACGTGTGCCCCAGACCGCAAGAACGCAGAGAACCGACCAGAAAGACGCCACCCGCGAGCACATCCTGGGTGCGGCGACGCGGCTGCTCGCCGAGCACGGCTATGCCGCGCTGCGCGTCGCGGCCGTCGCCAAGGAGGCCGGCGTGTCGCTGGGTGGGCAACTGCACCACTTCCCCAGCAAGGACTCGCTGGTCGTCGCCGTGCTGGAGCGGCTGTGCGCGCGGGCGCTGGACCTGGCCGTGCAGGAGGCCTCGCGCACGCGGGCGCAAGACGATCCCTTCGAGTCCATCGCCGCCAGCGCGCAGCGGTTCTTCGCCGCGCCCGAGTTCCTGGTCTACCTGGACATCTTCCTGTCGGTGCGCCGGCACACGCTGGTGGGCGATACCGCCATCCGGCTGCTGCACGCGCAGCGCGTCGCGACAGAAGCCCTGTGGTTGCCGCACTTCACGAGCCGCGGCATGGCGGCGGAACGGGCCACCTTGGTCATCCGGTCCATCTGGGCCCTGGCGCGCGGGCTGGCGATCTCGTCGTCGGGCGCCGAAACCGGGCAGATCAACCAGGCGACGATGGCGTTCGCCATCGATGCCTTGCGGGCGCAGGCCGCTTCGACTTGGGAAGCGGCGAGATAAGCGTCATTCGAGCTGCGCCAGCCCGATGGCCTGTTCGCCGGCCCCCGCATAGAGCAGGTAGCGACGCCCGTCCTCCACGTACAGCGCCGGATCGCGCAGCTGCCGCACGGGCGTGAACACGGGTCCGCGTGCCGATGGCAGCAGTTCCTGGTCGGCGCCCTCCCAGGCGAGCTCGGGCGCGAGGATTTCGCTCACCGCGCCGTGCGACCAGTCGCGCCAGTCGGGCCGCAGGTCGATGGTGGTGTGCAGGATGCGTTCGGGCGCGTCCCCGACCCGCGTGAAGAACACGTGCAGCCGCTCGCCGATCACCTCCACCGCGCAGTGGCGGAAGCGGCTGTCGAAGGGCATGGCGCCGATTTCCCAGCGCCCGCCCTGCTGCCGGTAGAACACGCCCGGCATCGCCAGCGCATGGGGCTGACCCTGCCACGCGAAGGCGCGCCAGTAGGACGCCCCGAGGTTCGCGGGCTGAGCGTCGAAGCGAAGCCCGTCCGGCGACTGCGCCAGCTTGGTGCGCTGGTTGCCGACCCAGCGCGAGGCCTCGCCGAATTGCCGCTCGTGCCCGTCGGTGGGCGAACCCGGGGCAAAGGCCACGCCATGGAAGTACATGCGGATGCAGCGCCGCTCGTGGTCCACGTGCACGTCGGGCGAGGCGATGTGGTCGAAGCAGGTGGACTCATGAAGCGAGAGCACGCCGGGTTCATGCACGGTCCACGGCCCGTCCAGCGCGTCGGCGTACGCCAGCCGGATGTGGCGGCCGTTGTGGTGCGCGAAGTAGAGGTAGTAGCGACCCAGCGGCGACACCACCCAGTCGGGCACGCGGATCAGCGACGGTCCGTCGATGTTGTCACCCAGCGATGCATGCAGCGCGCGGTCGACGATGGGCCGATCCAGCAGGCGGCGGGCCTTCATGCGAGGGCCGCCTGGGGGGTGACGGCGTCCATGCCGAGCGCGGCCTCGATCAGGCGGGCATGCGCCTGCACCACCGGGGCCAGCAGCGCGGCGTCCACCGCCGGCAGGTCATCCTGCGGGGTGTGGAACACGCGGGGCAGGCCCAGGACGGCAAAGGCGCGCCCGTAGCCTCGCTCGACCACGGCGCCCAGCTCGCTGGCCGTGCCCACCGGGGCCCGCACCAGTTCCAGTCCGGCCAGCCCTGCGAAGGCCTGCTCCGCGGCGGCGTGCAAGGCCGGCGTGGCCATGGTGAAGCGGTTGCTGTCCGCCGAAGGCAGCGGGTGCGACTGGCCGCGAAACTCGAGCCGGTCACGCGCGGCGAGCCCCGCCCCCAAGTGCGCCCAGGCGGCCACGTCGGCCGGCGGTGGCGCGCTGGCGAGCACCGCGTGGGCACCCGCGAAGTGGTATTCGTGCGCACCGGTGTTCATCGCGAACAAGGAGTGCTCGGGGAAGCGGCGCACCGCCCACGCGGCCAGCGCCAGGAAGGCCGCGGTGCCGGTGCCGCGCTCGCTGGCGCAGGTGAACCAGCCGGTGCGCGGCGTCGACAGGCACAGCCAGCGCGGGCCGCGCCTCAGGCGTGCGCACAAGGTGTCGGTGCTGCCGGCCTGCACGCGGCCATGCAGCAACAGGCGAACGGCCAGGCCGGTGGTCGCCTGCGCCAGGAAGGGAGCGGCCAGCCTGGGCGCGAGCACCGCCAGCGGCAGGGCCGCCGGCGCGTCCAGCCGCGCGTTGAAGGCGACCACGTCGTCCGTGGGCCCCGTGGGCACGATCACGGCGGCCCGGGCGCCGGCGGCCTGCACCGCCTGCAGCAGGGGCGCCACCGGCGGCGACGCCAACGACGCATGGCGGCCGTGCGGCAGCACGATCATGGCTATGGCGCCGCGCGCACCGGGCGCGTCGGCGGCTGTTCGCACCACGACCAGCGGCGCGCTCCATCCCTCCGGCCCCGTGGTGGCATAGGGTGCCTGCGCGTACACCGGGGCCTGCGCGTGCTCGCCCTGCAGCCGGCAGTCGATGGGCTCGAACACCGGCACCGGCGTGGCGTGTCGTTCGATGGAAAAGCCGAGCGCCGCCAGCCGCTCTTCGATCCACGCCGCGGTGGCCGCATCCCCCCGGCTTGCGGACACCTTGACGCCGAAGCCGGCATGGCGCGCCAGGTCGGCCTGCAGCGTTTCGACGGCGAACGGCGAAGGCATGCCCATCGGGAATTTCAGTCCTTCTGGATGCCCAGGTCGGCGGCGATGCGGCCCCATTGCTCGTACGACTCGCGCACCGTGGTGGCGAAGGCCTGCGGGGTGGACGAGACGGCTTCGTAGGCGCCCTTGGCGAACTCCGATTTGACCTGCGGCTCGGCCAGCACCTTGACCAGCGCCGCGTTGAGGCGCGCCACGGTGGCCGGCGGCATGTGGGCGGGCCCGAAGAAGCCGACCCAGCCTTCGATGTCCAGCCCCTTGGCACCCTGCTCCGCCAGCGTGGGCACACCGGGCAGCAGCGGGCTGCGCTGGGGTGCGACCACGCCGATCATGCGCACGTTGCCGCTGCGCACGAACTGCACGGCGCCACCGGCGGCGGCGAACATCAGCTGCACGCGGCCCGCGATCAGGTCCTTCTGCACGTCGCCGGCGCCCTTGTAGGGCACGTGGACCATGTCGATGCCGTACTGCTTGGCCATGAGCTGCCCGAACAGGTGCGAGGAGCTGCCCTGGCCGAACGATCCGTAATTGAGTTTGCCGGGGTTGGCCTTGGCATAGGCCACCAGCTGCTGCAGGTTGTCGCCGGGCACGGACTGGTGCGCCACCAGCACCAGCGGGCCGACGCTGCCGACGCTGATCGGCGTGAAGCCCTTGAGCGGGTCGTACGGCAGCTTGGCGAAGGTGTGCGGGTTCTGGGCGAACGGGGTGGACGGGCTGTACAGCAAGGTGTGGCCGTCGGCCGGTGCGCGGGCCACTTCGGCGGTGGCGATGGTCATGCTGGCGCCGGGCCGGTTCTCGACGACCACGTGGGTATTGAGCTCGCGCCGCAGGTGCTCGGCCACCACGCGGGCCTGCAGGTCCGTGGGACCGCCGGGCGCCAGGCCCACCAGGATGCGCACCGGCTTGTCGGGCACGGGGAAGTTCGACGCGCCGGCGCTGCCGGAGGCGAACGCGGACAGGCTCAGAAGCAAGGGAAGCAGGGCAATCACGTGGCGCATCAGGTGTCTCCAGTTCGGGGCTCGGGCAAGCCGGCGGATCTTCGATCGTTCATCGACACGTCGAGCGTAGGCCCTGGTCGGCGGGTTGAAAAGTGATATGTTCTGATAGCGTCATAACCTAGTGGAATGGAAGATCAACCACCACCCCCGTCCGATCCGCTCAATGCCCTGGTGAGCCGGCTCCGGTTCCGCCACCTGCGGCTGCTGGTCACGGCCCAGGCCTGCGGCAGCCTGAGCCAGGCGGCCGCCCGGCTGCATGTGACGCAGCCCGCGTTGAGCAAATCGCTGTCGGAGATCGAGCAGGCCTTCGGCGCGGAGATCTTCGAGCGCAGCAAGCGCGGCCTCACGCCCACGCCGCGCGGCGAGGCGGTGCTGCAGGGGGCGCGGGTGCTGCTGGCGCAGCTGCAGCACCTGCAGCAGTCGGTGGAGCACAGCGACGAGCCGGTGCGGGTGCTGCGCCTGGGCGCGCCACCGGCCATCGCGGCCGGCGGCGTGCTGCCGGGGGTGCTGGCTCGCCTGGCCCGCGCCGACGAGCGGCTGCGCGTGCAGCTGACCGAGGCGCCCGTGCCGAGCCTGTTCGAGTCCCTGCTGGCCGGCCAGCTCGACGCCCTCCTCACCTCCTACAACCAGGCCGCCTTCGCGGCCAAACGGCCGGAGCGGCTGGTGTACGAGCCCTGCGGCGAGCACAGCTACGTGGTCATCGCCCCACCCCGGCACCCGCTGGCCCGCAAGCGCCGCATCCGATGGAGCGAGCTCACCGACGAACGATGGGTGATGCCCGGGCCGGCCCTGCTCTCGCGACAGTCACTCGAGAGCCATTTCCTGCGCGCGGGCCAACCCGTGCCAGCCCCCTTCGTGGTGGCCGACAGCCCCGCCACCAGCGTGCACCTGGTGGTGGCCGGCGTCGGCATCGCGATGGTGCCCTGGGGCCTGGCGCAGCCCTATCACCAATTGAAGCGCGTGGCGCGCCTGGCCGTGGATGCGATGCCCTCGCAGGTGACCTCGGCCCTGGTGTACCGGGCAGCAGCCTCGGCCGACCCGGTGTTGCAGCGCCTGAGGGCGGCGGTGCATGCGCCGCCGCGCGCGGCCAACAACGGCGGCCGCGGCTGACGACGCGGCGCCGGTGTCAGGCACCGGAGGCAGGTGCGGGCGCGGGCCAGTCGAGAAGCTCGGCCAGCCGGCTGATGACCCATGCGGCTTCGGCCGGCTGCACCGGCGATTCGCCCGCCGCCAGCGTCGCGCCCATCTGGCCCAGCACCTCGGCCGGCGACCGGTGCGATCCGAACTGGATCGCCGCCGCGCGCTGCGTCAGCAGCTGCGCCAGGTCCTCGCACAGCTCATACCGTTCGCGCACGAAGGCGATGGGCTGGAGCAGGCGCTGGCCGGAAGGCGTGGTGTAGAGGGCGATGAACGAAGGGGGTACGTCGATCTGGTTGGGGTCGTCCATGCGGGCAGGATAGCGGGGTACTGGTGCCGTACTCGACCTCGGGCGCGGATCGGCCGGGGAGGCCGCGGACACAAGCATCGACGCCGGTCGCCTTAGTCGGGCTTGGCGACGGCGGCCTGCTTTCGATTGGCCCACATCGCGCGCCAGAGGATCGCGAACCCATTGAGCTCCTTCTTCTTCGCCGACTTGCGCGCGGGTGCGGGCGACGCACGACGGAACTCCGCAAGGGCCTGCTGAGTTGCGGCGAGCACGGCCTGGGACTGCGCAAGGATGGCCTGCGCCTGGTGGTACACCACCTGCGCGTCGGGTGACGTGGGTGCCCCATGAGCGGGAACGGCACCCGCGGACTGGCCGACGTCCATGGCAGCGGCGATGGCCTGGTCTATCGCCGCGGGCCGCGCCGGCAGGCCGACCTGCGCCGGGTCGCGCGCGTCGTGGCGATCTTCCAGGAGCATCTCGGCCAGGTTCTCCTCGAATTGGCCGAGGATCTGGCTCGCGACCTCGGCGATCATGCCGCTGCCACGGCCGTACTGGGCGACTGCTCCGGTGAGCTGCAGCTGCGTGGTCACGGTGACATCGGTGCCACTGCCGGACGGTTGCAGTGCGAAGCTGAATTCGGACTGGGCGGCACCACGCCCCTTCGGGTCGAGACCCGCCCCCTTCAGCCAGGCGATATGCGCCTGGTCGTCCTGCTTGACGAGTTCGGCCTGGCCCTCGAAACCCAGCTTCACCGGACCGAGCTTGACCGCCACCGCGCCGCGGTATTTGTCGGGACCGACGACTTCGGTCAGCTTGGCCCCGGGCAGGCAAGGGAGGATGCGGGGCACGTCGAGCATCAGCTTCCACGCCTCCTCGATGGGCAGCGGCACGTGAAACTTGTTGGTGAACTCCATGATCAGTCCTGTTGCTTGCTGGTCTGTGCCGATGCATGGCCAAGCAGTTCGGCCACTCGAATGGGCGTGAGCGGGAATTCGGCGATCCGCACACCCCGGGTCCACAGCGCGTCTTCGACCGCCCCCACCACGGCCGCCGCCACCGGAATGGTGGAGCATTCGCCGATGCCCTTGATGCCCAGTGCGTTGAGCGGCGTGGGCGAAGGCTGGAAGATGACCTCGATGTGCGGCACCTCGGGCGCGGTGGGCAGCAGGTACTCGGCGAAGGTGGTGCTCAGGGGCTGGCCGTTGGTGTCATAGCCCATCCACTCGAAGAGCGCGTTGCCGATGCCGTGCACCACGCCGCCCACCACCTGCGCCTCGGCCAGCTGCGGATTGATGATGTTGCCGCTGTCCTGCACCGCGACATAGCGCACGATCTCGACGTGGCCGGTATCGGGATCGACTTCGACCTCGCAAGCGTGCGAGGCGCCGGCATAGGTTTGCGCATCGCAGTGGAAGTGCGCGATTTCCTCGAGCCCGGGGTCGGCGACCAGCGGCAGCGCATAGCCGGGCACGCCTTTCATCAGCATCGCCAGCCGGGCCAGCGACACGCGCCTGGAGAAGTCGGCGGTGTGTACCTCGCCGTCCGACAACTGCAGGTCGCCCACCTCCACGGCGAGCACCGCGGCCGCCACGTCGAGCACCTTGGTGCGCAGCCTCGAGGCGGCTTCGTTGACGGCGTTGCCGGCCATGATGGCTTGACGGCTTGCGAAGCCGCCGTGGCCGTAGCCGATCAGCGAGGTGTCGCCGGCGAAGACTTCAACGGCGCGCGGCTGCAGACCGAAATAGGGCGCGCACAGTTGCGCAAGCGTGGTCTTCAAGCCCTGCCCCATCGCCAGTGCCCCTGTGTACACGGCCACGCAGCCGGACGGCTGGATCTTGACTCGCACCGATTCGTACGGGCCGCGGCCGGTTGGCTTGACCGAATTCGCGATCGCCAAGCCGCGCAGGCGACCCCGCTGCTCGGACTGGACGCGCCGGGCAGCGAAGCCGGAAAGGTCAGCCGCCTCGACGGCGCGCGCATGGAGCGCCGGGAAGTCGCCGGAGTCGATGGTCAGGGGCACGCCCGCGCGCGACTTGAGCGGCTTGGTGTACGGAATCTTCTCCGGCGGGATCAGGTTGCGCTGTCGACACGCCACCGGATCCATGCCCAGTTCGCGGGCGAGCCGATCGAGCAGGCGCTCCATGACGAACGTGGCTTGCGGGTATCCGGCGCCGCGCACGGTGGAGACCGGCACCTTGTTGGTGTGGACGACCGACACCTCCAGCGAGAACGACGGCACGACGTAGGGGCCGGTGATGGACGAGGCCGCGTTGTAGGGCACGTTGGTGCCCTGCGGCGTGTACGCGCCGTGGTCGTGGACCAGCGAGCCGCGCAGCCCCTTCACCCGGCCGCTGCGGTCGGCCACCAGCTCCATGGTCCAGTACTGGTCGCGCTCCTGGATGGCGGAGACGAAGTGTTCGCGCCGGTCCTCGACCCACTTCACCGGCCGCTTGAGCTTGCGGGCGACCGCGGGGATCACCACCTCCTCGGGGTAGATCATGAATTTGGCGCCGAAGCCACCGCCCACGTCCGGAGTGATGACGCGCAGGCGCTCCTCGGGCTGGCCCAGCATCAGGGCGATCGTGTAGTGCAACTCGTGCGCCATCTGCGTGGACGACCACACCATGAGGGTGTCGGAGCCCTTCTCGAGCAGGGCCAGGACGCCGCGCCCCTCCATGGGATGCGCCGCGCCCCGATGGGCCCAGAAGCTCTCTCGCACGACCACCTCGCCATGGGCGAACGCGCGATCCGGCTCGCCGTAGGACAGGGTGAAGTGCTGCAGAACGTTGGTCTGCAGCTCGGTCCGCACCCGTGGCGCGTCGGGGCGCGCGGCAATGCGAGGATCGGCGAGTACTGGCAGGGGTTCATAGGCGACCTGCACCCGGCTGGCCGCATCTTCGGCCACATGCCGACTGCGGGCGACGACGACGGCGATCGCCTCCCCGACGAAGGCCACTTCATCGCGCGGGAGCACGAAGGGCATCGTGTTCTCCGGCAGGTTGGCCAGGGCAAACCCCAGGGGCATGCGCCACGAGGTGAGCTCGCCGAACAGGTCGCGCTGGGAGTAGACCGCGACCACGCCGGGCAACGATGCGGCCGCGGCGGTGTCGATGGAGAGGATGCGCGCGTGTGCTTCGGAGCTGCGCACGAAGCAGGCGTGCAGCGCGTCGTCCACGGGGATGTCGTCGAGGAAACGGGCCTCGCCCCGCAGGAGTTGCTCGTCCTCGAGCCGGCGCGCGCTCTGCCAGATGCCCGTGCCCGGGATCTTGGCGGTCATGCCTGCTCCTTGCGGCGCACCACCTCGATCGCGCGCAGCGCCGCCGCGACGATGTTCTGGTAGCCGGTGCAGCGGCACAGGTGGCCCGACAGCACGTCGCGCACGGCAGCTTCATCGGGGTGGGGATGGCTCTCCAGCAGCTCGGTGAGCGACATGAGGATGCCGGGGGTGCAGAAGCCGCACTGCAGCGCGTGCAGCTCGTGGAAGGCCTGCTGCAGGGGACTGAAGGTGCCGTCGGTGGCGGCCAGTCCTTCGACGGTGCGCACGTTCTTGCCGTCGGCCTGCACGGCCAGCATGAGGCAGCTGCGCGCGGACACCCCATCGACCAGGACCGTGCAGGCGCCGCAGACTCCGTGCTCGCAGCCCACGTGCGTGCCCGTCAGGCCCAGGTCGCCGCGCAGGAAGTCGGCCAGGTGCACGCGCGCCTCGGGGACACCGCGGTGTGCATGGCCGTTTACGCACAGCGCGATGCCCGCTTCTTTCGTGTTCGTTGTCAATTTACCGCTCCGCTCTCGAAAGAGCCTTGGCCAAGGCCCTGCGGCACAGGACCTGCGCCAGGTGTTTGCGATACCACCCGGGGACATAGCTGTCGCTGCTGGCTTCGACTTGGCCGCAATGCGCCGCGGCTGCATCGATGTCGGCTGGCAAGGCCCGCGACCCCAGCAGCACCTGCTCGGCCGCCAGCACCTTGACCGGCATGGAACCGATGCCGCCCAGGGTGACCGACGCGCGCCCGACGATGCCCTGCGCGTCGAACTCGAGCAGCACCGCCGCGGAAACGATGGCGAAGTCGCCGTGCCGGCGCGCGTATTCCTCGAAGGCATACCCGTGCCCAGCGGGCCAGGGCCTGATGGACAGGGCCACCAGGATCTCGTCCGGCTGCAGCGAAGGCGTCATGTAGCCCGCCGGAAAGTCCGCCATGCGGATCTCGCGCCGGCCGCGCACGCTGGCAGCCGTGACGCAGGCGTCCATCGCCATGGCGATGGTGGGGATCTCCGCCGACGGGTCGAGCTGGCACAGGCTGCCGCCCACCGTGCCCCGGTTGCGGGTCTGCCGGTGGCCGACGTTCAGGATGGCCTCACGCAGGATCGGCAGGCGACGCTCGACGAGAGGCGAGAACTCCACGTCGCGCTGCCGCGCCATGGCGCCGATCTCGACGACATGGCCGGCCTCGCGGATGAAAGAAAGCTCCTGGATACCGTTGATGTCCACCAGGCAGTCGGGGAACGCGAAGCGCATGTTGAGCATGGCCACGAGCGACTGCCCCCCCGCCAGCACCCGCGCGTTGTCGACCTCGCTCAGCGCGCGCAGCGCCTCGTCGAGCGTGCGCGGGGCGACGTAATCGAATGCCGGAGCCTTCATGGGTCGTCAGATCTTCGAGAGGTCCAGCGAGGAGCGCGCGAACAGCTCCTCCGGCGCCACCTGGCGGGTGGAAAGTCCCTGCCCGTAGTGGTAGCGCGAGAAGGTCTCGATCACATGCTGGTTCGCCTCCAACCCGTAAGGCCAGTAGTCCGCACCCATGAGACGCTTGGCCTCATTGTGGTGGTGGACCATCCAGGGCAGGGTCACCGCCAGGTGGCAGATCTCGTCGAGTTCCTTGACCGCGAGGTTCTTGGCCGTGAGGAACGCCTTGTAGACGCTCACCGGGAGCCACGGGTACTTCTCGACCAGGCTCTTGCGGATGCCGACCATGTGCATGATCGGGAAGATCCTGGTACGCCGGAAGTAGTCCTGCTCGGACTCGATGTAGTTCTTGAACAGCCTGCCGACGTGGGGCGCGCCGCGCAGGAAGCAGGACGGCGCCCGGGCGCCGATGTAGCCGTCGATCTCACCCGACTCGAGCATGCCCGACAGCGTCTTGTCGTTGGGGATCTGCTGCAGGTCGATCGAGTCGGGCAGGGAGATGGGGGCGCGCTCCTCGCGGCCACCCTCCTCCACCCCACCGCGGCGCCAGTGGATCTCACTGGGCTTGACGCCGTATTCGTCTTCCAGGATGCCGCGAATCCAGACGTTGGCGGTGATCTGGTACTCGGGCACGCCGATCACGCGGCCGCGCAGGTCGTGCGGATGCTCGATCCCGCGGTCGGTGCGCACATAGATGCCGGACTGGCGGAACACCCGCGACAGGAAGGCCGGAACCGCGACATATTGGTTGTCGCCGCGCGCCGTGGTCATCATGTGGCTGCTCATGGAGATTTCGGTGATGTCGAATTCCCCGTACCGGAAGGCGCGGTGAAACGCCTCCTCCGGCTCGAGCGGCACCGCGTGCACGTTGCAACCCTCGATCTGCGCCCTTCCATCGAACAGGGCCTGCGTCCGGTCGTAATTGCCGACCGACATGCTGAGTTCCAGTTTGCTCATGTTGTCTCTTGCTTTCCTTGGATCAATCCGCTTTGAGGTTCAACTGCTTGGCCAGCGCGCGGAACTTGTCGATGTCCGAGTGCACGACCTTGGTGAATTCGGCCGGGTTCTCCGCCGCCGGGGTATAGCCCAGCTCGAGCAGCCGCTTCTGGATCTCCTTGCTCTGGGCGATTTCCGCGACGGCCTGGTAGATCTGCTGCTTGACCGGTTCGGGCGTGCTGCCCGGCACGGCCAGTCCCTGGTACTGGCTCATGTTGAAGCCGGGGGCACCGCTTTCGGCCACGGTGGGTACGTCGGGCAGGATGGGCGATCGCTGGGCCGCCGTGATCGCCAGCGCGCGCATGCGACCGTTGCCGATGTAGGGCACCGCGCCCGAGACGGTCACGATGGCGTAGTCCAGCTGGCCGCCCAGCACGTCCACCAGTGCGGGCCCGCAGCCCTTGTAGGGCACGTGCGTGTTGTTCGTCTTGAACGCCATGTTCATCATCTCGCCGGCCAGGTGCGGCGCGGTGCCGGAACCGCAGGAACCCCAGTTCAGCGGTGACTTCGATGCCGCGACCAGGTCGTTCATGGTCTTGAGCCGGGAGTTGCCCGGCACGACCACCACCATCGAGGCGTAGGCGACGCCGACCACCGGGGCGAGGTCCTTGCGCGGGTCGTAGGAGAGCCGGGAATAGATGGCCGGCGCAAGCGAGAACGAGTCGTTGACCATCATCAGCGCCGTCCCATCGGCAGGACGTCCCGCCACGTAGGCAGCCGCCATGGAGCTGCCCGCGCCCGCGCGGTTCTCGACGACGACGGTCATCCCCTTTTTCTGGAGCTCGGCCGTGAACAGCCGCGCGAGGATGTCGACGCCGCCGCCAGGCGCGAAGCCCACCGTGATCTGCACGGGCTTGGTGGTCCAGCCGGTGCCGTTCGCCCAGGACAGGGCGGAAGTGAACAGCGAAGCGGCCGCAAGGCCTGCGACGAGCGTGCGACGGGTCAGGGTGCGGGAAAAGGTCATATAGAGATCCAATCTTGCAGTTCGATAAACACGGTTGCCCTCAGCAGACATGCGACTGAATACGACCTCCGACCCAAGGAACCCCGCCGCGCAGACCGCGCGCGTGAGCCTTCGAATCGTAGCGTATTAGTCAGCATGCTGAGTAGATGGGCTTGCAAAGAGCGTGCCACCAGCCCCGGCCCCCGGCCGCCACTGCCTTCAGCACATCGCAAAGCGACGCTATCCAGGCACCTGTCTGCGCCAAGTCATAGCGGTTCGCTTCGTGCGGGCCGATTGCGCGGTCACACCCGCAATCGGAGATCACAACCGGTCTGGATCCGCGGCCCATGGCGGCCACCGCACTGGCGCGCACGCACGCACCGATGGCACCGCGAGCCACCAACACGGTGCGCACGTCACGCGGGGTGAACCCTGCAGCCAGCCTGGTGCCGAGCCGCTCGCCGGCAAACGAAGGCATCTGAATGCACGCGGACGACACCATCGCGCCGGCATCCTGGTACTTCAACCGCTGCGCCTTCACAGCCAGTTGGCGCGGATCGTCCACCTGGCGGGCACGCCAGTCGATCACCTCGTGGTCCTCATTCTGGAAGGGCTCCACCACGAGTCCTGTCGGGGGTCCAGGCAGGGCGCCTCACGGGCGTCATGGACCGCACTTCGTGCGCGACCGGGCTCAGGCGTGTCATGGATCGGGGGAATAAAATCATCAGCGGACTGACGAATATGAGCACTTACGCGGGGGATACCAGGTGGTTGAGCGAAACAAGTTGAAGGCCGACCGGTTGGCGAGGCAGAACGCCGCACGCCTGGCGGAAGCGGCCGAGCCGCCGCGGGCCGACGTCGCGCTGGACGTGGAGCCGCCGGTGAGCGCCTCCATGTCGCCGAAGCAGCTTCTCTGGCGCCGGCCAGGCTTCCTGGTGCGCCGGCTGCACCAGATCCATGTGGCGATGTTCCTGGAGGAGTGCTCCAGCCACCCTCTCACCCCGGTGCAGTTCGCAGTCCTGACGGCGCTGGCCGTGCTGCCAGGGCTCGACCAGGTCTCGATCGGGCTGGAAGTCGGCCTGGACCGCACGACGACCGCCGACGTGGTCAAGCGCCTCGAGGAGAACGGCTTCGTCAGGCGCACCGTGCACCCAGCCGACAAGCGTGCGCGCCAGGTATTCCTCACGAAGGCCGGACAGGTCGTCGTCGACGAGATGCACGCGAGCATGACGAGCGCCCAAGAGCGGCTGCTGGCACCACTGACCCCGGCCGAGCGCGGGATGTTCATGCAGTTGCTCTCCAGGCTGGTCGAGGTGAACAACCAGTACGGCAGGACGACATTGAAGGGCATGGCCTGAGCGTTCAGGCCAGATAGACCGGGTCGTTGGCCACCACGCTGGTGCCGCACGCCACGCGGCGTTCCTTGAGCAAGAGCCGGCCGTCCTCGCCGTGCCCTGGCTTCGCCATCGGCCAGACCGGATGTGCGGGCCACCTGCATCCATGTCATTTTCGAACTCCTGCTGCTGTTCGCTCTGGAAGCCAATCATGTCAGTGCACTGACTAATACGCAAGGCGGCCGCGTACGACGGGACGCTAGGGAAACTGCGGATTGCCCCGTCTTTTGCCGCAGTGTGAAAGGGGCTTTTTGCTTTGTAACAAGCTGCGCCTCGAGGCCTGTCCTTGGGCCGACATAAAGATCAGCATACAAACCAACGCGTTGCCCGATTAGGATGCCAGGCCGCACCTCCATGCCCCTGTACCAAGCCACCCTCTTCGACTGCGATGGCGTTCTCGTGGACAGCGAGGGCATCACTCATGCCGTGCTGTCGGAACTGATGGCCGAGCTCGACTGGTGCGTCTCACCCGAAGAGTGCGCCAGGATTTTTGGCGGCAAGGGGGTCGTCGAGGAGCGGGTACTGATCGAGACCCGCACCGGCCGCCCATTGCCGCCGGAGTGGGTCGCGCAGTTCCGCTCCAGGCGTGATGCCGAACTCAGGAGGAGCCTACGGCCGATTCCTCACGCCCTCGAAGCCGTCGCGCGGGCGCATGCCGCATACGGCGAACGCATGGCGGTCGCCTCCGGCGCCTACCGCAGCAAAGTGGAGATGCAGTTGCGTCTGTGTGGCTTGTCGGGCTATTTCGAAGGTCGGGTGTTCAGCGGCCAGGAGCAGGCTCGTTCCAAGCCGCATCCCGACGTGTACCTCGCCGCTGCCGCTGCGCTCGGGGTGGACCCGCGAGCTTGTGTCGTCATCGAAGACACGGTGACCGGCGTGGCTGCCGGCGTGGCTGCCGGGGCGACGGTCCTGGGCTACTGCCCACGCACCGCCGCCATCAGCGACGCGGGGGCGCTGGTGGCCGCCGGAGCGGCCCGCGTGATCGCGGACCTGCGCGAGCTCGACGCACTGATCTGAACGCCCGCCTTCCGTCGGCAGCCCGGGCCGCACGATGGCCAAGCCGGCAGCCTACTACGCCCCCTTGACCCGCTCGTGCAGCCGCCGCAAAGAGCCCCACACCGCGACGGCCACGATCGGGATCGCCACCGCCGCCGTCGATTCGGGCGTGAACGGCCAGCCCAGGGCTTGCGCGCCCTTGGCCAGGTACGTCACCAGGCCGACGATGTAGTAGGTGATGGCGGCCACCGAGAGGCCTTCCACCGTGGACTGCAGCTTCAGCTGCACGGCCTGGCGGCGGTTCATGGTCGCCAGCAGCTGCTGGCTGCTCTCCTGCTGCTCGATCTCCACGCGGGTGCGCAGCAGGTTGCTGGCCCGCGACACCCGCTGCGACAGCGCGTCCTGCCGGCGCGCCGCCCATTCGCAGGTGCTGCGCGCGGGCGACAGGCGCCGCTGGATGAAGTCGCCCAGCGTCTGCAGGCCCGGCAGTCGCGCCTCGCCGATGTCCGCCACGCGCCGGTCCACCAGCTGGAAATAGGCACTGCTGGCCGAGAAGCGCGAGTGGCTGGCGGCGTACTGGCTCTCGATCTCGCCGGCCAGCAGCGTCAATCGATCGAGCAACTGCGGCTCTTCATGCCGCGCGGCGTCCCGGATGGCGGCCGCCAGTGCGGCCAGTTCGTGTTCGGCCCGCCCCAGTGCCGCGAACGCGCGCCGCGCCACGGGCAACGCCAGCAGGGCCATCATGCGGTAGCTGTCGATCTCGATCAGCTGCTGCACCAGGCGACCCAGGCCACGCGCCGGCATGTCACCGGAGAGCAGCACCATGCGCGTGAAGCCGTCGGCGTGCAGTGCGAAGTCGGCGTAGACCTCGGCCCGCCCCCCGTCCAGCACCGAGCCGACCAGCGTGTCCTCCCGCAGCACCGTCCCAAGCTGCGGTGCGCAACCCGTGGGCGCCGCGCGCAGCACCCACAGGTGCAGACCGGCCAGCAGGCGGCCGGGCAAGCCGGCCAGCCAGGCCTGGGGCAGGTGGCGCAGCACGGTCTCGGGTTCGCGCTCGCCGAGGCCCGCCGGGTCGAGCGGGCACGAGAACGACCAGCTCACGAACTCGGTGTGCAGCTCCCACCGCAGGTGAAAGCCGGCCACGTCGACCCGCAGGTGCGTGCAGTCGCGGTCCGGAACCGGCAGGTGGTGGTCGCGCAGCAGCGAGGCCAGGTGCGCCCGGCTCGCCTCGCGCTGGTCGGCATCGCACAACAGCACCACATGGCTGATGGCCAGCGGCGCCGCCAGCGCCTCGGGCGGGCGGGCGTGGATCTCGTTGTGCAGGGCGGTGCGCTGCGGATGCGGCGCTGGCAGGTGGTGCGACAGGCTCATCGGTCCTCCGGATGCCGATGCTAGTCCACTGAAACACTGCGACGAGGCGGTGCCGTGCGGCCCCTCACCACCCCTTCCAATGGTTCAGCCGACCGTGCGGCGATCCAGGCGCGTGGGGCCGCCGGGCGTGGTGAGCCACGAGCCGGATGCGCCAGATCGCACGGCGCTGCGGCTGCATCAGAGCGCCAGGATGATCTTCTGGCCGGCGGCCCGCGAGCAGCAGGCGAGCATGCGCTGGTTGGCGGCGCGCTCCGACTTGGTCAGCACCTTGTCGCGGTGGTCGACCTCCCCCTCCACCACCGCCACCTCGCAGGTGCCGCACAGGCCCTCGTTGCAGTCGCAGGGCACGTCGAATCCGGCCGACTGCAGGGCCTGCAGCAGGGTCTTGTCGGGAGGCACCAGCACATCGACGTCGGAGTCCTTCAGGTGCGCGACGAAGGCATGCTCCCGGGCCGGATCGAGCGCCGAGCCGTCGGCGCTGAAGTGCTCGAAGTGCAGCACGCCTTCGGGCCAGCGCTCGCTCAGGTTCTCGAGTTCGTCGATGAGGCGGTCCGGGCCGCAGGCGTAGACCCGGGTGGCGCCATCCACGTGCGCCAGGACGGTGGGCAGGTCCATGCGCCGGCCCTCGGCCTTGACGTACAGCGTGAGGTGCCCGCCATGTTCGCGCTCCAGGCGATCGAGCAGGGCCATCTGCCGACGCGAGCGGCCGGCGTAATGGATTTCGTACGCCTTGCCGATGCGCTTGAGGCGGTCGGCCATGGCCATCACCGGCGTGATGCCGATGCCGGCGGCGATGAGCACGAAGCGCCGTGCCGATTCGTCGAGCTTGAACAGGTTCTTGGGGCCCGAGAGCTGCAGCGCCTGGCCCACCTCGAGCGTGTCGCAGAAGTGGCGCGATCCGCCCCGGCCATCGCCCTCGCGCTGCACCACCACCTGCAGCAGGCTGCGGTCATCGGCTGGCCCGCATAGCGAGTACTTGCGGCGGAAGCCGCCGGCGATCAGGTCCACGTGCGCGCCGGCGCTCCAGGCCGGCAGCGGCCCGCCCCGGGGATCGGCCAGCTCGATGCGGCACAGGCCCTCGCCTTCCTCGTGCTTGCCGCGGACGACCACCGTGCGCGCGATGCTGTCCTTGGCCGGCGGGCCGATGTAGAACGGCTCGGCGCTGGCCGCCGTGGGGGAGCCGCTGCGCCCGGGGTTGAGCGCGGGGTCCCACTCCACCCACAGCTCCGAGGGGCCGCGGAACGAGGTGTTGGACAGGTAATCGATCTGCTGGCCTGCGACCAGTCGGATGTGCGGCAGGCGGCGCACGAACTCCTCGAGGAACACCCGCATCTGCATGCGGCCGATGTTCTTGCCCATGCACTGGTGCGCGCCGTAGCCGAAGGTGAGGTGTTCCACCGCGCCCTCGCGGTAGACGTCCACTTCATCGGGGTTCTCGAAGTGGCGCGGATCGAAGTTGGCCGAGGCCATCACGACCAGCAGCTTGCCGCCCTTGGGGATGCGCACGCCGCCCACCACGGCGTCGTCGGTGGCGATGCGGCGCCAGGCGATGATGGATCCGGCCACGCGCAGGCATTCCTCCACCGCATTGGGAATGAGGGCCGGGTTGGCGCAGATGTCCTCCCAGGCCTTGCGCTGCGTGAGCAGCGTGAGGAAGGCGTTGGCCGTGGCGTTGGAGGTGGTCTCGTGCGCCGCCGCCAGGATGGCCATCATCATCGAGCGCATGTACGACTCGGGCACCACGTCCGGGTGCGCCAGGTGCTGGCGGATGGTCTCGTACATCCAGCCCTCGCCATCGGGCCTGGCCCGCATGTCGTCCAGGATCTGCTGCGCGGTCTGCCAGAAGCGGCCCACGTTGTGGGCGATCTCCAGCTGCTCCTGCGGCGAGGGGCGGCCCCAGGTGTTGAGCGTGTGCGCCACGGCGAACTGGCGCAGCTGCTCGGCGCCCTCGTCGGGCACGCCCAGGAACTTCAGCGCGATGTTCAGCGGGATCTCGTAGAACATCTCGCGCACCAGGTCGGCGCGGCCCTTGTCCACGAAACGGTCCATGTACTGGCGCGCCAGCGATCGCACCATGGGCTCGAAGGTGGAGAGCCGCTCGGGCAGAAAGGCGTCCATCAGCAGGCGCCGGCGCTCCATGTGGTCGGGCTCGTCCTCGTTGACCATGGTGCGGTTCATCGCGAAGCCGTACGACTGCAGGATCTCCATCACCTGCGGCGGGGCCGGCGTGATCTTCTCCAGCGCGATGGCCGGCGAGAACAGGATGTTGTCGCGGAACACCGCCTTGACGTCCTCATAGCGGGTCACCACCCAGTAGCCCAGCTGCGGGCTCCAGAACACCGGCTCCTGCTCGCGCGCCCAGCGCAGGTAGTCGCCAGGGGACTGCATGTAGGCCGGCTCGAACGGGTTGAAGGCGGCCGCGTTGGCGCTGACCGGGCAGCCGTTGGGCGCCAGCTGCCGCTGCAGCGCCTGGTGATCGATGGGACAGCGGCCGAGCGCCGCGGAGGAAGGGCTGTTCATGGCAGTCGCTCGAAAAGGAATTGCGGAAGTGTTTTACGCAAAGCGTAAATTCGCCACAGGGTTTACCCCTAAACCATGGCCTGGTCGCCGCCGAACCCCATGGTGGCGCTGATGCCGCGGGCCTCTTCCACCACCTGGGGGCAGACCCGGCCGCCCGGACGGGTATCGAAGCCGTTGCTCGCCCCCAGGGCGGTGAGGACCGCGCAGACATGCCCGCGCGCATCGAAGATGGGCGCCGACACCGCGCTGATGCCCGCCAGCAGGGTGTCGTTGACGATGGCGCAGCCCTGTTCACGCACCTGCCTGCAGAGCCTGGCCACCGGCTCCGGCCCGGACAACATCGAGCGCTGCTCGGGCGTGGCCGCGTCGAATTCCGACTCGGCCTTCCGGCGCAGCTCGGCGTCGCCTGAGTAGGCCAGGAAGACCTGCCCCGTGGCCGACCAGAGCAAGGGCATGACCGAGCCGGCGCGGATGTTCACCGTCACCGGCAGCGAGGGTTCCTCGATCCGCAGCACGGTCGGGCCGAGGTTGCCCATGACGGCGATGAAGCAGGTGACCTGCAGCGCTTCGCGCAGGTCCAGCAGCGCGCTCTCACCCAGGCGCACCGGATCGCATTGGCGCAGGGCCGCCAGGCCGATGCGGATGGATTCCGGGCCCAGCCGGTAGTGCTGCGTGGACGGGTCTTGCGCCACCAGCCCCTCCTGGATGAGGCTGACCAGGTAGCGGTGGACCTTGGACGCGCTTTCCTGCACATCGGCGGCGATGGCGGTCAGGCTGGCGGATCCTCCCAGCCGCGCCAGCGCCTTGAGGATGGACATGCCGGTTTCCGCGGATTGAACGCGCTGGCGACGGTCGGTGAGGGAGGTGGCTGGCATGGGCGGGATCGAAGGAGTGGGTCGCATCAGGGTAATCACCGTCCAGCTTTTACGCAATGCGTAATACCCTTGCGCAATTCATTCATCCGTTCAAGGAGATCCCATGTTGAACCGGCGTCACGCCACCGGACTGATCGCGGCACTGGCCGTCCTGGCAGGCAGCGGCCTGGCCCATGCCCAGAACTTCCCCGGCAAGCCCATCCGCTGGGTCGTGCCCTACCCGGCCGGCGGCGGCTCGGACTTTCTGGCGCGCACCATCGGCCAGCAACTGTCGACCCAGATCGGACAGCCGGTCCTGATCGAGAACAAGCCCGGCGGCAACACGGCCATCGCCGCGTCCGACGTGGCGCGCGCGGCGCCCGACGGCTACACCATCCTGTCCGCCGACAACGGCACCATGGTGTTCAACACGGCGCTGTACTCCAAGCTCTCCTACCACCCCGAGAAGAACCTGGTCCCGGTCACCTTGATGGGCAAGTTCCCCATGATCCTGGTGGTGGGGCCGAATTCAGAGTTCAAGGACGCGAAGGACTTCATCGCCAAGGCCAAGGCCGCGCCTGGCCGCATCAGCTACGGCTCGGCCGGCGCGGGCAGCCCGCACCACCTGGCCATGGAACTGCTGAAGGTCGACGCGGGCCTGCACATGGTGCACATCCCCTACCGCGGCGCCGCCCCGGCGCTCACGGACCTGGCCGGCGGGCAGGTCGCCGCGATGATGGTCGACCTGGCGGCCGGCGCCGGCTTCCTCAAGGGCGGCAAGGTGCGCCCGCTGGCCGTGGCCAACCCGACTCGCCTGCCCCAGCTGCCCGACGTGCCCACCTTCGCCGAGCTGGGCTTCAAGGGTGTCGAGGCCGCCGCCCAGGTGGGCGTGGTCGCCCCGGCCGGCACGCCCGCCGATGTGGTGGGCGCCCTGCAAAAGCAGATCGCCGCCGCCATCCAGACGCCGGCCATCCGCCAGAAGCTGATCGATTTCGGCATCGAGCCCGTGGGCAGCACGCCCCAGCAGTACGCGGACCTCAATCGCGCCGAGGTCCAGCGCTGGCACAAGCTGATTCGCGAGCAGAAGATCTCGCTGGATTGAGGGTTGCGTCTCGGGGTGTCCACCGCGGGCGGCGCCGGGCGGGCCGCGCGACGGCCCCTTCGCGGCGGGCGCCAGTGGCAAGATCGTGAGCGACGACCCGGTCTTCATGCTCGAGTCGATGGGCCTTCGCACCGGCCCCGACCGGGCCAAGCTGATCGGGGCGAGCTGCCGGCTGCCCGAAGAGCCGCTCCCACGGCATGGCGGCCGGTGCCGGCGTGCCCCTGAACGACCCCACACGATGACGTCCAACGCAGCCCTTCCCCTCCACGGCATCCGCGTCGTGGAGTTCACCCACATGGTCATGGGCCCGAGCATGGGGCTGATCCTGGCGGACCTGGGCGCCGACGTGGTCAAGGTGGAGCCGCTGGACGGCGACAACACCCGGCGCCTCACCGGCGCGGGCGCCGGCTACTTCGCCATGTACAACCGCAACAAGAGCAGCCTGGCCATCGACCTCAAGAGCCAGGCCGGCCACGAGGCGGTGCTGCGCCTGGTCGACCAGGCCGACGTGGTGATCGAGAACTTCCGGCCCGGCGCCATGGACGCGCGGGGCCTGGGCGCCGACGCGATCCGGGCGCGCAACCCCGGGGCCATCTACTGCTCGGGCAAGGGCTTCCTGAGCGGCCCCTACGCGCACCGCACGGCCCTGGACGAGGTGGCGCAGATGATGGGCGGCCTGGCCTACATGACCGGCCTTCCCGACAGGCCCATGCGCGCCGGCGCGTCGGTGATCGACGTGACGGGCGCCCTGTTCGGCGTCATCGGCATCCTGGCGGCGCTGGTGCGGCGCCAGGCCACCGGCCGCGGCGAGCAGATCGCAACGGCCCTGTACGAGACCACGGCCTTCCTGGTGGGCCAGCACATCGCGCAGTTCGCGGTGACCGGCACCGCGCCGCCGCCGATGTCGCAGCGCCAGTCGGCCTGGGCGGTGTACGACATCTTCGAGTCGCGCGAAGGGGAGCGGGTGTTCGTGGCCGTCGTCACCGACACGCAATGGCGGCGCTTCTGCGAAGCCTTCGGCCTGGAACGCTTCGTCGACGATCCGCAGCTGGCGAGCAACAACGATCGCGTGATGCAGCGCGAGCGCGTGATCCCGGTGGTCACCGAAGCGTTGCGCACTTTCTCCAAGGTCGACCTCATGGCCCGCCTCGAGGACATCGGCCTGCCCTTCGCCCCGGTGGCGCGCCCGCAGGACCTGGTGGACGACCCGCACCTGAACGCCGGCGGCCTGCTGGAGGTATCCGTCGCGGGTGGCACGGTGGCCAAGCTGCCCGCGCTGCCCATCGAGATGGGTGGACACCGCTTCGGCCTGCGCTCGGGCATGCCCGAGGTCGGCGACGGTGGCGCCGAGGCGCTGCGCGCGGCCGGCTATTCGGCGCAGCAGATCGAGGCCCTCGCGCGCGAAGGCGTGGTCCGCCTCGGCACGGCCGCCGACTCATGACCGCGGGAACAGACCCACCGGGCGGCGCTGGAGGACATGGCCAGCATCGCCGAGTGAGCAGTTGCGAGGCGTTGGTCGAGAGGCTGGCGAAGGGTTGAAGCGGCACCGGTGCGTCGGCTCCGGTGCGCCGGCCTCGCCGCCTGCGCCGGTCACTCCAGCTTGAGGTCGAACTGCGCCTTCATCTGCCGGAACTGCTCCAGGTTGGAGGCGACGCGCTGCGCGAGCTGCTGGGAGCGCAGCAGTTGCGGCGACATCTGCCGGTCGATGTAGGCCTTCTGAATGTCCTTGTCGCCCAACGCCGTGGCGATGTGCCGCTCCAGCTGGGACACGATGGCCGGCGGCGTGCCCTTTGGCGCGAAGAAGGCGAACCACACCTCGGCATCGAAGTCCTTCAGCCCGAGCGCTTCGCCGAAGGTGGGTACGTCAGGCGCGCCCGGGAAACGCTCCTGTCCGCCCACCGCCAGCAGCCGCAGCTTGCCCGCCTTGACCTGGGCATCGGCGTTCTGCACCGTCGTGAACAGCACCGGCACGGCATTGCTCACGCCATCCATGATGGCAGGGGCGCAGCCCTTGTAGGGCACGTGGATCATCGAGAGCTTCAGGGCCTGGGCGAAACGCAGGCCGATCAGGTGCTGCGGCGAGCCGTTGCCGCAGGAGGACCAGGCGACCTTGCCCTGGTTCTCGCGGGCGTGCGCGACCAGGTCCTGCAAGCTCTTGAACGGCAGCTGCGAATTGACGGCCAGGGCGACCGGGACGGACGCGACACCCGCGATCGGGACCAGGTCGCGTTGGACCTCGAAACGCTGCGGACCGCCCAATGCTTCGTTGATGACGAGCGTGCTGTTGTTGACCAGCAGGGTATGGCCGTCCGGGTTGGCCCGGGCCACCATCTCCGAGCCGATACCGCCACTGGCGCCGGGCTTGCTGTCCACGACCACCGGCTCGCCCAGGAGCTGCGCCAGGCGGTTCTGCAGGACGCGGGCCACGAGGTCGGAGCCGCCCCCCGCCGGGTAGGGGTTGATCACCGTGACAGGTCGGCTGGGGTACTTGGCGGGCTGCGCGAAGGCGGCACCGACGGATGCGAGCACGGCCCCTGCGAACAGGGCACGGCAAAGAAGGTTGCGAATCATCTTGTCTCCTCGTGGTGGTGATGAATTTCCGGTCGTCGCGTCTGGTTCGTCTCGGACGCTGGCCGAAGAGGCGGCGCACCGAGCAGGGCGCAGGCGCCAGGCGAGCCCGGACGGACGAAGGAACGCGAATCATGCCTGCTGTCTTCGTTCATCCCTGGCGCAGGCGATTGTGAAAGCTCGGTTGGCGCGTGGCTTGTGAACTTCTCATGGGGTGAGACACGTGCCGGCAGTCGGCGTTCGCGGGTACCCCGCCGAGGATCTGCTCCGGGATCGGGTGAAGAACCGTGGCGTACGCACTCAGCCCCCGACCCACCGGGAGCCTGTGCCGCGTCGCTCGGCATTCCCCGCGGGGCCGGCGCAGGCGCGCCCTTAATCAGCCCCCTCCACCGCACAGGCACCATCCAGCCCCGCCAGGCCCGCCAGCTTCTGCAGGCGCGAGCGCTGCTCCAGGCAGGCCTGGTGCTGCGCCTGCGCCGCCTTCTGCTGCGCGAGTCGGGTGGCTTGTTCGCGCGCCGCCTGCAGCTGCGCGATGCGCTCGCGGATCTGGGGCATGGCGGCCAGCGCCGCCCTCTCGCCTTCCAGGATGGCGCCGGCACGCTTGGAGAAGTCGGTGCCGCCGATGTCGAGGACCTGCGGCCGCACGATGACGTCGGCGCGGGACAGCTCGGCCTGGCCGAGCTTCTGTCCCATGATGGCGATGGACTGGCCGATGGTCCCCAGCATGCCGGTGGGCGTCTGGCCGCGAGCCTTGTTCGAGATGTCCACCGCGATGACCACATCGGCGCCCAGTTCGCGCGCGGCATCGACAGGCACGGGGCTGACCACGCCGCCATCGACGAAATGGAACTTGCCGATGGCCACCGGCTGGAACACGCCGGGAACGCTGCTGGAGGCCCGCACGGCCTGGCCGGTGTTGCCCCGGACGAACACCGTGCGCTCGCCGTCCTCCAGGCGGGTGGCCACCGCGGCGAAGGGCTTGGCAAGGCGCTCCATCGATTGGCGCCGCACCTGCTCGTTCACGTAGTCTTCGAGCTTCTGCCCCAGCAACAGTCCGCCCGAGGACAGCTGCAGGTCACGGATCCTGGACTCGTCGAGCCCCACGGCCTGCTCCTGAAGCTCGAACGCGTTCATGCCACTGGCATAGAGAGCGCCCACCACGCTGCCCGCGCTGGTCCCGGCCACCACGGCGGGCGCGAGGCCGTTGGCCTCCAGCATCTTGATGACGCCGATGTGGGCGAAACCCTTGGCCGCGCCCCCGCCGAGGGCAATGCCCACCTTGATGGCCGGCGTCGCAGGGGACGGCGACACGGCCCGTGCGGATGCCGCGCCTGCGGCCGTGCTGGCGGGTGGGGTGCTGGAACAGGCCGCGGCAGCGGCAGCGGCCAGGGCGATGGCCAGCGGACGAAGCCGGGCTGCGAGGGTGGCTGAGCGCGACATGGCGTTCAGGCGCACGCGGGAAGGGAAGGAAGCTGGGGGCACACGCATGAGTTTAGATGCCGGCCCCGGGCGCGGCTGCCGCGCGCCAGGCGCGCAGGTCGACGCCGCAGCCTCCCTCACAATCCCACCCGATGCAGAGATCCTTTTTCGGGCTGGCGCTGGTGCTGGGCCTCGTATCGGCCGTGGGCCCCTTCGCCATCGACATGTACCTGCCGGCGCTGCCGACCATCGGCCGCTCCCTGCAGGCGTCGCCGGCCACGGTGCAGGCCAGCCTGATCGTCTTCTTCCTGGCGCTGGGCATGGCCCAGGTGATCTACGGCCCGGTGTCGGACATGCTGGGTCGCAAGCGGCCGCTGTACTTCGGCCTGGCGCTGTTCTCGCTCGGCAGCATCGGCTGCGCGCTGGCCCCGGACGCGGGCACGCTGGTGGCGATGCGCTTCGTGCAAGGCCTGGGCGCCTGCGCCGGCATGGTGATCCCGCGCGCGGTGGTGCGCGACCTGCACACCGGCACCGAGGCGGCGCGCCTGATGTCCATGCTGATGCTGGTCTTCAGCGTCTCGCCCATCCTCGCCCCGCTCACCGGCAGCCTGCTGATCGAGGCCTTCGGCTGGCGCGCGGTGTTCTGGGCGGTGGTGGGGGCAGCCGCGCTGGCGGCCGCCCTGGTGCACAACTTCCTGCCCGAGACGCGGCCGCTCGAGGAGCGCGCCAGCAGCAGTCTCCGAAGTGCCTTGCGTTCGTATGCCGTGCTGCTGCGCGACGGGCATTTCATGGGCCTGTCGCTGATCGGCGGCTTCGGCGTGGCGAGCTTCTTCGCCTACCTGGCCACCTCGTCGTTCGTGCTGATCGACCACTACGGGCTGAGTCCGCGTGAGTACAGCGTGGCCTTCGCGGCCAACGCCGCGGCGTTCATCGGCGCCTCGCAACTGACGGCGCGCCTGGGCCGGCGCTTCGGGCTCGCGCCCATGGTCAAGGTGGCGGTCACCGTGTACGCGGCCATCATGGTCGCGACGCTGGTGGTCCACGGACTGGGCGCGGACAGCCTGTGGGTCATGCTGCCCATGCTGTTCGCCGGCTACGGCGCGCTGGGCCTGGTGGTGCCGACGAGCATGGTGCTGGCGCTGGAGGCGCACGGCCCCATCGCCGGCGCGGCGTCGGCCCTGGCCGGCACCATGCACTTCGTCTGCGGCATCCTCGTGATGGGCACGGTGAGCGTCTTCGCCCATGGCGATCCGATGCCGATGCTCTCCGCCATCGCGGCCCCTGCCGTGGCCGCCTGCGCCTTCGCCTGGGGCACCTTGCGCCCACCCATGAGGGGCGCTTCGGCCGGTGCCGCCCGCTGAGCCTGGGCTGTCACCGGACGGGTGTCCGGCTGCCCGTGCGAGCGGGGCCAGATCGTGTTCACCGGGCCTAGACTCACCGGCATGCTGGACCTCCTCATCCTCGGAGCCTTCGTCCTGTACAGCATCGGATCGGGGCTGCACGCGCGAGGCCAGGCCTCGCATGGGCTGGACGAGTACTTCCTCGCGGGCCGCCGCCTGCCGGGCTGGCAGGCGGGAACGTCGATGGCGGCGACCCAGTTCGCCGCCGACACGCCCTTGCTGGTGACCGGGCTGGTGGCCACGGCCGGCGTGTTTTCGCTGTGGCGCCTGTGGATCTATGCGCTGGCCTTCCTGGCGATGGCCTTCGTGTTTTCGGCTGGGTGGCGCCGGGCGGGCGTGCTGACCGATGCCGAACTCGCCGAGGTTCGGTACAGCGGCCGTGGTGTCGTCGCACTGCGACTGCTCAAGGCCATCTACTACGGCACGGTGATCAACTGCGTCGTGCTGGCCATGGTCCTGGTGGCGGCGATCCGCATCGCCGAGGTGTTCATGCCGTGGCACGAGTGGTTGCCGCCTTCCGTCTACCTGCCGCTGCAGGGCCTGGTGGTCGCCAGTGGCTTCGCCGTGGGCGACAGCATCACCGGCCTGGCGCCCGCGGTGGCCCACACCAACAGCCTGGTCTCCATCGTGCTGATCCTCGCATTCACCGCGGCCTACTCGATCACCGGCGGATTGCGTGCCGTCGTCCGCACCGACGTGATGCAGTTCGCGCTGGCGATGATCGGCACGGCGCTTTATGCGTGGTTCGCGCTGGACGCGGCCGGTGGACTGGCCGGCCTGCCCGACCGGCTGGCCGCCCTCTACGGCAGCGACGCGGCCGCGCGCATGCTGTCCTTCACGCCGCCTTCCGGCGGCGAGGTGCTGATGCCCTTCCTCGTGCTGATCGGCCTGCAATGGCTGTTCCAGATGAATGCCGACGGCACCGGCTATCTCGCGCAGCGATCCATGGCCTGCCACAGCGACCTGGGCGCGCGGCGTGCCCCCGTGCTCTTCGCGTGGCTGCAGGTTTTCCTGCGCAGCCTGCTGTGGCTGGCGATCGCGCTGGGCCTGCTGGTGCTGTACCCGTTCTCACCGGCGGACGCCGCGTCGCCGGGGTTCGCGGCGGCGCGTGAACTCACCTTCGTGCGCGGCATCGACGAGTTGCTGCCGCCCGGCGCGCGTGGGCTGATGCTGGTAGGGCTGCTGGCGGCCCTGGCCTCCACGCTCGACACCCACTTGAACTGGGGCGCGTCCTACTGGAGCAATGACGTGTACGCAGGCGTCGTCTGCCGGCGCTGGCTCAAGCGCAGCCCCGGCCCGCGCGAGCTGGTGCGGGTGGCGCGCCTGTCCAACCTGCTGATCATGGCGTTCGCGCTGGCCGTCGTGGTCCACCTCGGCTCCATCCAGACCGCCTGGTTCATCTCACTGCTCTTCGGTGCCGGCATGGGCGCCGTGCTGGTGCTGCGCTGGTTGTGGGAGCGCATCAATCTCCAGGCCGAGCTGGCCGCCATGGCCGCCTCGCTCGTCACGGCGCCCTTGCTGCTGTTCCTGCTGGGCACCGACCCCGAGCGCGAGTGGCTGCGGCTGGCGCTGATGGCGCTGGTCACAACGACCGTGGCCGTGCTCGCGGCGCTGCTGACGCCGGCCACCGACGACGCGACGCTGGGCGCGTTCTACGCCCGGGTCCGGCCCTATGGCTGGTGGCGGCGCACCGCCCGTCTGTGCGGCGAGGACCCACGCGCGCCGCTGCGGGCGCTGGGTCGGCCCCTGATCGCCGTGATCGCCGGTACCCTGTCGCTGTTGGCGATGCTGGCCGGCGCCGGAACGATGCTGTTCTCGCCGAGCGGCGTGCAATCGCTGGGCAGCTGGCTGCTGGTGGGTGGCGGGCTCGCGCTGGTGCCGCTCTGGCTGGCTCCGCTGCTGGCCTCGCCCGCCAGGCGCTGACGACGACCGAGCCGGCCTGAACGTGTTCGTGATGAAAGGAGACTTCCGATGTTTCGATCCAAGCCGATCCATCCACCGCTCGCGGCGGCCATCGCAGTCGCGGCGCTCGCAGCGGGCCCGTCCTGGGCCGCCGCGCCGTCCGGCGAGGGGGTGACGGCCTCGCATTCGGCCACGGCGCGCGTCGCCGAATCGCGCGCGTTGCGGGCCAGCCGTGCCATCGGCATGGAGGTGCGCGGCCGCCAGGGCGAGGTGATCGGCCCGGTGCGCGACGTGCTCGTGAACAACCAGACCGGGGTCGTTCGCTACCTGGTGATCGCGTTGGGGCGGGGCACGGCACCGGGCGAGCGCGTCGCCCTGGTGCCCGCCAGCCGCCTGGCGCTCGGGCCCGCACGGCAGTCGCTGGTCTACGAAGGCCGGCCGCAGACCCTGGAGAAGGTGGCGGTCCCGCAGGCCGACTGGAAGACCATCCTGGGCGACGCCGATCGACTGGCGCAACTCGACAAATCCTGGAGCCTGCAGCGCCGCACCGCTGCCCGCTTCATGCGGCCGGTCAGCACCTTGATGGGCCAGCGCGTCACGGGCGCGGCGGGCGCGCCGCTGGGCGAGATCGAAGACCTGGTCCTGAACATCAACCAGGCCAGGCCCAGCTACGCCGTCATCAAGCTCGACCAGCAGGCGTCGGGCGACGGCAACCGGGTCGCCGTGCCGCTGCGCGCGCTGCAGGCGCCAGCCGGCCAGCCGGCGCTCGCCCTGGACACCGGCCGCACGCGGCTGGATGCGCTGAAGGGGTTCAGCCGCGAGGCCTACCAGGACCCGAACAACCCAAGCTTCATGGCGCAGGCGAGCCGCCATCTCGGCGCCTTCGGCAGCAGCCCCACGGGCTCCCCACCCGCGGGCGGGAAGCCGCAATAAGGGCCCGCGCGGGTTCACGGGCGGCCTCCCCAGCGGCGTCGGGTGCACGGCGCGGCCGTGTCCGACAGGGCCGGTGCGCACCGCCGCCTACGATGGCCCGACGCAGCCTCATGCCGAACAGCGGCACCAAGCACGCCCCACCCATGCGACACCCGGCGATCGACTCCTGCCATCCGACAGCGACCACGTGCTGGACCACCGGGCGCGTGCGCCCAGGCGCCTGGCGGCGCCGTTCGACGCATGGCTGAGTCGCAGGCCCGACCGATCGTCCTGATCACGGGTGCCGACGGCAACCTGGGTCGCACGCTGGCCCAGGCCCTGGCATCGGACTACCGCATCGTGGGCCTGTCACGCGAGGCGGCCGAGGCGGACTTTCCCCTGATCGAGTGCGACCTCTCGTCCGACGAGTCGGTGGCGAACGCGATGCGCGAGTTTCGCCACCGCCACGGCACGCGCATCGCCAGCGTCGTGCACCTGGCCGCCTACTTCGACTTCACCGGCGAGGACAACCCGCTGTATGACACGGTGAACGTGGAGGGCACGCGCCGCCTGGTGGCTGCGCTGCAGCCGTTCGAGGTGGAGCAGTTCCTGTATGCCAGCACGATGCTGGTGCACGCCCCCTGCCGACCCGGCGAACACATCGACGAGCGGCAGCCGATCGAGCCGCGCTGGGCCTATCCCAAGTCCAAGGCGGCGGCCGAAGCCGTGATCCGCGAAGGGCACGGCGACATGCCGTACGTGCTGCTGCGGCTGGCCGGCGTGTACGACGCGCAGTCCATGGTGCCCACGCTCGCGCAGCAGGTGTCGCGCATCTACGAGCGCGACCTGCAAAGCCACCTGTACTCGGGCGACACCGAGGTCGGGCAGTCGATGCTGCACCGCGACGACATGCTCGACGCGTTCCGCCGCACCATCGATCGCCGCCACTCGCTGCCGCGCGAGGCCGAGATCCTCATCGGCGAACCCGAGGCGATGGGTTACGACCGGCTGCAGGACGAGCTGGGCTACCTGATCCATGGCGCCGACGACTGGCCGACCCTGCGCGTGCCCAAGCCGTTGGCCGCGGCGGGTGCCTGGGCCCAGGCCAAGCTGGAGCCGGTCATCCCCGATGCGATCGACCGCGGCGAGGAGCCCTTCATCAAGCCCTTCATGGTCGCCATGGCCGACGACCACTACGCGCTCGACGTGCGCCGCGCGCGCGAGCTGCTCGGCTGGGAGCCGCGCCACCGCCTGAAGAACGAACTGCCGGCGCTGGTGGCCGCGCTGAAGAAGGACCCGGCCGAGTGGTACCGCCAGAACGGCATCACCCCGCCGGCACGCGTCGCCGAGGCCCAGCAGATCGGCAGCAACGCCGAAGACCTGCGCACCCGGCACGAGGCCCTGCTGCGGGCGCAGCATGCCGAGAACCGCTGGGCCCACCTGGCGAACATGGCGTTGGGCACCTGGCTGTTCACGCAGCCGCTGCTCATCGCGGTCGAGTCGCCGCTGCTGCGCTGGAGCGAGATCGTGCTGGGCGTGCTGCTCACGGCCGGCGCGGCCGTGGCGCTGTCCTGGCGGGCCCGGTGGGCGCGCTGGTTCTGCGCCGGCATCGGCGCGCTGGTGATGGCGGTGCCCTTCCTGTTCTCCACGCCCAACGCCGCGGCCTACCTTTCGGACACGCTGGTCGGGGCCCTGGCCTTCGCGCTCGCCGTCGGCACCCGGCCAGAGCCCGGACCCTCGGCCATCGCGGCCCTCGCCGGCCCGACGGTTCCACCCGGATGGAGCTACAACCCGTCGGACTGGACACAGCGGCTGCCGATCATCTGGCTGGCCATCGTGGGCCTGTACGTCTCGCGCTACCTGGCGGCCTACCAGCTCGGCCACATCCCCGACGTGTGGGACCCGTTCTTCGCCGGATCGGCGGCCGACCCGCAGAACGGCACCGAGGAAATCATCACCTCGTCCATCTCCAAGGCCTGGCCCGTCTCCGACGCCGCGGTGGGCGGCTACACCTACCTGCTGGAGATCCTCACCGGCATCGTCGGATCGCGCCGGCGCTGGCGCACCATGCCCTGGCTGGTGGTGCTGTTCGGCCTGATGATCGCGCCGCTGGGCATCACGTCGATCTTCTTCATCATCATCCAGCCGGTGCTGATCGGCACCTGGAGCACGATCGCGCTGATCGGCGCGGCCGCGGTGCTGCTGCAGATTCCGTACTCGCTGGACGAACTGCTGGCCACGCTGCAGTTCCTGCGGCGGCGCGTGAAAGCGGGCCAGAGCGCGCTGCGCGTGTTCTTCGTCGGCGACACCGACGACACCGCCGCGTCCAAGGGCCCGGCGCTGGCCGACGAGTTCGACCGATCGCCCGGTGCGGTGCTCAAGGACATCACCCGCGGTGGCGTGGGCCTGCCGTGGAACCTGTGGCTGGCCGCGCTCATCGGCCTGTTCCTGCTGTTCACGCGCCCGGTGCTTGGCGTCGATGGCGACCTGGCGAACACGCACCACGTGATCGGGTCGCTGGTGCTCACCGTGCTGTCGGTGGCCGCCGCCGAGGTCGCACGCGCCGTACGCTTCCTCATCGTGCCCCTGGGCATTGCACTGGCGGCGACCCCGCTGTTCCTCGCCGCCGGTACCACGGTGGCCGCGGTGGGCGTGGTCCTGGGGGTGGCGCTGGTGCTTCTGAGCCTGCGGCGCGGCCCCATCCGTGAGCGCTACGGCAGCTGGCAGAAGCTGGTCCGCTGAACCGACGGATGTTCTTCAGCGCAGCGCGTACAGCACGAACAGCCCGCCGGTGTAGGCGATCAACGCGAGGATCGAATCGACGCCCAGCCTTCCGACGGTGCGGTCGCGCCGCTCGATCAAGCCGATCAGGAACAGGCCGGTCAGCACCAGCGCCAGCAGCGCACTGAAACTGGCGAAGCGACCCGTCTCGAGCAGCACGGGTTCGCCGTCGTGCAGGGCATCGACCAGCGCGATGATGGTGACGTTGAAGATGTTGGTGCCCAGCACATCGGACATCGCCATCTCGTAGCGCTTCATGCGCACCGCGGTGAAGACGGTGCTGGCCTCGGGCAGCGAGGTCGCGAAGGCCAGCACGACCACGCCGAAGAAGCTGGTGCCCAGGCCCGTTCCCTCGGCCACCGCCTCGCCCGTGCTGGCGAGCACGAAGCCGGACACCAGCACCCCGGCGCCGGAGGCGATCGCGCGCATCACCCGTGATCTCAGCCGCCCATCGCGCGAGCCCTCGTCCTCGCGCTGCGTTTTCCGCAACGGCTGCCCGTGGTCCAGCGGCGACCAGCCGCGCGGCGCCTGCGAGTTCCCCATGAACCAGATCGCACCCGCGAACACGACCAGGCTCACCCAGCTCCAGCGGCCCATTCCCCACAGCAGGGTGTCCCCGGTGACGGTGGGAGCGACCACGATGGCCATGACGATCACGCCGAGCACGCCGATCAGCAGCACCTTGGGCGAGCCCTGGACCGAAGTCAGGGCGCGGCCGCGGATCAAGGCGTCTGCGAACACCAGCAGCAGCACGTTGATGGCCGCCGAGCCCAGCAGGTCGTTGATGGTCAGCGCGGGCGAGCCACGGGTGGTGGCGGTCACGGCCACGGCCAGCTCCGGCAAGGAGGTCACGCCGCCCAGCAGCAGCACGCCTGCGATCTCCTGGCCCATGCCGGTGCGCGCCGCGATCGCCTCCACGGCACGCGTCAGCTGGACGGCGGACAGCCAGACCGCTGCGGCGGACGCTGCGAACAGCAGGAGGTTCACCCAAAGCGGCAGCTCTTCGAACATGGGATGTCGGCGGCGGGGTCGACGTGGCGGAGAGCGACATGCTGGCACGAGTTCGACCGCCGGGGGCGGGGCGCCCAGCCCGGGCACGAGACCTTCCAGTCGTTACGTGGTCGTCGGGGCTGCGCTGGCCCGCAGCGCCGCATCGAGCGCGGCCGCCAGCGGCTGGGCGTGTTGCCGCACCAGCGCCAGGTGGGTGCCGGGCAGGTTGATCTGGCGCAGCCTGCCGCCCGAGACGCGCCGCCACACGGGCATGGGATCGAAGAAGGGGCCGAAGGGCTCGGCGGAGCGGACGAAGACCATGGAGCCGCCCAGGTAGGGCGCCGGCCGGTACGCCAGCAGGGCCCACCACAGGCTGTCGAAGACGCGCTGGTGCACCGGCGCCATGGCCAGGCCCGCACTGGGCCGGGGTGGCGGCGCCAGGCCCAGGCGCACCCGCAGCTTGATGCCGGCCTGCCGCACCCGGTCCTGCAGGAAGCGGGGCAGCTCCGACCGGGGCATGCGCCACAGCCGGTGCACCAGCCGGGTGAGCTGGTGCCAGAGCCGGGACGGCGCCGAAAGATCCTGCTGCAGGTGCGGATCGATCAGGAACAGCAGTTCGATCTTCTCTCCCTGCGCGATCAGTTGCTGCGCCATCTCGTAGGCCACCAGGCCACCGAAGGAAAAGCCGGTGAGCGCGTACGGACCCTCGGGCTGGATGCTGCGCATCAGCTCGATGTAGGCCTGCGCCATCTCCTCGACCCGCTCGTGCGGCGCCTGCTCGCCGTCCAGGCCGCGAGCCTGGAACGCCCACACCGGACGGCCGGTCTGCAGGGCGCGCACCAGCGGCCAGCAGTCCATCGTGGTGCCGTTCATGCCATGGGCCATGAAGATCGGCCGGCCCTCGCCTTCGCGCATGCGCACCAGCATGGAGGAGGCCGCGGCCGGCGTGTCCTGGGACAGGATGGAAGCCAGCTTGGCCACCGTGGGCGCGCACATCAGCGTCCCCAGGGGCAGCGAGCGACCGGTCAGCTTCTGGATCTCGCGCATCATGCGCGCCGCCAGCAGCGAGTTGCCGCCCAGCTCGAAGAAGTCGTCCTCCAGGCCGACGTCCATGCCCAGCAGCTGCCGCCACACGGACTGCAGCTGCGCGAGCAGGTCCTCGCCCTGCGCCAGCTCCGCGGCGGGCGGCGCGTCGCGCAGGCCGGGATGCTCGCGGATGGCCTCCAGGCACTCGGGGTTGCGCAGGGCCGAGAGGTTCTGCAGCGGCAGCCCGCTGGCCGCGGCGCGGGCGGCGGCTTCGGAGACCTTGCCGTTGTGCGTGACCGGCAACTGCGGCACGTCGATGATGCGGTCCGGCACGTGCGCGGCCGACAGGCGCGCGGCGATGTCGCGACGGACCTGCGCCTCCAGCGCCCGGTCCAGCACGGCGCCGGGGCGCAGCACCAGCAGGGCGAGGATCTCGGGGCCGCCGGCCGCCGATGCGTCCGCGGGCCGCCGCTCGACCACCATGGCTTCGCGGATGGCCGGAATGTCGGCGAGCACGCGGTAGATCTCGGCCGGGGCGAACTTGATGCCCGCCACGTTCAAGAGCCCGTCGCTGCGCCCGTGCAGGCGCGCTCCCCCCTGCGGCGAGAACTCGATCAGGTCGCCGTGGGTCCACACGCCCGGGTTCTGGCTGAAGTACGCGGCATGGAAGCGGCTTCCATCCGTGTCGCCGTAAAAGCCCAGCGGGCGCGACGGGAACGGGTTGACGCAGACCAGCTCGCCGACCCCCTCGGCCGGGGCGCCCTCGCGCCACGCCTGCACATCCAGGCCCAGGCTGCGCGACTGCGCCTCGCCCGCCACCACGGGCCGATCGGGATGGCCGAGCACGAAGCAGCCGATGATGTCGGTGCCGCCGCTGATGGATTGCACCGGCACGGACTTGACCTGGCGCGTGACCCAGTCGAACTGCGCGTCGTACAGCACGGCGCCGGTGGACAGCACGGCCCGCAGGGCACCCAGGTCGAATTGCCGCCCCGGCTCCAGCTGCGCCTCCTGCGACATCTTCAGGTAGGCCGGGCTGGTGCCGAAGACGGTGACGCGCTGCTCGGACACCAGCCGCCACAGGCGGTCCACGCTGGAGATGGTGCCGTCGTAGGTCACGATCTCGACGCCGCTGGCCAGGGCCGAGAGTTGCCAGTTCCACATCATCCAGCTGCAGCTGGTGTGGAAATACAGGCGGTCGCCGGGCTGCAGGTCGGTGTGCAGCCGGTGCTCCTTCACATGCTCGAGCAGGCTGCCGCCGGCCCCGTGCACGATGCACTTGGGCCGCCCGGTGGTGCCCGACGAGAACATGATGAAGAGCGGGTGGTTGAAGCTGAACCGCGGCCACTCGAAGCTGCCCGAGGCCCGCGCCTGCAGCAGCCCGTCGAGCTGCAACACGCTGGCGCCGTCCGGCAATGGGCCGCCATCGAGGCTGACCACGCCTTGCAGCGAATCCAGCTGCCGCGCGAGGTCGGCGAGCTTCTCGTCGACCGGCGTGCCCGTGTCGCCGGGCAGCGGCGCCAGGTGGGCGAAGAGCAGGCGAGGACGCAGCGGGCCGAACCGGTCCAGCAGGGCCTGCACGCTCATCTCCGGCGACGCGGTCGACAAGGTCGCACCCACCGCCGCGACGGCAAGCCCCGCCATCACGGCGAGCCCGTCGTTGCGCATCACGGCCACCACCCGGTCGCCCTCGCCCACGCCCATGCCGACCAGCGCGGCGGCGAGGCGGGCCACGCGCTCGCGCAGTTCGCCCCGCGTCCAGGACTCGCTCGAGCCGTCGGCATGGCACTGGGTCAGCGCCGGTGCGCCGGCCCCGGCCACCTCCAGGTTCAGGAGGCTGTCGGCGTAGTTCAGCTGCAGGCAGGGAAAGAAGGTCGCGTGCTCGCAGTCGTCACCGATGCAGACCGGTTCCGCGGCGCCGGCGATGCCCAAAGGCTGGCCGCACCATTTGAGGAGGACCTCCCAGAAGGTCCTGAACTCCGCCACCGAGAACGCATGCAGCGCGCCGGGGTCGCCGAACGTGCGCCCGGTTCGCGTCTCGAGCAACGCACGGAACGCCGCCAACTGCGAAGAGTGGCCGGCGGCGACCCGTTGATCGCTCGCTGCAGAACCGCTGGAGCGCGTGGCGCTTTGCTCCGACCTCCCGCCGGGAGGAATGGATGCCGGTGAGACGAGCACTCCCATGCGGGTCACTGTATGGCGCAGGTCCGCCCTCGCCTAATAGTCCGATGGAGCTACTCCACTGAGGCACCGACTGCCCCCGGGGCGCGCTCCGGTATTCCAGGGCACTCGGGCAAGGCTTCGATGCCGCGCGGACGCACCGGTGGCGTGGCGGCTGCCTCATCGGCGAGCGCCACCAGCGCGGCGGCCAGTCCTTGCCTGAAGGAAGGAAAGCGGTGCACGTCGCCGTGCCCCGCTCCCTCGACGCACAGCAGGTGGCACCCCGGCAGGGCATCGCGGATGGCCACGCTGTGATGCAGTCCGATCAGCTCGTCCCGGTCCCCATGCACCAGCAACACGGGCCCCCTGACCTGGCAGGCATGGTCGATCGTGGACAGCGGATAGCGCAGGATGCGCGCCGGCACCCAGGGAAAGAGTTCGTCGGCCAGGGCACGCATGCTGCGGTAGGGCGAGATCAGCAGCGTGAGGTCGGGCACGCAGCCCGCGGCGCACAGTTCGGCCGACAGCGCCGCCGCCAACGCGGTCCCCAGTGACTGGCCCGAGACGACAAGGCGCCGGCCTGCATAGTCCCCGGCGATCGCGTTCCACACGGCCCGCACGTCGGCGCGCAACTGCGATTCACTTTCGATCTGGCCGCTGCTCTTGCCGTAGCCGCGGTAATCCATCATGACCACGTCGAAGTTCATTTCGCGGAACACGTCCAGTTGCACGAACCACTTCCGCAGGTTGCCCGAGTTGCCGTGCAGGTAGAACACCACCCCACGGGGATCGGGCAGCTTCAGCTGCGCCACGGACAATCGAGCGCCGGGAACGTCGACCATGAATTCGCGCACGTCGGCCTCGTCGGAGACGGGCTGGTCCGAGGCGAGCCAGGCGGGCTCGAACAAGAGCCGTTCCTGTCGCATCCACAGCCAGGCCAGGGCCGCCATGTAGGCCGCGGCGCCGACCGCGGGAAGTGCGATCAGCGGGTGGAGCATGGCGAAGCCCCGTGCGCGTGCGAACCCATGGCCGCCTCCCTTCCCTTGCCGGATGCCTTTTCCGGCTTCTTGGAACACATGGTCGACTGGCGGCGAGTGCGGGCCTGTCGGCGCTTCGTGCGGTCGAGAGTAGGAAACGGTCGTGCTCGAGTGTCCGCTGGAACACTGGCGCGCCCAGGACCCGCGACCGGGGCCGCTGCGAGTCCAGGGCCCGCAACGCATCACGCGAGAACCGTGTGGACAGGCCCCTAGTCCTGCTGGAACTGCCGCAGGTCGAGTGGCCAGTCGTTGCCCAGCCAGTAGGCGAAATCGGTGTGGTCCTTGAGGGCGTCTCCGCTCAAGCCATGCACGAACACGTCCAGCCCGCCGCGGTGCTCGTCGAGCCAGGGCACGACGCGCTCGAAATCCCCTGCCGCGAACGCGAGCTGGCAACTCCAACGCGGGTGGGGACCGACCCGCTTTTCGTGAACCCGGCCCATCGAGATCCCGAACCGGCGCGCCGCCTCTTCACAGAGGGCGCGGGCCTGGTCGACGGTGTCGGCGTCGAAGTAGACGTGGGCGTGGTAGGCGCGATGGACATTGACGGGGCGACGCGGCATGGCGGCATTGTGGCAAGGGGCGCGCTGGCATCAAACCCGGCCCGTGACCGGAATCGCCGCGCCATGCAGGGCTCGCGCCGCATCCGAACACAGGAAGACGATCACCGCGGCGAGCGCATCGGGCGCCACCCAGCGTGACGCGTCGGCGTCGGGCATGGCGGCGCGGTTGTCGGGCGTGTCGATGATGGACGGCAGCACGCAATTGACATTGATGTGGCGGTCCTTCAGCTCGGCCGAGAGGGCCTCGGTCAGGCGGATCAGCGCGCTCTTCGACGCCGCGTAGGCGCCCATCTGCGCCGCGCCCCTGGCGGCGGCCGCCGCGCCGACGGTGACGATGCGGCCACCGCCGTCGGCGATCAGCAGCGGCACCAGCGCCCGGGCCACGTGCACGAGGCTGCGGGCGTTCAGGTCCATCAGGAAGTCCCAGGTGGCCGCCGAGGTCTCATGCACCGCCTCGCCCATGCGAAAGCCCCCGGCCAGGTGGCACAGCGCGTCGATGCGGCCGAAGCGCGTGCGCGCCTGGTCCACCCCGTGCCGGACCTGCTCGGCATCGAGCAGGTCCACCGGCAGCAGCAGCGCCTCGGGCAGGTGCCCGCAGGTGCGCTGCAGCGCGTCGGCGGTACGGTCCATCAGCACGAGGCGCGAGCCCTGCTGCGCGAAGGCCGCCGCGACCGCGCGGCCCAGGTGCCCGGCCGCGCCGGTGACGAGGACGGTGGCCGGCTGGGCGCCCATCACCGGCCCCCTGCCCGCTTGGCCGCGTGGTAGCGCCCCGTGCCGCGGGTGATGACCCCGTCGGTGTCGAGCACGTCACCGGGCTCGAGATCGGCAGCCTGCCGCACGCGCTCGTAGGTCGGCGCGAAGTCGATCTGCGCCAGGCGCAGCAGCTCGTCGAGGTGGCCGATGACGAAATACGTTTCCTGGAAATCGTCGATGCGGTAGCGCGTGCGCATCACCCGTTCCAGCTCGAAGCGGATGCGGTTGGGCGAGTCGTCCTCGACCGAGAACACCGTCTCGGCGGCCGACGAGGCGATGCCGGCGCCGTAGATGCGCAGGCCATCGGGCTGGCGCAACAGGCCGAACTCGACCGTGTACCAGTACACCCGGGCCAGCTTGTCGAGCACGCCCAGCCGCTGGGCGCGCAAGCCGCCTTCGCCATAGGCCTGGATGTAATCGGCGATGGCCGGGTTCATCAACATGGGGACATGGCCGAACACGTCGTGGAACACGTCCGGCTCCTCCAGGTAATCCAGCTCGTGCGGCTTGCGGATGAACTGCCCGGCGGGGAAACGGCGGTTGGCCAGGTGCTCGAAGAACACGTCGTCGGGCACCAGCCCGGGAACGGCGACCACCTGCCAGCCGGTGCGCTTGATCAGCAGGTCCGACAGCGCCTCGAAGTTCGGAATCTCGTCGGCCCCGATGGGCAGGTCGTCCATGCCCCGGATGAACTCGTCGCAGGCGCGGCCCGGCAGCAGCTTGCGCTGGCGCTCGAACAGCGTCCTCCAGACGGCATGCTCCTGCGGCGTGTAGCGGTCCCAGGCCTGCTCGATGGTCCAGTCGGGACGCTCGGGCCGCTGTTCGGCGCCGGCGGCCAGGCCGTGCTTCACGGTGTCCTTGCTTGGCTGCTGCAGCATGGTGCCTCCAGTGGTCAGTGAGCCTGCGTGGAGGCCCGCCCGGCGCTTGCCTCCACCGCTCGACTGCATCAGGAACCGCTTGCCGTGTCCAGAGCTTCTGGATGACGCGGGGGTGAGCGAAAGGCGGCAGTTGCCCGATTCACATCGCCTTCAGGCCGAACACGTGGCGGGCGTTGCCTTCGAAGATGAGGTGCTTGTCTTCGCGGCTCAGCCGGCGAGCGCCAGGCCGCCAGGCTTCATCACGACCGCGTCAGCTCCGGCACGACGCTGAACACACGAGGCGCCTACCGAGCTGGCACGCCGGCTTTGACAAGCCGCGCGTGTTCACCGATACTTTCCCATCTTTCGGCCATGTGTCCCATTAAACGGGAACAACCAACTTTAACTCTTGAGGAGCACGACATGGGTACCTTGAACAAGTCGCTGGCCGCGCTGTGGTGTCTGGCTGCAGCCGCGCATGCGTGGGCCGCAGCCGACGACTACCCGACCAAGCCGGTGCGGCTGGTCATTCCGTTCGCGGCCGGCGGCGGTGCCGACATCACGGCGCGGATCGTCAGCCAGGAAATGGGCGAGGCCCTGGGACAGCGATTCGTGGTCGAGAACCGCCCCGGCGCCAGCAACGTGATCGCCACGCAGCACGTGGCGCGGGCCGAGCCCGATGGCTACACCCTGCTGTGGATCACCGACGTGCACTCGATCAACGAGGCGCTCAACCGCCTGGGCAAGCTCCCGAGCAAGCTGCCCTACCAGTCGCTCAAGGATTTCGAGCCGGTCGGCCAGGTGATCGCGCTGCAGATCGCCCTGATGGCCTCCAAGAAGAGCGGCATCGCATCGGTGCAGGACCTCACGGCGCGAGCCCGCAGCGGAGGCGTTCCGCTCAATGCCGGCCACAACGGCGACGGCAGCCCGCACTACCTGGCCTTCCTGCGCATGCAACAGGTCGGCGGCTACAAGCTCAACGAGATTCCGTATCCCGGTTCCGGCCCCGCCGCGGTGGCCGTGCAGGCCGGCGAAATCGACCTGGCCTTCGGCACCGTGGGATCGGCGCTGCAGTTGTCCAAGTCCAACCGGGTGAACCTGCTGGCCGTTTCCAGCGCCGAGCGTGACACGCTGGCCCCGGACGTGCCCACGCTGGCCGAATCGGGCTACAACGGGCTGTCGATCCAGAGCTGGATGGGCGTGCTCGCACCCAAGGGCGTGCCCGCGGACCGCCTGGCCAAGCTGAATGCCGCGCTGGCCAAGGCGCTCGCCGCGCCGGAGGTCGTCAAGCAGTTGCAGGCCGGCGGCACGACGCCGAAGGCGGGCACGCGCGAGCAGTTCGGGCAGTTGATCGCCAGGGACGCCGACAAGATCGAAGCGATCTACAAGGGCTCGGCGAAGCAGCCATGACCATCAAGGAACTCGGCTACATCGTGCTCGATTCGCCGGACCTGGCGCGCTGGGGCACCTACCTGCAGGAGGTGGTCGGCGCCATGGTGTCCGAGGGCCCCGACGGATCGCTGCGGGTGCGGATCGACGAGCGCGACTGCCGCCTGCTGCTGCGGGATTCCCCGCAGGAGAAGCTGGCCGCGATGGGCTGGCTGGTGCGGGACGAGGCGGGCCTGCGGCAGGCGCTTGAGACTGCGCGCGCAGAGGGGTGCGAGCCGCGCATCGGCACCGCCGACGAATGCATCGCGCGGCGCGTCAACGGCTTCTTCGCGATCACCGATCCGGCGGGCCATTCGCACGAGATCGCGTGGGGCCCGGTCGTGAACTTCAGGCAGCCGTTCCGCTCGCCCGCCGGCGTGCCGGCCTTCATGACCGGCGACCAGGGCCTGGGGCACCTGGTGATCGGCTGCGAGCCCGCGCAGTTCGAGGCGACGAGCCGCTTCACCACCGGGGTGCTGGGCCTGCAGGTGGCCAACCTGCGCGCGCAGTCGCTCTCGGGCGAGCCCGTGCCCTTTCCCATCACCTGGTTCCACGCGGACAACCCCCGGCAGCACTCGCTGGGACTCGCCGCCAGCTTCACGCCCGGCGCGCCGCGCCACGGCTGCCGGCACATCAACCTGGAGGTGCCCGAGATCGACGACGTGGGACGCGCCCTGGACCGCTGCGACCGGCACGGCGTGCGCATCGCCCGGTCACTGGGGCGCCATGTGAACGACCGCGCCATCTCGTTCTACATGGCCTCCCCGGGCGGGTTCCTGGTCGAGTACGGCTGCGCCGCCCCCAGGAAGGACTGGTCGCTGGAGATCGTCTACGACGAGGGCGGTGCCGGCTCCGTCTGGGGCCACAAGCCCAACCCCGCACGGTGATCGACGACCGCATCAAGGAGCACTCATGCAAACCTACAAGAGCATCTGGAACGCCCTGACGGACGTGGCGTTCGAGCAGGGCTGGATCGATGCCGCAGGCATCCGAACGCGCTACGCGCACGCCGGCCGGAAGGGCCGGCCCGTGGTGCTGATGCTGCACGGCACGGCCGGCAGCTGGGAAAACTTCGCGGAGAACCTGGGGCCGCTGTCGAAGCACTTCGACTGCTACGCCATCGACATGGTCGGCTGCGGCTTCAGCGACAAGCCGGACCTGCCGTTCGAGACGCCGGTGTACGCGCGGCACGCCAGGGACTTCCTCGATGCCATCGGCGCGGACCGAGCCCACGTCATCGGCTGCTCGCTGGGCGGCTGGGTCGGTGCCCGGCTGGCCGTCACGTACCCGGAGCGCGTGGCCAGCCTGACCATGGTGTCGGCAGCCGGCTACCTGTCGGACGCGTCCAACATGTCGCGCATCAAGAGCCAGCGCACCAAGGCCGTCGACGAGCCGACCTGGGACAACGTCAAGCAGATCTTCAACAACCTCATCCACGACGAGAAGAACCGCATCCCGGACATCGTCGCGGTGCGACAGCGCGTCTACCAGTTGCCGGAGATGGCGCGGGCCATGCACAACATCCTGTGCCTGCAAGACCCGGACGTGCGCGCGCGCAACGTGCTGGGCGATGACGAGTGGGAAAGCATCGAGGCGCCCGCGCTCGTCATCGGATCGCTGGAGGACAAGGACACCTACCTGGCCACGGCCCGCGCGGTGTCGAAGCTCATGCCCCACGCGCGGTATGCGGAGATGGCGGACGTGGGCCACTGGCCTCAGTTCGAGGATCCGGCCACCTTCAACCGCCTGTTCCTGCAGTTCATGGGAGAGATCACGCAATGAACACCCTCCAGACCGATGTCGTCGTGGTCGGCGCCGGCCCCTGCGGGGTCACCCTGGCCAACTATCTGGGCGCCTATGGAGTGCGCGCCGTGCTGGTGGAGCGCGCCGCCGACATCCTCGACTACCCGCGCGCGGTGGGCGTGGACGACGAGGCGCTGCGGTCCTGGCAGGGCGTGGGCCTGGCCGACACGCTGCTGCGCGACATGCTGCAGAACGTGCCGGCGCGCTACCACAACTCCAGGGGCCGGTGCTTCGCGGAGGTGGCGCCCGAAGGCCAACCCTTCGGCTGGCCGCGCAGGAACCTGTTCCTGCAGCCACTGACCGAAGCCACCCTGCGCAAGGGGCTCGACCGCTACGACTGCGTGCGGGTGGAACTGGGCCTGGAGATCACCGGCCTGGCAAGCGGCGAGCGCATGGTGTCGCTGCAGGGCCGGCGATCCGACGGCGAGCCCATCGACATCGCGGCCCGCTATGTGGTCGGCGCCGACGGCGGTCGCAGCACCATCCGCAAACTCATCGGCGTGGAGCTGACGGGCACGACCGACACGCACAAGTGGCTGGTCATCGACGTGACCGACGACACCATGGATGCGCCCTTCACCGGCATCTATTGCGATCCGCAGCGGCCCAGCTTCTCGATCCACCTGCCGTATGGCTACCGCCGTCTCGAATTCCTGCTCAAGCCCGACGAAACCGAGGAAGAGGTCCTCAAGCCGGAGCGGCTGGAGGCGCTGATGCGGCTGCACTACGGCGCCACCGGCCCGCTGCCGCCGGTCAAGCGCTCGCGCATCTACCTGCACCACTCGCGCATCGCCGAACGCTTCAGCGTCGGGCGCGTGTTCCTCGCCGGCGACGCGGCGCACCTGCAGCCGCCGTTCTTCGGCCAGGGCATGAATTCGGGGCTGCGCGACGCGACCAACCTGGCGTGGAAGCTCGCCTGGGTCCTGAAGGGGCATGCGGACGAAGCGATCCTGCAGACCTACGACACCGAACGGCGCCACCATGCCCTGGCGATGGTGAAGCTGGCCACCTGGATGGGATCGTTCTACCGGCCCTGGAACCGCTTGACCGAGAGCGCGCGCGACCTGTTCTTCGACGTGATCCGCAAGCTGCCCGGCGCCAAGGACTACGTGCTGCAGCTGAAATTCAAGCCGATGTCCCGCTACACCCAGGGCGTCGTGCTGTTCGACGAACGCGCGGCGCGGCGCAAGGACTACCCCGTCGGGCGCATGTTCATGCAGCCCTCGGTTCTGGTGGGGGACAAGGTGTCGAGACTGGACGACGTGATCGGCCCCGGCTTCTGCATCCTTGGCATCCACACGGACCCGGCGGAACTGCTCGGCCGCGACACCCTCGAGGACCTGGCCACCATCGGCTGCAGGACCCTGTGGATTCGGCCGTCGCGCTCGGTCGGCCCCGGCAGGCAGGCCCGCTCACCCTCGCTGGAGGTCGAGGACGTGCATGGCAAATTCCGGGACTGGAAGATGAGGCATCCCGAGTGGCCGTTCATCGTGCTGCGGCCCGATCGCTACGTGGCAGCCGTCGGCTCGGCCGCGCAGCTGCCGGAGACGGTGCGCAGCCTGGTCACGCTGCTGCGCGCAGAGGCACAGGCGATGCGACTCGCCGCGTGATGCACGGGCGGGCGCTGCAAGCAGCGCCCCTACAATCGCGCGCCGTCCGACCCTCCCGGGCGCCTTGACCACGATGGACCCGAAGACCTCTTCCGCCGATGAGTCCCTGCTCGGCAACTCCACCGCCGACCGCGTCATCGAGATCCTGCTGCTGTTTACGGATCGGCAGCCGCGCTGGACGGCGCACGAGCTGTCGGCCCAGATGGGCATGCCCCGCAGCACCATCTACCGATACCTGAACTCACTGAAGAACAGCCGGATGATCGTCGAGCGGGGCGACGGCACCTTCGTGCTCGGGCCGCGCATCCAGGTGCTCGCCGCCGTGGCGAAAGGGACCAACAACATCGTCTCGGTCGCTCGCGACGAGATGCTCAAGCTGGCCGAGGCCTTCAACGAGAACCTGCTGCTCAACGAGATCGCCGACTTCGAGGTGGCGACGCTGGAGCGGATCGAAAGCCGCCATCGCGTGGGCCTGACCTCGGCCCGCGGCGGCCTGCTGCCGTGGCCGGCCACGGCCAGCTCGAAGCTGTTCCTCGCCTACGCCCCGAAGGAGAAGCTCGCCCGGTTCTGGACCATCGGCAAGCCCACCGCGTACACCGACAAGACCATCGTCCAGAAACACCGCCTGGAAGCCGAGCTCAGGCAGATCCGCCAGCAGGGCTTCGCCTACTCCGACGAAGAGCGCGACGAAGGGGTGGTGGGCGTCGCGGTGCCCTTGATGAGCGAGGGCGCGTGCCGATACAGCCTGGCCTTCGTGGCGCCGAAGTTCCGGGCGAACCAGGACGTGCTGGCCGCCATGAAGCAGGCCCTGCTCGACGCCGCCCGCAGCTTGCAGGTGCACCTGGCCTGAGGCGGCGCGCCCGGGCGAGCAGCGCGCTGCCCCTCGCGCGGGGCGCAGCCGGCGGGCCGGCTACTCCACCTTGCCGATCTTCTTGACCACGTCGGCCATGCGGCCGATGTCCTGCTTCACATACCGGTCGAACTCCGGTGCGTCCATGTACTGGATCGGGCTGCCGGCGCCGAGGATGACCTGCTTGACCTTCGGGTCCGCCGCCGCGGCCTTCGCTGCGGCGCGAACCTTCTGGAGCACGGGCTCGGGCATGCCGGCCGGGGCGAACAAGCCGGACCATTGCGCGTACTGCGCGTCGTAGCCGGCGTCCTTCAGGGACGGCACGTCGGGCATGCTCTCCAGCCGGCCCGTGGCCCAGTGGCCCAGCACCTTGACCTTGCCGGCCTTGACGTGCTGCAGGACGGTGGCGGGCCCGGTGGACAGCGCCTGGACCTGGCCGGCCAGCAAGGCCACCACGGCCGGCCCGGCCCCGGTGAACGGCACGTGCGTGAGCTTGATGCCGGCGTTCTGGGCGAGGATTTCCATGGGCACGTGCATGGTGCCGTAGTTGCCGGACGAGCCGTAGTTGATCGCGCCGGGCCGCTTCTTCGCGTCTTCCACGAAATCCTTCACCGTGTTCCAGGGCGCGTCGGCCCGCACCGCCAGCACGGTGGGGTCGGCGGTGAAACGGGCGATGGGCGTCAGCGCATCGAACGCGTACATCGGCGAGCGGCCCAGGAGCTTGTCCGCCTCGGGCAGCACGCTGTACGAAGACAGGGCCATCAGGAGCGTGTAGCCATCGGGCGCCGACTTGGCCGCCTGGGCCATCCCGATGCCGCCACCGGCCCCACCCCGGTTCTCGATCACGACCGGCTGGCCCAGTTCGCGCGACATGGACTCGGCCACCGGCCGCGCCACCGTGTCGGCCAGGCCTCCCGGCGGGAAGGGCACCACGATCTTGATGGGACGGTTGGGGTAGTCCGTGGCCTGGGCCTGGACGGACACGGCGCCGGCGCAAAGCAAGGCCGCGACGGCGATTCGAAAGGTGGCACGTACGTTGATCATCTTGTCTCCTAAGTTCGTGGTTCGGGAAAAGCCTCGGTTACTGGAAGCGGTTTTCGATCGCGCCGATCCCGTCGACCTCGATGCGCACCACGTCGCCGGCGCGCAGGTAGCGCGGCGGCTGCAGCCCCATGCCCACGCCGGCCGGGGTGCCGGTGGCGATCACGTCCCCAGGAACGAGGGTGATGCCGCGCGAGACGGTTTCGATCAAGGTGGGGATGTCGAAGATCATGTTCTCGGTCGGTCCGTCCTGGCGCAATTCGCCGTTGACCCAGCAGCGCACGCGCGTGCGCCGCCCGTCGAGTTCATCGGCGGTGACGATCCACGGGCCCATGGGGCAGAAGGTGTCGAAGGACTTGCCCATGTCCCATTGCTGGTGCCGCATCTGCACGTCGCGCGCGGTCACGTCGTTCACGATGGTGTAGCCGTAGATGTGGTCCATGGCGTCGTCCTTGCGGATGTTCTTGCCACCCTTGCCGATCACCACGGCCAGCTCGGCTTCGTAATCGATCTGCTCCGATACCGCGGCACCGGGCAGCACCACCGGATCGTGCGGGCCGACCACGCACTCGGGCACCTTGGTGAAGACGATCGGCCACTCCATGACGTTCTCGTTGCTGCCCTTGAAGACCGATGCGGCCAGCTCCTTGGCATGGGCGTGGTAATTGCGGCCGACGCACCAGAGGTTGCGACGGGGCCGCGGCAAGGGAGCGTCCAGGCGCACGGCCGACAGCGGCAGCGACGGGCCCGAAGCGGGCAGCCGTTCGCCCCGCACGGATGCCTCGACCAGGGCCAGCGCGCCGTGCTGCGCCTGCTCGGTCGACAGCTGGAATGGCGCGACCTGCTGGCCGTCCGGTGACACGACGCCGACTTGCCGGCGGCCATCATGGGTGAATGTTGCGATGCGCACAGGATCTCCTCAATTGGTTGATTGGTGACCATTCATGGACCATTGGCGAGCATGCTACACGAGTCAGTTGCCGAAGAGAACCCATGAATCTTATGGAATGGAAGATGGGCGATTGGTCTAACATTGGTCCTTATGCAATCGGCTCAAAGCCTTCGCCACTTCATCCTCGACAACCTGCGCGCCGGGCGATGGCGGGTGGGGGATCGGCTGCCGCCGGAGCGCAGCTTCAGCGACCGATTCGGCCTGAGCCGCGGATCCGTGCGCAAGGTGCTGCAGGACCTGCGTGAACTCGGGCTGATCGAGCAGACGGTGGGCAGCGGCACCTTCGTGAGGGAAGGCGCCGAAGCGGTCGTCCAGGCACTGCCTGCCGAGCAGGTTTCGCAAAGCAGCCCGGCCGAGTTGATGGAGGCGCGGATCACGCTGGAGCCGGCGATCCTGGAACTCGTGATCGCCAATGCCACGGCCACGGACTTCCGCCGCATGGACGAGTGCTGCGAACGTGCCGAGCGCGCGCAATCGCTCATGGAGTTCGAGCACTGGGACGGCATGCTGCACGAGGCGATCGCCCTCGCCGCGCACAACAGCTTCGTGGCCGGGGTGTTCAGCCACATGAACCAGGTCCGCGCGCAAACCGAATGGGGCGTCCTGAAGCGGCGCAGCGTGACCCCCGAGCGGCGGCTGCTGTACCAGCGGGAACACCGCGCCCTGGTCAAGGCGATCAAGGCCCGCGACCTCGACCAGGCGCGGTCGGCGGCCCTGCAGCACCTGGTGGGCGTGCGCAGGAATCTGTTCGGCGGCTGAGGGCAGGCTCAGGCCTGGCCGTCGGCCGGCTCCGGTGGCCCTTTCAGTTCAACCGTATTGCCTTCAGGATCGGTGATGTAGATCGACGGGCCTCGGCCTTCCGCTCCGAAGCGCTGAGCCACGGGGCCGGGATCCAGGCCGTGGGCGCGCAGGTGCGCGCAGATCGCGTCGGCATCCCAGGGGTCGATGCGCAGGCAGAAATGATCCATGTTGCGGCCGGGCGTGCCCGCGGCTTCAGCGCCCGCCGCGTCGATGCCGCCCTCGGGCAAGAGAAGGTCGATCAAGCCCCGCCCCGCACGCAGCTGCACCAGCCGGTTCTTCTCGTCGATGCGGTGCACCGGGCACCCGAGGACGGTGCCGTAGAAGCGGATCATGGCGTCCGGGTTGCGAACGCGCAGGACCAGATGATCGATTTCGCGAACCTTCAGCATCGGATCATTGTGCCTTCGCAAGCCGGGCGCCAGGCTCATCGACCCGCGCCCACCCCCTCAGATCGACTTCACGATGCCGCCATCGACGCGCAGGCTCTGGCCGGTGATGTAGCCGCTGCCGTCGGACAGCAGGAACGCCACGGTCTGGGCGATCTCCTGCGTGGTTCCGAACCGCTGCATCGGTATCCGGGCGACCACTTCGGGCGTCTCGGGCCAGCTGTCGACGAAGCCCGGAAGAACCGAGTTCATGCGGATCCCGTCGGGTGCATGGCGCTCGGCGTAGAGGCGGGTGAACGAGCCGAGCGCGGCGCGCAAAACGGACGAGACGGGCATCGACTGCTCAGGCATGGCCGCTGCGTAGCTGGAGATGTTGACCACCGCACCCCCGCCCTGGCGCTGCATGACCGGCGTGACCTTGCGCATCATGCGGATCACGTTCAGCAGCAGCATCTCCAGGCCGGCCTGCCAGCTGGCGTCGTCCAGCGCGAGCAGATCGCCCTTGGGCGGATGCCCGGTGTTGTTCACCACCGCGTCGACGCGGCCATACGTGCGCAGCGCCAGTTCGACGAGCGCGTCGAGGTCTTCCGCGCGAGTCACGGATCCTTGCATCCCGACCCCGCCCAGCTCGCGCGCCACCTCGACGGCTTTGCTCGGCGACATGAGCGCGACGCGCCAGCCGCGGCCGGCCAGTTCGCTGGCGATCGCCGCGCCCATCCCGCGACCTGCAGCCGTCACGATGGCCACTTTTCCTGGTGTCACTGTCGATCCTTCAGCGTGGGGGCGTGGTTCAGTCATGCGCCACCCGCCAGGGCGTGGCCTTGCGCTCGATCCAGACCACCGCCCCGTACAGGACCATGCCCATGATCGCGAGCAGGAACACGGCGGCGAACACCCGGGCCGTGTCGAACATGCCTTGTGCGCTCAGGATGACGTAGCCCAGCCCACGCTGCGAGGCCACGAACTCACCGACGATGGCGCCGACCAGCGACAACGCGATGGCCACCTTCATGCCGGTGAGGATGGAGGGCAGCGCGCAGGGCAGACGCACCTTGAGGAAGAAGTCGAGCGACGAGCCCTTGAGCACGCGCCCGAGGTCCAGCACGTCCTGGGGGACCGAGCGCAATCCGTGAACCGCATCGACCAGCACCGCGAACACCGCGATCAGGAAGGCCATGGCGATCTTCGGCTCGTACCCCGTGCCCATCCAGATCACGAACAGCGGTGCGATCGCCACCTTGGGCACGCTGTTCAAGGCGACGATCATCGGATAGACCACGTCGGTGAAGTTGCGCGAGGCCACCAGCAGCATGGCCAGGCCGACGCCGACGACCACGGCCAGGGCGAAACCGCCGAGCGTCGTGATCAGCGTGTAGTAGCAGTGGTCGAGGTACCAGCGCCATTCGCGGGCGAGCTCCAGCAGCACCGTGGACGGAGGTGGCAGCGTGATCGGCCGCGCCTCGAACACGTGCACGGCCACTTCCCACAGCGCCAGCAGCAGCAAGAGGGCGGCGGCTCCCACCCCGGCGCGGCGGGCGCTGTCCAGGCGGGTGCTCATGCTGCGTTGACCTCGCCTGCGGTCGCGGGTGGCTCCTTGATGAGGCCCATGTCGTTGAACAGGCGGCGGATGCGCGCGGTATAGGTGCCGAACTTGTCCGACTCGCGGTCGCCCAGGCGGCGCGGTCGTGCCAGATCGACCTCGATGATGTCGGCGACGCGGCCGGGTCGCGGCGACAGGACCACCACGCGGTCCGCCAGGAACACGGCCTCGGCGATGCCGTGGGTGACGAAGACCACCGTGTTGCGCGTCTCCAGCCAAATGCGTTGCAGCTCGATGTTCATCTGGTCACGTGTCAGGGCGTCCAGGGCGCCGAAGGGCTCGTCCATCAACAGCAGGCGCGGATCGTCGACCAGGGCGCGGCAGATCGCGGCGCGCTGGCGCATGCCGCCGGACAACTCGCGGGGATAGCGGTCGGCGAAATCGCTCAGGCCGGTGAGCGCCAGCAGCCCGGCGACGCGCTTGCGGTAGTCCTGCACCGGCTTGCGAGCAAACTCCACCGGGAGCAGGATGTTGCGTTCGATGTTGCGCCACTCGAGCAGGGCGTCGCGCTGGAACACCATGCCGATGTGGTCGGGCGGCCCGTCGACGGTTTGTCCGTCGACCTGCAGTTCACCACCCGTGACGCGCTCGAGCCCCGCGATGCAGCGCAGGAAGGTGCTCTTGCCGCAGCCGCTGGGGCCCAGGATGCTCACGAACTCGCCGGGCTTGACGTCCAGCGACACCTGCTCGAGCGCCGTGAGCGCGCGCTCGCCCGGGTAGACCTTGCTGACGCCGCGCGCCTGGATCGAGCTGGCGCTCACTTGGCCCCGCTGATCGCCGGCATCGGGCGGACCATGTTGGGTGCGACGAAATCACTGCCGTTGCGGCTAGCCTTGATCAGGCTGGCGTCCGTGAGCGTCTTGACCGCGTCGGTCCAGTCGGCCGCGACCGGCGCGCCCAGCGTCTGGCCGGCGGCCACGGGCAACTTGAAGAATTTGCGCAGCGAATCAACCTGGCCGCGCAGGATCTTCTTGTCCAGCTTGGCTTGGGGCCGCTGGGCAACGATGGCGTCGACCGCCTCGTCCTCATGGCCGTTGTAGACGTACTGCCAGGACGCCGCGGTGACGCTGGCGAACTTCGAGATGGCTTCGCGCTTGCTGGCCAGCTTGCTTTCCGAGCTGAACAGCCCGAAGCTGGGCATGGGCAGCTTGTAGTCGGCGAAGAGGATGCTGTTGGACGGCCGCGGCTGGGCCACGATGGCCTCGAAGAACGGGATGGTCGAGAAGACGGCGTCAGTGCGCCCGGAGACGTAGGTGCCGGCCTTGGCGGCGGCATCCACGTTCACCAATTCCAGGTCGCCGCGCTTGAGGCCGCCGGCGGCCAGGAAGGCGTCGATGAAAGGTGCTTCGAGCGATCCGGCGGTATAGGCCACCTTCTTGCCCTTGAGGTCCGCCGGGCCCTTGATCCCCGAGTCGGCGGGCACCAGCATGCCCAGGTCGCTGGTGCGCGCGAACACCGCCACCGCCTTCACCGGCAGGCCCTTGTCACGGGCGATCATCATCGGGCCCAGCGCCGCGTGGCCCAGGTCGAACTGGTCGCTGCTGCCGACGATCTGCACGGTGGTCACCGAGCCGTTGCCATCCTCGATCTCGACGTCGAGCCCGGCCGCCTTGTACCAACCCTTCTGCTGGGCCAGGTGCATGGCGGCGTGGGCGCCCCAGGGCGTCCAGTCCAGGCGCACCTTGATCTTCTCGGGCGCCTGCGCAGATGCGGCGGCGGCGAAAGCCAGCGCGGCGCAAGAGGCGAATACGCGGACAACGAATCTGCTGAGGGAAAAGGTCATGTCGGTCTCCAGGAGGGCGGGGTTGAAGGAAGCGACGTGCGGGTCAGGCGCCCACCGCACGCGCGCCGGCAGCGGTGGCTTCCAGGGCGGCGTCGCGGGTCATCAGGGTGGCGTATTTCTGGTCCATGTCGAACAGGTTGGCTTCGTGGGCCTGCAGCGAGCGATCGCCCACGCAGTCGGTGACGACCAGCGGGCGGAAGCCGTGGCACATGGCATCGACCACGCTGGCCCGCACACAGCCGCTGGTGGTGCAGCCGGCGATCAGCAGGGTCTGCACGCCGCGGTTGGCGAGCCAGCTTGCAAGGGGCGTGCCAAAGAAGCCCGACGGGTTGGTCTTGCGCACCACCAGTTCACCGGCCACGGGCTGCAACTGCGACACGATCTGGCTGCCCGGGCTGTCCTCGTGCAGGGCCAGGAGGGTCGGCACCTTGAGGGTGAAGACGTTGGCGTCGGCGCCGTCGTCCTGGTAGACGATGCGGGTGTGCGCGATCGGCCACTGGCGCGTGCGCGCCTGGGCGAGCAGCGTGCGCGTGCACTCGATGGCCGGGCCGATGTTGCCGCCGCCAAAGGCCGCCGGGTCGGCGAAGCCGTTGACGAAGTCGACGATGAGCAAGCCATAAGGCGGCTTGGGCTCCATCGTGGCGCCGAAGCCCTGGTTGCGGTAGGTGGCTTCGTCGCTTCTCACTGGAACGCCTCGTCGATCACCTTGCCATCACGCACCACGATGGTGTCGTCCACCCGCACCGTGCAGTTGCGCAGCGGGATGTCCAGGTGGCAGGCCGTCTTGCGCTTTCCGCCGGCCTCGTTGTTGGGCCCGAGCGAGAACAGGAAGTTGCCCTCGAAGGCGCGCGCATCCATCGCGATGGTTCGCTCGCGGTCGTACAGCGACAGCGTGTGCCAGTAGCACCGCGGCTGCATGCCCCAGCCGATGTGCGACATGGCATAGGCCTCGGGGTCCTTGTAGGCCGCCATGAACTCACGCAGGAGGTCGGCATCGATGCCGCCCTCGATGCTGCGCACGAAGCCTTCGCTGACCTTCAAGGTGACCTTGTCCGAGACATAGTTCTTCTGCGGCAGCAGGATGTCGCCGCGGTCGATCACGATGGTGCCGTCGCTGCCGCCCTCGTTGGCGAAGGTGAAGAGGAAGCCGCTGGGCCAGTGGTCCCACCGCCCGGGCTCCTCGACGAATCCGTATTCGCAGATGGTGGGGAATTCCCCGATCTTGAAGGTGACATCGGTGCCGGCGGGCGACGTCACGTGCATGGTCCTGGCCCGCTTGAGCAATCGCGAGGCGGCCAGCACGCGCTGCCGGTCCGCCTCGGTGGGCACCGTGCGCACGAGCACCTCCGGCGGCTCGACCGCCAGGAGGATCTTGGTTCCCGAGTCCAGGATGTCCATCTGCTCGGGCGAGAACAGCAGCAGCATCAGGTCCAGCACGATGTCGCTGTTCTTCAGCGCCGAGATCGCCGCCGTGTTGCCGGTCAGGGGGGTCTCCCCGAGGTAGTTCAGCAGGTCGCGGCTGGTGGCCTTCTCGGCATTGATCGGCGGCAGCTCGATCTTGGTGACGATGGCCCCGGCCCGCTGCGCCGAGATGGTGGCCGCACGTAGCGTCAACGGATCCGTGTGCGGTCCGCAAAGAATGGAGACGGTCTGGCCCGCCTGCACCTGGCTGAGCCTGAGCACTTCGTCCCAGGCGCTGATCATCTGGTGGTCACTGACCGGCATGGTTCATCCTTTCTGCGTGGTAGACCAGGGAAAAAGAAACCGGCCGGCGCTAGACGCCGGCCAGCTTGAAGAGCCGGCGCGCGTTGCCGTGGCAAACGAGCGCGCGCGTGCGGTCGTCCAGCGGCGCCTGCTCGATGAACGCGCAGGCCTCGGCGGTCGACTCATAGGGATAGTCCACCGAGAACAGCACGCCTTCGGCGCCCATTTCGCCGATCGCCCCGACCAGTGACGGCGCCGAGCACACGCCCGAGGTCGTGATCAGGATGTTGCGGCCGAAGTATTCGCTGGGCTTGCGCGCCAGCTCGATGCCCATGGGATAAGCGGCGAAGCGGCTGTCCAGGCGCCAGCGCTGGAACGGGAGGAACTCGCCCATGTGGCCCAGCAGCAGCGTCAGCCGGGGGAAGCGGTCGAAGACCCCCCCGAAGAGCAGGCGCAGCGCGTGGCCGGCGGTCTCGACGCCCCAACCCCAGGTGGCGCCGTGCAGCACGGGCATGCCGTCGAGCAGGGCAGGCACCTGGCTGAAGCTGGCCGGGTGCAGGTAGATCGGCACATCGAGCGCCTGTGCGCGCTCCCAGAACACGTCGAACGCCGCGCCCTCGTAGTAGCGACCGAGGGTGTGGCCGTTGACCATAGCTCCCTTGAAGCCGAGCTGGCCGACGGTGCGCTCGAGCTCGTCGGCGGCCGCCTGCGGGTCCTGCAGCGCGACGTGGGCGAATGCGCCGTAGCGCGTCGGATGCCGCGAGACGCGCTCGGCCAGGAACTCGTTGTTCTCGCGCGCACGGCGGATCGCCAGCGCCGCATCGGGCTCGGCCTGCACACCCGGGGCCGTCTGCGAGAGCACCACGTATTCGATGCTGCCGGCGTCCATTTCCTCGATGCGGCGCGAATCGAAGTCGGTGAGGCGCGCGCCGAGGTCGGCGCGCACGTCGGGGGCGAGCAGCTGGGTGAAGCCCTTGGAGTACTCGGCGAAGCCGGGCGCCGAGAAGTGCTCCTCGAGCGCGATCTTGGGAATGCGGTTCATGCTCGGTTCTCTCGATTCGCTCAGACGGGGTAGGCCAGCGCAGTCGCCAGCACCTCGGTGTCGTGGACCACCTGCCGGTCCGCGAGCAGCAGCTGCTCGCCGCGGCGCACGAAGCGGTCATAGTAGGTGCCGGCCAGGTGCACGGTGGACGGCCCCTCGATGAGGGTTTGCACGAGGATGAACGGCGTCTGGGCCTCGACCGCCCCATCGGTCTCGTCGACCACCCGGGTGACACCCAGCAGGTGCAGCATGTGCCGCGGGGCGAACATCTGCGAGTGCGCCACCGCCAGCGCGCGGTCCCGGATCATGTCCGCGCCCTCGCAGTACACGAGCCCGACCGGCAGATCCAGCAGCGCGTTCTCGCGCGAGGTGACGCGGTAGGTAGCCTCCTCGGCGAAGAAGTCGGGCCAGCGCTCGACGTCGTTGGCATCCAGGGCCGCGCAGTACTCGGCGTTGAAGGTCTCGATCTCGGCGCGCAACTGGGCGGCGCGCTGGGGACCGACGGTAGCGGGGCGGTAGGCGAGTCTTTCCTTCATTGCGCGGCTCCTGCGACGGGAATACCCATGACCCCGCGGTAATACTCGTAAAGCGAGCGGATGCACGATTCGGAAATCAGCCCGTTGGACGTGCCGACGGTGCCGGAATCGAGCTTGAGGACGTTCACGTCCGTGCTGGAACGGCGCAGTCCTTCCTGGACGAACTTCATGGCTTCGTTGTCCTCCAGGCCCAGGAAGCCGGCCGGTCCCATCAGGTTCCCCTGGCGCAGCCGGTGGCGGGTCATCTCGGGGGTGTCGTCTTCGTAGCCGAACATCGTCCACTGCATGATCATGCTGTGCGGGCCGTTCGGGATGATCTGCCGCACGCCCAGCGTGTTCATCTCGCGCTGCACCACCAGGTTGGGCCAGACCGTCATCATGGTCACCGACCAGGGCGAGTCGAACTCGCGCACGAACTCCAGGAAGCGCTCGTCGCGCAGGCGCAGCTTCTCGTGGAACGAGCGCATCTCGGCCTTGGTCTCGGCCGACACCTTCGCGTACTTGTCCTCCTCCTTCGCGGATCCCATGTAGGCATGGCGGCCGTGCGCCTTGTCGGCGAGCATGATCGACTTGTTCCCGGCCACCAGCAGGCCGAACACCACGAGGAACGAGTGCAGCAGGGTCGCGTGGTACGGATCCTTGAGGTTCTCGTGGTACATCTTCCAGTTGCACGGAAGCTCGTTGCGGTAGTAGCCGAGGATCTTCAGCTTCTTGCCCGTGAACGTGACGTCGAACTCGTCGACCATCTCCTGCGTGAGGTACTCCTCCAGCGGCGGCGTCTGGTCCGAATAGGTGGCGAACACCACCCCGTGGCGCGTGGTCACGCGCAGCTGGCGGGCGCCGTGGTCGGCGTTCTGGAAATCCTTGGGCATGCCGCCCTGCTTGTTGACTCCGCGCTTGAAGGGCACCCCCTGCAGGTTGCCCTTGAGGTCGTAGGACCACTGGTGGTAGGGGCAGACGAACTCCTTGGCGTTGCCCTGGTTGTTGCGGCAGAACTCCGCCCCCCGGTGGGCACAGCGGTTCTCGAAGACCGAGATGCTGTGGTCTTCGGCGCGGGCGACCACCACCGGCACCGAGCCGACGTAGCCGCGCTTGTAGTCACCCGGGTTGGGGATTTCGGCCTCCAGCGCAACGAAGTTCCAGGTGTCGCCGCGGAAGATGCGGTCCATCTCGCGGTCGTACAGGTCCTGGCTGGTATAGACCCAGTCGGGGATGGTGTGGAGCGCATCGGCCGGCCAGATGCATTGCTCGAACGGCGGGTTCTTCGCGGCATCGGTCACGCCGATGACGGACTGCGATTGGTACATGGATGCTCCAGGGAGTCGCGGTGAGGTTAAAGGGTGGCCGCGGGCTCGGCAAGCAACTGCTTGGCCCAGGCACGCAGATTGAGGTGGTCCTGTGCGAACTCGTGCATGGGCACCGGCCGGGCGCGGTCGAACAGCGGCCGCAGGGCGCGCAGCTCACCGCCGGCGTTGAGCGCGACACCCTGCATGGGCACGCCGCCCCGATGCCCGATCCACAGGGCCTTGCCGCTGGCGGGGTCGCCTCGGCGCACGTAGTCGAGGCCGGCGGCAGGCAGGCCCAGCATCTGGATGTTGTGCCGGCCCTGCTCGGTCCAGAACCAGGGAAACGGCGGCACCGGTGGCGCCGAGCCGAGCATGGCGGCAGCCGCGATACGCGCCTGCTCGTTCGCGTTCTGCCAGGACTCCAGGCGCGTGGGCTGCTGCTGGCCCGGCCTCTGCTGGCTGGCGCAGTCGCCGCAGGCATAGACGTTCGGGTCGCTGGTGCGGCAGGACGCGTCGACCAGCACGCCTGCTCCGGGCGCGATGGCCAGGCCGGCCTCCCGGGCCAGGGCATCGTTCGGGGACATGCCGACACACACCAGCAGCTCATCGACCTCGAGGCGCTCGCCGTCGCCGGTCACCAGCAGCAAAGGCCTGTCGCCCATCGGTTCGACGCGGGTCACCGACGTGCCCAGCCGCAGATGCGCGCCTTCGCTGCGCAACGTGGCTTCGAGCCAGCCCGATACCTCCGCCGGCAGGAAGCGCGTCAGCAGCGCCGGTGCGCTCTCGATGACCGTCACCACGGCGCCGGCAGCCAGGGCCGAATGCGCCACCTCGAGCCCGAGGAAGCCGCCACCCAGGATGGCGATGCGGGGTCGTGCCCGCAGCGATGCGCGCAACCGGCGCGCGTCGTCCACCGTTCGCAGGTAATGGATACGCTCGCCGCCGCACGGCGCCCAGGGCAGCAAGCGGGGCTCGCCGCCGGTCGCCAGCAGGCACTTGTCGTAATCGATGGTCCGGCCGCCCGCGAGGTGCAGCCGCCGCTGCGCGGGATCCAGTCGCACGGCCTCGATGCCGCTGAGCAGGTCCACGTTGCAGCGCAACCAGTCATCGTCGGCCAGGACATCCAGGCGGGGCTCCTCGGCCCCGACCAGCACGGCCTTGGACAAGGGCGGTCGCTCGTACGGACGATGCGGCTCGCGCCCCACCATCACGATGGCACCGTCATGGCCGCCATCGCGCAAGGCATGCGCCGCCACGGCCGCGGACTGCCCGGCACCCACGATGACGATGCACCCGGTGGTCACTGGCTCGCGGGCGATCGGACGTAGACGTCGTCGCCTTCCTGTTTGACGGCGTGCGTGCGCACATCGACGGTGACCGGCGCGCACATCGCCTTGCCGGTGCGCAGGTCGAACCGCCCCTGGTGCAGCGGACACTCGATGCAGCCGTCTTCGACGTAGCCATCCGAGAGCAGCGCTTCAGCGTGCGTGCACATGTTGTCCGTGGCGAAGAACTCGCCGGCGGAGCGATACAGCGCGATGCGGTATCCCGCCACGTTGACCGCCTTGACTTCGTCATCGCCGAGCTCTTGCGCGGACGCAACCCTGATCCATTCCATCGGCTCATCCAGTCGCGGCGTCGCCGCGCAAATAAATTAGTCAGTACACGTCCATATTAGCGCCAGATCGGGCGGACGTTCAAGGGGTTATCTCTGCCCCCCGGGGTTTTTTAGGGCCCGGCGCGGTCCGGTTGCGCAGGCACCAATCCGATGACCGTGGCACCAATAGAGGGACTGCGGATGCACCGACCTTTGCGGACTTCGGGTTTGTCCTAGCCGAGGGGGACTTCCGGTCGCCGACGGCTCCTTCCATAATCGATCAGTACACTGCTCAATCGCGCTGCCAGGCACCGTTTCGACCGGAAGAAAGGTTGGCATCGAAGTTGCGATCGGGGCGGCTTGTGCGGCCGGCGCTTCCAAGCCGGATCACGTTCTTCACCAAGCAAAGGAGCTTTCAATGCGACGTCGCGGATTCCTGGACAAGATGGCTGTTGCTGGAGGGGTGGGCGTCGCGGCGCTTGCTGCGCCGGCGGTTCATGCACAAGCGCAGACGACCGTTCGCTGGCGCATGGCCACGGCCTGGCCGAAGAGCCTGGACAACATGTACGGCTCGGCCGAAAACCTGTGCAAGCGCGTGGGCGAGCTCACCGGCGGCCGCTTCGAGATCCGGGCGTTTCCCAACGGGGAGATCGTGCCGGCGCCCCAGCTGATGGACGCGGTGAGCAACGGCACGGTGGAATGCAACCACGTGCTGAGTTCGTTCTTCATCGGCAAGAACAGCGCGGTGGCGTTCGACGCCGGCCTGGCATTCGGCCTGAACGCCCGCCAGCACAACGCCTGGCTCTACAGCGGCGGCGGCATGGAGCACCTGCGCAAGCTCTACAAGAAGTACAACATCGTCAACTTCCAGGTCGGCAACGTCGGCGTGCAGATGGGCGGCTTCTTCCGCAAGGAGATCAAGTCGGTGAAGGACCTGCAGGGCCTGAAGATGCGCATCGGCGGCATCGGCGGCATGGTCCTGGCGAAGCTCGGCGCCCAGCCGCAGCAGATCCCGCCCGGCGACATCTACCCCGCGCTGGAGAAAGGTGCACTCGACGCCGCCGAGTGGATCGGCCCCTACGATGACCAGAAGCTCGGCCTGAACAAGGTGGCGCCCTACTACTACGCCCCCGGCTGGTGGGAAGGCAGCGCCTCGGTGTCCAGCCACGTGAACGAAACCGCCTGGAACGCGTTGCCGCCGGAGTTCAAGGCCGCGTTCGAGACCGCGGCCAACGAGCAGAGCATGCTGATGCTGGCCCGCTACGACGCCACCAACCCCGCCGCCCTTCGCCAGCTGATCGCCAGCGGCGCGAAGGTGTCGTACTTCCCGCGCGACGTGATGGACGCGGCTTACAAGGCCTCGCAGCAGCTGTGGGTCGAGTTGAGCGAGAAGAACCCCGACTTCGCAGCGATCTACAAGGACTGGAAGGCTTTCCAGGCCCAGCAGGTCAGCTGGTTCCGCGTGGCCGAGACGGCCCTCGACGGCTACACCTTCAACGCCGTCCAGGCCGGCAACCGGTAACGCCAACGAGGCAGGCAGAAGCATGGATCAGGCTGAAACCCCGGCACGGCTGCTGAAGCCGGAGGGCATCGGGGCCCGGGTGCCGCGCAAGGAAGACGCGCGGCACCTGGCCGGAAAGGGAAACTTCGTCGGCGACATGGTGATGCCGGGCCTGCAGGAAGTCGCCTTCCTGCGCAGCCCGTTGGCGCATGCGCGCATCACCGGTGTCGAGATTCCCGAGGAACTCGCCGCACGTGTGTTCGTGCGCCAGATGATGGGCGACGCGGCCGACATCCTAGCGCCGTCCTCCCTGCCCACCTACCAGACCTCGGCGCAACCGCCGCTCGCGAGCGACAAGGTGCGCTTCGTCGGCGAGGCGGTCGCCATGGCCTTCGCGCCCACGCGGGCCATCGCCGAAGACCTGCTGGAGCAGGTCCAGGTGTCCTTCGACGAGTTGCCGGTCTTCCACGACTCATGGTCGGCCCTGGCGGCTCAAGGCGAGCTCCTTCACCCGGGGTGGAAAGACAACCTGTTCATGACCTTGCGGGCCGATCGCGACTTCGACCAGCTGGCCGCGCAGGCCGAGGTCCGGGTGACGCGCACGATCGAGCTCTCGCGCCAGTGCATGGTGCCGATGGAAGGCAAGGCCGTGATGGCCTACTGGGACTTCCAGGCGAACCAGCTGGTCGTCGTCAGCGCCACGCAGGTACCCCACCTGCTGCGCGCCGGCATCGCCCAGCACCTGGGAATGGGCGAGGAGAGCGTCCGCGTCGTCTCGCCCGACGTCGGCGGCGCCTTCGGCTACAAGTGCGTCATGCACCCCGAGGAGCTGTGCATCGCGTGGCTGGCCAAGACCTACAAGCGCCCGTTCCGCTACCTGGAAGATCGGCGCGAGCACCTGATCGTCGGCGCCAACACGCGCCAGCACCACTACCAGCTCACCGCCTACGCCGATCGCACCGGCAAGCTGCTGGCGCTGGACGCCGTGATCACCATCGACGGCGGCGCGTATTCGTGCTGGCCTTTCAACATCGGGCTCGAGCCGGGGCAGGCGGTGGGCAACCTGCCCGGTCCGTACGCGTTCCGCGGCTATCGCTGCGAGACGCGCTGCGTCGGCACCAACAAGCCCGGCTTCATGCCCTACCGGGGCGTCGCGCGAACCGGTGTGTGCTTCGCCATGGAACTGCTGATGGACGCACTCGCCCGCGAGGTCGGCCGGGAGCCCTGGCAGGTCCGCCTGGACAACCTGGTGCAGGGTGAGCAGATGCCCTACGTCAACGTCGTCAACAAGCATTTCGACAGCGGCGACTTCCCGGCCAGCCTCAAGCGGGCGGTCCAGATGATCGGCCTGGAGGCCGTGCGCGAGCGCCAGGCCCGCGGCGAGCCCGACGGCCGGCGCATCGGCGTCGGCACCGCCACCTATACCGAGCAGTCGGCCCACGGCACGTCGGTGTTCGCCACCTGGGGGCTGCCGGTCGTGCCCGGCTACGACCAGGCCATGGTCAAGCTCACCGCCGACGGCGGGCTGGAGGTCCGCGTCGGCGTGCACTCGCACGGACAAGGCATGGAGACCAGCTTCGCGCAGATCGCGCACGACGTGCTGGGCGTGCCCGTGAACCGCATCCGCGTGATCCACGGCGACACGGGCCAGACACCGTTCTCCACGGGCACCTACGCATCGCGTGCCACGGTCATGTCGGGCGGCGCGATCGCGGTGGCCTGCAAGGAGCTGCTGCCCCGCGTGCAGGCCATCGCGGCCCACCTGATGGGCGTGGAGCCGCAGGCCGTCGCACTGCTTGAAGGACGCGCCTGGGCCGGCGAGAAGTCGGTGGCCTTGTCCGACGTCGGGCGCGCCTGGTACCTCACCCCCCAGGAGCTGCCGGACAACGTCAACCTCGGCGGACTCGAGGTGTCGCGGGCCTACAAGCCCAAGGTCGATACCGGCGCCTTCACCTATGCGAGCCAGGCGGCGGTGGTCGCGGTCGATACCGAGACCGGCGAAGTCGAGATCCTCGACTACGTGGTGGTCGAGGACTGCGGCACCATCGTCAACCCCATGATCGTCGAGGGCCAGACCATCGGCGGCATCGCGCAGGGCATCGGCACCGCGATGTACGAAGAGACGCCTTACGACGAACAGGGCCAGCCCCTGGCCTCCACGCTGGCCGACTACATCCTGCCGGGTGCCACGGAGGTACCGCGCATCCGCATCGAGCATTTCGAGACGCCCTCGCCCAACACCGAGTTCGGCGCCAAGGGCATGGGGGAAGGCGGCGCCATCGCCCCGCCGGCCGTGATCTTCAACGCGGTGAACGACGCGCTTCGCGGCACCGGTGCCGCCGAGGTGCTCCTCACGCCACTGACGCCGCGGCGCCTGCTCAAGGCGCTGGAGAGTGCCACCTCGCCAGAGGAAGTCGCCAAGTGAAGGCTGCAAGCTTCGGATACATGAGCGTCCTGGAACTGGACGAGGCGCTGCAGGCGCTGGCGCGCGGCGAGGGGGCGGCCAAGGCCATGAGCGGCGGACAGTCGCTGGGCCCCATGCTGAACCTGCGCCTTGCGCGGCCGCAGCAGGTGATCGACATCGCGGGCCTGCCGATGCTGCGGCAGGTCAAGGCCGGGCCGGACGACATCGAGATCGGCGCCGGCGTCACGCATTCCGAGATCGAGGACGGACGGCACGCGCCCCTGGTCGGCCATCCCATGCAGGGGGTGGCGGCCGGGATCGCGTACCGCGCCGTGCGCAATCGCGGCACCGTCGGCGGCAGCCTGGCCCACGCCGACCCGGCGGCCGACTGGGTGGTGGTGCTGCCCGCGCTCGGCGCCCGCATCAAGCTGCGCTCGCCACGCGGGGAACGCACGGTGGAGGCTGCCGGGTTCATGCTCGGCGCCTACACCACGGTGCTCGAGCCCGACGAGCTCGTCACCGCCGTGGTCGTGCCGCGTCACTCGCCCACCACCCGCTGGGGTTACCACAAGCTGTGCCGCAAGCCGGGTGAGTTCGCCGAGGCCAGCGCGGCCATCTACCTCGACGAGGCCGCGAGTGCCTCGCGCATCGTGCTCGGTGCAGTGGACGGCCCGCCGCTGCTGCTAAACCAGCTTGCCACGGCCGTGGCCCGCGATGGCGCCTCGGCGGCCTCGCGTCCGCAGCTGCGCGCGGCGGTCGCCGCCGCGCTGCCCGATCGCGACCCCATCGACCTCAAGATGTTCACGGCGTGCCTGGAGCGCGCGCTGGAGCAGGCGGGCGTGATCGCCCGCGCACAAGCCACCGGAGCCCCGAGTTGAATACTGTCCGCCTGCACGTCAACGGCCGCGAGATCAGCGCCGAAGCGGAGCCGAGAACCCACCTGGGCGACTTCCTGCGCGACGAGCTGCGCCTGACCGGCACGCACCTGGGTTGCGAACATGGGGTGTGCGGCGCCTGCACGGTCCTCATCGACGGCCAGCCGGTTCGCTCCTGCATCACGTTCGCCGTCGCCTGCGAGGGCCGCGACGTCACCACCGTCGAGGGCTATGACGACGACCGGCTGATGCAGTTGCTGCGCGCGGCCTTCACGCGCCACCATGCCCTGCAGTGCGGCTTCTGCACCCCCGGCATGCTCGCCACCGCGCGCGACATCGTGCTGCGCCTGCCGCAGGCCGACGAGGCGCGCGTGCGGCTGGAGCTGGCCGGCAACCTGTGCCGCTGCACCGGCTACCAGGGCATCGTGAACGCCGTGCTCGACGTCCTGCAGCAGCAGCGCGACGAGCCGGACGCCGAGGTGCTTCGGCTGCGCGAGAACCTCCGATCGGCCCCCGAGGCGGGTCCACGCCCCCGCGTGGTGGCCCGGGCCGAGGCGGCCGACGCCGTCGCTTCGGCGCAGGTCCAGGCGCCGTCGGCGTCCGTCGGCATCCCGGTCACCACGTCCGCCATCGGCGCTGCGCACCAGATGGTCGGCCAGGCCCCGGCCAGCGCTCCCGCGGCCTCTCCAAGCGCGGGCGCGAGTGCGGGCGCGAAGCCCAAGGGCAACCAGATCGAGGCCGCCTTCGACGTGCCGTTCCCGCTGGACGACGTGTGGCGTTTCATGGGCGACCTGCCCGCCGTCGCCTCGTGCCTGCCGGGTGCGTCGATCGAATCGCAGGAAGGCGACAAGGTGAAGGGGCGCATCGCGGTCAAGTTCGGCCCGATGGCCGCGGCCTTCGCCGGGGCGGCCCGCCTCGAACGCAACGATGCGACCAAGGAGGCCGTCCTGCGGGGGGCGGGACAGGACACGCTCAGCCAGTCACGCGCCCAGGGCGACATCGCCTACCGCCTCGAAGGCATCTCGGCCGACAACACCCGCGTCCACGTGGACATGGTGTATTCGCTGCAAGGTCCGCTGGCGCAGTTCTCCCGCTCGGGGCTGGTGAAGGATTTCGTCCGCCGCATGGTGGCCGACTTCGGCCGGCAAGTGACGGTGCGGATGCGCGGCGGCGACGGCGCCACCGAACCGCCGCGACCGATTCCGATGGCGCGCATGGTCTGGGAGCTGCTGTGGGGGCGGCTGCGGTCCCTGTTCGGCGCCCGCCGCTAGCGCCCTGCCTTCGAGCCGACACCCGTGCCGCCCCCTGCCCGATCCTTCGGCACATGCCCGCCCGGGTGGGCAAGGAGCGGGGGGACCGCCCTTCCTGCGCACGCCTTCAGCCACGACCGTCCAGCCCAGCTGCCAGATCGACGATGCAATTCCTACTGAAGCTTTCAAGACTCATCGACCGCGTGAACCAGCGCATCGGCCGATGGGTGGCCTGGGCCATCCTGGCGGCCGTGATCGTGAGCGCCGGCAATGCCATCGCGCGCAAGTTCTTCGGCAGCGGCTCCAACGCCTGGCTCGAACTGCAGTGGTACCTGTTCGGCGCGATCTTCCTGCTCTCGTCGGGCTACACCCTGCTGAACAACGGCCATGTGCGCGTCGATGTGCTGGCCACCAAGCTGACCCGGCGCACGCAGGTCGGCATCGAGGTCTTCGGCACGCTGTTTTTCCTGCTGCCAGCCGCGGTGTTGATCATGGTGCTGGGCTGGCCCATGTTCTGGGAATCATTCACCTCGCAGGAGGTCTCGTCGAACTCCGGTGGCCTGATCCGCTGGCCGGCGAAGTTGCTGGTGCCGATCGGGTTTTGCCTGCTGATCGCCGCGGCGTTGTCGCACCTGGTCAAGTGCATCGCCTTCCTGCGCGGGCAGGGTCCGGACCCGGTGCCTGGCCATGCCGCCACGAGCGCGGAGGAACAACTCGCGGCTGAATTGCGCGCGCGTGCCGAGGCCGAAACGGCCAAGGTCGCCCGCACGCCGCTCACCGACAAAGGGGAGCGTTCCTGATGGAATTCCTGGCGCAAAACCTCGCCCCGGTGATGTTCGCGACGCTGATCGCGATGCTGCTCCTCGGCTATCCGGTCGCCTTCGCCCTGGCTGCGAACGGCATCTTGTTCGCCCTCATCGGCATGCAGCTCGACCTGCTGACCCCCGCGCTGTTCCAGGCCTTGCCCCTGCGTGTCTTCGGCATCATGACCAACGACACCTTGCTGGCCCTGCCCTTCTTCACCTTCATGGGGCTGATCCTGGAGCGCTCGGGCATGGCGGAGGACCTGCTCGACACGGTGGGCCAGCTGTTCGGCCCGGTGCGCGGCGGCCTCGCGTTCGCCGTGGTGGGCGTGGGCGCCCTGCTGGCCGCCACCACGGGCGTCGTCTCGGCCTCGGTCATCTCCATGGGCCTGATCTCGCTGCCCATCATGCTGCGATACGGCTACGACCGGCGCATCGCCACCGGCGTCATCGCGGCATCGGGAACGCTCTCGCAGATCATCCCGCCCTCCTTGACGCTGATCATCCTGGCCGACCAGCTCGGACGATCCGTGGGCGACATGTACCGGGGCGCCCTGGTGCCGGGGCTGCTGCTGACGGGCCTGTACATGCTGTACGTGGCCCTGCTGGCCTGGAGCCGACCCCACCGGCTGCCGGCGCTGCCGCCGGAAGCCCGCCAACTTCGCGAGCCCGACGGCTCCAGTGGCGTCTCGTCGCTGCTGGTGCTGATGTCGCTCAGCCTGGCGGTCGCGATCGCCACCAACGAGGCCATCGCCGGCAGCCGGGCCGCCGTCGACGAGAAGTTCGTGGTGGGCATGCTGACCTGGGGGCTGGTGGCCTTCGTCGCGGCGGGCGTGAACCGCGTCTTTCGACTGGGGCTCCTGTCCAAGGCCGCCGAGCGCGTCACCTTCGTCATGTTCCCGCCCTTGTTCCTGGTCTTCCTGGTGCTGGGGACGATCTTCATCGGCATCGCCACACCGACCGAAGGCGGTGCGATGGGCGCCGCCGGCGCACTGATCCTGTCGCTGGTGCGCCGGCGCATGAGCCTGAAGCTGCTGCGCCAGGCCATGGAATCGAGCACGCGCCTGACCTGCTTCGCACTGTTCATCCTGGTCGGATCGACGGTCTTCGCGCTCACCTTCCGCGCCGTCAACGGCGACCTGTGGGTCGAACACCTGCTGTCCAGCCTGCCGGGCGGGCAACTCGGCTTCCTGATCTTCGCCAGCATCTTCATCTTCGTCGCCGCCTTCTTCCTCGACTTCTTCGAACTGGCCTTCATCGTGGTGCCGCTGCTCGGGCCCGTGGCCGACAAGATGGGCATCGACCTCATCTGGTTCGGCATCCTGATCGCCGTGAACATGCAGACCTCGTTCATGCACCCGCCGTTCGGCCTGGCGCTGTTCTACCTGCGCTCGGTGGCGGCCAACCAGGACTACCGCGACCCGGTCACCCGGCAGATGATTCCCAGGGTGACGACCGGCCAGATCTACTGGGGCTCCATCCCCTTCATCGTCATCCAGCTGGCGATGGTGATCGTGGTGATGAGCTTTCCCGGGATCGTGCTGCACTACAAGGACGACGGTCCGCAGATCGACCCGTCCAAGGTACGCATCGAGGTGCAGGGCGGCGGCAACGGCGACCCCTACGGGATCAGCTACCCGGGTGGCCCGGCGCCAAGCGCCCCGCCCAACGACGTGCCGGGTGGACCGCAGGGCGCACCCGCCGGCGGCAATCCCTACGAGCTGGCGCCGACCTCGCCCGCGGCGCCGGCCCCCACGCGGTAGCCGCGTGCCAACCCGTTTCATTTCAGCAGGAAACCAGACATGAAGAACTACCGAGTCGGGCAGATCGTGCCCAGTTCCAACACCACCATGGAGACCGAGATCCCGGCGATGCTGCGTGCGCGCGAGGCGATCGCTCCCGAGCGCTTCAGCTTCCATTCGGCGCGCATGCGGATGAAGCACGTGACCCAGGAAGAACTCGCCAGGATGGACGGCGACTCCGGCCGCTGCGCGCTGGAGCTGTCGGACGCCAACGTCGACGTGCTGGGCTATGCGTGCCTGGTCGCGATCATGAGCATGGGCCGCGGCTACCACCGCAGCTCCGAGCAGAAGCTGCACGCGCTCACCGTCGAGAACGGCCACCCGGCCCCCGTCGTCACCAGCGCCGGCGCGCTGATCCAGGGCCTGCAAACCCTGGGCGCGCGCAAGATCGCGGTGCTCACGCCCTACATGAAGCCGCTGACGGCACTGGTCGTCGACTACATCGAGCACGAAGGCTTCGAAGTGCTCGACGCCGTGTCGCTGGAGATCGCCGACAACCTGGCCGTCGGAGCGCGCGACCCCCTCGCGCCGATCGAGCTGTCGAAGAAGCTCCATACCGCCAACTGTGACGCCGTGGTGCTGTCGGCCTGCGTCCAGATGCCCTCGCTGCCCTCGATCCAGCCGGTGCAGGACCGCATCGGCCTGCCGGTCGTGTCGGCCGCCGTCTGCACCGTGCACAGCATGCTGCGCAGCCTCTCGCTGGACCCCGTCGTGCCGAACGCCGGCGCCCTGCTGTCGGCGCCCTACGCGCGCCCGGGGGCTGCCGCCCGATGAGCGCGCCCTTGTACGGCTACCACGTTCGCGCCAATGGCGTGCGGCTCCACCTTCTGCGCTACGGCGGCAGCGGGCCGACGATGCTCCTGCTGCCTGGGATCACCAGCCCGGCGATCACCTGGGGATTCGTGGCGCAGCGGCTGGCGCGCCACTACGACGTGCACGTCCTCGACTTCCGGGGACGCGGACTGTCGCAGTCGGGGCCCGGCCTCGACGCCAGCCTGGACGCCATGGCCGCCGACGTGATCGCCTTGCTGGAGGCGCAGGGCTGGCAGGACACCTGGGTGCTCGGCCACTCCATGGGCGCCCGCGTGGCCATCCGGGCCGCGGCGCGCCAGGCGCAGCGCATCGCACGGCTGCTGCTGATCGACCCGCCGGTCACCGGTCCCGGGCGGCGCAGCTATCCGGCCCCCCTGTCCTGGTATGTCGATTCGATCCGGCTGGCGACCCAGGGGACCGACGCCGAGGGCTTGCGCGCCTTCTCGCCGACCTGGACCGAGGAGCAGCTGCGGCTGCGTGCCGAATGGCTGCACACCTGCGACGAGGCGGCCATCGTGCAGGCCTACGACGGCTTCCACGAGGATGACATCCATGCCGACCTCGCCCGCCTGGACACGCCGGGGCTGCTGATGGCCGCCGGCCGCGGCGGCGTGATCCTGCCCGAAGACCTCGCCGAGATCGCGCGGCTCGCCCCCGGCCTCGTGCAGTGCACGGCCGACCATGCCGGACACATGGTCCCGTGGGACGACGAAGAGGGCTTCTTCGCGTTGCTCGGGCGATACCTCGGCTGCAGCTTCCCCGCTGCATGAACGCACCGGGCAAGGTCAAGGCGGGAGCAAAGGTGGCCCAAGCCAGGACGAAGTCGACCGAGGCACCTGCGGCATCGCGCCGAAAGGCGGCGCCACGGCCCGCCAGCGCCGGTGCGGCCGGCGAGCCGCAGGCGACATCGGCGGCCGCGGCGGCCCGAACCCGCACCCGCGCGGCATCGCGCAACGTCAACGGTTCGGCGCGCGGCGGCTTCAATCCCCTCAAGCAGGTGCTCTGGGCGCGGCCGGGCTTCCTGATCCGGCGCCTGCACCAGGTCCACGACGCGCTGTTCTTCCGCGAATGCCAGACCCGCAACATCACGCCGGTGCAGTACGGCATCCTCACCGCGCTGTCGATGAACCCGTGGCTGGACCAGAAGGCGATCGGCCAGGAACTGGCGCTGGACCGCACCACCACGGCCGACGTGCTGAAGCGCCTGGAAGAAAAAGGCCTCATCGAACGACGCGTCAACCCGGACGATCGCCGCTCCCGCTTGTCGGTCATCACCAAGGCCGGCCTGAAGACGCTGGAGAACCTGGGCCAGGGCATGCAGACGGCGCAGGAGGACCTGCTCGCACCCCTGTCCGAACTGAACCGCCTCGCCTTCTCGAAACTGCTCGGGCTGCTGGTCGAAGCCCACGAAAACGTCGACGCGGACGAAGCCTGAGCTGCCGGGCGGCCTGCCGCCGTGTCGGTGAAGCGGCCGGTACACTGCGCGGCGCCGCCACGACGATCCTGCAGAAATTGACCACCAAGCGCGCCCCAGCGACCAAGAAACCGTCCGCACCAGCTCCCAGATCGTCGCCACCCGAGGCGCTCGGTTCGCTGCGGCAGGTGATGTGGTCACGTCCGGGGTTCCTGATCAGGCGGCTGCATCAGATCGCGGACTCGTTGTTCTTCGAAGCATGCCGGACGAAGAGCATCACCCCCGTGCAGTTCGGCATCCTCACCGCGCTGTCGACCAACCCCTGGCTCGACCAGAAGGCGCTCGGGCGTGAGCTGGCCCTGGACCGCACCACCACCGCCCAGGTGCTGAGGCGGCTGGTCGAAAAGGGGCTGGTGGAGGTGCGCGTCAACCCGGATGACCGGCGTTCACGCCTGTCGGTCATCACCAAGGCGGGGTTGAACGTCATGCGCGGCCTGCAAGACAGCATGTGGGACTCGCAAGCCCGGTTGTTGGAGCCCCTGTCCGAAGCTGATCAGAAGAAGTTCATGAACCTCGCGGCGAGCATCGTGCAAGCCCATGAGGACATGGACCGGGAGAGTTGAAGGCGGGGTTCGCATCGCGGCCAGTCACACGAGGCGGAACGAACCCGATCTCGGCGAAGTCTCTGGCGGACAGCACCGCTTGCATCCAGCGCCACAGAAAGCGGCGCAGGCGCACGGCCAGCGACGAGTCCAGCACTTCTAAACGCCGTTACTCATCGTCCATGCCAGATCTCCCTTCCAATCTGGCTTGCGCAGCGTGCCCGCTCAGCGGCGTGTGCGCAGGGCCGCCTCGTAGAAGCTGCCGTCGTAGTAAGCGGCCGCGGGCTTCAAGGTGACGCCAGGGGAGGCGAACTTCTGGCGAAGCTTGACGACCGTCTCGGCGCCACGGATGTCGAGACGCGCCCGGCGCTGGAAGCCGTCGCCGTCTGTCAGCAGGACCCGGTAGGCAGTTTCCGCAGATTGCTGGCTGGTATTGGGCGGCATGTTGGCAAGGTAGATGCGGATCGCTTCGGCCTTGTTGGCTGGGTCGTGGATCCATTCCACGGCATCAGCGTAGGCCCGGATGTAGCCCTGAAGTCGGGGCGCGTTGGATCGGGCCCAGCCTTGCCGGACCGCCGCGACATACCCCTGGTAGCTCCCGAGTGCCTGGGTGGCGTTGGCCAGCACACGGAAGCCCTGGGCCTGCGCGGCGATGTCCAGCGGCGAAATCAGCATGGTTCCAGCGTGTTTGCGCTCCATCAGTGCGTTGAACCGCTGCATGCCACCGCCAGCGCGTTCGGTCTTGTAGTCCCGGTCCAACACCAGGCCATTGCGCTCCAGCATCTCGCGAAGCACGAACGCGTAGCCGGTGGTCAGGGCATCGACCGACAAGGTCTTGCCGCGCAAGTCCGCCGGACTGCGAATTTCAGGGGCTGCCACCAGCCGCAGGAATCCGTTGTCGCCCCCCATGACCACCACAAGATCAGGCCCGTCGATGCCGGCTTCTCCCTGGCCTTCACGATAGGCAATCACGTTGTCCATGGCGGTCATCGCAAGGTCGAATTCCCCCTGGATCAGACCTTTCATCTGGAAGGTCGAATTCGGAGTCGGAGTGACTTTCACGGCAAGGCCTTCGCGGGCGAACAGGCCCTTGGCCTCCGCCACCCACAGCGGCCAGTTCCAGCCGCCCGGGAAGACGATCACGCTCAGGGGCTGCGGCGTTGGTGGCGAAGCCGTGGATGCCGTGGGGGACGCGGCGCAGCCGGCCAGCAAGGCTGCCATGGCCAGGACAAAAACCGATCTTCTAAGCAATGTTGTCTCCTCGTCGGTGTATCGGGATCACCATTTCCATCCGCATCAGTCGACCGACATGCCTTGGCGGCTTTGCAACGTCGACTGCCGGCCCGCCCTTTGCGGGGATGCGGAACTCGCGGGATTATTCGTCCCGCTGCGCGACGCCTTGCATCAAAAAACGCAATTGCCGGCATTCAGCACAGTGATGCGGACACGAGGATCACGCGATTCCCACGGCACTACCGTGCAGCGAGTCACGGCCCCCTTTGGCCCGCCATCAGCTCAGGCACGCCCTGCCTGAACAGGTGTCCGCAGGGGCCGTTCCCACGGCCCGTCGGCGGCCCGCCAGGCGTAGCAGGTCAGGAAGGCTGGAAGCCACCCGGTTCGTTCGGCACTGTGGGCCCACACGCGCCCATTCCGGGTGAACCACCTACTGAGACATCACAACTAGTCCAGCAGATCCGGCTGCTCGGCAATGACCTTGTCGACCAACGGCTGCAGGCCAAACCAACCCGCCTTGGGCGAGCCGACCTGCTTGACGGTCATCTGTGCGGTGGCCGGGTCGACTTCGATCGGGTTGCCTGCCATCCATGCGGTCAGCGTCTGTTCGAATGCCCGCTCCATTCGCAGGAACCAGAACACGGCTTCCTCGACGGTGCGGCCCACGGTGAAGTGGCCATGGTTGCGGCAGATGACCGCCTTGCGCGGACCCAGCGCATTGGCGATCGCTTCCCCTTCAGATAACTCGCTCGCGATGCCGTTGTAGGCCTGCATGACCGCGTGGTCGTTGTAGAAAGCGCGGGCCGAGCTCAGTCCGGAGTGTGTGCCGACACGGGCAGGCACATGCCGGCCAACTAATCGCGCCGATGGAATTCGCCATCTGGTCCACGCTCGTAGGCGTGTTGCTGATCCTGATGGCGCTCAGCGCCACCGTGCTGGCGCGCTCGCCGCTCTCGACGGCACTGCTCGATCTACTAGTAGGCGTGGCTGTAGGCCCGATCGGCTTCGGCCTGACCCTCAGTCGGAGGTTAAGCGACCGCAGTTGGCTGCTTCCGCTTCGGCCTGCCGTTTCCTCGATGGTGATCACCGTGGCTAGCGTGGGCATGTTGGTCATCTGCCAAGCATTGCCCCCGCCGTCAAGGCGTGGCGCCATGCGGATCTGCAGCAATGGCACGCAGCCTCTAGCGCGTCGACCTGCCCTAACCAGGATCGTCCTCCAAGAGCAGGTGAGCGGCAGTGACATTACCATCGAGAAAGGGAGCGGTATGCGTAAGGTGAGTCACTTTTGCGAGCACGGCGATGGGATTGGTGCCCGTTAAGTGCAACCCCAGGTAAACCAGCGACACCCTCCTAGACCATGAAACTGAACCAGCTCCAGATGGTCCTCGCGATCGCGAGCAAGGGCAGCCTGCGCGCAGCGGCCCGCGAACTCGGCGTCCCTCAACCTTCACTCACCCGCAGCATCGGCGAACTGGAGCGCGAACTCGGCGGCACGCTGTTCGAGCGGTGTGCGCGCGGAATGGTGCCCACTCCGGTGGGGAGAATCTTCCTGCGCCGGGCAGCGGTGATCGACAGCGAAGCGCGCCGCGCCCGCGAGGAGGTGTCGCAGTTCCTGGGGACAGACGAAGGTGAGGTGGTGATCTGTCTATCGGTGGTGGCCCATCTCGCGCTGCTGCCGATGGCGCTGCCACTGTTTCGCAAGCGCTTTCCCGGCGTGCGACTGCGTATCGTCGAAGGTGCCTTTCCCGCGGTGGAGCCCCGGCTGCGCGACGGCGGCATGGACTTCTATATCGGTCCTGCCCCGGAACCGACCCCTACCAGCGAGTTCTTGGTGGAAAAGCTGATGGACAACACGCGTGCCGTCTTCGCGCGGCGTGATCACCCGCTGGCGCAGGCCCAGTCTTTGTCCGAATTGAAGGACGCCAACTGGATTACCACCGGGATCACCGACAAGGCCGAAGCTGAGCTGCGAGAGCTGTTTGCGACGCATGGGTTGCCACCCCCAAAGGCAATTGTGCAAGCCGAGTCGATGCTCACGATGCTCACGATCCTGATGTCATCGGACACGCTGGCGATCACGGCGCGGCAGTATGAGGAGTCCCCATTGACGCGCAATGCGCTGCAGCGCGTCAATGTGCGTGAACGACTCGAGGCTCCGCCGATCGTGCTCGTCCGGCGCGTCGCGTTGCCGCTTGCGCCGGCGGCAGACTATTTCAGCGACATGTTCCGGCGGGCGACGTTGGCGTACCGGGGGCGCGTTGCGGCACCAACGCACAGTGACAGTGAACGTTTCTGACGCATGGGGCGTCCAGAGCTCGTTCAGACCTCCAGCTTGGTGGTGAACGCCGCGAAGTGATCCAAGTCGTCAGGCGCGATCGCCTGGGCTGGCGTCCGGTTGATCGACTCGCGCCGCAGACTCCCCTGCCCCCCACCATGCCCGCGACATCGTAACGGGACATCCTTGACCAGGCGCTCAGCCTTCTTGCGCCAGCCAAGCGGCGCTAGCGGCTTCGAGATGGACCAATGCGGTGCTGTCGGGTGTCGGCAGGCCGGGCGTGATGGCGGCACCGACTTGCGACTGCAGGTAGGCCAGGTGACGATAGCCCACAGGGTTGCGGGCCAGCAGGTCAGGATCAAGGTGCAGCGTGGCTGCGGGATTTACCGGGTCGAGCCGATCCTTCTCGTACACCGGCACGCGCTGCTTGATGCGCCACACCCCGGCGTCGCGCACGAAGCGGTCGTGAAAGCGCCCCCAGCAAGTGGCGTCCACCTCCTCGCCGGCCAGCATTGCCCGCAACATGAGGATCATGCGCGTCTCCACGACCGCCTTGTTCCCACGCAGTGTGATGGTGGCGGCTCCAATGAAGTGCTGCGACCGCACCCCGGCCAGCGCGGCCTGGATGGACCGTTCGACGAACTCGGCGGCACTTCCGACGAACCAGGTGGTGTGCATGGTGGCATCGGCTGTGAAGCAGGCACGCAGCTGGCTCCAACGACCGGCGTCGCGCGCAAGGCCCCAGTCCTGCACCACCCGGGTAATGGCCGCCCGGTCCAGCAGCTCCTGCAGTGCGGCGGCCTGGGTCGCACCCACCCCGTCCGAAAGTAACGTGCTCATGTTCAGTCCATCTTGATGCCGAGTCTGCGGATCTCCGGCGGCCACTTCTCAAGTTCGGCCTTGATGAACCGGTCGGTCTCGGCGCCGCTCATGACCATCGGCCGGGTGCCGGACGCTTCGAGGCGTTGGCTCACATCCGGGTTGCGCACGACCTTTTCCATCGCCATCCTCAGCCGCTCGATCGCGGCGTCAGGCGTCTTGGCCGGTGCGAACACGCCGATCCACGTTTCCAGCACCAGCGCCGGCACGCCGGCTTCCTGCGCAGTCGGCACCGTCGGCAGCATCGGCTCGCGCTTGGAGCTGGAGATCGCCAGGGCCTTCACTCGGTCACTGTCCACGAGCGGCCGCACCGTGGACGTCGCGTCGAAGAACAGGTCGATGCGCCCGCCGAACAGGTCGCTGTACGCGGGCTGGGCGCCCTTGTAGGGCACGACCACCAGGTCGATGCCGGCCTGCTTCATCAGCATCGCGGCCGCAATGTGCTGGCCGGAGCCGGGACCGGCCGTCGCCACCGCCAGCTTGCCGGGATTGGCGCGGGCGAAAGCCACCACCTCATTCAGGCTGGACTGCGCCAGGTCCTTGCGCGCGACCAGGGTGTAGGAGAACACTCCGACCAGGGCAACCGGGCGGAAGTCGGTGGCCGGGTCGTACGGCAACTTGCTGTATAGCCCGGGGTTGAAGGCCATGTTGGCCATGCCGCCCATGACCAACGTGTAGCCGTCCGGCGCCGCGTTGGCTACCAGCTGGGTTCCGACGACGCTACCGGCGCCGGTGCGGTTCTCGACCATCACGCTCTGGCCCAGTTCGGCGCTGAGCTTCTCCGCCACCAAGCGGCCGACCGTGTCGTAGCCGCCGCCGGCCGCGCTGGGCACGATCAGACGAATCGGCCGCGACGGATAGGTCTGGGCGTGGGCCGGAACGGCGGCCACGATCGCAGCTAGTAGTGCCGCGCCGAAAAAAGCAGAGGCGAGGAATTTCACGTTGTCTCTTCCGTGGGTTTGAACGAGCATGCACTGTAGAAAGAAGGTGGCCCGAAACGAAGATGGCAAGTGCGCACCAGCGATAGCGTGCGCTGATCACATGCAAGCCGCGCACGCAGCGAGTTCACTGTCGCAGTGCTACAGCAGGCGGACCTGGTCGCGACCTTTTAGCCCGAGCATTGCCCGCGCTTCAGCCGGCGATGCGATATCGAACCCGAGCGACTCGAGCACGGCGCGGATCGTGCGCACCTGTTCGGCGTTGGAGGTCGCGAGACGCCCGCGGCCAAGCGAAAGCGCATCCTCGAGGCCGACGCGCACGTTGCCGCCCATCAGCGCGGCTTGCGTCACCAGCGGCATCTGATGGCGTCCCGCGCCCAGCACCGACCACTAATAGCTGCTCCCGAACAGCTTGTCGGCGATCCGCTTCATGTGCATCAAGTTCTCCGGATCAGCGCCGATGCCACCCAGGATGCCCAGAACGAACTGCAGAAAAATCGGGCCGTTCACCAGGCCGCGCTCGACGAAGTGCTTTAAGTTGTACAGGTGGCCCACGTCATAGCACTCGAATTCAAACCGGGTGCCTATTCGGACATGCTCGGCGTGTGCACCAAACCTGTCACCGCGCAGGTGATGATGACTTTGCGTGCTGGCATGGCTTCAGACGGTTTCGGCGACGACGGGGTTCTCGATGTGGCCGATATTGGCGATCCCGACGCACACGTTCAGGAACTGCGGCGGCTGCCTCGCGGCAACCAACGCCAGGGGCATGCTGGTGGCGATTCGGCCGCCCGGCTCCAGCGTCATCACCGTGGGCTGGTAGGCGATCTGGTCCCAAAGGTTGTAGATCATGAGGTTGGAGTCGACCTGCTGGCGCACCTCACCGTTGACCTGCGGATCTCCAGCATCGGTCGCGCACTCGTCGTTGGGTCTCATCGATCGGCGTCTGCTAGAAATTCGCGCCCGGCCAGTCCAGGATCGCGGATCGCAACGGCGGCAAGGATCTGACGCGCTCGGCGAAGCTGGCGACGGCGGGGCGTTTGCCATTTGTCCAGAAGCTTTGCGCTCCCAAGTTCTGCATCCGTAGCAATTCGATGGCCCAGTACAGGTCGGCCATGGTGAAACGGTCGTCGAGCAGCCATTCCGTCGACCGTCCGCGCAACAGCTGTTCCAGGTCGGCGCACGCTGACTCGGCCTTGTCGTATGCGGCGCGCATCGCGTCGACACCGAACAGCCGTTCGGCTGCGGTCAACTCCTTGGCCCGTTTGGCCGAATAAGCGCGCACCATCGTCGGGTCGTCCGGATACTCGGCCAAATACCGTTCACAGCGTGCAACCTTGCCGCGCGCCAACTCGATGCCGGTCTTGCCATGCTGTGACGCAGGCCGGGTGTCTATTCCCGGCGGCTTACCGCCCAGCATCTGGTAGTTGGGCAGGTTGTCGACAATGCCCAGTTGTGCGTCTATCAGGTCCTCCAGGTGACGCGGGCGCAATTGCCGACTTGGTTCGATTTCGGCGTCGAGGTATAGGCAGATGCGTTTCGAATCCACGATCACCTGGCGGGTTTGCCAGTCGACCAATGTGGGTACCACGGCGGGGTCGCAACCGCCGTGCGATACGGATGTGCTACCGGTGTGGACCTCCATCAAGGGTCCGCCCAAAGAGTCGCAACCATGCATGCGCAAACGCACGTATGGGGGAAGATACGTCTGCCCAGCAAACATGTCCATCGAATGGCTGAGGTACGGAATCTGGTGCTGCGCCAGCACCGCTCGTACCTTTTGCGAACAGATCGAATTGGGGCCGTTGAAGAGCTCGAAGCGCGGTGCCGCGTCGGTTCTAGGCCCGATGCGATCCGCTGGGGTACCCAGTGCATTGCGGGCATCGGCAACGAGTGATTCAAGAGATGGCGCTGTCATGCTGTACCTGTGTTCAACGTAAGCGGTGTACGCAAGCAGCTTGCCGCCCGCTCCAGTTGCTTGACAAGATTCGGGCACCGGCTGCCTTTCGAAACTGCGGCTTGCTGGCCGTCGGTGCAAACGTCACCCCAGCGACAAAATCGACAATTGGCCGCGTATGGGTACATGAGTCCTCCTTGTTCGGGCGTCGTCCCGGATCGGCACGAGCGCCGAGTGGGTTGGGATCGTAGAGACGCGTTTCTGATGTGGGGAGATGGCAGAGTCCATTGACCGATACCGTAATCGCATCGCGTTCTTTTCATGGACCCACTCGGCCGCCGCGAGTCGTTCGGGCATGCGGGCCGTGCGTGTCATTCAGGCCACCTTGGGCGGTTTCAGTGACGGTTCCCCCGCTGGCACTCGTTCGAGGTCGCGAGGGAGGCGGGTGCGTTTCAGCGGGTTGGCACGTGCAAACGTGCCGATGCATCCGATGAGCTCTGCCATGCCGAGCCCCGGGGGGGTCGATGTGGGGCGAAGTCCAGGAACGCGTCAATCAGGTATGAGACGCCGGTCACGTGTGACCACGACACATCCAAGTATCTCGTGGGTATGAAGAATGGGACGCGAACAGCCGAGGCGGCTCCGCCTGCATCCACAACCATTTGCCGGATTCAAGCGGCCTCGCCGGTCAACGACTTGGATTGGTACCTTGCATGGTGGTCCACGAGACGGGCAGGAGCCGGTACTGTGGTTTCGAGCCAGACGCCGCCTGGCCCTATGCTTCGGCTGCGCCGCAGCGCAAGACCACCTGCTTTCTTGCTACGAGCGCATCGAGTCGCACTACGAGCAACTGCGGTCCTGGATCGAGCAGACGGAACAGGCTCGCCAGCTCGCAGCCTCGCTCATGCAGTCGCCCGTCTACGACGAGTTCATGGTCAACGGGATGACCCCGGATGGCGTGGTGCACTGGGCTGCCGCTGGATGCGTCACTGTGCTGCTCGAAGCAAGTCGGCAGCTCGCGGTCGATGGCTGGACGCCGCTTGACGCAGCCGTTCAATGGATCTGCGCCCAGCATCCGGAGCAGACGCCAGAAAAGTATCGGTGCCGCTCTTGGCCGCAGGTGCTCTTCGAATCCGGCCGTTTCGATCTTTGCTATCGCGACGATGGCGGGCGAAAGCAGCCCTGGTATCGGGAACGGCTACCTCGGAATAAAAGGTAGCTTGGGGCTCTCGTGAATGGGACTATCTGCCCACCCATCGGCTCTTGCGCGGTCCGCTTCCGGACCCGAAGCAGACTAAACCGTGGGAACCGTCCCGCCATCGATCACGTGTTCTGAGCCCGACACCGATGCCGCGCGCGGAGACACAAGGAAGGTGATCAGGTCTGCGACTTCCTGCGGCTTAGCGGGCCGACCAACTGGGATCCCGCCGAGCCAGTCCATGACCATCTTCTTGCCACCCTCGTAGTCCGTTCCTGCCCGAGCCGCCATCCGCTCGGCAAATGCAACCGAAGCCTCGGTCTCGATCCAGCCCGGGGAGACGCGCAGGACGCGAACACCCTTTGGCGTGACTTCCTTTGACAAGGACTTGCTGTAGGTCGAGAGGGCACCTTTCGCTGCGGCGTAGGCGGTGGTGGACTCCGGCAGCGGCAGAACCCGCTGGATCGAGGTCACGTGCAGGACGACGCCCGCGCCCTTTGCCAACATCGCGGGCAGCAGTGCACGGTCAAGACGAACAGCGGACATGAAATTCAAGTTCAGTTCACTGAACCACACGTCGTCGTCAAGGGACGCGAAACCACCGGCCGGCGCACTCGAGCCGCCGAGGGAATTGATCAGGATATCGACCCCGCCCCATTGCTCGGTGACGGCGTGTGCAACCGTTGCTACGCCTTCAGCAGTCGTCAAGTCGGCCTGGACGTATGTCACGCCTTCAAGAGGCTTCGAGGGAGCCGTGCGCGCTGTCGTCATCACCTGCACGCCCGCGTCCTGGAGACTCTTGACGAGAACAGCGCCCAAACCCTTTGTGCCGCCCGTGACCAGAGCCCGCTGGCCCTTCAGTTGGAGGTCGAAGGTCATGCCGCGATCTCCAGCGAGGCGATCAGGCCGCGTTCAAGCCGGAAGCGATAAGACAGGTCTAACGGGCTGCCGGGAAACTTGCCCGTCACCCTGGCCCGGACGACTTGAAGGCCGCCCTCCCGCTCCAGCGCAAACGGCACGCTGGTCGCGCTGTACTTGGCCGACGCCGAGGCCATGAAAGCCAGGATGGCAGGGACGCCCCTGTACGTGTGGCCGTCGTCCTTCATGACGGCCTGCCCCGTGAAGCAATGGGCCAGCTCCTGCGGGTTGTGCTCGGCCGCGAAGTACGCGGCGATGGGCTCGGGGAGGGCCAGGTCGGTCATCGATAGCTCCTTGTGGTGAGTGGGAGCCCGAGAATGCGCGCCGCGGTGAAGTTAGTGAATATCCTAGAATCCGAATGAACTGTTTAGAAACAAATACATAATGCGCGGATACGAATTCGCCGAGCTGAAAGCCTTTGCTGCCGTGGTCGAACGGGCGAGCTTTGCCCGGGCGGCGGAACATCTGGGCGTGTCGCCATCCGCACTCAGCCAGACCATCCGGCAGCTCGAAGGCCGGCTCGGCGCGCGCCTCCTGAATCGCACGACACGCAGCGTCGCACCATCGGCGAGTGGAGAATTGCTCTACAGGCGCATAGCCCCGCTCTTTCGGGAGATGGATGACGCAGTTGCCGAAGCCCGTGAAGCTACGGGGCAGACGACCGGCACGCTTCGCATCAACACGCTGGGGATCGCGGCGAGAACCATCATCGCGCCCAGGCTTGCACGCTTTCACAAGGCGCACCCTGACGTGGTGCTCGACATCGTGGTTGATGACGCGCTGGCCGATATCGTCGTTGGCCGCTTTGACGCGGGCATCCGGGCCGGTGGACGGCTCGAGAAGGACATGGTCGCCATCCGCCTCACTCCGGACCTGGACATGGTGGCCGTCGCATCTCCCGACTACCTGGCTCGTCGCGGCATGCCCACGACACCCGCCGATCTGCATGGCCACGCATGCATCAACTGGCGGCTCCAGATGGACGGCCGGCACTACCGCTGGGAGTTCGAGAAGAGAGGCAAACGACTCGAAGTCGCAGTGGACGGCCCTGTCGTCACCAATCACGCCGACATTGGCGTTGCCGCGGCGCTGAACGGGCTTGGCATTGCGTACCACCTCGAACGGGATGGGGTGGCCGACCACCTGGCTCAGGGACAGTTGGTCCAGGTCTTGGCGGACTGGTCGATCGCGCGCCCCGGACTGTTCCTGTACTACCCAAACAGGCAGCATCGACCAGCCCTCCTCGGTGCCTTCATCGACTGTCTATTGGACAAGGACTTGAAAGGCGCCCCTCGGAAGCCCTCGCACCCCAGATCCGCTTCGCGATAAGAGGCACGCGCCTCTCCAGGAAATCCTGCAGAGGCCTGCAGGGATCACCATGAAGTTTCTGCGTTGACTGAACGTGTTCTCGAGCGCGGCCCGCGGATGAACTTTCATGCGCGTACCCGGCTACACACCGGCTCCATGGCGGCCAACCGCTCTTGGACTTGAACGGCACACGCTACAAGTTACACAGCTCGAGCGCGCGAAAGCTGGCGGAGCAGGAGGGATTCGAACCCTCGATACGGTGAAACCGTATACCGGATTTCGAGTCCGGCGCATTCGACCACTCTGCCACCGCTCCGCGTCGATTGATGGTTTCGCTGTGGTCGCGAAGCCCGCGATTGTAGCGGATGGGACTTGGGGCAGAACCCGCCGGACGGGTTGAAGAACAAGCACGTGCTCATGCGCGGCGCCGGCCTTAGCATGTGAGGCTGCTCGTCCCACTCAAGGAGCCTGGCAACCATGCAGATCGAGTCTTATCTCTTCTTTGGCGGCAATTGCGAGGAAGCGCTCAACTTCTACAAGCAGAGCCTCGGCGGCGAGATCGTCACCTTGATGCGCTACGAGGGCTCGCCCATGGACACCGCGCAGCTGGCGGCCAACTGGAAGCAGAAGGTCATGCACTCGACCTTCGAGTGCGAAGGTGCCCGCTTCATGGCCAGCGACACCATGCCCGGGCAGCCGGCGCCCGACTACAGCGGGTTCGCGATGTCGCTGTATGTGCCGGGGTCCGACGCGGAGAAGGCCCGGCGGGCGTTCAATGCACTGGCCGAAGGTGGCAAGGTGACGATGCCTTTCACACCGCCGTTCTGGGGCGGGCACTTCGGGATGTTGACGGATCGGTTCGGAGTGCCTTGGATGGTGAGTTCCGAGCATTGAGGAAACACTCAACGGCTCCGTTGGTCAAGGCGTGGGTGCGGGCCCTTCGACAAGCTCAGGGCGAACGGGGAGGGGCGGCGTGGGTGCGGGCCCTTCGACAAGCTCGGGGCGAACGGGGGCAGCGGCGTGTGTGCGGGCCCTTCGACAAGCTCGGGGCGAACGGGGGCAGCGGCGTGGGTGCGGGCCCTTCGACAAGCTCAGGGCGAACGGGGAGGCGGCGTGGGGACCTTCGTCGCCCCTTCGATCGTTCAACCAGCTTAGGGCAGGCAAGCTCAGGGCGAACGGCGTGAGCCGCGCGAGCGACCTTTTGAAACCCTAAGCCGCGATCCGCTCCATCCCACCCAGGTACGGCCGCAGCGCCTCGGGCACCGTGACGGAGCCGTCGGCGTTCTGGTAGTTCTCCAGCACCGCCACCAGGGTGCGGCCCACCGCGAGCCCTGATCCGTTGAGCGTGTGCAGCAGTTCGTTCTTGCCTTGCGCGTTCTTGAAGCGCGCCTGCAGTCGGCGCGCCTGGAAGGCTTCGCAGTTGGATACCGAGCTGATCTCGCGGTAGGTACCCTGCGCCGGCAGCCACACTTCCAGGTCGTAGGTCTTGGCCGCGCCGAAGCCCATGTCGCCGGTGCACAGCAGCATCACGCGATACGGCAGCCCCAGCTTCTGCAGGATGGCCTCGGCGTGGCCGGTCATCTGCTCCAGCGCCTCGTAGCTTTGCTCGGGGTGAACGACCTGCACCATCTCGACCTTGTCGAACTGGTGCTGGCGGATCATGCCGCGCGTGTCACGGCCGGCGCTGCCCGCCTCGGAGCGGAAGCACGGGGTGTGCGCGGTCAGGCGAATCGGCAGGCGCGCCTCGGCCACGATCTCGTCGCGCACGAAGTTGGTGAGCGTCACCTCGCTGGTGGGGATGAGGTACAGGGCCGCATCTTCGCTGGCTGCCTCGCCTTCGTGGCCGCCCTTGCGCACCGCGAACAGGTCGGCCTCGAACTTGGGCAATTGCCCGGTGCCGCGCAGCGTCTCGGCGTTGACGATGTAGGGCGTGTAGCACTCGGTGTAGCCGTGCTCCTGCGTCTGCACGTCGAGCATGAATTGCGCCAGGGCCCGATGTAGCCGGGCAATGGGGCCCTGCATGACCGTGAAGCGCGAGCCGGCCAGCTTGACGCCGATGTCGAAATCCAGCCCCAGGCGCTCGCCGATGTCCACGTGGTCGCGCACGGCGAAGTCGAATTCGCGCGGCGTGCCCCACTGGCGCACCGGGACGTTGCCCTGCTCGTCGGCGCCCACCGGCACGCTGTCGTGCGGCAGGTTGGGCACGGCCAGCAGCAGGGCCTGCAGTTCAGGCTGGATCTGCTCCAGGCGAGCGGCCGACTGGTCGAGCTCCTGCTTGATCTCGGCAACCTCGGCCATCACCGCATCGGCCGACTCCCCCTTGGCCTTGAGCTGTCCGACCTGGCGCGACAGCTGGTTGCGCCGGGCCTGCAGGTCTTCGGTGCGCTTTTGCAGGCTCTTGCGTTCGGATTCCAGGCGGCTGAACGCCTCGATGTCGAGGAAGGGCTGCGGGTTCTTGCGCGTCTGCAGGCGGCGAACCACCGCGTCGAGATCCTTGCGAAGCAGGCTGATGTCAAGCATCGGGCGATTTTAGGCGGGGGGTTCCTGGCCGCTGAGTCATGCACTGTTCCGTAGGCCGCGCCGTACAGGCGACCCCGCCCCTGGCCGGCACGCAGCAGCCGACCATGCGCCTAGTCTGGACTCCTCGATTCACAAACCGAAGGAGCAGATCATGAACAAGGACCAAGTGAAGGGCGGCATCAAGGAAGCAGCGGGCAAGGCCCAGAAGAACCTGGGTGACGCCATGGACAGCCACGAACAGGAAGCCAAGGGCGCGGCCAAGGAGGCCGAGGGCAAGGTGCAGAAGAACGTGGGTCATGCGAAGGAAGACGTGCGCGAAGCGACCAATCCGTCGCCGGCGGACAAGCGCAGCCATTGATCGCGTTCGTGCACCGCATGGAATGCCCCGCCTAGGCGGGGCGTTTTTTTTGACGCGCCCCGCTCGAGCGGCGCAGGTGCCGTTGTGATCCAACGGCCCAGGACCGAAGCAAGGCGCTCAGTCGTTGAGCTGCGCCAGCAGCACCCGCGCCATCTCCTGCAGGCGCTCGGTCGCCGCGCCGGCGACCTCGGGATCGCCCGGCGGGGTGGCGCGGGCGCGCTCCCACAGCGCGCGCAGTTCGCTGCGGCGGGTCTCCACCACCGCCACGACCGCGCTGCGCCAGGCGGCAGGCGGCTCGCTCGTCTCCAGCGGTTCGCGCATCGCCACGGCCAGGTACTGCATCAATGCCAGCTCGCACAAGGCCTGCAGCATGTCTTCGCTCAGTTGCACCTGGGTGGCGCCGCCAGGGGCCGAGCGGTTCTTCAGGGCCGCTGCCACCAGGGCCGCGCCGCCCCCCACCATCGCGCCCAGCGCCGCACCCGCGCCCAGCGTGAGGCCACCGGTGATGAGGTCGATGCCGACCCCGGCCGCCGCGCCGCTGGCCGCGCCGGCCATGCCGGCCTGCGAGGCGTTCACGCCCTGGCGGACGACGAAGCGGGTCGACGCGAGCGTGGTGTCCACCGGCCCGCTCGGCACATCGAGGCCGTGCAGCCGGTGCAGCTGCACCCAGCTGTCCTGCTGCACCGGCGCCAGCCGCGACAGCAAGGTAGCCATGGCCTGCTGCCTGGCTTGCTGCTCGGCCTCGCGCTCGATGCCGTCGACCAGCCGGCGCAGCGACAGCCGACCGGAGCCGACCTCCTGCACCTCGCGCGCAGCCTGCAGGAGCGGCGCGGCCAGCAGGCGCATGGCCAAGGCCAGGCGGTCGTCGTGGTGGATGGTCCAGGCGACCAGGAGGCGCTGGCCGCCGGCCGACTTGTGGGCCGGCAGGTGGCGGGCGATCGCGTCGCGCAGCGGTTCCTCCCAGGCCCAGCACCCGGCGACATCGCGCAGGGGCAGCCACTCGACCGGCTGCAGCCGCGCCGCCTCGACGGCGTGCCGCAGGTCCTGCACCTGCGTCTCGTCGGCGCCGTGCAGCACCACCACCGGGCGCGGCAGCGCGTGCAGCTGCGGCAGGAACGCGGACAGCTGGCGCGGCGACTCCAGCGCCAGCAGCCAGAGATCGGCGTCGGCCTGGGACGCATCGGCCACAGCCAGCGGCGGCGGCTCCCACCAGGCCCGCAGGCGGGTCAGCCAGCGGCCCGGCGAAGACCCCTCGGCGCCGGCAGCGGGCACGGGAGCCGGCGCGGGTGCGGCAGGGGGCACCGCCTGCGGCGTTGCCTCCCAGACCACCAGCTCGTCGCCGCGCGAGGTTTGCAGCGGCCGGGGACCGAAGCCCACGGCGTCTTCCGGCTGGCCGGCATCGCGCCAAAGGCGCCGCATCAGCGCGCGCTGCGAACCGGGCGCCGCGGCCCAGGCGAGCACCAGCCGCGCGGGGCTGACACGCGCCATCAGCTCGGCGAAGTAACGCTCGCGCAAGTCGATGCGCAGGCCCCGGCCCGCCCACCGCCGGCGGGTGGCGCACCAGGCGGCCAACAGCACGCGCGGCACCACCACCACGATGCCCAGCAAACCGAGGTACAGCGAGATCCAGTGCCGTGCCTCGGCCGTGCCCACCGCCGCGCCGGAGCGGAAATGCATGCGCTGCACCTGGTCGATGCTGAAGCCTTCCAGCGGCAACAGCGCCACCACCGGCGCGAACAGCACCTGCAGCAGGGTGTGTACCTGGGCCAGGTCGAGCAGCGTGCTTTCCCAGCCGACGCGGTATTCGCGCACCAGGCCGCCGAGCACGATGGACAGCCCCACCCCCAGGCCCCAGGCCGCGGCCGACACGTGCAGGATGCCGGCGATGCGCCAGCCTTCCAGCGCGCCAGCCACGCGCCACCAGTTCAGGCGAAAGCGGGTGGCGACGGCGGCGCGCAGTTGGCGGCTGCCGCGCGGCGGGCTGCGATGCCCCATCCAGTCGCGCAGGGCCGCCGCCAGTCCGCCCGGCCCGGCCGAGCCGCGGCCGCGCCGCGCCCACAGCGGCCGCAGCAGCAGGCCCAGGTAGATCACCAGGTTCCACAGCACGAAAGCCAGCAGCGGCGGCGACAGCATGTTGACCTGGCCGGGGTTGTCGATGCGCTCCACCAGCAGCCCCGCCACCAGCGCCAGCGCCGGCAGGCCCCAACCCAGCCAGCGCTGCCAGGGCTCGGCGCGCTCGAGCGACGCGATGCGGGCGTCGCGCTTGTCCACCGTCTCCAGCACGCGGCGGGCCCGCTCGTCGAGGTAACGTCCAGGGTCGGGCGGGCGCGAGACCTCGGGTCCTGCCACCGCCTGCAGCGCCTGGCGCTCGATCTGATCGCGTTCGGCCTCGCCGACCAGCCGGCCCTGGCTGTCGGATTCATCGATGGCCTGCACCAGCATTAGGCGGCGCGCCCGCGCCGAATCCAGCGTCAGGAAGGTCTCGGGCGGCAGATTCACGCGGCAGCCGGCGGCTGGGGCTTGAGGCCCTTGGGCAGCGGGAACTTGATGGTCTCCTGGATGCCGTCCATGCGGCGAACCGCCACCGCGCCCAGGCTGCGCAGGCGCGCGATCAGCTCCTGCACGAGCACCTCGGGCGCCGAGGCTCCGGCGGTGACGCCCACCCGCGGACGCCCCTCCAGCCATTCGGGCCGCAGCTCCTGCGCCGAATCGACCATGTAGGCGGGCACGCCCCGCTTGCGTGCGACCTCGGCCAGGCGGTTGCTGTTGGAGCTGGTGGGGCTGCCCACCACCAGCACCACATCGACCTCGGCCGACAGCAGCTTCACCGCGTCCTGGCGGTTCTGCGTGGCATAGCAGATGTCCTGCTGCTTGGGCTCGCGCACGCTGGGAAAGCGCGCCCGAACCGCCGCCATGATCTCGGCCGCGTCGTCCACGCTGAGCGTGGTCTGCGTCACCACGGCGAGCTTGTCCGCCTGCGCCGGCTGCACGCGGGCGACGTCGGCCACGTCTTCGACCAGGTGGATGCCCTCGTCCAGCTGGCCCATGGTGCCCTCCACCTCGGGATGGCCCTTGTGTCCGATCATGATGAATTCGTAGCCTTCGCGCGCGAGCTTGGCCACTTCGACGTGCACCTTGGTCACCAGCGGGCAGGTCGCGTCGAACACGTCGAAGCCGCGATCGTGCGCCTCGCGCTCCACGGCCTTGCTCACGCCGTGCGCCGAGAACACCAGCGTGGCGCCGGGGGGCACGTCGGCCAGGTCCTCGATGAAGATGGCGCCCTTGGCCTTGAGGTCGTTGACGACAAAGGTGTTGTGCACGATCTCGTGGCGCACGTACACGGGCGGGCCGAACTTGGCGAGCGCCGCCTCCACGATGTCGATGGCGCGGTCGACACCGGCGCAGAAACCGCGCGGTTCGGCCAGCAGGATGTCCGAGGGTCCGTCGTTCATGGTCATAGCACCCCGATAACGCGCACTTCGAAGGTGACGGGCTGGCCCGCCAGCGGATGGTTGAAGTCGAACAGCACGGCGTCCGAGCGGCCATCGCCGTCACCATCAGCGCCCACCTGGCGCACCGCGCCGGCATAGCTGCCCAGGCCGTCGGGCGTGGGGAACTGCACCACGTCGCCCACGCGGTACTCCTCGTCGGGGTCGCCCATTTGCGCGAGCAGGCTGCGCGCCACCCACTGCAGCATCTCGGGGTTCCGATCGCCGAAGGCCTCACCGGCGGGGATATCGAAGGTCTCGTGCGCGCCCTCGGGCAGTCCGATCAGGCGCTGCTCCACCGCCGGCGACAGCTCGCCCGAGCCCAGCGTGAGCGTCGCCGGCTTGCCGGCGAAGGTGTTGATGATGTCCCCTGCGGGTCCGGCCAGCCGGTAATGCAGGGTGAGGAAGGAGCCCGCTGCGACACGGGGCTGAGAAGAGGCCATGGATGTCCCGATAAACTGACCGCCATTCTAGAAACGCGGCCACTCCCGGCCGGCCTGGGGCAGTAATGGGCCGGTTCGACGCCAGCCCTTCCCATGCCCCTGCAGCACCTGCCGCCCGATGCCCGCCCCCGCGAGAAACTCCTGTCGCACGGCGCCGCCGCCCTCTCCGACACCGAACTGCTCGCCCTGCTGCTGCGCACCGGCATGGCCGGCAAGAGCGTGTTCGCGCTGGCGCAGGAACTGGTCGACACCTTCGGCGGCCTGGCGGGGCTGCTGAACACCGGCGCGTCCGAACTCAAGCTCATCAAGGGGCTGGGCGGAGCGGCCAAGCGCACCCAGCTCGTGGCCGTGCTCGAGCTGGCCCGACGTGCGATGGCCCAGCAGCTCAGGGAACGCGAGATCTTCGATTCACCCGGCGCGGTCAAGCACTACCTGCAGCTGCACCTGGCCCACAAGGGACACGAGGTGTTCGCGGTGCTGTTCCTGGATGCGCAGAACCGGCTGGTGGCGATGGAAGAGCTTTTTCGCGGCACGCTCACCGAGACCAGCGTGTACCCGCGCGAAGTGGTGCTGCGGGCGTTGCACCATCGGGCCAGTGCGGTGGTGCTGGCGCACAACCACCCCAGCGGCTCGCTGCAGGCGTCGACGGCCGACGTGCAGCTGACGCGCACGCTGTGCGCGGCCCTGGGGCTGGTGGACGTGCGCGTGCTCGATCACGTGATCGTGGCGCCGGGCGGGGCGACGTCGATGGCGGAGCAGGGATTGGTATGAGCGGTGCGCAGCGCACTGTCGCTTGCCGAGCACCACAAGCTCACTCGGGCTGAGCTTGGCAAGAGCCGGCGAGCCCTTCGACAAGCTCTCATCAAACAGCCCTCACGAGACGACAAAGCTCCCGTTCGGGCTGAGCTAGTCGAAGCCCCCCATATCCTTCGACGGGCTCAGGGCGAACGGATGTGTAGGCGCGCCAGCTGTGAGTCCCCTCATGTCTTTCGTCGCCTCGGCGGCGATTGCAAGCCTGTCCTTTGCTGGTCGAAAGGCTCAGGGCAGACGATGGGGCGGCAACCGTCGGTAGGTCCGTGCCCTTGCGCCTCACGCCCGCCCCGCCGTCAACACCAGCTCGTTGGGCCCGCTCCACCCCTGCGCGGTATCGAACGCATGCAGCTGCCGCTCCATGTCGTCCCAAGCTGCCTGCTGAGCGGGAACGTCCAACCTGGACAGGATCTGCTGGATGGGACTTGCCGAGCTGCGGATGAAGCGCAGGTAATGAGCCGCCGAAGGCATCTCGAACGGCGCGGCCAGCCGGGTGCTGGCGACCTGGCTGAAGCCGGCTTCGCTGAACAGCTCGTCCAGCCGACCGGGGCGACCCAGGCTGAACAGCGAGCCCGGCTGATGGGGGTCGCGCGGCGGCAGGCCGGCATGGCGCAAGGCGGTGGCCAGCAGCCGCGACACGCAGGGATTGGCCGCCGGCTCGCCGAACACGAGCACCGCCACGCCACCCCCGGGACGCAACGCGCGGTGCATCTGGCGCAGGCCCTGCAGCGGATCCGGAAAAAACATCAGGCCGAGCCGGCTCACGGCGGCGTCGAAGCTGGCCGCCTCGAGGTCGAGCGCTTCGCCATCGGACACCTGCACCTCGACTTGCGCCAGCCCGGCGCGGCGCGCATTGTCCTGCGCCAGAGCCAGGATGGCCGGCGAGATGTCGGTCGCCAGCACACGCCCTTCGGGACCGACACGGCGGGCGATGTCCAGCGTCTGGTCACCGGCGCCGGCCGCGACATCGAGCACCCGGTCGCCCGGCCCGATGCCGGCCATGTCGAGCATGGCCCCGGTGGCGCGGCCCAGCCAGGTGCGCAGGGCAGCCGTATGATCGTTCCAGCCCGGCGCGGACTGGTCCCATTGCTCGCGCATCGCGGCCTTGAAGGTGGCCGGATCGAACTGGATGGCAGCTTCCATGATGACTCTCCTTGCGGGCGGTTGGCGGTGCTTGCCATCTTGGGCGCCCGTGCTGCGTGCCGGAAGCCGCGAACGTGCAAGAGGGGGCCGCGCGCATGCATAGCCCGCTGGCCTTCGACTGGGACGACGTGCGGATCTTCCTGGCCGTGGCCCGGCACGGCAGTACCGTGTCGGCGGCGCGCGCGCTGGGCGTGAACCAGTCCACCGTGCACCGGCGCATGCTCGCCTTCGAAGAGCGCATCGGCCGCAGCCTGCTGGTGCGCGAGCCCAGCGGCTACCGACTCACCGAATTCGCGCAGAGCCTGCTGCCGCTGGCCGAACGAATGGACGAAGCCGCGCAGGCCCTGCAGCACCAGATGCAGGCCGACGCCCGAAGCGCCGGGGGCGTGGTCCGCCTGACCTGCCCCGAACCCATGGTCTTGCGCATCACCCGGTCGGGGCTGCTCGAGCGGTTCCAGCAGCAGCATCCCGGCTGGCGAGTCGAGTTCGTGGTGAGCGACAGATACCTCGACCTCGCGACGGGCGAGGTCGACGTGGCGCTGCGCTCGGGCGATACGGATGCGCCGGATGTCATCGGCAGCAAGATCGCCGACTCGCTGTGGGCGGTGTACGCCAGCCGCTCCTACGTCGAACGCCACGGGCAGCCCCGTTCGATCGACGACCTGCGCGGGCACGACCTCGTCGGCTTCGACGACAGCCTGGCCGGGCACCGCGCCAGCGTCTGGCTGCTGCAGGTGGCGCCGCAGGGACGCATCGCCGCGCGCAGCAACAGCGTGCTCGGGCTGCTGTATGCGGTGAAGTCGGGCCTCGGCGTGGCGCCGCTGCCGACGGCGCTGGGCGACGCCGAGCCGGAGCTGGTTCGGGTGCTGGGCCCGGTGCCGGAGTTGTCGCGCATCTGGCGCGTGCTGGCGCACAAGGACCGGCGCCACCTGCCGGGCGTGGCCGCGTTCTTCGACTTCATGGTCGGCCAGCGCGACCAGCTCAAGGCCATCTTCACCGGATGAAAACCCACGCGACGGGCGCGGCCCTATCCTCCAGCACCCCATCCACCCGGCCGTGGCACATCCTGCCGGTGATCGTGCTGGCGCAGTTCGCCGGCACCTCGGTCTGGTTCTCGGGCAACGCCGTCATCGCCGAACTCGATCGCGTGCTGGGCCTGGGCGGGCCGGCCCATGGCGCCGTCACCTCCGCGGTGCAAGGAGGCTTCATCGCGGGCACCTTGGTGTTCGCCCTGTTCAACATCGCCGACCGCTGGCGGCCGCGCGACGTGTTCCTGGCCTGCGCGGTGCTCGCCGCGCTGGCCAACGGCGCGATGGCGCTGCTGCCGCAGCTGGACAGCGGCCGCTACCCGGCGCTGCTGGCGGCGCGTTTCGCGGCCGGTTTTTTCCTGGCGGGCATCTACCCGGTGGGCATGAAGATCGCCGCCAGCTGGTACCGCGAAGGCCTCGGGGCCGCCCTGGGCTGGCTGGTGGGGGCGCTGGTGGTCGGCACGGCGCTGCCGCACCTGCTGCGCGGCAGCCTGCCCGCCGGCGGCTGGGTGCCGGTGGTGCTGGCCGTCTCGCTGCTGGCGGTGGCCGGGGGCGTGCTGCTGCATCGGGTGGTCCCCGAAGGACCCTTCCTGCAGCCGGCGCCGAAGTTCGATCCGGGCGCGCTGGTGCGGGCCTTCGCCGCGCCGGACTTCCGCGCCAGCGCCTTCGGCTACTTCGGCCACATGTGGGAGCTGTACACGCTGTGGGCCTTCGCTCCGCTGATGCTGGCGGCGTACGCGCAGCGGCACGGGGTGGGCATCGACGTGCCGCTGTGGTCGTTCTTCATCATCGGCGCGGGCGGGCTGGGCTGCGTCGCGGGCGGGCTGGTCTCGCGCCGCGCCGGCAGCGCGCGCGTGGCCTTCGGCCAGCTGGGGCTGTCGGGCCTGTGCTGCCTGGCCTCGCCGCTGGCCTATGCACTGCCGCCCATCGGTTTTCTCGCGTTCATGGTGTTCTGGGGCGTGGTGGTGGCGGGTGACTCGCCCCAGTTCTCGGCATTGAACGCGGCGACGGCACCCCGTGCCTTCGTCGGCTCGGCCCTCACCATCGCCAACTGCATCGGCTTCGCGATCAGCGTGGTGAGCCTGCAGGCCATGAGCCTGGCGGCCGATCGCCTGCCGGTGGCCTGGTGGTTCGTGCCGGTGGCCATCGGCCCGGCGCTGGGCTTGCTGGCCTGCCGGCGCCTGGCCGCGCGCGGCGCCTGAGCTGGACTATCAGCCAGGGCCCGGCGGGCCCTCGATGTCCGCGACCACGCGCGCCGATCGTTGCGACGTCCAGTAGGCCCAGGCCCAGTCGGTCATCACCATCAGCCGGCTGCGAAAGCCGATCAGGAAGTAGATGTGCGCGAACAGCCAGAACAGCCAGGCCAGGGTGCCGCGCATGTGGAAGCGCCCGAGCGGCAGCCACAGGTCCACCACCGCCGACCTGCGCCCGATGGTGGCCAGGTTGCCCCAGTCGCGATAGCGGAAGGGCCGGCCCGCTTCGCCGCGCAGGTGGCGCACGATGTCTTGCGCCACGTGCCGCCCCATCTGCTTGGCCGCCGGCGAGACGCCGGGCACCGCCCGCGGCGCCCGGTCCCTCTCGTGGCTGTGGGCCGCGGCCAGGTCACCGATCACGGTGATCTCGGGGTGCCCGGGCAGGGTGAGGTCGGGCAGCACCGGCACCCGGCCGCCCCGGTCCACCTCGATGCCCAGGCGGCGGGCCAGCAGCGCGCCCAATGGGGAGCCGCGCACGCCGGCCGCCCAGACGACGCAGCGGCTCTCGATGCGGCGGCTCTCGCCCGAAGCCGCTCGCAACTCCACGCCGCGCCCGTCGATGGCAGTGACCTTCGTGGACAGCTGCACCTGCACGCCCAGCCGTTCAAGCTGGCGCCTGGCGCTCTCGCTGAGCGACCCGGGCAGCGCGGACAGCAGGCGCGGACCGCCCTCGACGAGCAGGATCTTGGCCCGCGCCGGGTCGATGTGGCGAAACTCACCCGGTAGCGTGCGGTGGGCGATCTCGGCCAGCGTGCCCGCCATCTCGACGCCGGTGGGCCCGCCGCCGATCACCACGAAGTTGAGCCAGGCGGCACGCTGCACCGGATCGGCCTCGCGCTCGGCGGCCTCGAAGGCCATCAGCACCTTGCGCCGGATCCCGAAGGCGTCATCCAGCGTCTTCAGGCCGGGCGCATGCCGGGCCCAGGCGTCGTTCCCGAAGTAGCTGTTGACCGCACCGGCGGCCACGATGAGGCGGTCCCAGGGCAGCGTGCCACCGTCCGCCAGGCGCACGGTGCGCGCGATCGGATCGATGTCCACCACCTCGCCGAGCAGGGTGGTGAGGTTGGCCTGGCGCCGGAACAGGTGCCGGATGGGCGCGGCGATGGCCGGCGCAGACAGGCCCGCGGTGGCCACCTGGTACAGCAGCGGCTGGAACAGGTGATGGTTGGTGCGGTCGACCAGGGTGACCTCGACCGGCGCATCGCGCAGGGCCTTGGCGGCCTCCAGCCCGCCGAAGCCGCAGCCGATGATCAAGACCCGGGGTTGGTGCACCGGCAGCCCGTCCGCCTCAGAAACGCCAATCGCCGCTGACCGCCTGGCCCACGCGCAGCAGCTCGCCGTCGCCCTCGCGCACGATGGCATTCATCCCGAAGGAAATGGCGCCGTCCAGGCGTCGGTCGGCGCGGTAGGCCTGCAGGGCATCGGCCACGGCCGTGCCCGTCTCCCCCGTGGCGGGGTCCACATCGGGGATGGAGCAGCGCGGGCAGGGCTTGACCAGTTGCAGCTCCACGGCTTCGTCGGCCTGTACCCGCAGCCGGTCGAGCCGGTCTTCGTCGTGCGCCTCCAGGCCCGACAGCACGAGGTTGGGCCGGAAACGCTCGATGCCGACCGGGCCGTGGCCGCCGGCCACGAGCCGGCGGTTCAGCTCGTCGAGCGACGCCTGGCCCAGCACCAGCAGGGGAAAGCCGTCGCCGAAGGTGTTGGGCGCCTCCACCCCGCCGGTCCACTGCAGGCTGGACAGGCGGCGGTGCTCGGGGTCGAAGCGCACCAGCCGCAGGCGTTGGCCCAGGAAGTCGCTGAACCATTGCGCGGCGATCGGCCCCATGTCGTAGGCCGGCAAGTCGTCGTCCCACAGCCGCACCCGCACCGGCTCTTCGGCCGCATCCACGCGCAGGTGCAAGGGCAGCATGCCGGGGGCACGCAGGATCACCTCGCTGTGCTTGAGGCGCGTCTGGATCAGCGCCATGCGCGGCAGCTCGCGCTGCGACACGAACTCACCCTGCTCGCCCACCACCATCCAGGTGCGGTCGAGGTCGAGCCCGGCGTCCGTGAGCAGGGCCTGCGGCAACTCGATGCCCGCGCAGGACTTGACCGGATAGATGAACAGGCGGGCGATGCGCGCGCTGGCCACGGGGGCATGGGGCGGGGTGATGCTCATGGGTGGGACTCCAGGGCCGCGATTGTGCCCCGCCTCCTACAATGCGCCGATGGCTGCGCCTCTCGATGTCTGTATCCGCGGCGACGGCGTGGTCGGCCGCACGCTCGCCCTGCTGCTGGCCCGCGACCGCCTCCGGGTGGGCCTGGTCCAGGGGCCCGAAGCGGTGGCCGGCGCCGACGCCGGCGCCCCCGAAGTACGCGCCTATGCGCTCAACGCCGCTTCGCGCGAGCTGCTCACTCTCCTGCGAGCCTGGCCCGACGAAGCCCATGCCACCCCGGTGCTGCGCATGGACGTGCATGGCGACGAAGGCGGTCTGGTGCAGTTCCGCGCCGAGCAGCAAGGCGCCGAGGCACTGGCCTGGATCACCGAAGCCGGCGGGCTGCTCGAGCGCCTGGGCGAGGCGCTGCGCTTCCAGCCCTTCGTCGAACTGCTGCACGAGCCGCGCGCCGCCAGCCTCACCGCCGTGTGCGAAGGCCGCGCCAGCATCACCCGCGCCGAGTTCGGCGTCGACTACGAGGTCACCTGGTACGCGCAGCACGCCATCGCGGCGCGGGTGCGCACCGAGCAATCGCACGGCCAGGTGGCGCGCCAGTGGTTCATGGACGGCGACATCCTGGCGCTGTTGCCGCTGGGCGGGCCGCAGGGCCACTCGGCCGCGCTGGTGTGGTCGGTGGCGCAGGACCGCGTGGGCGAGCTGATCGACCTGCCCGTGGTGCCGTTCGAGGACCGACTGACCGAGGCCAGCCACGGCTGCCTGGGACGGCTGAGCCTGGAGAGCGAGCGGGTGCGCTGGCCACTGCAGCTGGCGCGCGCTTCGCGCTGGTGCGGGCCGGGCTGGGTGCTGGCGGGCGACGCGGCGCACACCGTCCACCCCCTGGCCGGGCAAGGCCTGAACCTGGGCCTGGCCGATGCGCGCGAACTGGCCCGCGTGCTGCACGAACGCGAGTACTGGCGACCCCTGGGTGACGAGAAACTGCTGCGCCGCTACGAACGCGCGCGCAAGTCGCAGGTGGCCGCCATGCAATGGGCCACCGACGGACTGCAACAACTTTTCGCGCAGGACTCGCGCGCCTTCAGCTGGGCGCGCAACTGGGGCATGCGCGGCTTCGACATGAGCGGCCCGCTCAAGGGCTGGGTCGCGCGGCAGGCAGCCGGGCGGCTCTAGGCAGCCGCTTTTCACCGATTTCAACGACACACACATGAACCACATCCAACGCGTGCTCGGCGCTGCCTTGCTGGCCGCCGGCCTGTGCGGCGCGGCGCTGGCGCAGTCGCCCGAGGCCACCATCCGCAAGAACCTGATCGAACGCGTGCCGCAGATCGGCAAGATCGACGAAGTCAGCAAGACCGCCATGCCGGGCCTGTGGGAGGTGCGCATGGGCAGCGACATCCTCTACACCGATGCCAATGGCAACTTCCTGATCCAGGGCGCACTGATCGACACCCGCGAGCGGCGCAACCTGACCGAGGAGCGCATGGAGAAGCTGCTGGCGATCGACTTCGACAGCCTGCCGGTGAAGGACGCCTTCACCATCGTGCGCGGCAACGGCAAGCGCAAGATGGCGGTGTTCCAGGATCCGAACTGCGGCTATTGCAAGCGCTTCGAGCGCGACCTGCAGAAGGTCGACAACGTCACCATCCACATGTTCCTGTACCCGATCCTGGGGCCGGACAGCACCGACAAGTCGCGCAACATCTGGTGCGCCAAGGACAAGGGCAAGACCTGGACCGACTGGATGGTGCGCGACCAGGTGCCCACGCAGGCCAGCTGCGACACCGCCGCCCTGGCCCGCAACGTGGAGTTCGGCCGCAAGCACAAGATCAGCGGCACCCCCACCGTGATCTTCGGCGACGGCACCCGCGTGCCCGGAGCCATCGCCGCCGCGCAGGTCGAGAAGCACCTGGCGGGCAACAGCCGGTGACGGCGGGGCGCAGCGCCGCCATCTCGTACCGGGTCGAGGCGGCGGACCTGCATGCCCACCTGTGGCGCGTCACGCTGGTCATCGACCAGCCGTCCGCGCCGCAGCGGCTGTCACTGCCGGCATGGATCCCCGGCAGCTACCTGGTGCGCGAGTTCAGCAAGCACCTGCAACGCCTGGCCGCCCGCCAGGATGGCCGGCCGGTGCCGCTGCACCAGCAGGACAAGGCCAGCTGGACCGCCGAGTGCATGGCCAGCAGTCCGCTCACGCTCACCTATGAGGTTTATGCCTTCGACAACTCGGTGCGCACGGCCTGGCTGGACGCGCACCGGGGCTTCTTCAACGGCACCAGCCTGTGCCTGCGGGTGCATGGCCAGGAGTCGCACCCGCACCTGATCGAGCTGGTGCCGCCGCTGCCCCACTGGGAAGCGGCCACCGGGCTGTCTGCGCACAAGCCGCTCAAGCGGGGCTTCGGCACCTACTACGCCGCCAATTACGACGAGCTGGTGGACTGCCCGGTGGAGATGGGCACCTTCTGGAGTGCCGAGTTCAAGGCCGGCGGCATCCCGCACCGCTTCGTGGTCGCCGGGGCCACCGAGTCCTTCGACGGCGAGCGCCTGGTTGCCGACACCCAGAAGATCTGCGAGACCGAGATCCGCTTCTGGCACGACCGCAAGAAGGCGCCCTACGGCAGCTACCTGTTCATGCTCAACGTGGTCGATGACAACTACGGCGGCCTGGAGCACCGCAACTCCACCGCCCTCATCGCGTCGCGCCGCGACCTGCCGCGCCTGGGCGAGCCGCGGGCGTCGGAGGGCTATACGACGCTGCTGGGCCTGATCAGCCACGAGTATTTCCACACCTGGAACGTGAAGTACCTGCGGCCGGCGGAGTTCGCCCGCTACGACTACGCCGGCGAAAACTACACCCAGCTGCTGTGGTTCTTCGAGGGCTTCACCAGCTATTACGACGACCTGCTGCTGCGCCGCGCGGGCCTGATCGACGACACCACCTACCTGCGCCTGCTGACCAAGACCGCCAACCAGGTGCTGCAGGCGCCGGGGCGCGAGCTGCAGTCCGTGGCGCAGGCCAGCTTCGATGCCTGGGTGAAGTACTACCGGCAGGACGAGAACACGCCCAACGCCACCATCAGCTACTACACCAAGGGGGCGCTGGTCGCCCTGTGCTTCGACCTCACGCTGCGCGCCGAGGGCCGCACCACGCTGGACGACGTGATGCGCGGGCTGTGGGCGCGCTGCAAGGGCGGCCCCATGACCGAGGCCGACTTCGCCGCCGTGCTGCGCGAGCTGTCCGGGCGCAGCTTCACCCGCGAGATCGCGGCCTGGGTGCACGGCACGCGCGAGCTGCCGCTGGAGGAATTGCTGGCCACGCGTGGCGTGAGCGTGCTGCACGAGCCCGCGCAACTGCAGCAACGCCTGGGGCTGCGCAGCACCGAGGCCGGCGGCACCGTGCAGGTCAAGACCGTCCTGCGTGGCGGCGCCGCCGAGCAGGCGGGCCTGGCCGCCGGCGACGAATGGCTGGGCGTCGAGGTGGGCGGACAGGGCTGGCGCATGGCCAAGCTGGACGACCTGCTGCTGTATGCCGGCAACCACCGCCGGGTGATCGCGCTGGTCTCGCGGGACCGGCGCTTGCTGCGGCTCGAGCTGAACCTGCCGCCCGGTGTGCAGACCTGGCGGCTGGTGCTGCGCGACGCCGCATTGGCGCAGCCATGGCTGGCAGGACCGGCCTGAAGGGAACACGCTCCCGGCCCGCCCGGCTGCCCGTGGTGGTGCTCGCCGTGCTGCTGCTGCACGTGGCGGGCCTGGAATGGCTGGCACGACACCGGCCGCAGGCCAGCGCGCTGAAGACGCTGGACGAGCCGCTGTTCACGCGTGTCCTGGTGCCCGAAGCGCCACCGCCGCCGGGGCCTTCCGCGTCGATGGTGGCGACCGCGCCGGCCGCGCCCGAACGTCCGGTGCTGCGATCGATCGAGCCCCAGGTGGCGCAAGTCGAGCCGAAGCCGGACCCCCGGCCCGAGCCCGAGCCCAAGCCCGAGCCGCCACCAGCGCCAGGACCCGAGCCCGAGCCCGAGGCCACGCCCCCGGCGCCCGAGCCGCAGGCACCCGCGAGTGCCGACGAACCCGTGGCACAGGCGCCTGAACCGGTGGCGGATGCGACCCCTGCGACGCAGCCCGCCGTCGATCCCACCGCGGAGCCCGCGCCGCCCTCCGAGCCCGCGCCAGCGGCCAGCGCCGAACCTGCGAACGCCGGCTCCGACCCGGCGGCGCTCGACCGCTGGCCACGCGACTCGCGCCTGAGCTATGCACTGACCGGCCAGTACCGCGGCGGCCCTCTCTACGGCAGCGCCCAGGTGCAATGGCAGCGGGAGGGATCGACCTACCAGGCGCGGGTCACGCTGGACATCAGCCTGGCCGGGACGCGCGTGATGACCAGCCAGGGCGAGGTACGGCCCGACGGCCTCGTGCCCGAGGTGTACGAAGAGACGCGTCGCGGCAACCGCCGTGCCGTGCAGATGGAACGGGAGCGGCTGGTGTTCGACAACGGCAGCACCGCACCGCGCCCGCCGAGCGTGCAGGACACCGCCAGCCAGTTCGTCGAACTGGGCCACCGCTTCGCGAGCGGGCGCGAACGGCTCGAACTGGGCGGCTCGGTTCAAATCTGGCTGGCACGCCCCAACGCGGCCGACCTCTGGACCTACGACATCGTCGAAAGCACCCTGCTGCAGACGCCGCGCCACGGCGAGGTGGAGGCGTTCCGCCTGGTCCCGCGCGCCCTGCCCAAGCCGCGCGGCAACATCACGGCCGAAATCTGGATCGCCCCCGCGCTGCAGTACCTGCCGGTGCGCATCCGCGTGAGCATGGGTGACGAAGCCTTCGTCGACCTGATGGTGGACACCATCGAACAGCGTTAGTCGATCCCGGGCGAGAGAGACTGGATGTTCCCGCGCCACCGCGCAGCGGCAGGCCCTTCCAGTGCCACCGCGGAACCGGCTCGGCCGGGCCGCTGATGGCGCCCCCCAGGGGTGAGGCGCCGAAGCCGCTTCGGCGGGGCCTATCATCCTTCATGGCTTTTCTTCTGGACAACGCGTCCATCACCCACGGCATCCAGCTTGCCGTCGCACCCGTGTTCCTGCTCACCGCCGTCGCTGGGATGATCGGCGCCGTCGCCGGTCGGCTCGGCCGCATCATCGACCGCGGCCGCAAGCTTGAAGAAGACGCCGAGCACCTGTCGGACCCGGCTCACCTGGAGCGCGTGGCGCAGGAGCTGCGCTCGCTGCGGGTGCGGGGCCGCTTGTCCAACGGCTGCATCGGGCTGCTGACCACCTGCGCCTTCCTGATCGGCGTGACCATCATCCTGCTGTTCCTGGGCGAGGCCGCCTCGCTGCGCACCAGCCAGTACGCCATCGCGGGCTTCCTGCTCGGCGTGGTGTCCTTCCTGCTCGCGCTGCTGTGCTTCCTGGCCGAGACGCTGATCGCGACCCGGGTGCTCAACTTCCGCATCGCCGCGAAGGCTCCTCTTCAGGGAGCCTCGACATGACCATCCCGCGCCTGCCCGCGCTCTTCGTTCCGCACGGCGGCGGCCCCTCGTTCTTCATGACCGGCGAACGCAAGCGCCTGTACCAGCCCACCGAGGACTTCCTGCGCGGGGTCCACACCCTGCTGCCGGCGCGGCCCCGCGCCATCCTGCTGGCGACCGCGCACTGGGAGACGGAGATCCCGAGCTTCACCGGTGGCGAGCGACCCGGGCTGATCTACGACTACTACAACTTCCCGCCCGAGACCTACGAGCTGACCTACCCGGCGCCGGGGGATCCCGCGCTGGCGCAGCGTGCCGCGTCGCTGCTGCAGGCGGCCGGCGTCGAGTCCGCGGTCGACCCCGCCTACGGCTGGGACCATGGCGTCTTCATCCCGTTGAAGGTGATGTTCCCGGCTGCCGACATTCCGGTCGTGGCGATGTCGCTGCAGCACCGGCTCGACCCCGCCTTTCACTGCCGGCTGGGCGCAGCGCTGCGGCCGCTGCGAGACGAGGGCGTGCTGATCGTGGGATCGGGCATGAGCTACCACAACCAGCGCCACTACCCCGAAGCCGCCCCGGCCTCGCAGGCCTTCCACGACTGGCTGGACCAGGCGCTCGCGGGCGGCTGGTCCGCGCGCACCGACCGACTCGCGCAGTGGAGCGAGGCCCCGGGCGGCCGCGCCTGCCACCCGCGCGAGGAACACCTGCTGCCCTTGATGATCGCCTGCGGCGCGGGGTCTGACCTGCCCGCGCGCCGCCTGTGGCGTGGCGCGGCGGGAACCGGCACGCTCGCCGCCTGGGCGTTCGACTGAAGGTCAGCCGACGGGCACGTTGGTGATGTCGGCGCCCACGTCGTCCGGCAGGCGCCAGAACGACACCGTGGCCAAGGCACAGAACAGGCCCACCACGATGAACACCACCTGGAACTCGGCCATGCCGAGCCGGGTGTGCCCATACGCCAGCTGGGCGGTGGCCAGCACCATCGCCCCCACGGCCACCCCCAGCGCACTGGACACCTGGAAGGACATGCTCGAAAGCGACGATGCCGGTGCACGCTGCGGAGCTGGCACGTCGACGAACATGAGCGTGTTCAGCGTCGTCATCAGGATCGAGCGCAGGCAGCCCGCGAACAGCAGCAGCAGCACCAGCGGCGCCCAGGGCGTGCCCGGATCGATGAAGCCGAAGCCGCCGATCGCCAGCGCGCAGGCCAGCCCGGCGCCCACCAGCACGCGACGGAACCCGAAGCGCATCAGCAGGAACGTGGTGACCGGCTTGATCGCCAGGTTGCCGAAGAAGTAGGGCAGCAGCAGCAAGCCCGAATCGACCGCGCTCAGTCCCAGCACCAGCTGGAACAGCAGCGGCAGCAGGAAGGGCGTGGCCTGCAGGCACATGGTGGCGAAGGTGCCGCCGGTGAAGGTCGCCACCCGGAAGGAGCGCAGCGACAGCGGCGCCAGGCTGACCACCGGATGCGGCGTGCGCCGCAGATGGGCGACGGTGCCGCCGAGCACGAGCAGGCCCGCGGCCACGGCCGTCAGCGCCGGCAGGCGTGCCTGCAGGTTGCCGGTCGCATGGGCGCTCCATTCAAGCCCGCCCAGCAGCAGGATCAGCCCCGCGGCGGCACCGAGCGCACCGCCGATGTCCAGTGCCGGCACCAACGTGCGCTGGTCGCGCGGCACCCACCGGAGAATCAGCGCGATGGCCGCCAGGCCCAGCGGCACGTTGATGAAGAAATTCCAGCGCCACGAAAAGTAGGTCGTGATGAAACCGCCCAGCGGCGGCCCGATCACCGGCGCGAAGAGGGCCGGCCAGATCAGCACCGCCGTGATCCGGATCAGGTCTTCGCGGCGCGCGCCGCGCAGCGCCAGCGTGCGCCCCACCGGCATCATCAAGCCCCCACCGGCACCCTGGAGCGCCCGCGCCAGCACCAGCTCGGTGGCACTGTCGGCCAGGCCGCACAGCAAGGAGGCGACGGTGAACAGGCCGATGGCGAGCGCGAACACCCGGCGCAGGCCGAACCGTTCACCCAGCCAGGCCGCCAGGGGCAGCACGGCCGCACCGGCCAGCAGGTAGATGGTGATGGCCGCGCTCAGCGTCAGCGGCGGCACGCGCAGCGCCTGCGCCATGGCCGGCAGGGAGGTGTTGAGGATGGTGGTGTCCAGCAGCAGCATGAACAGGGCTGCCGACACGGTGAGCGTCACACGCTGCAAGAAATACTCCGGGGTGGGAAGGTGCCTTCCGAACCGCATTCTAAGAACGCTGACTACACCGGCGCCGGGCGCTGCGTCACACTGCCGGCATGAGCGCCCTGCCACCTTCTTCCCGCTGGCTGCAGCACAGTCCCGCCGTCACCGCCGCGCTCGAGGCAGGCCGGCCGCTGGTCGCGCTGGAGTCCACCCTCATCGCCCACGGCATGCCCTACCCGCAGAACGTGCAGACGGCGCGCGAGGTCGAGGCGCTGGTCCGGGCCCGCGGCGCCGAGCCCGCCACCGTCGCGCTGATGGGCGGGCGCATCCGCATCGGCCTGTCCGATGACGAGCTCGATCTGCTGGGCCGCTCGCGCGATGCGACCAAGGTCAGCCGGCGCGACCTGCCCGGCGTGCTGAGCCGCGGCGCCGTGGGCGCGACCACCGTCGCGGCCACCATGATCTGCGCCGCCCTGGCGGGCATCGAAGTCTTCGTCACCGGCGGCATCGGCGGCGTGCACCGGGGCGCCTGCGAAACCTTCGACATCTCGGCCGACCTGCAGGAGCTGGCCCGCACCTCGGTGGCGGTGGTCTGCGCCGGGGCCAAGTCCATCCTCGACATCGGCCTCACGCTGGAGTACCTGGAGACACACGGCGTACCGGTGCTCAGCTGCGAGCAGGACGATTTCGCGGCGTTCTATACGCGCGAAAGCGGCTTCCGCGCCGACCTGCGACTGGACACGGCCGACGCACAGGCGCGCTTCATCCGCACCAAGTGGGACCTCGGCCTGGCCGGCGGCGTGGTGCTGAGCACGCCGGTGCCGCAGGCCGCGGCGATGGAGCGGGGCGAGATCGATGGGCTGATCGCGCAGGCCCTGGCCGGGGCCCGTGCGCAGGGCATCACCGGCAAGGCTGTCACGCCCTTCCTGCTGGACCGCCTCAGGACGCTCACCGGCGGTCGCAGCCTGGCCACCAACATCGCCCTCATCAAGCACAACGCCGAGGTCGGCGCCCGGCTGGCGGTGGCTCTCGCACGCATCGGGCCGGCCGACCTGCTGGAGTAAAGTGCCCCGCTTTCGCAACCCGAGGAGACGCGATGGCTCATGAGTTCATCCAGGTACGCACCGAGGCCGGCAAGGTCGGCATCGTGCAGCTCGACCGGCCCAAGCAGCTCAACGCGCTCAACGAGCCGCTGATGGACGAGCTCGGCGCGGCGCTCAAGGCCTTCGACGCCGACCCGGCCATCGGCTGCATGATCGTCACCGGCAGTGAGAAGGCCTTCGCGGCCGGGGCCGACATCGGCGCCATGGCCGGCTACAGCTTCGCCGACACCTATGGCCGCGACTACATCACCCGCAATTGGGAAACCGTGCGCACCATCCGCAAGCCGGTCATCGCGGCGGTGAGCGGCTTTGCCCTGGGCGGTGGGTGCGAGCTGGCCATGATGTGCGACTTCATCATCGCCGCCGACAACGCCCGCTTCGGCCAGCCGGAGATCAAGCTGGGCATCATTCCCGGCGCCGGCGGCACCCAGCGCCTGCCGCGCGCGGTGGGCAAGGCCAAGGCCATGGACATGGCCCTCACCGGTCGCATGATGGACGCCGCCGAAGCGGAACGCTCGGGCCTGGTGAGCCGGGTGGTGGCCGTCGACAAGCTCATGGATGAAGCGCTGGGCGCGGCCCTGGTGATCTGCGAGTTCTCGCAGCTGGCCACGATGGCGGCCAAGGAATCGGTCAACCGGGCATTCGAAAGCGGGCTGTCGGACGGGGTGATGTTCGAGCGGCGCCTGTTCCACGCGCTCTTCGCCACGGCCGACCAGAAGGAAGGCATGGACGCCTTCGTGAACAAGCGCAAGCCCCACTTCCAGAACCGCTGAACCGCTTTTTGCTTGGTCTATAATCGCGGTCTTCTCGGCGCTTTAGCTCAGTCGGTTAGAGCGATGGAATCATAATCCACAGGTCCGCGGTTCGAGTCCGTGAAGCGCCACCAAATCAAACCCCTTGCAGGTTGCCCTGCAAGGGGTTTTTCGTTGGGTCAGAACGATCCGAACACCGTCCCCAGCGTGACGACCAGCGCCAGCGCGGCCAGCGGCGAGAGCACCGCCACCACCAGGATGTCGAGGTACGACTGGCGGTGCGTGAGGTTGCAGATCGCCAGCAACGTGATCACCGCCCCGTTGTGAGGCAGGGCATCCAGACCGCCCGTGGCGATGGCGGTCACCCGGTGCAGCAGGTCCGGGGCGATGCCGGCGGCGCGGCCCATCTCCAGGTAGGTGTCTCCCAGCGTCTGCAGGGCGATGCTCATGCCGCCCGAAGCCGACCCCGTGATGCCCGCGAGCAGGTTGACCGCGATGGATAACGAGATCAACGGGTTGCCCGGCGCGATGCCCAGGACGGCGTCGCGGATCAGCGCGAACCCGGCCAGGGAGGCGATGACCGCGCCGTAGCCGACCTGGGACGCGGTGTTGAAGATCGGCAGCACCGCGGCGCTGGCACCCGCGTCGAGCGTCGCCTTCAGGGTCGCCAGGCTGCGGTGGGCGAGCAAGACCAGCAGCAGGTTGGACAGGGTCAGCGCGGCGATGATGGCCCACGTCCCGCGCACCGTTTCCAGCCTCGTGGCGCCGTAAAGCGGACTGGCCAGGTAACCGGTGTCGATCCGGGGCAATAGCTGGACACTGAAAAGCCAATTGAGCACCACCACGGCCACGATGGGCGCAATGGCTTGCCCGAAGCCCGGCAAGTGGGCCGGCGGCGCAACGCCGCCCACGTGGCCCAGTTCCGCGATGTCATGGCCCTTGCCCTGCGCATGAGGTCGCACGTTGCGGGGAACGGCCGCGGAAGCGTCGGGAGCGTCGGGAGCGTGGCCATAGCCTTCGCCGGCGATCGACGCGCGTCGAGCCCGCCACAGCAACCATGCCGCGCCCAGCCCCAGCATGACCACGCCGGCGATCAGCCCCAGCCCCGGCGCCGCGAACGGCGTGGTGCCGAAGTACGGCATGGGGATCGCGTTCTGGATGGCCGGCGTGCCGGGCAGCGCCGTCATGGTGAAGGTGAAGGCGCCCAGCGCGATGGTTCCAGGGATCAGGCGCTTGGGCACGTCCACCGCGCGAAAGAGTTCCACCGCGATCGGGTAGACGGCGAACGCCACCACGAAGAGCGACACGCCGCCGTAGGTGAGCACCGCGCAGGCCAGCACGATGGCGAGCACTGCGCGCCTCGAGCCCAGCCACTGCACGATGCGCTGCGCGATCACGCGTGCCGCGCCGGAGTCCTCCATCAGCTTGCCGAAGATGGCCCCCAACAGGAACAGCGGAAAGAACAGCGCGACGAAGTTACCCAGTCCTGTCATGAACACTTGGGTGTAGCTCGCCAGCAGCGGCGCCCCCGGGCTCAGGAGCACGGCCAGCAGCGCCATCGCCGGCGCCAGGATCAGCACGCTGATGCCGCGGTAGGCCAGGACCATCAGCAGCACGAGTGACAAGAGGATGGCGGCGATGCTCAGCATGGGCCCGCCGCGCGAAAGCCGCAGTCGACGGCAGGCGCGATCCGTGCGGCTGCCCTGCGGCCCGGACAGCATCGACAGGCTGCGCGAATGAGGGGCTGGAATCCGTCCATCCCCACATTGTGTGGTGCCGGTCGAGCCACAGCGGCGTCGACCGTTCCAGCCTTCAGTCGATCGGCTCCGGCAGACGGAGGGTCGATCGTCGGCCCAAGTGGGTGAAGTTCGCGTCCAGCCACCCGCACGCGGCTTGATAACCGACGCCGTGCAGGCGAGTGAGGAAGGACCACGCGGTGTTGACCTTGCTGCGCGCGCCAAGCCGCGAGAGCTCGGCGTCCGCATGGATGCGATGCAGCTTCAGCCTCGCGATCTGTCCGAACAGTGTTGCGCGTCCGCCCGCCGGTGGCACGCCTTCCTGTTCCAGCACGCGCTGCAGCAGGGTCAAGGTGCGCAGTTCCTTGACCAGGCTGCTGTTGAACGTGATCTCGTTGATCCGGTCCAGGATGTCGGGCACCCGTAGCGGCAGTGCGTCGCGGCGCGACGGATTGATCTGCACCAGCACCAGGTCGTGTGCCGGACTCTCCGCCACCAGTGGCAGCAGGGACGGGTTGGCCACATAACCGCCATCCCAATACGCCTCGCCGTCGATCTCCACGGGCCGGAACAGCAAGGGCAGGCAGGCCGATGCCATCACGGCGTCCGTCGACAGTTGCGGCTGGCGGAACTCCTTCAACTCGCCGGTGCGGACGTTGGTGGCCGAGACGAACAGGCGCACCTTGTCGCAAGCCCGCACGCGATCGAAATTCACCTCGCTGGCGACGATGTCGCGCAGCGGGTTCAGGTCCAGCGGGTTCAACTGCTGCGGGCCCAGTGAACGGCCCAGCCAATCGAGGTAGAAGTGCAGGGGTGAGCCTTCGATCGGCCAATGACCGAACAGCGCGGCCACGCTATGGACGTGCCCCGATGCATTGCTCACGCGGCTCCAGAAGCGCGACAGGGCCTGCCGCGCTCCCTTGCGCCCGGCGATCATCAGACCGTCCGCGAGCACCACGGCGTTGAGGGCGCCGGCGCTGGTCCCGCTGATTCCGCGAATCTCGATGCGCTCGTCCTCGAGCAGGCGCTCGAGCACGCCCCAGGTGAACGCGCCGTGCGCACCACCACCTTGCAGTGCCAGGTCGATGTGTTTGCGGGCCCTGGTAGCCATGGGCCCAGCTTAATGGAGCGTGCCGCCGCGTGGGCCGCTCCGCCTGCGAGCTGCGAAATCAGCCCATCAACTTCGTCCACTGTCCGGTGTCGGTGAACCCCTGAAAGGTCACCACCTTGCCTTCGCTGAACCGGTAGATGTGGCAAAACGGCGCGTCGAGTTTCTGCCCGCCGTCCTTCGCCGTGCCACCGAAGCGGCCCAGCACCACCACCTGGTCGCCGCCGTCGATGAACGTGTGGGGGGTCGCACTGAAATCGTCGAACGCCGCGACCACTCGACCCAACACACCCTCGCCCACCGCTTGCGCACTCCGGTAGGGGTTCCGGTCGGCCAAGGGCATCCCCTCCGGCTCGTTCCAGGCCACGGACGCATCGAACGTGCCCAGGAGCACCGATGGGTCATTTCTGCCGAATGCGGCGTACGCGTCCTTGATCGTGTCGACAGGCGTCATGTGAGCCTCCGGGGCTGGTGCGGGGACATGCAATATGGCACGCCGACTCGACCGCCCCGCGGTGTTTTGTGTCCAAGCGTCAACGCCCGTCGGCCGCGGATGTCCGAACCTCCAAAAAGAAAAAGACCCCTTGCAGGGTTGGCCCTGCAAGAGGTCTCGCACGGGATCCGATCCGGCCGTTACTGCGGCTCGATCCCGGCGTCCTTGATGGCCTTGGCCCACTTGGCTGTCTCGCGCTTGCTGCGCTCGGCCAGGGCCTGCGGCGAAGCCGGCTCCACGGTGAAGCCGATGGCCGCGAACTTCTCCTGGATGTCCTTGCTCTGCGCGGCGGCGTTCACCGCCTGGTTGAGCTTGTTCACGATCTCGGTCGGCGTGCCGGCCGGGGCGAACACCGCGAAGTAGGCGATGAGTTCGTAGTCCTTCAGGCCCAGCGCCTCGTTGACCGTGGGCAGCTCGGGGACGGCCGGCGAGCGCTTGCTGGACGTCACGGCCAACCCGCGCACCTTGCCGGCCTTGACCTGCGGCAGCATGACCGCGAAGTCGGCGCTGAACATCATCACCTGGCCACCGATCAGGTCGGTCATGGCCGCCGGGCCACTCTTGTAGGGCACGTTGGTCATCTTGATGCCGGCCATGCCGTTCAACATCTCGGTGGACACCAGCTGCGAGGTGCTGGCGCTGGCGAAGGTGACGTGGCCGGGCTTGCCCTTGGCCAGGTCCACCAGCTCCTTGAGGTTCTTGGCCGGCACGTCGTTGTTCACCGCCATGATCAGCGGCACCGAGCCCATGTAGGCCACCGGGGCGAAGGCGGTGTCCTGGTCGTAGGGCAGCTGCTTCATCAGGCTTTTCAGCGCCGCGTTGGTGCTGTTGGTGCCGATCAGGATGGTGTAGCCGTCCGGCGTGGCCTTGGCCACGTCCGCGGCGCCCAGCATGCCGTTCACGCCCGGCTTGTTGTCGATGATGACGGGCTGGCCGAGTGTCTCGGCCATCTTCTGCGCGAAGGCGCGGCCGATCTGGTCGGTGGCGCTGCCGGCCGCGAAGGGCACGACGGCGCGAATCGGCTTGGCCGGGTAACTCTGCGCGGCGGCCGATCCGGCCCACAGCAGGGCGGCGGACAGGACGGCGAGTCGGCGGGTGATGGGCATGCAAGTCTCCTTTGTTGAAGTGAGCGAGTCTAGGGAAGCTGGATGGGCAACTGCAACAGCAGGAACGACAGTCCCTTGCCGTGCGCGTCGATGTTGAGCGAGCCGTTCACGCCGCCGTCCAGCACCTCGTCGATGACGAAGTTCATGGCGTGCAGGCGGGGCAGCAGGTAGCGCTTGACGGCACTCGGGCGGCGGTGCGCGAACAGCTGCGCGACCCGGGCTTCATTGACCTGCTCGATCAGCAGCGGCCAGTGCGCCGGGTCGTAGGCGATGACGCTGATCGAGCAGCGGTTGCCCTTGTCGCCGGTGCGACCGTGGGCCAGCTGGTGCAGGGCGACGGTGTTCATTGGACGAAGCTCCAGCGCGGGGCCAGCCACTCGCGTGGCACGTAGCACGAATCACTGGACAGGCGCGGCGTGACCTGCGTGCGCACGCCGCCGCCACCGGCAGGGCCGCAGGTGTAGAGCGCGGTCACCTCGCGCACCAGGGCCTCGGCCTGTTCGCGCGAGCCGCAAGTGGCCGCCACGCGCAGCCGCACCTCGGGCGCTCCGGCCGGCAGCTCGGCGCCTTCCCACCAGCGACCGGCGTCGTCGGGGAAGACGCTGGCCACGCCGATCAGGTCGCAGCGCAGGGCCGCCGGCGGGGCGGGCAGGCGCCGCGCGCGTTCACGCACCACCTGTCCCGCCAGCTGCGCGCGCGCCGCCGCCTGCGGACCGGCATAGGAAATCCCTCCCTCGGCCAGCCAGCCGCCTTCGTAGCAGACGGTGGCTTTCAGGGTGGCCGGCGCGGGATGGCCGCGCACGCCGCGCACCTCGACGCGGTCCTTGCCGAGCTGCGTCAGTTCGACCTCGCGCAGATCGGCCACCACATCGGGCGTGAGATAGGCGAAGGGATCGTGGATCTCGTAGAGCAATTGCTCGGCGACGGTGCGCCGGTCCACCAGTCCGCCGGTGTCGTCGGCCTTGGTCACGACCAGGCGGCCATCGGCCTGCACCTCGACGATGGGAAAGCCGACATCGGCCAGCCCCGGCACATCCTTGAACCCCGGATCGGCGAAATAGCCGCCGGTGACCTGCGCGCCGCATTCCAGCAGATGGCCCGCCATGGTGCCGGCGGCGAGGCGGTCCCAGTCGTCATCGGACCAGCCGAAGTGGGCCAGCAGCGGCCCCAGCGCCAGCGCCGGATCGGCCACGCGGCCGGTGACCACCACCTGCGCGCCGGCCCGCAGCGCAGCCGCGATCTCCTGCGCACCCAGGTAGGCATTGGCGCTGACCAGTTCACGCCCCTGCAGGGGCAAGGGCAACAAGCCCTGCAGGGCGCCGGGTGCCAGCGCGGACAGCAGGTCGTCGCCCTCCACCACCGCCACCTTCAGCTTGCCCAGGCCCAGCTCGCGCGCCAGCGCCTGCACCTGGCCGGCGGCACCCGCCGGGTTGGCGGCGCCGAAGTTGCCCACGATGGGAATTCCGGACTGCACGCACAGGGCCAGCACCGGCCGCAGGTACTCGGCCAGGGACGGCTCCCAACCCACGTCGGGCCGAGAGCGACGGCGAAGCTGGGCCAGCGCGAGCGTGCGCTCGGCCAGTGTTTCGTACATCAGCACCGCCGGACCGCCGCGCGCGACGAGCGTGCGCGCGACGGGCAGGCCGGCGTCCCAGCGGTCGCCCGAGAAGCCGGCGCCGCAGCCGATGCGAAGCAGGGGTGGGTTGTCCATGGGGCGCATCCTCCGGCGGCCCGGCCGATTCGTAAAATGGATTTTTCGGATGAATTCATCCGCCACGCCAATGAATCTGTCGGATCGTGACCTCGAGGCCTTCCTGGCCCTGGCGGACACCCACCACTTCACCCGCGCGGCCGAGCGCTGCCATCTGTCGCAGAGCGCGTTCAGCCAGAAGATCGCGCGCATCGAGGCCGCCGCCGGGGTGCGCCTGTTCGAGCGGTCCACCCGGCAGGTCGCGCTCACGCCCGAGGGCGAAGCCTTCGCCGAGGAGGTGCGGCGCATCCGCAGCGACCTGCAGCACGCGCTGGCCCACCTGCGCGACATGGCCACGCGGCGCATCGGCAAGGTGGCCGTCGCCGCCCTGCCCTCGGCGGCCGCGGTGTGGATGCCACCCGTGATCGCGCGCTACGGCGCCGCCTGGCCGCAGGTGCGGGTGCAACTGTTCGATGCGCTGGCCGATCACGGGCTCGACCTCTTGCGGGCCGGCACCGTGGACATGGCCATCACCGCCGGCGCCGACCTGCGCGAATTCGACCTGCTGCCGCTGAAGAAGGAAGGCTTCTGGCTGGTGTGCCCGCCCGACCATGCGTTGGCCGGCAAGTCCCGCGTCACGCTGGCGCAGCTGAAGGGCCAGCCCTTCATCCACCTGGCGCGCAGCAGCAGCGTGCGCCAGCGCCTGGAAGCAGCCTGGCCCGGTGCACTCGAGCAGCCCGGGGCGCTGGAGGTCGAGCACCTGGCCACCGTCGCCGCGCTGGTGGCGCACGGCGTGGGCGTGAGCGTGGTACCCGGGCTCACGCTGTTCCACTTCCAGCGCGCGGGGCTGGCCTGCGTGCCGGTGCGTGATACGGGCCTGGCACGGCCGATCTGGCTGGCCAGGCGAAAAGGCAAGGCGCTATCGGCAGCGGCGCAGGCGATGACGGCGGAGATCGTGGCGCAGGCGAAGAAGCGCTGATCCGCGGCGATCGGCACCCTGGTCCGTGCCGGTGGTTGTTGTCCGGCCCTTCCATAATCCGCTGCTCCAACCACGAAAGCACTCGAACCATGCCCAAGGCCTACTGGATTGCCGTGTACCGCTCCATCAACGACCCCGCCGCACTGCTCGAGTATGGGAAGCTCGCAGGCCCGGCCCTGCAGGCGGCCGGTGGCCGCTTCCTGGCGCGCGGCTTGCCCGCCATTGCCTATGAGGCGGGCTTGAAGGAGCGCACCGTCCTCATCGAGTTCGACAGCGTGGAACAGGCGATCGCCGCCCATGACGGCGCGGGCTACCAGGCCGCGCTTCAAGCCCTGGGCGACGCGGCGGAGCGGGACGTGCGCATCATCGAATCGATGCCATCACGGTGAGGGGGCCAGCGGCGGCGAGGCGCCTCACCGCAGCGCTTCGAGCACCTTCGACGCCACCAGGCTGCTCACCCGCTCGTTCGCCTCCACGCTGAGTCCCGCGATGTGCGGCGTCAGCAGCAGATTGGGGCACCCCCTGAATTGATCGGCCCGCACCAGCGGCTCTTCGGCGAATACGTCCAGCGCGGCCCCTGCGAGCTGGCCGCTTCGCAAGGCCGACACCAGCGCCTGCTCGTCGACGATGCCGCCGCGCGCGGTGTTGATCAGGATGGCACCCTTCTTCATGCCCGCGATGCGGCGCGCATCGAGCAGTTGCCGCGTCGCGTCCGTGAGCGGGACGTGCAGGCTCACGACGTCGGCTTCGGCCAGCAGGTCGTCGAGCGAACGTGCCGGCACGCCTGCCGCGCGCAGGGCCTCCTCGCCGCCCGCCCGGGTGAAAGCCGCCACCCGCATGCCCAGGGCCCTGGCCAGCCGCGCGGTCTGCTGGCCGATGGAGCCGAAGCCGACCAGGCCCAGGGTCTTGCCGGCCAGCTCACGGCCCTGGGAGAGCGCATGGCGCGGCCACTGCCCGGCGGCGACCGATTCGGTGGAGCCATAGGCGCCTCGCAGCAGGAGCATCGCGGTGGCGACCACGTACTCGGCGACGCTGTGCGCGTTGGCGCCGGTCGCCGGGATGACCTGGATGCCCCGTGCGGCGCAACCCTCGACGTCGATGTTGTCCAGCCCGACGCCCAGGCGGCCCACCACCTTGCAGCGGCCCAGGGCGGCCAGCAGCTCGCCTCTCACCTGCGTGCGGTTGCGAACGATGAGGGCATCGCAGGTGGGCGCCTCGTCCAGCAGGCGGGTGGCGTCGTCCACCAGTCCGGGGTCGTAGGCCACCTCGTGGGCCGCACGCAGGCCGTCGACGGCGGTGTCGTCCATGAACTCGGTGATGAGGATGCGCATGGGGTGATCCTTCGGGGCAGCCGACCCGATGCGGGTCGCGGTCGTGGCGCTGCCGTCGAAGGAGTTTCGCAGACCGCAGCCTCGTGCTGGTCAGCGTGGCCGAGAACCGGGGACTCACGGCTGACCCCGCTGGACGACGCGGGTGCCGGGCCAGGATGGCTCCGCGGAGGGCAGGCGTCCTACCCCTATCGGCTCATTTCGGAGGCCACGTGCCGCAGTCCTCGGAACGATCATGGCGCCACACGCAGGGCGGCCCCGGACTTTCCTCCACGGCCGCCCTTTTCCCGGACACCGAACAGGAGAGACCCGATGAACCTCAAGAGCATGAAGACGATGACGGCCGCATCCTCCGCGGTCGTGTTGCTGGCGCTCGCCGGCTGCGACCAGCAGAAGGACGTCGCCGAGGCCCGCCAGGACCTGCAGCAGGCGCAGCAGACCGCGCCGCAGAAGGTGCAGGAAGCCCAGCTGGAGGCACGACAAGAGGTCGTGGAAGCCCGCAAGGAAGCCGTCGAGCAGCAGATCGAGGCGCGCGCCGAGGCCCAGCAGGACGTGCAGGGGGCACGCCAGGACGTGCAGGAAGCTCGCCAGGAACTGCAGCAATCGCAGCAGGAGTTGCAGCAGGCCAGGACCCAGGTGCCGGAGCAAGTCCAGCAGGCCGGGCAGGAAGCCCGCAAGGAGGCGCGGCAGGACGTGAATGAGCTGCAGCAGAAGGTCCAGCAGGCTCGCGAGGAGCTGCAGCAAACGGAGCAGAAGCTGCAGCAGGCACAGTCGCGTGTCCCGCAGGAGGTCCAGCAGGCCGAGCAGCAAGCCAGGACGGAGGCGCAGCAAGAGGTGCAGCAGGCCCAGCAGGAAGTCGCGGCGGCGCGCAAGCAGCTGGACGAGGCGCAGCAGGAGCTGCGGCAGGCCCAATCCCAGGTGCCGCAGCAAGTGCAGCAGGCGCAACAGGCCGCGCAGCAGAACGTGCAGGAGGCGCGCCAGGAGGCCCAGCAGGAGGTGCAGCAGGCCCGCCAGGAGGCGCAGCAGGACATCCGCGAAGCCCGCCAGGACCTCGCCGAGGCGCGTGCCGAGCGGCGCGAGGAGCAGCAGCAGGCTAGCCAGGCGACCACCGGCACCACGCCGGCCGCCTCGTCCAGCAGCCTCGCGGCTTCCGCGGGCGCAGGTTCCGGCGACAGCATGAGCGACAACACCCGCTCGATGGGCGCCGGTTCGTCGCCTGCACCGCTCGAGGTGAAGGAGCAGTCGGCGGCCAGCGGCTCCGGCTCCACCCCGAGCACGAGCACGAGCACGAGCACGAGCACGATGGGTGCGGCGAGTGCCCCGGCCACGTCCTCGGGCGCGGCCACGGGCAGCTCCAGCTCCTCGAGCCCATCGTCGACCGGCTCGCAGGGATCGGCCGGCCTGCTCGGCGACCCCGGCATCACCGCCAAGGTGAACACGGGGCTGTCCCTCGACCGTCGCCTGAGCGCCGCCGGCATCAACGTGGACACCAAGGACGGTGTCGTCACGCTCAAGGGCAACGCGCCCACCGAAGACGCGAAGCGACAGGCCGGCGAGATCGCCCGCTACATCGAGGGCGTGAAGGAGGTCAAGAACCAGCTGGAGGTGAAGCAGGCCAGCGCCGCGGGCTCCGGCGCCACCGGTGGCACCTCTTCGATGGGTGCGGGCGGGAGCGCCAGCAACCGCTGATGCGGCTGCGCGGCGGCGATCCCGAGCCGCGCGAGCGGCAAGGCCGGGTCATCGGACCCGGCTTTTTTTCGCCGGGACCGGCGGCGATGCATCCGGCTTCGGGGCTGCGGGCACGGCGAAGCCCTTGTCGAACCACGCCCGCAGGTGGCGCACCAGCGCATCCACCGCGCGCGGCACCTGAGGCGCATACGGCCGCAGCGCGTAGATGCGGTCGGCGAAGGTGCCGGTGGGGCGCCAGGCCGGCAGCACCCGCACCAGCTGCCCCGACTGCAGCAGCGTCATCGCCGAGAAATCCGGAATGAGCGCGATGCCCAGCCCCTCGAGGGCCGCGTCGCGCAGCACCTCGCTGTTGTTGGCGGCCAGCGGCCCCTTCACCGCCACGGACACGCGCCGGCCCGCCTTGGTGCCGGCGCCGCGCTCCAGCGACCACACCGCCTCGTCGCGCCCGCGCGGATAGTGCAGGCAGGCATGCGCCGCCAGGTCCTCGGGCCTGGCCGGCGGCGGGTGCCGCTCCAGGTACGACGGCGAGGCCACCAGCACGGACGTGGTGCGGCACAGCTCCCAGGCGACATGCGTGTCGGGTGCGGCGGCGGCATGGCGGATGGCCAGGTCGAAGCCTTCCGATGCCATGGAGCTGAGCCGGTCCGACAGTTCGAGCTCGACGCGAATGCTCGGGTGCCCGGCCAGGAACCGCGCGACCGCCGGCACCAGGTGCTGGCGGGCCAGCGCCACGGGCGCCGTCACCCGCACCAGGCCCTGCGGCTCGGCGGCGGCGTCGCGCGCGCCGGCGAAGCTCTGCGCGATGGCGTCATAGGAGGCGCGGATGCCGCTCACCAGGTGCTGCCCCGTCTGCGTCAGCTGCATGCTGCGGGTGGTGCGGCGCACCAGCGGCACGCCCACCGCCTTCTCCAGCTCGGCGATGCGCTGGCTCATGGCAGCCTTGCTCACCTGCAGCCGCGCCGCCGCCGCGGTGTAGCTGCCCTGCTCGGCCAGCACCGTGAGCCAGTGCAGGTGGTTCCAGAGGCCTTCGACTTTTCTGCTTTCCATCGACGCATTGTTCACGATGGCGAACAGTGATTTCAAGGCAGGCGCCTTGCGCGCTCGCCTGACATCCATAGACTGGCAGGTCTTCCAACCCACGATCCTCCAAGGCATGACGCAAGCTTCCTTCATCGGCAATCACGTCGCCGGCCAGCGCCTGCAGCGCCCGGCATCGGGCCGCCACCAGCCCGTGACCAACCCCGCCACCGGCGCGGTGACGGGGCAGGTGCACCTCTCCGATGCGGCCGAGGTGGACCAGGCCGTCGCGGCGGCGGCGGCCGCCTTCCCGGGCTGGGCCAGCACGCCGCCGATCCGGCGTGCGCGCGTGATGTTCGCCTTCCTGGAGAAGCTGCGGCAACACCAGGACGAGCTGGCCCGCGCCATCACCGCCGAGCACGGCAAGGTGTTCACCGACGCGCAGGGCGAGGTCGCGCGCGGCATCGACATCGTGGAGTTCGCCTGCGGCGTGCCGCAGCTGCTCAAGGGCGACTACACCGACCAGGTGTCCACCGGCATGGACAACTGGACGATGCGCCAGCCGCTGGGCGTGGTGGCGGGCATCACGCCCTTCAACTTCCCGGTGATGGTGCCGATGTGGATGTTCCCCGTGGCCATCGCCACCGGCAACACCTTCGTGCTCAAGCCCAGCCCGCTGGACCCGACGCCCTCGTTGATGATCGCCGACCTGCTCAAGCAGGCCGGGCTGCCCGACGGCGTGTTCAACGTGGTGCAGGGCGACAAGGCGGCCGTCGACGCGCTGATCGCGCACCCGCAGGTGCAGGCCGTCTCCTTCGTCGGCTCGACGCCGGTGGCCAACCACATCTACGAAACCGGCGCCAAACTGGGCAAGCGGGTGCAGGCCCTGGGCGGAGCCAAGAACCACATGGTGGTCATGCCCGACGCCGACCTCGACCAGGCGGTCGACGCCCTGGTCGGCGCCGCCTATGGCTCGGCGGGCGAGCGCTGCATGGCCATCAGCGTGGCCGTGCTGGTGGGCGACGTGGCCGACCGCATCATGCCCAGGCTGGTGGAGCGCACCCGGCAGCTGAAGGTGCTGGACGGCAACCGCCTCGAGGCGGAGATGGGCCCCATCGTCACCCGCGCCGCGCACGAGCGCATCTGCGGCTACATCGAGGCCGGCGCCGCCGAGGGCGCCAAGCTGCTGGTGGACGGGCGGCGCTTCGATGCGGCCGGCACCGGAGAGGGTTGCGCCGACGGGTTCTGGATGGGCGGCACGCTGTTCGACCACGTCACGCCCGACATGCGCATCTACCGCGAGGAGATCTTCGGGCCGGTGCTGTCCTGCGTGCGCGTGGCCACCCTGAAGGACGCGGTCGACCTGATCAACGCGCACGAGTTCGGCAACGGCACCTCCTGCTTCACCCGCGACGGCAGCGTGGCCCGCGAGTTCGCCCGCAACATCCAGGTGGGCATGGTGGGCATCAACGTGCCCATCCCGGTGCCCATGGCCTGGCACGGCTTCGGCGGCTGGAAAAAGAGCATGTTCGGTGACATGCACGCCTATGGCGAGGAAGGCGTGCGCTTCTACACCCGGCAGAAGTCCATCATGCAGCGCTGGCCCGAGAGCATCGGCAAAGGCGCGGAGTTCGTGATGCCGACGGCGCGCTGAGGACGGACGCGCTGGCGGCCTGCCTGGCCCTCCGCTCGCCAAGCCACGGGGATTGACGCGGACCGGTCGAGCAAGAGCCCTACTCCGCCCAGCCCACCGTCTCCCGGTAGGCATGCCAGGTCGCATGCCCCAGCACCGGACCCACCACCAAAAGGCCCAGCGCCCAGGGCCACAGCGCCAGCAGCGTGAGCGACACGACCAGCAGGCCCCAGAACCCCATGGCCACTGGGTTGATGCTCACCACGCGGAAGCTGGTCAGGGCGGCGGTGATGGCATCGGTGTCGCGATCCAGGACCATCGGAATGGCCACGACCATGCTGCAGAACACCAGGCCAGCGAAGACGCTGCCCACCGCCACATAGGCCGCGACGAAGGGCCAGTTGCGGGGGTTGAACACCGCTTCGAGCACGCCCGCGGTGGAGGGCATGCCGGTGTCGAAGAAGACCGCGAACACCACCAGCGAGGCGCGGCCCCAGAGCAGCTCCAGCACGACCAGCACCAGCACCAGCAACCCCATGCTGCCGAGGCGGCGGTCCCAGCAGGTGAGCGACTCACCCAGCGATTGCGGCAGGCCCTGTTCCCGCCGGCGGCTCACCTCGTACAGGCCCATGGCCAGGAAGGGCCCGAGCAGCAGGCAGCCGGAGACCACGGTCATGGTGTAGGCCGGGCTGTGCCGGAACACGGCGCCCAGGGTGGCGGCCATCGCCCAGAAACACAGGCCGTAGAACAGCGCGATGCCCGGGGCGGCCGCCAGGTCGCGGGCGCCAAGCAGCAACCAGCGCAGCGGCGACGCGAGGGCCACGGGCTTGACTTGCGCACGGGCCGTGGCCGGGCGGGCGTCGGTGACGGGGGTTGGCGGAACCGGGGCTTCCATGGTCGATCTCCTCGCCGCGCAGGGTACGGCGTTGTCCGCGGCCACGGCAGGGGGAATGCCCCGACTCGCCGGGCTCAGAACTCGAGGTCGTCCCTGATGGCCGCGATGCCGGCCTGCGCGCACACGTGGTCGGCGTCGCCGCCCGGCGCACCCGAGACGCCGATGCCGCCCACCTGGGCACCCGCCGATTCGATGGGCAGGCCGCCGCCGATGGCCACCACGCGCGGCAGTTGCCGGATGCCAGAGGCCGGCTCGCTAGCCTGGGTGACGCGGGCAAAGGCCAGCGTGTCCATCTTGAAGGTGACGGCCGTGTAGGCCTTGTTCATCGCCGTCTCGGGGGTATGCGGGCCGGCCAGCCGGTCACGCAGCATGACCAGCGGATGCCCGGCCCGGTCGGTCACGGCCACCGCCACCTGGTAGCCCGTCTTGCTGCAGTTCTGCAGGGCCGCCTGCGCCGCGCGAAGGGCGGCCTCGGGCGTGATCGAACGCGCGTTGAACGTGGCGGCCTGCTGCGCCAGGGCGGCGCTGCCGAAGGTCGTCGCCAGGGCGACGATGCAGAGCCTGGAAAACATTTTCATCGGGGTCTCCTCAGTGCGCCGCCACGGCGTACGACGCACGACGTGAACAAGTGCCCAATACCAGTGCCGCCGCGCAGCGGCCGGCCCTTCCAGGGCTACCGCGGAACCGGCTTCGCCGGGCCGCTGGTTGCGCCCCCTCGGGGGGAGGCGGCCGACAGGCCGCTTCGGGGGGGTCACTGATACCCGGGATTCGGCAAGGCACCGCCCAAGACCCGGGGCACGTTGGGCTTGCGGGCGGCCACCTTGCCGCCGCGCGCCTTGAGCCAGGGCTCGACCAGTTCCCACACCGGCTTGTTGCCGGCCCGCGCCGCTTCCTCGGCCACCGGCGCCCAGCCGGCGACCTTGTAGGTGCGCGAGGCTTCGAGGGGCTTGCCGTTGAGCCGCATGTCGCTGATGCGCCGGCCCATGCCGGCGGTGGGATCGATGGCGTATTGCAGGCCGCCGACACGCACCATGTCCCCGCCCTGCTGGTAGTACGGGTCGGGGTTGAAGAGGTTGTCGGCGACGTCCTCCAGCACGGTCTTGATCATCTCGCCCGACATGTCGGTGACCGTGGCGTACGAATAGGTGGTGGCCGTCATGTCCATCAGCCATTCGCGCGTGATGGGCTGGCCCGGCAGCAGGGTGGTGCCCCAGCGGAAACCGGGCGAGAAGCCGATCTCGGCGCCCTGCACCTCCATCAGCGCGTCCAGCAGCAGCTGGTCGCCCGAGCCGTTGAAGTTGCCGCGCCGGTACAGCGTGCCCTCGGTCACCGCGAGCTGCTCGGCCAGCCTGGACTCGTAGGGTGCGCGCAGCTTCTGCACCAGCGCGTCCATGGCCGGGTCGGCCGGCAGCATGTTGGCGAACACCGGCAGCAGGCGATAGCGGAAGTCGACCACCCGCTTGTCCTTCACCTCGAAGTCCATCACCGCCAGGAACTTGCCGTTGGAGCCGGCGTTGGTGACCAGCGTCTTGCCGCTCTTGTTGGCGACGACCGAGGCCACCGGCATGCCGTCGTGCGTGTGGCCGCCGAGGATGGCGTCGATGCCGGTCACCCGGCTGGCCATCTTGAGGTCCACGTCCATGCCGTTGTGGCTGAGGACGACGACGACCTGGGCACCCTTGCCGCGAGCCTCGTCGACCATCTTCTGCATGTTGGCGTCCTGGATGCCGAACTCCCAGTCGGCCACCAGGTAGCGCGGGTTGGCGATGGGCGTATACGGGAAGGCCTGGCCGATGATGGCGCAGGGCACGCCGTTGATCTCGCGGATCACGTAGGGCTTGAAGACCGGGTCGCCGAAGTCGTTGGTCTTGACGTTCTGGGCCACGAAGTCGACCTGGCCGGCGAAGTCCTTCTCGATGATCTCCTTCACGCGGTCCATGCCCAGCGTGAATTCCCAGTGGCCGGTCATCACGTCCACGCCGAGCAGCTTGCAGGCGTCGACCATGTCCTGGCCCTTGGTCCAGAGGGATGTGGCCGAGCCCTGCCAGGTGTCGCCGCCATCGAGCAGCAGCGCGCCCGGCCGGCTGGCCTTCATGCGCTTGACCAGCGTGGACAGGTGCGCAAAGCCGCCGACCTTGCCGTATCGCCGGGCCGCTTCCTCGAACCGCAGGTAGGTGAGCGCATGCGCCTCGGCGCTGCCGGCCGGCACCTTGGCCACCTTGAGCAGATGCTCGCCCACCAGGTGCGGCAGCCGTCCCCTCATGTCCGCGACGCCCAGGTTGACGCTGGGCTCGCGGAAGTAGATCGGCTTGAGCTGCGCGTGGCAGTCGGTCATGTGCAGGAACGACACGTTGCCGAACCGGGGCACCTCGTACAGGCCTGCCGAGGCGGTCTGGGCATCGGCCGAAGCCCAGCGCCCGAGCCCCATGCCGGCCACCGAGGCGGCGCCGAGGACCTGCAGGAACTCTCGCTTGGAAAGGTTCATGGTGGACAGGAAGGCGAGCCCGGTCCGGCCCCTCGAGGAGGTGCCGGCCGGTACGCGCGAACGCTTACTTGTTGACGGGCGAGGCGGGGTCGAGCAGCAGCGCCATGATGTGCTTGACCTGCTGCTCGTTCAGGTTGCCCATGTGCCCCGACCGCGGCATGTTGGAACAGGCGTTGTAGGCCTTGGCGTTCCAGATCTTGCCCCAGGTGTATTCGACGATGGGCTTGGCGGCCGGGCTGTTCGGGTCGGTGACGCCGCGCAGCTTGCCGTAGTTGTAGAGGCTGGGACCGATGGTGCCGAAGGAGATTTCCTCCTTGCTGATCTGGTGGCAGTTGTAGCAGTTGCCGCCGTTCACGGAACTGGCGGTGTCGGTCCAGGTCTGGCCGCGGCCGCTTTGCGCGATCTGCTCGCCCTGCTTCCAGTCGCCCAGGAACTTGCCGTCACTGGGCCACTTCACCAGCTTGAGGTTGGCGGCTTCGAGGCGCTTGGCGACCTCGGGGTCCAGCGGCTTGCCGGCCACGTCGGCCGCATTGCAGGCACGCAGCGTCTCGTCGATGGCGGTGACGCGGTCCAGGGTGGCGATGCCCTGGGTGCGGAAGCCGGCCTTGACCATCTCGGCGGCCACGCGGTCGGCGTCGGTGGTGGCCGACGTCCGGGTGGTCGGCTGGGTGTTCGCCTGGCTGTTCGGGCCCCCGGCCATGTGGGACCGGGTGGCGCTGCCGCAGCCGGCCACGACGGCGGCCGCGGCGAGCGACAGGATGATGGCGCTTGTCTTGTTCATGCCCGCTCCTTGGTCAGCGCTTGATGGTGGGGGCCGCGGACTTCGCGCCCTTGGCATTCACACCGAGGTAGGTGGACAACGCGGTGAGCGCGTCGCTGCCGAACTCGGGGTACGGGAAGCGCTGCTGGCGGAAGCAGTCGTTCAGGCGAAGCTGCATGCTCCACATCTGTCCGTTGGACACGCGGTAAGCCGGCCAGGCGGCGAAGCCGACGCCGTCACCGGGGTTCTTGGTGAGGTTGGGCAGGTCCTGCAGGCGGATGCGCTTGCCGTCCTCGCCGTGGCAGGAGGCGCAGGCGAAGTCGTGGGTGCCGCCGCGCATGAAGAACAGGCGCTTGCCGGCTTCGTAGAAGGTGCGCTCCTGCGCGTGGGCCTGCGGCAGGTCGAACGGCAGGCCCTTGGATTGCGCGGCGACATAGGTCGCCAGCGCGGTGACGTTGGCCATCTCGCCGCGGCCGAAAGGCGTCTTGGCGATTTCGGCGGCGTTAAAGCCCTGCAGCCGTTCCATGCAGGAAACCAGGCGCGTCTCGAGGTCCTGCACCTTGCCGGTGTCGGCGAAGTAGCGAGGCAGTTCGACGAACGCACCCTTGACCACGCCCGGGCCCTTGCCCAGGTCGCAGGCCTCGAGGGATGCGTTCTTCGGTCCGCGCTTTTGCTTCCAGAGGTCTTCGCCCTTGGCCTCGAAGAGGTCGGCGGGGTTGCCGTCCTCGAGCATCTTGCGGTATTCCTCGATCGCCTCGGCGCTGCTCTTGGGCTGCTGCTGCGCGCCGGCCAAAGCCGCCGCGCCGCCCAGCACGAGAGCGGCCATTACCTGGGTGGTCCGCATTCGTGTGTCTCCTCTTTGGTTTTGATGGCCGTTGCCGGTATCAGCTGACCGTGGCTTCGTCGGTGCGGGTGTCGCCCTTGTTGTCTTTCCAGGTCACGGCGATCTTGTCGCCGGCCTTGGCGCCCTTGACGGTGAACTGCAGGAACGGGTTCTTGGCCACGGCCGGGCCCCACTCGGCGGTCAGCACGGGCTTGCCGTTGTGGGCGGCGGTGACCTCGGTGATGTGCCAGGCGGGGATGATCTTGCCGGCGCTGTCCTTGCGCTGGCCGGTTTCCATCTCGTGGCTCATGAGGACACGCACGAGGGCGTTGCCGCCCTGGGATTGCGCGCGGATGCGCATCGGGTCTGCCATGGGGTACTCCTTGATCGTTGAATTCAGGACGGGCCGGGATCAGCCGCCGCAGCCGCCGAGCGTGACCTTCACTTCCTTCTTGGCGTAGTGGGCCTTGCCATCGCTGGTGATGGCGACGGCGTAGACGTCGGAGGTCTGGCCCATCTTGGCGCGGGTGGCGACGTTGGCCTCGATGGCGTCGGTCACGTCGAACTTCGCCACCAGCGCGTTCGGGTTCTTCTCGACCAGCACCAGCAGGTGCTTCACGTTGGGCAGCGTGGAGGCCGCCGCCATGGGCACGACCGCGCCGTTCTCGGCGATGTCGGGCGCGGTCAGCGTCACGCTCTTGCTTTCCACCGGCGCTGCGCCGCCGTAGGCCTTGACCGCGTCGGCGATCGTCTTGGCCTCGAAGGCCGACTTGTTGAAAGCGGCCCACGCGAACTGGGGGAACAGTCCGGTGGCGCCCAGCAGGCCGGCAACGGCCAGCGACTGCTTGAGGACTTCACGACGTTGCTGCATTGCTGCTCTCCAAAAAATACTTAAGTCGATACTAATTAATCTTCGCCATTCGAAGATCGGGGGATTCCCTCACCACATGAGATGCTCATCAAGGTGCTGCGCCCGTGGCCAGCCATTCGGCGATCTTGCCGGCTTCGGCCGCGCCGATGGACTGCGGCGGCATGGGGATGTTGCCCCACACGCCGCTGCCGCCTCCGCGGATGCGGCCCACCAGGTAGTCGGCCTTGCCCGCATGCTTGCCGGCTACATCGTTCCAGCTGGGTCCGACCAATTTGCGATCGGGCGAGTGGCAGGCGGTGCAGCTGTTCTTCTGCAGCAGCTCGACCGGCATTTTGCCTGCCGCCGGAGGCGCCGCTTGTGCGACAGCCTGCGCCCTGGCCGGCTGCGCACCGGGCGGACGCGTCGTCTCGGTGCCGCGCTGGGCGCCCACCAGCCGGTTCTGTTCGGCCAGGTTGCCATGCGCGTTGCGCGCGTGGTCCGGCAGCAGCGAGGTGACCTTGGCCTCGACCTTGCAGTTGCTCATGCAGGCCGTGGCCGCCACGTCGGGTTTGGTCGTGCCCTTGAGCTCACCGCCCGGCCAGAGCGCATGGGCGGTGGTCATGCCGTTGCGATTGGGCATGCGCTGCTGCACCTGCGCGATGTTGGCGTCGCTGAGCACGAAGTTGTCCGGGACGATGCCGCCCAGGTTCAGCATGTACGCGGTGACCGCGTACACCTCCTCGGTGCTGAGCGACTTGGGCGCGTCCCAGGGCATGGCGCGGTTGATGTAGTCCCACAGTGTCGACACGGTGGGTACCTTCATGAGGGTGGTCCGGCCCGGGTAGTCGGTTCGCTTGAGGTTGGCCACGCGGCCGGTCTTGATGTCCTCGTCGGTGGTGCCGCCCACCAGCGGGTTGAAGACCTCGTTGGATTCGCCGAAGACGCCGTGGCAGCTCGCGCACTTGCCTTCCCAGACCTCCATGCCCTTGGCCACCGAGCCCGACCCCTTGGGCAGGCCCTGGAAGTCGGGCCGCACGTCGATGTCCCAGGCCTTCACCTCGGCCGGCGTGGCGGCGCGGCCGATGCCGGGAAAGCGGTCCTGGGCCTGCGCGGCCACGGCCACGGCACCCAGTGCCGCGGCGAGCAGCGCCTCACGAAACCTGGACATTCTTCACCTCCCCGCTTTCCTGCACCAGCCACGACTGCACCGCGTTGTTGTGGTAGATCGAGCGCGTGCCGCGCACCTCGCGCAGCTGGCGCAGGGACGGCTGCACGTACCCCGTGTCGTCCATCGCGCGGCTCTGGATGATGGCGGGCTTGCCGTCCCACACCCAGTCGATGTTGAAGCGGGTCAGGCACTTGCTCATGACCGGGTCCTGCAGCCGCGCGGTGCGCCAGTTGCGGCCGCCGTCGACCGACACGTCGACCCGCTTGACCTTGCCGCGGCCCGACCAGGCCAGCCCGGAGATGCTGTAGAAGCCTTTGTCCAGCAGCACCTGGCCCCCGGACGGCGTGGTGACCACGCTCTTGCACTCCTGGATGCTGGTGTACTGGCGGTGCGTGCCGTCGGGCAACAGGTCGACGTAGTGCACGGCCTCGTCCTTGGTGCCCCAGGGCTGGTCGCCCAGCTCCAGCCGGCGCAGGTACTTGACCCAGCTCACGCCCTGCACGCCGGGCACCACCAGCCTCAGCGGATAACCGTTTTCCGGCCGGAGCATCTCGCCGTTCTGGCCGTAGGCCACCAGCACCTCGCCGGAGCGGACCAGGCTCATGGGGATGGTGCGCGTCATCGACGAGCCGTCCGCGCCCTCGGCGAGCACGAAGCGGCCCTTGTTCAGGTCGGCGCCCGCGAGCTCCAGCAGCGTGATCAGCGGCACGCCGGTGAATTCGCTGCACGACAGCATGCCGTGGGTGTACTGGCAGGTCGGCACCGCGACATTGCCCCACTCCATGCCGGTGTTGGCGCCGCACTCGATGAAGTGGAAGCGCGACACCGAGGGCAGCCGCATGATCTCGTCCATGGTGAACACCCTGGGGGTCTTCACCAGCCCGTTGACCATCAGGCGATGCCTGGACGGGTCGATGTCCCACCAGCCCTGGTGGTGGCGCTCGAAGTGCAAGCCGCTCGGGGTGACGATGCCAAACAGCGACTGCAGCGGCGCGAAGGACACGCTCGCCTGCCGGGTCTGCGTCAACCCCGGGCTCTGCCGGCGCTGCACGTTGGCCTCCCACTTGGAGGGCTTGCCATAGCCGTCGGTCACGACCGGCTGGCCCAGGCCCCTGGAGTGCTCGGGCAACTCCAGGATCGCCGGGTCGCCGTCGCCCGGCGTCGCGGCCCTGGCCATGCCGGCCGTGGCGACGCCGGCGGCGGCCGCGAAGGCGCTGCGGATGAAATCGCGCCGGCCTTCGCGCGCTTCGGCGAACACCTGGCGCACGCCCGCCGTGTCGATGAAATTCTCAGGCGCCTTGATCAGCCTGCCCGATGTCTGCCTGGAATCCACGTGTCCTCCTCGTCGCCCGTCCCGGACTGATAAATCATCAGCCGTGAATATAAGGATAGGCGAATGTGAAGGCCCGGCCCCCCCGCCGATGCTCGGGGATTTCCCTTAGCCGGCGGCTGCGCGATTGGCGGTTTCGATCCGCTGGTCCAGGTAGGCGCCGTAGAAATCGGGGTTGCCCACCCCCACCAGGCGCGGGGCCAGCTCCGCCCCGCCCCGGCCCAGGAACAGCAGCGTGGGCGCCACGCGCACGTTCCACTCGCGCACCAGCTGCTCATGCGTCGTGGGGCGGCCCTGCGGGTCGGCCACGGGCGCGGGCAGGTTGAGCTCGATCTGCACCACCGGCTGGCCTTCGGCGCGCAACGGCAGCAGGTACGACTCGCGCACCAGCTTGCAATAGGGGCAGCCTTCCAGGCTGACCATCAGGACCAGCGACTTGCGACGGGCCCCTGCGCGGGCGATCTCGGCCTGCAGCGAGGCCGGTCGTGGCAACGACGGCACGGCGCCCGATGCGCCGGCGCGCAGCGGCCAAAGCGCGGCCGCCGCTGCCGCCACCGAAACGCGCAGGACGGATCGCCGTGTGCCCGCCGGGTTCATGGCACCTGCCGCTCCATCAGCAGGTAGGTGTTGTAGGCGTTCATGCGGTTGGCCGCGCGGAACAGCGGCAGGTGCTCGAAACGCGACCAGTCGGCCCGGGCATAGGCCTCGTCGAAGGGCTCCATCTCTTTCGCCGCCTTGCCCATGGTCTCGCGCAGATAAGCCAGGTAGTCGCGCGTCAGGCGCAGGTCTTCGCGGGCGGTCGTGGACAGGGGGCCGTGGCCGGGCACGACCACCTGGGGTTCCATCTTCAGCAGGGTGTCGAGCGCGGCGATCCATTGCCGGCTGTCGGCCTGGCCGACGAAGGGAATGCGCCCGCGGAACACCATGTCGCCGGCGAACAGGACGCCTTCGGACGCCAGCAGCACGACCAGGTCCTCGGGCGTGTGTGCCGGCCCCACCGGCTGCAGCAGCAGCCGGGTGCCGCCCACGACCAGTTCGCCCGGCCCGTCGATCCACTGGTCGGGCACGACGAGCTCGGTGCGCTCGTCGATCCAGGGCGCGAGGTCCGCCCGCGAGGCGCGCAGGCGCGACGCGGCGGTGTCCGAGTGGATGTACTCTAGCGCCGCCCGGTGCGCCACGATGCGGGCGCCGCGCTTGCGGAACTCCTGCAGACCGTAGATGTGATCGGCGTGGTAGTGCGTGACGACCACGTGCGTGACCGGGCGTGGCGTGACCCGCGCGATCTCGTCCAGCAGCTCGCGCGCGAGCTGCGGCGAACCCAGCGCATCGATGACGACCACGCCCGCCGGCGTGACCACGAAACCGGCGTTGGAGATGAAGTTGCGGTTGGCCGGCGTGCCGAGCGCCGCATCGCCCTGCACGAACCAGGCCGAGGGCGACACCTGCTGGGCCACGACCCTGCGCGGCGCGGCCGCGCCGGCGAACACGGCGCCGGACAGGGTGAGGGCCGCACAACCGGCGGCGATGAGCTTGCAGAACGAGCGCAGGGCCATCGGGACTCCTTGATAAGCCGCGACTGATTTTAGGGGCCCTGGCGGCCGCCCGGAAGGACGGCGCTACTTCAGTTCGGATTCGATGGCGATCTGGGTGCAGACCGCGCGGCAGAGCGTGACGACCCGGTCGTTGATGATGCGGTAGAAGATCTGCACGCCTTCACGCCGCCGGCCGATCACCCCCGCCTGGTAGAGCGTGTTGAGGTGCTGCGACATGTTGGGCTGCGTGGTGTCGATTTCTTCCAGCAGCTGGCTCACGTTCTTCTCGCCGTTGCACAGGCTGCTGATGATCTTCAGCCGCATCGGGGCGGACATGACCCGGAAGATCTCGGCCGCGGTTTCGAACACCTCGTCGGACTCGATGCCGCTGCCGACGTCCTGGACCGCCTGTCGCCTTGCCATATGGGTTCTGCCGTTGCCGCTGGGAATGGAGGCCGTATCGTAGCGGGCGGCCGTCGCACTTGGCCCTCGAGGGTCAAGGCTTGATGTAGGCATATCGTTCGCGCGACTGGAGCTGGCCGATGCGCGCCACCCCCGACGGGGTGAATTCGGCGTCCATGCTGAACTGGTCCTTCTTCAGTTCGCGATTGCGCAGCGTGATCTCGCAGACCTCGAAACGCACGCCGCGGGCCTTGAGCGCGCTCACCAGCGAGGCGTAGTCGATGTTCGGGTTCTTCTTGTCCTTGGCGCCCTCCATCAGGAAGTCGACGCCGTTGGCGTGCGTCACCACCATGATCTTGGTCTCGGGGGCCACATCGAGATGGTTGCGGATGTTGCGAAGGCCCTTGGTGGCCTGGGTCTCGGCGTCGTCGATGTGGTAGACGACCTTGTCCTGTGCGAAGGAGGTGGCCGAGAACAGGAACAGCGCGGCGGACGCCGCCAGCAGGCGCAGGAATCGGGGCATGGGGTTCTCCAATCGGGGGGGGGGCGAGCAGCGTACCCCAGCCGGCAGGGCGACAGGGCCGCGCCATAACCCTGATCGGGGACTTTTCCTATCGATGCGAGGGCGACCGGGACCCAGCCCCGCCACTACACTTTGCAACCACCTGCCGACTCCTGGAGCCCCGCGCTTTCCCGCCGGCCTTCACCACCGACTTGCCCCGATGCACCCCGACCTCGACCCTTCCACGCTGGCCCTGATCGTCGTCTGGGGCGCGCTCATCCTCGGGCTCGTGCTGGGCGTGGTGGCCCAGGCCAGCCGCTTCTGCGTGCGCGGCGCCATCGCCGACTGGGTGGCGTTCCGCGGCCCCGCGCGGCTGGTGTCGTGGCTGCTGGCGGTGGCGGTGGGGGCGGTCTGCGTGCAGGCGCTGGTGAGCGGCCAGTTGCTCGACGCCGGCCGCACGATCTACTGGAGCGAGCGCTTTCCCTGGCTGTCCTACGGGGTGGGCGGGGTGCTGTTCGGCTACGGGATGATCCTGGCCGGCGGTTGTCCGCAGCGCTGCCTGGTCAAGGCCGGCCAGGGCAGCCTCAAGGCCGCGATCACGTTGGTGGTCGTGGCCATCGCGGCGCTGATGACGCTGCGCGGTGCCTTCGCGCCGCTGCGGGTCCATGGGCTCGATGCCTTCGCGCTCACGCTCACCGGGTCGCAAGACCTCGGCGGCGTGCTCGGCCAGGCACTGGGCCTGTCCGCCAACGGCATCCGCTGGGCGGTCGCCGCGGTCGGGGCGGCCACGGTATTCATGTTCGCCTGGCGCCTGCGCTCGCGCCTGGAGCCCGCGCACTGGGTCGGCGGCATCGCCGTCGGCGCGCTGGTCGGTGCGGCGTTCTTCCTCACCGGCACCATCGGCTTCGTGCCCGAGCACCCCGAAACCCTGGAGGCGGCCTGGCTGGGCACGCAATCGAAGCGGCCCGAGGGCCTGTCGTTCTCCGCCCCCATGGGGCACGCGCTCGACCTGCTCACCCTGTGGTCCGACAAGGCCACCGTGGCCACTTTCGGCGTGATGGTGTCGCTGGGCGTGGTGCTCGGTGCGTTCGCCAGCGCCAAGGCGCGTGGCGAGTTCCGGCTCGAGTCGTTCCGCACGCCGCGCGAGTTGCTCGAGCACGTGGGCGGCGGGCTGCTGATGGGGTTCGGCGGTGTCACCGCGCTGGGGTGTTCGGTCGGCAACGGCGTCACCGGACTGGCGATGCTGTCCACCGGGTCCATGCTGGCGGTGCTGGGCATCTCGGCCGGCGCCTGGCTGGCGCTCGCGCAGCAGATGCGGGCAGCGGAGCGGGCCGAGCGCGCAACGGCCGCGCCGGCGCGCGCCTGAGCGCGATGCTTCAAGCCAGGATGCGCTGAAGCAAGTCCGCCAGTGCCTCTGGCGCCGTGACGTGCGGGCTGTGGCTGGCGTCGATCTCGTGGCAGGTCCAGCCCGGCTCCGAACGCGCGCGCTGCGCGAAGGGGCGGAACGAATCCGCCGGGCCGGCACGACGGCAGTAGATGTAGGTGCGCGGCACCGGCTGGCCGCCGGCCAGGCGCACGGGCTGGCGCATGGCGGCCAGCGGGTGCATGACCCGCAGCGGCAGCATCCATTGCGCGTCGGCTGGCGGCGTGTCCGGCGGCAGCGCCTGCGGCGGCACGCGCCAGCCTTCGCCCTGCGCCTGCGCGGCGGCCTCGAAGGCGGCGCGCTGCGCCGGGGGCGCCAGGTCGAACAGGCACTGGCCATCCCGGGGTACGAAGGCGTCGAGGTAGACCACACGGGCGATGCGCTCGCGGGCCCGGTCCTCGACCACCGTGGCGACCATGCCGCCATAGCTGTGGCCGATGAGCACCACGTCCCGCAGGTCTTCGTGGCGCAGCACGCCCAGCACGTCGGACACGTGCGTCTCCAGGTCGACCGCGGGCGAGGCCAGGTGGGCGCGCTCGCCCAGGCCGGTGTAGCTGGGCGTGAACAGCTCGTGGCCCTGCTCGCGCAGGAGCGGGCGCATCTTCTTCCAGCTCCAGCCGGCGGTCCAGGCGCCGTGGGCGACGACGATCGTGGCCACTCAGGGCCTCGCCCTACTCGGGCTTCAGGCGGGACACCCGCACCAGGGTCGCGGCGATCTCGCGCTCGCGCCGGCCGAACTCGGCGAACTCCTCGGGCGTGTTGCCCACCGGCGTGTAGAACTGCGGCGTGAGCACCTGCTCGCGGAACTTGGGGTCCTGCAGGATCTTGCGGACCTCGGCCTGCATGCGGTCGATGATGGGCTTGGGCGTGCCGGCGGCGGCGAACAGGCCGAACCAGGCGCTGGGCTTCAGGTCGAAGCCTTCCTCGGCCAGCGTCGGCACGTCGGGGAGGAACGGCGAGCGCTGCGGCGCCGGCGCGACGATGGCCTTCATGCGGCCCGACTTGATGTGCTGCAGCACGGCGCCGGTGGCCATGTAGGTCATCTGCACCTCGTTGGCGAGGGTGGCCTGGATCACCGGCGCGGCTCCCTTGTAGGGCACGTGCACGATGTCGACGCCCGCGCGGTCCTTGATGTACTCGATGAACATGTGGGCCGTGCTGCCCTCGCCGAAGCTGCCGAAGTTCAGCTTGCCGGGGTTGGCCTTGGCGTACGCCACCATGCCCTTGAGGTCATTGAACGGCACCGACGAGTTGGCCACGATGTGCCCGTCGGCGAACACCAGGTTGGTCACCGGCGCGAGGTCCTTCACCGGGTCGTAGGGCAGGTTCTTCTGCAGCAGCGCGTTGGTCCAGACGCTGCTGCCGGTGGCGCAGAAGGTGTAGCCCGTGGGTTCGCCGCGCGCGCACACGCCGGTGCCGATGGCGGTGTTGGCGCCGGCCCGGTTCTCCACCACGAAAGGCTTGCCCAGCGATTCGCTCAGGCGTTGCGCCAGCGGCCGCACCAGGCCGTCGAGCACGCCGCCCGGGGCATACGGCACGACCAGGGTCACCGGCCTCGTGGGCCAGTCCTGGGCGGGGGGCTGGCCCTGGGCCCAGGCGGTGCCGGCGAACGCGAGGCATAGGGCGGGAAAGAGCGCGAGCTGGCGCAAGGTCTTGAAAGGCATGGTTGTCTCCTCGGAAGAAAGCGTTTCAGGCGCGCGGCGGGATCACCGGCACCAGCAGGTGCGCGTCGAACTCGCCGCCGGTGTGCAGCACATGCTCGCCGGCATTGCGCAGCGGCCCATGGGCCATGGTCGGCCCCATGTGCGCCGGGCCGTAGTCGATGTCCCGGCCCTGCACCACCAGCTGCAGGCTCTCGCCGGCGCGGTACAGCATGCTCGATGGCCAGATCTCGATGTCCACCGGCACGATCTCATCGGGCTGCAGGCGCAGCTCGCGCTGGTGCGCCAGCACCGGCTGGTGCGGCGTGGAGCGTTCGGGGTCGAGCTCGCGGTGCGACACGCGCAGCCAGCCCATGGCCACCGGCCCTTCCTCGAACACCGAGAAAAAGCTCAGCGGCACCTGCCGGCCGTCGGCGTCGAGCTTGTAGACCACGATGAACAGGTCCATGTCGTCGCCTTCGGTGGTCTGCACCCACAGCCGCAGCTTCATGTGCCCGGTGAGTTCGGTGTCCTGCCCGAAGCGGTGCTGGAACACCGCCCGGCCCGCTGCCGGGTCGTAACGGGCCTGCGTCGCGGCATCGAGGCGAGCCGGCCCCAGGCCGCCGCTGGCCGCGTCGAGGTACAGCGGGGTGTACGCGGTGCGGGCGAGCGGCCACTCGGCCTCGGCTCGCATCGGCCCCACGTAGAAGCGCTCGCGGATCTCCAGGTTGACGGTGGGCCAGCCCAGCACCTCGTCGCTGCTTCCCTTGAGGAAGTGATCGAAGAAGGCGCGCTGCTTCTCCACCATCTCGGGCCGCATGAAGTGCTCCCACTTCTTGCGGCCATGCACCTCCAGCCACTTGTGCCTGGACGAGATGCGCTTGAAGCCTTCGAGCGTGCCGCGCGTGTGCAGCCCCTGGTCGGACCAGCTCGCCACCACATAGGCCGGCACCTCGATCATCGACAGGTCGGGCGCCTTGCCTTGCCAGTAGGCGTCGTAGAACGGGTGGCGGCGCCTCATCTCCAGCACGTCCTCGACCAGGCCCTTGGCGTACACCGACTGCTGCAGCCAGCGCGGCATGAACCGGTCCTCGGGGATGCCGCCGTGGAAGGCGCGCTCGCGGTACGAGTCGCTGTAGCCCTCCCACGGGTTGATGGCGGCCAGGTGAGGCGGGCGCAAGGCGGCCACCTGCCACTGCGCGATGGTGAGGTAGGACACGCCCGTGAGGCCGATCTTGCCGGTGCACCAGGGCTGCACCGCCGCCCACTCGATCAGGTCGTAGAAGTCACGCGCCTCGTCGGCGGACCAGAAGGTCGCGTCGCCCCCGGAATTCCACAGCCCGCGCGGATCGACGTGGATGATGGCGTAGCCCATCTGCGTCCAGCGCACCGGATCGGGCGCCTCGAACGAGGTGTACTTCGACATCCATTCGGGCCGCACGCCGCCGTTGTTGGCGAAGCGCTCATACACGCCGCGCGGCGACTGCTTGCCGTACGGCCCCCAGGCGATCAGGGCCGGCACCGGCTGGCCGTGGTCGGGCCGGAACACGTCGATGAAGATCTTCACGCCGTCGCGCATGGGCACGCCCACGTCCCACTCGATCAGCATGCCCTCGTCGCGGGTCTGGCGCCAGCCGTGCTCCCACTTGAGGATCTCGGAAGGGTGCCGTGCGCGGCACCACGCCATCTCGAAGGGCTGGTCGGTCGTCATGTCTTGCTGTGCTTCCGGTTGCGCACGGCCGCCAGCGCGCCGTGCCGGGTCGTGTCCGGCGCATTCTAAGGTGACTTGTCAACTCAACCTGGCCGCGCTTGCGCGCGCCACGCGCGTCATGTAGGATTCACTTAACTTTCATGTTGTGCCCGCTACATCAAAGGCGCGCGCTGGCCAAGGAGACCGGATGACCCACGTCGTGACCGATTCGTGCATTCACTGCAAGTACACCGACTGCGTGGACGTGTGCCCGGTCGACTGCTTCCACGAGGGCCCCAGCTTCCTGGCGATCGACCCCGACGAGTGCATCGACTGCGCGGTGTGCATCCCCGAGTGCCCGGTGGGCGCCATCCATGCCGATTCCGACATCCCCCCGGAGCAGGCGCATTTCCTCGACCTGAACCGCCGCCTGGCGGCGCAGTGGCCGACCCTCACCCGGCGCAAGCCCGCGCTGCCCGAGGCCGAGCGCTGGAAAGACGTGACCGGCAAGCTGGCCACCCTGCAGGACCCTTCCCTCCAACCCCTTGCGGAGATCAAACCATGAGCGCCTTCAACGAAGAACGCGTGCTGAGCGTGCGGCACTGGACCGACCGCCTCTTCAGCTTCACCACCACCCGCGACGCCTCGCTGCGCTTCAGCAACGGCCACTTCACCATGATCGGCCTGCGCGTGAACGAGAAGCCGCTGCTGCGTGCCTACAGCATCGTGAGCCCCAACTACGAGGAGCACCTGGAGTTCCTCAGCATCAAGGTGCCCGACGGCCCGCTCACCTCTCGCCTGCAGCACATCCAGGTGGGCGACACCATCGTGGTCGGCCGCAAGCCCACGGGCACGCTGCTGATCGACTACCTGCTGCCGGGCAAGCGCCTGTACCTGTTGGGCACCGGCACCGGACTGGCGCCCTTCATGAGCATCGTGCGCGACCCGGCCACCTACGAGAAGTTCGATCAGGTGATCCTGGTGCACGGCGTGCGCCAGAAGGACGAGCTGGCCTATCGGGAGATGCTCGAGGAGCAACTGCCCAATCACGAATTCCTGGGCGACCTGGTCACCAGCCAGCTGCGCTACTACCCCACCGTGACGCGCGAGCCCTATCGCAACATGGGGCGCATCACCGAGCTGATGCAGACCGGCAAGCTGTTCAGCGACCTGGGCGTGCCCCCGCTCGACCCCGAGGCGGACCGCGTGATGCTGTGCGGCAGCCCCGAGATGCTGCGAGACCTGAAGCACCTGCTGGAAAGCCGCGGCATGGCCGAGGGCAACACCTCCACGCCCGGTGCGTTCGTCATCGAGCGCGCGTTCGCCGAGCAGTGAGAAATCCCGGGTCGGGGACATTGGGTGCGGGCACAATGCCCGGCTCATCCGCCGCCGTCCGCATGCCTGCCACCGCCCGCACCAAGACCCCGAAAGCCAAGCCGCCGCAGCGAGGCGCCGGCGTGCGCGAGCAGGCCGCGCAGGCCACCCGCGAGACCATCCTGCGGGCGGCCACCCGGATCTTCGCCAAGAACGGGTTCTCGGGCGGTCGCATCGAGCAGATCTCCAAGGCCGCGAAGTCCTACGACCGGATGATCTACTACTACTTCGGCAGCAAGGAAGGCCTGTTCGTCGCGGTGCTGGAGGACATGTACCGGCGCTTCAACGAGGCCGAGGAAAAGCTGGTGCTGCGCGGTGACGACCCCGAGCAGTCACTGAAGGCGGTGATCACCTTCATGTGGGAGTTCTACCAGCGCAACCCCGAGTTCATCACGCTGCTGAACGACGAGAACCTGCACCGCGGCAAGCACATCGGCCGCTCGCTGCGCGCCGCCGAGTTCTCGTCGCCGGCCGTGCGCATCCTGGAGCAGGTGATCGAGGCGGGGGTGGCCAGGCGCGTGTTCCGTGACGACGTGTCGGGACGCGACGTCTACCTGATGATCGCGGCGCTGAACTACTTCTATCTCTCCAACCGCTTCACGTTGTCGGCGTTCTTCGGGGACAAGCTGGACACGCCGGCGGCACTGAAGCACTGGCATGACTTCGTGGTGGATGCGGTGGTGAGGAAGCTGCGGGCCTGAGCCTGCGTCAACGGCGCCCTCCGTCTCGCCAGAACCGGGCCAGCAGCCGGACCGCCTGCGATGGTTCGCCGGGCCGCTCGACAAGCCGCTTCGACAGCACGGGTCCGCCCCAACTCATGTGCGAACCCGCACGGGTGCGAAGCGCCATCGACCATTCCGGGAAGGCCCGCCGCGCGATGGGCTCGTGCGAGGTGAGCTGCAGGTCGGTGTGCAGCGGGTCCTCCAGGATGATCCGGTAGATGTGGTCGATGCTGGCCGGCGGCCCTTCGATGCACTGGGCGAAGGCGCCAGCGCAGAACAGCAGCGCCCCCGTGACCTGGTACTCGCTGTTGCGTGCCTGCGCGCGGACCAGGAGGTGCTGCAACTGCACCGCCAGCGGCTCGCTGACCGCGATCGAGGTGTAGGTCAGCGAAACAAGCGCCATGCTCGGGCCGCTCCCCGGTCAGCGCCCGTCCGGCAGCGGCGCCGGGATGGTGGGGACGTTCCGCGGCGGCACCACCCGGTTGGGCAGCCATTCGACCTCACCAGGGGCGCTCGCGGGTGCGGGCCTTGAGTGCTCCCGCAGGCAGCGCTCCATCAGGCCGCGCACCGACAGGTCCGCGGGCGAAGACTCGCAAAGCCGAAGCACGGGCACCAGCATCACGTCCTCCGAGCAGACCTCCAGCTCGAACGAAAGGCCCTCTCCGAGCTTGGCTTGCAGCACGTCCACCGCCGCCTGCCGACCCAGGCCCGGGAACAGCACCACGAACGAATGCCTGCCCGTGCGCACCGCCAAGCCGCCGCGGCCGCAAGCCTGGCGCAATCGGGTGCCGATCAGGCGCAGCATGCGGGCACGCACGGCCGGCGGGTAGAACGTCTCCAGTTCACGCAGGTCGTCCACCTCGAAATGCGCCAGGGTCGCGGGCCGGGCGCGGTCCGCCAGCAGCAGGGCATCGCCGATCCGGGCCAGCGCCGCGATGGACGCGAGCTGGGTCGAGCGGTCCAGCAGGCCCTCGAACGTCGCCTGCGCCATGGGCGAGCGCGCCGGGCGATCGATGCACCAGAGGGTCACGCAGCCGACCACCGTTCCCGCCACCAGCAACAGGACGGCCGCAGGATCGGACACGCCGAGCTGCCAAAGCCCCCCGGCGAGCGCCGACACCCCCACCACCTGCAGCAGCCTGCTCCTTCCCACGGCCAGCAAGAGCCGGCCGACCTGCCCCTGGGGGGCGACCGATCGGAGCTGGCAAAGCCACGCTTCCATTCTTGACCTCCTTGACAGTCCGGAACAACGGACGAGCTGGAGGGTAGCCATGGCCGTGTCGACGGGGCAGTCCTCCAAAAGCGAACGCGTTCACCTGGCCGGGTGTCCCGTCCCGGCAGGTGGAGCGAGCCGGAGGTCCCGCGCATCACGCGCCGGGGGCGGCGTCGGACACCTGGTCGGCGGTTGAACCCGAGAAGAACCTGCGCACGCAGTCCCGGAAATGTTGCGCCGGCGCCGCAAGCTCCGAATCGGCGAGCACCACCAGCACATGCCGGCTGCTCGGCAGGCGAAAACCAGCGATCTCCACCGGCTCGAAGCCCCGGGCCTTCACGCGCGGCAAGCTCGTGGCCGGCACCACGGCCACCGCATCCAGGGCCCGGGCCAGCGACAGGGCCATCATGGGATCGCTCTCCAGCACCCTCCCGGGCGGCGCAGCGCCCGCGGACCGGAAGGCGGCCCGCAGCCTGGCTTGCTCCTCGCTATCTGGACGGCCCCGGCTGATCCATCGCAGCACGCCCAGCCCTTCGATGGTCGGGTTCGACAGGATCGGATGCCCACGGCGCACCACCGGCACCCGCGCAATGGTGGCCAGCGGCTCGACCACGAAGCCCTCGCCCACGTCCGCCGCCGCGTCGACGATCGCCATCTCGACCGAGCCGTCCTGCACGCGACGGATGGCCGTGGCCGACTCCGCATGCTCCAGCGCCACGCTGACTTCGGGAAAGCTCTCCCGGAAGCTGGCCAGCAGCAAACCGATTTGCAGGTTGGCGACGCCGGCGGTGACGCACGCGCTGACGCGCCCGCCCGGCTCGCCGCGGATCCGCTGCAGATCGGCCTTCAGGCCTGCCACCCGGTGCAGCACGAAGCGCCCTCGCGACAACAGCAGCTCGCCGGCCGGGGTGGGCGTGATGCCGGTGGCCCGGCGGACCAGCAAAGGCAGCCCGGCCGCCTCTTCGAGCGACTGCAGGCTCTTGGCCAGTGCGGCCTGGGTGAGACCGAGCGTGCGCGCCGCTGCCCGGATTCCGCCCGAGTCCACGACCGCCACCAGCGCCCGCAGGTGCTGGATCTTCAGCTCCACGAGATGGCCGGATCGGCGCTGGGCTGCGCGGCCGCCTCACGGATGCACTCGGCGAGGTACGCGCCGGCCGAGGACAGGGGCAGGTCACGCCGGCGCACGAGGGCCAGGTGCAGAGGCTCGGGCGCGAGCGGCGGCAGCTCGACGCTGGCCAGGCTGCCGTCACCCAGTTCGTCCAGCAAGGCGTCGGGCCAGACGCTCAGGGCGTCGCTGTCACGCAGGATCTGCAAGGCCATGAAGTAGTCCGACTGGTGGACCCGCCGCGGCCTCGCCACGCCGGCCTGGTCGAACAGCCCCAGGAACTTCTCGGTCCCGCCAGGCGACCGGCCACCGCTACAGACCCATTCCTGGGCATGCAGCGCGCCGGTGCCGCCGTGCCGAAGAGGATGGGCTCGGCGAGTCACGATGGAGCGGGCGTACGAGCCCACCGGCTCGTGCTGGAATTCGTCTTCCCTGGACGGCGGCACGTCGTCGACCACGGCGAAGTCCAGCTGCCCGCTGCGCAGGCCGGCGATGGCGTCCACGCTCGACGGGTCGTAGAGGCTCAGGCGGGTGTCGGGAAACCGGGCGTAGAACCACCGGACCGCCTGCGGCAGCGCCGTGCAGCCCAGCGGCTGCGCCACCGCCACCGCCACCTGCTGGCGACGCTGGTCCGCCAACTGCTGAAGTTCGACAGCGGCGGCATCGACGCCGGCCACGACCGCGCGGGCCGAGGCGAGGACCACCTCGCCGGTGGGCGTGGCCGTCAGGCGCCCTTCGCGCCGGTCGAACAGGGGCTCGCCGATGGCGGCCTGCGCTTCCTGCAGGGACCTCGTCAGCGCCGACTGCGTGATGCCGGTCGCGCGGGCCGCGGCCCGGATGCTTCCCTGATCGCCCACTGCGAGCAGCGATCGGAAGTGATGTAGTTTGAGATCCATGGAACCGCTCGGACATCGGGCACCGGCCAGAGTTCCGGGGTGATCGGGGATAAAGGGCGGCCAGTATCCCCGAAGTCCGTTCCGCCGCAGGACCCGCCTCGTGAGCGACTGGTTCCGCGGCCAGGGCGGCTCCTGCTGGATCGCTTGAACCGGCCCGGCGCCCGAGGTAGATTGGCCGCGTCACCCGCATGCCCGATCGACCAGACACACCTTTCGCCGTGCTCTATCTGCACGATGGACACGAGGCCGCTGCCTGCGCGACGGCCGACATCCTGACCATGCACGGCTACACCGTGCACACGGCGCGGCCAGGCGAGGAATGGAAGCAGGCACTGGCGACGTTCGTTCCCGACTGCGTGCTGCTGGAACTGCCCGCGGGGCAGGCCACGCAGGTCTGCCGGTCGCTGCGGAACCACGCCGGTTGCGAGCGCTCGCGATTCATCGCGGTCTGCGACGACGGTGACGAGGCGGCCCTGCAGGGCGAAGGCATCGCGCGGGTGCTCCCGTCCCGCGCCAGCACCCGGGAGTTGCTGCGGGCCCTGCGGCCGTGAGCTTGGCGCGCCGATCGCCGGCCGCTCGGAAGCTGTGGATGAATTCGGCGCGTCCGGGAAGCTTCTCAGCGCAACCCGTCCTTGCCTTGGATCTCGCTCACCTGCAACCCACCCACCCGCGCCAGCGGCCGTCCGCTGTCCGTCACCACCACCGCCACCACGATCTCCTGCGGGCGCGGCGCATCGTTCACCCGCGCCTCCATCGCGTCGAAGTGGCTGCGCACGAACGCTGCGTCCTTGTGCCCCAGGGGCACGTCGACGGCCGTGCCCAGGCCGCCGCGCTTCTTGCTCGAGGGCACCAGGGCCGCGCCCTTTTCCACCGCCTGGCGCAGGGGCGCCCCCAGCTTGGGGTGCAGGATCGCCGCCGCATGCTCCAGCTCGCCGCCCTCGCCGACGATGGCCGCCTTGCCGTAGCTGTGCGCCTGGCCGGGGACGATGCCCAGCGCCTTGACGCACTTCTCGCCGAGCAGCCCGCCCAGCTCCTCGCCGATGGTGATCAGCTCGTCGAGGTTCTCGCTGTAGCGCCCGGCGTACGGGTTCTCGATGACGGCCATGGCCAGGGCCTTGCGCGTGGGCGGCTCGACCGGGCGGCCGGCCTCCAGGCGCGTCTCCTCGACCTGGACGATGAGTTTGCGGATCTTGGCGTTCATGTCTGTTTCCTCGAATCGTTGGTTAGCGCAGGCCGTCCCACTGCTTGATGTCCTGGGCCTTCAGGCCGCCCACCCGCGCGTGCACGCGCGGCCCGGTGCTCATGGCCAGGATGAACACCACCTCGTCGGCGGCGGGCGACCCGGGCACGCGCACCTCGATGGCGTCGAAGTGGCTGCGCACGTAGGAGGCGTTGATGTGGGTGAGCGGCACGTCCAGGCCGGCTCCGGGCGGGCCCACCTTCTTGGTCGAGGCCACGATGGCCAGGCCGTTGCCCGGCTGTCCCTTGGTCGAATCGCCACGGCCGGCCTTGTAGGCGGCGGCATCCCCCTTCCACCCCAGCAGATCGCGCATGGCATAGCCGCCCGGCACGTGCCACAGCGCCCCGTGCTCCAGCTCGCCCGCGGCGCCCACGATGGCGCCCTTGCCGTAGCCCTCGATGACCTCGGGCGCAACTTCCATGGCATCGCACAGGCGGCGCGCCATGGTCACGCCCACGGCGTCGAGCTCGGCCATCATGGGCAGGATGTCGGGCTCGTAGCGGCCGGCATAGGGGTTGGTCATCACGATGGCGATGGCGCCGCGACGCAGCGGCTTGGGCGCCGGGGGGCCGAACTCGTGGTGGATGTCCTCCACATGGGTGAGGACGCGGCGGATCTCGATCAATGGTGGGCTCATGCGGGTCTCGTGTCGTTGTTCGATCAGGCAGCCAGGCCCTGCGGGGCCTGCCGCTCCAGCAGCGGAGCGGGCGCGGTGTCGTCGGTGGCGACCCAGCCCTGGCAGACCAGGACGGCCGAATGGATGATGCCGGCTTCGCGAAGCTCGCGCGCGCAGCGGATGCCCGAAGCCAGCGCGTCCTGCACCGTTTGCGTCGGCAGCAGCGGCACGTCCACGGTGACCAGGCGGTCACCGAGGTCGGTGTCGTCCTTCAGGCTGGTCGCGGGCTGGCGCAGGATCCGCGGATGCGGCGCATCGACGGCATTGGCGATGAGGGTGGCGGCGGCGTCGGCCGCGGAAGCCGTGGCCGCGCGCACGGTCACGCTGTCGGCGATGCCCATGGAGAAGCTGCGCCCGCGCCAGCCGCTGGTGGCGACGCCGCGCACGGGATCATCCGCGCGCACCTCGAAGGCCCCGTCGATCGGCAGGCCGCCGCCGACGAGCTGTGACGGATCGAAGCGCGCCAGGTCGGCGAACAAGCCAATGCGCAAGACCTGTCCCGGTGCCAGGTGCAGCGCCACGTCGCCGCCGTTGTTGATCCAGGCGCGCGTCATGCCAGGCCGCTGGTAGAACGCCACCAGTTCCTCGGCCACGGAGCCCGCGACCGCGGCCATGGGCGTGATGAAACGCGGCAGGAAAGGCAGGCAGGCCTGCCACATGCGCCGGGCCACCGCGCCCCGCGGCATGCGCGTCGCGTCCACCGGCTGGCGCAACAAGGCCAGCTCGGCCACCAGCTCGGGCAGGATGCCGCCGAAGCGCGCCCAGGCCGCCTCGTGCGCGGCCTGCACAGCGCCCGGCTCGCCCTCCGCGCCCAGCACGATGTCGATGGGCCCGTGCTGCAGGTGCCATCGCCCATCGGGCAGGCTGTTGCGGCTTGCTTGCATGGGCGCCTGGCCTCAGCCGAGCATCGGGGGCGCGCCCAGGGCCCAGCCGTTCAGCGGCGAGGCCGGCTCGATGCGACGCCCCTGCGGCGCCCCGTCGTTGTGCCAGGCGCCGCGTGCCAGCACCTCGGCCAGGGGCTTCACGTACTCCATGTGGCCGCCGAGCGCGCGGTAGTCCTGCAGCCGCATGCTGAACTCGATGGGCGCGACCAGCGCCGGCGTGGGCACGGTGCCGAAGCTGTGGTCCGGCATGCGCAGCACGTCCACCATCAGCGTGATGCCGCCACCGGGCCACAGGTAGGCCGGCGCGCCACCGCAGGTCACGTTGACCAGCGAGTGCTTGATGGCATTGGTCAGCTGCACCGGGTTGTCGGTCACGCCCGCGCGCAGGCTGCCGCCGGCCCCGCCGACGAAGAGCACGCTGGTCAGCGACGGCTCGCAGTTCTCGCCGATGCGGGCCACCGTGGCCGCGACCGCCGGCGGCATGGGCGCCTGCCGCGGCACCAGGTCGTCGTCCAGCACGAACCAGGCGGCGTGCTCGCCGGTGGTCGAGGTCATCAGCAGTCGCAGGCCCGGCCATGCCACGTCGGGGTCCCAGCTTTCGATGATGCTCATGGGGTCCTGCAGGTCGGTGCCGCCCCAGCCGGTGCCGGGGTTGGCCACCTGGAAGTAGCGGCCGGGCGTGGACTTGCGCCCGCGGATCTGGATGCCCGAAGGCCGCATGTCCAGGCAACGTCCGGCCTGGTGCTGGGTCAGCACGCCGGTGATGTGGTCGTCGACCACCACCACCTCGTCGGTCTGGCCGAAGAACTGCTTGGCGAAGATGCCCACGGTGGCCGAGCCGCAGCCCACGCGCATGCGCTGTTCGGGCACGCCGTTGACGATGGGCGCCTTGCCCGCCTGCACCACCACCTGGGAGCCGCCGTCGATGGACAACTCGGCCGCCTGCTTGTTGGCCAGCAGCGCCATCACGTCCATGGTCATGCGGCCTTCCTTCTTGCTGCCACCGGTGAGGTGGTGCACGCCGCCCAGCGAGAACATCTGCGAGCCGTACTCGGCCGTGGTCACGTGGCCGACCACCTCGCCCTTGAAGCGGATGTTGGCCTGCTCGGGACCGAGCCAGCGGTCGGTGTCGATCTTCAGCTTGAGGCTGCAATAGCTGAAGATGCCCTCGGTGACCACGGTCACCAGGTCCACCCCGTTCGCCTGCGAGGACACGATGAAGGGCGCGGGCTTGTAGTCGGGGTAGGTGGTGGAGGCGCCGATGCCGGTGACGAAAAGCTCGTTCTCGCCGGCGGCCGTGGCCTCGTCCGTGGCGGGCTGCGAAGCGGCGTCGGAAGAGGCCGGCGCCGTGTCGCCGGGGGCGGGGATCGCGAACGGGACCACGCGGGGGTCGATCGCCTCGGTCGTGCGGCGCAGCAGCACCACGGGGTCGACCCGCACCAGCACGCCCGCGCTGTTGGCATAGCGGTCGCAGGCGCCGGTCTTGCCGGGCGAGATCTGGCACAGCACCGGGCAGGCGTTGCACTCGATCTTGTCGCTGGCCATGCGCTCGTTGCGCGGTGCCGCGCGCTCGAGCACCACCGGCGCCCCGGGATCGGCCAGTCCATCGGTCTTGGTGTGTTCAATCATCTGTGACGCTCCATGCGCGGCATCGGCCCGCCGCTCGATGAATGTAGTATCCACTGAACCAACGTTATGTGTCCACTACATCGGACGATGATCCGGGAAGACCCCGGGGCGGCGCTTGCGACGTCCGGGACGCGCATGTAGGATTCTCTACAAAATCTTCAGCAACTGTTTAAACCGCCAACTGGAGCACAGCCATATGGCAGAAGTCACGAGCACGGGCAAGTCCGGCAAGGTCGTCATCCGCAACATCGGGCTGCTGCTGTCCGGCGACATCGACGCCCCCATCCTGGAGGCCGACACCCTGGTCGTCAACGATGGCCTCATCAGCGCCGTGGGCCGCGAAGCCGATTGCGACACCAGCGAGCCCGACGTGCTGATCGACGCGCGCCGCACCTGCGTGGCTCCGGGCCTGATCGACAGCCACGTGCACCCGGTGTTCGGCGACTGGACGCCGCGGCAGAACCAGCTCGGCTGGATCGAGTCGACGCTCAACGGCGGCGTGACCACCATGATTTCGGCCGGCGAGGTGCACCTGCCCGGACGGCCCAAGGACATCGTCGGGCTGAAGGCCCTGGCCATCACCGCCCAGCGCGCCTTCGACAACTTCCGGCCCGCCGGCGTCAAGGTGCTGGCCGGCGCGCCCGTGATCGAGCAGGGGATGGTCGAGCAGGACTTCAAGGACCTGGCCGAAGCCGGGGTGTCGCTGCTGGGCGAGATCGGCCTGGGCTCGGTCAAGTCGGCGCAGGAGGCGGCGCCCATGGTGGCCTGGGCCCGCAAGTACGGCATCCAGAGCACCATCCACACGGGAGGCCCGTCCATTCCAGGTTCGGGCCTGATCGACAAGGACGTGGTGCTGGAGTCCGACGCCGACATCATCGGCCACATCAACGGCGGCCACACCGCCCTGCCCGAGCGGCATGTGTGCGAGCTGTGCGAGCGTTCCTCCCGCGCGATCGAGATCGTCCACAACGGCAACGAGAAGATCGCCATCGCCGCCGCCCAGATGGCGCTGCAGCTGAAGTGCCCGCACCGGGTGATCCTGGGCACCGACGGCCCCGCCGGATCGGGCGTTCAGCCGCTGGGCATGCTGCGCATGATTTCGCTGCTGTCCAGCCTGGGCAACATCCCGGCCGAGCTGGTGTTCTGCTTCGCCACCGGCAACACCGCGCGCATCCGCAACCTCAACTGCGGCTTGATCGAGGTCGGCCGCGCCGCCGATTTCGTGTTCATGGACAGGGCCCAGCACACCGCGGGCCGCACGCTCCTGGAGAGCGTGCAGCTGGGCGACATCCCGGGCGTCGGCATGGTGATGATCGACGGCATCGTGCGCTGCGGCCGCAGCCGCAACACGCCGCCCGCGACCGAGGTGCCGGTGGTGGAGTGATCCCCCCCGAAGCGCCTTCGGCGCCTCCCCCCAGGGGGCGCAACCAGCGGCCCGGCGAAGCCGGTTCCGCGGTTGCCGCTGGAGGGGGCCTACCGCTGCGCGGTGGCCTGGAGGGGGCCCTTCGACAGGCTCAGGACAGGCCTATCGCTGCGCGGTGGCCGGGAGGGGCCGGGCTCGCCGGGCGGTCAGCCGGGGAATCCGTATACCGCGCGAGGGTTGTCCACCAGGATCTGCTTGCGCGTGGCGGCGTCCGGCACCCATTCGGCCAGCAGGTCGAACAGGTCGCCGTCATTGGGCATGGCACGGCCGTTCATGTTGACGTGCGGCCAGTCGGTGCCCCACAGCAGGCGCTGCGGCGCGTGCTTCACCAGCGCCTGCGCCAGCGGGGTCACCGAGGCATACGGAAAGTCCTCCGCCGTGCAGCGCATCGGCCCCGACAGCTTGACCCAGACCCGGCCGGTGTCCAGCAGTCTCAGCAGGCACTCGAAGGCAGCTTGCGCGGTGCCGCCCGCGGCGGGTACCGCGGCGAAGTGGTCGAGCACGATGTCGTTGGGCAGCGCGAGCAGCTGATCGGCGTAGCGCGGCAGGTCGTCGCCGCTGGGATAGAACTGCACATGCCAGCCGAACTCGGCGATGCGGGCCGCGACGCTGGCCGACAGGCGCGGCAACGCGCCGTGGTGGCCGTCGCTGACGAAGCGCGCACCGCGCACGCCGAGCCGGTCCAGCCGGTGCAGGTGGTCTCGCGTCACGTCATCGGGCAGCAGGGCAACGCCGCGGAAGCGGTCCGGGAAGACGGCCAGCACGCCTTCGAGGTGCCGGGTGTCCGGGCCGTACCCGCCACCGCTGACCACCACCGCGCCGGCCAGGCCGAGCGTGTCCTGCAGGGCGATGTTCGTCTGCGGCAAGGCGTCCTGCGAGATGTAGCGGCTGCCCGGGTGGAAGGGGTAGCGGCTGGCCGGACCGAACAGATGCACATGGCAGTCGATGGCACCGGTCGGCGCCTGCAGGGCCGGCTTCCTGGGGTGCGGGTCGGGCGGCTGCGTGACGGGCGGTTGGCTGGGTCGCTCCGGCTTCATCGCTCAATTGGCCTTGATGTCGGACTTGCGAACCAGCTGCGCCCACTGCTTCAGCTCAGTGTCGATCAGCTTCTCGAACTCGGCCGGCGTGTTGGCCACCGGCACCACGCCGTCGGACTCGAAGCGGCGTAGCACCTCGGGGTCGGCGACCGCCTTGCGCAGGCCCTGGTGCAGCGTGTCGACCACCTCGCGCGGCGTGCCGGCCGGCGCGATCACGCCCATCCAGAGGATGCCCTGGTAGCCGGGAAGCCCGGACTCGGCCACCGTGGGCACCTCGGGCATCAGCGGCGAGCGCTTGAGGCTGGCGATGGCCAGCGGCTTGAGGCGGCCCGAGCGGATGTGGCCGGCGGCGGTCGCGATGGTGTCCATCTTCAGCCCCACCACGCCGGACAGCAGGTCGTTCATCGCCGGCGCCGCGCCCTTGTACGGCACGTGCGCCACCTGCAGGCCCAGCTGCTGCAGCAGCAGTTCCATGGTCACGTGCGGCAGCGTGCCGTTGCCGGCCGAGGCGTAGTTCAGCTTGCCCGGGTTGGCGCGCGCGTAGCGCACGAAGCCGGCGAAGTCGTTGTAGGGCTGCTCGGCATTGGCCACCAGCAACTCGGGGATCTCGGCCACCAGCGACACCGGCGCCAGGTCGCGCCGGGTATCGAAGCCCAGCTTGTCATTCAGCGCCGGATTGATCGTGTGGTTGGGCGTGGTGAACAGCAGCGTGTAGCCGTCGGCCGGCGCCTTGGCCACCCGCTGGGTTGCGATGGCGCCCCCAGCGCCGGGCACGTTCTCGATGACCACGGTGGTCCCCAGCGCCGGGCCGAGCTTGTTGCCCAGCGTGCGGGCCACCGCGTCCACGGTGCCGCCGGCGGGAAAGGGAACGATGAGGCGCACCGGCTTGTCGGGATAGGCGGCCCAGGCGGGCAGGCTGGTGCCGGCGAGAAGCGTCGCGGAGAGCGCAAGCAGGCTGCGCCGGGAAAGTGTCGTTCGCATGGGGGTGTCTCCATCGGATGCTGCGGCAGGCCCGGATGTCGCCTGCGCCGGTTCCGATGATGCGAGCAGCGCCGGGTGCGCGTGATGAAAGTTTTGGCGCGATCGATGAAGCGGATTCAGCCGGCACGCGCCCCAGGCCCGCTCATGCGGTCGTTCGCACTTGCGTCCACGCCTGCCGCACCCAGGCGGCGATGGCGGCGTTCTGCCCGATCAGCGAGAAGCGCGCGTTCAGCGCGTAATCGGGCAGCGTGATCATCTCGGTGGTGATGTAGCGCAGCCGGGAACCGGGCTGCCCGGCGTGGTGGGCCAGCACCTTTCGCACCACCTCCTTGGTGGGCTCCAGCGCGTGCGCGTGCCAGGGCGAATGCCATTCGCCTTCGGCCGGGCGGGTGAACGGGTACAGGATGCCGCGGCCGGGGTCGCCGGCGCGCACCGGCTTGCTCGGGAACTTGGGCAGCGCCGCGACCGGCTTCTCCGGGTCGTGCGGCGCCCAGATGTTGCGAGGACCGTTGGGGGCCACCGAGCGCACCTGCACCCAGCGCACGATGCCCATGGCCAGCCACTGCTCGACCAGGTTGCCGCGCTCGAACGGATCGATCACCAGGCGGCCCGAGGCCACCGCCTCGCGGATGCCGGAGATGTCGAGCTCCTCGTCGTTGCCGATCTTGAAGATCACGTGGCTGTAGTCCAGCGTGAAGTTGAAGGGCACGCCGCGCCGGCGCACCGCCTCGGCCACCGGGACGATGCGGCGCGGGTCCTCGCTCCACATGTTCACGTGCAGCTCGAACGTGGGTTCCACGCCGTGGCGCATGCCCTCGTCATAGCAGCGCAGGTAGCCCTCGACGATCTCGGCGTCGCTGACCGGCCGGCCCGACGCGTCGCGCGCGTAGATCATCATGTTGTGGGTGGTGGCGCCGACGCGCGCCGAGATCTCCAGGTTCTGCGCCATGCGCGCGTCGTCGGTGCCCAACTCGTAGAACCAGCTGGTGGTGTGCACCGGCAGGCTGTAGGCCTCGATGCAGCGCTGGAAGGTGTCCACCTGGTCCGGCAGCGGCAGGCGGTCGAAGTGGTCGAACACGCCGCATCGCTTGACCAGGCGGAACTGCTCCTCGATGGAAGGCTCGGCCAGTGACACCGGGCGATCGATGCTCGAGTCCTGCACGCCCCGGCCGTTGCAGCCGATGGGCGGCAGGCGGGTCGTGTCGATGGGAGTGGGGGCGATGAAGGTCATACCTCGAGATAAGCCTTGCGGACCTCGTCGTTGCGCATCAGCTCCTGCATGGTCCCGGTGAACTTGACCTGGCCTTTTTCCAGCACGTAGGCGCGGTCGCTGACCAGTTGCGCGAAGTGCGTGTTCTGCTCGGACAGCAGCACCGTGAGGCCCTGCTTCTTGAGCTCGGTGATCATCTGGGCCATCTGCTCGACGATCACCGGCGCGATGCCTTCGGACGGTTCGTCCAGCAGCACCAGCCCCGGGTTGCCCATGAGCGTGCGCGCCACGGTGAGCATCTGCTGCTCGCCCCCGCTCATCTGGCCGCCGGGCCGGTCGGGCATCTCGCCCAGGTTGGGGAACAGGCGGAACAGCTTCTCGGGCGTCCAGGTGGGTGCGCCGGGTCGCGGCGGGCGGCGCCCGATGTCCAGGTTTTCCAGCACGGTGAGGTCGCTGAAGACGCGGCGGTCTTCCGGCACGAAGCCCACGCCCATCCGGGAGATCTTGTAGGGCGGCAGGCGGGTGATGTCTTCGCCGCGGTAGCTGACGCGGCCCTGCACGCGGTCGAGCATGCCCATGATGGCCTTGATGGTGGTGGACTTGCCGGCGCCGTTGCGGCCCACCAGCGCCACCACCTCGCCCTGCCCCACTTCCAGGTCGACGTCGAACAGGATGTGCGCCTTGCCGTAGAAGGCGTTGAGCTGCTCGACCTTGAGCACGGTATCGGTCATGCAAGCACCTCCTCGCCCTGGGCCTCGAAGCTCTTGCCCGAGCCGAAGTACACCTCCTGCACGCGCGGGTTGGCCCGCACCTGCGGCGGCGTGCCTTCCGCGATCAGCTTGCCGCGCGCCAGCACCACGGTGCGGTCGGCGTAGGCGAAGACCACGTCCATGCTGTGCTCGGTGAAGAGCACGGCCATGTCGCGTTCGGTGACCAGGCGCTTGGTCAGCGCCATGAGCTCGTTGCGCTCGCGCGGACCCATGCCGGCGGCGGGCTCGTCCATCAGCAGCAGGCGCGGCCGGTTGGCCAGCGCGATCGCCAGTTCCAGCCGCTTGATGTCGCCGTAGGCCAGCTCGCTGCAGGGCCGGTGCGCCTGGCCCGCCATGCCGATCGAATCGAGCAGCGACAGGGCCTCGTCGCGGCAGAAGGCACTCGCCGGTTTCCACATGTGGTACAGCCGCCGCTCGCGCGAGAGCAGCGCCATCTCGACGTTCTCGACCACGGTCATGGAGTGGTAGGTGGCCGCGATCTGGAAGGTGCGGCCCACGCCCATGCGCCAGATCTCGCGCGGCTTGGCGCGGGTGATGTCGCGCCCCTCCAGCCAGACTCGGCCGGCGCTCGGGTGGTGCTGGCCACTGAGCATGTTGAAGCAGGTGGACTTGCCGGCGCCGTTGGGCCCGATGATGGCCACCAGCTCGCCGGTGTTCACCTCGAAGCTCACGTCCTGCACGGCGACGAACGCGCCATAGGTCTTGGAGATGCCCTCCACTTTCAGCATGGGATTCATGAGGCGGCGGCTCCGTTGGGCGGCAGCGCGGCGTCGGTGCGCGCGGGCACGATGGGTGGCGAGGGAGGCGGCGCCGCCGCGGGGCGGCGCTCGCGCTCGGCGAAGAAGCGCTTGAGCGTTCCGATGATCCCTTCGGGGAACAGCAGCACCAGCAGCAGGATGGTGATGCCGATGGCGGCGCGCCAGTACTCGAAGGTGCGCGCGGCCAGGTCCTGCAGCCAGGTGAACACCGCCGCGCCCACCACCGGACCGGCGATCGTGTTGATGCCGCCCAGCATGATCATCACGATGCCGTCGAAGGAGCGGCCCACCGAGATGGTCTCGGGCGAGATGCTGCCCTTGGAGAAGGCGAACAGCGCGCCGGCGTAGCCGCACACCAGGCCCGACAGGATGAAGGCGGTCCACTGAACGGCCTTGGTGTCGATGCCGATGGCCTCCGAGCGCAGCACCGAGTCACGCGCCGCGCGCAGCGCGTAGCCGAAGGGCGAGAACAGCATCTTGCGCAGCAGCCAGGCGGCGAAGGCGGCGATCACCAGCGTCAGCAGGTAGTAGTGCGTCTTGTCCGCCAGCCAGTCCGACGGCCAGATGCCGGTCATGCCGTTGCTGCCGCCGGTGACGTCCTCCCACTGGAACACCACCGACCACACGATCTGCGCGAAGGCCAGCGTGAGCATGGCGAAGTACACGCCCGACAGGCGCACGCTGAACCAGCCGAAGACCACCGCCGCCAGCCCGGCGAACACCGGCCCCAGCAACAGGCTCGCCTCCATCGGCAGGCCGGCGGACTTCAGCAGGAAGGCCGCGCCGTAGGCGCCGATGCCGAAGTAGGCGGCGTGGCCGAAGGTGTGCAGCCCGCCGGGGCCGGCGATGAAGTGCAGGCTCACCACGAACAGCGCCGCGATCAGGATGTCGGTCATCAGCACCGGCGCGTAGGGCATCTGCTGCCCCAGCGTGGCGATGGCGATCAGGGCCACCGCCACCAGCGCGGTGGTGACCTTGAACGAGGTGTTGGCGCGCTCCAGCGGCGTCTCGCCGGCGGACGACTGGCGCGAGCTGGCCGCGGGCCGGCCCAGCAGGCCCCAGGGCCGCACAACCAGCACGGCGGCCATGATGAGGAACTCCACCACCAGCGTGAGCTTGGAGAAGTTGACGTCGATGCCGGCGATGCTCATCGTGCCCAGCCCGGTGCAGACCGCCTTGGCGCCGGCGATGATGATGGCGGCCAGGAAGGCGCCGGGGATGCTGCCCATGCCGCCGACCACCACCACCACGAAGGCGTCGCCCAGGGCCTGCAGGTCGAGGAACAGGCTCGCCGGCTCGCGCGGCAGCTGCATCGCGCCGCCCAGCCCGGCCAGGAAGGAGCCCAGCGCGAACACGGCGGTGAACAGCACCTTCTGGTTCACGCCCAGCGCGCCGACCATCTCGCGGTCCTGTGTGGAGGCGCGGATCAGCCGCCCGAAGCGCGTGCGGCTCATGAGGAGCGTGAGCGCCAGCAGCATGGCCGGCCCCACGAAGATCAGCAGCAGGTCGTACGAGGGCAGCTTGCTGCCGAACAGCTCGACCGAACCGGACAGCCCGGGTGCGCGCGGGCCCAGCAGGTCCTCGCTACCCCACAGCCAGAGCGCGGCGTCGCGCAGCACCAGCACCAGCGCGAAGGTGGCCAGCAGCTGGAACAGCTCGGGCACCTTGTAGAGCCGGCGCAGCAGCAGCATCTCGACCAGCGCGCCCAGCACGCCCACGGCCACCGCCGCCACCAGCACCGCGCCCCAGAACCCGAGCACGGTGCTGCCCAGTCGCTCGGCCATCGTGTAGGCCGTGTACAGCCCCAGCATGTAGAACGAGCCATGGGCGAAGTTCACGATGCGGGTGACGCCGAAGATCAGCGACAGCCCCGCCGCGAGCAGGAACAGGGTGGAGGCGCTCGCCAGCCCGTTGATCAGGAGGGCGAGCCATTCGGAAAGTGACATAGGCGTGGGGCGGGATGGGCCGGTGGGGACGCGCAGCCGTGCTTACTTGGCGCCGGCCGCCCGCATCTGCTTGACCTCGGCGTCGGTGGGCTGCAGCTTGCTGCCGTCGATGTACGACGCCTGGGTCATGTAGGCCTTGCCGTTGCGCTTGCCGGTGCGGCCCACGAAGATGCCGAAGGTGGCCTGGTTGTCCTGCGGGCGGAAGGTCATGGTGCCGAACGGCGAGTCGAAGCTCATGCCCTTGAAGGCGGCGCTCAGCTTGTCCGGGTCGGTGCTGCCGGCTTTCTTGATGCCCGCGGCCAGCGCCTTCACGGTGGCATAGCCGATGACGGAGTTCAGGCGCGGATAGTCCTTGTACTTCTTCACGTACGCGTCATAGAAGGCCTTGTGCTCGGGCAGGGTGACGGTCTCGTACGGATAGCCGGTGACGATCCAGCCCTCGGGCGCGTCGTCCTTGAGCGGGTCGAGGTACTCGGGCTCGCCGGTCAGCAGGCTCACCACCTCGCGCTTGGCGAACAGGTCGCGGGTCTTGCCCTCACGCGCGAACTTGGCCAGGTCGACCCCGAACAGCACGTTGAAGATGGCGTCGGGCTTGGCGGCTTCGAGCGCCTGCACCACCGCGCCGGCGTCGATCTTCCCCAGCGGCGGCGACTGCTCGGCGACGAACTCCACGTCGGGCTGCAGCTTCTTCAGCTGCTCCTTGAAGGTGGCGACGGCGGCCTGGCCGTACTCGTAGTTGGGGTAGACCAGCGCCCAGCGCTTCTTCTTCAGCGCCGCCGCTTCGGGCACCACCGAGGCGGCCAGGGCGTGGGTGCCGGCGCGCAGGCGGTAGGTGTAGTCGTGGCCGCTTTGCCAGACGACCTTGTCGGTCAACGGTCCCGAGGCCAGGAAGAACACCTTGCGCTGCTTGGCGAAGTCGGACACGGCCAGTCCCACATGCGACAGCGTCACGCCGGCGAGCACGTCGACCTTCTCGCGCGTGAGCAGTTCCTCGGCCATGCGCACCGCATCACCGGCGTTGGCGCCGTCGTCGCGGAACACCGTCTCGAGTTTCTTGCCCAGCACGCCGCCGGAGGCGTTGATTTCCTCCTGCGCCATCTCCCAGCCCTTGCGGTAGGGCTCGGCCAGGGCGGCGAGCGTCTTGTAGCTGTTGATCTCGCCGATCTTGATCACGCCCTGGGCGCTGGCCAGGCCCATGTGCAGGGCGCTGGCGGCCAGCAAGGCGGCGCAGGCAGTCTTCTTCAGGAAGCGCATTCGGGACTCCTAGTCGGGGGTGGGAAAGGGTTCAATCCAGGTTCAGGCCGCCACGGCGGTGGCCGCGGGCGTGGCGGCCGCCGGCACGGCCACGGCCGCTTCGGCGGCTTCGGCCGCGAGCATCTGGTCGACGATGCGGCGCATGCGGGTGTTGGAGGCGTCGAGGGCGATCTTCACGGGCTTGACGTCCGGCAGCTTGGCCTCGTTCTCCTGGATGGCCTCGAGGATGCGCTTGTCCTCGTTGAAGGCCATGCGCAGCCCTTCGATGAGCTTGCGGTCCTGCCCGGCATCGGCCGGGATGTTCTTGATGCACAGCCAGTGCTGCACGCAGGTGTCGTGGTCCACGGGCGTGATGAAGTGGCAGGCGAACATCTGGATGCAGTCGCCGCGGTTGCCATCGGGCGCGCCGGTGCCGGTGAGGGCCGAGCCGAAGTCGATGTAGGCCACGCAGGGCGCGAGGTAGTGATAGAAGTGCCAGCGGTCGACGTTGCCGTCGAAGGCCTTCAGCCCCTGGAAGATCGGGATCAGCGGCGAATCCATGACCCAGCGCCAGGTGACGACCTCGGAGCCCTTGGAGTCGAAGTGCACCGGGATATCGCCGCTCTGCACGTTCGACAACGTGGTCAGGTGCACGAAGGCCACGTGCGTGGGGTCGCACAGGTTGTCGGCCAGGTTGAGGTAGTTGGCCTTCATGTGCAGCGAGTCGCCCTCCACATAGCTCCACCCGGCGGCGCTGTACTGCGGCAGGCTGAAGACCTTGGAGGTATCGGCCTTCTCAGGCTCACCCATCCAGACCCACCACATGCCCATGCTCTGGTGCGTGGGGTAGGCCCGCACGCGCATGGCGGCCGGCGGCTTCTCCTGCAGCGGCACGCGCACGCAGGCGCCGCGTGAATCGAAGGTGACGCCGTGATAGCCGCACTCGATGGCATCGTCATCCCGAAGCCGCCCCTTGGACAGCGGCAGCAGGCGGTGCGGGCACACGTCACGCAGCGCGGCCACCTGGCCGTCGGAGGTGCGGTAGACGACCAGGTCTTCGCCGATCACCCGGCGGCTGACCAGGCTGCGATCGACGTCGCGATTCCAGGCCAACGGGTACCAGGCGTTCCTGATGAACTCATGCATGGACAAACTCTCCTTGTCACCGATCCAGCAAGTACCGGGCCAGGCGCCGGATTGCTGTTTTAAGTGTCCACTTTAAAGATGGAGAACGCACTTTACAGCCGGTCCCCGAGGGGGCTGGGAGCGGGTATTCCCGCACCCTCGGCGTGCGGTCGCGCAGTGCCATGCCGTGGCTTGGTGCGCGGGGCACCAAGCTCGTGAACAGGAGAGGCGGATAGGCGCGCGGCTGCCGCTGCCGCGTGCGGGTGATCAGGCGCGCAGGGAGGCCAGAAGGGTCTGGCTGATGTGCGCTTCCCACGCGCGGCAGCGCTCGGGCTCCATCATGTCGGCGCGCAGCCAGTGCGAGATCGTGTACGAATTGGCGACGTAGAAAAACCCCAGCGACATCATCGTCATGAGCGTGAGGCTGGCGTCGACGTCGAGGCGGAACAGGCCCTGCGCCTGGCCCTGCTTCAGGATGTTTTCCAGCAGCGCGATCAGCGGCAGCGACTTCTGCCGGATCGCGCGCGACTTCTTGATGAAGCGCCCGCGCAGCAGGTTCTCGTTCATGATGATCCGGATGATCTGCGGTCGCGAGACGTACAGGTTCCAGGTGTGGCCCACCAGCTCGCGGATGCCCTGCACCGGGTCGCCGTCGGGCACCACGAAGTTGCCCTCGGCCTCGATCATCTCGGCGTAGGCGGCCTCCAGCGTGGTCTGGTAGAGCCGCTCCTTGTTGCCGAAGTAGTAGTACAGCATGCGGTCCACCGTCTTGGCCCGGCTGCTGATGCGGTCGATGCGGGCGCCGGCGAAGCCGAACTCCGAGAACTCGTGCATGGCCGCCTCGAGGATGCGCGCCTGCACTTCCTCGGGGCTTCGCCTCGTGCGGGCCGCGGTGCGGGTGGGGCCGCCGTTGCCGGCCTTGGCCGCCTTGACGGGCGTGGCGGACTTTGCGGGCTTGGCAGCATTGGCCGCCTTGCGGGCCGGCTTGCCGGCCCCCGCGGTCGATCGGGTCTTGCGGGCTGCTGCCCCTGTCTTGCCGCGCGGTGCGGCGGCACTCTCAGCGGTGGTCTCGGATGGGGCCGCCGTCTGGTTCTTGGGCATGCTGGACAAATCGGGTTGGGCGATCGTGCGGGGGCACGGCGTGGCGCCGGCGATGGTAACCCGCGCCCCCACGGCCCGACGCCGATGCCCGACGCCGTCGCCTGATCAGGCCTGGCCCGACAGCCGCTGCACGATGCGGCGCGCGCGGTTGGCGCCGACATCGACGTGGATGTCGATCCACTCGGCCCTCGGGCCGAACGCTCGGATGTTCTCCCACTGCGCCTCGATCACGAGGCGGTCCTCGTCGAAGGTGAAGCGGGTCTGGTCCACCACCTCCTGGGAGGTGTCGGGCATGTCGGGATGCTGGTTGCTGGACATGCTCCAGAAGTAGTGGCAGGTCTCCTGGGTTTCCGGTGTGATGCCGTGCAGGCCGCGCATGTGGAAGCCGTGGCGCTGCGGGTCCTCCAGCGAGGCCGTGCCGGGAAGCGCGGCGCCGGTCCAGATGCGCAGGTGCGAGACGTGGAATTCGATCTCCTGCCAGCGGTCGCAGGCCGCGCCGAAGGGCCAGGCCGCGAGGTAGGTGGGCGGCGGCACGGAGCCGGGCATGTGGCGCACCACCTTCACGGTGTCGCCCTCGGCGGTGACCTTCATCGGCGCGTTCATGTGCAGCCGGGCGTTGCCGCCGATGGTCTTGAGGTGCACGTAGCCGAGGTGGCTCAGGTCCATCAGGTTGTCGTGGATCAGTTGCCAGGGCGCGCGGTAGTGGTAGTGGCCGCCGCCCCACTTGTAGTCGGGGTGGTCGTGCCAGGGATAGTCGGGTGCTTCGCGGGTGGGCGCCCCCCCCTCCTGCGCCGGCATCCAGATCCACAGCAGCTGGTTCTTCTCGACCAGGTGGTAGGAGCGCACCCGCGCCTTGGCGGGCACCCGATCCTGGCCAGGGATCTCCAGGCACTGGCCGTCGGGCGCGTAGAGCATGCCGTGGTAGCCGCAGCGCAGGCCCGTGGTCTCCAAGGTGCCGCAGGACAGCGGCAGCGTGCGGTGGCAGCAGCGGTCCTCCAGCGCGGCGACCTGCCCGTCTGCCGTGCGGAACATGACCACCTTGTCGTTCAGGAAGGTGCGGCCCACCGGCTTGTCCGAGAGCTCGGAGCCGAAGCCGGCCATGTACCACTGGTCACGGGGGAACGACGCGATCCCGCTGGTGGCGGGAATGGACGGCAGGGGCAGGGTCACGGCATTCATGTGGGGCTCCTTCGGATGGATGGACTTCAGAGGTCGGGGTCCTCGTCGACCTCGCGGGACGGACGGCGGCGGCGCGCCGCTGCCTCCGGGAAATGCTTTTCGATGTAGGCCTGGGTGGCGGCCTCGACCTGCGGCAGGTTCTCGTGCAGCCGCTTGAGCAGCGACAGGAACTGCTCGGCTTCCTCGGGCTCGAGCACCGACAGGAAGGCGCGCTCGCGCTCCAGGGCCACCTGGCGGATCTCATCGTGCAACGCGCGTCCTTCGGGCGTGAGCACGGCCAGGCGCACGCGCCCATCGTTGGGGTCGAGTTCGGTGCGCAGGCAGCCGCGCTCCTGCAGCGCCTTGAAGCTGCGGCTCACGGTGCCCTTGTCCATGCCGATCACCCGCGAGACGAATTGCGCGGTGACCGAGCCATGCAGGGCCAGCAGCACCAGGCACCGCCAGCTTTCGATGCCGATGCCGAACAGCGACAGGTAATGCTGCGAGGCCCCGCGCGAGAGCTTGTTCGACACCCAGGTGAGGTAGGCCGGCACATAGCGGTCGAGGTCGATCACGGCGCGGCCGCGAGCCGGTGCCCGGCGGCCCGGCTGGGGGCTGCGGGCGGCGGGCCGGCGCGCATTGGTCGGCGGATTGGCCGACGGAAGGGAAGGTCGGGGACGGGTCATGAGGGTCACTGTACGCAGCCTCCTCAATGCACGGCCAGGCCGACCCAGCGCTCGAGTGTTTCGGTGTCCTCGCGCAATTCGGCCGCCGGCGCCGCATGGACCACGGTCCCATGGTCCAGGACCAGCGCGCGGTCGGCATAGCCCAGCACCTCGTCCACCTGCTGCTCGACGATCACGACCGGTATCGACAGCTCGTCGCTCAGGCGGCGGAACACCCGCAGCAGGTCCTGGCGGATCAAAGGCGCGAGACCCTCGAGCGGTTCGTCCAGCAGGATCAGTCGGGGCTGGCCCAGCAGGGCGCGGGCGACCGACAGCATCTGCTGCTCGCCGCCCGAGAGCTGGCCGCCGCCGTTGCGCCGACGTTCGGCCAGTCGCGGGAACAGCGCGTAGGCGTCGTCCAGCGCGGCGCGCGGACGCCGCTTGAGGCCTGCGACCAGGTTTTCCTCGACGGTGAGCGACGGGAAGATGTCGCGCGTCTGCGGCACGTAACCGAGGCCGCGCTGGGCGCGCTGGTGCGGCGTGAGCCGGCCGATGTCCTCGCCCATGAAGACGATGCGCCCGTCGCGCAGCGGCACCAGGCCCATCACCGTGCGCAGCGCGGTGGTCTTGCCGACGCCGTTGCGGCCGATCATGGCCACGCGTTCGCCGGCCGTCACCTGCAGCGACAGATGGTCCAGCACCGTGGTGGGTCCGTAGCCGGCGACCACGCCCTCGAGTTGCAGCATGGGGGAGGTCATGCAGCGATCTCCGAAACCCTGCGAATCAGCCGGTATGCAGGCACGAAGTAGCCGAACACCAGGGCCACCGCGGAACCGGCTTGGCCGGGCCGCTGGTGGCGCCCGCTCGAGGAGGAGGCGGCGAAGCCGCTTCGGGGGTGTTTCATGAGTTCCCTAGGTAGGCGGCCCGCACCTTCGGGTCGCGGCGGATGTCCTCGGGCGTGCCCTCGGCCAGCACCGCGCCCTCGGCCAGCACCAGGATGCGGGTGGCGAAGCGGAACACCAGGTCCATGTCGTGCTCGATGATCAGCACGCCCAGCTCGCGCGGCAGCGCATCCAGCGCGGCCAGCAGGCGGGTGCCGTCGCCTTTGGGCACGCCCGCCATCGGCTCGTCCAGCAGCAGCACGCGCGGGCGCAGCGCCAGCGCCAGCGCCATCTCCACCAGCCGCTGCTCGCCGTAGGCCAGGCGCTCGGTGGGCGTGGCCGCTTGCTCGCGCAGGCCGAAGCGCGCCAGCAAGGCACCGGCCTCGTCCTGCAGCGCCGGGTAGGCGTCGATGCTGCGCCAGGCGCGGCCGGTGAGACCCTCGCGCTCGAACAGGGCCAGTTCGACCTGGCGCTGCACCGGGAAGTGCGGTGCCAGCGTGGTGATCTGGAAGGTGCGGGCCAGGCCGGCTCGCACGCGCTGCGCCTGGCTGCGCGTGGTGACGTCCTCGCCGCGCAGGCGAATCTGCCCGCCGTCGGGCGCCAGCACGCCGCTGACCTGGTTGACCAGCGTGGTCTTGCCGGCGCCGTTGGGGCCGATCAGCGCCAGCCGGTCGCCTTCGTGGATCGAGAACGACACGCCCCGGGTGACGTGCAGGCCACCGAAGCGCTTGTCCAGCGACTCGACTTCCAGCAGCACGGTCATCGGGTCACCTCCCCGAGGCGGCGGCGCAGCCAGGCCCAGGCTTGCCGGGGCGGCATCAGCACCACAACCATCAGCAGCGCGCCGACCACGAACAGCCAGTGGTAGGGGTTGATCGACGCGGCCGTGTGGTGCAGCAGGGTGAAGACCGTCGCGCCCACCAGCGCCCCGGTGAGACGCCCGGCGCCGCCGAGGATCAGCATCACCAGCACCTCGGCCGACAGCGCGAAGGACAGGCTGTCCAGGCCCACCACCGCCGTGGTCTGCGCCGACAGCGCGCCGGCCGCGCCGGCCATCGCGCCGGCGATGGTGTAGATGGCCAGCAGCCTTCCGAACACCGGCGTGCCCAGCGCCGCCATGCGCGCGCGGTTCTCGTGGATGCCGCGCACCGCCAGGCCGAAGGGTGAATCGACGATGCGGCGGGCCACGTAGAACAGCACCACCAGCACGGCCAGCGTGTAGAACGCCGCCACCCGGCCCTCGAGGTCGAAGGCGAAAAGCCCGAGCACCGGCGCCATGACGAATCCCGACAGGCCGTCGTCACCGCCGGTCCAGTCGCGTGCCTTCTGCGCCAGGCTCAGGACGATCTGCGCGGCGGCCACCGTGAGCATCAGGAAGGTGAAGCCCTGGTAGCGCAGCACGAAGGCGCCCGAGGCCAGCGCCAGCAGCGCCCCGGCCGCGATGCCCACGGCCAGGCCGGCCAGGGGGTCGGCCATGACCTGGAGCGCGAAGATGCCGGCCGCGTACGCGCCGACGCCGAACATCGCGGCGTGGCCCAGCGTGGCCAGCCCGGCGATGCCCACCAGCAGGTCGAGCGAGAGCACGAACAGGGCCGTGATGAAGATGCGCGTGAGCAGGCCCAGCTGCTCGGGCATGAGCGCGGTGGCCGCCAGCCCCAGCACCCCCAGCACCAGCGGCGCGCGCCAGGCGGGAGCGCAGCGCGGCGCGCTGCCCGTTTCGGCGGCCGCGCGGCGGCGCCAGGGAAGGACGATGGCATTCATCGCGTGAGCACTCCGTGGGGTCGCCAGGCCAGCAGCAGCGCCATGGCCAGGAAGAAGAACAGGCTGCCCCAGTCCGAGGCCAGGTACTTGCTGGCGGTTTCGATCACGCCCAGCGAGACCGCCGCCACCAGGGAGCCGGCGATGCTGCCCATGCCGCCGACGGCCACCACCACCAGCACCAGCACCAGGTACTTGAGCGCGTAGTACGGCTCCAGCGGCATCAGCTCGGCGCCCAGCACGCCGCCGAAGCCCGCCAGCGCGGCGCCGGCGGCGAAGGTGGCGCACTGCACCAGTCGGATCGGGATACCGAGCGTCGAGGCCGTGCCGCTGTGATCCACCGCGGCACGCAGCCAGACGCCGAAGCGGGTGCGCGCCACCACCCAGGCCGCGGCCGCCGCGACGGCGAAGCCCGCGCCGATCACCAGCAGCCGCTGCGCCGGCAGGGTGCGAAAGCCCAGGTCCACCGACCCCGACAGCGCCGGCGGCAGTGGGATCAGCTGCACCTGCGGACCCACCAACGCATTGGTCGAGGCGATCAGCACGAAGGTCAGCCCGATGGTGAACAGCACCTGCTCCAGCTCCGTGCGGCGGTACAGGTGGCGCAGCACGGTGGCCTCGAGCAGCGCGCCCAGCGCGCCGGTGGCCGCGATGGCCAGCGGCACGGCGGCCCAGAAGCTCCATCCGGCCTCGCGCACCAGCAAAGCCGCCAGGTAGCCTCCCACCATCGCGAAGGCACTGTGGCTGAGGTTCACGAAACGCATCAGCCCCAGGGTCACGGACAGGCCGACCGCGATGACGAACAGCACCATGCCGTAGGCCAGCCCGTCGATCAGGATGTTGGACAGAAGGATCACGGCCGTCGCCTGGCGTTGCGCTTACTTGGCGGCGTCCAGCCCGAAGTCCGGCTGCGGACCGAAGCTCTGGACTTCCTTGTTCACCAGCTGCATGCCCTGTTTCTCGACCTTGCGCAGGTACACGTTCTGCGTGATGTGGCGAGTCTTGGGGTCGATGCGCACCGGGCCGCGCGGGCTCTCCCACTGCAGCCCGCGGGCGGCGGCCAGGGCCTTGGCGCCGTCGCGCTTGCCGCCGGTGGCTTCGATCATCTTGTGGATGACGTGCATGCCGTCCCAGGCGCCCACCGAGGCGTAGTTGGCGACCACGTTCGCATCGCGCTTCTTCAGGGCCTCGACGAACTGCTTGTTGGCCGGCGATTCGTGCGCCCCCGAGTAGTGGAAGGCGGTGGTCAGGCCGATGGCGCCGTCACCGAACTTCTGCAGGTCGAACTCGTCGGTCTCGGCCGTGCCCAGGAACTGCACGCCGGCCTTGGCCAGGCCGTTCTCGTTGTAGGCCTTGACGAAGCCCAGGTTGGGCGGCCCGCCGGGCAGGAAGGTGTACACGGCCTGCGCGCCGCTGGCCTTGATGCGCTGCACGAAGGGGCCGAAGTCGGTGGTGGCGATGGGCATGCGGATGGTCTCGACCACCGTGCCGCCCTGCTTGCCGAACTCGGCCTTGAAGGCAGCCTCGGCATCGAGTCCCGGGCCGTAGTCGGTGACGGCCGTCACCACCTTCTTGAGGTTCTGCTTGGCCGCCCACTGCGCCAGCGGCACCGTCACCTGCCACAGCGTGTAGCTGGTGCGCAGGAAATACTCCGACTTCTCGGTGATGGACGAGGTGGCCGCGTTGAAGATGACGGTGGGCGTCTGCGATTGCTGGATCAGCGGCGCCACGGCCAGCGCGTTGGGCGTGAACACGAAGCCGCCGAGGTAGTCCACCTTGTCCTTGACGATCAGCTCCTGCACCAGCGCGCGGGTCTGGCCCGGGTTGGGGCCGCCGGTGTCGCGGTAGATGAACTCGACCTCCTTGCCGGCGAGCTTGCCGCCCTGGCTGGCGACATAGGCCTCGGCCCCGGACTTGAACAGCGCGCCGTAATGGGCGAACGGCCCCGAGAAAGGCCCGACGATGCCGACCTTGATGCTCTGCGCCTGCGCCTGCGCAGGCAGGACGGCCAAGCCGCAGGCGGCGAACAGGGCGCTGGTGATCGCGCGGCGCGAGAAGGACATGTCGTCTCCTGGTGTGGTCTGGAGCCGCGATTATTGTTGGTAAGGCAACCAGTTGCTAGGGCAACGAGATCGGGGTTTTCCCGTGCCGGGCCACGCGGTCGCTGGCGCCGCGCCCACACGTCCATCGCCCTCTTGGAAGTCCTGATGCGCTCCGACCTGCCGGTGGCGCAGACCACGAGACCGGATCGGCGGGGCCGCCGCAGCGGATCGGCGGCTGCTGCCCGGTGCCCCTGCGCGTGGGGCACCGGGGGGTCACTGCGACGAAGCACATGCGACAACGCCGAAGCGTTGTCGAGGTGGCCTACATCGCCCCGATTTCCTGCTTGAAGAACGCCAGCGTCCGCTCCCAGGCCTGGCGGCCGGCGGCCGCGTCGTAGCGGGGCGTCGTGTCGTTGTGGAAGCCGTGCTGCGTGCCCGGGTAGGCGTGCACCTCGAACTTCACGTTGGCCGCGCGCAGCGCCGCCTCGTATGGCGGCCAGGTGGCGTTGACGCGTTCGTCGATGCCGGCCTGGTGCACCTGCAGCGCCGCCTTCACCTTGGCCGCGTCGGCCGGCGCCGGCGCCGGGCCGTAGAAGGCGACGCCGGCGTCCAGTTCCGGCAGGCGCGTGGCGAGCTGGTGCACGATGCCGCCGCCGTAGCAGAAGCCCACCGCGCCCAACCGGCCGGTGGCGTCGGTGCGCTGCTCCAGCCAGCGGGCGCTGGCCAGGAAGTCCTCGCGCGCCTTGCCCTGGTCGAGCTTGGCGAAGGCCTCGCGCGCCTTGTCCTCGTCGCCGGGGTAGCCGCCCAGGGGCGTGAGGGCATCGGGGGCGAAGGCCATGAAGCCCTCCAGCGCCAGCCGGCGGGTGACGTCCTCGATGTGCGGATTGAGGCCGCGGTTCTCGTGGATCACCAGCACGGCCGGCAGCTTGGTGGTGCCGGCCGACGCCGGGCGCGCCAGGTAGCCCTTGACGCTGCCGTTGCCCTGCGGCGAAGGCACGGTGGCCGTCTCGGTCTTCAGGCGCGCGTCATCGGGCTTGACCTGCTGGCCCATCGCGAAATTGGGGCTGAGGGCGGCCAGCAGGCCGGCGGCGGTCATGCCTGCCTTGGCGAAGCCGCGCGCCTGCTCGAGAAAGCCGCGCCGGTCGATGTGGCCATGCACGTAGGCGTCGAAGAGGATCAGCAGGTCGGGGTCGAAATCCTGCGCAGTGAGGCGTTGGGTCATGGAGTCTCCACTCGTTCTTGGATCGCCGGAACCGGGGGATGCCGTTCCGGCCGCGGGAGGTTACCGGCGGGCTTCGCGCGGACCCGATGAATGCTTGAGTTCTCGGACGACCCGGCAGGGATTGCCGGCCGCGAAGACGTCGGCCGGCACGTCGCGGGTGACCACGCTGCCGGCGCCGATCACCGCCCGGTCGCCGAGGCGCAGGGCGCATGGCGCATGCGCGGGCGGCGACAATTTGCGGCATGCCGTCCCCTTCGCTCTCCGCGTCCGCCCCGGCCGACGCCGCGCCGGCCCCTCCGCGCGATCCCCTGCACTACCCGTTCGAAGCCCCCGCCCCGGCCACCGCCGTCGAGATCGCCCCGGGCGTGCGCTGGGTGCGCATGCCCCTGCCCTTCGCTTTGGACCACATCAACCTGTGGACGCTGGACGACGACGGCGGCTGGGCCATCGTCGACACCGGCGTCTGCAGCCCGGAGACCACCGCCGGCTGGACCCGCATCCTGGCCGAGGCCGGCAACCCGGCCGTGAGCCGCGTGTTCGTCACCCACATGCACCCCGACCACGTGGGCACCGCCGGCTGGCTCACGCGCCGCCACGGCTGCCGGCTGTGGATGACGCGCGGCGAGTACCTGCAGTGCCGGGTGCTGGTGTCGGACACCGGGCGCGAGGCACCCGCCGAGGGCGAGGCCTTCTACCGCCGCGCCGGCTGGGACACCGCGGCCATCGAGACCTACCGCGCGCGCTTCGGCAACTTCGGCAAGCACATCCACTCGCTGCCCTCGAGCTTCCGGCGGCTGGTCGACGGCGAGGAGATCCGCATCGGCCGGCACCCCTGGCGGGTGATCGTCGGACGCGGCCATTCGCCCGAGCACGCCTGCCTCTACAGCCCCGACCAGCGCATCCTGGTCTCCGGTGACCAGGTGCTGCCGCGCATCTCGTCGAACGTGTCGGTCTACCCCATGGAGCCGGACGACGACCCGATGAGCGACTGGTTCGAGTCCATCGCCCGCATCCGCGCCCAGGTGCCCGACGACGTGCTGGTCCTGCCGGCGCACGGGCTGGCGTTCCGCGGCTTGCACGCGCGGCTGGACCGCCTGCGCCAGGGGCAGGACCAGGCGCTGCAGCGGCTGCGTGAACGGCTGCGCCAGCCGCAGCGGGCGGTGGACGTGTTCGGCGCCCTGTTCGCACGGGCCATCACCCCCGACAAGCCCCAGCTCCTGAGCATGGCCACCGGTGAGAGCCTGGCCTGCCTGAACTACCTGCGCGGGCGCGGCGAGGCCGTGTGCGACACCGACGCCGATGGCGTGAACTGGTGGCGCACGCCGGCGAGCGTGGGCGCGGCCGACAATCACCGGCCATGAGGACGGTGCATCTCTCCCGCTGGCATGAGTTCGTCGAGCATACGGACCAGCTCGAAGGCTGGGCCTTCCGCGGACAGCATTCGCCGCACTGGCCGCTGGTGAGTTCGCTCACGCGCCGGCTGCGCGAGTTCTGTCCCGACCAGCGCCTGTGGCCGCTGCGCGAGGCGCGCGCCATGCGCGTGTTCCGGCGCAAGGCGCACATCCACCTGCACGACCGCACGGCGCTCGACGACGAGCTGCGCTGCCTGGCGCTGATGCAGCACCACGGCTCGCCCACCCGGCTGCTGGACTTCACCAAGTCGCCCTTCGTGGCCGCTTTCTTCGCGCTGGAAAGCGCCACCGAGGACGTGGTGGTCTACGCGCTGAACACCCCCGCGTTGTGGAACCTCAGGCCGCGCTTCGACCCGTCGCTCGACCGCGACCGCATCGACCCCCGCCTGCCCGGCAATTTCGAGCGCTACTTCGCGAGCAACCAGCTGCCGGTGCTGTGGTTCGGCGAGCCCACCGAGATGGACGGGCGACTGATGGCGCAGTCGGGCCTGTTCGTGGTGCCGGGCACGCTGGAGCTGTCGCTGGACGCCATCCTCGAGGCGTACGGCGACTCGGACGAGCTGCTCCAGCGCTTCGTGCTGGCCGGCGGCATGCGCGCCGAGGCCATGCGCGCGCTCTACCGCATGAACATCACCTACGCCACGCTATTTCCCGACCTGGTCGGCCTGGCCCAATCGCTGCGCTACGAACTCGAAGCGATCTGGCCGCGCCTGATCGAGGAGTACGAGCAACACACGGTGCCCGGTGAGCGCGCCTGAACGCCGCGAGGACGGCTGGCGCACCCTGGCCATCACCACCGCCGTGCAGGCCCTGGCCTCCACGGCGGTGCTGGCGTTGCCGGCGATGGCGCCCGCCGTGGCGCAGGCCCTGGGCATTTCCGCGGCCTATGCCGGCGTGTACATCGCCATCGTTTACCTGGGCGCGATGCTGGCCAGCCTGGCGGGTGGACCCATCGTGAGCCGCTTCGGCGCGATCCGCGCCAGCCAGTTCTCGCTGGGAGCCGCCGCCCTGGGCCTGGCGCTGTGCGCGGCCGGCTCGCTGCCGGGCATCGCGCTGGGCGCCTGGCTGATCGGGCTGGGCTATGGGCCGATCACGCCGGCCAGCTCGCACCTGCTGATGCGCACCACGCCGCCGCACCGCATGTCGCTGGTGTTCTCGATCAAGCAGACCGGCGTACCCCTGGGCGGCGTGCTGGCCGGCGCCCTGGTGTCGGGCCTGCTGCTGTGGCTGGGGTGGCAAGGCGCACTGCTGGCGGTGGCCGGGGGCAACCTGCTGGGGGTGGCGCTGTCCCAGCCGCTGCGCCGCTCACTGGACGCGGACCGCGAGCCCCGGCACCGCCTGGCGCTGGGCAACCTGGCCGGGCCCGTGCGATTGGTGCTGGGCCATCGGTCCCTGCGCATGCTGGCTGGCTGCTCGTTCGCGTTCTCGATCGTGCAGATGTCGCTGAGCACCTATCTCGTGACCTACCTGAACGCCGCGATGGCCTGGGGGCTGGTCGCCGCCGGACTCGCCCTGTCGATGGCGCAGGCCGGTGGCGTCGTGGGCCGGGTGTTCTGGGGCTGGGCGGCCGACCGGTGGCTGGGCGCCCGGCGCATGCTCACCGTGCTCGCCGTGCTGATGGGCGCAGCCACGCTGGCCATGGCCCTGCTGGCGCCGGGCGTGCCGGCCGTGCTGGTGAACGCGCTGCTGCTGGTGCTCGGCGCCTCGGCGATCGGCTGGAACGGCGTCTACCTGGCCGAGGTCGCGCGCCAGGCGCCGCCCGGCCAGGCGGGACTGGCCACCGGCGGCACCCTGGCCATCACGTACCTCGGCGTGGTGCTGGGGCCGATGGCGTTCGGCGCGCTGTCGTCGCTGCTCGGAACCTATCGCGCCGGCTTCGCCGGACTCACCGTGGCCTGCGTGTTGTGCACCTGGGCGTTGCTGCGAAGCGGCGCGCCGGCGGACTCGAAGCCGGCGTCCTAGGACTTGTCGGCGGACTTGTCGGCGGACTTGTCGACCGGCTTGTCGAGGCGCTCGGCATCCTCGCTTTCCTTGACGATGCCGGCTTGGCGCACGCCTTGCTCGCGCGATTCCTCCAGGCCGCGGGCCTGGGCGCCGTCCTCGCTGCCGCCTTGCAGAGGCAGGTCGCGCTCGACGACCGGACGATGGATGTCACCACTGTTCTTCTCGTTGGGCATGGGGCTCTCCTGTGGGTGGGTCGAGGCCCAATCTAGCGCCGCGCCCGCCCTCGGCCGGTAGGAGGATGCCGCCCCTTTCGCGGCGACTCGCCCGGCGACGCCGCCGCGCCCACCGTGACATGCGTCTCGAACCGGTCCGAGGGCCCCAGCAACTGCTGGTACTCGATCGGCCGGCCCCCGGCGTCGTAGCCGATCCGCTGCACATCGACCAGGGCCGAACCCACCTCCACCTGCAGCAGCTGCGCGATGCCCGGCGTCGCCAGGCGGGCGCGGGTGACCAGCTCGATGCGGCCGTAGTGCGCGCCCGCGCGCCCGAGCAGCTCGGACAGCGGAGTCGAGCGGAAATCGGCCCGCGTGAAACTGCGGCCCAGCTCCGGCGGCAGGAAGACGGTGTTGTGCACCAGCGGCAGGCGGCCCATGACACGCAGCCGCACCACCCGCAGCACCTGCGCATCGGCCTCGAGCTGCAGGCTGCTGCGCACCTCGGCGCTGGCCGGCACCCAGCCGAATTCCTTGAGCACGTGCCGGCTCAGCGCGCGCCGCTGCGCCACCTTGTCGAGGTAGCTGGCGATCGGCGTGGGCAGCGCCAGCACCGGCGGCGCCTCGCGCACGAAGGTGCCGCGCCCGTGCCGCTTCTCGATGAAACCCTGCTGCCGCAGCGACTCGAGCGCCCGGCGCACCGTCACGCGCGAGACCCCGTGCTCGGCGCACAGCGACTCCTCGGTCGGCAACTGCGCGCCCGGGGCGTAGCGGCCGGCGGCGATGCCGTCCTTGATCAGGGTCGAAAGCTGGTGGTGCAGCGAAACGAGGCGCTCGCGGGCGGCGTTGTCCATGCCCCGGATTGTCGCGGCCGGCGGCGCCCGGCATGAGTTGTATTATCTCGAATACAACTTTCCAGGAGACTCCGATGCAGCTGCCCCGCACCGACCGCCGCACCCTGCTGGGCGCCGCCGGCGCCCTCGCCCTCCTCGCCTGCCTGCCGGCGCGCGCCCAGGCCTCGCGCGGCGCCTTCCGCCCCACCCGCACCGTGCGCCTGGTCTCGCCGCTGCAGGCCGGCGGCGCCACCGACGCCGTGATCCGCCCCATTGCGCAGAAGCTGGCGGACCTGTGGGGGCAACCGGTGGTGGTGGAGAACAAGCCCGGCGGCGGGACCATCCTGGGCACGCAGGCCGTGGTGCAGTCGGCGCCCGACGGCCACACCTTCGGCGTGGTGGTGAGTTCCATCACCATCAATCCCAGCCTGCGCAGCGACCTGCCCTACGACACCTTCAAGGACATCACGCCCATCACCCAGATCGGCAACATCACCAACGCGCTGGTGGCCCACCCGTCGGTGCCGGCGAGCAACGTGAAGGAGCTGATCGAACACGCGAAGGCCCACCCGGGCCAGCTCTCGTGGGCCTCGCTGGGGGTGGGCACGGCGGGCCACATCACCGGCGAACTGATGGCCAGGCGCGCCGGCATGCAGGTCACGCACGTGCCCTTTTCCGGCAGCAGCGGCGCCTATCGCGAGCTGCTGCCCGGCCGCGTGCATTACGGCTTCGTCGTGCTCGAATCGGCGCTGCCGCACATCAAGGCCGGCAAGCTCAAGCTGCTGGCGCTCACCGACCCGCGCCGCAACAAGCTGCACCCGGAGATGCCGCTGCTGGACGAGACGCTGCCGGGCCTGGGCTTCGCCAGCGTGTTCGGCCTGATCGGGCCGGCCAACCTGCCGCCGGGCGTGCTCACCGCCCTGCACGCCGACATCGTGAAGGTGCTGCAGGACCCGGAGATCGCGGCCCAGCTGGAGCGGCAGTCGATGGCCGTGGACGGCTCCACCCCCGCCGAGTTCGCGGCCATCATCCGGCGCGAGGTCGAGCACTGGAAGAAGGCCGTGAAGGAGTCCGGCGCGAATGTCAACTGAGGGCACGCTGTTCGAGAAGCTCTGGCAGCGGCACGTGGTGGCCGAGCTGGGCGACGGCTTCGCGCTGCTGCACGTCGACCGCCACGTCGTGCCCGACTTCAACGGCAATGCCTTCACCCACCTGCGCCGGCGCGGCCTGAAGGTGCGCAACCCCGAGTTGACCTTCGCCTCGGCCGACCACTCGGTCTCCACCGAGCCGCAGCTGGCCGACCCCACGCAGCAAGGCAACCCGCACGTGGCGCAGCTGCGCGCCGACACCCGCGAGTTCGGCGTGCGGCTGTTCGACATCGGCCAGCCGGGCCACGGCATCGTCCACGTCATCGCGCCCGAGATGGGCCTGGTGCTGCCCGGCCTGACGGTGGCCATCGGCGACAGCCACACCTGCACCCACGGCGCCATGGGCGCGCTGGCCTGGGGGGTGGGACAGGGCGAGCTGCTGCACATCCTGGCGACGCAGACCTGCATGCAGCGCAAGCCGCGCACGATGCGTGTGAACCTGCAGGGCCGGCTGCCCGACCACACCAGCGCCAAGGACCTGGTGCTGCACCTGATCGGGCAGCTGGGCGTGTCGGCCGGCAACGGCTTCGCCGTCGAATACGCGGGCGAGGCGGTGTGCGCGCTGCCGATGGAGGGGCGCTTCACGCTGTGCAACATGTCGGTGGAATGGGGCGCACGCTACGGCCTGGTCGCGCCCGACGACACCACCTTCGAGTGGCTGGCCGGCCGCCCCTACGCACCCAGCGGTGCCGCCTGGGATGCCGCGCTGGCCGACTGGCGCCAGCTCGCCGGCGACGCCGACGCCCGTTTCGACCGCGAGGTGACGCTCGACGTCTCGCGGCTGGTGCCGCAGGTCACCTGGGGCAACAGCCTGGACATGGTGCTGCCCGTCGACGGCCGCATCCCCGACCCGGCGCAAGAGCCCGACCCGGCCCGGCGCGCCAGCCTGCAGGCCTCGCTGGACTACATGGGCCTGCGGCCCGGCCAGGCCCTGCAGGGGCTGCCGGTCCAGCGCGTGTTCATCGGCTCGTGCACCAACTCGCGCCTGGAGGACCTGCGCACCGCAGCGGCCGTGGTGCGCGGGCGCCGGGTCGCGCCTGCCGTCACCGCCTGGGTCGTGCCCGGCTCGGAGAACGTGCGCCGGCAGGCCGAGGCCGAGGGGCTGGACCGGGTCTTCACCGACGCCGGCTTCCAGTGGCGCCGGCCGGGCTGCTCGATGTGCCTGAGCGCCAACGGCGACACCATCGGCCCCGGCGAGCGCGCGGTCTCCACCGCCAACCGCAACTTCGCGGGACGCCAGGGGCCGGGCAGCCGCACGCACCTGGCCAGCCCCGCGCTAGCGGCGGCTTCGGCCTGCGCAGGCCACATCACCCACCCCGCCAGGCTCCCGGAGGTTGCGGCATGAACGCGCTCGTGCGCCTGCACGGGGTGGCCGCGGCGCTGCCGCAGCCCGACATCAACACCGACCTGATCGCACCGCTGGTGCGTGGCGGCCCGGGCGGGGGGCAGCCGGTGGGCATCCGCAGCCCCGAGGAGCTGGCCTCGCGCCTGTTCGGGCCCTGGCGCTGGCAGGCCGACGGCAGCGAGAACCCCGACTTCATCCTGAACCGCCAGCCGTGGCGGCAGGCCCGCTTCCTGGTGGCGGGGCCGAACTTCGCCTGCGGCAGCTCGCGCGAGACGGCCGCAACCATGCTCAAGGCCTTCGGCATCCGCTGCGTCATCGCACCCAGCTTCGGCCAGATCTTTCACGACAACTGTTTTCGCAACCACATGCTGCCGCTGGCGCTGGACGCTCAGCTGGTGGACCGCCTGGTGCAGCGGGCGCTGCAAGCCGTGCCCTTCCAGCTCGACCTGGCCGCCGGCACGCTGGCGGTGCCGGGCGAGCCGGTCATTCCGGTGCGGCTGCCCGCCTTCCGGCGCGACATGCTGCTGTCCGGCCAGGACGAGCTCGACCTGAACCTGCGGCGCGAGCCGCAGATCGCGGCCTGGCAGGAGCAGGCCTGGCGCCGCCGCCCCTGGGAGCATCTGCTTCCATCCAAAGAATCCTGATTCACCCGGGCTTGCCGAATCGGCCGTTCAGCGCTTTGATGAGGCTCCGATCGACCCCAGGAGCCGCCATGCGCCATCACCCCGGCCTGACCACGCGAACGATCCTCTTTGCCCTGCTCGCCCTGTCCGGCACGGGGGGGTGGGCCCAGGTGCCGCCGCCCGCCGCCGCGGTGCGCAGCTTCGGCCCGTCGGAGCCGATCCCGGACCGGTACATCGTCACCTTCACGCCCCGGGTGGCCCAGCCTGCGATCGAGGCGGCCCGCCTGGTCGGCGCCGCCGGGCCCGGGGCGCAGCTGCACCACGCCTACGCCCACGCCATCCGGGGCTTCGCCGCCACCCTGCCGCCGGCGGCGGTGCAGGCGCTGCAGCGCAACCCGCTCGTCCAACGCATCGAGCGCGACCAGACGGTGCAGGTGACGTCGCAGCAAAGCCCCGCCACCTGGGGCCTGGACCGGCTCGACCAGGCCGGCCTTCCGCTCGACAGCATCTACCGCTACAGCCGGACCGGTGCGGGCGTGCATGCCTTCGTCATCGATTCCGGAGTCCGCGGCGACCACAGCGAGTTCACCGGACGGCTGCTGCCGGGCTTCACGAGCATCACCGACGGGCGCGGCACCGAGGATTGCAACGGGCACGGCACGCACGTGTCGGGCACCGTGGGCGGAACCACCTGGGGCGTGGCCAAGCAGGTCAGCCTGGTGCCGGTGCGGGTGCTCGATTGCCGGGGCTCGGGCTCGTGGAGCGGCGTGATCGCCGGCATCGATTGGGCCGCGGGCAGCCTCTTGCGGCCCGCGGTGGCCAACCTGTCGCTGGGCGGCGGCAAATCCGCGAGCGTCAACGAGGCGGTGCAGGGCCTGGTGGCCAGCGGCGTCACCACCGTGGTGGCTGCCGGCAACAGCAATGCCGACGCCTGCAACTACTCGCCGGCCAGCACGCCCCAGGCCATCACCGTCGGCGCGACCACTTCCACCGACGCCCGCGCCTCCTACTCGAACTGGGGCGCCTGCCTCGACCTCTTCGCGCCGGGCAGCGGCATCACCTCGGCCGGCTCCGGCAGCCCCACGGCTTCGGCGGTGCTGAGCGGCACGTCCATGGCGTCCCCGCACGTGGCCGGCCTGGCCGCGCTGGTGCTGGAGGCGCAACCCGACGCCCCGATAGAGGCGGTGTTCCTGACCCTGCAGGCCTTCGCCACCCCGGACAAGATTCCTTCGCCCGATGCCAGCCTGCTGCAACCCCTGGCCCGGGCCGAGCCGGTGGCGCCCGACGCGTCGCTGCCGACCGTGACGGTGGGATCGATCCAGGGCAGGTCCGAAGCGGCGAGCAAGAGCCAGTGGCGCGCCATCGCCACCGTGACGCTGGTGTCACCCACCGTGACCGCGCCGAGCGCGGCCCTGGCCAACGTGGTGGTCAGCGGGCGCTTCGACAGCGGCTCGGGCACCTGCACCACCGACCCGAGCGGCAGTTGCAGCATCCGCAGCAGCGGCATCAAGTCGAACGTCTCCATGACCCGGTTCAGCCTGACCGGCGTGAGCGGCAGCTCGGTCAACTACGCACCGGGCGGCACCGTGCAGATCACCATCCACAAGCCCTGACCCCGGCGCAGAGCCCGGCTCCACGCCTCGCGAGGTCATCACGTCGCGCCCGGCCCGGGGCCGGCTGCTATCGTCGGCCATGCCTGCCCCCTTACGAGGCCCTGCGATGAAGTTGTTCGCCGCCGTGTTGCTGGCCCTGCTGGCCGGCCTGTTGATCGGCCTGTGGCTGGGGCGCGGCGGCGGCCAGGCGATCACCACCCGCCTCCAGCAGGCGCTGGTCGGACAGACCTCGTTCCTGCCGCCGCCGGACGCACTGGCCCAGCAGATCCGCCGCGACCGCGTGGCCTTCTTCCGGGCTTCGCCGGCACGCGCCGAGGTGGTGATGCTGGGGGACTCGCACTCCGAAAACGGCCCCTGGTCCGAGCTCTTCACGGGCACGACGGTGCTCAATCGCGGAATCGGCTGGGACAGCAGCCAGGACGTGCTCGACCGGCTGGACGAGGTGATCGCGCGCAAGCCGGCCACGGTGTTCCTGCTGGTCGGCATCGTCGACCTGCGTTACGGCCAGGAGCCGGAAGCGGTGGCGGCACGGATCCGAACCATCGCCTCACGGCTGCGCGAAGCGGGCATCCGCACGCGGGTGCAGAGCGTGCTGCCGGTGGCGGCCCGGCTGAACGAACCCACCAACGAGCGGGTGCGGCGGCTCAACGAGCTGCTTCGCCCCGACCCCGATTTCGTGGACCTGCACCCGGTGCTGGTCCAGGGCGGCGCGCTGGACCCCGGCCTCACCCGCGACGGGGTGCACCTGACCCCGTCGGCCTACGTCGCCTGGTCGCGCCACATCGAGCCGCTGCTGCCGAGCCGCTCGAACTGAACGCCCGCTTCAGGCCGGTGCGTAGCGCGCGTTCTCCGGCTTGAGCTCGATCTCCGAGCCGTTCACGCGCAGGGTGCGGTCGCGCGCCACGTCCACCAGCCGGCCGTCGGCCAGCCGGTATTCCACCTGCCCGGTGGACTCCCAGCTCTCCAGCCCGCCCGCGCCCTCGGCGCGGGCCAGGCGGTCGTAGGCGCAGACCTTGTACGCCTGGCCGTCCGACCCGGTGGCCGCGAAGGACTCGAGAAATTGAAGGCGCAGATCCATGGTGTTCCTCCTGAACTTGATCTGGGAAGCGGAGCCGGTGCGGCCCCCACGGACCGACCATCGTACGGAAATCGGCGCCAAAGCGAAGCTCAGCCAGCCGCGTTCCAGGCGTCGATGAAGCCGCGCGTGATCGCCTCGGCCGGCAGCTCCCGTACGCCGCTCGCGTTCTGGCCGGACCACAGCGGCGTGAAGCCATCCAGCCCGCGCGCTTCGGCCGCCGCGCGCAGCGGCGCCACGGCAGCCGTGGCCAGCGGAAAGGCGGGGGCCCGGTCACTGAGGGGGCCGAGCTCGCGCATGAGGCGGTTGACGATGCCGCGGGCCGGCCGGCCGCTGAAGAGATTGGTGAGCGCCGTGTGGCGCGCCGCCGCCGAGCGCAGCGCCGCCCGGTGCAGCGGCCCGGTGAGCGCCTCGGGCGTGCAGAGGTAGCTGGTGCCCACCTGCACCCCGGCCGCGCCGAGCGCGCGCGCCGCGGCCACGCCGGCCGCGTCGGCGATGCCGCCGGCCGCGATCACCGGCAGCTGCACAGCCGCCACCACCTGCGGCAGCAGGGCGAACGTGCCCAGCTGCGTGCTGAGGTCGTCGCTGAGGAACATGCCACGGTGCCCGCCCGCCTCCAGGCCCTGCGCGATCACCGCGTCGACGCCCTGCGCCTGCAGCCACAGGGCCTCGTCCACCGTGGTGGCCGACGACACCACCAGGCTGCCGAGACCCTTCACGCGGTCCAGCAGCTCGGGCGTGGGCAGCCCGAAATGGAAGCTCACCACCTCGGGCTTGAACTCGGCCAGCACCTCGGCGGCCTCGGCGCTGAAGGGCGAACGACCGGGCCCGCCGGCGGGCACGACCTCGAGGCCGAGCTCTCGATAGAACGGTGCCAGGGCCTCGCGCCAGGCCGCTTCGCGCCCGGCGTCCGGCTCGGGCGGCCGGTGGCAGAAGAAGTTGACGTTGATGGGCCCGCGCGTGGCCTGCCGCAGCGCCGCGAGCTGGGTGCGCAGGCCGGTGGCGTCGAGCATGGCGGCGGGCAAGGAGCCCAGCGCACCGGCGTTGCTCACCGCGGCGGCGAGGCGGTGGTCCTGCGCGCCGGCCATGGGAGCCTGGATCAGCGGGGCGGAGAGGCCGAGTCGGTCGAAAAAGGCGGTCATGGCGTGCATCGTAGGACGCTCCGACTTGAAACGGCCGCCCGCGTCCACCATGTGCCGTGCATGAACACCTCATTGAGCGTCAACAAATCCTTGGTCGCTCTGGCCCACATCCTTCAGCGGCTGGAGCACAGCGGCAGGCCGGTGGATGCCGAGCAGTACCGCACCGTGGTCTCGCGGCTCGAGGCCGAACTGAAGGCCGCACCGCCCGACGCGCTGGAGCCGCTGCTGCGCGCCATGCCCTCGGTGGCCGAGCTGTACGAGAACCTGCAGTACGTGCACGCGGGCTTGTGCCGCTCGCCGCTGGAAGCCGGTCTGAATGCCGAGCTGGAGGCGCGGCGCCTGATCGACGTGGCCCGCAGGCCCGCCCGACCCACTTGATCAGTCGATGCGCTGGCCGGCATCCGCCGCGTCGAGCGCCGCCAGCAGTCGGTCGAGTCCCGCCGCCGTGGCGGCCGCGTGCCGGAACAGGCAAACCTCGTAGTGCGGCAATCCCTCGGCCACCGGAATGGCGACGAGCCCGATGGCGGCCGCGTCCGGCACCAGGGCCGGGTGCGAGATCACGCCCAACAGGTCGCTGGTCGCGATCAGGCGCAGCAGGATGGCGTAGTCGCCGCACTGCACGGCAATGCGTGGCGGCGGCCACCGCCTGACCCGGAACGCTTCTTCCACCACGTTGCCGGGCGCGCCGGCTGAACTGGCGACCGCCCAATGGGCGCCTGCGATCTCCCCGAGGTGCCGTGCGCCGGCCAGCGGATGCCCGATGCGGGCGTACACCATGGGCCGGCTCACGTACATCACCTGGCGACGGATTCCGCTGGACCTGAAGCCGCGCGGCCGCGGCGCGATGACGAAGTCCAGCTCGCGCATCAGCAGCGCCTGCAGCATCCGGTCGGCCGCGCCGGTGGTGATCGTCAGCAGCGGGGGCGCGGGGAACGTCGCGACTGCGGCGACCAGGGCGGGGCCGTAAAGCAGGCCGGCCGCCGGCGCCATTCCGCCACGGATGGCGGGTACCGGCGGCGATGCAGGCCGATGGGCCTGGCGGGCCGAGCGCCTGACTTCGCTCCAGGCGTCCTGCACGCGGGCGCCGGCCTGGGCCATGGCCAACGCGCGCGCCGTCGGCACGCATCGGCGCCCTTCCCGCTCGAACAGGGGATGCCCCACCTCCCGCGCCAGCGCCGCCAAGGCCTGCGAGATGGCCGGTTGGGACACGCCGGCCTCCTGCGCGGCCTGGCCGAAGCTGCCGGCCCGCAGGACCAGCCGCAGGTACTCGAGCTGGCGGTCATTCATAAGGACGGATTATCGATTGGGGCGCCGCCGGCTTGATGCCCGTGGCGGGGTTGCGAAGAATCAGGCGACACGTCCAACGCTCGCGTCCCTCGATCAACCGGAGACACCCATGTCCATTCGCCCCACCCGCCGCCTGCTGCTCGGCCTGGTCCTGTCCGCCTTCGCCGCCGTACCCGCCACGGCCACCGCGCAGTCCTACCCTGCCAAGCCCGTGAAGATGATGGTCGGCTTCGCGCCCGGCGGCCCGACCGACATCCTGGCGCGGCTGGTGGCCACCGCCATGAGCAAGAGCCTGGGCCAGAACGTGATCGTCGAGAACCGCGCCGGAGCGGCCGGCGCCCTGGCCGCCCAGGCGCTGGCGAAGGCCGAACCCGACGGCTACACCATCCTGTTCGCCGGCGACGGGCAGCTCACGCTGCTGCCGCAGCTCTCGCCGAACGCCGGCTACCAGACCCTGCAGGACATGGCGCCGCTGCGCACCGTGGCCGGCCAGTCCAACGTGCTGATGGCCCACAAGTCCAGCGGCATCGTCGACATGCCGTCGCTGCTGCGCCAGGCCAGGGCCACGCCGCGCACGGTCAGCTACGGCTCGGCGGGCAACGGAACGCCCAGCCACCTGGTCGGCGCGTTGTTCGAGTCCACCGCCGGCATCGAGCTGCTGCATGTGCCCTACAAGGGCGCCGGGCCGGCGATGACCGACCTGCTGGGTGGCACGCTGAAGATCATGTTCGTGGGCATGCCGGTGGCCGTGCAGAACGCCACGCGCGAGCAGCTGGCCCCGATCGCGGTGACGGGGAACAAGCGCTCGCCGCGCCTGCCGCAGGTGCCCACGTTCGGCGAACTCGGCTTCCAGGGGCTGGGCGACGAGGTCGACGTCTGGTGGGCCGTCACGGCGCCGGCAGGCACTCCGCCGCAGGTGCGCAGCCGGCTCGACGCCGCCATCCAGGCGGCCCTGGCCGACGCGACGCTGCGCGAGAGCTTCAACGCCCAGGGCGTCGAGCTGCTGGACCGCGACGCGCAGGCCACGCGCGCGCGCATCGAGAGCGACCAGGCCCGCTGGGGCCGCCTGATCCAGTCCGGCAAGGTGCCGGCGCAGTGACACGGCCATGACGCGTCCGAATTTCCTGGTCTTCCTGACCGACCAGCACCGCGCCGACCACCTCGGCTGCTATGGCAACCCGGTGGTGCGCACGCCGCAGATCGATGAGCTGGCACGCAGCGGCTCGCGCTTCGAGCGCACCTACGTCGCCAACCCGGTGTGCATGCCCAACCGCGGATCGATGATGACCGGCCGCATGCCCTCAGCCCATGGCGCCCGCGGCAACGGCGTGCCGCTGCCGCTGGAGAGCGTGACCTTCGCGGACGTGCTGGCGGGCTCGGGCTGGCGCACCGCCATGATCGGCAAGAGCCACCTGCAGAACATGGAGAACACGCCACCCGCGCTGCCGCCGCAGGCGCCGAGCGGGTTGAAGGCGGTCCCCGGCCTGGACCAGGCCCGCCGCACCCGCATCGACCAGCCCGAGTACCGCCAGGAACTGCGTTCGAGCTGGGCCGACCCGGCCCACCAGCTGCGGCTGCCTTACTACGGTTTCCAAGAGGTGATCCTGTGCAACCACCACGCCGACGAATGCTTCGGCGACTATTCGCGCTGGCTGGCGCGGCACCATCCACAGGTGGCCGACCGGCTGGGCCGCGAGCACGGCTCGCGCGATCCCGCCAAGACCGCGCCCCAGGCGTGGCGCACGCAGCTCGACGAGTTCCAGTACCCCACCCACTACATCGCCGAGCAGAGCCAGGAGTGGCTGCGCCGGCATGCGCGCGACCATGCGGGCGAGCCCTTCGCGCTGCTGTGTTCGTTCCCCGATCCCCACCACCCCTGGACACCGCCCGGCCGCTACTGGGACATGTACGACCCGGACGCGGTGCAGGCCCCGCGCACCGCCCGGTCCGTCGACGGCCAGCCACCGCACGTGGCCTGGCTCTGGCGGGAGCGCCTGGCGGGCCAGGCCCGGCTCGAGTCGCCGCGCTTCTTCGCCGCCAACGAGCGCGAGATCCGCGACATCATCGCGCTCACCTACGGAATGATCACCAACATCGACGACCGCATCGGCGGGGTGATGCAGACGCTGCGTGAGTGCGGCATGGACCGGGACACCGTGGTCATCTTCACCTCCGACCACGGCGACCTGATGGGCGACCACGGGATCATGCTCAAGGGCCCGCTGCACTACCAGGGGCTGATCCGCGTGCCCTTGATCTGGCGCGACCCCGAAGCGCCGGGCGGCCAGGTGCGCGAGGACCTGGCCAGCAGCATGGACCTGGGTCCGTCCATCCTGCGCCGCGCCGGCCTGGCGGCCCCGGATGGCACCCAGGGCGAGGGCCTGTTCGAGCCGTCGGGCGCCACGCGCCCCTCGGGCCGCACCGGCGTGCTGGTCGAGGAGAGCCAGCAGCGGGCCTACCTGGGGTTCGACACCCCCGTGCAGGTGCGCACCCTGGTGACCCGCCGCCACCGCCTGAGCCTGTTCCAGGAAGGCAAGTGGGGCGAGCTGTACGACCTGGAAGACGACCCGCTGGAAGAGCGCAACCTCTGGGACGATCCCGCCCACGCGAGACTGCAGTCGGAACTGCTACAGGAACTGGCGCAGACCATGATCCGGCACGCGGATAGGTGCCCGCGGCCGACGAGTCTGGCTTGAAGCCACAGGCCCCAGGCCAGGGGCTGGGGGCCAGGGACCAGGGGAACAGCCGAACTGCGCCCTTCTCGCCGCAGGCGCCGTTCCCTGACCCCTAGCCCCTGGCCTCCATCGAGCGGCTCTCCAGCCGCTCGATGTCCACCACCTTCATTCCTTTCCCGTCCTTCACCAGCAAACCGGCGCGCACCAGCGCCGACAGCTCGCGCGTGACCTGCTCGCGGTAGGTGCTGACCGCACTGGCCAGGTCGGCGTGGGGCGGGGCCGGGTCGATGCGCCAGCTGCCGTCGGCCTGGCGGCGCGCCAGGCGCAGCAGCTCGCGGCAGATGCGCTGCTGCACACCCAGGGTGCTCAGGTCGAGCACCCGGTCGGTGAGGGAGCGCACCAGCGCCGACAGGCGCAGCAGCACGCGCTCGTTCACCGTCCACTCGGCTTGCAGCAGCTCGCGAAAGCGCGGCTGCGGCAACGACGCGATGAGGCCGGGCTCCAGGCCCACCACGTGCGCCGAGCGCGGCAGGCCGTCCAGGGCCGAGACCTCGCCGTAGCACTCGCCCGCCCGCAGGTCGCGGAAACTGGTCTCGCGCCCGGCGGACGAATAGCTGGTCACGCGCACGCGACCGGCCACGATCAGGTGCAGGTCGTGGTCGGCCGACTCGCGCGTGACCAGCGTCTGCCCCGCCTCATAATGCCGCCACGCGCAGTGGCCGGCGAGTTCATCGAGCCGCTGCGGCGGCAGGCCCTTCAGCAGGCCGATCTGGCGCAACTCCCGGCTGAATGCCTCACTTTCTCTCGACATCGCGTCCGTCCCAATCGCTCACGGCCCGCAGGCTGCGCCTGGCATCCGGGCTGGTTCTGTTCACGTTCGTCACCACGCACCTGCTCAACCACGCGCTGGGCCTGGTGTCGCTGGAGGCCGCCGAAGGGGGACGGCGGGTCTTCCTGGCGTTCTGGCGCAGCGTGCCGATGACCGTGCTGTTCTATGGCGCCTTCCTGGTCCACGTGGGGCTGGCCCTGGCGGCGCTGCACGACCGTCGCACCTTGCGCATGCCTGCGCTCGAAGCCACGCGGCTGGTGATCGGCCTGGCCATCCCGGCGCTGCTGGCGGTGCACTTCACCGGCACCCGCGTGGCGCACGAACTGTACGGGATCGAGGACAGCTACACCCGGGTGGCCGGTGCCATCTGGGGCGGCGGCAACGCGCCGCGGCAACTGGCGCTGGTCACGCTCGCCTGGGTGCACGGCTGCCTGGGCATCCATTTCGTGCTGCGCCATCGCGCGGCCTGGCAACGGGCGCTGCCGGCCGTGCTGTCGGTGGCCGTGCTGCTGCCGGTGCTGGCGGCGCTGGGGTTGGCGACCATGGGTCGGGAAGTGGAAGGCCGGCCGCAGGCGCCCCCGCCGCCGATCACCGCCGAAGCCGCGGCGCCGGCCGCCGAGACCCTGCCGGCCATCACCCAAGGCCTGCTGCTGGCGTTCCATGGCTTGCTGGCGGCGGTGCTGCTGGCGCGCTCGGGGCGCACCCTGGCCGAACGCTGGCGCGGGCGATCGCTGCAGTTGCAATACCCCGGCCGGCGCATCGCGGTGCCCCGGGACTGGTCGGTGCTGGAGGCCAGCCGCGCCCACGGCATCGCGCACCTGTCGCTGTGCGGCGGTCGCGGCCGCTGCTCGACCTGCCGCATCCGCGTGGCGGGCGATCCGGCGCATGTGCCGCCGCCGGCCGAGGCCGAACGCCGCACGCTGGCCCGCATCCGGGCACCGGCCGACGTGCGCCTGGCATGCCAGCTGCGCCCGCTGGGCGACCTGGCCGTGACGCCGCTGCTGCCGGCACGCCACGAGCCCGCGATCGACGACGCCGCCGAGCGCGAGGTGGTGGTGCTGTTCGTGGACCTGCGCGGCTGGAGCACGCTCTCGGAGCAGCACCTGCCCCACGACCTGGCCTATGTGCTGGACCAGTTCTTCGAGACCGTGGCCGTCGCCGTGCGCGCCTCGGGCGGGGTGCCCAACCAGTTCATCGGCGACAGCGTGATGGCCCTGTTCGGGCTGGAAAGCGACCTGGGCAGCGCCTGCAGGCAGGCGTTGGCCGCCGCCGCGGCCGTGGACGAGGCCATGCAGCTGCTGCGGGCTCGGCTGCGCCAGGAGTTCGGCCACGCGCTGGACCACGGGATGGGGTTGCACGCGGGGCAGGCCGCCATCGGCGAGGTGGGTTGGCGCGACACCCGCACCTTCAGCGCCGTGGGTGATGCGGTCAACGTCGCCGCCCGGCTACAGGAACTGTGCAAGTCCTACGCGGTGCGGCTGGTCGTGTCGGCCGAGGTGCTGCAGGCGGCCGGTCACGAAGGCCAGGCCGGCCTGCAGCCGCACGACATCGCCGTGCGCGGCCGCGAGGACCGGCTGCGGGTGTACGCGGTCGATTCGCCCGCGCGGCTCGCGGGCGGCACGCCTAATACCCGCCCGCGTCCTGCGCCGCCTTGACGGCCAGGGCCACGGTGGCCACGACCGGGATCAGCGTCAGCACCGCCGCCGCCAGCGGCGCCGCCGCACCGGCCGGCGGGCGGCGGGTGAGCGCCGCCACCAGCGGTTGAGCCAGCAGGGCCGCGGCCAGCAGCGCGATGTACAGCAGCGGAAAACCGGCATACAGGTGCGCCATGGCCAGCAGCGTGGCCACCAGCAGCACCGCCACGCCGCTGGCGGGCCGCGCCAGGGGCCCCGGCTGCGGCCAGCAGCCCAGGACGGCGCAGGCTGCCAGCGACGCGGCCAGGGCGCCGCTCAGGCGGCCGGCCGACTGGCTGGAGTCCAGCATCAGCGCGAGCCCGGCGCCGCCGGCGACCGCGGCCAGCAGCAGCGGCTGGATGCGCGGACCGGGGCTGGCACGCGCCACCAGGCCCCACAGCACCGCCACGGCCAATGCCACCGCGACAACCGCGCCCAGCGCCTTGGCGACGCCGAAGCTCGCGACCGCCGGCACCACCAGCAGCGCCGCCGCCAGCAGGCCGAGTGCGAGCCGCGCGGTGCGCCGCAGAGTCGGCCGGCGCAGCCGCTCCACCGGAACGGTCAGCAGTGCAGCCGCGGCGGCGATCCAGGGCAGTGCATCGGCGGCCGTGCGCGGCCAGGCGGCCCAGGGGCCCTGCAGCGCCGCGAAGTAGGCGACCAGCAGGCCGGCAGCCAGGGCCACGGCCGCCGCATAGGCCGGAGCGCCCCAGGCCCGCAAGGCCAGCATGACGGCCGCGGCCACGCCGAACGGCAGCAGCGCGCTTTGCCAGATCAGCGGCCAGAGGAAGGTGAAGTCGGGCATGGCGGCCGTGCGATGCGGTTACTGCTTGATGGCTTCGATGTTGATGCGCAGGTCGACGTCGTCGGTGGCAGCGGCGGGCGCGCCGTAATTGATGCCGAAGTCGGTGCGCTTGACGGTGGCGGTGGCGACGTAGCCCACGCGCTGCTCGCCGCGCATGCCCTTGCCGGTGCCCACGTGCCGCAGCTTGAAGGTGACCGGCTTGGTGACGCCGCGCATGGTGAGGTTGCCCGCGAGGGTGCCTTCGCCGGCCGGGTTCAGGTTGACCGCGGTGGAGGTGAAGCTCATGACCGGGAACTGCACGGCGCTGAAGAAGTCGGGGCTCTTCAGGTGCTTGTCCAGGCCTTCGTGGTTGCTGTCCACGCTGTCGGTCTTGATCTCCACTTTCACCCGGCTCTTCTCGGGCACGTCCACCACCAGCTCGCCGGCCATGTCGCGGAAGCGCCCCATGAATCGGCTCACGCCACCGAGGTGACCCACCTCGAAGAAGGCGCCCGAGTGCGCGGGATCGATCTTGTAGGTGCCGGCCGGCGCGGGGGCCGGGGCGGAGGCGAAGGCGCCGGTGGCCAGGGCCAGGGCAGCGGCTGCGACGGTGAGCGGGAACAGGCGACGGTTCATGGGTTCGGTGAGGGTTGGGATGATGAAGAAGGCGCGATGGTAATCAGGGTCCCAGGTGTCGGATGTGCGCAAACGCACATGTCAGCCGCTGGCTCGACTTCGCGGCCGGCCACCGCGCAAGGCTGCGCTTGCGTACCATCGCGCGATGCCGCCCACCCGTATGCCGACCACGATGCTGGCGGCGCTGATCCTGATGGCCGCCGTCCACTCGCCTCCCGCTCATGCCCGCAACAGCGCCAGCGTGGCCGACCTGTCGCTGGAGGAGCTCAGCAACATCATGGTGACTTCGGTGTCGGGCCGCCCGCAGACCCTGCGCAGCGCCGCCGCGTCGATCTACGTGATCACCAGCGACGAGATCCGGCGATCGGCCGCCACCACCTTGCCCGAGGCGCTGCGGCTCGCGCCCAACCTGCACGTGGCCCGGCTCAATGCGGGCCAATGGGCCATCAGCGCCCGTGGCTTCAACACCGCCATCGCCAACAAACTGCTGGTCCTGGTCGACGGCCGCACCATCTACTCGCCGCTCTTCGCCGGCGTGTTCTGGGACTTCCACGACCTGCCGCTGGAAGACATCGAGCGGATCGAGGTGATCTCGGGCCCGGGCGGCACGCTGTGGGGCGCCAACGCGGTGAACGGCATCATCAACGTGGTCACCAGCCCCGCGGCGGCCACCCAGGGCCCGATGGTCAGCGTCACCCGCTCGCACCATGGGGGCCAGCAAACCGCTCGACTGGGTTTTCGCAATGGTCCGGGGCACCTGCGCGTGTACGCCATGGCACTGGACCGCGCCGACACCCGCACGGCCACGGGGCTGTCGCTGGCCGACAGTTCCAGCAAGCAGCAGGCGGGCTTCCGCGGCGACTGGGACCTGGGCGTGCACCAGCTCACGCTGCAGGGCGATGCGTTCACGGGTGGAGCCCTGCCCTCCAACAACACCGCGCCCGACATCTCCGGCGGCAACTTCTCGGCACGCCTGGAAAGCCGCCTGCCCGACGGCTCGCCGCTGCGCGTGCAGCTGTCGCTCGACGAGTACCACCGCGACGACACCAACCTGTTTCGCAACCGCTCGCGCAGCACCGACCTGCAGTTCACCCACGAGCTCGCGCGGCAGGGGCGCCATCAGTGGGTCTGGGGCGGCGGCTACAGGTCGGCCACCGACATCAACGACACCACGGCCCTGGTCACCTTCGACCCGGCCGAGCGCACCCTGGCCTGGTGGAACCTGTTCGTCCAGGACCAGGTCCGCCTGGGCGAGCGCGCCGAACTGACCCTGGGGCTGAAGGCCGAACGCAACAGCTACACCGGCCTGGAATGGCTGCCCACGGCGCGCATCGCCTGGCGGCACCTGGGCGGCGCCACCACCTGGGCCGCCGCCTCGCGGGCGGTGCGGGCCCCCTCCCGCATCGACCGCGAGTTCTATTTCCCCGGGGCGCCGCCGTTCGTCATCGCCGGCGGCCCGCGCTTCGATTCGGAGGTGGCCAAGGTCTACGAAGTGGGCCACCGGGGCGACCTGGGGCGCACCTTGAGCTACGACCTCACCTTGTTCCGCCAGCAGTACAGCGGCCTGCGCGCCGGCACCGCCGCCGTGCCGACCACCGTGGAAAACCTGGTCGAGGGCACGGCCGATGGGCTGGAGGCCTGGGCGCACTGGAACCCCCTCTCGGTCTGGCGCCTGTCGGCGGGCTACACCCGGCTGCACAAGAAGCTTCGCTTCAGCGGCCCCGCGCCGGCCAACGCGGCCAATGGCATCGCCGCCCAGGGCAACGACCCGCGGCACCTCTGGAAGCTGCGCTCGCGGCTGGACATCGGCAGCCGGTACGCGTTTGACCTCGCCCTGCGGCACGTCGGCGCCCTGCCCCAGCCGGCCATCCCGTCCTACACCACGGTCGACGCGCGGCTGGGCTGGGCGGTTTCGCCCAGCCTGGAGCTGTCGCTGCTCGCGCAGAACCTGCTCGATCCAGCGCACCCCGAATTCGAGTCGGCCACCGGCAGCCAGGTGCGCAGGCAACTCTGGCTGCGGGCGGTCTGGCAGCCATGAGCATCCGGAAGGCCCGGCGGTGAAGCGGGTGCTGCGGCTGCGGCGCCTGCGGGCGACATGGCTCGCGCTGCTGCTGGCCCTGGCCACGCTCTGGGTCCAGGCACAGGAGCTCGGCACGGCGCGCGAGCCGGCGGTGAAGGCCGCCTACCTGCTGAACTTCACCGCTTTCGTCGAATGGCCGCCGGCGGCCCTGGACGCCCAGGACGCCTTCGTCATCGGTGTCTACGGCGACGACGCGGTGGCGGCCGAGCTGGAGACGCTGGTCGTGGGCCGCCGGGTCCGCGGGCTGCCCGTCGTCGTCCGGCGCGCGCGCGAGGTGCCCACCGGCGAGCGGGTCCACCTGGCCTACCTGGCCGCCCGGCGCGAGTCGCGCGTGAGCGAGATGACCGCGCGCCTGGCCGGGCCGGTGCTGGTGGTCACCCACCTGAACGATGGCCTGGCCGCCGGCGCGGTGCTGAACTTCGTGCTGGACAACGGCCGGCTGCGCTTCGAGGCGTCGCAGCGGCGGGCCGAGCAGCGTGACCTGCGCCTGAGCTCGCGGCTGCTGGCGCTGGCCGTCACGGTGGAGGGGCGCCCATGAAGCTGATCGCCGGCGCCAACTCGATCCGCGAAAAGATCAGCCGCATCGTGCTGGCGGCCACCCTCGCCAGCCTGCTGGTGGCTGGCGCGGCCCTGGCCGCCTTCGACCTGCTGCGCCAGTACCGGCTGGTGCGCAGCGACCTGTTCACCCAGGCCGAGGTGCTGGCGCTGGCGACCCAGGCCGCCCTGGCCTTCAAGGACCCGAAGGCGGCGGCCGAGTACCTCGGTTCGCTCGGCGGCAAGCCGACCATCACCGCCGCCGCGCTGTACGACATCAACGGCTCGCCCGTGGCGGCCTACCTCGAGCGGGGTGCGTCCGACGGCGTGCCGCAGGCGGCACCGCCGGTCGGCTGGCACTTCGACCTCCATCGCGCCGCGGTCACGCGGCCGGTGCTGCGCGAAGGAGATCCCATCGGCGCCATCTACCTGCAGGCCGAGCACGGGCTGCTGCTCTGGCTGCTCGAGTACCTCGCGGCGTTCGGCGCCGTCATGGTCGCGAGCCTCTACGTGGGCCACGTGTTCTCCAACCGCCTGCAGCGCCGCGTGACCGGACCAATCATGGAGATCAGCGCCGTGGCCCGGCGCATCCTGCGCGGCGACACGCACGCCGTGAGGGCCGAGAAGAAGAGCGACGACGAGGTGGGCGAGCTGGTCGAGGCCTTCAACGCGATGCTGACCGAGCTGGGCGCGCGGGCCGATCGCCTGGAGGAGTCCAACCGGGCCAAGGACCGCTTCCTGGCCACGCTGGCGCACGAGCTGCGCAATCCGCTCGCCCCCATCCGCACCGGCCTGGCCATCCTGTCCAAGGACCCCACCAACGGCCCCAGCTCCCTAAGGGCCCGCCACACCATGGAGCGCCAGCTGGCGCACATGATCCACCTGATCGACGACCTGCTGGACATCGCCCGCGTGAACACCGGCAAGTTCCGGCTGGATCGCCAGCCGGCCAGCCTGCTGGCCGTGGTCGAGGCCGCCGTCGAGTCCTGCCGCCCCGGCATCGAGGCCCGCGGGCAGCAGCTGGACCTGGTGCTGCCGCCCGGGAACGCGACGCTCCACATCGACCCCGTGCGCATGACCCAGGCCCTGGGCAACCTGATCGGCAACGCCAGCAAGTACACGCCCGAGGGCGGCCGCATCCGGGTCGAGGCGGCGGTGGACGCGCAAGGTGTGCGCCTCTCGGTGCGCGACAACGGCATCGGCATTCCGCGCGAGTCGCTGGACCAGGTGTTCGACATCTTCACGCAGGTGAAGTCGGCCGAGCCACGTTCGCAAGGCGGCCTGGGGATCGGGCTGTTCCTGGTGCGCAGCGTGGTCGAACTGCATGATGGGCGGGTCACCGCCAGCAGCGAGGGCGCCGGCTGCGGCGCGGAGTTCCGGGTGGAGCTGCCGCCCTCGCTGGTGCTGCAGGCGCCGCCGGCGGCCGAGCTGGATCGCCGCAGCGCGGCTTGATGCGGCCGCGTCTCACGCTCTTGAAAGGACTTTCGACATGGACGCATTCGATTGCGACTTCTTCGTCATCGGCGGCGGCAGCGGCGGCGTGCGCGCCGCGCGCACGGCCGCGCAGCTCGGTGCCCGGGTGGTGCTGGCGGAGGCGGCCGCGCTGGGCGGCACCTGCGTCAACGTCGGCTGCATTCCCAAGAAGCTCTACAGCTATGCCGCCGAGTTCGCCGACGACTTCGCCGATGCGGCGGGTTTCGGCTGGGAGGTGGGCACGCCGCGCCTGGACTGGGACCGCCTGAAGACCCGGCGGGCCGGCGAGATCACCCGGCTGAACAGCGTCTACGAGCACCTGCTTCGCACGGCCGGCGTGCGCATCGAGCGCGGCTGGGCGCAGTTCACCGGGCCGCAGTCGGTGCAGGTGCAATCGGCCGAAGGCAGCCGCACCTTCCGGGCGCGGCACATCCTCATCGCCACCGGCGGCACGCCCTCCGTGCCCGACTTCCCCGGGCGCGAGCTGGTGCTGACCTCGGACCACATGTTCGACCTCGATCCCTTCCCGCGGCGATTGGTGGTGGTGGGCGGCGGCTACATCGCCTGCGAGTTCGCGTCGATCTTCCAGGGGCTGGGGGCGCAAGTGACCCAGCTCTATCGGGGCGAGCAGGTGCTGCGCGGCTTCGACCACGAGGTGCGCGACTTCGTCGCCCACGAGATGCGCAAGCACGGCGTGGACCTGCGCGTGCATGCGCAGCCGCGCGAGGTGCGGCGCGAGGGCGGCGCGCTGGCCGTGGTGCTGGAAGACGGTGGGGTGCTGCACGCCGACGCCGTGCTCTACGCCACCGGCCGCACGCCCAACACCGAGGGCCTGGGGCTGGAGGCCGCCGGGCTGGCGGTCGACGAGCGCGGCGCCATCGCGATCGATGGGCACTACGCCACGGCCGTGCCCGGCGTTTACGCGGTGGGCGACGTCACGGCGCGCCTGCAACTCACGCCGGTCGCACTGGCCGAAGCCATGGCGGTGGTGGACCGCCTGTTCGGATCGGGCCGGCGCAGCGTGGGCTACGAGCTGGTGCCCACCGCCGTGTTCACGCACCCGAACATCGGCACCGTGGGACTGACCGAGGCCCAGGCGCGCGAGCGGCACGGCGAGGTCGCGGTCTTCCGCAGCGAATTCCGCGCGCTCAAGCACACCTTGTCGGGCAGCAGCGAGCGCACGTTGATGAAGCTGGTGGTGGACTGCGCCACCGACCGCGTGCTGGGCCTGCACATGGTGGGCGCCGAGGCCGGCGAGATCGTGCAGGGCTTCGCGGTGGCCATGGTGGCCGGCGCCACCAAGGCCCAGTTCGACGCGACCATCGGCATCCATCCGACGGCGGCCGAAGAGTTCGTGACCCTGCGCGAGCCGGTGGCGCGCGGGGCGGGCAGCGGTGGTGGGCCGGTGGTGGCGAGTGACGCGGGTTGAAGAAGCCCGCTCCGCCGCCGGGCTCGCTGAAGATTTGTCGAGCCTGGATCAGAGCGTCGCCTCACGCCTCCCCGCCTTCATTCAACACCTGCAAATACGCGTCATACACAAACACCCGATTCCTCCTCTGCCCCGCCAACTCCCGCGCGATCCCGATGTCCACCAGCGCCAGCATCGCCTTGCTCGCGGTCGGGAACGTGATCCCCGTGCTCGCGCCGATCTGCCGCAGGCTGCACATGGGCCGGTGCCGCAGCGCATCCAGCACGCGCAGCACGTTCGCCGCATTGCGCCCGCCTGCCTCCTGCACCTTTTGCATGTCGGCCTGGAACAGGGCCACCAGCCGCCGCGCCGTTTCCACCGCACCCTGCGCGGTCTGCTCCACGCCTTCCAGGAAGAAGTCGACCCACGCCTCCCAGGCGCCACTGGCGCGCACGCCGTCCAGCCGCTCGTAGTACGCCGCGCGGTGCTGCTTGAAGTAGAGACTGAGATAGAGCAGCGGCTGCCTCAGAACGCCGCCGTCGTGCAGCAGCAGCGCGATCAGCAGGCGCCCGAGACGGCCGTTGCCGTCGAGAAAGGGGTGGATGGTCTCGAACTGCACGTGCGCCAGCGCCGCCTTCAGCAGCACGGGCAGCCCGCCACCGTCCTGGCTTCCGTGGATGAACGCTTCCAGCGCGCCCATGCAGCCTTCCACCTCGCCCGGCGGCGGCGGCACGAAGTGGGCGTTGCCCGGGCGCGTGCCGCCGATCCAGTTCTGGCTCCGGCGGAACTCGCCCGGCAGCTTGTCGCTGCCGCGGCCACGCTCCATGAGGCGGGCGTGCATCTCGCGCAGAAGCCGGTTGCACAACGGAAAGCCCTCGCGCAACCGCGCCATGCCATGTTCCAGCGCCGCGACGTAGTTGGAGACTTCCACCACGTCGTCGAAGGGCACGCCCGGCTGCTCGTCCAGCTCGAACAGCAACAGGTCCGACAGCGACGATGGGGTGCCTTCGATCTGCGACGACAGCACGGCCTCAAGCAGCGCGATGCTGTCCAGCCGACCGAGGGCCAGCGTGGCCCGCTCCAGCAGGCCCTGGCGCTCGCCAGTCAGCTGCAGGGGCGGCACGGGCGGCAGCGGCAAGGGCACGAAGGCCCGCACAACTTCGCCGCCGACCACGCTGCTGGCGTGCCGACCCGCAGCCTCACGCCGCATGGGTGACGGTGCCGGGGAGGCTTGAATGAGAAAATCGGCTATTCAACACAGGCCGGCTTTACTTCAATAAAGGAGCCGGACTCAACGGCCGACCTAACAGGCACCCGGCCGCGCCCAAGGACCTGCACTGGGACGCACCCGAGGAGCAGCGGCGCTCCGTGGAAGTGTTGAACTCGACGGAACGACCAGGCCTCACCCCGATCTTCGGCACCACCGTGCCGCCGAGCGGGTTGTCTGGCGCGATCCGCCGCGCGGGTTCGGCAGCCGCGGCTGCGTGCGTTCCGATCGCCTCGCCCCGCCCCCTCACTCCACCGTCACGCTCTTGGCCAGGTTACGCGGCTTGTCCACGTCGGTCCCCCGCGCCACCGCCGTGTGATACGCCAGAAGCTGCAGCGGCACCACGTGCAGCAGCGGGCTGAGCGGCCCGTAGTGTTCGGGCATGCGGATCACGTGGATGCCGTCTTCGCTCTCGATGCGCGAGTCGGCGTCGGCCAGCACGTAGAGCACGCCGCCGCGGGCGCGCACTTCCTGCATGTTGCTCTTGAGCTTTTCCAGCAGCGCGTCGTGGGGGGCCACGGTGACCACCGGCATCTCGCTGGTCACCAGCGCCAGGGGTCCGTGCTTGAGCTCGCCGGCCGCGTAGGCCTCGGCGTGGATGTAGGTGATCTCCTTGAGCTTCAGCGCGCCCTCCAGGGCAATGGGGTAGTGCAGCCCACGCCCGAGGAAGAGCGCGTTCTGCTTGCCGGCGAAGTCGTCGGCCCAGCTGATGATCTGCGGCTCCAGGGCCAGCACCGCCGACAGCGCGGCCGGCAGGTGGCGCATGGCCTTCAGGTGGGCGGCCTCCTGCGATTCGGTCAGCCGGCCCTTGGCCTGGGCCAATGCGAGCGTGAGCAGGAACAGGCCGGCCAGCTGGGTGGTGAAGGCCTTGGTGGATGCCACGCCGATTTCGACACCGGCGCGCGTGAGGTAGGCCAGGCGCGTCTCGCGCACCATGGCCGAGCTGGCGACGTTGCACACGGTGAGGGTGTGGCGCATGCCCAGCGACTGCGCGTGGCGCAGCGCCGCCAGGGTGTCCGCCGTCTCGCCGGACTGGCTGATGGTCACCACCAGCGTATGGGGGTTGGGCACCGATTCGCGATAGCGGTACTCGCTGGCGATCTCCACCTGCGTGGGCACCTTGGCGATGCCCTCCAGCCAGTATTTGGCGGTGCAGCCGCTGTAGTAGCTGGTGCCGCAGGCGAGGATCAGCACCGATTCGATCTGCTTGAACACGTGGTGCGCACCTTCGCCCGCCGGATGGTTGCCCGAGGCTTCGAACAGCTCCGGCACCACCGCCTGGATGCCGTCGAGCGTGTCGGCGATGGCGCGCGGCTGCTCGAAGATTTCCTTTTGCATGTAGTGGCGGTAGGGGCCGAGTTCCGCCGCGCCGCTGTGGGCCTGGACGGTGCGCACCGGCCGATCGGCGCGGTCGCCCTGGCGGTCCACCACCCAATAGCGGCCCAGTTGCAGGTCGACCAGGTCGCCCTCTTCCAGGTAGACGATCTGGTCGGTGACACCGGCCAGGGCCATGGCGTCGCTGGCCAGGTAGTGCTCGCTGCCTTCGGCACCCACGCCCAGCACCAGCGGCGAGCCGGCGCGGGCGCCGACCACGCGGTGCGGCTCGTCGCGGCAGAAGACGGCGATGGCATAGGCGCCGTGCAGGCGCGCGATGGCCGACTGCACCGCCTCGAACAGGTCACCTTCGTAGAGGCTGTCCACCAGGTGGGCGATGACCTCGGTGTCGGTCTGGCTGGCGAAGGCGTATCCCTTGGCCTTGAGCCGGTTGCGCAGCTCTTCGTGGTTTTCGATGATGCCGTTGTGCACCAGGGCGATGCGGCCGGGGCGGCCTTCGGCTTCGTCGCCGCTGCCATGACTGAAGTGCGGATGGGCGTTGTGAACGGCCGGCGCACCGTGGGTGGCCCATCGGGTGTGGGCGATGCCGGTCGTGCCTTCGAGGTGCTCGGTGCTCACCTGCTGCAGCAGCTCGGCCACGCGGGCCGTGCTGCGGGCACGGCGCAGGCCGCCGTTGTGCACCGCGACGCCGCAGGAGTCATACCCGCGGTATTCCAGGCGCTGCAGCCCCTGCACCAGCAGGGGGACGATGTTGCGGTTGGCGACCGCGGCGACGATTCCACACATGAGGGCCTCCCAATGACGGTGGCAACTTTAGGCCCGCACCCAAGAAAGAAAGGTCCATTGTTTAGCCTCGTGTGAAATATAGTTTCTCCACTGCCACCTGATGAGCGGAGATTTCATTTGAACGAGAATTCTGAAACACAATTTCTTGACGCCACGGACTTGCGCCTGCTCGATCTGCTTCAAGAGGATGCGAGCCTGAGCAACCTGGAACTGGCTGCCCGCGCCCATGTGTCACCGCCTACCTGCTTGCGCCGCGTCAAGCGGCTGTGGCAGGCCGGATTCATCGAACGCCAGGTGGCGGTGCTGAGCCCCGATCGACTGGCGCCGCTGCTGGGCCATGGGCTGGAAGCCATCGTCGAGGTGACGCTCGACCGCCAGGGCGCGGAAGCGCTGGAGGCCTTCGAGGGGCGTGTGGTGGCCGACGACGCGGTGCAACAGTGCTACCGCGTCTCGCCGGGCCCTGACTTCGTGCTGCACGTGCGTGCCGCCGACATGCCCGGCTACCTGGCGCTGCAGCAGCGGCTGCTGACCGGCGACGCGAACGTGCGCAACGTCAAGGCTTTCTTCTCGGTCAAGCGGTCGAAATTCGCACCGCGCCTGCCGTTGCAACAGGCGGCCTGAGCGGGCTACTTCTTCTTCTGCGGCCGCTGCCAGCCGCCGATGCTGGCCTGGCGCCCGCGCGCCACCGACAGCGCCTCGGGCGGCGTGTCCTTGGTGATGGTGGAGCCGGCGCCCACGGTGCCGCCGCGCCCCAGTGTGACCGGCGCCACCAGCACGCAGTTGCTGCCCACGTGCACGTCGTCCTCGATCACGGTGCGGTGCTTGTTGGCGCCGTCGTAGTTGGCGGTGATGGAGCCGGCGCCGTAGTTGACGCGCTCGCCCACGGTGGCGTCGCCGAGATACGCCAGGTGGTTGGCCTTGGCGCCGCGCGCCAGGGTGCTGTTCTTGACCTCGACGAAGTTGCCGATGTGCACCTGCGGCCCCAGCCGGGCGCCGGGGCGCAGCCGGGCGAAGGGCCCGATCTCCGCGCCTTCGCCGATCTCGACGCCGGCCCGTTCGCCCTGCACGTGCGTGAAGGGCTGGATGACCGCGCCGGCCTCGATGCGGGCGTTGGCGATGACGCAGTTGGCGCCGACGCGCACGCCCTCGCCCAGCGACACCTCGCCTTCGAAGACGCAGTTGACGTCGATCTCGACGTCGCCGGCGCACTGCAGCCGGCCACGGATGTCGATGCGGGCCGGGTCCATCAGCCGCACGCCCTGCTCCATCAGGGCTTCGGCCCGGCGGCGCTGCAACGCACGCTCCAGCTGCGCCAACTGCAGCGGGCTGTTCACGCCCTCGACCTGCAGCGTGTCGGCGGCCTGCAGCGCCGCCACGGCCACGCCATCGCGAACCGCGAGCTGGACCACGTCGGTCAGGTAGTACTCGCCCTGGGCGTTGTCATTGGTCAGGCGCGAGAGCCAATCGCGCAGCAGGCGGTTGGGTGCGGCCATGAAGCCGGTGTAGACCTCGCCGATCGCCCGCTGGGATTCGCTGGCGTCCTTGTGCTCGACGATGGCGCGCACCGCGTCGCCTTCGCGCACGATGCGGCCGTAGCCGGTGGGGTCGGGCATTCGAACCGTGAGCAGCGCCAGCCGCTCGCCCGCGCAGGTGTCCACCAGGGCGCGCAGCGTGTCGGACTCGATCAACGGCACGTCGCCGTTGAGGACGAGGCAGATGCCGTCGTCGGGCAGCAGGGGCAGCGCCTGCTGCACCGCATGGCCCGTGCCCAGCTGCGGCTCCTGGCGCGCGCTTTCGCAGCCGGCCAGCCCGGCTGCCGCGGCAAACGCGCGAGCGGCCGCCTCGACTTCATCGCCGCCGTGCCCCGTGACCACGATCATTCGCCGCGGACTCAACCCGGCGGCCGAGTCGACCACATGCGCAAGCAAGGCGCGGCCGCCCAATCGATGCAAAACTTTGGGGGTCCTGCTCTTCATGCGCGTGCCTTTTCCGGCCGCCATGATCACCACATCAACTGCTGACATCTCGTTACGCTCGTCTTTCATGACCCATGCATCACCCCTGGGCCGGGGGATTATCGGCGCCATGCTCCTGGCATTGGCGCTGGTCGGCTGCAGTGCGATCAAGCTGGGTTACAGCAACCTGGGCGAGCTGTCGTACTGGTGGCTCGACGGCTACTTCGATTTCGACGACGACCAGGCCAGGCACGTGCGCCAGGAGCTGGCGCGGCTGCACCGCTGGCATCGCCAGGACGAGCTGCCCCATCTGGTGCGCACGCTCGCTCGCATGGAGCAGATGGCCGCCGGCGATGTGACGGCCGAGCAGGTGTGCGGGGTCTTCGACGAGCTGCGGCAGCGGCTGCGCGGCTTGCGCGAGCAGGCCGAACCGGCACTGGTGGCCACGGCCCGCCGGCTCACCCCGGCCAACCTGGCCCAGCTGGCGTCCAAGCACGAGCGCAACAACCGGGAGTGGCGGCGCAAGTGGCTGCGGCTGCCGCCGCACGAGCTGACGCAGCAGCGTGCCAAGCAGTTCCAGGAGCACGCCGAGCGCCTGTACGGCAGCCTGGAGCCGGTGCAGCGGCAGGTGTTGCATGAGCACAAGGCGCGCTCGGTGTTCGATCCGGCCCGCGCGCTGGCCGAGCGCCAGCGCCGCCAGGCCGACCTGCGGCTCACGCTGGAGCAGCTGCAGGCGCCGGAACTCGACGCCGGCCAGGCGCGGGCGCTGCTGGCAGGGCTTCTGGACCGGGCCGAACGCTCGCCGGATGCCGTCTGGGAGCGCCATCAGGAGCAGCTCGTCCGGGAACACTGCGCCGTGTCGGCGCGCATCCACAACGTCGCCAGCCCCGCCCAGCGGGACGCAGCGATCTCGCGGCTGCGAAGCTGGCAGCGGGACCTGATCGAACTGGCAGGGCGCACGTGAGGCGCCGCGAACCTTCGCGCATGGCCGTGGTGTGGCGGCTGGCGCTGGCCACCTCGCTGATGGTCATGTCCTATGGCATGACCGCGCCCCTGCTGGCGGTGCTGCTGCAGCAGCATGGCCACGGCACCACGGTGATCGGCGCCTTCGCCATGCTGCCCTTCCTGATGGTGATGCTGCTGATCCCGCTGGTGCCGCGGCTGCTGGCGCGGTGGGGCGTGCTGCGGGTGTACCGCTGGGGCAGCGCGCTGCAGGTGGTCGCGGCGCTGGGATACGCATTCGGCTCCGACATCTGGGCCTGGTCCGCGGCGGCGGTGGTCGGCGGCATCGGCGTGGCCGGCCTGTGGAATGGCACGGAAGCGCTGCTCGCCAGCGAGGCGCCACCCGACCAGCGGGGGCGCGTGATGGGGCTGTACCAGACCGGCATGGGCGCGGCCTTCGCCATCGGACCCTTCATGCCGGGCCTGCTGGGCCTGGCGGCGCAGCCGCTGCTGGTGCTGGCCGCGTTGCTGGTGACCGTCTGCTGCGCGATGGCCTTCAGCATTCCCGACCATCACCTGGACAAGCCCGCACCCGGGCAGGCCGGCACCTGGCACGCGCTGTGTGCGCTGCCGGGACTGGCTGCGATGGCCTTCATCGGCGGCGTGTTCGAGGCCGGCCTCAGCTCGGTGAGCGCCGCCTACGCGTCCTCATCGGGCCTGGGACTGAGCGCGGCGGCCAGCGTGGCGGGCGCCATCGGCACCGGCAGCTTCCTGTGCCAGTACCCGGCGGGGGTGGCGGCCGACCGGGTGCGGCCCACGCGGGTCTTCACCACGGCCGCCGCCCTGCTGCTGGGCGCGAGCCTGCTGTTCTCGATCGCCGATCGCCAGCCCTGGGTGTTCTGGGTCGCGGGCACGATCTGGGGTGGGGTCGGCGGCGCCCTCTACACCCTGACCATGGTGCAGGTGGCGCACGCCTTCGATGGACGGGCCACCGCCGGCGGCGCCGCCGCCATGATCACCGGCTACACCGCCGGCGGCATGGCCGGTCCGCTGGTCAGCGGCGCGCTCCTGCAATGGAACGGCGCGCCCGGGCTGTCCTTCGGCTTGGCCCTGCTGGCCACCGCAGCCCTGGTCGCCGCCAGACGCCCCATGACCTGGGCCCCCGCCTGATCCTCCCCGCTCACTGCCCAGGCGATGCGCAGCGAGCCGCATCGAGGGGAGTGAGGGACAGCGAGCGTCGCGAGCGGGTCGAGATCGCAGTGAGCATCGCAGCCGTACTTGGGTACGGCGAGAAGCGCCGCTGCGATATCGGCCCGCGCAGCAGCTCGATGCCCTCACTCCTGCAGGGAGGACCACATCTCCTTGTCGCGCTCCGCCGTCCACACGCGCGGATTCTTGATGCCGCGCGCTTCGTCGTAGGCCCGGCTCACGTCGAAGGGCAGGCAGTGCTCGTAGATGAAGACGTGGCCGAAGATCGGGTCCATGCTCTTGCGGGTGTGCGCCATGGTGGCCTTCAGGTCCATGTTGGCGGCGGCCGCTTCCTTGGCGCAGCGGAACAGGGTTTCGACCCAGCGCTTGGTGTAGTCGAGTGCCTTGTCGACGTTGTCGCCGCCCTTCATGGCCTCGCCGCGTCCGGGCACGATGGCCTGCGCGTTCAGCGCCCGCAGCGCCTCGAGCGTGGCCGGCCATTCCTCCAGGTGCGCATCGCCGGTGTAGACGCCGGCCTCGTACTCGACCAGGTCGCCCGAATACAGCACCTTCTCTTCTTCGACCCAGGCGATGGTGTCGCCGCGGGTGTGGCCGTTGCCGGGGTGCCAGATCTGCACGTGGACGCCACCCAGGTCGACGGTGAGCTTGCCGGGTACCTCGCCGCGGTTGGGGTCGCCGCCGCCGATCACCAGCGTGGGCCAGGTCAGGCCCGGCACGCTTTCGGCGTTGCGGAACAGGCGGGGAAAACGGTCCATCTCGGACTGCATGTCTTCCTTGCCGCGCTCGGCGATCAGCTCGGCCGTGCCCTGGCTGGCGATGATCTCCGTGGCGCCTTCGGCGAAGAAGGCACTGGCGCCCAGCACGCGCACCGCGTGGTAGTGCGTGAGCAGCACGTACTTGATGGGCTTGTCGCTGATCTCGCGGATGCGGGCGATCAGGTCACGGGCCATCGCGGGGGTCGCGGTGGCGTCGCTGACCATGATGAACTTCTCGCCGATGATGACGCCCGAATTCGGGTCGCCCTCGGCGGTATAGGCCCAGCAATGGGGGCTCAGCTGCTCGAAGGTGATCTTCTTGTCGGCCAGGTCGGCCTGGCTGGCGAAGGCTTTGGACATCGGGTCTCCTGGTTGGGCGCCGGCGGCGCCACCTGGCCGGATTCTACTTAACGTAATCGATTACGCATTGTTGAATCGGTCATTCCCGTTGCCAGCCGGCGGCCACCTGCGACGTCAGGGTGCCAGCGGACGGCGTTCTTGTACACGAGACCCGGATGCCGGCAGGGTCGCCGCTTGGGGGGCGCCGGCTTAGGATCCGCCTCAGCCAAAGCACGCGAGGTAGGGGTCTCGGTCCCGGCGGTACACCGCCGACCTCACCTGCAGCAAGCCCAGCACCGCATGGAAGAAGTGGTCGTGCGAGACCGGCCGGTCTCGCAGGGACCGCAGGCAGTCCATGCGCATCGCCGACCGCTGCTCAACCTCGGGACTCAGCCAGGTGATCCACGCGACATGCTTTTGGGCATCCGGCGCCATGGCGTAGGGAAGCCCGTGCAGGAACAGGTTGTGCTCACCGAGTGACTCGCCATGGTCGGAGACATAGACCATGGCCGCGTCGTAGTGCTGCCGCCTGCCGTCAAGCCAATCGATGGTCGACGCCAGCACCTGGTCGGTGTAGGCGATGGAGTTGTCGTAGGCATTCACGAGCGCCTCGCGATCGCAGGCCTGCAGGTCGGCACGGGTGCACTCCGGCTGGAATCGCTTGGCTTCAGGTGGGGAACGGCGCGAGTAGGCGGGGCCGTGGCTCCCCATTTGGTGCAGCACCACCACCACCCCCCGGGCCCGCCGCGCTTCGGGCAAGGCCGCGATGTGTTCGTCGAGCCCCTCCAGCAGGACCGCATCCAGGCATTCACCGTCCTTGCAGTGCCGAGGGTGCAGCTCGGCCGAGTTGACGACGTGCGGCACGCGATCGCACACGCCTTTGCAGCCAGACTGGTTGTCGATCCACAGCACCGCCAGGCCGGCGCGCTGCACCACGTCCAGCAGGTTCTCGTACGCACCGGCCGAGCCCACGCCTTCGCGGCCGAGATGCGAGAACATGCAGGGCAGGGACGTGGCCGTGTTGGTGCCGCAGGACCAGGCTTGGCGCCAACTGGCGACGCCTCTTGCGGCCAGCCGCGGCGTCGTGTCCCGCGCGTAGCCGTTCAGCCCGAAGTGATCGCTGCGGGCGGTTTCCCCGACCACCAGCACCAGAAGGGGCGGCCGGGCCCCGGCCACGGCTTGGCGCCGCGCGTCTTCCCCGATCGCCACCCGGGCGCCGCGGTGCAGGAAGGGCTGAGCCGTCGCGACACCGGCGGCGTAGACCATGTTCAGGGGAGTGATGAGATACCGCAGCTGCTTGTGGTTGCGCATCTGCGATGCCAGCGGCTGGAAGCACGCCAGCAGGGACAAAACGACCACGAGCAGGGCCACGGCCACGGCACCAGCATTGCGAGCCACCTGCCGCGGCCAGCGCACGAAGTCGACCGGCGTACGGACCACGAGCCATGCCGGAACCACCCCCAACAGCAACACCCACGCCAACAGCGTTGGACTGGCGAGCGCGGCTGCTTCGCGCAGGTCGGTCTGGACGATGTTGTCCAGCATCGTCGAATCGAAGACCACCCCGTAGGCCTGCATGAAGTGGGCAGCCACCGAAGAGGCCACCAACAGCACCACCAGCAGCGGCTTGAGCGTCCAGCGCCAGCTGAAGACGCTCACGAACGCAAAGACTCCCGCGGAGATCGCCACGGCCAGTCCCCAAGCCAGAATCCACCCGCTTGCCTCGGCGAACACGCCCAGGTACGCGAGCGCGCTCCACAACGGCAGGTTCGGCAGCGCCGCCATCCACAAGGACGCGGCGGCCACCAGCTTCCACGGCGCGACGGTCGCAACTCGTGGGCGGGCGTGGCGCCGCGCGGCGCCTGGCGCGAACGCGACGTGCGCCGGACGCATCGCGACTACCGCCGCGATTTCGACGTGGCGGCGGATTTTTTCCTCTTGGGAGCGGCCTTGCGTTCCTTTTTCTGGGGCGCGCCTCCCGACAGGGACGCGGCGTTGGAGGGGGCGCGGGGTGTCGCAGGCGCGGCCTGGGCAGACGCCCCGAACAGCACGGCCAGGGAAGCAAGGGAGGCAAGGAGCTTGCGCATCAAAATCCTTTGAGGTCGATGTGGCCCTTCACTTGTGGCGGAAGGGCGGGGCCAGAACGGCGCGGGGAAGTCGAGGTTCAGTGCGACGACTCCGACGAAGATGCGGGAGACGCCAGCACGGGCTGCACGGCCGAGCCGGGCAGCACCTCGCCGCTGCGGGCCTTGGCCCGCCGCTCGGCACGGGTGAACCAGGCGGCATAGAGGGCGGGCAGCACCACCAGGGTCAGCAGCGTCGCGGTGATCAGTCCGCCGATCACCACGATGGCCAGCGGGCGCTGGGTCTCCGAGCCGATGTCGCGTGACAGCGCCATCGGCAGCAGGCCCAGCGCTGCCAACAATGCGGTCATCAGCACCGTGCGCAGCCGCTGCACCGAGCCCTGGCGCACCGCGCTGAGCACATCGTGGCCGGAGGCGCGCAACTGGCCGAACACCGACAGCATGACCACGCCATTGAGGACCGCCTGGCCAGACAAGGCGATGAACCCGATCGCGGCGGACACCGACAAGGGAATGCCGGTGAACCACAGGGCCAGGAAGCCGCCGATCAGCGCCAGGGGCACGTTCACCAAGATCATTGCGGCCAGCTGCACCGACTTGAAGGCGTCGAACAGCAACACGAAGATCAGCAGCAGCGAAATCGGCACCACCACCGACAGCCGCTGCATCGCGCGCTCCTGGTTCTCGAACTCGCCGGACCAGGTGAGCGTGTAGGCCGGCGGCATGGCCACGTTGGCGGCGACGCGGGCCTTCATGTCGGCCACCACCGAGCCCATGTCGCGGTCCTTGATGAAGATGCCGATCGCCATGGTGCGGCGCCCGGCCTCGCGCGCGATGTTCATCGCCCCGCTGACTTCACGCACCTGCGCGACGGAGCCCAGGGCCACGGTGCCGCCATCGGGGGTGGACAGCAGCGTCTGCGGCAGTGCGGCGATCACCCGGCGGTCACCCGCCAGTCGAACCGCCACCGAAAACTTGCGCTCGCCCTCCCAGATCTGCGTAGCGGCCTTGCCAGCCAGCGCCGCCTCGACCACGTCCTGGATATCCTGCACGTTCAATCCGACGCGGGCCGCACGGGCGCGGTCGATGTCGATCACCAGTTGCGGCAGCTCGCCCTGGCGGTCGATCTCGGCACGATAGACCCCCTTGACCTGCCGGACCTCGCGCTCGATGGCCTGCGACACGTTGCGCAACTCGTCCAGGTCCTCGCCCGAGACCTTGATCACGATCTGGCCGTCGACCTGCGAAATCGACTCCAGCACGTTGTCGCGGATCGGCTGCGAGAAGGTCGGGCGCATGCCCGGGATCGCGGAGACCGCACGATCCATCTCGTCGATCAACTGCTCGCGCGTGAGGCCCTTGCGCCATTCTTCGGCAGGCTTCATGTCCACGAACACCTCGGCCATGCTGATGGTCTTGGGGTCGGTCCCGTCCTCGGGCTGCCCGGCTTTGGAAACGGTGCTTCGAACCTCCGGAATCTGGACCAGCGCCCGCCTGACCTGCCCCAGCACGCGCGCGGCCTCGTCGTTGGAGATGCTGGCCGGCAAGCGCAGGTTGACCCAGAACGTGCCTTCGTTGAGCTCGGGCAGGAACTCCGAGCCCAATCGCGAGGCCACGCCCACCGCACCGATGAAGGAAGCCACGGCCAACCCGATGACGATCTTTCGGTGCGCCAGCGACCAGTCCAGCACCGGCTCGTAGAAGCGCTTGCAGGCCGCGACCACGCGGTTGTCACCGTGAGGCAGGTTCCGGCGCAACATCCAGTAGGCCAGCAGCGGCACCAGCGTGAGGGACAGGGCCAGCGCGGCGATGAGTGCTGCGGTGACGGACAGCGCCATCGGCTGGAAGATCCGGCCCTCGTGGCGCTGCAGCGCGAAGATCGGGATATGCGCGGCAATGATGATCAGCATCGAGAACAGCGTGGGCCGCCCCACTTCCGCCGCCGCCTGCACGATGACCTCGCGCCGACGCGCGTCCGTCATCTCCTCCTTCCTCACGGCCAGGCGGTGCATGATGTTCTCGATCACGATCACGGCGCCGTCGACGATGATGCCGAAGTCCAGCGCCCCCAGCGATAGCAGGTTGGCCGGCACCCCCATGATCTTCAGTCCGGTGAAGGTCCCCAGCAGCGCCAGCGGAATGATCACCACCACGGCCAGGCTGGCGCGCAGGTTGCCCAGGAACACGTACAGCACCAGCGAGACCAGCAGCGCGCCTTCCACGAGATTGCGGAACACCGTAGAGAGCGTCTTGCCCATGAGCCAGGTGCGGTCGTAGAAGGGGACGATCTTCACGTCCTGCGGCAGGCCTCGTTCGTTGAGCTGTTCGATGCGCTCCTTCACGGCCTTCAGCACGACGCTGGGGTTCTCGCCTTTGCGCATGAGGACGATGCCGGTGACGATGTCGTCGTCCAGGTCCTGCCCCACGGTTCCCAGGCGCGGCACCGCGCCGACCACGACCTTTGCCACGTCCTGTACCAGAATGGGGGTGCCGTCCCGGCTGGCCACTGCGATCCGCCCGATGTCGTCGGGAGACTGCAGCAGGCCGATGCCGCGGATCGCGTACTGCTGCGCCCCCTGCGTCACGTAGCTGCCGCCCGCATTGGCGTTGCCGCGCCCGAGCGCCTCGAGCAGATCCTGGAAGGTCAGCTTCGCCGCGCGCAGCCGGTCCATGTCGGGCTGCACCTCGTACTGCTTGATGAAGCCCCCCATGGCGACCACGTCGGCCACCCCGGGGACCTGGCGCAAAGCGCGTTCGACGGTCCAGTCCTGCAGCGTGCGCAGCTCGGTGGTGGAGCGGCTGTCGCCACGCAGGCGATAGCGCATGATTTCGCCGACCGGCGTGGCGTTGGGCGCGATGTTGGCCTGCACGCCGGGCGGTAGGTCCACTGAACGCAAGCGCTCGTTGACCTGCGCCCGCACCGCCATCACATCGGCTTTCTCGTCGTAGGTCACGACGGTGAAGGACAGGCCGAATTGCGTGTGCGAAAACACCCGGATCGAGTTGGGCAGCCCGGAGAGGGCCACCTCGATGGGCAGGGTCACCTGCTTTTCGACTTCTTCGGCCGCGCGGCCCGGGTAAAGCGCGATCACCGTCACCTGGGTGTCGGTGACGTCGGGGAAGGCTTCCACCGAAAGGTTGCTGAAGGACACCAGCCCCACGAGGGCGAACAGGACCGTCCCCAGCACGATGAATAGCGGCTGATGGACCGCGAAATGAATCAGCCGCTTCAAGGCGTGTCCCCCTGTTTGAGCTTGCCGGCCGAGATGGCTTCAGCCCCTGGCGCCCTGGTTTCACGCGCGGCCTCCTGGGCCTGGGTGTACTGGCGCGACAGCAGCAACAGGTTCTCCGTCACGACCTGCTCGCCGGCTTGCAGGCCCTGAACGATGCCGACCTCCTTGGGGCCTAGCCAACCGGCCTTCACCTCTCGCGGCTCGAACACGCCGGGCGCCGGCTGCACCATGACCCAGTGAGACGTGCCGCGCAGCTGCACGGCGGATGCCGGGACGACCACGGCCTGCCCGGCGGCGCGCTCGATGCGGGCGGTGCCCAGCATCTCGGCCTTGAGGCGGCGCTTCGGGTTGGCCACGATGCCTCGAACCTTGATCGTGCGCGAGGTCGGGTCGATCGCGTCCGCCACCGCCGTGACGATGCCGCGGAAGGTTTCGCCGCCGAGCACGGGCACCACCAGCTGGAATTCGGCGCCCATTCGCAGCGCGTCGACGTCGGTCTCACGCGCGTCGATCTGGACCCAGAGGCTGGTGGGATCACTGATCACGAACAACGGCGGCGCGCTGCCGTCCGCGCGCAGCTCCTGTCCCGGCGTGACATGGCGCTCCATCACCACCCCCGTGAGGCCGGCGACGATCGCCAGGCGCTGGTCGACCCCGCTGCCGCCGCCGTAAAGGCGCGACCGCGCCTGGGCGCGCTGCATCTCGGCCTGGGCGCGGGCGGCTTCGGCCTGCGCCTGCTCCAGTTCCTTGCGGGCGACCACGCCAGCCTCGAACAACTCGGACAGGCGCTGCACCGACTTCTCGTGGTACGCCACGTCCACCCGGGCCTTTGCCGTCTCGGACTGGGCGATTCCGAAATCGGGCGACGCGAGCTGCGCGAGCACCGTGCCTCGCTGCACGGGCTGCCCCACGTCGACCGCGATCCGGTCGACCCGCCCGGCAAGGGCCGGCTGAATGCGCTGGGTGCGGTCCTCGTTCCAGACCAGGCGGGCTGGCAGCTCGATCAGCTGCGGGCGCGCCGCCTGCGCGGCGACCACGTTCAACTGCTTCAGCTGCGGGTGGCCGGGCTCGAAGGAGAGCCGGCTGCCGTCCATCACGGGCGGTGCGGGTGTGGGCGGCACCGCGGCGTGTTTGGCCGGGTCACCGCAGGCAGACAGCAGGACCATCGCGGCGGCGATGGGCAGAAGGCAGGCTCGGCGGGCGTGCATGACGAGTTCCGTTCGAAAAGGGGATCAGGGTTGGGCGGGGCTGGCGCGCAGCTGCCAGCTGGCAAGCGCGCGGGCGTGGTCGGTACGTGCCGCCAGCTGTTCCAGCAACACGGCGCGCAGCGTGCGGCGCGCATCGATCAGATCGACCAAGGGCAGCGCACCACGGCTGTACGCCAGTTCGGCCAGGTCGGCCACGCGTCGCGCCCGCGGCACGATCTCGGCCTCGAAGGCGGCGGCACGGGCACGGGCAGCCTGCAGGTCCTGCGCCAGGCGGGCGGATTCGCCTTGCGCCAGGCGGCGGGTGCGGTCCAGTTCGTCCTGGGCCTGGGCGAGCTGCGCGTGCGCGCGAGCGATCTCGCCTTCGTAGCCATAGTTACCCAGGATGCCGGCCAGTGGCATGGCAAGCCGCACCTCCATCAACGCGCGCGAGGTGCCGGGATAGTGGCTCAGCGAGGTGCCCACGGTGACGTCGTTGCGGCGCAGGGCCTGGGCGCTCTCGACGGCTACCCGGGCGGCTTCCACCTTGCGCTGGGCTGCGCGCACATCGGCCCGCTGGTCCGGGTTGACGCTGGGCAGCGTGTCCGCCTGTCCGGCCTGAGGCCAATCGGCGCGCACCGCCAGGGGCGGCGCGAGCCCGGACAGCTGGGCCAGGGCCAGGCTGGCGCGCTCGCGCTCAGCCTGGGCCGCCAGCCGCTCAGCGATCGCCCGCTGGAATTCGATGTCGGTGCGAACGGCGTCCTGCTGGGAAATGTCCCCCGCACGCTGGCGGCGCTGCGCCGCGGTGCTCAGTTCGCTGGCGCCCCGCTCCAGCGCTTCGAGTTGCGTGATGCGCTCCTGCGCTGACAGCAGCTCGTAGAAGGCCTGCACCGCCGCCAGCTGCTGCTGCAGGGCGACCTCGGACGCTTCCCACGCGGCAGCCTCGGAGACGTACTCGGCCGAGCGCACCCGCAGGGCGCGCTTGTTGCCGCGCTCCAGGGTCCAGTCAAAACCGAGCTCCTTGTCGATGCGCTTGCCGCCCAGCGGCGAACCGGGACCGATGCCGTTGTTCAGGTCGATCGATCCGGCCTTGGCGCTGAACACGGGCGTGGGAGCGCGGTCGGCGGCCAGGACATCGGCTCGCGCAGCGGCCTGCAGGCGCCGCGCGATCGAGACCTGGATGTTGTCGCGAGCCGCCTGCAGCACCGCCGGCAGGCCGAGGGTGGGCGTGGCGGCGCCAACAGGTGCCTGCGGCACGACGGAGGCGGGCAGGGGTTGAGACATCCCCGGGCCGGCGAACAGGCACAGCAGCGACAGTGCGGCGAGGCCGCGAATGCAAGCAGGGGCATGGGAGCCGCGCGCTGCCAGGGGCAGGCGCGGCGATCGGGACGACAATTCGGACATCTAGCGGCATTGCAGCGTCTCCACCTGAAGCGAGCCTGAAGCTGCCGCGCCTTGGCCACAACCACCCGACATGCGACTGCTGCTGCTGGAAGACGACGACATCCTGGGAGAGGGCCTGCGTGACTTCCTGCGGAGCGAGGGTCACCGCGTGGACTGGTGCTGCGACCTGGCGCACACGCAAGCCCTGCGCGACGAGCCGCTCGATGCCCTCTTGGTCGACTGGCAGCTGCCCGACGGCTCGGGCATCGACTGGCTGCGCGCCCGCCGCGCGCGCGGGGATGCCACGCCGGCCATCGTGCTGACGGCGCGGGACCGATTGCGGGACCGCATCGAAGGCCTTGACGGCGGGGCGGACGACTACCTCGTCAAGCCTTTCGCGCCCGAGGAGCTGCTCGCGCGGCTGCGCGCCGTGATGCGGCGCACCGCCGGAGCGGCGACGGACCGCCTGCGTCTCGGCGAGGTCGAGCTGGACTTGGCCGCGCGAACCGCCAGCTTGGCTGGCGAGGCCGTGCCCCTCACCGCCCGCGAGTGGGCGCTGCTGGAGGCCCTCGCGCGGCGAGCCGGTCGGATCGTCGGCAAGCAGGACCTGGAGCGGCTGGTGCTCGGATTCGAAGCCGAGATCGCCAGCAACGCGCTCGAAGTCCATGTCTCCGCGCTGCGCCGCAAACTGGGCCGGTCCCTGATCGAGACTGTGCGCGGCCTGGGCTACCGACTGGTGCCATGAGGAGCACCCCGTCGATTCGGGCGCGGCTATCGAGGACTTTGCTGGCCTGGTCCATCCTGTGGATGGCCGCCGTGTCGGGCGCTGTATGGCTGGCCGTTCAGCATGAAATCGACGAGCAGTTGGACGACCGGTTGGAGGCGGCCGCGGACATGCTCGGTGCGGTGATCCGGCGGGTGCCGATCGAGGGCTGGCGGGCCGCGGCCGAGGTGCCCGTGTCCGCGGAAGTCGACATTCCCTTCGATTGGCAGCTGATCGATTCGGCCGGGCACCTGGTCCTGCGCTCGGCCCTGGCGCCCATGGAGCCCTTTCAGGCAGTGGCGCGGTTCGGGCTGGGCAGCGCCGGAGGGTGGCGGATCTTCGGCCGGATGCTCGACAGCGGGCACATCCTCTACGTGGCCCACGAGCGTCGCGAACGCCGCGAAGCCCAGTTGGAAGTGGCGCTGAGCGCATCCCTGGCCGCACTCGCGATGGCGCTGGTGGGGCATGTGTGGCTGCGGGCGCGCTTTTGGCAGGAACTGCGGCCGCTGCAGGCCCTGTCGGAGCGGCTGGCGGCGCACGACCCCGCCGAAGGGCCGCTGCGGCTCGGCCCGGCGCAACGGTCCGAGCTGGAGCCGCTGCAGCACGCGCTCGACGTGCTGTCCGAGCGACTGGCCGACCGGATACGGCGGGAGGCCGGATTCAGCGCGCACGCGGCACATGCCATGCGCACACCACTGGCCGGCATTGACGCGCAGATCAGCATCGCCTTGCGGGAGGCCCCGACGACGCTGCAGCCGCGGCTGCAGCGTGTCCGCGATGCCGCCCAGCGCCTGCAGCACGTGGTCGCCGCCCTGCTCGGGCTGTTCAGGACCGATGGCGGCCCCCGTCGGGTGAGTTTGGAGCTCGACGACCTGGTGGCCTCGCTTCCGGGCACCTCTTTGGCCGTCGAGGTGCGGCGGCCCGCGCGTATCGAGGCTGACGCCGACCTGTTGACGGCAGCCTTGATCAACCTGATCGACAACGCCCAACGCCACGGTGCGCGCAGCGTGATGGTGAGCGTGCCGCGACCGCAGGTTCTGCGCGTGGACGACGATGGTCACGGCCTCGAGCCGGCACAACGCGAGAACCTCGAACGCGCCCTGGCCGAGGAGGACTACGAGGCAATGCCTGGGCTCGGGCTGGTGCTGGCGGACGTGGTGGCACGGGTGCACGGAGGCGACGTGGCGCTGCCGGTGACCGGCAGCGGCTTCAGCGTCGAGATGAGGCTGGCCGCGCCTGGCGACGAGGCCGTTCCCGGCGCCTGAGACTTCCGGGCCGCCCAGGGCCTGCCGCCGCCCTCATGTGCTGGCTCCCCGTGCGTCGACCCGCAGGATGCGGTCGATGCGGCCCTCGGCCAGGCCGCCGCTGACCGCGACCAGGTGGTCGTGCAGGTTGACCGTCGGGTCGCAGTGGCCCGGTATCAGCCACAGGTGTTCGCCCAGCGCCGGCAGCCGGGGCCCTACCAGGATGCCGTGCTCGTCGCCGCCGTTGCGAAAGCTCAGGCCGCCCGGCTGCCGTGCAGCGAGCACCGTGGGCATGCCCGAATCGATGCTGTGGCTCTTGTGGCCGGCATCGCAGACCGCGTGGGTGGCGGCCACGCTGATGACCTGCGTGCGCACGAACAACGCCTGCTCGAACAAGGGCTGGGCCGGGTCGCGCTCGTTGGCCGCGTAGTCGGCATCCATGAACAGGAACGAGCCGGCCTGCACCTCACCGAAGGCGCCGCTGGCCGCCTCGCACACGAGCGTGCCGGTGCCGGCGCCGGTGACCAGCGGCACCGGCACGCCCTCGGCCTCGATCAGTTTGCGGGCCACCTGCACCTTCTGCACCACCGCGGCGATCGCCTCGCGCCGCTCGAGCGCCGCTCGCAGGTGCTGGGCGCCCCCGTGGTACGCCTGCAGGCCGGCGAAGCGCAGGGGCGCATGGCGCCGGATCTCGTGCACCAGGGCGACCGCACGCGGCCCGGGCGGCAGGCCGCAGCGGCCCTGCCCGACGTCGATCTCCACGAACACGTCGATCACCGCGGGCACGCCGCCCGCCGCCCGCGCCTGGTTCATGGCCTGGGCCAGGCGGTGCACGCCCTCGCCGCTGTCCACCGCGATCGACAGGCGCCCGCCCTCGGCCGCGAGTCGGTGCGCGAGCGCCGCCACCCGCGCCAGCTTGACCGGCGCGATGACCTGGTTGGTGATGTAGATGTCGTGCACGCCGCCAGCGGCCATCACCTCGGCCTCGGCCGTCTTCTGCACGCACACGCCGCAGGCGCCGGCCTGCATCTGCAGCCGCGCCAGCGCCGAGCTCTTGTGCATCTTGGCGTGCGGGCGCCAGCGGATGCCGTGCTTGCGCGCGAACTCGGCCATGCGGTTGAGGTTGCGGTGCATGGCATCGAGGTCGACCACCGCGGCCGGCGTGTCGATCTCGGCGACGCCGCGGCCCACCAGCTTCTTCAGCCGTTCATACGGTGTTCTCATCGGTGGCTTCGCGTTCCAGGTGTTGTGTGTCGGACCAGCCCACCACCGCCAGCTGCCCGCGCGACCAGAGCAGGCGATTGATGGCGCCGTTCTGCAGTTGCCAGGTGCGCGGCGTGTCCACCGCCTGGCCCGTGGCCAGGCGATACAGCGCGTCCAGCACGCCGCCGTGCGCGACCAGCACGATCAGCTCGCCGAGATGGCGCGAGGCCAGCTGGTCGACCGTGCCGCGCACGCGCTCGCGCAGCGCCAGCAGCGATTCGCCGCCCTCGGGTGGGGTCCAGTCGGGGATGCGGCGCCGCCAGTGCAGGGCCTGCTCGGGCCAGGCAGCCTCGATGTCCTTGAAGGTCTTGCCCTCGAACGACCCGAAGCGTCGCTCGCGCAGGCCGGCTTCGGCGACCACCGGGGCGCCTGCGGCCCGGGCGATGGCTTCGGCGGTGTGCCAGGCGCGCATCAGGTCGCTGGCGTAGATGCAGGCGACGGGATCGGCGGCCAGCGCGCGTCCGACGCGTTCGGCCTGCCACCAGCCGGTGTCGTTGAGCGCGATGTCCAGCTGGCCCTGGATGCGCGCGTCCACGTTCCAGGCGGTTTCGCCGTGCCGAACGGCAATGATGCGCGTCGCTTCCATGGGGCGCGATTCTAAGAAGGACGCACCGACAGGACTGTCAGCGCGAGCCGCCGACCTGCAGGTCGACTCGGCGGGGTCCCGGCGGCGGATTCGGGAAACCCTGGAGCGCCGCCTGGAACAGGGCCGGGTACGCGACCGCGTCGTCGAGCCACGGCCCTTCGTTGACGGCGCGCGTTTCGTAGACCACCTGGTTGTTCGACAGGTCACGCATCAGCACGCGCACCTCGCGTCGGTACCAGGGCGACTCGGCACGCGGCCAGAAGGGAGAGCCGAAGCCCAGGCCGACTGCGCCGCCACCCCGGCGTGCTCCGAGGCCCACGCCCCAGCCCCAGCCCCAGCCAGGGTCCCAGGGATCGGCCCACGGCGAGCGCATGCGCTGCAGGCCAGCCTCGACCTGGACCGAGTAGCGCGGCGAGGCGTCGTCCCGCCGCAGGCCCGCCTGGAACAGCGCCGGGTCGGCCATGGCCTCCAGCGCCGATTGCGCCGGTCCGCGCTGCGAGGGCAGCCACTCGAACCGATAGGTGGGATTGGCCGGCAGGGCCGTGAGCGCCGAGAAGGACTGGACCGAGTTGTCCATGCGGTAGCCGGTGGCGCAACCGGCCAGCAACGCGGCGGCGGCGATCAGCAAACCGCCGGTCCAGCGCATCCAGGATCGTGTCATGCAGGCTCCCTTGTTGCCGCGGCGCTGGCCCGTGGCCCGGCGCCTCAGAGACTCACGATCTGCAGGCCCGGGGCGGCCGGGGATGCGGGGAACTCCGGCGGATCGAAGGCCTTGTCACCGTCCTCGCTGGGGACGCCCGTGGCTTGCAGACCTTTGAAATCGTAGTGTGCGGTGTCGGCCAGATGCGAAGGCACGACATTTTGTAAGGCCGAGAACATGTTCTCCAGCCGCCCCGGGTGCTTTCGCTCCCACTCCTGGAGCATGGCCGCGACCTGCTTGCGCTGCAGGTTTTCCTGGCTGCCGCACAACGTGCAAGGAATGATGGGGAATTGCCGGTGGGCGGCCCAGCGCACCAGGTCTTTTTCGGCCACGTAGGCCAGCGGCCGGATCACGATGTGGCGACCATCGTCGCTCACCAGCTTGGGCGGCATGCCCTTGAGCTTGCCGCCGAAGAACATGTTGAGGAACAGCGTCTGCAGGATGTCGTCGCGGTGGTGGCCCAGGGCGATCTTGGTGGCGCCCAGCTCGCCGGCCACGCGATAGAGGATGCCGCGGCGCAGGCGCGAGCACAGGCTGCACATCGTCTTGCCCTCGGGGATCTTGTCCTTGACGATGGAGTAGGTGTCCTGGTTCTCGATGTGGAACGGCACGCCGATGCGACCGAGGTATTCGGGCAGCACATGCGCCGGAAATCCAGGCTGCTTCTGGTCGAGGTTCACGGCCACGATGTCGAAACGCACCGGCGCCCGCTGCTGCATCTTCAGCAGGATGTCCAGCATCGCGTAGCTGTCCTTGCCGCCGGACAGGCAGCACATCACCTTGTCGCCTTCTTCCACCATGCGGTAGTCGGCGATCGCCTGGCCCATCAGGCGGCACAGGCGCTTTTCCAGTTTGTGCGTTTCACGCTCGATCCGGCCGGGTCGGCCAGGGGTTTCGGGGGGTTCGATCCAGACGGCGCTCATGGGCCGGATTGTCTCACCCGGCCTTGTCTTGTCATCTGATGAGCCATGTTTGCGGCACACTCGCCGGTTGCTCAGCCGGACCCTGCCATGACGACGCCGAACGACCCCCGAACCTTCCGACGCATCCTCGTGCGAAACGTCGCGCTGCCCCTGGCGCTGGGTCTCGCCAGCGCCATCGTGTTCATCGCCCTGGTGCTGTACCTGGTGAACACGCTGGAGGCGGTCGAGACCACGGACGAGGCGATCAACCGCGCATACGCCGCCAAGATCCGCGACCTGGAGATGGAGGCCAGCCTGCGCGGCTACCTGATCGCCGGTGATCCGCGCTTCCTCGAACCCTTCGAGAACGCCGTTTCCTCAGGCAACGCGGAGCGCGAACAGCTGCGCCACCTGATGCTCCGTCGTCCCGAGCAACAGGACCGCCTGCGCCGCATCAACGATCTGCAGGAGCGCTGGTTACGCTTTGCGCAGCAGCAGATCGAGCTCAAGCGCTTCGATCGCAACTACAGCCCTGGCGAGCGGCTGGAGGAAGGCCGGCAGTTGCGGCAGGCCGTGCGTTCGGAGTTCCGGCAGTTGATCGCGCAAGAGCAGCGCATCCGGCAGGAACAGGTGGCGCTGGCCAATCGCAATGCGGTCATCGGGGTCATCCTGTTCGTGCTGCTCATGCTCAGCGTGGGCTTGGCCATGGCCTGGCGCGGCTGGCGCGACCTGACCCAGCTCTCCACCCTGTACGACGCCGCCTTCGAGGAGCAGCGCCGGCAGGCCGAGATGCTGCAGGCGCAGGCCTGGCTGCGCGACGGCCAGTCGCAGCTGGGCGAGCGGCTGGCCGGCGAGCAGGCGCTCGGCGGCGTCGCCCATGGCGCGCTCGAGTTCCTGTCCCGCTACCTCGGCATGGCCGCCGGCGCCCTGTACGTCCCTGATTCGGGCGGCATGCTGCGGGCCGGCACGTGGGGCTGGTCCCCCGAGGCCGAGGGGGCCGGCTCGCACCTGCCCGCCGACCGCAGCCTGGTGGGGGAATGCGCCACCGAGCGGCGCGTCATCGCGCTCGATTCGGTGCCGCCGGATTACCTGCGGGTGAATTCGGGCCTGGGCCACTCCACGGCGCAGTCGGTCCTGCTCGCCCCCGTGCTGCACGAAGGACAACTGCACGGGGTGATCGAGCTGGGCCTGCTGCGTGCGCTGCAGCCGCGCGACGTCGAACTGGTGCAGGCGATCGGCAGCCACCTGGGCGCGTCGATCCAGGCCGCCCAGAACCGCCGCCGCCTGCAGGACATGCTGGCCGAGACGCAGCAGCTCAACGAAGAACTGCAGGTCCAGCAGGAGGAGCTTCGCACCAGCAACGAGGAGCTGGAGGAGCATGCCCAGGCACTGAAGGAATCGCAGGCCAGCCTGGAGAACCAGCAGGCCGAGCTGGAGCAGACCAACCTGCAGCTGTCCGAGCAGACCGAGAAGCTGGAACACCAGCGCGACGAGCTGCGCCGTGCGCAGTCGCAGCTTCAGGCGCGAGCCGAGGAGCTGCAGCGTGCCAGCCGCTACAAGTCGGAGTTCCTGGCCAACATGTCGCACGAGTTGCGCACGCCGCTGAACAGCGCGCTGATCCTGGCGCGGCTGCTGGCGGACAACCCGCAGGGCAACCTGAGCGAGGAGCAGGTCCGGTTCGCCGAATCGATCCACGATTCCGGCAACGACCTGCTGGCGCTGATCAACGACGTGCTGGATATCGCCAAGGTGGAAGCGGGCAAGCTGGAGATCCGCCCCGAGGTCAGCGTCCTGCGCGGGCTGGTCGAAGGACTGCGCAACCAGTTCGAGCCGCTCACCGAACGCAAGGGCCTGCGCTTCGAGCTGAACATGGCGCCGGACGTCCCCGGCACCTTGTTCACCGATTCGCAGCGGCTGGAGCAGATCCTGAAGAACCTGCTGTCGAATGCCGTCAAATTCACCGACCAGGGCAGTGTCGAGCTGTCGGTGCGGCGCGAGGGCGAGCAGGTGCTCTTCGCCGTGCGCGACAGCGGCATCGGCATCGATCCCTCGCAGCACGAGCTGATCTTCGAGGCCTTCCGCCAGGCCGACGGCACGGAGAGCCGACGCTTCGGTGGCACGGGCCTGGGCCTGTCGATCTCCCGCGACCTGGCGGGCTTGCTGGGCGGCACGCTGGGCGTGGACAGCGTGCCGGGCCAGGGCAGCACCTTCACCCTGTCGCTGCCGCTGCAGTACCAGGGCCCGGCCGAATCCCCGCCCCCCGCTTCCGCGGCACATCCGGCGGCGCCGACCACACCCCCCGCGGCCGCCCCGGCGTCGCCGGCCGTGCCTGCCTCGCCCGTGCCGCAGCCGGCCCCGGCCTTTCCAGACGATCGGGCCGATCCGCCCGGGACACGTCGCACGGTGCTGGTGATCGAAGACGACGAGGCCTTCGCCCGCATCCTGTTCGACCTGGCCCACGAGCTGGGTTACCGGTGCCTGGTGTCGCACCACGCGGAGGCCGGCATGCAGCTGGCCATGGAGCAGCAGCCGCAGGCGGTGCTGCTGGACCTGCGCCTGCCCGATGGCAGCGGGCTGTCGCTGCTGCAACGCCTGAAGGACGAGCCGCGCACGCGACACATCCCGGTGCACGTGGTGTCGGCCGAGGACCGGGCCGAGACCGCGCTGCAGATGGGCGCGATCGGCTACGCGGTCAAGCCCGCCACTCGCGCGCAGCTGCGCGACATCTTCGAGCGACTGGAGACGAAGCTGAGCCAGAAGGTCAAGCGCGTGCTGCTGGTCGAGGACGATCCGCGCCAACGCGAGAGCGTGTCCCACCTGATCGGCGACGACGGCGTGGAGATCACGGCGGTGGCCGAAGGCAGCCAAGCGCTGCAGGCCCTGACCCACTCCGTGTTCGATTGCATGATCATCGACCTGAAGCTGCCCGACATGAGCGGACAGCAGCTCCTCGAGCGCATGGCATCCGGCGAAAGCCGCTCCTTCCCGCCGGTGATCGTCTACACCGGCCGCGATCTCGACCGCGAAGAAGAAGCGCAGCTGATGCGCTATTCGCGCTCCATCATCATCAAGGGCGCTCGCTCGCCCGAGCGGCTGCTCGACGAGGTGACGCTGTTCCTGCACCAGGTGGAGGCCGACCTGTCGAGCGAACGGCAGACGATGCTGCGTGCCGCGCGCAGCCGTGACCGCGCGTTCGAAGGCCGACGTATCCTCGTGGTGGACGACGACGTGCGCAACATCTTCGCCCTGACCAGCGCGCTGGAGCACAAGGGCGCACGGGTGGAGGTGGCGCGCAACGGCGTGGAGGCCCTGCAGCAGCTGGGGCGCCCGGACACCGCGTTCGACCTCGTGCTGATGGACATCATGATGCCGGAGATGGATGGCTACACCGCGATGCGCGAGATCCGCCGGAATTCGCGCTGGCAAAAGCTGCCGATCATCGCGATCACGGCCAAGGCCATGCGCGACGACCAGGAAAAATGCCTGGCGGCCGGGGCGAGCGACTACCTGGCCAAGCCGATCGAACTCGAGCGTCTGTTCTCATTGATTCGCGTGTGGATGCGGAAGATATGACCCCCCCGAAGCGGCCTTCGGCCGCCTCCCCCCAGGGGGCGCAACCAGCGGCCCGGCGAAGCCGGTTCCGCGGTAGCCGCTGGAGCGGGCAGCGCCTTGCGGCGGCTGCCCTGGCGGGTCACGCGCGCCGGCTGCCTGGTGTGGCTGCCGCTTGCATCGGGGAGGGGCATGACGCTGGTTGACATCGAGGTGCGGCTGCTGGTGGAGGCGATCTACCTGCGCTGGGGGCACGACTTTCGGGACTACTCGATCGCCTCGCTGCGGCGGCGGGTCGAGCACGCGCGCGAGCAGATGGGGGCACCGAGCATCACGGCGCTGCAGGAGCGGATGCTGCGCGATCCCGAGGCCTTCCAGCAGTTGCTGCAGCACCTCACCGTGCCGGTCAGCGAGATGTTTCGCGATCCGCCGTACTTCCTGGCGCTGCGCGAACAGGTGGCGCCGGTGTTGCGCACCTATCCGTCGATCAAGGTCTGGGTGGCTGGCTGCAGCACCGGCGAAGAGGCCTATTCGCTGGCCATCCTGCTGCGCGAGGAAGGCCTGCTGCCGCGCACCATGCTGTACGCGACCGACATCAACACCGCCTCGCTGGAGCGCGCCCGCAAGGGCATCTACCGGCTCGATTCGCTGCAACTGTTCACCCACAACTACCAGCGCGCGGGCGGCAAGGAAAGCTTTTCCAACTACTACACCGCGCATTACGGCAACGCCGTGCTCGACCGCGAGCTGCGCGAGAGCATCACGTTCGCCGACCACAGCCTGGCCACTGACAGCGTGTTCGCCGAGACGCACCTGGTGTCCTGCCGCAATGTGCTGATCTATTTCAACCGCAAGCTGCAGGACCGCGCGCTCGGGCTGTTCCACGAGTCGCTCACGCACCGCGGCTTCCTGGGGCTGGGATCGAAGGAGACGCTCGAGTTCTCGGCCTGGGGCTCCAGGTTCGAGCCCGTCGCCCGGCGCGAACGCATCTATCGCAAGCTCAAGGAGGCCGGCTCATGAACGCCACGCCATCCACGCCGCCCGGCGGGCTGCAGGCGCTGGCCATCGGCGCGTCGGCCGGGGGCATCGATGCCCTCATGGTCATCCTGGCCTCCCTGCCAGCCGAGACCCGCGTGCCCATCGTGGTGGTGCTGCACCTGCCGGCCGGCCACGACAGCCAACTGGCCGAGATCTTCGGGGCCCGGCTCCCCCTGCAATCCTGCGAGGCCCAGCCGGGCGAGCCGCTCCTACCGGGCCACCTGTACTTCGCGCCGGCGGATTACCACCTGCTGATCGAGCCCGACGGAACGTTCTCGCTCAGTTGCGAGCCGCCGGTCCACTTTTCGCGGCCCTCCATCGACCTGCTGTTCGAGTCGGGCGCCGAGGCCTTCGGTGAACGCTTCGCCGCCCTGGTGCTGACAGGCGCCAACGAAGACGGCGCGCGCGGCCTGGCCCGGGTGCGCGAGTGCGGCGGCCTGGCCCTGGTGCAAGATCCGGCCGAGGCGGCGCACGCCGCCATGCCTCGCGCGGCGCTCGTTCGGGCCGGCGCCGACCAGGTGCTCACGCTGGCCGAACTGCACGACCTCCTGCCCAAGCTGATCTGCCCATGAGTCCTCCTCCGCCACCCGTGAAGATCCTCCTGGTCGACGACCTGGAGGGCAACCTCATCGCCCTGCGGGCGCTGCTGCGCGCCGACGGCCGCGAGGTGTTCTGCGCACGCTCGGGCGAGGAAGCCCTGTCGCTCATGCTCGAGCACGAGTTCGCCCTGGCCATGCTGGACGTCCAGATGCCGGTCATGAACGGCTTCGAGCTGGCCGAGCTGATGCGCGGCACCGAGCGCACGCGCCACATCCCCATCGTGTTCGTGACCGCGGCCGGCCGTGAGCTGAACCACTCCTTCCGCGGCTACGAGAGCGGCGCCGTTGATTTCCTCTACAAACCCCTGGACGCGCACATGGTGCGCAGCAAGGTCGCGGTCTTCGTGGACCTGTTCCGGCAGCGCCAGGCCCTGCAGCACGCGCATGAGGAACTGCAGCGCGCGGTGCGCATGCGCGACGACTTCATGTCCATGGTGTCGCACGAGATGCGCAACCCGCTCAACACGCTGTACCTGCAGGTGCAGCTGCGCAAGCGGATGATCGACGGCGGCAAGCCGCCCGAGCTGGGCACGCTGCGCACGATGACCGAGAGCGACGAGCGGCAGATCCGCAGCATGATCCGCCTGCTCGACGACATCCTGGATGCCTCGCGCATCCGCACCGGCCGCCTTGCCATCGCGCCCGCGCGCATGGATCTGGCCGCCCTGGTGCGCCGCATCGTCGATGCGATGGCCGAGCAGGCCCGCACCACCGGCACGGTGCTGGGGCTGGACGCCCCGCCGCAGCTGTGGATGTACGGGGACGAAGTGCGTCTGGAGCAGGTGGTCACCAACCTGCTGACCAACGCGCTGCGCTATGGCGGCGGCAAGCCCGTGCAGGTGAGCGTGCGCGAGCAGGCCGGCCAGGGCGTGGTGTCGGTGTGCGACAACGGCCCGGGCATCGCCCCGGCCGACCAGGAGCGCGTCTTCGGCCAGTTCGAACGATCGGCCTCGGCCGGGGCGGTGCAGGGCCTGGGTCTTGGCCTGTTCATTTGCCAGCAGCTGGTACAGGCGCATGGCGGCCGCATCTCGCTGCACAGCGAACCGGGCCAGGGCGCCGAATTCACGGTCCGGCTGCCCCTGGGCAGCGCTGGTGCAGCTGGTGCACACTGACGGCTTTGCCCCCCCTGATGCCGCACGACGCACCCCCTTGTCCTGAAGCCGAGCCGTGCGCCCGGCTGCGGGAGGCTCGTGAGGCGCTGCGTGCGCGCGACGACTTCCTCTCCACGGCCGCGCACGAGCTGCGCTCGCCGCTGAACGCCCTGGGCCTGCAGCTGACCTTGCTGGAGCGCCTCGCGGTGGCGGGCGATCCGCGCCTGCTCGACGAGATCGAACGCGCCCGCCGCAACGTGAGCCGCTACGTCCGCCGGGCCACCATGCTGCTCGACGTGAGCCGCATCAACAGCGGACAGGTGCAAGTGCATCGCCTGCCGCTGAAAGTGGGTGACGTGGTGAATGCGGTGATGGACACGCACGCCGACGAAGCCCGGTTCCACCACGTCCGGCTCAGCTCCCGCGTCGACGACGATGCCGACCTGGTGGGCTGCTGGGATCCGCAGATGGTCGAGCAGATGGTCTCCAACCTGGTGTCCAACGCCCTGCGCTACGGCGCGGGTTCACCGGTCGTGGTGAGCGCCGGCTTGCAGGCGCCGGACCGGGCGTTCTTTCGCGTGACCGACGGCGGCCCGGGCATTCCCGAAGCCGAGCGAGCCCGCATGTTCCAGCGATTCGAGCGGGCTGTCTCCCAGAGCGGCCATCGCAGCGGCTTCGGCCTGGGCTTGTGGATCGTCGCCCAGCTGGCCGCGGCCCACCACGGGAGCGTGATGGTGGACGAGGCGCCCGGCGGCGGCTGCGCCACCACCATCGTGCTGCCGCTCCAGCCCCCGGAGCACCCTTCCACAGGAGAATCCAAGTGAACAGCTCGTCCGCGCCCGACCAGCGCATGGCGCTCCTGGAGCGCGTTTCCACCGGCCTCGCAGGCCTCGACGAAGTGACGGGCGGCGGCTTCCTGAAGGCTGGCGTCTACATCTTCCAGGGGGCGCCGGGCGCCGGCAAGACCATCCTGGCCAACCACATCGCCTACCGGCACGCCGCGGCCGGCGGGCATGTGGTGTACGTCACCCTCCTGGCCGAATCCCACGCGCGGCTGCTGCAGCACATGGAGTCGTTCGCGTTCTTCGACGCCGAGGCCGTGCCCGAGGGGGTGTACTACGTCAGCGCCTTCAATGCGCTGCGCAACGAGGGACTCCCCGGCGTGCTGAAGCTCCTGCATTCGGAGATGCGCATGCACCGGGCCAGCATGCTGGTGCTGGACGGCCTGGTGATGGCCGCCAGCGCGGCCGACTGCGACGAGGCGCTGAAGCTGTTCGTGAGCGAGATCCAGGCGCACTCCTCGCTCAGCGGCTACACCACGTTGATGCTGACCAGCGACGACGCCGACCACCCCGTGTCGCCCGAGCAGACCATGGTCGACGGCATCCTGCTGCTGCGCGAGCGCGCGCACGGGCCCCGCCGCGAGCGCAACCTCGAAGTGGTGAAGTTCCGCGGCAGCCGCACCTTGCGCGGCAACCACATCTTCCAGATCACGCCCGAAGGCATCGTGGTGTACCCCCGGCTGGAGGCGGCGCGCCGGCAGTCGCCCGGCGCAGTGATGTCCACACACGGGGTGTCCACCGGCGTCGCCGGCATCGATGCGATGCTGGACATCGGCGGCTATGCGCGCAACAGCGTGGTGGTGCTGGCCGGCCCCTCGGGCAGCGGCAAGACCACGCTGGCCCTGCATTTCATGGCGTGCTCCCGGCCCGCTGAAAAAGGCGTCTGGTTCAGCTTCTACGAGTCGCCCGAACTGCTGCGGGGGATCGGGCAGCGGCTGGGCGTCGATCCCGCAGGGGTGCTGTCCTCGAAAGACGTTCGCATCGTCTGGCAGTCCCTGGGGGAAAACCACCTGGACGAGCTGGCCGCTCGGCTGCTGCGCGCCGTGGCCGACAAGGACGCCCGCCGGGTCGTCATCGACGGCATGGGAGCCTTCCTGAGCATGCCGGGGTTCGCCGAGCGCGGCCCCGGCTTCCTGGCCGCGCTCGCCAACGAATTGCGCCTGCTGGGGGCCACCACCGTCATCACCATGGAGGAGCAGCCGGGCGTGCAGTTCGCACCGCCTCCCGTGCAGATCACCACCTTGTCCGCTGTTGCCGACACGATGATCCGCATGCGGCTGGTCGAACAATCGACCCTGCGGCGCTTCTTCTGGCTGGGCAAGTCACGCATGATCCGCGCCGACCTGCGCGTGCGCGAACTGGTGCTGGGCAAGAACGGGCTGGCCGTATCCGACGAGGCGGTGGAACTGCCACGCGGCAGCTGAGACCGGGTGGAGGTACCCGTGAATCCGGTCCGAGTTCTCCTGGTGGATGACGAGCTCTCCAGCGCCGAGGTGCTGGGGCTGATCCTGAGCCGCGAAGGCTATGAGGTGACGATGGCCGCCGACGGCCAGCAGGCGCTCTTGCGCCTGCGCGACACGCGGCCGGACCTGGTCATCACCGACTTCATGATGCCGGTGTTGAACGGCGCCGAACTGGTGAACGCCCTGCGCAAGCTGCCCGAACACGCCCACACCCCCGTCTTGCTGATGAGCGGCGCCCCCGAGGCCGCCCTGCGCGCCTACCAGGTCGACTACCAGGCCTTCATGCGCAAGCCGTTCGAGCTGGACGCGTTCCTGGCGACGGTGGCCCGGCTGGCCGCGCAAGCGCGGCCAGCTTCCTAGGGGTCAGGGGCTGGCGGCCGGGGGACACGCGCGCCGGAAGCACTCCCCGGACCCTGGATCCCTCAGGCCCACTGGCCGGTTTCGACGCGGATCGCCACCTCGCAGTCGTCGAAGATTTCGAGCTTGGCGATCTGCACGCGCACGCCGATGACACCGGGCAGCTGCATCAGGCGATGGGCCAGCTTGCCGATGAGGCTCTCGAGCAGGTTCACGTGCTCGGCGGTGCACTCGTCGATGATGATGGTGCGCACCTTGCGGTAGTCGAGCACGTGCAGGATGTCGTCGTCGTGCGGCAGCAGGGGCTGGGTGCCCAGGTTCAGCTCGGCATCGACTCGGATCGGCTGGGGCGCGTTCCGTTCGTGCGCCAGGATGCCCAGGTTCGCGTCGAAACGCAGCCCGGTGAGGGTGAGGATCTGGGTGCCGGCCTTGGTCATCTACATCAGCGAGAAGTCGCGGTCGAACTTCATGAGGTGCTGGCCGCCGTCGACCAGCAGCGTGGTGCCGGTGAGGGCGGCGTTTTCCAGGGCGAACCGCACCGCCGAGACCACGTCCGCCGGGGTGGACGAGCGGCCCAGGGGCGACAGGCGGTGCAGCTGCTCGAACTTTTCGTCGGACAGCATGTGACTCGTGAGGGTAAGACCCGGGGCCACGCCCACCACCCGCAACACCGGCGCCAGGGCCATGGCCAGCGCCGTGGTGGCGGTCTTCAACGCCGCCTTCGACAAGGTGTAGCTCAGGAAATCGGGGTTGGGGTTCCAGAGCTTCTGGTCCAGCAGGTTGACCACCGCGCCTTGCGCCTGGCGGCCCTGCAGGTGCCGGTGCAACTCACGCGCCAGCAGCACCGGCGCACCGGTATTGGCGGCCAGGTGCGCCTGCAGGCCGGCATAGGTGAAGCTCGCCGCGTCGTCGTGCTCGAACAGCGACGCGTTGTTGACCAAGGCGTCGAGTTGCCCGAAGTGGCCGCAGACCTGCCCGACCAGGGCGGCGGTGGCCGCCTCGTCGGCGAGATCGGCCTGGAAGGCCTCGCAGCGGGCGCCCGGGCAGGCGGAATTGTTGCAATCGGCAACCGTCTGCAGCGCCTCGGCGGCCGAGCCGCGGTAATGCACCGCCACCTGCCAACCCGCCGTCGCCAACCCCAGCGCGATTTCGCGTCCGAGCCGACGCGCGGCGCCGGTGACCAGGACGACAGGGGGCATGCGAGGGTCCACAGAGAAGAGAATCGGCCGGGTGACTTCCGACAAGACCCGCAGTGTAACGAGCGCCCTCCTGGCGCTGCTTCGCGCCACCATCGAACGCTCGGGCGGCTGGCTGCCCTTCGACCGCTTCATGGCCCAGGCGCTCTACGCCCCCGGCCTGGGCTACTACGCCAACGCCTCGCGCAAGTTCGGCCACCTGCCGGCTTCCGGCAGCGACTTCGTGACCGCGCCCGAGATGAGCCCGCTGTTCGGCCAGACGCTGGCCGCGGCGGTGTCCGACGCGCTGGACGCCACCGGCTGCGACGAGGTGTGGGAGTTCGGCGCCGGTTCCGGCGCGCTGGCCGAGCAACTGCTGCAGGCCCTGCCGCGCGTGCGCCGCTACACCATCGTCGAAGTCTCCAGCGTGCTGCGCCAGAGGCAGCGTGAGCGGCTGGCTCCGCACGCCGCCCGCGTCGACTGGGCCGCGCAGTTGCCGGAGCAGATGCGCGGCGTGGTGCTCGGCAACGAGGTGCTGGACGCCATGCCGGTCAAGCTGCTCGCGCGCATGGACTCGGTGTGGCACGAGCGCGGCGTGTGCTGGCAGGGCGAACGGCTGGCCTGGTCGGACCGGCCGACCGAGCTTCGCCCGCCCGTGGAGATCACCGGCTCGCACGACTACCTCACCGAAATTCACCTGCAGGCTGAAGCCTTCGTGCGCACGCTCGCCGACCGGCTGGTGCAGGGTGCGGCCTTCTTCATCGACTACGGGTTCCCTGAGTCCGAGTACTACCACCCGCAGCGCCACATGGGCACGCTGATGTGCCACCAGGCGCATCGGGCCGACACCGATCCGCTGGCCGACGTCGGCGCCAAGGACATCACCGCGCACGTGAACTTCACCGGCCTGGCGCTGGCCGCGCAGGAGGCGGGCCTCGGGGTCTTGGGCTATACCAGCCAGGGGCGCTTCCTGCTGAACTGCGGGCTTCTCGACAAGCTGCAACACGCCGGTGTGCGCGAACGGGCCGATGCCCAGCGCCTGTTCGCCGAGCACGAAATGGGCGAGCTCTTCAAGGTGATCGGCTTGCGCAAGGGCCCGTTCTGGGACGCTGTCGGGTTCGGCTCCGGCGACCGGACTTCTACACTGTGACCCCATGATCCGCTGGCTTCTCGTCGTCTTCCTCGCGCTGATGCTGTTCAGCTGGCTCACCCCGCTGCTGCATCGGCTGGGCCTGGGGCGGCTGCCCGGCGACATGCGCTTCCGGCTCTTCGGACGCGAGTGGTTCATCCCGCTCACCACCACCATCATCCTCAGCCTCATCGCGGCCGGCATCGGTCGCCTGCTGTAACGCCCTCCTCATATGCGAGCCTGCATCGACATCGGCGGAACCAAGGTCTCGGTCAGCCTCAACGACGCCGCCCGCCCGCGCGAGCTGCTGGCCCGGCGGCACGAGCCCACCGCCGTGACGGGCACCCCCGATGCGGTGGCTTTGCAATGCATTCGCATGGTCGACCAGGCCTGTGCCGAACTGGGAGTCGACCCGATCGTGGTGCAACACGCGGCGGTCGCGGCCCCGGGACCTTTCGTGCTCGGCGGCGGCCTCACCGAATTGGCCACTCCCAACATCTGCGGCGGCCTGCCGGGCTCGGGCCGCCAACTGCCCAACGACTGGCGCACCGCTCTGCTCGAGGCCCCGCTCCTGCGCCGCTTCGCGCGGGTGCGGGTCGAGAACGACGCGGTCGCCGCCCTTGAAGCCGAACGGCGTTGGGGTGCGCTTCAGGGCGCGGACCACTGCGCCTACGTGACCTGGAGCACCGGCGTCGGCTGCGGCCTGTGCGTGGGCGGGCGCGTGCTGCGCGGAAAGCACGGCAACGCCGGCCACCTGGGCCACACCTTCGCCACGGACGACTCGACGGCCGTGTGCGGCTGCGGCAACGTGGGCGACATCGAGGCGCTGGCAGCGGGCAACGCCATCGCGCGCCGCTTCGGCATGCCAGCGGCCGAACTGTTCGCCGCAGCGCGACGCGGTGAGGTCCCCGCGCTGTCCATCGTCGATGAGATCAGCCGCGTCGTGGGCCGCGCGCTCTACAACATCACGGCCCTGCTGGACCTGCAGCGCATCAGCCTCGGCGGCGGCGTGTTCCTGCACAACCACGACCTGCTGCTGCCCAGGTTGCAGGCGGAGGTGCGGGGGCGGCTGCCAACGTTGACGCAGGGGTGCGAGTTGGTGGTGGCGGGGCTGGGGGATCGGGTGGGGGATTACGCGGCGGTGGCGTTGTTGGATTGAAGGGCTGCTAGGCGCGCAGCCTTAAGCCATCCACAACCATTGCGTTCCGGAACAGCGGGCGCAGCGAAGTGCCAATTACTTCAACTTGAAAAGGTTCGTTCGTACAGTCGCAGTCTGGCTTCCAGACAGTCCGGTAGCCACGTTAATATTACCCCTCACCATGTATCTGGTGTTCGGCTCGAAGTTAAAGTCATTGATGCGAAATTTGCACATAACAACTCCGGTACCGAGATCCGATCTGGTAGTGTGGCAATAGGAGATTGAGTGGACCCCAGGGCTGAGTGCAATGGCTTGGTACCCGGTAGGTAGCTGTCCTCCTTTTGCGCCGGGCAGGTCCACGTCGTCCACCTGAAATGCGATCAATCGATCCCGAAAAGTGACAAACATTTCCACCCGAGAACCGGATTGGAAATACACCTCGGATGCTCCTTCAGTCGTGGGGTTTCCGGTCAGGTTCAGCAGCCGCGTTTGACCAGGAATGACAGGCTCATCGTAATCAGCACCAAGCGGGTTCGTTGTACTTGCGCACCCGGCAAATACGAGGCCAAACAATCCCCCCATGATCAAGACGTTTATTGATCTCTTATTCATTAATCCTCCTAAAAAATCCATATGGATCTTCCGTAGCACGTATTGGCCTCACTCAAGCATTTCGATCTTCTCAATGTCTGTCCAATCCGGCACGCGATGGAGTGACTTCACATGCGCGTCAAACGTTGTTCCGGCTCGATCAGATACTTCTTGGTCTTCTTGCCATACCGCATCGCACTCAAAACACAGCAGAAAGAAGTGCTGCGGAGCATTGCGCAGCCGGACTCGCCAGACAGCATCTTGCTGACAAAAAGGGCAAAGCTTCATTTTGGGAAAGCAGTGATAAGTTGGGTTGTTCCGTCGCGGACCACGATCTGAACAGAAGTCTGACCTGATGTTCCGATGGAGCGTCCCATATTGACAACCCAAACTCGGTTGCCGTTAGCCTGTAGCGTACCTGGCCCAACTCGGGCAGCCCAAGCTTCGTCGACCAATCCAAGCACCTGATCTCGGCTCACGTTGAAGACAGAGTGGACGGGCTTTGAGGAATTAGGTGCTGCGTGGTCGAGCACGTGCAGCACCCGATTCCCATGAGCCGACCCTGGGCTGTAAACGAGCCCTTCAGGGGACATCCATGCACGCGTAGTCTTGTCGTAGGTAAGCGGAGTCCCTTTTGCGGCAGCAACACCTGGCGCTATAGGGGCTGCCGTTGCACTAGCACCTGCCGACCCTGCGCCCTCCGCCGCGACCTTGTTGCCGACGGCTGCTACGCCCACGCGAACCGCCGTACCCACGTTCAGCGCAGCCTCGGCCCACCCCGCCGCTTCCGGCGACATGCCCAGCCCCTGCAGCCCTTCATTCAGGAAGGTCGCCTCGGGATTGCCAGATACAAGTTGCCTGGCCCCTGCGTACGCCGCGTCAACGCTCATGCCAACCACGGCAGCCGTCGCCACGCAGCCAACGACCGTGGCGCAACTTGCCGGGGCCGTTGCGGCAGCGGCCGCGACAGTTGCGCCACCTAGCACCGCCTGACCCGCACCAATCGCGCGGGTGCCGATCTGGTATGTGTTGTTCAGCTGCTTGCCTGCATCGATGGCGAGATCGCCACGCGTGTAGCCGAACATTCCGGGCTGATCGGCCAGCTGGCTTCGCTCGCCCGCAAAGTCTTCGCGGGAGCCAAGGTCGGCCAGTTGCCGCAGCTGTTGGTAGGTTTCACTGGTCTCGCGGTATTCGGCATAGCAGCGGACGAGCGCGCAGGCCGCAGCAGTTAAACGCGCTTCCTTTTCCGCATCCTTGCCTGCCAGTTGCTTGATGCGGTCCTTTTCGGCTTGATGCAATTGCCGATTGTTCAGATCCACCGCCACACCAGCAGCCGCACCGGGCACGTTTCCACCGCCGGCCAAGCCACCGATCGCAACGGCCAGGCCGCCCGTGACCGCCTGCGCCGCAACACGCGCGCCGCCCTCGGACGCCCCCGAATCGCGCAGCGCGCTTTGGATGTCTTTCTGCAGCCCTTCGAGCAGCGGTGCCGCGTACGCGGTTGCCGCAGCACCCGCCGCACCGGCCGGACCCCCAACAGCTGCACCGAGCGTGGCATGCAGGGCGACGCGGCGAACGCCGCCTTCTGCCCATTCACTGGCTTGTTGCTCCAACTCCTGCTTGCGCTGCGGATCGGTCTCGTTTGCTGCCTGCGCGCGCAGCTTGTCCTCTTGCGCGGTGGCATAGGTGCCGATGGCCTTGGCCCCTTGCTGCCCCGCAACCTGCGTGATGGTGCGCTGCGCGTCGATCTCCTTTTGCACCTGCTGCGCATCGAACACCGGCGCGAGGCCGCTCTCGGCATCTCCCGTGCGCGCGTCCTTGTCGCCGGCGATGCCGCTGATGCCTGCCCTCGTGACGCTGTTCGCACTGCCCGATACAGAGCCGAAGCCGGCGCCGCCGCCGCGCAGGCCCGCGCTGGTTGCCGGCGCGTCTCCCTTGGCTTCCTGCCCCACGGCACCCGACACGCTCCCGCCGACGCTGCTGCCCCTAAAGCTCGCGCTGTTCTGTATGTCCACCAGCTCCGGCGCCTCGCCCTCGAAGCGGTTGCGCCCCTCCTGCACGGCTTTTTCCGAGCTGGTGATGGCCGCGCCGACCATGCGGGTCTTGCCGCCGACCTCCATGTCGAAGCCACCGTCACCCGTGCGGATCGCCGTCTGCTCCTTGACGCTGGCGAATTCGCTGTCGATCTTGCTGCGCGAGGCACTGCCGCTGCCGCCGCCGCCCGCCCCGAAGGTGGCGCTGCCGCCGGCGGTCTGGCTGCGGCTGCTGTACTGGGCGGTGTCCTGCAGGCTTTCCATGTGCAGGTCGCCGGCCACGCGGCCTTTGAACTCAGGCGCCTTGATCACCGCGCCCTTCATGGTGAGGTCGCCGCCGGTGTGCACGTCCACGCCCAGGTCGGACTGCACGTGGGTGTTGGTCCAGGTTTTCTCGCTGCTGTCGCTGTGACCTTTGCCCGCGCTGGCGGCGACGGTGACGCCGAAGCCGGTGCCGCCCGAGCCGACCGTGTAGCCGACGCCGACGCTGGCGCTGGAGCTGCGGTGGCTGGTGTGCTCCTCGCCGCTGTTGCTGGCGGCCAGGAAGTTCACATCGCCCTCGGCGTAGAACCCCGCCCGGCCCTGGCCGGCGCTGATGGTGCTGCCCTGGACGGTGATGCTCGAGTCCTTGCCGGCGCCGGTGGCCTGCAGGCGAACGCCTTTGCCTGCCTCGAAGCTGGAGCCGGCGGCGCGCTGCTCCTGCCGATCGCTTTTGCTTTCGCTGCTGCTGGTGCCGATGCTGAGGCTGACCGTCACGTTGGCGGCGGCGGCCGGGTTCTTGGCGGCCTGGGCCGCGGTGTTGCCCACGGTCAGGGCGGCACTGGCGGCGGCCAGTGCCTGCATGCGGCCGCTCTGGGTGTCGCCGGCGGCCCGCGCCACCTGGTCGAGCGTGCGTGCGGCATCGATCAGCCCGCCGCTGACGCCCACGCTCAGGCCCGATTGGCGGTGTCGCTGCTCCTCGGTGGTGGCGGTGCTTTCCCGGGCCTCCTGCACGAGGATCCGGCGGCCCATGGCATCGACGGCGCCCTGGGGCGTCTGCACGCGGCTGCCGGTGACGGTGAGGTCGCCCGACTGGGCGTGCATGCGCAGGTCGCCTTTCAGGCTGCCGACGGTGCTGCCCGAGGCGCTGGCGTGGCTCTCGGTGTGTGCGCTCTCCTGCTGCTGGGTGCCGACGGAGATGCTGCCGGCAGCGCCCCAGCCCGAGCGGCGGTGCAGCTCGGAGCTTTGGCTGCTGTGGCGGTCGGTGGCGGCGTCGAGGGTGATCTGGCCGCCCAGGAGGGTGACGTCACCCTCGCCCACGACCTGGCTGCCGGTGATGTGCAGGTGGCCCGAGGCGAGCTTGCCGTCGGCGCCCACCTGGCCGGCCTGCAGGTGCACGGTGGCGCCCTCCAGGGAGCTGCCGTGGTTCATGGTCGACTGGCCCTGGCTGCTGCTGGCGTGGCGCTGGCTGGAGAAGGTGGCGCGGCTTTGGCTTTGCCGCTCGTGCAGCTGGCTGTTCTCGGTTTGCAGCGTGGTCGCGTGCAGGTCGCCGCCGGCGGTGGCGGTGAGCGCGCCGCGTTCGGCGGTGAGCTGGGCGCCGGCGAAGGTGGTGTTGCCTTTCGAGTAGGTGGTGAGCGAGCCGCCGGCGCTGAGCTGGCCGCCGGTGAGGGCCTGCTCGCGGGTGGACAGGCGCTCGCGGCCGCCTTCGCTGGCGCCTTGCCGGTCGGTGTCGAGCGTCTCGATGGCCGCGCGCACGTCGAGGGTGTCGGCATCGAGCAGCAGCTTGTCTTGCGCGCGCAGGTTGCTGCCGGTGATCTGCAGCTTGCCGTCGGTGCTCAGGGTGATGTTCTGCCCGGCGAGCTGCGTGCCCTGGTGCTGGCTGGCCTGTTGCCGGTAGTAGCCGCCGTGCGCCAGGGGTACGTCCAGCGCATAGCCGGTGGCCACCGTGTCGACGGTGAGGGCGCCGCCGGCATGGGCGTGGAGGTCCTGCGTGGCCTGCACGGAGGCGCCTTGCAGGTGCAGGTTGTTCTCGGCGTTGAAGCCGAGGTGGGCGCCGGTGATGGTGGCGATGCGGTCGACGTTGGTGGAGCGGCCGGTGCTGGTGCCGTGGGGGCCGGCGACCTGGGTTTCGGTGGTCTGGGTGGTGGTGCGGGCAATGATGTCGCGCGCGTTGAGGCTGACCCGGCTGTTGGCGCCCTGGCCGTGGACGGCGCCGCCGGCGATGTCCAAGGTCTCGTCGGCGTCCAGCTGCACGTTGCGCCCGGCCACGGTGCCGCTGTTCGTGAGGTTGCGCGCCTGCAGGTGGGCCAGGCCGTCGTGGGCGACGAGGGTGCCGCTGTTGGTGAGGTCGCCGGTGGTGCGCAGGTCGATGCGGCTGCCGGCGATGAGGGCGCCGGTGGGGGCGAGGTCGCCGTCGATGGGGCGGCGCAGGTAGACGATGGGGACGAGCGCGGTGGTGGTGCTGCCATCGGGCAGGCGCACTTCGCGCGGCTCGAGCCAGACGATGTCGGTGGTGAGCAGGGCCATCTGCTCGGCCGAGAGGGCGACGCCGGGGGTGAGCTGGTATTGCTGGGCGAAGAGGTGGCCGGCATCGAGCAGGGCCAGGTATTCGGCTTCGGTGTCCTGGTAGCCGGCCAGGAAGCGCCGGCCGGTGAGCGCGAGGATCTGGTCGTCCACCAGGCGCTGCTCGGCGAAGCCGTCGCCGTAGCGCTGCAGTTGCAGGCCGGGGTCTATGGTGAGGCGGTCGGTGCTGGAGAGGTAAGTCTGGCCGCCCAGGAAGTCGGTGTCGGTTTGCACCAGGGGCTGGCTGGGGCCGCGCTCGATGCGGTAGAGGCGGTTGGCCGGGGCGGCGACGGCGAAGCTGGCGCTGGCGGTGGTGTAGCCCTGGGCCTTGGGGGGTGCCGGCGGGGCACGGGGGGCGGCGCGGGAGGCGTGGCCTTGCTGGTGTTGCTGCGCGTGAGGCAAGGCGGTGGCGGCCAGGCTGACGCGGGTTTGCTCGATGGCTTCCTTCAGGCCCTGGCGCAGAGCGGTGGCGAGGACGCTGCCGCGAAGCGGACCATCAGCTGCCGTGGTGTCCGCGCCCTGGCGATCGGCGGCCAGGGCCTGTAGCGGCTGGGCGGCCAGGGCGTTGCGCGGGACGACGGCGGGGGCGGCGCGCGACAGTGCGGGGGCCGAGGGCGCTGCGCTGGCATCGAGCGGCTGGTTGAGCGTGTCGAGCGCGAAGGTGTCGTGCTTTGGCACGGACCAGGGCTGCGGCGTCTGTGTCACGCGCTCGAAGCTTTCTTTCCAGCCACCGTGGTGCTTTTGAGAGCTGAAGGAGCTGCTGCCCAGCTCCAGCGTGTCGCGGGTGCCTTGGGCGGCCAGATTGTTGGGCGCCTCGCCCAGTACCGGGGCGCCAGCCACGATGGAGCTGTCTTCGTTCACGCCGCCAGCCAGGGTGACGGTGCCGGTGGCACGCACCCGGCCGGGCTGGGTGGCGGTGACGACGGTTTCGGTGACCTGGCGTTCGGTCAGGTGGGTCTGGTGCCAGTCGGAGACGTAGCGGCTGTCGAGGTCGGCGTTGAAGGCTGCGATGGCCTCGTCCAGTTTGTAGGCTTGCTGCTGCAGCTGTTCGTGGTACGAGGCCAGGGCTTGCAGGGCTTCGGTGCAGGCGGGGCTGTTGGAGGCCTCGCACTGCGACCCAAGCGGCTGCGGCGCCTGCGGCAGGGTGACCTCAAGCCGCGACCAGATCGGATCCTGCAGGTCGTAGTTCATCGTGCACTGGTAGGACGTCGAGTCGTCGCCGCCGCCCATGTCGCAGTGGAAAGCCGGGCTCAGGTGCATCAACCCCAGCTCGGCGGGGTACTTGCTGCCGGGCAGCACGTAGCGGCCGGCCTCGAAGGGCACGAGCGGGAGCTCGCCGAGCGCGTAACGCTCGTTGCGGGAGCTGGGTTGGATGTAGACCTTGTCGATGCTTTCGGTGCGGGTGCGTTGCTCGGTCACGAGGCCCGCGTTGCGGTTGTTCAGGGGCGCAGTGAAGACGATGTTTCGCTGCGCCTCCAGGCCGGCGCCGATGTTGTCCACGGGCCCGCGCAGGGTGAGGTCGCGGCCGCTGTAGACCAGGGCCTGGCCGGTGTTGCGCAGGCGACCGGTGATGTGCACGTCGCCCACGCGGCTGGCGATGACGGCCCGGGGCTCGTTGTCGACATCGGCGGTGATGGCCACGTCGTGGCCGTAGATGCGGCCGCGGTTGCGCAGCTGCCTAGCCACCAGTTGGGTGGTGCCATTCGTGGCGTTGATCAGGCCCTCGTTGACGAGATCGCCATCGACCTTGACGGTGGTCCGCTTGCCGCTGACCACGCCCTGGGCTTCGTTGGTGAAGGCCTGGGCAGCGATGGTCAGGGCGTTGCCCGCGCTCAGGTGCGCCTGGTTGGTGAGCTGGCCGGTGGTCGTGAAGGTGAAGTCGCCGCCGGCGGCGATGTCGCTGCGCTGGGTGTGGTCGCCTTGCAGGTCGAGGTCGATGTCGCCTTGCGAGGCGATGGTGCCGTGGCCGCTGATGGTGGCGAGCTTGGCGGACAGGGTGTCGGTGGCGTCGAGGCGACCCGCGTCGTTGTGCAGCGAGCGGCCTCGCACACTCAGCTTCGCGGCTGCGAGCTGGCCGCCCGCGTTGTCGATGGCGTCGCCGAGGTGCAAGTCAGCCCGGCCACCGGCGAGCAGGGCGCCTGCCTGGTTGTGCAGGCTGTTGGAGGTCAGGTGGAGGTGGCGCCCGGCGAGCAGGCCAGACTTCAGCTCCTTCGGGGAGTCGCCGCCCGTGCCCCCGCGTGTGCCGGCGTTGTTCACAGTCTGGGCGTCGATGATGTGCAGGTCGCGCCCGGCAAACACCACGCTGTTCGGGCCACTGTTGTCCAGGATGGGCGTGCGCAGGTGCACGTCCTGGTTGCCCAGGATGGCGCCGCCTCGGTTGTCGATGCGGGTGGTGGCCTTGAGTTCGTTGCCGTTCAGGCCCAGCAGCGTGCCCTGGCGGTTGTCGATGTGGGTGGCCGTGGCCTTGAGCGTGCCGCGCGCGCCGATGGCGCCGGTTTCGTTGTCGAGTTCGCCGGCCGTGAGGTCGATGTCCCCCTTGCTGACGATGCCGCGGTGGCTGCCACTTTGCTTGTTGCGCAGCGTCTGGCCCTGGGTGTCGATGCGCACGCCGCCCATGCCGGCTTCGATTACGCCGGCGGTGTTGTCGAGGCCGGGGCCGGTGAGGTCGACCGAGTGGCGGCCGGAGATGACGCCTTCGGTGTTGGTGGTCGCGCCGCGCAGGGTGACGGTGTTGGCTGCGAGCACACCCTCATGGTTGTCGATCGTCTTGGCCGTGGCCGTGAGCGCGCTCTTTGCGCTGACGGTGCCGCCCTGGTTGTGCAGCTCGCCGGCTTTGAGGTCGATGTCGCCGGCGCTGTAGATGCCGGCCTTGTCGCCGCTGTTGGCGTTGCGCAGTTCCTTGCCCTGCGTGTCGATGCGCATGCCACCCGCGCCGGCTTCGATGGTGCCGGCGGTGTTGTCCAGCCCGGGTCCCGTGAGGTCGACTGAGTGGCGCCCGAAGATGATGCCTTCGGTGTTGGTGATCTGACCACGTAGATCGACGGTGTTGCCGGCGAGAACGCCGGTGTGGTTGTCGATCGTCTCGACCGTGGCCGTGAGCGCGCCCTTCGCGCTGACGGTGCCGCCCTGGTTGTGCAGCTCGCCGGCTTTGAGGTCGATGGCGCCTTCGCTGTAGATGCCGGCCTTGTCGCCGCTCTGTGCATTGCGCAGCGTTTGAGCGTCGATGCGCACGCCGCCCGCGCCGGCTTCGATCACGCCGGCCGTGTTGTCCACGTTCGGCCCCTTGAGGTCCACCGACTGTGTGCCGGAGATGACGCCTTCTGTGTTGGTGATGGTGCCGCGCAGGTCGACGGTGTGGGCGGCGAGCACGCCCTGGCGGTTGTCGATGTGCCGGGCATCTGCCACCAGCTGCTCGGTGGCCACGACCTGGCCTTCGACGTTGCTCCACTGGCCGTCGCCCAGCTCGACGCGCACCCGTTGGGCCGCGACCTTGGCGCCTTCGGTGTTCAGCCCGCTGGCCTGCACCTGCAGCTCACCGCCCACCGAGGCGGTGGCGCCGCGCAGGTCGGCCGAGCGCGCCTGCACCGAGAGCTGGCCGCCGGCGAAGAACTCGCCATCCTTGGACAGCAGCTGGCCCGCGGTGTGCAGGTGCATGTCACCCTGCGCCTGAAGCAGGCCGCGTGCGTTGTCGATCTTGTCCGCCGCCTGGACGTGCAGTGATCCATCGCTGATCACCGCACCGCCTGCGTTGTGCAGCTCGCCCACCTGCAGGCTGAGGTTGGTGCGGGAGAAGACCTGGCCGTCGGTGTTGTTCAGGAAGGCCATGGGCGAGAGGTCGGCGCGCGCGGCGCCGATGGTTCCGCCGCTGTTGTTCACGCCGCCCGGCGTGCGCAGCTGCAGGCCACCATCGGTCCACAGCTCGCCGCCGGTGTTGTCCAGCGCCTGGCCACGCAGGTCGAGCGCGGCGGCGTCTTCGCTGCGCGCCAGCAGCTGGCCGCCGCGGTTGTCCAGCTGGCCGCCGCGCGCATCGAGCTGCAGGCGCTGCGCGGACAGGTGCGAGCCGGCGGTGGAGACACCCTCGCCCTCCAGGCGCAAGAGGCCGTCCGATTGCGCCGAGCTGGCGGTGAAGCCCACCGCGCCCTGTGCCGCGATGTCCACCTGCGCGCCCGCGAGCCGGCTGCGCTCGACGTTCGCGGCGCCCTCGCTGCGCAGGACCACGGCTGCCGCCGAGAGCACCTGGCTGTCCGTCATCTGCAGCGACTCGGCCGCGATGCTCACGCCTTGGTTGGCCTGCAGGGTCTGCCCGCTCAGTTGCAGTTGCGCGCCTCCGATGTGCAGCGCGCCAGTGGCGCGCATCTCGCCGCCTTGGCTCGGCGCCGTGTCGATGCGCGAGGCCTGCAACTGCAGGTCGCCTGCCGAGTGGATCAGGCCCGAGTTGCGCAGGCCGCCTGGCAGCGCCAGCACCAGCGGGACGGCCGAGAGCTGCGCGACGACACCGCTGTTGTCCAGCGAGGGCGTGCGCAGTTGCAGCGAGGGCGCGATCAACTCGCCGCTGTTGGCCAGGCCGCCGCCGGCCGTGAGGTGCGCCACGGCACCCGCTTGCGTGTCGCCCGTGAGTTGCACCCGCCCGGGGCTGGACAGGCGCAGGTTGCCCGCCGCCTGCGTGTGGCGCAGCGTGAGCTGGCCATCGGCCGAGAGCACCAGGTCACCCTGCAGCGTGGACAGCCGCCCGGTGCTGTTGACGCCCAGGCCCTTGTCGGTGGCGACCAGGCGGATCTGCCCGGCGTGCATGCCGCCGGCGTCCTTGATGTCCACCGCGAACTGCGGCGCCGCGCCGCTGCCCGGGCGCCCCTGGTGCTGCAGGCTGTCGTAGAGCACCTCGTTGGCGCCGATGAGCGCCTGCAGTTGCGGGGTGAAGACTTCGCCGCGCAGCAGCAGGCCGCGCGCGAGCAGGTCGAGTTGCTGCAGCGCCGTGCCGTCCAGCCCCTGCGGGCCGACTTCGATGGTGCCCTGGCGCACGTCGAGCGCGCGCAGGCTGCCGTCGGGTGCGAAGAGCGGTGTGCCGGTGCCCAGCGTGGCGCGCGAGGTGTGGATGAAGCCGCAACCATCGCAGCTGATGCCGTTGGGGTTGGCGATGACGACGTTGGCCCGGTGGCCGCCGACTTCGATGACGCCGCGCAGGTGGCTGGCGTGGGTGCTGGTGACTTCGTTGAGGATGACCTGCGCCGGCGTGCCACCCAGCAGCGGGTTGGCCCCGACCCGGCCGCCCAGCTGGGTGGGCGTGGCGACCACGCTGTTGTTGAGGATCAGGCCGGGGGGCGCGACGTTGAAGTGCTCGTAGCTGTTGCGGCTGACGCCGCCGCGCGTGGGCGGCGCGATCAGGACCATGGGCACGCCGTTGGTCGCCGAGGTGACCACCGGCCGCTGGCTGGCCGGCGCAGAGGTCGAGGCGGCCAGCTGCGCGTAGGCCGGCGCGGCCGACATCAGGGTCTGGGCGATGAAGAAGGCAGTGAAGAACCGGGCCAGGCGACGCAGGCGGGGCGTGTGCGGATGGACCTGCGAACTCGAGGGCGACGGGCACGCAAGAGCGGGCGCGCGGACAGCGTCGTGACGGATCAAAGGTGGCCTCCCTGGCAAGCCGTGCCGCCTGCGGCCGGAGGAGCCGTCTAGGCGGGTTGGCTTATTTGTAGGCCGAAGATACTAACTGGAGGGTCGCGGACTGTCCAGCCAAGTTTGCTGCCGAGCAGTCGCTGAAGGGGGTGTGCCCTCTAGGACGAACCATTCCCCAGCCGGGCGGCGACGGCGTCGACCCGGGCCTGGTGCACCCACTCGCCGACCCCCCGTCCCTGCACGCCTGCGGCTTGCGCGCGTGCCGCAATCCGCGCCGTGTCCACCGAACGTGCTGCCTCCAGCGCGGCCAGCAGGCGGGGCCGCTGCGGATAGGGGGCGTCCTGCATGCCGGGCAGGCTGCGCGCCTCGCACTCGCAAACCAGCAGCACATCGACGAAGCGCTGCGGTTTGCGCAAGGCGTCGCAGCGCTCCAGCAGGGCCACGAGCTCGGCTGGGCCGGCACTGGCGCTGTCCTGGATCGAGGCCTGCTCACGCGCCAGCACCTCGGCGAGGTCGCGGCATTCGGTGGGCACGCGCAGGCGCTCGGCCATCGGCCGCGGGGGCCCGGCCTGCAGGGTGAGGCAGGCGAAGCGAACGGGCAGCGGAGCCGCCAGCCGCGCCGACAGATCCAGCCGGCGAAGCAGGCGGGACCCAAGGTCGTCTCCCGCGGCTTGCCCGACACCCCAGAGCCGGTCCACCTCGGGCAGCAGCCGGGCCATGGCGCCGCAGGCGCGCAGCACCTCCAGCATGCGCGAGGGCCGGCTCTCCATCAGGCCGCGCGCCAGCTCCTGCCAGACGCGCTCGGGCACCAGCGCATCGACCTCGCCATCGGCCACCATGCCGCGCATCAGCGACAGGGTCTCGGGCGCGATGGAGAAGTCGTGGAACCGGGCGGCCAGTCGGGCCAGGCGCAGGATGCGGACCGGGTCTTCGCGGAAGGCTTCGGTCACATGGCGCAGCACGCGGGCCCTGAGGTCACGCTGCCCGTGGTAGGGGTCGATCAGGCGGCCGTCCGGGGCGCGTGCGATGGCATTGATGGTGAGATCGCGACGCGCCAGGTCTTCTTCCAGCGTGACTTCGGGCGTCGCCTGGAACGCGAACCCGTGGTAGCCGCGCGCGGTCTTGCGCTCGGTTCGGGCCAGTGCATGCTCTTCGCGGGTGTCCGGGTGCAGGAAGACCGGAAAGTCCTTGCCCACCGGCAGGTAGCCGGCGGCCATCATCTGCTCGGGGGTGGCACCCACCACCACCCAGTCGCGGTCGTTGACAGGCAGGCCCAACAGCGCATCGCGCACGGCGCCGCCGACTTCGTAGATCTGCATCGGGGCAGTGTAGCGGCGGCCCCCGCGGCGGCTGCCGCGCCTCAGTCGTTGCTGCGAGCGTCCGGCCCCGCCAGCCACTGCTTGACCGGCCCCTCCAGCCGCAACACGCCCAGGGCCAGCACCGTGGCGATGATGGCGAGCACCTCGTGCCCCAGGCCGGCCGCCAGCCCGATGGCCGTGGTCATCCACAAACCGGCTGCGGTGGTGAGACCGCGCACGTGCTCCGAGCGCGCCGACTTGAGAATGGCGCCACCGCACAGGAACCCGATGCCGGCGGCGACGCCCTGGATCACGCGCGAGATCGGCTCGCTGTCGAAATCGGCCTTGATCGCGAGCAGCACGAACATGGCCGACCCCATCGCCACCAGGATGTGCGTGCGAAGGCCCGCGAACTTGTTCGCGCGCTCGCGCTCGATGCCGAGCAGCGCACCCAGGAGGGCGGCGACCAGGAGGCGCACGATGACCTGCGCAAGTTCCTCGACTTCGCGCAGGTCGGAGAACTCGACGAGGATGGCGTGGCTGATCCGGCTCCAGAGATCCATGCCGTCGCCTCAGGGCAGGTCGCCGCTGGGCTCGGGGCGACGCTGGTCGCGCGGACCGACCGTGCCCAGGCGGGACTTGAGCGACTGCGGCTGGCCGCTCAGCAACGCGGCATAGAGCGTGGTGTTGGCCAGCACCTTCTTGACGTAGTCCCGGGTCTCGTGGAAGGGCACGGTTTCGGCCCACGCGGCGGCGTCCATGACCGGGCCGTTGCGCCAGTTGCGGGGCCGGTTGGGGCCGGCGTTGTAGGCCGCCGCGGCCATGGGCATGGATCCTTCGAAGTCGTCCAGCACCAGCTTGAGGTAGCCGGTGCCGATGGCGATGTTGGTGTCACGGTCGTTGATCTGCGACGGCGTGAAGCCGGTCATGCCGAGCTTGCGGGCGGTCCAGCGGGCGGTGGCGGGCATCACCTGCATCAGGCCCGAGGCACCGACATGGGATTGCGCGTTCATGATGAAGCGGCTTTCCTGCCGGATCAGGCCGTACACGTAGGCCGGATCGAGGTCGATGTCGCGGCTGCGCTTGACCACCGCGTCGCGGAACGGGGTGGGGAAGCGCTGGCGCACGTCGAACTCGCCCCGGGTGCGTTCGCTGGTGTTGATACAGCGGTCCCAGACTTCGCGCTCGCAGGCCAGGTCGGCGGCGGCCAGCAGTTCGCGGTCGCCCATGCCGCCGGGCGCGTGCAGGTTGGTGGCGTAGTTCCATTCGCGCACGCCTTCGCTGCGCAGGCCCAGGCCGATGGCATGCAGGCCCCGTTGCAGCGACGGGTTGGCGCGGGCCGCGGCGCGTTCCTCGGGCGTGAGCGGGGTCGGCAGCGACGGCACCGCGATGGGCTGGCCCAGTTCTTCCAGGGCCAGTTGCTCGTAGAAGCCGCGCGCAGACGCGATCGACTGCAGCAGCACGCGGGCCTCGGCGTGGTCGTCGTCACGGCGGCCGGCCAGCAGGGCCCGGGCCCGCCAGTAGGTCCAGGTCGCATCGCGTTGCGCCTGCGGGCTCATGGCATCGATGGCGGTGAGCAGCATCTTCCACTGCGGCCCCTTGGCGCCGCGCAGCGCGGCACGGGCCTTCCAGGCCAGTGCGTCGTCGCCGAGGTGGCTGGCCCGCTCGACCCGCGCGAAGTGGGACAGCGAATCCGGCAACAGCCGCTGCGCCGCCTGCTTGCCCATCAAGCCCCACAACCAGTCGCGCTCCTCCTGCGTGAGCATGGGCGACCACTTGGTGTCCAGGGCGTGGGCCGCGGCGTCGAGGTCGGTGGAGGCCCAGCGGATCAGCGCGAGCACGACCAGTTCCTTGCGCGTGCGCGAGGCCGCGACGATCTGTGCCGACAACCACCGGGCGGGGTTGGCGTGCAGCTGGTTCACCACCGCGAGCATCTCGGGCGCGACGATCTCCACCGCGGACTGGACGGCGCGCAGCCGGTTCATTTCCATGGCCACGCGGGCGCGCTGCCACACGTCGAGGGGCGCGAGGCGCACCGGCGCGCGCTGTTCGCTGAACAGGCTGCGTGCGGCCAAGCTGCAGGCGTCCTCGGCATCGCGCTGGCGCATCCACAAGCGCTTGACCTCCTCGGCCAGGGCCGGCGTCGCGCCTTCGCGCAGCTGCTGCACCAGGAGCGCGTAGCAGCGCACCTGGCTGTCGTCGTTCATGCGAAAGCGCGGGTGTTCGTCGGCGAAGGTGGACCAGTCGCGCCGCTCACCCAGGAGCAGCAACCAATCGTTGCGAAGCCGGTCTTCCTGGTAGGTGCCGGCGTAGCGTGTGAGGAATTCCCGCACTTCCTGCGGGGAGGCGGTGTCGAGGCGGGCTCGCAGCTCCCAGTAGGCGGCCCAGGGTTCGAGCGCGTGCCCCTTGGCGGCGGGCAGCAGCTGCGTCAGTTTGACCCGGTTGTTCTGCCGGAAGGCCTGGTTCATCTCGAGGATGATCTCGTCGCCAGGCCGGACCTGGGCCTGCACCGAGCACGCGAGGACGGCCGTGATCAGTGTCAGAATCGATCGCAACTTCATCAGCGGGATTATGGACAAGTCGCCATCCAAAACAGCCCTGCGCCAGCGCCTGCTGCAAGAGCGCATGGAGTTGCCGGACCGTGTGTCGCGCGTGGACAACCTGCAGCGCGTGATGCGCATCTGGCTGGTCGGCCGGTCCGACACCGTGATCGGCGCGTACTGGCCGATCAAGGGCGAGTTCGATCCCCTGCCGGCCCTTCACCGGTGGAAGGAAGACGGTGAACTGCTGGACCAGCCGCAGCGCCGTCGCATCGGCCTGCCGGTGGTGGACAAGGTGCACCGCACGCTGCGCTTCCATGCCTGGTACCCCGGCTGCCCGATGGAGGAGGACGCCTACCGCATCCCCAAGCCGCGCGACACCGAGGTGATCGTCCCCACGCTGTTGTTCGTGCCTTGCCTGGGCTATGGAGCGGGCGGCTACCGCCTGGGCTACGGCGGCGGCTTCTACGACCGCACGCTGGCCGAACTGCAGCCGCGCCCGTTCACCGTGGGGCTGGGCTTCACCAACGGCTTCGTGGCGGACCTCGAACCCGAGCCGCACGACCTGCCGCTGGACGCGATCCTCAACGACAACGGCGTGGCCTGGCAGCGCACGGGCGGGGCCGCGCCGGGGCCGCGGTACTAGGGCCGAGGGGCGGGCCCGCGCTTTTGCCCTTCAGTCCCGCGTCACTCGCCCATCCACCAGTTCGATCAGCCGGTCGCAGCGCGCGGCCAGGCGCGGGTCGTGGGTGACCACCACGAAGGCCGTGCCGCGCTCGGCATGGATGCGACGCAGCAACGCGAACACCTCGTCCGAGCTGGCGGTGTCCAGGTTTCCGGTGGGCTCGTCGGCGAGCACCAGCGCCGGCTGCAGCACCAGCGCGCGGGCGATGGCCACGCGCTGCTGCATGCCGCCCGAGAGTTCGGCTGGACGCTTGCGGGTGGCCGCCGACAGCCCCACGGCGTCGAGCAGCTCCAGCGCGCGGCGGCGCGTCGCCTCGTCCACCCGCCCCTGGGCGGCGAGCGCCGGCAGAGTGACGTTCTCCAGCGCATCGAACGCCGGCAGCAGGTGGTGGAACTGGAACACGAAGCCCAGCGTGCGGCGGCGGCGCAAGGTGAGCTCGTCGTCCGACAGCCCGACCACCTCCTGGCCCTGCAGCTTGTAGCTGCCGGAGGTCATGCGCTCCAGCAGGCCGATGATGTTCAGCAGCGTGCTCTTGCCTGAGCCGGAGGGGCCGATCAGCGCCGCGAAGTCGCTGGGATCGAGCCGCAGGTCCAGCCCGTGCAGCACCTCGGCCTCGCTGGGCTGGCCGATGTTGTAGCGCTTGCGCACATCGGCGAGTTCGACGACGGGGGTGGTCACAGCCGGATCGCCTGCGCCGGGTCCATGCGGGCGGCGCGGCGCGCGGGCACGATGGCCGCCAGGACGCCGCAGACGATGGCGATGGCGGCGACGGGCCACGCGGTCTGCAGCTGCAGCGTGATCGCGAACAGCGGCAGCCCGTCGGAGCCGCGCACGAACCGGGTGAAGGCCGCGATCATCGCCACCGCCAGCAGCAGCCCGCTGGCCGATCCGGCCGCCGCCACCAAAGCGCCCTGCACCAGGAACACCCGCAGCACCTGGCCACGGGTGGCGCCCATCGCGCGCAGGATGCCGATCTCGCGCCGCTTCTGCACCACCGAGACCACCAGCACGCTGGCGATGCCGAGCACCACGACCACCAGCACCACCGCCCGGATCAGCAGGGTGCTGATCGACTGCGCGTTCAGCGCCGAGACCAGCTGCGCGTTGCTTTCCTGCCAGCTCTCCACCCGGAACGGCAACTGCCGCTTCAGCCGGTCGGCCACCTGCTGCGCCGCCCAGACATCGTGCAACGCGAGATCGATGCCGGTGGCGCCGCCGGGCAGCCCGAGCAGGTTCTGCGCCGTGCGCAGGGGCACGATCACCGTGCGCCGGTTCAGGTCGCGAACGCCCAGGTCGACCAGCGCGCTGACCCGGACCGACTCGGCGGCCAGCGTGGTCTGCACCAGCAGCCGGTCGCCGACCCGCAGGCCGAGATCGGCGGCCAGCTCACGCCCGACGATGGCTTCTCCGGGGTCCAGCCGGGCGGTGCCTGCCAGGACCTTCTGGCGCAAGCCGACGATGCGGTCGTAGCGATCGAGCTCGACCCCGGTGAGGGCGATCGCCTGGCTGGCTTCGCCGCGCAGGGCCAGGCCGCTGCCGGCGACCAGGGGCGATACCGCCGCCACCGTCGGGTCGGCCTCCAGCACCGGCACCAGCGCCTGCCAGTTGGATAGCGACCGCAGGCGCTGGGCCCGGGGCTGCGCCTGCGGCAGGGAGGTCACGCCCGCCTCGGGCGCCGCCGCCGGGGTGACCACCTCCTGCGGCGTGCGCACGGTGACATGCGCCTGGGCGCCCAGCGTTCGCGAGAGGGTGTTGGCCTGCAGGCCGCTGACCAGCGCCGCGATGTAGGCCACCACGGCCACGCCGGCTGCGACCCCGACGACGATCAGCACGGTCTGCATGCGCCCTTCGCGCAGGAAACGCACCGCCACGCGCCATTCGAAGCCGAGTAGCCCGCGCATGCGTCAACGGCCCATCGAGTTGCTGAGGGCCGCCGCGGCGCCGCCGCCGGGTGATTCGGGCAGCGCGTCGTTACCGGGCTGCCAGGGCACGGGTTCGGCGTGCACACGGCGGCCGGGCGCCGGCGCCGGCCCCATCAGGACGAGGTCGCCGGCGGACAGGCCATCCAGCACCTCGGCCGCGTCCAGGGTGCGCAGCCCCAGGCGCAACTTGCGCGCCTGCACCCGTCCGTCCCGGGCGACCCAGGCGGTGTCGGCGCCGCGCAGGGCCGCCAGCGGCATGACCAGGGCCTGCTCGCGGCGGCCGGTTTCGACTTCGACCGAGACGGTGAGGTCCTCGCGCAGGAAAGGGGGTGGGTCGGGCGGCAGGGACAGCTTGACCTCGATGGCACCGCGCTGGGCGTCCACCGACGGCGCCAGGCTGCTCACGCGCGCCGGGAAGCGCTGGCCGGGAAAGGCGTCGGCCACGGCCGTTGCCGTCTGGCCCACCCGCAGCTGCTCGAGGAAGCGTTCATCGACCAGCGCCACCAGCTGGCGCGGCCCTTCCAGCGCCAGCACCAGCAGGGCGCGCCCTGGCTGCACGATCTGGCCCGGCTCTACCTGCCTCCGCAGCACCCGGCCGGCGGTCGGCGCCAGCACCCGGGTCTGCGCCAGCCGGGCCTGGGCCGCCTGGACAGCGGCCCGGGCCAGCTCGAGCTGCGCCTGCGCCTGGGCGGTGTCGGTGCCGCGGTCGGCGGCGGCGCCGGCCTGCGCTCGCGCGGCATCGAGCTGGGCGGCAGCCACAGCGACGGCTCGGCGGGCATCGTCCAGCCTCGCCTCCGAGACGAAGCCCTGGGCCACCAGTTGTTCGTTGCGGGCCCACTCGGCGCGGGCATTGCGCCACTGCGCCTCGGCCTGAGCGACGGCGGCCTGCAGCGCCTGGCGGCCGGTGCTGCGCAGGCCGGCCAGCCGGGCCGCGGCCTGCCGCTCGGAGGCCTGCGCCTGCGCCAGCGCCGCCCGGAGTTCGGGTTGTTCGAGCTGGACCAGCAATTGGCCGGCCTCGACGCGGTCGCCTTCCCGCACCCGCACGGCTTCGACCCGCCCGGTGACCGTGGCGCCCAGCTCGACGCGCGAATCGGTGGCGACGCGGGCGGTGAACTGCAGCGTTCGCACCAGGGGTGCGGATTGCACGCGCACCGCCGACGCCGGCTGCGGCCGCAGCGACGACCAGGCCCAGGCGCCGGCCAGGGCCAGCAGCACCGCGGCCGCGATCCAGAGGCGGGGGCGTTGGAGCCAGCTGGCGGATGGCATCCGCCGCTCAGGGTTCGAAGAGGCCGCCCGCCACCTGGGGCGGGGTCAGGCCCAGGTGGCGCCAGGCGGCCTGGGTGGCGATGCGCCCCCGCGGGGTGCGCTGCAGGTAGCCCTGCTGGATCAGGTACGGCTCGATCACGTCTTCGATGGTGCCGGCCTCCTCACCGATGCTGGCCGCGATGTTGTCCAGGCCGACCGGGCCGCCGTCGAAACGGTGGATGACGGCTTCGAGCAGCTTGCGGTCCATCAGGTCGAATCCTTGCGGGTCGACATCGAGCATGGTCAGCGCCTTCTGGGCGATGTCCTGCGTGATGCGGCCATCGCCCTTGACCTCGGCATAGTCGCGCACCCGGCGCAGCAGCCGGTTGGCGATGCGCGGCGTGCCGCGTGAACGGCGGGCGATCTCCATGCCGCCGGCCTCGTCCATGGGCACCGTGAGCAGCCCGGCGCTGCGCTGGACGATGCGGGCCAGTTCGTCCGGCGTGTAGAACTCCAGCCGGGCGACGATGCCGAAGCGGTCGCGCAGCGGGTTGGTGAGCATGCCGGCGCGCGTGGTGGCCCCGACCAGGGTGAACGGTTGCAGGTCGAGCTTGATCGACCGGGCGGCCGGCCCCTCGCCGATCATGATGTCGATCTGGTAGTCCTCCAGCGCCGGGTAGAGGATCTCCTCGACCACCGGCGACAGGCGGTGGATCTCGTCGATGAAGAGGACGTCGTTGCGCTCGAGGTTGGTGAGCAGCGCAGCCAGGTCGCGCGGCTTCTCCAGGACCGGGCCGGAGGTCTGGCGCAGATTCACGCCGAGCTCCTGCGCGATGATGTGCGAGAGCGTGGTCTTGCCCAAGCCGGGCGGGCCGAAGAGCAGCACGTGGTCGAGCGCCTCGCCGCGCCGGCGCGCGGCGCCGATGAAGATCTCGAGCTGTTCGCGGGTCTTGGCCTGGCCGACGTACTCCTGCAGCAGCTTGGGCCGCAGCGCCCGCTCCAGCGCCTCCTCGGCCGGCGAGGCCGGGGCCGCGGACACCATGCGGCGGGCCGGCTGCGGGGCGAAGTCGTCGGTCTGGATGCTCATGGCTCAGCGAGCGCCCGGGACGTCACCGAGATAGCGATAGAGCGCCTCGCGATACGGAATATCGAGCCGGCCGTAGTAGTCGGCCTCGGCCGGAGCCCTGCAGCTGGCCCGGCCGGCGTAGAGATGGCCATGCACATAGTCGCGGGTGCCGATGCGATGGAACAGGGCCGAGCCACTGCTGCCGGACTCCGTGGTGCCGATGCTCCAGATGACGCGCGCGAACTCCAGGCCCGCCAGGTCGCAACTGGGCTCATCCGCGGCGGTGCAGCCGACATATCGGCTGATGGACCCCAGGCTCACCTTCAGCAGGTCACCCACCGGATGATGCAGGCCGGCCACGGCGGAGCCGGCATTCGGGGCGGTGAGCACCGACCCGGCGAACTGCACGCCCGCGGGCGGGCGCGCGGCCAGCCGCAGGAATGCGGTATCGGTGCGGCTGGACTGGTACAGCAGTTCGGCACCACCCTCCAGGCGCACGCTGGACCTGCTGAGCAGTCCGCTGTTGCAGGAGGACGACCGGTAGAACCAGTAGGTGACGAGGCTGGAGGCAGCGGCCTGGTCACCGATGCAATGCCGGGCGGAGAGGAACCAGGGGGTGCCGCTCACGGCCGTATCCGCCATCAACGTGCCGGTGCACAGGAAGGAGCTGCCTTCGCTGACGAACACCATGCGTGCCACCGAGCGGGATTCGTCCAGGTATTCGCTGCGGCACATGGCGTCGACGTTGCAGGTATCTGCCCTGCCGTTCTTGAGGAAGACATCATCGCCGCGGAGCAGGTCGACCCAGAGGTGCGACAGGAGCGGTACCGACAGCTCGACCTGGCTGGCTTCGGCCCCGGGCGGCAGGATGACGTCCAGTCGCGCCTGCGGGCCGCTCACGGGGGGCAGCCAGAACATGTGACCCGCGGCGCCGGCCCGACGATCCCGGGCCAGCGAGTCGAGCACCTGGGCACCGCTGAACTCCGCCACGTCCGCGCCGTCGGCGCCCGAAACCCGGACCAGCGCCCCGGCGGGCAGCCGCCCGACGTTCAGTCCCAGCCGCACCGACGCGGCGCCTTCGGAGCGGAAGCTCGCCGCACCGGCGATGCGGCCCTCAGCGGTGCGCTGCCAGCCCAACAGGCGGGTGGTCGCGGCGGCCGTGGAACTGGCGGGCAGTTCGCGCGCGGCGCCCACCTGGCGCCGGGTGTTGTTCGCGTGGCCCAGGCCGGCGGATTTCAGCGCGGCATCCATCGCGGCTGGCGGCAGCGGGGCCAGCCGCACCAGCGGTGCCGTCGGCGAACCCGCCGGCCGCGGCGCGGCCACGGGCACGGCCGCCGACTTGGCGGCCAGGACCGCGTCGTCATACGGCTCGATTCGCGGCGGTGAGTTGGTCGAGCCACCGGTGGCGGGTCCGTTGGTGGGGCCGACCGGTGTTTCAGCCGGATCGCTGGGCGTGCCATCGCCACCGCCACAGGCGATCAAGCCGGTCGACAGCAGCACGGCCAGGGTGAAGGCTTGAAGCTGGCGCCTCATCGAGTTCCCTTTTATTTGCGTTCAGATCGGCTGATTGTGGCCGGCAAAGCGCGTCTCCGCCGGCTCCGGAAGAGCCGGGTGCATCGGCCTACTTCGCCAGTGCGCGCAAAGCGGCCTTGATGCCTTCGCCCACCCCGATGCCGGGCGGCAGCGGCTTGAGCGCGGCGGTGGCCTCGCGCTCGCTGTAGCCCAGCGCCAGCAGCGCCTGCAGGATGTCGGCCTGTTCGTCCGTGGCCGCGCCACCCGGCAGCGGACCCAGGTCGGCACCGATCTTCCCCTTGAGTTCGAGCAGCAGGCGCTCGGCTGTTTTCTTGCCGATGCCCGGCACCTTGGTCAGCCGGCCGGCATCCTGGGCCGTGACGGCCTGCGCAATGTCGGCCACGCTCATGCCGGAGAGGATGGACAACGCCGTGCGAGGCCCGACACCGGAGATGCGGATCAACTGGCGGAAGGCCTCTCGCTCGCTGGCGCTCCCGAAGCCATAGAGCACCTGGGCGTCTTCACGCACGACGAAATGGGTGAGGAGCGAGACGCGCTCCCCCAGGCCCGGCAGGTTGTAGAACGTGCTCATGGGCACATCGACCTCGTAGCCGACGCCGTGGCACTCCAGCAGCACCTGCGGCGGGTTCTTGTCGGCCAGCGTTCCCGTCAATTTGCCTATCATGCGTGTCCTCCCATGGAATTATCAGCTTGATCCTCAGGCACACTTTTTCGCCGCCCAACAACACGCGGCTGGCCCATCTCTGCGGCCCCACCGACGAACACCTGCGAACCATCGAGTTGGCCTTGCAGGTGTCCATTGCCCATCGCAGCGAACAGTTCAAGATCGAGGGGCCCAAGCCGCGTGCCGAGCGCGCCCTCGAGGTGCTGCAAGCGCTGTACGAGATCGCCGCGCGTCCGATTCCGGCCGAGACCGTGCAGCTGATGCTCACCGCGGAGCAGAGCATCGAGCAGGCCGAGGACGGTTCGCTGGTGTTGCACACGCGGCGCAGCGACCTGAAGGCGCGCACGCCCAACCAGGGCGTGTACCTGGACAACATCGCCAACCACGACATCACCTTCGGCATCGGCCCGGCGGGCACCGGCAAGACCTACCTCGCCGTGGCCTGCGCGGTGGACGCGCTCGAACGCAGCAGCGTGCAGCGCATCGTGCTGACGCGACCCGCGGTGGAGGCCGGCGAGAAGCTCGGGTTCCTCCCAGGTGACCTGTCGCAGAAGGTCGACCCCTATCTGCGGCCGCTTTATGACGCGCTCTATGACTTGATGGGCTTCGAGCGGGTGACCAAGGCCTTCGAGCGCAATGCACTCGAAATCGCGCCGCTGGCCTTCATGCGCGGACGCACGCTGAACAACGCCTTCGTCATCCTGGACGAGGCGCAGAACACCACCCCCGAGCAGATGAAGATGTTCCTCACCCGCATCGGCTTCGGCAGCAAGTGCGTGGTGACGGGCGACATCAGCCAGATCGACCTGCCGCGCGGCCAGCTCTCCGGGCTGGTGGAGGCCGAGCGCATCCTCAGGCGGGTCAAGGGCATCGCCCATACGCATTTCACCAGTGCCGACGTGGTGCGCCATCCGCTGGTGGCGCGCATCGTCGACGCCTACGACAAGGCGCGCAAGAAGGAGCCGGTCGAACCGGCCCCGGCATGAGCACCAGCCCAGTCGCGCTGAGCCTTCAATTCGGTCGGTTTCCCGGTGTGGATGCGCACCGCGCGTTGCTGCGGCGCGATCGCGTGCGCCGGTGGCTGGCCCACGCCATGCAGGGCCCGGCCGAGGTGGCGGTGCGCATCGTCGGCGAGGACGAAGGGCAGGCGCTGAACCGGCAGTTCCGCGGCAAGGACTACCCGACCAACGTACTCACCTTCGACTACGCGAGCGAGCCGGTGGTGGCCTGCGACCTGGTGCTGTGCGGCCCGGTGGTCGCGCGCGAGGCCGCCGCCCAGCGCAAGACACTGGAGGAGCACTACGCGCATTTGCTGGTGCACGGCGCACTGCACGCCCAGGGCTGGGACCACGAGACGAACGAGCGCGAAGCGGCCGAGATGGAAAACCTGGAGATCCTGCTGCTTGGAGCGCTGGGCTACCCCAACCCCTATTGAATGCGCAGCGGGATGGTGACGGGGCCGTCGTTCACCAGCTGGACCTGCATGTGCGCGCCGAACTCGCCGCAGGCCACCTCCGCATGGATCTTCCGCGCCTGCGCCAGCAGGTACTCGTAGAGGGCGCGACCGAGATCGGGTGGCGCAGCCTGGGTGAAGCTGGGGCGGTTGCCGCCCGAGGTATCGGCAGCCAGGGTGAATTGACTCACCAGCAGCAGACCGCCGCCGGTGTCCTGCAGGCTGCGGTTCATGCGGCCTTGTTCATCGCCAAAGATGCGCAGCTTGAGCAGCCTGGCCAGCAGGCGATCGGCGTGGTGCGGGGTGTCCGCGGGTTCGGCGCACACGAGCACGAGCAGCCCCGCGCCGATCTCGCCGACGGTGCGGTCGTCCACCCGCACGCGCGCCTCGCTCACGCGTTGGACCAGCGCCAGCATCAGCGGCCTTCCCCCGGCCGGTCCGGCACGGCGACGGGCGCATGCGCCTCGACATCGTCCGGCAGCAGCTGGATGGTGGCGCGCAGGCCCGGTACCGCGTCGATCAGCGCGCGCTCGACCTCGTTGCGCAGCTCGGCCGCCCGCCCCAGGGTCCAGTGGGCGGGCACGTGCATGTGCAGGTCGACGAAACGCCGCTGGCCGGCCTTGCGGGTGGCGACGTGGTCGAAGCGGATGGGCAATTGCGAGAACCGCGCAAGCGTGCGCTGGATCTGCGACTGCACCTCCTCTTCGAGCGCCTGGTCCATCAGCCCATGCGACGAGCGCCGCAGCAGCGAAAAGCCTTCACGCAGGATGTTCAGGGCGACGCCGATCGCCACCAGCGGATCGAGCCACAGCCACCCGGTGAGCCAGGCCGCGCCGACGCCCACCACGACCCCGGCGGAGGTCCAGACATCGGTGATGAGGTGGCGACCATCCGCCTCCAGCGCGATCGATCGATGCCGGCGCGCCACGTCGAGCATGACCCAGGCCAGCAGGCCATTGAATGCCGAGCTGATCACCGACAGCCCCAGCCCCCAATCCAGCCGCTGCAGGGGCTGCGGCTCCAGCATGCGCGAGGCCCCCGCCCAGATGATCGCCAGCGCCGCCAGCAGGATCAGCAGGCCCTCGAACCCCGAAGAGAAGTACTCGGCCTTGTGGTGTCCATAAGGATGCTCCAAATCGGGCGGCCGCGCGGCGAGGGTGACCATGGTCAGCGCGAACATGGCGCTGCCGAGGTTGACCAGCGACTCCAGCGCATCGGACAGCAGCCCCACCGAGTCGGTCAGCCACCAGGCCAGGGTCTTGAGCGTGATGGTCAGCAGCGCGACCGCGATCGAAGCCGACAGCAGGTGGCGCGGCGTGAGCCGCTCGATCCATGGCGCGGGCGCAGCCGCCATCAGACGGTCATCAGCCGATCGTGACCCGCGCGAACTTGCGCTTGCCCACCTGCACCACGTAGGTGCCCGATGGCAGTTTCAGTGCCTTGTCGCTGACCAGTCCCTGGTCGATGCGGACGCCGCCGCCGTCGATCAGGCGGTTGGCCTCGGAGGTCGAGGGCGCCAGGCCGGACTGCTTGAGCAGCTGGCCCACGAGGATGGGCGCGCCGGCCAGGGTGACTTCCGGAATCTGCTCCGGCACGCCGCCGCGGCTGCGGTTGACGAAATCGTGCTCGGCCGCGTCGGCCGCGCCGGCCCCGTGGAAGCGCGCGGTGATCTCCCGCGCCAGCAGAACCTTGGCATCGCGCGGGTTGCGCCCGCCTTCGACTTCGCCTCGCAGCCTGGCAATTTCCGCCTCGCTGCGGAAGCTCAGCAGAGGCCACCAGCGCCACATGAGGTCGTCGGAGATCGACATCACCTTGGCGAACATGGTGTTGGGTTCTTCGGTGACGCCGATGTAGTTGCCCTTGCTCTTGGACATCTTCTCGACCCCGTCCAGCCCTTCGAGCAGCGGCATGGTCAGCACGCACTGCGGCTCCTGCCCCCACTCCTGCTGCAAGTGTCGCCCCATCAGCAGGTTGAACTTCTGGTCGGTGCCGCCCAGCTCGAGGTCGCTCTTCAGGGCCACCGAGTCGTAGCCCTGCATCAGCGGGTACAGGAATTCGTGCACCGAAATGCTGCGGCCATCGGTGAAGCGGCGGTGGAAGTCGTCGCGCTCCATCATGCGGGCGACCGTGTACCTGGAGGCCAACTGGATCATCCCGCGCGCGCCGAGCGCATCGCACCACTCGCTGTTGTATCGGATCTCGGTTCGGGCTGGATCGAGCACCAGGCTCGCCTGGCGGTAGTAGGTCTCGGCGTTGGACTTGATCTGCTCGGCCGTGAGCGGCGGCCGTGTGGTGTTGCGCCCCGAGGGGTCCCCGATCATGGAGGTGAAGTCACCGATCAGGAAGATCACCTGGTGGCCCAGGTCTTGCAACTGGCGCATCTTGTTGAGCACCACCGTGTGACCGAGGTGGATGTCGGGCGCCGTGGGATCCAGCCCCAGCTTGATGCGCAGCGGCACCCCGGTGTGGGCACTGCGAGCGAGCTTTTGCAGCCAGTCATCCTGCGGCAGCAGCTCCTCGCAGCCGCGCAGCGTGACCGCCATGGCTTCGCGCACATCCTGCGTCACGGCGAAGCTCTTGGTTACAACTGCTTGATTCATATGAAATTTTTCGCAATAGCTCAGCCGGGCGTGTGGCTATACTCTCGCGAGTTTTTTGGGAAGGCCGATTCTAGTTGCGCCCTCTCGGTGCACCCTGATCGGCCGCTCGCGCGGACATCCAGCCGGCATGCCGACTGCAGGACACAACAAGAGACACCCGCAAGCTAAGGACCCAGATTGAAAAGAAACGGATTACTGGCCAGCGGCGACGCCCTCCTCGCGCAGGCTGCCGGCCTGTTGCAACGCTACCCTCGCCACGTCACGGGCCTGATTGCGGCCTTGCTGCTGGGCGGCGGCGGCGGCGCGTTCGCGGTGGCCTCCTTCGGCCCTGATCCGGCGGACCTGCCCGTCCGCCAGGTGGTCGAATCCGTGAACACCCTCCCGATCGACCAGCAGATCGAGGCGCTCGAGTCGCACGCCCTGCGGCTGTTCCGCTCCGACACCCTGCGAGCCACCGACACGGTCGACACGCTGCTGGCGCGCCTCGGACTGCACGACACGGCTGCCGCCATCTTTCTTCGCAACGATCCGTTGTTCCGCACCCAGGTGCTGCGCCGGCCCGGCCGCATGGTCACTGCCGAGGGCAGTGCCGACCACCGCCTTGAAAAGCTCACCGCCCGCTGGGCGTCGGAGACCGCGGGCCAGTTCCACCGGCTGGTCATCGAGCGCAACCCCGACGGGCACCTGCTCAGCCGGGTCGAAACAGGCCAGCTGGTCGCGTCTGCCCGCCTGGGCAGCGGCGTCATCCGCAGTTCGCTATTCGCAGCCGTGGACGACGCGCAGATTCCGGAGGAAGTCGCCGTGCAGGTGGCCGACATCCTGGGCAGCCGGGTCGACTTCCACCGCGGGCTGCGCAAGGGCGACTCGTTCAACATCGTCTACGAGGTGCTGGTGGCCGATGGCGAACCGCTGCGCACCGGCCGGGTGCTGTCCGTGGAATTCGACAACAACGGCAAGCATCACACGGCCATGTGGTTCCGCGAAGCCGGCAAGAAAGGCGCCTACTACGCGCTGGACGGCACCAGCCTGCAAAGTGCCTACCTGGCCTCGCCGATGGAGTTCTCGCGCGTCACCAGCGGGTTCTCCATGCGCTTCCACCCGATCCTGAAGCAATGGCGCGCCCACCTGGGCACCGACTACGGCGCGCCCACCGGCACGCCGGTGCGGGTGGTGGGCGACGGGGTGGTCGAGTTCGCGGGCTGGCAGAACGGCTTCGGCAACGTGGTCATCGTTCGCCACAACGCCAGCGACACGACCCTGTATGCACACCTCAGCCGCATGGACGTGCGCAAGGGCCATTCGGTCACGCAGGGGCAGCGCATCGGCGCCGTAGGCGCCACCGGCTGGGCCACCGGGCCCCATCTGCATTACGAGTTCCGCATCAACGGCCAGCACCAGGACCCGGTGCTGGTGGCGCGCAAGAGCGAGGGCGTGAAGCTGTCGGCCGAGGCGCTGCCAGCCTTCCGCAGCGCCGCGACGGCGATGCGGCTCAAGCTCGATGCCGCGGCACGGGTGGCCGAAGTCGCCTCCATCGAGTAAGGGCGCGCCAGCGCGGTTTCGGTGCCGGACCTCTACATCGGCCTGATGTCGGGCACGTCGCTCGACGGTGTGGACGGCGTACTCGTCGAGTTCACGGCCGGCTCGCTGCGGGTCCTCGAGCATGCGAGCGTCGATTTCGACTCTCCCCTTAGAGCCGAACTGCTCGCGCTAAACACCTCGGGCCCCGACGAACTGCACCGTGCCGGGTTGGCGGGCAATGCCCTGATGCGGCTGTACGCTGGATGCGTCAGACAGCTCCTCGACCTTGCCGGGCTGGAGGCAGCGGCCATCCGCGCCATCGGTGCTCACGGTCAGACGGTGCGACATCGGCCGCAGTGCTTCGATGGCACTGGCTACACCTGGCAACTGGCCCAGCCTGCCCTGCTGGCCGAGCTCAGCGGCATCGACGTGGTGGCCGACTTCCGCAGCCGTGACGTGGCCGCCGGTGGCCAGGGCGCGCCGCTCGCGCCGTTCTTCCACCGCGCTTGGCTCGGAGCGCCCGATCAGGTGCTGGGGGTGCTGAACCTCGGCGGCATCTCCAACCTGAGCCTGCTGCGCGCCGACGGCAGCCAGCTCGGATTCGACTGCGGTCCCGCAAACGCCCTGATGGACGGCTGGTGCGAGCGACACCGCGGGCAGCCCTACGACGCCCAAGGGCAGTGGGCCGCTGCCGGCCACGTACTCGCGCCCTTGCTGCGTGAACTGCTGGCCGAGCCGTTCTTCGCGGCGCCGCCACCCAAGAGCACGGGTCGCGACCTGTTCAACCTCGATTGGCTGCACGCGAAGCTGGACCACTTGCCGCCGGCAGAGCCTGTCGACGTTCAGGCCACGTTGGCCGAACTGACCGCGCAGTCATGTGCCCGGGAGGTGCATCGGCACCAGCCCGATCTCGGCGAACTGGTGGTGTGCGGTGGCGGGGCGCTCAACACCCACTTGTTGCGGCGCCTCAGCGCCGCATTGCCGGCGACCCGGGTGGTTTCCAGCGCCGAGCGGGGCTTGCCGCCGACGCAGGTGGAAGCCGTCGCGTTCGCCTGGCTGGCGCAGCGCTGCATCGAACGCGACGCACTGCCCCTGCAAAGCACAACGGGCGCCAGAGGCGCCCGTGTATTGGGTGGGGTGTATCCGGCCTGAGAACGGAAGGGGTCAGACCGTGAAACTGGAGCCACAACCACAGGTGGTGGTGGCGTTCGGGTTCTTGATGACGAACTGCGCGCCCTGCAGGTCTTCCTTGTAGTCGATCTCGGCGCCCACCAGGTACTGGTAGCTCATGGCATCGATCAACAGGGCGACGCCGTTCTTGCTCATCACGGTGTCGTCGTCGTTGACGATCTCGTCGAAGGTGAATCCGTACTGAAAGCCAGAGCACCCGCCGCCCTGCACGAACACGCGCAGCTTCAGGTCGGGGTTGCCCTCTTCGGCAATGAGATCCGCCACCTTGGCCGCGGCGCTGTCGGTAAACAGCAGCGGGGCGGGCATCTCGGTCGGGGTGGTCTCGGCGACTTCGCTCATCTGATCTTCCTTGCTAGCGGACCGGCGATGTTAGGCCATGCGGAAGGTCCGTCGGCTTCAAGCGTTGTTTGCTGCCAATTTGAGTAAGGGCTTTTCCTCAGCGGGCGGAAGATGCCTCAGCTGCCCGGTGAGCACCGCGCCTTGGTGGATCTCCAGCGAGCCATAGCTCACGTCCCCTTCGACCCGCGCCCTCGGCTGCAACTCCAGCAGTTCGGTGGCGTGGACCGGGCCCCTGACCGTGCCATTGACGATCACATGGTCGGCGACGATCTCGCCATCAACGATCGCGGTTTCGGAGACGACCAACAGGCTGGGCTGCTCAGCCATGCCACGGATGTCTCCCACGACCTCTCCGTCGATACGCAGGCCTTCGTTGAACAGCAGGTGCCCTTCAATGCGGCAACCTTGAGCCAGCAGGCTCTTGATGGGCGGTTGTGCCTTCTTGCCAAACATGCAGGGCTCCTGAGTACGCGGGAAGCTCTTGTACCACGGCCGAGCCAGCGCTTGTGTCGGATAAAACCGAGCCAGAAAGCACAAGGCCGCCAGAGCGAGCTCGGCGGCCTCGTGGCAGGGAAGGCAGGCGCTTAGCGCTTGCTGAACTGCTTGCGCCGGCGGGCGGAGTGCAGGCCCACCTTCTTACGCTCGACCTCGCGGGCATCGCGGGTGACGAACCCGGCGGCCGACAGTGCGGGCTTCAGGGTGGCGTCCCAGTCGATCAGCGCACGGGTGATGCCGTGGCGGGTCGCGCCAGCCTGGCCGGATTCACCGCCGCCGTGTACGTTGACCTGGATGTCGAAGGTCTCGACATGGTTGGTCAGCACCAGCGGTTGCTTGGCGATCATGATCGAGGTCTGGCGGCCGAAGAACTGCTCGATGTCCTTGCCGTTGACCGTGATCTTGCCGCTGCCTTTTTTCAGAAACACGCGCGCGACGCTGCTTTTGCGACGGCCCGTGCCGTTGTTCCAATCACCAATCATCTCGATTCCTTAGGGCTTGGCCTGGGACTGGGCCGTGGCGGGGGCCAGGTCCAGGGTCTTGGGCTGCTGAGCGGTGTGCGGGTGGTTGGGACCGGCGTACACCTTGAGCTTCTTGATCATGGCGTAGCCCAGCGGGCCCTTGGGCAGCATGCCCTTGACGGCCTTCTCCAGCGCGCGGCCGGGATGCTTGGCCTGCAGGTCGCGGAAGTTGGTCTCGTAAATGCCACCGGGAAAGCCGGAGTGGCGGTAGTACTTCTTGTTGAGCTCTTTCGTGCCGGTGACACGGAGCTTCTCGGCATTGATGACGACGATGTAGTCGCCGGTATCGACGTGAGGCGTGTAAATGGCCTTGTGCTTGCCGCGCAAACGGGCTGCTGCTTCGCTGGCAACACGCCCGAGCACCAGATCGGTGGCGTCAATCACAAACCACTCGTGCTCCACGTCAGCGGGCTTGGCGCTGAACGTTTTGAAGGTCATGAGTTTTCCTGCGGGGAAGTGGTTTGGCGGGCTCTTTTCCACGGTCGGTGTCTCTCTGCTGGAGACCTCTTAGGTGGGGTTTGGGTATCTGCCGCGGAGCCACAAGGCGCTGCAGAACCGGCGATTATACGAAGCCGGCCGCCTGGACCGCAGCTGCGGGTTTACCATGGCCGCATGTTCAGTTACCGACACGCCTTCCACGCCGGCAACCATGCCGACGTGCTCAAGCACCTGGTGCTGATCGCCACCGTCAAGTACCTCACCCAGAAGCCGGCGGCCCTGATGGTGGTCGACACGCATGCCGGGGCCGGACTGTACCGGCTCGATGACGACTTCGTCGCGGCATCGGGCGAGGCGAACGACGGCATCCTGAAGCTGGCCGCCCATGTGCCGGCCGATGCCTCGCCCCTGATCTCCGATTACCTCGAGCTGGTGCGTGCCATCAACCGCGGCGGCGGCCTGCGCCTGTACCCGGGCTCGCCCTTCGTCGTCCAGCACCTGTTGCGACAGGAGGCGCGGGACCGCCTCAAGTTGTTCGAAATGCACCCCACCGACAGCAAGGCCCTGGCCGCTCACGTGGCGCAGCTGGAGGCGGGACGGCAAGTCAGCGTGGCGCGGCAGGACGGCTTCGAGGCGCTCAAGTCATTGCTGCCGCCGCCCTCGCGCCGCGGGCTGGTACTGATCGATCCCAGCTATGAAATCAAGAGCGATTACGGACGTGTGGTCGCCTGCCTGCAGGACGCTTTGAAGCGGTTCGCCACCGGCACCTATGCGGTGTGGTATCCGATCATTCCCCGGCCCGAGGCGCACGAGCTGCCGCGGCGGCTGAAGACCATCGCCAACCAGGCGCACAAGCCCTGGCTGCACGCCACGCTTGCGATCGGCCAGGCCGATGTTCCGCAGGAGCCCGGCCAGGAACGGCGCCCGGGCCTGACCGCCAGCGGCATCTTCATCTTCAACCCGCCCCACACACTCAAACCTGCCCTGGCCCAGGCCTTGCCGCAGCTGGTCCAGGTACTGGGGCGCGGTCGCGGCCAAGGGCACGCACTGGAATCTGGCGGCTGAAGGACAACGGCCCGAACAAGAGTCCGAAGGCGTACTCCGGACCGCAAGCTTGACGTCGGGCGTAGCCCTATTGGCTACAGTCCGGAACCCCGCGCACCCACCGGGAGGAGCCCACGTCATGTCCAACCAGTTCTCGCTGCTGCACCAGCGCCGCTTCGCCCCCTTCTTCTGGACGCAGTTCTGCGGTGCCGCCAACGACAACCTCTTCAAGTTCGCCTTCACTGTGCTGGTGACCTACCAGCTTCAGCTGAGCTGGCTACCGCCGGAGCTTGCGGGCCTGGCAATCGGCGCCGTTTTCATCCTGCCCTTCATCCTGCTGTCCGCCACGAGTGGGCAACTGGCCGACAAGTACGAGAAGGCGGCCCTGATGCGTGGCGTGAAGTGGCTCGAGCTGGCCATCATGGTCGCGGCCGCCTGGGGCTTCCAGGCGGCCCATGCTCCCTTGCTGCTGGCGTGCGTGTTTTTGATGGGGCTGCATTCGACCCTGTTCGGCCCGGTGAAGTACGCCTACCTGCCGCAGCACCTCAATGAGCGCGAGCTGACCGGCGGCAATGGGCTGGTGGAGATGGGCACCTTTGTGGCCATCCTGCTGGGCAACGTCGCCGGTGGACTGCTGGTGGCCATGCCTGGCATGGGGCGCGGCTCGGTGGGGGCGGCGTGCCTGGGGCTGGCGGTGCTCGGGCTGGTGGCCAGCTACCGCATCCCGCGATCGGAGCCGGTCGACCCTCATCTGGAAATTCGGCTGAACCCGTTTACCGAAACCTGGCGCAACCTGCAGCTCGCGCACGAGCAGATCGTGGTCTTTCGGTCGGTGCTGGGGATCAGCTGGATGTGGTTCTTCGGCGCCGTGTTCCTTAGCCAGTTCCCTGCATTCGCCAAGGAGGTCCTGCACGGCGACGCTGGCGTCGCGTCGCTGCTGCTGGCGACGTTTTCCGTCGGCGTCGCTGCAGGAGCCCTGATGTGCGAGGCCCTCAGCCGACGTCATGTGGAGATCGGCCTGGTGCCGCTCGGCGCCATCGGCATGACGGTCTTCGCGGTGGACCTGTACCTGGTTTCGAGTGCGCTGCCGCCATCGGCCGGCGCCTGGTCACCGGCGAGCTTCCTCACTCAGTGGGCGCACTGGCGCGTGCTGGTCGACCTGGCCGGCGTGTCCTTGTGCGCGGGCCTGTACAGCGTGCCGATGTACGCGCTGATCCAGCTGCGCTCCAAGCCCACGCACCGGGCCCGCATCGTCGCCGCCAACAACATCCTGAATGCGCTATTCATCATCGCAAGCGCCCTGGCCTGCGCCGGGCTGCTGGCCGCAGGCGTGTCCATCCCGGGTGTGTTCCTGGCCGTTGCGATCGCCAACGCGGTGGTCGCGGTCTACATCTTCCTGCTGGTGCCCGAGTACCTGCTGCGCTTCGTGGCCTGGGTGTTGACGCACCTGGTGTATCGCTTCCGGATCGACGGCGAGGATCGCATCCCCGTGGCCGGCCCCGCCCTGCTCGTGTGCAACCACGTGAGCTTCGTCGACGCCATCGTGCTGATGGCCGCCAGCCCGCGGCCGATCACCTTCATCATGGACCACCGCATCTTCCGCACCCCGGTGCTGGGACGGCTGTTCCGGCTGGCCCGCGCAATCCCGATCGCACCACGGCGCGAAGACCCGTGCGTCTACGACGCCGCCTTCGAGCGCGCCGCTGACGCGCTCTCACAGGGCGAGCTGGTGGCCATCTTCCCCGAGGGCGCGATCACCCGTGACGGCGAACTGCAGCCGTTCCGGCCGGGCGTGGTCAAGATCCTGGAGCGCGCAAGCGTGCGCGGCGTGCATCCGCCCGTCATTCCCATGGCACTGGTCAACCTGTGGGGCTCCTACTTCAGCCGGGTCGAACAGCGGGGCGGCCGACCTGCGGCAATGGTGCGACCGTTCCGGCGCGGCATCTTCAACCCAATCCGCCTGCGGGTGGGCACACCCGTCGAGCAACACGCCGCGGAACCCGCGCTCCTGCAATCGCAGGTGGCCGACCTGCTCGCGGGCGCTGGCGCCTGAGCCGCATTCGTGAAGCTCAGGGACGCGGATCCGCGCTGCGCTCCGCCGCGTCGGCGATGCGGATCTCCACCGGCTTGGTGCCACGGCCCAACAGGCCGAGCTTCTGGGCAGCGGCGCGACTGAGATCGATGACGCGGCGGCCGCTGAACGGTCCCCGGTCGTTGATGCGCACGGTCACCGTGCGGCCGTTGACCAGGCTGCGCACTTCCACCAGCGTGCCGAACGGCAGCCAGGGGTGCGCAGCCGTCAAATCGTGCATGTCGAAGGGCTCGCCGCTGGCCGTGCGCTTGCCCTGGAATGCCGCGCCGTACCACGAGGCGAGGCCCTGCCCGAGCTGGCGCAGGCCGGTCCTGACGCCCTTGGGCGTGGCCGGAGCGGCCGTGGAATGGGGCGGGTCGGCCACCGGCAGCTCCTGCGCTGCGGCCATGGCGCAACCCGCCAGGGCCCCACACAGCAGCAGCGCGGCGACGCCGCGCATCAGCCGGCCCCCAGCTGGCTGCACACGGCGAGGGTGGCCTGGGCCTGGTTCATCGTGTAGAAGTGCAGGCCCGGCGCACCGCCCCGGCGCAGCTGCTCGCACAGCGCCGAGACCACCTCGATCCCGAAGGACCTGATGGACGCGGTGTCGTCGCCGAAACTTTGCAGCCGCAGCCGAATCCAGCGCGGGATCTCGGCGCCGCAGCTGTCCGAAAACCGCATGAGCTGGGTCGAACTCGTGATGGGCATGATCCCCGGCACGATGGGCGCCTGCACGCCCAACCGACGCAACTCATCCACGTAGCGGAAGTACGCGTCCGCATTGAAGAAGTACTGCGTGATGCCGGCATCCGCGCCGGCCTCCATCTTGGCGACGAAGGCCTCGATGTCCGCGCGCGGCGAGCGTGCCTGCGGATGCATCTCGGGATACGCCGCCACCTCGATCTGGAAATGCCGCCCGGTCTCGGCGCGGATGAAGGCGACCAGCTCGCTGGCATAGCGGAACTCGCCGCCGATGCCGTAGCCGCTGGGCAGGTCGCCGCGCAAGGCCACGATGCGCCGCACGCCGGCTTGCCGGTAGGCGGCCAGCCGCTCACGGATGCTGTCGCGGCTTTGCCCGATGCACGACAGGTGCGGCGCGGCCGCCACCTCCTCGGCCATGATCTCGGTCACCGCCTGCAGCGTGCCGTCCTGCGTGGAGCCGCCGGCGCCGAACGTGACCGAGCAGAACTCGGGCCGCAGCGCATAGAGCTGCTGCCGCGCCTGGCGCAGCTTGGCCGCGCCTTCGGGCGTCTTGGGCGGAAAGAACTCGAGGCTGATGGGAAGCAAGCTCTTCTCCTCAGGAGCCCTTGCGGGCATGGATGAAAAATTCACGGTTGCCGTCGCCGCCAGCGATCGGGCTATCGTGCCAGCCCATCACCTGCAAGCCAAGCCCGGCACACGCATCGCGCAGGCGCTGCTCCACCACCGGGTACAGGGTCGCGTCGCGCACGATGCCGCCCTTGCCCAGCTGGCCGGGCTGCAACTCGAACTGCGGCTTGGCCAGCAGCAGCAGGTCGCCATCGGCGGCCAGCCACGGCACCAGCGCCGGCAGCACCAGGGTCAGCGAGATGAACGACAGGTCACCCACCACCCGCTCGAAAGGCCGCGCCTCGTCGCCGAGCCGAGCGGCATCGAGCTCACGCGCGTTGACCCGTTCGATGCACACCACCCGCGGGTCCGCACGCAGATCCGGATGCAATTGACCATGTCCGACGTCCACCCCCACCACCCGCGCGGCGCCGTGCCGCAGCAGGCAGTCGGTGAAGCCGCCGGTGGACTGGCCCACATCGAGGCAGCGCCGGCCGGCCGGATCGATGCCACTGGCCCGCAACGCCGCCTGCAGCTTGAGGCCGCCGCGCGACACGTAGCGGGTTTCGGCATCGTCGACCAGTTCGATGGCGGCATCCACCGGCAGCTCGTCGCCGTTCTTGCCGACGGCACGCCAGTCACCGGCGGCACGCCAGCGCACGCCGGCCGCGATCAGCCGCTGCGCCTGTGAACGGGACGCCGCAAGGCCGCGTTCGACGAGGAGCTGGTCGGCCCGCATGTCCGCATCAGTAGCGGTAGGTGTCCGGCTTGTAGGGGCCCTGCTTGGGCACGCCCAGGTAGCCGGCCTGCTCGTCGGACAGCTCGGTCAGCATGGCGCCCAGCTTCTTGAGCTGCAGCCGCGCCACCTTCTCGTCGAGGTGCTTGGGCAGGGTGTAGACCTTGCCCACGTCGTAGCTGTCGGCGTGCGCGAACAGCTCGATCTGCGCGATGGTCTGGTTGGCGAAGCTCGACGACATCACGTAGCTGGGATGGCCGGTGCCGCAGCCCAGGTTCACCAGGCGGCCCTTGGCCAGCAGGATGATGCGCTTGCCGTCCGGGAAGATCACGTGGTCGACCTGGGGCTTGATCTCTTCCCACTCGTACCTCTCGATCGCGGCGACGTCGATCTCGTTGTCGAAGTGGCCGATGTTGCAGACGATGGCCTGGTCCTTCATGCGGGCCATGTGGTCATGCGTGATCACGTCCTTGTTGCCGGTGGCGGTCACGAAGATGTCGGCCTTGTCGGCGGCGTAGTCCATCGTCACCACGCGATAGCCTTCCATCGCGGCCTGCAGCGCGCAGATGGGATCGACCTCGGTCACCCACACCTGCGCCGACAGTGCGCGCAGGGCCTGGGCGCTGCCCTTGCCCACGTCGCCGTAGCCGGCCACCAGCGCCACCTTGCCGGCGATCATCACGTCGGTCGCCCGCTTAATGCCATCGACCAGCGACTCGCGGCAGCCGTATAGGTTGTCGAACTTGCTCTTGGTGACCGAGTCGTTCACGTTGATGGCGCGGAACATCAGCTCGCCGCGCGAGGACATCTGCTTGAGGCGGTTGACGCCGGTGGTGGTCTCCTCGGTCACGCCGATGATCTGGGCGCTCTTGCGGCTGTACCAGGTGGGGTCTTCGGCCAGCTTCTTGCGAATGGAAGCGAACAGGATGCGCTCTTCTTCGCTGTGGCCGTTGCCGGCGACCAGGGATGCGTCCTTCTCGGCGCGCTTGCCCAGGTGCATCAGCAGCGTGGCGTCGCCGCCGTCGTCCAGGATCATGTTCGGGCCTTCGCCGTCGGCGCCCTTGGGGCCGAAGTCGAAGATGCGGTGGGTGTAGTCCCAGTAGTCGGCCAGCGACTCGCCCTTGATCGCGAACACCGGGGTGCCGCTGGCGGCGATGGCGGCGGCGGCATGGTCCTGGGTCGAGAAGATGTTGCACGAGGCCCAGCGCACCTGGGCGCCCAGCGCCTGCAGCGTCTCGATCAGAACGGCCGTCTGGATGGTCATGTGCAGCGAGCCCGTGATGCGCGCGCCCTTGAGCGGCTGGCTCTTGGCGAACTCGTCGCGGATCGCCATGAGGCCGGGCATCTCGGTCTCGGCGATGCGGATTTCCTTGCGGCCCCAGTCGGCGAGGTTCAGGTCGGCGATGGCGCAATCGCCCGTCGCGGCGGGCTTGAGGACAGCGTTCATGGATGCTCCAGAAACAGGTTGTTTGGTTCAACCACTGCTGCTCTGGGGGCTCACCACACAGGAACAGTGGGTGAGCGTCGTTGCGGATGGAATCCGAGCCTCGCACTGATGAGTGCTGCAACGCTCCTCGGATGGACGCGGATTATAGGGAACGCGCCCACCGCCGCGTTTGGGTGCGATACAAAGGCCCATGGCCGAAACCACCCTCTTCGAACGCCCCATCGAACCCATGCTCGCCAAGATCGCCGAGCAATTGCCCGAGGGCGAAGGCGTGGTCTACGAGCCCAAATGGGACGGCTTTCGCGCCATCGTCTTCCGCGGCAACGACGGCGTGCGGCTGCAGAGCCGTGACCTCAAGCCCTTGAACCGCTACTTCCCCGAGCTCGAGAAAGTGCTGGAAGAGCAGCTGCCCAGGGGCTGCATCCTCGACGGCGAGATCGTGGTGGCCGGGCCGAACGGGCTCGACTTCGACGCGCTGCAACAGCGGGTGCATCCCGCCGCCTCGCGCGTGGCCAGGCTGGCCCGCGAAACACCGGCGGCTTTCGTCGCCTTCGACCTGCTGGCCGCCGGCGGCCGCAGCACCATGGAGCTGCCGCAGCGCGAGCGCCGCGTGCGGCTGGAGCGGCTGCTGGGCCAGGCCAGGCCGCCGCTTCACCTCACGCCCATCACCACGGACGCGGCGCAGGCGCGCGACTGGCTGCAGCGCTTCGAGGGCGCCGGCCTCGACGGCGTGATCGCCAAGCCCGCGGATGCGTCCTACCAGCCCGCCAAGCGCACCATGTTCAAGATCAAGCACGCGCGCAGCGCCGACTGCGTGGTGGCGGGCTTCCGCTTCTACAAGGAGACCCGCGACGCGGTCGGCTCGCTGCTGCTGGGCCTGCATGACGAGGCCGGCCAGCTGCAGCACGTGGGCATCACGTCGTCGTTCACCATGGACAAGCGCCGCCAGCTGCTGGAAGAGCTTGCGCCGCTGCGGGAGGACGCCATGCAGGATCACCCGTGGCGCGACTGGGCCGAAGCCAGCGCGGGCGATGCCGACCGCATGCCCGGCGCCAAGAGCCGCTGGAGCGGCGGCAAGGACCTCGGCTGGGAGCCGCTGCGGCCCGAGCGCGTGTGCGAAGTGAAGTACGACCACCTGCAGGGCAAGCGCTTCCGCCACGCCACCACCTTCCTGCGCTGGCGCCCCGACAAACCGCCGGCCGACTGCCGCTACGACCAGCTCGAGGTGACCACGCCCCTCGAGCTGGCGCAGGTGTTCAAGGCTTAGGCTTCCTGCGCACCGACGGCGGTGCCCGGGGCGGCTCGCCCTCCTGCTTGCGGTAGTGCGGCGGCCAGGGTGCATCGCCCTGACCCGCCGCTTCGTGCCGCGCCGACAACTCCAGCAGCGGCGCCAGCGAGCACACCGCCTCGTCGATGCCGTCGTGCAGGTCGCCTCGCTCAGCGAAGCGCGCCGGCATGGTTCGCAGGGTGAAGTCGGCCGGGTCGCAGTCGGCCAGCTCGTCCCAACCCACGGGCGCCGACACCCGCGCGTCCGGCCGCGGCCGCACCGAGTAGGCCGAGGCCACCGTGCGGTCCTTGGCGTTCTGGTTGTAGTCGAGAAACACCCCGTGCCGCTCCTCCTTCCACCAGGCGCTGGTGGCCAGCTTCGGTGCGCGCCGCTCCACTTCACGCGCCAGCGCCAGCGCCGCGCGCCGCACCTCGTCGAAGCCCCAGCGCCGCTCGATGCGGGCGATCACGTGCACCCCGCGCGAGCCCGAGGTCTTGGGCCAGCCGATGATCCGCAGCTCGTCCAGCAACTCGCGCACCACCGCGGCCACCTGCACGATCTGCGGCCACTCCACGCCCGGGGTCGGATCCAGGTCGATGCGCAACTCGTCGGGGTGGTCCAGGTCGTCCAGCCGCACCGGATGCGGGTGCAGCTCGATGCAGTTGAGGTTGGCCATCCAGGCCAGCGTGGCCGCGTTGCAGGGCACCACCTCCTCGGCCGTGCGGCCCGACGGGAAGCGCAGCGTGGTGGCACAGACCCACTCGGGCCGGTTCGCCGGCGCCCGCTTCTGGTAGAACGACCCGCCCTCCAGCCCCTCGGGGTATCGCTTCATCACGCAGGGCCGGTTGCCGGCGCCGCGCAAGGCGCCATCGGCCACGGCCAGGTAGTAATTGACGAGGTCGAGCTTGGTGACACCCGCCGCCGGGAACATGAGCTTGCCGGGGCTGGTGATGCGTACCTCGTGGTCACCCGCCCGCACGGTCACGGCGTCGGCGGGGCGGGAGGAGGCGGCCATGCCGCGAGACTACTGGAGGACGCCGGCGCTGGGGGCTGAAATCCGCGGGTCCGCGGCAGGGGCGACGATGGTCTGCCGCGGCAGGTCCACCCACCCCCGGCAACCGGCGATCTCACCGATGAGTGGAAGCTCCGCGCGCAGCTCGAACTGCAGTCGGCCTTCACCACCGCGTTCCCGCGCGACAAGGCGAGGCCACAGCCATGTCGGCCATGGCAGCCCCCACACCCGGATCGAGTCAAGCACCATCACCAGGTCGCCCAGCTCCTCGCGGAGCGCGAAGACGAGTCGGATCGGCCCCAGTGTCTCGGCTACGCCTCGCGCATGCGGACGCAGGCTGGAGCGCAGGCGGCCGCGCGGAAACTGCCGGGTCCAGACCTGCTCGTCGCGTGAGTGGCGCAGATGGACGCGCAACGGCCCGCCGCGGGTCGGGATCCGCAGCCCATGGGCCAGCAGCGCACGCAGCAGGCCGCTCGGCGCTTCGACGCGCCCGATCAGATCGATGCTGCCGTGCAGTTCGTGGAAGGCCCGCACGCTCGGATGGAGCTTTCGCCAGCCGCCCGCCATCGCCTGCTCGAACAGCTCGGGCAGCGCAGCGACACCGGCTTCGATGGACAGCCCCCGCGCCTGCGCCAGGATCTCGGCACTGGACAGCTCGCCCAGGCAGGGGCGAGCCCCTGGCGCCAGGACCTGGGCCGCTGCCAGCCGCGCCACGAGGGCTGCGGCAGCCAGCGTGGGCACCGACGGACCGTGGCCCTCGCGTGCGACCAGCATCCACTCCCGCACCACGGGGCGCTGCCGGTGGTCATGGCCCTCGACCCGTACATGCATCGCTCCCGCGTCGCTGCCCCAGGGCAGGAGCCATTCGGACATGCGCTTCAGCGCCGGTGCGTACCGGTCCCAGCCGGCCACCCAGCCGCGCCGCACCAGCCAGCCCATCACATTCATGGCGCGGTGCAGCAGTGGCAGTTCCAGCCCGGCACCGAAGCGCACCTGCGGCCGGCCGGGGTAACGCCCGGGCAGCAGGGCCAGGTCGGGCACGTCGCAGGGCGACAGCAGGCGCGTGCCCACGGGGGCGGGGTAGGCCTGGCGCCAGTGCCCGCACCAGCCGTACACGCCGGCCTGTCCGGCCACCGCCAGCGGGCGGCCGCAGTAACCCAGGACGGCCCGCAACGTGGACAGGCCGCGCTGCGTGCGGTTGCCGGGGCTGATGCCGACGTCGATGCGATCGATCTCACGCAGCCCTTGCGCCAGTTCGTCGGCCACCGCGGACGACAGCGCCGGCACCGAGCTGGCCCCGGAGATCACCGCTACGCCGGCGAGGCGCGCGGCCGCGTCCAGCACGCCGATCCCGGTGACGAAATCGCGCCCGTCCGCGAGATCGATGTAGTGCGCGCCGGCGGCGATGCAGGCCTGCGCCACCCGATAGTCCTGCCCCTGGAACGGCCCGACCGTGTGGACCACGACATCGGGCCTGGCATCGGCCAGCCGGCACGCCAGGTCGGGCGCGTCGATGTCGAGCGTCAGCGCAGCGAGCGAACCGGCCGCCCGCGCCCCCAGCTCGGCGACCAGCGCCGTGCCGCGTTCGGCCGAGCGGCCGGCAACGACCACCTCCAGCCCGGGCTGGAGGATGAGCCGTTCCACCAGCAGGCGACCGAAGAACCCATGCCCGCCCAGCGCCATGACCCGAATTGTTTTCATCGGCGGCAGTGTATGCAACCAAAGGCCTCACGACGCCCTGCGGCGCTTCGCACGTCCCTCGTGCAAACGACACCCGCTTCCCCGCAGCGGGTCCGACACAGCGGGTGAAGCAACCTGCAGTTCCAAGCTTTCCGACCCCCGCCTGGTCGCGGGCAGACCTTGAAACCGCTGAACCCGGTCTGACAACCCTGGGTGGTACAGGGCGCTGCCGCTTTCGGTCGGCAGCACGGCGTTCTGCGCCGGACGCGGCCTTCTCAAGGATGAGTTAGGTGCCGGCAAGACAGACCTTCCGCGCGCACGCCTCCGTAGACGCAATACGTAAGACTGAAGTATGTACGTGACAAACTAGCTTTGGTTTAAGCCGGTCGCGTACCGTCGCGCGCATGGACGCGACCGGCTACAGCTACCAAGAGAATCAGCCGCTTCTAGGCCGGGGAGGCAGAAGCCTCGGCCGCGATCAAGTCAACGACCTCACGAATGAGCTGCAGGCACTGAGACGCCGTTGGGAACAGCGGCTCACCCGCGAAGACTTCAAGGCCCTCGGCGAAAGTTATCTCAGCGGTCGCCTTTCCCTTGTTTGTCACTTTGAGGTCGGTGCCGCTGGCGAAGCTAGCCAGGGCGATCCGAGAGCCGGTGGGGACTTCAACAGTCGCGCTCCTCATTCCGTGCTTGCCTTGAGCATCGACCGCGTCCAGCCCGGTGACCTTGACATAGGGGATGCTCGGAACAATCAGGTTGTGCTTGTCGATGTTGTCGAGCTGGCGGACCTCCCATACACGGAAGTCCCCTCCACGGTACGGCTTCACTGTTTCCGTCAGCAGGCGCTGAATCCATGGAACGGCTTCGACTATGCGTCGGTTCGTGTTGGGGGGCTTTCCGGGCCTTGGGGCCATGAAGGATTGGTGGAGCGCCTCCCGCGTTTCGTGGGATGGGAAGGTTACTCGCGCCGTCGCCTTGCCAGCAGCGCGCATCAGCCCGCTCATGACGTAATCCAGAGCCGCGCTGAGGTTGTGAAAGCCGTCCCCCACGGACAGGATCAGCGGTGCATAGACGGGATTGACCTCAAAGGTGATGAACTGATTTCCAGTCTCCGGATCACGATCTACCCTGAGTTCGTGGAAGTCGGATTCAAGGTACCTCTGCCACCACGCTTGCGCTTGTCGAAAGTGCTGGTCGGCCCACTGGACTTTTAGTCTGGCTTGCGTGAAAGCGTCAGCGAGAATCGCTTGATCCAAGGACTCAGACATGACGAAGGTTCCCCCCAGCAAGCCGAACAAGGATGCGCCATCGCCTCAGTTTGATGACGTGCTCAAGCGCATGCTGTCATCGCCGCCGAAGCAGCACAAGGGTAAGAAACCAGACGAGGCTAAGAAGGCACCACACAAGTAAGGCGGGGGCTGGGGGCATGCTTTACTGCACCGCAGCAACATAGGGTTCGTGTGCCTTGCTCTGTCTACTGCCTTGTGGAAGGATGGGGCAGAGAGACAAGTCAGGTATGGCAGCAAGAACCTACAAGAAGCCGGGAAAACCTCCTACAGGTCACACATGCAAGTGCCGAGCGGACATCAACGACAACATCCCGCAGAATGCTCATAAGGAGCCTAGGTACGCATTCGGGGAAGCGTCAGCGATGACTTGCGACGAGGCGATCAGGGCAGCAAAAAAGGATGCGGCCCACAATTTGGGCGCACAGGCGAAACACACAGCTTGCAAGTGCAATCCAGAGTGCTGAGAGGAACCAACGATGCGCGACGTAAATGGCAAACCGCTAATTGATGGAGCGTCAGTTCGGCTGATCCGGGCTCCTGCGGAATTGCTGCGCGGTCTCCCTCTGGAAGACCAAGAGGCAATCAGGTGGGCAACGAACGAAGTCGCCATGCGCCTCGTTGGAGCCGATGACTACGGCAATGTCGAACTGGAGTTCAAAGACCCCAGCGGAACTCGCCACTGGATATTCGTGCAGCCAACGTGCGTTGCTGCCACCTAAGAGCCGGCCCGGAGTTTGCAAAAGCCCGCCTATGGCGGGTTTTTGTTTTTTAGTAGACGCTCCAACAGGCTCTCAAACGTTGGCTTGGGTGGGCTGCCCACCAATCCGCCGATAGGTCAGGCGCTTGCCTGCGATGGCCTTGAGCGCTGCTTGCTGGCGGTCCACGTCGCTCCAGCCCTGCGACAGTCGGGTGTTCCAGCGGAAATCGAACTCATGGCAGTAGCGCTGGAGGTGCTTCTCGCTCACAGCGTGGAAGGTGCCGATCAGGCCGCGCTTGAGCAGCGAGAAGGACGCCTCAACGGTGTTCGTGGTCACGTCGCCGCGCGCGTATTCGCCCTGGCCGTGGCTGACCGTTTCGTGTGAGGCGAAGCCCTTCGCGGCCGGGATGTACCACTTGGCCTCATCGGTCATCAGACGAGCTGCCGGATGGACTTGAGCCTTGAGGACAGCGCCCAGCGTGGCACCGTTGACTTTTGCGACGTGGAAGGAGCGCTTCTGGCCGTCGCGCTCGACCAGGGACACGACCATCATCTTGTGACGGAAGCCCCCACGGACGGGCATCTTCTCGCCCTCGTCGTTCGTGGCCGTGCCCCAGAACGTTTCGTCGGCTTCCACGATGCCAGATGAGCCGGGACCGCCTAGCAGGGTCGCGTTGTCGCCGGTCATGGCCTCGCGAATGCGATGGCACATGAACCATGCCGTCTTGTAGGTCACGCCCAGCATGCGCTCAACCTGCTTGGCGCTGATGCCCTTCTTGCTGGCGCACATCAGATGCACGGCTTGGAGCCAGAGGTTCAGTGGCACCTTGGAACGCTCAAAGACGGTGCCCACGGTGACGGTGAACTGCTCATAGCAGTCGGCGCACTTGTAGAGGCCAGGGCGGTACTGCTTGCCCTTGAGAACGAGGTGCTTGCCGAGCGATCCGCAATGCGGGCAGACCGGGCCGTGCGGCCAGCGCAGAGCCTCAAGGTACTCGCGGGCCTTGTCTACGTCTTGGAACTGCGGCTGGTTGAGGATCGCTTCGGCCATGGTCGTTCTCCAGTAGGAGAACTATGCGCCTCGCACATAGGGTTTGTCAAGTACATACTTGCGACGTAAGAACTATCGTCTGCAACAAACGACTATATTTCGGTGCGCCGATGCCGCATGCCCCGGACCTTTGGGGGCCAGATCAGCAGCCCACAGCAGCGAGGCACCCCCAGAAGGCGCAATCACCCCCGCCATACAGAACCTATCGATCCCGGCCCATGGACTCACCCACCTACAACGAGCCCCCGCTAGTCCGGGTCTGCCTTGGTCATGCCGGCCTCGTGGCCATTCTCGGCATGTTGCTGCCTGGGGGAGAGTCCTTGGGATGGCTCCACGCAATCGTCTGGCCAGCCGCCGAATTGATTCCGAATGCGGTCCGAATGACGGCGCTAGCGCCGGACCCGATATTCGCTCAAACATTGATCGGGATCTCGCTCTGGATCGCAATCTTCATCTTGGCTTTTCATGTCACGGTCATGAGAACCTGGGGGTATCACACCAAGGCTTTTCGACGTCAAAGCTATCGGCTATTGGCGATGGGATACGTCTGGTCCATTGCAGCGCTATTCATTGCCGTCTTCTGGTGGCTACCCTACCTGACATCCATCGGCACAGGGCGCACCCATTTTCTGGTCAGGCTTGCAACGTCCAACTCGTTCGGGGTAGCAACGGCCATGAATCAATTGCTTATCAGCATGCCTCTGTTTTGCTTACTACTCGTGTGGTTCATCCACACGTGCACGACGACTCACCACACGCAACACCGCTCGAAACGGATTGAATAAGTTCGCCGAACGGTCGCCAGCAGCAAGCCTACGAGTAGCACGGTGGGTCTTCGGCCCCCACGCGAACGATGCCAGCGTGGCCAACGCAACGTCTGGATCGCCCGCTTGCCGGATGGCCGGTCGAAAGTAATTCCGCCGCTGAAACCCTGCTTAACCGATCTATTTATCGATGAGCTCGCCTACCTATAAAGAACCCCCACTTGGGCGGGTCTACCTGGGTCACTCCATCGTCGTGGCGCTTCTCGGGGGATTACTACCTACCGGGGATTCACTTAGCTGGCTTCATTCAATTGTCTGGCCAGCGGCCCAACTAATACCGAATGCAGTGCTACTGACTGAGCGAGCACCGGACCCTATCTTTGCCCAGACACTGATAGGAATCTCGCTCTGGATCGCGATTGGCATCCTTGCCTTTCATGTTGCGGTCATGCGAAAGTGGGGGTATCACACAAAAACCTTTAGCCGCCCGAGCCATAAATTCTTTGCGCTGTGCTGCTGGTGGGCAATCGTATCGCTGCTTCTCTCGATTGCATGGTTCCTGCCACTAGTCGAACCAATCAGCCAAGGGCGCGCCTACTACCTCATCCGGTCTGCAACGTCCGGCCCGTTCGGCGTGGCAACTGCAATGAATCAACTGCTGGTGAGTATGCCGTTGTTTCTTGTATTGCTTTTGTGGTTGGGCCATGCATGCACAACCATTCGTTATTTAACACAATCCAATTGAAGGGAGTGACATGACTACAGAGAAGACCGGGCCTCATCAAACCTTTGAGCAGTCAGCCGAGCTGTCGGACAACTTGGCCGAATGGTCCGCCAGTTTCGGCATCGGCGCGTTCGAGGCCATAGAGGATGGCACTCGTAGTGCCGCCGAACAATTAGCGATCATTCGATCTAAATACCAATCCGCCATTTCTTCTGCGATTGCCTTCAGAAACGCGGCCGCCGCATCCTCGGACGTAATCGGTGAGGGTATATGGCGCCAAGCTGCGGACCGGATGGCTCAAACCGCGTTCGAATTGGCGGACGAGTCCCGATCGGTGGCTACGCGACTTACTGCGTTTCAGGTCGTTGTGAATGAGGGTTTACCGCGGGCCGCCGCTCGGTTCGCAGGTCCGACGTTCGACATCTACGCCATCGGAAAAGCGATCGCCGACGGCGACGGCGACAAGGCGGGCGAGGCCGTGCTGTCCATTGCACTCGGGGCCGGGATGGGCGCTGTTGTTGTCGCAGTTTCGCCGTTCCTTGGCTTGAGCGTGGTCCTCACTGTCATCGCGGGGGGCGCTGGCGCCTTGCTTGCCGGAGCCGCCGCCCCATACATCCACCCCCACACCACCAAACCCGTCTTCGACTGGCTGGGCTCCTACCTCCCCGACGGCCTCTGGAGTTCCCTCGAATCCGCCACCTTCGGTGCCGGCGCAGCCCGTCTCGACCCCTACGCGGCGGTCCACACCTCCATGCTCCTGCACCGCATCGACAACAGCATCCAGCTGGCCGATCTGGGCAGCCTGTTCGACCGCGCCGGTTCGGCTCGCGACGGCCGCGAAACCGTCGCACTCCTCAACGCCCTCGGCCGCGTCTTCGCCCCCGACACACCGGCCCTGGCCAACGACGCCACCGACCCGCAACTCATCGCCTACGCCGGTCGCATCGCAGCCATCACCGACCGCATGCCCGGTGGCATTCGCCTCTTGCAGAACCCACCCACAGCCGCCGACGCCCGCAACGACTTCGGCGCCCTGCTATCCCTGCAGCTGGGCCTACCCCTCTCCATTCGCCTCACCGATCCGTCCGCCACGTCCCCCGCCGCCTTGCAGCTCTACACCCTGCACCGCACCGACTACGAACGCTGGCTGTCCGACCGCAACGCGCTGGCGCAAGGCAAGCCTGCCGAATCCCTGCACTTCAGCGACGCCTACCTGCAGGCCCGCGCCGAGTTCGCCCATGCACTCGGTCGAGCCGCCACCGAAGAAGTCGCATCACTCGACGGCACCCGCACCGTCCGCAACCTGCGCACCGCCAGCAACCTCGCCTTCGACGACCGCGCCAGCGCACAACAGGTGCAGGTCCTGGGCACCACGCCGATGGCTCCGGCATCGCGCACGGTCTTCGGAACCCTGGGGAACGACAGCCAGCTGACCGGAAGAGAAGCGGCCGATCGACTGTTCGGACGCGACGGCAATGACGCCCTCAGCGGACTGGGCGGCGACGACTGGCTCGAAGGCGGCGCAGACAACGACACCCTCGACGGTGGCCTCGGCAACGACACCTTGCTCGGAGGGCTCGGCCACGACAGCTACCACTTCAACGGTGCCTGGGGCCGCGACACCTTGAGCGACGCTGATGGCCTGGGGCAGCTCTTCTTCGACAGCGCCAGCCTGGGGCTACTCGAACCGACGGGCCAGCGCAACGTCTGGATCGCCCGCTTGCCGCTGGACCGGTCGGTCACGCTCACCCTGCAAAGTGATTCGCGCTCGTCCACCGGTTCGCGCCTGCTGGTGGCTCGTGGCGCCAACCTGATCACCATCGACCACTTCGATGTGCAGCGCGCGCGTAGCGAAGAGGGCTACCTGGGAATCCAGCTGCCTGCGGGTCAGCAACTGCACCTGGTCCCCGGGACCGCTGGCGCAAACCCCTTTCGCACGCAGCCAGGGCTGCAACCGGACACCTCGGCCGAGTCTGTCCTGCCGGCAGGAGGCGGCCGGCACTTCACCGTGTACCTCCGCGTACCTGCCCAGGAGGGCGATCACCTGGTGCTCGATGTCGGTCCCCTGGCCGCCCAGCTGCAGCTGGTCATGGACGAACTCGAGGCACCGGCCCAGGGCGCCCGCATCGGGCTGCATGCGGGACAAACGGAGGTGGTGTTCGCGCTGGTGTCCTCGAGTGCCCTTGAAGCGGAAGCGCTGGGCAGCATGCGCGTGCAGTATGTCCCCGATGCTGGTGCCCATGGCGGGACATCCGGGGCAGCGGGAACACCGGGCGACGCCCCCATCAGCAATGCCGTCACGCTGGTGCTGCAGGAAGCCGGCCGCGCCGAGGCGGTGCTCCAGGGCGATTTCCTGGCCGTCACCACCGTCCATCAAGGCGATCCGCTGACACGCAGCGGCCATGGCGGCGGACGGACTGTCACAGTGGCGACGAATCAGCCCCGCTTCGTGATTGGCCCAGACGGCAATCTGATCGCCGGCGGCGACACGCTGGTCACCGACAACGTGCTCTTCGGCGGCGCCGATTCGGACACCCTTGACGGCGGGCTGGGCATGGACCTGCTCGCGGGCGGCGGCGGCGACGATCACCTCAGCGGGGGCGAGGGCGATGACCTGATCGCGGGGGGCTCCGGCAGCGACACGATTCTTGGCGGCGCCGGCAACGACTACATCGCCAGCGCAGGCAACGTGCGATCCAGTTCGCAGCAGTTCGGACCGGCCGACCGTGATTGGTCCGCCTGGGGGCGACCTGCCGGATCCGAAGTGGTGGTGGCGGGGCCTACCTGGGGCGTGTACGGTCTGCCGTCCGGCCCCGAGGGGGGACAGGGCGCGAGCTTCTGGCAATCGATCAGCGAAGTGGTTCGCGACACCCGGCAACAGGACGTCATCGATGCGGGTGCTGGCGATGACCACGTCATCGCCAGCTGGGGAAACGACCGGGTCCAGGGCGGCGATGGCGACGATGAGATCACCGGCCTGGCAGGCAGTGACGTGCTCGAAGGTGGCCCGGGCGACGACCGCCTCGAAGGTGATGGCGCCGGCCAATCGGGCCTGCTCAACTCGGCCCCGGTGGAGCTCCATGGAGACGACTTTCTCGATGGTGGCGAAGGCCGGGACCGCCTCGTGGGCCACGGCGGTGACGACGCCCTGTATGGCGGTTCCGGCGACGACCGCCTGGACGGCGATTCCGACCTGTCTTCCAATGACCCGGACTTCGTCCCCTTGGCCTATCACGGCCGGGACTATCTGGACGGAGGCACTGGGGCCGATGAGCTACTGGGAGGCGCTGGCGACGACGTGATGCGGGGCGGCGAAGGAGACGATGTGCTGATCGGTGACCTGCTTCTTTCAGATCTCGCCGGGTCCGCCCTGACCGATCCGGCCGCGTGGGGGAACGACGAGATGGACGGCGGCGACGGAAACGACTTCCTGGAGGGCGGGGGCGGCGCCGACTGGTTGTCGGGGGGCGCTGGCGACGATTTCCTGCGAGGAGATGTCACGGCCTCGGAGCTGAGCGCGCAGGCCGTGAACAGCCCGGTGCTCTGGGGCGACGACGTCCTCGACGGGGGCGACGGCAACGATGAGTTGGTCGGCGGCGGCGGAGCCGATGCGCTATGGGGTGGCGCGGGCAACGACTGGCTGTGGGGCGACGAACCGGACGATTCCCTGCCCACTTCCCTGCAGGGACCGGACTTCCTGGACGGCGGCGCCGGGAACGACGTGCTACGCGGCGGCGGTGGTGATGATCTGATGCTCGGCGGCGACGGTAACGACTGGCTGTATGGTGAAGCCGGCGACGACGTGCTGGAAGGCGGCCAAGGCAATGATCGCCTGTTCGGCGGCGACGGCGACGACCTCCTGGATGGCGGCGGTGGTGTCGATGTCCTGGTCGGCGGCGCCGGGGACGACACCTATCGCATCGATGCCGGCGCACGCGGTGGTCTGACTCGCATCATCGACACCGAAGGGCACAACCGCCTGGTGCTTCCGTTCACGCCGGACGCTATTGCTGTTGGAGCGGCCGGTGAGTTCGGATGGATGCCGCTTCCGTCCGACATCGCCCCCGCAAGCCTGGAGCTGCACACGCTCGATGGGCGGCACCATCTGCTGATTGACGGGGGCCTGCGCGGCGACAGCATCACCGAGGTCGAAATGGCCGATGGCACGCGCTTGAACCTGCATCAATGGCTGGGTCGGGTGATGGACCACCCGATCCAGCTGGGTCATGGCGCGAACGCGGTGACCCTGGGCGGACGGGGGGACGACTGGATCGAAGCCACGACGACCGGCAGCGAGATCGCTGGCGCAAGAGGTGACGACGTCCTGAGCCTGTCCGTCGACGAGGTCAAGATCTGGTTCGAGCCCGGTGATGGTCTCGATTCCGTCAGGGACGATGACGGCAAGCGCGCCATCGTCGTCCTGGGCGAAGGCATCAGCCGGGAGGATGTCCGCCTCCAGCCCGGCCCGGCCGGAACCGACCGCCTGCTGCTCGTACTTGGGAGCCCCGTCGACGACAGGTCGGAAGGCCTGCTCCTCCCATACAGCACCCGGTACCAGACGGGCCAGGACGCATTGATCGCGGAGCTGCGCTTCAGAGATGGCAGCCGCATCGCTTGGGAACAACTGGTGGCCACCGCTTTTCCGGTGCAAAGGCCGCTCGGCGTGGTGCTGACCGGCGGGGACGGGGCCGATTCGCTCGATGGCACGCCGGGTGACGACCAACTGGACGGTGGACGAGGCGCCGACCGGATGGCCGGCATGGACGGTGACGATGTCTACCGCGTCGACCACGCGCGTGACCGCATCGTCGAGATGCTGGACGGGGGATGGGACCGCGTCGAAAGCGCCGTGAGCTACACCTTGCCCCAGCACGTGGAAGAACTCACCGCGCCGGGCACGGCCAACCTGCGCCTCACGGGCAACGCGCTGGACAACGTACTGACCGGCAATCCCGGTGCCAACAGACTCGATGGCGCGGCAGGTGCCGACCGCATGGATGGCGGCGCCGGCAATGACGTCTACGAGGTCGATGATGCGGGCGATGTGGTGGTCGAACGGCTCGACGAAGGCACCGACACCGTGCGGGCGAGCGTGAGCCACACCCTGGCCGAGCACGTCGAGCGCCTGACGCTCATGGGCGATCAGGCGCTCGACGGCACGGGTAACGATCTGGCCAACCTGCTGGCGGGCAACAACGCTGCCAACACCTTGCATGGGCTGGGCGGCAAGGACAAGCTGCGAGGACTGGGCGGTGATGACACGCTGTGGGGCGGCGCAGGCGACGACCGGCTGGACGGGGGAGCCGGCGCCGATGCCATGGCCGGTGGCCCGGGGAACGACAGCTACTACGTCGATGACGCCGGTGACACCGTCTCCGAAGCCGGCGGCGATGGGTTGGACACGGTGTATGCCAGCGTCGATTTCACGCTGCCCGCCGAGGTCGAGCGACTGCGAGCATGGAACACCAGCGCCGGCCTCACCCTGGGCGGGAATGAGCTGGACAACGTCTTGACCGGCGGCGGCGGCGACGATTCGCTCCTGGGCGGCGCCGGCAACGACTCGCTCAACGGCGGAAGCGGCAACGACACGCTCGACGGTGGCGCGGGCGCCGACAAGCTCAACGGTGGCCTGGGCGCAGACACGTACCACTTCGGACGGGGCTCAGGTACCGACGTGGTGAGGGACCACGACGACACGCCGGGTGTCATCGACACGATCCAGTTGGACGCCGACGTGTTGAGCGACCAGCTCTGGTTTCGTCAAAGAGGCAACCACCTGGAACTCTCCATCCTGGGCACCGAAGACAAGATGACCGTCGCCAACTGGTACCTCGACGGGTCGTACCGAGTGGAAGTGATTCGCGCCGGTGATGGCAACGCGCTCTTCGAATCCCAGGTACAGAACCTTGTGCAGGCCATGGCGTCCTTCGCGCCCCCACCGCCGGGGCAGGCGACGTTCACGCCGCTTCAGCAGGCCGCGCTCGCGCCTTTGCTGGCAGCCAACTGGCAGTAGCCCGGCAATCCCCGGCCGCCGTGCGGGCGTGTGTCCCTTGGCACAATACGGGCCCTTGCCGACCCGCTCAGGCCGCCGGGCACTTCGCCCCGAACTGTCGGCCCCCGCCCCGGAGCCCTCCCTTGTCGTCCTCATCCCTAGCCGCCGAAACCCGGCGCCGGCGTACCTTCGCCATCATTTCGCACCCCGACGCGGGCAAGACCACGCTGACGGAAAAGCTGCTGCTGTTCTCCGGCGCGATCCAGATCGCCGGCAGCGTCAAGGCGCGAAAGGCCTCGCGCCACGCCACCTCCGACTGGATGGAGATCGAGAAGCAGCGCGGCATCTCGGTGGCGTCCTCGGTCATGCAGATGCTGTACCGCAACCATGTGATCAACCTGCTGGACACGCCCGGCCACAAGGACTTCTCCGAGGACACCTACCGCGTGCTCACGGCCGTCGATTCGGCCCTGATGGTGATCGACGCGGCCAACGGCGTGGAGGCGCAGACCCGCCGCCTGATCGAGGTCTGCCGCCAGCGCGACACGCCCATCATCACCTTCGTCAACAAGATGGACCGCGAGGTGCGCGAGCCGCTGGACATCCTGGACGAGGTCGAGCGCGAGCTGGGCATGCCCTGCGTGCCCATGACCTGGCCGGTGGGCAAGGGCAAGCTCTTCGGCGGCATCGTCAACCTGCGGCGCGGCAACATGACCGTGTTCGAGTCCGGCAGCGAACGCCGGCCGCAGGACTTCGAGACCATCCCGCTGGCCGACACCGCGACCCTGCAGGCGCGCTTCGGCGGCGAATGGGACGCCGCCGCCGAGAGCATGGAGCTGGCCACCGGTGCGTCGCCCGAGTGGGACCACGCCGCCTTTCTGGCAGGCCGGCAGACGCCGGTGTTCTTCGGCTCGGGCGTCAACAACTTCGGCGTGATGGAAGTGCTGGACGCGCTGGTCGACCTCGCCCCGGCCCCGCAGCCGCGCAAGAGCTCGCTGGTGGTGAACCGCCAGCCCGTCGAGAAGGTCATCGAGCCGCAGGACCCGGCCTTCTCCGGCGTGGTGTTCAAGGTGCAGGCCAACATGGACGCCAACCACCGCGACCGCATCGCCTTCGTGCGCATGGCCTCGGGCCGCTACACGCCGGGCATGAAGCTCAAGGTGCAGCGCACCGGCAAGGAGCTGCGCCCCACCTCGGTGGTCACCTTCCTGTCGCAGCGGCGCGAGGCGGTGGACGAGGCCTATGCCGGCGACATCATCGGCTTCACCACCCACGGCGGCGTGCAACTGGGCGACACCATCACCGACGGCGCCAACCTGCAGTTCACCGGCCTGCCCTTTTTCGCGCCCGAGCTGTTCATGACCGTGCTGCTGAAGAACCCGCTTCGCACCAAGCAGTTGCAGCAGGGGCTGGCGCAACTCGGCGAGGAAGGCGCGATCCAGGTGTTCCGCCCCGAAGCCGGGGGCGCCATGCTGCTCGGGGCTGTCGGCCAGCTGCAGTTCGAAGTGGTGCAGCACCGGCTGCTGGGCGAGTACGACGCCGACATCCGGCTCGAGGGCTGCAGCTACACCGGTGCCCGCTGGATCACCGCCGATACCCCGGCCGAGCTGCGCGCCTTCACCGATGCCTATCCACAACGCATGGCGCGGGACGCCGCCAACGCGCTGGCCTTCCTGTGCACCTCGCCCTACGACGTGCGGTTGGCGCAGGAGCGTTTTCCCAGGATCCACTTCCACCTGTTGCGTGAACACGCCGGCCTGACGCTCCAGGATTGAGAAGAAATCGCTCTCGGCGGCTGGGCATGGCCTGGCGGAACCATTCAGCTCAACCGTAAGCAGCTCATCAGTTTGATAATGCGCAGCTCATCTGGAGCTTCGCATGTCGTCCTTCGCCTTGTCCGCTTGCCTGCGCCGCGTGATGGTGGCCGCTTGCCTGGTCCTTCTCGGGGCCTGCGGCGGTGGTGGCGGCGGCAGCGCGGTCATGTCCAGCCGGTCGACCGAGCAGTCGACCTCCACCAGCTCGGCCCCCGCGCCATCGAGTGACGTCGCCGGCCTGTGCACGCTGGCCGGCGAACAGGCCTTCGCCCGCAGCCATCTAAACGAGGTCTACCTCTGGTCGGACCGCATTCCCGAGGTCGATCCCACCGCGCACACCACCCTGGCCTCGTACTTCGACGCGTTGGTGCTGCGCAGCCCCGACGCCAATGGCCGGCCGGTCGACCGGTTCAGCAGCGTGCTCTCGAGCGCCGACGCCGATGCCCTGCTCTCGTCCAGCAGCCAGCCGCTGGCGGGCCTGGTCGCCGCGCCCACCACCGCCGTGCCGATCGTCTCCACCCTCACCACGGGCGGCCATCGGCAGGTGGGTTACCTGCTGTTCAACCGCCATGGCCGCGGTGCACAGGACGCGCTGATCACGGCCTTCCAGGCCCTGCGCGACCACCAGGTGCGGGACCTGGTGCTGGACCTGCGGCACAACCCCGGCGGCTACCTCTACATCGCGCAGGCGGCGGCATCCATGATCGCCGGCCCGCGCCAGGACGGGCAGGTGTTCGAGCAGCTGCGCTACAACCAGCGCCTGAGCGCCCAGGGCGCCGGCATGACCCTGCGCTTCGGCTCGACGGTGCAAAGGGCCGAGTCGGTTTACCCGGTGGGACACCCCCTGCCCCAGCTGGACCTGCCCCGGGTCTACGTGCTGGCCACCGGCCTGACCTGCTCGGCCAGCGAATCCATCGTGAATGGCCTGCGCGGCGTCGGCATCGAGGTCGTGCTGGTGGGCGACACCACCTGCGGCAAGCCCTATGGGTTCCAGCGCAAGGACAACTGCGGCACGGCCTACTTCGCCATCCAGTTCCAGGGCGTGAATGCCCAGGGCTTCGGCGACTACGCAACCGGCTTCACGCCCACCTGCCCGGTGGCCGAGGACCCGTGGGCGCCGCTGGGCGACGCGCGCGAACCGCTGCTGGCGGCCGCGCTGCACCACATCGACACCGGCGCCTGCCCGGCCGCCAAGGGTGGCGGGCGGACGATGGGCAAGCGCCAGGACGCCGCCGCCGGCCTGCTCGGCCGCTTGCTGGCGCCCTGAAGCCACCGACCGGCCAGGCCAACGGCCCCAGAATGGCGCCGCCATGCTGCCCTTGTCCCACTGGCCGCGCGCGGCCCGCCGCCACCTCGCCGGTGTCCTGACCGACATCGACGACACGCTCACCACCGAGGGCGCGATCACGCCCGATGCCCTGGCCGCGCTCGGTGAGCTCAAGCGCGCCGGGCTGCACGTCATCGCGATCACCGGGCGGCCGGTCGGCTGGAGCGAGCCCTTCGCCACGGCCTGGCCGCTCGATGCCATCGTGGCCGAGAACGGCGCGGTGGCGCTGGTGCGCGACGCCGACGGTCGGCTTCTCAAGCACTACCAGCAGGACGCGGCCACGCGCGCGCGCCAGTTCGGTCGGCTGCAGCAGGTCGCCGGGCGAATCGTGGCCGCTGTCCCCGGCGCCCGGCTCGCCCGCGACAGCGCCGGGCGCGAGACCGACATCGCCATCGACCACAGCGAGTTCACCCGCCTGCCGGACGAGCGCGTGCGCGAGGTGGTGGCCCTCATGCAGGCCGAGGGACTCACGGCCACGGTGAGCTCCATCCACGTCAACGGCTGGTACGGCAGCCATGACAAGCTGGCCGGGGCGCGCTGGATCGTGCGCACCCTGCTCGGGCGCGACCTGGACGAGGAGATCGACCGCTGGGCCTTCGTGGGCGATTCGACCAACGACGCCTGCATGTTCGAGCGATTCCCGCACAGCATCGGCGTCGCCAACATCGCCCGCTTCGCCGACCAGCTGGTTCACCGCCCGCGCTACGTCACGGGCGCCGAGCGCGGCGCGGGCTTCGCCGAGGTGGCGCGGGCCGTGCTCGACGGGCGCGACCCTTCAGGCTGAGGACTTGCGCCTGGCGCAGCGCTCGCGGCAGGCCCGGGCAAAGGCCTCGAAGGTGCGGGCGTAGAAGGGCGTGGTCGCATGGCGCCACTCGGGGTGCCACTGCACGCCGTAGGCGAAGCTGGCGCTGCCTTGCACCCGCACCGCCTCCACCAGGCCATCGGGCGCGAAGGCCTCGGCCACCAGCCCCGTGCCCAGGCGATTGATGCCCTGGCCGTGCAGCGAGTTGACCTGCGCGGTGGTGCCGCCGGCCCAATCCTCCAGCGCGCTGCCGGCCTCGATCCGGATCTCGTGCCGGTGGCCGAACTGCACCTCCAGCGGCTCGTCCTCGGGCTCGCGGTGGTCCAGCAGCCCCTCCTGCGCATGCACCTGCTGGTGCAGCGTGCCGCCCAGCGCGACGTTGATCTCCTGCAGGCCCCGGCAGACCCCGAACAGCGGCACCGCCGAGTCGATGGCGGCGCGCACCAGCCGCATGGTCAGCGCGTCCCGCCGGGGATCGAGCAGGTCCGTGGGCAGCGCGGTGCCGCCGTAGTGGGTGGCCTCGACGTTGGAGGGCGAGCCGGTCAGCAGCACGCCATCGACCAGCGGCAGCAGCGCATCGACGTCGCCGGCCCCCGCCAGCGGGAACAGCACCGGCTGCAGGTCCATCTCGGCCACCGCTTCGGCATACCGATCGGCCAGCACGATGTAGCCGCCGGGATCGGACAAATCGAGGTTGCGATGACAGGCCGGCAGCCAGACCAGGGGCTTGTGCATGCCACGATCTTGCCGCAGGGGTCGGCCGCTGTGGGGCGGCCGTTCGCAGCCGTTACCCGCGCGGCAGGCCGGCCGAAGCCAGCAGGTGGCGCTCCAGCACCGCGAGTTCGGCATCGCTGGGGCTGCCGCGGCCGGTCGCCAGCCCATGCACCCGGCCGCCGAATCCCGGCCGCGGCTCCAGTTGCAGCAGGCCCCAGCCGATCCGCAGGAACTCGAAGGGCGCCACCTCCAGCCGAGCCGAGGCGCTGCCGACCGGGGCCGAATCGACCCGCAGCACCTGCGCCCCCGGCGCCTGCCGCAGCGACCAGACGGTGGCTTGCCCGGGCGGCTGCGGCCCGGCGAGCGTGACGCCCGCGCCGCCCGGGCCGCGCCACTGGGCCTGGGCGCGTCCGCCGGCCAGCGCCAGGCTGGCGTGCCATGCGCCGCGAGCGCTCGACGCCTCGAACACCACGCCGTCCCGCGTGCCCGGCGGCGCGCTCAGCACGGCGACCACGAAGTGCGGATCGGCCAGGCCATAAGGCTGCACGTTCACGGGTCGCGGGTAGGTGGACGAGGGGACGAGCTTGCGGCACCACAGCCCACTGCACCCCGGGTCGGCGCCATCGGCGCCGGCCCTGCCCGCAACGATCCGCCACACCGGCGGCCGCCAGGGCCCCATGTCCGGCCCATCCTGGTTCAGGGTGTTGACCATCTCCATCGGGCTGCCCACGCGCGAGCCGAAGCCCGAGTCGGCAACCGCGCGCACCGGGTCGCCGTCGTCCGCCGGACGGCCCTGGACCCCGTCGGTCCAGGCGTCGGCCAGGTTCCACAGGCTGGCGTCGTAGCGCGCCAGGATGGCCATCGCCGCGTCGGCCAGGCTCTCCGCGGCATGGGCCACCGGATCGACCAGGCCGTACACCCTGCGCGGGGGCGGCAGCTGTGCCGCGCCTTCGTAGCTCAGGATGGCCACCTGGCCGGGTTCGGGCGTGAACTCGTAGCTGTCCCGGCCATTGGCGCCGGCCGGGATCAGCAAAGCCGTCTTGCTGAAGCGCCCGCCGCTGTCGGATCGCACCCGCAGCGGCAACGGGCTGGCCAGGTGGCCGCGCGCGTGGACCGTGATCGTCACCGGGCCCGATGCCGATCCCCCCGGCCCGTCGTCGAACAGCACCGCCTGCCCGATCCCGGCGATCGCCTTCAGCATGCCGCCCACCAGCGGCTCCTGCGTGCGGTGCTGGTGCCAGGCCGGTACATGGTTGATGCCGGCGTGGCGCGCAGCCCAGTGGCTGCCGCCGATCCAGGTCTGGATCTCGATGCCGTGCCGCCAGGTGTGCTCGGCCATGCGTCGGAAGGCCTCGTGGAAGCGGGGATCGTCGACCGGCATGCCGGTCTCGCACAGCGCCAGCCGGGTGCCGTGCCGGCTGGCCCAGTCGGTCGCGATGCGCATGCGGCGCAGGCCCGTGTCCATGCTCATGGGCACCGGCCCCTCGCCGGCGGTGAAGCCCTTGGCCAGCTCCAGGTCCCAGTCGAAGCCATTGCCGTTGTTGAAGGCGTCCACGTAGGCGTGCACCTCGTAGATGAGGTTCTCCACCCCCGCCAGCGGCCAGGCCGGGTTGTGCTCGGGCCCGATGTTCATGGCCCCGCCCCAGGAGTTGCCGGACAGGTAGATCGGCCCCGCGGGGTCGATCGCGCGGATGGCGCCGATCACGGCCTGCGCGAAGGTCGGCCAGATCATCAGGTCCTGCCCCACGCTCTCGGTGTCGCTGGAGTCGGTCACCTCGCCCACGCGTGGCATGTCGTGCGGCTCGTTCATCAGCCCGTAGCCGCCGAAGCCGGGGTGGTCCTTCCAGCGCCGGGCGGCGCGGCTCCAGACATCGGCGAAGGCCGCCGGACGCAGCGTCGCCCCGGGCGCGGTCGCGAAGATGCGGGTGAAGACCTGCGCGGGATCGTCCGTCCAGGCATACAGGGCCGGGGGCTCGGCCGCCCGCAGGCCGATCACCGAGCCGTCCGGCTGGAAGCGGAAGTCCTTGTAGCGGCAGTAGTTGTGCAGGTCGAGGATGCAGCGGGCGCCCACGGCCGCGTGGGCGTCGAAGACGCGATCGATGAAGCGGGCGTAGCGCTCGTCGAACGCGCCCGGTTCGCCGATGAGCGAGCGGGCCCGCGCGTCGGCCACGGTGTCCACCAGCATCGGCTGCAGCATCTCCCACTGGATGGGCAGGCGGTTGCGGCCGAAGCGGTTCATCGCCATCTCGCGCACCAGCGCCACGCGCGGCACCGTGAAGTCGATGTTGTGGCGCGTGCGCGGGCTGGAGCGCAGGCCGCCCAGCGCCCATTCCATGCCGGAGAAGTTGGTCCCCATCGCCACGCCCGGCGGAACCGGTGGCGGCGGCGGTTCCGCCGGCGTGGGCGCCGGTGCCGGGGCGGGAGGCGCGGGCGCGGCATCGGTGACCGGTGGCGGCGGCGCACCCGGCGGCGGCGGCGCCACGCCGACCACCGCCGGCGCCTCGCCGCCACCGCCACCACCACCACAGCCGAGCAGCGAGAGCACCGCGGCCGAGACCGCCCCCTGGTTGAACTGCCTGCGTCGCATCGCATGCCCCCTCGCTCGGCCCAGTTTGCGCGCAGCGTCCGTACCCGGCTGTAAGAAAGCCGCCGCCAGCCGTAACCGGGAAGGCTGTTACAGCGACGCCACGGCGCACCGCCGTCCGGCATACGCTGCGACCTCCCTCCACCGCCCAGGACTCCCATGGCCGATCCCGACGTCCGCAAGGGGCAGGCGCCGCCGGCGCACAGCCGCGACGACTTCCGCCAGCGCTTCCGCGCCCGCTTCTTCGACCCTGCTTTCCGAAACGAAGACGCGGCCATCGACCGCCTGGAGGAAATCGCCTGGCAGGGCTACTGCCAGGCCCGCAAATCCCCGGTGACCCGACCGGCCGGTCCCGGGTTCGCCGATCCCCGATTCGAGCTGTCGGTGCAATGGCTGGACACGCGCGAGCGGCTGATCGCCGCGCAGCGGCGCTGGGAGGACGCGGCCACCCCCAGCCGGGTGCTGGTGATCAACGGCGCCACCCGCAACGACGGCACCTGCCCCGGCGAAATGTCCAAGAGCTTCCGGCTGGCGCAGATCGCCTGCGAAACCTTGTCCGCGCAGGCGCTGGAGACCGACCTGCTGGACCTGAGCCGGCTGGCGTCCGACTACGACCGCCACATCCACCCCTGCAAGGGCTGCGTGTCCACCGCCATGCCGCTGTGCCACTGGCCCTGCAGCTGCTATCCCAATCACGAGCTGTCGCAGGTCAACGACTGGATGGCCGAGATCTACGAGCGCTGGGTCTCGGCGCATGGCGTGCTGCTGGTCACGCCGACCCACTGGTACACCTCGTCCAGCCCGGTCAAGCTGATGATGGACCGGCTGGTCTGTGCCGACGGCGGCAACCCGGACCCCACCCGCACCAGCGGCAAGGACCCGGCCAGGGCCAAGCAGGTGGAACTCGACGGCTGGGACTACCCGCAACACCTGGCGGGCCGGGCCTACGGCGTGGTGGTGCACGGCGACGTGGCCGGCATCGAGGGCAACCGCCGCGCGCTGTGCGACTGGCTCGACTGGATGGGCCTGGTCGGTGCCGGCCCCACCGCACGGCTGGACCGGTTCATCGGCTACTACGAGCCCTACGCCACCAGCCACGCCACGCTGGACCGCGACCAGGCCGTGCAGGACGAGGTGCGCAACGCCGCCACCGCGCTGGCCCAGGCCGTGGGTCAGCTGCGGGCCGGCACCCTCAGCGTGCCGGGCAAGGGCCTGCCGCGGCCCCGGCCGAAATAGCTCAGCGCGCCAGCACCGGCGCGAGCGCCACGCCGGTGTGGGTGCCCTGCGCGACCACCTCCTCGGGTGACGCCGAGGCGACCACGCGGCCGCCGCCGTGGCCGCCCTCGGGGCCCAGGTCCACGATCCAGTCGGCCTCGGCGATCAGGTCGAGGTCGTGCTCGATCACCAGCACGCTGTGGCCGCCGTCCACCAGCCGGTGCAGCACGCGGATGAGCTTTTCCACGTCGGCCATGTGCAGGCCCACGGTCGGTTCGTCCAGCACGTAGAGCGTGTGCGGCGGCTTCTGGCCGCGGCGGGTGATGTCGTCACGCACCTTGCTCAGCTCGGTGACCAGCTTGATGCGCTGGGCCTCGCCGCCCGACAGCGTGGGCGAGGGCTGGCCCAGCGTGAGGTAGCCCAGGCCCACGTCCTTGAGCAACTGCAGCGGGTGCGAGATGACCGGCATGGAGGCGAAGAAGGCCACCGCGTCGTCCACCTCCATGCGCAGCACGTCGCCGATGCTCTTGCCGCGCCAGGTGACGGCCAGCGTCTCGGGGTTGAAGCGGGCGCCGTGGCAGGACTCGCAGGGCACCTTCACGTCGGGCAGGAAGCTCATGGCGATGGTGCGCACGCCCTGCCCTTCGCAGGTCGGGCAGCGGCCCTCGCCGGTGTTGAAGGAGAAGCGCCCCGGCCCGTAGCCGCGGGCCTTGGCCTCCAGGGTGTCGGCGAACAGTTTCCGGATGGTGTCCCAGAAGCCGATGTACGTGGCCGGGCAGGAGCGCGGGGTCTTGCCGATGGGCGTCTGGTCCACCTCCAGCACGCGGTCGACCACCTGGTAGCCGTCCAGCCCGGCGCAGCCGACCCAGGCCGGGCGCTTGCCGGCCTCGTCGGCTTCGCGGCCGGCGCGGGTGCTGCGCTGCTGCACCGCCAGCTGCACGTTGTGCAGCAGCACGTCGCGCGCCAGCGTGGACTTGCCCGAGCCCGACACGCCGGTGATGGCCACCAGCCGCCGCAGCGGCACGTCGACGTTCACCGACTGCAGGTTGTGCAGCGTGGCGCCGCGCAACTGCAGCAGGCCCTCCTCGCCGGTGACCGGGCGGCGCGGCTTGACCGGGTGGCGCATGGCGTGGAGCAGGTAGCGGCCGGTGAGCGATTCGGCGTCGGCCGTGACCTGCGCCACCGAGCCCTCGGCCACCACGCGGCCGCCGCGCACGCCGGCGCCGGGCCCGATGTCGATGATGTGGTCGGCGCGGCGGATGGTGTCCTCGTCGTGCTCCACCACCACCAGCGTGTTGCCCTTGTCGCCCAGCTTGTGCAGGGCATCGAGCAGGATCCGGTTGTCGCGCGCGTGCAGCCCGATGGTGGGCTCGTCCAGCACGTAGCACACGCCCTGCAGGTTGGAGCCGAGCTGGGCCGCCAGCCGGATGCGCTGGGCCTCGCCGCCCGAGAGCGTGGGCGCGCCGCGATCGAGCGTGAGGTAGCCCAGGCCCACTTCCTCCAGGAACTCCAGGCGGCTGCGGATTTCGGGGATCAGGTCGCGGGCGATGCCCTGCTCGCGCTCGCTCAGCTGCCCCGCCACCTGCAAGCCCTCGATCCAGCGGCGCACGTCCACCACCGACAGCGCGGCGATGTCGGAGATGCCGACGCCGGCGAAGCGCACCGCCCGGGCCTGCGCGTTCAGGCGGGTGCCGTGGCAGCTCGTGCAGGGCGCGTCGGCCACGTCCTCGACCTCGGGTTCGGCGAAGGTCTGCTCGCGGCCCTTGTGGTCCTCGGCCAGCACGGTGTCGTCGAAGGCGCGGCGCTGGTCGCGCGTCAGCTGCACGCCGGTGCCCACGCAGTCGGGGCACCAGCCGTGCTTGCTGTTGTAGGAGAACAGGCGCGGGTCCAGCTCGGGGTACGAGGTGCTGCAGACCGGGCAGGCGCGGCGGGTGGAGAACACCTCGACGGCACCGATGTGGTCGTGCCGGGCCGACGACATGGCCTCCCGCAACCCGTCCAGCGGCGCCAGCACGTGCAGCACGCCCTTGCCATGCTCCAGCGCCACCTCCAGGTGCTGGCGCAGCAACGCTTCGTTTTCCGGCGTCACGTCCAAATCGCACACCGGCAACTCGATGGTGTGCTCCTTGAAGCGGTCGATGCGCGGGAAGCCGGTGGTGGGCAGGAAGTGGCCGTCCACCCGCAGGTGGGTGTAGCGGCGGGCGCGGGCCCAGTCGGCCAGCTCGGTGTAGACGCCCTTGCGGTTGACCACCAGCGGCGCCAGCAGGCCGATGTGCTGGCCGCGGTAGCGCCGCATGATCAGCGCCGCGATGCTGTCCGGCGTCTGCGGCCGCACCTCGGCGCCTTCCTTCACGCAGTGCTGCACGCCCAGCTTGACGTACAGCAGGCGCAGGAAGTGCCAGACCTCGGTGGTGGTGCCCACGGTGGACTTGCGGCCCCCGCGCGAGAGCCGCTGCTCGATGGCCACGGTGGGCGGGATGCCGTAGACCGCGTCGACCTCGGGCCGGCCGGCCGGCTGCACGATGCTGCGGGCGTAGGCGTTGAGCGATTCGAGGTAGCGGCGCTGGCCCTCGTTGAACAGGATGTCGAAGGCGAGCGTGGACTTGCCCGACCCCGAGACGCCGGTGATCACGCTGAAGCGGTTGTGCGGGATGCGCACCGACATCGACTTCAGGTTGTGCTCGCGGGCGTTGACGATCTCGATGGCCGCAGGCGCATCGTCCATCGATGGCCGCTTGCGGGCCGCGCGCTCCCAGCGCGGCTGCGCCTCCGAGACGCCGATGGCACCGTCGTACTCGCGCAGGGCGCGGGCGGTGTGCGAGTGGGCGTGCTTCTTCACTTCCTCGGGCGGGCCTTCGGCCACCAGCAGGCCGCCGGCGTCGCCGCCCTCCGGGCCCAGGTCGACCAGCCAGTCGGCCGCCCGGATCACGTCGAGGTTGTGCTCGATGACGATCAGCGAATGGCCCGCCTCCAGCAGCTTGCGCAGCGCGCGCATGAGCTTGGCGATGTCGTCGAAATGCAGCCCGGTGGTGGGCTCGTCGAAGAGGAACAGGGTGCCGCGGGTGGCGCGCGGCTGGCTGTTGCGGCGCCGCGCGGCCTCGGACAGGAAGCCGGCCAGCTTGAGTCGCTGAGACTCGCCGCCCGACAGGGTGGGCACCGGTTGGCCCAGCTTCACGTATTCCAGGCCCACGTCGATGATGGGCTGCACAGAGCGGATGACATCGCGGTCCTGCGCGAACAGCTGCGCGGCCTCGCTGACGGTGAGTTCCAGCACATCGGCCACGTTCAGCACGCGCGGGCGCGGCTCGCCGATGGCCTGGCGCTCGATGGTCACCTCCAGGATCTCGGGCCGGTAGCGCCGGCCATCGCAGTCGGGGCAGCGCAGGTAGACGTCCGACAGGAACTGCATCTCCACGTGCTCGAAGCCCGAACCGCCACAGGTGGGGCAGCGACCGTCGCCACTGTTGAAGCTGAACTTGGAGGCGGTGTAGCCGCGCTGCCTGGCGAGCGGCGAGATGGCGAACAGCTCGCGGATGCAGTCCCAGGCGCCGACGTAGCTCACCGGGTTGGAGCGCGCGGTCTTGCCGATGGGGGACTGGTCCACGTACACCACGTCGCCCAGGTGATCGGCGCCCAGCAGGCGGTCGTGCCGGCCCGGCGTCTCGGTGGCCTTGCCGAACTGCCGCAACAGCGCCGGCGCGAGGATGTCCTGCACCAGAGTGGACTTGCCCGAGCCCGACACGCCGGTGACGCACACCAGCCGCTGCAGCGGAAATTCCACCGTCACGTTCTGCAGGTTGTGCTCGCTCGCGCCTTCCAGGATCAGCCGCGGCGTGGCGTCGGTCACCGCGCGCTTCAGGCCCATGCCGACCTGCTTGCGTCCGCCCAGGTAGGCGCCGGTGAGGGTGTCGGCATGGCGCAGGTCGCTGGTGGAGCCGTCGAACACGATCTCCCCGCCGCGCTCGCCGGGCGCCGGGCCCATGTCGATGATGCGGTCGGCCGCCAGCATCACGGCCGGGTCGTGCTCGACCACCACCAGGGTGTTGCCGGCATCACGCAGCCGCATCATGGCCTCGGTGATGCGGTGGATGTCACGCGGGTGCAGGCCGATGCTGGGCTCGTCCAGCACGAACAGCGTGTTCACCAGCGAGGTGCCGAGCGCGGTGGTGAGGTTGATGCGCTGGACCTCCCCACCCGACAGCGTGCGGCTCTGGCGATCGAGCGTGAGGTAGCCGATGCCCACCTCGCACAGATAGCGCAGGCGGGTGCCGATCTCGTCGTACAGGAGCTTGAGGGCCTGGGTCTCGCCGGCAGCGCCGACGTCGGCCAACCGGTGCGCGGCCAGGCTCTCCGCGCCCGAGGCGACCAGCCGGTTGAAGAAGGTCCGCAGCCGGTCGATCGGCAGCAGCATCAAGTCGTGCAGGGACAGCCCAGGCAGCGCCTCCAGCTGCTCGCGGGTCCAGTCCACGCCCACCGGCAGTTCCCGCAGCGAGGGCGCCAGCACGGCATCGGCATCGGCCTTGCTGCCCAGGCGCCACAGCAGCGATTCAGTCTTGAGGCGGGCACCGCCGCAGGCCGGGCACGGGGTGTAGCTGCGGTACTTGGACAGCAGCACCCGGATGTGCATCTTGTAGGCCTTGCTTTCCAGGTACTGGAAAAAGCGCCGGATGCCGTACCACTGCTTGTTCCAGTTGCCCTCCTTGAAGCTGGGCGTGCCCTCGATCACCCAGCCACGCTGCTCGGCGGTGAGCTTGTTCCAGGGCGTGTCGCGCGGGATGCCGGCGCTCTCGGCGTGCCGCATCAGGTCGTCCTGGCACTCCGACCAGGCCGGCGTCTGGATCGGCCGGATCGCGCCGGCCCGCAGCGTGAGCTTTTCGTCCGGGACGACCAGCCCCCAGTCGACCCCGATCACCCGGCCGAAGCCGCGGCAGGTCTCGCAGGCGCCGACCGCCGAGTTGAACGAGAACATCGAGGGGATGGGATCGGCGTAGCGGATGTCGCTGTCCGGGCAATGCAGGCCGGTCGAAAAGCGCCAGATCTCCTGGCCGTCCTCCGACACCTGCGCATAGACGGCCAGCCGCCCTGCTCCGCGCTTGAGGCCGACCTCGATGGCCTCGATGGCACGCACCTTCTCCACGCCCTGGATGCGGAAGCGGTCGGCCACCACGTGCAGCACCTTGCGCGGGCCGGTGGGGGTGGCGATCTCGTGCACCGACTGCACCCGGGTGAAACCGCTGGCCGCCAGCCACTGGTCGGTCTGCTCGGCGCTGGTGTCGGCCGGCAGTTCCACCGGGAAGGTGACCACCAGCCGCGGATCGCCCTGGCGGGTGCGCGCCATCAGCTCGGCATGGATGCTCTCGGGCGTGTCGTGCCGCACGCGCAGGGCCAGCCTGCGGTCGAACAGTTCGGCGGCCCGGGCGAACAGCAGCTTGAGGTGGTCGTTGATCTCGGTCATCGTGCCCACCGTGGAGCGCGAGGAGCGCACCGGGTTGGTCTGGTCGATGGCGATGGCCGGCGGCACCCCTTCGATGCGGTCCACGGCCGGCTTGTCCATGCGGTCCAGGAACTGGCGCGCGTAGGCCGAGAAGGTCTCGACATACCGCCGCTGGCCCTCGGCATAGAGGGTGTCGAACACCAGGCTGGACTTGCCCGAGCCGCTGGGCCCGGTGACCACGGTCAGCTCGCCCGTGCGCAGGTCGAGGTCGAGGTTCTTGAGGTTGTGCTGCCTGGCGCCGCGGATGCGGATCAGTCCCTGGGTCATGGGGGGGGAGGAAGGTGGGGAAGAGGGGGAAGGGGCGGACATTCTAGGGATGAGCCCCGGCCGGCGCCGGCAGCGCGGTCACCCAGCCATCAAACACCTAGGGATAACCCTGTCCCCATCCCGGCGGACAGACACGCGGACCGCGCTCTCTTAGGCTCGCGGCATGACGCCCATCGCCATCCAGGACCCCGCCGACATCGCCCGCCTGTCGGCCCAGCCGTACGAGCAGTACCAGCCCTTCGACAACGTGCTGCAGGCGCTGGAGCAGTCGGCGCGCGAGCACGCCGGCCGGCGTGCCCTCACCTACATCGAATCGCCGGACCCGGCGCAGCCGGCGCGCAGCTGGACCTACGCCGAGTTCACCGCCGATGTCCGCCGGGCCGCCAACCTGTTCCGCCGCCTGGCCGGCGAGCGGGCGCCGCGCGTGGCCATGCTGCTGCCCAACATCCCGCAGGCCTGGTTCACGCTGCTGGGCGCCGAGACGGCCGGCATCCTGTGCCCCATCAACTACCTGCTGGGCGCGGATCACGTAGCCGAACTGGTGGAGGCGACGGGGGCGAGCGTTTTGGTGGCGCTGGGGCCCCACGCCGAGCTGGATATCTGGTCGCGCGTGGCGGCCGTGCGGGCACGCTGCCCGCAGTTGCAGGTGCTGGCGGTGGGCGCACCGGCCGGCGAGACCGACTTCGACGCCGCCCTGGCGGCCGAGCCCGGGGACCGGCTGCAGTTCGACAACCTGGCGCGGCGCGACACCGTCGCCGCCCTGTTCCACACCGGCGGCACCACCGGCCGGCCCAAGCTGGCGCAGCATGCGCACGGCAACCAGCTGCACGTGTCGACGGGCGCGGCCCAGATGTATGGCATGGGGCCGCAGGACGTGATGCTCAACGGCTTTCCGCTGTTCCACGTCGCCGGCTCCTTCGTCTACGGCCTGTCCACGCTGATGGCCGGCGCCGAGCTGGTGCTGCCCACCCTGCTGGGCATGCGCAACAAGGGCTTCGTCGACCGCTACTGGGAGTTCGTGCACCAGCACGGCATCACCTTGCTGGCGGGCGTGCCGACCATCATGTCCACGCTCATGGGCAGCTCGCCCAGCCGCGAACAGACGCGCGTGGCGCGGGCCATGCTCACCGGCGGCTCGCCGCTGCCCGACGAGCTGGCGGAGGATTTCGAGCGCCGCTTCGAGCTGCCGGTGCGCAACATCCTGGGCATGACCGAGTGCGCCGGGGTCATTTCCATCGAGCCCGTGGCCGGCCCGCGCGTGCGCGGCTCCTGCGGACTGCCGCTGCCCTTCACCCGTGTCTGCGCCATCGACGGCGAGGGCCGGGAGCTGCCGGCCGGCCAGACCGGCGTGCTCAAGGTGCGCGGTCCCAACGTGGGGCCGGGCTACACCGAAGCCGAACGCAACCCCGGCACCTTCGAGGACGGCTGGCTGATCACCGGCGACATCGGCCACGTGGACGAGGCCGGCCGGGTGTTCATCACCGGCCGGGCCAAGGACGTGATCGTTCGCAGCGGCCACAACATCGACCCGCGCCTGATCGAGGACGCGCTCATGCGCCACCCGGCGGTGCTGATGGCCGCGGCGGTGGGCGAGCCCGACGAGTACGCCGGCGAGCTGCCGGTGGCCTACGTGGTGCTCAAACCCGGCGAACAGGCCGACCCCGTCGAGCTGGCCGCGTTCTCGCGGCAGCACATCCCGGAGCGTCCGGCCTATCCCAAGCGGGTGGAGCTGATCGAGGCGCTGCCGCTGACGGCCGTGGGCAAGGTGTTCAAGCCGGCGCTGCGGCTGTCGGCGATCCGCCATGCCCTGGCAGACCGCCTGGGCCGCGCCGGCCTGGACGGGCGGGTCGGCGTGGACGTGATCGAGGCCGGATCGGTGACCGAGGTGGTGTTCAGCGCGGCGGCTGGCGAGCAGGCGGGCGAGCTCGAAGCCTCGCTGCGCCGGCTGATGACGCCCTTCGCCCTGCGCTGGCGGCTGGATCAGGGGGTGTCGTCATGACGCTGCCCCTGCTTTGCGCGCGCGACGGCGCGATCCTCCAGGTCACGCTCAACCGCCCTGCATCTCGCAATGCGCTGACGCCGGAGATGCTGTGCCGCCTGGCCGACGCGGTGGTGGAGTTCGCCCGGGACGAGTCGCTGCGCGTGATGGTGCTCACGGCCAGCGGCGACCAGGCCTTCTGCGCCGGCGGTGACCTGGCCCGCAGCATCCCGCTGCTGACCGGCGGCCGCGCGCCGGAAGACGAGTGGGACCGGCGGGTGCTGCAAGACCCGGTGGTCATGCCGGCCTCCTCGCTGCGCGACTTCCCGCTGCACAAGCCGGTGATCGCCGCCATCAACGGCGCCTGCTTCGCCGCCGGCTTCGAGATCATGCTGGGCACCGACATCCGCATTGCCGCCGAGCACGCCAGCTTCTGCCTGCCCGAGGTCAAGCGCGGCGTGGTGCCCTTCGCCGGGTCCATGGTTCGCCTGCCGCGCCAGATTCCATATGCCAAGGCGATGGAGCTGATGCTCACCGGCGACCCCCTACCCGCCCGTGAGGCGCTGGCGATCGGCCTGGTCAACCGCGTGGTGCCGGCGGCCGAGGTGCTGCCCCAGGCCATGGAACTGGCGGCGCGCATCGCCCGGAACGGTCCCCTGGCGGTGCAGCGCCTGAAGCAGACCGTGGTGGCGTCCAGCGGACAGCCGCTGGCCGAGGGCTACGCGCTGGAGGACGAGACCCGGCGCGTGGTGCTGGCGAGCGAGGATGCGCGCGAAGGCCCGCGCGCCTTCATGGAAAAACGGGCGCCCCAGTTCACAGGACGTTGAGGACAGGCAGATGGATTCGATCGACTTGCGCGGCCAGGTGGCCGTGGTCACCGGCAGCGGGCGCGGCCTGGGCTTGGCCTTCGCGAAGGCGCTGGCGCGTGCCGGCGCCGCCGTGGTGGTGAACGACATCGACGCCGCCACCGCCGAGGCGGCCGTGGCCGCCATCAGCGCCGAGGGCGGCCAGGCCGTGGCCGAGGTCGTGGCGGTGGGCGGCAGCGAGGCAGCGGAGCGGTTGGTGAAGCGGGCGGTGGACACCTGGGGCCGGCTGGACCTGATGTGCGCCAACGCCGGCATCCTGCGCGACAAGGTGCTGTGGAACATGAGCGACGACGACTTCGACGCGGTGATCCACACCCACCTGCGCGGCACCTTCACCTGCGCCCGCGCCGCCGTGCGGCAGATGCGGGCGCAGGGCCCCGGCGGCCGGCTGGTGCTGGTGGGCTCGCCGGCCGGCCAGCGCGGCAACTTCGGCCAGGGCAACTACGCCGCGGTCAAGGCCGGCATCGCGGCCATGACGCGCAGCTGGGCGCTGGAGTGCGCGCGCAGCCAGATCACGGTGAACGCCATCGTGCCGGTGGCCTGGACCCAGATGGTGGCCAGCATCCCGGCGCTGGCGCCGCATGCCGAGGCGGTGGCGCGCGGCGAACCCCTTCCCACCGAGCTGCGCCAGCGGCTGGGCCTGGGCTTGCCGGAGGACGTGGCGCCGCTGCTGGTGTTCCTGGCCTCGGCGCGGGCGGCCGCCGTGACCGGCCAGTGCATCGGGTTGGGCGGCGACAAGCTGTCCCTGTGGTCGCACCCGCAGGAGGTGCGCACCGCCCTGCGCGAAGGCGGCTGGACGGCCGAGGACATCGCCCGCACCTGGGACAGCTCGGTCGGGCTGGAGCCGCAGAGCTACGGCATGCCGCCCTTGTGATCAGCGCGGTCGCTGCTGCGCCGGCCGCTGGGCCGATGTGTGCCAGTCGGGTCCGTCGAACCAGGGATCGCCTTCCAGCCGCGCGCGCAGCAAGGGCAGTCCGTCCAGTCCCCAGAACAGGTGGGTGTCGGTCAGGAAGCTCGGCACGCCGAAGACGCCGGCGGCGATGGCGGCGTCGGTGTTGGCGCGCAGCTCGGCCTTGACCTCGTCGCTGTCCGGATCGCGCGCAGGCGCCAGCCGCTGCCGCAGTTCCGCCAGCCGGGCCGGATCGTTGGCGTCGGCGCCACCGCTGGTCCAGACGTGGCGCAGCACCGTCTCGGCGACATGGCGGTTCACCAGCCCCTCGCTGCCACAGGCCAGCGCCAGCCGCAACAGCGGCAAGGGGTTGAACGGGTGCACCGCCGGCAACTGCAGCGGCACCCCCAGCTGCCGCGCCTGCCATAGCACCTGGCGGTAGGTCCACTCGCGCTTGCCGGGCATTTCGGCCGGCCCGAGCTGGCCGTGGTGCTTGAGCAGGGCCGCCAGCAGCACCGGTCGCAAGTCCACGCGCCAGCTCAGGCCGCGCAGCGCCTGGGGCAGCTGCTCGAAGGCGAGCCAGGCATAGGGGGAGACGACATCGAAACAGAAGGTGATGTGGTTCATGCAGGCAGGCGGCTGGCACGTTGCTCGATGCGCAGCCAGGTCGCGCGCCGTTCGGCGTCGCCCCAGCCGCTCCAGTGGGCGATCTCGTCGAGGTCGCGCAGGCAGCCGGCGCACAGGCCGGTGGCCGGCTCGATCCGGCAGACCGAGTTGCAGGGCGATGGCACGGGATCGCCGCGGCGCAGCTCGCGGGCACGAGCCAGCAGCCGCACGCGACGCTCGGTATCGGCGGGCGAGGCCGCGCTCATCGCCGGGCCAGCAGCGCGGTGGCGGCGCGCGAATGCGGCGCCCGCTGCAGGAAGCCGCTGATGTACGCGCCGGCATCGACCAGCCGGTCGAGGTCGATGCCGGTCTCGATGCCCAGGCCCTGGAGCATGAACACCACGTCTTCGGTCGCCACGTTGCCGGTGGCGCCGCGGGCGTAGGGACAACCGCCCAGGCCGGCGACCGAGGTGTCGAACTGCCACACGCCAAGTTGCAGCGAGGCCAGGGTGTTGGCCAGCGCCTGGCCGTAGGTGTCGTGGTAGTGGCCGGAGACGTCGTCCAGCGCGTAGTGGCGCAAAGCCGCTTCGAGCGCGCGCTGGATCTTGCGCGGCGTGCCCACGCCGATGGTGTCGGCCACGCCCACGTGCTGCACGCCGATCTCCTTCATGAGCCGCGCCACCAGCGCCACCCGCTCGGGCGCGATTTCGCCTTCGTAGGGGCAGCCGACGGCACAGGAAATGGCGCCGCGCACGTGGATGCCGTGCGCCCGCGCCGCCTCGGCCACCGGCGCGAAACGCTCGATGCTTTCGGCGATGGAGCAGTTGATGTTGCGCTGGCTGAAGGCCTCGCTGGCGGCGCCGAAGACGACGATCTCGCCGGCGCCGGCGGCCCACGCGGCCTCGAAACCCCTGAGGTTGGGCGTGAGCACCGAGTAGCGCACGCCGGGCCGGCGCTCGATGCCGGCCATCACCTCGGCGGCGTCGGCCATCTGCGGCACCCACTTGGGGCTGACGAAGCTGGTGACCTCGATCTCGCGCAGGCCGGCGTCCTGCAGCCGGCGCACCAGTTCGATCTTGACGGCGGCGGGCACGGGCTCTTTCTCGTTCTGCAGGCCGTCGCGCGGACCGACCTCGACGAGCTTGACGGTGGAAGGCAGTTGCATGGGCTTCTCAGTATCCGCGGGTGGGGTCGACCAGGCCGGCGACGGGCTCGCCGCGCTCCAGTGCCCGGATCTTGCCGGCGATCTGGGCGATGCTTTCCCCGCGCAGGGTCTGCGCGGCGACATGCGGCGTGAGCACCAGGCGCGGTTCGCGCCAGAAGGGGTGCTCGGGCGGCAGTGGCTCGGTGCGGAACACGTCCAGGGTGGCGCCGGCCAGGTGGCCGCTGTCCAGCAGCGCGAGCAGGTCTTCCTCCACCAGGTGCCGGCCGCGCGCCACGTTGATCAGGTAGCCGCCCGGCAGGAGGCGGCCCAGGTTGCGGCGGTCGAGGATGCCTTCGGTCCCGGGCGTGAGTGGCAGCAGGCAGGCCAGTACCCGGGTGCCGGCGAGGAAAGGCTCGAGCCCCTGCGGACCGGCGAAGCATTCGACGCCCTCCAGCTGCCGCGGGCCCCGGCTCCAGCCCCGCACCGGAAAGCCGAAGGACGCGACGGCGCGGGCCACCCGCTGGCCGAGCACACCCAGCCCCAGGATGCCCACCGGGAATTCGGCGCGGCGGCGGGGCTCTCGCGCGGTCCAGCGGCCGTCGCGCATGTCGCGCTCATGGGCGTCCAGCTCGCGGACGTGCCGGATCAGCGCCTGGCACACGTACTCGGCCATCTGCAGGCCCATGCCGGCATCGTCGAGCCGGACGATGCGCGTGCCGGTCGGCAGGCGCATCCGCAGCAAGGCATCGACGCCCGCCCCGATGTTGAAGAGGCCACGCAGGCCGACCTGCTCGTCCATGAAGCGCTGCGGCGGCGCCCATACCACGGCGTGATCGGCCACCGGGTCGCCCGGTCGCCATTCGCTGACCTCGGCCTCGGGCAGCGCGGCGCGCAGGCCTGCCAGCCAGGGCGCGGCGGGGATGTCGGTGCAGCAGAAGCTGATGCGCATGGCTGGGTTCAGGCGGTCGCCAGCTTGAGCAGTTCGGCGCCTTCGACCACCTGGTCGCCAGGCTGGTACAGCAGCTCGGCCACGGTGCCGTCGGCGGGCGCGGCGATGGTGTGTTCCATCTTCATGGCCTCCATCACGGCCAGGGCCTGGCCCTTGCGGACCGCGTCCCCGGGCCCGACCGCGAAGGACAGCACCTTGCCCGGCATGGGCGCGGTGAGGCGGCCGACGTCGGCCGGGCCCTCCCCGGCATGGGCGAGCCGGTCCACGCAAACGATGGCGGCGGCGCCCAGGCGCGTGAAGACATGCGCGGTTTCGCCCTGCAGGTAGACCGTGACCCGCTCGCGCCGTTCGCCCAGGCGCAGGTCGATGGCGCCGGGGGTGGCCGCGGGCGCCTGGGCGTCGGGACGGGGCCGCTCGAACGCCAGGGCCCCGGACCACCCGCCGACCTGCAGGCGCAGGGCGCCATCGCGCAGGTGGTCGAGCCGGGCCTCGATGGCTTCGCCGTGGAACTGGAACTCGAATCCCCGGCTGGACGGGCCATGGGAGCGCCAGCCGTCGCGGCGGCTGAAGGGATCGGCGTCCTCGAGCGCCCGCTCGGCAAGCAGCGTGTGGGCCACGGCGGCGGCGGCCGCGAGCTCCAGCGGCACCGGCCGCTGCTGGAACAGCACGGACTTCTCGCGCTCGATCAGGGCGGTATCCAGGCGCGCGTCGGCGAAGGATCCGGTGCGCAGCACCCGCCGCAGGAACTGCACGTTGGTCGCCAGGCCGACGATGTGGAACTGCTCGAGGGCGGCGTCCAGGCGGGCCAGGGCGACCTGCCGCGTGGGCCCGTGGGCGATGACCTTGGCGATCATGGAGTCGTAGAACGGCGAGATGGTGTCGCCCTCTCGCACGCCGTCGTCCACCCGCACGCCAGGGACCGGACGGAACCGCACCCCCTCGGGCCTGGCGTAGACGCGCAGCTGGCCGGTGGCCGGCAGGAACTGGTTGTCGGGGTTTTCGGCACAGACCCGGGCCTCGATGGCGTGGCCCTCGATGTGCAGCTGCTCTTGCGGCAACGGCAGCGGCTCGCCCGAGGCCACCCGCAGTTGCCACTCGACCAGGTCGAGGCCGGTGATGGCCTCGGTCACCGGGTGCTCGACCTGCAGGCGGGTGTTCATCTCCATGAAGAAGAAGGCCATGTCGCCGCCGCCGCGCTGCTCGACGATGAACTCGACCGTTCCGGCGCCAACGTAGCCCACCGCCCGGGCCGCGGCGATGGCGGCCTGGCCCATGCGCTGGCGAAGCGCGGGAGTCATGCCAGGGGCGGGCGCTTCCTCCAGCACTTTCTGGTGGCGCCGCTGGACCGAACAGTCGCGCTCGAACAGGTGGACGTAGTGGCCGTGGGCGTCGCCGAAGACCTGGATCTCGATGTGGCGCGGTCGCTGGACGAACTTCTCGACCAGCACCGCGGCGTCGCCGAAGCTGGCGGCCGCCTCGCGCTGGCAGGACGCGAGCGCGGCGTCGAAGTCGGCCGCCTGCTCCACCACCCGCATGCCCTTGCCGCCACCGCCCGCGCTGGCCTTGATCAGGACGGGGTAGCCGATGCGCGCCGCCTCCTCGCGCAGGAACGCCGGTTCCTGCCGGCTGCCGTGGTAGCCCGGCACCAGCGGCACGCCGGCGCGCTCCATCAGCTGCTTGGACTCGGCCTTCAATCCCATGGCGCGGATGGCCGACGGTGGGGGCCCGATGAAGACCAGTCCGGCATCGGCACAGGCCTGGGCGAAGTCGGCGTTTTCGCTCAGGAAGCCGTAGCCGGGGTGGATGGCCTCGGCACCCGTGGCCCGTGCGGCCTGGATGAGGCGGTCCGCCCGCAGGTAGCTGTCGCGCGGGGCGCTGCCGCCGATGTGCACGGCCTCGTCGCAGGCCTGCACGTGCAGGGCCGAGGCGTCGGCGTCGGCGTGGACGGCGACGGTGCGCACGCCCATGCGGCGGGCGGTGGCCGCGACCCGGCAGGCGATCTCGCCGCGATTGGCGATGAGGATTTTCTTGAACATCGAATCAGCTTCCTGCAGGGGGCGGGCGACGGCCCGCCAGGAACCGGGACAGCTCCTGCAGCACGGTGCGCAGGAAACGAAACAGCACGACCACCAGCACCACTGCCATCACCACGCTCAGCGCCAGCACCAGCGCGAACAGCAGCGGCTGCTCGGTGGCGAGCCAGAGCATGAAGACGACGAAGCCGTCTTCCAGCAGGGACACGCCGACGTTGCTGAACGGTTCGGGCGAGGTGTTGATCGCGGCCCGCGTGGTCATCTTGGCGGCATGGCTGGTGGCGGCGAGGCCGCCGCCGACCAGGGCTGCCAAGGTGGCCGCCAGGGTGCCTTCGGCGCCCAGCGCCCCCGCCGCCAGCGCCGCGCCGGCGGGGATGCGCACGAAGGTCTGCAGCCCGTCCCAGACCGAGTCCACCAGCGGCACCTTGTCGGCGAAAAACTCGACGAACAGCATGAAGCCGCTGGCCGCCATCAGCAGCGGATGCTGCAGCACCTGCAGCCCCGGCGGCAGCTGGATCCAGCCCAGGTAGCCGGCCAGGCCGGTGAGGAACAGCACGGCGTACAGCCGAAGGCCGCTGGCCCAGCCCAGGGCCGCGGCCAGCGCCAGCAGCTCGGGCATGTCACGCAGGGCGAGCAGGGAGTCCATGGCTAGGCGTCCATCCGTCAAGACGCCCAGTTCGGCTTTCGCTTGTCGAGGAAGGCTTGCACGCCTTCGCGGCCCTCCTCGCCGGACCGCGAATCAGCGATGCCTTCGACCGTGCGCTGCACCAGGGCCGGGCTGATTTCCTGCCCGGCCACGTCCTGCAGCAGCTTCTTGCAACTGCGCAGGGCTTGCGGGCCAGCCTGCAGCAGCGACCCGGCGACGCGGGCCACGGCGGCGTCGAGCCCTGCGGCCGGCACCACTTCGTGCACGAAGCCGATGCGAAGCGCCTCGGCCGCGTCGAAGCGCTCGCCCGTGAGGAAATAGCGGTGCGCGGCGCGGATGCCCATCGCACGGACGACGTAGGGGCTGATGGTGGCGGGGATCAGGCCGATCCTCACTTCGCTGAGGCAGAAGCACGCCGCGTCCGCCGCGACCGCGATGTCGCAGGCGGCCACCAGGCCCATGCCGCCGGCATAGACGTCGCCATGCACCCGCGCGATGGTCGGCCGGGGGCAGCGCCAGATCAGCTCGAGCATGCGGGCCAGCGCGCTGGCATCGTCGATGTTCTGGTCCCGGTTGAACGCGGCCATGCGCCGCATCCACTGCAGGTCGGCACCGGCACAAAAGGCCGGACCGTTGGCCGCCAGCACGACCGCCCGCACCTCGGTGCGCTGGCCCAGCTCGTGGAACACCGCGCCAAGCTCGGCGATGACGTCCTCGTCGAAGGCGTTGCGCACCTGGGGGCGGTTCAGGGTGACGGTGGCCAGGCCATCGCGGAAGGCGAGTTCGAGGTGTTTCATGGGGACTCCAGCAGGTTCATGGGCTCAATGGCGCCAGGCGCGCAGGCCGCGCAGTTGTTCGAAAGCGTCGAAGTCGCGGTCGTTGTGCAGCAGCGTGTAGCCGTTTTCGATGCAGAAGGTCGCCACCAGGACGTCGATCCCGCTGCGTACCGTGCATCCCATGGCGCGCAGGGCGCGGTAGTGCTGCGCGGCCTCCTGCGCCAGGGCAGGCTGCGCGGTGGACTCGACCCCCAGCTCCTCCAGCAGCAGGCGGGCCTGGCGGAACTCACGCTCGTGGCGAAAGCCGCGCAGGACTTCGTACAAGACCAGGTCAGGCACCACGATCCGGACCTCGCCGCCCTCCAGGAGGCGCCGCAGGATGTCTCGCGCTGGCGCGGGCTGGCCATTGAAGAAGTCGATCCAGACGGACGAATCAACGACGACCACGGGTGATCTCCGGGCGCGGCTCCTGCACCGTAAGGGACGGTGTGGCGCCCCAATCGGCATCGTCATCGCCCTCCCACTTGAGGCGGCCTTCCCACTGGAGAATGTCCCGGTACGCCGCCTGGCGGGCGAGCAGCCGCAGCCCGGCCTCGACCGCCTCCTTCTTCGTGGTGAACGGGCCCGCCTTCATGGCTTCGGCCATGAGCCCATCGTCAATGTCGATGTTGGTGCGCATGATGTGTATAAGGACGTGTATTAATGTGCATCGTACACCTCACATCCTGAAAACCCCAAACCTCGTGTCCTCCACGGGCGCATTGAGGCTGGCGGACAGGCCCAGGGCCAGCACGCGCCGCGTGTCGGCCGGGTCGATGATCCCGTCGTCCCACAGCCGGGCGCTGGCGTAGTACGGGTGCGACTGACGGGCGAACTGGTCCAGCAACGGCTGCTTGAAGGCGGCCTCCTCGTCGGCGCTCCAGTGGCCTCCGCGCCCCTCGATGCCGTCGCGCCGCACGGTCGCCAGCACGCTGGCGGCCTGCTCGCCGCCCATGACGCCGATGCGCGCGTTGGGCCACATCCAGAGGAAGCGCGGCGAGTAGGCCCGGCCGCACATGCCGTAGTTGCCGGCCCCGTAGCTGCCGCCGATGATCACCGTGAACTTGGGCACCGCCACCGTGGCCACGGCCGTGACCATCTTGGCGCCGTGGCGGGCGATGCCTTCGTTCTCGTAGCGGCGCCCGACCATGAAGCCGGTGATGTTCTGCAGGAAGACCAGCGGCACCTTGCGCTGCCCGCACAGTTCGATGAAGTGCGCGCCCTTCTGCGCCGATTCCGAGAACAGGATGCCGTTGTTGGCCACGATGCCCACCGGCATGCCCTCGATGTGGGCGAAGCCGCAGACCAGCGTGGGCCCGAAGCGCGACTTGAACTCGTGGAACTCGGAGCCGTCGACCACGCGGGCGATGATCTCGCGCACATCGAAGGGCTTGCGGGTGTCGGCCGGCACCACGCCGTACAGCTCGGCCGGGTCGTGACGCGGCGGGCGCGGCGCGCGCAGGTCCAGGTCGGGCTGCTTGCGCCGGTTGAGGCTGGCCACCGCCTGCCGGGCCAGCGCCAGCGCGTGCAGGTCGTTCTGCGCCAGGTGGTCGGCCACGCCCGACAGGCGCGTGTGCACGTCGCCGCCACCGAGGTCCTCGGCGCTGACCACCTCGCCGGTGGCCGCCTTCACCAGCGGCGGGCCGCCCAGGAAGATGGTGCCCTGCTCCTTGACGATGATGGCCTCGTCGCTCATGGCCGGCACGTAGGCGCCACCGGCCGTGCACGAACCCATGACGACCGCGATCTGCGCGATGCCCTGCGCCGACAGCCGCGCCTGGTTGTAGAAGATGCGCCCGAAATGGTCGCGGTCGGGGAAGACCTCGTCCTGGTTGGGCAGGTTGGCGCCGCCGGAATCGACCAGGTAGATGCAGGGCAGCCGGTTCTGCTCGGCCACTTCCTGCGCCCGCAGGTGCTTCTTGACGGTGAGGGGATAGTAGGTGCCGCCCTTGACGGTGGCGTCGTTGCAGACCACCACGCAATCGACGCCGCTGACGCGGCCGATGCCGGTGATCAGCCCGGCGCAGGGCGCCTCGTCGTTGTACATGCCGTGCGCGGCCAAGGGCGCCAGTTCGAGGAACGGCGTGCCGGGGTCGAGCAGCATCTGCACCCGCTCACGCGGCAGCAGCTTGCCGCGCGCGGTGTGCCGCGCCCGTGCCGCCTCGCCGCCACCGGCCGCGGCGCGGGCCAGCTGCCGGTCCAGGTCGTCGACCAGCGCGCGCATGGCATCGGCGTTGGCCTGGAAGTCGGCGGAGCGTGAATTGAGCTGGGACTCGATGGCAGGCATGGGACTCCTTGGGTCGGCCCCGCGAGCTTAGGAAAAAAGCGGTGGCGCCGCGCTGCCTCGCAGGTTGCATTTCCTGCCACTCGCCGCCACAGTGCGGCGGATGCCGCCCACCGCCCCGCCCGCCCCCGCGTCCACGCCGGGCCACCCGTTGCCGATGGCCTACGCCCAGGTGATCGTGCAGGCCATGCAGGCCGCGGCCGTGTCGCCGTCGAGCGCCCTGCGGCAGGCACAGATCACGCCAACTCAACTGCAGCGATCGCAGGCCCGATTGACCGCCCGCCAGCTCGAGGTGCTGTCGGGCACGGCCATGCAGGCCCTGGACGACGAGGCACTGGGCGCGTTCAGCCGCCGGCTGCCATGGGGCAGCTACGGCATGCTGGCCCGCGCCTCGATCTCTTCCGCCAACCTGGGGCTGGCCATGCACCGCTGGTGCCGGCACCACGGGCTGATCGCCCCCGACCTGGCGTTGCGACTGGACAGCAGCGCCGGCGGCGGCTCGGCGCAGGTCGAGATCCAGGAAGGCCCGGAGCACGCGGCGCTTGCGGCCGATGCGCGCGAATTCAGCCTGGTGCACCTGCTGCGCAACCTCCACGGGCTGGCCTGCTGGTTCGTCGATTCGCGCATTCCGCTGCAGGCCGTGCAGCTGCCGTTCGCGGCACCAGCGCATGCGGGCTGCTTCGCGCCGATGTTCGGCACCGAGCCGGACTTCGGCGCGCCCCGCGCAGCCTTGCGTTTCGATGCGGGCTATCTCGCGCTGCCGCTGCGCCGCGACGAGCGCTCGCTCAACCTGATGCTTCAGCGCGCGCTGCCGCTGACGCTGGTGCAGTACCGGCGTGACCGGCTGCTGGTCGAGCAGGTGCGGCAGGTGATGGCTGCCCACCCCCGCGTGGCCCGCGGTGCCGCCGAGGTGGCGCGGGCCTTGAACCTGTCGGTTCGTACGCTGCACCGGCAACTGCGCGAGGAAGGCGCCAGCCTGCAGCAGCTGAAGGACGAGGTGCGATTCGGGCGCGCCAGCGAGTTGCTGTGGCGTAGCGCCAGGCCGATCAAGCAGGTGGCGGCGGCGGTGGGGTTCGAGAGTGAGAAGAGCTTCATCCGCGCGTTCAAGGCCTGGTCCGGCCGCTCGCCGGGGGAGTTCCGCTCGGGCGGCGTCTGAGCGGCCCGCCGAGGCCGCTTCCTGCCGCGCCCGAGCCGTCCTATATTGGGTGCCCCCCAAGAAGGAGACAGCCGATGTTCTGCAACTGCCAGGTCCACCGGCGTGGACTGTTCAGGTTCGGCGCCGGGCTCGCCGTCGCGGCGGGCCTGTCCCGCATGGGGGCGGCCCGGGCGCAGGCCCCGTCGGCGAGCGCGGGGCCGTTGCCCAGCCGGAGCGAATGGCTGCTGCGCGGCGGGCACGTGCTGACGATGGACGGCAGCCTGGGCGACCTGCCCGTCGGCGACGTCCACGTGCGCGAGGGCACCATCGTCGCGGTCGGCCCGAAGCTGGACGCGCCGGGTGCCCAGGTCGTCGACTGTCGCGAACGGATCGTCCTTCCGGGGTTCGTCGATACCCACTGGCATCTCTGGTGCACCGCTCTGCGCATGGTCATCCGCGCCGACGATCCGCAGGCAGGCTACTTCCCCACCACGATCCGGGTCGGCCCCCATTTCACGCCGCAGGACTCCTACATCGGTGTCCGCCTGGGCGTGTCCGAAGGGCTGCTGTCCGGCATCACCACGGTGCACGACTGGTCTCACAACACGGTGACGCCGGAACACGCCGACGCCGAACTGCAGGCCCTGCGGGACCTCGGGATCCGCGCACGCTTCTCCTACGGTGCCAGCCAGGCGCACCCGAACACGCGTCCGATGAACCTGCAGGACCTGGCGCGGGTCCAGAAGCAGTGGGCCTCATCGGACGGCATGCTGGGCGTCGGGGCCTGCCTACGCACGCCGGGCGTGGCCGCGTCGCGCGGTTCGATTCCGGTGGACCTGTTCCGCTCGGAGTTCGACGCGATCCGCAAGCTGGACCTGCCGATGACGATCCACTGCGGCCCCAAGGGCCTGGTCGAGCTCATGGGCAACAACCAGCTGCTGGGCCCCGACATGCTGCTGGTCCACCCCCAGGGCATGAACCCGACCGAGCTGAAGATGGTCGGCGACCACCGCGCACCCTGGAGCATCGCGCCGGTGATCGAGATGTCCTATTCGGCCGTGCGCAACGGGATCATCCAGTACGAGGAGCTGAGCCGCATGGGTGTGCCGCTCGGACTTTCGATCGATGCGTCGGCCGCGACCAATGCCGATTTCTTCAACGTGATGCGCGCCTTGATGTGGTCCGACTGGCAACGTCACGGCGCACCCCAACGACTGAAGCCCCGCCGACTGGTCGAACTGGCCACCCTGGAAGGCGCCCGGCTGCTCGGCCTGGGCGACAAGGTCGGCTCGCTCACGCCCGGCAAGCGCGCGGACATCGTGACGGTGCGGACCGACGCGCTCAACATGGCTCCCGTGGGAGACCCCTATTACGCGATCGTCTTCAACGGCCAGCCGTCGAACGTGGACACCGTGTGGGTCGACGGGCGCGTCCTGGTGCAAGGCGGCAGGCACACGGCGCTGGACCCCGCGAAGACGATGCGCGAGGCCGCGGAGTCCGCACGCGCCGTGAACGAACGGGCCACGCGCCGCTGAGGCGCGCGCCACGGGCGCGCAGCGGCGCTCAGGCGGCCGCGGCCATGCGCTCGCATTCCCCGGCGCAGCGCCGGCAGGCTTCGGCGCATTGCTGGCAGTGGTCGTGGGAATGGCGCCCGCATTCGTCCGCGCAGCTGCGACAGACCTGCGCGCACACGCGGCACAGGGCGGCTGCATGCTCGCTGCCGCCGGCCATCAGGGCCACCGACAGCTGGCAGATCTGGGCGCAATCGAGGTCGAGGCCGATGCAACGCGCCATGGCCTGCACATCCGGTTCCTGCAGGCACGAGGCCGCGCAGTGGTGACAGGCCACCGCGCAGGCATTGCAGGCGGCGATGCAATCGGCGTGCTGGTGGACGGGATCCTGGCTGGACATGGTTTCTCCTGCATATGGCGTCCGGGCCAGTCTAGGCAGCGCATCCGGCGCTGGGCCGCGCGCACGAGCGATGTTTTACGGGCCACGCACTTGGTAACGCGCGCGGCCTTCTGCCGAGGCCATCATGGCTCGACCCCATCACCGCGAGAAGGAGAGCACACCGCCATGGCCTTGCCGCATGCCCAGCTCCTGGACGTGATCAACGTGAGCCCGCTCGGGCCGCAGCTGGTCGACGCGTTCAGCACCAGCCTGATCAAGACCGAGCACATCCAGCTGCTGCACCTGGTGCTGCCAGCCCGCCAGGACCAGCCCGACCACCACGTCGACCAGGAGTGCGTGATCCATTGCCTGGAGGGCGTGGTGGAGGTGGTGACACCCGGCGGCGTGCGGCAGCTCGACGGGGGCAACCTGGTGGTGCTGCCAGCCCGACAGCGGCACAGCCTGAGGGCCCGCACCGACTGCGCCGTGCTGGTCACGTTGATGCTGGAAGGCGGTGATGCCGGCCACGGGGGTGGCGCCGGTGCACGAACGCTTCAGGGCGAGGGCAAGGACACGCCGCGCAGCAATTGAGCGAGTTCCGGCGCCTGCAGCACCTGCACCCGGTGCTCCTGGGCGAAGCGCAGGGCCTGCGGGGTCAGCTCACCCAAGGCGACGTAGGCCGACGCCACCGCGTCCTGCGAGCGGGCCTGCTGTTGCAGGCTTTGCAGCGCCTCTTCGCCATGCCGAGCCGCCTTCCAGCGACGCGCGCTGACCAGCGTGTCCTGTCCCCGACGCTGCAGGCGCATGTCGGCGGCGCCCTGGACGCGTTCGACCGCAAAGCCCTGGCGACGGAATCCTTCTTCCAGCACCCGGGCGAAATCCGGCCAGCTCATCGCCGCCAAGCTTAGAGTGACCTGCTCGATCCGCCGCGGGCTGGGCGCGCGCCACTGCCGCCAGCAGGCGACGATGCCGATGCCCAGGAACGGCAATCCGCCGGCTGCGCCGAACAGCCGAAGCTCGGGTGACAACAAGGCGTGGGAGACGGCGAAGAAGAGGACGGCGATGCCGATGCTGATCCACCAGGGGGACCGCAGCAGGATGGCAAACAGCGAGTTGGGGGCCATCTTGAATCTCATGCGCGGGATTGTCGCGCAGGCCCCCGGAGGTTCCAGGGTCAGAGCAGCACCGGCTCCAGGTGTCGGCTGATGCTGAAGCGCTCGTATTCGGAGGGGCTGAGCACCACCGGGTCGCCCACCGGATCGCTGCCGTCCAGGCGCGACAGGCGCACGAGGTACCAGTCCTTGATTTCGCCGTTGCGGATCACGGCTTCGCACAACCACACCTGGCCTTCATGGTCGCACTGCATCAGACCGGCACGGGGTTGCGTGCGCGACCCCTGCGGGTGTGCCTGCTTGCGGGAGCGCGTGAGCCTCATGGATGTCTCCGGTCGATGTGCCTGCTGGTCTCGGCCATGGTAGGCCGGCGCTGTTACAAGCTCATGTAGGACGGCGCCGGCTGTGCTTCGCCAATGGTTCAGCTGCAGCCGGAATGCCACAACGCTCGATTAGGATGGCCCACCCGATGGCACCCTCGTCGACTCCCCGCACGCTGCGCTGGCACCTGTTTCGCCTCACCCTCATCGGGCTGGTGCCGTTGGCCGTGTTCGCGGCACTGGCGCTGCTGCAGGCGGCGCGCGGCCAGCGCGCCGAACTCGCGCGCTCGACCCTCGACCTGGCACGGGCAGTGGCCAGTGCGGTGCAGGCCGAGCTGGACGGCACGGTCATGACGCTGGCCAGCCTGTCCCGCTCCAGCGACCTGCAAGCCGGGGATATTTCGGCCTTCTACCAACGCACTCAACGCCTGATGGAGTTGCAGCCCGAATGGACCTCGATGGTCCTCGCGGATTCGCAAGGGCGGGTGCTGTTTCGCACCAGCCTGCCGCTGGAGCGCGGGCCCGTGGCACCGGTCGACCGCGACAGCCTGGCTTCCACGCTGGAGAGTGCCCGCCCCACTGTGGGCCAGGCCATGCGCGGCCCGCGGGGGCACGTCACCGTGGCGGTGCGGTACCCGGTGCTGCGCGACGGCCGGACCGATTTCGTGTTGACGGCCGTGCTGAGGCCGGATCGCCTGCTGGACATCCTGCGGCGCCAGCAGGTGCCCGAGAACTGGGTGATCGCCATCCTCGACGCGCGGCTGCGGATTTTCGCGAGATCCCAGGCGCAGGAGCAGTTCGCGTTGCGCGAGGCCACGCCCGAGCTGCAGGCCCTGGCGAGCGCCGGCCGCCGCGATGGCACCGGCATCTCACGAAACCAGGAGGGCGCCCGCGTGGTCACCGGGTTCAGCCGCACCCCGGAGTTCGACTGGCTGGTCGCGGTGGGCGCGCCGAGCCCGCCGCTGGCCCAGCTGCTGTCGCCGACGGTGGGCTTGTATTTCGCCGGTGCGGTGGGCTCGCTGCTGATCTGCGCCCTGCTGGCGCTGCGCGCCGCGCGGAGGATTTCCGCCGACATCCAGCGCGTTTCCGACTCGGCGGCCCGCCTGGGTGAAGGCCGGCCGGCCGGGCCGCTCGAGCCGGCAGGCAGCCGCATCGTGGAAATCGAGCAGCTGGCCCGTGCACTCGATGACGCCAGCCAGCGGCTGCATGCGGCGCAGGCGGCGCAGGCCACCGCCCTGCAGCAGGCCCAGGAGGCCGGCCGCGCGAAGGACGAGTTCCTGGCCATCCTGGGTCACGAGCTGCGCAACCCGCTGGCACCGATGGTCTCGGCGATGTACCTGCTCGATGCCCGCTCGACCCGTGAGACCGAGCGCGAGCGCGGCATCCTGCGGCGGCAGATGGATCATTTGCGCAGCCTGGTGGACGACCTGCTGGACGTGGCCCGCCTCACGCGCGGCAAGGTCACCATCGAGCACCAGCCGGTGGAGCTGGTGCGCGAGCTGTCGGCGGTCCTGGAGGACGTGCGCCAGGCCAGCGACAGCGACACCGACACCGACGCGATCCGCTTCGAGCCCGAGGAGGCTCAGGCCTGGGTACGCGGTGATTCGCGTCGGCTGGCACAGGTGTTCACCAACCTGCTGACCAATGCGCTGCGGCACGGCCAGGGGCAACCCGTCACGGTGAGCCTGCGAATGGCCGGATCGCAGGTCCATGTGCGGGTGCAGGATTCGGGAGAGGGCATGGAGGCGCAGACGCTGGCCCACGTGTTCGAGCCCTTCTACCAATCGCACCTCGCACCGGGCCGGCAGCGGGTGGGCCTAGGGCTCGGACTGGCGATCGTGCGATCGCTGGTCGAGGCCCACGGAGGCACCGTGAGCGCCCACAGCGCCGGGCCGGGTCAGGGCGCCCGCTTCGACGTGCTGCTGCCGGCAGCGGAGCCGCCCGCCCCTAGTTCCACCAGCTGAGCCGCCCGGGTTCGAGCCAGAACCACAGCGCCAGGCCGATCGCGATCCAGACCGCGACGACCAGCACGGCGCCCTGCCAGACCGAGGGCTTGCGGCCATTGAGCGCCAGCCACTCGTCGGCGCGCGAACGGCACTGCCCCAGCACCAGCGGCGGGACCAGGCGCACGGTGAGCCAGATCAGCAGCGGCAGCAGCAGCACGTCGTCGACGTAGCCGAGAACGGGAATGAAGTCGGGCACCAGGTCGATGGGGCTGAGGGCATAGGCGACGACGAGGAAAGCCAGGCCCTTGGCGATCCACGGCGTCTGCGGATGCCGCATCGCAAACCACAGGGCCACGCCATCGCGCTTGACCCGGTCGGCCCAGGCCCGCAGGCGCCGCGACCGATCAGACCAGGCCATGGCGTCCACCCGGCAGCGCCCGCCCAGGCTCTTGCCCGCTCACGACAGGTCTCCATCCACGTAGGTCCACCGGCCGTCTTCGCGAACGAAGCGGCTGCGCTCGTGAAGGCGAACCGCGGCGCCGGAGCGCGGACGCGAGCGGGCCACGAACTCGACTTCGGCCCGGTCGGCGCCCAAGCTTCGGTGGCGCCGCACCTCCAGCCCCAGCCACCGCAGCCCCGGCTCCAGCTGCAATTGCGCCGGCCTGGTGCTCGGGTGCCAGGTGGCCAGCAGGTACTCGGGCTGCTGGCGGACGAAGGCGCTGTATCGAGAGCGCATCAGCGCTTCGGCGTCGGGAGCGGGTGCATCGCCCCGGAGGTAGGGACCGCAACAGCGGCCGAAGGGCAGCGGACGTGCGCGGGCGTCGCTGCGTCCGCAGGGGCATGGGTCGTTGGAGTCGTCGGATGGCACGCCTCATTTTCGCCAGAACGCGCTGGTGAAAAGCACCAACACCGACAGCAGCTCGAGCCGGCCCAGCAGCATGGAGAAGCTCAACACCCAGAGCTGGAAATCGGTGAGGGCCGCGAAGTTGCCGGCCGGACCCACCAGGCCGAGCCCCGGGCCGATGTTGTTCACGCAGACGATCACCGCCGAGAAGCTGGTGACCAGGTCCAGGCCGGACAGCAGCAGCAGCATGGTCATGCCCACGATGCTGGCGCCGTAGATCAGCATGTAGGCGAGGACGTTGGCGATGATCACCGGCGCCACGGTGGCATGGCCGAGGGTGACGGGGTTGACCACGCGCGCGTGGATGATGCGCACCAGCTCGCGCCGGGCCTGCTTGACCAGCAGGATCATGCGGATCATCTTGATGCCACCGCCCGTGGATCCCGCGCACGAGGCGAAGCACCCCAGGAAGATCAGCCAGACCGGTGCGAAGACCGGCCACAGCGAGTAGTCGGTGGACGCGTAGCCGGTGGTGGTGGCCAGCGAGACGACCTGGAACGCGGCCATTCGCAGCGACTGCCAGAGGTCGGGGTACACGCCGCGGTCGATCAGCAGCAGCGTGAGCACCAGGATCGACAGGCCCAGCACCGCCCCATAGGCCTGCACTTCCACATCGCGGGTCAGCGTGTTCAGCGATCGGTTGCGCCAGACGATGAAGTACCGGGCGAAGCTGATGCCGGACAAGGCCATGAAGACGATGGCGACGAACTCGATCGCCGGCGAGTTCCAGTAGCCGAAGCTCGCGTCGTGCGAGGAAAACCCGCCCAGGCCCATGGTGCTGCACATGTGCATGAAGGCATCGGGCCAGCTCATGCCCGCCCAGCGGTAGGCCAGCAGGCACAGCCCCGACAGCACGAAGTACACCGTCCACAAGCCGCGGGCGGTCTCGGCGATGCGCGGCGTGAGCTTGGCTTCCTTCAGGGGCCCCGGCGCCTCGGCCCGGTACAGCTGCATGCCGCCCAAGCCCAGCAGCGGCAGCACGGCCACCACCAGCAGGATGATGCCCAGCCCGCCGATGTACTGGAGAAAGCAGCGCCAGATGTTCACCGAGACCGGCAGGTTGTCCAGGCCGACGAAGGCGGTGGCGCCGGTGGCGGTGAGCGCGCTCATCGCCTCGAAATAGGCCTTGGCGGGGTTGATGCCGGGCACCAGGAGCAGCAGCGGCACCGCCGCGCAAGCCGGCAGCAGCACCCAGACCAGCGTGACCAGCAGGAAACCATCCTTGGGCTGCAGTTCGCGCCGGTGCCGCCGCAGCAACCAGGCAACCAGGCTTCCGGCGGCGAGCGTGCCCAGGAAGCCGCCGATCCACACGGCGCCGCCGCCCGCTTCGTCCAAGGCGACGGCCCAGAGCAGCGGAACCAGGAAGGCGAGCGAGAACCCCATCAGCACGCGCGAGACCAGCACCAGCACCGAGCCGAGCATGTTCATGCGAGGGGTCTCAGAGGAAGGTGGCGCTGACCTGGAACATTCGCTCCACGTCGCGAACCTGTCGTTTGCTGGGGATGAAGATGATGAGGTGGTCGTCGGTCTCGACCACCAGGTCGTGTGCGGGCATCAGCACCTGCTGCCGGTGCGGCTCCTCTCCGCGCACGATGGCGCCGACGCGCACGCCACGCGGCAGCGCCGCTTCGACCTGGTCGATGGTGCGCCCGACCAGGCGCGAGGTCTTGGCGTCCCCGCGGGCGATGCCCTCCAGGGCTTCGGCGGCACCGCGCCGCAGGCTGTGGACCGCGACGACGTCGCCCCGCCGCACATGCGCCAGCAGCTCGCCGATCACGGTTTGCGCCGGCGACACGGCGATGTCGATGGTGCCACCCTGGATCAGGTCGGCGTAGGCGCGCCGGTTGATCAGGGAGACGACCCGCCGGGCGCCCATGCGCTTGGCCAGCATGGCCGACAGGATGTTGTCCTCGTCGTCGCTGGTGAGGGCCAGGAAGAGGTCCATGTCAGCGACGTTCTCATCGGCCTGGAGCTCCTCGTCGGTGCCATCGCCGTGCAGGACAAGCGTGTCGGAAGACAGCTGGGTCGCCAGCAGTTCGCAACGCGCGGCGCTGCGTTCGATCAGCTTCACCTCGCACTGCCCCGCCAGCCGGCGCGCCAGCCGCGAGCCGACGTTGCCGCCACCGGCCATCATCACGCGGCGCACCGGCTTGTCGCCGCCGCGCACCACCTTCAGCACGTTGCGCAGCTTGTCGCGATCGGCCAGCAGGAAGATTTCGTCACCCGGCATGATCCGGGACTGCGCGGTGCAAGCCACCTCGGCATCCTGCCGGTAGATGGCCACCACCCGCATGGGCGCGTCGGGGAAGCGCGCGCGGAATTGCGCAATGCTGCAGTCCACCAGCGGAGAGTTCGGCTGCGCCCGCACCGCCACCAGGTGGGCCGAGCCCTTGCCGAACTCGAGGACCTGCAGGGCCTCGGGGTAATCGATCAGTTTCTGGATGTAGCGCACGATCGACTCTTCGGGGCAGATGACGTGCTGCACCGCGAACCCGGCCGGACCCAGCAGGGCATCGCCCTCGGCAAACTCGGATGAGCGCAGCCGCGCCACCGTGGTGGGCACGCTGAAGACGTCGTGGGCGATCTTGCAAGCCACCAGGTTGGTCTCGTCGCGCGTGGCACAGGCCACCAGCATGTCGGCATCGCGCATGCCGGCGCGCTCCATGACCTGCGGATGGATGCCGTCACCGGCGACGCCACGCAGGTCGAAGCGCTCTTCCAGCCAGCGCAGGCGCTGCGGGTCGGGGTCGATCACCGTGATGTCGTTGCGCTCCGACACCAAGCTCTCGGCCACGCTTTCTCCGACACGGCCGGCGCCAAGGACGACGATTCTCATAAGCCGCGCTGGATGATGATTTTCTGGATGTCGGAGGTGCCTTCGTAGATCTGGCACACGCGCGCGTCACGCCAGATCCGCTCGACGGGGAAGTCGCTCACGTAACCGTAGCCGCCCAGCGTCTGCATGGCGGCGCTGCACACGCGCTCGGCCATCTCGCTGGCGAAGAGCTTGGCCATCGCCGCCTCTTGCAGGCACGGGCGCCCGGCATCACGCAGCGCAGCCGCATGCCAGATCAGCTGGCGCGCGGCCTCGAGCTGCGTGGCGCATTCGGCCAGGCGAAAGCCCACGCCCTGGTGCCCGATGAGCGCCGAGCCGAAGCTCTCGCGCTCCTTGGCGTACCGCACCGCGACCTCGAAGGCGCTGCGCGCCATGCCCAGGCTCTGGGCCGCGATGCCGATGCGGCCGCCTTCGAGGGCGCCGAGTGCGATCCGATAGCCGTCGCCTTCGGCGCCGATGAGGTGATCGGCCGGAACCCGGCAGTTCTCGAAGCGAACTTGCGCGGTGTCACTGGAATGCTGGCCCACCTTGTCTTCGAGACGGGCCACCCCATAGCCGGTTGTCTGCGTGGGCACCACGAAGGCGCTCAGCCCCTTCTTGCCCGCTCCCTTGTCGGTGACGGCGATGACGATGGCGAGCTGCGCATTGCGGCCGGAGGTGATGAACTGCTTGACGCCGTCGATCACCCAGCCGTCGCCCTGCCGGACCGCGGTGGTGCGCAGGGCCGAGGCGTCACTGCCGGCATGGGGCTCGGTGAGGCAGAACGCGCCGAGCAGTTCGCCCTGGGCCAGGGGCACCAGCCAGCGGCGCTGCTGCGCCGGCGTGCCCTCGCGCAGGAGAATGGCGCAGACCGGGCAGTTGGTGACGCTGATCGCGGTGCTGGTGCCGCCATCGCCGGCGGCGATCTCCTCGAGCACGAGAGCCAGGCTGACGTAGTCGAGGCCGGCGCCACCCAGGTCCTGCGGCACCACGACCCCATAGGCGCCCAGCGCCGCCAGGCCCCGGTGCGCCTGCCGGGGAAAGGTGTGCTCGCGGTCCCACCGCGCCGCATGCGGCCACAGCTGCTCCTGGGCGAAGGCGCGCACGGCGTCGCGAATCATTTCCTGCTCGGCGGTAAGAAGCATCGGTTGGGTCACCAGCCCTCGTAGGGCCGGCCATCGTAGTGGATGAAGCGCCCGCGTTGGGAAGGCGTGAGCGCGGCAAGGGTGGCGCGCATGGCCCGCACGCTGTCCGCCGCCGGCAGCGGCGCCGACGGTCCGCCCATGTCGGTCTGGACCCAGCCCGGGTCGATGGCCACCATCAGGGCCCGCGGGTAGTCGTTCTGCGCGGCGGCCACGGCCATGTTCAAAGCGGCCTTGCTCACGCGATAGGTCCAGCCGAAGCTGGAAGACACACCGGCGATACGCGCCATGCCGCTCGTGAGGAATCCGAAGCGGCCTTCCGCGGCCTCGACCATCGGAGCCACTTGTGGAATGGCCTGCATGGCGCCCAGCACGTTCGCGTGCAGCACGCGGTCGAACGCCTGGCGCGAGGGCGGCTCGGTGGCGCTGCCGGTGCTGTAGACGCCGGCGACGTAGAGCGCGACGTCGAGCTTTTCACCGTCGAGTTCCCAGCCGAGTGAACTCATGCGGGCCGGGTCGGTGACATCGAGGCGCAGGGCGCGCGCCCCCAAGGCCGACAGGCGCGCCAGCCCCTCATCGCTGCGGGCGGTGGCGATGACACGGTCGCCGGCTTCGGCGTATTGGCGGGCGAACTCCAGTCCAATGCCGCGAGAGGCGCCGATCACGAGGACGGTGGCCATGGGCGCTCAGGCGAGTTCGATGGCCATGGCGGTGGCCTCGCCGCCGCCGATGCACAAGGTCGCGATGCCGCGCCGGCCGCCGCGCGCCTGCAGGGCGTGGATCAGCGTGACCAGGATGCGGGCACCCGACGCGCCGATCGGATGGCCGAGCGCGCAGGCGCCACCGTTCACGTTGACGATCTCGTGCGGCACGCCGAGTTCGGCCATGAGGGCCATGGGCACGACGGCGAAGGCTTCGTTGACCTCCCAGAGGTCGATGTCGGCCACCGCCAGGCCGGTGCGCGACAGCAGCTTCTGGGTGGCCCCCACAGGGGCGGTGGTGAACCACTCGGGCTCTTGTGCGTGGGTGGCGTGGCCGAGCACCCGGGCCAGCGGCCGCACCCCCAGCCGGGCGGCGGTGGACTCGCTCATGAGCACCAGGGCGGCCGCGCCGTCATTGATGCTGGAACTGGAGGCGGCGGTGATGGTGCCGTCCTTCTTGAACGCCGGCCTGAGCGTGGCGATCTTGTCCAGCCTGACTTTGCCGGGGCCCTCATCGGTGGCGATCACCGTCTCACCCGCACGGGTCTTGACGGTGACCGGCGTGATCTCGCGGGCGAAGGCACCGGATTCGATCGCGGCCTGGGCGCGCCGCACGCTCGCAATCGCGAACGCATCCTGCGCCTCCCGCGTGAAGCGGTAGCGGGCGGCGCAGTCCTCGCCGAAGGTGCCCATGGCCCGGCCGGGCTCATAGGCGTCCTCCAGGCCGTCGAGCATCATGTGGTCGTACACGCGGTCGTGGCCCATGCGGTAGCCGCCCCGGCCACGCAGCAGCAGATAGGGCGCGTTCGTCATGCTTTCCATGCCGCCGGCAACCATGACCTCGTGCGAGCCGGCCAGAAGCATGTCGTGGGCCATCATGGCGGCCTTCATGCCGGAGCCGCACATCTTGGACAGCGTGACGGCACCCGTGCTCTTGGGCAGCCCGCCCTTGAAGGCCGCCTGCCGCGCCGGCGCCTGGCCCTGGCCGGCCATCAGGCAGTTGCCGAACAGCACCTCGCCCACCATGTCGGCGGAGATGCCGGCGCGCCCGACCGCGGCGCGAATGGCGGCGCCGCCCAGGTCGTGCGCGGCCAGGCTGGAGAAGTCGCCCTGGAAGCCGCCCATGGGGGTGCGCGCGGCACTGGCGATGACGATGGTTTCAGGCATGTGGGGCTCCTTGGAACGGGATCGGGAAACGGTGGGCCTGTTCAGGCCGCCAGCTCCGAGCTGGCCTGGTACACGAAACGCTTGTCGTGCTCGTAGGGAAAGACGTCGAAGACGTGCCCCGACTGGATGCGCTCCTTGTGCATCTGCCAGAACGCGGGATCGAGCAGGTCGGCGTGGTGGCGCATGAACACCTCGCGCACCGTGGGATTGCCGAGCAGGAAGGGCGCGAAGGTTTCAGGGAACACGTCGCGTGGCCCGACGCGCCACCACACTTCGCCCGACAGTTCTTCTTCTTCGGTGCGCGCCTGCGGCACATGGCGAAAATGGCAGTCGGTGAGGTACTCGATCTCGTCGTAGTCGTAGAACACCACCTTGCCGTGGCGCGTCACGCCGAAGTTCTTCCACAGCATGTCGCCGGGGAAGATGTTGGCCGCCACCAGGTCCTTGATGGCGTTGCCATACTCGATGACGGCGCGCTCGACCTGCCCGAGCGCGCCCGCATCGAAGGCCTCCTGCAGGTAGATATTGAGCGGGATCATCCGGCGCTCGATGTACAGGTGCTTGATGATGACCTCTTCGCGGCCGTCGCCGTCCCGATCGGAGATCTCGAGCTGGCTGGGCGCGTGCCGGCGGATCTCCTCGACCAGTTCGTCCTCGAAGCGATCGCGCGCGAAGGCGACTTCGCTGTACTCCAGCGTGTCGGCCATGCGGCCAACGCGGTCGTGCTGCTTCACCAGCAGGTACTTTCCCTGGACCTGTTCGCGCGTGGTCTCCTTCTGCGGCGGGAACTCGTCCCGGATCAGCTTGAAGACGTAGGGGAAGGATGGCAGGTCGAAGACCAGCATGACCATGCCCCGGATACCTGGTGCGATGCGGAACTTGTCGCTGGAGTGGCGCAGGTGGTAGAGGAAGTCCCGGTAGAACAAGGTCTTGCCCTGCTTGGCCAGTCCCAACGCGTTGTAGATCTCGGCGCGGGGCTTGCGGGGCATGAGGGATCGCAGGAACTGCACATAGGCCGAGGGCACCTCCATGTCCACCATGAAGTAAGCCCGGGCGAACGAGAACAGCATCTGGAGTTCGTCCTCGCCGAAAAGGCAGGCGTCGATCACCAGCTGCCCGTCGTCGTCGTGCAGGATGGGCAGTGCGAACGGCAGTTCGGTGAAGCCGTTGATGATCTTGCCGACGGCGTAGGCGCCCTTGTTTCGATAGAACAGCGACGACAGCACCTGGATCTGGAAGTTGGCGCGCAGCCGCATGGGCGCCAGCCGGTGCGCCATGACCCGGCACACCTGGGCGGTGTCGCGAGGCAGGTCCTGGAAGGGGCGCTGCAGCCGGAAGTTGTCGATGACCCGCGTCAGGGTCTCGTGCAGCGACTCGCGGCTGGGGTAGTAAGCGCGGTACGTGGCACTGGCGGCGGGTTCGTCGTTCTCGATGTACTCGGTGCTGACCGCTGGGCGCACGAAGATGAATTCGTTATGGAAATAGGTACGATGAAGGATCTTGGTCGAGACCGAATTGAAGAAGGTCTCGGCCAGTTCCGGCTGGTGATGGTCGATCAGCAGCCCGATGTAGTGCAGCTTGGCTTCCTGCCACACCGCCATGGGTTGCTCGTGGGCGCGGAACTCGGTCTCGAGCCGGGCGACCGCCTCGCGCACGCGCAGGTCATAGAACTCGATGCGCTCGCGCTGGGCACGCTGCTGTCCGTGCCAGTCGGCGGCTTCGTAGCGCTGCTTGGCCCTCGCCGACTCGAGGCGGAACAGGCGGTAGTGGCGGTCGAAGCCGTCGATCAGCGCCCGGGCGATCTCATAGGCCAGCGGCGATTCAAGGCGCTGCGGAAACCTGGCCACGACGCCCGCCCCCACTGATCAGGCACGCCGGGCCGAGGCCACGGCGGCAATGGCATCCAGATACGCGGCCTCCAGACCCTCGGCCCCGTCGACACTGACGCGCAGATCCTTCAGCAGCCCGTCGGACAAGCCGTAGACCCAGCCGTGCAGGGTGAGCGGCTGACGACGGCTCCAGGCATCCTGTACCACCGTGGTCTGGGCGACGTTGAGCACCTGCTCGATGACGTTGAGTTCGCACAGGGCGTCCGCCTGGTGTTCCGGTGGGAGGCCGTCGAGCAGCGAGCGGTGCAGGTTCTTCACGTCCTTGATGTGGCTTAGCCAGTTGTCAGCCAGGCCGACCCGGGTGTTGTGCAAGGCGGCCTGCACGCCGCCACAGCCGTAATGGCCGACGACCATCAGGTGCTGCACCTTGAGTTGGTCGATGGCGAACTGCACGGTGGACAGGCAGTTGAGGTCGGTGGGTACCACCACATTGGCGACATTGCGGTGCACGAACACCTCGCCCGGCTCCAGCCCGGTGATCTGGTTGGCCGGCACACGCGAGTCGCTGCAGCCGATCCACATGTAGCGCGGCTTTTGCTGCGCTTTCAAGCGGGTGAAGAAGCCGGGGCGCTCACGCTCCATCTCCGCGGCCCATTGGCGGTTGTGTTCGAAGAGTTCTTGAAGTTCAGTTGTCATGGGTGAATTCCAGCGATCAGGCCGTTTCGGCGAACAACTCTCGCCCGATCAGCATGCGCCGCACCTCGCTGGTGCCGGCGCCGATTTCGTACAGCTTGGCGTCGCGCCAGAGACGCCCCAGGGGATAGTCGTTGATGTAGCCGTTGCCCCCGAAAATCTGCACGCCCTCGCCAGCCATCCAGGTGGCCTTTTCGGCGCACCACAGGATGACCGAGGCGCAGTCCTTGCGAACCTGCCGCACATGCTCGGCGCCCAACAGGTCGAGGTTCTTGCCGACGGTGTAGCAGAACGAGCGCGCCGCCTGCAGCACGGTGTACATGTCGGCGACCTTGCCCTGCATGAGCTGGAACTCGCCGATGCTCTGGCCGAACTGCTTGCGCTCGTGGATGTAGGGAATGACCTGGTCCATCACCGACTGCATGATGCCGATGGGCCCGGCGGCCAGCACCGCGCGTTCGTAGTCCAGGCCGGACATCAGCACCTTGGCTCCGGCGTTCACGCCACCCAGCACGTTCTCGGGCGGCACCTCGACGTTCTGGAACACCAACTCGCCGGTGTGGCTACCGCGCATGCCGAGCTTGTCGAGCTTCTGGGCGACCGAAAAGCCGGGCATGCCCTTCTCGATGAGGAAAGCCGTGATGCCGCGCGCGCCGAGTTCCGGCTCGGTCTTGCCATAGACGACCAGCGTGTCGGCGTCGGGCCCATTGGTGATCCACATCTTGGAGCCATTGAGGAGGTAGGCGCCCGCCTTGAACTCGGCGCGCAGCCTCATGGAGATGACGTCCGAGCCGGCCCCGGGCTCACTCATCGCCAGCGCGCCCACGTGCTCACCCGAGATCAGCTTCGGCAGGTACTTGCGCTTCTGCGCCTCGGTGCCGTTGCGGTTGATCTGGTTGACGCAGAGGTTGGAATGGGCGCCGTAGGACAGGCCCACCGATGCGGAGGCGCGGGAGATCTCTTCCATGGCGATCATGTGCGCCAGGTAGCCCATGCCGGCGCCACCGTACGTCTCGGGCGCCGTGACGCCGAGCACGCCAAGCTCGCCCATCTTTAGCCAGAGATCCATGGGGAAACGATCGCTGCGATCGATCTCGGCGGCGCGCGGAGCGATTTCAGCCTGGGCAAAGGCGTGCACCGCGTCGCGCAGCGCCTCGACGTCGGAGCCGAGCTGGTGGTTCAGGCCGGGCAGGTTCATGCGAGCTTCTCCCTGAAATGTGGACAGCCGTGACCGGATCTGGTTCGGGCCGTCTCTTTGACGTTGACGTAAACGTCAATTATGACCATTGACTTTGCGCGACGGCTTTTCCAGCCGTGCCAGCAGCGCACGTGTTTCCTTTTCGTGCGCCTTGACCTCGTCGAGGTTGGCCTGCAGTTCGGCCAGCTGCTCTTCGAGTTGCGAGCGGTGCGTGGCCAGGATGTTGAGGAATTTCTTCAGCTGCGGTCCCGTATCGCGCGGGCTGTCGTACATGTCGATCAGCTCGCGCGCCTCGGACAGCGACAGGCCGAGGCGCTTGGCGCGCAGCGTGAGCTTGAGTCGGGTGCGGTCGCGCGGACCGTAGATGCGGTTGCGGCCGCCGGGGCCGCTGCGCTGGGGTTGCAGCAGGCCCATGTCCTCATAGAAGCGGATGGCTCGCGTGGTCAGGTCGAACTCGCGGGCGAGATCGCTGATGGTGTAGGTGACGGGGGTGGCCATGAAGGGGATCGGGACAGGCCCGGCGGAGTTGACGGCGCCTAGAATGAAGCGCATTACAGCTGACGTTTACGTCAACGTCAATCGCGCCACGGCCGGCTTCCCGCACGATTTCCAGCCTGTCATCCAAGTCCCACGCCCCTTGCATGAACCCCCTCGAACAACAGCTGTCCTATCCCTTCGGCGACCAGCTGCCGCAGCCCGGCCGCAGCCTGGAGATCGCCACCGGCGTACGCTGGGTGCGCATGAGCCTACCCTTCGCGCTGGACCACATCAACCTCTGGCTGCTGCGCGACGAACTCGATGGCCGTGAAGGCTGGAGCGTGGTCGACTGCTGCATCGCGCGGGACGAGGCCAAGGCACAGTGGGAGCAGGTGTTCGCCACGGAGCTGGAGGGCCTGCCCATCCTGCGAGTGATCGTGACCCACATGCATCCCGACCACGTCGGACTGGCTGCCTGGTTGTGCGAGCGCTGGCAATGCCGACTCTGGATCAGCGCGACCGACTACTACGCGGCCCGCGTGGGCTCGGCCAGCACCACCGGCTTCGGCGGCCAGGGGGCGGCCAGCTTTTTTGCCGCGCATGGCCTTAGCGACCCGGACGCGGTGGACAAGGTGCGGGCACGCGCGGGCTACTACAGCAGCATGGTGCCGGCCGTGCCATCCGGTTTCGAGCGGCTGCGCGACGGGCTGCGCCTGCGTATCGGCGGGCGCGACTGGCGCTGCCTGAGCGGGTATGGACACGCGCCGGAACACATCTCGCTGCATTGCGAGGAGCTGGGCCTGCTGATCTCCGGCGACATGATGCTGCCGCGCATTTCGACCAACATCAGCGTGCACGAGGTGGAGCCGGAGTCGAATCCGCTGCCGGCGTTCCTCGATTCGATTGCGCGCCTGCGCGAGCTGCCCGCCGACACGCTGGTGTTGCCCTCGCATGGCAAGCCGTTCATGGGCCTGCACCAGCGCATCGCGCAGCTGGAGCAGCACCACCGCGAGCGCCTGGACGAGGTGCTGAAGGCCTGCCAGGAGCGGCCCGGCAGCGCCGCCGACATGGTGCCGGTGCTGTTCAAGCGCTCGCTCGACCTGCACCAGACCACCTTCGCCATGGGCGAAGCCGTGGCGCACCTGCATGCGCTGTGGTTCGCGGGCCGACTGCTGCGGGAACGCGATGAGGCCGGTGTCTGGCGGTTTCGCGCCGCCTGACCGAATCGACGTCTACCAGGGCGGCAGCGGATCGGCTCGCAACTGCGAGCGCAGGTGCGCGTAGTCGGGCACCACGCTGCCCACGGTTTCCCAGAAGCGCGGGCTGTGGTCCATCACTCGAAGATGGCTGAGCTCGTGCGCCACCACGTAATCGATGATCGGCAGTCGAAAGTGGATGAGGCGCCAGTTAAGGCGGATGGAGCCGTTGCTGTGCGCCGAGCCCCACCGCGTGCTGGCGCTGCTCAGCGTGAGCTTGCTCCACCGCACGCCGAGCAAGGGCGCGAAGTGGGCCAGCCGCTCGTTGAACACACGCGTGGCCTGGCGCATCAACCAGGCCTGGACGGCATCACGGATCTGCCCCGGCTCGGCCTGTTGCGGCAGCGCAAGGTGCAGCTGCAGGTCGGGCGGGCCGGCGGTGGCCCCTGCGGCAGGACGCAGCAGGCCGCCGGGAGCGAGGCTGCTGGCACGGGCATCCAGCACGATGCGGACCGGCTCGCCCAGGAAGGGAAGACTCGCGCCGTCACGCCATTCGATGCGCCCCGCCTCGCGCCGCTGGTCGCGATCGCGCATCTCGACCAGCTTGCGCACGATCCAGCCGGCCTTCTTCTGCAAAGCGGCTTCGATCTCGTACAGCGGCACCCACCGCGGGGCACTCACCGTCAGGCCTTCCGGGCCGACCAAGAAACCGATGTGGCGCCGCCGCGCGCGCCGCAACTCGTAGGCAACGCGGACCTCTCCCAGGACGGTGTGCCGATCGGCTTTGGGGTGGCGGAAGACAGCGGGCTGCAGAACGCTGGCGATGGGCAGGGCAGGGGCGGCCGCCGGGACCGGCGGCGCCGGTCGCGGCGGCTTGTCGATGCGCTCAGCGGGTGGCGGATCGTCCTCGAAGAGGTCGAGGGCCAGCTGTACGAGTCCCTTCACGCGTCCCTCGGCTGAAGGCCCGAGCCGTCTGCCGCGCCGTAGGCTTGCGGGTCGAGCCGCCGCATCTCGGACTCGATCCAGCCCTGGACTTCCCGCATCAGTTCATCGGGCTGCCGACCGACGCTGGGGATGGCCGGGCCGATGGAGACATCGACGACGCCGGCGCGCTTGACGAAGGCCCTGCGCGGCCAGCAGCGTGCCGACGTGACCGCGATAGGAATGACCGGTGCGCCGGTTTCAATGGCCAGTCTCGTGCCGCCGGACTTGTAGGCGCCAGCTTCGCCCCGCGCCACACGTGTGCCCTCCGGGAACATGATGATCCAGGTGCCCTGCTCCAGCAGGCGACGGCCCTGGGCCACGACCTTGACGAATGCCTGCGCCCGCTGGCTGCGGTCGATATGGATCATGTCCAGCCGTGACATCGCCCAGCCGAAGAACGGAATCTGCAGCAGTTCCTTCTTGAACACGTAGGCCAGGGGATGCGGCATGAGCGTGGGCATGAGGAAGGTCTCGAAGGTGGACTGGTGCTTGACCAGCAGCACCGCGGGGCTGGTCTGTCCGACGGGCAGGTTGTCCATCCCGCTCACGCGCACCTGGATGCCGCAGATCACGCGGGCGCCCTGCACGGCCAGCCGCAGCCAACTCGCGGCAATCCAGTACAAGGGCTCGCCGCGCTGCCACAGCGACGCAACCAGCACGGCAATGCCATACGGGATGACGGTGACCAACATCCACAAGGCGTGCAAGGACGAACGCACGAAATCGAACATGGAGGCTTTCCTCAACGGGCGTCGGGCTGGTGGGCGATCAGGTGCTCGACGAAGGCGGACAGGTCCTCGTGCACGCGGGTGCCCGAGGGGAAATCGCCACCCAGCGGCTGCCCCCGCCAGCGGGCGCCCTTTCCGGTCAGCACCAGGTGCGGTTCGCAGCCGAGCACTGCGCCGGCCTGCAGGTCGCGCGGCGCGTCGCCGACCACCGGCACGCCCTTGAGCTCGACACCAAAGCGTTCGGCGATCTGCTCGAACAAGCCAGGAGACGGCTTGCGGCAGCGGCAGTTGTCGTCGGGCGTGTGCGGACAGAAGAAGACCGCATCAATGCGGCCGCCAACGGCCGACAGCATGCGGTTCATCTTCGCGTGCATGGCGTTGAGGGCGCCCAGGTCGAACAGGCCACGGCCCAGCCCCGACTGGTTCGACGCCACGGCCACATGCCAGCCCGCGTGGTTGAGCCGCGCGATGGCTTCGAGCGCGCCCGGCAGCGGCTCCCACTCCTCGGGCGATTTGATGAACTCGTCGCTGTCTGCGTTGATGGTGCCGTCGCGATCCAGGATGACCAGCTTCATGCTCAGCTCGCCAGGCGCGACAGGTCCGCGACGCGGTTCATGGCTTGGTGCAGCGTGGCGAGCAAGCCCAGGCGGTTGCGCCTGAGCGCCGGGTCTTCGGCGTTGACCATGACACGGTCGAAGAAAGTGTCGACCGGCGCTCGCAGCGCCGCCAGGGTCTGCAACGCGCCGGTGTAGTCGCCGGCATCGAAACGCTGGTCGGCCTCGGCCGACAGGCGCAGGGTGGCCGCATGCAGGGCCTGTTCGGGCTCCTGTTGCAGCAGCGCGGTGTCGACTTGCGGCTGCACCGGCTCGTCGGCCTTCTTGAGAATGTTGCCGATCCGCTTGTTGGCCGCGGCGAGCGCGGGCGCCTCGGGCAATCCGGCGAAGGCGCGCACGGCGGCGAGCCGTCGGGCGATGTCGCCCAGGCGCTGCGGCTTGAGGGCCAGCACGGCCTCGACCTCCTGCGCGCTGTAGCCCTGCTCGCGCAGCAGGCCAGCCAAGCGCTCGTAGATGAAGTCGGCCAGGAGCGATGCAGTATCGGGCGCTGCCTGCGGAAACAGGCCGACCGCGGCGCTGACCAGTTCCGTGGGCGCGAGCGGCAGGTCGCGCTCCATCAGGATGCGGACCATGCCGAGGGCATGACGCCTCAGGGCGAACGGGTCCTTGTCCCCCGTGGGCAGCTGGCCGATGGCAAACAGGCCGGCCAGCGTCTCGAGCTTGTCGGCCAGCGCCAGCACCAGGCCCGTGCGGCCGCGCGGCAGGCTGTCACCGGCAAAGCGGGGCTTGTAGTGGTCCTCGATGGCGTCGGCGACTTCGGCCTCGATGCCTTCCGCCTGGGCGTAGTAGCGCCCCATGATGCCCTGCAGCTCGGGGAACTCACCCACCATGTCGGTGAGCAGGTCGGCCTTGGCCAGGCTCGCGGCGAGATCGGCCTGCCAAGCGAGGTGGTCGTCGCCGAGCTTGGCGCCGATGACCTGCGCCAGCTCGCGAACCCGCTCGATGCGCTGGCCCTGGGTGCCGAGCTTGTTGTGATAGACGACACGCGCCAATCCCTCTGCGCGAGTGGACAACGGCTTCTTGCGGTCCTGGTCGAAAAAGAACTTGGCATCGGCCAGCCGCGGGCGGACCACGCGCTCGTTACCCTGGATCACCGCGGATGGGTCGTCCGGGCGGATGTTGCTCACCACCAGGAACCGGTTGGTGAGGCGGCCCTGCGCATCGAGCAACGGGAAGTACTTCTGGTTGGCCTTCATCGTGAGGATGAGGCATTCCTGAGGCACGCCGAGGAACTCGCTCTCGAACTCGCACACGAGGACGCAGGGCCGCTCGACCAGCCCGGTGACCTCGTCGAGCAGGTCGTCGTCCTCGATCGGGCGGACGCCACCACCCACGCGCTCGGCCGCCAGCGCGAGCTGGCGCTGGATGTCGGCGCGGCGCTCTTCGAAGCTGGCGATGACCGCGCCTTCGCCGGCGAGCACGTCGGCATAGCGATCGGCATGCGGCACTCGCAGCACCCGGGCCTTCGCCTCGAAGCGATGCCCATGGGTGGTGTCACCGGCGGCCAGTCCGAGCGCGCGCACAGGCACGACCTGGCTGCCATGCAGCGCCAGCAGCGAATGCGCGGGCCGCACGAACTTCACGTCGGTCCAGCCGTCGGCCAGCTGATAGGTCATCACCTTCGGAATGGGAAGACGCTCGAGTGCCTCGCCCAAGGCCGCTTGCAGGCCCTCGGCCAGCGTGGCGCCGCGCACCTGGCTGTCATGGAACAGGGCCTCGGCCTTGCCGTCGATCGCGCGCCGCAACTCGGGTACGGCACGCGCATCCACGCCCAAGGCCTGCAGTTTCTTGAGCAGCGCAGGGGTCGGCTGGCCCGACGCATCCAGTCCCACGCTGACCGGCATGAGCTTGTGGGAGACGGCGCGATCGGCGGCCTGCGGGGCCACCTCGCTGACATGCACGGCCAGTCGTCGGGGCGAGGCGAACGGCGTCGCGACGGAGGCATCCGTGGTCAGTCCCTGGGCGCGCAGTTGCTCGAACAGGCCGTCGGCGAAAGCCCGACCCAGTTTCTTCAGGGCCTTGGGCGGCAGTTCCTCGACGAACAGCTCGACCAGGAGGTTGTCGGTGGTCTTCTTCATGGATTCAGGCGGCCTTCCTGGACAGCTGCGCCACCCACTCGGGCGGCGCCATTGGAAAGCCCTGTCGCTCGCGACTTTCGTAGTAGCTCTGGGCCACGCCGCGAGCCAGGTTGCGGATGCGGCCGATGTACGCGGCGCGCTCGGTGACGCTGATCGCCCCGCGTGCGTCGAGCAAATTGAAGCTGTGGGCGGCCTTGAGCACCTGTTCGTAGGCCGGCAGCGCGAGCTGCTGTTCCATGAGGTGCCTAGCCTGCTTCTCGTGCGCGGTGAAGGCGGCGAAGAGGAAGTCGGCGTCGCTGTGTTCGAAGTTGTAGGCCGATTGCTCCTTCTCGTTCTGCAGGTAGACGTCGCCGTAGCTGAGATCGTGCGTCCATTGCAACTTGTAGACGTTGTCGACGCCCTGCAGGTACATGGCCAGCCGCTCCAGGCCGTAGGTGATTTCGCCAGTGATGGGCTTGCAGTCGATGCCACCGACCTGCTGGAAATAGGTGAACTGCGTCACCTCCATGCCGTTGAGCCAGACCTCCCAGCCCAAACCCCAGGCGCCCAGCGTCGGGTTCTCCCAGTCGTCTTCGACAAAGCGGATGTCGTTCTTCTTGAGATCGAATCCCAGCGCCTCCAGCGAGCCCAGGTAGAGGTCCAGGATGTTGGCCGGCGCGGGCTTGAGTACCACCTGGTACTGGTAGTAGTGCTGGAGCCGGTTGGGATTTTCACCGTAGCGGCCGTCCTTCGGTCGGCGGCTCGGCTGCACATAGGCGGCCTTCCAGGGTTCGGGGCCGAGTGCGCGCAGGAACGTGGCCGTGTGCGAGGTGCCGGCGCCGACCTCCATGTCATAGGGCTGAAGCAACGCGCAGCCCTGTGCGTCCCAATAGGCCTGCAGCTTCAGGATGATTTGCTGGAAGGTGAGCATCACGCGATTTTAAGAGGGGCCCCATAGGCGACCGCCTGGAGCCGGGGCGCGGCCTCAGCGCCGCCGGCGCGGGAAAGCTGCGGCGAGCAAGACCAACGCGCCCACCAGCCAGAGCGGCGCCAGCCCCCAAGTCGAGGCCCAGCGCGCGAAGGGGGTGAGGCCCTCTCGGCCCTGCACTTCCCCGGTCAATACGCCGCGCGTGTACCGGGGCAGCAGGTGCGTCACCGTGCCGCGATGATCGATGATCGCCGTGGCGCCGGTGTTGGTGGCACGGATCACCGGCCGCTGGAATTCGAGGGCGCGCATGCGGCTGATGTGCAGGTGCTGGTCGATGGCCACGGTATTGCCGAACCAGCCGATGTTGCTCACGTTCACGAAGATGGTGGGCGCACGCGCCGGGTCGACGAAACGGGCCGCCAGTTCTTCGCCGAACAGGTCTTCGTAGCAGACATTCGGCGCAAGCCGCTGGCCCTGCCATTCGAAGGACGGCTGGCCGACCGCGCCCCGGTTGAAATCCCCCAGCGGGATGCGCATGAGGTCGGTGAACCAGCGGAACAGCGGGGGAATGAACTCACCAAACGGCACAAGGTGGTGCTTGTCGAACCGGTAGACCTCGGCACCCTGGCGCACGCCAATGACGGAGTTGGTGTAGCCCGCTTCCAGGCTTCCCAGCGGCATGCCGATCAATGCGGCCTGCCGCCCTCGAGTGAAGCGCTGGGCAACGTCGGCCAGATATCCCTGGGGTAGATCGTCGGGCAGCAGCGGAATGGCCGTTTCGGGCGCCACCACCAGGCTGGCTTCAGCAGTGCGCAGTTGCTTTGCGTACCACTCGAGGGCCAGGGGAATCCCGCTGCCTTGTTCGAACTTCTCGTCCTGCGGAATGTTGCCCTGGAGAAGCGCGACAGACAGCCGAGCGCCCGGCTGCCCGGCCTCGACATCCGGCAAGGCGATCACCGCCAGCAACACCGCGGGGGCGGCGACCGCACCGTGCCAGGCCGGGCGCCCTCGACGCACAAGGGCGCCGAGCAGTCCCGCCAGCAGCGCAGCGACGAAGGCGATGCCATAGGCGCCGATCCAGGGCGCCATGGCTGCGAGCGGCCCTTCGACGTGCGCGTAGCCGGAGGCCCCCCACGGAAAGCCAGTGAAGAAGACGCCTCGCATCAGTTCTGCGAGCAGCCAGGCACCCGCCCAGATGAACGCCGCCTGCCAGGCGCCCCTCCGGCCCACCGCGACAAACAAGGCCGCGGCACCTGCGTAGTACGTGCCCAGGAAGGCGGCCAAGACCAGCACCGCCAGTGCCGCCAGCGGCGCCGACAGCCCGCCGTAGACGTGCATGGAGATGAACAGCCACCACCAAGTCCCGGCAAGCCAGCAGGTGGCGAAGAGCCAACCCAGCAGGGCACCACGGCGAACAGAGGATTGCCGCAGCAGGAGCCCAACCAGCATCGACAGCGAGAGCAACTGCAGCCACCACAAAGGTTGGCCGCTCCAAGGGGTCGCGATGGAGGCGGCCTGCGCCAGGCCAGCGACGACCGCCAGGATCCAGGGCAGCAGCTGACGCAGCCGCTGCATCAGCCGGTGTTGTCGCCGTCAACGACCGGCGAGACCTTGAACCAGCGCACGGCACCCGCCTTGGTGTGCAGGACGATGAAGTTGAGCCCGCCCAAGGTGGTGTGCTCACCACGGCGTGGCACGTGGCCCATCTCGTGGGCGATCAGTCCGCCGATGGTTTCGAAGCGGTGCTCGTTATCGCCTTCCTCGTGGACGAACGCGCGCAGGTCGACTCCGAACGACTCGTTGACACGCTCGATGCTGGTGTCACCGCTGACGCGGTAGGTCCGGTCGGCCAGCGCGAAGATGTCGCCTTCATCCTCGACGATGTCGAACTCGTCCTCGATTTCGCCGACGATCTGCTCGAGCACGTCTTCAATGGTGATCAGGCCGGCCACACGGCCGAACTCGTCGATGACGATCGCCTGATGATTTCTATTGCCGCGGAACTCGCGCAGCAGGTCGTTCAGCCCCTTGCTTTCTGGAATAAAGGAGGCTGGGCGCAGCAACGCACGGACGTTGAGCGACGGCGCTCGCTGCAGCTTGAGGAGATCCTTGGCCAACAAGATGCCGATGATGTTTTCGCGGTCGTCTTCGTAAACCGGGAAGCGCGAGTGCGCCGTTTCAATCACCAGGTTGAGAATGTCCTCGTAGGGCCAGTCGATGTTGACCATGTCCATGCGGGGTGCGGCCACCATCACTTCGCCAGCCGTGAGGTCGGCCATGCGGATCACACCTTCGAGCATCACCCGGGCGTCGGGTCCGATGATGTCGTTTTCCTCGGCGTCGGCCAGCGTTTCGATCAGCTCGGCTCTTGAGTCCGGGCCAGGATGGATGAATTCGGCAAGCTTCTGCAGGAACGTGCGCTTGTCCTCCCGCTCAAGAGAGGTTCGCGCTGGATGGGGGTCGGACACAGCCGGGGTGCAGGACGTGCGGTCGTTGAGGGACGTCTAGGATAGCCCAATCCCGTCCCGCTCCTCTTCGCTACGAATGCGGCGAACGGATCAAACGCCGGACTTGTGACGCGCTTCGCGAACGCCCTGGCGAACCTCCTGTACACCGGCAAGAAAATTCCAGAAGTTGCGCGCCTGGCGCTTGAGCTGGTAGTCGGTCTGGGCGAGTTGCTCATCGAAAAGCTCGCCGAGCCGGCTGTCCAGGGTGGCGGGCGGAACGCGCAGGTAGGCCTCGGTTTCCGAGCCCTCGCGCTGCAGCGCGGCGCCCGCCTTGCGTGCAATCTTGAGCATGGCCGCGTTTTCGCTCAAGGCGTGGACGAAGAGCAGCTCAACGCCTTCGTTACGCGCATGCATGACGGCACGTTCGAACAGGCGCGACCCATAGCCCCGGCCTCGCGCTTTGGCGACGACGGAGACACCGAACTCAGCGCAGCCAGGAAATGCCGAGTCACTTGCAAAGGCGAGGTGGGCGACGGCGATGAGTTCCAGACGCCGGTTGTAAATGCCAAATATCTCGTCGCGGTCGAAATCGATGCCCGCGGTGTAACGCTGCACCTGGTCGTCGGTGGCGACATACCCGAAACGAAGGTAGCGGTCGCGGGCATCCAGCGACAGCAGGTGTTCGGCGATTCGCGCGCGATGGGCGGGCCCCAGTGAGCGGATGGGAACCACGATCGGCGTGAACGGCTTGTCCGATGCGGGCTTCATGAGCTGCGATGGATCAAAGGGGAACGGCGGTGGTGGCCTTGACGCGGTCGAGCACAAAGCTGGTCTTGCAGTCCTGGACGCTCGGATGCTTTAGCAGCGTGTCCATGATGAAACGGCTGTAGTGGGCCATGTCTTCGACAACCACGCGCAGCAGGTAGTCCATGTCGCCTGTCAGAGCGACGCACTCCACCACTTCAGGCCAGGACTGCACGCTGGCACGGAAGAGGTCCATCGGGTTGCGCTTGTGGCTCTCGGTGTGCTTTTCCAATCGAACGTTGAGGTACGCCGTCAGCCCCAATCCGACGGCCTCGGGCCGCACAAGGGCGACATATCGATCGATGATCCCGACTTCTTCTAGACGCTTGACCCGGCGCAGTACGGCACTGGCAGACAGCCCCACACGCTCTCCAATCACCTCGTAGGTCTCGCGGCCATTTCCCTGCAGGCACCGCAAGATGGCGATATCGAGTTTGTCGATTGGCTGAGCTTCGATAGGTGACATGCGGTTGCGGAGCATACAGGCTTCGGCGCAAAAAACGTGCGCGGCGACTCATAATCTGTCACCTGCGCGCACGAATAGTGTCATTTCCCGCAGCTACAGTGTGCCGATCATTCCTAGTGAGAAACGACATGACCGCCGCACCGCCTGAATCCCTCAGCCAAGATTCTTCGGGCTGGGACAACCCCATGGGAACAGATGGCTTTGAGTTCATCGAGTACGCCGCCCCGGACCCGAAGGCGATGGGGGAGCTATTCGAACGCATGGGTTTTGAAGCCATTGCCCGACATCGACACAAGAACGTCGTGCTATATCGGCAGGGCGGCATCAACTTCATCCTCAACGCAGAACCTGACTCTTTCGCTCAACGATTTGCGCGCCTCCACGGGCCGAGCATTTGCGCCATCGCCTTCCGTGTACAGGACGCCAAAGCGGCTTACGAGCGGGCCATTTCCCTGGGGGCATGGGGGTATGCCGGCCAAGCTGGGCCGGGGGAGTTGAATATTCCCGCCATCAAAGGGATCGGCGACAGCCTTATCTACCTTGTGGATCGTTGGCGCGGCAAGAACAGGGCCGCCGAAGGAGACATCGGCAATATCGGCTTCTACGACGTGGACTTCGAGCCGCTTCCAGACGCACACGGCGCCGGTGCACTCAATCCGGTCGGTTTCGGCCTCACCTATATCGATCACCTGACGCACAACGTACATCGCGGTCGGATGTTGGAATGGGCGGAGTTTTACGAGCGTCTTTTCAACTTCCGTGAGGTCCGCTATTTCGACATCGAAGGCCAAGCGACTGGCGTCAAGAGCAAGGCCATGACCAGCCCATGCGGCAAGATCCGCATTCCCATCAACGAAGAAGGCAACGAGAAATCTGGCCAAATCCAAGAGTACCTGGACAAGTACCACGGCGAGGGCATCCAGCACATCGCGCTGGGATCGAGCAACTTGTACGACACCGTCGATGCCCTGCAGATGGCAGGAGTGAAGCTGCTCAACACCAGCGACACCTATTACGAACTGCTACCCACCCGAATTGCGGGGCTTCAGGAAGACATCCCGGCGCTAAAGCAGCGCAACATTCTCGTGGATGGCCGGCACGGTGAGTTGCTCCTGCAGATCTTCAGTGAAAATCAACTTGGCCCCATCTTCTTCGAGTTTATCCAGCGTAAAGGAAATGAGGGCTTTGGCGAAGGCAACTTCAAGGCACTGTTCGAGACCATGGAGCTTGATCAGATGCGGCGAGGCGTCTTGGGCAGGAGAGAAGCCTAACGGGTTGTCATGGTCGCGGCTGAGGTGAAGGCCTGTGTCATTCAGCGGCGTCATCAGTATCGAGAGCGAACCTGCTCTTGGGCGCCCTCGGAACTACGACTTAACGGGTCTGGCACCCGATCGCAACTATCAAGCAAGGCGAGGCTACCCGCAATCACGTCCTCACAGAACGCTAGTTCCACATGCGCAGCACCCGGCACAAAGCGGTTGTCAGCGCCTGGCAAGGTTGCCGAAGATGGCGGCATGACTACGTTGTCACAGTTCGAGTACCAGCAGGTGAAAAGTTGGGCCGGATGGGAGGACCAATCCCGCTGAAGGCTCGTCATCCAGGCGCTTCCTATTCTCATTTGCCGCGCATTGGTCGCGAGACCAAACCGAGCAAGCCAAGTTCCTTGGTGCGGTGTCGCGATCGTGATCACCCGCGCTATGGAGGTGGTCGAACTTTGCGAACGGAGCCAAGTACGGACAACAAGGCCCCCCATGCTATGGCAGATCAATATCGGCGGGGCACCGCCCGAAGCACGCGTGACGCGCGTGACAGCGGCTTCCAGGCTGACTGCGTATTCGTCTATGGATCCGAATGGCGGCTCAAGGTTGATTGCCTCAAATCTCCGTCCCGACCCCTGAAGGCGCCGCATCCACGGACTCCAGAATCCCCTATTGCATCCGAATCCATGTATGAAGACGACCCCAGTTCGACTTGCTTGGAGAGAGACCAATTGATCGTCGATGGCACGCCATTGGAACGGCTGACGCCAACCAAACACTCTGAGAGCATCGACCGTTTCAACCGCCCAAGCCCGCAGGCGCTGCCTTCCGGTTGCGCGAGGAGCAGGATCATCTATTGCGATGTACGCTTGAAGGAGGAACTCGACACCTAACACCCAAGAATGCCAACACACGATAGCTAACGCTCCCAGCGCCGCGCCGAACAAAGAAACCGGCAGAACGAGGGCAACCCAAATCGCTGCCGCGGCTAGTGTGGTCACAACCGCGATCTGTTGAATCCGAGCCACCGAAGATCGAGGAGGCATCCGCGACTTACCCAAGGGAAGTGAGATCAAGAACAAACAAGGGAGTAGACCCTGTCTGTGGTTTGACCAAAAGCAAAAAGCCCCGCCTCTTGAGAGGTCGGGGCTTTTTGGGCTGGATTAATAGCCTGACGATGTCCTACTTTCACACGGGAATCCGCACTATCATCGGCGCAGAGGCGTTTCACTGTCCTGTTCGGGATGGGAAGGAGTGGTACCACCTCGCTATGGTCATCAGGCATAACTTTTTGTCCTGTCGGCATTGCCAGCAAGACCAATTCATAGAGCCAATCAGCTTTGTTTGATTGCGATCAACCTTTTAGCATAAGCCTTGATCGTTTGATCAAAGTTATAGGGTCAAGCCGCACGAGCAATTA
>NZ_JAEQNA010000006.1 GCF_016722895.1 Ramlibacter aurantiacus
CCGGACCTCGACAGCTTCGAGGAACCTCGGTAACCTCAGTCGCAGGCAACCGGGGGTGCATCACCGGAGAGGTGACGGCGAGAGCCTCGATCGGCAGACCTACACCCGAAAATTGGGAAGCTCAGGTCCTGCCATTGAACGACGCCCGCGTTCAGCGCGGCATTCTACTGTCAACCCTGTGCCCGCCCGGCATGGGGGCGCGTTCCATGTGCCGTTGGTTACGCGCCCCCAAGCACGGCCGGCGCGCCCGCCGCCACATCGCCGGCTCGAAACCCCGTATGGTGATGCGCCGGGCACGCCGGGTGCCACCATCGTTGTCGTCGATGCTGCTGTCGCTACCCCTGGAAAACCACATCCTGCAGTTCACCCTGCTGGTGACCGCCGCCCTGCTGGTGCAGATCACGGTGGAGCGCGTGAAGCTGCCTGGCCTCATCGGCCTGCTGTTGATCGGGATCGCGATCGGGCCAGGTGCGCTCCACGTGCTGCCGCGCGAGCCGGTGGCCGAACTGATGGGGGAGATCGGCCTCGTCTACATCATGTTTCTCGCCGGCATCGAGATCAAGCTCTCGGTGCTGCGGGAGCACCGGCGCGAGGTGGCCGGCTTCGGGGCCTGCAGTTTCGCCCTGACCTTCGCGGCCACGCTCGCAGCTGCCTGGCTGCTCGATTTCTCCTGGCAGGGCGCGCTGCTGCTGGCGACCGCCTTGTCCTCGCACACGCTGGTCGCCTACCCGGTGGTCAAGCAGTTGGGGCTGCTGCAGCGCCAGCCCGTCGTCACCGCCGTGGGCGGAACCCTGCTGACGGACACGCTGGCGCTGGTGGCCCTGGCGATCCTGGTGCAGACCGCGTCCGGGGGAGAGGGCGGGGCCTGGGCCTGGCTGCGGCCGCTGGTGCTGCTGGCGGTGCTGGTGGCGGTCTCCGCGTTGACGGTGCCCTGGCTCGCGCGTCGGCTGTTCGCCAGCGAGAGGATCGCCCGCGCCGAGAAGGCACTGTTCGTGCTGGTGGTGCTGCTGGTGCTGGCATCCGCCGCGCGCGTCATCGGCACGGAGTCGATCCTCGGCGCGTTCCTGGCGGGCCTGTGCCTGAACCCGTCGATACGGGGACGCCACGAGTTGCATGAGCACCTGGGCTTCGTCGGGCGCATGGTGTTCATTCCGTTCTTCTTCATCGACACCGGGATGCGCATCGAACTGGCCGTGCTGCTGCAGCCGCAGGTCTGGACGATGGCCGGCGCGATGCTGGCCGCGGTCCTGCTGGCCAAGTCGGCTGCTGCCTGGGCGGCCGGAGCCTGGTGGGGCTACGGGCGCAACGACCGCCTGCTGATGATCGGCTTGACGACGCCGCAGGCGGCGGCCACCCTCGCCGTGACGGTCACCGCGAACAGCGTGGGCGCCCTCGACGCCGTGGTGGTGGATGCCGTGGTGGTGGTGATCCTGCTCACCTGCCTGTTCGGACCGCTGCTGGCGCGGTACGCGGGTCACAGGGTGGTGCAGACCAGGGAGCCGGCGCCGCAGTCCCCGGTCAAGGAGCCGCAGGAAGAGATGGGTTAGGGCCCTGTTCACACGGTGGTCATGCCCTGACCGGTGGGTTCGGCTCGGAACCCGCGGGCGCGCCACCGGTCTACCGGTGCTCGCTTCAACGAAAGGACTGCGAATGCCTGATCCATTCAAGCCCGGCGACAAGGTCGGCTGGAACACGTCCCAGGGCCGCACGAGCGGCACGGTGAAGAAGAAGCTGACCCAGCCCACCGACATCAAGGGTCACCACGTCGCCGCCTCGCCCGACAACCCCGAGTACCTGGTGCAGAGCGACAAGACCGGCGCGCAGGCCGCGCACAAGCCGGGGGCCCTGCGCAAGCGCAAGGGTTGAGCGGGGCCACGACCGATCAGGCACGGCGCCGTGCCTGGAGCAGCCTGTCTCACCTTCCACGCGCCTGCAGGACATCCGATGCAACGCTGGCCCGGCGGCGCCGGCGTCCACCTGCCTCATGCCGCTTCCCCCTGATCGCCCTTGCGCCTGTACATCCGCGCGATCTCCCCCCGCAGCCAGCCGTGCCCGACGTCATGCTGGGACCGCCGGTGCCAGAAGTGCCGCACATGCACCGGCTCCACGTCGTACGGCACCGCGAACACCTTCAGTTTCAGCGCCCTCCGATATGTCTCGGCCACGCTCCTGGGCACCACGGCCAATTGGGGGCCGCTGGCCACCACCAAGGGCATGACCAGGAAATGCTTCAGCTCCATGGCGACGCGGCGCTGGTGGAAGTCCGCGCCCATGGCTGCCTGCATGCGCGTCTCCCACAGGAGTTCCGAGTTGGCCACCTGGGGCGTCGCCAGGAACTGGGCGCGGCTCAGGCTGCGCCTGATCGTGGGATGGTGCTGACCCACGACGCACACCATGTCTTCGTCGAACAGGAATTGCTGCACCAGGTCCGGCTGTCCCATGGGCAGTTCGCCGAAGGCGATGTCGGCGGCGCCGGAGGCCAGTTCGCTCGCGTAGCGATTACGGTCGGTCTGGCGGCAGACGATGCGCAGGTTCGGAGCCACCCGCGCCAGGTGGGCGATCAGGCGCGGCATCAGGATCAGTTCGCCCACGTCCATGATCAGGAAGGTGAACCGGCGGGTGGACTGCGCCGGCACGAAGCTGCGGTACTCGTCGAGAGCGCCCTGCAGGGACGCGAGGGTCGACGTGACCGTGGGCAGGATGGCGCTGGCCATGGGCGTGGGCTTGAGGCCCGCGGCCGTGCGCACGAAGAGGGGATCGCCGCAATAGGCGCGCAGGCGCTTGACCGCCTTGCTGGCCGCCGGTTGCGAAAGCCCCAGCCGCTCGCCCGCGCGTGAGATGCCGCCTTCGCGCATGACGGCCTCGAACAGGCGCAAAAGGTTGAGGTCTAGCTGCTGGATGCTCTGCGGCATGCATTCTCCTGCGGCATGTTGAAGCCCGCGGATTATGCATTTGCCAATGCACAGGGGCGTTCCTAAGCTACGACCGCACATCGATCACACCAAGGAGACAAGACGTGAACTTCACTCGACGGCAGTTCGCCGCCACGGCCTGCGCCGCGCTGGCCAGTCCTCATGCCTTCAGTGCCGACTATCCCAGCAAGACGAGCCGCATCGTCGTGCCGCTGGGTCCCGGCAATCCGATGGATACGCTGGGCCGTGCGCTGGCCACCAGCCTGGGGGAGACGCTGGGCCAGCCCTTCGTGGTGGAGAACCGCCCCGGTGCCGCCGGGCAGATCGCGAGCGAAGGCATTGCGAAGGCGGTGGGCGACCCGCACCAACTGCTGATGGGAAGCCTGGGCATCATGGGTATCTCGCCCTTCCTGTATCCCAACCTGCCTTACGACGTGAAGCGCGACTTCACCCCGGTCGCACTGTGCGCCGCCGTGCCTTATGCGCTGGTGATCAATCCACGTGTGGTGCCGGTGAACACGGTGGCGGAATTCCTGCAGTGGGCGCGCAGCCAGAAGACGCCGACGCCCTATGCCAGCGTGGGCAGCGGCTCGGTGTCGCATGTATGCACCGTGGCCCTCACCAACGCGGCTGGCATCTCGCTGACCCAGGTGGCGTATCGGCAGCCCTCGCAGATCGTCACCGACATGGTCAAGGGCGACATGCCGATGATCATCGACACACCCAGTCCGTACCTGCCCTTTGCGGCCGACGGTCGGCTGCGCATCCTGGCCGTCACCTCGCCCAGGCGCATGAGCATTCTTCCGAACGTGCCGACGATGGCCGAAGCCGGGGTGGCCGGCTACGACGTGGTCAGCTGGTTCGGCCTGTATGCGCCGAGAGACCTGCCGCCCGCGTCGGTCGACACCCTGCGCACGCACGTCGCGCGGGCGCTGCGTTCGCCGAAGCTGCGCGAGCAGTTCCTGCCGCAGGGGCTGGAGATCACCCCCGACGGGGCGGCCGACTTCGCCGCCTTCAACGAACGTGAACGCACTCGCTGGCAGGCCTTCATCCAACGCAACGAAGTCAAGCTGGACAAGATGTGATGACTGCTTCGAACGCCGCAAGCACGGCTGCTGCTCCCTGGCTGCTGAATGCCTGGTACGTGGCGGCCTGGTCCAGCGAACTCGGCGAGCAGCCGCTGGGCCGCACCCTGCTGGACCGGCCCGTCGTGTTCTGGCGCCGGCCCGAAGGTGGCGTCGCCGCCATCGGCGGTCGCTGCCCGCACCGCTTCGCGCCGCTGGCCGCCGGCAAGCAGGTGGGCGACTCCATCGAGTGTCCCTACCACGGGCTGCGCTTCGATGCCTCGGGCGCCTGCTCGTTCAACCCGCACGGGGAGGGCGCCATCCCGCGGGCGGCCCGTGTACCGGCCTACCCGGTGCTGGAGCGCCACCGCCTCGTCTGGTTCTGGCCGGGCGATCCGCAGCGGGCCGACCCGGCGCTGGTTCCCGAACTGCCGCACCTCGACCGCGACGACCTGGGGCATGTCACCGGCACCATGGGCGTGGACGCGCATTACGAGCTCTACGTCGACAACCTGATGGACCTCACGCATGCGCAGTTCGTGCATGGCGAGTTCGTGGGGTCGGGCGCGTTCTCGTCGGCCGAGCAGTCGGTCGAGCAGGAAGGCGCGCGAATCGTCAACCGCATCGCCATTGCGGCCAGCGACGTGCCGCCCATGTACCGGGCGCACCTGCCGGCCGATGTGGAGCACGTCTACTACTGGATGGATTCGTTCTGGCACCCGCCCTCCATCGTCACTAACTGGGTCGGCGTCACCGTGCCGGGCCGCTCGCGCGAGGCGGGCTTGTACAGCCACGGCACCCACATCGTCACGCCGGCCAGCCGGCATGCATCGCATTACTTTTTCGGCAACTCGCGCAACCTGCAGGTGGGCGACGCAGAGGTCGATGCCAAGTTCCGCGAGTGGCAGCGGGTGGGCTTCGGCCTCCAGGACAAACCCATCATCGAGGCCTGCGCGCGGCTGATGGGGGACGTGGTGGATCCGCTGTCGCTGAGGGCGGTGCTGCTGCCCAGCGACGCCGCGGCCGTCCGCGTGCGGCGCACGCTGGCGCGGCTGCGGCAGGAGGAGGCTTCATCCGCAGCTTTGTCGCCGTAGCGCATCCGGACCAGCTCTGGCTGTATGTGGCGTCGCCGGCCTCAGGCCGAGCGCAGTGCGCCGTGCCGGAAGCAGTTCACCTCGTGGTCGTCGACCATGCCCACGGCCTGCATGAAGGCGTAGCAGATCGTCGAGCCGACGAACTTGAAGCCGCGCATCTGCAGGTCGCGGCTGATCCGGTCCGACTCGGGTGACTTGGCCGGCACGTCGCCGAGCTTGCCGATGCGGTGATCGATCGGGCGCCCGTCCACGAAGCCCCAGATGTAGGCGTCGAACGAGCCGAACTCGCGTTGCACCTGCAGGAAGGCCCGGGCATTGGTGAGGGTGGACTCGATCTTGCCCCGGTGCCTCACGATGGACGTGTCGGCCACCAGGCGCTGGACGTCGGCATCGTCGAAGCGCGCCACGGCTTGCGGGTCGAAGCCGCTGAACGCCTGGCGGTAGCCCTCGCGCTTTTTCAGCACCGTTTCCCAGGACAGACCGGCCTGCGCCCCCTCGAGCGTCAACATCTCGAACAGTCGCTGGTCGTCGTGCACGGGCACGCCCCATTCGGCATCGTGGTAGGCCTGCAGCAGGGGACGGTCCGCGCACCAGGCGCAGCGCGCAAGCGAAGAGGGGGTGGTCATGTGCAGATGGGCGAGTGCGGCGCCGCAGCGTACCAGGGCCGCAGTGGGGCCAAGGCCGGGGGCCCTCGGCCAAGGGCGGCGGCGATCCGTCCGCACGGGGTGCAGGGTTCGACAGGCCTTTGCCTGAAGGTGGGCAGGCATCCCGCGCCCGCGAAACTCCACCCGCCGCAGCGCACTCCAAGCTCGCATGAAACGCCTGGCCCCCATCGTTGCCGCGCTGGTCCTCTCGGCCTGCGCAAGTCCGTTCGCCCAGATCGATCGCGGCATGTCGCGCGAGGCCGTCTTTGCGCAGATCGGCCAGCCGACCCGGGTGGTGCCGCTGCCTGGCGGTGCCCAGCGACTGCAGTACTCGCGGCAGCCTGCCGGCCAATACGCCTGGATGGTCGACCTCGACGCCACCGGCCGGGTGGCCGGCGTGCGCCAGGTGCTCAACGAACTCGACTTCAGCCGCATCGTGCCGGGCGTATGGACGCGGGCCGACGTGGAGCGGGAGTTCGGCCCGCCTGCGCGCATCGATGGCGTCTCCCGCTGGAATGGGCCGCTGATGACCTACCGCTGGCGCGACCGGCAAGGGGCGGACATGTTCTATTGGGTCTACCTGGACCCGCAGGGCGTGGTGCGGCGGGCCCATCCCGGCATGGAGTTCCGCGACCGGTTCTTCGACTTCTGGTCCTGACCGGCCGCGTGGGCCCGCATCAAGGCCGCGGCAGGATCACGCGGTCGATGGCGTGGATGACACCGTTGGTGGCCAGCAAGTCCGTTTCAATGATGCGCGCGGTGCGGCCTCGCTGGTCGGTGATGGCCAGGGTGGGACTCACGGTGAAGGTCTGCCCCTGCACGGTGGTGATGGGCACGCCCACCGGAACCTGCGAGCTCAGCACGCGGCCAGGAACGACGTGGTAGGTCAGCACCTGCGTGAGCAGGGCACGGTCGGCCAGCAGTTGGTCCTTGGTCACACCCAGCTCGGACAGCAGCGCGGCGAACGCGGTGTTGGTCGGCGCGAAGACGGTGAATGGGCCGGGACCGGAAAGCGTGGGGCCTAGTCCCGCGGCCGACACGGCTTCGACCAGGATCGAGAAGCGCGAATCAGCCTGGGCCGACTCGACCACATTCAGGTCGGGCCCATCGTTGCCGCCGCCGCAGGCAGCCAGGAAAGCGATCGAGGTGAGGGCGGCCAGACGCCGGATCCAGGCAAGCATGGAAAGCTCCTTTTCGAGAAATGTCCAGGACAAACCCTGGATGGTCCCAAGATTAGGAGCTTGAAGCGCCAGCTGTCAACCGGTTGTCTATGACAAAGTGTGATGCCGCTGTGCCGTGATCACTTTGCGACCTCAGGCCGGCATCTCGGACTTCGCAGGCGCCTCGACCGGTGGCGTGCCTTGCTGGATCAAGTCGCCGATCGCCTTGCGCAACTCCGGAGAGTCGCTGTGTCCGTGCACCGCCACCGCGTGCTGCACGGCGGCCTCGATCAGTTCGTTGCGGTCGTCCGCGGCAATGGCCACGGTGCAGTTCGATTCACTGGGGAACGCCCTGCAGTCGACGTATTGGCGTGACATACGAAACCTCCTGTGGGTGGTTGGGGAAGACGGCGGCCTCTGCAGCCGCGCGGCCCAGGCGCTGCCGCCGAGCTTCGTGGGACCGGTCGCTGCCTATACTGCTTTGGCACCGACCGATGTTGGCGCGGACGCCCGGAGCGCTCCATACGCCGCATTGCGTACGGGCTGGAGGCGGCATGAAGCACCTGACCCGGCATGACTATGCGTGTGCCCTCGACCTGCTTGCAGCTCTGGAGCGACAGGCGCTCGACGGCCGCACGTTCTTGCCGGCCGCGGTCGATGCCGTGCTGTCGTTCGTGCCCGCGCAAGCCTGCTTGGCCGACATCGATGCCTCGTCGGCCGAGGAAGGGCCGCGGGTGGCGCATGTGAGCCTGGCCCGCTGCACCGGCGGGTCGACGCTCTCCATTCGGCTGCGCCGTCCGCAGGGTTGCTTCAGTCCCCGCGACCGCGAGCGCCTCGCGCTGCTCCAGCCCCACCTGGCGTCGCTGTATCGACTGGCCGGCGGCCTCGCGGCCGGGCTCTCGCGCGCCGGTCCGGCTTCTCGGCAACTGGCCCCCCTCGCCACCTATCCGCCCCTCACGCCGCGGGAAAGGGATGTCATGCAGTGGCTCGCGTGCGGCAAGACCGACGCGGACATCGCGGCATTGCTGGTGATCAGTCCGCGCACGGTGCACAAGCACCTCGAGCACATCTACGACAAGCTGGGCGTGGAAACCCGCACCGCCGCCGTCATGGCCGTGCAGCGGCGCGAGGACCGCCAGCGGTAGCCGAGGGCCCGGCGGCCCATGGCAGGCCACGAGGTCGAAGTCGGCAGTTATCATCGCGCCCGTCTCAGCGGGCCCCGGCCTGCGGCTCCTGAAACGAATACGAAGAAGCATCACGTGTTGAACGGCCGCTCGCACCCGAACAGGTTTTTCAGGAACTTCATCCACAAGCCACGCGCCATCGGTGCGGTGCTGCCGGCCAGTCCCAGCCTCTCCCGGGCGGTGGCGGCCGCCGCCGGCGCGGCCCTCGACGCGCTGGCGCCGGCGCAGGCGCCCTGCGGCGTGCTGGAGCTCGGCGCCGGCACCGGAGCCCTGACCGAAAACATCCGGCACATGCAGCCCGTGCTGATCGAACGCGACGCGCGCTTTTCCGATCTGCTGCGCAGCCGCTTTCCCGAACTCGAGATCCGCAACGAGTGCGCGGTGCAGGCGCTGGACAACCTGCGTCAACCGGTGGGCATCGTCAGCTCGATCCCGCTGCTGAACAACCCCGAGGCCGCCGAACTGGTGCAGGCGCTGGAGCGCTGCTACCTGGCGGGTCTGGTGCGCTATCTGGTGCTCTACACCTATGGCGCCTTCGACCCGCTGCGGGGCACGGCGGTGAGCCGGGGCCGACGCGCCGAGGTGGTGTGGCAAAGCCTGCCGCCGGCCTCGGTGTGGGTGTACCGGTAATCGGGCCGCCGATGCCGGCGCGAGCCGGCGCTCGCATGGGGGATTGCCCTAGGCGCCCTTGACCCACTCGCGTCGTGGGCCGACATTCCGGGGTTGAGATGACACATCAACCCACCACGCGCGAATGAAGATCGTCAAGGCCGAGTGCCTGCATGCGGACGGCGGCCTGCGGGTCTGCTCCTACCTCAAGGTCTCCACGGACGAGGGCCTGGTCGGCTGGTCCGAGTACTACGACAGCTTCTCGCCGGCCCGGCTCGACCCCGTCATCCAGGACCTCGCCCGCACGGCGATCGGCATGGACCCGCGCCAGGTGGGGCGCATCAGCGAGACGCTGCTGGCGACCACGCGCCTGGCGTCCGGCGGGCTGGCGCAGCAGGCGGTGGCGGCCATCGAGAACGCCTGCCTCGACATCGCGGGCAAGGCGGCCGGGCTGCCGGTGCATGTGCTGCTGGGCGGTCCACTGCGCGACCGGGTGCCGGTGTACTGGACGCACTGCGGCAGCTATCGGGTGGCGCGCGAGTCGTTCTTCACGGGGCAGCTGGGCCTGCCGCCCATCCGCAGCATGGACGACCTGGTCGGCGTCGCGCGCGAGGCGGTGGCGCAGGGCTATCGCGCCGTCAAGACCAACCCGGTGTTCTTCGAAAACGGCAAGCCGCATTTCTTCAATGGTGGTTTCCGCGTGGCGCCGGGCTTCCTCGACCGCTCGATGACGGATCGGCAACTGGGTCAGTTGCACGAGCAGATGAGCGCCTATCGCGAGGCCGTGGGGCCGGACGTGGGCCTGATGCTCGACCTGAGCTTCAGCCAGCGCACCGAAGGCGCGCTGCGGATCGCGCGCCGGCTCGAACCCCTGCAGCTCGCATGGCTGGAGTTCGACACGCCCGATGCCCAGGCGTTGGCGCACATCCGGCAGAACGCGCGCGTGCCCATCGCGTCGCTCGAGTCACTGCACGGCATCCACGAGTACCGCCCGTTCCTGGCGGCACAGACGGTGGACACCTGCATCATCGATCCCATGTGGAACGGCGTCTGGCAGTCGGCCCGCATCGCCGCCTTTGCCGATGCCTTCGAGACCACGATGGCACCGCACAACCCGGTGGGCGACCTCGGCAGCCTGATGAGCGTGCACCTGTGCGCCGCCGCCGGCAACCTGCGCATGATGGAGCTGCGGGTGGACGAGGCGCCGTGGATCCGGAGCTTCCTCACCCATCCGCCGCAGGTGGTGGGCGGCGAGATGCTTGTGCCGCAGACGCCGGGCTGGGGCACCGGGATCGACGAAGACGCGCTGCGTGCGCACCCGGTGAAGCCGGCCTGAGGGAAGCACGGCATGCGAATCGTCTACTGGGCCCGCGCGGCCCTCGGCCGCGAGCAGATCGTGCAGGCCTTGCAGGCCGTGCCCGGTGCGCAGCTGCAGGTCACCACCTCCCTGGAAGACACCCTGCGCGCGCTGCCCGGCGCGCAGGCCCTGGCGCTGTTCCATGGCCCGCAGAGCGAGGCGCGTCCCATCCTCGATGCGCTGCGCGCGCCCGGCAACACCGTGCGATGGCTGCACTTCGTGTCGGCCGGCCGCGAAGGCTACGAGGAACTGGGCTGGCCGCCGGGCGTGATCGTCTCCTACGCCGGTGGCGGCGTGGCGCCCGTGGTGGCCGAGCATGCGATGGCCCTGCTGCTGGCGCTGAGCCGGCGCGTGCCCGACATGGTTTCGGTCACGCAGCGGCGCGAGTGGGACCGCAGCCTGGCCGCGCATGCACGGTCGCTCGAAGGCGGCACCATGACCGTCGTGGGCTGGGGCCACATCGGGCGCGAGCTGGCGCGCCGCGCGCGGGCCTTCGACATGCGGGTGCTCTCGATCTCGCGAGGCGCCCGCCCGGATCCCCTGGCCGACGAGGCCTTGCCGCTTTCGCGCTTGCACGACGGTCTGGCGCGGGCCGACGTGGTGGTGCTCGCCATCGCACTCACGCCCGAGACGACGCGGCTGCTGGGCGAGGCCGAGTTCCGCGCCTGCCGGCCCGGGGCGCTGCTGGTCAACGTGGCGCGCGGCGCCGTGCTCGACCAGGAAGCCCTGTGCAGGGCGCTGCGCAGCGGCCACATCGGCGGTGCGGCGGTGGACGTGACCGACCCCGAGCCGCTGCCCGCCGACGATCCGTTCTGGACCTGCCCCAATGTGCTGATCTCGCCCCACTTCGCCGGCGCCGGCAGCCCGCGCAGCCTGGCTCGCCTGGCCGAGGGCGTGGCCGACAACCTGCGGCGGCTCATGTCGGGCCAACCCCTGGCGCACGTGGTGTCCGCCGGGTGACTCCGTTTTCAACCAGGAGACAAGCCATGATCGATCGACGTTCGACCCTTCGCCTGCTGGCCGCGGGTACCGCGGCGCTGGCGGTTCCCGCGCTTCGCGCGCAGGGGCAGCCGCCCATGCTCAAGCAGGTCACCGTCGTGGTGGGCTTCCCGGCCGGCGGGGCGACCGACATCGTGGCCCGCCTGGTGGCCGAGGGCATGCGGGGGCGCTACGCCGAGACGGCGATCGTGGAAAACCGTCCCGGAGGCAGCGGCCGCGTGGCGGCCCAGTACGTGAAGAACGGCCCGGCCGACGGCAGCCTCATGCTGTTCACGCCGGCCTTTCCGCTGGCGATCTTCCCGCACATCTACAAGAGCCTGCCGTATGACCCGCTGCAGGATTTCGTGCCGGTGGCCACCACCGGCAAGAGCCCCATGGGCCTGTCGGTCGGACCCGGCGTGCCGGCCAGCGTGCGCACCCTGCAGGACTTCATCGCCTGGACCAAGCAGAACCCCGACCGAGCGACATTCGGCGCGCCGCTGGGCGGCGGCCAGCACTTCGCGGGCGTGATGCTCGCCGAGCGCGCGGGCATTCCGCTGCGCATGGTGCCGTACAAGGGTGGGGCGCCGTCGGTCACCGACGTGCTGGGCGGGCACATCGCCTCGGTCATCACGCCACTGGCGGAAGTGCTGCCGCATGTGCGCGACGGCAAGCTGCGCCTGCTGGCCACCACCAGCGCCACGCGCACGCGTTTCACGCCCGAGGTGCCGACCCTGCGCGAAGCGGGTTTCGACGTGGTGTTCCAGGACTGGTCGGGGCTGGTGGCACCCGCGCGCACGCCGCGCGAACTGGTGGCCCGTGCGAACGCCGTGGTGGCCGAGACGCTGCGCTCCGCGCCGGTGGCCGCGACGCTGGAGAAGACCGGCGTGGACGTCGACCTGAATTCGCCGCAGGATTTCGCGAACATCTACCGCGCGGCCTGGGAGCGTTACCGCGACGTGGTGAAGAAGACGGGGTTCACCGCTGACGAGTGAAACGGGCGAGGAGGGCTGGCGGACGCTGGTGAAGAATCGGCGACGAGCCGGCAGGCTTCTTGCTGGTGGAGACATCGGGCCGCCTCCTGGCGGCCTTCGAACAAGCTACGAAAGGAAAGTCATCATGTTGAACCGCCGTCACGCCACGCTGGGCCTGCTCGCCACGCTCGGATTGCGCCCCGCCTTCGCGCAGTCGTCCTTCCCTGGTGGACGCCCCATCCGCATCATCGTGCCCTTCGCTGCCGGCGGCTCCTCCGACGTGATGGCCCGCGGCCTGGGCAAGCAGCTGTCCGACCAGATGGGCGTGCCCTTCGTCATCGAGAACCGGCCGGGCGCCGGCGGCGGCGTCGCGATGGAGCAGGTGGCGCGCGCGCCGGCCGATGGACACACGCTGCTGTACGGCACCATCGGAACCAACGCCGTCGCCCCGGTGCTGTTCAAGAACCTGCCGGTGGATCCGGCCAAGGACCTCGCGCCGGTGTCGCTGGCGGCGCTCAACCCCAGCGTGCTGGTGGTGCACAGCAGCTTGCCGGTCAACTCGCTGCGTGACCTGATCGCCTATGCCAAGGCCAACCCGGGCAAGCTCAATTACGCCTCGGCGGGCAACGGCAGCATTTCGCACCTGGCCACCGAACTGCTCAAGTCCAGCGCCGGCATCGACATGGTGCATGTTCCCTACAAGGGCGGCGGCGCCGCCTCGGCCGACCTGCTGGCGGGCAACGTCTCGCTGATGATCGAGACGATCACGAACGCCATGACGCTGGTGAAGACCGGCAAGGTGCGCGCCATCGCCAACTCGGGCAGCAAGCGCTCGCCCAGCGCGCCCGACCTGCCCACCTTTGCCGAAGCCGGCCTGCCGAGCTTCGTGGTGGACAGCTGGACCGGCATCTTCACGGCCAGTGGCACGCCGACCCCGGTCATCGAGCGCCTGAGCTCGGAAATCGCCAAGGCCTCGCGCGAACCCGCGTACCGGCAGTCCATGTCCAATATCGGCGTGGAGGCGGCCAGCTCGTCGCCCAGCGAGTTCGCCAACTTCGTGCGCGCGGAGCAGGCCAAGTGGGGCAAGGTGGTGCAGGCCACCGGCACCCGCATCGAGTAAGCGAACGCGGCGGGCTTCGTGCCCGCAATCAGGCCGCGGCGCGTTCTGCCTTGGCCCGCAACAGCTCGCGCAGCAGCGCCTCGGTGCCGCTGGCCAGCACGGTGGCCGGGCGGCGGCTGGCCGACACCAGGGCCAGCTTGCCACGCAGCCGGGGGCGGCTCAGGCGACGCGCCACCAGCTGCGCGTCGGGCAGCCCGGCCCACAGCACCGATTCCGGCACCACCGCATGGCCGCAGCCGGCCAGCACCAGGTCGGGGATCGAGGCCAGCGCCTCGACCTCCAGATGGAAGTCGAGTCCGATGCCCTGGCGAGTGGCCTCGACCTCGATCTGCGACCGGATGGGATGCGGGTTCGCCGGCGCGATCAGCCGCAGGCCGGACAGCTCGGCCAGGGTGGCGGTGCCGGGCCGGGCGAAGTCGCCGTCTCTCGACCGGCTCAGCAGGCACACCGATTCCTCCGCCAGCGCCTCGATGTGCAGCAGGTTCGACGCCGCCGGGTTGTGCATCACCGCCACGTCGACCCGCCCGATCAGCAACTGCTCCTGCAGCGCGGTGGACAGGCCTTCGGTGATGGCGATGCGGGCTCGGGGATAGCGCTGCTGGAAGCCCTGCACCAATGGCACCGACAGGGCCCGCGCCACCGACGGCGGCATGCCGACGACGACCCGGCCGATGATCTCGCTGTCGGTGCCGTCCAGGGCGGCGCGCGCGCTCTCCAGCTGGCTGAGGGCGCCCTGGGCATACGACAGGAAGCGTGCACCGGCGTCGGTCAGCACCACGCCACGGCCGTTGCGGTGGAAGAGGTTGCGGCGCAACTCGACCTCCAGTGCGCGGATATGCCGGCTGAGCGCGGGCTGGCCCATGCGCAGGGCCGTGGCGGCATGGCTCAGGCTGCCATGGCGCGCCACCTGCACGAAGTACTGGAGCTGCTTGAGGTTCATGTCGTCGCTCGGATATGCCGAAAACAAGATACCAGCATTCGGACCTGGGATGCGCCGCGAGACCGTGGCCGGCCTAGACTGCGGTGATCGCTGCCATTGCAAGGCAGCCTCAACCAGGAGCACGCATGTTCACAGCCACCATCGGCGCGCCGATCTCGGCCGACTCGTCCGCAGCTTATCGCCGCAGCTACGAGACCATCACCGTCACGCCGTCGTCGCCGCACATCGGCGCCGAAATCGGTGGCGTCGACCTGACCCAACCCCTGCCGGCCGAGCAGGTGGCCGAGATCAAGGCCGCGTTCACGCAGTTCCAGGTGATCTTCTTGCGCGACCAGCGCATCAGCTTCGAGGACCAGATCCGCTTCGCCAGCTTGTTCGGCCCTTTGGGCAAGCATGTAGGCAAGAACACCATCAGCAAGCCCACCGAGAACGAACTGGTGCGCCGCTTCCATTACGACGAGACCTCGGATCGGGTCTCGGGCGAGAACTGGCACAGCGACCAGTCCTGCGCGCCCATGCCTCCGCTGGGCAGCATGCTGTACCTGCACACGATCCCGCCCGATGGCGGTGGCGACACGATGTTCGCGAGCACCTATGCCGCCTACGACGCGCTGTCGGACAAGATGAAGCAGTTCCTGTCGGGCCTCACCGCCACGCACGACGGCGCGCGCGTGTTCGGCCCCGGCACGCCCAAGTCGTCGCACCCGGTGATCGTCCGGCATCCGGAGAGCGGCCGGCGCGGCATCTATGTCAGCTGGGACTTCACCAGCCACATCGACGGCCTGCCCAAGGCAGAGAGTGACGCGATCCTGGCTTTCCTTTATCGGCATATCGGCCGTGACGAATGGTCGTGCCGCTTCCGCTGGCAGCCGCATTCGATCGCGTTCTGGGACAACCGCTGCGCCCAGCACAAGGCGATCTGGGACTACTGGCCCAACGTGCGCTCGGGCTTCCGCGTGCAGATCGAAGGCACGCAGGCGCCGATCGCGGGGTAGGGACGCCACTTCGGGCGGCCCGGCAGCGCCGTCCGCCGCGGGATTGATCGGTTCTCCTTGTTGCTCCATCCAAATATTGAGCTTCCCAAGGCCTGGCGGCTTCGCTCAAATGGCCCGCGTTGAACAGGCGCCCTGGCGGTAGGGTTCACGCCGGTGCTGTGCCAAAGCCGCGCGGCCGAGGTGGCGCCTAGAACGGAGGCACAAGGAATGAACAGCAGCAACCCGACCCCAGCCCGACGCTCCCTGCGCGTCGCGATCGCAGGAGCCGGCATCGGCGGACTGACCGCCGCCGCAGCGCTTCGACAGCGAGGTTTCGAGGTGGTGATCTACGAACGCGCCCGCCAGCTCGGCGAGGTCGGCGCCGGCCTGCAGATCGCCCCCAATGCCGTGAAGGTGATCCGCGCGCTCGGGCTCGAGGACCGTTTCATGAAGCTGGCCGCCGAGCCGCTGGTGCGCCTGTCGCTGAAGTGGGACGACGGCACGGTGCTCGCCCGCGAACGCTTCAAGGGCCCGATGCAGGAAGTCTTCGGCGCGCGCTATTACATGGCCCACCGAGCTGACCTTCACGCCCTGCTGCTGTCGCTGGTGCCGGAGTCGTCGATCCACACCGGCGCCGAGTGCGTGGGCGCGGAGACGACGAAGGGCGGGGCGGTGATGCGCTTCGCCGACGGCAGCGAAGCCGAGGCGGACCTGGTGCTCGGCGCCGATGGCATTCACTCGGCCGTTCGCAAGGGCCTCTTCGGGGCGGGCGAGGCCCGCTTCACCAACCAGATCTGCTGGCGCTTGATCTTGAAGATGGACGAGCTTCGGGATGCGGCGCCCAAGCTGCCCGTGCCGCTCGACGGCAGCGAGTACACCGGCTGGCTCGGCCCGACAGGGCACGTGCTGTTCTACCCCCTGCGAGGTGGCGAGCTGCTCAACATCTTCGCGGGAAGGGTCTCGACCCAGTGGGCCGACGAGACGTGGACGGTGCCGAGCAGCAAGCAGGAAATGCTCGACGCCTACGCCGGCTGGCACCCTGGCATGCTGGACGTGATGTCGCGCGCGAAGGAGGCCTTCAAGTGGGGCATCTACGACCGCGACCCGCTCGCCAACTGGGTGATCGGGCGCGTCGGGCTGCTGGGCGATGCGGCGCATCCCATGATGCCCACGCTGGCGCAGGGTGCGGCCATTTCCATCGAGGATGGCTACGCGGTCGCGCGTCACGTCGACCAATGCAGCAGCGACCCCGCGGCCGCGCTGGCCGCCTATGAGCGTGAGCGCCAGCCGCGCGCCAGCAAGGTGCAGTTGCAGGCCCGGCAGCAGTTCCTGAACAACCAGCTCGTGCCGCCACCCCCGCCACTCCCCGTGGACTGGATCTTCGGCCACGATGTGGTGGCGGGACCCGTGCGCGAGGCGGCCTGAGAGTCAAGTAGCCCGTGAAATCACCAGGAGACAACGCCATGAATCTCGCCCGTACCTGTGCACTCGCCGCCGGCCTCTCGTTGGCCGTGCTCGGCGTGTCGCACGCGCAGACCAGCTTCCCGACCAAGCCGGTGCGGCTCGTCGTGCCGTATCCGGCCGGCGGGGCGCTCGATGGCTCGGCGCGCATCGTCGCTGCAGAGATGGCGAAGACGCTGGGGCAGCCGGTCATCGTCGACAACCGACCGGGTGGCGCCGGCACCATGGGCGCCGACCATGTGGCCAAGGCACAGCCCGACGGCTACACGCTGTGCTGGTGTCCGACGGGTCCGCTCACCATCACGCCACAGTCCGATCCGAAGGTGCCGTACCAGCCCCTGCGGGACCTGATGCCCGTGAGCCATGCGATCAACATGGACAACGTGATCATGGCGCGCAAGAACTTCCCGGCGAACTCACTCGCGGAGCTGCTGGCGCTTGGGAAGAAGAACTCGAGTGCCATCACCTACGGCACGCCGGGCGCCGGGGGTACGCACCACCTCGGCGCCGAATGGCTGCGCGCGGAGACCGGCATCAACATCGTTCACGTGCCGTACAAAGGTGAGAACCCGGCGGTCGCCGATTTGCTGGGTGGGCACATCGATCTCGTGATGGGCTCCGCGGCGCTGGCCGCGCCCCTGCTGCAAGAGGGAAAGATCAAGGTCCTGGGCAACCTCGGTGCGCAGCGTTCCAAGTTGCTGCCGCAGATCCCGACGGTGGCCGAGTCGGGTTTCCCGAATTACGGCTGGACCAATTTCATCGGCATCAATGCCCCCGCGGGCACGCCGGCCCCGGTGATCGATGCGCTGTCGAGTGCCGCGGCCAAGGCGGTGCGCGAGCCGGCGGTGCAGGAGAAATTCGTCGCCCTCGGCTTCCAGGGCGTGGGGAGCACGCCAGCTCAGTATGCGGAGTTCCTGCGCAAGGAGACCGCCACCTGGGGCCGCCTGCTCAAGACGACCAACCTCACGCGTGACTGACCGCCTGGTGCGGTTCGCCGATCCAGCGCAGCCCTTCCGAGAGGGCGTACTGGCCGGCGGCGAGATGGTCGCGAAAGAGCCGCGTGAGCCGCACGACACGGTCGGTCGTGGCCGAGCCCGAGCCCGAACGGATGGAGACGGAGCAGGCGATCCAGCCGCCGTCCACGCCTTTGGTGAGAGGGGAGATGAGGTACTTGCCGACAGTGATGGGGTTGTGATTCTTCAAAAGGTTCGCGTGCAATCAGATGGTGTGTGAGGCGACCTGCGCACAGGCAGGTCCCGGTGCTCAGCGGCGGAACGGGGGCCGCTGGGCAGTGGCGCCAGCGGGGCGCCGCTCAGGCAGGTGGCGGAACATGATCCGTCCCTTGTTGAGGTCATAGGGCGAGAGTTCGAGCGTGACCTCATCGCCCGCGATCACGCGGATGCGGTGCTTGCGCATCTTGCCGCCGCTGTAGGCCACGAGTTCGTGCCCGTTGGTCAGGACGACTCGGAAGCGTGAATCAGGCAGCACCTCGGCGATGCGGCCCCGCATTTCGATGAGTTCTTCTTTGGCCAAGAAATACCTTTCATGAGCCAGCGTGAAGCACGCTGGCAGGACGATGTCCGCGCAGGGTGCGCGAAGCGGTTGCTAGGGAAATCACAGGGCCGGCGCTGCCGGCCGGGGCGTTGCAGACCGCCGGAACGGGTCTTGCAGGAAGACGCGGGCGCTGCTGGAAAAAAGACGCTTCGAGCGAAGCTGGCAGGCCGCTATTGTAGGGGTGCGTTCACACCAGCCGTTGTAGGCCAGGCGCGCGCCCTTGCAAAAAGACCCTGAATTCGAGCGATTGCGGCGCGCCGGGCGCGAAGCCGCGCGCAATTGGCCCCACAATAGCGGCAGCGGTGAGTTCGTGCACCGTTGACGCGGTGAGGTTCAGTTTCTTCGCTTTCCCCTGAAGGCTCATGAGTTTGTGATTGCATCCGGGCTCCATCGCATTTCGTTTCCTTTTCATTGGAGTCCCTCTTGGGCAACAAACTTTACGTGGGCAACCTGCCCTACAGCTTCCGCGACAGCGACATGGAACAGGCCTTCGGCGCCTACGGTTCCGTGCAGAGCGCCAAAGTCATGATGGATCGTGACTCCGGCCGCTCCAAGGGCTTCGGCTTCGTCGAGATGTCTTCGCCGGCCGAAGCGCAGGCTGCCATCCAGGGCATGAACGGACAGCACATCGGCGGCCGTGACCTGGTGGTCAACGAAGCTCGTCCGATGGAAGCGCGTCCTCCCCGCGGTGAAGGCGGCTACGGCGGCGGCGGCGGCGGTGGCGGCTACGGCGGTGGCGGCGACCGCGGCGGATACGGCCGCGGTCGCTAAGACCGGCACCATCTAGGACATACGGCTCGTCTTTCGGCGAACCGGTCGATAAAAGGCCCCCGAGCTTCGGCTCGGGGGCCTTTTTTTCTGGCGCTTTCCGGATAGGCCCGCTTCCGGATGGACGTGTCGGTCGGTAACGAATGTCTCAACGCCATTCAGGAACGCGCGTTCGGTTTCATCGGTTTACGTTTTCGGTCGAGCTTGGTTCGGTGTGTCGGACTTGTCCTACTAGCATCCGGCCGCGTCACTGCTGAGCCTGCGTTTGCCAGGCGCCGCTACCGCGGAACAGCAGGGCGTTCCACCGCCGACCCCCGTCACGGACCCGTCGCCAAGATGCGCATTGGTCCGCTGGGCGAAGCCTTGCCTGAACCCAAGCGAGACCTGAAATGAAACGCCACCGCGGCGCCTTTGCCGACCTTTCCCGTGCGAGCCTGATTGCTGCTTCCAGCCTGGGCGTCGTGCCCATGGCCATTGCCCAGACGACCGCGCCGCAGATTCCCGTGGCCAGTTCCAGCCGGCTGTGGCTGCAAGTCGGCAACCCCAACGATGCCTATCTCGTCGAGGACAACCGCTGGGGCGCCAACGGCCTCACCGAGGGCGTGCTGTCGAGCCAGTATGAGCAAGCCGTGGGTCGCAGCACCCAGGTGGGGCCCAACGGCGAAGTGGCCTTCCGCATGAAATGGCGCTGGCCGCAGGGCACGACCGAGGTCAAGGGCTATCCGTCGATCCTCTATGGCCGCAAGCCGGGCTACTACAGCAGCTCCAACATGATCTCGGGCTACCCGGTCCAGTTACCGGACGGCAGCATTTCGCAGAAGGCGCCTGCAGGCGAAACCCCGGGTACGGTGCTGCCGATCCGCCTGCCGGTGCCATCGCTCAAGGCCAAGATCAACTACAAGCACAACGCCACGCCGACAGGGCAGGGCCAGTTGACCTTCGACATCTGGCTGCAATCGGCACCCGGGCAGGACCGCGGCTTCCTCTCGTCCTCGATCACCCACGAGATCATGATCCCGCTGGCGAACTGGGGGAACTACGGTGCCCACAACGTGCCCGGCGGCCGCAACCCCGGCTGGTTCGATCACACGGCCACCATTGCCGGCAAGCAGTACCACGTGTATGTGACGAAGAAGTCCAACGGCTGCTTCAACTACGACTTCAGCTATCTCAACGGCACCTATGGCCGCACCGGCTGGAAGATGATCGCCTTCGTGCCCGCGGTGATGCCGGTGGCGCCCGGCGAGATCGACATCGCGGCCATCGTGAACTACTTGAGCACACGTACCGACGCCTGCGGCCAGCGCTGGGCCAATGGCAACGAATACCTCAGCAGCGTGGAGCTTGGCGTGGAACCGGTGGTGGGCACCGGCGACATCACCGTGTTCGACTACAAGGTGTCGACGGGATCGATGGCTCCAGCTCCAGCTCCAGCTCCGGCTCCGGCTCCGGCTCCAGCTCCGGCTCCGGCTCCGGCTCCGGCTCCGGCTCCGGCTCCGGCTCCGGCTCCGGCGACAACCACCAGCTACGCCACCTGGGTCAACGGCCAGTGGTATGCAGCCGGCAGCGTCGTCGCGTATGGCGGCAAGCTCTACATCGCCAAGCACGCCAACCCCGGCTACAACCCGACCATCAGCACCTACTACTGGGCGCCACACACCGGCACCGCTACAGCCGCCGCTTGCAGCGCCAGCGCATGGGTCGTCGGCCGCTACTACGCCGCCGGCAGCGTCGTGTCGTACAACGGCGCGCTCTACGTCGCCAAGTACGCCAACCCCGGCTACAACCCGACGATCAGCACTTACTACTGGGCTCGCCACGCCTGCTGATCGCCTACGCCCGGAATCGACACTTTCGAGTGACGGTTCCGACTGGTTCGCGGCGATCGTTTCGGACGGTAAGCGGTGTGTCCGCATGCCACTGAGCAAGCTCTGCGGTTTCAGCTTCTTACTGTTACGGTAGGGCTACCAGGAGACGTGTCGGACACGTCCTACTAGCATCCACTCCGTTACTGCTGAGCCAGGGTTTCACAGAGCCACCGCGGTTCCCGCGGACAAAGCAGGACACCCCAAACGTTCAAGCCCACTCGGGCCCCGCGCCGCCACCGGCGCGCAGGTCCGCTGGGCGAAGCCTTGCCCGACGAAAGCGAGACCCGTCATGACCCGCGCTCCCTCCACCGCCCGCCGCCACCTTGCGTCTTCCCGCATCCACCGCGGTCCGCGCGCCGCCCTGCTGGCGGCTTTCAGCCTGGGCCTGGTGCCCCTGGCGATCGCGCAGAGCACCGCTCCGCAGATCCCGGTCGCCAGCTCCAGCCGACTGTGGCTGCAGGCCGGTCAGTCGAACGACGCGTACCTGGTGGAGGACAACCGCTGGGGCGCGGCCGGCCTGACCGAGGGCGTGCTGTCCACGCAGTACGAGCAGGCCGTGGGCCGCAGCACGCAAGTCGGGCCCAACGGGGAGGTGGCCTTCCGCACGAAGTGGCGTTGGCCGCAGGGGACGACAGAGGTCAAGGGTTACCCGGCCGTGCTGTACGGCCGCAAGCCGGGCTACTACAGCTCGAGCAACCTGGTGGCGGGCTACCCGGTGCAGTTGCCCGACGGCAGCATCTCGCAGATGGCGCCTTCGGGACACACGCCGGGCACCATCCTGCCGATCCGCATGCCGGTGTCTTCGCTCAAGGCCAAGGTCAACTTCCAGCACAACGCGGCGCCCACGGGACAGGGCCAGCTCACCTTCGACATCTGGCTGCAATCCGAGCCCGGGCAAGACAGCGGCTTCCTCAACTCGTCGATCACGCACGAGATCATGATTCCGTTGTCCAACTGGGGGAACTATGGCGCGCACAACGTCCCCGGCGGCCGCAACCCCGGCTGGTTCGATCACACGGCCACTATCGCCGGCAAGCAGTACCACGTGTACGTGACCAAGGGTTCGGACGGCTGCTTCCGCTACAACTTCGGCTCCTTGAGCGGCAGGTACGGTCGCACCGGCTGGAAGATGATCGCCTTCGTGCCCGCCTTGATGCCGGTCGCTCCCGGCGAGATCGACCTGGCCGCCATCATCAATTACCTCTCGACTCGCAAAGACACCTGCGGCAGCCCCTGGGCCATGGGCAACGAGTACGTCAGCAGCGTGGAGCTGGGCGTCGAGCCTGTGGTGGGCACGGGCGACATCACGGTGTTCGACTACAAGGTCTCCACGGGGGCCGTGCCGCTGACGGCACCCGCACCCGCACCCGCACCCGCACCCGCACCCGCACCCGCACCCGCACCCGCACCCGCACCCGCACCCGCACCCGCACCCGCACCCGCACCGACGACGTCGACCAGCTGCACTGCGGCCGAATGGATCGTCTGGCAACCGTACAAGGCCGGCGACATCGTGACCTATGAAGGCAAGCTGTACATCGCCAAGTACGACAACCCCGGCTACAACCCGACCATCAGCACCTACTACTGGGCGCCGTACACCTGCCCTGCACCTGCACCCGCACCCGCACCCGCGCCCGCACCCGCGCCTGCGCCTGCGCCTGCGCCTGCGCCTGCACCTGCGCCTGCGCCTGCGCCTGCGCCTGCACCTGCACCTGCGCCTGCACCTGCACCCGCACCCGCACCCGCACCCGCACCCGCACCCGCACCAGCACCCGCACCAGCACCAGCACCCGCACCCGCACCCGCACCCGCCTGCACCGTTGTTTCCGAATGGAGGCGCGGCGTCGCCTACAGCGCGGGCGCGGCCGTGAACCACGCGGGTTCGCGATACGTGGCCCGCCAAACCAGCAAGAACATGCGCCCGGACATCTCGCCTTCGCACTGGACACGCCAGTCCTGCTGACGCAGCCGACCCGTGCAGACGCGGCATGGACCCGTTTCTGCACGGTCGCCGGACCGGTCGGCGCGACCCCGAAACCTATAATCCCAGGCTTCGCCCGCGCCGCCCGAGGCGCCTTCCGGCCCGTCCTCCAAGCCCATGAGTCCATCCGCTTCCAGCCCCCGGTTCACCGTCGCCGACATCCGCAAGACCTTCCTCGACTTCTTCGCGGCACGGGGACACGCGGTGGTCGAGTCCAGCCCGCTGGTGCCGGGCAATGACCCGACGCTGATGTTCACCAACTCGGGCATGGTGCAGTTCAAGGACGTGTTCCTGGGCACCGACAAGCGGCCCTATGTGCGCGCGGCCTCGGTGCAGGCCTGCCTGCGGGCGGGCGGCAAGCACAACGACCTGGAGAACGTCGGCTACACCGCGCGGCATCACACCTTTTTCGAGATGCTGGGCAACTGGAGCTTCGGCGACTACTTCAAGCGCGAGTCGCTCAAGTGGGCTTATGAGCTGCTGACCGAGGTGTACCGCCTGCCGCCCGAGCGCCTCTGGGCCACCGTCTACATCGAGGACGACGAGGCCTACGACATCTGGACCAAGGAGATCGGCCTGCCGCCCGAGCGCGTGGTGCGCATCGGCGACAACAAGGGCGCTCGCTACGCGTCCGACAACTTCTGGATGATGGCCGACACCGGCCCCTGCGGCCCGTGCTCGGAGATCTTCTACGACCACGGGCCCGAGGTCGCGGGTGGCCCGCCCGGGAGCCCCGACGAAGACGGCGACCGCTACATCGAGATCTGGAACAACGTGTTCATGCAGTTCGACATGCAGCCCGACGGCAGCCTGCGGCCGCTGCCTGCGCCCTGCGTGGACACCGGCATGGGCCTGGAGCGGCTGGCGGCCATCCTGCAGCACGTCCACAGCAACTACGAGATCGACCTGTTCGACGCGCTGATCCGCGCGGCCGCCCGCGAGACCGGCACCACCGACCTGGCCAACCCCTCGCTGCGTGTCATCGCCGACCACCTGCGCGCCACCGCGTTCCTGGTCAGCGACGGCGTCATCCCCAGCAACGAAGGCCGCGGCTACGTGCAACGACGCATCGTGCGACGCGGCATCCGCCACGGCTACAAGCTGGGCCGCAAGACGCCGTTCTTCCACAAGCTGGTGCCCCAACTGGTCGAGCTGATGGGCGCCGCCTACCCGCGCCTGAAGGCCGAAGAGGCGCGCATCGTCGAGGTGCTGCGCGCCGAGGAAGAGCGCTTCTTCGAGACGCTCGAAAACGGCATGGAAATCCTCGACGCCGCATTACAGGGCGGGGCGACCACGCTGCCGGGCGACGTGGCCTTCAAGCTGCACGACACCTACGGCTTTCCGCTCGACCTGACGCAGGACGTCTGCCGCGAGCGCGGCGTGGTCGTCGACGAGGCCGGCTTCAACGCCGCCATGGAGCGGCAGAAGGCCGCCGGCCGCGCTGCCGGCAAGTTCCGCATGGACCGCGCGCTCGAATACACCGGCGCCGGCCACCCCTTCACCGGCTACGAGCTGCTGGAAGAGCCGGCTCGCGTGGTCGCCATCTATCGCGACGGCACCCCGGCACAGGAACTGCCCGAGGGCCAGCCCGGGGTGGTGGTGCTGGACACCACGCCCTTCTACGCCGAGAGCGGTGGCCAGGTGGGCGACAGCGGCGTGCTCGACGCCGAAGGCCTGCAGTTCGGCGTGGACGACACGCAGAAGATCAAGGCCGACGTCTACGGCCACCACGGCACCCAGACGCAAGGCGTGCTGCGCGTGGGCGATGCCGTCACCGCCCGGGTGGACGTGTCCCGGCGCCAGGCCACCATGCGCAACCACAGCGTCACCCACCTGATGCACAAGGCCCTGCGCGAGGTCCTGGGCACGCACGTGCAGCAGAAGGGTTCGCTGGTCGATGCCGACAAGACCCGCTTCGACTTCACCCACAACCAGGCTTTGTCCGCCGACCAGATCCACGAGATCGAGCGGCGCGTCAACGCCGAGATCCTGGCCAACCACCCGACGCAGGCGCGGGTGATGGCCATCGACGACGCCAAGGCCACCGGCGCGGTGATGCTGTTCGGCGAGAAGTACGGCGACTCCGTCCGTGTGCTCGACATCGGCAGCAGCCGCGAGCTGTGCGGCGGCACGCACGTGCAGCGCACGGGCGACATCGGCCTGTTCAAGATCGTGAGCGAAGGGGGCGTCGCCGCCGGCGTGCGCCGTGTCGAGGGCATCACCGGCGCCAACGCGCTGGCCTACCTGCAGGACATGGAAGCCACGGTGCAGAGCGCGGCCTCGGCCCTCAAGGCGCCGGTGACCGAGCTGCAGGCCCGCATCGGCCAGGTGCTCGAGCAGGTGCGCTCGCTGGAAAAGGAAGTCGCTGCGCTCAAGGGCAAGCTGGCTTCCAGCAAGGGCGACGAGCTGGTGGCCCAGGCGGTGGACGTCAAGGGCACCAAGGTGCTGGCAGCCACGCTGGCCGGTGCCGATGCGCGCACGCTGCGCGAGGCCATGGACAAGCTCAAGGACAAACTCAAGTCCGCGGCCATCGTGCTGGCTGCCGTCAATGGCGCCAAGGTGCAATTGGCCGCCGGTGTCACCGCCGACCGCATGGACCGCATCAAGGCCGGCGAGCTGGTCAACTTCGTCGCCCAGCAGGTCGGCGGCAAGGGCGGCGGCAAGCCCGACATGGCCATGGCGGGCGGCACCGATGCCGCGAAGCTGCCGGAGGCGTTGCGCTCGGTGCAGGGGTGGGTCGAGCAGAAGCTCTGAGTTCGTCGGCCCCGAACTCTCCGGCCGTTCGGCCCCGTTCGCCCTGAGCCTGCCCCTCCCTGTTCGCCTTTAGCCTGTCGAAGGGCGCTGGCGGCGATGGGGCCGGAGACCCACGCGCGCCGTCGAAGCCGTCAACAGATTCAGCCCACGAACTGCAACCCGGCGAGCCGCGCGTACAACCCGCCCGCGGCCAGCAACTCCTCGTGCCGCCCCTGTTCGACCACGCGCCCGTGGTCCAGCACCACGATGCGGTCGGCTTTCTGCACGGTGGCCAGGCGGTGTGCGATCACCAGCGTCGTACGGCCACGCATCGCAGACTCCAGCGCCGCCTGCACCATCCGTTCGCTTTGCGCATCCAGCGCGCTGGTGGCCTCGTCCAGCAGCAGCAGGGGCGCGGCCTTGAGCATCGCCCGCGCGATGGCGATGCGCTGGCGCTGCCCGCCCGACAGCCGCACGCCGCGCTCGCCCAGGAAGCTGTCGTAGCCGCCGGGCAGCGCCCCGATGAAGTCGTGGGCGTACGCGCCCCGCGCCGCCGCGAGCACCTCCTCGTCGCTGGCACCGGGGCGGCCGTAGCGGATGTTCTCGCGCGCGCTGGCCGAGAAGATCACCGGGTCCTGCGGCACCAGGGCGATGCGATCGCGCAGGTCCGCCAGCCGCAGGCTGGCGATCGGCACGCCATCCAGCAGCAAGCGTCCCTGCTGCGGGTCATAGAAACGCAGCAGCAGCTGGAAGAGCGTGCTCTTGCCCGCGCCGCTCGGGCCCACCAGGGCCACGGTTTCCCCGGGCCGGATGTCGAGGGTCAGGTCGGCCAGGGCGGGCGTGTCGGGCCGCGACGGGTAGTGGAAGCGCAGGCCTTCGATGCGCAATGCGCTGGGCTTCGCCGAAGGCGCCAGGGAGGCGGCACCATCGGGCGAACGCACCGGTGAGCTCGCCTGCAGCAGCTCCATCAGGCGTTCGGTCGCCCCGGCCGCCCGGAGCAGGTCGCCGTACACCTCGCCGAGAACCGCCACCGAGCCGGCCAGGATCACCGCATACACCACCGTCTGCCCGAGCTGCCCCGGCGTCATGCGGCCGCCCAGCACCGCCTGCGTCCCCTGGTACAGCGCCCACAGCAGCAGGGCGGCCGTGCCGATGATCACGAAGGCCACCAGCAGGGCGCGCGCCCGGTTGCGGCGTACGCTGGTGGCGAAGGCCTGCTCGGTGGCCCGGTCGAAGCGCGCGGCCTCGCGCGCCTCGGCGGTGTAGCTCTGCACCACCGGCACCGCGTCCAGCACCTCGGCGGCGATGGCGCTCGAATCGGCCACCCGGTCCTGGCTGGCCCGCGAGAGCCGGCGCACGCGCCGGCCGAAAGCCATGGCCGGCAGCACCACCAGCAGCAACACCAGCAGCACCTGGCCCATCACGCCGGGGTGCGTCCACACCAGCATGGCCAGCGCGCCCAGACCCATCACGGCATTGCGCAGCCCGAGCGAGAAGGACGAGCCCACCACCGTCTGCACGAGCGTCGTGTCGGTGGTCAGTCGGGACAGGACCTCGCCGGTCTGCGTGGTCTCGAAGAACTCCGGGCTTTGCCGCAGCACGTGCGCGTAAACGGCATTGCGCAGGTCCGCCGTGACCCGCTCTCCCAGCCAGCTGACCAGGTAAAAGCGGCCGGCCGAGAACACCCCCAGGGCCACCGCTACTCCGAACAGCGCCAGGAAGTGCCGCTGCAAGGCCTGCGCGGCCGCGGCGTCGCTGGACGCCGCCAGGCCGGCATCGATCAGCCGCCCCAGGGCCAGCGGAAAAAGCAGGGTGGCCACCGAAGCCAGAGCCAGCAGCGCGATGGCCGCGGCGATGCGGCCGCGGTAGGGCCTGACGAAAGGGCGCAGGCCCGAGAGGGACCGGGGAGCGCCGGCCGCCGGGCGCTGCTGTGGGATGGGCATGGACGGGCAGTGTAGGGCCCGGTGCAAGGCGGTTCGGCCGTGATCAGCCGGCGCCCGCCATCAGCTTGTGCACGAGGTCGGCCGTGGTGCTCGCCTTGTACTTTCGCATCAGCCGGGCGCGGTAGATCTCCACCGTTCGGTGGCTGATCTCCAGCGTCTTGCCGATCTCCTTGGAGGTCATGCCATCGAGCAGGCGGGCCGCGACCTCGCGCTCGCGCGGCGTGAGCTCGGCCTTCACGGGCCGCTGCGCGCTGAGGTCCTCGAAAGCCCAGATGCCGGCGGCGTGCGGCGCAGCCCGGTCCAGCGCCCGGCCGGTGACATGGCACCAGAAGGTTTCGCCGTTGCTGCGCATCATGATGCGGTCGTCGGCGTAGTGGCCTCGCGCGTTGAGGATGGGCGCCATGCGCGCGCCCAGGCGCTCGTATTCGTCCGCGCTCGGGTACAGAATCTGGAACGATTGCCCGATCAGCGCGTCGCGCGTGCTGCCGAACATCTCGCACAGGTGCTGGTTGCAGTCGACGATGTGGCGGTGGCGCGAGAGGCACAAGCCCACCGGGGCCAGGTCGAAGGCCATGCGGTAGTCCAGGTCCATGGGGCTTCTTTCTAGGGAATACTACGTAGCTGGGTACGTAGTATCGTCGCTTCATCCTTCCCGGTTCCCATTGAGGAGACTCTTCACGTGAACAAGCTCTATCCCAGTGCCCAAGCGGCGCTCGACGGCGTGGTGCGCGACGGCCAGTTGCTGGCCGTCGGCGGCTTCGGCCTCTGCGGCATTCCCGAGGCGCTCATCGACGCACTGCGCGACAGTGGCGTGCGCGAGCTCAGCGTCATCTCCAACAACGCCGGCGTCGACGGCTTCGGGCTGGGCAAGCTGCTCGAGACGCGGCAGATCCGCAAGATGATTTCCAGCTACGTCGGCGAAAACAAGGAATTCGAGCGGCAGTACCTGGCCGGAGAGCTCGAGCTCGAGTTCACGCCGCAGGGCACGCTGGCCGAGAAGCTGCGCGCCGGCGGCGCCGGCATCCCGGCCTTCTTCACCAAGACCGGCGTGGGCACCATGATCGCCGAGGGCAAGGAACTGCGCGACTTCGACGGCGAGACCTACGTGATGGAGCGCTCGCTGGTGCCCGACGTGGCCCTGGTGAAGGCGCACGTGGCCGACAAGTCGGGCAACCTGCGCTTCAACCTCACCGCTCGCAACTTCAACCCGGCCGCGGCCATGGCCGGCAAGGTCTGCATCGTGGAGGTGGAGCGCATCGTCGAGGTCGGCGACATCGCCCCTGACGACGTGCACCTGCCTGGCATCTACGTGCACCGCATCGTGCACAACCCCAGCCCCGAGAAGCGCATCGAGAAGCGCACCACCCGCCCGCGTTCCTAAGGAGACTTCACATGCCCTGGACCCAAGACCAGATGGCCGCGCGCGCGGCCCAGGAACTCGAGGACGGCTTTTACGTGAACCTCGGCATCGGCATCCCCACCCTGGTGGCCAACTTCGTGCCGCCCGAGAAGGAGGTGTGGCTGCAATCCGAGAACGGCATGCTGGGCATCGGCCCGTTCCCGTACGACGATGAGGTCGACGCCGACCTCATCAACGCCGGCAAGCAGACCGTCACCACCATCAAGGGCTCGTCGATCTTCGGCAGCGACCAGTCCTTCGCCATGATCCGTGGCGGCAAGATCAACCTGTCCATCCTGGGCGCCATGCAGGTCAGCGAAAAGGGCGACCTGGCCAACTGGATGATCCCCGGCAAGATGGTCAAGGGCATGGGCGGTGCCATGGACCTGGTGGCCGGCGTGCCGCGCGTCATCGTGCTGATGGAGCACGTGGCCCGCAAGAAGGACGGCACCCACGATTTGAAGATCCTGCCCCAGTGCACGCTGCCCCTCACGGGCGTGGGCGTGGTCGATCGCATCATCACCGACCTGGCGGTGATGGACGTCACGGCCGAGGGCCTGAAAGTGGTCGAGCTGGCGCCCGACGTGAGCTTCGAAGCCCTGCAGGCCAAGACCGGCGTTCCTCTGCAGCGTTAACGAGCGCTTGCAGCTGTCACCGCCGGCAACTGCCGGCGCGTGCAATACCTCTCAAGATGAGCCTTCGGGCGCCGACGAGCGGCGCCGTACAGGGAGACTCATCATGCGGCTCATCGGATCAGCACTTCTGGCACTGGGCTGCCTGGCGGCAGGGCAGGCGACGGCGCAGTGCTACACCGTCTACGACGCCGGCAACCGCGTGCTCTATCACGGGCGCGAATCGCCGGTGGACATGAGCAAGCCGCTGCACGAGACGGTGCCCGGCATGTACCCCGGTGGCCACCTGGTGTTCGACAACATCAGCAGCTGCGACGAGTTGCGGCCGCTGCAGCCGGTGGTGCAGTCGGCCCGTTCCGCCGAGCCCGACACGGCCCGCATGGGCGCCGGTCCGTCGCGTGCGGCCCGAAAAGAAATCACCGAACTGCGCGATCTGAAGCTTCGGGTCACGCGCGAGGGCGACAACCTGCTGATCGAGCCGCTGGACCACTAAGGGTGGCCCGAGCGGCAGCTCGAAAGCTTCAGCGATCCATTCCGGCCAGCGCCGCCACGGCCAGGGCGTAGCCCGGCACGCCGAAGCCGGCCATCACCGCCTGCGCCACTGGCGAGATGTAGCTGTGGTGCCGGAAGGCTTCGCGGGCGTGCACGTTGCTGATGTGCAGCTCGATCACCCGTGCCCCCGAACCCTTGATGGCATCGTGCAGGGCCACGCTGGTGTGTGTGTAGGCCCCGGCATTGAGGATGATGCCGGCCGCCTTGCCCTGGGTTTGGGCGCGGCCCGCCTCCTGGATCCAGGTCACCAGCTCGCCTTCATGGTTGGTCTGGCGAAAGTCCAGCGCCAGCCCGTGTTCGGCGCAGGCCTGGCGGCACAGGGCCTCCACGTCGGCGAGGGTTTGCGCCCCATAGATCTGCGGCTCGCGCGTGCCCAGCAGGTTGAGGTTGGGGCCGTTGAAGACGAAGGCGGTTTTCATGGGCGGGGAAGGGGAAGCTCGTGCGTTGGGCGGGAGGGTAGCAGAGCGGTCGGCTCACCCTGCCGATGCGGCCGGTGCTGTCGCCAGCCGATCACGCAGCCGGCGTGTCAGCGCCTTGAACGTGTCGATCGCCGCTGCACAGGCCTGCTCTCGCGCTGCCGGCTCGTCGGCGATGTGCCGGTCGAGCAGGGCGCAAAACTCACGCCAGACCGCCCCGGTGTGCTCGCCGCGTCCGCCGAAATAGCGGCCGCCGTTGGCCTCGGTCACACCTATCGCGTCGCGCAGGTGACGGGCGATCACGCGTCCGCCCAGGGCCGATCCTTCCAGCACATAGAGCGATCCCAGGGCCTGCGCGGCCGAGCCGATGGCCAGGTCGGCCATCGCATCGCGCGGCAGTGGGGATGTGTGCAGCGCATCGAGATCCTGCGCGGCCCAGCCCGCGCGGCGATGATGTTCGAACCACTCGCGCATGCCGGGTGGCAGCGCCCGGCCGATCATCGGTTCGCAAGCCGAAAGGAAGGATTCGAAGACCTGCAGGGCCGCGGCAAGACTGGCAGGTGAGTCCAGGCGGTCGAGCCGCATCACCGATTCGATTTCCAGGTGCGCGGCGGCGGTGGCTTGCCGCAAGGCCGGCAGCACCGTTGTTTCTGTCGTCATCCCCGCCATTCTAGAAAGCGAGGCCGCTCAGCTCAGAGCCAGCCGATGCGGCGGAAGCGGATGAACAGCGCCGCGCAGGCGGCCGTGATGAGGCCCAGCGCGAACAGGTAGCCGTAGCGCCAGCCCAGCTCCGGCATGAACTCGAAGTTCATGCCCCACAGGCCGGCCAGCGCGGTCCATACGCCGAAGATCGCCGCGTAGGCCGCCAGCCGCTTGGTCACCGCGCCGTCGTCGATGGTGACCAGCGACAGGTTGACCTGGATGGCGGTCGCGATGGTGTCGCGCAGGCCGTCGATGCTGGCATTGATGCGCGTCAGGTGGTCGGCCACGTCGCGCACGTAGTCCTGCACCGCCGCCACCTGGCCGGGCACGCGTCCGCCGTAGAGGCGCCCGATGTCATGGAGCAGCGGCGCCGCGGCCTGCTTGAGCACCGTGGTTCGCCGCTTGAGCAGGTAGAGCCGCTCGACGGTGGCGCGGCCGGGCAGCCGATCGCCGAAGATGTCGGCCTCGATCTGCTCCAGTTCGTCCTCGAGTTGCTCGACCAGCGGAAAGTAGCGGTCCACCACCGCGTCCATCAGGGCGTAGAGCACGTAACCGGGCCCGAAGCGCAGCAGTTCGGGCTCGCGCTCGCTGCGCGCCCGCACCCCGAGGAATCGCTGCTCGCTGCGATTGCGCACCGACAGCACGAAGCGCGGGCCGGTGAAGACGGCCAGTTCGCCCACCTCGATCTGCGCGGGCTCGTGGTGCAGCAGGTGCAGCACGGTGAACAGGCAGTCGCCGTACTCCTCCACCTTGGGCCGCTGGTGCCCGTGCAACGCGTCCTCCACCGCCAACTCGGGCAGCTCGAGCTGCGCCTGCAGCACGCGCAGCTCGTCGGGCGAGGCATCCTGCAGCGCCACCCAGACGAAGCAGTCGGGCCGCTGCAGGTAGTCGTGGATCGCGCCGATCTCGATGTCGGCGAGCTTGCGGCCGTCGCAATAGGCCGCGCAGTTGATCAACATCCGTCGGTCTCCCTAGTTCGCGAGCAGCGCATTCAGTTCGTCCTCGGCAAAACCAGCGGCGCGCCGGGCATCCAGGTTGAAGGGCCCGCGCGGCCGCGGTGCCTCGTACTGCCGGGCCAGCTGTGCATAGGTGGCGACCGGGTCCAGCCCCCGCGCCTCGCACACGTGGCGGTACCAGCGGTTGCCCACCGCCACATGGCCGATCTCGTCGCGCAGGATGATGTCCAGCACCGCGGCCGATTCCGTGTCGCCGGCCGCGAGCAGCTTGGCGCGGATCGGCGGCGAGGCATCCAGGCCACGCGCCTCCAGCGTGCGCGGCACCAGCGCCAGCCGGGCCAGCAGGTCGTGCCGGGTCTTGCGGGCCATCTCCCACAGGCCGTTGTGCGCCGGGAAGTCGCCGTAGTCGTGCCCCGTCGCCTGCAGCCTGGCGCGAAGCAGCTGGAAATGCAGCGCTTCCTCCTGCGCGACCACCGCCCACTGGCGGTAGAACTCGGGCGGCATGCCGCCGAAGCGCCAGACCAGGTCGGCGGCCAGGTCGATGGCATTGAACTCGATGTGGGCGAGCGCGTGAAGCAGCGCGGCGCGGCCCGCGGGCGTATGCACGGGGCGCGACTTGAGCGCCGTGTGGGGCACCAGCTGCGGCTCGGCCGGGCGGCCCGGCAGCCCCGGCGGCTCGTGCAGGGTGAGCGCCTCGCCGCAATCATCCTGCAGGTGCAAGGCGCGCGCTGCCTCGGCCTTCAGGCCGGGATCGGCCTGCCGCAGCACCGCCAATGCTTGTTCTCGAAGGGTGGGCATCGCGCGAGCATAGCTCGGGCACTGATCGGTAGAGCCCTCCCTACAATGGCTCTCTTTTGCCCGGCGAAGCACATGGCGATCTACGAACTGGACGGAAGGACCCCGCAACTGGAGCAGGGCGCATGGGTGGCCGACAGTGCCCAGGTCATCGGCGCCGTCGAGCTCGGCGAGAACGCCAGCGTCTGGTTCAACGCCGTCATTCGCGGCGACAACGAGACCATCCGCATCGGCCGCAACAGCAACGTGCAGGACTGCTCCGTGCTGCACTCCGATGACGGCAAGCCCCTGACCATCGGAGAGAACGTGACCATCGGCCACCAGGTGATGGTCCACGGCTGCACCATCGGCGACAACACCCTCGTCGGGATCGGCTCGGTGGTGCTCAATGGCGCGCGCATCGGCCGCAACTGCATCATCGGCGCCGGCAGCGTGGTGACCGAGAACAAGGAGTTCCCGGACAACTCGCTCATCATCGGCAGCCCCGCGCGGGTGGTGCGCACGCTGGATGACGCCGCGGCCCAGCGGCTGGCCCACAGCGCCGAGAGTTACGTGGACAACGCCCGCCGCTACGCGCGCGGGCTTCGCAAGATCGGCTGAGGTTTCCTTGAGCGAGTTGCACAAGTTCCTGTTCGACGGCCTGCCGGTGCGCGGCATGATCGTGCGCCTGACCGACGCCTGGACCGAGGTCCTGCGCCGCCGCGAGGCCCACCCGTGGGCGCCCCCCGTCACGCGGCTGCTGGGCGAGATGGCGGCCGCCGGCGCGCTGATGCAGTCCAACATCAAGTTCAACGGCGCGCTCATCCTGCAGATCTTCGGCGACGGCCCGGTCAAGGTGGCGGTGGCCGAGGTGCAGCACGACCTGTCGCTGCGCGTCACGGCCAAGGTGGTGGGCGACGTGACCCACGACGCGCTGCTGTCCGACCTGGTCAACGTGCGCAACCAGGGCCGCTGCGCCATCACGCTCGATCCGCGCGACAAGCTGCCGGGCCAGCAGCCGTACCAGGGCGTGGTGCCCCTGCACGGCGACCAGCGCGAGAAGATCGAGCGGCTGTCCGAGGTGCTGGAGCACTACATGCTGCAGTCCGAACAGCTGGACACCCGCCTCGTGCTGGCGGCCGACGAGCACGTGGCCGCGGGCCTGTTGATCCAGCGCCTGCCCATCGAGGGCGAAGGCAACCTGGCCGGCAGCCTGGTGAGCAAGGCCAACGAAGACGAGATCGGCGTCAACGAAGACTTCAACCGCATCGCCACGCTGGCCGCCAGCCTCACCCGCGAGGAGCTGCTCACGCTCGATGTCGAGACCATCCTGCGGCGCCTGTTCTGGGAAGAGCAGGTCCTGCGCTTCCCGGCCATGACCCCGAAGTTTCACTGCACCTGCAGCCGCGAACGCGTGGCCGGCATGATTCGGGGGCTGGGCCGCGAAGAGGCCGACAGCATCATTGCCGAGCGGGGCGAGATCGAGGTGGGCTGCGACTTCTGCGGCCGGCAATACCACTTCGATGCGGTGGACGCGGCGCAGCTCTTCGCGCCACCCGGTGACCAGCCGCCGGTCACCTCGTCGGTGCAGTAGCTAGGCGGCCGCGGCCGGCGCGCCACGCGCCCCTTCCAGCCCCCCGGCGAAGTGCTCGCGCATGCGGCGCACGGCCGCCTCGGCGTCCCGGCGCACCAGCGCATCCACCAGGCGCTGGTGCTCGGCCAGTGATTCCTCGACCCGGCCTTGCCTGAGCAGCGAGTTGTGCCGGTTCAGTTTCATCACCTTGCGCAGGTCGGCCACCACCTGATTGCGCCAGCGGTTGCCGGCGATCTCGAGCAGGCGCGTGTGGAAGCGTTCATTGAGCGTGAAGAAGCGGTCGCGCCGCTTCACTGCGCTGGCCAACTCTGCGTGCAGCGCCTGCAGTTCGGCGATCTCGGCGTCGCTCGCGCGGGCGGCCACCTCGCCGGCGGCATCGCTCTCCAGCAGCGCGAGCAGGTGGTAGACCTCGGCCAGGTCCCGCTCGGACACTTCGGTGACGTAGGCTCCGCGCCGCACCTTCATGGTCACCAGGCCCTCGGCGGCGAGCACCTTCAACGCCTCGCGCAGGGGGGTGCGGCTGATGCCGTATTCCTGGGCCAGCTTGACCTCGTCGATCCAGCTGCCGGGCTCCAGCTCACGGCGGAAAATGCGCTGGCGGATGCGTTCGGCCACTTCTTCGTACAGGGCGCGCGGCGCGAGCGAGAGGGCGGACATGGTTGATCGTCGAGGTGGGGAGTGCGTGATCAATAATTATGAATGATGTAGACTGCCGCGGCATTCCCTGGAAACCCCATGAGCCAAGATCCCGAATTCCGTGTGGCCAGCCTCGAGGACTGGATGCGCGCCGCCGCCAGGTCCGCGCCCGACGGCGACGTGCAGGCCCTGAACTGGATCACGCCCGATGGCATTGCCGTGAAGCCGCTCTACACCGCGGCCGACCTGCAGGGCCTTGCGCACGCCGACACGCTGCCGGGCTTCGAGCCTTACCTGCGCGGGCCGCAGGCCACCATGTACGCGGTGCGGCCCTGGACCATTCGCCAGTACGCGGGCTTTTCCACCGCCGAAGAATCCAATGCCTTCTACCGGCGGGCCTTGGCGGCCGGTGGCCAGGGCGTGTCGGTCGCCTTCGACCTGGCCACGCACCGCGGCTACGACAGCGACCATCCGCGCGTGACCGGCGACGTGGGCAAGGCGGGCGTGGCCATCGATTCGGTCGAGGACATGAAGATCCTGTTCGACGGCATTCCGCTGGACAAGGTGTCGGTGTCCATGACCATGAACGGCGCGGTGCTGCCGGTGCTGGCGGGCTACATCGTGGCGGCCGAGGAGCAGGGCGTGCCGCAGGACAAGCTGTCGGGGACCATCCAGAACGACATCCTCAAGGAGTTCATGGTCCGCAACACCTACATCTACCCACCCGAGCCCAGCATGCGGATCATCGGGGACATCATCGCGTACACCGCGCGCGAGATGCCGCGGTTCAACTCCATCTCCATCTCCGGCTACCACATGCAGGAAGCCGGGGCCAACCAGGCGCTGGAACTGGCCTTCACGCTGGCCGACGGCCAGGAGTACGTGAAGACGGCGCTGGCCAAGGGGCTGGACGTCGACGACTTCGCCCCCCGCCTTTCGTTCTTCTGGGCGGTGGGCATGAACTTCTACCTGGAGATCGCCAAGATGCGCGCGGCCCGCCTGCTGTGGTGCCGCATCATGAAAGGCTTCGGCGCGAAGAACCCCAGGAGCCTGATGCTGCGCACGCACTCGCAGACCTCGGGCTGGTCGCTCACCGAGCAGGACCCGTACAACAACATCGTGCGCACCACCATCGAAGCCATGGCGGCGGTGTTCGGCGGCACGCAGAGCCTGCACACCAACAGCTTCGACGAGGCCATCGCGCTGCCCACCGAGTTCTCCTCGCGCATCGCCCGCAACACCCAGCTGATCATCCAGGAGGAGACGCACATCACCAGCGTGGTCGATCCATGGGCTGGCAGCTATCTGATGGAGAGGCTCACCCAGGACATGGCCGATGCGGCCTGGGCCATCATCGAAGAAGTCGCGTCCATGGGCGGCATGACGCGCGCGGTGGATTCGGGCTGGGCCAAGCTCAAGATCGAGGCCGCGGCCGCCGAGAAGCAGGCCCGCATCGACGCCGGGCGCGACGTGATCGTGGGCGTCAACAAGTACCGGCTGGAAAAGGAAGACCCGGTCGACATCCTCGAAGTGGACAACGTGAAGGTGCGAGACCAGCAGATCGCGCGGCTGCACGAGCTGCGCAGCCGGCGCGACGCGCAGCGCGTGCAGGCCTGCCTGGAGCGGCTCATCGCCATCGCCGGCGGTGCCGAGGGCAACCTGCTGCAGGCGACGGTCGAGGCCGTGCGCGCGCGGGCCACCGTGGGCGAGGTGTCCGATGCATTGGAGAAGGTGTTCGGGCGCCATCGCGCCGATACGCAAAAGGTGACCGGTGTGTATGCAGCTGCCTATGACTCGGCCGAAGGCTGGGAGAAGCTCCAGCAGGAAGTCGCGCAGTTCGCGACCGAGCAGGGTCGCCGGCCGCGGGTGATGATCGCCAAGCTCGGCCAGGACGGCCACGACCGCGGCGCCAAGGTGGTGGCCACGGCCTTCGCCGACCTGGGTTTCGACGTGGACATGGGCCCGCTGTTCCAGACGCCGGAAGAGTGCGCCCGCCAGGCCATCGAGAACGACGTGCATGCGGTGGGCGTGTCCACCCTGGCGGCGGGGCACAAGACGCTGGTGCCGGCCATCATCGAAGAGCTCAGGCGGCAGGGGGCGGATGACATCGTGGTCTTTGTCGGCGGGGTGATTCCGCGCCAGGACTACGACTTCCTGTACCAGGCGGGCGTGAAGGGCATCTATGGGCCGGGCACACCGATTCCCGCGAGTGCGAAGGACGTGCTGGAGCAGATTCGCAAGGCAGTCTGTTGAAGGCGAATGAAGCCGTTCTTCGTGTACATCCTTGAATGTCGTGACGGGTCGTATTACACGGGCCACACGGACGATCTGGCCGCGCGGATGCGGCAGCATGAAGAGGGGGACATCGGGTATACGGCGCTGCGCAAGCCGTTCAGTTTGAAGTGGCAAGGTGAGTTCGAAACTCGTGAGGCGGCCCTGGCGTTCGAGCAGCGGATCAAGGGCTGGTCGCGCGCGAAGAAGGAAGCGCTGATGGCGGGGGATCGGGAGCGGGTGATGGTCTTGGCGCGGGGGCTTCGACAAGCTCAGCCCGAACGGAGTGGCGCTCAGCCCGAACGGAGTGGCGCTCAGCCCGAACGGAGTGGGGCTCAGCCCGAACGGGAGGGGGCCCAGCCCGAACGGGAAGGGGCCCAGCCTGACCGGAGTGCGGCCCAGTCCGAGCTTCAGGAATCCGTTCGCCCTGAGCCTGTCGAAGGGCCCCCGCCAACCCTCTACGCCACCGAAGCACCCCCTCTCGCTACCCAGGTCATCACCGCCCAGCGCCGCGCCATGGCCAAGGCCATCACGCTGCTCGAGTCCACCCGCCCCGAACACCGCGCGCAGGCCGACGAACTCCTCACCGCGCTCCTGCCCCACACCGGCAACGCCTTCCGCGTCGGCATCAGCGGCGTGCCCGGCGTGGGCAAGAGTACCTTCATCGAAACCCTCGGCCTGCACCTGATCGGGCAGGGCCATCGGGTCGCCGTGCTCGCCGTGGACCCCTCCAGCAGCGTCTCGGGCGGCTCCATCCTCGGTGACAAGACGCGCATGGAGCGCCTGTCGGTCCATGACCGCGCCTTCATCCGCCCCAGCCCCTCCAGCGGCACGCTCGGCGGCGTGGCCGAGAAAACGCGCGAGGCGATGCTGGTGTGCGAAGCCGCCGGCTTCGACATCGTCATCGTCGAAACCGTGGGCGTGGGCCAGAGCGAGACCGCCGTGGCCCACATGACCGACCTGTTCGTGCTCATGCAGCTGCCCAATGCCGGCGACGACCTGCAGGCCATCAAGAAGGGCGTGATGGAGCTGGCCGACCTGGTGGTGATCAACAAGGCCGACCTCGACCCCGATGCCGCCACCCGCGCCCAGGCGCAGATCACCAGCGCCATGCGCCTGTTCACCCAGCACGGCCGCGAATCCGCGGCCGCCCCACAGCCCGTGCTGCAGCTCAGTGCGCTGCGCGGCACCGGCGTGCATACCTTCTGGCAGGCCGCCACCGCCTGGCGCGAGGCGCGCACCCGCTCGGGCCAGTTGCAGGCCCGCCGCCAGCACCAGGCCCTGTCCTGGATGTGGGAACGCATCGAGGCCGGCCTGCGCCAGGAATTCCGCCATCACCCCGCCGTGCAGGCGCTGCTGCCCGCCATCACCCAGGAGGTCGAGGCCGGGCGGCTCGCGGCCTCCACCGCCGCCCGCCGCCTGCTGCAGGCGCGCCAGAACGACCAATGACAAGGCCACCCCATGCAAGACATCCGTGAACAACTCGAACGCAAGCGCGCCGCGGCGCGGCTGGGCGGCGGCACCAAACGCATCGAGGCCCAGCACCGCAAGGGCAAGCTCACCGCGCGCGAGCGGCTGGAGTTGCTGCTGGACGAAGGCACCTTCGAGGAATGGGACATGTTCGTCGAGCACCGCTGCACCGACTTCGGCATGGCCGACCAGAAGGTGCCGGGCGATGGCGTGGTCACCGGCTACGGCATGATCAACGGCCGCATGGTGTTCGTCTTCAGCCAGGACTTCACCGTCTTCGGCGGCGCCCTGAGCGAAGCCCACGCCGAGAAGATCTGCAAGGTGATGGACCAGGCCATGAAGGTGGGCGCGCCGGTCATCGGGCTGAACGACTCCGGCGGCGCGCGCATCCAGGAAGGCGTGGCCTCGCTCGGCGGTTATGCCGACGTGTTCCAGCGCAACGTCATGGCCTCGGGCGTGGTGCCGCAGATCAGCATGATCATGGGCCCCTGCGCCGGCGGCGCGGTGTATTCGCCGGCCATGACCGACTTCATCTTCATGGTGCGCGACAGCTCCTACATGTTCGTGACCGGCCCCGAGGTGGTGAAGACCGTCACCCACGAGGAGGTCACGGCCGAGGAGCTGGGCGGCGCGGGCACGCACACCACCCGCAGCGGTGTCGCCGACCTTGCCTTCGACAACGACGTCGAGGCGCTGCTGATGCTGCGCCGCTTCTACAACTACCTGCCGCTGAACAACCGCGAGAAGCCGCCCATCCGCCCGAGCAACGATCCGGTGGACCGCATGGACTACTCGCTCGACACCCTGGTGCCCGACAACCCCAACAAGCCCTACGACATGAAGGAGCTGATCGTCAAGACGGTGGACGATGGCGACTTCTTCGAGCTGCAGCCCGATTACGCCAGGAACATCGTGATCGGCTTCGCCCGCATGGAAGGCCAGACCGTGGGCATCGTGGCCAACCAGCCGCTGGTGCTGGCCGGCTGCCTGGACATCCGCAGCAGCACCAAGGCGGCGCGCTTCGTGCGCTTCTGCGATGCCTTCAACATCCCCGTCATCACCTTCGTCGACGTGCCGGGCTTCATGCCGGGCACCTCGCAGGAGTACGGCGGCATCATCAAGCATGGCGCCAAGCTGCTGTACGCCTATGCAGAGTGCACGGTGCCCAAGGTGACGGTGATCACGCGCAAGGCCTACGGCGGCGCCTACGACGTGATGAGTTCCAAGCACCTGCGCGGCGACGTCAACTTCGCCTGGCCCAATGCCGAGATCGCGGTGATGGGCGCCAAGGGCGCGGTGGAGATCATCTTCCGGGAGGACAAGAACAACCCCGACAAGCTCGCCGCCCGCGAGGCCGAGTACAAGGCCCGCTTCGCCAACCCCTTCGTGGCCGGCGCGCGCGGCTTCATCGACGACGTGATCCTGCCGCACGAGACGCGCAAGCGCATCTGCCGCTCGCTGGTGATGCTGCGCGAAAAAAGGCTCGACAACCCATGGCGCAAGCACGGCAATATTCCCCTGTGAAAGAGGACGCACGCATGTTCAAGAAGATCCTCATTGCCAACCGCGGGGAAATCGCCTGCCGTGTCATCCGCACGGCACGCAAGATGGGCATCCGGACGGTCGCCGTCTACTCCGACGCCGACCGCGACGCACGCCACGTGCAACTGGCCGACGAGGCCGTGCACATCGGTCCGGCTCCCAGTCGCGAGAGCTACCTGCGCGGCGACCGCATCATCGAAGCCTGCAAGCGCACCGGCGCCGAGGCCGTGCATCCCGGTTACGGCTTCCTGTCCGAGAACGAAGACTTCGCCCGCGAGGTCGAGGCGCAGGGCATCGTGTTCATCGGGCCCAAGCACGCGTCCATTGCCGCCATGGGCGACAAGATCGCTTCCAAGAAGCTCGCCAGCCAGGCCCGGGTGAACACCATCCCCGGCTGGAACGACGCCATCGAGACGGCCGAGCGCGCCGTGGAGATCGCGCGCGACATCGGTTACCCGGTGATGATCAAGGCCAGCGCGGGCGGTGGCGGCAAGGGCCTGCGCGTGGCCTTCGACGACAAGGAGGCGCGCGAGGGCTTCGAGTCGTGCCGCAACGAGGCCCGCAACAGCTTCGGCGATGACCGCGTGTTCATCGAGAAGTTCGTCGAGGAGCCGCGCCACATCGAGATCCAGGTGCTGGGCGACGCGCACGGCAACGTCATCTACCTCAACGAGCGCGAGTGCTCCATTCAGCGGCGCCACCAGAAGGTGATCGAGGAGGCGCCGTCCCCCTTCATCAGTGACGAGACGCGCCGGGCCATGGGCGAGCAGGCGGTGGCGCTGGCCCGGGCCGTCGACTACCAGAGTGCGGGCACGGTCGAATTCGTGGTCGGCAAGGACCAGAGTTTCTACTTCCTGGAGATGAACACCCGTCTGCAGGTGGAGCACCCGGTCACCGAGTGCATCACCGGGCTGGACCTGGTCGAACTGATGATCCGGGTGGCCGCCGGCGAACAGCTGCCGATCACGCAGGCCGAGGTGAAGCGCGAGGGCTGGGCCATCGAGTGCCGCATCAACGCGGAGGATCCGTTCCGCAGTTTCCTGCCGTCCACCGGCCGGCTGGTGCGCTTCCAGCCGCCGCGCGAGACGCTGTGGGCGGCCGACGTGCGCGCGTCGGGCGAGCCGGGCAATGCGCGCTATGGCGAGGAGGGCGTGGTCCTGGGCGGCGTGCGCGTGGACACCGGCGTGGTCGAGGGCGGCGAAATCCCCATGACCTACGACTCGATGATCGCCAAGCTGATCGTGCACGGCCGCGACCGTGCCGATGCCATCGAGCGCATGCGCGACGCCCTCGACGCCTTCGTGATCCGCGGCATCTCCAGCAACGTGCCCTTCCAGGCGGCGCTGCTCGCCCATCCCGAGTTCCAGGCCGGACGCTTCAACACCGGCTTCATCGCCGAGCACTACGGCCGCGGCTTCAAGGCCGAGGACGTGGCGCACGAGGAACCGTCGTTCCTGCTGGCGCTGGCGGCCTACGTCCATCGCCGGGCCTTGCAGCGATCGGCCGGGATCACCGGGCAACTGCCGGGGCACGAGTTCAAGGCGGGCGGTGAGTTCGTGGTGGTGCAGCTCGCGGCCGACGGGCAGCACCAGCGCCACCCGGTGCGGGTGTCCGATTTCGAGCCGCGAACCGGCTCCAGCATCGTCGACATCGCGGGGCGCCGCTGGGGCATCTGCAGCGACTGGCACCTGGGTGGCGCCCGCATTCGCGGCACGGTCGATGGCCGTCCCTTCATCGCGCAGGTCGAGCGCGGCCTGCCGCGCCATCCGCTGGGTTTCGCCATCACCCACCACGGCAGCCGCCTGGAGGCCCTGGTGCTGTCGCCTCGCGCGGCCGAGCTGCACGCGCTCATGCCCTACAAGCCGCCGCCGGACATGAGCCGCTTCCTGCTCTCTCCCATGCCCGGGCTGCTGGTCAACCTGGCGGTGCAGCCGGGACAGGCCGTGCAGGCCGGTGAACGGCTGGCCGTGATCGAGGCCATGAAGATGGAAAACGTGCTGTTCGCCGCGTCCGATGGCGTGGTCGCGCGCCTGCTCACCGCGCAGGGCGAGTCGCTGGCGGTGGACCAACCCATCCTGGAGTTCGAGAAATGACGCGTCCGTTCAAGGTGCTGGGCCTGCAGCAGATCGCCATCGGCGGCACCAGCAAGCAGCCGCTGCGGCGCCTGTGGGTCGATCTGCTGGGGCTGGAGACGATCGGGCACTTCCGCAGCGAGCGCGAGAACGTGGACGAGGACATCTGCGCCCTCGGCAGCGGCGCCGCGAAGGTCGAGGTGGACCTGATGGAGCCGATCGACCCCGAGCGCAAGCCCGCGGTGCACGCCACGCCGCTGAACCATGTGGGGCTGTGGGTGGACGACCTGCCCCAGGCCGTGCAATGGCTCTCCGCCCAAGGGGTGCGCTTCGCGCCGGGAGGCATCCGTCGCGGCGCGGCCGGGTTCGACATCACCTTCATCCACCCGCGCGGCAGCGATGAGTCGCCGGTGGGCGGGGAGGGCGTGCTGATCGAACTGGTGCAGGCGCCGCCCGAGGTGGTGGCGGCCTTCACGGCGCTGGCGAGCACCGGGCGATAAGGGGAACTGCTGACGCGACCCGCACCGCCGTCTGGCGTTCCCGTACGCCGATTCCTGCACCCGCGGGGAGGCGTTTTCTCTCACGCGCGGCCAGGTGGGCTGCCTATGCTGAATCCCACATTCGCACAGGAGGCCCCATGGCGCATCTTCGACATCTTGCGTACCAGTCGCCCTCGGTGCGACCGCCCGCAGCCACGATGGCGCGCCTGGCGCGTGTCGACCCCGGGTGGAGCCCCGACGTGCTGGGCGACTTCAGCTTGCGCATGGGCAGCCACGGCCTCAGCGTGAGCAGCACGATGATGCAGCGCGACCCCCTCTATGCACTGGAACAGCTTCAGCACGCGCACAACCTCCCCGATGACGACCTGCGGGCGCTGGCCCACGTGTTGGCGCGGCGTTTCGAGCAGGCGCGGGAGGCGGTGGCCGAGCTGAACTGAGGATCAGCCCGCCGGCCGGCGGGCCTTGGCCCGCGCGAGCGCCGCTTCGATGATGGAGCGCTTGCGCTCGGCTTCGGCGCCCTCGGCACCCTGCGTGGTGCCGGGCAGGTCGGCCAGCTTGGCACGCGCCTTGGCCTCCAGCCGCACCTGCTGCTCGCCTTCCTCACGCGCCAGTCGCGCCTTGCGGGCTTCGTAGCGCCGCAGGGCGACCGTTGCGTCGGTATCGGACCAGGCGGCCCAGCCGGTGCGTGCGCCACTGGCGTTCTCCAGCCGGATGCAATCGACGGGACACACCGGCACGCACAGCTCGCAGCCCGTGCACCAGGGCTCGATCACGGTGTGCATGTGCTTGTTGCCGCCGATGATCGCGTCGGTGGGGCAGGCCTTCAGGCACAGGGTGCAGCCGATGCACCAGTCTTCGTCGATGAACGCGACGGTGCGCGGCCCTTCGAGTCCGTGCGCGGGGTCCAGCGGCTGGACCGCATGCGCGGTGAGGGCGGCGAGGCGCTGCACGCCTTCGGCTCCGCCGGGCGGGCAGCGGTTGATGTCCGCGCTGCCCTCGGCCAGGGCCTGGGCATAGCCGGCGCAGTCGGGATAGCCGCAGCGCGTGCATTGCGTCTGCGGCAGGGCGGCGTGGATGCGCTGCGCCAGCGGGCTCACGCGTCGGATTCGGCCGCCGCCGCCGCTGCGCGGCTGCGGCGTGGCTGCTTGTCGGATTCGTGGAAACGCTGGATGAACTCGCGCACCTGCGGATAGACCACGTCGCGCCAGCGGCGGCCGCTGAAAATGCCGTAGTGGCCCGCGCCCTTGACCTCCAGGTGCTTCTGGCGGCTCTTGGGCACGCCGGTGCACAACTCGTGCGCGGCCTCGGTCTGGCCGGCGCCGGAGATGTCGTCCAGTTCGCCTTCGATGGTCAGGTGTGCCGTGGTGGTGATGTCCTCGGGCTTGACGCGTTCCACGCGCCCATCGGGGCCGCGCACGTCCCAGGTGCCGTGGACCAGCTGGAACTCCTGGAACACCACGCGGATGGTCTCGAGGTAGTAGGCCGCGTCCATGTCGAGCACCGCGTTGTACTCGTCGTAGAACTTGCGGTGCGCCTCGGCGTTGGCGTCGTCACCGGCGATCAGGTGCTCGAAATAGTCGTAGTGGCTGGACAGGTGCCGATCGGGGTTCATCGCCACGAAGCCCGAGTGCTGCAGGAAACCAGGGTAGACGCGGCGGCCGGCTCCCGGAAAGCTTTGCGGCACCCGGTAGATCACGTTGTTCTCGAACCAGTCGTAGCTCTTGTTCATCGCCAGGTTGTTCACGGCGGTCGGCGAGCGGCGGGCATCGATCGGGCCGCCCATCATGGTCATGGTCCAAGGGGTGGTCTCGCCGCGCGAGGCCATCAGGGACACGGCGGCGAGCACCGGCACCGTGGGCTGGCACACGCTCACCACGTGGCAGTTGCCGTATTGCGACTGCAGGTGGCGGATGAACTCCTGCACGTAGTTGACGTAGTCGTCCAGGTGGAAGATGCCCTTGTCCAGCGGGACGGTGCGGGCGTTCTTCCAGTCGGTGATGTAGACCTTGTGGTCCTGCAGCATCGCGCGAACGGTGTCGCGCAGCAGCGTGGCGTAGTGGCCCGACAGCGGCGCCACGATCAGCACCGCAGGCTGCTTCTTCATGATCTCCAGGCGCTGCGGGTCGTCGGTGAAGCGCTTGAACCGGCGCAGCTCGCAGAACGGCTTGTCGAGTGCGACGGATTCGTGGATGACCACCTCGCCGTCGCCGACCTGCACCGTCTTGATGCCGAACTCAGGCTTTTCGTAGTCCTTCCACAGGCGGTACATCAGCTCATAGCTGGCCGACACGCGCTGCGAAAGCGGGTTGTTCCCAAACGGGGAAAGAGGGTTGCTGTAGAGCTTGGCGGCGGCTTGGGCGAAGTCCGCGAAGGGCTCCAACAGGGTGCGTTGTGCTTCGTAGATCTGGTAGAGCATGATCCAAGTCCGGTTGTGCGATGCAATATATCAGTGGCAGCGGCTGAGTACATGCTCGTCGCAGAGCACACGCGCCAGCATCGGGGTTACGCCAAGTTCGTCACAGGTGAGCAGGCGCAGACGACGGAAAAGGTGGGCTTTCTGCGTAAGAGGGGGTGAATGGCACTTTGCCGCCATTCGCACGAAAAAGCCGCCCGAGGGCGGCCGTGGCAGGGCGTGTGGGGCTCAGAGCACCTGGGCGATGGACTCGCAGACGTAGTCGATGTTGTGCGAGTTCAACGCAGCCACGCACATGCGGCCGGTGTCGGTGCCGTAGACGCTGAACTCCTCGCGCAGGCGCACCATCTGGTCCTTGGTGAGGCCCGAGTAGCTGAACATGCCGACCTGTTCGGTGATGAAGCCCATATCGCGCTTGACGCCGGCGGCCTTGAGCTTTTCGACCAGGGCCAGGCGCATCTGCTTGATGCGCAGTCGCATCTCGCCCAGTTCGCGCTCCCACAGGGCGCGCAGCTCAGGGTTGGTGAGCACGGCCGCCACCACGGCCGCGCCGTGCGTGGGCGGGTTGCTGTAGTTGGTGCGGATGGCGATCTTCAACTGCGACAGCACCCGGTCGGCCTCGGCCTTGTCCTGGCACAGCACCGACAGGCCGCCCACGCGCTCGCCGTACAGGCTGAAGCTCTTGGAGAACGAGGTGGCCACCAGGAACGTGAGGCCGGCCGCGGCGAACTTGCCGATCACCGCGCCGTCTTCCTCGATGCCCTGGGCGAAGCCCTGGTAGGCCATGTCCAGGAAAGGCACGAGCTGGGCCGATTGGCAGGCGGCGACCACCTGGTCCCATTGCGGCGCGGTGATGTCGTAGCCGGTGGGGTTGTGGCAGCAGGCGTGCAGCACCACGATGGTGCCGGGCTCGGCCTTGCGCAGGGCAGACAGCATGCCCTCGAAGTTGAGGCCACGGGTGGTGGCGTCGTAGTAGGGGTAGGTCTCGACCGTGAAGCCGGCCTGGCTGAACAGGGCTCGGTGGTTCTCCCAGCTGGGGTCGCTGATCAGCACCTTGGCGGCCGGGTTGATCTTGCGCAGGAAATCGGCCCCCACCTTGAGCGCGCCCGTGCCGCCCAGCGTCTGCGCCGTGGCGACGCGGCCGCTCCTGACCGGTTCGCTGCCGGCCCCGAACACCAGGGCCTGCACCGCCTTGTCATAGGCGGCGATGCCGTCGATGGGCAGGTAACCGCGGGCCTTGGGCGACTGCATCATCTGCTGCTCGGCCTGGGCCACGCACTGCAGCAGGGGCAGCTTGCCCGCATCGTCGTAGTACACGCCGACGCCGAGGTTGACCTTCTTGGGGTTGCTGTCGGCGTTGAATTGTTCGTTGAGGCCCAGGATCGGGTCGCGCGGCGCGAGCTCGACGGCGGAAAACGGAGACATGGGGGTCCTTTTGGGGAAAGTGCCTGATGCCCGGGGTGGGCCCCGGTTGCCGGCCTTGTTGTAGGCTGTGCGGCTGCCCCCGATTTTAAGCCGGCCGTACGGCCCGACCTCTCGCTCATCCATGCCCGATATCGTTGAAGTTTCCAGTTCCGAGAAGAGGGGCGAGTTCCTGCGTTTTCCGGGCTCGCCCTTCGAGCTTTTCCAGCCCTATCCGCCCGCCGGCGACCAGCCGCAGGCCATCGACAAGCTGGTGGAGGGGGTGCAGGACGGCGAGGTGTTCCAGATCCTGCTGGGCGTGACCGGCTCGGGCAAGACCTTCACCATGGCCAACGTGATCGCCCGGCTGGGCCGGCCGGCCATCGTGTTCGCACCCAACAAGACGCTGGCCGCGCAGTTGTACAGCGAGTTCCGCGAGTTCTTCCCGCGCAACGCGGTGGAGTACTTCGTGAGCTATTACGACTACTACCAGCCCGAGGCCTACGTGCCGCAGCGCGATCTGTTCATCGAGAAGGACAGCTCGATCAACGAACACATCGAGCAGATGCGGCTGTCGGCCACCAAGAGCGTGCTGGAGCGGCGCGACACCGTGATCGTGGCCACCGTGAGCGCGATCTACGGCATTGGCGCCCCCGAGGACTACACGCAGATGCGCTTCATCTGCCGCGTGGGTGACCGCATCGGGCAGCGCGACGTCATCGCCCAGCTCATTCGCATGCAGTACACGCGCAACGAGCACGATTTTTCGCGGGGCACCTTCCGCGTGCGCGGCGACACCATCGACGTGTTCCCGGCCGAACACAGCGAGCTGGCGGTGCGGCTGGAGCTGTTCGACGACGAGATCGAGTCGCTGCAACTGTTCGATCCGCTCACGGGCCGCATCCGCCAGAAGGTGCCGCGCTTCACGATCTACCCGTCCAGCCACTACGTGACGCCGCGCGAGAAGGTGCTGTCGGCGGTGGAGTCGATCAAGCTCGAACTCGCCGGTCGGCTGAAGGAGCTGGTCGACGCCGGCAAGCTGGTGGAAGCCCAGCGCCTGGAGCAGCGCACCCGGTTCGACCTGGAGATGCTCAGCGAGGTGGGCCACTGCAAGGGCATCGAGAACTACACGCGGCACCTCTCGGGCGCGCCGCCCGGGGCGCCGCCGTCCACGCTGACCGACTACCTGCCCAAGGACGCGCTCATGTTCCTGGACGAGAGCCACCAGATGATCGGGCAGCTGGGCGCCATGTACAACGGCGACCGCCAGCGCAAGACCACGCTGGTGGAATACGGCTTCCGCCTGCCCTCGGCGCTGGACAACCGGCCGTTGAAGTTCGAGGAGTTCGAGGCCCGCATGCGCCAGGTCGTTTTCGTCTCGGCCACGCCGGCCCAGTACGAACTCACCCATGCCGGGCAGGTGGTCGAGCAGCTGGTGCGGCCCACCGGCCTGATCGACCCCGAGGTGGAAGTGCGACCGGCCACGCACCAGGTCGACGACGTGCTGCAGGAGATCCGCATTCGTGTGGAGCGGAACGAGCGCGTGCTGATCACCACGCTGACCAAGCGCATGGCCGAGCAGCTGACCGACTACCTGGGCGACAACGGCGTGAAGGTGCGCTACCTGCACAGCGACATCGACACCGTCGAGCGGGTGGAAATTCTGCGCGACCTGCGCCTGGGCGCCTTCGACGTGCTGGTGGGCATCAACCTGCTGCGCGAGGGACTGGACATTCCCGAGGTGTCGCTGGTGGCGATCCTCGATGCCGACAAGGAAGGCTTCCTGCGCGCCGAGCGCTCGCTGATCCAGACCATCGGCCGGGCCGCCCGCAACCTTGGCGGCAAAGCCATCCTGTACGCCGACCGCATCACCGATTCGATGCGCAGGGCCATCGACGAAACCGAGCGCCGCCGCGCCAAGCAGATCGCCCACAACCTGGCGCACGGCATCACGCCACGCAGCATCGTGAAGGAAGTCCGTGACCTGATCGACGGCGTCTACAGCGAGAAGGCGAGCAAGGAAGCCGAGCGGCAGGAGATCCAGCGCGCGCTGACGCAGGACATGTCGGAGAAGGACGTGGCCAGGGAAATCAAGCGGCTGGAAAAGCAGATGCTGGAACATGCGCGCAACCTCGAATTCGAGAAGGCGGCGCGGGTGCGGGACCAGTTGGCGAACTTGCGGGAGCAGGCGTTCGGCGGGCCGGGACACGACAACGTGGCGGTTGGTTAGGACGGGCGGCTCAGAGCGGCTTCGTCAGGCATGTCCTGAGCTTTGTCCAAGGGCTCAGGCCGAACGGACAGGGTGGTTCCAACCTCCGCTCGCCCTGAGCCGTCGAAGGGCCTTGCCGGGCTTCGCCGGACCTGTCCGGACCAGCCCTCCGGGAAAGCCATTGCTCAACCGCCCCGGACCCCCGCGTAAACTGATTTCCAGCTTGCGCCCCGTGCTGCATCGCAGCACGAGAAGCCGGCAGGCAAGGAGACCTGGTTTGCAGCGAACCGATATCGCCGATCCGGCGTACTTCCACAAAGTGGTGGATTGCCAGTACGCCTGCCCTGCCCACACCCCCGTCCCCGAGTACATCCGCCTGATCGCACAGGGTCGCTACGGCGACGCCTACATGGTCAACTGGGTGTCCAACGTCTTTCCCGGCATCCTCGGGCGCACCTGCGACCGGCCCTGCGAGCCCGCCTGCCGGCGTGGCCGAGTGGAGGAGGCGCAGTCCGAAAAGCCCGAGCCGGTGGCGATCTGCCGGCTCAAGCGCGTGGCGGCCGACATGAAGGACGACGTTCGCGCCCGCATGCCGGGCCGGGCCGCCTCCAATGGCAAGCGCATCGCCTGCATCGGCGCCGGGCCGGCTTCGCTTACCGTCGCCCGCGACCTGGCACCGCTGGGCTATCAGGTGACGGTGTTCGACGGAGAAGCCAAGCCCGGCGGCTTCATCCGCACCCAGATCCCGCGCTTTCGCCTGCCCGAGTCGGTGATCGACGAGGAGTGCGGCTACATCCTCGACCTGGGCGTCGAGTTCGTCGCGGGCCGGCGCATCGAATCGATGAAGGCGCTGCTGACCGAAGGCTACGACGCGGTGTTCGTCGGCTGCGGAGCCCCGCGCGGGCGCGACCTGCCGCTGCCCGGGCGGCAGGAGGCCGCGGGCCAGATCCACATCGGCATCGACTGGCTGGCCTCGGTGTCCTTCGGCCACGTGACACGGGTGGCGCCCAGGGTCATCGTGCTGGGTGGCGGCAACACGGCCATGGACTGCTGCCGCTCGGCGCGCCGATTGGGCGCCAGCGAGGTCAAGGTCATCGTGCGCAGCGGCTTCGAGGAGATGAAGGCGTCTCCCTGGGAGAAGGAAGACGCCATGCACGAGGGCATCCCCATCATCAATTACCACGTGCCCAAGGCCTTCGTGCACGAAGGCGGGCGCCTCGCCGGCATGCGCTTCGAGGTGGTCGAGGCCGTGTACGACGAGCGCGGCCGGCGCAGCCTGGTGCCCACCGGCCAGCCGGAGGTCTTCATCCCCTGCGACGAGGTGCTGGTGGCCGTGGGCCAGGAGAACGCCTTCCCCTGGATCGAGCGGGACTGCGGCATCGCCTTCCACGACACCGGCCTGCCGGCCCTGGGCCAGGACAGCTTCCAGTCGACGCTGCCGCAGGTCTTCTTCGGCGGCGACGCGGCGCTGGGCCCCAAGAACATCATCACCGCCGTCGCCCATGGCCACGAGGCGGCGGTGTCCATCGACCGCTTCCTGCACGGGCAGGACGTGGAGCAGCGGCCGGCGCCGCGTACCAACCTCATCTCGCAGAAGATGGGCATCCACGAGTGGAGCTACGACAACCAGACCTCGCTGGACGCCCGCTTCAAGGTACCCTGGGCCAAGGCCGAGATCGCGCTGGCCAGCATCAAGGTCGAGGTGGAACTGGGCTTCGACGCGGCCACCGCGCTGCGCGAGGCGCATCGCTGCCTCAACTGCGACGTGCAGACCGTGTTCACCGAATCGGCCTGCATCGAGTGCGACGCGTGCGTGGACATCTGTCCGGTGGACTGCATCACCTTTACCCAGAACGGCACCGAGTCCGAGCTGCGCACGCGGCTGAAAGCGCCCGCGCTGCACCCGGAGCAGGCTTTGTACGTATCGGGACAGCTCAAGACCGGCCGCGTCATGGTCAAGGACGAAGACGTCTGCCTGCACTGCGGCCTGTGCGCCGAGCGCTGTCCCACGGGGGCGTGGGACATGCAGAAGTTCCTGCTGGAGACCACCAAGGCGGGGCCTGCGTGCCGCGACGCGGTGGGCGGCACGGCGGGAGTGTCGGCATGAACCGCATCGAAGCCGTCAACGATTTCGTCATCAAGTTCGCCAACGTCAACGGCTCCGGTTCGGCGTCGGCCAACGAGCTGTTCGCCAAGGCCATCCTGCGCATGGGCGTGCCCGTGAGCCCGCGCAACATCTTCCCCAGCAACATCCAGGGCCTGCCCACCTGGTACGAGGTGCGGGTGAGCGAGGCGGGCTGGCTGGGCCGCCGAGGCGGCGTGGACATGATGGTGGCGATGAATCCGCAGACCTGGGATGCCGACGTGGCCGAACTGTCGCCCGGCGGTTACCTGTTCTACGACAGCACGAGGCCCTTGCCGGCTTCGTCCTTCCGCGAGGACGTGCAGGTGATCGGCATGCCGCTGACCGAGATCTGCAACGCGGTCTACAGCGACCCCCGGCAGCGCCAGTTGTTCAAGAACATCGTCTACGTGGGCGCGTTGTCGGTGCTGCTGGAAATCGACCCCGAGGTGATCGAGAAGCTCTTCGGCGAGCAGTACCGCGGCAAGGAGAAGCTGCTGGCGTCCAACGTGCGCGCCCTGCACCTGGGCCGCGACTTCGCGCGCGAGCACCTGTCATGGCCGCTGGGCATCCGCGTACGCCAGGCCGACGCGGTGGGCCAGCGCATCTTCGTCGATGGCAACAGCGCGGCCGCCCTGGGCTGCGTCTGGGGCGGCGCCACGGTGGCGGCCTGGTACCCGATCACGCCGTCGTCGTCGGTGGCCGAGGCTTTTGCCAGCTACTGCGCCGAGTACCGCACCGATCCGGCGACCGGCGAGAAAAGCTTCGCCATCGTGCAGGCCGAAGACGAGATCGCCTCGATCGGCATGGTGGTGGGCGCGGGCTGGAACGGTGCGCGGGCCTTTACCGCCACCTCGGGGCCGGGCGTCTCGCTCATGACCGAATTCATCGGCCTGGCCTACTTCGCCGAGATCCCGGTGACCATCATCGACGTGCAGCGCGGCGGGCCGTCCACCGGCATGCCCACGCGCACCCAGCAGGCCGACATCCTGGCCTGTGCCCATGCGTCGCATGGCGACACCAAGCATGTGCTGCTGCTGCCGCAGGATCCGCAGGAATGCTTCGAGCACGCGGCCTGCGCGCTCGACCTGGCCGACCGGCTGCAGACGCCGGTGTTCGTGATGACCGACCTCGACATCGGCATGAACCAGCGCCTGTGCGAACCCTTCGAATGGCCCGCGGGGCGCGGCTACGACCGCGGCAAGGTCATGAGCGCGGCCGAGCTGGAGGCCGGCCGGGACTTCGGTCGCTACAAGGATGTGGACGGCGACGGCATTCCCTGGCGCACGCTGCCGGGCACGCACCCGACCAAGGGCAGCTACTTCACGCGGGGCACCACGCGCGACCCGTATGCGCGCTACTCGGAGCGCGGCCCGGACTACGTCTACAACGTCGAGAGGCTGCTCAAGAAGTTCAAGACCGCGGCCACGCTGGTGCCGCAACCGGCGCTGCGGCCGGCGGCCGAGCCGACGCGCCGGGGCGTCATCTACTACGGCTCCACCAGTCCGGCCATGGACGAGGCGTTGCAGGTGCTGGCCGGGGAGGGCGTCTTCGTGGATGCGCTGCGTCTGCGGGCCTACCCGTTCCCCGACTCGGTGGCCGAATTCATCGCCGCGCACGACCAGGTGTTCGTGGTCGAGCAGAACCGCGACGCACAGATGCGCTCGCTGCTGGTCGACGAGCTGGAAATCGACCCCAAGCGGCTGGTGAAGGTGCTGCATTTCGACGGCACGCCCATCACGGCCCGCTTCATCACCCGCGCCATCCTCCAGCACGCGGGCACGGCCGGTGCGCCGATGCCCGCCTCACAAGAATCCGCCGCATGACCTGGATCGCCAAACCCGAGCTGCACCATCCGGCGCTGAAGAAGAACCGCGTCGGCTACACCCGGCGCGATTACGAAGGCAAGGTGTCCACGCTGTGCGCCGGTTGCGGGCACGACTCGATCTCGGCCGCCATCATCCAGGCCTGCTGGGAGCTGGACATCGAGCCGCATCGCGTGGCCAAGCTCTCCGGCATCGGCTGCAGCTCCAAGACGCCGGACTATTTCCTGGGGGCGTCACACGGCTTCAACACGGTGCACGGCCGCATGCCCAGCGTGCTGACCGGCGCCAGCCTGGCCAACCGTGAGCTGCTGTACCTGGGTGTGTCGGGCGATGGCGACTCGGCGTCCATCGGCCTCGGCCAGTTCGCCCACGCCATGCGGCGAGGCGTGCGCATGGCCTACATCGTGGAGAACAACGGCGTCTACGGGCTGACCAAGGGCCAGTTCTCGGCCACGGCGGACCAGGGCTCGCGCAGCAAGAAGGGCGCCATCAACCGCGACAGCCCGGTCGACCTGGTGGGCATGGCCCTGCAGCTGGGCGCGACCTATGTGGCGCGTGGCTTCTCCGGCGACAAGGAGCAGCTGGTGCCCTTGATCAAGGGCGCGCTCGAACATGGCGGCGCCGCGTTCGTGGACGTGATCAGCCCCTGCGTCGCCTTCAACAACCACGCCGGCAGCACCAAGAGCTACGACTATGTGCGCGAGCACAACGAGGCGGTGAGCCGCATCGACTTCATCACGCCCCGTGACGAGATCCGCGCCACGGCCGAGCCGGGCAGGGTGGTCGAAGTGCCCCTGCACGACGGCACGCTGCTGCGCCTGCGCAGCCTGCACCCGGACTACGATCCGACAGATCGGCGCGCGGCTTTGCACCACATGCAGGAGCATGAGGCGAAGGGCGAGGTCGTGACCGGGCTGCTGTTCGTCGATCCGCAACCCGTCGACCTTCACAGTTCGCTGGGCACCTGCGCCCGGCCGTTGAACACCCTGGATGCACCGCAGCTGTGCCCGGGCCCGCAGGCGCTGGGCGAGCTGAATGCCCGACTACGTTAGCCCTCCGTTCGTCCTGAGCCTGTCGACGGGTTCGCAAGGCGTGCTTCGACAGGCGCTCAGCTCGGACGCGGCGTCGTCTCTCGACACGAGATAGACCCGAAATCCTTACCGGATTCACGGGAACCATCGACCTCCTTCCGCGATCTATTACCCGACTAGGCCGTTTGGGCTTTCCGTTATACTTGACGGAAATTGTCAACAAACACGGCTGACGTCTGCTCTCCGTTTGAGCGCGTTGCCCTGGCGCGACTCGGTCGCCCATGTGAATGAAACGGGGACGGGCCTCAACGGCGTTGCCGCTGGGGTGAACAGTAGGTTTGCCAAGCAGAAGGAGCTTGCGATGCGTCTCACCACCAAAGGCCGCTTTGCGGTCACCGCGATGATCGATCTGGCCCTGCGCCAGAACAACGGCCCCGTCACGCTGGCGGCGATCAGCCAGCGCCAGCAGATCTCGCTGTCCTATCTCGAGCAGCTGTTCGGCAAGCTGCGGCGGCATGAGCTGGTCGAGTCGACCCGCGGGCCGGGCGGCGGCTACACGCTGGGTCGCAAGGCCTCCGAAATCACCGTGGCCGACATCATCGTCTCCGTCGACGAGCCGCTGGACGCCACCCAGTGCGGCGGCAAGGAAAACTGCACCGGAGACGGCGGGCGCTGCATGACGCACGAGCTCTGGACGCAGCTGAACCAGCGCATGGTCGAGTTCCTCGATTCGGTCACGCTGCAGAAGCTGGTCGATGACCAGCTCGCCAAGGGCGTGCAGATCGAAGACAAGCCCGCGGTCAAGCGGGCCATCTCCAGCCAGCCGGTGGTCAAGCCGATCCGCGTGAACGCGCCGAACTCGGTCTTCGCCCTCGGCAGCTCGATGAGCAAGAGCTGATCCCAACCCCTGCATAGCAAGGCAAGCCACAGAGTTAGACGAACAGCCAGCCATGGATACGACTCCTCATTTCCCGATCTACATGGACTACGGCGCCACCACGCCGGTGGACCCGCGCGTGGTGGACGCCATGATTCCCTGGTTGCGCGAGCACTTCGGCAACCCGGCGTCTCGCAGCCACGCCTGGGGCTGGGAAGCGGAAGAGGCGGTTGAAAAGGCTCGCCAGCAGGTGGCCGACCTGATCGGCGCCGACCCGCGCGAGATCGTCTGGACATCCGGCGCCACCGAGTCGAACAACCTGGCGCTCAAGGGCGCGGCCCACTTCTACAAGACGCGGGGCAAGCACCTGGTCACCGTCAAGACCGAGCACAAGGCCGTGCTGGACACCATGCGTGAGCTGGAGCGCCAGGGTTTCGAGGTGACCTACCTCGAGGTGCAGGAAGACGGCATGCTCGACCTGGATGCGTTCAAGGCAGCCCTGCGCCCCGACACCATCGTGGCCAGCGTCATGTTCGTGAACAACGAGATCGGCGTCATCCAGGACATCGCCACCATCGGTGCCATCTGCCGCGAGAAGGGCGTCATCTTCCACGTGGACGCGGCCCAGGCCACGGGCAAGGTCGAGATCGACCTCAAGAGCCTGCCGGTCGACTTGATGAGCCTGGCCTCCCACAAGACCTATGGTCCGAAGGGGATCGGCGCGCTCTACGTGCGTCGCAAGCCGCGCGTGCGGCTCGAGGCGCAGATGCACGGCGGCGGTCATGAGCGCGGCATGCGCTCGGGCACCTTGCCCACGCACCAGATCGTGGGCATGGGCGAAGCCTTCCGCATCGCCAGGGAAGAAATGGCGCAAGACGCGGCCAAGGCCCGGGCGCTCTTCAAGCGGTTGCTGGACGGCCTGTCGGACATCGAGCAGGTCTTCGTCAACGGCCACCTCGAGCACCGTGTGCCGCACAACCTGAACATCAGCTTCAACTTCGTCGAAGGCGAGTCGCTGATCATGGGCATCAAGGGCCTGGCGGTGTCGTCGGGCTCGGCCTGCACCTCTGCCTCGCTCGAACCCAGCTACGTGCTGCGCGCCCTGGGCCGCAGCGACGAACTGGCGCACAGCAGCCTGCGGATCACCATCGGCCGCTTCACGACCGAAGAAGAGATCGACTACGCCGTCGAGACCATCCGCAAGAACGTCCACAAGCTGCGCGAACTCAGCCCCCTGTGGGAGATGTACCAGGACGGCATCGACCTCAACACGATCCAGTGGGCTGCGCACTGACTCATTTCAGGAGGAACTGAACATGGCTTATTCCGAAAAGGTCGTCGACCACTACGAAAACCCCCGCAACGTCGGCTCCTTCGACAAGGGCGACGAGAGCGTCGGCACCGGCATGGTGGGTGCGCCCGCCTGCGGCGACGTGATGAAGCTGCAGATCAAGGTCAACCCGTCCACCGGCGTGATCGAAGACGCACGCTTCAAGACCTACGGCTGCGGCTCGGCCATCGCGTCGAGCTCGCTGGTCACCGAGTGGGTCAAGGGCAAGACGCTGGACCAGGCGGCTTCGCTGAAGAACAGCCAGATCGCCGAAGAACTGGCGCTGCCGCCGGTCAAGATCCACTGCTCCATCCTCGCCGAAGACGCCATCAAGGCCGCCGTCGAGGACTACAAGAAAAAGCATTCGCACTGAAACCAGACATGGCTGTCACGCTTTCCGAAGCCGCCGCCCGCCACGTCAACCGCTATCTCACCAAGCGCGGTAAAGGCGTAGGCGTGCGGCTGGGCGTCAAGACCACCGGTTGTTCGGGCCTGGCCTACAAGCTCGAGTACGTGGACGAGATCGCGCCCGAAGACGTGGTGTTCGAGAACCACGGGGTCAAGCTGCTCATCGATCCCAAGAGCCTGGCATACATCGACGGCACCGAACTCGATTTCGTGCGCGAAGGCTTGAACGAGGGCTTCCGCTTCAACAACCCGAACGAGCGTGACCGCTGCGGCTGCGGCGAATCCTTCCGCGTGTGAATCTCAGCGACAGCGACTTCGTCCTCTTCGGGCTGCCCGAGCGTTTCCAGCAGGACCGCGCCGCCATCGATGCGCGCTGGAAAGAACTGCAGCGCGAGGCCCATCCCGATCGCTTCGCGGCGCAGGGCGCCGCTGCCCAGCGCGTCGCCATGCAATGGTCGGTGCGCATCAACGAAGCCTACCAACGCCTGAAGGACCCGCTGCGCCGCGCCGCCTATCTGTGCGAGCTGCGCGGTGCGCCCATCAACGCAGAGAGCAACACCGCCATGCCGCCGCAGTTCCTGCTGCAGCAGCTCGAGTGGCGCGAGTCACTCGACGAAGCCCGTAGCGAGGAAGACCTCGACAGCCTGGCGCAGGAGTTGAACCGTGCGCGTGCCGACGTGTTGCGCGACATCGAGGCCTGCCTCGACGAACGCGGCGATGCCGCCGAGGCGGCCAACCAGGTGCGGGCCCTGATGTTCATCGAGCGCTTTGCCCATGACGTCGAAGCGCGCTTCGACCAGCTGGGACAATAGCCCGATGGCTCTCCTGCAGATTTCCGAACCGGGTCAGGCGCTCGACCCCCACCAGCGGCGCGTGGCCGTGGGCATCGACCTCGGCACCACCCATTCGCTGGTCGCGGCCGTGCGCCACGGCGTGGCCGAGTGTTTGCCCGACGCACAGGGACGCGTGATCCTGCCGTCGGTCGTGCGCTACCTCGAAGCCGGCGGCCGCCAGATCGGCCACGAGGCCCTGGTCGGCCGCGCCCACGACGCGCAGCACACCATCGCCTCGGTCAAGCGCTTCATGGGCCGCGGCCTGGCCGACATCGCCGACCACGACAAGCTGCCGTACCTCTTCGTCGACCAGCCCGGCATGGTGGCCCTGCAAACGCGCGCCGGCATCAAGAGCCCGGTGGAAGTGAGCGCCGAGATCCTGGCCACCCTGCGCCAGCGGGCGGAAGACACCTTCGACGACGACCTGTACGGCGCCGTCATCACCGTGCCCGCGTACTTCGACGACGCGCAGCGCCAGGCCACCAAAGACGCCGCGCAACTGGCCGGCATCCACGTGCTGCGTCTCATCAACGAACCCACGGCAGCCGCCATCGCCTACGGCCTGGACAACGCCAGCGAAGGCGTCTACGCGGTCTACGACCTGGGCGGCGGCACCTTCGACATCTCCATCCTGCGGCTCTCGCGTGGCGTGTTCGAGGTCATCGCCACCGGCGGCGACTCGGCCCTGGGCGGCGACGACTACGACCGCGCGCTCGCCGAGGTGATGCTGGCCGATGCCAGGGTGCAGCCCCGCACTCCCGGCGACAAGGCCGCCATCCACATCGCCGCCCGCGCAGCCAAGGAGGCGCTGACCGATGCCGACCAGGCCACCGTGCACGCCACGCTCGACGGCCGCGAGATCGCGTTCACCGTCACCCGCGCGCAGTTCGAAGCCGCCACGCAGGACCTCACCGCCCGCACCATGACCGCCGTGCGCAAGGTCTTGCGCGACGCCAAACTTTCGCGCGACGAGGTGCAGGGCGTGGTGATGGTGGGCGGCTCCACCCGCATGCCGCAGGTGCGCCGCGTGGTCGGTGAGTTCTTCGGGCGTGAACCGCTCATCAACCTCAACCCCGACGAAGTGGTGGCCCTGGGCGCGGCGATCCAGGCCAACCAGCTGGCCGGCAACGACGCCGCCGGGGACCTGCTGCTGCTCGACGTGATCCCGCTGTCGCTGGGCATCGAGACCATGGGCGGCCTGGTCGAGCGCATCGTCCATCGCAACGAGACCATTCCCACCGCCAAGGCGCAGGACTTCACCACCTACAAGGACGGCCAGACCGCCATGGCGCTGCACGTGGTGCAAGGCGAGCGCGACCTGGTGCAGGACTGCCGCAGCCTGGCCCGCTTCGAGCTGCGCGGCATCCCGCCCATGGCCGCCGGCGCCGCGCGCATCCGCGTCACCTTCACGGTGGACGCCGACGGCCTGCTCAGCGTCACCGCACGCGAACAAGGCAGCGGCGTCGAGTCGCACATCGACGTCAAGCCCTCGTACGGCCTGAGCGACGACCAGGTGGCTCGCATGCTGCAAGAAAGCTATGCCACCGCCGAACAGGACATCCGCGCCCGCGCCCTCACCGAAGCGCGCGTGGACGCCGACCGCCTGATCATGGCCACCCGCAGTGCGCTGCAAGTGGACGGCGACCTGATCGACGCCGCCGAGCGCGCCGACATCGAAGAGGCCCTGGCCACGCTGGCCCGCGTGGCCGCCGACAGCAACGAGGCCGCCGCCATCGAGGCCGCTACCCAGGCGCTGGCCAAGGCCACCGAAAACTTCGCTGCCCAACGCATGAACCACGGCATCCAGCAGGCACTGGCCGGCCGCAACGTGGAGAGCCTTTGATGCCGGTCATCAAGATCCTGCCGCACCCCGAGTACTGCCCCCAAGGCGCGCAAATCGAAGCGTCCACCGGCACCAGCGTCTGCGAGGCGCTGCTAGAGAACCACATCCAGATCGAGCACGCCTGCGACATGAGCTGCGCCTGCACCACCTGCCACGTCATCGTCCGCGAAGGTTTCAACTCCTTGAACGAGATGGACGAGAGCGAGGAAGACCTGCTCGACCGCGCCTGGGGCCTGGAGCCCAACTCGCGCCTGTCGTGCCAGGCCATCGTGGCGCAGAAAGACCTGGTGGTGGAAATCCCCAAGTACTCGATTAATCACGCCAAGGAAAAACACTAGCGATCGAGGCTTGCGCGTGGGGCAGGGCAGGGGAGGCCTGGCTCTACAATTTGCCCCATGCGCCAGATCGTCCTCGACACCGAGACCACGGGTCTCTCCGCCGAAACCGGCGACCGCATCATCGAAATTGGTTGTGTCGAACTGCTGAGCCGCAAGCTCACCGGCAACAACAAGCACTTCTACCTGAACCCAGGGCGCGACAGCCACGAAGACGCGCTCAAGGTCCACGGCATCAGCAACGAGTTTCTGCGCGACAAGCCCAAGTTCGCGCAGGTGGCCGACGAACTGCTGGACTACCTGCAGGGCGCCGAGATCATCATCCACAACGCCGCCTTCGACATCGGCTTCCTGAACAAGGAACTGGAGCTCATTGGCCGCCCGCCGTTTCGCACCTACGTGGGCAGCGTCACCGACACCTTGGTCATGGCCAAGGAGATGTACCCCGGCAAGCGCAACAGCCTCGACGCGCTGTGTGATCGCCTCGGCGTCGACAACTCCGGCCGCACCCTCCACGGCGCCTTGCTCGATGCGGAGTTGCTGGCCGATGTCTACATCAACCTCACCCGCGGCCAGGACGCGCTGCTGATCGAGGTGACCACCGAAACCGCGCACGGCATCAACGTGCAGGTCGACCTCACGCGCTTCACGCTGCCCGTGCTGCTGGCCAGCGAGCAGGAATCCGAAGCGCATGAAGACGTGCTGAAACAGCTCGATAAAGCCAGCGGCGGAAAAACGCTTTGGCGGCTCATCAACAGCCAGGAAGCATCTCAACCCGTGGCATAATCGCGGGCTTCGGCGACACGCCGGAACGGGTGATTAGCTCAGCGGTAGAGCACTGCCTTCACACGGCAGGGGTCGCAGGTTCAAACCCTGCATCACCCACCAATTCTTCAAGGGCCCAGCGGTGACGCTGGGCCCTTTTCTGTTGGCGCATGCGCATTCAAGGGCAGCAGTGACCTCGAGGCTCATCCCATGAGTCTCCTCGGCCCCGCGCGCCGCTCTGAAATCCCGAACAAAGGAACAGCCTCGCAGGCTCATGACGTGAGTCTGCGGCTTGCAAGCATCGTGACTCCCGACACCCAGGAGCCGACAAGATGACCCAGGCCTCGATCCTCATCAACCCGATCCGCGCAGCCGCGCTCGTCGCAGGCGGCACGCTCGGTGTCCTCGTGCGCTGCAGGCCCCCGATCGACCTGCGTCGGAAGACGCGGCCCCGACGCGCTGGCCTCCTCGACTGGCCGTCGTCATCGACCGCTCGGGCAGCATGTCGGGCCAGCCCCTGCACGAAGCCCTGCGCTGTGCCGAATACATCGCAGGCGGCCTGCAGAAGACCGATCGATCGGCCGCCGTTCTCTGTGACGACACCGTTCACATTCCGCTGCCGCTCCGGCCTGCCGGCAACGCCGAGGCATGCCGGAAAGCCTTGGCCGGCGTCGAAAGCGGCGGAAGCACCGCGCTGTTCGACGGCTGGCAGGCCGGCGCCAACCTGCTTGAGGGCAAGACCGCAGGCACCATCTCGCGCGTGCTGCTGCTGTCCGACAGTCAAGCCCACCATGGCCTGTGCGATGAGCAGGAGATCCGGCGTCACTGCGCGCGCCGGGCCGCACAGGGCGTGTCGACCAACGGGCGGCGGCATGAGCTGCTACGGCCAAACGGCTGAAGACCTGCACGACAGCTTCGACGAAGAGTTGTCGCTGCTGCAATCGCTCTTCCTGCGCAGGCTTCGGCTGAAGCTGGTGCCGGGCGCCGGCGTGGTCGCGGAGCCGCTCGGACCGGTGCGGCGTGACGCGAACGGCGCCGGCCTTCTGCCTGACCTTGCCCGGGGTGCGGAGGCATGGCTGCTGGTGCGCCTGCACCGGTGCCCGCTTCCGACCTTGCCTGAATGCCGCAAGACGAGCTGGTTGCCCGTCGGCTGATGGAAGTGGAGTTCGCCGACCCGACGGCGCGCATCCAGGCTCTTGTCGGCACTGGAGAACTGCGCAAGGCAAAGGGGTTGCTGAAGGTGCTCGAGGCAGAGGTCGCCGATCACCTCTGGCTCGCAGGGAAGCTGAGCCGCTTGCGCAGCATGCTCGAGGACGATGCCGCGATGGCAATGAAGGAGATGAAGTTCTCCATGTACCGGACTGCGAACCGGCTGGTTGCCAAGTCCGAAGCGGCGTATGGGGGTTCGGAGACGGACGGTGCGGACGTGCCGGCTTTCTTTCGTCGCAAGGCGAGGCCGTCACTCTCTCTTGAGCGCCTTCAGGCGCTGGGCGTCCGAGACGTTCATGCCGTCAGATCATTGGCTTCCTGCCGTGCTGCCCGTCAAGGAGCTGTGCCGCAAGAAAATCATTGTCGATTTCCTCTGACGGTAAATTGGCGTCCAGGCCGTCACGTGGCTGATCTCAGGGGCAGGGCACGGGGACTGCGAGGAGCCAGTGCCATGACCGGCCGTCGCAGGTCCTCGCTCTGCGAGGAAGGACAAGGCAGTCGATGGCAGCCACCGCCCGTGTCATGGCCGCCCCACGCTTAGAAAGGCAGCATCATCCATGTCGCTCCATACCCAGCTCGTCCAGCGCGCCACCCGGAAGCGGCCGATCCGCGTCGGACTCATCGGTGCCGGCAAGTTCGGTTCCATGTATCTCTCGCAGGTGCCGCGCACACCGGGAGTGCACTTGGTGGCCATCGCCGACCTGTCACCGGACGCGGCGCGCCGCAATCTGGCACGGGTTGGGTGGGAGGTCCAGCGGACCGAGGCCGCTTCGATCGACGATGCGCTGCGCACCGGCGCCACCCATCTCGGCGAGGACTGGGAGGCGCTGGTGAGCCACCCGGGCATCGACGTGGTGGTTGAGTGCACGGGCCACCCGATCGCGGCGGTCGATCACTGCCTGCGCGCCTTCGAGCACCGCAAGCACGTGGTCAACGTAACCGTAGAGGCGGACGCCTTCTGCGGTCCGCTGCTCGCGCGCAAGGCGACGCTGGCCGGGGTGGTGTATTCGCTGGCTTTCGGCGACCAGCCCGCGCTGATCTGCGATCTGGTGGACTGGGCCCGCACCTGCGGCTTTCCGGTGGTGGCCGCCGGGCGCGGGCACAAGTGGCTGCCGCACTTCTGCGAATCGACGCCCGAGACGGTCTGGGGCTACTACGGCCTCACGCCCGAGCAGGCGCAGCGCGGCGGCCTGAACCCGAAGATGTTCAACAGCTTCCTGGACGGCTCCAAGCCCTCTATCGAGAGCACGGCGGTCGCGAACGCGACCGGCCTGGCGGTGCCCAGCGGTGGCCTGGCCTATCCCTCGGGCTCGATCGCGGACATTCCGTCGCTCACGCGCCCGCGCAGCGAAGGGGGCGTGCTCGAGAAAAAGGGCATGGTGGAGGTGATCTCCTCCCTGGATGCGCAGGGCCGACCAATCGACTACGACATCCGCATGGGCGTCTGGGTCACCGTGGAAGGAGAGACCGAGTACATCCGGAACTGCTTCGAGGAGTACAACGCGCACACCGATCCCTCCGGTCGCTATTTCACGCTCTACAAGCGCTGGCACCTGATCGGATTGGAGGTGGGCCAGTCGGTCGCCTCGGTCGCACTGCGCGGCGAGCCCACCGGCGTGGCCACCTGCTGGAACGCGGACGTGGTGGCCACGGCCAAGCGCGACCTCCAGCCCGGCGAACTGCTGGACGGGGAGGGCGGCTACACCGTGTGGGGCAAGCTCACGCCAGCCGCGGCGTCCCTGCGCGACGGCGGGTTGCCGCTGGGCCTGGCCCACGACGTGAAGCTCGTGCGCCCCGTGAAGAAAGGGTGCTCGCTCACCTGGGACGATGTGGCCGTGGACACTACGACGCGCGCCTACGCGATCCGCCGCGAGCTCGAGGCGCTCGGCCCGGATTGGACGACGCAGGCCGCGTGAGCCCGACTCGGCAAGCAACTCGCCGAGCGCGGGACTGTCGGCGGCGGACGATCGGCGCGTCGAAGGCGGGCGGCGGCCAAAGTGGCGCACAGGCCGCATCGAGGCGCGGCGCGGTGACTGCAGGTCATGGTGAGCTGGCCGTCGGCGGCGGCCGCTGATTGCGCGCTGTGGCTGCGTGAGCTGCCGATCTGGACCTGTGCCAGCAGAAATGGCCATTGCGGACTGCGGCGACCGCGCACTCAGGCTGCACCCTTTCGCGCGGGCAATGCGGTGCGGGGCCGAGAGGGCCAACTCCTGGGCGGCCAGGCTCCCCATCGAGTGCCCCAGCACGGCGGCTTGCTGCGCGGCCGCCGGAGCTGCCGCCGCGAACCTTGCTGATTTCGACGCGTGAAAGGCCTTGACCACGTCCCCACCGATTTCGCGGGTGAGCGGATCACCGCAGCTCCCAGAAAAAAAACCAAGCACACTGTCGCATGCGAAAGGTCTTCATCTTGCTGGCCGCCAGCTTCTCATTGTTCGGCTGCAGTGACCTGGCGCGGTTGCCCGACTTGAGCACGGTTGGTCCTGCGCCTGAACTGCCTCCACCTCGGCAGAACCTGTTTCCAACCGTGCTGATAGCGCCCGCTCAAGGCTGGCCCGATGGTGGGCAACCGGTCGCCGCGCCTGGTTTTCGCGTGACCGCTTTGGCCACGGGTCTGCAGCACCCGCGCTGGTTGTACGTGCTGCCCAATGGTGACGTGCTCGTGGCCGAGGCCAATAAGCCTACGCCGCCCGCGGCGGACAAGCCTTCAGGCATCAAGGCGTGGGTGACCAGCCTGGTGATGAAGCGCGCCGGCGCCGGCGTTCCAAGCGCTGATCGCATCACCTTGCTGCGCGACCAGGACGGGGATGGCGTGGCCGAGACACGCTCCGCGCTGATCGACCGCTTGCACTCGCCCTTTGGCATGGCCCTGGTGGGTGACCAACTGCACATCGCGAACGCGGATGCGGTGGTCCGGGTGCCCTACACGCCAGGGCAGACGCGCATCGATGTGGCGCCTGTGAAGGTGACAGACCTGCCGGCCGGTCGCAACCACCACTGGACCAAGAACCTGCTGGCGAGTCGTGATGGCCGCAAGCTCTACGCCACGGTGGGCTCGAACAGCAACGTGGCCGAACACGGCCTGGAGATCGAGGAGGGCCGTGCCGCCATCTGGGAGATCGACGTGGCCTCCGGCAGCAAGCGCCTGTTCGCGAGCGGGCTGCGAAATCCCAACGGGTTGGGCTGGGAGCCGTCGACGGGCGTGCTCTGGACCGTGGTCAACGAGCGGGATGAGCTGGGCAGCGACCTGGTGCCGGACTATCTCACCTCGGTGCGCGAAGGTGCGTTCTATGGTTGGCCATGGAGCTACTGGGGGCAGCAAGTCGACCCTCGCGTGCAGCCACCACGGCCCGACCGTGTGGCACAGGCTGTCCGGCCTGATTACGCCCTGGGGAACCATGTGGCCCCACTTGGGCTGGCGTTTTCTGATGCGCGAATGCCGCCGCCGTTCGCCAGCGGCGCCTTCGTGGGCCTGCACGGCTCCTGGAACCGGCGCCCGCTCTCGGGCTACAAGGTCGTCTTCGTGCCCTTCGTCGGCGGCAAGCCAGTCGGGGCCCCTGTTGACGTGCTCACAGGCTTCGTCAGTCCGGAAGGAAAAGCCTGGGGTCGCCCCGTCGGGGTGGCGCTGGATGCAAGAGGTGCCCTCCTGGTGGCCGACGACGTCGGCAACACCGTGTGGCGAGTGGCCCCGTTGCGCTGACGAGAGGGCACCATGACTTCGGCTACTACTTCGGAGAACGTCGATGGATCGTCGCGCGCTGCTGCGCCACCTGCTCTGGGTTCCGGCCCTCGCCGTGCCTGCCACGGCTCGCGCCGACGAGGCGGCCTTGTGGCGCTTGCTTCAAGCCGGCGGCCAGGTGGTGCTGATGCGGCACGCGGCGACCACGCCTGGGGTCGGTGACCCGCCGGGTTTTGCGCTGGGCAACTGCCGCACGCAACGCAACCTGAGCGATGAAGGTCGGCAAGACGCGCAACGGCTAGGGCGATTGCTGCGTGCCCGTGGCATTCCGGTGGAGCGCGTGTTGGCCAGCCCCTGGTGCCGCTGTGTGGAAACCGCGCGGCTCGTGTTCGGTCGCGATCCGGAGATCGAGCCCGCGCTGGGCAATCTCTTCGGCCGCCCCGCTCAGGAAGCCGGACAGGTGGCGCAACTGCGTCGGCTGGTGCGGCCCGGCCAGGCCGGCAACCTCTTCATGGTGACGCACGGCTCCACCACCTTGGCGTTGACCGGCGTGTCTCCGGCCCAAGGTGAGATGGTGGTGCTGAGCCCGCAGGCCGCAGGCGACTTCCAGGTCGCCGGCCGGCTCGCCGCCCGGTGATAGTGCCGTCTTGAGTGCGCAGCTGGCTGTGGCCGCGTAGCGTGCAGACAAACGAGTGGCGTAGCTGGCCAAGCATTTTGTCGAGCAAGCGAATATCTGGCGCGGCAAGCTACATTGACGCTGCCGCCCCCATCGCGCGTCCGCAAAGGCCCAAGCGATCCGGCCCGGAACAATAGACCACAAGACATGGCACAACAAAAGAAGGTGCAAGTCCGCGACGCCATCCTGCAGGCCGGCTTCGAGCTCTTCGCGGCCAAGGGATACAGCGCGACCAGCCTGAGCGAGATCGCTCGCGCGGCGGGCATTTCCACCGCCAACCTGTACGTCTACTTCAACTCCAAGCTTCAACTGCTGTACGGAATCTACGACCCGTGGCTGCGCGCCCGCGTCACCGAACTCGAGAGCCAGTTGCGCCAGGTCGAGGTGCCGCAGCAACGGCTGTTCATGCTGCTGTCCGCGCTGTGGCGCGACATTCCGGCTGAACAGAACGGGTTCGCCAACAACCTGATGCAGGCCGTCTCGAGTGCCCAGCCGGCCGAGTGCTACGACCCGAGCCTCTTCCAATGGTTCGAGCAACGTATCGCCGCGATGATCCAGGAGGCTCTGCCGGCACCGCGCCACTCCCTCGGCGACCAGGCGCGAATCGCGCGCCTGGTGATCATGGCATTCGATGGCTTCGCGATTCACCGGCACCTGGAGCCGCATCGCGAAGGAGTCGACGACGAGACCCTGCACGCGTTCGCCCGCATGCTCCTGGGGGACACGTCAGCAGGCGTTTCGCAAGCCCCGCACCCTGCGCGCCGCAAGGCCCGTTCACGCGCCCAAGGAAAACCCTGACCCGATCCGCCAGGCGGCCCGTTGACACCGCTGGGGCCCGCACCCCATATTAATGAATGCCGATCGTTATTGATCCGGTCCACTGCCCCTGCGGACTTGTTGAACTCTTGAGGACGCTGCCGCCATGTACCCTGCCGCCATTCGCACCCAGGAACTGAACCCGGCCAAACTGACCCGGCTGTTTCGCACGCAGTTCGAGCGGTGCAACGTGAAACCGGGAGAAACGATCGCCTTGATCAGCGACCTGGGCACGCGGCGGGAGTTCGTGCAGTCTTCGTTCGCCGCGGCCGACGAACTCGGTGCCGACGTGTACGAGATGTGCGTCAATTCCATTCCGTCGTGGAGCAAGGTGGGCGTGCCGACCATCGGTCGCTGCAAGGGGACTTTGGAGGCCGCCAAGCAGGCGGACCTGATCGTGATCTTCCACGTGCCGCTCTTCAGCAGCTGGCTCAAGGATGTTCGCGATGCGGGCACACGGGTGCTGATGATCATCGACGCGCCCGATGACCTGGAGCAGCTCATGTCGCCCGAGGGCCTGAAAGAGGCCGTGCTGCATGCGCACGCCCGGCTGGAACGTGCCCGCGAGATCCGGGTCACCAGCGAGGCCGGCACCGATTTCACTTACCGCTGCGGCGACTACCCGGTGATGAGCCAGTATGGCTTTGCCGAGTCGCCTGGACGCTTCGACCACTGGGGCGCCGGACACGTGCACACCTTCCCGAACGAAGGCAGCGCCAACGGACGCGTCGTGGTCCAGCCGGGCGACATGGTCATCCTGCCGTACTGCCGCTATGTGCAAGACCGGGTCGAGATCGAGGTGCGCGAAGGCTTCATCACGCGCATCGAAGGCGGCCTCGATGCCAAGCTGATGGACGACTGGCTGGCCGAGGCGATGGCCGATCCCGACGACCGCGATCCGTACGCGATCTCGCACCTGGGGTGGGGCCTGAACCCGCAATCCCGCTGGCACGCCATGGCCCTGAACGGCGACGACCCCGAGCGCAATCGCGCCTCCGCCCGCACCTTCCCGGGCAATTTCCTGTTCTCCACAGGCCCCAACACGCAAGGCGGCGGCACGCGCAAGACACGCGGCCACCTGGACGTGCCGATGCGCGACTGCACGGTGGTGCTGGATGGCGAGACCGTCATCGAGCGCGGCAAGCTGGTCGATCCCAAGATGCGCGTGCCCCGTGAGCCGCGCTGAAAGCGAGTAGCCCGTCGATGCGCCCGCAGGACTACCCCGCGCAAGAGCCCCTGTCACCCGTTGCCCAGGCCTACCAGCAACGGATCCTTGCCGCCACCCCGCAGCTGGAGGGCAGCGAGTTCGCCTATGGCGATGACCCGTACCAGCGTGTGCTGCTGTACCCGGCGCCGCAGCCCAACGGCGACGTGTTGCTGCTGCTTCACGGCGGCGGCTGGACCAACGGCTACAAGGAGTGGATGACGTTCATGGCGCCGGCCTTGCAGGCGGCGGGCGTCACCGTGGCGACGGCAGGCTATCGGCTGGCGCCGGCCCACCTCTTTCCAGCCGGGTTCGAGGACTGCTGCGCGGCTCTCGCGGCCTGCGCGGTGCGGCTGGCGCAGCATGGCGGCGGCTTCAAGCGCCTGTTCGTCGGGGGACACTCGGCGGGCGGCCATCTGGCGGCCTTGATGGCGGTGCGCCGCGACTGGCAGCAATCCCAAGGCCTGCCACCGGACATCGTGCGCGGCTGCCTGCCGATCTCGGGCGTCTATCGCTTCGACGAAGGCTCGGGCCTGTCGGTTCGTCCGCGTTTCCTGGGGCCGGCCGATTCCCCGCGCGCGGCGGAGGTGGCGATACAAGCCAGCCCGCTGCGGCAGATCCAGGGCACGCCGCCCCCGTTCCTGATGGCCTGTGGGTCCGCGGATTTTCCGCACCTGATCCAGCAGGCCGAGGAGATGCGCGACGCCCTCGTCGCCGCGGGTGGCCAGGCCGAGTTGATGAAGCTGCCCGGGTGCGATCACTTCGGGGCGCACCTGGCCGCGGGCGACGCCGACGGGCCCTGGGCGCCACGTGCCATCGCCTGGATGGCCGCTGCAGGACCATGACCGAACTCGAGGTCTGCGGACTGTCCAAGCACTTCGGCGCCACCCAGGCGCTGGCGGATGTCTCGCTGTCGGTGCGCGGTGGCCAAGTACTCGCCCTGATCGGTGAGAACGGCGCCGGCAAGTCCACCCTGATCAAGGTGCTGTCCGGTATCCACCGGCCCGACCGCGGCGAGGTGCGGCTGAACGGCCAGCCCTTGCGGCTGCATTCGCCGGCCGAAGGCATGGCCGCCGGCATCGTGCTGGTGCCGCAAGACCTGCACGTGGTGCCGGGCCTGAGCGTCGCCGAGAACATCTTGCTCGGCCACCTGCCGACGCGCCGCGTGGCTGGCGTGCTGCCGTCCATCGATCGCAAGGCCATGCGCGCGATGGCGCAGTCGGTGCTGCAGGACATCGGCGTGGCCCTGCATCCGGACACGCCTGCCGGCGAACTGAGCTTTGCCGAGCGCCAGCTGGTCGTGATCGCGCGCGCCCTCGGCCGCGAGGCCCGGGTCCTCATCCTCGATGAACCGACCGCTTCGCTCGAGCGACGCGAGGTCGAACGCCTGTTCGATGTCGTGCGGCGCCTGCGTGCCCAGTCGGTGGCCGTCATCTACATCTCGCACCGGCTCGAGGAAGTCGAAGGATTGGCCGATCGCTGCGTCGTGCTGCGCGATGGCCGGGTGGTCGCGCACATGGAAGCGCCGCCATTCCCGATCGGCCAGCTGGTCGAGGCCATGACCGGGCGTGTGCTCGCCGACCCTGGCGCCAGCCCGCGCGAGAGCGGCCAGATCCCCGCCGGCGCCCCCCGGCTGCGGGTGGCGCTCGAGGGCGGCACCTTCGAGTGCCGCAGCGGCGAAATCGCCGGGATCGGCGGGCTGCTCGGGAGCGGCGCCAAGGCGCTCCTGCGTCGCCTGTTCGGCGCGTCCGATGCGGGCGGGGCATCCCCGCACGGCAGCATCCGCCATGCGATCGCCGCCGGCGTCGGTCTGGTGCCCGGCGAGCGGGCGCATTCGCTGGTGATGTCCATGTCTGTGCGCGACAACATCGTGCTGGCGCACCTCGATGCGTACGCCCATGCATTCGCGCGCCACGAAGGCCGCATCGACGAGGCGGTGGCGCGCCTGATGGAACTGCTCGACATCCGGCCGCGCTCTCCCCATCTGCCGGTCGCGCACCTGTCCGGCGGCAACCAGCAGAAGGTGGCCTTCGCCAAATGGCTGGTGGCCCGGCGCGAGGTTCTGCTGCTGGACGAGCCCACCAACGGCATCGACATCGCGGCCAAGGCGCTGATCCACGAACGGATCATCGCGTTCGCCGCCGAAGGCGGCTCGGTCGTGCTGTCGTCCTCCGACCTGCCCGAGCTGCTGGCGCTCAGCGACACCATTTCCGTCTTGCGCCAGGGTCGTTTGGCGGGTCGAATGGAACCCGGCGCCTCGTTCGGGGAAGCTCGCCTTCGTGACCTCCTGGAGTCTTCCGCATGAGTCGTTCACCCCCGTTGCAGCCCCTGGCCGGGAATGCCGCCGCGCAACCGTCCGTCGGCAGCGCTCCCGCCTGGATTCGCGGCCGTGCGGTCGACCAGATCCCCACCGCGGTGCTGCTCGTCCTGTGCGCGTTCGCGGCGCTGATGTCGGATCGGTTCCTGTCCTCGGCCAACCTGTCCAACGTGCTGCTGCAGGCGGCGGTCCTGGCCGTGATCACGGTGGGAATGACCTACGTGATCATCGGCGGCGGCTTCGACCTGTCGGTGGGCTCGGTGGTCGCACTGGCCGGCTGCATCGGCGCCGAGGTCATGCTGCAGGCCGGCATCACGGCTGGCGTGGCCGCCGGGCTTCTCGCCGGTGTCGCCGTGGGGCTGGTCAACGGCACGGTGGTGGCCTATCTCGGGGTCAGCCCCTTCATCGCGACGCTGGCCACCATGGTGCTGGTGCGCGGGGTGGTGCTGCTGATCACCAACGGCGCGCCGGTGGTCGGCGAGGAAGGGTTGCCGCAGGGTTTCCTGGATTACGGCACCAGCCGCTTCCTGGGATTGCCCTTGCTGGTGTGGACCGCCGCCGCCGTGTTCGTGGTGTTCGCCTGGATCCTGCACCGAACCGCCTACGGCACGCGCATCTACGCCACCGGCGGCAGCCGCGAAGCGGCGTTCCTGTCGGGGGTGCCCGTCAGGCGCATTTCGCTGTCCACCTACGTGGTCAGCGGCCTGACCGCTGGCATCGCGGGCGTGATGCTCGCCTCACGCCTGCAGTCGGGGCAGCCCACCGCCGGCGAGTTCTACGAACTCAATTCGATTGCCGCCGTGGTCCTGGGCGGCGCCGCACTGCATGGCGGCGAAGGCAAGCTGTACAAGTCGATGGTCGGCGTGCTGATCATGGTCGTGCTGGCCAACAGCCTCAACCTGATCGGGGTCGACAGCTACTGGCAGCGAGTGACGATCGGGCTGGTCATCGTCGCCGCTGCCGCCGCCGATCAGTTGCGGCGACGGCGCCGCTGATTTTCCGCACCGCTTCCTTCAACCCTCGCGCAAGGAGACTCCCGTGAAACGCAGACTCGCATTCGCTTCGCTCGCCGCCCTGGCCGTGTCCCTGTCGCTGCCTTCGGTCGCCGCGGCGCAGACCATCGGCGTGTCGCTCGCGTCGGACGTCAACCCGTTCTACATCGCCATGAAGCGCGGCATCGAGGAACGGGCCAAGGAACTGGGCATGAAGGTGGTGTTCGTCACCGCCAACGAAGTGATCTCGCAGCAGGTCAACGGCATCCAGGACCTGGTCGCGCGCAAGGTCGACGGCATCCTCGCGTCCCCCATCGACGCGGTGGCGGTCGGTGCGGCCTACAACGTGGCGGCCAAGGCCGGCATCCCGGTCATCTCGGTCGCGCGCCACACGGATTCACCCGGACAGTCGGCCTACGTGTCCATGGACGAGCAGCAGATCGGCCGCGACATCGCCGCATGGATCGCCAAGCACAGCGGCGGCAAGGGAAAGATCGCGATGGTCGCCGGCCCCTCGGGAGCCGCCACTTTCCGCAACCTGGCCGAGGGCTTCGAAGCCGGGGTCAAGTCCGCGCCGGGCCTGTCGATCGTCTACCGCAAGGAGGTCCCGCTGACCCGCGAGATGGGCCTGCAACAGGCCGAGGACATCTTGGTCGCGCATCCCGACGTGGTGGCCATCTACGGCGCCAATGACGAGATCGCGCTCGGCGCTTCGCAGGCCGTGGCGGCTGCCGGCAAGAAGGGCAAGGTCCTGATCACCGGCATGAACGGCACGCCGCCGGCCGTGCGGGCGGTCAAGAACGGTGCGGTCGATCTCACCGTGGACCTCAACCCGGTCGCCTGGGGCCGCCTCGGGGTGGACACGATGGCCAATTACCTCAAGGGCCAGAAGCCGACGGGAACGGTGGCGATCAAGCACGTGCTGGTCGACAAGACCAACGTCGACAAGCACCTGCCCCCCGCCAAATGAGCAGGCCCGCAGGCTCGCTCGAGCTGTACCACTTCCAGGATTCGGTCTGCTCGTTCAAGGTGCGCCTGTGCCTGGCCGAGAAGGGCCTGGCGTGGACGGAACACCACCTCGACCTGCTCAAGTTCGAGCACCTGCAGCCGGCCTACCTGGCCCTCAATCCGGCGGGTGTCGTGCCGACGCTGGTCCACGACGGCAGGCCCATCGTCGAGTCCAGCGTCATCAACGAATACCTCGACGAGGTCTTTCCGTCACCGTCGCTGCGGCCGGCCGATGCGGCGCAGCGCGCCGACATGCGGGTGTGGGTGAAGTTCGAAGACGACGTGCTGCATCCCGCGGTGCGGCCCGGAACCTTCAATCTCATGCTCAAGTCGGTGGTGCGGCAAATGAGCCCGCAAGCGCTGGCGGACATGGTCGCGGCGCATCCGAAGCCGGAGGTCGCGCAGGACTGGTTGCGCGTCGCGCAGGGGCCGGTCGACGAAGACGCCATGGCGGCCGCCCGCGCCAAGCTCGATGCGGCGCTTGCGAAGATGGAGCGCCGCCTGGCGCGCCATCCCTGGCTGGCCGGTGAGGACTACTCCCTGGCCGACATCGCGCTGGTGCCCATGCTCGATCGCATGGTGTTTCTCGGTTTGTCGGCCGTGTGGCAAGACAAGCCGGGCGTGAGCGCCTGGTTCGAGCGGGTGCAGGCCCGGCCGGCTTTCGGCGTGGCCGCGCCCCGGCCCGAGCAGCGCATGGTGAACGCCACCGCCTGCGTGGCTTGAGCATGCAGGTGCGTGAGCTGCGCATCCCCCCGGCGCCGCGACTGGCGCTGGATGTGTCGGGGGCGGGACCGCTGGTCCTGTTCGTGCATGGCATCGGCGGCAACCGCGGCAACTGGCGGGCCCAGTTGCCGGCCTTCGCCGACGCCTACACCGCAGCCGCGATGGACGTGCGCGGCTACGGCGACAGCGACGACTGGGACGGACCGCTCGTGTACGCCGATCTCGCCCACGACATCGCGCGCGTGATGGACCGGTTTCACGTTCAGCGGGCGCACCTGGTTGGCCTGTCGATGGGCGGGCGCATCGCGATGCAGTTCACCAAGCTGTACCCGCAGCGCCTGGGCAGCCTGACGCTGGTCGACACGCACCTGAGCTTTGCATCGCTGCCCGCGCCCGAGCGCGAACAATTCGTCCGCACTCGCCGGGAGCCGCTGCTGGCCGGCAAGACGGTCGCCGACATCGCGCCCGTGGTCGCGGCAGCCCTGGCAGGCCCGTTCGCCACGGCCGCCGTGCGTCGGCAACTGGAGGACAGCATCCGCGCCTTGCGGCGCGACAGCTATTTGAAGTTCCTCGAAGCCACGGTCGAGTCCGACACGATCGGCGACCTGGGATTCATCGACGTGCCCACCCATTTCGTGGTGGGCGAATGCGACACCCTGACCCCGCCCGAGCTGGCGCGGCGCATGGCCGCCCAGGTGCGGCGAGACGATGTCGAGGTCAGCGTCATTGCCCGGGCCGGCCACCTGTCGAACCTGGAGAACCCGGACGAATTCAACCGTGTCGTGCGCGGCTTCCTGGACCGGCAAGCGCGGCTTGAACGTGCGAACCTGAGCACTTGAAGCGGTTCGTCCGTCGGTTCACCTCTGGCCGGGTCCAGGCCGCGGCGCCAAACCCAGCACCGATCAGCCAACGCCCAGCCCCGTCGAAACGCCCACCAGCCGGGCAAGCCCGGCCGCGATCAGCACGACGCCCAGCAGCGCGGCGATCCGGTCACCGTGTGGCGCAAGCTTTTCGATGGCGACCGCCACAGCCAGTGCCGCGACCCAGGCCAGGTTCATCGCGCCGCCGACGAACAGCAGCGCCATCAGCGGCCAGCAGCACCCGGTGCAGAGCGCACCGTGGCGCAGGCCCATCTCGAACGCGCCGCGCGCGCCCGGCCGCCAGCTGCCGATGAGGAACGCCATCGGCGTGCGGCAGCGCGAGAGGCACATCTTCTTGAGCGGCGAGAACTGGTAAGCCCCGGCCAGCAGAAGCAGCGCCACGGTCAAGGGCCTGGACGTGCTGACGATCATCGGGTCGACCCAGTCCGCGGCCTGCAGCACCCACTGCAGCGCAGTTGCCGCGATGCTGAAACCCACCCACACGACCAGGTAGGCGGCCACGAACAAGTGCCCTCGTGCAGCTTTTCCTTCTCGCGCGCTCAAGCGCACGAACGTGAGGGTCATGGGCAGCGCCGAGGGCAGCATCATCGCCGCCATCATCACCGCCCACATGAGGAAGACCGCGACCACGTTCGCGATTCCCCACTGGGGCCAGCCGGGCATCGTGAGCTGCGCCAGCGGATGCCCCATGTTGAAAGCCAGCCAGGCGAGTGCCGCCCACCCGACGATGCTCAGGGCAGCGATGGCGGCCGCCACGGGCGCGCCGCTTCCGACGGAAGAGCCGTGGGTTGGTTCCATGCACGAGCACGATGCGCGGATCGGCCAGGGCTGTCAACGGTGGTTGAAGTTCTCCACCGGGCGCGTATCCTGGGGCGATCAACTTCTCATGGAGGTGTGCGATGACATGGCAGATCAGCGGCCAATACATGGAGACCTGCAACTGCAAATTGCTGTGTCCCTGCATCACCTCCAACCTCGCCGCCACCCCCACCGAGGGTGACTGCAAGGCGGCCCTGGGCATGCGCATCGACAAGGGCAACAAGGACGGCGTCTCGCTCGACGGCGTCCAGTTCATGGTCGTGCTGCAGTCCAAGGGCGCGATGGGTGCAGGCGACATGACCGTGGGCCTCATCGTCGACTCGGACGCGAGCGATGAGCAGGTCGAAGCCATCACCGCCATCGCGAGCGGCGCCGCCGGCGGGCCGATGGGAATGATGGCGCCCCTGGTCGGCAAGTTCGCCGGTGTCGAGCGGGCGAAGGTCGACGTGACGCAGGACGGCAGCACCTGGAAGGCGCACGCCGGTGACTTCGTCGACCAGTCGTGCGAGGCGCTGTTGAACATGGAAGGCGAGCCCATGGCCCTCGACAAGGTGTCGCATCCGGTGAACTCGCGCCTCGGCCTCGCGAAGGCGACCCAGTCCATGTTCGATGTCTTCGGCATCAAATGGAACGACAGCACCGGACAGCGCAACGGGCACTTCGCGCCGTTCTCCTGGGCCGGTTAGGGCCTGTTCAAGAACAGGCCCTGGCGCATCGCACGAGCGGCGCCGATGCCGGGCCCGCCGCGGAGATGGCGTGCCTCTAACGCGCCTTCACCAGTTCCCCCTTGCCGAGCCCGGTCCACACATCGACCATCGACGCGATCAGGTCGGCGACGATGCGGCTCGCCTGCGTCAGCTGTCCTTGCCGGGGCCGGGCCAGGGTCACGTAGCGCTTGAGATCCGGCGCGATCACCTTCGCCGCCTGCAGTCGGCCGAGCCGGATGTCGCTGCTCACCGAGAAAGGGCCCAGCAGGGCGTACAGGTGCTTGTGCTGCGCGATCAGCTCCCTCTGGAGGGTCAGCGAGTCGGCCTCGGCGGCGGCATGCAAGTGAAAGCCCTTGCTGCGCGCCGTTTCGTCCAGGATCGAGCGCCAATGCGCCGGGCGCCGGGGCAGCACGAGCGGAAGGCCCTCCAGTCGCCTGAAGTCCACCGTATCGGGCAGCGTGAGCGAGAGTCCGGGGCTCGACACCAGATAGGTGCTCGCCGTGGCCAGCAGCCTTTCGTCGGGCGTGGACGGCTTCTCGTAGCGGAACAGGATGGCCATGTCCACGGCGCCTGCGTCCAGCATCGCGTCGAGTTCACCCCCCTGGCCCTCGCGGATGTTGAGCAGGATGCGGGGGTAGTCGCGATGCAGCCGTGCGAATACCGCGGTCATCAGCGGGTGGGCCGCCGAGGGCAGGATGCCCACCCGCACTTCGCCCATGGGCACGCGTGAGGTTTCCCGGATGTCGGCGAACAGCTCGTCGCTTTCCTGCAGCCAGGGCCGCACGCGCTGGGCCACATGAAGGCCGAACTCGGTGAGCGTGACGCCCCGGCCGGTCCGCCGGAAAAGCGGGCTGCCGCAGGCCTTCTCGAGATCGCCGATCTGCCGGCTGATGTGCGACTGCACGGTCTGCCGCTGCGCCGCGACCCGGGTGAAGCTGCCGGCTTCGGCCACTTCGAGGAAGAGCTTGAGATCTTGGATGTGCATGCGAACGAGGCATGCCATTTCAGGCATGTCTGATAACTCTGTTTTGATTCTATTCCTGGATCAGGAGAGTGCCTACAGTCGCCGCCATCGACACACCGCGAGAGATCGAGACATGCGATTCGTCAGTTTTGAGCACCAGGGTCGTGCCAGCTATGGCGCCTGGAAAGACGACAGTTCCTGGTGGCAGGTGCCGGCGGCATTCCAGGACCGCCACCCCGACCTGAAATCCGTCATTGCCGCGGGCCAGCTCGACGAGATGGGGCAGGCCGCTCGCGAATCGGGCCAGCTGAGGCAGGCTGCTGACTGCCGCCTGCTTCCCGTCATCCCCAACCCGGGCAAGGTGTTCTGCGTGGGCCTGAACTACAAGACCCATGTGGCTGAAACCAGGCGGGCCGACAGCGACTACCCGGCCATCTTCACCCGCTTCGCCGACAGCCTCGGCGCCCACGGCGCTCCGCTGCCGCGGCCGGCGTCCACCACCCGCTTCGACTTCGAGGGCGAACTGGCCGTGATCATCGGTCGAGGCGGCCGGCGCATCGCGCAGTCCGATGCGTTCGACCACATCGCCGGATATGCCTGCTTCAACGACGCCACCGCGCGCGACTGGCAGCGTCACACCCACCAGTGGACGCCGGGCAAGAACTTCCCCGCCACCGGACCGCTGGGGCCCTTCATGGCCACGCCCGCGGACATTCCCGACGTGAACGCGCTGACCCTGCAGACGCGCCTGAACGGCGAAGTCATGCAGCAGGCGAGCCTGGCGGACCTCATCTTCACCTTGCCGGTGATCCTCGAGTACCTCTCGGGCTTCACCACCCTGTCGCCGGGTGACGTGATCGCGACCGGCACCCCCGGTGGCGTGGGCGACCGCCGCGAACCGCCGGTCTACATGAAGCCCGGCGACGTGATCGAAGTCGAGATCACCGGCCTGGGCACGCTGCGCAACGTGGTGGTCGACGAAGACTGAGAAAGAGAGACATCCCGACATGACTGCAAGCTCCAAATCCCTGCGCATCGCCGTCGACATCGGCGGCACCTTCACCGACATGGCCTGCTTCGACGAAGCCACCGGGGCCATCTCGTTCGGCAAGGCCTTGTCGACGCACGGCCATCTCCACGAGGGCATCCAGAACACGCTGGACGGTGCGGGCGTGGACCTCACCGGCGGCTACCTGTTCCTGCACGGCTCGACCATCGCCATCAACACCTTGCTCGAACGCAATGGCGCCAACACCGCGCTGCTGATCACCGAGGGCTTTCGCGACATCTACGAAATCGGCCGCGTCAACCGCCCTGACGCCTACAACCTGTTCTTCTCCAAGCACGTGCCGCTGGTGCCGCGCTCCCAGCGCCATGAAGTGAGCGAGCGCCTGCGCGCCGACGGATCGCTCCACAAGCCGCTGGACGAAGAGGCGGTGCGCGTGCTGGCCCGCAAGCTCCGGGACGAGCACATCGAGGCCGTTGCCGTGCTGCTGCTGCACTCGTACCGCAACCCGGACCACGAGCGCCGCGTGAAAGCCATCCTGCAGGAGGAAATCCCCGGAGCGTTCGTCACGGCCTCGCACGAGCTCTCGCAGGAATACCGCGAGTTCGAGCGCGTCTCCACCGCGGTGGCCAACGCCTATGTGGGCCCGCGCGTGTCGGCCTACCTGGGCGAGCTGGAGCAGCACCTGGAAGCCAAAGGGTTCCGGGGCGACTTCTACGCGGTGCAGTCCACCGGCGGCCTGTTTCCGCTGGAGCACGCCCGACGCGACTGCGTGCGCATGCTCGAATCCGGCCCGGCGGCCGGCGTCATCGGCGCGCAGGCCATCTGCGCGCAACTGGGCCTGCCCGACTCCATCGCCTTCGACATGGGCGGCACCACGGCCAAGGCCGGTGTCATCAGCGAGGGTCGTCCGCTGACCACCGGCAGCGCCCTGGTCGGCGGCTATGAGAAGGCCCTGCCGATCCAGATTCCCATGATGGACATCTTCGAGGTCGGCACCGGCGGCGGCTCCATCGCCCGGGTGGAGCTGGGCCATTCGCTGCGCGTGGGCCCGCGCTCGGCCGGCAGCATGCCCGGCCCCGTGTGCTATGGCCGTGGAGGCACCGAGCCCACCGTCACCGACGCCAACCTGATCCTCGGGCGGCTCGACGAGCACCACTTCCTGGGTGGCGAGATGCCGCTGTACCTGGAGCGCGCCCGCCAGGCCATGGAGGAGAAAGTGGCCACCCCCCTGGGGCTGGACGCCACCCGCGCCGCCGACGGCATCCTGCGCATCGCGGTCACGCAGATGTCGCACGCGGTGAAGGCCGTGACCACCGAGCGCGGCCTCGATGCCGGCAGCTTCACCATGGTGGTGTATGGCGGCGCCGGCCCCTTGCATGCGTCGGCGATCGCGCGCGAGATCGGCATTCGCAAGGTGCTCATTCCGCACGCTCCGGGTTACTTCTCGGCCTACGGCATGCTGTTCTCCGACCTTCGCTACGACTACGTGCGCTCGGTCTTCCGCCGGCTCGACGGCCTGTCCTTCGACGAGATCGAAGCCATCTACCAGGGCATGGAGGACGAGGGCAGGGCGGCCATCGCCGCCTCGCAGATCCGCCCGGAGGAGGTCGTGTTCGAGCGTGCCGCCGACATGCGCTACGTCGGCCAGGAGCACGCCGTCACGGTGGACCTGCCCTCCGCCTACTTCGTTCAGCGGGACCGCGCCGGCATCAAGACCCATTTCGACGATGTGCACAAGGTGCGGTACGGCACCTCGGCCCCGAAGGAGCCGGCGGACATCGTGAGCCTGCGGGTCACGGTGCTCGGCCGCATGGCCAAGCCGCCGCGCAACGAAGTCGCGTCCGGCAAGGAAGCACCCGACGCGCCCGCCCTGCGCGGGCACAAGCCGGTGTACTTCCGCAGCGCGGGCGACTACACCTCCACGCCCGTTTTCAGGCGGGAGCTGCTCAAGCGCGGCAATGTGATCCAGGGCCCGGCGCTGGTCGAGGAGCATGCCTCGACCACCGTGGTCCAGCCTGGCGACACCGTCGTCGTCGATCAGTTCGGCAACCTGCAGATTTCCATCGGGAGCGACCGCTCGTGAACCCCCTCCACACACCCCAGACCGCCGCGCCGACGGTGGACCCCGTCATCGTCGAGATCATCCGCAACGGCTTGTTCGCGGTGACCGAGGAGATGAAGACCAACCTGATGCGAACGGCCTACAACCTCATCATCTACGAGGCGCTCGACTTCACCGTCGGCCTGTTCACCAAGGAAGGCGACACGGTCTCCATCGGGCTCGGGTTGCCGATGTTCATCCGGGGCATGTCCGAGACCGTGAAGGCCAAGATCAGGCACTTCGGCTACGAGAACATCCAGCCCGGCGACATCCTGGTCACCAACGATGCCTACACCACCGGCAGCCACCTGAACCACTTCACCTTCACCATGCCGGTGTTCCATGAGGGCGAGCTGATCGGGTTCACCTGCTGCATGGCGCACTGGCTGGACGTGGGCGGCAGCCTGGGCCAGATCACCACGGACATCTTCTCCGAAGGCATCCAGATCCCGATCGTCAAGTACCAGAGCGCCGGCCGCGTCAACCAGGACCTGGTCGACATCATCGCCATGAACGTGCGCCTGCCCGAGCGGGCCCTGGGTGACCTGCGCGCGCAGATCACCGCCGTGACCACGGGCGAGCGCCGCTTCCTGGAGCTGGTCCAGCGCTATGGCAACGACTCGGTACAGGCCGCCATCGGCGAGATCATGAACGCCTCCGAGGCGCTGGCGCGCCAGAACACCCTGTCCATCCCCGACGGGGTATACGAGGCCGAATCCTTCATGGACGACGACGGCCTGGAGATCGGCAAGCGCGTCCCGATCCGGGTGAAGGTCACCGTCAAGGGCGACGAGATGGAGATCGACCTGTCCGACGTGAGCCGGCAGGTGAAGGGCTTCTACAACTCGGGCTTCACCACCGGCATCGCCTGTGCCCAGGTGGCCTACAAGTGCCTGACCACGCCCACCGACTACCCGGTCAACGACGGCAGCTTCCGTCCGCTGAAGGTCATCATGCCCATGGGCACGGTGATCAGCGCCGAGCGCCCGTATCCGATGCGCGTGTGGATGACGTTCCCCATGACGGTGATCGACACCATCTTCAAGGCGCTGGCGCCGGCCATCCCCGACCGCTCCATCGCGGGCCACCATGCGGACCTGGTCTTTCCCAACATCCACGGCATCTCGCCCGAGGACGGACGCCTGTTCATCGTCGGCATCGGACCGCTGGGCGGCGGCTGGGGCGCCAAGAGCAGGGAGGACGGCGTGTCCGTCACGGTCTGCATCAACGACGGCGACACGCACAACAGCCCCACGGAGCAACTGGAAGCCAAGTACCCGGTGCTGGTCGAGAGCTATCGCATCCGCGAGGACAGCGGCGGCGCCGGCGAGTTCCGCGGCGGCCTCGGCGCCGAGATGGTGGTTCAGGCCCTCTCACCGTTTTCGGTGACCACCCGCATCGACCGCATGCACTGCAAGCCCTGGGGCCTGGAGGGCGGGGGCGAGGCCGCGGGCAACGGCATCGCCATCCGCCACAAGGGCGAGTGGAACGAGGACCTGCCGAACGCCAAGATCTTCAACGTGCGCCTGGAGCGCGGGGACGCCTACAAGATGCTCTCCGGCGGCGGCGGCGGGTTCGGCCATCCGTTCAGGCGCGACGCCGCGAAAGTGGCCGAGGACGTGCGCGAAGGCTACGTCAGCCGCGAGGCGGCCGAGAAGTTGTACGGCGTGGTGCTGGACCAGCAGTTGCGGGTGAAGCCATCCGAAACCGCCGCCCTGCGGGCCGGCGCCTGAGGCCGGCGTGGCAGCGGCCCATCAGGCGCAGGCCGGCCGCCTGGCCGAGCTCTGGCACCGGCTGGCGGGGCAGCACGTCGCGCTGGGATGTTCCTGCACCATGAGCGGCATCAGCGTGACGCTGGAGGACTTCGAGCGGGACATCGCCGACTTCCTCCTGGCCGAGAGCCAGCGGCTCGGCCAGCAGCGCGTCGCCGCGTTCCTGGAAAGCCCGGGCCCGCTGTCCGGGCAACCCCAGGCGGTTCGTGCCACCCTGGCCCGGCTGCAGGCCGGGGAGGCGGATGACGAGGTGTCCGACTGGCTGCTCACGCGCTTGACCCGCACCATCGAGTCCTACGCGGCCCTGCACGGCCCGGCCCCCGAGGCGCCTCTGCTCGGCGGATCGTCGGCATGGCGCAAGGGCTATCGAAGCTGATTTTTTCCATCAACACAAGGAGACGAAAGCGATGACATTCCTCACGAGACGGGCGCTGGGCCTGGCCCTGCTGGCCTTCGGTGGTTCGGCACTGGCCCAAGCCAGATTTCCCGATGGTCCCTTGAGGATCATCGTTCCCTTCGCCCCGGGCGGCGGCGTGGACAGCGCGGCGCGCCTGATCGGCAAGCAATTGAGCAGCAACCTGAACGTGCCCGTGGTGGTGGAGAACCGGCCTGGGGCCAATGGGTCCGTGGGCGGGAAGGTCGTGCAGAGCGCGCCGCCGGATGGCCAGACCCTGTTGTTCTCGGCCTCCACCCAGGCGCTGACCAAGCAGGTGATGGCCAACCCGCCCTACGACCCGCTCACCGACTTCGCCCCGGTCGCCCGAGTCGGCGCTGCACCGCTGATGATGGTGATCTCGCCCGCCTTGCCCCAGAGCAAGCTGAGCGAAGTGATCAGTGCCGCGAAGCAGAACCCGGACCAGTGGACCGCGGCCCTGCCGGCATTGGGCGCCGCCAGCCACCTCGGCACGCTGATGTTCGCCAAGGAGGGCGGCCTCAACAAGCTCACCACCGTCGTCTACAAGGGAACCGCGCCAGCGCTCACCGATGTGGCCGGAGGCCACGTGCAGATCCAGATCGATGCCATCGTGGCGATCCAGGGCATGGCCAAGGCGGGCAAGGTCAAACCCATCATGGTCACTTCGGCCAAGCGCAGCCCGGTCATGCCCAACGTCCCCACGGCCATCGAAAGCGGCTACCCGCGTTTCGTGACCGAGTCCTGGTATGGCATGTGGGCTCCCAAGGCGACACCTGCGGAGCGCGTGCAGGTCTTGAACAAGGCAATCAACGAGGCCGTGGGCCAACTCGCCAGGGCCGGCGCCTTCGAGCCGCTGGGTATCGACCCGGTGACCGAAAGCGTGGACGAATTCCGCAAGTACATGACGGGGTACGTCGCGGAAAGCGCGGATCTTCTGAAGAGCGCGGGCTTCAAGCCGGAGTAGGGCGGATGGGGCCCTCGCGCCCCCTCAGGACCGCGCGAAACGCGTGGTCAGTTCGACGAACTCGGCCTGCCGCTCGATCTGCACCCAGTGGCCGCACTTGCTGAACAGGTGAAGGTCGGCGTTGGGGCATTGCAGTCCGATGCGGATGCCGCACTCGGGCGGCACCCGCTCGTCGTCGCGCCCGTGCAGGGCCAGGATCGGCGTCTGGATCGTGCGCAGGTCTTCTTCCGCAATGCCCTTGACCGTGCGCGTCTCGCCCGCCGCGCCCGGCTCGGGGAACAGCTTGCGGTAGGCCTCCATGCCGCCGGCCATCAGCGTGACCTCGTGCCGCAGCCGGACCATCTCGTCGGTGACCACGGCGGGATCGTGCGGGAAGCTGCGCAGCAACTCCGCCATGTGGGCCAGGGACGGCTCGTAGTACCAGGAGCGGGCCGAGGCGGCGCGCTGCTGGAACTCACCGGCCGGGGTGCCCATCAGGACCATGCGGCTGACGCGGTGCGCGTTGCGCAGGGACAGCGCCAGGCCGAGCGCACCGCCGAAGGAATTGCCCACCAGCACCGGCCGTTCGATGCCCAGTGCATCCAGAAAGCCGATCAGGTGCTGCACCCACAGCTTGATGCTGTAGCGGGTTCCCTCGGGCCGCTCGGTGAAGCCGAAGCCGATGATGTCGGGCACCAGCACCCGGAAGCTTCTCGCGAGCGCCGGCATCACGCCATGCCAGTTCTCCCAGCCGGTGACACCCGCGCCCGAGCCATGCAGCAGGACCAGCGGCGGGCCTTCGCCGACGTCGTGGTAGTTGGTCCGCACCCCCGCGGCGACGATCGATCGGCCGATGGCGGGGTGGACGGCGGCGCCTGCGCCCGGGCTGGTGGACATGGTGTGGCTCCCTGGGTTCGGATCAGATCGATCGGGCGCCGACGCCGCCATCGCTCATGAAGATCTCGCCGGTGACGGCGGGGGCGTTCTCGGCGCTGGCGAGCAGCACGTACAGGCCCGTGTGGTGTTCGGGGCTTTGCGCGAAACCCAGCGGCACGGCGGCGCCCACGCGCTCGTGGAACTGTGCCGCGTCGCCCACGATCCGCCGCTGCGCGTGGCCCAGCGATTCGGTGCCGGCCAGGCCGGTGAGGGTGCCGCCCGGGCCGACGCCGTTGACGCGCACCCGGGGTGCCAGCTCCAGCGCCAGTTGCCGGACCATGCCCACGACCGCATGCTTGCCCATGGTGTAGAGGATGCCGCCGCCGCCGGCGTGGTAGCTCGCGACCGAGGCGGTGAAGATGATGCTGCCGCCCGCGGCGGCCAGCGCTTCGCGCGCGGCCATCGCGGCGTAGAGGTAGCCGCGCAGGTTGATCGCGAAGAGTTCGTCCATCGTGGCGGCCAGGCTGGCGGCGTCGTAGCCGCGCAGGGGCCTGCGGAAATCGAACACGCCGGCATTGGCCACCAGCACGTCCAGGCGGCCGAAGCGCTCCAGGGCCTGCTCGGTGGCGCGTGCGTGCGTGTCGTGGTCGCGCACATCCCCGACCACCGCCACCAGGCGCCCGGCATCGCTGCGCTGCAGGGCTTGCAGCCTGGCGGCATCGCGGTCGACCGCGACCACCCCGGCGGCGCCCTCGGCCAGGTAGCGGCGCGCCACGGCGGCGCCGATGCCGTCGGCCGCCCCGGTGACGATGGCCACGCGGTCTTTCAGCCAGCCGGTCACGTGCGCGCCTTCACAGGAACACGTTGAGGTTCTTGGCGAGCAGGACCGTCTGCGTGATGACGATCTCGCGTGCCGCCAGTCGCAGCGTGCCGTCCTCCACGCGGCGCAGCCGGTCCTTGCGCCGGCCGGACAGCATGTATTCCTCCGCCTCGCCGCGCCCGCGCGTGTTGATGAAGGTCGAATGCACGATGAACTCGTTGGGCGCGCCGGCGGGTTCGACCTCGACGTTGGAGATGGCATGGCAGGCGCGGGTGGGCGGGTCCTCGGCCCAGGCCGTGGGGGTCAGGAAACGCGTGACGCGCCGGCGCATGTTGAGCAGGTCGTCGTCGAAGAAGGCCATGCGCCGGGGATCCAGCCGCGGCGCCGGGTCGCGCCGATGCCGCGCCTGGATGCCCGGCATCCAGTAGTGGATGTCCTCGGTCATCAGGCCGAGCCATTCCTCGTAGCGCTCCTCGTCCAGCAGCCGCGCCTCGCGGTAGAGGAACTGCTGCACCTCGAACACGAGTTCCATCGACGCCCCTGGCGAGGCGACGGGCGGCTTGGGCCGGGCCAGTGCCGCCGGTTCCGCGGGTGTGGGGGTGGCCATGGTCAATCGATCTCCTGGCACATCAGGTCCAGCCACCTGCGGAAGAAGGCGCGCTGGTTGGTGTCGTTGTACTTGCGCAGGTGTACCGCGCCCTTGAGTTCCTCGTGCGCGATGGCGCTGTCCATGCCCAGCCCGTAATGCAGCTTCTGCGCCCGCGTGACCACTCCCTGGTTGGTCTGCGTCGCGTTCTCCCAGTTGTCGCCGTCGTCCATCTCCAGCGTGCCGGACGGCGAGAAGGTTCGCATCACACCCTTCATGTACTTGTCCTTGATCGACTGCGGCGCCGACTTGTTCACCAGGACCCAGGTGTGCAATTCGATGGCCGACGGCCCCTTGGGGTGCCATGTGCGGAAGGTGTTCTGCCCCGGCAGGAACGAGGTGTGCGGGAACAGGTTGGCCGAGCTGATGGCGCCCACCATGCGCGAGCGCAGCTTGCCCAGGCGCTCGGCCACCCGGGCCTCGCGTTCGCGCAGGTACTGCACGATCTCCGGCTCGCCCAGCACCATCGCGTTGCCCACCATGTCCAGGCCGAACTGCCAGCCGTGGCCGTTGACGTTGACCTGGTAGCTGCGCTCCTGGTTGGACTTGCCGACCCCGGTGCCCAGCATCGCCATGGCGCCGGAGTTGTGCGTCCAGGCGGCATGGTAGGAGTCGCCCGCGAAGTTCTCGGCGGGGAATTTCCAGTTGCACTGCATGCGCGACTTGATGTTGCCCGGCAGGAACTCGGTGCCACCCTCGTCGTTGTCCAGCAGCACGTCCAGGTACCAGCGGTAGTCGCCCAGGAACTGCTCCAGGCCCGGCGCCTCGTCGTTGAAGGTGGCGAACACCAGGCCCTTGTAGCTCTCCACCCGCGCGCGGTGGATGCCCAGTGCCGCCTTGTCGAAGTCGGGGCAGGTGGCCTTGTAGATGTCCTCGTGCGGCAGCCCGACCAGCGCCCCTTGGGTGTCGAAGGTCCAGCCGTGGTAGTTGCAGGTGAAGCGGCGCCGGTTGCCGACCTCGGCCAGGCTGATCTTGTTTCCGCGATGGGTGCACGAGTTGAGGAAGACGCTGATGCGTCCGTCCTGGCCACGCGCGACGATGACCCCGTCCTCGCCCATGTAGGTGGTGAGGAAGTCGTCGGGCTTCGCGACCTGGCTTTCGTGCGCAACGAAGAGCCAGGTGCGCGCGAAGATGCGTTCGAGCTCCATGCGGTAGATGGTCTCGTCCCAGTACACGCGCCGATCGATGCGGCCCTTGTCGAGGTCGACCAGGCGCCGCAGGGCGGCGGGATCGGGCCGGGGAGCGCCGGGCCAGCGCGCCTCGCGCGATGCGGCCTGGGTCGATGCGGCCGTGTTCATGCCGCCTCCCGCACTTCGGCGAAGCCCAGGCCCGTCACCCACTCGGGACCGTTCTCGTACGCGATCAGCTCGCCCGGCCGGCCCGGCAGGGCGCCCATCATGCAAAGGAAGTTGCGGATCTCGAAAGCGCCATTGCCGCCCTGCTCGAACACCTCGGCGTCACTCAGTTTCATGATCGGCTCGGGGTCACCGCGCTCCACGCAGTCGAGCACGAAGCGGTCGAATTTCTCGTTGACGCGGCCCATCTCGGGCAGGCCGACCCAGTGGCTGATGCCGCCCGATCCGATCACCACGACCCGCTCATCGCCAGGCCAGGCTTCGACCGCCGCGCGGATCGCGCCGCCCAGCGCGTGGGCGCGCCGCATGGGCAGCAGGGGCTCGACCCCGCTGGCCAGGTACACCGGCACCACGCCGGTGACCGAGGCATTGGGCAGCGCGCAAAGGCGCGCCGGAACGCCGATCGAATGGTCCACCCGCAGGCTCTTGGCCACCGCCCAGTCGAAGCCATGCTCGCGCCCGTGCTGCGCGATGTGACGCGCCAGCCCGCGGTGGTCAAGGATCGCGCCCTGGTCGATCCCCGGAAAGCGTTCATAGGGGCCGCTGATATCGCCCGTGCCGATCAGATAGGCCGGCAGGCAACCAGGGCCGAACAGCACGTAGTGGTCGGCGCCGATGATGATGGCCGTGGTGGCCCGCAGCTCGCCGATGCGCCGGGCGATGTGCTCGTAGGCCGCGCGCACGCGGCGCTGGCCCTCGCTCCAGCGCTCGGGGGGTGCATGGAAGATGCCCGGTTCGTGGGGCAGGATGAAGCCGCCTGCGATGCGTGCCATGTGTGGTTGTCCTCAGGATGTGGCGGCGCCCGCCCGCAGCCGCGCGAGGTAGGCGGCGCGCGTGCGTTCGGGCGCGTTCATCAACCAGAAGCCGTAGGTCAGCAGCGGGCTGACACCGGCTTTCTGCAGGCCGGCGACGTCGAAGCCGGTGATCAGGGCCGCCTCGTGCGCATCCAGGGCATAGCGGGCAAGCAGCGCCGGCGCATCCTGCGCGAATGCCGTGCGCATGTCGCGCCGAACGCCCAGGTCATACAGCGCGAGTTCCAGGGCCTCGGTGCTCATGGGGCCGGCTCAGTTCTGCTCGATGTTGGCGGCGCGCACGATGCGGCCCCAGCGCTCGTTGTCGGTGCGGATGTACTCCGCGAACTCGGCCGGGCTCATGCTGCGGGTGACCGCGCCGTCCTTGGCCATGCGGGCCAGCAGGTCCGGGTCCTGCACGGCCTTGGTCAGGGCCGCGCCCAGCGTGGCGATCACGTTGGCCGGCGTTCCCTTGGGAGCCGCCAGGCCGAACCACGAGGTGGCGACGACCTCGGGAATGCGCAGCTCGGTGAAGGAGGGGATGTCCGGGGCCGAGGGCGAACGCTCGACCGACGTCACGGCGAAGCCGCGCAGCCGCCCGGCGCTGACGTGCGGAAGCGTGCCCGGCATGCTGCCGAAGTACAGGCCCACCTGCCCCGCCAACACGTCCTGCAGGGCCGGCGCTTCGCCGCGGTAGGGGACATCGCGGAACCTGGCATCGATCGCGTTGAAGAACATCGCGGCGGTCAGGTGGGAGAAGCCGCCCTTGCCGGTGGTCGCGACGGGTGTCTCCACGCCCGCGGCCTTCAGCGCCTGCACCAGTTCAGGCAGGGATTTGGCCTTCTGCGAGGGCGGCGCCACCAGCACGATCGGCGCCTCGCTGATGAAGCCGATGGGCAGGAACTCGTCGAGCCGATAGGGCAGGTTCTTGTAGGTGTGCGGGTTGACCGAGAAGGAGGTGGCCGTGGCCAGCAGGATGGTGTAGCCGTCGGGCGCCGCCTTCGCCACGGTGTCCACCCCGATGATGGTCGCGGCGCCGCCGCGGTTGTCCACGATGATCTCCTGGCCCAGCGTGGCCGACATGTTGCGCGCGACCTGCCGCGCCACGACGTCGGTGGTGCCTCCGGCCGGGAAGGGCACCACCAGGCGGATGGGCCGCTCGGGATACGCTGCCCAGCTCAGGCCGGGGAGCGCCAGCGCCGCCAGCAGGATCATTCGTGCAAACAGGCCCTTGGTCATGGTGTCTCCTGGTGAAAAAGCGGGTTGTCAGATGGCGCTTGCGCGGCCGGCCCAGTGCGGCTCGCGCAGCTTGCGCTTCATCAACTTGCCGGAGTCGTCCCGCGGCAGGTGCGATGTGAAGATGAATTCGCGCGGAACCTTGAAGCCGGCAAGCCGCCTGCGCAGGAACTGCATCAAGTCGGCCGCCTGCGGCTGCGCGTGCGCTGCGGGAATGACGTACGCGAGGAGCTTCTCGCCGTACTCCTCGTCGGGGATGCCGATGACCGCGCAGTCGGTGACGCCGGGGTGGTCGATCAGCACGGATTCGATTTCCGCCGGATAGATGTTCACGCCGCCGGAGATCACCAGGTCCTTGCGGCGGTCCACCAGGAAGAGATAACCCTCCTCGTCGAGGTAGCCCATGTCGCCGTTGGTCACCAGCCCGTCGCGCTCGATCTGCGCGCGCTGCGATTCGGCGTTCTGGTAGGTGAAGTCGGGCACGCCCTGCAGCCCGACGAAGATGTCGCCGACCTGGCCCGGCGGCAGCAGGCGCCCTTCTTCGGAATAGATGCGCAGCGAGCGCCCCGGCCAGGCCTTGCCCAACGTGCCGGGCCGCGCCAGCCATTCCTCGGACGAGGAGCGCGTGACCATCCCGGTTTCGGTGGCGGCGTAGTACTCGTGGATCACCGGGCCCCACCACGCGATCATGGCCTCCTTGACCTCGCGTGAGCAGGGCGCCGCGCCGTGGACCACGAACTCGAGCGAGCTCAGGTCGTAGCGCCGCCGGGTTTCCTCGGGCAGCCGCAGCAGCCGCACGAACATCGTGGGCACCAGGTGCAGGTGCGAGATGCGCTCGCGCTCGATCAGGGCCAGCAGTTGCTCGGCGTCGAAGCGCGGCATGAGCGCGATGCTGCCGCCCGAGCCCAGCACCGCGCGGGTGTAGGTGTTGGGCGCGCTGTGGTACATCGGGCCGGCCATCACGGTGCGGATGCCGGGGTGCAGGTCGAACCACTGCTGCGACAACTGCCCGAAGCGTCGCGCTTCCTCGGGTGGCAGCGCGAAGCGCCGGACGCCCTTGGGGCGGCCCGTCGTGCCGCTGGTGTAGACGATGCTGCCGCGGCTGCCCACCCGTGACCGGTCGCGGACCGGATCGGCGGCCGCGATCACGTCATCGAAGGTGTCGGTGCCGGGTAGCGGGACGCAGAGCGCGGGATCGATGGCGTACGCGGTGCCCAGCATCGCCGGCGTGGGGGACACGATGACGCCGACCTCGGCAGGGATGTCCCCGCGCACCCTGGCATGCAGGTCGGCATGGGCCAGCAGGATGCGCGCCGCGGAGTCACGCAGGATGTACCCCACTTCGTCGCCGGCCTGGTGCCAGTTGATCGGCACCGGGTAGGCGCCCAGCAGCGAGGTCGCGATCATGGCTTCGAGGAAGCAGATGTCGTTGCGCATCAGGATGGCGACCGCGCAATCCTCCTGCGCGCCCCGCTCGCGCAGGGCGCCGGCCAGCCGAGCACCGCGCTCCCACAACACATCCAGTCCCACCCGCACCTCACCCATGCAGGCATATCCGCTGGGGGTGCGATGGGTTTGGGAGTCGGGTTTGTCTGCCATTTATTTTTCGTCCATACTGGCCGGTATGGAAAGTACTTTAGCGGCGCGGCCGGCGGATCGTCAACCGGGGATCGAGCCGTCCTTGTTGCCAGCGGGGTCGTGGCTCGCCCGGTCGCTGCGCATACCGGTGATCGGCGCGCCGATGTTCATCGTGTCGTCGCGCGAGCTGGTGGCCGAGCAGTGCCGCGCCGGCATCGTCGGCTCGTTCCCCGCGTTGAACGCGCGGCCGCAGGAAGAGCTGGAAGGCTGGATCACCTACATCGAGGCGCAGATCGCCGACTGGAATGCCGGCTCGCCCGCCTGGCCGGCGGCGCCCTACGCGGTCAACCTGATCGTCCACCCGTCGAACACGCGCCTGGCGCGTGACCTGGACGTGGTCTGCCGGCACCGCGTGCCGCTGGTCATCACCAGCCTCAACCCGCCGGGCGAGGTCGTGGCGCGGGTGCATGCCTATGGTGGCCTGGTGCTGCACGACGTGAGCACGGTGCGTCACGCGCAGAAGGCCATCGAAGCCGGCGTGGACGGGCTGATCCTGGTGTGCGCGGGTGCGGGCGGGCACACCGGCACGCTCAACCCCCTGGCCTTCACCGATGAAGTGCGGCGCTGCTTCGATGGCCTGCTGGTGGTGTCCGGCTGCATCGCGCACGGGCGGCAGGTGGCGGCCGTGCAGGCCATGGGCGGCGACTTCGCCTACGTCGGCACCCGCTTCATCGCGTCAACCGAGGCGCAGGCCGCCCCGCGCTACCAGCAAATGATCGTGGAAGCCCGCGCCGCGGACATCGTCACCACGAGCGCCGTCACCGGGCTGCCCGCCAACTACCTGCGCGCGAGCTTCGAGGCGCTGGGGATCGAGATCGAATCGCTGCAGCCGCGCGAGCGCAGTTCGTTCTCGTTCGGCAAGCGCGGCGACGGCACCGAGGCCAAGGCCTGGCGCGACGTGTGGAGTGCCGGGCAGGGCGTGGCCGCGATCTCGGCGGTGCTGCCCGCGGCATGCATCATCGACGGCATGGCCGCGGAATACGCCGCGGCTCAGCGGCAATGAGGCGGCAGGAAAAGCTGGTCCAGCGCGGCCTGCCGCAGCGCGAGCTTCTGCGTCTCGGGGTACGCGAAGATCAGCCGCAGGCCGGTGGAGAAGCTGTAGTGCAGGCAGGCCAGCAATTCGGGATCGACCGTCGAGCCGACCGTGGCATAGAGGGTGGCGAGATAGCTCACGCGCTCGCGGTCGACGTCGGCCACCTTGCGCCGCACCTCCGGGTTGCTGCGGGCCCAGTTGCGCACGGCCAGTTCGATCGCCCCGCCGAACTCGTCGATGGGCGAGTTCGTGCCGATGAACGCGATCAGCCGGATCTTTTCCTGCGGCGACGTGCCGGCGTGCTCGACGATCTCGATCACGCGCCGCGTGGCGTGCTGCTTCCATTCCTCGATCAGCGCGAGCAGCAGCTCGTCGCGCGAGGCGAAGTGCCAGTAGAAGCTGCCCTTGGTCACGCCCAGCGCCTTGGCCAGCGGCGGGATCAGCACGGCGTCGACGCCGGAGCGCGCCAGGATGCGCATGCCGGCGCGGATCCAGTCGACCCGCTGGAGGTCGGACTTGGGCGCCTTCTTGGCCGCGGCGCGCTTGCCGGCCGCGGGAGCGCTGGCCTGCGCGCCGGATTTGGCGCGTGCCTTGGCGCTGGTTCGGACCTTGTCGGGGTCGCGGGGCTTCGCCGGGGCGGGATCCCTGACCGGACTCGCGCCCTTGGCCGTGGATCTGGGCTTGACCGCCGACCGGGTGTCCGGCTGGTGCGTGCTGCGCTTCATTTGCTATGAGTGCCTGCGACCCTCAGGCCGTACTGGGCGGTATCCGTGTGGTGGACCTGGGGCGGTTCATTGCCGGGCCGTATTGTGCAACACTGCTTTCGGACCTCGGGGCCGACGTCGTGCGGGTCGAGCGCCCCGGCGGCGGCGAGGACCGCTGGGTGGTGCCCGTGGCCCCTTCCGGCGAAGGCGGCAGCTTCCTTCAGCTGGGCCGCAACAAGCGCTCGGTGTGCCTCGACCTGGGCTCCCCCGCAGGCCGCGAGGTGCTCGAGGCCTTGATCGCGCGAGCCGACGTGGTGGTGGCCAATCTCCCCACCGCGCAGCTGGTTCGACTGGGCCTCGACTACGAGAGCCTGAGCGCGCGGTATCCGCGCGTCATCCTGGTCACCGCCAGTGCCTACGGCGAGCCCGGCCCGCTGGCCGATCGCACCGGATTCGACGGCATCGGCCAGGCGATGTCCGGGGCCGCGTGGTTGTCGGGCCAGCCGGATGCGCCGGTGCGCTGGGCGGCCACCTATGTCGACTTCGGCACCGCGCTGGGCTGCGCCTTCGGCACCCTGGCCGCACTGCGCGCACGGGACCAGAGCGGTCGCGGCCAGCACGTGCGCGGTTCGCTGCTGCGCACAGCGCTGACCTTCTTCAACTCGAACCTGATGGAGACGCAGGCGCTCGGCCACGACCGGGTGCCCAGCGGCAACCGGGGCCAGCAGATGGCGCCTTCGGACCTGTTCGCCACGCGCGATGGACACGTGCTGGTGCAGGTGCTGGGCAATGCGCAGTTCCATCGGCTGGCCGCGCTGGTAGGTCAGCCGGAGTGGATCACCGATGCCGGGTTGCGCAGCGATGCCGATCGGGGCCGCCAGGCCCCGCGCATCTGCGAAGCGGTGGCGCAATGGGCGGCGGCGAGGACCTGCGAAGAAGTTCTGAAGGCCCTCGCCGACCACGGCATTCCCGGGTGCAAGGTGCTCCCGCCGAGCGAGGCCTTGAGCCATCCGCACATGCAGGCGGCGGGGCACTTCCGGCCCATGGACTTTCCCTCGCTGCCCCAGCCGGTGCCGGTGGTGGCGCCCTTGGTCGAGCTCTCCGAGACCCCGGCGAGCTATCGGCGTCGAGCGCCGCTGGCGGGCGAACACACGCGGGAGGTACTCGCGGAACTGGGCTACGGTGAAGAGGAGATCGAGCGGATCGAATCGGCGTCTGCGGCCAGGCGAGGCAGTCCCCGATGAATTGAACCCGCCGGAAGTTCCGGACGATCGCGCCCGGTCCGGCCGGGGGCCCATCACCATGCTCATTCGCGGGGTGCTGGAGTCGCTGGGGCTCAAGGGCCGCGAGCGGGTCAACCCGCACGGACGAACGGCCGGCACCACTGTCGACTCGGCGGCGGCGGCAGCGGCCTTTGACCGTGCATCCATCGCTCAAGGAAACTCGTGCGCCCACGGTGCGAAGGGTGCCCCGGAACCGCGTTGGACGTCGCGCCGCTCTTATCGCCAATCACTCAACGCGAATACGCCGGCTCGGTTGTAGGCCGGCTCGTTCGGCCGGTCCATCGCGACGCCGATCAGGCCTGCGCGAAAGCCTCGCTCGCACAGTCGGCGATAGGCCTCATGGCATGCCATGTTCACGCCTAGTTCCAGCTGGGTGGCGCCAAGGCTCGCAGCCAGCGCATCACAGGCGTCGATCAGCCGATCGAAATGCTTTTCGTCCAGATCGGGTCGCAGGGCGCCGAACTTCACGTAGCACAGGCCGGAGCCGGCTTCGGTGCCGGGTCCTGCGTGACACACGGCAAAGCCGTCCAGCCGTTGCCCTTGCAGCAGGACCGTATCTCCCAGGTTCTGCTCCAGAACCGCTTTGATCTCGCTCGTGACGTCGAGCCCTTCGTACAGCGCATCGGTGATCTGGCGGCACTCCTGCAGCGCCGCCAGGCGCTCGCGTTCTTCGAGCTGGCTGAAACGCGACAGTCCGGACAAGTTCGCGGATAACGATACCGGCCGCTGGAGAATGGGCGTCAGGTAGCGCGGCCAGAATCCGAACCGCTGGTACAGGCCCTGATGCCTGGGGCTGTGCGCAAACGTGAAAAGCGCTGCATGCCGCACGCGCGCAGCCGTTAATACATCGATCGTCGTTTCCATCAAGCCCTTCGCTATACCCTGGTCCCAGAGCGCGGTGTCCACCGACAGCGGACCGAAAAAGCCGAGGCTGCCCCACAGCGTGATGATGTTGGAGCCGGCCAACCGGCCATTCGCCTCCGCGGCAATCGCCCGATCCGGCGCCGCGCGCCATCGAGTTCGCAGGTAGTCCTTGTCGGCGAACAGGTTCGTGATGCCGGTAAACCTGTCGAACGCTCCGCGAAGGATGCGGTCCGCTGCAGTCAGCTCGTTCTCGCGCAGTTGACGCACGGTAAGCCGGGGTCTTGCCTTCATGTCCATGGAGAACCTCCTGTGGTGGCCCGTGACACTCTAGGCGCGGCGTGCTCCCGCAGGAATCCCAAGCTTTTGGGGGGTCGCCACCCGCGCGACGCGGGGGTACCATGCCTCCTCATGGACGTCGAACGGGCACGGCGGGTCCGGCGCGAGATCAAAGCCCTCTGCCAGTCAGGGCTGGACTCCCGCGCGCTGGTGGCCAAGGCCGAGCGCCTGCTGCGCACAGTGATTCCATTCGATCGCGCCTGCTGGCACAACGTGGATCCAGCGACCTCGCTGCTGACGAGCGTGATGGGCGACTCGGCCCCCAGCAATCCGCTTCTGCCGATTCTCGAATACGGCTCGCAAGACCTGAACCATTACGCCGATCTTGCGCGCGCGCGCATTACCGTGGCTGGGCTGCGCGAGGTGACGGGCGGCATGCCAGGCCGTAGCCGCCGCTACCGCGAAGTCCTTGAGCCCATGCATATTGCGGACGAGTTGACGGCGGCATTCGTGGCGGGCGCGGACTTCTGGGGATGCGCGCGCCTGTACCGCAGCGCCCAGTGGCCTGCATTCGATCCCGTCGAGGTCGCCTTCGTCGCCAGTCTGGCCGGCCCTCTGGCCGAAGGCTTCCGCACGGCGCTCATTGCCACCGCGACAGCGGTGGAGGTCGGCCCCGACGGGCCGGGCGTCGTGGTGCTCGATGACGACGGTGGCGTGGCCTCGATCACCTTCGCCGCGCAACGGTGGTTGGGCGATGTGGTGGACGTGGTGGATGTGGTGCCTGGGGCGCCGGGTTCTTTGCCTCATGTGCTGTTTGCGGTTGCGAGCCAGGCGCGCGCCATCGCCGCCGGCGCGTGCACGGATAACCACCTCATCGCCAGCTGTCGCGTTCCCACCCGGTCCGGCCGTTGGCTCGTGCTGCACGGCCAGCGGTTGACTCCCCCAGGTCAGGACGGCCCGCAAGAGCGCGCAGAACGGAAATCACGGACGGCGCCATCCACCGCCGCCCTGCGCGATGGCGGCCAAACCTGCGTGATTGTCGAACCGGCCTGCGCCGCGGAGCTCGCGCCGCTCATGGTTTGCGCCTATGGCCTCACCGATCGCGAACAGCAGGTCACGGGCTGCGTGTTGCGGGGAATGGCCACCAAGGAAATCGCAGCCGCGCTCGGGCTTTCCCCCTACACCGTGTCGGATCACCTGCGGCTGGTCTTCGAAAAGGTGGGCGTCACCAGCCGGACCGAGCTTGCGGCTCTGATCTTCTCCGACCACTACGACCCGCGCATCACGCGGGGAATCCGCCTTGCCGGAGCCGGATGGTTTGTCGATCGGTGAACGCAGTCTCTCAGGAGACCGAAAAAGCAATCAGGACGAGTGCGCTTGCTGTTGCAAGGCCGCCGCCCAGCTACCCTTCCAGGTCCACCAGCTGCCGCCGCACGAAGTCCAGGAACACCATCGTCCGTGCCGGCAGCACCCGGCCGGCGGTGAGCGCGTGGATGGGGATGGACGGGGTGGCCCATTCGGGCAACACCGGCACCAGCTGGCCGCTGGACACCTCCTCGCGGCACAGGCCCGGGGGGAGGGCGGCGATGCCCAGGGCCTGCACGGCCAGGCGGCGGATCATCCCGATGCTGTTCATCGACAGCGCGCCGGTCACCGGCACGCCGCGCTGCTCGTCCTGGCGGCGCAGCGTCCAGAGCGTCTCGATGCCCTTGCCGTCGAAGCGCGCCTCGCGGATGCACTCGTGCGCCGTCAGTTGATCCGGGACGGTCGGCGTGCCGCGCGCCGCCAGATAGTCGGGCGATGCGTACAGGCGCTTGAACACCGAGCCCAGGCGCCGTGTCGTGGCGCCCGAGTCGACCGGCTCGCCGATGTAGATCGCGACGTCGCAGCTCTCGTTCTGCGGGTCGACCCGCCTGGAGGTGAAGTCGAATTCGATCCGCAGGGCCGGGTGCGCCTGGCGCAACTGCGGCAGGCGGGCGACCAGCCGCAACCCGAAATCGGCCGTGGCCACGACCCGCAACAGCCCCCGCGCCTGCAGCCGTGAGCGGCCCAGGTCTTCATGGGCCAGTTCCACGTCCTGCAGCAGCCGCTTGCAGCGTTCGAAGTAGAGCTGGCCTTCCTCGGTCAGCTCGACTCGCTGCGTGCTTCTCTTGAGGAGCTTCAGGCCCAGCTCCTGCTCCAGGGCCGCCACCCGGCGGGAGACGGTGGACTTGGGGCAACCGAGCACAAGGCCGGCCCGGGTGAAGCTGCGCAGCTTCGCCACCTCGACGAACACGGAAAGCGAGCGGAGCGTATCGGGTTTCACCGGGGTCTTGTTCCAGGAAGGGAACGGATTCTCCCAAAAAGCGACCTGTGCGCCAGTTGGGAAACTCCCCAGAATCCGACCCGATGTCGACCCCGCCCGGCTTCCACGTGCAGCTTCGCCCGAGCGGCCACCGCTTCCAGGCGGCCGAGTCCCGCTCGGTCCTGCAGGCGGGGCTGGATGCGGGCTTCAGCCTGCCCTACAGCTGCCGCACCGGCCATTGCCGCAGCTGCCGTGCCCGTGTGGTCAGCGGCCGCGTGGACCACGCCGCCACGCCCCTGAACTACCTCACCCCGGAGCAGCGAGACAAAGGCTACGCCCTGTTGTGCCAGGCCCGGCCGCTGAGCGACCTGGAGCTGCTGGTCGATGAGCTCACCCTGGAGCGGATCCAGCCGCGCGAGATGCCTTGCCGCGTGCGTCGCATCCGCCGGCTGGCGCCCGACGTGGCGGCCCTGGACCTGCGCCTGCCCATGAACGAGAACTTCCGGTTCGCGGCCGGCCAGTTCGTCGACGTGCTGCTGGCCGACGGCCGAACCCGCAGCTACTCGATGGCGACGGTCCCGAAGGCGCAGGGCGTGATCGATCTCGAGATCCACGTGCGCCATGTGCCGGGCGGGCTCTTCACCGACCGCGTGTTCGGCAGCCTGCGCGAAGGCGAGCTGCTGCGCTTGCGCGGGCCGCTCGGCAGCTTCCACCTGCGCGAGGACAGCGATCGGCCCATCGTCTTCCTGGCGAGCGGCACCGGCATTGCACCGATCCTTTCGATGATCGGCGACGCCGCGCTGCGGGCATCGAACCGGTCGATGCGGCTGTACTGGGGCGGTCGGCGCGAGGCCGACCTGTACCTGCCCGCGCCGCCCGGCGTGCCCTTCGTGCCGGTCCTGTCGGAGCAGGAGGGGCCCGGGCGGACCGGTTTCGTCCACGCGGCCGTCATGCAGGACCTGCCCGACTTGTCGGGGCACGACGTCTATGCCTGCGGCGCCCCCGCCATGGTCGAGGCCGCGCGGCGCGACTTCATCGGACGCTGCGGCCTGCCCGAGCAGCAGTTCTTCGCCGATGCCTTCCTGACCCAGGCCGACCTCCCATGAGAATCACGCAAGCCCTGGCCCCGCACGACAACTCGCGCTCGGTGGTGCGGCCCGAATACCTGTCGCACGGCACCGTGCCCAGCTACGAGCTGGCGGCCACGCGCCGCTTCTACGAGGAGTTCCTCGGGCTCGAATGCGTGCGCCATGGCCGCTCGTCGATGGCTGTGCGCTGCGGCATGCGCTTCCATGTCGTCTGCCTCGAGGTGGGCGAGCTGCTGCGGCCGGCCAGCGTGGACAACCACTGGGGCCTGGACGTGGACAGCGCCGAGCGGGTCGACGAAGTCTGGCGCGCGGCCCACGAGCTCAGGCACCGCTACGGCATCCGCACCATCGGCGAGCTGACCACGCAACACGGCGTGTACTCGTTCTACCTGGAGGACCTGGACCACAACTGGTGGGAGGTGCAGTACTACGACGGCACCCAGCACGACGACATGTTCGACTTCGGCGACCGCTTCAGCGGCTCGGATCTCCATGGCACCTAAGCTGCTTCGCTACCACACGCCCGTCGGCCCGCGCGCCGGCTACATGCTGGACGGCGCGTTGTTCGACCTGGAGGACGAGACCGGCCTATCCGACATCGTCCAGGCACTGGACCTCTGGGACGTTCTCAGGCCCGGCAGGCCGGTCGATGCGTCCCGTCTGGCCGCGCCCATCGCGACGCCGGGACAGGTGTACTGCGCCGGGGCCAACTACGTCGACCATCTTCAGGAGATGGCGCGGGCGCAGAACCTGGGTGATATGCAATCGATGAAGGAGCTGGGCGAGAAGCCCTGGCACTTCGTCAAGAGCGGGCGCAGCGCGATCGTGGGGCCTGACGACGTCGTGAAGCTGCCGGCCTGGAGCCAGTCGGTCGACTGGGAGGTGGAACTCGTCGCGGTGATCGGCCGCACGGCCCGCGACGTGACGGCGGCCGAGGCCCTCGACCACGTGGCCGGCTACACCATCGCCAACGACCTGTCCGCGCGCGACGCGTCGCGCCGCCAAGGCAATCCGGTGGGGAGTCCCTTCCACTACGACTGGCTCAGCCACAAATGCTTCGACGGGGCCTGCCCGCTGGGCCCCTGGATCGTGTCCGCCGAGGAGGTGGGCGATCCGCAGGCGCTGGGCATCCGGCTGTGGGTCGGCGACGAGCTGATGCAGGACTCGCACACCAGCCAGATGGTGTTCAGCGTGGCCGAGCAGATCGAGATGCTCTCGTCCCGCGTGACGCTCCATCCCGGTGACCTGGTGCTGACCGGCACGCCGGCCGGCGTCGGCATGCCGTGGCGGCGGTTCCTGCAACCCGGCGAACGGGTCCGGCTGTGGGTGGAGAAAGTCGGCGAGTTCCAACATGGAGTCACACGATGACAGCAGACCCAAGCGAACGGACGAATGCATCCCACCGGCGCCGGGCCCTTGGCATGAGTCGGCGCACCCTGATGCTCGCGGGTGCGGCCCTGCCGGCGATGTCCTGGGTCAGGGCGCAGGGCGCAGGCTTTCCGGAGCGGCAGGTCCGCATCGTCTCGGCCTTCCCCGCGGGGCTGTCGCCGGATGCAGCCACCCGGCTGGTCGCCGAGCGCATGAGCCGGTCATGGTCGCAACCGGTGGTGATCGAGCCCCGGCCCGGTGCCAACGGATTCCTGGCAACGGGCGCCGTCATGGGCGCACCGGCCGATGGCCACACGCTGCTGCTGGCGTCGAACGCGCACTTCACCATCAACCCGGCCCTGATGTCCAAGCTGCCGTACGACCCCGAGCGCGACTTCGTGCCCGTGTCGCTCATCTACCGCGCACCGTTCTTCCTCTACGTGGGCGCGAACAGCCCCTACCAGAACGTGGGGCAGCTGGTCGCCGCCGCCGCCAAGTCGCCGGGGCGCATCAGCTACGCCAGTCCGTACGTCGGCAGCCCGCCGCACCTGGGATGCGCCGCGCTCGCGCACCTGAGCGGGACCGACATGATGGCCGTGCAATTCAAGGACTCGGGGCCGCTCATCGCATCGGTCGTGACCGGCGAAGTCGACTTCCTGCTGCTCACCAAGGGTTCGGCCGCCCCCATGGCGCGGGCAGGCCGCCTGCGCCTGCTCGCCGCGGCGACCGAGCGCCGCGTCGCGTCCGACCCCGAGGTGCCCACCGTGCGGGAGTCGGGTGGCCCGGCCGGCGTGGACGTGCAGTCCTGGGTCGGGTTGCTGGCCCGGCGTGACACGCCGCCCGAGTTGGTGCAGCGCCTGGCGGCGGAGATCGGCCGCGCCAGCGCCGATGCCACCGTGCGTGAGCGGTTGGCGGCGATGGGCGTGGACCCGGCCGCCGGCGAAACCGACCTGGCCGCGACCTTCAGGCGCGAGCTGGCCGCGAACGCGGCGCTGATCAAGCGCGTGGGCATACGCGCCGAATAAGCCTGGGACCGCACGCTCATCGATGGAAGCCCGCGCAGGCGCCTTGCGCTGCCGTGGCGTCACGCCCGAACGTGCCGGCCGGAGCCGGCACGTTGCGCTGCATCCACTTCGACTTCAGCACGCCCTGATCGATCTTCAGGAACAGATCCTTTTCATATCGGCTCGCGTACCCCATGTGCACGTATTCGATCTGCCGCCCCATCGGCACCCGCAGCGTGCCCGAGTACCACTCGGCGAACACGCGCCCATGTGAATGCGGGAACAGCACGCCCAGCGAAGCCAGCGAGCCGTCTTCCAGCAGCCCTTGTAGTGCGGTGAGATACAGCCGGTCCCCGGCGATCTCCCAGCGTCCCACATAGCCGCGCCACAGCGCCGTGCAGTCGGACTCGAAGCAGGGGCGCGCGCGGCCCGCTGAGAAGTAGCACTCCAGGGGCTCGGTGCACAGGGGCAGGTCCTGCCCCTTGTACACAAGTCTTTCGGTGATTTGTGCGGTCATGTCTCGGGTGGTTGGTGCGACATGACCTATTCCATCCGCCACAGGGCTCATGGCGTGAGCCCGCCAACCGAAGGCCCGCTCGCCGGACGCGCCGCCGGGTCAGCTGGCCTTGATCAGGCCATACCGCGCGTGGACCAACTGGAACAACCCGTACCCGATCAATCCCGCGGCGACCAGCCCCAGCAGCCAGACGCCATAAGCCTGCTCGTGCAGGCTGTCCAGGGCGCCACCCAAGCCTCGGGCCTTGCCAGGGTCGTAGGTCAGCGCCGCCCGGACCAGGAAGCCCCCGATCACGCCGAACACGATGCCGCGCGCGGCCATCCCGATCCGCCCGAAACGGACGACCCAGACCCGAGCCGTGGGGCTGAGCCGACCGAGGTCGAGCCTTCCAGGCAGGTCGGTGCGGTAAGCCCGGACGAGCTGGGCCACTCCGAAGGCCACGATCGCCAACCCCACCCCCGCGATGATCCAGCGCCCCATGGGCTGCGCCATCGCCATCGCCGTCCAATCCTGCGGCCCGGAGTCGCCGCCGCCTCCGGCGCCCAGGCCCAGGGCCAGCCGGGTGGCTTGCAGCGCCAGCGCCGCATGGAGGACGCCGCTGATGGCGTAGGCCGCGCGGGTCACCATCCCCTTGCCGTCCGACCCGATGCCCTCGGGATCGAGCCCGGCTTGCACGAACCGCCAGATCGCGTAGCCCACCAGGCCCACGGCAACGATGCCGAGCAGCACCCGCCCGAACGGTTGCTGGAGCACGGCCTGCAGCGCGCCTTGGGAATCGGTCGTCTCCCCGCCCCGACCCAGCGCCGCCTCCAGCGCGAGGCTGCCGATGATCAGGTACACCACGCCCTTGGCCGCGAATCCCATGCGGGCCAAGCGCTGGATCCAGGGCGCGGCTTCACGCACGGCGCGCTTGGCCGAGGTCTGGACGTCGTCTGCTGAAAGGGTCGCCATGGTCGTGCTCCGTGGGTGGATCAGCCGCCGCGTCGGCCGATGGGCGACGCCGTGAAGGGCCTGATAGCACGACTGTCCGGAGGCGGGCGTCCCGCGCGCGTCGGCGCACCTTGACGGATGCCGTAGGAAGCCAGGCGCAGCCATCCCGCCGAGACCACCTGTGCGGCGGGGTGACAATCCGCTTCCGGCAGCAGAGCAGGGGAGGTGGGAATTGAGCGAGCTTGTGCGCCTGTACAGGTACAAGGAACTCCTGGGTGGCCGCCGGGCGGTTCCGGCGGGCGAATTGCAGTCGGCGCTGGAGATCTCGCGCGCCACCTTCAAGCGCGACATCGCCAAGCTGCGCGACCAGCTCAAGATGCCGATCCGCTTCGACAAGGAGCGCGGCGGGTACGTCATGGACATTGCGCACGCCGACAGCAGCGAACTGCCCGGCCTGTGGTTCAGCCCCCAGGAGATCCTGGCCCTGGTCACCATCCAGCAGCTCCTGGCCCAGCTCGAACCCGGCATCCTCGGCCCCAAGCTCAGGCCGCTGCAGGAGCGTTTGTCCGACCTGATGTCCCGTCACGGCCTCACCGCCGGCGACGTCGCCCGCCGCATCCGGCTGGTGCATGCCGGCAAGCGGCAACTGCATCCCGCCCACTTCGAAAGCGTCGCCGCCGGCACCCTGGGCCGCAAGCGCCTGCGGGTGCGGCACTTCAACCGGCAAACCGGTGAAACCCTGGATCGCGTCATCTCGCCGCAGCGGCTGGTCCATTACCGGGACAACTGGTACGTCGATGCCTGGTGCCACCTGCGCGAAGGGCTGCGCAGTTTCTCGGTGGATGCGCTCACCCAGGTGGACGTGATGGAGGAGGGCGCCCTGGAGATCGAGCCCGGCCGCCTGGACGAACACCTGGGCGGCGGGTACGGCATCTTCGGCGGCGCGGCGACTGCCGTGGCGCGATTGCGGTTCACGCCCGAGCGGGCGCGCTGGGTGCGGCGGGAACAATGGCACCCGAATCAGCAGGCGTGGGACGAGGCCGATGGCAGCTATGTGCTGGAGGTGCCGTATGCGGACGACCGGGAGATCCTGGGGGATATCCTGCGCTTCGGGGACGACGTGGAGGTGGTGGAGCCGCAGGGGTTGAGGGTGAAGGTGCGGCAGGCGTTGGTGGAGGCGGCGGGGCGGTACGTGTGAACGCCTTCGGTTGCGCTTGGAGCCACGCGGCCCGCGCCTCTTGATGAACCGCAGTGACCAAGCCGCTACAAACGCCCCTATGCACACTTCCGCCCTCGTCCTCTTCTCCGGCGGCCAGGACTCCGCCACCTGCCTCGCGTGGGCCCTCGACCGCTTCGGGCACGTCGAAACCATCGGCTTCGACTACGGCCAGCGCCATGCGGTCGAACTGGCCTGCCGCACGAGCTTCCTTCAGTCCCTGCGCCAGCGCTATCCCGCGTGGAGCGACAAGCTCGGGGACGACCACCTGCTGGACATGACCCTGCTCGGCCAGATCAGCGACACGGCGCTCACGCAGGCCAAGGCCATCGAGTTCGAGAAGAGCGGATTGCCCAACACCTTCGTTCCCGGGCGCAACCTGCTGTTTTTCACCTTCGCGGCCGCGCTGGCCTATCGCCGGGGCCTCTCGGTGCTGGTGGGCGGCATGTGCGAGACCGACTATTCCGGCTATCCGGATTGCCGTGACGACACGCTCAAGTCCCTGCAGGTCACCCTGGGCCTGGGCCTGGATGCGCGCATGGTGCTCGAGACGCCCCTCATGTGGCTCGACAAGGCCGCGACCTGGCGGCTGGCGGAGCAGCTCGGAGGGAAGGCGCTGGTCGACCTGATCGTCGAACAAACGCACACCTGCTATCTGGGTGACCGCAGCCGCCTTCATGCTTGGGGCTATGGCTGCGGCGAGTGCCCTGCGTGCGAACTGCGTCGCCTAGGGTTCGCGGCCTATGCCAAGCGGCCAGCGGACCCACGGTGACCGGTTGATTCGACGAAGCTGCTGAGGTTCGCAACGCTCATCTCGCAGGCGCCGTCTCCTTCACGAAGCGCGCCACCTCGGACCAGAGGTCCGCATCGCGGCCCACCCAGACATGACCCCCGGACGGGTAGATGACAAGCCGTGCGCCTGGCACGGCCGCTGCGATGTCCCGCGCGGTCGACGCGGTGCCGAAGCGGTCATCTTCCACTGAGATCACCAGGGTCGGCACGGCGATCCGCGCCAGGTCGACGCGTGCGGGATGGCCCGCCAGCTTCGCGTCGTTGAGCATGCCGCGGGTGCGCATCGAAACGGGCAGGATGTCCCGCAGGATGCGATCGACTCGCTGCTGCTCCTCGAGAGGTGCGGTTTGCACGAGCGATGGATCTGTTGCCAGCAGCGTTCGGATCATCTCGTCGCGCCGTGTCTTCAGTCCCAGCCAGAACAGCAGGTCGGAAGCGGCGATGCGGCGCACGACGAATTCCTGAAGCGGGCTCATCTCCACCGGATCGGCGCCGCGGATGTTCGCCGCCGGCACGACCAGGATCAGCGCCGAGCAACGCTGCGGGTGGCGCAGGGCAAATTGCATGGCCGATAGCGCGCCGGCGGAACCGCCCGCCACGGGAACCTGATCGATTCCCAGCCGGTCCAGCAGTTCGGCGAACGCGTCAGCCTGTCGCTCGGACGATGGGTCGTCCGGAAAATCGCTTCGAAGGTAGCCGAACCGCGATGGCGCAATGACGCGGTGACCTTGCCGAATGAACGCCTCTGTGAACGTCAGCCCCTGGTCGAAGCCACCGCCGGTGCCGTGGATCATCAACAGGACCGGCCCCTGGCCTGCCACGGCGTATTCGAGCCGGCCAGACGAAGTAGCGACCGCGTGGCTGCGTCCCGCGATGCGACGCTCCGCCTCACGCATGTCGCGGATGAAAGCGGCGCCAACGACGGCGCCCGTACCCACCAGCACGGCGAGCAGGAAGGTCGTGATGCCTCGCTTCATGGATTCCGTCGCTGAGCCTGGTGAGCCGTGGGCCAACAGGTTGGCGCAGTGGCCAAGCTCTGCGTCGCTAGGGCTGGGCGAGGCCCAGCGCATTCGCCGCAGCCCGCAGCTTGTCTTTCTTGCTGGCCCGCTTCCCCTTGATGCCGCCAGCGCCGCGCTCCCGGGGCGGCGCGGCTTCCGTCGGTTCGAAGCCGGCAACCTGCTCACGCGGCATCGGGACCTGGCTGCGTTTTTCGATCAGGCGCAGGTGTGCTTCGGTGGCGGCGCTGACCAGGCTCACGGCGACGCCGCTGGCGCCGGCACGGCCGGTGCGGCCGATGCGGTGAACGTAGTCGGAGGCCGAACGCGGGAGGTCGTAGTTGATCACCACGTCCAGGGCCGGAATGTCGATCCCGCGCGCGGCGAGGTCGGTCGCCACCAGCACGTTCCACCGCCGCTCCTTGAACCCGGCGAGCATCTCGGTGCGCTGGCCCTGGCTCATCTCGCCATGCAAGGGCACGGCGCGGACCCCGCGCAGGGCGAGCTTGCGCGCGACGTGCTCGGCGGCGTAGCGCGTGGCCACGAACACCAGCGCGCTGCGCCAATCCTCTTTTTGCAGCAGGTGGCGCAGCAGTTCGGTGCGGCGTGGCGCGTCGACCGCGATGGCCCGCTGGGCGATGGCCGGCAGGTCGAGCGGCTGCGGTGCGGCTTCCAGGCGAACCGGCTCGCGCAGGATGCCGTCGGCCAGTTCCTTCACCTGCGGGGGAAAGGTCGCGGAGAACAGCAGGTTCTGCCGCCGCGCGGGCAGGGCCGCCAGCACCCGTTCGCGTTCGGCGGCGAAGCCGAGATCGAGCATCCGGTCCGCTTCATCCAGCACCAGCGTCTCCAGCGCATCCAGCCGCACCGCGTTGCGCGCCAGCAAGTCCAGCAGCCGCCCCGGCGTGGCCACCAGCACGTCGGCACCGCCGCGCAGCAGCAGCATCTGCGGGTTGACCGAACCACCGCCATAGACCACGGCCACCTTGAGGGCCAGCGAGGCCGACGCGCCGAGTCGCCGGAACACGTCGCCGACCTGCGCCGCCAATTCGCGGGTGGGAACCAGCACGAGCACGCGCACGCGCCGCCAGCCGCGGGGCGGCGCGCCGAGCAGGCGCTCGACCAGCGGTAGCGCGTACGCCGCCGTCTTTCCCGATCCGGTCGGTGCCAGCGCAAGCAGGTCGCGGCCCTGCAAGACGATCGGAATGGCCTGGATCTGAATGGCGGTGGGATGCGCATAACCTGCAGCGGCGCACGCGCGCTGCAGCGGTTCGGACAAGCCGGCCGATGCGAAGGTGGGAGCGGTCATGGACTCATTGTCCGCTGCGGGTCGGGGCCACCGGGGCGCCACTCCTTCCAACTGGTCGTGGACCTGGCGGGCAGGAGCCACTGCGCCAATAGAATCGCAGGCCGCGGCGACGCACGCCCGCACTTGTTCCCCTTGAAGCCGGCGTTCCCCGAGAACCTGGAAAGCTGAGGCTGATTTGTCCCGTTTCGATTCGCTCCCCCTGTCGCCTGCCACGCTGGAAAACCTGCGCCAGCTCGGCTATCTGGAGATGACACCCATCCAGGCCGCCAGCCTGCCCGCGGCCCTGCTCGGCAAGGACCTGATCGCGCAGGCGAAAACCGGCAGCGGCAAGACCGCCGCGTTCGCGCTGGCTTTGCTGGCCAACCTCAATGCGCGCCGCTTCGCGGTGCAGTCGCTGGTGTTGTGCCCCACGCGTGAACTCGCCGACCAGGTCACGAGCGAAATCCGCCGGCTCGCGCGCTCCGAAGACAACGTCAAGGTGGTCACGCTGTCGGGCGGCGTGCCGCTGCGCGGCCAGACGGCAAGCCTGGGGCACGGCGCGCACGTGGTGGTCGGCACGCCCGGGCGGGTGATGGACCACCTGGACCGCGGCAACCTGTCCCTGGAGGCGCTCAACACGCTGGTGCTGGACGAGGCCGACCGCATGCTGGACATGGGCTTTTCGGCCGACATCGAGAAGGTGGCGCGGCAGTGCCCCTCCAGCCGGCAGACGCTGCTGTTTTCGGCCACATACCCCGAGGGGATCGCCCAGTTGGCGGCGCGCTTCCTGCGCGAACCCGTCACGGTCAAGGTGGACGCGCAGCACGGTGGCGAGCAGATCGAGCAGCGCTGGTACGAGGTGGGCGAATCCGAGCGGCTGCGGGCCGTGGCGCGGCTGCTGGATCACTTCCGGCCCGAGCGCACGCTGGCGTTCTGCAACACCCGGGCCCGCTGCCGCGAACTCGCCAACTTGCTGCAGGCCCAGGGCTACAGCGCGCTGGCGCTGCACGGCGATCTCGAGCAGCGTGAACGCGACCAGGTGCTGGTGCAGTTCGCCAACGGCAGTACCTCGGTGCTGGTGGCCACCGATGTCGCGGCCCGGGGCCTGGATGTGGCCGGGCTGGACGTCGTCATCAACGTGGAGGTCACCCCCGACCCCGAGGTGCATGTGCACCGGATCGGCCGCACCGGCCGCGCTGGCGAGAAGGGCCTGGCCTTGAGCCTGGCCAGCATGGACGAGATGGGCGCGGTGGGGCGCATCGACGAGTTGTCGGGGCGGCCTTCCGCGTGGCGGCCCTTGTCCGAACTCACGGGTTCCGACGCGCCGCGCCTGCTGCCCACCATGGCGACCATCCATATCCAGGCCGGACGCAAGGAGAAGATCCGGCCCGGTGACGTGCTGGGTGCGCTCACGTCCGACCTGGGCTACACGCGCGAACAGGTGGGCAAGATCGACATCAACGAGTTCGCCACCTATGTCGCCATTCGTCGCGACCTGGCTGCCGAAGCGGCGTCGCGCCTGAACGGTGGCCGCATCAAGGGGCGCAGTTTCAAGGCGCGGCTGCTGGGTGACTGAGCGGCTTGCGCGAGTGTCTTGGAGGCGGTGGCGTCGGCTCACCTGGCCAGCACATACAGCGCCGCCATCAGCAAGCCCATCGCCGCCAACCAGGCGCCCAACACGCGTGGTGCGACTTGCCGCAGGGCAGGTGCCAGCCGCTGATCCGCGTATTGAAAAACGACGTACAGCACCCCGAACAGCAGGCCTGCGGCCACGAGCGTGCCGGCGATCTCCGTCCAGGTGGCGGCCGGAATGCCGCCGCTCATGCCGACCGCCAGGCCCACCGGCGCCATGGCCGGCAGCAGCGCACGCGCGCGCGGACGCAGGCCGGCCATCGCCCACGCACCGAGGATGGCGAGAGCTACCGCCACGGCGGCGTTGTGCCAACGGGCCGGGGGGAACACGACGGAGCCGACGGCGCCAGCCAGCAAGACGGCCACCGCCGCCCACGCGGCTGCGGGCCGGATCACCCGCGCCAGCAGTGCCGCGGCAACGAGCAGCGCGACCGCCATCGGCTGCTGCAGGAAAAAGAGGGCGCCTTCGGCCACGCTGCCAGTGCCCTCAGCGGGCATGCACGAGAAGCGTGGCGAACCGGCTGCGCCACGGCTGCGTGTCCTGCTCCGGCATCTCCAGTTGGGTGGCCCGAAGCAGCCAGCGGCCGGCAAAGGGCAGGGCCAGCCGGACCTGGCCCTGGGCATCACTTTGCCGCCAGACGCCCAGTGCGTGGCGGTCGTTCACGAACTCCAGCCACTGGCCTGCCAGCGGCGCGCCATCGCGAAAGACCTGGTAGGTGGTGGGCTGGCCGACGCGGATCGCATCGCTTCCCATGGGAACGATCTCCAGGGCCAGCCCCTGCGCTTGGCGAAGGGCTGCGGCAACTGGCGCGCCGTCTGCAGCCGGCAGCTCGATCCTGATGAACTTGCGATAGGTCTCGCGCCAGGCAATGGACTTTGCGCGCTGCTGCGCCCATCGCGCCTGGATCTCCGGCGCGGGCCGGATTTCCCTGAAGTAGGTATCGACCAGTTCGGGTGTCATCTCCGCCTGGTGCGGCTTGAGCTCGACCCAGCATGCGGCGCCGCCCGATGCATCCAGGCGCGCCCGCAGCTCGAGCTTGTCTGGGTGTTCCTGGCGCGGCGTCAAGAGGGCCGCAGCGCCGCCTGGGCCACGGCACGCGGCCTGCGCGAGGCTGGCCGCGCCCGGGCGTGAGTCACGCAGCGGAAAGCGCGGCCCGGTGGCCAGCTCCAGCTGCAGCAGCCTCGCGTCGGCATCGCCCGGGGGGCGGCTCAGCCAGCTGTCGTGGGCATATGCCGTCCACGACAGCGTCAACGCGCAAAGGCCCGCGGGGACGCGGCCCATGGTGGTCATGCCAGCAGCCCCACCCACATCAGCACGCCGGCGAGCGCCATGGTCGCACCGGCGCCGCGCAACACGGCTCTGCCACGCGGTAGGCGCTCGATCTGCCCCAGGGCGATGCCCAGCAGGTGCAAGAGGCCGGTCGCGATCACGAATCCTGCGGCGTAAGCAGCCGGCGACGCGGCCTCGGGCAATTCGGTGCCGTGCGCGTGACCGTGCAGCACGCCGAATGCGGCCACCAGCGCAAGCGCCGCGGCCGTGGGCGCGCGCCAGGCGGCCACGATGGCCAGCCCGAGCAGCGCCACGGAAAGGGCGATGCCCGCCTCGACCGAGGGCAGCGGCACACCGGCCATGCCCAGCAAGGCGCCCACCACCATCAGCAGGGGAAAGACGACGGGCAGCGCCCAAATGAGTGGAGCGCCCAGAAAGGCGCCCCAGATGCCGACCGCCACCATGGCCAGCAGGTGGTCCAGGCCCTGCACCGGATGGAGCAGGCCCGAGACCAAGCCGCGCTCGCCGGCTTGCGCCACGTGCGCGAAAGCCGCGTCGCAGAACAGCAGGAGGGCCGCCGACAAGCCGGCCCTCCTGCTGCCCGCAACGCCCGAGGGGTTGGCCACCTGCGTCACAGGGCGGTGGGTTCGGCCGTGTCGGCCACCGGCAAGGTGATGTTGCCCAGCGACAGCGGCTCGACCGTGTCGCTGGCCGTGCCGATCAGCTCCTTCAGGTAGGTCACCAGGGCGCCCACACTCCCCAGGGCGGACTGCGGCACGGTTTGGGTCGTGCCGCCGGCACCGGTATCGATGCCGTCGCCGCCACCGCCACCGCCGCCGCAGGCGACCAACAGCGTGCACGCCGCGGCCAGGGTCCATGCGTTCTTGATGTTCATCGTGAGGTCTCCGCTTCAGGGGTAGGTGGTGCCTGCCGCCGGGGCCGGGTTGAAGTTGCCGGGAAGCGGCGTCGTGAGGTACGGGAAGGCCGCGCCGTAGTTGGCGGCGGTCTTGCGCACGCCGTCGGTCAAGGCCAGGCCGCCGGCCGGCGCGTCCGATGGTGCACAGCCGACCTGCAAGGCATCGCTGTTGCCAGTCAGCACGCACAGGGCGCCCATGGCCACGCGCAAGGACAGGTCCACCGTATCGTCGGCCGGGCGCCGCCCATTGGGGAAGCCCGCGTTGTCACCGCCCGCCACGCCCAGCGGGTTCTGCGAGCCAAGAGGCGTCGGCGCAATGCTGGTGTTCAGGCGCAGCATCTCGCTGGGCGTCACGTTCAGGGGCTTGTTCAAGCCGGCGATGCCGGTGAGGAAGGCCGCCACCAGGTCGGTGCGCGGAAACTTGGTCGGCGCGACCGCGCTCGGGAACAGCGTCTGGATCAGCGCCGGCAGGGTGGGGTTGGTCACGTAGTCGATGAACTTCGCGTCGTCCCTGGGCTTGGACGCATTGAAGCGGTCCTTGTCGTCCAGCCCGATCACCAGTTCATTGACCAGCGGCATGCCCAGGCGCGAGACCTGTGTCCACGCACCGCCGGCTTTGCTGGCCCGGCCGATGCCGCTGGGCGGATCGCCATCCACCAGACGAGCCTGGCGCACGCTGGCGGTGGTGAAGGCGCCGATGACCGGATCGCTGCCGCTGGTCAGGCAGGCGATCGGCACCTCCATCGCGATGGTGCTGATGTTCTTGCCCTCGAGGTCGTTGTTGTTGCCGCCGCTCTCGGCGCCGAGGGGGTTCAGGTTGAACAGGTCGAAGCTCTTGCCCACGGCGATGTAGAACGGCTCCTTGCGTTGCCCCACGAACACCTTGGCCGGTGCGCTGCAGCCGGGCAGGGCCACGGTGTAGAGGTGCTGGGCCGCGTAGGCCGCATAGCCGCCCGCGCCTCCGAAGGTCTTCTCGCCGATGTTGTCCACCGGCTTGTCGAAGGTGCTGGCGCCGCCGGCGGTGTTCACGACGGCCGAGCGGGTGCCGCTGCGCCGGTCACCGCGCACCACGTCCATGCTGTAAGTCTCCCGCACGAGCAGCGAGGCCGGGTTCACGCCGGACACGCCTCCATTGATGATCAGCGGAATTTTCACTGGCTTGCCACCGACCATGATCGGCGTGCCCTTGGACGTGTTCTGGAATCTGAACTGGAAGCTGAGGTCTTCCTTCGCGTCGCCGTTGTTGTCGATGTGGATCTCGTACAGGGCGTCCGGATCGAACATGTAGTAGTTGGGTCCGCCCTGCGGATCCTGGAACGGCATGTAGTTGGCCAGGATCGTCACGTAGTCCTGGCGCCCGCTCTCGTAGCTTCGGAACATGTAGAGATCGGTGGCGTCGACCTTGGGCATGCCGGCGATGGCCGGTGCCTCACGGTGGCTGGATGCCATGCTGGCCGTCGCGGCGCAAAGCGCGATGACGACACCGGCTGTCGGAAACGGGATTTTCATAAGAACTCCTGACGCTGTTGCTGGGTGAAGAGCACATGCGGGTGGTGGATGAGCCGCCACGCGCCCTGGGAACTAGCGCATGGTGACGGTGGTACGTAGACGCGGGTGAGTCGGTGTGTAGGACGAGGCCGCGTCGTACGGCCCAGGCATCGGGTGCGTTCCGGATGGCCATCGCGGCTCGTGATCCAATCGCCCTCGCGCGGCGTACAAGGGTCATGACCCCCGCCGCTTCAACCAGGATGGCACCGGCTCGCGGCCGAACCGTCCGGCGTGCCGACGCGTTTTCGCGCCATCGCCCCCGGGGCGACTTTTTCCGTATGCCGACCAACGACCAGTTGAACGAGTGGATCTGCGCCGTCGCCAGCAACGGCGATCGCGAGGCGTTCGCCGCACTGTTCCGGCATTTCGCGCCGCGCGTGAAGGGCTTTCTCGTCCGGTCGGGCACGCCGGCGCCAGTGGCCGAAGACCTGGCGCAGGAGGCGATGGTGATCCTCTGGCGGCGTGCCGCCACATTCGATCCGCAGCGCGCGGCGCTGTCCACCTGGGTCTTCACGATCACGCGCAACCTGCGCGTCGACTACTTCCGCCGCGCGAAGCTGGACGTCGCCGCGGGCGCGTACCCGGATCCCGACAGCGAGGCGGGGGACGAGGCCCCGCAGGTCGCCGATCCGCAGCCCGGGCCTGATGAATGGGCGCAGGTGGCCGAGCGCGAGTTCAGCGTGCGCCGCGCGTTGGCGGAACTGCCGCCCGAGCACGCATTGGTCCTGCGGCTGTCCTTTTTCGAGGAACAGCCGCACGCCACCATCGCCCGAGAGCTGAAGCTTCCGCTGGGCACGGTGAAATCGCGCATCCGGCTGGCGGTCGCCCAGCTCCGCCGAAAACTGGATCAGCTCGCACCATGATCGGACACCATCCCCCCGAAGAATCCCTGCTCGCGCTGGCCGCGGGCCGCCTGGGCGCTGGACCCGAGGCGGTCGTCTCGGCCCATGTCGAAAGCTGCCCCGAGTGCGCCGGCAGGCTGCGCGTGTTGAACGCGGTGGGCGGCGCGCTGCTGGAACAAAGCGAGCCGCACGCCCTTGCGGCCAACGCGCTTGCCGCGACGCTCCAGCGCCTGGGCGACGTGCCGCAGCGGCCGCCTCGGCGACAGGAGGGCGCGGTACCGCCAGCCGCGTCGTGGCTTCCCAGCGACTGCGCCTGGCCGGCCAGCCTGCGCGGCTGCGAGCTCGGTCCCTGGCGCAGGGTCGGGCCTGGCAGGCGGATCTGCCGTGTGCGGCTTGCGCATGGAAACGGCGGTTCGCTGTTCCTGTTCGGGATCGAACCCGGGCGCAGCTTCCCACGGCATGGGCACGAGCGACTGGAGCTGACCCAGGTCCTGTGCGGCGCGTTCTCGGACGGCCGGGCCGTCTTCGGCCCGGGCGACTTCGACACGGCGGATGCCGACGTGCAGCACGAGCTGGTGGCCCAGCCCGGCGCGATGTGCGTGTGCCTGACCTGGATCGAAGGGCGCCTGCGCTTCGACAGCGGCATCGCCGCAACCATCGCCCGCTGGGTGGGGGTCTGAAATAGGAGGCCCGCAGCTCGAGCGAACTGCAGCTTTCAGATCGTCATTCCGCCATCGACCGAGAACACCTGGCCCGTCGCGAATACCGACTCGTCACTCGCCAGATAAACAATGATGGGGGCGATCTCATGCGCCTGTGCCAGCCGCCCCATCGGCTGCCGGGCGACGAAGTCCTTGCGCGCCTGCACCGGATCGGCGTAGCTGTTGATGCGCTCGGCCAGCGAAGGCGTGTCCACGGTGCCCGGCGCGATGCAGTTGCAGCGGATGCCCGCACGCACGTAGTCGGCCGCCACGGCCTTGGTCAGGCCGATCACGGCGGCCTTGGTGGCGCCGTAGATGAAGCGGTTGGGCAAGCCCTTGAGGCTGCTGCACGCACTGGACATGTTGATGACGCTGCCGCCGCCCGCTTCCAGCATCTTGGGCAACACGGCCTGGATGGCCCAGAACTGGGCACGCACGTTCAGGTTGAAACCGAACTCCCACTCGGCGTCGGTCGCCTGCAGGATGGAGCCGTTGTGCACGACACCAGCGCAGTTGAAGAGGACATCGACGCGCGGCATCTGCGCCACGATGCGTCCGATGGCGGCCTTGTCGGTGACGTCGAGCGTGGCCGTGGTGACATGGGTCACGCCCTCGTAGGCCTCCAGCAGCGCGGGATTCACGTCCGTGGCCAGCACCTGGGCGCCCTCCGCGGCCATGGCCAGCACGCTCGCGCGGCCGATGCCTTGGCCGGCGGCGGTCACCAGGGCGGTCTTGTTCTTCAAGCGCATGCAAGCTCCGTCTCAATCCATGGCGAAGTTGATTCGCCGGGTCAGGGTGGTGAACTTGTCGATGTCCCCATCGACCACCTGATTGACGGCACGCGGCGTGTCGTCCAGGTTGGCAGGCGTGTACCCCAGCTCCGTGAGCCGCTTTTGCATCGCGTCCGTCTTCAGGATCCGGGCAATGGCGGCATACACCTGGGTCTTCACGTTCTCTGGCGTGCCGCCGGGAACGCCGACTGCCTGCCACGAGCTGAAGTTGAAGCCGGGGGCGCCGCTCTCGGCCACGGTGGGCACGTCTGGCAGCGCCAAGGAGCGTTCCTTGGCGGACACGGCGATCGCCCTCAACTTGCCGGCCTTGACGTGAGGCACGGCAGCGCCCAGCGTGACCCAGGCCATGTCGAGTCCGCCACCCATCACGTCGACCATGGTCGGGCCGCATCCCTTGTACGGAATGTGCAGGATGTTCATGTCGAATTCGAGGTTCAACGACTCCGCACCCAGGTGGCCGGGCGTGCCCGCGCCGCAGGCGCCGTACGAGAGTTTCGCGTCCTTGGCCTTGCCCGCCTTGAGCACATCGCCGAACGTGCGCAACGGCGACTGCGGCGAGGTCACCAGCAGCTGCGGCGCATAAGCCACGATCAGCACGGGCGCGATGTCCTTCTTGGCGTCGAACGGCAGCTTCTTGCTGGCAGCGGCCACGATGGCATACGTGTCGTTCATCATCAGCAGCGAGTGCCCGTCGGCCGGCCGACCGGCGACGTGCCGCGCCGCGATCGTTCCGCTGGCACCCGGGCGGTTCTCCACGATGACGTTCTGGTTGGAAGCGACCCCCAGAGGCTGCGCGATGAGGCGCGCCAGAAGATCCACGCCGCCCCCGGGCGCGAACGGCACCGTGATGTCCACCTGCTTGCTCGGATAGCTGGCGGGCGCCTGTGCCTGCGCGGCAGCGGTGGCGCCCAGCAGCGCACAGAACACCACGCAAGACAGGCGGGTTACCGCCGAAGGTTTCGTGATCTGCATCGTCAAACTCCTGTTGAATCGACTTACCGAATGCCGGGCCCCCTGGGGACCACCTCGAACCCGCCATGCGCTAGAAGCTCACGACGTCCGCAAACAACTCCTCGGGCCTGTAGCGCCTGGCCGTGTAGGCCTGGTCGTGGCAATGCCTTGCAAATGCTTCCAGCGTTGGCGTGTTCTTCGGCAACCCGTAAGGCCAGCAATCGTCGCCAAACAGCCTTCGGGTTTCGGCTATCGCGTATTGCAGCGAGGGCAGCATGAACCTGGAATGCCCGTCGAACATGCGCCCCGGGCTCGCCTCGTTCTTTGCCAGGTCGAACAGCTTGTAAAGGCTCTGCGCCACCCAGGGGTGCTTCTCATGGATGTGCCTCTTGAGGACCAGCACATGCCTGATCGGAAAGACCTTGGTCTTTTCGTAGAAGCGAATCTCTTCGCTCTTGTAGTCCTCGAATAGCCGCGCCACATGGGGCACGCGCTGGTAGGCCTGGGGGGGGCGTTCGGTGACGAGGGCATCGATCTCACCGGCCTGCAGCAGCTGCTCCAGGCTTTGCTGTCCTTCCAGAACCTGCAGGCGGGCCGAAGGGGGCAGCTTGTTCGGCGGCACCTTGTTTCGCGTGACCCATTGAATGGCGTCCAGGTCGACCTGGTACTCGTCACTCAGCAAGCCGCGCGCCCAGAGCGTGGTCGATCCAAAGTAGTTGCCGATGCCTACCCGCTTGCCTTCCAGGTCCCTGGCGTCCGTGATGCCGGAATTCTTGTTGATGTACACGGTCGAGTGCCGGAACGACCGGGACAGGAAAATCGGCAAAGCGACCAAATCCGTGTGTCCCGCATCGAGCGCAATGACGTAGTTTGTCAACGGCATCTCGGCCACATCGAAGATGCGGTAGTGAATGGGTATCAGCCAGGCGCTGTCGTGATCGACGATCTCCCGCGTCACCAGGTCGATGCCCTCGGGCGCGAGTGTGCCGTCCAGCACGGCGCGGGTCCGGTCGTATCGGATGCACGCCAGGGACAAGGGGAGTTTGCGGGTCACGCCGGGAGCTCCTTGGGGCCGCGTCAGCCGATACGGGCGATCACATCGATCTCGACGTTGAAGGTGAACAGCAGCTTGGCGCCCACCAGCGTTCGCACCGGATACGGCTCCTTGAAGTATTCCTTGTAGACCTCGTTGAATGCCGCGAAGTCGTCGAGGTCGGTGAGGTACACCGTGACCTTCACCACGTCGGCCAGGCTCGACTGGCACTCGCCCAGGATCCACTTGACGTTGTCGAGTACCTGCCGGGTCTGCGTGGCGATGTCGCCCTCGATGAACTTTCCAGTGTGCAGGTCCATCGGGGTCTGGCCCGACACATAGAGCGTGTCGCCACAGCGGATGGCCGTGGTCAACGGCGGGCCTGCCTTCTTGCCGCTGGGCAGGTTGATGAAGTCTCGCATCGTCGTTGCCTCCTAGTTGTCCGCGCCGACGGTGGCGCCACTGACCATCTGAACGATCTCGTCGATATTCGGGGCGTAGCGGTAGTCCCGGCTGGCCGTGTGGTTCAGGAACGCCCCGGGCGGCAAGCCGTGCCGGTTTTCCTCGACCGGCAGGTGAATCGGCACGGGCTGCCTGAACACGCACATCGGGTCCTCGCCCCTGGCGACCTTGTCGCTCTCCCGAATCAGCATCCGGCGGTATTGCACGATGCCGCGATCGGTGGTGCCCAGGAGCTCTTGCGTTCGGTCGTTGATGGCGCCTTGCGACTCCCACAGCATGATGTCCTGGCCATCGACGTAGTCCTTGATGTATTGGCCGTGGCTGTCCCGGGTCGGCACTTCGTAAGACGTCGTCGGGTAATGGTCTGGAATGTCCACGCCATCGGCCGGGCGGAAGCAGTTGTACCAATAGTGAAGCGTCGTCACGTCGTCCACCGGAACGCGGATCTGGAACTGGTGGACCCGGGTGTCCCCCACGAGGAGCATGTTCGGGAAGATCATGGGATGACCTGTCGTCCAGTCGGAGGACTCTTCCTCTTTCTGTCCCTCCAGCAGCCGCTTCTTGATGATCCCGTACTCGAATTCCTCGAACGCGATCTTGACGTGGCGCTTGGCGAACGTGTCGAAGGGCGGCTCGCTGCGGCCGTACTCCTGGATCGAGAAGTGCCCATGCAGCCATTCCACGTGCACCGGGTCCATGGAGTTCTCCATGATCTGCAGCCAGTTCACGCCCACGGTGGCGTAGCCGATCGTCTTGACCACATTGCCTTCTTCGAACACCTCGAACCTGGGGAATTCGGGTGCCGGTGCGGGCCCCAGGTAGGCGAACAACAGGCCGCCTTTTTCGATGACGGGATAGGCCTTGATCTCGATGCGCGAGGTCGACGTGCCGCCTTCGGGCTCGCACGGCCGGTCCAGGCACTTCCCGCGTTCGTTGAACTGCCACCCGTGGTAGGCGCAGCGAATGCCCTCGCGCTGGATGATCCCGTGCTCCAGGGAAGCGCCGCGGTGCCTGCAGGTCTTGTCGATCAGCCCGAGGGTGCCGGACTGGTCGCGATAGAGCACCAGCTCTTCGCCCAGGATCTTCACCTTCTTGATGCGCGCCACCTCGAACTCCGAGCTCAGTGCGACGGGGTGCCAATAGCGACGCAGCAACTCACCCATGCGGGTGCCTTTGCCCACGCGGGTGAGGGTCTCGTTCTGTTCGGGGGTGGTCATTCGGCGCGATTCCTTTGCTTGTCCGGCTCGATCAGCAGAGCGCCTCGTTCAAGTCGGGGATGAATGCCTGTTCCAGCGACAGCCCGGACTTGACCAGGCCCTGTTCGCGGCAATACCGGATCAATGTCTCGATTTCTGGCTTGTTGTTCGACAGGCCATAAATCCACGGGTCCCGCTTGAACACAGCCTGTGTCTCCTCGACGTAGGCGTGCAGAAGGGGCAGGGTGTACTTCAAGTGCCCGTCGAGAGCCATGGCGGACAAAGGGGCCGCTTGCTTGGCTTGGCAGAAAGCGTCGTACAGGCTCTGGGCCACCCACGGGTGTTGCTGATGAATGTGCCGCTTCAGCACCACCGTGTGAATGATCGGGAACAGCTTGAACTGGCGGTAGAAAGCAAGCTCTTCTTCATGGAAGTCGGCGAACAGCGGGACGATGCGGGGATCCCCAGCCTGGAACAAACGAGGTGGCTGGCCGGCGTTGATGAGGGCGTCGATCTCTCCCTCGACCAGCCATTGGTCCAGCGGTTTCTGCCGCGACAGGATCGTCACCTTGACGTCTGCGGGCAGCGAAATGCTCATGCCCTTGAGGGACAGCTCGAACAGGTGCCACCGAATGTCAGAGGGTGACACGCCGTACTGATGCTGCAGGAAGCCCCGGACCCACACCGGCGTGGTCGGGTCGTAGAAGGCCATGCCGACCTTCTTGCCCTTCAGGTCCTGCGGCGTGTGGATGCCCGAGGCGGGGTTCACGAACAGGTTGGCGTGGCGGAAACCCCGTGACAGAAAGACGGGCAGGGCGATCAGGTCGGTGTTGCCCTGGTCGAGCTGGATCAGGTAGTTGGAGATCGACATCTCCGAGACGTCGAAGAGGTGGTTGCGCGTCTTGCGCCATGACCAATAGGGATCGTCATCGCCGAACGGCAGCACGTTCAGGTTGATGCCGGCCGGTTGCACCCCACCGTCGTACAGGGCGTAGGTCCGGTCGGACGGCAGGCAGGACAGGGACAGCTCGAGGGCCATCGATCAGCTTCCCGCCTGGCACTGGGCGCAAGCGCCGTATCGAACCAGCTTCAAGGCTTTTCCTTCCTGGATGCTTGAGCCAACAAATTCCTGTGGCGACTTACCAGGCAACCGCGCGGCGCGCGCCCACCGTTGGAATGGGTGCCACAACGGGTGCAGCTGCCACAGGGGTGTTCAGGTGCATTCTCGAAGTGGGCCGCGAGCCCGGTCCAATATCGATTGGCCCGCCTCTTAGTCGTGGCACGAATCACTGCGCGGGGCGCCCGCCGCGCGAAGCAGGGCCTCAGCCGATGGGAGACACGGCAGCCACTTCGGTGGCGACGTCCACAAAAAGCTGCGTGACGGGAGACGCATTCGCGCGCCGCCAGACCACGCCGACCATCGATCGGGGCGAGTCCACCAGGGTCTTGTAGACCACGGTCTTGTGGTCGGCGTGGCGCACCGCATCGGGCACCAGCGTGACGCCCATTCCGGCGCCCGCCAGCGCCACCGCCGAATTGGCGGATGAACTGATGTCCAGGACCGTGGGCTTGAAGCCGCCCACGTGTTCGCAAATGGTCTGGACCGAATCGAACAACCCCGCCGGATGGCGGCTCGGGGTCAGGAAGACCTCGTCTTTCAAGTCGCGCAACCGCAGCTTGCTCTTGCCGGCCAGGCGGTGCTTGTGCGGCAGCACGGCCACCAGCGATTCCTCGTAGAGCTCCCTGGACACCAGCTCCGAGTGCGACACCGGCAGGCGGATGATCGCCACATCGACGAAGCCGCGGATCAAGGCCTCCACCTGCCGCGCGAAGGGCTGCTCCAGCAGCTTGATGGTGACCGTGGGGTATCGCTCGGCGAAGATGCGCACCACCTCGGGCACGAGGCGGTGACTGGTCGTGTAGCTGCAGCCCACGCTGAGACTGCCGCGCTCGCCCTCCGAGATCAGGCGCGTTCGGGCGAAGATTTCGCTCAGCTCGTCGATCCAGGGGGACAGGTGTTCATACATGTCCCGGCCCGCGTTGGTCAGCGTCACCGACCGCTTGTTGCGCACGAAGAGCTGCGCGCCGATCTCTTCTTCCAGCTGCCGGATCTGCTGACTCAGCGGCGGCTGCGACATGTTGAGGCGAAGGGCCGCACGGCTGAAGTGCAGTTCTTCCGCCACCGCCATGAAATACCGCAGATGCCGCAGCTCGATCATGCGAGCGGTCAGGGCATGAACTGCCCGCCGTTGACTTCGATCACCTGGCCCGTGACATAGCTCGACAGCTGTGCCGAGGCGAGATAGATGAACGCGCCCACGCACTCGTCCACCGTGCCCACGCGCCCCATGGGAATGCCTTGGCGCAGCGCTTCGAGTTGTTGCGGCGTCGAGAACTTGTCGTGCAGGGGCGTCTGGATCACGCCGGGGGCGACTGCGTTGACACGGATGTTGCGGCTCACCAGTTCACGCGCCATGGCCTTGGTCGCCACGCTGATGTAGCCCTTGGAGCCGGCGTACAGCATGGCACCGGGTCCGCCGCCGGTGCGCGCGGCCACGCTGGTCAGGTTGATGATGCTGCCGCCGTCCTTCATGTGCCCCACCGCGTGCTTGGTGCACATCAAGGTGGAGCGCACGTTCAGGTTGATGATCTCGTCGAACAACTCGTCGGTGATCTCGGTGACTGGCACGCGCGGCACCATCGAGCCGGCGTTGTTGATCAACACGTCGAGCCGCCCCCAGCGGGTGGCCGCCTCGGTCACCACCCGCTCGCAGTGCGCGCTCTGGCGCAGGTCGCCCTGCAGCGCGAAGGCGTCGCCCCCGGACTTCACGATGTCGGCGACCACCTCGTCGGCGGCCGACCTGGAGCTGTTGTAGTGCACCGCCACCCTGGCACCGAGTGCGCCCAGTGCCCGGGCGCACCCGGCACCGATGCCAGTGGAGGCGCCCGTGATCAAGACGGCCTTGCCCTTGAGATCGTTCATGAGGGGTGTCCTTTTGACGGGGTGTGAAGCGGGACCCGCCCCATGGGCCATGGGGCGGGCGTATGGCTGCACAAAGTCTAACCGGGGTATATCGGGCGCCATGAGTTCCCGCGGCCTGCGGCGAACTCGCGCACGTCTTGCGAGATCTTCATCGAGCAGAACTTCGGACCGCACATCGAACAGAAGTGCGCCACCTTGGCCCCTTCCGCCGGCAAGGTTTCGTCGTGGAAGTCCTTGGCCGTCTCCGGGTCCAGCGACAGGTTGAACTGGTCCTGCCAGCGGAATTCGAACCGTGCCTTCGACAGCGCCTCGTCCCACGCCCGTGCCCCCGGATGTCCCTTGGCGACGTCTGCCGCGTGGGCGGCGATCTTGTACGCGATCAAGCCCTGCTTGACGTCGTCGCGGTTCGGCAAGCCGAGGTGTTCCTTGGGCGTGACGTAGCACAGCATGGCGGTGCCGAACCAGCCGATCATGGCGGCGCCGATGGCGCTGGCGATGTGGTCATGCCCCGGCGCCACGTCGATGGTCAGGGGCCCCAAGGTGTAGAAGGGCGCCTCGTGGCATTGCTTCAGCTGCTCCGTCATGTTGGCCTGGATCAGGTGCATCGGCACATGTCCCGGGCCTTCGATGAGGGTCTGCACGTCGTGCTGCCAGGCGATCTGCGTCAGCTCTCCCAGCGTGCGCAGCTCCGCGAACTGCGCCTCGTCGTTCGCGTCCGCGCCCGATCCCGGTCGCAGGCCGTCCCCGAGCGAGAAGGTCACGTCGTACGACTTCATGATGTCGCAGATCTCCTCGAAGTGCGTGTACAGGAAGTTCTCGCGGTGGTGGGCCATGCACCACTTGGCCAGGATGGATCCCCCGCGCGAGACGATGCCGGTGCGGCGCCTGGCGGTGAGCGGGATGAACGGCAGGCGCAAACCGGCGTGGATGGTGAAGTAGTCCACGCCCTGCTCGGCCTGCTCGACCAGCGTGTCCCGGAAGATCGACCAGGTCAGGTCTTCCGCCACGCCGCCGACCTTTTCCAGCGCCTGGTAGATGGGTACCGTGCCGATGGGTACCGGCGAGTTGCGGATGATCCAGTCGCGCGTGGTGTGGATATTGCGGCCGGTGGAAAGATCCATCACCGTATCGGCGCCCCAGCGGGTGGCCCAGACCAGCTTCTCGACTTCCTCTTCGATGCTGGAGGTCACGGCCGAATTGCCGATGTTCGCGTTCACCTTGACCAGGAAGTTGCGTCCGATGGCCATCGGCTCGAGTTCGGGATGGTTGATGTTGGCGGGGATCACGGCGCGTCCGCGCGCCACCTCCTGCCGCACGAACTCCGGCGTGATGCACTCCGGAATCTGCGCGCCCATGGAATTGCCCCGCAGGCGTTCGGCACGCTCGGCGTCCGCGAGGTACTCCGCCATCCATTCGCGCCGGCCGTTCTCGCGGATGGCGGCGTACTCCATCTCCGGCGTTACGATGCCGCGCCGCGCGTAGTGCATCTGCGTGACAGTCGCGCCCGCTACAGCCCGACGTGGTTGACGCGCCAGGGCGCGTGCCTGCTCCCGGAGCGCATCCAGGCGTGGGTCCGGGCCCGCGCCGCGTCGTCCGTCGTCCCCAGCCTGGGGCGCGCGGCCGGCGTAGGTTTCGGTATCGGCGCGCGCGAAGACCCAGGGCGAGCGCGGCGCTGGCAATCCGCGGCGCACGTCGATGTCCACGGCCGGATCGGTGTAGGGGCCTGAGGTGTCGTACAGCGTGACGCGTTCGCCATTGGATAGGCTGACCTCGCGCATGGGGACCCTGAGGTCCGGGTGCAGCTCGCCCGGGGCGAAAGCCTTGCGCGACGCGGGGTGCGGTTCGCGCGTGCGCGCCAGCCGGTGCGCCATGGAGTCGGGGGTATTCATGGTCCATCCTGTTCGGAGAGTTGAGAACTGCTCCGGGAGGACGGCGGGCCAGCCCGTGGATGGGCACTGCCTTCAGCTCTCCTTACGCCGGTACGAACCGGTTCAAGTTCACGGGTTTGGTCTTGCCATCTCAGCGAATGCGGCCTCTGGCCGCTCGCACCCCGGAGCGGGGCCAACTGTACACAGGAAACACAGAGCCTTCGTGGCAATCCTGGCGTGGGCGGCGGCCATCGTCAAAGGCTCAGACCACGCCCCGGTACGACCCGCCGTCCACCTGCAGGTTCTGCCCCGAGATGAAGCCTGCCTGCGCCGAGCACAGGTAGGCGCAGGCGCTGGCGAATTCCTCCGGGGTACCCATGCGCCTGGCCGCGATGCTGTCGGCGAAGCGCTGGCGCGCCTCCTCCAGCGTGATGTGGTGCTGCGCCATCAGTTGCTCGGCCAGGTCGCGCTGGCGCGGGGTGTCGATGCGTTCGGGCAGCAGGTTGTTGATGGTCACGTTGTCCGGGGCCACCTCGATCGACAGCGCCTTCGAGAAACCCGTCAGTGCGGTGCGGGCCGCGCTGGAAAGCGACTGGTGCACGCGCGGCGACTTGACCATGGCCGAGGTGATGTTCACGATGCGCCCGAACCGGCGCGCGCGCATGCCGGGCACATAGCGGCGGATGAAGAGGGCATGGGGAATCATGTTGCTCTCGAACGCGCCCACCCAGGCGTCGTGGTCCCACTCCTCCAGCTTGCCGGGCTTGGGGCCCTGGTTGTTGGTCACCAGGATGTCGACCTCGGGAACGGCCGCGAACACGGCGGCGCGGCCGGCCTCGGTGGTGATGTCGGCGGCCACGGTGCGCGCCGGCCGGCCGGTGGCCTGCAGCACCTCGGCGGCCGCGGCCTGCAGGCGGCCTTCGTCGCGCGAGTTGAGCCACACGTCCACGCCCTCGGCCGCGAGCGCCTTGGCGCAGGCCAGGCCCAGGCCGCTCGATGAAGCCATGATGAAGGCGGTGCGCCCGGCAATTCCCAAGTCCACGATGTGTCTCCAGTCGTCGTTGCGATAGGGCGCGTTGTACACCCGTCCGCGGTCGCTATCGTCGCACCAGGTTCACGCTGCTTCCCCCGTCGACCGGAATGCACAGCCCCGTGAGCCAGCCCGCGTTCGGCGACAGCAGGAACGCCACCAGCGCCGACACGTCTTCCGGTTCACCCACGCGACCCAGCGGGTACTCGCGCGCGCGGGCGGCCATCAGCGCCTGGTAGTCGCCGTCGCTCATGCCCGCCGCTTGCCAGATCTCGCTGCGCACCAGAGCGGGGGAGATCGCGTTGACGCGGACCCCGTCGGCCGCCAGCTCGATGGACATGGCGCGGGTCAGCGCCTCGATGGCGCCCTTGGTCGCGGCATAGATCGACACTCCGGGCACGGGGTGCTGGCCGAGCGTGGAGCTGAAGTTGACGATGCTGCCGCGCGTGGCCTTCAAGGCCGCGATCGACGCGCGAATGACGTGGATGGTGCCGCGCAGGTTGATGTCGATCTGCGAGTCGATGTGCGCCAGCGACTGATCCTGCAGGAGTCCCCGGTGCACGATGCCGGCGCAGTTCACCACCGCGTCCAGGCGGCCGTGGCTTTGCAGCAGTTGCGCCATGGCTCGGTCGACGGCGCCGGCGTCGGCCACGTCGCAGGCGAGCACGTCGCATCCGCCAGGCAGCCGCTCACGAAGGACCTGCTCCCGCCGCGCCAGGCCGACCACCTGCCAGCCATCGCCGCAGAGGCGCTGGGCCACGGCCAGTCCGATGCCGGATCCGGCGCCGGTCACCAGCGCGACGGGCTTCATGGCGCCATGACCTGCTTGGGTTCCGCGGCGACGGCCGCTCTCGCGCGGCCGCGGCGCGGCGCGGCGGCTGCCTGCCGCTGTTCCAGGAAGGCGATCACGCCATCGCCAGCACTCATCACGTGGTCGCGCACGCACAGTTCCAGCAACTGCGCGTTCTTGCTGCGGATCGCGTCCATCATGGTTTCATGCTCGAACCCGCTCATCTCGGTGGCCTTGTAGACATCGATGTAGAGCAGCAGGTGGGGCTGCAACGCGTCGCGCATGCGGCGGATGTCGCCGGCCAGGCGCGGCCGACTGGCGTGGGCCACGATGAAGTCGTGGAACTCGTTGTGCCGCTGGATCCAGAGCTTCACGTCGCCGCGCGCCCGGTCCATGCGCTGGCGCAGCGTCTCCAGCTCCACCAGGTCGTCTGCCGTGAGGTGGGGCAGGGCGAGCCGCGCGGCCAGGGCCTCGAGCACGGCCCGCATCTCGAACAGCTCGGACACTTCGGCGGGGGTCAGCTCGGTGACGACGGCGCCGCGGTTGGGCCGGATGGTCACCAGCCCTTCGGCGTCGAGCTGTCGCAAGGCCTCGCGCGCGGGCATGCGGCTGATGCCCAGTTCATCGCCGATGTCGGCGGGGTTGATGCGCTCGCCGCCCGCGAACTCGCCGGACAGGATCTTGTTGCGGATGTGGCCGTAGGCCTGCCAGTAGGCCTGCGTCGCGGTGGAGGGGTCCGTGGAATGGGATGGCATGGGGTGGGGGGCGCTTCAGATCGGCGTGGAGAGCAAGGTGCGGATGGCCGCAGTGTCGGTGATGACCAGCCTGCGCTTGAACTTCGGGGCACCGCCCGTGAACACCACGGTGTCCTGGTACACGCCGACGCTGAAGACGAAGCTCTGTCCTTCCTGGCTGGTCTGGAACAGGGCGTAGCTCGTCTCCACCTGCCATTCGTCGCCGGCCTGTGCCGTCACGCGCGGTTCGCTGATCACGTGGCGGTCGGTGTGGATGTTGTAGATGTTGGCCTGGCGCAGCGATGCCACGCGGTCGCGGATCATGGCCTTGTTGTCGCACGTGAGCAGCGACAGCGGCAGCCCGCGCACGTGGTTCTCGCGGGCGACGATGCGGTAGACGGCGTCTTCGGTGAAGCAGTCGCTCCACCTTTCCAGCTGGCCGTCGTCCAGGTGGGCGCAGCAGTCGGCGAGCAGGCGCCGCACCTGCTCCATGAGCTGGGTCTCGGTCATGGCCGCTCCTGCGGGGTCGAAGGCGTGGACATGAGTTCGCGCCAGGCCATCCAGAAGCCGCGCATCGGCACCTCGGTCACCAGCGTGTCCTGGTCTGCCGGCTCGCCGCGGCCGCCGATCTCGACGAAGGAATACGCGTCCTGCTCGCGCACCAGCGCCTTATGTACCAGCTCGATCGCTTCGCCGTCTTCCATGGAGATGTAGCCGCCGGGTCCCGCCAGGTTGGCCTGCTGCAGGCGGTGCTCGGTCATGGACTCGTCGTCGTCGGGGTAGCCGTAGTAGGTCCAGTAGATCTCGAACTCGGATTCGCTGCGCGTGCGGATCTGCCGGGTGGCCAGGCTGTTGCCGATCTGGTGGAACACCACGTTGGGAAAGATCGACATGATCGACAGGCTCATGGGGTCGGGGAATTCGGGCCGGTAATGCAGCATGGCTGCGTTCTCCAGCTTGATCTGGCCGTCACCGCGGCTGGTCTGCTGGTAATCGTCCTTGCCCAGCGTGGCCGTGCTCTCGGCGGTGAAGGAGATGTTGTGGCGATGCCGGCGGTCCATGCGCGCGCCGCCCCAGTTGCTCAGGCGGGCGATGCCGAAGGTGATCTGGAACATGTGCAGCAGCCCGCCGTGGTTGGGGTCGCGCAGGTTGTCCGCATACAGCTTCCAGTTGCCGTGCACCACCTGGCGCTGGTAACCCAGCACGCGAACCGGCTTGTGCAGCAGGCGTTCGAGCTGCGCGCACATCGGCTCGTCGAGGTAGTCCTCCAGCGGCTCCACGTCGGGCGAGAGGGTGCCGAAGATCGCGCCCGAATACGACTGCACCCTGAGCTTGCGCAGCGAATGCCTGGCGGTGTCGAAGTCCGGTGGCAGCCCGCCCTTGCCCTTGACACCGCGCCTGAACGGCACGGCGATCAGGTCGCCCTGCAGGTTGTAGGTCCACTGGTGGTAGCAGCAGACATGCTCGTTGGCCTGGCCCTGCGCTTCGCGCCGCACGATGGCGCCCCGGTGGGCGCAGCGGTTCACGAAGGCATGCAGTTGGCCGTCGGCATCGCGGCTCACCACCACCGGGGTATCGCCCAGGTAGCTGGTGACATAGCTGCCGGGATCGGGCACTTCGGCTTCCAGCGCCAGGTAGTTCCAGGTGCGCCCGCGAAAGATGCGCTCCTGCTCCTGTTCGTAGATGGCGCGTTCGCGGTACGCGGCAAAGGGAATGCGCGTCATGTCGGCCGCGGGCCAACGCAGGTCTTCGAAGGTTCGCATGGGCCTCCATGGATGCAGATGCTGCTGCTCTAGCTGCTCCAAGCCGCAATGGCGTGAAACTGTATCCAATATAGGCCTCACTCCTGGGGGGCGTCAACGCGAACAAGCACCAGAAACTCGGCTTCGACGGACCGGCATGGGGGCGGCCGATGCGCCGAGTCTTCGCGTTTCCCCGAAGAAAAGGGCCAGAAAACCGCCTTGACATTTGTGGGTCCGCTTCTACGATGAATCGTATCCGCGTATCCACTTTTGCAGGGGACGTATGCGACGCGAGCTCGAGGCAAGCAGGATCCCGGCACAGGCGGCCGGGGCCGGCGTTGACGAGGTGCCCCTGGCGCCCCTCGGCGCCGCACGCGCGCACCTGCACCCGCGCGTTCCCCACGTCAGCCTGGAAGGCGTGAGCCGCGTCTTCGGCACCGAAGGCAGTGCCGGCGCCGTCGTGGCGGTGGACGACGTGCACATCGACGCCTACCCGGGCGAGTTCCTCACCATCGTCGGCCCCAGCGGCTGCGGCAAGAGCACCGTGCTGAACCTGCTCGCCGGGCTGGACCAGCCCACCCGCGGGCGCATCCGCATCCACGGCGAAGAGGCGGGCGAGCGCCGCGGCCGCTTCGGCTACATGTTCCAGAAAGACCTGCTGCTGCCCTGGCGCACCATCGTCGAGAACGTGGCCCTCGGGCTGGAGGTGCATGGCGTGTCGGGGTCCGCCGCACGCGCAAAGGCGCTCGCGCTGCTGCAACGCTTCGAGCTCGCGGCCTTCGCCGACAAGTACCCCTCGCAGCTGTCCGGGGGCATGCGCCAGCGGGTGGCGCTGATGCGCACCCTGGTGCTCGACACCGATTGCCTGCTGCTCGACGAACCCTTCGGCGCGCTCGATGCGCTCACGCGCTCGGTCATGCAGGCCTGGCTGCTGGGCATCTGGGAGAAGGAGCACCGCACCGTGGTGTTCATCACCCACGACATCGAGGAGGCCGTGTTCCTGTCCGATCGCGTGCTCACGATGTCGGCCCGGCCTGGCCGCATCAAGGGCGAGTTCACCATCGACCTGCCGCGCCCGCGACACCGCGAGATGCTCACGTCCGACGCCTTCGTGCGGCTGAAGAAGGACATCCTCGAGCAGATCTACGACGACAGCCTGCGTGCCGAGCAGATGGCCGACCGCCCTTAGTTCACCCCCCCCGCGCCCTCTTTTCCTGAAGGAGCCTGCCCCATGAAAGTCCCAGCCCTACCGAAGTTGGCGCTCGTCGCCCTTGCGATGGCCGCCGCCCCCTTGTCGGCGCAGACGCAGGCGGCCTCCGCCTGCGACCGTCCGCCGGAGGCCAAGGAGATCAGCGTCATGGCCGACTGGCTGCCCTGGGCCTCGCAGGGGCCGATCGTGGCGGCGCAGCTCAAGGGCTTCTACAAGGATGAGGGCATCACGGTGAACCTGATGTCGCCGGCCAACCCCGCCGATCCCATCCGCCTGGTCGCCGCGGAGCGCGTGACCTTCAGCCTCACCTACGTGCCCGAAGTGATGATGGCGCGCGAGCAGGGCATTCCGATCGTGTCGGTCGGCACCACCATGCGCGTGCTGTCCTCGGGCCTGTTCTTCAAGGGCGAAAAGCCCATCAAGTCGGCGGCCGACCTCAAGGGCATGACGCTGGGCGTCGGGCCCAAGCAGGACGCTCAGGCGTTCCTGAGCACCGTGCTCGAGGCCGGCGGCCTGACCCGCAACGACGTGAAGATCGTCGACCCCGGCTTCGCCCACAAGGAAATGATCCTGACCGACCGCATCGACGCGGCGCATGGCCTGACCTACGGCGAGGGCATGGTCGCCAACGACCAGATGATCGCGCAGGGCAACAAGGGCGCCGGCTGGCTGATGTACACCGACTTCGGCGTGCCCAAGATGTACTACCAGCTCCTGGTGGGCAACGAGAACTGGATCGAGAAGAACGCCGCCACCACCTGCCGCTTCCTGCGCGCCACGCGCAAGGGCGTGGAGGAATGGCGCACCAACCCCCAGGAAGCGATCTCGTGGATTGCCGCCAAGAACACGCAGTTCACCAAGCCGCAGCACGAGAAGATGCACCAGATGACGGCCACGCACTGGACGGGCCCGAGCGGCGAGGTGTTCCGCCAGGACGAGAAGGTCTGGGCCGAGGCGCGCGACTGGGCGCTCAAGCGCCAGATCATCAAGAAGACGGTGCCGGCCACCACCTACTTCACCAACCGCTTCGTGAACTGAAACCCATCGGGCGCGACGGCAGCCGGGGTGCCCGCCACCGGCTGCGCCGTCCGCCGCGATCCACCAGGACCCACCGATGCCGATGACCGCCTCCAACCCGCAACGCCAGGAATACTCCGCCCCGGGCGTGAACCCGCCCATCAGCCACTACTGCGACGCCGTGCGTTTCGGCGACCTGCTGTTCGTCTCCGGCATGGCGCCGCTGGACGAGGAAGGCCGCGTGGTAGGGGGTGACGACGTGGCCGCCCAGACCCGACAGGTCTTCGAGAACATGCGCAAGGCGCTGGCCGCCGCGGGCGCATCCTTCGCCGACATCCTGAAGGTCACCGTGTACCTCACCGACGTGAACGACCGCCAGTTGATCAACCCGGTGCGGCAGGAGTACTTCGGCGAGCACCGCCCCGCCAGCACCCTGTTCGCGGTGCACCAGCTTGCGGTGCCCGGCATGAAGGTGGAGATCGAGGCCGTCGCCGGCATCCCCCGCTGACCCGCTCCCGAGCCATGCGAATGAACCACCGGCTGCGCCAGGCGCTTCCCAGCGTCGTGACCATCCTCGGGCTGATCGCGCTGTGGGAGCTGTTCGTCATCATCACCAGGCAGCCGGCCTACATCGTGCCGGCCTTCCACGACATCGTGGGGGCGATCTGGCAGCGCACCGACGTGCTGCTGCCCGCGTCGTGGGTCACGCTGCAGGAGATGCTGGTCGGCTTCGCCTTCGGCGCAAGCGTGGGCTTGTGGGCCGGCACCGCCATCCATTTCTCGCAGCTGCTTCGCAGCGGCCTGCTGCCCATCGTGATCGGCTCGCAGGCCATCCCGGTGATCGCCATCGCCCCCATCCTGATCATCTGGTTCGGCTTCGGCATGACGCCCAAGGTGATCGTGGTGGCGCTGATCACCTTCTTCCCGGTCGCGGTCAACACCGTCGCGGGGCTGGCCTCGGTGGATCGCGAGACCGTGCAGCTCATGGACGCGTTCGGCGCCTCGCGCAGGCAGATCTACACCAAGGTGTACGTACCGGCTTCGATGCCCTTCGTGTTCGCGGGGCTGAAGAACGCCGCATCGATCAGCGCCATCGGCGCCATCGTGGGCGAATGGGTCGGCGCCCATGAAGGGCTCGGGCCACTGATGATCTCGGCCATCGCCGGCTTCCAGACCACGCTGGTGTTCGCGGCCATCTTCTACCTGGCTTTCATGGCCATGTCGATGTTCCTGCTGGTGAGCCTGGCCGAACGGCTGGTGATGCCCTGGTATTTCGTTTCCAAGGTGGCTCCACGATGACAAACACCACAGGCGACACCACGGTCCTGCGCGGACAGGTGCTGGACGGCACGCTCGGCAGCCCGATTGCCGACGGCGCGGTCGTCGTGAGCGGCGAGCGCATCGCCTGGGTGGGTGATGCCGCCCGCCTGCCCGACGCCTATCGCTCACCCGGCATTCGTGTGCTGGGTGGCCCCGGGCACACGGTGATGCCGGGCCTGATCGACGGGCACATCCACATCTCGTTCGGCGAGGCGCGCTCCGAAGAGGAACTGGCGCTCTACACCCCGGTGGAATATCGGGCCATTCGCGCCGTGTGGAACGCCCGCAAGGTGCTGCGCGCCGGCGTCACCAGCGCCTTCGACGCCGCCACCACCTACAACGTGGCGGCCAGCGTGCGCGACGCCATCGAAGCCGGCATGTTCGAGGGTCCCCGGCTTGCGGTCGCGGGGCGGCAGCTGACCACGCACCAGGGGCTGGAGGATTCGTTCCCCAGCTCGATGCAGTTCCCGCCCGGCCAGGCGGGCGTGTTGGTGCGAAGCCGCGACGAAATCGTCGAGGCGATCCGCCTGCAGGTGAAGGACGGCGTGGACGTGATCAAGGTCTCGGGCTCCAGCGATTCCGCCATCACCGACGAGCCGCTGGACAGCGCGGCCTTCACGGCCGAGGAGTTCCAGCTGATCGCGCAGGAAACCCACCGGCTGCAGCGCAAGTGCACCGTGCATGCGCGCTCTCGCGAATCGGTGCTGCATGCGGCCCGCGCCGGCTTCGACTGGATCATGCATGCCTCGTACATCGACGACGAAGGCATCGAGCTGTGCCTGAAGAACAGGATCGGCATCACGCCCACGCTGACCCTGTTGGCCAACATCGTCGACTCGGCGGGCGAATCCGCTGGCGCGTCCATCATCGATGTGTTCAAGGCCGAGATGGACGCGGCCGCCGAAAACCTCGGCCGCGCGTACCGGGCTGGCGTGCCCCTGGTCTGCGGGTCCGAAAGCGGCTGGTCGCTCGTGCCGTACGGGCAGTGGCATGCCAAGGAACTGGAGATCTTCGTCAAGCTGCTGGGCCTCACGCCGCTGCAGGCCATCCACGCGGCCACCGACGCTGCCAGCCGCTGCCTGCCCCGCTGGAGCGGGCGCATCGGCCGGCTGCAGGAGAACTATCTTGCCGACGTGCTGCTGGTGAGCGGCGATCCCCTGCAGGACATCCGCACCCTGCAGGATCCGCAGCGCATCGCCACCGTGATGAAGGGCGGGCGCATCGTCGACACCACCACGCCGATCCCGCCGCGTCGCGTGTGGCCGTACGAGAAGCACAGGACCTTCCTGCCCGGAACCTTCCACTACAACCGGGAAACCCGCTCAGGCGAGGTGAAGCCGTGACCACCCCCTGCGTGATCCAGTACCCCATCGGCAGCGGCGCGCTGCAGACCCGTGTGCTGCAGGCCCGCGCCGACGGTCCGGTCGTGCTGTGCCTGCACGGCCTGGGTGCGCGCGCCGATCGCTGGCGCACGACCTTGCCCAGCCTGGCCGAGCACGGCTTCAATGCCTTCGCGGTCGACTTCCCGGGACATGGATTCGCCGGCAAGGGCGCCCACATCCCCGCCACCGTGCCCGCGCTCGCGGCCTTCGTGGCCGACGTCTGCCGCGCGATGGGGTGGTCCGAATTGCACCTGGTCGGCACCTCGCTGGGTGGCCACGTCGCCGCGCACGTGGCGCTCGATCACCCGCGCCTGTGCAAGTCACTGGTGCTGGTCGGCAGTCTCGGCCTGGTGCCCATCGGCGCGGCCGCCGGAGCGAACATCCGCGCCAACGTTCGCGAGACCTCGCGCGAGAAGATCGCCGCCAAGATGAACTTCGTCTTCGCGCAGCCGGGACTGGTCGACGACCAGATGCTGGAAGAGGAATACCGCATCAACAACTCGCCGGGTGCGGCCGAGAGCTTCCGGGTGCTGGGCGACTACATCGCCGATGCGGTGGACACGCACGTGGTGGGTCCGCGGCTCGCGGCGATGCGTGAGCGGCTGCCCATGCTGCTGGTGTGGGGTGCGCTCGATCGCGCGGTCCCGCTGGCGGTCGGCCGCGAGGCGCGGGCGCTGTTGCCCGGCGTCGAACTGGTCGAGATCGCGAACGCCGGGCACGCGCCCTACGCCGAGCAACCCACGGACTTCCAGCAGGCGCTGCTGCCGTTTCTTCGGGCCCATCGCTGACGCCAGGGCCCGGCCGGCGCCTAGGCGGGCAGGCGGCTTGTTGCCCCATGCTGTCTCTTTGGGCTTCCGGCCCGATCGGATCTGCAAGTGAACAATCCCTGGCTAAAGAAAAACCCTTTCATGAGCATGTGGCTCACCGCTGCCAACCGGGCCGCGGGTACCGCGAGTGGGCACGCGATGAGCGCTGGACGCAGCCAGGTGGCGGCCGCCCGGGCCGAGGCCACCCGGCAGGTGCTCGAGTTCTGGACGGGCGGGCCCCGCAAGACCACGGGCAAGAAGCGGCGATAGACCGGCAGCGCGAGCCGGGCGGCGTTCGTGCGCTCACCGAACGCGTGAGAAAGAGCGCATGCTCGGATCTTTCGAAGGAGTGGCCATGAACAAGCCCACGACCGAGCCGAACGGCCACCTCGGCGACGCCCGCGAAGATCACGAAGAGCCCTGGGCCTGGGAACAGGAGGTCCGCGCGGGGCTGGAGCCCTGGCGGCATCCCTTGAACTGGCTGGGATCGGCCATCGTCATCGCCATCGCGGTGGCCATCGGCATCACGATCTGGCCCGGCTGGGACCGCGTTCTCGCGCTGTCGAGTCCTTAGCGCCATGGGATCGGCGCCGCCGGCTGAGGCTAGGGCCGCAGCAGGACCTTCCCGCTCTGCTCGCCGCTGTCCATCAGCGCATGCGCGGCCCGCACCTCGGCCAGCGGGTAGACCGAATGGACCAGCGGCTTGATCCGGCCTGCGACATCGGGCCATACCGACTCGCGCAGTTCGCGCGCCAGCGCGTGCTTCTTGTCGCTCTCCAGTCCGCGCATCAGTGAACCCGTGACGACCGCGCGCTTGCGGATGATCGACGACAGCGCCACCTTGAACTCGGGTCCGTTGGCGTGGGTGAGATGGACCAGATGGCCGTCCATCGCGAGCGTGTCCACGTTCTTCTGTGCGTACAGGCCGCCCACCATGTCGAGGATGACGTCCACGCCACGGCCGTCCGTGAACTTCATGGCTTCGGCTTCGAAGTCGGCCGTCCTGTAGTTCAGCGCGTGGTCGGCGCCGAGCGCGAGGCAGGCCCGGCACTTCTCCTCGGTACCCGAGGTGGTGATGACCCGCGCGCCCAGCCACTTGGCCACCTGGATACCCAGGCTGCCCACGCCGCTGCTGCCGCCATGAACGAGCAGCCACTTGCCCGCCGTCAACCCGCCCAGGGTGACGACGTTGAACCAGAAGGTGAACAGGCCTTCCGGCACGGCTGCCGCGTGCTCCAGCGGCATGCCGGCCGGCACGTCCAGGCACAAGGCGGCCTCGGCCAGGCAGTAGTCGGCGTAGCCGCCGCCATTGACCAGCGCGCAGACCCGGCGCCCCAGCAGGTCTTGTGCAACGCCGGGTCCGATGGCCACCACCTCGCCGGCCACTTCCAGCCCCAGGATCGGCGTGGCTCCCGCAGGCGGATGCCCCCGCTTGCGCTGGCCCACGTCGTGGCGATTGATGCCGGCGAATGCAACCCGGATCAGCACCTCGCCGGCCTGCGGCGTGGAAACGTTCACCTGCCGGAGGTCGAGCACTTCGGGGCCGCCGCCTGCCGTGGGGATCACGGCGTTCATCGTCGAGGGGATCGGGGACATCATCGTCAACTGCCTTGTGTGGAAGGTGTGCCGACGCAAGAAATGGCCGGCAAGCGGCGATTATCGGCAGCGTGACGATGGCCTCGCCAAGCGCGGCATCGCGTCCGCGCAGGCGAAGCGTGCGGTTCAGTCGAGCAAGATGTTGGCCCGCGTGCTCACGTCGCGGTACCGCCGCGAATCCGCCGCGATCGCATCGGCCAGCGTCCTGGCATTGCCAGGCAGCGGCACGAAGCCCATCACGCCCAGCTTCTGCCGCACGTCCGGCTCCTCGAGTGCCTTGGCCACGTCGCGCGTGATGCGGTCCGTGATCTCGGTCGGCACGCCGCGCGGCGCGAACAGGCCCGTGACGGCACGGGCCTCGAAGTTCGGCGGTCCGCCGGACTCGCTGACCGTCGGCACATCCGGGTAGTTCGCAAGCCGCTGCGGCGCGGCGATGGCCAGGTACTTCAGCTTCCTGGCCTGGTGCAGCGCGCTGGTGGTGCCTGCGCTGCCGAGTGCCCACGACACGTCGCCGTTGGCGACACCGCTATAGAGCTGGCCCAGTTCCTTGAACGGTACGTGCGTCATCTCCGTCCTGGCCGACTGGTCGAGCAGCGCGCCCGCCAGGTGGCCCAGGCTGCCGGTCCCCCACGATCCGTAGGTGAGTTGCCCGGAGCGGCCTTTCGCGGCGGCCATGAGGTCGTTCAGGTTGTTCCACGGCGAATTCGCGCTGGCCGTGATGAAGAAGTGCGTGCTGTAGACCGGCGTGATCGGCTCGAAGTCCTTGTCGAAATCGAATGGCAGCTTGCGGAACACGTGCGGCTGGATGGAGAACTGCTCGTTGGTCGAGAGCATGAGCGTGTAGCCGTCCGCCGGTGCCTTCTTGGCCGCTTCCATGCCGATCCAGCCGCTGGCACCCGGCCGGTTGTCGATGATGACCGGCTGGCCCCAGGCCCGCGAGAGCTTCTCGCCGACCATGCGCATGGCGACGTCGGGGCCGCTGCCGGCGGAGAAGTGCACGATCACGCGGACCGGCTTGGTGGGGTATTGCTGGGCCATGGCTGCGGGTGCGGCGATGAGCGCCGACAACCCCAGCAGGATCGCGCCGCGGCGCGGGATGCTCGAGGACATGCTTGTCTCCAGTTCGAATTCAGAAATGCGAAGCCGGCGCGATGCTGCCATGGGGGTGGCAGCGCCGGAAGATCGCAGTTTTCCGTCGCCGATGCTGCTTTTCGATCACTGTAGTGCCAGGCAGGGTTGATGCTGTGCACCCGGCCCTTCGTCGCCCATGATCCCGGCGTTTTCGCGCGGGCCTCGCTCCAGGCGGGGTTCGGCGCGGAACGCCTGGTACGCCGCTGCGTGGCAGGACGAGATCGCCGGCGGCGCGATCGCCAGGACCATCCTGGACCAGCCCATCGTGTTCTATCGCGACGCCGCCGGCGCAGCCGTTGCCCTGGCCGACCGTTGTCCGCACCGGTTCGCTCCGCTGTCCAAGGGCAAGCTGGTCGAGGGCGCCATCGAGTGCCCCTACCACGGCCTGCGCTTCGGGTCGCAGGGCGACTGCGTCCACAACCCGCATGGGCCCATTCCCAAGGCGGCGCGGGTGCAGACCTTTGCGCTGCTGGAGCGCCACGACATGCTCTGGATCTGGATGGGCGAGCCGCATGCGGCGGACCCGTCGCGGCTGCCTGATTTCAGCGTCATGGCCGACCATGAACACCATGCGGTGGTCCGGGGCTACCTCAACGTTCCGGCCAGCTACGACCTGATCACCGACAACCTGCTCGACCTGAGCCACGCGCAGTTCATCCACCAATTCATCGGCAACAAGGATTCGAGCACCCGCAACATCTTCGAGATGAAGCAGGAGGGCCACACGGTCTGGGCCCGCAACAGCATGCCCGGCGAGCCGCTGACGCCGCTGTTCCGCATGATGTGGGACACGCCATCGCAGGTGGGTGACCGGCGCGCGCACATGCGCTGGGATCCGCCTTCGCACCTGCTGCTGGACGTGGGCTTCACCGAATGCGGCGCGCCGGTTTCCGATGGGCCGTCCATGCCAAGCGCCCACCTGCTCACCCCCGAGACCGCCCACCGCACGCACTACTTCTGGGCCGCCGCCCGCGACTGCAAGCGGGACGACCAGGGCCTGAGCGAGAAGATCCGCGCCGGCATCGACGCCGCGTTCCGACTGGAGGACGAGCCCATGATTCGCGACTGCCAGGCGCGCATGGCCGGCGCCGAGCTGATGTCGCTGAACCCGGTGCTGCTCACGACGGACGCGGCCGCGGTGCGCGCGCGCCGCGTGCTGGCCGAGCTGATCGCGCAGGAGCAGCGGGCGCAAGCGGCTAGTCGGCCTTGATGCCGGCGGTGTCCACGACCTTCTGCCAGCGCGCGATGTCGCTGCGGATCAAGGCGTCGAGTTGCTCCGGCGTCCCGGTGCGCACCAGCAGCCCTTGCCGTGCAAGCTCGGTTTTCACCTCGTCGGTGTTCATCACCTCCGCGAAATCCCGGTTGAGCCGGGCCACCAGCTCGGGTGAGGTCTTGGCGGGACCGGCGAGCAGCGCAGCACGCTGATCCCGGACGTGCGCACTTTCCGCGAGCAGGGCCATGCCGCGATGGATGCGGTGGACGCGTGGTACGCCGTACTCGCGAGAGCACCTGCACGTCGATGTCGGCGCGATCCATCTCGGCGATGCGCATGTCGCCGATCTCGCCCAGGCCGGGTACGCGTGCCGGCGAGAGCAGGGCGCGGTCGGTGTCGTCGTAGGTGGCCAGCAGCCCGTCGTAGAGGAAGTGCTCTTCCAGCGCGACCAGTCGCACCGGGGGCGGCACGTAGACCTGCGTGAGCTGGGCTTTGCCCTCGGGCTTGGCCGCGGCGTCTCGTGCGTTCGTCATGCTCGGTTTCTCGTGAAGGTCGAGGGGGGAGGGGACAGGCCCGTGCGAAGCCGGGAATCTAAGGACCGTCCGGGGTCTGCGCCACTGAAACTTTGTCGGACCACTATTCCCTCTGGTTATAGTCACGGATGCCCTCGATGGACCGCATCAAGCTTCGCCACCTGCGCAGCCTCATCGCCCACGCGCGGGGTCGAGCTGACCCCGACCGCGCCTGGTGCGCTATGCGGGCAGCAGCCTGCGCACCTTGAAGGACGGGCTGGACAGCATTGCGCGGGAGCGCGCGGCCGACGCCCCGGTCATCGTGGTCGGTGCTCCGCCCAACGTGGCCGCCGGCCTGTTGCCACGGGCGCGGCGCATCTTTGCCGAGGTCGAGTCGATGGCGAAGGTCCGCGTGGTCACCGGCAGCAAATGCACACCTGCTCGCCGGTCTGCGCCAGGAGCAGGTCGATTTCGTCATCGGCCGCCTGGTCGATCCATCCGGCATGCAGGGCCTGAGCTTCGAGCCGCTTTACAGCGAATGCCTGATCTTCGTGGTTCGCGACGGGCATCCCCTCGCGCGCCAGGGGCGCGTTTCGCCTGCGTCATTGGACCAGTGGCGGCTGGTGCTGCCGGATGCGGGCACCCGCATCCGGGAGTCGGCCGACCGCTTTTTCCTGGGGTCGGGCATCGGCCTGCCGGAACGGGTGGTGGAGACGATCGACGCGTCGTTCGGGCGCAGCTACGTGCGGCAGACCGATGCCGTCTGGTTCGTGCCGGAAGGGGCCGTGGAGGCCGACCTGCGGGAAGGCCGCTTGCTGCGCCTGCCGGTGGACACGAGGTCTACTGAAGGGGCGGTCGGCCTCACCGTCCGCGCGGGCTACCTGCCATCCGCGGCCGTGCAGCGCCTGTTGGAAGACATCAGGAGGTGTGTGCCTGCTGCCAGGGCCTGATCGCCATCCGGATCCGGCGCTCCTGGATGCGCCAGCCTTGCGGCGTGCGCCGGTAGCGGTCGTGGTACTCCACCACGCCGGGGGCGCCGGTCGCGGTGGCGGGTCCGCCCGGTCCGTCGCTCGTGCCCTGGAAGAACAGGGCATAGCAGAAGCCGGTGGCCTCATCGGCGGAGGTGAGTTCCACGCGGACGTTGGTGCACAGGTGGCGCGTCTCCACCATGGCGGGGCGCGCCTGCAGGAAAGCCGCGAGCCCGGCCCGGCCCGTGACGGGCGTGCCCATGCGATCGAGCACCCCGTCCTCGGTGAAGAGATCTAACCATTCGTTATATCGGCGTGCGTCGATGTGGTTGCAGAAGTCGATGCACAGGCGCGTGCAGGCCGCCTCGTCCAGCCAGGCATCGGGCTGGCTCATGGCGCCACCTTCGCACGGGCCGCGCGCTGCTGGGCGAGCGTGGCCCGGGACTGTTCCTCGATCTCCAGCATGCGCCGGAACGCGGGCAGTTCGGACAATCGTGCCTGCAGCCCTTCGAGCCGGGCGTAGCCGCTGAAGTCGAAGCCCGCGTTGCGGGCGACCGAGACCGCCCAGTTCAGGTAGACGTCGACCACCGAGAAGGTGTCCAGCCACCATCCGCTCTTCGCCAGCCGCTGGTCGGCCACCTTGAACGACTTGGCGGCCAGTTCCGCGGACTTGCGCCGCACGCCTTCGGGGTCCCCGTCGGTGATGCGCTGCGGATTGGCCAGCCCGCGCACCGTCGGATGGAGCGCGCCGCCGCAGAAGGACAGGCCGGCCTGCAGCCGGGCGGCCTCCAGCGGCGACCGAGGCTCGGGGAAAAGCCCGGCCTGCGGGCGCAGGGCCGCGATGTAGGTCTGGATGGCGGCGTTCTCGGTGAGCACCTCGCCGTCGACGATCAGCGCCGGCACCTTGCCCAGCGGCGAGATGGCGCCGTAGGCCGGCTGCGACTGCTCGCCCGATGCGAGATCGACCAGCCGCAGCTGGTAGGGCAGGCCGGCGTGCTCGAGGGCGAACACGCAGACCTGTGAGCAGGCGCCGGGGAAGTGGTGGAGCGTCAGCTCGGGGGTGGGGCCGCGCGTCGTCGTCATGCCATCAGGGAACCACGGATGTCGGACACGGGCAATTGCTCGCGCCGCGGCAGCAGCTCGGACTCGGGCACGCCGGCGCGCAGCTTGGCCCCCATGACCTCGGGGTCGAACTCCACCCCGATCGGGTTGGTCTCGAAGTGCGGGCCGTGCATGAAGTCGTTGGCGCCTTCCACGGTGTCGAAGCAGTCGGCCTGGAACTCCATCTGGTTGCCGTCGGGGTCGGCGTAGTACAGCGAGATGGTCACGCCGTGATGGATGCACCAGTAGGGCATCACGTCCTTTTCCTTGAGCTCGACGTATTTGTCCATCAGCTCGGTGAGGCTGCGGTAGCCGTAGGCCACGTGGTCCATGCCCGGCTTGCCGCGGGGCGCGCGCTCGTCGGACTCGCCCTTGATGATGCCCAGGTTGAGCAGCGCCACGCGGTGGTGCTCGTCGTCGTAGGTCACGAACGCGATCACCGGGTTCTGGTACTGCACCTTCCCGTTGAACACCTTGGTGTACCAGTCCAGCATCTGCTGGAAGCGGTAGGTGCGGTAGACGACATGCGCGAAGGTCTTGGGTCGGATGGCGGTGGTCATGGCTTGTCTCCTCGGGGTCTCGAAACGGTTCAGACGACCTTCTGCCGCTGGGTGCCCAGCGGGCCGGCACTGAGCGTCATCACGTCGCCGCGCTTGAGGAACACGGGGGTGGGCTTGATGCCCAGGCCCACGCCTTCGGGCGTGCCGGTGATCACGATGTCGCCCGGCAGCAGCGTCATGAACTGGGTCAGGTGCGCGATGATTTCGGCCACCGGGAAGATCATGTCGGCGGTGTTGCTGCGCTGGCGAACCTGGTCATTCACCTTCAGTTCCAGCGGAATGTTCTGCGGGTCGGGCACCTCGTCGGCGGTCACCAGCCACGGGCCCACCGGGCCGAAGCCGTCGAAGCTCTTGCCCTTGCCCCATTGGCCGCCGCGCCTGGCCTGCCAGTTGCGCTCGGACACGTCGTTGGCCAGGCAGTAGCCGGCCACGTGCGCCAGGGCGCGGTCGCGCGGCACGTGCCGGGCCTGGGTGCCGATCACGAAGCCCAGCTCGACTTCCCAGTCGGTCTCTTCCGATCCTTCGGGCAGCCGCACGTCATCGTCGGGGCCGGCCAGCGAGGTGATGGCCTTGGTGAAGACGACCGGGTCCTTGGGGATATCCATGCCGGCTTCGAGCGCGTGCTTGCGGTAGTTCAGGCCGATGCAGACGAACTGCCGGGTGCCGGCCACGGGGGTGCCCAGGCGGCTGCCTTGGGGGACCAGCGGCATGCGCTGCAGGTCGATGGCCGTGAGCGCCCGCAGCTTGTCGGGGGCGAGCCACTCGGGGGTGAAGTCGGGGACCAGCAGCGACAGGTCGCGTACCTGGCCGTCGGCATCCAGGGCACCGGGCCTTTCCTGGCCGATCGGGCCGTGGCGGAGCAGTTTCATGTTCGAGCCTTCAAGAGCGGGCGCGCGACCAGCCGCGCGACCTCAGCGGCGTGGATGGTAGACACGGCCCGGCGCCCGCGCCAGATGCAGAAAATCGCGCACCGATCGCACCTGCGCATCAGGGCGACCTCTCAGGCCCGCAATGCCGCGACCGCCAAGGCCTCCTGGTGCGCCGCCGCGCGCCGCGTCATGTCACAGAAGTACTCACCGGCGGGCGTCAGGGGCAGCCCCGACCGGCGAACGATGCAGATCGGCGGCGCCCACAGCGGTTCGCGCACCGGCACCCGCACCAGCAGCGAGTTGAACGGCGGCGACTGCAGCCACTGCACCGGCAGCATCATGAGCAGGTCCGAGTAGGCCACCGACAGGAAGAAGGTGAGGGCCGAGTGGCCCTGCACCACCATGCGTGGCGCGGGCAGGCCGAGCCGCTCGAACACCGGGGACAGCTCGTCCTCGGCGCGGTGGGTCACCGACGTGGTCACCCATTCGGCGCCCACCAGCTGGGCCAGCGAGGTCGCGCCGGCCAGGGGATGGCCCTTGCGGGCCAGCACCACGCGCTGGTTGTCGAAGAGCTTTTCCACGGTCAGTTCGGTGCTCACGTCGTCATACGAGGGACCGATGTACAGGTCGAGCGTGCCGTCCAGCAGCTCGCGCTCGATCCGGGGCAGCACCGCGTCGATGATCTCCAGGGTGACGTCGGGGTAGCGCTGGCGGAAGGGCCGCAGCGCCTGCGGCAACAAGGCCATGTGGGCACCGCTGGACAGGCAGATGCGCAGGTGGCCGTGCAGCTTGCCCTTGAGCTGGTCGATCTCGTCCTGGGCCCGGCGCATTTCGCTGCGCAACGCCTGGGCGCGCCGCAGGAACACCTCGCCCATGGGCGTGAGCGCCACGCCCCGCGTGCGCCGCTCGAACAACTCCGCACCGAGCTCCTTTTCCAGCTCCTGGATGCTGCGGGTCATGGCCGGTTGCGACAAGCGCAACTGCCGGGCCGCCGCGCGGACACTGCCGCGCTCGGCAACGGCCAGGAAGTCGCGCAAGGCGTTGAGCTTCATCTCGTGATCCGTTTTCAGTATCAGTGGCGCCGATTTTCGCCGGCGCCGCGATGCCGGACGCGGGGGCAATCCCGCAAGCGCGCGCAGGCTGGGCAGTGATGCCACGGCGGCATCGCCAGCGCATTCCTGCCATCTGTTGCGCCGTGGTGGCGCTCCGTAGCATGCGCGCACCTCGAATCTCGCCTTCGCAGAAGGATTGCGTCATGAATGAGACAAGTTCACCTCGCGTGCTGATCGTCGGCGCCGGCCCGGTCGGCCTGGCCCTGGCGATCGAGCTCGGCCACCGCGGCGTGCCCTGTTTGGTCGTGGAGCGCAACGACCGGGTCGGCTACGCCCCGCGCGCCAAGACCACCAACGTGCGAACCCGCGAGCACCTGCGCCGCTGGGGCATCGCCGACCGGCTGAAGGCCGCGTCGCCGCTGGGGCCGCAGTACCCGTCCAACGTGCTGTTCGTCACCCGCCTGGCCGGCCGTGAGCTGGCGCGCTTCGAGAACGCGCTGTACTGCGGGCCGGGCCGCAGCCCGCTGTACTCGGAGCATGCGCAGTGGATTCCGCAGTACACGGTGGAGGAGGTGCTGCGCGAGCATGCGCAGTCGCTGCCGGGGGTCGAACTGCGCTTCAACTGCGAGCTGCGCGGCTTCGAGCAGGACGAGCAGCGGGTGCGCGCCCGCATCGTCGACACGACCACGGAGACCGAGTCGACCGTCGAGGCCGACTTCCTGGTCGGCGCCGACGGCGCGCGCAGCACCGTGCGTGAGTTGATCGGTGCCCGCCTCGAAGGCAGGTATGGCCTCTCGAAAAACTACAACATCGTCTTCCGCGCCCCGGGGCTGGACCGCGCCCACCCGCATGGGCCGGCCATCATGTACTGGCAGCTCAACAGCGAACCGCCCAGCCTGATCGGCCCCATGGACAAGGGCGACACCTGGTTCTTCATGCCCACCCGGGTCAAGGCCGACGTGAAGCTGGCCGACCTCGATGCGCCCGCCATGATCCGCCAGGCCACCGGCATCGACCTGCCCTACGAGGTACTCAGCAGCGACGAGTGGGTGGCCAGCCGCCTGATCGCGGACCGCTACCGCAAGGGCCGGGTGTTCCTGGCCGGCGACGCCTGCCACCTGCATCCGCCCTTCGGCGGCTACGGCATGAACATGGGCGTGGCCGACGGCGTGGACCTGGGCTGGAAGCTCGCCGCGGTGCTGCAAGGCTGGGGCGGGACGGTGCTGCTGGACAGCTACGAGGCCGAGCGCCGGCCGGTGCACGAGTGGGTGATGGCCGAGGCCGAGGCCAACCACGCGATCCTGGGCGACCAGCTCACCGCCGAGGGCCTGGAGGAAGAAGGCGAGGCGGGCGACCGCATCCGACGCGAGGTGGGCGCGCGCATCGAAGCCGCCAAGATGCGCGAGTTCGTCACGCTGGGCGTGGTGCTGGGCTACCGCTATGAAAACTCGCCGGTCATCGCGGCCGATGGCACCGCCGCGCCGCCGCCCGACTTCGTCAACTACGTGCCCACTTCGCGCCCGGGTCACCTGGCTCCGCATGCCTGGATGCACGACGGCAGTTCGTTCTACGACCATTTCGGGGCCGGCTTCACGCTGGTTGCACGGCCGGGCGACGACGTCGAGGCCATCCGTGCCGATGCGGCGGCCTGCCAGGTGCCGCTGGAAGTGCTGCAGGCGCAGGAAGGCGGGCTTGCCAGCCTCTACCCGACCCGCTACACCCTCATCCGTCCCGACCAGCACGTGGCCTGGCGCGGTGACGCGTGGCCCACGGACGGCGCGGCGCTGCTGGCGCAACTGACCGGCCGGACCGCGGACTGACACATCGACCAAGGAGACAGGGCCATGACCCTTGCAGACTTTCCCCGGCGCCCAGGTGCCGTCGGCGTCCATTCGGTGGAACGCTTCGTGTTCTCGGTCCCCGACCTCGCCGAGGCGCGCCGGTTCTACACGGCCTTCGGCCTCGACGTGCGCGAGGTGGACGGGCACCTGGACCTGTACACCTTCGGCCACCCGCACTGCTGGGCCTCGATCCACGCCAGCGGCGTTCCCAAGCGACTCGAGTACGTGAGCTTCGGCGTGCATGCCGACGAGCTGCCCGTGCTGCGCGAGCGCATCGAGCGGCGGGGCCTGGCCTGCGAGCCGCACCGGCTCGCCCGCCCGGGCGGCCTGTGGCTGCGCAACCCCGACGGCACGCCGCTGCAGTTGATCGAATCACCCAAGGTCTCGCCGGCCGCGAAATGCCGGCCGAGCGAACGTGAACCGGTGGCGCCGGGGCAGGGGGCGGCACCGGTCCGCAGCAAGGTGCGCCCGGTGCGGCCGCGCGCACTGTCGCACGTGCTGTTCTTCACCCCCGATGTGCCGCGCATGATCGAGTTCTGCAGCGAGGTGCTGGGGCTGCGGCTGTCGGACCGGTCCGGCGACATCATCGCCTTCATGCACGGCGCGCACGGCAGCGACCATCATCTGGTGGCCTTCGCCAAGTCGCACGGGCCGGGCTTGCACCACTCCAGCTGGGACGTGGGCAGCATCGACGAGGTGGGGGCGGGCGCCGAGCAGATGCGCATCGCCGGATTCGACCAGGGCTGGGGTGTCGGGCGCCACGTGCTGGGATCCAACTACTTCCACTACGTGCGCGACCCGTGGGGCAGCTTCGCCGAGTACTCGTTCGACATCGACTTCGTGCCGCACGACCTGGAGTGGCCCGCCGCCGACCATCCGCCGGAGGACTCGCTCTATGTCTGGGGCCCGCCGGTGCCGCCGGATTTCGTCACCAACCACGAGCAGGCCGCGGCCACCCCGTGAGCCCCCATCGAGAAGAAGAACGGAGACACGAATGAACATCCGGAACCGACGCCCGCGCGCCGGCCGCGTGCCGGCGCCGGCCATCCTGGCGAGCTGCGTGCTGCTGGTGGCCTGCGCCTCCGAGACGCCCACCCCGCTGGACGTGACGGGCGGCACGGTGGTGCGCAATGCCGCCGTGGTCGACACCCGCACCGGGCGCATCGCGTCCGGCATGTCCGTGGTGCTGCAGGAGGGGCGCATCTCGGCGGTGACCGACCGGCCGGTGCGCGTGGGCGGTGCGGCCCGGGTGGTGGACGGCTCGGGCAAGTTCGTCGTGCCGGGCTACCTGGACATGCACACGCACACGCTGGTCCACGCCGACCGGCAGCCGCCGTGGCCGCTGCTGTTGTCGCACGGCATCACCGGCATCCGCGAGATGTCGGGCACCCCGCCGGCCCTGATCGAGCGGGCTCGCCGGCTCAATGCCGACCGCGCGGCGGGCCGCGTCGACGCGCCCGAGGTCGTGCAGATCGCGGGCCCCTTGTTCGTCGGCGCTCCCACGCCGCAGGCGGCGGCTCAGCACGTGGAGGCCACGCAGAAGCTGCGGGCCGACTTCGTCAAGGTCGTCGGCGGCTCGCCGCCCGCCATCATGGCGGTGCTCAGGGAAGCGAAGGCGCGGAACATCCCGGTCGCCGGCCATCTGCCGCCGCTGATCGATTCGGCTGCCGCCTCGGAAGTGGGGTTCCGGTCGATGGAACACCTGGGCGCCGGCGTCGGCGTTCCGCTGGACTGCGCCGCCGAGCGCGCGGCCATCCGCCGCGACATCGCAGCCGCCCAGGCCACGCCGCCGGTGCTCTCGCCGCTGGCCATCCTCAGCCCGCTGCTGTTCCGCGTGAACGACGCCCCCATCTACGCACGCGTGATGGCCAGCTTCGATCCGAAGGCCTGCGAGGCCCTGGGCCGCACCTTCGCTCGCAACCAGACCTGGCAGGTGCCCACGCTGATCCGGCTGCGCACCATGCACTTCAGCGACGACCCGCAGTACCGCAACAACCCGAACCTGGCCTACCTCGACCCATCGACCCGCGCGATGTGGGAGCGGGCCGCGCAGCAATGGGAGCAGACCGTGCCCGGCGACACCGCGCGCACCTTCCGCGACTACTACAAGCTGCAGCTGCAGGCGGTGAAGCTGCTCAAGCAGCAGGGCGTGAAGATGATGGCCGGGTCCGACTACGGCGGCATCTGGGTGCTGCCGGGCTTTGGCCTTCACCAGGAATTCCGCGAGCTCGCGGCGGCCGGCTTGACGCCGCTGGAGGTGCTGCAGATGACCACGCTCAACCCGGCCGAGTACCTGGGGCGTGAGTCCAGCCACGGCACCGTCGAGGCCGGCAAGCAGGCCGACCTGGTGCTGCTCGACGCCAACCCGCTGGCCGACGTGGCCAACCTCGACCGCATCGCGGGCCTCTTCCTCGATGGGCGCTACTTCGACCGCGAGGCGCTGAAGGCCATGAAGGAACAGGCTAGGCGCTAGGCTCGCTTTCGAGCAGGGGCTGCAGTTCCTCGTTGAAATAGTCGTCCAGGAACCGCCGCGACATGGCGGGGGCCTGGGCGCACAGCTGCGCATCGCAACCCAGCGCCTGCAGCCACAGGTGAATGGCGCTGTCGATGTAGGCCACCGGATCGGCCACGCCGTGGTGCAAGGCCGAGATGCAGGCGTCCAGCAGGCCACGCAGCACGTCGAGCGCGACACGGTCGTCCAGCACGCGGTATTCACCGCTGGCGCGCCCTTCGGCCAGGTCCTGCATGACGATGGTCCCCAGCAGCGGGTCATGCGCGAAAGCCCGCGTGCGCAGCACGAAGGCAGCCCAGGTGCGGTCCAGCAGCGCGCGCGTGAGCACCACGCGCAGCACCACCGCGGTGCTCTTCCACTTCTCCTTGAACACGCAGCGAAAGCGCTCGCCCTCCAGCAAGCCCCTGCGGGTGATCTCCTCGCCGAGCGCGGCCAGGGCCTGTTCGATGGAATCGAAGTGGTTGTAGAAGGTGCCGCGCGAGACGCGGGCGATGTCGGTGATCTGCTCGACGGTGGGGACGGCGCGTAGCTGGGCCGTGCACGTGGTCAGCATGGCTTGCAGCAGGCGCGCCCGCATGCGCGCGCGGCGTTTGTCGGCGGTTTCAGTGCGGTGGTCGGGCATGGCTCGGTGCAAGGGCTGGGCCCCACACCCTAGCATCGGCACCTCGCCCTGGCCCTAGGCCGCCGCACTGGCGCATTCGAGCGCGAACCCCAACTGCTGCAACTGCAGCGCCCTGCCCACGTGATGGAAGTCCATGCAATGGCCGACGCCGCGCACCATCGCCGCGTCGACACGGGGGGATCGCTTCAAGGCGCGGCGGAACGCCTCCACCTCGTCGGCGCTCATGATCCACAAGTGGTCGACCTCGGCCTGCCGGTAGTGCACCGGTACCTCGATGCGCCCCAGCACCTCGGGCGCCTGGTCTTGCCAGGTGCTCACGATATCGACCAGCTCGGCCTTGGGTGCGGCGGTGTTGGCGGCGCGGCTGGCATCGACCATCTTCGGATCGAAGCTGCCTTGGGGACCGAACATGACGAAGTCCTTCACCGGAGGCGGAATCTCCACCGTGGGCGTGTCGGGCAGTTGCGCCCACTGCTCCTTGTGCTCGGGCGGCGTGCGCATGCAGATGCCGGACACCGCAAGGCCCAGCAGGGGCACGTCGGAGGAACCTCCGGCCATCTCGGCAGCCATGGTGGCCGCGATCGCACCGCCGATCGAATGGCCGATCAGCACGATGCCGGCCGTGCCTTCGCCATGGCGTGACCAGGCATCGCGCAAGGTGCCGATCAGGTGCCTGGCCTGTCCCTTGATGGTCATCTCGCCGGCAGCCCGCATGGGGCTGTCGCCATAGCCGGGCCGGTCGGGCGCCAGGACCGGAATGCGGTTGGCCCGGGCCCGCGCGAGCAAGGATGCGCCGGGCACGTCGAAGTAGGCCGAGGTGTAGGTGCCGCCGTGGATCGCAATGACCAGCGGCGTGCGCGGCTGCAGTTCAGGCGGGCACTGATGGCGGCCGGACAGGCCGCCGAACAGGGAGGGTTGCCAGGGCGAGGTGCTCATGATCGATGTCTCTGTTGCGGGTGGAGATCGTAGGCAGGCCCTGCGCCGGACAGGTGTTCAATGTGAGTCCGGGAATACACCGTCCCCAGGGCCGCACTTGGCGGCCGCGGGCCCGCGACGCCAGCGTGCCCATCTCGGCCACGTGGGCGCGGGCACCTCGGTGAATCGATGCAGCAGCGAACCCGCCGCGAGGGACAGCGACACGGCCAGCAGCATCCCCACGCCGTTGAGGTAGACACCTTGGTACCCCTGCAGGTGGAACCCGGCGTTGACCAGCAGGCTCACGGGAAAGTGAATCAGGAAGATGGAGTAGGAGCGCTCGCCGACCCAGCTCAGTGGCCGGGCATGCCAGCGCCTGACGCGTCGGGGCCACCTGGCATGGGCGGCAACGACGACGAGCAGTGCCATGGCCAAGGCGACGGCGATGCGTGTGCGCCATTCGATCACCAGCGCGACGCAGCCGATGATGGCCAGCGCCAGCGTCCACCCGAGGCGGTGGCTGGCCTGGGGGCTGCGCGAGGCCCACCAGGCCATCATGCCCAGGCCATGGGAGCCCACGAAGTACAAGGCCCAGACGTCCAGGGCGGCGTGCCGGTTCCACCACCACAGGGAAGCCGCGGTCACGGTGGCAACGACCGCCTGCGCGGTCGTGGGGACCACGCCGGCTCGCCGACAGAGCCAGAACCACAGCAGCACCAGGCCGTACAGCTGGAAGTCGATGGCGACGTACCACACGCCGGCAGACAGCGATTCGAACCCACCGATGCTGTGAAGCAGTGCCAGGTGCGCCAGCACCGAGCGCCACGTGGGCGTGGCCGACACGGATTCGTGGTCGAACCCCGCCGTGCGGACGATCTCGTTGACCACGATGGCGAGGGCAAGGGCTGCCGCGTAGGGCAGGGCCAGGCGCACATAGCGCTTGCCCAGGGCCGGCCAGAAGGCCTCCTGCCTGGCGATGCCGTGCGGCGCGATTGCCGCCGCCGCGAAGTAGCCCCCCAGGACCAGGAAGACCTGCACGGCCATGCGGCCGTAATCGTCGAGCCAGCCGATCAGGGCCGGCAGCGCCGGACGCACCGCGTCGGCCATGGGACCGTAGAACGCCAGGTGGTGACCCACGATGGCGAGGCAGGCGAGGGCCTTGATCTGGTCGAGCCAGGGGTTTCGGGTGGACACGGGGCGGGATTCTTGCAGAAGGGATGCTGGCATGAAGGCCGGCGAACGCTCGCCACCTACTCGTGCGCCACCTCGAACACCAGCTCGCGCAGGAAGCGCACGGCCGGATCACTGGCCAGGCGTGGGTGCCAGTACTGGTGGATGTCGATCGATGGAATCGCCCGCGTCAGCCGCACGGCGCGCACGCGGGCGATCGGCCGGAAGATGTCGAACACCTCGCGCGGCACCACCGCCACCAGTTCGCTCGCGGCCACGATGAAGGGAATGGCGGCGACGTGGTGCGTGGTCATGGGCGCTTTGGAAAGCTGCCCCGACTGCTCCAGCAGGGTGCGCACCCACCGGTTGGTCGCCGGCACGCCGGGGGACTCCAGCAGTTGCTCTTGCCCGAGCTGCCGCACCGTAAGCGTCTCGCCCACGCGCGGATGGTCCTGGCTCACGATGCAGGTGTAGTCGCGCCGGTACAGGCGCTGGCGCAGCAAGCCCTTGTCCAGCTCGGGCAGGTGGCCGGCGGCGAGGTCCATGGCGCCGTCCTGCAACTGCGTCGCCATCTCCTCGGGCCGCACCTGCATCTGCGCGAGGGTGGCGCGCGGCGCCAGTTGCCCCAGCCGCTTGATGACCTTGGGCACCAGCACGATGGCGCCTATCTCGTTGACTCCAAGCCGAAACGTGCGGGTGCTGGTCGCCGGATCGAAGCGGCCCAGTTGCGAGATCTCGCCGTCCACGATCTGCAGCACGCGCGTCGCCGGGTCCGCCAGGCGCTGCGCGAAGGGCGTCGCCGCCATGCGGTTTCCCACCCGCACGAAGAGCTGGTCGCCGAAGGTCTTTCGCATGCGATCGAGCTGATAGCTCAGCGCCGATTGCGTCAGGCCCAGGCCTTGCGCCGCGCTGGTGACCGTGCCGTCGCGCAGCACGGCCATGAGGGCGCGCAGGTCGGACAGCTGGATGGGGTGATCGAATTCGCTCATAACCTGTATCGAATCCATCATATTTCAGGATGACGGCGCAACTCCTAGCATCCCACCCTCGAGCGAACGATCCGTGCGAGGAACGATATGGAGCGAGCACAGTCCGTGCCTTTGGAAGTTGAAGTCATGGTCGTGGGCGCCGGCCCGGCCGGCCTGTCGATGGCGCTGGAGCTGGGGCTGCACGGCCGCCGCTGCCTGGTGATCGAGGGCCAGGCCCGCACCGGCCTGGCGCCACGCGCCAAGACCACCAACGTGCGCACCCGCGAGCTGATGCGCCGCTGGGGCATGGCCGACCGGCTGGCGCAGCTGGCGCCGTTCGGCGTGGACTACCCGTCGGACGTCGTGTTCGCCAGCAGCATGGTCGGGCCCGAGCTGGCCCGCTTCCACAACGCCATGTACTGCTCGCCGCGGCGCGACGACCGCTTCTCCGAGCATGCCCAGTGGATTCCCCAGTACAAGGTGGAACAGGCCCTGCGCGAGCGGGCCCTGGCGTTTCCCGGCGTGAGCCTGAGCGAGCCGACGCGGCTGGTCTCGTTCTCGCAGGACGGGGAAGGCGTGCTGGCCCAACTGCAGGACGGGGAGGGCGGACGCAGCTGGCAGGTCAGGGCGCGGTACCTGGTGGGCGCCGACGGTGCGCGCAGCACGGTTCGCGAGCTGCTGGGCATCCGCATGGACGGCACGTCGCCGCTCGGGCAGCACCGCAACTACATCTTCCATGCGCCCGGCCTGGCCGGGCGCACGCCGCTCGGCCCCGGCGTCATGTACTGGCTGGTCAACGACCGCTTTCCGGCGGTGGTGGCGCCGCTCGATGCCGGTGACCTCTGGACTTTCGGCTGCCCGCGCGGCGCGGTCAGCGGCGATCCGGCCGACATGATCCGCAGTGCGATGGGCCTGGACATCGAACTGGAGATCCTCACCGAGGACGACTGGACCGCCCACGAATTGATCGCGCGCCAGTACCGCCAGGGACGCGTGTTCCTGGTGGGGGACGCCTGCCACCTGCATCCGCCGTTCGGCGGGCATGGCATGAACATGGGCATCGGCGACTCGGTGGACCTGGGCTGGAAGCTGCACGCCACGCTGGCCGGCTGGGGCGGCCCGCGGCTGCTGGACAGCTACGAGATCGAGCGGCGCCAGGTGCACCGCCGCGTGGTGGATGAATCGGTGTCCAACCACCGCCACCTGTCCTCGTCCTTCTACGCTCCGGGACTCGCTGCACCCGGGCCGCAGGGCGACGCGCTGCGCGCCTCGACGCGCGAGCGCATCCTGGCCAGCAAGCGGCCCGAGTTCGATTCGCTGGGCATCGTGATCGGCTACCACTACGAGCGGTCGCCGGTGTTGCTGCGCGAAGTGGCGGACGAGCCGGAGCGCCAACCCGCCGCCCCCTACCAGCCTTCGGCCCGCCCGGGCTGCCGGTCGCCGCATGCCTGGCTGTCGGCAGGGCGTGGCGAAGGCGCCTCGCTGTTCGACCACTACGACCCCAGCGGCATGACCCTGCTCGCCACCGGCGCACGCGTGACCGACGAGATGCGGCGCCTGGCGGCTGACGCGGCCGCAGCCGGCATTCCACTGCGCTGCATCGCACCCGAGGCTGCGGGCCTGGCCGAGCTGTTCGGCGCCGACTACGCGTTGATCCGCCCCGACCACCATGTGGCCTGGCGCGGTGACGACCTCGACCGCGCAGCCCTGGCGCTGCGCGTGGCCTGCGGGCAGGCGGTGCAGTCCCCCCAAAGCGCCACCCAGCCCGCGTGATCCATTCCATGACCACCCCAAGAAGGAGACAAACCATGACCGCATCCCGCCGCCGCCTCGTCGCAGCCGGCATCGCCACCCTGGCGCTGGCCGGCTTCACCACCACCTCCTGGGCCCAGCAGCCCGCCGCCTGGCCGACCAAGCCGGTGAAGATCATCCTGCCCGCCGCGGCCGGCACCGCGCCGGACATCATGGCGCGCATCCTTGGCGACAAGCTCGGCAAGGTATGGGGGCAGTCGGTGGTGGTCGAGAACAAGCCCGGCGCCGGCGGCGTGATCGGCATGGTCACCGCGCGCGGCGCCGAACGCGACGGCCACACCCTGGTGCTGGCGCCGGCTTCGGTGCTGACGATGACGCAGTACATGTACCGGCCCACGCAGGTGGACATTCCCAAGGACTTCACCGCCGTGTCCCTGGTGGCGGTCGGTCCGATGATGATGGCGGTGGCTGCCAACAGCCCGATCAACACCTTGGCCGACCTGGTGGCCGCTGCCCGCAAGGATCCCGACAAGTACGTCGCGGCCACCACCTTCCAGTATTCGGTGCCGCACCTCACGGCCGACATGCTCGCCAAGGCGACCGACATGCCGCTGCGGTCGGTGCCGTTCGCGTCCAGTGCACAGAGCATCTCGGCCGTGGTGAACGGCGACGCGCAGGTGGTGATCGACGGCATTCCGCCGCTGGAGGCCATGGTCAAGGGCGGGCGGCTGAAGGCGATCGCGGTGTTCAGCGAGAGCCGCATTCCCAACCGCCCGCAGTTGCCTGCGGTGGCCGAGGCCTACCCGTCGATGGTGGTCAACGGCTGGTTCGGCGTGGTGGCGCCCAACGGCACGCCGCCCTCGGTGGTCGACAAGGTGCACCGCGACCTGGCCTCCGTGCTGGCGCAACCCGACGTGGTCGAGCGGCTGGACGGCTTCGGCGTCTACCCCCGTCCCATGAGCTCGGCGCAGTTCGCCACCTTCTGGAACCAGGAACGCCAGCGCTGGGAGAAGGCGCTGAAGGACGTCGGCGCCCAGCCGGTTCAGCAGTAAGGGCGCGGCCATGAGCTTCCAGTTGGAAACCGCCTACATCGGGCTGGAGAGCCCCGACCCCGCTCGCATCGGCGCCTACCTCACCGACGTCATCGGCCTGATGCCGGCCGAGCCGTTGGCGGACGGCAGCCTGGCCTGGCGTGTCGACGGCAAGGCCCATCGCGTCTTCGCACGCCAGGGCGCTCGCGCCGACGCCATCTGCACCGGATTCGAGGCACGCGACGAACGGGCCTTCGACCGCATCTGCACCTCGCTGCGCGGCGCCGGCGCGACGCTCACCGAAGGCGACGCGGCGACGCTGCGGGCCCGGCGGGTGCGTGCGCTGGTGCGCTGCGACACCCCGTGGCGGGTGCCGCTCGAAGTGGTGCTCGGCCTGGAACAGGCGCGCACGCCGTTCGCCAGTGCCGCCTTCCCGAACGGCTTCGTCACCCAAGGGCAGGGCTTCGGGCACTTCGTCTTCGCGGTGAACGACAAGGCCGACTACGAAGCCGCCCGCCACCTGGCCCTGCAGGGCCTGGGCATGGGCTTGTCGGACTGGCTGCGGATGCCGCTCGGGCCGGGCGCCGAGATGCACGTGAGCTTCCTGCACTGCAACCCGCGCCACCATTCGCTGGCCATCGCGCTCGTCCCGGCGCCCGAGTTGCCGCAGCGCCTGCACCACGTCAACTTCGAGGTGAGCCAGGTGGTCGATGTCGGAACGGCGTTCGAGCGTGCGCTCCGAAGCGGCACGCGGATCACCAACACCATGGGCCAGCACGCCAACGACCGCATGGTCAGCTTCTACAGCGCCAGCCCCGATGGCTGGCAGGTGGAGATCGGCGCCACCGGCAAGGTGGTGCACGAAGACTGGACCGGCGCGCAGGAATACGACCGCATCAGCGAGTGGGGCCACCAGCCACCGCAGGTGCTCGGCGAGCTGCTGGGCGTTGCGGCGGCCTGAACCCCTCGAGGACATCCATGAAACTCGTCACTTTCTCGCGGCAGGGCCGCGTCTCCATCGGCAAGGTGCTCGGTCGGCGCGTGATCGACCTGCCCGCCTCCGATCCCGGCCTGCCCCGCGACATGCGCAGCTTGCTCGAAGGCGGCCAGCCCCTGCTGCAGCGCGCCCGCGCGGTGAGCGAACACGCCGTGGGCTACCCGCTGGCCGACGTGCGGCTGGAAGCGCCGGTGCCCAACGCCAGCAAGTTCCTGGCCATCGGCATGAACTACAGCCAGCACGCGGAAGAAGCGCGCCGCGCCGGCGTGGACGTGCCCGAATACCAGGTGTGGTTCAACAAGCAGGTCTCGTGCATCAACGGGCCGTACGACCCGGTGCACATGCCCAGTGTGTCCGACAAGCTCGACTACGAAGCCGAGCTGGGCGTGGTGATCGGCCAGCGCTGCCGCCACGTCAAGGTCGAGGATGCACGCACGGTGGTTGCCGGCTACCTGTGCGTCAACGACGTGTCGGTGCGCGACTGGCAGCGCCGGACCGCCACCATGACGCTGGGCAAATCGTTCAACACCACCGGCCCCATCGGCCCCTGGATCGTGACCGACGACGAGGTGCGCGACCCGATGGACCTGGAGTTGCGCATGACGATCAACGGCCAGGAGCGCCAGCGGGTCAACACCGGCCAGATGATCTTCGGCATCTGGGAGCAGATCGCCTACCTCTCCACCGTCATGACGCTGGAGCCGGGCGACCTGATCGCCACCGGCACGCCGGCGGGCGTTGGCGCGGCCATGCAGCCGCCGCAGTTCGTGAAGGTGGGCGACGTGATGCGCGTCGAGATCGACGGCATCGGCCACATCGAAAACCTCGTCATCCCCGAACCCGCCTGAACGCCATGGCCGCACGCAAAGTCATCATCACCTGCGCCGTCACCGGATCGGTGCACACGCCCAGCATGTCCGAGTACCTGCCGGTCACGCCGGACCAGATCGCCGAACAGGCCATCGCCGCGGCCGAGGCCGGCGCGGCCATCCTGCACCTGCACGCGCGCAACCCGCAGGACGGCCGCCCGTCCTTCGAGCCCGAGGTGTACCGCCAGTTCCTGCCGCGCATCCACCGCGCCACCGACGCGGTGATCAACATCACCACCGGCGGCTCGCACACCATGACGCTGGACCAGCGGCTGGCCGGCGCGCTGGATGTCTCGCCCGAGATGGCCTCGTGCAACATGGGCTCGATGAACTTCGGCTTCTTCACCGTGCTGGACAAGATGAAGGCCTTCAAGCATGAGTGGGAGCCGCAGCACCTGGAGAACACGCGCAGCGCGATCTTCCGCAACACCTTCGCCGACATCGAGTCGGTGTTCGCCCGCCTGGGCGAGGTGCACGGCACGCGCTTCGAATTCGAGTGCTACGACGTGGGGCACCTCTACAACCTCAAGCACTTCGTCGACCGCGGCCTGGTCAAGGCGCCCATCTTCCTTCAGTTCGTGATGGGCATCCTGGGCGGCATCGGCGCCGACCCGGAAAACCTGGTGCACATGAAGCGCATCGCCGACAAGCTGTTCGGCGATAGCTACCAGTGGTCGGTGCTGTGCGCCGGCCGCCACCAGATGCCGCTGGTCACGCAGGCCGCGCTGATGGGTGGCAACGTGCGCGTGGGCCTGGAGGATTCGCTCTCGGTGGGCCGCGGCCGCCTGGCGACTTCCAACGCCGAACAGGTGCGCATGATCCGCGGCGTACTCGAGTCTCTGGGCCTGGAGGTCGCCTCGCCCGACGAAGCGCGCGCCATGCTCGGACTCAAGGGCCGCGAGCGGGTCCACCTGCCCTGACGGAAGGCCGCTCCATGTTCGTTCGTCAAAGCTGGTACGTGGCCGCCTGGGCCGACGAGATCGGGCCGGGCGGCATGCTCGCGCGCACCTTGCTCGGTGATGCCGTGATGCTGTATCGCACCGGGGAGGGTCGCGCCGGCGCGCTCGAGGATCGATGCTGCCATCGGGGGCTGCCGCTGTCGCACGGCCGCGTGCTCGGCGATCGGATCGAATGCGGCTACCACGGCCTCGTGTTCGACGCCCGCGGCGCCTGCGTGAAGGTGCCGGGCCAGGACCGCATTCCGCCGAATGCCCGCGTGCGGCATTACGAGGTGGTCGAGCAGGACCACCTGCTGTGGATCTGGATGGGGGACGAGGGCCGCGCGGATCCGGCGCGCATCCCGCGCCACCCCTGGCACGACGATCCGGCCTGGGAATGGGTCAAGGACCGCTACCCGATCGCGGCCAACTACCAGCTGATCACCGACAACCTGATGGACCTCACGCACGTGGGCTATGTGCACGGCCGCACCATCGGCGGCACGCCGCAGGCGCACTCGCAGGCGCAGACCACGGTGAAGGAAACCGAGCAAGGCGTGCGGGTCGAGCGCTGGATGCTCGACTCCATTCCGCCGCCGACCTACACCGCCGCCTGCAGGTTCAACACCGAGCGGGTCGATCGCTGGATGGAGATCGACTTCTTCGCACCCTCCACCGTGCGCATCCACACCGGCGCGGTCGATGCCGGCACCGGCGCCACCGAGGGGCGGCGCGACGGCGGCTTCGCCTTCCTGGGCCTGAACACCATGACGCCGGAGACCGAGTCGAGCACGCACTACTTCTGGTCGGGCGCCAACAAGCGGCAACCGGGCGGGCCCAGCGGCTGCGATCGCCTGCGCGCCAGCCTGGAAGTCACCTTCGGCGAGGACAAGGTGGTGGTCGAAGCCCAGCAGAAGTCGCTGGAGCGGCAGCCCGAGCCGCTGGTGATGATCGCCTCGGACGCCGGGATGGTGCGGGCACGGCGGCTGGTGCAGGCGATGCTGCAGGCGCAGGGATGAGCCGGCATGGGCAACGCCGGCTTCCATGCCTCGTCACAGGGGAGGTGGCGTGCAGGCCTCAGGCACGGTGGAGCAGCTGGCCGTCGAGTGGCTGCAGGGGGCGGCGGGTCCGCGGCCGCGCGGCCGGTGTCGGGGACGGGATGCGTGGCGCGCCGGCGGCCGCCTCGTCCGGCGCCGCCTGCAGGTCGGGGTGCCGCGTGAGCTGGTCGTAGAGGAAGTCGGCCAGCAGCCGGTTCTTGCGCGGCATGTGCAGGCGGTTGGGCAGGTACAGGTACAGCCCGATGGGCGGGGCGGTGTAGCCCAGCCCGCCCAGTGCCTGCAAGTGGCCGCTGCGCACCTGCGGCGCGACGAAGAAGCTGGCGAGTTGGCCGATGCCCGCGCCATTGAGCACGGCGCGGCGGTGCGATTCGGTGTCGTCCACCGTGAGGGCGCCGGGCAGGTCCAGCGTGACCACCTCGTCGCCGCGCTGGAAGGTCCAGGGCAGGTTCTTGCCGGTGCGGTGGTGGCGCAGGTGGACGCAGCGGTGGTGTCGCAGGTCCTCCAGCGTCTGCGGCACGCCGTGGCGCTGCAGGTAGCTGGTGGCCGCGCACAGCACCAGGCGGAACGAGGCGATGCGCCGGACGACCAGCGAGGCCATGGGCACCTCCCCGCCGACGATGCCGACATCGATGGACTGGCCCACCACGTCGGGCAGCTCGTTGCCGATGATGAGTTCGATGGCGATGCGCGGGTGCTGCTCCATGAACTGCGGCAGCAGGTCGACCAGCAGGGCCTGCGACAGCCCGAAGGGCACCGCCAGCCGCACCAGGCCCGCCGCGGCCTCGTTGCGCTCGCGCAGCTGGCGCACGCCGTCCTCGATGGTTTCCATGCCCTGGTTGCAGCGCTCGAACAGCGCGCTGCCTTCGGCGGTGAGGCTGATCTTTCGCGTGGTGCGGTTGAACAGGCGCACGTCCAGCCAGCTCTCCAGCTGGCTGACCTGGTGGCTCACGGCCTGCGGCGTGATGTGCAGGTGCCGCGCGGTCGCGCTGAAGTTGCCGTACTTGACCGCCTGCAGGAAGGTGTGGATCGCTCGGAGGTACTCCATGGGCCGGCCCGATTTACAAGCTGGGGTTGCGGTTGATGCAAGCCAGCCTACGCTACCGCCACGGAATGCGTTTCAGTAAATTCCCTGCGCCTGGCCACCCCTGGAGCACCGCATGCCTGCCGCACTCGAATCGCAGACCCGCCTGAAGGGCGTGATCGCCGCCGTCGCCACGCCCTTCGATGCGTCCGGCGAGCCCGACCTGCCGCGTTACGTGGACTGGTGCGAGTGGCTGCTGTCGCACGGTTGCGATGCCCTCAACCTTTGCGGCACCACCGGCGAGGCCACCTCGATGCCGGTGGCGCAGCGCATGGCCCTCATGAGCGCCGCGGCCGAGCGCCTGCCGCGCGAACGCCTGATGGTGGGCACCGGCGCCGCCGCCGTGGCCGACGCGGTGGAACTCACGCGGCACGCGGCGCGACTCGGATTCGGCGCCGCGCTGGTGCTGCCGCCGTTCTTTTATCCGGATCCGAGTCCCCAGGGCCTGGCCGACTACTTCGAGCGCCTGGCCGACGCGACCGCTGCGCAGGCGCTGCCGATCTACCTGTATCACATCCCGGCCAATACCAAGGTCCCGTTCACGCTGGAGGTGATCGGGCTGCTGCGGCATCGGCTGGGTGGGAGGCTGCGGGGGCTGAAGGACTCGGCAGGGGACATGGGGTATGCGCGAAGCGTGGCGGCGATCGCTCCCGATTTCGATGTGTTCCCCAGCAATGAAGCGGTGCTGCTGGAAGCTCGCGGCGGCGCGTTCGCCGGCTGCATCTCGGCCAGTGCCAATGTGAACAGCGAACTGTGCGCGCGGGCCTGGCGCGAAGGGGATGACCGCGCGCTGGAGGTCGCCAAGGCGATGCGCGCGGCGGTGAGCCGTCACAACCTGGTGGCGAGCGTGAAGGCGGTGGTGGCCGATTTGCGCAGCGACCCGGTGTACGAGAAGCCGCTGCCCCCGCTGGTGGCGCTTTCGCAAGAGGCGCGGCAATGGGTGGTGCAGGAGGTGCGGCGCTTGCGGGGTTCTTCGCTCTGAGCGGGTGCAGCCGCCTTCATCCGCGCGACAGGCCTCCCTCAGGCCAGCTCCAGGATCCGCTCCCGCGTGATCGGCAGGTCGCGCACCCGAAGCCCCAGTGCGTGGTGGACGGCGTTGCCGATGGCCGCCGCCACCGGACCCATGGTGATCTCTCCTGCGCCCAGCGGCTCGTCGTCGGGTCGGTCGATCAGGTGCACCTCGATCTCGGGAATCTCCGCGAAGCCGAGGATCGGGTAGTCCGCCCACCCCTGCGTGTGGATGCCCTGCGCGTCGAAGCGCACCTGCTCCTTCAGCGTCCAGCTGATGGCCTGCACGATGCCGCCTTCCACCTGGTTGCGAAGGCCGTCCGGGTTGATCACCTGGCCCACGTCGACCGCAGCCACCACCCGCTGCACGCGCAGGTCGGGATCGACGCCGAGCCGGACCACCACGGCGAAATGGCCCAGGTGGTTGCAGTACTGCGCGCAGGCCAGGCCCCAGCCGGTGGTGCCATCGCTCGGCCGGCCCGGCCGCCAGCCGCCAGCCGCGGCCGCACGTTCCAGCACGGCACGGGCCCGCTCGTCCCGCAGGTGCTGCATGCGGAAGGCCAGCGGGTCGACTCCGGCGAGTTCGGCCAGCTCGTCCATGAACGATTCGATGGCAAAGATGTTGGCGTAGGCCCCGATCGATCGCAGTGACGACGCGCGAAGGGGCAAGGCGTCCACGCGGTGGGTGAGGACGCGCTGGTTCGGCAGCGCGTAGATGGCCGTGGCGGCGTTGCGTCCGATGCCGCCGTGCTCGATGCCGTTGACCATGGGCGGATCGACCTGCGGAGCGCGGGGCATCGGGTGATCGAGCTGCCAGGCCGCCAGCAGGGCCGAGGCCGGCTCTGCGCTGCCCTTGGAGACGGCGGGCCGTGACAGGTGCCCGTTGCTCCACGCATCGAGCGACCAGTCGACGATGCGGCGTGCTGCGTCCAGCCCGGCCTGCAGTTCCACCACCATCGCCGGCCCATAGGGCTCCCAGGCGAATTCGTCCTCGCGCATCCACTGCAGCTTCACCGGCTGGCCGTCCACCGCCTTGGACAGCAGCACGGCGTCCAGGGCCGCGTCGTCGGCGCCGTTGTGGCCATAGCAGCCCGCGCCCTGTGCATGGTGCACGGTGATCCGCTCGCGAGGCAGGCGCAGCACGCGCGAGAGGTCCTCGCGCAGCAGGTGGATGCTCTGGCTGTGCGTCCAGACCTCCACCCGGCCCTCGATGATCCGCGCCACCGCGCACGACGGGCCGAGCGCCGCGTGCGCGATGTAGGGGCGCGTGTAGCGGGCGCGGTGCCGCTGCACCGCCCGGGCGCGCGCGGCCTCGTCGACCTGCTGCAGCACCACGCCGTCCACGGTCGGCTGGGCTTGCAGCCACTCGTGCACCGCGGCATCGGACGTGAAGCGCTCGCGCCGGCTCCAGCGTGCGCTGTCCAGTGCGTGCTGGCGCGCGCGCACGGCCTGCTCTTCGCGCCGGGCGATCACGCCGACGAAGTCGCCGTCGCGCACCACCGCCACCACGCCGGGAAGGCCGGCGGTGCCCGCCAGGTCGATCGACGCGAGCGCCTCGTGCCCCTGCGGCGATCGCACGACGCGGCCGAACAGCATGCCGGGCAGCACCAGGTCGTGCACGAACGCCGGTCGACCCATCACCTTGGCCGGCAGGTCCAGCCGCGGCACGCTGCGGCCCACGACGGACCGCGGCGGGGGGCCGGCAGGCGCGGTGTCGCCGGCCCGCAGGTCGCCGTCGAGCCAGCCGGGGCCCAGGCTCCAGTAGTCGATGCCCGTTGTCGTGCCGCCATGAAGGACGGCGCCATCCACCACCGCCAGCGCGCCAGGCTCGATGTCCAGTTGCCGGCCGGCCGCGTGCAGCAGCCGTGCGCGTGCGTGCGCGCCGACGCGCCGCAGCACCGCTGCGCTCTCGTGGACCGAGCGGCTGCCGGAGGTGATGCCCTCGTCGGGCGACTCGGTGCTGGCCGGCACCATGGCCACCCGCTCCAGCGACACGCCCAGCGCGTCGGCGGCGACCTGCGCCAGCGCGGTGACGATGCCCTGGCCGATCTCGACCTTGCCGGTGCGCACCTGCACCCGCCCGTCGGCGAACCGCAGCCAGGCCGACAGGTGGGGCTGCAGGGCCAGGGCGGCCGGCAAGGGCAGGGGGGCGGTGGCGGTCATGGAGCGGCGGCGCGTTCGATGGCCCGCACGATGCGCGGATGGGTGCCGCACCGGCACAGGTTGCGTTCCAGCGCCTGGACGATGTCGGCGCGGGCTGGGCGAGGCTGCCGCTTGAGCAGCGCGGCGGCCGACATGATCATGCCGGCGGTGCAGTAGCCGCACTGGGCTGCCTGCTCGTGGACGAAGGCTTGCTGCAGCGGGTGCGGTGGCCCGTCGCCGGCCAGGCCTTCGACCGTGGTGACGGACTTGCCGGCCACCGCCCACAGCGGCACGTCGCACGAGCGCAGGGCCTGGTCGTCCACGAGCACGGTGCAGGCGCCGCACAGCCCCTGGCCGCAGCCGAACTTGGCGCCCACCAGCCCCAGGTCGTTGCGCAGCACGTAGAGCAGGGGCGTGGCCGGTGCCGCGTTCACGCGCACCGGGCGGCCGTTGACGGTCAGCGCCAGGTCGGGGGCGGAAGCATCGGCGGCCATGGTGTCAGCGGTCGGCGGGCGGCAGGTTGTCGGTGATCCAGTCGGCGATGTAATCGACGCCGACCTGCCGGTTGTCCATCTGGCAGTGGTAGCGGCTGCCGGTCTCGGCGGTGAAGACCTTCAGGTGCTTGCGCGGCGAGGCGATGGCCTCGTACAGCTTGCGGGCCGAGGGCGCAGGGACCACCTTGTCCTCTTCGGCATGCACGATCAGGAAGGGTCGGGTGATGCGCTGCGCGACATCGGCCAGGTTGAAGCTTCTAGCCTTCTCGATGGCGGCCTCGGCGGTGTCGCAACCCATGATCCAGCGGAAGTGGAAGGTCGATTGCGCGGTGGCCTTGGGGTCGGCGTCCTGGCGCCGCTTGATCTCGGCCTGCCAGCCGGCCAGGTCCCAGTGCAACGCGGCGAAGGCCACGCCCAGCGCGTAGCGGTGCTCCATGGCCGCGATGCGGCCGGCGTAGTAGCCGCCGAAGCTGTAGCCCAGCACCACCACGCGCGCGGCGTCGACCTCGGGCCGCGCCGCCACCCAGTCGTAGGCCGCGGCGCCGGGCACTTCGTAGTCGTGCCGCGCGAACAGGCCCCGCAGGCGCAGCGACTCGCCCTGGCCCGGGCCGTCGATGGCGAGGGTGTGCCAGCCGCGCCGGGCGAACTCCAGCCCGGCGAACAGCACGCTCATCTCCTTGCAGTTGTCCATGCCGTTGAACATCACCACCGTCGGCCGCGGACCGTCGGCGCCCGGCGCCTTCAGGAACAGCGCGGGCAGGGTGGTGCCTTCATAGGGCACCTCGACCTTCTCCATCGTCGGATAGCGGCGCAGCAGGCCGGCCTGCTGCAGACGCAGCGCCTTTTCGCCGATGGAGCGCTTGAGCTCGCCGGGCTCGACGAAGCGCTCGGCGGTGAACCAGTACATGCCGGCACGCAGCCAGTAATTGGCCGCCGTGAGCGGGTGCCCGGCAGCCTCGGCCTCGTCACCGAAGGCCTGCACCCGCTCGCCCATGGCGCACCACTCCTGGCGCCAGGCATCGGGCTCGGACTGGCGCACCCGCAGGCGCTCGCAGACCGCGTCCACCTCGGCCATGGCCACGGCGTTGTAGTGGGCCATGCCCTTGGTGATCAGCGTGGCGTTGGACCACACCATGTTGCCGGGGAAGGTCTCGACCCAGGGCCCGGCGCCGGTTGGGGCGCCGCTCATGCCGCGCTCCGTGCGGCGGCAGCTTCCGCGGAGGAGCCACGGGCTGACGCGGCCAGCTTGTCCTGCAGTTGCGGGAGGTCCAGCACCCAACCCAGGCGGCGCTGGATGTTCTCCAGCGAGAAGCGGTGCAGGTCTTCCCCATAGGCCGAGGCCACGCAATCGGACACCACCACCGCCCGATAGCCACGGTTGTAGGCGCCGAAGGTGGTGGACAGCACGCACGTGTTGGTGTTGCAGCCGGCCAGCAGCAGGGTGTCCTTGCCCATGGCGCGCAGCAGCCGGTCCAGGGGCGTGCCCTCGAAGCTGTCGAAGGTGCGCTTGCTGTCCACCAGCAGGTCGCCTCGCCAGTCGACCTCGAGCGCGGCGACGATCTGCGCCTCGGGCGAGCCGGGGCTCTTGTGGCGGGCGAAGTCGCTTTGCCCGCCCGGCACGAAGGACTGCCGCAGGGCCAGCATGGCCCGCTCGAACGGGTGCCGGGCCAGCAGCGGCGGCTCCCACGCGGTGGTCACGTGAACGATGGCGATGCCGTGCGCCCGGGCCAGCCGCAGCAGGGTATTGGTGCCGGCGATCACGCGTGCGCACTCGGCGGGTGGCACCGGCAGCGAGGCGATGCCCGGCTCGAGGTTGCCGCGCTGGCAGTCGATGGTGACCACGGCGCAGCGGGCCGGGTCGAGCGTGAGGGCCTCGCGCATGCGCGAGACCATGTCGGAGCGGTCGATGGGGGTCATGTCGGGAATCCGTAGAGGGCGGCCGGGTTGTCCACCAGCACCTGGCGGCGCTGTCCGGCGTCGGGCACCCAGCGGGCCAGCAGGTCCAGCAGGTCGCCGTCGTTGGGCATGGGAATGTTCCACTGGAGCATCACGTGCGGCCAGTCGCTGCCCCACAGCAGGCGCCGGGGCGCCGTTTCGCGCAGGGCCTGCGCGAAGGCCTCGATGTCGGGGTGCGGCAGCCCCTGCGAGGAGATGCGGTAGGGGCCGGTGAGCTTGGCCCAGGCCCGGCCGTCGCGCAGCAGGCGCAGGAAGGCCTGGAAGCCGGGCTCGTCGACACCGCGGCCCTTGCGCACATAACCCAGGTGGCCGAAGACCAGCGGCACCGGCAGGTCGGCCAGCAGGCGGTCCAGCCCGGGGAACTCGTCCACGTGCATCAGCAGCTCCAGGTGCCACCCGAAGGGACGGATGCGTCCAGCCAGGGCGCGCAGGCGGTCCACCGGCAACTGCCCCTTGCCGTCGGCCAGGTCCACGATGTTGACCCGGGCGCCGCGCACCCCGGCTTCGTGCAGGCGTTCCAGCGTGCGCGCGTCGTCGGCATCGCCGAGCACGGCGACCCCGCGCATGCGGCCGTTGCCCGCCGCCATCGCATCCAGCAGCGCCCGGTTGTCGGTGCCGTAGAAGCTGGGCTGCACCAGGACCGCGCGCTCGATGCCCAGGCGGGCCCGCAGCCCGGCGTACTCGGCGGCGCCGGTGGCCTCGGGCGGGCTGTAGATGCGGCGGGCGAACAGCGGGTAGCGGGTGGCCGGCCCGCACACGTGGGCATGGCAGTCGCAGGCGCCAGGCGGCACGGTGAACCCGGGCGCACGGGGCTGCGGGTCGGGCGCGGCGACGACCGGCGCGGCGTCGCCGGAGGTGGCGGGAGCGGCCATCGGTCGGGTCGCGCCTACTCGAACTTCACGCCGGCCGCCGATGCCGCCGAACGCCAGGTCTCCAGCTCGGTCTCGAGGAACTTCTTCAGCTCCGTGGGCGAGCTGCCGATGGGCTCGGCGCCGAAACTCATCATCTTGTCGCGCACGGCGGGATCCTTCAGCACGCCGGACAGCGTCTTGTGCAGCTTGTCCAGGACCTCGGGCGGCGTGCCGGCCGGCGCCACCACCGCATGCCAGGAGCCGGCGAGCATCCGGGGCATGCCGGCCTCGGCGGCCGTGGGCACGTCGGGCAGCGCGGTGGAGCGCCGGTCGGCCGTGATCATCAAGGGTCGCAACTTGCCGTCCTTGACCTGCGGCAGGAAGGTGATGGGATAGAAGACCAGCTGCACGTTGCCGGCGATGAGTTCGGGCAGCGCCAGGCTGACGCCCTTGTAGGGCACATGGACGATGTCCACCCCGGCCACGTTCTTGAACAGCTCGCCGGCCAGGTGCACGCCCGAGCCGATGCCCGTGGAGGCGAAGTTCAGCTTGCCGGGGTTCTTCTTCGCGTAGTCCACCACGCCCTGCGCGTTGGTGAAGGGCGTCTGCGCGCTCACGAACATGAAGAAGGGCACGTTCGACACCTGCGACACGGGAGCGAAGTCGCGCATCAGGTTGTAGGGCGTCTTGGCGTTGGTGGCCGGGATGATGGACAGCCCGCCCACGTTGCCCATGAGGAGGGTGTAGCCGTCGGGCGCCGACTTGGCCACCTGGTCGGTGCCGATCATGCCGCCGGCGCCGCCGCGGTTCTCGACCACGATGTTCTGGCCCAGCGCCGTCGACCAGCGCTCGGCGATGATGCGCGCGATCACGTCGATGGACTCGCCCGCCGGGAAGGGCACGACCATCCGGATCGGCCGGTTCGGGTAATTGGATGCCTGTGCGGCGGCCGGTCCCGACCACGCCAGCATCGAGCTGGCGGCGGCCAGCAGGACCATTGCCGCGCGGCGGCGCAGGCCGCTTCGGCGACGCTTGTTCGCGGGGGCGGAGTCGGTGCCGCAGGCCAGGTCGAAGGTGTGCTTCATGGCGTTTCCTCAGGGCTCGGTTGACGAAAGGGACACTCGGTGACTGGGATGGCTCAGCGCGCCGCGTGGTCGACGCGGCGGGCGTGGCCGGCCGCGAACCTGCCGTCGAGCGCATCGCGCATCCAGTCGGCCACGTGCAGGTAGAAGTCGGGCAGCCGGTTGCCGAAGGTGTGGGTCTCGTTCTCGTACACCCACAGCTCCTTGGGGCAGGTGAGCTGGTCGAACAGGGCCTCGGCGTCTTCCAGCGGGCACAGCTCGTCGAACTCACCCATGGCCAACAGGGTGGGGCAGCGGATCGCCTCGGCCAGCGGCTCCAGCGACATCTGGTCGGTCATCGCGTCGAAGGCCTCTTCGTCACGCGTGTTCGACATGTACATGTAGTTGGCGCGATAGGCCGGCTTGCTGTGCTTGAAGAGGGTGTCCTTCTGGCCATAGACGCCCATCGCGCCCACCAGCGCCTTCACGCGCGGATCGAAGGCCGCGATGCGGGGCGCCCAATAGCTGCCCATGCTCCAGCCGTAGGCGCCGATGCGGTCGCCATCGATCTCGGGCAGCGCCTGCAGGTAGTCGATCGCCGCGCGGCCGGAGCGCTCGAAGTTGTCCAGCGTCACCCAGTTCTCCCGGATGTTGCTTTCGCCCTGCCCGGGCCCGTCGATGGTGAGGGTGGCCATGCCGCGCCGCCGGAAGTGGTTGTGGTAGGGGCTGGGCATGTACTCCTTGATGGTGTCCATGCCCGGCACCACCAGCACGCAGGGCGCCTGGCGACCCGGGATCGTCTGCAGGATGCCGGGGATGGTCTTGCCGTTCTCGAACGGGATCTCCACCCGGCGCACCCAGCCTTCCTCGAACAGCTCCGTGAAGCGGGTGTAGCAGTGCACCAGCCTGCCGTACAGCTCGAGCTTGCGCGGCGTGTTGGCGTGGATCACGCCGCAGGCCGGGCCGTAGTAGAGCGCGGCGCGGTAGTAGAACTCGGCCGCGCTTTCGCGGTGGCCCGCGGCCTCGGCCTCCTGCGCCAGGGCTTCTTCCTGGCGCGCGGTGCGCACCCATTCCTTGACGACCTGGCCGGGGATCTTGATGCGCTCGGTGGTGCGCTTCACGTCCGCGGGGCGGAAGCCCCACTCCACGAACATCACGGCGCGGAAGCCGAAGATGTCGAGGACCTTGTAGAACTCCTCGGTGATCCATTTCTGGCCACGACGGGCGTGGTCGATCATCGCGTGTCTCCTGGTTCTTGTGCCGGCCCGGAGCGTCTCGGGAAGGCCGGTGCCAGGGCAATGTACGGAAAGCACGTGCGCGCCGGTAGCCGGGCGGCGCTTGGATCAGCATCAACGCCCGCTTGTAAATCGGTGCGGGCGGACGGGCCCGCGGGCAGGCCTCAGTCGCCCGACCCGCCGAACAGCTCCGCGATCGTCCGGCGCAACCAGATGTTGGCCGGGTCGGCGTGGAAGCGTGCGTGCCAGTGCTGCTTGACCGCGTACCGCGGCAGTTCGCAGGGCAGCTCCAGCAGGCGCACCTGCTCCTGCGTGCCCATGGCTTCGCCCAGGCGGTCGGGCACGATCACCATCAGTTCGGTCTGGGCCACGATCCGCGCCACGCCCAGGTAGCTCGACACGCGCAAGGCGATGTTGCGCTGCACGCCCTGCAGGGACAGCACGCGATCGATGATCGAGTGGCCCGTACCGGGCATGTCCACCAGGATGTGCTGTTCGGACTGGAAGGCATCCCATGTGAGCCGGTCGCCGATGCGCGGGTGGTCCCTGGCCGCCAGGCCGACGAAGCGCTGCATGAACAGCGTCTGCTGGTAGAAGCCCGCCTCCAGGTGCGGCATGAAGCCCAGGGCCAGGTGGATCTCGCCCGATTCGAGCCGCTTGGGGGCGTCCGGCGTGATCTTCTCCGACTCGATGCAGATGCCGGGCGCGACGCGCCGCAGGTGGTTCAGCAGCGTCGGCAGGATCACCACGTCGGAGATGTCGGCCATGCACAGGCGGAAGGCGCGCCGGGCGCGCAGCGGGTCGAACTCGGCCGATGCGCCGCGCGCGGCCTCGAGGGTGTCGAGGACCAGGCGCAGTTGCGGCTGCAGCTGCTGCGCGCGCGGGGTCGGTTCCATGCCGCGGGACGTGCGGATGAACAGCGGGTCGCCGAAATGCGTGCGCAGCTTGTTCAACGCGATGCTGGCCGTCGCCTGCGCCACGCCCAGCTCCTCCGCGCTGCGCGACACGCTGCCGGTGGTGTAGATGCGGTCGAAGACGGCGAGCCATTCGACATCCAGCTTGGCCATGTCTTCCTGTTCCCCTTGCAAAAGGCCGCGGATTATTGCAAAACGCAATACGCCTGATCGGGCGCTTGATTTGACCGGCCGGCGGTGGCTTACAAGAATGGGCGCCGCCCAGGGAGGGTACCCATCGGGTCGAATGACGAATTCTTTCCGAAGCCAGACCGGCCCTGGTTCAAGAACAAGGAAGGCTTGCATTGACGGCGCCCGTCGTCCCGGTGCCTACGCTTGCAAAGAGAGACAACCATGAATATCCCCACCCCCGAGCGCGACTTCACGCAGCAGGCGCAGGACCTTGCCGCCGATGGCCACCAGCCCGACACCAACCTCATCGGCGACCTGGTCACGGCCAACCACATCCTGTTCGACCAGGGCGTGCTCGATTCCTTCGGCCACGTGAGCGTGCGTGACAGCCGCCGGCCCGACCGCTTCCTGCTGGCCCGCAACATGGCGCCCGGCCTGGTCGGCGCCGCGGACATCATCCAGTTCGACCTGGACGGCCAGCCCGTCGATGCGGCCGGCCGGGGCATCTACCTCGAGCGCTTCATCCACGGCGAGATCTACAAGGCCCGCCCCGACGTGATGGCCGTGGTGCACAGCCACTCGCCGGCGGTCGTTCCGTTCAGCGTGTCCAAGACCTCCACGCTGCGGGCCACTTGCCACATGGCCGGCTTCATCGGCCTGGGCACGCCGATCTTCGAGATCCGCAAGTACGCGGGCGACACCAACAGCCTGCTGATCACCGATAACGAGCTGGGCCGGGGCCTGGCCGAGGTGCTGGGCCAGCGCTCGCTGGTGCTGATGCGCGGCCACGGTTCCACCGTGGTCGCCGACGACCTCAAGCGCGCCGTGTACCGCGCCGTGTACACCGAGGTCAACGCCAAGATCCAGTCGTCGGCCATGGCGCTGGGCGAGGTGGAGTTCCTGTCCGAGGGCGAGATCGCCGAGACCGTGCGCGTGATCGAGACGCAGGTCATGCGCGCCTGGAATTTCTGGAAGCTCAAGGCCACCGCCACCGCGCGGGCCTTCGCCGAGCAGCAGCAGGCGATGCAGCAGCCCTGACCCGCCGCGGCCTTCAAGACCTTCATCGTTTCACCGTGAACAAGCTCTCCCTTTCGCTCGCCATCGGCGACTACGACCACGTGCGCGACCTGGTGTCGGGACGCGTGCGCGCCGAAGGCATCGACCTGCTGCCGACCAACCTGCCGGTGGAGGAAATCTTCTACCGCTTCACCAAGTTCCGCGAGTGGGACATCTCGGAGATGTCCTTCGGCAAGTACGTGTCCTTCGTGTCGCAGGACGCCGGCAGGTACGTGGCGATCCCGGTGTTCCCCTCGCGCGTGTTCCGCCAGTCTTCGTTCTACGTGCGAGCCGGCGAGCGGCCTGCCGGACCCGAGTGGCTGGCGGGCAAGCGCGTCGGCGTGCCCGAGTGGGCGCAGACGGCGTCCATCTACAGCCGTGGCTGGCTGGCCCACACCGTGGGCATTGCGCTCACGGACATCGACTGGGTGCAGGCGGGCGTGAACGACGCCGGCCGCGCCGAGAAGGTGGCCCTGAAACTGCCGGCCGGCATCCGCCTCACGCCGGTGCCGGACCGCTGCCTCGACGAGATGCTGCTGGCCGGCGACATCGACGCCATCATGTCGGCACGCCCGCCGCGCGGCCTGGCCGAGGGGCGCATCGAACGGCTGTTCGCATCGCCCCGCGAGGTGGAGCGCCGCTATTTCGAGAGCACCGGCATCTTCCCCATCATGCATGTGGTCGCGATGCGCAAGGAGGTGCTGGACCGCCATCCCTGGGTGGCGATGAACCTGGTCAAGGCCTTCACCGAAGCCAAGGAGCGCAGCATCGAGCGTGCGCTCGACATCACCTGCTCGCACTTCCCGCTGCCGTGGATTCCCGATGCCATCGAGGACTCCCGGGCGCTGTTCGGCGCCGATCCCTGGCCCTACGGCATCGAGCCGAACCGCCGCACGCTGCAGGCCTTCGTCGATTTCGCCCATGAACAGGGCGTGTGCCATCGGCGCGTGAGCGTCGATGAGTTGTTCCCGGAGCAGGTGCGCAGCACCTTCAAAGTCTGAGGTTCATTGGAAAACGAGACAGAGACATGAAAGCCAATTGGTTCAAGCATTTGATCGGCGCGATGGCGCTGGTGGGGGCCGGCCTGGCGGGCGCACAGCCGTTCCCGAGCAAGCCGATACGCCTGGTGGTGCCGATCCCGCCGGGCGGGGCGCCGGATATCGCGGCCCGCGTGGTGGGGCAGTACCTGGGCGAGGCGCTGAAGCAGCCGGTGGTGGTCGAGAACAAGCCGGGCAGCAACGGCAACATCGCCGCCGACTTGGTGGCCAAGGCGCCCGCCGACGGGCATACGCTGCTGCTCTCGATGGACAGCGCCATCGTGATCAATCCGCACCTCTTCGCCCGGATGCCCTTCAACCCGCAGACCGACCTGGTGCCGGTGTCGAGCATCGGCTCCAACAAGTTCGTGCTGACGGTCAACCCGCAGCTGCCGGTCAAGAACCTGCAGGAGTTCGTCGAGTACGCGCGCAAGGCCAACCCGCCCATCCACTACGCCTCGGGCGGCAATGGCAGCCAGCATCACCTGATGATGGAAATGCTCAAGCAGCGCGCCGGCATCCGCATGGACCACGTGCCCTACAAGGGCGGCTCGCCGGCCACGCTGGCCACGGTCTCGGGTGAGACCTCGGTCATGTTCGCCGGCAGCTCGAACGCCGGGCAGATCAAGACCGGCAAGCTGCGCCCCATCGCGGTCACCAGCAGCAAGCGCGCCGACGATTACCCCGAGCTGCCGGCCATCGCCGAGATGTTCCCCGGCTTCGAGGCCAAGATCTGGCTGGCCCTGTTCGCCCCGGCCGGCACGCCGCAGCCGGTGATCGACCGGCTGCGCGAGGAGACCCACAAGGTGCTGCAGCTGCCTGCCGTGAAGGAGCGCTTCAACACCGCGGGCGGGCTGGACACCTGGATCGCCACGCCCAGGGAGCTGGACGAGGTGATCAAGAGCGACCTGGCCAAGTACGGCAAGGCCGTGAAGGAGATCGGGCTCAAGATCGACTGAGTCGGGCTCGTCGACCTGGAGGCCCCCTGACGATGGATTCCAGCGCGCGTGATCCGTTGGACGACGATGGCCTGACCGGCCGCGCGGCCATCGTCACCGGTGGCGGCGCCGCCGGCGACGGCATCGGCAACGGCCGGGCCGCATGCATCCTGCTGGCTCGGCGGGGTGTGAAGGTGCTGGTGGTCGATCGTGACGGCGCGCTGGCCGGGCGCACCGTGGCCATGATCGCGGCCGAGGGCGGGCAGGCCCGGGCCTTCACTGGGGACGTGACCGACGACGACACCTGCAAGGCCATGGTCGCGGCCGCGCGCGCCGGCTTCGGCCGCGTCGACTTCCTGGTCAACAACGTCGGCATCGGCAGCAAGGGGCCGGTGACGCAGGAGCCACTCGGCGACTGGCAGCGGGTGCTGCGCACCAACCTCGACTCGATGTTCCTGGCCTCGCGCCACGCCATTCCGGCGATGCGCGAGACCGCCGGCGGTGGCGCCATCGTGAACGTCTCGTCCATCTCCGCGCTGCGCCCGCGCGGCATGACTTCATACGCGGTGAGCAAGGGTGGCGTGATCTCGCTGACGCGGGCGATGGCCGTGGACCATGGGCCCGAGCACGTGCGCGTCAACTGCGTGCTGCCCGGCGCGGTGTACACGCCGCTGTCCTACGGGGGTGGCATGAGCGAGCAGGCCCGCGAGCAGCGCCGCAAGGCCTCGGTCCTCGGCGTCGAGGGCAATGGCTGGGACGTGGGCATGGCGGTGCGCTTCCTGCTTTCGCAGCAGGCCCGGTTCATCACGGGCCAGGTGCTGGTGGTGGACGGCGGGCAGACGCTGGTGGGGCCGGCGCGCGACCACCAGGGTTGACCCCGGGACGCGCGCCAGTTGGTGGCGATGCATACCTTCGCCTTCGTTGCGGCTGCTGGACCCCCTGTGTAGGATTCACTGAATCAAATCGACTGGAGGTTCCGGGTGCATACCCCTTCCAAGGCTTCGGGCGCGACCGAGATCCCCGTGATCGACATCGCCCCCTTCATCGCCCGGGACCCCGTGCGCAGCCGCCGGGTGGTCCAGGAGGTCAAGGACGCGTGTGAAAGCATCGGCTTCCTCGTACTGCGCGGGCACCAGGTCCCGCCAGCGTTGGTCGAGGAGGTGTTCTCGCAGCTGCGCGCGTTCTTCGCGCTGCCCGACGAGGAGAAGCTGCGGGTCGAGAAGCCCAAGGGCACCGATTTCCGCGGCTATTCGCCGCAGGGCGTGAAGACCATCGGCCGCGACCGCGACGCCACGCTCAAGCCCTCGCTGCACGAGAGCTTCGCCATCGGGCCGCTGGACATCGGCGACGGCCCGTACTTCCACGGCGAGGCCGCGGGCATCAGCTTCAGGCCCAACCTGTGGCCGGAACGACCGCCCGCGCTGAAGCCGGCCCTGACCGCGTACTACCGCGAGATGGAGCGGCTGGCGCGCGAGATCCTCAGCATCTTCGCGGACGCACTCGACGTGCCGCATTCGTACTTCCTGGAGCGCGTGGCGCGGCACAACAGCATCCTGCGCGTGATGCACTACCCGGCGCTGCATCGCGAGCCGCAGGCCGGCGAGGAGCGCGCCGCCGCGCACACCGACACCACGGCCATCACCATCCTGCGCATCGACGACGCACCGGGCGGGCTGCAGGTGCAGCGGCCCGGCGGCGGCTGGATCGACGTGGTGAAGGTCCCCGACACCTACATCGTCAACATCGGCGACATCATGATGCGGTGGACCAACGACCGGTTCGTGTCCACCATGCATCGCGTGGCCAACCCGCCGCCGGAGGTGGCGGCCCGCGCCGCGCGGATGTCCATTCCGTACTTCTGCATGCCCAACTACGACGCGGTGATCGAGTGTGTCCCGAGCTGCGCGCACGAGGGCGCGAAGTACCCGCCCATCACCTCGGGCTCCATGCTGTCCAACCGCTATGTCAAGGTGTACTCGGTGGACCCGGCCACCGAGGCGCCCGCCGAGTCGGCCCCCTCCCGAACCCAGGAGCTGCAATGACGATGAAGAACAAGCTGGCCTTCATGGCCCTGGCGATGACGTTCGCCGTGGCGCCCCTGCAGGAGGCCAGGGCCGACTGGAAGCCCGCCAAGCCGATCCGCCTGGTGGTGCCGTTCGCCGCCGGCGGTGGGGCCGACCTCATCGCGCGCAAGCTCGCGGAAGGGGCCAAGCAGCACTTCGACCAGCCGGTCATCGTGGAGAACCGGCCGGGCGCGGGCACGGCGGTGGCCGCCCAGTTCGTGGCCCGGTCGCCGGCCGATGGCTACACGCTGCTGCTGGCGACCTCCACCACGCTGTGCGTGAACCCGATCTTGCGCAGCAACCTGCCGTACAAGGCCGACGACTTCGCGCCCGTGGCCGTCCTGGAATCCGTCCCCTTCATGCTGGTCGTGCCCAAGGACTCGCCGGCCGGCTCGCTGCGTGAGTTGGTGCAGATGGGGCAGCAGCGCCAGGGGCAGGTGTTCTACGGCACGCTGGGTATCGGCAGCTCCAACCATGTGCTGGGCGGGACCTTGGCCAAGCGTGCGAACGTCGAGCTCAGCCCGGTGCACTACAACAGCGGCGCGCCGGCCATGCTGGCGCTGATGCGCAACGACATCCAGTTCTATTTCGACGGCATCTCCACCTCGGTGCCGCGCGTGAAGAACGGCGAACTCAGGGGCCTCGCGGTCACCAGCCGGGAGCGCGTGCCGGCCATGCCCAACCTGCCCACCGTGGCCGAGGCCGGCTACCCGGACCTGTCGCTATCGGTGTGGTACGGCGTGGTGGCGCCGGCCGGCACGCCGGCCGATGTGGTGCAGGCGCTGAACACGGTGTTCAACAAGGTGATGGCCACGCCCGACATCGTGGCCAGCATGGCCGCAGGCGGCACGCGGCCATTGCCCATCAGCCCGGCGCAGTTCGGCAAGCTGATCGCCGACGACAGCGCGCTGTGGAAGAAGGCGATCGAGCCGCTGAACCTGAAGCTCGAGTAGCGGGGCCGAGGCGCTTCAGTTGCCTCGTTCCGGGGCCGCACCGGCACCCATGCGCGTGGTGCCGTCCGGCATGGGCACTTCGATCGGGGCCACTTCCACCTCGGCCAGGCCTTGTTCGCGGCTGAGGCCGATTTCATCGGCGCTGGCCGGCGACAGGTCGACGATGCGGCCATCCACGTAGGGCCCGCGGTCTTCGATGGTCACGACGGTGCTCTGGCCGGTCTCCAGGTTGGTCACGCGGGCTGTCGTGCCCAGGGGCAGGGTGCGGCTGGCGGCGTTGTCGCCGTCGAGTTCCATGGGTTCGCCGTTGGCCATCTTGCGGCCGCCGAAACGGTCGTGATAGAAGCTCGCCTTGCCGACCTGGCGCCGTCCGGAGTGGTCCAGCTTCTTCTTCTTGCTGGCCGCCTCGGCTTTCGGTTCGGACGGTGTCGACGCGGCATGGCGCTCGCGTTCATGGCCCCACGCGGAGGCGGCGGCGAGCGGACCCGCCAGCAAAATCGGTACAAGAAAACGAGCGGACTTCATGGTCGAACCCCTGAAACGAATTTCCCCGATTCTTTGGCCTCGGCGGCGGGAGGAGGCTGTGCGCGCTTGCAGGCATCGCGGGTAGGAACAGGCGCCCGTCGCGTGTCTTCGCACGCCCCATGACTCGGCCTTTGGCGGTGGCCTTGTCGGACTTTGTCAAGCCAGGTCTTCGTGGTGTTCCGACGCGCCTTGCTTCCAGTAGGCCGATACGCGCATGGCTTCGCGCGGATGGTGCTTCTGGTCGAGCAGCACACGCCGCACGCGGGCCATGACCGACGCCTCGCCCGCGCCCCAGGCGAAGCCCTCTCCCGGGGGCAGTTGCAGGGCCGCGATGGCTGCCGGCAGCTCGTCGGGCGTGTCCAGCCAGTGCAGCTCGAGCTCGGCGCTGCTGGCCAGCGGGCGTCGATCGGCTTCGGGCACTTGCAGCAGCACGATGACCCGGGCCCGGGCCGGCAGTTCGGCCAGGCGACGCTGGACCGCGGGCAGGGCGGTGGCATCGCCGGCGAGCAGGTGCCAGTCGTAGTCGACGGGGATGATCATGGAGCCGCGCGGGCCCCCGACGGTGGCGGTCTGTCCGACCACGGCCCGGCGGGCCCAGCGGGACGCCGGGCCGTCGCCGTGGATGGCGAACTCGATGGTGAGCTCGCGGGCCGCGGCGTCGAAATGCTTGGGGGTGTAGTCGCGCCGCACGGGCTGCCCGGCGTCGTCGGTGACGATGAACTTCACGTGGTCGTCGAAGGAGGCGGAGACGAAGTCGGCCAGCTCGTCGCCGGCGAAGGTCAGGTCGATCTGGTGGGCGCCGAGCGGCGTGATGCGCACGAGCCGGAGCTCGCGCCGCTTGAGTTCGTGGCGCACGCGCTGCACGCGGCGCTGGGTGGGGGTGGAGGTCAAGGTGTGCCAGGGAATATGGTTGATAATGTCAGGCATCATGCGCCATACAGTTGATGATGTCAACCAACCGCCCGTCGCGTCGGCCGACGACGTGATCGAACGCATCCATGCCGTGATGCACCTGTACCGGTCCCGGCAGCATCGCGCCTTGCGCGACGGGGGGGAAGGCGTGACGCATCTTGAAATGCGCGTGCTGGGATTCTTCGCCCGGCACCCGGGGGCCGGGCAGAGCGAACTGGTGGCGCATTCGGGGCGTGACAAGGGCCAGCTGGCTCGGCTGGTGGCGGGGCTGCGGGAGCGCGGGCTGCTCGAGGCCCGGGCGGACGAGAGCGACCGGCGGATCCAGCGCCTGTTCCTGACCGAGCCGGGGCAGCAGGCTTGGCAGGTGCTGCGTCGCCAGGGCCGCAAGCTGGCGGCGGTGGCGGTGAAGGGGTTGAGCGAAACGGAGCGGGGGCGGTTGGCGGGGCTGCTGGACCGGCTGCTGGAGAACCTGGGGCAGGCGGAAGATTGAGCCAGCTTGTCCGGATCGCCGCTGTTCGCCTGTCTTTCTTCAGGCCGACTGCGGCTCCCCGCCCAGGTGATCCAGTTCCTCGAGCGTGGCGACCAGCTCGTCGCGGTCCACCGGTTTCGACAGGAAGCGGTCGGCGCCGGCCTCCAGGGCGCGGGCCGCGGACGCCTCGTCGTCGTGGCCGGACAGCATCACCACGTGGCAGCGGCGGCGGCCGTGCGCGGCTTCCTGGGAGCGGATCCACTGCAGCGTCGCCAGGCCGTCCATCAGCGGCATTTCCATGTCGAGCAGCACATGGTCGGGCCAGCGTTCGACCATGGCTTGCGTGGCCGCCTGGCCGTCGGGGGCCGTCTCGACGGTGAATGGCGGCTGCGGCACCAGGTGCGAGACCACCATGCGGCTGATGTCGTCGTCGTCGACCAGCAGCAGGTGGCGCGGGGGCAGCGTCCTGGGAATGGCCCGGGCCGGCGCCGCGGTGGGCGGCTGGCCGGCGGCGGGTTGCAGGCTGAGCGTGAAGGTGGTGCCCTCGGCAGGTCCGGTGCGCACCTGCAGGTCGCCCTGCTGGGCCCGCGCCATCAGCCGCGCCGAGTAGGTGCCCAGGCCGGTGCCGCCCTGGCCCGGGCGGCTCGTGACGTACTTCTGGAACATGCGGGCCTCGATGTGGGGCGGCACCTCGGCGCGGTTGTGGACGGCCAGGCGCACGGGGTCGCCACGGTGCAGCGAAGCCACCACCTCCTGACCGGCGGCGCTCGCCTCGACGGCGTTCTTCACCAGGTTGGCCAGGATGGAGTAGCAAAGCAGTTCCTCGGCCCGCACCCACACCGGCAGATGGTCCGGTGCCTCGGTGCGCAGGCGCACGCCGCGCGCCTTGGCGTAGCCGCGAAGGTCCACCAGCACCCGGGCCAGCACCTCGCGCAGGTCCACGGTTTCCGGCTGGAGGGTGTAGGTGCCGGTTTCCATCTTGTAGAGGTGCAGCGAGAGGTTGACCATTTCCAGCATGCGCAAGGCGGCGCGTTGCAGCAGCTTGACCAGCGCGCGCTGCTCGCCATCGAGCCGGCTGTCCGACTGCAGCAGCCGGGCGGCGCCGAGGATGCCGCTCAGGGGCGCCTTCAGGTCGTGCCGCGAGATGCGCTCCACGTCTTCGCGCAGCCGCGCGTTTTCCTCGAGGGTGCGGTTGCGCACCTCGGCGTTCAAGGCGTGGCTCATGCGCCGCGCGATCACCAGGGCGGGCGACAGCATGAAGAGCGCGAAGCCGATGGGCGCGAGCTTGTGGTCCGGCTCGGCCACGTCCATCAGCGCCAGGTCGGCGACGAGCGCGACCACGATGGCAAGCATGCCGCCCAGCACGATCCGTGCGTCGGCCTGGTCGGCCTGGCCCGGGCGCAGCAGCGCGGCGGCGAGCACCAGCGCCACCACGATGGCCGTGGCCTGTCCGGGCCCGGTGATGTGCGAATACAGGTCGGGGGGCAACAGCGTCGCGCTGGCCGCGCCCATCGCCAGCAGCGCCATGACCACCCCCACCGCGCGCCGGCGGATCGCGGCCGGGAACAGGCCGCGCAGGGTCACGGTGAACAGGGCCATGGCGGCGATCCACGCCAGGTACTCCAGGCGCATGAAGCTCCACCAGTCGACTTCGGGGCCGGCCCACAAGCGCAGGAACAGGCGCTCGCCCAGCAGGTCCGTGTAGACGGCCATCGCCAGGCAGAACAGGCCATAGGTGAGCGACACGCGGTCCTGCGGGCGCACGGCGAAGAAGATCAGGGCCACCAGGGCGGTGAGCAGGTAGGCCGAGAGGAGGGCGGTCTGGTAGACCACCCGGGATTCGCGGGCGCGCGCCAGCACGTCGGCCGGCCCCACCGCCATCGCCCGCACGAAGCCCCCGGCGCGGTGGTCGAAGTTGGCGATGTGCAGGGTCAGGCGCAGCGGGCAGGCGAACTCGGGCGTGATCGGCACCCGCTGGCCCACCGCCGCCCGCGTGGTCGCCGCCGAAGAGCCGGGTTCGCCGTGGCCGGCCACCCGCCGGCCGTTCACGAACAGGCGCGATGCGGTGCGCTGGCCATCGGCTTCCACGGCGAGCGACTGGCCCGCCGGGCAGTCCACCTGCAGCACGTAGCTGCCCCACCCGTGGCGGCCAGGCGGCTTGCCGTCGGCCGTGAGGTCGTTCCAGGCCTCGGGGACCGTGGCCACGGCCGCCGTGGGCAGCGACTGCCAGGCCGGATCGACGAACCGGTGCCAGGCGAAGCCCCATTCGCCCTGCAGCGGTACCGGCTTGTCGATGGGGCCGGCCAGCTCCAGCCGGCCTTGCGTCGCGGGGGGAGATGGGTGTGCAGCAGGCGCCTCAGTGACGGCGAACACGAGCATGAGGACAGCGAGCCAGCAGGCCAGCAGGGGCCGGGGGAACTTCATGCGCTGGAGGTCGGGGGGCGAAATGCGGTGCGGCATTCTAGGAGCCCGGCCTGCGCGACCCCCGCCATTCGTCATTCGCCATTCGACAGGCCGCCCAGCGGCTGCGGCAGGCGGACGCCCTCGTGGTCGCCGCTGGAGCCAGCCTGGACTGGCATGGCGCCGCAGGCGGTCGCGGATGCCGCGATGGCTGCCTCCTGGGCCGTGCCAGCCGTCGCCGCAGGCAATTGCGCATGCCATGGCCCGCGCTCGAGTCGGCTTGGGCTTCGGGCCGGGTGCGGGCCAGACCTACACAGCCGCTCGGCCCGGAGGGTGAAGATCGACCGCAAATGAACGAAGACGCCACCGAGACAGCCGGCGCACTCGACTACCGCACCATCTTCGAGGCTGTTCCCACTCCACTGCTGCTCTTGTCGGCCAGCTTCACGATCCTTGCGGTCAGCGAGGCCTACGTGCAGGCGACCGGCCGCTCGCGCGGCGAGCTGCTGGGGCGCGCGCTGTTCGACTCCTTCCCGGACAACCCGGACGACCTTGAAACCAGCGGCGTGCGCCACCTGCGCGCTTCGCTGGAGCGCGTGCTGGCGACCGGACAGGCCGACACCATGCCCGTGCAGCGCTACGACGTGCGCACGCCGGCCGGATTCGAGGAACGCTACTGGACCCCGGTGAACGCGCCCGTGCTCGACGCGCAAGGCAAGGTGCAGGCGCTCGTGCACCGGGTGGAGGACGTCACGGAACGGGTCCGCGTCGAGTCACTCGCTGCCCGAGGGGAGTCGACCATCGCGGCGCAGGCGCAGGAGATCCGGGCCCGGCAGCAGGAAGCCTCGGCGGCCCTGCGCGCGGCCGAGGTCGAGCGGCGGCTGATGGACGCGGTGCTGAGCCACGCGCCGGTGGGCATCCTGGTGGTGGACCGCCAGGCCCGGCTGCTGCGCTCCAACCCCGAGGCCCGGCGCCTGTGGGGGGACGGTGCCCCGGCCGCGGTCGGCGAGCCCATTCCCTTCGCCAGCCGCCGGGGTTACTGGGCCGACGGCTCGGCACGGCATGGCCAGCGCATCGCGCCGGACGAATGGCCGCTGGCGCGGGCTTTGCGAGGCGAGCCGGTCACCGGCATGCCGGTGGCGGTCGGCCAGGGGGACGGGACGGGGGATCGCCAGGTCGTACTGATCTCGGCGGCGCCGCTGCTGGAGCCCGACGGGGCGGTATCGGGCGCGGTGAGCGTGGTCATCGACGTCACCGCCCGGGTGGCGGCCGAGCAGGCCCTGCGGGAGACGGTGCGGCGCAAGGACGAGTTCCTGGCCATGCTGGCGCACGAGCTGCGCAATCCGCTCGCGCCCATCGTCGCCGCGGCCGACCTGCTGCAGTTGTCCGGGCTGGATGGCAGCCGCGTCCGGCGTGCCAGCGGAATCATCGGACGGCAGGTGCGGCACCTGAACGGGCTGGTCGATGACCTCCTGGACGTCTCGCGGGTGACGCGCGGGCAGGTCGTGCTCGAGCGCGAGGTGCTGGACATCGGTCGGATGATCGACGAGGCGCTGGAGCAGGTGCGGCCCATGCTGGACGAGCGCCATCACCAGCTGAGCGTCTCGCGCAGCAGCGAAGCGACGCTGGTGCGCGGTGACGCCAAGCGCGTGGTGCAGGTCGTCACCAACCTCCTGACCAACGCCGCCAAGTACACGCCCGAGGGCGGGAACCTCGCCGTGTCCGTCACGGCGGACGGCCAGACGGTGGAGGTGAGCGTGGAGGACGACGGCATCGGCATGTCGCCCGAGCTGGTCGAGCGCTGCTTCGACCTCTTCGTGCAGGCCGAGCGGACGGCCGAGCGCGCCCAGGGCGGGCTGGGCATCGGGCTGTCGCTGGTCAAGAGCCTGGTGCAGTTGCACGGAGGCTGGGTCAGGGCCGCGAGCCGCGGCCCCGGACGCGGCAGCCGATTCACGGTGGGCCTGCCGCAGGTCGACCGGGACGCGTCCGGCGTGGGCCGATCCGGGCCGGTGGCGGAGCTGGACGCGCCCGCGAAGCTGCGGGTGCTGGTGGTGGACGACAACCAGGACGCGGCGCTCACGCTGGCCATGCTGCTCGAATCGATGGGCATCGAGGCGCTGGTGGAGTTCCACCCACGCAGCGGGCTGGCGCGCTTCTCGGCCGTGCAGCCGGACGCCTGCCTGCTGGACATCGGCTTGCCCGAGATGGACGGCTACGAACTCGCGCGGCGCATCCGCGCCCTGCCGGGGGGCGAGCGCACCGTGCTGATCGCCGTGACCGGCTACGGGCAGCCGCAGGACGTGGCCAACGCCCGGGCCGCCGGCTTCGACGAGCACTTCGTCAAGCCCGCCAACACCGACAAGCTGGCCGACGTGCTGGCACGGCTGCAGGTGGAGTCGGAGTAGGGCGATCGTCCTACGACGCCTGGGCGGTCGCCAGCTGGTCGACGTCGAGCGATTCGGCGTCGTCGGCGCCGTCGCCCTTGATAGGCATGAGGTATCCGTCGGGGACCGGCCCGTTGGTGCGGCAGATGCGCTGTCCATTGCGCGCCCAGGTCAGCGGCGCGGCCGCCTCGACCCACCAGACCGCGTCGCCGGCATGGCGCAGCACCAGGTCGCCGCGGCCGTCGTGCAGGTGCAGCACGCGCACGATGCGCCCGAGGTTGGCCTCGATCTCGGCCCGCACGACGATGGCCAGGTCGCCGGGTGCGCAACGGCTCATATCGGGAACTCCGAGCGGCCGCCGTCGTGCCCGCCATAGTCCTGCAGCGTGCCGTAGTCGAGGCGGCCGTCGTTGAGCGCCTGCACGATCCGCTGGAGCTGGTCGCCCTCCGGCCAGATGTAGACCATCTTCTGGTCCACCGCGTCCGCCCACTTCGGCTGGTAGGGCACCTGCTCCTCGCGCATCACCTCGGCGGCGTAGCTGCCGTTCTCCAGCCGCCCGAACACGGTCACGATCGGCAGGTCCGCGTTCGAGTTGTTGACCCAAAGACCCATGGTCATCTCCTGAGCATGGGGAACGATTGTTCCGCGCCGGCCGGCCCGGGCGGGAGGGGCATCGTCCGGGGCGCGCGTAGGCGATCTCCGACGCCGCGCCGCCTGACTCGCCGAGCCGGTGCCGGCTGCGGCCACCCAGATTGACATGATGGAAAGGTTCTAATGGCCGAGCCGGTTTCGGCCCGCCACGACGCCGCATGAGGGTAAGCAGGGGTCAGCGCGCTTGCCGCTTTTCAAAGAGCGCTTGTAGGATGCGGCGGGTCCGGGGCCGCTGGCTCTTCATCCTTTCCGCGGATCCGGACCATCCCAGTCACCTGATCGGCCACGGAAGAAGACCAGCCATGAGTTCCAGCCCCGCGCAGCCCACTGCGGCCAACCGCTCACCCGCCGCCGTGCTCACGCTGCGCCATGCACTGGTCCTCATCGTCGGGGTGGTGGTGGGCGCCGGCATCTTCAAGGTGCCGTCGCTGGTGGCGCAGATGACCGGCAGCGTCGGATGGATGTTCACCGCCTGGCTGCTGGGAGGCCTGGTGTCGCTGGTTGGCGTGCTCTGCTATGCCGAACTCGCCACCGCCTACCCCAGCGTGGGAGGCGACTACCACTTCCTGCACCGGGCCTACGGGCGTCGCATCTCCTTCCTGTTCGCCTGGGCGCGGTTCTCGGTCATCACCACGGGGTCGATCGCGTTGCTCGCGTTCGTATTCGGTGACTACATGCACCAGGTGCTGCCGCTCCATGCCAACGGGGCGCTGGGCTCGGCCCTCTGGGCCACGGCGGTCGTCGTGGCCCTGTGGATCGTCAACTCGCGCGGCATCCTGGCGGGAGCCTCGGCGCAGACCTGGCTCACGGTGGTCGAGGTCGGTGGGCTCCTGCTGGTGGTGGCGGCGGCTCTGTACTGGGTGGCCGGCGGCGTGCCCGCGGCCGCGGGCAGCGCCGCGCCGCAGCCCGCGATGTTCGGCGCCACGCCCAGCCTGGCGGGCTTCGGGCTGGCGATGGTCTTCGTGCTGCTGGCCTACGGCGGCTGGAACGAGGCCGGCTACATCAGCGCAGAGCTCAAGGACAACCGGCGCAACATGGTTCGGGCGCTGGTCGCGTCCATCCTGGTCATCACCGTGCTGTACGTGGGCGTCACCTGGGCGTACTGGCGGGTGCTCGGCCTGGAAGGCATGGGCAAGTCGGAGGCCGTCGCCGCCGACGTGATGAACCGGGTCTTCGGCACCGGCGGCCAGACCTTGATCTCCGTGCTGGTCGCCATCGCGGCGCTCAGCTCCATCAACGCCACCATGATCGTGGGCGCGCGCACCAACTACGCCGTCGGCTGCGACTGGGCCGCGCTCGACCGGCTGGCGCGCTGGGACCACGGCCGCAGCACGCCCACCACCGCCCTGGCGGTGCAGAACGTGCTGGCGCTGCTGCTGATCGGGCTGGGCGCGTGGAGCGGCAACGGCTTTCGTTCGATGGTCGAGTTCACCGCGCCGGTGTTCTGGCTCTTCTTCCTGCTGACCGGCATCGCGCTGTTCATCCTGCGCGGCCACGAGCCGGCGGCGCCGAATCCGTTCCGGGTGCCGCTCTATCCGCTGCTGCCGGCGATCTTCTGCCTGACCTGCGCCTACATGCTGTGGTCCAGCCTCTCGTACGTGTCCACCCAGACGCTGGGCGGCGTGAACGCCGCCTGGACCGGCGTGGTGGTGCTGGCGGTCGGGGTCGTGCTGATGTGGTTCATCGGCACCGGCCAGCCGGGCCCCGCCGCCCGTGGAGCCATTTCTGAAAGGAGATCGTGATGGAGTTTCGTGAATCCGCCCATGGCGTGCTGCATCCCGTGGGACTCGAACGGCGGCGTGCGCTGTTCGCCGGGGCCGCCTTGCTGGCGCTTCCCCAGCTGGGCTGGTCCCAGCGCAGCGACCAGACGCCGGCCCTGGACGTGCCCTACGTGCCGACGCCGCAGCCGGTGGTGGACAAGATGCTCGAGATGGCCAAGGTCGGTTCCAGCGACGTCGTGTACGACCTGGGCTGCGGCGACGGCCGCATCGTGATCACGGCGGCCAAGGTGCACGGCGCGCGCGGCGTGGGCGTGGACCTGAACCCGGTGCGCATCCAGGAGGCCCAGGCCAACGCGAAGAGCGCCGGCGTGACCGACAAGGTGCAGCTGCGCGTGGCCAACATCTTCGAGACCGACGTCTCACCCGCCAGCGTGGTCACGCTCTACCTGCTGCCCACCATCAACCGCAAGCTGCGCCCGCAGCTGTGGCGCCAGCTGCGCGTGGGCACGCGCGTGGTCTCGCATGCCTTCGACATGGGCGACGAGTGGCCGCCCGAGCGCACCGAGCAGGTGGACCACCGGACCGTCTACTACTGGACGATCAAGGAAGAGCACAAGAAGAGGGCGTAAGTCGCGGGCGGAAGAAGGCGCCGCCTTCTGCTGCGGAGGTCCGGCTGACGAGCCACCAGTACGCCGACCTGATGCCGCTGCTGGCAACGAGCTGGCAACCAGTGGCCGCGTGAGCGGCCGATCCAAGATCCAGGGTCGGAGCGGGAGGCCATGGGGCACGCCTCCTAGCCGCCCCTAGCCCCTGGCCCCCAAGCCTTGGTATTGCCCCCGCGGCCGTATCGGGAAGCCCGCCAGGCGCTGTTCCATCACATGCGCGATCCAGCCGGCCGTGCGGCCGATGCCCCAGAGCGCGCTGGCCGTGCGCGCGGGCATCTGCCAGGCGATCGCCATCACCACCAGCGCCAGTTCGATGTTGGGCTCGATGCCCAGCCGCTCGCGCGCACGATCGACGAAGCGGTAGGCCAGGTCGGCCGGGCGGGACTTGGGTGCGATGCGTTTCGTCAGCTCGATCAGGCATGACGCGCGCGGATCGCCCCGCGGGTAGATCTGCAGCGCGAAGCCGGGCAGGCGTTCGCGGCGCATCTCGGCGTCGGCCAGGCGCTGGTCGATCTCAGCCACGGTGCCCAGGCCGCAGATCAGGTCTTCAGCCGCGTCGCACCCACCCGCGAGCTGGGTGCCCTGGTGGGCCGCCAGGGCCGCGACCACGCAGGCGTGCAGCGTGGCGCCGGTGGACGCCGCGATGCGGGCGGCGAAGGTGCTCGACGACAGCTCATGGTCGGCGCCCAGGATGAGGGCCGCCTGGATCGCCTGCTCGGCGGGGTCGGTCACGCGCACCTGCAACGAACGCAGGATGTGCTGGGCCAGCGGCCGGTCGCCGTCGACCGGCGCGAAGCGCCGCTGCGGCCCCAGGATGCCGCAGCAGCCGGCGAAGGCGAACAGCATCTGACGCGCGAAACGCATGGTGGAGTTGCTGCGCAGCTCCTCGGCCAGCGAGCCGCCGCCCAAAGCCGTGGCCGCGATGGAGAACACGCGCATCATCCGCGGCTTGACCCGGCCGTCCTGCAGCATGCCGTCGAGCGCCCGAGTCAGGTCCACGTGCGGCGGCTCCACCGGCCAGGTGTGGGCGCCGTCGGGCAGCACGCCCGTCCACAGCAGCTCCGCCACGCTCTCGAACACGCCCGGATGCCGCACGAGGTCGGTGGCCAGGTGGCCGCGGTAACTCGGCCCGGCTTCACTGATCTCGCACACGCTGGTCGTCATCACCGGCTGGCCCCAGCGCATGGCCGTGGCGGCCACCGCGCCGTGGCCCTGGCGGGCGCTGCTGCGGATGCGCAAGCCCTCCACGTCTTCCCGCAGGTAGCGGTTCTCCTTCTGCTGCGACAGGCGCACCGGCTTGAGCAGGCCGCGGCTGACGTAGGTGTAGAGCGTGGCCGGCTTGATGCCCAGCACGACACTCGCCTCCTGCGAGCTCAGGAGGTCTTTTCGGTCCGGCGAGGGCGAGGGATCAGGCGACATGGAGGCAGGGCCGGCAAGGGGCTAGGGGTTTACGTAGATCGATCATCGAATCGAGATTGATCCGATATCGACAGGTCCTAGACTAGCCGCGAGACAGGCGTGGCGTCAATGCGCAAGCCACCGCCCAACGACAAGGAGACCCGCTCTTGAACCAGCCATCCCATCAGCCACGCACCTCGCGCGTGATCGTGATCACCGGCGCCGCCCAGGGCCTGGGCCGGGCCTATGCGTTGCGCTTCGGGCGCGAGGGCCATCGCGTCGTCGCCCTGGACATCCACGGCGAGGCGGTGCAGCGGGTGGCGGCCGAGATCGAGGCCGCCGGCGGCGAGTGCCTGGCCCTCACGGCCGACATCGGTGACGAGGCCAGCGTGGCCGATGCGGCCCGCCGCATCGACGAGCGCTTCGGCCGCTGCGATGTGCTGGTGAACAACGCGGCCATCTTCTCCACCATCAAAATGCGCCCGTTCGAGCAGATCCCGCTGGACGAGTGGATGCGCGTGCTGCACGTGAACATCACCGGCACCTTCCTCATGACCCGCGCCCTGGTGCCGCTGATGCGCCGCAACCGCTGGGGCCGCGTGATCCACGTGTCCTCGGCCGCCGTGGCCATGGGGCGGGCGCACTACCTGCACTACACCACCTCCAAGGCGGCCCTGATCGGCATGACCCGGTCGATGGCGCGCGAGCTCGGCGCCGACGGCATCACCGTGAACGCGCTGCTGCCGGGTGCCACCGACACCGAGGTGCCGCGCGAGACGGTGACGCCCGCGCAGAAGCAGGCGCAGATCGCGATGCGCAGCATCCCGCGCGAGGAAGGCCCGCAGGACCTGGAAGGCGTGGTGGCCTTCCTGGCTTCGGACGACAGCGGCTTCGTCACCGGCCAGTCGCTGGTGGTCGACGGCGGCCTGAGCTTCCTCTGATTCGTTCCCCCCAAGCGCCGCCGTCGATGCGGCGCCCCTTTCGCATCCCACTCCAGGAGACAAGCAGCATGAAGATGTTCAAGCAACTCGGGCGCGTCGCGCTCGCCTGCACGCTGGCCGCCGGCATCGGCCAGGCCGCCGCGCAGGAGGCCACCATCCGCGCGGTGAGCGCCTGGCCCGAAGGCAACTTCTTCTCGATGAACTTCGAGAAGTTCATCCAGCGCGTGAACGAGCAGGGCAAGGGCGTCATCAAGATCAACTATCTCGGCGGCGGCCAGAAGGTCATGCCTCCGTTCGAGGTGGGCAACGCCATCAAGTCCGGCGTGGTCGACATGGCCAACGTGACCGGCAACTTCTACACCAACCTGCTGCCCGAGTCGGACGCGCTGTCGGTGAGCACGGTGCCCGTGCAGGAGTGGCGCAAGAACGGTGCCTACGACTACATCAACAAGCTGTGGGGCCAGAAGCTCAATGCCCATTACCTGGGCCGCGCCATCGACAACATGCCCTACCACCTGTTCCTGAAGAAGCCGGTGAGCAAGCCCGACCTCTCGGGCATGCGCCTGCGCGGCATCCCGATCTACCGGGAGTTCTTCCAGAGCATGGGCGGCACCGTGCTCACGATCCCGCCGGGCGAGACCTACACCGCGCTGGAGCGCGGCGTGATCGACGGCTACGGCTGGCCGGTCTCGGGCATCTTCGACCTGAGCCTGCAGGAGCACACGCGCTTCCGCGTCGAGCCCGGCTTCTACAACACCGAAGTCGGCGTGCTGGTGAACCTCAACACCTGGAACCGCCTGAACGCCAAGCAGAAGCAGGTGCTGACCGACGCCGCAGTCTGGATGGAGAACCTCAACCTCGACAACGCCAAGATGTGGGAAGCGGAGAAGAAGAAGCAGGCCGAGGCCGGCATCAAGGCGATCGAGTTCCCGCCGGCCGAGGCGGCCGCCTATTCCAAGCGCGCCACCGAGACCATCTGGAGCAGCATCAACCAGCGCAGCCCCGAGCACGGCCCCAAGCTGCGCCAGCTGCTGACCCGCTGATCGCCGCATGAACGCACCCGCCACTGGCCTGGCCAATCGCTTCGACCGCGGCTGGGGTCACCTGCTCACCGCGCTGGGCCTGGTCGCCTGCGCGCTGATCGCGGTGATGGTCATCGTGATCTGCGCCGACGTGGCGGTGCGCAACCTCCGCCTGGGCAACGTGCCCTGGGCGCCCGAGGTGGCCGAGTACACCCTGTACCTGTCCACCTTCCTGGCCGCTCCCTGGTTGCTGCGCCAGGGGGCGCATGTGCGGATGGACATGGTGCTCAAGGCGCTGCCTTCGGGCATGGCCTGGGTGCTGGAGCTGGTGGCCGATGCGATCGGCATCCTCGCCAGCCTCACCCTGATGGTGGCCAGCGGCAACGCGGTCCTGGCCAGTGCGCGCCAGGGTTCGCTGATCTTCAAGATCTTCGTGTTTCCCGAATGGTGGCTGCTGGCGCCGGCCGCCGTGATCTTCGGTGTGCTGGCCGTCGAATTCGCCTTGCGCATGCGCCGCCAGTGGCTGGGCCCGCGCACCGTGCGCGAGGAAGCCACCTCGGTGGCCTGATGAACCCCCCAACGAAAGGCCCCCGGTGGACTGGACCCTGAGCCTGAGCCTGCTGCTCGGATCGGTGATGCTGCTGATGATGATCGGGCTGCCGGTCGCATTGGCCTTCCTGGTGACCAACGTCATCGGCGCCTTCATCTTCATGGGCGGGGTGGCCGGCGTCGACCAGCTCGCGCGCAACTCGATCGCCTCGGTGATCAGCCTGTCGCTCACGCCCATTCCGCTGTTCATCCTGATGGGCGAGGTGCTGTTCCAGACCGGCCTGGCGCTGAAGGTGATCGACGGCTTCGACCGCATCATCCACAAAGTGCCGGCGCGGCTGCCGGTGGTCTCGGTCGTGGCGGGCACCGCGTTCTCGGCCGTGTCGGGCTCGACCATCGCCACCACGGCGATGCTGGGCCGCTCGATGACGCCGCTGATGCTGGAGAAGAACTACCACCCGTCGCTGGCCATGGGGCCCATCATCGCCATCGGCGGGGTGGACATGCTGATCCCGCCGTCGGCGCTGATCGTGCTGTTCGGCAGCCTCGCCAACATCTCCATCACCAAGCTGCTGTTCGCCGGCATCGTGCCGGGGCTGCTGCTGTCCGTCGCGTTCGTGGCCTACATCGTGGGATACGCGCTGCTGGTGCCTGGCAGCTCTCCCAAGGACGATGAGGGCACGCGCTATCACGGCTGGCAGAAGTGGCGGCCGCTGGTCGTGTATGTGCTGCCGCTGATGTCGATCTTCGTGGTCGTGATCGGGGCCATGTCCACCGGCATTTCCACGCCCACCGAGGCAGCGGCACTGGGCGCGGCGGCCACCGTGCTGCTGGCGGCGTGCTACCGCGCGCTGACCTGGCAGAACATGCTCTCGTCGCTCAAGGGCACGGTGCAGATCTCGGGCATCGTGCTGTTCATCATCGTGGGCGCTACGGCGTTCTCGCAGCTGCTCGGATTTTCCGGTGCGACCAACGGCTTTCTCGGCGCCATCGGCAAGATGGAGCTGTCGACGAACATGCTGCTGCTGTCCATGATCGTGGTGCTGATCGTGCTGGGCTGCTTCGTCGATCAGGTCAGCATGATGCTGCTCACGCTGCCGTTCTTCATGCCGCTGGTGCTGGGCGCGCAGATCGACACCATCTGGTTCGGCGTGTTGTTCCTGATCTCCATGCAGCTGGGGCTGATGACGCCGCCATTCGGGCTGCTGCTGTTCACGATGAAGAGCGTGGTGCCCTCGCACATCAGCCTGCCGCAGGTGTTCCGTTCGGCGCTTCCGTTTGTGGCCATCGGTGTGCTGATGCTGGTGGCCGTCTTCTTCTACAGCCCCATTGCCACCTGGTTGCCCAATCTGCTGGGTTGAAGGGCGTGAGATGACGAACCAAAGCGAACAGGACTTCTTCCGCGCGCGCGGCTTCGGCCAGGCCATCGGCTTCGGCCGCAGCCCGGCCGTGCTGGTGATCGACATGATCCGCGCCTTCAGCGACCCGGCCATGATGCTGGGCGCCAACCTGGACGACGAGATCGCCGCCACGCGCACGCTGCTGGCCGCCGCCCGCAAGGCCGGCTGGCCGGTGATCTTCTCCACCGTGGCCTACGACGACCTCGACTTCAAGGACGCCGGCATCTGGGCCCTGAAGCAAAAGGGCGTGATGACGCTGCGCGCGGGCACGCCCGAAGTCGAGCTCGACCCGCGCCTGACGCGCGAGCCCGGCGACAGCTGGCTGGTGAAGAAATACGCCTCGTGCTTCTTCGGCACCGACCTGCCGTCGCGGCTGGTGTCGCGCGGGGTGGACACCCTGCTGCTGGCCGGCTGCACCACCAGCGGCTGCGTGCGCGCCACCGCCGTCGATGCCTGCCAGAACGGCTTCAGGCCCATGGTGGTGCGCGAGTGCGTGGGCGACCGCTCGCGCGCCGCACACGAGCAGAGCCTGTTCGACCTGCAAGCCAAGTACGCCGACGTGGTCGGCCTCGACGACGCCTGCCGCTATCTCGAAACCACACCCCGCCCACCGCGATGACGACGACCACCATGCAAGCCGATCTTTCCTCCCGCGTGCCTTCCATCCTGCCCACGCAGCAGGGCCAGTTCTGGGGCGGCCAGTGGCACGCCCGCGCCGGGGCGCAGATGCTGGACAGCATCAACCCTTCCACCGGCGAGGTGCTGGCCCGCGTGCAGCTGGCCACCACCGACGATGTCGATGCCGCCGTGCGCAGCGCCCGCGAAGCCTTTCCCGCGTGGGCCGCCACGCCGCCGCTGGAGCGCGCGCGCCGGCTGCGCGAAGCCGCGGCCCGCATCCGGGCCAACGCGGCCGACCTGGCGCTGCTCGATGCCGCCGATTGCGGCAATCCGGTCAAGGCCATGCTGTTCGACGCCGAGATCGCGGCCACGCAGCTGGAGTTCTTCGCCGGGCTGGTGCTGGAGATCAAGGGCGAGACCCTCCCCACCGCCAACGGTTCGCTCAACTACACGCGGCGCGAGCCGCTGGGCGTGGTGGCCCGGATCTTCCCGTTCAACCATCCCTTCATGTTCGCCGCCGGCAAGATCGCGGCGCCGCTGGCCGCGGGCAACACGGTGGTGATCAAGCCGCCCGAGCAGGCGCCGCTGTCCACGCTGCGCCTGATGGAACTGCTGGCCGACCTGTTCCCGCCCGGCGTGCTCAATTGCGTGGTCGGCGCGCGCGACATCGGCGCGGCGCTGGTGAGCCATCCGCAGGTGGCGGCCGTCGGCCTGATCGGCAGCGTGCCGGCCGGCAAGGCGGTGCTCCACGGCGCGGCCGACACCATGAAGCGCACGCTGCTCGAACTGGGTGGCAAGAACGCGATGGTGATCTACCCCGACGCCGACCTCGAGCGTGCGGTCGATGGGGCCGTGCGCGGCATGAACTTCACCTGGTGCGGCCAGTCCTGCGGCTCGACCAGCCGGCTGTTCCTGCACGAGAGCGTGCACGACCGCTTCGTCGAGCAGATGGTGGCCCTGCTGGCGCAGCGCCATCGGCCCGGGCTGGCCACGCACATGGACACCACCATGGGCGCGCTGATCAACCGCACGCAGTACGAGCGCAGCCTGGGCTTCATCGCCTCGGCCCGGGAGGAGGGCGCCAGGTTGGCCACCGGGGGCGCGCACCCCAAGGACGCGGCGCTGGCCAAGGGCTTCTTCATCGAGCCCACCGTGTTCACCGGCGTCACGCCGGCCATGCGCCTGGCACGCGAGGAAGTGTTCGGCCCGGTGCTGTCGGTGCTGCGCTGGAGCGGCGAAGACGACTTGTATTCCGCCGTCAACGGCACCGAGCTGGGCCTCACCGCCTCCATCTGGACGCGCGACCTGGTCACCGCGCATCGCGCGGCGGCGCGCGTGGAGGCCGGGTACGTGTGGGTCAACGACTGCTCGTCGCACTTCATCGGCGCGCCCTTCGGCGGCTACAAGCAGTCGGGCCTGGGCCGCGAGGAATCGAAGGACGAGCTGTTCGAGTTCACGCAGGTCAAGAACGTGAACGTCTCGCTGCAGTGAAGGAGCGGATATGAGCGAGATCCGATTCGTCGACACGACCGTCCGTGATGGCTCGCAGAGCCTGTGGGCCATCGGCCTGCGCACCGCCGACATCCTGCCCATCGCGGACCGGCTCGACGAGGCCGGCTTCGACGCGGTGGAGATCATGGCCACCAGCTTCGAGAAGAAGATGATCCGCGACCTGCAGGAGGACCCCTGGGAGCGCATCGCCGAGGTGCGCAAGCGCATCACCCGCACGCCGCTGCGCATGATCCGCGGCCGCCAGCTGGCGGCCTTCCAGATCACGCCCGAGGCTGTCGAGGAGCTGTGGTACGAGCGCATGGCCGCCATGGGAATCGGCCAGATCCGGCTGTCGGATTCGTCGAACACGCCCGAGGGCTGGCGCCCGCACGTGGCCCGCGCGCGGAACGTCGGCATCGACGTGGTGATCAACCTGATCTTCTCGCTGTCGGAAAAGCACACCGACGGCTACTACGCCGAGCGGGCGCGCGCGGCGGCGGCGCTGAAGCCGCACCGCATCTGCCTCAAGGACCCCGGCGCGCTGCTCACGCCGGAGCGGGTGCGCACGCTGGCGCCGGTGGTGCTGGCGAACGCGCAGGGCATTCCGGTGGAGTTCCACACCCACTGCAACACCGGCCTGGGCCTGTTGAGCAGCCTGGAGGCGATCCGCCAGGGCATCCACATCGTCAACGCCGCCATTCCGCCGCTGGCCGAGTCGTCCTCCAACCCGTCGGTGTTCGACGTGGCGCGCAACGCGCGGGCCATGGGGCACTCCACGGCGCTCGATGAGAACGTGCTGCGCCCGGTGGAGGCGCACCTGCGCGAGGTGGCCCGCCGCGAAGGCCTGCCCGAGGGTGCGCCGGCGGCCTACGACCTTCAGCACTACCAGCACCAGGTGCCCGGCGGAATGATCTCCAACCTGCGCTTCCAGCTCGGCGCCGCGGGTCTGGCCGACCGGCTGCCGGCGGTGCTGGAGGAGATCGCGCAGGTGCGGCGGGACTTCGGCTTCCCCATCATGGTCACGCCGTACTCGCAGTTCGTCGGCGCGCAGGCGGTGATGAACGTGATCGCCGGCGAGCGCTATCGGCAGGTCTCGGACGAGATCATCCAGTACGCGCTGGGCGGCTGGGGCCGCGAGGAGGCCGAGTCGATCGTGCCCGAGGTGCGCGAGAAGATTCTTTCGCGCCCGCGCGCCGAGGCGCTGGCCCGCGTGAAGCCCGGACAGCCCACCCTCGCGCAGGTGCGCGAACGCTGGGGCGGCCCGGGCGTGTCCGACGACGACCTGCTGCTGAACTTCTTCACCGACGCGCAGCAGGTGGCGCAGATGCGCCGTGCCCGCGCCGAGCGTGCGGGGTCCGAGGGCAGCCACGGGCTGCAGGCCCTGATCGCCAAGCTGGGCGAAGCACGCAGCGTGCGCCATGTCCTGATCCGTCGCGGCGGCCAGTCCGTCGCCATGCAAGCCTGAAACCCCTTCCCGTATGAGCCACACCCTCGACTTCCTCAGCGACAACGACGTGCGCCAGATCAACCGCCTGGTGGAGACCCTGGATCGCTCCAATTTCGATTACTTCCAGATCGACATCGGCGAGCTGAAGGTGACCATCGGCAAGGGCGCCTTGCCCACCGGCGGGGCAGTCGCGGCGCCGATGGCCGCACCCACCATCGCCGCGCCGGCGCCCGCCACCGCCGCACCGGCCGCCGCTCCGGCCACGCCGTCGCCTTCGCCTGCCGCGCAGCCCCGTGCTGCCGCGCCAGAGGCCGGCTGGGCCCCGATCACCGCCACCACCATGGGCCGCTTCTACAGCCGGCCCGACCCGTCCTCGCCGCCGTATGTCTCGGTGGGCGACACCGTCACGGCCGATTCCACCGTCTGCCTGATCGAGGTGATGAAGCTGTTCAACGCCATCCCGGCCGGCGTGGCCGGCACCATCGCGCAGGTGTGCGTGCAGGACGCCGAGGTGGTCGAGTTCGGCCAGGTCCTGTTCTACGTGAAGCCCTGAGGCATGCCCGTCAACCGCGTCCTGGTCGCCAATCGCGGCGAGATCGCCGTCCGCATCATCCGTGCCTGCCAGCAACTCGGCATCGAGACCGTGCTCGCCTGCTCCGAGGCCGACCGTGACAGCCTGGGCGCGCGCATCGCCGGCCGGGCGGTCTGCATCGGCCCGGCCAGCGCCACGCAGAGCTACCTCGATGCGCGCCTGCTGGTGAACGCGGCCCTGTCCACGGACTGCGACGCGCTGCATCCCGGCTACGGCTTCCTGGCCGAGTCGGCCGAACTGGCGCAGCTGTGCGCCGACCACGGCATCACCTTCGTCGGGCCCCTGCCCGAGCAGATCGCTCAGATGGGCAACAAGATCCGAGCCCGCGTGCTGGCCGCCGAACTCGGCCTGCCCACGCTGCCGGGTTCGACCCGCGTGGAAACGCCCGACCAGGCCGTGGAGATCGCCCGTGGCCTGGGCATGCCCGTGATCATCAAGGCCGCGGCCGGCGGCGGTGGGCGCGGGATGAAGATCATCGAGCGCCTGGAGGACCTGCCCGGGGCCTTCACCGCCGCGTCCAACGAGGCGCGTGCCGCTTTCGGTGACGGCACGCTCTACCTGGAGCGCTACATCCGCAACGCGCGCCACATCGAGGTGCAGGTGCTGGGCGACCGACACGGGCACGTCATCCACCTGGGCGAGCGTGATTGCTCGCTGCAGCGCCGCCACCAGAAGCTGGTGGAGGAAGCCCCCGCGCCCCGCATCCCCGAGGCGCTGCGACAGGCCATCCGCGAAGCCGGCGTGCGGCTGGCACAGGGCTTCGGCTATGAGAACGCCGGCACGGTGGAATTCATCGTCGATGCCGACGCGCAGGCCTTCTTCTTCCTGGAGATGAACACGCGCATCCAGGTCGAGCACCCGGTCACCGAGATGGTCACCGGCATCGACCTGGTGCAGGAGCAGTTGCGCGTCGCGCGCGGCGAACCCCTGCGCTTCAGGCAGCAGGACGTGTGCTTTCGCGGCCACGCCATCGAATGCCGCATCAATGCCGAGCAGGTGGGGGAGGGCTTCCGCCCCAGCCCCGGACTCATCACGCGCTGGTCACCGCCCGAAGGCCCGAACATCCGCCTGGACAGCCACTGCCACGCCGGCTACCGCGTGCCGATCTACTACGACTCGATGATCGGCAAGCTGATCGTGTACGGCGCTGACCGCGCCGAAGCGCTGATGCGCATGGAGCGCGCGCTGGAGATGTTCGAGGTGGAAGGCATCGCCACCACCATCGAATTCCAGAAGTTCCTCATCACCCAGCCGAGGTTCGCCAAAGGCGAGGTCAACACAAGGTTGGTTGAGGAAGTGCTTGAAGAGAGAAGGACCGGGGCCTGAAGGGCTGCTTCCCTCACCCCAGCCCCTGACGCCTTCTTCAGTGCTGCGTCACCGTCCCGCGCCAGGCCCCGGTCTCCACCCCGCGCTCCTCGATCAGCTGCTTGAACTTCTTGAGGTTGGCGCGGGCCATCTGGCGCACGCCGCCGATCGCATCCGCGAGCTGCTCGTCGACCGAGCCGGGTTCGTAGTCGAGCTGCAGCATGATCTTGCAGCTCGTGTCGGTGAGGTGGTGGAAGGTCACGACGCCCGAGTTGGGAATGCCTTCCGTGCTGCGCCAGGCGATGCGCTTGTCGGGCACCTGCTCGGTGATCTCGGAGACCCACTCCTTGCGCTTGCCGCCCACGCTGGCGCGCCAGCGCAGATGCGTGTCGTCGAGCTGCCTGACCTCTTCGAGGTGGCTCATGAACTTCGGAAATTCCTCGAACTGCGTCCACTGGTTGTAGGCGGTGCTGGCAGGTACGTTCACCTCGATCGATTCCTCAACCGAGCTCGAGCGCGAACCGCCGCGCTTCTTCATCTGCTTGGACAGGAGCATTCCACCGACCGCCAGAGCGGCCATGGTGACGAGCTTTCCGGGCATTTGCATGGCTTCTCCATCTAAAAAAGCCATCTTGCAATCGCTCTTCCAGGCTGGGCGCAACAGAGTGAAAAAGCGCACGCAATCACCCATGGAAGAAGGGGGCCAGGCCCCCTTCTTCTTCTTACTTGGGCATCACCACGCTGTCGATGACGTGGATGACGCCGTTGTCGGCCTTGATGTCGGTCTTCACGACGTTGGCGTTGTCGACCTTCACGCCGCCGCTGGTGCTCACGGTGAGCTCGCTGCCCTGCACGGTCTTGACCTTGCCGGCCTTGACGTCCTTGGCCATCACGGTGCCCGGCACGACGTGGTAGGTCAGCACGGCGGTGAGTTTGTCCTTGTCGTTCAGCAGCGCGTCGAGCTGGGCCTTGGGCACCTTGGCGAACGCGGCATCGGTGGGAGCGAACACGGTGAACGGTCCCTTGCCCTTGAGGGTGTCGACGAGGCCGGCCTTCTGCAGCGCTGCGGCCAGCGTCTTGAAGTCGCCGGCGGCAACGGCGGTGTCGACGATGTCCTTCGCTTGGGCGCTGAACGCAGCGACGGCGAGGGCGGAGATCAGGATGGCTTTTTTCACGATGGTTCCTTTGACGGTGGTGGGCGGGGTCTGCGATCTACTCCGTTCACCGACGAGATTTGTCGTGGACAAAATAGAATGCGGCCTCAGAATACTCGTGACCCCAAACCGTTGTCAAGGTGTTGTCTTGGACAAAAAGACCAAAGAACCCGAATTGTCGATCTCCGCTGTCGAGCGTGAGGTCGGCTTGTCCAAGGACGTGCTGCGTGTGTGGGAGCGGCGTTACGGGTTCCCGGTGCCCAGCCGCGATGCCCACGGCGAACGCACCTACTCGGCCGAGCAGGTCCACCGGCTGCGCCATATCAAGCGCCTGATGGACGGCGGCTGGCGGCCGGGGCGCCTGTTCGCGATGGCGCCCGATGACCTGCAGGCGCTGCTGAAGCAGCCGTCCGCGGCGGTCGCCGAGGTGGACGAGGCGGCCACGGCCCAGCTCGAACCGCTGCTGGCCGCCGTTCGGGCGCACGACCTGGCGGGCTTCGAGCGCGCCATGCAGCAGCGCCTGGCGCAGCAAGGCCTGGCGCGTCTTGTCCTGGACACGGTCGGCCCGGTCGCGGTCTGGCTGGGACAGGAATGGGAGCACGGGCGGCTGCAGGTCTTCGAGGAGCACCTGTTCACCGAACTGCTGGCGCGCCTGTTGCGCCGCGCCATCGCGGCGGTGCCCGCCGGCCAGTGGCCGCGCGTGCTGTTGACCACGGTCCCCGACGAACCGCACGGCCTGGGGCTGCTGATGCTGGAAGCCATGCTGACGCTGGAGGGTGCCGACTGCGTGTCGCTGGGCACGCAGACCCCTTTGCTGGAGATCGCGCAGGCGGCGCAGGTCCAGGGGGCGCAGCTGGTGGCGCTGTCGTTTTCGGGGGCGTTCCCTTCGCGGCAGGTCGCGCCCTTGCTGCAGCAGCTGCGCAAGCTGCTGCCCGGCACCATCGCGCTCTGGGCGGGCGGCGCCGGCGTGCGCCGCACGCCGGCGCCCGAGGGCGTGAGCCTGCTGGGCAGCCTGGACGACGCGGTGGCGGCACTCGCCACCTTGCCGCGACGCGCGGCTGGCTGACCCCCACGCGCGCGTCGTTCGCCGTAGACTGAACCGGCCGCCCACCCGCGGCCCGTTCCGGCGCAGCCGGCCCACCCGCCGGCTCGTGCCGTTCGTCCACCTTGGCGCAAGACCCTTGCGCGGGAGCGATGCATGAGTGAACGACAGGCGCTGCGCCTGCACGTGCCGGAGCCCTCGGGGCGGCCCGGACGCCACACCGATTTCTCGTACCTCCACCTGTCCGGGGCCGGCGCCATGCGCAGGCCACCGGTGGACACCTCCCACTTCGACACCGCCGACCTGGCCTATGGCCTGGTGCGGGTGCTCGATGACGACGGGCAGGCGGTGGGGCCGTGGGCGCCGCCGGTCAGCACGGCGCAGCTGCGCAAGGGGCTGCGCGCGATGATGCGCACCCGCGTGTTCGACGCGCGCATGCTGATCGCGCAGCGGCAGAAGAAGATCTCGTTCTACATGCAGTGCCTGGGCGAGGAGGCGATCGCGGTGGCGCATGCGCAGGCGCTGGAGTCCGGCGACATGTGCTTTCCCACCTACCGCCAGCAGGGGCTGCTGCTGGCCCGCGACGACGTTCCGATGAGCGAGCTGATCTGCCAGCTCATGAGCAACGAGCGCGACCCGAACAAGGGGCGGCAACTGCCGGTGATGTACTCGTACAAGCGGGCCGGCTTCTTCAGCATCTCGGGCAACCTGGCCACGCAGTTCATCCAGGCGGTGGGCTGGGCCATGGCCTCGGCGATCAAGGGCGACACGCGCATCGCCTCGGGCTGGATCGGCGACGGCGCCACGGCCGAGGCCGACTTCCACACCGCACTGACCTTCGCCCATGTGTACCGGGCGCCGGTGGTGCTGAACGTGGTGAACAACCAGTGGGCCATCTCCAGCTTCCAGACCATCGCCGGGGGCGAGTCCACCACCTTCGCGGCGCGCGGGGTGGGCTGCGGCATCGCCTCGCTGCGGGTGGACGGCAACGACTTCCTGGCGGTGCTGGCGGCCTCGTGCTGGGCCGCCGAGCGGGCGCGCTCCAACCTGGGGCCGACGCTGATCGAGTGGGTGACCTTGCGCGCCGGCGCCCATTCGACCTCGGACGACCCGTCCAAGTACCGGCCGGCGGACGACTGGGAGCGTTTCCCGCTGGGCGATCCGATCGAGCGGCTCAAGGCGCATCTGGTGGGCCTGGGGGCCTGGTCGGACGCCGAGCATGAGCAGGTGCGGCTGGAACTGGAGGCCGAGGTGGCCGCCGCGCTCAAGGAGGCCGAGAGCCACGGCACGCTGCTTGACGGGCACATCCCCAGCGCCGCGTCCATGTTCGAGGACGTGTACGCGACGATGCCGGCCCACCTGCGCCGGCAACGCCAACAGTTAGGGGTCTGACATGCTCACCAAGACACAGGGAGTCGATGTGCCCAGCGCCGCCGGCGAAGCGCGGCCCATGACCATGATCCAGGCCCTTCGTTCGGCCATGGACGTGATGATGGAACGCGACGACAACGTGGTCGTGTTCGGCCAGGACGTGGGCTATTTCGGCGGCGTGTTCCGCGTCACCGAGGGCCTGCAGGCGAAGTACGGCACCTCGCGCTGCTTCGATGCGCCGATCAGCGAGGGCGGCATCGTCGGCGTGGCGGTGGGCATGGCGGCCTACGGCCTGAAGCCGGTGGCCGAGATCCAGTTCGCCGACTACTTCTATCCGGCCTCGGACCAGATCGTCTCGGAGGCCGCGCGCTTGCGCTACCGCACGGCGGGCGACTTCACCTGCCCGCTGACCATCCGCATGCCCTGCGGCGGCGGCATCTACGGCGGCCAGACCCACAGCCAGAGCCCGGAGGCGCTGTTCACCCACGTGTGCGGCTTGCGCACGGTGATGCCCAGCAACCCCTACGACGCCAAGGGCCTGCTGATCGCGGCCATCGAGTGCGAGGACCCGGTGATCTTCCTGGAGCCCAAGCGCCTGTACAACGGCCCCTTCGACGGCCACCACGACCGGCCGGTGGTGCCCTGGTCGCGCCATGCCACGGGCAACGTGCCCGAGGGCTACTACACGGTGCCCCTCGAATCGGCCGCCATTTTCCGCCCGGGATCGCAGCTCACCGTTCTGACTTATGGAACGATGGTGTGGGTGTCCCAGTGCGCGGCCGAGGAGACCGGCATCGACGCCGAGATCATCGACTTGCGATCGCTGTGGCCCATGGACCTGGACACGGTGGTGGCCTCGGTGAAGAAGACCGGCCGCTGCGTGGTGGTGCACGAGGCCACCCGCACCAGCGGTTTCGGCGCCGAACTGGCGGCGCTGGTGCAGGAGCACTGCTTCTACCACCTGGAGTCGCCCATCGAACGCGTCACGGGCTGGGACACGCCGTACCCGCATGCGCAGGAGTGGGCATATTTCCCTGGGCCGGCGCGGGTGGGTGCCGCCTTCCGCCGTGCCCTGGAGGACTGAAGCCATGGGGACCTACTCGATCAAGATGCCCGACATCGGCGAAGGCATCGCCGAAGTCGAACTGGTGGCCTGGCGCGTGCAGCCGGGCGATGAAGTGGCCGAAGACCAGGTGCTGGCCGACGTGATGACGGACAAGGCGACGGTGGAGATTCCTTCGCCGGTGCAGGGCAGGGTGCAGGCCTTGGGCGGCGAGCCGGGACAGGTGCTGGCGGTGGGCGCCGAGCTGATCCGCCTGGAGGTGGCGGGCGAGGGCAACGGCAAGGGCGAGGCCGCCGAGGCGGTGCCGGCGGGGCGCGAGGAGGCGACCCTGGCCGCAGACGCTACGGCCGCGCCCGCGCACGTGCCGCCAGCCGAGACGCAGGTGCGTCAACCCTTGCATGTGCCGGTGCAGGAACCGGCGGCCCGCGCGCCCGGTGATCGGCCCATCGCGTCGCCTGCCGTGCGTCGCCGGGCCTGGGAGCTGGGCATCGAGCTGTCCTTCGTGCATGGCAGCGGGCCGGCCGGGCGCATCCTGCATGAGGACCTGGACGTGTACCAGGCGTCGCGCGGCCAGCCACCGCGCAAGGAACGGCCGTCGGGGTCGCGACAGCGGCAGGGCGATGAGGCCGTGCCGGTGACCGGGCTTCGCCGGCGCATCGCGCAGAAGATGCAGGAAGCCCATCGGCGCATCCCGCACTTCAGCTACGTGGAGGAGGTGGACGTCACCGAGCTGGAGGCGCTGCGCGCGCAGCTCAACGAACGCTATGCCGCCACGCGCGGCAAGCTCACGCTCCTGCCCTTCATCTGCCGCGCGGTCGTGCGGGCGGTGGAGGAGTTTCCGCAGGTCAACGCGCGCTTCGACGACGAGGCCGGCGAGGCCGGCGTGGTCACGCGCTTCCAGCCGGTGCACCTGGGCATCGCCACCCAGACCGAGGCCGGCTTGATGGTGCCGGTGGTCCGCCACGCCGAGGCGCAGGGCTTGTGGGGGCTGGCCGGCGAGATCGCCCGCCTGGCCAAGGCCGCGCGCAGCGGCAAGGCCAGCCGCGAAGAACTCGGCGGCTCCACGCTGAGCATCACCAGCCTGGGGCCGCTGGGCGGCATTGCCAGCACGCCGGTCATCAACCATCCCGAGGTGGCCATCGTGGGCGTCAACCGGGTGGTCCAGCGCCCCATGTTCCAGGGCGCGGCGGTCGTGCCGCGCCTGTTGATGAACCTGTCGTCCTCCTTCGACCACCGGGTGGTCGACGGCATGGACGCCGCCCGCTTCATCCAGGCCGTGCGGGGTCTGCTGGAGCGGCCGGCGCTGTTGCTGGTGGGGTAGGGGGAGGGGCTTTGATGGAGGCGCCTCGCGACAGGCTCTCCCCCACCCGTTCGGGCCCAGGGTGAACGGGGCAGGAGCGGCCCCGTGTCGAGAGGGACGACACTGATGCCGGCGATGCGGGATCGAGATACTGCACCCACAGCGCCTTGACACCTCCTTCACCTCCCGCAGCGTGCGGCCAGCGGACCGTTCAGCGACCGTTCACCTCGGCAATTGCATCCTTGCTCCCATCCAACCCCGAGAGGAGCTTTCCATGAATCGCATCGCCGCCACCGTCCTCATCGCCGCCAGCGCCGCCGCCTCGGCCGCGCAGGCCCAGACCTTCGTCGACGACGCCCGGGTGCGCCACGTGCAGCCGCAATACGAGACGGTCTCGGTTCCGCGCGAGGAATGCACCAGCCAGTGGGTCACCGAAGCCGTGCCGCAGGCGCAGGCTTCTGGTGGCGTGATCCAGGAGTACGGACCCGCGCTGATCGGCGGCGCCGTCGGGGCGGCCGCGGGCCGGCAGGTGGGCAAGGGCACGGGGCGCGACATCGCCACCGTGCTGGGCGTGGTAGCCGGGGCGTATGCCGGCGACCGCATCGCCCACGGCAACCGCTATGCGCCTCAGCCGCAGCAATACCAGCAGCGCGAGGTGCGCCAGTGCCGCACGGTCTACGACCAGCAGTCGCGTGTGTCGGGCTACCAGGTCCAGTACGACTACCGCGGCCAGGTCCACACCGCGCTGCTGCGCGAGCACCCGGGGCAGCGCCTGCCGGTGCGCGTGTCGGTCGAGCCGGTGCAGCGGTAGTCGGCGGTAGTAGCATCGCCGGCTGTCCGCCATGCCTCGCCAACTCCTCGTCCGACTCGCCTGCGCGCTGTGCCTGGCCTGCGCGCAGCCCGCATGGGCGCAGGTCAGTCGCGATGCCGCCGCCGCGATGGCGCAGCGGGCCACCGGTGGCCGCGTGCTGCAGGTCGAAAGCTCGGAGGTGGGCGGCCGGCCGGTCTGGCGCGTCAAGGTGGTCACGCCGCGCGGCGAAGTGCGGGTGGTCCTGGTGGACGCGGCCAGCGGCCAACTGCGCTGAAAGGCATCCCATGCGATTGCTGTTGATCGAGGACGACGCCGCCCTCCGCGAGGGACTCGCGCGGCAACTGCAAGCCGACGGCTGGCGCGTCGACCAGGCCGGCGACGGCGAAGACGGCCTGTTCCAGGCGCGCGAGTACCCGGTGGACCTGTTGATCGTCGATCTGGGGCTGCCGCGCCTGGGCGGCCTGCAGCTGGTGCAGAAGCTGCGCGCCGACGGCCGGCGCACGCCCATCCTGGTCCTCACCGCGCGCGGCAACTGGCAGGACAAGGTGCAGGGCCTGGAAGCCGGCGCCGATGACTACCTGGTCAAGCCCTTCGAGTACCCCGAGCTGGCGGCCCGCGTGCGGGCGCTGCTGCGGCGGTCGATGCAGGCGGCCTCCAACGTGCTTACGCTGGGGCCCCTGGCCATCGACGTGGCCGCTCAAACGGCGCGCCTGGAGGGCCAGCCGCTGGACCTCACGGCCTTCGAATACCGCCTGCTGGAATACCTGGTGCAGCACCGCGAGCGCGTGGTCACCAAGCTGGAGCTGTCCGACTACCTGTACCCGCACGACCAGGACCGCGAGAGCAATGTGCTGGAGGTGCTGATCGGCCGCCTGCGCCGCAAGCTCGACCCGGCCGGCGACCGCCAGCCCATCGAGACGCTTCGCGGGCGCGGCTACCGCTTCAAGTGGGCATGAAGGCGCCGGGCTCCATCCGCGCCCGGCTGATCCTGTGGGCCGGCGCGCTGCTGCTGGCCTTTCTCGTGGGCGCCGGACTCGCGGTGCAGCGGGCCCATGCCGACAGCGTTCGCGCGGCGCACTACGCCCGCCTGCAATCCACCGTGTACCTGCTGCTGGCAGCGGCCGAGCTCGACGCGCAGGGCGCCCTGGTCATGCCCGAGGGCCTGGCCGAGCCCCGGCTGTCGCTGCCGGGGTCGGGGCTGTACGCCAGCATCCGGCAGGTGGACAGTGGCCAGTCCTGGCGATCGGCGTCGGCCGTGGGGCGCGAGCCGCCGTTCCGTCGCGAGCAGGCGGTGGGCGAGTGGCGCTTCGAGACCATCGACGCCGCGGGCCGCAGCTACCTGGGCGCGCACTACGGCGTGCGCTGGGCGGGGCGCGGCAGCCAGGCGCGCCTGGTGCTGTCGGTGGTGGAGGACAGCGCCACCCTGGCGCGCGAGCTGGCGGCCTTCGACCGCACGCTATGGACCTGGCTGGGTGGCGCCGCGGTGCTGCTGCTGCTGGCGCAGACGCTGCTGCTCGACTGGGCGCTGTCACCGCTGCGGCGGGTGGCGCAGGAGGTGCGGCGCATCGAGAGCGGCGAACAGGCGGCCATCGAGCAGGCCTACCCCGCCGAACTGGCGGCACTCACCGGCAACCTCAACACGCTGATCCAGCAGGAGCGGGTGCGCCAGACCCGCTACCGCGAGGCCCTGAGCTTCCTCGCGCACAGCCTGAAGACGCCGCTGGCGGTGTTGCGCACCGCGCTGGCCGATCCGCAGCGGCTGCCGGCCGCGGTGACCGAGCAGGTCGAACGCATGGACCACATCGTGCAGCACCAGCTGGGCCGGGCGGCCGCCAGTGGGTCGGCGGCCTTCGTCGCGCCGCTGGCCCTGGCCCCGGTGGCGCAGCGCATCGTCGACTCGCTGGCGAAGATCTATGCCGAGCGCGGCCTCAGCTTCACCATCGACTGCCCGCCGGACCTGAGCTGGCGCCTGGACGAAGGCGACGCCTTCGAGATGCTGGGCAACACCCTGGACAACGCGGCCAAGTGGGCGCGCCGGCAGGTGGTGCTGCGGGTGCGGCGCGAGGCCGGACCGCGGCTTCGCATCCAGGTCGAGGACGACGGCCCCGGGTTCAGCGACCACGAACGCGTGCTGCAGCTGCACGTGCGCGGCGACGAACGAGTGCCTGGGCATGGCGTGGGGCTGGCGGTGGTCAAGGACCTGGTGGACAGCCACGGCGGCACGCTGACCCTCTCACGCGGGTCCCTGGGTGGCGCGTGGGTCGACATCGCCTTGCCCGCCCGTGCGGCTTACGCATCGACACAGGCCTAACACCCTGTGCCCGGGAACGGCCGCGCAGCTGGTGCAAGCTCTGCCGTTCCCTTGAATAACGATGGAGAGAAGAGCAATGAACCTGAAGAAACCCCTCGCCACCCTCCTGTCCGCCGCGGCGCTGGCCGTCCTGTCCGCCTGCGGCGGCGGCGGCGATGAGGGCGGCGTCGGCACCTTGAGCCTGAAGATCACCGACGCCCCGGTGGACTCCGCCAGTTCGGTCAACGTGCGCTTCACCGGCGTGGCCCTGAAGCCGGCCAACGGCCCCGAGCAGGTCATCACCTTCGATGCCCCGCGCACCATCGACCTGCTGGCGCTGCAACGCGGTGCGGCCGCGTCGCTGCTCGAAGGCCACCCACTCCCCGCCGGCCTGTACGACGGCATGCGCCTGCTGGTCCAAGCCGAGCGCGGCGTGATCGACTCCTATCTCACGGCCCTGGACGGCAGCCAGCGGTCGCTGTTCGTGCCCAGCGGCGAGCAAAGCGGCCTGAAGCTGACCCGGGGCTTCATCGTGCCGGTCAACGGCTCGGCCTCCTTCACCATCGACTTCGACCTGCGCAAGTCGCTGGTCGATCCGCAGAACGCCGCCGAGGACATCTACCTCAAGCCGGTGCTGCGGGTGGTCGACAACGCGCAGGTGGGCACGATCGCCGGCACGGTCGGCCAGGCGGCTCTCACCCATGCGAGCTGCAACACGCCGAACCGCGCCCATGCGGTCTACGTCTTCGCCGGTCCGGGGGTCACGCCCGACGACATCGACCGCGCCGGCGTCGAGCCGGTGACCACGGCCGCTGTCACCGCGGGCACCGACGGGGCGTGGAGCTTCCGTGCCGCCTACCTGATGGCGGGTGAGTACACCGTGGCCTTCACCTGCCAGGCCGGTGCCGACGAGCCGGAGACCAGCCAGACGCTGGTGTTCCAGGGCACCCGCAACGTGACGGTCGCCGTCGACGGCACGGCGCAGGTCGCGTTCTGAGGCATCGCCCGTCAGTCGGCCATCGGCATCTTGCCGGGGCCGGTGGCGGGGCGGGAGGGCAGGGTATGTTCGATGACGGTTTCGTCGGGCACGTCGTGCGGCCCATCCTCATCGGGTACGGGCGTGGGCTGGACCACCTCCTCGTCCGTGCCGGGATGGGCCGGGGCGGCCGGTCCAGGGGCGGGAGTTGCCATGCATGTCTCTCCTGTCGGGTTGAGTCCACAGGTTGGCCAGCCCGCCGGAATTGCTCTGCGCTACGGATTCCGTTCCCGGTGTAGGACATCAGGCCGAGGCGTGCAGCCGCCGGACGGTTGCACCGCTTGGGTGGGTGCTTTGCAACACTCGGGCAATCCCGCTCACGGGGACGCTGCTTTCCGCATAATGTTGCAATGCAGCATCCCAGCAAGGAGGCAACGATGGACGGGTCATCGCAAAGCCGCAGGTACTTCACAGTGATCGACGACCAGGGCCGCCACCTGCCGGTCGTCGAATACTGGGCGGCGAGCCTGTCCGACGACGACCTGCCGCCCTTCCAGGTCATGCCGTTGCGCCGCTACGTGAAGGTCATGGGCACGGGTGATTACCTGCGCGCCACGGCCGATGGCGCTTTCATCGAGGTGCAGAGCGGCCGACGCTACCGCAGTACGCAGACCAGCGTCGACATCGACTCCATCGACTGAAAGGTCCTACCCGCCCCTGTCGTTCTCCGCGTCCATCGGCAGCTCGAACAACTTGAACGCCGGCTGGTCGGGCCGCGTGCGCAGCAGCAGCGGGCGCGCGACGTTGAACACCGGCACGCCGCTGATCGTGCGCGCCTCCGGGGTGCCGCGGTGCGCGTGGCCATGGAAGACCGCGTCCACCGGATAGCGCAGCAGCGGCTCCTCCAGCCGGCTGCTTCCCAGGAAAGGAAAGATCTCGGCCGGTTCCCCCTGCACGGTGCCGGCGATCGGCGAGTAGTGCAGCAGCGCGATGCGCCGCGGCGTGCGCAGCTTGGCCAGCGCCGATTCCAGCTTCATGGCCTCGTGCAGCGCCTCCTGCACGAAGCTCTTGATCGCGGCTTCGCCCCAGGCGCCCAGCGATGCACGTCCGAAACCGCCGGCGAAGCCCTTGGTGCCGGCGATGCCCACGCCCTCGATCTCGCAGGCCTCGCCATCGAGCACGCGCACCCCGGCCTCGGTGAGGATCTCCGTCACCACCTCGGGCGTGCCCGACTCGTAGTCGTGGTTGCCGAGCACGGCCACCATCGGGATCGACACGCCGCCCAGCTCGTCGGCCAGCACCTTGGCCTCGTCGGCGGTGCCGTAGTCGGTGAGGTCCCCGCACAGCAGCAGGGCGTCGGCGGCCTCGGAGGCCTGTTTGAAGAAGGCGCGCAGCTGGCCGGCGGAATCCTTGGTGACGTGGGTATCGCCGACGGCGGCGAAGCGGAGGCATTGGGCGGATTTGGGCATGGACCTACATGCTGCCAGCCGCCGACCGCCGGGGTAGCGCCGCCGTGTCCTGCCGGGCTGTAGGCCGGCACCGACGATCCGGAAGGCCTGTTGTCCTCGCAGGCTGCCCAGGGCCCCCGGTTAGGCTGACCTCCCCCGAAACCGAGCCGAGCCCTTCGATGTCTGCCCTGCCCACCGCGCCTTCGCTGGACCAAGAGATCGAGCCCGAGACGGCCGCGTTCTACCGCCGCGCGCTGCTGGCGCTGAACGAGGCGCAGCTGCCCTTCCTGGTCGGCGGCGCCTTCGCCCATGCCTGCTTCACCGGCATCCGGCGATCGACCAAGGACCTGGACCTGTTCATCCGCCGCGAGGATTACGAGCGCATCGCCGAGGTGATGCAGGCCGAAGGCTGGCGGGTGGAGCTGACCTATCCGCACTGGCTGGCCAAGGCCTATTGCGGCGTGGAGTTCATCGACCTGATCTTCAACACCGGCAACGGGGTCATGCCGGTGGACGAGCACTGGTTCCACGACAACACGGAAGCCGAGATCCTGGGCGTGCCGGTGCGACTGTCCAACGCCGAGGACGGCTTGCTGTCCAAGGCCTTCATCATGGAGCGCGAGCGATTCGACGGCGCCGACGTGGCCCATCTGATCCATGCCAACGCCGAGCAGCTGGACTGGGCGTCGCTGATCGAGCGTTTCGGGCCGCACTGGCGCGTGCTGCTGGCGCACCTCACCTTGTTCGGCTACATCTACCCGGGCGAGCGCCACCGCATCCCGCAGTGGGCGATGGACACCCTCACCGAGCGGCTGGCGATCGAGAACCGCCGGCCACCGCGCGAAGACCCGCATGTGTGCGCCGGCACCTTGCTCTCGCGCGAACAGTACCTGCATGACGTGGAGGAACTGGGCTATGTCGATGGTCGGCTCACGCCGGTCAGCCGCATGACCCCGGAGCAGCTGGCCGTGTGGACGCGCAGCATTCCCGGCCGGCAGCAACCATCGACGCAGGCGGCGAACCAGGCGCGGGAGTAGGGCCGATGGCGGCGCCGTTCTGGCTCGTGATGGGCGTGTCCGGCTCCGGCAAGTCCACCGTGGCCCGGGCGCTGGCCGAGCACCTGGGCGGCGCCTTCATCGAAGGCGACGACTACCACCCGCGCCGCAACATCGAGCTCATGAGCCAGGGCAAGGCGCTTGCCGATGCCGACCGCTGGCCCTGGCTGGCGGCGGTGGCCGAGGCGGCCACCCGGGTCGACACCCGGCCGGTGGTGATCGCTTGCTCGGCCCTCAAGCGCGGCTACCGGGACTTGCTCCGCGAGCGCTTGCCGGGGCTGCGGGTGCTGTTCCTGCAGGCCGGGCCGGACCTGCTGCATGCCCGGCTCGACGCCCGGCGAGACCACTTCATGAAGGCGGGCTTGTTGCGAAGCCAGTTCGCCGACCTGGAGCCTCCCGTGGGGGAGGCGGGCGTGGACGTGCTGGACGTCTCGCGGCCGCTGCCGGCGGTGGTCGAAGCGGCCCTGCGGATCGCCGGCTGATATCCAGCGCGTGGATTCACGCTATCCACCGGCCTGGCTTCCCAAGCGCTGCGGCGTTTCCTAGGATGGCCCTGGGTCATCAATAACCAGGAGACGACATGCCCGCCCGCCATGCTTCCCTCGTGCTCGATCGCCGCGCGGCGCTTGCCGCCACCGGCTCGCTGCTGCTCGCACCCGCGGCATTCGCCCAGTCGCGCTATCCCGAGCGCCCGATCCGCGTGGTGGTGCCGAACGGCCCCGGCAGCTCGGTCGACACCATCGGCCGCGTCACCTGCACGGAGATGTCCCGCCTGCTGGGCCAGCCGATGGTGATCGACAACCGAACCGGCGCTGCCGGCGCGATCGGTGTCGAGGCCGTGCGCACCGCGGGGGCGGACGCCTACACGCTGCTGGTCGGCTCGAGCAGCGCCATTTCCGTCGCGCCCATGCTCCAGAAGGCCGTCACCTATGACGGCCTTCGTGATTTCGAGATGGTGTCGCTGATGGCGCTGCTGCCCAACGTGCTGGTGTGCAACCCGCAGCTGCCGGTGCAGAACACCCAGCAGCTCATCGAGTGGTGCAGGTCCAAGGGCGGCAACGCCCACATGGCCTCCGCCGGCATCGGCTCGGCCAGCCACCTGGCCGGCCTGGCCTTCCAGAGCGCGGCCGGCTTCAAGGCCCTGCACGTGCCCTACAAGGGGGGCGCCCAGGGGGTGGCGTCGGTGGTCTCGGGCGAGACCGACTGGGTCCTCACGCCGGCACCGGCCGCCATGTCCCTGGTGCAGGGCGGTCGATTGCGCCTGCTGGGGCACAGCATGCCCGGCAACACCCAGCCGATCGGCCATACGCCGGCGCTGGACGCCACGGTGCCCGGCTTCGAGTTCTCCGGCTGGATCGGCCTCATGGCGCCCAAGGGAACCCCGGCCGCGGCCATCGACGCGATCGCCCGCGCCACCACCGCGGCCCTGCAGCGCCCCGAGGTGCACAAGGCCTACGACACCAACGGCGCGGTGCCGCAGGCCACCGGCCCCGAGGCCTTCCGCACCTACCTGCGGCGCGACATCGAGCAGAACCGCAAGGCGGTGCTGGCGGCCGGGCTCCAGCCTGAGTGAGGCCACGCGCCCGGTGCGGCCCACGTGCTATGAGACAATCGCCGCCGCTCCGGGGTGCACGCAAGTGCTGAGATCCAGACCCGCGAACTTGATCCGGTTCATGCCGGCGTAAGAAGAGCCGTAAGAAGCCCGCCACCTGGCCCCGTCCTGCGGCCGGGCGCAGGACTCTCCTTCGGAGCACCGTTGCACACGTGCCTTGCGAAGGAGACCTGATGAACCATCCCACCACCGCCCCGGCACGCCGCCAGCGCTACGCCCGCGTGCTGTCCATCGCCGGCTCCGACAGCGGGGGCGGCGCGGGCATCCAGGCCGACCTCAAGACCTTCGCCGCGCTCGGCTGCTACGGCATGAGCGCCATCACCGCGCTCACGGCGCAGAACACGCTGGGCGTGCGCGCCATCCACTCGGTGCCGGTGGAGATGCTGCGGGCGCAGATCGATGCGGTGATCGAGGACATCGGTGCCGACGCGGTGAAGGTGGGCATGCTGCATTCGTCCGAGACGGTGATCACGGTGGCCCAGGCCATCGACCGGCATGCGCTGGCCCGCGTGGTGCTCGATCCGGTGATGGTGGCCACCAGCGGCGCGCGCCTGATCGACCAGCAGGCGGTGGCGGTGCTGGTGCGCGAACTGTTCCCGCGCGCTGCGCTGGTCACCCCCAACCTCGACGAAGCCGCGCTGCTGGTGGGGCGTGCCCTGGCCAGCGAGGACGACATGCGGGAAGCCGCGCAGGCGCTGATCGGCATGGGCGCGCGCGCCGTGCTGGTCAAGGGCGGCCACCTGGCCGGCGCGGGCGTGTGCGACGTGCTGCAGGTGGCGGGGCAGCCGGCGCAGCTGCTGCGGTCCGCGCGCATCGCCACCGACAACACCCATGGCACGGGCTGCACGCTCTCCAGCGCCATCGCCGCGCGGCTGGCGATCGGCGACGAGCTGATGCAGGCCGTGCAGGCGGCGCGCGAGTACGTGCGCGGTGCGCTGGAGGCCGGGGCGGCGGTGCGCACCGGCGCCGGCAGCGGTCCGCTGGACCATGGCTGGAATCCGCAGCCCACGCGCCGCTTTCCGCTGGAGTAATCGAATGGACGCGACCACGGCCGGCCTGGTGCGCGACCTGCTCGATTTCATCGCGCAGGACGGCTGCACCGATGCCCAGTTCGACGCGATGGCGCTGCGCCTGTTCGCGCACCAGCACGCGCGCAACGAGGCGCTGCGGCGCTTCTGCCAGGCCCGCGGCATCACCCCGCGCCGCGTGCGCAGCTGGCGCGAGGTGCCGGCCGTGCCGATCAGCGCCTTCAAGGAATCCACGCTCAGCTGCGTGCCGCCCGAGGCCTGCGAGCGCGTGTTCATGACCAGCGGCACCACCCGCGCCGAAACCCGGGGCCGGCACTACCACCCGACCATCGCGGTGTGGGACGCCTCCATGCGCCGCAACTTCGCGCGCCGCTTCATGCAGGGCACGCCGCGCCTGCCCATGGCCGTGCTCTTTCCGCCGGAAACCGAGCTGCGCAACTCCTCGCTCGCGCGCTATCTCGCGCAGGCGGTGGAGGTTTTCGGCGGTGAGGGCAGCGCCTGGTGGGTGCGCACCGAGGGCATGGACGTGGAGGGCCTGCGCGGGGCGATGCGCGCAGCGCAGGCCAGCGGAACGCCCTTTGCCTTGCTGGGTGCCAGCTACAGCTTCGTGCACCTGCTGGAGGTGCTGCGCCAGGACGGCGAGTCGTTCCGGCTGCCCGAGGGCAGCCGCATCCTGGACACCGGGGGCTACAAGGGCCGCTCGCGCGAGCTGCCGCTGGAGGGCTTCTACGCCGCGCTCTCGGCCGCGCTGGGCGTGCCGCGCGAGCGCTGCATCAACATGTATGGAATGACCGAGCTCAGCACGCAGTTCTATGACGACGGCAACGCGGTGCTGCCATCGGTCAAGTCGGGCCCGCACTGGATCCGCACCCGCGTGGTGGACCCGCTGACGGGCGCCGAGGTGCCGGCGGGCGAGCGCGGCGTCCTGGTGCACTGCGACCTGGCCAGCTTCAACTCGACCATCGCCATCCTCACCGAGGACGTGGGCGTGGCCGTGCCCGGGGGCTTCCAGTTGCTGGGCCGGGCCGAGGGGGTGCAGGCCAAGGGCTGCTCGCTGGCCGCCGAGGCTTTCGTGCAGGCGCAGCGATGACCACACGCTGGGTCGCCGGCCACCTGCCGCCCGCGTTCGCGCGCGAGGCGCGCTGGCACACGCTGGCTTTCGGCGACCTGCAGGTCGAGGTGCCCCGGCTGGACGCGCCGGCCATGCGCGAGCTGGCGCGCCATGTCGCCGCCGCCGGGCGCGAGCACCTGAAGCCGCTGGCCGTGTCCACCGTCATCGGCCACGTCGACCGGGCGGTCGCGCGGCTGCTCGATCCGCAGGACCCGTATCGGCGCGAGGCCGATGCGCTGCTGCCCCGCGTGACCGGCCTGGACGCCGGCATGGTGTCGCTGGCGCTCACCGGTTACCTCAAGACCTTCCGCGCGCCGCAGCTGCATCGCTTCGTGGCCGAGGACTTCGCCAATCCCAAGGTGCTCGACGAGTTCCAGCCGGCGGTCAAGGGTGGCCTGGTGCGAGCCCTGGGGCCGCGCCTGCTGGCGCACAGCTGGGCCGGCAACGTGCCCGGCCTGCCGCTGTGGAGCCTGGCCTGCGGTCTGCTGGTCAAGGCCCCGGCCATCGGCAAGCTGCCCAGCGCCGAGCCGGTGTTCGCGTCGCTGTTCGCGCGCCTGCTGGCCGAGGTGCATCCGCCCTGGGCCGGGTGCCTGGCCGTGCTCTGGTGGCCGGGTGGCGAGCCCGAGCCGGCCGCCACGCTTTACGCCGAGGCCGACACCGTGCTGGCCTATGGCGGCACCGAGACGATGCGCCAGCTGCGCGTCCAGGTGCCGCCCCACACCCGTCTGCTGGCCTTCGGCCACAAGCTGGCGCTGGGCCTGGTGGGTCGCCAGGCGCTGGATGCGCAGCGCGGCCCGGCCACCGCCCGGCTGGCTGCGCACGACGTGGCGCGCTATGAGCAGCAGGGTTGCTACTCGCCGCATGTGTTCTATGTCGAACGGGGCGGGCGCCTGGCGCCGCGCGAGTTCGCGCAGCACCTGGCGGGCGAGCTGGCCAACCTGCAGCAGCGGTACCCGCGCCGCACGCTGGCGCTGGAGGAGGCCGCCGCCGTGGCGCGCTGGCGCGACGCCGGGCAGGCGGGGCTGGGCGAGGGCGACGCCTGGATCGCGGACGAGCGGGGAGCCTGGGCGGTGTCGTACGCCGACTCGTTCCGGCCCCTGGCCCCCACGGCGGGTCAGCGCTGCGTGCAGGTGGTCGCGGTGGAATCGCTCGACCAGGCGGTGGATGCCCTGGCGCCGCACGCCCCGTTCCTGCAGACGGTCGGTGTCGCGGTCGAGCCGGCCGCGCTGCTGCCGCTGTCCGAACGGCTGGCCGCGGCCGGCGCCACCCGCATCTGCGCGCTGGGCGGCATGACGGCGCCCGAGGCCGGCTGGCACCACGATGGCCGCTTCAACCTGCTGGACCTGGTGCGCATGGTGGAGATCGAGCAAGGCGCCGAACGATCGGCCGAGCGCTACGCGCCCTACGCGCAGGAGGAGACATGAGCCCCCCCCGAAGCGGCTTCGCCGCCTCCCCCCAAGGGGGGCCCCACCAGCGGCCCGGCGAAGCCGGTTCCGCGGTGGCACTGGAATGGCCGGCCGCTGCGCGGCGGCCTGGGGAGGGGAGCATTCCTTCCGCGCGGGGGGGGCGCCACCAGCGGCCCGGCGAAGCCGGTTCCGCGGTGGCACTGCAGTGGCCGGCCGCTGCGCGGCGGCCTGGAAGCATTCCTTCCGTGCAGGGGAACTGACATGAGCTTCTTGTGTTTGCATGCGGTGGACTTCGGCTTCGCGGACGGCACGCCGCTGCTGCATGGGCTCGACCTGGAGCTGGCGCGCGGCGAGATCCACTGCATCGTGGGCCGCAGCGGCTGCGGCAAGACCACGCTGCTGCGGCTGGCCGCCGGGCTGCTGCAGCCGCAGGCGGGCCAGGTGAGCGTGGGTGGCGTGGCGCCCGAACAGGCCCGCAGCGACATCGGCTTCGTGTTCCAGGCGCCGACGCTGCTGGAATGGCTGCCCGTGCTGGACAACGTGCTGCTGCCGGTGTCCCTGCAACGGCGTCCCGGGGCGCGCGATGTCGAACAGGCCCGGCAGCTGCTGGCCCGGCTCGGCCTCGGTGACTACGCGCAGCGCTACCCGCGACAGCTCTCGGGCGGCCAGCAAAGCCGCGTGGCATTGGCCCGGGCGCTGGTGCTCGGGCCCTCGCTGCTGCTGCTGGACGAGCCCTTCGCCGCGCTCGACGCGATCACCCGCGAGGAGCTGCAGGCCGACCTGCTGCGCATGTGCCGCAGCGAAGGCACGACGGTGCTGTTCGTCACGCACGACATCGCCGAGGCGGTGTTCCTGGGCGACCGGGTGACGGTGATGGATGCGGGCCGCATCGTGCGGCAGCTGCCGGTGGCCGGCCTGCATGACCGCGCCAGCCCCGCCTTCGCCGCCGCCTGGGCCCAGCTGCGCCAGGCCATGCACCTGCCGGTCGGCGAAGCGATGGCCGACGCCGTCGCGGAGTGCGCCCCATGAAGCCGATCGCGTTCGCTTCGGCCCTGCTGCTGGTGCTGCTGGTGGGGGCGTGGGAGTGGGCTTCGCGCACGCTCGGCCTGTCGGCCCTGGTGCTGCCGGCGCCTTCACAGGTGGTGCGGGCGCTGGGCGGCGGGCTGGCGTCGGGCTACCTGTGGCCGCACGTGATGGCGACCGCGAGCGCGCTGGCCGCGGGCGTGCTGCTGGGGTGCGGCATCGGCTTCGCCGCCGGCGTGGCCATGGCCGAATCGCGCGTGCTGCGCGGGCTGTTCATGCCCTACGTGGTGGTCAGCCAGGTGGTGCCCAAGCTGGCGCTCATGCCGCTGTTCATCCTGTGGTTCGGCTTCGGCATGACCTCCACCGTGGTCATCACCGCGCTGATCTGTTTCTTTCCGCTGCTGGAGACCACGCTGACCAGCTTGCAGCAGGTGCCGCCGGAACGGCTGGAGCTGTTTCGCATGCTGGGCGCCTCGCGCTCGCAGGTGCTGTGGCGCCTGAAGCTGCCCACCGGCCTGCCCGGCATCCTGGCCGGCCTGCGGGTGGCGGTGATGCTGGCGCTGGTCGGGGCCGTGGTCGGCGAGTTCATGGGCGCCAACCGGGGCCTGGGGGCTCTCGTGATCGCCGCCCAGGGAACCATGGACACGCCGCTGATGTTCGCCGTGCTGGCCCTGATCGCGGGCCTGGGCCTGGTGGCCTACCAGCTCACCCTCTGGCTGGAGCGCTGGCTGCTGCGGCCCTACACACGAATCGCATGAACCAGGAGAAAACGACCATGACGCACCCGAGCTTCCACCGCCGCCAGCTGCTGCAGGCCGCCGCCCTGATGGCCTTTCCTGCGGCCTTGCGCGCGCAGCCGCAAGGCCTGGAGAAAATCACCGTGGCCGGCTGGAGCAAGGCCATCACCGAGGTCATGCCGCTGCTGGTCGAACCCGACAAGGGCTTCTACAAGGCCCAGGGCATCGAGCTGGCCTACCTGCCCGGGGCCGGCGGCGGCGATGCCATCCGCAACATCCTCAGCGGCCAGGCCGACCTGGCCTTCGCCGATCCGGGCTCGCTGTTCGCCGCGCTGGACAAGGGCGAAAAGCTGCGCGCGGTGTACGACATCTACCCGCAGAACGTCTTCAACGTGGTGGCGCTCAAGTCCAGCGGCATCACCCGCGCCGCCGACCTCAAGGGCAAGCGCATCGGGGTGTACAGCCTCGCCAGCGGCACGCGGCAGAACCTGCTGGTGCTGCTGCACCGAGCCGGCCTGAAGGAGAGCGACGTGCAGATCGTCGTGACGGGCCTGTTGAATTTCGCGCCGCTGCTGCAAGGGCAGGTGGACGCGACCGCGGCCACCGACACCGGCCTGGCCATCGGCCGCCGGCGCGGCCTGGGCGAGGTGAACGTGATCGAGGTGCGCGACTCGCTCAACGTCTCCAGCGACCTGTTCGTGGTGCGTGAAGAGGTATACCGCCAGCGCAAGCCGGCGCTCGCCCGCTTCCTCAAGGCCTACCGCGACGCCGCCGCCTGGATGATCGCCCGTCCCGAAGAAGCCGCCCGGCTGGCGGCCGTGCGCGCCATCGACGGCAGCGACCCGGCGCTGGCCCTCGAGGTCGTGAAGCTGCGCAACGCCGCGACGGTCTCGCCGCTGACCACGCGCCAGGGACTGGGCACCATGGACCTGGCCTCGCTGCAGGCCGCCGCCGACGCCTATCGCGAACTGGGGCTGGTCCAGCGGCCGCTGCGCATGGCCGAGGTGGTGGCCAGCGACCTGCTGCCGGGTCGGGAGTAGGGCGGGTCCATGGACTTCAAGGACCGCGTGGTGATCGTGACCGGCGCCGGCCGGGGCATCGGCGCGGCCCTGGCCCGTGCGTTCGCGGGGCAGGGCGCTTCGGTGGTGGTGAACTACCTTCGGCAGCCCGAGTCGGCCGGACAGGTGGCCGACGAGTGCCGGCGCGCCGGCGGTGACGGCCTGGCGGTGGCCGCCGACGTGCGCACGGCCGACGGGGCGCGGCACCTGGTGGCGCAGGCGCTGGAGGTGTTCGGCCGGCTCGACGTGGTGGTCAACAACGCCTTCAGCCCCTACACCTTCGACCCCGAACAGCGCCGCCGCGCCGACGAACTGTCCTGGGCCGACTACCAGGCGCAGTTCGAGGGCGCGGTGGGCGCCGCCCACCACATGTGCCAGGCGGCGCTGCCGGCGCTGCGCCAGCGCTCGCGCGGCGCCATCGTCAACATCGCCACCAACCTGGTCGAGCATCCGCTGGTGCCGTACCACGACTACGCCACGGCCAAGTCGGCCCTGGTGGGCTACAGCCGCAACCTGGCGGCCGAGCTGGGGCCGGTGGGCGTGCGGGTCAACTGCGTCGCGCCGGGGCTGGTGTATCCCACCGCCTCCACGGCCGCCACCCGCGCGGCCTTCCGCGAATCCATCGCCGCCGCCACGCCGCTGCGGCGCATCGCCCGGCCCGAGGACATCGCCGGGCCGGTGCTGTTCCTGGCCTCCGACTGGAGCGCCTTCATGACCGGCCAGGTGCTGTTCGTGGACGGCGGGCTGGTCATGAAATGACGTCGAGCATGCCTGCTGTACCCCTTTCCTTCCTTCACCTGCTGACCGCGCCCGACATGCCGGCTTCACGCGTGCCGGCCCTGGCGGCCGCGACCCGCGCCGAGCGCGGTGGCACGGTCTGCGTGCGGGACGTTCCCCAGGCCGGCGGCGGCCGGCTGCACTGGCTGGACGCGGCCCATGCGCGCGGCTGGATCGAGGCGCCCGCGCCCCTCGATCCGCTGCGCCTGCAAGACGGCTTCGACCGGGCGAACGCGGCCGGCTTCGTGGGGGCCGACGCGCTGCTGCTGGCCTGCATGCCGGAAGGGGGATGGGTGTTGCCGCGCCTGTCGTGGGGCGAGTCGCCGCGCTTCGCCGCGCCGCGGATGGCCGATGCCGAAGTCTTCGGCATCTACGCGCTGGTCGATTGCGCCGAGCGGCTGGCGCCGGTGCTTGCGGCCGGCGTTCGCACCGTGCAGTTGCGCCGCAAGACCCCGGCCCACCCCGACGCCGCCTGGCGCGCCGAGCTGCGGCAAGAAGTGGCGCGCTGCATCGAGCTGGCCCGCGAGGCCGGCGCACAGCTGTTCGTCAACGACCACTGGGAGCTGGCACTGGAGCTGGGCGCCGCCGGCGTCCACCTGGGCCAGGAGGACGTGCTCGCCCTGGGCGACGCCGGCCGCGAGCGGCTGCTGGCCAGCGGCGTGGCCCTGGGCCTGAGTTCGCACAGCGTCTGGGAGTTGTGCCGCGCCCGCGCCCTGTCGCCGCGCTACATCGCCTGCGGCCCGGTGTGGCCCACCACCACGAAGGACATGCCCTGGATCCCGCAGGGCCTGGACAACCTGGGCTGGTGGTGCCGCATGGCCGGCGCCCCGGTGGTCGCCATCGGCGGCATCCTGCAGGCGGCGCAGGTGCGCGACACGGCGGCGGCCGGCGCGGCCGGCGTCTGCATCGTGCGGGGGCTCGGCCCCGAACCCGGGCAGGTGTTGCCGGGGCTGCTGGCCGCCTTCGAGGCGGGCCGGGCGGCGCGCACGGCCCATGCGGCGGACTGGCCGCACCCCACGCTGCCCCCGGAGCACGGCGCATGACCGCGCGGTCGCCCCAACGCGTCGCCATCGCCGGTGCCGGCTTGCTGGGCCGCCTGCTCGCCGCGCAGCTGGCCCGTGCCGGCTGCGAGGTGCAGGTGTTCGACCCCGCCGCCGATCCCCTGGCGCGCGGCGCCGCCGGCTGGACCGCCGCCGGCATGCTCAGCCCGGTGGCCGAACTCGAATGCGCCGACGAACACGTGTTCGCCCTGGGGCTGCGCTCGTTGGCGCTGTGGCCCGGCATCGTGCAGGCGCTGGGCCGGCCGGTGGACCTGCGCTTCCACGGCAGCCTGCTGCTGGCGCATCGCGGTGACGAAGGCGCGGCCCGGCGCGTGGTGGACCTGCTGGCCGCCAAGGCGCCGTCCGGCCACGCACCGCAGGTGCTGGACGGCGCCGGCCTGCGCGAGTTGGAACCCGAGGTGCAGCGGCTGCCGAACGCCTGGCTGCTGCCGGGCGAGGGCCAGATCGACACGGTGCAGGCCATGCAGGCATTGGCCGAGACCGCCGCCGAGGCCGGCGCGCGCTTCCACTGGGGATCGACCGTGGTGGCCGCCGGCGCCGGCCACCTGCAGCTGGAAGGCGGCCGCCGCATCGAGGCCGACCACGTGTTCGACGTGCGCGGCACCGGCGCCCGGCCGCAGCTTCCGGTGCGCGGCGTGCGCGGCGAGATCCTGCACCTGCACGCGCCCGGGCTCCGATTGCAGCGGCCGCTGCGCCTGCTGCACCCGCGCCACCGCGTCTACATCGTGCCGCGCCCCGGCGATCGCATCCTGGTGGGCGCCAGCGAGATCGAGAGCGAGGACCGCTCGCCGATTTCCGTGCGCAGCACGGTCGAACTGCTCACCGCCGCCCACAGCGTGCTGCCGGCCCTGGCCGAGGCGCGCGTGGTGCACACCGAAACCAACCTGCGCCCGGCCTTGCCGGACAACCTGCCGTCGCTGCACGTCGAGCCCGGGCTCACCCGCATCAATGGCCTGTTCCGGCACGGCTGGCTGATCGGCCCCGCGCTGGTCGAACAGGCGCTGTCTTCCTCCATGCCCACCCCATGAACATCACCCTCAACGGCGAGCCGCGCGAACTGCCCGAGGGCAGCACCCTCGCGCAATTGGTCGCCCTGATTGCCGAGTCACCGCAGGCGGTGGCCACGGCCGTCAACCAGGAATTCGTCGCCCGCGATTCGCGCGATGCCTGCGTGCTGCGCGAGGGCGACGCCGTCTTCACCTTCCAACCCATCACCGGAGGCTGAGCCATGTCCGTTTTCGAGATCGGCGGCGCCCGCCTGGAGAGCCGCTTCTTCCTGGGCACCGCGGGCTACCCGTCGCCCGCCGTCCTGCAGCAGGCCATCGCCGCCTCGGGCACCCAGGTGGTCACCGTGGGCCTGAAACGCCAGCTGGCCGGCGACGGCAAGCCCAACGAATTCATCCGCCTGATCCGCGAGAGCGGCGCGCGCCTGCTGCCCAACACGGCCGGCTGCCGCAGCGCCCAGGAAGCGGTGACGCTGTCGCGCATGGCGCGGGAGCTGTTCGGCACGAACTGGATCAAGCTCGAAGTGGTGGGCGACGAACACACGCTGCAGCCCGACCCCTTCGAGCTGGTCGAGGCCGCCGGCACCCTGGTGCGCGATGGCTTCGAGGTCTTTCCCTACTGCACCGACGACCTCGTGAGTTGCCAGCGCCTGCTCGACGTGGGCTGCCGCATCCTCATGCCCTGGGGAGCACCCATCGGCTCGGGCCAGGGCCTGCTCAACCCGACGGCGCTGCGCACCCTGCGCGCCCGCCTGCCCGACGTGCCGCTGATCGTCGACGCCGGCATCGGCTCGCCCAAGGACGCGGTGCAGGCGATGGAGCTGGGCTTCGACGGCATCCTGTTGAACAGCGCCGTGGCGCAAGCGCGCGACCCGGTGGCCATGGCCCGGGCGTTCCGCCTGGCGGTCGAGGCCGGAAGGCTGGCGTGGGAAGCGGGGATCATGGCCCGTCAGGACATGGCGGTGCCGACGACGCCGGTGACGGGAAGGCCCTTCGTCTTGTAGTTCTAGCCTTCGAGCGCCCTTGCCAGCAACTCCGTCAGCGAGTCGATGTACCCCTGGCGGACCTGCTGTTCGTCGGCTTCGCCGTCGAACAACACCGACAGCAGCGGCCTGGCATCGACGAAGAAGGTGGTGAGCCCCAGCACCGCCACGTGCAGGTAGCGGGGGTCGGGCAAGTGGCCCGCGTCGTTGCGCAAATCGCCCAGCAGCGATTGCGTGAGCGCCAGCCCGCGGGTGGCGATGGCGGTCAGGTCCTCGCCGTCGCTTCCTTCTTCGGGCGGGGCGGCATAGATCTCCTTGAGCACCAGCTGCACGAAGCGCGGGTTTTCCTCGTGGAAGCCCACCAGCAGCTCCAGCCGCCGGCGGATGCGCTCGCGCAGCGGGCCCTGTTCGGACAACACCTGCGCGCTGCGTGCCTGCACGTCTGCCAACAGGGCGTTCGCCGTGGCGCGAAAGACCCCCTTCTTGCTCCCGAAGTAATAGCGCACCAGCGCCGGATCGACCTCGGCCTGGGCGGCGATGTCGGCCAGGGTGAGCTCCTCGGGCGCATGGCTGCGCAGCAGCTCGCGGGTGCCTTCGATGATCCGCTCGCGCCCGACGGCGCTGCCGAGGTTGGGCCGGCCGGCGTTGCGGCGGCGGGGTGGCTCGAGGTGGCTCATGGGCGGGCAGTTTAGGGGGAGGGGCTTGCGCCCCATCCCGGTTCTCGTATTTAATTCCTGACCGCCGGAATTTAAGGCCGGTCGTTGTTCCCACCCGTTTTATTTTGGAAAGGCTCGCCATGATCGACCGCACCGCTTTTTCCCGCCCCAGCGGCACCCGCCGGCTCCTGCTGGCCCTGGCCGTGGCTGCGCCGCTGGCCGCCTGGTCGCAGGGCGACGCCGGGCGCATCAGCATCGTGGTGCCGTTCCCGGCCGGTGCCGGCCCCGACCTGGCGGCGCGTCTGATCGCCGACAAGCTCGGGCCGCGCATCGGGCAGACCGTGATCGTGGAGAACCGCCCCGGCGTGGGCGGGCTGGCGGGGGCCGGCGTGGTGGCGCGCAGCCGCGCCGACGGGCACACGCTGCTGCTGGCGCCGAGCACGCTGGCCATCTCGCCCCACGTGCTGCCCAAGGGGGCCGGCGGCGGCATCGACGTGCTGAACGACCTGGCGCCGGTGCTCAAGGTGGGCACCACGCCCATGCTGCTGGTGGCCAACCCCGACGCCGGCATCCGCAACGTGCAGCAGCTGCTGGCGGCGGGCAAGACCAAGGAACTGGCCTACGGCAGCGCCGGCAACGGCTCGCCCATGCACTTCGCCGGCGCCATGCTGCAGAAGTCGACTGGCCTGAAGCTGATGCATATCCCGTACAAGGGTGCCGCGCCGTCGGTGGTGGCGGCCATGTCGGGCGAGGTGCCGCTGTTGGTCAGCGCGCTGGGCGGCGTCTCGGGGCAGTTGCGCAGCGGCAAGCTGGTGGCCATCGCCGTGACCGAGCCCAAGCGCACCACGCTGCTGCCCGACGTGCCGACGCTGGCCGAGGCCGGCGTGAAGGACGTGGTGGTCAGCACCTGGTATGGCCTGTTCACGCGCGCCGGCACGCCCGACGCGACCATCGCCCGCCTGAACCAGGAGGTGAATGCCGTGCTGAAGATGCCCGACGTGCGCGAGAAGCTGGAGACCGCCGGCATCGAGGTCACCGGCGGCACGCCGCAGGAGCTGCGCTCGGCGATGGTGGCCGACCACGAGCGCTACGGCCGCATCGCGCGCGAGCTCTCGATCACGGCGGATTGATCGGCCCACCCCCGAAGCGCCTGCGGCGCCTCCCCCTCAAGGGGGCGCCACCAGCGGCCCGGCAAAGCCGGTTCCGCGGTGGCCCTGGTGTTCGGTCTGTTCGCTCGGGCGGGCGGGTGATTTGCAGCATTGTGGAGAACTGAGATGGCGCATTCGCGCGAGAGCGGTCGGCCGAACTTCGTGCTGTTCGTGACCGACCAGCACAAGGCCGATCACCTGGGGTGCTACGGCGACCGGGTGGTGTCCACGCCGCGCATCGACGCCCTGGCGCGCGACGGACGGGTGTTCGACGACTTCCACGTCGCCTCGCCGATCTGCCAGCCGAATCGGGCCTCGCTCATGACGGGCCGCCTGCCCAGCGCGCATGGCGTGCTGTCCAACGGGCGCGAGTTGTCGCTGTCGCAGCGCACCTTCGTGGACATGCTGCGCGAGGCCGGCTGGCGCACGGCGCTGGTGGGCAAGTCGCACCTGCAGAACATCACCGACGCGCCCGCCGCCTGGCCCGGGCCGGGCGAGGAGCGGCTGCCGCTGGAGTCGGTGCGGGCCCATCCCGGCGCCTACGGGCAGGAGGTGTGGCGGCGCTGGAACGACGACCCGGCCTTCGAGCTGCAGCTGCCGTACTACGGCTTCGAGCATGTTCAGCTCACCATCGGCCACGCCGACGAGCAGCACGGTCACTGGCGCCGCTGGCTGCGCCAGCAGCTGCCTGATGCCGATCGACTGATCGGCCCGGACCACGCGCTGCCCACGCCGGACCTTGCTCTGCGCGCCTCGCGCCAGGCCTGGCGTACCCGGCTGCCCGAGGAACTGCATCCCACGCGCTGGATCGCCGACCGCTGCTGCGACTGGATCGCGCAGCAGGCGGCGCAGGAGCAGCCTTTCTTCATCCAGTGCTCGTTCCCGGACCCGCATCATCCCTTCACGCCGCCGGGCCGCTTCTGGGACCTGGTTCGCCCCGGCGACGTGCCGCTGCCGGACAGCTTCGCGGCGGACCTGCACGACGCACCGCCGCCGGTGCGGGCGCTGCGCCAGGCGGCGGCCGCCGGACAGGCCCGCAAGGGCGGCCATGGCGCCTTCGCCGCGAGCGAGCAGGAGATCCGCGAGGCCCTGGCCCTGAACCACGGCTCGATCGCCTTCATCGACGAGGCGGTGGGCCGCGTGGTCGCCACCCTGGAGCGGCTGGGCCTGGCCGACGACACGGTGCTGGTGTTCACCGCCGACCACGGCGAGCTGCTGGGTGACCGCGGGCTGATGCTCAAGGGCGGCCTGCACTACCGGTCGCTGACACGCGTGCCCTTCATCTGGCGCGACACCGCCGGCCGGCGCGAGCCGGGTCGCACCAGCGAGCTGGCCCAGACCATCGACATCGCCCCCAGCGTGCTTGACCGCGCCGGGCTGGCGCCGGCCAACGGCATGCAGGGCTGCTCCCTGCTGCCGCTGGTGCAAGGCCAGGCGCAGCTGGCGCGCGAGCAGCTGCTCGTCGAGGAAGAAGGCCAGCGGCGCGACTTCGGCCTGCGTCAGCGGCCCCGGCTTCGCACGCTGCTCACGCGGCGGCATCGCCTGACCGTGTACGCCGACGAGCCCTGGGGCGAACTGGTGGACCTGCGCGACGACCCGCTGGAGCTGCGCAACCTGTGGCACGCGCCCGAGGCGCAGCCGCTCAAGGGCGAACTCGCCCTGCAACTGGCGGCCACGATGGCTCGTGCCGCCTCGACCAGTCCCTATCCATCGGCCTCGGCCTGAACCCTCACCCCCACACCGGAGACATCCCATGAGCAATCGACTGGACATCGGCATCGTCGGCGCTGGCGTCGGCGGCCTCGCCGCGGCCATCACCCTGGCGCGGCACGGCCACGCCGTCACCGTGTACGAACAGGCCGGGCGCTTCGCCCGCGTCGGCGCGGACATCAACCTCACGCCCAACGCGGTGCATGCGCTGGACGGGCTGGGGGCCAGCGTGGGCCAGGCCATCCGCCGCGCCGGGGCACGCCCCACCTTCCGCATCAGCCGCGACTGGGACACCGGCCGCGAGACCTCGCGCCTGGGCATGAGCGACGTGGCCGAGGCGCGGTACGGCGCGCCGCAGATCACCATCCACCGCGCCGACCTGCTGGCGGCGCTGACCGAGGCGTTCCCGGCGCAGCGGGTGCGCTTCGGCGCCCGGATGCGCAGCCTGGTGCAGCGCGGCGGCGTGGTGGAGCTGGGTTTCGAGGACGGCAGCAGCGCGCAGCACCAGGTGGTGGTGGGCGCCGACGGCATCCATTCGCGGGTGCGGGCGGCGCTGTTCGGCGAGGAGAAGCCGCGCTTCACCGGCGTGGTGTCGTTCCGCGCCGTGGTACCCACCGAGCGCGTGCGCGACGTGCCGGAGATCGAGGCCTTCACCAAGTGGTGGGGCCCCAATCCGCAAAGCCAGATCGTCACCTTTCCGCTGAACCAGGGCCGCGACACCTTCGTTTTCGCCACCACCGGGCAGGACTCCTGGCACGAGGAGTCCTGGACCAGCGAAGGCGACGTGAACGAGCTGCGCGAGGTGTACCGCGACTTCCATCCCGACGCGCGCAAGCTGCTGGACGCCTGCGAGACCGTGCTCAAGAGCGCGCTGTACGAACGCGATCCGCTGCCGCGCTGGTCGGTGGGCTGCGTGACCCTGCTGGGCGACGCCTGCCACCCCATGCTGCCGTTCATGGCGCAGGGCGCCTGCCAGGCTGTCGAAGACGCCGTGGTGCTGGGCCGCGCGATCGGCGGGTTGGTCGCGGCGGCCGAAGTACCGGCAGCCTTGCGGGCCTATGAAGACACGCGGCGCGAGCGCACCGCGCAGATCCAGCTCGGCTCGCGCGGCAACCAGTGGATGAAAGGCCCCGGCAACGCCGACTGGCTGTATGGCTACGACGCGTGGCACGCACCCCTCGAGCCGGCGGCGGCCACGGCCTGAAGACCGGCGGGGCTCGGGCCGCCAAGCCCGGCCGTGACTTCCTGCCCAACTTCGGCCCAAGCTTGAGTCATCCGGCCGGTCTTTTGTTCAGCTTGGCCCAGCCGGCCTAGCATGGCCGCTGAGCGTATGCACCGGCTGTCCTTTCCCCTGCTGTCCGTCGTCCTGGTCTTGAGCCATGCTGGGCCGGCGCGGGCGCAGGGCGGCTCGGAGCCGCCGCTGCCGCCGTTGGTCCCGCTGCCGGTGGTGGAGGTGCGGCCCGCCTCGGGCGTGGAAATCCGGCTGCGGCCCGAAACCCCGACGGAGGCGGCCAGCCCCGCGCGGCTCGAAGGGCTGCTCGACACCGGCGACTGGAGGCTGCGCAGCAGCGTGCGTGTGAGCCCCGAGGACGGGCCCGCATGGCGGGTGCAGCGGCTGGACACCGGACTGCAGCTGCAGGTGCCGGGTCCGGTGCAGACGCTGGTGCTCGGGGACACGCTCGCGAGCGGCGGCGGCTGGAGCCGCCCGGTACGCCTCGGTGGCCTGCGGCTGGGCCGCAGCCTGACCCTGCGGCCGGGTCACGAGGCCCTGGCGCGGCCCACGGCCCACGCGGCCCTGCCGGTCACCCCGCTCGGATTCGGCGCCCCGCCGCCGCCGGCGATGGCGCGCGGCCCCGGCGTCGCGGCGGTGCCGGTGGTGGCCCCGGTGGCCGACATCGCCGACCTCGCGCCCGGTGCCTGGGACTACGAGCTGGAGCTGGGTCGCCTGCGCAGCGGCTGGGGCACGCCGGATGACCGCTACGGCCCGGCATTCATGGCGGGCGCCTACCGGCGCGGCGTCGGCCACCGCACGACGGTCGAGGCCCGCACGGAGTGGAGCGCAACCCGGCAGGCCGCCGGGGTGGAGATCGCCCACCGCCGGCCCGACGGCGCCCATCTCGCTGCGGTGCTGGCACGCTCGGAATCCGACGGCGGCAGCGGCCTGCGTACCGGCATGCGGGTTGCCGGCCAGGCGCTCGGTGCCCGCTGGCGCCTGAGCTGGGACGGCTTCGAACCCGACTGGACACCGGCCGCCGCGGCCGCCCACGAAGTGCAGCCGCGGTCGCGCCTGCGCGCATCCGCCCGTGCCGACCTCACCCGTCAGCTGAGCGCCGGCCTGACCGTGGCCGAACAAAGCGCCTGGAACGCGGAGTCCGAGCGCGTGCTGGCGCTGAACCTGCGGCTGGCGCTGCCGCAGGGCAGCAGCGTGGTGCTGGATCTGAGCGAACGCCCCGGCCTGGGCGCGCCGCTCCAGCACCGGCTGGTGCTGGATGTACCGCTGGACATCATCGGGCGTTGACGTGTGGCTGCGCGCGCCGATTCCGACACACCGCCCGGGCGCGGTGGCCCCCGCCTGTGGCGCGCCGGCTTCAGCCCCTGGCAAGCCGTACCAGGCGGCCTGAAACCCGGTGCTAGCATGCGGCGCTACGCGGCCGTACGGGCTGCGCACCCGCCGCCATGATCCCGCAGCCCCTGTATCCACTCGCCGACATCCAGCCCCCGTGGCCGCCCCAGGGCGAGCCCGCCGCCAGCGGCAAGCTGTCCGCCGAGGACCGCCTCGAGCTCGCGTTGCGCGCCAGCGGCCTCGGGCTGTGGGAGTACACGCCGGCTGACGACCGGGTGGTGCTCTGGGCCAGCTGGCAGCAGATCCTGGGCTTCTCGCCCGATGCGCGCACGGTGGCTTCGCAGCAGCTGGCGCACCTGGGCGTGGGCGAGACCGCCGAGGCCTTCCGCGATGCGCTGCTGGCATTGGCGGCCGACGCGGGCGTCGCACAGTTCAGCATCGAGCACGAGGTGACCAAGGCCTCGGGCGCCCGCATCTGGGTGCAGACCGAGGGGCAGGTCACCGCCCGCGACGGCGCCGGCCGGGTGCTGCATGTGATCGGCACCACCAAGAACATCACCGAGAGCAAGCGCCACCAGAGCGCACTGCAGGCCGCCGTGGAGGCGGCCGAGCAGGCCAAGCGGGCGCGGGCCGACTTCCTGGCCACCATGAGCCACGAGATCCGCACCCCGCTCAACGGCGTGATCGGGCTGTCGCGGGTGCTGCAGGAATCCGAACTGCCGGCGCGCGAGGCGGGCTACGTGAACCTGATCAACAGTTGTGCGCACGCGCTGCTCGGGCTGGTGAACGACGTGCTCGATTTCTCCAAGATCGACGCCGGGCAGATGGTGCTGGAGCCGGCGGCGTGCGACCTGCACGCCTTGCTCGAGGAGATCGGCGGCCTGTTCCTGGACCGCGCCCGCGCCAAGTCGGTGTGCTTCGAGCTGCGCCGAGCGCCCGAGCTGCCGCGGTACGTCACCGTCGACCCGCAGCGGCTTCGCCAGATCCTGCTCAACCTCCTGGGCAACGCGCTCAAGTTCACCGACCGCGGGGGCTTCGCACTGTCGGTGGACATGGGCAGCCTGGCGCGCCAACGCTCGCTGCTGTTCGCCGTGACCGACACCGGCATCGGCATCTCGCCCTTGGACCAGGCGCGCTTGTTCCAGCGCTTCTCGCAGGTGGACGCCTCCAGCACCCGGCGCTTCCAGGGCAGCGGCCTCGGCCTGGCCATCTCGCGCGACCTGGCGCTGCTGATGGGGGGCGACATCCGGGTGTCCAGCGCACCGGGCTCCGGGTCCACCTTCACCCTGGAGATCCCGCTGGTGCCGGCCGCGACCGGCCCCGTCGTCCAGCCGGCCCAACGCGTGCTTGCGAGCACCGCACCGCTGCTGCTGGTGGAAGACAACCCGATCAACCAGATGGTGGCGCGGGCGCTGCTCGAGAAGCTGGGCTTTGCCCAGGTGACCACGGCGGTGCACGGCGAAGATGCGCTGCGCCTGTGCCGCGAGCAGTCCTTCGCGCTGGTGCTGATGGATTGCCAGATGCCGGTGATGGACGGCTTCGAGGCCACGCGCCAGTTGCGGGCGTCCGGCTTCACCATGCCCATCGTGGCGCTCACCGCCGGTGCCGTGAGCGACGACCGCGACCGCTGCCTGGCCTGCGGCATGAACGACTACCTGGCCAAACCCATCGACGCCGCCCTCCTCGGGGGCGTGCTCGATTTCTGGCTGTCCGGCGGCACCCGCGGCGAACCGGCCGCGGTGCGCCGCGCCACCTGAGAAGCTGCGAACGCATCCACAGCCTCCCAGCCCTCCATCCACTGTTCGAGAGGCCCTCCATGTCCCTGCCTGAAGTCTTCGTCGTCGCCGCCGCCCGAACCGCCGTCGGCACTTTCGGCGGCAGCCTGAAGGATGTGCCGCTGTCGCAGCTCGCCACCACCGCCGTGCGGGCCGCGCTCGAGCGCAGCGGCGCACCGGCCGACGCGGTGGGCCACCTGGTCATGGGCAACGTGATGCCGACCGACGCGCGCGACGCCTACCTGAGCCGCGTGGCCGCCATCGAGGCCGGCCTGCCGCAGGAGGTGCCGGCCTTCAACGTCAACCGGCTGTGCGGCTCGGGCCTGCAGGCGGTGGTGTCGGCCGCCCAGTGCCTGCTGCTGGGCGATGCACAGGTGGCGATTGGCGCCGGGGCCGAGTCGATGTCGCGCGGGCCCTACCTGGCCACCGCCGCGCGCTGGGGCCAGCGCATGGGCGACATGCAGATGCAGGACTACATGCTCAACATCCTGCACGACCCCTTCCACCGCATCCACATGGGGGTCACGGCCGAGAACGTGGCCGAGCGCCACGGCATCACCCGGCAGCAGATGGACGAACTGGCGGCCGAGAGCCATCGACGCGCGGCCGCGGCCATCGCCGAAGGTCGCTTCAAGGAGCAGATCACGCCGGTGCGCATCGCCAGCCGCAAGGGCGAGGTGACGTTCGACACCGACGAGCACGTGAAGGCCGACACGCGCGTGGAGGTGCTGGCCCAGATGAAGCCGGCGTTCCGCAAGGAGGGCGGCACGGTGACGGCCGGCAATGCCTCGGGCATCAACGACGGCGCTGCGGCCGTGGTGCTGGCCAGCGCCCAGGGCGTGCGCGACCACGGGCTGCGCCCGATGGCGCGGCTCGTCTCGTACGCGCATGCCGGGGTCGATCCGCAGGTCATGGGCATCGGACCGGTGCCGGCGACGCGAGTGGCGCTGCAGAAGGCGGGGCTGTCGGTCGGGCAACTCGACGTGATCGAGTCGAACGAAGCCTTCGCCGCCCAGGCCTGCGCCGTGGCGCGCGAGCTGGGGTTCGACCCCGCTCGGCTCAACCCCAATGGATCCGGCATTTCACTGGGGCACCCGGTGGGCGCCACCGGGGCGATCCTGGTCACCAAGGCGGTCTACGAGCTGCAGCGGGTGCAGGGGCGCTACGCGCTCGTCACGATGTGCATCGGCGGCGGACAGGGCATCGCTGCGATTTTCGAGCGGGCCTGAGCGCGGCTGACCCCCGGAATTCAGTAGAACAACTGATCTTCCGGCCGGATTTAAGCGTTTATGCTCCGCCTCTCCTTTGGAGGTGGAATGAACGCACCCGCGCCCGAGCTGCGCTTTTTCCGCAACTACAACCGCAAGATCGGGTTGGCCTATGCGGTGCTGCTGCTGGTGCTGGTGGTGTTTCTCGTGCAGCAACTGCGACGCAGCATGGCCGACGAGATCGAGAGCATCCAGGGCCACCTGCAGCGCCATCACCAGTTCCTCGAGTTCGTGTTGCGCTCCTCGGCCGACGAGGTCGATTCCCTGCGCATGGCGGCGGGGCCGCTGGTGGCCGAGCCGCGTCCCGCCCGCAGCTGCGGGCCGGTGCCGGCACGGTGGGCCGCCGCCGGCTTGCGTGAGCGCCCCAACGGCGGCTTCGACCGGGACGCCCTGGCCGACCTGGACGCGGGTGGCAACCTGGTCGGGCAGGGCGGCCTGCGCGGTCGCGACGTCGACTTCTATTGCGACCTGGACTCCGCCCTGGGGCTCGATCCGCGCTTGCAGGCGCTGGCCTTCCAGCGGCCGCAGGCGGCCCGCACGCGCTTCATCTCGGTTCATGGCTTCCACCTGGTGTCGCCCTGGCGCCCCTCCGAAGAACTGCCCTTCGACGGCCGCGTGTTCGATGACCCGGTGTGGCACATGGGCCAGCCAGCACAGAACCCGGAGCGCCTGAAGTTCTGGGGACCCAGCTTTTTCGCGGGGGATGAAGCCGGCCTGCTGGTGCCGGTGGCGGCGCCCGTGTATGAGCAGGCCCGCTTCATGGGCGTGGTCTCGCTCGACATGAGCCTGGACCACCTGCATCGCGTCAACGCCAGCTTCGGCTATCCGCTGGGCAGCGTGGCCGTGGTCGATTCCGAAGGCTCGGTACTGGCCAATCCCGCCATCTATGGCGATCCGTTGTCCGTGCGCTCGCTGCACCGCCTGGTGCATCTGTTCTCGCCCGGGCTGCTCACGAACATGGACGATCTCCGGGCGCTGCCCGACGGCGAGGCCGCGGTCGTCGACGACTGGCTGGTGATCCGGCGCGGCTTCACGGCGGCCCCCTGGGAACTGGTCTACGCGGTCGCGCGCACCGATCTCTGGCTGCACCTGTTGTCCGAGCGCGCGCCGGCCATGGGCGCGGCCCTGCTGGCCATCGCGCTGATGATGGCGCTGATCTATGCCATCAGCTCGCGCGAGTTCGTGGCGCCGGCGGCCCGGCTGGTGGAGCACCTGATTGCCGAGTCCCGCCTGCAGCCCCGGCCCATGCCCAGGGTTCCCAAGGCCTGGCGGCCGTGGTTCGAGGCCATCACCCAGGGCTTTCGGCACTCGGTCGAACTGAGCACGCTGCGCAACGAGCTGGACATCGCCGCGGCCATGCAGCAGTCCATCCTGCCGCGCCAGTGGCCCAGCGACACGCGCTACTCGCTCTGGGGCAGCACCGCGCCCGCGCGTGAGGTCGGCGGTGACTTCTTCGACCACTTCGAGCTGGCCGATGGCCGCCGTGCCCTGGTGGTGGCCGATGTGAGCGGCAAGGGAATCGCCGCCGGACTCTTCGCCATGGTGGCCAAGACCCTGCTGCGCTCGCTGGCCACGCACCGACTGACCTCGCCGGCCGAAGTGGCCGCGCAGGTGAACAACGGCTTGTGCGTGGACAACGACAACAGCACCTTCGTGACCGGTGTGCACCTGCAGTACGACCCCGGGACGGGGTCTTTGGCCTACGTGAACGCGGGCCACCCGCCGCCGCTGCTGGTCCGCGCCGATGGCCGTTGCGAATGGCTGCCCGCCACCGGCGGGACGGCTTTCGGGGTCATGGAGGACCTGGTGTACACCCAGCGGCAGGCCAGCCTGGCGCCGGGTGACACGGTGCTGATGTACACCGACGGTGTCACCGAGGGCGAGGACGAGAGCACGCGGCAGTTCGGTGCCGAGCGCCTGCTGGCGCTGTTCGAGGGCCGTCCGCCGACCAGTGCGCAGGAGGCGGTTCAACGCATCATCGAAGCGGCGCGCCGCTTCGCCGGAAAAGCCGAGCAGTTCGACGACATCACCGGCATGGCGGTGCATTGCCTGCGACATGGGGCGCTGCCATGAGGCGCGGGCACCTGCTCCATCTGCTGCTGGCGGCGCTGGTGCTGGTCGCGTGGCTGCCGCGCGCGACCGCCGCGGGCGATGCGCTGGACGAGATCCAGCGGCGCGGGCGGCTGGTCGTGGGGGTGAAGAAAGATGTGCCGCTGTGGGGCCACCTCGATCCGCGCAGCGGCCTGCCCGTGGGCCTGGAGCCCGACCTCGCGGCCGACCTCGCCCGCCGGCTCGGGGTGCGACTGGAACTGGTGGGGCTGCTGACCGCCGAGCGCATCGACGCGGTGGCGCGCCGCCAGGTCGACGTGCTGGTGGCCACGCTGTCCGACACGCCGGACCGGCGCCAGCAGCTGCGACTGGTGCTGCCGCACTACTACGCGTCGGGGGCCAACGTGATGGCACGGCGCGACAAGGGCTTCACCCGCTGGAGCGACCTGCGCAACCGCCGCGTGTGCGGACGCCGCGGCGCGTTCTACAACCGGGCGATCACCGTGACCCATGGCGTGGACGTGGTGGCGGTGTACGGCAATCACCTGGCGCTCGCGGCGCTGCGCGACGGCCGCTGCGACGCCGTGCTGTATGACGACATCAACATCATCGCGCTGCTTCAGGAGCCGGCCTGGCTGGCGGAATTCGAGATGCCCCTGCCCACGCTGCACGTGGCACCGTGGGCCATTGCCGTCCACCCCGACGAAGGCGGCGGCCGGCTGGAGGCACGGGTCTCGCATGCGGTGGCCGACTGGCACCGCACCGGCCTGCTGCTCGACCTGCAGCGCAAGTGGGGCATTCCGGAATCGGACTTCACCCGCCGCCGGCACGAGGCCTGGACGCGGCGCCTGCCGGGCGGCGCGTGGTACTGCGGCGATTCGGCCGGCAAGGGCACGCCCGAGGACTGCCTGTGAGCGGCGTCTGGCAGAACCGGCGCGAACAGTTGCGCGAGCTCTACGATGGGTACTTTTCTTCGCACGAGTACGGGCAGCGCTATCCGCGCCCCAATCCCGGCACGCTGCGCTTCCTGCTGAGGCACGGTGCGGGCGGCGCGGCCCGGGTGCTGGACCTGGGCTGCGGCAACGGCCGCTACGCGCTGGCGCTGGTCGAAGCGGGGGCGCAGGAGCTGCTGGGCTGCGACATTTCGCAGGCTGCATTGGCCGAGTTCGCGCAGCGGCTGCAGGGCCATCCGGCGCAAGCTCGCGTGAGGCTCCTGGCGGGAGGTGCCGAAGCGCTGCCGCCGAACGAGCGCTTCGACTGCCTGCTCATGCTCTTCGGTGTCCTGAGCCATATCGGACCGCGCCAGCTGCGGCTGGACACGCTGCGCCAGCTGCGCGCAGTGGCAACGCCCGGCGCCCGCTTGCTGCTGTCGGTGCCCAGCCTCTGGCGCCGCCGCCCCTTGGAGCTGCTGCGTTCGCTGGCCCACGGGCAGCGCGAACAGCTGGGCGACATCGAGTTCCAGCGCCGCATCTGCCGGCGCGACCAGACCCTGGCCTATCACCTCTACACCGCTGCCGGACTGCGCCACGACCTGCGCGATGCGGGTTGGACGGTGCAGGCGATGGAGGCCGAAAGCCTGGTGCCCGAGTGGCTGCTGACCCAGCACCCGGCCATCGGTCGCTTCGATGCGGCGCTGCAGCCCTGGTTACCGGCAGCCCTCGGCTACGGCATCCGCGCGGTGGCCCGGCCGACAGTGGCCCGTTCGGACCTGCCTTGCGGCTGAAGGGCATCGGCGATGGCGCTGCTGCGCCAAAATGGCCGCCATGCGTTCTTCTCAGGTCGTCTATCTGCCAGGCACCACCGCGCTGGTGCTCGATTCACCGCACAGCGGCAAGAACTACCCCGAGGACTTCCGTTTTTGCTGCGACCCGGCCTTGCTGCGGCGCGCCGAGGACACGCACGTGGAGGCGCTGTACGACTTCGCCCCGGCACTTGGGGCGGCCTGGATCGAGGCCCTGTTTCCGCGCAGCTACCTGGATGCCAACCGCGGCCTGTGGGAGATCGACCCGCAGATGCTGCAAGAGCCCTGGCCTGATGGGCTGAGCGCCGACCCGGCCGTCCATGCCAAGGTGCGGCTGGGCAAGGGGCTGATCTGGCGCTGCACCGATGAAGGCGTGCCGCTGTATGACCGGCCGCTGAGCGTCGCCGAGGTGCGCTCGCGCATCGAGCAGTGCTGGAAGCCCTATCACCAGGCGGTGGCCCAGGCGATCGCGGATGCCCACGAGCGGCACGGCTACAGCATCCACGTCAATTGCCATTCCATGCCCGCGGTGGCCGCCAGCCACGCGACCGAGTTCCCGGGGCTCGAGCACGAGGACTTCGTGGTGGGCGACCGGGACGGCAGCACGGCGTCCCCCGCGGTGTCGCGGTGGATCTGCGAACAGCTACGGGCCAAGGGCTACGGCGTCTCGTACAACCACCCGTACAAAGGCGTGGAGCTGGTGCGACGCTACGGGGATCCGGCCCGCCAGCGGCATAGCGTGCAGCTCGAGATCAATCGCCGGCTCTACATGGACGAAGCCACACTCGAACCCCATGACGGTTTCGATCGCCTGCGCGGCCACTTGCGCGAATTGGTCGAGGACCTGCTGGTGCTGGATCCGCGGAGTCTCTCCTGATGGACCGCGTCGACGCCATCGTGATCGGCGCGGGCGTGGTGGGGCTGGCCGTGGGCCGGGCGCTCGCGCAGGCGGGGCACGAGACCCTGGTGCTCGAAGCCGAGCCCGCCATCGGGCAGGGGGTGAGTTCCCGCAACAGCGAGGTGATCCACGCCGGGCTGTACTACACGCCGGGGTCACTGAAGGCCCGGCTGTGCGTGCGAGGCAAGGAGCTGCTGTATGCCCTGTGCGCGAGCCACGGGGTGGAGCACAGGCGCTGCGGCAAGCTGGTCGTGGCCAACAGTGATGAGGAGGCGTCGGCGCTGAAGGCGCTGCAGGCACGGGCACAGGCCAACGGCGTGCCGGTGCAGTGGCTGGAGGCGGCGCAGGCGCGCGAGCTGGAACCGGCGCTGCGCTGCACCGCGGCGCTGCTGTCGCCCACCACCGGCATCGTGGACAGTCACGGGTTGATGCTGGCGCTGCAGGGTGACCTCGAGCGCGCGGGCGGGATGGTGGCGCTGGGATCGGCTGTGGCTGGCGCGGTGCTGGGTGGTCCGGGTGAGCCCCATGTGCTGCGCATGGCCGACGGCAGCGAGATCGCGGCCGACCACCTGGTGAATGCCGCTTCGCTACATGCCTGCCAACTGGCCAGCCGCTTCGAAGGACTGGCACCCGAGCACGTGCCGCAGGCTCGATACGCCAAGGGCAACTACTACAGCCTGGCCGGCAAGTCGCCGTTCTCGCGGCTGGTCTACCCGGCGCCGGCGGATGCCTGGCTGGGGGTTCACCTCACGCTGGATCTCGGGGGGCAGGCCCGCTTCGGGCCGGACCTGCAGTGGCTGGACATCGATTCGCCCGAAGCCATCGATTACGGCGTCGATCCGCGCCGCGCCGACGGCTTCTACGCCGAGGTGCGCCGCTACTGGCCCGACTTGCCCGATGGCGCGCTGGCCCCAAGCTACAGCGGCGTGCGGCCCAAGATCCACGGACCCGACCAGCCCGCGCCGGATTTCCGCATCGATGGCGCGGGCCGGCATGGCGTGCGCGGCCTGGTCAACCTCTTCGGTATCGAGTCGCCCGGCCTGACCAGTTCGCTGGCGATCGCGCAGGACGTGGTGGAACTGCTCGACGCCTGAGATCAGATCAGCGGCGCCGCGGCATCGCCTTCAACGCGCGAGCGGCTTCGGTGACCAGCGCGGGGCCGCGGTAGATCAGGCCGGTGTAGACCTGCACCAGGTCGGCCCCGGCCTCGATCTTGGCCACTGCGTCGGCGCCACTGAGCACGCCGCCCACCCCGATGATGGGAAAGCCCGGCCCCAGCGCCTGGCGCAACTGGCCGATGACGCGGTTGCTGGCCTCGAACACCGGTCGGCCGCTCAGCCCACCCGCCTCCTGCGCATGCGCCAGGCCGCGCACGCTGTCGCGGCCGAGCGTGGTGTTGGTGGCGATCACGCCGTCCATGCCGTGCCGGCGCAGGCTGGCGGCGATCACTTGGACCTGCACGCCTTCCAGGTCGGGCGCGATCTTGACGAACAGCGGCACCTGCCGGCCATGGCGCTCCCGCAGCTGCGACCGCCGCGTGGCGAGCGCGGACAGCAGGGCATCGAGCGCCTCGTCCGACTGCAGGCTGCGCAGGTTCTGCGTGTTGGGGCTGGAGATGTTCACGGTCACATAGTCGGCGTGGGGGTACACGCCCTCCAGCCCGAGCAGGTAGTCGTCGGTGGCGCGCTCGATCGGCGTGCTCGCGTTCTTGCCGATGTTCAGCCCCAGCACCAGTCGGCCGGGCATGCGGCGCACCTGGCTGTGGCGCACATGGGCGATGAAGGATTCGAGCCCTTCGTTGTTGAACCCGAGCCGGTTGATCAGCGCCTCGGCCTCGGGCAGGCGGAACATGCGCGGCTTGGGGTTGCCCGGCTGGCCCAGCGGGGTGACGGTGCCGACCTCGACGAAGCCGAATCCCATGGCGGCGAAGGCGTCGATGCAGCGCGCGTTCTTGTCCAGCCCTGCGGCCAGGCCGACGCGATTGGGAAAGTGCAGGCCGGCGATCTCGATCGGGTCCGGCACCTGCGGCTGCTGCCACCCGCGCTGCAGGGGCGTGTTCTGCAAGCGGGCGAGGGTGCTGAGCGTGAGGTCGTGGGCGGCCTCTGCATCGAGCTTGAACAACAGGGATCGGGCGGGCAGGTAAGGCAGGAGGGCCATGGATAATCGCGGGTTCTCAGGTCGAGGATTGTCGCGTGACTCAGGATGAATTGAAGGCGCTGGTCGGCCAGGCGGCGCTGCAGTACGTGGTCCCTGGCGAGATCGTGGGCGTGGGCACGGGCTCCACGGTCAACAAGTTCATCGATGCGCTGGCCACGATGAAGGACCGCCTGCCCGGCGCGGTCTCCAGCTCCGAAGCGTCCACCCAGCGCCTGCAGGCCCTGGGCATCCGCGTCTTCGACGCCAACGAGGTCGAGGAGCTGTCGGTCTATATCGACGGCGCCGACGAGATCGACGACCAGGGCTACATGGTCAAGGGCGGTGGTGCGGCGCTCACCCGCGAGAAGATCGTCGCGGCGCAGTCACGGCGCTTCGTGTGCATCGCCGACGAGTCCAAGCGCGTTCCCGTGCTGGGGCGGTTTCCGCTACCGGTGGAGGTCATCCCGATGGCGGTGGGCCGCATCACGCGCCAGTTCGCCCGCATGGGCGGAACGGCCCGTCTGCGCACCCGCGACGGTCATCCGCTCGTGACCGACAACGGCCAGCAGATCCTCGATGTCATCGGCCTGCAGATCCGTGATCCCCTCGGGTTCGAGGGCGAGGTGAGCCAGTGGCCGGGTGTGGTGACCGTGGGGGTGTTCGCGCACCAGAAGGCATCGGTGTGTCTGCTGGGGACCGCCTCGGGCGTGCAGACCCTGAACTGGTAGCCCTCGAGGCAGCGCCCCGGCGGCAGGGCGATCAGCCGAAGATTCGCGGGCCGTCGCCCGACGAGGTGGCCAGAGCGGGTTGGCTCAGTTCCGGCGTGGACCCGTTGCGGGCCTGCGCGATGTGCTTCTTCCAGCGCTCGGCCTGGTTCACGAAGGCTTCGACCATTTTCTCGAAGCTGGCGTCGTCGAGTTCGGTGACGTTCCGTTGCTGCGCCAGGATGACACCGTTGGTCGCGTCCTCCAGGCCAAGGGTGGCGCCATCGGTGCGGTGCCAATACAGGTTGGCGATCATCAGCTCGCGCAGCAGGGGCTCGGCGCCATGGACGGGGATTTCCTCGAGGAAGGTCGAGACGATCAGCTGACCGGTAGGTTCGTCGAGCTCGATGTTGACCACGATGTCGCTGTCGAAGAGCAGCACGCAGCTGTTGGTGGTGGCGTCCAGCTTCAGGTCTGGCAGTGACAGCAGTGCCCCGAAGTTGGTGATCAGCTTCTGGGCAAGGTTTCTTTTATCCATGAGGGCTCCTGTTCCACGCCCACGATCGGGGCCCCGCTCAGTGACCTTCCCGTCAGCTTGGTTCCAGAAAGGGTGGGAACCGGCCGGGTGCCGCTCGGGGCGCTAGAACTGGATGCCCGCCGGGTTGTCGCCGGTTCGCGCGGGCGCCGAGGGGGCACGCGCTGGCGGCGGGTCGGCGGCCGCAGCAGGCGCGGGTTGCGGTGCTGCGGCAGGAGCCGGTGCGCTGGCGACCAGGGGCATGGGCGCGGCCGGCCGCCAGTTGGGCGGCAAGGCCGAGGTGCGGGGATAGCCGGCCGCATCCAGGTACTGCTGCCACTCGGATTCGATGAGGCCCTTGATCTGCTGCCGGCCGATCGTGAGCACGGGCAGGGAGCGCTCGCCCATCAGGCGTTGCAGGGCCTGCACGTCGGCCTCCGTGCTGATGGTGCGCTCGCTGAAGGGGATGCCCCGGGACCGCAGCAGGTTGCGCCCGGTCGCGCAAGGTGCGCAGTTGTCGCTGGTGTAGAGGGTGACCGGATAGCGATCGGCGACCTGGCGCAAGGCATAGGGCAGGGCGGAGGCACTCGAGCCGGCCCCGGTTGGCGCGGTCGGCGCGGGCGATGCGGCCTGCGGCGGCGGCACGTCGGAGAAGATCACCCGGCCATCGGGCGTGACGCTGCGCCAGACCTGCTGCGATTGCGCAGGACCGGCCCATGCGGCGGTCGCGGCGACGAATGCGAGTGCGATACCGTGGGCGCTCATCTTCACCCCCTCTTCCCTCAGGCCATCCCCTGCTGACGCAGGAGCGCATCGATGCTCGGCTCGCGGCCGCGGAACGCCTTGAACGACTCCATCGCCGGCCGGCTGCCACCGGCCTCGAGGATGCACTGCCGATAGCGCCGCCCCGTCTCGAGGCTGGGCTCACCATGTTCGTCCATCGAGTCCTCGAAGGCCGCCCAGGCATCGGCCGAAAGCACCTCGGCCCACTTGTAGCTGTAGTAGCCGGCAGCGTAACCGCCCGCGAAGATGTGGCTGAAGGTGTGCGGCGTGCGGCTGAAGGCCGGCGGCTTGATCACGGCCACCTCGTCGCGCACCTGGGCAAGCAGCGCCAGGAAGTCGCCGGCCGGGTCGTGCTCGGTGTGCAGCAGCATGTCGTACAGGGCGAACTCGACCTGGCGCAGCGTCTGCAAGCCGGCCTGGAAGTTGCGGGCCGCCACCATCTTGTCGAAGAGCCCGCGCGGCAGCGGAGCGCCCGTGTCCACGTGGGCCGTCATGTGGCGCAGCACGTTCCACTCCCAGCAGAAGTTCTCCATGAACTGGCTGGGCAGTTCGACTGCGTCCCACTCGACGCCGCTGATGCCCGAGACATCGCGCTCGTTGACCTGCGTGAGCATGTGGTGCAGGCCGTGCCCGGCCTCGTGGAAGAGGGTGGTGGCGTCGTCGTGCGTGAGCAGGGGCGGCTTGCCGGCCACGCTCGTGGCGAAGTTGCACACCAGGTGCGCCACCGGCGTCTGCAGCTGGCCGTTGTCGGGGCGCAGCCAGCGCGCCCGCACGTCGTCCATCCAGGCGCCGCCGCGCTTGCCGTTGCGTGCCGAAGGGTCGAGGTAGAACTGGCCGACCAGCTGGCCGGCGCGTTCGATGCGGTAGAACTCCACGCACTCGTGCCACACCGGCGCCTGGTCCCGGCGGATCGCCACCTCGAACAGGGTTTCGACGATCTTGAACAGGCCCCCCAGGACCTTGGGCGCGGTGAAGTAGGTCTTGACCTCCTGTTCGCTGAAGGCGTAGCGCGCCTCCTTGAGCTTCTCGCCGATGAAGGACCAGTCCCAGGGCTGCGGGTCGGCGATGCCCAGGTGCTCGGCGGCGAAGGCGCGCATGTCCGCGACGTCGCGTTCGGCATAGGGACGTGCCTTGGCGGCCAGGGTGCGCAGGAAGTCCACGACCTGCTGCGGCGAGTCCGCCATCTTGGGCACCAGCGACGCCTCGCCAAAATTCTTGAACCCCAGCAGTTGGGCTTCTTCCTTGCGCAGCGCCAGGATCTCGCGGATCACGTCGGTGTTGTCGAACCGGCGTCCCTCTTCGGGCGCCTGGTCGCTGGCGCGCGTGACGTAGGCGCGGTAGAGCCGTTCACGCAGCTGGCTGCTGCGGGCGAACTGCATCACCGGCAGGTAGCTCGGCATCTTCAGCGTGAGCTTGTGGCCGTCCTTGCCCTCGGCCTGGGCGGCGGCACGCGCGGCTTGCACCACGTCTTCCGGGACCCCGTCGAGCTCGTCGGCGCCGGCGTAGTAGGCGTAGCTGTCGGTGGCGTCGAGCGCGTTCTCGCTGAACTTCTGGCTCAGCTCGGCCTGCCGCTCCTGGATCGCGGCGAAGCGCTGCTTGGCCGCGCCGGTCAGTTCGGCGCCGCCCAGCACGAAACTGCGGATGGCGTTCTTGTGGGCCTGGCGTTGTTCCGGCGTGAGGCGGGACGGATCGAGCGCCTTGTACTTGGCGTAGAGGCGCTCGTCGCTGCCCAGCCGGGTCCAGAAGTCGGTCACGCGCGGCAGCCCCTGGTTGTAGGCGGCACGCAGCTCGGGCGTGTCGGCCACGCTGTTGAGGTGGCTCACGGCGCCCCAGGCGCGGCCCAGGCGCTCGGTGGCGGTGTCCAGGGTGCGCGAGAGCGCGGTCCAGTCGGCGGGGAAGTCGGGCGCCACGACCGCCTCGAGCGCCTGCTCGGCCTGGGCCAGCAGGGTGTCGAGCGCCGGCTCCACGTGCTCGGGGCGGATGCGGTCGAAGAGCGGGAGATCGGAGAAATCGAGGAGGGGATTGCTCATGACGGCGGATTGTGCGCCAGCCGCCGCCGCCTCCTTGGAGGCGGCGATTGATTCCCCCGATGGCGTCGATCAGGCCGTGGCGCGCTCGGCCGCTTCCAGGGTGTTGACCAGCAGCATGGCCCGGGTCATGGGGCCGACGCCGCCGGGCACCGGCGTGATCCAGCCGGCGACCTGGCGCACGCCCTCGAAGTCGACGTCGCCGCACAGCCGGCCGGCGTCGTCGCGGTTCATGCCGACATCGATCACCACCGCGCCCGGCTTGACCATGTCGGCGGTGACCAGGTTGCGCCGTCCCACGGCGGCGACGATCACGTCGGCCTGCCGGGTGAAGGCACCCAGGTCGGGCGTGGCGCTGTGGCAGATGGTGACGGTGGCGTTCTTCTGCAGCAGCATCAGCGCCATGGGCTTGCCGACAATGTTGCTGCGGCCGATCACCACCGCATGCTTGCCGCGCAACCCGAAGCCGATGGATTCGAGCATCTTCATGCAGCCATAGGGCGTGCAGGGCCAGAACCCCGGCTGGCCCACCAGCAGCGCACCCGCACTGGCGACGTGGAAGCCGTCGACATCCTTGGCGGGCGAGATGGTCTCGATCACCCGGTGCGCGTCCATGTGCCTGGGCAGCGGCAGCTGCACCAGGATGCCGTGCACGCTGTCGTCGGCATTGAGCGCGCGGATGCGGGCCAGCAGGTCGGCCTCGCTCAGGTCGGCGGGGTACCGCTCGAGCGTGGCCGCCAGGCCGGTCTCGGTGCTGTCGTTCACCTTGTGCCGCGTGTAGACCTGGCTGGCCGGATCGTCGCCGACCAGGATGATGGACAGGCGCGGCTGCACCCCGCGCGCCTTCAATTCGGCGATGCGGTGCGCCACCTCGGCGCGGACTTGCTTGGACAGGGCGTTGCCGTCGATCAGCTGGGCGGTCATGGCGAAGGTCTCTCGAGAAACGAAGCGGCCCGCATCAGCGGGCCATGGCGATGGGGAGCGGCGCCCTCAGCTGCTTTTTTGCGCGTTCTGCCCGAGCGCGATCTTGAGCAGGTCGGCCACCGTATTGGCGTTGAGCTTTTCCATGATGTTCGCCCGGTGCGCCTCCACGGTCTTGATGCTGATGCCCAAGTCGTCGGCGATCTGCTTGTTCAGGCGACCGGCGACGATGCGTTCGAGCACCTGGGCCTCGCGCGAGGTGAGCTTGGCCAGCAGCGCGTCGCGGCTGGCGGCACTCTGGTACTCGGCAAAGGAACCGCGCGCGTGATCGAGCATGCGCTCGACCAGGTGGAGGAGTTCTTCTTCCTTGAAGGGCTTCTGGATGAAATCCATGGCGCCCTTCTTCATGGTGTTCACGGCCATGGGCACGTCGCCATGGCCGGTGATGAAGACGATGGGCAGGGGCGACTTGCGCTCGAGGAGCTTGTCCTGGAGTTCGAGGCCGGTCATGCCGCCCATGCGGATGTCGACGATGAGGCAAGCGACTTCGCGCGGGTCGTAGCGGGCCAGGAAGGTCTCGGCGGAATCGAAGCAGCGGACGCGGTAGTCCTTGCCTTCGAGCAGCCACTGGACGGAGTCGCGGACGGCCTCGTCGTCGTCGACCACATAGACGGTGCCCTTTTTTGGAATCAGGCTCATGCTGTCACCCCCGCGTCCTTGCCTGCTGTGTTATTCATCGCGGCATTGACCGGAATCCAGAAGGAAAACTCGCAGCCCACCACGTCCGGGCCATTGTAGATGTTCTCTGCATGCATTCTTCCCTGGTGCGACTCGACGATCGTGCGGCACAGGTTCAGCCCGATCCCCATGCCTTCGGCCTTGGTGGAGAAGAAGGCTTCGTACAGACGATCCATCACTTCGGGGGCGAGTCCGCGGCCCGAGTCGCGCACGCTGAAGGCGACCACGTCATGCCCGTCCACCTGCTTGGGAAGCACGCGCAGCTCGATGCTCCGGTTGGTGGGGGCGCGCCGTGCCAGGTCGATCGACTCGGCGCCGTTCTTCAACAGGTTCACCAGCACCTGCTCGATCAGGATCGGATCGACCATCAGCCGGGGCAGCCGCGCGGCCAGGTAGTGGGACAGCTTCACGTTGCGCCGGCGCAGTTCGATCTCCACCAGTTCCACCGCCTCGGTCACCATGGGCGGAACCTCGGACAGCGTGCGATTGGGTTCGCTGCGCTTCACGAAGCTGCGAATGCGCTGGATGATCTGTCCGGCCCGCTGCGCCTGGCGCGCGGTCTTCTCCAGGGCCGCGAGCAGGTCGTCCTCCTGGATCTGCCGACGCTTGATGCGCGTGACCAGGCCGTTGCAGTAGTTGTTGATGGCCGTGAGGGGCTGGTTCAGTTCGTGCGCCACGCTCGATGCCATCTCGCCCATCGTGATCAGGCGGCTGGCCGATTGCGCGCGCTCGGCCTGCAGGGCCGCCTGTTCCTCGGCATGGCGGCGTGCCGTGATGTCGGTCGCGATCACCATCTGCGCCAGGCGCCCGTCCACCCAGTTGAGGTAGCGCGAACGCACCTCGAGCCACTTGCCCAGCTCCGGCACGAAGATCTCCGCATTGCCGCTCTGGATGGAGTCGAGCTGGCCCGTGGGCAGGCCGACGAAGGAGTCGACTTCGTCGAGCGATTCGTCCGACCGGTGGTGGTTCGGCGTGCCGGCCTGCGCCACCATCTGCAGGTGGCCCACGGTGGTGGTGCCGAACCACTGCCGGTACATCTTGTTGGCGAACAGCAGCTCCTCGCTGCCGAGCGGAGCCACCGACACCGAGGCGTCCAGCGCTTCCAGCACGGTGGTGAAGCGCTCGTGCGACGCCTGCAGCTGCTCGCGGATGCGATTGGGCTCGGTGATGTCGGTCATCGACGTCATCCAGCCGGTCTGCTGGCCCTTGTCGTCGATCAGGCGCGACACGTACAGGCGCGCGTCGAACAGCGTTCCGTTCTTGCGCTTGACCCGGACCTGGAAGCCGCCTGGAGTCGTGCGGCTGCGCAGTTCGTCCTCGAGGCGTGCGGTGAGCTGGTCGCGGTCCTCGTCGGGCCAGTAGGGGAACGGCGCGCCGCGGCCCACCAGTTCTTCCTCGCTCCATCCGGTCATCTGGCAGAAGGCGTGGTTCACATAGGTGATGTGGCCCTGCATGTCCATGGCGCGCATGCCGGTCAGCACCGAGTTTTCCATCGCGCGGCGGAAGTTGGTCTCGGCGACCAGCGCGCGCTGCGCCTGCAGGCGCCTCCTCACGTGGCGCCAGTTGCCGATCAACATCCAGGCGGTCATGGTGCTGAGGGTGCCCACCAGCCAGAACAGGCCGCTGCCGACCACGCCGAGCGAGGTGCGATACGCCTGCGCCCGGATCACCAGGCCGTTGCCGACCGGCGAGACGGGTATCTCGTAGCTGTTGGACTGCGGCGTGAACCAGGGCAGCAGGCTTGACGCCGCGCTGCGTGCCGGCACGGCCGTGCCGGCGAGCATCTGCCCGTTCGCATCGAGCAGGGCGACGGCGTATTTGGCCGCCACTTCCGTGGGCACGCCGTAACGAAGCAGGCTGTCGATCGAGTACTCGCCCAGGATGACCCCGGCGAAGCGGCCCTGGTCGGCCAGCGGCACATGCAACTGCAGCAGTCCGCTGCTGGCCGAGCGGGCGGCCGGCTGCGAATAGACCGGCTGCTGCAGGTCGCGCGCCAGGCTGAAGATGGTCTCGGTCTCTCCGGCGCGAAGCACGTCGCCGGGCAGGCGCTGCTGGAAGCTGGCCAGGCTGGGCGCCGAGTAGCTGGCCTTGATGCGGCGGCGCTCGTCGATCCATGACAAGGCCTGCAACTCGGGGTACTGGATCACCATCGACTCGGCACGACCGACAAACTCGTCGCTGTCGATCTCCTTGTTGGCGATGTCACGCGCCATGCGCATGAGCTGCTCCTGGCGCTCCAGCAGGCGCAGTCGCAGCCGCTGCTGCGCGTACTCGACGTCGCGCTTGACGGCTTCCAGTTCGCGGTCCTGTTCCTCCAGCCGCAGGTAAGCGAAGGCCGATGCGATGGCCGCCAGGAAGAGGAACACGGCGACCAGCGGAGCCAGCATCGCCACCCGGTCCTGGCGGCTGACTGGCTGCCGGCGCCACCAACGACGCAGCCACGGCGCTGGCGGCGCTGCCTCTTGCAATTCCGACGTCGGGGAGTCCTGCATAAGGCGTGGAAGTGTAGGTGGCGTGCCCGCGGGGCGGCCACGCCGGGTGTATTTGCGTCGCAGCAAGAACTCATAATGCGGAACGGCCATGCGCTATTTGAAAAAGCGGTGAGATGTGTCACACTCGCCGCCGCCACGCGCACCCCTTTCATCCGTTAACCTGCCCCCTCCAAAGGAGACACATTCCATGTCAGCTCAGCCCGATCGTGCGTTCGGGACGGCCGCCAACGATGCGGACGCCCAGGAAACCCGTGAGTGGATCGACGCCCTCGCGGCGGTCATCGCCAACGAAGGTCGGGAACGCGGCCACTTCCTGCTGGAGCAGTTGCTCGAGGAAGCGCGGCAGCAGGGCATCGACATGCCGTTCTCGGCGACCACGGGATACGTGAACACGATCGAGCCGCAGGACGAGGAGCGTTGCCCCGGCAACCTGGAAGTCGAAGAGCGGCTGCGGGCCTACATGCGCTGGAACGCGATGGCCATGGTGGTCAAGGCGAACCGCCTCAACCCGCCCGACGGCGGCGACCTGGGCGGGCACATCAGCTCGTTCGCCTCGCTGGCCACCATGCTGGGCGCCGGCTTCAACCACTTCTGGCATGCCGAGAGCGAGAACCACGGCGGTGACCTGTTGTTCTTCCAGGGGCACAGTGCGCCCGGCATCTATGCCCGCGCGTTCATGGAAGGCCGCATCACCGAGGAGCAGCTGCTGAACTTCCGCCAGGAGGTGCAGGGCAAGGGGCTCTCCAGCTATCCGCACCCAAAGCTCATGCCCGAGTTCTGGCAGTTCCCCACGGTGTCGATGGGCCTGGGCCCGCTGATGGCGATCTACCAGGCACGGTTCCTGAAGTACCTGCATGCACGCGGCATCGCCGACACCGCCAACCGCAAGGTGTGGGTGTTCTGCGGTGACGGCGAGATGGACGAGGTGGAGAGCCTGGGCGCCATCGGCGTGGCCGCTCGCGAGAAGCTCGACAACCTCATCTTTGTGGTCAACTGCAACCTGCAGCGCCTGGACGGCCCGGTGCGCGGCAACGGCAAGATCATCCAGGAGCTCGAAGGCGAGTTCCGCGGCGCCGGCTGGAACGTGATCAAGCTGATCTGGGGCAGCTACTGGGATCCGCTGCTGGCCCGTGACAAGGAAGGCATCCTGCGCCAGATCATGATGGAGACGCTCGACGGCGACTACCAGGCCATGAAGGCCAACGACGGTGCCTTCGTGCGCAAGCAGTTCTTCGGCCGCCATCCCAAGGCGCTGGAGATGGTCGCGAACATGAGCGACGAGGACATCTGGCGCCTCAACCGTGGCGGCCACGATCCGCAGAAGGTGTACGCCGCCTATCACGAGGCGGTGAACCACAAGGGCCAGCCCACCGTGCTGCTGATCAAGACGGTCAAGGGCTTCGGCATGGGCAAGGCCGGCGAGGGCCGCAACATCGCGCACCAGGCCAAGAAGCTCGGTGACGACGACATCCGCGCCTTCCGCGACCGCTTCAACATCCCGGTGCCGGACGACCAGCTCGACGACCTGCCGTTCTACAAGCCCGCCGACAACACGCCCGAGATGCAGTACCTGCACGCGCGCCGCCAGGCGCTCGGCGGCTACCTGCCCAGCCGCCGTCCGCGTGCCGACGAGAAGCTGCCGGTGCCGGCGCTGGACGCCTTCAAGGCGGTGACCGATCCCACGGCCGAAGGCCGCGAAATCAGCACGACCCAGGCGTACGTGCGCTTCCTCACCGTGCTGCTGCGGGACAAGGAGCTCGGCCCCCGCGTGGTGCCCATCCTGGTGGACGAGGCCCGCACCTTCGGCATGGAAGGCCTGTTCCGCCAAATCGGCATCTACAACCACGAAGGCCAGAAGTACACCCCGCAGGATCGCGACCAGGTTTCCTACTACAAGGAAGACCAGTCGGGCCAGATCCTGCAGGAGGGCATCAACGAGGCCGGGGGCATGTCCAGCTGGATCGCAGCCGCCACCTCGTACTCGACGAACAACCGCATCATGGTGCCGTTCTACATCTACTACTCGATGTTCGGACTGCAGCGTGTCGGCGACCTGTGCTGGGCGGCGGGCGACATGCAGGCGCGCGGCTTCCTGCTGGGCGGCACCTCGGGGCGCACCACGCTCAATGGCGAGGGCCTGCAGCACGAGGACGGCCACAGCCACATCATGGCCAACACCATTCCCAATTGCCTGAGCTACGACCCCACTTTCGCCCACGAGGTGGCGGTGATCATGCAGCACGGTCTCAAGCGCATGGTGGAGAACCAGGACAACGTCTTCTACTACCTCACGCTGCTGAACGAGAACTACGCCATGCCGGGCCTGCAGCCGGGCACCGAGGAACAGATCATCAAGGGCATGTACCTGCTCAAGCCCGGCGCCGGCCAGAACAAGGCACAGGTGCAACTGCTCGGCTCGGGCAGCATCCTGCGCGAGTCGCTGGCGGCGCAGGAGTTGCTGCAAGAGGAATGGCAGGTGTCGGCCAATGTCTGGAGCTGCCCCAGCTTCAACGAGCTCACCCGCGAAGGGCAGGACTGCGAGCGCTGGAACCTGCTGCACCCCACCGAGCAGCCGCGCGTGTCCTTCGTGACGCGCCAACTCGAGCCGCATGCCGGCCCGGTGGTCGCCTCCACCGACTACATGAAGGCCTACGCCGAGCAGATCCGCCCGTTCATGCCGCGCGGCCGCACCTACAAGGTGCTGGGCACCGACGGCTTCGGCCGCAGCGACTTCCGCTATCGCCTGCGGGAGCACTTCGAGGTCAATCGCCATTACATCGTCGTCGCCGCCCTCAAGGCGCTGGCCGATGAAGGCCAGTTGCCGGTGGCCAAGGTCGCCGAAGCCATCCAGCGCTACGGCATCGACACCGAGCGCGTGAACCCCTTGTACGCCTGATCGCCGGGCGCGCCACAACAAGAACAGGAGAAGAATCCTTATGGCGTTGATCGAAGTGAAGGTGCCCGATATCGGGGACTTCGAAGAAGTCGCGGTGATCGAAGTCCTGGTCAAGCCAGGCGACACCATCAAGCCCGAACAGTCGCTGGTGACCGTCGAGTCCGACAAGGCCTCGATGGAGATCCCCTCGTCGGCGGGCGGCGTGGTCAAGGAACTGCGGGTCAAGCTCGGGGACAAGGTCGCCGAAGGCACGGTGCTGTTGCTGCTCGAAGCCGAAGGCGCGGGTGCCGGGGCGCCCGCGCCGGCGGCTGCCGCGCCGGCCCCTGTTGCCACTGCGCCGACTCCGGCGGCACCGGCACCGGCACCGGCACCCGCCGCCGCGCCGGCCGCGTCGGCAGGTCCGGTGGAGGTGCGGGTGCCCGATATCGGTGACTTCAAGGACGTCGCCGTGATCGAGCTGCTGGTCAAACCCGGCGACGCGGTCAAGCAAGAGCAATCGCTGATCACGGTCGAATCCGACAAGGCCTCGATGGAGATCCCGTCGTCGGCCGCGGGCACCGTGCGCGAGCTCAAGGTCAAGCTGGGTGACAAGGTCAACATCGGCGACCTGATCGCCGTGCTGGAGGGAAGCGCGGGCGGCGCATCGCCGGCTCCGGCGCCGGCTGCTGCTGCCCCGGCTCCGGCTCCTGCGAGCACCACGCCGGCGCCCGAAGCCGCCAGCGGAGCCGCCGGCCACGGCCGGGTCTCGCCCACGGCCGCCTTGCCGCCGCACCAGCCGGAGGTGCGCACCGGGCTGCCGCACGCGTCGCCCTCGGTGCGCAAGTTCGCGCGCGAACTCGGTGTGCCTCTGGAAGAGGTCAAGGGCTCCGGGCCAAAGGGCCGCATCACCCAGGAAGACGTGCAGGCCTTCACCAAGGCCGTGATGAGCGGCCAGGCCAGCACCCGTGCCGCCGCGGCCAAGGCGCCGTCGGGGGCCGGGGGTGGCGAGGCGCTGGGCCTGATTCCCTGGCCCAAGGTCGACTTCACGAAGTTCGGCCCGGTCGAGCGCAAGGACATGGGCCGGATCAAGAAGATCAGCGGCGCCAACCTGCATCGAAACTGGGTCATGATCCCGCACGTCACCAACCACGACGATGCGGACATCACCGATCTCGAGGCCTTCCGCGTTCAGCTGAACAAGGAGAACGAGAAGAGCGGCGTGAAGGTCACCATGCTGGCTTTCCTGATCAAGGCCAGCGTCGCGGCGCTCAAGAAGTTTCCCGAGTTCAACAGCTCGCTCGATGGCGATCAGCTGGTCTACAAGCAGTACTTCCACATCGGCTTTGCGGCCGACACGCCCAACGGGCTGGTCGTCCCGGTGATCAAGGACGCCGACAAGAAGGGCGTGATGCAGATCAGCCAGGAGATGGCCGAAATGGCCAAGAAGGCGCGCGACGGCAAGCTCGGCCCGGCCGACATGCAGGGTGCGTCCTTCACCATCTCGTCGCTCGGCGGTATCGGTGGCCGTTACTTCACGCCGATCATCAACGCACCGGAAGTCGCTATCCTCGGCGTCTGCAAAAGCCAGACCGAGCCGGTCTGGGACGGCAAGCAGTTCCAGCCTCGGCTGATGCTGCCGCTGTCGCTATCGTGGGACCACCGGGTGATCGACGGCGCCGCGGCGGCCCGGTTCAACGCCTACTTGGGACAGATCCTGGCTGACTTCCGCCGGGTCCTCCTTTAAGAAGAAAAGCGGGTTTCAATGACGACTGTGGTTGTGGTGCGGAAAGCGGGACAGATCGCCATCGCGGCGGACACCCTGGTGACCTTCGGTGACACGCGATTGGCCAATCGATACGAGGACAACACCAAGATCTTTCGGATCGACACCGACACCGGACCCAACTACATCGGCATGGCCGGCACCGTGGCGCACTTTCCCGTGCTGCGCAAGGCGCTGGGCACCATGCCGCGCGAGATCCTGCAACTGGGCAACAAGGACGAGGTGTTCGACACCTTCACCAAGCTGCACCCCTACCTCAAGGACAACTTCTTCCTGCAGACCAAGGAAGAGGACAGCGATCCGTACGAGTCCAGCCAGTTCAGCGTGGTGATCGCCAACGCCAGCGGCATTTACGGCCTGTACAGCTATCGCGAGGTCTTCGAGTTCAAGGAGTTCTGGGGCATCGGCTCGGGCCGCAGTTTCGCGCTGGGCGCCATGCACGCCACCTACGGCCGGGCCAAGACCGCGCGTGAGGTGGCGGAGGCCGGCATTGCAGCCGGCTGCGAATTCGACCGCAACTCCGCCGGCCCCTGGGACGTGTTCACCGTCAAGACCAAGGAAAACAACAAATGAGTCTGGTAGATGTGAAGGTTCCCGACATCGGCGACTTCAAGGATGTCGCCGTGATCGAGGTGCTGGTCAAGCCCGGCGACACCATCCGCGCTGAACAATCACTGGTCACCGTCGAGAGCGACAAGGCCTCCATGGAGATCCCTTCCACGCATGCGGGCGTGGTCAAGGAGTTGAAGGTCCATCTCGGTGACAAGGTGTCCGAAGGCAGTGTGCTGCTGGTACTGGAAAGCGCCGAAGCTGGCGCCGCGGCACCGGCACCGGCCCCCGCGGCACCGGCACCGTCGGCTGCGCCCGCCGCGCAACCCGCGGCGAGCGCGCCGAGCCAGCCGGCTCCGGTGGCGTCCACCTATGCGGGCGGCGCCGACCTGGAGTGCGACGTGCTGGTGCTGGGCGCGGGCCCGGGCGGCTACTCCGCGGCGTTTCGCGCCGCCGACCTCGGCATGAAGGTCGTGCTGGTCGAGCGCTATGCCACGCTGGGAGGCGTCTGCCTCAATGTGGGTTGCATCCCATCCAAGGCGCTGCTGCACGTGGCCGCCGTGATGGACGAGGTGAGCCACTTCGATGCGCTGGGCGTGAGCTTCGGCAAGCCCACCATCGACCGCGCCAAGCTGCGGGCGCACAAGGAGAAGGTGGTCGGCAAGCTCACCGGCGGCCTCTCGGCCATGGCCAAGATGCGCAAGGTCACCGTGATCCGGGGCATCGGCAGCTTCGCCGACCCGCACCACGTGCAGGTCGAGGAAACCACCGGCGACGGCGCCGAGACCACCGGCAAGAAGCAGGTGATCAAGTTCAGGAACGCGATCATCGCGGCCGGTTCGCAGGCCATGCGGCTGCCCTTCATGCCCACGGACCCGCGCGTCGTCGATTCGACCGGCGCGCTGGACCTGGCCACGGATCCCAAGCGCATGCTGATCCTGGGCGGCGGCATCATCGGACTGGAGATGGGCACGGTCTATTCCACCCTGGGCGCGCGGCTGGACGTCGTGGAGATGCTCGACGGGCTGATGCAGGGCGCCGACCGCGACCTGGTGCGGGTGTGGCAGAAAATGAACGCGCCGCGCTTCGACAACATCATGCTGAAGACCAAGACGGTGGGCGCCGAGGCTACGGCCGACGGCATCCTGGTTCGCTTCGAGGGCGAGCAGGCCCCCAAGGAGCCTCAGCTCTATGACCTGGTGCTGCAGGCGGTGGGCCGTTCGCCCAACGGCAACAAGATCGGTGCCGACAAGGCCGGCGTCACGGTGACCGACCGGGGCTTCATTCCGGTGGACATCCAGATGCGCACCAACGTGCCGCACATCTTCGCCATCGGCGACATCGTCGGCCAGCCCATGCTGGCCCACAAGGCGGTGCACGAAGCCCACGTGGCGGCCGAGGCGGCGGCCGGCGAGAAGTCGGCCTTCGAGGCGCGCGTCATTCCCAGCGTGGCCTACACCGACCCCGAGGTGGCGTGGGTCGGGCTCACCGAGGACCAGGCCAAGGCCCAGGGCATCGCCATCAAGAAAGGGCATTTCCCCTGGACGGCCTCGGGCCGGGCCATCGCCAACACGCGCGACGAAGGCTTCACGAAGTTGCTGTTCGATGCGCAGACGCATCGCATCCTGGGTGGCGGCATCGTCGGCACCCATGCCGGCGACATGATCGGCGAAGTGGCCCTGGCCATCGAGATGGGCGCGGACGAACTGGATATCGGCAAGACCATCCACCCGCACCCGACGCTGGGCGAGAGCATCGGCATGGCCGCCGAGATCGCGCACGGCACCTGCACCGACGTGCCGCCACCGCGGCGATAGTCATGAGAAAAAGGCCGGCTGTTCGCCGGCCTTTTTCTTGTCCGGGCGGCCGATCTACTCGGCGGCTTTCTCCGCCGCATCGACCCGACGCGCTCCATCGAATCGCGTGGCCCAGTAGCGCCCGGCCATGTTTTCCACACGCACCTGCGCGCCCGGCCGCGGGGCATGGATGAACTTGCCGTCGCCCACGTAGATACCTACGTGGCTGAACGCCCGGCGCATGGTGTTGAAGAACACCAGGTCACCCGGTTGCAGGTCCTTCTTGTCGATCACCAGGGTGGCCGCCGCCTGTTCCTTGGCCCGGCGCGGCAGCACCAGCCCCACGGTCTGGCCATAGATGGCGCGCACGAAACCGCTGCAGTCGAAGCCGCCCTCGGCCGACTCGCCGCCGCGCCGGTAGGGCACTCCCAGGAACCCCATCGCGTGCCCGACCAGCCCGGTGGCCTTCTCGCGCATGGCGTCTGCCTTGTCCATCACGGTGTGACCGGCCTGTTCCAGGCGATCGAGCAGCTTTCGCTCGGTGATCGGTTGCGGCTCACGCTCACCGTCGGCAGAAGGCCAGGCGAAGCAGGTCAGGGGAAGCGCCAGCAGGGCGGCGCACAACCAGCGGGACGGTGACATGGCGGCGGAGCTTACCAGCCTGCCCATCCGTGGTTTTCCCCGGGCGGCGTGAACGCTGCCAGGGCAGCGGTACAGGCCGCAGGCGCGACGACCCGCGCAGGCCGCCGCGTAGCGGCCGGCCCTTCCCGTGCCGCCGCGGAACCGGCTTCGTCGGGCCGCTGGTTGCGCACCTTGGGGTGAACGCCGACCAGGCCACCGCGCAGCGGTAGGCACCCCCCAGCGGCAACCGCGGAACCGGCTTTGCCGGGCCGCTGGTTGCGCCCCCTAGGGGGGAGGCGGCCACCAGGCCGCTTCGGGGGGATCAATAATCCCTGGCTATGCTCCTAGACAGCCAAGACTCCCAACTCGTGCTGCTGGATTACCAGCAGCGCCTGATGCCGGCCATCCACGACCAGGCCAACGTGTTCGGCAACGCGCTGCGGCTGGCCCGGCTTGCCAGGCTGGTGCAGGTGCCGGTGTGGGCCAGTGAACAGAACCCGCAGGGCCTGGGTCCCACCGAGCCCGAACTGGCCGAACTCACCGGTCCGGCCGTCGCCAAGACCACCTTCAGCGCCGCCTCCGCGCTGATGCCCCGGTTGCGGCCGGCCCCGCGGCCTGCGGCCGGCAATGCCCGCAGCCTGCCGCGCCACCTGCAGAAACCGGCAGCCCCCGCCCCGGGTCGCGACACCCTGGTGCTGGCAGGCTGCGAGGCGCACATCTGCCTGCTGCAGACCGCGCTGGAACTGCTGGACGAAGAGTTCGACGTCTGGGTGGTCACCGACGCCTGCGGCTCGCGCACCGAGCGCAACCGCGATGCCGCCTTCGACCGCCTGGCCGGGGCCGGTGCCGAACTGGTCACCACGGAGATGGTCGCGTTCGAGTGGATCCGCGACGCTTCGAACCCCCGATTCAAGGAGATGCTGACCTTGATCAAGTGAGGCCCCGCCCGGGGCAACGAAGCTGCCGAACACTTTCAACACCCCTCCAGGAGACAGCCGGCATGCCGTCCTATCGCGAGTTCCATCAACGTTCGATCGAGCAACCTGATGAGTTCTGGGCCGAGCAGGCCCGGCTGATCGACTGGGAAACCCCGCCGCGGCGCATCTGCGACAACGACCGCCCGCCCTTCACGCGCTGGTTCGGCGGTGGCCGCACCAACCTGTGCCACAACGCGGTGGACCGGCACCTGGCCGAGCGGGGAGGGCAGCCTGCGCTGATCCACGTCTCCACCGAAACCGGGCGCGAGGAGACCCTCACGTTCGCCCAGTTGCACGAACAGGTGCAGCTGTCGGCCGCCATGCTGCGCGGCCTGGGCGTGGGCAAGGGCGACCGCGTGCTGATCTACATGCCCATGGTGCCCGAGGCGGTGGTCGCCATGCTGGCCTGTGCCCGCATCGGCGCCATCCATTCGGTGGTGTTCGGCGGCTTCGCGTCGGGCTCGCTGGCCACCCGCATCGAGGACGCGGCGCCGCGCGTGGTGGTCAGTGCCGATGCGGGATCGCGCGGCGGCAAGGTCATCGCGTACAAGCCGCTGCTGGACGAGGCCATCCGCCTGTCGACCTTCAAGCCCGAATCGGTCCTGCTGCTCGACCGCGGCCTGGCGCCGGTCGAGCGGGTGCCCGGGCGCGACCATGACTGGGGCGCCCTGGCCGCGCGCCACGCGGGCGACACGGTGGCCTGCGAATGGCTGGACGCGACCGACGTGAGCTACACCATGTACACCAGCGGCACCACCGGCCGGCCCAAAGGCGTGCAGCGTGACGTGGGTGGCTATGCGGTGGCGCTGGCGGCCAGCATGAAGCACATCTTCCAGGGCGAAGCGGGCCAGACCTTCTTTTGCACCAGTGATATCGGCTGGGTCGTCGGGCACAGCTACATCGTCTATGGCCCGCTGATCGCCGGCATGGCCACCATCCTGTACGAGGGCCTGCCGGTGCGTCCCGATGCCGGCATCTGGTGGAGCCTCGTCGAGAAGTATCGCGTGGGCGTGATGTTCAGTGCGCCCACGGCCATTCGCGTGCTCAAGAAGCACGATGCGGCCTTGATGAAGCGGCACGACCTGAGCAGCCTGCGCGCGCTGTTCCTCGCGGGCGAACCGCTGGATGAACCCACCGCGCGCTGGATCAGCGGCGAGCTGGGTGTCCCGGTGATCGACAACTACTGGCAGACCGAGACCGGCTGGCCCATCCTGACCATCGCGAACGGCGTCGAGCCGCGGCCTTCGCGCCTCGGCAGCCCCGGCGTGCCCATGTACGGCTGGAAGGTCAAGCTGCTCGATTCGATCTCGGGCGAGGAGCTGGACGGTCCCGACCAGAAAGGCGTGCTCGCCATCGAGCTGCCCACGCCGCCTGGCTTCATGCAGACGGTGTGGCGCGACGACGAGCGCTTCGTCGACACCTACTGGAAGACCATTCCGGGGCGGATGGTCTACAGCACCTTCGACTGGGCCATCCGCGACGCCGACGGCTACTACTACATCCTGGGGCGCACCGACGACGTGATCAACGTGGCGGGCCATCGGCTGGGCACCCGCGAGATCGAGGAATGCATCTGCCGTCACCCGGCCGTGGCCGAGGTGGCCGTGGTCGGGGTGGCCGACGCGCTCAAGGGGCAGGTGGCCGTGGCCTTCGCGGTGCCGCGCGACGCGAGTGCCGTGGCCGACGAGGCCTCGCGCCTGCGGCTGGAGGGCGAGATCATGAAGGTCGTGGACGAGCGCCTGGGTGCGCTGGCCCGGCCGGCGCGGGTGCGCTTCGTGTCGCTGCTGCCCAAGACCCGCAGCGGCAAGCTGTTGCGCCGGGCCATACAGGCCGTCTGCGAGGGGCGGGATCCGGGCGACCTGACCACCATCGAGGACCCCGGCGCGCTGCAGCAGATCCGTGAACTGTTGCAGCCGTGACGCAAGGGCGGATTAAGAACTTCAACCTCGCGGGGGACGAGGGTTTTCCTGGGTCATAATCCGCCGGCAACTTCGGTCCTTCCAGCCACTGTCGCATCCGCCAACCGGTTCAGCCGTGACGCGGAAGGTTGATCTAACCAGCTCCATGCTCCCTGCAGGGGGGCGGAAAGTAGCGAAACTCATGAGTGAGACGAAACGCGTCTACACGGCCCTGCGCGGCAACTCGTACCTCTTCGGCGGCAATGCCCCCTATGTCGAGGAGATGTACGAAAACTACCTCTCCAACCCGGGCAGCGTCCCCGACAACTGGCGCGAGTACTTCGACGCGCTGCAGAACGTGCCCGCCGTCGATGGCAGCCAGGCCAAGGACGTTCCGCACATCCCCGTCATCAACGCCTTCGCCCAGCGCGCCAAGCAGGGGCCCACGCAGATCGTGGTCGCCAGCGGGGCCGATTCCGAACTCGGGCGCAAGCGCACCGCGGTCCAGCAGCTGATCGCCGCCTACCGCAACGTCGGCGCCCGCTGGGCCGACCTCGACCCGCTCAAGCGGACCGAGCGCGAGAACATCCCTGAGCTCGACCCGTCCTTCTACGGCTTCACCGATGCCGACCAGGAGACGGTGTTCAACACCAGCAACACCTTCTTCGGCCGCGAAAGCATGACGCTGCGCGAGCTGATGAACGCCCTGCGCGAGACCTACTGCGGCACCATCGGCGCCGAGTACATGTACATGACCGACCAGGTGCGCAAGCGCTGGTGGCAACAGAAGCTCGAGACCATCCGCAGCAAGCCGGTCTTCACGACCGAGAAGAAAAAGCACATCCTCGGGCGGCTCACCGCGGCCGAGGGCCTCGAGCGCTTCCTGCATACCAAGTACGTGGGCCAGAAGCGCTTCTCGCTGGAAGGCGGCGAGAGCTTCATCGCTTCCATGGACGAGCTGATCCAGGAGGCCGGCAGCAAGGGCGTGCAGGAAATCGTGATCGGCATGGCCCATCGGGGCCGCCTGAACGTGCTGGTCAACACCTTGGGCAAGATGCCCCGCGACCTGTTCGCCGAGTTCGAGCACACCGCCAAGGAAGACCTGCCGGCCGGCGACGTGAAGTACCACCAGGGCTTCAGCTCCGACGTCTCCACCCCCGGCGGCCCGGTGCACCTGAGCCTGGCCTTCAATCCCTCGCACCTGGAGATCGTCAACCCGGTGGTCGAGGGCAGCGTGCGCGCCCGCATGGACCGCCGCGCCGATGCCCAGGGCAAGCAGGTGCTGCCGGTGCTGGTGCACGGTGACGCGGCCTTCGCCGGGCAGGGCGTGGTGCAGGAAACCCTGGCCCTGGCCGAGACGCGCGGATACTTCACCGGCGGCACGGTGCACATCGTCATCAACAACCAGATCGGCTTCACCACCTCCGACCCGCGCGACAGCCGCTCCACCTTGTATTGCACCGACGTGGTCAAGATGATCGAGGCGCCGGTGCTGCACGTGAACGCCGACGACCCCGAGGCCGTGGTGCTGGCCACGCAGCTGGCGGTCGAGTACCGCATGGAGTTCGGCAAGGACGTGGTGGTGGACATCGTCTGCTTCCGCAAGCTGGGCCACAACGAGCAGGACACGCCCTCGCTGACCCAGCCGCTGATGTACAAGAAGATCGCGGCCCACCCCGGCACCCGCAAGCTGTACGCCGACAAGCTGGCCACGCAGGGCCTGGGCGAGTCCCTCGGTGACGACATGGCCAAGGCCTACCGCGCCGCCATGGACGCCGGCACCCACACCGTCGATCCGGTCCTGACCAACTTCAAGAGCAAGTACGCGGTCGACTGGAGCCCGTTCCTGGGCAAGAAGTGGACCGACAACGCCGACACCGCCATCCCGCTGACCGAGTGGAAGCGCCTGGCCGAGCGCATCACCACGGTGCCCCAGAACTTCACCGTGCACCCGCTGGTGCGCAAGGTGCTGGAAGACCGCGCCGCCATGGGCCGCGGCGAGGCCAACGTCGACTGGGGCATGGGCGAGCAGATGGCTTATGCCTCGCTCGTGGCCAGCGGCTACCCGGTGCGCCTGTCCGGCGAAGACGTGGGCCGCGGCACCTTCGTGCACCGCCACGCCGTGCTGCACGACCAGAACCGCGAGCGCTGGGACGTCGGCACCTACATCCCGCTGCAGAACGTGGCCGAGAACCAGGCGCCGTTCGTCGTGATCGACTCCATCCTGTCCGAGGAGGCGGTGCTGGGCTTCGAGTATGGCTACGCGTCCAACGACCCCAACACGCTGGTGATCTGGGAAGCGCAGTTCGGCGACTTCGCCAACGGCGCCCAGGTGGTGATCGACCAGTTCATCGCGTCCGGCGAGGTGAAGTGGGGCCGGGTCAATGGCATCACCTTGATGCTGCCGCACGGCTACGAAGGCCAGGGCCCCGAGCACAGCTCGGCCCGGCTCGAGCGATTCATGCAGCTGGCCGCCGACACCAACATGCAGGTGGTCCAGCCCACCACGGCCAGCCAGATCTTCCACCTGCTGCGCCGGCAGATGGTGCGCCCGCTGCGCAAGCCGCTGGTCATCATGACGCCCAAGTCGCTGCTTCGGAACAAGGACGCCACCTCGCCGCTGTCCGAGTTCACCAAGGGCGGCTTCCAGACCGTGCTGCCCGAGGTGCAGGAGCTGCGCAACGAAAAGGTCAAGCGCGTGATCATGTGCTCGGGCAAGGTGTACTACGACCTGGCCAAGAAGCGGGCCGAGAAGGGCGCCGAGGACGTCGCGATCCTGCGCGTGGAGCAGCTCTACCCGTTCCCGCACAAGGTGTTCGCGGCCGAGCTGCGCAAGTACCCGAACGCCACCGACCTCGTGTGGTGCCAGGACGAGCCGCAGAACCAGGGCGCGTGGTTCTTCATCCAGCACAACATCCACGAGAACATGCTCGAAGGGCAGCGCCTGGGTTATGCCGGCCGCGCCGCCTCGGCATCTCCGGCCGTGGGCTATTCGCACCTGCACCAGGAGCAGCAGAAGGCCCTGGTGGAGGGCGCATTCGGCAAGCTCAAGGGGTTCGTCCTGACCAAGTAGGGACCGGGGACGGCGCCGGCGCCCCAGGGCCCGGCGCCGTGAAGCCTGATTCCTCATCCCCATTCCGGGCCAGCAGCCTGCGAGCCGGCATACGGCCGCGGGCCCGGCCCCTCCAGTCCCGCAGAAAGAACAAACATGTCCATCGTTGAAGTCAAGGTTCCGCAACTGTCCGAATCGGTCGCCGAGGCGACCCTGCTGCAGTGGAAGAAGAAGCCCGGCGAAGCCGTGGCGCAGGACGAGATCCTGATCGAGATCGAGACCGACAAGGTCGTGCTCGAAGTGCCCGCCCCGAGCGCCGGCGTGCTGGCCGAGGTGGTCGAAGCCGACGGCAGCACCGTGGTGGCCGACCAGGTGATCGCGCGCATCGACTCCGAAGGCCGGGCCGGCGCGCCGGCACCGGCGCCTGCCGCGGCGGCCGCCGCGGCCGAGGCGACGCCGCCCGGCGGCATGTCGGCCGCTGCCCCCGGGGCGCCCGCGGCCATCGCGGCCGGTGGCGCCAAGGCCGGCGTCGCCATGCCGGCGGCCGCCAAGCTCATGGCCGACAACCAGCTGGCGGCGGGTTCGGTCGAGGGCACGGGCCGCGACGGCCGCGTGACCAAGGGCGACGTGCTGGGCGCGATCGCCGGCGGCGCCAAGGCGGCTCCTGCTCCCGCGCCGGCCGCCCGTCCGGCAGCCGCGCCGCTGCCCCAGGTGAGCGCTCCCGCGCCGGCCGACCTCGGCGCCCGCCCCGAGCAGCGCGTGCCCATGAGCCGGCTGCGCGCCCGTGTCGCCGAGCGCCTGCTGATGTCGCAGCAGACCAATGCCATCCTGACCACCTTCAACGAGGTCAACATGGCCCCGGTGATGGAAATGCGCAAGCGCTTCCAGGAGCGCTTCGAGAAGGAGCACGGCGTCAAGCTCGGCTTCATGAGCTTCTTCGTCAAGGCGGCCGTGCATGCCCTGAAGAAGTTCCCCATCCTCAACGCCAGCGTCGATGGCAACGACATCATCTACCACGGCTACTTCGACATCGGCATCGCCGTCGGCTCGCCGCGCGGCCTGGTGGTGCCCATCCTGCGCAACGCCGACCAGATGTCCTTCGCCGACGTGGAGAAGAAGATCGCCGAGTTCGGCGCCAAGGCGCGGGACGGCAAGCTGGGCATCGAGGAGATGACCGGCGGCACCTTCTCCATCTCCAACGGCGGCGTGTTCGGCTCCATGCTGTCCACCCCCATCATCAACCCGCCGCAGTCGGCCATCCTGGGCGTGCACGCCACCAAGGACCGCGCGGTGGTGGAAAACGGCCAGGTCGTGGTGCGCCCGATGAACTACCTGGCGATGTCCTACGACCACCGCATCATCGACGGCCGCGAAGCCGTGCTGGGCCTGGTGGCCATGAAGGAAGCGCTGGAAGACCCGTCGCGCCTGCTGTTCGATATCTGAGGCCGTCCACCATGAGCAAGCAATTCGACGTCATCGTCATCGGCGGCGGCCCTGGTGGCTATATCGCGGCCATCCGGGCAGCGCAACTGGGCTTCAACACCGCCTGCATCGATGAGTGGAAGAACGACAAGGGCGGCCCGGCGCCGGGCGGCACCTGCACCAACGTCGGCTGCATTCCGTCCAAGGCGCTGCTTCAGTCGTCCGAGCACTTCGAGCACGCCGGCAAGCACTTCGGCGAGCACGGCATCCAGGTGCAGGGACTGGGCCTCGACCTGGGCAAGATGATCGGCCGCAAGGATGCGGTGGTGAAGCAGAACAACGACGGCATCCTGTACCTGTTCAAGAAGAACAAGGTCAGCTTCTTCCACGGGCGCGGCTCGTTCGTGAAGGCTGCCGAGGGCGCGCACGAAGTCCGCGTCTCCGGCCAGGACGAAACGCTGGTGGCCAGGCACGTGATCATCGCCACCGGCTCCAACGCCCGCGCGCTGCCCGGCACGCCCTTCGACGAGGTCAACGTGCTGTCCAACGACGGCGCGCTGCGCATCGGGGCCGTGCCCAAGAAGCTGGGCCTGATCGGCTCCGGCGTCATCGGGCTGGAGATGGGTTCGGTCTGGCGCCGCGTGGGCGCCGAGGTCACCATCCTCGAGGGACTGCCCACCTTCCTGGGCGCGGTCGACGAGCAGATCGCCAAGGAAGCGCACAAGGCCTTCACCAAACAGGGCCTGAAGATCGAGCTGGGCGTGAAGGTCGGCGAGGTTCGCAACCAGGGCGAGCAGGGCGTGTCCATCGCCTACACCGACGCCAAGGGCCAGGCGCAGACCCTGCAGGTGGACAAGCTGATCGTGTCCATCGGCCGCGTGCCGAACACCGTGGGCCTGGACGCCGAGGCTGCAGGCATCCAGCTCGACGAGCGCGGGGCCATCGTGGTCGACGATGAGTGCCGCACCAACGTACCCGGCATCTGGGCCGTGGGCGACGTGGTGCGCGGGCCCATGCTCGCGCACAAGGCCGAGGAGGAGGGTGTGGCGGTGGCCGAGCGCATTGCCGGCCAGCACGGGCACGTCAACTTCAACACCATTCCCTGGGTCATCTACACCAGCCCCGAGATCGCCTGGGTCGGACGCACCGAGCAGCAGCTCAAGGCCGACGGCGTGACCTACAAGGCCGGCACCTTCCCGTTCCTGGCCAATGGCCGGGCGCGGGCGCTGGGCGACACCACCGGCATGGTGAAGTTCCTGGCCGACGCGGCAACCGACGAGATCCTCGGCGTGCACATCGTGGGCCCCATGGCCAGCGAGCTCATCTCCGAGGCGGTGGTGGCGATGGAGTTCAAGGCCTCCAGCGAGGACATCGCCCGCATCTGCCATGCCCACCCGTCGCTGTCCGAGGCCACCAAGGAAGCGGCGCTGGCAGTGGACAAGCGCACGCTCAACTTCTGACGCACCCGTGAGCAACGAAGGCGAACAGCGACCGTTCGCATCCGTTCGCCAGGCCTACGAGACCGAGCTGGCGGCACGCGGCTACACGGCCGACGCCGCCCAGCTGCGCGCGGTCGATGCGCTGGAGCGCTGCGCCCGTGAGTGGGCGCAGTTCAAGGAGCAGCGCTCCAACCTCTTCAAGAAGCTGATCAACCGGCCCGAGATCCCGCGCGGGGTCTACATGTACGGCGGGGTCGGGCGCGGCAAGAGCTTCCTGATGGATTGCTTCTACAGCGCCATGCCGCTGCGCCGCAAGACGCGGCTGCACTTCCACGAGTTCATGCGCGAAGTGCACCGCGAGCTGGCGGACCTGCAGGGCACCGTGAACCCCCTGGACGTGCTGGGCGCGCGCATGGCGCGGCGCTACCGGCTGATCTGCTTCGACGAGTTCCACGTGGCGGACATCACCGACGCCATGATCCTGCACCGCCTGCTGCAGGCACTGTTCGACAACGGCGTGGGCTTCGTCACCACCTCCAACTTCCATCCCGACGAGCTGTATCCGAACGGGCTGCACCGCGATCGCATATTGCCGGCCATCGCGCTGCTCAAGGACCGGCTCGAGGTGCTCAACGTCGACAACGGCACCGACTATCGGCGCCGCACGCTGGAGCACGTGAAGCTCTATCACTCGCCTCTCGGGCCGGAGGCCGATGCCCAGATGGACGCGGCGTTCACCGAACTGGCCGAGAGCCATGACGAGAACCCGGTGCTGCACATCGAGCAACGAGAGATCCGCGCCCGGCGCAAGGCCGGTGGCGTGGTCTGGTTCGACTTCAAGACCCTCTGCGGCGGACCTCGCTCGCAGAACGACTACCTGGAGATCGCGACCCAGTTCCACACGGTGCTCTTGTCCAGCGTGCCGCAGATGTCGGCGCGCATGGCCTCCGAGGCGCGCCGCTTCACCTGGCTGGTGGACGTGCTGTATGACCGCCGCGTCAAGCTGATCATGTCGGCCGAGGTGCGCCCCGAGGAGCTTTACACCGAAGGTGCACTGGCACATGAATTCCATCGCACGGTCTCGCGCCTGACCGAGATGCAGTCGGCCGAGTTCCTGGCGCAGGAACGTCGAACGGTGGACACTCGCCTCACATGAACAAGCTGCCTTTGCTGGGGATGCTGCTCGTTGCCGGTGCCGCGCTGGCCCAGGGCACGGCCGGGCCGGAATGGGTGCAGGCCGAGCGCGCCCGGATCGCCGCCGAGCGGGCCGCGGTCGAGGCCCGACATGCGCGCGAGGAAGTCGCCTGCCGAGCCCGGTTCGCGGTCAACGACTGCGTGCGCGAGAGTACGGCCCGCCGCCGAGTGGCCTTGTCCGAGCTGAGGAAGCAGGAGCTCGCGGTGAATGCGGCGGAGCGGCAGCAGCGTGCCGAAGAACGGCGACGCGCCTTGGCGGACAAGGCGGCCACGCCGCGCGAGGGCCGCTCCTTGGAAGGTGAGGCCCCGCCAGCGGCCGCACCGGCGCCGGCACCTCCGCAGCCGTCACCGGTGCACCTGCCGCGCGAGCCCGTCGCCAAACCTCCAGGGCTCACCGGGTCCGAACGCGAACAAGCCCACCAGCGCAAACTGGACGAAGCAGCCGAGCGCAAGCAGAAGGTGCTGGAGCGCAACGCCAGGCGCACCAAGCCGGCCGCCTCGCCCTTGCCCATTCCGGACTGAGAAGCTGAGCACGGACGCCGGTCGGCTACTCCTCCAGGGGCTCGAGCTTCACGATCACCAGCGACAGGTTGTCGCCGCCACCGCCTGCCCGGGCGCGTGCCTTGGACACCAGGAACTCCGTGGCTTCGCGTGGGGACAGCATGGCCAGGGCCGCGCCCAGCTCCTCGTCGGTGAAGTAGTGCCACAGGCCGTCGCTGCAGGCCAGCAGGGTATCGCCCGGGCGCAGCTGTGGAATGAGATGGCTGGCGGCCGGCGGATCTTCGTCGGCGCCCAGGCATCCCATGAGGATGTTGGATTGCGGGTGGTCGTTGGCCTCGTCCTCGCTGATCTCGCCCTGGGACACCAGCATCTGCACGTAGGAATGGTCCAGGGTGCGCTTGACCAACCCACGCCCGTGGAAGTGGTAGATGCGCGAGTCTCCTGCGTGGACCCAGTGGCAGTCTCCGGCCGGGTTGATCAGGAACGCGGCCACCGTGCTGTGCGGCTCCTCCTCGGACGAGAGCGCGGTGAGCTTGATCACCAGGTGCGCGTCCTTCACCAGCTGCGAGAGCATGTGGCCGCCGTCGTCCTGCGCGGGTGAGTAGCGCTCGAACAGCTGCCGGGCGGTGAGCATCACCTGGTCGGAGGCCTTGCGTCCGCCGCTGCGCCCGCCCATGCCGTCGGCGATGACCCCGAGCACGCAGCCCGGATGGCGGGGATGGGCGAGCAGGGCGAGCTGGTCCTGTTGGTAGTCGCGGTCGCCCTTGTGGAGGCCGGTGGATGCGGTGAGTCGGTAGCCCTTGGCCATGCCTGTTTCCATGCGGGACGAGGGCCCGCGACAGGGCGGTATTATCGGCCGCGCCCACCCTCATTCCGCACCGGGCGAACCCCCGTGGACCTGAACCTGCACTCCCCCGCGCGACGCCTCATCGAGCTGCGCATCGAACATGCCGATCTCGACGCGCTGATCGACCGCGCCGGCCTGGACCAGTCCCTCGACGAACTCGCGCTGCGGCGCCTGAAGAAGCGCCGCCTGGCCTTGCGCGACCTCATCGACGCGCTGCAGCGGCAGCTGGAACCCCGGGAGCCCGCGTGAGCCTTGCCGACGAGGTGCGCGACGTCTTCTGCGCCGAAGGTGCGCTGTCACGCGCCGCCGAGCAGTTCCAGCCGCGCCAGGGGCAGACCGACATGGCCTTGGCCGTGGCGCGCACCATCGAGCAGGGTGGGGTGCTCGTGGTCGAAGCCGGCACCGGCGTGGGCAAGACGTTCTCCTACCTGGTGCCCGCGTTGCTATCGGGCGAGAAGGTGCTGCTGTCCACCGCCACCAAGACCCTGCAGGACCAGCTGTTCGGGCGCGACCTGCCGCGCCTGGTGCAGGCGCTGGGTTTGCCGGTGCGCACGGCGCTGCTCAAGGGCCGCGCCAGCTACCTGTGCATCCACCGCATGGAGCTCGCGCGCCAGGACGCCACCCTGGCCGACCGCCAGGCGGTGCGCAGCCTGGCGCGGATCGAGGAATGGGCCCACGTGACGCGCACCGGTGACCTGGCCGAGCTGCCGGGCCTGGACGAGCGATCCCCGGTGATTCCCCTGGTCACCTCCACGCGCGAAAACTGCCTGGGCGCCCAATGCCCGCGGTTTCGCGCCTGCCACGTCAACCATGCCCGGCGCGAGGCGCTCGCCAGCGACGTGGTCGTGGTCAACCATCACTTGTTCTTCGCCGACCTGGCCGTGCGTGAGTCGGGCATGGCGGAGTTGCTGCCGACCGTGCGCGTGGCCATCTTCGACGAGGCGCACCAGCTCAACGAAACCGGCGTCCAGTTCCTCGGGGTGCAGCTCGGAACCGGCCAGCTGGTCGACTTCGCACGCGACGTGCTGGGCGCCGGGCTGCAGCTCGCGCGGGGAATGTGCGACTGGCAGCAGGTCGCTGCCGGCGTGGAGCAGGCCGCCCGCGAGCTGCGCCTGACCGCCGGGCGCACGCCCACCGGTGCCCGCTTGAGGTGGGACGGCGAGGCGCCCGAGCAGGTCGCGCCGCGCGACTGGGACGCCGCCCTCGATGCGGTGTCCCGCGCCTGCGATGCGGCACTCGAGGCCCTGGAGACGGTGCATGAGGTGGCGCCGGATTTCCTTCGGCTGGCCGAGCGCGCCCGCACCCTGGCCGAACGCGCCGACCGTTTCGTGCGGCCCTGCGATCCGGCGTCGGTGCGGTGGCTCGACGTCGGGCTGCAACTGCGGCTGGTCGAATCTCCGCTGGACATCGCGCAGGCGGTGCGCACGAGGCTGCTGCGACTGCCCGCGCAGGGCGAAGGCGAGGCGGCGGATCCCGCAAGCGGCCGGGCCTGGATCTTCACCTCGGCCACCCTGGGTGACGATGCGCGCCTGAGCTGGTTCACCGAGCCTTGCGGCCTGCAGGACGCGCAGGTACTGCGCGTCGGCAGTCCCTTCGATTACGCGGCGCAGGCAGGCCTGTACATCCCGCGCGACTTTCCACGGCCGAACGAGCCCACCCACAGTGGCCGGGTGGCGGCGCTGGCGGCCGATGCGGTGCGGCTGCTGGGCGGTCGCACCCTGGTGCTGACCACCACGCTGCGCGCCTTGCGCACCATCGGTGATGCGCTGCAGGTGCGCTTCGGAGGGACCGACGACCCTGAAGTGCTGGTGCAGGGCCAGTGGCCCAAGCGTCGCCTGATCGAGCGTTTCCGTGAGGGCTCGAGTGCAGGCGGTCGCGGCTGCGTGCTGGTCGCTTCGGCTTCCTTCTGGGAAGGTGTGGACGTGCCGGGTGACCAGCTGCAGCTGGTGGTGGTGGACAAGTTGCCTTTTCCACCACCGGGCGATCCGCTGGTGGAGGCGCGTTCACGGCGCCTGGAGGCCCAGGGCCGCAGCCCCTTCGGCGACTACCACCTGCCCGAGGCGGCGGTGGCCCTGAAACAGGGAGCGGGACGGCTGATCCGCCGCGAGAGCGACCGCGGCGTGCTCGTGGTGTGCGATCCGCGGCTGGCCAGCATGCCGTATGGGCGGCGCCTGCTGTCGGCGTTACCGCCGATGCGGCGGCTGGAGGGGGCGCCCGCGTTTCAGGCGGCGCTGGCGGAGCTGGCGGCTACCACAGCTTCCACCACGGGCCTTGAGCCGAGCGAAAGCCCCGGCTGAGGAACTCGCTGTCGGGGTAGTTCTTCTCGAGCACGCGCCGCGTGTCGGCGGCCAGCTGCTCCATCCCCAGGGCCGCGTACGAGCGGTGCAGGATGAACAAGGCCTCTTCCAGGGCCGGCACTTCGCGGTAGTCGTTCAAGGCGGCCTGTGCGCGGTTGATGGCCGCCACATACGCGCCGCGCCGGTAGTAGTAGCGGGCCACGTGCACCTCGTACTGCGCCAGCGAGTTGACGATGTACGTCATGCGGGCCTTCGAATCGTCCGCGTAGCGGGACTCGGGGAAGCGGGTGATCAGCTCGCGGAAGGATTCGTAGGACTCCTTGGCCGCCTGCTGGTCACGCTCGCTGAGGTCCTGGCGCGAGAGGAACGCGAACAACCCGAGGTTGTCGTTGAAGTTGACCAGGCCCTTCAGATACAGCGCGTAGTCGGCGGCGGGACTGGCCGGGTGCAGGCGCAGGAAACGATCGAGGGTGGCCAGCGCGTCGGCCTTCTCGCCGGCCTTGAACTGCGCGAAGGCCTTGTCGAGCTGCGCCTGCTGCGCCAGCGGCGTGCCGGCGGCGCGGCCTTCGAGCCGCTCGAGCAGCGGAATGGCTTTGTCGAAGGAGCCGGCGGCGACTTCGTCCTTCGCCTCGCTGTAGAGGCGGTTGGGGCTCCAGGTCGATTGGTCCTGGTTGATGGACGAGCAGGCCGACAGCAGGACCACGCTCAAGGCGAGAAGCCCTGGGGCGACCGCCGATAATTTCGCACGCAGCATCGCGCAGGCACTCTTGACTTGAAAGGGCATTGATTATATCGACCGACCTCTCCATGACCGGGCTGGCACAGGTGCTGGAGGAAGGCCCGGACCCGGGTGCCGACACTGAATGGCGCACCTTCGCCATCGATGCCGCGCTGCACGGCGAGCGCCTCGACCGAGCCCTCGCGGCGCTGGTGCCCGAGTTCTCGCGCAACTACCTGCAGCAGCTGATCGATGCCGGTGCCGTGCGCCTCAACGGCCGCGTGCTTTCCCGCAGTGCGGCGCGGGTGAAGGCCGGTGACCAGGGCCAGGTCGAACTGCGGCCCACGCCGCAGAGCCAGGCCTTCGTGCCCGAGCCCATGGACCTGCCGGTCATCTACGAAGATGCCCACCTGCTGGTGCTGGACAAGCCGGCGGGGCTGGTGGTGCATCCGGCACCGGGCAATTGGCGCGGCACCTTGCTCAACGGCTTGCTGGCGCGCGATCCGCGCGCGGCGCTGCTGCCTCGAGCCGGCATCGTGCACCGCCTCGACAAGGACACCAGCGGACTGATGGTGGTGGCGCGCGACCGCGCCGCCATGGATGCCCTGGTGCGCCTGATCGCGGCGCGTGAGGTCTCGCGCCAGTACGTCGCATTGGCGCATCGGTCCTGGAGCGGTCCCGCGCTGCGCGACGTCGACGCCGGGATCGGTCGCGACCCCGCCAACCGCCTGCGCATGGCCGTGGTCGACCTCGAACGGCACCCCGGCAAGCCCGCGCGCACCCACCTCGAACACCTGGCCGATGCCGACGCCGGTTGCCTGGTGCGCGCGACGCTCGAGACCGGCCGGACGCATCAGATCCGTGTGCACATGGCCCACATCGGTCATCCGTTGGTGGCCGACGAACTCTATGGCGGCGCACCCGCCGCAGGCATGCAGCGCCAGGCCCTCCACGCCGATCGCCTCGCTTTCCGCCACCCCGTCTCGGGCGCCGAACTGGCGTTCCACGCGTCCCCGCCGCGGGACCTCCTGCAGGCTCTGGCCGCCTGGGGCCTGCGATACAATCCGCCGGCTCGCGCACCAGCGCGCAGTCCCGGTCGAGCCCCCCAGGCGGGGCCGCCCTGAAGCCTTCGGGTTCCAACCGTTACGCCAGCCGCCTTCACAGGCGGCCTTCCTGCGACACGAAGCGATGAATAGCTCGGATGCCAAGCGCGTCCTGGAGACGGCCCTGATTTGTTCACCGCAACCGCTGTCGGTGCGTGAGCTGCGCGTGCTGTTCAACGACGAACTCGGCGCCGACACCATCAAGGCCCTGCTGCAGGACCTGCAGGACGACTGGTCGACGCGTGGCGTCGAACTGGTGGCCGTGGCCAGTGGCTGGCGCTTCCAGAGCCGTCCGCAGATGCGCGAATACCTCGATCGGCTGCATCCCGAAAAGCCTCCGCGGTACACCCGGGCCACGCTCGAGACGCTGGCCATCATCGCGTACCGGCAGCCGGTCACCCGTGGCGACATCGAAGACATCCGCGGCGTCACCGTCAATTCCCTCACCATCAAACAACTCGAGGACCGCGGCTGGGTCGAGGTGATCGGACACCGCGAGGCGCCCGGGCGTCCCGCACTGTTCGCCACCACCCGCCACTTCCTCGACGACCTGGGCCTTCCCTCGCTCGACGCGCTGCCGCTCCTGGACAACCCGGTGCAGGCGGCGGCCGCGTTGGAGTCGCTGGCCGACCTCCCGGTCCAGCCCGAACTGGCGATCGAAGGCGATGCCCCGGCGGATCTGCCGGATGGCCCGAGCTCACAACCATCATGACCTCATCCCTCCCTGAAGGCGGCGCTCCGGCCGCTCCCGAATCCGACATGCCTGCGCCCTTCGACGAGGAGCAGCGGCAACCCTCGGAGCCCGCGCAGGCGCCGGTCGAGGTCGCGCCTGGTTCGGCGGTTCGCCGCGAGGACGAGAACGCCGCAGCCGAGCCCGTGATCCGGTTCGAGGACGTGGTCTCCGGCCGTTACGACGAACAGGAGCAGAGTGCCGAGCTGGCGCCTCCCAAGCGCGTGTTGGCCCCCCAGCCCGAAACCCCCAAGCTGCACAAGGTGCTTGCGCAGGCGGGCCTGGGCTCCCGGCTCGAGATGGAGCAGTTGATCACCGAGGGTCGCATCTCCGTGAACAACGAGCCCGCGCACATCGGGCAGCGCATCCAGTGGGGCGACCAGATCAAGGTCAACGGCAAGCCGATCCGCGTGCGCATCGCGCCGCCACCGGCGCGGGTGATCGCGTATCACAAGCCGGTGGGTGAAGTCGTCACCCACGATGATCCGCAGAACCGACCCACCGTGTTCCGCAAGCTGCCCAAGCTCATGCAGGGCAAGTGGCAATCGGTCGGACGGCTGGACCTCAACACCGAAGGCCTGCTGCTGTTCACCAGTTCCGGCGAGCTGGCCAACAAGCTGATGCACCCGCGCTTCGGCCTGGAGCGCGAGTACGCCGTGCGGGTGCTGGGCGCGCTCAGCGGCGAGGAGAAACAGCGCTTGGTCGACGGTGTCGACCTGGCCGATGGCCGTGCCCAGTTCGGCTCGATCGAGGAGGGCGGAGGCGAGGGTGCCAACGCCTGGTACCGCGTGACCATCTCCGAGGGGCGCAACCGCGAAGTACGCCGGTTGTTCGAGGCCGTGGGCCACGCGGTGAGCCGCCTGATCCGCATCCGCTACGGCGCCATGGTCCTGCCGCGGGGGCTCAAGCGCGGCGCCTGGATGGAGCTCGACGAGCGCGACATCAAGTCGTTGATGCACGCTGCCGGCGCCAGCATGCCTTCGGGCGACGCCGGCGAGGGGCGTCGCGGTGGCAAGGGCGGCCGGGGTGACTTCCGTGGAGACTCACGCGGAGGTGGCGGCCAGCCCGGGCGCAACAAGGGTCCGGGCAGGGGACCGGGGAAGGGGCCTGGCGGCGGCGGGCAAGGGCGCGACAAGGCCGATCGAGGGCCGGCCGGCCAGCCCGATCCGATGAAGACCTCGCTGGGCTACATCGGCGCAGACAGCTTCACCCGGCAGCGCCAGGCACCTGGCGGTGCGCCGCGCGGTCCGGGCGGGCCTCGCCGCGGCAACCGCGGCGGCCGCTGAGCATCCACGGCCCCGGCCGCAAGGGCCGGAGGCGTTTGCCCCCCGGGGTAAAATTGGCGGCTTTGCCGAACTTCCGGCGCGGCTGTCGAACGAAGCCCATGCGGACTCGCACGTGCGGGGCCGCGGGGCCGCAGTCATTCACCAGAACCACCCCACTTCAGAGGAAGAAAACAACATGGCCATCGAACGCACCCTGTCCATCATCAAGCCCGACGCCGTCGCCAAGAACGTCATCGGACAGATCTATTCCCGTTTCGAAGGTGCAGGGCTCAAGGTTGTCGCCGCCCGCATGGCGCACCTGTCCCGCCAGGAGGCCGAGCAGTTCTACGCCGTGCACAAGGCGCGTCCCTTCTTCAATGACCTGGTCGAGTTCATGATCTCCGGCCCCGTCATGATCCAGGTGCTCGAGGGCGAGAACGCCATCGGCAAGAACCGCGAGCTGATGGGCGCCACCGATCCCAAGAAGGCCGAGAAGGGCACCATCCGCGCCGACTTCGCCGACAGCATCGATGCCAATGCCGTGCATGGCTCCGACGCCGCCGAAACGGCAGCGGTTGAGGTGGGCTTCTTCTTCCCCGGCATGAACGTCTATTCGCGTTGAGAAGGTTTGAATGAATTTGCTGCGCGCCCCGGCCCTGCGCCTGCGCCGCCCGCCACATGGTTGCCCGGCGGCGATGCTCCAGGCAGCGTCGGCGCGCACGTCGCGATTCGTTCGAACCTTCCGGCGCCGCGCATGCGATGACCACCCCTCCTGAGCTCACACGAGGAGTCCGTCCCGAGGTCGATCGAAGGGTCAACCTTCTCGACTTCGACCTGGAGGGATTGGCCGCATATTGCGAATCGCTGGGTGAGAAGCGCTTCCGCGCCACCCAGCTGTTTCGCTGGATCCACCAGCGCGGCGCGCGCGAGTTCGGCCAGATGTCCGATCTGGCCAAGTCGCTGCGCGCCAAGCTCGAGGCGCGGGCCTGCATCGAAGGACTCACGGTCCTGAGCCAGCAGGAGTCGGCCGACGGCACCATCAAGTGGCTGTTCGACGTGGGCGGGGGCAACGCCGTCGAATCCGTCTACATCCCCGAGGACGACCGCGCCACGCTGTGCGTCTCCTCGCAGGCGGGCTGCGCCGTCGGCTGCCGCTTCTGCTCCACCGGCCACCAGGGCTTCGCGCGCAACCTCACCACCGGGGAAATCGTCGCGCAACTCTGGTTCGCCGAGCACTTCCTGCGTGCGCGCCTGGCTACGACCGAACGCGTCATCTCCAACGTGGTGATGATGGGCATGGGCGAGCCGCTGCAGAACTACTCGGCCCTGGTGCCGGCCCTGCGGGTCATGCTGGACGACCACGGCTATGGCCTGTCGCGACGCCGCTTGACCGTGTCCACCTCGGGCGTGGTGCCCATGATGGACCGGCTGGGGCAGGACTGCCCCGTGGCCTTGGCCGTCTCCCTGCACGCGCCCGCCGACGTGCTGCGCGACAACCTCGTGCCCTTGAACCGCAAGTACCCGCTGGCGGAACTGCTGGACGCCTGCCGGCGCTACCTGGCCTTCGCGCCGCGCGACTTCATCACCTTCGAGTACTGCATGCTCGACGGGGTCAACGACCAGCCGGAGCACGCGGCCCAACTCGTCGCGCTGCTGCGCGGGCATGGTGGCGGTGTGTCCTGCAAGGTCAACCTGATTCCCTTCAATCCGTTCCCGGCATCCGGGCTGACGCGTTCGCCGCATCAACGCGTGCTCGCATTCGCGAAGCAGCTCAGCGATGCTGGTATCGTGACCACGGTGCGAAAGACACGCGGCGACGACATCGACGCCGCCTGCGGTCAACTGGCCGGCGACGTGCGGGATCGCACCCGGGTCGACTCCCGCATCGCGCGGCAGCGCACCGTGATGCTCACGCCGGTGCACGACACGGCGATTACCGACAACGAGAGGACGCAATGACCCGCAGCGACACGAGCGCTCACCAGCCGCTGCCCGGCCGCCGCCTTGGCTTGATGGCGGCGCTGGCCATCGCGCTGGCCCTGCTCGGCGCCTGCGCCACCCCGGCCGGGGGCGGGGCTGCGCAGGAAGAAATCCTGACCGAATCCGACGAGCCGGCGGCGCGCAAGCGGGCCCGGATCCGGCTCGAACTGGCCGTTGGCTACTACGAAGAAGGCCGCACCGAAATCGCGCTGGACGAAGTGAAGCAGGCTCTCAACAGCGACGCCTCGTTCGGCCCGGCCTACAACCTGCGCGGCCTGATCTACATGCGCATGAACGAGCCGCGGCAGGCCGAAGAGAGCTTCCGCCGGGCCCTCTCGCTGGAGCCGCGCAACGGCGACGTGCTGCACAACTTCGGCTGGTTCGCCTGCCAGCAGGGCCGCTCGGAGGAATCCTTCGGCGCGTTTCGCCGCGCCCTCGAAATCCCCAGCTACGGCGCGCGCGCCAAGACCTACATGACGCTGGGCCTGTGCCAGGCGCGCGCGGGCCGGCTGGAAGACGCCGAGCACAGCCTGGCCCGTTCGTACGAACTCGACGCAGGCAACCCGGTCACCGGCTTCAACCTCGCCAACCTGCTGATGCGCCGCGGCGAGCTGACCCGCGCGCAGTTCTACATCCGGCGGTTGAACAATGGCGAGTACGCGAACGCCGAGACGCTGTGGCTGGGCATTCGGGTCGAGCAGGCCCTCGGGGACAAGGTGGCGATGTCGCAGCTGGCCGAACAGCTGCGCAAGCGCTACCCGGCGTCGCGCGAGCTGGCCGCCTACGAAAAGGGAGCATTCAATGAGTGACACGGTCGCGCCGATCGAAACCGCTACCGGTTCCGGCGCGGGAGCCTTGCTGCGACAGGCGCGCGAAGACGCCGGCCTGCACGTGGCAGCGCTGGCTGGCGCGCTGAAGGTGCCGCAGCGGCAGATCGAAGCCCTGGAGCAGGACCGGATCGACCAGCTGCCCGACGTCGTCTACGCACGGGCGCTGGCGGCCAGCATCTGCCGCAACCTGCGCATCGATCCGCAATCGGTGCTGTCGCGCCTGCCCAAGGCCGCCGATTCGCGCCTGGGCAAGGACGAGCCCATCAACGTTCCCTTCCGCGCCTCGAGTGATGCGCGAAGCGGCGGCTGGCGTGATCTGCTCGGCCGGCCTCCCGTGATGGGGGCGTTGGCGCTGTTGGTCGGCGCGGTGGTGCTGCTCCTGCTGCCCCTGATCCCGAACCGCACCGACGACACGGCCCTGCCGCCTGGAACGGACGCCGCGACGGCGCCGATTGCCGCACCGGTCCCGACCGCTCCGACCGGCTTGATGGCAGATCCAGCCGGCGCCCCCGTGGCCGCCGTGCCGGCGATCGTGCCGCTGGTGCCCACGCCCCAGTCGCCCAGCGTCCCGGCAAGCACCAGCACGAGCACCAGCTCGCCCGCCTCGCCGGCCCAGGTGGTCGAGTTCCGCGCCACCAACCCCGCCTGGGTGCAGGTGACCGATGGCCGCGGCACCGTGCACCTGCGCCGGACACTGGCGGCGGGCGAAACGGCGGGCGTCTCGGCCGCCACCCCGCTCACCGTCGTGGTGGGCAATGCCAACACCGTGCAGGTGCAGGTGCGAGGGCAAGGCTTCGACCTGGCTCCGCACGTGCGCGACAACGTTGCACGCTTCGAGGTCCGCTGATGACGCCGTCCTGCCAGCCCATTCCTGCCGCCGCGCCACGGCCGCGGCGCTCGCGCCAGGCCCGCGTCGCCTGGGGCTCCCACGTGGTGACGGTCGGGGGCGACGCGCCGGTGCGCGTGCAGTCCATGACCAACACCGACACCGAGGACCCGATAGGCACGGCCATCCAGGTCAAGGAACTCGCCCAGGCGGGCTCCGAACTGGTCCGCATCACGGTCAACACCCCTGAGGCCGCACGCCAGGTCCCCTACGTTCGGGAGCAGCTCGATCGAATGGGCATTGCCGTGCCGCTGGTGGGCGACTTCCACTACAACGGCCATCGGCTGCTCACCGAATTCCCCGACTGCGCGCAGGCGCTGTCCAAGTACCGCATCAATCCCGGCAACGTGGGCAAGGGCGACAAGCACGACCGCCAGTTCGCCCAGATGATCGAAGCCGCCATGCGCTACGACCGGCCGGTGCGCATCGGCGTCAACTGGGGCAGCCTCGACCAGGAGCTGCTGGCGCAGCTGATGGACGAGAACAGCCGCCGACCCGAGCCCTGGGATGCCAAGGCCGTCATGTACGAGGCGCTCATCACCTCGGCGATCGACTCCGCGCGTCGCGCCGGCGAGCTCGGCATGAACCCGGACCAGATCCTGCTGTCGTGCAAGGTCAGTGGCGTGCAGGACCTGATTGCCGTCTATCGCGAGCTGGCCCGGCGCTGCGATTACGCGCTGCACCTGGGCCTGACCGAGGCCGGCATGGGCACCAAGGGCACGGTCGCGTCCAGCGTGGCCATGGGCATCCTGCTGCAGGAGGGCATCGGCGACACGATCCGCGTGTCGCTCACGCCGCAACCCGGCGAATCGCGCACCCAGGAGGTGGTGATCGCCTCCGAGATCCTGCAGGCCCTGGGCCTGCGCAGCTTCGTGCCCAGCGTCACCGCGTGCCCGGGTTGTGGCCGCACCACCAGCACCACCTTCCAGGAGCTGGCCAAGCGGATCGACGATTACCTGCGGGCGCAGATGCCCGTGTGGCGCGAGCGCTATCCGGGCGTCGAGCAGCTCAAGGTGGCGGTGATGGGCTGCATCGTCAACGGCCCGGGCGAGAGCAAGCACGCCGACATCGGCATCAGCCTGCCGGGGACCGGCGAGGCGCCGGCCGCGCCCGTCTTCATCGATGGTGAAAAGGTGCTCACGCTGCGTGGCGAGAACATCGCCACCGAGTTCCACCAGATCGTCGACAACTACATCCAGAAGCGCTTCGGCTCGCCCGCCGAAGCGGCCTGATCTTTTCCCCCTCGCGCACATGGCCGACAAGAACAATGCCGCAAAGGCACAGCCCCTGACCGCGGTCAAGGGCATGAACGACATCCTGCCGCCGGTCTCGGCCGAATGGGAGTGGCTGGAGGAGAAGGTGCGCTCGCTCATGGCGCGCTATGCCTATCGCAACCTGCGCACGCCCATCGTCGAGCCCACCTCGCTGTTCGTGCGCAGCCTCGGTGAGGTCACCGACATCGTCGAGAAGGAGATGTATTCCTTCGAGGACCGCCTCAACGGCGAGCAGCTGACCCTGCGGCCGGAGAACACCGCCGGCGTGGTGCGAGCGGTGGTCGAACATTCGCTGCTGTACGACGGGGGCAAGCGGCTCTACTACATGGGACCGATGTTCCGGCACGAGCGGCCGCAACGTGGGCGCTACCGCCAGTTCCACCAGATCGGGGCCGAAGCCCTGGGCTTCGCCGGGCCGGATGTCGACGCCGAGATCATCCTCCTGGCGGCCGCGTTGTGGCGCGAGCTGGGACTGTCCGACGTGCGGCTCGAGATCAACAGCCTGGGCCAGCCCGACGAGCGGCGCCAGCACCGGGCCGAGCTCATCGCCTACCTGGAGCGTCACGCCGACCAGCTCGACGAGGACGCCCGCCGCCGCCTGCATGCCAACCCGCTGCGCGTGCTGGACACCAAGAACCCCGCGATGCAGCAGCTGGTCGAAGGTGCGCCGCGCCTGCTCGACTTCCTGGGGGAGAGCTCGATGGCGCACTTCCGCGGCGTGACCGACGCGCTGGACGCCAATAGCATCGCCTACCGCATCAATCCACGGCTGGTGCGCGGGCTGGACTATTACAACCTCACGGTGTTCGAGTTCGTCACCGACAGCCTGGGTGCACAGGGCACCATCTGCGCCGGCGGCCGCTACGACTACCTCATCGGGCAGATCGGCGGCAAGCAGGCACCCGCCGTGGGCTGGGCCCTGGGGGTTGAGCGGGTGCTGGAGCTGGTGCGGGAGCAGGGCGCCGCCATCGCCCAGCCGGCGCCGGATGCCTATGCCATCGTTCCCGACGCCTCAGCCATGCCGCAGGTGCTGCGTGCGTTGCAGGCCCTCCGTGCGGCCGGCGTGGGCGTGCAAATGCATGCGGCTTCGGCCGAGGGCCTGGGCAGCATGAAGTCGCAGTTCAAGAAGGCCGATGCCAGTGGCGCACGGCATGCGCTCATCTTCGGGGCCGACGAGCTGGCCGCCGGCGAACTCACCGTGAAGGCGCTGCGTGACGGCAGCGGCGCGCAGCAGCGGCAGTCGCTCGATGCCGTCGAGGCCCTGGCACGGCAGCTCAAGGCCTGACCCGCGTACCGGGGGAGCACGGCAGAGCCGGCTCCTACAATCGCCCACTTCCTTTCCCTTGCATCCATGGCCAAACACCTCGACCTCGAAGAACAGGAACAGCTTGCCGAACTCAAGCATTTCTGGAACAAGTGGGGCAATCTCATCTCGGTGCTGCTGATCGTCGTCTTTGGCGGCATCGCTGCCTGGAACGGCTGGAACTGGTGGCAGCGCCACCAGGGCACGCAGGCTTCGGCGCTCTTCGAAGAGGTGGAGCGGGCGGCGCAGGCCAAGGACCTCGAGCGCATCAAGCGCGCCACGGCCGACATCCAGGAGCAGTACGCCCGCACCGCCTATGCGCAGCAGGCGACCTTGCTCGCGGCCAAGGCCTGGCATGAAGCCGGGCAGCCTGACGCGGCTCGCTCGGCGCTTGCGTGGGTGGCCGGGAAGGCGCGGGACCCGGGCTACCAGGCCGTCGCGCGGCTGCGGCTGGCGGCGCTGCTGGCCGACCAGAAATCGTACGACGATGCCCTGCAGCAGCTGGCCGGCTCCATGCCCGCCGAGTTCGAGCCACTGGCGGCCGACCGCCGCGGCGACATCCTCCTGCTCCAGGGCAAGAAGGCCGAGGCCATCGCCGCGTACCAGAAGGCCTGGGCGGGCCTGGCCGAGCAACCGGAGTACCGGCGCATCGTCGAGGTCAAGCTCGCCAGCCTGGGCGGCGAGGTCGCGAAGTCATGAGCGCCTTGCCCGGTCGACTCTCGAGGCGCTGCCTCGCCTTGGGGCTGAGCGTGCTGCTGGCCGGGTGCTCGGCGCTGCCGAGTTTCCTGGGCGGCGGACCAGAGCGACCCAAGCCGGCCGAGCTGGCCGCCAACCCGGCGCTCATCGGGGTGCGGCAGGCCTGGTCCGCGAAGGTCGGTGAAGTGGGCTTCCCGCTCGTCGTGCAGGTGAACGACCGCCAGTTCACGCTGGCCAGCGGCGATGGAACGGTGGCGTCCTTCGATGCGGACACGGGGTCCGAGTTGTGGCGCGGATCCGCTGGCGGTCCCATTTCCGCGGGCGTGGGCAGTGATGGCCGGCGTGCGGCCGTGGTCACGCGTGAAAACGAGCTGGTCGCCTTCCAGGACGGGAAAGTCGCCTGGCGGCAGACGCTGCAGGGCCAGAGCCATACCCCACCCCTGGTGGCCGGCGGACGCGTGTTCGTGCTGGGTGCCGATCGCTCGGTGTCTGCGCACGATGGCGCCACGGGTCGCCGGCTGTGGTTCGTGCAGCGTCCGGGCGAGCCGCTGGTGCTGCGCCAGGCGGGCGTCCTGCTCGCCGTCGGCGACACGCTGGTCGTGGGCCAAGGCGGTCGACTCGCGGGGCTGGACCCGCTCACTGGCGCGGTGCGCTGGGAGGCCACCGTCGCCACCTCGCGCGGCACCAACGAGGTCGAGCGCCTGGTCGACCTGGTCGCGCCGTACAGCCGGGTGGGCGACACGGTCTGCGTGCGTGCCTTCCAGGCTGCCGTGGGCTGCGTGGACGCGGGCCGGGGTGAGACCCTCTGGAGCCGCCGTGCGCAAGGCACGGTGGGCGTAGGCGGCGACGAGCGCCACGTGTTCGGCACCGAAGCCGATGGCCGGCTGCTGGCGTGGCGCCGCGCCGATGGCGAGCTCGGGTGGTCGACCGACCAGTTCAAGTGGCGTGTGCTCACCGCACCGCTGTCGATCGGCCGCTCGGTCGCGTTCGGCGACGCCGACGGCTTCGTGCACCTGGTCTCCCGCGAGGATGGCAGCCTGGTGAACCGGCTCAGCACCGACGGCTCGGCCATCGCCGCGGCCCCGGTCCTGGCCGGCAACACGCTGGTCGTGGTCACCCGCAACGGCGGTATTTACGGCTTCGTGCCCAACTGATGAAACCTGTTGTCGCCCTGGTGGGCCGCCCCAACGTCGGCAAGTCGACGCTGTTCAACCGGCTGACGAAGTCGCGCGATGCGATCGTGGCCGACTTCGCCGGCCTCACGCGTGACCGGCACTACGGCAACGCGCGCCTGGGCAAGCACGAGTTCATCGTCATCGACACCGGCGGCTTCGAGCCCACCGCCGAAAGCGGCATCTATGTCGAGATGGCCAAGCAGACGCGGCAGGCGGTCGCCGAAGCCGACGTGGTGGTGTTCGTGGTGGACGCTCGTGCGGGCGTTTCGGCCCAGGACCACGACATCGGGGCCTACCTGCGCAAGCTCGGCAAGCCGACGGTGCTGGTGGCCAACAAGGCCGAAGGCATGACCGAAGGGGCGCAGCTGGCCGAGTTCTTCGAGCTGGGACTGGGTGACGTGCTGCCGGTATCGGCTGCCCACGGACAGGGCGTCCGCAGCCTGATCGAGGAGGCCCTGGGCGCGCTCGTCCTGGCCGACGCCGAGGACGAGGAGGGCGCGCAGGCCGACCCCGGGGTGATCAAGCTGGCGGTGGCGGGACGGCCCAACGTGGGCAAGTCCACGCTGATCAACACCTGGCTCGGCGAGGAGCGGCTGGTGGCTTTCGACCTGCCCGGCACCACGCGCGACGCGATCACCGTTCCCTTCGAACGCGCAGGCCAGAAGTACGAGCTGATCGACACCGCCGGCTTGCGGCGCAAGGGCAAGGTCTTCGAGGCGATCGAGAAGTTCTCGGTGGTCAAGACGCTGCAGGCGATCGAATCGGCCAACGTCGTGCTGCTGCTGCTGGACGCGACCCAGGGCGTGACCGACCAGGACGCGCATATTGCCGGGTACATCCTGGAAAGTGGGCGCGCCGTCGTGCTCGCGGTGAACAAGTGGGACGCGGTGGATGCGTATGAGCGCGAGCAGCTGCAGCGGCAGATCGAATCGCGGCTGGCCTTCCTCAAGTTCGCGCCCCTGCACATGATCTCGGCCCGCAAGCGGCAGGGTCTGGGGCCGGTGTGGACGTCCATTGCCGAGGCTTTCCGGTCCGCCATGTGCAAGATGCCCACACCCAAGCTGACCCGGCTGTTGCAGGAGGCGGTGCAGTTCCAGTCGCCCAAGCGCGCCGGCATGTTCCGGCCCAAGCTGCGTTATGCCCACCAGGGCGGCATGAATCCCCCGGTGATCGTGATCCACGGCAACTCGCTGGAGCACGTGACCGATGCGTACAAGCGCTTCCTGGAAGGGCGCTTCCGCAAGGAGTTCAAGCTCATCGGCACGCCCTTGCGCATCGAAATGAAGACCTCGGCCAACCCCTACAGCGACAAGGACTGAAGCCTACCTGCCGCGCTCGGCAGGCTGGCCAGTCCCCCTTGAACTGAATGGCCGCGCACCCATGTTCGACGGGTCGCCACGTGCGCTTCTTCGGCGGCTTGCTGTGGTAAGGTGCCAGTTCCAAAGAACTTCCGAACACGGAGAATATCGTGAGCAATAAAGGGCAACTTCTACAAGACCCCTTCCTCAATACCTTGCGCCGCGAGCACGTGCCGGTCTCGATCTATTTGGTCAACGGCATCAAGCTGCAGGGTCAGATCGAGTCTTTCGACCAGTATGTCGTGCTGTTGCGCAACACGGTCACCCAGATGGTCTACAAGCACGCCATCTCCACCATCGTTCCTGGGCGCGCCGTGAACTTTTCGACGGCAGAAAGCAACGAAGCCCCTGCAGCCTAGGTTTTGCAGGCGCTGGTTGCGCCGCCCGGGTCTGCATTCCACTGAATCCGGGTACTTCCTCTTTGCACGAAACACCTTCCCAAACCCCTGTCGCTCCGGTCCTGCTCGTTGGCGTGGACCTGGGTACGCCCCACTTTGACACCGAGCTGGAAGAGCTCGGCCTGCTGGCCCAGACCGCCGGCATGGAGCCGGTGGCCCGCCTCACCTGCAAGCGCAAGGCGCCCGATGCGGCGCTGTTCATCGGCAGCGGAAAGGCCGATGAGATCAAGGCGCTGGCCGAAGCCTCCGGTGCCGCGGAGGTGTTGTTCGACCAGTCGCTAAGTCCGGCCCAGCAGCGCAACCTCGAGCGCCACCTGGGCATGCCGGTCAACGACCGCACCCTGCTCATTCTCGAAATCTTCGCGCAGCGCGCCCGCAGCCATGAGGGCAAGCTGCAGGTCGAACTGGCTCGGCTGCAGTACGTGAGCACGCGCCTGGTCCGTCGGTGGTCCCACCTCGAGCGCCAGACTGGCGGCGCCGGCGTCCGCGGCGGCCCCGGCGAAAAGCAGATCGAACTCGACCGCCGGATGATCGGCGAGTCGATCAAGCGCACGCGCGACCGGCTCGAGAAGGTGAAGAAGCAGCGCACCACCCAGCGCCGGCAGCGCGAGCGGCAGGGGGCATTCAACATCTCCCTGGTCGGCTACACCAACGCCGGCAAGTCCACGCTGTTCAACGCCCTGGTCAAGGCCCGCGCGTACGCGGCCGACCAACTCTTCGCCACGCTGGACACGACCACCCGGCAGCTGTACCTGGGAGACGGGCAGGGGGGAGGTCGCTCGGTGTCGCTGTCCGACACGGTGGGCTTCATCCGCGACTTGCCGCACGGCCTGATCGATGCGTTCGAGGCCACCTTGCGTGAGGCCGCCGATGCCGACCTGCTGCTGCACGTGGTCGATGCCGCCAATCCGAATTACCCCGAGCAGATCGCGCAGGTGCAGAAGGTGCTGCACGAGATCGGCGCGTCGGATGTCCCGCAGTTGCTGGTGTTCAACAAGGTCGACGCGCTGGCGGATAGCCAGCAGCCGCGCAGCAGCAGCGATCACTTCGACCTGGAAGGCCGCCACGTGCCGCGACTGTTCGTGAGCGGCCGCACCGGCGATGGACTGGGTGGGCTGCGCCAGATGCTGGCGAACCGCGTACAGGAAGCCTCGCCTTCTGGCGGCGCGTCGCAAGTTCCGCAACCGCATGAGGCCCATGCATGATTGGGCACAATGCGACAGCCACACAAAAAGTCTCAAAAGAATGAAGCTCCAACTTGGTGCCCGGCTCCGGGGCATGTTCAACCTGAACGACCCTCGATGGGGCCGTGGTGAGGACTCGCGGGCCGAGAACAACCGTCCCGACCCCGGCCAGAATGGCGGGCCGCCCCGAGGCCCCAACCAGGGACCACCCGACCTCGACGAGCTCTGGCGTGACTTCAACCGCAAGATCAGCACCTTGTTCGGCGGCCGGGGCGGTCGTGGGTCCGATCCCGGCAACGGTGGCAATTTCCAGCCGGACATGAAGAGTGCCGGCGTCGGGGTGGGGCTGATCGTCGCGGTCGTCGTTCTTATCTGGCTGGGCACCGGCTTCTTCATCGTGCAGGAAGGCCAGCAGGCCGTCATTACCCAGTTCGGTCGCTACAAGTCCACGGTCGGCGCGGGCTTCCACTGGCGCTTGCCGTACCCCATTCAGCGTCACGAGCCGGTCACCGTCACTCAGATCCGCTCGGTCGACATCGGCAGGGACAACGTCATCCGCGCGACGGGCCTGCGCGAGTCGGCCATGCTCACGCAGGACGAGAACATCGTCGAGATCAAGTTCGCCGTGCAGTACCGCCTGAAGGACGCCAGGGCCTGGCTGTTCGAGAGCAAGAACCCGGCCGAGACGGTGGTCAACGCCGCCGAAACCGCCGTGCGCGAGGTCGTGGGCAACATGCGCATGGACTCCGCGCTCGCCGAGGAACGCGACCAGATCGCGCCTCGCGTGCGCCGCCTGATGCAGACCATCCTCGACCGCTATGGCATCGGCGTGGAGATCGTGGCCGTGAACCTGCAGCAGGGCGGCGTGCGTCCGCCCGAGCAGGTGCAGGCAGCGTTCGACGACGTGCTCAAGGCCGGCCAGGAGCGCGAGCGCGCCAAGAACGAGGCCCAGGCCTATGCGAACGACGTGATCCCTCGCGCCGTGGGTACCGCATCGCGGCTGTTGGAGGAAGCGGACGGCTACAAGGCACGGATCGTGGCGCAGGCCCAGGGTGACTCGCAGCGATTCCGCTCGGTGCTGACCGAATACCAGCGCGCGCCGCAGGTCACGCGTGACCGCATGTACATCGACACGCTGCAGCAGATCTACTCGGGCGTGAACAAGGTGCTGATCGACTCTCGCCAGGGTTCCAACCTGCTGTACCTGCCGCTCAACCAGCTGATGCAGCAGGCTGCCACCAGCCAGGGGGCCGGAGCCGACGCGGCGCCGCAGCCCACGCCGTTGCCGCCGCCGAACGGACCGGTGTCGGCCACCGACGCGCGGGCGCGTGACAACGCGCGCGGCCGCGAGCGCGAAACCCGTTGAGACGACCACCGGCAGGCAAGCTCCCCATGAACAGAATCGGATTCATCGCCGCCAGCGTCCTGATCGTGCTGGCCCTCCTGAGCTCCATGCTCTTCGTCGTCGACCAGCGCCAGTTCGGCGTGGTGTATGCGCTTGGCCAGATCCGCCAGGTGATCACCGAACCGGGGCTGCACTTCAAGCTGCCGCCCCCGTTCCAGAACGTGCGCTACATCGACAAGCGGCTGTTGACGCTCGACAGCGTCGATGCCGAACCGATGCTCACCGCCGAGAAGCAGCGGGTGGTGATCGACTGGTTCGTGCGCTGGCGCATCACCGACCCCTCGCAATACATCCGCAACGTCGGATTGGACGAGCAGGCCGGCGCCATCCAGATCAACCGCGTCGTTCGCAACGCCTTCCAGGAGGAGATCAACCGCCGCACGGTCAGCGAGCTCCTGTCGAGCCGTCGAGAGCAGTTGATGGCCGATGTGAAGCGCGAGGTCCAGGAAGTGGTCAAGGGCGCCAACCCCTGGGGCATCGACGTCGTGGACGTGCGGATCACCCGCGCGGACTATGTGGAGGCCATCACCGAGTCCGTGTACCGACGCATGGAGGCCGAACGCAAGCGGGTCGCCAATGAGCTGCGTTCCACCGGCGCGGCCGAGGGCGAAAAGATCCGTGCCGATGCCGACCGGCAGCGTGAGATCACCGTCGCCAACGCCTACCGCGACGCGCAGAAGGTCAAGGGCGAAGGCGACGCACAGGCCTCCGCCATCTACAACGAAGCCTTCTCGCGCGATCCGCAGTTCGCCCAGTTCTATCGAAGCCTCGAGGCCTACAAGACCAGCGTGGGCAAGCGCGGTGACGTGCTGGTGCTCGACCCCTCCACCTCCGAGTTCTTCCGCGCCTTCCGCGGCGCCGCGCCGGCACCGGCGCCGGCGGCTCGGTAAGGCCCTTGGACGCCGACCTGTTCTGGGCCGCACTGGCCCTGGTGCTGGTGTTCGAGGGTCTGTTTCCGCTGCTGGCACCCGCCAGCTGGCGCCGCACCTTCGAGCGGCTGGTCAGCCTGCGCAACGGCCAGTTGCGCTTCTTCGGCCTGTGCAGCGTGGGGCTCGGGCTGCTGGTGCTGTGGTTGGCGAGCTGAGCGGACCTGCGCCCCACGTGCCGCCCGAAAGGCCGCTGATGGTCGGCCGGTAAAATACCTGTTTTAACAGCCTCGCCTTTCTCATGTCCGCCTGGGTCCTGCCGGATCACATCGCCGATGTTCTGCCTTCAGAGGCCCGGCACATCGAAGAGCTTCGACGCGAGCTGCTCGACACCGCCCGCGGCTACGGCTGTGAGCTGGTGATGCCGCCTTTGCTCGAACATCTCGAGTCGCTGCTCACTGGCACCGGCGAAACCCTCGACCTGCAGACCTTCAAGCTGGTGGACCAGCTGTCCGGGCGCCTGCTCGGTTTGCGCGCCGACAGCACGCCGCAGGTCGCGCGTATCGACGCGCACCTGCTCAATCGGCAGGGGGTCACGCGCCTGTGCTATTGCGGGCCGGTGCTGCACACCCGGCCGGACCGGCCGCACGCCACGCGCGAGCCGCTGCAGTTCGGCGCGGAGATCTACGGCCACGCGGGCCTCGAGGCCGACCTCGAAGCCCTGTCGCTGGCCCTGGATTGCCTGCGGGCCACCCAGGTTTCCGATTTCACCGTGGACATGGCCGATGCGCGCATCGTGCATGCGCTGCTCGAAGGCGGTGCCACCGATCCGCACCGCCTGGCCGACATCCATGCCGCGCTCGCGGCCAAGGACGCCGGCACGCTGGCCGGCCTGACTCGCCACCTGCCCGCGGGTTCCCGCGCGGCACTGGGGCAACTGCTCGACCTCTATGGCGGGCCCGAGGTGCTGGACCAAGCCGAGCGGGTGCTGCCGGATGTCCCCGCCATCCGCCAGGCCCTTGCGAGCATGCGCTGGCTGGCCGGTCACCTGCAGGACACGCGCATCAGTTTCGACCTGGCCGACTTGCGTGGCTATGCCTACTACACGGGCGTGCGTTTCGGCATCTACGTGCCGGGCGTGAGCGATGCGCTGGTTCGTGGCGGTCGCTACGACGAAGTGGGTGCGGTGTTCGGGCGCAACCGCCCGGCCGTCGGCTTCAGCCTTGACCTCAAGGAGCTGGTCGGTGTCGCGTCCAAGCGGCCGCTCAAGGCCGCGATCCGCGCTCCCTGGGGCGAGCAAGCCGACCTGCGTGCGGCCGTCGGCCGTCTTCGGGCCCAGGGCGAGACGGTGGTCTGCGTCCTTCCGGGACATGAAAGCGTGGTGGACGAGTTCCACTGCGATCGCGAACTGGTGCGCCAGGACAGCGACTGGGTCGTGCGCGGCCTCTGAGATCCCAGCCAATTCCAACCGAGTTTTTTCGATGAACAAGACAACAGGTCGTAACGTGGTCGTGGTCGGCACCCAGTGGGGTGACGAAGGAAAAGGAAAGCTGGTCGACTGGCTCACCGGGATGGCCCAGGGCGTGGTCCGCTTCCAGGGTGGCCACAACGCCGGCCACACGCTGGTGATCAACGGGGTGAAGACGGCGCTGCACCTGATTCCCTCGGGCATCATGCGCCCGGGCGTCACGTGCTACATCGGCAACGGCGTGGTGCTGTCACCGGCCAAGCTGTTCGAGGAGATCGAGGGCCTGGAGAAGGCCGGCGTCGAAGTTCGCTCGCGCCTGCGCGTGAGCGAGGCCTGCCCGCTGATCCTGCCCTTCCACGCTGCGCTGGACATCGCCCGCGAGCAGCTGCGCGAGAAGGGCGGCACCGAGAAGATCGGCACCACCGGCCGCGGCATCGGTCCGGCCTACGAGGACAAGATCGCCCGTCGCGCCCTGCGCGTGCAGGACCTCCGGCACCCCGGCCGTTTCGCCGAAAAGCTGAAGGTGCTGCTCGAGCTGCACAACCACGTGCTCACCACCTACCTGCATGCGCCGGCCGTCGACTTCCAGCAGACGCTGGACGAGGCGCTGCGTCTGGGCGAGCAGCTCAAGCCGATGATGGCCGACGTCTCGCGGGAGCTGAACGAGGCTCACCTGCGCGGCGCCAACCTGCTGTTCGAAGGGGCGCAGGGGACCTTGCTCGACGTGGACCACGGCACCTATCCGTACGTCACCTCCAGCAACTGCGTGGCGGGTAACGCGGCCGCGGGCGCGGGTGTCGGCCCGGGCATGCTGCATTACATCCTGGGCATCACCAAGGCGTACTGCACCCGTGTCGGTGGAGGCCCGTTCCCCACCGAGCTGGACTGGGAACAACCCGGCACCGTCGGCTATCACCTGTCGACCGTCGGTGCCGAGCGCGGCGTCACCACCGGGCGGGCCCGGCGCTGCGGCTGGTTCGACGCGGCATTGCTCAAGCGCAGTGCCCAGGTCAACGGCCTGTCGGGGCTATGCATCACCAAGCTCGACGTGCTCGACGGCATCGACGAACTCAAGCTGTGCACCGGCTATGAACTCGATGGCGAGCACACCGACATCCTCCCCTTGGGGGCGGACGAGATCGCCCGCTGCAAGCCCGTGTACGAGACCTTGCAGGGCTGGACCGAAAGCACCGTGGGCGTGACCCAGTACGAGCAGTTGCCGGTGAACGCGCGGCTGTACCTGCAGCGCATCGAGCAGGTGACCGGCGTGCCGATCGACATGATCTCCACCAGCCCCGATCGTGACCACACGATCATGATGAGGCATCCCTATCTGGCCTAGGGGCTGGGGGCTCGGGCCTAGGGCCTAGGGGAACAGCCGAATATCGGTGGCATCCCAAGCCTGTAGTCTCCAGCCCGGCCCGAACGCCGATCCGCTCCCTAACCTATCCCTAACCCCTCTGCAAAAGATGTTGACCGAAGACGGCAAGCACCTGTACGTCAGCTATGACGAGTACCACAACCTGATCGAGAAGCTGGCGATCAAGGTGTACCAGTCGGGATGGGCGTTCGACACCATCCTGTGCCTGGCCCGCGGCGGCATGCGGCCGGGCGACATCCTGAGCCGGATCTTCGACAAGCCGCTGGCGATCATGTCCACCAGCTCGTACCGTGCCGAAGCCGGTACCGTTCAGGGCCACCTGGACATCGCCCGCTACATCACCACCCCCAAGGGTGAGATCGCGGGCCGCGTGCTGCTGGTGGACGACCTCGCCGACTCGGGGCACACGCTGCACAAGGTGGTGCAGATGCTGCGCAACGACTACCGGCCCATCACCGAGTTGCGCTCGGCGGTGATCTGGACCAAGGGCATGTCCAGCTTCGAGCCGGACTACAGCGTCGAATTCCTGCCGACCAACCCCTGGATCCACCAGCCCTTCGAGGCCTACGACAGCATGGGTCCGGACAAGCTGCTGGAGAAGTGGAAGATCTGACGAGCGACGGCGGGCGGCCCGCTACCATGCCGCGATGCGCTCGCCTTCGACCGACCTGATCCACCACCCGTACCAGCCGCCCGCCGGCTTCTCGGCGCCGCAGCCGGGCGTCTACAAGGCCTCGACGGTCTTTTTCCCCAACGTCGCTGCCATGCGGGCGCGCGACTGGAAGCACAAGAACGGCTACACCTACGGGCTGCATGGCACGCCCACCAGCTTCCTGCTGGAAGAGCGCATCGCCACGCTGGAAGGTGGCGCCCAGTGCCTGCTTCTGCCCAGCGGACTGGCTGCCCTTGCGCATGTCAACTTCGCGCTGCTCGGCACGGGCGACCAGGTGCTGGTTCCCGACAATGCCTACGGTCCCCTCAAGGCGCTGGCTGAAGGCGAGCTCGCGCGTTGGGGCATCCGCCACCAGCGCTACGACCCGATGGATCCCGAGGACCTGGCCCGTCGCATCGACGAATCCACCCGGTTGGTCTGGGTCGAGGCGCCGGGCTCGGTGACCATGGAGTTTCCGCCGCTGCGCGGCCTGTCCGAGGTATGCCGTGCTCGCGGCGTTCAAGTGGCGTTGGACAACACCTGGGGGGCCGGGCTCGCCTTCAATGGGTTCGACGACGCCGGGGCCGACATCGTGATCCAGGCCCTCACCAAGTACCCCAGCGGCGGCGGTGATGTGCTCATGGGCAGTGTGGTCACCCGGCAGGAAGACCTGCACATGCGCCTGAAGGCCACCCACATGCGGCTGGGCTGGGGCGTGGGAGCCAACGATGTCGAAGCCGTGCTGCGGTCGCTGCCCACCCTGGAGCTGCGGTACAGGGCCCAGGACCAGGCGGCCCGCCGACTCGCGCAATGGCTGATGACGCAGAGCGCCCATGTGTCCCAGGTCTTGCACCCCGCGCTGGAGGGCTCGCCCGGGCATGAGAACTGGCGCGCCGCCTGTGGTCCGGACGGGCGGGCCGCGGGCCTGTTCTCCGTGGTCTTCGAAGGGCGGCATGGCGGGGCGCAAGTCGACGCCTTCGTCGATGCCCTGCGCCTGTTCCGCATCGGCTATTCGTGGGGGGGGCCGATCAGCCTGGTCGTGCCCTACGACTGGCGTTCCATGCGCCGCCCGGACCTCAACACCCGCGCCCGGGGCGACAGGGTGGTGCGGTTTTCGATCGGGCTCGAGTCACCGGACGACCTGCTTGACGACCTCCGACAGGCGCTGCGGCAACTGGACTGAAGTGCCCGGCGGGGGCGGTCGCCGGATCGCGTACATTGGTCCGCTTAACTGCTTCGGGAGACGACGTGCCCACACCTAATTACGGCTACGAGAAGCGCCAGAAGGAACTGGCCAAGAGGAAGAAAAAGGAAGACAAGCTCCGCGCCAAGGCTGAACGCAAGTCCGGCTCACCGGCGACGGACGGAACCGACCCAGCTGCACCCGAACCATTCGCAGGTTCCGCGCAAGATTCGTCATCCTTGCCGCCCCAATCGAAGGCCGGCTGACCTGAACACGAGTTCTTTTGGATAGCATCTGATCCTTTGTGAATCACAAAGGATCAGATGCCGCGCCGTAACGAACGACACCTCCCTGGCGATGACTTTCGGGCGGAGTCGCCCCGATGAGCTTGGAGTGGGTGTTGTGGCCGGCCTGGATCGGTCTGTGCGCGTGGATCGCGCATTCCGTTGGCGAACTGTTCACCGACAACCCGTTACGGCTCGAGCTCAAGGCGGTCCTGCTCGTGGCCCTCTTGCCCTTGGTGCTCATGGACGAACTGATCGCCAAAGCCCAGTTCGACCAGCTCTGCACCAGCCGGGCGGCCTTCACGGTCCACCGTCCTACGCGCGGGCGGCTGGTCTATCCGACCGAGCTGCCTGCGGAACCGGTGCCCGGCCTGATGGTGCCCGTGTTCATGCACAAGCGGGTCTACCTCGACGTCCACCGGCATGAGCCGGTGGTGAGCATCAATGTGATCCATGCGCGCGGAGGCAAACTGGCCCGGGTGCTCGATGGCCCGGAAGCCGAACCGATCACTTTCGAAGGCCGCTGCAGCGTACCGGACTGGCCAGAGCGGCTCACGGGCTTGGGACTGCGGGTGGTGCGGCAACCGCCTGCGGTGGACTCGTCAGTTCGTTAGCTCGCGGGCGAGGTCATTCATCGATTCCCCGGAGCGGTCGCGCGCTGCGAGTACCCGGGCCTGTGACCACTGACGAAAGTTCCGCTCGATCGAGGCGGAATAGGTGGGGTCGTAGTGCGTCACCAGCAGCTCCTGCACCACATCGGCAGTGCCCCCGGCGCGCACGCGCTGCTGCCACTGCGACACCAGCGCCCGGCCGCGCAACTGCGTCAGGGCCTCCAGGCGCGAGCAGAAGAACTCCGGGTCCTGGACGAACCAGGGATAGTCCTCGAGCAGCAGGGCCACGCGCTCGGCGTGAGGCAGCTCCAGGTGGATGCAGGCACTCGCGCGCATGGCGTCTATCAGCGGCTCGGGAACGGCGAGGTTGCCGACCTTGCGGCTCTCGCTTTCCACGAACACGGGCCGAGCCGGATCGAAGCGCCGCAGCTGCTGCCAGACCAGGGTATCGAAGTGCTTCTGGCTCGGCTGCTGCTCGCCAGGTACCAGCCCCAGGACCGAGCTGCGGTGGCGGGCCAGGCCTTCCAGGTCGAGCACCTGTGCGCCGCGCCCCTGCAACGCCTGCAGCAGGCGCGTCTTGCCCGAGCCCGTGGGGCCGCAGACCACCTGGTAGGCGAACGACGCAGCCAGCGCCGGCAGTTGCTGCAGGACCTCGCTGCGGAACGCCTTGTAGCCGCCTTCGACCAGCGACACGCGAAAGCCGATCTGGTCGAGCACCAGCGCGAGGGATCCGCTGCGCTTTCCTCCGCGCCAGCAGTACACCAGGGGCTGCCAGCCCTTGGGCTTGTCCTGCACATGCGCCTCGATGTGGCGCCCGATGTTGGCGGCAACCAGCGCTGCGCCGCGCTTCTTGGCCTCGAAGGAGCTGACCTGCTTGTAGAGGGTTCCGACGAGGCGACGTTCCTCGTCGTCGAGCGAGGGCCAGTTGACCGCGCCCGGCAGGCGATCCTCGGCGAATTCGGAAGGGCTGCGGGCGTCGATCACCGCGTGGAATTCGCCCAGGCGCGCGATGGCCTCGACAGCCGGAAGGATCTGGACCGTCACTTCGGAAGCAGCTTGTTCAATTCGGGCCAGACATTGGCCAGCAGGCGCGGCTGAGCCTGTTCGTTGGGGTGGATGCGGTCGGCCTGGAAGTACCGAGGCGCTTCGGCCACGTCGGCCACGCCCGCGAGGAAGAAGGGCACCAGCCCGGCGTCATGCCGCGCCGCCACCCGCTGGTACAGCTCCATGAAGCGCTCGCCGTAGTCGCGTCCGTAATTGGGAGGCAGGCGCATGCCGGCCAGCAGCACCCTGGCGCCGGCATCACGGGCTGCTTGGGCCATGGCCGACAAGTTGGTTTCGGTCATCGTCAGGGGCAGGCCGCGCAGCGCGTCGTTGGCACCCAGCTCGATGATCACGTGCGTGGGCCGATGCTGGGCGAGTAGCGCGCCGATTCGTGAGCGCCCGCCCGACGTCGTGTCGCCGCTGATGCTGGCATTGACGACGCGGACCTGCGGCTTCTCGTCCGCCAATCGCTGCTGCAGCAGCGACACCCAGCCGGTTCCGCGTTTGAGTCCATACTCCGCACTCAGCGAATCCCCAACGACCAGAATCACCGGCGCCGCCGCGAATGCGGGCCAAGCCGCTGCCACGGTGCACGCTCCCACCAAGAACTGCCTACGACGCACCCCAGCCCTCCATGTCAGAACCCATCATTGCCGTCGAGCACGTGTACAAGTCCGTGACCGACTCGACCGGCACGCTCGACATTCTGCGCGATATCGATTTCACCCTGGCCCCCAGGGAAACCGCGGCCATCGTTGGCGCTTCCGGTTCCGGCAAGAGCACGCTGCTGTCCATCATCGCGGGACTGGACACGCCGACGCGAGGCACGGTGCGGTTGGGGGGTGATGACCTGTTCGCCCTCGACGAAGATGCGCGCGCCGCGCTCCGGGCGCGCAAGCTGGGCTTCGTGTTCCAGAGCTTCCAGCTGATGGGCAACCTCACCGCGCTGGAAAACGTGATGCTGCCGCTCGAGTTGGCCGGTCGCCGCGATGCGCGCAAAGCCGCCGCCGAGATGCTGGGCCGGGTTGGCCTGTCCCAGCGGCTGGGTCATTACCCGCGGGTGCTGTCGGGTGGCGAACAGCAGCGTGTGGCCCTCGCGCGCGCTTTCGTGGTCGAACCGGCGGTGTTGCTGGCCGACGAGCCGACGGGAAGCCTCGACTTCGCCACCGGCGAAACCGTGATGGAGCTGATGCTGGACCTGAACCGCGAGCAGGGCACCACGCTGGTGTTGGTCACGCACGACCGAGACATCGCTGCTCGCTGTGAACGGCGCATCACCATCGAGGCCGGTCGGGTGCTCGCCGCCGAGGCGCCTGCACTCAACCGCGTCGCCTAGGCGGCCTTCGAGGGCCGCAGGGCGGCTTGGCGGAACTGCGTGCGCCGCGTGGGCGAGTCGATGTGGACCGCCAGCGTCTCCACCAGCGACTCGAGGCTGTGCCCGAGGTCGACCTCGCGCGCCACCAGCACGCGGGCCAGGGGCCCGATTTCCCGGCAGAGCAGGTCGGCCACCTGGGTGAGTTGGTCGCGCGTGATGGGCGGCTGTGCCTGCCGGCGACGCAGGACGCCGCGTGGGGCGGGGGGCGGTGGCACGGAGGCGGCAGCCGGCTGCGCAGCCACGACGGGCGGGGCTTCGTCCAGCACCAGGTGGATGTCATGCAGGCGTCCGTGCTTGTCCTGGAACGGGCCCAGGTAGCAGAAGCGGTGGACCGCGGCCGGGTCGATGCGGCACACGGCGTCCCGCAAGGTGCTCGATGCGAGCAGCTGGTCCGGTTGGGCAAAGTCCATGACCCGCTGAGCCACGTTGATGCCATCGCCCAGCACATTCGCCCGGTTGTTGATGTCGGAGACCACGCGCACGTCGCCCAAGTGCAGGCCGATGCGCGTCTGCATGGGCGGCGTGCGATGCGCCCGCAGCAACAGCACCAGCCGGCGGGCGACTTCCAGGGGCACCGTGGGCGGGCCGATGAAGCACAGTGCCGCGCCGTCGCCGGTGTCGATGGCCAGCCGGCTCTCTTCCGGGATGTCCTGCAGGGCCTTGCCGATCAGCAGCTTGAAGGCCTCCTTGGCCTCGACCTGCTCATCGACAGGTCGCATGGAGGCACCCACGAGGTCGATGAACACGATGGTGCACACCAGGCTGCGCCGGGTGGTGAAGCCGGCCGCCGGAGCGTGCGGCTGAGCGGATTTGCCAGGGGTGGGCGCGGGGACCCAGCCGGGCCGGAACTCGGCCACCGAATACCTGGAAGTCGACGTTCGCTGCATAGGCCATTCGATGGTGCGCAGCTTCGCAGGTTCGAGCAACCCGGCCGCGCGTTGCGGCCGCATTGCTCGCAGCGGGTACAGGGCGGGGGAGGGCAGTGGAGGATTCACCAGCGTGACTCCTGTGCAATCATGTGCAGGGCCTTCTCGAGGCTGTAACGCATGCGGTTGAACGAGGCGCCGAGCGCGGCGAGGTCGTCGTGCGCATCCGCGTCGAACGGCGGTTCGTCGAAGTGGCCCGTGCTGATTCGTTCGGCCTTGCTGGCCATGCGCCGGATCGGACGGACGATGGTCAATCGGATGACCAGGTTCAGTGCGAGGGCCATGCCGACGAAGATGGCGGCCAGGGACAGCACCAGCGCGTGCGCATCCGGCTGCGGGTCGGCAGGCACGCTTGCCACCACCTGCGCCATGCCTAGGCCGACCAGGACGATCGGCAGCATGGCAAGGTTGAATCTCAACAGTAGTCCCATCGTATTCATTCTCCCTGGGCCGGCGATTCTATCGACGGGGAGGAGCTGGAGCCGCACCGGATAATCAGTCCATGTCAGCTCGCGTTCTGTTTGGATTCCACGCCGTGGGCGTGCGCCTGAAGACCTCGCCCCGTTCGGTGGTCGAGGTCTATTTCGACGCCAGCCGGCGTGATGCCCGCATGCGGCAGTTCATGGAGCGCGCCCGCGAGGCCGGGGTGCGCCTGATCGAGGCCGACGGCTTGCGCCTGGCCCGCTTGACCGGCACCAACGGTCACCAGGGCATTGCCGCGCGCGTCGAGGCGGTGCCGCAGGCCCATCGCTCCCTCGACGAACTCCTCGACAGCTTGCAGGAGCCGCCGTTGTTGCTGGTGCTGGATGGAGTGACGGACCCCCATAACCTCGGCGCCTGCCTGCGCGTCGCCGACGGTGCGGGTGCCCAGGCCGTCATCGCACCCAAGGACCATGCGGTCGGCGTGAATGCCACCGTGGCCAAGGTGGCGAGCGGCGCGGCCGAGACCGTGCCGTATTTCATGGTGACCAACCTCGCCCGGACGCTGGGGGAACTGCAGGAGCGCAACATCTGGTGCATCGGCACCAGCGAAGATGCTCCGCGCACGCTTTATGAGGCCGACTTCAAGGGCCCGGTCGCGCTCGTGCTCGGCGCCGAAGGCCCGGGCATGCGACAGCTCACGCGGAAGACCTGCGATGAGTTGGTGTCCATCCCGATGCAGGGGGCGGTAGAGAGCCTGAACGTCTCGGTCGCCAGCGGGGTCTGCCTGTACGAGGCGCGCCGCCAGCGCTTGCACGCCACGCGTTAGGCGCTCAGACCCAGCCGAACCAGCCCAGCAAGCCGCCCGCCGCGAGCAGCCAGAGCAGGTGGAGCCGGGTGCGCCAGACGATGATCGTGGTGGCGAGGCTCAGCAACCAGACCGGCCATCGCTGCAGGTCGTACCGTCCACCCGTGGCCAGCAGCCATCCAGTCGCCACCAGCAGTGCCACCACGATGGGCGCCATGCCTTGCTTGAATGCCCGCACCGCACGACGGTCGCGGTTGCGCTGTCCCCAACTGGCGGCAGCGTAGGTCAGCGTGGTGCTGGGCAGCAGGATGCCCGTCAGCGCCAGCACCAGCCCCATCGCGGCACCGGGCAGGCCACCGCCGGCCTGGAGGCCGACATTCCAGCCCAGCAGACCCACGAACAGCACGTTGGGTCCTGGAGCCGCCTGCGCGATGGCGATGGCAGCGGTGAACTCGGCATCGGTAAGCCAGCGTTGGCGCTCCACCAGGTAGCGGTGCATGTCCGGCACCGTGCTGATCGCTCCGCCCACGGCCAGCAGGGACAGCGCCAGGAAATGCCCGAAAAAGGCGAGCCAGTCCGCGACGGTGAAGGCGGCCGTCACGGCGTGATCCGCCGCCAGGTCAAGGCGAATGCGACGCAGCCGAGCACGACCAGCACGACGGCCAGCGGCACCCGCAACACGGCGATCGCCAGGAAGGTCGCCACCGCGAGCATCGCGCACCAGCCTCGGCCCAGCGGATTGCGCCCCAGTGCGCCCAGCAGTTTCAGTCCGGTGGCGGTGATCAGGCCCGCGGCCACCGCACCCATGCCGCGAAGCGCCGCGGCAGCCTGCGGATGCTGCCCCCATTGGGCATAGGCCAGCGCGAGCGCCAGCACCACGAACATGGGCACCGTGAGGATGCCGGCCAGCGCCACCACCGCGCCGCGCAGGCCGAACCATCGATGGCCCAGCATCAGCGACAGGTTCACCACGTTGGGCCCGGGTAACAGCTGGGCCACGGCCCAGTCTTCGACGAACTCTTCACGCGTCATCCAGCGGCGGCGCTCGACCAGCTCGCGCTGCACGACAGCGAGCACGCCGCCGAACCCCTGGAGCGCCATCCAGGTCAGCGCGAGAAACAGCTGGGACAGGGTCTCGGGTCGCAGCCCCGTGGCCTGTGGGGCCGGCGCGGTGGTGGGTATGGATGGGGTCACCGTTCGATTATCCGCAGCCCGGCACGGGCATCCCGGTCCAGAAAAAATCCCCCGGGGCCTGAGCCGCGGGGGACGAAGTCGCCGGGGGAAGAAACTTGAAAGAAAACCCGGCGAAGGTTGGAGCCGCGAGACGCCCTCAGGTTCCCCTCGGGAAAAGTTCACGAGAGCGACTCGTAGCATGGACCCTGCTCTTGCATACCGTGGTCAGATGCCCGTGTGTCTGTAGGATGCCTCTGACATTCTTTGTGCCACGTCCCTTCTGAAAGAGACCATGTCGGATTTATCGGCTAGCAATACGCAGAGCCCCGAATTCACGAAAGACGAGCCGCCCGCCGGCAGCTTGTGGTTGGCCATCAAGAAGATCGCCACCCGGCTGTCCGACTGGTTCGTCATCCAGACCGCCGCCGTCAAGGTGCTGGTCGTCGCCCTGGCCCTCATGATTCCCGCCACGGGCCTGTACTCCTTCGTCCTGCTGCAGAAGCAGGCAGTCCTGGCCGAGCAGGTTCGCCTGATGCCGGGCGGCCAGTCCGGCCACAGCATCAACGAGAGCCTGCCGGTCGTCTTCGGCGGCGGGTCCGTGTTGGCTTTCCTCGAGAACAACCCGATCGATCGCATCACGGTCATCTACAAGCCGCTGATGTGGAACGTGTCGGAGCGCTTCATCCTGGTCGAGTCCGGCGGGCAGCAGCACGCGTTCTATCCGTCGGACATGGAAACCAAGATCTTCGCGGACAAGGCCGTGCAGGCGCCCTGGGGCGGCAAGCTCAGCTTCGTGCCGCGCGCGGAACTCAGCCCGAAAAGCCTCGAGTTGATCCAGCGCCTCGATCAGCGCTTCGAAGGTGCCCGGCCCCAGTCCGAGAAGGACGCCTGGAAAGCCGGCGTGAGTGGCGTGCTGTCGGCCTCGCTCACGCTCGGCCTGCTGGGTTTCCTGTTCTTCCAGTTGCGTGGCCAGCACAAGTCGCTCAAGTTCATCGAATCGGCCCAGGTGCAGGGATCCATCGACGACCTGGTCGGCATGGACGACATCAAGACCGAAGTGGCGCAGATCAAGGACCAGTACCAGCGCCGGGCCGAGTATGCGGAGTACGGCATCAAGAAGCCGTTCAACGTGATGTTCAGCGGCCCCGCGGGCACCGGCAAGACCAAGCTTGCCAGCTACCTGGCCAAGGAGCTGAACCTGCCGATCCTGTTCCACTCGGCAGTGAACCTCGAGACGGGCTATGTCGGTGGCGGCGCGAACACCCTCAACCGCATCGTCTCGATGGCCAAGCGGCGCAAGCGTTGCATCGTCTTCCTCGACGAGGCGCAGGATCTGTTCATGAAGCGCGGCGGCCATCGCAAGTTCGATGACGATACGCAGAACATGCTGCTGGCGGTGCTCGACGGCGTGCGCACGAAGAGCGACGCCGAGATCATCTGGATCGTGGCGAGCAACTTCAACAGCGAGAGCATGCAGATGGACGAAGCCATGCTGCGCCGCTTCCAGATGAAGGTCGACTTCCGCCTGCCGAACAAGGAAGAGCGCGAGGCCATCGTCGGCCATTACCTGAAGGAGCGCTCCGACAAGGTGCTGCCCGACCTCGACCTGCGCCACCTCGTGGAGATCACCGAAGGCCGCAGCCCGGCCGACCTCGAGACCATCGTCAACCAGGCGGGCATCAGCGCCGTGCAGGCCGGCGAGATGATCGGCACCGACACGCTCATGCAGGCGGCCGAGCGGGTCATGGTGGGCAACGTCAACACCAACACCACCAAGGAACGTGAGCGCGACCGCCGCATCATCGCCATCCACGAGTGGGGGCACTTCCTGGTCGACTTCGAGCAGGAGCGCAAGCGCTGCGGCGATGACTGGGAGCGAATCCTGGCCGAGATGAAGACGCTCAAGATCTCGCTGAAGGCCAACCCGCGCAACAACGCGCTCGGCTTCGTCTTCCACAAGCAGGGCGCCAACCTGCTCAAGACCAAGGGCGACATCGAGCACGACGTGCGCGTGCTGCTCGGCGGCATGGCCAACGAGGAGCTGTTCTTTGGTGAAGAAGGCACCACCAATGGCGCCCACAACGACATCACGCGGGTCACCCGCCTGCTGCACCATGCCGTCGGCGAGATGGGTATGTACCGCAAGACCCGCCTCAACTTCGGCGCGCTGGCGTCCGAAGGCAGCAACCGCAACGTGGACGAAGAGACGCGCAGCATCATGGAAGCGCAGAGCGAGCGGCTCTATGGCGAGACCAAGGCCTTGCTGGCGCGCCTGAAGCCGATGACCGAGCACCTGGCCGGCAAGCTGATGGACGCGGGCGAGATGAGCCTGAAGGAGGCGCTGTCCGAGATCCGCAATTTCGAGGCGGCCTGCCAGAACTTCAACAACCGCGTGGGCCTGGTCCAGCCGGTCTGACGGCACGCTCCCCTGCGAAAAAGGCCGCCTGCGGGCGGCTTTTTCGTGCGCGATGCTTTCCTACTAAGGGGTTGCCACTGATTGCGGCGCGGGTGCGCTGGCCGCACTGTCCGGCGCTCCCACCCTCGCGAAGGTCAGTCATGGACAGACGTGCATTCGTGCGTACCTGCACCGCGTCAGCGGCCGGTTTGTCACTGGCGAACCTTCCCCCCGCAATGGCGGCGATGGACCGGCCGAACGAGCATGCCAAGGCGGTGCTGGTCGATCGGGAGGGGCGACCGCTGCGCGCATCGAGCCTTCGGCCGCAAACCAACTACCTGTTCCACTACCCGTTCGAGAGCACCCCCGTGCTCCTGCTGGACCTGGGTCGGGCCGTGGCACCGCAGTCGGTCGCTGCCAGCAGCGGGCAAGATTCATACGCCTGGCCCGGAGGAGTCGGCGCCCGGCAAGCGATCGTCGCGTTCTCGGCCATCTGTTCACACAAGCTGGTCTATCCGACGCGCAACGTGAACTTCATCAGCTTCCGCAGCCAGCGCGCGCGCCGCGGCGTCCAGGATGGCCTCATCCACTGCTGCGCCGATCACAGCCAGTATGACCCGGGCCAGGCGGCGCGCGTGGTCGCCGGGCCGGCGCCGACTCCCTTGGCGGCGATCTTGCTGACCTACGACAGCCATACCGACACCCTGACAGCGTATGGCACGCTCGGGTCGGAGTTGTTCGATGAGTTTTTCCAGCGCTACCAGGCCAAGCTGGCGCTGGAACATGGTCCGACCGCGCGGCAGGAGGTCAGTGGCCAGGCAAGGGTCTGGGAATTGGAGCAGTACACACGCAACAACATGACCTGTTGAAGGGTGTTCGGCGCCCCCTGCGCGCGGGATGACCCGACTACAGCCGGGCGAGTCGGGTCAGCGCCTCCTGGAGCGTCTGGTCCTGTTTGGCGAAGCAGAAGCGCACCACGCGTTGGTCGAACCCGTCACCGTAGAACGCCGACAGCGGGATCGCGGCGACCCCGATCTCGCGCGTGAGCCACTGGCAGAAGTCCGCTTCCGGCAGGTCGCTGACGGCGGAGATGTCCACGCACTGGAAGTACGTGCCGTCGCTGGGCAACATGCGCAGCCGCGTGCGTGCCAGTCCTTCGCGGAACAGGTCACGCTTGCGCTGGTAGAAGCCGGCCAGCTGCTGCCAGGGGCCGGGGTTGGCCATGTAGCTGGCCAGGCCGTGCTGCATGGGCGTGTTCACCGTGAACACGTTGAACTGGTGCACCTTGCGGAACTCGGCGGTCAGGGCCGCTGGCGCTGCCACGTACCCCACTTTCCAGCCGGTCACGTGGAAGGTCTTGCCGAAGCTCGAGACGATGAAGCTGCGGTTGGCCAGGCCGTCGAACCGCGCCGCGCTTTCGTGGTCGCGTCCATCGAACACCATGTGCTCGTACACCTCGTCGCTGATCACCAGCACGTCGGTGGGCGCAAGGATGTCCTGCAGGCGCAGCATGTCCTGGCGGCTCCAGATCGTGGCGCTGGGGTTGTGCGGGGAGTTGATGATGATGGCGCGGGTTCGCGGCGACAGCGCCGCCGCGATGCGGTCGAAGTCGGGGCGGAAGCTGCCGGGCGTCAGCGGCACACGAACCACGGTGCCGCCCGCCAGCTCGATGCTGGGTACGTAGCTGTCGTAGCAGGGCTCCAGCACGATCACCTCGTCCCCCGGGTGCACCACGGCCAGCACGGCGGTGATGATGGCCTGGGTCGCGCCCGCCGTGATGGTGATCTCGTCGGCCGGGTCGTAGCGGCGGCCGTAGTGCGTGGCGATCTTGTCCGAGACGGCCTGGCGCAGTGCCGGCACGCCCGTCATCGGTGGGTACTGGTTGTGCCCCGCCTTCATCGCGTCGCACACGGCATCCACCAGGTGCGATGCGCACTCGAAGTCCGGGAAGCCCTGGCCGAGGTTCACGGCACCGTGCTGCGCGGCCAGGGAGGACATGACCGTGAAGATGGTCGTGCCCACCTCGGGCAGCTTGCTGGCCAGGGGCGGGGTTCGGGAGATCGCTTCAGAGTTCATAGTCGTTGACGTGGCCGCTCATGGCCTTGGCGATCAGGTTGCGGTCGAGCCGGTCGGACAGCAGTTCCGCGAACCGGTAGACGAAGTTGCGCAGATAGGCCCCGCGCTTGAGGGCCAGCCGCGCCACGTTCTGGCCGAACAGATGACCCATCGGCCGCACCGCCAGGCGCGCCTGGGCCGGCTCCTCCTCCCGCACGGCCATCTCGGCCACGATGCCGATGCCCAGGCCCAGGCGGACGTAGGTCTTGATCACGTCCGAATCGATGGCCTCGAGGGCAATGCGCGGCTCGAGCTTGCGTTGGGCAAACGCCGCGTCGACGCGGGTGCGGCCGGTGAATGACGGGTGATAGGTGATGAGCGGCTCGGCCGCCAGGTCTTCCAGGCTGATCCGTTCCTTCTGCGCCAGGGGGTGGTCCGGCGGCAGCACCAGCACGTGCTGCCATTCGTAGCAGGGCAGGGTGACCAGCTCGGGATAGTCAGCCAGCGATTCGGTGGCGATGCCCACTTCGGCCACTTCGTCGAGGACCATGCGGGCCACCTGGTCGGGCGATCCCTGGTGCAGGCTCACGTTCACCTTGGGGTACGCCTCCCGCAGCTTGGCCACCGGCACGGGCAGCACATAGCGCGCCTGGGTGTGGGTGGTGGCGATGGACAAGGTGCCGCTGTCCTGCGCGCTGAACTGCTCGCCGATGCGCTTGAGGTTGCCCACCTCGCGCATGATCAGCTCGATGCTGCGCAGCACGTGCTGGCCCGGCTCGGTGACCCGCTTGAGCCGCTTGCCGTGGCGCGCGAAGATCTCCACGCCCAGCTCCTCTTCCAGCTCGATGATGGCCTTGGAGACGCCGGGCTGCGAGGTGTGCAGCGACTTGGCGGCCTCCGTGAGGTTCAGGTTGCGCCGAACGGCTTCCTGGACGAAGCGGAACTGGTGCAGGTTCATATCGAATTTCTACTAAGGAAGAAATTCATTATGCCCGCGCTGCCTACGCCGATCCGTTGCCCAACGCCAGGTCGGCGAGCAGGTCCAGCAACCGAGGCTCCTCGCCCACGGCAGGCTGCAACGCCCAGGCCACCGCCGGGTGTGCCGCGGCCAGCAGTTCCACCAGCCGGGGCAAGTCTTCCCGCACGTGCCGACCCACGCCCAGGAACAGGGGCACGATGCGCACCTTGCGCAGCCCCAGCCGGGCCAGCTCCGCGGCCGCCGAGGGCAGGTCGGGCTGCATCAACTCCAGGAAGGCGCAGCGCACCGCCAATTCCGGCTCCCGCTGTGCGAGGCGGGACGCCACCGCGTCCATCGGCCGGCGCCACTGGGGATCGCGCGACCCGTGCCCGAACAGGATGACACCTTCCATGATCACCTTCGCAGCACCAACCAGCCGAACGCACCCAGGGACAGCATGCTGTAGATCAGGCCGGGCGCGGCGGCCGCCAGCCATGGCCACCAATTGCGCAGGTTGCCGATGTAGCCGAACACGTTGTTCAGCAGGAAAAAGCTGATGCCGATCAGCACGCCGCCGAACACGAATCCGGTGATGCCACCCGAGCGGAAATGCAGGTAGGCAAAGGGCAGGGCGAGCACCACCATCACCAGGCAGCTGAGCGGATAGAACACCTTTCGCCAGAACTCGATCTCGTAGCGCTGGGTGGTCTGCGCGTTGGACTCGAGGTGCCGGATGTACTGGAACAGGTCCACCGTGCGCATGCGCTCGGGCCTGAGCAGTGCCACGGTCACCATCTCCAGGCTGAGGTCGGTGGCCCATTCCATCTGCGGCAGCTGGCGGTTCTCGACCCGGGGCATGCCTTTCGCATCGTCCGTGAACAGCCGCTGCTGCACCTGGCTGAGCACCCATCCTTCGGGAGCGAAGCGGGCGGTCTCGGCCTGGGTGGCCGAGACGAGGGCACCGTCTTCACCGGCCTGGAAGATGCGAACGGCTTCGAGCGTGCCGTCGGGCCGCATGGCGCCGACGTTCACCGTGTAGGTGTGCTCGGGCCTGCGCTCCTTCAGCCAGGCCCCCGTCTGGCCGATGCTGATGCTGCCCTGGAACCTGGCCTTCAGCAGCTGTGCCGTGCGATCGGCCACGGGTGCGATGTAGTCGCCGACGGCGAAGGTCACCACCGTGAACACCGCCCCCAGCACCAGCAGCGAGCGCAGGGCTCGCCAGGGCCCCAGCCCGGAGGTGCGCAAGATCGTGTATTCGGAACTCTGCGCCAGACGCGCCATGACGAAGATGGTGCCGATCAGCACCGCGATCGGCACCAGCTCGTACAGGTGGCTGGCCTGCAGCAGCACCACATACACCAGCGCCTGCGTCAGCCCGTAGGCGCCGCCACCCTTGCCCACGTTGGGCAGCTCGTCGACGAAGTCGAAGAAGAAGAACAGCGCGAGGAAGCCCGCCGCGACGAACAGCACGGCGGAGATGACCTCGCGGTAGATCAGGCGGCGGATGGTCTTCATGCGCGGGCCGCCCTCCGGCGCCGGACCGCCTTCAGGGACCAGTTGTTGTGCTGCTTGCCCAGCCAGAGCACCACCAGGGCCAGCACGCCTCCGTGCAGGCCCAGCAGGTAGGGCGCCGCGCCGAAGTGCCCGCGCGAGATCCAGCTTTGCCCCAGGTTGAGCATGTTGTAGTACACGATGAACGCGAACAGCGCGAACAGCAGGTTGCCGCTGCGTCCGGCGCGCGGGTTCACGCTCGAGACCGTGATGGCGATCAGGACGAAGTTGAAGGCGGCCAGGAACAGGCCGACGCGCCAGGCCAGCTCCGCCTGGTTGCGAGCACTGGGTTCGCGCACCAGGTCGAGGCTGGATCGGGCGCGCACCGGCACTTCGTTGCGCGCTGCGCCGGCCGCCTCACCGACGCGGGCGCCGAACTCCTCGAAGACGCTCACCCGCACTTCGTTGCTCTTGAGCGTGCGCTCCATGCGCTGGCCGTCGCCCAGCAGCAGGAACCGGCTGTCGCCCTCGGTCACCACCTGGCCCGTGCGGGCCGAGGTGATGGTCTCGCGGCCGTTGTCCTGGGTGGCGATGAACACGTTCTTGCCGGTGCGGTTGTCGGGCGTGTCCTTGTCCATGAAGAACACCCGCGTGCCGCTGGCCGACTCCTGGAATTGCCCGGGCGCCACACGGTCCAGGTCACCGCGGCTGCCGTAGCGCTGCCGCAGTTCCAGCGCCTGGTCGTTGGCCCAGGGCCATGCCACCAGCGCCAGCAGCGCCACCACGGTCAGCACCGGCCAGGCGAACGCGAACAAGGGCCTGAGCAGCGAGGACAGGCCCCGCCCCGCGCTGAACCAGATCACCATTTCGCTGTCGCGCCACATCCGCGAGAGCACGCCGACGATCGCCACGAACAGGGACAGGGTCAGCAGGGGCGCCAGGTAACCCAGCACCGTGTAGCCCATCACCATCAGGATTTCCTGGGGGTTCACGCTGCCGCGGCTGGCCTGGCTCAGCGTGCGGATCAGGGTCATGGTCATCACGATCGTGATGAGCACGACGAGCGTCGCGCCGAAGCTCCTGGCGAGCTCCTTGCGCACGGAGGAATGGAATAACATCGGCGCGCTCAAGGCAGTGCCAGAAGGAAGAAACCCGCGATTATGGACTTCGAACTCAAGACCCTCGGCGTCGAGGGCGCTGCGAACGAACGCTGCGACGCGCTGCTGGTGCTGCTGGACGAAGGGTTCAAGGCCGGCACCGATCCGCTCTCGAAGATCGCCGCCGACGCCATCAAGGCCAAAGGGTTCGACACCAAGCCGGGCAAGACGCTGCAGGCCTGGCGGCCACCGGGCGTCACGGCGGCGCGCGTGCTGCTGCTCGGTTGCGGTGACGGCTCGCCGCGACGCATCCACTCGGCCGTCCACGGCGCCGTGGCTTCGCTGCGCACCGCGGGCATCCGGCGCATGGCCATCTGCCTGCCGCCCAGCAGCGACGACGGCCGCGCGGTTCGCGCCGCGGTCGCGGCCGCCGCCGAGGCGAGCTACGTCTTCGTTTCCACCAAGTCCAAGCCCGAACCGAGCGAGATCGAGAAGGTCGTGATCGGCTGTGCCGACGCCGCGCTGGCCCGCTCCGATTTCCAGGCGGCGCGTGGCGCGGCCCTGGGCATCGAATTGGCCCGCGAGCTGGGCAACCTGCCGCCCAACCGGGCCACGCCCACGCGCCTGGGCGAGGAAGCCAAGCGGCTGGCCAAGACCGGCGGCTTCCAGTGCGAAGTGCTCGGTCCGAAGGAAGTCGCCCGGCTCGGCATGGGTTCGTTCATGGCCGTGGCCCAGGGCTCCGAAGAGCCGCTGCGGTTCATCGTCCTGAAATACCATGGCGCCGCCGCCGGCGAGGCGCCGGTGGTGCTGGTCGGCAAGGGCATCACGTTCGACAGCGGCGGCATTTCCATCAAGCCGGCGCCCGAAATGGACGAGATGAAGTTCGACATGGGCGGTGCCGCCAGCGTGCTGGGCACCTTCCGCGCACTGGCCGAACTCAAGCCCCGCATCAACGTCGTGGGCCTGATCCCCGCTTGCGAGAACCTGCCCAGCGGCCGCGCCTTCAAACCTGGCGACGTCGTCACCAGCCTCAGTGGCCAGACCATCGAGGTCCTCAACACCGACGCCGAAGGGCGTCTGATCCTGTGCGACGCGCTCACCTATGCGGAGCGCTTCAAGCCCCGCGCCGTCGTCGACATCGCCACGCTGACCGGCGCCTGCGTGATCGCGCTGGGCGCCGTGCGCAGCGGCTTGTTCTCGACCGACGATGAACTGGCCGAGGCGCTGTCGCAGGCGGGCGAACTGGCGCTCGACCCGTGCTGGCGCATGCCGCTCGACGACGAGTACGGGGAGGGCCTGAAGACCAACTTCGCCGACGTGGCCAATGTCGCCGGCCGACCCGCAGGTGCCGTCACCGCCGCCAAGTTCCTGCAGCGCTTCGCGGGCAGCTATCGCTGGGCCCACCTGGACATCGCCGGCACGGCCTGGAAGGGCGGCGCCGCCAAGGGCTCCACCGGTCGGCCGGTGGGCCTGCTGGTGCAGTACCTGTTGTCCCAGGAGCAGGCGCCGCGCAGCGTGAGCCGCCGCGGCGCCAAGGCCGAGCCCGCGCCGCGCAAGCGGACCCGGGCCGGCGTGCGGGCGCAATGACCGAGGTCGCGTTTCACTTCAACGCGCCGGCCAAGCTGGCCCATGCCTGCCGCCTGCTGCGCAAGGCGGTGGGCAGCGGGGCCCAGGTGGTGGTCACCGGCGACGACGACTTGCTGTGCGCGCTCGATTCGGAACTCTGGACCTTCTCCCCGGCCGATTTCGTGCCGCACGCCCACCTGGGGCAGGCGCCCAGCGTGGTGGTCGAGCGCAGTCCCGTCGTGCTGGCTCGTTCTCCACGGGCGGCCGCGCACCGGCAGGTGCTGGTCAACCTGGGGGATTCGGTGCCCGAGGGGTTCGAGGATTTCGAGCGGCTGATCGAGGTGGTGACTGGCGACGAAGACGACCGGCAGCGCGCTCGCCGGCGCTGGAAGCACTACGCCGATCGGGGCTTGGGCATCGTGCGCCACGACCTGAAGGACAGCGCGGGATGAGCGCCCGGGTGCCGCCCAGGAATGTGCCCACCCTCACCGAGGTGGTGCAGCGTCCGCCGCACGCCTCCAGCGAGCCCGCCGGCGCGCGGGAGGAACGGCTGGTGCAGCGCATCCTGCAACGGCTGGAGGTGGACCTGGACCAGCGGCTGCGCGAGGTTATCGCCTCGCTGGTGGTCGAGCAGACCCGCACCCTCGGCCCCCTCGTGCGGGAGGAGCTCGAGGCCAGCGTCCGCGCCGCGGTGCTCGAGGCACTGTCGCAGGAACGCGATCAGCCCTGAGAGGCTTTGGCGCAGGGTTGCCAGGGTTGCGTGGCCGCGCACGGGCTTTCCTCTATGCCGGTGGCCTGGTTATTGCGATAAGTTGCTTCGGTCGTGTGCGCAGCACCCGGCTTCTTATCCACTGGAGGCTTCTTCGCAATGCAAACCCCATTCAAACTGACCGTGCTCGCGGCCGCCGCCGTCTTTGCGGGCCTGGCTTCGGCGCAGAACGTGCAGGTGGTCAAGATCGGCCATGTGGCGCCGATCTCGGGTCCGCAAGCCCATATGGGCAAGGACAACGAGAACGGCGTGCGAATGGCCATCGAGGACCTCAACAAGCAGAACATCACGATCGGCGGGCGCAAGGTGCGTTTCGAGATCCAGGCCGAGGACGACGCGGCCGATCCCAAGCAGGGCACCGCCGCTGCCCAGAAACTCTGCGACTCGCGCGTGGCCGGCGTGGTGGGGCACCTGAACTCCGGCACCACCATCCCGGCTTCCAAGGTCTACAACGATTGCGGCATTCCGCACGTCACCGGCGCGGCCACCAATCCGGCGTTGACCAAGCCCGGCTACAAGACGACCTACCGCATCATCGCCAACGACAACGCACTCGGTGCGGCCGTGGCGCAGCATGCCGCGGACAAGCTCAAGGTCAAGCGGGTGGCCGTGATCGACGACCGGACCGCCTACGGGCAGGGCGTGGCCGACGTCTTCAAGCGCACCGCGCAGCAAAAAGGCATCCAGGTGGTGGACGAGCAGTTCACGACCGACAAGGCCACCGACTTCATGGGCATCCTGACCGCCATCAAGGCCAAGAACCCCGACGCCATCTTCTTCGGCGGCATGTACTCGCAAGGCGGTCCCATGCTCCGTCAGGTCGAGCAACTGGGCATGGGCAACGTGAAGTACCTGGGTGGGGACGGCATCTGCACCGCCGAGATTGCACAGCTCGCCGCGGGCGCCAAGACCCTCAACAACGTGGTCTGCGCCGAGGGCGGCTCGTCGCTGGCCAAGATGCCGGGCGGCATGGCCTGGAAGAAGCGCTACGACGAGAAGTATCCCAACCAGTACCAGATCTACAGCCCCTATACGTATGACGCGACCTTCGTGCTGGTCGACGCCATGAAGCGTGCGAACTCCATCAATCCGAAGGACTACATGCCGCATCTGCTCAAGTCCGACTTCAAGGGGGTCACCGCGCACATCCAGTTCGAGCCGAATGGGGAGCTCAAGAACGCCGCCACCTCGCTCTACACCTTCAAGGACGGCAAGCGCGTGCCGCTCGAATAGCAGGGCACATCTGTCAGACGAAAAGCCGCCTCGGGCGGCTTTTTCGCTTCTGGCGACGTCGGCGCACGTCGCGATCGCCCCTCGCCTTCAAGGAAAGTGAGCGTAGGCGTTTCGCCCGTGTTCGAGTCGGACGGGGCCTACATCTCGCGACAGCCCTCACTTTGCCGCTCATCCGTCGGCGCGTGCAGTTGTTGCCGTCCAGGCAAGGCACTACCCTGTGCTGTCTCATCAAGGCAAGACGGGCAGGACATGGAAGCAGTAGCCACCAGGGCCCCGGCCGGCGAACACGAGCTGCGCTCGATCCTGCAGGCGCTGAACGCTTTTCGGCGCGGACAAGCAGGCGTGAGCCTGCCGACAGACTGGGGAGGAGTTCCCGCGAGGATCGCCGCGGAGTTCAACGAGCTCGTGGCGCAGTCCGAGCGCGCGACGCACCGCCTGCGGGCCGTGGGCGCCGCGCTGGCCAGCGGCAATGCGCCGCGGCGTCTGCCGGACGAGCGCCTGCTTGGCATCTGGCTCGACCACGTGGCGAGCGTCAACGGCCTGGTCGATCACCTGGAGCACTCCCAGGAGCGCGCCCGGACGACGCACGCGGCGCTGTTGCGCCTGAAGAAGGGGGAGGTCGACACCCGCCTGCCGGCCGACTGGCCCGGCATCTTCGGAAAGATCGCCGACGCCTTCAACGAGGTGGTCGACGAGAACCTGCGCATGTCCCGCGAGCTCGCCCGGCTCTCGCAGGTGGTGGGCAAGGAAGGCAAGCTCAAGGAGCGTGCCCACCTGCCGGGGTCCGGCGGCTTCTGGCGGGAGTCCTGCGAGTCGATCAACTCGCTCATCGCCGATTTGGTGCATCCCACGTCCGACGTGGCCCGGGTGATCGGCGCGGTGGCGCAGGGAGATTTGTCGAAGTCCATGGCGCTCGAGGCCCAGGGGCGCCCGTTGCAGGGTGAGTTCCTGCGAACCGCCACCACCATCAACAAGATGGTGCAGCAGCTGGGCACCTTCGCCGCCGAGGTGACGCGCGTGGCGCGCGAAGTGGGCACCGAAGGCAAGCTCGGCGGCCAGGCCGAGGTGCAGGGCGTGGCCGGCACCTGGAAGGACCTCACGGACAACGTGAACTTCATGGCCTCCAACCTCACGTCGCAGGTGCGCAACATCGCGGACGTGACCAAGGCGGTGGCGGCGGGCGACCTGTCCAAGAAGATCACGGTGGACGTCAAGGGCGAGATCCTGGAGCTGAAGAACACGATCAACACCATGGTCGACCAGCTGCGCTCTTTCGCCTCCGAGGTGACGCGGGTGGCGCGCGAGGTGGGTACCGAGGGCAAGCTGGGTGGCCAGGCCGAGGTGCGCGGCGTGGCGGGGACCTGGAAGGACCTGACCGAGTCGGTCAACTCCATGGGATCCAACCTCACCGCGCAGGTGCGCAACATCGCCGAGGTGACCACGGCGGTGGCGGCGGGCGACCTGTCCAAGAAGATCACCGTGGACGTCAAGGGCGAGATCCTGGAGCTGAAGAACACGATCAACACCATGGTCGACCAGCTGCGCTCCTTCGCTTCCGAAGTGACGCGGGTGGCGCGGGAAGTGGGCACCGAGGGCAAGTTGGGCGGACAGGCGCAGGTGCAGGGCGTGGCCGGCACCTGGAAGGACCTCACCGACAACGTCAACTTCATGGCGTCCAACCTCACGGCGCAGGTGCGCGGCATCGCGCGCGTGGTGACCGCCGTGGCCGGCGGCGACCTGAACCACAAGCTCACCGTGGAAGCCAAGGGTGAAATCGCGGCGCTGGCCGACACCATCAACTCCATGACCGACACGCTCGCCACCTTCGCCGACCAGGTGACCACGGTCGCCCGCGAGGTGGGGGTGGACGGCAAGCTGGGCGGCCAGGCCAAGGTGCCCGGCGCGGCCGGCACCTGGAAGAACCTCACCGAGAACGTGAACCAGCTGGCGGCCAACCTCACCACGCAGGTGCGGGCGATCGCCGAAGTGGCCATGGCCGTGACCCAGGGCGACCTCACTCGATCCATCGCGGTCGAGGCGCTGGGCGAGGTCGCGGCCTTGAAGGACACCATCAACGAGATGATCCGCAACCTCAAGGACACCACCCAGCTCAACACCGAGCAGGACTGGCTCAAGACCAACCTGGCCAAGTTTTCCCGCATGCTGCAAGGGCAGAAGGACCTGGTGGCCGTCGGTCGGCTGATCCTGTCGGAGCTGGCGCCGGTGGTCGGCGCCCAGCAGGCGGAGTTCTACGTGCTGCGCCAGGAGCCGCGGGGCAGCGTGCGCCTGACGCTGATGGCCAGCTACGCGTCGTCGGGGCAGGGGGCCTATGGCAAGGAGATCGCGCTCGGCGAAGGCCTGGTGGGCCAGTGCGCGGTGGACAGAAAAAAGGTCCTGCTGTCCTTGGAAATCCCCGACGGCTTGCGCATCGCCTCGGGCACCACGCATGTGGCGCCGGCGCACGTGCTGGTGCTGCCGATCGTGTTCGAGGGCCAGGTGCGCGGGGTGGTCGAACTCGCATCGGTCGAGCGCTTCAGCTCCACCCACCTCACGTTCCTCGACCAGCTCGCCGAATCCATCGGCATCGTGATCAACACCATCGCGGCCAACATGCGCACCGAAGACCTGCTGTCGCAGTCGCAGTCGCTGGCGCAGGAGCTGCAGAGCCGCCAACAGGAGCTGCAGCAGACCAACGGCGAGCTGCAGGAAAAGGCGCGCCTGCTGGCGCACCAGAACCAGGAGGTCGAACACAAGAACCGCGAGGTCGAGCAGGCCCGCCAGGCGCTGGAGGAAAAAGCCAAGCAGCTCGCGCTCACGTCCAAGTACAAGTCGGAGTTCCTGGCCAACATGTCGCACGAGTTGCGCACGCCGCTGAACTCGCTGCTGATCCTGTCGGACCAGCTTTCCAGGAACCCGGACGGCAACCTGAGCACCCGCCAGGTGGAGTTCGCCCGCACCATCCATTCGTCGGGCAACGACCTGCTGATGTTGATCAACGACATCCTCGACCTCTCCAAGATCGAGTCGGGCACGGTGGCGGTCGACGTGAGCGAACTGCGCCTGGAAGACCTGCAGGTGCACGTGGACCGCACCTTCCGCCACGTGGCCGAGGCCAAGAACGTGGACTTCCGCGTCGAATGCGGGCTGCAGCTGCCCGAGGCGATCGTCACCGACGCCAAGCGCCTGCAGCAGATCCTGAAGAACCTGCTGTCCAATGCCTTCAAGTTCACCCACCAGGGCCGCGTGCAACTGAGCATCGACGAGGTGGTGGGCGGCTGGAGTCGAGACCACGAGGTGCTGGGGCATTCCCAGCACGTGATCGCCTTCTCGGTCTCGGACACGGGCATCGGCATCGCCACGGACAAGCAGCAGATCATCTTCGAGGCTTTCCAGCAGGCCGACGGCTCCACCAGCCGCAAGTACGGCGGCACCGGGCTGGGCCTGGCGATCAGCCGCGAGTTGTCCAAGCTGCTGGGCGGCGAGATCCGCCTGACCAGCGCGCCGGGGCAGGGCAGCACCTTCACCCTATACCTGCCTGCGCACTTCCCGTCCACCCGGGGCTCGCGTCGCACCGCGTCCATTGCGCCGTCCCACGTGGTCGCGCAGGTCCGTCCGCGCGCCGCCGACGGGGAGGTGCCGACGCCGCAGGACGAATTGCCGGATGAACTGCCGGACGAGCCGCGCATTCCCGTCGCCATTCCCGTCGCGGACGACCGGGACGGACTCTCCAGCGGGGAGCCGGTGCTGCTCATCGTCGAGAACGACACCGGCTTCGCACGCCTGATGCTCGATGCAGCACGGGCGCGCGGCTTCAAGGGGGTCGTCACCGGCCACGGCGCCGCCGCGCTCACCCTCGCGAACCAGGTCGCTCCGGCGGCCGTCACGCTCGACCTGCACCTGCCCGACATGGATGGTTGGCGGGTGCTCGACCGGCTCAAGCAAGACCTGGCGACGCGGCACATCCCGGTGTGCGTGGTGTCCACCGACGAGGCCCGCGCGCGGGCCTATGCGAGTGGCGCCATCGCGTTCCTGGCCAAGCCGATCCAGTCCACGGACGTGATGGACGGCATGCTCGACCAGCTGCGCGTCTACACGTCCAGGCCGCAGCGGCAGGTGTTGGTGGCACTGAAGGACGGCGCCACGCGTCGCCGGTTCCTGGAGCTGGTGGGGCAGGACGACATCCAGCCCATCGTCGTGCGCAGCGTCGAGCGGCTCGAATCGGAACTCTCGGCCAAGTCCTTCGACTGCGTCGTGCTGGACGAGGCGCTCGGGCCGATCGAGCCGGCTCGCCTGCGCGAACGGCTGGGCGCGCACGCGCTGCTGGGTCCGGTGCCGCTGCTCCTGCTCAGGGCACCTTCGGGCGGCGGCGGCGACGCCGCCGTGTGGCGGAGCGACGAGTGCCTGGCCGTGCGCGAAGCCGACGACGTGCCGGCGTTGTTCGACGCCGCCCTGCGCGGCATGCACTACGCGGCCGGGCGCCTGCCGCCGCCGCAGCAGACCCTGGTGCGCGAGCTGGTCGCGGCCTGGCGGCCACTCGCGGGCCGACGCGTGCTGATCGTGGACGACGACATGCGCAACATCTTCGCGCTGGCCACCGTGCTGGAAGACCACGGCATGGAAATCGTGTGGGCCGACAGCGGCCGCGAGGCCATCAACCGGGTGGTCAACGACGCGGACATCGACGTGGTGCTGATGGACATCATGATGCCGGAGATGGACGGCATGGCCACCATGAAGGAGATCCGCAAGCTGCCGCAGGGCCGCAAGCTGCCGATGATCGCCGTCACCGCCAAGGCCATGAAAGGCGATCGCGAGAAATGCATCGAAGCCGGCGCATGGGACTACCTGTCCAAGCCGGTCGATACCCAGGACCTCCTCGCCGTGCTTCGCGCATGGCTTCATCCAGTGCACGCATGACACACCTTCTCTCCGCAGTGCCTGCCGCCGCCGTCCGCGGCGACGCGCCAGTCAACATCCTGATCGTGGACGACCTGCACGAAAAGCACGTCGTGTTTCGCAGCGTGCTGGAGGACCTGGGCGAGAACGTGATCAGCGCACGCTCGGGCCGCGAGGCGCTGGCACAGGTCCTGAACAACGAGTTTGCGGTCATCCTGCTGGATGTGAACATGCCCGACATCGACGGCCTGGAGACGGCGAGCCTCATCCGCCAATACAAGCGGTCGGCGCAAACCCCCATCGTGTTCATCACCGCCTACGTGGACGAGATCCAGGCCAAGCGCGGCTATGCGCTGGGTGCGGTCGACTACATCCCGTCGCCGGTGGTGCCCGAGGTGCTGCGCTCGAAGGTGAAGGTCTTCGTGGACCTGTTCCGGATGAACCGGCAGCTGCAGCTGCGGGCAGTCGAGCGCGAGGCCCTGGCGCGAGCCGAGGCCGCGCGCACGGCCGCCGAGGCGGCCACGGCGCGTGCCGACTACCTGGCCGAGGTGAGCCAGCGCCTGGGCCGCACCCTCGACACCGAGCAGACCGCCGAGGGGCTTTTGCAAATGTCGGTGCCCGTGCTGGGTGACCAGGCCTTGCTCATGACCTGCGGGTTCGACAAGGAGTTGGCTTGCGCGCAGGCGTATCCGCCCGAAGCCTTTGCGGCGGAGTTGCCCCACAGCCTGCAGCAGGCGGTGCGCCATGCGCTGCAGGTCGAGCGCATGGAGCGCTGGCAGGGCCAGGCGGCAGGCTCCACCGCCACGCGTTCGGGCATCGTGTTTCCGCTGACGCTGCAAGGCGAGCGCACCCGGCGTGCGCTGGTGCTGCTGGGGCCGGCGGGGCACTTCGATGCACCGCGCATCGCGCTGGCCACCGAGGTGGTGGGCCGTGCCGCCATCGCGATGGAGAACGCGCGGCTCTTTGCCGCCGTGCAGCAGGCGGATCGCCGCAAGAACGAGTTCCTGGCCATGCTCGCGCACGAACTGCGCAATCCGCTGGCGCCCATCCGGAACGCCGTCCACATCATGCAGGGCAACGACGTTGCGGCCGAGAAGGTGCACTGGGCGCGCGACGTGATCAGCCGCCAGGCCGATCACATGGCCCGGCTGATCGACGACCTGCTCGATGTCTCTCGCATCGTGCAGGGCAAGGTGACCGTGCGGCCCGAGCGGCTTGCATTGGGCGAGCTGATCGAGCGCACCCTGGAAGCCAGCGAGCCGCGTGTGCGCGCGCGCGGCCAGCAGCTGCGGGTGAGCCTGCCCGACCAGCCGCTGCTGTTGATGGGAGACCCGGTGCGGCTGGCGCAGGTGCTCTCCAACCTGGTCAACAACGCCTGCAAGTTCTCGCCGGCCGGATCGGCCATCGACCTCGAAGGCCGGTTCGACGGCCAGCAGGTGGAACTGGTCGTGCGCGACCGAGGTTGCGGCATCCCGGCGGAGTTCCTGCCGCACATCTTCGAGCTCTTCGTGCAGGGCGATCAGACCCTGGACCGCGCGCAGGGCGGCCTGGGCATCGGCCTCACGCTGGTCAAGCACCTGGTGGAGCTGCATGGTGGACAGGTCGAGGCGCGCAGCGCGGGCGCGGGCAGCGGCACCGAGGTGCTGGTTCGGCTGCCGGCGCAAGCCGGGGATGCCGGCCCCGCATCGGCCCAGGTCACGCAGGCGCCTCCGCCGCGCCCGGCCGCGTCGACCGCCACGGTGCCGCTGCGCGTGCTGGTGGTGGACGACCTTGCCGCGTCGGCCGACACGCTGACCCTGCTGCTGGAGATGGAGGGCTACGAGGTGAGGGTGGCCGCCGATGGCCCGGAGGCATTGAAGGCGGCGGAAGACTTCCGGCCCGAGGTCGTCCTGCTGGACATCGGCCTGCCCGGCATGAATGGCTTCGAGGTCGCCCTGCGCCTGCGCCGCGGATCGGCTTGCCGCGATGCGCTGCTGGTCGCGCTGACTGGCTACGGTGAAACCGAGAGCCGCATGCGATCCTGCGAAGCCGGCTTCGACTACCACATGGTCAAGCCGGCGGACGTGAACCTGCTGCTCTCCCTCATCGCCGACCCGAAGAAGAGCCGCCTCAACCGCGGCACCTTGGCCCCCGATTAGCCCCATCTGCGCTGCTACAATCGCGGGCTTCGCAGGAGAGGTGGATGAGCGGTTTAAGTCGCACGCCTGGAAAGCGTGTGTGGGTTAATAGCCCACCGCGGGTTCGAATCCCGCCCTCTCCGCCAAGTTCCCATGAGCGCCAGCAACGGCGCTGGCTCCAGCCAAATTGCTGGGGTCTCCTGAGTCAGACTGTGTATCCATGCTGCGTAAACCGAGGTCCGCACCCGACAAGGTGGAACCCGTGCGAGCAGACTACGTTCACAGGCGCAACAACTCAGCGAACCTGATCTACCAGCGGCCGGTGCCGCCGGACCTTTCTAAGCATCCCGAGTCCCAATGGTTTGGTAAGCAGTGGGCCGCCCGCGTCTCGCTGGGGACCCCGGACGTTCGGCAGGCCAACGTACTGGCTCGCCGGCTCTCGGTCGAGTGGGATGAGCGCTTCCAAACCGAACGTGACCGCCTCAGCCCGGCAACGCTCGACGTCCTCCCGGCAGACCTGGTGCCCGTCTTGGTAGCCCGAGTTCGAAGCAGCGTCCTGTCCGGAGACGATGCAACGCGGTATGACGGCACAAAGCTGCGGGCGTTCCTGGAGGCCTTCGAGTACATTGCGCCGCCCCTGCGGTTCCTCACCGCCGGTCAAACGCCGATCTACCTGCGCGTGGAGGAGGGCGCCCCAGAGATGGGCGGTATGTCTCTCGCACAGTCCAGCCGTCTTGCACAGATCCACGAGCTGGTGGCGACCTGGTTCGCCGGTCGCATGGCGGCAGGGGACCTGTCGGTTGCCCGGCCGGTCGTGGAAGCGGAGGTGCGATCCGTAGGTTTCGTTGTGGACTGGTCGCGTCGAGAGAACGTGGCCGCCTTGATAGCGGTGCTCCGTGGCTTGGTTTCGGCATGGCAGGACCGGGTAAAGCGGGATCGTGGGGAAGTCATCGAGACTCCCGCCGCGCCTGTGCTGGCCGTCGCCAAGACGCCGAAGGTCGAGGTGAAGCGGATCTCAGATGCCTTGCACGTTTGGGAGCAGGAGCAGAGCCGACCCGAGAAGACCGTGAACGTGTACCGGCGTCACGCCGCCATGTTCGCGGACTTGATGGGCGATCCGCCTCTGAGCACCCTTACCTTGCCAAGAGGCATGGAGTTCAGAGACAAGGTCCAGGCATGGGCCGTCTCCCAGGGCAAGACGGCAACGACAGCGAATAACGCCCTGACGAGTGTGAAGACGCTGCTGCATGTCGCACAGCAGCGGGGCTGGGTGGCCGACCGTCTGCTTTCCGGTGCGGTCGTTAAGCGGGGCGGAGCAGTGGAGCGCGAGCGGGAGCCCTGGACCGCCGAAGACCTCCAGCGACTGTTTGCGTCCGACTTGTACACAAGCTACAAGCTCCCGACTGCCAAGGCCGCCGGGGCGGATGCCGCGTACTGGGTGCCACTGATCCTCGCATTTAGCGGAGCCCGCCTGAACGAAGTGGCGCAGCTCTGGACGGACGACGTGTTCGAGTCGCCCGACGGCCTAGCGATGGAGTTCCGGCCGAACGTGGACCGCGATCAACGGCTCAAGGCCAACTCGTCTCGGCGCGTCGCGCCGATCCACAGCCAGCTCGAGGCCTTGGGGTTCGGTGACTACTGGCGAGCTATTGCGGAACAGGGTGAGGGGCCGCTGTTCCCTGCGCTGCCCCCTGAGATCAGCCACGTGACGATCTGGAGTCCAATCAATCCTGCGAGGAAATTGGACGATGAAGAAGCGATTCACCGAGGAGCAGATCATTGGCTTCCTGCGTGAGGCCGATGCCGG
>NZ_JAEQNA010000007.1 GCF_016722895.1 Ramlibacter aurantiacus
AAGCCCGTGCAGAACGCGTACATCGAGAGCTTTAACAGCCGGTTCCGGGATGAATGCCTGTCCCAGCACTGGTTCGCCAGCCTTAGCCACATGCGCAGCGTCATCGACAACTGGCGCGACGACTACAACCACCACCGGCCTCACAGTACCTTGGGGTACCTGCCGCCGGCGGTGTTCGCCGCGCAGTGCCGCCAGCTCGCTAGCGGCACTGCGCAATCAACCTGACCCATTACGATTCAACCCCAGGGCTCTGAATCGTCGTGTTGCTGATCCAGGGGGCAGCGCAGAACTGCACAGAGCTGCCGTGATGCGTCGGTATCCGTAGCGGCCCTTGTGCTCGTCATAGATGGCGCGGATCCTGACCTCCATGGAGCTTTGCCGGTCGACACGCTGGGCCGCCTGGCACTGGTAGTAGAACGTGCTGCGAGCCAGACCTGCGACCTTGAGCAGGTCCGTCAACTTATGGTGATGCCTCAATCCGGTAATCAGGCGCGCTTTGTCGGCGCAGCTGATCTCTTCAACCGGATCAAGGCCTGCAATTTTTTTAGGTACGCGACCTCCAGATTGCGTCGACAGATGAACATACGTCGGATAGAGGGGCAACCATTCGCGCGTACCTCACCGATTTGACGGGTCGATACTCGACGAGCGGGCGCGGTCAGGCACGGCTCGCCAACTCAACTGGTCGTAGGTTGCTGTTCCGGCCACTTTGGGCAGTCCTGTATCGGCGAAGGTAGGAACTCGGCTACCTGCCGTTCGAGCCGAACGCTGCACACCTGTTCTTCCAGCTCGTGAGCCGCCGCTACGAGCGTGGCTCGATGCTGGTGACCAGCAACCGCTCGGTTCCCGAGTGGGGTGGCGTGTTTGGTGATCCGGTCGTGGTACGGCGATCCTGGATCGGCTAATGCATCACAGCCACGTGACCACGATCAGAGGCGACAGCTACCGGCTCCGCTCGAAGCGAAGTCGGATGCTGCCTGGGCGGATTGTCCCAAATGCTGTTGAGGTGCCTTCCGCGAACCGGCCGCCCCGGTCCGTTTGTCCTGGCCAAGCGCAGCATGCTGGAGGTGCTGCGCTTGGAGCGGCTCATGTCGGCACTTCCTCGCCGCCCAACAGGTGGCGGTAGCGCAGGTTGAGCAGCACATAGCAGATCATCGTGGCCGTCATCCCCACCAGAATGGCCTCGGGTTCGAGCGGCAACATCAGCACGAGTGTTGTCAGGGCGAAAACGGCGGCGGTATTGGTCACGAGGTACGTCCGCAGCTCCGGGACCTCCATGTAGTAGCCGTACTGCTTGCCCAGGAAGAACAGCACTGTGCCGATGGCGGCCAGTTGACGGAAGTCGTCCTGGTCGAGGTCGCCCAGGATCGCATGCCGGATCAGCGAGGCGAGGATCGCCAGGCCGATCAATACGAAAAAGTGCGAGTAGAGGATCGAATGCCCGGTGGTGAGCTTGCGCTGTTCCAGCAGGTGGAAACTGTCGAAGTAGATCCACCAGATGGCCGACACCATGACGAATCCGCTGACGGCGGCGACGACGTTGGACGGGCCCCAGGTGATGCCCGCCAGTGCCGCGGTGATGCTGATCACGGATTCGCCCAGCATGATGATGGTCAGCAGGCCGATCCTCTCGATCAGGTGCGGCGTGTGCGCCGGCACGACCTGCAACCGCTGGTTCAGCAGCACCAGGGCCGCCATGTCGAACACGATCCCCCCATAGAAGACCAGGTAGCTCCAAGGCGGCTCCAGAAGGACGGATGAAAGGCTGATCGCGGCGCCAACGGCGAAGACAGCGCTCACCGTCGTCGTGATGCCCCCCCGGTCGTGGTGCTTGCGCTTGGAAACGAGATACATGAGGGCGATGATCAGCCGCGCCCCGCAGTAGCACGCCACGGTCAGCGCGTCGTGGTCCTGCGCGCCGGTCGAGATCTGCGCCGAGATCACGATCAGCAGGAACATGATCAGCAGGGTCGACAGGCGGTGCTGGCGGCTGTCGGTGTCGAAGCGATTGGCGTAGATCGTGTGGCCCGCCCAGATCCACCACAGCGGCAGGAACACGAGCACGAAGTGCAGGAACTGCTCCGCCCCGACGTGGCCGTCGTGCGCGTCGCTCAGGATCTCGCCGGCGCGGCTCACGGCGACGACGAAAATCAGGTCAAAGAACTTCTCCAGCCAGGTTGCTTGCCTGTGCCGATCGAAATATCTCAGGTCCTTCACGGGCCGATCGTAGCCTCTGAAGGCTGGTCGTGCGCTTGTCGCGCCTTCCCATGCCCTTGACCATCCTGCGGGGCCCAAGTTCGCCGCAAGCGCTTACCAAGAAAAACAAGCTTGCCATGCTCGTCGGATCGAGCGGCCTGCCTGGATCAGCCCGCGCTGGGCAGCAGACCTCTACACATGCCCGAGCGCGGTGGGATCCAGCATCGGGTCGGGACGAATGCGGCACCTCGCGCAGGTTTCGGGCACTGGAGATTGCGCGCGGGTCAACTGCGGCTGTGGCGGCAATAGCGACGACGCTCTCCATCTCGATGACGATGCAGCAGAAGCCCACTCCGAGCGCCTCGATCGAGCAGGTGGCCGGACCAGGGGTCCGGCCAGACAGGCTCAACCGATAGCCCCCCTGGCACAGCCGCTCGCTTGCCGAAGCGCGCGGCGCCGCCTTTGTGCACACCGGGCGCGGCGCAGGCGGCACCTTCCATGCCGGCACCAGAGGCGCCGTCCGACACGCCTGTCTTGTGCCGGCTTGCAGAATGCTCCCCCGCTCTGCTTTCCGGAGGCTGCCCATGCCGCCACCTGCCCCGCCTTCCCGCCACGCCATCCGGCTGCGCGTCAACGGTACGCCGCACGAGCTCGAAGTCGAGAGCTGGACTGCGCTACTGGACCTCTTGGGCGACCACCTCGACCTCACGGGCACCAAGAAAGGCTGCGACCACGGACAGTGTGGCGCCTGCACAGTACTCGTCGACGGCGTACGCGTGCTTTCCTGCCTGAGCCTCGCCGTCATGCACGACGGCCGCGAGGTGACCACGGTGGAGGGCCTCGCCCACGGCGACCAGCTGCATCCGCTGCAGGAGGCCTTCATGCAGCACGATGCCTTCCAGTGCGGCTACTGCACGCCGGGGCAACTGTGCTCGGCCGTCGGATTGGCGAGCGAGGGACACGCGAAGTCGCTGGATGACGTGCGGGAGCTGATGTCGGGCAATCTGTGCCGCTGCGGCGCCTATGCGCAGATCGCCCAGGCGGTGGCGCAGGTCGTGCTCGGACCCGGACCGCACGCCAGCGAGGTGGCGCGCAGCGCCTGGATCGCGGGGACGACGGTGAATGCACGCGGCGCCCGGGCAGGGGAGGAGCCGGCATGAACCCGTTCACGTTTGTCCCGGTAGAAGACGTGCCCGGGGCGCTCTGGCTGGCCGGCGAGAGTACAAGCTTCATCGCCGGTGGCACCAATCTCATCGACCTGATGAAGGTGAGCGTGCTGCGGCCTGCGCGGCTGCTCGACATCAACCGGCTCGGGCTCGACGCGATCGAGCCCACGGCCAACGGTGGCGTTCGGCTGGGCGCGCTGGCCCGCAACGCGGCCACGGCCTGGCACCCGCTGGTGCGCGAGCGGTACCCCCTGCTGGCCACGGCCATCCTGGCCGGCGCCACCGCGCAGATCCGCAACATGGCCACCAACGGTGGCAACCTGCTGCAACGCACGCGCTGCTGCTACTTCTACGACATTGCCACACCCTGCAACAAGCGCCAGCCGGGTTCCGGCTGTTCGGCAATGGGGAGCCTCGCGCGGCAGCATGCCATCCTGGGTGCCAGCGCGCATTGCGTGGCCACCCATCCCTCCGACATGTGCGTGGCGCTCGCCGCGCTGGAAGCGACGGTGCAGGTTGTGTCCCCGCGCGGCGAACGCACGATCCCGTTCGCCGATTTCCACCGCCTGCCCGGTGACCGCCCGGACCTCGACACCACGCTGGCGCATGACGAGCTGATCGTCGCGCTCACGCTGCCGCCGGCGGACGGATTCCGGGCCCACAGCGTCTACCTCAAGCTGCGCGAGCGGCTGTCCTATGCCTTTGCGCTGGTTTCGGTGGCGGCGGCACTGGACCTGGACCTGGACGGCGGCATCATCCGCGCCGCGCGGCTAGCCCTCGGCGGCGTGGCCCACAAGCCCTGGCGCGATCCGGCCGCCGAAGCGCTGCTGGCCGGCCAGCCGGCGAAGGAAGCATCGTTCGTGCGCGCGGCCGACGCACTGCTGCAGGGTGCCGTGCCGCAGGGCGCGGGCGAGGGCAGCAACGCGTTCAAGATCCCGCTGGCGCGGCGGGCCATCGTCCGCGCGTTGGCGCTCGCCACCGCTGGCACGGTCACCCAGCACGCGGAGGATGCACCATGAGCGCCGGCCCCGCGACGCCGCTGCAGCCGGTGGCCGCCGATGGGGCCGGCTTCGTCGCCTTGGGCGATCCCGTCCCGCGCATCGACGGGCGTGCGAAAGTCACCGGGCAGGCTCGCTATGCCGCCGAGATCACCGTGGACGGCCTCGTGCATGGCGTCGTGGTCAATGCCGCCATTCCCCGCGGACGCATCCTGGCCGTGCACGATGCGCAGGCGCGCGCGGTGCGCGGTGTGCTGGATGTGCTGTGGCACGGCCAGCCCAGCGAGGCGCCGCAGCTCGCGCACTATTTCGGGTCAGGCGAGGATTTCTCCACCGTGCCGGTCAAGCCGCTGGTGAGCGACAGGGTGCACTATGCCGGCCAGCCGGTGGCGTTGGTGCTGGCGCAGAGTTGGGAAGCGGCGCGCTACGCGGCCGGTTTGGTGCGCATCGACTACGAGCGGCAGCCACACGCGACCGACCTGCTGCGGCGCCGCGCCGATGGCCGCGCCCCCTACGAGCTCGACGAAGACACGGCGCCGCCCACGCCGCGCGGCGATGCCGACGCGGCTTTCGCCATCGCGCCCGTGAAGATGGACGCCGAATTCCACCAGGCCGTCGAGCACCACAACCCGATGGAACTGCACGCCAGCACGGTGATCTTCGAGGGCGATGGCAGGCTCACCATCCACGACAAGAACCAGGGCGGCTATGCGACCCGCAAGCGGCTGGCGAAGGTGTTCGGCTTGCCGGAGAGCCAGCTGACGCTGCTGAACACGTTCGTGGGCGGCGCCTTCGGTTCCGGTCTGCGGCCGCAGTACAACCTGCTGCTGGCGATCGTTGGCGCGCTGCACCTGCGGCGGGCGGTGCGGGTGGTGCTGACGCGCCAGCAGATGTTCACCTTCGGGCATCGGCCGGAGATCTGGCAGCGGGTGCGACTGGGCGCAGCGCGCGACGGCACGCTCCAGGCGCTGATCCACGAGGCGGTAGGCGAAACCTCGCGCGTGAGCGACTTCACCGAAATGGTCACGCGATGGTCGGGCACGCTCTATCGCTGCGAGAACCTGCGCGGCGACTATCGCGTGCTGCCGCTGGATCTGCCGACGCCGCTGGACATGCGGGCACCGGGGGCGGCCAGCGGCCTGTTCGCGCTGGAGGTCGCCATGGACGAACTGGCGCAGGCGCTGGAAATGGACCCGCTGGCGCTGCGCCTGCACAACCACGCCGAGCGTTCGCCATCCGGCGACAAGCCGTATTCCAGCAAGAAGCTGCGCGAGTGCTACCTGCTCGCGGCGGAGCGCTTCGGCTGGTCGCGGCGCCACCCGCAGCCGCGCAGCATGTGCGAGGGCCACGAACTGATTGGCTGGGGCATGGCCAGCGGGCAATGGATTGCCGAGCAGCAGGAAGCGCAGGCGCGGGTGGTGTGGCATGCCGATGGCTGTGTCGACGTGGAAACGGCGGCCAGCGACATCGGCACCGGCACCAGCACGGTGCTGGCGCAGGTTGCGGCGGCCGCGCTGGGTATGCGGCTGGACGACGTGCGCGTGCACATCGCCGACACGCGCCTGCCCCAGGCGCCGACGGAAGGCGGGTCTTCGCACGTGGCCAGCGTCGGCTCGGCGGTGGATGGTGCCTGCGAGAAGCTGCGCAAGAAGGTCTGGCAGCTCGCGCGAGCGATGGCCGGGTCACCGCTGGCCGGCAGCGAGTTCGCGGACGTGGAGTTCATCGGCGGCAGCGTGCGGCTGCGCAATTCGACGGGCGATCGGCTGGGCCTGCATCAGGTGCTGGCGGGCGCAGGCGTCGGCACGCTGGAGGCGCACTTCCACCTGGAGCCGGACGAGGACGAGCAGGGCCGCTACCAGCGCGCCGCCCATTCGGCGGTGTTCTGCGAGGTGCGGGTGGACGAGGCCATGGGCACCGTGCGCGTCACGCGGGTGGTGAGCGCGGTGGCTTGCGGCCGGATCATCAACGAGCTCACGGCCCGCAGCCAGGTCCTGGGCGGCATCGTCTGGGGCATCGGACAGGCGCTGCATGAGGGTACCTTGATCGATCACGGGCTCGGCCGCTTCATGACCGTGGACCTGGCCAATTACCACGTGCCGGTGAACGCGGATGTCCATTCGCTGGAGGTCATCTTCGTGCCGGAAGACGATCGCATCGTCAGCCGCCTGGGCGCCAAAGGCGTGGGCGAGATCGGCGGGCTGGGAGTCGCGGCCGCGATCTCCAATGCGATCTGGCATGCCACCGGGCGCAGGATCCGGGTGCTGCCGATGACGCCGGAGAAGGTCATGTCACCGGTAACGGCCTGAAGCCCGTCTGCGGTCAGGCGAGAGCCGGTAACCTCGTCGGGGGCACAGGCGGAGCTGCGGTCGTGAACACCGCTGACCGCCGCCTGCTGCCTGCTTGTGCTTGCACGTCGAACGTGGAAACGGCAGGTGCGGAGTTGCCCCAGGACTGGCGCACAAAGGTCGTCAAAGCGGCCATGAGCCATGGGCTGCGCAGGCCTTACGGCTACGTCCGCAAACGTTCGGGGCCGGCGAAGCCGTTGAACGCTCGCGCGGCGGATGCGAACCGCTCGACCTCCGTGGCGACCGTGTCCATCTGCTCGTAGTCCGGCGAGACCTCCAGCCCCGCGCACAACGCGGACAGGCGGGTGCCGCCCAGCGTCGCCGCCGAACCGCGCATGCCGTGCATGAGGCGCGCCATTCCTTCGCCGCCCGCGGCCTTCAGCTGCGCCAGCGACTCGCGGGACTGACGCAGGAACATCTCCAGCGCCGCGGCGAAGGCTTGCGCGTCGTCTCCGAAGTAGCGGCCGATGACGCCGTGGTCGAACACGTCCGAGGACCCGGGCGCCGCGCGCAGGAGGGAGGGTGACGCGTGGGGCTCCGCGGCGCCCGTCAGCCACCGCCGCAGCTTCTCGGCGAACACCGCCTTTTCGACGGGCTTGGTCAGGTAGTCGTTCATGCCGGCCGCAAGGCAGCGATCCCTGTCACCGAGCGTGGCCGCCGCGGTGAAGGCGAGGATCGGGATCGTCACCCCCAGCCTGCGCAACTCGCGGGCGGCATTCCAGCCGTCGAGCACCGGCATATGGCAATCCATCAGCACCAGGTCGAAGGGCGCCTCCTGGCATGCCCGGACCGCATCCTGCCCGTTCTCGACCACCGTCAGTTGCGTGAAGCCCAGCGAGGCCAGTATCCGCTGCGCGACCAGTTGGTTCACTTCGTTGTCCTCGGCCAGCAGCAGGCGCGCGTCCGAACGGATCACGCGCGCTTCGGCCATGATCTGCACCGCCAGCGGGGGCGCCGCGGTCCTCAACGGGATCTCGAGCGTGAAGCGGGAGCCGAGCCCTTCCTGGCTGACGAGGGTGACGTCCCCTCCCATGAGCTGGGCGAGCTGGCGGGAGATCGCCAGCCCGAGCCCGGTGCCGGATTTGCGTAGCGACGGATTCCCAGCCTGCGTGAAGCGGGTGAAGAGCCGAGCCTGTGCTTCGGCCGGGATGCCCGGCCCCGTGTCGGTGACGGCAAAGGAAAGCCGCAGCCCGGCATCGCTCTCCCTGGTGGTCACCCGCAGCCCGAAGTTGCCCATGTCGGTGAATTTCAGCGCATTGCCCAGCAGGTTCAGGAGCACCTGCCGCAGCCGGCCCGGATCCGTGGCGATCCAGCGAGGCAGGCCGGGCTGCTGGTGCAGGTCGAAGCGGATGCCCTTTTCGGCGGCGCGCGCGGTGAAGAGGTCGCCCAGTTCCTGGAGCATCTGCGGAAGATCGGTAGGAACCTCCTCCAGCGTCAGATGTCCGGCCTCGATCTTCGAGAAGTCCAGGATGTTGTCGACGAGGCTCAGGAGCGACTTCGCGCAGCTGTCGATCAGCGTCACCGAATCGCTTTCCATGGGGGGCAGGCTTGCTTCCCGCAGCAGTTGCGTCAGGCCGATCACGCCGTTGAGGGGCGTCCGGATCTCGTGGCTCATCGTCGCCAGGAAGTCGGACTTGGCGACGCTCGCCTGGTCCGCCGCCTGCAAGGCCGCGCGCAGTTCGGCGTCGGCGCGCACGCGCGCAGTGATGTCCTTGGAGGTGCCGACGACATGGCGGGCCCGGCCGGAGGTGTCGCGTTCCAGCACCTGCGCCTCGCTGACGACCCAGATAGGCTCGCCGCTCTCCATGATCATCTCGTGCTCCAGCGAAACCCGGTCGACCTCGCCGTTGAGCAGCTGGCGCCAGGCGGCCAGGATGGTCGGTCGCGCCTGCTGGGGAAAGAACGAACGGGTCGCCTTGGGCCGTACCTGCCAGTCCTGGCCCGGCAGGCCGAGCAGTTGAGTCCAGCCCGCCGACAGGTAGACGCAGCGCGCCCCGAGGTCATACTCCCACAGGCCGAGGTTCGAAGCCTCCAGGGCGCGCGCCAGCAGGCGGTTCTGGCGGTTCAACTCCTCCTGCAGGCGCAGGGTCTCGGTGGTGTCCGTCACCACGCCCACGAACGCGACGCGGCTTCCGGAGCTCTCGACGGGCTCGCACCGGATGCGCACCCAGCGCGGTGCCTCGTCCCCCAGCGGCTGGCAGCGGAAGGTCCCCTCGTAGCCGCTGCGCTCCTGCACGGTTTGTTCCCAGGCGGCCTGTAGCCCCGGCCGGTCTTCCGGATGGATGCACTGCATCCATGCCGATCCCTCCAGCGCCGCCAGCGAGTGGCCGCCCAGGATCGTGACCCACTGGTTGTTGCCGTGCAGCACCTGGCCGCGCTCGTCGGCGGAGAACATCCCGGCGGGAGCGAGCTCCGACATGCGCACGGCTTCCGCCGTGCGGCGCTCCTCCTTTAACTGCAGTTCGTCCTGGCGCAGCAGGAGGACGTCGACGACGCCGCGCGCCAGCTCGGACAGCAGCCGCCGCTGCTCACCGGTGAGCCGTCCGGGGCGCGGCGACAGCACGCACAGGGTTCCCACCGCTTCGCCCGAGGGCATCACCAGCGGCATGCCTGCGTAGTGCGCCACGTTCGGCGCTTCCAGCACCAGCGGGTTGTCGTGGAAGCGGAGGTCGGCTCGGGCGTCTTCCACCTCGAACAGCTGCGGCTGCAGGATGGCGTGCCCACAGAAGGACACGTCGCGCGCGGTCTCGTCGCCCTGCTGAAGACCGACGGCCGACTTGAACCACTGCCGGTCCGAGTCGACCAGCGAAATCAGGGCGATCGGCATCCCGGTGATGCTTGCCGCGATCCGCGTGAAGGCGTCCAGCGCGGCCTCCGAAGGCGTGTCGAGGGCGCGCAACTGCCGCAGCCGCAGCAGGCGGGCGACTTCGTTGGCCGGCAACTGTCCCGGCGTCACGGCTGGCCCGCTCCATCGTGATTGTCGTCAGCGAAAAGAACTCTCGCCATGGTCGTTCTCCGGGTCAGCGATTGCACGGTGCGCAGCGGCCTCGCCGCGAGCAATTGGGCCGCACTGCCTCGTTCTGGAGGCCCTGGGAAGCTCTGTGCGGCGGACGGGTAGGAGCTTATGGAGGCCGCCCCCCCCACGAACAGCAGCAGGTATGGCAAAAGAAAACCAGACCAGTTCTTCGCCATCAACTGCCACGCGCATCGCCCGGACCAACAGAGGCGCGAGCATGGGCCTCCTGAACCTCCTGAAGTACTGTGTCGAGCGCAAGTTCCTCGATGCGATGAACCTGGTCATTCCGTGGACAGAGCACGTTCCGTGACATCGAGCACCAGGACATCAGGGCGCCAGCAGCCTGCCGCCGCCTGCGCCTGAACACCGTCAAGAGCCGTTCACTGCAGGAGGCCTTCGAGCCGCGGGCGCTCGGCTGCCAACTCGACCGCGTCTGGATGGTCGTCGGTAATCCGGGGACGCAGTCCGGGCCTCGCGGCGGCCGTACTCGCCGCACCTGACGCGGCATGGAGTGCCGCAGGTCCGCTGGCGGTCGGCAGCGAAAGGATGAACGTTGCACCTTTCTGATGGCCTGCGCTCTCTGCGCGGATGTCGCCGCCGTGCAGCGCCATCACGTTGCGCACCAGCGCGAGGCCGATGCCCAAGCCGCCCGGGTGGTTTCCAGATGAACCGGCACGCACCTGGACCAAGGGCTCGAAGATGCGGGTCAGCATCTCCGCGGGAATGCCGATGCCATCGTCCGCTACGCGCAGGCGCGCAATGCCGCCATCCATGTCCAGTGCGAGGCGGACGTGACCGCCGCCTGAAGTGAACTTGATGGCGTTGTTCAGCAGGTTGTCCAGCACCTGCTTGAGCCGGACCCGATCACCCGAGACCATGATCGCGGCGTCCGGAGCCTCCACCGTGAGTTGCAGGCCGGTCGAGTCCGCCCAGGGCCGCGCGTCTTCTGCAGCGGCCTGCACGAGCTCGCGAAGGTCTACCGACTCTCGTTTCAGCTCGACGAGGCCATGGGAGATGCGGGACACGTCCAGGAGCTTGTCCAGCAGAGCGGCCATGCCATCCACCTGCCGGTCGATGATGGTCGCCGCACGGCGCACGGCGGGGTCTTCGCTACGATGCAGCAGCTTGGCCGCGTACCGCACCGGAGCCAGCGGATTGCGCAGTTCGTGCCCAAGCGTTGCAATGAACTGGTCCCTGCGGTGGTCGGCGTCGCGCAGGCACTCCAAGAGGTCCAGGCGCTCCGTACTGTCTTCATCGACGAGGCGCTTCGGGGAATCTGAGATGCCGGCGGCGCGCGCCGTGTGCAGCTCGTGCGTCCATGTCGGATGCCGCTGCATCGGCTCATAACCGGCCGGGTCGGAACTTTGTTCCTTGGTCATATGCGAACCATAGATTGAAAGAGATGACGTTCATCCTATGGCACGGAGGTTGCGGTCAAAAGGACCAGATGGAAGCGGCGCAGACCGGAGCAGAGAATGATCAGCCTGGCGCGCGCTGGTGGCTCAGCAGGCGGCCCAGCGTGACCAGCGCGTGTTGCACGCGTCCTTCCACCTCGCAGCTGTAGTTGAGGCGGAGGCAGTTGCGAAATTCCTGGTCGACGGAAAAGAGGGGCCCTGGCGCGATGCAGATGCCCTGCGCGGTGGCCTCCTGGTACAGGCGCAAGGCGTCGAACATCGGCGGCAGTTGAACCCAGAGAAAGTAGCCGCCGCGCGGCCGCGTCGCCACGGTGCCGGCGGGGAAATGGCGGTGCACCGCATCGGCCATGTCCGCCTGCTGCGAAGCCAGGCGCGCGCGGAGGCGGTGCAGGTGTCGCTGGAAGCCGGCGTGGTCCAGGTACTCTGCTAGCGCGAGTTGCGGCGGCAGCGAGGTGCTGACGCTCAGGGCGAGCTTGCGCTTGGCGATGTCGTGCGCATGGCGGCCGGCGGCCACCCACCCGATGCGGAATCCGGGGGCCAAGCATTTGGAAAACGACGAACAGTGAAGGACGCGACCGCTGGTATCGAAGAACCGGGCTGGCGGCGGGCGTTCCTGGTCGAAGAACAGCTCCCCGTAGACGTCATCCTCGATCAGAGGTATGTCGTAGCGGGCGAGCAACTCGACCAGCTCGCGCTTGCGCTCTCGTGGCATGAGGCTGCCCAGCGGGTTCTGGAAGTTCGGCATCAGCCAGCATGCCCTTGGTGCGTGCCTGCGCAGTGCTGGCTCGAGAGCGGTCAGGTCGATCCCTTCCGCCGGATGCGTAGGCACCTGCACTGCCCTAAGCCCGAGGGTCTCCAGCGCCTGAAGCGAACCGTAGAAGGTCGGCGATTCGACGACCACGGCATCCCCGGGGCGCGTGAGGCTCCCCAGGCACAGGTGCAGTGCCTCCAGCGCGCCGTTGGTGATGATGATCTCCTGCTCTCCGACAGCGATGCCCTGCACCTGGTAACAGCGCGCGATATGCCGTACGAGGCGTGCATTCCCGGGCGTCAGGTCGTCGTGGACTTGGTCGGGGTGCATGCTGCGCCCGGCTCGTGAAAAGGCCTGCGAAAGGCGGCCCAGCGGAAACAGCGAAGGCGACGGGAAGGGCGAAGCAAGTCCGGCCGAGTCGCGCTTGCGCACACCCTGGAGGATGCTGAAGATCATCTCGCCTGTGTCGGGCGTGCGTGCTTCCGTCGGCGGGCAGGAGATCGCGTCGGGCTGAGGGGGGCGGCTGAGGGGTGCACCGGTGACGAACCAGCCGGAGCGCTCGCGCGAGCGGATCAGCCCCCGTGCCTCCAGCAGGTAGCAGGCCTGAAACACGGTCGAGAGGCTGATGCCGCGGCTTCGGCTGAGAAAGCGAACCGAGGGCAGCCGGTCGCCGGGTCCAAGCAGGCCGCGACGAATCATGTCCTCAAGGTCAGCCGCCATCTGCTCATACAGCTTTGCGCTTCCCGCCCCGGGTGCCGGTTTCAATCCGGTCCGGCGGGTCACTTGCTCCGCCTCGGCTTGGTCCTTCGGCATGCGGGCCCCCACTCAGGGAACTTCGGTCGCTCTATCCTAGATGGTCGCGGGCTTGCCTGCGGCCGTTCGGCAACAATATCTTCGCTTGCGGCCGCGTACGCGCCGCAGCCCTGAGGCGAGAAACGGCAGCATTGGGACAAGACCGGCGGCGGGAGGTGCACGCTCGCGACCAGGCCGACGCGAATTCCTCGTTCGCCGGACCGGGGATCGGGCGCCCGGACGTGTTCGCCACGGTGATCCAGCAGACGGGCCGCTCGAAGGATGCCGTGGAATTGTCCCGGCCCGCCTCAGTGAAGGGCAGATGGGCACGAGACGAAGTACGTGCCGTGCGTAGGATCGGACTGAGGGCATGCGCGAACGGACCAAGCGTGCCGAACCCTGGCTGCCGGCAGCGCTGCGTGAGGACCGGCGCTTCCAGCGACCGCCCGACGCTGCTGCGCTCGCGCTCAGACGCGCTGGGCCCATGCCTGCCTCAGGTACGGTGCAGTGCGACTGAGCTTGTTCGCCACGACCGTTTCGACGGTGCCACTCGCGACGATGCGGCCTCCCTCGGCGCCCGCCCCAGGTCCGAGGTCGATGATCCAGTCGCTTTGCGCCATCACGCGGACATCGTGTTCGACCAGCACCACGGTGTTGCGTGCATCGACCAAGGCATGAAGTTGCCGCATGAGGCGGTCCACGTCGGCCGGATGCAGGCCGGTTGTCGGCTCGTCCAGGACGTACAGCGTCGAGCCGCGCTGGGAACGCTGCAGTTCGGTGCCCAGCTTGATGCGCTGGGCTTCGCCGCCCGAGAGCTCGGTCGCAGGCTGTCCCAGGCGCAGGTAGCCCAGCCCGATGTCTTCGAGTACCGACAGGCTTCGCGCAATCGACGGCTGGTCTGCAAAGAACGCCCTGGCAGCCTCGACCGTCAAGCCGAGCACGTCGGCGATCGACTTGCCGTTCCACAGGATGCTCAGCGTGGCTTCGTCATACCGGGCGCCATGGCACTTCGGGCAGGGTGCATAGACGCTGGGCATGAACAGCATCTCCACGCTCACGAAGCCCTCGCCCTCGCAGGTGTCGCAGCGGCCTTTGGCGACGTTGAACGAGAAGCGGCCCGCGTCGTACCTGCGTGCCCTGGCAGCGCGTGTCGATGCGAACAGCCTGCGCACGTCGTCGAACAATCCTGTGTAGGTCGCGAGGTTCGAGCGGGGCGTGCGGCCGATCGGCTTCTGGTCGACCACGACGAGGCGTCGGATGGCGTCCTGGCCGCCCGCCAGGCGACCCGCTGCCCGCATGGACGAAACCGGGCCTTCGCCCTCGCCATCGCCCTGTTCCTCACGCGCCACTTCCTGGCCGAGATGGGCCGACACCAGGTCGACCAGGGCATGGCTCACCAGGCTCGACTTGCCCGATCCGGACACACCCGTCACCGTCGTCAAGGCACCGATGGGGAAGGCGGCGGCGACGCCGTGGAGGTTGTTGTGCCGGATCCCCTCCAGCCGGAGGTAGTCCCGGGCCACGCGGGCCTGCGCGCGCGCGTCGCGCGCGGCAGGCGCCGCGCCGAACAGGTAGCGCGCCGTGTGGGAAGCGGTCACGTCCTGCAGGCCTTCCGGCGGGCCGCTGTAGAGGATGCGGCCGCCTTTTTCGCCGGCGTCAGGGCCGACGTCCACCAGCCAGTCCGCGCGCCGGATCAAATGCAGGTCGTGCTCGACGACGAACAAAGTGTTCCCGGCCTGCTTCAGGGCGTCGAAGGCTGCGTAGAGCGACTCGGCATCGGCGGGGTGGAGGCCTGCGGACGGCTCGTCCAGCACGTACACCACGCCGAACAGGTTCGACCTGATCTGGGTGGCCAGGCGCAGGCGCTGAAGCTCGCCCGGCGACAAGGTCGGCGTACTGCGGTCGAGGGACAGGTACCCGAGTCCGAGGCCGACCAATGTCTCGACGCGCTGCGAGACCGCCGATGCGATGCGCTGCGCCGCGACCTGGTAGCTCGGCTCGATTCCGCTGGCAAGCGCTTGCCGCGTCTCCTCGGGGCCGAAGCCTGCATAGACCGGCACCGTGGGTTGTTCTTCCGTGTACAGGATCCAGTCGCGCGTCTTACGGGGCAGCTTGTGCCACGGCTTGTCGATGTCGTGTCCCAGCGAAACGAGGATGTCGCGCAGGTTCTGGCCATGCCACGCCGGCGGCCATGCAGCCACCGCGCGATCGCGGATCGTGAGCGTCGGATCGGGCACCATGGTTTCTTCGGTCACTTCGAAGACGTGGCCCAGGCCGTGGCAGCCGGGACAAGCGCCTTGCGGGCTGTTCGGCGAGAAGTCTTCCGCAAACAGCATCGGCTGCCCGGGCGGGTAGCTGCCGGCGCGCGAGTACAGCATGCGCAGCAGGCTGGAAAGCGTGGTCACGCTGCCCACCGACGACCTCGCATTGGGGCTTCCGCGCTGCTGCTGCAAGGCGATGGCTGGCGGCAGCCCGTCAATGCTGTCCACTGCCGGCACGCCCACCTGGTCCATCAGGCGACGCGCGTACGGCGCGACCGATTCCAGGTACCGCCGTTGCGCTTCGGCGTAGAGGGTGCCGAACGCCAGCGACGACTTGCCCGACCCCGACACGCCGCTGAAGACGACCAGGGCGTCGCGAGGCACGTCGAGATCGACGTTCTTCAGGTTGTGCTCGCGGGCTCCGCGAACCAGGACGAATCCAGCGGACTTCCTGTCGTTCTGCTTCTTGTCGTTCTGCTTCTTGTCGTTGCGCATCGGCTGATCGCTCCTCATGATGCGGCTGAACCGGTCGCACGAGCCTAGCGGAAAGCCGATGCCGCATTGATAGGAACTGCGCCTTCCTGTCCGTTTCGAGGACAACAGGAGCAGTGCCCGCAAATTCCACGCCGTGCTGGAGACGGCGCACTGAGCGAAGCGCAGGTTCTCCCGCCAAGTTTGAGATTCAAGCGCGACAACTAGCCTGACACAGAGGGACTTCGAAGACAAGCGATAGGGGAAGAGATGCGTTTTGCAACGTCTTGAGCGGAAAGCGACGCCTGCTTCGGGTCGATCGCAGACGTAGGCAGCCCGTTCCGCCAAGGGCGCCTGGCGGACCGCATCGTGCTTCTTCGAATCCTTCAGATTGAAGAAGTCGGCCTGCGGGTGTCCACGATCCGAAGAAGATGTGACGCAAGGATCAACATCTCCCTGGCCTCGACTGCTTTGATCTCCACACGCCGGTGCGAAGATGGATTCTTGTAGCTCCCCAAGGCGCCGGTCACAAGGTTAAGGAGCGCTACGCCTCGGACTTATCGACGCCCAAGTCGGTGAGGGGGCCGTCATCCGGATTGAACGCATATTGCGCGAGCTTGGCCCCGAATAATCCGTCGGGGGCGTTTACGGCTTCGCTAATCGCAACTTCGAGGGACTTGAACGCTTCGAACACTGCCGTCTCGAAACGGGACTGGAGGAAAAGGGGGCGGGCGTGGAGCAACAGGTCCCGGTGGAGAAACTCCTCCGGGAGTTGCGCACCGCTAATTACCGTCTGAAGCTGGCTGTGGTCCTGGATTGACCTTCCGAGCTCTGTTGGCAGGAAGACTTCGTTGTCTTGCTCCGGGTGGAGGCAGATGAAGCCGTTTGTCTCCAGCCCCAAGCCGCAGAGACGGCAATCCCAACTTTGAGGCTGCCGCCGGAGCGGGGCGGCGCATATTCCCCCATGGCCGACATGCAGAATGAAGTTCCTGCGATGCCACCAATTGATAACACCGAACGGGCAGGCATACGCGAGAGAAGCTGGTAGGGCGTGTTGGACTTGAACCAACGACCAAGGGATTATGAGTCCCCTGCTCTGACCAACTGAGCTAACGCCCCCTCGATCCGCCGAAGTCTAGCGCGTGGGCTGCAGGCACTCGTCGGGCGTCCCAGCAGCAGCGCTCTGTCACACCATCCCGCTATGCTCGTTCGCATCGACGCGAAGAACCTCTGCCATGTCCGAAGTCACCATTTATCACAACCCCTCCTGCGGCACCTCGCGCAACACACTCGCGCTGATCCGCCATGCCGGCATCGAGCCGCGCGTGATCGAGTACCTCAAGACGCCGCCGAGCAAGGACGAGCTGCGCCGCCTGATCGCCGATGCCGGGATCACCGTGCGTGGCCTGCTGCGCGAAAAGGGCACGCCCTATGCCGAGCTGAACCTCGGTCACGCCAAATGGACCGACGAGCAATTGCTCGACTTCATCGGTCAGCACCCGATCCTGATGAACCGGCCCGTGGTGGTGACGCCGCTGGGCACCCGCCTGTGCCGGCCGTCGGAGGCCGTGCTGGAGATCCTGCCCGTGGGACCGGTCGCACCGTTCACCAAGGAGGACGGCGAACAGGTGACGGACCCTGGCACGCGCGTCGAGCCGCGCTCATGAGCGCGGGTTGTGGCTCAGGGCGTTGCTCACCAGCTTGGATGTGATGTCCACGATCTGGATCATGCGGTCGTACGGCATGCGCGTGGGGCCGATCACGCCCAGCGTGCCGACCACCTGGCCGTCCACCTCGTAGGGCGCGCTGACGATCGATAGCTCCTCCACCGGCACGAACTTGCTTTCGCCGCCGATGAAGATGCGCACGCCTTCAGCCTTGCTGGAGATGTCCAGCAGGCGCATCAGCTGGGTCTTCTGCTCGAAGAGCTCGAAGGCGCGGCGCAGGTGGCCCATGTCGCTGGAGAAGTCGCTGACCGAGAGCAGGTTGCGCTCGCCCGAGATGACGACCTCGTCCTGTGACTCGTTCAGCGCCTCGGTGCTGGCGTCCACCGCGGTTTTCATCAGCTGCGCGATTTCCGCACGCAGGTTTTCGACTTCGCCCTTGAGCCGCTCGCGCACCTGCTCGATGGATAGGCCCGCGTAATTGGCGTTGAGGTAGTTGGCCGCTTCGATCAGCTGCTGCTGGTTGTAGTCGGCTTCGGTGAAGACCACGCGGTTCTGCACGTCACCATCGGGCGAGACGATGATGACCAGGTAGCGGCGCTCCGAAAGGCGAAGGAATTCGATGTGGCGGAACACCGACGTGCGACGCGGGGCCATGACCACGCCGACGAACTGCGAGAGGTTGGACAGCAGGTGGGCCGCGTTGGCAATCACGCGTTGCGGCTGGTCGGGAGCCAGGCTGGCCTTCGGCAGGCCTTCGCGCTGCACGGTGAGCATGGTGTCGACGAAGAGCCGGTAGCCCCGGGCCGTGGGAATCCGGCCGGCCGAGGTGTGCGGGCTGGCGATCAGCCCCAACTCCTCGAGGTCGGACATGACATTGCGGATGGTGGCCGGAGACAGCTCCAGGCCCGAGGCGCGCGAGAGGGTGCGCGAGCCCACCGGCTGGCCCTCGGCGATGTAGCGCTCGACCAGCGTCTTCAACAGCAATTTGGCACGGTCATCGAGCATCGTCAGCGGTAACTTTAATGATGTAATCTTTGTGAATGAGTTCCTTGTTCCGTCACGTGGCCTTGATAGGCAAGCACCCAGCCTCGGTGGCAGGCAGCGGTGGAACTCCCCTGACTGCGCTCGAGGATATGGCCCAGTTCCTCGCGGCGCAAGGCTGCGCAGTCTCTATCGAACGAGAGACCGCGTCCTACGCCGGCGTACAGGGGTTCGAGTGCCTGGACGTGGCGGCCATCGGCGAGCAATGCGACCTGTGCCTGGTGGTGGGCGGCGACGGCACCATGCTGGGCATCGGCCGGCAGCTCGCCCGCTACAACGTGCCACTGATCGGCGTGAACCAGGGTCGCCTGGGTTTCATCACCGACGTGCCGCTGGACCAGTGGCGCGAGGTGCTGCCGCCGATGCTGGGCGGCGAATACGAGGAAGACCGCCGCCGCCTGATGCATGCGCGGGTGATGCGCGACGGTGCATGCGTGTTCGATGCCCTGGCCATGAACGACGTGGTGGTCAACCGCGGCGCCACCTCGGGCATGGTCGAGCTCCGGGTCGAGGTCGACGGGCATTTCGTGGCCAACCAGCGCGCGGACGGCCTGATCGTGGCCTCGCCCACGGGGTCCACCGCCTACGCGCTGTCCGCGGGCGGGCCGATCCTGCATCCGTCCAACCATGGCTGGGTGCTGGTGCCGATCGCACCGCACACCTTGTCCAACCGGCCCATCGTACTCAATGACGCGGGCGAGGTGACGATCGAGCTGGTGGCCGGGCGCGACGCCAGCGCCAACTTCGACATGCAGTCCCTGGCTTCGCTGCTGCACGGTGACCGCGTCATCGTCTGCCGCTCGCAATACCAGGTGAGATTCCTGCATCCGCGGGGGTGGAGCTATTTCGACACCTTGCGCAACAAGCTTCATTGGTACGGGGGTGGCACATGAGCCTGCGGCGGATCGCGCTGCGCGACTTCGTCATCGTCCGCGAGCTCGAGCTCGATCTGGATTCCGGCTTCACGGTGCTCACGGGCGAGACCGGCGCCGGCAAGTCCATCCTCATCGACGCGCTGCAACTGGCGCTGGGTGCCCGCGCCGACAGCGGGGCGGTGCGCGAGGGTGCCACGCGCGCCGAGATCAGCGCCGAGTTCGACATGCCGCCGGCGCTGCAGGCCTGGCTGGACGACGCCGGCTTCGAGGCCGGCGACACGCTGCTGTTGCGGCGCACGGTGGACGCGCAAGGCAAGAGCCGCGCCTGGATCAACGGGAGTGCGGCCACGGCGGCGCAACTGCGCGAAGCCGCCGACCAGCTGGTCGACATCCACGGCCAGCATGCCTGGCAAAGCCTCACGCGCGCGGATTCGGTGCGGTCCCTACTTGACGGCTACGGCGGCATCGACACGCAAAAGCTCGGCTTGCTGTGGCAGCAGTGGCGTGGCACCCAGAAGGCGCTGGCGCAGGCGCGGGACGCGCAAGATTCCCTGCAGCGCGAGCGCGAACGCCTGGCCTGGCAGATCGCTGAGGTCGACAAGCTCGCGCCCCGCACCGACGAATGGGACGAACTCAACGCCAGCCACACCCGGCTCGCCCATGCGCAGAGCCTGCTCGACGCTGCCCAGCTCACGCTCGATGCGCTCGAAGGCGACGAAGGCGGGGCCACGGCGCTGCTGGCCCGCGCCCAGAGTGCCCTCGAAGCGCAGCAGTCGCTGGAGCCGGCGTTCCAGGCGCTGGCCGAGGTGCTGGCATCGGCCCTGGCCCAGGCGGAGGATGCCGCGCACTCGCTGCACGCCTACCTGCGCCGCACCGACCTCGATCCCGAACGCCTGGCCGAGCTGGACGAGCGCCTGTCGCTGTGGCTGTCGCTGGCGCGCCGCTTTCGCCGCCAGCCGGCCGAGCTGCCGCAGGTGCTGGAGGGTTGGAAGACCGAGCTCGCGCAACTCGATGCCGCGGCCGATCTGGCCGCGCTCGAAGCCGCCGAACAGAAGGCTTCCCAGGCCTACATGGCCGAGGCCCGCGCGATCTCTCGCGCCCGCGCCAAGGCGGCCCCCGAGCTGGCCGAGGCGATCACCCAGGCCATGCAGGGGCTGGGGATGGCGGGTGGCCGCTTCGAGGTATCCCTGGAGAAGGCCGCCGAACCCACGCAGGCGGGGCTTGAGCAGGTGGGCTTCCTGGTGGCGGGACATACCGGCAGCACGCCGCGCCCGGTGGGCAAGGTGGCCTCCGGCGGTGAGCTCTCGCGCATCGCGCTGGCCATCGCGGTGACCACCAGCCGCCTGGGCAGTGCGCAGACGCTGATCTTCGACGAGGTGGACGCCGGTGTCGGCGGTGCGGTGGCCGAGACCGTGGGGCGCCTCATGAAGCAGTTGGGGCGTGACCGCCAGGTGCTGGCCGTGACGCATCTTCCGCAGGTGGCCGCCTGCGCCGACCATCACCTGCTGGTGGCCAAGCAGGCCAGCGACGGCCGCACGGCCAGCACGGTGGCGCCGGTGCGCAAGGAGCAGCGAGTGGCCGAGATCGCCCGCATGCTGGGCGGTGAGCGCCTTTCGGGCACCACGCTCGCACATGCCAAGGAGATGCTGGGTGAAGGCGCCCGGCAGCCCACATGAACCGGCCCATGGAGCTGGTGCTGATCACCGGCATGTCGGGCTCGGGCAAGTCCGTGGCGCTGCGCGCGCTGGAGGACGCGGGCTACTACTGCGTCGATAACCTGCCGCCCGAGCTGCTGCTGCCCTTCGTGCAGCTGGAAGAGCGCGTGGCGTCGCGGCAGCTGGCGATCGCGATGGACGTGCGCAGCGCCAAGTCACTGCCGCAGGTGCCGACGCAGCTGCACGAGCTGCGCCAGCGCGGGGTGACGGTGCGCTCGGTGTTCCTCGATTCGACCACCGACACGCTGGTGCGCCGCTTTTCCGAGACCCGGCGTCGCCATCCCCTGTCGGGCATGAGGGATACGAACCCAGCTCAGATGAACGAGGCGTCCACCCTGCAGAAGGCGCTGGTGGAAGCCATCGAACTCGAACGTGAGTTGCTGGCCGACCTGCGAGAGCAGGCCCTGGTGATCGACACCAGCGTCACCCGTCCGGCGCAGCTGCAGGCACAGGTGAAGGAGATGCTGTCGGCGCCCGACAGCCAGCTCACCCTGGTGTTCGAGTCCTTTGCGTTCAAGCGGGGCATCCCGGTGGACGCCGACTATGTATTCGATGTGCGCATGCTGCCGAACCCGCACTACGAGCCCGAGCTGCGCCACCTCGACGGACGCGACGGCCCGGTGATCGACTATTTGAAGGCGGCTCCCGAGGTGGAGCGGATGGGGCAGCACATCGAAGGCTTCCTGACCGAGTGGCTGCCCGCGCTGGCGCGCAACCAGCGCAGCTATGTGACCGTGGCCCTGGGTTGCACCGGCGGCCAGCATCGATCGGTGTACCTGGTGGAAAAGCTCGCACGCACCTTCGCGCCGCACTGGATCACCCTGAAGCGGCACCGCGAGCTGGAGAACCGTTGAAGCTCCCGGAGGCGATCAACCCCGCCCCTGCAGCAAGGTGCGGATCGGTGCGGGCAGGCCGAGCCGTGGCCAGTGGTCGGCATCGAACCACCCGCCCTCACCTGCCAGCGGTTCGCGGGTCGTGCGCACGGTGACCGGGTGCAGGTGCAGGTCCTTGTGCGTGAGGACATGCAAAAGGGGCGGCTCTTCACAAACCTGCGCCTGGCCCGGCAGCGCCTGTTGCAGTTCTTCCAGTGAGGCGAAGGCAGGCAGGCAGTACAAGCCGGCCCACACGCCCTGCTCGGGCCGGCGATGCAGCCACACGGCGCCATCGGGGCTGGAGGCCTTCAGCAGCCAGAGCGACTGCGCCGTGCGCCGGACGCGCCGGCCCTTGACGGGGTAGCGCTCGGGCTCCCCTTGGCGCCGGGCGGCGCAGGCGTCGGAGACGGGGCACAACAGGCACTGCGGTCGTCGCGTCGTGCAGACAGTGGCCCCCAGGTCCATCAGGCCCTGCGTGTACGAGGGCATGGCACCGGGCTCTCCCGGCAACAGCTCTTGGGCGTGCTGCCACAGCTTGCGCTGGTGGGCACTGGACGAGATGTCGTGGTCGAAAGCCAGCAATCGCGTGAGCACGCGCTTGACGTTGCCGTCGAGGATGGCGGCGCGCTCGCCGAAGCAGAACGCCGCGATGGCGGCCGCGGTGGACGGGCCAATGCCGGGGAGTGTCTGCAACTGCTGCGCGCTGACCGGAAACCGGCCGCCATGCTCGCTCACCACCTGGCGCGCGCAGGCGTGCAGGTTGCGGGCGCGGCTGTAGTAGCCCAGCCCGCTCCACAGCGCCATCACTTCGTCGGCAGGCGCGGCGGCCAGCGCCTGCACGTCGGGAAAGCGGCTCGTGAAGCGCTCGTAGTAGCCCAGCACGGTCGCCACCTGCGTCTGCTGCAGCATGGTCTCGGAGAGCCAGACCCGGTAGGGATCGCGCGTGCCCTGCCAAGGCAGTCCGCTGCGGCCATGCCGCGCCTGCCAGGCCACCACGCGGCTGGCGAAATCACCGGCGCAGCCGGTCATGCGGTTTTCTTGAGCGGGGGCTGGTGAAAGGCCGCCGAAGGCTCGAAGTCGTCATCGGCCTCGGCGCTGGACGCGGAAGCGATGCGGGCCAGGGTGGCCGACGGGTTGAGCAAGGGCGCGGTGAGTTCGGCGAGTCGGCCATTGAGCCCCTGCACCGCGCCTTCGTGCCCCGCCAGTTCCGTGATGCGGTCGTCCAGGGTGGCGGCCGCCTTCTGGATGCGGTCGACGGCCTCGATGCGGCGGGCAAAGTTGCGGCGGCGCTCGCGCAACTGCGCATCGAGCTGGGCCGCGGCCGACTTGTTCCACAGCTCCACTTCGGCCAGCGCCGCCTCGTGGATGGCACGAAGCCGCGTGGTGAGCGCCCGCACCACGCGGTCGGAGAAGCTGGCCTGGGCCATGCGCAGCATGTTGGTCACGCCCAGGTACTGCAGGTGGCTGCGCTGCACCAGTTCGATGTCGTGCTCGAAGCGCTGCAGGTCGGGCTCGCGCGGAATCTGCAGCGAAAAGCCGTGCTCGGCGTTGAGCTGGCGGAAGGCGCTGCCGAGCATGGCGTGGATCTCGGTGCTGATCGCACGGGCGCGCTGCAGGTTGGCGCGCAAACGATCGAAGGTGCGGCCATAGGCCTTCTTCACGCCCAGCTTGATGCCTGGCTGGCGCAGGGCGTAGGTGAGTTCGCTCATCTCGCCACGAAGCTGCGCGGTTCCGAGCAACTCCATCAGCTGCCGCAGCAGCTTGAGGTGGATGGAGCGTACGGCATGGATGCGCGCGCCGCTCTCGTCGAACTCGGCCTGTTCCTGCTCGATGCGTGACTGCATGTGGCGAATGACCGCGCTGTTCTTGCCGCGCAGCCCCTTGAGTTCGACCATCTGCTCGGCCAGCTCACGCCGGCGGCTTTGGATGGCATGCGCGGCTTCCTCGCGCAGTTCGGCGACACCGGCCGCGACGGCGGCACGCAGAATGCGCTGGCGCTGCGCCAGGGTGCCGTGGGCCAGTGCCAGTTCGAGCATGGGCAACTGGCTGGCCATCAGCAGGTCGGTGTCGTTGGTGATCTTGGCCATCAGGCCTTTTTGCGCCGACACCGGAATGACGCGCTCGACGGGCAGGCCCAGGATCTCGGCGGAGGTGCTGCGCTGGCGGTCGATCTGCTCCTGCACCTGCTCGGGCGTGCTCAGCTCGTCCCAGAGCGTATCGATCTTGTTCAGCACCACCAGCCGCGAGTCGGTCTCGCCGGCCGGCACTGACAGGTGGTCGCGCCAGATCGCCATGTCGGAGCGGGTCACGCCCGACTCGGCCGCCAGGATGAAGACCACGGCGTGCGCCTGCGGAATCAGGTTGACGGTGAGTTCGGGCTCGGCGCCGATGGCGTTGAGCCCCGGCGTGTCGAGGATGACCAGGCCCTGCTTGAGCAGCGGATGCGGGATGTTGATCAGCGCGTGCCGCCAGCGCGGGATTTCGACCTGGCCTTCGGAGGTCAGGCGGGGGTTGTCCTCGGGCAGGTCGTCGTGCCAGAACCCGAGCTCTCGGGCCTGGTCCAGGCTCACGTGGTTGACCTCGGAGACCTTCTCCAGCGCCTGGGCCAGCTGCGCCGGATCCTTGACGTCCAGCTCGACCTGCCACCAGCGCTCGGGCACCTGCCGCCATTCACTCAGCCCCTGCGGCTGCAGCCGTGTCTCGATGGGCAGCAGCCGCAAGGACGGGAGGACTTCCGGATCCCATCCGAGCTCGGTGGGGCACATGGTGGTGCGTCCGGCGCTGGCGGGCATGATGCGGCGCTTGTAGCCGGCGAAGAAGATCGCGTTGATCAGCTCGGACTTGCCGCGGGAGAACTCGGCCACGAAGGCCACCATGACCTTGTCGGCACGCACCTGCTGCTCCAGGCGGCGCAGGCGCTCGAGCACGCCATCGTCCTGCAACTCGTTCTCGCCCAGCCACTCGGAGAGGCGTTTGAGACGAAGCGCGAAGTCACGGCGCCACGCGCCGTGCTGGTCGAGCTGGTCTTTGAACGAGAGGGTCACTGGCATTCCCGGGGTGCTCATGAATATAGCAGCCGGTCGAGCCGCCCGGCAGAAGCCAAAAGCTCTAAATGAGCGTTCATTTCCGGCTAAATCAGGGGCAAGCGGGCGCGGCATGCGTCGACCTGATTGACGAATCGCTCAAGCGTCCGAAAGAAATGGGTGAACGAAAGAACCTGCAGGAAGAAGCGTTGCCGCAGCCACACCCGGCCAGCCGAGTCCCATGCCAGATGACTGATGCCTTCCCGGGCTTGCGCGAGCGCGACGGCGACGGCCGGGTCGGCCACATCCACCCGGCCCACCCGCCCCTCCACGTCGAAAGCCCCAGCCGTGGGAACCGGGGTGAAGCTCACGACGATGTCATCGAATTGCAACGCACAGTGCCCCTCGGGGCCCGGGACGAGGTGCGGCAAGCGAAGTTGCCGCGCCAGCTGGGCGATCAATTCTGCATAGGTCATGGGCATGCGTCCGCACGTTCAGGAAGCCTCTCTTTAACACCAAGGGCCACAGGCGCGCATCGGGATCAGCGCTGACAGCGCGGGCAGAAGAAGGTGGCGCGCTGGCCCTGCCGGATCATGCGGATGGGCGTGTCGCAGTGCCGGCAAGGCTGGCCCTCGCGGTCGTAGACCATGGCCTCGAGCTGGAAATAGCCGGACTCGCCTCGCGCGTTGGAGAAGTCGCGCAGGGTGCTGCCGCCCTTGCTCACGGCCCGCGCGAGGACGTCTCGCACGGCCGCGTGCAGGCGGGCGGCGCGCTCGCGGCCGATGCGAGCCGCGGAAGTCGTGGGGCGGATGCCGGCGAGGAACAGCGCCTCGGACGCATAGATGTTGCCGACACCGACCACCACGTCGCCCGCCAGCAGCACCTGCTTGATGGGTGCCTTGCGCCGGCGCAGCGCGTCGTGGAAGTCGGCCACACCGAACTCATCGCCCAGCGGCTCCACGCCGAGGCGGCCCAGCAGCTTGACGGCTTCGGGCGCGGTGTCGGCCGGCGCGAACACCACGGCCCCGAAGCGCCGCGGATCGTTCAGCCGCAGCTCGCCGCGCGTGGTGACGAGGTCGAAGTGGTCGTGCACGCCGGGCAGCGGCTGGTTCGACAAGAAGCTGAGGCTGCCGGACATGCCCAGGTGCAGCAGGAGCACCCCGCGATCCAGGTCCAGAAGCAGGTACTTGCCGCGCCTGCGCACCGACTGCACCGTGCGTCCCACGAGTTCCCGCGGATCACAACCGAGAGCCCAGCGCAGCGGCTTGCCCATTCGAACCGCCAGGATGCGTCCGCCGACGATGCGATCAGCAAAACTCAGGCGCGTGACTTCGACTTCGGGTAGCTCGGGCATGTTTGGAGGGGGGCCGATTATGATGGCCCGGATGATCCTTAACGCGCGTTTCGGGGCCGTGGCCGCGGCCTTGTGGGTGACGATCCAGGCCGCATCGGCGCAGACGAGCCCGCCCATGATGCGGCCAGGCGCACCGGCAGCAAGCACCGATGCGGCGACCTCGGGGCTGAGCGCCGAAATGTTCTACCAGTTGCTGCTGGGCGAGCTCAGCGCACGCAGCGACGACCCCGGCATGGGCTTCTCCCTGATGCTGGATGCGGCGCGCAAGAGCAATGACCCTGCCCTGTTCGAGCGCGCCGTCGAGATCGCCCTGCAGGCTCGCGCCGGCGAATCCGCCCTGCAGGCGGCGCAAGCCTGGAAGCAGGCCCACCCCGCCTCGCGCGAGGCCAACCGATACCTGCTGCAGATCCTGATCGCCCTGAACCGTCCGGCCGATACGGTGGAGCCTCTTCGGGCCGAGATGAGCCTGGCAACGCCCGCCGAGCGGCAGTCGGTGCTCACGGCGGTGCCCCGGCTGTACGCCCGCTTGAGCGACAAGAAGCAGGCGGTGCAGGTGGTCGAGCAGGCACTCACCGAGTGGCTGACCCGCTCCGAAACGACCGCCGCGGCCTGGGCTGCAGTCGGTCGGCTGCGGCTCGCCGCCGGGGACAACGCGGGCGCGCTCGCGGCTGCCAGCAAGGCGCACGCGGCGAATCCGGCCGCCGAGGGCTCGGCCCTGCTGGCGCTGGACCTGATGGACCCGCGCCAGCCACAGGCCGAGGCCATGGTGCGCCGGTACCTGGTGAGCGAGAAGCCTTTGCCGGAACTGCGAATGGCCTACGCCCGCGCGCTCATCGACGCCCAGCGCGTCACCGAAGCCAGCGACCAACTGCAGCGGGTCACCGCTGAGAAGCCGGAGCTGCCCGAGCCCTGGCTGCTGCTGGGCCTGGTGCAAGTACAGGAGAACCGGCTGGAACCCGCGGAAGCCTCGTTGAACCGGTACCTGCAGCTGCTGCAGGACGCCCGCGGCCCTGCTGCCGAACGCAGCCGCGGCCGGTCGCAGGCCTATCTGGCACTGGCGCAGATCGCCGAGAAACGCCAGGACCTGGCCGCAGCCAACGCGTGGCTGGACCGCATCGAAAACGCCCAGGAGCTGGTGAGTGCGCAGGCTCGGCGCGCGTCCATCCTGGCGCGGCAGGGCAGGCTGGAGGAAGGCCGCAAGCTGCTGCGCCAGCTGCCCGATCGCACGCCCGCCGACGCGCGCATGAAGCTCATGGCCGAGGTGCAGCTGCTGCGCGAGAACCGCCAGTGGAAGCAGGCCGGTGAACTGCTGCAACAGGCGGTCGCCAAAGAGCCGAGCGACGCCGAGCTGCTCTACGACCTGGCCATGGTGGCCGAAAAAACGGGTGACTTTGCGAGCACCGAGCGGCTGCTGCGCAAGGCCATCGACATCAAGCCCGACTTCCACCATGCGTACAACGCGCTCGGCTTCTCTCTCGCAGATCGCAACCAGCGTCTGCCCGAGGCTCGCCGACTGATCCAGAAGGCACTGGAGTTCGCCCCCGAAGATCCGTTCATCACGGACAGCCTGGCGTGGGTGGAATTCCGGGCGGGCAACAAAGCCGAGGCCCTGCGCCTCCTCGAACGTGCCTATCGGCAACGCCCCGACGCCGAGATCGCCGCCCATCTGGGCGAGGTGCTCTGGAGCCTGAACCAGCGTGAGCGGGCGCAGGCCATCTGGCGCGAAGGGCTGATGCTCAACCGCGAGAACGAGACGCTGCAGGAGACGCTCAAGCGCCTGCGGGTCAGCCTGTGACGCGCGGCCGCCGACAAGCGCTGCTGCTTCTGGTGGCAGCCGCCCTGGCGGGGTGCGCGAGTCCCCCGCGACGCCCCGCCAAGCCCGACCAGGGCTACTGGTCCGGTCGCCTGGGACTGCAGGTGCACGACGATCCGCCGCAGTCGATTTCAGCCGCCTTCGAGTTGCGCGGCTCGCCCGAGCAAGGCGAGCTGTCGCTCTTCACCCCTCTTGGTGGCACGGCCGCCATACTGAGCTGGGCCGCCGGCACGGCGCTGCTGCGAGAGCAAGGCAAGGAACCGCGGCGGTTCCCGTCGATCGACGCCTTGATCGCCGAGGTGCTCGGGGCACCGGTGCCGCTGGCTGCCCTCTTCGATTGGCTGGCCGGTCGTGCCACCATGGTGCCCGGCTGGACCGCCGACCTCTCCCGGCAAGGCCGCCTTCATGCGAGGCGAACGGAGCCGCTCCCAGCAGCCGACCTGCGCATCGTGCTGGAGACCCCGTGAAGGCGTTGTACGACGTACCCGCGCCGGCCAAGCTCAACCTCTTCCTGCATATCACCGGTCGACGCGAAGACGGCATGCACCTGCTGCAGTCGGCCTTCATGCTGGTCGACTGGCATGACACGCTGCACTTCGAACGCCGCGCCACCGCGGGCATCACCCGCGAAGATCTGTCCACGCCCCTGCCCGCCGATGATCTCTGCGTGCGTGCAGCCCGCGCGCTCCAGCAGGCGACCGGTTGCCACGAAGGCGTCCACATCGTCATCGACAAGCGCCTGCCCGCCGAGGCCGGCATGGGAGGTGGCTCGTCGGATGCCGCAAGCTGCCTGCTCGCGCTCAATCGCTTGTGGAGCCTGAACCTCGGCCAAGTCGAACTCGAACGCATCGGCCTCGCGCTTGGCGCCGACGTACCGTTCTTCCTGCGAGGGCGCAACGCTTGGGTCGAAGGCATTGGTGAACGCATCCAGGAACTCGAGCTGCCTCCCGCGCGCTTCGTCGTGGTCAAGCCGCCCGAAGGCCTCGCGACCGGCAAAATCTTTTCCGATCCGGAGCTGAATCGCTCCAGTGACGCTGCTATACTCTCGGGCTTTGCTGCATCGCCTTACGACTTCGGTCGCAACGATCTGCAGCCGGTCGCACAGAAGCTCTGCCCGGGCGTGACACAGGCCATCGAATGGCTCGGTTCGCAAGGTTTGCACGGCAGGATGACCGGCTCGGGAAGTGCGGTGTTCGCCAGGTTGCCGGAGGGCCAGTTGCCCTCCACCCCGCCAACGGGATGGCGCCTCGAGGTCTGCAGCAATATGGAGGCCCATCCTCTCGTGGGGTGGGCACCCAGCGACATGTCATCGGTGGGCGGCTGATTCAGCCGTCAACCTGTGTAGGGGAGTCGCCAAGTTGGTCAAGGCACCGGATTTTGATTCCGGCATGCGAGGGTTCGAGTCCTTCCTCCCCTGCCAAATGCATTAGGCAATAACGTTCGAGATCGCTGGCTCCTCTCATGCAGGCTGCACAAACTCCCGACTTCATGGTTTTCACCGGCAACGCCAATCCCGGATTGGCCGCCGAGATCGCGAATCACCTGGGGATCTCGCTGGGTGCCGCCACGGTCGGCCGTTTTTCCGACGGCGAAGTGACCGTCGAGATCAACACCAACGTGCGCGCTCGTGACGTGTTCGTCATCCAGTCCACCTGCGCCCCCACCAATGAGAGCCTGATGGAACTGCTGATCATGGTGGACGCGCTCAAGCGCGCTTCCGCCGAGCGCATCAGTGCCGTCATTCCCTACTACGGCTACGCCCGTCAGGACCGCCGCCCGCGGTCGTCGCGCGTGCCCATCTCGGCCAAGGTGGTGGCCAACCTGCTGCAGACGGTCGGGGTTTCGCGCGTGCTCACCATGGACCTGCACGCCGACCAGATCCAGGGCTTCTTCGACATCCCCGTCGACAACATCTACGCCTCGCCCGTGCTGCTGGCCGACCTGCGGCAGAAGAACTACAACGACCTGATCGTGGTGTCGCCTGATGTCGGCGGCGTGGTTCGCGCGCGGGCCCTGGCCAAGCAACTGGGCTGCGATCTCGCCATCATCGACAAGCGTCGGCCGAAGGCGAACGTCAGCGAGGTCATGCACGTGATCGGCGAGATCGAGGGGCGCAACTGCGTGATCATGGACGACATGATCGACACCGCCGGCACGCTGGTGAAAGCCGCCGAGGTGCTCAAGGAACGCGGCGCGCGCAAGGTCTACGCCTATTGCACGCACCCCATCTTCTCCGGCCCGGCCATCGACCGCATCTCCAAGGGGGCTGCGCTCGACGAGGTCGTGGTCACCAACACCATCCCGCTGTCCGACGACGCGCGTGCTTGCGGCAAGGTCCGCCAGCTGAGCGTCGCACCGCTGATCGCCGAGACGATCCAGCGTATCGCCAAGGGCGAGTCGGTGATGAGCCTTTTCTCGGATCAGGACAACCTGTTCTGAGTCAGCAGCGGCCCCGTCAACGGGGCCTTTTTCAACCGGAGTCACACTGGTCGCGGTGGACTCACGCAATCGGAGTCAGTCATGAAATTCGTCGCTTTTGAGCGCGCCAAGCAGGGAACGGGTGCGAGCCGCCGTCTGCGTATCACGGGCAAGACGCCCGGGATCGTCTACGGTGGCGATGGCCAGCCGCAACTGATCGAACTCGATCACAACGCGCTGTGGCACGCCCTGAAGAAGGAAGCCTTCCACTCCTCCATCCTCGACATGGAGCTCAACGGCCAGACCAGCAAGGTGCTGCTGCGTGATGTGCAGTACCACCCGTTCAAGCAGCTGGTCCAGCACGTGGACTTCCAGCGCGTGGACGCCCGCACGCGCCTGCAGAACAAGGTGCCGGTCCACTACGTGAAGGCCGACGAGTCTGAGGCCGTCAAGCTGGACCATTGCGTGGTCAACCACGTGATCTCCGAACTCGAGATCTCCTGCCTGCCCAGCGACCTGCCCGAGTTCATCGAGATCGATCTGTCGGGCCTGAAGAAGGGCCAGTCGCTCCACCTGGCCGAGGTCAAGCTGCCCAAGGGCGTGAACGCCGTCACCCGTGGCAAGAAGAACCCGGTGCTGGTGTCCGTGGTGGCCCCGGCCGCCGAGGAAGCTCCGGCCGAGGCCGCTGCCGCGCCGGCTCCCGAGGCCAAGAAGGGCAAGGGCAAGAAGTAATCCGAAGCGCCCGGCTGCCGCCTCTGGCAGCCTTGCCATCCCAGGCCCGCATCGCGGGCCTTTTTTTCATCTCTAATCCGGACCCATGATCAAGTTGTTCGTCGGCCTGGGAAATCCTGGCCCGGGGTATGAAGGCACGCGCCACAACGCGGGGTTCTGGTGGGTGGATGCGCTCGCCCGCGAGCTCAGGCTCGACCTGGTCAACGAGCGCGGCTTCCAAGGCCTCGCAGCCCGAGGCAACATCCACGGCCATACGCTGTGGCTGCTGGAGCCGCAGACTTTCATGAACCTCTCGGGTCGCTCGGTGGCGGCGCTGGCGCGCTTCTACAAGATCGCGCCGGAGCAGGTGCTGGTGGTGCACGACGAACTCGACGTGCCACCCGGCCAGGCCAAGCTCAAGTTCGGTGGAGGGCACGGCGGACACAACGGCCTGCGCGATATCCATGCCCAACTCGGCACCGCCGACTACTGGCGCCTGCGCCTGGGCATCGGCCACCCGGGCGTCAAGTCCGAGGTCACCGACTGGGTCTTGAAGAAGCCAGCGCCCGAGCAGCGCACCGCCATCGAGGACTGCATCGACCGCACGCTGAAGGCCTTTCCAGCCATGGTTGCGGGTGAAATGGACAAGGCCACGCTGCTGGTCCACACCCACAAGCCCGCGCGGCCGAAGCCGCCGCGCCCCGAGGGGGTCTGACCGCTTTTTTTGCTACTTCCAGGGAGTCCGAGAATGAACGCACGACGAGGCGTCACCATCGTGCTGTTGGCCAGCCTGCCGGCATGGTCGCAGCCCATCTATCGCTGCGGCGACACCTATGGCCCGCAGCCTTGCGAAGGCGGGCGCCAGGTTGAAGCGGCGGACCCGCGCACCGCCGGTCAGCAGGCGCAAACCGAGACCGCGGCGCGCCGGGATGCCCGACTGGCCGAAGGCCTGCAGCGCGAGCGCCTTCAAAAAGAGGCGCGCCTGGAGGCGGAACAGCGGCGCATGGGCACGACCGGCAGCAAAGGCACGGCACCGATCGCTTCGTCCTGGGATGAGCTCGACTTCGACCTCAAGCCTCGTGGCAAGCAGCCAATCTTCGTGGCGCGTGTGCCGGGAAAGCCCACCCAGGCGGCCGCGAAACCCCGAACTGCCGCAACCGCCAAGCAGACCGAGCGCAAGCGCTGATGCGGGACTGAAGCGACTGCGCCGTGGCCCGGTCCATGCGAGGCGGCATCAAGGCGCCGCGCGCAGCCGCTGGAACTTGCGCCAGAGGGAGTCCTTGTCCTCGACGTGCTCTGGATGGACTGGAATGCAGGCCACAGGGCAGACCTGCACGCACTGCGGTTCGTCGAAATGCCCGACGCACTCGGTGCACTTGTTGGGATCGATCTGGTAGATCTCCGGCCCGAGTGAAATGGCTTCGTTCGGGCACTCGGGTTCGCAGACGTCGCAGTTGATGCATTCGTCCGTGATCATCAGCGCCATGCGGAAAGCCCCCTCGAGAAACGACTTGGCATTATCCCGCGCGAATCACGTCGGTTGCTCCTCGAGCGCTTCATCACCCTGGTCGCGACTCTGATTGGCACGCGGTCGAATGTTCGGGCCGGAAGCCGCAGGCCGCGGCGCGCTCAACCACGTGCGAGGCTTTGCACCTTCTGCGTGAGGCGGACCTGCACGCTGGACGAGACGAACTTGTCGGTCTCGCCGCCCAGCACCGCGATTTCGCGCACGAAGGTGCTGCTGATGAACTGGTACTTGTCGCTGGGCGTGAGGAACACCGTCTCGACGTCGGGCATGAGGCTGCGGTTCATGCCGGCCAGTTGCGATTCGTAGTCGAAGTCGGTGACCGCACGCAGCCCGCGCACCATGGCCTTGGCACCGCGTGCGACAACGAAGTCGCGCATCAATCCGGAAAAGCTCTCCACCTCGACGTTCGGCAGCGCGTGCATCGCCTCGCGTGCCATGTCGATGCGCTCCTGCAAGGTGAACATGGTCTTCTTGTGGTGCGCCGCCGCCACGGCGACGATCACCTTGGAGAAGAGCCCGGTCGCCCGCCTCACCACGTCTTCGTGGCCCAGCGTCATGGGGTCGAAGGTGCCGGGATACACGGCGATCACTGGGCGGTCCATGGTGCTTCTCCTGGCTCTGGGGTGCGGATTATGACGAGGGCTCCAGCGCGGGCAGCGGCCGACGCAGCAGGTGGGCGTGGACAGCCCCGGCGCGCAGGTGCCGCTCCAGCGCCAGGCCGTGCGCCGCCACCCGCTCGGCGGCCCAGGCCTCGGGTGCCTCCAGGTAAAGCCATCCACCAGGACGCAACAGTGCGGCCGCCGAAGGCAGCACCTTGTCGTGCAGGCGGGCATCGAACGGGGGATCGAGCAGCACCAGGTCCTGTGAGCCGGACGCCAGCGAGGGCAGCAACGTGACTGCGTTGCCGCGCCGCACGGTCACCGTCTGGCCGGCGCCCTGCAGCCGCTCGACCAGCGCGCGCAGGCCGTCGACCAAGGCGGCATCCTGCTCGATGAGCAGCACCCGCGCCGCCCCGCGCGAAGCCGCCTCCAGCCCGAGGGCGCCGGTGCCGGCGAAGGCGTCCACCACCTGCCAGCCGCCGAGGTCCTGGCCCAGCCAGTTGAAGAGGGTCTCGCGCACGCGGTCGGGCGTGGGCCGAAGGCCGGGCCGGTCGGCGACCGCAAGCCGGGTGCGTTTCCACTGGCCACCGATGATCCGCACCTCCTGGGGTGCTTGACGGGACTGGGTGTTCGGGGTCGCGGCGGGCCGCCGCGTGGTTGAAGCCATGGCCGCGAGCTTACGCGCGGGGCCCGACAAGCCGGGGCAGCGAGTGGACAAAAAAAAGCGCGGTGGTGAACCGCGCTGAAGCTGCCTCTTTCTCCCTCTTTCTTATCCTGGGTGCCCTCTCCTTGGCTAGAACCTTGGTGTGACAGGTCGGCGCCGATTCTGCTTGCGAAAGCGCCCGTTGCGACTCATCGGCCCTGTCAGCGATGACAGCCGTCAGTGAAAGCCCAGCGGTCAGCGCGGCGAGGCGGCGCCCAGGACCACGGTGACCATGCGGTCAGGGTGCAGCTTGCGCTGGAAGGCTTCGCGCACCTGTTCGGCTGTCACCGCGCGCACCTGTCGCGGCCAGGTGTCCAGGTAATCCAGCGGCAGGTCGTGCCAGGCGATCGCCGCCACGTTTTCCAGCAGCTTTCGGTTGCTGTCCAGGCGCAGGGCGAAGCCGCCCACGAGGTAGTCCTTGGCCGCCTTGAGTTCGGCCTCGGTCGGGCCTCGTTCGACGAAGCGCGCGACCTGCTCGCGCACCACTTCGACCGCCTGCGCGGCCTGGTCCGGCCGCGTCTGCAGCCCGACGGTGAACGCGCCGGCGTGAAGTCCGGGCGAGAAGTAGCTGTACACGCTGTACGAAAGCCCGCGCCGCTCACGTACTTCGGTCGAGAGCCGGGAGACGAAGCCGCCGCCGCCGAGGATGTAGTTGCCGACCAGCAGCGGGAAGTAGTCCGGGTCGCTGCGCTTGTAGCCGGGCTGGCCGATCAGCACATGGGCCTGGGCCGAGGCGAAGGGAATGTCCAGCTTCGCCGGCTGGGTGAGCGCCGGCACGTCGGGCACCGCCGGCAACGGCTGGCACCCCGCCGTCCCCGCCGGCATGCGGGCCAGCAGCTGCCGAGCGATCTGGTCGGCCCGGGGACGATCCACCGCACCCACGATGCTCACCTTGGCACGGCAGGGCTGCAGGTAGCGGGCATGGAAGGCACGCATGTCGTCCACGGAAATGGCGGCCAGGCTGGTGGCGGTGACCTCGCCGCCGTAGGGGTGCCCGCCGTACACCGCCGCGCGGAAAGTCTTGCCGGCCACGGTGGCGGGCCGCGTGTCGGCCTCGCGGATTGCCGCGATCGCCCGTTCGCGGTCGCGCTGCCAGACGTCCGCCGGGAACGCCGGCTCGCCGAGCTGGCGGGCCGCCAGGGTCACGGCGCGGGACAGCAGGTCGGGGTCGGTGAGCGAGCGCAGGGTGAAGCTCATACGGTCGCTGCCGGCGCTGCCGCCGAAGCCGGCACCCAAGTCGGCCCAGGCCTCGCTGACCTGGTTCTCGTCCATCGCGCCTTCATAAGGCGCGGCGGGCCCGGAGCGGCTGGGGTCGGCCGCCAGCAGGCCGTTGCCGGACTGGCTGGCGGTAACGCTGGCCAGTCCGACCTGCCCACGCGGGTCGCGGCGCGCGCCGGCATCGAAATCGATCTGCACGTCCACCATGGGAAGGGTGTGCGCCTCGACGAGGTAGATGCGGGCGCCGCTGTCCTGCACCCAGTGCTGGATCGGCAGCGCGGCCCAAGCGACCGGTACGGCGCACAACAGGGTGGCGGCGAGCAGGGTCCGCCACAGGCTGGCTGCGGCGGAGCGATTCGAAGAGGTTTTCATGGGGTGAGAGTCCTGGGTGTTCAGTGCCGGGCGCCGGGCGGCGGCTGCCGGGGCGCGGCGGGCTTTTCCAGCGGCAGCGGCCGCAGCGTGCCGATGGTCAGCTGGTCGTCGCCGAAGTAGCGGGCGGCCACGGCCTGCACCTGCGCTGGCGTGATGTCGCGCAGGCGCCGGATCAGGCGCTCGCCGGAATCCAGCGGCAGCCCGTAGGCCCAGTAGGCGCCGAGCTCACGCGCCTGGCTGAAGATCGAATCGAGCTTGTAGACCTCGGCGGCGATCCATCGCGTCTTCACCCGCTGCAGCTCGGCCTCGGTGATGCCTTCGCGCGCCACGCGATCGACTTCGGCCCGCAGCGCCGCGCGCACCTGTTCGGGCGTCTTGCCTGGCGCGGGCACACCGGTCAACGTGAACAATTGCGGGCCGCGGCCCCACAAGCCGTTGGACGCACCGACGCTATCGGCGACGCGGTCGGCGCCCTGGGTCAGCGCGCGAGGCAGCCTGGCGCCGCCATGGCCATCGAGCACGGCGTCGAGGACCGAGAGCGCCAGCGCGTCGTCGTTCTCGCGCGTGGACTCGAACGAGGTCAGGCGCGGCACCTTGAACTGCATGGCGGTGAAGGCCTGGTCGGCCGGCGCCTTGATCTCCACCTGTCGCGGGCCACGCTGCGGGGGCTCGCCCTGCGGCTTGCGCGGTGGCACCGGGCGCGCCGGGATGCGCCCGTAATGGCGCTCGGCCAGCTTCAGCACCTCGGCCGGGTCGACATCGCCGGCCACCACCACTGCCGCGTTGGCCGGCGTGTACCAGCGCCGGTAAAAGGCACGGGCGTCCTCGGGTGTCATCGCCTCCAGGTCGCTCATCCAGCCGACGATGGGGCGCCGGTAGGGCGAGGCCAGGAAGGTGGTGGCGTTGAGCACCTCGAACATGAGCGCACGGGGTGAATCCTCCACGCGCAAACGGCGTTCCTCCTTCACCACTTCCAACTCGCGGCGGAATTCATCGTCCGGCCACTGGTTGTTGGCGAAGCGGTCGGCCTCCAGCCGCATCACATCCTCCAGCCGCTCTGCCGGGATCTGCTGGTGGTAGCCGGTGTAATCACGCGCGGTGAAGGCGTTGTCGGTGCCGCCCAGGGCGGCCACCCGGCGGGAGAACTCGCCCGGCTTGAGCTCCTGCGTGCCCTTGAACAGCATGTGCTCCAGCACGTGGGCGACGCCACTCTGGCCATCGTCCTCGTCCATCGAACCGACCCGCAACCAGACCATGTGCACGGCCGTCGGCGCGCGGCGGTCCGGCTTGACGATGAGCGTCATGCCATTGGACAAGGTGAACTGGCGCACCTCGGCAGCGCCAGTGGGCGTGGTGGATCCGGCGGGCGGCGGCGGTAGTGCGGGCTGGGGGTTCGCGGGCAACGGCGCCAGGGCCACGGCCCACGCCAGCAAGCCGCCGCCCACAAGGCTCTGCAGGGTTCGTTTCATAGAATCGTCTGAGTTCAAAAGACCGATCGATGTTCAGTTTCTTCCGGAAAAAACAGCCGCCTCCCCCGCCGCCGGCACCCGCGCCGGTGCTCGACACCACGCCCGCCCCCGCCCCCTTACCGGCGCCCATACCCGCTCCGGCTCCGGCGTCCGCTCCTGTCGAGCCGCCTCCGGCGCCGGCGCCGATCGTTGCGGCACCCGAGCCCGCGCCGGTCGCCCCGCCACCTGCGGCGCCGATTCCGTCGGCCCCCGAACCCGTGGAGTCCAGCTTGCCTTCGGGAGGGCTGATCGGCAGCCAGCTGGTGCGCTCGATGGACATCCCGGTGGCGGCGCCACCCGAGGTCGCCCCCGAGCGGCAGGGCTGGTTCGGCAAGCTCAGCGTGGGCTTGCGCAAGACCGGAGCGAGCCTGTCGCAGGTGTTCACCGGCGGCCAGATCGATGATGCCCTGTACGAGGAGCTCGAGTCGGCCCTGCTGCTGGCCGATACCGGTGTGGCCGCCACGGAATGGCTGCTGGCGGAGGTCAAGCGCAAGGTGCAGGCCACCGGGGCCACCCGCCCGGTACAGGTGCGCAACATCCTGGCGGACGTGCTCACCCAGCTCTTGCTGCCACTGCAAAAGCCGCTGGTGATCGGCGAGCACCAGCCCACGGTGATCATGGTCGCCGGCGTCAACGGCGCGGGCAAGACCACCTCCATCGGCAAGCTCACCTGGCACCTGGCGCGCGAGAACGCCACCGTGCTGCTGGCAGCGGCCGACACCTTCCGCGCGGCAGCGCGCGAGCAGCTGTCCGTCTGGGCCGACCGCAACAAGGTCGAGATCGTGAGCCAGGAAGGCGGCGATCCGGCCGCCGTGAGCTTCGACGCGGTCAGCGCCGGCCGCGCTCGCGGCAAGGACGTGGTGCTGGTCGACACGGCCGGCCGCCTGCCCACCCAGCTGCACCTGATGGAAGAGCTCAAGAAGATCAAGCGGGTGGTGCAAAAGGCCGACGCCAGTGCGCCGCACGAAGTGATCCTGGTGATCGACGGCAACACTGGTCAGAACGCCCTGGCCCAGGTCAGGTCCTTCGACGCCGCGCTGGGCCTCACCGGACTGGTCGTCACCAAGCTCGACGGCACGGCCAAGGGCGGCGTGCTGGCCGCCATCGCCAAGGAGAAGCCCGTGCCGGTGTTCTTCATCGGCGTCGGCGAGAAGCTCGACGACCTGCAGACGTTCAACGCCCGCGAGTTTTCGCTGGCCCTGCTGGGCCAGGCCTGAGTCAGCGCGCGAGCCGCACCCGCGCCAGCACGCTCAGGCCATCCACGGCCAGCACCATCACGAGCATGACGACCAGCACGGCCCCGGTTTCGGGCATCTGGAACAGGCCCAGGTGGAAGGCCAGCATCTGGCCCAGCCCGCCCGCGCCGACCACACCGAGCACGGCGGCGGCGCGGATGTTGTTCTCCCAGCGGTAGAGCGTGTAGCTCACCAGCTGCGGCAGCACCTGCGGCAAGGTGGCATAGAGCAGCACCCGCCCCTCGGCCACGCCGCGCACGCGCAACGCGAAGCCGGGCCCGGCCGGTGCGTTTTCGATGGCTTCGGCGAAGAGCCGACCCAGCACGCCGGTCGTGTGCAGCGCCAGGGCCAGCGTGCCGGCCATCGGCCCCAGCCCGGCCGCCACCAGCAGCAGCGCCGCCCACATCAGCTCCGGCACGCTGCGCAGCGCATTCAGCAGCAGCCGCGTGGCCCCGCGCCAGCGCGCGCGGTCCTGCGCATGGGTGCGGCTGGCCGGCAGCGCCAGCAGCAGGCCCGCGACGGCCGCCAGCAGGGTGCCGACGACCGACATCGCCAGCGTCTCCAGCGCGGCCGGCCAGAGCCGCGCCAGGAAGGCGGCATCGGTGCGCGGGGCCAGCAACTCGGCGGCGAAACGCCCCATGCGGCCCAGGGCGTCGCCGGAGAAAAACCGGCCCCACTGCAGGTCCAGCGACCAGAAGCTCAGGATGACCAGGACCAGCGCGCCCGCGGTGAACCAGCAGGCGCGGCAGCGGGCGCTGAACAGCGGTGGCGGCAGCCGGAACACTTCGTTGGCGGCGGGCGGGCGCGAGGGCATCGTCATGCGCCTACCCCAGGCTGCGCCGCAGGAAGGCACTGAGGCGGTCCGTCGCCGCCACCAGCCCGACGAAGACCAGCAGCACGGTGGCCACCTCGGAGCCGTTGAACATCTTCATGGACTGGTCCATCTGCTGCCCCAGGCCGCCGGCGCCGACAAAGCCGAGCACGGCCGAGGAGCGGATGGCGCATTCCCAGCGGTACACGGTGTAGCTGGTCAGCTCGGCACCGTTCTGCGGCAGCAGAGCGTAGAAAAAGGCCTGCATGCGGCCGGCACCATTGCGCAACAGCGTGGTCGTGGCGTGGCGGTCGCCGCTTTCCAGAATGTCGCCGTAGACCTTGCCCAGCATGCCGCCGTAGGTGAGCGCGATCGCGAGCACGCCGGCGGTGGGGCCCAGCCCCACGACCCGCACGAACACCAGTGCCCAGATCAGTTCGGGCACGCTGCGCAGCACCACCAGCACGCCGCGCACGGCCCAGCGCAGCGCAGACGGTACCGGCGCCATGCGGCCGGCGAGCCCCGACACCGACAGGCTGCGCACCGAGGCCAGGGCGAGCGGCACGGCCAGCAGCAGGCCGAGCGTGAGCCCGGCAGTGGCGATCGCGACCGTGCGCCAGGTCTCCCGCGCCACCAGGGCCAGGAACTCGGCATCGAGCCGGGGCGGCAAGAAGTCGGCCAGGAAGCGGCCCGATGCCCGCAGGGCGTCCGGCTCCAGCAGCTCCCAGGGCCGGAACTCGGCCAGCTGCAGCAAGGGCCACAGCACCACGGCCGCGAGCAGCAGCCCGGTGACGCGCCCGCGCCAGGCGGGATCTCGCGGCACCGGGGCCAGGGCTGTGACGGTGCTCATGCGCCTGTCAACGGCAGTGCATGGTGACCGGGCCGGCGACGTCGTCGGGCTCGATCCGCGGTGCCGCGCCGGCAAGCTCGTCCGGCCGCTGGGCGTAAAGGGCCTGCAGGTGCGCCGGGCTGACCTGCGCCGCGGGCAGGTCGAAGGCGACGCGGCCCTGCTGCATACCGACCACGCGGGGGAAATGCGCCAGGGCCATGGGCACGTCGTGCATCGTGCAAACCAGCGTCGCACGCTGCTCGCGCGCAGCGCTGGTGAGGCTGGCCAGTGCCTGGCGGGCCCGGGTGGGGTCCAGCGCCGACAGCGGCTCATCGACCAGCAGCAGGCTTGCACGGGCCAGCAGCGCCCGCGCCAGACCGACACGCTGGCGCTCGCCGCCGGACAGTCGATCGACCCGGGCGAACAGCTTGTCGGCCAAGTCGAAGCGTTCCAGCGCCGCGTCGGCCTCGGCGATGCCCACGGGATAGAACAGGCTGCGCACGCTCTGCCACAGGCTCATGCGGGGCAGCCGACCGGCGAGAACCGCCGTCACCACCCGCTGGCGCGGCGGCAGCGGCGGCATCTGCGGCGCCAGGAAAAGCGTGCCCCGCAGGCGTTGCAGCGCGCGGTGGGAAAGCCGCCACGGATCGGCGTCATCGAGCAGCAAACTGCCCGCCTGCGGGCGCAAGGCGCAGGCCAGCGCTTGCAGCAGCGTGGTCTTGCCCGCGCCCGACGGGCCGATGACGGCCACATGCTCGCCGGAGTGCAACTGCAGGTCCACGCCCGTGAGCGCGTGCCCGGCGGTTCTCGACGCGGCGGGGTGCGCGGCCGACAGCTGCCGCAGCTCGATCCTCACGCCCACGCCCTTCTCACTTCAGCAGCCCGGCGCTGCGAGCCGCCGACTCGATGCCCTTGTAGTTCTCGACCTGCGTGGGGATGAAGCGGGTGGCCCGCTGCAAGTCCAGGATCTCGCGTCCCTGCGGCGTGCCGGGCGAGAGTTCGAGGAAGGCCTTGAGCAGCGCCGCGCGACGGGCCGCCGGCATGTCGGCATGGACCGACCAGTTGTAGTCGTAGTAGGCCGGCGTGGTGAAGAACACGCGGACGCGCTTCGCATCCACCTTGCCATCGGCGACCAGCTTCTCCCAGACCGAGATGTTGAGCGCGCCGGCGTCGACCCGGCCGGAGGCGACGGCGGCCACGGTGGCATCGTGCGCGCCCGAATAGGCGACGCGGCGCAAGTCGCGGTCGGGGTCCAGCCCGGCGGCGAGCAGGAAGCTGCGCGGCATCAGGTGCCCCGAGGTGCTGGAGGCCGAGCCGAAGCTCATCGTCTTGCCCTTGAGGTCGGCCAGCGAGCGGATGCCCTCGTCGGTCGTGATGAAGACCGAGCGGAACTTCTCGTCCTCCTCGCGCTGCACCAGCGGCAGCACCTTGCCGCCAGAGCGCTGGTGGGCCTGCACGAAGGTGAAGCCGCCGAACCAGGCCAGGTCGACCTGCTTGTTCACCAGCGCCTCCACCGCGGCCGCGTAGTCGGTCACCGGGGTGAATTCGACCTTCATGCCCAGCCGCTGCGACAGGTAGCTGGCCAAGGGCGCGGACTTGCGCGCGAGCTCGGTCGGCGACTCGTCCGGAATCGCGGTGATGCGAAAGACGGGCTGCTGGGCCAGGGACAGAACGGGGGCGCCGGCCAGGGCGCAAGCCAGCAGGGCGCGGCGGGAAACCAGGCGGTTCATGACGCGGGACTCGTGTAGACGGGAAGCCGGCGATTACACCCCAAACGCGCCCATCGCCCTGGCGAGGGCCGCCATTCCCGCATCCAGGCGCCCGGCACCTGGCGCCGCCGGGCTTGGGTATAACCGCGGCATGCCCCGCCCGTCGCTCGTCATCGTCAGCCCCGCCCTGGCGAGCGCCAACAACGGCAACTGGCAAACGGCCCAACGGTGGCGCCACCTGCTGTCCACGCGCTTTCCCGTGCGCATCGTGCAGCACTGGGATGCCGCCACCGGGTCCGGCGACGACCTGATGCTGGCCCTGCACGCGCGGCGCTCGGCCGACTCGGTACGGGCCTGGGCGCAGGCGCGAAGCGCCCGTGGCCTGGTGCTGGTGCTGACCGGCACCGACCTTTACCAGGACATCCATTCCGACCCCGCCGCGCAGGCGTCGTTGAAATGGGCCGAGCGCCTCGTCGTGCTGCAGGACCAGGGGCTCGACGCCCTGCCCGAAGCAGGCCGCGCCAAGGCCCGCGTGATCTACCAGTCGACCACCGCCCGCGTGCCACTGGACAAGACCGCCGCCAGGCTGCGCGCGGTGATGGTGGGGCACCTGCGTCGGGTGAAGAGTCCTGAAACGCTTTTCGAGGCGGCGCAACTGCTCGGCGCCGACGAGGGCATCCTGATCGACCACATCGGAGGCGCCGACGAGCCGGCCTACCGGGCACAGGCGCAGGCCACCCAGGCCGCCTGCCCCCACTACCGCTGGCTCGGCCCGCTGCCCCACGGCCGGACACGCCAGACCATCCAGCGCGCCCATTTGCTGGTGCACACGAGCGCGATGGAGGGCGGCGCCCACGTGATCATGGAAGCCGTGCGCAGCGGCACGCCGGTGCTGGCCTCCCGGGTTCCCGGCAACGTGGGCATGCTGGGGCTCGGCTACGGCGGCTACTTCGAGCCCGGTGACTCGGCCGGCCTCGCCGCGCTGCTGCGACGGTGCCGGCAGTCCCAGCTGTCGGCGCAAGACCCGTCGGGCGCCCTGCTCGGGTGGCTGCAACGACAATGCGACGAACGCGCGCCGCTGTTCGCGCCCGAAGCCGAGCGCGCCGCTTTGCTCCAACTGATCGAGGAACTGCATCCATGACCACCCCGCCTGCCTCCACCAACGAGCCCCGCCTCACCTCACTCTCTCATGGCGGCGGCTGCGGCTGCAAGATCGCGCCGGGCGTGCTGTCCGAGATCCTCAAGGGAACGGCCCGCATGCCGGTTCCGCCGCAGCTGCTGGTGGGCATCGAAACCGCCGACGACGCCGCGGTCTACCAGCTCAACGACGAGCAGGCACTGATCGCGACCACCGACTTCTTCATGCCGATCGTGGACGACCCGTACGACTTCGGCCGCATCGCCGCCACCAACGCCATCTCCGACGTGTACGCCATGGGCGGTCAACCGATCATGGCGCTGGCCCTGGTGGGCATGCCGATCAACGTGCTGTCGACCACCACCATCGGCCGCATCCTCGAAGGCGGCGAAACGGTCTGCCGCGCGGCCGGCATCCCGATTGCCGGCGGCCACACCATCGACTCGGTGGAGCCGATCTACGGTCTCGTGGCCCTCGGGCTGGTGCATCCGCGCCAGGTCAAGCGCAACGCCGACGCCCGCCCGGGTGACGTGCTGGTGCTGGGCAAGCCGCTGGGCGTCGGGGTGCTCTCGGCGGCGCTGAAGAAAGAGGCACTGGATGCCGCGGGCTATGCCCGCCTGATCGACACGACCACCCGCCTGAACACCCCTGGCCCCGAACTGGCCCGGCTGCCCGGCGTCCATGCCCTGACCGACGTGACCGGCTTCGGGCTCGCCGGCCATGCCCTGGAGCTGGCGCGCGGGGCTCGCGCCGGCATCGAACTGGACTGGGCCCGGGTGCCGCTGCTGGACGGGGTGAAATCGCTGGCCGCCGACGGACTGGTGACCGGCGCTTCGAGCCGCAACTGGGCCGGCTATGGCGCCGACATCGCCCTGCCGCAGGGGTTCGGCCCGGCCGACCAGGCTTTGCTGAGCGATCCGCAAACCAGCGGCGGCCTGCTGGTCTCGTGCGAACCCGGGGCGGTCGAGGCCGTGCTGTCCGTGTTCCGCGTCCATGGCTTCGAGCAGGCCGCGGTGATCGGGCAGGTGGTCTCCGGCGAGTCGCCGCGCCTGCGGGTGCGCTGACTCAGGCGCCGATCACGTTCGAGCGGACCCACTCGGCGTAGCCTTCGCTGCTGTCCAGCTGCTGCCACACCAGTTGGGGCAGTTCGTACGGATGGTGCTGCGCCAGAAAGGCCTGCAGCTGCGCCAGCAGCCGAGGCAGCGACTTGATCGTGAGCCGCCACTCGCGATCGGCATGAGATGCGCCATCCCAGCGGTAGTGCGAAACCAGCCCACCGTCCACCTGCACGCAAGCGGCCAGCCGGGCCTGCACCAGCTCCCGCGCCAGGCGCTGGGCATCCAGCTCGGACCCGACCGTGGTGGTGAGGCTGAGGATCGAATTCACGGTCATGACGTCTCCTTTCGGGGTGGAACTTGTGGCTTAGCACTCTCTCAAATCGAGTGCTAACATGATGACGAACTTGAAAGGATCCCTCGGCATGTCCACTTCCGCAGGAGCTCCCGGCACCGGATTGGCCTTGGCCAACCCCTGGGCCATGGTGCCCCCTTTGGGCAACCTGGACGCCTACATCAGCGCCGTCAACCGGCTGCCACTGCTCAGCCCCGAAGAAGAGCAAGACTGCGCCCGCAAGCTGCGCGACCATAACGACCTCGAGGCCGCGGGGCGGCTGGTCTTGTCGCACCTGCGCTTGGTGGTCTCGGTGTCGCGCAAATACCTGGGCTACGGCCTGCCCCATGGCGACCTGATCCAGGAGGGCAACATCGGCCTGATGAAGGCCGTCAAGCGCTTCGACCCCGACCAGGGCGTGCGGCTGGTGAGCTATGCACTGCACTGGATCCGGGCGGAAATCCACGAGTACATCCTGCGCAACTGGCGCATGGTCAAGGTGGCCACCACCAAGGCGCAGCGCAAGCTGTTCTTCAACCTGCGGTCCATGAAGCAAGGCTTCAAGGACGAGGCGGATGCGCCTACCCACCGCGACACGCTGACCGATGCGCAGATCGAGGTGATGGCCCGCGAGCTGAACGTCAAGCGCGAAGAAGTGATCGAGATGGAAACGCGCATGGCCGGTGGCGACGTGCTGCTCGACCCCGCGCCCAACGACGATGGCGAAGAAGGCTTCGGGCCGATCGCCTATCTGACCGACATGAGCCATGAGCCGACCGCGGTGCTGGAGTCGCAGCAGCGGGACCAGCTGGCGACCGACGGCATCGCCGCCGCCCTGGAGCAGCTCGACCCGCGCAGCCGCCGCATCGTCGAGCAGCGCTGGTTGCGCGTGAACGACGACGGCTCGGGCGGCATGACGCTGCACGAGCTGGCCGCCGAGTACGGCGTGTCGGCCGAGCGCATCCGCCAGATCGAGGCGGCGGCCATGAAGAAGATGAAGAAGGCCCTGAGCGCCTACGCCTGATCGCCTGGCCGCAGGGCTTACGGCCCCACCTGTCATGAAGCCCGGCTGAGCCCGGGCTTTTTTTGCGGCACCATCGGCGGGTGGCCTGCATCCGTTTCATCCTGTTTCTTCTGACGACGGTTTCGCTGCATGGCCTGGCCATTGCGGCGGGCTCGTCCGGGCCGGCACCCCAGGTGCCTCCATCGCTATCACAGGCCACGGCGTGGGTGGACCCCCACGGTTCGCTGGACATCGACGCCGTCGTCTCGCGCGCCGGGTCGCTGCAGTGGGGTCACCTGGATCCGCAGCGCGCCTGGCGCTTGAACGACCAGACCCTGTGGCTGCAGTTCGAGGCCACCACACCGGCCGCCAGCCGCTGGTTCCTCGTCCTGAAGCACCCGGCCGTCGACCGGATGCAGCTGTACTGGCGTGGCGCCGACGGCCGCTGGGTCGTGCAGACCGCCGGCCAGCAGCTGCCGGTGAGCGAGTGGTCGATACCGGGCCGGGTGCCGACCTTCGAGCTGGCACCGCCGGGCCAGACCGCGCGCTATTGGGTCCGGCTGGAGCGTGATCACTCCCACCTGAGCCTGCCGCTGGCGCTGCTGAGCCAATCTGAACTGCTACAGGAGCGAGCCCACGAGCAATTCCTGCTCGGCGGCTACTTCGGCATCCTGCTCGTGCTCATCCTGGGCGCGCTCGCCCTGGCCGCGGCGTACCGGGAGCGCAAGTTCACCGCCTTCGCCGCCTATATCGTGGCGCTGACCGCGGTGCAGCTCGTCGTGCTGGGCGTCGGTGCGCAACTGCTCTGGGCCGACCAGCCTCACTGGAACGCCATGGCTCGCCTGGCCGTGCCCGGGCCGGCCGCGGCCGCCGGCCTGTGGTTCGTGAAGGTCCTCACCGAGCCGGCCCGGTTCTCGCGCGCCCTCGACCTGGCCTGCAGCGCCCTGTTGGCCGCCCTGCTGGCGGCGGTCGCGGTCAACGCGTCCGTGGCCACGCGTGCGAGCTTCGTCCTGGTGACGCTGCTGATGGCGGCCGCGGTGCCGCTGGCGCTCTCGCTGCTGGTGCTGGCGTGGCGTCGGGGTCGCGATCCGTACATCCGCACCATCACGCTCGGGTTCACGCCGGTCCTGGCGGCTGCCGCCATCCCCCTGCTGTATTCCGTCGGCCTGCTGCCCAACACCGCCCTGGCCAGGCACGCGCTGACGATTGGCACGGCCATCCACCTGCCGATCATCTATTTCGTCCTGAGCCGGCGCGCCTTGCGCCGCAGAGAAACCGGGCTGCGCGCGCAGCAACTGCACCATGCCGACGCGCTCACGGGCCTGTTCGACCGCGAGTCCACCCTGCAGCGCCTGGACGAGGCCATCCGGCGGGCGATCGGGCAGCGGCACTTGTGCGCGGTGCTGGGTGTGCGCCTGACCAACCTGGAGACGCTGGAGGAGGACCTCGGCCGTAGCACCGCGGAGCGGGCCCTGGTGGTGGCGGCCTCCATCCTGCGCGGCGCCGGTGGCGACCTCGACGTGGCGGGGCGGGTCGGCGAACGCGACTTCGTGCTGCTGCTGGAGGGCCCGACCCATGGGCCGACCGCCATCTCGCGTGCGCAGCAGATCGTGGCGCAAGGGCTGCAGCACGCCCCGGTGCTGCCGCCCAACACCGACCTGAAGTTCCACGTGGCGGTGATCCTGCTGCCCGATGGCGAGCTCGATGCCCCGCGCTGCCTGCAGTGGCTCGCACAAGCCTGCGATGCCATGCGCGCCGACCCGCGACGTGCGATCCGCGCCCTGAACTTCTAGGTTGCCGATGAGGGAATTGCCCCTGGCTTGAGCTCTGCGGCAGCGGTTAGCATCAACCTCGTGGACGGCCCCGTGGCCGCACCCGTTGTTCGTCACTCGATCGCAGGAGACCCATGTCGCACAAGCTCTCGCGCCGGCACCTCGTCGCGCTTCCCCTGGCCGCTTTCGGCGCGCCCGCCCTGGCCCAGAACCAGCCCGCCGCCGCCCCTGCGCGCAGCGCCCCCCCCGCCACGCCGGCACGTCCGGCTGCCGCGTCCGCACCTGCCGACTGGCCGTCCCGGCCGGTGCGCATCGTCGTCGGCTTCCCCGGCGGCTCATCGCCCGACCTCACGGCTCGCACCATCGCCGAGCCCCTGTCGAAGGCGCTGGGTCAGCCCGTCATCGTGGAGAACCGGGTGGGCGCCGGGGGCAACATCGCGGCCGACGTGGTGGCCAAGGCCACCGACCAGCACACCCTGGGGCTGATGATCAACGGCAACATGACCATCGCCAGGCTGCTCAACCCCAAGGTGCCTTTCGATCCCCAGCGCGACTTCGCGCCCATCAGCCTGATCGGCACCGCGCCCCTGCTGCTCACCGCCCCGGCCGATGGCCCCGGCAAGACGGCCCTCGACTTCTTCGTGGCCGCGCGCAATGCCGGTGACAAGTGGAGCTACGGCACGCCCGGCGTCGGCACCGTCGGCCACATCGGCATGGAGTTGCTCAAGACCAAGACCAACATCAACCCGGTGCACGTGCCCTACCCCGGCAACCCGCAGGTGATCAACGCCATGCTCAGTGGCCAGATCCAGCTGGCGCTGCTGCCCATCGGCCTGGCCCTGCCGCAGGTGCGCGCTGGCAAGCTGCGGGTGATCGGCGCGACATCACTGGGCCGCAGCCCGCTGGCGCCGGAATACCCCAGCCTGGACGAACAAGGCGCCACGCGCGGGTTGCAACTGGAAGTCTGGAACGCGATGGCCGCGCCGGCCAGCATGCCGCGGCCCCTGGTCAACCGCCTGTCCGGCCTGATCAGCGACATCGTCCGCAGCCCGGACGTGCGCGCCAAGCTGTTCCAGCAGGGCTGGCAGGTGGCCGGCACCTCCCCTGAAGGCCTGGCCAACCGCATCAAGTCCGACACCATGCTGCTGGGCGGCGTGATCGCGATGCGGGGCATCAAGGCGGAGTGACCCCCCGCGCAGGGCGCCATGCCCTGCGCACCTGCGTGCTCGGAGGGGGGCCGCTCAGGCCCCTTTCAACAACGAACGCACGTCGTCGGCCATGGCCTGTGCGCCGCTGCCATAGCGCGAATACAGGCGCAAGCGGCCCTTCGGGTCGTAGATGAAGCTGGCGGCCGAATGGTCCATGGTGTAGCTGCCCGGCGTCTTGCCTTCGACCTTCTTGAAGTAGACCTTGAAGTCCTTGGCCACCTGCGCCGTCTCCTCCGGCGTGCCGCGCAGGGCCACGATGCCCGGGTCGAAATTGGCGACGTAGGACTTGAGCACCTCGGGCGTGTCGCGCTCCGGATCCACGGTGATGAACACGCCCTGCAGGCGATCACCATCGGGGCCGAGCAGCCGCTTGGCCTCGGCAATTTCGCCCAGCGTGGTGGGGCAGACGTCGGGGCACTGGGTGAACCCGAAGAAGACCACCACCGCTTTCCCGGCGAACTCCCCCAGGCTGCGGCGCTGGCCGTGCTGGTCGGTCAGCTGGAAGTCACGGGCGTAGTCCACGCCGGTGATGTCCACGGCCTTGAAGGCGGGCTTGGACTGGCCACACGCAGCCAGCGCGGTGGCGGTGGCGGCGAGCAGCAGGAAGGAACGGCGTTCGATCATGGCGACAACAGGTAGTGGTCCAGGAGCAGTGCCGCGAACAGCACGCTGAGGTGGACCAGGGAGAAACGGAAGGTGCGTCGGGCCAGGGCGTCCGAGTAGGCCCGCCACAGGCGGAAGGCGTACACGCAGAACGCGCCACTGAGCACCACGGCGGCCAGCAGGTACAGCCAGGAACTCATGCCGTAGGCGAAGGGCAGCAGGCAGGCCGCGAACAGCACCAGCGTGTACAGCAGGATCTGCAGGCGCGTGAACTCGTTGCCGTGCGTGACCGGCAACATCGGCAGGCCCGACTTGCGGTAGTCCTCCACCCGATACAGCGCCAGGGCCCAGAAATGCGGCGGCGTCCAGAGGAAGATGATCAGGAACAGGATCAAGGCCGGAGGGCCGACCTCGCCGGTCATGGCCGTCCACCCCAGCACCGGCGGCATGGCGCCCGAAGCGCCACCGATCACGATGTTCTGCGGCGTGAGCGGCTTCAGCACCACGGTGTAGATGACCGCGTAGCCCACGAAGGTGGCGAAGGTCAGCCACATGGTGAGCGGATTGACCCACTGGTACAGCACCCACGAGCCGGCTGCGCACAGCACTGCCGCGAACGCGAGGGTCTGCCAATCCGACAGCTCGCCGCGCGCCGTGGGCCGCCAGGCCGTGCGGCGCATGCGCGAGTCGATGCCCTTTTCCACCAGACAGTTGAAGGCGGCCGCCGCGCCGGCCACCAGCCAGATGCCCAGGCAGGCGACGAGGGCCAGACGCAGCTCGCGCCAGTCGGGCAGGCCCGGCACGGCCAGCACCATGCCGATCAGGGCGCAAAAGACGATGAGCTGCACCACGCGCGGCTTGGTCAGCGCATAGAACTGGGCCACGCGATTCATGGGCGCACCTCCGCGGCCACGCCCTGCGAGCGCGGCACAGCCTGGGCGGCCCGGCTGCCATACCAGGCCCAGGTGAAGATGACGACCAGGGCCGCCGCGCCACCCGTGTGGGCCACGGCGGCCACGAGCGGCCAGCCCAGCACCACGTTGCTCAATCCGGTGACCAGCTGCCAGACGGCGCCGACGATCATCCAGCGCCCGGGCCGCGACAGCCCCGCATGCGACAGCCGCCAGCCCAGCACGACCAGCAAGGGCAACAGGGCATAGGCCACCAACCGGTGAACGTAATGGATCGCGGTGAGCGCGGCGAAGGTGATGTGCTCACCGGACCCGGTGCGACCCAGCTCACGCCAAAGCTCGAAGCCGGCCTGGAAGTCCATGGCCGGCCACCAGCTGCCCTGGCAGGTGGGAAAGGTGGTGCAGGCCAGGACCGCATAGTTGGTGCTGACCCAGCCGCCCAGCGCCACCTGCAACCACAGCAAGCCGAAGCTTGCCGCCAGCATCGAGCGCAGCCCCGGGGAAATCGCCAGCGGCGCCAGGCCTCGATGCGCGTGCGAATAGGCCATGGCCTGCCGGCACAACAGCGCCAGCAGCACGAGGCCGCCCATCAGGTGCAGGGTGACGATGATCGGCTGCAGTTTCATGGTGACCGTCAGCGCGCCGAAGGCGCCCTGCACGCAGACCCAGACCAGGGTCACCATCGGCCACAGGGGATGCACGGGCAGCTCCCGCCGGCGCAGCCAGCTCACCCAGGCCAGCACCAGGATCAGGACACCCACGCCCGATGCCAGGTAGCGGTGGACCATCTCGATCCAGGCCTTGGTGTGGGTGACCGGCCCGGTTGGCATGGCGGCCTGGGCCTGGCTGATCTGCGCATGTGCGCCGCGCGGACTGGCGGCGCCATAGCAGCCGGGCCAGTCCGGGCAACCCAGGCCGGAGTCGGTCAGCCGGGTGAAGGCACCGAACAGCACGAGGTCGAAGGTCAGGAACAAGGTGAGGACGGTGAGCGCCGCCAGGCGCTGCGGCATGGGCGCCCGCTGCTGTCGCAGCCAGATCCAACCCAGCGGCGCGAGTGCGATCAACACCCCGAGCAGCATCAGGTGCAGCGCCGGGCTCAAGTCGTAGAGGGCCACGCCGTCGGCCATCACGGGCGCCCCGCCTGGTCCCACGAAGCCGAGCCTCGCATCAGCCGTTCGAGATCGCGCCGCGCCTTGGCGGCCGACTCGGCGTCCAGCCGCGCGGGCAGCCGCATCATCCAGTTGCCCATCGGGTCGACGATGTAGAGGTGGTCGGCCAGCCGCTGCCCTGGCGCCGGCTGCAGCCAGGCCGCGAGCAGGCCCGCATCGACCCGCAGCACGTGGGCCTCGGCCAGCGCGGGCATCAGCGTCCCGGGCACGTTCGCGGCGTCGTCGACCAGCCAGACGCGGTCGACGCGGTCCTTGTCGCGACCCAGCGATTCGCGCAGCTGGCGCTGCAGGTACAGGTTGCTTTCGCAGACGCTGTCGCAGGCGCCGCCGCCCACGGTCAGCAGCAGCCACTGTCCGCGCAAGCTGGGCAGCGGCACGGGCTGGCCGTCGAGCGTGGTGGCCGTGAGCGCCGGGAGTGGGCGCTGCGGCTCGATCAGCTCACCGAAATTGCGGCGGCCCTCCGGCCGCACGAAGTAGTAGGTGAAGTAGGAGGCGACAACCGGGGCGGCGCAGACCAGCATCACCACCAGCATCTTCCATCGGCCCAGCCGCGTGCGGCGTGCGTCGACCCCCGCCGCTTCGACCGGGTTGGGCAGCGAGTGCACCGTGAAATCGAGCGGCCGGTCAGGCCGACCGGGGGCGGCGTCGCCGGGGAGCGATGAATTGGAACCAGACATACAGGATGAAGATGAGGGCGCACAGGGCCCACCACTGAAAGGCATAGCCCAGGTTCTTGCCGGCCGTTCCGGCAGGCTGCGGCCAGTCGCGCAACAAGCCTTCCGAGGCTTTGCCGGTCTGCTGCACCGACACGGCCATGAGGGGAAGGCCGGTCTCGGCACGGAACGCGGGCAGGTCGAGATTTTGCCGGATGGGTCCGCCCGGGGCCTCGGCGAACTCATAAAGCTTAGCCGGTGGGGGGGCGATGCGGCCGCCGACCGTGACCTCACCCGGCGGTGTCTGCACCGGCGGCAGCCGCTCGCGCTCGACAAAGTTGCGCGGCACCCAGCCACGCTGCACCAGCACCACGGCGTCGGCCCCCGATAGCCGCAGCGGCGTGACCACGTAAAAGCCCGGCCGTCCCTGCATCTGCCGGTTGTCCAGGAAGACGGTGTGTTGCGCGACCCATTGACCGCGCAACTGCACGCGGCGGTGCAGGAGGTCGCCTGGATCGGCGCGCGCGAGCTGGCCTGCATCCAGCGATGGCTCGCTTTCGCGCGCGCGAATGGCGGCTTCAAGGCCGAGCTTCTGCTGCGCACGGGACCATTGCCACTGCCCAAGGGCCAGCGTCGCCGCGATGCCCAGCGCGGCGGCCAAGGTGAGCGCCCAGAAGCGCCAGCTCCTCACGAGGGGCACCGGATAATCCTCGGCATGAAAGTGCTCCTGATCGCGCTGGCCTTCGCGGCCATCATCGGCAGCCTCGCGGCTGCCTTGTATTTCATGATGAAGGAGGGTGAAGGCGACAAGCCGAAGAGCGGGCACATGGCGCGAGCTCTCGCGTTCCGGGTGGGCTTCTCGATCCTGCTGTTCATCTGCATCCTGCTTGCCTGGAAGTTCGGCTATCTGAGGCCCACCGGCATCCCGCTTTCGGGCTGATCCAAAGACAAAGGGCCGCTCACGCGGCCCTTTGTTCATTCCCCTGCGTCAGAGCCAGTAGACCAGCACATACAGGCCCAGCCAGACCACGTCCACGAAGTGCCAGTACCAGGCGGCGCCTTCGAAGCCGAAGTGCCGATCGGCCGAGAAGTGACCCCGGTGCAGGCGCAAGGTGATGAACAACAGCATCAGCATGCCGACCAGCACGTGGAACCCGTGGAAGCCGGTGAGCATGAAGAAGGTCGAGCCGTAGGCGCCGGACGTGAGCTTGAGGTTCAGGTCACGATAGGCATGGACGTACTCGTAGCCCTGCACGCACAAGAAGACGATACCCAGGACGACGGTGGCCCACATGAAGGCGATGGTCTTGCCACGGTGGTTCTCGCGCAGCGCGTGGTGGGCGATGGTCAGGGTCACACCGGAGCTCAGCAGCAACGCGGTGTTGATCGTCGGCAGCCAGAACGGCGTCATGGTCTGGAAGGGCTCCACGATGCCGGCGGGCGATGCCGTCACGCCTGGCGCGGCGGTGGGCCAGACGCCCTTGAAATCGGGCCAGAGCAGGGCGTTCTCGATGCCGGCGAGCGCGGGGACGGAATGCGCGCGCATCCACCAGAGGGCCGTGAAGAACGCGCCGAAGAACATTACCTCCGAGAAGATGAACCAGCTCATGCTCCAGCGGTAGGACAGGTCGATCTTGCGGCCGTACAAGCCCGACTCGCTTTCGCGTACCGAATCACGGAACCACTGGAACAGAACCACGGCGATCCAGGCCAGGCCGAAGAACAGCGACCAACGCCCCCACTCGGCGCCGTTGATCCACATGCCGGCGCCCAGGATGACGAAGAACAGGCCCAGGGCCATCATCGCCGGGTGGCGCGACGGCTGGGGCACGTAGTAGTACGGCGTGGTGCCGTGGACGCTGGTACTCATCTCAACTCCTGCTTGCAATTCAATTCTTGTGTCGTTCGGCGAAAGGTCAGTTCACGATCCAGTGGACCAGGCCCACCAGGGCCGCCACGAACAGCACCACGGCCACCAGTGCCACCGCGATGATGTGCAACGGATTGAGCCGGCGCAGGTCCTGCTGGTAGGCGCTGTTCTTGCGAATGCCCAGGAATGCCCAGGCCACGGCCTTGGCGGTGTGCAGGATCGATCCGCGAGGCGGCTGTGAATCCATGGCGACGCGATCCGCGGTCACGAGCGTGGGGAGGTATCGGCCGTCGACGCCGTGGGGGCCGGCGGCACGCGCGCACCGACCTCGAAGAAGGTGTACGACAGCGTGATCGTGGTCACATCCTTGGGCAGCCGGGGGTCGATGATGAAGGCCACCGGCCATTCCTTTTTCTCACCCGGCTCCAGCGTGTACTGGTTGAAGCAGAAGCACTCGAGCTTGTTGAAGTGGGCCGCCGATTGACGTGGGGCATAGCTCGGGATGGCCTGTGCCGCCATGCGGCGATCCTGCATGTTCTGGAACTCGTACATCACCGTGGTGAGCTGACCAGGGTGCACCTGCACCGACCGCTGTGCGGGGCGGAACTGCCACGGACCGCGCGCATTGGCGTCGAACTCGACGGTGATGGTGCGACTGGTGTCGACCTGCGTGTTGGCCGGCAGCTTGGCCGCCCCGCCCGGGACCTGCCGCTCACTGACCGCCAGGATGTTGATGCCCAGAGCCTCGCACACGTGTTTGTAGATGGGCACCAACGCGTAGCCGAAGGCGAACATGCCGGCCGTGACGACGACCAGCTTGCCCACCATGCGAAGGTTTTGTCGCGCGATGCTCATGCTCGACCCTAGCGCCCCATCAGGAAGTACTTGGCCATGATGCCGATGAAGAAGGCTGCCGCGATCGAGGCCAGCACCAGCCCCAGGCGGAGATTGCCCTTCCTGCGGTGTTCGTCCTTGCCTGCCATGTTGCCGCCCTGCCGCCGAGGCTTCAGTGGACCGGGTTCGGGTTCGGGTTATCCGGCTGCACGCGCGCATCGAGCACGCGGGTCGCCGTGGCGTCCAGCCGCGGGGGCACCTCGAAGGTATGGAACGGCGCCGGCGACGGCACTTCCCACTCCAGGCCTTCGGCGCCGCGGCCGTCGGCGTCGTTCCACGGGCGTTGCGGCGCCGGGGCACCGCGGCCGCGCATCGTGGGCAGCACCACCCAGAAGAAGAAGTACACCTGCGCCAGGCCGAAGGCGAACGCACCCACCGAAGCCACCAGGTTGAAGTCGGCGAACTGCATCGGGTAGTCGGCGTACCGGCGCGGCATGCCGGCCAGCCCCAGGAAGTGCATCGGGAAGAAGGTGATGTTGAAGGAGATCAGCGACCACCAGAAGTGGATCTTGCCGCGGGTCTCGTCGTACATCACGCCGGTCCATTTGGGAACCCAGTAGTAGAAGCCGGCGAACAGCGCGTAGAGCGAGCCGGCCACCAGCACATAGTGGAAGTGGGCCACCACGTAGTAGGTGTCCTGCAGCAGCAGGTCGATCGGCGCCATGGCGAGGATCAGGCCGGTGAAGCCGCCGATGGTGAACACGAAGATGAAGCCGACGGCGAACAGCATGGGCGTCTCGAAGGTCATCGAGCCCTGCCACATCGTGGCGATCCAGTTGAAGATCTTCACGGCCGTCGGCACCGCGATCAGCATGGTCGCGTACATGAAGAACAGCTGACCGGTCACCGGCATGCCGGTCGTGAACATGTGGTGCGCCCACACGATGAACGACAGGATGGCGATGGAAGCCGTGGCGTACACCATGGACGCGTAGCCGAACAGGCGCTTGCGGGCGAAGGCCGGCACCACCTGGCTGACGATGCCGAAGGCCGGCAAGATCATGATGTAGACCTCGGGGTGGCCGAAGAACCAGAAGATGTGCTGGTACATCACCGGGTCACCACCGCCGGCCGGGTTGAAGAAGGTCGTGCCGAAATGACGGTCGGTGAGCGTCATCGTGATGGCGCCGGCGAGCACGGGCATCACGGCGATCAGCAGGTAGGCGGTGATGAGCCAGGTCCAGCAGAACATCGGCATCTTCATCAGCGTCATGCCGGGGGCGCGCATGTTGAGGATGGTGACGATGATGTTGATCGAGCCCATGATGGAGCTGGCACCCAGGATGTGCATGGCGAAGATCGCCAGGTCCATGGAAGGCCCCATCTGCAGGGTGAGCGGCGCGTACAGGGTCCAGCCGGCCGAAGGCGCGCCGGTGGGCGTGAAGAACGAGCCGGCCAGGATCGCGCCAGCGGGCACCATCAGCCAGAAGCTGAAGTTGTTCATGCGCGCGAAGGCCATGTCGGACGCCCCGATCTGCAGCGGGATCATCCAGTTCGCGAAGCCCACGAAGGCCGGCATGATGGCGCCGAACACCATGATCAGGCCGTGCATGGTGGTGAGCTGGTTGAACAGCTCGGGGTTCACCAACTGCAGCCCGGGCTGGAACAACTCGGCGCGGATGCCCAGGGCCAGCACGCCACCGAACATCAGCATGAAGAACGCGAACAACAGGTACATCGTGCCGATGTCCTTGTGGTTGGTCGCATAGACCCAGCGCCGCCACCCGGCCGGGTGGTGGTCGTGGTGATGGTCGTGGGCGTGCTCGCCGCCGTGGGGGTGGTTGTCGAGGACTGCGCTCATCTTGATTACCTCTGCGATTACTTGGCGCGGATCGCCTGCACCTCGGCGGGCTGCACCACCTGCCCGGTCTTGTTGCCCCAGGCGTTCTTGGTGTAGCTGATCACGGCCGCGATGTCGGTGTCGGACAGCTGCTTCCAGGCGGGCATGGCTCCCTTGCCATTCAGGACAATCTCGATCGCGGGCGTCTTGTCGGCGGCGGTCACGATGGGCGAACCGTCGAGCGCCTTGATCGGGCCCGCGCCCTTGCCGTTGGCCTGGTGGCAGGCGGCGCAATTGGCGGCGTACACCTTCTCGCCGCGGGCCGTGATGTCGGCCAGCTCCCAGACCTTGTTCGGGTCGTCCATGCGGGCGGCCATCTTCTTCTGCTCGGCCTCGACCCACGCGGCGTAGTCGCCATTCGAGACCACCTTCACGTGGATGGGCATGTAGGCGTGCTCCTTGCCACAGAGTTCGTAGCACTGGCCGTAGAAATCACCCACCCGCTCAGCGCGAAACCAGGTGTCGCGCACGAAGCCGGGGATGGCGTCCTGCTTGACGCCGAAAGCCGGCACGCCCCAGGCGTGGATGACGTCGTTGGCGGTGGTGATGATGCGAACCTTCTTGCCCACGGGCACGACCAGCGGGTTGTCCACCTTGAGCAGGTAGTCGTTGGGCATCTGGCCCTTCGCACCCTCGTCGGACATCTGGCGGTGGGTCGCATCGAGCGACGACAGGAACGAGATGCCGGCGCCTTCGCCGTTGAGGTAGTCGTAACCCCAGCGCCACTGGTAGCCGGTGGCCTTGATGGTGAGGTCGGCGTTGCTCGTGTCCTTGGCCGCGACCAGCACCTTGGTGGCTGGCAGGGCCATGATGATGACGATGAGGAAGGGGATGGCGGTCCAGATCACTTCGACCGTGACCGACTCGTGGAAGTTGGCCGGCTTGGCACCCTTCGAGCGGCGATGCTTCCAGATGGAATAGAACATCACCGAAAAGACCAGCAGGAAGATCACGATGCAGGTGATCAGCATGAACCAGTGCAGCCAGGCTTGCTCGGCGGCAATCCGGGTGACGGCTTCGTGAAGGTTCAGCTGGCGAACGCCGGGACCACCCGGCAGGTCTTGCACCTGCGCCAGCGCACTGCCACCAGCGGCCCCGGCAGCCAGCAAGGCGGCCAGCTTCTGGTAAATGCTCTTCATCGTTTTCACTTCGTATCCACCTTCAAGACAAACCGCCAGCATCGCGACCCGCTGCCTCACGCAGATTCGCGCAAGGCTCTTCTGATCTCCTGGGCGAGCTGCGCGCGCAATTCGGGGCGCACGTAGCGGCCGATGCACACCGAGCGGCCGTTCGCCGACAACTCGATGAGCGACCGCTCGTCCAGGCGTGGCCCCACGCGGACCCACTCCCGGTTGAATTCCGCTCGCTCGCGGCGGCCCGCACTCTCCAGCTCGACCACCAGCAGGGGCCCGGTCAGGCTGATGCGTTCGCCATCTCCGGCATGCCGGGCATACGCCAGGAAGGCCAGGCCCACCACCAGCAGCTCCAGCCCGGCGATGGGCACGACGAAGGTGGCACCCTGGAACCAGAACCCGATGGCGATGCCCATGGAGACGACGCACAACGATGCGTAAACCCAGCCCAATTGCGCGGGCGATATCGAGCAGTTCCGCTTCAGCGCCCACTCGATGGACTGGCCCTGAATCGTGGCGAATCGATATCCCCGCATGGAAGATGCTGGCCGCTCACAAGATCAACGCGCGATTGTAGCGTGCGCCCGAGAGGCTCCTGAGCCTGCGCGGGGCCTAGCCGCCCCCCTTGCGCAGCAGGCTGCGCATGTCCTCGAGAGAGAGCGACGACTCGGCACCCAGGCGCATCCTCGGCTGGGGCTTGAGTGCGTGGCCGTAGATGATCTCGAAGGTGAGCGCGAGCCGTCCGTCGGGGCCGGCGAGTTCGTGCGTGAGGGCGTCCCGAAGCTCCTGGCGCCAGCGCTTGCCCCGCAAACCAGGGAAACGCCCTGGATGCAGGTTCGCGCCCAGCTCACGCAGCTCGGCCAGGAGCGCGTCCGCGTCAGACCAGGTGAGCGTGAGCCGCTCCATGTCCATCACCGGCTCGGCGAAACCCGCGTGCACCAACATGTCGCCCCAGTCGTGCATGTCGGTGAACTCGGGCGCGGGCGGGGGCCAGCCGTGGCGGGCATACACCTGGCGCAGTTCGTTCAGGCTGTCCGGGCCGAGGCAGGAGAACATCAGGAAGCCGTCGACTGCCAGCGCTCGGTGCCATTGCCAGATCAGGGCCTGGGGATCGGCACTCGGGTGCAGGGCCATGTTGGCCCAGAGCATTTGCGCCTGTCCATCGGCCAGGCCGTCGACGACGCGCACCCGACCCCCACCCCAGGTTTTCCACCATGGCTTCGCGAACTCCCGGGCGGCAACCTCCCGCCGGATCGGATCGGGCTCGGCCACCAAGGATTCGGCCTGCGGATACTGCGCGGCCACCAGGCGTTGCGCCTGCAGCCCACCGCGCACCGGCTCCCAGTCGGCCCACACGCGCGGCTGCAGGCGGATCCACTGCAGGCGCTCCTGCATGCGTCGACCCACCTCCTCGTGCAACCACGGTGAACGTGGCGGTGCGCGCAGCTGCCACCGTGCGGCAGCGGGAGGGTCGATGGTGGGGGGTCTGGTGTCGGGCATGAGACTGCGCGGCCAGGCCAAGGCCTGCCGCGGGAGCGAGCCAGTATATTGAGCCGCATGTGGCGTCCCTGGTTCGACCGACTCGCACTCGCCGCGCCGTCCCGGTGCGAGGTCTGCCGCGCATGGCCCGCGCGCCCGGTCTGCCAGGCCTGTCGATATCGCTTCGCCCAAACCGTTTCGCGCTGCGGACGGTGCGCCTTGATCCTCCCCGGTGGCCTGCAGGTCTGCGGCTCCTGTTTGCGCGAACCACCAGAGCTGGACGCCTGCCATGCGGCCGTCGACTATGCCTTTCCCTGGACCGGCCTGATCGCCCGCTTCAAGTTCCAGGACGAGCCCGGCTGGGCCAGACCGTTGGCCGACCTCATGCGGGCCGTGCCGGCCATCGCCCATGCCGTGTCCACAGCCGACCGGGTGGTGCCGATGCCGCTGTCGCGCCGGCGCCTGTCCGAACGCGGCTTCAACCAGGCGCTGGAGCTGGCTCGGAGGCTCGGCGCCGGGTGCGTCGATGCGCGGCTGCTGCTGCGGGTGCGCGACACCCTGCCGCAAGCCTCGCTCGATCTGTCGCGACGCCGGGCCAACGTGGCCCAGGCATTCGCCGTGGACCCGCTGCGCGCGGCTTGCCTGGCCGGCTCGCACGTGCTGCTGGTGGACGACGTCATGACCAGCGGCGCCTCACTTGCCGCAGCGGCCCGGGCGCTGCGGCAGGCGGGCGCCGCCCGCGTCACGGGCGTGGTGCTCGCCCGAACCGCCTGACGCAGCCATCGCGATACTCGCCGCATGTTCCACATCGTCCTGGTCGAGCCCGAGATTCCGCCCAACACCGGCAATGTGATTCGGCTCGCCGCGAACACGGGCTGCACGCTGCACCTGGTCGAGCCTTTGGGGTTCTCGATGGAAGACCGCCTGATGCGCCGCGCGGGCCTGGACTATCACGAGTGGGCCGACGTTCGCCGGCATGGCGGCTGGCCGGCGTTCCTGGCGGCGATGAACCCGGACCCGCAGCGCCTGTTCGCGCTCACCACGCGCGGGACGCGCCTTGTGCACGAGGTGGCCTTCCGCCCCGGCGACTGGCTGGTGTTCGGCTCTGAATCTCGCGGGCTCTCGCCGCAGCTGCGCGAATCGTTTCCGGCGCAGCAATGGTTGAAGCTGCCCATGCGCCCGGGGCAGCGCAGCCTCAATCTGTCGAACGCGGTCGCGGTGACCGTGTTCGAGGCCTGGCGGCAGAACGGGTTTGCCACCACCGCCGAAGCCGACTACGGTGGCGGCACGCGCCCGCCCACCACATGATCCATCCACAAGGAGACGCCATGTACCAACGCATCCTCGTTCCCATCGACGGCAGCGATGCATCGCTGCACGCACTCGACACGGCCATTGGCCTGGCGCGGGCCTTCAAGGCACAGCTGCGGCTGATCCATGTGCTGGAAGACGCGGCCTACCTGGCCGGCTACGACCCCGCCGGCGCCGCCGCCGGCGAGCTGTACCAGGCCACACGCGAGAGCGGCGAGCAGATCGTCAAGGACGCCGCCGCCAGGGTGCAGGCCGCCGGCCTGCAGGCCGAGACCTTGTTCGTGGATCGCTTTGGCGACCGCTTGCCGGATGCCATCGCCACCGCCGCCAAGGACTGGGGCGCCGACCTCATCGTGGTGGGCACGCACGGCCGCCGCGGACTCAGCCGGCTGATGCTGGGCAGTGGGGCCGAGCAGATCATCCGGACGGCGCCGGTGCCGGTGCTGGTGGCCAGGCAGCGGTCGCACTGACAGGCTAACTGCGCATCTCCCGCCTCGCAGACGGCCGGCCATCGCCACAGCGATCCTTGTTGCAAGGGCGCCTATCACAAGCGAGCGTGGTCCTCTGCTTGCTGGGGGGCATTCGAACCCGAGAGCTGTTCTAGCTGGGCATCGATCTGCGCCAGTCTTGCCTCGTTGCTCCCGATCATGCTCGTCAACGCAGACCGGAGCGTTTCGTCAGCGAGACGATTCACCGGCAAACCACTGGGACTCAACATCAAAGACAACGCCGAAAGATTGGCTTTCTCGAATCCATTTTCTCCATGGGGCCGCAGAAGATTCTGAAGACGACTCTGCGGAATGGGACTGGTTGCACTGATGGCCCTGTATTCGTCCGTGAGCTTGGCAATGCTGGTTTGCTCGCTCAGCAGCGCTGCCCTCTGCTGGCCCCTCTCCACGTACGCACCCATCATGTACGCCATCTTCTCCAGCCCCGGTGACTTCTGAGCCGCACTCAGGGCCATGGCGCCGGCATCGTCCTTGCCCAACTCGACAGCTGCAATGCAGATCATCCGAGCCTTGACCGAATCAGGCAAATCGGCGCTTTTAAAGAACTTGTCGACGACAAGTTCTACGCCCGCCTGCTTCGCTTTCTCGCGAGCCCCAGGGTAATCCAGCCGCCGCAAGGCTCCTTCTTCGGCGCTCTCTTGGTTTTTCTTGCTCTTGATGTCGCTGGCGGCAACTTCGTGGGCGACAAGTTGCTTGACCGGTTCCTTCAGCGCACCAATCAATTCCTTGTATTGCCTCAAGCCCGTGAACTTCTTGTCTGGAAAAGTGCCTTCATGAAGTACGGCCAAGGAGCTCACTTTACTGCCCGCCGTTAACGGGGCCGAACCCTGGTTCATGGCCGTACTCAGCGCTGTTGCGCGCTGACTGAATTTGTCTTCTCTGGCGAAGTTCTGCAGTTGAAGCCTTACTTCCGCAACCGTGCCGGGGGATGCAAAGGCAATCTTCTCCGCCAATGCGGATGCGTCGAACTTGGGATGGTTCAACAAATGAGTCAGATTCACGCGAACCCGCTTCTGCGGTCCGACGACCAGGGCGTCTGCCAGAAACCCCGCCTCCTCCACGCCGCGGTCGGTCGACTTCCGGGCCTGAGGTTGTTGCGGATCGACCAGCTGCTCGCGGCCGGGAGGCGTTCTTTGCCTGGCAAGGGCCGGGGTTGTCTTGGCTGCTTCCTGAGAACCCTGTCTCGCCAGGGCGCCAAGGGAATTCCTGATCGAACTGAACATGACTCACTCCTCACGACAACGTTGAGCTGAAAGCGACCATCGAGCCGCCAACCAACCGGGTCCTGGCGCTGCCCGAACCACTGACACTCAGCTCAGCCGGTTGATGTGAGTTCAATGTAGCTATAAATAAATATCAGGTAAGTAAACAGTCAGTTTAATGTGGTAGGCGCGATCGCCATCGACACCCGGTCCCCTCAGATTCGACCTGCCAGGAACCCATCCCACACCAGCTTGCATCCCGCCAGGAACATGCCCAGGTTGATCAGCCGATAGAACAGCGTGGCGTCCATGCGATTGGCGATGCGCACGCCCACGTATACGCCCAGCGGGGACAGCGGCAGCAGCGCCAATGAGGTGGTGACATTGCGCAGGTCCAGCAGGCCCAGCCAGGCATACGGCCCCCACTTGGCCACGTTGATCGCGAAGAAGAAGACGGCCATGCTGGCGGTGTACGTCTGCGGCCGCAGCTTCAGCTTGAGCACATAGGCGTTCAGCGGCGGCCCACCCGCGTGCGCAATAAAGCTGGTGAAGCCCGCCAGCGTGGTGAACAGCCCCCCCTGCCAGCGCGGGGGCGGGGGTGCGTCGGCTCTGGGCGGAAACACCAAGCGTTGCGCGAGGAAAGCCAGCGTGAAGGCGCCCACGATTCCGGCCACCAGCCGCGCATCGAGCGAGCGGAACAGCAGCGTTCCGATGGCGGTGCCCAGCAGCCCGAAGGGCAAGAGAAACCGGATCAGGCCCCAATCGAAGTGCCGGCGCCAGGCATGCAGACCGAGGATGTCCAGGACGAGCAGCACCGGCACCAGGATGGCGGCCGCCTGCGGCACGGGCACGGCGAGGGCGATCATGGGAACCGCCAAGGCACCGAAGCCGGAGCCGAAGCCGCTTTTGCTCAGGCCCAGCAGGAAAACGGCCGGGATGGCGACGGCGTAGAAGAAGGGGTCGGTGACGAGAATGGTCAGCGCCTCTGGCTGCGTCACTCAGACCCGCTCGAGCAGCACGGCGATGCCCTGCCCCACCCCGACGCACATGGTGCACAGCGCATACCGACCGCCGCCCCGGTGCAGCTGGTTCACCGCCGTCGTGACCAGCCGCGCGCCCGAGGCGCCCAGGGGATGCCCCAAGGCGATGGCACCGCCGGCCACATTGACCCGCGGATCGTCGTCGGCCACGCCGAGTTGTCGCAGCACCGCCAGGCCTTGCGCCGCGAAGGCTTCGTTCAGCTCGATGACGTCGATCCGGTCGAGACCGATGCCGGTCAGCGCCAGCAACTTCTGCGTGGCCGGCGCCGGGCCGATGCCCATGATCCGCGGCGGCACGCCGGCGGTGGCCATGCCCACCACCCGCGCCCGGGGGGTCAGGCCATGGCGCGCGGCCGCGGCTTCGCTGGCGAGGATCAGGGCGCAGGCGCCGTCGTTCACGCCACTGGAGTTGCCGGCGGTCACCGTGCCCTCGGGCCGCACCACCCCCTTGAGACGGGCCAGCGCCTCCAGGCTGGTCTCGCGCGGGTGCTCGTCGCGGTCGACTACCAGCGGCTCGCCCTTCTTCTGCGCAATCGTGACGGGCACGATCTCGGCATCGAAGTACCCCGAGTTCTGTCCCGCGATGGCCTTGTTCTGCGACGCCAGCGCCATGCGGTCCTGGTCCGCGCGGGAAATGTTGAATTCGACCGCCACGTTCTCCGCGGTCTCGGGCATGGAGTCCACCCCGTACTGCGCCCTCATCAGCGGGTTGACGAAGCGCCAGCCGATGGTCGTGTCGTGCACCGCGTGGCTGCGCGAAAACGCCGACTCGGCCTTGGGCATGACAAAGGGCGCGCGGCTCATGCTCTCGACACCCCCGGCGATCATGAACTGGGCGTCGCCGGACTTGATGGCGCGCGCGGCGGTGCCCACCGCATCCAGGCCGGAGCCGCAGAGCCGGTTGATGGTGGATCCCGGCACCTCGGCGGGAAGCCCGGCCAGCAAGGAAGCCATGCGCGCCACGTTGCGGTTGTCTTCGCCGGCCTGGTTGGCGCAACCGAAGATGACGTCGGCCACGGCCTGCCAGTCCAACCCCGGATGGCGCGCCATCAACGCCTTCAAAGGGATGGCCGCCAGGTCATCGGCGCGCACCCCGGAGAGGGCGCCGCCATAGCGGCCGAAGGGGGTGCGAACGGCATCGCAGATGAACGCGTGGGTCATGGCGGAACTTCTAGCCGAGGCAGCGGCGCGTGGGACGAAACGGCGTAGCTTACCGCCCGGCCGCCGCTTCGATGCCCGCGGGGGGGGGCGGCTGGTCGGTGGCCGCGTGCTACCCTGCCGCGCATGTTCAACCCTTCCCAGGAAGAGGTGCGCCGCTTCTTCTGCGGCGTGCATGCCAAGGCCCGCGCTGCTCAACCCATGGACGCGCTAGAGACGCTGGCCAGCCAGTGGTTGCAGCAGCACCCCGAATACGACCCGCACCTGGCGGACGCCGAAGCCGCCGTGGCCCGCGTCTATGACGGCAGCGACGGACAGGCCAATCCGTTCCTGCACCTGGCCATGCACCTGTCGGTGAGCGAGCAGTGCTCGATCGACCAGCCGCGGGGCATCCGCCAGGCCGTGGAGTTGCTCGCCGCGCGCCGCAACTCGCTGCACGATGCGCATCACGAAACCATGGAATGCCTGGGCCAGATGCTCTGGGAGAGCCAACGCGCCGGCAGGCCGCCCGACGGCCAGGCCTATGTGGAATGCGTGCAGCGCCGGGCGACGGCGGATCGCGGCTGACCGCGATTCGCGGCGATGTGAAAAAGCCCCGCGCAGCGGGGCTTTTTGCTGGATGGCAACAAGGCTCAGCGGAAGCGGCCCTGCGGCTGCGTCTGCATCTCGCCCTGCAGCGAGCCGATGTAGTCGGCCATGGCCTTGAGTTCGGCATTGCTGAACTGGCGCGCGATGCCACCCATGATGGCGTTGTTGCGGCCGATGACCTGGCTGTTACCCGGGGCGGCCTTGTACGACTTGAGCGCGACGAAGAGGTAATCGGCGTGCTGCCCGGCGAGCTTGGGATAGCTGGCGTCGATGGGGTTGGAATAGTTGGAGCCGTGGCAGGAGACGCAGGCGCCTTTCTGCAGCAGGGCCGCCACTTGGGCGGTCGGCTGGCGGCTGGGTTCCTTGGCCTCGACCTTGCCCTTGGCCTGCTCTTCGTACCAGGCGGAGACCGCGGCGATGTCCTGCTCGCTCATGTCGGCCGCGACGCTGCGCATGGTCGGGTGCTTGCGGTCGCCGTTCTTGTAGGCGGTCAGCGCGGCGGCAATGTACTTGGCGTTCTGGCCCGAGATATACGGCACGCGGTGCACCTGGGGAAAGCTCGATTGATAGCCCGGAATGCCGTGGCAGCCGATGCACATGGCCACCTGCGCCTCGATGGACACGGGCGCTTGCTGCGTGGGAGCGGCGGGCGCGGTGGCGCCCTGGGTCGGCTTGGCTTGTGCCGCAGGTGCCGGGGCAGCAGTCTGCGCAAGCGCCAGGCTGGATGTCGTGAGGGCCAGCGCGGCCAGGAGCTGGGCGAGCCGAGGACCCGAGGTGGACAACTTGATCATTTTTGCGAGCACAATCGTCAAAGCAACCGGCGATTATATGGCTCGGCTTTCGGACCACTCCCCTTGCGCGCACCCATGAAATTCAAAGGATCGGACAGTTACGTCGCCACCGAAGACCTGATGCTCGCCGTGAACGCGGCCATTGCGCTGCAGCGCCCGCTGCTGGTGAAAGGTGAGCCGGGCACCGGCAAGACCATGCTCGCCGAGCAGGTGGCACAGGCGCTCGAGATGCCGCTGCTGCAGTGGCACATCAAGTCGACGACCAAGGCGCAGCAAGGCCTTTATGAATACGACGCGGTGAGCCGACTGCGTGATTCGCAACTGGGTGACGAGCGCGTGCGGGACATCCACAACTACATCGTCAAGGGCGTGCTATGGCAGGCCTTCACCGCCGATCGGCCGGTGGCGCTGCTGATCGACGAGATCGACAAGGCCGACATCGAGTTTCCCAACGACCTGCTGCGCGAACTCGATCGCATGGAGTTCTTCGTCTACGAAACGCGCGAGCTGGTGCAGGCTCGGCACCGGCCGCTGGTGTTCATCACCTCCAACAACGAGAAGGAGCTGCCCGACGCCTTCCTGCGCCGCTGCTTCTTCCACTACATCAAGTTTCCCGAGCCCGACACCATGCGCCAGATCGTGGAGGTGCACTTCCCGAGCCTGCGGCGGGACCTGCTGTCCGCGGCCATGAAGACCTTCTACGACGTGCGCAACCTGCCCGGCTTGAAGAAAAAGCCCAGCACCTCCGAACTGCTCGACTGGCTGCGGCTGCTGGTGGCCGAGGACATCCCGGCCAGCACGCTGCAAACCCGTGACGAGCAGGTGGCCGTACCCCCATTGGTGGGAGCACTGCTGAAGAACGAGCAGGACCTCACCCTGTTCGAGAAACTGGTGTTCATGCAGAAGCACCACCGCTGAACGTCCGGGCCCTCGCATGCGCATCCCCGAGCCTTGCACGCTGCAAACCCGGCTGGTGCGGCTGGAGCCGCTGACGCAGGCCCATGCGCCAGCGCTGGAAGCCGCGGCGCGTGACGGCGAGCTGTGGAAGCTGCGAATCACTTCGGTGCCCGCGCCCGGTGAGACCGAGGCCTATGTCGCCGCCGCTTTGGCGGGGCAACGCGAGGGTCACATGCTTCCCTTCGCCGTGGTCGACCTGCGCAGCCAGGCCGTGTGCGGAACGACGCGATTCCACGACATCGTGCCGGCCATCGAGCGCCTGGAGATCGGCTACACCTGGTACGCCCGCAGCGTGCAACGCAGCCACGTCAACACCTCGTGCAAGCTGCTGCTGATGCAGCATGCCTTCGAGACGCTGGGCGCCAAGCTGGTGGGATGGCGCACCGACCACTTCAACCACGCCAGCCAACGCGCCATCGAGCGCCTGGGCGCCCGCCGGGATGGCGTGTTGCGCCACCATGCGCCGCGGCGCGACGGCACGGTGCGCGACACGGTGATGTACAGCATGACCGCTGGCGAGTGGCCCGAATCGAAGGCGCAACTGCTCGACCTGCTGGCCCGCCACGGGGCGGACCGCGACACGGAACGGCCATGCTGATCGGGTTCTTCTACACGCTGCGCGCGGCCAAGCTGCCGGTCTCGGTGAACGAGTACCTCACCTTGTTGCAAGCGCTCGCCGCCGGGGTGGTGGGCCCGCGCAGCGAAGACGGCTGGTCGCTCGACGCGTTCTACTACCTGGCCCGCACCGCGATGGTGAAGGACGAGAAGCACTACGACAAGTTCGACCGCGCCTTCGCCGCATATTTCAAGGGCGTGGAGATGGTGGCCGACTTCACGCGGGAGCTGCCGCTGGAGTGGCTGCGCAAGCACCTCGAACTCGAACTCGGCCCCGAGGAGAAGGCCCGCATCGAGAAGATGGGCTGGGACGAGCTGATGCAGACGCTCAAGAAGCGGCTCGAGGAACAGAAAGAGCGCCACGAAGGCGGCAGTCGCATGATCGGCACCGGCGGCACCTCGCCCTTCGGCGCCTATGGCTACAACCCGCAGGGCATTCGCATCGGCCAGGACCGGGGACGCAACAGGAGCGCGGTGAAGGTGTGGGACCAGCGCGCCTACAAGGACTACGACGACTCGCAGGAACTGGGCACGCGCAACATCAAGGTCGCCCTGCGCCGGCTGCGGCGCTTCGCGCGTGAAGGCGCCGCCGAGGAACTGGACCTGGACGGCACCATCCGCTCCACCGCCGCCAATGCGGGCTGGCTCGATTTGCGGATGGTCCCCGAGCGGCACAACAACGTGAAGGTGCTGCTGCTGATGGATGTGGGCGGCACGATGGACGAGCACGTGCATCGCGTCGAGGAGCTGTTCTCGGCCGCGCGTTCCGAGTTCAAGCACCTGGAGTTTTATTACTTCCACAACTGCGTGTACGAGTTCCTCTGGAAGAACAACCGGCGCCGCTTCGCGGAGAAGTTCCCCACGCAGGACGTGATCCGCAAGTTCAACAAGGACTACAAGCTGGTGTTCGTGGGCGACGCCACCATGAGCCCCTACGAGATCCTGCAGCCCGGCGGCAGCGTCGAGCACCACAACCCGGAGCCCGGCGCCGAGTGGCTGCAACGCCTCACGCACGCCTTCCCCAAGTCGGCGTGGATCAACCCCGAACCGCACGGCGTCTGGGGCTATCGGCAAAGCATCAGCATCATCCAGCAGCTCATGGGGCAGCGCATGTACCCGCTGACCGTCAAGGGGCTGGAAGAGGCCATGCGGCTGCTGTCCAAGTAGCTGCCCCGCGCACCGGCGCCACTACAATGGGCGCCCTTCGCCGCCGTAGTTCAATGGATAGAACGAGCGCCTCCTAAGCGCTAGATACAGGTTCGATTCCTGTCGGTGGTACCAAGCTCACACTCCAAGCAAACGGCCGCCCGGTTTCAATCGGGCGGCCGTCTTGCACGTGGCGCTTGTCAGGCCCGCTTGAGCGCGGACGTATCGAAGGGCAGCGTGCGCAAGCGCTGCCCGGTGGCACGCGCGATGGCGTTGGCCACCGCCGGCGCCACCAGCGGCACGCCGCACTCGCCCACCCCTCCGGGCCCCGCTTCACTCTTCACCAGCCGCACCTGCACCTTGGGCATGTCGGCCGCGCGCATCAGGTGGGGGTAGTCGTGGAAGTTGGACGGCACCACCGCGCCGTCCTTCAGGACCAGCTCGGCCCGCAGCGACTCCAGGCCCCACATGAGGCCGCCCTCGACCTGATGGATCACGTTGTCCGGCAGCACGGCCACGCCGCAATCGACCACGGCCCATAGGTTGGTGACCTTGAAGTCACCCGCCTTGCGGTCGACCGAGACCTCGGCCACCAAGGCCGCGTGCGTGTTCCAGATTTCCGAATAGGCGACACCCAGGGCACGTCCCGCCGGACGCTTGCCGCTCCAGTTGGACAGTTTGGCAGCCTCGCGCAGCACCGCCTGGGCGCGCGGGTGCTTGTGCAGCATCTGCACGCGCATTTCCAACGGATCGGCGCGGCGGCTGGCGGCCACCTCGTCGATCATGCTTTCCAGCGCGAACTTGGTGTAGCCGCCGCCCACGCCACGCCAGAACGCGACATCGACACCACGCTCCTGGCGCAGGTACTCGATGTGGTGCACCGGCAGGTCGTACAGCGCCTCGGCGCCCTCGTGGAAAGGCGCATCTTTCTGGCCCGTGGCCTTGAACGCGGCGGGGTTGGCGCGCGCATAGATGCTCTCGCCGGCCAGCCGGTGCTGCACGCCGACGATGTTGCCGCGGGCATCCAGGCCGACCTCGACCCGCTGGGCGTTGAGCGGGCGCGGCTTGCCGTGGCGCATTTCGTCCTCGCGTGACCACGTCACCTTGACGGCCCGGCCATCCATGGCCCGCGAGAGCAAGGCGGCGTCGAGCGCGGCATCGGGCTCGAGCTTGCGGCCGAAGCCGCCGCCGATCAAGGTGCTGTGCACGGTCACGTCCGTCGGTGCGAGCTTGAGGCCGCCGGCCAGGGCGCCGGTGAGGATGGAGGGCGCCTGCGTGGGTGCCCAGAGTTCGAGCTTGTTGTCCTGGAAGCGAGCGGTGGCCGTGAACGGCTCCAGCGCGGCGTGCGTGATGTGGCCGGCCACGAAATCAGCGCGCAGCACCTTGCTGGCGCCGGCCAGGGCGGCCGGTGCATCGCCATGCTTCTCAACCACCACGCCCTGCCTGGACGCATCCCGTACGACCGCGAGGTAGTCCTTCTTCACCGCGTCGGAGGAGTAGCCCCGCGCAGGGGACTCGCTGGACCAGCTCACCTTGAGCGCGTCCTTGGCCTTGCGTGCCGCCCATGTGTTGGTGGCGACCACGCCCACGCCGTGCGGCAGGGTGACGGCCCGCACGAAGCCCTTGACCTTGGCCGCTTCGGTGGTGTCCACGGACAGCGGTTTCTCTTTTTGCACGGGCGCACGCAGCACGGCGGCGTGGAGCATGTCGGGCAGCCGCACGTCGATGCCGTAGACGGCGCGGCCGGTGACCTTGTCGCGCAGATCGACGCGCTCGACGTCCTTGCCGATCAGCTTGCATTGCGACAGCGGCTTGAGCTGCGCGGCGGTGATCTCGGGCATGTTGTCGGGCACGCGCGCGAAGGCGGCCACTTCGCCGTACCCCATGCGCCGACCGCTGGCCGCATGCACGACCACGCCGGGTTCGGTGGACAACTCGGAGGCGCTGACGCCCCACTTCTCGGCGGCATTGAGCAGGAGTACCTGGCGGGCCTGGGCCCCGGCCACGCGCATCGGCGTGTAGTAGCCCCGGGTGGTGCGGCTGGCCCCGGTGATCTGGCCGCCCCCGAACATCGGGTTGCCGAATTCCTTGGGCCGGTGCGGAGCCTGGCGCACCACCACGCGCGACCAGTCGGCATCGAGGTCTTCGGCCAGCAGTCGAGGCATGGCGGTGGAGGTGCCCTGTCCCATTTCGGCGGCCGGCGAAAAGATGGTCACCGTACCGTCCGGGCTGATCGCGACCCAGGCGGTGAGCGGCTTGGCCCCGGCGGCCGGTGCCGCGGACTGGGCGAGCGCCTGTTCGGCAATGCCCAGCGCGGGAGCGCCGAATGCGACGCCGAGGGCCACGCCTCCGGTGCGCAGCAAGAAGGAGCGACGCGAGCGGTTGTCGATGGTGAGCTTCATGCCTGGCTGCCCTCCTTGGCGACGCGCGCGACGGCCGCGCAGATCTGTCCATAGGTGCCGCAGCGGCACAGGTTGCCGTTCATGGCCTGGACGATCTGGGCGTCGCTCGGCTTGGGGTTCTTCTTCAGGAACGAGGCCGCCGTCATGATCTGGCCCGACTGGCAGTAGCCGCACTGCGGCACGCCCTCGGCGACCCAGGCCTTCTGCAAGGGGTGCTCGCCCTGCGGCGACAGCCCTTCGATGGTGGTGACGTTCTTGCCCGCGGCAGCCGATACCGGCAGCACGCACGAGCGGGTGGCCTCTCCGTCCAGGTGCACCGTGCAGGCGCCGCACTGGGCCAGCCCGCAGCCGAACTTGGTGCCGGTCAGGCCCATTTCATCTCGCAGGGCCCACAGCAGGGGCATGTCCGCGTCGACATCGAGGGACACGGGCTTGCCGTTAACTTTTAGATCAATCACTTTTACTGCTTCCTCGGGTTGTGTGGGCGCGTCCAGCCTGGCTGACCGAGGATGTACGACCCCCGGACCGCGCCGCCGCGCAGTCTCGGTTTGGCCCGCGGCCGAGTCAAGCATGGAAATCACCAAGGCGCCGCCGCGCCCATGGAGGAAGCGATCAGGATCGGGGGCGCCCGGCGGTGTCTTGCCAGGCGGCCGCGTCCTCGCCCAAGCGGGGCGGCGGCAGGTCCGACTGCATGCGCCAGCCATCGATGCACATCGGGTTGGCGATCATCGGCGGCTGGCCGTCGTGCCCTTCGACGCGCATGCCGCGCGCGGCAACGTGCGGATGGGCCATCACCTGGGCGACATCGAGGACGGGGGCGCAGGGCACGCCACGCTCGTCGAGTGCGCGCACCCAGTCGGCCGCGTCACGCGCGAGCAACCAGCTCGCGACCTGGGGAACCAGTTCGTTCCGGTTCTCGACACGGCCCTGGTTGCTGGCGAAGCGCGGATCGCGCGCGACTTCCGGATGGCCCGCGGCGTCGCAGAATTTCGCGAACTGGCTGTCGTTGCCGACGGCCACCACCAACTGCCCATTGCGCGTCGGGAACGCCTGGTAGGGAACGATGTTGGGATGGGCATTGCCCATGCGGGTGGGCGTGCGACCGCCGATCAGCTGATTGCTGGCCTGGTTGGCCAGCATGGCCACCTGCACGTCGAACAGCGCGGCGTCGATGTGGCGGCCGCGCCCCGTGGCGTGCCGCTCGTGCAGCGCCGCCAGCATCGCGCTGGCGGCGTACACGCCGGTCATGAGGTCGGTCACCGCCACGCCCACTTTCTGCGGCTCGCCACCGGGCTCTCCGGTGATGCTCATGAGGCCGGCCTCGGCCTGGATGGCGAAGTCGTAGCCGGCCTTGGCCGCCATCGGTCCGGTCTGGCCGTAGCCGGTGATGGAGCAGTAGATCAGTCGCGGGTTGAGGGCCGACAGCGCCGCATAGCCCAGGCCCATGCGCTCGAGCTGCCCCACCTTGTAGTTCTCGATCAGGATGTCGGCGTCTCGCGCCAGCTCGCGCACGCAGGCCAGCCCTTCCGCGCTGGCGAGGTCCAGCGCCACCGAGCGCTTGCCCCGGTTGGCGCAGACGTAATAGGCGGCCACCCGGTCCTCGCCTTGCCCCCACCAGGGGGGCCCCCAGGCGCGGGTGTCGTCGCCGCTGCCGGGGCGCTCGACCTTGATCACTTCGGCGCCGTAGTCGGCCAGCATCTGCGCGGCCCAGGGGCCGGCCAGCACCCGCGACAGGTCGAGCACGCGCACCCCGGCCAGCGGACGCGGCATGGCGGCGGACTGCATCAGGAGAACGCGGCGATACCGGTGATCGCGCGGCCCAGGATCAGCGCATGCACGTCGTGCGTGCCCTCGTAGGTGTTGACCACTTCGAGGTTGACCAGGTGTCGCGCGACGCCGAATTCGTCGCTGATGCCGTTGCCGCCCATCATGTCGCGCGCCACCCGGGCGATGTCCAGCGCCTTGCCGCAGGAGTTGCGCTTGAGGATGGAGGTGAGTTCGACCGAGGCCGTGCCTTCGTCCTTCATGCGGCCCAGGCGCAGGCAGCCCTGCAGCCCCAGCGAGATCTCGGTGACCATGTCGGCCAGCTTCTTCTGGACCAGCTGGTTGGCCGCCAGCGGGCGACCGAATTGACGGCGGTCCATCACGTACTGGCGGGCACGGTGGTAGCAGTCCTCGGCTGCGCCCAGGGCGCCCCAGGCGATGCCGTAGCGCGCGGAGTTGAGGCACGTGAAGGGCCCCTTGAGGCCGCGCACCTCGGGGAAGGCGTTCTCCTCGGGGCAGAAGACCTCGTCCATCACCACCTCGCCGGTGATCGAGGTGCGCAACCCGACCTTGCCGTGGATCGCGGGGGCGCTCAGGCCTGTCCAGCCCTTCTCGAGGACGAAGCCGCGGATGGCGCCTTCGTCGTCCTTGGCCCAGACCACGAACACATCGGCGATGGGGCTGTTGGTGATCCACATCTTCGAGCCGCTCAGGCGCCAGCCGCCAGGCACCTTGCGCGCCCGCGTGGCCATGCTGCCAGGATCGGAGCCATGGTTCGGCTCGGTGAGGCCGAAGCAGCCGATCCATTCGCCGCGCGCCAGCTTGGGCAGGTATTTCTGCTTTTGCGCCTCGGTTCCGAAGGCGTTGATCGGGACCATCACCAGGGAAGACTGCACGCTCATCATCGAGCGATAGCCGGAGTCGACCCGTTCGACCTCGCGCGCAACGACGCCATAGCACACGTAGTTGAGCCCGGCGCCGCCGTAGGCCTCCGGGATGGTCGCGCCCAGCAGCCCCAGCTCGCCCATTTCACGAAAGATCGCGGGGTCGGTGCGCTCGTGCCGAAAGGACTCGAGGACGCGCGGAAGCAGGCGCTCCTGCGCGTACTGTCTGGCGGCGTCACGCACCTGGCGCTCGTCGGCGTCCAACTGCTGGTCGAGGAGGAACGGGTCTTCCCAGGAGAATGAAGTCATGCAAGAGCCTCACAAGGTAATCGTCGAATGGGCGCATGCTAGGCGCGGTTGCTGAGAAGTGGCAAGCGAAGATCCCGCATGCAGATATGCTCCAGGCTCATTTCTACCCGGCCAAACGAATGAGACGACACCTGCCATCCACCCAGGCACTGGCCTGCTTCGAAGCGGCCGCGCGGCACCAAAGCTTCACCCGGGCGGCCCAGGAACTGGCCCTCACGCAGGGGGCGGTGTCGCGGCAGGTGGCTTCCCTCGAATCGCTGGTGGGCGTTCCCCTGTTCCGCCGCACGCGGCATGGGATGGAGCTCACCCCCGCCGGCGCGGACTACGCGCGACAGGTCAGCCGCCAGCTCGATGCGCTCGAACGTGGCACGCTGGACCTGCGCAGCCGGCAGGGTCAGCTCGACTCGGTGCTCATCGCCTCGGTGCCCACCTTCGCCACGCGTTGGCTCATCCCGCGGCTGCCGGGGCTGGCGCGGCTGCATCCGCAACTGCAGGTGCACATCGAAGCACGCTCACGGCCGTTCCTGTTCAGCGAGGCGGGCTTCGATGCCGCCTTGTTCGCCGGAACACCCGAGCAGCTTCGGCAATGGGCGGGCACGCGGTCGGTGCTCCTGCTGGCCGAAGACGTGATCCCGGTGTGCAACCCGGCCTTCCTGGCTGCGGGAAGGCCTCTGTCACCGACTCGCCTCGCGCAGGTGCCGCTGCTGCAGCAATCCACCCGTCCCGAAGCCTGGCGGCAGTGGTTCGATGCGCAGGGCGTGCAGGCCGAGGCCGCGCTGGCAGGGCCGCGCTATGAGTTGTTTTCCATGCAGGTGGCCGCCGCGGTGAGCGGCCTGGGCGTCGCGCTGGTGCCGACGCTGCTGGTGCAGCAGGAGTTGCAATCCGGCCTGCTCGCGATTGCCTGCGACCGCCCCCTGCGCGGGCAGCGGGCCTACTACCTGGTGGAACCAGAAGGCCTCGAACGCCCTGCGGTGGCGCGACTGAGGCAGTGGTTGAAGGACGAGGCCGCGGCGGATCAGGCGCCGGCCATGGGCTCGGCCGCGCCCAGCAAGGCCCAGAAGCGCTCCTCCCAGTAGGCATGCCCCTGCGGCGTGTCGGACCATCGGAAGCTTTCGAACAGCGCTTCGGCGAGTTCGGGCTGCACGGGCACCTCCAGGGGTCGGCCTGCCTGCGTTGCCTGATTCATGCTGCCGTTATCCATTGTTCGCGCCACCCCATCGCTTCGATGGGTCGCAAGCATCGGGCTGTCGGACGAGCCGACATGTAGGACAAGAGCGGCAATCGGCTCCAGTTGCCTGGGGACGACAGCACGGCTGGACCACGCGTCTCACGCCGCTGGCACGGCCACGGCCGCGCGGCGTCGATCCCGCACTTGGCGCACCCATCCGCGCAGATTCTCGGTACCGAGCAGCGCATGGCGCCACAACTGCCACGGCGCCGTATCCGGGTAGGCCGTGATCCTGGGAAGGGCCAGCAGCGGATCCCAGCGGGAGGCGCGCCGCTCGACGCTGGTACAGGCCGTGACGAAACCGGCTTCGTGGACCATGTCCTCGTGCTGCGGAAGGAAGTCACCGAACGGATAGGAGAAGTGGCGCACCTCGGCGCCCGTCATGGCTTCGAGTTCCTGCTTGCAGCCGACGATCTCTTGGCGCGCCGTGGTGTCGTCGAGTTCCGGCAGGCGGCGGTGGGTGCGGGTGTGGGCCCCGACGTCATTGCCGGCCGCGATCCAGGCCTTCAGTTCGAGCGCGCCCATCAGTTGCAGCCGTGGCACGCCGGCCGAAGCATCCCACTCGTTGAATGCAGCGCCACTGACGGCAAAGCAGGTGGCCGAGAAACCATGGCGCTGCAGGACGGGCACGGCATGGTGCAGGCAGTCGACATACCCGTCATCCATGGTGACGCCGAACACGCGCCCCTTCTTCTCCCCTCGCAGGTAAGGCTCCAGCTGGGTCAGGGACAGGCCGCGATAGCCCAGCGCGTGCATGGCGGCCATCTGGCGCGCGAAGCGTTCGCGGGGCATCAGGACTTCCTCCAGGCTGCCGGCCAGTGGCGCGAGCGTGCCGACCTGGTGGTACATCAGGATCAGGATCGGGCGCGTCATGCGGACCGCGTCATCGTGCGTGTGGCTCATGGCTCGAAACCTCTTGGAACATTCGATGGTTTCAGTTACGAGCTGCCGCGCTTGTAGGCCGGGGCCGCATCCACTCGTCAGCAGCGGTGCGACCGCCCTCAATGCGCAAGCTTCAGGGTTGCCACCCCGGCCACGATCAGCGCCACCCCGAGATAGCGGCCCAGCGTGCCCGGGTCGCCGTAAAACATCACGCCGACGATGAAAGTGCCAGCGGCACCGATCCCGGTCCATACGGCATAGGACGTCCCGATGGGGATGTCCCGCTGGGCGAGGTACAGAAAGAAGCCGCTCGCCGCCATGAAGGTGATCGCCAACAGGATGCCCGTGACTCGCGTCTCGCCTTGCTGCGCCATCTTGAGACCGACGGGCCAACCGATCTCGAACAAGCCGGCCACAATCAACAACACCCACGCCATGTTCGCTGCTCCTCGATGCTCAAGCGGCAGCCAGTATGGCCTGCCGCCTGCGCGACCAGGGGCGTTCAGAAGGCGCGGGTCAGACGCAGCTGCGTCACGTTGCCATGTCGGGCGTTGCGCGACTCCAGCATGGCCGTGTATTGAAAGGTCAGGGATCCGATGGCCGGCAGCTCGGACGTGATGAACAGGCCGGCGCTGGTGGCCCGGAATCGGCTGGCGCCGAAAGGATTGTTGTCATCGTCCCGCAGTTGCTGCACGTGGACGCCATTGACCCCGACCAGCGCGATCGGCAGCCGATAGGCGACGGCGGCCTCGAAGCCCGCCCAGTGGCCGCTGCGCACGTTGGTATCGCGATTGCGGCTGTTGAACCCGAACACCAGCTTGCCGGCCGTCACCAGCTTCTCGTCCAGCTGCCAGGCCGCTCGCACCGAGGGCTTGAAAGTGAAGAAGTCGCCTTGGCCGGCGTCGACGCCGGCAGCCGCGTCATACCTTCCGGTCGGCACGACGAGCGCGGCGGTTGCAGCCAGCCGCACGGGAGACTCGGGTGCGATCCAGCCACCGTAGACCTCGGCGTCCCCGAAGCCGCTGATCTCTCCCGATTCGGCGGCAGCCTGGGCGGCGAGCCCGGCCTGGTACGACTGGTTGAAGGAAGATCCGACGGCTGCCTGCGTAGCCGCGGGCACCCCCGGCCGCCAGCTCAGGGCCGGAGTCTGCGCCTGCAGTCGCGTGGTTTGCTCGCGCTGCAGGTACGGCAGGTTCGCGCCGACCACGAAGCGCCCCGTGGTCGGACGCGCCTCGGTTGCATACGACAGGCTCAGATTGACTTGTCGCAGCCTCGCTCGGAAGTCGACCGACGCGGTGGTGGCTGGATAAGTGGGATAAAGCGCTGCTGGAGCCGGCGCCGGCAAGGGCACGACGCCGCCCGGGATCGCCAGGTTGAGGCGCTCTCCGTCTGCGCCCGTCACCTTGTGAACGTTCGAATGGGTGTAGGTCATGCTGCCCACCCACCCGCTGCTGGCGGGAATGGCGACCAGCTCGCCGGGCAACGTGCCGGCGAGGTTATGGCGAAGTTGGAAACGTTCGGCTGCTGCCGAGAGGCCCGGGGCCGCGGCGCCCGCGCAAAGGATCGTGAGGGTCAACGCCCGCACACGGATAGACGACATGAAGGTCTCCTCTGCTGAGCGACACCGGCCGATTGCCAGCCGGCCCACTATAGATGGGCAGGCCCGCCAAGGCGAGAGGAGAAAACAGCTGAACAAACCGCCGCGCCCGAGGGCCGGCGAGTAGGGCCGCCGCGCGGCCCTACGACCCCGATCAGCCCGTGACGACCAACTGGTTGTCCACCGAGCGCACGCCGTCCATGCGCCGTGCCAGGTCTTCCGCCTTCCGGCGCAGGGCCAGGGACTTGACTTCACCGCGCAGGCGCACGGCGCCCTTGGTGGAGTCGACGTTGATCTTGATGGCGCTCAGGTCCGGGTCAGCGGCCAGCGCAGCGTTCATGCGGGTCACGATCACCGCGTCGTCGACTGCCTGGCCGACCGAGCGGGTCTGGGAACCCGAGCCCGGGCCGCCTCCCATGCCGGCGCAGCCGACAAGTCCGAGTGTCACGACCAGTGCAACGAAAAGTGTCTTCATCTTGGATCTCCTTTGAAGTTGTTGAACACCGCAACGATAGGGCGATGCTGGGCCGGCCGGTAGGCAAAAGTCCGCGAACGAATCGGGCAGCTGTCCGACACGCGTAGGCAGGCTCCGGCAGCGCCCGGGCGCATCCTACCCCAGGCACCTCGCCGCGAATGGGCAATGGAAGGTGGCGCCGCGGCTGCCCGTCATCGCCTGCCGCAAAGGGTGCGACACGCATTTGTCATTCCTCGCAGGTAGCCTGCGGCAGGAACGGCTCGAAGGAAGTGCCTTGAGGATTTGTCCTACATACACCCGACGGTCGCTGGCTACCCTATCACCCACTTCGGCCGTACTACGCAGGTACACGTAGTCCGATACGGTCCGGATATTGCTAAGCACCTATACCGAGAACAGCGAGGAACCCCATGACATCTGCCGAATACCTGATCGAAAGCAACCACCCCTTGGCCGGACGACTGCTGGCTCTGGGCGGTGGCCGCCAAGTCCTGGTAGGCGATCGAGGCCTGGCAATCTCGTTGGCGGCCAAGAACTTCGTTCCCGGCTCCGGCCAGGAGATCCGCGTGATCCATGTACCGACCGGCGAAATCGTCTTCCGCAAGGAAGAGGCAAGTTCCGAAGCCTTTTCGGAAGACCTTTGAAGCCCGCGGCAGCCGGTCACCCGGGCCGGCTGCGCAGTGTTTTGCTCAGCAACACCACCGGCAGCAGACCCACCAGCACCAGCGCCAGAGACGGCAGGGCCGCCTCCCCCAGGCGTTCATCGCGGGCCAACTGATAAGCGACCACCGCCAGGGTGTCGGTGTTGAACGGTCTCAGCACCATCGTCGCAGGCAACTCCTTCATCACGTCCACGAACACCAGCAGTCCCGCGGCTGCCGCGGCTCGCCGCAGCAAAGGCCAATGCACCTGCGCCAGCAGGCGCAGGCCCGAGGTGCCGAGCATGCGAGCCGAGTCGTCCAGGCTGGGAGGAATCCGCGCATACCCGCTCTGCACCGACTGCAGCGCCACCGACATGAACCGCACCAGGTAGGCCCAGACCACACCCACGATGGTGCCGGTGACCCAATACGAACTCGGCACGCCAGGCGCCACCTGCTGCAACCAGCCGACCGGAAGCAGCAGTCCGACGACGATGACCGCCCCAGGCACCGCGTAGCCCAGCCCGGCCAGGCCAACGACGCCTCGGGTGATGGGATCCGGCCGGCGCCGTAACCGGTAGGCCAGCAGCAAGGCGATGGCGACCGCCAACGACGCACTGATCAAGCCGAGTCGCACACTGTTGCTCGCCCACAGGACGAACCGGTCCCACGGCAGCACCGACCAGTCCGCTGCCAGCGGGCGCAGCATGAACAGCACGGGCAGTACGAAGCCCATCAGGATCGGAAAGGCACAGATCGCCTGGGCCAGGCGTGCCGGCGCACCGCGCAGCGGCGTGGGCTGCGAATCGGAGGAGCCGGCGCGCCCGCCGCGCGCCGTGGAGAAGCGAAGCCGCCGCTGCGAACGCCATTCCAACGCCAGCAGCAACGCGACCACCGCCAACAGGCTCGTCGCCAGCTGGGCGGCAGCGATCCGGTCGTCCATCGCCAGCCACGCCTTGTAGATGCCGACACTGAAGGTCTGGATGCCGAAGTAGCTGGTCACGCCGAAGTCGGCCAGCGTCTCCATCAGCGCCAGCGCCACCCCGGCCGCCACAGCGGGTCGCGCCAGCGGCAGCGCCACGCTGCGGATGCGCCGGCCCAAAGGAGCGCCCAGCAGGCGGGCCGCCTCCATCAGGTGCGAGGCTCGTTCGCCCAGCGCCGCCCTGGCAAGCAGGTAGACGTACGGATAGAGCGCGAAGACGAACACCCAGGCCGCGCCGGGCAGGCTCCGGATCTCGGGGAAGACCCGCCCTTCGAGCCCGAAAGCCGCACGAACGCCGCTTTGCAGGGGGCCACTGAACTGCAGGAAGTCGGTATAGGCGTAAGCGACCACGTACGCCGGCACGGCCAGCGGAAGCAGCAAGGCCCACTCGAACGTGCGCCGGCCGCGGAAATCGAAGAGCGTCACGCAGGCGGCGCATGCGGTGCCGACCACGGCAACTCCGAACGCGACCACGGTGCACAGCAGCAAGCTGGTCATGGCGTACTCGGCCAGCACCGTCGACGCCATCTGGCGCAGGATGTCCGCGCTGCGCGCGTCCCACTGCAGCCAGGCGGCCAGCACGCCGCCCACAGGCACCACGATCACGAGCCCGAGCACGAGCAGCAGGAAATCCGGAAGCCGAGGCGATTGCATGAAAAACAAGTGGCCTGCGACAGCCGGTCGATGCAAATGAGAATTGTAAGCATCTAGAATCGCCTCATGCATCTCGAGCTGTCGCAGGTGTCCGTTCGCTACGCCGGTCGCGCCCACCCGGCGGTGGATGGCGTGTCCTTCGGCCTGCCGGCGGGCGGCATCGGGGTGCTCATCGGCCCCTCGGGCTGCGGCAAGACCACGCTGCTGCGGGCCATTGCCGGGCTCGAGTCGGTCAGCGCGGGCGAGATCCGCGTCTCGGGCAAGGTCGTCGGCGCCGCCGGCGTGCACCTGCCCGCCGAGGACCGCCGGATCGGCATGGTTTTCCAGGATTACGCGCTCTTTCCGCACCTGGACATCGGGCGCAATGTCGCCTTCGGCATCTCACGGCTGGGGCGTGCCGACCGGGGACGCCGGGTGGCCGAGGTGCTGGAGCTGGTCGGCCTGCCGGGTATCGAACGGCGCATGCCGCACGAGCTCTCGGGCGGCCAGCAGCAGCGCATCGCACTGGCCCGCGCGCTCGCTCCACGGCCCCAGTTGCTGCTGCTGGACGAGCCATTCTCCAACCTCGACGTCGACCTGCGCGAGCGCCTCGCCCATGAGGTCCGCGGCATCCTGAAGGCCGCGGGTGCCACGGCACTTTTCGTGACGCACGATCAACTCGAAGCCTTTGCCATCGCCGACTCCATCGGCGTGATGCACGAAGGTCACCTGCACCAGTGGGACGACGCGTACAGCCTCTATCACCGCCCGGCCACCCGCTTCGTGGCGGATTTCATCGGGCACGGCGTCTTCACCCCCGCCACCATCCGCCAGTGCGACGACAAGGTGGTGGTCGACACCCCCATCGGCCCCTTGAGCGATGTGGCCGAATGCCCCCTGCCCTGCGCGTACGCGGGCGGCGAATGTGACGTGCTGCTGCGCGCCGACGACATCCTCCACGACGACGACGCGCCCGTGAAGGCGGAGATCGTCCGCAAGGCCTTCCGCGGCTCGGAGTTCCTCTACACGCTGCGCCTGGCCAGTGGCCATACGGTGCTGGCGCATGTGCCCAGCCACCACGACCATCGGCTGGGCGAGTGGATCGGCATTCGCCCGCAGGTCGACCACGTGGTCACGTTCAACCGCAGTTGCCCCGTGCAAGGCCGTGAGCTGTGCCAGATGCCCTGCGCAGCGGCGCAGCCGCCCGCCCCGCGCGCCACGGTCGTTGCGGCGCCGGGCAGCGGCGGCGGCATCGCCCGGCCGCGCACCGCGCCGATGCCGGCGCACAGCTCGCGCAAGCCCGATTAGGCTTTCCCACGCAGCTCTGCAACCGCGTGTTGCAGCTCCTCGGCCCAGGCGCGCCGGTCGCGGCCCCCTGCGGCCTGCAAGGGGCCATAGTGCACCACCGCCACCAGGGGTTCGGCGGTGATCGTTCGCCAGGCCGAGGAGACCAGCGTGTCGTCGCCGATGAAGCACGGGATGTCGGTGCGCCGGCGGCTGGCGGCGTCGATGAAATCCAGGGCGACCGGCTGGACCGGCGACTGCGTCGAGATGGCCGCCTGCAGCAGGTTGGCATGGAAGGGCAGCACGGTGCGACCGTCGCCGGTCGCCCCCTCGGGGAACACCGCCACCACCTCGCCGGCCTGCACGCTGGCGGCAATGCGGTGCACCACCCGCATGGCGTCCCGGCGCGACTCGCGCGCGATGTAGAGCGTGCCGGCGCCGGTGGCCATGCGGCCGATGAAGGGCCAGTGGCGCACGTCGGCCTTCGAGACGAAGCGGCAGTGCCCGGCGGCCAGCAGCACCAGGATGTCCAGCCACGACAGGTGGTTGGCCACCTGCAGCACCGGCCCGGCCGCGGGCGCACCGCGCACCTCCAGCCGCACGTCCAGCGCCCGCAGCATGCGCCGGGCCCAGGCCTGCACCTCCTGCTGGCGCTGCAGCGGATCCAGGCGCGGGAATCGCAGCAGCACGGTGAGGTAGCCGGCCAGCACCCCCCACAGGGTGCGCGAAAGCCGCACGGCCGCGCGACCGGCCTTCATCGCCCCCGCCTCAGGCGCGGTCCCACTGCTCGAAGGCGACCTGGCCGCCCACGATCGTGCATCGCACCCGCCCCGGCAGCTCATAGCTGGAGAACGGGGTGTGCTTGCCCTGGCTGCGCAAGCTTGCGGGCTCCGGCTGCCAGGCCGCGGCCGGGTCGAACACGCAGACATCGCCCACGCCGCCTTCGACCAGCTGGCCGCAGCTGGCCTGCAGCGTGCGCAGGGCCGCGCCCAGCACGCGGGCCGGCTCTGAACTCACCACGGCCAAGGCTCGAGCCATGCCGGCGCCGCTGTCCTGGCCCCACTTGAGCGCGAGGCTCAGCAGCAGCTCGAGCCCCGTGGCGCCTGGCTCGGCCTCGGCGAAGGGCAAGGTCTTGGCGTCCTCCTTCACCGGGGTGTGGTCGGACACCAGGGCATCGACGGTGCCGTCGGCCAGGCCCTGGCGCAGGGCGTCGCGGTCACGCTGCTGGCGCAGCGGCGGGTTCAGGCGGGCGCGGCTGTCGAAGTAGCCGATGTCCACGTCGGTCAGGTGCAGCGAATTGACGCTCACATCGCAGGTGACGGGCAGGCCGCGCGCCTTGGCCTGGCGCACCAGCTCCACCCCGTCCGCGCTGCTCAGGCGGCACAGGTGCACGCGCGCGCCGGTGGTTTTCATCAACTCGAAAATCGTGTGCAGGGCGATGGTCTCGGCGGCTACCGGCACGCCGGCCAGGCCCAATCGGGTGGCCAGTGGCCCGCTGGCGGCGACCCCCCGACCCAGGTGCAGCTCCTGCGGGCGCAGCCAGACCGAATAGCCGAAGGTGGATGCGTACTGCAGGGCGCGCTGCAGCACCTGCGTGTTCGCCAGCGGCACCTCGGCCTGGCTGAAACCCACGCACCCCGCCTCGACCAGTTCGACCATCTCGGTCAGCACCTCGCCCTGCAAGCCGCGGGTGAGCGCACCCAGCGGGAACACGCGCGCCTGGTGCAGCTTCTCGGCGCGCATCTTGAGCATCTCCACCAGGCCGGGTTCGTCCAGCACCGGGTCGGTGTCCGGCGGGCACACCAGGCAGCTCACGCCGCCCGCGACGGCCGCGGCCATTTCGCTCTCGAGCATGCCCTCGTGCTCGTGGCCCGGTTCGCGCAGGCGGGCGGCCAGGTCCACCAGCCCCGAGGTCACGACGCAGCCGGTGGCGTCGATCACGCGGTTGGGCGCGAAATTGGCCGGGACCCGCCCCAGGCCCACGATGCGGCCGGCGGCCAGGGCCACGTCGCCGGTCTCGTCGCGCCGGCTCGCCGGGTCGATCAGGCGCCCGTTCTTGATCAGGATCTTCATGGTCAGGCTTCGTTGCCGGAGACGATGCTCATCACCGCCATGCGCACCGCGATGCCGAAGGTCACCTGCGGCAGGATCACGCTCTGGCGGCCATCCACCACGGCCGAGTCGATCTCGACGCCGCGGTTGATCGGTCCGGGATGCATCACGATGGCGTCGGGCTTGGCCAGCCGCAGCTTGTCGGGGGTGAGGCCGAAGCTCTTGAAGAACTCCTGCGACGAGGGCAGCAGCGCGCCGCTCATGCGTTCGTTCTGCAGCCGCAGCATGATCACCACGTCACAACCGCGGATGCCTTCCTCCAGGCTGTGGAACACGCGCACGCCCATGTGCGACAGGTCGCCCGGCACCAGGGTCTTGGGCCCGACCACCCGCACCTCGGCGCAGCCGAGCGTGGTGAGGGCATGGATGTCCGAACGCGCCACCCGCGAATGCAGCACGTCACCCACGATGGCGACGGTGAGCTGCGTGAAGTCTTTCTTGTAGTGGCGGATGGTGTACATGTCGAGCAGCCCCTGCGTGGGATGCGCGTGCCGGCCATCGCCGGCATTGATCACGTGCACGTGCGGCGCCACGTGCTGGGCGATCAGGTAGGGCGCGCCCGACTCGCTGTGCCGCACCACGAACATGTCGGCCGCCATGGCCGAGAGGTTGGCGATGGTGTCCAGCAGCGATTCGCCCTTGGCCGCCGACGAACGCGAGATGTCGAGGTTGATGACGTCGGCCGACAGCCGCGTCGCCGCGATCTCGAACGTGGTGCGGGTGCGGGTGCTGTTCTCGAAGAACAGGTTGAACACACTCTTGCCACGCAGCAGCGGCACCTTCTTGACTTCGCGATCGCTCACGCTCACGAAGCTCGAGGCGGTGTCCAGGATGTGGGTGATGATGTCGCGCGGCAGGCCTTCGGTGGACAGCAGGTGGATCAGCTCGCCGTTGCGATTGAGTTGCGGGTTTCGCTTGAAGAGCATGCGTCAGGCGCCTTCCACCTTGAAGCTGAACCGGCCCTGCGCATCGCGCGCGAGCTCCAGCGATTGCGCGTCCGGCAGCGACACGCGCGCAGCCGCGAAGTCCGCCTGCACCGGCAGCTCGCGCCCACCGCGATCCACCAGCACCGCCAGCTGCACGCGGGCCGGACGCCCATAGTCGAACAACTCGTTGAGCACCGCGCGGATGGTGCGGCCGGTGTAGAGCACGTCGTCGAGCAGGACGATGCGCGCGTCATTCACCTCAAAGGGCAGCAGCGTCTGCTGGCCCGCGCCCGACATGCCGCGGCGCGCGAAATCATCACGGTGCATGGCCGAGGAGATGACCCCCGGCGGACCGGACAGCCCCAGGTCCTGCTGCAGCCGCTCGGCCAGCCACGCGCCGCCCGAGGTGATGCCCACCAGGCGGGCGTCGGCCCCCATCAGGCCGCGCACGCCGCGAAGCAGCTCGCGGTACAGCGCCTCGGCGTCGAGCAGCAAGGCGCCCTCGCCTGTTCGGTTCATCCAATACTCCTCAGAAACTGTTCAAGGATCACGCAGGCGGCGCCGGCGTCGGCATCGGCCGCGCCGTCCGAGCGCGCCTCGGTCGTGCTGTAGCGCTCATCGACCTCGTACACCGGCAGGCCCAGCCGGCCATGCAGCTGGCGGGCGAACTTGCGGGCACGGGCGGTATTTTCGTGGCTGGCGCCATCGGGATGGAACGGCACCCCGACCACCAGCGCGTCGGGCTGCCACTCGCGAACCCGGGCCTCGGCTTCGTTCAGGCGCGACGCCCCTTCGGCGCGGATGGTCCGCTGGGGCGTGGCCGTGCGCATCAGCCGGTTGCCCACGGCGACTCCGGTGCGCCTGAGCCCGTAGTCGAAAGCAAGGAAGGTCTGGAAATGCGGGGGAACGTCGGGCCGGGCGGCGCTCACGGGGTGACCTCCCCCAGGCTTGCCCGCTGCGCGGGCTGCTCCTCCCCCCTGCGCAAGCGGAGGGGGCGAGCGCCTTCGGGCGGCCGGGCGGCGCTCATGCGTGCCCCGCGTCGCGCGAGAGCATCCAGCTCTCCAGACCCAGCAGCCCGAGCGCCTTCTGGTAACGCTGCTCCACCGGTGTGTCGAAGATGACGGCGGGGTCGGCTCCGACGGTGAGCCAACTGTTCTCGGCGAGCTCGGACTCGAGCTGCCCCTCGCCCCATTGCGAATACCCCAGCGAGACCAGCACCTTGCGCGGCCCGGCGCCGGTGGACAGCGCCTCCAGCACGTCCTTGGAGGTGGTCATCTCCAGGCCGCCAGGAATGGTCATGGTCGAGGCGTACACCGTTTCGTTCGGCTCGCTGCCGCCGGCATAGACCGCCTCGTGCAGCACGAAGCCCCGCTCGGTGGCGATGGGTCCGCCCTGGAACACCGGCGCGGCCATCAGGTCGTCCCGCCCCAGCGGCAGGTCCACTTTCTCGAACAAGTGCTTGAGGTTGATGTCGCTGGGCTTGTTGATCACGATGCCGAGGGCGCCGCGCGAACTGTGCTCGCACAGATAGATGACGCTGCCCGCGAAGCGGGCGTCTTCCATGCCCGGCATGGCGATCAGGAAGTGATGCGTCAGGTTGATCGCGTCGGCATCGGTTGCGGGCATGATGCGGATTTTACGCACCCCCCCTTGATCCGATGCCCCCGTCCGGCCCGCCAGACAAGCCCCACGCGGCCGGACTGATGTGGTTCCGGCGCGACCTGCGCGCCCACGACAACGTCGCGCTGGCCCAGGCCCTGCGCCACTGCGCGCGCGTGCACGCGGTCTTCGTCTTCGACCGCCCCATCCTCGACCCCTTGCCGCGCCAGGACCGGCGCGTGAGCTTCATCCGCGAATCCCTGGTGCAACTGGACGAGGCGCTGCGGACGCTGGCCGGCTCGGCGCAGGCCGGGCTGATCGTCCGCCACGCCGCCGCGGCCGACGAGGTGCCGCGCCTGGCACGCGAGCTGCGCGTGCAGGCGGTGTTCGCCAACCACGATGACGAGCCGGCCGCGCTGGCCCGCGACGCCGGGGTGCGTGCCGCGCTCACCGCGGCCGGCATCGCGCTGCACACCTTCAAGGACCACACGATCTTCGAGCGCCGCGAGGTGCTGACCCAGGCGGGCACCCCGTTCTCGGTGTTCACCCCCTACCAGCGAGCCTGGCTGGCCAAGGCGGACGATGTCGACTTCGAGCCGCATGCCGTCGAGCCGCATGCCCACGCGCTCGCGGACCGGCCCGCGACATACGGCCGGCCCGTTCCCCTGCTCAGCGAGATCGGGTTCGAGCCTGCCGCGCTGCCGATCCCGGCGGGGATCGAGGGCGCGTCCAAGCTCCTCGAGAACTTCGCCGAACGGATCGACCGCTACCACGAGCTGCGCGATTTCCCGGCGTTGCGCGGGCCCAGCTACCTCGGTGTGCACCTGCGCTTCGGCACCCTGTCGATCCGGCAGGCGGCAGGCGCGGCGCGGCAGCGCGCCGCACGGGGCAGCGCCGGCGCCGCCACCTGGCTCAAGGAGCTGATCTGGCGGGAGTTCTACTTCCAGATCCTGGCCAACTTCGCGCATGTGGCCGACGCCTCCGGCGGCAGCCACTCGTTTCGCCGTGAATACGACGCGATCGAATGGGAACGCGGCCCCGGGGCCGACGCGCTGTTCGCAGCCTGGTGCGAAGGCCGCACCGGCTACCCGCTGGTGGACGCCGCGATGCGGCAACTGGCCAGCACGGGTTACATGCACAACCGCCTGCGCATGGTGGCCGCCAGTTTCCTGTGCAAGGACCTGGGGCTGGACTGGCGCTCGGGCGAGCGCTGGTTCGCCCGCCTGCTGAACGACTTCGAACTGGCGTCGAACAACGGCGGCTGGCAGTGGGCGAGCTCCTCGGGGTGCGATGCGCAGCCCTGGTTCCGCATCTTCAACCCCGTGACGCAAAGCCGGCGATTCGACACCGACGGCCGTTTCATCCGCCGCTACGTGCCCGAGCTGGCTGGCCTGGAAGGGGCGGCGCTGCATGCCCCATGGACCGCGTCTTCCGCACAGCTTGCGCAGGCGGGTGTGCGGCTGGGCCTGGACTATCCGCGGCCGGTGGTGGACCACGCGGCCGCACGGGAGCGCACCCTGCGCCGCTACGCGGTGGTCAAGGCGGCCGCGCAGTAGCGCCGTACCAGGCCCAGCAGCTCATCTTCGGAGTACGGCTTGCCCAGGTAGTGGCGCACGCCGAGCTGGCGCGCATGCTCGCGGTGCTTTTCGGCGATGCGCGAGGTGATCATCACGATGGGCAGCTCGGCCCAGCGCACGTCGCCCCGGATGTTGCGGGCCAGGTCGAAGCCGTCCATGCGCGGCATCTCGATGTCCGACAGCACCACGGCCGGCGTCTCCTCGGCCAGCCGCTCCAATGCCTGCAAGCCATCGGCCGCCAGGGCAACGCGGTAGCCCTCGCGCTGCAGCAGGCGCTGCGTGATGCGTCGCACGGTGATGGAATCGTCCACCACCAGCACCAGGGGCACGCGGGGCGCGGCCATCGCCAGCGGCCCCGCCTCACCGGCGACCGGCTGGCCCGCGCTGAACTGCAGGGCCTGCTCCCCGTACACGGCGGCCAGCGCCACCGGGTTGTAGATCAGCACCACGGCCCCGGAGGGCAGCACCGACATGCCGGCCAGGCCCGGCAGGCGCGAGAGCTGCGGCCCCAGGTTCTTCACCACGACTTCCTGGCTGCCGAGCACTTCATCGACGTGCACCGCCACGCGGCGCGAGGCGCTTCGGAAGATCACCACCGGCAGGCTGCGGCCGGTCTCGGCGCTGCGGGCCGACGACTGCAGCAGCGCACCGCCCCAGAAGAACGGGAGTTCCTCGCCGTCGTGGATGAAGCGCGACTCGGCGTAGGCCCGCTCGAGCTCGGCCGGTCCGGCCCGGCGCACGATCTCCACCAGGTTGGCGGGCACCCCCACCGACAGCTGGCCGCTGCGCAGCATGACCACCTGCGTGACCGCCGTGGTCAGGGGCAGCACCAGCCGGAAGCTGGCACCCGCACCCGGGCGGCTGTCGATCTCGATGCGTCCGCCCAGGGCGTCGACGTCGGCCCGCACCACGTCCATGCCGATGCCGCGGCCAGCCAGTTCGGTGACGTGGGTCACGGTGCTGAAGCCTGGCGAGAAGATCAGCTGCGCGATCTCGTCGTCGCCCGGGGTGCCGTCGGCGGGGAGCAGCCCCTGTTCGACTGCGCGCTGGCGGATACGCGAGAGGTCGAGCCCGGCGCCGTCGTCGCGGAACTCGACGGACACGTCGTTGCCCTCGTGGCCCAGCACGATGCGAATCTGGCCCGTCGCGTCCTTGCCGGCCGCCGACCGGATCGCCGGCTCTTCGATGCCATGCGCCACGCAATTGCGCAGCAGATGCTCGAAGGCAGGCGTCATGCGATCGAGCACGCCGCGGTCGACTTCGATGGAGCCGCCCTCGATGTCCAGCTTGACCGGGCGCCCGGTGTCCTTGCTGGCCTGGCGGACCACCCGGTACAGCCGGTCGGCGATCGCCTCGAATTCGACCATCCGCGTGCGCAGCAGGTCGCGCTGAAGCTCACGGGTCTGACGCGCCTGCGCCGCCAGGTCGTCCTCGGTGGCCTCCACGGTGCGCTGCAGGTTGCGCTGCACGGTGCCGATGTCGTTGACCGACTCGGCCATCATGCGGGTGAGTTCCTGCATGCGGGTGAAGCGGTCGAACTCGAGCGGATCGAAGTTGGAGGTGCTGTCCTTGGCCTGTGCCAGCCGGGTCTGCATCTGCACCTCGGCCTGCAACTCCACGTCGCGCAGCTGCCCGCGAAGGCGCTCGAGATTGCCCGTGAGCTCGTGCAGGGAGGTACGCAGGCTGCGCAGTTCGTCCTCCAGCCGCGAACGGCTGATCATGACCTCGCCAGCCTGGTTCATCAGGCGATCGAGCAGGTGCGAGCGCACCCGGACCTGCTGGCTGGCCGAGACCCGCCGGGCGGCCAGCGAGGTGCTGACCGGCGCGGCCAGCCCGCCCGCCTGCGCAACCGGCGCCGGGACGGTTTCCTGCGGCTGCGCCGGCTCGGGCGGAGTTCCCGATGCCTCCACCTCCGCCGGAACATGGCTCGCGGGCACCCGCAGTTGCTCGTAGGCGGACTGCATCGCGTCGAAGCGCTGCAACAGCGGATCGATGTCGGCTTCGGTCACCGCATCGGCGCCGACCTGCTCCACCAGCGACTCCAGCCGATGCGCCATTTCGCCCAGGCGCAGCGCGCCCGCGAGGCGGGCGCTGCCCTTGAGCGTGTGCAGGCAGCGCAGCACCGCCTCTCGCGCACTGCGGTTGGTGGGACGCGCATGCCACTGGCGCAACGCACCGCCGAGCTGCGGCAGCAGTTCGGCGGCTTCTTCCTCGAAGATCGGGAAGAGGTCGCAGTCGACGGCGTCGACGGCATCGATCCCGTCGCGCTGGTCGTCGAGGCTGGCCACAACGCGCATCACCGGTGCGGCCGTGGACGGCAGCGTGGTGACCTCCGGTGCGGCCGCGGCCGGCGTGCCGGGCTCGGTGTCCAGCGCCAGGAGATCCTGGACCACGCTGAGGTCGGGCTGCTTCAAGAAGCCGGCCGCGAACTGGTGCAGCAGGCGGCGGATTTCCTCGGCCGCGCGGTTATAGACCGCACCGTGCCGTACCGAGCCGACACCCCGCGCCCGGGTCTGCACCAGGGCGTGCTCCAGCGTGCGCGCGACGCCGGACAGGGCGTGGAAGCCGATCGTGGCCGAGCTGCCCGCCAGCGAATGCGCCATGGCCACTGCGCTTTCGGGCAGTTCGGTGGTGGTTTCGAGCGCCCACTCCGACAGCTCGAGCTGCAGGCGACGAGACCACTCGTCGGCTTCGTTCAGGTAGACGTTGTAGAGGGGGATGCCGATCCGCAGCGAACCGATCACCCGCACGTGCTCCTCGGCGGGCTCGCCCGCGAAGACCTCCGGCAGGTCTGCAACCCGCGCCTCTTCAGGCATGTCGGAACTCACGGCGGGCGCAGGCTCAGAGGACTCGTCGATCGCCTGGGCGAGTTCCGGCGCCTCTGGTGCAGCGGCTGCGGTGGCCGGTAGCTCGGGCAGTTCCAGCGCCGACGGCAACGGCTCTATCGGCGGCGCCTCTTCGGCGAACGCAGCTTCGGCGAACGGAGCTTCGGCAAGAGCCTGCCCAACCCATTGTCCGGGCGGCTGCGCCACCGGCTCGGCGACCGCTTCGACAGGCTGCGGCCATGCAGGTTCCTGGTGCGCGGCTGTCCAGGCATCGAGCGCGTCGTCGTCCTGGCCTTCCGTCACCTCGAGGCCGTGCATGTCGTGCGACGACAGGCCCTCCTGGTGGAGGGTCCGTTCGACGCCGGCATCGGACAGCTTCATCTCGGCGGGTTCGTCCGCCGTCTCGGGCCAGGCAAGCGGCTCGATGCTCGCCTCGAATTCATGGAGCTCCGCCGGCTTGGCGACAGGGGTGTCGTCCAGCGGCTCGGCGCCGCCCAGCACGACCTCTTCGACCTCGCCGAATCCGTCGAAGTCGAGTACCGCCGGTTCTTCGGCCGACGGCGACGCGGGCGCGGATGCGGCGGCGTCCACCATCTCTGGCGTGTCGCTGAGCACGGCCGGCGGAGCTTCGCCCGCCCCCTCGGCCTGCTCCGGGAAGACCAGCGGCTGCAGCGGTTCGCCGCGCCGAAACGCATCGGCCGGCGTCCTGAACATCGCGGCGCGCCAGCCGGAATCGCGGCCGGCCGCGATGTCCTCGACCCATCGTCCGAATCCCGTCAAGGCGGGCGCGGCCAAGGCCAGCAGGTCTTCGCTGGCGCAGGGGTGCTCGGCCAGCCAGGCGTTGAACACCTGCTCCAGCGCCCAGGCCGCTTCGCCGAATTCGGCCAGACCGACCATGCGCGAGCTGCCCTTGAGGGTATGGAAGGCGCGGCGCACGCCCGTGAGTTCGCCCAGCTCGCCTGGCTGGCGACGCAACAAGGCCAGCGAGGCGCTGGCGCCCTGCACCACTTCGCGAGCCTCCTCCAGGAAGATCTCGAGTAGCTCGTCGTCGACCCCGGTATCCGGCGCGGCATCCGGGGCCGTGTCCGGTGTGTCGGGGGTGTCCGGCGCGGACGGCATCGTCACCTGCGCAACCGGCTGCTCGGCACTCGTCGTCGAAGCGTCGGCCGCAGGCGGCGCCGGCAGCCCGGGCCGCTGGTCCGCCGGTATCGCCGCAGGGCGCGGCACCCGCCGTTCGGCCGGCGCGGCACGCCCCATCAGCGGCCGCAGCTCGCCCACCGCCGCATCGAACACGAACAGCTTCTTGGCCAGCACGGGCTGGTAATTCAGCATGTCGATGAGGAAGCCCAGGGCGCCAAGGTTGTTGCCCAGCGTCTCGAAGCCTTCGGGCGGCTGCACGCTGCCCATCAGCAGGGCGTCGATCTCCGCCCGCATGCGCAACACGGCCTGGTCGGCCTGGTGCAGGCCGAGCACCGACAGCACGCCACGCATCTGCACCAGCCGAGCGGGGACCGCCTGGAGCGGAGCCCGCTCGTGCGGCTCGCGGAAGAAGGCGTCCAGGTCCTTCTCGATCTCGCCGAGCACGCCGCGCAGCTCGCCCACCACACTGCCCATGGTCTGGCGATCGCTGACCCGGCGATAGAGCTCCTCCATCCAGGTCTCCAGCGCCTCGGGCGAGCCGCCCTGCCGCGCGCGGTCCAGCCGCTCGGCGAGCCGCTGGGCACGCGAGCGCAGCACCGCTTCGTCCTGGTCCAGGTCCTGGAAGGCCGCATCGAGGTACAGCACCGCCGTCGCGACCTCCATGGCCAGTTCGGGCGCGGGCAACACCGTGGACTGCGTCACCTCCTCGCCGACCGCCTGCAAGGCCTTGGCCAGCCGGGCGGAGCCGGGGTGCAGCCGCACCAGCGCCTCGCCGAGCTGGCGAAAGTGATCGGCGCAGCTGCGCAGCCGCACGGGCTCGCCGCCGGCCAGCTGCGACCAGATGTCCTTGGCCGCCGCAATGCGCTTGCGCACCTGGGCCAGGCCGGCCGTGTCGAATCGGCCGAACTGCTCGCGTTCGTAGTCGACGGACGCCAGGGCTTCCAGGCCCCAGGCCCGGCGCACGGCGTGCAGCAGGGGTGCCTCGTCTGCCGAGGCCACGCCGGCCTGGCCGCAGAAGAAGACCAGGTCCTGGGCCAGGCGCTCGGAGACGCCGGGGTCGCCCTTGGCCAACTGGGCGTACTGGACCAGCACGCGCGAAGCGGCGCGCTTGACGTACAGGTCGGCCGGCAGCCGGCCCAGGGCCACCGCCTCGAAATAGGCGGCGCAAACCTGCCAGAACACCCGCGCCTGCCGCTGCGGCTGAGCCGCCGCCAGCCCCAGGGTGATTCGACTGAGCTCTAGCGCCGCCACGCTGTCGAAGGACTTGACGATGCGCAGCACGGCCTGGTCCATCCGGGACCGCAGCGCCGGCGCATAGGCCAGCGGCTGCACACCCTCGGGCAGCTCGGGATGGTGCCAGCGCCAGTCGAGCGACCACAGGTCCGCCGGGTGCACGCGCTCGGCCCCGCTGAGCGCCAGCACGTCGCGGTACTGCGGAAACAGGGCCACGGCCGACAACTGTTTACCCGCCAGCAGCGCCTCGAGGAATTCAATCAGCGCCAGACCGGCGCGTTCGATCTTGAGGAAGGCCACGTCATCGCACTGCTGCGGGCGCTGCACGAAGGCCTGCAGCGCGGCTTCCATGGCCCGCAGGACCTGCGCGGGGGCGCGCAGCCCCACCATCTCCAGGGCGCCCAACGCCTGGTGCAGGTGCTGGCGCGCGATGCGCAACTGCGCGGAGTCGACCGGCCCCTGCTCGGCCTGCTCGGCCTGGGCCTGGGCGGCCTCGCGCAGGAACCGTCGCAGCGCCGAACAAGAGGCTTCGAGCGATTTGCGCAGTTCATCCAGCACCCAGGCCAACGGACCCAGGTCGTGAATGGCGAGATCGTGTCCGGTGTCTTGGGCTTGCATGGCAGGGGACGCGCCGCGTCAGACGATCTTGAAACGCGCGACCGACTGGCGCAGCTCGTCGGCCATGCGCGAGAGCTCGCGCACCTGCTGGGCGGTCGAACGGGTGCCTTCCCCGGTCTGCTCGGTGACCGCGAAGATGTGCTGGATGCTGCCGGCCACCACGTTGGCGGAATCGGCCTCCCTGGAGGCCGAGGCCGAGATCTGCTCGATCAGCTCGGCCAACCGGCGCGAGACCTGGTCGATCTGGGTCAGGGCGGCACCGGCGTTGTCGGAGAGCTTCGCCCCCTCGACCACGCCCTGCGTGGAGCGCTCCATGGCGGCCACCGCGTCCTGGGTGTCGGTCTGGATGGTCTTGACCAGGGCCGCGATCTGGCGCGTGGCGTCGGCGGAGCGCTCGGCCAGGCGCTGCACTTCCTCGGCCACCACCGAGAAGCCGCGACCGGCTTCGCCCGCGGACGCGGCCTGGATGGCGGCGTTCAGGGCCAGCACGTTGGTCTGCTCGGTGATGTCGGAAATCAGCTCGGTGATCTCGCCGATCTCCTGCGACGACTCGCCCAGCCGCTTGATGCGCTTGGAGGTCTCCTGGATCTGGTCGCGAATGGCGTTCATGCCGCCGATGGCGTTCTGCACGGCCCGCAGCCCGGATTCGGCGGCGACCAGCGACTGGCGCGCGACCTGGGCCGACTCCTGCGCCTGGCCGGACACCTGGTTGATGCGGCTGGCCATGTCGAGCACCGACTGGCCGGTTTCCCGGATCTCGCGCAGTTGCTCGGTCGATGCGGCCAGCAGCTCGGTGGAGGTGCTCTCGACGAGTGCGGTGGTCTGCGCCACCCGGGTCGCCGTGCTCTGCACGTTGCCCACCAGCTGCCGCAGCTCCTCGACCGTGTAGTTCACCGAGTCGGCGATGGCGCCGGTGATGTCCTCGGTCACGGTCGCCTCCTGCGTGAGGTCGCCTTCGGCCACGGTCTGCAACTCGTTCATCAGCCGCAGGATCGCCGCCTGGTTGGCGTCGTTCACCCGCCGCGCTTCCTGCTGCTGCCGCTCGGCTTCCGCCTTCTGCGACTCGGCGATGCTCTGGCGGCGGCGGCTGTCCTGCAACTGCACGAAGGCCAGTCCGACCGAGCAGCCGATGGCGATGATGGCCGCGATGACGAGCGCCGCCAGCGCACCCGCACCCAGCCCGGTGTGCCCGGACAGCTCCGCCTGGAGCTCTTCCAGCGCACGGCGCAAGGGTTCGCTGTCAGCCAGCACCGCCAGCTGCGCTTCGCGGGCCGCCACCAGCCCCTGCAGGTTGTCGAGAATCGCGCCGGCCTCGGTGCGGGTGCCCTCGTAGGTGGCGATCAGGTTCTTGAGCTGCTCGCGGGCCTGCGCATCGCGCGTGGGCGGCAAGCGCAGCTCGGGGCTGCCGTCGAGCAGCCCCTGGGCGACTTCGCGGAAAGTCTTGAGGTCACGCCCCAGCAGGAACACGGCCTCCGGGCTCACACCTTCCATGGTGAGGAATTCGTTGGCCGACTTGCCGATGCGCTGGGTGAGCATGATCAGCTGGCCGGCGGAAGAGATCTCGGCCGCCGAGGCGTTCTGCTGCAGCTTGATGGACGAGACGGTTTCGCTGATCTCCAGCAGATCGGCGGTCTGGCGGTTGATGATGCGCAAGGCACTGCCGACCTGGGTCAGCACCTTTTCCTGCCCCATGATCACCCCGGCGTTGCGCTCGGCGCGTTCCATCAGCGGCATGATGGTGTCGAGGTTGCCGGCATAGCTTCCGGCCACCGGCTTGAGCCGCAGCCCGTCGTCGCCAGACTTGAGGCCCTTGACGGTGCGGGCCAGCACCTGCGCGCTCTCCTTCACGTCGGGAAAAGCCTGCGCGCTGCCCACCAGCGCCTGCGATGCCGACTTGGCCAGGCGCTGGGACTGCATCAATGATTGCCCGGTGGCGGCCACCTGCTGGGCCACCTGGTCGGCCTGGCGGACGGCCACGGCGGCCACGCCGCCCAGCACGAGCAGGCTGACCACCAGCCCGGCGAACAGCATGCGCTGGTGGGCCACCACCGTGCGCCGTCCCAGCAGCGGCACCTCGATCGGTTCGGCCGCCTCGGCCTCGAAGCCGAAGCCGGAATCGAGCGGCATGTCCTCGGGGTGGCGCCAGGTTCGCGCCGGCAGCGTCGGGTCGCTGTCGCGCACGCCCGTGCCAGCCGACGCGCCGGCCGCGGCAGGTCGCAAGAGGCTCTTGAAGGGATCGAGCAAGGCCATGGATGTCTCTTCTCTCGTTAAGCGCTGATGCTGATGAACTGCGGTTGCTGCGACAAAGCCTGCAGGTTGATTTCCTGCCAGGTCTCGCCTTGCGCGTCGGTGTAACGGCTGGCGAAGTAGGCGGGCGCGTCCGGAGCGGCCGGCTGCGACTGAACGAAACCGTCAAGCCCGCGCAGCCCGGTCAGGCGCTCGACCAGGAGGGCGCAGTTGACGTCGAGGATGGTGTTCAACGAAACCAGCCGCGACTGCAGCCTGACGTGGTCGGCCCGCTGCTGTGGCGGCTGTCCCGAGACGAAGCTGGCCAGGTCGACCACGCCCCAGAGGCCACCGCGCAGGTTGGCCACGCCGAGGAACCACGGCCGGGTGTAGGGCACCGGCTGCCAACCGGCCATGGGAAAGATCTCGCCCGATTGCGCGAGTGGCAGCAGGTAGTTGACGCCGCCCGCCTGGACGGCAAGCCAGGAGGCCTGGATCCCTTCGGAGCGGGCCGCCTGCAGGCGATCGGCCAGGCGCGCCTGGAGTTCGCGCAACGCGTCGCGATTGCCCACGGCGGACTCAGCCCAGGGCTTTGATCTTGGCGATCAGCTCGCCTGGGTCGACCGGCTTGGTGACGTAGTCGCGCGCACCCTGGCGCATGCCCCAGACGCGGTCGGTCTCCTGGTTCTTGCTGGTGCACATGATCACCGGCATGCCGGCGAACCGCGGGTCGCGCGTGATGGTGCGGGTGAGCTGGAAACCGTTCTGCCCGGGCATGACGACATCCATCAGGATGAGGTCGGGCTTGCCTTCGTCGAGGCGCCGCATGGCGTCGTCGGCATTCTCGGCGGTGCGCACCGAATAGCCGTTTCTTTGCAGCAAGTCCGTCATGAACATCAACTCGGTCTTCGAGTCGTCCACGACGAGGACGTTGGTGATGGGCATCTCAATCACTCCGGGATGGGGGAAAACTGCTGCACCGTCTGCAGCAGTTGGTCTTTGGTAAAGGGCTTGGTGAGGTAGTCCTGCGAGCCGACCATGCGACCACGCGCCTTGTCGAACACACCGTCCTTGGAGGAGAGCATCACGACCGGCACCCCGGCGAACCGTTCGTTGCGCTTGATGATCGCGCAGGTCTGGTAACCATCCAGCCGCGGCATGAGGATGTCGCAGAAGATCAGGTGGGGCTGGTACTCGCTGATCTTCGACAGGGCATCGAAGCCGTCTTCGGCGAGCATCACCTCGTGCCCCCCTTGCTTGAGAAAGATTTCGGCGCTGCGCCGAATGGTGTTGCTGTCGTCGATCACCAGCACCTTCAGGGCCGATTGAGTACTCACTGATCCCGCTCCTGTCGTCTTCTTGTCAACGGGCGCGATTCGTCACAGCGCAGCCCCGTCAAATCTGGACCATCTCGAAATCTTCCTTGCGGGCTCCACACTCGGGACAGGTCCAGTTCATCGGGACATCGGCCCACGGGGTACCTGCAGGGATACCGTGGTCTGGTGCGCCGGCCGCCTCGTCATAGATCCATCCGCAGATCAGACACATCCAGGTTTTTGCTTCGGTCACAGCTTAAAAGGGCTTCCAATAGAATGCAACGATTGTATCGACGCGCTTTCTTCGCACTCGCAAGTTGCGCACAAGCGTGATGCTCACAGGCACATGACCACGCCCACTCCTCCCACCCCTGAAGATGCTGCCGGCGACGAGTCCATCGACGCCGGGCCGCCCTGCGTGATCTGCTTCAATGCGGGCGACCCGAGCGGGGCCGCCGGACTGGCGGCCGACGTGTCGGCCATCGTGTCGGTCGGCGCCCATCCGCTGCCGGTCACCTGTGGCGCGTACGCACGCGACACCGCGGACATCTTCGACCACTTCCCGTTCGACGATGAAGCCGTGGCCGAACAGGCGCGCGGCATCCTCGAGGACGTGCCGGTGCAAGTGATCAAGGTCGGCTTCGCCGGCACGCCCGAGGCCGTCGGCGTCATCGCCGGCGTGGCCACCGACTACACCGACCTGCCCGTGATCGCCTACATGCCCAGCCTTTCGTGGTGGGACGAGTCGCAGGCGGACCTCTATCTCGACGCCTTCCGGGAGCTCCTGCTACCGCAGACGACCGTGTTGGTCGGCAACCACAGCACCCTGTGGCGCTGGCTGCTGCCCGATTGGAGCGGTGAGCGCAGCCCCACCGCACGCGACATCGCGAAGGCGGCCGGCGATGCCGGCGTCTCCTACACCGTGGTCACCGGCATCCCCTTGCCCGACCAGTTCATCGACAACGTGCTGTGCACGCCCGTGGCCGTGCTGGCCAGCCAGCGGTTCGAGCGCTTCGAGGCCGTGTTCAGCGGCGCCGGCGATACCCTCAGCGCGGCGCTGGCGGCCCTGGTGGCCAACGGCGCCGACCTCACGTCCGCCTTCACCGAAGCGCTCGAATACCTCGACCAGTCCCTGGACGCGGGCTTTCGCCCCGGCATGGGCCACGTCGTGCCGGACCGGCTGTTCTGGGCGCAACCGGAAGCTGCGGAAGGCGAGTCCGTGACCCCAGAAGAAGCGCAGGCCCTGCAGGTCTTCGACATGCCCGCCCATGACACCAAGCATTGACCGCAACCAGGAACTCTTCGACCGCGCCCGCGAGTTGATCCCCGGCGGGGTCAATTCGCCGGTGCGGGCCTTTCGCGCCGTCGGCGGCACGCCGCGCTTCGTGCAGCGCGCGCAGGGCGCGTACTTCTGGGACGCCAACGGGCAGCGCTACATCGACTACATCGGGTCCTGGGGACCCATGATCCTGGGCCACGGCCATCCCGCCGTGGTCGAAGCCGTGCAGCAGGCGGTGCAGGACGGTTTTTCGTTCGGCGCGCCGACCGAGCGCGAGGTGCAGCTGGCCGAGGCCATCGTCCACCTGATGCCCAGCCTCGAGATGGTGCGGCTGGTCAGCTCCGGGACCGAAGCCGCCATGAGCGCGATCCGCCTCGCGCGCGGCGCCACCGGCCGCTCGCGCATCGTCAAGTTCGAGGGTTGCTACCACGGCCACGCCGACTCGCTGCTGGTGAAGGCCGGCTCGGGCCTCGCCACGTTCGGCCATCCGACCAGCGCCGGCGTGCCGGCCGAGGTCGCGCAGCACACCACCGTGCTGCCCTACAACGACATCGATCAGCTGGAGCAGGCCTTCGGCCTGTACGGCAGCGAAATCGCCTGCCTGGTCATCGAGCCCATCGCCGGCAACATGAACTTCGTGCGCGCCAGCGTGCCCTTCATGCGCCGCTGCCGCGAGCTGTGCGACCAGCATGGCGCGCTGCTCGTGTTCGACGAGGTGATGACGGGCTTTCGCGTGGCACTCGGCGGCGCGCAGTCGATCTACGGGCGGCAGATCCCGGGCTTCCGTCCCGACCTCACCGTGCTCGGCAAGGTCATTGGCGGCGGCATGCCGCTGGCGGCCTTCGGCGGCCCTCGCGCCCTGATGGAGCAGCTCGCGCCGCTGGGCCCGGTCTACCAGGCCGGCACGCTGTCGGGCAATCCCATCGCCACCGCCTGCGGGCTGGCCACCCTGGAGCAGATCGCGCAACCGGGCTTCTTCGACGCCCTGGCGGCTCGCACGCGTTCGCTGGTCGACGGCCTGTCCATCGTGGCCCGGTCCGAAGGCGTCGAGTTCAGCGTCGATTGCGAAGGCGGCATGTTCGGCTTCTTCCTGCTGTCCTCTCTGCCGCAGGACTACCAGACCGTGATGACCAGCGATTCGTCGCGCTTCAACCGGCTGTTCCACGGCCTGCTGGAGCGCGGCGTGTACATCGCGCCGGCTTTGTACGAAGCCGGCTTCGTGAGCGCGGCCCACACCGAGGACGACATCGCCACCACCGTGGAAGCCGCGCGCGAGGTCTTCGCCACCCTGCGCACGGGCTGACGGCCGCCGCTGGGCGGCCGCGCCGGTTCAGTGCCGGAAATGCCGCACGCCGGTGAACACCATCGCCACGCCGCGCTCATCGGCCGCGGCGATCACCTCGGCGTCGCGCATGCTGCCCCCCGGGTGGATGACGCAGCTGGCCCCCGCATCGACCACCACGTCCAGGCCATCCCGGAACGGGAAGAACGCGTCGCTGGCGACGGCCGTCCCTTGCAGCGACAGGCCGGCGTGCTGGGCCTTGATGCTGGCAATGCGGGCCGAGTCGAGCCGGCTCATCTGCCCGGCACCCACGCCCATGGTCATGCCGTCCTTGCAGAAGACGATGGCATTGGACTTCACGTACTTGGCCACCTTCCAGGCGAAGAGCAGGTCCTGCAACTGCTGCGGCGTGGGCTGCAGCCGCGTCACCACCTTCAGTTCATCGATCGAGAGCTCGCGGTTGTCCGCCGTCTGCATCAGCAGCCCCGAGCCGATGCGCTTGACGTCCACGGCATTGCGCCCGCGCGCCCAGTCGGTGGCCCCGCCGGGTGGCAGCTCGATGCGCAACAGCCGCACATTGGCCTTGGCTCGGAACACCTCCAGCGCCTCGGGCGTGAAGTCGGTGGCGATCAGCACCTCGACGAACTGCTTGCTCACCGCCTGCGCGGTGGCGCCGTCGAGGGCGCGGTTGAAGGCGATGATGCCGCCGAAGGCCGAGGTGGGATCGGTCTTGAACGCCTTCTCGTAGGCCTGCAGCACACCCTCGCCCACTGCCACGCCGCAGGGGTTGGCGTGCTTGACGATCACGCAGGCCGGCGTGTCGAAACTCTTGACGCATTCCCAGGCCGCGTCCGCATCGGCGATGTTGTTGTACGAGAGCTCCTTGCCCTGCAGCTGCTGCGCGCTCACCAGGGAGCCTGGCGCCGGGTACAGGTCGCGGTAGAACGCCGCCTGCTGGTGCGGGTTCTCGCCGTATCGCAGGTCCTGCAACTTGACGAAGCGGCCGTTGGACTGCGCCGGAAACAGAGCGCGGCTGCCGTCTTCCTGCAGGCCGGAGAGGTAGTCGCTGATCGCCGCGTCGTAGTTGCTGATGCGGTTGAAGGCCGCCACCGACAGCGCGAAACGCGTCTTGTCCGAGAGCTTGCCGTGCTCGCGCAACTCGGCCAGCACCGGCTCGTATTGCGAGGCATCCGTGAGCACGCCCACGTCCTTCCAGTTCTTGGCGGCGCTGCGCACCATGGCCGGGCCGCCGATGTCGATGTTCTCGATCGCATCCTCCAGCGCGCAACCGGGCTTGGCCACCGTTGCCTCGAACGGGTACAGGTTGACCACCAGCAGGTCGATGGTGCCGATGCCGTGGGCCCGCAGGGCCGCCATGTGCTCGGGCACGTCGCGCCGGGCGAGCAAGCCGCCGTGCACCATCGGGTGCAGGGTCTTGACCCGGCCATCGAGCATCTCGGGAAACCCGGTCACCTCGGCCACTTCGGTGACCGGCAGCCCGGCGTCCTGCAGCAGGCGCGCGGTGCCGCCGGTGGAGATCAGGCTCACACCCAGGGCCTGCAGGCCGCGAGCCAGTTCGAGGACGCCGGTCTTGTCGGATACGGAAATCAGAGCGTTCATAGGGTCACTTCAGTTCTTAAAGCTTCGAGAGCACCGGCGCGGCACGCGAGAGGTGACCGACCACCAGGGCCACCGCGGAACCGGCTTTGCCGAAGGCGCTTCCGGGTGGACCACCTTTACTTCAGGAGCTTGTGCTCCAGTAGCTTCTTGCGCAGCGTGTTGCGGTTCAGGCCCAGCCACTCGGCCGCCCGGGACTGGTTGTGCTCGGCCTTGGACATCACCACCTCCAGCAGCGGCTTTTCCACCACCTTGACCAGCATCTCGTACATGTCGCTGGGTTCGATGCCGCGCAAGTCCCGGAAATAACCTTCCAGGCTCGTGCGCACGCACTCCTCGATGTGCTTCTTGCTCATGCGTCCTGCGCGCCGATCGCATCGTCGGCGCTCTCCTCGTGTGGTTCCTCGGCCGCGGCCTCGGGCAGCCGGTCGCCGAACAGCGCCAGCTGGTCGAAGTAGTCGGCCACTGCCCGAAGCTGCGCCTGGCAGTCGTCCAGTCTGTTGATGTGTTCCCGAAGGCCCTCGCCCCCGGGCAGCGTGCGAACGTACCAGCCGATGTGCTTTCGCGCGCTGCGCACGCCGCTGAATTCGCCGTAGAGGCCGTAGTGGTCCTGCAGGTGCTGCAGCAGCAGGCGCTTGACCTCGCCGACCAGCGGCCGCGCGAGCGGCTGGCCGGTGGCCAGGAAATGCACCACCTCACGAAAGATCCACGGCCGGCCCTGCGCCGCGCGGCCGATCATCACGGCGTCGGCGCCGGTGGCGGCCAGCACCTCGCGGGCCTTGGGTGCGGAGTCGATGTCGCCGTTGGCCACCACCGGGATGCGCACCGCGGCCTTGACCGCGGCGATGGTCTCGTACTCGGCCCGCCCCTTGTAGCCCTGCTCACGGGTGCGGCCGTGCACCGTGAGCATCTGCACGCCCACGTCCTCGAAGGCACGCGCCAGCGGCACCGCATTGCGCCGCTGCTGCGACCAGCCGGTCCGCATCTTCAGCGTGACCGGCACGCCATGCGGGGCGCAGGCATCGACCACGGCGCGGGCAATCGACACGGCCAGCGGCTCGTCCTGCATCAGCGCGGAGCCGGCCCACTTGTTGCAGACCTTCTTGGCCGGGCAGCCCATGTTGATGTCGATGATCTGCGCGCCGCGCTCGATGTTGTAGAGCGCGGCCTCGGCCATCTCGGCCGCTTCCGTGCCGGCGATCTGCACGGCGATGGGGCCGGGCTCGCCCGTGTGGTCGGCGCGGCGCGAGGTCTTCAGGCTGTTCCACAGCTCGCGGCGCGAGGTCACCATCTCGCTCACGGCATGGCCGGCGCCGAGGCGGCGGCACAACTGGCGGAAGGGGCGATCGGTCACGCCCGCCATCGGCGCTGCGAACACGTTGTTCGGCAGGGGGAAGGGGCCGATGTTCATGCAAAGGGCGTGCTGAAAAAAGAGGCGCGATTGTAGGCGCTCCGCTTTTTGGCTTGCGAAATCTTTGCGGCTTTATTGCCGCAGTGCAGCAGGCCCGCGCCGCGGCTCAGGGGGCCGTGCGACCTTGCCCCCCCGCCCGCCGGCTGTCGATCAATCGATCAATCGATCTTGATTCCCACGTCCCTCACGATGTTGCGGTACTTCGCCACATCGCCCGCGAGGATGCGGCCGAATTCTTCAGCGGTGCGAGGGGAAGGCTCCTGCCCCAGCGGAACCAGCCGTGCCCGAAGCTCCTCCTCGCCCAGCGCCTGGTTGATCGCGGCATTGAGTTTCGCAACCACGTCCGCGGGCGTGCCGGCCGGCGCCATGATGCCCAGGTTGCTCGAGATGTCGACGTCCTTGAAGCCCGCCTGGGCCATGCCGGGAACACCGGCGATCAGCGGCGACGGACCGGCACTCAACACCGCCAGCGCGCGCAGCTTGCCCGCCTTGATGTGCGGCACGGCCCCGACGTCGGAGATGGCGAACTGCACGTCGTTGCCCAGCAGCGCCGTGAGCGCCGGCCCCACGCCCTTGTACGGGACGTGCAGGAACTTCACCCCCGCCGACCGGGCCAGCATTTCGGTCGCCAGGTGCGGCGCGGCACCGTTGCCGCTGGAGCCGTAGGAGACGCCGCCGGGCTCGGCACGCCCCGCCGCGACCAGGTCGGCCAGGCTGTTGAACCTGGAGGCGGCGTTCACCACCACCACGAACGGAGATTGCGTGACCAACGCCACCGGCGCGAACGATTTCACCGGGTCGTACGGCAGCCGCGAGTAGAGCGCGGCCGCGGAGCCATGCGTGATGGTGCCGGTGATGTAGAGCGTGTGGCCATCGGCCGGCGAGCTGGCGACGTGCGCGGCGGCGACGGTGGTGCCGGCGCCCGGCTTGTTCTCCACCACGACCGGCTGGCCCAGGTCACGGCCGAGTCGCTCGCCCAAGGCCCGGGCGGCGACGTCGGTGGAGCCCCCCGGAGGGAACGGCACGACCAGGCGGATCGGCTTGGTGGGGAAGCTGGTCTGCGCCTGCAGGGGCATCGCGCAGAGGGCGGCGGACAGCGTCGCGCCCAGGATCAGGAGTCGGCGAGTGTTCATATGCATCATGGGTTCAGAAAGCCGAAGACGTGAGGTCCTTGCGAACGACCTCGATGCCGCTGGCGGACATCAGGCGGGCAAGAGCGCGGATCTCTTCCTCGCGGGGGCGCGGCATCGGTGCCCGCATCAAGGGCGAGTCGATCAGGCCCCGGAGCCAGGCCGCGATCTTGTAGCGCACATGCAGGCGGCCCGGCTCGGAGTAGACGTACTCGTGCAGGCGGGCCATGCCCGAATTCCAGACCTCGCGAGCGGCGACGAGGTCGTTGCGACCAAAGGCCTCGATGTGGGCCAGCATCGACTCCATGGCGTAGTTGAACGAGCCGCTGATCGCTCCGTCGAACTGCCATCCCGAGGCCAGGTAATCGTGGAAGAAGTGGGCGCTGGACGGCAGGATGGCGACCTCCGGCGCGTGCTCGCGCAGGGCCCGGCCGATCAGTCGCGCGCCCTGGGGCGAGTAGGTCATCTTCCAACCCACCATGTTGGGCACCTCGCGGCAGATCTTCAGCGTGGGCTCCAGCGGCAGGCCCAGGCCCCACTGGGGCGTCATGTTGGAGATGGGATGCGCGAACATCGGCAAGTCGACCGCGCGATCCTGGTCCTTGATCTGGTCGAGCCACACCTCGGGGTAACGCGCCGCGTCCCATGCCACCGACACGTCCATCGATCCGGCCGGCGGAATCACGAAGATGCCGTGGGCGCCGATCGCCTTCGCGTCCTGGGCCGTCTGGATCACCTCGCGGGTGGTCCAGGCGAAGGTGCCCGCCAGCACCGGCAGCTTGCCCGCCGCCTCCTCGAGCACGATCTCCAGCACGCGGCGCTTCTCGTCCCGCGTGAGGTAGGAGATCTCACCCGCCTCCGGGTTGGCGATCAGCCCGCCGACCTGCGCAAACCGGTGCTGCACGTAGTAGCGCACCAGCCGGCGCAGCCCGTCTTCATCGATGTCGTAGCCGTCCTTCAAGGGCAGCACCAGCGCCGTGTAGAGCCGGTGGCTCAAACCCCTGCGATCCGAAAAACCTGCATTCATGGATGACCTCCAGAGCACGTGGCCGCACACAGGACCCGTGCCGCCACAAAGCCGACGATGCTAGGAATTCGCTGAAAATATGTCCAATTTATCTTTGAAAACGTTCGATTTCAATTACTTATCCGATGGCCTCCCTCCGCCAATTCGAAGCCTTCGTGATGATCGCGGAGCTGGGCTCCTTCACCCACGCGGCCACCCAGATGCACATCTCGCAACCGGGGCTGAGCCTGATGGTGCGCGAGTTCGAAGCGCACTTCCGCCAACGGCTGTTCGACCGCAGCTCGCGTGCGGTGCGCCTGACCGAAGCCGGCCAGGCGCTGCTGCCTTCGGCGCGGCGCATCCTCGAGGAATTCCAGGCCGCCACCACGCGCCTGAGGAATGCGGACACGCAGGCCGCCAGGCGCTTGTCGGTGGCCTCCACCCCGCTCTTCTCGTCGGCCCTCATGCCCGCCGTGTACCAGCGCTTCCAACGGGCCCACCCACAGGTCGAGCTCAAGCTCACCGTGATGTCCCGCGACGAGGTGGGCGAGGCGGTTCGGCGCGGTGACCATGACTGCGGGGTCGGCATCTTCGGTCCGAACGCGCCCGGCCTGCAGCGCGACCCGCTCTTCACCCTCGGCTTCATCCTGCTCACGCACGGAGAGACCCCGCATGTCGTCGACGGCGCCGCACCGCGCTGGGTGGCCTGGGATGCGATCCCGAAGGTGGCCTACGTGGAGCTGCCCTGGGACAGCGGCATGCAGCAGGTGATCAACCGCCGCAAGGCGCAAGCCGGCATCCAGGCGGCCGCGCCCGCGCAGGTCATGAACCACCTGGAAACCATCATCGGGATGACGGCCGCGGGCGCAGGCCCATCCATCCTGCCTTCGTTCGCCCTGGCCGCCTGCGGCGGCTTCAACGTGCGGGTGCGGCGCATCCGCGATGCCCAGCCGTCCGGCCTGGCCTTCCATGCCGTCACGGCCCGTGCCCGCGACAAGCACGTGCTGCTGCCGTCGTTCATGGAGGCCCTGCGATCGCTCATCGCCGAGCAGCCGTGGGCCACCTGGTGGGACCGCGAGCACGCGGCCGCGCGCGGCCCGCGGCCCGGGGCGGGACGATCGCAACGATGAATCGCGAAGACCGCGCGGCGCGGGCCCGGTGCCTATACTGCGCGCCTCATGGACGCCTGGTTCAACGCACTGCTCGCCTGGCTCGCGCTACCTGAATTCGGGCTCACCACCTTGTTCATCGTGGCCTTCATCTCGGCCACGCTTTTGCCCATGGGGTCGGAGCCGGCGCTGTTCGGCCTCATCAAGATCAATCCCGACATGTTCTGGCCCGGCATCGTGGTCGCCACGCTGGGCAACACCCTCGGCGGCATGGTCGATTGGTGGCTGGGGTACGGCGCGCACCACATGGTCGACCGCTACAAGCGTTCGAGCGTCCACCTGCGGGCGCTCGACTGGCTCGAGCGGCTCGGCCCCCGCGCCTGCCTGCTGTCCTGGCTGCCGGGCGTGGGCGATCCGCTGTGCGCGGTGGCCGGCTGGCTGAAGCTGCCGTTCTGGCCATGCACCTTCTACATGCTGATCGGCAAGTTCCTGCGCTACCTCACCATGACCTGGGTGCTGCTGCAGTTCTTTCCTGGCCGCATCGGATGAGCGGCCGCGGCCGCTCGGCGGCCGCCTGTCAGTCGGCATTGGCCTACATCGCCCGTGGGCACATCGCACCCCCATGCCGGCGCGGGCTCTCGAATGCTCACGGTGGGTGCTCCACCCGAGCGCCCGCAACGAACACGAGGACACGAGACGATGAAGATCCAACCCGGCATGGTGGTGGTGGTCACCGGCGCGAGCGCTGGCGTGGGCCGCGCGATCGCCACGGCTTTCGGCCGCAAAGGCGCGCGGGTGGCCCTGCTGGCGCGCGATACCGACCGGCTCGAAGAGGCGCGGCGCGAGATCGAAGGCCTGGGCGGCCAGGCCCTGCCCATCCCGCTGGACATGGCCGATCCGGAACAGGTCGAGGCGGCCGCCGAGCGGGTGGAGCAGGAACTCGGGCCCATCGATGTCTGGATCAACAACGCGATGGTCACCGTGGTGGCGCCGATGGTCGAGATCACCCCGCAGGAATTCCGCCGGGCGACCGACGTGACCTACCACGGGGTGGTCTGGGGCACCATGGCGGCGCTGCGCCGCATGCGGGCGCGCGACCGCGGCAGCATCGTGCAGATCGGATCGGCCCTGGCGTATCGCGCGATCCCGCTGCAGGCGCCCTACTGCGGCGCGAAGCACGCCGTCAACGGCTTCACCGAGGCCCTGCGCTGCGAACTGCTGCACGACAAGAGCCGCATCCACCTGGGCATGGTCGAACTGCCGGCGGTGAACACGCCGCAGTTCGACTGGTGCCGCACGCGCATGCCGCGCCACCCCCGGCCGATGGGCACGGTCTACCAGCCCGAGGTGATCGCCAAGGCCGTGCTGGCGACGGTCGAGCGACGGCGGCGCGAGGTGTTCGTCGCGTTCTCCAGCACCAAGGCCATCTGGGCGGACAAGCTTTTCCCGGGGCTGCTGGATCGCTACCTCGCACGCACGGCCTACGAGGGCCAGCAGATGGACGAACCCATCTCGCCCGACCGGCCCGACAACCTGTTCCAGCCGGTGCCCGGAGCCTGGGGTGCGCACGGCCGGTTCGACGGCGAAGCCCGCTCGAGCAGCGCCAGCCTCTGGCTGAGCCTGAACAAGGGATGGCTGCTGGGGGCGGCGGGTGCGCTCGCGCTCGGCTGGATCGCCGCGCAACGCGGCCCTCGCCGGCTCTAGCGCGCCGGCTCGCGGATCCGCGCGTCGCGGTTGCGGATGCGGTGCATCCACACCAGGAAGCCGGTGCCCACGGCTGCCCAGCCCAGCATCATCAGGCCCAGGTGGAGCGAGCCCTGGTGCTCGACCAGCCCCACGGCGTACCCGGCCAGCGAACCGCCGAACTGCTGTGACAGCCCCGCCAGTGCCGAGGCCGACCCGGCCAGCGTCGGCACCAGGCCCACCGTGCCAACCAGCGCCGGCGGCACCAGCAGGCCGTGGCCGACGCCCAGCACCATCATCGGCAGCGCCAGTGCCCAGGGCGAGTGCACGCCCGCCAATGCCGCCAGCACCGTGATCAGTGGCCCCAGCACCGTGAGCGCCTGGCCGACCTGCATCAGGCGGCGCTCGCGGACGCGGCCGGTCAGCCGCACGGTGAGGATGTTGCCGGCCATGTACGCCAGAGGCGTGGCCATGATGTACCAGCCGATGTGCTCGGGCCGCACGCCGAAGCTGCCGAGCACGATGGGCGCGCCACCCAGGAAGGCGTAGAACGTGGCCGTGGTCATGGCCAGGATGCCGACATAGGCCAGGAAGGACGGCAGGCGCGCGAGTTGCGCGTAGCCCGAGGCCAGCTCACTCCAGCGGCCACCCGGGCGGGCCGGGCGGGTCGACGGCAGACCCCGCCACGCCGCCAGCGCCAGCAGGCCGGACACCACGGCCATCAGCACGAAGTTGGACTGCCAGCCCAGGCGCACGTGAAGCTGCCCGCCCAGCAGCGTGGCAAGCGGCGGGCACAACCCCAGCACCATGCCGAACAGGGCCATCACGCGGGTGCGCTCGTGCGGCTCGTACAAGTCCTGCACCAGCGCGCGCGCGATCACCATGCAGGCGGCGGTGCCGGCGCCCTGCAGGGCGCGCGCCGCGATCAGCGGGCCGATGTCCGGCGCCAGCGCCGCCATCACCGACCCGGCCAGCGACAGCAGCAATCCGAAAATCAGCACCGGCTTGCGGCCGACGCGATCGGAGATCGGACCGTAGGCCAGTTGCAGGCCCCCGTACGCGGCGATGTAGGCACTGAACGTGAGCTGCACCATCGCCTGGCTGGTGCCGAACTGGCGCGGCCACTCCTGCATCGACGGCAGGCAGACGGTCATGGCCACCAGCCCGAAGGCCAGCTGGCAGACGATGTTGAGGGTGAGCCAGCGCGAACGCGCCGGCCGAGAGGAAACGGGACTCATGAAGGCGAGGGCAGGCAGGGCCCGGCGACGAAGTGTAGCGGCCGCCTCGCCGCGCTCCCGCAGCTGCTTCAGGGTTGCTGGTAGCCCTCGGCCCGCAGCTGCAGCCGCAGCCCGCGCGGGTCGCGGCTGAAGAGGAGCCCGCCCCGCGCGAGCGATCCGGCCGGCAGGTGGTCCAGCCGCATCTCGCTGCGTTCGACCCGCTGGTCCTGCGACCACAGCTCGCCGGACACCAGCAGGTCACCGGCCGCGCGGGTGCCGGCGTTGCGCACCGTCAGCTGCACCAGGTATTGGCCACCCTGGGGCTCGATGCGGTTCACCTCGATGCGCGGTTCCGGCGCGCCCTCAGCCGGTGAGCGCCAGGCATGCCATCCCAGCACCCCCATGCTGGCCAGTACCCCCACCAGGCCGATCGCGGCGACCACCCACTCCAGCAGCGGCGGCGGCCCCTCGCGCTGCGCCGTTCCCGGGTCTTCGGCTCGCTGGTCGCGTCGGGGGTCGGCCATGTCTTACAGGATGAGGCGGGCTGCCGCCGCCCCCACCGCCGCCGGCAGGCCCAGCACCACGACGGCCTGGATGCCGGCCGACACGGACAGGCCATCCAATCGTCCGAAGATCCAGAGCATTCCCGCACTGATCGCAAGCGCCACCAGGTAACCCGACAGCGTGGAGTGAAGGAACAGCCGCCACCCTGCCAGCCCCCGGGCCGGCCGCGGCCGGCCGCGGAAGGCGACGCCGTAGACGAAGGCGTGCATCACCGCGAGGGACAGCGCGATCAGCGCGATGGCCAGGGGCTCGCCCACCTGCATCGCGATCAGGGCCATCTCCTCGGTGGGCGCCATGTTGAAGCACAGGAAGAGCGCGCCCACCGCCATGATGAACAGGTCGCTGCCCCAGTGATTCACGCCGCCTCGCGTGGACCGCGCCGGATCGCGCTCACCCAGCTGGGACTGCGCCAGCAGCGCCCCGATGCTGGCCGGCACCGCCTGCAGGGCGACCTGGCCCACCCCGGCGCGCAGGGAGGTGCGCTCGTCGATCACGCCCAGCAGCCACAGCATGGCGCCCGAGATGGCGAAGCCGACGGCATAGGCCACCAGCGCATCCACCACATCGTCACGCCAGCTGAAAGTGTTCTCGAAGCCGGCGTGCCAGGACAGCGCGACCAGGAAGGGAAAGAACAGCGCCAGCAGCGCGATCAGCTTCCACTCGGGCATGTACACCGGCAGGTGCCACATCTCCTGGGTCATGAACATGGGGAGCCCGAAAATCACTGCCCCAGCGCCGGCGCGCGCCAGCCCGACACCGAAGGCCGCGGTCGGGGACATCGAAGACGCCGGCGCGCTCATGGCCCGACGGTACCGAGCTCGAGCTGGGCACGGGGTCGGCAGGCACCTGAATTACGCGATGTTGCACGGTTCACCTGCTGGCGGCGGATGCCCGCACCATCACGGCAGCCATGCGGATCGCCAGCTTCAACGTCAACGGGGTGAACGGGCGCTTGCCACGGCTGCTCGAATGGCTGGCCGAGCGCCAGCCGGACGTGGCCTGCCTGCAGGAGATCAAGACCAGCGATGAGCGCTTTCCCGGCGCCGCGCTTGCCGCCGCCGGCTACGGTGCGGTCTGGCACGGCCAGCCGTCCTGGCACGGGGTGGCCATCCTGGCGCGCGGACAGCGCCCGCGCGAGCTGCGCCGGGGGCTGCCGGGCGGCCCCGACGACCGGCAGGCGCGCTACCTCGAGGCCGAAGTCGGCGGGCTCACCGTGGCCTCGGTCTACCTGCCCAACGGCAATCCGCAACCCGGCCCCAGGTTCGACTACAAGCTGGCCTGGTTCGAGCGGCTGATCCTGCACGCCCGCAGGCTGATGGACGCCGGCCGGCCCACCATCCTTGCGGGCGACTTCAACGTCGTGCCCACCGACGCCGACATCTACAACGTGGGCGCCTGGCGCTTCGATGCGGTGGTGCAGCCGCAGACCCGCGACGCCTACGCACGCCTGCTGGCCCAGGGCTGGACCGATGCCACCCGCATGCTGCACCCGAACGAGCGCATCTACACCTTCTGGAAGGATGCCTTCGCGTTCCGGCGCAATGCGGGCTTTCGCATGGACTTCCTGCTGCTGAGCCCCGACCTCGCACCGGCGCTGGCAAAGGCCGAGGTCGACGCCCACGCGCGCGGCCGCGACAAGCCCAGCGACCATGCGCCGGTGTGGATCGACCTCACCGCGACCGAGCCTTCGTCAACTGGGATGTAATCGCCGGATGACCACCGCCCGACTCTCCGTTCCCAAGGAAAAGATCAAGTTCGTCCTGCTCGAGGGCATCCACGACTCCGCCGTCCAGACACTCAAGGACCACGGCTACACGCAAGTCGTGACGGCGCCCAAGGCGCTGGTGGGTCCCGAGCTGGTCGAGCTGATCGCCGATGCGCACTTCCTGGGCATCCGCTCGCGCACCCAGCTCACCGCCGACGTGCTGGAGAAGGCCGGCAAGCTCACCGCCATCGGCGCCTTCTGCATCGGCACCAACCAGATCGACCTGCAGGCGGCCCTGCGCCGCGGCGTGCCGGTGTTCAACGCCCCCTTCTCCAACACCCGCAGCGTGGCCGAACTGGTGCTGGCCGAGATCATCATGCTGATGCGCGGCATCCCGCACAAGAACGCGGTGCTGCATCGCAATGGCTGGGTCAAGAGCGCCGCTGGCTCCTACGAGGTGCGCGGCAAGACGCTGGGCATCGTGGGCTATGGCCACATCGGCACCCAGATCGGCGTGCTGGCCGAGCACCTGGGCATGCAGGTGGTGTTCGTCGACATCGAAGCCAAGCTGCCGCTGGGCAATGCCCGGCAACTGCCCTCGCTGGACGCCTTGCTGCAGGCGGCCGACGTGGTCACCCTGCACGTTCCCGAAACCCCAGAGACGAAGGACATGATCGGCGCCGCCCAACTGGCCCGCATGAAGCCGGGCAGCCACCTGATCAACGCCTCGCGCGGCACGGTCGTCGACATCGAGGCGCTGGCCGATGCGCTGCAGCGCGGCCACCTGGCCGGCGCGGCCATCGACGTGTTCCCGGTGGAGCCGCAGGGCAACGACGCGCGCTTCGAATCGCCGCTGGTCGCCTTCGAGAACGTGCTACTCACGCCGCACATCGGCGGCTCGACCGCCGAGGCGCAGGAGAACATCGGCCGGGAGGTCGCCGCCAAGCTGGTGCGCTATTCGGACAACGGCTCCACCGTCACCGCGGTGAACTTCCCGGAGGTGTCCCTGCCCGGGCACGCCGGCCGCTCGCGCCTGCTGCACATCCACCGCAACATTCCCGGCGTGATGGCCCAGGTGAACGAGCGCTTCTCCAAGGCCGGCATCAACATCGCCGCGCAGTACCTGCGCACGAACGACGAGGTGGGCTACGTGGTGATCGACGTCGACAGCGACTCGAGCCGCGTCGCGCTGGACGAGCTGTGCGGCGTGCCGGGGACCATCCGTTGCCGGGTGTTGTACTAAGCCCGGGGGGGGGCGGCACCAGAGGCCCGGCGAAGCCGGTTCCTCGGTGGCACTGGCGGGGCCGGCCGCTTGGCGGCGGCGTAGCGGTGCTAGCCCGGCTCGCGAAGGCTGGGCCCGGAGCGTCTTGCCCGGTGTTCGACCCCTCACCCGCTGTTCGCCGAATCCGGCTCCGCTTCTGGCGGCGGCAGGTCGATCAGCTCGCCAACCTCGGGCAGCACCGTCGGCGGCACCGGCGCGAGCTGCTCTGAGTCGAGCTGGTGCGAGAAGTTTTGCACCGAGTCGCGGCGCCGGTTGCGGTCTTCGGGAAGCGTGGGGCCGCACTGGATGTAGAGCGCCAGCAGCTCGGCCAGGTGCTTGAGCGCCTCGATGTGGGTGCGCTCGTAGCCGTGGGTCGCATCGGTCCCGAAGCACAGCAGCGCGGTGCGCACGTCGGCGCCGGCGCTCACCGCGGAGCCCGCATCGGAGTGATAGAAGGGGAACACGTCGCGATGGCTGGGGATGTCGTGCTCGGCGCACATGCGCAGCAGGCGGCGCGTGAGGTGGTAGTCGTGCGGGCCGGCCGAATCCATCATCGGCACGGTCACGCCGAACTCGCGCGCGCCCTGCCCCGGGGCGACGGGGCCGATGTCGACACCGATCACCTCGCTCACGTCTTCCTCGATCACGGCGCGGGCACCGGAGCCGACTTCCTCGGACAGGGTGAACACCGGGTGGCAGTCCATCGGGACATCGACCCCGGCGTCCTTCACCGCCTTGATCGCCGCCAGCACCGCCGCGACCCCGGCCTTGTTGTCCAGGTAGCGCGAGACGATGTAGCCGTTGTCCAGGACTTCAGGATTGGCGTCGAAGGCGACGAAGTCACCCACCTGGATGCCCAGCGCGGCCACGTCGGCGGCGGACCCGATGTCGTGGTCCACGCGCAGCTCCAGCTGGTCCCAGCGAACTGGCTGGCTGTCGATCTCCTCGTTGTAGACATGGCCCGAGGCCTTGAGCGGCAGGACCGAACCGCGGTAGCGGCCGGTGTCCGTGAAGAGCGTGACGCGGCCACCCTCGGCCCAGCGGCTGGACCAGGTGCCGATGGGCATCAGCGACAAGCGCCCCGACGGCTTGATCGCCCGCACCATGGCCCCGAGCGTGTCCAGGTGGGCGACGATGGCGCACGACGGGGTCGGCGTGCGGCTCTTGGGCAAGGTGCGGCGCAAGATGCCGCGGATGGTGCCGCGGCGGGTGAGCTCGTAGGCCACGTCCATGCGATCGAGCTGTCCGCCGGTGTAGTGGACGATTTCATCGGTCAGGCCCGCGGGGCTGGGAATGGCCAGCAGCTCCAGCAGCGTGGTGCGCAGGTAGTCGAGGTCGATGTCGAGCTTGCGGGTCACGGCGAATTCAGGCGGAGAAAGGAAACAGCAGGTCGACGAACCGTTGCGCGGTCGGTTGCGGCTCGTGGTTGGCCAGGCCCGGCCGCTCGTTGGCTTCGATGACGACGTAGTCCGGCTCCTCCGGCGAGGGCACCAGGAAGTCCAGGCCCACCACCGGGATGCGCAGGGCCCGCGCCGCGGTCTCGGCGGCTTCGCGCAGCGCCGGATGCAGCTGCGCGGTGACGTCGTGGATGGTGCCGCCGGTATGCAGGTTGGCGGTCTTGCGTACCTGCACCGCACGACCTTCCTCCAGCACCGACTCCAGGGTCAGCCCCTGGCCGGTGAGCACGCGCTCGGTTTCGGCATCGACCGGGATCCGGCTCTCGCCACCCGTGGCGGCGGCCCGGCGCGCACTCTGGCGCTCGATCAGCTCGGCCACGCTGGAGCGGCCATCGCCCACGATCTCGGCGGGGCGGCGGATGGCCGCGGCGACCACCTTGTAGCCGATCACGATGATGCGCAGGTCCTGTCCAGCGCAGAACTCCTCGATCACCACGTGCCCGCCCTCCCGGGCGGCCCGCTCAACGGCCTCGGCCAGGTGCGCCTCGTCGCGCACGTCCACGCTGATGCCGCGCCCCTGCTCGCCCATCGCGGGCTTGACCACCACCGAGCCGCACTGGCGCAGGAACTCCGCATTGGCCTGAGGGTCGCCGGCGGTGCACTGGTGCGGCACGCGCAGGCCGGCCGAGGCCAGGCGCCTGAGGGTCAGCACCTTGTCCTGGCACCAGGTCATGGCGACGCCGCCGGTGAGCTCGGTCAGCGATTCGCGGCACAGCATCTCGTGGCCGAAGTGACGCAGCTTGAAGATGCCGGCGGCGGCATCGATCACCTCCACGCTGATGCCGCGGCGTCGCGCCTCGTCCACGATGAGGCGCGCGTAGGGGTTCAGGCCGTCGACTTCGGCGGTACTGGTGAACAGGCGCTCGTTGATCAGGTTCTTGTGCTTGACGGCGAAGCCGGGCACCTGCTCGAAACCCAGCTTGCGGTAAAGCCCGATCGCCTGCTCGTTGTCATGCAGCACCGAGAGGTCGAGGAAGTGGCGGCCGCGCCGGGCGAAGTGCGCGATGAGGTACCGGGTGAGGGATTCGCCGGTGCCCGACACCCGCGTCTGCGGGTCCACCACCAGGCACCACAGGCTGCTGCCCCCGGCGGCATCGCCGAAGGCCGCCACGTGGTCCACGCCCAGAGCCGAACCGATCACCTCACCGGTGCGCTCGTCTTCGGCCACCAGGTAGGTGAGGCCTTCGCTGTGCCGCTGCGCCCACACGACGACCGGGTCCAGCGGCACCATGCGGCGCATGGCATAGAGCCGGTTGATGGCCGCGATGTCGGCCCGCGTGCTCAGCGGCCGCACCGACACGCCCGCGGCCTCGGGCTCCATGGCGGCGTCCCGGGCCTGCAGCGGCCGGCGGAAGATGAACGACGGATCGAGGAACAGCTCGCTCGGCGCTTCGGCCAGCACCAGTTGCGGCGCCTCCACGTAAAGCGCGATGTCGCGCCGCCCCGGCTGCTCCTCGCGCAGGGCCTGCACCAGGTCCTTGGCCGAGGCGAAGCTCGGCGCGTACAGCAGCCGGCCCCAGCCGCAGTCGATCATGAAGGGCCGGCCCGGGCCACTGCCGGTGCCGGTGCCGGTGCCGGCGGCCTGCGGCTGCGGCTGCGTGGCGGACGTCGTCGCGACCGGCGCGGCGTGGGCCAGCGGACCGACGCCGTGCGACGTGGGCTCGAATGCTTCGGCGGACATGGGAGATCGTTCCTTCAAATTCGGTGGGTCTGCAGCCAGGCTTCCAGCAGGGCGGCCTGCCACAGCTTGGAGCCGCGCAGCGGGGTGATGTGCGAATCGGGCTGGTCGAACATGCGATCGATGGCTTCGCGCCGGAAGATGCCGCGGTCGCGCGCGGCCTGTGAGCCCAGGATGTCGCGCACGTAGCCGAGGAAGTCGCCACGCAGGTACTTCAGCGCCGGCACGGGGAAGTAGCCCTTGGGCCGGTCGATCACTTCAGCCGGGATCACCTGGCGCGCGGCCTCCTTCAGCACGTGCTTGCCGCCTTCGGCGATCTTGTGGCGCGCCGGGATGCGCGCGGCCAGCTCCACCAGCTCGTGATCGAGGAAGGGCACCCGCGCCTCCAGGCCGAAGGCCATGGTCATGTTGTCGACGCGCTTGACCGGGTCGTCCACGAGCATCACGGTGGTGTCGATCCGCAAGGCCCGGTCGATGGCGCTGTCGGCGCCCGGTTCGGCGAAGTGCGCCTGTACCAGCTGGCTGCTCCAGTCCTCGCTGACCCAGTGCGGCATCAGCAGCTCGCGCATTTCCTCATGGCTGCGGTCGAAGAACACGCGCCGGTAAGCGGCGGCCGCGGCAGCCGGGCCGGGGTCGTCGATGGCGGCCATGGGCGGGTACCAGTGGTAGCCGCCGAACACCTCGTCGGCGCCCTGGCCGCTTTGCACCACGCGGCTATGGCGCGAGACCGCCTGCGACAGCAGGTAGAAGGCCACCGCGTCGTGGCTCACCATCGGCTCGGCCATCGCGCCGATGGCCTCGGGCAGGGTCTGCAGCAACAGGTCGCCCGGGATCTGCATCTTCTGGTGCACCGTCCCGTAGTGGCGTGCCACCAGGTCCGAGTAGTGAAATTCGTCGCCCGCCTCCTCGTCCACCGCCTCGAAGCCGATCGAGTAGGTGCGCAGGTCGGAAGTGCCGGCTTCGGTCAGCAGGCCGGTGATGAGGCTGGAGTCGAGTCCGCCCGAGAGCAGCACGCCCACCGGCAGGTCGGACACCAGCCGGCGCTTGACCGAGACCCGCAGCGCATCGAGCACCTGCGCCTTCCAGTCGTCGAAGCTGCGGCGCTCGTCCTCGGCACTGCGCTGGAATGACAGCGTCCACCAGCGCGCCTGCTCCAGGCGGCCGTCGGGGTACACGGTCACCAGGCTGCCCGGGGCGAGCTTGCGGACCCCGCGCAGGATGGTCAGCGGCGCCGGCACCACCGCATGGAAACTGAGGTAGTGGTGCAGGGCCTGCGGGTCCAGCTGGGTGTCCACGCCCTCCCCCACCAGCAGCGCGGGCAGGGCGGACGCGAAGCGCAGGCGCTTGGCATCGGCGGTGTAGTAGAGCGGCTTGATCCCGAGCCGGTCGCGCGCCAGGTGCGTGATGCCGCTGTCACGCTCCCACAGCGCGAAGGCGAACATGCCGTGGAAGCGGTGCAGGCAGCGCGGCCCCCACTCTTTCCAGGCCTTCAGGATCACCTCGGTGTCGCCGGTCGAACTGAAGGCGTGGCCCTTGGCGGCCAGTTCGCGCCGCAGCTCGTGGTGGTTGTAGATCGCACCGTTGAAGACGATGCCCAGTCCGAGCGCGTTGTCGACGAAGGGCTGGTGCGCGCGCAGGCTCAGGTCCATGACGCTGAGCCGGCGGTGGCCGAAGCAGCGGCCACCGAGGCTGAAGACCCCTTCCCCGTCGGGCCCACGGCGCGACTGGGACTCGGTCATGTCGATCACGGTCCGGACATCGGCGAATCCGCCGTCGAAACGAAGTTCTCCTGCCAGGCCACACATGGCTTTGCACTCCTCATGAGGTGGGTCGTCGCACACCCGAGCGGGCCGGCTCGGCCATCGGGCTGGGGCACGGCGTGCCGTGGAACGGGAGGCGGCCCCTGGCGGCCTGCCCGCCCGTGCCGCGAAGGGCCGCGGCATCGGCGTCAACGTGATGATGCGGCCATCGTAGGCGGCTGAGGCGTCCGCGACTTGCTGCTGTAACCAGACGCATCCGGCGCACGCGGCGCGCACGCCACCGCCAGCGTCAGCGCGGCCGCAGGTTCCTCTTGCGGCGCCTGTCGCCGCGGTTTGAAATGGCAGGTCCTCGAACCGCTGCACGGAGCCCACGCCATGAACCCCAACCAGGCACTTTGGGAGAAAGGCGATTTCACCCGCATCGCCGCGGCCATGCGCGAGAGCGGCGAAGCCCTGGTCCGCGACATCGGCATCCGTGCGGGTGCCCGGGTGCTGGACCTCGGCTGCGGCGACGGCACCACCGCCCTGCCGGCGGCGCAGGCCGGCGCCCAGGTGCTGGGCGTGGACATCGCCAGCAACCTGGTGGCCGCCGGAAACCGCCGCGCCGCCGAGGCCCAGCTCTCCGAACGCCTGCGGTTCCAGCAGGGCGACGCGTCGAACCTGCAGCCCCTGGAGAGCGGCCGCTTCGACTGGGTGGTGAGCATCTTCGGCGCCATGTTCGCGCCGCGGCCGCATGACGTGGCCCGCGAGATGGTGCGCGTCACCCGGCCGGGCGGCCGCATCGTGATGGGCAACTGGATCCCCAACGACCCGACCCTGGTGGCGCAACTGCTGCGGATCAGCGCGTCCTATTCGCCGCCTCCGCCCGAAGGCTTCGTCAGCCCGATGACCTGGGGCGTGGAAGACCAGGTGCTCGAGCGCTTCGGCGCGGCCGGCGTGGCGCGGGAGGCGGTCGCCTTCCAGCGCGACACCTACACCTTCCGGTACCCGGGGCCGCCGCCAGCCTACGTCGACCTGTTCCGGCGTTACTACGGGCCGACCATGAATGCTTTCGAAGCCGCGGCGAAGGCCGGCCGCGAAGAAGACCTGCGCCGCGACCTCGAGGCCCTGTTCGAGAGCCAGAACCGGAGCCCTGACCCAGGGCGCACGGTCATCCCGGCCACCTTCCTGCGGGTGACGGTGCAGGTGGACGGATAAGGCGGCTCAAGCCGCCCCGTCGCGCGAGACCTGCAGCAACCGCTGCACGAGCGGGTGCTGGATGCGACGCTCGGCCGAGATCAGGTAGAAGTGCTCGACCACGTCCGGGCACTCGCCCAGCAGCCGCAGCCCCGGCTCGTGCATCAGCTCCTCGTGCGACCAGCGCGACGCCGGAAAGGCACCCATGCCGCTGCGCCCGAATGCCGCCAGCAGCGCGCTGTCCTCGAACTCGCCGGCAACCCTGGGCCGCAGGTTGCTCCGCTCCAGCCACTGGTCCAGCCGCGCCCGCACCGCCACTTGCCCGGTGGGCAGCAGCACCGGCATCTGCGCCAGGCAATCGGGGAAGGGGCCGGCATGCCGGCCGGCGAGCGACGCGGGCGCATACCAGGCCAATGGGGCTTCACCCAGCCGGTGGCTGTACAGCCGCAGATTCGGGTTGGCGGGCGCCGAACGGTCCGAGAGCACCACGTCCAGCCGGTGCAGCGCCAGATCACTCAGCAGCCCCTCGATGTTGTCCTCCAGGCACAGCAGGCGCACGCGCGGGTCCTCCAGCGCCGGCTGCAGCAGGTGCCGCACGACGAGCTTGGGCAACCCATCGGCGATGCCCACGGCGAGCCGCAGGCCCTGGCCGGTGGCGGCCTCGCGCACGGCAGCGGGCAATTGCTCGCCGAGCTGGAAGATCTGGTCGGCGTGGGCCATGGCGACGATGCCGGCGTCCGTCAGCGCAATACCACGCCCGGCAGGCCGGAACAGCGAATGCCCTAATGTCTGCTCCAGCGAGCGCACCTGGGCGCTGACGGTCTGCACCGCCATGCCCAGCCGTTCGGCTGCCCGGGCCATGCCGCCCTCCTTGGCCACAACCCAGAAGTAATACAGGTGCCGGAAATTGATCGGAGAGGCCATGGGGCCGCAGTGTGCCCGCACGCAACCCGCTTGAAAGCCGCTCAGGTTCGGTTTTCCCTGAGTTGATTGCAGGGATGTTCTGCTTTTTCCTGGGGCCTTCTGCCCTTAGTCTCCGTCTACCTTTGTCACGTGTTGGAAGGACACTTTCATGAGAAAAGCTCTAGGCCTGTTCACGGTGGTTCTGGCCCTCGGGATGGTCGCCATGGACGCCGAGGCCAAGCGTCTCGGCGGCGCCCGCTCCAGCGGCATGCAGCGGCAACAGGTGGCAGCGCCGGCCAAGCCGCCCACCAACACGCCGGCGCAGACACCGGCCGGCCAGCCCGGCGCAGCGCCCGCGACCGCGGCCAGTGCGGCGCCGGCCGCAGCCGCTGCAGCGCCGGCGGCCGCAGCAGGCGCGCGCCGCGGGATGATGGGACCGATCGCCGCCATGGCCGGGGTGCTGGGCCTGGCGGCCCTGGCCTCCTACTTCGGCTTCGGCGAGGCGTTGGCCAACATCCTCATGATCGTGCTGCTGGGCGTGGCGGTGCTGGTGGTGATCGGCCTGGTGATGCGCAAGCGCCAGGGCGGCGCCCGGCCGGCGATGGCTGGCGCGGGTGCCGGCGCGGGCGGCTTCGGCGGTCGTCCGGATCACGCGACCTACCGCCAGTCCAGCGAGGGCTCGACGATCGGTTCGCGCATCGGCGGCGGCATCGGCTCGCGCGTGACCGGGGTGTCGACCACGCCCACGGGACAGATCCCGGCCGACTTCGACGTGGAAGGCTTCGTGCGCAACGCGAAGACGCACTTCATGGCGCTGCAGGCCGCCAACGATGCGGGTGACCTTTCGCGGCTGCGCGAGTACCTCACGCCCGAGATGTTCGAACAGGTGCGCGCCGACCTGCACGAGCGCGGCAGCGCGCCGCAGCAGACCCAGGTGTTCGGCCTCGATGCGCAGGTGCTCGACGTGGCCCAGGAACGCGGCCAGTGGGTGGTCAGCGTGCGCTTCACCGGCAGCGTGCGCGAGCAGGCCGGCGCCGTGCCCGAGGACCTGGACGAGATCTGGCACCTGACCAAGCCGGCCCAGGGCAGCGGCGGCTGGGTGGTCGCCGGCATCCAGCAGGCCTGAGCCCTCGAAAGCACCGGTAAGCGGCGGAACTCACGAAGTCCCGCCGCGTCCTAGTCCGCAAGATCGGAAAGGCAAGCCATGTGGAAACGAGTGACCCTGCTGTGGACGCTGGTGCGCGGTGACGCGCGGCGGCTGTGGTTCGCGCTGCGCCATCCGGCGGCTCCCGGCTGGCTCAAGATCGGCACGGGGCTGATCGCGCTTTACCTGCTGTCCCCGATCGACCTGGTTCCGGACGTGCTGCCCTTCATCGGGGTGGTGGACGACCTGGTGCTGGTGCCGCTGGCGATCCGCTGGCTGCTGAACCAGCTGCCGGCCGAGATCGTCCGCGACGCCCAGCGCAGCGGGCGCTGAGTCAGGCGCTGTCCAGCGCCTTGGCCACGCGGTTGACGAAACCGTGCACCCGTGCCGGATCGATCCAGCGCACCACCACCACGGCCTGGTGCGCGGGATCGACCCACACGTAGTGGCCACCCGCGCCCACCATGAACACGCTCTGCGGGCTGGCCGCGGCAAACAGGCGGCCATCGCGGTTGAGCCATAGCAGCCAACCGTAAAACGGCGCGATGGTGCCGGGCTGGCTCATCCGGGCAATCCATGACGCCGGCACCAGTTCACGGCCGCCGAAGCGCCCCTGGTCCAGCACCAGCTGCCCGATGCGGGCCTGGTCCCGCGCGCCGATGGAGACGCCGCCGCCCCAGTGGCTGCCCCCAGGCACCGAGGGCATGCGCCGGCCGTCGATCTCGACCCAGGCGTCGTCATATGGCGCCCAGCGCCAATCGGTCCCGCCACCCAGGGGCTCGAGGATGGCCTCCTGGAACACCTGCGCCAGCGGCTGGCGGAACAGGTGCAGCAACGCCAGCGAAAGCTGGTTGATCCGCACGTCGTTGTATTCCCAGTAGCTGCCCGGTGGCTGCAGGCCGCGCGGTTCGCCCTTGCGGCCGGCCGGCGGCTTGGGGTCGTGCGCCACCTGGCGGTGGTGTTCCACGTGATCGGGCAGGCCGAAGCACTCGCCCTGCCACTCGCTGGTCTGTGCCAGCAGATGGGTCCAGGTGATGGTGCGGTTGTGTGCGCTGTCGAAACCGATGCCCGACAGCCGCTGGCCCACCGGCTCGTCGGGATCGGGCAAGAGGCCGCGGCCATGAGCCACGCCGGCCAGCAGCGCGAGATAACTCTTGGCGACACTGAAGGTGAGGTCGGCCCGCTCCGGTTCGCCCCAGCTCGCCAGCTCCTGGCCGGCGCGCCACACCACGCCGGAGACGCCGCCGCGCGCGTGCACCGGCCCGCGCAAGCGGTTGTACGGTGGTGGGTCCTCATGGTGCACGCCCCAGCGCGCCGGATCGACGGCGGGATCGCGGGGCCACGGAACCTCATGCGCGAGGGCGAACTGGATGGCGTCGTCGAAAGCTTGGGACATGGGCCCGAGGATAGCCAGCCACGCGGGCGGCCGGCGTCATCCGAGGCTGTGCTTGCCATCCGCGAAATCCGCCCTCCACCGCCACGAATCAAGCGGGCTCGGTGCCGCGGCGGCAGCCTGGCTGGTCTGTGCGCGGGGCGGACGCGGATCCGCCAACCTCGCCCAACTCGCGCCCTCGAACTCGTTTAAATCAGCGGGTGACATGCCGGCAGCATCCAGCAGCGTGGCCACTCGGATCTCGCCCCCCATCCAGGGGAACGGAATGCGGGGCGCATGAGACGCCTGCTGCGCTGGCGGCACGTCCGCGCGGCTGATCCAGGTCATGGCCGAAGCGAGCAACTCACCCAGCCTCTCCACGGGATCGCCGCCCCACGGCTGCTCATGGCCTCTCATCAGGTCCAGCAACGCACGTGCACCGTGCCTCACCAGCTCTGGCGTGGTGCGTTGCTGCGGGAGCTGCAGCAAGCGGGGGATCAAGCCGATGGCCTCCTCTCGCGCCTCTTCGGAGTGCCCTCCGGATTGCGCGACCGCATGGATCAACAGACGCGTCTCCAGGGGGCCGGTGAGGCCATCGGCGAACACCCGGGCTGGCGTCTCACGATGTTGGCTCAGGCCGTGCGCCAGCTGGACATAGAGCCGGGCCCGCCGCGTCAGCGGCTCGGCTCCCAGGATGCGCCGGATCTCGCCGATCTGCCTGGGCTGGAGCACCCGCGGCGCATGCAGACACGCTGCGACCGCACCTTGAGCCGCGACCGGCAAGCTCAGGTGCGGCTCGAGCACCAACAAGCTGTCCAGCGGCAGGGTTCGCCAAGCAAAGGCGTCGGCCCATCCGCGTGCGCCGCCCAGGTCTCCCCCCCGGCGCCGCTCGGCGTCGATCACGCGTTGCGTGTCCCGCGGCGTGGGGTCGCAAGGCATCGCGATGAAGGCGCGTCGCAGCGGCGAGGCGCCCGCAGCAGCCGGTCCCACCCCGTCATTGCGCGGGTGCGCGAGTTCGGCCAGCAGAGCGCTCGGGCCACCGGGCCCGACGTGCTGCACCGACTCGATCAGTCTCACGATGGCTTGCATGCCTGCCGCGACCACATCCTCTTGTCCCTCCTGGTCCAGCAGCACGGCCCGGTAAATTGCGATGGCCTCACGGGCCGTCCGCTCATCGACCGTGATCAGCCCCAGGCAGCGCTCCAGGTGGGCGAGGGCCGCCTCCACCTCCACGGGACGTGTCAGCCGGAAGACCAGACGCAGGGTCGAGGCGGCGGTGGCCGTGCCCGGCGTGAGCAGAGCCATGAAGGCCGTCCCCAGCTCCTCGCGCAGGTCCTCGCCCGGCTGCGCGCGGCGAAGCGCACGCATCACCCGAACCAGGTTGTCGACGTGTTGGGGGTTTCTCATCCACGAAAGCGCCCGCGGCAGTGCCTTGCGCAGCACCGACAGCGCCTGTGCGCCGGTCAGGCCCAGCGATTGAGGGTCCAGTCCATCGATCAACTTCGCCCGCATGTCATCGTCACACCCGTTCAGGCGCAACTGAGTCGACACGACCTGGCTCAGCATGTCGATCAGGTTCGTCGCGTCCAGGGGGGTTTCGAAGTCTGCCTGTCTGCGCACCAGCAGATGAATGCGTTCGAACACGTCATCCAGGCCCTCGGGAGTCAAAGCGTGCCCAGTGGCCTGTTGCACGATCCCGTTCAACTGCAGGTCGCCCGACTGTTGCCGCAATCGCCCCGCCAAGTCGGCCTGCAGCCGGCGAGCCCGGTACTTTTCATAAAGCAGTCCACAGCAGAGGCTGACGGGCCCAAGGGGGATAGCCGCAGTGACGACAGTTGACAACACATCGTCCTCATCGAGCGCACCCGTCGCCCTCGCCGCAGCGCCAACCAAGATGGGCAACACTGATAGCACGGTCCAGGCGGTCATGCACACGACACGTCGGTCGCTCAGGTGCAGGCGGTTCTGCCCTGGGGGCACCGGCTCAGGAGGCGGTCGAATCGGCACCGCCACGTGCGGGGGTGCCGCGGCAGCCGGGGCATCCCGCACGGCTTGCTGCCTGACATAGGGGGTCAATCTCGAATCCATGAGCGCCTCGGTGATATGCGCGGCGAGCTGCGCGCGAGACGCTGTGTCGCCACCAGCCGGCGGCGGTTCCGAAGAAATATCCAGCCTTGCCTGTCGGCGCGTTATCCGAGCGCGTGTTTGCCATCGCCGGCGAACGGTGCCCAGTCGGCGCCCGGCCGCGCCGGACGACCCGCCGCCGGGGCACCGCCCGCGGGTGTTCGCCTCCGCGCCTGGTCCAGGTCGGCCAGCGTCGGCCAGCTCGAGACGCCCGATTCGCCCAGGTGTTCGGGCGTGAGGCCGGCGTCCTGCAGCAGCGTGCCCAGGCCACCGATCTCACGGCCCATCCAGGGGTGCAGGATGCGCGGCGCCTTTTCCCGCGCAGGCTTGTCGGCGCGGCTGATCCAGGTCATGGCCGACACCAGCGCGTCAGTCAGCACCTCGGCCAGCGTGTCGATCGCGTCGGGTCCAGCTATCGGGCCCACGCCGCCGCCCATCAGGCCGATCAAGGCGCGTCCGGCCTGCTTGACCAGCTCGGGTGTGGTTTGCCGTTGCGGCAGCTGAAGCAGCCGGGGAATCAAGCCGACCGCCTCTTGTCTTGCTGCTTCGGACGTTCCTGCGTGTTCCGCCACCGCATCGATCAACAGCCGCGTCTCCATCGGGGCAGCCAGGCCGTCGGTGAACACACCGGCGGGCGTCTCACGATGCCGGCTCAGCCCCCGCGCCAGCTCGACGTAGCGCTGGGCCCGCGTCACCGGCGGCTCGGCTCCCAGGACGCGGCGCAGGCCATCGACGTGGCGGTGCTCGAGCTTGCCCGGGGCCTGCAGGCACGCCCGAATGGCACCCTCGGTCGCCACCGACCGGGTGAGGTACGGCTCGAGCACGAGCAAGCTGTCCAGCGGCATGGGCTGCTGGACATAGACGTCGGCCCAGCCAGGCGCCAGTGCGCCGCCCTCACGGTGCGCTGCGACCAGTGCGTCGAGCAGGACGGGGCGGCCACCGGCGCCAACATGCTGCGCCGATGCAAGCAAGCGACCCATGGCCCGCGCCCGCTCGGCAAACGCGACCTGCCCCGCCTCATCCAGCAATCGGCGGCAGATCTCCACCGCAACTCGAGCCACCCGTGCATCGACCGTGAGCCGCTTCAGGCAGGCACACAGGTGGCCCACCGCGGCGTCGGCGGCGACTGGCCGGGTCAGCCGGAAGACCCGCTGCAGGGTGGGCGCCGCAGCGGCCATGCGCGGGGCCAGCAGGTCCAGGCGGGCGGCATCCAGCGCCTGGCGAATCCCCGCTTCGTGGTGCAACGACTGGGTCAGCAGGTTCATCGCACCGGCCAGGTTGGCGACGTGATCGGCGCAGAGATAAGGCAGCGCGTGAGGCAGCGCCTGAGTGAGCACGGACAGTCGCTGCGCGCCCGTCAACCCCAGCGAAGCGTGACCCAGCGCAACGACGAGCAGCTCACGCCTTTCGTTGGCACAACCGCTCCATCGCAACTGGGCGCCGATCACCTGGCTCAAGCTGGCGAGCAGATCAGGCACCGCCAAGGGGGTGCCCGCGTCGCGCTGCCTCTGGGCCAGCAGGTGGATGCGGCCGAAGACGTCGACGAGACCCGTTGACGAAAGCGAATGCCGGCTCGCTGGTCCAGCGATGTCCTGCAACTGCTCGGCACCCGACCGGCCGCTCGGGTGTTCGACGAGTGGCGTCTCCCGCCGGCGCGCGCTGAGGAACTGGCCCGCCAGGTGAGCGCCCACGTGGAGCGCGACCGAAGCGATGATGGGCGCCGCCACGCCCATCGTGGTTCCGCAAAAGGCCATGACAGACCGGCCGTGCAGGGGAAGTCCGAGTTGGCTCGGTGGCTGGGGTTCTCGCACCGGCCTCACCGGAACCGCCACATGATCGGCGGCCGCGACCGCCGGCAAGGCGGCACGTGAAGCCGAGGGGGCCCCGCGCTGGGGGGCTGATGCGTGCATGGGTGTCTCGCTCCTGCGCGGGCGGTTGCGCGCAAGGCCATGGGTCACCTTGGGCGGGCCAGCGGTTCCCCGACACCGGCAACACGGGGGAACGCGCCCTGGCGAGCTGGGCGGCTACACGTTGAACAGGAAGTTCAGCACGTCGCCGTCCTTGACGACGTACTCCTTGCCTTCGCTGCGCATCTTGCCGGCGTCCTTGGCCGCCTGCTCACCGCCCAGGCGCACGTAGTCGTCGAAGGCGATGGTCTGAGCACGGATGAAGCCGCGCTCGAAATCGCCGTGGATCACGCCGGCCGCCTGCGGCGCCGTGGCCCCGATGGGGATGGTCCAGGCGCGCACTTCCTTCTCGCCAGCCGTGAAGTAGGTCTGCAGGCCCAGCAGCCGGAAGGCAGCGCGGATCAGGCGGTTCAGGCCCGGCTCGGTCTGGCCGATCTCGGACAGGAACAGGGCCTTGTCCTCGTCGCTCATGTCGGCCATGTCGGCTTCCATCTTGGCGCAGATGGCCACCACGGGGGCGTTCTGCGTGGCCGCGTACGCCTCCAGGCGCTCCAGCAGCGGGTTGTTGTCGAAGCCGTCCTCGGCCACGTTGGCCACGAACATGGCGCGCTTGGCGGTGATCAGGCACAGCGGCTTGAGCAGGGCTTGCTCCTCGGTGCTCAGCTCCATCGTGCGCACCGGACGTCCTTCGTTCAGCGCCGCCTGCACCCGCCCCAGCAGCGGCACCAGCTTGGCGGCTTCCTTGTCGTTGCCACTCTTGGCGGCCTTGGTGTAGCGCTGCAGGGCCTTGTCGACCGTGCCCAGGTCGGCCAGGCACAGCTCGGTCTGGATCACCTCGATGTCGGCCACGGGATCGACCTTGCCCGCCACGTGGATCACGTTCGGGTCTTCGAAGCATCGGACCACGTTGACGATGGCGTCGGTCTCGCGGATGTGCGCCAGGAACTGGTTGCCCAGGCCTTCACCCTTGCTCGCACCGGCCACCAGCCCCGCGATGTCGACGAACTCGACGATGGCCGGCACCACCCGCTCGGGCTTCACGATCCCGGCCAGCTGGGCCAGCCGCGGGTCCGGCACCTCCACCACGCCGGTGTTCGGGTCGATGGTGCAGAAGGGGTAGTTCTCGGCGGCGATGCCCGCCTTGGTCAACGCATTGAAGAGGGTGGACTTGCCGACATTGGGCAAGCCGACGATGCCGCATTGGAGGCTCATGGGATGGCTCGGGGCTTGGAAGGCGCGGCCGGCGTGCGCGAGGTGGAAGCCGGGGGCGCCGGGGATGGAGGAAGCCGCCGATTGTATCGGCCGGCCCCGTGCCGATCAGGGCTGGGTAGTCCGCTGAATCGCTGGAATGGCACCCCCAGGTGAAGCGAGACGGGATGCAATGCAAGGCGCAAACCGCAGCGATACCGCCCTGGTATCGCGAGGATTTGCAAGGCCGCAGTGCGCCCGTATCGCGCAGCATGGGGGTGCTCTTTCGGCGATGCAGTGGGCTAGCATCGCGGGTTCCCAGGAGATGCCCCATGAAAGCCAGGTCCCTGCAAGACCTGCAGGCCATGCAGCGCAAGCTCGCCGAGGACCGTGCACGGATCGCCACCGAACAGGAAGCCGAGCGCCAGGCCCGGCAGCGGGCGCAGGCCGAGAAGAACCTCTTCCAGCGCGCGGCGGGCCCGGTGCAGCCGCTGGCCCGGCCGCACGGCCGCGTGATGCTGGCGCCCGAGCCACCGCCGCCGGTCCCCACCCAGCAGCAGCTCGACGAGCAGCGGGTCCTGCGCGAGGCCATCAGCGACGAGTTCGATGTCTCCACCCTGCTGGAGGTGGACGACACGCTGAGCTTCCGCCGCCCCGGCGTGGGCCCGGATGTGACACGCAAGCTGCGGCGCGGCGACTGGAGCATCCAGCGCGAGATCGACCTGCATGGGCTGCGCCGCGAGGCCGCGCGCGAGGCGCTGTCGGGCTTCATCCGTGAAGCGCACCGTCACGGCCTGCGCTGCGTGCGCGTGGTGCACGGCAAGGGCCTGGGTTCGCCGGGCAAGGCGCCGGTGCTCAAAGGCAAGGTGCACAGCTGGCTGGTGCAAAAGCAGGAGGTGATGGCTTTCGTGCAGGCCCGTCCTGCCGAAGGCGGAGCCGGCGCGCTCGTGGTGCTGCTCAGGCCGGCCAGCGCGGTGGGATGACTCAGAAGCTGTGAACGAATTCGGCGCGTCCGAGAAGGCCGCCACGACGGGGCCAATCAAAGCGCAAAGCGCAGCCATAGCTCGGGCTATGGCGAGCATTTGCAACGCCGAGTGGCCCCGTCGTGGGGGTCGGAGCGGGCGTGTCGGATTCGTTCACAGCTTCTCAGCCTCCCTGCCGGTTGCGCATCCAGTCGGCCGTGTTCATGAACGAGTCGCGCAGGCGCTGCCGCAGCGCCGGATCGACGCCGGTCTCGGCCATGGCCTGGTCCATGCAAGCGACCCACTGGTCACGCTCCCTGATGCCGATCGAAAACGGCATGTGCCGCATGCGCAAGCGCGGGTGGCCGAAGCGCTCGGTGTAATGGCTGGGGCCGCCCAGCCAGCCGCACAGGAACCAGAACAGCTTCTGCCGGGCCGAACCGAGGTCGCTGCCGTGGCTGGCGCGCAGGTCGGCATAGCCGGGCTCGAGGTCCATGAGGTCGTAGAAGCGCTCGACCAGCGCCCGCACCTTGTCTTCGCCGCCGATCCACTCGAAAGGTGTGTCGAACGGCGGTTTCTCCTGGATTTGCATGGCGGGATTGTCCCGCACGGGCTGCACAATGCGGGCACCTCGGCAGTACCAAGACCATTCTTTCCGCATGCGCATCCTCGGCATCGATCCCGGCCTGCAAACCACCGGATTCGGCGTGATCGACGCCGACGGCGCGTCGCTCGGCTACGTCGCCAGCGGGACGATCCGCACGACCCACCTGCCGCGCGGCGACCTGCCGGCGCGGCTCAAGACCTTGTTCGAGGGCATCGCCGAGGTCCGCCGCCGCTATGAGCCCGAAGCCGCGGCGGTCGAGATCGTGTTCGTCAACACCAACCCCCAATCCACGCTGCTGCTGGGCCAGGCGCGCGGCGCCTGCGTGACGGCGCTGGTGACCGGTGAACTCGAGATCGCGGAATACACGGCGCTGCAAATGAAGCGGGCCGTGGCCGGGCACGGTCGGGCCGGCAAGCCCGAGGTGCAGGAGATGGTGCGGCGCCTGCTCAAGCTGCCGGGCCTGCCCGGCACCGACGCGGCCGATGCCCTGGGCCTGGCGATCACCCATGCCCACGCCGGGCAGGCGCTGGCGCGGCTCGCCGGGAGCGAGCGTCGAACCACCGGCATGTACCGCGCCGGTCGAACGTTCTGAAAATCAGAAGAACCGTTGCACGGCCAGGACGGCAAAGAAGCCGAACGCGCCGACCAGGGTCCACCTGAGAATCTTCAGGCCCAGCTGCTTGTAGCGGATGCGGCCGGTCAGCGCGTACGCGCCGAACAGCAGGCCGGCCGATCCCAGCAGCAGCAACAGCAGGACACGGAATGCGACCACGCGGCTACCAGGCGCGGGCCGGTACGGCGAAGCCCGACGGCGCCTGGCGCTCGTCCTCGAAGCTCACCAACTCCCAGGCCTCGCGCCGCTCCAGCAGCTCGCGCAGCAGGCGGTTGTTCAGGGCATGGCCGGAGCGGAAGGCCGAGTACGCGGCGATGAGCGGCTTGCCCACCAGGTACAGGTCGCCGATGGCATCGAGGATCTTGTGCTTGACGAACTCGTCGTCGTAGCGAAGGCCGTCTGAATTGAGTACGCGCCAGTCGTCCATCACCACCGCGTTGTCCAGCCCGCCGCCCAAGGCCAGGCCGTTGGCGCGCATCATCTCCACGTCCTTGGTGAAGCCGAAGGTGCGCGCGCGGGCGATGTCGCGGGTGTACGAATCACGGCCGAGGTCGAACTCGTGCCGCTGGCCGGTGGAGTCGACCACCCGGTGCGAAAAATCGATCTCGAAGCTGAGCTTGTAGCCGTGGTACGGATCGAGCCTTGCCCACTTGACCTGCTCGCCCTCCCCTTCGCGCACCTCGACCGGCGCGATCACGCGAATGAAGCGCCGCGGGGCCTTCTGCAATTCGATGCCTGCGCTTTGAAGCAGGAACACATAGGACGAGGCCGAACCGTCGAGGATGGGCACTTCCTCGGCAGTGATGTCGATGTAGAGGTTGTCGATGCCCAGCCCGGCGCAGGCCGACATCAGGTGTTCCACCGTATGCACCTTGGCCGAGCCGCTGGAGATGGTGGACGCCATGCGCGTGTCGGTCACCGCATGCGCCGACACCGGAATGTCCACCGGCAGCGGCAGGTCCACCCGCCGGAACACGATCCCCGTATCCGGCGCCGCCGGCCGCAGCGTCAGCTCGACCCGCTGCCCGCTGTGCAGCCCCACGCCGACGGCGCGGGTGAGGGTCTTGAGGGTGCGTTGCTGCAGCATAGGCGCGCGATTTTAGGGGCGGCACCACCAGGCCCGCCAAAGGCGGGCTTCATCGCCGCGATAGCCGGGCGGTGATTGATGGGATGGCAAGCGTAGCGAGCAGCCCGAGGTGAGGCCGAGGAGCGCAGCCGTACATCCGTACGGCGAGCACCGCAGGCCTCAGATCGGGCTGCGCAGTAGCTTGACACCCCTCAATCAGCTTGTTTGCGAAGGAAGGCGGGGATCTCGAAATCGTCCATGCCGCCGGAGGACAGCGCATCGACCTTGGCCGCTGCCGTGGTGCGGTTGGTCCGCCATACGCTGGGCACCGACAGTCCGCCGACCTGGCCCGTGCCCATGGTGGCCGCAGCCGGCATGGCCCGTCCGCCGCTCATCTCGCCCAGGGTGGGCACGCTGAAGCCGACGTCGTGGGTGCCGGTGCGCAGCACCTGCAGCGGCGGCGCCGTGCGGCGCTGCTGGCCATGGCGCGACAGGCCGGTGGCCACCACCGTGACGCGCACCTGGTCCTCCAGCTCGTCGTCGTAGGCGGTGCCGTAGATCACGTGCGCGTCCGGCGAGGCGTAGGCGCGGATGGTGTTCATCGCCAGCTTCGACTCCGACAGCTTCAGGCTGCCCTTGGCCGCGGTGATCAGCACCAGCACGCCCTTGGCGCCCGACAGGTCGATGCCTTCGAGCAGCGGGCAGGCCACGGCCTGTTCGGCGGCGATGCGCGCGCGGTCCGGGCCCGACGCCACGGCCGTGCCCATCATGGCCTTGCCGGGCTCGCCCATCACGGTGCGCACGTCCTCGAAGTCGACGTTCACATGGCCGGGCACGTTGATGATCTCGGCGATGCCGCCCACGGCGTTCTTCAGCACGTCGTTGGCGTGCGCGAAGGCCTCGTCCTGGGTGATGTCGTCACCCAGCACTTCGAGCAGCTTCTCGTTGAGCACCACGATCAGCGAATCGACATTGGCCTCGAGTTCGGCCAGGCCCTGGTCGGCGTTGGTCATGCGACGGCCGCCTTCCCAGTCGAAGGGCTTGGTCACCACGCCCACGGTGAGGATGCCCATCTCCTTGGCCACTCGCGCAATTACCGGCGCCGCGCCGGTGCCGGTGCCGCCGCCCATGCCGGCGGTGATGAACAGCATGTGCGCGCCCTGGATGGACTGGCGGATCTGGTCGACCGCGGCCTCGGCCGCCTCGCGGCCCTTCTCGGGCTTGCTGCCCGCGCCCAGGCCGCTGTTGCCCAGCTGGATGGTCTTGTGGGCCGCCGTGCGGGCCAGGGCCTGCGCGTCGGTGTTGGCGTTGATGAACTCCACCCCCTGCACCTGGCGATCGATCATGTGCTCGACGGCGTTGCCGCCGCCGCCACCCACGCCGATCACCTTGATCTGGGTGCCCAGGTTGAATTCTTCGGTCTCGATCATCTCGATGCTCATTTGTCGACTCCTCGAAAGGACTGCAGTTGCCAATTGAAAAATGCCGGGAAACGGGTGTGGGACGCGCGAGAGGGTGGACCGGCGGACCGCCATCGCTCGATGGGTCTTGGCGGGCTTCCGCGCGCGAGCCAGGTCTTGCGGGGATCCATGGTCAGAAGTTCCCCACGATGAAATCCTTGAAGCGGCCGAAGGCGGTCTTCATGGAGCCGTTCTTCTGGGCGACCTTGTGGCCGCGCAGGCGTGCCAGGCGAGCCTCTTCGAGCTGCCCCATCACCGTCGACGCGCGCGGCTGGGCCACCATGTCGGACAGCGCGCCGATGTACTTGGGCACGCCGCGGCGCACCGGCTTGAGGAAGATGTCCTCGCCCAGTTCGACCATGCCGGGCATCACGGCGCTGCCGCCGGTGAGCACGATGCCGGAGGACAGCACCTCCTCGAAGCCCGACTCGCGGATCACCTGCTGCACCAGCGAGAAGATCTCCTCGATACGCGGCTCGATCACGCCCGCCAGGGCCTGGCGCGAGAGCATGCGCGGGCCACGGTCGCCCAGCCCGGGCACCTCGACCTGCTGCTCGGGGTCGGCCAGCAGCTGCTTGGCATAGCCGGCCTCGACCTTGATGTCCTCGGCGTCCTTGGTGGGCGTGCGCAGCGCCATCGCGATGTCGCTGGTGATCAGGTCGCCGGCGATGGGGATCACGGCCGTGTGCCGGATCGCGCCGCCGGTGAAGATGGCCACGTCGGTGGTGCCGGCGCCGATGTCGACCACCGCCACGCCCAGCTCCTTCTCGTCCTCGGTCAGCACCGCGTAGCTGGAGGCCAGCGGATTGAGCATCAGCTGCTCCACCTCGAGGCCGCAGCGGCGCACGCACTTGACGATGTTCTCGGCCGCGCTCTGCGCGCCGGTGACGATGTGGACCTTGGCCTCGAGCCGGATGCCGCTCATGCCGATCGGCTCCTTGACGTCCTGCCCGTCGATCACGAACTCCTGCGGCTCGACCAGCAGCAGGCGCTGGTCGGTGGAGATGTTGATGGCGCGGGCGGTCTCGACCACGCGGGCCACGTCGGCCGGCGTGACCTCCTTGTCCTTCACCGCCACCATGCCGCTGGAGTTGATGCCGCGGATGTGGCTGCCGGTGATGCCGGTGTAGACCCGCGTGATCTTGCAGTCCGCCATCAGCTCGGCCTCTTTCAGCGCCTGCTGGATGCTCTGCACCGTGGCGTCGATGTTGACCACCACACCCCGCTTGAGGCCGCTGGAGGGCGCCACGCCCAGCCCCGCCAGCTTCAGCTCGCCCCCCGGCATGACCTCGGCGACCACCGCCATGACCTTGGCGGTGCCGATGTCGAGGCCAACTACCAGGTCCTTGTATTCCTTTGCCATCGTGTCCTCGTCTACTTTTTCTGCTGCGCGTCGGCACCGACGGTGCTCACGCCCCTCAACCGGATCGCGTACCCATCGGCATGGCGCAGGTCCGCCGCCACCAGCGCCTCGGGGCGGCGGCCGTAGCGGCCCGCCGCCTCGGTGAGCGTGTTCACGAAGCGCTGCGCCCGGGCCAGCACCTCCTGGGGCGTGCCGCGCCCGAACTCGACGCGCGCGCCGCTATCCAAGACCGCCTGCCAGCTGCCCCGGGTGGTGAGCGTGAGCTGCTCGACGCGCAGGTCGACCTGCTCGAACAGCGGCGCCAGCTCGCGCCAGGTGGACAGCAGCTGCGCGGACTGGTCCAGCGGCCCCGCCAGCCGCGGCAGGCCGTCGTGCTCGACGTCGCCCGGATTGGCCTCGAACACCTCGCCATGGCTGTTGACCAGGGTGGTGTCGCCGTCGGCGCCCCACAGCGCCACGGCCTGGTGCTCGTGCAGCCGCACCCGCAGCACGTTGGGAAAGACGCGGCGCACCTCGGCCTGGCGCACCCACGGGATGTCCTCGAAGGCGGTGCGCACCTGGGCCAGGTCGACGGTGACGAAGTTGCCGGCCAGGCGCGGCGCCACGTTGGCGCGCAGGGTGGCCGGGCTGCTATGGGCGAGGTCTCCCTCGACCGTGATGCGGGCCAGCGACAACGCCGGGTGCCGCAGCGCCCAGGCGCCCAGAGCCCCGACGGCCAGCACGGCGCAGGCCACGAACAGCAGCGTGGCGCTGAAGTTCATGAGCCGGACGTCCAGCGGCGCGGGGATGGGGGCGGGCTTTCGTGCCATGGTCAGCCTGCCCGGTTGGGTTCGGGGTCCAGGCGGGCGGCGGCCAGCAGCCGCAGGCACAACGCCTCGTAGCCGATGCCGGCGGCGGCCGCCGACATGGGCACCAGCGAATGGCCGGTCATGCCCGGCGAGGTGTTGATCTCCAGCAGGTAGGGCGTGCGCGTGGCCGCGTCGATCATCACGTCGGCGCGGCTCCAGCCGCGGCAACCGAGCACCTGGTAGGCCTTGAGCACCAGCGCCTGGATGGCGGCCTCCTCGCCTTCGGGCAGGCCGCAGGGCACCAGGTACTTGGTGTCGTCGGTGAAGTACTTGTTCTGGTAGTCGTAGTTGCCCTCGGGGGCGACGATGCGGATCACCGGCAGCGCCTGGGCCGAGTCGCCGCTGCCGAGGACCGGGCAGGTGACCTCGTCGCCGGCGATGAACTGCTCGCACAGCACGTCGCAGTCGAGGGCCGCGGCGGCTTCCACGGCCTGCGCCATGGCCTTGGCCTGGGTGACCTTGGCCAAGCCGATGGACGAGCCTTCGCGCGCGGGCTTGACGATCAACGGCAGGCCCAATTCACGCGGCACCGCCGCCACCTGCTCGGGCGTGTAGGCGCCTTTGCGCAGCAGCACGTAGCGCGGCGTGGACAGGCCCTCGGCAAGCCACACGCGCTTGGTCATGACCTTGTCGATGGCGATGGCCGAGGAGAGCACGCCGGGCCCGGTGTAGGGGATGCCGAGCAGCTCCAGCGCGCCCTGCACGGTGCCGTCCTCGCCGAAGCGGCCGTGCAGCGCGATGAAGGCACGCTTGAAGCCCTTGCGCTTGAGTTCGGACAGGTCGCGCTCGGCGGGGTCGAAGGCATGGGCGTCGACGCCCTGGCCCTGCAGCGCCTTGAGCACGCCGGCGCCGGACATGAGGGACACCTCGCGCTCGGCGCTGCGGCCGCCCATGAGGACGGCGACTTTGCCGAAGGACTTGGGGTCGATGGCTCGTTCCTGGGAGTGGGTTGGCGCGGGCCCTTCGACGAGCTCAGGGCGAACGGAGGGGGGAGGCTCGGGGTGAACGAAGGAAAGCCCTCCCCGTCCAGCCTGAGCTTCACTCCGTCCAGCCTGAGCTTCACTCCGTCCAGCCTGAGCCTCTCTCCGTTCGGGCTGAGCCTGTCGAAGCCCAGCGAGTGCCCACGCGTCCAATTTCGCGCTCATGCCCCACCTCCCAGCTCCACCAGCCGCGCCGGCACACCGCCGATCGAACCGGCACCCATGCACATCACCACGTCGCCGTCCCGGGCCATGTCGAAAATGGCCTCGGGCATGCCGCCGATGTCGTCCACGAACACCGGCTCCACCTTGCCGGCCACGCGCACGGCGCGCGCCAGCGAGCGGCCATCGGCGGCCACGATCGGCGCTTCGCCGGCGGCATACACCTCGGCCAGCAGCACCGCGTCGGCGTGGCCCATCACCTTGACGAAATCCTCGAAGCAGTCGCGCGTGCGGGTGTAGCGGTGCGGCTGGAAGGCCAGCACCAGGCGCCGCCCGGGGTAGGCGCCGCGGGCGGCCGCCAGCGTGGCGGCGACCTCCACCGGGTGGTGGCCATAGTCCTCGATGACCGTGAAGCGCCCGCCGCCGTTGGCCTGGCGCACCGGCAGCTCGCCATAACCCTGGAAGCGCCGGCCGACGCCGCGGAATTCGGACAGCGCCTTGAGCACGGCCGCGTCGGGGATGTTCAGCTCCACCGCCACGGCGATGGCCGACAGGGCGTTGAGCACGTTGTGGTGGCCCGCCAGGTTCAGGCGCACCGGCAGGTCGGGCAGCGTGACGCCGTTGCGGCGCTGCGCCGTGAAGTGCATCTGCGGCCCGACGGCGCGGATGTCCACGGCTCGCACCTGGGCGTCCTCGCTGACGCCGTAGCTGGTGATCGGGCACTGCACCTCGGGCACGATGTCGCGCACCACCGGGTCGTCCACGCACAGGATGGCCGTGCCGTAGAACGGCATGCGGTGCAGGAAATCCAGGAAGGCGCCCTTGAGCCGGCCGAAGTCGTGGCCGTAGGTCTCCATGTGGTCGGCGTCGATGTTGGTCACCACCGACATCACCGGCATGAGGTTCAGGAACGAGGCGTCGGACTCGTCGGCCTCGACCACGATGTAGTCGCCCGCGCCCAGCTTGGCGTTGGCGCCCGCGCTGTTGAGGCGGCCGCCGATGACGAAGGTGGGGTCCAGGCCGCCCTCGGCCAGCACGCTGGCCACCAGGCTGGTGGTGGTGGTCTTGCCGTGGGTGCCGGCGATGGCGATGCCCTGCTTCAGGCGCATCAGCTCGGCCAGCATAATCGCGCGCGGCACCACGGGAATCTTGCGCCGGCGTGCCGCCACCACCTCGGGGTTGTCGGCCTGCACGGCGGTGGAGGTGACCACCGCGTCGGCACCGTCGATGTGCTTCTCGTCGTGGCCGACGCAGGTGCGGATGCCCAGCTCGCGCAGCCGGCTCAGCGTGGCGCTGTCGGCCAGGTCGGAGCCCGAGATCTCGTAGCCGAGGTTGCACAGCACCTCGGCGATGCCGGACATGCCGGAACCACCGACTCCGACGAAATGGATGTGCCTGATCGCGTGCTTCATTGCTTGCTCGCCAATTCCTCGCAGGCGGCCACGATCGCGGCGGTCGCGCCTGTCTTTTCCAGCGCCTTCGCGGCCTGGGCTTTCTGTATCAGTTCGGCCCGGTTGACCCGGGTGAGCAGCTGGGCCAGCCATTCGGGGCTCAGGTCGGCCTGCTGCACCAGCCAGCCGCCGCCCGCGTCCACCAGGAAGCGAGCGTTGGTGCTCTGGTGGTCGTCCACGGCATGCGGGAAGGGCACGAACACCGCGGCCGCGCCGACGGCGGCGATCTCGGTCACGGTGCTGGCGCCGGCGCGGCAGACCACCAGGTCGGCTTCGGCGAAGGCCGTGGCCATGTCGTCGATGAAGGGCACCAGGTCGGCCTTCACCCCGGCGGCCTGGTAGTTGGCGCGCAGCTCCTCGAGCTGCTTCTCGCCGCTCTGGTGCCGCACCAGCGGCCGGTGCGATTCGGGCAGCAGCGCCAGCGCCTTGGGCACGACCTCGTTGAGCGCCTTGGCGCCCAGGCTGCCGCCCACCACCAGCAGGCGCAGCGGCCCGCTTCGCGCGCCCAGCCGATCGGCGGGCGCCGGCTGCCGCAGGAAGGATTCGCGCAGCGGGTTGCCCACCCACTGCCCTTTGGGCAAGGCATCGGGGAAGGCGGTGAAGACGCGGTCGGCGACGCTGGCCAGCACCTTGTTGACCATGCCGGCGCGCGAGTTCTGCTCGTGCAGCACCAGCGGCTTGCCCAGGAGCACACCCATCATCCCGCCCGGGAAAGCGATGTAGCCGCCCAGCCCCACCACCACGTCGGGGCGGATGCGGCGCACCACCTTCACGCTTTGCCAGAAGGCCCGCTGCAGCCGCAGCGGCAGCATCGCCAGCGTGAGCGCGCCCTTGCCGCGCACGCCGGAGAAATCGACGGCCTCGAAGTCGAAGCCGCGCGGCGGCACCAGGCGGCTTTCCATGCTGTCGGGCGCGCCCAGCCAGTGCACGCGCCAGCCCTTGGCGCGCAGCGCCTCGGCCACCGCCAGGCCGGGGAAGATGTGGCCGCCGGTGCCGCCGGCCATGACGAGGGCGGTGCTCATGCGCGCCCTCCTCTCATGAGGACGCGGTTCTCGTAGTCAATCCTCAAGACCACCGCCAGCGCCACCAGGTTCATCAGGATCGCCGAACCCCCATAGCTCATGAGCGGCAGGGTCAGGCCCTTGGTCGGCAGCGCGCCCAGGTTCACGCCCATGTTGATGAAGGCCTGGAAGCCGATCCAGATGCCGATGCCCTGCGCCACCAGGCCGGCGAACAGCCGGTCCATGGCGATGGCCTGCCGGCCGATGTGCATGATGCGGCGCGTGAGCCAGAAGAAGGTCACGATCAGGCACAGGATGCCGATGAAGCCGAACTCCTCGCCGATGACCGCGAACAGGAAGTCGGTGTGGGCCTCGGGCAGCCAGTGCAGCTTCTCGACGCTGCCACCCAGGCCCACGCCGAAGATCTCGCCCCGGCCGATGGCGATGAGCGCGTGCGACAGCTGGTAGCCCTTGCCCAGCGCGTGCTTCTCGCTCCAGGGATCGAGGTAGGCAAAGATGCGCTCGCGCCGCCAGTCGGACAAGGCGATCATCACGGCGAAGGCGATCACCAGGACGGTGGCGATCAGGAAGAACATCCGCGCGTTGACACCCCCCAGGAACAGGATGCCCATGGCGATGACCGCGATCACCAGGAAGGCGCCCATGTCGGGCTCGGCGAGCAGCAGCGAACCCACCACCGCGACCGCCACGGCCATCGGCAGCACGGCACGGAAGAAGCGCTCCTTGACCTCCATCTTGCGCACCATGTAGTTGGCCGCGTACATCACCACCGCCAGCTTGGCCAGCTCGCTGGGCTGGAAGGTCATGAAGCCCAGCGAGATCCAGCGGCGGGCGCCGTTGACCACGCTGCCGATGCCGGGCACCAGCACCATGATCAGCAGCAGCAGCGAGCCGACGAACAGCCAGGGTGCACGGCGCTCCCAGGTGGCCACCGGGATCTGGAAGGCCAGCAGCGCCGCGATGAAGCCCGTACCCAGCGCGATCAGGTGGCGAATGAAGAAGTGCAGCGGGCTGTAGCGCGCGAACCGCGGGTTGTCGGGCATGGCGATCGAGGCCGAATAGACCATCACCAGCCCGAGCAGCAACAGGCCCACGGCCACCCAGACCAGCGCCTGGTCGACCACCGGCAGCCGCGCCGGCGCGGCGGACTGCCGGCTGTAGCCCGACAGGCGCACCGGCAGTTGCATGCCGGCCTCGGGCGAGCCCGCCACGAGGCGGGCCAGCCGGTCGGTGAAGGCGGCGGGCAGCAGCTTCATTCGCTTCCTTCCAGCAGCACGCCGGCCTCGTCGGCCAGGCGCCGCACGGCCTCGCGGAACACCCGCGCCCGGTGCTCGTAGTTGTCGAACATGTCGAAGCTCGCACAGGCCGGAGACATCAACACGGCGTCGCCCGCGTGGGCGCGCTCGGTCGCCAGGCGCACGGCCTCGTCCATGGTGCCGGCGTCGATCAGGGTGACGCCCGCGCCTTCGAGCGCCGCGCGGATGCGGGGCGCGTCCCGGCCGATCAGCACGGCCGCGCGCGCATGGCGCGCCACCGGGTCAGCCAGCGCCCCGAACTCCTGGCCCTTGCCGTCACCACCCAGGATCACGACCAGCCTGCGGTCGGCGCCCAGGCCCTGCAGCGCGGCGACCGTCGCGCCGACGTTGGTGCCCTTGCTGTCGTCGAAGTACTCGACGTCGTGCACCTGCCCGATGGGTTCGACCCGGTGCGGCTCGCCCCGGTACTCACGCAGGCCGTAGAGCATGGGCGCGAGCGGGCAGCCGCAACCCGTGGCCAGGGCCAGCGCGGCCAACGCGTTGATGGCGTTGTGGCGCCCGCGGATGCGCAGCGCGTCGGCCGGCATGAGCCGCTGCAGGTGCAGCTCGTCGGCGTCCGCGACAGGCGCGGCCGTGGCCCCTTCGGCCGGCTGCGCCGCGGCGCGGCGCCGGGTCTTGCGCACGGTTTCGTCCGCTTCCATGGCCCGCACCAGCCAGGCCATGCCGTTGACGGTTTCGATGCCGAAGTCGCCGGGCCGCTGCGGCAGGTCGCCGCCGAAGGTGACGGCGTCGCGCTCTTCGATGCGACCGCCCTTGAGCCGCACCGGCGCCGGGCGCATGGCCATGACCAGCGGGTCTTCGCGATTGAGCACCATCAGCCCCTGGCGGCCGAAGATGCGCGCCTTGGCGGCGGCGTAGGCGGGCATGTCGCCATGCCAGTCGAGGTGGTCCTGGCTCAGGTTGAGGACCGTGGCCGCGGTGGGCTCGAACCCATGCACCCCGTCGAGCTGGAAACTGGACAGCTCCAGCACCCAGGCCTGCGGCAGCGCCTGCGCCTCGAGCCGGGCCGCCAGCGTGTCGAGCAGGGTCGGGCCGATGTTGCCGGCCACCGCCACGGTGCGGCCGCTGCGCTCGACCAGCTGGCCGGTCAGCGAGGTGACGGTGGTCTTGCCGTTGGTGCCGGTGACCGCGATCACGTCGGGCGCGTAGCCGGTGTCGGCCTTCAGCTGCGCCAGCGCCTGGGCGAACAGGTCGAGTTCGCCGCCCACCGGGATGCCGGCGGCGTGCGCCAGGTCGGGCACGGGGCCGAGCTGCTGCGGCGACAGGCCCGGGCTGCGATAGACCGCCTGCACGCCGTCCTCGAGCAGCTCGGGGGCGAAAGGACCGGCGACGAAGCGGGCCTGCGGCACGTCGTGGCGCAGCAGCGCGAGCTGCGGCGGGGCTGCACGGGTGTCGGCCACCGTGACGCGGGCGCCGTGGCGCGCGCACCAGCGCGACATGGCCAGGCCGGAGCTGCCGAGGCCGAGGATCAGGACGCGGCGCGGATCGGAGGTGGTGTCCATCGCCTTGCTCAACGCAGCTTCAGGGTGGACAGCCCCACCAGGCACAGCAGCATGGTGATGATCCAGAAGCGGACCACGACCTGCGTTTCCTTCCAGCCGCTCTTCTCGAAGTGGTGGTGCAGCGGCGCCATCTTGAGGATGCGCCGGCCTTCGCCGAAGCGCCGCTTGGTGTACTTGAAGTAGCTCACCTGCAGCATCACCGACAGCGCCTCGACGACGAAGACGCCGCCCATGATGGCCAGCACGATCTCCTGGCGCACGATGATGGCGATGGTGCCGAGCGCGCCGCCCAGGGCCAGGGCGCCGACGTCACCCATGAAGACCTGCGCCGGGTAGGTGTTGAACCAGAGGAAGGCCAGCCCCGCGCCGGCCAGGGCGGCGCAGAAGATCAGCAGTTCGCCCGCGCCCGGAATGAAGGGGAACAGCAGGTAGCGCGAGTACACCGCGTTGCCGGTGATGTAGGCGAACACGCCCAGGGCCGAGCCGACCATGACCACCGGCATGATGGCCAGGCCGTCGAGGCCGTCGGTGAGGTTCACCGCGTTGCTCGAACCGACGATCACCAGGTAGGTGAGGATCACGAAGCCGAACACGCCCAGCGGGTAGCTCACCTCCTTGAAGAAGGGCACCAGCAGGCCCGCCTTTGGCGGCAGGTCGACGTCGAAGCCGGACTTCACCCAGGAGAAGAACAGCTCCACCACCTTGGTGTTGGAGCTTTCCGAAATGCTGAAGACGAGGTAGACGGCGGCGATCAGCCCGATCACCGACTGCCAGAAGTACTTTTCGCGCGAGCGCATGCCTTCCGGGTCCTTGCGCACGACTTTGCGCCAGTCGTCGGCCCAGCCGATCATGCCGAAGCCGATGGTCACGATCAGCACGATCCACACGAAGCGGTTGCCCAGGTCGAACCACAGCAGGGTGGAGATGGCGATCGACAGCAGGATCAGCACGCCGCCCATGGTGGGCGTGCCGCTCTTGACCAGGTGCGTCTGCATGGCGTAGTCGCGCACGGGCTGGCCGATCTTCAGTTCGGTGAGGCGGCGGATGACCCAGGGACCGGCGCTGATGCCGATGAGCAGCGCAGTCATGGCGGCCATCACCGCGCGGAAGGTGATGTACTGGAACACGCGCAGGAAGCCGAATTCCGGGGAGAGGGTTTGCAGCCAGATGGCCAGGCTCAGGAGCATCAGGCGCCTCCTCGTTGTTGTTGTTGTTCTTGCGCGGCCGCCGCGACCAGGGCCTCGACCACGCGCTCCATCCTCATGAAGCGCGAGCCCTTGACCAGGACGCTCTGCACGCGGGGCAGGCAGCCGCGGGCGGCGGCGACCAGCTGCTCGATGTCGTCGAAATGGCGCCCGCCCATCGCGCCGGACTGCTCGCCCAGCGTGAACAGGTGCGGGATGCCGCGCTCGCGGGCGTAGTGGCCGACCTCGGCATGGAACTGCGGCCCCTGGGTACCGACCTCGCCCATGTCGCCGAGCACCAGCAACTGGGGGCCGGGCAGCTCGGCGAGCACGTCGATGGCCGCCCGCACCGAGTCGGGGTTGGCGTTGTAGGTGTCGTCCACCAGCGTGAGGGTGCGGCCGCCCAGCGGCACGGCGATGGCGCGCGAGCGGCCCTTGACCGGCTCGAAGGCCGCCAGGCCGCGCGCGACGGCATCCAGCGGCACGCCCGCGGCGACGGCGCAGGCGACGGCCGCCAGCGCGTTGAGCACGTTGTGGCGGCCGGCGATATGGAGGGGGAATCGCACGGGTCCGCAGGGCGTGCGAGCCCCCACCTCCCAGCGACCCTGGTGCCATTCAGACCCGGCCAGAACGATGTCGGCGCCGGCCTCGGCACCGAAAGTGAGGCAGCGTCGGGGCGCGGCCATCTGCCGCCACAGCCCCGCCCATTCGCTGTCGTGGGGGAAGACCGCGGTGCCCCCGGGCGCCAGCGATCCGAAGACGGAACCGTTCTCGCGCGCCACGGCTTCGACCGTGGCCATGAATTCCTGGTGCTCGCGCTGGGCGTTGTTCACCAGGCCCACGGTGGGCCGCGCGATGCCGGCGAGGTAGGCGATCTCGCCCGGGTGGTTCATGCCCAGTTCCAGCACGGCCACGCGATGCGCATCGCGCAGGCGCAGCAGCGTGAGCGGCAGGCCGATCTCGTTGTTGAAGTTGCCCTGCGTGGCCAGGGCCGCGTCGCCCTGCCAGGCCCGCAGGATGGCCGCGATCATCTGCGTGACCGTGGTCTTGCCGTTGCTGCCGGTGACCGCGACCAGCGGTCCGTGAAAACGGGCGCGCCAGCCGGCGGCCAGCTGTCCCAGCGCGAGCCGGGTGTCGTCGACCTCGATGCCGTCGGCGCCGGCGGGAATGCGGCCGCGATGCGCCAGCACGGCGCAGGCACCGGCGGCGATCGCCAGGGGCAGCAGGTCGTTGGCATCGAAGCGCTCGCCGCGCAGCGCGACGAAGAGGTCGCCGGCCTGCAGGCTGCGGGTGTCGGTGTGGACCCGACCGACGGCCGCGGCCCCGTTTCCGACCAGCCTCGCGCCGGGCAGCCAGGACATCGCCTGTCGCAGCGAAAGCATCATGCGGCGGCCCTCCGCTGCAGCGCCTGGCGCGCATGGACGCGGTCGTCGAACGGGTGCTTGGTGCCGGCGATGTCCTGGTAGTCCTCGTGGCCCTTGCCGGCCAGCAGGATGACGTCCTGCGGGGCGGCCTGCTCGACGGCCTTGCGGATGGCGAACGCGCGGTCGGCCTCGACGGCCACCGCCTGGCGCTGCGACAGCCCCAGCAACACCTGGCTGATGATGGCCTCGGGCTTTTCGCTGCGCGGGTTGTCGCTGGTGACGATCACGTGGTCGGCGTTCTTCTCGGCCACCGCGCCCATGAGCGGGCGCTTGGTGGCATCGCGGTCGCCGCCGCAACCGAACACGCACCACAGTTCGCCACCGCGTGCGCTGGCCAGCGGGCGCAGCGCCGCCAGCGCCTGGTCGAGCGCGTCGGGCGTGTGGGCATAGTCGATTGCCACCAGCGGCTGGCCCGGGGCGCGCAGGCATTCCATGCGCCCGGGCACCGGCAGCAATCCGTCGCAGGCCCGCACGGCCTGGGCCAGCGGCACGCCCACGGCACGCAGGCTGCCGATCACGGCCAGGAGGTTGTGCACGTTGTAGTGGCCGATCAGGCGGGTGGCCAGCGGCTCGGCCTGTCCGCCCTCGACGACGGTGAAGGCCAGCCCCTGCTCGTGGTGCCGGATGTCCTGGGCGCGCAGGCGGGCCTCGCCCCCGCAGGAGGTGGTCCAGAGCTCGAGGTGGCTGCCCGCGAGCGAGTCGGCCAGCTCGGCACCGCACGCGTCGTCGACGTTGACCACTGCGGCTTGCAGGCCCGGCCAGGCGAACAGGCGCAGCTTGGCCGCGCGGTAGGCCTCCATGCTGCCGTGGTAGTCGAGGTGGTCGCGGGTGAAGTTGGTGAACACCGCCACGCGGATGCGGGTGCCGGCCAGGCGGTGCTCGGCCAGCCCGATGGACGAGGCTTCGATCGCGCAGGCACCCAGGCCCTGGTCCACGAAGCGACGGAAGGCCGCCTGCAGCAGAACCGGGTCGGGCGTGGTCAGGCCATTGCTTTCCACCTGCGGCGGGCGTCCGATGCCCAGCGTGCCGACCACGCCGCAGGGAGCCTCGGGCCGCGCGGCCGACAGCGCCTGCGCCAGCCACCAGGTGGTGGAGGTCTTGCCATTGGTGCCGGTGACGGCCAGCACCGCCAGCCGCTCGCTGGGCTGGCCATAGAACACATCGGCGATCTCTCCGCAGCCCGCCTTGAGGCCGGCGTAGCAGGCGACCGCGTCATCCTCGAAGCCGAAGGCCTCGGCACCGTCGGCTTCGACCAGGCAGGCGGCCGCGCCCTGCGCCAGCGCCGGGCCGACGAAGCGCCGGCCGTCGGTGGCCGCGCCGGGCCAGGCGATGAAGGCATCGCCGGGGCCGACCTGGCGGCTGTCGGTGCGCAGCGCGCCGCGGCTGCGCGCGGCCAGCCAGGCCGCGGCCTCGCGGGGGTCTTGCAGGCGCGGCGCCATCAGAACGACTCCTCCACCGCCACCACCACCTGGGGCTTGACGCTCATGTCGGGCTGCACGCCCATCATGCGCAGCGTCTGCTGCACCGTGGTGCTGAAGACCGGCGCCGCGACGGTGCCGCCGAAATAGCTGCCGGCGCTGGGCTCGTCGATCATCACGGCGACCACGATGCGGGGCTTCTCGACCGGGGCCAGGCCGACGAAGAAGCCGCGGTACTTGCCGGCGGCGTAACCCTTGCCCTCCTGCTTGCGCGCGGTGCCGGTCTTGCCGCCCACGGAGTAGCCCATGGTCTGCGCCTGCGGCGCGGTGCCGCCAGGCCCCGCGGCCATGTGCAGCATCTGGCGCACCGCGCCGGCGTGCTGGGCATCGAAGACGCGCACGCCGGCGGTCGGCTGGTCGGTCTTGAGCAGCGTGACCGGGATCAGCTCACCGTCGCGGGCGAACACGCTGTAGGCGCGCGCCAGCTGGAACAGGCTCACCGACAGGCCGTAGCCGTAGCTCATGGTGGCCTGCTCGATCGGCCGCCAGGTCTTGTAGGCCCGGAGCCGGCCACTGACCGCCCCGGGGAAAGGCACCTGCGGGCGCTGGCCGAAGCCGACCTGGCTGTAGGTCTCCCACATGTCGCGCGGCTGCATCTGCATCGCGATCTTGACGGTGCCGACGTTGCTCGATTTCTGGATCACCTGGGCCACGGTGAGCAGGCCGTAGGGATGCGAATCGCTGATGGTGGCCCCGCCCATGGTGAGGCGGCCGGGCGCGGTCTGGATCAGCGTGTCGGGCCGCACGATGCCGCGTTGCAGCGCCAGCGCCGCCATCAGCGGCTTCATGGTGGAGCCGGGCTCGAAGGTGTCGGTGAGGGCGCGGTTGCGCAACTGGGCGCCCGAGAGGTTGACCCGCTTGTCGGGTGAGTAGCTGGGGTAGTTGGCCAGGGCCAGCACCTCGCCGGTCTGTACGTCGAGCACCACCACGCTGCCCGCCTTGGCCTTGTGCTGCGCCACCGCGTCGCGCAGCTTCTGGTAGGCGAAGAACTGCACCTTGCTGTCGATGGACAGCTGCAGGTCGCGCCCGTCGACCGGTGGCACCTGCTCGCGCACGTCCTCGATGATGCGGCCGAGGCGGTCCTTGATGACGCGGCGCGAGCCGGGGCGGCCGGCCAGGTCCTTGTTGAAGGTCAGCTCCATGCCCTCCTGGCCCTGGTCCTCCACGTCGGTGAAGCCCACCACGTGCGCCGCCGCCTCGCCCTCCGGGTACTGGCGCTTGTATTCCTTGCGTTGGTAGATGCCCTTGATGCCCAGGGCCGCGATCTGCTGGCCGATCGGCTCGTCGAGCTGGCGCTTGATCCAGACGAAGGTCTTTTCCTCGTCGGCGAGCTTTTTCTCGAGCTCGGCCAGCGGCATCTGCAGCAGCTCGGCCAATTTGCCCAGCTGCGCGCGGTCGGCATCGACGTCTTCGGGGATGGCCCAGATGCTGGTGGCCGGCACGCTGGTGGCCAGCAGCAGCCCGTTGCGGTCGAGGATGCGGCCGCGGTTGGCCGGCAGCTCCAGGGTGCGGGCAAAGCGGACCTCGCCCTGGCGCTGGAAAAACGCGTTGCCGAACACCTGCACCCAGGCCGCGCGGCCGGCCAGGACCACGAAGGCGACGGCGATGCCGGCGACGATGAACTTGCTGCGCCAGACCGGCGTCTTGCTCGCCAGCAAGGGGCTGGAGGTGTAGAGCACGCTTCGCGTCATGGCCGCGCTCCTGCGTGGGCGACGTTGCCCGGGCCCCGGGACACGTACTGCGTGATGCCCGGGCCGGACGGGCGCATCTGCAGTTGCTCCTTGGCCAGCCGCTCCACCCGCAGCGGCGTGGCCTGGCCACGCTTTTCCGCCACCAGCCGCTCACGGTCGGTGTCGAGCTTGCGGGCCTCGTTGCGGGCGCGCTCGATCTCGGTGTAGAGGCGCCGCGAGTCGTACTGCACGCGCACGAGGTACAGGGCACTGACCACCACGGCCAGCAGGAGGACCAGGTTCAGGCGCGTCATGCGGCACCCGCTCCCGTGCGTTCGGCCACGCGCATGATGGCGCTGCGAGAGCGGGCGTTGGCCTGGATCTCCGCCGCCGAGGGTTTGACGCGGTCCAGCGCGCGCAGCTTCAGGACCTGCCCCGGCGCAAAGGGCACGCGTCGGTCCACCACCTCGCGCGAATGGCGGGCGATGAACTGCTTGACGATGCGATCCTCCAGCGAGTGGAAGCTGATCACCACCAGGCGGCCTTGGGGCTCGAGCACGTCCAGACTCGCTGCTAGCGCCTGTTGGAGCTCTTCAAGCTCGGCGTTGACGAAAATCCGAAGAGCCTGAAATGTGCGCGTTGCAGGGTCCTGGCCCGGCTCGCGGGTTTTGACCGCGCCAGCCACGAGCTGGGCCAGCTCGGCGGTGGTTGCAAGAGGGCCCCGTTCCTGTCGGCGAGCCACAATCGCCTTTGCAATCGGTACAGCAAACCGTTCTTCGCCATAGTCACGAATCACCTGCGCAATCTGGCCGAGCTCGGCCTGAGCGAGCCACTCGCGGGCGCTCTGGCCACGCGTGGTGTCCATGCGCATGTCCAGGGGCCCGTCGTGGCGGAAGGAAAAACCCCGGCCGGGGTTGTCGATCTGCGGGGAGCTCACGCCCAGGTCCATCAGCACGCCGGCCGCAGAGCCCGGCGCCAGGTCGGCCAGGTGCGCGAAGCCCTGGTGCCGGATGGAAAAGCGGGGGTCGGCGATGGCCGCCGCGGCAGCGACCGCCTCGGGATCCTTGTCGAAGGCCAGCACGCGTCCCTGCGGCCCCAGCCGGGACAGCAGCAGGCGCGAATGCCCGCCGCGCCCGAAGGTCGCGTCCACGTAGAGTCCATCCGGCCTGGTCACGAGCGCTGAGATCGCTTCGTTCAACAGGACGGTGGTGTGATGCCATGAGGTGTCCACCGCCTGCGCCGTCAGAAAGAGAAGTCCTTGAACACGTCGGGCATCTCACCGGCCATCGCCTCCGCCTCCTTGGCGTCGTACGTCGCCTTGTCCCAGAGCTCGAAGTGGTTGCCCATGCCCAGGAGCATGGTCTCGCGCTCGATGCCGGCTGCCGCACGCAGCTCCGGCGAGATCAGCACGCGCCCGGCACCGTCGACCTCGACGTCCATGGCGTTGCCCAGAAAGATTCTCTTCCACCACTGGGCGGACATCGGCAAGGCCGCGAGACGCTCGCGGAATTTTTCCCATTCGGGTCGTGGAAAGACCATCAGGCAGCCATGCGGGTGCTTGGTGATGGTGAGCTGGTTGGCGGCGGTGGCGCTCAGGACGTCGCGATGCCGGGTCGGCACGGAAAGCCGCCCCTTGGCATCGAGATTCAGAGACGAAGCGCCTTGGAACACCGCCGAAATTCCTGTGTTGCAGAGGGCGCAGGCAGCAGGAAAAGGACACTTTTTCCCACCAAACTGCACTTACTCCCACTTTATCAGGAAAACTCTGCGGCGCCTATCGTCGAGTCACCAAAAAAACCAATGGAATCAATGACTTAGGACGAGTTTTTCCAGTTCCCGGACGCAAAATAGCGTTCAGGATGAACCACTTAGAAGTGGCACTGAAAGTAGTGCGTGAGGAGAGGTAACAGCGGCCGCTGGAGATGCGGCCGTGGCGGCGGCGAAGCCGGCGGGGTCCGCCGGTCGCCCAACCGCTTCAAAGAATGTAGCGGGAGAGGTCTTCGTCGCGGCTGAGTTCAGCCAGGCGGGCGTCCACGTAGGCCGCATCGATGGTGATGCTCTGGCCGCTCAGGTGAGCGGCGTCGAAGCTGATCTCGTCGAGCAGGCGCTCCATCACCGTGGACAGGCGCCGCGCGCCGATGTTCTCGGTGCGTTCGTTGACCTCGTAGGCGATGCTGGCCAGGCGGGTGATCCCATCCGGCGCGAACTCCAGTGTCACGCCTTCGGTGGCCAGCAAGGCCTGGTACTGCTTGACCAGCGACGCATGGGTCTGGGTGAGGATGGCCTCGAAGTCCTGCACCGAGAGCGAGGTGAGCTCCACGCGGATCGGCAGGCGACCCTGCAGTTCGGGGATCAGGTCGCTGGGCTTGGACAGGTGGAACGCCCCGCTCGCGATGAACAGGATGTGGTCGGTCTTGATGGGCCCGTACTTGGTGGACACGGTCGTCCCCTCCACCAGGGGCAGCAGGTCGCGCTGCACGCCCTGGCGCGAGACATCGGCGGTGCTGCCGCCGTCACTGCGCGAAGTGACCTTGTCGATCTCGTCGATGAAGACGATGCCGTTCTGTTCGGCGTTGTGCACCGCCTGGGCGCGGATCTCGTCCTCGTTCACCAGCCGGGCGGCTTCCTCGTCGATGAGCTGGCGCAGGGCCTCATGGATCTTCAACTTGCGAGACTTGCGGCGGGTGCCGCCGAGCTGGCTGAACACCCCGCGCAGTTGCTCGGCCATTTCCTCCATGCCTGCCGGCCCCATGATCTCCAGCTGCGGCTTGGACTCGGCGAGCTCGATCTCGATCTCCTTGTCATTGAGCTGGCCCTCGCGCAGCTTCTTGCGAAACGCCTGCCGGGTGGGGTTGTCCGCCGCGCCGCCGGAGCCCGGCAGCAAGGCGTCGAGCACCCGCTCCTCGGCCGCGTCTTCGGCCCGGGTGCGCACCTTGCGCATTTCGGCCACGCGGGTTTCCTTGACGGCCATCTCGGCGAGGTCGCGAATGATGGAATCGACATCCTTGCCGACGTAGCCGACTTCGGTGAACTTGGTCGCCTCGACCTTGATGAACGGCGCATCGGCCAGCCGGGCCAGCCGCCGTGCGATCTCGGTCTTGCCGACGCCGGTCGGCCCGATCATCAGAATGTTCTTGGGCGTGATTTCAGGCCGCAGCTTCTCGTCCACCTGCTGGCGCCGCCAGCGGTTGCGCAAGGCGATGGCCACGGCCCGCTTGGCCTGCTGCTGGCCCACGATGTGCCGGTCGAGTTCGGAAACGATTTCCTGGGGGGTCATGGAGGACATGGGGCGGAGAGAAGGGAATAGGGTTGGAGGCTGGGCGCCAGCGGAGGAGAGAAGACCGACGGAGCGGGGCCGGAGTCGAGGGGTTGATGTACACCCACCCGGTGCCTACCCTAGCCCCCAGACCCTCACCCCTGACTCAGTTCCTCCACCGTGTGATGCATGTTCGTATAGATGCACAACTCGCCGGCGATCTCTAGAGATTTCTTCACGATGTCGCGCGCCGGCAGTTCGGTGTGCTCGAGCAGGGCCCGGGCCGCGGCTTGGGCGTATGCCCCGCCGGAGCCGATCGCGACGATGCCGTGCTCGGGCTCGAGCACGTCACCGTTGCCGGTGATGATGAGCGAGGCCTCCTTGTCGGCGACCGCCAGCATGGCTTCGAGGCGGCGCAGCACGCGATCGGTACGCCAATCCTTGGTCAGCTCGATGGCGGCGCGTACCAGGTGGCCCTGGTGCTTTTCCAGCTTGCCCTCGAAGCGTTCGAACAACGTGAACGCATCCGCGGTGGCACCGGCGAAGCCCGCCAGCACCTTGTCGTGGTAGAGCCGGCGCACCTTGCGCGCGGAGCCCTTGACCACCACGTTGCCCAAGGTGACCTGGCCGTCACCGCCGATCGCCACCTGCCAGCTGCCATCCGCATTCCTGCGGCGCACGCTGACGATGGTCGTGCCATGAAACTGTTCCATCGGGGCGATGTGGGGATGGGATCGATGAATGCAAGCACCGCGGCGATTCAACGCCGCGGTGCAGCCTAGTCGCGCCGGACGGCGATACGTGCCGCCGCGGGGATGCCCACCACGCCGAAGAAAGGCGCCAGCAGGCGGTGGACGTCGGTGAACTGAAGCGAACAACCCTCCGAATGCCGGGCCGTGGCCCAGTTCAAGAGGCTGCCGGCGGCCGCGAAATCGACACGCAACAGCCGTGCGCAGGAGATCACCAGGAGTTCGCCCGGTAACACCTGGCTCAGCCGATCGAGCGCGATCGCGGCGTCGCCATGAAGGATGCCGGTGAGCTCGGCGCGCACGGGCCGGTGCATGCGCGAGGACACGGCGGTATCGCCGAAGCCGAGCGAAGCCGAGACGGACGAGTCGCCGAAGGCTTCGATGAAGCTGCTGATCACGCCGGTTTCCGTGCCGTCGGCCGTGGAGCTTCGGCAGTGACAGCGCGGCGATTCCCACGACGGCGGCGACACCTCGAAGGTGACGCAGTAGTCCAGCGCAACCAGCTCGAACTCGTCGGGTCGGTGCATGACCCGCAGCACCTCCATGCGCAGCTTCCACCAGCCGGCGCCGGCGTTGCGGTCGCCGGACACCGTGTGCTGGCGCAGCAGGGCATCGAGCTTCTCGGCATCGACGAAGTGCAGCCGCACCGCCTGGGAGGCCCATTGGGTGAACAGCCGGGTCAGGGCTTCCAGCGCCTGGGGCTCGATCCGGTTCAACCGGCTCCAGGACAAGCGCCAGGGCTGCGTCGCGCGAGCCAGGTGGTTCTGCAGCGCCACCAGCGTCTGCGGCGCCAGCACGGGCGGGCAGGCCCATTCGGGCGGGCGGGCGGCTGCCGGCGCGGCCGCGCCGGCAGGCGGTGGCGGCCGACTGGCCAGCTGGGGCAAGGACAGCCACTGCGGCGCCGAGCGGCCGAACCGATTGACGAATTCGAGCGCTGCCTCGTCGAAACGCCCTTGCTGGCCTGTGGCGCGGTACAGGTCGAACAAGGCCAGCCAGGTGTCTTCGTGCTGCTCGCGGGATCCGCCGGACTGCAGCAGCTCGCGCAGGGCCGCTTCGGCACCGGCATCGTCGCCATGGGCGAAGCGGATGGCCGCGTCCTCCAACTGCGCGTCGTGGACGAATTCGTCGACCTCGATAGCGGCCACGGCCGAGCCCATCGACATCACGCTGAAGGAAGGAAAGGATTCGGTTGCCGAAGGGACGGCGGGTGCGGCGGGATCCTCGTCGCCGCCGGAAGGCAGCGTGTCGAAGTTCCAGTCGGTCGATGTCTGCTTGGTGGTCGACAGCGGCGGGCGCAGGTCTTGCGATGCCAGCGGCAGGGCGGCCGTGAAGCCGTTGGGCGGCCGGTGCGCAGTGGCCAGGGCCTCGCGGTCCGAGGGGGTGAAGGCAGCGCGCGCAGCCGCGGCGGGAGACGGCGACACCAGCGTGGCGGAGCCGGTATTGAGGCCGTCCGTCACGGTGGGGTCGACGCTCTTGGTCTTCCACCACTGCTGAGACATCTGCGCCTCGATCTCGTCGATCTTCTTGAGCGTGCTGGCACGATCGTCCGGCCGCGAGGGCATCGAGCTGTGGAAGAACGACGGCCGAGCCGCCGCGTCGTGCCCGACCACCGCCTCGTTGCGGCGGAGCTTGCGCAGGACGTCGAACTCACGGCGGCGCACGAAGTCGTTGCGCCGCTTGCGCTCGATCATCTCCTTGAGCAACTGCTTGTTGTAGCCGCTGTCCTGCGATTCCTCGGGGAGGTCGAGCCCGCCCCAGCTCGTCGCGGGGCTGCGGACGAACTTGATGACCTTGGCGAAGAGGCTGGGGTTGTCGCCCTTGGGATCAGCCATGGAGCAGCGCCTGGTCTCAGCCCAGGTCGGCGAAGACACTTCGGGGGTGGAGGACCATGTCAGTCCCCGAACATCTTCTGCTTGAGCTCGCGGCGCTGCTGGGCCTCGAGGGAAAGCGTGGCGGTGGGGCGTGCCAGCAGCCTGCCGACGCCGATCGGCTCGCCGGTCTCGTCGCAATAGCCGTAGTCGCCGCTGTCGATCCGGACGATGGACTGCTCGATCTTCTTGAGCAGCTTGCGCTCCCGGTCGCGGGTGCGCAGCTCGAGCGCATGCTCTTCCTCGATGGTGGCGCGATCGGCCGGATCAGGAACGATCACGGTGTCTTCGCGCAGGTGCTCGGTCGTCTCACCCGCGTTCGCCAGGATGTCGCGCTTGAGCACCTCCAGCTTGCGCCGGAAATACGCCATCTGTTTCTCGTTCATGTACTCCGAGTCGGGCATGGCCAGAACTTCGGCATCGGTCAGCTCGTCGACGCTCTTGGTCTTCCAGTTGTTGGCGAGCTTGGGGTCTTTCTTGACCTGGGCGGGGGGAGGCGTTTTAAGCACGGGGGAACTCGGGGTCTGGATATAGCTGGCCTTGGGCGCCGTGGAGGCGACCGATTGCGCCATCGAAGGCACGGTGATCTGCGCCAGCCGCGCCGACGGCCGGGTGGACCGAGGCGGGATGGAGGGATTCGCCGGCCGAGCCGGCATGGCGGCAGCTGCGGGGGTGGATGGAACACGGGCCTGCGGCACCGCGGCGACGGCCGGCGCGGCGGATACCGGGCTGGCGACGGAGGGCACCCGCTGGGGTGCCGCTGTTTTTTTCTTGGTGGGAATGGAGGCGGCTTTCGCAGTGATCTTCTGCTGAGGGGACTTCTTGGCGGACTGGGGCGGTGTGGACTTGGCGGGCGCAGCGGTCTTCCTGGCCGGCGACTTGGCCGTCGAAGGTGGGGCCGCCTTGACGGTGCGGGTCGAGAGCGCTTTGGCAGCGATCTTGCCCGTCGATCTGGCCGTCGATTTGGCCGTCGTGGGCTTGGCGGGCGTGCGGGCGGTGGCTGACCCCTTGGTCACGGCAGACCTGGCGGCGACTTTCCCGGCCGCCGCGCCGGCCCGCGCAGCGGTCTTGACGGGCTTGGCCTTGAGGGCCGGTTTCTGCGCCTTTGCGGCGGCCTTGGGTTGCGGCTTCACTTCCTGCCTCCTCGGGGCTGCGGCCCCCCGTGGGCCGCCGGAGACTGCCCGCCGACCTAGTGGTCGGGGTGGGGCAGCCAGCATCGGGCCGAGTTATACCCGCTTTGCTGTCTAGCTCGGCCTTTCCTGCAGGCTGCGGCGACGGAATTCCCATCAGTTGCGCAAGCGAGACAAGCATGGCGCCTCATCAGACCAGGCACTGCTGCAGGCCCTGCAGGAAAATGTCCTTGGGCAAGTCCAGTCCTATGAAGACCATCTTGCTTTGCAAGGGTTCATCCTCGCGCCACTGCGGCCCCAGGTCGCTGCCCATGAGCTGGTGCACCCCCTGGAAGATCACCTTGCGATCCATCCCGACCATGTAGAGCACGCCCTTGTAGCGCAGCATCCGCGGGCCGTAGATGTTCACCACCGCGCCCAGGAAATCTTCCAGGCGGGCGGGATCGAACGGCCGGTCGGACTTGAAGACGAAACTCTTGACGTCGTCGTCGTGGTGGTGGTGATGGCCATGTCCCTCGTGCGCATGCGAGGGATGCGAGCAGTGCTCGCCGTGCTCGTGGTCGTGGTCGTGGTCGTGGTGTTCGTGCCCGTGCTCTTCTTCCTTGAGGAAGTCCGGATCGATCTCGAGCTTGGCGTTGAGGTTGAAGCCTCGCAGGTCGAACACCCGCTCCAGCGGCACCTCGCCGAAGTGGACCGCCATCTGCGGCGCGCGCGGGTTCATGTGCTTGAGGCGGTGCATGAGCGCCTCGGTCTCTTCCGCGGGCACCAGGTCGGTCTTGCTGACGAAGATCTGGTCGGCGAAGCCCACTTGCCGCCGCGCTTCCTGCCGGTCGTTCAGCTGCTGGGCCGCGTGCTTGGCATCGACCAGCGTGAGGATCGAGTCGAGCAGGAAAGTCTCGGCGATCTCATCGTCCATGAAGAAGGTCTGGGCGACCGGGCCGGGGTCGGCCAGGCCGGTGGTCTCGATCACCACCCGCTCGAAGTCCAGCAGGCCCTTGCGCTTCTTGGCGGCCAGCAGTTGCAGCGTGGCGCGCAGGTCCTCGCGGATGGTGCAGCAGATGCATCCGTTGCTCATCTGGACGATCTGCTCTTCGGTGTCGCTGACCAGGATGTCGCTGTCGATGTTCTCTTCGCCGAATTCGTTCTCGATGACGGCGATCTTGTGGCCATGGGACTCGCTGAGCACGCGCTTGAGCAGCGTGGTCTTTCCCGACCCCAGGAAGCCGGTGAGGATGGTGGCTGGAATGAGACTCATGGTCGCGCTCGGAACTTCAAAGGTGCGGGAGTGTAATGGTCCTGCCCCAGGGCGGGACCCGAGCAAGCCCTAAGACCATGCCTGCCGACGGTCCGCGCCCGCGAATGCCGCGCTACCTTCGCAGCAGGGCCAGTCCCTTGAGGTACTCGCCCTCCGGGAAGAACAGCGTCATGGGGTGGTCGGGCGCGCCGCCCAGGCGCTCGACCACGAAGGCGTCGGCCCCGGCGTCGATGCCCGCCGAGGCGACGATCTTGTGGAACAGGTCGAACGGAATGCCGCCCGAGCAGGAAAAGGTGAAGAGGAGTCCACCCGGCTCCAGCAGCTTGAGCGCCAGCCGGTTGATGTCCTTGTAGGCGCGCGCGGCGCGTTCGGCATGCGCGGCGGTCGGGGCGAACTTGGGCGGGTCGAGCACGATGGCGTCGAAGCGACGGCCTTCGTCGATGAAGCGCCGCAGGCTGGCATTGACGTCGGCATCGAGGAACTCGGCCCGTGCCGGCTCGAAGCCGTTGCCGTTCACGTGGGCCTCGGCCCGCGCCAGGGCCGGGGCGGACGAGTCGATGGAACACACCTCGTCGGCACCCCCGGCCAAAGCAGCCACCGTGAAGCCGCCTGTGTAACAGAAGCAGTTGAGCACGCGGCGAGCCCCCAGGCGGCGCACGTGCCGGCTGAACTTGAGCCGGTTGTCGCGCTGGTCCAGGTAGAACCCGGTCTTGTGCCCGGTGGCGATGTCCAGCGTGAGGCGCCAGTCGTGTTCGTGGATCGTCAGCTCGGTGTCGCCCGAGCCACGCAGCCAGCCCGTGGCCGACGGCAGCCCTTCGAGTTGCCGCGTACTCGCGTCGGAGCGCTCGTAAAGGCGCGACAGCCCGGTGACGGCCAGCAGCGCGTCGACCAGCACCGGCTTCCAGCGCTCGACCCCGGTGGCCAGGAACTGCGCGACCAGCGTGTCGCCGTAGCGGTCGACCACCAGCCCGGGCAGGCCATCGGATTCCCCATGCACGAGCCGCAAGCCGTCACTGGCGATGTCCAGGCACTGGCGGGCCTGGACGGCGCGCGCGATGCGCTCGGCGAAGAACGCCGCATCGATGCGCTGGCCGGCGTCGAAGCTCCAGGCGCGGGCCCGGATGCGCGAGGCCGGACTGAAGGCGGCCCAGGCCAGGAAGCGGCCGTCGTGCGCCTCGACGCGCACGGTCTCCCCGGCATCGCCGCCGCCCTTGGCGATGGCGGACTCGAAGATCCAGGGGTGGTGGCGCTGCAGCGAGCGCTCCTTGCCCTCGCGCAGGCGAATGACTTTCATGGCGTGGACCTCATGCGCGGATCACCCCGCCCCGCCCTTGCGCCGGGCGCGCGGATGGGCCGCGTCGTAGGCCTGGGCCAGGTGCTGGAAATCCAGCCGCGTGTAGACCTGGGTCGTGGCGATGTGCGCGTGGCCCAACAGCTCCTGCACGCCGCGAAGATCGGCGCTGGACTGCAGCACATGGCTGGCGAACGAGTGCCTCAGCATGTGCGGATGCACCGGGGTCGCCAAGCCGGCCAGCAGGCTGCGCCGGCGCAGCAGCGTCCAGACGCCATGGGCCGAGAGCCGCCGGCCACGGGTGTTGAGGAAGAGCGCCGGCTCCAGTGCCTGGCCGCGTGCGGCGATCCACGCCTTGAGCGCGGCCAGTGCCTGCGCGCCCACCGGCACGCTGCGCCGCTTGGCGCCCTTGCCCAGCACGTGGGCGTCGGCGGCGTCCAGGTCGATCCACCCGCGCGCCTGCGCACTGGCCTGCAGGTCCAGCCCCACCAGTTCACCCACGCGCAAGCCGCAGCCGTACAGCAGTTCCACGATGGCGGCATCGCGTGCTTCGGTCCAGGGATCCTGGTCTTCCCGGTGGAAGCTGGCCAGTCGCACCGAATCGTCGACGCTCAAGGCCTTGGGCAGCGGCCGCGGCGCACGCGGCGCACGCACGTCGACGACGGGATTGGCGTTCACCAGTCCCTCGCGGCCCAGCCAGGTATAGAAGCCACGCCAACCGGACAGGATCAGCGCGATGCCCCGCCCGCTGCGGCCGGCGCCGTGCATCTGGGCCACCCAGCGGCGCACGTGCGCCGCCTGCACCTGCAGCAGCGGCACGCCGGCGGCCTCGGCCCCGGCCTGCAGCTTGCGCAGGTCGAGCGCGTAGAGCTCCACGGTGCGCTCGGCCAGACGCTTTTCGACGCGCACATGCTCCAGGTAGCGCTCGACGAGGGCGGCGCCGGCGTCCATCACTCCAGGCGCAGGCGCGACAGGGCGGCGCTGGCGAGTTCCGCGATGCGCTCGAGGAAATCGGTGCCCATGCCGCTGGAAAAACGCTGGGGGTCGGGCGATGCCAGCACCAGCATGCCGAACGCGGGGGCGGTGCCGGTGGCGGCGCCTTCGCGCAACGGAATCAGCGCCACCGACATGGCCATGGAGGGGTCCTCGAGCCAGCCCACGGCCTCGAAGCCGGAATTGACGCCGCAATAGGGCTGCGTGAGCGAGGTGGCGAAGGTGCGCGCGTCATCACTCACCTCGATCGCGAACGGCTCCTGCGCGTAGCGGCCATCCACGTCCCAGACCTTGATCGCCACCTGGGGCACCATGAACTGGCTGCGGATCTCGGCGGCGATGGTGGCCGGTAGCGCGACGGTGGAGCGCACCAGCAGCAGCTGGCGTGCCCAGCGCTGCAGCCGGTCGGCAATGATCATGTTCTCGTTGCCATTGCGCACCATTTCCATGATGCGGGCTTCGAGCGCCTTGATCTTTTCGCGCAGCATCTCGGCCTGCCGCTCCTGCAGGCTCACCGCGCGGTTGCCGTGCGGGCTGGTCAACTGCACGCTCGCCAGCAGCTCGGCGTGGCGCATGAAGAAGTCGGGCGTGTTCGCCAGGTAGTTGGCGATGTCGTCCTCGGTGATGGGGTTCATGTCGGGGGAGCCCAAGTTCGTCATAGCGGTATCTCAACTTCACCTTCGAAAACCGTGGCCGCGGGGCCGGTCATGAGCACCGGGCTGCCGATGCCCCGCCACTCGATCGTGAGCACGCCGCCGCGGGTCTGGACCTCGACCCGCGAATCGAGCCGGCCCAGGCGGATGCCCGCCACGACGGCGGCGCACGCACCCGTGCCGCAGGCCAGCGTTTCGCCGGCGCCGCGCTCCCACACCCGCAGCGTGATGGCGTCGCGGGAACGCACCTGCATGAAACCGACGTTGACCCGCCGCGGAAACGCCGGGTGTGCCTCGACGAGCGGGCCCAGCTGGGCAACCGGCGCGCGCTCGGCATCGTCGACTTCCAGCACCGCATGCGGATTGCCCATGGACAACACCGCGGCCGGCACCTGCCGCCCGTCCGGCAACGGCAGCGGCCAGCGGGCCCAGTCGCCGTGCGCTTGCGGGTCCAGGCCCCGCGGGTCGAACGGAACCTGCGGCAGCTCGAACACCGGCGCGCCCATGTCGACCGTGACCCGGCCATCGGGCAGCATGCGCAGCTCCAGCACCTGGTTCACCGTGCGCACGCGCACCGTGGACTTGTCGGTGAGGCCGCGCTCGCGCACGAAGCGCACGAAGCAACGTGCGCCATTGCCGCAGTGCTCCACCTCGCCGCCGTCGGCGTTGTGGATCACGTATTCGAAGTCGATGCCCGGTGCGGGCGACGGCCGCACCGAGAGGATCTGGTCCGCGCCCACGCCGAAGTGCCGGTCGGCCAGCCACCGGTACTGCGCGGTGGTGAGGTTCAGCGGTGCGCGGGTTTCGTCCAGCACCACGAAATCGTTACCGGCGCCCTGCATCTTGGTGAAGCGGATTCGCATGGGCGGCGATTATCCGCCCTGGCTTCGCATAATCCGCCGATGGTCCGCCCCACCCAACTGCTGCACCCCCCGCGAGAACCGGCGCCGCCGCGCGCCGCGGCCACCGTGCTCCTGATGCGTGACACGTCCGCCGGCCCCGAACTGCTGATGACGCGGCGCTCGGCCACCGCCAGCTTCGCCCCCGGCGCCTACGTCTTTCCCGGCGGTGCCATCGATACGGCCGACGCCGCCGCGCATGCGCTCGCCACGCACCGTGACGGCCAGCAGGGGGTGGCCCTGACCCAGGCGATCGCCGCCATTCGCGAATGCTTCGAGGAGCTGGGCGTGCTGCTGGCCCGCACCGGGGACGGCCGGCCCGTCGGCGGCGCGGACCTCACCGGGCTCGACCGCCACGCGTCCTTGCTCGAGCAGTGCCGCACCCGCGGCTGGCGCCTGGCGGCCGACGAGGTGTTCGTGCTCGCCCACTGGACCACCGACCGCGACATGGCCAAGCGCTTCGAGGTGCCGTTCCTGGTGGCGCGGATGCCCGAGGGGCAGGAGCCGGTGGCCGACGAGGCCGAGCAGTTCGAGCCGCTGTGGGTGCGCCCGGCCGAGGCGCTGGCACGGCACCAGGCCGGGCAGTTTTCGATGATCTTCCCCACCATCCGCACGCTGGAGCGGCTGGCCGCTTTCGACCGTGTCGACTCCCTGCTGCAGGCCTGCGCCAGCGGCCAGCCCTTGTGGACCAGCTGCCCGCGTGCGGGTTGGCTGGGCGGGCGTGAGGCGCGGTTCATGGAGCACGAAGCCGCCTACGGCGAACTGGCGCTGGTCTGCCCCGACGGCCAGATCCTGCATGCGCTCGACTGGCAGCACGACAAGCCGGTGCCGCTGCTCAGGCACCTGCTGCGCCTCACGGCGGGCAACCGGGGCATGATGACCGGCCCGGGCACCAATACCTACCTGGTCGGTGACGCGGACTGCGGCTGGGGCGTGATCGATCCCGGGCCCAGCGATGCGGCGCATATCGAACGCATCCTGGCCGCGACGCAGGGCGACATCCGCTGGATCGCCTGCACGCACTCCCACCCGGACCATTCGCCGGCCGCCCGGCCGCTGCAGGCGCGCTGCCCCGGCCCGGCCCCGATCTGGGGCTTGCCGTCGGCACCCACCGCCGAGCCGCATTCGGCCTTCGAGCCGGACCGCATCCTCGGCGACGGCGAACGCCTGTGCCTCGAAGGCAACGGCCGTACGCACACGCTGCAGGCGATCCACACGCCTGGCCATGCCGCCAACCACCTCTGCCTGCTGCTCGAAGAAGACGCGCTGCTGTTCTCGGGCGACCACATCCTCAACGGCAGCACGACGGTGGTGAACCCGCCGGACGGCCACATGGGCGCCTACCTCGACTCGCTGGATCGCCTATCGGCCTTGTGCGAACGGCAGGGCGTGGAATTCATCCTGCCGGCGCATGGCCACGTGCTGGGGTTTGCGCAGCAGGCGATCGCGACATTGAAGCGGCACCGGCTGCAGCGCGAAGCCAAGGTGGCCGCAGCCATGCGGGCCTTGCCGGAGGGCACCCTGGACGACTGGCTGCCCCTGGTGTACGACGACACACCCGAACGCCTTTGGCCGGTGGCCCGACGCTCGCTGCAGGCGCATGTGCAGCGGCTGCAAGGCCTCGCTGCGGGTGAATGAGTTGTGAAGCCCGCCGATACGCCGGATTCTGTGCGCCACGGTTGCCCGTGACGTGACCGCCATTCCTCTGGGCCGCTCGTCGCCGAAGCGGCTCGGTGCTACCTACCCGCCAGCTCCCCGGGACACAGGTCAACGCTGGCCTACTTGGTATTGCTGCGCGTAGAGATTGCCCGTTTCACCCGGCGGCCACCTTGCGGCATGCCACCGACTCGTCTCTGTTGCTCTGATCCTCACCTCACGGTGGACAGGTGTTACCTGCTACGCTGCCCTGTGCAGTCCGGACGTTCCTCCGGTGCGGCCTTTCGGCCCGACGCAAGCGTCGGCTTTTCAGCTTGCACCAGCGGCGGTCTGGCGTGCTTCACGGGGCGATTATCGCCGGCCGCCCCACACCGCCTGCCAGCCCACTCACCTGCCCATGACCGAAGAAGCCGTTCGCCTTTCCAAGCGCGTTGCCGCGCTGGTGCCCTGCTCGCGAGCCGATGCCGAGCGCTACATCGAGGGCGGCTGGGTTCGGGTCGATGGCGTCATCACGGACCAGCCGCAGGAGCGCGTGCGGCCGGGACAGGCGGTGAGCCTCGATGCCGGTGCGAGCCTGCTCGCACTGGCGCCGCTGACGCTGCTGCTGCACCAGCCCGCCGGCGCCGACCCCGTCCTGCCCCCACCGGAGCAGCGGTGGGCATCCGACAGCGGCCCGCGCGTCACGCCCAGCCAGTTGCGCCAGTTGCAGCCGTTGATGCCCCTGCCGCCCGGTGCGGGTGGACTGGCGGTGTACAGCCAGGATCGCCGCGTGCTGCGCAAGCTCACCCAGGACGCCAACTTCGTCGAGCAGGAGCTGCTGGTGGACGTGACCGGGCATCTCGCCGAAGGCGGGCTCGCCCGCCTCTCGCACGGCCTGGTGCTGCGGGGGCAGCCGCTGCCGCCCATCCGCGCGAGCTGGCAAAGCGAGCAGCGCCTGCGCTTGGCCATCAAAGGGCTGGACCCGGTCCATGTGGGTTGGATGTGCGCCCAGGTCGGCCTGCAGCTTGTGCAGCTGCGCCGCCTGCGACTGGGGCGGGTGCCGCTGGCGGGACTGCCGCAGGGGCAGTGGCGGACGCTGCTTCCTCACGAACGCTTTTGAGCGAATCCGGCCGGCGCGACGGGGCAAGCCGGCGCCGGGATAATGCCGGCCTTTCCGACTGTCTCTGGCCCGATAAACACGGCCCGCAAGACCCATGATCCGCCTTTCAGAAATCAAGCTGCCGCTGTCGCAAGCCGAGCAGCCCGAGCCCGCCCTGCGGGCGGCCGCCAGCGCCTTGCTGGGCCTGCCTGCCAACGCGCTCACCCGCGTGGAGGTTTTCAAGCGCAGCTTCGACGCCCGCAAGGCCGAGCTTGTGGCCGTCTTCATCATCGACGTGGAGCTGGCCGACCCCTCGGCCGAGGCCGGCTTGCTGGCCCGCCTGGCCGGTCGGCCGCATGTGGCAGCGACGCCGGACATGGCCTGGCGCCCGCCGGTACAGGCGAGCTCCGCACCCGATCCGCGACCCGTGGTGATCGGGTTCGGCCCCTGCGGCATCTTCGCGGCCCTGGTGCTTGCGCAGATGGGCCTGCGGCCGATCGTCCTGGAGCGGGGCAAGACCGTGCGCCAGCGCACCAAGGACACCTGGGGGCTGTGGCGCAAGCGCGAGCTGCAGCCCGAGAGCAACGTGCAATTCGGCGAGGGTGGCGCCGGCACTTTCTCGGACGGCAAGCTGTACAGCCAGATCAAGGACCCACGCTACCTGGGGCGCAAGGTGATGGCAGAGTTCGTGCAGGCCGGCGCACCCGAGGAGATCCTCTACGTGGCCCACCCCCACATCGGCACCTTCAAGCTGGTGAAGGTGGTGGAGAACCTGCGCGAGCAGATCATCGCCCTGGGCGGCGAGGTGCGTTTCCAGCAACGCGTGACCGATTTCCTGATCGATGACGGCGCCCAGGGACGCCAGCTGCGCGGCCTGGTGGTGCAAGACCTCGCGAGCGGCCAGGCGCACGAGCTGCGCACCGACCATGTGGTGCTGGCCCTCGGCCACAGCTCGCGCGATACCTTCGAGCAGCTGCACGAGCGCGGCGTGTACCTGGAGGCCAAGCCCTTTTCTGTCGGCTTTCGCATCGAGCACCCGCAGGGGATGATCGACCGGGCCCGCTGGGGGCGCCACGCGGGCCACCCGCTACTGGGTGCGGCCGACTACAAGCTGGTCCACCACGCGAGCAACGGCCGGGCCGTCTACAGCTTCTGCATGTGCCCCGGCGGCACCGTGGTGGCGGCGACCTCCGAGCCGGGCCGGGTCGTGACCAACGGCATGAGCCAGTACTCGCGCAACGAGCGCAATGCCAACGCGGGCATGGTGGTGGCCATCGAGCCGCGCGACTACCCGGGTGCCGATCCGCTCGCCGGCGTGCGGCTGCAGCGCGAACTGGAGTCGCGCGCCTTCGTGCTCGGCGGCTCCAGCTACGACGCTCCGGGCCAGCTGGTGGGGGACTTCATCGCCGGGCGGCCCTCCGTCGACTTCGGCGATGTGCTGCCCTCGTACAAGCCCGGCGTGAAGCTTGGCGACCTGCATCCCAGCCTGCCGCCCTATGCCATCGAGGCGCTGCGCGAGGCGCTGCCCGCCTTCGGCCGAAAGATCCGCGGCTTCGACCGCCACGACGCGGTGCTCACCGGGGTGGAGACTCGCACCTCGTCCCCGGTGCGCATCACCCGTGGCGAGGATTTCCAGAGCCTGAACGTGCGCGGGCTGTACCCCGCCGGCGAGGGCGCCGGCTATGCCGGGGGCATCCTGTCGGCGGGTGTGGATGGCATCAAGGTGGGCGAGGCCGTGGCGCGGTCGCTCGCGGCATAGCACACGAAAAAAGCCGCCTGGTCGGCGGCTTTCCGGGCTGGCCTGGCGGGCTTCAGGCGCCCTGCAGCGCGGCGATGCGCTCCTCGATCGGCGGGTGCGTGGAGAACAGCTTGCCCACGCCCGAGGTGATGCCCATCGATTGCATGCTCTTGGGCAGCTCGCCCGGGACCATGCCGCCCAGCCGCGCCAGCGCGTTGATCATGGGCTGCTTGCGACCCATCAGGTCGGCGGCGCCCCGGTCCGCGCGGAATTCCCGCTGCCGCGAGAACCAGGCCACGATGATGGCCGCCAGGAAGCCCAGCAGGATGTCCAGCACGATGGTGGTGACGAAGTAACCGATGCCGGGGCCCGAGCTGTTGGAATCGCGGCGCAGAAAGCCGTCGACCAGGTAACCCACCACGCGCGAGAGGAAGACCACGAAGGTGTTCATCACGCCCTGGATGAGCGTCATGGTGACCATGTCGCCGTTGGCGATGTGGGCCACCTCGTGGCCGATCACCGCCTCCACCTCCTCGCGCGTCATGCCCTGCAGCAGGCCGGTGGACACCGCCACCAGCGCGTTGTTCTTGAAGGCGCCGGTGGCGAACGCATTGGGCTCCCCCTCGAAGATGCCGACCTCGGGCATGCCGATGCCAGCCTTGTCGGCGAAACGTTTCACGGTGTCCACGATCCACTGCTCATCGGCATTGCGCGGCTGGTCGATGAGCTGCACCCCTGCGCTCCACTTGGCGATCGTCTTCGACAACAGCAGCGAGATGATGGCGCCGCCGAAACCCATGATCAGCGCGAAGCCCAGCAGCGCACTCAGGTTGAGGCCGTTGGCCGTGAGATAGCGGTTGACGCCGAGCAGGCTGGCGACGATTCCCAGCACGACCACCACGGCCAGGTTGGTGGCGACGAACAGGAAGATGCGTTTCATTTGAGTCAGAGGCTCCGTCGGAAGGGAAGGGTCGGCGCGAACTTGGGGATCAGGTCCGCGGTTTCAAGCCGGCTTTCGCGCCGGCCTGAACACATCCGAGTCATCGTAAAAGGAAAAGTGCCGGTTCGCGGGCCACCAGCCCGGAATACCCAGCACCGGCAGCGGCGTGAACGGCTTTCGGGCCAGGCTCGCCTGCGTGAACTGCTGCTGCAGCCAGTCATCGGTGTCCGCCGGATCGCGCAAGGGAGCATCGCTGCACCACACGTGGGCCGTGAGGTCCTTGCGCGGCAACACCAGCTTCTCCAGCAAAGCGTGGCCGAAGACCTGCAGGCGGGCCTGCTCCCAGAGCGGCCGCAGCTCGATGAACAGGCGGTGCCACTGACGCTGCCGCAGCGCATCCCAAAGCGGCTGCGGCGCCTGCAGCAGCGCACCGTTCTCATCGAAGAGGGTGATCGCGTCGCGCACCGGACCGCGCGCCGGTCCGATACCCCGGGCGGCGATCTGCTCGGCCTGCAGGGCATTGAGCCGGGCCTTCGCGCGCGGCAGCCGCAGCCACACCAGCCCGTTGAAGAAATCGTGCAGGCCCTCGCGGGTGGGGCAGCAGCCGCTCTCGAAGATGAAGCGCTCGTAGGGGGCGCCTTGCATCTCCTCCTGGGGGACGAAGCGCACAGGCGGCCGGTCGCCCGCCTGGATATTCAGCGCATGCCAGGTGCTGGTGCCGGCCTGGATGCGGGCTTCGACGGGCTCCCCGGCCTCGCGCCAGGGATCGAACCAGGGCGCGGACCAGTCGATCAGTCCGCTTTCCACGCCAGGGTCTCGCCGGCGCACAGAGGCTTGAGTTCAGCACCCTCGCCGAACGCATAGGCCCCGGGCACCGTCCAGTCCTGGCGGCGCAGGGTGAGCGTGCCCGAGTTGCGCGGCAGTCCGTAGAAATCGGCGCCATGGAAGCTCGCGAACGCTTCCAGCCGATCCAGGGCCCCCGCGGCGTCGAAGGCTTGGGCGTACAGCTCGATCGCGGCGTGCGCGGTGTAGCAGCCGGCGCAGCCGGTCGCATGCTCCTTCAGGTGCGCCGGATGCGGCGCGCTGTCGGTGCCCAGGAAGAACTTCGCGCTTCCCGAGGTTGCAGCCTCGACCAGCGCCACCCGATGGGTTTCACGCTTCAGCACCGGCAGGCAGTAGTAGTGCGGGCGGATGCCACCCATGAAGATGGCGTTGCGGTTGAACAGCAGGTGGTGCGCGGTGATGGTGGCGGCAGTCAGCGCGTCGGCATCGCGGATGTAGTGCGCGGCCTCGCGGGTGGTGATGTGTTCCATCACGATCCTGAGGCCGGGGAACTCCCGCCGCAGCGGAATGAGTTGCTGGTCGATGAACACCGCCTCGCGGTCGAACAGGTCGATGTCGGGCGAGGTGACTTCGCCGTGCACGAGCAGTGGCAGGCCCTCGCGCTGCATGGCCTCCAGCGTGGGGTAGGTGTGGCGGATGTCGGTGACGCCGGCGTCGCTGTTGGTGGTGGCGCCTGCCGGGTAGAGCTTGACGGCGGCGACGCCGGCTTCCCGCGCCCGCCGGATCTCGTCGGGTGGCAGCCGGTCGGTCAGGTAGAGCGTCATCAGCGGCTGGAAATCGGAGCCGGCCGGCAGGCAGGCAACGATGCGGTCGCGGTAGGCCAGGGCCTGCGCCGCGGTGGTGATCGGCGGCTTCAGGTTGGGCATGATCACCGCGCGTGCGAACTGCGCCGCCGTGTGCGGCACCACGGCGGCCATGGCGGCGCCGTCGCGCACATGCAGGTGCCAGTCGTCCGGGCGGGTGATCGTGAGCGTGTCGAAAGCGGAGGACATCGCGGAATTGTCGCACCCGCTCTGTAATGAAAAAGCCCCGCCGGGGCGGGGCTTGGGAGGCCAATCGCCGCGTGAGCGTGATTACTTCTTCTTGAAGAAGCCCGGGCGCAGTTCGTCTGAGTAGCCTTCGGCGTCGGCGTTGCCTCGGTCACCGACCCGCAGACCGGCTTCGGAAATGCTGAGGATGATCTTGTCTGGATCGATCATGGGCTTACCGCCGATAGTCCACCCCTCTGAGGTGCCATTGGCACGCGGGCCACCGGTTCGGCTGATCAACTTGGTCCGACGGAGCTTGGCGACGTTGGCACCGTCCTGTGCTTTTTTGTCGCCCTCCAAGACACCAAAAGCTTCATGGCTGTAGTAGCTCTCCCGCGTGCCGCTGCAGTCACCGCTCGAAAAGTTCTCTATGAGCAGAGCGAAGGTCACAAACTTGTCCGAGTTATTGGCGAACCAGTAGGCCCGACGGCTTGAGGTGCCACCCTCGACCTCGCATTGCTCCCACGTACCGAAAAGTTTCTCGGCGGTGGGCGCAGCGGTATCGCTCGACGCGGTTGTGGCCGGGGCACTGGCTTCGGGTGCGGTGGTCTGAGGAGCGGCAGTTGCACTGGACCCGCTATCAACGGCGGGGCTATCACTACCGCCACCGCCGCAAGCCGCGAGAACCGCGCCGCTGAAGACCAACGAGAGAAGCTTGAATCGAGACATGAGTCACTCCTGAACAAAGGAGCGACACTTTAGTTTTCTATCGCGGCTCGACTCTTTCGCGCCCCTGAAGAGCGGTCGCCATGCCGATCAGTGGCTCAGGATCTTGTTGAGGAAGTCCTTGGTCCGGGCCTGGCGCGCCTCGGGGTTGCCGAAGAACTCGTCCTTGGTGCAGTCCTCGAGGATGCGGCCGCCGACGTCGATGAAGATGACGCGGTTGGCCACCTTGCGGGCGAAGCCCATCTCGTGCGTGACCACCATCATGGTCATGCCTTCGCGCGCGAGGCCGACCATCACGTCAAGCACCTCGCCCACCATCTCGGGGTCGAGGGCCGAGGTCGGCTCGTCGAACAGCATGACCACCGGGTCCATCGACAAGGCCCGGGCGATCGCCACGCGCTGCTGCTGGCCACCGGAGAGCTGGCCCGGAAACTTGTCCTTGTGCGCCATCAGGCCCACGCGATCGAGCATCTTCAGGCCGCGCGTCTTCGCTTCATCGGCGCTTCGCCCAAGCACCTTCACCTGTGCCAAGGTGAGGTTTTCGGTGACCGAGAGGTGGGGGAACAGCTCGAAGTGCTGGAACACCATGCCCACACGGCTGCGCAGCTTGGGCAAATTGGTCTGCGGATCGTTGACCACCACGCCATCGACCGTGATGGTGCCCTTCTGCACCGGCTCGAGGCCGTTCACGGTCTTGATCAGAGTCGACTTGCCTGAGCCCGATGGACCGCAGACGACCACCACGTCGCCCTTGCTGATGCTCACGGAACAATCGTTGAGCACCTGCACGGGGCCGTACCACTTGGACACATTGTTGATTTCGATCATGAGGGTTGCTCCTGGCAACTTCTAGCGAATGATGGCGATTCGCGCCTGCAGGCGCTTGACCGACCATGACAGGACATAGCAGATCACGAAGTAAGCCACGGCCGCGAGCAGGTAGGCCTCTTCGGGCCGGCCGTAGATCTTGCCGGCGGTGGAAAAGCCCTTGAGCAGGTCATACGCGCCGATGGCATAAACGAGCGAGGTGTCCTGGAACAGGATGATGGTCTGCGTGAGCAGCACCGGCAACATGTTGCGGAACGCCTGCGGCAGGATCACCAGCCGCATGTTCTGCCCGTAGCTCATGCCCAGGGCCTGCCCCGCATAGACCTGGCCGCGTGGAATCGACTGGATGCCGGCGCGCATGATTTCGCTGAAGTAGGCTGCCTCGAAGGCGATGAAGGTGATGATGGCCGAGTACTCGGCGCCTACCGGCCGCCCGATGAGCAGCGGCACCAGCAGGAAGAACCACAGGATCACCATCACCAGCGGCACCGATCGCATGCCGTTCACGTAGATGGTGGCGGGCACCACCAGGGCCTTGCGGCCGGACAGGCGCATCAAGGCCAGCAAGGTGCCGAAGAAGACGCCGCCCAAGGTGGCGATGGCGGTCAGCTGAAGGCTGAACACCAGCCCGTTCAAGACGTAGTTGCGGAAGATGTCCCAGCTGACGAAGCTCAGGTCGAGGTTGCCCATCTCAATGTGCCCCCGCGCCGCCGGCCGCGATGAAGCCCGGGATCTGCACTCGACGTTCGATGTACGCGAATACGCGGTTCACCGCGAAAGCCGACACCGCATAAGCAGCTGTCACCACCAGGTACACCTCGATGCCGCGCGAAGTTTCTTCCTGCACCTGCATCGCGTACATGGTCAGCTCGGGGATCGACACTGCGAAGGCGACCGACGAGTTCTTCAGCAGGTTCATGGACTCGCTGGTCAGTGGCGGCAGGATGATGCGAAACGCCATGGGCAGCAGCACGTAGCGGTAGGTTTGCCATGTGCTGAAGCCCATCGCCATGCCGGCGTTGCGCTGGCCGCGCGGCAGCGACTGGATGCCCGCCCTCACCTGCTCGGCGATCCGGGCCGAGGTGAAGAAGCCCAGCGCGAAGACCACGAGCAGGTATCCCGGCACCTCCCTGAAGGGCGGGAAGACCTTGGGCACCACGAAGTACCAGATGAACAACTGCACCAGGATGGGAATGTTGCGGAACAGCTCGACCCAGGCATTGCCCGCACGGACCAACCAGGGGCTGTTGGGCAGCGTCCGGAGCGTGCCCACGAAGGCACCGACCACGACCGCCACCACCCACGAACCGCCGGCCACGGCGAGCGTCCACTGCCAGGCCTCGAACAACCATTCGAGATAGGTTCGCCCGCTGCCGTCGTCCCCGAGGAAGACCGCCCAGTCCCACGTCATGCTCTGTTCCTCTGAAATCGCTGTCTTGATATGGCAAACCCCGCCTCAGCAGTGCCGTGGCGGGGTTGCTGCCATGTTGAACGCCCTGCTTATTTCTTGGCGTAATCTTCCATGGGCTTGTCGTTCGGGTTGGCCCAAGCCTGCTTGGTGCTCTCGCTAGCCGGGTAGCCCACCTTGGTGTTCTTCGGGGGGATGGGTTGCATGAACCACTTGTCCCAGAGCTTGGCCAGCTCACCCGACTTGGCCATCTCGCGGATGGTGTCGTCGCCGATCTTCTTCAGGGCCGCGTCGTCCTTGCGAACCATGATCGCGATGGGCTCGACGCTCAGGACCTCGCCCACCATCTTGAAGTCGCCAGGGTTCTTGGAATTGGCGATGTTGCCGGCGAGGATGGCGCCATCCATCACGAAAGCGTCGGCACGGCCGGACTCGAGCAGCAGGAAGCTGTCGGCGTGATCCTTGCCGTAGATTTCCTTGAAGTTCACGTTCTGCCCGCGCTCGTGGCGTCGCAGGTGCTGCACCGACGTGGTGCCGGTGGTGGTGGCCACGGTCTTGCCGTCCAGGTCCTTGATGGAATTGATGCCCGAGTTGGCGCGGGTTGCGATGCGCACTTCCTCGACGAAGGTCGTGAGCAGGAAGGACACGTCCTTCTGGCGCGTGGCGTTGTTGGTGGTGGAGCCGCATTCAATGTCGACGGTGCCGTTCTGCACCAGCGGGATGCGGTTCTGCGAGGTGACCAGCTGGTAGCGGACCTGCAGCTTGCGGCCGGCGGCCTTTTCGATGTTGTCGATCACGCGCTGGCACACATCGACGTGGTAGCCAGCGTACTTGCCGTCACCCAGGGTGTACGACAGCGCGCCGGAGGAGTCGCGAACGCCCATGGTGATGACGCCCGAGTTCTTGACCTTGGCCAGGGTGTCGTTGGCCTGAGCGAACGCCGCACCGGTGGTGGCGGCGAGGACGGCCATGGCCAATAGCTGCTTCTTCATTCGTGTCTCCTGACTGATGACGATACAAGTGGTGAGACCAAAATTCTACGGATCAGCCCCTCCGGGAATACCCTTGACTGGGTACTCGCAAACCCTAGGCTGCTTGCAAAAGCCTGAACGAAAAGACCGCATCCGTCCGGGAACAAGCACGGTCCGTGCCTGAGCCAGCCAGCCTCAGCCCTCGGCTTGCAGCCGCAACGGCTGCGTGAGGTGCTCAGGAACCAGCAGCGCATCGATCTGTTCGCGGGTGAGGATGCCCAGGGACTCGGCCACATCTTCGATGGGCGCACCGCTGGCGATTGCGGTCTTGGCGATCAGCGCGGCCTTCTCGTAGCCGATGATGGGATTGAGCGCAGTCACCAGCGTGACCGATTCACGCACGCGTCGTGCCAGCAGTTCGCGGTTGGGTTCGATGCCGGCCACGCAATTGGCCTGCAAGGTGAGGCACGCGTTGCTCAGATGCGTGATGCTCTTGAAGAGGCTCCAGCCCATGATGGGTTCGAAGGCGTTGAGCTGCAGCTGCCCCGCCTCCGAGGCCATGGTCACGGTCATGTCGTTGCCGATCACCTCGAAGGCGACCTGGTTCATCACCTCCGGGATCACCGGGTTGACCTTGCCGGGCATGATCGACGAGCCCGCCTGGCGCGGCGGCAAGCGAATGTCGCCGAAGCCCGCCTGCGGACCGCTGGAGAGCAGCCGCAGGTCGTTGCAGGTCTTGGACAGCTTGGTCGCGACTCGCTTGAGGACCCCCGACAGTTGCACGAAGGCCCCCGTGTCCTGGGTGGCCTCGACCAGGTTCTTGGACTTCACCACGGGAATGCCGCTGCCTTCGGCCAGCAAGGCACACGCGAGGTCGGCGTAGCCGGCAGGCGCGTTGATACCGGTGCCGATGGCCGTGGCGCCGAGGTTGATCTCCTGGATCAGGGCGCGTGCCTCGCGCAGCCTGGCCTCGTCTTCTTCCATCATCACGGCGTAGGTGGAGAACTCCTGGCCGAGCGTCATGGGCACCGCGTCCTGCAGCTGGGTGCGGCCGATCTTGAGGACCGACTGGAAGGCCTCGGCCTTGGCCTCGAACCCCGCGCGCAGGATCGCCATGGATCCGAGCAGCCCGTCGATGCCTGACCAAAGCGCCAGGCGCACCGCCGTGGGGTACACGTCGTTGGTGCTCTGCGATGCATTGACGTGGTCGTTCGGATGAAGCACGTCGTAGCGCCCCTTCTCGAACCCGAGGCGTTCCAGCGCCAGGTTGGCGATCACCTCGTTGGCGTTCATGTTGGTCGAGGTACCGGCGCCGCCCTGGATCACGTCGACGATGAACTGCTCGTGGAAGCGGCCGCCGATCAGCTGCTCGCAGGCCCACATGATGGCGTGCGCCCGCTTGGCATCGAGCACGCCCAGCTGCAGGTTGGCGCGCGCGGTGGCCTTCTTGACGTGTCCGAACGCGCGGATCAGGTCAGGCATGGCCGAGATCGGAGTCCCCGAGATCGGGAAGTTCTCGACCGCTCGCGCGGTGTGCACCCCCCAGTAGGCGTGGCCCGGGATCTGCTTTTCACCGAGGAAATCGTGTTCGATGCGTTGGGAGTCGGGCATGCGTCGGGGCGTGTAACGAGGATGACGCAATGTAGGCACGCACGCGCTGAACTGCCAATGCCTATTTTCGGCAGGCGCATGCAACGGACGCATGGAACGCCGCCGGCGCCAGCGCTACTGGGTCGGCGCTTGCGACTGGAGGTACGCCCACAAGGCCTGCGCAGCGCCCTTCGGCGCTTCGCGGCCCACCGGCCGTTCGCGGTAGGCCCGGATCTCCATGACGGCCTCCATGCCGCCAGGCTCGTCGGCGGTGGCCGCAGGCACCAGGCGCTTCGCCCGCAGCTCGCGCCGCACCGCGCTGGCCGGAAGGAACGCCACGCCATGGCCTTCGAGCGCCATCACCTTGAGCCCCTCGGCCATGTCGGTTTCGTACACCCGGTCCAGGTGGATGGGCGTGGGGGACTGTTTGAGAATCAACTCGGTGATCCGCGCCAGGTAGGCGTCGGGCGCATACGCCAGGTAGGGCAGCGGCCGGGCGGGCGATCCGGGCAGGCGGAACAAGGGCTGGCCGTGGCCGTCCGGGCGCGAGTAGGGCGCCACCGATTCCCGACCGAGCACCACCATCTCGAAACGATCGGGGTCCAGCTGCAGCGGCTGCGCGGAGTGGTGGTAGGCGATGAGCAGGTCGCAGCCGCCTTCGACCAGCCGCAGCACCGCATCATGGACATTCAGGGCGATGAGCCGGCTCTTGATGGGGCCGAAGCGCTCCCGCAGGCTGCCGATCCAGGCCGGAAAGAAGGTGAATGCCAGTGTGTGCGGCGCAGCGAAGTCGATCACGTCGTGCGCGGCCGCCGAATGCCCCCGCAGCATGGCCCGCGTGCTCTGCAGCGCCTGCAAGACCTCCAGCGCCTGGGCGTGGAGGGTCTCGCCGGCCGGTGTCAGGCGCGTCGGATAGGCGCTGCGGTCGACCAGGTCGGTGCCCGCCCAGGCCTCCAGCGCCTGGATGCGACGCGAAAACGCCGGCTGGGTCACATGCCGCAGTTGGGCCGATCGGCTGAAGCTGCGCGTCTCCGCCAGGCTCACGAAGTCTTCCAGCCACTTGGTTTCCATGACCGGGATTATTCACAGGCAGACGCCATCGAGCGGCACCAGCGGCCAGCGCGAAGCGCCAAGCCCCTCAAGGCCCACCGCGAACCGGCGTGGCCGGCGTGCGTGCCTCGCCAGGGCAACCGCCGCAGGCGCTGCCCGTTCCAGGGCCACCGCGGAAGCGGCTTCGCCGGGCCGCCGGTGGCGCCCCCTGGGGGGAGGCGGCCGAAGGCCGCTTCGGGGGGGACCGGATCAACTCTCTTTTTGCTGCAGTGCCCACATGGCGGCGTAGCGTCCACCGCGCGCCAGGAGTTGCAGATGGGTGCCGCGCTCGATGATGCGTCCGCCATCCATCACCAGGATCTCATGCGCGTCGACCACGGTCGACAACCGGTGGGCGATCACGAGTGCGGTCTTGTTCTGTGCCGCGCTCCGCAGCTCCGCCTGGATCGCCCGCTCGTTGGCCGAGTCGAGCGCCGAGGTGGCCTCGTCGAAGATCAGGATGGGCGGATCCTTCAGCAGCGTGCGCGCGATGGCCACGCGCTGCTTTTCGCCACCCGACAGCTTCAGTCCCCGCTCGCCGACCATGGTCTGGTAGCCCCGGGGCGTGGACTCGATGAAGTCGTGGATGCGGGCCGCCCGGGCCGCGGCCTCCACCTCGGCCCGGCTGGCGCCGGCGCGGCCGTAGGCGATGTTGTATTCGATGGTGTCGTTGAACAGCACGGTGTCCTGCGGCACGATGCCGATCGACCGGCGCACGCTGGCCTGGGTCACCTCGCGGATGTCCTGCCCGGCGATGGTGATGCGTCCCTGCTGCACGTCATAGAACCGGAACAGCAGGCGCGCGAGGGTCGACTTGCCCGATCCGGACGGCCCCACCACCGCCACCGTCTTGCCCGCCGGCACCTCGAAGCTCAGGTCGTGCAGGATGACGCGGGCGGGCTCGTAGCCGAAGGTCACATGCTCGAACCGAACCGCTGGGTGCTCCTGCCCTGTCAAGGGCTGTGCGCCCGGCTTGTCGGCCACCTCGCGCTCGCGCTCCATCAGCGTGAACATCTTGTCGAGGTCGGTCAGGCTCTGCTTGATCTCGCGGTACAACACGCCCAGGAAGTTCAGCGGGATGTAGAGCTGGATCATGAACGCGTTGATCATGACCAGATCACCCAAGGTCATGCGGCCTTCCGCCACCCCTTGCGTAGCCCGCCACAGCATGGCCACCAGGGCGATGGCGATGACCAGCTGCTGCCCCGTGTTGAGCATGGAGAGCGTGGTCTGCGACTTCAGCCTCGAACGCCGGAGCAACTCCAGGCTCTGGTCGTAGCGACGTGCCTCGAATCCTTCATTGTTGAAGTACTTGACGGTCTCGTAGTTCAGCAGCGAATCGACGGCCTTGGTGTGGGCGGCCGAATCGAACTCGTTGGCTTCGCGCCGGAATTTGGTGCGCCACTCGGTCACGCTGACCGTGAAGCCCACATAGACCACCAGGGCCGCGGCGGTGATCCAGACGAACCAGATGTCGAACTTCACCGCCAGGATGCCCAGCACCAGGCCCACTTCGATCAGCGTCGGCACCACGCTGTAAAGCGAGTACGAGATGAGCGACTCGATCCCACGGACGCCCCGCTCGATGTCGCGCGTCATGCCGCCGGTCTGGCGCTCCAGGTGGAAGCGCAGGCTGAGCGAATGCAGGTGCTGGAAGGTTTGCAGCGCGATGCTGCGAGCCGCGCCCTGCGTGGCCTTGGAGAAGACCAGTTCGCGCAGCTCGGTGAAGAGGGAGGTGGACAGGCGCAGCAGGCCGTAGCCGACCAGCAGCGCGACCGGCACGGCCACCACGGCCATTGCCACGGCTGTCGCATCGCCGCCCGTGGGCAGCTGCCCACGCGAGGGCGTCATGGCGTCGACCAGTTCCTTGAGCACCAGCGGCACGCTCACGTTGGCCAGCTTGGCCACCACCATGAACAGCAGGGCCGCGAACACGCGCCAGCGGTATTGCCACAGGTACGGCAGCAGGCGCCGCAGCGTGCCCCAGTCGCTACGGCGCTGCGACGCGGGCTGCGATGGCGCGGGAGTCAGGGGGGATGGGGATGCGAGTTCGCCGCTTCGGCGCATCGGGGAGAATCCAAGGCTCAGTCCAGAGACAGGAGATTGTGCCCATGTCCATGAACCCAGGCGCGGCGGCGGGTCGCGGCAGCGCCGAGCCGGTGGCGTTGCCGACCGACAAGGAACTCGTGCTGAAGGTGATCCCGATGCCAGGCGACACCAACGCCAACGGCGACATCTTCGGCGGCTGGGTGATGGCGCAGGTGGACCTGGCCGGCTCGGTCATCCCGGCCCGGCTGGCTCAGGGACGCATGGCCACGGTGGCCGTGAACCAATTCATCTTCAAGCACCCGGTGCGCGTGGGCGACATCCTGTCCTTCTACGCCGGCGTCACCCGCATCGGCCGCACCTCGGTCACGGTGCAGGTCGAGGTGTATGCCGAACGCTTCGGCAGCCAGGGTCGCTACATCCGGGTGACCGAGGCCTCGCTGACCTACGTGGCCATCGACGACCGCGGCCTGCCTCGCCCACTGCCGGCGCCGCCAGCGCCAGCGCCAGCGCCGGCCGCCGGCGCCTGATAACCTCGGCAGCCCGTCCTGTCCTGCGCTGCCCCATGCACCCGAACGATCCGCTGCGCCCGCCCCTGCTCGAACATCGCAGCCTGCTGTGGCTGGTCGTGGGCATTTCGGCGGCGTTCGCCTTTGTCATCTGGCCCTTCATCGGGGCCGTGCTGTGGGCCGTGTTCATCGCGATCGTGTTCCAGCCGCTGCAGGCGCGAGTGCTCGCCCAGGTCGGCGGCCGGCCCAACCTGGGGGCTTTCCTCACGTTGCTGCTGATCCTGGTGATCGTCATCCTGCCGCTGATCCTGGTCACCGTGGCCATCGTGCAGGAGATTGCGGTGGTGGTGCAGAAGGTGCGTGCCGGCCAGCTCGAGCTGGGCCAGTTCGTCAGCAGCGTGTTCGACGCCTCGCCGCTGTGGCTGCGCAACATCCTCGAGCGCTTCGGGCTGGACAACCTGCCCGGCCTGCTGAACCAGCTGGCGGTGCTGCTGGCCAGCAGCGGCCAGGCCATCGCCACACGCCTGTTGAGCATCGGCCAGTACACGATCGACTTCGCGCTCGGTCTGTTCGTCATGCTCTACGTGCTGTTCTTCCTGCTGCGCGACGGGCACAAGCTCTCGCGCCGGATCGCGGTCGCCATTCCATTGAAAGAGCTCCAGGCCGAGCGGCTGCTGACCCAGTTCGCCACCGTGGTGCGGGCCACGGTCAAGGGCAACCTCCTGATCGCGCTGGTGCAGGGCACTTTGGGTGGGCTGGCCTTCTGGGCGCTGGGGCTGCCCGGGCCGCTGCTGTGGGGCGGGGTGATGGCCCTGGCTTCGCTGATTCCGGCGGTGGGGGCGGCCCTGGTCTGGGGCCCGGTGGTGATCTGGATGTTCAGTGCCGGCCAGTTCTGGCAGGCCATCGCGCTGATCGCCTGGGGCACCCTGGTGATCGGGCTGGTGGACAACTTCCTGCGCCCGATCCTGGTGGGCAAGGACACCCGCATGCCGGACTACCTGGTGCTGGTGTCCACCCTGGGCGGCCTGGCCATGTTCGGCATCAACGGCTTCGTGATGGGACCGGTCATCGCCGCGATGTTCCTGGTGGCCTGGAATCTCCTCACGTCCATGCGGCAGCAGCAATCGGCCCTGGACGACTAGGGACAGGCCCCGGGCGCCGAAGCCTTCAATCCGACGCTGCCGCGCCGGGTGGCGGCGCCTGCGTCGCAGGGGGCTCCAGGGCATCGGCATCCAGGTAGACCAGCTCCCAGGCATGGCCGTCCAGGTCGGTGAAGCCATGGCCGTACATGAAGCCATGGTCCTGCGGCGGATTGAGCGCGGCGCCGCCCGCTGCCACGGCCTTGGCGACGAGCTGGTCGACTTCGTTGCGGCTGCGGCACGACAGGGCCACCACCACCTCGGTCGAATCGTGCGCATTGGCCACGGGCTTGCGCGTGAAGGTCTGGAAAAAGCGCTCGACCAGCAGCATGACGTAGCTGCCGTCCGAGATCACCATGCAGGCCCCCTGCTCATTGCAGAAGCGCGGATTGAACTCGAAGCCCAGGCGCTCGAAGAACACCCGGCTGCGGGCCATGTCCCGGATCGGCAGGTTGACGAAGAGCTGGCGCTTCACGGCTGCTCCGGGCTGGGCGGCAGTTCGCCACGCAAATTCACGACGGGTCTCCTTGGATGCGGTGAGCGGACGAGGGCCGGCGGCCTGACGCGGCGCTTCGGTCCCTCGGCGACAAGCGCATCCCGAAGCGACGATCAGAGCTTCGAAAAGTCGGGCCTGCGCTTGTCCATGAAAGCGCCGAACGCTTCGCGTGCGGCCGGCTCGGTGAGCATCCGGGCAAAGATAGCAGCTTCGTCCTGCATGTGTTGCAGCACCAGGGCCTGCCGAGCCTGCTTCATCAGGCGCTTGGTCTCGCGCAGCGGGACCGACGGCTTGGCCGCGAGCTTGCGCGCCTGGGCCTGAGCCAAGGCGTTCGCCTCCGAGGGTGGGACCACGCGGTTGACCAAGCCGACCTCCAGCGCGGCCTCGGCCATGAAGGGCTCACCCAGCAGCAGGGCCTCGGCCGCGCGCTGATGGCCCATCAGCTGCGGCACCAGCAGGCTGGACGCAGCCTCCGGCACCAGCCCCAGGTTGACGAAGGGCAGTGAAAAGGCCGCGTTGTCGCCGGCATAGACCAGGTCGCAGTGCAACAGCATGGTGGTGCCGATGCCAACGGCCGGGCCGCAGACGGCCGCCAGGAGCGGCTTGGGAAAGTTCGCCAGGGCCTGGAGGAAGCGGAACACCGGCGCGTCCGCAGCGGTGGGCGGGCGCTGCATGAAGTCCTCGATGTCGTTGCCGGCCGAGAACACGGTCTCGTGGCCCTGCAGCACCACCACGCGGGTGTCGTCCGCGGCCTGCGCCGCCTCCAGGGCTTGCGCCAGGCTCTGGTACATGGCGCCGGTGATCGAATTCTTGCGGGCCGGGCGGTTGAACGTGAGGGTGGTCACGCCCGCCTCGCGATGGATGAGGATGTCGTCGCTCAAGGTGCTCTCCGGTGGTCAGACCCGCTCGAAGATACCCGCTGCGCCCTGCCCCATGCCCACGCACATGGTGACCATGCCCCACCGGAGTTGCTTGCGCCGCAGCGCATGGACCACGGTCGCGGCGCGCATGGCGCCGGTGGCACCCAGCGGGTGGCCGAGCGCGATGGCTCCGCCGAGCGGGTTGACCTTGGCCGGGTCCATGCCGAGCTCGCGGATGACGGCCAGCGACTGCGCGGCGAATGCTTCGTTGAGTTCGATCCAGTCGAGGTCTTGCAGCCCGATTCCCGCCAAGCGCAAGGCCACCGGCACGGCCTCGACCGGCCCGATGCCCATCACATGCGGGGGCACGCCGCGGCTGGCGTAGCTCGCGAAGCGGGCGAGTGGCGTGAGTCCGAAGCGGCGCAGCGCCGCTTCGCTGGCCAGGACCAGCGCGCCGGCGCCGTCGGAGGTTTGCGAGCTGTTGCCGGCCGTGACCGTGCCGCGCGCGGCGAACGCGGGCTTGAGCCGCGCCAGGGCTTCGGGCGTGGTGTCGGGGCGCGCTCCCTCGTCGAGTCCGACGGTGCGCGTGCTCACCCGCACCTCGGATGAGGGCAGGTCGACCGAGCGCTCGGCCACCTCGATCGGCGTGATCTCGTCGCCGAACTCGCCGCCCTTCATCGCGTCCACCGCCCGCATGTGAGACTGCCACGCGAAGCGGTCCTGGTCCTCGCGGCTGACCCGCCAGCGCTGCGCCACCTTCTCGGCGGTCAGGCCCATGCCGTAGGCGATGCCGTAGCTCTCGATGTCGTCCACGTTGGTGAAGATGGACGGCGACAGCGAAGGCGCGTTGCCCATCATGGGCACCATGCTCATGCTCTCGGCGCCGGCGGCGATCATCACGTCGGCCTCGCCCACGCGGATGCGGTCGGCGGCGATCTGGACCGCCGACAGGCCCGACGCGCAGAAGCGGTTGACCGTGATTCCGCCCACGGTCTTGGGCAGCTTGGCCAGCACCGCGCCGATGCGCGCGATGTTCAGCCCCTGCTGCGCCTCCGGGATGGCGCAGCCGCAGACCACGTCCTCGACCGCCTGCGGATCGAGCGAAGGCACCTGCGCCAGCACCGCGCGCAGCACCGTGGCCAGCAAATCGTCGGGCCGCATGTGGCGGAAATAGCCGCGGTGGGAACGCCCGATGGGCGTGCGGGTGGCGGCAACGACGTAGGCGTCTTGAATAGTTTTCATGGTCAGTTACTCACGATGCGTTGAATCACCGGGCCGTGCCACCGCAGCTGAAGGCCATCCCAGCTGCAACTGCGGAACAGCCCTCGCCAGCCCCTGGCAAGCAGGGGCCCCACAGAGGCCACCGCGCAGCGGTAGGCCCTTCCAGCGGCAACCGCGGAACCGGCTTTGCCGGGCCGATGGTTGTGCCCCCCTGGGGGGGCGCCGAAGGCGCTTCGGGGGGCATCTAATTCCTCAGGGGCTTGCCGGTGTTCAGCATGGCCAGGATCCGCTCCTGGGTCTTGGGATGTTCGACCAGCGAGCAGAAGGCCTCGCGCTCCAGCTTCATCAGGTACGCCTCGTCGACCAGCGTGCCTGCATCCACGTCGCCGCCGGTGACCACATGCGCCATGGCGCTGGCGATGCGAAAGTCGTGGACGCTGATGAAGCCGCCGTCGCGCATGTTCAGCAGCTGGCCCTGGATGGTCGCCTTGCCGTTGCGCCCGGCCACCGGGAACGGCCGGCGCAGCGGCGGGCGCCAGCCGGCGTCATGCAGCGCCCCGGCTTCGCGAATCGCCACCCACAGCAGCTCGTCGCGGTGCGGCACGATGACGTCGCTGTCGAGCAGGTAACCGAGCTGACGCGACTCGAGCGCGCTGGTGCCCACCCTGGCCATGGCGGCCGCGGTGAACGGTTCGGTCAAGAAGGCGAGCAGGTCCTTGTGCGTGGACGAGCGCTGGTTCTCGGCGGCGCGGCGCGCGATGTAGGTCAGGCCGCCCGCCCCTGGAACGAGACCGACGCCCACCTCGACCAGGCCGATGTAGCTTTCGAACGCGGCGACGCGCCGGGCACAGTGCAGCGCCAGCTCGCAGCCGCCGCCCAGGGCCATGCCGCGGATCGCCGCCACCACCGGCACGGCGGCATAGCGCATGCGCAGCATCGTCTGCTGCAGGTGCTGCTGGGCGTCTTCGATGGCGGCCACACCCACCGCCATGTAGGCCGGCAGCATGGCCTGCAGGTCGGCGCCGACCGAGAACGGCTCGTCGGGCGACCACAGCACCAGCGCCTGGAAGTCCTGCTCGGCCCACTCGATGCCGCGCTGCAGCCCTTCGGCCACCTCGGGGCTGATCACGTGCATCTTGGTCTTCAAGCTGGCGATGAGCACCTCGTCGTCGAGCGTCCACAGGCGCAGGCCAGCGTCCTCGTGCACGGTTCGACCGGCCGACCGCGGGCGCGGCGCGGCGGTGCCCGACACCGCCTCAGGGAACAGCTGCCGCTGGTGCACCGGCAGCACGCGCCGCGGCTCGAAGCGGCCGGCCGCCGGGTTCCACGAGCCCTGCGCCGTGTGAACGCCGCCAGCGTCGGCCACCGGCCCCTCGAACACCCAGCGCGGCAGCGGCGCTCCGGACAGCGCACGTCCGGCGTCGATGTCCTCCTGCACCCAGTGGGCCACCTGCAGCCAGCCGGCTTCCTGCCACAGCTCGAACGGTCCCTGCTTCATCCCGAAGCCCCAGCGCATGGCCAGGTCGACGTCCGCTGCCGTCTCGGCGATGCCCTGCAGGTGGACGGCCGCGTAGTGGAAGCTGTTGCGCAGCACGGCCCACAGGAAGCGGCCCTGCGGGCCTTTCGCATGTCGCAGCAACGCCAGGCGCTCGGCCGGCGGCTTCTTGAGCATGCGGGCGTACACCTCGTCGGCCTTTTCGCCGGCGGGGACGTACTCGCCGCGGGCGGGATCGAACCGCAGGATGTCGCGCCCGGCCTTGCGGTAGAAGCCGGCCTGGGTCTTCTGGCCGAGCCGGCCCTGGTCCAGCAGCACCTGCAGCACGGGGGGCGTGGCGTAGCTGTCGTGGAACGGATCGAGCGCCGGGTCGAGCTGCTCCTGCATGGTGCGGACCACGTGCATCAGCGTATCGAGGCCCACGACGTCGGCGGTGCGGAAGGTGCCGCTGGAAGCCCTGCCCAGCTTGCGGCCGGTGAGATCGTCCACGACGTCGTAGCCGAGGCCGTAACGCTCGACTTCGCGCAAGGTCGCCAGCATGCCGGCGATGCCGACGCGGTTGGCGATGAAGTTGGGGGAATCCTTGGCCCGCACCACGCCCTTGCCCAGGGTGCGGGTGGCGAAAGTTTCCAGCCGGTCGAGGATGGCCGGGTCGGTGGACCGCGTCGCGATCAGCTCGACCAGCTGCATGTAGCGAGGCGGGTTGAAGAAGTGCATGCCGCAAAAGCGCGGGCGAAGCGGCTCGGGCAGCGCCTGCGACAAGCCGGTGATCGACAGGCCCGAGGTGTTGGTCGCCAGGATGGCCTGCGGTGCCAGGTGCGGCGCGATGCGCGCATACAGCTCGCGCTTCCAGTCCATGCGCTCGGCGATGGCCTCGATCACCAGGTCGCATTCCCCCAGCCGGGGCAGGTGCTGGTCATAGTTGGCCGCCTCGACCAGGGCGGCTTCCTCGGCCAGCCCCAGTGGCGCGGGCTTGAGCTTCTTCAGCCCTTCGATGGCCTTGTCGACGATCCCGTTGGGCGGGCCTTCGCGCGCCGCCAGATCGAACAGGATCACCGGCACCCTCACGTTGACCAGGTGAGCCGCGATCTGCGCGCCCATGACGCCGGCTCCGAGGACTGCGACGCGACGCACGAGGAATGGGTCCGCGCTCATGCCAGGGCCTGCTCGGTGTCCAGCAGCACCTTGGCACCGCTGCGCGCGGTGCGCATCAGCGCTGCGGTCTCGGGGAACAGCCGCGCGAAGTAGAAGCGGGCGGTCTGCAGCTTGCCCGTGTAGAAGGGGTCGTCGCTGCCGGCCGCGATCTGCCGCAGGGCGACCTGGGCCATGCGGGCCCACAGGTAGCCGAACACCAGGTGCCCCGCCGCGCGCAGGTAGTCGACCGACGCGGCGCCCACCTCATCGGGGTTCTGGTGCGCGCGAAAGCCCAGCTCGGTGGTCAGCCGGGTCATCTGCTCGCCCAGGTACGCCAGCGGGTTGATGAACTCGGCCATGTCTTCGTTCACGCCTTCCTCCTCGACCAGCCGCGCCACCAGCTTGCCGAACTTCCTGAGCGCCGCGCCGTTGTCGCCCAGTACCTTGCGGCCCAGCAGGTCCAGCGACTGGATGCCATTGGTCCCTTCGTAGATCATGTTGATGCGGTTGTCCCGCACCAGTTGCTCCATGCCTGTTTCACGGATGTAGCCGTGCCCGCCGAACACCTGCAGGCAGGCGTTGGTGGCGATGTGCCCGTTGTCGGTGAGAAAGGCCTTGACGATGGGGGTGAGCAGGGCCACCAGTTCGGCACTGTCGCGCCGCACGGCCTCGTCGGGGTCGTGCATCTCGCGGTCGAGCAGGAAGGCGCTGTACAGGGCCAGGGCGCGCCCGCCCTCGGCATACGCCTTGGCCGTGAGCAGCAGCCGGCGCACGTCCGGATGGACGATGATGGGATCGGCCGGCTGGTCCTTGGCCTTGGCGCCGCTCAGGCTGCGCGACTGCAGGCGCTCTCGGGCATAAGCCAGCGCGTTCTGGTAGGCCGTTTCGGTCAGGCCCAGCGACTGCGTGCCCACGCCGATGCGCGCGGCGTTCATCATCACGAACATGGCCTGCAGGCCCTTGTTGGGCTTGCCCACCAGCGTGCCGACGGCGCCGTCGAGCACCATTTGCGCGGTGGCATTGCCATGGATGCCCATCTTCTCCTCGAGCCCTCCACAGTGGATGCCGTTGCGCTCGCCCAGCGAGCCGTCCGGGTTGATGAGGAACTTGGGCACGATGAACAGGCTGATGCCGCGGCTGCCTTCGGGTGCATCCGGCAGGCGCGCCAGGACCAGGTGCACGATGTTGGCGGCCAGGTCGTGCTCCCCGGCGGAGATGAAGATCTTCTGGCCGGTCAGCCGGTAGGTGCCATCGGCCTGCGGCTCGGCGCGCGTGCGCAGCAGCCCGAGGTCGGTGCCGCAATGCGGCTCGGTCAGGCACATGGTGCCGGTCCACTCGCCGCTGGTCAGGCGGGGCAGGACCTGCCGCTTCTGTTCGTCGGTGCCGTGGGCCTGAAGGGCCTCGTACGCGCCGTGCGTCAGACCGGGGTACATGGTCCACGCCTGGTTGGCCGAGTTGAGCATCTCGAACAGGCACTGGTTCAGCACCAGCGGCAGCCCCTGCCCGCCGAACGCCGGGTCGCAGGACAGGGCCGGCCAGCCACCCTCGACGTACCGGGCGAACGCTTCCTTGAAGCCACTGGGCGTGCTCACCTCGTGGGTCTGCGGATCGAGCCGGCAGCCTTCGCGGTCGCCCACGGCGTTCAGCGGCAGCACCACCTCGGCGGCGAACTTGCCGGCTTCCTCGATCACCGCGTCGAACGTCGCCGTGTCCGTTTCTGCGTGCGGCGCCATGTGCCGCAGCACGTCGGTGACGCCGAGCACTTCGTGCAGCACGAAGCGCATGTCGCGCAGGGGCGGGTGGTAGATGGGCATGTTTTCTCCTGGAGGTCGGAAATGCTTCAGATGAGCCGGTGTCGCAGCAGGTTGTCCAGTCCGGCCTCGGCCCGGATCCGGGCGTCCGGGCGCCGCAACAGGCGGGCCTCGTGGTGCAAGGCCAGGACAAGGCCGTGGATCTCGAAAAGTAGTTGGTCCTCGTCCGCCTCGGGCCGCAGGTGGCCCTCCTGGCGGGCCGAGGCGATGGCGCGGCGGACGGCGGCCATCCAGGTCTCGATCGAGGCCACGAGCGCATCGCGCACCGGGCCGGGTCGGTCGTCGAACTCGACAGCACCGCTGATGTACAGGCAGCCGGAGTCGATCTCCAGCGAGGTGCGGTGCATCCAGTTGGCCAGCAGCGCACGCAGGCGAGGCAGCCCACGCGGCTGCTCGAGCGCGGGGCGGAACACCTCGTCCTCGAAGCGGGCGTGGTATTCGCCGATCACCGCGATCTGCAACTCTTCGCGTGAGCCGAAATGCGCGAACACGCCGGACTTGCTCATTCCGGTGACTTCGGCCAGCAACCCGATGGACAACCCCTCCAGGCCCGCCTGCGCTGCCAGCGCCACAGCCGCGTTCAGGATGGCGGCGCGCGTCTGCTGGCCCTTGGGCAGGGCACGCGGCGAACGGCTGGAGGAGGGGAAGCTGGAGGGATGAGAGGGCATGAGCGCAAAAACGAACGGTCGTTCTATTTTGCGGCCAAACGCAGACGCCAGGGGCGCCCCTCGCGCCTGGATGAATCGACTTTCCCTGCGGCTGCGGAAAACTCAGAGCATGCGCGAGAGGCAGGCGTCCAGGTGCTCGGAGGGCGGCCGGCTGAAACCGGACCGGGCAAAGCGCTGCAGGCGGCCCAGCACGAAGGCGATCAGCATGGAGGCGCGGACCTGGGCATCGACCGTGGGCGTCGCCGAGCCGGCCGCCTCTGCGCCAGCCCGCAGGCACTGGCGCAACGCCGCCTCGACCTTGTCGAAGAACTGGTTCATGCGCTGCTGCAGGCGCTCGTTCTCGAACACCAGGGCGTCGCCCACCATGACCCGGGACATGCCGGGGTTGCGCTCGGCGAACTGCAGCAGCATGGCGGCAATGGCCGCTGCCTGCTTGAATGGCGTGCGGCCGGCATCGTCGCCAGGCGGCGCGGAGCGCTCGGTGATCTGGTTGATGAGGGTGAAGACGCTCTGCTCGATGAAGTCGATGAGCCCCTCGAACATCTGCGCCTTGCTCGCGAAGTGCCGGTAAAGGGCCGCTTCGCTCACGTCCAGCCGGGCGGCCAGTGCAGCGGTGGTGACGCGATCGGCCCCCGGCTGCTGCAGCATGGTCGCGAGGGCCTGCAGGATCTGCACGCGCCGCTCGCCCGGCTTGGGCCGCTTGCGGCTGGGGCGCTCTCCTGATGCAGCCGGCAGGTCGGCATCCGAGGAGACATCGCGCGTGAGGGGCTGCTGCTCGGCGTCGGGCATGTGGCGGGCTGGAGGGCTGGTGGGAGCGGACCATTGTGGCACAGCACTGTTGAGCTGATCGCGTCTTGGCGCGGCCCTCAGGCCGAGTGCGCACTCACCCCTGCACCCAGGCCGGCCAAGGTCAGGCGCACTTTCAGGCCTCGCCCGCTGCCGCCGTTGCGCAGCTCCAGGCGGCTGCCGTGTGCACGGGCGATGGCCTCGGCGATGGCCAGCCCCAGACCGGTACCCTCCCCCTGCGTGCCCTTGACTCGGTAGAAGCGCTCGAGCACCCGTGAGCGCTCGCATTCGGGGATGCCGGGGCCGTCGTCCTCGACTTCGATGAAGGGCCCACCGTCGTCGGCGTCGCAGCGGATGGTGACGCAGCCACCCGAGGACGTATAGCGGATCGCGTTGTCCACCAGGTTCGACAGCAGTTCGCGCAGCTGCCACTCGTAACCGGGCACGCTGCCCACGCGAGTCTCGACGCCGAGATCGATGCCGCGCTGGCCGGCCGCGTCCAGGTGCTGTTCGAGCATGGCCTCGCACAGCTGCTTCAGGTCGACCGGAACCATGGGCTGGGCGCTCATGCTGCGCGAATCAGCCCGTGACAGCGCCAGCAGCTGGTTGGCCAGCTGGGTGGTGCGCCGGGTGGCACCACGCAACTTCTCGATTTGCTCGACCGGCAGCAGCATGGTGCCCGGCCCACCCGGCGGAGCGATGCGTCGGGCCGCCTGCGCCCAGGCCTCGACCTGCGCCTGCAGTCCGGCCAGCGGAGTCCGCAGCTGGTGCGCGGCGTCGGAGATGAAGCGGCGCTGGCTCTCTGCCTGCGCGTTGACCACCGCGAACAGCCGGTTCAGCGCGGCCACCAGGGGCCGGACCTCCTCGGGTGACGATGCCTGTTCGATGGGATGGAGATCGCCGGGGGAGCGGCGGTCCACCGCTTCGGTGAGCTGCAGCAGCGGCCGCAAGGCGCGCCCGACGGCCCAATGCACCGCGACCGCCGCCACAAGGATGATCAACAGGTTGGGCAGCAGGACCTTGATGGCGATCGCACGCACCCACTGCTGGCGCGGATCGGACGCATCGGCCAGGGCCACCCAGGTGTCGCCGAGCACCGTCTTCTGGCGCTGCCGGACCACGCGCCAGGTCATGCCGCGGTGCTCGACGCTTTCCCACGCTGTGTCGCGGCGGGCCAGCGGCTCGGCCGCAAGCCAGGAAGCGCCGTGGAGCAGGCGCCCCTCGGAATCGCTGAAGCCGTACGCCGCCGTCTCCGGGCGGCTTTGCAGGAAGCGGTCGAGTCCGGGAGCGGCCAGCAGGTGCAGCGTGCCCTGGTCGTCCGCGATCAGGGAGTCGGCCAGCAGGGGCAGCAGGGCCTGGAGCTGCTGGTCCTGCAGCGTGGCGACATTTCCGGCCGCGCGGTACTCGAGCCAGGCGTTGACCAGCGACAGCAGCAGCAGCGGCCCCATCAGCATGACCATGAGGCGCCGCCGCAGCCCGATCAGCAGCGTGCCCGGCTTGGCCCGGCCGGCCAGCCGCTCCGCACCCCGAAGGCGCAGGGATGCCTGCACGTCAGGGCCCCATCATCTCGAGGCGATAGCCGAACCCCCGGATCGATCGAAGCGCCACGCCGAACGGCTCGAGCTTGCTGCGCAGGCGAGAGATGTACACCTCTACCGCGTTAGGCGTGATCTCCTTGTCCCAGCCGGTCAATGCCTGCAGCAACTTGTCCTTGCTGGCCGGCTTGGGTGCGTTCAGCAACAAGTACTCCATCACCGTCCACTCGCGCGGGCCGAGCTCGATCAGCACGAGTTCATCGCCGCGGCGCGCCCCGGCCCGCCGGCTGGCCGTGTCCAGCTCGAGGGGCCCGAAGGTCAGCACCGCGGAAGTGGCCGCCTGCGACCGGCGCAGCAAGGCCCGCAACCGGGCGAGCAGCTCGGGCAGCTCGAACGGCTTGACCATGTAGTCGTCGGCCCCGAGGTCCAGCCCCTGGACCCGGTCATGGAGGGCGTCGCGGGCGGTGAGGATCAGCACCGGCATGCCGGCACTCGCCGAGCCATCCTTGCGCAGCCTGCGTGTCAGTTCGAGCCCGTTCATGCTGGGCAGGCCGATGTCGACGATCGCCGCGTCGAAGGTCTCTTTCTTGAGCACCTCTTCGGCGCGCTCGCCGCTGCCTACCCAGTCCACCGCATAACCGGCATCCGACAGGCCCAGCTTGATGCCGCTGGCCACCATCAGGTCGTCTTCCACGAGCAAGAGTCTCATAGCCAGTTCCATCCTTGCGAACTAACTTAGCAGACACTTCCCCTTCGTGGAAGAGAGTGAATACCGACGTATCAGCGGTCGCGTCAGCGGCTAGGCCGATCGGATCATGGTTCCGAAGGCCTGCTCGGTCAGGATCTCCAGCAACAGCACGTGCGGCACCCGGCCGTCCACGATGTGCACCGAGTTCACGCCGCTGCGGGCGGCGTCCAGGGCGCCCGCGATCTTGGGCAGCATGCCGCCTGAAATGGTGCCGTCCGCGATCAGCTCGTCGATGCGGTCCATGGTGAGCTCTGGCAGCAGCTCACCCTGCTTGTCCAGCACCCCGGGGATGTTGGTCAGCATCAGCAGCTTCTCGGCCTGCAGCACCGTGGCCAGCTTGGCCGCCACCACGTCGGCGTTGATGTTGTAGCTCTCGTTCTGGTCGCCGAAGCCGATCGGGCTGATGACGGGGATGAATTGGTCGTCCTGAAGCGCCTTCACCACGGCGGGATCGATGGCGACGATGTCCCCCACCTGGCCCACGTCGTGCTCCTTGGAGGGGTCGGCCTGGTCGACCATCTTGAGCTTGCGGGCGCGGATCAGTCCGCCGTCCCGGCCGGTCAGCCCCACCGCCTTGCCCCCGGCCTGGTGGATCAGGCCCACGATGTCCTGCTGCACCTCGCCGGCGAGCACCCACTCCACGACTTCCATGGTCTCGGCATCGGTCACGCGCATGCCCTGGATGAAGTGCCCCGTCTTGCCCAGGCGCTTGAGCGCCGTCTCGATCTGCGGGCCGCCACCGTGCACCACCACCGGGTTGATGCCCACGAGCTTGAGCAACACGACGTCCTCGGCGAAATCGGCCTGCAACTCCGGATCGGTCATGGCGTTGCCGCCGTATTTGATGACCATGGTCTTGCCGTGGAACTTGCGGATGTACGGCAGGGCCTGGGCGAGGATTTCGGCTTTGTCGCGGGGGGAGATGGGGGGGACGTTGGACATGGCGCGGCAATATTGGAGGTGGAAATTGTGCCGCACCGCGGTTGCCACGAGACGCGCCAGGCGTCGCCCTCTGCAGCGAAGACACCGGCAGGCGGGGCTCTGCCGAGCCGCCGGTAAGATACAGCCCCTTTGAATGGGAGCCCAATCTTGAAGATCGTCGCTGTCGTGCTATCCGGTGGAGCCGGAACCCGCCTCTGGCCGGCGTCACGGCAGGCGCATCCCAAGCCATTCATGCGACTTGGAGAAAGCTCGTTGCTCTTGCAAGCGGTTCAACGAGGCCATGCCTGCGGCAGTGACGACGTGGTGATCGTCACCAATCAGGAGCACGTGCACCTAACCCGGACCGAGTTGAAACAGGCCTCCCCCTCGATCAGGGTTCATTATGTGCTGGAGCCGGTCGGCCGAAACACCGCGCCCGCCATCGCACTGGCCGCCATGCACTGCGATAAGACTTATGGGCCGGACACCGTGATGGTGGTCCTGCCTGCCGACCACTTGATTCCCGACAATGAAGCCTTTGTCGCGAATGCCCTGGAAGCCGCGGCGCTGGCTCGCGAGAAGAATCTCGTGGTGTTCGGAATTGGACCGACGTCGCCTGAGACGGCTTTTGGCTACATCGAAGTCGAACATGTGTCGCGCAAAAGCCAACCGATCCTGAAATTTGTCGAGAAGCCCGACTTGGCGACCGCCCAGTCCTATCTCGCGACTGGCCGGTTCTACTGGAACAGCGGGATGTTTTGCTTCACGGCCAGGTCCATCCTGGATGCCCTATCGCAGCACTCGCCCGAAACCGCATCCAGCGCTCGGCGTGTGTTCGACCATGCGTCCTCGAATGGCGACGCCACCCACTTCGATAACGCGCTGTTCGGAACCATGCCCGATATCAGCATCGACTATGCAGTCATGGAAAGGGCGCGCAACACCTGGGTGGTGCCGGCCCGATTCGGCTGGAGCGACGTCGGCTCCTGGCCCGCCGTCGCGGATGCACACCCGGCCGACAGTGTCGGGAATACCTTCGCAACGGACGTCGTCGCACTCGACACCACAGGCAGTCACGTGCAGGTGGAAAGCCATGGCACCAAGGTCGTCGCGATGGTGGGGGTCAAGGATCTGGTCGTCGTCGACACCCCAGACGCTCTCCTGGTTGCACACAAGGCCTCAGCGCAAAACGTGAAGCGCGTCGTCGACATCCTCAAGAGTCGGGGACACGCAAGCACGCATTTGCCCGCATCCGTTCACCGTCCCTGGGGGACGTACGCCACGCTCAAGGAAGAAGAGGGCTACAAGGTCAAGCGCATCACGGTGAGTCCGGGGGGCTCCCTTTCGCTTCAGTACCACCACCACCGCTCCGAACATTGGGTCGTGGTGCAAGGCTCTGCGCGCGTTCAGATCGGCGAGCGCGAGTTCCTGACTGAGCCAGGGCAGTCTCGCTACATCCCGAAGGGGGAGAAGCATCGATTGACCAACGTGGGCTCCGACGAACTGGTGTTGATCGAGGTGCAGTGCGGCAGTTACCTCGGTGAAGACGACATCGTCCGCCTGGCCGACTGTTACGGTAGGGTCTAGCTCAGCGCCGCAGCCAGCGCGGCACCTTGAACCGGACGATGCTGAAGTATCCGTAGATGTACGACAGGACAAACAGCATCAGAAACGCAATCAGGACACGGGTCTGCTGCCAGAAAAGTGCAGCCGGCACGACCGTGAGTACGGCGAATGCCCACAGGTAGGGTGATGTCCGGTTGTTGCGCATCAACATCCGGCGGGTGCTGTCCTCGTCAAAGACACCTCGAACAATCCGTCGGTAGATCAACTGATGAAGGTGAAGCGCATCTGCCAAGCTTGGTGACTGCCCTCTCACGACCTTGCGATAGACGGAGAAGACGGTTTCCATGACGGGATACGCCAGCAAGAGCATAGGAAACCAGGGGGACACTTGCGGGTTTCTCTGAGTCAGCACCACGCTGGCGATCGCAATGACGGTACCCCACAGGTAGGCACCGCCGTCCCCCGCAAAAATAAGTCCCCGAGGATAGTTCCAGACCAGGAAACCGGCAGTCGATCCGGCGAGAGCCAGCACAACCGCCGCAAGTGCGCGGTCACCCACCAGCAGCGCCACGTAGGCTAGCGCCAAGCAGCAGATCAGGCTCACCATCCCGGCGAGGCCGTTGTAGCCGTCGATCAGGTTGAACGCATGTGGCAGGCCGGCCGTAGCCAGGATGGCCAGGAGGACGCCGGCTAGCGGCGAGGTCATCCAGTACCTATCGAGCGCCGGAATTCCGAGACTGGGGACCCGGAGGTCGAAAGCCACGGCCGCAACCACTGCCGCACTGATCGTGAACAGCAGACGCCAGCGCGCGCGCAAGCGGTGAATCAGATCTTCGAGGACGCCGCCACCTCCGGCGAGCAGCACGATAGCGGACCACACGGCAGCTTCACTAGCCCGGAAGCGGATCCCGTTGACAACGCCCAGGTAAGGTTCGGCGACAGCCATCCAAACCCAGCCGATGAAACACGCAACCAACATGGCCACGCCGCCCAGTCGAGGAACATGTCCGACGTGAAAACGCTGCGGCATGTCGTCTCGATAGCGGCGCGCCGTATGGCGACCTAATCGGACCAACAATCCACAGCCTACGAACGAGGCGCAGCCACAAAGAACCAATAGTGCAAGCATCCGATAAGCCGCAGCGGGCGCTCGCTGGAGCGATCGGGATGGCGGCGGCGCGGATTATAGAGAGGGCTCTGCTGGGCCAGGGAGAGCGTCTTTCGCCCCCGGATAGAATCGCCGGTCGGGATTCGATGGCTGGCGAGATGGCTCAGCCAGTCTTCCACGCCCTGAGTGCCGGCAACCATTCACTTGCCCCTAGCGCACGAACCAAGCGGTCCGGGCCAATCCGATGAACGGTAACGGGTACGCGGATGCTGCGAGTTCCCTTTAGTGAATAGACAACGATGAGCTACCAAGAGAAAAATCATTCTGGCCGAATGATTGATTCATTCGCCGGGCGCCGCGTCTGGGTCACGGGGCACCGCGGCATGCTCGGCTCGGCCATGGTACGGAGCCTCGAGCGCGAAGAGGCTCAACTGCTGCTCACCTCTCGCGCAGACTTGGACCTCACCGACCAGGCCGCCGTTTTCGCCTGGATGGACGAGAACCGGCCGGAGTTGGTGTTCCACATCGGCGCCAAGGTCGGAGGCATTCACGCGAACGCCACGCTTCCGGCGGACTTTTTGCGTGAGAACCTCCTCATCCAGTCCAATGTGATCGTCGGTGCCCACCGCACTGGCGTGCGCAAGCTGCTCTTCGTCGCGTCCAACTGCACCTACCCTTCACAGGCGCCGCAGCCCATCGCCGAAACGGCGCTTCTCACCGGCCCACTTGACGCCAACATTCGCGCCTATGCGGTCAGCAAGATCGCGGGTATCGAACTATGCAGCGCCTACCGACGCCAGTACGGCTGCGACTTCCTGTCGATCATTCCGCCGAACCTGTACGGGCCGGGTGACAACTACCATCCGCAGCACAGCCACGTGGTAGCGGGCATCCTGCGACGCACGCATGAAGCCAAGGCGCGAGGTGCATCCGAGATGCTCGTCTGGGGCGATGGGACGCCTCGTCGCGAGTTGCTGCACGTCGACGACTTGGCCGACGCCATGAAATGCCTGATGCGGTCGCCAACCGTCCACGACCTGTACAACGTCGGGCCCGGGCACGACCTGCAAATTTCGGAGATCGCCTCGCTCATTCAGGAGGTGGTCGGCTTCACGGGGACCATCCGCTACGACACCGCCAAGCCCAACGGCACGATGCGCAAGCTCCTGGACAGCAGCCGGATTCGTGAACTGGGCTGGAAGCCTCGAATTGATGAACGTAGCGGCCTGCAATCGGCCTACCAGGATTTCCTGGCACTGCTTGAGAACCCGAACGCCGGCGCCCGGCTGTAAATGCGACTTGTCATGACTGAAGGGTTCCAGCTGCCCCCCGGCATGTGCGGTCGGTTCGCGGTGGTAAAGCTCTGGCCTGCCATCAAGACGGCCGAGGACGAGTGCATCGCCAGGCTGAAGATCGCCGCCCGTATGCTACGCATCGAGTGCGTGGAAGTTCACGCCGATGGGCGCCTGATCGAAGCTCCTGAAACACGGATCACGCGCGCGGACGTCGACTTCGTCCTGCATCTGCATTACGACACCCCGAAGCTCTACGACGCCTTCTCCTTGGTCGCGCTGTGGAATCCCCTGCGCTTCTACTTCGAGTGGGGATACCAGCGCACGTCACGCAACCTGACCACGCACGACGATTTCGTGAGCTGCGATTCGATCGCTGCGGATGATCATGTGGCGCGGATGATTCGCGGACAGGCCACGCACTTGCCGCCCCTCTTCCGGCTGTTCCATTCGACGGCCGATGTGGTGCACCCACCCAGCCTTGGAGAAGGCCAGCTGTTCTACGCAGGCATCAATTGGGAGGCACTGGGTGGAGGCAAGTCGCGTCACCAGGAGGTTCTGAAGCGCCTCGACGACACGGGACTCCTGCGCATCTACGGACCGACGGTTTTTCAAGGGGTGCGCGTCTGGGCCGGCTATCGCAGCTACGTCGGGGAGGTCCCGTTCGACGGTGTCTCGATGATTGACGAGATTGCCAAGGCCGGCATTGCCCTGGTGCTCTCCTCGCAGGCGCATAAGGATTCCGAGCTGATGTCCAACCGCCTGTTCGAAAGCATCGCAGCTGGCGCCCTGGTGATTTGTGACGAGAACCCGTTTGCCAGGCGGCACTTCGGCGACGCGCTGCTCTACATCGATGGCCGCAGTCCCGCCGAGCAGATCGAACAGGACATCCGTGCCCACCTGCAGTGGGCACGCGCCAACCCATCAGCCGCTCTGGCGAAGGCAACGCGCGCTCAGGAGATCTTTCGCGAACGGTTCACGTTGCTGCACAACCTTCGCGACCTTTACGAAGGGCTGCCTGCGCGACATCGCGCCCTCTTCGAGCGGCGTCATCCCGCATCGACAGGTGCCCTACGCGTGCAGTTACTGCTGCTGATGCCGGAGTACCGTCCGGACGTGCTACAGGCGCACCTAGAGAGCGCGCGCATTCAGAGCCATACGGGCGTCCAGGCCCGACTGGTGGTCGACGCGAACCTGCCGCCGCGCGAGCTGGCCGCGATCACCCAGGCGCTGGGCGCGTTTCAAGACCGCATCGGGCTGGTGCATGCCGATTTCCAACACATTGAGCCCGAGTCGGGAATTGGCAGGAAGCGCCGGCTGGGTGCTGTCGTCCTGCAACTGCTGCCTGAGCTGTCGGAAGCGGATGCCCTCGTGCTGGTGGCACCGAACGAGCGGCTTTGGTCCAACCACATCGAGGTGCTGGCCGGGGCCCTGGAGCGAGATCCCTCCCTGGCCGCGGCCGCGACCGCCGCGGTGCTGCAGTCGGGCAGTGCACCCGTGCATGACGTGCATGAGTGCATTGTGTTCGGCTCGCCCGCAGGTCGAGACCGGACGGGGCTGGGCCGCTTCATCTTCCGCCGCTCAGCGATTCCATCCGATATCGCGATCGTGCTGCGCCACGTAGATGGTCTGGTCGCGGCTGCCTTGCTGGGCGAGGGCCGCCTTGCCCAGCAGCTGCCCGCCAGCATCACCATCCTTCCCGACGATGCCATGCCCGTCGACGCGGCCACCCACGTCGCCGACATTGAAGCCGTGCGCGACTTCGCGGCGGCGGCACTGGAACCTCGGTTCGGGTTCGGCACCCGGCCTGAACCACTGGCCAGCAGCGCAAGCCCGATGTCGATCGAGCCGAAGTCTGTGTTCCGGCTGCTGGTGAAAGCTTGTCGGCCGGACTGGTGGCGACTGCAATACCACGCTCTGCGCCAGCACGGTGCCGCGGCCAGATGGATTGCCCTGCGTCGGAGGCTCGGACTGGCGTGAATCCGCATGCCCCCTTTCCGGTTTCGCTGCTCTCGCTTCCGCGAAGCCTGCATCGACATCGTGCCTTGATTCTCCAGCTGGTGCGGCGGGAGGTCACCGGCCGCTACAAGGGTTCGGTGATGGGCATCCTGTGGTCGCTGGTCAACCCGATCCTGATGTTGGCCATGTACACCTTCCTTTTTTCAGTCGTCTTCACGGCGAGGTGGGGCCAGGACACTCCGCAGAACAAGGCTCAATTCGCAACGATGATGTTCGTGGGCCTGATCGTGCATGGACTCTTTGCCGAGGCCATTTCTCGGGCGCCGGGACTTGTGGTCTCCCAGGTGAACTTCGTCAAGAAGGTCGTCTTTCCCCTCGAGGTTCTACCCGTGGTTGCGATGGGAACCGCTCTTTTCCATTCGGTGCTCAGCTTGGGCGTCCTGCTGGTCGCCCTGATGCTCACCAATGGCGGCTTGCCCTGGTCAGTCATCCTGCTACCGCTCGTCTGGCTCCCCTTGGTGACGCTGGCCCTCGGGCTGGCATGGATGCTTGCGTCTCTCGGGGTGTTTGTCAGGGACGTCGCGCATCCGATCGGAATGATCGTGACCGCTTTGCTCTTTGCTTCGCCCGTCTTTTACCCTGTGTCCGCCCTGCCGGCGTCCTTGCGGGAATGGCTGTTCCTGAATCCGCTCACGTTGATCATCGAGCAATCGCGCGCGGTGTTGATGCTTGGCAGAATGCCGGATTTCGGCGCGCTGGGCATCTATGGCGCCGTCGCTCTGATCATCGCCTGGATCGGCTACGCCTGGTTCCAGAAGACCCGGAAAGGCTTCGCGAATGTCCTTTGACAGCGTCGCCATCGAGGTCAGCGCGGTCTCCAAGCGCTTTGAGCTCTTCGAGCGTCCCAGCGACCAGCTCAAGCAGTTCATCGTTCCTCGCTTGGGCCGAATGCTGGGAAAGCCGGCGCGTCAGTACTTCCGGGAGTTCTGGGCCTTGTCCGAGGTTTCGCTCACGGTGCGTCGCGGTGAATCGTGCGCGATCGTCGGGCTCAACGGCAGCGGAAAGAGCACCCTGCTACAGATCATCGCCGGAACGCTCACTCCGACCAGCGGGACGGTCAGGACCGAAGGGCGGGTGACGGCCCTGCTGGAGCTCGGCTCCGGGTTTAATCCGGAGTTCACCGGTCGAGAGAACGTCCGGTTGAACGGCGCGCTGCTGGGCCTGACTCCCACACAGATCAGCGAGCGTATGCGACGCATCGAGGAGTTCGCCGACATCGGCGAGCACTTTGACAGACCGCTCGGCACTTATTCCAGCGGAATGCAAATGCGCGTCGCGTTCGCTGTCGCGACGGCGTTCGATCCCGACATCCTCATCGTCGATGAGGCATTGGCCGTCGGTGATGCCTACTTCCAGCGCAAGTGCTTCCACCGTTTGGCCGAATTCAAGGCCACGGGTGGCACGCTGCTATTCGTCTCCCACGACGCCGAGGTGATCAAGCAGCTGTGCGATTCGGCTGTTCTGTTGAACGCCGGCAAGCTCGTGGGCGTTGGCACTTCGCGCGAAATCATCGACCTCTACCAGGGGCTGATCACGCAGAAGGGGGATATGGGTACCAAGCCGCTCGCCGTCACGCAGGACGGCGACGGGGTCTGGCCAAAGGCGACCACGGTAACCACCAATGGCGACGTGCGGCTACTGGACGTCCGCCTGTTGGACGCTCGCGGCGACCGTGTGACAGAAGTCGAAAGTGAGAGCCTCCTTACCGTCGAATACGAAGCGCTCATCTGCCGAGCTCTGGACCAACCGGCATTCGGACTCATCGTGAGGGACCGCTTCGGCAAATCGATCTACGAGGTCAGCACCTTCGCCATGGGGAAGTCCTTGGCATCCATGGGCAGCGGCGAACGAGTCGTCGCGCGATTCACATTCGACTTCAACCTGCGCGCCGGCAATTACTTCTTCTCCATCGGAATTGCCAATCGCGGATACGCACGGACCGAGTTCGAAGAAACCTGCCTGCTGATGCATGACGTGGAACACATCAAGGTGACGGAAGCAGCCGCCGCGCCAGCCTATGGAGGCATCTTCAATATGCGACCCATCGTCTCGGTCGAACCGACCGGTCACGCGCTGGTCGACACCGCGGCCTCTTCGGCGGTTTGATGCGAGACGGCTCATGCCCGCCAAGACTGCGAACGTGTTGAGTAAATTTCTTCGGCGCGTCCGGGTAGCCGCGCCGCCTATAGCGTCCCTCCAGCAACAGATGGAGCAGCTCCTGATATTGACCCGGATCACGGAGGAGCGGTCACGAACGCTCGAACATGCGCTGGCGAAATCAGCGGCGCTGCTCGAGACCAGCCAGGAGCAGTTGCACTCGCTGCAGACGGTGGTTGGCCACTTCTCCTCGACGGCAGGTCTCGTGCAGGTGCTGGAAGAACGGTCGAGGTCTCATGAGCACGAGCTGTTGAACATGCACACGCTACTGAAGATAGCGGAAGAACGCTCGCGGTCGCTCGAACACCAGCTCCAGCAGGTGCTGATGTCCACGCAGCACCAGGTCGACTTTTCGCAGAGGTGGTACGCCGAGGCTGGCGCCTTGGCAACGGAGTCACCGATTGAGCGGGCCAGGCGAGCCGCCAAGGACCTTGTCCTGGAAACGGCGCACCCGGTGGCTAACGATAGCCATGATCATCTGGTGCCGCAGTCCACGATGGAAGGGCTGTCTCGACCGACGCCCTTCGTCATTCACTGCGTGGACATACTAGGCCCCGACCTCCTGGCCATGGACATCGGCACTGGTGCAGCCGGACTGGTCTACGAGTTCGCCATGAACGGTGTCACCGCCCTGGGCATCGACGGCTCCGACTACTGCCGCAGGCATCGCATCGGCTATTGGCCCATGCTTCCGGACAATCTTCGAACTTGTGATGTCACCAAGCCATACAGGGTAAGCCATGCCGAAACCCGGCAGCAGGTCGCTTTCAATCTGGTCACGATGTGGGAGGTGCTAGAACACATCGCGGAAACAGACCTGCCGACAACTTTGGAGCAGATCCGCAGCCATCTGGCGCCCGACGGCTATTTTGTCGGATCGATCTCCCTCCTGGAGTACACGGACTCAGCGGGGCGCCCTTATCACGTCACGCTGCGCCCGCGTACTTGGTGGCATGAGACCTTTCGCCGTGCGGGGCTCGCGATGGTCGAGCAGCATCCGTGGGACTTACGCCTGTTCTGCCGGGGTAACGGCCCGCGGTTCCAGGACTTCCACAATTACGCACTTCATCCGTCAGAAGGGTTCCACTTCGTGTCCCGCCCGATCGAATCTGGCTCTGGCCGACGACTGGCCTGATCTGACCTCAATCGCGGATTCCCTTTTATGCTTGAGAGCACCTCGACCATTGACTCGAAAAGTCAGATGCCGACACCGGCGGCTTTTCTCAAGGACGGCGGCAGCGCGGCTCCGTCGCCTAGCGCCCAAGCCACAGGGCAGGAAGCCGCGCCCTCGCTTCGCATGGCCATCGTCTCACCCTGCTACAACGAGCAGGCAGTCTTGCCACTTTCCATCCCCCGCTTGCTTGCACTGCTATCAGAATTAGAGCAGATCCACGGATGCAGCGGCGACAGCTATGTCTTGCTCATCGACGATGGTTCGCGGGATTTGACCTGGCCGCTGATCAAGGCAGCCGCGGAAGCGCATCCCGGCAAAATCCGCGGACTGAGGTTGGCACGCAATGCCGGTCACCAATATGCCCTCTTGGCGGGGCTGGAATACGTCACCAACCGCTGCGATGCCGTCATCAGCATCGATGCCGATCTTCAAGATGACCTTGATGCGCTGCCGAAGATGATCGCCGCCCATCGGGCAGGCGCGGAAATCGTCCTCGGCGTGAAGGAATCGCGCACCGTAGATCCGGCAATGAAAAAGGTAACTGCCGCCGCGTTCTACAAGCTGATGAAGCTGATGGGAGTCAATCTCGTCGAAAACCATGCGGATTGCCGCCTACTCTCGGCTCGTGCTCTAACAAATCTTGCGCAGTTTCCCGAGCGACTTCTATTCCTGCGGGGGCTCCAGCCCTTGGTCCACGGCCGCATCGCGACGGTTCACTACCACCTCTCGCCGCGGCTTGCGGGTGAAAGCAAGTACCCGCTGAAGAAGATGCTGTCGCTTGCTTGGAACGGGATTACATCCTTCTCCACCGTCCCGCTTCGCCTAATCTCCTGGACTGGCGCAATCGTCTGCGCCATCTCAGTGGTGTTCGCGGGTGTAGCGCTTGTCAGGACCGTCCTTGGCCAGACCCTGCCCGGCTGGGCATCTATTACCGTCCCGCTTTACTTGTTGGGAGGCCTGCTGATGCTGTCGATCGGGGTGGTCGGTGAATACGTTGGGAAGATCTTTGTCGAAGTGAAGCAGCGTCCGCGGTTCCTGGTCGACGAAGTTGCGGACGACCTGCTGCCATGAACAGCTCACTGGAGCTCGACTCCCTGGCCGGAAATCGGGGCCGAAACGGCGTTTCCACCAAACGTTCAAGTACGCGCTTGGTGGGGATCGGGATCGCCTTGGCCTTGGTTTGGGCAGCGATCAACCTGCCGGCCGTTTTCCTGAGCGGATGGTTTCCCCTGGACCTGCCCGAGCTTTTCTTCATGGGCGAAAACCTTGAAGAGCGGCTTGCCTGGATCATCTCCCCGTACAACGGATCGGGACGATATTTTCCGGTCTACTGGCTGTACCACTGCCTGCAATACCCACTGTTTGGTTCTCGGACAGGCGCCTACTTGCTGACGCAAAGCCTCCTCTTCCTCGCTGGAACGCTAATTGCAAGTCGCCTGACCACCAGTCTGTCGCGCAGCACGATGGCAGGGGCCGTCGTGTTCGGGGCAATCTATCTCGGTACTTCGATCGGAGAGAACCTGACGACCGTGGGCAAGGCGGAGCCGCTGTCGTTTGTGCTGGTGGTGTGCGTGCTGATGCTTGCGCGCATCCAGATGCTGCAGGAAGCGCTCTCGATCCGGCGTGGGTTAGCTATTGCAGTTCTCTTCGCCATTGCCATGCTGACCAAGGAGACATCGATGGTCCTCCTGGGCTTCGCGGGTGTCGGTGCTGCGCTCTCATGGATGGCCAACCGAATAGAGCCGACAGGTCGAAAGATCGAATCAGAAACCCGGCAATATTTATGGTTCTTCGGATGGTTGGCCGCAGGACTCGCCTTGGCCAAACTTCCATACCTCCTATTTCCCAGGACCGACGTGCGCAAGTCGTACACGTCTTACGAGGTTTCCTGGGGACTCATCGAGGAGAACCTCCGCTTCTACCTCTGGCAGCATCCCGATATTTTGTTCTTCGGTGTCTTGAGCGTAGGGACACTCTTGATACTTTGGCAACGCCAGCTCAGGGTCGCCGCCACTGAGGCGCAAGCTCAGAAAGACCTCATCTTTGTTTCCAGTCTCTGCGCCTTGGGGTGGGGCTATTGGCTTGCTCTATTGATCTGGCGCTGGCCGATGACCTATTACTTGTTACTGCCTAGTGTTGCTTTCAAGGTCTGCGCCATCTATGCCCTGGTTCAGATCAGGCGCACGTACGGTTCCGGGCTGGCTTACCGGACTGCCGTCCTGTTCACGGTCGCGATGCTCGTGTACAGCGCAGCGCAAATCTACTACGTGACGGCAAGCCAGATCGCGTACTCACGTATCTACACCGCCGCCTTGCACAAGGTCGCAACGCTGCCTGGAATTGATCGCTCAAGACTGATCCTCGATACCTATCCCTTCTTTGCCGAACAGATTGGCGGTACATCGCGGCTCCTGAAAACACAACTCGGGGTTCCTCTTGAGGTACGGGGTATCGGGGAATTGACCGATCCCGCCGTATTGAACAAGGACGTCATGGACATATTGGGTATCGACCCCGCAGCGGTCGACTCGAACACGAGGTCGCTCCCGAACAGCGGAGACTACGTCCTATCCTTTACCGGGCGCCTCATGGGTTTATGGTTTCTCCGAGGCGTCGCGCCTTTCTACAACGATTCGTCGCTGCTGCAAGCACAAGGTTGGTACGACATGGATGTGGTCGCCGAAAGCGAAATCCGTTTTCCCGCCTGGTTTCCGCACGTGTGGCATCACCGGCCTGCGGTCGAGCACTCGTCAGTCGGATACAAGCTGTACAAGGTCAAAGACGACAAACCCAGGTTTTTCTGGAAAGGCCGCTTTCCCGATGGATGGATCGGCCCCGCTGCCAGCCTGGTCGTGAGTGATCGATTTGCCGCGCCACTCTCGGTGAAGTTCAGTGTACCGGCCCACACCTTGCCGGTCACACTGGCAATTTCGCGGAACGATGAGCCCTTCAAAACGATCGAGGTCGGCACACCGGACGAACTGGTGATCAATCTGGCCGCCGCCGACTCCGTGGGCGACACGGAGTGGAAATTCAACGTGTCTCGCTCCTTTGTTCCCAAGGAGATGAACATCAATAGAGATAAGAGGCGACTAGCCGCCCGAATTGCGCTCAGCCCCGATCCAGCGCGGCAGACCACACCATGACTGGAACACCATGAAAGGCTACTTATCCGCATTCCTGGTCGTGGTTTATGTCCTGACGAGTTGCCTGGGCCTCTACCTGATCAAAGCCGCCAATGTCTGGCAGTCGATCGGGTTCGTGACCGGCGTCGCGCTGTACGGCACTGGTGCGGTGCTGTGGCTCGTGTTGCTTCGGTTGCTGCCACTTTCGCTAGCATTCCCAATAGCAGCCGGTGGGCTCATCGTCTGCACGATGCTGACGGGTAGGGTCTTCCTCGGTGAGCGCATATCGCTCATGCAAACGAGCGGCGCTGCATTGATCATCCTCGGTATCTACTTTACGGCGATGGGGAGAAACGCATGACCACCGACCTATTGGAACAGCAGCGGGAGCACTTCAACTCCATCGCGGAGCAGTACTTCGCGGCAAGAAAGCACCCCAACCACCTGGAACTAAAGCGGCTGATCTGGACGCACTTTTTCCAGCGGCATGTGCCGCTGATGAATGGAGTGAAGAGCGTTCTTGAACCTATGTGCGGCATGGCGGAGGGCTATGACATCGTAAGCCGCTATGCCGGAATCGCTGGCTTCAGTTATCTCGGGTTCGACTACAGCGAGGCCATGGTCGAGATCGCTCGCAAGGCTCGGCCGGGTTTGCGCATCGAGCAAGGCGATGTCACCACCTTTAGCTCCCCAATTCCCCCCGTCGATCTGATCGTACTGATCGGCGGACTGCACCACGTTTACTCCCGTACCGGCGAAGCGATCAAGACGCTTACGGCAGCACTCAAGCCAGGCGGCTACTTCCTGAGTTTCGAGCCTACCCACGACAACTGGCTCGCTCGCCGAACGCGCCAGCGAATCTATGCGAGCAACCCCCTGTTCGACGTCGACACCGAACAGGGCTACGAGCGCCAAGACCTGCTGGCCCATTTCCAGAAGGCCGGCTACGAGAAAATCGACGAAATCGCCGCAGGCTTGATCTCATACGTGCTCTGGTACAACCCGGACGCATTTCCGGCGCTGAATCGAGGCGGCCAGGCATTGGTGCGAACCATGTTCGGTCTGGATCGCTGCTTCTGGGACAGCGCGGTCGGACGAAAGTTGTCGTTCGCGACCATTTCGCTCTGGCGCGCGCCCTTGCGCGGTAAGGCCGGCGACGGGGCAGCATCTTGAACCAGAGGACTGTGCTGGTCACCGGCGCAACTGGGTACATCGCCTCGCATGTTTGCGTGCTGCTGCTCCAGCGTGGCTTCGAGGTCATCGGCCTCGACAACCTCTCCAACAGCACCGTCGATGTACTCGAGCGGGTTCGCGAGATCGCGGGGCGCCCCATTCCTTTCATGCAAGCCGACGTGCGGGATACGCGCACGCTTTCCGAGGTGCTCGCGGGCCGACGGGTCGAGGCGGTGTTGCATTTTGCGGGTCTCAAATCGGTCAGTGAATCCGTCGCACAACCGCTGTCCTACTTCGACAACAACGTGCACGGCACCGTGACACTGCTCCAGGCGATGTCGCTGGCCCAGGTCAAACGACTCATCTTCAGTTCATCCGCCACGGTGTACGGACAACCGGAAGTTGTGCCGATCCAAGAGTCGGCACGCGTGAGCGTCACCAATCCGTACGGGCGATCCAAGCTGTTCGTCGAAGAAATACTCGCCGACCTTCACCGGAGTGACTCCACATGGTCGATCGGCGTGCTCCGCTACTTCAATCCAGTTGGCGCGCATAGCAGTGGACTGATCGGCGAGAAGCCCAAGGGAACACCGAACAACCTCATGCCCTACATCGCCGAAGTAGCTGTCGGCTTGCGCCCGTACGTTTCCGTATTCGGCGGGGACTATCCGACGGCCGATGGGACCGGGGTGAGGGACTACATTCACGTGATGGACCTCGCGGAGGCCCATGTGGCAGCGCTCGAACACTTGCTCGGCGGCAACCCCGGCTTTACGCTCAATGTCGGCACCGGCAGGGGGTATAGCGTGCTCGAAGTGATCCGGGCGTACGAGCGCGCAAGCGGCCGTCCGATTCCGCACAAGATCGTGGCACGACGCCCGGGAGATGTGGCCGAGTGCTTTGCCGACCCGACCGCAGCCCAAGAGCTGCTGGGATGGAGCGCCCGGTTGCCACTCGATAGGATGTGCGCCGACCAATGGCGATGGCAGCAGCATAAGGAATCTCATCAACAAGAAGGCAGCGCGCCAACGCCGCGCGGCCGTGCGTCATGAACTACAGGGAAACACAGTGAAGACGGCAATCATCACGGGCATCACCGGGCAGGACGGGGCCTACCTCGCCCAACTGCTGCTCGAAAAGCAGTACAGGGTCTTCGGCACATACCGTCGAACGAGCTCGGTGAACTTCTGGCGCATCGAGGAGCTCGGGATCGATGCCCACCCGAATCTCAAGCTGGTCGAGTACGACCTGACGGACCAGGGTGCAAGCATCGCCCTGGTTCAGCAGACCCAGCCTGACGAGATCTACAACCTCGCGGCGCAGAGCTTTGTCGGCGTGAGCTTCGAGCAGCCCACGACGACGGCGCAGATCACGGGACTCGGCGCGCTGAACCTGCTGGAAGCCATTCGCCTGCTGGACCGGAAGATCCGCTTCTACCAGGCGTCCACCTCGGAGATGTTCGGCAAGGTCCAGGCGATTCCGCAGACGGAGGCGACGCCCTTCTATCCGCGCAGCCCCTACGGCGTGGCCAAGCTCTATGCGCACTGGATGACGGTGAACTACCGCGAGAGCTACGACATCTTCGGCAGCAGCGGCATCCTCTTCAACCACGAGAGCCCGCTGCGCGGCCGCGAGTTCGTCACCCGCAAGATCACCGACGGCGTAGCCCGCATCAAGCTCGGCAAGCTCGACTGCCTGGAACTGGGCAACCTGGATGCGCAGCGCGATTGGGGCTTTGCCAAGGAGTACGTGGAAGGCATGTGGCGCATGCTGCAGGCGCCCGAGCCGGACACCTTCGTTCTGGCCACCAACAGGACGGTGGCGGTCCGCGAGTTCGTGCGCATGGCGTTCGCAGCCGCGGACGTGCAGCTCGAGTTCCGCGGCGAAGGCGAGAACGAGGCGGCCGTCGATCAGGCCACCGGAAAGACAGTGGTGCGAATCAACCCGCGCTACTACCGGCCGGCCGAGGTGGACCTCCTGATCGGCGACCCAGCGCGAGCAAAGGACAAGCTCGGCTGGCAACCGAGGACCACCCTCGAGCAGCTTTGCAACATGATGGTGAAAGCCGACCTTCGTCGCGTCGAGGCGGGCACGTCGTTCTGACGACGCGACGGACAGACAAGCAATGAATCTTGTGGTCACGGGTGCGAGCGGCTTCACCGGCCGGCATCTGATCGAGGCAGCTCTTGGGCGCGGCATCAAGGTCTCGGCCCTGGAGGCCGACGTGATGCAGCGCTCGGCTGTCGCCGAGGAGTTGAGGGCACTCGCGCCCACGCATGTGATCCACCTGGCCGCTATCAGCCAAGTCGGGCATCCCGACCTCAAGGCCTTTTACGATGTCAATCTGTTCGGAACGATTCATCTTCTGGAGGGCTTGTGCCAGTTGCCAATCACGCCCCAGCGCGTGGTGCTCGCCAGCAGTGCGACGGTTTATGGCGCCCATGCGGACTCGCCGATCTCGGAGGACCAACGGAGCGACCCGAGCAATCATTACGCCATCAGCAAGCTGTCGATGGAACTTGCCGCTCGCCCATTCGCTGATCGGCTCCCCATCGTCATCGCTCGGCCGTTCAATTACACGGGCCCCGGCCAGTCCACGGAGTTCCTCATTCCGAAGCTGGTCGAGCACTTCTACCACCGCGCTGCTCAACTGAAGCTGGGCAAACTGGACGTGGAGCGCGAGTTCAACGACGTGAGGTTCGTCAGCGAGGCCTACATCGGCTTGCTGAATCACGGCGAGCCCGGCGAGACGTACAACATCTGTACTGGGCAGGCGCTCACCGTCAAGCATGTGATTTCAGTCCTCGAGCGTTTGAGCAATCACCGAATCGCCTTGGCCATAGAACCCGCCCTCGTGCGGCCGAACGAGATTCGGTCCCTGTATGGAGACCCCGGCAAGCTGGCGCGCACGGTGAGCGGGCTGCCACGCTTCAGCATCGAAGACACGCTGTCTTGGATGCTCGGGGCCATGGATTCGTGATGCGTGTTGCCCTCAACGCCACTTGCCTTCTGTCACCCCTGACCGGCATCGGCCATTACACCCGGCAATTGGCACTTGGCCTTTCGGCTCGCGAAGATATCGACCCCCTCCTTTTCCTGGGCGGGCGCTGGAGCCAGAGCGTTCCAGAACCTACCCGCACGGCAGCCAGTATCGGCCGCCTGGCAGCTGTCGGACGTTGGATTCCTGGCGCGTATGCGGTGCGGCGCCTGCTACAGGCAAGTCGCTTCACGGCGCAGGCCAGGCGACGGGGCGTGGAGGTCTACCACGAACCGAACATTCTTCCGCTACCGTTCGATGGGCCCACTGTCCTGACGGTGCACGACCTGTCATGGATCCGCCATCCGGAGTCGCATCCTGACGAACGAGTTCGGACGATGGATCGGCACTTCGAGCCTGGCCTGCGGAGATCCCAGGTGGTGCTGACGGACTCGGAGTTCGTGCGGCACGAGATCATCCAGGAGTTCGGCTTTCCGGCCGATCGCATCCGTGCCATACCTCTCGGCGTTGAAGCCTTATTCTCGCCGAGGAGTGCCGAGCAGACACGTCCCGTGCTCGAGACCTTGGGGCTCATCCATGGCCAGTACTTGTTGGCCGTAGGCACCCTGGAGCCGCGAAAGAACCTCTCCACCGCCCTCAAGGCGTACCGTGCCCTGCCGGCGTCGCTGCGTGCGCGCCACCCCATGGTGGTCATCGGCATGAGAGGCTGGAAAACAAGTGGTCTCGAACAGGAGCTGGCGCCGCTGGTAGACGCCGGCGAGGTTCGCCAGCTCGGATACCTGCCGCGCGAGGAGCTGGCCTTGATCACCGCCGGCGCGTTGGCACTGGTCTATCCCTCACTGTACGAAGGCTTCGGCCTGCCGCCGCTCGAAGCAATGTCCTGCGGCGTGCCCTCGGTCACCTCCAACACCTCGTCGCTTCCCGAGGTCGTCGGGGACTCGGCCTTGACGATGGCGCCGCAGGACATAGACACGCTGAACCGCCACCTGCAGGACCTGCTCACGCTCCCCGAGTTGCGACAAACCCTGTCGGTTCGCGCGCTGGCGCGCAGCCGGCAGTTCAGCTGGACCCGATGCGTCGAGGAGACGGTCAGCGCGTACCAGCTGGCGCTGGCGCCGGCAAGACCTGCCGATACGCTTCCAGATAGGCGGTCGCCATCGCTGACGCGGTGAAGAAGTTTTCGTACCTCGTGCGCGCCCTCGCTCCCATCGCGCTTGCTAGTGATGCATCCTGCTGCAGGCGCACCAGGGCATCGTGAAGCGCCTGCGGGCTCTCAGGCTCCACCACGTACCCGGTTTGACCGTCCAGGTTGATGAAGCTGGTGCCCGTGCCAATGCCACAACTGATCATGGGCTTGCTGCACATGGCTGCTTCAACGAGCGACATGCCAAATGCCTCGGACCGAAGGTGCGAAGGAAACGCGAAGGCCCGGCAAAGCTGTAGCAGGCACATCTTGTCTTCATCACTCACCCGGCCAAGCAGGGTCACATTGTCGAGGCCGAGCGAACGGACCTTTTTCTCGATCGCTGGGCGCTCCGGCCCCTCACCCGCAATGACCACCCGACCTGGGAAGTTCCGCGCAGCCTGGACAAGCACGTGCAAGCCCTTGTAGTAGCGAAGCACGCCCACAAAGAGGAAGAACCCTTCGCCTAGCCGAGCTCGCCAGCGGCCAATGGCTTGTGAATCGGGTTGGGGGTAGGCGCCCTCGTCCACCCCGTTGGGTATGACTGTGACGGGCGTGGAGAGGTTGGCGAGGACCGCGCTGCTGCGCAAATACTCAGGCGAGGTGGCGACCACACGGTCGACGGACCCCAGGAATCGGTTCATTAATGGCCGATAAGCCCGCATGAGCCATCGTTGCCGAACAACGTCCGACTGGTAGGACACGATGCTGGGCTTACGATGGCCAGCCAGCAAGTGCAGAACGTCGCCGAACGGCCAGGGAAACTGGTAGTGAACCACGTCAGCCCAATCCACGTGTCGGCCAAAGTCCCGGAGCGCCGAGACCGAGACATTGTTGGATGCGACCTCGAACGATTGCCGGGTCCGATGGACTTTTCCCTCGGGCAACTCGATCACCGGCGGCTGAGGATCCCGGCTGAGAGTGAAGATGCGGCTCTCCACGCCAAGGCCGTTCAGCCCCCTGCCGAGCTGCGCGATCACCTGTTCAATTCCGCCCACGGTGTCAGGGTAGTAGCTCTTGTAAACGTGCAGCACCCTGAGCGGCCGCTCCAGCGGTAGCGCACCATTCATAGGACTGGATCAGCGTTCCAAAGCGAGGTCTGAATCATCTGTGTGCGAGAAAACGGGGAAAGCTTCGAAACTTCTGGCTAGCTGCTGCGCCGAACGCTGCATCGTCTACTCTGATAGAGCCTCGGACGAAGCAGTCGCCACTGGGACGGGTCGTGGTCGGCGACTGAAAATTATGCCCGACCGCTCGCTAAGCGCCCGCGCCGGCTTCTTGTTCGGCATCGGTCGTTCGGACGGATATCGCATCGGTGTCCGCTCGTTAGGTGCATGAGACATCTGCTGGTAATCTCGTTGGCAGGAGCCAGGGTAGGAAGCACCGATGCCAGGATGGAATGTCAATCCATACGGACGCGAGTACCAGTTCGATGAGAAGCGCGTGCTAGAGCTCTGGTCCCGTCTGCACGCGGGGGATGCGGAGCCACTTCCTGAATCCGAGGCGGTCCTCGCCGGCTGGGTGCTGTTCCACCGAGGCGAGTTCGCAAAAGCCGTCGAGGTCGGCCTTGCCGCCGGCGGCGCCGGCATCACGCTCGCGAACAAAGCATCCGCCGTTCACGCCACGCACCTCGAGAACCGCGAGGATGTTCGCCTCGAGTTGTTCCTGCAGACAGCTGAGCGCGCTTGGGCACAAGCCCAGCAAGACCCCCAGAACCCCAACGCCTGGTTCTGGCACGCCTACTGCCTCGGCCGCTACAGCCAAGGCGTGAGCGTGGCCAAGGCGCTGGCGCAAGGGCTTGGCGGCAAGGTGCGCACATCCCTCGAGCGGGTGATCGAGCTGCAGCCCCTCCATGCGGATGCCCACATCGCCCTGGGCACCTTCCACGCCGAAGTCATCGACAAGGTCGGTGAGCTGATCGGCGGCATGACCTACGGGGCCAAACGCGAAGTCGGCCTGCGCATGTTCGAGGAAGGCCTGCGCCTGAATCCAGGCTCTGCCATCGCCATGATCGAAGTCGCCAGCGGGCTGCTGATGCTCCAGGGCGAGGCCGCCCTGCCCCGCGCGACCCGCTTGTACGAGCAGGCCGCCAATTGCGAGCCGCTGGATGCCCTCGAACGCCTGAACGTCGAACGCGCGCGGCAGGAACTGCGGGACCAGTAGCCGCCGTCCTGCGAGTGCTGGCCTCGGTTGACTACAGGCCCGACCGCCCCGCTCGGCAAGACTGCCGGCCATGAACATCTTTGACGCCCTGCGGGTCAGCCACGATCAACAGCGCAAGCTGAGCCGCCGCCTGATTGCCGCCGACGAAGGCCGAGGCGATCTCCATCAAGCCTTCCTGGACCTGAAAGCCGAGCTCGCCGCCCACGAAACGGCCGAAGAGCGCTTCTTCTATATCCCGCTGTGGGAGCACGATGAGACCGTGGATCCGTCGCGCCACGCCATCGCCGAGCACCACGAGATGGACGAGATGGTGGAAGAGCTTGAAGGGCTGGACGAAGGATCCGACGCCTGGAGCGATCTTGCGCACAAGCTCGTGCACAAGATCGAGCACCACCTCGCCGAAGAGGAGGACAAGTTCTTCCAGGCCGCCGGTCGCGTGCTGTCGGCGGAGCAGAAGATCGGGCTGGCCCTGCAGTACCGTGAAGAGTTCGATCGCCTGATACAGAAGGAGTCGGAAGCCTCTTGAGGATGCGGCGGCTACGATGGGCCCCCAGCCCCTTCGCAGTCACCGCCCCATGTCCGACCTGTCCTCCGAATTCGATCAAGCCGTGGTGCGCTCGCGCCAGCTTTCCGCGCGTCCCGACAACGCCACCCTGCTGAAAATCTACGGCCTGTACAAGCAGGCGACGCTCGGGGATGTGGACCAGCCCAAGCCCGGCATGGGCGACCTGGTCGGTCGGGCCAAATGGGACGCGTGGAGCACCCTCAGGGGCACGCCGCCCGAGGAGGCGAAAAGACGATACGTCGAGTTGATCGACTCACTGGAGTGAGGGTGTCCAGGTCGAGCCGAGGTCCTTGAGAAAGGCGTGGCGTTCGGACTTGGTCAGCTGGCCCAGCCCTCGGACCGCCTGGTAGAAGCGGCGCCAGTCCTGTCCTTCGCGGTCGAACAAGGCTTCGAAGCCAGGCACCAGTTCATCGTAGGCAGCCTGCGCGCCGAAGGACGCGTTGTTGGCTTCGGCCACCCACCGGTCGGTGGTGCGAAACCGCGCCGGGTCACCTGGCCAACCCGCGCGCATGCGGGCGTACTCGGCCCTGAATACCCGCATCACATCGTCCTTGCGGACACGCTGCTCCTGCGGGGACAAGTCGCCGTCGTAGATGGCCTTGAGCTGTTCCCGCGTGGCCCGCACCAAGGCCCGGAAGACGCGCCGGCGTTCCAGGAAGTGGGCATAGTCCTGCGAGGCCGTTTCGGTCTGCGCGTGAACGAGGTAGCGGGCCACGCCCAGCCGCTCGACCGCGGTCGCGAACGACTCGTTGAAGGTCGTGTCGCCCTTCAGGTAGACGACCTGGTGGGCCAGCTCGTGGAAGATGAGCCGGGCCAGCTCGCCTTCGGGATAGTTGATGAAGGTGTTGAGCAGCGGGTCACCCCCCGCCCAGTTCATCCACCCGAGCGTGGAATAAGCCGGCACGGGGTAGACGCTCGCCTCGAGTCCGTTCGCCCGCTGGCGGGCCGCCTCGGCACGGGCAGCCGCTTCGTCGAAGTAGCCGCGGTAGCCCACGCAGCCCACGACGGGAAAGCACCAGGTCTTGAGCTTGAGCGACAACTCGGGGGCGGCCACCACGTTCCACACGGCGGCCGGGCGGCCGAGGTCGGCGTAGCGGGTGTAGCTGGCGTTGTCCGGCAGCCCGAGCTCATCGCTGGCAAAGCGGCGGATCCGCTGGCTCAGCTCCAGGCGCTGGCGCAGCCGGGGCGCCGCCTCATCAGCCCGTGACCACTCCGGCACGGATCGGGCAGCGTTCAGCATGGCCATGTGCCCGCTGGCCGACTGCCAGTAGTACTCCATGTCCAGGCTGGCACAGCCGACTCCCCCTAGCGCAACCGCTACCGCCAACCCCAATCGCCTGCGTCCCGATCTCACCTGCGTTCCCGTCTGTTTGTTGCGACCCGCCGCTGCGCCGAGCCTCATGGTGACCCGCTGCCGGTGGGCTGTTGAGGCTGCCGCGACGGGGAAGTTCCCCTGCACCGGTGCGATCATCGACCCGGACCCGCGCCGCCGTCCAGTCGGCTGTTTCCCGGACCAGATGGCAGCGCCTGCCCGTCTGCGCGCACACCGATAGACTGGACCCGCTGATCACCGCCGAGGCCGTATGAACATCATTGATTCCATTCTCTCGGAGGCTCCTTCCCTGGCCGCGATCCGCCGCGACCTGCACGCCCACCCGGAGCTGTCGTTCGAGGAGCGGCGCACGTCGGATGTGGTTGCCGCACGGCTGGCGGAGTGGGGCATTCCCGTGCATCGCGGCCTGGGCCGCACAGGGGTGGTGGGCATCCTGCGCCACGGCAGCAGCACGCGCGCCGTGGGTTTGCGCGCCGACATGGATGCCTTGCCGATCCAGGAGATCAACCGCTTCTCCCACGCCAGCCGTCATGAAGGCCGCATGCACGCCTGTGGCCATGACGGCCATACGGCCATGCTGCTGGCGGCGGCACAGCACCTGGCGCGCACCCGCTGCTTCGACGGCACCGTCTACCTGATCTTCCAGCCTGCCGAAGAAGGTGGCGGCGGCGCGCGAGAGATGATGCGCGACGGGCTGTTCGAGCAGTTCCCGATGGATGCGGTGTTCGGCATGCACAACTGGCCGGGGGCGCCGGTGGGCCGGTTCGCGGTGAGCGCAGGACCGGTCATGGCGTCGGCCAACGAGTTCCGCATCACCATTCGCGGCAAGGGCAGCCACGCCGCATTGCCGCACAACGGCGTCGACCCGGTGCCCATCGCATGCGAGATGGTCCAGGCGTTCCAGACGATCATCACGCGCAATCGAAGGCCGCTCGATCCGGGCGTGATCTCCGTGACCATGATCCACGCTGGCGAGGCCACCAACGTGGTACCCGAGTCGTGCGAACTGCAAGGCACGGTGCGGACCTTTTCCACCGAGCTGCTGGACCTGGTCGAACGGCGCATGCGCCAGGTGGCCGAGCATGTCAGCGCAGCGCACGAAGCCAGCTGCACGTTCGAGTTCACTCGCAGCTACCCACCCACGGTGAATTCGCCGGCCGAAGCCGAATTGGCACGACAGGTGATGACGTCCATCGTGGGCCCGGAGAACGTGGACACGCAGGAGCCCACCATGGGAGCGGAAGACTTCGCGTTCATGCTGCAGGCCAAGCCGGGCGCCTATTGCTTCATCTCGAACGGCGATGGCGAGCATCGTGCAAGCGGACACGGCGAAGGCCCATGCGCCCTGCATAACCCCAGCTACGACTTCAATGACGAACTGATCCCCCTGGGGGCGACCTACTGGGTCAAGCTGGCCGAAGCCTGGCTCGCGCCACAAGTGCGCGGCTGAGTCGGCTTGGGATCAAGCCTGCCGTGCGCGCCGCTCGGCAATCTCGAGCAGGCCATCGAAGATCAGGCTGTCGACGAGTTCCATCTGCACCGACATGAAGGGCGCCATCTTCCATCCGGCGCCGCCGGTCATGTAGCAGGCAGGCTCGGCGCCACAGCGCTGCCGCACGTGCTGGATCATGCGTTCGATGGCCCCCGCGATCGCGTAGGTGCCGCCGCTGGTGAGGGCATCGCTGGTGTTGGTGGGGAACTCGCGCACCTCGCCGGTGGGCACATGAAGACCCGCCGTGCCAGATTCGAGCGCGCGCAACATGATGCCGTGTCCTGGCAGGATCAATCCGCCCAGGAAACGCCCGTGTGCATCGATGGCCTCGACCGTGACGGCGGTACCGATCATGGCCAGAACCAAGGGTCGCGGCGGACTCACGGCCAGCATGCGATGCCATGCGCCGATCATCGCCACCCAACGGTCCGCCCCAAGGCGCGACGGGTGGTCGTAGCCATTGCTCAGGCCGGCTTCTGCAGGGCTGGCATGCACCCACTGGGGCACGACCTCCCACAACTCCTCCATCTGCTCCGCAACCCTCAGCTTGACCGCGTCGCCCGCTACCGAGCAGCCGAGCATGCGCGTGGGCGTCGGCAGATCGCCCCAGGCACCGTCTGCGAGCTTGTCGATGTTCTCCAGGAATTCGGCGCCTTGCGTGATCAGCCGTGCACCGGGCTCGGCCTGCTCGTAAAGGGCCCATTTGAGCCGCGTGTTGCCAACGTCGATACCCAGGAACATGCGCCCGCCCCGCGTTCAAATGGCGCCGATCCAGCAGGCGCGCTGGACGGCGGCAAGCTTGTTGTCGACCTTGAGCTTGGCCATGGCATTGGCGAGGTGATAGTTGACTGTGCGCTCGGTGCAGGACATCTGCAAGCTGCTCTCGCGCGCGGTCAAGCCATTGAAGGCGAGCATCAGGCACTGCCGTTCACGGGGGCTCAAGGTCGAGCGTTCCTGCGAGATGCACCGCTTGACCACCGGCCACACGTTCAAGGTGGACCAAACCAGTGCAGCCGCCTCCGAGCGATCAGCCAGCTCGCGCGGGCTGAACATGAAGCACTCGAAAGCGCGACCCGCTGGCAACGGAAACTCCACCCGCACCATGGTCTGGTAGCCATGCGCGAGGGCGAGCATGCGCCACCGACTGGCCTCCAGCGGGCCGCTCCTGGCGATGTGCTGCCAGGCCACCAACGGCGCGTCCGAGTCGCGCCAGGGGGCACCGAAATCGTGACTAGCCGCCAATGCCATCGCCGCATCGCTGGCGATCGGCGGGTGAACACAAAGGACATGGCGATCCTCATAGCCACCAAATGGATCGGGCCCGAGAACTGCAACGGCCTCGACCGAGAATTCCTTGAGGGCCGCCATCCAATCACTCAAGATGGCGTCCAGGCTAACGCTGTCAAAGTTAACAGGATCACCCATAAGTTTTGGCATTCCTCCCACGACGGCCGACACCATATCATTAGCCACCGCGCTCGGCCATAGAACGGCGCCCGCGGACACCTCGAATTGGGAGTCGATGCTGGCAGCGTTCTGGAAGCGACGGGGCAATCTGATGCGGGCGAGCATGCCTCGAAGAGTGGCCGGCGCGATGCTGCAACCGGTGGTCGAACCGATCCTGCATCCGTCCGAGTGGCGGATTCGTGCGCTGGGCCTCTCCACCGCCATCGGCCATCCGCTGTTCTATTGGGTGTGGACGTATTGGCTGCCGCAGCCCTATGAAAGCCTGTGGCAACGTGGTTTGATGAGTTTCCTGGGCCTGGTGCTGCTGGTCGCCCCGCAATTCAAGGCGCACCCTCCGGGTCGCCGGGCGGCATTCGCATTCAGCACCATTTTCTGGATCACCCTGCCGGTCTATTTCACGTGGATGTATTTTTGCAATGGCGCCAACGCGGTGTGGCTCGCAACGATGGCGGCCATGTTCCTGATTTACTACCACCTGACGGATTGGCGGATCGCCACCGTCGGCATTGCAACGGGCCTGCCCTTTGGCTGGTTGCTTGCAGAAGCCTTCGGTACCGGGTTGCCACTGCCGCCACCCGAAGAACTCAGCATGCACGTGGTGGTGTTCTGCTTCGCCTGGTACATGGCGCTCATGCTGGGCATTTCGTCTTCGAACCTGCGGCGCGAGCAACTGAAGCAGGCACTGGGCACCATGGGGATCATGGCCCACGAGTTGAGGACGCCTCTGGCCACGATGGCCCTCATCGGTGACGCGATGCGCAGCGAGGCCCACGCACTCCCAGCCGCGCACGCATCGGTCATCGAGAAGCTGGCGAGCCGCCTGCACCTGCTGGTGCGCAACATGAACCGGCAGATCGACACACAGATGACCAATGCCCAATTGATGCATCTGCCTACCGGGGGAGACCACCTGTCGGCCGCCGCCCTGGCGCGAACCGCCGTGGCGAATTTTCCCTTCCGCAGCGAGCGCGAGCGTGAATGCGTGCAGGTCCATGTGCATGCCGATTTCACCTTCAAGGGCGCCGAGTCGCTGTTCCTGCAGGTGATCGATAACCTGATGAAGAATGCCCTGCGTTCGCTCGCGGCAAAGCCCACCCCGACCAGTCCGGGTGACCTGGTGATCAGCGTGGACGTGGCGGGCCGGCGCGGCCTCATCTGTCTGACCGACCGGGGACAAGGCATCGAGCCCGAGATGCAGGCGCGCCTGTTCCAGTTGTTCGCATCCACCCACAGCGGAACGGGACATGGCCTGGGCCTGGCGTTCTGCCATCGCGTGGTCCACGCAGCCGGCGGCACCATCCGCATCGACCCCGGCTACAGTCGAGGCGCGCGCTTCAAGATCGAGCTGCCACTGGCTGCACCCGAACCCATTGCCACAAGGACGCTTGAGCGATCACACCCATGAGCTTTCAACTCTATCGACGCCCCGGCTCGGTGGTCTTCCTCGATGACGACGCCGACTACCTCGAGATGCTGGCCATGGTCCTGCCGCGGCACTGGAATGTGCGCCTGCACCTGCGTCCTGGCCGATGCATCCAGCAGCTGTTGCGCGAGCTCCCACTTTGGGAAATCGACGCATGGAACCAGCAGTTGCTGGTCGACCAGTGGCGACAAGGCAAGCCGCTCATTCCGCAAATCCTCGGCTACTGGGCCCGTTCGATCAACCGCTATGGCCTCAGCCGCCTCTGCGCAGTCGATTTCTCGATGCCGGGCATGGACGGCCTGCAGGTGCTGAGCGAACTGACGGAATGGCAGGGCGCCCGCGTGCTCCTGACGGGCCAGGCCGACGAGCAGATCGCGGTTCGCGCCTTCAACCGTGGGCTCATCGACCAGTTCATCCCCAAGCAATTGCCGGACATCGCGCGCCGCTTGGTCGACTCGGTCGAAACGCTCCTGGCGACGCCAAACGCTCGCCACGCGCAGATCTGGCGCGCCACGTTCCGCCCGGAGCAGCACGAGTTGTTGCGCCAGGGAGGCGTACAGCAGGCACTCGCCGATTTCGCCCGGGCCCGCTGGGTTGAACATGTCGCCATCGGCGACCCCTTCGGCATCCTGGGCCTGGACGAAGACGGCCGCGTCAGCTGGCTCCAGCTCGAGACGCGCGAAGGACTCAACGCCTTGGCCGAACTCGCGGAACTCGAAGGCGTGGATGGCGAAGGCATTGCGGACATCCGCGCTGGTCGCAAGCTGGTCAGCCTCGAATTGCGGCAAGCGCTCGGACTCAGTGGCACCTGCGAACTGCTGCCGGCGTTCTCGCCAGGTCAGGATCCATCCGTGCTGGCGGCCTTGTTCCCGGTGCCGTCCTCTGCGCTGCCAGCGCCCATCACCAGCTACCGCAGCTGGCTGGACGTGCAGGAGCCTCGTCAAGTCGAGGATTGATCGGCTTCGCGACCGCGTTGCCGACGGGCAATGGGCCAGTCCCACGGCTTGATCTTGGGCGCGATCTCGGCAGCCACCTGCTCGACATGGCTCATCTCGGCCTCGGTCAGCGACGCATTCAAGGTGAGCCGAACCATGGAACGATTGCGGCTGGTCGCGGGAGCACAGAACACGGCACCAAAGACCCCGTGTCCCTCGAGCGAGTCGCGCAGCGCGAGGGTGTCCACCTCGGGGCCCGCCTCCAGTGAAATGATCTGCTCGGTCCCCTGGTGAATGGGATAGCCCAGTTCCGACAGGCTGGAGCGAATGCGACGCGTGTTGTGCCGTAATTGCTCACGAGCCCGGTCGCTCTGCTTGATCACATCGAGGGTGGCGGACAGGCCGGCCACCTCATGTGGCAGCAAGGCAGAGCTGAAGATGTTGGGGAAGCTGTGGCACATCAGGTAGTTGCGCAGTTCATCCGGCAGGGTGAAGAAGCCGGCGCGCCCTGCAAAGGCCTTGGCGAGGCTGGCGGTGATGAAATGCACCCGATGGGTCAAGTCCAACTCGGCACACAGCCCACGCCCCCCAGGTCCGTGGGTGCCCAACGAATGTGACTCGTCCACCAGGATCATCGATTCATTGGCTTCCACGATCTCCACGATTTCACGCAGCGGACAGACGGCACCGGTGGTGCTGTACACAGAGTCCACGATCACCAGCCCCGGGCCGTGACGCTTCATCATGCGCGCCAGGTGCTCGGGATCGTTGTGACGGAAGGCCTGGGCCGTGGCACCGGCGGCGCGCACGCCCTCCCAAAGGGACATGTGGGCCAGGCTGTCCACGTAGACGGTCGTTTCGCGGTCCGCGATCACCTGCAGCAGGCCCAGGTTGGCGGTGTAGCCGGACTGGCACAGCACGCCACCAGCGTGGCCGATGAAACCCGACAAGGCGTCTTCGAAGCGTCCGGTGGGGCTGCCTTCCGCCAGGAACACGCCCGATTGCACGATGTAGTCCTGGCTGCATCGCAGGCCGTTCACCTGGGCCTGCACGATGGAGGGGTGCCCGGTCACGCTCAGGTAGTCATTGCCGTCCAGGCGCACGGCGTTGGTGCCGGGTGCGATGCCCTGGGTCACGAACTTGCCGCCCCACTCGCGCTGGAAACGTTCCTGGAAGTCCCGAGCGATGCGCTGCTTGAGGTGGCTGGACAGCCCGGGGCCGCTGCGGCGCTGCGGTGCTGCGGGGGATGCGACGACGCCGTCGCCCGTCCCCGTGTGAACATTCGCGGTCAGAAGGACGTCGGAAACTGCATTGACTCGGTTCATGATGGCTCGCTCGGGTGTGAAAGCCTGCCATTGAAGAGTCATGGGCCCGTTCAGCGGCGTCGACCCCTGTCATTGCTGTCAGTCAGGTGCGCGACAGTTACAGGTGTTTCAAAAGAAATCTGCTACTGCAGCGCTTAGATGTGCACCCGGTACCGCTGAAGTACACACCAAGCAGCAGTTTGCTGCCTGGTCAAGCGCGCCGGCTCAAGCCAGCTTGCCGTGGCACTGCTTGTACTTCTTGCCACTGCCACACGGGCAGGGGTCGTTGCGACCAACCCGCGGCACGTCCGCCACAGCGGCGCCCGCGGCCGCGCCGGCGAAGCCCCGGGCCGTGCGGGCGTCCAGCATGGTCTCGACCTCGCCGGTGACCGTGGGCGCCGAGTACGTGACGTTGGCGATGTGCTCGGCACGCTCCTCGATATCGTCCGCCGCCTGGCCGAGCTGGTCTCCGGATTGCACGCGGACCGTCATGAGCACCTTGGTGACCTCGTTCTTGACGGAGTCCAGGAGTTGGCCGAACAGCTCGAACGCCTCGCGCTTGTACTCCTGCTTCGGCTGCTTCTGGGCGTACCCGCGCAGGTGGATACCCTGGCGCAGGTAGTCCAGCGCGGCCAGGTGCTCGCGCCAATGGGTGTCGATGCTCTGGAGCAGGACCACGCGTTCGAACTGGGTGAAGTTCTCCAGGCCGACCATGACCACCTTGGCCTCGAAGGCTTCATGCGCGGCCTGGACCACCATCTCGAGGAGGTCCTCGTCGGTGATTGCGGCGGACTCCTGCACCCGCTGCACCAGCGGCAGATGGATGCCCCATTCGGCGGCCAGCACCTGCTCCAGCCCTGGCAGGTCCCACTGCTCTTCGACCGATTCCGGCGGCACGTACTGGTGGACGAGGTCGGTGAAGCAGCCTTCCCGCAATCCTGCGATCTGGGCCGACAGGTCGGCCGCTTCCATGATGTCGTTGCGCTGCTGGTAGATGACCTTGCGCTGGTCGTTGGCCACGTCGTCGTACTCGAGCAGCTGCTTGCGGATGTCGAAGTTGCGCGCCTCGACCTTACGTTGCGCGCTCTCGATGCTGCGCGTGACGATGCCCGCCTCGATGGCTTCACCCTCAGGCATCTTCAGCCGGTCCATGATGGCCCTGACGCGCTCGCCGGCGAAGATGCGCATCAGTGGATCATCCAGGCTCAGGTAGAACCGCGAGGAACCCGGGTCCCCCTGGCGACCCGAGCGGCCGCGAAGCTGGTTGTCGATTCGGCGCGACTCGTGGCGTTCGGTCGCGATGATCCGCAGGCCACCGAGCGACACCACCAGTTCATGGTCGCGCTTCCACTCGTCGCGCATCTTGGCAATCCGCGCCTGCCGCGCCGGTTCGTCCAGCGATTCGTCCGCCTCGACGGCCTCAATGGCTTTTTCGACGTTGCCACCCAGCACGATGTCCGTGCCTCGCCCCGCCATGTTGGTCGCGATGGTGACCATCTTCGGCCGGCCGGCCTGCGCCACGATCTCGGCCTCGCGCGCATGCTGCTTGGCGTTGAGCACCTGGTGCGGCAGGCCCGCCTCCTGCAGCAGCTGACTGATGATCTCGGAGTTCTCGATCGATGTCGTGCCCACCAGCACCGGCTGTCCCCGTCCATGGCACTCGCGGATGTCCTCGATCGCAGCCTGGTACTTCTCGCGCGTGGTCTTGTAGACCCGATCCAACTGGTCGTCGCGCCGGCTGGGCCGGTTCGGCGGGATCACGACCACTTCAAGGCCGTAGATCTCCTGGAACTCGTAGGCTTCGGTGTCGGCCGTGCCGGTCATGCCGGCGAGCTTGCCGTACAGGCGGAAGTAGTTCTGGAAGGTGATGGAGGCCAGCGTCTGGTTTTCAGGCTGGATCGGCACGGCCTCCTTGGCCTCGACGGCCTGGTGCAGGCCTTCGCTCCACCGGCGGCCGGACATCAGCCGCCCCGTGAATTCGTCGACGATCACCACCTCCGGCGTGCCGTCTTCTCCCGGCTGCACCACGTAGTGCTGGTCGCGGAAATAGAGGTGGTGCGCACGCAGGGCCGCGTACAGGTGATGGACCAGGGCGATGTTGGCGGGGTCGTACAGGGAGGCGCCCTGCGGAATCAGCCCCAGGCCTGCAAGGATGCGCTCGGCGGTCTCATGACCACGCTCGGTGAGGTAGACCTGCCGCGTCTTCTCGTCGACCGTGAAATCGCCGGGTGTGATCACGCCCTCGCCCGTTCGCGGATCGGCCTCTCCCACCTGCCTGGTCAGCTGCGGCACGATGCGGTTCATGGCCACGTACAGCTCGGTCTGGTCCTCGGCCTGGCCGCTGATGATCAGCGGGGTGCGCGCTTCGTCGATCAGGATCGAATCGACCTCGTCGACGATGGCGTAATGCAGCCCGCGCTGCACGCGGTCCTGCGTTTCGTACACCATGTTGTCGCGCAGGTAGTCGAAGCCGTACTCGTTGTTGGTGCCGTAGGTGATGTCGCTGCGATAGGCCGCCTGCTTGAGCTCGCGAGGCATCTGGGGCAGGTTCACGCCCACCGACATGCCCAGGAAGTTGTAGAGCTTGCCCATCCACTGGGCGTCGCGGTTGGCCAGGTAGTCGTTGACCGTGACCACATGGACGCCCTTGCCGGGCAAGGCGTTCAGGTACACCGCGAGCGTGGCGGTGAGCGTCTTGCCTTCGCCCGTGCGCATCTCGGCGACCTTGCCGTTGTGCAAAGCCATGGCGCCGAGCAACTGCACGTCGAAGTGCCGCATGCGCATGACGCGCTTGGAACCTTCCCGGACCACCGCGAAAGCCTCGGGCAGCAGGTCGTCCAGCGTCTCCCCCTGGGCCAGGCGGTCGCGGAACTCCTGCGTCTTGGCGCGCAGTGCCTCGTCGCTCAGCTTTTCGAGATCCGCCTCCAGCGCATTGATCCGCTCGACGGTCTTGCGGTACTGCTTGAGCAGTCGGTCGTTACGAGATCCGAAAATCTGAGTCAGGAAATTCTTGGCCATGAACGCGATGCTGCCCTGCCAGCCCACCGGGGCCAGCAGGGCAGCGCAATCCTCTCGTTGTGCAAGGAGACGGCCACCCGCATGCCCTACTGGCGCACGGATGGCGAAGACGGGCATTTTAAGCGTCGCCTCCAGGAGCCGGGGCCGCCCCATAATGGCCGGCCTAGGCCCGCCCGCTCCATGCCGCACGATCCCACTCGCCGCCACCACCCGGTCACCCTCGCCCAGGCCGCGGAGCAGTCTCCTTCTCTCTCGCGGCTCCTGCACCTGGTACAGGCGTCTTCACAGCGGCTGGACCTCGTGCGCAGCCAGCTGCCGCCTTCGCTGCGTTCGGCGGTGAGTGCCGGGCCACTGGAAGATGGCCAGTGGTGCCTCCTGGTGCGCGGCAACGCGGCCGCGGCGAAGTTGCGGCAATTGCTGCCGGCCCTGCAGGCGCACCTTCGCACGAAAGGCTGCGAGGTCGGCCAGATTCGCATCAAGGTCCAGAACGACTGGACCTGAGCCACCTTTTGCAACACGCGGGGTGCCGCGCTGGCCTATCGTCGGGCCAAGGAGTTCTTCATGACACTCAAGGACGATCAGATCGCCGAGCTCGACGGCATGCTGCAGCGACAGGAGGCCGAACTGGATGCCGCGGTACATGCCGCCCGGCAAGGCTTTGCCGCCTCAGGCAATGACGATTGGCCTGAGGTGCGCGACGCGGTGGAGGACGGCGACGCTCGCATGATGGCCTCGCTGGACCTGAGCCAGTTGCAGCGCAACGAGGTCGCCTTGCACGAAGTGCGCGAGGCCCGCCAGCGGGTGCGGGAGGGTCATTACGGCGTGTGCGAAGACTGCGGAAAACCGATTCGCTTCGAACGCCTGAAGATCATGCCGGCGACCCGCTACTGCGTGCAAGACGAGGAGCGCCGCGAGCGAGCGGGCACGGCGCCCTGACGAAGGATGTGAGGGTGGTGCCGGTTATCGGATTCGAACTGATGACCTACCGCTTACAAGGCGGTTGCTCTACCAACTGAGCTAAACCGGCAGACCGGAAATTCTATGCGGGGTACGCCCGCTCACTTGATGCGCTTGAGCGCCGGACGTGGACCGCCACCGGCCGGCGGCTTGGGCGGCGGCTCGGTCTCGGCACCGGGGGGCGCCACCTCACCGGTAATCCGCTGAACCGTGCGGTCGGCCGAGTCCTGCTCTCCACCCGCGGCAGGAACGCTGCTCAACGGCGACCCGCGCGCGGGCGCCGTGGCATCAGGTGCGGCGGCGGACACCGGGAACGCCATCCCCTGTCCGTTCTCGCGCGCATAGATGGCGAGCACTCGGCCAATCGGGATCATGATGTCCCGGGCCATGCCCGCGAAACGCGCCTTGAACTCGATGAAATCATTGCCCAGCTTGAGCGAGCTGGTCGCATCGAAACTGATGTTCAGGACGATCTCACCGTTCTTCACGTACTCGCGCGGAACCTGCACCGTGTCATCGACCAGCACGGCGATGTACGGCGTGAGGCCGTTGTCGGTGCACCAGTCGTAGAGGGCCCGGATCAGGTAAGGACGGGTCGACGTGGATTCGAGTGCGTTCATCGTGGACTGTCGCGCTGATTGACGGGCGCCGGGCCGTAGCAGCCCGGCGACTGCCTTACTTGCGCATGACCTTCTCAGACGGGGTCAGCGCCTCGATATAGGCCGGGCGCGAGAAGATGCGCTCGGCGTACTTCAGCAGCGGGGCGGCGTTCTTCGACAGTTCGATGCCGTAGTAGTCCATGCGCCAGAGCAGCGGGGCAATCGCCACATCGAGCATCGAGAAGTTCTCGCCCAGCATGTACTTGTTCTTGAGGAACACCGGCGCCAGCTGGGTCAGCCGGTCCCGGATGTGGCTGCGGGCTTTTTCCAACGCCTTCTCGTTGCCCTTGGAAGCACGCGATTCGAGCGTACTCACGTGCGCGAACAGCTCTTTCTCGAAGTTGAGCAGGAACAGTCGCACGCGTGCACGGTCAACCGGGTCGCCAGGCATGAGCTGGGGGTGCGGGAAGCGCTCGTCGATGTACTCGTTGATGATGTTCGACTCGTACAGGATCAGGTCACGCTCCACCAGGATCGGCACCTGCCCGTAGGGGTTCATCACATTGATGTCCTCGGGCTTGTTGTACAGATCGACGTCGCGGATCTCGAAGTCCATGCCCTTTTCGAACAGGACGAAACGGCAGCGGTGGGAAAAGGGGCAGGTCGTTCCCGAATAAAGCACCATCATGGCGGTGGCTCCTTGAAATCAGAAAGAGTGGGCTCCGCCGCAGGGGCGGCCCACTCTCGTATCGAACAATCGCAACTGGCCCGCCAAGGCGGACCTCAGATCATCCGGTCAGCGGACATTCTTCCAGAAAGCGGCGTTGAGTCGCCACGCCAGGAAGGTGAAGAACCCGAGGAACAGCAGCACCCAGACGCCCACCCGCACGCGGGTGTTCTGCGCCGGTTCGGCCATCCACTGCAGGTAGGCCACCAAGTGGCCTACCGCCTCGTCGTACTCGCGCGGGCTCATGGTGCCAGGGGTGACCTGTTTCCAGCCCCTGAAAACCTGGGTGTCATGGCCGTGGCTGGACACCGTCTCGAAGATCGGCTCGCGCTTGCCTTGCAACTCCCACAGGGCGTGCGGCATGCCGACGTTGGGGAATGCGAGGTTGTTCCATCCGGTGGGCTTGGTCGCGTCCGGATAGAAGGTGCGCAGGAACGTGTAGAGGTAGTCCGCACCCGTGCCACCGTGGCTGGAGCGCGAGCGGGCGATCAGCGTGAGATCCGGCGGGTTGGCCCCGAACCACTCCTTGGCGTGGCGCGGATCGATGCTCGCCTTCATGGTGTCACCCACCCGATCGGTGGCGAACAGCAGGTAGTCCTTGATCTGCTGCTCGCTCAGGCCGATGTCGGTCAGACGGTTGTAGCGCATGAACGCCGCCGAGTGGCAGTTCAGGCAGTAGTTGACGAACAGCTTGGCTCCGTGCTGCAAGGCCGCCAAGTCATTGGTGCTGGCCGGCGCCTTGTCCCAGCTGATGCCCTCGCCGGCTGCGCGAGCGGGACCGGCGAGGCCCAGCGCCATCGCGACCGAGAGGATGAGGGAGTAGATGCAATTTTTCATGGCTGCGATTTCGGGGGCTCAGTGCGCGGCGAAGGTGATGCGCTCGGGCACAGGCTTGAACTCGCCCAGGCGACTCCACCATGGCATCAGCAGGAAGAAGCCGAAATAGAACAACGTGCCGAGCTGCGCGATGCGCTCGCCACCAGGCGAGGGCGGCTGCACGCCCAGGTATCCCAGCACGAGGAAGTTCACCACGAACACGCCGTAAACCCACTTGTGCCAGCCCGGGCGGTAACGGATCGACTTCACCGGACTTGCGTCGAGCCAGGGCAGGAAGAACAGGATGATGACCGCGCCGCCCATCACCACCACGCCCCAGAACTTGGCATCGATCGCCAGCAGGAGCGCGATCGCGATGGCCGTGACGACCGCGACACCGATCTTCACCAGGCCCGGCAGGCGGCCACGCAGGATCACGACGGCGGCCGCGACGACGGCGATCGCGACCAGCGCGTACACCATCTGCGACGTGACGGCGCGCAACATCGAATAGTAGGGCGTGAAGTACCACACCGGGGCGATGTGCGCCGGCGTCTTCAGCGGATCGGCCGGGATGAAGTTGTTGTACTCGAGGAAGTAGCCACCGAACTCCGGGGCGAAGAAGATCACCGCGGAGAACGCCATCAGGAAGACGGAGACACCCAACAGGTCATGGACCGTGTAGTACGGGTGGAAGGGGATGCCGTCGACCGGCCGACCCTGTTCGTCCTTGAGAGCGTTCGGACCCTTGATCTCGACGCCATCCGGATTGTTGGATCCGACGTCATGCAGCGCCAGCAGGTGGGCAACGACCAGCCCGAGCAGCACCAGGGGCACGGCGATCACGTGGAAGCTGAAGAAGCGATTCAGGGTGGCGTCGCTCACCACGTAGTCGCCCCGGATCAGGATCGCGAGGTCGGGGCCGATGAACGGGATGGCGGAGAACAGGTTCACGATCACCTGCGCACCCCAGTAGGACATCTGGCCCCAGGGCAGCAGGTAGCCCATGAAGGCCTCGGCCATCAGCACCAGAAAGATCGAGCAGCCGAACAGCCACACCAGCTCACGCGGCTTGCGGTAGCTCCCGTAGATCAGGCCCTTGAACATGTGCAGGTAGACCACGACGAAGAACGCCGAGGCGCCAGTCGAGTGCATGTAGCGCATCAGCCAGCCCCAGGGGACGTCGCGCATGATGTATTCGACCGAGGCGAACGCGAGGGCCGCGTCCGGCTTGTAGTGCATCACCAGGAAGATGCCGGTGACGATCTGGATCACCAGCACCAGCAGCGCCAGCGAGCCGAAGAAGTACCAGAAGTTGAAGTTCTTGGGCGCGTAGTACTCGGAGACGTGGTACTTCCAGCCACTGATGGCCGAGGGAAAACGGTTCTCGAACCAGTTGGACAGCTTGGCGCCGGCGCTTGCGTTGGGGGAGATTTCCTTGAATTCAGCCATGTCAAGCAGCCTTGTCTTCGCCGATCAGCAGACGCGTGTCAGAGAGGTAGGTGTGCGGCGGCACTTCCAGGTTGTCTGGCGCCGGCTTGTTGCTGAACACCCGCCCGGCCAGATCGAAGGTGGAGCCGTGGCAGGGGCAAAGAAAGCCGCCCACCCAGTCCGCCGGCAGCGAGGGCTGGGCACCCGGCTGGAACTTGTCGATCGGCGAGCAGCCCAGGTGCGAGCAGATGCCGACGCCAACGAAGATCTCGGGCTTGATGGAGCGATGCACGTTGCGCGCGTACTCCGGCGTGGGGTAGGCCGTGCGCGTCGACAGCGGATCCGCGAGCTGGTCATCGAGCTTGGGCAAGGCCGCCAGTTGCTCGGGCGTGCGGCGCATGATCCACACGGGCTTGCCACGCCACTCCACGGTGATCTTCTCGCCGGGCTGCAGCGCCGAGATGTCCACCTCCACCGGCGCACCCGCCGCCTTGGCCCGCTCCGACGGCTGGAAGCTACTGACGAACGGGACGGCGACGAACGCGCCGCCCACCGCGCCCGCGCAGCCGGACGCGATCAACCACGTACGCTTGCTGGCGTCGACTGGGGTGTCACTCATGGGGGGTCCTCGAGGGAATCGCAGAAGTTAGGTCAACCAGCGATTGTAGCGGAGCGCCAACGCCCTTCCGCCCGCGAGAAGCGGGCGCCGCGCCATACTGCAGACCTTCCCACTTCGAAGGAAAACGATGAGCATCGCCAAGGAGTTTCGCGAGTTCGCCATCAAGGGCAATGTGGTCGACCTTGCGGTGGGCGTGATCATCGGCGCCGCCTTCAGCAAGATCGTCGACTCGCTGGTCAAGGACCTGGTGATGCCGTTGGTGAGCCTGGTCACCGGCCGGCTCGACTTCTCCAACCTGTTCGTCGTGCTCGGCGCCATTCCACCCGGCACACCGCGCACCCTGGCCGACCTCACCCGCGCGGGCGTGCCGGTCTTCGCCTGGGGCAACTTCATCACCGTGCTGGTGAACTTCCTGATCCTGGCGCTGGTGATCTTCGTGATGGTGCGGCAGATCAACCGCCTGCGCCGCGCCAGCGCCGAGCCGCCGGCGGCCGCACCCGCGGCGCCGGCCGAGGACATCGTGCTGCTGCGCGAGATCCGCGACAGCCTCAAGCGATAGGACCGCGCCCGTCGAATTGGGCCAGCTGCCGCGCCACCCGCACGGCCTCGAGCAGGCTGGCCGGGTCGGCGAGGCCCTGGCCGGCGATGTCGAAGGCAGTGCCGTGGTCCGGGCTGGTGCGCACGAGCGGCAGGCCCAGGGTGACGTTCACTCCTTTGTCGAGCCCCAGGTACTTCACCGGGATCAGGCCCTGGTCGTGGTACATGGCCACCACCGCGTCGAACTCCTTGAGCCCGCGAGCCCGCATGAACACCGTATCGGGCGCGAAGGGGCCCTGCACGTCCAACCCTTCGGTCCGGCTCGCCGCCACGGCGGGGCCGATGACCTCCAACTCCTCGCGTCCGAACAACCCGCCCTCCCCCGCGTGTGGATTCAGCCCCGCCACCGCCAGGCGCGGAGGCCGGCCGAGCGCGCGGGACAAAGCGTCGTGGGTGATGCGGATGGTCTGGCGCACGTTCTCCAGCGTAACGGCGTCGATCGCCTGGCGCAGCGAGACGTGGATGCTTACCAGCACGGTCCGCAGCTCATCGCTGGCGAGCATCATTCGGACCGGCACCTGCGCCAGCGGTCGCTCCAGGTATGCCGCCGCTTCGGCCTGCAGCAGTTCGGTGTGACCCGGATGCGGCACGCCGGCGGCCGCCAGCGATTCCTTGTGCAATGGCGCCGTGACGACGGCGGCGACGTCCCCGCGCAGCGCAGCCCGAGCCGCCCAGGTGACCGCATCGGCCGCCATGCGCCCACCCGCCGCATGCACCTGTCCCCAGGGCAGCAGCTGCGACGCCGGCTCTCCCACCTGCAGCAGCGGCAGGCATCGCGGCGGCACTTCCAGCGCCTCGGCGGGGCGGTCGATCAAGGCGACAGTCCATGGCAGCGCGCCCGCGCCGCAAACCACCCGGGTCGCTCGACGCAGGTGCGGCAGGTCGCCCACCACGAAGCAGCCCGCCAGCCGTCGTGGCTCCCGCATGAAGGCACGCACCAGGATCTCGGGACCGATGCCGGCCGGATCACCCATGGTCAAGGCCAGTGTTCGCGCCGTCATGCCGGGTTGTCGATGTCGATGAACCGATGCTCGAGCCCGAGCGCTTGCGCGACATGCCCCGCCACCGCCGGCGCGCCGTAGCGCTCGCTGGCATGGTGGCCGCAGGCGATGAAGCTCACGCCGCACTCGCGGGCGTAGTGCGCTTGTGGCTCGGAGATCTCCCCGGTGATGAAGGCCTGTGCCCCGGCGGCGATGGCGGCCTCGAAATAGCCTTGCGCGCCCCCGGTGCACCAGGCAATGCGTCGAAGTGGCTGGTGCGCACCCGCCACGGCCACCACTTCGCGGCCCAGCACGCTGCGGACATGGCTCGCCAGCGCGTCGGTGTCGTGGAAGCCGCCTGCATCGGCCGGCTCGCCGATGAAGCCCAGCTCCTGCTCACCGAACCGCGCCTGCGCCCGAAGCCCCAGCCGCCAGCCGAGCTGCGCGTTGTTGCCCAGGTCCTGGTGCCCATCCAAAGGCAGGTGGTAGGCGAACAGGTTGATGTCGTGCGCCAGCAGCCTGGAAAGCCGCTGCTTCATCCACCCGGTGACACGGCCGTCCTGGCCGCGCCAGAACAGCCCGTGATGCACGAACACGGCATCGGCCCGGGCCTGCACGGCGGCATCGATCAGCGCCACGCTGGCGGTCACGCCGGAGACGATCCTGCGGATCTCGGCGCGACCCTCCACCTGCAGGCCGTTCGGACCGTAGTCCTTGTAGCGCTCGGGTTGCAGCAGGTCGTCGAATGCGCGAAGCAGCTCTTGTCGGTCAACCATCGGAAAGGTGCGTCGAAAGGCCGATTGTGTCGCGCCGATGCGTGCCGCGGCTCTACACTTTCGCGTTTACCTGCTACCCCACCCTTCATGCGTCGTTACTGGCTCGTGTTTTCCCAGGCCGTCACCGTGCTGCTGGCCGCCTGGTTCGTCATCGCCACGCTCAAACCCGAGTGGCTCGGCCGGTCGCCCTCCCTCAGCCGCAGCACGGGCGTCACCCTGATCGAGGCCCCACCCCTGCCGGCGGGCACCATTCCGGCTGGCAGCCTGCGCCAGGCCGCGCAGAAAGCATCTCCGGCCGTGGTGAGCATCAACACCATGCGGGCTGCCCAGTCGCCCCAGACGACCGACCCATGGTTCCGCTTCTTCTTCGGTGACCGCGGCCCCGCACCGCAGTCCGGGCTGGGCAGCGGCGTGATCATCAGCCCGGACGGCTACATCCTCACCAACAACCACGTGATCGAGGGTGCGGACGAAATCGAGGTGGTCCTGAACGACAGCCGGTCCGCGCGCGCCAGCGTCATCGGCACCGACCCGGAAACCGACCTGGCCGTGCTGAGGGTCAAGCTGGACGGTCTGCCGGTGGTCACGCTCGGCAGCGGGGACGACCTGCAGGTGGGCGACCAGGTGCTCGCCATCGGCAACCCGTTCGGCGTGGGGCAGACGGTGACCAGCGGCATCGTCAGTGCGCTCGGGCGCAACCAGCTCGGCATCAACACCTTCGAGAACTTCATCCAGACCGACGCGGCCATCAATCCCGGCAATTCGGGTGGCGCCCTGATCGATACCGAGGGCCGCTTGCTGGGCATCAACACGGCCATCTACTCGCGCTCGGGCGGCAACATGGGCATCGGCTTCGCGATTCCAGCCTCGACCGCCAAGATGGTCCTGGAGTCGATCGTCCGCGACGGCGTCGTCCGGCGCGGCTGGATTGGCGTCGAGCCCGTCGACCTGTCGCCTGAACTGATGTCGACCTTCGGCGTGAAGACTCGGCAGGGGGTGCTGATCACCGGGGTGCTGCAGAACGGCCCGGCGGCGCAAGCGGGCATCCGCCCGGGGGATGTGATCACCGAGGTCGCCGGACAGCGCGTGGCCAGTGTGTCCGAACTGCTGACCCAGGTCGCAGCCCTGCGGCCGGGCACCACAGCCGCCTTCAAGCTGATGCGTAGAGATGACGCGGTGGACCTGAACGTCACGCCGGGCCTTCGCCCCGCACCACGCCCCGTCTCGCAGCGCTGATCCCGTCCGGCCGCCGCAAGGAGCGGACGGCAGCGCCTACCGGAGGTCGGGTCAGGCGTCGGTTGCGGCAGCGCCCTCTTCGTCGGGTGCCTTCGTGTGCTTGATGAACACTTGCGCCGCCCAGATGCCCACTTCGTAGAGGATGATCATCGGGATCGCCAGCGCCAGCTGCGAGACCACGTCCGGCGGCGTCACGACCGCGGCCACGATGAAGGCCAGCACGATGAAGTAGCTGCGGAACGACTTGAGCTTGTCGATGCTCACCATGCCCAGCCGCGCCAGCACCACCACCACGATGGGAACCTCGAAGGCCAGGCCGAAAGCCAGGAACATGGTCAGCACGAAGCTCAGGTAGGCCTCGATATCAGGCGCAGCGGTGATGCTCTTGGGCGCGAAGCTCTGGATGAAGGTGAAAACCTGTCCGAACACGAAGAAATAGCAGAATGCCACGCCGACGAAGAACAGCAGCGTGCTGGAAATCACCAGCGGCAGCATGAGCTTCTTTTCGTGGCTGTAAAGCCCCGGCGCAACGAACGCCCACACCTGATAGAGCACGACCGGCAAGGCGATCATGAACGCCGACATCAGCAGGATCTTCAGCGGCACGACAAACGGCGAAATGACCGAGGTCGCGATCAGCGTCGCACCCTTGGGCAAGGTGGCCGTCAGCGGGGCGGCCAGCAGGTCGTACAGGGCACCCGGCCCAGGCCAGATTGCCAGGACGGCCGCGACGGCGCCGACGGCGATCAGCGCCTTGATCAGGCGGTCACGAAGCTCGACCAGATGGGCGACGAATGGTTGTTCAGTCCCGGCGAGCTCGTCTTCTTTATTGGGGTCGGCCATCAGTTGAGTTTCTTGGGCCGGTACCGCGCAACCCGGGCCGCGCCCGACAGTGCGCGCGTGCGGACGCCGTTGCGGGCCTTGTACCAACTGGGCACCGCGCCCTGCTTGAGCCGCCAGTTCTTGCGCGGCCGCTTGTACTCGGGGGAATCGGGCGGCACGTCGAGCATCGGCGACGGCGCGGCCGAATCGAAGGCGGCGGCCGCGTCGTTGAATTGCCGGTCGATGTCGGACGCGGCGCCGTGGATGGAGGATTCCACATCACGCGCCGCGGTCTCCACCGAGTCCTTCATCTTGCGGAGCTCGTCGAGCTCCATGGACCGGTTCACCTCGGCCTTGACGTCGTTCACGTAACGCTGGGCCTTGCCCAGCAGCGTGCCGACGGTACGCGCCACACGGGGCAGCTTCTCAGGCCCGATGACGATCAGCGCCACGGCGCCGATCAAAGCCATCTTGGAAATGCCGAGATCGATCACAGCCAGTTCAGCCGGTCAGTGGCTCAGGACCTGTTGCGGGCTTCGACGTCGATGGTGTTCTTGTTGCTGTCCGTGGCGGACGGGGCCGACGTCACCTGCTGCGGCGGCGTTTCGGCTTCAGGCGCGGACCCGTCCTTCATGCCGTCCTTGAAGCCCTTCACCGCGCCGCCAAGGTCAGAGCCCATGTTCTTCAGCTTCTTGGTGCCGAACACCAGCACGACGATCAACAGCACGACCAGCCAATGCCAGATGGAAAACGAACCCATGGAATCACTCCTGAAAGAATTGCTCGAATTTTAGTCGGCGTGCGGATGTGCACTCGACGGAAGGGACAGGGACTTACCCCTTGATCCAGGGCCTCGGCCCCCCGATCACGTGAAGGTGCAGGTGATGCACCTCCTGCCCGCCATGGTCCCCCGTGTTCACCATGATCCGGTAGCCGCCATGTGGGTAGGGGCTGCAGCCGGCCTGCATCGCCAGCTGCGGTATGAGGCTCATCATGCGCCCCAGCAAGGGTGCGTCCTCGGACGTGACATGGGCCATCGACAGGATGTGCCGCTTGGGAACGACCAGGAAGTGCACCGGCGCCCACGGGTGGATGTCGTGGAAGGCCAGGAGTTCCTCGTCCTCGTACAGCTTGCGGGAGGGCAGTTGCCCCTCCACGATCTTGCAGAAGATGCAGTTCGGGTCGCGCTCGTTCATGGTGCTACGCGCTCAGGGAAGCGTGCCATTGGTAAACCTCAGCCATCCGCGGATGCAGCGGTACAGGTACCACAGCCCCACGATCGTCCAGGCGGCCATGCCCGGCACGATGAACAGCAGGTACAGCGGCGAAGTCAGCACCAGCCAGAAGATGGTCCACCAGAAGGTGGCGATCATGTAGCTGTGGTGCGCGATATAGCCCGGGTCCTGCTCATCGCCGCGCTTGATGTAATTGACGATCAGCGCGATCACGGCCAGGGTTCCCATGCTCAGCCAAGCCACCGTGTGCATGCCGTAGAGCACGTGCATGACCAGTCGGTCGTTCGCGGTCTTTTCTTCGTAGATCACAGGTTGGTTCATCTCTGCTCCTGCACGACTGCCCGGCCCTCAGGCGGCTGACGAATCGCTCTCGCCGATTGCGCGCATGGCCTTTTCCTGCAGGCCGCCCAGACCTTCGCGGCGTGCCAGTTCGGCCACGACATCGGCCGGTCCGAGCCCGTAATGCGCCAGCGCGATCATGCTGTGGAACCACAGGTCGGCCACTTCGCCGACCAGCCGCGATCGGTCGCCGCCATGGTCGCAATCCTTGGCAGCCATCACGGTCTCACAAGCCTCCTCGCCGATCTTCTTGAGGAAGGCGTCCGGCCCCTTGTGCAACAGGCGCGCCACGTAACTGCGCTGCGGGTCGCCGCCAGACGCCGGCTTGCGGCTCTCGATGACCGCGGCGAGTCGGTCCAGCACCTCCGACGAGCTCATGATGCGTACCCCTTGCCGTAGATCTGCCCGGGCTCCTTGATCACCGGCTCGACAGGCTGCCAGGCGCCCTGCTCCAGCCGCAGGTAAAAACAGCTGTGCCGCCCGGTGTGGCAGGCGATGCCAGGGTCGTGCCCTTCCTGGGTGACCCGCAGCAGGACCACGTCCTGGTCGCAATCGAGCCGTAGCTCATGCACCCGCTGCACGTGTCCGGACTCCTCGCCCTTGAACCACAGCCGGCCACGCGAGCGGCTGAAGTAGACGGCGCGCCCCAGCTCGGCAGTTTGCCGCAGGGCCTCGCGGTCCATCCACGCAAACATCAGGACGTCACCGCTCGACGCCTCCTGCGCGATCGCCGGGACCAACCCGCGCTCGTCCCACCTGACCTGATCCAGCCAATTCATGGGTCGATTGTCCGTCATCGGTGATCCGCACGACGACGCGCCAGGCCCCCTCGCCTGTTACAGGCGCACCGGGATCCCGCGGTCGCGAAGATGCTGCTTGGCCTGGCCGACGGTGAACTCGCCGTAATGGAAGATGCTGGCCGCCAGGACCGCATCGGCCCCGCCCAGCGTCACGCCATCGGCGAGGTGTTCGAGCATGCCGACGCCCCCCGAGGCGATCACCGGGACCTCGACCGCGTCGGACACCGCACGTGTCAATGCGAGGTCGAAGCCCGAGCGAGTGCCGTCGCGGTCCATGCTGGTCAGCAGGATCTCGCCGGCGCCGCGACGAGCCATCTCGCGGGCCCACGCCACGGCATCGAGACCGGTGTTCCGGCGCCCGCCGTGGCTATAGACGTCCCACCCGGGTCCGCGGGCGAGATCGTCGCCACCGCCCCGCCGCTTGGCGTCGATCGCCACCACGATGCACTGAGAGCCATATCGATCCGAGGCTTCGGAGATCACCTGGGGATTGGCGATGGCCGCCGAGTTGAAGCTGGTCTTGTCGGCGCCGGCATTGAGCAGCCGCCGGACATCGTCCACCGTGCGAACACCGCCACCGACGGTCAAGGGGATGAACACCTGCGAGGCCACCGCCTCGATGATGGGCAGGATGAGGTCCCGGTCGTCGCTGGTGGCGGTGATGTCCAGGAAGGTGAGCTCGTCGGCGCCTTGCTCGTTGTAGCGCGCGGCGATCTCGACCGGATCGCCCGCGTCGCGCAGCTCGACGAAGTTGACCCCTTTGACGACCCGTCCGCCCGTGACGTCCAGGCAGGGAATGATGCGTTTGGCCAGCAAATTCAGGCGCTCAGTTGATCGGCCTTGGCCTGTGCGGCCACGAAATCGAGGTCGCCGGAATAGATGGCGCGCCCGCAGATGACACCTTCGATGCCTTCGTCTTCCACCTCGCACAGCTTCTCGATGTCCGCCATGCCCGAAAGCCCGCCGGAGGCGATGACCGGGATGGTGAGGGCCTGCGCGAGCTTCACGGTGGCTTCGACGTTGATGCCCGAAAGCATGCCGTCGCGACCGATGTCGGTGTAGATGATGGACTCGACACCCCAGTCTTCGAACTTGCGGGCCAGATCGACCACCTCGTGCCCTGTGAGCTTGCTCCAGCCATCGGTGGCGACCTTGCCGTCCTTGGCATCCAGCCCCACGATGATGTGGCCGCCGAAGGCACTGCACGCGTCCTTGAGGAAGCCGGGGTTCTTCACCGCGGCCGTGCCGATGATCACGTAGCGAAGCCCGCCGTCGATGTACTTCTCGATGGTGTCCAGATCACGGATGCCGCCACCGAGCTGCACCGGGATGTCGTCCCCCACGGCCTTCAGGATGGAGCGGATGGCGCTGAAATTCTGCGGCTTGCCCGCGAACGCGCCGTTGAGGTCGACCAGGTGCAGGCGCCGGGCCCCTTTTTCCAGCCAGCTTGCCGCCATGGCGGCCGGTTCTTCGCTGAAGGTGGTGGCCTGGTCCATGTCGCCCTGCTTGAGGCGCACGCAATGACCGTCCTTCAGGTCGATGGCGGGAATGAGAAGCATGGAGGAAAAAAGAATGGATCGATTGGAGACCGCGCCTACCGCATCAAAGCCAGCGCGAAGTCAGGGATTCCAGAGCAGGAAGTTCCGATAAAGGGCAAGACCGGACTCAGCGCTTTTTTCGGGGTGGAACTGTGTAGCAAAAATATTACCGCGCGCGATGGCGGCGGTAAAGACGCCGCCGTAATCGGCTTCACCGACGCTGTGGCAGGCATCCGACGGGCGGGCGTAGTAGCTGTGGACGAAGTAGAACCAGCTGTTGTCGGCCACGCCCTCCCACACGGGGTGCGGTTGCGACTGGCGCACCTGGTTCCAGCCGATCTGCGGCACCTTGTAGCGGCTGCCGTCCGGCTGCCGCCGGTCCTGCAGGCGAAAGCGCACGACCTCTCCGGGGACGAGTCCCAGCGACTCGGTGGGGCCTTCCTCGCTGCGATCGAGCAGCATCTGCATGCCCACGCAGACCCCCATCAAGGGCTTGTTGGCCGCCGCGTGCATGACGGAAGGATGCATGCCGGAGGCGTGCAGTTCGCGCACGCAGTCACGCATGGCGCCCTGTCCTGGCAGCACCACGCGCTCGGCGGCCAGCACCTCCTCGGGGCGGCGCGCCCACACGACGTCGACCCCGCTGCCGCGCGCGGCATGCAGCACCGCCTGCGTCACCGAGCGCAGGTTGCCCATGCCGTAGTCGACGACCGCGACGGTCTTCACCGCAGCCATGTCAGAGCGTGCCCTTGGTGGAAGGGATGACGCCGGCGGCGCGCGGATCGCGCTCCAGCGCGCCGCGCAGCGCACGGGCGAAGGCCTTGAACACGGTTTCGCACTGGTGGTGCGCGTTTTCGCCCCGCAGGTTGTCCACGTGCAGGGTCACGAAGGCATGGTTGACGAAGCCCTGGAAGAATTCGTGCGCCAGCTGGGTGTCGAAGCTGCCGATCATGCCGCTCTTGAACGGCACGTTCATCACCAGGCCCGGGCGGCCGGAGAAATCGATCACCACGCGCGACAGGGCCTCGTCCAGCGGGACGTAGGCGTGCCCATAGCGTCGGATGCCCTTCTTGTCGCCCACGGCCTTGGCCACCGCCTGGCCCAGCGTGATGCCGACGTCCTCCACGGTGTGGTGCCCGTCGATGTGCAGGTCACCCTTGGCCTCGATGTCCAGGTCGATCAGCCCGTGGCGGGCGATCTGGTCGAGCATGTGATCGAAAAAGCCGATGCCGGTGGACAGGCGAGCCTGCCCGGTGCCGTCGAGGTTGACGGCCACGCGAATCTGCGTCTCTGCGGTATGGCGCACGACCTCGGCGGTGCGCGCAGTGTCGGGGGTGGTGGTCATAGGGAAGCCTGCAGCGCCTGCAGCATCCGGGCGTTTTCCTCGGGCGTACCGACGGTCAGTCGCAGGCAGTTGACAAGCAAGGAATGCATTTTAGAAACGTTCTTCACCAGCACGCCGCGCTGCTTCATGCCGGCGAAGGCCCGCGCCGCGTCGGGCACGCGCACCAGGATCATGTTGGCGTCGCTGGGCCACGGCTGCACGCCCGGCAGCTCGGCCAGGCTTCGCATCAGGCCGGCGCGTTGCTCGCGCAGCAGCGCTGCCTGCGCCTCGTACACGTCCGCGTGCTCCAGGGCGAACAGCGCCGCCTCGGCGTTGAGCACGCTCACGTTGTAGGGCGGGCGCACCTTGTCGATTTCGGCGATGAGCGGCTGGGCGCCGGCCAGGTAGCCGATGCGCACGCCGGCCAGGCCGAATTTGCTGAGCGTGCGCATGAGCAGCACGTGCGGGTGCGACGCGAGCCGGTCGATGTAGCTGCGGCTGGAGAACGGCTGGTAGGCCTCGTCGATGACCACCAGGCCCGGTGCGGCGCGCACGATGCGTTCGATCACCGCGTCGTCCCACAGCCCGGCGGTCGGGTTGTTGGGGTAGGCCAAGTAGATGATGGACGGACGCTCGCGCTCGATGGCGTTCAACATGGCGGCTTCGTCGAGCTGGAAGTCGGGTCGCAGGTCGACGCCGATGAACCGCAGGCCCTGCAGCTGCGCGCTCATGGCGTACATCACGAAGCCCGGCACCGGCGCCAGGATGGCCGCGCCGGGCACGTCGCAAGCCATGGCGAGCAGCGAAATCAGCTCATCGGATCCATTGCCCAGCATCAGTGCGCAGCCCTCGGGCAGGTTCGCATGCCGCACCAGCGCCTCTCGCAGATCGTCCAGCCGCGGGCCCGGATAGCGGTTGAGTGCCAGCGCGCCCAGGCGCCGGCCCAGCTCGGCCTGCAGGGGGGGCGGGAGGGTGAACGGGTTCTCCATGGCGTCGAGCTTGACCAGGCCGGCGGCGTCCTGCACCGCATAGGCCTGCATCGACTGGATGTCCTGCCGGATCAGGGGCCGCAGGCGCTCGGAAAGGATGGCGTCGGTCATGGCTTGAGCCTCATTTCGGCGGCACGGGCGTGGGCCTGCAGGCCCTCGCCATGGGCGAGCACCGAGGCGATGCGCCCCAGCACCTGCGCACCCTGCTCGCTCACTTCGATCAGGCTGCTGCGTTTCTGGAAGTCGTACACGCCCAGCGGGCTGGAAAAGCGCGCCGTGCGGCTGGTGGGCAGCACGTGGTTGGGGCCGGCGCAGTAATCACCCAGCGATTCGCTGGTGAAGGCGCCCAGGAAAATCGCGCCGGCATGGCGCAGCAAGGGTTCCCAGCGCTGCGGCTCGGCGCTGGCGATCTCCAGGTGCTCGGGTGCGATGCGGTTGCTGATCTCGCAGGCCTCTTCCATGCTGCGCGTGTGGATCAGCGCGCCCCGCCCGCTCAGCGAGCGGGCGATGATGCCGGCGCGCGGCATCTGGGGCAGCAGGCGATCGATCTCGGCCTGCACCCGCTCGATATAGGTCGCGTCGGGGCTCAGCAGGATGCTCTGCGCCAGCTCGTCGTGCTCGGCCTGCGAGAACAGGTCCATGGCCACCCAATCGGCCGGCGTGCTGCCGTCGGCCAGCACCAGGATTTCGCTGGGCCCGGCGATCATGTCGATGCCCACCTGGCCGAACACGCGCCGCTTGGCGCTGGCCACATAGGCGTTGCCGGGACCGGTGATCTTGTCCACGCGCGGCACGGTGGCGGTGCCGTAGGCGAGCGCGGCCACCGCCTGCGCGCCGCCGACGCAGAAGGCACGCGTGACGCCACCCAGCCAGGCAGCCGCCAGCACCAGGGCGTTCTTCTCGCCGCGCGGCGTGGGCACGACCATCACGATGTCCTCGACCCCGGCCACCCGTGCCGGCAGCGCGTTCATCAGCACCGACGAGGGGTAAGCGGCCTTGCCGCCCGGCACGTAGATGCCCACGCGGTCCAGGGGCGTCACCTTCTGCCCGAGCAGCGTGCCATCGGCGTCGCGGTAGCTCCAGCTTTCGCCGGCAGCCCTCTTCTGGGCCTCGTGGTAGGTCCGCACGCGGGCCGTGGCCTGCTCGAGCGCGTCGCGCTGCGGCGCGGGCAGGGAGTCGAAGGCCGCCTTGAGCTCGCCCTGGCTCAGTTCGAGCTCGGCCATCGAGGCGACCTGCAGCTGGTCGAAGCGCGCCGTGTACTCGAGCACGGCGGCGTCGCCTCGTGCGGCGACGTCGGCCAGGATGGACGCCACGCGCTGCTCGACCTCGGCGTCGGTGTCGGCCGACCAGTGCAGCCGCGCCTGGAAGGCCGACTCGAAATCGGGCTGGGCGGTGGACAGGCGCAGGGGCTGGGCAGCTGGGGTCATGGGGCGCGGTTGCCGGAGCCGGTGGCGCCGGCGAAGGCATCGATCAGGCGCCGGATCGGCACCCGCTTGAGTTTGAGCGAAGCCTGGTTGACCACCAGGCGCGAGCTGATGTCCATGATGCGCTCGACCTCCACCAGCTGGTTGGCGCGCAGCGTGCTGCCGGTGGATACCAGGTCGACGATCGCATCGGCCAGGCCGGTCAGCGGCGCCAGCTCCATGCTGCCGTACAGCTTGATCAGGTCCACGTGAACGCCCTTGGCGGCGAAGAATTCGCGCGCGATGGACACGTACTTGGTGGCCACGCGCAGCCGCGAACCCTGGCGCACCGCGCTCGCGTAGTCGAAGTCCTGGCGCACGGCGACGCTGACACGGCAGCGGGCGATGGCCAGGTCCAGCGGCTGGTACAGCCCCTGGCTGCCGTGCTCGATCAAGGTGTCCAGCCCGGTCACCCCCAGGTCGGCGCCGCCATACTGCACGTAGGTGGGCACGTCGGTGGCGCGCACCAGCACCACCCGCACATCGGGCTGGCTGGTCGCCAGGATCAGCTTGCGCGAGGTTTCGGGGTCTTCGAGCACCTCGATGCCGGCGGCACGAAGCAGCGGCAGCGTCTCGTCGAAGATGCGGCCCTTGGACAGGGCGAGCGTGATGGCAGCGGTCGAACTCATTTGATCCGTTGGATGTCGGCGCCCATCCCGCGCAGCTTGTCTTCCATGCGGTCGTAGCCCCGGTCCAGGTGGTAGATGCGATCGACCAGGGTCTCGCCGTCGGCCACCAGGCCGGCGATCACCAGGCTGGCCGAGGCGCGCAGGTCGGTGGCCATGACGGCGGCACCCGACAGCCGCTCGACCCCCTCGACCAGCGCCGACTTGCCGTCGACCTGGATGTGCGCACCCAGCCGGACCAGTTCGTTCACGTGCATGAAGCGGTTCTCGAAGATGGTCTCGGTGACCAGGGACGAGCCCTGCCCGATCACGTTGAGCACCATGAACTGGGCCTGCATGTCGGTGGGAAAGCCCGGGTATTCGGTGGTGCGGAAACTCTGGGCCGCCAGCCGGCCGCTGGCGCGCACGCGAATGCCGCCCTCGACCGCTTCGACCGCGGCACCCGCCTCGCGCAGCTTGTCGATGACGGCTTCGAGGTGGTCGGCCCGACCACCTCGCAGCAGCACGTCGCCACCGGTGGCGGCGACCGCGCACAGGAAGGTGCCGGCCTCGATGCGGTCGGGCACCACCCGGTGCTGGCAGCCACGCAGCCTGGCGACGCCGCGCACGCGGATGCGGCTGGTGCCGTGCCCCTCGATGTCGGCGCCCATGGCGATCAGCATCTCGGCCAGGTCGGCGATCTCGGGCTCCATTGCCGCGTTCTCCAGCACGGTCTCGCCCTCGGCCAGCGAGGCGGCCATCAGGAAGTTCTCGGTGCCGGTGACGGTCACCATGTCCGTGCGGATGTGCGCGCCGCGCAGCCGCTCGCGGCCCTTGGGCAGTTTGGCGATCATGTAGCCGTGCTCGACCACGATCTCCGCCCCCATCTGCTGCAGGCCCTTGATGTGCTGGTCGACCGGGCGCGAGCCGATGGCGCAGCCGCCGGGCAAGGACACCGTGGCCTCGCCGAAGCGCGCCAGCAAGGGACCGAGCGCCAGCACCGAGGCCCGCATGGTCTTCACCAGTTCGTAGGGCGCCTCGGGTGAACTCAGGCGGCTGGCATCGATGGCCAGCCGGTCGTCGGAGCGCTCGACCGAGACGCCCATGTTGGCGATCAACGTGGCCATGGTGGCCACGTCCTGCAGCCGCGGCACGTTGTCCAGCGTGACCGGATCGGCGGTGAGCAGGGCCGCGCACATTTCGGGGAGCGCGGCATTCTTGGCGCCGGAAATCCGGACCTCTCCCTGCAAGGGACGGCCACCGCGGATCAAGAGCTTGTCCATGGGATTCAGGGGTGTGCGGCTGGGATCAGGACGCGGACCACTCGGCCGGCGTCAGTGTCTTCATCGACAAGGCATGCACCTCGTCGCTCTGGATTCTCGCACCCAGGGTGGCGTAGACCCGCTGGTGGCGCTGGATCGGGCGCTTGCCCTCGAACTCGCTCGAGACGATGACGGCCGACCAGTGGCGGCCGTCGCCTTCGACTTCGAGGTGTTCGCAGGCCAGGCCTGCGGCAATGATGGCTTTGAGTTCGTCTGCGGTCATGGGCATGGGGCGCCATGCGGCGCCGGCATCAGTTGCGGATCTTGTAGCCGATGCGCAGCAGGTGCAGTGCGATCGCACTGACCACCACCAGCGCGGTGGCCACGATGGACAGGCTGGTCCAGGGGGAGACATCGCTCACGCCGAAGAAGCCGTAGCGGAACCCGTCGATCATGTAGAAGAACGGGTTGAGATGGCTCACCTGCTGCCAGAAGCCGGGGAGCGAGTGGATGGAATAAAACACGCCCGACAGGAAGGTCATGGGCATGATCACGAAGTTCTGGAATGCGGCCATCTGGTCGAACTTCTCGGCCCACAAGCCGGCGATCACGCCCAGCGCACCGAGCATCCAGGCCCCCATGAAGCCGAAGGCCAGGATCCACAGCGGTGATGCGAACTGCGGCCGCACGAACAAGGTGGTGACCAGCAGCACCCCGGTGCCCACCGCCAGCCCGCGCGCAACGGACGAACCCACGTAGGCCACGAACCAGGCGCGGTGGGACAAGGGCGTGAGCAGCACGAACACCAGGCTGCCCATGATCTTGCTCTGGATCAGCGAAGACGAGCTGTTGGCGAACGCGTTCTGCAGCACGCTCATCATCACCAGGCCCGGCACCAGGAAGGCGGTGTAGGAGATGCGGTCGTAGACCTTCACATGGTCCTGCAGCACGTGCCCGAAGATCATCAGGTACAGCAGCGCGGTGAGCACCGGCGCGGCCACGGTCTGGAAGCTCACCTTCCAGAACCGCAGGACTTCCTTGTAGAAAAGCGTTTGCCAGCCGGTCACGTCGCCACCAGGTCCTTCTTTTTTTCCGCCATCACGTCCAGGAACACGTCTTCCAGGTCGGCCTTGCGGATCTCCACGTCCTCCACCCGCAGCCCGGCCTGACGGATCGCCGCCAGGTAGGCCTCGATCTCGTGGGCGTCATGGGCGGGCAGTTGCACGATGCGGCCCGTGATGCGGGCCTTGGCCGCCAGCTCGGGCGGCAACTGGTGGCCTTCGGTCTTGAAGCGCAGCACGTTGCTGGAGGCCGCTTTCAGCAGCTCGGAAGTGCGCGCCAGGGCCACCACCTGCCCGGCCTTGAGCATGGCGATGCGCCCGCACAGGGCTTCGGCCTCCTCGAGGTAGTGGGTGGTCAGCAGGACGGTGTGGCCCTGCCGATTCAGTCGCGCGATGAACTGCCACAGCGTCTGTCGCAATTCCACGTCGACCCCCGCGGTGGGCTCGTCCAGCACGATCACCGGCGGCTTGTGCACGAGGGCCTGGGCCACCAGCACCCGCCGCTTCATGCCGCCGGAGAGCTGGCGCATGTTGGCGGTGGCCTTGTCCGCCAGCCCCAGGCTCTGGAGCAGTTCGTCGATCCAGTCGTCGTTGTGGCGGATGCCGAAGTAGCCCGACTGGATGCGAAGGGCCTCGCGGACCGAGAAGAACGGATCGAACACCAGTTCCTGCGGCACGACGCCCAGCTGGCGGCGCGCCTGCGCGTAGTCGGACTGCACATCGTGGCCGCGAACGACCACGCGGCCGGCGCTGCCGCGCACCAGGCCCGCCAGGATGCTGATCAGGGTGGTCTTGCCTGCACCGTTGGGGCCCAGCAGGCCGAAGAACTCGCCCTCCTCGATGTCCAGGCTCACGTCCGACAGGGCACGGAATTCGCCGCGTGCGGTGGCATAGGTCTTGGTGACCGATTGGAAGGAGATCGCGGGCATAGGCAACCCGCGATTCTAGGCCGCGGGGCGCCAGGCCCTCGTGCGGCCGCGTCGGCGTCCCTACGCCTCCTGGGGCAGCAGCGGCTCGATGCCGTAGAGCGAGGCCAGCGCCCGCAGCCGCGGCGGCAGCTTGCGCACGCCGAAAGTCTTGCCCATGGCCAATGCGTCGCGGCGGCACTCCAGCAGCACCGCCAGGGCCGACGAGTCGAAGCGATCGAGCGCCGAGGCGTCGGCGACGGCGTGCGATTCCGGCACGCGGCGCAAAGCCTGGGCAAGCATGCGCGAGCAGGCGCCGGCCTGCTCGTGGGTCACGACCGCGGGCAGCAGCAAGATGGTCACCGGCGCGCGTCCGTCAACTGCGACGAGCCGCGTTGTTGGCCCGGTTGCGTTCGGTGAGCGTCGCAATCAAGCCGTCGATGCCGCGGGCATTGATCTCCTGCGCGAACTGGCTGCGGTAGGTCTCGACCAGCCAGACGCCCAGCACGTTCAGGTTGTAGATCTTCCAGCCGGCCCCGTCGCCGGGGGTGCGCTCGAGCCGGTAGTCGAGCTGGATGGGTTCGCCCCGCCCGCGGATCTCGGTGCGCACCACGACTTCCTTGTCCTCGGGCGAGAAGCGGGCGGGCCGCACCGACACGGTTTCGTCGCCGATCTGGGCCAGCGCGCCCGAATAGGTGCGCACCAGCAGGCTCTTGAACTCCTCCAGCAGCCGCTTCTGCTGCTCGGGGGTCGCCTGCCGCCAGGCGGGGCCCACCGTGGCCGCGGTCATGCGGCGGAAGTTCACGTTGGGCATGATCTTGTTGTCCACCACCGTCATGATGCGGTTGATGTCCCCCGCCCGCAGGGCCGGATCGGAGCGGATCTGCGTCAGCACCTCGTCGGACAGGCGCTTGATGAGCGCATCCGGTGCCTCGTCGGCGGCCCAGGCGGAAGGCAGGTAGGCGATCGACGACAGGCCGAACGCGGCGCCACCGGCCGCCAAACTGAATACACGTCTCTTCATGTCTTGATCTTTCGAATGAATGGCCGGGCCATGCGGCCCCTGCGGGTTCGAGGGTTCGCGCGGCGGGGCGGTTCCGGCCGTTTCACACGCTTGCTTTCGCTCAGCGGCCTTCTTCCGGCGGGATGTCACCGTCGCTCTCGTCCTCCTGGGCCCTGCGGCCGCGGTAGATCTGCGACTCGCGCCGCTGCAGGTAGGCGTCCCGGGTGAAGCTGTATTTGTCCAGGGCCGCCTGGTCCAGCACCGAACTGGCGCGCAACAGGTTGGAGCGGGCGTCGATCACGCGCAGCACGGCGAAGGCCGTTTCGGCACTGGCCGGATCGATGGCGCTCAGCGGATCGAGCATGTAGTCGACCGGCATGCCCACCGTGTCCCGCACCGTCGACGGGCCTAGCAGCGGCAGCACCATGTAGGGGCCGGTCGGCACGCCCCAGCGCCCCAGGGTCTTGCCGAAGTCCTCGCGATGCCGCTCGATCCCCAACTCGGTGGCGATGTCGAGCAGTCCGCCCAGCCCGAAGACGGTGTTCACGCTGACCCGCATCCAGCTCTCGGCCGCATTCACCAGCCGCAGCTGGAACACGTTGTTGGCCGTGGACCAGACGTCGTTGAAGTTGTTGAAGAAGTTGTTGACCCCGGTCCGGGCCAGCGGCGGCACGGCCTGCCGGTAGGCGATCGCGGCCGGCTGGAGCACGACCGAATCGACCCGCTCGTTGAACGTCGCCACCTTGCGGTTCCACGACTCGTAGGGGTCCACCGGATTGGGCCCGGTGGCGCAGGCCCCCAGCATCACCAGGGGCAGGAGAAGAAGCCAGCGTGACAGCAGCTGGCCGAGGGTCGAGAACATCATCGACGCGGCGCGGTAGCGGGTGCCGAGGGCGGCGCAGGCGCAGGCTCGGCAGCCCTGTTGTAGAGGAATTGGCCGATCAGGTTCTCCAGGACGACGGCCGACTGGGTGTTGGTGATGGTATCTCCGGCCGCGAGCATCTGCTCCTCGGCGCCCGCTTCGATCCCCAGGTACTGCTCGCCCAGCAGGCCGCTGGTGAGGATCTTCATGGAGCTGTCGCGCGGAAACTGGTAGCGCTTCTCCAGCTCGAGGTTCACCCGTGCGCGGTAGGTCTTGTCGTCGAAGCTGATCGATTCGACGCGCCCGACCACCACGCCCGAGCTGCGGACCGCGGCGCCGGGCTTGAGCCCGCCGATGTTGTCGAACCGCGCCGACACCTGGTAGGTCGGCTGGAAGCTCAGGCTCAACAGGTTGGCCGACTGCAGGGCCAGGAACAGGATGGCGAGCGCGCCCAGCAGCACGAACAGGCCCACCCACACGTCATTCTTCGATCGATCCATTCCAATCCTTCCGATTCAGCACGACACCCGCGCGCGGGTCACACGTGCTGCCGAGCTTCATATGCTGAACATCATGGCCGTGAGGAGGAAGTCCAGCCCCAGCACCGACAGCGAGGCGACCACCACCGTGCGGGTCGTCGCGCGCGACACGCCTTCGGGCGTGGGGTGCGCCTCGAACCCCTGCAGCAGCGCGACGAAGGTCACGGTGAAGCCGAACACGATGCTCTTGATGACCCCGTTGCCCACGTCGCGCCAGACGTCCACGCCGCCTTGCATCTGGCTCCAGAACGAGCCGGGATCGACACCGATCATCAGCACGCCCACGACCCAGCCGCCGATGATGCCGACCGCGCTGAAGATCGCGGCGAGCAAGGGCATGGTGATCACGCCGGCCCAGAAGCGGGGGGCCAGGATGCGACGCACCGGGTCGACCGCCATCATCTCCATCGCCGAGAGCTGTTCGCCGGCCTTCATGAGGCCGATCTCCGCAGTGAGCGAGGTCCCGGCGCGGCCCGCGAACAGCAGCGCCGTGACCACCGGGCCGAGTTCGCGCACCAGGCTCAGCGCGACCAGCAAGCCCAGCGCCTCGGATGAGCCGTAGCGCTGCAGCGTGTAGTAGCCCTGCAGGCCCAGCACGAACCCGACGAACAGGCCCGACACGGCAATGATGGCCAACGAATAGTTGCCCAGGAAATGCACCTGGTCGCGCACCAGGCCGAAGCGACGCAGGCTGGGGCCGGTGAGGGACAGCAGCCGCAGGAACAGACGCAGGCCGCGACCCAGGTCGGCCAGCTTGCGACGGGTGACGAAGCCCAGCTGGGCGAGGCCGGCGACGGGCTTCATGGGCCGAGTCCCGCGCCGAAATCCTGGTCCACCGTAGGACCGGGGTAGTGGAAATGCACCGGCCCCTCGGGCTCGGCGTGGACGAACTGCCGCACCAGCGGGTCGGTGGAGGCGCGAACCTCGTCCGGCGTGCCCTGGGCCGCGACCCGTCCGTTGGCCAGGATGATCACCTGGTCGGCAATGCGAAAGGTCTCGTCCAGGTCGTGCGACACCACGATGCTGGTGATGCCGAGCGTGTCGTTCAGTTGGCGGATCAGCTGGGCGGAGGTGCCCAGCGAGATCGGGTCCAGGCCAGCGAAGGGCTCGTCGTACATGATGAGCTCAGGGTCGAGCGCGATGGCCCGCGCCAATGCGACCCGCCGCGCCATGCCGCCGGACACCTGGCTCGGCATCAGGTCGCGGGCACCGCGCAAGCCCACCGCGTTCAGCTTCATCAGCACGATGTCGCGGATCAGGGGCTCGGGCAGCCGCGTGTGCTCGCGCAGCGGAAAGGCCACGTTGTCGAAGACCGAAAGGTCGGTGAAGAGGGCGCCGAACTGGAACAGCATGCCCATGCGCCGGCGCACCGCGAACAGGCCCGCGGCATCGAGGCGACCCACATCCTGGCCGTCGAAGAGCAACTCGCCCGATTGCGCACGCACCTGACCACCGATCAGCCTGAGCACCGTGGTCTTGCCGCCACCCGAGGCGCCCATCAGGGCCGTCACCTGGCCGCGCGGGACGGTGAAGCTCACCCCGTCGAGGATGGGCCGCTCACCGTAGCCGAAGCGCAGGTCGCGGCATTCAACGAGTGGGGAGGGGTAGGGATCGGGCATGGGGGGTGCGGCCGGCGGCCGGGTCAAGCCCGGCCATGGGTGCCCGCGATGATACCGGGCGTGCTGTCGCCCCTTGGCCGGCGGCGGGTTAGCGTGGCAACTCGCTGCGCCCCATCAGGAACTCGTCGACCGCGCGCGCCGCCTGCCGGCCTTCGCGGATGGCCCAGACCACCAGGCTCTGGCCGCGGCGCATGTCGCCCGCCGCGAACACCTTGGGCACGTTGGTGGCATAGCCGCCGGTTTCTTCGGTGGTGGCGCGGGCATTGCCGCGCGGGTCCTTGTCGACGCCGAAGCCTTCGAGGATGGTGGACACCGGGCTCACGAAGCCCATGGCCAGCAGCACCAGGTCGGCCTTGAGGACCTGCTCGGTCCCGGGCACCTCGACCATCTTGCCGTCCTTCCACTCGACTCGAACCGTCTTCAGACCGGTGACCTTGCCCTTCTCGCCGATGAACTCCTTGGTGGCGATCGCGAACTCGCGCTCGCAGCCTTCCTCGTGGCTGGAGCTGGTGCGCAGCTTGTAGGGCCAGTAGGGCCAGGTCAGCGGCTTGTTCTCGTGCTCGGGTGGTTGCGGCATCAGTTCGAACTGCACCACGCTGGCGGCGCCGTGCCGGTTGCTGGTGCCCACGCAGTCACTGCCGGTGTCACCGCCGCCGATCACGATGACGTGCTTGCCGTCCGCCCGCAGTTGGCCCTTGACCTTGTCGCCCGCGTTCACCTTGTTCTGCTGCGGCAGGAACTCCATGGCGAAGTGGATGCCGTCCAGGTCGCGGCCGGGCACCGGCAGGTCCCGCGACTGCTCGGCACCGCCGGCCAGCACCACGGCGTCGAAATCCTTCTGCAGCTGCTCGGGACTGATGACCTCCTTGGCCCAGCTGGTCACCTTGGAGCCCTCGGGCAGCTTGCCGATCAACACGCCGGTGCGCATGGTGACGCCCTCGGCCTTCATCTGCTCCACCCGCCGATCGATGTGGTGCTTCTCCATCTTGAAGTCGGGGATGCCATAGCGCAGCAGCCCGCCGATGCGGTCGTTCTTCTCGAACAGCGTCACCTCATGGCCGGCGCGCGCCAGCTGCTGGGCGGCGGCCATGCCGGCCGGCCCCGAGCCGACCACGGCCACCTTCTTGCCCGTGCGCACCTCGGGCACGCGCGGCGTGACCCAGCCGTTCTGCCAGGCGCGGTCGATGATCGCGTGCTCGATCGACTTGATGCCCACGGCGTCGCTGTTGAAGTTGAGGGTGCAGGCCGCCTCGCAGGGCGCGGGGCAGATGCGCCCCGTGAACTCGGGAAAGTTGTTGGTCGAATCCAGCACCAGCCAGGCGCCCTGCCAGTCCTGGTGGTACACGAGGTCGTTGAAGTCCGGAATGATGTTGTTGACCGGGCAGCCGCTGTTGCAGAACGGAATGCCGCAATCCATGCAGCGCGCGCCCTGCACCTGGGCCTGCTTGTCGCTCAGGCCGATGACGAATTCCTTGTAGTGCTTGATGCGCTCGGGAACGGGCTTGTAGCCCTCCTCGATGCGCTCGTATTCCATGAAGCCGGTGACTTTTCCCATGTGCTTGCTCCGTATCTCGGGGTTCCCGCGCTTCAGGCGGCGGCGACGCCATCGTGGACCGCGGCCACGGCGTTGTTGCCCGTGCTGGCCTCGTTCACCTCGCGCTCGTGCATCTCCACCAGGGCGCGCTTGTATTCGTTCGGGAACACCTTCACGAACTTCTGGCGGCTCTCCTCCCACTGGTCCAGCAGGTCGCGGGCGCGCTTGCTGCCGGTCCAGCGGTGGTGCGACTCGAGCAGCCGCTTGAGCAGGACTTCGTCGGTGACGTTGCCGTGCATCTTGCTGCCCGCCGCCGCGGCCTTCTGCTCGCCCGATGGCATGACCTTGTCCAGCGACACCATGGCGGTGTTGCAGCGGCTGGCGAACTGGCCGTCCTCGTCGTACACGTAGGCCACGCCGCCGGACATGCCCGCGGCGAAATTGCGGCCGGTCTTGCCCAGCACGACCACCGTGCCGCCGGTCATGTACTCGCAGCCGTGGTCGCCCGTGCCCTCGACCACCGCCGTCGCGCCCGACAGCCGCACCGCGAATCGCTCGCCGGCGACGCCGCTGAAGAAGGCTTCGCCCGTGGTGGCGCCGTACAGCGCGGTGTTGCCGATGATGATGTTCTGCGTGGCGGCGCCGCGGAAGTCGATGCTGGGCCGCACGATGATCCGCCCGCCCGACAGCCCCTTGCCGGTGTAGTCGTTGGCGTCCCCGATCAGGTACAGCGTGATGCCGCGCGCCAGGAAGGCGCCGAACGACTGGCCGCCCGTGCCTTCGAGCTGGATGCGAATGGTGTCGTCGGGCAGACCCTCGGGATGCGCCCGGGTCACCGCGCCCGAAAGCATGGCGCCGACCGAGCGGTTGACGTTGCGCGCCACCTCGATGAACTGCACCTTCTCGCCCTTCTCGATGGCCGGGCGCGACTTCTCGATCAGCACGCGGTCGAGGCTGCGCTCGAGCCCGTGATCCTGCTGGTCGACATGGAAACGCGCCACTTCGGCCGGCACGCGCGGCTGCGTGAACAGGCGGCTGAAGTCCAGGCCGCGCGCCTTCCAGTGCTCGATGCCCTGGCGCATGTCGAGCAGGTCGGTGCGGCCGATCAGGTCGTCGAACTTGCGGATGCCCAGCTGCGCCATGATCTGGCGCACTTCCTCGGCGACGAAGAAGAAGTAGTTGACGACGTGCTCGGGCTTGCCGGCGAACTTGCGGCGCAGCACCGGGTCCTGCGTGGCCACGCCGACCGGGCAGGTGTTCAGGTGGCACTTGCGCATCATGATGCAGCCCTCGACCACCAGCGGCGCGGTGGCGAAGCCGAACTCGTCGGCGCCGAGAAGCGCGCCGATGGCAACGTCGCGGCCGGTCTTCATCTGGCCGTCGGCCTGCACCCGGATGCGGCCGCGCAGGCGGTTCAGCACCAGGGTCTGCTGGGTCTCGGCCAGGCCGATCTCCCAGGGCGAACCGGCGTGCTTGATCGACGACCAGGGCGAGGCGCCGGTGCCGCCGTCGTGGCCGGCGATCACCACGTGGTCGCTCTTGCACTTGGCCACGCCGGCCGCGATGGTGCCCACGCCCACTTCCGACACCAGCTTGACGCTGATGCTGGCGTGCGGCGCCACGTTCTTCAGGTCGTGGATCAGCTGGGCCAGGTCCTCGATGGAGTAGATGTCATGGTGCGGCGGCGGCGAGATCAGGCCCACGCCCGGCACCGAGTAGCGCAGCTTGCCGATGTAGTTGGACACCTTGCCGCCGGGCAGCTGGCCGCCCTCGCCCGGCTTGGCGCCCTGGGCCATCTTGATCTGGATCTGGTCGGACGACACCAGGTATTCGGCCGTGACGCCGAAGCGCCCCGAGGCCACCTGCTTGATGCGCGAACGCAGCGAATCGCCTTCGTTCAGCGGCAGGTCGATTTCAATCACGTCGCGGCCCACCACCTCGGCCAGGCTCTGGCCCTGCTTGATGGGAATGCCCTTGAGCTCCTGGCGGTAGCGCGCCGGATCCTCGCCGCCTTCGCCGGTGTTGCTCTTGCCGCCGATGCGGTTCATGGCAATGGCCAGGGTAGCGTGCGCCTCGGTGGAGATGGAGCCCAGCGACATCGCGCCGGTGGCGAAGCGCTTGACGATGTCCTTGGCCGGCTCCACTTCGTCGATGGGGATGGCCTTGGACGGATCGACCCTGAACTCGAACAGGCCGCGCAGCGTCATGTGGCGGCGGCTCTGGTCGTTGATCAACTGGGCGTATTCCTTGTAGGTGTTCCAGTTGTTGGCACGGGTGCTGTGCTGCAGCTTGGCGATGACGTCGGGCGTCCACATGTGCTCCTCGCCGCGCACGCGCCAGGCGTATTCGCCGCCGGCGTCCAGCATGTGCGCCAGCACCGGGTCCTTGCCGAAGGCTGCGCGGTGCATGCGGATCGCCTCTTCGGCGATCTCGAACACACCGATACCCTCGACGCTGCTGGCGGTGCCGGTGAAGTACTGGGCCACCGTGTCGCGGTTCAGGCCGATCGCCTCGAACAGCTGCGCGCCGCAATAGCTCATGTAGGTGCTCACGCCCATCTTGGACATGATCTTGGAAAGGCCCTTGCCGATCGCCTTGACGTAGTTGTAGACGGCCTTCTCGCCCGAGAGCTCACCCGGCAGGTCCTTGTGGATCGCGACCAGGGTCTCCATCGCGAGGTAAGGATGCACCGCCTCGGCGCCATAGCCGGCCAGCACGCCGAAGTGATGCACCTCGCGCGCGCTGCCGGTTTCCACCACCAGGCCGGCCGTGGTGCGCAGGCCCTCGCGCACCAGGTGCTGGTGGATCGACGACAGGGCCAGCAGCGCGGGGATGGCGAGCTGCGTCGCGCTCACGCCGCGGTCGCTGATGATCAGGATGTTCTTGCCGCTGCGGATCGCGTCCACCGCCTCCGCGTTCAGCGAGGCCAGCTTGGCTTCCACACCCTCGCGGCCCCAGGCCAGCGGATAGGTGATGTCGAGCGTGTAGCTGCGGAACTTGCCCTGCGTGACCTTGTCGACGTCGCGCAGCTTGGCCATGTCGGCGAAGTCGAGGATGGGCTGGCTCACCTCCAGCCGCATCGGCGGGTTGACCTGGTTGATGTCCAGCAGGTTGGGCTTGGGTCCGATGAAGGACACCAGCGACATCACGATGGCCTCGCGGATCGGGTCGATCGGCGGGTTGGTCACCTGCGCGAACAACTGCTTGAAGTAGTTGTACAGCGGCTTGTTCTTGTCCGAGAGCACGGCCAGCGGGCTGTCGTTGCCCATGGAGCCCACGCCCTCTTCGCCGGCCTGCGCCATGGGCGAGAGCAGGAACTTGATGTCCTCCTGCGTGTAGCCGAACGCCTGCTGCCGATCGAGCAGCGAAACCTCGCTGGCCGGTGCGTGGCCGGTGCTGTCGGACAGGTCGTCGAGCTTGATGCGCAGGTTCTCGATCCACTGCTTGTACGGCTTGCTGTTGGCCAGGTTCGCCTTCAGCTCCTCGTCGTCGATCATGCGGCCCTGCTCGAGGTCGATCAGGAACATCTTGCCGGGCTGCAGGCGCCACTTGCGAACGATCTTGTTTTCGGGAACCGGCAGCACGCCCGACTCGGAGCCCATGATCACGAGGTCGTCGTCGGTGACGCAGTAGCGCGCGGGGCGCAGGCCGTTGCGGTCCAGCGTGGCGCCGATCTGGCGGCCGTCGGTGAACACGATGGAAGCCGGGCCGTCCCAGGGCTCGAGCATGGCGGCGTGGTACTCGTAGAACGCGCGCCGGCGTGGGTCCATGGTGGCGTGCTGCTCCCAGGGCTCGGGGATCATCATCATCACCGCCTGGCTGAGCGGGTAGCCCGCCATGGTCAGCAGCTCCAGGCAGTTGTCGAAGGTGGCGGTGTCGGACTGGTCCGGGAAGCTGATCGGATAGAGCTTCTTCAGGTCGGCGGCCAGCACCGGCGAGGACATCACGCCCTCGCGCGCCTTCATCCAGTTGTAGTTGCCCTTGACGGTGTTGATCTCACCGTTGTGCGCGACGTACCGGTAGGGGTGCGCCAGCGGCCATTCGGGGAAGGTGTTGGTGGAGAAGCGCTGGTGCACCAGGCCCAGGGCGGACACGCAGCGCTCGTCCTGCAGGTCCTTGTAGTAGGTGCCCACCTGGTCGGCCAGCAGCAGGCCCTTGTAGACCACGGTGCGGCTGGACATGCTGGGGACGTAGTACTCCTTGCTGTGCTTGAGCTTCAGCCCCTGGATGGCGGCACTGGCGGTCTTGCGGATCACGTACAGCTTGCGCTCCAGCGCGTCCTGCACGATCACGTCGTTGCCGCGGCCGATGAAAACCTGGCGCAGCACCGGCTCCTTCTCGCGCACCGCCGGCGACATCGGCATGTCGCGATCGACCGGTACGTCGCGCCAGCCCAGCAGCACCTGCCCTTCGGCCCGAATGGCCCGCTCCATTTCCTGCTCGCAGGCCAGGCGGGAGGCATGCTCCTTGGGCAGGAAGATCATGCCCACGCCGTACTCGCCGGGCGGGGGCAACTCCACGCCCTGCCTGGACATTTCCTCGCGGTACAGCGCGTCAGGCAGCTGGATCAGGATGCCGGCGCCGTCGCCCATGAGCTTGTCGGCGCCCACCGCGCCTCGGTGATCCAGGTTCTCCAGGATCTTGAGCGCCTGGCGAACGATGGCGTGCGACTTCTGGCCCTTGATGTGCGCCACGAAGCCGACACCGCAGGCATCGTGCTCATGGGCCGAGGTGTACAGGCCTTGTTCCTGGAGGTGCGTGATTTCGGCGGGCGTGGCCATGGGAATTCCTTCGACTTTTCGCGAGAGCCGGAAGGATAGTGCGTCGCAGCACGCCGTCAACCAAAAAGAATCGGGGTCAGATACTTGTTAAATGACGCACCAAAAGAGGTCAGATAAAAACAGGGACAGATCAATCAGGTGCGGCTCGCCGGGGTCGACCAGGCTTGCCACGCTCCGTTCGACGCCCGCTGCGCTGCTCGAGGGCCGTCCGGAACGACGCATCGCCCAGCGGCCAACCGTGCTGCGCCGAATCGACCAAGGCACTCAGTTCGGCGGGCGACAGCCCGGCCTGGGTGCGGCGGGCATAGGCGTGTTCGCGCGCGAAAGGGGTGTTGCCGAGCGTCCAGTGCAGCGCATGTGGCGTGACGGCCCGGTCGTTGTCCAGGCCGACGTAGTGCCGGTGGCTGGACCAGGCCCAGTCGGCCGCCAGCTCCACGAGCCCCGCCCGGACCGGGGCCAGATCCAGGAAAGCCATGCAGGGCACCAGCCAGGCCTCAGGCTGCAGCGGTGCGCCGCGGTATCGCCCCTCCCAGAGCGTTCCGGCGCGGGCGGCCCGGGCGTTGCGATAGCGCACATAGCGGCGCCCCAATCCCTGCATCAGCCGGGCCAGGCCTTCATCGCTGGCAGGGGTGAGCAGCAGGTGGAAACGGTCCGGCATGAGCACGTAGGCGTGCAACGCCACCTGCTGCTCCCGCCCCTGCTCCACCAGCAGCTGGTGCATGAAGCGGTAGTCCGCCTCGTCCTCGAACAACACCAGGGGATCCAGTGCGCGTTGCATCACGTGGTGGGTATGGCCGGCCAGCGCCAGCCGTGACAGTCGTGCCATGGGTCGATTCCGCTTATCTGACCCCATTTTCGTGCCGGACGGGTCCGACGAGTTGATGCAACCTCGGCGGACACCAGGCCAACCTGCGCGGTCGCAGGATCGATGCGGTGATTGGGGGTCCCACGATGTTCGCCGCCTGGATGATTGGCTTCTTGCTGCTCATGGCCGTCCTGGTCTGGACAGCCGTCGTCATCGGCCTGCCGCAGCCCTACATCGGCCTGGCTGTGCTCGTCGTGGTCGCGTTGGGCGTGATCGCCCTGGTCGTGGCCTATCGGCGCCAGCGCCTCAAGCGGGGGGCAGGCGGCTGAAGCGGCTGGATGCCAGCGCGTCCAGGCCGAACTCCGACAAGAGTTGCCGCAGCCGCTCGGCTGCGCTGCGTTTGCCGTGGCCCACGCGCCTCGCAAGGATGAGTTCGTTCTTCAGGCTGTGCTCCCAGCCGACCAGTTCGGTGACCGTCACCTGGTACCCGCAGGCTTCCAGATAAAGGCAACGCAGCACATTGGTCACCTGGCTGCCCAACTCGCGCGTGTGCAGGGGGTGCCGCCAGAGCTCGGCCAGCGGCGTACGCGAGAGCTGCAAGGCCTTGGACTGGCGCAGGCAGGCCGCGACCTCGGCCTGGCAGCACGGCACCAGCACCATGAACCTCGCGCGCCGCGCCAGCCCGAACTCGATGGCGTCGTCGGTGGCCGTGTCGCACGCATGCAGCGCCGTGACCATGTCGACCTCGGCCGGGAGGCTGTCGGAGCGGACGGCGTCCGCCGCGCTCAGGTGCAGGAAGCTCATGCGGTCAAACCCCAACCGGGCCGCCAGCTGGCGGGAACGCTCCACCAGCTCGGGACGGGTTTCGACGCCGTAGACCTGGCCCACGCCGCGAGGCTTCAGGAACAGGTCGTAGAGGATGAAGCCCAGGTACGACTTGCCGGCGCCGTGGTCGACGATGCTCGGGTGCTCGGGCGCGGCGGGCAGCTCCAGCAGCAGCTTCTCGATGAACTGGTGGAGGTGGTAGACCTGCTTGAGCTTGCGCCGTGAGTCCTGGTTGAGCTTGCCCTCGCGGGTGAGGATGTGCAGCTCCTTGAGCAGCTCGGCGGACTGGCCGGGCCGGATGTCGTCCTTGTCCTTGCTCACTGCCCGCCCTCCATCCGGCGCTTCCAGCCGGACTCGCCGAGCACGCGCAGGGTGCGCATATTGGCCTCGTAGATGTCTGCGGCGTCGGGGAAAGCATCGACCGCCCGGTCGATGCTGGCCTCGCGCAGCAGGTGCAAGGTGGGCCAGGGCGAGCGGTTGGTGTAGTTGGTCACGTCGTCCACGTCGGTGCCGGCGAAGTGGAAGCGCGGATGGAAGCTCGCCAGTTGCAGCACGCCTTCCAGGCCTTGCGTGCGCAACTGGCGCTCGCCCTGCGCCACCAGCCCGGCGAACTCGATGAAATCGGCGGGGCCGGCAGGCGCGACCAGCAGGGTGGTGTCGCGTTCGGAGGCATCGCGCCGCGCCAGCTCCGCGGCCTCGGCCTCGAGCGCCCCGAGAATGCCGGCCCAGTCGGGCGCCCCGGTCAGCGCCAGGTGCACCTGGCCCTTCGCGTGGACGGCCTTGGCGAAGGGGCAGAGGTTCAGCCCGATGACGGCTCGCTCGAGCCACAGGCGGGTGTCGGCCAGCGCCTGCGTGGGATCGGAAGGCATGTGCGGCAGGGGCTTGGAAAGGGCCGAAATTATGCCGGTGCCCGGCCGGCGGCACGGCCGTGCCGGGCCAGTGGCCCCGCCAGCAGCAGGCCGACGATGGCGGCGCTGGCGGTCACCAGGCCGCTCCACTCCCAGCCGCCGACCCGGCTGGCCACCCAGGCCACCAGCGGCGGCCCCGACACTTGTCCGAACGCCGACCACTGCTGCATCCAGCCCACCGTCGTCGACACCGTGCCGGGGCCGGGCGCGACGCGCACGGCCAGCGAGTAGAGCGTGCCGGGGATCAGCCCGCCGACGGCGGAGAAAGCGAGCACGGCCAGGTACGGCAACCAGTTGCCCAGGGGCGCGAAGGCGATCAACCCGCCCAGCGCCATCGTGATGAAGCCGGTGCGCAGCAAGACCTCGGGAGGCACGCCGCGCTGCAAGGCGCGGCCGGCCGCCACGTTGCCGACGCCGTTGACCACCGCCGCCAGGGCGGTGGCCACACCGGCAACGGCCGGGGACACGCCGGCCTGCGCGTAGAAGCTGGGCAGGAAGCCGATGATCGCCAGCCACTGCCCCGAGTACGCGGCGAAGGTCAACGCCACCAGCCAGACGCCCCGGGAAGCGAGCGTGTCGGACAGGCGGCCGCCCCAGCCCCCTGCCCGCGCGGCGGCGACCGTCGGCGGATCCGCCGGCACCCACCACAGCAGCGCCAGGGCGACGGCCGCCGAGATCGCCGAGCCCAGCCACCACCAGCTGGGCCAGCCCCACTGCGACACCCAGGCAGGTCCGGCCAGCAGCGCGGCGCCGGTGCCCAAGGGCATGAAGGTGCCCCAGAACCCCAGGCGTGGCGCCAACCGCTCGGGTGGGACCAGCCGGCGCACCAGGCCCGGCCCCGGCATCACGGCCAGCAGGAAGCCCAGGCCTTCGACCGCACGGAGCACCAGCAGCGTCCAGGGGCCGTCGGCCAGGCCGGCCAGGAGGCTGGCCACCGTCAGCAGGCCAAGCCCGGTCAACATGGTGCGGCGCAGCCCCAGGCTGTCGGCCGCCAGGCCGACGAACAGTCCCAGGCCCATGCCGGCCAGTTGCACCAGCGAGATCAGGAAGCCGCCCTGCACCAGGCCAATACCCAGACCCTCGCGCAGCGCCGGCAGCGCCGGCGGCAGCTTGCCCACGTGGACCGCGGCGGCGATGCCGCCGGCGATCACCAGCAGCGACGGGTCGATGCCGTTTCGCTTCATGCCGGCAGCAGGCGCCGACCGGTCAGCCGCTCGTGTTCGCGGGCGGCGAAGCGATCGGTCATGCCGGCGATGTAGTCGGCGATCGCGCGCGGCGTGGGGGCGCGCTCGGCATGCGCCGGCGGCATTTCCGCTGGCTCGGCGGCGTAGGCGGCGAACAACTCACGCACCACCTCCTTGGCCAAGCCGGTGGTCTCGCCCACCTGCGGATGGCGGTACAGGTTGTGCAGGAGGAACTGCTTGAGCTGGCTGGACTGCTCGCGCATCGCATCGCTGAAGCACACGAGCTGGGGAGCTTGCCGCACGTCCTCGACGCGCGAGACGCCGGTGCGCAGCAAGGCCTGGCGGGTGGCGTCGATCACGTCGTGCACCTGCGCGCTCAGCATCAGGCGTATGGATTCGTACAACAAGCGGCGGCCGCCAAGCCCCGGGTGGGCCTGCTCGGCCTCGCGACGGTAGCGATCGAACAGCGGCACCTGCCCCAGCTGCTCCATCGTGATCAGGCCCGAGCGGACGCCATCGTCGATGTCGTGCGCGTTGTAGGCGATCTCGTCGGCCAGGTTGCACAGCTGCGCCTCCAGGCTGGGCTGGGTGCGGTCGAGGAAACGCCGCCCCACCCCGCCCGGCTCCGCCGCCTCCAGCCGCTCGGCATTGGCGCGGGAGCAGTGCTTGAGGATGCCTTCGCGGGTTTCGAAGCACAGATTGAGGCCGTCGTAGCGGGGGTACCGCTCCTCCAGATGGTCGACCACCCGCAGGCTCTGCAGGTTGTGCTCGAAGCCGCCGTGCGCGGCCATGCACTCGTGCAGCGCGTCCTGGCCGGCGTGGCCGAACGGCGTGTGGCCCAGGTCGTGGGCCAGGGCAATCGCTTCGACCAGGTCTTCGGCCAGGCCCAGCGGACGGGCGATCGACCGGGCCAGCTGCGCCACCTCGATCGAATGCGTCAGTCGCGTGCGAAACAGGTCGCCCTCGTGATTGAGGAACACCTGAGTCTTGTAGACCAGCCGCCGGAACGCCGTGGAGTGGACGATGCGGTCGCGGTCACGCTGGAATTCCGTGCGATGCGGCGTCGGCGCCTCGGGATGGCGCCGACCGCGGCTGTGCGCGGGGTCGCTGGCATAGGGCGCGAGCATGTGGCGGGCCGCCGAAGCCGTCAGGCGCAGCAGGATTCGATCACCCGACCCACCATCTCGTCGGGCGCGGGCCGCACCTCGGCTTCGCCCGGTCGGCGAATCACCACGAAGCGGATCTCGCCGGCCTGGGATTTCTTGTCCATGCGCATCAGCTCGAGGTAGCGCTCGACACCGAGGCGCGGTCCGGTGGTGGGCAGGCCGGCGCGCGCGATCAGGCCGGTACAGCGATCCACCAGCGCGGCATCGACCAAGCCGAGCTCACGCGACAGGTGCAGCGCCATCACCATGCCGCAGCCCACCGCCTCTCCGTGCAGCCACTCGCCATAACCCATTCCCGCCTCGATGGCGTGGCCGAAGGTGTGGCCGAAGTTGAGGATGGCGCGCAGGCCGGACTCACGCTCGTCCTGGCCCACCACGGCCGCCTTGATCTCGCAGCTGCGGCGTACCGCGTGCGCCAGCGCCCGCGGATCACGCGCCAGCAGGGCCGGCAAGCTCGCCTCGATCCAGTCGAGGAAGGCCATGTCATAGATCGGGCCGTACTTGATCACCTCGGCCAGCCCGGCGCTCAGCTCCCGATCAGGCAGGGTGCGCAGCGTGTCGAGGTCGCACAGCACCAGGCGCGGCTGGTAGAAGGCCCCGATCATGTTCTTGCCCAGCGGGTGGTTGATGGCGGTCTTGCCGCCGACCGAGGAGTCGACCTGGGCCAGCAAGGTGGTGGGCACCTGCACGAAAGGCACGCCGCGCATGTAGCAGGCGGCGGCGAAGCCGGTGATGTCGCCCACTACCCCGCCCCCCAGCGCATACAGCACGGTGCCGCGGTCGCTGCCGCGTTCGAGCAGGGCGTCGAAGATCGACTGCAGGGTCTCCCAGTTCTTGTGCTCCTCGCCGTCTGGCAGGGCCAGGGTGGACACGCGGTCGTACCGGTCTTGCAGCGCCACGCGCAGCCCCTCGGCATACAGGGGTCCGACGGTGGTGTTGGTGACGATCAGGGCCGAATGGCCCTTGGACAGGGGCCAGGCGCCGGATTGGCCGAGCAGGCCTTGGCCGATGAGGATGGGATAGCTGCGCTCGCCGAGGTCGATGTCGACCTGCTGCGGCCTGGAGGAAACGGACATGCGGGCGAGTGTACGCACTGCGCCGGGGGCGCGGCCCGTGAGCCACTCGCGCTCAGGGCTCGGGGGCGCCGCCTTCGAGTTCGATCTGCGCCGCCAACTTGTTCACCACCTGGTGCAAGTGGGAGCGCCCGGCATCGACCGTGAAGTGGGCGGTCTCCCTGTAGAGCGGACCTCGCTCGGCTTCCAGCGCCTTCAGGCGCTCGAGCGGGTCGGCCACCTGCAACAGCGGCCGCTTCTGGTCATGCCGCAGCCGCCGGAACAAATCGTTTGCCGAGGCCCGCAGGTAGACCACGCGACACGCCTCGCGCAGTCGCTGCCGGTTCTCGGGGCGCAGCACGATGCCACCACCCGTAGACAGCAGGCAGGGCGGGCCCTCGGTGAGACGGTGCAGCACCCGCGACTCGACGTCCCTGAATGCAACTTCACCTTCGGCTTCGAAGAAGTCGCGGATCGAGCAGCCCAGTTCCTGCTCGATGGCTTCGTCGGTGTCGACGAAGGGCAGCCCCAATCGGCGCGCCAACTGGCGGCCGATGGTGGTCTTGCCGGAGCCGGGCAGGCCGATGAGGGCGATGTGCGTCATGCCATCAGCCCCTCCTGTCTCAGGGACAAGTCGTGGCCGTACCGTAGGGAGATACCAGGAACGTGCCGTTCTTCTCGTCGCCCTCGACGAAGTTGGTGACGTAGGTCTTGGAGGCGGTGCCTTCTGAGCCCGCGACGTTGGTGGTCACCTTCAGCGTGTAGCGCAGCCACACAGCGAAGTTCTGCGCGTACTGGACTTGCAGAACCATACGACCATCGGTGCCGGTCGTATTCGCGCCGACGAACGACAGGATGAGGTCGGCCTTGCGAGGATCGAGCTCGCCGTTGCCGTTACGGTCTTCGCCGATATCGAGGGTTCCGTTGCGGTTCAGGTCCTCGTTGGCACACCAGGTCGGCGCAGCCGTCGGCGGAGTGACGCTCTTGTCGACGGTGCCCATGCCGTATTGCACCAGATCGACGCTGGCGGACACGATTGCACCGGACACCGCCAAGCCAGCTGAGTCCGCCACGGCAATGTCGAACTTCTTGATGTACGTGAGTTCCTGGTTGCCCTTCTCCAGCTTGTTGTTCTCACCGATCGTGATCGACAGCGGCTGGCTGGCCACTGTGAGCGTCTGCCGCACGAACTGAGGACACAGGCCGTCGGCGATGTCGGCGTCGGTCCTGCCATAGCACGCACGGATCTTCACACCATCGGTCGGGCTAGAACGGGTACCGGCGATGTAGTCGGCAATCGCTTCTCCGTTGCCGTCCGTGTAGACGGTAGCCATCCCAGTACTGATCTGCTCTCCGCCGCCAAGGCCCGGGGCCTCGATTTCGAAGCGAACGCGCACGTTCTGGATGGCCCCGTTCGATGAGTTCAGGAATTTCGCCCGCAGCGCTGCCCGGTTGGTCGTGCTGCCGGTCGCGTTGGGCGCGATGGTGTTAGGCACGATGGATAGGTTGGCGGCCTGGATCACGTCGGTGACCGACGGGATTCCCGAGGCGCCTGCGGTCATCACCTGCACCGAACGCGAGCTCTTGGCACCGAGGGCGGTGGCATCGATGCTGTATGTTCCCGGCGTGGCTGGCGCAGCGCCCAGCGTCGCGCTCGCGTTGCCTCGGAAGTCGGTGGTCACGGTGCTGTTGAAGCCCAGCGTTCCGGCGAGCTGCACCGGCACGTTGCTGACTCCATTGCCGTTGGCATCGGTCACCTTCAGGTCGATGCGAACCTGGGTCCCCGGCGCAGGCGTCGCGGGCACCGGAGTCATGGCCAACTGGCTGCCGGCGACAGCGACCATCGCCTTCGCCGACTGCGCTCCGACCTTGATCGTGGCCGTGATGCTGCGGTTGGACTTGTCGGCCCCGATGGAGATGTTGCCCGTGGTCTGGCCCTTCGCATCCGTCGTCGTGGTCGACGGCGTGTACACGCCGGTATCGACCGCAACCGTCACCGGCGCACCGGTCACGGGGTTGTTGTTGGCGTCCAGGGCGGTGACGGTGAGCAGTGCGGCGTCATCACCTGCCGTCGTGAGCGACGGCTTGGACAGCTGGTAGATGAAGCTGGCGATCTTCGCGTCGGTCGTGCTCCCGCCACTTGTGCCGCCACTCGTGCCGCCACTCGTGCCGCCGCTGTTCGTGGTCGTTCCAGCACTGCCGCCGCCGCCGCCGCACGCAGCGAGCGCGACGCACAGCAACAGCGTGGCCGCGCGCTTGGATACTCTCATCATCCCTCCGCCTTTCTGGATCCTGTGGCCAGCCCCTGGGGTCACCCACCCCAGGCCGACTGGCAGATGTGTCTCGATTACCGCGCCGCGGTCCGGTCCGTGATCATCTTCGGCGTGATGAACACCAGCATTTCCTGCTTGTTCGCCGTGCGTTGGCGGTTCTTGAACAGGTTGCCCACGCCGGGCAGTTCACCCAGCACCGGCACCCGCGCCTCGTTCTCGGTTTCCGTGAGTTCGAAGATGCCGCCGATCACCACCGTGCCGCCGTTCTCCACCAGCACCTGGGTGCGGATGTGCTTGGTGTTGATGGCGATGCCGGCCGCCGTGGTCTCGCCGCGGCTGTCCTTGTTGATGTCGAGGTCCAGGATGATGTTGCCCTCGGGCGTGATCTGCGGCGTCACTTCCAGCTTGAGCGTGGCGCGGCGGAAGGCGACGGCCGTTGCGCCGCTGGCGGTGGCCTGCTGGTAGGGGAACTCGGTGCCCTGCTCGATCAGCGCCTTGGTCTGGTCGGCGGTGACGATGCGGGGGCTGGACACCAGCTTGCCCTTGCCGTCGGCTTCGAGCGCCGACAGTTCCAGGTTCAGGAACCGGTTGGCCGCGGAGCTGAAGAGGGAAATCGCGAAGCTCGGCGCATTGAAGCCGGCCAGGCCCACCGCCGGCAGGTTGACGAAGTTGGTGTTGACGGTGTCCAGCGTGATGTTGCCTTCGCCGGTGGTGCCCGACACCGCGTTGTAGGTGCCGCCGAAAGCGACGCGATTGCCGCCGCCCAGCGAGTAGCCGGCGTCGCCACCACGGATGGCGCGCAGGTCGCTGCCACCCAGCCGAATGCCCAGCGACTTGCCGAAGGTGTCGGCCGCTTCGACGATGCGTGCCTCGATCAGCACCTGGCGCACCGGGATGTCGAGCTTGGCGATGAGGCTCTGCACCTGCTCCAGCCGCGAGGGAATGTCGGTGACGAACAGCTGGTTGGTCCGGGGCTCGGCCATCACGCTGCCGCGCGTGCTGAGCATGCGGTTGGCCACGGGACCGGCGGTGAGCTGGGCGGCGACGGTGGCCGCGCGGGTGTAGTTCAGCTGGAACGCCTGGGTGCGGACCGGCTCCAGGCCCTGGATGGCGGCATTCGCCTCGAGTTCGAGCTTTTCCTTGGCGGCGATTTCTTCCTTGGGCGCAATCCACAGCACGTTGCCAACCTTGCGCACGCCCAGGCCCTTGGCCTGCAGGATGATGTCCAGTGCCTGGTCCCAGGGCACGTCCTTCAGCCGCAGCGTGACCGAGCCGGTCACGGCGTCGGAGGTGACGACGTTGAAGTTGGTGAAGTCGGCGATGACCTGGAGCAGCGCGCGGACGTCGATGTTCTGGAAGTTGAGCGACAGCTTCTCGCCCGTGTAGCCGGGGCCTTGCGACAGCCGGTTGGGATCGACCTTGCGCTGGCGAACTTCGACCACGAACTGGTTGTCGCTCTGGTAGGCACTGTGCTCCCACTGGCCGCTGGGCTGGATCACCATGCGAACGCGGTCACCGCTCTGGGTGGTGGTGACGGTCTGCACCGGCGTGCCGAAGTCGGTGACGTCGAGCCGACGGCGCAGCCCCTCCGGCAGCGACGAGCGCAGGAACTCCACGACCAGTGTTTGGCCTTGCTGCTTGATATCCACCCCGACCTGGTTGTTGAGAAGTTCGACCACCACGCGGCCGGCACTGTCGGTGCCGCGGCGGAAATCGATGTCCTTGATCGGCTGGGTATCGCGGTTGCGGCTTTCCGCGAACGGCGCCGTGGTGCTGGCGACGTTGGTGTCGGGCACCGGGTCGAGGGCGACCAGCAGGGCACGGCCCTGCACTTGCGCCTTGTAGGCGGTGGCGGCCTTGAGGTTCAAAACCAGCCGGGTGCGGTCACCGGCCTGCACCACGCTCACCGAGCGCAAGTTGCCCTGGTTGATGTCGACGGTGTTACGACCCAGGGCGTTGCGAGCCCCCGGCACATCGAGCGCGATGCGCGCGGGGTTCTGGATGGTGAACCCGGAGGGCACGCCCGTGAGCGGCTGGGAGAAGTCGATCCGGACGACCTCGGCCCCCCCCTGGATGGAGCTGCTGATGTTCTCGACGGCCAGCGGCGCCGCCGACGCCGTAGCGGCCTGCGGCGCCACGGGTGCTTGAGGCGCGCCCTGCGCGTGAGCAGCCGGGGAACCGACGGCCCCCAGCAAGACCCCGGCCAAGGCCAGGAACGGCAGCCAGGCTGCCCCGATCGGCTTGTTCTTCATTGTTTTGACCTCTCTTGGAGCTGCAGCGTGGCGCTGCGCTCGACCCAGTCCCCGGATGGGTCCTGCACGATTTCCCGCAGCACGACCTCGGATTCGTCCACCTTCATCACGCGCCCATAGTTCTGGCCGAGGTACTGGCCCGGCCGGACCTGGTACAGCAGGTCGTTGACCTTGATCAGCGCAACGGGTTTGCCCTGCTTGTGCAGGCTGCCGACCATGACCATGGTGTCCAGCGGAAAGCTCTCCAGCGGCTCCTTGCGGCGCGCCAGCTCGGGGGCGACCAGCTTGGTGTTGGCCACCTCGGGGCCGGCGTCGCGGCGCAGTGCCTGGGTCAGCTTGTCCCGGCTGAAGGGGTCGGCGGCCGCGCTCTCGGAGTACGCCTCCGGGGTGTAGGTCTTGGGCTCGGGAATGCTCTCGACCTTGGGACGGATCTGCGCGCGCTGGTCCGCCATCCAGCGCTGGAGTTCGTCGTCATCCGAGGCGCCGCATCCGGCCAGCGCCACACCCGCGGCCAGCGCGATCAGGAAGTGGCGAGTCATCATTTCTTGGCTCCGACTTTGCGCTGCGCCTTCACTTCGTCGGAATCGAGGTAGCGGAAGGTCTTGGCCGTGGCTTCCATCGTCAGCATGCCTTCGCGCGGGGCCAGGGACAGGTTGTTGAGCGTGACGATGCGCGAGAGATTGGCGATGTCGGCGGCGAAGGCGCCCACGTCGTGGTAGCGCCCCACCACGCGCACGGCGATCGGCAGTTCGGCGTAGTACTCGCGCACCACCACCTGACCGGGGCGGAACAGCTCGAAATTCAGGCTGCGGCCCAGGCCGGCCTGGTTGATGTCGGACAGCAGGGCGTCCATCTCGGCCTTGCCGGGAAGCTGCTTCTCCAGTTGCGTCACATACTGCAGGACCTGCTCACGCTGCTTGCGCAGCAACTCGAGGTTGACCGCCTGGGCAAGCTTCTTGGTGTAGTCCGCCTTGAGCGCCACCTCGCGGGCCTTCTCGGCTTCGAGCTCTTCGTCGGAAGCCTTGATCACCAGCATCCAGAGCACGAGCACGATGGCGGCGATCAGGCCCAGGCACAGGGCCAGGCGCGGGATCGGCGGCCAGGAGGCCGGATCATCGGTTCGCAGGCCCTTGAACTGGCTAGCCAGTTCGTTCAAGCCGGCCTGCAGCTTCTGTTTCTTTTCCGGGGGCTTGGACATGGCGATCAGGTCTTTGCGGCAGGCGCCGCGGCCGGGGTGGGGGGCACCTGCTGGGCCTCGCTGGCACGGAGGATTCGGACGCGCATGGTGAAGTTGGCGACCCTTCGCTGTTCGCGGCCACCGAGCGATGTCGAACCGGCGACGATCTCGATCAGGTCGGGCCGCGTGAGCCACGGGCTGTTGTTGCCCAGGTTGCGCAGCAGTTCGGAGACGCGCTCGTTCGACTGGGCCACCCCGGCCAGCGTGATCAGCTGACCTTCCTGCTTGACGCTGCTGATGTAGACGCCATCGGGCAGTTGGCGAACCAGCTCGTTGAGCAGATGGACCGGCATGTTGCGGTCGGCCTGCAGGTCTTCCACGGCCTGCTGGCGTGCCCGCAGGGCCACGATCTCCTGCTGCAGGGTGGCGATGTCCTTGATCTGCGCCTCGAGGCGCTTGACTTCGGTCTGCAGGGCGGTATTGCGTTCTTGCTGGGAGGTGATCTGTCCGGCGTACCAGGCGTAGATGGCACCGGCAACGGCGCAACCGGCCAAGGCGGAAGCACCCAGCGTGGCGTAGAAAACCTCTCGGCGCCGCTTGCGGGCCGCCTCGCGGTGAGGCAGCAGGTTGATGAGGATCACTGCGCGAACCTCCGCAGCGCAAGGCCGCAAGACGTGAGGTAAGAGGGGGCCTCGCGCCGCATCTTCTTTTCACGCACGGTGTCGGCCACCTGCATGCCGTCGAACGGGTCGGCCAGGCTGCAGGAGAACGAGGTGTGCGCGGTGATGGCGTCGACCAGTCCGGGCAAGGCCGCCGAGCCGCCGGCGACCAAAATGTGGTCGACCCGGTTGTGCGGCGTGCTGGTGAAGAAAAACTGCAGGGCGCGGCCGATCTCCTGGGCCAGGCTGTCGACGAACGGCTTGAGCACGCTGGCGGCGTAGTCTTCGGGCAGGTCGCCGCTGCGCTTCTTGGCTTCGGCCTCTTCCGGCGTGAAGCCGTACTGGCGCACGATGAGCTGCGTGAGTTGGGCGCCGCCGAAAGCCTGGTCGCGGTCGTAGAGCACGTCGCTGTTGCGGATCACCTGCATGCTGGTGGTGAACGCACCCACCTCGAACAAGGCCACCATGGTGTCGAGCCCGCCCTGGGGAAGGCCCTCGATCAGACGGCCGGCGGCCATGCGGGAGGCATACGACTCGACGTCGAGCACCACCGGCTTGAGGCCGGCTGCTTCGGCGAGGCCTTGCCGATCCTGGACCTTTTCCTTGCGCGACGCGGCGATCAGCACCTCCACGTCGCCGGCCGAACTGGGGCTCGGGCCGATCACGCAGAAGTCGAGGCTGACCTCGTCCAGCGAGAACGGGATGTACTGGTTGGCCTCGGCCTCGACCTGCACCTCCAGCTCCTGCTCGGACAAGCCACCGGGGAGGATGATCTTCTTCGTGATGACGGCCGAGGCCGGCAAGGCCATCGCGACGTTACGCGTGCGAGTGCCGCTTTTCTTGACGACGCGGCGCATGGCTTCGGCGACTTCATCGAACTTCTCGATGTTGCCGTCGCTGATGCAACCGCGCTCGAGCAACTCGATGGCGCAGCGCTCGATGACATAGCGGCCGTCCGGTCCGCGTCCGAGTTCCACGAGCTTCACACTGGACGAACTGATATCCAAGCCCAGCAAGGGTGCGGGCTGGCGGCTAAACAAGGAGCCCAGCGAGATCAATGGAGGCCTCCAGAAACGACTGTAAGTGAGTCGTAACAAACTTAAGATTTCACTTCAAATACTAGCAGCAACGTCCTGCTGGGCAAAGGACTTTCCCTGGGAAGCGAAGCTCTACGTTGTCAAAAGCTGACGAGCTGTGCCGCGATACTGCGAACTCTCACACCTCACCGGCGTCGAACGCGAGCGGCTGCTGCTCAGCCGGCACTCTAACTCGGCGGTGGCAGTCCGGATAATCCGGAGGTCCCGTCGGTCCTCGAATATTTATGGCTGCTGCACCCTCTCCCACCCCCAAGAAGGCCCGTCCCCACGGGTGGGGACACCTGCTCACGCGGGGCCTTCTCTGGCTTCTGGGCGCATCGTTGGCTGCAAGCGTCAGTCTCGTGATCGTGGTCGCGGTGGCGTTGTCGGTGGCGTACCCCAACCTGCCCGACATCTCCGACCTGGCCGACTACCGCCCCAAGCTTCCCATGCGGGTCTACACCGCCGACGGCATGCTGATCGGGGAATTCGGCGAAGAGCGGCGCAACCTCACGCCCATCGACCAGGTGCCCAAGGTGATGAAGGATGCCGTCCTCGCCATCGAGGACGCCCGTTTCTACGAGCACCGCGGCGTGGACTATCGCGGCCTGGTGCGGGCGGCGATCGCCAACCTCGGACGGGCCAAGAGCCAGGGGGCGTCGACGATCACCATGCAAGTGGCGCGCAACGTGTATCTCTCGTCCGAGAAGACCTTCACCCGCAAGCTTTATGAGGTGCTGCTGACGTTCAAGCTCGAACACCAGTTGTCCAAGGACCGGATCCTGGAGATCTACATGAACCAGATCTTCCTGGGTAATCGGGCCTACGGCTTCGCGGCGGCTTCCGAGACCTATTTCGGCAAGCCGATGCAGGACCTGACCATCGCCGAGGCGGCCATGCTGGCGGGACTGCCGAAGGCTCCCTCGGCATACAACCCGCTGGTCAATCCCAAGCGCGCCCGCTCCCGCCAGCTCTACATCATCGAGCGCATGGAGGAGAACGGCTTCATCAGCACCGCGCAGGCCGAAGCGGCCAAGCGCCAGGAACTGCAGTTCCGCTCGACGGCCGACCCGCTGCGGGTTCACGCGGAATACGTGGCCGAGACCGTGCGCCAGCTGGTCCACGCGCAGTACGGCGCCGAAACCTACACGCGCGGCCTGAACGTGTACTCCACCATCCGCGCCGACCAGCAGGAAGCGGCGTACCGCGCCTTGCGCAAGGGCATCATGGATTACGAGCGGCGCCAGTTCTACCGCGGCCCCGAGCAGTTCGTGGACCTGCCGGACGACCGTGCCGCGCTGGAGGATGCGATCGACGACGTGCTGGCCGAACACCCCGACAACGGCGACCTGATGTCGGCCGTGGTCCTGGAAGCGAGCCCCCGCCGCGTGGTGGCCGTGCGCCAGAACGCCGATCCCATCGAGATCACCGGGGAGGGGCTGCGACCGGCGCAATCCGGCTTGTCCGACAAGGCTCCGCCCAAGATCAAGATCCGCCGTGGCGCCGTGATCCGCGTGGTCAAGACGGCCAAGAACTGGGAGATCACGCAGCTGCCGGAGGTCGAGGGCGCGTTCGTCGCGCTCGATCCGCGCGACGGCGCCATCCAGGCGATGGTGGGGGGCTTCGACTTCAACAAGAACAAGTTCAACCATGTCACCCAGGCCTGGCGCCAGCCTGGCTCCGCGTTCAAGCCCTTCATTTATTCGGCGGCCCTGGAGAAGGGCTTCACGCCGACCACGGTCATCGATGACGGGCCCTTGTTCTTCGGCTCCGACGTGACCGGCGGGCAGCCTTGGGAGCCCAAGAACTACGACGGCCGCTTCGAGGGCCCGATGCCCTTGCACACCGCTCTGGCCAAGTCGAAGAACATGGTCTCGATCCGGGTCCTGCAGGCCATCGGCACGCAGGAGGCGCAGCAATGGGTCGGCCGCTTCGGCTTCGACACCGAGCGGCACCCGGCCTACCTCACCATGGCGCTGGGCGCCGGCGCGGTCACGCCGATGCAGATGGCCGCGGGCTATGCCGTGTTCGCCAACGGCGGCTACCGCGTCAATCCGTGGCTGATCCGAAAGATCACCGATCACCGGGGCAAGACCTTGGTCGAGACGCAGCCGCCGCTGCCCAACGAGGCGCTGCGTGCGATCGACGCGCGCAATGCCTTCGTCATGAACCGGCTGCTGCAGGAGATCACCCGGTCGGGCACCGCAGCGCGAGCGCAGTCCACCCTGAAGCGCCCCGACGTCTACGGCAAGACCGGCACCACCAACGATTCGATCGATGCCTGGTTCGCCGGCTTCCACCCGAGCCTGGTGGCGGTCACCTGGATCGGCTACGACACCCCGCGTTCACTGGGTGACCGCGAAACCGGCGGCGGGCTGACGCTGCCGGTCTGGATCAACTTCATGGAGCCAGCCCTTCGGGGCGTGCCGGTTGTCGAGCCGGCACCGCCGGATGGCGTGGTGAACGTGGGCGGCGAGTGGACCTACAGCGAATACGCACTGGGTGGCGGCGTGCGCAGCCTCGGCGTGCCGACCACGCCGCTGGCGCCGCTGGGCGAGGGTGCGCCGGTGCTGTTCCGCGATGGCGCGAAGCAGCCGCCGGCGAACAATCCCACCTGGGACCGCAGCCTGATGAATTCGGACGGCCAGCCACCCGATCGTCACCTGCCTCCCAACGTGGAGCGCAAGAGCATCCTGGACTTGTTCCGCTAAGGGGTGAAGCTGAGCGCTTGTCCAGCCTGTTCGCTCGCCAGCCGGGACAGGCTGGCGAAGAACTCGCCCTGCCCCTTGGTGTCCATCCAGCGCGAACCGTCGTAGCGGTAGTGGAAGCCGCCCGCGCGCGCGGCCATCCAGACCTCCTGCAGGGGCTTCTGCAGGTTCACCACGATCTGGCTCCCGTTGCGAAAGGTGATCGTCACCATGCCGCCCACGCGTTGGCTGTCGAGGTCGGCATCGGACTCGTCGCTGATGCGGTCGCAGGTCGTCTCGACGCTGCGCAGCAAGGCCTCGGCCCGGTCCATGTATTCGAGGTCGGTCATTACAATTCGTCGATGTTCGCGTTGTCGAAATCGATTCTAGTCAGCCCCCCCGCGAGCGGAATATTGGCCCTGGCCATGGCAGCCCTGCTCATGGGGTGCGGCCAGAAGGGTCCACTGGTCCTGCCCACGGGCGAAGCGGCCGTCGGCCGGGCCACGTTGCCCGAGACCCTGCTGCCCACGCGCCAGCCCGGCACCACACCATCGGCTCCCGCGGCGAAACCCACTCCCCAACCGGTCCTGCGATGAAGCCCCTGCCCGGACATCCGCATGTCGCCCGCCGCGGCGACGCCTTGTTCATCGAGGACGTGCCGCTTTCCGAATTGGCGCGCCAGTACGGCACGCCGCTGTACGTGTACTCCAAGGCCGCCATGCTCTCATCGCTGGCCGCCTACCAGCGCGGATTCGCCGGGCGTCGGGCCACCATCTGCTATGCGATGAAGGCGAACTCCAGCCTCGCCGTGCTCCAGCTGTTCGCTCGGGCCGGCTGCGGTTTCGACATCGTCTCGGGCGGCGAACTCGAGCGCGTGCTGCAGGCGGGCGCCGAGCCGCGCAAGGTGATCTTTTCCGGCGTCGGCAAGACCCGCGTGGAGATGCGTCGCGCACTCGACGTGGGCATCGGCTGTTTCAACGTCGAGAGCGAGGCCGAGCTGGACGTGCTGAGCGATGTCGCCACGCAAGCGGCCCGGGTGGCGCCGGTCAGCATCCGCGTCAATCCCAATGTCGACGCGCGCACGCACCCCTACATCTCCACCGGGCTGAAGGACAACAAGTTCGGCGTGGCCCACGAGCGGACGCTGCAGGCCTACCGACGCGCGGCCGCCCTGCCCGGCCTGCGCGTCATCGGCATCGATTGCCACATCGGCTCGCAGATCACCGAAGGCTCGCCCTACCTGGACGCGCTCGACCGCGTGCTCGAGTTGGTGGAAGCCATCGAAGCCGAAGGCATCCGCCTGCAGCACATCGACTTCGGTGGTGGCCTCGGCATCGACTACAACGGCGAGACGCCGCCGGCCGCCGATGCGCTTTGGGCCGAACTGCTCCAGCGGCTCGACGCCCGGGGCTTCGGTGACCGGCACCTGATGGTCGAGCCCGGCCGCTCGCTGGTGGGTAACGCCGGCGTGTGCCTGGCCGAGGTGCTGTACCTCAAGCCGGGTGAACACAAGAACTTCTGCATCGTCGATGCGGCGATGAACGACTTGCCGCGGCCGGCCATGTACGAGGCCTACCACCGGATCGAGCCCTTGGAGCGCCGCGCCGGCCCGGCCACCCGCTATGACGTGGTCGGACCCGTCTGCGAAAGCGGTGACTGGATCGGCCGAGACCGTGACCTCGCCGTGAAGGCCGGTGACCACGTCGCGGTGCTGTCCGCCGGCGCCTACTGCATGAGCATGGCCAGCAACTACAACAGCCGGGGCCGCGCGGCGGAGATCCTGGTGGACGGCAGCCACACCCACCTGATCCGGCAGCGCGAAGGCATTGCCGACCAGCTGCGGCTCGAGCGCCTCATCGACTCATGACACCGCGACGGGCGGTTCGCGGCGCCGCGAACCGGCGCCAGACGCGCCAGCCGAGCAGGCACGCGAGGATGGCGCCATAGACGGCCACATCGGCGAAGTCGTTCTTGCCGGCGCGCATCCAGAAGAAGTGCAGGATGACCAGCCCCGCCACCGCATAGACGAGCCGATGCAGCTGCTGCCACCTTCGCGCACCCATCATTCGGATCGCCCGGTTGAACGAGGTCGCGGCCAGCGGCGTGAGCAGCACGAACGCGGTGAAGCCCACCAGGATGAAGGGCCGCTTGGGAATGTCACGCACGATCTCGCCCCAGTCGAACCCCATGTCGAAAGCCGCGTACCCCAGCAGGTGCAGCAGGGCGTAAAAGTAGGTGAACAGGCCCAGCATCCGCCGCAGCAGCGCCAGTCGCGGCAGGTTGAACATCACGCGCGCCGGCGTCACGGCCAGGGTCAGGCACAGGAAGCGAAGCGCCCACTCCCCCAAGGAACGGATCAGGGCCTCCGCCGGATTGGGCCCCAGTTCGTTGGCCACGGCTGCCCAGAACAGGTACGCGAACGGTCCCAGCGACAGCAGGAAGACGGCGGGCTTCAAAGCCCGGTCGAACAGGCGCCCGCGCGCCGGGGCAGCCGCCATCAGAAGAACTTGCGCAGGTCCATGCCGGCGTAGAGCTGCCCGACCTGGGCCTCGTAGCCATTGAACATGAGCGTCTTGCGCCGCTTGGTGAACAGCCCGTCTTCGCCGATCCGGCGTTCGGTCGCCTGGCTCCAGCGCGGATGGTCGACGTTCGGGTTGACGTTGGAATAGAAGCCGTACTCGTTGGCCGCTGCCTTGTTCCAGGCGATGCGCGGCTCCTGCTCGGTGAAGCGGATGCGCACCAGCGACTTGCCGCTCTTGAAGCCGTACTTCCAGGGCACCACCAGCCGCAGCGGTGCGCCGTTCTGCTTGGGCAAGACCTCGCCGTACATGCCGAAGGCGAGCAGCGTGAGCGGATGCCGCGCCTCGTCCAGGCGCAGTCCTTCGACGTATGGCCAATCGAGCACGCGCGAGCGCACACCCGGCATGGTCTTGGGGTCGGCCAGGGTCACGAACTCCACGTACTTCGCGCTTCCCAGCGGCTCCACCCGGTCGATCAGGTGCGACAACGAGTAGCCGACCCAGGGAATCACCATCGACCAGCCTTCGACGCAGCGCAGGCGGTAGATCCGCTCTTCCTGGGCCGACAGCTTGAGCAGGTCCTCGAGCCCGAACTTGCCGGGCTTGCGCACCAGTCCATCGACCTCCACCGTCCAGGGCTGCGTCACCAGCGTGTGCGCGTACCGCGCCGGGTCGTCCTTGTCGGTGCCGAACTCGTAGAAGTTGTTGTAGGTGGTGGCGTCCTGATAGGGCGTGACCTTTTCCATGGTGACTGCGCCTTCCACCGTGGAGCGCGCGCCCGGCAGCGGAGCCAGCTTTCCTGGCCGCTGCATCTGCGCCCGGGCATCACGGCCGGCCCACGTGGCCAGGGCCGCACCGGCCGCACCGCCCGCCATCCACCGGATCAAGTCTCGGCGGTTCTGATAGACGGTGCACGGGGTGATCTCGCTAGGCACCGGATGCACGAAGCCGTCGCGGTCTGTCTTGATCTGCATGGCCATCCTTCTTCGGTCAAGTGATCGTGATCCATTCTCGCGCCCGGTGCCAAGACCCTGATGCGGGCCGGCCCGTCAGAGGTTGCCGTAGCTGTGCAAGCCGGACAGGAACATGTTCACGCCCAGGAACGCAAAGGTCGTGATGGCGAGCCCCACCAGCGCCCACCACGCCGACACGGCACCCCGCAAGCCCTTCATCAGCCGCATGTGCAGCCAGGCCGCGTAGTTGAGCCAGACGATCAGCGCCCAGGTTTCCTTCGGGTCCCAGCTCCAGTAGCCGCCCCAGGCCTCGGCCGCCCACAAGGCGCCCAGCACGGTGGCGATGGTGAAGAACGCGAAGCCGACGGCGATGGCCTTGTACATGACATCGTCCAGCACCTCGAAGGCGGGCAAGCGCTGCGCGATGCGACCGCGCAGCGCGACGATGCCACCGGCGATCAGGGCCGACAGCCCGAAATACACCGCCCAGTAGTCGCTCATGCCGCCGCTGGCAGACTGCCGGAACACCAGCGGCTCGAAGCACAGCACCACGCCCAGCGCCCACAGCGGCGCCAGCTTCCACCACCGCGTTTCGGCGGCGTGCATCTTGATGAGATAGGCGAAGGCCACCATGGCGGCGATGGCGAAGGTGCCGTAGCCGATGAAGTTGGCGGGTACGTGCAGCTTCATCCACCAGCTTTGCAGCGCAGGCACCAGCGGCTGGATCTCGTGGGCCTCGCGCACGACCGTGTACCAGAGCAGGAAGCCGACCGCGGCACTGACGATCAGCATCACGAAGGCGCCCAGCGCCCGGGTGCCGTACTGCTGCTCGAAGTACAGGTAGAAGGCCGCGGTCATCCAGCAGAACAACACGAACACTTCGTACAGGTTGCTCACCGGAATGTGGCCGACGTCCGGGCTGATCAGGTAGCTCTCGTACCAGCGCACCATGCTGCCGATCAGCGCCATGGTGACCGCCGCCCAGGCGACGCCGGAGCCGATGCGCTCCATCGCGGCCGCCTGCCCACGAGCGAACATGCCGAGCCAGTAGAACGTGGTGCTCATGAAGAAGAGCACGCTCATCCAGAGAATGGCCGACTGGCTGGACAGGAAGTACTTCAACCAGAACACGGTGTCGGCTCGTGCCAGGTCGGACTGGTAAGCGGCGATCGCCAGCAACGAGAACGCCGCCACCGCGACCATCAGCGCCCGCAGCGGCCGCCAGAACCATCCCAACCAGATCGCCGATGGGATCGAGCCGAGCAAGATGGCCTTCTCGTACACGTCCATGTAGCTGCCGTAGCGCTGCAAGGCGAACAGGCCGCCCGCCAGCACCAGGGCGGCGAACAGCCAGTCGAGCCAATTGCGCCGGGCCAGGAAGCCCTCGTTCAGGATCAGGGTGGTGGTCGCCGTGTTCATGCGGGTCCTTGCGTGTCGATCAGCTGGCTGCGCAGGTGGTTGAATTCTCGGTCGGCATCCATGGTTTTGCGGTTGGTGGACAGGGCCATGCTGGCGCGGCTGCCGCTGCCGCTGCCGGTCGCCTCGAGCCAGACCCAGAGCCGGCGCTCACGGACGTACAGCATGGCGAAGATGCCGACGATCAACAACAGGCACCCCAGGTAGACGATGTTGCGGCCAGGGGCACGGGCGACCTGGAACACGCTGGCCTGGACCTGGTTGAAGTCGACCATCCGGAAGGCCACGGGGGCCGGGTAGAGGTGCATGTCGCTCAGCGCCAGCACCGCCTGGTTCATGAAAGACTGGGTCGCCTCGCCCGGCTCCAGCGGCGCAAGGCCGCCCTGCTGCCGCGTCAGCTGCGCGAGCTCGAAGAGCGAGCCATTGAGGATGCGGATGACCACCTCGCCGGCTCGGGCGCGCTCGGTCTCGGGCACGCTGGCCTCCATGAAATCGGCGATCGCCTGCAGCCCGCCCACCGTCTTGCCATTGGGACCCGGCGCAGCGCCCGCGAAGAGCTCGAGCGCGCGCTGGGCCGAGGCGGCCAGCTGCTCGGTCAGCTCGGGCTTGCCGGGGTCGGTGGCCTGGGTCGCGAAGCGGCGCACCGCCTGTTCGCGCAGCGCCGGGTCGGCCAACGCCTGGCGCAAGCGCAGGAAGCCGTCGAGCTCGCCCTTGTCATCGGCCGGAATGCGCAGGTACCGGAACGCCTCGGCCGGCGTGTCGCGCACGCCCAGCAGGAACACCGGCCCGGTGCCTTGCCCCATGTCCACCGGCAGCATGTAGTTGTGGAACTCGCGGGCCTGCCCGGCCGCATCGCGCAGCTTGTAGGTCACGCTGGGCCCGACGTTGCGCAGCTCGCGGCGGCTCACCGTCTTGTTGGCCGCGCCCAGTCGCGATTCGATCGATTCGCGCAGGTCCACCTTGCGGACGTCGGCACCGCTGGCGCTTTCGCCGGCGAAGTTCTCGACGTTGATCACGCGCAGCCCGGTGTACTCCAGCGTCATGCGATCGGCGTCCGTGCCGTCGCCGCGGGTCAACTGGGAACTGCCACCGATGACGCCCTCGATCTCGAACGGCTTGGTGCTGCCGTTGAGCGGCACCGCCCGCAGCCGCACGGTCGAGCCGCCATCGTCGAAGCTCGATTGGTAGATCTCGATGCCGCGGTGCCGCGCCGGATGGTTCACCTCCACCCGCGCCGGGATCTTCTCGCCGCTCTGGCGGTCGTGGATCACGATCTCGCTGGCGAAGAGCTTGGGCATGCCGGTCGAGTAGTGCTCGACGATGAATTTCTTCAGCTCGATCGAAAACGGCAGCTCCTGCAGCAAGATGCCGTCGCTCTGGTTCAGGATGGCCGTGCCCGATTGCGTGCCCTCGGCCACCAGCAGGTTGCCCCGGAAGGTGGGGTTGGTGGCGGGAAGCCGGTGCACGGGCGCCACGTCGGCGATCATTCCGCCGCCTTGGTAGGGCGTCTTGCCGCCCCACCACATCTGGGCCCGCACGATCAGGTCGCCATCGAGCAGGCCGCCCAGGCAAACCAGCACGATGGCCCCGTGCGCGGCCAGGTAGCCCAGCTTGTTCGCCGCGCCCGCGCGCGCCGCCACCATCCAGCCCGTGCCGGCCGTTCCTTCACGGCGCTGCAGCTTGACCCGCCAGCCGGCCTTCGCCAGTGCCGAACCGATCCGCTGCGCGGCCACCTCCGGCGCATCGACCAGCTCGCCCTGGGCCCGGTGCGAGAACGCCTGCAGGCTCTGCGCCCGTATGTTCTCCTTGTAGGAGCGCAGGTCGGCGAAGATCTTGGGGGTGTTCCGGGCGATGCACAGCGAGGTGCTCACCACCAGGAAGGCCAGGATCAGCAGGAACCACCAGGCGCTGTAGACGGCGTTGAGCTTGAGCGCACCGAACACGCCGGCCCAGAACGGGCCGAACTGGTTGACATAGTTCACCGCGGGCTCGTGCTGCTTGAGCACCGTGCCGATCACCGAGGCGATGCAGATCACGGTGAGCAGCGAGATGGCGAAGCGCATCGACGACAGCAACTCCACCGCGGAGCGCAGCGCGTGCGAACCTCGGCGGACCTGGAGTCCCTGGGTCGATGCGGTCATGGAAAAAAGACGAGGGGCGGGGGAAAGAAAAAAGGCGGGGGCCGATGGAGCTCCCGCCTGCTTAGGTGTGAGGGTGCGGCGTTGGTTCCCGCAGAGGAAGCCGCCGCCGAGTCACACCCGGCTCACGACCGCGGTCAACGCAGGCCCGCCACGTAGTCGGCCACCGCGCGGATCTCGCGGTCGTTCATCTTGGCGGCGATCTGGGTCATCTGCGGGCTGTTCGGACGCTTGCCCTCCCGGAATGCGATCAGCTGGTCCGCGGTGTAGTCGGCGTGCTGGCCGGCCAGCCGCGGATACATGGACGGAATGCCGGCGCCATTGGGACTGTGGCAGCCCGCGCAGGCGGCGATGTTGCGGTCGGCGATGCCGCCGCGCCAGATGCGCTCACCGAGCGCGACCGCCTGCTTGTCGCGGGCAAAGCCCGGCTTCAGCTGCTGGCTCGCGAGCCAATAGGAGATGTTCTGCATGTCCTGTGGGGTCAGCTGGGCCGCGAAGCCTTGCATGATGGGGCTCGGGCGCTTGCCGCTCTTGAATTCCTGCAGCTGCTTGATGAGGTATTCAGGGTGCTGCTGGGCCAGCTTGGGATTGGCCGGGGCGCCGGAGTTGCCCGCCGGCCCGTGGCAGGACGCGCAAACCGCGGTGTAGCGCTGCTCACCCTGCGCAAGGTCCGGCTTGGCAGCCTGGGTGGGCGCCGCAGCCGCCGGCGCATCGGACGGGGCGGGGGCAGCCTGCGGAGCCTGGGGGGCCTGGGCCGTCGACAGCAGCGGCGCCGCAAGCACGGCCGCCAGCAGCAGGGAAGCGGGCAACTTCATAAGTTCGTATCGAGTTGGAGGGCGCAAAACCGGCAGATTCTACAATGCCGTCCCTGGCCCACCCGGCCGCTGGAACCTTCCCCATGACGCATCCGCCGGGTCCGCCCGCCTCTCCCGAACCGAGCACCACGCCCCCCACCTCCGACGGCATCACGCCGGCCCAGGCGTTGGGATGGATGCACACCGCGCGCTTCCTCACCACCGCACCCCGGCTGGAGTTCCTGCCCGCGCACGAGCACCCCGAAATCGCGTTCGTCGGCCGCTCCAACGCCGGCAAGTCCACCTGCATCAACACGCTCACGCAGCAAAAGCGGCTGGCGTTCGCCTCCAAGACGCCCGGGCGCACGCAAAGCATCAACCTGTTTTCGCTGGGCCGCCAGGGCATCACCGACGCCGTGCTGGCCGACCTTCCCGGCTACGGCTACGCGGCGGTGCCCAAGCAGGACAAGGTGCGCTGGCAGCAGGTCATGGCCAACTACCTGGTCACCCGCGAGAACCTGCGTGGCGTGGTGCTGCTGTGCGACCCGCGGCATGGTTTGACCGAACTCGACGAGATCCTGCTGGAAGTGATCCGCCCGCGCGTCGAGCAGGGCCTGAAGTTCCTGGTGCTCCTGACCAAGGCCGACAAGCTCAACCGGGTCGAGGCGCAGAAGGCGCTATCGATCATGCGGCTGCAGGCCGGTGGCGGCGAGGTGCGGCTGTTCTCGGCCCTCAAGAAGCAGGGAGTGGAGGAGACCGCGCACCTGCTGTGGCAGTGGGTGCATCCCGCCGCCGAAGCGGCCCCCGGTCAATAGAGCGGCGGCTCGCCCGGCGGGCGGGTCTTGAAGCGCTTGTGCACCCAGAAATACTGCTCGGGGCATTCACGCACGCGCTCCTCGATCCAGCGGTTCATGCGCGCCGTGTCGGCCACGGCATCGTCGCTGGGGAAGTCCTCCCACGGCGGCAGGAAGCGCACCCGGTAGCCCTCGCCGCCCGGCAGCATGGTGCACACCACCGGCTGCACCGTCATGCGCAGCGCGCGGGCCATGCGCGAAGGCGCCAGCAGCGTGGCGGCCGGCACGCCGAAGAAGGGGACGAAGGCCGCATCACGCGCCCCGAAATCCATGTCGGGCAGGTTGAAGAAGGCGGCGCCCTGGCGCACCGCCCGCATCAGCGGCTTGGCCGTCTCCGACCGCGCGAAGATCTCGGCCCGGCCGTGCCGAAGGCGGCCGCGACGCACGGCCGCATCGATCACCGGGTTGGTCTGCGACTGGTAGATCGAGGCACCCGGCCGCTTCACGAACAACTGGCAGGCCGCGCCCGCCACGTCCAGCCCGACGAAGTGTGGCGCCAGCCACATCACGGCGCCCTCGTGCCGATCGGCGAAGCCCACGTCGCCTTCCACGTGGATCAATTTGCGCAATCGGCTTTCGGGCGCCCACCACAGCAGGCCGCGCTCGAGCACGCTGCGGCTGAACCACTTGAACAGCTCACGGCCGAGGCGCTCGTGATCCGCCGGGGAAAGCTCCGGCAGGCACAGCTGCAGGTTGCGCAACGTGATGCGCCGGCGCGAGCCGGCAAGCTGCCAGAGCCATCCGCCGATCACCCGGCCGAACGCCGCCTGCCACGACAGCGGCAGCCAATGGAACAGCCACAGGAAGCCGAGCGTGACCCAACCTCCCAGGCGTGCGCGCCAGCGACGGCGATTCATGCGCCCTCCTGGCGGCGCGGCTTCTTGTATCGCGCATAGCTCCACAGGTACTGCTGCGGGCACTCGCGGATCACGCGCTCCATCTCGCGGTTCATCTGCTCCACGGCATCCTGCAGCGACTCGGGCCACGGCGCCTGCAACTCGCGGAAGTGCAGCACGTAGCCGCGGCCGGCCGGCAGGCGCTCGCCCCAGACCAGGCGCACCTCGCAGCCGGTCTGCTGTGCCAGGCGCGCGGCCAGTGTCATGGTGTAGGCGGGTTGTCCGAAGAACGGCGCCCACAGGCCCATGCCATCGGGCGGCACCTGGTCGGGCAACAGCCCCACGGCCTGGCCCTGCCGCAGCGCCTTGATCATCTGTCGCACGCCGGCCAGCGTGGTGGGCACCGGCGCCAGCCCGGGCCGCTGGCGCGAGGCCGCCACCACCGGCGCCAGCCAGGGTTTGCGCGCCGGCCGGAACAGCACCGTGAACGGACCATGGGCGGCCTGGTGCCGTGCGGCGATGGCCTGCGCCGTCACCTCGAAGCAGCCCAGGTGCGGCGTGAGCAGCAGCACGCCGCGGCCGGCCGCATAGGCTGCGTCGAGACTGGCGGCGTTCTCCATCTCGGCGCGCACCGGGGCACCGAGCCAGATGCGAGGCAACTCACCGACCATGCGGCCGATGTGCGCCACCGCCGGCCGCACCTCGCCGAAGGCGTAGCCCGCCTGCCGGGCGTGTTCGAGAAAGCGCCGCCGGTACGTGGGCGACGCCAGGAACACCACCCAGCCCAGCACCGCGCCGAGCGCGTGCAGGGCGCGCAGGGGCACACGGGACAGCAGCCGGAACAGCAGCAACATGGGGCAAGAAGAAGGAGCCAGCGACGAAAAAAACCGGCTATAGAATGTGGCGGTCGCTGAGTTATTGGACTACTTGCAGGGCGACGTTAAACAAGAGCTGCTAAAGCGTTCGCCGAAGCTCCCGCAAAGGCAACGCGCCTTTCAACTGACGGAGTATCTCAAATGGCGAACGACTTCCTCTTCACATCCGAATCGGTTTCCGAAGGCCACCCCGACAAGGTCGCCGACCAGATTTCGGATGCCATCCTCGACGCGATCTTCACGCAGGACCCGCGCAGCCGGGTGGCCGCCGAGACGCTGACCAACACCGGCCTGGTGGTGCTGGCCGGCGAGATCACCACCAACGCGCACGTCGACTACATCCAGGTCGCGCGCGACACCATCAAGCGCATCGGCTACGACAACACCGAGTACGGCATCGACTACAAGGGCTGCGCCGTGATGGTCTGCTACGACAAGCAGTCCAACGACATCGCCCAGGGCGTGGACCATGCCAGCGACGACTACCTGAACACCGGCGCCGGCGACCAGGGCCTGATGTTCGGCTACGCCTGCGACGAGACGCCCGAACTCATGCCCGCGCCCATCCACTATGCCCACCGGCTGGTGGAGCGCCAGGCGCAACTGCGCAAGGACGGGCGCCTGCCCTTCCTGCGTCCCGACGCCAAGAGCCAGGTGACCATGCGCTATGTCGACGGCAAGCCGCACAGCATCGACACCGTGGTGCTGTCCACGCAGCACAGCCCCGAGCAGAGCGACGGCAACAAGATGAAGGCCTCGTTCGTCGAGGCGGTGGTCGAGGAAATCATCAAGCCGGTGCTGCCGCGCGAGTGGCTCAAGGAAACCCGCTACCTCATCAATCCCACCGGCCGTTTCGTCATCGGCGGCCCGCAGGGCGACTGCGGCCTCACCGGCCGCAAGATCATCGTCGACACCTACGGCGGCGCCTGCCCGCACGGCGGCGGCGCGTTCTCGGGCAAGGACCCGTCCAAGGTGGACCGCTCCGCCGCGTACGCTGCGCGCTACGTCGCCAAGAACGTGGTCGCCGCCGGCCTGGCGCGCCAGTGCCAGGTGCAGGTGGCCTACGCCATCGGCGTGGCCCGGCCCATGAACGTGACGGTCTACACCGAGGGCACCGGCGTCATCCCCGACGAGCGCATCGCCGCATTGGTCAACGAGCACTTCGACCTGCGGCCCAAGGGCATCATCCAGATGCTGGACCTGCTGCGCCCCATCTACCAGAAGACCGCGGCCTATGGCCACTTCGGCCGCGAAGAACCCGAGTTCGCCTGGGAGCGGACCGACCGGGCGGCCGTGCTGCGTGCAGCGGCCGGGCTGCGCTGACCGGGGCAACTCACGGCAGCAGGGTCTGCTGCCGTTCCACCTCCATCCGCTTCATCGACACATAGGTCCGGCGGTCCATCTCGCGCAGTTGCAGCGGATATCGCTCGGTCGCATCGAACCAGCCCTGGATGCGTCGCTCCGCGCGTTGCGCCGGCGGGGCGTCGAGCGAATCGAGGAAGGTGTCGATGGCCAGGTAATAGCGCATGGCGTTGCGCTCGACGGCGCCGCGCATGCCGCCGATGAGCCCGTGGCCGCCCGCGCCGTTGTTCACGCGGGTGAAGCCCACCTTGTCGGCGCCCGCGGTCGCCAGGTAGGCGTGCATGGCGATCCGGCCCATGGTGCCGAAGCCGTAGGCATACCCCAGGTGCAGGAAGGTGCGCCCCCCGTCCAGCGGGATGGCGGACACCACGATGCGGTAGTCGCGCGTCCCCACCGGCCCTTCCTGCGCGCTGAGCCGGCACTCGAAGTAGCGCGGGGAGGCGGCCACCAGCCGGTGGTCGAACTGCAGCCGGAACGCGTGCTCGACCGGCTGGTCGTAGCGGCGCCCGATGCGCACCATCAGGGCCGGCCCGCCGTCGGCCTGCACCGCATGGCAGTACTTGGTGTTGAACGGCAGGATCATCACGTCGCACCAGTTCGCCGGCTGGGCCAGCGCGTCGCGCACCTTCTCGAACGAGTGGTCGAGCACCGCGTACACGTCGCCCTGCAGGCTCTCGCCCATCTGACGCGACTCCAGGTGCAGCGGACGACCAAAGGGGCTGCCGCGCAGGGCGTCGCGCAACGCCTCGTGCCGCTCGCGCAGCGCGGCCGGATCAGCCAGGGCGGGCCCCTGCAGGCCCAGCAGCAGCGAGCACACCAACGCCGCACGCGAACAGGGCGACCAGAACCGCATGCCTGTCCTCACGCGGTCTCGGCCACGCCGGAGTCGAAGGCGGACGCATCCAGGGCCTGCAGCACGTCCAGTTGCACCCCGCCGGTGAACAGCAGGTGCGGCCGCACCGCGTACGCGAATTGGCCACGCGGACCGAGGTCCAGCAGCATGCGCAGCGTGGGCTCGTGCATGTCCTTCCAGGTGCGCACCAGGCGGGTTCGCACCAGGTTGTCGTCGCACTGGAGGGACTGCAGGCGGTCGTGGTTGCGAAGCAGCGCCGTCGCGTCCAGGTAGCTCGCGGCCATCTTGTTGCGCGTCTGGAAATTCGGCGTCAGGTCGATCATCAGGGTCAGCGCACTGCCCTCGACCTCCAGCGTGAAGCGCCGCCCGATCAGGGCCTCGCTGGCTTCACCGCCGCCATAGGTCAAGTGCAGGTGCGCAGTGGTGCGGCGCAAGGAAGTCCTCATGGCCTGCGAGCTTGCGCGACCGCAGCCGCGACGTGTGTAGGACGTGGTTCCGAGCCGCTGTGCGCGGGGTCTTTGCCCCCGGGTCCGGGACTTCGGGCTTTTCCTACAGCCAGTCCACGGCTTCGCTGACGGCCGTGTTTGGCCCCCGCGAGATCATGGTCGACATCAGCGCGATCGGGGTGATCGCGCCTCCACATTCAGCATGCAAGGAGCATCGCCATGGCCGCAGAAGACAGAGACCTCAATCGTGATCCGCTGAGCGACGAGTCCGGCTCGCACCCGGTGGGCACCGGCGTCGGTGCCGCCGGCGGCGCATTGGCCGGCGCGGCGGCCGGCGTCGTGGGTGGACCGGCCGGCATGGCGGTCGGCGGCATCGTCGGCGCCGTGGTCGGTGGACTTGCCGGCCGCGCCGCGGCCGAGGCCGTGAACCCCACGGCCGAGGAAGCCTACTGGCGCGAAAACTACAACCGCGAGCCCTACTACGAGGCGGGGCGCAGCTACGACGACTACGGCCCGGCCTACCGGCACGGCCTGGAAGGACGTGGCCGCTACGACAACTGGGATACGGCCGAGCCCTACCTCGCCAACGAATGGGACACCCGCCGCGGCGGCTCTTCGCTGAGCTGGCACGAAGCCCGCCCCGCGAGCCGCGCCGCCTGGGAGCGGGTGGATCCGCACTATCGCGGGCAGACCGACGCCAACCTGTCGCACTACGGCACGGGCATGGTTTCCAGCGACTCGTCCTTCCCCACGGGAGGCCCCGGCGTCACCGAGGACGACAAGGCCAGCTTCGAAGGGCGGCACGGCCACCACGGCCTGGACCCGTCGCAGCGCGATGACCGCTTCGTGGAAACCGGCACCGGCACCGACCCTGCCGGCACCGGCGGCACCGGCATGGCCGACATGCGCACGACCAGCACCATGGCCGGCGGCCCGATCAGCCCCAACGCCAGCATGGATCCCAGCTACAGCACGCACACGGCCGCCGGCAGCTACGGCGGCGCCGGCACGCCGGCGGGCACGACCGACTACGACCGCACCCGTGCCGACACGGCGCCGGCTTCGAGCATGGGCGCCGGGATGGGAACCACCGCCGGCACGGACACCCGCTCGAGCACCGGCGTCGGCGGCGCGGCGGCATCGATCGGATCGGCCCAGGCCTCCGGCATGAACGAAGGCGACCGCGACGACACCATCAAGCTGGTCAAGGAACTGGTCGAGACCTGCAAGGACGGCGAGTACGGCTTCCAGCAGTGCGCCGACCGAACCGATCGCGCGATTCTCAAGACCGTGTTCATGCAGCGCGCCGAGGAATGCCGTCGTGGCGCGAGCGAGCTCGAGCAGCAGCTGCGGCAGATGGGAGCCGACGCCGACGTGGGTGGCAGTGCCATGGGCTCGGTCCATCGCGGCTGGGTGTCGGTCCGCACCGCCATGAGCAGCCACGACGACAAGGTCGTGCTGGAAGAGGCCGAGCGCGGCGAGGACAACGCACTCGCCCGCTATCGCAAGGCGCTGCAAAAGCCGATGCCGGCCCACCTGCGGCAAGTCATCCAGCACCAGTGCGACGGCGTGCAGCGCAACCACGACCAGATCAAGCGCCTGCGCGACGAGGCGCGTGCCCGCGGCTAAGCGCGCCACCCGTGGCCGGCCCCGGCCGGGGCCGGGCACCTCGCAGGCCGCCGACCGCGCGAGCCCTGCACTCAGGACGTACCGTGACAAGCGCGACTTCGACCGGACGCCCGAGCCGGCCGAAGGCGGTGCGCCGAACGAAGCCGCGCGCGCCTTCGTGGTCCAGAAGCACTGGGCGCGGCGGCTGCACTACGACTTCAGGCTCGAACTCGACGGCACCATGAAAAGCTGGGCTGTCCCCAAGGGCCCCAGCCTCGACCCCGCCGACAAGCGCATGGCCGCGCCCACCGAGGACCACCCGATCGCCTACAACGCCTTCGAGGGCGAGATCCCGGCCGGCAACTACGGCGCCGGCAAGGTCGTCATCTGGGACAAGGGCACCTGGCATCCCCTCGAGGACCCGCACCGCGGCATCGCCACCGGCAAGCTCAAGTTCGAACTTCGCGGCCACAAGCTGCGCGGCGCCTGGACCCTGGTGCGCATGAAAGGCCGCGGCCAGGGGCGTGAGGACCCCTGGCTGTTGATCAAGGAACGCGACGCGCAGGCCCGCCCGGCCGCCGAGTACGACATCGCCGAGGCCCTGCCCGACAGCGTGAAGGACTTGCCCGACCATCCGGCGCCCTCCTCCGCGTCCGGCCCGCCGCCCGGCGCCCGTCCCGCACCCATGCCCTCGCGACTGCAGCCGCAGCTGGCCGTCCTCGCCGACGCGCCGCCGCCCGCCCCATCGGACGAGTGGCTCTACGAAATCAAGTTCGACGGCTACCGGCTGCTGACCCGCGCCGAGAACGCACAGGTGCGGCTGTTCACCCGCAACGGCAACGACTGGACGGCGCGCATGCCCGAGCTGCGAGATGCCTTGCAGGGCATGGAGCTGCCCGACGGCTGGTACGACGGCGAAATCATCATGCCCGGCACCCACTCGCCGGCCGACTTCCAGGCGCTGCAGGGCGCCTTCGACACCCCGCGCACGGCCGGCATCGTCTACTACCTGTTCGACCTGCCCTGGTGCGCCGGCCACGACCTGCGCGAGGTGCCGCTGGTCGCCAGGCGCGAGGTGCTCCAGCGCATCGTCGCCCGCAAGCCGCACCCCTCGGTGCGCTTCTCCGACGAGTTCGACGCGCCGGCGGCGCAGGTGGTGGCGTCGGCCTGCAAGCTCGGGCTGGAAGGCGTCATCGCCAAGCGTCGCCAGTCGCGCTATACGGGTCAGCGCTCCACCGATTGGCTCAAGCTCAAGTGCGGGCTGCGGCAGGAATTCGTCATCGCCGGCTACACCGAACCGAAGGGCACGCGCACCGGCATTGGCGCGCTGCTCCTGGGGGTGCACGGCGAGGACGGAAAGTTGCGCTACGCGGGCAGCGTGGGCACCGGCTTCGACCAGGAGACGCTGGCCGACCTGCGCGAGCGGCTCGATGACCTGGCTGCTCGCGCGAGCCCCTTCGCCAGATCCGATCGTGTCGCGGGCAGCCCCCGATGGGTGCGCCCGGTGCTGGTGGCCGAAGTCGCCTTCAGCGAATGGACCCGCGAAGGCCGCGTGCGGCACGCCGTGTTCCATGGCCTGCGCGGCGACAAACCGGCCCAGGCGATCACCCGCGAAAGTGCGGTCCACCTGGGCCCGGCCGAGCGCAGGAAGGCCCCACGCACCGGCGGCTCGCCGGCGCACCGGGCAGCGCCGGATCCGCAGGCGGCCGACGCCCTGGTCGCCGCGCTGCGGATCAGCCATCCCGAACGCGTGGTCGACACCTCCAGCGGCGTGACCAAGATGGACATGGTGCGCTACTACGCGCGGGTGGCCGGGCTGATGCTGCCGCACCTGCTGGACCGCCCGGTGTCGCTGGTGCGCGCGCCCGGCGGCATCGATGGCGAGCTGTTCTTCCAGAAGCATTCCGAGCGCTATTCCATGGCCGGCATCGAGGACCTCGACCGCGCCATCGACCCCGACCACCCGCCCCTGCTCACCGTGGCGCGCGCCGAAGGCCTGGTGCACGCGGCGCAGATGAACGTGATCGAGTTCCACACCTGGAACGCCGTGGCCTCGCGCATCCGGCAGCCCGATCGCGTCACCTTCGACATCGACCCGGGCGAGGGCGTCGGATGGCCGCAGATGCAGGAAGCCGCCACGCTGGTGCGGGCGCTGCTGCAGGAGCTGGGCCTGCCCGCCTTCCTCAAGACCAGCGGCGGCAAGGGCCTGCACGTGGTGGTGCCGCTGCAGCCGGTGTACGGCTGGGACACGGTCAAGGGCTTCTCCCAGGCCGTGGTGCAGCACCTGTCGCGCACCCTGCCCGACCGCTTCGTGGCCAAGAGCGGCCCGCGCAACCGGGTGGGCCGCATCTTCATCGACTACCTGCGCAACGGCTTCGGCGCCACCACCGCGTGTGCGTGGTCGGCGCGAGCCCGTCCCGGGCTGGGCGTCTCGGTGCCGGTGGCCTGGAGCGAGCTGGATGGCCTGCGCAGCGGCGACCACTGGCGCGTGACCGATGTCGACGAGCGCCTGGGCATCGGCAACGAACCCTGGGCCGATTACGAGCGCCAGCGGACCGATCCGGCGGCGGCCATGGCCACGCTCGGCTTCGAGCCTCTGGCGTGAACCTTCGGCGCCCGGCTTCCGTACATGTTGCATTGCAACAGCGCATTGCTGAGCCCCACCGCCAGGATTGCCCTCCTAGACTGCCCACCTGGCCTGCCCCATCCATCGGCCAGCCGACCGCCAGCGTGCGGCCATTTCATCGAGACCTTCAGGAGAGAGTCATGGCTACCAGGAACAGCACCCGCGAGGCCGCGGCCGCCGACAGCGACGCCACGGCAGGCGCCCACACCGTGGCCGATGCCACCCGGCAGCAGATGGCCAGCAGCGCCAGCGCCGCCTCGGCCATGCTGCGTTCGCTGGACGTCTTCCACCAGACCCAGCAACACATGCTGCAACGGGCGGCGCTGCTGCAGGAGCAGACGGCGGAACGCCTGCGGCAAGCCAGCACGCCGATGGAGCTGCTGAGCATTCAATCGAGCCTGATGATGGCCAGCCTGACCGAGCTGGCGCAGTACTCGCAGGAAATGATGCTCGCCTCGCTCAAGGCGCAGAACGAGTTCATGCGCCCTGGCGATCAGCAGCAACAAACCGCCGCTGGCGCCGCCACCCAGGCGGCCAGCGCTGCAGCGGCATCCCCGCTGTTCCAGGCCTGGCAGGCGGTTTTCACCGCCCCGATGAACGGCGCCGCCAGCCTGCGGCCCCACTGATCGCCAGACCGGTGGCCCTATCGGGCACCGGTCTGCGCCGCTCGCGACGAGGCGCGGCGGCGGCCCGAACTCATTTGTTGGTGTGTTGCTTCTGATGCTGGGTCGACCCGCGCTGGCCGCTGGGGCCGGCCGTCTTGATGCTGGCGGGACTCTCGACCTTGCGGCCCAGCTTGGTCGTCCGTCCGGCATCGGGCTTCTCCAGGGGCTTCGCTTTCTCCAGGCGCCTGACCCGTTGAGACTCGTCCTCGACCTCCGGCTGGTGGCCACCCTGCGGCGGCGGCTCGGAATCGTGGTGGCGGCGCAGCGCGGACAAGGCCGCGCTTTCACGTTTGCGGCGGGACACGGAAACCATTGCGAACTCCAGTCGAAATAAAGCCATCCGGTCCAGTATCCGCACAAAGCTCGGCTTGGCTGTAGGCCATGGTCGCGCCTGGACGTTGCCGCGCCTCCGATGCGGGAAAACCCGCAGTCGCGGCTCCGACCCGCAAGCCTTCGCGCGCGCGGCGCCCACCCCCTCTTTCGGGCTACCCGGCTTCACGCCACCCGCGCGGGGCGGCATCATCGGTGCCGATGTCCCGGCGTTTGCTCTCGGCCCAGCGCGTGCCCGCCGCGTACGGCGTGGCCGCACTCTCGCTTGCGGTGGTGCTGCACGCGTGGCACAGCCCCGCCCAGGTGGTGGAGGGCCAGGCCGACGGGGCGGGCGGGCTGGTGCCGCCGCCAGTCGATGTGGCCGGCCGCCTGCCCGGCACCTGGCTTCGCGAGCACGTCGACGATGACGTGCAGTCGCGGCGCTTGCTTCACCTCGCGTCCGACGGTGCGTTCCGCGAAGTCGTCCGACTCACCCGGCCGGGTGGCCGGGTGACCGAGCACATCCACGCCGGCACCTGGATCTACGACGGCATCAACCTCAAGCGCAAATACTCCCTGATGGACGGCCGGCCACCCTCGCGGCTGAACCTGCCCTTCGCGACCTTCGAGGTCCGCTTCGAATCGCGCAACGAGTTCGTGGGTCTCGACCATATCCACCGCAACCAGGTCCGCTACCGCCGGGTCGAACCAGAAACGCAGCTCTAGGAGTCTGCCCAGCCCCATCGGGGCACCGGTCGCGGTAGCCTTGGCGCCGTGAGCGCACCTTTCCAGCGTTTCCTCGAGCCCAGCCCGTGGGCCGCGTCACCGTTACGGCAGGCGGTCAGCCACGCCGCCCGCCGACCCGAACGCGAGGTGGTGAGCGAGCTGCTGCCCACGGCCCGCCTGTCGCCCGCAATGTCTGCCACCACGGGGTCGCTCGCGCACCGGCTGGCCCAGGGGCTGCGGCACCGGCGCGTGGCCGGCCGCGCCGGGCTGGTGCAGGGACTGCTGCAGGAATACGCGCTCTCGTCGCAGGAGGGCGTGGCGCTGATGTGCCTGGCCGAGGCGCTGCTGCGCATTCCGGACGCGGCCACGCGGGACGCCCTGATCCGCGACAAGATCGCGCACGGCGCCTGGCAGGCGCACCTGGGACGCAGCCCCTCGCTGTTCGTCAACGCCGCCACCTGGGGCCTGGTCATCACCGGCGCGCTGGCCGCCACCCACTCCGAAGCCGGCCTCTCGGCCGCGCTGACCCGGCTGGTCAGCCGCGGCGGCGAGCCGCTGGTGCGCAAGGGCGTGGACCTGGCCATGCGCCTGCTGGGCGAGCAGTTCGTGACGGGCGAAACCATCGAGCAGGCGCTGGCCAATGCGCGGGGGCGCGAGGCACAGGGCTTTCGCTATTCCTTCGACATGCTGGGCGAAGCGGCGCTCACGGCCGATGACGCCCGGCGTTACCACGCGGCCTACGCCGGCGCCATCCAGGCCATCGGCCAGGCGGCCGACCGGCGCGGCCCCATCCACGGCCCGGGGATCTCGATCAAGCTGTCCGCCCTGCACCCGCGCTACAGCCGCTCGCAGGCGGACCGCGTGATGGGCGAGCTGTATCCGGCGCTGCGCGAGCTGTGCGAACAGGCCCGCGGCCACGACATCGGGCTGAACATCGACGCCGAGGAATCCGAGCGGCTGGAGCTGTCGCTGGACCTGCTGGAGCGGCTCGCGTTCGAGCCGTCGCTGCAGGGCTGGGATGGGCTCGGCTTCGTGATCCAGGCCTACCAGAAGCGCTCGCCCCAGGTCGTCTCCTTCCTGGTCGAGCTGGCCCGGCGCAGCGGCCGGCGGCTGATGGCGCGGCTGGTGAAGGGTGCCTACTGGGACTCCGAGATCAAGCGCGCGCAGATCGAGGGGCAGCGCGACTACCCCGTGTTCACGCGCAAACCGCACACCGACGCCGCCTACCTGGCTTGCGCGCGCCAACTGCTGGCCGCGCCGGAGGCGGTGTTCCCGCAGTTCGCCACCCACAACGCGCACACGCTGGCAGCCATCCACCACCTGGCCGATCCGGCGCGCTACACGCCGGCGCAGTACGAGTTCCAGTGCCTGCACGGCATGGGCGAGCCGCTGTACGAGCAGGTGGTCGGGCCACCCGCCGACGGCGGGCTCGGCCGGCCGTGCCGGATCTACGCCCCGGTGGGCAGCCACGAGACGCTGCTGGCCTACCTGGTGCGACGGCTGCTGGAGAACGGCGCCAACAGCTCCTTCGTGCATCGCATCGCCGATCCGGCCGTCCCCATCGCCGAACTGGTGCGCGACCCGGCGGAGCAGATCGAAGCGGCGGCCGCGCGCGAAGGCGCCGTCGGGCTGCCGCATCCGCGCATCCCGCTGCCGGCGCACATCCTGGGCGAGCGGCTCAATTCGCAAGGCCTGGACCTGGCCAGCGAGCCGGTGCTCCAGGACCTGGCGGTCCAACTGGCCCAGGACGCGACACGGCCTCGGTCGGCGCCGCCGCTGCGGGCAGCCGACGGCCACGCCGGCGAAGCCGCCCCGGTCCGCAACCCGGCGCGGCCGACCGACATCGTGGGTGCGGTCCATGAAGCCACCCTTGCCGAAGTCGACGCCGCGCTGGCCGCGGCCACCGACGCGGCGCCCGCGTGGGCGGCGCTGCCGCCAGCCGAAAGGGCCCGCCGCCTGGAAGCCTGCGCCGACCTGCTACAGGCGAGCCTGCCGCGCTGGGTTGCCCTGCTGGTGCGCGAAGCCGGCAAGACCACGGCCAACGCGGTGGCCGAAGTGCGCGAGGCGGTGGACTTCCTGCGCTACTACGCGGCGCAGGTGCGCGCCAGCTTCGGCAACGACAGCCACCGGCCGCTGGGCGTGGTGGCCTGCATCAGCCCCTGGAACTTTCCGCTGGCGATCTTCATGGGCCAGGTCTCGGCGGCGCTGGCCGCCGGCAACGCCGTGCTGGCCAAGCCGGCCGAACAGACGCCGCTCGTCGCCGCCGAGGCGGTGCGCGCGCTGTGGGCCGCCGGCGTGCCGCGCGGCGTGGTGCAGTTGCTGCCCGGGCGCGGCGAGAGCGTGGGCGCCCGGCTGGTGGCCGATGCCCGGGTGCAGGGCGTCCTCTTCACCGGCTCCACCGAGGTCGCGCGCCTGCTGCAGGCCGCCCTGGTCGGCCGCCTCGATGCCCACGGCCGGCCGGTGCCGCTGGTCGCCGAGACCGGCGGGCAGAACGCCATGATCGTGGACTCGTCGGCGCTGCCCGAGCAGGTGGTGGCGGACGTCCTGGGCTCGTCCTTCGACAGCGCCGGCCAGCGCTGCTCGGCCCTGCGGGTGCTGTGCGTGCAGCAGGAAGCCGCGCCCCGCCTGCGCGAGATGCTGCTGGGCGCGATGGCCCAACTTCGCCTGGGCAGCCCCGACCGGCTGGCGGTGGACGTGGGCCCGGTGATCGACGACGAAGCCCGGGCCGCCATCGAGGCGCACGTCGAGCGCATGCGTGCCCGCGGCCGGGCGGTGCACACCGCCTGCATCGACGAACGCGGCGGCGCCGGCGGCTCCTTCGTGGTGCCCACGCTCATCGAACTGGACAGCGTCTCCGAGCTGGCGCACGAGGTGTTCGGACCCGTGCTGCACCTGGTGCGCTACCGCCGCGAAGAGCTCGACGTCCTGATGGGCCAGGTCAACGCGACCGGCTATGCGCTCACCCTGGGCCTGCACACCCGCATCGACGAAACCGTGGCACGCGTGGTCGATGCCAGCCACGCCGGCAACGTCTACGTGAACCGGCACATGGTGGGCGCCGTCGTGGGCGTGCAGCCCTTCGGGGGCGAGGGCCTGTCCGGCACCGGCCCCAAGGCCGGCGGACCGCTCTACCTGCTGCGCCTGACGTCGCAGCGGCCGGCCCATGCGATGCCCCGGCTGGCCGACGCCCCGGCACCGCCGCGCCCCGCGCTGAACGCGCTGGCCGCGTGGGGCGACTCCAAGGGCGATGCGGCCCTGGCGCGCGCCTGCCGGCGCTTCGCCGAGTGGTCACACAGCGGCGCGGTGATGCCCCTGCCCGGCCCCACCGGCGAGCGCAACGAATACCGGCTAGTGCCGCGCCGAGGGGTGCTGTGCCTGGCGTCTACCGACGGAGCCCGCCTGCTCGAACTGGCGGCGGTGCTGGCCGTGGGCAGCCGCGCCGTCTGGCCCGCCGGCGAACAGCCGCTGCTTCAGCGGCTGCCGCCGCAGGTGCGCTCGTCCATCACCCTCGCCGCCGACTGGCGCGCCCCCGGCGTCGCCCTCGACCTCGTGCTCTACGAAGGCGACACTCCCGGCCTCGTGCGCCTGCAGCAGGCGCTGGCCGAACGGCCGGGCCCCGTGGTGGGAATCGAACGGGTCATCGGCGCCGACATCGCCCTGGAACGGCTGGTCATCGAGCGCGCCATCAGCATCAACACCGCCGCCGCCGGCGGCAACGCCACCCTCATGGCGATGAACGAGACCTGACCAGGGTGCGCCGCCGAAGCGCGGTGCCCCCCTAGCCCCTGGACTGGGCATGCAGCTCCTTCCCCTCGGCCACCTGCATCTGCGCGGGCAGCACCACGCCGTTCTTCACCGCCAGCACCTCGGCCATGACGCTCACCGCGATTTCCGGTGGGGTCTTGCTGCCGATGTAGAGGCCGATCGGCCCGCGCAGCCGCGCCAGGCTGGCCGGCGTCTGGCCGAAGTGCTCGACCAGGCGCTGCCGGCGCGCCGCGTCGTTGCGGCGGCTGCCGATGGCGCCGATGTAGAAGGCGTCGGTCTCCAGCGCATCGATCAGCGCCAGGTCGTCCAGCTTGGGGTCGTGGGTCAGCGCGATCACGCAGCTGCGGGCGTCGGCACCGAATCCCGCCACCACGTCATCGGGCATGCCGGTCACCAGTCGCGCGCCGGGCACCTGCCAGCTGCCCCGGTACTCCTCGCGCGGGTCGCACACGGTGACGGCGAAACCGCTGAACAGCGCCATGGTGGCGAGGTACTCCGAGATCTGGCCGGCGCCGATCAGCAGCATGCGCCACTCGGGCCCGAAATGATTGACCAGCTCCTTGTCGTCCAGGCGCAGGTCCGACGGCACCTCCGCCGGCTCCAGGTCCACCCGGCCGTCGGCCAGCCGGGTGTGGCGGCGCACCAGCCGGCCCGATTCGAGCACCCTGACCAGCTCGGCCAGCGAGCCCGCGTCGGGCTGGAACTCCAGCAGCAGCTCCAGGGTGCCGCCGCAGGGCAGGCCAAAGCGATGCGCCTCATCGGCACTCACGCCGTAGCGAACCAGCCGGGGCGGCTCGTGCGCAATGGCGCCGCGGTAGCGCTCGATCAGGTCGTCCTCGATGCAGCCACCGGAGACCGACCCCATCACCGCGCCGTCGGCGCGCAGCGCCATGATCGATCCGACCGGCCGGGGCGACGAGCCCCAGGTGCGAACCACCGTGGCCAGCAGGGCCGACTGGCCGGCGGCGCGCCAGTCACGCAAGGTGCGAAGCACCATCACATCCAGGTTTTCCATGCTCTCTCAACTACGGCAGGGCAAGAACCACGCAGTGTAGATTGCGCCGCCATGACCCCATCCGAACCGACCATCCTGGTGCTCGCCTCCGGCCGCGGCGAGCGCTTTCGCGCCAGCGGCGGCCACGGCTCCAAGCTGCAGGCGCTGCTGGCGGGACGCCCGGTGCTGGAGCACACCCTGGCGGCGGTGCGCGCGAGCGGCCTGCCCTGGCACCTGGAGCAGGCCGCGCACGCCGGCATGGGCGACTCGATCGCGGCGGCCGTGCGCGCCACGCCCGAAGCCGCCGGCTGGCTGGTGCTGCCCGGCGACCTGCCGCTGGTGCGGCCCGAGACGCTGCGCGCCGTGGCCGCCGCCTTGGCTCACCACGAGGCGGTGGTGCCGGTCTGCCAGGGCGAGCGCGGGCACCCGGTGGGCTTTTCCGCCGCGCTCGGCGCTGAGCTGATCAGCCTTTCAGGGGCCGCAGGCGCTGCGCGCGTGCTGCGTGGCAGGCGGGTGCTGGAATTGCCGGTGGAAGACCTCGGCTGTCTCACCGATATCGACACCGTCGACGACCTGGCGCGTGCCGAGCGCCGCTTCGCCGATGGCAGGCCCTAAACCGGCAGCCGCTGCGACAGGAAGGCCGCGATATCGCGGGCGCACTCGGCCGCGCCGTCCACGCTGCGGCTGTAGCCGAAGAACAGGTGCGACATGCCCGGATAGACCTTCAGCGCATGCAAGCGGCCGGCGTCCTCCAGCCGCCGGGCCAGGCGCACCGAGGCATCGAGGAACACGTCGCATGCGGCGGCGGCCAGGAAGGTGGGCGGCAGCAAGGCCGGGTCGGCCTCCAGCAGGGCCACGCGCGGATCGTTGCGCTGCGCCGGCGGCGGCACGTAGGCCTCGAAGGTGCCCGGCACGCCGGCGCGGTCGGGGTACACGTTACCGTCGCCCCAGCGCCGCATCGACTCGGTGCCGGTGTCGCCGCTGAAGGCGCCGACGATGCCCACCGCGGCCTGCAGCCAGGCCACCCGTCCCAGGCCCACGGCCGCCCCGAAGGACACGTTGGCACCGGCCGAGGCGCCGCCACAGGCGATACGCCCGCCGTCGATGCCCCAGTCCGCGCCGTGCTCGTGCAGCCAGCGCAGCAGCGCCGTGGTCTCCTCGACCGGCGCCGGGAAGGTGTGCTCGGGCACGTGCACGTAGTCGGCGCTGACGACGGTGCCACCCCAGGCCGCGGCGATTTCGCGCATCTGGCGGTCGTTGGAGCGGTGCGAGCCGATGCGAAAGCCTCCGCCGTGCAGGTACACGAAGACCGGCTGCGGACGGCTGCTCTCGCGGGCGCGGTAGACCATGACGGGAATGTCGCGCAGCGGCCCGGGCACCCGGTCCTCGCGCGCCACGTCCAGTTCGGGGCCGCCCTCGTTCCAGTAGGCACGGCCCCGCTCGGCATGGCGGCGCACGCCGGCGACGCCGGGCTCGGGCGTCCCGAGCGAGGCGCTGATCTCGGCCGAACGGCGCAGGGCTTCGACCATCTGGGGATGCAGTTCGGGTGGAAAGCTCACGGGCGCGGCTCCTGCGGGGCGGTGGCGAAGTGCGGCATCACCTCCTCGGTGAAAGCCTGCAGCGACGCCGCGCTCTGCGCGTGCGTGAGGTTGCCGTAGGCGAAGCGGGTGACGAAGTAGTTGGCGCCGGTGGCCGTCACCGACTGCTCGATGCGCTCGCGCACGGTGGCGGGCGAACCGAAGATCAAGGTGCCGGAGGCCATCTGCTGCTCCGGGTCGAAGGGGGCCTGCGGTCGCGGGTCGAAACGGGACCAGAGGTAGCCGAATTTCTCGTACCAGACCCGGTAGCCCTCCATGCCCACGCGCCGCGCCTCGGCATCGGTTTCAGCCACGTAGATGAAGCGCGTGATGCCGATCTTCGGCAGGGGTTCGCCCGGGTGCTCCGCCTGCCGCCGGTCCCATCCCTGCCGGTAGCGCCCGGCCAGCAGGCGGGCGCGCTCGTCGGGCACCAGGAAACAGGTGTGCCAGCCCTGGCTGCCGGCCAGCTCGGCGCTGTCGGGAACGCCGGTCGGGTACCACATGGCCGGCATGCCGGCCTGGTACGGCTTGAGCTGCATCGGGACGTTGAAGAACTTGAAATAGTCGCCCCGGAAGTTCACCACCGGCTGCGTGAGCGCCATCTTCACCACCTCCAGTGCTTCGCGGTGGATGGCCGCCGATTCAAGGTGGTTGACGTTGAAATAGGCCAGCTCGTAGGGCGAGATGCCGCGCCCCAGGCCGATGTCGAGTCGCCCCTTGCTGATCTGGTCGAGCATGCAGATCTCGCCGGCCAGGCGAAGCGGGTGGTACAGCGGCAGGATCAGCACCAGCGGCGCGAGGCGGATCCGCTGCGTGATCGAGGCCGCGGCGGACAGGAACACCATCGGCGAAGGCGCCAGGCCCAGCGGCGTGAAGTGGTGCTCGGTGAGGTGGAAGGTGGAAAAGCCGGCGCGGTCATAGAGCTTCATCAGCTCCAGGCGGCTTTCGTAGGTTTCGTGCACGGGCCGGTCCTGCCGGTCCAGGTGGTCGATGACGCCGAGATCGAGTTGCATGGGTGTGGGGGTAGGAATAAATGCCGGTCTGGCCGCCTCTGCGGGTGGTCACCCGGCGCGCCGCTGGCCTTCGCTGCCGAGCTTCGCATAATGGCGCAGGCAGCGGAGGTCGAGGGTGAACGTCGAGGACTACTACAGCGAATTGGGCCTGCAGGCGGACTGCACGGATGCCGAGGTCAAGGCCGCGTGGCGCCGCCTGGCCGCCCGCTGGCACCCGGACCGCAACGACAGCCCGCAGGCGCTGAAGAAGATCCAGCGCATCAACCGCGCGGTGGAAGAGATCCGCAAGGCGCGCCAGTCCGATCCGGCCAGGCCCATGGAAGATCCCGCGCCCGCCGAACGTGTGCTGGACCAGGCCATCGAGCTGAGCCTGGAAGAGGCCCTCGCCGGCTGCTCGCGCGACGTGCAGGGTGTGGTGGTCGATGACTGCCACGCCTGCAGCGGCAGCGGCTTGCAGCCCGCCTGCGCCTGCAGCAGTTGCGGTGGCAGCGGCCAGCTGCGCCAGTCCATCTGGTTCGGTTGGGTCGCACCGACGGTGACGTGCGAGGCCTGCGACGGCCGAGGACACTGCCAGCCGGCGTGCGATGCCTGCGAGGGCAGCGGCCGCGGACCGGCCCGCAGCTGGCGGGCGCGGGTTCGCATTCCGGCCGGCAGCCGGGGCGGCGACGTGTTGCAGGTGCCGGTGCGGTCGCGCCGGGCCGGTGACGGCAAGCTCGCCTTGCGGGTCCGCATCGATCTCGCGCCGCATCCGTTCTTTACGCTCGAGGCCGACGGCGTGGTCCGCGTCGAGGTGCCGGTGGACGGCTTCGCCTGGACGGCCGAGCGATGGATCGACGTGCCGACGCCGTCGGGCCTGCAGCAGATGAAATTGCGCAGGGGCCACCTGGCCTACCGCATCAAGGGCCAGGGCTTCGCCAGCGAGCCGGCGGGTCCACGCGCCGACTGCCTGGTGACGGTCGTGCCCCTGTTCCCGGAAACCCTGGGGCGCGACCAGGAGGCGAGCATCGACGCGCTGGTGAAGTCCAACACCGGGCGGCCCGGCACGCCAGCCGGCCAACGTGCCGGCGCCTGGCGCCGCACCCTGGACGCATGGTCGCGCAAACGGGGTGCTGCGGACGGTCAGACGATGTGATCGCTGTCGCGCTTGATTCCGCCCCCCACCGGGGTCCAGCGCATCACCTGCGAAATCTCGCGATGGCCGTGTGCGCCGCGCGCGACCAGGGTGGCGCCGATGAACACGCCCAGCGTGCGCACGGCCAGGGACGGGTGCTTGCGTGTCGCCAGCCACGCGGCCAGCCCCAGGGCCACGTCGACCCAGTGCTCGCCGGGGAACAAAGGGCGCGGATCCTCGATCCGCTCGAGGACTTCGGGTTGTTCGGCTTTCATGCCACCACCCTAAACGCGGCGGCCGCGGCTGCGCCGAGCGCCCCCCCGACAGCCGGTGTCGGACGATGCCGACGGGCACGGATCAGGAGTCGGCGGCGCCTTCGCTGTCACGCTCGAGCGAGCGCAGCAGCATCCGTGCCGATGACTCGTTGGTGGCGCAGGGGATGTCGTGCACATCGCAGGCGCGCACCAGCGCGTTGATGTCGGGTTCATGCGGCTGCGGCGTCATGGGATCGCGCAGGAACACCACCAAGTCGACTTCGCCGGCCGAGAGCCGCGCGCCGATCTGCAGGTCACCGCCCATCGGGCCGCTGAGCATGCACTCGACCGCCAGCCCCACCTCGTGGGCGACCAGGCTGCCTGTCGTGCCGGTGGCCAGCAGCCGGCACCGGCGAAGCAGCGGCTCGAACTCGCGGGCCAGCGCGACGATCGCGCCCTTCTTGCGGTCGTGTGCGATCAGGGCGACGGTGGGCTCGCGCGCCGAGGCGGCGCGCGCACCGGGTATCACCGCTTCTTCTGCGACGTGGAGCCCGCTTGCGGAGCCATGATGCCGAGCATCAGGTCCATGTTGAGCTGGGTCATGCGCTGCACCAGCGACCACTGCTGCGTCATCAGCTGGGTGAACTCGGTGCTGGTGGGATTGGCTTTGCCCGACATGGCCAGCTGGGCCGTCGATTGCGCGATCTCTTGCTGCTCGGCAAGGATCTGCCTCACCGCTTCGTTGTACTCGTCCAGGGTCATGGGTCGGCTCCGTTGCGGGGCGGCTTGCCCCGGGTGCATCTTAGGCGCGGGCAGGCAGGCGGTGGGGCGATCGCACGGGGCTCAACGCTCGCGCGAGGACGTCGGGCGGTCGGGCCTGAGGTTGCTGGCGCGCGCGTGCGCCTGGAATTCGCGCTCGGTCATCACGTAGACCGCCACGCGGGGATAGCTGCCCTTGCCCTGCATGGTGGCCTCGACGACCAGCTGATCGCTGGAGCCGGGCCGGCGCTCCTTGACCCACCACCGCTGCCCCGAATGATCGAGAAAGCTCTCGCCGATCAGGTGGGGCATGGGGGCGGGGTGCATGGTCATGGGGTGTCACCAGGGTGGTGGATGGGAGGGGCCACGATAGCTGTGCCGTGCCCATCGCGTATCGGACACCGCCTCGGCGACCTGTAGGATTTGTCGTACGCGCCGCACCTCGCCAACGCGGTGATGGCCCCGCCGAAGAAGTCAATCCCAGCAAACCCGGCAAAATCTCGTCCCCATGAGCGCCTTCAACGAAGAACGAGTCCTGAGCGTCCACCACTGGACCGACCGCCTGTTCACCTTCACCACCACGCGCGACCCTTCGCTGCGGTTCAGCAACGGCCACTTCACGATGATCGGCCTTCGCGTCAACGGCAAGCCGCTGCTTCGCGCCTACAGCATCGTCAGCGCCAACTACGAGGAGCACCTGGAGTTCCTGAGCATCAAGGTGCCGGAGGGTCCGCTCACCTCCCGACTGCAGCACATCCAGGTGGGCGACTCGATCATCGTCGGGCGCAAGCCCACCGGCACCCTGCTGATCGACTACCTGCTGCCGGGCAGGCGCTTGTACCTGCTGGGCACCGGCACCGGCCTCGCCCCTTTCATGAGCATCGTGCGCGACCCGGCCACCTACGAGAAGTTCGAGCAGGTCATCCTGGTCCACGGGGTGCGACAAGTGGACGAGCTGGCGTACCACGACATGCTGCTGGAGCACCTGCCCAACCACGAATTCCTGGGTGACATGGTGACCAGCCAGCTGCGCTACTACCCCACCGTCACGCGCGAGCCGTACCGCAACATGGGCCGCATCACGCAGCTGATCGAAAGCGGCAAGATCTTCGAGGACCTGGGCATGCCCCAGCTCGACCGGGAGAACGACCGGGTGATGATCTGCGGCAGCCCGGGCATGCTGCGCGACCTCAAGCACATGCTGGAAGCGCACAGCTTCGTTGAAGGCAACACCTCCACCCCGGGCGACTTCGTGATCGAGCGGGCTTTCGCCGAGCAGTAAGCGCTGCGCCGCGGCGCAGCGGTGTTGGAACGAGCCCCGGGGCGGCGCCACCCACAGGCGCCCTCAGCTCGACGGTGCCGTTCCATGTCCCTGAACCTCCCCCAAGTCACCCTCTGCGCAGCCGATTCCGCGACTCCGCGACTGGCCGCCCAGGCCCTCGCCCGCTGCACCGCCCAGGCGCGCTTCGCCCGCACCCTGCTGTTCACCCACGCAGACCTCGATGCCGGGCCGGCGCTGATCATCAAGATCGCCCCGCTCGAGTCGCGTGAGGCCTACTCGAACTTCATGCTGAGCGACCTTGGCACGCACATCGAGACCTCCCACGTGCTCGTGGTGCAGTGGGACGGTTTCATCACCGATGCAGCCTGCTGGGACGACGCCTTCCTCGACTACGACTACATCGGTGCGCGCTGGCCCGCCGGATTGCCCGGGCGCGACGTGGGCAACGGCGGCTTCTCCCTGCGCTCCAGGCGCCTGCTCGAGGCCCTGCGCGACCCGCGCCTGCGCTGCGAACCCGGCACCCCCGAAGATGTCGTCATCTGCTCGCTGTGGCGCGACAGGCTCGAAGAGCAGCACGGCATCCGCTTCGCGCCACTCGAAATCGCCGCCCGCTTCGCCTACGAGCTGGACCCGAGACCCGGCCCGACTTTCGGTTTCCACGGCATGTTCAACCTGCCCGATCACCTGCAGCCCACGGAGGTACTGGCGCTCGTGCGGCAGCTGCAGCCACGCGCGGTGTTTCACCCACACTTCGCCTTGTTGGCCGCCCAGTACATGGTCCGCGGTGACGTGCGTATGGCGGCCGAACTGGTGGCGCGCCTGGTCGCCGCCGCGGGTGAGTCCGACCCCAGCCCGATGCTGGCGCAGGCACTGGGCAGCAAAGATGCCGCCAGCCAGTTGCTCAGCGTCGGCCGGTTCCTCGCCCTCAGCCGCGCCTGAGGGGCGGATCACCGCCCACCAGCAGCTTTTCCACCAACTCGTTGCGCGCCTGCTGCTGCGCGGGCGGCAGACGAAGGCTGGCGCACACCGATTCGGCCACGATGAAGCCGTAGACCAAGGCGGCCCGCGTGCGTGCCTCGGACAGCGCAAACCCGAGCGCCGAAAAAAGCTGCGCGATGTAGGCCAGTCGTGCCGCATCGGCCTCGTCGACCGCGAACCGCGCCGTGTCATCGCGCCGGGCCCAGGCACGGATCGCCAGCTCGATGCGGGCGGCGCGCGCGGCGGACCGACCGCGGAACGGCAGGGTGAGCACGTCGCGGATCTGCTCGCGCGGGTCGCGCTCACCGCCTTCCAGCCGCGCGGTGAGGTCCACCGTCGCTTGGGCCCGCCAGGCCTGCAGCACACGCCGCAACAGGTCGTCCCGGTCGCGGAAGTGCCAATAGAAGCTTCCACGCGTGACCCCGAGATCGGCCGCCAGCGTGTCGACCCGCACATGGTCGATACCCTCGACCACCAGCACCTCGATGGCCGCTTCGATCCAGCGTTCCGGCGTGAGCTGTCCCTTGGTGACAGCCGGGTCGGTTCGAGACTTGGCCTTGGATGTGGGCATGGTGGTCGGATCGCTGCGGATTGTAGGAAGCGCGGCGACTCCATACATGCCTGTATGGAGTCCGCGTTTTCCCTGACCTCCTCGTCTGCCTGCGCGTTCTACAGTCCGAAGCTTTAGAACATACAGGCATGTATGGACTCGCGAGTGCACCCGCCTTGGATGTCGCAGCCGGATGAGCTGGCCCCCGCCCATGCGGCGCTGGAACGCCTGCCGCAGGGCGGCTTCGTGCTGCGTTCGCCCGAGCCGCTGGGCCCGTATGCCCGTTGCGTCGGCGAGTGGCTCGAGCAATGGGCCACCGAGACTCCCCGTGCCCCGGCCTTTGCCGAGCGTGGTGCCGATGGGCACTGGCTGCGGCTGTCCTGGCGCGAAACCCGTGAGCGCGTCGGCCGCATCGCGCAGGGCCTGCTCGACCTGCAACTTCCCGCCGGCGCCCCGGTGGTGGCCCTGTCGGACAACTCGCTCGACCAGCTGCTGCTGCAGCTGGCGGCCATGCACGTGGGCCTGCCCGCGTGCACCGTGTCCAGCGCCTACACCCGCCTGAGCAAGGACCACGCGAAGCTGCATGCCATCCTGGCCGCGCTGCAGCCCGGGCTGCTGTATGCCTCCGACCCCGCCGTGTACGGCGCCGCCATCGCCGGCAGCGGCGTGGCCGCTCCGGTGGTCTACAGCCGGGGCGGCGGGCCGGCGGGCTCCCTGCGCTTCGAGCAACTGCTGCAGACGCCGGAAACCCCCGCCGTGGCCCGCGCCTTCGAGGCCATCACCCCCGACAGCCACGCCAAGTACCTGCTCACCTCGGGCTCGACCGGCCACCCCAAGGTGGTGATCAACACCCACCGCATGCTGTGTGCCAACCAGCAGATGATGGGACAGGTGTGGCGCTTCCTCGACCATGAAAAGCCCGTGCTGGTCGACTGGCTGCCCTGGAGCCACACCTTCGGCACCAACCACAACCTTCACATGGTGCTGCGCAATGGCGGCACGCTCTACATCGACGAGGGCCGCCCCGCCCCCGGCCTGATCGACAAGACCCTGCGCAACCTGGCCGAGATCCAGCCCACGCTCTGGTTCAACGTGCCGCGCGGCTTCGACCTGGCCCTGCCCCTGCTGGAGGCCGACGAAGAACTCGCACGCCGGGTGCTGGCCCGCCTGCGCGTGATCTTCTACGCCGGCGCGGCGCTCGCCCCGTCCACCTGGTCCCGCCTGCAGGCCCTGGCCACCCGCGTGCGCGGCGAACCGGTGTGGCTCACCACCTCCTGGGGCGCGACCGAAACCTCGCCCGCCGTGACCAGCGCCCACTGGTGGCTGGACGGCGCGGGGGTGATCGGCGGCGTGCTGCCCGGCATGGAGCTGAAATTCGTACCCAACGGCGAAAAGCTGGAGATGCGGGTGCGAGGCGTGAGCGTGTTTCCCGGCTACCTCAACGCGCCGGACCTCACGGCCCAGGCCTTCGACGACGAAGGCTTCTATCGAATCGGCGACGCCGGCTACCTGGCCGATCCCGAACGACCCGACAAGGGCGTGGTCTTCGATGGCCGTGTCGCCGAGGACTTCAAGCTGTCCAGCGGCACCTGGGTCTCGGCCGGCACCCTGCGCGTGAAGGTCGTCTCGGCGCTGGCTCCGCTGGCGCAGGACGTGGTGGTCACCGGCCATGACCGGGCCGACGTCGGCGTGCTGGTGTTCCCCACCCCCGCGGCCGGCGCGCTCGATGCGGCCGAGTTGTCCGGCCGCATCGCTGCCGCGCTGAAGCGCCTGCGCGAGGAAGGCGGCGGCTCCTCGCAGTGCCCGGCCCGTGCGCTGGTGCTGACCGAGCCGCCCAATGCCGACGCCGGCGAGATCACCGACAAGGGCTACATCAACCAGCGCGCCGTGCTCACGCGGCGCGCGGCCGACGTGCAGGCCTTGCACGAAGGCCGGCCAGGCGTGATCCTGCCGGCATGATGGTCCACCCCGGAAATGGTCCACCCCGAAGCGCCTTCGGCGCGCCCCCTCAAGGGGCGCCACCAGCGGCCCGGCAAAGCCGGTTCCGCGGCGGCACTGGAACGGCCGGCCGCTGCGCGGCGGCTGGGGACACCCGCCCCAGTGGCTGCGGTTGCGAAGTCTGCTTCCATGCAGCATCGAGGCGAACACAAGAATTTTTTTGGCCCAACCTGAAGGAGACAAGCGTGAAACTGCTCAAGAAAGTCCTGGTCGCCGCCGCCGCGGCGTCCCTGTCCGCGGCCGCGATGGCCCAGGTCACCATCGGCGTGACCCTGCCTCTCACCGGCCCGGCCTCGGGCCTGGGCATTCCGATGAACAACCAGTTCAAGCAGTGGCCCGAGACCATCGGCGGACAGAAGGTGCGGCTGGTCATCCTCGATGACGCCACCGATCCCACGGCCGGCGTGCGCAACGCGCGCCGTTTCGTCACCGATGAGAAGGTCGACCTGATCATCGGCTCGGCCGCCACGCCGGTAGCCATCGCCGTGGCCGATGTCGCCGCCGAAAGCCGCACGCCGCAGCTGATGGCATCACCGGCGCAACTGCCGCCCGGCAAGGACACCTGGAGCTTCCGGCTGCCGCAGTCCAACGCGGTCATGGCGCACGCCATCGTCGAGCACATGAAGAAGGAAGGCATCAAGACCGTCGGCTTCCTGGGCTACACCGACGCCTACGGCGAAGGCTGGCTGACCGACTTCAAGCCGCTGGCCGAGAAGGCCGGCATCAAGCTGGTGGCCGCCGAGCGCTTCGCCCGCACCGACACCAGCGTCACCGGCCAAGCCCTGAAGCTGACGCAGGCCAACCCCGATGCCATGCTCATCGTGGCCTCCGGCAGCGGCGCGGCCATGCCGCACAAGGCCATGGTCGAGCGCGGCTTCAAGGGCAAGATCTACCAGACGCACGCCGCGGCCACGCGCGACCTGATGCGCGTGGGCGGCAAGGATGTCGAAGGCGCCTTCGTCGTCTCGGGCCCGGTGATCGCGCCCGAGCAGCTGCCCGACAACCATCCTTCCAAGCAACGCGCCCTCGACTTCGTGCAAAGCTACGAAAAGGCCAACGGCGCCGGCAGCCGCAACCAGTTCGCCGGCCATGCCTACGACGCGCGCATCCTGCTGGAGAAGGCCATTCCCGTGGCCCTGCAAAAGGGCAAGCCCGGCACGCCGGAATTCCGCAGCGCCCTGCGTGACGCGTTTGAAAACATGGGCCGCACGGTCGTCTCGCACGGCGTGCTGAACTGGACCAAGGACGACCACTGGGGCTTCACCAACGAATCCCCCGTCATCGTGAAGGTGGTCAACGGCGACTGGCAGGTCCAGAAGTAAGTTCACCCCCGCGCCCCGCTCTTCGCGGCGGGGCGCGGGGCGGCTCGATGATCGCGCCCCACCGGGCGGGCGCCAGAAGAACAACGAAAGCTTTTCATGGACTTCACCATCGCGAGCATCCTGGTGGTCGACGGCATCACCAATGGCGCCATCTATGCGCTGCTGGGGCTGGCCATCGTGCTCGTGTTCGCGGTCACCCGCATCATCTTCGTGCCGCAGGGGGAGTTCGTCGCCTACGGCGCCCTCACCCTCGCCCTGCTGCAGACGGGCCAGGTGCCCGGCACCGTGTGGCTGCTGCTGTGCCTGGCCGCGGTCGCCGCCGCCATGGAGTTGTTCACCACCTGGCGCCAGGGACGCGGCGTGGCCGCGGCCTTCAAGTCGGCGCTGCGGCTGGTGGCCTTGCCGGTGTCACTGGCCTTCATCACCGCGTGGGCCGCGCCGCACCAGTTCCCCATGGGCGTGCAGGCGGTGCTCACGGTGGGCCTGGTGGCCTCCTTCGGGCCCCTGATCTATCGCGTGGCCTTCCAGTCGCTGGCCGACGCCAGCACCCTGGTGCTGCTGATCGTGTCGGTGGGGGTGCACTTCGCCATGACCGGCCTGGCACTGCTGTTCTTCGGCGCCGAGGGCTTCCGCAACCCCAGCTTCTGGGACGCGCGGCTGGCGCTGGGCGGCCTCACCATCAACGGGCAGGCCATCATCATCGCGGCCGCCACCATCGCGCTGATGGTGCTGCTGTGGCTGTTCTTCGAGCGCAGCGTCTATGGCAAAGCCTTGCGGGCCACGGCCATCAACCGCGTCGGTGCGCGCCTCATGGGCATCTCCAGCCACGCCGCCGGCCAGATGACACTGGCCATGGCCGGCCTGATCGGCGCCCTGTCGGGATTGCTGATCGGGCCCACCACGACCATCTTCTACGACTCGGGCTTCCTGATCGGCCTCAAAGGCTTCGTCGCCGCCGTCATCGGCGGGCTGGCCAGCTACCCGGCGGCGGCCGTGGGCGCGCTTTTCGTCGGCATCGTCGAAGCCTTCGCCTCGTTCTGGGTCAGCGCCTTCAAGGAAGTGGTGGTGTTCACGCTCATCATCCCCGTGCTGCTGTGGCGCTCCATCACCAGCCCTCATTCGGACGAAGACCACTAGACATGCGCTCCAACGTCCTTCCCCGCCTCATCCTGCTGGCGCTCGTCCCGCTGGTGGCCTTGCTGCCGCTGCCCCCGTTCTGGGTCAGCCAGCTCAATTACATCGGGCTGTACAGCCTGGTCACGCTGGGCCTGGTGCTGCTCACCGGCATCGGCGGCCTCACCTCCTTCGGCCAGGCGGCCTTCGTGGGCATCGGTGCCTACACCACCGCCTGGCTCACGCTCAATACCGGCCTGTCGCCCTGGCTCACGCTGTGGGTCGGGCTGGCCATCACCGGGGCCAGCGCGCTGGTGCTGGGCTGGATCACGCTGCGCATGTCGGGCCACTACCTGCCGCTGGCCACCATCGCCTGGGGCCTGGCGCTCTATTACCTGATGGGCAACATGGACGCCCTGGGCCGCTACGACGGTCTGCTCGGCATCCAGCCGCTGATGCTGGGCGAGTGGGACGTGAGCCGCGGCAAGCCCTTCTTCGTGTTCCTGTGGCTGCTGGTCTTCCTGTTCGCCTTCGCCCTGCTGAACCTGCTCGACTCACGCCCCGGCCGCGCCATCCGAGCGCTGCGCACCGGCTCGGGCATGGCCGAATCCATGGGCGTGAACACGCTGCGCTACAAGATCGGCATCTTCCTCATCGCCGCCTTGTTCGCCTGCGTGTCGGGCTGGCTGTTCGCGCACTTCCAGCGCACGGTGAACCCTTCGCCCTTCGGCCTGAAGTGGGGCATCGAGTACCTGTTCATGGCGGTGCTCGGCGGGGCGGGCTACATCTGGGGCGCGATCACCGGCGCGGCCCTCACCAAGTTGATGGAAGACCAGCTGCAGGTGCTGCTGCCGCGGCTGATCGGCACCAGCGGCAGCTTCGAGATCATCGTCTTCGGCATCCTGCTGGTGCTGGTGCTCAAGTACCTGCCCGACGGCCTGTGGTCGCTGGTCGACCGCTACTGGCCGCGCGCGCGCCGCACCGACCTCGACCTGCAGGGCGCCTCGGGCCTTGCGCACCGACCGCGCCCTGCGGACAGCGAAGTGGTGCTGCAGGTCGAGGCGGTGCGCAAGCAGTTCGGCGGGCTGGTGGCAGTGAACGACGTGAGCTTCGAGATGCGGGCCGGGCAGATCATGGGCCTGATCGGCCCCAACGGCGCGGGCAAGTCCACCACCTTCAACCTGATCACCGGCGTGCTCTCGCTCACCTCGGGCCGCGTGCAGTACCGGGGCGAAACGATCAGTGGCCTGTCGTCGCGCGAGATCGCCAAGCGCGGCATCTCGCGATCCTTCCAGCACGTGAAGATGATCCCCGACATGACCGTGCTGGAGAACGTCGCCCTGGGCGCGCACCTGCGCGGCCATCGCGGTGCCCTGTCGGCCATGCTGCGGCTCGACCGCGCCGAAGAACAGCGCCTGCTGCGCGAGGCCGCCCAGCAACTGCGGCGGGTGGGCATGGGCGACCGCATGCACGAACTCGCCGGCAACCTGGCCATGGGCCCGCAGCGCCTGCTGGAGATCGCCCGCGCGCTCTGCGGCGACCCGGCCCTGCTGCTGCTCGACGAGCCCGCGGCCGGCCTGCGCTACAAGGAAAAGCAGGCCCTGGCCACCGTGCTGCGGCAATTGCGCGAAGAGGGCCTGAGCATCCTGCTGGTCGAACACGACATGGACCTGGTGATGCAGGTCTGCGATCGCATGGTCGTCATGGAATTCGGCACGCGGCTGATGGAAGGCACGCCGCCGGAAGTGCAACAAAGTCCCGCGGTGCGCGCCGCCTACCTGGGCACGGAACATTGACCCCCCCGAAGCGCCTTCGGCGGCGGCATCGAGGAGCGTGATGCACAGCATGTCCACCACTCACAGCTCATGACCACAACTTCATCTCCCCTGCTGCGCGTGCACGACCTGCACGCGGGCTATGGCCGTGCCGAGGTGCTGCACGGCATCACGCTGGAAGCCGCCGAGGGCAGCGTCATCACCGTCATCGGCCCCAACGGCGCGGGCAAGTCCACCCTGCTCAATGCGCTCATGGGCGTGCTGCCCTCGCGCGGGCGCATCGAATACGAAGGGGACGACCTCGGCCCGCTGTCCCTCGAAGAACGCGTGATGCGCGGCATCGCTCTGGTGCCCGAGCGGCGTGAGCTGTTCGGCAGCATGAGCGTCGAGGACAACCTGCTGCTGGGTGCCTTCCGCCAACTGCGACTGCGTAACCGGCAGTGGCGCGATCAGCTCGACGTGGTGTTCCAGCTCTTTCCGCGCCTGCTGGAGCGGCGCAAGCAAGAAGCCGGCACCCTCTCGGGCGGCGAGCGCCAGATGCTGGCGGTGGGCCGCGCCCTCATGTCGCGACCCACCCTGCTGATGCTGGACGAGCCCAGCCTCGGCCTGGCGCCGCTCATCGTGAAAGACATCTTCGCCACCATCGAGCGGCTGCGTGCGAGCGGGGTGACCATCCTCCTGGTGGAACAGAACGCCCGCGCCGCGCTACAGGTGGCCGACCACGGCTACGTGCTGGAGACGGGGGAACTGGTGCTGGACGCGCCGGCCAGCGAACTGGCGCGCGACGAGCGGGTCATCGACACCTACCTGGGGGCGCAGCGGCAGGCGCAGGCCTGAGGTCTGAGACTGGCGGCGCGCTCAGGCGCCTTTGCGTTGGCCCACCGCGGCCTGGACCTTCTCGTACACCCGGCCACACTTGGGGCAGGCCGCGGCCGGCGATGGATCGATCACCGCGAAATGCCCGCAGACCAGGCATTTCGCCATTTCTTCCTTCGGTCGCATCTGCAGGCCGTTCGCGTCTGGGATGCTGTCCAGCTGGCTGGACCAGGAGGAGCGGAATCCCGACATCTGTGATTCGAGGCGCGACATGCGCTCGGCGATCACTTCCTCGTCTTCTTCATCGTGCCGACCGGGTCGGCTGTTGTAGACCATGCCGCAGCGCAGGCACTGGCGGCGGGGGAAGGCGGAGCCGGAAGAGCGGCGGAAGAGGGAGCGCAGTCCGGACGTGAGGCTGCCAAGTACAGAGGACGGAGCCTCTTGGGACGACGCGACCGGGGTCCAGTCGTCGCATTTGCAGGTGGGACAGGGCATGTGCTGAGTCTCTTGCGAAGGTGGAGCCGGACAGAACGCGTAACGTATTGTTACACGGTGATTGCGGCCGTTGGGCAAATGGTGCACTGCAGTCGAGCCAGATCCAAGACCAACCGCCCGCTTCTCCGCGCATTCAGTTCAGCAGCCGCAGCGTTGGCGTATTTGTGCAACGCCCACACCGCTCGCGAGCCACACCCCCGACCGCCTGGACGCCCGTCATCTCTGGCATATCAGGTTATCCCCCGCGGTTCTGCAGTAATTGTCGGCAGCAGCGTTGTCGAGTTGAAACGCTCTATTTTCTATATTCATCTGGCTGAGCAGCAGGAGGATTGTTGAACGTTCCGACCTACAAACAAGCTGCTTGCTGCTCGGCTGGGAATAGGGATATCCCGGAGAAGTTGTAACGGTTTATTAACAAGCGTCTAGCTAGGCTCTACACTTTCCCTCCCAAATGTAACTGGGCGTTTCATACGCCCAGCCGCCCTTTTTTGGCCTGCTCAAGAGGCAGACCGTCGCGCTGAAGGAGTTTGCCCATGGCCTCGATGACGTTCCTGATCAACGACACCTCGACTGAGAAAGGCACGACTCCCGTCGTCCAAGTCACGATCACAGAACAAGCAGACGGCACGCTGCTGTTTCAAGTGACGCAGCTCGCCGGCATGGTCGGTGACTTCCGGGGCCTGTTCTTTGACGTCGCAAATGAATCGCTGATCGGCACCATGAAGATTCTCAGTTGCACCAGCACGGTGACTGAGTTCCAGCAGGGCGACGACAAGATCGTCGACCTGGGTGGCGGAGCGAACATGCATGGCCTCACGGGCGATAACGGCGGCTATGACGCCGGTCTTGAGATCGGCACGTCGGGGCTGGGTAAGGACGACGTACGGTCCTTTAGTTTCTTGCTCGACTCGTCGCTGCGGAACCTTACGCTTGCAGACTTCAGCGAAGTGGCATTCGGCGCGCGGATCACGTCCGTGGGCATGGATGCCAACTTAGATGGAACGTTCGAGACCTCACGCAGTGGGAGTTCGAAGACGGGTGAGACGACATTCAGGGTCATCTCACCGGCCGATGACACGGCTTGCGCGACGGAAGATGCCTCGGCAATAGGTAATGTCCTCTACAACGACGGAGCGTCCGCGCTCGATGTGCTGACCGTCACAGGGTGGAGCGGCGGAGTCCTTGGCAGCGCCATTGCGATCCCGGGGTTGAATGGCGCAACGGTTCGTCTGAATGCCGACGGCAGCTACACCATTGATGCGACGGACGCGAATTCGCTAGCCGCCGGGCAGAAGGTGTCGCATACATTCACGTACACCGTGCGGCAAACGAACGTGGACGGCTCGTCGACCCAGACGGCGTCGTTCACAGTCACCATCACCGGCACCAATGACGTACCAGTGGTCGCCACCGAGGACGTCACCGGCGCGGTCGCCGAGCTGGTCAGCCCGGCAGGCGACCTCACCGACTCGGGCACCATCTCGTTCAGCGACGTCGACCTGACCGACGTCCATAGCGTGAGCGCCGTCACCGCCAGCTCGGGCGCCCTGGGCACCCTCACCGCCAGCGTCACCACCGACACGACGGGCAACGGCACCGGCGGCGTGGTCACCTGGAACTACAGCGTC
>NZ_JAEQNA010000008.1 GCF_016722895.1 Ramlibacter aurantiacus
TTCCAGCAGCGTCTGGGGCACGCAGCCGATCTTCGGCGCAATCGATTCGACTGCCGCCCACAACGACGGGTATTCCCCCCGGTGCTCCTGCACCATCCTCACCGCGCGCTCACGCACCTCCGGTGAGAACTTGTTCGACTTGTTCATGGCTCAATCCTCTCAGATGGATGAGCCTCCTGGAAACCCGGGGCGATTCATCCGCTTCACATCGAAAGTGCCGGCGGCCACCGTGCTGCCGGGCCTCTTCTTCTCAAAGCTGGTGGGGGTCGGACAAATCGAACCGCTGCCAGCGGCGCAGTTGCCGGAGCAAATGCGAGCTCTAGATCCCCAACTCGCATTCGCACCACTGAGCAGAATCGGGTGGAAGGAGCAGTTTGCGATCCTAGTCGGGGAGCGCTCACTAGTTGTTGGGTGCAGGATGCCTTACCCAGGGTGGGTGGCATTCAAGCCTGCCATTTTGGAAGTGCTGGGCGTTCTGAAGGAGGCCCAGATTGTCACCCGGGTCCACCGCCACTCACTCAAGTACATCGACCTCCTAAACACGGGGGACGATGATGCTGAGGCGCTGAGGCGACTGAATGTGTCTGTTCGCGTTGGCAGTCACACAATAGCGTCTGAAAACACCGCACTGCGATCTGAGCTTAAGCGTGGTCCCTTCTTGCAAGCTGTCCAAGTTGCCTCCAGAGCTGTGGTCCAGCAAGAAGGCGTAGGCACTCGCACAGGGGCCCTTATCGACGTCGATACCTTGGCCATAGCCGAACTCGAACCTGCCGAGTTTTTCGCGAACCTGCCAAGCTCACTAGAAGACCTCCACACAGCCAACAAGCAGATGTTCTTCGAATGCTTAACAGAATACGGCTTAAGCCTTTTGGAGCCGAAATATGACTAGCCCTCAAGTCCGGATCCAGCTTCCGTCGTTGTATGGCGCGCCGTCGTTAAGTCACAGCGAAGCTGCCGCGCGCTACGCTTGCGGAACCCGCCAGTTTGCCGTTGTTTCTCTGGTGACGAACATGAGCGCCACCCAGGTCCGCTACGGGACCGAATTGGGGGCAAGGATCGTCTATGGGACAGAAGCGCCAAGCGTCCGCTCTGTTACGAAGAGGGAAGACCAAGTGTTTCGCCGTGCAGCGCTTCGCGGTGCGCGCATTATCCATGGCGGTGCTCTCGTCGCGAAATGACAGCTGATGAGGCGTACGCGATCCTAAGCGGACATTGCCAGTTCGAGGTTGGCAAGTTCTATGGCCACGTCGAAGGTCTTAGCTTAGGAACGGGCCTGCTTTATAACGACGTACGCGCTCCTGAGTTTGACCAGGAGCAGTCGGTCTTCATGACGGTCGAGCGTCAGGCGTACGTGCTAACTCATGAGTGCGACATCGATCCAGCGAACGAGCGAGCGTTCAATGATCACCTCCTGATTTGCCCCGTTATCCGAGTTGAAGATTTTGTCGCCGAGTTCGAAGCCGAGTTCTCGAATAGAGATGCGCTCGTCGGTTTCCTCGCTGCGGCCGCGCGCCGCCAGGTCAGTCGCGTTGTGTTCTTGCCTGCGTCCCCAGGATTGGAGCAGGGCGGGTTCCTCTACCTCAACGCGCTCGCCAGCACTCACGTGTCAGTGTTTTCCCACCAAAGACCGTTTGCCGCCGTATCGGCATTTGGTCTGCAAGTCATCGACTACGCGCTCCAAAACCATCTACTCCGGCAGAAAGCTGAACGCCTCGCGCTCGGCGAGTACGCGCATTGAGCGCTGGTTTGTAGAAAACACAGCTGCTTTGTAGAAACGCCCCAGAACCCGAAACGGGCGCTGGGGCGCATGAAGACTGGTGGCCTGGGGCGGAATCGAACCACCGACACGCGGATTTTCAATCCAAATGACAACCATTGTTCTAGTTCGTAAAATGAAGATTTGCAAGGGCTTTTCTAGTTCTGCATCGCCGAACCGAACCCTGCCGAACCTTCCCCGAACGCGTGCCGAACTTCTTCAGGAGACGGGTTTGTCCGTCCCAAGTACGGCCTGGATAGCCAGCAAGACTTCCTGAGGCGTAGTCACGAACCACTCAGCGCCGGGTGCATCAGCTTTTCGTCTGCCGCGCACCTTCAGCAAATACTGGATAGCTTTCTCCAGGTTATCGGCGTCCGGGTGTGGGTAGGTCCCCAAGATCTCTGGTTTTTCTGGCATAGGCGTGACCTGCTGCATGATCCGCGCCTCCGGATTGGCACCTTTTCCGATCTTGATGGGGTATGGGCCGCTGCTGCGCTTATAGGCGGGGAACGTGTACCAGTAGATGGCAGGGGCAACACCAGCTTCCTGCTGTTCCTTCTCCTCTTCAACTTCGATCGCCGCATCATCTTCCGTGGCGGCAAGACCGACGACAACGACCCCCTCAACCTTCGTTGCAGCGAACACCTCGGGGTGCTCCCGGACTTCAATCCCCATTCTTATGCGCATCCTGCGGCGGGCTTCGCTAGGGTCGCCGTCATAGAGGGACAGCATGTGCTGATGGAAGTCTGGGTAGCTCTCCCAGATCACTTTTGTCAGGCTTCGGTAGGTGAGTGGCTCGGCGCTTTGCGTCAGAACCGCCACCATCTTCTGCCTCAGGCTGGTTGCATCGCCATCCATGCTGTCCTCCATTCAAGAAGGCCCAACTCTAGTGCGTCGGGCCGGTACGGTACTTAGGCGACCGCGAATGCCGCGGCGTTTGACGCCTCCTGGGCCGCCTTCATCGACAGGTGGGCATAGCGCTGGCTCGTCCGAGCGTCGGCGTGACCGAGAAGCTTCTGCACCTCGAACAGGCTTCGGCCCGCAGACACCATCCGGCTCGCGAACGTGTGCCGCAAGTCGTGGATGCGCACGTTTGCCGGAATCCCCGCCTTCTTCCGAATCCGGTACCACTGACGCGTAATTGTCGTGAACGGCTTCCCCGTGGCTGGCGACGGGAACAGGAAATCCGAAGTTCCTTCAGCATTGAGCTGGTCGATGATCCAGAGGGCGCTCTTGTTCAGAGGCAGCGGCTTGTGCTTCTTAGACTTCGAGTTCGTCGCAGGGATGCGCCAGACATTGTTCACGAGGTCCACCTGCTTCCACTCGGCACAAAGCGCTTCATTGAGGCGGGCACCAGTGGCCAGCAGGAACATCAAGATCAGACTGACCATGCGGTTCTTGTCCGTCTTCAGGACCTCTACCAGCTTCTCCACTTGGGCATCGTTCAGGTAGTTCTCGACCTGGTTGTCCAGCGTGAACAAGGGGATGCGTGTCAGGACGTTCCTCTCCAGCATCTCCCATGAAACAGCCAGGTTGCACACTCTCCGCAGTAGCTGCACGTGCTGATTCACGGAGGCCTTCGCGCACCCTTCCGCAACCAGCGCGTTCTGGAACTGCTGGACGGACAGTCGAGTGATCTTCCCTAAGGGCAGGTGGCCGAACTTCGCTCTGATCCTCAGGCGGTAAAGCTGTTCGTCGCGCGCGACCGATCGCTTATGAACCTTCGCGTAGGGGAAGTAGTGGGCGCTCATGAACTCGTCCAAGGTGATGCTGCCATTGCCTTCTGCGGCTCCAAACGCAGGGGCGCCAGCAGCATTAGTCATGCGGCCATTCGACGTTTCCGGCAGGAAAGCCTTCTCCGTCGGCACGGCCTTAAGCTGAGTTAGTTTCGCCCTTGCCTCCTCCAGCGTCATCTCGGTGGTCCGGCCAATCTTCTGGTGGCAGGTCTTGCCGGCTTGCTTGTAGCGCCAGTAGTAGGTGCCCTCACCGGGGCTGGTGGCCCGCACCTCGATATAGAGGCCCGAGCGCTGGGGATCTACGATCTCGATGCGCGCCTTGCCATCAGGGCAGCGCAGGCGGTGGTCTACGTAGGTTTGGTCTAGGTCCTTGACTACTGCCATAGGTCTCCTTTTGAAAAAAAAATGGTCTGCGCCAACGCCTGATACTGGGTATCAGGACGCCGGTAACGTGACTAGTGGAGGGACGCGGGAGCCCGAGCAAGGTCGTCGCTCAGGCGGTACTTGAAGTTGCACGTCTTCTCCGGATTGAGAAGCGTGATGGGCAGCACGCCGTGTACGGCGAAGTACTTGAAGCACATGCCGATCGCGATGCGGTCGCCTCTTTTCCAGTTGTCCCAGTCGGGAGGGGCGGCCAGCCCAGGCGTGTCGTAGATCGCGTCACGCTGCAGGTACTGAGAATTGCGCCAGAAAAGCTCCCAGGCTCGACGAAGCAGCGCCTCCGAAAGCCAATAGCGGCCGTTGCTTAGTCCGGATCCGCGAGTTGGATGTTTCTGTAGCTTGATCTGCGCCAGAGCTAGCTTGCTCCAACTCGGGGCGGTGCTCGCTACCGGTGCAGAGCGGTCAAGAGTTTCAGCGGGGTTGTTTGATGTGAATGTCATTCGGATCCAAGTTGTAAAAGTAAAAAAGAAGGCACGTGCAACGTGCGTTCCGGCGCAGGGGCGTCAAGTCCCCTACCTGCAGGAGAGCGGATATGACGAGGGACGCTGGGGCGTTCGGATCGTCTAAACGGTCGGGCTCGAAATCGATAACCACTTTTCCCACTTACAAGGCGGTGAGTCGGTCTTTGTAGGCTTCCTGAACCGCTATGCCGCGGATGATTTCGATACCGTCCAAGAGCGTGAAGCGCACCGGCAGTCCGATGCGGTGCTCCATCTGCTCCTTTAAGCTGCCCTTCGCATGGGGTTTTCGACCGTTTTCATTGCACCAAGCCTTGTACGAGGCGTAGAACGCCGAGCGGCGCTCGAGCAGGTCGTCACGGAGAGTGCAGCATTCGTGGATGAACTCGTCGACCGAACTTGTTGAACGGCGCCATTTCTGCATTAGCCGATCCTGGACGGATGAGGGTGAGAAGCGGTTCTGCTGCAGGAGTCGCACGCCCCCTTGAAGTGCCCAGTAGGCGATCCCAGACATCTCCTGCCCGATGATCCGATCAGCCAATCCAGGATCGAGCGGTCGGCCCGAGCGCAAGAGGCTGTTCGGAAACTCAATCAGCAACCAACGCGAGAAGAAGGCCTCTGAGTGGTCTTTGGTGGTGATGAGATGGTTGGACGTGAACAGATGCGCCGCCTCGTTCTGGAACATGACTACCGGTCGCGTCGGCTGACGGCCGGAGATCAAGTCACCACCAAGCACCGACTTGAGGTTCGCGGCGGGGATCGCCTGCCCTTCCGGGAGTTCTCCCACTACGTTGAGCCGACTTCCTATTAGGCTGGCCAGGTAGTATTCGTTGTCCCACTTGAAGGGAGAAACGGCCGAAGTGAACGCCGACGGAACCAACTGCCGCAGGATGCGCTCCATGGTTCCCTTCCCTGCACGCCCATACGGATCGTAAAAAAGGGCCGCTTTCTGGAAGCGAGGCATTAGACCCAAGAGAATCGCTCCGGCAATCTCTTGGAGAAGGCAGATCTGTTGCTCCTGCTCGTCAATTGCCACTGATCTGAACGTCTCGTCTAGAAATTGCGAGAAGTTCGGTGTGGCCACCCGTGCCGGCGCGAAGTCCAGCATTACCCGCTGGCGATGCTCTGGCAGCAGGGGCTCTGACGAGAGTTGTTGACCTGCAATGGTGTAGAAGCTGCCGAGAAAGGCGGTGCCGACTGGCGCGTCCCGAAAAAAGCTCGGCTGAGTTGCGATCGCGCTCACCTGCTCCGCAATGCCCGTGTAGTCGGACCACTTTTCACAGTTCTTGTTCGCGTCATTCAGCTCTGCTATCAGCCGTAGGAGGTTTTGACGCTCATAGGGCACCCAGAGGTTCGATTGCGCGTCGAGCACGTAAAGTTCGCCCTGATGTATGACAGGTCGCCAACTTTGAACGGTGAGGTAATCCAGTGTGTGCAGTGCGTACCGGTGGTGCGAGGTTGCCTGTGCCTTACGACTCGTAAAGGGCGTCATCATCGTGATCGCGGCATTTCCAAGGTGAGGTCGCATATCATTGGCGTAATTGCTAATCATTTCTTGCTCCGTTGAGTTTGTGAAACCCACTGAGGCCAGACGACCGGAGCAGTAGTACCAAGGCACCACTGTCGTGTCGCAGCTCAGGGGTTGAGCGTCCCCTGGCTCGCATGAATACGTTTGATTTATATGCGGATGGTGTGAGAGAGAGGCCTCGCCAGGGCCAAGGACTGGCGCTCGCCTCGACTGGGGGCGCCACCGGGACACGCAGGTGAAACGGCTGACTGCGTCTCATGGCGACCTCAATCGGTGGCCCGCCAGATAGCGGCCGCCTCCGGGTGCTGCGCCGCGTAGTCACGTAGCCAGTGGTACTGGCGGGCGCACGTGCTGGCGACCTCCTCGTCGATAGCGAAAGACAGGAGGCTGTAGGCATAGAGGCATGAGGCAATCCCGAAGGCGTCGGCTGAAAGGTCACCCTCGTAGCCGTTCGCACAGACGACGTGGAACGACTCGCGGCCGGTCGGCACCATGTAGAAGCCGCCATTGCTCAAGATGAAGAACTCCCAGTGGCCGCCGTCATAGTCCTCTGACAGCGCAGCGGCGTTGTCGAACGCGAAGGGCTCCACCATCAGGGGGAAGCGAATACCAAACAACTTTGACGTGTGTGGTCCGCGCTCGGACTCCTGCAGCTGCTCGCGGTAGATCGGACATGTAGACATAGAAACTCCATGAAGTAAGTGCCCCCCTCACGCGGACGCACGTATGCCTCCGCGCGGGGCGAATACGAGGTCGCGAAGGGGGGAGAAGGAGGAAAGGGGGAGCAGCTAGGGCGAGTGCCTAGCGTCCCTCGACGCCCGGACCGGCAAGCAGTTCGGCCTCGTCAGCAAGCACTTGTCCATACGCTTCGTCGGGCAGATCACGGGCGAGCACTAGATCAAGAACGTCGGTCAGGCAGTCTTCGAACTCCATTTCGGGTTCTCCTTTGCAGTAGGTTGAAGGACAGATAGCCGACGGTGGAGATCACCGCCGCCAGCACGGACGGGAGTGGGAAGAGGACGAACACCACGCACAGAGCGATGAAGGCGATCGCGTGCAAAGGCGAGAGAACCGCAGCGATCAGAACCACTGCGGCAAAGGCGGTGAGAAAAATCAGCATCTATCTCCTTACTCAACCTGGTCGCCATGTGGCTCGGTCTCCCAAGGAGGAACACCTACAACTCCGCCAACCTTCTTTTGGTTTGCGCGTATCGATGGCTTGCTGACGTCAGGATTGAGATTGACTCCGGAAGCAATCAACGCCGCGACTTGCTCCATGAAGATCTTGTCTGGTGCGCGTAAGTAGCAATGGGCTTGATCGGGCGACGCAGATACGAGCCCCTCAGCCTTCAGAACTGCCAAGAGGAACCCGGCGCTGTTGACCGATTTGCCAACCTTGAAAAGAGGCAGCAGGAGCGGGCCCGGGATCGCTTCGTGTTTGCCTAGAAGCTTTTTGATGTCCGTGGTGGACACCCACTCTTTGCTGTAAACGCCCTTGCCGCTTGTCTTCCAGATGCGAACGCGCACGTCGCTGGCATCGCTACACCCAACGTGATAGGTGATGGCGGTACGCCCCGAGAGGGATGGACAGGTTGCGATCTTTAGAATGCGTAGATCAGACGCGGTCTTTTCAGTCATTAGGATCTCCTGAGTTTGGTTTAGGGTGTTTCGAAGGCCGAAGTCCTTCATTTCAGATACGTCGGTTTTCTCGCTTTCTGAATCGCTCAGACGATTAGCGTTAGGCATGTTGTGCAGCCCAGGGATGGCCCGGATCCAGCCCTGGCCCCAGCGAACACACCTGTGGCCACTAACGTGGTTACGGGGGCGGCTGCCGGGGGATTGGCGGGACCCGGGTCCATCGCGCGTTCGACGGGCAGGCAATAGAGGCCGTCCAGAAACAAGAAAGCCACCCGAGGGTGGCCGCTGGTGGGTCAATGAACGTGCTCATGGCTCGTGCGCCTCGCTGGAGGGCACCGCATGCATCGCACACATGGCGAGCAACTCTTGATCTATGCCCTCTTCCTTGGGCACAAACACCTCCACCCCGTAACCGTCGTCACTGAGCACAAAGACGATCTCATAGCAGGTTCGGTGCTTCTCCAGAACCTCGAAGGACGGGGTGAAGTCAGGCGTGTCAAAGCGAGCGCTCGTATAGCGGTTGGCGAGGAGGTCGAAGCCAAGCCGCTCGTTGAGCCGTGCCACGGAGTCGCCCGGCTCCACCACAAGGAAGTAGCCCATTGCATTCGGATCGAAGGGCTCGTCTTCCTCCAGCATGGCGAATCGCCGCTGCGCAAGTAATCTGACTTCGGCATGGCGGACCGAAGCGACCTGCTCCGGGTCGGTCAGCACTTGCATCTACGGGCTCCAATCACATGGGTCCTCATGAAGTTTTCCTTTCTTAAAAATAAAAACGCCCGAGGCAAGCCAGGAGCGTCAGAGGTAGGGGCGTGGACGGTGCGGGATAACTGCTAAGGCGCGTCTTCCCCGCTTGGGCAATGGCGCAAGCAGTAGGCGAGGAGGTTGCAGTCAGTGCCTGGGCTTTTCGGGACGAACACCCAATAGCCAAACCCTTCGCCATTGACGATGAAAGTCAACTCGAACCAGCCGGCGTAGATCTCGACGTTCTCGGGGGCTTCCTCCTCCAGACTGAAGCCCAACTCTGAGGAGAGATCTTCTAAAGAGTCACCGGGTGCCAGTACGAGGATGTTCACGATGTCGCCCAGCGCGCAGGGGCCAGCCTCACTCAGTTGAATGAGCCATGCCAAACGGTCACTCAATTCAGGCACCTCGATCGGCGCCCTTCTAATCTGATCTGTGCTGCGGAAGGTGCGAATAGTGCTTCACCTTTGGTTGACCCAAAAAAAACGCCCTAGGAGCAACCTCGGGCAACCGCCTTGAAAGCAGATCGTCGTCAAAACTCTTGACTGTGGCGCCACCGCTGAACACAGACGGCAACTACACCAGCGGTGAGCAGCAGCGCACAGGTAGCGAGCAGGGCTTTGATAATCAGCGCCATCACTTGCACCCAGACACTCAGAGCGCCGAGCTTGAAGAAAGACAGAGCAGCTACGGCTGCAGGGATAATCCAGATCAGTTCAGTTCTCCTTCGAAAAAAAAAGCGCCCGGTCTTTCGAACAGGCGCGTGATGATGACGAGAAGACTCAGATCCTCTCGCGAGCGGACAAGCTAGCTAGCGATCTCGGCTTGGCCCACGGAAAAGGTCGGGCAACTCTCCGCGAAGCTCAATCTGCTTGGAACTTCCCCGGCCTGACGGAGCGTGCTGTTGGAGCGTTTCCCCCTCTCCTTCTTGCCTTCCACCCCTTCGGCTCATCGAGATCGCGATGACCACCGCGGAAGTGCCGAGAAGGATCCAAACGAACTCTCTAATCAATGTTCCTGCGAGCAGCGGATCGTTAGAAGTACCGAGCAGCGGCCGCACAACGTTCTTCACCATTACCCCGCCCTGATCCCAGGTCGTTGCTTCCCTCGGCGGGAACAGAGAGGCCAGCAGTAAGAGAAGCGCCCCAGCCAACAGGACGTACCGACGCTTCAATAGCCCCCAGTACCGTCGAGCGGATTGATCAACCTTGTTGATCGTCACACCTGCTGCAACTAGGCGCTCAAGAGACTGCGCTTTTGACTTTGCCAGAGTCTCCTGAGCGCGGATGACAGCCGCCTCCCTCCTCTCCCTCTCTTGCGCTTCATCCTCCGGCGTCTGTTTAAGCTTCACGACTCCGAAGACGATGAGTCCGCCAACGAACAGGGCACATCCGAGTATCAGAAGTGTTTGCTGCTGGGAAACGAGCCCGACGTTATGGACCCGTCCAAAGCCGGTAGACACCGTCGTGTCCATGTTCATCGCGAAAAGTGCCAGCAGCGCACCGAGCGTGATCAAAGCTTTCCAAGCAAATTTCAAAATAATCTCCTCCAAAAATGGTCTGTGTGAACCAGCAGTGCAGATCCTTGTGACACCAGAGAGGCAGCACACCGCGGAGCCCCCTCTAGTACAGATATCAGAATTAGAGCAAAAGAGGCTCGGCACGGCCAGTGGGGTTTCGCATCCGCAGAACCAATCAGATCAGCGCCGCTGATACGAGGGAGGAGCACTCCCGATCAATCCCTCCAGATGCTCGCGCCGCAGGGGTACGCTCCTGGACTCGCTCTCGGACTCATGCGATCTGGATCATTTGGGACCGCAAGCTTGGTTATAAAGCATGCACAACCCCGTACTTGACAGGCAGCTTTCGTACGAGTTATTCATGAGTGCGCGAGGGCTCGCGCTCTTGTTGATCACGCGGAGGCTGATCATTTGTGCATAGAGAAAACCTCGGCCCTCCCTCTCCTTGGTCTTCACCAAGATCGGGTGCAGTTCGAGGAGCTTTTCCCAGGAGGGGTCATCCAGGTTGTCGCGCGCTTCCGCGACGTCGTAAATGGCCTTTGCATAGGCTCGACAGTCTTCTCCGAACGTCTGCGCCTGAACCGTGGTTGCGTACGCCACCATGCAGCTGAGACCAAGTCCAACGAGCTTCTTCATCCGTGGTTCCTTCAGGGTAGTTGCGGGGTGAGAGAAGACGGGCGCAGCTCCCGCAGGCGTTTTCAGCCACTGCGCGCCGTATACGAATTAGTGTTTATGTGAATTAGAGCAGATGAGGAACAGTCTCCGAAGTGAAGGAGACCCTCAGTCAGCGATTCGGCAGGTGCGTGCGGCAGCTTCGCAACGATGCGGGCCTGAGCCAGATCGAGTTCAGTGAGCGCTGCGGCTTCTATCAAACGTACCTAAGTAGGGTGGAGAACGGGAAGGCCAACCCGACCCTGAACGCGATGGAAGTTATCGCGAACGCGCTCGGCCTCACCATCTATGAGCTGTGGCGCCATGTGGAGCACATGCCTCGGCCATAGCGCACGGCGTCACCTCGAAGAGAATGGGGCATGACAGCAGCCTTGTCCCTTCGAGCTAGCGATTCCGAGAGGCGCGCCTTGGCGATTCACGAGGCTGGACACCAAGTGGTGGCGGTCGCCGTGCGGGTTCGCTCACGGGGCGTGAGTCTCTCTGGCGACTATGGCCAGTCCCGCGATGGATTGAACCGTCACCTGTACGAGCCGGAGGAGGCGCGGTATTGGGAACTTCTAAAGAAGGAGATCCAAATCTTGCTGGCAGGCGAATGGGCTGTGCGCATCTTTTACGACCGTGCCAAGGAAGACTCTGACGCATACGGATCGGAGAACGATTGGAAGGTCCTCGGTCCGCTTCTGCGCGAGCTCTCAGAAGATTCCGACGTACCAGTCTTCGCGCTCCAAGAGCGGCATGAGAGCGCGGTATTGAACTGCTTGACTGATCGCTGGTGCTTCGTAGAGCGCTTGGCGGGCGAACTTTTGGAGACTGAGAACCTCTCGGGCGAACAGGTGACTGCACTGCTGCAGGACATGCCTTCTTTCTCAGGCTGATGCGCGCGAGGCTGCATGCAGAGAGCCGATGCGACCTGCGGGTCCGAAGTGACTTTGAACTTCCGCCTCTGTTGCACAGATCGCCGCCGTGCATCCACTTCGGCGAGCCCCTCAGGAGCCGTGACATGCAGGCTCAAGTCAAGCTGTTAGGGACTGCCTCGACAGCTTGGGCTTGGCTCCACGACCACATCCCAGTCACCAGCGCGACGTGAACGAACACCGTGGCCGCTCCTTAGTGCCGACTTCCCTTGTCGATAGCTGGGGCGCTACTTACATTCGATGGCCATCTTGTCATCCGACATGATCATCAAGCCATGCATTGTCGGAATGCCGATTGGCGCGTTCGTTTGAGAAACGACGTTGTACCCGGCCGGGCAGACCTCACCTGCCCTCTTGAAGCATTCGGCGACAGTGCGCCCATATCCGGCACAGTCCATCGTGTATGCCGTCTTCCCGCTCGGGCCGACAAACTTCTGCGGCTCTACAGACGCGCAGCCGGAAAGCGCCAGCAGCCCAAGCACCAGTGCGAAGCGCATTTGATCCTCTCCTATAGGTAGTCGCCGGATAAGGCAAGCTCGGAAGCCTGTGCAGAAATCATAACAATCCGAAGAGAGAGGGTTGTTGTTAGCCAGCCGGCGGTCAGCGCCGGCGTGCCTTCTGACGCCACTCCCATGGGGGCTGAGGTGAGCGGTCTGCCCAGAGGCCCGCGCCCCGTGCACGAGCTTGGGCCTCAAGCTGGGTGAGCCTGCTATCGGTTTGGTACTTGGTGTACGCCCAGGCCATTCCGCGGCGAACCATCTCCGCATTGGCGTCAACACCGCCGCACTCGACACGCGCCACCGCCCTGCCGTAGCGGTCGCTCGTGACTACGCGTAGACGCGCGGATCTCCGAAAACAGAGATCGGCGAGTGCTTGGCGGCTGCGGTGCCCGAACGGCTGCTTCTTCTCGGGCGCGTCGATCTCAGCGAGACGCACCTTCACCTGCCGGTACGCGCCCGGCGGGCCGCAGCGCGCGGTGACGGTATCGCCGTCTGCCAGGCCAACCACGAGGCACGGCTCGCCGTAGGCCGCGGAGGACAGCAGGAACGCCAGAAGCCAAGCCTTCTTAGTCATGCGTAATTCTCGCGGGTAAGCCTCTGTGGATGGGGCTCTCGTGATCGACAGTACTGTCAGCGGACTGCAGCACAGGCTATCCCAAATGCTTGAGGCGCGGTGAGCAGCGATCGCGTGAGCACGCCCCGGCTATCGTCGGTGAAGGCGGGAGGCTCACCCTACGCGTCGTCCATCTGGCTCACTGCAGCCGTGAAGCGTGCGTCAGGTGTACTCCGCTTATCCGACGAACCGCCTCAGGACACAGGAGAAGGATTTCCTTCCCCCTCCACGCGGTTCACACGCTGCCTCAGCCTTTCCTCCGGAGGTTTCCATGGGCCAGACACCGGACCGCTGGCCTTTTCGAGCAGGTGGTTCTAGTGGAAGTGGCGAGAACCGCCGAACGTAATCTGGAGAGGCCTCAAAAGTGAGTTCGTGCCTCTGCTTCCGTCGCGCAGAGCGTGGGCGGCGGCACACCGGTTTCCGAAGTTCCGAGCGACGCCTCAAGCGCTGCGCCATTCGCGGTCAGGTTAAGCCGCCGAGAAATGCTCTCCTCCTCCGCAGCAAGGGCCAGGTTCCAGGCCCACATGCCGATCAGCAGGGCGACTCCCGCGAATACCGCCGCTGCGGTCGTCTCGTCCTGGGTCCGTGCCCAGAACAGTAGCGGGAGCTCGAAAGCCAGAGCTGCGACAAACTCGAAAGAGTTCATGGAGGCCTCCTAAGAGGCACAGACTAGCCGTTTTGATCTAATTCGACAAGCTCAGCGGGCGAAAACGACATGCGCCCCATCAGACGGCAGCCGATCGGCTTGATCCCGAGCTGCCTTCCTCAGGGGCTTGCTGCCGGCCTGTCCGGCCGAGGCTCGGAGATCGTCCGCTTGTGGCTGGCTCGCCGAAGGAGCATGTAGGTTCCCAGGTGATCGAGGTCCGCAAGCCGATACCGCTGCACCTGGTGGAGGCTCTCTGGGCGCAGGAGCATCGGAAACTCGTACCGGGCCACCTCGGGCACGAGGTAGTAGCCCACGGGAGTGCCGGCGTCGCCAGCGAGACCGATGAGGCGGTAATCGCTCCGGGTGAGCCGCCGGCGCTGGACGAACCAGGCCGGCTCCTTCGTGAAAGAACGCCGCCAGGCGAGCGTGAGTTGAAGAAGCACGTGATCGTCGATGTGCAGGGTGAAGGCTTGGAAGTCGCACTCGACTGCGCAGCCGAGAGCGGCAAGCTGCTGCGCGATCGAATCCTGCAGTGCGACGGTCAGCTCCTTCGTCCTCCGGGTCCTCAGCCTCCCCGCGGCCTCTGGGTCCGTCGTCCGTCCGGCGAAGGCATAGGCGGCCTCCATGCTCCCGAACGTCTTCAGGTACGTCTGGCTGGGTGCGCACCCGTGCGTGACCAGATCGGCCGCAGATAGCTCGGGGCAGCGCCTCAGCGCGTCTGACAGGTCCGCGAGAAGCCGGCCCGCTCCTCGGCGAGGACGCGTCCGCATCGACTTCTTTCTCTGGACCCTCTCCCAGGTTTCCAGATCGATGAGCGGCTCGATTGCGTTAGGCACCCTCACCTGCTTCTCTGGTGGCGCTGGCCGTGGGCCGTGATCGGTCCTGGTCAGCGTGCCCCAAACGTAGGTCCCGACGAACAGCTCGCACGAGAGCAGCGAGGACACGATCCGCAGCGTGAACGGACCGCCGGCACGGGTGCGATGGCCCTCAGCGGCGAGCAGACGCACGAGGTCGTTCACTGTCGCGGGCGTGTTCGCGTACAGGTCGTAGATGCGCCGAAGAAGGGTGATCTCCTCTGGAGGGCCAGGGACCAGACGAATGCGGTCCGATTGGATGCCCTTGCGCTCGTTGACGCCCAACAAGGACCTAGGAACGCCTTCTCTCGTGACAGCCTGTCGAAGGAGGCCAATCGCAGGTCGGCCGCCGGCGGAGTACCCCAAGGCGATCACCCGCTCCTGACCAGCGCGCGCCTTCACCGCCAGCTCTCTGCTGTACTCCGCGGCCATGGCTCTCTTTAGGCTCTTCACGAGCGCTCCGGTCGGCCCGGAGTCTGTGCCGAAGCTCTCAGCGACGTACACGACGGACACGCCATGCAGGCGGCAGTGGTACTCGTAGTAGGCGGACGCGTCCGTGTTCTGGAAGCGCCCCCAGCGGCTCACGTCGTAGACGAGGACGGTGCGATAGGGGCAGGCTGGGTCCATAACATCGGCGAGCAGGCGCTGCATGCCCTTTCGGCCCCTCACGTCTAGACCGCTCTTTCCTTGGTCCTCGTAGGTGGCGACGATCTGCAGTCCGTGGTTTATCGCGTATTCCTGGATCGCTGCTTTCTGGATATCCGGGGAGAGGTCCTGCTGGTCCGTAGACATGCGGATGTACTGGGCTGCGCACGAGTGGGGAGGAATGTTCATCCGCGCTTCGTAACGGGCCGGCGCACTCAGTTCCAGGTAATTGGAATGTTCTAGGCGATTTCTGGCCTGTCTGTGGGGTTGTCCACTGCTTCCTTGGCGCACAAACTGCAGGAGATCGCTTGCCCCGCCCAACGGCATCTGGAACCCCATGCGCTTGGTCAGAAATTCGCGTCGCGTCACCGAAGAGCAGTTTCAGGCGGCGTGCGATGTCGCTGCAGCAGTGTTCGCTGGTCAGCTGACGACAGCTCAAGGCGTTCAGCGGCTGGACGAAGAACATGGCGTCAACCCTACAAGTGCCGGAGACTTCATCTACGACTATCGCTGTCTTGTTGAGGGTCGCGGATTCCCGCGGGGGATGAGCGCCGCAGCAATGCACCACTTCCTGGCGCAAATTCATATGCAGCATGGGGATGTCGGGCTTTCAAGGGCGCTTGGTGCACTAGAGCAACACATCCAGTACTTCGCGAGCCGAGGAAAGAGGCTGAAAAGCCAACAGGCGGTTCACGACGCCTTCCTCGCCTGTCTAGCGAGCCGCAACTAGGAACGTGCCGGGGCGCTGATATCGTTGAGTGATGTCCCACCTAGAAGATCTGATCGCCGAGTACTACGACTGGGTACCTTGTGAAGCGGAACATGAAGGTAGGACGCCTCAAGCATGGCGGCTGGGAAATGGAGTTGGACATCGTTGCATTCCATCCTCAGACGAAGCACCTCGTGCACCTCGAGCCCTCGATCGATGCAAACTCATGGGAGGTTCGCGAGGCCCGCTTCAAGAAGAAGTTCGAATCGGGCGAGAAGCACATGTTCGAGACTGTCTTCCCGTGGCTGGATCCGACAACGCAGGTGGAACGGATTGCCGTGCTCGTTTCGCATCCTAAAGGCAGGGACACGCTCTGTGGCGCCAGAATCCTGTCGATTGACGAGCTTATGGCGAAGATCTCAGAGAGGATACGAACCTGCGGGATCATGGCCAAGAACGCGATCCCCGAGCTGTATCCGCTCTTGCGAACTGTCCAGCTGACACTGTCCGGCTACTACGGCGTGAGGCCGCATGAGGCAATCGCGAATTTTAAGGTGGGTGCTCGGCTTCCTCGTGCCGGTCTCACTTAGCGCCTCCGCGAGCATCCATCCGCCAGCTCACAGGAGCAGAATCCCCGTACCACTTTCCGCCCGAGGAGCCCATCGTGAAGGGAAGCCGTGACCACACGAAGTACGTCTTTGATGGCCAGACGCTTAGCAAACGACGTCTAGTGTTGGCGCTCGTCAAGCGATACGCCCAGGACAACCCGCCCATGAACTTTTCGCATCTTCTCGAAGCGTTTCCAGACGAGCTCCAAGCGAAGAGTCCGACGCAGTTTCATAAGATTCGGTGTGTCGTTCGCCGACTCCACGATGTCCCACAAGATGCACACAAGCGATTTTTCTGTCGCGTTGGCGAGCCGCTGCAACTAGTGGATCATGTTGTGGTCGTTTCGGGCGAGTGGAACAAGCACAACATTCAGAACGTGCTCGCACATGCTGCTGCACTGGGATACGCCGTTGAGGTCACACACCCCCCGATCAACCACTGACCCTGCCCGCAGACGCTCATTGGCGCACTCGAGGCGGAAGCAGTCGGGATTCAGGGGCGCCTGAACAAGCGCTGGCGCAACACAATCATCATTTATGTCAACACCTCGCCGAGACCCAGGCTCCCCCGCTGTTAAGGGCGCTCAGCGTTTGGATGATCTTCAGCTTCTGGGAACGACCCCGACCTCACATGCGCGCCGGATCGGCCAGCGGCCTTCATAGCATCGCGCGACGGTTGGGGTCGTGTGGGTGTCCATCTCCAGGAGTGCACAGGCCTCACGAACCGTAAGGGGTAGGGGGAAACTAAAAGAGCTTGGGCTGAATCACCGGCGACTCCTCTACCTGCGCCTTCTTGAACGTAGTGGCTCCTTGAGACAGATCGGGATAAAGAGCTTTTTCCGTGCCACTTAGGAGCCCGTCAATGGAGAGGATTTGGAGCTTCGGGAACTTGTGCCCGGTAGCGGGACTGGTGTAGTAGCCGGCCTTTACAGCCTCTACGCTCATTGGTTTGGTAGGGCTAGATAACGTTAAAAACAGCCCGATGTCGGCTTTTTCGCGAACAACTACGTGGGCCAAGTCGCGGATCATGGCAACGTTAACGTTCTCCCCTCCCTTCACCGACACAATGATCTTTTTGTGGCCCTTCGCCTCATCCTTAAAGTAGATGATCCCGTCAATTCCGCCATCTGCGCCCTTCTTCTTGCCTTGGTAGGGCTGCGCGTTCACGAGCGAACACGCCCACCATTGGAACTGATACTTATCTGCTAAGGCCAGCGCAGCTGCACCCGCAATGTCTTTCGGTGTGCCGTGCACATCGAACGATATGCCAGGAAACGCGTCCTTCAACCGTTTCTCAATAAGCGAAATTGACAGGTGTGTGACGTCGATTCCTGTCCAGGGGCGCTTCAGCTTCTGAGCTGCATGGATCGTCGTTCCGCACCCGCAGAATGGGTCAAGCACCGAGCCGCCCTCGGGGCAGGCTGCCTCCACAATTCGCTCCAGCAGCCCTACTGGCTTCTGAGTGGGATAGCCTAGCCGCTCGGGGTCAGTAGTCCCCAACCAAGCCACATCCGCGTCAACAATGTCGCTGGAACCGAAGACAGTCCCTTCCGTGTACGGCTGCGCGGCCCATATGTCCTGAAGGGCCTGGCCGTCATCAGGTTTCAAGTAGCGGACCGGGACTGGCCATGCGTTGCCTTCGGTAAACTCGATTAAACCGACCTGGTAAAGAGCTTCGAGTTTGGCGAGTACCCCAAACGACTCGAACTCTTCGTCGTCCATCTGTTCCGCCAAGAATCCGGGGATCGCCCAATGCCGACCCTTCGCAGTCGGGTCAACATTTCTCCAAGGCATGCCAGACTCACCTTTCCGTATTCCTTCACCGGTCAGGACGTTCCCACCACTGGTGAATTGCATCTTCCCCGACCCAACATCGAGTGTGTAGCGCTTCTCTACGTGCTTACGCATGTACGGTCGCTTTACAACCTTGAAATAGTAGTCATTTGATCGGGTGTAGAATAAGATCACATCGTGAATGGGGCCGAACTTCCTCTTTGTGTGATGCGATCCCGTTCGTCTCCAGATGATTTCGCTCCTAAAGTTCTCGACACCGAAAATCCCATCCAAGATGATCTTCAGGTAGTGACTGGCTGTTGGGTCGCAATGAAGAAACAAAGAACCTGTTTTTTTTAATATGCGCCTGAGCTCCAACAACCGCACGGTCATCATCGTGAGGTAGGCCATCATGTCGTTCTCTTTGAGATACTGACGCAATGCGCTCAACATCTCAGCGACGCTAGTATTCCCTGACTGCAGGACGTCGTCAAACGCCTGCTCTGCGCTTTCGTTCCAATGCCAAGTGTCCTCGAATGCCTCAATTTGGGCCTGCGATTGAGCACCACTAGGAGTGCGAAACAGTATGTTGTAGGTTGCCTTGCTGTTGAAGGGAGGATCCAAGTAGACGAGGTCCACGCTCTCAGATGGAATTGACTCTCTGAGGACTTCAAGATTGTCCCCGTAGTACAAATGATTCGAAGCTTGTTGGATCTGTTTTACGGACATCTAATCCCTCTGCAAACCGGCGACCACGGCAGGTTCCCTGAATGATTATGGCATCCTGCTCTGCGAGGCAGGCAGAAACAAAATTCGTCTATGCGGGGTATGTTCAGAGTGAACGTATCCTGTTCCACATCCCGAGAAGGCCCCCCCGCTTCGCGGTCGTGGGTGGCGATCACATCGTCGTCTCCGGGCTGAAGCAGTACTTCCCGGAGTTCCCCGACCTGCAGGTGATTGGGAAGCCTACGATTCGCCGCACGCAATCGACTAGTGATGGCAAAGCCCGTCGACGTCTTGCTCGTTGGGGACTCCATACTTGGCCTGAGGGGACGGATGCCATGGCGAAGATCAAGCAGGCATCGCCGCACACCCAGCTCGTGGTGTTGACAGGCTACCCCGCCAGCAGCTTCGAAGCCACCTGCCGCAAGGCTGCAGCACAGGCGTGCATGCACAAGGATTGCGCGCCGCAGCAGATGTTGAGCGTCACCCAAAAGCGCGCCTTGAATCCCGACGACTCTCAAACCACGGCCGGCCCGCATCGATCGGCAAAACTTGTGCACGCGCGGGAGGCTAAATAACTCTGAGTGCCGGCCGCTCTCGGACCGGTTTTATGGGCTGCTGAACCAGAAGTTCGCCGATAAGCAACTCCACCTCATCCGGTGGCAGATGGAGCGACCTCGCGATGCTGTCTCGCGTGAGTCCGTCCTTCCAAAGCTCGTCAAACACCATTCGCCACAGCACCGACTTTTCCCGAGCTCGCCCTTCAGGCTCTTTGCTGCGGTAACCCAAATAGCTAATCTGCTTTGACAGACTTTCGTAATGCCAATCGGAAATTAGCTTCGCGTCGTGCGCTCGGCGTGCCAGCGCGGAAACTGAGACGCCCCAGCGTTTCTTAATACTCAGCAACTGAGAAAGCGATGGTTGCCGCGGCACATAGGCAATCAGGTCGCTTTGCTGGATCAAAAACGCTGATGCAAAGCTATCTGCTTCACGCTCCAGATTTCGGTCAAGCGCAGTCTGTCCGTGTAAGTGGAGGCATAGATGTGCCACTTCGTGCGCTGCATCGAAACGACTGCGCTCCGCTGACTTAAACGTGTTTAGGAATACAAACGGCACTTCTTTGTGCCAGCACGAAAACGCGTCAACGTTCTTGTGCTGCTCTGCCAACACAAAGACGCGCACGCCCTTTGATTCAAGCAGCTTGATCATATGTTCGACAGGCTGCGTGCCGATGCCCCAATGACTGCGGAGTGTCTCTGCCGCCACCACCGGATCTTCGTCGCGAAGATTGAGTAGATGCGGTTTCGGCAACTCGAAGCGCTCAGCGATCCAGTCGTGAACCTCAAACGCGAACGACCCGGCCGCCAACGCCGCGTCTCGCTGGCGAGCGGACAACGTCGACAGGCTGCGAAAGCTCACCGCCTCGGGCCGAAGTACTTCGCACTCGTTCTGATAGAAGAATTCAAACGGAAAGTTCAACGCCCGCGCGAGGGCGAGCACTGTTTCCCGCGAGGGCTCAGTCTTTCCACCATCCAGCCGAGTAAGTGTAGGTATGCTCAAGCCAGCTAGCTCGGCCAGTTCCTTCTTGGTTAGCTGTCTCCGCTGACGCGCCAGAGCCAACCTAGTCGCGCTGAACATGCAACTTCACTTCTTCTGAATCTTCACTTCGTAGTCAGCAGCACTGTCGCCGCCCAAATCGCCGATCTGGCGCGCATGTGGGGTCGGGTCGTAGTCCCGGTCCACCACAAAAATTCGCTTCGAAAATCCTTCAAACTGGTTGCCCTCGAACAACAGAGGGCACGACACCTCTGCCCGCAACTTCTTGCCTGAGGTGCTCACGCACATCAGCCAGACCTCGGGTACCACGCCGCGAACCTGTTCCTGCGTACCTTCGTCGCGCTCGAAGAGCACCTTCTGCCGCTGACCGTCATAAACCAGCTTGCGGGCACCGGAGCCCTTCTCCGAAATGGGCTGTGGGTCGCGCTCGGTGCACGCCATGTCCACGTTCTGGAAAACGAACTGGACGCCCAGTTTGTAGTTGATGGTCGCCTCTATGCCACGGTTGCGCACCATCTCCCAGCCGAGGGGCAGCAGGTTCAACCGCTTCGCTGCGACTCCTTTGTTGTACGCGTTGATACCGGGAGCGTTCACTGGCTCGACAGCCATCGTGTCGGCCTTCGCAGTCGCCGATGCGTCCGCGATCTTGTCGATGAGCTCTGGCGTGAAGCCGACCCCGAATGCCGTGAGCGCCTGCCTCACTTCAAGGTCACCTTTGATGATGATTTCCGACGCGTCCAGGCGCTGGAAGGTCGAGTCGTTTGCGGCCATTCGCGCATCCATGATGAGTTCGAGATCTGGAGTCTAGTCGACAAATCTGATCATGCATGCAAATTTTTTTCGCGCCCTGCACGGCCCGCAACCGGCTCGCGAGTCAGGCGGCCGGCCCCTCCTGCACCGCCAGTAGTCCTTCAGTCGATCGGCCGAATCCAATCTAGACGTCCTACAGCGAAAAGCCCCTGATCCATTACAGATCAAGGGCTCAACATTCTGGTGGTGGAGGTTCAGCAGGAGGAAAACGAACCCTGTCCTGGTGTTTGGCGAGTCTCGGCTGTTCGCGGCAACCTTGAAACTCCTGGGCGCCGGGTAGCAGCGCCGCAAATGACCCCGCCGTTTCGCTGTGACTGAACCGGCTTCTTCGTCCCGGGCAACGTGCAGCAATTCGTCAAGGACGGCCGCCCGCGCCTGATCGCCTCCTCCGGCCCGAAGCGCTTCCCGAGCACGCCGGACGTCCCCACACTCAATGAGCTGGGCTACAAGGACTTCGAGGCGACCTCATGGATCGGGTTGCTGACGACCGGTGGCACGCCCAAGCCCATCATCGACCGCTACAGCCGCGAGCTGGTGAAGATCCTCCACATGCCCGATATCCAGCAGAAGCTGCGCGAGATGGAGTTCGAGGTGGTGGCCAGCACGCCGGACCAGTTCGGCGCCTGGATCAAGACCGAGATCGGGCGCTGGGGCAAGGTGATCAAGGACACGGGCGCGAAGGCCGAATAGCGAGGGGTCGAGCATGTGCCGCAGGTGCGCGTGCGTCTCCCACGGCGAGCTGCTGAGTCTAGGCTTTGGGAAGCTTCATGAGCACGATCGGAGATAAGCGGAGCGTCAGCCTGCGACGACTCAAACTGAAGTCTTCGTTCCCGAGGTGGCCTGGCTCACGATCGGCGAACCCTCGTCCAGACGGAATGGAGCGCGCGTGCCCAGGTGCGGTGGGCAAGGTGCACGCCTTCGAACCGAACTGCGAGAGTGGGATCCCTTCACGCTCGGAATCGAATCGGTCGCGGTCGATCTCGGGGTTGAACTCCTGCAGGAAGGCGCTGACCGTATCGATCGACTTGGCGGTGAAGTCATGAATAGTCCGGCGGCCACCTCCGCTCATCATCATTGGAGCGGGGGACGGGAAGCGGTGATAGTCCTGCGGATACGCGGGAGCTTCCCGGCGCCATTTGGCTGCCTTCCGCCGCCCATCACGAAACGACTTGGTAGTAGATGTTCTGCGGATGCTGGGCCTGGGCGAAGAAGAACCAGCGCTCGGCCAGCAGCCCGCAAAACTGCAGCGGAAAGGCGATCAGGCACGCAGCCGGCGAGTAGGCCCACACGCCCCAGGCCAGCGCCAGGATCGGCACGGCGAACGTGAACACCTGGAAAAGGATCCTGGTGTTGCGGACCACCCGCACCGAGGCGCCGTGGAAGAACTCGCGGGTGTTGAAGGAGCCGCCGGTCATGCCCATCGACTTCTGCACGACCCGGGCCGCGTGGATGCCGATGGCCGTCTGGGTGGTGGATTTGGGCTTCAGCCGCGCATTGCGCCGCAATGAGAGCCCGCGGGTGATCCAGGCCAGGGCGGTCACGCCAATCGCCCAGGCGCCGGCCCCGGTGGCGAAGCGCATTTCGCCGCCCAGCGCCGCGAGGCCGCAGGCCGCCACCAGCCCAGAGGCAAGGCCCAACATTACATAATTAACAATCGTGAGCGGGTGCGCCCACTCCTGGATGAACCGGAGGCAGGCATAGATCATGGCCGTGCAGTACCACAGCAGCAGTGCTCCGGCGATCGCCAGCCAAGGCAAAGCGGCCGCGAGCGTGTTGCCGCCGCTTCCGTAGGTCATCGCCACCGCCCAGGCGCCGACGACTCCGATGAAGAGCGGCAGCACGATCACTTCGCGGGACATCCAGGAGGTGCGCCACATCAACGCCGCGCGCCAAGCCCTCATCGGGTGTCCGAGGTGGAAGAAAGAAGCGGCGAGCGCCGCAACCAGCATGAAGGTGGCAACCCACAGCATGGCCGAGGTCGCGCCGGAGTTGCCCGGCGCGATGCCCGCCAGCGTCGCCAACGCCAGCGCGACGACGAGGCCTTGCGCGGCGCCGGCGATGGTCGTGAACAGGATGATGGAAGCAGCGGGTTTCATCCTGGGCCCTTGTCGCCGACAGCGGGCACGCGCCGGCCTGGCACCGGCTTGGACTTTAGAAAGTCGCTCAGCCGGAACTCGCTGATATCCTGCGAACAGGTCGATGTCGTGACCCGGCGCGGAAGGTAGTGGTTGGCAGGCTGCGTGTCCCATTCCGGCATAAGCTGATAGCCGCCGCGCTCGCGGATCGCCTTGGATACTTCCGATTCCGGGTCTTTTACGTCACCGAACAGGCGGGCGCCGGTCGGGCATGCCTTTACGCACGCTGGTTTGCGATCCTGCGGCGCAAGGTTCTCGTCATAGATGCGGTCCACGCACAGCGTGCACTTGGTCATCACCTTGCGTTCCTCGTCGAACTCGCGCGCACCGTATGGGCATGCCCAGCTACAGTACTTGCAGCCGATGCACTTGTCGTAGTCGACCAGCACGATACCGTCGCTCGCGCGCTTGTAGCTGGCACCCGTCGGGCACACCGGCACACAGGGGGGGTCCTCGCAATGCAGGCAACTCTTGGGAAAGTGGATGGTCTGGGTGTCAGGGAAGGAACCCGCCTCATAGGTCTGGACCCGATTGAAGAAGGTGCCGGTCGGGTGCGTATCGTAGGCATTCAGGTCTGCCAGAGGGCCCGCCGCGCCCGAGGTATTCCACTCCTTGCATGATGTCACGCAGGCGTGGCAGCCTACGCAAACATTGAGGTCAATTACTAATGCCAGCTGCTTGGCCAGCGTCTCCGGTACTTCGGCCTGGCTCATGATTTTTGCCTTGCAAAATAGGCGACGATCTTTCGTGCGCCGCCGAGAACGCCCGGGGTATTGGGCATCGTTCTCACCTGCGGAAAGGTTTCCTTGCTTTCGTCGGGCTCTGCCGGTCGGATGTTCACGCGCACGTCGTACCATCCGGCCTGCCCAGTGATCGGGTCCGAGTTACTGATCCTGCCCTGCGCAAAATGGAGTTCCTCAGTGATCAGGTGGTTCAGCAGAAAGCCCATGCGCGACTCGTCCGCCGCCGGCGCGAGTTGCCAAGACCCTGAGCCCTTGCCGATCGCGTTCCAGGTCCAGACAGTGCCCGGCTCCACTGCGTCGCTATAGCGCACCATGCAGCGCAGCTCGCCCCAGGCGCTGGTCACCCAACACCAGCCGCCGTCGCTGACGCCGGCCTGCTGAGCGGTCACGGGATTCACGTACAGATAGTTGTGGCTGTGGATCTGACGCAGCCACGCGTTCTGAGAATCCCACGAGTGATACATCGCCATGGGCCGCTGAGTGATAGCCGAAAGTGGGAAGCGTTCGGTGTCCACGCAGTCGTTCTCCAGCGGGGCATACCAGAAGGGCAACGGGTCGAAGTAGGTGGCGATACGCTCGCGCAGGGCATCGGGCGGCTGTCGACCGCGGCTCTTGCCCTGCGCCGCGAGCCGGAAGCTCTGGAGAGTGTCCGAGTAGATGGCAAGCTGGATTGGGTCGTTGCGCTGCCGCCACCCGTACTCCTTGGCGAAGTTCAGGTAAGGCTGGTTCCAGTTGCGCATGTACTGCTGGTCTTCCCGCATGTGGTACTGGAACACGCAATTGTTCTTGCCGTACATCTCCCACTGCTTCGGGTTGGGATCGCCGCGCAGGTGCTCGGTGCCATCCTTGCCGCGCCACCCCATAAGGAAGCCGACGCCGGGCTGCGCCTGAAAGTTGACAACGAAGTCGGGATAGTCCTTGAACTTGCGCGAGCCGTCCTCGTTAGTGAAGGCCGGAAATTTGAGCCTCGAAGCCAACTCGATCAAGACTTCCTGGAACGGCTTGCAGTTGCCGGCGGGTTCGACCACCGGAACCCGCACAGAGTCGGCCGGCCCTTCAAATTCAGAGATCGGCCGGTCCAGCATGCTCATTACGTCATGCCGTTCGAGGTAGGTTGTGTCCGGCAGCACAAGGTCGGCGAAGGCCACAGTCTCGCTCTGGAAGGCGTCGCAGACCACCAGGAAGGGGATCTTGTAGTTGCCGTCCTCGCCGCGCTCGTTGAGCTTCTTGCGCACTTCCATGGTGTTCATTGTGGAGTTCCACGCCATGTTCGCCATGAAGATCAGGAGCGTGTCGATTTCGTACGGATCACCGCGAACGGCGTTGGTGATCACGTTGTGCATCATGCCGTGCGCAGATAACGGGTGTTCCCACGAAAAGGCGTGGTCGATGCGCAGCGGCGTGCCGTCCGCGTGCACCGCCAGTTCATCGGGGCTGGCCGGGAAGCCGAGAGGCGCGGCATTCAGCGGTGTGTTCGGCCGGATCATGGCGGGGTCATTAAAGGCGCGGTAGTTCGGCACTATGTGCCGCGGGTAAGGCGCCTTGTGTCGGAAGCCGCCCGGCACGTCAATGGTGCCGAGCACGCTCATGAGGACGGCCAGCGCGCGCACTGTCTGGAAGCCGTTTGAGTGCGCCGCCAGGCCGCGCATCGCGTGGAAGGCAACCGGCCGTCCCTGGGTGGTTTCGTGTCGCTTGCCCCAGGCGTCCGTCCAGGGGATCGGCAGTTCAAAAGACTGGTGCAGAGCCGTCTCGCCCATTTCACGCGCCAGCGCCTTTATGCGGGCGGCTGGGATGCCCGTGATCTCCGCCGCCCATTCGGGCGTGGTGGTCGCCACCCGATCGCGCAGAAGCTGGAAGGCAGGCGCCACGCGTGCTCCGGCCGGCAGCCTGTAGTTGCCCTCGAGTGCCAGCAGACGGCCTTCCTCCACGCCTTCAGGGTAGGCGTGCACCACGCCGCCGCTCGCCAGGTCCCACGCCAGCTTGTTATGCGGGTTGCGGCCGTCGCCCGGCGGGCCCGCGGCGGGGTCGAACGCGAATAGTCCCTCGCGCTCGCCCTCGTCCAACGTCACGAGCTGCGGCGCGTTTGTGTAGCGCTGGAGGAACTCGCGGTCGATCAGGCCGGTGGTGATCAACTCGTGTAACAACGCCATGAAAAGAGCGCCATCGGTGCCGGGCCGGATCGGGATCCATTCGTCGGCGATAGCGGAGTAGCCCGTCCGCACAGGGTTGATGGAGATGAAGCGGCCACCGGCGCGCTTGAACTTGCCCAGCGCGAGCTTCATCGGGTTACTGTGGTGGTCCTCCGCCGTCCCGATCATCACGAACAGCTTGGAACGGTCCAGGTCCGGACCGCCGAATTCCCAGAAGCTGCCACCGATCGTATAGATCATGCCGGCGGCCATGTTGACCGAGCAGAAGCCGCCGTGCGCCGCGTAGTTCGGCGTGCCGAACTGGCGGGCGAACAGGCTGGTGAGGGCCTGCATCTGGTCGCGACCGGTGAACAGCGCGAACTTCTTAGGGTCCGTCGCGCGAATCTTGCCGAGCCGCTCGGACAATATGCCGAAAGCCTGGTCCCATGAAATTGGTTCGAATTCCCCATCCCCCCGCTGGGAGCCCGCTTTGCGCAGCAGCGGCTGCGTCAGGCGCGCAGGTGAGACCTGCTTCATGATGCCGGAACTGCCTTTGGCGCAGATCACCCCCCTGTTGATCGGGTGGTCCGGGTTGCCGTCGATGTACCGTACCTCGCCGTCGCGCAGGTGGACGCGAATGCCGCAGCGACACGCGCACATGTAGCACGTGGTGGTCTTGACCTCCGTCCCGACCGCGGAACTCGCGGTCGCATCGTGCAACGGCTCGCTCGAGAGGAATTTGAACATGCGCAGATGCTAGGCCGTTGTCCCAGCTGCCTAAGCTCATAATTCGGTTCTTCGTGAACCAGAAAACCGATCAGAGACTTCGCGTCACGCTGCGCCAGCTGGAGGTGTTCGCCGCGGTCGCCCGCGGCGGCACGACGCGGGCCGCGGCCGAGGAGATCTCCCGCTCGCAATCGGCGGCAAGCAACGCGCTCGGCGAGCTGGAGGCCGTGCTCGGCGTGCAACTGTTCGACCGGGTCGGAAAGAAGCTGGTCATCAACGAGAACGGGCGCGCCCTGCTGCCCAGGGCAGCCAGCATCGTGGAGCAGGCCCTCGAGACCGAGTTGCTGTTCACGACCGCGCACGCCGCGCCGCTACGGCTGGCCTCCAGCTATACGATTGGCGAGTACCTGCTGCCCGGGTTGATCGCGACCTGGAAGGCGACACACCCGCGCAGCCACGTGCGGCTGCAGATCGCCAACACCCATGACGTATTTGAGTCAGTTGCCTCATTCAGCGCGGACATCGGGTTCATCGAGGGTACGCACACGCACCCGGAGCTCACGGTCCGGCGCTGGAGGTCCGATGAATTGGTGATCATTGCCTCACCGGACCACCCCCTGGCGGGCCGACGGGCCACTGGGCGGCTCCTGCAGCAGGCGACCTGGGTGCTGCGCGAAACGGGCTCCGGCACGCGAGAGGCATCCGACCGCTGGCTGATTCCTCACTTACCGCAGATCGAGGTGGAGTTGGAGCTCGGCAGCAACGAGGCGGTGAAACGGGCCGTCGCTTCCGGCATCGGCCTGGGCTGTCTTTCGCGTTACGCCGTGAAGGAGGCCATCGGCCAGGGCTGGCTGGTAGAAGTATTCACGTCGCTGCCCGCCATGCAGCGGACGCTCGCCATCGTGCTGCATCGCTCCAAACGGCTGGGCGCCGCCGCCACGGGTTTCCTGCAGCACTGCGTGCACTCCTGAGGCCGCGGTCGCGCACGGAAATAACAGGTTTGACTTTACTTGAACGGAAATTGCGTGCAGCGCTCACTCAGCAGACATGTCCGGCTCCGAGATTTCCCTCCGTCAGTCCATTCCTGCTGCCGACCTCGTGCCTGATTTCAAGGCGGCTGAGACCCGCGCCTTGACCTGGGTGCCGCTCGCGTGCCAGAAGCTGGACCAATGCCACTGCGCTTATCCTTGCGCGAGTGAACGAACGGACTTGCCTGGCCTCCGTCCGCACGACTTCCAATGGTGGAAGCATGGATCGTAGATATGTCGTTCCAGACGCTTCCGCGCATTGTTACGGGCAGCTGCGCTGTGCGGTCAATGAACCACGTCCATTGAGCAAGGGGCAGTGAGCTATCAGCCTACGTTCCCACGTAAATGGACGTGGGAACGTAAAGACAGACGATCTGGAAGACCTCAGGCGCGGGCTGGTGTCGGACACAAGGGTGATGGGCACAGCGTGTTATTGACCGCTTAGGCATTACCTCGTGCGCCTCTCCTTGCGGCCAAGGGCCTCCGCACCCTCGCCGGGGGGGCCGTTCACGCAGCGGATCGTGTCTTAGCTGCTCTCATGCGAGCTGTTCACGGGCACGTACGTGTGGGGCTTGATGGAGAGGACCGAGGTAAGGCAGAAGGAGTTCCGTTCGCTTCCCCAGGTTTGGGCTCTCATGGTCATTTAGTTGGCGAACTGTTTAGCTCACGCGCCAAGTTGAAGATGACGCATGTACCATATAACGGTGGCGGGCCGGCGGTAGTGGACCTAATGTCAGGCCACATTCCCACGGGTTTTATGACACTTGGTTCTCTATCCCAGCAAGTGCGCAGCGGAAAGATCAGACTGCTTGCAGTCGCCAGCGCAGGACGTGTCGCGGCATTCCCGGATGTCCCGACGTTCGCAGAGCTTGGCTACAAAGAGCTGACAGGTGCGACTTGGTTTGGTTTGGCAGGACCCGCACAGTTGCCGCGAGAAATCACGCTAAAGCTAAACTCCGCTGTTCGTAAGGCACTAGCCGACCCCGATGTTCGCGCAAAGTTGAACGCCGAGGCCATCGAAGTGGGCGACTTAGACCCTGAAAAAACTGCTGAATTTTTCCGGGCAGAATACGCGCGTTGGGCGCCAATCGCCCGCCAAGTGCCGAAGAAGGCCGCTGGTCCAACACCTAAAACAGAAGCTCGTTAACTCACTGCTGCCCAAACTCGTATCGGCCAGTTGCTTCTAGCGTAACGAGCCATAGCTGCAGCTTTTGCTGAAGCACCGGCTGGTCCGTGGCGATCATAGGGTAGTGAGTGCTCGAACGAGCAGTTCCGTCAGGTGGCTGCTGGTGGTTATTTGCCGCGGTCTTCGTCTACTGATCCCGTGTGCACTCGTCAAACGGCGGTTGCAATTCGATCGAGGCGAGCGCCGGGGCATGGGTTCCCGTTGATCATTGTGTAGGAGTTGTTCGGTCCGCGCCCCCGCGAGGCGCTCTTGCGTCCGGATGCTGACGTATTTGCGATCCGCGATCGGAGTGGCAAACCAGTTGCCATCTCTCTCAGGCTGCTTGGCGTACAGGGCCTGTTCAAGGGCGTCCGGTAAGAAGGCTATCCGCATGGATGCCCACCCGCGCGCCGTTCGGCGACTCGCCGTCGCCGGGTATATCAATCGCGAATGTCCTGGAGGAACCACTCGGTCGGCAATTCGCGTCCCATGCCGACGGCGCGCGCCTTGCGGTAAACCAGGCCGCCCGCCGCCGAGAACTGCAGGCCTTGGTTGCCTATGTTGTGATAGAAGGTGATCTCCTGATCGCTGCGCTGCCCTGGGACGCGTCCGAACACCAGGTCGCAGTAGTCCGGATAGTCTCCGCCGAATCCGCTCGCGCCCGTCGGCTCAGGCAGCCGCCGCATTTCCTCCTCGGTTCCGGCTATGAAGGCAACGGGGCTGTGGCCGACCTCGCAGCGCACGCGGTGACTCTCGGCGAGCTTCAGCCCGCCGACGCCCTGGCGAATCTTGACGTCGAAGCGCGCAAGCGCTTCGCGGCTAACCTCGGCTGGGCCCAGCATCGCCACGTGCATGCCGGGCTCAAGCCACTGCGCGTCGAACGTGGGCGACATGCTGTCGGTGCAGGTGGAAAGAATGTCCGCCCCACGCACGGCCTCTCGCGCGCTGTCAACCGGGGTGACCTCAATGCCGAGCTTTTCTCCCATCTCCTGTGCGTAGAGCTCGCGGTTTGCTCGCGTGGGGCTGAAGACCTTAACGCGTTGGATCGGCCGCACAGCGCAGAACGCTTCGAGAAACGTGCGCGCCATGCCGCCCGAACCCAGCATGCCGACGGTCTGCGCGTCTCTGCGCGAAAGGTGCTTCGCGCCGATCCCCGCGCCCGCGCCGACGCGCATGTGCTGCAGCAGCCCGTCGTTGATGATGGCAAGCGGCTCGCCGTTCTTCGTGCTGAAAAGGAAGATGAGCCCGCAATACAGTCCCGGCTGCACGCAATACTTGTTCTCGCGCCACACGCCGGAGGCGTTCTTTGGCCAAGTTATGACATCCGACTTCATGCGAATGGCGAAGATGCCATCGTTCGCGCCTTCCATTGTGCCCCAGCGGTAGTAACCGTCTTCACGTTCGCAGGGGACGTACATGTCCAGGCGCGGCCGGTGGATTGCGCCGCCGGACGGAAGCTGCCGAAACGCGTGCTCGAGCGCATCGATACATTCGGACATCGACAGCAGCTGCTCCACCACTTCGTTGTGAATGAATAACATTCCCGCTTCTCCACCAGCTCACTGGATAAGATAGAGGCGCCAAGTGTATCGACATCGAGAGGCAGCCTGTGACTGTGACTGAGATCAGGAGCGTGGGCATCGTAGGGCTCGGCAGCATGGGCAGACCGATCGCTCGACACATTGCCCGGCGAGGTTTCCAGACCGCCGGCTACGAAGTCGATGCAGCAACGGCGCAGCGGGCGTCGGGCGAGGGCATCGCCTTAGCAGCCTCGGCGGCCGAGCTGGCCGCGGCAAGCGACCTTATCGTCGTGCTCGTCGGGTTCGATGCCGAGGTCGAGGCAGTGATTCTTGGAGAGGGCGGAGTTCTTTCCCGCATCCGCCCGGGATCAATCATCGCGGTCTGTTCGACCGTTGCGCCTCAGACGATGAATGCTCTCGCACATGAGGTCCAGCGCGAGGGCGTTCACCTTGTAGATGCTCCCCTTACTCGTGGGGAGGAGGCTGCGGAAAGCGGGAAGCTACTCGTCATGGTCGGCGGAGAGTCGCACGCAGTGGAGCGTTGCCGGCCGGTTTTCTCGGCGTTTGCCGATCCGGTATGTCACTTGGGCGCCCTCGGCGCTGGCCAAATTGGCAAGCTTGTCAATAACCTCATCCTGTGGGCATGCATGTCGGCCAACTACGAGGGCCTAAAGCTCGCGAGCGCACTCGGAGTTGAGCCAGAAGCTCTGCGGCGGGTGCTGGTCCAATCCAGCGCCAGCAACTGGTCGCTTCAGACGCGGGCCGATGAGAAGCCGGTTCCCTGGGCAGAGAAGGACATGACCATTGTGCTGAAGGAAGCCGACCTTGCCCACGTGAGTTTGCCGCTATGCGGGGTGGTAAAAGAGGTAATCAAGGGCTTCAAAATCGAGCGCGGGCTTCCGCTACTGGGGATCTGACGATGCTTATCAATCGCCGTGTTGCAATCGCCCTTTGTGGACTTTCTTTGCTCCTGCCTGCCCAGCTGCCTGCGCAGGAGGCTTACCCGAGTAAGCCCATCCGCCTCATCGTCCCGTACGCGCCCGGCGGCAACTCCGATACCCTTGCGCGCATCCTTTCCGACAAGCTGGCTGCTCGCATGGGGCAACCGATCGTGGTGGATAACCGACCATCCGCGGGGTCGATTCTCGGCACGGACCTCGCTGCTAAGGCTCCTCCAGACGGGTACACGCTCGCCATGACCGACCCAGGCCCGATGGCGATCAATGCAGCTTTGTTCCGCAAGCTGCCCTACCAGCCCAGTAAGGATTTAGCGCCGGTAGCGCTTCTTGCTTCGGTGCAGCAAGTTCTCGTGGTGCACCCTTCGGTGCCAGCGCGGTCCATGCAGGAGCTCGTCGCCCTTGCCAAGGCAAAGCCAGGTGGGCTCAACTACGCTTCCTTTGGCATAGGCAGCATCGGCCATCTCGCGACGGAACTCATCAAACGCACTGCTGACATCGACCTGGTGCACGTACCCTACAAGGGAACGGCGCAAGCCACTGCTGCCCTCCTTGCTGGAGAAGTTTCGGCTATCGTCCTTGGCGAGCCGGCAGTACTCGGGCACATAAAAGCTGGCCGAATGCGTGCGCTTGCTACCCTTGGCGGAAAACGTTCGGTGTCACTCCCCGAGGTGCCGACGATGGCCGAATCAGGGATCCCAGGATTCGACATCACCGTATGGTTCGGGGTAGTGGCGCCAGCGCGTACACCCGGCGAGATCATTGCCAAGCTAGCGGGCGAAATCTCGCAGGCGTTCGCCGAGCCTGACGTTAAGGAAAAGTTGTCAAACCTCGGCTTTGAGCTAAGGACGGGCACACCGGTGCAGTTTAAGGCTCTGGTCGAGACAGAAACCCGGATGTGGGCCGCTGCCGTCGAGGCGTCTGGCGCTCGCCTCGATTAACGCTTGCAGCCGCCGCTAACGCGAACTCGTAGCCCGCGGTGGCTGACAGTCTCCAGCCCTGTGGTCGATAAGCGTGGGACACGGTTCGTGGCCCGCTCTGGACTATGCCACCTTACGATGAACTGTGACACAGCGAACGGAGAAATGCCGCGTCAGCTGAGCGTGGAACCGATTCCATTCCTCCCCACAAGGGCAGTGCCGCACGGAGTCGTCCACCAGCACGTCGCGCGGGCGGCAATGGGGACGCTTGTCCACCGCCACGCAGGTGATTTGCGCGTGCTGGGGCGGCGTGGCCCAGCTGCCGCGCACGATTGAAGTCCGCGAGCACGCCGTCGCAATCGAGGAAGAGTTGCCGCTCGCTCATCGCCCGGGCGGCGCCACGGTCCAGCCCACCAGCCGGACCACGAGCGGACGCATCAGCAGCACCCCCATGAAGGCCACCGGCCAAGCCACCGCATAGGCCTTGATCACGCGCCATGCATAGCCGCTGCCGGCGCCGGTGTTGTAGGCGGTGAGGGCAAGGCACAGCAATATGCAAACCAGCGAGGCCATGTAGAACGAGAAGGCCACGGGCGCGAAACGGGAAGGCAAGCGGTGACGGATCATCTGTTTCATCATGGGCCGATATTTTTGATTGCCTTGGGAAAAGCCGGTCGAATATACTTAGCCCTCAAAGTATATTCCCCTTCATCCTTCCGCCACAGGAGCCCCTTCCATGATCACTGCCGAAGAAAACGATTTGCTGTGCCGCGTCGAGAACGGCGCCCCCATGGGACAGATGATGCGCCGCCACTGGGTGCCCGTGTGCCTCGCCGAGGAGGTGCCCGAGCCCGACGGCACGCCGGTCAAGGCGCGCATCCTGGGCGAGGACCTGGTGGTGTTCCGCGACAGCGAAGGCCGCGTCGGCGTGCTGGACGAGCAGTGCCCGCACCGCCGCGTCTCGCTGGTGTTCGGCCGCAACGAGGAGGGCGGGCTGCGTTGCCTCTACCACGGCTGGAAGATGGACGTGCAGGGCAACGTGCTGGAGATGCCGTCCGAACTGGCCGCCAGCCGCGTGGCCGAGAAGATCAAGCACAAGGCCTACCCCGTCAAGGAATGGGGCGGCCTGGTGTGGGCCTGGATGGGCGAGAAGGACGCCATGCCCGAGTTCGTGCCGCCGCCCTGGGCGCCGACCGCCGAGGTGCGGGTGTCCATCGTCAAGGCGGTGCTGCCGGCCAACTGGGCGCAGATCCTGGAAGGCGCCATCGACTCGGCCCACAGCTCCAGCCTGCACAGCTCGGACATGGTGCCGGCGAAGGTGCAGGGGGCCGAGGCCACCGACAAGGCCTGGCTGCGCCCCTCCACCGACAAGGCGCCGCGCCTGCAGGTGCAGCGCGGCGGCTACGGCTTCCGCTACGCGGCCATCCGGCGGCCGATCTTCGATGCCGAGACCCACGACTACGTCCGCAGCACGGTGTTCGTCGCGCCCTGGACGGTGCTGATCCCGCCGAACAACCTCTACAACGTGGCCAACGTCAACGTGCCGGCCGACGACACCCACACCAACTTCTACTTCATCGCCTGGGGACATCCGTCGCAGACGCCGGAGACCGAGACCTGGCGCAAGTTCCTGGGGCAGACGGTGGGCGTGGACCTCGATGCGTACTACCGTCCGCTGCGCAACTTCGACAACCGCTTCTGGCAGGACCGCCAGGCCATGAAGGCCGGCAACTTCACCGGCATCAAGGGCTTTCCCAACCAGGACATCGCGATGTGGACCACCATGGGCGCCATCGCCGACCGCACCCATGAGCGACTGGGCGCGAGCGACGTGGCGGTGGTGCAGTTCCGTCGGCAGATGCTGGAGGCGCTGCAGGCTTTCAGGGATGGCGGCCAGGCCATCGGCACGGGCGACAACGCGATTCCGGGCAGCGTGTGCGCCTACCAGAGCGTGATCCCCAAGACGACCGACTGGCGCCAGTTCGAGGCCCGCTACGTGTGGCCGGGTGCCCAGGAAGCCACCGAGAACGACAACGGCTACCTTGTGAAGGCCTGAGAAGGATTCCATGAGCAAACTCCAGATTTCCGTCGCCATGGGCGACTACGACCGCACGCGCGCCCTCTTCGACGGCCGGGTGCAGATCGACGGCTGCGATCCCGTCTACATGTTGCTCAGCCCGGAGGAGATGTTCTTCCGCGCGATGCGCAGCCGCGACTTCGACGTGACGGAGCTTTCGTTCTCCAGCTACCTGGTCAAGCACTCGCGCGGCGAGAGCCCGTACGTGGCGGTGCCGGTGTTCCTGTCGCGGGCGTTCCGCCACACCTCGATCTACGTGCGCAAGGACCGCATCGGCAAGCCCGAGGACCTCAAGGGCCGCCGCGTCGGCATCCCCGAGTACCAGCTCACCGCCATCGTGTGGGCGCGGGCGCTGCTGCGTGACGACTACGGCATCGCGCCCGAGGACGTGACCTGGGTGCGCGGGGGCATCGACACGCCCGGCCGGCCCGAGAAGATCAAGCTGGACCTGCCGCCCGGCGTGAAGGTCGAGAGCGCGCCCGAGGGCAAGACGATCTCGCAGCTGCTCGACGAACGCGAGATCGACGGCTTCATCGCGCCCCGCCCGCCCAGCGGCGCCGCCGTGCACAACCCGAACGTGGGCTGGCTGTTCGACGACCCGACCGCGGTGGCCAAGGACTACTACCGGCGCACCGGCATCTTCCCCATCATGCACGTGGTGGGCATCCGCAAGGAGCTCGCGCAGCAGCACCGCTGGCTGCCGGCCGCGGTGTTCAAGGCCTTCAGCGAATCGAAGGCGCGGGCGCTGGAGCTGCTGGCCGACACCTCGGCGACCAAGGTGACCCTGCCTTTCGTGGAGGAGCAACTGAAGGCCGCGCGCGAGACCATGGGCGAGGACTACTGGGCCTATGGCGTGGAGTCGAGCCGCCGCACGCTCGAGGCACTGGTGCACCACCACCATGCACAGGGGCTGTCCGCACGCAAGATGGCGATCGAGGAGTTGTTCGATCCGTCGACTTACGAGTCGTACAGCATCTGATCGCGGGGGTAGGTGACTTCGCATTGCGGGGCGTGCCCCCACCCGAGCCCTCCCCCAGCGGGGGAGGGAGCCGGGCGTTCCTCCTTCCCCCTCTGGGGGAAGGCCGGGATGGGGGCACGCCCCTGACGCCCTAGACCTCCTCGTCCTCTTCCTCGCCGCCGTCTTCCTGCGCGAGGTTCTCGATCATCGTGATCAGCGCCTTGCGTAGGATCGCCACCGTCTTGTCGGAAAGCCCCCGCACGCTCGCGTGGTTGACCTCCTCGGCTAGTGGCACCAGCTTCTTCTGCAGCGCGCGGCCGGCCGGGGTGAGGAACACGTGCATGTTCTTGCGGTTGCCGGCGAGCTGCCGGCGCTCGATCAGCCCCATCTGCTCCATCGCCTTGACGGCGCTGAAGGTGGTGGGCTCCATCACGCCGGCCAGGTCGCTCAGCTCCTTCTGCGTCAGCCCGTCGCGGGTCCAGAGGATGCGAAGGAAGGTCCAGTGGGCCGAAGGACACCCCGTACGGCGCCAGCCGATGCTGCAAGGCACGCATCTGGGCGCGCGCCACGTCGCGGATCAGGTGGGCCAGGCGATCGTCGGGCACCGACTCGCGCCAGTGCTCGAGCAGTTGCAGGGTGTCTTTGGCGTGTGTCATGGGGGGGTAGGAATGGCGCCAGGCGGCAGCTCGGCCTGGTGGCGCAGGATGATATTCCCGCCCCCGCGACCCGACTCGAGGATCGCCAGGCACACCTCCACCGTGGCACGCGACCAGGCGCCGTCGTGCAGCGGCACCCTGCCCTCGCGCGCCACCGCCCACAGTTCGTCGATCACTTCGCTGCGCGGCACTGCCGGCACCGGCAGTGCCTCCATCCGCACGCCCTCTTGGTCATGCACTTCGACGCCGAACGGCGTGAGGCGCAGGTCGCCTGCGTCGCAGCACACCAGCACCGGTCCGAAGTGCTGGAATGCCGTCGGCGGCGAACCGGCATCGGGCACCCAGGCCGAGCCGCCGAAGTTGCGCTCGGCCTTCAGCCGCGCCTCCTCGGCCTCGTCGGTGGCCTCGCGCAGCTTGCGCCGGGTCTGCTGGTGCGCGCCGGGCGGCTTCGGACGGCCCATCTCGCCGATGCCGTCCATCTGCGCATCGCTGTCGTAGTAGCCGTGGCCGTTGTAGCTGAGGCTGGCGAAGGCGCCCGAACGGAACGACAGTAGCGCCGAGTAGGCCCCCTCCGTCGGGCGCGCCGGGTCCCAGCGCCCGGTGCGCGCGAATACCGAGTCCACCAGCCCGCCGCCGAGCAGCCGCACCACGTCCACCTGGTGCGCGGCCTGGCTGAAGACCACGCCGCCGCCCCGCGCGGTGTCCAGCTCCTCGGGCCGGCGCGGGCGGTACAGGAAGTCGGTGAAGTTCATCGCATGGATCGCGCGCACCGCGCCGAAGCGGCCACCCTCGACCATGCGCCGCGCCTGCAGCACAGGTGCGTTGAAGCTGTGGCTGTGCCCGACGAGCAGGCGCGTGCCGGCGCGCGCGCAGGCGTCCATCATGCGGCTGCAATCGTCCAGCCCGAGGGCCATGGGCTTTTCGACCAGCACGTGCTTGCCGTGGGCGGCGGCCAATCGCACATGGTCCACGCGCAGCTGGTGCGGCGTGGCCACGTACACCCACTCCACCTGCGGGTCGGCGCACACCTCTTCGGGTGAGCGGCAGGCGCGGCCGGCGAACTCGCGCGCGAAGGCCTCGGTGGCGCTGGCGCGCGGATCGAAGGCGGCGACCAGGCGCACCCGCGGGTCGCGCGAGAAGGTCGGCAGCATCAGCGTGAAGGCGCGGCCCAGGCCCAGCACGCCCAGCCGCAGCGGTGCGGCGCCGGCGTTCACAGGCCCAGGCCCCGCATGTCGTTCCTGCGGAGCGGGACGCGAGCCCTGGGGAGTCCCCGCCTGAGTACCATCAGGTAACGATCCGTCTCGATCGCCAGGGGATGCAGGGGTTCGGCTTCTGACATGGAAACTCCACTACCCGGAGAGGGGATTAGCACGCTTGGGCAGGCATCAAGCTAATCGTACATTTAGCGACTACGAGCAGAAGTGCCCCTGGCGCGGACACTTCGTTCATCGCGAGCGACGGCCATGCTCTCCGCAGGCGCTGATCGGCGGCCAGCTCGATTTCCTTATCGCCGCGCTGCAGAGACGTTTGCCGGCACCCATGGGATCACCGTTCCGCCGGCAGCGGCGGGTACCCCCCGCAAGGAAGCCCTCGAGGAGCTCAGGGACCTTCCTCGTTTAGCATTTCATTGGCCCGGTGCTGGAGCTTTGTCAGAGCACGCTCGAACGCCTCGCGCTCTGCTTCCGACAACGCGCTGAGAAGTTTCTCCTGCCGCTGCATGACTGAAGGAAAGCTTTCCCTGTAGAGCGCCTTACCTTTGGTGGTGAGCTCCAAGATGACCTTGCGAGCGTCGTTTTCATCGCCCCGGGTACTCAAGTACCCCTTTTCAGCAAGTGCCGCGGCCGTCCGGCTGATCCAGCCCTTGTCCGTACTCATCTCGGAACTCAGCGCATTTACAGTTATGGGAGCGTTTCGCGCCAGCGCGGCGATAAGCCGCCATTCGGCAAGAGACACGTTTAAGCGCTTCGCATAGAAGCGCATGGCTCCTTTGCCGAGGGTGTTGGAAAGGACCAGGAGCTGATAAGTCAGCAGGTCCTTGTAACTCTGCTCGCTACGATTGCCGACCAGCATCTGCCCCTTGGCCTGCATGCCGAACACTCCCACAAAATTGTCTTGACAACATCCTAACACAGGCCTAATATCGCTGTCATCACAACATTTCGACGGCAACACCTTGTAGGTGCTGTCGTGGCTCGGCTAACCGGCTTGGAAGGTGGACAGTTCGATGCGAGTCAAAATAGCAGCCATCGTGGAAGAGACGCCTCTGGTCAAGTCCTTCGATCTGGTGAGTGCCGATCCCGCGGTGCCGCTACCAGCGCATACCTGCGGAGCGCATATCGCAGTTCCAGTCGTGCTGCCGGATGGCTCCCGCGACACGCGTTCCTATTCCATCGTGAATCCGCCAGCCTACCGCGGCTTCTATCGGCTGGCGGTGCATCGAGAAAGGGAAGGCAAGGGTGGCTCTGCCTACATGCACGAGCAACTGCGAGTTGGGGATGAGTTCGAGATCGACGCGCCGAAAAACCACTTCGAGCTCGTGTCGAACGCCGCTGAATACATCCTGATTGCAGGTGGGATCGGAATAACGCCCATCCTGTGCATGGCGAGCCAGCTAGTCGTGGAAGCTCGGCCGTTCACCTTGCATTACGCCGCCCGCCAACCCGAACTGATGGCCTTTCGTAACGACGTGCTCGGCAGGTGCGGAGAACACGCAAGGCTCTGGTTCGATGGGGGAGATCCGGCCAAGGGCATGGATCTGAATGAGATCCTACGCGAATGGCGCCCGGGCCTGCATGTCTACGTATGCGGCCCAGCCCGCCTGATCGATGCAGTGCTTGCCATTTCCGGCTCGTGCGGGTGGCCGGAAACGGCGGTCCACTTCGAACTATTCAGCAACCCAACGGCAACACAGGAAGACGATCAGCCAGTCGAGATCGTCCTGCAGCACTCTGGTCTAGTGGTGAAGGTGCCGCCTGGGAAGAGCATCCTTGATGCCGTCCTCGACGCCGGTGTGGATGCCGATTTCGACTGCAAGGTGGGGGAGTGCGGCTCCTGCCTGACAACAGTTTTGGAAGGCACGCCGATCCACCGGGACTACTACCTCAATGGGAGGGAGCGCGCGGAAAACAAGTCCATGTGCACTTGCGTTTCGTGGGCGAAGACCTCCCGATTGGTACTCGATCTGTGAGAAGGATCGAGGGTCCGCTGGTGCTCGCGAGTTCGTATTCAGTTTCAACAGGAGGCAATAATGCTTGTATCTAATGAAGCCACTGACAGGGCGGCTCTCAAGCGATTGGTCGACGAGGACCGGGTGCACACAAGCGTGTACTTCGACCCGGAGATCTTTCGGCTGGAGATGAAGCACATCTTCGAATCTACCTGGGTATACGTAGGGCATGAAAGCGAGGTTCCGGAACGCGGCGACTACATCACCACCTTCGTCGGCACTCAGCCGGTAATCGTGAGTCGTCATCGTGACGGCAAGGTGTACGTCCTCAACAATCGGTGCGGGCATCGCGGAGCGATCGTTGCAAACGATGAGAAGGGGAATACAGGCAGCAGTTTTCGGTGCGGCTATCACGGATGGACCTTTCGCACCAATGGCGAATTGCTAGCTGCGCCTCTCAAAAACGGCTACCCGGAACGCTATGACCTGCGCCAGAAGGAGTTCGGCCTCGTTCCAGTGGCAGTCGCCAGCTACCGCGGCTTCCTGTTCGCCAACTTGAGCGCCGCACCCGAGTCGCAAGTCGATCTTCCACATCACCTGGGACCGATGAAGTCATGCATCGACGCGCTCTGCGACCGCGCTCCCGAGGGCACGATCACACTCGCCGGTGGGGTTCAGAAGTACGTCCTATCGGCCAACTGGAAGACCCAACTCGAGAACCTGAACGACTTGTACCACCCGCCCTACTCGCATGAGTCAACCGTGCAGGAGGGGGGCAGGCAGTTCACTCGTCGATCCGGCGACAAGACGGGCCCGCAGATCCTTGACGAGGACCAGCACACCTCGATCTGGGACCGCATTGGGATCTGGGCGTTCGACAAGGGGCACAGCTTCTGCGGCCCGCTAAACAGTGAAAAGGCACGTGGCGGCGAAGTTGTTGCGCGTTACAGGGCCGCACTGCTCGCAAAGCATTCGGAAGAACGCGTGAACCAGATCCTTGAGGAACCATTCCACAATGCGATCTTCTACCCAAACCTTTGCATACAGCTGTTGTCAAACCATATCCGAGTACTCCGACCGATTGCCGTGGACAAGACGGAAATCAGGGTGTACCCGGTGCGCCTTGATGGAGCGCCCGAGGAGATGTACCACGAAGTCATCCGCTACCTCAATGTCACTCATTCTCCTGCGTCTATGATTCAGACCGATGACTTAGAGATGTTCCGGCGCATCCAGGTAGGGGCGCACGCGCAGGGTGCCGAATGGGTCGTGTTCGGGCGTGGCTATGGTCAGGATGTCCCTGATGGCGGAGGGCTGAAGGGATTCGGCACCAGCGAAGTATCGATGCGAAACCAGTACAAGGCCTGGGTCGATTACATGTGCCGAGGAGTTTGAGATGAATCATCCGCGAGAACAATCATTCGACACAGGCACGGCGAATCTGCAGCAGATCAGCGAATTTCTAGTGAAGGAGGCTTCCCTGCTCGACGAACGCCGGTTCGAGGAGTGGATGGAGTTGTTCGACGAGACCGGCGTGTATTGGGCACCAACCAGTCACTCCCAGGTCAGTCCGCTGACCGAGGTCTCGATCTTCTATGACGATCGGGTTCTGATGAAGCAGCGGATCACGCGATTGAGGCATGAACGGATTCACATTCAGTCGCCGCCCTCTAGAACTGTCCACATCGTGGACAACCCGGTGATTTGCGAGCAGCGGCCGGAGGCCGGCACGCTCGTCGTCAGCTCAAAATTCATTATGGTGGAGTACCGGCCGAGCGTGCCAGAAGGCGTGCAGAAGTTATTTGCCGGTGAATACCGGCACACCTTGCGGCGCAACGGGTCCAGTTTCCTCATTCTCGAAAAAAAGGCGACGCTGGTCAACTGCGACGCGGTTTTCGCCCCCATGGCGCTGTACTTCTGATCTGGGAAATTCGGGGGTCGCGGGGGCAGCAAACCGTGGTTGCCCCCCCGATCTGAGTTCCGCGGATCTGGCTATCGAACTTTCCCGCATTGCGGATCACCTATTCCGGATCCATAAGCGCTGAATGTGCTCGAGATTCACAAGCACCATCGCTTCATTAGAAAGGTGCCGCAACTCTATAGCCGTGCAGCGTACGGCCGCTAAGCTCAACCGCTTTCATCCATGATCGTTCGTCGGACCTTCAGATCCATCCGCACGACAGCTTGAACGCATGGGGGGTGCAGTTGTGAAGACTCACAAAACTCAGGAGACTTGACGTTGGACCCGACACTACTTGCAGGAAAGCGGGTGCTTCTCACGCATGCCAATCACTTCATGGGCCCGGCGCTACGTGAGGTATTCGAGGACCACGGAGCCGAGGTCATCGCCGACGAGGACCCCTTGGAAGATGCCTTCGCGGCGACTCGCGTCGTTACGGCTGCGGGGCCGATCGACGTGCTGCTCGCTCACCTGGCGGAGCCCGCCCCCGTGACGCTGGCGCATGAGGTCACTGAGGCCGAGTGGCACCGTGTGTTCGGTCGCCTGGTGAATCCGCTGCCTTTGCTCCTTCGCGCGGTGCTGCCCCAGATGCTGGCCCGCAAGTCTGGGCGAATCCTTGTGATCGGCAGCGCCTCCGCATTGCGCGGCATGGCTGGCAAGTCCACCTACAGTGCGGCTCGCGGTGCGCAGCTGGCCTATGTGCAAAGCGTTGGCGTGGAGTTGGCCCGGCATGGCGTGCAAGTTAACGCCATTGCCCAGAACTTCGTCGAGAACGCCACTTACTTTCCGCCCGAGCTGCAAGCCACACCGGAATTCCAGCAGCGCGTCGATCGCGAGGTGCCCCTCGGCCGTCTGGTGAGCGCGCGGGAAGATGCCATGTTCTGCGCTTACCTGTGCAGCGATTCCGCCGGCTGCTTCGTGGGCCAGGTGTTCCCCGTATCCGGAGGATGGGCGGTGCGCTGATGAATGGCACACTGAATTGACGCTCGACAGGACTTGTGGCATGTGGCGATGCGGCCCGGCAAGCGCCGCCAACTCGATGAGGGCTGTCGTCGGGCATTCAGGACCACAGCACAATGGCGGAATGCGGTGACGCAGACCACCAGTACAGCGTTCCCAGCACAGCGCCCAGAGAGATTCCCCTGCCGCGGAAGCACGAATCAGAACTGATCCTCCCTCGACGTTTGCTTTCCGATCCACGCACTGTGTTTAGCATGTCCCGCTCGCCGCCAGCCAGCCAACCTTCGCCGCGCCGTCGTGCCTTGGCCGCCTCCATTCGCGCGCTGCGGCTCATGCCCGGCTCCGCCCTCGCTAGCCTATTCGCGTTGGCCGCAACCTTCGTCGCCACCCAGCACGGCGGCCCCCAGTTCCTTTATGCGCTGTTGTTTGGCGTGGCGTTCCACTACCTCAGTCGTGACCCACGGACCAGCCCCGGCATCGAGTTCTGCTCACGCGGGCTGCTGCGGCTCGGTGTGGCCCTCCTGGGCGCGCGCATTACGGCGGACCAGATCGCGGGGCTCGGGTGGTCTACGGCTTCGATAGTCATCGCGGGCGTGCTGACGACACTGGGCGTGGGCTTGTTGGCTGGCCGGTGGCTGGGCCTCTCAAGAGCGCAGGGCGTGCTGTCCGGCGGCTCGGTTGCGATCTGCGGCGCCTCCGCGGCCCTAGCGATCTCTGCCGTTCTGCCTCCAAGCAAGCACGGCGAGCGCTTCACGCTCATGGTGGTCGTCACAGTTACTGTGCTCTCAACTGTGGCGATGGTGCTGTACCCGCTGGTCGCCACCGCGCTGCAGTTGCCGCCACAGTTAGCCGGCCTGTTTCTCGGCGGCACCATCCACGACGTCGCACAGGTCGTGGGCGCCGGGTACACGCTGGGCCAAGAGACGGGGGACATCGCCGTCGTGGTAAAGCTGTTCCGCGTCTCGATGCTCGCGCTCGTTGTTCTTTCAGTTTCTGCAGCCGTGAAGGCGAGCCGACCGCGCGCCCAAGCCGAAACGTTGCACCGCTCGGCTGGCTCTCAGCAGCCACTGGTGCCCTGGTTCTTGTGGCTGTTTATTGCGGTCGTGATACTCAACACATTTGGCGCGCTCCCTCTCCCCGTTGTGCAATTCGCAAACGACATCTCGCGCGCATCCTTGGTGGTGGCGATCGCCGCCCTTGGCATGAAGACCTCGTTCCGAGAGCTGGCTCGGGCGGGCTGGCGGCCCATGCTGCTGATCCTTGCCGAAACCGGATGGCTGGCGGGGCTCGTGCTGGTGTGCGCGTGGGCCCAGTTGCATTGGTAGAGCCGTTGCAGCGGCTCGAAGCTAACCGGCAGAAAGCCCGCCGCGCGCCGCACCGAAAGCTCAGCCGTGGAGACGCCCTTCGACGCTGACTCCACCATCTCCACCATCAGGCGACGACGAGATGCACCAGGAGCGGGTTGCGCTTCGACGCGAACGGCCGGTGGACACCGCTGGATTGGAATGCGCATCAGCGATGCCAGACACGATCTGGCGGGAATCGCGCGCAACTAGGGCGCGACGCGACTGGGCCCGATCACAAAACAAGACTTGCTCGACCGGGCCATCCCGTCGCGCCGGGGTATGACGTTGACGCGAAGCGGTCAGATCTCGCGCACGGCCTCGGCGGACGGTGCCCGCGCGCTCTGGCAGGGCACGTGGTTGGAAGCGTTTCCGCAAGAGCACAGGAAAGCGGCCGTTGGGCTCTATGCAGCCTCGCTCATCACTGGCTCCGAATGCATCCGGTCATGTTCCTGGCGCTTGAGCAGGTCCAGCGCGACGTCGACGATCATGTCTTCCTGGCCGCCGACCATGCGCCGCTTGCCCAGTTCGACCAGGATGTCCACAGCCTTGAGGTTGTACTTCTTGGCCGCTGCCTCAGAGTGCCGCAGGAAGGAGCTGTACACGCCGGCATAGCCCAGCGCCAGCGTCTCACGGTCCACGCGTACCGGACGGTCCTGCAGCGGGCGCACGATGTCGTCGGCCGCGTCCATCAGCTTGTACAGATCGCAGCCGTGGTTCCATCCCATGCGCTCGGCTGCGGCGATGAACACTTCCAGCGGCGCGTTGCCCGCGCCCGCGCCCATGCCGGCGAGGCTGGCGTCCACGCGATCACACCCCTCCTCCACCGCGACGATGCTGTTCGCCACCCCAAGGCTCAGGTTGTGATGCGCGTGCATGCCGGTCTGCGTCTCGGGCTTGAGCACGTCCTTGAAGGCGCGGAATCGGTCGCGCACGTCGTTCATGTTGAGGGCGCCGCCCGAATCGACGACGTAGCACACGGTGGCCCCGTAGCTCTCCATCAGCTTGGCCTGCTGCGCCAGCCCTTGCGGCGTGTTCATGTGGCTCATCATGAGGAAGCCCACGGCCTCCATGCCCAGGTGGCGCGCGTACTCGATGTGCTGCTTGGAGATATCGGCCTCGGTGCAGTGCGTGGCCACGCGCACGATGCGTGCGCCGGCGTCGTAGGCGGCCTTGAGGTCGTGCACGGTGCCGATGCCGGGCAGCAGTAGCGTGGCGATCTTCGCGTGCTTGACGACGCTGGCCACCGCCTCGATCCATTCGAGGTCGGTGTGCGCGCCGAAGCCGTAATTGAAGCTGCCGCCCTGCAGCCCGTCGCCGTGCGCGACCTCGATCGAATCAACCTTCGCTTCGTCCAGCGCCTGGGCGATCTGCCGGGCCTGCGCAACGCTGTACTGGTGGCGGATGGCGTGGCTGCCGTCACGCAGCGTCACGTCCGAGATGTAGATCTTCGTGCTGGCGTTCATGATGATCTCCTCAGGCAGCGACCGTGGCGTGCACCATGCGGGCCGCCATGCGTTCGGCGGTCTGCAGGGCGGCACTGGTCATGATGTCCAGGTTGCCGGCATAGGCCGGCAGGTAGTGTGCGGCGCCTTCCACTTCCAGGAAGATCGACGTCTTGATGCCGGAAAGGCGGTCGCCGACGCCCGGAATCTTGAGGTCGGTCACGCGGTCGAACTGCACCTTCTGCTTGAGGCGGTAGCCCGGCACATAGCGCTGCACGGCTGCGGCCATTTCCTCGACCGAGCGGGCAATGTCTTCCTCGGTGCCTTTCTCGCTGAGCGTATACACCGTGTCGCGCATGATCAGCGGCGGCTCCGCCGGGTTCAGCACGATGATCGCCTTGCCCTTGGTGGCCCCGCCGATCACCTCGATCGCGCGCGAGGTGGTTTCGGTGAATTCGTCGATGTTGGCCCGGGTGCCTGGGCCGGCGCTCTTGCTCGAGATGCTGGCGACGATCTCGCCATAGGAAACCTTGGCCGCGCGGTTCACCGCCGCAACCATCGGGATGGTGGCCTGGCCGCCGCAGGTGACCATGTTCACATTGGCCGCGTCGAGGTGCTCTTCGCCGTTAACAACGGGGATGCAGTACGGGCCGATGGCCGCCGGCGTGAGGTCGACCAAACGGATGCCCGGCTTCAGCTTGCGCAGCAGCGCGTCGTTCTTCAGGTGGGCGGAGGCACTGGTGGCGTCGAAGACGATGTCGATCTCGCCGAACACGTTCATCTTCACCAGCCCTTCCACGCCTTCAGCCGTGGTGGCGACGCCCATCCGCTGGGCGCGCGCCAGGCCGTCAGACGCCGGGTCGATGCCGACCATGGCCGCGATCTCGAGATGCTGGCCGTGGCGCAGGATCTTGATCATCAAGTCGGTGCCGATGTTGCCGCTGCCGATGATGGCAGCCTTGAACTTGCGCGGAGTATTCATGAGGTGCCCCTACTTCACACTGTGGTATTGAACTCGACCCGACCCAGGCACTGCATTTCAAGCAGCACGTGCTGACCTGGGTTCAGCGGCTCGGCTGCGGTGGCCCCGCCGGCCATCACGATCCATCCGGCTTGCAGCGGCTCGCCAGCCGCAGCACTCATCACTGCGGCAGAGACCAGCGAGCGCAAAGGATTGCCCAGGATCCCAGCGGTGCTGCCGACCTGGCGTGCAACTCCGTCTATGGAGAGCACCAAGCCGAGGTTGCTGAAATCCTGCCCCGGCGCGTGCCACGGACCGATCACGTAGCCTGACGATGACGCGTTATCGGCGATCACGTCGCCCAGCGAGAACTTGAAGTTCTCGAACCGGGAGTCAATGATCTCCAGCGCGGGCGCGATGGCGGCCACCGCCTCCAGGGCCTCGGCCATGCTGGGCTTGGCCGGCAATGGCTGGCGGAGCAAGAAAGCGAGTTCAGGCTCCACCCGAGGGTGGACGAAACGCCCCAGCGAGAGAGGGGCCCCATCGGCTTCCGCCATCGCGTCAGTAAGACGCCCCCAGATCACGTCGTGCACCCCAACCTGAACCATCTTGGCGCGGCTGGTAAGGCCCATCTTGACGCCAGTGCGGTGCTCGCCGCGCTGCAGGCGGCGCGCTATGGCGGTCGCCTGTACCGCATACGCGTCCTGCATGGACAGCCCCTCGGCCTCGGCGAACTGCGGGATTGCCCGCCCGTAGAGCGCTGCGTCGTCCAGGCGTTGTGCCAACAGTGAAATGCGTTCTTGGTTCATTGGCCCTCTTTGGCGAAAACGGCTCGCACGGAGCCCAATCCTTGAATGCGCGCTTCGAACACATCGCCCGGACGGGCGGTGACCATCGGGCCGAGCGCACCGGTGAGCACCACGTCACCTGCTTTCAGGCCGCGGCCCACCTCGGCCATCTTGTTGGCCAGCCACAAGGCGGCGTTGAGGGGGTGGCCAAGGCAGGCGGCACCCGCGCCTATGGATACCTGCTCGCCGGCGCGCTCCATGACCATGCCCGCCAGCCTGAGGTCCAGGCCATGCAGCGGCACCGGCGTATTGCCCAACACAAACGCGCTGCTGGAGGCGTTGTCCGCGACGGTATCCACGAATCGGATGTTCCAGTCGGCGATGCGGCTGCCCACGATCTCAATCGCAGGCAGGGCGAACGCCACTGTGCGCAGCAGTTGTGCGACGCTGATGCCCGGGTCCGGCAAGTCGTGCTCGATTACAAGCGCGACCTCCGCCTCAACCTTCGGCTGCATCAGCCTGGACCAACGCACCGGTTCGCCATCGGCCACCGCCATGTCGGCGAACAGCATCCCGTAATCGGGCTGGTCAACTCCGAGCTGCTGTTGCACGGCCCGTGCAGTCAGGCCGATCTTGCGACCAATGAGGCGTCCGCCTTCCTTCAGCCGGCGCTCTGTGTTGAACGCCTGGACTGCATAGGCATCCTGCTCTGTCAGTGCAGGGAAGGTTTCGCGCAGCGGCGGGATGGCGGTGCCGCCGGCGGCCCCGTTCCACAGCAGGTTCGCAGCCTCTTCGATCTCGAGCCTATTCATTGCGCCTCGCCATTGAACTTGATGCAAACATTTGAAAGCTCGGTATAGAACTCGAGCGAGTGCACCCCGCCCTCGCGCCCTATTCCCGAGGCGCCCGAGCCGCCAAACGGGGTGCGCAGGTCACGTACAAACCAGCTGTTGACCCAAACCACACCGACCCGCAACGCACCGGCGAACCGGTGTGCACGTGCCACGTCGCTCGTGTAGACCGATGCAGCCAACCCGTAGGGCGTGTCGTTCGCCATCCGCAGCGCCTCGGCTTCGGTCTCGAAGGGGATAACCGCGCAGCAGGGGCCAAAGATCTCTTCACGCGCTACCCGTGACTCATGCGCAACGCCGGTCCACACAGTGGGTTCGACCCAGGCACCTGCCTTCAGCTCATGCGAAACGTCCGGCACACCACCCCCGCAAACGGCCGTGGCGCCCTCCGCCTTCGCGAGCGCGAAGTAATCTAGGACTTTGCGCTGATGCTCTGCCGAAATCAGTGGACCCAGCGTCGTCGCGGGATCCTCCGGCCGGCCGGGCCGCAGCCGCGCTGCCGCGGATGCGAGCCTTTGCACCACGGCATCGAAAATGCGGCGCTGCACGTACACGCGCTCGGTCCCGAGGCAGACTTGCCCTGAGTTTTCAAACACAGAGCGGGTGAGCCCCGCGATCGTGGCGTCAAGGTCCGCATCATCGAACACGACGGCCGGATTCTTGCCACCCAACTCCATTGACACCGGCTTAATGCCGGCAGCGGAGGCGCGGATGATAGCCGCGCCGGTACGGGTTTCACCGGTAAACGTGATTGCGTCAACGCCTGGGTGTGTGGTCAGGAACTCGCCAGCGGATTCGGGCCCGAAACCGTGGACGACGTTGTACACGCCCTTGGGGATGCCGACGCTGTTCATCACCTCGCCAAGCAGTGCTGCCGTGGCCGGGGTCTCCTCCGAGGGCTTCACCACCACGGTGTTGCCGCAGGCCAGCGCCGGCCCCACCTTCCAAGTCATCAGCAACAGCGGCAGGTTCCACGGACAGATCACCGCCACGACGCCTTTGGGGCGACGCAGCGCGTAGTTCAGCGTGGGTTCGCCGTCCGGCGCATGGCTAGTGAACGTTTCCGTCGCCACGTTGCGCACCGCGTCGGCAAACACCCGGAAGTTCGCCGCGCCGCGCGGAATATCCAGATGCGATGCGAGCGATCGAGGCTTGCCGGTGTCTGCCACCTCGGCGGCGACGAAATCCTCGGCGCGCCGGTCAATCTCGGCCGCAACCGCGTACAGCAGGTCACAGCGCTGGGAAAGCTTGAGCGCGCCCCAGGGTCCCGCTAGAGCATCGCGTGCTGCGTTCACTGCGTCGTCAACGTCCTCCCTGGTAGCCTCGCTGACTTGGGCGATCAACGACCCGTCAACCGGATTCATGTCGCTAAAGCTGCGGCCACCGCGCCCCTGCCGGTATTGGCCGTTAATAAAGTTGAGTATCACTGCTTGTGGTCCTAAAAAGAAAATAGCGGCGGGGGACCGCGAGCGCCAATGCGCTGAGCTCACTCGGCCTTTAGACGCATGCGCCGGCAGTCCTCGGAGTTACTTAAAGGAGCGACTCCAACTCGCTCTCTGGACGGCTTCTTGGCGACTTCGGCGCAAGAAGAATTTTCACCATCTTGCGTCGCTTTGGCCTCAGCCCTCCGTGATATGGCTACGCGAAGATGGAGATCTCCAGAACCGCTGCCGCCGTCCTCGCTGAACCGACTGCCGATCCGAAGCCGGATGTGCGGGAAGGCCATTCACATTCACCCACGTACATCTTCTGGACTTGATCGTTGGCGATGTCGGGCCAAGGCTGACCGCTTCCCTTCACTCATCTCGACCGCCGCCGTCGGGCATCAAGCCTTGAAAACGACGAAATCCTTGCCAGCGAGCTTTTTCGGCTCGTGATCGATCCGTTTGCCGGCAGCGCCCTTGACGAAGGATTCGACTTGGAGGATCTCCAGAACCTCGTCCGAGGAACTTTCGAACCAGTAACTCACCCCGCGCGGAATGAAGACTCCCTCGTGCGGCCCGAACTCACCGAGCAGTACGTCCTTTTCGCCGTAGAACCTGACCCGCCCTTTTAGGACGAACCAGAGTCCGTCCATCGCGCTGTGGGAATGCAGGTTGTTCTCGCCGCCCTTCTTCACAAGCTGTACTGCCGCCAACATGATGTCGCTGCGCGCCAGCACCACCACCCCCTTGACGCGATCCAGCTCGGGCTTCACGTAACGGAACACCTTAGCCTGCGTACCCTGCTGCTCAGGGCTTTCAAAATCTTCTGGCCTCGGCTGTTCGTCTGCGGCTGCATTCATTGCGTCTCTCCTTGATTTCAATTAAACCAACTCACTGCTGGCCTCAGTTGGCTTGCGGCTTGATGTTGGCCTGTTCGATCACCTTGGCCCACTTCGTGCGGTCCGCGACAGTGCGGGCAACCAATTCGGCAGGTGTACTTCCAAATGGCGCGAAGCCACCCTTCTCGAGTTGTTCCCAAACGTCCGGCGCCTTGATGATCTTGACGACCTCGGCATTGAGGCGGTTGACGATCTCCCTCGGGGTGCCCTTCGGAGCGTAGAAGCCCCACCAATTCACCACTTCGAACCCGGGATAAAACTCGGCTACTGTTGGCGTATCTGGCAGCGCACGCAGCCGCTTGGTGGAGCCGACCGCCAGCCCCTTTAGCTTGCCCGAACGGATGTGCGGCAGGCCCTGTGAAACACCGAAGAACATTGCCTGCACATTACCGCTCAACAGGTCTGGAAGCGCCTGGCCGCTGCCCTTGTAAGGAACGTGGTTTAGCTTAATTCCGGCGATTGAGCTGAAGTGTTCCATCGCTAATTGATGGCTGCTACCATGGCCCGTAGACGCGTAGTTGAGGCCGCCAGGGTTCTGCTTCGCCTTCGCGATGAAATCCGAAAGGGTATTGACTTGCAGGGACGACGGCACAGCCAGCATGAACTCAATGTACGCTGCTAGGGAAACCGGCTCAAAATCCTTGTCCGGGTTGTAGGCGAGCTGTGGATAGAGCAGCGGATTGATTGCGAACTGGATGTCGGTTGCGAGCAGCAGCGTGTGGCCATCTGGGGGAGCCGTGGCGACGAACTGGGTGCCGATGTTCCCGCTCGCGCCGGCTTTGTTCTCGACAACGAACTGCTGCCCCATCACCTGCGACAACCGACTGGCGACTAAGCGGGCCAGCAAATCGCCGCTGCCACCGGCGGGATACGGGACGATGATGTGAACCGGCTTGGACGGATACGTGTTTGCCTGTGCCAGGCCGACAGACGCCAGGGCTAGTCCAGCAAGCAGTACTGCGCTCAGGAATTTCAAAGCTTTCATAGGGTCTCCTGCTCTTTCGGGGGGGCCACACATGGACGCGGTCAGTCGGCCTTGATGTTGGCCAGTTTTACTGCCCGCTCATATTTCTTCAGGCTCGCTCTCAGGTTCTCCGCGTACTCGGAAGGACCGCCGTACGTCACGCTGATGCTTGTGTTCTTAAACTGTGCAATGAACTCGGGGCTGTCCACCGCCTTCTTGATGGCTGAAGCGAGCTTGTCGACAACGTTAGGCGGTACGCCGGCAGGGGCAAGAATGCCTACTTCCGAAGCATATTCGTAGCCCTTGACAAACTCGCCGATGGCCGGCACCTCCGGAAGGTCGGCCAGGCGCCGGGCTGAAGTGGTGGCCAGCGGCACCAAAGTACCGCTGCGCAAATGGGGGCCGGCGGCGGTTAAGGTCGTGAACGCCACAGGCACATCACCAGCGAGCACCGCTGGGAGGGATTGCCCACTACCCTTGTACGGCACATGCGTCATGTTCAAACCGGCGTCCGCCTTGAACACCTCCATCACAATGTGATGGATTGTGCCGACTCCAGAGGAGCCATAGTTGATAGCGCCGGGCTTTGCCTTGGCACTGCGAATCAAGTCGGGCAGTGTTCCAATCCCAGCCTTGGCATTGGCTACCAGCAACATGGGATCGGACGTGACGCGGGCAATCGGGGCCAAATCCTTCAGCGTGTCGTAGGGAAGCGCCTTTTGAATATGCGGCGCGATCACCAGCTGCCCTGTCTCGCCGAGCAGCAAGTTATAGCCGTCAGCAGGCAGCTTGGCGAGATGTGCGGTAGCGAGCACCGCACCGGCGCCGGGCTTGTTCTCGACCACGAACGGCTGGCCAAGGATTTCGCTCAGCCGCGTTGCCAGCCCTCGGGCCACCATGTCGGGACCGCCACCGGGCACATACCCGACGATGATCTTCACCGGCTTGACCGGATACTCCTGTGCGACCGCGTAAGAGACTCCCGCCAGCAAGGAGCAGGCGATGGCCAGACGTTTCAGGTACTTCATGGTTCCTCTAGAGTAAAAGTAGGGCAGCTAACGCCAGCAGCGAAACCGTCGCGGCCGGCGCTCACTCAATCAATTGACCGTTCCGAATGACCAAGAGAGCCCGATTGATGTGAGTTGCCAGCAGTGCGCTGGCCCGATCGGCGTCACGCGCCATTACCGCGTCAAAGATGGTCTTGTGCTCCTCGTGAAGATCATCGCTTGGCGGCGCTTTCAATGTGGACAACCTCCGGTAGCGCTCGGCCTGCTGGTAAAGCACCTCTCTGCTTCGAAGCAGCCGCCTCGAGCGGCACGCCGCCACGAGGGCCTCGTGAAACTGCCGATTGCAGAACTCCCAGCCTTCAAATGCCCCAGCGGGGTCCGCCCGCAGGCGCTGCTCCGCTAGCGTCAGCTTGTGGAACGTACTGACCACGCCGGCTTCCCAATCGTCCGTTCCTGCAGCGATACTCTCGCGCAGCGCCTCCCCTTCAAGCAGCACGCGAATGCGCGTGAGGTCCGCAAGATCCTCTAGCGAAATCGGAGCGACGCTAAAGCCACGCTGGGATTCGGACTCGACGAGCGCGTCGGCCACCAGCAGCGCCATGGCTTCGCGCAGCGTCCCCGCGCCCACCCCGTATCTCGACTTAAGGTGCTCGACTCGCAGCTTCTGGCCTGCCGATAAATGCCCAGCGATGATGTCCCGGCGCATCCGTTGGTAAGCCGCCTCGATCAGGCTACGAGGCGGACTGGCAATTGCGTTGGGCTCGGGCGTGACCAGAGAAGGTGACATTGGGCGGAGAGAGTTCGCGGGTTGCTGACTCGCCAGAAGTTCTTCCTTGGCGAGACGACAACGCCAATGTATTCGGAAAAATCTCGATTTTTCTTAGGGATAACGAGAAGACCAAAAATTCTCGATGAGCTTGGATAATCACCGCTAGCGATCTTCCCCGTGGCTGCGCTGTGCAGCCACCGGGAATATCTCCTGCATATTGACTCGACCACGGCCAGGACTACCCGGCCGCAGCTGCCGGATACCCTTAGCTGAGGCGACATGGAGCCCCTTATGGAACGCTGTCTACCCGAACAATTAGGGGGCCAAGGCGCTGCCGTGATATCTCACGAGACGCCGGCCCTGCCGCACACCACAGCAGCATCGCGAGCGGCGGCCGCGTCTGCGGCCAAGCATGACGTTTGTCTCGCCCCGACTGGCGAGACGTACACGTGCTCAGAGGCCGAGAGCCTGCTGCAGGGCATGGCGCGCCTTGGGCGCAAGGGCATACCGGTCGGTTGCCTAAATGGCGGCTGTGGGGTTTGCAAGATCAGAATCATCGCGGGCAGGGTGCGCCGCATCGGCGCGATGAGTCGGGCGCATGTCTCTCAGGATGAGGAAGCGCAGGGAATCTGCCTGGCATGCCGCGTCGCGCCCCTCGGAAGGGTCGAGGTAGCGGTGGTGGGCAAGATGAAGAAGGCCTGGAGCGATCAGTGGATCGCTGTGTCTCAGGTCGATGGGTCAAAACGCGAGATCAATTCAGACAAGGAGTGAAGTCATGGGTGTCATGCGCATCGGACACGCCAGCCTGCGTGTCATGGACACGGCGGCAGCCGTCAAGCACTACGAGAACGTGCTCGGGATGAAGAAAATGATGGAGGACGAGCACGGAAACGTATACCTGAAGTGCTGGGACGAGTGGGACAAGTACTCGCTGATCATCACGCCCTCCGACCGAGCCGGCCTCAATCACGTGGCGTACAAGGTCAAGCGGGACAGCGACCTTGATGCGCTGGCCGACCGGATTCAGGCCTATGGCATCAAAACGAACATGCTGCCTGAAGGCGCGTTGCCGGCGACTGGCCGCATGTTGCAGTTCAACTTGCCCAGTGGCCATGAGATGCGCCTCTACGCGAGCAAGGACTGTATCGGCACGGACGTCGGCTCTATCAATCCGGATCCCTGGCCCGACGGCTTGAAAGGTGCGGCGGCCCATTGGCTCGACCATGTGTTGCTCATGTGCCCCTTCGACCCAGCTAAGCAGGTGAACACGGTTGCCGATAACACCAGGTTCTTTCTCGAGGTGCTGGACTTTTTCCAGACCGAGCAGGTGACCGTCGGTCCGCAAGGGGCATTCCAGCTGGCTTCGTTCATATCCTGCTCGAGCAAGCCGCACGACATCGCATTCGTCGGCGCGCCGACCGCAGGACTGCACCACTTGTCATTCTTTTTGGACTCCTGGCATGACATTCTCAAAGCCGGCGACGTGATGGCAAAGAACAGGGTGCGAATCGACATCGCCCCGACGCGACACGGCATCACGCGCGGCGAGACCATCTACTTCTTCGATCCAAGCGGCAATCGCAACGAGACCTTCGCTGGCCTCGGCTACCAGGCGCAGCCCGATCGCCCGGTGACGACCTGGACAGAAGAAGAGGTCGGCCGCGGCATCTTCTATCACACCGGAGTGCTGCCCGGCTCCTTCACCGAGGTGTACACCTGAGCTTGACTGCCGACCAGGGCAGCAACGAGTTGCTTTGCCCTGGTTCATTGAAGACTAACGAGCCGAGGTCTTTGCGCCGCGGCTCCCGCTTTTTGGAAGAGCCATGCCGTTTGCACAGATTTTCCTGATACAGGGTCGAACCGAAGAACAGAAGCGCGCCGTGATCGAACAGGTCACCGAGGCGCTGCATCAGGCGGTTGGGGCCCCAAAGGAAACGATCCGAGTCTGGATCCAGGAAGTGCCAAATACGAACTGGGGGATCGCGGGTCAAACCGCGAAGGACCTGGGGCGCTGAGTGCCGGAGCCCGGCCTGCCTGTGGGTCCCGGCGCATCCAGACGCGGCTTGCTACCGTGGGGCCTTTCTAGAACTATTGCGACATCACATTCAGCCCGGACGCGACTCCCTGCCATACCGCCCCACGAGTGACGTATTTGAGGCGCCAACGCGCCGGATCTATAGCGCGTCGGCCGCGCCGCGGGCACAGAACTTAGAGGATTGGATGGGCCACGTCGTAAACCGCACCGGGGCCTGTGCCCTGGGCGAGAGCGCGCGCCAATGATGATAGCCGCTCCCGCCGTGCCTCCGGAAACACTGTTGGGAGTCACGCTGGCCCTGCTGGCAATGGCGGCTCACGGCACATCCATGGTCGTCGCGTCGTTCGCAATGCGTCACCTGAGCAGCGCGCCCGGGTCAATGTTGGCGGCTGCCGCGGGGCTGCCAGCAGGCTTGCTGGCGGGTGCCGGGCAGCTTGCTTTCGGCAGCGGTGTGGAACTGCCCAGTCTGCGCGCGGTGCTTGGGTTCATTTTGGCTGGAGTGTTCTCGACGTACTTGGGCCGCTGGCTGATCTTTAGGTCAATAGAGCTTATGGGCCCTAGCCGTGCCGCCGGGCTGCAGAGCACCAGTCCATTGATTACCGCGTTCTTCGGCTGGTTGCTGCTCGGCGAGGTGCTCGGGCCACTGGGCTTCGCGGGAATTGGGCTGGGGATTGCGGGTCTGTTCGCCATGAGCATGGGCGGTCACGGTCTGCAGCAGGGGCGCACCAAAAGCGTTGCTGCGCGGCACCGTGGCTTTCTGCTAGGCAGCCTATTAGTGGGCCTGGGATCCGCCGCGGCGTACTCCGCCAGCCATGTATTCCGCGCGGCTGGGGTTCGGGAGTGGAATGAACCGCTGTTGGGAGCCGCGATCGGAACGTTCGCGGGTTTGGCGGCCCTGCTGCTGGCCAGCCACAAGCAAATGACAGGGTACCTGCGTGAAATTGCGGCGCAGCCCGTGTGGGCCCGCGTCTATGTAGCGGTTGGCTTCATGCAATTCGTTGGGCAGTCGCTTGTCACCGCCTCGATGAACTACATTCCCGTCAGTCTCGTGGCCCTGATCTCGATGTGCACCCCTTTATTAGTGATGCCTCTTAGCTATTTCGCAATGGGCAAGCAGGAGAACCTCTCTCTGGCCGCTGTGCTGGGGATCTGCCTCACCTTGTCCGGCATCGTGCTCGTGGTCCTGCATGGCCGCCCACAACCCTGATTTCCGGATGAGTTGTGCCTGCCACCGCCTTCCTTATTCCGGCTTCAGGTCTGCGGCCCTGGCGGCCTTGGCCATCGCTTCCACTTCGCGAGCCAGCACCCGGCTGGTCTCGGCCGGACCCGCGCCAATCGGCTCAACGCCTCCGGCGTGCAGGCCCTTGAGCACATCTGGATTCTTCACCACCTCTGTGAGTTCGCGGCTGATGCGGTCGATAGCGAACTGCGGCGTGCCGGGCGCGGCCAGCACCACCAGCACGGGGGCGAAATCGAAGCCGGGCACGAGGTCGGCGATTGGCGGGATGTCGGGCGTCATCGGAGAGCGGCTCGCCGCGTTTGACGCCAGCAGCTTGACCTGCCCGCTCTGCACAAACCCGGAGATTGACGGCAGCGCAGCCACCGAGAAGTCAACTTGCCCGCTCACAAGAGCAGGCGTCGACTGCCCGGAGCCCTTGTAAGGCACGTGACGAATGTCGAGGTTGAGCGCGGATTTCAGCGCCTCCATCGTGAGGTGGTGATTGCTGCCGATGCCGGAAGATCCATAAGTGTAGCCGCCAGGGTTCTTCTTCACCGCCGCAAGGAATTCCTGCAGGTTGCTGACGCCGGTTTTCGGGTGCGCCACTAAGTAGAGGGCCGTGCGGCCGACCAGCGCCACCGGCAGCAGGTCCTTGCCCAGCTTGTAGTTGGTCGTCTTGTTGATCAGGGGACTGATCGACAGCATCGCACCGTCAGAGACGATGAATGTATGCCCGTCGGTCGGCTGGCTTTGCAGCAGCGTGTTGTAGGCCGCCGAACCGGCGGCACCTGGCTTGTTCTCGATCACCACTGGCTGGCCGATCCTGTCGGTGAGACCGCGTGACAGAACCCGGGCAATGACGTCCGGCTGGCCCCCGGCGGCGTAGGGAACAATGAACTTGATCGGCTTGCTGGGATAGGCCTGCGCCGCGGCCACCGAAGGCAGCAGCAGGGAAGCGCCAGACATGAGCGCTGCGGCCACGAGATTTCTACGATGCATATTTTGTCTCCTACAGGTGAGGCGGGAGTTGTCGATAGTCACACGGCGGGGCGGCCATACAACAGCACCAGCGCAATGCCGGCCACGGTGATGCAGATCCCAAGAACGGTTGCGCGGGACAGATTTTCCTGCTTACGCAGGACGAAATAGCTGATGGGCATCACCACCAACGGCGTGCACATCGAAATCAGGGCCGCCAAACCGGCCGGGATGTACTTCATTGACGCGATAACCAGCACTTGGCCAACGAACTGCAGCGCACCCACCGCGAAGTAGGTCCACGCACCAACGGGTTGAGCCCGAATTTCTCTGACATAGGCGGCGAGCTGATTTCGGCCGGCAAGCAGCAGGGCCCCCAAGCCGGCCAGGGCTCCTAACATGGTGCCGAGCAGCGGCTCGTCCCATTCGCGCACGGCCGAAGCGCGGAACACGTTGCTGCCCGAATAAGCTGCCGCCGCGCCCAATCCGAATAGCATGCTGCCGAACACAAACCCGTTTTGGCGAGCTGTCCGGGTCATGCCGCCCGCTCCCGACGCAGGCGCCACGCCCACACTGATAGCCCCAAGGCCGGCTATGCCGAGCGCGATGCCGAAGATGCCAGCACCACTGAGCGTCTCGGCCAGGAAGATCCAGCCGAACAGTGCAGTGATCAGCGGACTGACGCTCTGCACGCCCGCGGCGCGGCTTGGGCCGATCGTCTCGATCGACCGGAATACGAGCCACCGTCCAAGATAGGTGGAGAAGATTCCGGCCACGATAAACATCAGCACCGCCCGCAGGCTCGGCGGCTGCACATCCGCCCCAAACGACAGCTGCAGTGCGACGCACAGCACGCCGGCTGGGACACTCGCCATCGCGGCCACGATGGAGCCCGGCCCGCTACCGAAGCCGCGGACCAAAGAAATCCACAGCATGCCGGCACTGAACAAGAGCATCGCCAGGGAGGCCAGCGCGCAGCCCAACAGGACCTCCGGCGATACAGCGGGCAGAGCGATCACGGCCGTTCAGCGCAGCATGCCGCCGCCGTCCACCGCCAGCACCAGCCCGGTGATCCAGGTTGCCTTGTCCGAGACGAGATACGAGACCAGCTCGCTGACGTCCTCCGGCTCTCCCACCCGCTTGAGCGGGAATTCGGCGGCCCGAGCGGCCAGCAGCTTGTCGTATTCCGTCGGGCTCATGCCAGCGGCCAGGTAGATGTCGCTGCGCACGAGGGCCGGTGCGATGCAGTTGACGCGCACCCCGTGCTCGGCCGCCTCTATGGCAATCGCCTTCGTGAACGCTTCCACCGCGCCCTTGGACGCCGAATAGGCGATGGAGCCGGCGCGCGGACGCTGCGCCAGGGTGCTGCTGAAGTTGAGGATACAGCCCTTGCGCGCCTGCACCAGGGGAAGAAAAGACTGGGTTACATACATCGTGCCAAAAACATTGATGCGCATCATGTTTTCGACCTCATCCATATTGACCTCGACGAAGGGCGAGCGCTGCAGGGCGACGCCGGCGCAGTTCACCAGCACATCGAGTTGCGCGTAGCTGGAGACGATCCAATCCTTCAAGCGCCGCACATCCTCGCGCGAGCCGATGTCGCACTGGATGCCAGCCACGCCACGCTTCCTCATCGCGTCGAGCTTGTCTTGGCGCCGGCCGCATACCGCCACATCGAATCCATTGCGCTTTAGCTTCAGCGCAATGTCCTCGCCCAAGCCAGCGCTGCCGCCGGTCACCAATGCCACTTTCCTGTTGCTCATCGACTCCTCGATCGTTTTAGCGGCCGTTTAATCGGTGGCGAGCGGTCGGCCAGTGGCCAGCGCAGCGGCAGTCTTCACCGCCGACAGCATGCTCTGGTGCTGCGCCACACCGCGGCCCGCGATGTCGTAGGCGGTGCCGTGCGGCACGTTTAGCATGACGAACGGCAGGCCGATGTAGACCGTGCAGGCGCCTTCGAAACCCACCGTTTTGATCGGAATTTGGCCTTGGTCGTGATACATGGTCACCACCACGTCCCACTGGCCCTGGACGCACTGGCGGAATACCGCGTCGGGCACCAGCGGTCCCTGAGCGGCGATGCCCTGAGCCTGGGCCCGCGCGACAGCCGGGGCTATTCGCTCTTGATCCTGAGGGAACATTGCGTGCGGGTTGATGCCAGCCACCGCGATGCGCGGACGTTCGAAGCCCCACTTGCGCAGAGAGGCGTTCGCCATCTCGATCACCTGGAACACGCGCTCCGGCGTCGCCGCAGCCACTGCCTCGGTCAGCGGCACGTGCTCCGTCAGCGGAACCACGCGCAACTTCCCGCTCATGCGTAGCATGAAGGTGCCGGCTGGCTGCAGCTCGTCGATGTCCTGCACGCGGCCGGTGGCCTTGAGCGAGGCGCTCTCCACCGGGCCCATCACCAGCGCCTGCAGGCTGCGCTGGCGGCCGAGCGCTTCCCCACGCTCTATCCAGCCCAGCACCGCGTTGCCGGAGGCCGCCGAGGCTTTCCCGAAGGCGCAGGTGGACACGTCGAAGCCGCCCGGATCAACAACGCCGATCGTGCCGACGGGCAGTTGCTGCGCAGGATCGGTGACCGCCTCAAAACGTGCGGATAGGCCGCACACCCGCGCGGCGCGGTGCACCACGCCGAGATCGCCGACCAGGACCGGGCGGCATAGACCGGCGAGCTCGCTGGCCGCCGCCGTCCGCACGCACACCTCGGGGCCGATGCCGGCGGGGTCACCGATCATCATGCCGATCACCGGCAGGTCGCTCATCGCACACACTCCTTCAGGCGGCGAAGAAGTCCAGCACCAGCTTGGCGAAATCGTCCTTGCGCTCGATCTGCGTCCAATGGCCGCACTTGCCGAACATATGCAAATCGGAGTTCTTCAGCAGCGAGTGGAACTTGATGCTGTTGGTCGGCGGCACCACGTTGTCATCGCGGCCATGCACGATGAGCGCGCGCTGCTCGATCTTGCGCAGCTGATCTTCCGGCGTGGCCAGTCCCTTGATGTGGCGTTGGCGCGGCGCGGCGAACATCCTGGAAAACGACTCCTGGTACCCGGGCCGCACGCTCGCTTCGAAGCGCGAGCGGACAAGGTCATCGGTCATCATGCTGGTGTCGTAGGCGAAGGACATCACGACCTTTCGCATGTTCTCGACCGAAGGCTCGTAGCCCCAGACTGCGTCGAGGCCGGGCGTGAGCTCGAACTCGACCCCTGCCGCTCCCATCAGCACGAAGCGCTCCACCCGTTCAGGGTAGCGCGCCGCGATCGCCACGGTCAACGCACCGCCGAAGGAGTTGCCAACGAAGCGCGCCTTCTTCACGCCGACGGCATCCATCCACTCGGTCAGGTGGCGAATCCAGAATTCCAGGTCGTACTGCTGGTCGGGCTTGCGCTCGGTGTAGCCGAAACCGGCGATGTCCGGGGCCAGCACGCGGTACTTCTGCGCCAGCGGCGGAATGGTCAGGCGCCAGTTCGCATACGCGGTGACGCCCGGGCCGGAGCCGTGGATCAGGATCACCGGCTCGCCTTCGCCGGCCTCCAGGTAGTTGGTCTTCAGGCCGGCGGCCAAGACGCTTTTGCCGATTTCGGGATCGCTGTTGGACATGATGCGCTTTGTCGTGTTCAGGTCAGATGATGAAGGTGAGGTTAGGTAGCACTTCGTCGTTGGCGGCCAGGTAGACGCGCTTTTCCTTCATGCGCAGCACGCCGTCCTCGCGCACCAGTACGTGGGTGACGCGGCCGGCCCAGTGCTGGGTCCTGCCGTTGCGCACTTCCGTCACCAGCACACGCGACGTCACTGTGCCACCGGTCTCCCGCTGGTAGTCGTGACCGAGGACGACGTTGCTGACGATCCGCGACAGGCGCGACTTGGGCGACTGCGCATGGGCGTGCTTGGTGCTCAGGCGGTACAGGCGCTCGTCCAGTTCTGGCCGGTTGTCATTGATCAAGGCGATCTGCTTACCGACCTCCGAGTCATCGCTATTGCAGGGCACCCAGTACAGCAGGTCCTGGGTGAACAGCTTGAACCATTCTTGGTATTGGTGGGTGTCGGCGAGCTCGGCTTCCTTGAAGAGGAAGAGCTCGACCTCGCGCAAAGCCATCCAGCTGTCCAGTGCGGTGTCCTTGTCCATGGGGTATCTCCAATTCAATCAATCACGCGGCTGGGTCATCAACTGGAGCCAGAACTTCATCTGTCCGCGTTGCGGCACTTCGTCGGTGATGCGGCCCACAACGCTGCCGTCGGTGTCGACGTACTCGCGGTGCATGCCGCGCGAAATCTCGATCCACGGGTTGAACTCGGCCTGCATTCCGCGCTGGACGCGCTCGAAGATCTCCGCGTCGTCCGGCGAGCCCGAGCCGGCCGGGCCGTAGAACGACTCGTGCTGGCGCACGCGCATCGTGTTGATCTCGTCGCTCACACCCCCGAGGCGCACCATCGACATGATCACTTGCGTGAGACCGGGCGCGACCGGAACGATGATGCGGACCTGGTTGCCGATCAGCTGCAGATTGGGGAAGACGCCCAGGTGTGGGTCGCCGGACAGGCTGATCAGCACCTCGGCCCGGTCCTTGCCGTACGCTTTGTGCATGTCTTCCACATACTGCGTGCCGCCCGGCACCTTCGCCAGAAAGGCCGCGTGCTTGCTGTAGCTCTTGAGGCGCTGCGCGCGGAAGTCGAGCATGGCGTGGCCGTGCCCGAAGTCGCGGGTGAGCGTCAATGCCGCATCGCTGAACGGATCTTCGCGGTGCATCGCGCCGATGCCGGCCTCAGCATTGCGGGCCCAACCGGCCACCACAGACGCGTGAACGAAGTTCGGGTGGTAGCCGTCCATGCCGACCAGCTTCCAATTTCCCTGGTACTCGGTCTTGTTGACGCCGGCGTCAAGGAAGATTTCGCCCGTCGGCGAGGCGTCCACCAGCATGTCGAACTGGGCAGCGGCGCCACCCAGGAATTCGGCCAGCGATTCGCCCTCGTGTTTCAGACTGGCAAAGAGGAAGCCCCGGTGGGACGCCACGCGCGGCACCCGAGACAGCCCCATGTCCTCGAACTTGAACTCGGGACCATAGCCGCCTGGCTCGGTGACTTCGCGAAGTGCACCGGTCAGGTCGTACACCCAGCCGTGGTACCAGCAGCGCAACATCTTGGTATTGCCCGACTCGGTTTCGACCACTGCGGCTGCGCGGTGACGGCAGCGGTTGATCAGCACGCGCACCTCCTGGTCCCTGCCCCGCACCATGAGCACTGGCGTGCGCCCCATCATGCGTGCCTGGAAATCTCCCGCCTTGGGCACTTCACTCTCGTGGCCGATGTAGATCCAGGAGGTGTGGAAGATGCGCTCCATCTCCAGGTCGAAGATCCTCTGGTCGGTGTAGATGCGCGAGTGGACTCGGCCGTCTTGCACCAGGGAAGCAATGGCCGCGTCGGTCGGCGTCGGCTGGCTCCAAATGGCGGCGGACTGGTTCATGCTTTGCCTCGATGAGGTGGTTAATCGGGTTCGACTTTGGCGGCCTTGACTGCGGCCTGGTAGCGCGGAATGTCGCGCTTGATCGTCTCCGCCAGCGCCGCGGGCGTTGACGTGGGCGGTGGCTCCACGCCGGCAGCATGCAGCTTGGCGATGGTGTTGGGGTCCTTTTGCGCGCGTCCAATGGCGGCCGCGAGTTTGTCGATGACCGCCTTTGGAGTGGCGGCCGGGGCGAACAGTGCGTTCTCGCCAGGAAAGTGGAAGTCCTTCAAGCCGGCATCGCCCATCGGTGGGTAATCCTTCAGGATGCTGGCGCGCTCGCGCGTGTTGGCCGCGAGGATGCGCACCTTGCCTGCCTTGGCGAACGGCGCGACTGAGTTGAAGGCCGCGATTGCCATGGACACCTGCCCCGCCGCCAGCGCCGGAACCGACTGGCCGGTGCCTTTGTACGGGACGTGCAGGATGTCCAGGCCGAGGCCGGCCTTGAAGGCCTCCATGGTCAGGTGGTGCAGGCTGCCGATCCCTGAAGACCCATAGCTGTAGAAGCCCGGTTTGGCCTTCACGGCCGCCACAACTTCGTTGATGTTGGTGGCGGGAAACGACTCGTGCACGGTCAGGAACAACGCTGATGTGGACAGCATGGAGACCGGCGCCAAGTCCTTCTCGAAAGAGTAGGGAAGCTGCTTCTTGATCAAGGGGTTGACAGCCCAGTGGCCGGCATCGCAATCAATCAGCGTGTAGCCGTCGGGCGTCGCTCTCTTCACCTGTTCGATGGCGGCGATGCCGCTGGAGCCTGGCAGGTTTTCGACGACTACCGGCTGACCCAGTTCGGCCGAGATGGGCTGCGCAAGGATGCGCACGACGATGTCCGGGGAGCCGCCGGCCGCGTACGGCACGACGATTTTGATGGTTCGGCTGGGGTATTCCTGAGCCCGCACCGGGAATGCGAAGCCCGCCGTGGCGGCGGCGCCGAGGAAATGACCGAGAACCTGGCGGCGTTTCATGCGTGTCTCCTGAGTGGACCTGTTTGGCAGGCTGCAGTCCGCGGCGAACTGTACGCCGGTCTGGGTTGAATGTAGCATTCAACCTTCAGTTTGTGAACTATTCAAAAGCCAAATTGTACGAGCATTGGCGGAAACCCTAGGCCCGCTGACCTGGCAGAGATAGACCTAGCTCGGCAGCGGGGTCGCGGAACAAACGCTTCCACGTCGCGCGTCTAAGCTGCCATAATCCGGATAATTCAAATACCGAAATATTCTGAATGCAAAGCTCAAAAGAGAAGTCGATCAAGCGTGCTGCCGGACAGCCGGCGCTGCACCTGAGCGACCAGGTCGCCGCGAGCGCTGCCGTGGATAAGACGCTTGATGGCTCGGCCTTGTGGGTGCTGCTAGCCATCTATCGCGCTTTCGCCATCCTGGACCGTGACCAGGCGGAGGAGGTGGCGGCGATGGGGCTGACTCCGCTGCAGTTCAACATCCTCACCACCCTCCAGCGCACGCGACAGCCGACGACGATGGGCACGCTGGCCTCCATGCTGGTGGTCAAACCTAACAACCTCTCCGGGAACATCAGTGCGCTTGCCGAGAAGGGGCTCATTCGGCGCGAACTGAACTCAGCGGACCAGCGCTCGCTGCTTGCCGTCCTCACCCCCGACGGTGAGGCCTTCCTCAAAGAGCACCTTCCGGCACACTGGCTGCGGCTGGAGCGCCTCATGGGCGGCCTCACCCGCGAGCAGCGCCTGCAGATGGTGATGCTGCTGAAGCAGCTCACGACGTCGATCCAAGAGGAGCAGGAACGGGAGAGCGAGCGCGAAATCGACGTCGAGAAGAAGGTTCCAGCGCGCCCGCGCGGCAGGGCCCTCGAAGTTACCTGAGTCCGGACTACATCGGAGACAGCCATGGCAGAAATCCTCGGAGTGGGACTGTCCCACTATCCCCCCCTGTGCACGCCCGACGAGATGATGAGCGGCATCCTGCGCATGACGCTGAAGGACCCCGGCATTCCCGCGGAACTGAAGTCGCCGCAGAACTGGCCGGCAGCGATGCGCGAGGAATGGGGCGACGACCAGGGCACGGCCGCCGCCGCCCGGCATCGTGCCGCGCTGGTCGAGCAGTTCCGACGCGTGCGCCAGGCCATAGACGACTTCGCCCCTGACGTGGTGCTGATTTGGGGCGACGACCAGTACGAGAACTTCAAGGAAGACATCATTCCCCCGTTCACGGTGTGCGCCTATGACGACATCGATCTCTATCCGTGGCGGCACGCCCAGAGCTCCTCGATGATGACGGGCAAGCCGAACGCCTGGGGCGAAGGCCCGGAGAAGTTCTATCGCCTCAAGGGCCGCCGAGACATTGCCAAGCACCTGACCACCGGCTTGATCGAGCAGGGCTTCGACATGGCCTATGCCTACAAGCCGCTGCACCACGAGAGCCTGGCGCACGCCTTCACCAACGCCATCCTGTACCTCGACTACGACCGAAAGGGCTGGGACTACCCCACGATCGCGGTGCCCATCAACTGCTACGGGCGCAAGGTGATCTCGGCGCGCGGCTTCCTGGCGAACATGGACGCTGAGCTCGACCTGGACCCGCCTGGCCCGTCGCCGGCTCGCTGCATGGACATGGGTGCGGCCACGGCGCGCGTCCTGCGCGATTCACCCTGGCGCGTCGCTGTTGTGGCGTCCTCGAGCTGGTCGCATGCGTTCCTGTGCGACCGCACCTCGCACCTGCGACCCGACACCCCGGCCGACCGCGCCCTGTTCAAGGCACTGAACGAGGGCGACTACGGCTACTGGTACAGGCAGACCACTGAAGAATTCGAAGCCGCCGGTCAGCAGGAACTGCTGAACTGGTGCCCATTACTGGGCGCCATGCGGGAGCTAAAGGCGCAGCTGAAGTGGAGCTCCTTCACAGAGACTCACATCTTCAACTCCAACAAGGTCTTCGCGGAATATCGCGTCGTCTGACGATGTCCACGGCACCAGCAGTTGTGGTGGTCGGCAGCGGCCTGGCCGGGTATACGCTGGCCACCCAGCTGGCCGCTCTCGGTTATCCGGGCTCGGTCACGCTGGTTGGGGAGGAGGCACACGCGCCTTATGACCGCCCTCCCTTGTCTAAGGAATACCAGCTCGGCGACGAATCGGCCGTGGCGCTGCAGCCCGCGCTTGCACCACGAGTCCGCTTCATGGCCGGTCAGACGGTCGTGGCGATCCACTCAGACGCCCGCGAGGTCGAGCTAGCCGATGGCCGCCGGCTGCCCTGGGACCGGCTGGTGCTGGCCACCGGCACCCGCGCGCGTCAACTCCCTGGCATAGAGCCAGGGGCCCAGGTGCTCACGTTGCGTACGCTGGACGATGCACGCGCCATCCGCGAAAAGCTCCGCAGTGGCGCACGACTGGCCGTGATCGGCGGCGGTCCGATCGGCCTCGAACTCGCAGCCTCTGCGCATCAGCTCGGCGTCAAGACGACGGTGATCGAGGCGGCCGAACGCCTGATGGCGCGCAGCGCACCCGTCGCGATCGCCGAAATCCTGTTGCAGCATCATCGGGCCCACGGCGTGCAAGTCGAGCTGAATGCCAAGGTGATTGGCATCAAAGGGGGGAACGTCGAGCTGGCGGGCGGCCGCCGCATCGAAGCCGATCTGGTGGTGGTCGGGATCGGTGTCGTCGCGAACGATCAACTCGCCCGCGCGGCCGGGATCGCCGCCGATGACGGCATCTTCGTCGATGCGCTGTGCCGCACCACGCACCCGGGCGTCTATGCGATCGGCGATGTCACACGCCAGCGCAATCCGATCAGCGGCCGCTTCGAGCGGATTGAGACCTGGTTCAACGCGCAGGGGCAGGCGCTGGCTCTGGCGCAGCAGTTGGCCGGTACGCCCCAGGCGAAGCCCTATGACGACGTGCCATGGTACTGGTCGGACCAGGGCAAGCTGCGGCTCCAGTGCGCCGGGCTCAACCAAGGCGAGGTGCAGGCCAGCCGCGGCGACCCGGCGGGCAGCTACCTGCTCGGGCAGTGGTCCGCCGGCCGGCTGGTCGGCGTGGCGGCGATCAATTCACCGCACGACTTCAACCTGCTGCGGCGGCTGATCGGCACCGAGGAGAACATCACGCCCGAACAGTTCACGTCCGCTCCCGACCTGCGCTGGCTGCAGCAGCATCACGCGCCGCCCTCAGCGCGCGCCCTCGTGACTGCACCGGCTGCTGCCGAGCCGGATTCCGCCCGGTCAGAGCAACCTGCCACCTCTTCCGCCGCACAGCCCACCGGCCTGGCAGTCTGCCCGCTGAATGACATCGACGAGGGCGGCATCGGCAGCACCTATCTGGAAGACGGAACCCGCATCGCCATCTACCGCGTTCGCGGTGAGGAAGTGTTCGCCACCGATGACAAGTGCACGCACGGTGCATCATCGCTGTGCGATGAAGGCACGCTGGAAGGCCACGTGATCGAGTGCGGGCTGCACCTGGGATCGTTCGACGTGCGCACCGGCAAGCCAGTGTCCACTCCTTGCACCAAGGCAGTCCGCACCTATGCGGCGCAGGTCCGCAATGGCACCATCTGGATTGCCACCGAACCCAGCGGAGAGTCCTCGTGAAGCACAGCTGCGGCCTGGTCGACGTCCACACCCACTGGGTTCCCGAGCACTTCCCGAGCTACGTCGGCGCGCGCAAGAGCGTCGCCTGGCCCTCCATCGCTCCGGGCAGCCATGCCTGCGAGCGGAACGTGATGATTGAAGGCAAGGTCTACCGCACAGTCCCCGACACCTCGTGGGACGCCGCCAAGCGCGCCGCTGAGATGGCAACGATGGAGGTTACCCACCAGGTCGTCAGCCCCATGCCTGAACTGCTGTCGTATTGGCTGGAAGCCGACGATGCGCTGGCGCTCACCCGCTACATGAACGATGAACTGGCGGCTTTGCAGCGCGCCAATCGCGGGCAACTGACCTGCCTCGGCGCCGTGCCGCTGCAGGATGTGGACATGGCGATTCGGGAGCTGGAGCGCGTGGTCGGTGCGCTGGGTTTGGCCGGTGTCGAGCTCGGCACCAACATCAATGGCAAGCCGCTCGGGCATGCTGACCTCCAACCCTTCTTCGCCGCCGCCGAGAAGCTCGGCGCTGCCATCTTTGTGCACGGGCTGCGTCCCGCCGGCATGGACCGGCTGGTGGGGGCGGGGCTGGAACAGGTGGTGGCGTTCCCGGGCGAGGTCGGGCTGTCGGCCGCTTCGCTGCTGACGTCCGGGCTGCTGGTGCGCCACCCCGGCCTGCGGATCGCCTTCAGCCACGGTGGCGGCGCGCTGCCGATGATGTTGCCGCGCTTGCAGCACGCCTGGACGCAGATGCCCGGCGTGCGCAAGCTGATGGAGCAGTCACCGCGCGACATGGCACGCAAGCTCTTCGTCGATGACCTGGTGTACGACAGCACGGCGATCCACTATCTTCTGGCGACTTATGGCAAGACGCAGGTCATGGCCGGGACCGATTACCCGTTTGCCATCCTGGATCGTGAGCCCGCCAGACGCATCGATGATCTGCAGCTCGATGAAGCCACCGTCCGCCTGCTGAGACACGACAACGCCCTGCGCTGGCTGGCGCGGGAAAGCTTCGAAACGCCCGCTTGAGATCGGCAGCCCACCCAAAGGAATTCCCATGAGCACAGACGCCAAACACATGGAGGCCGCGGCAGCCGTGCTGAAGGCCCGCCGCGACCGCAAGACCATCGGCCGAATCTCCGAGAGCCACGGCATCGCCGGGCTGGATGCGGCCTATGCGGTTGCCGAGATCAACACCCGCACCCAAGTCGAGCAAGGCGCCCGCATCGTCGGCTTGAAGGTCGGGCTGACCTCTAAAGCGGTGCAGCAGCAGCTGGGTGTCGACCAGCCGGACTTCGGCATCCTGTTCGACAACATGGAGATCCTGAACGGGCAAAACATCCCGATGGAGCGGCTGCTGCAACCCAAGGTGGAAGCCGAAGTCGCCTTCGTCATGGCGCGTGACCTGCCCGGCACGACGCCAAGCTATGCGGAGTTCCTGGCGAGCCTGGCCTATGCGTTGCCTGCGATCGAAGTGGTCGACAGCGTCGTTACCGACTGGAAGATCACGCTGGTCGACACCGTGGCCGACAACGCCTCCAGCGGGCTGTTCGTGCTGGGCGACCAGCCGGTGGAGATCGGCCGGCTCTCCCTTGGCGATATCGGCATGCAGATGGACAAGAACGGCCAGCAGGTGTCGATTGGCACCGGCGCTGCCTGCCTCGGCCATCCGCTGCGAGCCGCCTTCTGGCTGGCCCGCACCATGGCCGCGCGCGGCACCAGCCTGCGCGCCGGCCAAGTCATTCTCTCCGGGGCACTGGGCCCCATGGTCCCGGTGGTCGCCGGCGACCTGATCACTGCGCAGATCGGCGCGCTCGGCAAGGTCGCTTGCCGGATGACCTGAAAGGAACCTCCATGACGAAACTTAAGGCTGCCATCATCGGCAGCGGCAACATTGGCACCGACCTGATGATCAAGATCCTGCGCCACGGCCAGAATCTCGAGGTCGCGGCCATGGTCGGCATCGACCCGGCCTCTGACGGCCTGGCCCGCGCCAAGCGGATGGGTGTGGCCATCACGGCCGAAGGAGTGGAAGGGCTGGTGAAGATGGACGTGTTTCGCGACATCGACATCGTCTTCGACGCCACCAGCGCCGCCGCTCACGTGAAGAACGATGCGCTGCTGCGCAAGCTCAAGCCGGGCATCCGCCTTATCGACCTCACGCCGGCGGCCATCGGCCCGTACTGCATTCCGGTAGTCAACGGCGAAGAGCACCTCGACGCGCCCAACGTCAACATGGTCACCTGCGGCGGCCAAGCCACCATCCCGATGGTGGCGGCGGTCAATCGCGCCGCAAAGGTGTCCTATGGCGAGATTGTGGCCAGCATCTCCAGCAAGAGCGCCGGCCCCGGCACGCGCGCCAACATCGACGAATTCACCGAGACCACCTCGCGCGCGATCGAGGTGATCGGCGGGGCCACCAAGGGCAAGGCGATCATCGTGCTGAACCCGGCAGAGCCGCCGCTGATCATGCGCGACACCGTCTACACGCTCAGCGAGAAGGGCAGCGAGGATGCCATTGCCCGCTCAGTCGAGGAAATGGCCGCCGCTGTGCAGCGCTATGTGCCGGGCTACCGCCTCAAGCAGCAGGTGCAGTTCGACCGCGTGACTGACCTCAAGATCCCTGGCGTCGGCGACCGCCTCTGCGGCATAAAGACCTCGATTTTCCTGGAAGTGGAAGGCGCCGCGCACTACCTGCCGGCCTATGCCGGCAACCTGGACATCATGACCAGTGCCGCCCTGCAGACGGCCGAACGCATGGCAGCCCGGATGGTGCGCAGCACCGTCGCCGCTTGAGGGCCATCACTATGAACGGCAAGAAGATCTACATCTCGGACGTGACGCTACGCGACGGCAGCCACGCGATCCGCCACCAGTACACCGTGGCCCATGCGAGCCAGATCGCGCTCGCGCTCGACGAGGCGAAGGTCGATTCGATCGAAGTGGCTCACGGTGACGGCCTGCAGGGCGGCAGCTTCAACTACGGCTTCGGCGCCCACACCGACCTCGAGTGGATCGAGGCGGTGGCTTCGGTGGTCAAGCACGCGAAAATCGCCACGCTGCTGTTGCCGGGCATCGGCACCGTGCACGACCTGAAGGCAGCCTACGAAGCCGGCGCCCGAATCGTGCGCGTGGCGACTCACTGCACCGAAGCTGACATTTCCAGGCAGCACATCGAGTACGCGCGCGAGCTCGGGATGGATACTGTCGGGTTCCTCATGATGAGCCACATGAACACGCCCAAGGGCCTGGCCGAGCAGGCCAAGCTGATGGAAAGCTATGGCGCCACTTGCTGCTACGTGGTGGACTCTGGCGGGGCGCTATCCATGAACGACGTCCGAGATCGCTTCCGCGCCTTCAAGGACGTGCTCAAGCCGGAGACGCTGACCGGCATGCACGCCCACCACAACCTCAGCCTCGGTGTCGCCAACAGCATCGTCGCGGTGGAAGAAGGCTGTGACCGCGTCGACGCCAGCCTAGCCGGCATGGGGGCGGGCGCGGGCAATGCGCCGCTGGAGGTGTTCGCCGCCGCTGCCACCCGCATGGGCTGGAACCATGGTTGCGACGTGATGAAGCTGATGGACGCCGCCGACGATATTGTCCGGCCGCTGCAGGACCGCCCTGTGCGCGTCGATCGTGAGACCCTGGCCCTGGGATACGCCGGTGTGTATAGCTCTTTCCTGCGCCACTCCGAAGCCGCGGCGAAGAAATACGGGCTGAAGACGGTCGACATCCTTGTTGAACTGGGGAAGCGCCGCATGGTTGGTGGCCAGGAGGACATGATTGTGGACGTGGCGCTAGACTTGCTCGCGCAGCAGGGAAGGAATGCCGCCTGACGGTGGTTCACCTGCAGCGTCAATCACCTGCAGGCTGTGCTGACATAGAGCGAGGCTGGGCATAGGTACTTCATTGTCTGGTGCGCACCGGATTTTTCAGGGCTGCGCTTCTGTGTACAAATGCCACCCGCCGAGCGTGGAACTGCAGGACATAGGGACGTGAAGACGCAGCTGAGGCCAACAGGCGTATAACTTCCAACCAGCGCTCCGATGCTTTTCGCGTTGATCGGCAGACCCGTTGAACTTAAGGCTATTGCTGCTGGCATTTGTTTTGTGAGTTCGACCATCTCCCTGTCGGCAACCGTGCTGTTCTCTTTTCCGGGATAGTTTCATGCGAAGACAAGCCCAATGCGCCTGCGGTGCCGTGAAAGTCACCACAGAGGGCGAACCCAACGTCGTCATCGCCTGCCACTGCATAGATTGTCAGCGCCGCACTGGCTCGGTGTTCGGTACTGGCGCTTACTGGCCGGAGGAAAGGGTAGGTCTCAGCGGCGCGACGAAGCAGTTCTCACGTGCGACCTCTCTGGGCCACACATTCATAACAAACTTCTGCCCGACTTGCGGGACCTCCATGTACTGGAGTTCCGGTCGCAATCCGGGCGCCATCGGCGTGGCGGTGGGCGCCTTCGCCGACCCGAATTTCCCACCGCCAGTACGCTCGGTATGGGAGCAGACGAAACACGCTTGGGTACAGGTCAGCGTGGCGCAGTATCACTTCCCGCAGGGTCGAGAGGGGTGAAGCACGCCGGCCATGCAGCCGTTTTCGAGTTGTGGCAAAGCAGCAAGTATCTCTCAAAGAACACGGTGGCCAGCAATGCGACCATGCCTGACCAGCTTGGCAGATGTCCTGGTTCACTGCGTTCAAAAACTTCAGTTAACCGGAAGTGCTGTCCCGCAGTTACTGCGGGTGTCCGGGCCTGCGCCTCAGTAGGGGCGCTTCAGATCATGAGCGCTGCTTCGGCCCTCCGTCTTGCCACCAAACCTGGCAAGACCTTTCCGCCACCGTAGATCCAACGGCTGAGCTCCTGAGCTGCTGCCGCCCAGTCTCTCTGGTTGATGCGTCGGCGCAGAGTCGAGGCCTGTAGCCGGCCCGCACCAAGGTTGAAAGTGAAGTCCACAATGGCTGCGAGCCGACCCGGCGTTTCGGTGACTAGCACAGGGCAATACCGCAACGTGGCGTTCAGCGCGATGGTTAGGTCAATCGCCAGATAGCGTTCGCCCTCCTCCTGGGTAATCGGAGGGTGCTTCGGATCACAGAGACGGCCGTAGCCAATCGTCCGATAGCCCGCGGGGCAGATGTACGGGTGCGCGCGGGCAGGATCGTGCTTTGCCACGCGGTGGAAGCCTTCAAAGAGCTTGGCCAGGTCGATGGCCGCTCGAGGGACCTCGATCATGCACGCACCCGGTCAAATACTCGGCCAAGGAACCAGAAGTTCAGCACTCCGGCCCATAGCGCCTGATCGGCATCTGTCCAAGTATGGAGAATGGCACCTCCCCATGCGGAGCCGGCTGAGACGGCTGCTGCAAATGCCGCTATCTTCGCCGCGCAATACAGCGCCATGAACCAGTAGGTGATTACCGGACGCACGCTGATCGAGAGCGCGTCGGCCCAACGAGCGCCAGTCTTCTCGCCCTGTACGCGAACCGCGTCTCGCAGAGCCTCGATGCTGCCAACGTTCCAGGCCGCATCAGCACTAGCGCCGATTTCGGCCATCCGCTGCGCGCCCCGGATCTTTTCGAACTCCAGCGCTTTGTCCTGCAACGCGAGCTCGTGACCGCGCTCGCCTTTGCGGTCCAACCACTTCAGGATCTCGGGAGCCAGGCGGAATGCGCCGCCCAACAGACCTCCCAGCAGTGTCTCGATCATTGGCCACCTCCAAGCAGCTTCAGCTTGATCGCGGCGCCAACTAGGAGCGCCGCCAGGACACCAGTCGTGACGACCTTGACGGTCGTTTGCCACGCGGTGCGGCGCGCATCGCGCCAGGCATCGAGCAGGTTGCGCAGCTCACGGATGTCTCGGGCGGCGTGGCCGTTTTCCAGGCCGAGATGGGAGAGGACACGCTCGGCTCCGCGCTCGGCGGCGCGATCGAGCAGTTCGTCGAAGTCCTCCTTGCGCAAGACAAGCATGTTCTCGATGAGGGCTGGATGGTGATCAGTTTCAGTCATGGTGGTCTCCAAAAATGCGAAACCCGCCCGACGCGTGAGCATCAGGGCGGGTCTCAAGGGTTGAATCGCGAGGATCAGTGGCTCGTCAAATCTCGATCAGCTCCAGCGTTAGGGTCGGCGCGACGCCTTCGATGATCTCGTCACGCACGAACACGTTCTGTCCAATGGCGGCGATCCCGCGGGCCTTGATGCGGCCGCCACCAGGCAACTGCACGGTTACGACGCCGGTGCCGACTTCTATGACGGCGCCCGCCTGCAGCGGTGGCTCGGGAAGCAATTGGCGGAACTGCTCATAGAGGTTATGCATACGCTTGCACCCCCAAGGTCTGCCAGACCTCCGGCATACCCGCTTCAATTTGCGTCGAGCGCACAAGGCCGCGCCGCGTGACGCTTCCGTCCTGGTACTCAACGAAGGCGCCCGGCTCGATGACTTCGGTCTCAGGAAGCACGGGCAGACGCAGGCTCACCTCGATCTGATGCCCCGTGTCGGCCAGCACGGCGAGGCCACGCTGCCGCGCTGCGGCCGCCGCCGTGATCAGGGCGTCGATCACCATCGGCGCCAGTACGTCTCCCGCGGTGCCGGCGCGCGTTACCTGCCCGAGCACGCCAACGTCCTGCCCCGACACGAACACGCGGTTGTAGGCTGGCTTCTCAATCCAGCGCAGCGACTCGCGGGCGACTGCATCGACAGGCAACACGAAGTCGGGAGCGCGCGTGCCCCATTCCCATGGCGCGGCGGGATAGCGGTGTCGCACGCGCAGCGTCTTTGCTGAAGCGTGCGGCAGCAAGTAGCCACCTGCTGCCTGCGCTATGCTGGTGAGAGCCTCAATCCATGTGCCCTGGCGAGCAAAGGCGCCTGCCGGCACGTTCCAGTCGGTGAGCCCCCAGTCGACGGTCCAGCCGAGCGGAACACCATTGAGCGTGAGCACGTCGTCCATCAATTGGCGAGCGGTGCGGCCTTCCTGGTTTGAAAAGGTCATTACGGGCGCATAGGGCGCCGCCAGCACCGCGTTGTGCCCGCGCCCGGAGATCCGGATGCTTGACTCGCCGAAGGTGCGCTCGCGACTGATGTTCTCGGCAAGCACGCGGAACTCGGTGCCGTTGATAGTCACGCGCAGTTCCACCGGGCCGTCGGTGGGCTCTACCAGAGCCTGGGCGCTGACAGGCAGCGAGGCGTTGAAGCCCCAGGTCCAACTGTCCGCATCGAGACTTAGAGAGAGGCCCAGGGCTGGCACCAGGGCGTTGTCGGAGATGCGGTAGAGGCTGACGTTGTTGATCACCATGTAGACCCTCCTGATGGGGAGAATGGCGGTTTCGGTGGGCGGCTGCTCTGCGTTCGGCTCCCACGGACCCTCGTTGAACAGCAGGTCCGTGCCGCGATGCCCGAACGGGTATTCGAAGAGCAGGTGCGCCGGCCCGGCATAGGGCCCGGGCCCGGGCGGCGTTTCGCTCCAGGGAGGCAGGTCGATGCCTGGGGGCGGCGGCACGGCATCCTGGAACCGCCCGGCCCACCCCTTGGGGAGCGGCGTGGCGATCTGGTGGTCCGCCTGGTACAGGCGCGAGAGAAAGCGCGCCACCTGCCAGTGCGCGTCCTGGTTCGGCCGCTTGCGCCGGTCGCCATCCTGTTGGCGGAACGCGGTGGAGCACCGCGAGCCGGTTCCGTCGCGGAACGCCATCCGCAGGGTGCGCCAGACGGGTGTGGAGTCCTGGTGCGAAAGCCCGGTGCCCAGCCGGTGGCCTGTCCCGCCCTGAAACCGCGCGCTGGGCGTGACGAGCAGGCTGCGCGAGGTGCGCGGCTGCCGGGCGATCATGCCTGCAGGTTCTTTCTGTGCCGCCTGGAACTGCGCGGCCCACCCATGTGGCGAGGCAGTGGAGTCCTTGTGCCCCGTAGCGAAGCCCCCGCTCTGCGCCCCCGTCTCTTGCCACGGGGCGCGCGTGGCACTGACGGTGGGGCGCTGCGTCATCGTCAGGTACTTGGCCGACGCGGCGAACGCCGGCCCAGGGAACTGACCCGTGACGCGCACCTGCGCGATGTAGCTGACCTTCGCGCGCAGCGAGGGCAACGGCAGCACGCCCGCGACGACCGCAGTCGCGTCCTTGTCGGACTCGCCGTCGCCAGGCGGCTCGGCCCCGAACACCAGGTGCGGGCTGGGAGCGGCCGACGACCAGAAGACGAGGCTTGCAACGCCAGGCGGATCCGGGTCAGCCGGCGCCGACGTGCCCGCTCCCGCCCCTCCAAACACAAGGTCCGGGTTAGGCTCCCCCGTGCCGGAGAAGACGATGTCGGCCATCAGGTGAGCTCGGCGCTCATCAGCATAACTTCACCACCAGCGTACAAGGTGGCCTTGTCCAACTCGACCTCCCAGTCGCCCGCCCCGAAACCCGCGTCGGCGTCGAAGCACGTGTCGCCGTCGCCATTCACGAAGCGCGCCCAAGTGGGCGCACCCGTGGCGACGATGAATCCGTTGGCCGACTGTGTGAGCTTCAGGGCGGCGTTCTCGATCACCCCTGCGGGTTGCGTGAGCGGAATTTCCGTCAGCATTTCGCTGGTCGGCACGCCGCTGGCCGTCTCAGGCCGCGTGCCCCCGTAGATGCGAACGGCGGGATTGCCCGCACCCGAGTTCAGGTGCTGGAGCGATCCGTTGAGGCGAAAGACGTTGTGGGTGGCGGTGATGGTGATCACAGCGGCACCGCCAGGACAGAGTCCGCCACCACGGCGCGGAACCCGCCCGTGTGGTCATAGCTGAACACGGTAAAGGGTCGCTCGAGCGCCACCTGATTGAAGGTGTAGGCGCCCGTGACCGGATCGCTCCATGTTTCGCGAGCTACGGTCAGCGTCTTCTCGTCAACCAGCACCACGCGCCTGCACACAGGCGTGTTGGTGGAGCCGGCCTTTTGCTTCACCGTCCCGGTGATCTTGCCGCCGCCACTGTGGTTGATGTTGTGACGATTCAGGTTCGCCGGCATGAATCGGGCCGCTGCCCCGCCCACTCGGTCTTCTCCGCGACTTGTGCGAGGCAGGTCAGAGCCCAGCATTGCCCGACCAGTGCCGGCGACAGGGACCTCGCCGAGCGTGATTGCGCTGCCCACATTGCCTTTGACGTGATGAATTCGCAAGGTGCAGCCATAACCGAAAATGGCGGGTCGCAGACTGGCAAAGTCCCGCCGACTCTCGTACACGACGACTGCGCCGGCACTGGCAACGCGGATGATCCAATACCAAGTGCCATTGATTTGCGCCTGTGCGCGGCGCGCGTCAATGCGCAGCGTCCGACGCTGCCCTGCGACTAGCCACGCAGCGTCATCCTTGAAGTCGGACCCGTGAAGGCTGTTGTATTCGCTTGCGCCGTTTGTCCAACTCGAACGCTGCCAGGAATGAAGGGTGCCGTTGTGGTTATATGCGAGCCGGTGCCCTTCGTAGTTGCCGGTTCCGTTTGCCCCGGTGTTCGAGTAGAGCCAGAAACCGAAATGCCAAGCTGACGACATCTTGGACACAAGCTCGATGTCCACTTCAAACCAAAAGTCTTGGGTGAAGTCGGCGTGGAGCATGTGCCAAAACGACTGGTTGCTGCCGTACACCAGGTCCACCGCTTCTGCTGTGGCATTGTGGGTCGCGGAAAAGCCTGAGCCGTTCCCGCCGACTTGAGCGAAGCCGGCAGGAATACCCGTGGCGAATGTCTCGTCAATCGGGTAGGGCACGCCTTACCTCCAGGGGCCGGTGATGTCGAACAACATGCCGCACGAATTGCCCTCGCCCGAGCCGTAGCCGCCCGCGCAAGTGACGTACATCATCTTGCGACCGGGCTGGCCGATGACGTTGTCCAGCACTTCGCGGTGTGCATAGGGTGCGTTGTGCATGACGTAGTGCGGGCCGGGTAGCAGCCCCCGCACATGGGCTGGGTTTTCCTCGCGCAAGTAGATCGGGTGTGCGATGACGCCCATATCCGGCCCGTTCGGGAAGGTGATGCCGCCCGTGTAGCCTGAGCGGATGGAACCGATGTTCTGTGTGTGCATCATCGACAGCATCGAGAGGCGCATATGACCGCCTGTCTGATGCCATGCCCGCATGGCGTACCGGCCGTTGAAGTCAAACATCCACGGCGCCCCGCCGTTATCAAACCAATAGGTGACCGAGTTGGCTGCGTTCGACCATCTATCCGTGGCGAACAAAAGGCTGTTGTAGTTGTCGCCGGCCTTGAAGCTGTTGAACTCGCCGGCCGCATAGAACATCCGGCCGTCGTTCTGATTGCGCGGGGCCAGGAAGACATAGAAAAGGCGGTCATCACCGACAATGAACCAGGTGCGGGCCATGTTGCCGCCGTCGCCGCTTGACTCGGAGTACGAGCTTTGATTAGTCCAAAGGCTCGCGTAGTACCACTTGTTCCAGCCGTAAATGCCGCCGGTGCCAGTGCCACCGTTGCCCTGCTCGTTGATGTTAGGGTTGTTGGGGTCGAAGGGTGCGCGGCCTCCCGGCAGGAACGTGTCGACATCCGACATTGATTCGGCGATCGTCACGCGGGCGAACTTGGCCCAGGTCGTCGTGTAGCCGACCGGCATACCGTCGTCCACGCGAATGAAGGGTCGCGAGCCTTGCACGTTCGGCGAGCGATAGACGCGCTTTTGGGTGCCGGTGTAGGCGATCTGAAAGCCCAGCGCAGCGGCCTTTGTGCTGATCGTCCCAGTGGCCGGCGTCACTGGCGTCGAGCCGGTAGCCAACACGAAACGCAGCGTGAGCGAGTCGACATAGGTGATGCGGTACTGGCCGTTGTAGGCCGCCTGCTCTGCGCCTTCCACTTGCAGGATCTGGTTGACTTCGTAGCCGTGCGCGGTGGCATACGTGACAGTGGCGGTGTTGCCCTCGCGCGTGATGCTGGCCACCGTGCGCAGGTTGAATCCGTTGACCAGGACGGCGTCGAGCAGGTTCGTCACGTCGCCCCAGTTGTTGCTCAGGACGGGCGCGCCGCCCATGCCGCTGTGTGCGTATTTAACGCTAGTCATAGTGTGTCAACGTCTCCGCGAATGAGAAGGGTGAATTGATCGTCCGGCACAGTCTCCGGTCCTTGTTGCACGGTACGGACAACCCACACCGGGAATTGCGCCCCGACTGTGTTGAACCGCATCACGTTGCCGACTGCCCAGCCCGCGCCCCAGCCGAGGGGGTCGATGCTGAAATAGGGCACGCCGGTCGCCGGGTTGATCGGCGCGCAGACCGACGTGACGGTGCCGCTCGCGATCACGCCCACGTTCTCGCCGATCACGTCGAACGACGTGGTGTTGGTGAACCGAATGATCCAACGCTCGCTGATCGCGCCGCGATTGGTGACCGCGATGGGGAACTGCGCCACGTTGTAGGTGGCGGTCGCCACAGCCCCCTTGACCGTGTCCTGCCAGGTGCCGTCCCACGATGCCTGGTCGAACACGATGTTGGTGCGCGCGAACAGGTCGCCTGCGATCAGCGCACTGGACACGTAGCTGCCGGCCGGGTAGTTGTGCGTCAGGGCGCGGGTGAAGCTGATCTCGCCGTTGATCGACGCCTCGCGGACCACAGCCATGTCCTCGATGCGGTGCTGCACCGTCACCGGCTGGGCATAGCCCGCCACGTTGGTGAAGGTCACCGTGCCGGCCTCGAGGTCGGCGGTGTAGCCCGTGTTGACCACCTGCCCGTTCGAATCGATCACGCGCACCCGGCTCAGGCGCACCCGGCCGCAGTTGATCGTCTGGTTGTTGCTCACCGTGGCGGTGATCGCGCCGGTGTGGCCGACGACGGCGAAGCCGCCCGCGCGGAAGATCGGCACGCGGCCGTCGGAGGGCAGGCGCACCGGGTCGATGCCCAGCAACTCGGCGTCCAGCGGCAGGTAGCTGTAGCTCACCGTGTTGTACCGGATGCTGTTGATCATCACCAGGTCGGCCGGGATCGTGGTGAGGCCGGCGATCTGGAGGTGCGACAGGTCCGTGTTCAGTTCGGCTGGGCCGGATGGGTTGACGAAGTAGAGTTCGATCACCCCGTATTCGTAGTCGACGCGCCCCTTCACACGGGTGCCGTTGATCTTGCCGTCCACGCCGGCGGCGACATTGAACGAGGTGCCGTCCATCAGGGTCCCGAGCACCGAGAAGCTGCCCGGGCGCAGCGGCGAGGCAGCCGTGCGGAACACGGTGTAGGAGGTCGCGAACGGCGCGGTCAGGCCGGCTGTGGGCGGCGCAATGACGCCGCGCCAGTTGGACACTGTCGGTGCCTGCCCCGCCACCCAGTAGCTGAGGGTGAGCACGCCGGAGGCGCCCGCAACCGAGCCGGAGGGGGTGCCGCCGCCGGTGGTCGGCGACGGATCGCGCACCAGCGTGTTGTCGGGCAACTGCTTGTACAGCACGCCGCCCAACATGAAGTTCGCCCCGCGCAGCGTGTAGTTGGGGACCATCTCCGTGCGCAAGCAGCACGCGTTCGCCTTGATGCTGATCGAGTCCGCGCTGGCCGTCGAGTTGGAGTAGGACACGCTGACCGCGCTGGCGAGGAGCTCGCACTGGCGCGACCGGTTGTTGTTCGTGTACTCCTGGATGTCGTTCCAGCGTTGCTGAGTGGTGCCCTGGTGCCCGTATCCGGAGCCGATCACGCCATACCACTGCACGTTCCGCGACGGGCCGGAAATGTCGAACTCCGACACGGGCACCACGCTGTTGTTCTCGATGGTGCCCGCCGCGTAGTCGATGGTGCCGCAGTTGACGTTCTGGTTGTTGCCCGGGTCCTTGAAATACAGGACGCCCGCCCCGTTGTCCCGCACCAGCACACTCACCACGCGCTCTTGGAACAGGAGCTGGTTGGTCGAGAAGCCGAGCCCATACGTGAACTTGACGCTGGCGTAGAAGCGCACCGAGCCGGGGCGGATGTTGGTGGCACCCAGGTAACCGCTCAGCACGTCCACCGAAACGGAGGTGGTGATGTCGCCGTCGATGTCCAGCAGGAAGACGGTGCCCGCCGGCGGCATCGCGTTGGGGCTGATCCGCACCACGCCCTCGGTGTAGTCGACCGAGCCAGTGGCGTCGCCGGTGAGTTGGCCGAGGCCATTGTCCGTTGCCGTCTTCATGCCGCCGTGGTCCCACTTGATGATGGCGCTGCCAATCTTGATGGCCTTCTCGCCCTTCTCTTCGCTCAGGTCGCCGCTGGTGTTAAGCGGGAAGTAGACCTTGCTGCCGTGCGACAAGAGCGTGTTGGTGGCGGGCACCGTGTTCACGGCCGACGCGGACTGGATGATGATCCGGCTGCCGACGTCCGGCAGCGCGCCCAGCGTCACGACCACCGAGCCGGTGGTGAAGCTCAGTGTGCCGACTCCGTAGGCGGAATCCAGACCCTTGATCGCGCCGCTGCCGTCCTCGCGCAGCGTGTACCAGCGGCCCTGCGCGAGGTAGCTGATGGCCAGGGTGCGCTTCAAAGGGATGTCGTCCAGCACGAAGGCATAGCTCTGGCTGCGCGACTCGATGGTGACCGGGATGGCCCGCTGGTCGGTGATGAGGTCCGGGACATCGGCGGGGATGAACGTAACCGCGTGCGCCGCGCTGCTGCCCTCGCTCGAGAAGACGCTCGGGGCCGCCAGCGTGACGATCCCGTTGTCGTAGTCCACCCGACCGACTTCCGTGCCCACGTTCATCAGCCGCCCACCCGCGTCGGTGAGCGTCACGCCGCTGCGGTCGATGCTGAGCGAGCCGGGGTAGATCGGCGCGCCGACGTGCATCGCCTGCGAGTTGTTGAAGATGAGGTTGAGGGTGCGGGTGATCGCGGCGCCGGTGGCAACCAGCGCTGCGCTGACACCGTTGGAGCGCACGTCAGAGATGGGGGTTTCCGTCTGCGCGCTCGGCACAAGCTGCGTGAACATGCTTGCGGCTTTCACCGTCAGGTCACCGAGGCCAGCGGCGTCGACCAGCGGCACCACGCCGACGTAGGTGCCCGCGTCCGCGACAGTCGTGTCCCGCAGCTTGGTGCCGCTGGCTGCGCGCTGGAAATACCGGCTGGCGGGCGAGCCCGCGAAGTCATAGCGCAGCGCGTCGCTTAACTCGACCGTGACGATGTTCGCCTTGTAGTCCGTAGCGGCGCCGGACTGGTCAAACGTGAAGGTGCGCTCCTTGGCGCTCACCGCCGTCGCCCGCACGTACTGAACCTTCTCCGTGGACAGGCCCTCGTTGTGAATCAGCACCAGCGTCTGGCCCACGTTGGGCAACTGCTCGGACGGGCGCTGGAACAGCTGGATGACGCGCTGACCGACGATGTGGTTTTCGTACATATAGCCGCCCCACTCGGGGCCGCGCGTCAGGTAGGACTCGATCCGCGAGGCTGCCTGGGTCCGGGTGTCGAACGTGTTCTTGGTCGAGAACAGCGTGACGCTCACGCGAGGGTCTTGCGGCGGATCCGCCACGATGACGTTCGCGCCGAAGTAGGTGTCGGTGTCGTCGGTCTGGATGCCCAGGAAGGTCTTGCGCAGACTGACGCGACCACCGGCCCGGTCAAGCTCGGAGATGTCCGGGAAGATGGCGTTCGAAGTGCCGTCGGCAATGGCGTTGCCCGTCGGCGCACCGCCTCCTTCAGGCACATCCGCCATCACGGCGGACTTGAGCAGCTTCACGTCGCCCGATTGAATGGGCATGGTTCAGATCTCCAGAAAACGCAGGGTGAGGCGGTAGAAGTCGCTGTCGGAACGAGCCGGGATGCCCAGCACCGGCTCGCATTCCACTGGGGTTTCGCCGTGGCGGAAGGCGACGGTGAAGGCCCGGCCGTCCGCGAGCGCCAGGAGAAAGCGCCCGCCGTTCGCCGTCAGCGGGATGGCGGCCCAGGCACGCAATTGCTCCACGCTGGCTCGCGTCACCCACGCCATGTCGGGTGCTCCTATGAGGGTGATCGGACGGCCCGCCTGGCGCACTGCCGACTGGATCAGCAAGGCGCCGGTGATCAGGTAGGAGGTCGCGGCCACGGCCGGGGACCAGGCGTGCTCGTCGGCCCACAGCAGATCGTCGGGCAGCAGCAGGACCACCTCGTCTGCGAGGTTCTTCAGTTGCATGGGGATGAGGAGGAGGCGAGAAGTGGGAGAGAAAGCGGCTCAGGCCGCCCGGGCGCGGGCGAGCTCGAGGATCTGCAGCAGGCGTGACTCGTCGCGCTGGTCGATGCTCGCTTGTACCCGGCGCTCGCCCGCGGCGAGCTCGACGCGCACCGTACGGGACGGCCCGGTCGGTTCGGCCGGCAGCACCGGACGGGAGAGTGCGGACGTCACCGGGGGCACCAGACCACCTGTGGCAAACCCCTGCACTCGCTCGGCAAGCGCCCGCGCCGGCAGCGACAGGTTGTTGATCGCCTCGAAAAAGCCGGCGCCGAAGCGGCTGACTGCGTTCTTGTTCACCACGTACTCGCCGGGCGTGAGCATCGCAGGCACCGTGTCCGACTTGGCCATCCCGCCAGCCCGGAAGAAGTGGCCCTGGTGGCCCTCCATGTAGTCGATCAGCTCCCGCTCCATGTCCTTGCCCATGAGGAGCGGCTGCGCCATGGCTTGACGCCAGGTCTGTTTGATCTGATCGAGCTGCTGACGCTCGTTGCCGGTGAGGGTCTTGCGGTGCAGCAAGGTGGCAAGGACCTGCCGATCCTTGTGCGCCTGCTTGCCGTGGATGTCCATGGTCTTCCAGCGCATGTCCAGGCTCACGGCCGCGCCGTACTTCCACTGCAGCCAGGCGGAATACTCGTCCAGGCCACGCAGCCCGAGCTCGATCATCTTCTGCGCTTCGACTGCGTCTCGATTGCGTTTGACGCCGCCGTCCTCTCCGCCGCCACCGATCCGCGCCAGGACGTCCTTCCCACCCGCACTGGAGATGACTGCGCCACCGCTGGCGAACTTGGCGATGCCAGAGGCGAGTTTGGAGAGCGTGCCGCCGCCGTACTTGCGCACGGCCGCCTTGCGCAGCACGAAGGCACCCGCCTCCAGGGTGCGCGGCACGGTGTCGTGGTGACCGGAGCCAGGGACTGAGCCGCCCGCCATGCGCGGGAACGCCGACGCGACCGGGCCGCCGGTGGCAAACTGGCGCACCCCCTGCCCTACCAGGCCGCCCGTGGCATTCGCCTCCACCTTGCGCAAGGTGATTGTGTGGGTGCTGGCGGTGGTCAGGCCGTTCAAACTCTGGATCTCGCTGCGCACGGAAGCGACGTTGCTGCCCGCAACGTGCTGCGACTCGGTGCGCACGCGGTCCAGCGCCCGGATCTGGCCTTCGACGTTGGTGATCGCCGCCTGCGCCTTCTCGGTGGACACCTTCAGTTCTATCTGCGAGGTCTCCACAGCATAGGCTTTCAGCTTGTCCAGCGCCGCCTTTGCCTTGGAGACGTCGGCGTCGACCGGCAGGTTTTTACCTTCTTTCAGGAGCTGCTCGTACTGCTGCAAGTCCTTGCGCGCCTGTTCGAGGTCGGCCTTGATCACCAGCAGCCGTTCCTTGTCGGCGAGCGCTTTGTCGAGGTCTGCGATCGCTTGCTGAAAGCGCGTGGTATCGGCATCCAGCGTGAGCTTCAGGCCGTCTTTGAGCTTGGCCGTGATCTGGTCGATCTGGGTTTCGGTCTGCGCCAGGGTCTGCTTGATCTGATCGCGGGCTGCGACGGCGGATTGGGCGGCCTTCTGGTGCGCCGCGCCTTGGGCGTCGAGCGTCTTGTTGAGGATCTCCTGTGATTCGCGGATGCGCTGGATGGCTTGGTTGACCCCGTCCTTGCCCTGGGCAACCTGCGCATCGGCGTCTCGGGTCTTCTGGGCCAGCTCGGCGCGCAGCTGGTCGGCTTGGCGCATCAGGGTCTCGGCCTGTCCATATTCCTGCCTGCGATAGGCCTCGCGCGCCTGCGCCTCCAACTGCGCCGCCTGAGAGGCACCCTGCTCGGAGGCCTTGCGGGCCTCTTCGGCGCGCTTTGCCTCGCTGGTCTGGCTGTTGGCCACCTGCGCGGCCAAATCCATCGCCTTTTGCGCCAGCTGCCGAGCCTGTTCGAATTCGCCATGGGCCAGCGCCGTGCGCGCCTTCTCCTGGTACTCGGTGATCTGACGCTTGCGATCTTCTGTCGCCTCATGCTCCGAGAGGCCCGCGCGGCGGATCTCGCGGATACGCTCCTCGGTCGAGAGCGAGAGCTGGCGCTTTTCCTCCTCGATGCGCTTGACCTCCGACAGGTGCCGGTTGGCCTCGGCGTTCAGTGCATCGATGTGCTGACGGTATTCGCCCAGGGCCTGGGTGAGCGTCTGGCGCTTGGTGGCGAGAATTTCATTCTCGACCCGCAGGACGCCGGCGCGGCGCTCGTCCTCGGTCGTGCCCTGGCGCCGTGCGGCCTCGACTCTGGCTTTCGACTCATCGTCGACCAGCTTGAGTGTCTCGGTGGTCGCCTGCCGGCGCAGGGTGGTCTGCTGCGTCAGAGCATCAGCCAGCAACTGGGTCGCTTTCGCGATCAGCGCCGCCTCCGACTGCTTGGAGAGGTCGAGCGCGGTCTGCTCCTGTTGGTACCGGGCCTTCACGGCCTCGATCTGCCGCTGCAGGCTGGCTTCCGCGATCGCGGTGAGACCCTTGTAGGCCTCGGCCATCTTCCCGGCGGCCTCGGCGACGATCTGGTTGGCTTTGCCGACCGCCTGTTCCACCTCCCCCAGCCGTGATTTCAGCTTCTCCAGGGCGGCGTGCACGGCTTCGATGCCGCGGCCGACCGCTTCCTGCGTGCCCTGGCGCACCGCCTCCAGGCGCCGGGCGATCTCTTCGGCCGTGGACGCCGCTGTGTTCATTGCGCCCTGGGCGGCACCAGCGCCCCGATTGGCCTGTGCATACATCTGCGCAAAGATCTGGTTCATCTCCGCCAGCCGCGTCTGATGCCGCTGGGTGGCTTGGGCGATCGTGTCAGACGTGAAGACGGCGGCAAAGACCTCCCAGCGGTAGCGAAGCTGCTCCACCGCCTTGACCAGCACCTCCACCATGAAGATGCCGGCCTTGCGCACGATCTCGAACTTCTGGGTCAGCCATGTTCCGATCTCCCAGCCGACGAGGAAGGCGCCCAGCACGGCAAAGGCGGTCTTCAGTACGCCGAGGCTGGCCGCGGCCGCCGAGACGGAGAGATTGGCCCTCGCCCAGGCCGCGGCAGTGGCGTTGGCGGCCGTCACGGCCGCTGCGCCAGCGGTCTGCCATGCGGTGACGAGCGCCGGGATCAGGCGGTAGATCAGCACCGCGAGTCCGATTTCGGCGATGCGCTTGAGCCATTGCATCACCGTCTCCAAGTTCTGCGCGAGCCAGGTGAGGGCTTGCGAGAGCTTCTGGGTGATGCCGGTCGACTCGTCCAAGCGGCTCACCCACCGGCCGAAGGCGTTGCGCAGGCGCTCGAAGGCCTGGTTCACGGTCTGCGGCAGCTGAGCGTATTCGGTGGCGAGCTTGTCCTTCTGCGACATCAGCGCGTTTACCACCACGTCGGCGGTGATGCGCCCCTCCTCCGCCAGCTTGCGCAGCCGGCCAATCGGCACGTTCAGGCCGTCGGCGAGCGCCCGAGCCAGCCGCGGGCTGTTCTCGACGACCGAGTTGAATTCCTCGCCGCGCAGCACGCCTGAGGCCAGTGCCTGGCCGAACTGCAGCAGTGCAGACTGCGCTTCGGTGGCCGAAGCACCGGACAGGCGCAGCGCCTGCGAAATGCTCTCGGTGATGGACAAGGCATCCTGCTGCTCGCCGCCCAACATGCGCACTGCCTGCTGCAGCTTGCCGTATAGAGTGGCCGTCTCCTGGATTGGCACGCCGATGCGCTGGGCGATGTCGAACAGTTCCTTCTGCGCCGTCGTGTATTCCTGCTGACCGGCCGTGGCCAGCTTCAGGCGCGCGGACATCATGTTCCAGGCGTCGGCGACCTGAACGATCTCCTGCAGCTTGCCGGTCGCCCAGCTGATCGAGAGGAATGCCAGCAGCTGGGTCTTGGCGGTGGCGACCTGATCGCCGAAGGCGGAGATGCCGGCCTTGACTTCTGCCAACCCCGCAGCGGCCTTGGCGCCAGCGGTCTTGGCGCTGCTGGAGAGCTCGCCCAGACTGCGCTCGGCCGACGTGATGGCCCGCTTGAGCCCCTCATCGGCGCCTTCGAGGGCCACCAGTACGCTGATTCGGTTTGTTGCCATCGGTCAAACGTCCAAAATGTAGTTCTATGGCTGAACAGAAATCGATCGAACTCGCGGAGATCGGCAAGGTGATCAATCAGGCCCGCGAACTGGCGATGCGCTACCGGGACCTGACCGGCCGGCCGCTCGGCATCACCGGTGAAGTTGCCGAGTACGAGGCCGCGCGCCTGCTCGGGCTTCAGTTGGCTACGGTGCGCCAGGCCGGCTACGACGCCATTCGGACGACGAGCAGCGGGACGCACCGCCTTCAGGTCAAGGGTCGATGCGTCCTCACCAAGAACCCCGGCCAACGCATCGGCAGCATCGACCTGGACAAGGAGGGGGATGCCGTTTTGCTCGTCTTGCTGGACGAAAACCTACAGCCCACCGCGGTGTACGAGGCGGCCCGCGCTGCGGTGGAGAACGCCTGCGCGCGCCGGGATCCAAAGCTCGCAACGAGCGCGGCGCGCTGAGCGTCAGCAAGTTCAAGTCGATCGGATCGAGGGTCTGGCCCGTCAGCGCCTGATGTCACGCTAGCCGTCGCAGCCCGCTCTCAATTTGTGCGGCCAGACGCGGCACTCGGCCTGCGACCAAGCGTCGGACGTCCAGCCTCCGTTTCATTACCACCCGCGGCACCAGCACCGCGATCGGCACGTCGGCGCCACGCTTGATGCGTTTGACGCCTTCGGCCTTGCGGTAGCGCCTCTTGAATCCAGCCAGTGGCCGCTCGTGCTCCTGGATGTTCTCGGCCATCAGCACGATATTCCCCTTGGCGTTCTTCACAAAGTAGGCATTGCCACCGCGCATCAGCTCGGCAACCTGCGCCTTGAAGCGCTTGCGGCCGACCCGCCCATGCAGCGGGATCAGCATCCGTCCGCCGATTTGGCCACCGGTTTCGTGCACGCCAGACCACGGGATGCGCGATCCCACATAGAGCGCGGGCAGCCGCTTCGTGTCTTTGGCGAGCACCTTGGCGGTGAAGCCTTTCAGGAAGGACTTCTTGGCGACTGCCATCTTGCCCGCCACGTGCTCACGAACCTCCTGCTTGATGTCCGTGGCCTCAGTCGCGATCGCGCGCGCCACGGCCTTGCGGACCTGCTCGCGGAACTCACCGCCCCAGCGGCGCAAATGCGCCTGCGCCGCGACGCTGTCGATGCGGATGGAGATCTTCATCGTGATTGGGCGCGGTCGGCGAGCCGATCGAGCGCCTGGTCCAGGTTGCGGGCCTCGCCGCGGGTGCCGATCGCAAGCAAGGACAGCAGACGCGCGTCGCGCGCAGCGTCAGAACGCTCGCAGGCCGCCAGGAAGCCGCGGAACTGCCCAAGCGTGTAGCCGAGCACGTCGGGCAGGCGGTGACCGTGGTCGATCAGGCGTTGGACGGCGTCAAACCAGAGGCCGCCCCTGGTGTCGGCGCGAGCTGCTTGGCCTGCGCGAACAGGCCGTCCAGCTTCGGGAACACCGTCCGGGTAAAAAAATCCGCATTCACCTCGATCACCTTGGCCGCCAGCAGGATGGCCTCGTCGGCGGCAAGTTCGTCGACCCAGGCGCGCGGCTTGCCCACCGCGATCCCGACCGCGGTCAACAAATCCTCGCCGTGGTCGCCGAAGAGCAGCAGCCAGTCGATTTCTCCGCGCCTCAGGTGCGCCATCGCCGGCGAGAGGGCGCGCAAGAAGGCGGGCATCTGGCCCACCTTCAGGGGTTTGATGGACAAGGCTTCGCCGCTGATCGTCAATTCGACGCCTTGGGGGACGAGGGTTTCCAGATCACTCATGCCTCACCCCGCCTCACAGCTGGACGATGCGGCCGAACTGGCCCAGCACCGCGTCGAAGGGTTTGCTGGAATCGGCCAGCAGCGATCCTTCCATCTCGAACTTGTTGTATTCGTCGGAGATGAAGGAGATTTCCTTGAGCGGATCGAAGGCCACCCGGTACAGCTCCACCAGCACCTTGGCGTTGCCCTGCGCGGTGTTCAGGCCTTCCAGGCGCAGGTAGCGCTCCGGCAGCGGCTGCGTGAAGATGCCGATCTCCGTTGCGGCGCCGTAGCCGTAGCTCGCCTTGAAGGGCAGCACGTAGGGCACCGCGGGCGAGCCGCCGTCGTTCAGGCGCAGGAACTGCACCGCGCCAAAATCCAGGTCCGCGGTGTAGTCGACGCCCGCCACCAGGGTGGCAGGGGTGGCGCTGCTGTCCTTGACCACCAGGCTCGAGACCTTGGGATGGGCGAAGAAGTAGCGGTCGCCGACCACGGGCGTGGCGCCGCCAGTCGGCTCGTCGGTCACGGTGCCGGGAACGGCGGTGACGTGGTTGCCGTACAGGGCGAGCGCGAGGTTCTCCTTGGTGAACTCCTCCAGCGTGAGGTTCACGGTAGCGGACTTCTGCTTGACCATCCGGTGATCCAGCGTGCGCTGGCCAGTCTGGCTCTCATAGTGCTCCAGCACGTCGGTCTTCAGGGCGAGCTTGAGCTCGGCGACGTTGCCGGGCGAGCGCACCTCGATCGGCGCTCCGGCGGAGTCGCGTTTGCCGAGAAAGACTCGGCCCTGGAAACTGGCATAGGTGCTCATGGGTTGGGTTCCTTACTTTGGGCGGATTGGGCAGCGCGAAGCGGCTGGCTCTCTGTTCTGGCGGCTGGCAGCGCACGGGCGCTGCCGATGGACAGCAGCCATCGGGCAAGGTCACCATCGACTTCGATGCGCTCGCCAGGCTGGTGCTTGCGGCCCGCATGCGTGTGCGGCCCGGTGAGCAGAAGTTGCGTTTTCATGTCACCCTGGTGAGATCGGTGGCGAGCGTGCGGTACGTGATGCAGTAGCGCGCCGGAATCGCCGCTGCGACCGCGTCGGCGTCCTCCACGTCCCACTCGCATTCGACTTCCTTGATCCCGAGCGCGAGGCCACCGAGGTTCACGTCGGCCATGAGCGTCGCATGTGCCGACGTCAGCAGCTGGTCGGCTTCGGTTTCTGGTGCCGCGGGAGCGACCGCGCGCGCCAGGGCGGTGATGCGCAGCGTCAGCTCGCGCGTGACCCGCCCGTTGGCGCGCTCGGTGATGGCTTCCAACTCCGGGAACACCACCAGCGCCGGGCACTGCTCGCGGCTGATCGCCACCGTCGGCGAGCGGTGCAGCGTGGCGCCCAGGCTCGCAGCACTCGGGCGCAGCGCCGCCACCACCGCCAGCAGGATCTGCTCGCGGATCGAGTTGCGAGCCATGGCTTACAGCCGGGTGAGCTTGGCGCGCATTTCCGAGCCGTCGCCAATGGCCCGGACCTCCCGCACCTGGAAGGTCATCCCGCCGATCTCCACGTTCTCGCGTACCGACAGTGCCGTGAAGGCGGTGTCCGGGTAGGACATCACGTAGTCTGTGCTGGTGGTCAGGCCATCGAAAACGGTGCCGTCAGGCGCGTCGAAGCCCACCAAATGGGTCTGCGCCGGCGCGCCGGTCGACGGTCGCCAGGTGCACTGCTTCAGAAAGCCCGCATTGGCTGCAGCTTCGTACAGTTGGTCCAGCAAGCCCATGCCTTAACTCACGGTCAGCTTGACCAGGACACCCGGGCGATGGCACATCGGCAGCGGATTGCTCTGGGTATGCAGATCCGTTCCGCGCTCGAATTTGCGTGGCGCCTGCTTCGCATAGAGCGGCTGGCCGAGCGTATTGACGGTCTCATTGAAATCTGCCGGCGCGAAATAGCTGGCGAAGGTGTCAATGGTTCCCAGCGGGAAGGCATGGGCCTCACCCGGCGCGATGAAGCGCTGCACGTCGCCATTCAGATTGGTAGCTTGGCCGCGGTACTCCTCGAACACGATGCCGCCGAAGGCAAAGCCGGTGCGCACGTCGTCGCGAAGCATGGCGCCCTGCGCATAGTTCTCGTAGGCCTTTTCGACCTTCGGGTGCCCGACGAGCTTGGCGAAAAAGTCGGGCGAGCACAGGCACCGCACGCCCGTCATGAACTCGCCGCGCAGGTTTTCTTCGATATGGGCCGTCACCTCGGTGCACTTGTTGCGCACGTTCGTGCTCTCGGTATTCAGCTGGAAGTTCACCACCCCCGGCGTGATGTTGAAGACCGAGTACAGGTTGTGCAGCACCGATCCATCAGCATCCAGAATCACGCCCTTCAAGGCGCCCATGCGCAGGTGCTCCAGCGTGATCGAGTGCTTGTTGCGCATCGACTCCAGGTGCATGGCCATCACGCTGGCAATGCTTTCCATTTCGCTTTCCGAGCCGAAGGACCGCACGCCCTGCACCTCCTCGGGCAAAACAACGTCTTCCAGCGGCACATGAGGAACCACGAACGAGTGCAGCTTGCGCTTGTCTCGGGCGTTGACCGTGGAGGGACTTCCCACGGGGAGGGTGGGCAGCAAGTTCAGAGTGCCGTTGCGCTCCTCGATCACCACCGAGCGAGTTCGCACCGGGCGGGCTGGAAACAGGTTCAAGGCCTCGAGTCGCCCATACCGGTTGGGCAGCAGATTGATGGCCGCCGTGAGGGAGGCCATCCCGAAGGCGGCATTGTCGAATGGGTTGTTAAACGGCATGGGGATATCTCCTCGGGTGATCGCTGGGTCAGGCGCCGACGCGCACCAGGATGCCCAATGACTTGAGCTGCGCGATGGCTGATAGCCGCTCGGCCTGCGCGATGCCAGCGGGCCAGCTCAGAGCGTGGTCGGCGACGATCGCGTGGCGCGCGATCATCAGACCGTCGCTGCGGTCGGCCAGAGAGGCGTCGGCCGGCTGCATCAGCACGCCGACCGCGTATTGGCTGCCGTCGGTGGCGGACGGGTCGATCTGCTTGATCTTGCCGGTGGCGGTGACCATGCCGAGCACGGCGCCCAATGGCAGCGTCTGGCCGCCAGCGATGGTCGCCTGGTCGCGCGAATACAGGTTGGGCGCCTCGTACTTGAGGAGGTCGCCCAGGTTCAGGGCTTCGTTGATGACGGGCATGACAGACTCCGCTTAGGTGTTGGAGGCGCCCAGGCGGCTCTTCACGGCCTGGATCAGGGGGTTATTGGGGGAGGCAGGGTTGGCCGCGGCCAGAGCAGACTTGGCCGGCGCGTTCGGATCGATGCGGCTCACGATTTCCGGCGAGCTGTCGGCTTGGGCCGCGAGCAAGTGACTGCGCACTTTCGCCGGCGGCACCTTGGCTTCCAGGAAGCCTGTGACCAGATCGGAGCGGCCAGCGAGTGCACAGGTCTGGGCGATTTCGACAGCATCCGCGACGCTGAAGGTTTCTGCCGAAGCGATGGTGGGTGCGCTGGCAGTGGCCGGCGGCGGTTGGATCTGACCGGCGGCTGCGTCCGCAACAAGCGGCGCCGGCGCGCCGGCCTCGGCGTGAGCATTCATGGGATGGTCCTTCTGGAGCTTGAGTGAAGTGCCCGAGCCACTGGCAAGCAGGATCGGGCGCGAGGAAATGGATGCGTGCAGCTGCGCCAGCGCGTCATCAAAGCTGCCCACGGCGTCGGCCAGACCCGCGGACACAGCGTCCTGGGCGAAGTAGAGGCCGGCCTGGGTCGCGACCACAGCATCGGCGCGCAGGCGGCGGTGCTTGGCCACGGTCTCAACGAAGAGGCCATAGACCCGGTCCACCTCGGCCTGCAAGAAGGCCTGGGCTTCCCCCGTGATCGGCTGGTGCGGGTTCAGGTCGTTCTTGCGATCGCCGGCAAAGACGGCCGTGTAGCGGACCCCGTCCTGCGCATCCTTCGACGACTGGTCGACGTGCATCGCGATCACGCCGATGGAGCCGACGCCGCCGGTGCGCGAGACGAACATGCGCGAGGCGCCGGACGCCAGCGCGTAGGCCGCCGAGAACGCCATGTCGTTGGCCACGGCCCAGACCGGCTTCTGGCCAGCGGCGGATCGGATGCGATCGGCCAGATCGAACACGCCGCCCGACTCGCCGCCCGGGCTGTCGATGTCCAGCAGGATCGCGGAAGCATTGGGGTTGGCCAGCGCCGCGTCAAGCTGGCTCGCGATCGCGGCATAGCTGGCCAGCCCCGATTCGGCTTCCAGGCCGACGGTCCGGCGCACCAGCGTCCCGTGGATCGGGATGACAGCGATCTTGTCGTTGGCACTCGCGGTGCTGGCGGAAGGCCGCTGCGGTGGCGCGAAAGCGCTAGGCGCCGCCAAATCTGTGACGCCCACCCGCGGCCCCAGCACGGACAGAATGACATCGAGTTTCGGGCGATGAATCAGAAGCGGCGCACCAAACAGGCGCGCCGCTACGTGCGGCAACAGGGTCATGGTCTCTTTCAGGCGGCCGAATCGAGCTCGCCGGGATTTGCAGTTGGTTCGGAGCTGTCGCCGGATCTGGAGGTGCGCCGCGGATCGGAGTCAAAAATCAGGCCCAACGCATCGGCGCGGGCGTTGTCAGCGGCGATCTCGCGGTCCACGTCCTCGGCGTCGTAGCCGTTAGCGGAAATCGCTTCCGAGCGGCTCATCACGCCGGCACGGATCGCCGTTAGCATGGCTTTGAACTCCTTTTGAGGGTCGACCCACTGCCACCCCTGGGGTATCCACTTCACCTGGAGGTATTGCCGGCGGCGCGCGGCACTGCCACGCGAAAACCCGGGCGCCTCGATCGCGCCGGCCAGCACCGCCTGCTTCATCCAGGCTGCCCACACCGGCCGGCACAGCTGATGGACCAGTACCGAGTGCTGGATCACTTCACAGCGCCGCCGGAACTCCAAGAGGCCGGCGCGGATCGACGAGTAGTTCACGCCCGTCAGATCGCCCGTGAGTTGCTCGTAGGTGATGCCCAGCGCTGCGGCTACGGCACGGAACTGCGTGCGCAGGAATTCGGCGTAGGAGCCGCCCACGTCGGCCGGGTCGGAGAACTTGATGTCCTCGCCGGGTTCCAGGATCTGCATGGTCCCGGGCTCCAGCCCCGCCAGCGCTGCGCCGCTGGCGTCGGCCACGCCCTCGCCCATCAGGTTGTCCTCCGGGTTCTGGCGGGTGACGAAGCCGGCAAACATCGCGGCGGTCTTCTTGCGCACAAGTTCGGCGTCGTCGTATTGGTCCAGCTCGTTGAGCTTGACCAGTGCACGGGACAGCCAGGGCTCGCCGCGGATCTGCCCCGGGCGCAGGACCCGGTAGAGGTGAATGACCTCCCGGGCGTCGACCCGCACCGTCTCCAAACCACCCTGGCCGGACATCGGCGCCAAGCGACCATCGTCGGGATGCGAACGGTACAGGTGGTAGGCGACGCGCCGGCCGAGTGCATCGAATTCGATGCCCGAGCGCACCACGGTGCCGGACTCCAGGTCGGTGTTCAGGTACATCGGCAGGTGCTCGGGCTCCAGCACCTGCAACTGCAATGGGACCACCAGGCCATCTTCCGGGCGGCGCGGCCGCAACCGGATCAGGCACTCACCGCCCTCGAGCATCGCCCGGCAGGCGAGTGCCTGCAGGCCATAGAAGTCGGTCTGACCAGCTGCATCGGCTTCTTCCGTCCAGTCGCGCCACAGCGCCTGGACCTCAGTCTTGAAGCGCTCGTCGCTGGACAGGCTTTGCGGTTTGATGCCGGTGCCCACCGCGTTGGCGACGAAGGCTTCGATGCCGGCCTGGGCCCACGCGTTGCGTCGCACCAGGTCCCGGCTTTTGCTGCGCAGCTCCGTATTGGTCGCCAGCAGCGCGGCCACTGCGCCGGGATTGTCGGGCGTCCATGCGAGCGAGCGGCGACCGCGGCCAGCCGCCTCATGGACCGGAGGCTGCCCGAACAGGCTGCGCAGTTTGGAGGTCCAGGACATCAGAACCCCTTTGAGGTCGTCAGCCGGATCTGGCGCTTCGGCATCGCCCCCGTCTGGCGGGCGAGTTCGGCTTCCACGGTGCGGATGGCAGACTGCAGCTCGTCGACGGAGCGGTACTCCACGGTCTTGTCGCCAAAGCTCACGCGCCGCTCTCCAGTGGCCAGCGCGCGCTTGAGCGCATCGAGCTGCGCGGTGGTGTAAGGCATTTCTTGTCCTGTTCTTTCATCGGGTAAGCCAGCGGCTCTTGATCACGCGCCGTCCGGATGTGCGGGCCCCAGAAGCAGCAAGGCCACCGGAGTCGGTGGCCTTGTGGGGGTCGCCAGCCTGAATCGGTGGCGGGGTCTGTGGCTGTCGATCGATGCCGAGTTGTCGTTCCAGCTCGCGCCAGTGGCGCTCCTCAAAGCGATCCAGGCCGGCGGCCGAAGCGGCGGCGCGGGCGTAGACGTAGCAGTCCAGCGCCTCATTGCGCTCGCGCATCTTTTGCCACTCGCGGATGGCAAAGCCGTTGCGGTCACGGCGGGTGATCAGCTGCTCGGCGCACAGCTGCTGGATGTACTCCGCATCGATCCTGGGCAGGTGAACGAACCCGGCCGGATACGTGGTCGTGACGCCGTCCTCGGCGACGTCGGCTGCCTTGCGCAGGTTGTTGTAGAACTCCAGCTTGGCGATGCCGACTGCGACCGAGAACACTTTGATGCCCCGGCGCAGCTTCTTGCCGCCTTGCGTGACATCCACGGCAGTGGGAGTGCCGATCAGGGCCGCGCCACGCGCTGCACCCTTGATCGGCATCACACGCGAATCGCGGCAGGCACGCACGAAGCTGTAAGCCTCCTGGGTGGCGAAGCCAGTGTCCAGGGCGAAACGGGCCAGTGGCAGCGCCGCTCCGGACTCGTGGGTCCAGGTCTCGGCGAGCATCTCGGCCAGCCGCTTCCAGACTGCGTCGCGCGCCGTGTCGCCCATCAGCACACGGTGTTCCACCAGCCAAGATTCCTTGCCGCGACCAAAAGCCCAGATCGAGGCTTCGAGGCGATCCTTCTGCACGTCGGCGCCGCCCACCAGGAGCAGGCCGCCGCTGGGAACGGAGCCGATCCGGTAGTCCTCGCGACGCTCGACCAGCCGCTGCCAATCCGGCGCTTCGCCCTCCTCGACCCAGGTTTCACCCAATTCGGTGTTCTTGAAGGTCTTGATCGCAGCCGCGGATCCGGACTCCTTGTTCACTGCGCTTTCCCAGGCCGCGGCCGTGTCACGCCAGCTGCGCCAGCCAACCGGGCTGTACAGGGACGATAGGTGAAAACCCGCCGTCCTCGTCGTGCCTTTTCCGGCTGAATCTGGCGCCATGGCCCGCCACTCGCCCTGCTCCAACATCCGGGTCTTGTGGTGCTCGGCAATCGGCACCTCGCAGGATTCACAGACGTAGGCCGCGGTATCGGGCGCCCCCTTGTCCCAGCGCAGCTGCTCAAAGCGCAGCCACTGCCGGTGGTCGCAGTGCGGACAGGGTACGAAGTAGCGTCGCTGGTCCGAGGCCTCGTACTCTCGCTCAATGGCGCTCGCCCCCGAGATCGTTGGCGTCGAGACAATGAAAATCTTTCGGCGCGCAAAGGTGCGCGTGCGCGCCTCGGCCAGCGAGATCGCATCGCCTTCGCCTTCCACGTCCAGCGGGTAACCGTCGACCTCGTCCAGGAACAGGTAACGCACCGGCATCGAGCGCAGACCGACCGCGCTGTTGGCGCCGGTCATGACCAGCACCCCGCCGCGGAACTCCTTGGCCAGGATGGTGTTGCCCGAGTCACGCGAGCGCGCCGGGGCGATCAGCTCGGTCAAGGCCGCGGACTCCTCGATCAGCGGGTCAATCCGCTGCTTGGAGTTGCGCTTGGCCATGTCGACCGTGGGCCAGACAGCCATCATCGGGCCGGGTGCGTGGTGGATCACATACCCGATCCAGTTCGATCCCATTTCAGTGTTGTGGGTCGGGATCCATCCCTTGCCACACAGAAACAAATGCTTGGGCGAATCCACCGCGATGCAGCGCACCGGCACCGATTCGACCGGACGAATCGCGACGATGGCGCGTCTGCGGCTTTTCCACGGCCGCCCGTGGGCGACCGAGGTCATGCGATCGACCTTGCGCTCGAGCCGGAACATGGGCTCTTCTCGGTACGCAGTCCAGGAAACCCGCCACGCCTCACCGCTGGTTGAGTTCCTGCCATTGATGCGCGTGCGCTTGGGCGGGCTCTGGTACACCACCGGCTTGTAGCCGAGGCCGCGCAGCAACTCGACCATCGCATCCACCAGCCGTTTGTCGCTGTTTCCAAATTCGCAGCGCGACCCGTTCGGGGTGACGCTGCCGTCACTGTCCATCAACCCGCGCACCAGGTCCAGACGCTGTGCGCGCCCCGCCCGCATGTATGCCGCCGGAACGTGCTTATTGCAAAGCAGGTCCAGCTTCCGGAGCATGGTGGTGAACCACGACGAGCCGCAACCCGCCGCTGCGACGCCACCGTCGTCCATCACCCGGAACGTCGGATCGATGACGACGTTGGCACACCGGCCCTTGCGCCACGTGGGAAGGCGAAACAGCGCATGCACCCCGCAGTCGGCCAGATGCTGCACGATATCAGCGTCATCTTCATGAACGCTCAGATGGTTCATCCACGCTGACCCATCTCCCAGCCACAGCCCCAGCAGATAGGGATGGATCGGCAAGTCCCGATCCGGCAGTTCGACGGGCGCCGTGACATCGATCGAGTAGCGCCAGCGCTTGCCGTTGTCAAAGCGCTCCCGGCCCAGCATTTCAGCCGTCGTGACCACACGCTCCTTCAGGCCGGCATGACTGAACTCACGAACCGGCCAGCGGTGCTGCGCATCCGCCACCACGCGTTCGCCATCTTCGAACTCAAGCTCGTAGCAGGCGCGGTCGTACAGGACCTCCGACGCGCCGAGCACCTGAACCGGCCAACCATCTGGGTCGAAGACGTAGTCGCCCGTCGCAACCTCGCCCATGGTCGTCCAGCCCTGAGGCGTCGGTATCGGCGTCGACAGCGCCAGCGGCGCGCCGAGCTGCGCCGCTTTCATGAACACCACCCGCTCGACCGGTGAGGTCGGCGACAGGCAGTCCATGATCGCCTTCAGGTAGGGCGTCCTACTGGTGCGCCAGCGGCCCGGCTCCGCGGACGCCTTGCTGGAAAGCATGCGATGCCGGTCCGACCACTCGGAGACTGTGAGCAGCGGGTCCGGCGTCAGCCCTTCGCGCCAAGCGCGCTCGATCTCGGCGGCGCCTTCGTAGTTTTCGATGGTGTTCGCCTGCGACATCAATCCACTCGCGGGCGCAGTTCGCCCAATTCCTGCAGGTGCTCCCGCACGGCGGTCTCCAAGGCCACATGCATGGCGTGCGCGTCGCAGCCGAGCGTGGCGGCCAGCTGCGCAGAGATCCGCGCTGGCCAGTTCAACCAGGCATCGCGCTCGGTGCGCGCCAGCTTGAAAACATGGGCGATCGCCTGCGGCCGGTCGACCAGCTCCCCCTTCAGGCGCGCCAGCCGCACCTTGTTGGTTTGGGCCTTGACGACTTCGTTGACCGTGCGGGCCTGCAGCAGCGAAGTGCCGCCACTGGGCGGCGCCGGCGCGTCTGCGCCAGCCTCAAGCACCGCGACCTTGACCGCCTGCTTACGGGTGCCCGCCCGCGGTGTGTCGGTGTTACGTGCCCATTCGAGGTCGGCCCGGTCCGGGTCGATGGAGCCGTCCGCCTCGGGCGTGATCCGACCCGCGCGAATCGCCTTGTGCACGGCGGTGTCGGTGACCCCGCGGTGACGTGCGTAGGCGCGGATCGAGATTCCCATCGGTCTTTTCAATCATTTGTTCGGTACCCGGGAGGGTTTGGTGCGACATCTGGCGCCGGATGCAGGAATCAAGCAGAAAGCGCTTGGCTTCCTTCGGGAACAGAGCGTTCATCACGTCACGCAATCACCGACAAGGACCAACGATGAACGCCACATGCCCCGACACCCTCGCCAACAAGCTCGCTGAGGCCGCGCTCACGGTGCTGGTGCGCAGCTGCCGCCAGGAAGTCGCCGCCGCCAACCGCTACGAGCTCGAAGCAGCCTGCGCCGCGATGCGCGCCAAAAGCCGCGCTGTGATGGGGCAATTGCTGGACGACGCGCGCGCCGCGCCCTGGCTGGCTGAAGCCGCCTTCCACGCCGCCGCCCTGGATCTCGCGCAGGCCGGCATCGCCAGTCTGCGCAAGCGCTGAATCGCCGCGCGAAGCCAAGCAGAAAGCGCTTGGCTTCATCGCCGAGCAGCGCCTTCATCACATCACCCGATCAACCACCCCGAAAGGACAGCAGATGACCACCACGCAACTGACTCCGGTACAGCACGCGATCCTGGCCTACGCCCTCGAACACACCGAGGGCAAAATCGATTGGTTTCCCGCCAACATAAAAGGTGGTGCCCGCAAGAAGGTCCTCGAAGGCCTGGTCAACCGCGCCCTGATCACCCCGTCCGGCGCGGACTGGCTGGTCTCCGCCCAGGGCTACGACGTCATGGGGCGCTCGCGACCCGCGCCTGCGCCTCTGCCGGCAGACCCCAAGTTGGAAGCCGCTGTCGCCCAAGCCGAAGCCGAGTGGGCGAAAGACAAAGCGTCCGATCCTGCGCTCACCAAGCCACGCACCCGCGCGAACAGCAAGCAGGCCAGCATCATCGAAATGCTCAAAAGGCCCGAGGGCGCAACGATTGCCCAAATCGTCCAACTTACCGGATGGCAAGCGCACACGGTGCGCGGCACCTTTGCCGGTGCCTTCAAGAAGAAGCTGGGCCTCACCATTCTGTCGGACAAGGCCAAAGGCGAAGAGCGGGTCTACCGGATCGCCTGAGCCAAGAATGATCGAGAAAGAAGCCAATACCCGCTTGGCTTCTCCATCGAACAGCGTGTTACTACGGGTGTCGCAACGATCAACCCCCAGGGAGCCCGAGATGAACACCACCAAGCAAGTCCCCGCCACCCAAAACGAGAGCTGGGGCTTTTGGGGCGCGATGAACGAGGCGGCCGGCGCGGCGTGGCCGCTCGCGATGACCGTCGTCTCGCAGGCCACCGGCCAGTCGCTCGAATCGGTCCGGATCTTCCTGGACAGCCGCCACGGTCGCCACTTCGCGGACGACGTGCTGAATCAAATGCACGCCGGCCGCGGCCTCTCCGACGCGATCGACGCCGCAACGAAGCGGTGGATGGTCTGGACGATCGGAGGCCGGACCAGCAAGGACTATGGCATCCCGCGCGGCCTGCCCTACCTGACGGGCTTTGTAATTCACTGCGAAATCGCGGACGAATCACTCGCCGGCTGAGCGTCGAAGATGATGCCGTCCGACTCGCGGATAGCCTGTTTGCCGGTCCAGTCCTGCCAGCGGCGCACGATTACGTCCACATACTTGGGATCGAGTTCGATCAGCCGCGCCGCTCGCCCTGATTTCTCCGCGGCGATCAACGTGGTGCCGGAACCGCCGAATGGATCGAGCACCAGATTGCCAGAGAGGCTGGAATTACGGATGGCGCGCTCCACCAGTTCCACCGGCTTCATCGTTGGGTGCAAGTCGTTCTTGTGCGGCTTCTTAATCTGCCAGACATCGCTCTGGTCTCGATCGCCGCACCAGTGCCGCGTCGCCCCCTCCCGCCAACCGTACAGGATCGGCTCGTACTGGCGCTGATAGTCCGAGCGCCCCAAGGTGAAGGTGTTCTTGGCCCAGATGATGAAGGTTGACCACTTGCCGCCGGCCGTGCGGAACGCTGCCTGCAGCACATCCAACTCGCTGGAGGACATCGCCACGTAGATCCCGCCGCGACAGGATGCGATGGTCGGAGTCAACGCTGCCAGCAAGAAGTCGTAGAAACCGTCGCCAAGGTTGTCGTTCAGGATCGCGCGATCCTTGCCGCGCATCTTGTCCTTGGCGCTGTTGGCGTAGTTCACGTTATAAGGCGGATCAGTGAACACCATGTCCACCTGCTCGCCGGCCAACAGCCGCTCGTAGCTTGTCGCCACGGTGGCGTCGCCACACAGCAGCCGATGGCCACCCAGCAGCCAGAGGTCGCCGGCACGCGACACCGGAGTCTCAGCGACCTCAGGCACGGCGTCGTCTTCGGTCTGGCCCGCGGCATCGGGTTCATCGCCCGCCATCAGTTCGGCGAGCGCGTCGGCGTCAAACCCGGTCAGCGCAATGTCGAAGTCGTCGTCGTCCAGTGCGGCGAGCTCGATGCGCAGCATCGCATCATCCCAGCCCGCGTTCTCGGCGATGCGGTTGTCGGCGATCACTAGAGCGCGCCGCTGTGTAGGGCTCAGGTGATCCAGCACCACCACGGGCACTTTCTCCATCCCGAGCTTTTGGGCAGCAGCGAGTCGACCGTGGCCGGCCACGATCACGCCATCGCTGGCGGCCAGGATCGGGTTGGTGAATCCGAACTCGGCAATCGATGCGGCGATCTGCGCCACTTGGTCAGCTGAGTGTGTTCGCGCATTCCTTGCGTACGGCAGCAGTTTTGCCGTCGGCCACCGCTCGATCTTGTCGGCGAGCCAGGACGCGGTCATTGCGCCGGCTCCGGGATCACCAGTCGCTGCGACTCAAGGCCGGCGATCCTGGCCACCTGCTCCTGGGTGTGCGCCCGCGGATTTCGGGCGTACGGAATCAGCGCGCCGACCTGGCGGTACTCGACGTTCAGCGGGTTCAGGGTTGGACCTCGAAAAAGGCGCTGCACGGGGCAGGCTGCAACCTGCCTCGCACCGCGAAAACTGGATGTAGAAACGCCTCCGCGAGGGAGGCGTCGGCCCAGCGATGCAATCGCTGGCGGGCTAGAAAGGACCCGGGTGCAAACCTGCAAACCCGCAAACTCCGCAAACCTCTATTTGCAATCGGACGCTAGGCGAATGCTGCGCTCGTCCCCCCCGCATTGCGAAATGCGGAGGAAGGACCCCTTTTTCCTCGGGGCCGGCGCCGCTGCGCTCACCGGTGTCCTGACCGTGCCGGAATATTACGGCAGAACACCCCGATTTGTTGCACGCCTCGGAGTCCGTCATCCTCGCTCACGCGCGCAGCGACAGCAACTGCACCGACCAATCTCGCACAAATCCGCCGAATCACGCGATGCGAGTACGCAGCTACGCCTTCGACGGGCACTGACGGATTCGACGGGTCATGTCGAAACCTCCCATGAGGTGTGCGCGCGTCACGCGCGCGTAAGGGACTTACGACGTAGTCCGTCGAATCCGTCAGTCCGCATGCGTTCACGTTGCGCGTATGGGCGTGCAGGCGGTCATGTGAGCGCGTGGGCGGCTTCGAAGCAACCGAACCCGCGGACGATGACAAGAAGGCTAGGCCGAGCCGGATTGGACCGCGCGTCTGCAGCAGGGTGAGTGTCCCGGCGCCGCGGCCGATGCGCTGCACGTCACCAGCGGCTGCCGATACTTCCCCTATACTTTAAGGAACGTGTTGACAACGAGTTGCATAGTCTGTATCGTGCATCTACGTCAGCCAAGGAATACGCCATGACCCCATCAGAGGATGCGATCGTCGTTTTCACCGCCCGCAGCCCGGAGCGCATCGTGCGCGAGGGAGGCTCCCAATCATGGGTACTCAATGCGGCTCGGGCGAAGAACTGCCAGTGGCTGGTCTGCACCCAGAATCGCCACAACCCCAACCACGAGTTCTCCGACGCAACGGAAGCCCACGGCGCCGGCTTTCTGGTCGGCAAGGCTTCAGGCATCCGGCCTTCGCAGGAGCCTGGGAGCGAGGATCGTTGGCTGGTCGCGATCAGCCAGTTCGCGCGGATCGACATGCCGAACCTTTGGGATCACGGACGAAACCCGGTGCGCTACACGTCACTGGTGGAGCTGGGTATCGACCCGTCTACCCTGAAGTGGGAAGAGATGCCGAAGGCGGAGGCACCCTCTTCCTCACCTACGAAGGCTCTGGACGCTGCTCTCCTAGGGGCAAACCTGACCATCGCCGAAGCGAAGAAGGCGCTCGCCGCCACGTTCGGCGTCTCACCCGAGGCCGTGGAGATCACGATCAGGGGCTAAAGCAGAGACAAGAGGATGAGAGATAACCGAAGACGGGGGACGCGCGGGCGCCGCATCTTCGGCGGGTTCCGATTTTCCAGTCAGCCACCAACTTCACGCTATTTAGCTTTTGCGCCATGAACCTTGATCAAGAGGTGGTCGAGTTGCAGCGGCAGCTCGCCACAATTGACTTGCTGTCTCGGCCATCGCGCCCAACTCGTCCCGGCTGGACCGAGTTCCTGGTGCTAAAGCGTGGTGATCTCAAAGTAAAGATGTACCAGGAGCCCGGTCACGCGCTGCCTCATGTGCACGTTGACTACGGAGGCCGCAATCATGTTGCGTCGTACTCCATCGACCCGACAGAACTTCTCGCGGGAAATCTGGATAGGAAGTACGAGCGCGCCGTAACAGAGTGGATTGCCGCCCGTAGACCGCAACTCCTGGATGTGTGGCGAGCTGCACAGCTTGGAGGGGAGACGCGGGAGCTGATCGTGGCTCTCGCCGGCGATCCATAACCTGCCGGGTCGACACCAACCCGGCGCGCTAGATGGAATTTCGCGGTATCACTTCAACCCGAGAAAAAACACCAGCCCTGCCAGCACGACGGCCGCCAACCACGGCGGAGACGGAGACGAACAGTGACGGCCGTCCGGCATCTGCGGGTTCCTTGCCCCGCAAAAACCGATCAGTGACGTTTTCGAACGATTCGGCCATGTCGTCGTAGCCGGGACCCGCGCTCACGAAGAACACTCCACCACCCTGGTTGAGTTCATCCATGTCCTTGGAGTGAGCAGCATGAGCAGTGCTATAGGCCTGTTCGAAGATCGCGTCAGTCTTGCAGATCCGCAGCTCTCGAAGGGATGCGATGGGGATGATTGTTTTGCCGTGCACGATGGACGTGCCACGACGGTAGGGCTTCACTATCTGCCGGGTGATCTCCTGCTCCTCCAAATCTCGTGCGAGCACCCGGAGGTTGGCGTCGCCTTCTTGGCGGACGAAGACATGAAAGTAGTGCATCTGGCCCTCCTATCGCGCATGATAGGAGGGCGCTCAATCGTTCCGAGATTCCTGCCAACTCACCTCCGCGCGTTGAGGCACTCCGCGACCGTCTCCATCGCCAGCTTCCACCGCCGCCACGCCGTCGTGCGGTCGCAGGCGAATCGAATGGAGATATCCCGCCAGCAGTACCGCTTCGCTCGCATCCACACCAGGTGCCGCTGCTCGACCTCGAGCCACTGCACCCAGCGCATCGTCTCCAGCATGCGGTCGATGTCGACTGGGCTCGGTGGGAAGGGCTTGTACTCCCGCTCATTGGCCGCGAACGCCTCCCACTCCTTGCGCACGAAAGCTGGCCAGGAGTTGAAGTAGCCCTGCACCCGCACCGGCGGCAGCCGCCGTCCGGTGCTGGCCGCCTCCTCGAAGCGGGCTGCGACGCCGTCGACGGTCCAGACACGTCGTGCATCAGCCATGGCGACCTCCCGATCCGTACAGGCGCTCGCCGATGCGGCGGATCAACTGGCGTTCAAAGAAGTCCAGGCGCTCGTCGCTTTCTGAGATGACCAGGATGTTCTGGTCCTGCCAGCCGCGGTGTTTGACCGCGTCGAGGTCCACCGGCGTGGGCTGCATGCGGCCCAGGGGCGATTGGTAGCGGGGCTGCGGGATCTTCATGCGACCTCCTGGCTCGCGATGGCCCAGTGCAGGAGCGCCAGGGCGTCGGCCTCGTTGTCGTCGGCCACGGCATGGCCTTTGACCCGCATGGCGGTCATCACCTCCTCCTTGCCCGCATTGCCTTTGCCGGCGGCGTGCTTCTTGATCGTGCCGACCGGAACGCCTTGGTATGGGATGCCGTGGTGCTCGCACCAGCTGGTAAGCGTGGCCATGAGACCGCCGTAGACGTGGGCGGCGTCGACGCCAACATGCCGGCGCACCTCCTCGAAGTACACGGCGTGGATGTCGGTGGCCACGCCCTTGAGCTCGGTCAGCCAGCGCTTGAAGCGCAGGTAGCGCATCCCGCCGCCTTCGAAGCGTTGCGGTCGCAGCGTCACGAAGCCGTGAGCGATCTGCTGATCGCGCGGGCGCATCGCCCAGCCGGTGGTGGTGCCCAGGTCCAGGGCAAGAATGGTCGTGGTCATCGTTGTCAGTCCTTGTTCAATTCGGTGTGTCGACCCGTCGCTCAGTTGTCCGCATAGGGGGTGTAGGCCGCAGTGGGTGGGTGCTTGAGGCCAAGGCCACGGAAGCCGCGCAGGCCCGTGGTGTTGCGCCACTTCTCGATGCCGCGCGTCAGCAGCAGATCGGCGAAGCGCTTTTGCGATCCGATGAATTCACCCGCCGAATCCGCCCATTGCTTCCAGTCGGTGAAGAGTTCGGCCGTCAGTGCCTTGGCGTTGGGCTCGCGCAGGCAGCGCTCATCGATCCAGCGTCCGAGCGCATCCTCGGCTTCGAAGTACTCCTCAGTCGCCTCGACCACCTGCTGCGGTGGATCAAGCCGCCCCAGGCGTTGCCACTCGAGGCAGCCCTGCACCGCCCAGGCCAGGATCCCGTTGCGCTCGGCCAGGAGTTTTTGCTGCAGATGCTTGTCGCGGCGCTCCGGCGGCACGGTGATCGTGAAGGGGATCAGGTGCAGCCGCCGCTTCATCGCCTCGTCGATGTTGCGGATCGCCGGCTTGTGGTTTCCGGCCACGACCAGCTTGAACTGCGGGAAGAACTCGAAGAAGTCCTGCCGCATGAAGCGCGCGGAGATCTTGTCGCCGCCCGTGAGGTTCTTCACCTTCGACTCGGCCCAGCGCCGGCCCTGCTCGGTCTCGATGGCCGCCACAAAACGCGCACCGCGCAGACCTGCCATGTCGGTCGGGTGCCGATCCGTGCGCGTTTCCATGAACGTGTCCATCGGCGCGTTGGTGGCGTAGTCGCCCAGGATCGTGGCCAGCGTGTTGACGAACACCGACTTTCCGTTCGCGCCCGTGCCATACAGAAAGAACAGCGCATGCTCCCGGGTCGAGCCGGTCAGCGCGTAGCCGGCCATGCGTTGGAGGTAATCCTGCAGCGCGGTGTCGCCGCCCGTGACCTCGACCAGGAATTGCCTCCAGATCGGGCAGTCGTCACGCGGCGTGGCCGTGGTGATCTTGGTCATGCGGTCGGCGCGGTCGTGCTGGCGCTGCCGCCCGTTCTTGAGATCCACCACGCCACCGGGCGTGTTGAGCAGCCACGGATCGGCATCCCATTCCGCGGTGGTCGCCGCGTGCCTGCGATCCGCGCGCGCCAGCCGCTCCACACCGCCGACCGTGCCGGAGCTGGCCAGCTTGGCAGCGATCTTGGGGTTCTCGGCCTGAACGGCGGCGTGGCGGCAGACGCTTCGGATCAGGTCGGTGGCGGCCAGCGTGTCCTCGGTGCGCCAGCGATGACCGTCCCACACCAGCCAGCGGCCCCACGCCGCAACGTAACGCCAGTCGCGCTGATAGCGCCGGGTGAAGGCCAGCGCCAGGGCGTCCTCCGTCCCCCAGACGGATTCGTCACTGCTGGCCACCGGCTCGGCACCATCGGCGATGTCGTGCATCTGCAGGCGCGGCCCATGGGTGAGGAAGGCAGAGACGTCAAAGCCTTCGGTTACCGCATCGGCCGCGTCCCAGCCCTCGGCCGCTTCCTCGGGTGGGTAGAGGATGTGGCAGGTCTTCGCACCCGCCGACAGGATGGCTTGCGCCGCTTGCGCCGCGTAGTCCCAGCCCGGTTTGTCGCGGTCCGGCCAGATCAGCACGGTCTTCCCGGCCAGGGGCGACCAGTCGGTCTTGTCGATCGGCGCGTTTGCGCCGTGCATCGCGGTGGTGGCGCAGACGCCCAGATCGATCAAGGCCTGCGCGCACTTCTCCCCTTCCACCAGTACCACCTGGTGGGCCTGGGCGAGCCCCGGCTGGTTGTACAGCGGCCGCGGATCCGGTGGCGCGGTCTTGCGCCGCTTGGCGTCCCAGGGCCGGAACTCCTTGCGCCGCCCGGGCGGGTCGTAGCGGTAGACGACGGCGATCAGTTTCCCGCTCGCGTCCAGGTAGTCCCACTTGGCAGTGGCCTTGCCGAGGTCGTCGATCGCGGCTTCCTCCTTCGCGCGCCGCGGAGGACGGCGCGGAGTGGAGGCGATCCGGCCCACGAGATCGGCAGCGATCTCCAACACGCGCGGGAAGTCGCTGCGCGCGTCGATGCTGTGGTGGTCTGCCAGGATGGCGAACACATCACCGCCGGCCCCGCTTGCGCGGTCGGTCCACAGACCCGCCTTGTCGCCGGTGAGGACGATCTCCAGGCTGTCGCCGGGGCTGCCCAGCACGTCGCCGATGTAGAACTTGCCGCTCCGCACCTTGCCTGCGGGGAAGAGATCGAAGAGCACCGCCTCGAGCCGCGCCAGCAAGGCCGCTCGGATCCCGTCACGCTCGGCGCTGCGGTCGACCTCGATGGGCGCCTCGCAGTCGTTGAAGTCCAGCGGATGGTGCTGGCTCGGCTCATGCATCGAGCACCTCGCTCCCAGCAGCAGCTGGCGACGGCAGGCCACCCTGCACGCGCTGCCAGTCAGCAAGCTCCGACAGCTTGAAGCGCACCGCGCGCCCGAGGCGATAGAAAGGGATCGCGAGCCGATCGCGCTGCTGGGCGTGCGTGAGGAAGTACATCGGCAGATTCATCGTGTAGGCCGCTTCGCGGGCGTCGACGAAGGGCTCACCGGCGATCGCCGGCGGGAGTGATTTGGCTTTCATGCTTGGAGACTCCAGCAGCGGTCTGCCCATGCGCAGACCTTGCATTCGAAGTGAGTGGATTCGGAGAACGAGCGCGGCAGCAGCTCGCCAGCCTCAGTGGCGGAGATCACGCGCGCGGCACGGTCCGACATGCGCTGGGCGAGCGCAGGGTCGAAGGGGATCAGCTCAAACCACAGTTCTTGCGTGTTCTTGTTGATCGCGCAGAACAGCGCGGGATTGCGGCTGATCCCCTCGACGGCAGCCTCCATGTAGGCCTGGTAGGTGGCGACCTGTGCGGCATAAACAGGCTTGCTGACCGTGACTCCGGATTTGGCACACGCCCTCCAGTGCTTGTCGGACATGGTCTTGCACTCGAAGAGCATCGGGTAGCGAAGACCCAGATCCTCCGGTCCGTTGGCCACGATGCCATCGACATGGCCTCGGATGCGACCATCCGCGACTGCAAAACCGAACTGTCCGCCGTTGGCCCTGCGGGTGTGCAGGTCGAAGCCCGCCATGCGCAGCCACCGCACTGCGAGATCTTCCAGTTCATGGCCCACTTCGAACACACGCAGCGTGCGTCCGGTGAAATCGCGCCCGGCATCCCTCGGAGCTCCGGCATATTCGTACTGCAAGGCGCGCTCGCAGGAGACGCCCAGACGTGACGCTCCGAGGTACTGCCGGCGTGGCTGTCCATCGCGCTCCACGGCGAGCGCCTGGTCGATGTGGTACGTCACCCGTTCGTGAAAGGTGGAATGCGAATTGAAGTCAAGCATCGAGGTGCCTCCAGCTCTTTCGGTACTTGATGTTTTCGATCGTGCCGACGCTCACGTTGGTCAGCTGCGCTAGGTCGGTGAGGTGACACCGCCCAGCGGCGAGCAGTTTTCGGATGGCCTGAACCTGGGCTGGTTTCAGCCGCGCCGTGCCGCTGCTATCGCCTCGGGCCGCACGTCCTTTGGCTTTCATGTCCGCCAAGTTTTCGGCGTGGGTTCCAAGCCAGAGGTGCTTCGAATTGACACAGCGCGGGTTGTCACAGAGGTGGCACACGTGCATGCCCGCTGGGATGGGCCCGCGGGTGAGTTCCCACGCGACTCGATGCGTCGTGGCCTTCTTCCCGCGCAGCTCGCGGCCCTCGGGGTCGCGCCTGATCTGGCCATACCGACCGCGAAGCGTTGAGCCGAGCCACAACCAGCAGCCTTCCTCGCCTGCACTGGTGTCGACTCGCGTCCAGAACCGCTCAGCGAGAGACCGCTTCTTCCTGCGTTGGATTTCGGTTTCGGTGGCGATCACGGCGTGGTCTCCCAGGGCAGGTCGTCCTCCATGTCGGCGAACGGGTTCTCCTGCAGCGGCGGCGCTGCTTCGGCGGCCGGACGGCGAATCGGGTCGTGGACCGTGGCGTGGCCGGGCATGCGCACCGGCGGGTACTTGCTGCGCTCATGCTGCGTCGCCATTTCGTCGACGTAGCCGGTGACAATGGCGTCGATGACGGACAGCGCCTCGGCCTCCGAATACGCCCCAAGGGGCTTGTCGAAGCCAATGGCGGCCGCCGCCTCGCCGAAGAACTTCAGGCACCGGCGCATGGCGTCGCGTTCCAGGGGTGTCGCGTCAACCACGGCAGCCTCCGGCGGCACGTCGCGCTCCAAGGCGCGAGCCCAGGAGCCGTAGCACTGGTGGAACGCGGCCTGGCAACGCTGCGAGCAGAACACCCAGTCCACCGGGTAGCGACGCGGATCGCCCACCGGGTGTCGGATCTCGGTGTGCACGAATCCGCGGGCTTGCCTGGAGCAGACCCAGCATTTCATGGGCGCTCCTCATTACTGCGCCCAGGCGGGTTTGCCGGTCGGAGCCGACTGGGCCGGACGCGCTGCGGCGTACGCTGGCGTCGCCTGCGCGGGAGTCCCGGAGCTGCCACCGCCCGTGGGCGCCTTGACGGCGCCGCCCATCAGGGCTGCATAGTCTTTGTGGTCCGGCTCGATCGCGAGCTTAACCACGTTCCGGTCTTCGCCCTTTCCGTCCTTCTCCACATCGACCCGGGCGATGAATTCCAGTCCGTCCAGATCGGCGAAGCTGTTGATGCGGCGTGCGGCCGCTGCCTGGGCCGAGTTGTCCTGAGGGTGAACGCGGCGGGCGCTGTTCAGCGCCGCGCGGATGAAGCTGCGGCCCATCTGTCCCCAGGTCGGGCCCTTCTGGGAGTGCAGGCCCACGTTGGACCACATCTTGCGTTTGGCATACGGGCCGCCCGTGACGACGAACTCGCAGGCCAGGTACACCGCGCCGGTGTCGAAGGACTGGGTGGCGTAACCGCCGGTCCAACCCTGGCTGTGGTCGTCATGACCACCGGGCTTGATCGTCATGCGCAGCGGCACGATGGTGCCCTTGGGGATCAGGTCGAAGGCGCCTTGCTGCGCGTCGGCGTCGTTGAAGTCGTTCCAGTTGCTGGCGGGATGCGTGTTCATGGATGTCCTTAGATCGATTCGTTCTGCCGTGCCGGAGCGTTCTGTCCCAGGCACTTGGCGATGAGTTTTCCGAGGTGGGGCTCCTCGATGGCTTCCAGCCGGCCGCTGCGGTCCTTGCTCGGATAGCCGAAGGCGTTGTCGGCACGAGTGACGAACCCCCTATACGGCGTGCCGTCGTCGGCCTTGAGGATCGCGAGCGTCACCACCTCGTCCAGGACGCCGGGCAACTCCAGCGCGGTCTTGCTGCCTTCGAGCTGCAGCTGGTAGAAGCGCCGGTTGAAGTCGTCGGTCTTTTCTTCCAGGATGGCGACGTAGATGACGTGCTTGTCGCGCACGTGCTGCAGGTGCGTGAGCGCCGTGATCATTTCCTGGCCCAAAAGGCCGTAGGCGCCGCGGCTGTCCGGCTTGCCAGACTTCTCGCTGAAGGCCTGCGGCTGGGTCTTGCACCAGGCGAAGCACAGGCGCGAGAGCACGGTCAGGCTGTCGACGAAGTAGGTGTCGTACCGGGCCAGCTGCGCCGGATCGCCGAACCTGGTGCAGACGTGCTCGAAGTGGGCTTGCGAGAACGCCTGATCGGCGTTGGCCGTGGGCATTGGTCCGGCGAGGAACACCACCAGGTCGCGGAACTCGGGCCAGGTGCGCGGGCGCACCGTGTCACCCGGCCAGTCGCGCACCGACAGGTCGCCCGCCTCCAGGTCGACGAACAGGGTGGTGTCGGCCGACAGGGTTCGCAGCTGGGAGGTCTTCCCGACACCAGGCGCCCCCACCAGCGCGATCTTGGCGCTGTGGCGTTCCTTCAGCCGCTCTTCGGCGGAGATGATGGGCAGCATCAGGCGCCTCCTTCCGGAGCCTGGAGGGCGAGCCGGTAGCTCGGTTTGCCCGGCTTGACGGTGCGGGCGGCGGCGAACTGCTCCTTGAGGGCCGGCGGCCAGTTGTTGAAGCGGCTTTCGGAGATCGAGTAGTCGACGTCGATGTAGTCCTGCACGCGGTCGCCGGCGTCGGCGATGCGGGCGGCGATGGCGGCCAGCTGGGTCTGGTCCCAGGACACCTTCTTCGGGAGATCGACGCTCACGCGCAGCTCGCCGTCGCTCAGGTGGCACACGCCGAAATCGCGTCCATTGACCAGACGTGCCGCCTGCGCCCGCTCGGCGTAGCGCTGCTCCATTGCGGTGTGCATGCGGTCCAGAACGGCCTTGACCATGGATTGCAGGGCGAGCAGGTTGGCCTGGGCTTCTTGCAATTGCGCGGGCGGCAGCGCGGCGATCTGCGCCACGCTCATCTCCGCCAAGGGCATGGCCTGCTCGAGGTGAACGGGCGCGTCGAATGCGTGGGAGGTGGTCATGTGCCGGCCCCTCACTTGCACACGCGCTCGGAGGTCGCGGCGTGCAGCGCGCTGCGCTCGTACTCGGCGATGAGCTCCAGCGGGTAGGTGACCCGCTTGGAGAGCTTCAGATAGTGCGGGCCCCGGCCCTCGGACCGCCACCGTTGCAGCGTCTTGGCGCTCACGCCCCAGCGCTGGGCCAGTTCGCTTTCAGAGAGCACGCGCCGCTCGTGCGGACGCATCGGATCGGGCAGCGCGAGATGGTTCGACGCACCGCGGTTTGCTGGTGTTGATTGCAGCATTGACACCCCTTTCGTGTAGGTGAGGAACAACGCTGGGCAGTGTCGAAAACGGGTGGCGAACCGTTAAGGAACTGGGTGGCGAACTGAGCGGAAACTTCCGGTTCGCCATTGGCAGGCGGGCGTCAGATACCCATGTGACCGCACGGCCTGGGATCGCGCTAAGCTGGCGCTATGTCCATCGCCTGAGCCTGTCGTTCACGGTCTGCGAACGGGTGAAGTGAGATGTCTTACCCGAAGGCAACTTGATAGACGATGGCGCCCAAATCGCCTTGTTGGCTGGCAACAGAGGTACTTCTATGACAGCGGTGACGCTCGAATCGACCTTGACCTGTCCCGAGTGCGGGCACGTCAAGACGGAAACCATGCCGACGGACGCCTGCCAGTGGTTCTACGAATGCGAACACTGCGGCGTCGTGCTGCGCCCCAAACCAGGGGATTGCTGCGTGTTTTGTTCCTACGGCAGCGTTCCGTGCCCGCCGATCCAGGTGGGGGCGCAGGACGGCGGCTGCTGCGCCAAGTCGGGCGAGTGATTTCACAACCGCGACCCAAACAAGGTCGATGGGGTCTCTTATCTCAGCCCAGAAAGCTCTTGTCCTGCCGTCTGCTGGGACCTCATGAAAGCTGGGTGGTCGTTGTGAACGACCCCGAGCGGATGTAAGCCAGATCCTCCGAAGTGATTGCGGCTACAGAACTATTGTGATGGAATTCCACCACCACTAGTGGGGAAATAGCATGAAGAAACTCCTGATTGGTTTGTCTGTCGCCCTGGCATTTACTTTCGGCGCGCAGGCCCAAACCGCGCAGCAGACGAAGATGGCCACCTGCAACAAGGAGGCTGGCGACAAAAAGGGCGATGAGCGCAAGGCGTTCATGAAGGAATGCCTGAGTGCCAAGAAGGAAACCCCTCAACAGGCCAAGATGAAATCCTGCAACGTCGAGGCCAAAGGCATGAAGGGCGATGAACGCAAGAAGTTCATGTCCGAGTGCCTAAAGAAAGGCTGAGGTCGCGAGTCAATCGTTCGCGGTGTTGACCGCGTACGGCCCGCGATCAGTGCCTGCTGCGGCCAGTCGCTGCGGCGCGACCGCTTCACGCTGCGGGAGGCTCAGCGCTGCCACGTCCTTTCACCAACGATATTGGAGAAGAAAAGAGCTTCGCCTCTGAATTCAAAGAGTTTGCCCTGAAGGGCAACGTGATGGATCTGGCCGTGGGCGTCATCATCGGCGCGGCATTCGCCAAGATTGTTGATTCGCTGGTCGCTGACATCATCATGCCGATCGTCAGCAAGGTGTTCGGTGGCCTGGACTTCAGCAACTACTTCGTGCCGCTCGCGGGGCAGACGGCAACAACGCTGGTGGAAGCAAAGAAGGCCGGCGCCGTCCTGGCCTACGGCAACTTCATCACAGTCGCCTTGAACTTCGTCATCTTGGCGTTCGTGATCTTCCTGATGGTCCCTCTGTGTCAGGCTAGTTGTCGCTCTTGAATCTCAACCTTGGCGGGAGATCTGGAGCGGCAAGAGATGCCACCGAAGCGATACACACCTGAGCAGAAGAGATGGGCCCTGGAGCAGCTGGGGCCGCCGCACAATCGGCAGTTGAACGACGTTGCACGCGAACTGGGCACCACCGCGGTGAGCATTCGCACTTGGCGCAATGAGCTGGCCGAAGGAGAGGACGCCATTCGAAGCAAGGACAAGAGCAGTGCTCGCAAATTTCACGCCGTGCTGGAGACGGCGCACCTGAGCGAAGCGGAGGTGTCGGAGTACTGCAGGAAGAAGGGCATCGAGCCACAGCAGCTGGCGCAGTGGCGATTGGCCTGCGAGCAGGCCAATCGCACCGCCCCTGCCAAGCCCGCAGACTCAAGCGGCGATGCAGCGTCAAAGGATCGAATCCGGCAGCTCGAGCGCGAACTGCGTCGCAAGGAAGCGGCTCTGGCCGAGACGGCAGCGCTGTTGGTGCTACGAAAAAAAGCCACTGCGATCTGGGGCAAGGACGAGGAAGAATGATCAACACCTCGGATCGCACGTTGGCCATGACGTTGATCGATGAGGCGGTCGCAGCTGGGGCGCGGCAGGAGCGCGCCTGCCGTGAGCTGGGGCTCCAAGTGCGGACGCTGCAGCGCTGGCGCAAGCGCCCGCAGGACGGCAGACCAGCGGCTGTGCGGCCCAGGCCTGCCAACAAGCTTGACGAGGACGAGCGCCAGGCGGTACTGATGGCGGTGAATCGACCGGACTGCGCCAGCCTCACGCCGCACCAGATCGTGCCCAAGCTGGCCGACGAGGGCATCTACCTGGCCTCTGAATCGACCTTCTACCGGGTCATGCGCGCTGCCGGCCAGGCTCACCGGCGCAGCCGGGCGCGCGCTCCGCGCAAACGGGTGCTGACTACCCACATGGCCAGTGGCCCCAACGAGGTCTGGTGCTGGGACATCACCTGGATGCCCAGCATCATCAAGGGCCGCTTCTACTACTGGTACATGGTCAAGGACATCTACAGCCGCAAGGTGGTGGCCAGCGAGGTCCATGAGATCGAGGCGGCCCACCATGCAAGCCGCCTGCTCGCGCGGGCTTGCCTTGCCGAACGCACCGCAGGCAAGCCGCTGGTGCTGCACTCGGACAACGGCTCCGCGATGAAGGGGGCCACCCTGCTGCACACGATGCGCACACTGGGCGTGGTTCCGTCCTTCAGCAGGCCGCGCGTGAGCAACGACAACGCCTTCGCCGAAGCGCTGTTCCGCACCGCCAAGTACTGCCCCCTCTGGCCTGAACGGCCCTTCACATGCCTGCAGCACGCCCGTGAGTGGGTCATGCAGTTCGTACGTTGGTACAACGAGGTCAATCTGCACGGCAGCCTGCAGTACGTGACACCTGTGCACCGGCATCAAGGTGCCGAGGCTCCAATCCTCCAGAGCCGACGTGCCGTGTACGAACAGGCGCGCCAGCGCAGGCCTGAACGCTGGTCCGGTGAATGCAGGAGCTGGACGCTGCCGAAGTCTGTCTACCTGAATCCAGAGCGCGACACCTGATGGCCGGTCGCTGATCGGCGCAGGCGACAACTACCTTGACACAACCCGTGGTCAAGCAGATCAACCGCCTGAAGCGACGGGAGCCGGAAGTAGCGGCCGCCCCTGCCGCACCGGCCGAAGAAGTTGTGTTGCTGCGAGAAATTCGCAATGCGCTCGTGAAGAGCTGAGCACCCCTGGCGCACCGGCGTCGGTCGGCGCGATTGTTCGGCGACGCTACTTCAATGCGCCGAAGACTTTGCGCAGCACGGCGCTGCCGGCCGCTGCGGGATTGGAGCGGATCTTCTTTTCCTCTTCACCAATCATGAAGTACAGGCCATCGAGTGACTTGCCTGTCACGTAGTGCTCGAGATTGGCATCTTGTTTGCCGACTAAGCCGGTGCCAGCAATCTTGCCTGCTACGGCGTTGTACTTCTGCGCGAGCCCGACCTTCTGAATTGCGGTCTTCACCACCGGCAGGAATTTGATGGTCAAGGGCTCCCGTGTTTTGCCCGCAAAGAAATCTGTCACGGAGGTCTCTCCGCCGGTCAGGATGCCTCGCGCGTCGTTGACGGTGATCGACCGGGCGGCGTTGACCAACATCTCCTTGGCCATGGGCACGGCGGCCTCGGCCGCCCGGTTCATGGCGACTTCCAGCTCCTCGATCTGCTGGCCGCGCCCCATTGCTTTAAGAAGTCCGGCCCCTTGTTGCAGGATCCCCGGCAGGGGAATCCGAACCTTGGGGTTGCCCAGAAAGCCGTCAGGTCTGCCGAGCAGCCCCACAGCGGCAATGGCACCTTGCTCCAGCGCAGTCTTCACGCCCTGGTCAACCTCCCGGTTGGACAGGTCGGCCAGCCCGAAGGCATGACTGCTCGTGGGGGTGAGGCATGTGAAGATTCCAGCGCCGGCGAGCATGAGATTGAACTCGCGGCGATTCATGGGCGCTGCTGGATGACGTTCTTTCATGATGCGTGCCCTATGAGAATGCGCGCCAACCGACCGCGCCCAGCGGGCGCCGTGCCGACTTAGCGACTTGTCTTGCCCGCCATGCGCAGGATGTCGTCAAGCGCGTTGCCGTCCCCGTTTGCGTCGAGCATGGCACCGAGGCCCCCCAATGCCCCCATCGCGCCCCCTGCGCCTGGAGTGCCCGCTCCCCCGCCACCGAACAGGCCGCCCAGGCTGCCCACCAGGCCACCAAGCCCACCCGATCCGCTGCCCTCTGGCGCCTGCCCGGCGCCACCTGCCTGCTTGGCCATGTAGCCGGTCACCAACATCGCCAGCAGCGGCAACATCTTGCGCAGCAAGCCCGAATCGAGGCCCGATTGCGAAGCTGCGTTGTCGGCCACGGTGCGGCTCACGTCCTTGGAGCCGAAGATCTGCCCCAGCACGGCATTGCCCTGACTCGGGTCCGTCGGCTGCGGGCTCAGGACCTGGTCGAACAGGCCGCCGCCGCCAAGTTGGCCAAGTAGGCCCCCCAGACCTGCGAGACCGGCGGGCTGGGCCTGCGCCTGTTTCTTCATGCCGCCCATGATTGCGGGCAGCAAGGCTTCCGCGCCGGATGCTGCCTGCTCTTCGCTGATCCCCAGGTCGCGTGCGACCGATTGCAGGCCGCCGGCCTGCGCCAGGATATCGGTGAGGTTCATGGTTGTCTCCGTGCTCAATCGAGCAGTTCCTTGGGCACGTTGCCGCCGTTGGCGGCGAGCTTGGCCAGCACGGTCTTGTGCAGCCACATGTTCATCTGGGCCGAGTCGCCCATCAGGTTGGCCGGGCAACCCAGCTCGGTGGCAAGCTCCTTGCGCGCGGCCAAGCTGCTGTCGATATCCAGCAGTTTGAGCAAATCAACGATGGAGGTGCGCCAGTTCAGCTTCTGCGGGTTGGCGGCTGCCTTCTTTTCAAGTTGCGCCACGACATCGACCTCTTTCATCGGCGTGACGGCAGGAGCGCCACCAGGCGCTCCCATTGTGCCGGTGGCAGGTGCTGCCGGCGCCGCGGGGGCTGCCGGCGCGACCGGCGCCTTGAGCATTGCCTCAACCTTGCTGGCACCGGCATCGAAACCCAGCTTGTCCAAGATCTTGCTGAAAAAGCTCATGCTGATCCTCCTGAAGTGATGCACGCCATCGGCGTTGTCCGCGAACATGCCCCTATTGGCTGTGCGGATCACCTACTTTACGCCTTCAGGCCGACGCACCCACAACGCGAGCGAGGCCGGAATCCGGGAGGAGTGCTGTCCACTTGGCGGCCGGTAAGTCGACCCACAACAGCCGCAGCATCAGGGGGCAGATGAGTTGGGCTTCACAGCCTGCGGCAGGGCGCCGGCCGGCCTTTGGTCAAAACAGCCGGATCTCGCCTACATCCCCATGGTGGGCCAATTCGCGCAGGATGAGCAGATCGGCAGCGAACGCCCGTCTGCCTTCAAGCGCTGGACTGGCGATCCTGCCGGTCGCCAAGTCCACCATGCGCAGAAAGAGCTGCTCGAGGTCTGCAACGCTCCAGCTCGTTGCCGATTCCGACATAACGTCCATCAAGCCCGATGTGAGCCGCCCCGTGGTGTCGCTCACTTCAAGGACGTCGCCCCGGAGATGGCGCGCGTGTGGCATCAACCAGTTCTCTGCCACTTCGATGGCCATCTCCAGGCTGGCCTCATCCAGGGGGCGCATGGCGGGCAGAAGCGCGCTGGCGCCTCCATTGAGCACCGCCCGATCATTCCAACCCGCCTCAGACTCCTGCTGCAGGACGTACGTGGCCTCGGAAATGATCAAGCGCGCTGTCATATGCGGTCCCGGCGGTTCAGGGACGATGGGGTCCGTCAAGATACCCGATCGCCAGCCGCAGCGCGCGCGCGTCGATGCCGTGACCAAGCCCAGGCAGCAGATCCAGGGTCACATCGGCGCCGGCACCTTGCAACTCGCGCGCGGCCTCCACGGACGATCGGGTCGGCACGACAGCGTCCTGCTCTCCATGGATCAGGTGGAACTTCAGGCCTGCCGGTGCGCGGCGCACTGGTTGGGCAAAGCGCCCGGCCATGGCAACCACGCGCTGCGCCGGCGCCACTTGCGTCTCTCCTTGCGTCGATTCGAGCGCCATGATCGCTCCTTGGGAAAAGCCCACGAGCACCGTTGCTGCGGGGCCGATCGCGCTGGCCTTCTGCCAGTGGGCGACCGCCTCACGGAACAGCGGCATCGCCTTGGCGATCCGCTCGGGCCGGTTCTCTTCGGTGATCCCCACGACCGAGAACCATTCGCGGCCGCTGCCCAGGGTCGACGGATGCGGTCCATTGACGCTGACGACGAAGGCATCAGGACGCGCTTGCGCAATCGCGCCGCCAAGGGGTGCCAGGTTGTCGGCTGAGGAGCCCACGCCGTGGAACAGCAGCACCAGTTGCGCAGCCCGCGGCGGCCTGGCGATCACGATGGATCCGTCATGCATGGTTGGTCTCCTCGACTTGCAAGGACACGCTCTGGCCGAAGACGTACGACTCCATGGCCAGCACGCCGTGGCGGATGCCGCCATCGAGCACGGTCGACGGTGTGAGGTCGGACGCCGCACCGGCGGCCACCAGCAGCGGCAGGAAGTGCTCCGGGGTGGGGTGCGCACGCTGGGCGTGCGGCGCCTGCTGCAGGGCCTGCTCGAGGCGGCGGATGTCGCCCCGCGCGACCGCGTCACGGATCCACTCGGAGAACTCACGGGCGTAGCTCGCCTCCTTCGCATCCCCCATGCGGAATTCGTACAGGTTGTGCGTGAGGCTGCCGGAACCGACGATCAGCACGCCCTGCGCTGCCAGCGGGGCGAGCGCGCGTCCGAGTTCCAGTGCCTTGGCTTCGTCCGTATCGAACGGAATCGACACCTGCACCACGGGAACATCGGCGTCCGGGTACATGTGCAGCAGCGGCACCCAGGCGCCGTGGTCCAGGCCGCGCCGCGTGTCCAGCGAAGCGGTGATGCCGCGCGACTTCAGTACTTGCTGCGTGCGCGCCGCCAGTTCCGGGGATCCCGGTGCCGGGTATTGAATCGAATAGAGCGCACGCGGGAAGCCACCGAAGTCGTGGACGGTTTCCGGGTCCGCATTCGCCGTGATCTCCACGCCGCGCGTCATCCAGTGGGGCGACACGACCACGATGGCTTCGGGCTTGCCCAACGCGCGTCCGAGGGCGCGCAGTTGGGCCCCGGCCAGGCCGGGCTCGATCGCGAAGGTGGGCGCACCATGCGAGACAAAGACGGTAGGCATCGTGGTCATGAGGTTCTCCTTGAGTCTTGTTTCTGGTCAGGCCAGCCGGCGGCTGATCGTCCGGTCCAGCGAGGCGCGGCCGGCGCCGGCAAAGACGAGCGCCACCGTGACGGCGAGCAGTGCCAGTGCGAACTCGTAGCCGTTGTTGGCGACGAACAGGCCCTTGTCGATGTGGGCGCTGAAGATCGCGATCACCATCGCGAAGGCCAGTGCCGCAGAGGCAGGGCGCACCAGCAGGCCGGCGATCAGGGCCAGGCCACCGAAGAACTCGGCGGCGCCAGCCAGAAGCGCCATCAGGTAGCCCGGCGCCAGCCCAATGGAAGCCATCCACTGGCCGGTGCCTTCCAGGCCGTAGCCGCCGAACCAGCCGAACAGCTTTTGCGCGCCGTGAGCGGCAAAGATGATGCCCACGGGAATGCGCAGGGCCAGGGTTCCCCAGCCGGCGTCGGTGGCCAGCACGCGTTGGGCGATGTTGGTGTTGCTCATGATCGTTCCTTTCAGTTCTTGCGGATCCAGGTCGGCGCGATGCTGGTGCCCAGCCCGGCGCCGTAGCCCAAATAGATGTTCAGCCCCGCGACGGGCTCGAGGTAGCGAGCGTTCTTCAGACCGCCCACATCGATCACGTCGAAGCCCATGCTCTCGGCCAACGCCCGCGCAGTCTGCTTGGCTCGCTCGCTGTCGCTGGCCACGAACACCGTGACCTTCTGGCCGTTCAGCTTGGCGCCTTCGGCCAGCACCTGGGCGAAGACCGTGTTGAAGCCCTTGACGACCTCCGCACCGGGCACGGCCTGAGCGATCTGCTCGGCGGCCGACGTGTTGTGGCCCACCGTGAGGCCCATGTAGTCGGCCGTCAGCGGGTTGGTGATGTCGATCACCGGCTTGCCGTCGAGCTTGCCGACGCTGCGCAGGGCCTCGGCGGCCTGCTCATACGGGGTGGCGACCACGATGGCGTCCACGCCATCGGCTGCACCCGCCGTCGAGACGGCCTTGGCACCGTACTGCTGCGCGACCGCCTGGGCCTTGGCCGCATCGCGTGCCGTGACGCTGACCTGGTGGCCTGCGGCTCTGAGTTGCTTGACGAAGCCGGAGCCCATGTTGCCGGCGCCAATGACGAGTACTTTCATTTTTCATTCCTTTGAAGTGGATGACTGACTGTGGGATGCCGTCAGTGGCGGCATGGAAAGAAGTGTATTGACCCAGATCAAAGAGATAAACTGCCGTTCTTGTGATTGTTTGTTCAGAAAATCGGGACGATGGATAAGTGCCAGGAGATGCGGGTGTTCACGGCCGTTGTGGACGCCGGAAGCTTCGTGGCTGCTGCGGATGGGCTTGGGATGTCCAAGGCGGCTGTCTCGCGTTACGTGTCCGACCTGGAGCAGCGCCTGGGCGCGCGGCTGCTGCATCGCACCACGCGCAAGCTGTCGCTGACCGCGGAGGGTGAGGTCTTCCTGGCCCGCAGCCGCGACATCCTGGCGAGCATCGAAGACTCGGAGGCGGAGATTTCCACCCGCAGCCACACGGCCAGCGGACTCCTGAAAGTGAGCGTCCCGGTGAGCTTCGGCATCCAGCACCTGGCACCCCTGTGGAGTGACTTCGTGCGAGCGCACCCACGGGTGTCGCTGGATGTGCAATTGGCCGACCGGATCATGGACCTGGTCGACGAGGGGTTCGACCTGGCGGTGCGGATCGCGCGACTGCCAGACTCCACGCTCGTCTCGCGCAAGCTCGCCTCCACGCGGCTGGTGCTGTGCGCCTCGCCGAAGTACCTGCAGGCCAGGGGAGCGCCCCAGCTTCCGAACGAGCTCCCGGAGCACGACGTGATCGGCTACAGCCTGCTGGCCATGGGCGATCAATGGCAGTTCACCGGCCCCGCGGGCCCCCTCACCGTCAAGGTGCGGCCGCACATCTGGTCCAACAACGGTGACACCTGCGTGGCGGCTTGCTTGCGCGGAGCCGGCATTCAGCTGCAGCCGACGTTCCTGATCGCGCGCGAGCTGGCATCTGGCGATCTCGTCGAGATCCTTCCACAGTACCGCTCGATCGAGCTGGGGATCTACGCCGTCTATCCCAGCCGCAAGTTCGTCATGCCCAAGGTGCGTGCCGTGGTGGAGTTCCTCTCCGCGAGGTTGGCCGATGCGCCGTGGGCCGCGATGTAACAGCGGCTGCAGACCTCAAGACAAGGTCGCCACTGCGCTGCTGATCGCGGCTCCCATCACACCTGGCGCCAGTGCATAGGTGCCCGCCCGCTGATTCGTTTTCACGAGCGCCTTGTAGGCCCGCAGCGGTCCCTCGTAACGCTCGTTCCCCTTGTGCTGCGCCTTCACTTTGAAGACATCGATCGGCTTGTCGCTCGCGAGCCCAGCGCGGGACATGACGAGGTGCGCTTCTTGCGACTGGCCGCCAAACTCCCACAGCGCCTTGAGCACCGCGGCTTGTGCTTCGCTGAGTTCGATGGAAGCGCCCTCGCCCTGCAGCCGGACCCAACGGAAGTCAGCTGAGAACGGGCCGTAAACCGGATCTGCCGAAGCGATCGCCTCGTCACCGCGTGACGTGTCGGCGTCGATGAAACTGACGTTGCCGCCATACAAGGTGAATCGCTCCTCCATCGGCAACCAGCGGGCAGCACCGGCGACAGGATCGTCATCGCCCTCGCGCAGCCGCTTCGGCGTAATCAGCCACAGCACCGTCTCGCCTCGGCCGCGCGCCAGTACCGACGGTTGCTGTAGCAGCAGATCGAGTCGCCGCGCCAGCAGCACCGCTGTCCGCTGGTGCAGGCCGATACGCCAGACGCCCGCGGTGATCCGAACCACCTCCTGATGGGTGGGAACGCTGAACGCGGCGCGTAGCTTCCGAATCAGCCATTCCTCATCCACCACCCACGCCTTCAGGTCGCGCGCCGCGACGGCGACGGGCCCACACTCCGGGCATTGCATTCGCAGTGCCGCCTTGTCGCGAAAGATCGGCGCGGTGTGCAATCCGCAGTGGCCGCACAGCGCAAACTGCTGGTTCACCGCGACGGGCTTGACCGCCTTGAGTTCGACGAGATGCTCGTGCGCTGTCCTCTGCACGGGCGGGATCGCGTCGTCAAACCAGTGATGGCCGCTTTGCCAGCGTTGGCAGACGAGTTCCCACGCCGCGGCATTGCGCGACAGATTCATTCGACGGCGACACCCACCAGTTCCACAGGCGCCACCACCTGCGGCGACAGGCGCTGCTGCGGCTGCATGATGCCGAGCTCAATCAGATAGCCCTCGAGCTGTGCGCGCAACTTCTCGTCGTACTTGTGCAGGTTCAACCGCCCGCGCCGCGTGACCTCCACCGCGATGACCTTGCCACGGCTGCGCCCTGCCTCGGGCGGGTAGTACAGGTTGATCCGGGCGGCTTGGATCTCCCAACCTCGCTGCAGCGGATTGTCCGAAGGGAAGTGATCGGCGGCGAGCTCCGTGACGCAGGCGTGGTCGGCGGACGCCATCGCGGTGAGCTCCACCTTGAAACTGCGGTCCGGCGCCAGCATCGTCAGGCTCTTCACCTGCAGGGTCAGAAAGCCATCGTCCAACGCCTGCGGCACCTGAAACCCGAGACGCAGCCCCGTCAAATCCAGTGTCGGCTGCTTGATCCGCTCGGCATGCACCTGGTCGACTCCAAGCAGGTGGATCGCGAAGGCATCGACCAGCATCTGCTGGTACTTGGCACCGCCCTTAATGACGGTGCGCACTACGCCAGTCGTTTCGGAATACTCCAGAACCATGTGGATGGTGGGACTGCCGACGCGCCGCTGCAGCTCGGTGCCGTCGAACTCGACCCGCTGCGTGGCCAGATCCTTCGCGTGCACGCTCAGGAGCTGGGTGCCACTCGCGCGGTCCATCAGGTGGGCGATGCACACCTCGCCGCAGCCCAACTCCTGCTGGTAGAACGCCTTGATCGCAGCACAGAAGTCGGCGAGCGATTCGGCATCGCGACGCACCGGAAGCTGCACGCCCACATCATGCTGCTGCGCCTGCGGGATGTACTGGTCGGCGTACTCGATGTCGCCGGCCTGCTCGAACAGCAACGGCTGGTGCACGAACATCCAGAAAGCCCGGTGCATGTCGCTGCGGCACTGAATGAGCGCCAGCAGCACGGCGCTGTCCGCGCGCGCCGCCTGGAAAAGCGCCTGCTTGCCGGATTGCCCTGACAGCTGCGCGCTGGTGTGCAGGCCGGCGGCGATGCGGTCGCGCACGCCCTGATCCGGGCAGGCCTGGATGGCCGCGATCAGCCGCTTGGTGCAGGCCGCGTCGTCGCTCCAGGCGAAGCCCTCCGGCAACGGCAAGCCCGCGCGCGTGAGAAAGGTCGTGAGGGTCTCGTCTACGGGGAGGCCGAGCAGGATGTCGGGGTAGGAAAGCGGCTTCAGCACGGGAGTCTCCTTTGTGGTCGTGCGGGTTTCTTTCGATGTGGTTCGATACTGGTTATTTATCCAGTATTCTACGGCTAACCCTACCGTTCGCCACCACCTCCGCGCCAGCCCTGTTTGCCGCGCGGTGCGCCGCGCATGGCCGCCAAAACAAGTTACTCCGACCGGGGTCGGCTTCTAGCATCGACGGCGTTTTTCACCAGGAACGCCACCCCATGACAGATATCGAATCTCCCTCTGCCGCCCGCCGACCAGCGGCCGAGGTGTTGCCCCGGCACCCGCAACGGGAGATCGCCGAATTGCTCGCCGCTGCCATCCTGCGCATGCGCGCCAGGAAAGAGCCGGGCGTGCCCGCCACGGACAGCGAAGTTAGTGTTGGCTTTCCTGGCGACCAGCGCCTGAATGCGAACCCCGTCTACACACAAGGAGTTCGGATTTGACGACGCAACACGCCACGGTGGTCGCGCAGATGGCGCAGCTGCCGCACCTGCCGATGTCGCGCCTGTGGGCGCTCTGGGACGCGCTGTTCGACCAGCGGCCCGGCCATCACCACCGCACCTACCTGGAAAGCCGCATCGCTTACAAGCTGCAGGAGCGCGCCTTCGGCGGCCTGCCCGTCCACGTGCGCCGCAAGCTGGAGCTGATTGGCAAGACCGGCGAGGTGCCGAACCACAAGCGCCGTGCCGACGTGGGGCTGGTGCCCGGGACCACCCTGGTGCGCGAGTTCAACGGCATCACCTATCGCGTGCAGGTGCTGGAGGACGGCCGCTTCGAGCTGGAAGGCCGCCCGTTCAAGAGCCTGTCCGCGGTGGCGCGGGCGATCACCGGCTCGGTGTACTCCGGTCCGGTCTTCTTCGGCCTGAAGCCGACCAGCCGCGAAAGAAAGGCAGCCCAGGCATGAAGGCGGAAACCCCACGCACGCCCGCACTCACGCCGAAGAAGCGCTGCGCCATCTACACCCGCAAGTCCACCGACGAAGGCCTGGACCAGGAGTACAACAGCCTGGAGGCGCAGCGCGATTCCGCCTTGGCCTTCATCAGCAGCCAGCGGCATGAGGGCTGGCTCGCGATCGACGACGGCTACGACGACGGCGGATTCTCCGGCGGCAACATCAACCGCCCCTCGCTCAAGCGCCTGCTGGCCGACGTCGAGGACGGCTGCATCGACGTGGTGGTGGTCTACAAGATCGACCGGCTGTCCCGGTCCCTGGCGGACTTCGCCAAGATCATCGACCTGTTCGACCGGCACGGCGTCACCTTCGTGTCGGTCACGCAGCAGTTCAATACGACCACCAGCATGGGGCGGCTGACGCTGAACATCCTGCTGTCATTCGCGCAGTTCGAGCGTGAGGTGACCGGCGAGCGAATCCGCGACAAGATCGCCGCCAGCAAGGCCAAGGGGATGTGGATGGGCGGCACGCCGCCACTGGGGTATGACGTCCGCGACCGGAAGCTGGTCGTCAATGAGCGGGAGGCGGCGCTGGTGCGAGACATCTTTGCGCGCTACGCCGAGACCGGCTCGGCGGCGCAGCTGGTGCGGGAGCTGCAGATCGAGGGCCACACGACCAAGGTGTGGGTGGCGCAGAACGGCCGCCGGCATGAGGGCAAGGTGATCGATCAGCAGTGCCTGTTCACCATGCTGCGCAACCGTCTGTACCTGGGCGAGATGACGCACAAGGGGCAGACCTTCCCCGGCCAGCACGAGCCAATCGTCAGCCAGGAGCTCTGGGCGGCGGTGCAGGCGGTGGTCGACGAGCGCAAGCGCGGTCCGCGCACGCAGTACAAGAAGGAACCAGCGCTGCTCACCGGGCTGCTGTACGCACCGGACGGTCAGCGGATGCTGCCGACCTTCACGCAGAAAAAGAACGGAAAGCGCTACCGGTACTACGTGCCGTATCTGGAGAAGCGGCAGGCCGCCGGCGCCACTCGCGATTCGAGCCGACCCAGCATCGGACCGCTGCCTGCACTGGAGATCGAGGCCGCCGTGCTCGCGCAGGTGCACAAGGCGCTGCAGGAGCCGGAGATGATCGTCGGCGTCTGGCAGGCCGGGATGGCGCTGCGGGACAAGCAGGACCTGGACGAGCCCACGGTGCTGGTCGCGATGCGGCAAATGAGCCAAGTCTGGGAAAACCTGTTCCCCATCGAGCAGCACCGGATCATGCGGCTCCTGGTCGAGCGGGTCCAGCTGCATGAGGACGGGCTCGACATCATCTGGCGCGATGACAGCTGGCAGCGCTTCAGGCGGGAGCTGGAACGACAGGCCTTCGTGGCGGAGCAGCGCGAGGCCGAATTGGCGGCCCGTGACGAGGAGATGGTCTGATGGGCGATCCGAAGACTCACGGCGAAAAGGCAGCGGCGCGCAGTGTGGTCATCACGCCATCGGGCAAGTCGCGGCAGTTCGAGAGCGGCGGCCGATCCGTGACCTTCGTGCCGCTGTCCATCAAGCGGCGGCACCGGACGAAGTTGATTGTGCCGCCTGACGGCGAGACCGGCGCGAAGACCACCACCTCGATAGACCTGCCGCTGGTTCGGACGCTGGGCAAGGCGTTCTACTGGGAGCGGCTGATCGAGAGCGGCGAGGTCGCCAACGCTACCGAACTGGCGCGACTTTTCAAGCTGGAGGCTGGGTGGGTATCGGAGGTGCTGCGCATGACACTGCTGGCACCGGACATCGTTCGCGCCATCCTCGAGGGCCGGCAACCGCGGCATCTGAATCTACATGCGGTGCGGGGAAGGCAGAAGGAGGTGCCTCTGAACTGGCAGGAGCAGCGGAGGCTGTTTGGGTTTTGCAGCGCTGGCACGCGCTGCTGAAGTGCCCCAGCCGCACTGGAGCCGAGACTTAGGAGGCCAGTCAATCAGCGAGTCTGAGCTTCCGCAGCCGTTGACCTATGCAGAGAGATCTTCCGTGAACGCCGGGGTTCTACACGTGCTTGCGGGCTAGCGCGCTGCCGAGGCCGCGCTCTTGCAGTCAGTACTTCGCCACTTCCATCCCCCCCCCCGAAGCTGTCCACCACGTCATACATGACGTTCTCCGCGGCGAAGCGGCGGTTCATCTCCTCGAAGAACTGGCGGGCGGGTTACCTGATCTCGCACCCGCAGCCGCTTCTCGCTGCTGTCCGCGGCTTTCACGGCGACGGAATTGGTATTTGCCGCTGCTCGGGGACGCACTGACATTGTCGCGCGGTGAATTCGTGCTGCTGCCCTTTGCCGCCCGCACATCAACGCAACCGTTGGGCCATCGTCGCGCAGCAATCTTCACCCCGGTCGTGCTGCCGAAACCAATGGTGGGCACATCACCTTTGACCGGAAGCACCGCGCGGTCGGTGTAGCCCTCGTGCAGGATGATCCCGACCAGGGCTGCGGCGGACAGCGTCAGTCCGGCAACCGTCCTGGGGGCCGGGTCATCGGTGCGTCTCCGGTGACACTACGACGCCGGCGAACGCTTTGGCTCGGGCGCTCCAGATGTGCAGCAGTTCGTAGGCGCGTTCAAGCAATGAGTGACCGTGCCCTGGCCCAGCACGAGTACGACGCGCTGGTGAGCTTCTCCTACACGTCGGCAGCCGCGCACGTTACGCCAGTCCACGTCCAACCAAGCAGTATGATCTACGCTGTGCGATCGTGGCAAGGGCAAGCAACGATGAATCAAGATAGAAAATGGCCTCGAGTAGGCGACAGGCTTATCCACCAGTACCGGAAAAAACCTGGGCATGCTGAAGCAGAGGTGGTTTCTGTAGATAAAAAGAGTGGCGCAATCTCTCTGCGAGTCGGCGATAAAGTTTATCCCTCGCTGTCTTCTGCGGCACAAGCTTTATCTGGCGCGGCAGCCAATGGCTGGACCTATTGGGGCCTGAAAAAACAACGCCCTCGGAAATAGAATTCTGCAATTTCTCCAGCAGGGAATGGCGCGGACTGAGAAACCACAATTTTAATCATCAGGTTGACAGGACAGCCATCCTTTCCAACTACTTTGCACCAGGTTGAGGTGCATGCTTTAAGGGATGGCGTCAGTGAGCTATTATAAAACAAATGCTGTCTATAAATTACTAGAATCTGAACAGACGCATCCATTCGTTTGGGTGTCTGGAAACGCTTGGATGCTCATTTACGGTGATCAGTCTGCCACTCCAAGAGCTCTTGTTTTGGCATTCGGAAAGTCGTGGTCTCTTCAGAAGGATGTCATTCAAGCAGCAAAGAAGATATCCTCAAAATCTGGCACCCCCCTCTTTTTCGTCAAATTTGACGACGCAGCCAATTTCATTGATACAGTCGGCTTTGGCAAGCCAGGACAACAACCTTGCGAGCTCACCTTAGATCAGCTTAAAGATGAGTTCCAGAAGATAGGCTTACCGGTCAAAAGTGGAGCCTGCGGAAAAAGCGTCAACGACGCCACAAGTAGTGCTTATCATAACTGGCAGCGGAGCAGCCTCGGCTCCATCAAGGTGACTGACATTGACCTTATTCGATTGAGCGCTGAAGGGGAGCCGATTGAGGCTATCGAACTGAAACGGTCTTTCTATCCTTTGCAGGAATGGAATCCCTATCCCGTTGATTACGTGAATTTTAATTTGCTTTTGGCTGTATGCAATCAGTCGGCGATGAGGATGACCATCGCGTATAACGTAAGACAAACCAAGCCTGCATTTAATGATAATGCATCCCGGTTTGCGCTATTCTCCTATGCGGCCATTAACTCGCCCGTTAGGATTGGACAATTCAGCTACAGTGATTTTTTGACCGGGATTTATTGATTGATTGGCGCAAGGTTTGATTTGATTTGCGCCAGCCTCCATGAAGTAGGCAACTGTTATTGCCTAACCACTTCCATCAGCCGACCAAAGCTATCTACCACGTCGTACTTAACGTTTTCGGGTGCGAAGCGACGGTTCATCTCATCGAAGAACTTACGGGCGCATTTGATCTTGGTTTTCTCGATTTCGCGCAGATCCATCGACGACATCGATCCCTTGGTTTCAGCAACGAAGTAGATGTGCTTCACCGATCCTTCTTTGAATGAAATGGCCCAGTCTGGGTTGTAGTCACCGACAGGTGTTGGAATCAGAAAGCCGCGTGGCAACTTCGCATACACAACGACTTCAGCGCTGGCCTCCAACGCTATGGCAAATTCCCGCTCGGGCTTCGAGCCTGAGTCAGGCAATACGAAGTCATAGATATGGCGCTTGGGTGTCTTTACCGCGTTACTGAAGTCCTGCTTGGTTTGTCCGGCGGTGAAGATGTCGAGGTCGAACTTGTCTTCGACTGGATCGTAGGCCAGATGCTCGATGATGACGGTAGCCTTCTGCTCGTTGATCAGGCGAATCGCCTCGGCAATGAAGCTCTCCGGGTTGGTTTTGAACTGCGCGAATACTGCGGCGTTAAGTCCCTTCAGAATGTCGGTCACCGTGCGCCGTGTTAGCTGGGTGCCTTCTGCAAGCTTGCCGATCAGGTCGTACCTGATCGCTGAATGGATCGAGACGCGGTTATTTTCCGTTTCAGAGTCCTTCAATTCGAATGCAGTGCCGCCCTTAATCCCATCGTAGGTCACGGCAGCTGCCTGTTCACCGTGCTGGATGGTGTATTGCAACGGGGTCACACGAAGCCCGGCATCTTTGTCGTTGAGTGTCTTGACCGCTTTCTGCACCAGTTCGTCGTGGTCGAAGTCGACGCTGTATGCCGCCTTGCGGTTGATCCGATTCCAAAGTTCCGTGAACTCCTGCTTCTCGAAGTTGGCGTTGAGCGGGTTCTTTTTGGGCTTGCGGTCGTCGTCAATTTCGGGCAACTGGCTCTCGCTGAAAACGCTGTCGATCAGCTTGAAGACCTGCTCCGCGTGCCGCGCCAACTCGGGTGGCAACGCAGCCAGCGCACCGTCCTTCTTGGCCTCGTGGTATGTGCTGGTGATCCGATCAGCGTTGTCGGTGTAGTCGTGCTTAAGCAGGTACTTGTAGATCTGCTTCGCGAGCTGCGGTGTGATCGCGACATCGCCAGACTCCGTCTTCAGCACCTTGCCGGTGAAGTAGGCCTCGTCCGCTACCCGCGGACGCGCCGACAGCGACTCGCTGATGTCCTTCTGCAGCGCCGCGACAAAGTCCTTGTAACTTTCGCTTGCCACCACGGTCAGCACGTTCACATCGTGTACCGTGGCTGGGTGATCCATCCTGTCACCGCTTTGGTTGACAGACAGCCGCAAGCCACGTCCCACCTCCTGACGGCGGGAAATAGTGTTGTCACTGTGCTTGAGAGCGCAAATCACGAACACGTTCGGGTTGTCCCAGCCTTCACGCAGTGCCGAGTGGGAGAAGATGAAGCGCACCGGCTCGGCGAATGACAGCAGTCGCTCCTTGTCCTTCAGGATCAGGTCGTAGGCATCCACGTCGTCGGAAAGCCCCGCGTTCTCGCCACGCGCCGCGACCGTGGGGTCGGCCAGCCGTTTGCTTTTCTTGTCGATGGAGAAATAGCCGCTGTGAGTCTTTTCGGCAGAAATGCCTCTTAGGTACTTGACGTACGGCGTTTCATCCAGATCCAGCACCTCATTGAGGTAGAACTGATACTCCTCCTCGAAGATGCGGGCGTAAACGCCTTTCTCGTCCGGTGAATCGTAGTCGCGGTACTTGACCACTTCGTCAATGAAGTAGAGCGTGAGTACCTTCACGCCGTGTTGGAACAGCGCTTGTTCCTTGTCGAAGTGCGCCTTGATGGCCTCGCGGATCTGGATGCGACGCAGCGCGGCCTCGGTCACATCACCGGTCACATCCCCAACGGTTAGTTCGACCCCATTAGTGAAGCTCAGGGTGTCGGAGTTGGCGTTGATATCGGCCACGAAAAAGCCATCGCGGTACTGATCGAGCCCGTTCGACAGATCGAACAGGTTGTCGCCTTTGGAGAGCTTCCTCACCACCCGCTTGATGTTCCCACCTGCCAGCTTCTGCTCGAACTCCACACGCGCCTCGGGCGGCTTCTTGCTCGATATCTCGATGGACTGCAAGTACATATAGCCCGCCGTGCCCGCTAGCCCCTTCACCGCGATGCCACGCACGGCGATTTTTTTTACCAGCTTCTGGTTGTAAGCGTCCAACGCATCGAGGCGGTGGATCTTGTTGTGCGTGGTCTTATGGGTGGCCGAGTAGCGCAACACCATCAACGCCTTGAACTCCTCCAGCGACTTCAGCGTCGCCGCGCCTTCCATCTTCTGAGGCTCATCCAGGATCAGGATGGGGCGGTTGGCGCTTATCACGTCGATGGGCTTGCGCGACTGGAAGTCATCCAGCACGTCATAAATTCGGCGATTGTCGGCTCCTCGTGCGGCGAAGGCCTGTACGTTGATCACCATCACGTTGATCCCCGCGTCCGACGAAAAACTCTCCAGGTGGTGCAGCTGCTTCGAGTTGTAGATAAAGAAGCGTGCCTTCTTCTGATACGTTTCAAGGAAGTGCTCGGAGGTGATCTGCAGCGACTTGGCCACGCCTTCACGGATGGCGATGCTGGGCACCACGATGATGAACTTGCTCCATCCGTATTGCTTGTTCAACTCAAAGATGGTTTTGATGTAGCAGTAGGTCTTGCCGGTGCCTGTTTCCATCTCGACGTCGAGGTTAACCTTGGCCACTTTGGTCTTAACCAGTGCGTCCGATATCGGCAGGTTCTGGCCCTGCTGCACGGCTCTGATGTTTTCGAGCAGCGCCGTGTCCGACAAAGTGAAGTCGGCGTTGCGGAACGCCGCTTCCTTTTCCGCTGCGGCTTCATGCGTAGCGGCTTCCAGCGCGATCGCCCCTTGCGGGCCTGCTTGGGCTGCTTTCTGGCTGCCGGGATCGAGCCGGTAGCGAACGCCGCCGTGATGCGGAACCTGTCCCTTGAAGCAGTCGATTACTGCTTGCACGGCCGCTGTCTGGTAGGTCTGCGTCTTGAATTTCAGCTTCATTGCAGCCTCCTCAAATGCACTTCACTTCGGTGGCAGGCGACAAAAGCTTGAAGATCTGCTCCACGTTGATCTTGATAGCGCTGTCCTTGAAGCCAGCATCGCGGAACACCACTCGCAGTGGTTGGCTCTTGGCTAGTTCCTTCACGAAGGCTTCGTCTATGCCGCCGTGTGCGTCAAAGCAGGCGGCCAGCGCGTTGTCATCGACAAAGAAAACCTCCTTGCCCTGAATGGACTTCCTAGCAATTGGCAGCGCAAGATCAACGCCCCAGTCCATCATCACCTGGAACAGTAAGTCTTCCGCCGTGCGGTCAGGCTTGATATTGTCGACAAACAAGTCGAGATTGGCTTTGTCCAGCGCATCGGGGGCGTAGTAGACGTCAGCCATGTTCGATGTATCGACTTTAAGTAGGCGGAATCCCAAGTCAAGATCCGTATTTCTCGTAGGCAAGGTGTCTGAGAATTCTTCTCGAATTCTTTGTGCCGCTCTCCGAATGCGATTTTTTCCAATCTCAGAAACTACTGAGTATCCAAGTTTTCTGGCCTCGGACTTCTCGTCACATTCCTCGGGCAATTGAACCATTATGAATCGGCGATTTGTCCCATCTTCTGCATTCAAAAGCATAAGTGCATGCGCCGCCGTGCACGAGCCAGCGAAGAAGTCGATCAATATATCGTCATTCTTGCAAATTGATTGAATTATTCTCTTTGCTACATGAACCGGTTTTGGTGTATCAAAAGGAATACTGAGGTCAGCAAGCAAGGCGTCGTCACTGCCACCGTAGTAAAGCAGCGAAGGGATGTTTTCAAATAAATTATCTTTCAGCCGATATTTTCTCGTCGGCTGCGTCTTCTCGTCTGAGCCGAAAATAATCAACCCAGACTTCAGGAGTTCTTGCATTGTTGCAGGAGGGTTGCGCCATCCCCGTTCAGGAACAGGGCACTCCTTCCCTGTTACGGGATGAATTAGCGGGATGAAGTAATCTTCCGGTGCTTTTTTCTTGTTCGGCCACGCCATCGAAACCGGACGGAAGACGTCGCCATTGTCATCGATTTGGTTATATGCCTTTTCGCCCCCAGTGAGATCTTGCTGGTTTACCCAGTCTTTGTATTCTTTCCTTGCTTTTTCAGTGACCCCGCCTTCCTTGCCAAGAATCTGCTTGGCTTTTGCAAGCATTTTGCCCGCGTTCTCTTTGGGACGCTGGAACTCGCAGGTCGCCTTGAAGAATTCTCGATCTTTGCAGTAAATACAAATTAGTTCATGCTGCTGCGCGACGCCAGTGGCATCACCTTTTGGATTTCTTTTATCCCACACAATAGTTCCGAGATTATTCTTCTCGCCGTATATTTCGGCCAGAAGCTTCTCCAAGTTGGGATATTCATTCTCATCAATATGAATTACGATGAGTCCATCATCTCGCAGCAAGTTGCGCGACAACTTTAGTCTCGAGTACATCATGGACAGCCAGTCCGAGTGAAAGCGCCCGCTTGTTTCGGGATTGGCTGTCAAGCGATTTCCTTTGCTATCCACTTGATTTGAGCGGAGAAAAAATTCAGAGACTTCGTCTGCAAAGTCGTCGGCGTAAACAAAATCGTTGCCCGTGTTGTACGGCGGGTCGATATAGACCATCTTGATTTTGCCAAGATAAGTTTCCTGAAGCAGCTTCAGCGCGTCGAGATTATCGCCCTCGATAAAGATATTTTTGGTAGTGTCGAAGTTGACGCTCTCTTCAATTTGTTCGCCTTTTGAATTTTTTGTCGTGCGTACTGGACGGAGCGTCTTTGCAATCGGTGCATTTGCCGTGAGCAGTGCCTCGCGCTTGCCTGGCCAATTAAGGTGGTAGCGTTCCTGCGGACCCTCAACAATCGAATCGGCTAGCTCTTGGCGAAGCTGGTCAAAATCCACCGCCAGCTTCACGTTGCCGTCTTCACCCTTGGCTTCCGTCACGCAGCCCGGAAACAGATCGCGGATACGGGCAATGTTGTCTTGGGTGAGATTGGGCGAGTGCATTTTCAGTTTGTCCATGTTCGATCCTCTAGTCGCTGCGCTTCCGATATCGGGGTTCAGCGGCTCAAGTGTTCAAGTTCAGTTTTCAGTTGCCGTAAGGTCGCGTTGATCTCGACCTTGCGGTTAAATTGCTTTTCCTTAGCCAGTCTCGCCTGGGTTTTCTCGACTTCGCGGCGCTTGCTTGCCGCCTGCTCGATACGCGCAATCCAGTCGGGCAAGGCCTCCTGCGGACGTGCTGGCAGCGGCATTAAGCCTTGCAGCAGAACGGAGTACAGGTGGGCCATGTCGAGGGCCAGCGGCATAGCCGTGCGGGCACTTGCAGCTGGCATCCAGTTGCTGGTGAAGTAGCTGGAAAGCACCCAGCGACTGGCGTCGGCTTCGCTCGGGCGCTTGTAAGCCGCCACTACTCGCGTTTTCGCCTGATCGCCCTGGCCTTGGTTCAGTTCAAACAGGATAGGGAACTGCACCGCGCCATCAATGCAGCGGAGCACGTCTTCGTGCAGCTCGGTGGACTTGAGCTGGATGCTGAAGACCTGGATTTCCGGCACACCGGGCCGCGCAGGCAGGTTGATCGTCTCAGGGGCGAGCTTGTACTGCCAGACGATCTGCTCGACCTGCTCGACGAACAGTTCCTTCAGCCGGGTGTTGGCCCCGCTGTGCTCATAGATTTTGTTCTTGGGCAGAACGCGCCCGAAAGCAGCTTGCTTGGGGTAGGCGATCAGCGCCGGTTTTTGTGCGGTCGCTCCTTGACTCATCCAGCCTCCTGAATCACGAGAAAGCTAATGAGTTCAAAGTCGTCCAGGCCGGAGATGGTGTCTGTCAGTGCCGTGGTCTTGCCACCGCTGAACAGGCTGTCCAAATCCTTTTCTTCCTTTACCTCGATCATCGAACGGATGGACTTGCCCAACAGATCGGAGTAGGGCTGCATCTGGCGGCCATCTGCCGTTTCCTGATTGAAGCGCTGGCACACGTCGACGATGGGTTTGTCCTGGCCCTTGCAGCAGGTGCGCACCAGATCCAGTAGGCGCTTCACCTCGGTGTGGTCATGAATGACCTCTCCCTCGCGATTGATGTAGACGAGGTAGTACGGATGCAGGCGGTTGTGCTGGTTGAGGTTGATCCCGGCATTGCGATTGCGCAGCGTGAAGATCGCGCCCGGCCGTAGGCCCATCTCGGGTCTGGCGGGAACCACTGCGTGCATCCCGTTAGGCACATTGCTCAGTTCGCCGTGGGCTTTGACGTAGTTGAGCAAATCCATGCGGAAGTCGTTGAGGCCCAAGTCAGTGATAGAGACGCCGGTCTTCAAATCCTCCAGCTCGATGACTTCCTCCTGCAGGCGACGCAGTTGCTCCTTGCGGTACGACACGTCGTTGGCCTGCGCAGACAACACGTTGTCGTCACCTGTGGCGGTCACGTCAGCGATCATCATTCGGCTCTCGACGCGCTCCTTGAGGTTGATGTACTCGTCGAGCGAAATGTCGGGCCAGTAATTGACTAGCTGGATGCTGCTGTTGGGCGAGCCAATGCGATCTACCCGGCCAAAGCGCTGGATGATGCGTACTGGGTTCCAGTGGATGTCGTAGTTGATCAGGTAGTCGCAGTCCTGCAGGTTCTGGCCTTCGGAGATGCAATCGGTGCCGATCAGCAGATCCACCTCGTGCGGCTCGTCCGGCAGTACCACCGCCTTCTCTTTAGAGCGAGGGGAGAACAGGGTGAGCAGCTCCTGGAAGTCATAGCTGCGCTTCTGAGTTTTGCTCTTGATGGTGGACTGCGGCGCTCCCTTGCCGGTGACCTTGGCGGTGTGGATGGCGAGCGTGGCCAGCAGCTCCGGCGCAAGGTTGGCGTACAGGTAATCAGCGGTGTCGGCAAAGGCTGTGAAGATCAGCACCTTCCTGTTGCCGGGGTTAATTGGGTTTGCAATCTTGTCGAGCAGTTGTGCTTTGAGGTGCTGCAACTTGGCGTCATCCTGCGGCGTGATCTTGTTCATCGAAGCCAGCAAGGCATCGATGACCTGTAAGTCCACCTTCAGTTCGTGCTCCCAGGACGGCAAGTCCATGTCGGCGAGGCTGATCTTGATCTTGCTGCCGATCTCGCCGCCCTCGTCGCCGGGCATGGGCAGCTCATCGTCCTCTGCATCCAGCCCTTCCAGCACTTCGGTGAGGTCGCCCACCGTGACTGCGCCGCCGGATTGATTGAACGCGGCGATCTTTGCGAGGGTGGCTTCGTTGTTGGCCCGCAGCGATTGCAGCGTTAGCCTGAACGACTGCACCGAACTTTCAAGCCGTTTCAGCAGGTTGACCGTCATCAGCGCCTGCAGGCTCTTTTCGCGGTCGGCTTGGCGCAGCGTGCCCTTGCCACCGACCTTGGTGTCGTAGATCTCCTCGTACTTCTTCAGACGGCTGGGCAGGATGTAGCTGATGGGCGCATACACAGCCAGCTTGAGCAGGGAGAGTTGCTCAAAGATTTCATTGAAGCCCAATACGTCCGACCGATCGGTCAACGGGCAGTGAAACGACAGCGGTTTGCGGCGCTCCGGAAATTGACCGATGTCCTTGGTGTCGTAGAAGGTCTGGATGTGCTTACGCGAGCGTGCGATGGTGACGCTGTCGAGCAGCTCGAAGAAGTCGAAGTCCAGTGAGTCGAGGATCGCACGCGCGGTACGTTCTTCCGGGGGGAGCTTCGACCACGCATTGAAAGCTGCTTGTGCGCCTCGGAAGATCTCCTCAACGCTTCTGTCCGTGCGCAGTTTTTTTGTCAGGTTTTCGGAGTCGCCTTCGTAGGCCAGCGCCAGTTGGTTGCGCAAGTCAGTAAAGCGGTTGTTGACTGGCGTGGCCGACAACATCAGCACCTTGGTCTTGACCCCTTCCTGGATCACCTTGCGCATCAGCTTCTGGTAGCGGGTTTCCTTATCCTTGTAGGCGTCGTTGTTGCGGAAGTTGTGCGACTCATCGATGACGACGAGGTCGTAGTTGCCCCAGTTGATCCGGTTCAGCGGCGTACCGAAGGACTCGCCGCTGGTGCGGGACAGATCCGTGTGGCAGAGGACGTCGTAGTTGAACCGGTCGCGGGCGAAGATGTTGGTCTTGAGGTTGCGGTTGTAGTTCAGCCAGTTATCCGCCAGCTTCTTGGGGCAGAGCACCAGCACTGACCGGTTGCGCAGCTCGTAATACTTGATGACGGCCAGTGCGGTAAAGGTCTTGCCCAAGCCGACGCTGTCGGCAAGGATGCAGCCGCTGTAGGTTTCCAGCTTGTTGATGATCCCGGTGGCAGCATCTTTCTGGTAGTTGAACAGCTTGTTCCAGATCAGGGTGTCCTGGTAGCCCGTGCGGTCGTTGGGCAGGACGTCTTCGTCGATGTCGTCGAGGAACTCATTGAAGATGTTGTAAAGCATCAGGAAATAGATGCTCTCGGGTGAGTTCTCTTGGTAGACCGAGGCGATGTGCTCGCAAATCTGCGCGGTCACGTCCTCCAGCTTTTCGGGGTCGTTCCAGATCTGATCGAATAGGCTCAGGTACGTGGCAGCAAAGGGTGCCTCGTCCATCTTGGTGACGAGGTTGGAAACCGCATTGCCTTGCTGGTACCCAAGATCGACAGCGGTGAACCCGTGCAGGGGCATGTAAGCCGTGTCGGTGCCGCCTGCCTGCACGCAGGCGAACTGCTGCATCGGCGCTTTAGTGCGGTTGCTCTTGAATTTGGCCTTGCGCCGTATCCACTCTGCGCACTCCTTGGCCACCGCCCGCTGGGTCAGCTTGTTGCGCAGTTGGATTTCAAACTCGCTGCCGTAGAGGCTGCGCTCCCGGTCGAGCTTGGGGATGTGGAATTCCTTTCGCTCTTTGCGAATCTTGTCGGTGACCTCGTTGGCAACAAAGGTGGGCGAGGTGAAGATGAAGTCCAGCTCGTCGATCTTTTCCAGCTCGGCTTTCAGCGCCTCGAAGGCGTACATCGAAAAGCACGAGGCCGCGACCTTCAGGCGCGCGCCTGGCCAGAGGGTCTTCTTGAGATCGTCGCCAAGCAACCGGCTGATGTTGTCGATCAGTTCCATCAGTCGCTTGCCCCCGAATCCTTGTTGGTCAGATTGGCGGCAATCCACTCATCCAGGTCGCTGCGGCGGAAGCGCCACGTGCCGCCCAGCTTGAAAGCGGGAAGCTTGCCTTCGGCCGCGAGGCGGTAGACGGTGCGCTTGCCAGCCTTCAAGTAGGCTGCAACCTCATCTAAGGTCAGGATGTCGTCTTTTGAATCCGCCATTGATCGCCGCCGAGGAGTGGAAGTTGCCAAGAGCTGCCAATTCTTCCATACCGAGACGCGGCAGACCACAGGTACTGCCCAGGTGGGTGGATTCGATCCGCGCCGGTCAGCGGGGCATCACTACGCGGGGGGTATCGATCTGTTCCGCCCACCCGTCGCAGCGTCGAACAGCGCTTCGCGACACACGCGCAACATGTTGAGCCGCAAGACGTTCTGCGTGTGCCAAGTCGGCAGGGTTCTCCGATATTTTTGAGAGCAGAGAGCGGAAGAGGGGCAAACGGCCGCGCGAACACGCCCGTTTTCCGCCCTCGCGCCGGGCGTGGTGGCACACGGAGAACGGACCTCTGCCCCGCGTGACCTGGGGGAACGCCACAAATGGAAAAGGCCAACCGAGAACGGTTGGCCTTGAATTCTGGTGGTGTAGACCCAAGAACAGCCCAACCGCCCTTCCTAACGGATACGCCGCCTCAAGGAGATGATGAGCTCACTGCGGAAGCCGTAAACCGGACGCGATTTCCCGCTGATCCACGCGGATGCTCCGAGAGACTTTGGCCGCTCTCCGAGGCGACTCGGTCGCCCAAGGCCACTCTGCATGGGGCATCTACGTCAGAATGCATCGACTATGAAGGTAAAAAACTCGAGCGGAAGCAATCCGCAAGTTGCTCTGTTCGGTCGGCTGCCCGCAGGCAAGTTCGGTGTACGTTGCATGCCGGAAGACGCAGTTCCCTACACCAAGTGTTGGGACGATGCGCTGGAGCAGGTGATGGTCTACATAGAGCCGGAAGCCGAGCAGCTGAAATCGATACTGACCGCCCTCGAATCTGGACGGCTGGACTTTGGAGCCCTTCAAGACTACGGGGGCACGGCCGGCGGTTACTCAGAGGTGCCGGTATAACCACAGGCCCGGCGCATTGGCGACCCGGTCGCTCATCAGGCGTACCCATAGCCTCCTTCGAAGTTGTTGGCGGGCGCAGGCAATTTGCGTTGTGCTCTTACCGGTCGGCGTCCGCTGCGGGCCGGGCGCGAACCTGTCCTACAGGACGGCGCCCTGGACCTCCATAGCGTCTGGACTCGGCATCCTCACGGGCGTCCCGTCAGACCAGACCCGTAAACCCACCGGAGATTCACCGTGCCCCATGAGAAGTACACCAGCTGCATCGAGGCCTGCTACGACTGTGCCGAAGCCTGCAACCACTGCGCCGCTGCCTGCCTGAAAGAGGACGACGTCAAGATGATGGCCCGCTGCATCGCTTTGGACGTGGATTGCGCGCAGATCTGCGAGTTGGCGGCGGCGGTGATGAGCCGCGCCAGCGAGTCCAGCAAGGCGGTTTGCACCGCCTGTGCGGAGATCTGCCGCCTTTGCGGCGAGGAGTGCGCCAAGCACCGGACGGATCACTGCCAGGAGTGCGCCCAGGCGTGCAAACGCTGCGAGGAAGAATGCCGGAAGATGGCCGCAGCGGCATAAACCCGGTGCGCGGCGTGCCTATACACGCGCCATCATCCCTGGAACCGGCTTCGCACGCCTCTGGCGTGGACCTGAATGTCGCAAGCGCAGCGGAGATCGCCCAGCTTTGCGAGCTAGGGTTCGACCGGGCGCAAAGCATCAAGCGGGCCCGGCCCTTGGATGGGTGGGACGACGTGGTCAGGTTGCCGGGCCTCACCCCTGACATCGTGCGGCAGCTGCAGCACGCAGGGGCGCGAATCGGCGGCCCGCAGGGTGGGGGAGACCGCCCCGGGCGCGAGCACGCCGAGTGACCGGTCAAGCAGCCCGGATCAGGCCAGCCGACGCGGCGAAGCTGTCCCAGGGCTTCTCACCAGCGTCACTGTTCTTGTTTGAGCGAAGGCGCCGCCGTGCGGCACTCGAGGAAACCGCCATAGCCGACCTTCAGCTCTTGACCGACCTCGAAGATCATGTCGGCCTCGACGCGTTGCGCGCCGGCGTGCTCGGAAGCTGAAGCATTCGGAAGCGGTCGCACGCTCACCCGGACCGGTTCGCTGCTCAGGACGAACCCGGCCGCAGCCTGGCCGGACGTCGACGGCTCCGGCTGAAGCGGCACAAGCTGGTTGTTCAGCTTGATCACCCCGAGCTCCGCGCTGCCGTCCTGGCGCAGGCCAGCCACCACCACAGGGTGCCCCGAGCCGGTGTACCGGAAGGTGCAGTGCGGACGCGCTCCGATGACCTTGCGGACCTCCGCTCCGCGGAGCGTGGTGGGATCAAGTGTGCGGACATGCGCTCCCTGCAGCGCCTCCTTCGCGCTGGCAGCGCGGGCTACTGCCGGGGGCGGAGTGGAAGCATCGTCCGGCAGCTCGCTCTGACCGCAAGCCGCCAGAAAAGCCACTGCCACACCTGCAGCGACGAAGCGGTAAGCAGAGGTGCGGCGCCGCATCAGTCGCGCCTCTCGAGGTTCCGCACCAGATAGCGCATCTCAGCGATCTCGCGCTCCTGGGCCTCGACGATTTCATCGGCAAGCTTGCGCACCCGCGGATCTGTGATTTGCGCGCGGGTGCTGGTCAGGATGGCGATGGAGTGGTGCGGGATCATCGCCTTCATGTACTCGATGTCGTCCACGCTGGCCTGACTGCGCACCAGCCAGAGGGACGCCGCAAAAACGGCAATCGCGCCGCCGAAAATAGCGTAATTGACGCCCTTCTTGTTGTACATGTTCAGCATGAACGCCAGCATGATCACCGCCATCGTCGAGCCCATGACGAGGGCCATCCAGGCGCGGGTCTCGCTCCAGAACACCTGCTCCCATGCCCACGTATTCAGGTACATAAGGCCGTACATCACCACGGTGGACGTGGCAATCATCGCGGCGAAGCGCCAGTAGGACATCTGCATTGCGTGCTCCTACTGCTTCGGGGTTTCGGAAGGGGGTTGCTGGCTTGCCCCTGGGCCGTGATGGTCGCCGGAGGCTGCTGGTCCAGTCGAGTCGCCTTTTTGCCCCCCCGAACTGCCCAATTGCCCTCCCGAGCCATGGTGGTTCGCGCCGCCCTTTTGGCCACCAGCGCCCGATCCCGAATCGGACCCCAAGGCCGCGTATCGCTCCGGCGTCATCGCAGGCAATTCGGCAACGAACGCGACGATGCTGCGCAGTGTCTCGTCATCGTGAGTGGGACCAAACGCCGGCATGCCGGTCATCTTGATGCCGTGCTTGACGATCCAGAGGATTTCGCCAGGCTTCCAGTCGGATGCGGCTTCGGCCAAGTGAGGCGGCTGCGGCCGCATGCCGTCAGCCCATTTCTCGCGCTTGGCGCCAGGACCTCCGTGGCAGTGCTGACAGCTGGCCTTGTACTGGCTCGCGCCGCTCGCGAGCATCGCGGGGGTAACGCTTTCGGCGCGGGGCACCTCTTCCGCTCGCCGCCGGACCGACCGATGCATCGTGGTGTCGAACGCCCATCGGGTGATGGACATGTGCTGCTCTGTGGCAGCCACGTTGTAGGCGCCGGTATAAACCACTGTCAGTCCGATTAGGCCGAGCAGCACAAGCGTGGCAATGCAGCCGACCGCCAGTCCTAAAGCAAGCTTTTTTCGATTCTTGTCCATAGCACCAAATCTCCCGTTATCAGCACCACGCCGCTTCAGAAGCCGGCTAATTCTTGCCGGCAAGAATGTTGCCCTCGAACCAGGCACACGAAAACTCACAACTTCATCGTGGTTGCGCCCCAAGGCAGCATTCCGGAGCGTTTCCGGGGCTCAGATCCACCTGCTATGAGGCTCTAATCGGCTCCCCAGGGGACTAGCGATCAGTTCTTCTGTCGGACCCAGTTAACCAATACGCTCGAGTCCCGCTGAGACAAGCACGAAAAGCACGAAACCGCCCGTAAATGCCAGCATTGACCACTTGGTGTCTTCCCCGCTCTCGTGCGCCTCACTAATCATGTCTTCAACTGCTGCAAGGGCGAGCAGTCCTGCAACGAATGCAAGCGCCCCCATTTTCCATGCCTCAGCCACGCCGCGAAGCAGAAAGTACGACACCATGGCCATCCCCCATGCAAAGCGATACTCACGATGCGGCTGCTGGTTGGAAGAAACTCAGCCAGCATGCCCCCGCCGAAATTTCCAATGGCTGGCAGGAGCGCCAATCCGAGCACAAGCCAGGTATCCACGCGTATCTCCTTGACGTTCTTGTTCGCACGCGAGAACGCTCAAGGATAGGGCGTGAGACACCTCCGTAACGTAGGAGGTTGCGAGTGCGCAGGGTAGACGGCGTCCGGCCCCGACGTTCGATCGAAGGCAACTCCTGTCCTATCCGATTCTCCGGCGAGCTCCACGGAGACGAACGAGTTGCTCAACTGGCGCATCAGCCGACGTGTTGTCCAGCGAAGCCTTGTTCAGGCCCTTAAGGATGCCGCAAGACGCCGCCTCGCGCGACACCCCGCACTGAGCTCGCAGCGTCCTGAGCTCAGCCCGAAGCGCTTGAAGCTCCTTGATCCGTTCAGTCACTTGTTCGATGTGCTCATCCAGCAAGTCGTTGACGCGTTCGCAGTTCTCACGTGGCTCGTCTTTGAACCGAAGCAACGTGCGAATCTCCTCGAGCGTCATGTCCAGGGATCGGCAGTGCCGAATGAATGCGAGCCTCAACACGTGCGCGGGCCCATAAACCCGGTAGTTGGAACTAGTGCGCGCCGCCTGAGCAAGTAGCCCTTCTCGTTCGTAGTAGCGAATCGTCTCAGGTTGACACCCGGTTGCCTGCGCCAGCTCTCCAATCTTCATGATCTGCTCCTGACGTTGACTCTGTAGCGACTAGAGGGTTTGTAATTTAGCCATGAGCGAAGAAACCCTGCACGAGCCCAACTCGGACCCCTGCTGTTCATCTGCCTGCTCAGGTCCGCCTGCCCCCGCCAAATCCGCGAGCCGCCCCGGGCAGGGTCAGTTCTACCGCATCGCCACGATGGACTGTAGTGCTGAGGAGGCAGAGATCCGCCGCGCCCTGGACGCCGTGCCCGGCATCAAGTCCCTTGGGTTCCAGCTTGGCACCAGGTCGCTTCGCATCGATGCCGATGCAAGCTCTTTTGCGCCCGCCCTTGAAGCAATCCGCAAGGCCGGGTTCGATCCGCAGCCGCTAGAACCTGCGGACCTGGCGGCCCGCGCTGGGCCTGGCGCTCAGCCAGGCGGGCCGGAAGACGAGCACGGGCCGGGCACCGGTCTGACCCGCATGGGTTGTGCCCTCCTATTTGCGATCGCTGCCGAAGCCGTATCGTTCCTTGCGCCGGACGTGTCCATTTGGAATGCAGCGGGCATGGCTTTGGCTGCCATCGCGATCTGGCTGGCTGGACTCGACGTTTACAAGAAGGGGGTCACCGCGCTGCTACGCGGCAAGCTCAACATCAATGCCCTGATGTCGGTTGCCGTGACAGGCGCTTTCCTCATCGGCGAGTGGCCGGAAGCGGCAATGGTGATGGCCCTGTACGCGCTTGCGGAGCTCATCGAGGCGCGGGCGGTCGACCGCGCGCGCAACTCGATCAAGGGTCTGCTCGAGATGGCGCCAGAGACGGCCCTGGTCCGCGCGGCCGGTGCGAGCTGGTCCGAGATGGCCGTTTCTCAGGTGCCCCTAGGCGCCACGATCCGGGTGAAGCCAGGCGAGCGAATGCCGCTCGATGGCGTAATCACGCGAGGCGAGAGTGCGGTCAACCAGGCGCCGATCACGGGTGAGAGCATTCCGGTGGACAAGGCCCCGGGTGCCCCGGTGTTTGCGGGCACCATCAATGAGACAGGTGAGTTGGAAGTGCGTGTGACCGCCGCCTCCGCCAACACGACACTGGCCAGAATCATCCATGCTGTGGAACAGGCGCAGGGCACGCGAGCTCCGACGCAGCGTTTCGTCGACCGTTTCGCGGCTATCTACACGCCTGCCGTTTTCGCACTCGCGATCGCCACGGCTGCCTTGTTGCCCATCCTGGCGGACTCCACCTGGCTCGACGCGATGTACAAGGCTCTGGTACTGCTGGTGATCGCTTGCCCCTGCGCACTGGTCATTTCCACACCCGTCACGGTGGTGAGCGGCCTTTCGGCGGCGGCACGACGCGGCATCCTCGTCAAGGGCGGTACCTTCCTGGAGCAGGCGCGCCTGCTCAAAGCGGTCGCCCTGGACAAGACCGGAACGATTACCGAAGGCAAGCCCAGGCTGGTGGAGTTCCGTGTCTGGAACTCGCACGACGAGAGCCGCGCCAAGCGCCTGGCCAGCGCCCTTGCGTCTCGCTCCGATCACCCCGTGTCCATGGCCATCGCGCAGGGGCTCGCAGCACAAGGCCCCGACGTACAGGACTTCAAGGCCCTGCCAGGCAGGGGGGTGCAGGGAGTGGTCGAGGGTGAAGAGACCCTCCTTGGCAACCACCGGTTGATGCACGAGCGAGGCCTGTGCGGAGTCGAGCTCGAATCAGAGCTCGCGCGCCACGAGGCCCAGGGCCGCACGATTACCTTGCTGGCGAGCCCGGCGGGCGTGGTTGCGCTTTTCGCTGTCGCCGACACGATCAAGGAGACATCCAGGGCGGCCGTAGCGGACCTGCGCCGCCTGGGCGTGGAGCCGATCATGCTGACCGGGGACAACCCGGCCACGGCCAGGTCGATCGCCGCGCAGGCCGGTATTTCTCAAGCGCAAGGAGACCTGCTGCCGGAAGCCAAGATGCAGGCCATCGACGATCTACGAGCCCGCTACGGTGCTGTCGGTATGACCGGCGACGGCATCAACGATGCTCCGGCGCTTGCGCAAGCAGACATTGGATTCGCGATGGGCGCGGCCGGAACCGATACAGCGATGGAAGCTGCGGACGTCGTAATCATGAATGATGATCTGCGGCGCGTGGCCGAGACCGTTCACCTCTCCCGAAGGACACACGGCGTGCTTTGGCAAAACATTGCCATCGCACTCGGGATCAAATCCGTTTTTCTGGTGTGGGCGGTTGCCGGCAGCGCGAGCATGTGGATGGCCGTTTTCGCGGACATGGGCGCGAGCCTTATCGTCGTCGCAAACGGACTGCGGCTACTTCGACCGGCCGCGCCGCCATCGAAGGAAGGATAAGCGTGGCGTACTCTGAAGATCACCTCGGTGTCGATTGCGGCGCCGATGCGGGACCACTCACCTGGCGGGAACGCCTGGCAACCGCTCTTCCCTGGTGGTCGGCGGGCGGCGCCGTACTCCTGCTGGACTTCGGCTCGAAGCACCTGGTGCGCGAGCGTCTCGTCGAAGGAGACATCCTGGCACTGGCGCCATTTTTCAATCTCGTATTTTTCAGGAACTCCGGAGCTGCTTTCAGCCTTCTTGCAGATGCCGGGGGTTGGCAGCGCTATTTTTTTGTCTGTCTGGCGGCTCTTGTAGCGTTAACTCTCAGTTATCTTCTCACCCTGAAACACGATCGAACTGAATCCTTTGCATACAGCATGATCTTGGGCGGTGCACTCGGAAATGCGCTGGACCGCTTGGCGTTCGGTCCGGTCACCGATTTTCTTGATCTTCACTGGGCTGGTTGGCATTGGCCGGCGTTCAACATTGCAGATATTGGCATCGTCGTTGGTGCGGCCTGTTTGTTCGCCCGCGCACTTCGCGCGTCCGCTAATGATGCTTGACGAGCCGGGCAGTGCATCATGGTGCGCCGGTTTCTTGGTGTTTCAGCTCGATAGGTCTGTCAGACACCTCGATTCGTCCGAGCGACGCACACTGGCCGTATGGGACGCCCACGTTTTGAAGACCGGCTTGGCCGAGGCCTGAGAGCGGGTCGAGGTAACGCGCGATGATCTGGGTTTGGGCGGCTGTGCTGCTTGGCGCTGTGTGGCTCGCTCATTGGGGCGCGGAGCACCTCGCCGATCCCTTGAAAAAGCTCCGCAAGCAATGGGGCTTTTCAGTCGCGGCGGGCGGCTCGTTTGTCGGCTTGGCGGCGGCTTCGCCGGAGATCGGAATCAACGCAACCAGCGCGATCCGAGGTGTTGGCGACATCGGATTGGGTGCGCTGCTCGGCTCCAACGTGCTGGCCATCCCCCTCATGATCGTGACGATGTATGTGGCAACCCGTAAGCGGGACCTCGGTGGGCAAGCGGGGGGGCACAAGAATCACGAGCAGCACCGGCGTGAACAGCTGGTGCAGGTCAACCGGCAGGCCGTGACGGTCCAGGCGCTCCCCTATCTGGGGATCATTGCGCTTTTTGCCGTGCTGACGCTCCCGCCCGCATGGCGGGGCCTGCAGCCTATCGACGGGTGGATTCTCTTGCTGGGGTATGCGGCTTACCTGGCCCAGGCGCTGCTCCGGGGGAAGCAGGGCGGCGAGGACGTCGAGTGGAGTCGCAAGGAGCGATGGCTGGCCATGGCCAGTGTTGGCGCGCTCGCACTTGGGGCATTCTTCACCGTCTTCTCCACCGAGAAAATCGTTGCTCAGTTGGGCCTGTCTCGCATTGTCGGGGGCCTGTTCATCACAGCTCCCATCGCGGCATTGCCGGAGGTCTTCGCCACCTGGTATGTGGCCCGCAGCGGACAGGTGACATCGGGGGCGACCAGTGTGCTCGGCGATCACGTGGTGACCATGACACTGGCGTTCATCCCTCTGACGATCGTCGGAATGCCGATCGAGAACCTGACGCTCTTCTGGACTACCCTCAGCTTCGTGGCCTTAATGCCAGCGCTGTACGCGTGCTTCCTTTGGTGGGGCGGCGAGCCTACCGGCTTCAGGCTCTGGCAGGTCGTCGCCTTGCCCTTGGTGTATCTGGCCTTTGTCGCCCTGATCGTGTTCTGGATCCAGCCTTTCAGTTCAGGCGGCAATACGCAGGACTCCGAGGGTTCGACGCGCACCAGCCTGATCGCCGGTCCAGCGGCCATGACATGAGGCCCGCAGCGTCAACAGCGGAAGCCACTGAGGCGGTGCCGATCAGCGGGTCAGCAGCAGCGCTGCGGCCAAGCGAGCTCAGCACGTCAACCTTCAGCGCCGCTCACACGCGTTCCTCTATGACCGCCGCCCTCGGGCTCCTCGCCCGCAAGTTCAATTTCTATCGTCACATGCTCGAAAGCCTTCGCACCCAGTAGCCGCCTCACTGCTGCTTTCGCTGCGACGATCTCCTGTCGATCAACGCCTGGGTTCATGACCAGATGGGTCGTGAGCACATGACTTTCACCGTCAATCGACCAGCCATGCGTGTGCTGCACACTGGACACCGCAGGTATGGACCGCACATCCTGTTCGAAGCGATCGATTTCGAAGCCCGGCGGTGTGTGCTGGAGGAATACGGACAAGAACTGACGGAGCGTTCGGAACACGTTCCAGAGCACGAACAGCGCGATCCCGATGGAAAGCAGCGGGTCGATGATGGGCAGGTCCCAAATGGACATCGCCGCTGCACCCAGAAGCACCGCGACCCAGCCCATCGTGTCTTCGAGCAGGTGCCAGCTGACCACGCGCTCGGTCAGCGATGTGCCTCGCCTCACGCGAAGCACTGCAGCGCCATTGAATAAGACCCCAACGACCGCCAGCACCATCATTCCGGGCGCATTCACCGGCTCGGGGGCGAAGAGCCGTGAAACGGCATGCCACAGAACAAATGACAACCCCACCACCAGGACTGCGGCCGTGATCAAGCCGCCCAGCAACGAGTAGCGTCGCATCCCATAGGTGTCGCGCGGCGTACGCCCGCGGCGAGAGCGCCGGTCGAAGTACAAGGCCGCGCCAAGGGACATGGAGTCTCCCAGGTCGTGCACAGCATCGCTCAGGATTGCAATGCTGTTGGTCCACAGCCCGCCGATCACCTCGATGATGGTGAAACTCAAGTTCAAGGCAAAGGCGGCCTTCAGGTTTGCGCCGCCGCCATGCGCGTGGGCATGCCCATGCCCATGCCCATGCCCATGCCCATGCCCATGCCCATGCCCGTGCCCGCGGCCGTGCTCCGCATCTCCTTCATGACCGGTCTCACCGTGGCCAGCGCCATGGCCGTTTCCGTGGCTTCGCTTGGATGCACCACTCATTTCCATGTCCCCCTTCAATCCCAAGTGCCGATGGCCAACCCGCTCTTCACTTCTTTAACTTGGCAACTTCTTCCGCTACCAATGCGGATAGCTGCTCAGGACCGAAGCTCGGAAGGGTGCGGCCATTGACGAAAAAAGTAGGAGTCTTGTTGACCTTCAGCGCCTGCAGGTCTTCAACGTCCTGCGCCACGATCGCCTGGAGTTCAGGGCGTTGCACGTCCTGCGCAGCACGCTCGATATCGAGTCCCGCCTGCTCGGCGGCCTTGAAGGCCAGCGCTGGATTCGGCTTCGCGTGATCCGCCCAGGCGGGCTGGGATGCAAGCACTGCTTCCAGGACCGCTTGGTACTTGTCCTGGAGCCGCGCCGCTTCGAGCAGCTTCACGACCTCGTCAGAGCCCTCGTGCAGCGGTGCATAGCGGATTACGAGGCGAACGTCGTCTGGGTACTGCGCCAACAATCGCTTTACGTAGGGGTAGAACGCACGACACGCCTCGCATGCAGGATCGAAGAATTCGACGATGGTGACGGGTGCTCGCTGCGCCCCAAGCACGGGCGAGTGCATGCGCACCAAACGCGCTTGTTCGGATCGGACCTGTTCTGCCTGCTCCGTTTGCACCCGTGTGCGATAGGCGCCGATCCCGAGGAAAAAGGCCGCAGCCACGAGGACCAACAGCAGAACGACCGTAATCTTCTTGGTATTCATGAAGAGGTCTTTCGAAGAAACGCCAGAAGCAGGAGGACGACTGCCACGAAGGCTCCCAGCGAGAGCCAAGGAAGCTGGATCCCTGCGAGGATGGCAAGGCTTTGGTCGCCGCACGACGGCCCGGTCCCGCAGGGTATCCACCACGGTGGAACCCAGCCTGCGACCAAGGCGGTGTGATAGCCGGCAAGCAAGGCGCCGCCGACCGCGAGAGGCAGGGCGTACACAGCACCACGCCTGTCTTCGCTGAATGTCGCCATCCCCAGGATGAGGGCCAGGGGGAACATCAGGATCCGTTGGTACCAGCACAGCAGGCACGGAGTCATGCCCATCACCTCGCCGACGAAAAGCGCGCCGGCTGTGGATACCAGGGCAACAATCCACGCCGACAGCAGTAAGGTCCAACTCTTCCCGAACGTTCCGCATGGGCGCATCAGGTCCCCGAGGATCCGGAGGTACTGCGCGTCAGAAGACCGCTTGCATTGCAGGTTCGAACGTTCGCGTAGACGAGGTCTCCCGATGCTGGTTCGGGCGAGCCTGCCGCGAGCGGCACGACGGCGCGCGTTGTACGGCCAGCGCCCCGTACCGCCACGACGGCGAACCGGGTCCCGGCCAGCTCCTGCGGACCCATCTTGTAGCGGCAGTCCATGGCGTGGCGGCCGCCCAGTTGCGAGGCCTCGGCAACCCTGACCACCTTGCCTTTGCGCCATCCGTCGTGCCAGGCGTATTTGCCCTCGTATACGGATGACGCACAGCCACTGACGGCCAGGGCTGCCGTCAGCAGCGCGCCAAGGGGCGCGCGCATCACTTCACATCGAATCGGGCGGTGGCCGCGGACTTGCCGGCGAGCGAAACGGAGGCAATCCCCTTGGTGCCCTTGGCAACCTTGAAGGAGCCTTTGCCCTCCAGCTTGTCACCGACGGGTGCGAGATCGACTTCGGTCTTCTCGCTGCCGTTGAGCAGCGTCACCTTGCCCTTTGCTCCCTCGAGCTTGACCGGCTTGCCGTGATCGGAGACGTACACCTGGATCACGTCGGCCTTGGGGACGATCTCAAAGTCCAGGGCTTTGGTTTCCACGAAGATGCCGCCGTGCTTGGCCGCATGATCGTCCTTCTGGGCGATTGCGGCGCCGGAGAAGCCAAAGGCGAGGGTAGAAGCGACAGCGATGTGTTTGATGAACATGGGACGTCCTTTCGTAGGTGGGGGAGGAAACTGGATCAGAAGGCTTCGGAGCCCGACTGGTTGACCAGGTTTTCGATCGGCTTGCGGCCAAACAGCTTGACCATCGCCGGGGTGAGGAACGAGTCCAGCAGGGTGGAGGTGATAAGCCCGGAGAAGATCACCACGGCCACCGGATGCAGGATTTCGGTGCCGGGCTGGTCGGCCTCGAAGAGCAGAGGCGAGAGCGCCAGCGCAGCAACCAGCGCCGTCATGAGCACCGGTGTGAGTCGCTCCAGCGATCCGCGCGCGAGCATGTGGTCGCCGAAGTTCTCGTTTTCGAACGCGCACAGGTTCACGTAGTGCGAGACCTTCATGATCCCGTTGCGGATCGCGATACCTGCCAACGTGATGAAGCCCACGAGCGCCGCCACCGACAGCGGCTGGCCGGACAGCCACAACCCGAATACCGCGCCAACAAGCGCGAGCGGAATGTTCGCCATGATGATCGTCGCCAGCACGGCGGACTTGTAGCGCGAGTACAGGATCAGGAAGATCAAAGCCACCGAGGCGATGGAGAGCAGTCCTATCAGCCGGCTTGCGTCCTCCTGCGCCTGGAACTGCCCGCCGATCGTGATGAAGTAGCCCTCGGGCAGCTTCGTCTCGTCGGCGACTTCGCGGATGTCTGCGACGACGTCACTCAATGCGCGCCCGGCTGCGTTGGCCGAGATCACGATGCGCCGCCGCCCGTCGTCGCGGCTGATCTGGTTTGGCCCATCGTCCTCCTCCACGACCGCCAGCTGCGACAGGGGCACACGCCCCCCGGGTGTATCGATGACAATGTTTCGAAGACCCGCGACGCCACGCGCAGACTCCGGCAGGCGCAGCACCAGGTCGAAGCGGCGGCTGCCCTCCACGATCTGGGCCACCTTCTCGCCATCGATGATCATCTGCAGCTCGCGCAGCAGCTTGGCTGGCGGAAGGCCATAGCTCAAGGCCTTGTCGTAGTCCGCGCGCACCTTGATTTGGGGCGTGAGGACCTGCTTTTCCACTTCCAGGTCCACCACGCCCTCCACCCGCGAGAGCCGCTGGCGCAGGGCCTCGGCCTGACCGCGCAGCACGTCCAGGTCATCCCCGAAGAGCTTGATGGCAATTTGCGTACGCACGCCCGAGAGCATGTGGTCGATTCGGTGGCTGATTGGCTGCCCGATGCCGATGGCCGCGGGCAGCGACGACACGCGCGAGCGCAGATCGGCGTAGACCTCCTCCACGCTGCGATCGCTGCGCTGCAGCTTCACATCGAGCTCGGAAACATGCACGCCTTCGGCATGCTCATCCAGCTCGGCGCGGCCGGATCGCCGTCCGACATGCTCGACCTCGGGCACAGCCTGCAGGTTCCTCTCGGCGACGGCGCCTATCCGGATGCTCTCGGCCAGTGTCGTTCCGGGGTTCAGGCGCAGGCCGACGAGCGCCACGCCTTCGTTAAATGGCGGCAGGAACGTGGTGGGAAAGAACGGCACCGCGGCCGCAGCGGCCAGGGTCGCCACGGCGCCAGCGCCGATCCAGAGCTTCGGCCGGGCCAGCACCCCCATCAGTCCGCGCTCGTAACGGCGTTTGATCCAGGTCTGCACCTTCGAGTCACCGTGATCGAGCGACTTCATGTTGGGCAGCAGGTAGTAGCACATCACCGGCGTCACCGTGACCGACACCAGCATGGAGGCCAGCAGCGAGACGATGTAGGCCACCGCCAGCGGCTGCATCAAACGACCTTCGATGCCTGGCAGGAAGAACAGCGGCAGCAGCACCAGCACGATGATCACCGTCGCATACACGATGGCCGACCGCACTTCCAGCGTCGACTTGGCGATCAGCTCCAGCGGGCCCATGCTGTGTCCGGGGTGCGCCTGTCGGTCGATCTTCAATCGCCGGAGCACGTTCTCCACGCCGACCACGGCATCATCAACGAGCCCGCCGATGGCAATCGTCAAGCCGCCCAAGGTCATCGTGTTGATGGAGAAGCCGAAGTACTTGAAGACGAGCACCGTGATCATCACGGACAGCGGGATCGCCGTGAGTGCGATGACGGTCGTCCTGATGTTCATCAGGAACAGGTACAGCACCGCCGCCACCACCACGCCCGCAGCGAGGAACTTGCCTTGCAGGGTGCTGACGGAGGCCTCGATGAAGCTCGCCTGGCGCATGGTCACGATCGGCTCGCCCATGCCAGGCGGAAGGCTTTTCTTGAAGCCGGCCAGCGCTTCCTCGACCGCGAGCGTGAGCTTCACCGTGTCGGCGTCTGGTTGTTTCTGCACGCCCAGAAGCACCGCCGGCTTGCCGTTGTAGCCGGCGTCGCCGCGTTTGATCGCGGGGGCGAAGGCCACCGATGCCACCTGGCGCAGGCTGATCGGCTGGTTGTTGCGGAACGCCACCGGCAGCCGCTCCAGATCCTCGATGCGGGTGGTCCGCCCGATGTTGCGAATGAGGTACTCGCGCGAGTTGAGCTCCAGGAAGCCCCCGCTCGTGTTCGCCGAAAACCCCTTGAGCGCGTCTTCGATGTCTTCCACGCTGACCTGCAAGGCCGACATGCGGGCGGTGTCGGGCTGCACCTGGTACTGGCGCACCTCGCCGCCAATGGGCACCACCTGGGCGACACCGGGAATCGTCAGCAGCCGGGGGCGGACCACGAAATCGGCGTACTCCCTCACGGCCATCGGGCTGATCTTCGCCGGATCGATCGGCAGCGCCACCGACATGATCTCGCCCATGATCGAACTCACCGGCCCCATGCCCACGTGCTCGACGCCCGGTGGCAATTGCTCGCGTGCGGTGGACAGGCGTTCGCCCACCATCTGACGCGCGCGGTAGATGTCCGTGTCCCAGTTGAAGGTCACGTAGACGAACGCCAGGCCCACGCTGGAGACCGAGCGGATGCTTTCCACGCCGGGGATGCCGCCCATCGCGGTTTCCAGCGGAATGGTGATGAGCTGCTCTACCTCCTCGGGCGCCATGCCGCCAGCTTCCGCCTGCAGCGTGACGGTGGGTTTGTTCAGGTCGGGAAACACATCCACCGGCATGCGCACCAGCGTCATGGCCCCGTAGGCCATCAGAACCAGTGCGCCGACGAGAACGATGAGACGGTTGTGCAGTGAAAATTTAACGAGCTTGTCGAACATTCCCGTCCTCACCTGACCTGGTTGATCAGGGCTGCGCCCTGTGTCACCACGCGCTCGCCGGGTTTGAGCCCGTCAACGACCGAGACGGTGGACCCATCCACCGCGGTGGCACGAATTGGGCGGGGTGCAAACTGCTCGGCCCCGGTATGGACCCACACCATGTCCTGGTTGCTGGGGCTCTTGACAACGGCCGCCGCCGGCACGGGCACACCCTTGACCATCGTTTTCGTCTGCACCAGCACCTTGACGGGCTGGTTGACCGCCAGCGGAACGGCCTGGGAACCGCTGGTTCGGAACTGCAGCGGGATGGCACCTTCGCGTTGGGTGCGCCCTGCGCCCATGAATCGAAGCGGCACGCTCACGCCCGGCGTCGGTGTCGCGCTGGCGGTGCCGATGTTGGACAGCAGCTCCACGTCGAATGCCAGCGCCTCGACGATGAGCCTGTTCGGATCCACGATCTCGAACAGGACTTCGCGCGCATCGACGACCTGGCCAGCCACCACATTGGTGGCCGCGATCACGCCGTCGACAGGCGCTGTCAAGCGTTCGACCGCAGCCAGGGATCCGCCCACCGCGGCCGCGCGCTGCTGAAGGCTTTGCACATCGGCCTGCGCCGCCTCGATTTCCTTCTGTGGGACGGTTCCCTCGAGCTGCGCGAGGCGGGCGGCGCGTCGGCGCGCCAGATCGAGCTGCGAACGCAGTTCGGCGGTCTGAGCCTGCTGGTTAGCGCGCTCGATCGCCGAAGCCGACGAGCGCACAACGGCCAGCGTTTCGCCTTTTCGAACGGCTTGTCCGAGCTGCGGCAGCCCGCGTGGGCCTGCCTCGACCCGGCCGGCCTGGGTCGGCTGGACGCGGCCACCGGCATTGGCGTCCATCAGGACGCGGCCTGTGAGCTCGACGGTCTGTGGCGTAAGCTTCTCTTCGGTCACCAGGGTGCGCACCTCCAGCTGGCGCTGTGAGTTCTTCGGCAGGAACACGCTGCCATCCGGCTGCCGCTTGGGGGAGTTGCTGGTCGCGGCCGGCGCGGCCTCGCCGTGGTTGTGGTCAGCGCCGGCGAACGAGGGAAGTGCGATCGCTCCTGCCAGGAGCGCGCATCCGGCCAGGGTGAGCAGGCGGTTTTTCATTGAACGTCCTTTCGCGCGCTGCGTGCAGTGCGCTTGCGCATGGCGATGGCGACGACGGTGAGAAGGGCAAGTGCGGCCAGTCCAGCGGCGGCAAGCACGCCCCAGCGCTGCCAGGGGGTGGCTGACTCTTCCTCATGCGCATGGCTATCTGCGATGTCGAGCTCGCCCGCGAGCAGATCGGTATCAGTGCCGGAGGTCACCGTGAACGAGAAGGGCACATGTCCGGGCTTGGACAACGCGTCGAGCTTGATGATGTAGGTGCCGTCAGCTTGAGGCGCAGCGACGCCCTTCGCCTCGCCGGACTCAAACTCCAGCTTGGCGTCCACCACCGGTTCATTGGTTGCGTACCGGTCCAGGTAAATAGTCAGCTGGCCGTTTTCGGCGATGCCGACCAGTTCGAAGAGGTCCGAATGCGCTTCAAAGCGCGGGCTGGCGGTTCCTTGCTCGCCAGCCGCTTCGTTTCCGTGGTCATGGCCTTCGTCGGCAAGCACCGGAAACGTGATGTGAAAGTAGAGCGCCGCCGCAAAAAGCGCCTGGAGCAGCAAGTGCCGCCAGACGGGGCGCACGTGTTTTCTTGTCATTGAACGGATCCGTTGGATTGATTGAGTCGGGTGATGGCGCGGCGTGCCTCAAGGGCAGCCTTGGCGCGTGCGAGTTCGGCTTCGAAGCGCTCAGCGTCCGCGCGTAGCCGGGTTGGCAGGTCGCTCTCACCGAGGCGGTGTGAAGTGGCGACGAGCTCCTGGGCCTCTCGTGCAAGCCGCTCGCGCTCAAGAGCGAGTTGGTGCGCCCGCTGAGCGGCAGCAAGCTCGGCATTGGCAGCTTGGCGATCTGCCTCAACCAGCCGCCGTGCAGCATCCAGCTCGGCCTCAGCCGCATCCAGTTCGGCCCGCGCTGCGGCGATCCGTGCGCCGTTGCGGATATCCCCGCCAAATGGAATGCGAAGTGAGACTTGGATTGCGTTCTCGTCCGCAGCCCCGGGCCCTGGACGCTCCCGAACGATGCCGACGCCGACCTCCATCGGATCGCGCCGGTCAGCGTCTGCGACTCGAAGACCTGCCCGCGCCGCATTCCACTGGGCCTCGGCCGCCGAAACGAGCGGGTGTGTTGTCGCTGGGACAGGAGCCTCGGGCAAGGCCGCAACCTGGCCCAACCCGGTAAGTCCTTGCCAGCTCGACATTGCCCGAGCCAAGGCTCCTTCGGCCACGACTCGCATGGCTTCGGCCTCTCGCACTGCACCTTGGGCGCGAAGGAGGTCGATGCGTGCGGTGTCACCCGCGCGCACGCGCCGTTCGACGTCAGCGGCCAGGGCCGCCGCTTCCGCCAACTTGCGCTCGGCCGCATCGCGCTCGACCTGCGCGAGCGCCACCGCGGCCGCAAGCTCGCGAGCCTCGGCAGCCAGCTTTAGCTTTGTGGCGTCAATCTGGGTGGCCAGGAGTTGCCGGTCCGCATCGATCTGGAAGTTCGTCGCCGTTCTCAGGCGCGGCTGCCAGAGTGGCGCGGAGATTTCCGCCTCCGTTTCCCGAGCACCGCTCGCTTGCCCGCGACCAGCCCGATGCGATAGTGACAGCGCTGGCGGCCCGGCCAAAAATGCGCCCGCCGCGCGAGCCCTGGCGTTCAGCTCGGCCTGACGGCTTAACAATGAGCGAGCTTGGGGGCTCAGCTCCCAGGCGGCTTCAACCGCTTCTCTGAGGGTCGGTTGCGGCTGCGCCCAGACCGAGCAGGCGAGCGCAAACATTCCAAACAGCACGGCCTGCCGCGGCCGCGGAAAAGACAAAAACATCGAGTTCTCCGAGAGTCGAAAAGGGACGACTTCGGCGAACCGCGAGAACGGGACTAAAAGGGGAAGGGTGTGTCGCGGCCCGCCGTCAGGCGGCGAGCCATTTCGGGCGTTCCACTCGTGCCGAGAGTTGGAACAGGGCCGACGCCGGCCCGGAAGTCAGGTTGATCTGACTGGATACTTGCGCCGTGAACTCCGGTGCAGCATGGCCCATCAGATGGTGTAGACCGTGGCAGGCGTGGGCTGCGCCACAGCAGGCGTCGGAGAACTGCTTCCCGTCTTCAATTTCGACGTTCGACACATCAAGGGCGATCGCACGGTCGGATCCCGAGGTCTGCGCGTGCGCAGTAGCTGTCGCAAGCTCATCGTGGCAAACGTGCACGGCCGCCCAGCTCATTTGCAGAGGCAGCACGAATGCGAGCAGCAATAACAACCAGCGTCTCATAGGCTGCGCGATCCTACCATCTACCGGATATACAGACCCCGCGGATGGGCAGCCTTTGGATGCTTTAGTCCCCCCACGAGGTCAGGCCCGGCAAGCTATTGCAGGGTTTCCAGCCGGCTGCGCCCCGTGCAAGGCGTAGCACGGCCACAGGCGTCACCGCTGCCTAGGCGGCCGAGCGCGGACCGAACATGATGATCCCCATGCCGACGAGGCTGACCGCGACACCGATGAAGTCAGTGACTGGTTGGCCCAATGCCATCGACGAACCAAAGTTCAGAGCGGCCACTCCAATGTAGACGCCTCCGTACGCGGCGTATACCCGGCCGGCTGCGGTGGGATGCATGGAACGCAGCCAGGAAAAAAGCGCCAAGCTCAGTGCAGCAGAAAGCAAGTTGTGATGTGCAGCCGGGGCACTGGTTGACCAATGGCAAGCGGTATCCAGTGCATCCTGTCACGCCAAATCCGGGCAGCAAGCTTCGCCCTCTCCGCTCCGTGCGAGCCATACTGAGGCCTCGTCACCCTGGAACGCATGAGACATGCCTGAATCAGTTTCCGAACCCTCGGGATCCCTCGCGCCGAAGGCATTCGGCGGCGGCTCCGGTGCCTGCTTTTGCACGACCCTTGACGAACAGCAGTTGGGGGCGGCGGCTGTCGAAGTGCTTGGCGACACCCAGCTTGCCCAGGCGGTGCGGTCCCGCTGGTCCAGCGCTTTCGCAAGCTGGCCCGTTTTCGTGTCGCTTGCCGATTGGCGCCGCATGTCCAGGGCGGTTGAGGCCGTCGAGCAAGTTGTCGCCCTGCCGGGCTGGAAAGAGGAGGCCTTGCGGCACGCTCCCTCAATCGCCAGGCATCCACCGCAAGGCGCCGCCGGGGCTTTCTTCGGCTTCGACTTCCACGTGGACCAGGAAAGCGTCGGGCTGATTGAGATCAACACCAACGCCGGAGGCGCCTTGGTGAACACCTTGCTCGCACGGGCCCAGCGCAGCTGTTGTGCGTTCATCCAGCGCCTGCACCCCGGCGGGGCCGAGGCAAACGCCTTCGAGACGGCCATGGTGGAGATGTTCCGGACCGAGTGGCGCCTTTCCAAGGGTCAACAGCCGCTGCGGACGATCGCAATCATCGACGAATCCCCTGAGTCGCAGTACCTCTATCCGGAGTTCCTGTTGCTGCAGCGCTTGCTGGAGCGCCACCAGATCCGCGCCATGATTGCCGATCCGGGCCAGCTCTCGTTCGAGTCCGGCACCTTGCGATGCGACGGCACCGCAGTCGATCTCGTCTACAACCGCCTGACCGACTTCTACCTCGAGGATCCAAAATGCGCGGCGCTGCGCGCGGCCTACCTGGAAGATGGGGTGGTAGTCACACCGCATCCACAGGCCCATGCTCTCTACGCCGATAAACGGCGGCTGGCAACGCTGTGCAACGACACGACCCTGGAGCAGTTGGGTGTTCCGGCTCACACGCGTGCGCTGCTGCGGGAAGCCGTTCCCTGGACCACGGTCGTCACGGCGCAGAACGCGGATGAACTGTGGAGCCAACGGCGTGACCTGTTCTTCAAGCCCTTCTCGGGCTTCGGCAGTCGCGGCGCCTATCGTGGGGACAAGGTGACCAAGCGCGTGTGGGCGGAGATCGCCACCGGCGGATACGTGGCCCAAAGGGCCATTGCTCCCGGTACACGGCTTGTCTCCGCCGCCGTCGGCCACGCACCGCTCAAGTTCGACCTGCGCCTCTATGCGTATCGCGGTGTGGTGCAGTGGACGGCCGCTCGCCTGTACCAAGGGCAGACCACCAACTTTCGCACCTCAGGCGGCGGCTTTGCCCCGGTCTACACGTTGCCGCCGGGCGAGAGCGGCTTGCACTGTGGGAGCAGCCTTCGGCAGGGCCATGCGTCCTTCGTGTTCCTGGTCGACGACGCAGGGCAGATTCACCCGCTTCCGCACGAGCTGTATGTGGCGCTCGCCCGTGGTGAGGCACTCAGCCCCACACTGGCCGGCCAACGCTTCCGGATCGCGGACTGGTACGTTCGCGTCGATGGGCAGACACCGCACGAGATCGTCAGCGAGTGGTACGGCTGGGTTCAGTTCGACGCGTCAGGGAAGTTCGATGCGACCGGAACGCGCCCCCGCGATGCGGCCCGGGACATCATGCCCGGTAATGTGGATACGTCGGCCCTGCCGACGCGTGAAGAGCGTTCGGCGATGTGCCAGTCCGTGTTCGGACCACCGCGGGGCGTGGGGCATGCGCGAATTGAGTCGTAGCCGCCTACAGCCCCGAAATAGCTGCAGGCGACAAAGTGCGCGGCAGTATCTCGGGCTAGCGAGCTGAAGACACCGGCGCCTGACAGTACCCACTGCCAGGGCCGATCTTCCCAGCGGGGCGCTACGGAGGTGGTTCTCGCTCCCCGGCAACACTTCCAACACTTCCGTTAGATGCCCCTCAGCACGTCCAGCCCCCCATCATGGTGAAGTGCATTCCGGCCATGCCGGCCATGGCCAGTAGAGAGACTGCGCCGACGGCGGCCAGCACGCCAACCGCTACTTTCGAAATCGTACTCATGCCTCAGTCCTTCTTTCGAGAAACAGCCGTGGCGGCAGTTTCGCCTTCGTTCGCGACGCGAGTCCAGGTCCCGCCCCCGTCTGCGCTGACGAACACGCTCTTCTTGAAGGTAGCAACTGCCATTTCCTGCGTGCGCGCCGGGTTTTGGGCGATGTAGCTCACCGCGTCTTCGCCCATCGCAGGGAGAACGACACGGCGCGGCTTAGCTCCCTCCTGCAGGGGCAGTGCAGTAAGCGTAGGCCGACCTTCGAAGCCGCTCCACCAGAGTTCTTTGCCGTCCAGCGTGAACGCGGCGGCCAACGCGCGCTGGCCGGTGGCAAGAGGCTTGAAGCTCGCACCCGCATCCTTGGACAGATAAAGGCCCTGTTCGGTCGCTGCAGCCAGTGTGGAAGCGTCGGTGGGATGCACCGCCAGCGCGAGAGGTCGTCCAACGAGTCCCCGCGCCTCGGCGCGCTCCCACTTGAGACCGTCATTCATGGTGAAGTAGATGCCTGCCGTGCGCATGCGCGAGTTCGGCTGCGGATTGACCACGTAGACGGCGTTGGTGCCGTGGCTGGCAGCCATTGTGTGGAAGTCGGACTCTCCTTCCAAACCCAACTGCTTCCAGCTTGCTCCGCCATCCGTGCTCTTGATGAGTCCGAAGGGATTCTTCAGCCCTGAACCTGGCGCAGGGTGCCCCGAGCTATAGAGCGCGCTCTTGGTACCGGCAAAACCCATGTAGTCATGTTCCGGCCCCGACGCTTTGCTCCACTGCCCCGAACTGAAGACGGCCAAGCCATGATGGCTGGGCACCATCAGCTTGGAGCCGTCCGCGCTGTAGGTCAGCCCGTGCACGTGGGTGAGCGACACACTGGCCGCAGCGCTGACGCTCCACCAAGCCATCGGGGCCACGGCGACCGCGAACGCTACTGCGTAGAAGGTCTTGCGATTCATGTGGACTCCTTGGCGAGTTGGACCGGCTCAGCTGCCGGCGGCGTTGCGCTTTCGGGCTTGGCTGCGCACTGGCTTTCCTTGGAACCGGAATGCATCATTTTCATCATCACGAGCATCGAGATCGGGCACAACAGCGCGGCCAACACGGGAAGGCTGGCGACGATCCCGACCCGGGCCTCCTCAAACGTGAGGTACGCAAACCCAGCCGCTGCGGCCATCACCGCAGCCACCGACAGCATCACTTTCAAATTGCACTTCATCTATAGCTCCAATTTCTACGGGTACCGCGCGCACGGCGATTCGAACTCGCGCTGCGTCGGCAAACAAAGAGGGGAAGAAAAGGGGGAGTCGGGCCGCACAGCTGAAACGCTGCCGGCGCGGCTCAAGGCAGAATAGATCGAGGTGGCCTGTCCGGGCCGCCGGTCAGGAACACAGTGGCGCAGGCACCCGGAGCGACGACAACGCCCGCAGACGCGCCAACGGAAAGCGAGTCGGGCAGGAAAGGCGGCAAGGCCGCGGCAGTACAGCCGGCACTCGCAAGAGTGCCGCAGCCCTGCATTGCGGTGTACTGCTGGTCAACGTGGCTGGTCTCATCGATCACGCCTGCAGCCTCAGGCTGGCTAACGTGCTGCACCTGCTGCTCGCCGGAACATGCAAACACATCAGCCCAGGCGCCCTGGACTGAAAGCCCGGCTAGCAAAAGGGATAGCAATGCAATGCGAAGCAGACGAGCCATGTTGCTGGGTTGGACGAGGCGGCGCTGAGAAAGTTCGATTTTTGCATCCTGCTTCCCTTCTGTCAGGCCGGGCCCGGCAAGATCCCACGGGAGTGGCGCCAAAGCTCTGACGCCGGCCTCGGGCACTGCAGTGAAGGTGTACGAGCTGATATGTGTCGCCTGTTGGGTTCGATACTGCAGCCGCCGATCTCGGCGGAGCAGGCCACATCCCGGCGTTGAACCCCGCACGAGCCGCTGAGTTGATGGAGTACCCAGTGACAGACGCTTCGCACACCGTTAAACCCGCACGCCAGGCTCGCGAGCCAAAAAACGGAATCACCTACTGGCCAGAGTTCAACGTCGCGCTGTTCGCCGTGCTGCTGAACTGGCCGTGGGAGTTCATGCAAGTTCCCTTGTATGAGGGCATGCCTGGCGCCCAGCACTGGCAAGGCATCAAAGTCTGCACCCAGGCGACCTTCGGAGATGCGGTCATCATGCTCGCGGCTTACTCGGCCGTAGCGATGGGGTCTGGACGCTACTGGCTCCTCCAGCCCACTCCTGTGCGGCTCCTGGCCTTTGTCGCATTGGGACTGGCAGTGACTGCTGTCATCGAAACCCTGGCACTGTCTGGCACGTGGTTCGTTCAATGGACGTACTCGGATGAGATGCCCCGCGTCCCACTTCTCGGCATCGGACTCGCACCCTTTTTGCAGTGGATCCTCATTCCGCTTCTCGTGATCTGGTTCTGCAGACGGCAAATCGGCGACGCGTTCCAGCACACCGTCAAAGACTGATCCGCTGCAGGCTGGCGAGGAACTGCTCCGGGTCCTGGAAGCCGATCACGCGCGTTGGCGTCACGCGCCCCTGCTCGTCGAAGAAAATGATTCCGGGCGGCCCGAACAGGGAGAACCGACGCAGCAACTCTCGGTGCGCCCCGGTATTGGCCGTCACGTCCGCACGGAGGAGGACGAAATCGCTCAAGCGCGCCTGGACACGCGGATCGCTGAACGTGAAGCGGTCCATTTCGAGGCAGGACACGCACCACTCGGCCCAGAAGTCGAGCATCACCGGGCGACCACGCGCGGCCCCGACCTGTTCATCCAGTTCGGCAACAGTGCTCACCGGAATGAACTGGAGCTCCCGCAGGCCAGCACCGGGCGCCGGCACTGCCCCAATGCGCAGGGCCGACAGAGGCTGCAGGATGTCCCGGCTGCCGGAAAGCGCACCCAGCATCAGCGCCACCCCCGCAACGAGAGCCAACAAGCCTACGCCTTTGAAAAGGCGCCAGTGTCCTGGGGCGCTCGGTGGAAGCGAGTCCACCGCGCGTAGATAGACGGCTGAAATCACAAGCAGCGCCGCCCAGAGCAGGTGCAGAACCGAAGCGGGCACAACGGGCGTGAGCACGTAGATGGCGACGGCCAGCATGAGGATGCCGGAGACGCGCTTGATCGCACCCATCCACGCCCCGGCCTTGGGCAGTAGCGTGCCGGCACTGGCCGCCACCAACAGCAGCGGGACGCCCATACCGATCGCCATCGAAAAAAGCGCTGTGCCACCCAGCACAACATCCCGGGTTTGCGCGATGTAGAGCAGCGCGCCCGCGAGGGGGGCCGCTACGCAGGGGCCCATGATGACGGCCGACAGGGCTCCCATGGCGAACACGCCCGCGATCCGGCCGCCCCGAAGCCGATTACCGGCCACAGCGAGCCGCGTCTGCAACCACCCGGGTATCTGCAACTCGTACAGCCCGAACATCGACAGCGCCAGCAGCACGAACGTGGCGGCGAAGAACCCGAGTACCCACGGGTTCTGCAGATAAGCGGATACCAGCGTGCCCGCCAGCCCTGCCATCAACCCGGCAGCGGCATAGGCCAAGGCCATCCCAAGCACATAAGCGCAGGACAACACAAGCGCATGGGAGCGGCCAGTCGGGCGCCCGCTCCCCACGACGATTCCGGAAAGAATCGGAACCATTGGTAGCATGCACGGCGTGAACGCCAGCAGCAGTCCGAATCCAAAGAATGCCGCCAGCAGCCCCCAGGTGTTGGCGCTTGAGAAGATCTCGCGGACTTGCCTGTCGTCCAGGTTCAAAGTCCACCGGGGCGGGGCGGCCGGCGTGAGTGCAGCTGAAGAGGCAGTCGCATGGGCCGCCGGCAGCACGATGGTGACCGACTTCTCGATCGGGGGATAACAAACCCCCGTGGGCTCGTTGCAGCCCTGGTAGCTGGCTTGCAACTGGAGCCTCTGCTCCCCGGCCGCGGATCGGTTAAGTGCGAGGACGGCATCGACACGGTTCTGGAACACCTCCACCGTTCCAAACGTGGGATCGGCCTTCGGCTTGCCTGCAGGAAGCGTTACGCCGGCCAGTTGAACGGAATCAGGGGCCACAACCTTGAAGCTGATTCGATCCTTGTACAAGTAGTAGTTCGGCGCGGGCGTCAGTGTGGCGACGACCGACTCGGGGCCCTGCACACGCACCTCCATCTGGAATGCGGCCTCGGGGTCCAGCAGGTCGGGCTCCGAGCCGCCGGGCAGCCAGCTGCGGATCGCCTGCAAGGCCGACTCTGCTGCGGGAACTCTCGACTGGGCGCCTGCGCCGAACTGCTGCTGCGGCACCTCTGCGCGCACCAGTCCCGCCGCGAGCCCGAGAAGGAATATCAGAACCGCCCGGATGAACCGGTCCCTGACAGTGGAGTGCAAGGTCGCCACCTCAGGCCTTGACGAGGTAATTGCGCATAAGCCCAGAATCCTCGTGCTCCAGCATGTGACAGTGGTACAGGAACAGACCGGGATAGTCTTCAAAGCCCACAAGCACCCGCACCCGCTCGCCGGGCATGACGAGCACCGTGTCTTTCCAGCCTTCGTCCATGAGGCCGGGCTGGACCGTCCGGTAGGCGGCGGCAAAGCGGTCGGCGATCTCGCGTCCGATCACCCGGAACTGCAGGCCGTGAATATGCATCGAGTGCGCCATGACCATCCCCATCATGGAATTGCGGCCTTCGTTTCGAAATTCCCACACCTCGTGCGTCCCCAGCTTCACGGTCTCCTGCGCAGTGGCCTGGAGCATCTCGAACGGCCGTCCGTTGATCCCCCAGACCATCATCCCCATGGTGAGGTCGAACACCTTCGGATGCTCGGCATTGATCGCCACGGAAGCCTGCACCGGGGGCAGCTGCGCCAGTCGGTCCGGCAGCCGCGCCGGCTCCACAGGCCCCGACCCCACGATCCGAAACTGCAGGACCGGGAATTGCGATCCGTCGGGCAGCGGGCCGCTCCCCATCGTCATGCCCCCCTCAAACGGGAGACTTTGCAGCGAAGGACTCTCGCCCTCTTTCCAGTTCGCGAAGTCCGTCCAGATATCTGCTCGCTCCGCTGGACCGAGCACAAGGAACTTGCGGTGCGCAGGTGCGGCGAGAAGCCCCCCATCGGTCCCGATTACGGTCAGGGGCGAGCCGTCGTTCCAGGCCAGCTTGTAGGTGCGGGTGTTCGAGCCATTGAGCAGTCGCAGCCGGCGAGCCCGCCGGTCCACGTCCAGAGCCTGAACCTGCCTTCCGTTGACGAGGATTCGGTCACCCAGCACGCCCATCATGCTTGCCATCATCGACCCCATCCCACGTCCGCCCCCTCCGCGGCTCATCATGCTGGCCCCCATCCCATGGCCGGCCGCCGGATAAACGAACTGGTTGTCATCGTCGAACGTCCGGTCCTGAATCACGAGCGGCATGTCCTGATCGCCACCGGGCAGCCGCAGCGCGGCTTCTTCCTCGTCGGATACGAGCAGCAAGCCTGCCAGCCCGTGGTAGACCTGATGACCGGTGCGCCCGTGTGGATGCGCGTGATACCAGTACGTCCCCGCCCGGTTGAGGACACGGAAGGCATACACATAGCGCTGGCCAGGGCCGATGGCGTGGCGCGGATGACCATCCATGTCGTCCGGCACATGCAGCCCGTGCCAATGGATGATGGTCGGCTCGGGCAGTTCATTGATCAGCTCGATACGTACACGCTGCCCACGCCGCAGGCGGATCACCGGGCCGAGATAGCTGTCGGAGGGCTGCAAGCTCCCAGCCTCCCCCTTGAGGAGCTTTCCCTTGTATCGCCACACCTCGGTCGGGCGTCCCGGGCGCACTGCCACCTGGTCCCGAGCCGCTCGAAGCTCGATGTGGACGTCTACGTCGGAATCCCTGTCGGCTCCGCCCGCTACTGCGGGTCGCACCAGCGTCAGCGCCACCATTGCCGATCCCGCCTGCCGCAAGACGCGCCGCCTATCTTTCCTCATGACCTGACTCCTTCGCAAACACCAAATTCGAGCCTGAATGACCGCGAGTTCTCAAAAACATCATTCCCGCAGCAGCCGATTCAGGTCCGCCGCTATTTCGTCCACCGTGCGACCGCTTGTGATCAGCAGCGTGAGCTTCCCCTTGCGGTCGAAGACATACACCGCACGGGTGTGGTCGACCATGTACGGCGCAGTGTCTCCATGCCGATGTTCGCTATCCGGTGCAGGCGCCGGACGACGAGCTGCGTAGAACGCCTTGAACTCGTCGGCGAGCGCCTGTGTCGATTGCTCATTGGCGCGCAAGCCGAGAAAGCTCGGATGGAACCCCGTCACGTACTTGGCAAGCACCTCGGGCGTGTCTCGCGCCGGATCCACCGTCACGAACAGTCCCTGCACCTCGGCGGCCGATCCACCAAGCTGGTTCACGGCTTGCGCCATGTCGGCCATGGTGGAGGGGCAGATATCCGGGCACTGCGTGAACCCGAAGAACATCATCACGACCTTGCCCTTGAAGTCGCGCAGACTTCGCACTTGGCCTGCATGGTCGGTCATCCGAAAGTCACGTCCCCAGTCGACCGCACGGATATCCACTGCGTGGTACCCGGCGGCAGGCGTGCCAGGCGGCTCGCCGCATGCGGCTAGAAGCAAGGCGAGCGCGATCGCCGTGCCGGTTCTGGTGATCAACCGATGGCGCGGCAAATTCGTCATAAGGCTGGCTTTGGGAAAGAACATGGAAACGATCCCCTGTCGCTCAGGTAGGGGCCGCCTGGGGGCCGATACTTGGCACGGCACCTTCTTCGATTCGTGCCTTGGCGCGGGACCGCGGCCTTCGCATCAACAGATAGGCTGCTGGAACGACGAACATCGACAGCAGTGGCGCCGTGATCATTCCGCCGACCATCGGGGCCGCGATGCGCTGCATCACCTCCGAGCCCGTGCCGCTGCCCCACATGATTGGAAACAGGCCTCCGAGGATCACTGCCACCGTCATCGCCTTGGGGCGCACGCGCAGCACGGCTCCTTCGCGGATGGCGTCGAGCAGGCTCCGTTCGTCATCGTTACCTTCGTCCAGGCGCTCTTGCCAGGCCTGCTTCAGGTACAGCAGCATGATCACGCCGAACTCGGCGGCCACTCCTGCCAGTGCGATGAAGCCGACGGCGCCAGCGACAGAAAGGTTGTAGCCCAGCAGGTACAGCAGCCAGATCCCGCCCACCAGCGCGAAGGGGAGCGTCGCCATGATCAGCAGGGCCTCACCGAAGCTCTTGAAGGTGAGATAGAGCAGCACGAAGATGATCAGGAGCGTGAACGGCACGGCAACCTTCAGCTTGGCGGTGGCACGCTCGAGAAATTCGAACTGTCCAGACCACGAGATGGAGTAGCCGGGCGGCAGCTTGACCTGGGCCGCCACGGCCTTTTGCATGTCGAGCACGGCTGAACGCAGGTCGCGATCTCGGATGTCCACGTACACCCAGCCGGACAGGCGCGCGTTCTCGCTGCGCAGCATCGGCGGTCCGTCCGTGACCCGGACTTCGGCCAAGTCGCCAAGGACCACGCGTTGTCCGGTGGGCGTCACGACGGGGAGTGCTCGGAGCTTCTGAACCGAGTCTCGCATCTCCCTCGGGTAGCGGATGCTGATCGGAAACCGTTGCAGACCCTCAATCGTTTCGCCGACGTTCTCCCCACCTATCGCCGAGCTAACCACGGACTGCACGTCGGCGACGTTGAGACCGAAGCGGGACGCCGCATCGCGCCGTATGTTCACGTCGATGTAGCGGCCACCGGTCAGGCGCTCGGCGAGCGCGCTGGTCACCCCGGGCACGTCCTTGAGCACGCGTTCGATCTCGGCAGTGGCGCGGTCGATTGCTGCCAGGTCCGGCCCGGCCACCTTCACGCCCACGGCGCTCTTGATCCCGGTTGCCAGCATGTCGATGCGGTTGCGAATCGGCGGCACCCAGATGTTCGCCAGACCAGGCACGCGCACGGTCCGGTCCAACTCCTCGATGAGCTTTTCCGTGGTCATCCCAGGACGCCACTGGTCGCGCGGCTTGAACTGGATGGTGGTCTCAAACATTTCGAGCGGCGCCGGATCGGTGGCGGTTTCGGCGCGCCCCGCCTTGCCATAGACGCTCGCTACTTCCGGAATGGTTTTGATCAAACGGTCCGTCTGCTGGAGCAACTCACCGGCTTTGGCTGCGGACAAGCCAGGCAAGGCCGTGGGCATGTACAGCAAGTCGCCTTCGTCCAGGCGCGGCATGAACTCGCTGCCGATGTGCCGCAGCGGCCAGATGCTCGTCGCCAGGATCAGGAGCGCGACACCAAGCGTCAAGCGGGGAGCCCTGAGGACGGCGTTCAGCAGCGGCTGGTAGGCGGCAATCAATGCCCGGTTCAGAGGGTTAGAGGTCTCTGCCGGTATACGTCCCCGAATCAGGTAACCCATCAGCACCGGGATGACGGTCACCGACAGGCCGGCTGCCGCGGCCATGGCATAGGTCTTCGTGAAAGCAAGCGGCGAGAACAACCGCCCCTCCTGCGCCTCCAGCGTGAACACCGGAATGAAGGACAAGGTGATGATCAGCAGGGAGAAGAACAGCGCGGGACCCACTTCGGCGGCGGAGTTGCCGATCACACGCCAGCGCGCCTCACCTTCCAGCGATTTCCCGGGATGCTCGTGATCCCACTGCTCGAGGTGCTTGTGCGCGTTCTCGATCATCACCACGGCGGCGTCCACCATGGCACCGATCGCGATGGCGATCCCGCCCAAGGACATGATGTTGGCATTCACCCCCTGGTAGTACATGACGGTGAAGGCCGCCAGGATGCCCAGAGGCAGCGAGACGATGGCCACCAGCGCCGAACGCATGTGGAACAGGAAGACGAAGCAAACCAGCGCTACGACGAGGAATTCCTCCAGGAGCTTGAAACTGAGGTTGTCTACGGCGCGTTCGATCAGGCCGGAACGGTCGTAGACCGGCACGATCTCCACCCCTTCGGGCAGGCTGCCCCGCAGCGAGGCGAGCTTCGCCTTCACGGCGGCAATCGTGTCCAGGGCGTTCTTGCCGGACCGCATGACGATGATGCCGCCGGGCGCCTCACCCTCTCCATCAAGCTCGCCGATGCCCCGGCGCATCTCCGGGCCGAGCTGCACGCGCGAGACGTCGCCCAACCTGACGGAAACACCGCCCGGCGTCGTGGTGAGCGGAATCTGGCGAAAGTCGTCGAGCGACTGCAGATAGCCTGATGCCCGGACCATGTACTCCGCCTCGCCCAGTTCCAGAACCGAGCCCCCGGTTTCCTGGTTTGACCGTTGCAGCGCTTCCACGACCTTCGTGTGTGGAATGGAGTAGGCGGCGAGCTTGTCCGGATCCAGCACGATCTGGTACTGGCGAACCATGCCGCCGATCGAGGCCACCTCCGCCACGTTGGGAACCGTCTTGAGTTCGAACTTGAGGAACCAGTCCTGCAGGGCTCTGAGCTGTCCGATGTCGTGCTTGCCCGTGCGGTCGACCAGCGCGTACTGATAGATCCAGCCGACGCCGGTCGCGTCCGGTCCCAGCGATGCCGTGGCCTGGGCTGGCAGCCTCGCCTGCACCTGGTTCAGGTACTCCAGCACCCGGGAGCGGGCCCAGTAGAGGTCCGTGCCGTCCTCGAACAGCACATACACGAACGAGTCGCCGAAGAAGGAGTACCCCCGCACCGTCTTGGCGCCGGGCACGGACATCATCGTGGTCGTCAGCGGATAGGTGATCTGGTTTTCAACGATCTGCGGCGCCTGCCCCGGGTAGGTGGTGCGGATGATCACCTGCACATCCGACAGGTCGGGCAACGCGTCCAACGGAGTCTTGGCCACGGCGAACAGGCCCCATGCAGCCAGGAACAAGGTGGCCAGCAAGACCAGGAAGCGGTTCTGGATGGACCAGCGGATAACGCCTGCGATCATCAGTTGCCTCGCTGGGTCGCTCGCGGTGCCGTGGGTTCAGCAGCCGTAGACGCTGCAGCCTTCTTCAGCATCGTCAGGCTGGTCACCTGCGGTGGCCCTTCCTTTTCCATGTAGAACTCGAACGCCACGGGGTCACCCACCTTCAAGCCGGGCGGGCGCTTGTCGCGAGGAGGCATCTTGAACTCCATCGTCATCGACCCCCACTTCAGCTCTGCGATCGGGCCATGCGCTAGCGTGACGGTGTCCTGGCTCAACTCTTCGATCGTCGCTTGCGACCGGTACGTCTGCTGCGCAGCAGCGGCGTTCGTAGCGGCCGCTTCAGTCGGCTCGTTCAGCCGGGCTTCCACGCCCTTGAGGCTGGCTTCGGAGTCGATGAGAAACTGCGAGGAGACCACCACCCGCTGACCGGATTGCAGGCCCCGCAGCACCTCTGTCTGATTGCCCGATTCGATGCCGGTTTGAACCTCCACGGGCCTGAACCTTCCGCTCTCCTCCGCCACGATGACCACAGTGCGCTTGCCGGTGTAGATCAGAGCTTCACTCGGCACGAGCACGGCCTTTTCCCGGCGCGGATCCGAAAACTTCATGGACACGAACATGCCGGGAACCAGCTGCCCCCGCGGGTTCGGCAACTCCACGCGTGCCCTGATCGTGCGCGTGGCCGCGTCCACGCTGGGCAGCAGCGTCTGTACCCGCCCTTCGAAATCCGAGCCCGGTGCAGCCGGGGTCTGGGCGACCACGCGCGTGCCGGGCCGCACCAACGCGGCCTGGCTCTCCGGGACCTCGGCGTTCGCCCACACGGAGCCGAACCCGTTGATCCTGAACAGGGTGGTGCCCGCCATGACGGCCATGCCCTCACGCAGACCGATTTCCGTCACCAGGCCGCTGATCGGAGCAGTCACCGCAATCCGCGCGTCCGGGCGGCCCGTCTCATCGACCCGGCGAATCTGCTCTTCGCTCATTCCCGCCTGGCGCATCCTCGCGCGGGCGCCATCCAGCAGCCCGGCGAGATCTGTCCCTTGCATCCGGCGCACCGCGAGGAACTCCTCCTGAACGGCCACCCAGTCGGGGACGTACAGCTCCGCCAGCTTCTGCCCCTTGGCGACGCGGTCGAGCGTGGCGCGGACGTGAAGCCGCTCGACGAAGCCTGCAGCGCGGGACTGGACCACCGCCTGGTCGCGTTCGTTGAAAGCGATGTTCCCGACGGCGGTCACCTCCGCCGCGGCATGACCTTCGGTGACCTGGGCGATGCGGATGCCCAGGTTCTGCTGGATGCGCGAGCTCACCGTCACCTTGCCCTGGTCCGTGTCGCCATCGGCATAGACCGGCACCAGCATCATGTCCATGAAAGGGGATTTGCCGGGCTTGTCGAACTTGTTCCCCGGCACCATCGGGTCGTGGTAGTACAGGACCTTGCGGCCGGTGCCGGGGTCCACGTCCCCGGCCTTGATTCCCGCCGCAACGTGGCGGCGGGTGGCTTCCTCGCCTTCGGCGATCGTCTGGGGGACTGCTTGCGGTGCAGGGCTCTGGGTGGGCGGCCCGGCAGCCTGCCGTGCCGCCTGAGACAGCTCGGCGGCTGGCGCTGCAGCGGCCGACCGGGCGGCTCCCTCGCGTTCGCCGAGCCAATAAAGGCCGTAGCCACCGGCGCCCAGCGCGACGGCAAATGCTGCCGTGAAGATGATGTGCTTGCTGTTCATGCAGACGTGTCCTTCAGCGCGAAGCCAGGGTCGGGTCGGGAGCGAGGTATCGAAGCTGGGCCCAGACACGGGAGGCTTCCGCTTCCAGCGAGAGGATTTGCATGCGGGCATCCAGCTCGTCGCGGCGGGCGCCCAGCACGGCTTCCAGGCTGCCCCGGCCCGCGCGGTACGTCGCGAGGGCGGCTTCGGTGCGGTTGCGCGTTTGCGGCAGCAGGTCGATCGTGAGCCTTTCGACCCGCAGCCTGCCGTTGGTCCACTCGTTGAGCCATTGGCGCGCAACGGCCTCCTCTGCTCTGAGGGCCTCTTCGTACGCGGCCTCGGCCTGGCGCAGCAGCGCCTGCTTGGCCGCAATCTCCCGGTTCTGCCGATTTGCCCGGTCAAGCTGGAGCGGGATGGAGACGCCGACGGAGACCATGTCCGAATAGCGCGAGCCGCGCTGGCTGTACATGAGCTCCACGCTCCAGTCGGCACGGGTATTGGCCTGTGCCTGACGAACTTCGATCTCGGCGGCCTGCACTTGCGCATCGAGCAGGCGCAAGCGCGGCTGGCCTCGCCAACGCTGCGCCGAAAGAACCTGTTCGACCACAGCGTCGCGCCAGTCGAGCACCGGCGTCGCTGCGGCTCGGGCGGCAGCCTCAGGACCGATCCAGCGGGCCAGCGAAACGTTCGCGTTCTGGCGCAGGCGCTCGGCGCGGCGCACCGTGTCCTGCAGGTCGACTATGGCGGCTCGTGCCGTGAATACGTCCGCCTGATTGCCGCGCCCAGCTCGGAACGCGACCTCCGCCCCCTGCACCTGCAACTGGGCTTCATCCAGCTGTGCCCGAAGCAGATCCAGCGTCTGGTCGGTATACCCGCGTTCGATCCAGGCCAAAGCCGTCTCGCGCTGGATGTCCGCAACGGACATCAGCCGCTCGGCCTGAATGCGCGCGCCTTCCCGCAGAACGCGCTCGGCCCGGAGCTTGCGCTTGTCGGAGCGCGTGAGCTCCTGCATCACCCCTATGCGACGCATCGTCATGAAGTCCCTGGAGAGGCTGAACCGCTCCGGGCCGCTGAGGGGCACGTTGTCGACCCCGGCTCGCAGCACGGGGTCTGGCAATTGGGCGGCAGTTACTGCCATCTCGCGGGTCGCCTCCGCGGCAGCGTCATGTGCCGCTAGTGACTGCGAGCGCGATAGAGCAATCTGCTGCGCCTCGGGCAGGGTGAGTTGCTGTGCCCCAGCATGAGCCGCCACCATCAAGGCGAGTGCGGCTGCGCCCAAGCCGCGGAAAAAGAAAAACATGAGAGACCTCCGGGACCGGAAAGGACGCCGGGCAGAGCCGAAGGGGCCCTTGCACGGCAGCTAGGGTCGCCAGGAGATCAGGTTCGCAGGCAGCAGTGCTGAAGGGCGATCGAAGGCGCCGAGGATCGCCGCAAAAGATTTGGCTGAGGCCCGCTCCGCTCAGTCCGCTCTGCGGGAGCCAGCTCGACCGTCAGGGCGTCAGACAACTCCCGCACATCCTGGGGCGCGGCTGGCTGGTAGCTGTCTGCCGTCTGCGAGCCCGACTGGCAGTGGGCGTGGCACAACTCGCGGTCCTGCTCGTCGCTCGAGCTCATCGTGACCGTGCAGTCAGTGGCAGTGGCAGTGGCAGTGGCAGCTGAAGCATCGACCGAGGTCGCGGCTTGCTGGCAGAAATAGCCAGCGAGCACGCCCTGGGCGAACAGCAGCATGCACAGCGAGAAAATCACTGTGAAGATGCGGTATCGGCGGCCTGGCTTCATGGCGGCGCGATTGTAGGGTATCCAAGATTCGGGCCCGCCGAGGTGCGAGCACCCATTGGCGTAGGTCGGGTTCCGGAACTTGCATCGGGCAGCGCCAGTGGACACTGCGTTGTGGCAATGTCTGGCCTCGCGCCCCGCGCAAGCAACCCTGCAACCGGGGCGATTGGCGAAAGAGATTGACCTTGCCATCGTGGGAAGGTGGACGCTATGCGATGACATTCCATCGTCGAGTTGAGAGAAGTGCCATGGAAACTACTTTGCTTGCCACACCTGAATCGGACACGATCGTCGACTGGACCCTCCCGATCGAAGGCATGACCTGTGCCTCGTGCGTGGCTCGGGTCGAGAAATCGCTCTCCGCCGTTCCCGGCGTCGAGGATGTCGCCGTGAACCTCGCCACGGAGGTTGCGACCGTACGCGCCGAGCGCAGCATCTCCGTCGAGACGCTGCGCTCGGCTGTCGAGCGTGCCGGCTACACGGTCACGGAAGAGGCCTTCAGCTTCGGCATCGAGGGAATGACGTGCGCATCGTGCGTGTCCCGAGTCGAAAAGGCACTGAAGAAGGTTCCTGGCGTGCTCTCCGCTGAGGTCAACCTGGCTACAGAAAGAGCCGACCTGAAGCTGGCCCCCGGAGCCGACCGTACGGCACTTGCCGCGGCTGTGGAGAAGGCGGGCTACACGACGCGCTCCCAACTGGCGCCAGGAGAGGATGTCCGGGTGCCGCACGGGTCGATGAACGATTGGTGGCCCGTCGCTGTGTCCGCCGTGCTCTCGCTGCCTCTGGTGATTCCCATGGGCGGTGGACTGTTTGGTCTGGATTGGGCACTGCCTGCCTGGTGGCAGCTCATCCTGGCTACGCCGGTCCAGTTCTGGCTGGGTGCTCGCTTCTACCGCTCCGCATGGAAGGCCATCAAAGCTCGGGCCGGCAACATGGACCTGCTGGTCGCCATTGGCACCAGCGCCGCCTACGGGCTGAGTCTGTACCTGATGTACCGGGGCGGCGCCCATGCGGCGCAGCACCTGTACTTCGAAGCGTCGGCCATCATCATCACCCTGGTGCTCCTCGGAAAATGGCTCGAGACCCGGGCCAAGCGGCAGACCACCGAGGCGATCCGTGCCCTCAACGCGCTGCGGCCGGAGACTGCACGCGTGCGCAGGAATGGGCAAGAGCAGGAGGTTCCTGCAAGCCAGGTGGCCAAGGGAGATCTGGTGGTTGTGCGACCAGGTGAACGGATGCCGGTCGATGGCATCGTCGTGGAGGGCGCCAGCCAGGTGGATGAGTCGCTGATCACCGGGGAGAGCCTGCCCGTGGCGAAATACGAAGGCGACAAGGTGACTGGCGGCTCCGTGAACGCAGAGGGCCTGCTCGTGGTTCGCACCACAGCAGTCGGCACCGAATCCACGCTGGCACGGATCGTAAGACTGGTGGAGTCGGCGCAGGCGAAAAAGGCCCCGATCCAGCGGCTCGTGGACAAGGTCAGCGAGGTCTTTGTCCCCATCGTGATCGTCATTGCGCTGGTTACCGTGGTTGGGTGGGGACTTGCCACTGGCAACTGGGAAGCAGCGATCCTCAACGCGGTGGCCGTGCTCGTGATTGCGTGCCCCTGCGCGCTTGGCCTCGCCACGCCCACCGCGATCATGGCGGGAACGGGCGTTGCCGCCCGGCACGGCATCCTGATCAAGGATGCGGAGGCCTTGGAGGTAGCCCACAAGGTACGAGCGGTGGCCTTCGACAAAACCGGCACGCTCACCGAGGGCAAGCCTGAGCTTGTCGCAGCCGAGGCCTTGGACGGCGACCGTGCTGGCTTCCTAACGGCTGCCGCCGCTATCCAGCGCGGCAGCGAGCACCCGCTCGCGCGGGCGGTCGTCGATGCGGCTGCGCGGGAGGGCGTCCCCGAAGCCGGCGCTTCTCAGGTACGTGCCGCAGCGGGGCGCGGAATGGCTGCCCTCGTGGAAGGGCGCGAGCTCAGGCTGGGTAGTGGCCGCTGGATGCAGGAGCTCGGCGTGGACGTCGCGGCCATGGCGCAGCGGGCCCGTGAACTCGAGTCGGCCGGCAAGACCGTGTCCTGGCTTGCAGACGTCACCGACGGACCGACGCTTCAAGGGCTGCTGGCTTTCGGGGATACGGTCAAGGCGACCGCAGCGCTCGCTATCCGCAGCCTGCATGCGCAGGGTGTCGCATCAGTTCTGGTGACGGGCGACAACCGCGGCAGTGCGCAGGCTGTTGCGGGGGAACTCGGCATCGACGAAATCAGGGCGGAAGTTCTGCCTGAAGACAAGGCGCGGATCATCGGCGAACTGAAGCAGGACGGCAGGACCGTGGCGATGGTGGGTGACGGCATCAACGATGCTCCCGCCCTGGCCGCCGCCGACGTGGGCATCGCTATGGCGACGGGCACCGAAGTGGCGATGCACGCGGCAGGGGTGACCCTCATGCGCGGCAACCCCGCGCTGGTCGCGGACGCGATCGACATCTCGCGGCGCACCTACAGTAAGATTCGCCAGAACCTCTTTTGGGCCTTCATCTACAACGTGGTGGGGATTCCGCTCGCGGCATTCGGCTTTCTCAGTCCCATGCTTGCCGGTGCTGCGATGGCCTTCAGCAGCGTGAGCGTGGTGGCCAACGCACTGACCCTGCGGCGCTGGAAGGGAACGAACACGTGAGGAACACAACCGGGTCGCGGCACCTGTGGCTGGCCGCGCTCGCCGCGCTCCTGGCGTTGGCAGCCGCCCGGCGTATCCGGCTCCGCGGCAACACGCGCAGCGACCCACCCTCGCCTCCTGCGTATTCTTCCCATGACCTGATGAGCGAAGATGTAGCGCCGGACGGCACAGCTCTGGAGCGGTATGCCGGGTAGCCTCCAGCAGTGAGCAGATCTAGCCCTCCAGCTTGTTCCGCCTCCAGCGCCGTTTCCTCACGAACCCCTGCAGTACTCACCATGACCAACGAAGCACCGCAATCTCGCGCCGTGGGTGTAGATCTGAACACCGCGAGCGAACAGGTACTGTCGAGTGCGCTGGGGCTTGACTCCGACATGATCCAGCAGCTCGTGCACGCTCGTCCGCTGCGAAGCTGGGATGATGTGGCGCGCCTGGCTGGCTTCACTGCGCCGAAGCTACGAGACCTGCAGCACGCCGGCGCGCGCATCGGCGGACCGGACGGGGGAGGCGATCGGCCTGGTCGGGAACACGCCTAGCGTGCCTGACCAGCTGCCCTGCAGCGCCGTCATCATCTGCCGCGCTCCAAGACCGCGCCCTTCTGCCGACGCTCGGCGGGCCCCGGTGCCTGCCCCAGGTTGCGTGCGCTGTCTGCGAGTGCCAGATGGCTGAACGCTTGCGGAAAGTTGCCCAGCTGGCGCTTGGCTACCGGGTCGTACTCCTCGGCCAGAAGACCAACGTCATTGCGCAGCGACAGCAGATGCTCGAACAGCTCGCGCGCTTGTGCTTGTCTGCCCTGCAGGACGAGGTTGTCAACGAACCAGAAGCTGCACGCCAGAAAGGCGCCTTCGCCTGGTGGTAGCCCATCGCTCGCCTCGGCGGAGTCGTAGCGCAGCACGAGGCCGTCCCGCAGCAGCCGGTGTTCAATGGCTGCGACCGTTCCCTGTATGCGGGGATCCGATGCCGGCAGGAAGCCCACCACCGGCAACAGCAGCAGGCTGGCGTCCAGATGCGACGAGCCATAGGACTGGGTAAAGCTGCCCAGCCGGGCGTCGAAGGCCTTTTCACAAATGTCTCGGTGGATACGATCGCGCAAGGAAGTCCACTCACTCGCGGGTCCGGGAAGCCCGAATTGCTGTGCGCTGCGTACCGCACGATCGAGAGCCACCCAAGCCATGACCTTGGAGAAGGTGAAGTGCCGCCTTTCGCCGCGGGTCTCCCAGATCCCCTCGTCCGGCTGGTCCCAAACGGTCGTGAGGTGTCGCACCAGAGCTTGCTCCAGATCCCAGCCCACCTGCGGATCGCCGCCAAGATGTGCGCATCGAGCCTGATAGAGAGCATCGAGCACTTCGCCGAACACGTCCACCTGAAGCTGGCTATAGGCTGCGTTTCCGACCCGCACCGGCCGCGCACCTTGGTACCCCGGCAGCCAGGGCACTTCCCACTCGGTCAAGCGCCGCTCGCCCGCAAGGCCGTACATGATCTGCGCCTTCGCAGGGTTCCCCGCAACCGCACGAAGCAGCCACTGCCGCCATGCAAACGCTTCGTCCCTGTAGCCAGAATCCATCAAGGACAGCAGCGTGAACGTTGCATCTCGCAGCCAGCAATAGCGGTAGTCCCAATTACGCGTCCCGCCGTGCCGCTCGGGCAGCGAGGTTGTCGCGGCCGCAACAATGCCGCCGGTTGGCGCATAGGTCAGCGCCTTCAGGGTGATGTGTGAACGTAGTACAGCCTCGTGCCAGTTTCCCGTGTGGGTGCATCGGGCCGACCAGTCGCGCCAGAACTGGCGGGTCTCGCAGAGCGCCTGGGCAGCGTCAGCTCCGCGGGGCTCCTCCTGGTGCGAGGGGACGTACGACAGCGCAAAAGAGAAGTGGTCTCCCGCATGCACCGTAAACTCCGCGCGCGTGCGGGAGTCTTCCCCGCGCAGTGCGACCGGTGAGCGCAGCACGACCATGTCAGGTCCGGCAACTGCGCGGATGCCATCCCCCTGCTCCAAACGCGTAACCCAGGGAATGACGCTCCCATAGTCGAAGCGAAACGCCAGGTCCATCGTCATCGGAACATCCCCGGCCAAACCGCGCACAGTTCGGATGAGGTGCGGCGACGAATCGCGTACCGGCATGAAGTCCGTGACGAGCACCCTGCCATGCGCCGTCTCCCAATCGGTTTGGAGCACGACCGAGCCGTCCTCATAGCGTCGACGAGAGCGGGCCTGCGGATCGGCCGGGGCCAGCAGCCAACGACCATGCTCTGGACTTCCGAGCAGCGCTGCGAAACACGCTGCCGAATCGAAACGTGGCCAGCACAGCCAATCGATGGATCCGTTCTTTCCGACGAGGGCCGCACTCTCGCAATCACCAATGAGCGCGTAGTCTTCGATTTTCAAACTCATGGTCAGCCGTTATCCTTAATGCTAAGACCGCTCCCACCGGTCACTCAACGCTGTTTGCCCTTGCAAGTGGAGATATCCGCGAGGCGACACGGCTGCTCCCGGTCAGATTACAAATCGGTCCCAGCTGGCGTAGTGCTCCTTGCTGCGGCGCCCGCGGGGAAGGCTTAGACTGATGACGGCAAGACCCAGCACGACACTGGCCAGCTTTCCGCTGCTGGAAGCACCGTCCATCAGCCAAGGCGACAAGAGCAGCCAGCCGCCGAGTAAAACGTTCACAAACCGCAGCGCCCGAGCAACCTCAGCTGTTGCGATGATGGCCACTGTGATGACAAGCGCTCCGACGACATGATCGCTGTTGGCCATCGCGCCCTCGTTGCCGAACAGCACCCGGGTCAACATCAGCACGGCGCCAAGGGCGACCACGACCGCCAGTGTCCACGGGAGCGTGACCCCTCGCGCCAAGTCGCGCCAGGCAGCGCCGGGCTGACCCAGCCAGTCCTCGTTGTCCTCCCGCCCGCCCTCCACGGCGCCTCCTTTGAAGAAGATCCTGAGCAAAGGCTTTCCGCGGCAGCGCGCCCAGTACAGGTACTGCCCCATCGCAATGACCTCGTCGATCGCGAATGGGATCATGACGAGCATCGCGAGCCCGGCGATCAAGGCTGGCGTGCTCCATGTGCCGATCACAATAGGCTGAATGATGATGAAGTAAACGCTGATCACACCCAGCGGGATCACCAAGATGCCGAAGAAGGTGACCATCCAGGGCATGGTGCGCCAGCGATTACGCGTTCCCATGACGGCCATCAAGATCTCCAACATGTAGCTCACCGCTCCAAGGCCGGCATCCGGGATGGGCCAGGCACGCGAGACTTCGGACGTGATGATCTCCTCGGTGCCGTTGCGTGGGTCCTGCAGGCTGCCTGCGAAGAACGGCTCCCACGCTTGATCGATGTGGCCCAGCTGATAAGCGGTAAGCATGCGCGAGATGAGCAGCCCGATGAGCCCCATGACGGCGATGGGAAGCCGTTGCGCGCCGGTCGATGGACAGTAGCTCCAGCCTGGGGGAACCGCCTTCGGGTCCATCATGCCCTCCATGCTCATGCCGGGCATCATCGGCACCAGAACGGAGAAGGCGATCACCAGCGAGCCGACGAGCAGGTCGTTCTGGTATTGCGCGGCACTCGGGCTCCAGAAAAAAAGTGGCGCGAACAGCAGCCAGATACCAATGAACGCGACGGCCCACTGAGCAAACCAGGCGTGTCGCCTGGAGAGAGAAAGCGCGCCGAAGACCGCGATCAAAAGACCACTGAGGATGTCGCTCACCGCGAGGGCTTGGGCACGCCATTCAGGGGCGGGCAGCTGCCGCTCGGCGGTGATCGCAAGTATCTGTTCAGAAGCGCTGACGTTCGCTGTGTCGTACACGAAGGGACTGGCCGCCAGCCATAAGCCCAGTCCAATGTTCGCAAAGTGCGCCCAACGGGTACGGGCAGCATCGACGCTCATCATCTGCATGTGATCGTGTCCGGAATGCTGGCCACCCCCGGTGTCGCCACCAGGCCTGTGATGCTCATGCCCTTCGTGACCCGTGAGCTCTGCTTCACTCTGCTCATGTCCATGTCCACGCCCTTTCCCGTGGCCATCGCTCTCGTTCGAATCAGGCTTGCGGCGCTGCCCATACCATGCGACCAGCGACGGGTTCAGCTTGTTTGCCTTGTACCAGGCCGACGGGTCTGCCCTGAGCGCTGCAATCATCTTGGGCAGCGTTTCCCTAAGCGAGCGCTCCGGCTCCCAGCCGAGCAGCTGCCGTGCTCTCGAAATATCGAGCACGTAGTGGTCGTTGGCTTCGTCGACCATCCAGGGCTTGATCGCACTGTCGCTGCCAACGACTTCGTTCTGCAGCCAGCTACCGGCCCGGGCGAGCGGCTGAGGGATCCGCAGCGTTCGCCAGCCCTCGCCGTGGAGGGCCTCCCCGACGATGTCCTGTATTTCTGCATAGCCGAGGGCTTCGGGCTCACCAACCAGCAACGCGGACTCGGCCGGCAAGGATCTGCGGCGCTCGATCAGGCGGACAACGGCTGCGGCGAGGTCATCGACATGAAGAAATGACTGCCCGGCGCACAGCATTCCAGGATAAAAGTGGGAGATGAGTCGGTGCTCGTAGATGCGCGCAATCTGCTCTGCGATGAATGGCGAGTGCCCAATATCGTCATAGACTCCCGCGATCCGCAGCAGCACCAGCGGCACCCGGCCGTGCCGTTGCCGAGCCACCTCTTCCGCACTTGCCTTCGACTCCGGATATGCCCAAGCTGGTTCGATAGCGGAAGACTCATTGATCCGGATCTCGGGCCGGTCGCTCGGCTTATGTACGAGCATCGTGCTGGCATAGATGAACTGCTCAACTTCGAGCGCCTGCAGTTGATCGATGAGCCTTTGGGTCCCCTCCACGTTGACCTTGTCGTACAAGGGGTTGGGCTCGCCGGAGGTGTCGTAGTACGCAGCCAGGTGAACGACCGCTGCGATGCGCCTACCGAAGCGCTGAGAAACCTGAGTAACCGCCGAGTGAACGGCCTCGTCGGACACCAGATCAAACGCAACGGCGTGAGCGGGCTCAGGAGGATCTGGTGGCCCTGGTCGGTCAAATGCCACGACGGTGTACGCGCTCGCAAGTTTCTGCACCAATGCTGCGCCTATGAACCCGGTTGCCCCCGTAAGGATGACGATGGGTTTCTTTTCTTCTTGATCCATGATCACTCACTTCGGTGTGGGTACTCGAGGGCCCGCAGTCGGTGCGCGGCAGGCAGGTGCCTTATGCACCAACAACCCATCGCCTGCGGGTTGCTGCTACGCCATGGCGGCCATCTTCCGGCACTCGTCGGCGCACCGCCGGCAAGCCTGTGCACAGGCTTGGCAGTGATCCATGCTGTGCTTGGCGCACTCATCTCCGCAGACTTGGCAAATCTCGGCACAGGCACTGCACACAGTCTTCGAGTTTTCGCTCGCGCGACTCATCACGGCAGCGGCGAGCTCGCAAATTTGCGCGCAGTCGATGTCAAGCGCGACGCAGCGCGCCATCATCCTCACATCTTGCTCTTGCAAGCAGGAGGCCGCACAGTGGTTGCACGCTTCCGCGCAGTCATAGCAGGCAGCTATACAGCTGGTGAAGTTCTGGTGTGGCATGAGATTGCTAAATCAAAGTTCGTTTCGAACGCCTTGCGGCAACGTGTTCTCCTCCAACGGCGCAAATCTGCACCGCTCCCTGCGGGGTACGGCGGCATCGATGCCCTCCCCTTCCTTTTTTTTTGCAAGCCTTCCATCTGGTTCGCGTGGTGATTGACAGAATCGGCAAACTGCGAGAGTGAGAGCACCGGCGGGTCGTCGGCAACCTTCAGTCATCGCCACGCTCCGCGCAGGAGAGTCACAGAATCAATTTAGGGGGACGAAGTGGACTGGGACGTAGGACACCACTGATTCAGGTTTTCGTTACGCCGCCAGCCGTGCGGCCGCTGCCTCGATGCCCGCGATCCCACCGCCACTCAGTACTCACTTGAAGCGGGCTAACTAATGGCCGAGGAGACACGCCGAGGATCGTCGAGGCCGATTCTTCCTGAGTGAAGTTTTCGGAACTCAAATGGACACGAACGCGAGAGGCAGACCAAATGCGTTTTGCTATCAAATTTGTAATCTGAATGCAATGAAGGTGACGCAGCCTGGATGATATTTGGAGTGGCAGAACCCTACTCCAACCCGTGTTGATAGCCGACCCCGGGCGCTGTTAGACGCTGACTCCGAACTCGGTGGTGTTTCCATAATCTTTTGGCTTCCGGATCGCAGCACACCCCGCGTCCGGCAACTTGAACGTTAAGGAACCCGAACATGAAAACTCCGCTTTACACCAAACACCTTCTAGCGGTGGCCGCGGCCTTTGCCTTCGTGGGAACTGTCAGTGCTCAAGGCGTACCGGCTCGCCCGGCCGCCAATCCCGCCTTGGGAGTCGGGCAAGAGAGCGTGCAGCACACACCAATGGGCGAAACTGGAACCCCCCACGGGCACCCTGAAGCAGCGCAGGTCGGCTCCCCTGCACAGCGCGGCGAGGCAGCGTACGACCGAACCACCCGTAGCCAACAGAGCAACGTGATGGGCAGCCAACGCGGAACCGCCAACTCCGGCTCAAACGTTGGGCAGGAGAGCCCCCATCACACACCCATGGGCGAAACGGGAACGCCCCACGGGCACAGCAAGTAACATCCGACTGAAAAGCGGCAGGCGCACTGCGTCTGCCGCTTCAAATGCTCAGCACAGGTGCGCGCGCGCGTGTACTCGGCGCCTCAACACCGTTCCCCACACTTCTTCCAGGCGCTGTGTGCCGAAGAAGTTCGCAGTGCACACCGCTACGAAACGCCATCCCGGGCCCCGTCAACAACGGCCGCCACACCGTCGCAACCACCCTGCAACTACCTGACCCACTCGTCGGGTAAGTCCTCCCTGTGACAGGCCGCCTTCGCCCTTTCCGCATACTCCAGCCCTTCGACTGAGACTTGTCCACTCCACGGCGCTTGTCGCGCCAGATCATGAACAAAACCCCGACGCCAAGCGCCGCCCCTCCGGCCACCCAGGCCATCAAAAGGTTGAGCGTGTGCTCGGAAGCAGTGGATAGCTCGAACAGCGGGTGTATCACGCGCAGCCGCGTGCTTACTTCACCGGTTGCAGATCGGTGAGCGTGAACTTGCCACTCTCGTTCGCTGCTGTAAAGCGCACCTTGTCGCCAGTTTGTACCTTGTCCAGCAGGGATGAATCGCTGACGGTGAACACCATGGTCATAGGCGGCATGTCCAAGTTCTTGATGGCGCCGTGCTTGAGGGTGATCTTCTTGTTTTCCCTGTCAATCTTGCGCACCTCGCCTTCCGTCATCTCCGCAGCCGCAGCCGCAGCCGGGCCCGGCGACGAGCCGGGTTGCGCACCGGTGGGCGACTGCGACTGGGCGTGCGCGCCCAGGGACAGAGCACCGGCGGCCGCAAGTGCGACGGTGACGAGGACGTGCTTAACTGCTTTCATGACTATTTCCTTTGTATGGCTGGTGAATTGTGGCGTGCCGTCCCTGGACAGCAGCATCACGCTGAAGGATCCTTGCGCCCTTTGTACAGAGCGCCATCTATGCCCGGAGATCCAACGGGCGTTCCCGGCACACTGCTAGGCCGAGTGTCTGCGGTCGCTCTTTGAGCAGGCGCACGATTTCGCGAGCTGACACATGGCCTTCGACGGCATAGCCGCCGATCAACGCCGTGTGGCACGAGCCGAACTTCTGGGCCACATTCAAGCTGGAAACCGTTCGCTTCCAGGTACTTGACCCACTCCGTGCAGCAGCCGCAGCTCGGATCCTTCCAAACCTCGGCCCCGCCACCGGCGCCTGCAATCACGGCTGCGGGTGCTGCAACGAGGAGCGCAAACCCAGCCGCTAGCACCAACTGCCCGGCCGCGCCAGGCGTCAGTGCTTGTGGCCTGTACCATGGCTGCTGCTCTTCGCGGCCTGGGCCACCACATTGATCTTGCCCACCATCCCGGCCTGGTAGTGGCCAGCGATCAGGCAGGCAAAGTCGAACTCGCCGGGCCGGTTGAAGTTCCAGACCAGCTCTCCGACTTTGCCGGGCGCCACATGGGCCATGTACGGCTCGTCGTGCTCCATCCCAGGATGTTTTGCCATCATCGCGGCGTGCTCGTCCAGCTCCTTCTTGGTGCCGATCACCATCTCGTGCATGATCTTCCCGGCGTTCTTGAGGACGAACTGGACCGTCTCCCCCTGCTTGACTTCGATGCGATCCGGACTAAACCGCATGTTATCGGTCATGGAAATTTCGATCGTGCGGTTCGCCGCCTTTGCGTCGCCAGCAATGCCCCAGGCCTTCTGTTCCTTCTTTGCCGCGGCAGCCGCATCCTTCTTGCCGTGGGTCTCGCCTTCGTGCGCATAGGCGCCAAGGGAAGCGCCGATCAGCGCAGCCGCTACGGTGGCGTTAAGTTTTTTCATGTCCGAGTCCTTTCATGGGTGGTTGAGGGTGAACTGATCGCTTTCAGTGCCCGGCGTGCCCGGCCGAAGGTTTGCGCACCTTGACTTGCACGTCCTGCGTCCGCTTGGCCTGCCGAGGCATCGAGTTCTGGCCGGCATCCGCTGCGCGCGCAGCGGCCGGCAGCTGCCCTGTGAACTCGTAAGCCACAGTCCCCTGCGGGTGCTTGAACCAGCCCGGGTTCCCGTAGTCGCCCGGCTGCTGGTCGGCGCGCACCTTCACGACGGTAAACATACCGCCCATCTCAACGGAGCCGAACGGACCCTCTCCCGCCATCATCGGGATGGTGTTGTCAGGCAGCGGCATTTCCATCTCAGTCATGTCGGCCATGCCTCGCTCCCCCATCACCATGTAATCTGGCACCACATCGGTGATCTGCTTGGCGATCCCTCGGTGATCCACGCCGATCATGGTCGGCACATCGTGGCCCATCGCATTCATGGTGTGATGGCTCTTGTGGCAATGAAAGGCCCAGTCGCCTTCCTCATCGGCGAGAAACTCAATCTGTCGCATCTGGCCCACCGCCACATCCGTGGTCACCTCATGCCATCGCGTACTCTTGGATGTGGGGCCGCCATCGGTGCCCGTGACAATGAACTCATGCCCATGCAAGTGAATGGGATGGTTGGTCATTGTCAGATTGCCAAAGCGGATGCGGACCTTGTCGTCCTTGCGCACGTTCATCGAGTCGATGCCGGGGAAGATGCGGCTGTTGAACGTCCACAGATTGAAATCCAGCATCGTCATGATCTTGGGCGTGTACGCGCCCGGATCAATGTCATAGGCGTTCAACAGGAACACGAAGTCCCGGTCGACAGGATCGATGAGCGGATGGCGATCTTTCGGGTGCGTGATCCAGAATCCCATCATTCCCATGGCCATCTGCACCATCTCGTCGGCATGCGGGTGGTACATGAAGGTTCCAGGCCGTCGGGCCTCGAACTCATAGACAAACGTCTTGCCCGAAGGAATCGCTGGCTGGGTCAGACCTGCCACACCGTCCATTCCGTTGGGCAGACGCTGGCCGTGCCAGTGGATGCTGGTGTGCTCGGGCAATTTGTTCGTCACGAAGATGCGCACCCGATCGCCCTCGACCACCTCAATGGTCGGGCCGGGCGACTGGCCGTTGTACCCCCACAGGTGCGCCTTGAACCCTGGGGCCATCTCGCGCACCACAGGTTCAGCCACGAGGTGAAACTCCTTCACCCCGTTGTTCATGCGCCATGGAAGCGTCCAGCCGTTAAGCGTGACGACAGGGTTGTAGGGGCGGCCCGTGTTCGGTGTCAGCGGCGCCATCGTGTCCGGCCGGGTCTGAATGACCGGCTCGGGTACCGCGGCCATGGCCACCTTGCTGACCGAAGCAGCGGCGACAGCACCCGTGATGGCGCCGGCGCTGGTCAGGAAATTACGTCTGCTCGTCATGATCTGTTCTGTCCTTGCTCGTGTACGTTCAGAGTTGGCTCAATGGCCTGCTTCAGCGCCTCCGGCTGGTGCGCCGGCCGAGACAGCTGTGGCTCCCACTGCGAGGGGTTTGCCGATGAGAGAGGATGCAAGTCCAGCGTCCGCCAGCCAGAACTGCTGCTGCGCATTGATCGCCTGCATGACGCTGGTCACCTGCTCGCGCGTGTCAGCCAGCAGCTCAAACACTCCGATGAACATGCCGTTGTAGCGAAGTACGTTTTCGTCAGAGATCGTCTTGCGCAGCGGCACGATCTCGTCGCGGTAGTGCCGCGCCACGTCATAGGCAGTTCGATACGCTGAGTAAGACTCGCGTAGCTGCGACGAGGCCGAGCGCGCCACGGCCTCATATCGGTTTGCGGCCGCCAGGGACTGCGCGTTCATCGCGGCGCGCTGTGCACCGCCCCAATCAAAAAGCGGCAGGCGGATCGCTAACTCAAAGCCACTCGCATTGGCACGCTCATCACCGTCAAAGACGGTGTCGCGGCGCACTCCAGCCTCCGTATCGAAAAGGCTGTTGACCAGATTTAATCCTTGCGCCCTCCCGGCCACCTCCAGTTGTTGGCGGGCCAGCTGCACGTCCAGGCGCTGCTGCGTGGCCGCAGCAGTGACGTCTACTGTGGCCCGCGCTTGCTTGGGGAGGTCCGGAAGGCGCTCCGGCAGCTTGAGCTGCGCGGCTTGGCCGGCGTCAAGCCCGAGCAGGCGCACCAGTTCCTCGCGCGCTGCCGTGGCCGCGTGATTGGCTGCGGCAAGCTGGGCAACGGCATCGGCATAGAACGCCTGCTGCCTCGCCCGCTGCAGGCGGGTGAAATTCCCCACCTGCTGCAGCCGCCGAGCCAACTCGGCGCCGGCCTCCGCTGACTTGTTGACCTGTTGGGCGTAGGTAAGCTGCTGCTGGGCGGCGACGGCCCGAACCCAGCCTTGCCGGACTTGGCTTACCTGATCAACAACGGCAGCACTCAACTGCGTCTTGGCCTGGGCCGTCTGGCTACGAGAAATCACCTGGCGCTGTGGAAGGGTAATCAGGTCCAACAGGCCAAACGACAGCAATCGCCCGATCTCCAGCTCGCTGCCAAGGCGCACGCGCTCGAACGTAAAGACCGGGTTAGCAATCCGGCCGAACTGGTTCGCCGCGGCCAAATCTGCCCAGCTTTGAGCAATCAATGCTTGCATCGCGGGACTGTTTGCCAAGGCAAGCTGAACCGCTTCGTCCACACCTAAAGGTGTTGCCAGCAGCTGCTCGCTCAGGCGTTGGCGCGACTGGCGCTGTTCGTCGGTGCGGCTGAGCTCGAGCTTGCCTTGCGTAAAGGTCGGAACTGCTTGGTTCGTCTCCTGGACGGCCTGCTCAATGTTCAGGGATGCGCAGCCCGCCAGGACAAAAGCTGCCGCAGCCACGGCTGTGAGTCGGAAAATTCTTGTTTTCATCGTCAGTTCGTCTTCTCGTCTTTATTGCTTGCCGTGGCCGGCGTGCGGGTTCGCAGCGCCGGAAGCCCCCCGGCTGCCTTCCGGCTGTGCAGGTGACTGACGTCCGTCCTGGCGCGGCGCAGCGCCCTGGCTTTGTTGACCATCTGCTTGCTGCGCCTCCTTTGCATAGGCGCGCCAGCCGCCGATCTGGCCGACGGTGTCATTGGCGTCCTTCCAGTTCACGATCTTCTCGTCCGTGAAAGGCTGGTAGCCCTCCAGAGCGGACCGGTACGTCAGCGCGCCCGAGGAGCTGGTGCCCGCCGCCGCAGCTTCGCTGGTCGCGTGGTGAGGAGAAGGTGCGGGTTGTGAAGGTGCGGGTTGTGCTAGTGCAGCCAAGCTCGCCGTAGCGGCTAACGCTGCGACGTGGCTGCGGAGGAAGAAAGGAACAGGCATAAGGTTCTCGCAAAGAATCGAACAGATATCCCCGCCGGAGCACTCGCCTCGTGGCCGAGGAGCGGACCGGCGCGCGCAGTGGCAGCAGTTCAGTCGCGAGGGGGCTTGTCCGGAACTTGGACGGGAACTCCGTTGATGCGGACGACGGGCTCGGCTGCGGGCAGAGTCAGCTGTGCTCCCGCCAAAGCCAGAGCTTCCGTCAGGCTAAGCCCCACAGCGTGACCGCAGGCGACACACGCGCCACACTCGTGGGCTGCACCGGTCAGATGAGCAGTCAGCCCGATCGACTGGGGCTCCTCGCCGCCCATAGCAGCGGCGCCATGGTCGTGATGAGCGTGTTTATGCCCGTCGATTCCGAAACAGCCCGGCGCGCCACCGCTTGAAAAGACTGCAGCTTTCGCTGGCCCGGCCAGCCCCAGCGAGGGGATGGCAGCAATCAGTAAGCAAGCTAGCAAGAGGCGAAGGCGCACCATGGCTGATTTAGTTATTTATGCGAGGTGGACCGAGTAGCTGTCGGGGCTAATGATGAATTTACTGCTGGGCAGTTTACGTGGACGGTGCGTTCAGAAGGACTACAACCAGATTACGATTTTGTAATCTGGTTGGCGCTGCGGCAGTCTTGTCTGATGCTTAGTTGATGTACTGCTCGCGCATCGCTCGCCGCTCGGACTCACTCAGCGCGGGCGAAGCACCCATCGTGCTCGGCGCAGTGGCATTGAAGGCATCGTTATGGACGCGCCGCCCGTCTCGACGAACATACTCGTGCTGGTGTGGCACATAGCCTGCGTCTCCGCCCACCACACGGCCGCCATCGACCGTTATCGGATTGGCACGAAATTCCTGCAGTTGGGCTTGCACTTGTGCACGCGTTCGGCTGCTTTGGACCGGGTGCGTTTCAAACCCGACTTCACCACCAACCCATGTGGCGCCACTGTTGGCGAAAGCAATGGGCGATGCCAGCGCGGCGAAAGCGATCACGACGGCAGATTTGCGGATGGACATGTTTAACTCCTCTGATGTTGGCAGTGGGCCCATGCAGACCCCTGCACGGGCGTGATGCATTCGCTGCAACACGGAGGCCAATGTAGGCTCGCGGTGGGGTCCGCGAACTGACATGAGGGTTACCAATACGCAAGGAAGGGGGCTGCAGGGAAAAGCATTGGACGTGTGAAATGCGACGCCAGGCTGAAAAGAGCCGATGAACATGGGCCTGTCCAGGAGCAGCGGCTCCTCACCACCGCTCACCCGCTGCTGTGGGCAGTTCCTGCGGCAGCAGTCATCAGACTTCGCCTGTAGCAGTTCCACGAACATGCTGCGCGCGCGTGTCACTTCTTGCAGGAAACGTCAGTTCAAACGTTGTTGTACGCGTGCTGGAGTCGCTGCGCGCGCGTACATTGCCGCCGTGCGCCTCCATGATGGAACGCACGATTGCGAGGCCAAGTCCGGTACCACCGGACAGTCGTGCGCGCGACGAATCGATGCGGTAAAAGCGATCGAAAATGCGCTCCAGGTGATCAATCGCGATGTGGCCACCGACGTTGGAAACTCTCAAATTGCTGCTGCGCGGGCCCCCTTCCACTGCAACATGAATAGTAGTTCCGGGGTCGGCGTGCCGCACTGCGTTCGAGAGCACGTTGGTGATCGCGCGCTGCACGAGCATTAAGTCCGCGTGAACGGCGCCGTGCCCGTCCACATCTACCTTCACGCCCTTTTCTTCTGCGACCACGGAAAGATATTCGGCAATATGGGTGGCTTCATGATGCAAGTCCACATGCTGGCACTGCAGCACGCCTTCCCCCTGCTCCGCTTGCGCAATGAGCAGCATGTCCGAAATCAGCCTGGACAGCCGCTCCAGTTCTTCGATATCCCCCTCCAAAACTTCCCTGAGCTGCGCCGGTGATCGCTCCCGCGACAACGCCACTTGGTTTCGTCCCAGAAGGGTAGCGATGGGGGTGCGCAACTCATGCGCGAGGTCCGCTGAAAACTCCTGGAGCCGACGGTAGCCGCCGTCGATGCGCTCCAGCATTCCATTAAATTCTCGAGCCAGCGCACTCAGCTCTCCCGGAAGCCCTGATTCAGAAACGCGTCGGTTAAGCGACCTAGCTCCTATCGATGCTGCCATGCGTTGGAACCGCCGCAGTGGTGCTAGCGCCGTCCTGGCGATGATCCAGGCGCCAAGCGCGACAACCGCGAGCAGCAAAGGCGCACCCAGCAGGCTCGCACGGAGAAAGCCGGCGAGAAGCCGTGTATCGTGCCGCCGATCAAGGGAAATGTAGTAGCGGACGCGACTACCATCGGCAAGTTGAAAAGTCCCGCGCAGTGACTCGAGGGCCTGTCCGGAACCACTGCGCCAGGCGTGAGACGCGTCGTCCGTGCTCGCGGAGTCAAGCTCCGAAATCGACTCTGAAGCTGCAGGCGAAAAGGTTCCGAGGAGCGCTCCTGTCGCATCGTCTACCAGCGCGAGGTGGAGGTCGTCGTGCCCGATCAGGACATCGTTGAAGCGATGCTTGCTGGCTGGAAGATCCGCTGCGGAACCAGTCTCGGACAGCAGGTGGACGACCAACTCTCGCTTTCCTGCAAGTTCAACAGCTGATCGCGCATCGAGCTGCCTTCCAAGAGCCCAGTACCCCACGACCATCCCAACACCCGTGATAAGTAGCCCAAACAGGGCGCTCGCCACCGCGATACGGGTGGCGAGCGAAGCACGGGGCAGCTCCGCTCGATTCAAACGCGTCGCTCCAACACATAGCCGACGCCGCGAACTGTGTGGATCAGCTTCTCAGGAAAGGGATCATCAATTTTTGCCCTCAGCCTGCGAACCGCGACCTCGACCACGTTAGTGTCCGAGTCAAAGTGAATATCCCACACAAGCGATGCGATCTGTGTTCTCGAAAGCACCTGGCCGGTCTTCTGAGCGAGAAGCGAAAGCAGCGCAAACTCCTTCGCTGAAAGGTCTATCCGCTGCCCTCCTCGGGTGGCGCGGTGCCGGACGGGGTCGATTTCGAGTTCGCCCACACGTACGACGGGATCGCCGGGAACCGCTTGATTGCGTTTGAGCAGTGCTCGAACACGTGCAAGAAGCTCAGGAAACTGAAAGGGCTTCACGAGGTAGTCGTCCGCCCCCAGTTCGAAGCCGCGTACCTTGTCGTCGATCCGGTCTCTGGCGGTCAGCATGAGGACGGGGACCTGCTTGCCAGTGCGCAGCGCTGACAGAACGGCGAACCCATCTATGCCCGGGAGCATCACGTCTAGAACAACCAGATCATGGTCACCGCTGGCCGCGGCGTGCAAGCCATCGACGCCATTGGCCGCCACCTCAACGAGATACCCGCTTTCGGCAAGACCCTGCCGCAGGTATTCGGCTGCTTTTGGCTCGTCCTCGATGACCAGAATCTTCACTTGCGCTCCTCCATTGCTCGGCCAGACGGACCGGCTAAGCGATGCTAGCGCGCGACGGATAACAGAACGGTAATCCGCGGGTCGAGGTAGGGCTTGCGGGTTGGCTCCACTTGGTGCCGCCCATGCGAAGCGATTGGCAAGGTCGAACGCCACAGACGATACGGGTTGTTCTCCGGCTCACCCCAGCGCTTCGCTGACCCTAAGATGAAGCGATTGCGGCTCCGTCTGGGATCCAGCTGAAGCATGACAGACCCTGATCAAAATCCAGAGGTAACGACCGGTTTTGTGCTGGACATTGCCTGCATCAGAAAATACCCGAAAAGCGATCTAGTGCAACGCGGAAGGGAGCACAGCGTAGCCTGCGCACTGATGGGGCACTGTGTCGAAAGCGGTTATGCCCTGGTTCAACCCGACGGATCGATCACGCTTCTCGATTCCGCGGCCACGCCGCTCGTAGTCAAAGCTCTGGTGAACGCCCCACACGGCTCAGGGGTTCTTTTGGAGGTCTCTCGCGAGCGCGATGGTGAAGACATGAAGACGGTGAGCGTCACCGTGGTGGGAGGCCCGCAGTAGAAGTGCAGCGCACCGAGCGCCTGGCAGAAGCCGGCATCGCACCGCCTGTGGGCAGCAGGGGCAACTCCTATGACAACGCCTTGGCCGAGACCACCAATGGCCGCTACAAGGCCGAATTGATCCGCCGCCGTGCGCCGTAGAAAACAAAGGAATCGGTGGAGCAGGCGACCCCCGCCGCGCGCGGGCAAGAGCACAGCAACACAGTCGCAACGGCGTATCCGATGCGGCGGTTCAGATAATGAGCGCTGCTTCGGCTTTTCGCCTGGTGACTAGACCAGGCAAGACCTTTCCGCCACCGTAAATCCATCGGCTGAGCTCCTGCGCTGACGCACCCCAGTCTCTTTGGTTGATCCGTCGGCGCAGAGTCGAGGTCTGAAGCCGGCCCGCGCCAAGGTTAAAAGTGAAGTCCACGATGGCTGCGAGCCGCCCTGACGACTCGCTCGCCAGCACAGGACAGTACCGCAGGGTCGCGTTGAGCGCCGTCAGCAGGTCCGTGGCCAAGTACCGCTCGGCTTCATCTTTGGAGATTGGGGGATGCTGCGGGTCACACAGTCGACCGTAGCCAATCGTCCAGTAGCCGGCCGGGCAGATGTACGGGTGCGCCCGGGTCGCATCGTGCTTCGGCACGCGGTGGAAGCCCTCGAAGCGCTTGGCCAGATCGACGGCGGCAGGGGGGACGGCTATCACGGCCGCACCCGATCAAACACTCGTCCAAGGAACCAGAAGTTCAGCACCCCGGCCCACAATGCCTGATCAGCGTCAGTCCAAGCGTGCAGAACTGCTGCTCCCCAGCCAGCGCCAGCTGCCATCGCTGCAGCAAACGCCGCCATCTTGGCCGCGCAGTACAATGCCATGAACCAGTAGGTGATCACCGGGCGGACACTGATGGACAGCGCATCGGCCCAACGCACTCGGGACGACTGGCCCTGAGCCGCGACCGCCTCCCGCAGCGTCTCAATGGCACCTACGTTCCACGCCGCATCGGCACCAGCTCCCATCTCCGACATGCGCTGGGCGCCGCGCAGCTTCTCGAACTCCAGCGCCTTGTCCTGCATGGCGAGTTCGTGCCCGCGTTCGCCCTTGCGATCCAGCCACTTAAGGAGTTCGGGCGCCAAGCGGAAGGCTCCGCCCAGAAGGCCCCCCAGGAGGGTTTCGATCATTGACCACCTCCCAGCAGCTTGAGCTTGATGGCGGCGCCTACCAGGAGGGCGGCCAAGACCCCGGTGGTGATGACCTTGACGGTCGTTTGCCAAGCGGTGCGGCGCGCATCGCGCCAGGCATCGAGCAAGTCGCGCAGCTCGCGGATGTCGCGCGCCGCATGGCCGTTTTCCAGCCCGAGATGTGCGAGGACACGCTCGGCGCCACGGGCGGCAGCGCGGTCGAGCAGTTCGTCGAAGTCCTCCTTGCGCAGCAGGAGCATGTTCTCCACGAGCGCAGGCTTGTGATCAGATTCAGTCATGGGTGGTCTCCAGAAATGCGAAACCCGCCCGATGCGTGAGCAAGGGGCGGGTCTCAAGGGGTAAATGGTGGAATCAGGCAACGCTTCAGATTTCGATCAGCTCCACGGTCAGGGCAGGCGCCACGCCTTCAATGGTCTCGTTCCGTACGAAAACGGTCTGGCCGAGGACAGCATTACCCCGCGCCCTGATGCGGCCGCCGCCTGGCAACTGCACGGTGACCATGCCGGCTCCGACTTCGAGCACGGTCCCCGCCTGCAGCGGCGGGTTCGGAATCAACTGGCGGAACTGCTGGTAAAGGTTATGCATGGCCTTGCACTCCCAGGGTCTGCCAGACCTCCGGCATCCCGGCCTCGACCTGGGTCGAGCGCACAAGTCCGCGGCGCGTCACGCTTCCATCCAGATACTCAACGAAGGCGCCGGGCTCGATGATTCCGGTCTCATCCAGCACCGGCAGCCGCAGGCTCACTTCGAACTGAGGCCCCGTGTCAGCCAGCACGGCCAGGCCACGCTGCCGCGCGGCGGCCGCCTCGGTGATAAGAGCATCGACCACCATCGGCGCCAGGACGTCACCGGCGGTGCCTGCGCGCGTCACCTGCCCCAGCACGCCCACATCCTGTCCGGAGACGAAGACGCGGTTGTAGGTGGGTTTTTCGATCCAGCGCAGCGACTCACGGGCGACGGCGTCGACCGGCAGCACGTAGTCGGGAGTGACGGTATTCCACTGCCAGGGCGCAGTCGGGTATCGGTGACGCACTCGAAGCTCCTTGGCCGATGCATGGGGCAGGAGGTAGCCACCGGCGGCTCCCGCAATACTCGCCAGAGCTTCGATCCAGGTGCCCTGCCGCGAGAAGGCGCCTGCAGGGACATTCCAGTCGATGAGGCCCCAATCGACTGTCCAGCCGAGCGGGATGCCATTGAGCGTCAGCACGTCGTCCATCAACTGGCGCGCGGTGCGGCCCTGCGCGTTCGAGAAGGTCATGACCGGGGCATAGGGCGCAGCCAGGACGGCGTTATGCCCCCGGCCAGAGATTCGGATGCTGGCTTCACCAAAAGTGCGCTCCCTGCTGATGTTCTCGGCGAGCACCCGGAACTCGGTGCCGTTGACCAGCGCCCGAAGTTCCACCGGACCGTTCACGGGCTCCACCAGCGCCTGCGCGGCGGCCGGCAGCGATGCGTTGAAGCCCCAGGTCCAGCTGTCTGCATCGAGGCTCAGAGACAAGTTAAGTGCGGGTACCGGCGCGTCGTCGGGCACGCGGTAGAGCCGGATGATGTTGACCACGATGTAGACCCTCCGGACAGAGATGACGGCCGGTACCTTCTCCGGGTTTGCGGAGTCGTACAGGTCGCCAAAGAGGATGTTTGTGCCGCGAAACCCGAAGGGGAACTGGAAGAGGAGATTGGCCGGCCCGATGAAGACAGGCGGCTCGATGGGCGTGGGCTTGCCGATGACCGGCCCCGGCGTGGAGCCAATCGGAGGCGGCGCCGCGCCTTGAAACTGGCCCTGCCAGCCCTTGGGCAGCGGCATCGCCGGCTGGAAATCGGTGCCATAGATCTTCCGCAGACTCTGTGCCACCTGGTGGCGTGCGTCGCGCCGGGCAAACTTCTGGCGATCACCGTCCTGATGGCGGAACTCGCCGCCAGACCCCCCGTTCGTGCCGGTCTGAAACGACGCGGTACGGTCCTTCCACATGCGGGTGCTGACGTGGTGGCTGGTCGCGCGGTTCAGGTGTGCGCGCGAGGCACCCTTGAAGCGCCCGACACGCTCGACTGGGGTGCGGTCCATCGTATTCGGCATGCGCACCGCCGTGCCCACCGTGCGGTCATTGGCCTGGTCCCACCCGGCCGCCCAGCCGGCCGGCAGCGAGTCCGTGTCCTGCTCGAGTTGGGTAATGCCCGCACCTGCGGCCATAGTCACGTGCCATTCGTGCGTGGTCTCGCCCACGGTCGGCCGCTGCGTGTTCGTGAGGTACTGCACCTCGGCCAGCATCTGCAGGCCAGGCATCCTGCCCACGACGCGTACGTTGATGACTTCGGCGATCTCAGCTTGAAGCGTGAGCGCCGGCATCTTGCCGGTGATGGCGAGGTCGAAGGTGCCGCTGTCTGGGCCCGTGCCTTCCCCAAAGAGCAGATTCGCGTTGTTCGCCTGCCTCGTGTCAAAGACGAGTTCACCCGGCGCGAGCGCGGAGCCCGGTGCGGCATCAGCAGTCGGCGCGCCGAAAGTGAGGCTCGGATCCCGCTTCTGCGGATCCTGGAACAGGATGTCGCTCACGGCGACTCCTTAGCCGAGGATGGCCGAGACGATACGTGCTTGGCCACCTGCGTACAGTTGCGCCTTCGCAAGCTGCACCTCCCACGGCCCTTCGCCCTCCCCGGCATCCGCGTCGAAGCACGTCTCGCCATTGCCATCCACGAAGCGCGCCCACGTTGCAACACCCGTGTTGGCGATCAGGCCGTTAACCTCTTGCGTGAGGGTGAGTAGCCCGTTCGCGACGACACCTGCCGGCTTCGTGAGGGGAATCTCCACCAGCATTGCGCTCGTCGGAACGCCGCTCGCCTGTGCCGGCCGCTCGCCACCGTACACGCGGACAGCCGGATTGCCGGTACCTCGGTTCAGATCGTCAAGCGAACCCTGCAGGCGTGCTTCGTTGTGCCGCTGCGTAATGGTGATCATGGGTAGGGAGTCGGCTTGAGGCTGTCGGCGATCACGGCGCGGTAGGCACCCGTGTGGTCGTAGCTGACGACGGTGTATAGCCGCTCGGGGTTGACTTGGTCGAAGACATAGTTGCCCGCCCCGTCGCTCCAGGCGGTGCGTAGCACGCGCTGGCTCGCCTGATCGATGAGCACCACCTTCCGCACGACAGGCGCGTTCACCGGCGACGCCTTCTCCTTGACCGTGCCGGTGATGCGGCCGCCTTGCTTCAGGGTGCTTTCGGGGTCGTCGCCCAGCTTTCGCTCCAGCCCACGGACGGTGGCGAATCCCGTGCGCTCGATGCCGGGGTGCAGCAGCATCAGTGGATCCGAATCGTGAATGCCGATGTTGACGGTGGGCAGGTCGCTGCCCAGGCCTCCCTTGACGCCGTGGATGCGCAGCACGCACCCATAGCCGAAGATCCCGGGCCGAAAGCTCGCGCCATCCCAGCGCCACTCCTCCATCACAGAAACGTCGTCCGCGCTGATTCGTACGTGCGCGAGCCGCACCGGGTCCGCGAACGCGGCGTGCCGCTTCACATCGATACGGAGTCGCTTGCGAACACCGACGCCCACCCAGTCAGCCGGGAACTCCTTGCCGTGGATGCTGTTGTACTCGCTCCCGCCGCCGCTCCAGGTGGAGCGTTGCCAAAAGTGCCAGCCGTCTCGCTTGTTGACCGCGTACCGGTAGCCCTCGTAGCCGCTCCCCGTCTTCAGCCAAAAGCCAAAGTGCCACGCGTCAGTCGACTTGGAAATCAGCTCGACCTCGTACTCAAACCAGAAGTCGGTTGACATCTCGGCTTGCAGCATCTCCCAGTAACTCTGGGTTGTATTGAACGTGAGGTCGACCGCCTCGGCCGAGGCGTTGTGCGTGATGGACGAAATGCTCCCCCCGCCGGCAGCTTGGGCGAAGCCGGTGGGAATGCCCGCCACGAACGATTCGTCAATCGGGTAGGCCATCGCTTACCGCGCCCACGGTCCCGTGATGTCGATCGCGAAGCCGCCTGTGCTGCCGGGCTCGCTTCCGTGCTGCATCGTCAGGTACACGAACTTCTTGCCCGCGTTGCCGGTCACGCTGTCGATGATTTGCCGGTGCGTGTACGGCCGGTAGGCGTGCGCCCAGAACAGGCCCGGCATGAAGCCGCGCAGGTTGCTGCCGAACTCCTCCTTCATGTAGCACGGATGGAGCACCAGCGACGCGTCCGGCCCATTCGGGAAGGGGATGTCACCACTGGCGCCCGAATACTGGTACCCGTTGTTCACGTTCAGCGGGCAGAAGCCGAACTTGGTGTAGTTGCCGATGCCGGTCCAGTTGCGCATGATGCCCTTGCCCTGAAAGTCGAGGCTGTAGTTAGGCCGCGCAAAGTCGTTCATGTAGCTGTGGCTGGACCCTGCGGTGTGCCACCAGTCATGCGCGATGATGAAACCATTGAACGGGTCGCCCGCCTTGAAACTGGTGAACTCGCCGGCCGCGTAGAACGTCGAGTAGTCCCCCCAGGCATGGTTGATGCGGATGAAAAAGCCCCGGTCATCCCCGACGAGGTCCCACGAACGATTGCCGCTGCCGCCCTGTGTCTCGCCACTGCCGAGCCAGTTGTAGCGCCACTTCCACCAGCCGTGCACACCGCCCGAGCCGCCGACTTTGTTCCCAAGCTCGTTCTGGTCGGGGACGTTCGGGTCATAGGGGGCGATGGCCGCGCCGGGCGCATAGGTGTCGATGTCCGTCATTCCGGACGCGATTGAGACGCGCGCGAACTTTGCCCAACTGGTGTCGTAGGCGTTCGGCGGCAGGCTGTCGTTGATGCGGATGAAAGGGCGCGATCCCGCAAGGTTCGGGCTGCGGTAGGCGCGCTTGTTCATGCCGGTGAAGCCGATTTCAAACCCGAGCGGCGCGGCCTTGCAGGTAATCGCGGCTCCGGTCGCAGGTGTGGCCGGAGTGCCAGTGACCTTGAACCTGGCGCTGTTCGTGTCCGTCCAGATGACGCGGTGCTGGCCGTTGTAGTCGGCCTGGTCGCAGCCAGCCACCTGGATGATCTGCTCGGGAACGAACCCATGGGCGGTGGCGAAGTTCACCGTCACCGTGTCGCCATCGCGCGTGACGCCCGCCACTGACTTCAAATTGAATCCGTTCACCAACACTGCATCGAGCAAGTCGGTGAGAGCGCCCCAGCTGTTGCCGAGGGTGGGCGCGCCGGTCATGGCGCTGTGCAGGTATTTGACTGTGGTCATGGCGTGTCAACGTCTCCGCGGACAAGAAGGGTGAATTGGTCGTCAGGCACCGTCTCGGGCCCCTGCTGGACGGTACGGACCACCCAGACGGGGAACATGGCGCCGACGGTGTTGAAGCGCAGCACGTTGCCGACCGCCCAGCCCGCCCCCCAGCCGAGCGGATCGACGCTGAAGTACGGCACGCCCGTGGCCGGATTGATCGGCGCGCAAACGGTCGTGGTGTTGCCGCTGGCAATCACGCCGACGTTCTCGCCGATGACATCGAAAGCCGTGGTGCCCGTGAAGCGGATCGCCCAGCGTTCGGTGATGGCGCCTCGGTTGCTCACGGCGATGGGGTACTGCGCCAGGTTGTAGGTCGCGGTAGCCGCGCCGCCCTTGATCGAGTCCTGCCAGGAGCCGTCCCAGCTTGCCTGGTCGAACGTCGTGCTGTTGCGCGCGAAGAGGTCACCCGTGATCAGCGCGCTCGACACAAAGCTGCCGGCTGGATACTGGTGGGTCAGGGCGCGCGTGAAAGCGATCTCTCCGTTGATCAAGGCCTCGCGCACAACCGCCATATCCTCGATGCGGTGCTCGATGGTGACAGGCTGGGCGTAGCCGCTGACGTTGCTGAAAGTGACCGTACCGGCCTCCAGGTCCGCCGTGTAGCCGGTGTTGATCACGGCGCCATCGCTGCCTACCACGCGGACACGCGACAGGCGCACCCGCGCGCAGTCAATCGTCTGGCCGTTAGCGACTGTGGCGGTGATCTTGCCCGTGTGGCCGACGACCGCGAACCCGCCCGCCCGGAAGATCGGCACCCGGCCGTCGGAAGGCAGGCGCACCGGATCAATCCCCAATAGGTCGGCATCCAGCGGGAGGTAGCTGAAGCTCACGGCGTTGTAGCGCAGCGAGTTCAGCATCACCAAATCGCTCGGGATGGTGGTCAGACCCGTGATCCCGAGGTGGCTCAGGTCGAGATTGCGCTCGGCCGGGCCATCGGGGTTCACGAAGTAGATCTCGACCAGACCGTACTCGTAGTCGATGCGTCCCTTCACCCGGGTGCCGTTGATCTTGCCGTCCACGCCGGCCGTCACGTTAAACGTGGTGCCATCCAGCATGATCCCCAGCACGGAAAAGCTGCCGGGCCGCAGCGGCGACGCAGCCGTGCGCAGAATCGACGTGCTGGCAGTGAACGGGGCTTCGACGCCCTGAGAAGGCGGCGAGATGACGCCGCGCCAGTCGCCGATGACCGGGGACTGGCCAGCGTTCCAGACGGACAGTTGCACCACGCCGAGCGCCGCCAAGACACTGCCAGCCGGCGTTCCGCCGCCAGTCGCAGGGCTGGGGCTATGCACCACCGTGTTGTCGGGCAGTTGCAGGTAACGCCAGTCTCCGACGGTGAACATGGCGCCCTTGAGCGTGTAGTTCGGCACCATGGCCGTGCGCAGGAAGTAGTTGTTGACCTGCACGCTGATGGAGTCGGTGCCGGCCTGTGTCGTCGAGAAGTAGGCGAACGCCGCCGTGTTGGCCGGGATGCAGGTGCGAAGGCGACTTCCGAGCTTGTTCCAGGACGTGACCCAGTACCCGGCGAGCGAACCGCCAACGGCCGGCTGGGCCGTGATGACGTAGCTGGGGCCGGCAATGTCCTCGGACAGGACTGTCAGGACCGAGTCGACGTTGATGATGCCGCTCGCGTAGTCCACGCTGCCGCAGTTCACCGCGTAGTTGTTGCCGGGGTCCTTGAACGACAGCACGCCCTGCCCGTTGTCCTTCACATGGACGGAGGTGCTCCGCGCGCTGAAGGTGAGCCGGCCCGGGTTGCTGCCCAAGCGCTCATAGTTGAAGGTGACGCTCAGGTAGAACGAGACGGACCCGGGCTCGATGTTCGTCTCGCCCAGAAACCCGTTCGACAGCGACACGCTCGCTGCGCTCCTTTGCGCCTTGCCATCGGCGTCAATCAGGAACATCGTGCCGGCAGGCGGCAGCACGTTCGGGCTGATGCGGAGCACGCCGTGCGAATAGTCCACCGTGCCCGTGGCGTCGCCCGTAAGGTTGCCGGCGCCGTCGTCGGTGGCTTGCTTGAGCCCGCCGTAGTCCCACTTGACAATCACGCCCCCGATGCCAATGGCCTTCTCGCCCTTCTCCTCGCTCACCTGACCGCTGGTGTTGATCGGAACGAATGCTCGGCCACCGCTTAGCAGCAAGGTGTTGCTCGCGGCAACCGTGGTGGCTTCGGAGAACGACTGCACGACTATGGCGCTGCCCACGTCCGGCAGTGCGCCGAGGGTGACGACCACCGACCCGGTGGTGTAGTTCACGGTGCCCACGCCGTAAGCCGAGTCGGCGCCGGCCAGCTTGCCCGAGCCGTCGTCACGCAGCACGTACCAGCGGCCCTGCGCAAGGTAGCTCACCGACATGGTGCGGCGAACCGGGATGTCCTCCATGACGAAGGCGTACGACTGGCTGCGTGACTCGGGCATCACCAGAATCGCGCGCTGGTCGGAGATCAGCTCGGGCACCGCGGCCGGCGTGAAGGTCACCGTGTGCGTTCCGGCGCCCGTGCCGAAGACGTTGGCTGCCAGGGTCAGGATGCCGTTGTCGTAATCGACCGTTCCCACCTCGGAGCCGGCGTTCATCAGTCGGCCGCCTTGGTCCGTGAGGGTGATGCCCGAGCGCGTGACGGCCAGCGAACCCGGACAGATCGGGCCACCCACGAACAGGCTCTGCGTGGTCGTGAAGCCCAGGTTGAGGGTCGTGGTGATCGACGCGCCCGTCGCCACCAGCGCGGCGCTCATGCCGTTGGCGCGGACGTCCGAGATCGGCGTCTCGGTCTGCGCACTGGGCACCAGTTGCGTGAAGACGCTGCTGGCCTTGACCGTGAAGTCGCCCAAGCTCGCGGGTTCAGTCAGCGGCACCACGCCGACATAGGTGCCGGCGTCCGCAACCACCGTGTCGCGGACCTTGGTGGCGGTGGCTGCGCGCGTGAAGCTGCGCGTGGGCGACGAGCCAGCGAAGTCGGTGCGCAGCGCGTCGCTGAGCTCGACGGTCACCACACCAGCGTTGTAGTCGGAGTTCGATTGCTGGTCGTAGAACTTGCGAGTGACGCTCGACACCTTGGTCGCGCGGACGTACTGGGTCTTGTCGTCGGACGCGCCCTCGTTTTCCACCAGAACCAGCGTTTGGCCGACGTTGGGCAGCTGCGCCTCGGGCCGCTGGAACAACTGGATGACACGCTGGCCCGCAATGTGGTTTTCCAGCAGGTACCCGCCCCACTCCGGGCCTTTGTTCAGGTAGGACTCGACACGCACCTGCGCTTGCGCGCGGGTGTCGAAGCCGGATTTGGTCGAGAAGAGGGTGACGCTGACTCGGGGATCTTCCGGTGGGTCCGCGACGATCACGTTGCCGCCGAAGTAGGTGTCGGTGTCGTCGGTCTGCACGCCCACGAAGGTCTTGCGCAGACTGACCCGGCCACCGGCCCGATCCAGCTCAGAAATGTCCGGGAAGATGGCGTTCGAGACGCCGTCGGCGATGGCGTTCCCGGTGGGCGCGCCGCCGCCTTCCGGAACGTCCGCCATCACGGCGGACTTGAGCAGCTTCACGTCGCCCGATTGAATGGGCATGGTTCAGATCTCCAGTAGACGCAGGGTGAGGCGGTAGAAGTCGCTGTCGGAATGAGCCGGGATGCCCAGGACCGGCTCGCACTCCACCGGCGCATCGCCGTGGCGGAAGGCGACGGTGAAAGTCCGACCGTCAGCCAGGGACAGAAGGAAGCGACCAGCGTTCGCCGCCAGCGGGACGGCGGCCCAGGCGCGCAGTCGCTCCACGCTGGCGCGCGTCACCCAGGCCATGTCGGGCGCGCCCACGAGCGTGATCGGGCGGCCCGCCTGGCGCACGGCTGACTGGATCAGCAGCGCTCCGGTGATCAGGTACGAGTTCGAGGCCACAGCCGGTGACCAGGCGTGCTCGTCAGCCCACAGCAGATCGTCGGGCAGCAGCAGGACCACCTCGTCGGCGAGGTTCTTCAGTTGCATGGGGAATGAGAAGCGCGAGAAAGGGGGGTGAGGAAGCGGCTCAAGCTGCCCTGGCGCGGGCGAGCTCTAGGATCTGCAGCAGGCGTGATTCGTCGCGCTGGTCGATCGTGGCCTGGATGCGGCGCTCGCCAGCGGCGAGCTCCACGCGCACCGTGCGAGAGGGCGTAGCAGCCTCGGTCGGCAGCACCGGTCGCGACAGCGCCGACGACGTCGGCGCCACCAGACCGCCCGTGGCGAACCCCTGCACCCGCTCGGCCAGCGCTCGTGCCGGCAGCGACAGGTTGTTGATTGCCGCGAAAAACCCGGCGCCGAAGCGGCTGACTGCATTCTTGTTCACCACGTACTCACCCGGCGTCAGCATGGCGGGGACGCTGTCCGACTTGGCGAGGCCGCCGGCGCGGAAGAACTGGCCCTGATTGCGCTCCATGTACTCAATCAGGTCGCGCTCCATGTCTTTGCCCATGAGGAGCGGCTGCGCCATGGCCTGACGCCAGGTCTGCTTGATTTGGTCGAGCTGCTGGCGTTCGTTGCCCGTGAGCGTCTTGCGGTGCAGCAAGGTGGCGAGGACCTGCCGGTCCTTGTGCGCCTGCTTGCCGTAGGTGTCCATGGTCCTCCAGCGCATGTCCAGACTCACGGCCGGGCCGTACTTCCATTGCAGCCACGCGGAATACTCGTCCAGGCCGCGCAGGCCCAGCTCGATCATCTTCTGGGCTTCGACTGCGTCGCGATTGCGTTTGACGCCGCCGCCGTCCTCCCCGCCACCACCGATCCGCGCCAAGACATCCTTGCGACCTGCACCGGAGATGACCGCGCCGCCACTGGCGAACTTGGCGATGCCGGAGGCGAGTTTGGCGAGCGTGCCACCGCCGTACTTGCGCACCGCCGCCTTGCGCAGCACGAACGCGCCCGCCTCCAGGGTGCGCGGCACCGTGTCGTGGTGACCGGAGCCGGGGACGGATCCCCCCGCCATGCGCGGGAACCCCGACGCGACAGGCCCGCCCGTTGCGAACCGGCGCACGCCGTGTCCGACCAGGCCGCCCGTGGCATTCGCCTCCACCCTGCGCACCGTGATCGTATGGGTGCTGGCGGTGTTCAGGCCGTTCAAGCTCTGAATCTCGCTGCGCACAGAATCCACGTTGCTGCTCGCCACGTGCTGTGACTCGGTGCGGATTCGATCCAGCGCCCGGATCTGACCCTCGACATTGGTGATCGCGGCTTGCGCCTTCTCTGTGGACACCTTCAGTTCCATCTGCGAGGTCTCCACGGCGTAGGCCTTGAGCTTGTCCAGCGCCGCTTTCGCGCGGGAAACGTCGGCGTCGACCGGCAGCGTCTTGCCGTCCTTTAGGAGCTGCTCGTACTGCTGCAGGTCCTTGCGGGCATGCTCCAGATCGGCCTTGATCACCAGCAGTCGTTCCTTCTCGGCGAGCGCCTTGTCCAGATCGCCGATGGCCTGCTGGAAGCGCGTGGTGTCGGCGTCCAGCGTGAGCTTCAGCCCATCCTTCAACTTGGCCGTGATCTGGTCGATCTGGGTTTCAGTCTGCGCCAGGGTCTGCTTGATCTCATCGCGCGCTGCGACCGCGGACTGCGCCGCCTTCTGGTGCGCCGCGCCTTGCGCATCGAGCGTCTTGTTGAGGATCTCCTGTGATTCGCGGATGCGCTGGATGGCCTGATTGACCCCGTCCTTGCCCTGCGCGACCTGGGCATCGGCATCGCGGGTCTTCTGTGCGAGATCGGCGCGCAGCTGGTCAGCCTGTCGCATCAGCGTCTCGGCCTGGCCGTATTCCTGCTTGCGGTAGGCCTCACGCGCCTGCGCTTCGAGCTGCGCCGCCTGGGATGCGCCCTGCTCGGAGGCCTTGCGGGCATCTTCGGCGCGCTTGGCCTCGGTGGTTTGGCTGCTGGCGACCTGCGCGGCCAGGTCCATGGCTTTCTGAGCGAGCTGCCGGGCCTGTTCGAACTCTCCCTGGGCCAGTGCCGTGCGGGCTTTCTCCTGGTACTCGGTAATCTGGCGCTTGCGATCTTCCGTCGCCTCATGCTCCGAGAGGCCCGCGCGGCGGATCTCTCGGATGCGCTCTTCAGTGGAAAGCGACAGCTGGCGCTTTTCTTCCTCAATGCGCTTGACCTCCGACAGGTGCCGGTTGGCCTCGGCGTTCAAGGCATCGATGTGCTGCCGGTATTCGCCCAAAGCCTGCGTGAGCGTCTGGCGCTTGGTGGCGAGGATGTCATTTTCGACGCGCTGGACGTTCGCACGGCGCTCGTCTTCAGTCGTGCCCTGGCGCCGCGCGGCCTCGAGCCTAGCCTTGGATTCGTCGTCCACCAGCTTGAGCGTCTCGGTCGATACCTGCCGGCGCAGGGCGGTCTGCTGCGTCAGAGCATCGGTCAGCAACTGCGTGGATTTCGCGATCAACGCCGCCTCCGACTGCTTGGACAGGTCGAGCGCGGTCTGCTCCTGCTGGTACCGGGCCTTTACGGCCTCGATCTGGCGCTGCAGGCTGGCTTCCGCGACCGCGGTGAGGCCCTTGTAGGCCTCGGCCATCTTGCCCGCGGCATCGGTGACGGTCTGGTTCGCCTTGCCGACCGCCTGCTCCACGTCCCCCAGGCGCGATTTCAGCTTCTCCAGGGCCGCGTGCACGGCCTCGATGCCGCGGCCGACCGCTTCCTGCGTGCCCTGGCGCACCGCTTCCAGGCGCCTGGCGATCTCCTCGGCCGCGGACGCCGCGGTATTCATCGCACCTTGGGCCGCGCCAGCGCCCTGATTGGCCTGCGCATACATCTGCGCGAAGATCTGGTTCATCTCCGCTAAGCGCGCCTGATGCCGCTGGGTAGCCGCGGCAATCGTGTCCGAGGTGAAGACGGCCGCGAACACCTCCCAGCGGTAGCGCAATTGCTCCACGGCTTTCACCAGCACCTCCACCATGAAGATGCCGGCCTTGCGCACGATCTCGAACTTCTCTGTGAGCCAGGTGCCGATCTCCCAGCCAACCAGGAACGAGCCCAGGACGGCAAAGGCGGTCTTCAGCACGCCAAGGCTGGCCACGGCCGCCGACACAGAGAGATTGGCCCTCGCCCACGCCGCAGAGGTGGCGTTGGCCGCGGTCACGGCCGCTGCGCCTGCGGTCTGCCAGGCGGTGATGAGCGCAGGAATCAGCCGGTAGATCAGCACCGCGAGGCCCACTTCCGCGATGCGCTTGAGCCATTGCATCACCGTGTCGAGGTTCTGCGCGAGCCAGGTGAGGGCTTGCGAGAGCTTTTGGGTGATGCCGGTCGATTCGTCGAGGCGACTCACCCACTGGCCGAAGGCGTTGCGCAGACGCTCGAAGGCCTGCGTGACGGTCTGCGGCAGCTGCGCATACTCGGTGGCGAGCCGGTCCTTCTGCGACATCAGCGCGTTGACCACCACGTCGGCGGTGAGCCGGCCCTCTTCCGCCAGCTTGCGAAGCCGTCCGATCGGCACGTTCAGGCCATCGGCGAGCGCCCGGGCAAGGCGTGGGCTGTTCTCCACGACCGAGTTGAACTCCTCGCCCCGCAGAACGCCCGAAGAGAGGGCCTGACCGAACTGCAGCAACGCGGATTGCGCTTCGCCGGCCGAAGCTCCCGACAGACGCAGCGCCTGCGAGATGCTCTCGGTGATGGACAGGGCTTCCTGCTGCTCTCCCCCCAGCATCCGCACGGCTTGCTGCAGCTTGCCGTACAGCGTGGCCGTCTCCTGGATCGGCACGCCGATGCGCTGGGCGATGTCGAACAGTTCCTTTTGCGCCGTCGTGTATTCCTGTTGGCCGGCGGTCGCCAGTTTCAGGCGCGCGGACATCATGTTCCAGGCGTCGGCGACCTGCACGATCTGCTGCACCTTGCCGGCCGCCCAGCTGATCGACAGGAACGCCAGCAGCTGGGTCTTGGCGGTGACGACCTGATCGCCGAAAGCGGACATGCCGGCCTTGACTTCGGCCATCCCGGCGGCGGCCTTGGCGCCAGCCGTTTTTGCGCTACTGGAGAGCTCGCCCAGGCTGCGCTCGGCGGAGGTGATGGCGCGCTTGAGCCCCTCGTCGGCCCCTTCTAGGGCGACCAGGACAGAGATGCGTTTGGACATTCAGGCAGTGAACGGTTAAAGTCTGACCTGTTTAGTCAGAATTAAGGGGGACTTGATGCACACGTGGCAAATGCAGGCCGCCAAGGCGCGGTTTTCGGATCTGGTGCAGCGCGCCCGCCAAGAAGGGCCGCAGGAGATCACCGTGCACGGCCGCCCGGTGGCGGTGGTGCTTTCACGCGAAATGTTCGATCGGCTCAGCGGCGGCGACCTGTCGCTGGTGGACTTCATGCAGCGCTCCCCGCTGCATGACCTCGAAGACATCGAGTTGGAGCGGGATCGCAGCCCCGGACGCGAGATCGAGCTTTGAGTCGTTGATGAGCTATCTGGTTGACACCAATGTCCTATCCGAACTTCGCCGCCGGCAGCCCGACGCGGGCGTGGTCGCTTGGATGGAGCAGCGCCCGCGCCAGTCGCTGTACTTGAGCGTGCTCACCCTCGGCGAGATTCGCAAAGGCATCGAGCAACTGAAAGACCCGCGGCGCCGGCAGTCGCTGATCGACTGGCTGGAAGTCGAGTTGCCGCATTACTTCGTGGGCCGGCTGCTGGGCGTCGATGCACTGACCGCTGACCGTTGGGGGTACCTGATGGCCAGCGCCGGGCGGCCCTTGCCAGCCATCGATGGCTTGCTGGCGGCCACGGCGCTGCAACATCAGCTCACGCTGGTCACGCGAAACACGCGGGACTTCGAGGGGCTGGGTTTGGCCTTGATCAACCCGTGGGAAGTCTGAGCGGAATCAGAGCCGCTCCAGTTGCTTCTGAACCGCCGACGCGAGCCGTGGGATGCGGCCAGCCACCAAACGCGTGACGTCCAGCCGCTTCTTCAGCACGACGCGCGGCACCAGCACCGCAATCGGCACGTCGGCGCCGCGCTTGATGCGCTTGACGCCTTCGGCCTTGCGGTAGCGCCGCTTAAATCCGGCCAGCGGCCGATCGTGCTCCTGGATGTTCTCCGCCATCAGCACGACGTTCCCCTTGGCGTTCTTCACGAAGTAAGCGTTTCCGCCGCGCATGAGCTCAGCGACCTGTGCCTTAAATCGCTTGCGGCCCACCCGCCCGTGCAGTGGGATCAGCATCCGCCCACCGATCTGGCCACCCGACTCGTGCACGCCAGACCACGGGATGCGTGATCCGACATAGAGCGCAGGCAGCCGCTTCGTGTCCTTGGCCAGCACCTTGGCGGTGAAGCCTTTCAGGAAGGACTTCTTGGCGACCGCCATCTTGCCCGCCACATGGGCACGCACCTCCTGCTTGATCTCCGCGGCCTCGCTGGCCATCGCCCGCGCCACGGCCTTGTGGACCTTCTCGCGGAACTCGCCACCCCAGCGGCGCAGTTGCGCGCGGGCCGCGGCACTGTCGATGCGGATGGAGATCTTCATCGTGCTTGGGCCCGGACGGCAAGCCGATCGAGTGCCTGATCCAGGTTGCGGGCCTCGCCGCGGGTGCCGATCGCAAGCAACGACAGCAGACGTGCGTCGCGCGCAGCGTCGGATCGCTCGCAGGCGGCAAGGAAGCCGCGGAATTGCCCAAGCGTGTAGCCGAGGATGTCCGGCAGCCCATGGCCGTGGTCGATCAGGCGTTGGACGGCGTCGAACCAGTGGCCGCCTCTGGTGTCGGCGCGAGCTGCTTGGCCTGCGCGAACAGGCCGTCCAGCCGCGGGAGCACCGTCCGGGTAAAAAAATCCGCATTCACCTCGATCACTTTGGCCGCCAGCAGGATGGCTTCGTCGGCGGCGAGTTCATCGACCCAAGCTCGTGGCCTGCCCGCCGCAATGCCGATCGCCGTCAGGAGATCCTCGCCGTGATCACCGAACAGCAGCAGCCAGTCGATCTCGCCGCGCGTCAGGTGCGCCATCGCTGGCGACACGGCGCGCAGGAAGGCGGGCATCTGGCCGACCTTCAGGGGCTTGATGGACAAGGCTTCGCCGCCGAGCGTCAACTCGACGCCCTGCGGAATCAGCGTCTCCAGATCACTCATCCCTCGCCCCCACGTCACAGTTGAACGATGCGGCCGAACTGGCCCAGCACCGCGTCGAAAGGCTTGCTGGCATCGGCCAGGAGCGAGCCTTCCATTTCGAACTTGTTGTACTCGTCCGAGATGAAGGAGATCTCCTTGAGCGGATCGAACGCCACGCGGTACAGCTCCACCAGCACCTTGGCGTTGCCCTGGGCGGTGTTCAGGCCCTCCAGGCGCAGGTAGCGCTCGGGAAGCGGCTGCGTGAAGATGCCGATCTCGGTGGCGGCGCCATAGCCGTAGCTGGCCTTGAATGGCAGCACGTAAGGCACCACCGGCTCGCCGCCATCGTCCAGTCGCAGGAACTGCAGCGCGCCAAAGTCGAGGTCCGCGGTGTAGTCGACACCGGCCACCAGGGTGGCGGGCGTGGCGCTGCTGTCCTTGACGACCAGGCTCGAGACCTTCGGGTGGGCGAAGAAGTAACGGTCGCCCACCACCGGCGTGGCGCCGCCCACCGGCTCGTCGGTTACGGTGCCCGGAACGGCGGTGACGTGGTTGCCGTAGAGAGCCAGCGCTAGGTTCTCCTTTGTGAACTCCTCCAGTGTGAGGTTCACGGTCGCGGATTTCTGCTTGACCATCCGGTGATCCAGCGTGCGCTGGCCGGTCTGGCTCTCGTAGTGCTCCAGCACGTCGGTCTTCAAAGCGAGCTTGAGCTCGGCCACGTTGCCGGGCGAGCGCACCTCGATCGGCGCTCCGGCGGTATCGCGTTTGCCGAGAAAGACGCGGCCCTGGAAACTGGCATAGGTGCTCATGGATTGGGTTCCTTAGGTTGGATCTGCGCCACGCGATGCGGCGGGGTTCCTGATCGGGTGGGTGGCAGCGCATGGGCGCTGCCGATGGACACCAGCCATCTCGCGAGGTCGGCATCGACTTCGATGCGCTCGCCAGGCCGGCGCAGCCGGCCCGCGTGGGTGTGCGGCCGGGTGAGCAGGAGGTGTGTTTTCACGGGTCAGCCTGGCGCAGCGAGGTCGGCAGCGAGGGTGCGGTAGGTGATGCAGTAGCGCGCCGGGATCGCGGCGGCGATGGCATCGGCGTCCTCCACGTCCCACTCGCACTCGACTTCCTTGATCCCGAGCGCCAGACCACCGAGGTTCACGTCGGCCATCAGCGCCGCGTGCGCGGATGTGAGTAGCTGGTCGGCTTCGGTCTCCGGGGCCGCTGGAGCGATGGCGCGGGCCAGTGCGGTGATGCGCAGCGTCAGTTCGCGCGTGACCCGTCCATTGGCGCGCTCGGTGATTGCTTCTGACTCTGGGAACACTACCAGCGCCGGGCACTGCTCACGGCTGATCGCCACCGTGGGCGAGCGGTGCAGCGTGGCGCCCATGCCCTCGGCGCTCGGGCGCAGCGCCGCCACCACCGCCAGCAGGATCTGCTCGCGAACTGAGTTGCCGGCCATGAGTTACAGGCGGGTGAGCTTGGCGCGCATCTCCGAGCCGTCGCCAATCGCCCGGATCTCGCGCACCTGGAACGTCACGCCGTCGATCTCCACATTCTCGCGCACCGACAGCACCCTGAAGCCGGTGTCTGGATAGGACATCACGTACTCTGTGCTGGCGGTCAGGCCGTCGAAGGCCGTGCCGTCCGCCGCGCCGAAGCCCACCAGCTGGCTCTGCGCTGGCGCTCCGCTCGATGGGCGCCAGGTGCACTGCTTCAGGAATCCCGCGTTTGCGGCGGCCTCGTAGAACTGGTCCAAGAAGCCCATGACTCAACTCACGGTGAGCTTGACCAGGACGCCGGGACGGTGGCACATCGGCAGCGGATTGCTCTGGGTATGCAACTCCGTTCCGCGCTCGAACTTGCGTGGCGCCTGTTTGGCATAAAGGGGCTGCCCGAGCGTATTGACGGTCTCATTGAAATCTGCGGGCGCGAAATAGCTGGCGAAAGTGTCGATCGTTCCCAGCGGGAAGGCGTGGGCCTCACCTGGGGCGATGAAGCGCTGCACATCGCCGTTCAGATTGGTAGCCTGCCCGCGGTACTCCTCGAACACAATCCCGCCGAACGCGAAGCCGGTGCGCACATCGTCGCGAAGCATGGCGCCCTGCGCATAGTTCTCGTAGGCCTTTTCGACTTTGGCGTGCCCGACGAGCTTGGCGAAGAAGTCGGGCGAGCACAGACACCGCACGCCGGTCATGAACTCGCCGCGAAGGTTTTCTTCAATATGGGCCGTCACCTCGGTGCACTTGCTGCGCACGTTCGTGCTCTCGGTAGTCAACTGGAAGTTCACCACCCCCGGCGTGATGTTGAAGACCGAGTACAGGTTGTGCAGCACCGATCCATCAGCATCCAGGATCACGCCCTTCAAGGCGCCCATGCGCAGGTGCTCCAGCGTGATCGCGTGCTTGTTTCGCATCGACTCCAGGTGCATTGCCATCACGCTGGCAACGGTTTCCATCTCGCTTTCCGAGCCGAACGACCGCACGCCCTGCACCTCCTCAGGCAACACCACGTCTTCCAGCGGCACATGAGGAATCACGAACGAGTGCAGCTTGCGCTTGTCTCGGGCGTTGACCGTGGAGGGGCTCCCCACGGGGAGGGTGGGCAGCAAGTTCAGAGTGCCGTTGCGCTCCTCGATCACCACCGAGCGAGTTCGCACCGGACGGGCCGGAAACAGGTTCAGTGCCTCCAGGCGCCCATACCGGTTGGGCAGCAGATTGATGGCCGCCGTGAGGGAGGCCATCCCGAAGGCGGGATTGTCGAACGGGTTGTTGAACGCCATAGAGTTTCTTCCTCGTGTGATCGGTGGGTCAGGCGCCGACGCGCACCAGGATGCCCAGGGACTTGAGCTGCGCGATGGCTGTTAGCCGCTCGGCCTGCGCGATGCCAGCGGGCCAGCTCAGGGCGTGGTCGGCGACGATCGCGTGGCGCGCGATGATGAGACCGTCGGTGCGGTCTGCCAGATCGGCTTCGACCGGCTGCATCAGCACGCCGGCAGCGTATTGGCTGCCGTCGGTGGCGGACGGGTCGATTTGCTTGAGCTTTCCGGTGGCGGTGACCATGCCGAGCACGGCACCCAATGGCAGCGTCTGGCCGGCAGCGATGGTGACCTGGTCGCGCGAATACAGGTTGGGCGCCTCGTACTTGAGGAGGTCGCCCAGGTTCAGGGCTTCGTTGATGACGGGCATGACAGGCTCCGCTTAGGTGTTGGAGGCGCCCAGGCGGCTCTTCACGGCCTGGATCAGGGGGTTGTTGGGGGAGGCAGGGTTGGCCGCAGCCAGAGAGCTCTTGGCCGGCGCGTTCGGATCGATGCGGCTCACGATCTCCGGCGAGCTGTCGGCTTGGGCCGCGAGCAAGTGACTGCGCACCTTTGCCGGCGGCATCTTGGCTTCCAGGAAGCCTGCGACCAGATCGGAGCGGCCGGCGAGTGCGCAGGTCTGGGCGATTTCGACCGCATCGGCGACGCTGAAGGTTTCTGCCGCAGCGGTGGTGGTTGAGCTGGCATGGGCCGGCGTCGGTTGGAACTGACCGGGGGCTGCGTCCGCAACAAGCGGCGCCGGTGCGCCGGCCTCGGCGTGAGCATTCATGGGGTGGTCCTTCTGGAGCGTGAGTGAAGTGCCCGAGCCACTGGCAAGCAGGATCGGGCGCGAGGAAATGGATGCGTGCAGCCGCGCCAGCGCTTCGTCGAAGCTGCCCACCGCGTCGGCCAGACCCGCGGACACAGCGTCCTGGGCGAAGTAGAGGCCGGCCTGGGTCGCGACCACAGCATCGGCGCGCAGGCCGCGGTGCCTGGCCACGGTCTCAACGAAGAGGCCATAGACCCGGTCTACCTCGGCCTGCAAGAAGGCCTGGGCTTCGCCGGTGATCGGCTGGTGCGGGTTCAGGTCGTTCTTGCGATCGCCGGCAAAGACCGCCGTGTAGCGGACCCCGTCCTGCGCATCCTTCGCCGACTGGTCGATGTGCATCGCGATCACGCCGATGGAGCCGACGCCGCCGGTGCGCGAGACGAACATGCGGGAGGCGCCGGAGGCCAGCGCATACGCTGCCGAGAACGCCATGTCGTTGGCCACGGCCCAGACCGGCTTCTGGCCAGCGGCCGATCGGATGCGATCGGCCAGGTCGAACACGCCGCCGGACTCCCCGCCCGGGCTGTCGATGTCCAGCAGGATCGCGGCAGCGTTGGGGTTGGCCAGCGCCGCGTCCAGCTGGCTCGCGATTGCGGCATAGCTGGCCAGCCCCGATTCGGCTTCCAGGCCGACGGTCCGGCGCACGAGCGTCCCGTGAATCGGGATGACGGCGATCTTGTCGTTGGCGCTCGCGGTGCTGGCGGAAGGCCGTTGCGGTGGCGCGAAAGCGCCTGGCGCGGCCATATCTGTGACGCCCACCCGCGGCCCCAGCACGGACAGGATGACATCGAGTTTTGGGCGATGGATCAGAAGCGGCGCACCGAACAGGCGCGCCGCCACGTGCGGCAACAGGGTCATGGTTTCTTTCAGGCGGTCGAATCGAGCTCGCCGGGATTTGCAGTTGGTTCGGAGCTGTCGCCGGATCTGGAGGTGCGGCGCGGATCGGAGTCAAAAATCAGGCCCAACGCATCGGCGCGGGCGTTGTCGGCGGCGATCTCGCGGTCGACGTCCTCGGCGTCGTAGCCGTTGGCGGAAATCGCTTCCGAGCGACTCATCACGCCGGCGCGGATCGCCGTCAGCATGGCCTTGAACTCCTTTTGCGGATCGACCCACTGCCAGCCCTGGGGAATCCACTTCACCTGGAGGTACTGCCGGCGGCGCGCGGCACTGCCACGCGCGAACCCGGGCGCCTCGATCGCGCCGGCGAGCACCGCCTGCTTCATCCAGGCGGCCCAGACCGGCCGGCACAGCTGATGGACCAGCACCGAGTGCTGGATCACTTCGCAGCGGCGCCGGAACTCCAGGAGGCCGGCGCGGATCGACGAGTAGTTCACGCCCGTCAGATCGCCCGTGAGTTGCTCGTAGGTGATGCCGAGCGCCGCGGCCACGGCCCGGAACTGCGTGCGCAGGAATTCGGCGTAGGAGCCGCCCACGTCGGCCGGGTCGGAGAACTTGATGTCTTCGCCCGGCTCCAGGATCTGCATAGTCCCGGGCTCCAGGCCCGCGAGCGCTGCGCCAGTGGCGTCGGCCGCGCCCTCCCCCATCAGGTTGTCCTCCGGGTTCTGGCGGGTGACGAAGCCGGCGAACATGGCGGCGGTTTTCTTGCGCACCAGTTCGGCGTCGTCGTATTGGTCCAACTCGTTGAGCTTGACCAGCGCTCGGGACAGCCAGGGCTCGCCGCGGATCTGGCCGGGACGCAGCACCCGGTAGAGGTGAATGATCTCCCGGGCGTCGACCCGCACCGTCTCCAAACCACCCTGGCCGGACATCGGCGCCAGGCGACCATCGTCTGGGTGCGACCGGTACAGGTGGTAGGCCACACGGCGGCCGAGCGCGTCAAACTCTATGCCGGAGCGCACGGCATTGCCGGACTCCAGATCGGTGTTCAGGTGCATCGGCAGGTGCTCGGGCTCGAGCACCTGCAACTGCAATGGGACCACCAGGCCATCCTCCGGCCGGCGCGGCCGCAGCCGGATCAGGCACTCACCGCCTTCGAGCATCGCCCGGCAGGCGAGCGCCTGCAGGCCATAGAAGTCGGTCTGGCCGGCTGCATCGGCTTCTTCCGTCCAGTCGCGCCACAGCGCCTGGACCTCAGTCTTGAAGCGTTCGTCGCTGGACAGGCTTTGCGGTTTGATGCCGGTGCCCACCGCGTTGGCGACGAAGGCTTCGATGCCGGCCTGTGCCCACGCGTTGCGTCGCACCAGGTCCCGGCTCTTGCTGCGCAGCTCCGTGTTGGTCGCCAGCAGCGCGGCCACCGCGCCGGGATTGCCGGGCGTCCAGGCGAGCGAGCGGCGACCGCGGCCAGCCGCCTCATGGACCAGAGGCTGCCCAAACAGGCTGCGCAGTTTGGAGGTCCAGGACATTAGAACCCTTTGGAGGTTGTCAGCCGGATCTGGCGCTTAGGAATCGCGCCCGTCTGGCGGGCGAGTTCGGCTTCGACCGTTCGGATGGCAGACTGCAGCTCGTCGACGGAGCGGTACTCCACCGTCTTGTCCCCAAAGCTCACGCGCCGCTCGCCAGTGGCCAGTGCGCGCTTGAGCGCATCGAGCTGCGCGGTGGTGTAGGGCATCTCGTGTCCTGTTCTTTCATCGGGTAAGCCAGGGGCTCTTGATCACGCGCCGTCCGGGCGTGCGGGTCCCAGAAGCAGCAAGGCCACCGGGGTCGGTGGCCTTGCCTGGTTCGAGCGCCTGAATCGGTGGTGGGGGCTGTGGCTGTCGATCGAGGCCGAGTTGTCGTTCCAGCTCGCGCCAGTGGCGCTCCTCGAAACGATCCAGGCCTGCAGCCGAAGCGGCAGCGCGGGCGTAGACGTAGCAGTCCAGCGCCTCATTGCGCTCGCGCATCTTTTGCCACTCGCGGATGGCAAAGCCATTGCGGTCACGGCGGGTGATCAGCTGCTCGGCGCACAGCTGCTGGATGTACTCCGCATCGATCCTGGGCAGGTGAACGAATCCGGCCGGATACGTGGTCGTGATGCCGTCCTCGGCGACGTCGGCTGCCTTGCGTAGGTTGTTGTAGAACTCCAGCTTGGCGATGCCGACTGCGACCGAGAACACTTTGATGCCCCGGCGCAGCTTCTTGCCGCCTTGCGTGACATCCACGGCAGTGGGAGTGCCGATCAGCGCCGCACCACGCGCCGCGCCCTTGACCGGCATCACACGCGGATCGCGGCAGGCACGCACGAAGCTGTAAGCCTCCTGGGTGGCGAAGCCAGTGTCCAGGGCGAAACGGGCCAGTGGCAGCGCCGCTCCGCACTCGTGGGTCCAGGTCTCGGCCAGCATCTCAGCCAGGCGCTTCCAGACTGCGTCGCGCGCGGTGTCGCCCATCAGCACCCGGTGTTCCACCAGCCACGATTCCTTGCCGCGGCCGAAGGCCCAGACTGACGCCTCGAGGCGATCCTTCTGCACGTCGGCGCCGCCCACCAGGAGCAGGCCGCCGCTGGGAACGGTGCCGATCCGGTAGTCCTCCCGGCGTTCGACCAGCCGCTGCCAATCCGGCGCTTCCCCCTCCTCGACCCAGGTCTCACCCAATTCGGTGTTCTTGAAGGTCTTGATCGCAGCCGCGGATCCGGACTCCTTGTTCACCGCGCTTTCCCACGCCGCGGCCGTGTCACGCCAGCTGCGCCAGCCGACCGGGCTGTACAGGGACGACAGGTGAAAGCCCGCCGTCCTCGTCGTGCCTTTGCCGGCTGTATCTGGCGCCATGGCCCGCCACTCGCCCTGCTCCAGCATCCAGGTCTTGTGGTGCTCGGCAATCGGCACCTCGCAGGATTCACAGATGTAGGCCGCGGTATCGGGCGCCCCCTTGGCCCAGCGCAGCTGCTCGAAGCGCAGCCACTGCCGGTGGTCGCAGTGCGGACAGGGTACGAAGTAGCGGCGCTGGTCCGATGACTCGTACTCTCGCTCAATGGCGCTCGCCCCCGAGATCGTTGGCGTCGAGACAATGAAAATCTTTCGGCGCGCGAAGGTGCGCGTGCGCGCCTCGGCCAGCGAGATGGCGTCGCCTTCGCCCTCCACATCCAGTGGGTAGCCGTCGACCTCGTCCAGGAACAGGTAACGCACCGGCATCGAGCGCAGGCCCACCGCGCTGTTGGCGCCGGTCATGACCAGCACCCCGCCGCGGAATTCCTTGGCCAGAATGGTGTTGCCCGAGTCACGTGAGCGCGCCGGGGCGATCAGCTCGGTGAGGGCCGCGGACTCCTCGATCAGCGGGTCGATGCGCTGCTTGGAGTTGCGCTTGGCCATGTCCACCGTTGGCCAGACCGCCATCATCGGTCCCGGAGCGTGGTGGATCACATAACCGATCCAGTTCGATCCCATTTCGGTGTTGTGGGTCGGGATCCATCCCTTTCCACACAGAAACAGGTGCTTGGGCGAATCCACTGCGATACAGCGCACCGGCACCGAGTCGACCGGGCGAATCGCGACGATGGCGCGCCTGCGACTCTTCCACGGCCGTCCGTGGGCGATCGATGTCATGCGATCGACCTTGCGCCCCAGCCGGAACATCGGCTCTTCCCGGTACGCGGTCCAGGACACCCGCCACGCCTCACCACTGGTTGAGTCCCTGCCATTGATGCGCGTGCGCTTGGGCGGGCTCTGGTACACCGCCGGCTTATAGCCGAGGCTGCGCAGCAACTCGACCATCGCATCCACCAGCCGTTTGTCGCTGTTCCCAAATTCGCAGCGCGATCCGTCCGGGGTGATGCTGCCGTCGCTGTCCATCAACCCGCGCACCAGATCGAGACGCTGTGCGCGCCCTGCCCGCATGTACGCCGCCGGCACGTGCTTGTTGCAAAGCAGGTCCAGCTTCCGGAGCATGGTGGTGAACCAGGACGAGCCGCAGCCCGCCGCCGCAACGCCATCGTCGTCGATCACCCGGAACGTCGGATCGATGACGACGTTGGCACACCGGCCTTTACGCCACGTCGGGAGGCGAAACAGCGCCTGAACGCCGCAGTCGGCCAGATGCTGCACGATTTCGGTGTCGTCTTCATGAACGCTCACGTGGTTCATCCACGCGGATCCATCCCCCAGCCACAGTCCCAGCAGATAAGGGTGGATCGGCAAGTGTCGGTCCGGCAGCTCAATCGGCGTGGTGACATCGATCGAGTAGCGCCAGCGCTTGCCGTTGTCAAAGCGCTCCCGGCCCAGCATCTCAGCCGTTGTGACCACGCGCTCCTTCAGGCCGGCATGACTGAACTCCCGAACCGGCCAGCGGTGCTGCGCATCCGCCACCACGCGTTCGCCATCTTCGAACTCAAGCTCGTAGCAGGCGCGGTCGTACAGCACCTCTGACATACCGAGCACCTGCACCGGCCAGCCGTCTGGGTCAAACACGTAGTCGCCCGTGGCAACTTCGCCCATGGTCGTCCAGCCCTGTGGCGTCGGTATCGGCGTCGACAAAGCCAACGGGGCGCCCAGCTGCGCCGCTTTCATGAACACCACCCGCTCGACCGGCGAGGTGGGCGACAGGCAATCCATGATCGCCTTCAGGTAAGGCGTGCGGCTGGTGCGCCAGCGGCCCGGCTCGGCAGACGCCTTGCTGGAAAGCATGCGGTGCCGGTCCGACCATTCGGACACTGTGAGCAGCGGATCCGGCGTCAGCCCTTCGCGCCAGGCGCGCTCGATCTCGGCCGCGCCTTCGTAGTGTTCGATGATGTTCGCCTCCGGCATCAATCCACTCGCGGGCGCAGCTCGCCCAACTCCTGTAGGTGCTCCCGCACTGCGGCCTCCAGGGCCACGTGCATGGCGTGCGCGTCGCAGCCGAGCGTGGCGGCCAGCTGCGCGGAGATCCGCGCCGGCCAGTTCAACCAGGCATCGCGCTCGGTGCGCGCCAGCTTGAAAACATGGGCGATCGCCTGCGGCCGGTCGACCAGCTCCCCCTTCAGGCGCGCCAGCCGCACCTTGTTGGTCTGGGCCTTGACGACTTCGTTGACCGTGCGGGCCTGTAGCAGCGAAGTGCCGCCACTGGGCGGCGTCGGCGCGTCTGCGCCAGCCTCCGGCACCGCGACCTTGACCGCTTGCTTACGGGTGCCCGCCCGCGGTGTGTCGGTGTTACGTGCCCATTCGACGTCGGCCCGGTCCGGGTCGATGGAGCCGTCCGCCTCGGGCGTGATCCGACCTGCGCGAATCGCCTTGTGCACGGCGGTGTCGGTGACCCCGCGGTGACGTGCGTAGGCGCGGATCGAGATTCCCATGGGTGGTTTCAATCATTTTTTCGGTACCCGGCAGGGGTTGGAGTCCGCCGTAGGCCACACCTGATGGGGGCCGGCGGGAATCAAGCAAAAACGCTTGGCTCGCCTGGAGAACAGCGCGTTCATCACGTCACTCGATCAACAACCGAAAGGACCAACGATGAACACCACGTCCCCCGACATGCTGGCCACCAAGCTGGCGGAAGCGGCGCTGACGGTGCTGGTGCGCACCTGCCGTCAGGAGGTGACCGCGGCCAGCCGCGACGAGCTCGAAGCAGCCTGCGCCGCGATGCGCGCCAAGAGCCGCGCTGTGATGGGGCAACTGCTGGACGACGCGCGCGCCGCGCCCTGGGTGGCGGAAGCCGCCTTCCACGCCGCCGCCCTGGATCTCGCGCAGGCCGGAATCGCCGCGTTGCGCAAGCGCTGAAGCGAAGCCGCGAAGCCAAGCAGAAAGCGCTTGGCTCCATCGCCGAACAGCGCGTTCATCACGTCACCCGATCAACCACCCGAAAGGACAGCAAATGAGCACCACCCAACTGACCCCGGCCCAGCACGCGATCCTGGCCTACGCCCTCGAACACACGGAGGGCAAGATCGAATGGTTCCCCGACAACATCAAGGGCGGCGCCCGCAAGAAGGTGCTCGAAGGCTTGGTCAACCGCGTCCTGATCACCGCATCCGGCTCGGGCTGGTTGGTGGCCGCCGAAGGCTACGACGCGATGGGGCGCGCCCGTCCCGCTCCCGCTCCCGCTCCCGCTCCCGCTCCCGCGCCTGCGCCTGCGCCTGTGCCCCTTCCGGCAGACCCCGAGATCGAAGCCGCTGTTACGGCAGCCGAAGCCGAGTGGGCGAAGGACAAGGCGCCCGACCAGGTGCAGGCGAAGCCGCGCACCCGCGAGAACAGCAAGCAAGCCAGCATCATCGAAATGCTCAAGAGGCCCGAGGGCGCAACGATTGCCCAGATCGTCCAACTCACTGGATGGCAGACGCACACGGTGCGCGGCACCTTTGCCGGCGCCTTCAAGAAAAAACTCGGGCTGACCATCGTGTCGGAGAAGGCCAAAGGCGAAGAGCGTGTCTACCGGATCGCCTAATCCGAAAAATGATCGAGAAAGAAGCCAACACCGCTTGGCTTCTCCATCGAACAGCGCGTCACTACCGATGTCGCAACGATCAACCTCCAGGGAGCCCGAGATGACCACCATAAAACCCATCCCCGCCACCCAGAACGAAGGCTGGGGTTTCTGGGGCACGATGAACGAGCAGGCCAGCGCAGCATGGCCCGTGGCGATGGCCGCCGTCTCGGATGCCACGGGCCAGCCCCTTGAGTCGGTGCGGATTTTCCTGGACAGCCGCTACGGTCGCCACTTCGCGAACGACGTCCTCAATCAGCAGGACGCCGGCGCCGGTCTCGCCGACGCGATCAACGCCACCACCCAGCGATGGATGGCCTGGAAAATCGGACGCCTGACGACCCGGGACTACGGCATCCCCCGCGGCCTGCCCTATCTGACGGGCTTTGTGATTCACTGCGTGATCGCGGAAGAATCGCTCTGCGACTGATCGTCGAAGGCCACGCCGTCCGATTCCCGGATGGCCTGCTTGCCGGTCCAGTCCTGCCAACGGCGCACGATCACATCGACGTACTTAGGGTCGAGCTCCATCAGGCGCGCGAGCCTTCCCGACTTTTCGGCGGCGATCAGCGTGGTGCCCGAACCGCCGAACGGGTCCATGACCACGTTGCCCGGGCGGGTCGAATTGCGGATGGCGCGCTCTACCAGTTCCACAGGCTTCATCGTCGGGTGCAGATCGTTCTTGTGCGGCTTCTTGATTTGCCAGACGTCGCTCTGGTCCCGATCGCCACACCAGTGGCGCGTCGCACCTTCGGGCCACCCGTATAGGATCGGCTCGTACTGGCGCTGGTAGTCGGCGCGTCCCAGCGTGAAGGTGTTCTTCGCCCAGACGATGAACGTCGACCAGTGGCCGCCGGCGGCGCGAAAGGCAGCTTGCAGAACATCTAACTCGCTGGAGGACATCGCCACGTAGATCCCGCCGCGACAGGATGCGATCGTCGGGGTCAGCGCTGCCAGCAAAAAGTCATAGAAGCCATCGCCCAGGTTATCGTTCAGGATCGCACGGTCCTTGCCGCGCATCTTGTCCTTGGCGCTGTTGGCGTAGTTCACGTTGTACGGCGGATCGCTGAACACCATGTCGGCCGATTCACCCTGCAGCAGCTGCTCATAGCTCTGGGCTATGGTGGCGTCACCACACAGCAGGCGATGACTCCCTAGCACCCATACATCACCGGGGCGGGAGATCGGTGTCTCGGTCACCTCGGGCACGGCGTCGTCGTCGGACTGGCCTTCGGCGTCGGCTTCATCGCCCGCCATCAGTTCTGCCAGCGCGTCGGCGTCGAAGCCGGTGAGCGAGAGATCGAAGTCGTCGTCCTGGAGGGACGCAAGCTCGATGCGCAGCATGGCCTCGTCCCAGCCTGCGTTCTCCGCGATGCGGTTGTCGGCGATCACCAGAGCGCGCCGCTGCGTCGGGCTCAGGTGGTCCAGCACCACCACGGGCACTTTCTCCATGCCGAGCTTTTGGGCGGCAGCGAGCCGACCATGGCCAGCGACGATGATGCCGTCGCTGCCCGCCAGAATTGGGTTGGTGAAACCGAACTCCGCGATCGAGGCGGCGATCTGCGCCACCTGATCACTTGAGTGGGTACGAGCGTTTCTTGCGTACGGCAGCAGTTTTGCCGTGGGCCACTGCTCGATCTTGTCGGCGAGCCAGGAGGCACTCATTGCGCAACCTCCGCTGCGGCCAGTCGCTCGGAGGCGACCGCATCGAAGCTCTTGCCGTTTGAAAGCAGCGTGACCGGCACACCGGGAAAGTTCTGCTGGAAGCGCTTGATGGCGACGTCGACATACTCGGGCGCGATCTCCACGGACCGGCAGTGGCGACCCGTGCGCTGCGCGGCGAGCATGGAGGTTCCTGATCCACCGAAGGGTTCAAACACGATGTCGCCGGGATTCGAGTACGCCTCCAGGATGAGTTCCGGCAGCGCCACCGGGAACACTGCAGGGTGGTCGATGCCCTGGCCGATCTTTCCCTTGTGTCGCATCACGCGGATGACCGAGTCGGGGATCCGGTGGTCCTGCGTTGGCTGGCCGGCATGCGTCCAGCCGCCCACTTCACCGTCCTTGCTGCGCATCGCCGTCGACGAGCCATCGGCGCGCAGATGCGATTCCTGGCCGGCGTGCTTGCACGGCACGATCTTGTTCGGTTTGCGGCTGGCGCGATTGAAGTGAAAGACGAACTCGAAGCTGGGTGCAAAACGACCCGCCCAGTCGCCGGGCATGCCCGGCCCCTGGTCCCAGACGTACCAGGCAAAACGCCGCCAGCCCTGCGTGCGCATCCACGACAGCCAGCCGTCCCAATACGGAACCACTTCGTTGTTGCGGTGAATCAACCCTAGGTTGACCAGCACCTGGCCATCCTCTGCCATCGGCACACGCGCGAACACGCCGCGCATCAGGCCATCCCAATCGGCGACGCCGCCGCTGGTGTAATCGCGCTGGTTGCCGTAAGGCGGCGAGGTGAAACACAGGGCGGCCTTTTCGCCTTGCATCAGCGTCGCGACCACGCTCGGATCGTTGGCGTCGCCGCAGATCAACCGGTGGGGGCCGAGCGCCCAGACGTCGCCCACGCAAGACACCGGCGCAGGCGGTACGTCCGGCACGTCGTCTGCGGCATCGGACTCATCGTTCTGTTCCTGTTCCTGGTCCTGCTCGGTGCTGTCGCCCTCGCCCGACATCTGTCCAATCACCAGGGCTTCGATCTCGGCGTCCTCGAAGCCGGTCAGCGTGAGGTCGTATCCGGCTCCGTGTAGCTCCGCCAGCTCGAGCGCCAGCAGTTCATCGTCCCACCCGGCATCCAGCGCCAGGCGGTTGTCGGAGATGACGTAGGCGCGCTTTTGCGACGGCGACAGGTGCGCGAGTTCGATCACCGGCACCTCTGCGACACCCAGCTTGCGCGCAGCGGCGAGCCGCCCGTGGCCAGCGATGACGCCGTTGTCGCCGTCCACCAGCACCGGATTCGTCCAGCCGTACTCGACGATGCTGGCGGCAATCTTGGCCACCTGCGCGTCGGTGTGCGTCCGCGGATTTCGGGCGTAGGGGATCAGCGCGTCGATCTGGCGGTACTCGACGTTCAGCATGTTCAGAATCGAGTCCTCAAACAAGGCGCAGCCCGCACAGGATGCAACCTGTGTCGTGCCGCGAAGATCGGAAGTAGAAACGCCTCCGCGAGGGGAGGCGTCGGGCCAGCAATGCGATCGCTGGCGGGGCTAGAAAGGACATGGCTGCAAACCTGCAAACCCCGCAAACCTCGGTTTGCAGTCGGACGCTAGGCGAATGCTGCGCTCGTCCCCCCCGCATTGCGAAATGCGGAGGAAGGACCCCTTTTTCCTGTGGGGGTCGGCGCCCACTGCGCTCACCGCTGTCCTGACCGTGCCGGAATATTACGGCAGAACACCCCGATTTGTTGCACGCCGCGGAGTGCGTCTGCTCCGCTCTCTCGCGCACCAACAGCGACTGCGCCGACCAATCGCGCACAAATCCGCCGAATCACTCGCCGCGAGCGTGCCGCCACGTCATCGACGGGTACTGACGGATTCGACGGGTCATGTCGAATCCTCCCATGAGGTGTGCGCGCGTCACGCGCGCGTAAGAGACTTACGACGTAATCCGTCGAATCCGTCAGTACGCCGTGCCGGCGTGCTCGCCGTTCCAGCCCGCCGCCAGGTGAAGATGCCGCGGCACAGCCCCTGTCGCCGCCTCTCCGCCGACGCGGTCTGACGCATCGGACGTGAAATAACGTTACTCCTCTTTATGTGCGCACGCGCGCACGTGTAGCAACTTAACGTTGTGAAAAGTCGGCTGCGTCAGACTGCGCCAGGAAATCGAGGTGTTCGTCTTCGAAAGTCTCGGTGGCCGTTACACGGACGCTGGAACGCGCGGTGATGGTAGGGTGCTTAAGGGTAAAGCCGTCTTTCAGATTCCGGGATTCCTTGCAGCAATAAGAACTTCGCGCAGATACGGGGCACAAGATCAAGGGGAGTATCGGGTCCGTTGCCTTCGATCGCTGGACGCTGCATGAGATTCAGGAAGCCGTAGAGGCGATCAAGTATCCCGACCTGAACCTGCCGGCAGTCTCCCCGCATGCCGACGAGGGCACAGCCCACACCCTCCAGAGGCCCGAGGAGCGCGTGAAGAGCCCACGTCAAGGCCACCCTCACCCGACCGTCTGCGAGCGCCTGCAGCGGCCTCTGAAGGGCCTTACCTGTCACGGTGACAAGTTCCCGATGCCACAGAAGTTGTGGGAGGAATAACGTGGCTCCAGACTGGCGGCGTTCACTGGCCGATACACTCGGCCCGCACCCCATCAGCGGGGAATCACATCATGGCCTCGCGCTAAAGGTTTCGCTGAAGGACACCGCGGCCAGGACATGTAGCATTCCCCCGACGGCGGTGCCGAAACACGATGCCAAGGCGGCCTTCGGTTCGGCCGCCCGCGATCGTGCGGGCGACGACGTAGGCGATGCCGTGACCCGGCGTGACGGCGAGAACAATCGCGTCCGCCTCAATCCTGGTTCCGAGTCGCGGCCATCGCAACAGACAGGGCTGTATCGCCCCGCTCCTGCAGTGCGTCCACCGCACCGTCCAAGTCGCGCGGCTCGCGGTTCTGGCCCAGCTTCCTCTTGCCTTCCAGACGTGTGATGTCGACTTCGATGCCGACGATCATCTTCAGCATGGCGTCCAGGTAGTCAGCGGGCGCGTCCCCCATCTTCCACGGCCGCGGCTGCGCCGATTCGTGCCGCCGCGTCAGGCGTGCCACGACGCCGCGGACGAACTTCTCGTCGTCGATGATCCTCAGCCTTCCGTGGACGTGGACCACCTCATAGTTCCACGTCGGCACATGCCGATGCGTCTCGTGCTTGCTCGGGTACCAGTTCGGTGAAATGCAGCCCTGCGGTCCGCGGAAGATCACCATGACCTCGGCGCCATCGCGCACATTGGTCCACATCGGGTTGGCACGCGCGACGTGGCCCTGCAGCACCCCATGCGCGCCCCGGGCGGGGTCTAACATGAATGGGATGTGGTTCGCGTCGAGGCCTTGGTCGGTGAGCGTGACGATCGCCCCCAAGGGGTGCTCTTGCACGATGCGGTGGAGATGAGCGGCACGCTCCTCGACAAAGTCTGCGGGTCGGTACATGTTGGGGGCTGGCTCCGGGTAGTTCTTAGTATCGAGAACCCGTGGCATGATGGAAATAGCCAGTTTTCGTCGTTTTCGATGTGCCAGTTTCCCGCCTTTCACCATGAGCGATGACGCCCGGCGCGGCCGGGGCCGCGCGCTGTACGAGGAAATCCGGGCGCGGGTGCTCGATGGCACGCATGCGGCCGGTACGGCCTTGCCATCGACCCGGGCCCTGGCGGCCGAACGGGGACTGTCGCGCACGACTGTGAGCGCGGTCTACGACCAGCTGGCGGCGGACGGCTTCATTGAGACCCGCGCCGGCGCGGCAAGCCGAGTTGCCGAGGGCGTTCGCCCACGCAGCATGGCGTCTGCGCGACCCGAGCGCAGCACGGCCGAGGGAGCTCCCGCGCTGAACTCCCGGCGGCTGTCGGCGGACCGCGGGATTGCCGAAGCAGCGTACAGCCTCGAGTGCACGCTCGCCCTGCGCGGTGGGTCCGACCCAGATGCCGGCCATCGCCACCACCGGCTGCAGTTGCAGCTGCGGCGGCACGAAGGGCGCGGGAGGTGCGTTCACGAGCGCCACGACCAGCGAGAGTTCCTCGGGCGCCTCGCGCGTGAGCCGCTCGTAATGCGCGAGCACCTGGGGTGCCTGGGAGGCTGGGTACATCACGAAGCCGGCGTACATCGGCGGGACCTGATGCAGGCGGAAGGTGAACCTGGTCACCACGCCGAAGTTGCCTCCCCCGCCGCGCAGCGCCCAGAACAGCTCGGTGTTCTGGTGCTCGTTCGCCACGCAGATGCTGCCGTCGGCCAGCACGACCTCGGCGTCGATGAGGTTGTCGCAGGCCAGCCCGTACTTGCGTGACAGCCAGCCGATGCCGCCGCCAAGCGTGAGGCCGGCCACGCCGGTGTGCGAGATCTCGCCCCCGGGAGATGCCAGGCCATGCGCCTGCGTGGCAGCGTCGTACTCACGCAGCAGCACGCCGGGCTCGACGGTTGCGAGCCGCCGCGCCGGATCGACGGCCACCGACTTCATCGGCGACAGGTCGATCATCAGTCCGCCTTCGCAGACGGACCAGCCGGGGATGCTGTGGCCGCCGCCCTTGACGGCGAGCAGCAGTCCATTGGCGGCGGCGAAGCGAACGGCCGAGGCGATCTCGGCTGAGGTTGCGCAGCGAACGATGAACCCGGGTCGTCGGTCGATGGCGCCGTTCCAGACCGATCGGGCCTGGTCGTAGCCATGATCGCCAGGGCGCAGCACCTGGCCGAGCAATCCCGGGACCGGGCCGATGGAGGGGTTGAGAGCTGTTGTCGTGGTCATGCGCCGGGATGGTCGACGCGCGGTGGCGGCCCCGCCATCCCTGGCCTCGGGGATTCTGTGCGGGCGCCCCCTTCGGCAGAATGTCCGCCATGGCCAACAAGCACCTTGCCATCGACCGCGCGATGCGCGGTGTGCTCGACGTGTGCCGGCACGTCACCACCCCCGCCAGCCTGTTCGTGGGCGTGCATGAGGCACTCGAAAAATACGTGCCGGTGGACCGCTGGTGCGCGATGACGCTGGATCCGGCCACCTCGCTGCCCACCGGCGGCGTGCACGAGAACGGGTTCAGCGCCGCTGGCGGCGAGCGCGTGCTGCGACTGGAGTACGGCGGCCAGCCCGACGTGAACGCCCTGGCCGACCTGGCCCGCAGCAAGGCGCACGTGAATACGCTGGCTGCCGCCACGCGCGGACAGGTGGAGGCCAGCGCGCGCTTTCGCGAGGTGATCGAGCCGGAAGGCTTGCGCCACGAACTGCGGGCCGTCTTTCGCGACCAGCACGGCGCCTGGGCGGCCATGGTGCTGCTGCGCGCGCCCGACCGCGAGGACTTCAGCCCGCCCGAGGTCGAGCTGCTGGCTGCGATCAACGAGCCGCTCACGCGGACGCTGCGCCGGTTGCTGCTCCTGGCCGAAATGCAAGCGCGCGCTGAGCCTGGCGCTCCAGGCCTGATCCTGCTGGAGCCCTCCACCTCGATCGAAGCCGCGGGGGAATGGGAGGTGCGTCACGCCAGCTCCACGGCGCGGCAGTGGCTGGAACAGATCGACGACAGCTCGACCGGGCCGCTGCCCTACGCCCTCTATTCGCTGGCCATGTGCGCCGCTCGCGAAGGTCATGCGGCCACGCGCATCCGCTCCCGCTCAGGCCACTGGCTCACGGCGCATGCGGAAGCGGACCTTGCCGCGTGTTCCAGCATCTCGATCATCTTGCAGCCCAGCCGTCCGCACGAGATCGCGCAGATCCTCGCCGGTGCTTACGGCCTCACTGCGCGCGAGGCCGAGGTGGCGCGCCTGGTGGCGGCCGGCTGTACCAACGAGGAGATCGCCAGGCTGCTGTTCGTGAGCGGGCTGGTTCATGTAGCTCACGTTACAGAAGCGGCGGGCCGCCGCTTGACTCTTAGGCGGAGAGGAAGGAATTCATGCGCCGCCACAGATCCACGATCAGCGCCACAAGCTATGTGAAATGTGTTCCGCCGATGCGTCCAAACGGGTCAGCCGCCATTTAATTAGGTGCTTAAGTTCCTGGCGCAAGCCCCGCTTCAATCAAGATTCTTCGCGGGAAAGCACCTGCTAAACCTGGCGTGGTGCGTCCCTAGACTGGCTGGGCTTCTGGAGGGGACAAGCGCCGCTTTTCGCTTTTCAATGTGCGCCCAGAGGCAACGAAATCGACCCGCGTGCGCGCGGGGAATCACTTCATGGAGATCCGATGCCCAAGCTCAAGAACCCTCTTCGTTCGCCACGCAGGAATCACGTCCTGCGGCGCACCCTCATCGGCGCCGCCGCAGGCCTGCTGCTCGGCGCCAGCCAGGGCGCACTGGCCCAGTCGACCACCTGTCCCACCAACTTCTCCGAGCAGCAAGGCACGCTGGCCGATGGCACGCCGTATGGCATGCGGTTTCCGGCGAACTGGAACGGCCTGCTGATCAACGACCTCGACTACTTCGGGGCCCGCGCCTCCGCGCGGACCTGCTACTGGCTGAACCGGGGTTATGCGGTCTCGGGCACCAACCGGCACCCCCTGCGATCGTTCCAGTACGACCCCGCGCAGGAGATCCGCAACCTGCTGCAGGTGGCGGACATCTTCAGCGGGACCTATGGCAATCCGAGCCGCATCGTGCAGTACGGCCATTCGGGCGGCGGCTTCGTCGCGCTGGGCATGAGCGAGACGCAGGCGCATCGCATCGACGGTGTCGTGGCGGGCTGCGCGCACGAGCAGGTGCCGCTGATGAACCAGATGCTCGACGGCTGGTTCGTGCTGCAGAAGCTGATTGCGCCCGAGCTGCAGATCACGCACTTCACCGACCTGACGGCCGTGCCCGCACTGGCCGTGCAGTGGCGTGCCGCCCTCACCGCCGCCCAGGCCACCCCCATCGGACGCGCGCGCATCGCCCTGGCCGCCACCATCGGTCAATGGCCGGCGTGGAGCAGCCCGGCGTATGCGCCACCCTCGCTGCAGGACCTGGAGGCCTTGCAGCAGGCCATGTTCGACACGGCCATGCTGAATGCCGGGCAACCGGGCGGACAGTCGCGCTTCATGTCCGAGCACGCGGGCGGCGTGCCGCCCGCGTCGCCGCGGCAGCTGTCGTGGAACACCGGGGTGGACTACGCCAAGCTGTTCCTGCAAGGCGAAAACGCGTACACGCGCTCGGTGCGCGAACTTTACCGGCGCGCCCAGGCAGATGTGGCGGACGACCTCGCCGTTCTGAACACGTCCTCCCGCGTGCAGGCTGACCCCGCGGCCATCGCGTTCTGGTCCGAGCCCGGCCGCACCGTGCACGGTACGCCCCAGGTGCCGGTGCTGCGCTTCCACACCACCGGCGACAACATCGTGCCGCCGCAGATCATCGACAGCTACGAGCAGAAGATGCGCGCGCAGCAGACCCATCCCCAGCTGTACGCGCGCACCCTGGTGCAGGCGCCGGGCCATTGCACCTTCAGCGCGGCTGAAAGTGCGGCGGCCATGGAGACGCTGCTGCAGCGTATCGAGACCGGCAAGTGGCCCAGCACCCGCCCGGCCGACATGAACGCGCTGGCAAGCTCGCTCATCCCGGGCTCGCAGCCGCGCTTCGTCGAGTTCCGCCCGGTGACCTACAGCCGCCCGGACAACGCGCCACCCGCCACTCGATGACGAACTAGGGGGCGGCGCGTGTCACGATGGCGCGTCTCCCATCGTGAGCTGCAGCCATGGAACACACGCAAGCCCCCTACCTCGCCACCTCCCTCACCGGCCGCATCCGCGAGTTCATCCAGCTGCGCCGCGACATCCACGCCCATCCCGAGCTGGCCTTCCAGGAGCACCGCACGGCGGTTCCTGCAGATGCTCCCGCACCGCGGCCTCCAAGGCCACATGCATAGCGTGCGCGTCGCATCCGAGCGTTGCGGCCATCTGCGCCGAGACCCGGGCCGGCCAGTTCAGCCAGGCGTCACGCTCCGTGCGCGCCAGCTTGAAGACATGCGCGATCGCCTGTGGGCGGTCGACCAGCTCGCCCTTCAGGCGCGCGAGCCGCACCTTGTTGGTCTGCGCCTTGACGACTTCGTTGACGGTACGCGCCTGCAGCAGCGAGGTGCCGCCGACGGGCGGCGCCGGCGAAGGGATCCTGATCGCCGCGGCGAAGCAGCTTCGGCGTGCTCAGCGATAGTGTCGCCTCACCCCAGCCACGCGCCAGCACCGAGGCTTGCTGCAGCAGCAGATCCAGTCGCCTCGCCAGAAACACCGGTTGCCGCTTTTGCAGACCGATTCGCCAGACGCCGGTGGTGATCCGCGCGACGTCCTGGTGGGCCGGCACATTCAGAGCGGAGCGGAGCTTCCTGATCAGCCATTCCTCATCGACCGCCCACGCCTTCAGATCGCGCGCCACGACGGCGACGGGCCCGCAGTCCGGGCATTGCATTCGCAGCGCCGCCTTGTCTCGGAAGATCTGCGCCGTGTGCAGGCCGCAGTGGCCGCACAGGGCAAACTGCTGGTTCACCGCCACCGGCTTGATCGCCTTGAGTTTGACCAGGTGCTCCTGCGCCGATCGCTGTGCAGGCTCGGTCGCGTCGTCGAACCAGTGGTGGCCGGTTTGCCAGCGTTGGCAAACAAGCTCCCATGCCGCCGCATTGCGCGACAACTTCATTCGACGGTGGCGCCCACCAGTTCCGCCGGCACCACCTGTGGTGACAGGCGCTGCTGCGGCTGCATGATGCCCAGGGAGATCAGATAGCCCTCAAGCTGCGCGCGCAGCTTTTCGTCGTACTTGTGCAAGTTCAGGCGGCCACGCCGCGTGACCTCCACCGCAATGACCTTGCCGCGGCTGCGCCCCGCCTCGGGCGGGTAGTACAGGTTGATGCGGGCCGCCTGGATCTCCCAGCCCCGTTGCAATGGGTTGTCCGAAGGGAAGTGATCGGCCGCGAGCTCGGTGACGCAGGCGTGGTCGGCGGACGCCATCGCGGTGAGCTCCACCTTGAAGCTGCGGTCCGGCGCCAGCATCGTGAGGCTCTTCACCTGAAGGGTCAAGAAACCATCGTCCAGCGCCTGCGGCACCTGAAATCCGACACGCAGCCCGCTCAGGTTCAGCGTCGGCTGCTTGATCCGCTCAGCCTGCACCTGGTCGACACCAAGCAGGTGGATCGCGAAGGCGTCTACCAACATCTGCTGGTACTTGGCGCCGCCCTTGATGACGGTCCGCACGACGCCGGTGACCTCCGAGTACTCAAGGACCATGTGGATGGTGGGACTGCCGACGCGCCGCTGCAGCTCAATGCCATCGAACTCCACCCGTTGCATGGCCAGGTCCTTCGCGTGCACGCTCAGGAGCTGGGTGCCGCTCGCGCGGTCCATCAGGTGCGCAATGCAGACCTCGCCGCAACCCATCTCCTGCAGGTAGAAGGCCTTTATCGCAGCGCAGAAACTGGCCAGCGATTCCGCATCGCGTCGTACAGGTAGCTGCACGCCCAGATCGTGCTGCTGCGCCTGTGGGATGTGCTGGTCGGCGTACTCGATGTCGCCGGCCTGCTCAAACAGCAGCGGGTGGTGCATGAACAGCCAGAAGGCGCGGTGCATGTCGCTACGGCACTGGATTAACGCCAGCAGCACTGCGCTGTCGGCGCGCGCCGCCTGGAAAAGCGCCTGCTTCCCGGAGGGCCCTGACAGCCGTGCGCTGGTGTGCAGGCCGGCGGCAATGCGGTCGCGCACGCCTTGATCCGGGCAGGACTGGATCGCCGCAATCAGCCGCTTCGTGCAGTCGGTGTCGTCGCTCCAGGCAAAGCCCTCCGGCAGCGCAAGCCCGGCGCGCGCCAAAAAGGTCGTGAGGGTCTCGTCCACCGGGAGGCCGAGCAGGATGTCGGGATAGGAAAGCGGCTTCAGCACGGTGGGTCCTCCTTCGTCGGCGTGCGCGTCTTTGATGTGGTTCGATACTGGTTGTTTGTCCAGTATTCTACGACAGCTCTACCGTTGGCTCCACCACCTCCGCGCCAGCCCCGTTTGCGACGCGGTGCACCGCACATCGCCGCCAAAACGAGTTACTCCGACCGAGGTCGGCTCCTAGCATCGACGGCGTTTTGCACCAGGAACGCCACCCAATGACAGATATCGAATGCCCCTCTGCCGCCCGCCGACCGGCGGCCGACGTGTTGCCCCGGCACCCGCACCGGGAGATCGCCGAATTACTCGCCGCGGCCATCCTGCGCATGCGCGCCAGGAACGAGCCGGACATCGCCGCCACCGACAGCGAAGTTAGCCTTGGCTTTCCTGGCGACCAGCGCCTGAATGCGAACCCCGTCTACACACAAGGAGTTCGAATTTGACGACGCAACACGCCACGGTGGCCGCGCAGATGGCGCAGCTCACGCACCTGCCGATGCCGCGCCTGTGGGCGCTTTGGGACGAACTGTTCGACCAGCGCCCCGGCCATCACCATCGCACCTACCTGGAAAGCCGCATCGCCTACAAGCTGCAGGAGCGCGCCTTCGGCGGTCTGCCGGCCCACGTGCGCCGAAAGCTGGAGATGATTGGGAAGACCGGCGAGGTGCCGAATTACAAGCGCCGCGCCGACGTCGGGCTCGTGCCCGGGACCACGCTGGTGCGCGAGTACAACGGCATCACGTACCGGGTGCAGGTGCTGGAGGGCGGTCGTTTCGAGCTGGGCGGCCGACCCTACAAGAGCCTGTCCGCGGTGGCACGCGCGATCACCGGCTCGGTGTACTCCGGCCCGGTGTTCTTCGGGCTGAAACCCAGCAGCCGCGAGAGAAAGGCGGTCCGTGCATGAAGGCGGGAACCCCACGCGCCCCGGCGCTCACGCCAAAAAAGCGCTGCGCAATCTACACCCGCAAGTCCACCGACGAAGGCCTGGACCAAGAGTACAACAGCCTGGAGGCGCAGCGCGATTCCGCCCTTGCCTTCATCAGCAGCCAACGGCATGAGGGCTGGCTCGCCATCGGCGACGGCTACGACGACGGCGGATTCTCGGGCGGCAACATTAATCGTCCGTCGCTCAAACGCCTGCTGACCGACGTCGAGGACGGCCGCGTCGACGTGGTGGTGGTCTACAAGATCGACCGGCTGTCCCGGTCATTGGCAGACTTCGCCAAGATCATCGACCTCTTCGACCGGCAAGGCGTCACATTCGTCTCGGTCACGCAGCAGTTCAACACGACCACCAGCATGGGGCGCCTGACGCTTAACATCCTGCTGTCGTTTGCGCAGTTCGAGCGCGAGGTGACCGGCGAGCGGATCCGCGACAAGATCGCCGCCAGCAAGGCCAAGGGGATGTGGATGGGCGGCACGCCTCCTCTCGGGTACGACGTGCGTGATCGGAAGCTGGTCGTCAATGAGCACGAGGCGGCACTGGTGCGGGACATCTTCGCGCGCTACGCCGAAACCGGCTCGGCCGCGCAGTTGGTGCGGGAGCTGCAGATCGAGGGCCAAACGACCAAGGTTTGGGTGGCGCAGAACGGGCGCAGGCACGAGGGCAAGGTTCTCGACCAGCAGTGCCTGTTCACGATGCTGCGCAACCGCCTGTACTTGGGCGAGATGACGCACAAGGGGCAGACCTTCCCTGGCCAGCACGAGGCGATCGTCAGCCAGGAGCTTTGGGCAGCGGTGCAGGCCGTGGTCGACGAGCGCAAGCGCGGTCCCCGCACGCAGTACAAGAAGGAACCAGCGCTGCTCACCGGGCTGCTGTACGCACCGGACGGCCAGCGGATGCTGCCGACGTTCACGCAGAAGAAGAACGGCAAACGCTACCGGTACTACGTGCCGTATCTGGAGAAGCGGCAGACTGCCGGCGCCACCCGGGACGCGAACCGACCCAGCATCGGACCGCTGCCTGCACTGGAGATCGAAGCCGCCGTCCTCGCGCAGGTGCACAAGGCGCTGCAGGAGCCGGAGATGATCGTCGGCGTCTGGCAGGCGGGCATGGCGCTGCGCGACAAGCAGGACCTGGACGAGCCCACGGTGCTCGTCGCGATGCGGCAAATGAGCCAGGTCTGGGAAAATCTGTTCCCCATCGAGCAGCACCGGATCATGCGACTGCTGGTTGAGCGGGTGCAGCTGCACGAGGACGGGCTGGACATCATCTGGCGCGATGACAGCTGGCAACGCTTCCGCCGGGAACTGGAACGACAGCCCTTCGTGGCGGAGCAGCGCGAGGCCGAGTTGGCTGGCCGCGACGAGGAGATGGTGTGATGGGCGATCCGAAGACCCAGGGCGAAAAGGCAGCGGCGCACAGTGTGGTCATCGCGCCATCGGGCAAGTCACGTCAGTTCGAGAGCGGCGGCCGATCCGTGACCTTCGTGCCGCTGTCCATCAAGCGGCGGCACCGAACCAAGATGATCGTGCCTCCCGAAGGCGACACCGGTTTGAGGGGTACGACGTCAATGGATCTCCCGCTGATTCGCACGCTGGGCAAGGCTTTCTACTGGGAGCGGCTGATCGAGAGCGGTGAGGTCGCCAATGCCACCGAACTCGCGCGTCTCTTCAAGTTGGAAGCCGGGTGGGTGTCGGAGGTCCTGCGCATGACGCTGCTGGCGCCGGACATCGTCCGAGCCATCCTCGACGGGCGGCAGCCGCGGCACCTGAATCTGCACGCAGTGCGGGGAAGGCAGAAGGAAGTGCCGCTGGACTGGAACGAGCAGCGAAAGCTGTTCGACTTTGACAGCGCGTAGACGCAGTGATGCGAGGACTGACGCTGCGCTGACGCGTCTACGGCGGTGTTGGCGCGCACAGTCGTAACAACTGCGCTCGAATGTTGGCTGGCGATGCCGTGAGATCCACGGTTGCAAACCGGATGTGGTGCCTCTGGATCGCAACCGTTTCGTCAACCATGTCGCCGACGGAAGGGTGAAGCAGCAGGCCGCTGGCGCAATCTGCAAGAGGATCGCCGCGCCCGACCTGTGACCGCAGGTAGGCGTAGATCTGGTACAGGTACCCGCTGCGAAGGGTCTCCTCTCGATACCAGCCGCCGGTGACGATCGATGTGAATTTGGTGTCAATGACGATTCGCCGACCCGACGCCCCGTGGTCGAGCACCACGTCGGTTCGCATCGTCGGCAAGATCTTGTCAATTCCAGACGTCTTCTGGTCGACTTGCCAGCTCAGCGTACCGCCGCACCGCACGCGCCATCCCTCCGGCTGCAGCACCACGTCATAGAAGCCGCCGACGGCCTTCTCAAACAGTCGCCGGACCCAGGTGGCCTCGCGGTCCGGCAGGTTCAGCACGCTCATTCCTGCCGATTCCGTTGGCAAGGCAAGGTCAAAGGCAAGCCTTGCAGCAGCCACCATCAACCTGTCGTCCGCGTCGTTGCGGCCAAAGCGATCGGTGCTCATCTGCGCGCGAGTGGGCACATCGCCGGAGACACCCATGGCCTTCATGCCGCTGGCAAGTGAGCGGCAGCGATGAGACACGTCCCCCCTCCGCACAATTCTGGAGATGGTCTCCAGTGCAGCCCGGACAAAGCGATTGCGTGGCGTGTCGATGGTCAACTCATCAAATCGACATGCCACCAAGCCACGATCCAGCAGACGATGCCTTTCAGTGTTCAGGACATCAATCCGCCCCCGCACGCGATTGAGGACAGCATCCCGAGAGCGGTAGCCTAAATTGAGACGGCGGCGCTGCCTGACTTCAACTGCGTGGGCCAGGATCTCAGCGACCAGATCCGGGAGGTCGTCAGGGCTGTCCTCCAGGCCAACATTGCCGATGCCGCGAGTGCGGAACAAGTCTGACGCATACAGCATCAGTAACCACAGATTGCGCACCGGAATCCGTCCGATGTAGCCATCTGCGTCAACCGATGCGCTCTCGGCTTGCTCCGAGACCACACCCATCACCAGCTTTGAACCAGCCGCGCGCACGCCTTGAGCGCTTCGTCAGGTGCATCAAACCAATACTCATCGAGCAGCGGCCCGATCTCAGTCTCGACAACCTGCTGGAACCACTTCTTCGTGTCTCCAGCTTCCAGCCTGTGGGCGGGCGTCACATAGCTATGAGCGCCTCCTTAAACGCCGCAATCGCGTCTGGCAGCGGCGGGATGTCTTGCAATGGTGGCAGGACGTAGCGCGAAATGTTCAGGGTCCAGTCTTCGGCCTTGATCTCGTCGAGACTGACCACCCGGGCCGCGTCCTGCACATCGGCAAACCCGCGATACCAGTCGAGGATCTCGGCAGCGTGCTCGGGCTCCAGATAGTTCTGCGCGCGCCCCCGGCGGAACATGCCGGACGCATCGGCGATCAGCACCTTCTTCTTGTGCTTGACCGGTTTGCGCTTGCGCAGGACCAGGATGCACGCGGCCAGGCCTGTGCCATAGAAGAGGTTGGGCGCCAGCCCGATCACGGCCTCGACCAGATCCATCTCCAGCAGCTTCTGCCGGATGCTGCCTTCCACGCCTTTGCGGAACAGGGCGCCCTGGGTGCGTATTTCGGCGATCGTGACCGCTCATTTCGGTCATCGTGACCGCCGGCCTGAAGGAGCAGATTCAGGGCCGTTCCGGCATCGTGACCGCCCGTTTCGGCGATCGTGACCGCCGTGACGGGCGGCGGTGCTGCGTAGGGGTCGAAGTCTAGATTCCGGTTTAGGGCCTCGGGTCAGGTTTTCTGGTCTTCTTTCTCCTTTTGTTGTTTCACCGCCGCGCGAGCGGCGGCCCCCCTGGTGCGTCGCGACTCGCCCTCGAGATGGAAGCGGCGGCAGTTCTGCATCAGCCGATCAAGGATGGCGTCGGCGATGGTGGGGTCGCCCAGCCAAGCGTGCCAGTGCTCGATGGGCAACTGGTGCGTGATGATGGTGGCGCGTTGCCCCACACGGTCGTCGACGATCTCCAGCAGGTCGCCCCGCGTGGTTGGATCAATGCTGCCGGTGCCCCAATCGTCCAGGATCAACACGTCGATCTTGGCGAGCTGCAACAGCCAGCGGCGGAAGCCGCCGGCACCGTGCAGGATGCGCAGCTCCTCGGCCAGACGAGGCACGCGCAGGTACAGTGCCGATCTGCCTTGGCGACAGGCGTACTGCGCCAATGCACAAGCCAGCCACGTCTTGCCCAACCCCGTGGCGCCGGCGAAGGTGACGGTCTCGCCGCGGTCAACCCAGGTGGAGAGCGCCAGACCCATGAGCGCAGCCCGGTCGATGCCACGCACCCCCTCGAAGCTCGCGTCCTCCAGGGTGGCGGTGGGGTACTTCAGCTGGGCGCGTTGCAGCAGCCTGGCGCGCTTGCGGTCGCCACGGGCGTGGACTTCGCGATCGACCAGCAGGGCCAGGCGTTCGTCGAAGGACAGGTCCAGGCAGTTGGCCTGCTCCTGTTGCTGTTGCAGGGCTTCGGCGAAGCCTTGCAGTTTGAGCGAGCGCAGCTGGGAGACGGTAGCGTTATTGAGCATGGGTATTCGGATTTGGAGGTGGGATTCGGTCGTCATTGGTAATAGCCGGGGCCGCGCACATTGGCGTGCGCCGGGCTGGTCCACTCGGGCTGGCCGGCGTCCTGGGGCAGCAGGTCGCGGTTGTTGGCCAGCAGATCGCGCACATTGCGGTAGCGGACGGCGCCCAGCGCCAGGCCGCGCTCGCAGGCCGCCTCCAGGCGGGACTCGCCATAGCGGCGCGACAGGCTGAGCAAGCCCAGGCAGGAGCGGTAGCCGTGCTCGGGATGCTTGTACATCTGCAGCAGTCGGGTGACCACTTCGCCGGTGGCCACGCCGATGCGCTGGCCCCAGTCGATCAGCCGCTGGGGCGTCCACTCGCGGTGCGCCCGGTGCGCCGCCGGCATGTGAGCGTCCACCGTGGTGTAGCCGCCGCGTCGGTCGTTGCGCGCGTGGGCGGCAACCCTTTGGCCGCGCAGCAGCAGTTCCACGCCGCCGCGGGTGAGCCGCGCCTCCAGACTCTGGCCGACCAGCGCGTGGGGCACGCTGTAGCGGTGGCCGTCGACCTCGACGTGATAGTCGATGTGGACCTTGACCGTCTTGAAGCGGGCGAGCTCATAGCGCTGCGCCGGCAGCGGCATGAGCGCCGGCGCATCGAGTTCGGTGAACACACTGGCGCGGCTGCCGGGCAGCTTCTGGAACGGTCGGTCATTGAGGCTGGGAAGCAGCCCTGCGATGGCGGCGTCAACTTGGGCGACCGTGTCGAAGCGGTGATGGCGCAGCCGCGCCAATACCCAGCGCGTGACCACCCTGTACGGCGTGTTCGGCGATGCCCAGTGGTCGAACAAGGAGCGGCTGTCGGATGCCTTGCTCAAGGACCTGATCGAGCACTTCTCCAAGCTGCCGTTCGGCAACAGGAACGTCAGCTCGGATCTGCTGGGCGACGCCTACGAATACCTCATCAAGAAGTTCGCCGACGCCACCAACAAGAAGGCCGGTGAGTTCTACACCCCGCGCAGCGTGGTGCGGCTGATGATCGACATGCTCGATCCGAAGGAAGCCGAGACCATCTACGACCCGGCCTGTGGCACCGGTGGCATGCTGTTGGCGGCTGTGCAGCACGTCAAAGACATGCACGGCGACGTCAAGCGGCTGTGGGGCAAACTGTACGGGCAGGAGAAGAACCTCACCACCTCGTCCATCGCGCGGATGAACCTGTTCCTCCACGGCATCGAGGGCTTCCAGGTGGTGCGCGGCGACACGCTGCGCAACCCGGCTTTCTTCGAGGGCGACCGGCTCGCCACCTTCGACTGCGTGATCGCCAATCCGCCGTTCTCGCTGGAAAAGTGGGGAGAGGACCTGTGGATGAACGACCCCTTCGGCCGCAACTTTGCCGGTCTGCCGCCCTCGTCCAGCGGTGACTTCGCCTGGGTGCAGCACATGGTCAAGTCCATGGCCGACGTCAGCGGCCGGATGGCAGTGGTGCTGCCCCAGGGTGCGTATTTCGGCCCATCGTGACCGGCCGTTTCGGCATCGTGACCGGTGATTCCGGCGATCGTGACCGACCCTCCGTTTCGGATCATCGTGACCCGCCGTTTCGGGATCGTGACCGGCCATTTCGGCGATCGTGACCGCCAGATCGGCGCCCCTGAGGGGCTCTGACCTGCCGGTGATGCTGCGTAGAGAACGCAACCCCTGGCGTCCTACCCTTGACGGTTTTTTCTCCGTCAAGGACCTGGATGCCGACAAAAGGAATGTCTCTACGCATGATCAAGGATGTAATTCGCCTGAAGTGGCAGGCACAGCTCTCCCACGAGCAGATCGCCTCCACCCTCGGGATCTCCAAGGGCGCCGTCGCCAAGTACGTCAGCCTGGCGAACGCCGCCGGACTCGATTGGGAGACGGTGCAGGACTGGAGCGAGCAGCGGCTATCCACCGCGCTGCAGCCGCGCGCTGCGACCTCCCAGCCCTTCGTTGAGCCCGACTGGAACCGCGTTCACCGCGAGCTTGATCGCAAGGGCGTGACGCTGATGCTGCTGTGGCAGGAATACGTGGCCGCTCACCCTGAGGGCCGCACCTGGCGCTACACGCAGTTCTGCGAGCACTACAAGGCTTTTGCAAAGACGCTCAAGCGCTCGATGCGCCAGCACCGGCTGGCCGGCGAGAAACTGTTCATCGACTTCGCCGGCCCCACCGTGCCGCTGACCGGCGGCACGCGCGCCCAGGTGTTCGTCTCGGCGATGGGCGCCTCCAGCTACGTCTTCGCCTGTGCGACGCCGGCGCAGCGCCTGGACGACTGGATCGAATGCATGGTGCGGGCACTGAGCTTCTACGCTGGCGTGCCGCAGTTGGTCGTCCCAGACAACGCGCGCGCCGTCATCGCCTCACCGGATCGTTACGAGCCGCGCGCCAACGACACCGTGCTGGACTTCGCCCGCTACTACGGCACCTCGATTCTGGCGGCGCGGCCGCGCACTCCGCGCGACAAGGCGACGGCCGAGAGTTCGGTGCAGGTGTCCGGATTGGCCTTCTCGATCTCCCGCATCGCGCGCTGGAGGGCTGCACCGACATTGCTCGCCTTGGTGCGAACATCGTTCCAGTGGCAGTCCTCGGGGATTTGGAAGCGGTGCGACTCCGGAAACCAGGCCAGTTGCTCGTCGCCGTTCTCGTCAACGATCTCCTGGTACTCCTCGTCCCAGACATCGCAGATGCGCTTGAAGAACAGAAGCGGAAAGATGTAGGTCTTGAAGTCAGCCGCATCCACCGGGCCGCGCAGGATGTTGGCGGACTCCCAAAGGTGCCCTTCGAGCTGGCTGAGGGTGATTTGTCGGTCGCTCAAACGCGAAACCCTTCTTCTTCGTTGCCGGCGGCCGGCCTGTGTCCTGCTTGGCCTTCATAACCGCCGAATGGGTTTCGCGGATTTTCATTCTGACAGGCCAGTCGATTACTTTTAAAGATGAGCAGATTATGTGTGCGCCACCTGAGCCGAGCAACCTGCTAGGCGACCGCCGCCGTGTTCGAGCGCCGCACCGAGGCTGACTCAGTGCATCAGGCGCGTGGCCGCGTGAAAGTCGCCATAGCACCGAATTCACGCTTTCACACCTCGGGGGACCGCCTGATCCGGGATCCAGGTTCGTTTCGAAGATCCGCCACCACTGGCAGTTAGGAACTGCGCTGCGCGACACACGGGCAACCTATTGAATGGAAACGGCTTCTGCGTGTGCCAGATCGACGCCGTTCTCCATTATTTTTAGAGAACAGAGAGCGGAGAAGAATCGAACGGTAGCGGAACCAGGCCGATATGCGAGGTCGGCCTTCAGTGCGTGGCACACGCAGAACCGCCCGGAACCCCGCGTGGCGCGGGGAAAGCCCAGAAACGACAACGCCGACTGAGAACAGTCGGCGTTGAATTCTGGTGGCCTGGGGCGGAATCGAACCACCGACACGCGGATTTTCAATCCGCTGCTCTACCAACTGAGCTACCGGGCCAAGAGCCTGCAAGTATACATCACGCGCTTCCGCGCTTTCCCCGGGAGAGGTCCACGCCGAGTTGCTTGAGCTTCCGATAGAGGTGCGTGCGTTCGAGTCCCGTGCGCTCGGCCACTCGGGTCATGGAGCCGCCTTCACGGGCCAGGTGGTATTCGAAGTAGCACTTCTCAAATTCGTCGCGCGCCTCGCGTAAAGGCTTGTCGAGCTCGAAGGTCTGCCGGGCCTGCGGGCCCAGTTCCACGACCGGAGGCAACGACTGGCCACCGGTCATGGCGGCTTCGACGGTGAGCTCGGCGCCCAAGGCCGCGATGGGCACGGCGGCGACCGGACGCGTGGCCACGATCCCGGGACGGGCGAGGGCCGGCGAGGCCGCGGCCGCGACTGCCGCAGCCGCGACGCGGTTCAGGCCGGTCTCGACGGCCTTGAGGAGCTTCTGCAGCGTGATCGGCTTTTCGAGAAACGATTGGGCACCGATCTTGGTGGCCTCGACAGCCGTCTCGATGGTCGCGTGTCCGCTCATCATGATCACGGGCATCGTGAGCAGGCCCGTGGTGGACCACTCCTTGAGCAGGGTCACGCCGTCGGTATCGGGCATCCAGATATCCAGGAGCACGAGGTCAGGCCGCATGCGCTGACGAGCGGCGCGAGCTTGGGCGGCATTTTCTGCCAGCTCGACGTTGTGCCCCTCGTCGTTCAAGATTTCGGAGAGCAGGTCACGAATGCCCAGCTCATCGTCGACCACCAGTATGTTTGCCATGTTGGAAAGCAGTGCCCCATGCGGCCAGGGGCAGTGTGGCTAGGCCGCAACTGCGAATGATAGCGACACTTGCGCTCCAGAAACCGTAGCGTCATGCAACCGGTTCTTCAGGTCGATGCGAGCACCGTGCTCATCCGCGATCTTCTTGACCACGGCCAGTCCCAGGCCGGTGCCCTTTGCCTTGGTGGTGACGTAGGGCTCGAACGCTCGCTTGAGGATGTGCTCAGGAAAGCCCGGGCCGGTGTCTTGCACGATGAGCCGCACGCGACGCGCCGCATCGTTCCACTGCGTGCGGATGCAGACCTCGCGGTTGGCGGCAGTCTCGACGGCGTCCTGGGCGTTTTGCAGCAGGTTGTGAATGACCTGCCTGAGCTGCATGGCGTCGCCGAGGATGGGGGGGCAGGCCGGATCGAGCTCGACGCGCATGGGAGCCTGGGCAGCCAAGGCCGACTGCCCGGCTTCGCGGATGTACATGTGCAACACGTCGCTGACCAGGGCGTTCAGGTCCACCGGCTTGAGTTCGGCCGCCGGCAAGCGCGCGTAGTCGCGGAACTCGTTGACGAGCCGCTTCATGGCGTCGACCTGGTCGACGATGGTGCGCACTGAACGTTCGAGCAGCGCGCGCTCGGTTTCACCCAGCTTGGGCGCCAGTTTCATCTCGAGCCTCTCGGCGGAAAGCTGGATCGGTGTGAGCGGGTTCTTGATTTCATGTGCGAGCCGTCGCGCCACCTCCCCCCAGGCCTGGGCGCGCTGTGCGGAGACGATTTCGGAGATGTCGTCGAGCACCAGCAGGTGGGCCTGGCGACCGCTGATGTCGGCGGGCATCTCGGCGCCGCGGACCACCAGCGTGACGGCGCTGACCGCCCGGGGTGAGCCCGGCTGCGCCGGGGCATGCAGTTCGAAGGACTGTTGCCAATGGTCCAGCCCGCGCTGCAGCCGCTCGGCGTCGAACTCTTCGAGCTGCGCCTGCACGGCGGCGCCGAAGCTCTCCAGCCCAGGCACGCTGCCCAACGGCTGCCCGTGCATGGCCGCGAGCGGCGCGCGCAGGACGCGGGTGGCGCCAGGGTTGGCCGACAGAATGCGCCCTTGCGGGTCGAGCACGATGACACCCGCGGTGAGGTTGTCCAGGATGATCTGCAGGTTGGCCCGCGCCGCATCCACTTCGGTCATGCTCTTTTCGACCGCCGCCCGCGCATCGGCCAACTGCTGGGTCATCTGGGCAAAGGAGCGGGTGAGTCCGCCGAGTTCGTCCTTGCCCTGCAGCACAGGCTTGGGGCTGAGGTCGCCGGCCGCGACCTCGCGCACACCGGCCGCCAGCAGCAGCAGGGGGCGCGCCAGGGAATTGCCCAGAACCACCGCCAGCAGGACCGCACCGAACACCGAGAGGAACAGGCTCAACGTGAGGGTGCCGATGTACATGCGGCGCAGCCCGTCTCGCGCCAGCGCGCGCTGCTGGTACTCGCGGTTGGCCTCCTGCACCGCGATGGCATTGGTGACGAGGGCCGATGGCAGCTGCTGCGTGACCTGCAGGTAGCGCGGCTCACCCAAGAAGCCGAAGCTCGAAGGCGATACCAAGGCGATGGCGCGGATACGCCCGGTGCTGAGTGCGGCGGGCAAGCCCTCGTCCAGGCCTTCGACGATGGCGAAGCTGCGTTGCGTGCGCGCCGTGCGCAGTTGCTGCGAGGACGGTCGTTCGGGATTGAGCTGGAAACGCGACTGTCCGGCGCTCGCGATGGGCTGGCCACTGGCGTTCCAGAGCACCACGTCGTTGGCCGAGAGCTGGTCGCGCAGGCGTTCGAGCACGACCGGCATGGAGGCGTTGGAGGTGTCGGCGATCTGGGTCGCGGCGCCGCGGGTCTTGCTGGCGAGGTCGTTCGCCAGCACGTCGAGCGTGGTGCGTCCAAGGCTGAGGCCGGCGTCCAGCGCGCCCTCCACCTTGACGTCGAACCAGCTCTCGATGGAGCGCGAGACGAACTGGTAGGAGACGGTGTAGATCAGCAAGCCGGGCACGAAGCCCACCAGCGCGAAGATGGCCGCCAGGCGCGCCAGCAGGCGGCTGCCGAACTTGCCCCGCCGCACCCTGGAGAACAGGCGCATGGCCATCCAGGCGATCACCATCAGGAGCAGCCCGGCCACGACGACGTTGATGATGAAGAGCCGGCCGTAGTTGCGTTCGTAGAGTTCGCGGTTGTTGGTGGCCTGGGCCAGCAGGAACAGCAGCACGATGCCGATGCCCATGACGACGGTCGCTCCCACCACCACGGCCCAGCGGAAGGCCCGCGCGCTGCGCGCACGGCTGGCCGGGCTGGGAGCCACCGGCTGCTGCTCGGGCGGCAGCGGGGCGGGGGTGTTCACCGAGCTCCCTCCGGCCCGACCCGCACGGTGCGGCTCGCGGCGATGCTCCACTCGGGCTGGCCGACCACGCCGATCTGGAACGGCCGCGGCAGTTGGGACACGTCGAGCCGGAACCGCAAGGTGACGTAGTGGCGGCCGTCGGGCTCGATTTCGTCTTCCGAGGCGATGCGCCAGCTCGAGATGCGCTGCACCGCGGCCAGCGCTTCTTCCTGCGTGTCGAAGGTCTGCCCCAGGGCGGCCCCGCCCTGCCCCACCAGCGCGCTGCTCGAGACTTGCAGCCGCCAGCGCCGCGTGAGGGGCTGGTGCGTCAGGCGCATGTAGCGGGTGGCGGTGGCGACTTCCTTGTCGTACCAGTACCAGCGGTCGCGCAACACCAGGGCTTCGGCGACGAAGACCATGGGGATGCCCTTGCTGAGGGCGTCCTCGATCACGGGCGCGAGCTGAAACCGGACCTGGGCCGACAGGCGCAGCCCGTCGTCGCGGTCCACCCGCATCCAGGCGATCTCGGTGGGTTCGGCCCGCGCGCACGAGACGAACAGCAGCATCAGCACGAGCAACAGCCGCCGCAGCAAGAACAGGCCGGCCGCCAAGCGATGCGCCTCACTGCGGCGCGTGAGCCATCGATTGCTTGCGAATCCGTGCGTAGAAGTAGCCGTCGTGGTCACTCGGAAGATTTTCCGGGACGGCCGCGGCCTTTCCCGCCCGGGTGGGGAGCAAATGACCGGGGCCAGGTAGCAAAAAGGCCTCGGTGTTGTGCGCAACAAACGCCGAGACGCGTTGCTCGCCTTCGATGCGGAACACCGAGCAGGTGCAATAGAGCAGCACGCCGCCGGGTCGCAGCAGCGGCCACATCGACGTCAGCAGGCGTTCCTGCACCGTCGCCAGCTGGGCAAGGTCGCCGGGCCTGCGCAGCCAGCGCACGTCGGGATGGCGCCGCACGATGCCCGACGCGGTGCAGGGTGCGTCGAGCAGGATGGCGTCGAAGAGCTGGCCGTCCCACCAGCGCTCGGGCGCGGCGGCGTCCGCCGTGAGCACCCCCGCCTGCAGGTCCAGGCGCTGTAGGTTCTGGTGGATGCGTTCACAGCGTGCGGGATCGACGTCCAGCGCGGTGAGGTCCGCCTCGCACAGCTCGAGCAGGTGCGCCGTCTTGCCGCCGGGCGCGGCGCAGGCGTCGAGGATGCGCCAACGCTGGCCGGGTGCCGGCGCATCCAGGTGCTGCAGCAGCAGTGGGGCGGCGAGTTGCGCGCCGGCGTCCTGGACCGAAACCAGCCCTTCGGCGAAACCCGGCAGCTGCGGCACGGGCCGCGCCCGATCGAGCCGGATGGCGTGTTCGCCGATTCGGTGGGCGGCGATGCCCGCCTCGGTGAACATCTTCAGGACCTGCGGCACGCCGGCTTTTCGCGCGTTGACGCGCAGCACCAGCGGGGCGCTGTCGTTGTTGGCTTCGAGGATGGCGGCCCAGTGCTCGGGATGGTCCTTCTGCAGTTGACGGATCCACCACGCCGGGTGGTTCCAGCGTGCGACGGGATCGGCGTCGGTCGCGGCGAGCAACTCCTGGCGCTCGCGCAGGAAGCGCCGCAGGCAGGCATTGATGAACGCCGCCTGCGGCAAGGTGGCGCGTTGCCGCTTGGCCGCCTCGACCGCCTGGTTCACCAGGGTGAAGGGCTCGTAGGGCGCCAGGGCCTCGTTCCAGCACAAGGCCAGGGCGGTGCACAGGAGGGCGTCGGCCGGCGGTGGCGGCGGGCGCTTGGCCAGCCGGGCCCGCAAGGCCTCGGCCCGTCCGAGCTGCCGCAAGGCATGGAACACGAGCGACTGCACGCCCGGGCGCAGCTCGCCCGCGATGTCGGCCAGCGCGGTGGTGGTCGATGCGCCCTGGCGGACGGCCTGCACCGCCTGGGCCGCCACCTGCAGCTGCCGCCACAACGGTGGCCCGGCGCTGCCTGGTCGAGAAGAGATGTCGGCGCTCACAGCACCCGCCCCGCCTTGAAGCCGAAGATCCACGCCAGCAAGGCCGCCGGGAACTGGGCGACGGCCTGGTTGTAGCGGATGACCGCGTCGTTGAAGGCGTCCACACCCGCACGCACCTGCACCAGCAGCTGCATCCGGGTCGCCGCCAGCGTGTCCGGCAGCCGGGGGCCGGCCAGGTCGTGGGCGTCCTCGCGTTCGACGCGCTCCCACGCCATGCGCAGCACGCCGTCGGCGGCCGCCAGGGCCTCGATGCGGTCCTTCTCGAGTGGGCGCGCGCGGGCCAGGGCCAGCGTGGCGGCCAGCTGGATGGCCGCGCCGTGCAGGGCCTCCCAGAACGACGGCTGCCCCTCGCCTGGAAAGAGCGAATCGGGCGCGTCACCGGCCAGCAGCGACTCGACCAGGCGAACCTCCTGCTGCAACTGCGCATCGAGCTGGGCAAAGGCGGTCTTGACGTCGGCCCTGAGCCGCACGAGCCGGTTGTAGGCGCCGATCGCCCAGAACAGCAGCACCGCGGCGGCTGCCCAGAAAAGTACGGATCGGGTCATGGGTGCGGATTATCGGCAGGGCCACGGCAGGCTCCATGAAAAACGCCCCCGGCCGGCGATGCGGTCGGGGGCGCGGTCATGGGACCGGGTGCGCAGGCCTTATTCGGCGGAGCCGCCCTCGCTGGTCTCGGGCACGCCGGCGTCGCCCTCGGTGATGCCGGCCAGTTCGGCCGCCTCGGCGTCGGCGATGGCGCGGCGCTCGGCCTCGTCCATGGCGTCCTTGGCCTTGCGCGCCTGGTGGTAGGCCATGCCGGTGCCCGCGGGGATCAGGCGGCCGACGATGACGTTTTCCTTCAGGCCGCGCAGCTCGTCACGCTTGCCCATGATGGCCGCTTCGGTCAGCACCCGGGTGGTCTCCTGGAAGGAAGCCGCGGAGATGAACGAATCGGTCGACAGCGAGGCCTTGGTGATACCGAGCAGCAGGTTGCTGTAGGTCGCCGGGATCTTGTTGTCGGCGCGCAGTGCGTCGTTGGTGTCGAGCATTTCGGAACGCTCGACCTGCTCGCCCGCGATGTAGCCGGACTCGCCCGTGTTCTCGACCACCACGCGACGCAGCATCTGGCGAACGATCACCTCGATGTGCTTGTCGTTGATCTTCACGCCCTGCAGGCGGTAGACGTCCTGCACCTCGTCGACGATGTAGCGCGCGAGTTCTTCCATGCCCAGCAGGCGCAGGATGTCCTGCGGATCGGCCGGGCCGTCGACCACGCTCTCGCCCTTGTTCACCACCTGGCCTTCGTGCACCAGGATGTTCTTCTCCTTGGGCACGAGCTCCTCGTGGACGCCACCTTCCGGATCGGTGATCTGCAGGCGGATCTTGCCCTTGGTCTCCTTGCCGAAGGACACGGTACCGGTCATCTCGGCCAGCACGCCCTTGTCCTTGGGCGAGCGGGCTTCGAAGAGTTCGGCCACGCGGGGCAGGCCCCCGGTGATGTCACGGGTCTTCTGGCCTTCGATCGGGATGCGGGCGAGCACCTCGCCGCCGCCGACCTCCTGGCCGTCACGCACCTGGATCAGGGCGCCCACCTGGAAGCCGATGGTCACCGAGTGGTCGGTGCCGGGGATCTTGACCTCATTGCCCTGCGGATCGATCAGCTTGACCTGCGGACGCACGACCTTGGCCGAGCCGCGGCGCTTGGGGTCGATCACGACCAGGGTGGACAGGCCCGTCACCTCGTCGACCTGCTTGGCCACGGTGAGGCCCTCTTCCACGTTCTCGAACTTCACCGTGCCGGCGAATTCCGTGATGATGGGTCGGGTCAGCGGATCCCAGTTGGCCAGGATGGTGCCGGCCTTGACGGCCTGGTCGGCCTTCACGGCCAGCGTGGCGCCGTACGGCACCTTGTGGCGCTCGCGCTCACGGCCATGCTCGTCCTGGATAACGATCTCGCCGGAGCGGGCGATCACCACCAGTTCGCCCTTGCTGTTGGTCACGTAGCGCATCGTGCTGTTGAAGCCGATGACGCCGTTGGACTTGGCTTCCACGCTGGACGCGATGGCCGCGCGCGAAGCCGCGCCACCGATGTGGAAGGTGCGCATGGTCAGCTGGGTGCCCGGCTCGCCGATCGACTGCGCGGCGATCACGCCGACCGCCTCGCCGACGTTCACCAGCCCGCCACGGCCGAGGTCGCGGCCGTAGCAGCGGGCGCACAGGCCGAAGCGGGTGGCGCAGGTCAGCGCGGTGCGGACCTTCACCTCGTCGACACCGGCCCCCTCGAGCACCTCGATGGCGTCTTCGTCCAGCATCTGGCCGGCCGCCACCACCACCGAGCGGTTCTCGGGGTGCAGCACGTCCTCGGCCGCGACGCGGCCCAGGATCCGGTCACGCAGCGATTCGATGACTTCGCCGCCCTCGACGATGGCGCGCATCAGCGAGCCCTCGGCGGTGCCGCAATCGTCTTCGGTGACCACCAGGTCCTGCGTCACGTCCACCAGGCGGCGGGTGAGGTAGCCCGAGTTGGCGGTCTTGAGCGCCGTGTCGGCCAAGCCCTTTCGCGCACCGTGCGTGGAGATGAAGTACTGCAGCACGTTCAGGCCTTCACGGAAGTTGGCCGTGATGGGCGTCTCGATGATCGAGCCGTCCGGCTTGGCCATCAGGCCCCGCATGCCGGCCAGCTGGCGGATCTGCGCAGCGGAGCCGCGGGCGCCCGAGTCGGCCATCATGTAGATGGAGTTGAACGACTCCTGGTCCACTTCCTTGCCGTGGCGGTCCTCGACCTTCTGCTTGGCCAGCTGGACCATCATGACCTTGGACACTTCGTCGCCGGCCTTGCCCCAGATGTCCACCACTTTGTTGTAGCGCTCGCCCGAGGTGACCAGGCCGGAGACGTACTGCTGCTCGATCTCCTTCACCTCGGCTTCGGCGCGGCCGATGATGTCCGCCTTCTGGGGCGGCACCAGCATGTCGTCGATCGCGATCGAGATGCCCGCCTTGGTGGCCAGGCGGAAACCGTTCTGCAGCAGCTTGTCGGCGAAGACCACGGTCTCCTTCAGGCCGCAGCGGCGGAACGAAGCGTTGATCAGCTTGCTGATCTCCTTCTTCTTCAGCGCCTTGTTGATCAGCGCGAAAGGCAGCCCCTTGGGCAGGATCTCGGACAGCAGGGCCCGGCCGACAGTGGTTTCGACCAGCCCGGTGGCGGCCGTGAACTCGCCGGTGACCTTGTCCTTGTTCCACTCGGTCAGGCGCACCGTGACCTTGGCCGTGAGCTCGACCACCTCGGCATCCAGCGCGCGCTGCACCTCGCCCACGTCGGCGAAGACCATGCCCTCGCCTTTGGCGTTGATGCGGTCACGGGTGGTGTAGTACAGGCCCAGCACCACGTCCTGCGACGGCACGATGGAAGGCTCGCCGTTGGCGGGGAACAGGACGTTGTTGGAAGCCAGCATGAGCGCGCGGGCCTCCATCTGCGCTTCCACCGACAGCGGCACGTGCACGGCCATCTGGTCGCCGTCGAAGTCGGCGTTGAAGGCGGCGCAGACCAGCGGGTGCAGCTGGATGGCCTTGCCTTCGATCAGGATCGGCTCGAAGGCCTGGATGCCCAGGCGGTGCAGCGTGGGCGCGCGGTTCAGGAGCACCGGGTGCTCCTTGATGACCTCTTCCAGGATGTCCCACACCACGGGGGTGCCGGCTTCCACTTCCTTCTTGGCGGCCTTGATGGTGGTGGCGATGCCCATCGCCTCCAGCCGCGAGAAGATGAAGGGCTTGAACAGCTCCAGGGCCATCAGCTTGGGCAGGCCGCACTGGTGCAGCTTGAGGGTCGGGCCCACGGTGATGACGGAACGGCCCGAGTAGTCGACGCGCTTGCCCAGCAGGTTCTGGCGGAAGCGGCCGCTCTTGCCCTTGATCATGTCGGCCAGGGACTTGAGCGCGCGCTTGTTGGCGCCCGTCATGGCCTTGCCGCGGCGGCCGTTGTCCAGCAGGCTGTCCACGGCTTCCTGCAGCATGCGCTTCTCGTTGCGCGCGATGATCTCGGGCGCCTTGAGTTCGAGCAGGCGACGCAGCCGCGAGTTGCGGTTGATGACGCGGCGGTACAGGTCGTTCAGGTCGGAGGTGGCGAAGCGGCCGCCGTCCAGCGGCACCAGCGGACGCAGGTCCGGCGGCAGCACGGGCAGTACGTCCATCACCATCCAGTTCGGCTTGATGCCGGACTTCTTGAACGCCTCCAGCACCTTCAGGCGCTTGGCGTTCTTCTTGACTTTGACCTCGGAGCCGGTCAGGTCGCCGCGCAGCTTCTCGATTTCGATGTCGATGTCGATGCCTTCGAGCAGGTCCTTGATGCCCTCGGCGCCCATCTTCGCGATGAACTCGTCACCGTGCTCCTTGCGCTTGGCGTCGTAATCGTCCTCGGACATGATCCCGAACTTCTTCAGCGGGGTCATGCCGGGGTCGGTGATGACGTAGGCCTCGAAGTACAGCACGCGCTCGATGTCGCGCAGCGTCATGTCGAGCACCAGGCCCAGGCGCGACGGCAGCGACTTCAGGAACCAGATGTGGGCGCAGGGCGCGGCCAGGTCGATGTGGCCCATGCGCTCGCGGCGCACCTTGGTCTGGGTGACTTCAACGCCGCACTTCTCGCAGATGACACCGCGGTGCTTCAGGCGCTTGTACTTGCCGCACAGGCACTCGTAATCCTTGATGGGCCCGAAGATCTTGGCGCAGAACAGGCCGTCACGCTCCGGCTTGAAGGTGCGGTAGTTGATGGTCTCGGGCTTCTTCACCTCGCCGAAGGACCAGGAACGGATCTTCTCCGGCGAGGCCATGCCGATGCGGATGGCATCGAAATGCTCGTCGGGCGTGAATTGCTTGAACAGGTCGAGTAGCGATTTCATGACTCAATCCTTCTTCTATTAGGAGCGTTCCAGTTCCATGTCGATGCCGAGCGAGCGGATTTCCTTCACCAACACGTTGAAGGATTCCGGCATGCCGGCGTCGATGGCGTGTTCGCCCTTGACGATGGACTCGTAGACCTTGGTGCGGCCCTGCACGTCGTCCGACTTGACGGTGAGCATTTCCTGCAGCGTGTAGGCGGCGCCATAGGCTTCCAGCGCCCACACCTCCATCTCGCCGAAACGCTGTCCGCCGAACTGCGCCTTGCCGCCCAGCGGCTGCTGGGTGACGAGGCTGTACGGGCCGGTGGAACGCGCATGCATCTTGTCGTCCACCAGGTGGTGGAGCTTGAGCACGTGCATGTAGCCCACGGTGACCGGGCGGTCGAACTGGTCGCCGGTGCGGCCGTCGAACAGGTGCGCCTGCGTGCGCGTGGCCGTGAGGCCCTTGACCTGCGCGATGTCGTCCGGGAAAGCCAGCTGCAGCATGCCGCGGATGTCCTGCTCGGAGGCGCCATCGAACACGGGGGTGGCGAAGGGCACGCCCTTGGACAGCTCACCGGCCATGGCGATCACCTCGTCGTCGGTCAGCGCGGAGAGGTCCTCCTTGCGGCCCGAGCGGTTGTAGACCTGCTCCACGAACTCGCGCACCTCGGCGGCACGGGCCTGGCGCTGCAGCAGGTCGCCGATGCGCTGGCCGATGCCCTTGGCGGCCCAGCCCAGGTGCACTTCCAGAACCTGGCCCACGTTCATGCGCGAAGGCACGCCCAGCGGGTTGAGCACGATGTCGCAGGGGGTGCCGTCGGCCATGTAGGGCATGTCCTCGACCGGGACGATCTTGGAGACCACGCCCTTGTTGCCGTGGCGGCCGGCCATCTTGTCGCCAGGCTGCAGGCGGCGCTTGACGGCGAGGTAGACCTTGACCATCTTGAGCACGCCCGCGGGCAGCTCGTCGCCCTGGGTGAGCTTCTTGCGCTTTTCCTCGAACGCGAGGTCGAACGAGTGGCGCTGCTGCTCGATCGAGTTCTTGATCGATTCGAGCTGGGCGGCGATCTCGTCCTCGGCGGGACGGATGTCGAACCAGTGGTACTTCTCGACGGACGAGAGGTAGGCCTTGTCGATGGTCGTGCCCTTGGCGAGCTTCTGCGGGCCGCCGTTGGCGACGCGGTTGGTGAGCAGCTTCTCGATCCGGTCGAAGGCGTCGGCCTCGACGATGCGCAGCTGGTCGTTCAGGTCCAGCCGGAAGCGCTTGAGCTCGTCATCGATGATCTGCTGGGCGCGCTTGTCACGCTGGATACCTTCGCGGGTGAAGACCTGCACGTCGATGACGGTGCCTTGCGAGCCCTGGTCCACGCGCAGCGACGTGTCCTTCACGTCGGACGCCTTCTCGCCGAAGATCGCGCGCAGCAGCTTTTCTTCGGGCGTGAGGGTGGTTTCGCCCTTGGGGGTGACCTTGCCCACCAGCGTGTCGCCCGGCATGACCTCGGCGCCCACGTAGATGATGCCGGATTCGTCCAGCCGGTTGAGCTGCTGCTCGGACAGGTTGGGGATATCGCGGGTGATTTCCTCGGCGCCCAGCTTGGTATCTCGGGCCATCACCACGAGCTCCTCGATGTGGATCGAGGTGTAGCGGTCGTCGGCGACGACGCGCTCGCTGATGAGGATGGAGTCCTCGAAGTTGTAGCCGTTCCAGGGCATGAACGCGACCAGCATGTTCTGGCCCAGCGCCAGCTCGCCCAGGTCGGTGGAGGCGCCGTCGGCGATGACGTCACCCTTGCCGATCTTGTCGCCTCGCTTGACGATGGGACGCTGGTGGATGTTGGTGTTCTGGTTGGAACGCTGGTACTTGATGAGGTTGTAGATGTCCACGCCGACTTCACCGGCCTGGGCTTCCTCGTCGTTCACGCGCACCACCACGCGGGTGGCGTCGACATAGTCGACCACGCCGCCACGGCTGGCGGTGACCACAGTGCCGGAGTCGACGGCCGAGACTCGCTCGATGCCAGTGCCGACGAAGGCCTTCTCGGGGCGCAGCGTGGGCACGGCCTGGCGCTGCATGTTGGCGCCCATCAGCGCGCGGTTGGCGTCGTCGTGCTCCAGGAAGGGCACCAGCGAAGCGGCCACGGAGACGATCTGTGCCGGAGACACGTCCATGTACTGGATGCGCTCGGCGCCGACCAGGATCGATTCGCCGCGTTCACGCGCAGACACCAGGTCGCCGGTGAGGCGGCCTTCGGCGTCGAGCACCGCGTTGGCCTGGGCGATGACGTACTTGCCCTCTTCGATGGCCGAGAGGTAGTCGATCTCGTTGGTGACCTTGCCGTCGACCACGCGGCGGTAAGGCGTCTCGATGAAGCCGTACTCGTTGAGGCGCGCGTAGAGCGCCAGCGAGTTGATCAGGCCGATGTTGGGGCCTTCCGGCGTCTCGATCGGGCACACCCGACCGTAGTGCGTGACGTGCACGTCGCGCACCTCGAAGCCGGCACGCTCGCGCGTCAGGCCGCCCGGGCCCAGCGCAGAGACGCGGCGCTTGTGCGTGATCTCGGACAGCGGGTTGGTCTGGTCCATGAACTGCGACAGCTGCGACGCGCCGAAGAACTCCTTGAGGGCCGCGGAAATCGGCTTGGAGTTGATCAGGTCGTGCGGCATCAGCGGCTCTTGCTCGGCCTGGCCCAGGCGCTCCTTGACGGCCTTCTCGATGCGGGCGAGGCCGGTGCGGTACTGGTTCTCGGCCAGCTCGCCGACGCAGCGCACGCGGCGGTTGCCCAGGTGGTCGATGTCGTCGACTTCGCCTCGGCCGTTGCGCAGGTCGACCAGGATCTTGACCACGGCGAGGATGTCCTCGTTGGTCAGGACCATGGGGCCGGTGCTTTCGTCGCGGCCGACCTTGGCGTTGAACTTCATCCGGCCCACGCGCGACAGGTCGTAGGTGTCCGGGTTGTAGAACAGGCGCTGGAACAGGGCCTGCACGGCGTCCTCGGTGGGCGGTTCGCCGGGGCGCATCATGCGGTAGATCGCCACGCGGGCGGCGAACTCGTCGGCGGTTTCGTCGGTGCGCAGGGTCTGGCTGATGTACGGGCCCTGGTCGAGTTCGTTCGTGTAGATGACCTGCAGGTCCTGCACACCGGCGCTGCGCAGCTTCTTGAGCAGCGCCTCGGTCAGCTCGTCGTTGGCCTTGGCGATGATCTCGCCGGTGTCCTGGTCGACGATGTTGCGCGCCACCACGCGTCCGACGAGGAAGTCCTCGGGGACGCTGATGTGGGTGGTGCCGGACTGCTCGAGCTCACGGGTATGGCGCACGGTGATGCGCTTGTCCTTGGCCACGACGACCTTGCCGGACTTGTCGGTGATGTCGAAACGGGCCACTTCGCCGCGCAGGCGCTCGGAGACGAACTCCATCTGCGCGCCGCTGTCCATCAGGCGGAAGTTGTCGTTGACGAAGAAGTTGGCGAGGATCGATTCCGGCGTCAGGCCGATGGCCTTGAGCAGGATGGTGACCGGCATCTTGCGACGGCGGTCGACGCGGAAGTACAGGACGTCCTTCGGGTCGAACTCGAAGTCGAGCCAGGAGCCACGGTAGGGAATGATCCGGGCCGAGAACAGCAGCTTGCCCGAGCTGTGGGTCTTGCCCTTGTCGTGTTCGAAGAACACGCCCGGCGAGCGGTGCAGCTGCGACACGATGACGCGCTCGGTGCCGTTGATGATGAACGAGCCCTTGTCGGTCATGAGCGGCACTTCGCCCATGTAGACCTCCTGCTCCTTCACCTCCTTGACCACCTTGGATTGCGGCGTGGAGGACTCGCGGTCGTAGATGATCAGCTGCACCTTGGCGCGCACGGCCGAGGCGTAGGTCAGGCCACGCGTCTGGCACTCGCGCACATCGAAGGCGGGCTTGGCCAGGTTGTATTCGATGAACTTCATCTCCACGAAGCCGTTGTGGGAGACGATCGGGAAAGCGGCGTCGAAGGCAGCCTGCAGGCCTTCGATGGTTCTTTTCTGTGGAGGGAGGTCGGCTTGCAGGAACGCGGTGTAGGCGTCCTTCTGCATTTGCAGCAGGTAAGGGACTTCCAGCACGCTTTCGCGGCTGCCGAAGCTTTTGCGGATGCGCTTGCGTTCGGTATAAGAGTAGGCCATGCGATCTCCGGGCTATTGAGCTCTTGCGCAACTGTCGCGTCGAGCCGGTCGCGGGCTCGAGCAGGGCTTGGCGGGTTGGCCACTACCAACCATGGCGGACGGCGATGCATTGCACATCGCCCGAACCAAGGCGTTTTCTGCAGTCGGGTTCAGAAAACACTCGAAAAAACTGGGGAACCGCGCATTGGACCAGTGTTTTCGAGTGCGTTCTCGGGCCGCCCCAAGAGGCACCAAAGGCCGGAGGCTTTTTCAGCCTCCAGCCCCGGGGTGTAAATCGGATGCCGGGCGTAGCGAGCGAGCCGAGGTCGCGGCGAGAAGCGCAGCCGTACTCGAGTACAGCGAGCATCGCCGGCGCAAGATCGGCTCGCGCAGTAGCCCGGGGCCGATTTACTTGAGCTCGACTTTGGCGCCGGCTTCTTCCAGCTTCTTCTTGGCAGCCTCGGCGTCGGCCTTGGCGATGCCTTCCTTGACGGCCTTGGGCGCGCCGTCCACCAGGTCCTTGGCTTCCTTCAGGCCCAGGCCGGTGAGTTCGCGCACGGCCTTGATGACCGACACCTTGTTCGCGCCGGCTTCCAGCAGCTGCACGGTGAACTCGGTCTTCTCTTCGGCGGCCGGAGCGGCTGCACCAGCGGCGCCACCGGCAGCGGGAGCGGCCATGGCAGCAGCGCTCACGCCGAACTTCTCTTCGATCGCCTTGACCAGGTCGTTGAGTTCCATCACGGACATGCTGTCCAGGGCCGTGAGGAATGCGTCTTTGTCGAATGCCATTTGCTTGATTTCCTAAAAAGTTGGTACGTGCGATGCCGCTTTACGCGGCGGCCGGCGCTTCGGCGCCTTCGCCTTTCTTGGCTGCCAGGGCGCCCAGCACCACCGCGGTGCGGGAAATGGGCGACATGAGCAGGCCGCACAGCTGGGCCAGCAGAACTTCCTTGGTGGGGATGTTCGCCAGCTCCTTCACGCCGTTGACGTCCAGGGCCTTGCCACCGTAGGCGCCGCCGCGAATGACCAGCTTGTCATTGGTCCTCGCGAAATCGGCCACCACCTTGGCAGCGGCCACAGCGTCCACGGAGAAGCCGTAGATCAGCGGACCGGTCATCTGGTCGGCGACGATGTCGAAGGCGCTGCCAGCCACAGCACGGCGAGCCAGGGTGTTCTTCAGAACACTCAGGTTCACGCCCTTGCTGCGCGCGTCGTTGCGCAGTTTCGTCATGTCGGCGACCTTGATGCCGCGGTATTCCGCCATCACCAGCGTTTGAGCTTGTGCGGCGAGGCCGGTCACTTCTTCAATGACCGCTTGCTTCTCACTGCGATTCAGACTCAAGGTCTACTCCTTCAAATGTGTCTCTGGGGCTTGCGCCTTCGAGGCACGCCTTTCTCTGCAGCGACCAACTGTTTTCAGAAATTGCTTGAAGACAATCAATTCCATCTTTCAGCGGGATCGCCATCTGCGTTGGCTGCCAAGCGGCGGATTAAGCGCAAAGGAATGCGCACCAACGGTCTTTGATGGCCTGCCGGACCGGCGCACCAGCCGGCAGCCCACCACGCCGGTCGCACCTTGCGGTGCGGCCGGAATTCTTTCAGCCAGCTCAGGCGGCCGAGGTCAGGGTTTGCGTGTCCACGCGGACGCCCACGCCCATGGTCGAGGAGACCGCGACCTTGCGCAGGTAGATCCCCTTGCTCGTCGCCGGCTTCGCCTTGTTCAGGGCGTCGATCAGCGCCGCCAGGTTGCCCTGCAGCTTGTCGACGTCGAACGAGCGGCGGCCGATGGTGCCGTGAATGATGCCGGCCTTGTCGACGCGGAACTGCACCTGGCCCGCCTTGGCGTTCTTCACCGCGGTTGCCACATCCGGCGTCACGGTACCCACCTTCGGGTTGGGCATCAGGCCGCGCGGGCCGAGGATCTGACCCAGCGTGCCGACCACACGCATGGCGTCCGGCGCGGCGATCACCACGTCAAAGGGCATGTCACCCGCCTTGACGCGCGCCGCCAGGTCGTCCATGCCGACCACGTCGGCGCCTGCGGCCTTGGCTTCTTCAGCCTTGGCACCCTGGGCGAACACGGCCACGCGCTTGGTCTTGCCGATGCCGTTGGGCATGACGACGGCGCCGCGAACCACCTGGTCGGATTTCTTCGCGTCCACGCCGAGCTGCACGGCCACGTCGATGGACTCATCGAACTTGGCGGTGGCACATTCCTTGACGATGCTGAGCGCGTCGGACAGCGGGTACAGCTTGGTGCTGTCGACCTTGCCCTGGACGGCTTTCTGCTTCTTGGTGAGCTTGGCCATTTACACACCCTCCACGTTGACGCCCATCGAGCGAGCCGAACCGGCGATGGTGCGCACGGCGGCGTCCAGGTCAGCGGCGGTCATATCCTTCATCTTGGTCTTGGCGATCTCCTCGAGCTGAGCACGGGTGATCTTGCCGACCTTGTCCGTGTGCGGCTTGGCAGATCCCTTGTCCAGCTTGATCGCCTTCTTGATCAAGGTCGTCGCGGGCGGCGTCTTGATGATGAAGGTGAAGCTCTTGTCCGCATAGGCGGTGATCACCACCGGCAGCGGCAGACCGGGCTCGACGCCTTGGGTCTGGGCGTTGAACGCCTTGCAGAACTCCATGATGTTCAGCCCGCGCTGACCGAGCGCAGGGCCGATCGGGGGCGACGGGTTGGCCTTGCCAGCCGGCACTTGCAGCTTGACAAAACCGACGATTTTCTTCGCCATGTTGCTTGACTCCTTGCGGGTACGAACGCTGCGGCTCCAGCCGACAGCTCCCCGGGGGTGGCGACTCGTTGCTTAGGACGCGGTGCGCACCGAGTCGTGAGGCGCGCAACGCATCAGGTCAGGTCTTCTCGACCTGGCTGAATTCCAGTTCGACGGGGGTGGCGCGACCAAAGATCGTGACCGACACCCGCACCTTGCTCTTCTCGTAATTGACTTCTTCGACGGTACCGTTGAAGTCGGTGAAAGGACCTTCCTTTACGCGGACGTACTCGCCAACCACGAACTCGACCTTGTGGCGGGGCTTGTCCACGCCCTCTTCCATCTGCCCGAGGATCTTGGCCACTTCTTCTTCCGAAATCGGGGCCGGGCGGTTCTTGGCGCCGCCGACGAAACCGGTCACCTTGTTCGTCTGCTTGACCAGGTGCCAGGTGTCATCGTTCATCACCATCTGGACCAGCACGTATCCCGGGTAGAAGCGCCGCTCGGAGGTTCGCTTCTGGCCGTTCTTGATCTCGACCACTTCCTCGGTCGGCACCAGGATTTCACCAAACACGTCCTGCATGCCCGCGCGGTTGATGCGCTCACGCAGGTTGCGCTCGACAGCCTTTTCCATGCCTGAATACGCATGGACCACGTACCAGCGCAGATCCGGGTTGACAGGCTTGGCGGCCGGCGCAGCGTTCTGCGTACCGTCGGCACTTGTTTCCAACTCGCTCATGCGTTATCTCCAGCGGAGGATGAGGTCATAAAAGACCCACTCGATGACCTTGTCCGACGTCCACAGGAAGATGGCCATCACGACGACGAAGCCAAACACATAGGCGGTGACCTGAATGGATTCCTTGCGGGTGGGCCACACCACCTTCTTGACCTCGCGCCAGGCGTCCTGGGCAAAGCCGCCCAACTCCTTGCCACTATCGGATGTGAAGAACACCCCGACGGCGCCGATGATGGCCAGAACGAGGGCACCCCACTGGACAACCGGCCCTTGCCGGCCCAGCAGGTAGAACCCCGCAACGCCAGCGACGACCAGGAGCACCGCCACCGCGAGCTTGGCTTTTTCAGCGCCCGAACCGACGGTTTCAACTTGAGAAGAGGCCATGGGAGGCGAATTTTCCTGCTTCGATTTCAAGGCGCCTGGAAGGCGCTAACCCGCCGGGTTACGGCGGGTTGCGGGGGAGTCCCTCTATCGAGGAACCGGGTGGCCACCTAGGTGGCAGGGGCAGTAGGAATCGAACCTACAACCTTCGGTTTTGGAGACCGACGCTCTGCCAATTGAGCTATACCCCTCTGTTTGGTTGGCTGGGCTGCTGCGCTTGGCAGCTGGGTCTTCGCGTGTGTACGGTTCCGCGCGTCTCAGACCCATCTGCCGGCGCTCGCGACGCCCGTCCAATCCAAACGGGTCGCACTCGCTTTGCGAACGCGACCCGCATCGGAATTACTCCATGATCTTGGCGACGACGCCGGCACCGACGGTCTTGCCGCCCTCGCGGATGGCGAAGCGCAGGCCTTCTTCCATGGCGATCGGGGCGATCAGCTTGACCGTGATCGTCACGTTGTCACCCGGCATCACCATCTCCTTGTCCTTGGGCAGCTCGATGCTGCCGGTCACGTCGGTGGTGCGGAAGTAGAACTGCGGACGGTAGTTGTTGAAGAACGGCGTGTGACGGCCACCCTCGTCCTTGGACAGCACATACACCTCGGCGGTGAAATACGTGTGCGGCTTGATCGAGCCCGGCTTGCACAGCACCTGGCCGCGCTCGACTTCCTCGCGCTTGGTGCCGCGCAGCAAAATGCCCACGTTGTCGCCCGCCTGGCCCTGGTCCAGCAGCTTGCGGAACATCTCCACGCCCGTGCAGGTGGTCTTGACCGTCGGGCGGATCCCCACGATCTCGATTTCCTCGCCAACCTTGACCACGCCGCGCTCGACACGGCCGGTCACCACGGTGCCGCGACCAGAGATGGAGAACACGTCCTCCACCGGCATCAGGAACGCACCATCCACCGCACGCTCGGGCGTGGGAATGTAGCTGTCCAGCGCATCGGCCAGCTTCATGATGGCCTGCTCGCCCAGCTCGCCCTTGTCACCCTCCAGGGCCAGCTTGGCCGAACCCTTGATGATGGGCGTGTCGTCGCCAGGGAAGTCG
>NZ_JAEQNA010000009.1 GCF_016722895.1 Ramlibacter aurantiacus
ACTGCGCGCTGTGCCGCCGCCGGGTCTTTCGATGCTCGTTCATCTGCTGTCCATCAAACTTAGATGGACAGCAATCTTGCGCAGTTAGCTGCGCCTCTCAAGATGGGTTTGGCAGACGCTTACCGTTCTGCCGCTACTGGGGCGTCACGCCGCGCGCCTGCGCGCCGTACCGCGCCAGGACCAAGGGCAAGGACGAACGGGGAGTGGGCTACGTCAAGGGCAACGCGATTGCCGGACACCGATTCGACTCACTCGATGCGCTGCGCGCGCACCTGGCCCACTGGATGCGCGAGATTGCCGATTGCCGCACGCACGGCACGACGGGCGAGCCGCCGCTGCAGCGCTTCGAGCGGGACGAGCGCCAACGACTCAAGCCAGCGGCGTCCAAGGCGCCGTTCCTGCAGGTGCGCGAGCTCGTACGACGCGTGCACACCGACGCCTGCATCGAAGTCGACACGAACCGCTACAGCGTGCCGTGGCGCTTGATTGGCGAGAGCGTCACGGTGATCGTGTCAGACGCCGTGGTGCGTGTGTTGCATGCTGGCCGCGAGGTTGCCAGTCACGCCCAAAGTGCTGCGAGGCGCGTGAGCGTCATCGATCGCAGTCATCTGATTGGCATCGTCGGTGCGCACCTCGTGGGCACCACCTGGTTGCCGCGAACAGCTGCCTTGCCTGTCGCTAATGACATGCCGGCGCAGTTGCTGAGGCCATTGGCCGAATACGAAGCGGCGCTTGGAGGGAGCTGGTGATGGCCACGCTTGCGAAGAAAGCCGCAGCTGAGGCCGTCGACGAACTGGTGCCGATGCTCACGCGGCTGCAGCTGACCGCCATACGCGATCAGCTCGACACCTTGCTCGACCAGGCTGCGCGTTCCGAGCTGAACCTGCGTGAGGCGCTGGCGATGCTGTGCGCCGCGGAGGTTGGACGCAAGAACGAGCGGCGCATCCAGATGGGCCTGTCCATCGCCAAGTTCCCGTTCGTGCGCACGTTGGAGGGCTTCGAATACGACGCGCAACCGTCGATCGATTCCAAGCAGATCCGCGAGCTGGCGACCTCGCGGTGGGTGGCTAATGGGGACAGCGTGCTGCTGCTGGGGCCGCCTGGCGTTGGGAAGACTCACTTGGCGGTTGCCCTGGGTCGTGAGGCGATCGTGCGCGGCTACAGCACGCTGTTCGTGCCGGCGACCAACCTGGTCACCCAACTGGCTCGTGCGCACGTGGACGGCCGGCTGGAAGAAAAGCTCATTCACTTCAGCAAACCCAAGCTGCTGGTCGTCGATGAGCTGGGCTACCTGCCGTTCGAGCCGAACGCTGCACACCTGTTCTTCCAGCTCGTGAGCCGGCGCTACGAGCGCGGCTCGATGCTGGTGACCAGCAACCGCTCGGTTGCCGAGTGGGGCGGCGTGTTCGGTGATCCGGTGGTGGCTACGGCGATCCTGGATCGACTGATGCATCACAGCCACGTGATCACGATCAGAGGCGACAGCTACCGGCTCCGATCGAAGCGCCGCGCTGGCCTGGCTAACCAGGCCAGCGCGAAGTCGGATGCTGCTTCAAGTTCTTAACCCAGGGGGGTCAAAACTCGATGTCGGCAGGGGGTCAGTTCTCGACGTCGCTTGACAAGCGAGTGCAACTGCCTCGGCGTCAGCTCGCCCGGTAAATAGGTGCTCAAGGTTGCATGAGCCAAACTCTCGCACAAGCTCCTTCTGCCGCACTGGGTGGTTGCCAAAGCGAACACTGCGCGTGGATCCGGCCGATGACGGGATTCGGTAGACCCCGTGACCCCGTAGCTCCGAGGTGAGGTAAGCCACCCATCGGGGCGTTCGTGAGAGCTGCGGCGCGCGTCGGTCACCTCCTGCCGGGACGCGCTGAACGGCTACCAGCAGGGCCTCTGCTTCTACTGCTCGGCCCCGGTGTCGACGAGGGAAGCGGCCACGTTCGCGGACGTCGACCACTTCTTCCCCCCACGCGCTGAAGCGGACCGCGTTGAACGGTCGGGTGGACGGGGCCCGGAACTTGGTCCTCGCGTGCCGCGGGTGCAACCGGGGCGCCGGTGGGAAGTTCGACCGCGTGCCGGCCGAGCGGCTGCTGGACCGCCTGCACGCGCGCAACGAGTTCCTCATCGGCAGCCACCACCCGCTGAGGGAGACCCTCGTCCTGCAGACCGGCGCGACCGAGCCAGTGCGCCGCGGCTTCCTGCGTGACTTCCACGCCCATGCGGTGCGACACCTGATCCACTGCTGGCAGCCGACCTGACGGCGAGACTCGCTCAGGCGAATGCGGCCAGCGCACACCTGGTAAATCAGGTGCATCCCCGTTTCGGCTTACCTCGAGTCGTCCTGCAAACCAAACACTGCGCGCGCTCGCGAGCACGTTGTCAACAATGGAGGGGCGATCACTCTGCCTTCGCCGTCGCCTGCCCAGGGCAGATGCGTTCGTACACCTGCGCGGCCTCAATCCAGCCGGGCACACCCCCGCCGAGGATGGCGGTGGTCATGCCATCGAGCACTTCTTCCTGCGAGGCTCCACAGCCCAGGGCTGCCTTTGCATGAATCTCGAGGCCGGTCTGATAACGCTCGGCCGTGTTCAGAGCAACGAGCATAAGTTCCTTGTATTTCTGGGGAATGAAGGCGTCCTTGAGGTTCTCACTGCGCAGCTTGAAGTAGCCTTCGAACAGCGTTGGCTTTTTGTCCGCCAGGATGCGCACGAAGCCGGGCAGCTCGCCCATGGCTTTCTTGAAATAAGCGAGGATCTCGTCCTTGCGCTTGAACGCCGTGTCTGAGTCGTCCGCGCCTTCGGTGAGCGCCTTGTCCAAACCGAGCACGCGCGCGCCTTCCATGTACATCATGGTTCCGCGCGAGGGCAGGAATACTGCCAATACCTCGTGCCATTCCTCCACCGTGGCGCCCGCCCGATTCGCTGCGTCGGCATGTGCGCGCGCCAGTGGTTCGTAACCCTTGGCCACGAAGATGATGAAGAGCATGAAGTGCTTGATTTTCACCGGCAGCGGCCCCTCGTTCAGGATGCCGTTCACCAGCTGAGCGAAGCCCTTGGCCTGCTCCGGACCCATGGAAACTAGGGTGTCGATCCAGTCTGCCTGTCCGAAGGTGCCGGCCAGTGTCTCGTGTGCCGCGTCTGCTCGCATATCGTGGGGCGTGGGTAAGAGTTGATGAAAGAGAAAAGGCGTTCAGCCAATGGCAGCGCCGTCCAGCCACTTGGCATCGTGGTTTGGCACCAGGATGGCCGCGAGGTCCCGCACCTTTACCATGCTGTCGTAGGCCTTGATGACGTCGAGGTGGACGCCCGGCACGACGAGCGGCATTGATTTCTGGATGCGCTCGCCTGGAAAGAAGTTTTCCTCGATACAGCAGAAGCCGGTGATGATCGCGACGCCGCGCTCGGTCTCCACGGCAACCGACTGGCCGCCCGGCGTATGCCCAGGCGTGAAGACGGTGCGCACGGACGGCGTGACCTGGTAATCGCCTTCGACGGTTTCCAATTCGAGACCTTCGACCACGCGCGCGTCGTAGAACCGGTCGGCAGGGTGCGGGGCTCGCGCGAATTCAAGTTCTGCCTTCTGCACGATGAAGCGGGCATGGATTAGGTCGCGGATATAGGCAACATGGTCTAGGTGGAGGTGCGTGAGGATCACGATGTTGATATCGGCGACAGCTAGGCCGTGCCGCGCCAAGCCCTCCTCGAGCGTCTGAATGTGGGTCACGGTGTCCCTGGGACGTCCCCAGTGTTCCGTCGCCTGTTCGGCCGTGCCGCCTGCGTCTACGAGGATGTTTTGGCCAGCATCCTGGATCAGCCATACGTAGTAGCCGAAACGCACGTCCTGCCCATGGTTGAACAAATGGGTGAACTTGGCCTTCTCACCACGGCCCAGCAAGCCGACCAAGGGGATGGGGTGGATCTTGGTCGTCATTCTGGCTTTCGCTTCGCTTGAAACTCTTCGAGATTGCACAGGAGGAACCGGTGGGCCACATCAATCTGCTGAACTTCGAGCGTGATGCCCAAGGGCAGCCGTTCCTGAAGCTGCTGCAATTGCCCCGTCACCGCCTCCATCAGCGTGGCACCCAGCTCTCGCAGTTGCGAATCGCTTCGCGGCCGCACGCGCGCCACTATGTGGACCATGCTGTTGCTCGCGTGCTCGTCACCGATTAGGTAATCATCTAGCTGGATTGCGCGAGTTCGCACGCTGCTCGGCAGGAAATGACCAGACGCGCAGGCGGCCCGGTGCAAGGCAGTCAACAGCTGCCGCACGTCCAGATGCTCCGCGAGGTTAGCGGTGTACTCCACCACGATGTGGGGCATAGCTGCGGCGCGGCGGGCAATCGCTTCTCAGTCAAGGGTGACGCCGATGTCGCGAACTAGCTTGCGCCAGGTGGAGACCTCATTGGCGAAGAAGCGCGCCAAGGTCTCCGGATCGGAGCCCACGGGATCGGAGCCCAGCTCACGCATCTTGGCCGCCGTGGCTGGATCCTTAACCGCTTCGGCAAACGCGACGCTCAGCGTGCTGACGACCTCGCTCGGCGTACCGGCCGGCGCGAACACGCCAAACCAGCTGGTTGCGTTGTAGCCGGTGACGCCGAGCTCATGCAGCGTCGAAATCTCGGGCGCCACAGCCGAGCGTGTCTGGGTGCTCAGGCCAAGGGCCTTCACCTTGCCAGCCTTGATCAGCGGGAGCCCGGTGATGATGCTGTCGAACACGACGGGCACTTGCCCCCCCAGCACGTCGTTCATCGCCGGCGCCGCGCCCTTGTAGGGCACGTGAGTCATTGGGACCTTGAGTGTGGCGCGCAGCAGCTCCATGAACAAATGCGAGCCCGAGCCGCTGCCCGCGCTCGCAAACTGAACGCCACCGGGGGTGGATTCGGAGTGCTTCTTCAGGTCGCTGATACTGGAGATGCCAGAGGCGGGGTTCGCCATTAGCACATACGGTGAGGTCGACAATAGCGAGACCGGCGCCAGGTCGCGTTCGGGATTGAAGGGTAGGCGCGCGTAGAGACTGGGGTTGATGCCGTTGGCAATGCTCGCAAATAGCAGCGTGTAGCCATCCGCTTTCGACTTGACCACGCGGTCAGTCCCGATGTTGCCGGCCGCCCCCGGCAGGTTCTCGACGACTACGGGTTGATTCAGCTTTCTGCTCACGCGCTCTCCGATCAGGCGCGCGGCAACGTCCACGCCGCCGCCCGGCGGAAAGGCGACCACTAGCCGGATCGGGCGCTCAGGAAACCCCGCCGCCATGCTGCCGGTTGTCGCGCCTAACAACGCAAGCGCCAGCACGGCACGGCGCAGGAGCCGTGGCTGATGCACCCCTGTGCTTTTCTCAGCGCCAGTCCGAAGTCTCATCGTCATGTCGTCTCCTTTGGTCTTGCAGACAATGTAGGCAGCCGCCCCATTCATGGACAGGGGGGTATTGGGCAGACCAGCTATGATCATTTAGGCATGGGGACGGAGGTACTCATACGTGAGCACAGCATGGGATCTCAGCAGGCTCAGGCTCTTCCTGCTGGTGCTGTCCGAAGGCAGCCTCACGCGGACCGCAGTCGCATCGGGTCTCACGCAGCCCTTCGTGAGCCGCCAGATCGCGCGCCTGGAAGAGGAATGCGGCGGCAAGTTGTTCCTTCGAACCGGCCGGGGCATGACGCTGAGCGACTTCGGGGAGCAATTGCTGCCCCGCATCCGGGCGCTGGTCGAAGACGCCGACGAATTGACTGCCACTGTTCGCGAACGCCGCGGCTTGCTAGCGGGAGAGGTCACGTTGGGAGTCCTGTCCTCGCTGTCCCCGACGCTGGTCGTGCCACTATTCCTTCGCCTTCGTGCGCTGCACCCGGGCATCCGCCTGCGCGTGATGGAAGGCTCCGTCGCACACATTGACCAGTGGGTGGCCAGCGGCGCCGTGGACCTCGGGGTGACCTACGACTACGGCAATATCGGGGCTGGGAGCGAAAGCTTGGCACGGGTCTCGTCCTACCTCGTGAGCGCAAAGGGAGACCGGCTTACGCAGACCGACAACGTTCCGTTTCGCAAGCTCGACGGGCTGCCCATGGTGCTGCCGAGTGCGATGAGCAGCATCCGCGTGCTCCTTAGACGACTGGAACGCGAAGCCGCCATTAAGCTGGAGGTCTTGCTCGAGGCCGAGTCAGGCCAGATTCAGCGCGCCTTGACGGCCCATGCAGGGACCTACACCATTGCCGCCTACCACGCCATTGAAGAGGAAGTCCGAAAGGGACAACTACAGGCCGCCTGCATCATCCAGCCCGAAATCATTCGCACGATCGCCATGAGTGCGACGACCGTGCGCGCCACCTCAGGCGCAGCTCGCGAGACCGCTCGCCTTATCCGGGAGCTGTTCGCGGACAAGGAGATGCAGTCTAGGCTGGGCGGCACGAACGGCCTCAACCCCCGTTAGTAAGCGCCTAATTGGTGAGTTCCACGCCTGCGGCGCTGCGACACCTGATACATCGCTGATAGGAAACACGCTCGGGCGGTGTCACTCGCCGCCCGGAAGGGCTCACTGGCTGGCCTCACCCAGTGGTGGCGTCGGGTACGTCGGGTGGGTCCTTGGGCAATCCTCGGCGCCTGGGTCTGGCTCGCAGGGCCTGCACCTGCATCAGGCGCTCAATGCGGTGCAGGCCGCAGCATTCACCGAGGGCCAAAACGTCATGCCAGACACGGCGGGCACCGTTAGTTCGGTCGCTGCCGATGAAGCTTTGCCGCACCTTCACCGACAGGGCTTCGTCCTCCAGTATGCGTGCGGTGATCCCATCTTGACCGCGTTGCGGCCGGAGGATCAACGAGTCAGCGTGCCGAGGGTGTCCAGCGGTGCGGTAGCAGCTCGTCGATTCGGCTGGCCGGCTGCGTCGGCAGCCTCGCATGGACGTCGCACAGGTACGCATGAGGGTCATGGCCGTTGAGCCGTGCCGAGTGGATCAGGCTCATCACCGCGGCGGCACGTTTGCCCGCTCTCAGGCTGCCGGCGAACAACCAGTTATTTCGACCGATCGCGATTGGCCGGATCAGGTTCTCTACCCTATTGTTGTCAGCGGGCAGTTGACCGTCATCGAGGTAGCGCGTAAGTGCCTTCCATCGCGTGAGGCTGTAGTCGATGGCGCGGGCTGTCGCCGATCCTGGTGGCACCAACTGCCGCTGCGCCGTGAGCCATGCGTGCAGGGCGTCGGCAACGGGCTTGCCCTTGTCTTGGCGAATGCGCCGTCGCTCGGCGTCGTCGAAGTCAGCGACCTCGCGCTCCACTTGGTACAAGCGGACGAACAGTTTCAGGGCCTTCTCCCCGATCGCACTCTTGTGGTTCACCCACAGCTCATGGAACTTGCGCCGTGCGTGCGCCAGGCAGCCAGCGTCGGCCACGCCTTGGGCGAACAAGGCCTTGTACCCCGAGTAGTCGTCACACACCAGCGTCCCGCACCAGCCGTCCATCACGTGCGGTGCGACCGGCGCCTGCACGATGGTTTGCACCGCGCGCAGGCCTCTTTGCCGCGCACATGGCGCTCCACGGTGAACACGCCGGGTACGTAGTCGAGCTTCTCGGCAACGTCCTCGCCGATGCGCCTCATCCGGCAGCCGCAGGCGCAGGTGGTGCTGTCTGGCTCGTGGCGGATCTCGCGGCGCGGCAGGCTCGCCGGCAGCACAGCGCGCTTGGGTTGGAAGCGCTCGATGGCTGGGGCAGACGCCGGGGCCAAGGGCTTGCGAACTTCAGCCGCTTGAGCGCGGCGTTCTCGTGCGTGAGCTTGTCGATACTGCCCGACCCCGTGGAGTCCGATGAGTTCGAGAGCGAACTGGCGGGGCCTGGCCCGCCCAGCGGGTCCGTGCTCCTTATCAAGTTGAACTATGGATTGCTGCTGGAGCGGCCACTAGGATGGCGCGCCCAGTTGCCTTTTATGGAGCACGGAATGGCGGAACGCAAGATCCCAAGCTCACTGACGCAGGCGCGTCTGACCCGCAAGGATTTCCTCGCCCTAGGAGCTTCCACATTGCTCGTCGCGTGCGGCGGCGGCGGTGCCGATCCTTCGGACATTCTTACTGTCGAGCCGCGAGCAAGAGGAGGCATCGGTGGGGCAGGGGGGGGCAAGCCGGGCACAGGTGCGGGGACGCTGTATCGCATTCAGATCCTAGCCAGTGCCGCCGCACAGCAGTACGGGAAGTGCATCAACAAGGCCGGCCAGGTGGTAGGGCAGGTCACCAGTCCCACTCAACTCGCCCTGGTTCCAGTCCAGTGGAACGACGACGGTACCCAGACCATTCTGGAGGACGCCTCGGGCTGGGCGAATTACATCAGCGAGTCCGGCGTGGTAGTCGGATTCGCGGGTGTCTACAGCAGTGCCGGCGCTAGGATGTGGAGCAACGGCGTGACCTCTTTGCTTCCCGTTCCTGCAGGCTCTACGGCATACCCAAACTGCATCAGTGACGTTGCAGGGATAGTCGGGTCGTTGAGTGCGCCGAATGCGCCAACCCAGGGTGTCTGGTGGCGGGGCAATGACGTCATTGTCCCTACGCCGCCAGTCGGCACATCCAGCTATCTAGTCCAGGGCATCAATGACAGCTCCCGCATGGTCGGCGCCGCGTTCCTTCCAGAACAGGGCAGGCAAGTTCCGGTGCTGTGGAGTAATGCGGACACACCGACCGTCCTTCCAATGCCCTCGGGGAACGGGTGGGCCGGTGGTAGTGCAAGCCGCATTAGTTCGCAAGGCGTCGTTGCCGGTACTGTTTTGTCATCACGGAATGTGAGCTGGGCAGCAAGATGGGTGAATGAACAGGCCACGCGCCTGCCCGTGCCGCCGCGCTACCAGAGCTCGACGGTCTCCGGGACGGATTACCAGGGGACGATCTTTGGCAGCGGGGTTGATGGTGCCGGTGGAACACAAGCTCTCATGTGGACCAGCGACAAGGTGACGATATTGTCCGACCTCATCGATCCGGTAGACCCGCTATATGGAACAGCATTCATTTGGGATGCTATCGGACGGGACGCACAGGGCCGCATCCTTGCCGGCATCTCAGCCCCGATGTATCCCAACGCGCTCGCTTTTCTGGTGCCGTCAGCATAGAGACGACTGGCGCGAGCCTACATGCGACGCCCGCGCGGAGGCTCGGAATTCGGCGGGTCTGACCCTGGTATCTCAGGCGTCTGATCGAATCTGCCTCGGTGCACTGCCGAAGCAAAGGCGCGATCGCCTGCTCATCTACAGGCGATCTGGCGGGCAACAGTTCGAAAGAAAGTTGGTCTGCAAGCGAGGCCTCACGGCCCTATTGAACTGACCGACAGAGCAGGTCAGCATGTGTCCACGATGCAAGACAGTGGACACACCTCCGAGTGGAAGGGCGAGCGCGTCGAGCGCGTGAAGGCCAACGGAAAGCGAGTCTTCTCCACCGCCTTCAAGACCTGGCTGGTTGAACAGGCGGGCAGGCCTGGCGTTTCGGTGGCTGCCCTGGCCATGCGACATGAGATCAATGCGAACCAGCTTCGACGCTCGATGCGGCTGGACCACCTGGTGCCGCCCGCGCGCACACCCGCCGTCCTGCCGGTGGTGATGGCGCCGCAGCCGTGCGGGTCGCAGCTCGCAATTGCGACGCCGCAGCCCGCACAGCGCTCTCTGCCGATCGAAATCGAAGTCGCCGGCGCACTCTTGCGGGTGCACCACGGCACCGAACCTGAGCAGCTGCGGATGGTTCTACAGGCGCTGCGCGCATGATCGGTCTGCCTGCCGGCACCCGCGCTTGGTTGGTAGCGGGCCACATCGACATGCGCAAGGGCTTCGACGGACTCGCGGCCATCGTGCAGACGACACTGGCGGCCAACCCGTCCTGTGCGGCCATGTGTTCGCCTTCCGTGGCCGCAGGGGTGACATCCTCAAGGTGCTCTGGTTCGACGGACAAGGGCTGCTGCTACTTGCGAAGCGGCTGGAGCGCGGCCGCTTCGTCTGGCCGCAGGCGGACAGTGGCAGCGTGGCGCCCACTCCCGCGCAGTTGTCGATGCTGCTCGAAGGCATTGACTGGAGGATGCCGGTTCGCACCGACGCGCCGCGGCTGGCGGCGTGAGCTGCTGTATGACGTCGCCTCCGGTGTGGACCTGATAGGCGCATCTGCGCCGAGCGGGCACAGCATCGATGTGCTTGGCCGCAGCGACACCTCCACCGAAATGCTCGACGAACGTCGAGGCTCTCAAGCGCGCTGGCCTGCTTGCGCACGTGATGGTGAGCAAGTATCGCGACCATCTGCCGTATCGGCAAAGCCGCTTCGTGGTCGCAAGACGGCGTCGACGCTCTTCAGGGAAAGTGGAGTGGCATGTGGTCAAGCAAGAGTACGAGTGCCAATGGCGACCTCGAATTACATTTCGCCAGGCCAGAGGGCAATGCGTTCTCCGGCCAGATTCGGCAGACGCGCCCCGACAACGCGAACTGGCGATGCTCCGAGGACCTTGATTCGATCCAGGTGCGGCGCAGCGGAGACGCGTTCACGTTCGATTACTCGCCGGGCGGGCGGTGCGCAAGGGCGTCACACACGTTTCGACTGCAGGACGGCAAACTGATCGGTAGTTACCGGCTGCCGAGTGGTGCCGAGTCGGAGTACGTCCTGACAAGGCACTAGATGTGTTGTCTCTACAGGTTGCTCACTACATACCAGCGCGCTATGAAAGCCTCACTCCTGTCTGCGGTGATGGTCCTTGCTCTCTCGGGTTGCGCCGCGACCTTACCTGCCGCTGCCGAATTGGCAAACAAGCGTGACGTTTCCATTTGCTGAGACCGTTTGTTGCCACTGCTCTGTCGCCTGATTGATAGGGTGGGTCGCTACGCAAACGCCTCCTGTCGTCGCGAAGTCGTATCGCACTGCCGTGCCGCTGGTCGGCGGAGGGACCGCTCCTTCGCACTTCAACAAACCATTTCCGTTAGCACTTTGCGTCGAGAGGATCCTGGTATTCGTTGTGAATGCGAAACCGCCATCGCCGTCATAGAACGCGCAACCGGTACCGGTAATCGAGACCGCCGGTGCCGCATGGGCGACAGAGGTGATGAGCGCAAGCGCGGAAGCAAACACGACAGTAGCGTTCATGGCCATGACGATGTATCTCCATGCCAGCATGACAGCGCTGGCGTTGTAGCGGTGGCGCCGGTCTTTTCCGGCGGTCACCGCCGGTACGGGGGGCGGTTGCCCCGACGTCCGCCTCTGGCAATCTGAACGGACGAGTTCTTGGCACGGGAGGAAGGACTCGAACCCTCGCATGCCGGGTCAATCCGGAGCCTTGCCGACTCCCCAGTACCATGGCTGCTAGTGTGGACTCCCACGAGCGGCACCGCCATCAGATGAATCGCTCATGACGGAGGGGAGCTTTGACCTGGGCGTCGAAGGCAGGTGGCGCGGGGCGCTCGCGCCTCAGCGACCGGAGATCGTGAACCGCGGGCGTCACCGCGGCGGCGACGGCTCGATCACTCACCGACCTTCGCAAGCTCCTGCGAAAGCGAAATGAATCGCCGCACCGCTTGCGCATTGGCGCTGCGCCTGAACGCGAGGCTGAGCGGTACGGTCAGCGCTGCCGGCGGCTCGAAGGTCCGGTAGACGACATTGTTCTGCTGCATGGAATTGAGGGACCTTGGAACCACCGAGATGCCCAATCCAGCAGCAACCAGCTGGATGGCCGCGACGATCCGGCGTACCTCCTGAACAACCTCGAGCTCGACGCCGGCCGCGCCGCAAGCTTCAAGCAGCATTTCCTTGATGCCGGAGCCGTTGACCTGTCGATAGAGGATGAAAGGCTGATGGCCGAGATCACTCAAACGCAGCCCTTCTTTTCTTGCGGACGCCAGCGCATGCTGCACAGGCACGGCGACGACCATGTCCTCCTTGATCAACTCGATGCTGTCGAGCGTGGTGTACTTCGTGACGGCAGAACGGACGAATGCTGCATCGATGCGTTCCTCTTCGAGGGCGCACAACAGGTCGTGGGTGGCGCCCTCTTCAATTTCCAGAGAAATCAGAGGGTAGGCAGACCGGAAAGCGCGAATGATGCCGGGCGTCAGCTGGTGCAATGACGCAGAACTTGTATAGCCGATTCGCATGCGTCCTTCTTCGCCCAAGTCGAAGCGCCGCACCCGCTCCTTCGCGTCATCCACGCGGGTCAGGATTTCCCTTGCTTCGCCCAGGAACAACTTGCCGGCCGGATTGAGCTGGATCCGCTTTCCCGCCCGTGTGAACAGCTTGACGCCCAGCTCCTCCTCGAGCGCCATGATCTGCACGCTCAGCGGCGGCTGCTGGATGCACAAGCGCGCCGCGGCACGCGTCATGTGTTCCTCCTCGGCCACAGCGACGAAATAGCGTAAATGTCTGAGCTCCATACGCTTGTACCTCGGTGAGCACCGACGCAAATCAGGAGCGATGCGAATTGAAGGTAAAGAGGCGCGGTGCTGCCGGGGATCGTACTGCCGAACCAGGCGTCGCCCGCCACCTAGGGCGGTCGCGCCACGCTAGATCTTGTATGTCTCGAGGGTCTCTGGAGCGAAGAGCGATTCGGCTTCGACGATCGACGGTGTCAGCCCCTGCTGTACCGAATACTTCAACAAGGTGTCCAAGGTCGTGCGCGTGTCGTTCAAGCCGTAGGGCCAGAAATCCGGGCCCATTTCCGCCCGGACCTCGTCCACGTTGGAAGTCATCCAAGGCAGCATCGTCTTCAACACGACGGTCTCGTCGAACTCGTCATAGATGATTCGTTGCGCTTCCACGAATGCCTTGTACAGCGACGCTGCGATCCAGCGGTTTTGCTCATAGACATCACGCCGGATGACCATGACATGCATGATGGGGAAGATGCGCGTCTTCCTGTAGTAGGCGCGCTCCACCTCGGCGTAATTCGAAAACAACCGCCTGACCTTGCCGTCCCCGGCCTTGAACGTCGAAGGTGTCCGGGCGCTGTAAAGGGCGTCGATCTCGCCATCCTGAAGCATCTTCGAGAGGGTCTGGGTCGCGCCGATCCGCTCCACCCGGATGTTGCTCGGGAGATCGAGCTTGAGCTTTTCGGTCCTGCCAGGCTGTTCGGCACCGCCGGTGAAGTACGTGACGCTGTCAACCGGCACCCCATGGTGTTCCGCCAGGATGCCGCGAATCCAGACCGCCGCGGTCATCTGGTATTCCGGCGTGCCGACCCGCTTCCCGATGAGGTCCTCTGGCTTCGAGATGCCCGAGTTCGCGTTGACGAAGATCCCGGAGTGCCGAAACATGCAGGACGGGAAAACAGGAATCGCGATGAAGGGATTGTTCGGCTTCGAGGCGGCGATCAGGTAAGACGACAGCGACAACTCCGCGACGTCGAACTCACGGTTGCGGAGCATTCGGAAGAATGTCTCTTCGACCGGCAGGTTCAGATAGGTGAGGTCGATTCCGTCGGGGCTCACCGAGCCGTCCATCAGGGCCCGGGTTCGGTCGTAGTTCCAGCAGGCGAGCGAGAGCTTGAGTTTTGACATGCTTGTGAAGGGTTCCGGCAGGGTCGTCGCGCGCCTGGCAGGCGTCAGGCGGTCAGGCCCGTCGTCTTGTAGAAGTAGGCGAGGGCCGCCTCTGCGCACTCGACATCTTCGTGGGCGGTCCCCGAGCTGATGCCGACACCGCCAACGATCTCCCCGCCGACCACCACCGGTAGGCCTCCACCGATGATGCTGAAGTGGCCGCCGTTGGTCATGTGGATTCCGAACGTGGGTTTCCCGGGCTGGCACAGCTCGTTGTAGACGTGGGTGCCTTTCCTGGCGACGGCGCCCGTGAACGCCTTGTCGATCGCAATGGAAATGCTGCTGATCTTTCCGCCGTCCATGCGGTCGAACTTGATCAGGTGCCCGGATTCGTCCGTGACGGCAATGCACATCGGGATTCCCATTTCGCGCGCTTTTTGCGCGGCCCCGTCGATCAGGACCTGCGCTTCTTCATAGGACAGTCTTTTGATGTTCAGCATGGCGATCGTTGCGGTGTGGGTAGGGTGCGAGTCAATCGTGCGGAGCTTGATCCATCACTCAGGCTTGACGCCTTCGGTCGCGAAAATCTTGGCGTACTTGGCGTAGTCGGAAGCGATCATTTCCCCGAACTTGCTCGCGCTCATCACCTTGGGCTCGAGTCCGCTGTCGATCATGTTCTTGCGGGTGTCGGGTGACGTCACGATCTCTCCGATCTCCCGGTTCAGGCGCTCGACGACGTCCTTGGGGGTGCCCGCCGGGGCTGCGAGCCCGAACCATCCGTTCATGTGGAAGCCGGGAACTGTTTCACCGATCACCGGAATGTCCGGGTGCATCGGCAACTTCTCGGTGCTGGCCACACCCAGGATCTTGAGTTTCCCGCTCTTGGCGTGCTGCGCGATCGAGGGCATGGGGTTGAACATGAATTGCACGGCGCCCGCGAGCAGGTCGTTCATCCCCTGCGAGCTTCCCTTGTACTGGATCTGCACGGTCTTGATGTCCGCCATGGAGCTGAACAGCAGTCCCGCCAGGCCCTGGGTCGAGGCCGTTCCGCCCGACGCCCAGTTCAACTCGCCGGGATGCTTCTTGCCGTACTCGATCAGCTCCTTGAGGTTCTTGACGGGCAGGTTCGCCGTCACGGCCAGGAACAGCGGCGCTTCGCCCAGCATGGCCACGGCCACGAAGTCCTGGAGGGGCTCGTACGGATGGTTCTTGACGATGGACTTCGTCATCACGAAGGTCGGTGTCACCAGGCCGAGCGTGTAGCCGTCCGCAGGTGACTTGGCCACGAGGCTCATCCCCATCGTGTTGCTCGCGCCGCCACGGTTCTCCACCACCACGGGTTGCTTCAGGCGTTCACTCAGCTTCTGCCCGATCATCCGCGCCACCTGGTCCGCGCCGCCGCCGGCTGCATAAGGCACGATGATCTTGATGGAGCGATTGGGGTAGCTGCTCGTCTGCGCGGTGGCCGAGAACGAGATGGCGCAGAGGGCAGCCGTTGCGAACGCAAGGAAAAGTGATTTCATGATCTGTCCTGGTTGCGTTGAGAAAACGTCGGATGTGCCTGGTCGCTAGGTCTTGAGTTCGAGGTCGGTGCGCTTGATGTAAGCCTCCAGGGCCTGTAGGTCCTTGCCGCTGATGGGCGGGTAGGGGGGGTATGGATCGCCGGCGGAAATGCCGAGGATCTTCAGCGCCGCCTTCAGCGTGGGCGTCAGGCCGTGATGCATCCACCGCGCGGGGAACAGGGCGAACTGCAGCTGAAGGCGCGCAGCCTCCTTCATGTCGCCGGCCACGAATGCCTGGATCACCTTGTTCGCAAGCATCGCGGCGGGCGGCGGCAAGGTGATGCCGGAGCCGCCGAGCTCGAGGGTGATCAACAGCATCTGCATGGTGGTGAAGTACTTGGCGTGGCCCTCCAGTTCGATCTCCGCGATGAGGCGCGACACGCGGGACAGGTCTCGAGAGCTTTCCTTGACGTACTTCACCCGCTCGAGCTTCGCCAGGGCGATCGTGTCCGCAATCGACACATTCGCGCCCGGGCCCGGGTTGAGATACAGGATCACCGGCAGGTCGGTCTCCCGGGAAATCAGCTCGAAATAATCGAGCAGCTCCTGCTGCGTGGGTTCCCCGCCGAAAGGGCGTAACGGCGCCAGCAGCTGCACGGCGTCAGCGCCGATTCGCTGCGCATGATGCGCAAGCTCGACGGCGATCTTGAAGGACGGGTGCGAGATACCGACGGCCACGGGACGGCGCCGGTCCACATACTCGAACGTTCTGTCGATCAGATGCTTGCGCTCTTCGAGCGTCAGGTAGTGGTATTCCTGCGCTTCGACGCCGGCTGCGATCACCATCGCCGCATTGCAGTCCTCGACGACATAGTCGACGCCAGCCAGCAAGGCCTTTTCGTCCACCTTCAACTCCGCCGTGAACGGCGTCAACGGGGGGACGATGAGTCCGGGCAACTTGATGGGGGTGTCCATGGATGGCCTGTTCGGGTGTCTGTTGAAGGGAGCCGGCACGTCGTCTAGACGAAAGATGGTCGCTTGGCCAGTTTCTCGACCTCGAACCCGGCCACCGCCTTGTAGCGATCGAGAATCGCCTGGAGTTCGCTCTTCGAGATGACGTCGTCGATGTTCTTGAAGCGCTTGCCTTGGGTTCGTTCGTAGACCACGCGCAGCACGGTGTCGGGCGGATTGGCCCGATTCATCAGCACCACCTTCCCAGTCGCCGCGACGCGCACCTTGTCGTATTCCTGCAGGGCGTCTTCGGTCGTGCCCGATCGCTTGAAGCACCCGGCGAGATAACGGGCATCGAGAATCGATTGCCCCGCGCCGTTCGACCCACGCGGGTACATGGGGTGGGCCGCATCACCCAACAGCGTGACCTTCCCGAACGTCCAGGTCGGGACAGGGTCCCGATCGACCATCGGGTAGACCAGGTAGGGCTTGGTCTGCCGCAAGAGTTGCGGCACATCGAGCCAGTCGAATTGCCATTTCGAATAGGGCTCGAAGAAGTCTTCCAGCTTCGCCTGGCCGTTCCAGTCATAGGTCGAGGGCTTGGGTCGCTCCAGCGTGGCGACCCAGTTCACCAGCTGGTTGCCTTGCGCATCGATCTTGTCGCGGATGGGGTAGACCATCAGCTTGCCCACCGGCATCCAGCCGGCCCGGATGGTGTCCGCGCCACTGAGGAAGGGCTTGAAGGGAGTGACGCCGCGCCAGATGGTCAAGCCGGAGTAGACCGGGTCGCCTTCGTGCGGATAGAACTGCTTGCGGACCGTGGAGTTGACGCCGTCGCAGCCGATCATCACCGACGCGCGCACGGCAGGCAGGGGCTCTCCCTTGGTGTCGACGAAGTTCGCCACCACGCCGCCGCTGTCCTGTTCGACGGACACGAAGCGGTGCCCCGTGACCACGCTGTCCTCGCCCAGGCGCTCGCGGACCGCCTTGAGCAGCAGCATCTGGAGGTCGCCCCGGTGTATCGAAAATTGCGGCCAGGCGTAGCCGGCGGCCTGACCCGCCACCTCTCGGTAGATGAATTGGCCGTGGTGGTTGAAATAGGACGCGTCCTGGGTCCGGATGGCGACGGCATCGAGCGCGGGGACCAGTCCCAATTCGTCGAGTTCGCGGACCGCGTGAGGCAATAAATTGATTCCGGCGCCCAGCGGCTTCAATTCGGCGACGCTTTCGAAGACGCGGCAGCTTCTGCCGATCTGATGAAGACTCAGCGCCAGGACCAGGCCGCCGATTCCGGCCCCGATGATCATCACGTCGGTATCTTTAGTCACGGGATCTCCTTCACTCGTTGAGCACGATCGCCACCGGCGTTTGCCTGGTCGCCTGAAGTCCGCGAATCTACGTGATACGTTAAATAGATAGAAATACTATCCAACTATGAAGTTGATACTCTGACGATATGAACTGGTGGTGACCCGGCCAAAGGCTTCATCGCCGCCCGGCCGGCGACCAATATTCAGCAGCTTGATTTTCCGCATTCACGTCCTCTCCTGTCGCCGTGCGCGGCCGCTTCCTAAACTGGGCCCCAGCCATGAACAGGTGGGAATGGAACTGCTCCGCGAGCGATCCAGACCTGCGCGTGCCGCAGATGGCGAAGGCCGGCAGCCCGCTGGTGCGGCGGCTCGGCGAGCCACCGGAGCAAGCCCGCAGCGACGCGTTCCACGCGAGCAGTACCTGAAGCGGCTGGCGTTCCCGGGCGCCTTGCTCCCCGACTTGGAATGAAGGAAAACAAAATGCAGGAAACAACATCCAGCCCGGTGGACATCCACTGGCCGACCGCGGACAACTCGCGGGTGCCGTTCAGCGTGTTCACCGATCCGGACCTGTACGACCGGGAGCAGGAACTCATCTTCCGCGGGCCGAACTGGAGCTTCGTGGCGATGGAGCTGGAGCTGCCCGCCACGGGCGACTACAAGACCACCTGGGTGGGCGACACCCCCGTGATCGTGGCGCGCGACAGCGACGGCCAGATCCACTGCGTGGTCAACCGCTGCGCCCACCGCGGCTCGACGCTTCTGTTCGACGGAAGCGGGAATACCGAGGACTTCACCTGCGTCTACCACAACTGGCGCTACGACCTGGGGGGCACCCTGCGCAGCGTGGCCTTCCAGCATGGCGTGAAGAAGGTGGGCGGCATGCCCAAGGACTTCGAGCTTGGCAAGCACAACCTCACCAAGGCCCGCGTCGAGGTCTTCCACGGCCTGGTGTTCGCCACCTTCTCCGACCAGACGCCGCCGCTGCAGGAGTACCTCGGTGAGCGCATGTCGCGGCACATCGCCCGCATCTTCAACCGGCCGGTCCGAATCCTCGGCACGTACTCGCAGACCTTGCACAGCAACTGGAAGCTGTACATGGAGAACGTCAAGGACTCCTACCACGCCAGCCTGCTGCACACGTTCTTCTCCACCTTCAAGCTCAATCGCCTGTCCATGGAAGGCGGGGTGCAGGTCGACGGCGACGGCGCCCACCACATCAGCTGGTCCAAGCGGGGCACCGATTCCGCCGAGGGCACCGACTACGAGAAGGCCGGCGAGCTGCGCGCGGTGCTCGACGACTTCACCCTGGCCGACCCCACGCTGATCAAGTCCTGGCTCGAATACGAGGACGGCATCACCCACTCGATCCAGTCGATCTTCCCCACCTTCGTGCTGCAGCAGATCCAGAACTCACTGGCAGTGCGCGTGTTGGTGCCGCGCAGTGTCGACAAGTCCGAGCTGTACTGGATCATGTTCGGCTACGAGGACGACACCCCCGAGCAGTTCGATATGCGCATGCGCCAGTCCAACCTGATCGGACCTGCGGGCCTGGTTTCGCTGGAGGACGGCATCGTCGGCAACTTCATCCAGCGCGGCATCCGTCGCGAGACGCAGCACAGCTCGGTGCTGGAGATGGGCGGCCGCGAGGTCGAGGACCAGCAGTCGCGCGTCAGCGAAGCCGCCGTGCGTGGTTTCTGGCAGGCCTACCGTACCCGCCTGGGACTGTGACAGCAAGGACGCGCAAGACCATGGAAACGCTTTCGATCACCCCCGAGCTCACCCTTCGCGTCGAGATGCTGCTGGCCAGCTATGCCGACGCCATCGATGACGAGCGCTACGACGAGTGGCCATCCTTCTTCACCGAGAAGTGCCTCTACAAGATCATTTCGCGCGACAACCAACGCAGGAAGCTGCCGATGGGCCTGATGTACTGCGACAACCGCAACATGCTGCGCGACCGCATCACCTCGATGCGCAGCGCCAACGTGTTCGAGCCCCACACCTACCGCCACGCGCTCGGCCGCACGCTGGTGACGGACGGCGGCGACGGCAGCATCGCCGCGCGCACCAACTACATCGTGGCACGCATCATGCATGACGGCCAGACGGACCTGTTCAGCACGGGACGCTACGAGGACCGCATCGTCGAGGCCGAAGGCAAGCTGCTGTTTCGCGAGCGCGTGGTCGTCACGGACTCCACGAGCACCGACGCGCTTCTGGTGGTCCCGCTGTAACGGAGGCCACCGCGATGGACCGGCGGCGCAGCGATGCCGCCCGGCCGGACGGAAACGAGAGCTGATGATGCGGCGGGGCGCACCCCCGATTTTTTTGATCAGAGGAACCGTACGATGCAACGACGTCTTTGCCTAACCATCGCAGCCGCCCTGCTGCCCCTGTCGATCGGCACGGCGGCGATCGCGCAGGAATACCCCACGCGTCCCATCACCCTGGTGGCGCCCTTCTCCGCCGGCGGCGCGCTCGACCTGATCGCGCGTGCGATGGCCGAGAAGCTGGGCACGCAGTTCGGCCAGTCGGTCGTGGTGGACAACAAGGCCGGCGCAGCGGGCATGATCGGCACGGCGCACGTCGCGCGGTCGGCTCCGGACGGCTACAGCCTGGTCCTGGGCGCGACCACCACGCACGGCATCAACCCGGTGCTGTACAAGAAGATGCAGTACGACGTGCTGAAGGACTTCGAGCCGGTGTCCCTGATCGCGACCATCCCGCACATGATCGTGGTGCATCCCGACCTGCCGGTGAGCAACATGCAGGAGCTGATCAAGCTGGGGCGCACGAAGCCGCTGAACTTCGGTTCCGCCGGCACCGGTTCGCCCCACCACCTGGCCGGCGAGCTGCTGAAATCACAGTTCAACCTGAAGGCCGAGCACATCCCGTACAAGGGCTCGGCCCCTGCGATGCTGGCCGTGATGTCCGGCGAGCTGCAGTTCATGTCGGTCGAGGTCACCGCCGCGATGCCGCACATCAAGGCCGGCAAGCTCAAGCCCATCGCCGTCGCTTCGGCGCAGCGTGTCCCGGGCCTGGACCTCCCGACATTCGCCGAGCAGGGCGTGCCGAACTTCGAAGTGACGGCCTGGTATGCGATCTTCGCCCCGAAGAACACGCCCAGGCCCGTGGTCGACAAGCTGAGCCGCGCGCTCGCCAGGGCGGTGTCGGAGGAGGACGTGAAGGCCCGCTTCGCCGGCCTCGGCGCCACCCCCGTGGGCAGCACGCCCGCGCAGCTGGACAAGTGGGTGCGCGATGAACTCGCGCGCTGGTCGCAGGCCGTCAAGGTCTCCGGCACGCCCCTGGTCGAGTAAGGCGACGCTGCAGCATGCAACTCAAAGGCGAAGAGCACATCCCGCTGGACCCGGCGCTGGTCTGGGCCGCCCTCAACCAACCGGACGTCCTGAAGGCGGCGATCCCCGGCTGCGAGACGCTGGAGGAAACCGAGGAGGGGTTCCGCATCGGCATGCTGGCCGCGGTCGGCCCCGTGCGGGCGCGCTTCAACGGCAAGCTCGTGCTGGCCGACGTCTGCGCGCCGACCTCGTATACCTTGATGTTCGAGGGCTCCGGCGGCGTCGCCGGCTTCGGCAAGGGCACCGCCCACGTGCGGCTGGCCGAGGTCGAAGGCGGGACGTGCCTGAGCTACGAGGCCACCGCCCAGGTGGGCGGCAAGATCGCCCAGGTCGGCTCCCGGCTGATCGACGGCGTAGCCGCGCGCATGGCCGGGGAGTTCTTCTCCCGCTTCAAGGACTGCATCGTGCCGCCGCCGGCCACGCCCGAGGCGCCCGCGCCAGGTGGGACCCGCGGCGGACTGCTTGCGAAGCTCTGGTCCTGAACCGCCGCCGGCGCTTTTCTGCACGGCCCCCCGCACCGAATCCCCCGCACCCATGAAGTTCGCCGATTTCGAATACCAAGCTCCGGGCACTGCCTCCGAGGTCGTGCGCCTGCTGGCCAGCCGCCCCGGCGAGGCCAAGATCATCGCCGGCGGGCAGAGCCTGCTGCCCACCATGGCGTACCGGCTGGCGCAGCCCGCCCTGTTGGTGGACGTGCGGAACGTCCCGGACCTGGACCGCATCGCCATCGATGCGTCCGGCGTGCGGCTCGGTGCGCGCACCCGCTGGCGCGACATTGAAGATGCGGGTGAGCTCGAAGCCGGGCATCCCCTGCTGAAGGAGGCGATCAGCCACGTGGCTCACTACCAGGTGCGCAACCGCGGCAGCGTCGGAGGCAGCCTCGCACACGGCGACCCGGCCTCCGAGCTGCCCTGCATCGCGGTGACCTGCGACGCCGACCTGCGGGTCCTCGGCCCGGCCGGCGAACGCACCATCCGCGCCGACGGTTTCTTCACCGGCCCGCTGAGCACGACGCTGCGCGAGGACGAGATGATCCTGGAGCTGCGGCTGCCGGCGTGGGCACCGGGCCGGCGCTGGGCCTTCCAGGAATTCGCGCGCCGCGCCGGCGACTTCGCGATGGCGGGCGTGGCGCTGTTCTACGACCTGGACAGGCAGCAGCGCGCTTGCGACGTCCACATCGGCGTGGTGGGCGCCTGTTCGCGGCCGCATCGCCTGAAGGCCGCCGAGGCGGCGCTGGCGGGCACCACGGTGGACGCGCAGGCGATCGCCGCGGCGGCACGCGCCGCCTCCGCCGAGGTGGACCCGCCGACCGACATCCACGCGACCGCCGCCTACCGCCGCGCCCTGGTCGGCACCCTGCTGGAGCGCGCCCTGCACCAGGCGGCCACCCGCGCCGCCGCCTGAGCGCCCTTCGTCCTTCGGCACGTTTTCTGGAACATTGCCCATGAACATCTCCTTCCACCTGAACGGCGCCGACGTCGAGGCGGACGTGCCCGCGCGCACGACGCTGTCCGACTGCCTGCGCCACCACCTGCACCAGACCGGCACGCACGTGGCCTGCGAGCACGGCGTGTGCGGCGCCTGCACCGTGATCGTCGACGGCGATGCCGTCCGGTCCTGCCTGATGCTGGCCGTCCAGGCGCAGGACCGCCAGGTCGTGACGGTCGAGGGCTTGACGCCGGAAAAGGGGCTGTCGGCGCTGCAGGCGAGCTTCCACAAGCACCACGCGCTGCAATGCGGCTTCTGCACCCCGGGCTTCCTGACCACGGCGCACGCGCTGCTGACGCAGGAGCCCGACTCGAGCCGGGAACGCATCCGCGAGGTGCTCTCGGGCAACCTGTGCCGTTGCACCGGCTACGTGAACATCATCGAGGCGGTGTACGACGCGCGTGCGGCCTACGCCCGCAAGGAGGGCTGACCATGGGTGCGAGAGACGATGGCAAGCTGGTCGGAACGTACACGCCCCGGGTGGAAGACGAGCGGCTGCTGACCGGCCGGGCCTGCTTCGCCGACGACATCCGGCTGGACAACATGCTGCACGCGGCGATCGTGCGCAGCAGCGTGCCGCACGGGCGCATCGTCTCCATCGACACCGAGGCGGCGCGTGCGCTGCCGGGCGTGCACGCGGTCTTCACGGCCCAGGACGTGCAGGCGCATCTCGGGCGCGTCCCCAAGATGCCGCTGCGGCTGTCGCCGGTGCCGGAGCACGCGCCATTCGAGCAGACCGTGGTCGCCAGCAACAAGGTGCGCTACGTGGGCGAGCCCCTGGCCATCGTCGTGGCCGACAGCGTGGCCATCGCCGAGGACGCGGCCAACCTGGTGTTTGCCGACATCGAGCACCTGCCGGCGGTTGCCGACTGGGAGGCGTCCGCGCGCGACGACGTGCTGCTGTTCGAGCACCTGGGCACCAACTGCCCGATCACCTACACGGCGCAAAAGGGCGACGCCCTCTCCGTCACCGGCCCCTACGTGCGGCGCGAGCGCTTCGTCACCCAGAGGCACAGCGCCGTCACGATGGAGACGCGCGGCCTGGTGGCCTGCTGGGATGGCGACCGCATGACGGTCAGCGGGGCGGCCAAGGTGCCGTTCACGACCCGGCGCACGCTGGCCGCCAGCCTGGACCTGGCGTTGGAGCAGGTCGACATGATCGAGGTCGACGTGGGCGGCGGCTTCGGCGTGCGCGGCGAGTTCTATCCCGAGGACTTCCTGGTGCCCTTCGCCAGCCGCATGCTGGGCCGACCCGTGAAGTGGATCGAGGACCGGCTGGAGAACCTGCTCGGCTCCAACCACTCGCGCCAGATGGAATGCGAGCTGGAGATCGTCTGCGAGCTTGACGGCCGCATCCTGGCGCTGCGTGGCACCGTGCACACCGACTCGGGCGCCTACATGCGCTCCAGCGGCGCCGTGCCGCCGCGCAACGTGGCGCAGTTCATGTCGGGCCCCTACGACATCGAGCACATCCGCATCGAGTCTTCGGCGCACCTGACCAACAAGGGGCCGATCGGCACCTACCGCGGGCCGGGCCGGTTCGAGGCGGACTACTTTCGCGAACGGCTGATGCAGATCGCCGCCGACGAACTGGGGATCGACCCGGTGGAGTTCCGCCGCATGAACCTGGTGCGCAGCGAGCAGATGCCCTATCCGCTGGCGACGCTGGACAAGCCGAACAAGCCGGAGCACCTGGACAGCGGCGACTACCGGATCACGCTGGACCGCTGCTTGAAGGAGTTCGACTGGGAGGCCAAGAAGGCGCTGCAGGGCAAGCTGGTCGACGGCCGCTATCACGGCATCGCCATCGGCTGCTTCATCGAAGGCGGCGGCGGCGGCATCCGCGAGAGTGCGCGCCTGGAGATCGAGCCGGACGGACGCCTGACCATCTACGTCGGCTCCACGAACCTTGGCCAGGGGATGCTCACGGTGCTGACGCAGATCGCGGCCGACGAGTTCGGCCTGCCGATGGACCGCATCCAGGTGCGCCACGGCTCCACCACCTACCTCAAGGAAGGCTTCGGGTCCTTCCACTCGCGCTCCACCGCGTTGGGCGGCTCGGCGGTCGTGGTGACCGCGGCCACGCTGCGCGAGAAGATCCGCGAAGCCGTCGCCGCACGCATCGGCTGCGCCGCGGCCGAAGTGACGGTGGCCCCCGGCCTCACCGCCCTGTGCCGTGGCGAGGTGCTGGACGCCGCCGAGCTCGGACGCATGGGCGTGAAGGCCGAAGGCCAGTTCGCCAGCCACGACCACACCTACGCCTACGGCGCGTCGGCCGCCCACGTGGCGGTGGATGTTGGCACCGGCAAGGTCGATCTCATCGATTACTTCGGGGTCGAGGACATCGGCAAGATCATCAACCCGCTCACGGCCAAGGGCCAGTCGATCGGTGCCGTGGTGCAGGGCCTGGGCGGTGTGTTCCTGGAGAACCTCGCCTACTCCGAGGATGGGCAGTTCCTCGCCGGCACGCTCGCCGACTACCTGATGCCGACCGCCACCGACTTCCCGCAGATCCGCGCGATGGAGCTGGAGAACTCACCGTCCCCGCACAACCCGCTGGGGGTCAAGGGCTGCGGCGAAGGAGGGCTGGTGCCGGTGGGCGGCGTGGTCGCCAACGCGGTGGCCGCGGCGCTGTCGTCCTTCGGCGTGCAGCCGAACGTGCTGCCGCTGACGCCGACGCGCGTGTGGGAGATGCTGCAGGAAAAGGCCGGCTGAGTGCCTTGCTGCCGCCGCGTCCGGGGGCGGGGCGGTTCGCCTCAGCAGGCCTCGTTGCCGCCTGCCGCCTCCGGGTTGGAGAACAGGTCGACCACGACCTGGCGCAGCCATTTGTTGCCCGACTCGCGATGGAACTTGGCGTGCCAGAACAGGTTGACGCTCGTGTGCGGCACGTGGAACGGGTGCGCGACATACCGCAGGCCGAAGGGCTCGACGCAGCGGATCGCGTAGCTCTCGGGCACCGTGGCCACCAGGTTGCTGTTGCCGCTGCCCAGGATATAGCCCACCGGCGTGTAGTTCGGCACGGTCAGGCGCACGTTGCGCTTGATGCCCCGCCGCTCGATGAAGTCGCTCACCTGCGCATGGGCGGAACCGGGCGGCAGCACGACCAGGTGCTGGGCGGCGCAGTACTCCTCCTGCGTGATGCTGCCCTTGTCCAGGGCGTGTCCCTGGCGGAACATGCACACGTAGCGCTGCAGGAACAGTCGCCGCTGGAAGAATCCAGCGGGCAGCTGCGACAACGTCCCGATGGCAAGGTCGACCGCGCCGGCTTCCATCGCCTGGGCCAGGTCCTCCCGGCGGCTGCGCAGCGTGCTCACCGAGACATGAGGCGCGAGCGCGTCCAGGCGCTCGAGCAGCCGCGACAGGAAGCTCACCTCGCCGATGTCGCTCAGCCCCAGGGTGAAGCGGCGTTCGCTGCTGGCCGCGTCGAACATGGTGCGCTCGTTGAGGGCGCCGTGGATGGTGGTCAGCGCATAGGCGATCGGCTCGGACAGCTGCAACGCGTAGGGCGTGGGTTCCATGCCGCGCGAGGTGCGCAGGAACAGCTCGTCGCCCAGGAGCTTGCGCAGCCGGTTCAGGATGTTGCTGACCGCGGGCTGGCTCAGACCCAGCTTGGCCGCGACGGCCGAGACGCGGCGCTCCGTGAGCAGCTCGTTGAACACCACGAGCAGGTTGAGATCGACGTCCTTGAGTTCCATCGCGTCGCAGTGTGCTGCGGCTGCCAAATCGGTTGGATTCTAGGGGCCGCCCCTGATTCACTGAAGAGGCACTCCTGATGCCCGGCATGGGCTTGGTGCGAGGGCGCAAGGTGCGGCGGTGCCCGGGCCGCGCTGCCGGCAAGGGCAACAGCCAAAGGGGATCGCAGCCGCCATCGACCGCTGGCCGGTCGTTGCCGCCGCTATCTTCTATTTATGAGCGCATTGAGATCACAAATCGGTGTTTGATTCGTCCTTTGGTGCGTGCTAACTTGCGGCCTCTGCCAATTCCCCAAGGACCCCAGCTCCCATGCCGAACGCGACGCTCCCCTCCGGCCGACTCGGCCGTGCCAAACGCCTGCTGCTGCAAGCCAGCCTTTGCGCCGCCGCCGCGGCGGCGATCTCCCCTGCGCTGGCGCAGGGCTCGGCAGCCAAGCCGCTCAAACCGGTCACCATCGCGCTCGGCACCCAGGTGCTGAACGTCTCGTACCCTTGGCTCACGCTGCCCATCGCGCTGGGCTACTGGAAGGACGAGGGTTACGACGTCAAGGTCATCACCGTGGGTGGCTCGCTGCAGGGCATCCAGCAGATGGTCGCCGGAGCGGTGGATTTCGCGCAGCTGAATTCCACCGGGCTGATCCAGGCCAACACCGACAACAACGTGCCGGTGCGCGGGCTCATGGGCACGGGCGTGATCGACTGGGGCGTGGGCGTGATGCAGGACGGGCCCATCAAGTCGATCAAGGACCTCAAGGGCAAGAAGATCGGCATCTTCAGCCTGGGCACCGGGGGCGTGCCGCTGCTCAAGGGATATCTGCGCTCCAACGGCATCGATCCCGACAAGGACGTCCAGATCATCGCCACCGGTGCCGGCGCGCCCGCGCTGGAGGCGCTCAAGGCCGATCGGGTGCAGGCGCTCATGTTCTGGGGCTCGGCCCTGGCCGGCTTCGAAAACGCCGGCACGAAACTGCGCGTCCTGTACGAACCCGAGTGGCGGCGCATGCCCGATTTCACCTTCGGCACCATGCAGAAAACCATCGACTCCGACCCGGCCATGGTGGAGGCGATCGCTCGCGGTGCCGCCAAGGCGACGCTGTTCGCGATGACGAACCCGGAGTGCACGCTGAAGATCCACTGGAAGAATTTCCCCAGCACCAAGCCCACCGGCGCTGACGAGGCCACCCTGGTCAAGTGGGACCTGAAGCTGCTGGAGACGCAGCTGGACACGATGAAGCAGGCGCACCAGATGCACGGCGGCAAGCTGATCGGGGCGATCGATGCGCAGGCGTACGAGCGCATGCAGCAGTTCATGCTCAAGGAAGGGCTGATCAAGCGCACGGTTCCCGTGCAGAGCATGCTGATCAGCAAGCCCGGCTTCGTGGAGGCGATCAACCGCTTCGACCACAGCGCGGTGATCGAGGCCGCCAAGGCGTGCAAGGGCCTGTGACGCCGGCCGAGTTCATCGCCGGGCTGCCCAAGGCCGAGCTGCACATGCACATCGAGGGCTCCATCGAGGCGCCCCTGTTCATGCAGCTCGCGCGCCGCAACGAGGTCGCCATCCGCTGGGCCACCGAACAGGAGCTGCTCGCCGCCTACCGCTTCCGCGACCTGCAGGCCTTCCTGGACCTGTACTACGACGGCTGCCGGGTGCTGGTCCACGCGCGCGACTTCCACGACGTCACCCGCGCGTACCTGCGGCGCGCCCACGCGGACAACGTGCGGCACGCGGAGATGTTCCTCGGGCCGCAGGGCCATACCTCGCGCGGCGTCGCCTTGCGGACTGTGCTTGAAGGCGTGTTCGCCGCCATGGACGAGGCGCGGGCCGAGGTGGGCATCAGCTCGGGGCTGATCCTGGTGGCGCAGCGCCATCGCAGCGAGGCCGAGGCCTTCGAGCTGTACGAGCAGGCGATGCCCTGGCGTGATCGCATCCTGGGCTTCGGCCTGGGTGGCGCCGAGGTCGGCAACCCGCCGTCCAAGTTCGAGCGGTTTTTTCGTCGCTGTCGCGACGACGGCTTCCACGTGGTGGCCCACGCGGGAGAGGAGGGGCCTGCCGCCTACGTGCGCGAATCGGTCGAGCTGCTGGGGGTGGAACGGGTCGACCATGGCAATGCCAGCCTGCAGGATGCGGCCCTGCTTCGCACGCTGGCGCAGCGCCAGACGCCGCTCACGGTCTGCCCGTTGTCCAACCTCAAGCTCAACGTCGTGTCCTCGATCGAGGCCCACCCGCTCAAGCAGCTGATGGATGCCGGCCTGCGCGTCACCGTCAATTCGGACGACCCGTCCTACTTCGGCGGGTACGTCAACGACAACTACGTCGCCTGCCAGCGCGCCCTGGGCCTGACCCGGCACGAGGTGGTCCAGCTGGCGCGCAACAGCGTGCTGGCTTCCTTCGTGCCCGAGGCCCGCCAGCGCGAGCTGCTGGCCGAAATCGAAGCCTACGAAAGCCGAGCAGGTGCCTGGATCGGATGATCTCGTCGACGGCCTTGCGCTACTTTGCCGAGGTGGTCCGCGCCGGCTCGCTCAGGGGGGCGTCCGAGCGGCTGTTCGTGGCTGCGTCGGCGATCAGCCGGCAGATCGGCCTGCTGGAGGCGGAGCTGGGTGCCCCGCTGCTGGAGCGGGGGCGCGGGCGTACCGGGCTGCGCCTGACGGCGGCCGGCGAGGTGTTGCTGCGCTACACGCGGCACGTGGGCCACGAGCTCGAGCGCGCGCGCTCGGAGATCGAGGCGCTCAAGGGCCTTCGCAAGGGCCATATCCGGCTCGGCATCCCGGAGAGCTTCGTGCAGGACGTCATGCCGCAGATCCTGCTGCGGTTCAACGACAAGTACCCCGGGGTCAGTTTCGAGGTCCAGGTGGCCGGCTCGCCCAAGCTGGTGGAACTCCTGGGGCGCGACGAGCTGGACGTGGCGCTCACCTTCAACGCGCCGGTGACGCTGCATGTGAAGCAGGTGTTCGAGCGCAACCTCCCCACCACGGTTCTGATGTCGCGCAACCATCCGCTGGCTGGCCGGCCCTTCGTCAAGCTGTCGGACTGCGCCGAGTACGGCCTGGCCATGCCGGACGAGTCCATCAGCGCCAAGCAGGTGTACGACGAGATGTTCGCCCGCGCGCGGATCAAGCCGCGCACGGTGCTGGTGAGCAATTCGTATGAGCTGCTCAGGAGCGTCGCCATGACTGGCCTGGCCATCACCATCGTCAACGCCCGCCCGGGTGAATCGGCCGAGGGGCCGAACTATCGCTACGTGCCGCTGAAGGATCCGCGCGTGCGGCCTCAGCGCCTGGCCCTGTGCACCTTCCAGGGTCGCAACCCGACACCCGTGGTCGCGAGTTTCCTGGAACAGCTCAAGCAGGAGCTCGGCAATCTGGAGCCTTCATGAACATGTCTTTGACCGGCGCGCAGGCCGCGCCGCCCGCGTTTTCCTTCCAGCGGGTCCACAAGAAATTCACCTCGCAGGACGGCGGCACCATCACCGCGCTGCACGACGTCGGCTTCGAAGTGCGGCAGGGTGAGTTCGTGACCGTGGTCGGCCCCAGTGGTTGTGGCAAGAGCACCCTGCTGCGCATCCTGGCCGGACTGACGCGGGCCAGCCATGGCGGCGTGTTCCTCGGCGGGCGACAGATCACCGGCCCCAGCCGCGATGTCGGCGTGGTGTTCCAGGCCCCCGTGCTGCTGCCCTGGCGAACCGTGATGGACAACGTGCTGGTGCCGGCGCAGATCCAGCGGCGCGACCCCAAGACCTCGCGCGAGCGCGCCATGCACTACCTGCAGCTGGTGGGCCTGGAAGGCTTCGAAACCAAGTACCCGTCCGAGTTGTCCGGCGGCATGCAGCAGCGCGTGGGCATCGCCCGCGCCCTGGTCAACGACCCCATGCTGCTGCTCATGGACGAGCCCTTCGGCGCGCTGGATGCGATGACCCGCGAAAGCATGAATGTCGAGCTGCTCAAGCTTCGCGAACGGACCGGCGCGACCATCATGCTGGTGACCCACAGCATCCCCGAAGCCGTGTTCCTCGGCGACCGGGTGGTGGTCATGTCGCCCCGGCCGGGGCGCGTGACCCAGGTGGTCGAGGTGCAACTGCCCGGCCCGCGCACCCTGGATCTGATCAACACCGAACGCTTCGGCACCTACGTGTCGGGCATCCGCAGCAACCTGCAAGCATCCGGAGGACTGGACTGATGGCTGGTATCGAAGGCGCCCCGGCACGTCCGGGCCTGTATACCGAACCCGCTTCGCCGGATGCCGCAGGCTTGCCGATGGAGGCCGAGCCGCTGAACGAGCAGGTGCTGACGCCGATGCGACGGCGCCTGCTGATCGCCGCCGTCTTCGTGGCGGTGATCGCACTCTGGGAGGTGGTGGTCCGCTGGTTCGAGGTCTCGCACCTGATCGTCCCGGGGCCGCTGGCCGTGTGGCAGTCGCTGGTTCAGCTCTTTAGCAGTGGCGAGATCACCAACCACCTGCTGGTCACGCTTTACGAGATCCTGGCGGGCTTCGCCTTCGGCGCGGCGCTGGGTTTCGTGCTGGGCGCGCTGATCGGGCAGAGCGCGCTGGTCGAGGCCATTCTTTACCCGTACGTGGTGGCGTTCCAGACCGTGCCCAAGGTGGCGATCGCGCCGCTCTTCGTGCTGTGGTTCGGCTTCGACACGACCTCCAAGGTGGTGATCACGGCCACCATCGTGTTCTTCCCCGTCCTGGCCAACACCATCGTCGGCTTGCGTTCGGCGCCGCGCGACCAGATCGATTTGATGAAGGCCTTCACGGCCTCGGGCTGGGACGTGTTCCGCATGGTCCGGCTGCCGCAGGCGCTGCCCTATGTCTTCGCGGGCCTGGACATCGGCATCGTGCTGGCCGTGATCGGCGCCATCGTGGGCGAGTTCGTGGGCGCGCAGGCCGGGCTCGGCTACCTCATCCTCCAGCGCAATTTTTCGATGGATGCCGCGGGCATGTTCGCCATCCTCATCGTGTTGTCCGCGATCGGCATCGTGCTGCACATGGTGATGCGGCTGATCGCCCGGCGCGTCATTTTCTGGGCTGACTCGTTCAGCGATCTTTCACGTGGCACCTAACCGTCACCAGGAGTACCCCATGTCCGCCACCGACAACCAGCTCGCCGCCCCACGCCGCGCATCCGCCGAAGAGATGCCCATCCTCGACTTGAGCGACTGGATCGCGGGCGGCTCGATCGAGCCGCTGGCCCGCGAATTCGACGCGGCCTGCACCAACACCGGCTTCTTCTACGTGAAGAACCATGGCGTGCCCCAGGCCGTGGTGGACGGGGTGTTCGACGCCACCCGCCGCTACTTCGACCTGCCCCTGGAGGAGCGCCTGAAGGACAAGATCGACGAGCGCTTCCGGCGCGGCTTCATGCCCTATGGCGTGACCCAGCACCCGGGCTTCAAGCCTGACCTGAAGGAAAGCTACGAGGTCGGCATGGACCTGCCGCTGACCGATCCGGACGTGCAGTCCGGCCTGCCGCTGCACGGCCCCAACAAGTGGCCGGCCGACAAGCCGTGGCTCAAGGAGGCAGCCGAGGCCTACTTCCAGCAGACGCTGGTGCTGGGCAAGCGGCTGCTGCGCCTCTTCGCGACCGCGCTCGGGCAGCCGGAAGACTTCTTCCTGCAGTACACGCAAAAGCCCATGGTGCAGTCGCGCCTGTTCCACTACCCGCCGCAATCCAGCCCCTCGCAGCTGGAGCTGGGAGCGGCGGCGCACTCCGACTACGGGATGATCACGATCCTGGCGCAGGACCCGATCGGTGGGCTGGAGCTTCGCACGCGGGGCGGCGAGTGGGTGGCGGCACCCTATGTCGATGGCACGCTGGTCATCAACCTGGGTGACATGGTCAAGGTCTGGACCAACGAGCACTATGTCTCCAACCTGCACCGGGTGGCCAACCGCACCGGCCGCGAGCGCTATTCCATTCCCACCTTCTTCAACCTGGACTACCACACGCCGGTGCGCTGCCTGCCCGGGTTCTGCTCGGCCGATGAGCCGCCCAGGCACGCGCCGATCAAGTCGGGCGACTACCTGGTGAAGCGGTTCTCCGAGGTGCAGAGCTACAAGACGCCGGCGCAGCTCGCCGAGGCCTGATTCTCAGGCGCGCGAGCGCACCGTCTCGGGATGGTTCAAGGGTGGAGGCGACCGTGGATTGCGCGAGCACTCCCGCCCTGTCCCTGCAGCCACTCCAGCAGTCCTTCCACCGTGCTGCGGTAGAACCCCTCGAACGTGTCGCGCGTGGCGTATCCGAGGTGCGGTGTCAGCACCACGTTGTCCAGCCTGCATAGCGGACTGTCGGCCGGCAGCGGCTCCTGTTCGAACACGTCCAGCCCGGCTCCGCCGAGACGGCCGGAGGCGAGCGCGTCGATCAGCGCGGCTTCGTCGACGATGGGTCCGCGTGAGGTGTTGACCAGCAGCGCGCTGCGCTTCATCAGCGCCAATTCCGCACGCCCGACCACGCCGCGCGAGCGCTCGCTCAGCACCAGGTGGACGCTCAGCACGTCGCTGTCGCGGAACAGGGCCTCCTTGTCCACGCGAACCACGCCGTGCACGGCCGCCGCTTCGGCGGTGAGGTTGGGGCTCCACGCGATCACCCGCATGCCGAACGCGCGGCCGATCGCGGCCACCTTCTGCCCCACGCGCCCCAGACCCAGCAGGCCCAGCGTGCGCCCCTCCAGCAGCAGGCCCAGCGTGTTCTGCCAGCGGCCCGCGCGGACCATGCGGTCTTCGTAGGCGACGTGGCGCGCCGCCGCGAGGATCAGCGCCCAGGTCATCTCGGGCGTCGCGTTGCTCGGCATCTCCTGCGCGGAGACATGCGACACCACGATGCCACGCTCGGTGGCCGCCGCCAGGTCCAGCGTGCGGTGCGCCTTGCCGGTCACGGTCATGAACTTCAGCCGCGGCAAGCGCTCGATCAGGCTGCGCGGCATGGGGGTGCGTTCTCGCAGGTGGCACAGCGCGTCGTACGGCGCCAGCACCTGCGCCGCTTCGTCGGGCACCTGCAGTTGCCGGTGCAGGAAGTCCACCTCGCACAAACCCTCCAGCACCGACCAGTCGGCGCATTCGCGGGCCACGTGCAGGTAATCGTCGAGCACCGCCACGCGCGGCAGCAGGGCCCCGCTCATGGCGCCAGCCGCAACACGGCCGTGTCGCCTTCGAACTGCAGCTCGGTGCCCAGCCGCCGCGACAGCCGGTCGATGCGCGCCAGGATGCGCCGCGCCTGTTCGCCACGCGCGAGCACCGGCCGGCCACGCTGCGCGCGCGGGCGCCCGTGGCCGAGGTCCAGCGGATGCAGCCGCACCTGAGACAACGCGCCGGCGTCGAACTCGCATACGGCAACGCAACTCTCCCAGAACTCCGGTGACGCCGGGAAGCCCCGGCTGTCGTTGCCGGTGCGCGCGTCCAGGAACTCCGAGGGCGTGGCGTGGGCATCGAGCCCGAAGCGGCCGTAGGCTTCGGCCGGGAAGGCGTCGATCGTCTCGTTCTGGAACACGAAGTTGCCCAGGCTGTAGAAGATCGGACAGCCCTTGTAGATTTCGGCGCCCATGGTCAGGTGCGGGCCGTGTCCGGCGACCACGTGGGCGCCGGCGTCGATGGCGGCACGCGCGAACTGGGCCACGAATTCGGCGGTCTCCTCCAGTTCGACCTCGGTGGGCGCGGTGCGCCGGCCGGCTTCGCCGAACTCGTGGTTGTGGAACGAGAAGACCACCCAGTCGGCCTGCTTGCGCGCTTCGCGGATCCACCGCAGGTTGGCCTCGGCGTCCTTCGCATCGACGCGCGTGCGGGTGCCGAAGCGCTCGCCCTTGCGAAAGCGCGTGCCCAGCAGCATCAGGCTGTCGGGGTCGTCGGCCGGGGCCTCGCTGGCGCTATAGAACATGGTGCGGTGGCGCGTTCGCTCCTGGGTCAGCCCCAATTCATCGCTGATGCGCTTCAGGGCCGCCAGCGCGGCGTCGTCGACGGTGTGCGAGGTGCTGAAGCCCAGCGGGTTGATGCCCGGCCGGCCGGCGCTGTCCGGGCGCGAGTCGGCGGCGCGGTTCCACGGCCGGTAGAACGAGGTGGCCGAGACCACGGCCACCCGACCCGCGGGCGTGTCGACGTACGCCGGGCGCCGTGCCTCCATCAAGGTGCGCCCGGCGCCCGAGAACGGAATACCTGCGCGCTCCAGGTGGCGGAGGCTGGCCAGCACGCCCGCCACGCCGTAGTCGGTGAAGTGGTTGTTGGCCACCGATACCACGTCGATGCCCATCCACTTCAGGTCCTGCAGCAGCGCCGGCGGCGTGGTCATGGGCGTGCCCTGCGTGAAGTTGGGCACCCCTTCCTCGGGTTCGCGCACGGTGCTCTCGAGGTTGGCGAAGCTCACGTCGGCGGACCGCAGCAGCTCGGCCAGCGCGAGGTAGTCACGCTCCTGGTAGGGGCGCAGCGCCCGCGACAGCATGGTGTCGCCCACCAGCGCCATGGTGATGCGGCCCTGCTGCGCCTGATAAAGCTCGGAACCGCTCATGGCCGTCGACGCCCACTTTCCGCTGTGGGGATGTCCCAGGCCGCCGCGCAGCGGCGGGCCGTTCCAGCAGCAACCGCGGAACCGGCTTTGCCGGGCCGCTGGTTGCGCCCCCCTGGGGGGGAGGCGGCGAAGCCGCTTCGGGGGGGTGTGTTCATTCCAGGCTGCCGACGGTCTCGTAGATGTAGCGGCCCGTGCGTGAGGGGAAGCCGCCGCGGACGGCTCCGCCCGCGGGGTCGCGGTAGATGGTGTGCAGCGCGGGACTGAGCTCGCGGCTGTTCGGCACCGACAGCCACATGCGCAGCAGGTGTCGCTTGCGCTCGGGCTCGTCATGGTCTTCGAAGGCGGTGCGCGAATGCACCGTCACGTGGTTGTTCAGGAACTGGATGTCGCCGGGCTGGAACATCATCGAGAAGTGGAAGGCATCGCTGCCGGCCAGGCTGTCGAACAGCGCCATCGCCTCTTCCTGCATCGGCGTCAGGCGCGGCACCTCGTCGAAGCGCTGTGCCGAGATGATGTGCGTGCGCACGTAGCGGCACGAGAACTTGCCCTGGTGCCGGGTGAACACCGGCTGGGGATAGAACGGCGGGGTGCCCGGCTCCTCCTGCCCCTGCCAGCTCCAGTAGAAGGGCTGGTACAGCACCTCCAGCAGGTCGGGCCGGATGCGTGCGATCTCGTTGTGCACGGCCACCGAGCTGGCGATCATGCTCAGCCCGCCGGCACGCGCCGTGCGCAGCACGAACAGGCCCACCACGTCGCAGCTGTCGGTGTGGTAGGTCAGCTTCTGGTTGGACGTGTAGCCGCGGCCCTTGGGGCTGTTCATGTCCACGTTCATGTTGCGCACGTCGCCCAGGATGTCGCCGTTCGAGCTTTGCGAAACCGCCGTTCCCATGTGCTTGCCCAGGCCCCAGTAGATGGTGCGCAAGGCGGCCTTGTCGTACTGCACGGCCGGGAAGCCGCGCAGCAGGTACAGGCCCGCGCCGTCCTCCAGGAACTCGCGGGCCTTGCGCAGCACGCTGCCCACCGTGGGCAGCGGGAAGTCCTCGCCGGTCATCGTCTCGAGCGTCTTGCCGCGTGCGCGCACGGTGGCCAGCGCCGCGTCGATCTCGGCCAGCTCGGACGGCTGGAAGTGGTGGATCCAGTCGGTGCGCGATTTCATTTCGGGGCCGCGCCAGTCCGTGGGCCCGGTGACGATGTCGTGGCTGGTGTTCATGGTGGCTTCTTGCGTCATTCGTCAGTCCAGCGTGATGCCCTGCGTGCGGATGATGTCTCCCCAGCGCTGCTCTTCTTCCCTGAAGAACCGGGCGGCCTCGGCGGGGGTGTTGACCACCAGGTCGCGCACGTCCAGGCCCTTGACGCCCTTGGCGTCGCTCAGGCCTTCGGCGATCGCCGCCTGCAGCTTGGCCACGATGGCCGGTGGCGTCTTCGCGGGCGCGGCCATGCCGGTCCACGACACCGACACGAACCCCGGCATGAGCTCCGACAAGGTGGGCACGTCCGGCAGCGCGGGATGGCGCTTGGCGCTGCCCACCGCCAGCACGCGCAGCCTGCCGTCCTGGATCTGGGGCATGGCGGTCGCCAGGCCCTGGAACATCAGGTCCACCTGCCCGCTCATCAGGTCGGCATAGGCCGGCGGGCCCCCTTTGTAGGGCACGTGCGTGGCCTGGATGCCGGCCTGCTGCTTGAGCAGCTCACCGGCCAGGTGGGTGGTCGAGCCCGCGCCACTCGACGCGTAGTTCAGCTTGCCCGGGTTGGCCTTGGCATGGGCGACCAGCTCCGGCAGCGTCTTGGCCGGCACCTTCGGGTGCACCAGCAGCACATTGGGGTTGGCCGCGATCACCGTCACCGGCACGAAGGTCGATGAATCGAAACTCAGTCGCTTGTAGAGGCTCTTGTTGATGGTCAGCGGACCGGGGGGCGAAACCAGCAGCGTGTAGCCGTCCGGCGCGGCCTGGGCGACCATGTCGGCGCCGATGTTGCCGTTGGCCCCGGCGCGGTTCTCCACGATCACCGGCTGGCCCCACTTGGCCGTGAGCCGGTCGCCGATCAGCCGGGCCAGCGTGTCGGCCGCCCCGCCCGGGGGCACCGGCACCACGATGCGGATCGGCTTGCTCGGGTAGTCGGCCTGCGCGTGGGCCGCGAACGGCAGGGCGATCGCGGCGCAGACCAGCGCCCGGCGGGTGAAGGAAAGGCGGGGTGTCATCACGGCATGTCTCCGTTGGTTGGAATCGTCGGCTTCAGTGGAATCGGTCGAGGCGGCGCAGCCCCTCGGGCAGGATCGCCAGCGCGCAGCCGCCGACCCAGTGCTGCCCGCCGGCCTCGCTGCTCGCGCTGAGCACGCACAGGGTGCCGGTCGGCAGCGAAGCCGCGCCGACCACCTGGCCGGCTTCGCCCGCGGCGACCACCGACAGCGGCTGCAGGCCGGTGCAGGCTTCCAGCGTCCAGCGGATCGCGTGCCCTGCAGGTGGCGCCAACCGGCCTTCGGCCAGCGCGCGCAGCGACGCCGGCGTCGCTGCGGCCCGGTCGAACCAGTCCTGAGCGGCGGCCCACGCGGGCGGGGCATCGCCCCTTGCGAAGCTGCGCGCGAGCCGCACCCACACGCCCTTGTAGGCCACCGACAGTTCCACGGCATGGGTGGCGGCCAAGGCGCGTTCGCCTTCCAGCCGCAGCAGTGCGTCGCTTCGCCGCAGGTCGGGCGCGACCCGCAGCAGCACTTCCTCGGCGCCCGCGCGCCGCGCGCTGCCATCGGCGGCCGCGGCCAGGGCGCAGGTGTCGCGCGCTCCGGGCGGCACCGCATCGATCGCGGCCCGCGCGATGGACGCGGCGCGTCGCGCGAGCCCGCGCTCGGCCTCGTCGGCGGGCTGGCGCACGCGCCGGAATGATTCGGTCGCGTCGACCAGGCGCCTGGCGCCGAAGGCATCGTGCAGCGGCTCGCTCAGTGCCCAGGGCAGGGCGTCGGGTGAGATCACGCCGAAGCGCGCGTCGGCGGGCAGGTGCTCCGCCAGCCACCTGGCCGCGGCCGGGCCCAGCTTCGGGGCCGACACCAGTTCGCCCACGTGCGAGACCTCGCGCATCCACGCATGCACGCGCGGCGTCAGCGCCGCCAGCAGCACCGGGTGGCCTTCCCGCGGCACGATGCACAGCGCCTCGCTCCAGTAGGGCGTGAAGTGCGTGAGCCAGTGCACGGCGGCGGGCCGGGCGAAGGAGGTGTAGGCCAGCACCGCGTGCAGGCCGTCTTCGCGCATCACCGCCTGCAGCCGCTGCACCCGGCCGTCCAGCACCTCGGCGGGCATTTCCTCGGGCAGCCACTTCATGAGTCCGCGTCGCATCTCAGGACCCTCCGCGGGACAGTTGCGCCAGCGAGCGGGTGGTGCGCGTGAGCACCTGGCAGCCGTCGGCGGTGACGCGCACCGTGTCGCCCAGCACGATGTAGCCGGCCTGGGGGTGGTAGGTGTTGGGGTGGACGATCAGCGTCATGTCGGGCTCCAGGACCAGGGGCACGTCTTCCAGCACGTGCACGCCGTCGACGAACAGGCCCATGCCGTGGCCGCGCACCCGCGTGTACTGCGACGTCACGTACTCGCCCAGCCCATGGGCCCGGAACACGTCGTTCTGGGCCCGGGCCACGTCGCCATGCGTGGCGCCCGGCCGCACCGCGGCAATGCCGGCGTCCAGCGCCTGTTCGAACACCGCATAGGCCGCCCGTTGCACCGCCGTGGGCTCGCCGATCACCCGCGTGCGGCAGATCTGCGCGTAGTAGCCGTCCACGCAGGGCGTGAGTTCGGTGGTCACCAGGTCGCCGGGCTGCAGCACGCGGTCGCCCGGTGGCCGCATGGTGCGCACCTCGGTGCCGCCCGAGCCCATGATCATGAAGTTCTCGGCGCAGCCCCTGGAGCGGAACCAGGCCTCGAGCTCGGCGATCAGCTCGAACTCGCGCTTGCCGGGCACGGCGGCGCGGCGGAAGACGTCGTAGCCCTCGTCGGCGAGGGCCGTCGCGCGCGCCACCGCGTCGGCCTCGAGCGGCGACTTGCGCACCATCAGCTCGTCCATCAGCCGCGTGGCCAGCGGCGCCTGCGCGCCCAGCGATCGGGCCAGCAGGGCGGGCGCAGCCGGCGCCGGCGCCAGGCCGACGCGCTCGAAGGCCAGCGCCGCCACCGCTTCCAGCGCGCTGCGCTGCGGGTCGGCATGCCAGCCCACCGAACACCCGGGCAACTCGGCGGCGATGCGCCGCGCTTCAGCGGGGTGTTCGACGAACACGCGTGTCGCGGCCCCCGGCACCACCAGGGCCACGGCCAGGCCCTCCATCGGCGTGAGGTCCACCGCATAGCGCAGGTAGTCGCTGCGCCAGGCATCACCCGCCACCACCAGCGCCTGCAGGCCCGCCTGCTGCATTGCGGTGCGCAGGCGTTGTTCACGTTCTTCGGCCAGCCGCCGCCCGACATCCATGGGCATGCCTCCGCAAAAAGGGGCCAGCATAGGCAGCGGCGCTATATCGATCCAATACAATTTTTGGCCGCGGCTATCGGCAGCTTGAATACCCCTCCATGAATTTCCGCACGCTCAAGCGTTTCCTGGCGGTGGCCGAACTCGGCAGCATCAACAAGGCCGCCACCCAGCTCAACGTCTCGCAGCCTTCGCTGTCCAAGGACCTGCAGGAGCTGGAGCAGGAGCTGGGCGTGGCCCTGTTCACGCGCACGGCGCGCGGCGTCACCCTGACCTCCTTCGGCCAGGCCATCTTCAAGCGGGCCAAGCTGGTCGACTCGGAGCTGCGCAAGCTCGAAAGCGATGCGCGGGCCCTGCGCGATGTGTCCATGGGCGAGGTGAACGTGGGCAGTACGCCGGGCTTTTTGCAAAGCCAGGTGCTGCCGCAGGCCACGCTGAACCTGGTGCAGGCGGCGCGCAGCCTGACCATCAACTACCGATTCGGCACGCGGGCCAGCCTGCTGCAGCCGCTGCTGCGCGGCGACCTCGATTTCGCGATCGTCGGCCTGCAGGAGGACGAATTCGCCGAGGAGCTGGTGTCCGAGCCGCTGCTGTTCGACCGCAATGCGCTGGTCGTGCGCTCCAGCCATCCCATCCTGCGGGCCCAGGACGCCGCCGCCGCCAGCATCGCCTCCTACCCCTGGCTGGTGCTGTCCGAATGCGCGCCGCTGGAGAAGGTCTTGCGCCAGCAGATGCGCGAACGCGGCACGCCCTTCAGCGGCAGCGTGATCCGCACCGACTCCTTCCACTTCTTCCGCTCGACGCTGGTGGCCAGCGACTGCATCGGCCTGACGCGCTACGACGCCGCGCGCATCGAGAAGGAAGCGGGCAACGTCATCGAGCTGCCCCTGCACGCGGCGGACCAGGAGAGCTGGCTGGGCACGCACATGATCGGCATCGTGTACCGGCGCGACACGGAACCGTCCACCGCGAGCCAGGCCCTGATCGGGGAGATACGCAAGCTGGCGGCACAGGCGTTCGGCAAGCGGCTGCCCGAGCCGGCAGGGGCGAACACACTGTCGCAATAGCAGCAAACGCTTGTGAGACGGCAGGCCGCGCGCGGCCTATATTGGTCGAGGCCAGCGGAGCCCGCGAGCCCTGCAGGTCCACCCCGTGGCCGCGCGGTTCACGGTCTGTTGCAGCGCCAGGAGGCTGTCATGGCGACTCCCGTTTCGGTCAGCAGGTTCGAAGTGAAATCCCACGAGTCCCCCGACGAATTGCGCACTCCCGACAAGACCCGCGTCGAGGTCGTCAAGCTCGAGGGCTACACGCTCGGCCGCTTCATCTTCCAGCCGGGCTGGCGCTGGTCCGAATGCGTCAAGCCGGTGGTGAAGACGGATTCCTGCCAGGCCTCGCACGTGGGCCACGTGGTTTCGGGCCGGCTGCGCGTGCGCATGAGCGACGGCTCGGAAAAAACCCTGCAGGCGGGCGAGTCGTACACCATTCCGCCCGGCCACGATGCCTGGGTCGAGGGCGACGAAACCTTCGTCGGACTGGAGGTGATGAGCGCCGATTCCTACGCGAAGCCAAGCTGAAGACCGGATGGGTGGCGGCCCGCGCGTGAATTCTTCGCGCTTGGGCTCTGCACGCGGCGCTCGGCGCGCGGGACGTCCGGTGAGTCGCCTCGACCACTGTAAACTCATACAGTGGACCTTAACGCCAAGCTCGCCATCCTGGCCGATGCCGCCAAGTACGACGCCTCCTGCGCCTCCAGTGGCGGCAACCGGCGCGACTCGACCGAGGGCCGCGGCATCGGCTCCAACGAAGGCATGGGCATCTGCCACAGCTATGCGCCCGATGGCCGCTGCATCTCGCTGCTGAAGATCCTGCTGACCAACTACTGCCGCTACGACTGCCTGTACTGCGTCAACCGCGCCAGCAGCGATGTGCCGCGGGCCCGCTTCACCATCGACGAAGTGGTGCGGCTCACGCTCGACTTCTACCGGCGCAACTGCATCGAGGGCCTGTTCCTCTCCAGCGGCATCATCCGCTCGCCCGACTACACGATGGAGCAGGTGGTGGAGGTGGCGCGGCGGCTGCGCGAGGAGCACGACTTTCGCGGCTACATCCACCTCAAGACCATCCCCGACGCGGCGCCCGAGCTGCTCGAGCGCGCCGGCCGCTACGCCGACCGGCTGTCCATCAACATCGAGCTGCCCACCGAATCGAGCCTCGGGGCGCTGGCCCCCGAGAAGGACGTGCAGGCGATCAAGCGCTCCATGGCGCGGCTGCGCGTGCACATCGACGATGCCAAGGCCCAGGCGCGCGAGGCCGCGCAGGGGCAGGTCATCTCCCTTCCGAAGGCGCGCGCGGGACGTGCCGCGCCCGCGCCTTTCGCCGCGGCCGGCCAGAGCACGCAGATGATCGTGGGCGCCGACGCCACCGACGACGCCACCATCCTGGCCACCAGCTCGCAGCTGTACGGCGCCTATCGCCTCAAGCGCGTCTACTACTCGGCCTTCAGCCCCATCCCCGACTCGGCCGCCGCCTTGCCCCTGAAGCCACCGCCGCTGCAGCGCGAGCATCGCCTCTACCAGGCCGACTGGCTGATGCGCTTCTACGGCTTCGCGGCCGACGAGATCGCCTCGCCGCGCACGGGGGGCATGCTGCGCCTGGAAATCGATCCCAAGCTCGCCTGGGCATTGGCCCATCCCGAGCGCTTCCCGGTCGACCTGAACCGCGCCCCGCGCGAGATGCTGCTGCGCGTGCCGGGCCTGGGCGTCAAGGCGGTCGATCGGCTGCTGCTGGCGCGGCGCGTGCGGCGGGTTCGCGCCGACGACCTGCGTCGTCTGAACGTGCCGCTGCGCAAGGTGCTGCCGTTCACCACGGCGGATGGCCACCGGCCCGCGCCCACCCCCGACCTGCGCCGACTGGCCTGCGCCCAACCCTCGTCGGCCGCCGCGCAGGGCTCGCTGTTTTGATGGCCACCGCGCGCCTGGCCCACGAGACCGATCTCGCCGGGTTCCGGCGCGAGGCGCGCCGGCTGGTCGCGCAGGGCATGGCGCCGCACCAGGTGTCCTGGAGCGTCGGCGCGGCGGACGACGACCTCTTCGCCCACAGCGAGCCGTCGGGTGGGGCCGCGACCGGCGCGAGCACGCTGGCCGTCCCCGCCGCGTTCCTCGCCTTGTGCGAGCAGGTCGTGCTGCACCGCGATCCGCAGCGGTTCGCGCTGCTCTATCGCCTGCTGTGGCGCCTGCTGCACGAGCCCGGCCTGCGGGATGATCCGCTCGATGCCGACAGGCTGCAGCTGGCCCGCATGGCCAAGGCGGTGCAGCGCGACATGCACAAGATGCGGGCTTTCGTGCGCTTTCGCACCGTGGACCGCGCGGGCGACGCCCGGGGCCCGCTGCACGTCGCCTGGTTCGAACCCGGGCACCGCATCACCGCAGCCAACGGCCCCTGGTTCCAGCGCCGCTTCGCCAACATGCACTGGGCGATCCTCACGCCCGATTGCTGCCTCGATTGGGACGGCCAGCGGCTGCAGGTGCGCGGCGGCGCCGCTCGGGCCGACGCACCCGCGGCCGATGCCGGCGAAGCGCTGTGGCTCACCTACTACCGCAGCATCTTCAACCCGGCCCGCCTCAACCTGCCGGTGATGCAACAGGAGATGCCCCGGCGCTACTGGCGCAACCTGCCCGAAGCGCAGGCCATCGCACCGCTGGCGGCCGCTGCCGCGCAGCGCACGGCGCACATGATCGATGCCGCGCCGTCCGCATCGACGCCACGCATCCCCATCTGGTCGGCGCCGGCGCCCGAACGCCCCGCTGCCGGAACCCTGGCCGAACTCGCCCACAACATGCAGCACTGCCGCGACTGCCCCATCGGCGCGTCGGCCACCCAGGCGGTGTGCGGCGAGGGGCCGCTGCAGGCGGCGGTCATGTTCGTGGGCGAGCAGCCCGGCGACCAGGAAGACCTGCGCGGCCGCCCCTTCGTCGGTCCGGCCGGCCAGCTGCTCGACCGCGCCTTGCAGCAGGCGGGCATCGCCCGTGAGTCGGCCTATCTCACCAACGCCGTGCGGCACTTCAAGCACGAGCTGCGCGGCAAACGCCGGCTGCACAAGACGCCATCGCAACAGGAGGCGCTGGCCTGCCGGCACTGGCTGGAGGAAGAGATCGCGCTGGTGCGGCCGCGGGCAATCGTCGCGCTCGGTGCCACGGCCGCCCGCTCGTTGCTCGGCCGGCCGGTGGCGGTGATGAGCGAACGGGGCCGATGGCACGAGCGCCCCGATGGCCTGCGCGTCCTGGTGACCGTGCATCCCTCGTCGCTGCTGCGCCTGCCGGCGGAGCAGATGGCGCAGGCTTTCGAGGCTTTCGTGGAGGACTTGCGGCGCGTGTCGAACCCGCTCGTAGCGCAGTAGGCCCGATGACGTGACCGGGCTGTGAGTTCAACTCAAGCCCTCGCGCAAGGAACTCGATTGGTGGTCGGGGGGGAAGTGCGGAACATTCCGGCCACACACCACGCCGTTCGCAAGTTCCATGCTTTCATCGTTCCGGGTCCTGGACCTGACATGGGTCCTCGGTGGCCCCTTCGCCGGTCAGTTGCTCGCGCAGCTCGGTGCCGAGGTCATCAAGGTCGAGCCGCTCGAAGGCGACATGGCGCGCCAGCTGTCGCGGCGCGGCGCCGAGTTCCAGGGGGACTCGGCCTTCTTCCTGTCGGTGAACCGGGGCAAGGAGAGTCTGGCGCTGGACCTCAAGAGCCCCGCTGGCCGCGAGGTCTTCTATGACCTGGTGCGCCAAAGCGATGCGGTGATCTACGGTTTTGCACCCAGCGTGCCCGAGCGCCTGGGCCTGGACCGTGATGCACTGCTGGCCGTCCATCCGCGGCTGGCCATCGCGCAGCTGATCGGGCTGCACGACCGGCCGCCGTACTCCGAGGCGCCGGCCTTCGACCTGGTGGTGCAGGCCATGGCCGGCATCATGAGCATCACGGGCGAGCGGGAGGGGGCGCCGGTGCGGGTCGGCTACCAGATCGCCGACCTGGCCGGCGGCCTGTACCTGTCCCTGGCCTGCGTGGCGGCCATGCTGCGTGCACTCAAGACCGGCACCGGCGAACTGGTGCAGGTCTCGCTGCTCGATTGCCAGCTCGCGCTGCTGACCTGGCAGGCGCAGGACTATTTCGTTTCAGGCCAGGTGCCCAGGGCCAATGGTGCGCGGCATCCCACCATCGCCCCGAGTGACATCTACCGTTGCCTGGATGACCGCTTCGTCGCCATTTCACCGACCGGGCAGCAGTTCTGGCAGGGCTTCTGCAAGGCCATGGGCCGCGCCGAGCTGGTGGACGACCCGCGCTTCCAGACGCCCAAGCTGCGCGTGGACAACGCCGACGCGCTCACGCACATCCTGCAGCAGGAGTTCGGCAAGCGCACCTCCACGGAATGGAGCAAGGACCTGTTCGAAGCGCGGGTGCCCGCCGGTCCCGTCAACGACGTGGCCCAGGCCGTGAGCCAGCCCCTGGCCGGCCTGCGAGGCATGGTCGAAGACGTGCCGCACCCGGCCACCGGCGCCACGCTCAAGTTCCTGGGCAGCCCGTTCAAGTTTGCCGGCGGGGCTTCGCTCGCCTACCCGCCCCGGCTGGGCCAGCACACCCGCGACGTGCTCACCCGTGTATGCGGCTACGACGACACGACCATCGATGCACTGGTTCGCGATCGCGTGGTCCGCGACGGCCGACCCATGCCCGGCTCATCACCCGACCCATCACCCACCACCGACTGAAGGAGACGTTGTCATGACATGGCCCACCGAAGTGAAACCCCGGGAAGGCGAGCAGCCTGCCGCCCTGTACAAGGACTGGCAGGTCGGCGCGGAATTCCCCACGCTGGCGTTCTCGATCACGCCCGAAGTGGTGGACGAGTATTTGTCGGTCACGGATTCCGACCGCGAGAACTTCGTGATCGATGGCCGGCAGGCCGCGCCGCCCAACGTGCTGGCCGTCTACATGATGGCCGTGATGTACCGCAAGTACCCGCCCCAGCAGGGCGGGATCATGATCGGCAACACCTTCAACTTCTACCACCCGATCTGGGCCGACGAGACCACCGACGTCGTCGCGGGTGGCCGCGTGACCGAGAAGTTCGAGAGGAAAGGCCGCAAGTACATCTGCTACGCCGTGGACTTCAAGCGCGCAGATGGCCAGAGGCTTTGCAGCGTCCTCCACACCTCCGCCTTTCCCGAGTGAGCATCGTCATGATCGAAAAGACCATCCTGCAGACCCAGGCCATGTTCGACAACTATGGCAAGTTGAACGGCGACAACGACATCCTTCACTACGACGACGCCTTCGCCAAGGCGCGCGGCTTCCGCGGCACGCTGGGCCACGGACTGATGTACACCGCCTACGTGTCCAACCTGGCGGCCAGGAAGTTCGGCAAGCGATGGCACTACGACGGCCAATTGACAGTGAAGTTCGTCGCCGGCGTCTGCCCCGGCGACCAGCTGCGGGTGACGCTGGCCGACGACGGCGCCGCGAAGTGCGAGTCCCAGTTCGCCACCACGCTGGTCGGCTCGGCCACCCTGCGTTGAAGCGACGGATGGCTGAAGGCCGTTCGACTGTGGCACGCACCCGCATCGCCACCAGCGACGCGACTTCGGTGCGTGTCGCCGGCCGCGACCTGGTGCGCGAGCTGATTGGGGAGTGCAGCTACTCGCAGATGCTGTACCTGCTGACCTGCGGGCGCCTCCCCACGGCGGATGAACTCGCGGTGCTCGACGCCTGCCTGGTGACCCTGATGGAGCACGGCTTCAACCCCAGCACGCTGGTCGCGCGCCTGATGGCGCACAGCGTCCCCGGTGAACCCCAGGTGGCGATCGCCAGCGGGTTGCTCGCAGTCGGCGGCGTCTTCGCCGGCACCACCGAACAGTGCGCCGGGATGTTGGTGTCGCTGGCTGCGCGCGTCGACGCCGGCGCCGAGCCTGCGGCCGTGCTGAGTGACTTCGCTGTCAGCCGCGTGCTCGGAAGCCAGCCGATTCCCGGCTTCGGCCATGCCACGCACCGCCCGGACGACCCGCGCTCGGGCAAGCTGTTCACGGTGGCCGAGCGCCACGGCGGCCTGGGACGTCACGCCAGACTGCTGCAGCAGCTGGCGGTGCAGGTGGACGCCGCGATGGGCCGGCACCTCACCATCAACGCCACCGGCGCCATCGGCGCCTTGCTGCTGGACATCGGGGTGCCGGTGGAGGCGATGCGCGGCTTTGCCGTCGCCTCGCGAGCGGGCGGCCTGGTGGGGCATCTGCTGGAAGAGTCCCGGTCGCCTTCAGCGCGCGTGATCTGGGACGCCGCGCGTGCGGCGGTGCCCTACGAGGAGCCGCCCGGCACCTGTTGAGCCGTCTCGTGCAGCACCTCGGATGCCATCTGGTTGGACGCCGCGCCTTCGCTGACCAGCCACTCCACGAAGGCGCGCGTCAGCGGCGCCTGCCGCCGGGCCGGTGCCACGCCGAAGCAATAGTCGCGCTCGGTCGCGGCAGGCAGCATGAACGGAATCGCCAGGCTGCCGGCAGCCAGGTCGTCGGCCACCAGGGTGAGTGGAATGAGGGCGATGCCCAGCCCGTCCAGTGCAGCCTGCACGGCATAGAACATTTCCTCGAAGCGCAGGAACTGGCTCTCGGGCGGTCTCGGCAGCCCGGCGGCCGCGAACCAGTGTTCCCAGTTGGTCCGATTGGTCGCGGCTTCGATCAACCGGTGCTGCAGCAGGTCGACGGGTCCCTTCAACGCTTGCCCCTCCATCAATTCAGGAGCGCACACGCAGGCCAGCTCGCCGGACAGGAAGGGCTGCATCTGATCGGCTCGATCCTCGCTGGACACGCGCCGGATGATCACGTCCAGGTCGCCCAGGCGGCTCAGCTGCGCTTCGCCGGTGCCGGTGGACAGCCGCACGTCGGCTTCCGGGAAGCGGCGCTGGAAAGTGGTGAGCCGTGGAATCAGCCACTTCATGGTGAAGGTGGGCGGCGCGTTGACGCGGACCAGCGAGCGCGACTTGCGGCGGCTGGCTTCGTCCACCGCGATGGCAATCGCATCGAGTGCCGGGGACACGCCGTCGAACAGTGCCTGCCCTTCGGCCGTGAGACGCATGGGCAGGTCGCGCACGAACAAGCTGGTGGCGAGCGTGGCTTCCAGGGCGGAGATCTGGCGGCTCACCGCCCCATGCGTGACCCCCAGCTCCTCGGCCGCGCGGGTGAAGTTCAGGTGGCGGGCCGCCGCATCGAACGTCCGCAGGGCATTGAGTGGGAGCGAACGTCTGTCCATGGCGATCAGGAAAAGTCACACGGCGCTGCACAGAACTCACTTTGCAGGCGCCCGGTGGCGAGCGGAAACTACTTCGGCAAGGTTAACAAAACCAAGGAGACACCTCATGTTGCGACTGATTCCCACCCGCCGCCACGTGCTGGGCGCGTTGGGCGCATGGGCCATCGCGCCCTATGCGCATGCCCAGGCCTATCCCGTCAGGCCCATCAGGATCGTGTGCGCCCATGCCCCGGGCGGCGCGGCGGACCAGCTCTCGCGCATCGTGGCCGACCGCATGGCCGGCCTGCTGGGTCAGCCGGTGGTCGTGGAGAACCGGCCCGGCGCCAGCACCATGATCGCCGCGGAGCATGTGGCCGCGGCGCCGGCGGACGGCTACACGCTGCTGATGGCGACCGTCACCACGCTGTCGATCAATCCGACCATCCAGCGCAAGATCCGCTACTCGCCCTTGAAGGACTTCGCGCCGGTCTCGATCGTCGCCTCGACCCCGTTCTTTCTCGGAGTCGGAAACGACGTGCCGGCGCGCACCAGCGCCGAGGTCATCGCGCTCGCCAAGTCCATGCCGGGCAAACTGAACTACGGCTCGTCGGGCGAGGGCACGTCCTCGCACCTGGCGGGCGAGCTGTTCAACATGATGGCCGGCATCCAGACCGTGCATGTGCCGTACAAGGCGACCTCGGCCCGTAACAACGACCTGGCTTCTGGAATCATCCAGATGGTCTTCGGCAACGACGTGATGGCACTGGCCAAGAGCGGGCGGGTCCGCGTGCTCGGCGTCACGTCCTCGCAGCGGCTGTCCGGCTACCCGGAGATCCCCACCGTCGCCGAGGCGGCCAACCTGCCGAACTACGAAGCCAGCGTCTGGTACGGCCTGGTGGCCCCCGCCGGCACGCCGGCGCCGATCGTCGCGACCATCCAGCAGGCGGTCGCCGCCATCCTGGGGCAGCCCGAGGTCAAGAAGCAGATCATGAGCTCCGTCGGTGGTGAAGCCGTGGGCAGCACACCCGAGGCCTTCGCGCGCACCATCCAGGCTGACCTGGTCAAGTGGGAGAAGGTCATCAGGCAGGCGAACGTCAGGACCGAGAGCTGAGGGCCTGGGACGGCAGGGGCCAGGCGGCCATCGTGCCTGGCGGCCGTGCCACGAACCTGTTCGGGTGCGCCGGACGCCGCGGCGCCATTTCGTTCAGGCCTCCGGCCGCAGCACGATCTTGCCCAGCACCACCGCCGCATCGAGCATCTCGTGCGCCCGGCGCGCCTGCGACAGCGGCAGGCAGGTGGCCGGCGGCGGGTGGATGCGGCGCTGCGCCAGCAGGTCGATGGCCCGTTGCAGCAGGGCACGGCGCAGCGGCGGATCGCCGTCCAGCGTGTGGATGGTGTAGCAGCGGATGGCCGGGCTTTTCGAGCCGTGGCGGCGCAGCGCCTCCAGCAGGTTGTCGGTGGGCAAGCCCGCCAGCGCGTTGTACGAAACCAGGGTGCCCAGGGGCGCCAGCAGGTCCAGGTTGGCCGTGAAGCCCGGGCCTCCCACGTGGTCGAACACCACGTCCACGCCTCGGCCGCCGGTCAACGCCCGCACGCGGGCGGCGACGTCTTCACGGGAGCGGTCGATCCCTTCGGCGCCGCCGTGGCGGCGGGCGTAGGCCGCTTTCTCCGGCGTGCTGGCGGTGGCGATGGCACGGATGCCGTCGACGGCCGCCATCTGCGCCAACGCAATGGCAACGCCGCCCGCGCCGCCATGCACGACGAAAGACCCCGGCACGCGACCGCCCGACGCATGCAGCAAGGCCCCCGCCAGCTGGTAGTTCGGCAGCGACACCGCGTCGTCCCACGGCACCTCGGGTGGCAGCCGGAAGGCGGCCTGCGCGGGGACGCAGATCTCCTGCGCGTAGCAGCCACCACGCTGGGCCAGCTCGCGCGAGCTGACCAGGGCTCGATCGCCCACTCGCCATCCGGTGACGCCAGGCCCCACCTCCGCCACTTCGCCGGCCAACTCGTTGCCGGGAACCGCAGGCAGCGGCGGCATCCATCGGTAGATGCCCTGGCGGATCAGCACGTCGGGCTTGCCGACGCCGATCGCTCGCGCGCGCACCCGAAGCAGCCCCGGGGCGATCGCCGGCTCGGGCAGCTGCACACACTCCAGCACCTCGGGCCCGCCGGGGTGCCGGACCTGGATCGCCAGCACGGGTCGGCCTGCGCGGGTCAGTCCGGCTTGGCGCCGGACTCCTTGACCACCCGGGCCCACTTGCGCACCTCGTTCTCGACGTGTCGCGTGAACTGCTCGGAAGAACCGCCGACCGGGTCGGAGCCTTCCTTGCTCAGCGAGGTCCGGAACTCCGGCTCGTCGATGATCCGGTTCATCACCTCGCTCAGGCGGCGCACCACCTCGGGCGGCGTCTGCGCCGGTGCGAACAGGCCCTGCCAGGAGTTGATCTCGTAATCGGGGAAGCCCGACTCCGCCAGGGTCGGCACGTCGGGCAATGCCGGGGTGCGCTTCTCCGTGGTGACGGCCAGCGCCCGCAGCTTGCCGTTCTTCACCTGGGGCAGCATCGCCGGCAGCAGCCCGAAGTGGGCGTCCACGTGGCCGGCCAGCAGGTCGTTCATCACCGGCGCGTTGCCCTTGTAGGGCACGTGCACCATGTCGACCTTGGCCATCGTCTTGAACATTTCGCCGGCGAGGTGCGGCGAGGTGCCGTTGCCCGAGGACGCGTAGTTCAACTTGACCGGCCGGTTGCGCGCCAGCTCGACGAACTCGCGCAGGTTGCGGGCCGGCAGGCTGGAGTTGACCACCAGCACCAGGGGCAGGCTGGAGATCTGCGTGACCGGCTGCAGGTCCTTCACGGCATCGAATGGCACGTTGGGCTGCAGGCTCGCATTGATCGCGAGCGAGATGGTGCTGACCAGCAGCGTGTGGCCGTCCGGCGGGGCCTTGGCCACGATGGCCGAGCCGATGGTCGAACCGGCGCCGGGCCGGTTCTCCACGATGACCGGCTGGTTCAGGTGCGCACTCAGCTTCTTGCCGATCAGCCGCGCCATCGTGTCGGTGCTGCCGCCGGCCGCGAACGGCACGATGATCGTGATCGGCTTGCCGGGGTAGGCCGATGGCTGCGCCGAGGCCGTGCCGGCCACGCAAGCCCAGGCGATGGCGGACAGCAGGGGAAGTCGAAGGAACTGTCGCTTGTTCATGGTCGTCTCCGTTTCTTGTTGGTGAGCTGCAGCCGGTCCCGCTCAGCGGGTGGCCGCGACGACCGGGTTCGACAAGACGCCGATGCCCTCGATCTCGACCCGCATGGTGTCGCCGGGGTTGGCCAGCAACGGCGGGTTGTGGTACATGCCCGGCCCCGGCGGCGAGCCGGTGGAGAGCACGTCGCCGGGCTCGAGCGGGAACACGCGCGACAGGCTGGCGATGAACTGCCTCACCGTGAACAGCATCTCCGAGGTGTGCGCCACGCAGACTTCCCGGTCGTTGATGTAGGTGCGCACGCTGAGCTTCTGCGGATCGGGGATCTCGTCGCGGGTCACGATCCACGGCCCCATCGGGCAGAAGGTCTCGAAGCCCTTGGAGATCAGGAGCAGCCCCTGGGCCTGCAGGTCACGCGCCGAGACGTCGTTGATGATGGTGTAGCCGGCCACGTAGTCCAGCGCGTCCTCCTCGCTCACCCAGTGCGCCCGCTTGCCGATCACGGCGGTGAGCTCGCCCTCCAGGTCCAGCTGCTTGACGATCTTCGGGTAGACGATCGGCTTGCCTGGCCCGGTGACCGACTCGGCGAACTTCGAGAAGATGTGCGGCATGGGAGGCGTGACGATCTTTTCCTGCCGTGACTTGCCTTCCTCGCGCAGCTCGTCGAGGTGCCGCAGGTAGTTGCGCCCGCCCATCATGATCTTCCCGGGGCGCGGCACCGGGGCCTGCAGGTCGGCCTCGGCCAGGGGCACCGCCCGGGCCGGCTCGCGCGCATGGCGCTCCAGCGCCCGGCGCGCCGCCTGCATGGCCGGTTCACCCGCCGCGAGGAAGCGCACCATGTCACCGGGCACCTGCGCGTGCGCAGGCAGGTAGTCGTTCAGCCGGATCACCTGGTCGCCGGCCACCGCCCCGATGTGGATGGCGCCGTCCATGAGGATGGAAACCAGTTTCATGACGCTTGTCTCCTTTGTGGTCGTCTGGAATGCCGACGCATCGTAGGAGCGCTCGTGCCGTGCGGCAACGCAATCGGCGCACGCCTGCATTGCGCCGATGACGGTGCGCGGCCGGTGCCCCGGGGCTGCCCGGGTCAGGCGGTGCGCCGGTCCACGCCCGGCCACCGGCCGGCATCCACCAGTTGAAAGACCGTGTCGCGCAGCAGATGGGTGATGTCCAGCAGCCCGGTCACCGGGGGGCGGTTCTGGGCCGTGGCCAGCACCACCGATCGCAGGGCCTCGGGGCCTTCGATGCGCACGGCCTGCAACAGCCCGCGACCCACCTCCTCCTCGACGGAGGCCAGCGGCAGGATGGTGCAGCCCAGCCCCGCCTGCACCATCCGCCGCGTCATCGAGGTCGAGCCGTCGCATTCGAGCACCACGTCGAGGCTCTTGCCGTGCCGCTGCGCCCAGCTCTCGGCCAGCGCACGCAGGCCATGGGACGTGCTGGGCAGGATCAGCGGCAGCTCGAGTGCGGCGGGCACGGTGACCGGCCCGGGCGGCGCCGGCTGCACGGCCGGAAAAATGCAATGCAGCGGTTCGCGCAGCAGCACCTCGCCGCCCGCATGGCCCTGGGCCAGGTGGGGGACGTACAGCAGGGCGGCGTCGACTTTTCCCTGGTGCAGCCAGGACACGAGTTCATGGGCCGAGCCTTCGATCACCCGCACGCGGGCGCGCGGGTAGCGGCTTCTCAGGGCGTGTGCCATGGCGGCGAAGCAGACCTTCACGATGGTGGGCTGGGCGGCGACCACGATCTGCGACGGACCACCCGCGGCCAGGTCGGCGGCCACCCGGCGCGCGTGCTGCAGCGTGTCCACCACCTTGCCGGCCTCTTGCAGCAGCAGGGCCCCCGCATCGGTCAGCAGCATGCCCCGCCCGCTGCGGTGGAACAGCTTGACGCCGGCGTCCTGCTCGAGCCGGGCGATGTGCCGGGTCACGGTCGAGGGCTCCATGCCCAGCTCGACCGAGGCGCGTGAGATGCTGCCGGTGCGGGCGACGGCGTGGAAGTACTCGAAGGCGCTGGCGTCCATGCCCGCGACTCTACAGGCGCGTTCCAGCCGGACGCCGCCTCTACCGCACCGGCGCGGCGTCGGTCATCCGGTAGAACAGACCCATGGGGTCGTCGCGCAGCACGTGGAAGCGGCCTTCGACGAGCACCGGCTCGGGCGTGTAGGCCACCGGCGTGCGGGTGCGCACTTCCACCATGCTCTCGGGTCCGCCGGGGACGCAGAACGAGCAGGTGAGCGGCACCGAGCTGAGCAGGAAGTGGCGCACCTTCTCACCGGGTTGCAGCGGCATCATGAATCCCTGCAGCCGCTGCGGCTTGCCATCGAGCGCGAGTTGCTCGGGCGAGAACAGCGGCAGGACCCGCTTGTTTTCGGTGCGGTGCTTCACCGCGGTGAGCAGGGACCACGGCAGTGCGTCGCTGCGCTCGGGCAGGGGTGGGATGGGGCTGTCGGGGCTGTGCACCCCGGCGCCGGTGCCCGGCACCACCGGCTTGGCGGGGAACGCGCCGGTGGGCTGTGCGCCCACGGCGGCGGCCAGCGCCAGCAGGCCGGCGCCCAGAACGCTTTTCATCATCGACGGCTCCTGGAAAGAAGGGAGGTGGCGAAGCGCGCGGCGCGCTTCAGTGCTCGTGGCGCATGCCGCAGTAACGGCCGATGGCCAGGCCCTTGCACGCGGACTGCAGCTCGCGCTGGCAGGTCTCGTACGGCTTGCCGGATTCGAGGCAGCGGGCGGCGGCTTCATGGGCGGCGGCCATGGCGCGGTGGCGCTGGACGTCCTTGCGGATGTCGTCGCTGCCGTGCCTGGACTGCGCGAGGCCGGCCAGGGGGGCCAGCAGCAGCGCCACGACGAGCAGGGTTCGGGAGGCAGGTTTCATGTGGGTCAATCTCGTTCGAGCAGGCGGGCCACGTCGAGCCGGTAGGCGCTGATCGCCGGAACGGCGGCGGCCAGCAGGGCCACGGCGAAAGCCAGGAGCAGCACCCAGCCTTCCTGCGGCAGCCACACGGCACCGGACAAGGGCAAGGACTGGCGCGCGGCGAGCTGGGAGCCTATCAGAGCCACCCCCGCATGGGCCACGGCCAGGCCCAGCGCGCAGGCGATCGCGGCCAGCCAGAACGCCTCGCAGACCACCAGCGCCGCCACCCGGGCCGGACCGGCGCCCAGCAGCCGCAGCATGGCGAGGTCGGCCCGGCGCTCGCGCACCGCGTGCCACAAGGCGATGAACACCGACAGCGCGGCGCTGGCCAGGAGCACGGCGCCAACGCCGCGCAGCACCTCGGCGCCCACGCCCAGCAGCCGCAGCAGGCGCGTCACCTCGATGGCCGGCGCGGCCGCCTGCATGGAGGTGGAGGCGTTGACCAGCCGCGGCAGGGTCACCGCCGCCAGCGGGGTGCGATAGCGCACCAGCGCCATGGTGACCTCGCGCTCGGCCTGCAGCGCCCGCCGGTCCTCCTCGTCCACCGCCGTGCTGTCCTCGTGGACCTGCCACACCGATTCGAGCGAGGTCAGCACCAGCCGGTCCGCGACACAGCCGCAGCGGGCCAGCACCGCAGCCACCGTGTAGGGCGTGTCGCCATGCGCGTGCCCGCCGCCGCCCAGGCCGTGCTGGCCGACGAAGCGCTGGCCCGGCACCAGGCCCGTGGCCTCGGCCGCTTCGGCCCCCAGCAGCGCCTGCATCGGCCGCCAGTTCGGTTCGCCGCGGGCGGGCTCGAGCCCAAAAAGCTCGAGGTAGGCCGGCGTGGTGCCGACGATGCGCAGGCCGCGGAAGCTGTCGCCCATGGACAGCGGCACCAGCTGGGCCACCATGGGATGCGCCTGCAGCGCCTGCACTTCGGACAAGGGCACGTTGCCGGGGGGCACGTCGATCTGGAACACCCCGGCCAGGATCAGCTGCAGGGGGCTGCCCTTGGCGCCGACCACCAAGTCGATGCCGGCCAGGTCGCGCGTGAAGGATCGTTCCACCTGCGCGCCGACCACGATGACGAACGCCACCGAGGCCAGGCCCAGCGTCAGCAGCAGCAGGTTCAGCAGCGCCGCCAGCGGGCGCGCGCGCAGCAGGCGCCAGGACAGCGAGAGGACGTTCATGCGGCCTGCTCCGGGCGGCGCAGCGACAGCACGGCAGCCGTCGCCAGCTGCTCGCGCACGCGGCGGTCGTGGGTGGCCACGACCAAAGTGGCCCCCAGCCGATCCGCCGTCGAGGCGAGCAGGCCGGTCGCGGCCGCCGCCGACTCGTCGTCCAGGCTGGCCGTGGGTTCGTCCGCCAGCAGCACCCGCGGCGACAGCAGCAGCGCACGCGCCAGCGCCACGCGCTGCGCCTGGCCGACCGACAGCCGGGCCGGGCGATGCGGCGCGAGGTGGCCGACGTCGAGCGCGTGCAGGGCCGTGCCGATGGCGGTTTCGTCCACCGGCCGGCGCAACGCGAAATAGCACAGGGCCAGGTTCTCGCGAACGGTGAGCGAGGCGCTCAGGTGCAGCTTCTGCGGCAGCAGGCTCACGTTCTCGCCACGCCAGCGATCGCGGGCGCCCTGCGGCAGGGCGTGCGGCGCCTGTCCGGCCACCTCCAGCTGCCCGGCGTCTGGCACGAGCAGCCCGGCCACCAATGCGAGCCAGCTGGATTTGCCGCTGCCCGAAGGGCCCAGCAGCAAGAGCCTGCCACCCTGGGCCAGGTCGACGTCGGGGAAAGCCAGCATGGGCCCACCGGGGTGCTGCAGCCGCAGGCCGACGCTGCGGATCATGGATACGGCGCCGGGGCCGGCCAGCGGCCCGCGCGTGATGCGGATCGGTCCAAGCGCAGCTCGAGGGTCACCTCACCAACCACTCGCCCGCGGTGCCAAGCAGCGACATCACGAAGGAGCCGGCGAGTGCCCAGCGGAAGCCGTCGATGGTGAGCCCGTCGGTGAGCCGGTCCGCCAGCTTCAGGATGATGGCGTCGATGATCCAGCGCGTGATGAACGCCAGCAGCCAGGCCAGTCCCAGGGTGGCGATGGTGAACACCGTGAACAGCAGCCAGCCCAGCAGGAAGTTCAGCACCCCGATCAAGGCCGCGACACCGATGGCGGCCCCGAAGCTGCGCACATGGAAGCCGGGCAGCAGCGCGGCAGTGAGCCAGACGGCGACGGTCAAGATCAACCAGGAGAGCAACAGTGACATGGGGCCATGCTAGCCCACCCTGAGCAGCGATCGGGAGGAGCCGATGCAGTCGATGGAACGATCGGCCGGGGCACCGCGAGGCAGGAATGGCCGAGGCCCGTGGTCCCGCTGAGGTTTCATTTGGCAAACAGCTGCACGACCTGTTAACACGAAGACACAAGCACGACCGGCAGCGGAAACATCGCGGCTCCATTCATTCGCGGGAGTTCGTCATGCGCGGTGTCTCGTTCCTGAGGTGTTCCCTGGCGGCTGTCTCGGCCGCGGCCCTGGTCGCCTGTGGCGGCGGCGGTGGAGGCGACGCGGCGGGTCTGAAGGAATTCGGCGGCGGGCCCCAGGTGGATGTCTACAAGTTCTACGACGCCAACCGCAACGGGCGGCTGGACGCCGGTGAGGAGTTCATCGATGGCTGGAAGGTCGACACCTCCGCATCGGCCACGACCAAGTTCACCCACGCCTGGTTCGTCAACGACGACGGCGTCACCGCCGGCGCCCTGACCGTGCGCGAGTTCCGCCCCGGTGGCGCCACGGGCGGCACGTGGGTGGCGACGAACGCCTACGTCGCGGGCGACTTCAAGATCAATCCGGTCTCTTCGGACGGCACCTACCTGAACAAGCTGACCATCGAGGTGCCCACGGCAGGCCGGGTGGATGTCAAGTTCGGCAACGTCTGCATGGGCGGCACCAGCGCCGGCGGCCGCACGCCGGGCTACTGGAGCAACAGGAACGGTGCGGCGTCCATCGAGGCCGCCGGCTCGGTCGATATCTACGCCGGGCTTTCCGCGCTGCACCTGGTCCAGGCCAATGGCTCGGCCTTCGATCCCGCGGACCACGACCAGCTGTCGGCTTGGCTGCGCGGCGGCAACGCGCAGAACATGGCGCACCAGTTGTCGCGCCAGCTCGCCGCCGCATGGCTGAACGTGCATGCCGGCGACGTGGTCGGCGGGGCCCTGGTCGACGCCACGGGCTATGGCATTCCCGGCGTCACGGGAAGCATCACCGTGAACCAGCTGCTGGCGCTGGCCGAGGCGGCGCTCGCGGCCGCACCCGTCACGACCTCGGGCCACCCGCAGCGTGCGGCGCAGGAAGCACTCAAGAACCTGCTCGATGACCTGAACAACAACGGGGTATCGGGCGGCGGCGTGTTGCCGGCCAGCGCCTGCACGTTCAGCTTCTGAGCCAGCTCCGGCTGCTGAGCCGGGTAAGCGGCTGTTAGATCCGGTGACCGGCTGCGCCGCCGTGACCGCGCGCGGCCCGGCCATGGCCTCGAGCCACCGCTCAGCCCGGCCCGGCGTGCCGCGCCCGTCGCTGCCCGCAAGGCCTTGGAGCGTGCATCGATCGACGCGGATCCAGTGACAGGCTGTCACACCCCTCTCATCCGTCAGCGCCTGAAATGGTCCGGTTGCGCAGCGACCGTCGCTGCGCCTGAGCAGACCTTGGGGAGGATGGGATGAACGATTCACGTCGGATGGGCAGGTGGTTGAGCGTGGCCGCGCTGTTCACGCTGGCCGCTTGTGGCGGAGGAGGCGGCGGTGGTGCCGCGCCGGCACCCGGGGCGCAGGGGCCTGGTGGGGATCCCGTGGCCGTCGCGCCCCCTCCGCCCGCCGCACCGGCTCCGGCGCCGGCCGCTCCGAGCCCGGCACCCGCGACCGAGGCGCCGGTCTTCGTGACGCTGTCCGATCCCATCCCCGCACAGGCCGAACCGGCGCCCGCGCCGCCGGCGCCGCCGACGCCGCCGCCGCCTTCGGTGGAGCCGCCTCCGGCGGCCGAGCCGCCCGTGGCCGCGCCCCCGGCGCCGGCGCAACCGGTGCGGCTCGCGGTGAGCGAGTTCGAGGTCAACGCCACCGACGCCGGCGTGCAGCACGCCGCCAGCTTCGTTCGCCTCGAAGGCGGTGGCTACGTGGCGGCCTGGCAAAGCTCGCCCGTGGTCAATGGCTATCCGGCCTACTACGCCTCGCAGGTGGTGTTCCAGCGCTTCGATGCGTTTGGCCATCCGGTCGGCTCGGAAACCGTGGCCGCCCTGGAGGCGCACTCGCCCGAGGTGGCGGCGCTGGCCAACGGCGAGTTCCTGCTGACCTGGTCGCAATCGCGCTATCAGTACGAGTCCAACAGTTTCGCGCGCCGCTACAGCGCGAACGGCGAGCCCATCGGACCGCAGATCACCATCGCGCTGTCGAACTTCGGCTACCACGCGCAACCGGTCGCGCTGGCGGACGGCGGCTTCGTGCTGGCGATCAACGCCAGCAACGGCCGCTTCGCGCCGAGTCGGGGCCTGTATCGCGTCTTCAACGCCGACGGCACGCCCCGCGCCGAGGAGGTCTCGCTGGCGACCGAGCCGACCGTGGATTGGCGCGATGGCGTGTACGTGCTCGGAGCGACGGCGCTGCCCGCCGGTGGCTTCGCCTTGTCATGGCGTGAGAGCTCGGCCGGCGTCGTGCGCACCCTCACGCGCGCCTTCGCGGCCGACGGCGCGGCACTCGGCCCGGCCGCCGAGGTGCCGGCGAACCCGACGCTCGCCACCCTGCCCATGGTCACGCTGGCGAGCGGCGACTACTTGCTGGCCTGGGAGAACGACACGCCGGCGGGTCGCGAGATCGTGGCGCAGACGTTCAGCCCGCTGGGGGTCCCCGTGGCCACGCGGACGCTGGTGAGCGAGGTCCAGGTGCCGCAGGGGCATCTGCTCAACCCCCAGGCGGTCGTGCTCGCGGACGGCGGCTTCGCGCTGGCCTGGCTCGACGTCGAGGCCGACACCGAACAGGCGCTGGGCTACCGGGTGTTCGTGCAACGTTTCGAGGATTCGGGGGACGCGCGCGGTGGGCGGATCGAGTTGCCCCCGCAGTCGGTGCCCAAGCCCTTCGTCTCGGGCAACACCTTCGCCCTCGGCGCGGCCGCCTTCGACCAGGTGGTGGTGCTGCTGGGCGAGTACCGGCCGGCGCCGGATTACTGGGACGTGCGGGCGTTCGTGCGCTGATTCGCCTCGGCGCCGCACGCGAGCCTCGCCCTCAGCGGCGGGGCTTTTTCGCTCCTGGGGTGGGAAGGCTCGCCTGCCAGCGGCCGTGCAGGTCGTCGAAGGTGGTCCGGGCGAGTTCAGCTGCGCGCACCTGCAGCGGCGTGAGGCCCCGCTGCCGGCTGGCTAGTCGAGCTTGGCGCCCGACTCCTTGATCACCTTGGCCCATTTGGCCGTTTCCGACTTCATCAGCGAAGCCAGTTCCTGCGGGGTGCTGGGCAGCGGCTCGAGGCCGGCCGCGGCGAAGCGTTCGCGCACGTCGGGTGCCCGCAGCACCGCGGTGATGTCGGTGTTGAGTTTCTGCACGATGGCCGGCGGGGTGCCGGCCGGGGCCAGGATGGCGAACCAGCCGGCCGATTCGTAGCCGCGCAGGCCGGTCTCCGCCAGCGTCGGGAATTCCGGTGCCAGGGCCGAACGCTCCTTGCTCAGCACGCCCAGCACTTTCACCCGGCCCGACTTCAGCTGGCCGGAGACGGTCGCCAGGTCGGCGATGGCCAGGTTGGTCTCGCCCGACATCACGGCCAGCAGCGCGGGGCCGCTGCCGCGGTAGGGGATGTGCAGGATGCGCGCATCCCCCATCGACTTGAGCAGCTCGCCCGAGAGGTGCATGGCCGTGCCGTTGCCGCCCGATGCGTAGCTCAGGCGACCCGGCTGCGACTTGGCCAGCTTGAGCAGCTCGGCCACGTTCTGCGCCGGCAGCGACGGGTTGGCCAGCAGCACGAAGGGACTGGTGCCGAACAGCGTGACCGGCGCGAAATCGCGTTCGGGGTTGTAGCTCAGCTGCTTGTACAAGCTGGGGTTGGCGGTCAGGCCGCCCGCTGAAGCCAGCACGATGGTGTAGCCGTCGGCCGGCGCCTTGGCCACCAGGTCGAGCCCGATGCCGCCGCCGGCGCCGGGGCGGTTTTCCACCACCACCGGCTGGCCCAGGCGCTCGGCCAGCTTGGGCGCGACGATGCGCGCGGCCGCATCGCTGCTGCCGCCGGGCGGGAAGGTCACGACCAGGCGCACCGGGCGCGTGGGCCAGTTGGCCGCGGCATCCTGGGCGTGGGCCGGCACCAGGCCGGCAAGGGCCGCGGTGGCGGCGGTGAGCAGGGCGAGTCGGCGCGTGAGCATGGGGGTCTTGTCTCCGGTCACAGTTTGAAGATGCGTTCGGCGTTGGTCTGGAAGAACTGCCGCTTCTGTTCGAGCGTCAACGGCAGGTGGTCCATGGCGGTCACCTCGGAGGGCTCGAACTGGTAAGGGTAGTCCATGGCGTACATCACGCGGTCGAAGCCCATCTGCTGCTGCACGAAGGTGACCGCCGGCTCCCAGCACATGCCGCTGCTGGTGTAGTAGAAGTTCTCGCGCAGGTATTCGCTGGGCTTGCGCTTGAGCGGCTTGGCGCCTTCGCTGCGGCCGGAGCGCACGATGCCGGCGTGCATGAAGTCGATGCGCGACAGCCAGAACGGCAGGCCCTCGCCCAGGTGGCCCAGCACGATCTTCAGCTTGGGGAAGCGGTCGAACAGGCCGGAGACGAGCAGGCGCAGCGCATGCAGGCCGGTCTCGGCCTGGAACCCCCAGATCGCGGCGTCGAGGCAGCGCGACAGGAAGGGCTCCACCATCTGCGGCGATGGGCTGTTGGGGTGGATGTACAGCGGCACGTCCAGCGCCTCGCAGGCCTCGAAGATGGGCCAGAAGAACTCGTCGTCCATGTAGCGGCCCTGGGTGTGCGAGTTCACCAGCGCGCCCTTCAGGCCCAGCTTCTTCACGCCGCGCTCGATCTCGGCCGCCGCGGCGTCGGGCGCGTGCGGGGCGAAGGCGGCCAGGCCGGCGAAGCGCTGCGGGTGCCGCGCGATGGTTTCGGCCAGCTGGTCGTTGGTGCTGGTGGCCAGCGAGCAGGCCGTGGCCGGATCGAACATCTGCACACCCGGCGCGGTGAGCATCAGCAGCTGCATGTCGACGCCGGAGGCGTCCATGTCGGCCAGTCGGCGGCTTTCCAGGTCCTGGATGCGCTCGTACAGCCCGCGCGCGCGGGGCGAATCGCTCTTGGCGAAGAAGCCCCAGAGGTTGGCGAAGCCCGGGTCACCGTGCTGGCCTTCGTCCAGCAGGCGCTGGAAGCGCTGCATCAGTTCAGGGGTGCACCAGGCCTCTTCGGTGGCAATGCGCTTGTAGCCGCGGCTTTCGGCGGTGTCCATGGGTGTCGTGTCCTTGCAGGAGGCAAAGCGGGGATTGAATGCCAGGCCGATTGTTTTGTAAATCGTTCATTTCCGAACCACTGTTAAAGTGACTTCATGAATCCCAAGCACCTGCCGACGGTGCGCCAGCTGCAGGCCTTTTTGGCCGTGTACCGGCTGCGCAAGCTGGGGGCCGCCGCCGCGCAGCTGTTCATCACGCCCTCGGCGGTCAGTGTCCTGATCCGCCAGCTCGAAGACGGGCTGGGCGTGCGGTTGTTCGACCGCACCACCCGTTCGCTGCAGCCCACGCCGGCGGCCCACGAGACGCTGCCCATCGCCGAGCGGGTGCTGGGTGACCTCGATGGCCTGGCCACCGGGCTGCGCGAGCTCAGCGAGTTGCAGCGCGGGGAGGTCTCGCTGGTCATGACTCCCACGCTGGCCTCCATGCTGTTGCCGCCGGTGGTGGAGGCGTTCGCGACGCGGCACCCGGGCGTGCGCCTGCGGGTGACCGACTGCGCGCCCGACCAGTTCCTGCCGCGCATCGTCGGCGGCATGGTCGACCTGGGCATCGGTACCCCGGAGCAGGCCGGCGGCGAAGTCGAGCAGCGCACGCTGCTGCGCGACCGCATGGCGCTGGTGTGCCGGCGCGACCATCCGCTGGCCGCCGCCCGGCGCGTGCGCTGGGCCGACCTCGAGGGCATCGCCGTGATCGCCGGCCGACCCGGCTACGGCGTGCGGCAATTGGTCGATGTCGCGGCGGCGCAGGCGGGTGCGGTGCTGCGCGTCAGCCACGAGATCTCGTTCCAGTCGACGGCCCTGTGGATGGTGGCCAGCGGCCTCGGGCCGGCGGTCATGCCCTCGGCCTACGCCCGCCACGCGGCCGATGCGCGACTGGTCATCAAGCCGCTGAGCCAGCCCGTGGTGCGGCGCGACATCCACATCGTCACGCGCCGCGACCGGCACCTCTCGCCGGCGGGCCGGGCGTTCATCGATGTGCTGCGGGAAACCTGGCCCATGGGTCCCGACCGTCCCTGATCGTTCGCACCTTGATACGCCTGCGGGCGCGCCGGCGGCATAAGCTTGCGGCAGCATCTGCTGATGAACCACGTTGGCATGCCGCACAGCGACCGCCGTTACCAGAGCCTGCTGTCGAGCCCCTGGGTCTGGGGCGGGGTGTTGCTGTCCGTGGTGTTCTGGGTCTTCGTCGGCTACCTGGCCTGGCGCTGGATCTTCGGTTGAGGCTTCGCGCCTGCGATCAGAGCGGCGGTAGCGCCGCGGCGGCCTCCGCGATGCGGGCGCGCACCCACTGCACGCCCGGGTCCTCGTCGCGATATCGGTGCCATTGCAGCACCTCGGTCAGGCGCGGCGTCTGCATGGGCGGCTCGTGCAGCCTCAGCGGCAGCACCTGCGCGAACTGCCGCGCCAGCCGCGTCTGCAGCGTGGCGATGCGCCGGGTGCCCACCAGCATCCGCGGAATGAGCGCGAAGCCATGCACGTTGACCTCCAGCCGGCGCGTGTCGCCGTGCTGGTTGGCGTACCACTGGTCGAACCAGGGGTTGTGCGGGCCCTTGCCGTTCAGGTAGGCCACGTGCCCCAGGGCCTGGTACAGCTCCAGCGTGAGACCCTCGCGCAGTTCCGGGTGATCGGCCCACGCCAGCACGTGGTAGGTGTCCTCGAACAGCACGTCGTGCGGGTGTTCGGCCATCACCAGGTGCGCCGGCGTGACGAGGAAGTCGGCGCGCTGCTGCTCCAGGTCCTCGGCCATGTCGGCGGCGCTCGGGCGCACGTCGAAGGTGATGCCGGGGGCCTGCTCGGCGACCCGGCGCAGCACCTCGTCCAGCAGGACCGTGCAGACATAGTCGGAGGCGATCACGATGAACTGCCGCTGCGCGGTCGACGGCTCGAACTCGGGCCGCACCCCCAGGGTCGAATCGACCTTGAGGATGATCTCGCGCACCGGCTTGATCAGGCTCTCGGCGCGCGGGGTCAGCCGCATGGCGCGGCCGACGGGCACCAGCAGCGGGTCGGCGAAATAGTCCCGCAGGCGCGCGAGCACCCCGCTCATGGTGGGCTGGGTCATGTGCAGGCGCTCGGCCGCGCGGGTGACGTTGCGCTCGGCCAGCAGGGCGTCCAGCGCGATCAGCAGGTTGAGGTCGATCCGCTGGTAGCGCATCAGGAGGTCTCCGGTCGGGTCGGCCGCGATGGTATCGCCCGGCCCGATGCCTGCCATCGGGAGATTCGCTTTGTGCCGGCCGACGGGCCGGCCTATCCTGCCGGCCCCATGACCCGCAACAACCCTTTGCGCGGCTGGCAGGTCGATCGCGCCGCCGTCCGCCACGTCGGCCGTGACCTGCAGCGGCCCGAATGCGTGATAGCCGAACGCGACGGCACGGTGTGGGCGGCGGATGCGCGCGGCGGCGTGATGCGCATCGCCCCCGACGGCAGCCAGCAACTGGTGGTGCCCGGGCCGCGCGCGGCCGCGGCCGGCGAAGTCGATTTCCAGCAACGCTACGTGGCCTCCCGAGGGTCGCTGCCCAATGGCATGGCGCTGTTGCAGGGCGGCGATTTCATCATCGCCAACTGGGGCACCGACTCGGTGGAGGTGATGGACCGCCAAGGCCGGGTGCGGCGCCTGTTCGACCACATCGACGGTCAGCCGCTGGGCAAGGCCAATTTCGTGCTGCGCGACAGCCGCAACCGCATCTGGCTCACGGTGACCACGCGCATGCAGCCGTGGACCGATTCCATCAACGCCCGCGCCCGCGATGGCTACATCGCCCTCATCGACGCGCGCGGCGTGCGCATCGTCGCCGACGGGTTCGAGGGCACCAACGAGGTTCGGCTGGACGCCCGCGAGGAGTGGCTGTACGTGGTGGAGAGCAACGGCCGCCGCATCTCGCGGCTGCGCGTGGGCGACGACGGCAGCCTTGCCGGTCGCGAGGTGTACGGCCCCAGCGATCTCGGTGCCTTCCCCGACGGCTTCGCCTTCGATGGCTTCGGCAACCTCTGGATCACGCTGGTCATGACCGACAAGCTGGTCGCCATCACGCCCGAAGGCGACCTGCTCACCCTGCTGGACGACAGCGATCCCGTGGCCGCGGCGCGCCTGGATGCGCACTACCGCGACCGCACGCTCACGCCCGAGATCATGGCCGCCACCGCCGGCACGCTGGCGCCGTGGATGGCCAGCGTCACCTTTGGAGGCCGCGACCTGCGGACCGTCTATCTCGGCAGCCTGCGCGGCACCTCGCTGCCGAGTTTCCGTTCACCGGTGGCCGGCCAGCCGCTGGCCCATTGGCACGACCAACCCTGAGACCGAACATGCCCCGCTTCGTCGACCTGTCCATCTACCTCGAGAACGACGTGCCGTCCGATCCGCCGGGCCTCAATCCGAAGATCGAGTACGAGACCCATCGCGACACCCTGCCGATCTTCCAGAAGCTGCTGCCTGGCTCGAAGCCCGAAGACTTCCCCGACCAGGAGGCCGCGGCGGCGGAGTGGGTGCGGCTCACCACGCACAGCGGCACCCACCTGGACGCGCCCTACCACTTCCACTCCACCATGGACGGCAAGCTCGGCGAGGCCAGGCCGTCGATGACCATCGACCAGGTGCCGCTGGACTGGTGCTTTCGCCCGGGCGTGAAGCTGGACTTCCGGCATTTCGAGGACGGCTACGTGTGCACCGCGGCCGACGTCGAAGCCGAACTCGCGCGCATCGGCCACGAGCTGCAGCCGCTGGACATCGTGCTGGTGAACACGCGGGCCGGCTCGCGCTACGGCCATCCCGACTACGTCGACACCGGCTGCGGCATGGGCTACGAGGCCACCATGTACCTGCTGGAACGCGGCGTGCGCCTGACCGGCATCGACGCCTGGAGCTGGGACGCCCCGTTCTCCTACACGGCGAAGAAGTTTGCCGAAACGGGCGACAAGCGGCTGCTGTGGGAGGGGCACAAGGCCGGCAAGGACATCGGCTACTGCCACCTGGAGAAGCTGCACAACCTGGAGGCGCTGCCGGGTGACGGATTCACCGTCTGCTGCTTTCCGCACAAGATCCGCGGCGCCTCGGCGGGATGGACGCGGGCGGTCGCGATCTTCGAGTCGTGATGCGCATGCACACGAGCGAGCCTGCCGAGTCGCTGGCTGCGCGGCCGGCGGCTGCCTTCGGCGGAGCCCCGGCCGCCGATCCCATCCTGCGCTTCGACGACGTGTCCATCCGCCTGGGCGGGCGCGAGATCCTCTCGCCCACCCGCGTCGACATCCGGCGCGGCGAGTTCGTCTGCATCATCGGTCCCTCCGGCTGTGGCAAGACCACGCTGCTGCGTGCCGCCGCCGGCTTCGTGACACCCAGCGGCGGACAAGTGAGGCGCGGCAGCCAGGTCGTGCACGGCCCTTCGCGCGAGGCTGCCTTCGTGTTCCAGGACTACGGCCGCGCGCTGCTGCCCTGGCGCACCGTGGGGGGCAACGTGAGCCTGGCGCTGGAAGCTGCGGGGGTGCCCCCGGCGCAGCGGCCGGCGCGCATCGAGAAGGTGCTGGCCACGGTGGGCCTGTCCGCACACGCGCAGAAGTTTCCGGCGCAGCTCTCCGGCGGCATGCAGCAGCGCGTGCAGATCGCACGCTGCCTGGCGCAGGAGCCCACGCTGATGATGATGGACGAGCCCTTCGGTGCGCTGGACGCGATGACGCGCGAGTCGCTGCAGGACGAGGTGTCGCGGCTGGTGCGTGACAGCGGCCTCACCGTGCTGTTCGTCACCCACGACCTGGAAGAAGCCATCTACCTCGGCGACCGGGTCATCGCGCTGCGGGCCAACCCCACGCCCGGGAAGCCCAGCGTGGCGGCCATCGTCGAGGTGGACATTCCCAGGCCGCGCAACCAGCTCGAAACCAAGGAGCATCCCGAGTACCTGCGGCTGCGGCGCGACCTCTACCACTACCTGGGCCACGCCTGATGGCACGGCACGCCATGAACATCCTGCGCGGCGCCGCCGCTCCGCTGCTGCTGCTGGCGGCCCTGGAGCTGTACGCGCGCGGCCCGGGCCGCACCAGCGACACCCTGGCGCCGCCCACCCGCGCGGTGCTGGCGTTCGGGCGGGCGGTCGCGGATGGCAGCCTGGTGCAGGCCACGCTGTTCACGCTGGGCAGCGCGGCGGCCGGGCTAGCCGTCGCGGTGGTGCTGGGCGTGCTGCTGGGTACCTGGCTCGGGCTGTCGCGCCGGGCCGGCCGGTGGAGCTTCCTCACCGTCGAGGTGCTGCGGCCGATTCCCTCGGTGGCGCTGATCCCGCTGTCCATGCTGGTCTTCGGGTTCGGCGTGCGCATGGAGGCCGCGGTGGTGGCCTTCGCGGCCTTCTGGCCGATGCTGGTGCTGGCGCAGGCGGCGGCGCGGCAGGTCGATCCGCGGCTGCTGGAAGTGTCCCAGGCGCTGGGCCTCTCGGCCGCGGCGCGGTTCACCAAGATCGTGCTCCCGGCCATGGTGCCGCGCCTGTTCGTCGCGCTGCGCCTGGGCGTGGCCATCGCGCTGGTGGTGGCGGTGACGGTGGAGATCGCGGCCAACCCGCACGGCATGGGCTACGCCATCATGAACGCGCAGCAAAGCCTCGATCCGCCGCTGATGCTGGCCTGGCTGTTCTGGATCGCCGTCGTGGGCTACGCCGTCAATGCGCTGGCCCTGTGGCTGCAGCGACGGGTGGACCGCGCCATGGGGGTGGTGGCATGAAGCACGGCTTGCCCACCGGCCGCCGCGCGGCGGTACGGCCTTCAAGCGGCAACCGCGGAACCGGCTTGGCCGGGCCGCTGGTTGCGCCCCCTGGGGAGCGGCGCCCAACCGGGCGCTTCGGGGGGGGCCGGTTTCTGGAGTGGCTCCCTTCGCTGTTCGTGCTGCTGGCCGTGATGGGCCTGTGGTGGCTGGCCAGCCACCAGCAGTGGGTCAGCAAGGTGTTCCTGCCCACGCCCGAAGCCACCCTGGCCAGCCTGCGGGAGGGCCTGGCCGATGGCGCCTTGGGCGAGCAGACCTGGCAAACCGTGCGCCGCATGGTCGAAGGCTGGCTGCTGGCCTGCGTGGCCGGTGTGCTGCTGGGAGCGCTGATCGGCATTTCGGCCGCGGCACGCGCCTGGCTGCAGCCCATGCTGGAATTCGTGCGGCCGCTGCCGGCATCGGCCATCCTGCCGCTGGCCGTCGCGATCTTCGGCCTGGGTCCGAACATGGTGCTGTTCGTCATCGCCTTCGGCTCGATGTGGCCGGTGCTGCTGGCCACGCTGCACGGCTTCGCATCGGTCGATCCGCGGCTGCGCGAGGTGGCGGCTGCCCTGCAGCTGGGCGAGGGGGAATTCGTGCGCAAGGTGGGCCTGCCCAACGCCATGCCGGACATCCTGGCGGGGATGCGGCTGTCGCTCACGGTGTCGCTGATCGTCGCGGTGGTCGGCGAGATGATCGCGTCGCAGCCCGGCCTGGGCCAGACCATCCTGCTGGCGGCGCGGTCCTTCAGGGCGGCCGACCTGTTCGCCGGCATCGTGATCCTGGGGCTGGTCGGTTTCGTGGCGAATGCGCTGCTGGCGGGGGCCGAGCGGCGGCTGCTGCGGTGGCAGCGGCCGTGAGAGGCTAGCTGGCGCGGACCAGCCGGAAATCGATCGCGCCGAACACCGACTGGCCGTTTGCGTCCGTCGCCTCCATCCGCAGGCGTTCGCCGAAGGCCATCCACCCGGTGCGGGCCTGGCCCCATTCAATGGTTTCCAGCGCGCGCCGCTCGGCCAGGCAGGCCGAGCCGACCTGCCGGTGCGCCTTGTTCGACACCGTGCCCGAGCCGAGCACCAGGCCCGCGCCCAGGCGGCGGTTGTAGGCCATGTAGGCGAGCAACTCGCCGAAGCCGAAATCCATCTCGCCGCCATTGGGATGGCCGAACCACTCGCCGTTGCGGCTGACCCGCAGGTCGAGGTGGACGCGCCCGCCGCGCCAGGCCGGGCCGAGCTCGTCGGGCGTGACGGCCACCGGCGCGAACACGGTCGCCGGCTTGGCCCGCATCATCCCGAAGCCCAGGCTCACTTCCTTGAAGACGTAAGCCCGCATGCTCACGTCGTTGAGCAGCGTCACCAGCCGCACGCGCGACAAGGCTTCGGCGGCGCTTGCTCCCATGGGCACGTCGTCGGTGATCACCGCGAACTCGCCTTCGAAATCGGTCTGGTCGGCCTCGGTCGGCAACTCGTAATCGGCGGACGGTCCGCGGAAGTCGTCGCCCTGGCGTGGCACCAGGATGGGCACGCCGGGCTCGCTGGCGATGCTGAGTTTGTAGGCCTCCTTCATGATGTCGCCGTGGTTCAGGAAGGCCGAGGCGTCGACGAACTGGTGGCTGCGCGGCAGCGGCGCCATGGCCTGCGACGGATCGAATGCGAACGCGCCGGCCGCGGTGCCGGCGCGAAGCCGCCCATCGAGGGCCCGCAGGCCGCTTTCGCAGGCGGCCCAGTGGTCGATGGCGTGGCGCATGGTCGGTGCCACCGCATCGGCCGCCACCGCCTGGCGCAGATCGCGTGAGACGACGACGAGGCGACCTTCGCGGTCGCCGTTCTTCAGGCTGGCAAGCTTCATGGAGAGCGGTGTGGCGAGCTGGGGCGCGCGAGGCTAGCCCAGGCCCGCGCGCGCGATGAAATCGAATCTGGGCATGGCTGGCATCGGCACACTCGATGCGACGAGCGCGCCTCCGGTGGGCATCATGTCGCGCTTCGAACGAAGCCTTCAGGAGACACGCATGACCCTATCCCGCTACACCCGCCGCGCGACGCTCGGCGCGCTCGCCGCCGGTGCCGCCGCCATCGCGCTGCCTGCCCGCGCCCAGGGCACCACCCGCATCGTCTTCGGCTACACCGCGGTCACGGCGTTCGCGTCGCTGTTCACGGCCCGCGAAGAGGGCTATTTCAGCAAGCGTGGCCTCGACGTGGTGCTGCAGCTGATCCCGCTGAACCCATCGCTGCCGCCTGCCATCCAGTCCGATTCCATCCAGATGGGCGGCACCACGCCCTCGGTGTACCTGCAGGCGGTGGACGGCGGACTGGACCACGTGGCCGTCGCGTCCTTCGAGGAGACCTCGAAGTCGATCACCTCCTTCGGCCTGGTGGCGCGCGCCGGCTCGGGCATCCGCACCCCGCAGGACTGCGTCGGCAAGAAGGTCGGCGTGCCTGGCCTGGGCGCCTTCCTGCACGTGGGCTTCCGTGCCTACCTCAAGAGCATCGGGGTGGACCACACCAGGATCAATTTCGTCGAGGCGCCCTTCCCGCAGCACAACGACCTGCTGCGCGGCGGCTCGCTGGACGCCGTGGTGTCGGGCGATCCGTTCATGTCGCGCATCACCTCCAGCGGCAATGGCCACGTGGTCTCGTACTACTCCACCTTCCTGCCCGAAGGCCTGCCCACCATCCTGGCGACCGCCCGCCGCGACTGGGTGCAGAAGAACGCGGCGGCCGCGCGCGGTTTCCGCGAGGCGCTCTACGAAGGAGCGGTCTTCGTGAACAGGAAGGGCAACGGCGCCAAGGTGCGCGAGCACATCGGCAAGTACATCAAGCTGCCGCCCGAGGTGCTGGCCGCCGCGCAGATCGGCCCGGCCGCGACCGGCCTGAAGGAGTCGCAACTGGCCTGGTGGGCCGACCAGATGCGCGAGCAGGGGATGCTCAAGGGCGCGATGAAGCTGGGCAACCTGATCGTGTGACGGCCGGCCGCCCGGCCGGTCCGTTCCCCCCGGACGCTCAGTTTCGGGCTGCCCGCAGCTGGGGCTCGGGCGCCGCCTCGTCCTTGGCCGGCGCCACCACGTGCAGGGTGCGCGTCGGGAAGGCGAAGTCGATCTGCCGGGCCGCGAACTCGCGCATCAGCGAGACGTTGAGCCGCTGCTGCGCGTCCATGTAGAGGTTGTAGTCGGGCTTGCGCACGAAATAGACGACCTCGAAATTGAGGGAGCTGTCGCCGAAGGCCTGCAGGTGGGCGCGGTCGAAGCGCAGGTGCTCGTCGGCTTCGACCAGCCGGCGCACGATGCGCGGAATTTCCTCGGCCGCCTCCGGGGAGGTGCTGTAGGTCACGCCGAAACTGAACACGATGCGGCGTTCCTGCATGCGGCGGAAGTTCTTCACCGGCTGCTTGAGCAACTCGGTGTTGCTCACCACGATCTGCTCGCCGCTGAGCGCGCGGATGCGGGTGGTCTTGAGGCCCACGTATTCCACCGTGCCGACGCCGGCGTTGCTGGCGATGAAGTCGCCGACCTCGAAGGGCTTGTCCACCACGATGGACAGCGAGGCGAACAGGTCGCCCAGGATGTTCTGCACCGCCAGCGCGATGGCGATGCCGCCCACGCCCAGGCTGGCGACGAAGGCGGTGATGTTCACGCCGATGTTGGACAGCACCGCCAGCACGATCACCGCCCACAGCACCGTGCGCAGGAACCAGGTCAGCAGCGTGCCCGACGCGCTGAGCTGCGCGGTGTTGCCATGGTTGCGGAACTCGTAGTTGCGCACGCCCACCCGGATGGCGTGGTTGATCCACAGCCCCAGTTGGACCGCGATGGAGATGAACCAGAGTTGCCCGACACGGTCGGCCCAGCGCGGGCCCAGGTCGGCCGCGCCGATGCCGATCAGCACCGCGGCCACCAGGAGCAACCAGCGGTTGGTGCTGTCGAGCACCTTGACGAAGAGGTCGTCCATCGGCGTCGAGGTGCGTTGCGCCATGCGGCGCAGCCGGCTCGAGACGAAGCGCAGCACGAGCAGCATGGCCACGTACGACGCAACGGCGATGCCCAGCGCCAGGGCGAGATGGAAGAGGGGGATCCCCGCGATGTGGTGTTGATTGAGCCAGTCGGTCAGTTCCTGCATGGGGCGACACGCTAACAGAGGCCGGGTCATAGCCTGCGTGCTATGCACCCATAGCATGCAGGCGCATTGCGGGCTGGCCGGCGCGGCCGTCAAATCGCATCGCGATCGACTAGAACTTCAGGAGACATCCATGGCGCACCTCCCGACGACCCGGGGCTTCGGCCTGACCCGTCGCAGCTTGCTGCTGGCCGCTTCGGCCACCGCCTTGCCCTTTGGCGCGGCGCAGGCACAGGACACCTACCCCAACCGCCCGATCCGCCTGATCATCGCCTTTACGCCGGGCAGCATCGGCGATCTCTTCATGCGCCACGTCACGCAGCAGATGCCCTCGCTGGGCCAGCCGATCGTGATCGACAACAAGCCCGGTGCCAGCCAGGTGATCGGTGGCGAGCTGGCCGCCCGCGCGCCGGCCGACGGCTACACGCTGTTCATGGGCACGCAAAGCGGCCTGGTCCTCAACAGCATCGCGCGCAAGAAGCTGCCCTACGACCCGGTGCGCGACTTCACGCCGGTCACCATGCTGTTCGCCGCGCCCATGTACCTGTATGTCAATCCGGCGGTGCAGGCCAAGACGGTCCCGGAGCTGATCGCGCTGGCCAAGGCCAACCCCGGCAAGCTCACCTTCGCCTCGATCGGCGCCGGCACGTCCTCGCACATCCTGGGCGAGATGTTCAAGTCGATGGCCGGGGTGGACATGCTGCACGTGCCGTTCAAGGGCGGCCCGGAGGCGACGCAGGCGGTGGCTTCGGGCCAGGTCGACGTGTTCTTCAACGGCGCCAACAGCATGGGCCAGGTCCGGCAGGGCAAGCTGAAGGTCATCGCCTCGGCGGGCCTCAAGCGCACCGAGGAGCGGCCGGACCTGCCCACGGTGGCCGAGGCCGGCCTGGAGGGCTTCGAGGTGCTGCCCTGGTTCGGCCTGTTCGGACCGGCCGGCATGCCGCGGCCCATCGTCGAGCGGCTCAATCGCGAGTTCGTGACGCAGCTGCGCTCCACCGTGGTGAAGGAGAAGGCGGCCCAGATGGGCATCGAGGTGATGCCCGGCACGCCCGAGGGCCTGGCCACCCAGTTGAAGAACGAGTTCCCGGTGATGACGCAGGTGATGCGCAAGGCGGGTATCGAGGCGGAGTAGGGCCGCCTCGGGCTCAGGGCGAACGGGCGGACGCCGTTCAGTACCGGCCCAGCTCGAAGAACCGCCAGGCGTTGTCGAACATCACCTTCTGCCGGTCTTCGACGGAGAGGCCTGCCTCCTCCAGCACGGCCAGGGCCGCCGACGGGCTCCAGCAGGGGTAGTCGCTGCCGTACATCACCTGGTCGGCTCCGTAGTACTCGAGCGCGAAGCGCACGCCCATGCCGTGCGGTGACACCGTGTCGGTGAACATGCGCTTGAGGTAGGTGCTGGGCGGCTTCGGAAGCCCCGCGCGGCCGGAGTTCTTGTCCATGCGGCCCGACTGGTAGGGCAGGGCGCCGCCGGTGTGCGACATCACGATCTTCAGGTGGGGGTGGCGCTCCATGATTCCCGACAGCACCAGCCGGCAAGCCGCCACGCTCACGTCCACCACGCGGCCCAGGCTGGCGTAGAGCGCGCCGTTGTAGCCGTCCAGGATGTCCGGGAACATCGCGTCGGTGGGGTGCAGGAAGATCGGCAGCCGCAACGCCTCCAGCCGCTCGTACAGGGGCGCCAGGCGCGGGGCATCGATGTTCTCGTCCGAGCCGATGCTGCCGGGCAGGTTGACCCCCACCAGCCCCAGGCCCACGGCGTGCTCCAGCACCTCCAGCGCCACCTGCGTGTCGCGCAGCGGCAGCGCGGCGCTGGCCCACAGTCGGCCGGCGTGGCGGCGCTGGGCGCCGGCCATCTCCTCGTTCCACTGCATCGCGGCGCGCCGGCCTTCTTCCACCGGCAGGTCGGAGAAATGCACCGAGAACGGTCCGATGGAGCAGATCACGTTCACGTCGTGGCCCAGGGTCGCCATGTGGGCCAGCTGGGTGCCCAGGTCGAACCACTCGGCCCCGAGGTTGAAGCGGGCGGTGGCGCCGTCGCGCCGCCAGTACATGTAGCCGCCGTTGCCGTTGGGCTCGGCGCGCGGGTAGCTGCCGCGCCGGCAGATGTCCTCGAACACCGACCGGGGCCACCAGTGGAAGTGCGAATCGATGATGCGCATGGAAGCGTCTCCTGGGGGTCTGTGGAATCAGGGCAGGCGGTCGCCCGGAGCGTAGCCGAAGGCGGCACGCAGCGTGGCGACGGCCTCGGGCTCCTGCGGCAGTCGCAGGGCCGCCTCGAAGGCATGGAAGGGCGTGTGCGGGCCGAGCAGCCGCAGCGCCTTGTCGTGCAGCTGTCCGGCATCGAAGGCGAGGGCCGGGTCGCCGGGGCTGTCGGTGACCAGACGTTCGTGGCGCCGGCCGTCGGCCTCGACCAGCAGCCGCGCCGGATAGGCGCGCGGGTACAGCGCGTCCAGCGACGGGTCGGCCTGCACCCGCACCCGGTCGGCGAAGGCCGCCAGGCGCGGATCGTCGGGCCAGCCCTCGCGGGCCACGTCGTCCAGCAGCTCGGGCCGCAGGGCGGCCAGGGCGAGCTGCCAGCCGGCGTTGACCAGGCTCGCCAGGCGGCTGGCCTGGGGCGCCTCGCGCGCCAGCATGCCGGCGTAGGCGGGCGGCACGTGCAGCTCGACGGCGGTGACGCCCTCGGGCGCGATCCGCTCCTCGGCCAGCAGCGTGCGCAGCCCGTGCACCGCGGCCAGGGCCTGCTTGGCCGAAGGGTGCGGCTTGATGCTCAGTTCGTCGGACAGGCTGTCGGTCGCGGTGAGCTGCGCGGGCGCGGCGAGTTCACCGCCGATGGCCTGCAGCCAGCCGCCGTCCAGCAGGCCGGGATCGCCGTCGATGCCGTCGGCCGCCGCCAGCGCCGCCCCGCAGCCGCCGCGCACGGCTTCGCCGAACAGCCACCAGCGCCCGGTGCGCGCACCCAGGGGCCTGCCGGGGCCGCGGGTGACCTGCGCGATGGCGAGCGCCATGGCGTGGCGCATCCGCTCGGGTGGCAGCCGCAGCAGCCGGGCGCAGACGGTGGCCGCGGCCAGGGGCGCGACGATCAGGCTGGGCCACTGGCCCCGGGTCAGCAGCCGGGCGCCGCCGGCGGCCAGCGCCAGCCGCAGGGCCACTTCCTGCCCGGCATGGAGGGCGTCCAGCAGCTCGCCGGGCCGGGTGTCCGCGCCGGCGAAGGCCAGGGCGGGCGGCACCGTCATGGCGCCGACGGTGACCGCGGTCGGCCGGTGGATGTCGTCGATCTCGGTCAGCCGCATCACCGCCGCATGGGCCGCCACCGTGCCGAGCAGCCCCGGCCCGGTGCGGCCGGCCAGCCGCAGCAGGGCCTGGCCTTCCTGCGTGCGGCCTCCCGCCGTGCGGGCCAGCAGGCCGTCGGCGAGGTGCAGCGACAGGCGTGCTTCGCGGCCCCGCGACGAGGCCCCGGCGGCCACGGTGGCCAGGGAACCGATGGCGCAGCCGGCCATGCGTCAGGTCGCCAGCGCCCCGTGGCCGATGCGCAGCGGTGCGCTGCGCAGCCAGGGACCGTCGTCCATCTCCAGCCGCGCGCTGAAGACCGCCAGGGTGCCGGCCGGCAGCGCCGCGCTGCCACCGCCCTGCGGGGCCGGTCCGCTGGCCGCCACCGACAACGGCGCCAAACCCGTGCTCGCCTCCAGGGTCCAGTCGGCCAGGCGCCCGGGTGCGTTCGCGGCGAGGTCGGGCGTGCCGCTGCCGGTCCAGCCGGCCAGCGCTGCATCGAACCAGGCGTCGGCGGCGGCCCAGCTGGCGGGTGCGGCGCTGGAGCGGCAGACGCTGCGCGCCATCCGCACCCAGACCCCGCGATAGGCCAGCGAGCAATCCACGGCGTAGCGCTCGCCGAGCACCTGCACGCCTTCCATGCGGCGCAGGGTGGCGTCGGCCGCGAGGTCGGGCGCGATGCGCGGCAACACCTCCTCGGCGCCGGCCAGCCGGGCGGAGCCGTCGGCGGCGGCGATCACCTCCGCGGAGCGGGCGGCCTCGGCCGGCGTCGCGTCGAGGGCCGCCTGGGCCATGGCGGCGGCCTTGCGCGCCAGCGCCAGCTCGGCGTCGTCGGCCGGATGGCGGGCGGCCTGGTACAGGGCCGTCGCATCGACCAGGCGCGGCCCCCAGCCGGCCGCCAGCAGCGGCTCGGCCACGCTCCAGGGGAGCGCGTCCAGCCCGATGACGCCGACCCGTGCTTCCGAGGGCAGGGATTGGGCCAGCAGCTGCGCCGCCTGCGCGCCCGGCTTGGGTGCGGCGACCAGCTCGCCGACGTGCGAGACCTCCCGGATCCAGAAATGCACCCGGGGCGTGAGCGCCACCAGCAGCGTGGGCGGGCCTTCCGGCTGCACCACGAGCAGGGCCTCGCTCCAGTAGGGGATGAAGTTGCACAACCACTGCACGGGGGCCGGCTGCGCGAAGGAGGCATAGGCCAGCACCGCGCCCAGCCCCTGGGCGCGCATGCCGGCCTGCAGCCGCGACACGCGCGCGTCCAGGGCGGCGGCCGGCAGTTCCTCACGAGACCAGCTGATGAGTCCGCGTCGCATGAATGAAGCTCCTGTGTCGGTCGGCGGTCAAGCCGGATTGACGGCCAGCTCGCGCGGCGTGCGCGTGAGCACCTGGCAGCCGGTGGCGGTGACGCGCACCATGTCGCCCAGCACCATGTAGCCCACGGCCGGGTGATAGGTGTTGGGGTGCACGACCAGGGTCATGTCGGGCTCCAGCACCAGCTGCACGTCTTCCAGCACGTGCGACTCGTCCACGTAGAGGCCCATGCCGTGGCCGCGCACGCGGGTGTAGGCGTTGGTCACGTACTCGCCCAGGCCGTGGCGGCGGAACACGTCGTTCAGCGCCTTGGCCACCTGCCCCTGCGTGGCGCCGGGGCGCACCGCCGCGATGCCGGCCTCCATCGCCTCGACGTAGATGGCATGGGCGTCCAGCTGCGCCTGCGTGGGCTCGCCCAGCACCATCGTGCGGCAGATCTGCGCGTAGTAGCCCTCGAAGCAGGGCGTGACTTCGCTGGTGACCAGGTCGCCCGCCTGCAGCTTGCGCTCGCCGGGCGGGTGCATGCTGCGCAGCTCCTGCCCGCCCGCGCCCATGATGATGAAGTGCTCGGGGCAGCCGCGGGCGCGGAACCAGGCCTCCAGGTCGGCCAGCACCTCGTACTCGCGCCGGCCCACGCGCGCGATCTCGCGGAAGTAGGCGTAGCCCTCGTCGGTCAGCGCCACCGCCTGCTCCATGGCATCGGCCTCGGCCGGCGCCTTGTGCCGCATCAGCCGCTCCATGAGGGCCGTGCATTCGGCCAGCCGCCCGGCGCCCGGTCCGCGGGCCAGGCGCTGCGGCATCAGGTGGCTGGGGGCCAGGCCCAGGCGGCCCCCCCCAAGCGCGGCCAGCGCCGCCTCGGCCTGGGCGATGGGATCGGACGACCACGACACCTGCAGCTGCGGTTGCTCGGCGGCATAGCGCGCCGCCTCGGCCGGACCGGCGACGAACACGCGGGTGGGGCCTTCGCGCCGGAGCAGCGCCAGTGCCAGGCCCTCCATGGGCGTGACGTCGATCGCATAGCGCAGGTAGTCGCTGCGCCAGCAGTCGCCGGCGACCAGCATCGCGTCGACGCCGGCCTGGGTCATGGCTGCACGCAGGCGCTCGGCCCGCAGGTCACGCAGCAAGGCACTCATGGGTTCACCTCCTGTTCGAAGCCGTAGTCGCGGCGGGCGGCCTCGGGCGTGACGTAGCCGCCGCGCAGGTCCTGCTCGATGCGGACCGGGTCGCGCCGGGCCGGGTCGCCGTAGCCGCCGCCGCCGGCGGTCCAGAAGGTCACCGCGTCGCCGGCGGCCAGCGTGATGTTGGTTTCCTTCTTCACGTAGCGCTCGCTGCCGTCCGCGCGCTGCAGCAGCGAGCGGTTCTCGTGCCCGTTGCGCCCGCCCTCGACGCCCCAGGGCGGCTCGAAGGTGCGTTCGAGGTTAATGTTCACGCTGCTCTTGCCGAGCGAGCGATAGCGCATCTCCAGGCCCAGGCCGCCGCGGTACTCGCCGGCGCCGCCGCTGTCCTCGCGCAGCTTGAGGCACTCGACGATGAAGGGGTAGTGGATCTCCTGCAGTTCCACCGGCGTGTTGCGCACGTCGCCCTGGCAGATCGACACCGAGCACGAGACGCCGTCGCCGTCGTGCCGGCCGCCCCAGCCGCCGCCGTAGATGTTCATCAGCACGTAGCGGGCGCCGGTGTCCTCGCGCAAGCCGTAGAAGGAGAAGCCGCCCATGTCGCCCTTGTGCGCGGCGGGCACGAACCCGGGCAGTGCCGGCGCCAGCGCGCGCAGGATGGTGTCGATCACCGTGGGCAGCGCCACGCTCCACTGGCCCAGGGCGGCGCCCCAGCGGGCGTTGACGATGGTGCCCTCGGGCGAGATCAGGTTCAGCCCGCGGAAGCACCCCTCGTTCACCGGCGCGCGCGGCATGGTCAGGCACTTGAACGCCACCCGCGCCGCCGAGAGCCCGCCCGAGAAGCCCGAGTTCAAGGGGCTGTTCACCTGCGGGTGCATCTCCGAATAGTCGATGGTGAGGTCGGAGCCCTTCACCTCCACCGTGACTTTCACGCGCAGCGGCACGTCGAGCACGCGGCCGTCGCTGTCCAGCCAGCTTTGCGCGGTGTAGCGGCCGTCGGGGATCTTCGCCACCACGGCCCGGGCCTCGGCCTCGGCCTGGTCCCACGATGCGGCGATGCAGTCGGTGACGGTGGCCAGCGAGAAGCGCGACAGCAGCTCGGCCAGGCGCCGCTCGCCGATGTGGCAGGCGGCGGTCTGCGCGCGCAGGTCGCCCAGCGACGACTCGGGGAAGCGGATGTTGTCCGTGATGATCTGCCACACCGCGTCGTTGCGGCGGCCGGCCTCGAACAGCTTGATCGAACGCATCTGCAGGCCTTCCTGGTAGATCTCGAAGGTCTGCGAGTTGCCGAAGCCGGTGCGCATGCCGCCCACGTCCACCCAGTGCGCGCGGTTGGCGGCGAAGGCCACCACCTTCCCCTGGTGGAAGCAGGGCGTGTAGACCACCACGTTGTTCAGGTGCTGGCCGCAGACGCCGCCGTGGTTCATCACGATCACGTCGCCGGGCGAAAAACCGTCGAGCCCGTAGCGGTCGATGCCGTCCTTCACCGCGATGCCAAGGTCGGCCAGGAAGATCGGAAGGCCGCCCGAGTTCTGGCAGATCATCCGGCCCTCGGTGTCGATGAGGCCGCAGCAGAAGTCGCGCACCTCGTAGATCATCATGTTGTAGGCCGACTTGCACAGCGCCAGCGCCATCTCGTCGGCGTAGGCGATCAGCGAGTTGGTCACGACTTCGAGCGTGACCGGGTTGACCTTGGGCCGGACCACGGCCATCTCGGCCGGCGTGACGGCGTTCATCGGGCTTCTCCCTCTCCCTGGGGCAGGTGGATGGACACGACCAGGTGGCCGTGTTCGGTGACGCGGGCGACGTCGCCCGGGTAGATCACGGTGGTGGAGTTGGGCTCCTCGATCACGGCGGGGCCTTCCACGGTGAAGCCGGGCGGCAGGCCGGGGCGCCAAAGGATGCGCGCCGGCACCGGCTGGCCGCTGTCGTCGCAGATCACGGGACGCGTCTGCTCGGGGCGCGGCGCCTCGGGCTCGAAGGCTTGGCCCAGGAAGTCCTGCACGCTGTCGCCCTCGCGCGGCACCGTGACCGTCAGGCGCAGGTTCGCCACCTCGATGGTCTCGCCGGCGGCGGCGTGGCCGTAGCGCATGTCGTGCAGCGCATGGAAGGTGTCGGTCACCACCTGGTGCGCGCCGGCCAGCGCGTCGGCCGAGGGCACGGGCACGGGAATGGTGTGCTCCTGGCCCTTGTAGCGCAGGTCGGCGCCCAGCTCGAACACCGCGCGCGCCGGGTCCAGTTCGTCGGCGGCCAGCTGCTTGTGCGCGGCGGCCAGCAGCTCCTCGAAGCTGGCCTGCACCTGGGGCCCGTCGAGCCGGCCGAGCACGCCCACCAGGGTGCGCACCCAGTCATGCCGCCAGGGCGCCAGCAGCATGCCCAGCGCCGAGAAGTTGCCCGGCAGCTTGGGGATGACCAGCGTGGGGATGTAGATCTCCTTGCACAGCGCCGCCGCGTGCACCGGGCCGGCGCCGCCGAAGGCGATCATGGCCGCGTCGCGCGGGTCCACGCCCTTGCGCACCGAGACCGCGCGCACCGCCAGCGCCATCGCCGAGTCCGCGATGCGCACCACGCCCAGCGCGGCCTCCTCGGTGGACAGGCCGATGGGGTCGCCCACGCGGCTGGCCATGGCGCGCCGCGCGGCCTCGAGGTCCAGGCCCATGCCGCCGCCCAGGAAGCGATCGGGATTGAGCCGGCCCAGGATCACGTTGGCGTCGGTGATGGTGGGCTCGGTGCCGCCGCGGCCGTAGCAAACGGGGCCGGGGTCGGAGCCGGCACTCTGCGGACCCACGTGCAGGCCGCCCGCGCCGTCGCGCCAGGCGATGCTGCCGCCGCCGGTGCCCACTTCCACGATCGCCACCACCGGCAGCTGCATGGGATGTCCGGTGGCGTAGCCGCCGATGTAGTAGCCCTCCTCGATGCCGGGCACGCCGTCAGTGATCAGCGTGGCCTTGGCGGTGGTGCCGCCCATGTCGAAACCGATGGCCTGCCGGATGCCCAGCAGCCTGGCCACCGCGCCGGCGCCGATCATGCCGGCCACCGGACCCGACTCCATCATGGACACGGGCTCCACCGAGGCGTGCGCCAGCGACATGCTGCCGCCGTTGGACCGCATGATCTGGATGGCGCCGCCGAAGCCCTGCTCGCCCAGGTGCGACTCCAGGGTGCGCAGGTAGCGCGCCACGCGCGGGCCGACGTAGGCGTTGAGCACGGTGGTGGAGGTGCGCTCGTACTCGCGGAACTCGCGCAGGATCTCGTGCGACAGCGTGACGAACAGGCCGGGATAGGCCTCGCGCAGGATGCGGCCGGCCGCGATCTCGTGCGCCGGGTTGGCATAGGCGTGCAGGAAGCACACGGCCACGGCGCCGATCCCCAGCTCGCGCAGGCGCGCGGCGATGGCGCGCAGGCCGTCTTCGTCCAGCGGCGCCAGCACCTCGCCCCGCGCGTTCAGCCGTTCGCGCGCCTCGAAGCGCAGGTGCCTGGGCACCAGCGGCTCGGGCCGCTGGAAATGGATGTCGAAGGCGTCGGGGCGGTTGCCGCGCGCGATCTCGTAGACATCGCGGAAGCCTTCCGTGGTGACCAGCGCGGTGGCCGATCCCTTGCGCTCCAGCACGGTGTTGATGGCGATGGTCGATCCGTGCAGGAACTCGTCGAGCTCACCCAGCCGGGTCTCGGCCAGCTTCAGCGCGGTGACCACGCCCTCGGTCGGGTTGGCGGGCGTGGTGAGCGTCTTGGATATCACCAGTTCGCCATCGCGCCAGCCCACCAGGTCAGTGAACGTGCCGCCGATGTCGACGCCGATGGAATTCATTTGCGAGTCCTTCCTAGGTCTGCGGTCGCAGGGCTTCAATCGAGCCGGATGCCGGTGCGCTCGATCAGTGACTTGTATTTCGCGGCTTCGGCATGGACGAAGGCCGCGCTCTCGGCAGGCCCCCAGCCCAGGGGCAGGTTGCCGCTCTCGATCAGGCGGGTCCGGGTCGCCGGCTCGGCCACCAGCTGTCGGATCTCCGAGCCGAGGCGCTCGACGATGGCCCGGTCGGTGCCCTTGGGGACCGACACCACCCACCAGTTGCCGAACACCAGGTCCGGATACCCGGCTTCCGCCGTGGTGGGCACGTCCGGCAGGGCCGGCAGCCGCTGCTTCGACAGCACCGCCAGCGGGCGCAGGCGCCCGGCCTTGATCTGCGCCTGCACCGCCAGCAGGGTGGGGAAGGCCATCTGCACGTCACCGGCGAGCATGGCCTGCACCATCGGGCCGGTTCCCTTGAAGCTGATGTGCTCGATGGTCCCGCCATTCATCAGCGAGAACGAGGCGCCGGCCAGGTGGGTGGGCGAGCCGGCGCCGGGGCTTCCGAAATTGAAGCGTCCGCCGCTGGCGCGCACCTGCTCCGACAGCTGCTTGAGCGAGGTCGCCGAGACGTTGGGGCCGACCACGGCGATCAGCGGCGCGTCGGCCAGCGCGGCGACCGGTTCGAGCTGGGTCAGCGGATCGAAGCCGAGCTTGAACAGGTATTGATTGACGGAGTAGTTGCCCGTGGGCGCCAGCAGCAGGGTCTGGCCATCGGGCGCGGCGCGGGCCGCTTCGGCGGCGCCGATGTTGCCGGCGGCGCCAGGCTTGATGTCGATCACGAAGGGCTGCTTGAAGGTGGCCTGCAACCCGGGTTCGAGCAGGCGGAACATCGCGTCGCCGACGCCGCCCCCCTGGTACGGGTAGATCACGCGGACCGGCCCCCGCGGCCAGGCCGCCTGCGCAAGGGACGGCAGGCCCAGGGTGGCCAGGCCGAGGGCCGCGGCGGCGTGGCCGAGCTGCCTGCGGCTCATCAGGTGTCGAGTGTCCATGTCTCCTCCATGCGAGTGGATCAGGCCATTGGACGCGCCGCACCCCCCCGAGACAACCCGCCGGGATGCTATGGCCGGATAGTAAGATGGCTATGAGTTCACCCCCTGGATGGAGACCCCTGTGCTGCAAGTCACGCCCCGCCGCCTGGAAGTGTTCGTCGCGGTGGTCGACCACGCGGGATTCGGGGCCGCGGCCAACGCGCTGAACATCGCGCAACCCTCGGTCAGCGCCCATATCCGGGCACTGGAAGACAAGGTCGGATCGCCGCTGTTCGAGCGGTTGCCGGGCCAGGCGCCGCGCCTGACCGATGCGGGTCGCACGCTCTACACCTACGCGCAGGACACGCTGGAGCGTGCCAAGAGCATCTCGGCCCAGCTGGGGCAGGCCGGCACGCGGCTGCGCTTCGCGGCCCAGCGTTCCGTGGCGACCTCGCTGCTGCGCAAGCCGCTCGAATCGTTCTCGGCGCGCTACCCGCATGTGGAGCTGATCGTCCATTCGGGCACCTTCGAGGAGGTGCACCAGCTCTTCACCAGCGGCGCGGTCGACCTGGCCTTCGTGCTCAGCCCGGGCGAGGTCCAGGGCCTGCACACCAGCGTGCTCGGCCGCTACCGGCTGGCCTTCCTGGCCGCGCCCGACCATCCCCTGGCCGGTCGCTCGCGCATCCCGCGCGAAGAGCTCGCGCGGCACCCCTTCGTCGCCGCCTACCGTACCTCGTACTTCGGCCGCACGCTCTCGCAGATGCTGCGCGAGGCGGGCGTGCCGCCCCTGGTGATCCGCTCGCAGGCGCAGGAGATCTCGATGCTGCGGGAGATGATGCTGGCCGGCATGGGCATCTCCTTCGGCCTGCGGCGCAGCGTGCACAAGGACCTGGCGACCGGCACGCTGGTCGAGCTGGACGTGGACGTCGACCCCATGTACCTGCAGCTGCGCGTGGCGCGCAGCACGCGGGCCGGCCTGCCCGAGATCGACCGGCTGGTGGAGATGGTGCGCGAGGCCGAGGCGCAGGTGGCGTAGGCCCCTCGCTACACTGGACGGTCCGCAATTCGGACCCCCGCCATGACCACCCAGACCCTTGAACGCGCCCTGGACCTCATGCGCATCCTGGCCGCCAGCGGCACCGACGGGTGCCGCCTGGTGGACCTGCAGCGCGCCTCGGGGCTGACCAAGCCCACGGTGCACCGGATCCTCGACACGCTCAAGATCCAGGGCGTGGTCGAGCAGCAGGAGGACACCCGGCGATACCGGCTGGGTCAGGAGCTCGCCGTGCTGGGCTGGTCGGCCAACCGCACCGTGTACGACCTCAAGGAACTCGCCGCCGAGGAGATGTGCGCGGTTGCTTCCCGCACGGGCGACACCAGCTTCCTGGCGCTGCGGTCCGGGACCGAGGCCGTGTGCATCGACCGCCAGACCGGCGACTACCCGGTCAAGGCCTTCACCGTGGACGTGGGCACGCGGCGGCCGCTGGGCATCGGCGCCACCGGCGTGGCCCTGCTGGCGGCGCTCGATCCCGCCGAGGCCGACGCCGCGATGGACGCGATCCGGCCGCAGCTGCCGCGCTATCCGAACGCCAGCCTGCGCCAGATCCGCGAGGCGGTGGCATCGGCCCGGCGCCATGGCTACGCGGTCAGCGAGGGCCTGATGCTCAAGGAGGTCCGCGGGGTGGCGGTGGTCATCCGTGACGGCCGCGAGCGGGCCATCGCCGCTATCGGCATCGCTGCGATCTCGGACCGCGTGAGCAACCGGCGACTGCCGGAAATCGTGCGCCTGCTGCGCACCCATGCCAACCACATCGAGCAGCGGATCGCGACCGCGGAGAGCCGGGCCACGGGCAACCCGGTCCGGCACTACCGCGCTGGAACGACCATCGCCGCGCGCACCCGACGGTCCGCATGACGGACCTGCGCCCCGCCCCTCAATCCCGGTACGACGTGTCGATCCGGTCGATTCGCCGCAGGTAGGCCGGCCACTCGTCGCGCGGCCCGAAATGCGCAATGGCTTCCCACTGGCGGGCGGCCCGTTCGCAGACCTCGGGCGGCGGTATCCGGATGGGGGCGCCAGTGGCTTCCAGCAGCAGTTGGGTGCGGCAGGACATGACCAGGTAGCGCATGGCAGTCAACGCCTCCACCACCGTGCCGCCGGCGGTCAGCAGGCCGTGGTTGCGCATGATCATGGCGCGGTGGCTTCCCAGGTCACGGGCGATGCGCTCGCGCTCGTCCAGGCCCTTCGACAAGCCCTCGTAGTCGTGATAGGCGATGCGGTCGTAGAAGCGCATCGCCCCCTGGTTGATCGGCAGCAGGCCACCGCCGTGGGCCGACAGGGCCATGCCTTCCTCGGTGTGCACGTGCATCGTGCAGTTCAGCTCGGGCCGCGCGGCCAGGATGGCGGTGTGGATGGTGAAGCCGGCGGTGTTGACGTTCTGGTCCTCGGTCGACTGCTCGCCGTGGAGCGGCAGCTTCAGCAGGTTGGAGGCGCAGACCTCGTCGAAGGCCAGGTTGTGCGGCTTGACCAGGAAGCACGAGGGCTGGCCGGGCACGCGCAGCACGACATGGTTGTAGATCAGGTTGCTCCAGCCGTAGTGGTCCACCAGCCGGTGGGCGGCGGCCAGGTCCACGCGCGCCTGCCACTCGGCCTCGCCGACATCGCTGCGCCGCACGCGGGCCGGGCCGTCGCCGATCAAGACTCCACCTTGATGTTGGCGTCCTTGACGATCTTGTCGTACACGGTCAGCTGCTTGCGCCAGTACGCCTCGAACTCGGCGGGCGACGATCCCACGCCCTCGGTGCCGGTTTCCTTGAGCTTGCGCGCCACCTCGGGATGCTGGGTGGCCTTCCTGACCTCGGAGGCGATGCGCTCGAGCACCGGTTGCGGGGTGCGGGCCGGCGCGAACACACCCGTCCAGAACGGGATGTCGTAGCCCGGCAGCACCTCGTTCAGCGCCGGCACCTTGGGCAGCACCTCCGAGCGGGTGGTGGTGGTCACCGCCAGGGCGCGCACGCGGCCGGCCGAGATGTGCGGCAACTGCGGCGGCACACCGTCGATCAGCATGTGCACCCGGCCGGCGAGCAGGTCGGGCATGACGGCCACGGTTCCCTTGTAGGGCACGTGCTGGATCTGCGTCCCGGCCAGCGTGTTGAACAGTTCCCCCGCGATGTGGATGCTGGTGCCGACACCCGACGATCCGTAGCTGTACTTGCCCGGGTTGGCGCGGGCCAGCGCGATGAACTCCTCGATGTTCTGGGCTGGCACGGTCGGGCTGATCACCACCACCAGCGGGAAGCGCGAGGCGAGGGTGACCGGCGCGAAGTCGTTGATCGGGTCGTAGCGCAGGTTCTTCAGCGTCACCGCGTTGACCACCGCCCCCGAGACCGAGTGGAAGATCAGGTGGTGGCCATCGGCCGGCGCGCGCGCGAGCGCCGCCGAGGCGATGGTCCCGCCGCCACCGCCCTGGTTCTCGATCACGACCGGCTGGCCGATCTGCTCGGACACCCGCTGGAACAGCAGGCGCGCCACGTTGTCGACGCCGCCACCGGCGGGGAACGGCACCGTGAGCCGTACCGGCCCCTTGGGCCAGTCGGCGGCCTGTGCCAGCGCCAGGCGCGGGACGCCCAGGCTGGCCGCGGCGGGCGCCAGCGCGGTGGCGAGCAGGGTGCGGCGGGAGATCGGCAGGGACATGCAAGGCTCCTTCACTGGGGATCGAACTTGTAGACGTGGGTGCGGCGGGCGAGCTCGGCCACCGGCATCCCGGCGGCGATGTCGGCATAGCGCCGGGCCTCGCCCTCGCCGATCTCCTGGGCCCGCCGCAAGACCTGCGGCACCGCCTCGGCGGGGATGAAGCAGACCGCCCCGGCGTCGGCCACCACCAGGTCGCCGGGCCGCACCTGCTTGCCGCAGATGCGCACGGTGCCGTTGACGGCCACCGTCTCCAGCCGCCATTTGCCGGTGACCGAACTCACGCCACGGCTCCACAGCGGAAAGCCGATCGAGCGTGACTGCTCGATGTCGCGGATGCCGCCGTCCACCACCGCGCCCACCTCGCCCTGGCGCTGCGCGATCGTGGCCGACAGGCCGCCCATGTTCGAGATGCCGACCACGCCTTCGATCACCAGCACGTCGCCGGTTTCGGCCAGGTTGTGCGCCTCGATCTCGGCCATGCGCGAGACCCGCTCGCGCGCGCCCTTGTAGGCCTGGTCGCGCTGTTCGACATTGCGCAGCGTGAGCGCGGGGCCGGCGATGCGCCGCTCGCCCAGCGTGGGCGCGAGCACGCTGGCCGGTACCACGCCGTCGAGGCCGAGTTCGTCCATGGCGTCGGAGACGGTGCCGGTCAGGTCGCCCAGGGCCAGGAAGGCCTCGATGGTTTCCTTCGGATAGCGCGGGATGTCCAGCAGGTGGATCGCCGCGGCCGGGATCTTGCCCAGGGGTGTCTTGCTCACGTCTGCCCTCCAGGAATCAGTGCATCACGGCCGCGAACAGCCGCATGAAGTTGTCGCGGGCAATGCCGCGCACCTGCGCCTGCGACAGGCCGATGCCCTCGAGCGAGGCGAGCAGCTCCTGCTGCTGTTGCAGCGTGTCGACCGGATAGAGCCAGGGCCAGGTGCCGTAGACCTCGGGCTTGCGCATGAACTCCTGGTAGCGCTCCGGCGGCTGGTCGGTGATGAAGTCCGAGCCGATGCCCACGTGCTCGGCGCCCATGCGCTCGACCGCATAGCGCACGTGTGCCACCACGTCGGCGACCGTCGCCCGGGCCTCGCCGGGCATGCGCACCAGCGGCGGGAGGTAGGTGATGCCGAGCACGCCGCCGCTCGCCTTGAGCGCGTCCAGCAGCGCATCGCTCTTGTTGCGCACGTTCGGGCAGAGCGAGTAGGCGTTGGCATGCGTCACCGCCACCGGTTGGCGCGAGTGGCGGATCGCGTCCAGCCCGCTACGGTCGCCCACGTGGGACAGGTCGATCACGATGCCGAGCTCGTTGAGCGCGGCCACCATCTCCACGCCCAGCGTCGACAGGCCGGCGTCCGCCGGCTCGGCGCAGCCGTCGCCGTAGAGGTTGCGGATGTTGTGCGCGATCTGCACCACCCGCACACCGAGGTCGTGGAACAAGGCCATGAGGCCCAGGTCGCGCTCCACGCCGGGCACGTTCTGGTAGCCCAGCACGATCGCCAGCTTGCCGGCCTGCCGGGCCCGCTCGAAGTCGGCGAAGTCCTCGACCATCAGCACCAGCTCCGACAAGCCGCGCAGGTGCGCGCGGTAGGCCGCCAGCTCCCTGAGCGAGTGGCGCAGGTCGGGGATGGGGTTGATGCCGCGGTAATTGTTGAGCGTGATGTGCACGGCCTCGACGCCCTGGGCGAGGCAGGCCTGTGCGTAGGCGGGCGTCATTCGCGCACCGTTGAGCAGATCGAATACTTTGTAGGTCATGCGCCTGGAGCGGTCCGGAAGTTGCGGGTGTTCCGCCAAGTGGTCCTTTGCGGTGCGCGAGTATCGGAAGCGCGAAGGATCTGCTGCAAGCGACGGTCCAAAAGGTCCGCTATGCGGACCTTGCGGCGCGACCCGGCCGGGGGCCGGCACGCGGCTGTCCGGTCGAGGTTGCCGGGGCGGTGCAAGACGCTATCCTTGCTGCCCGTTGTGCGTTGCCGAGCGCTCCGCTTTCTCGAGGGCGCAAGCACGACAACGGCCAACCCTCAGACAAGGAGACAAGATGTCGGGTAATCGTGGCGTGGCCTACATCGGGCCAGGCAAGGTCGAAGTTCAGAAGATTCCGTATCCCAAGCTCGAGGACCCGCGCGGTCGCAAGATCGATCACGGCGTGATCCTTCGGGTGGTGTCCACCAACATCTGCGGCTCCGACCAGCACATGGTCCGCGGCCGCACCACCGCGCCGGCGGGCCTGATCCTGGGCCACGAGATCACCGGCGAGGTGATCGAGGCCGGCTCCGATGTCGAGATGCTCAAGAAGGGCGACATCTGCAGCGTGCCCTTCAACGTGGCCTGCGGCCGCTGCCGCACCTGCAAGGAGCAGGCGACCGGCGTGTGCCTCACGGTCAACCCGTCGCGTGCCGGTGGTGCCTACGGCTACGTCGACATGGGTGGCTGGATCGGCGGCCAGGCCGAGTACGTGCTGGTGCCCTACGCCGACTTCAACCTGCTGAAGTTCCCGGACCGCGACCAGGCCATGGCCAAGATCCGCGACCTGACCTGCCTGTCGGACATCCTGCCCACCGGCTACCACGGCGCCGTCACGGCCGGCGTGCGCCCGGGCAGCACGGTGTACATCGCCGGCGCCGGCCCCGTGGGCCTCGCCGCGGCCGCCTCGGCCCGGCTGCTGGGCGCGGCCGCCGTGATCATCGGTGACGTGAACCCCGTGCGACTGAAGCATCCGCAGGACCTGGGCTACCTCACGGTGGACCTGTCGCAGGACGCGTCGCTGGGCGAGCAGATCGCGCAGCACCTGCGCGTGCCCGAGGTCGACTGCGCGGTCGACGCGGTGGGCTTCGAGGCTCGCGGCCATGGCCACGAGGGCGCGCAGCACGAGGCCCCGGCCACGGTGCTGAACTCACTGATGGACATCACCCGCGCCGCCGGCAAGATCGGCATCCCGGGCCTGTACGTGACCGACGATCCGGGCGCGGTGGACCCGGCGGCCAAGCGCGGTTCGCTCAGCGTGCGCTTCGGCCTGGGCTGGGCCAAGTCGCACAGCTTCTTCACCGGCCAGACCCCGGTGATGAAATACAACCGCGACCTGATGCAGGCCATCCTGTGGGATCGCATCAAGATCGCCGACACCGTGGGCGTGGAAGTGATCACGCTGGACGAGGCTCCCAAGGGCTATGCCGAGTTCGACGCCGGCGCCCCCAAGAAATTCGTCATCGACCCGCACGGCCTGGTGCCGGCCTGAGCGATCGGTCGCGGGCGCCTTCGCGCCCGCGCCGCTGAATGAACGGGCGCCTTCGGGCGCCCGTTGTCATGTGGCAAGCCGAGCGGCGCGCTCGCGCAGCAGGCGCTGCTCGGTTTCGTTCGTGGCCAGGTCCGCGGCCCGCAGGAAGGCCGCGCGCGCGCCGTCGTGGCGCCCAAGCTTTTGCAGCAGGTCGCCGTGCACGCTGGGCAGCCAGTGGTACTGCCGCAGGGCCGGCTCGTCGAGCAGCTGCTCGACCAGCGCCAGACCCGCTGCGGGTCCGAAGGCCTGGGCCACCGCGACGGCGCGGTTCAGCTCCACCACGGGCGAGGGCTGGACCCGCGCCAGCTGCTCGTACAGCGCGGCGATGCGGCCCCAGTCGGTCTCGTTCGCGCTGGGCGCACGCGCATGGCAGGCGGCGATGGATGCCTGCAGCGTGTAGGGCCCGAGCCTTGGCCCGGGCGTGGGCGACAGGGCCTGGGCCTTCTCCAGGGCGGCCAGGCCGCGATGGATCAGCAGCCGGTCCCAGCGCGAGCGGTCCTGCTCGCCCAGCAGCACCGGCCGACCCTGGGCGTCGGTGCGGGCCCGGCTGCGCGAGGCCTGCAGTTCCAGCAGGGCGCACAGGCCCTGGACCTCGGCGGCGCCGGGCATCAGTTCAGCCAGCATGCGGGCCAGCCGCAGCGCTTCGTCGCACAGCGCCGGGCGCATCCAGTCGGCGCCGGCGGTGGCGGTGTAGCCCTCGTTGAAGACCAGGTACACCACCTCCAGCACGGCCGGCAGGCGCTGGGCGAGTTGCGGCCCGCGCGGCGCCTCGAAGGGCACGCGGGCTTCGCGCAGCTTCTGCTTGGCGCGCACGATGCGCTGCGCGATGGTGGGCTCGGGCGCCAGGAAGGCGCGTGCGATTTCATGGGTGGTGAGGCCGCCCAGCAGCTTGAGCGTGAGGGCCACCCGCGCATCCCGCGCCAGCACCGGGTGGCAGGCGGTGAACATCAGGCGCAGCAGGTCATCGCCGATCTCGTCCTGGCGCGCGGCGTCCAGCGCGTCGGTGAAGTCGGGCACGACCCCCGCCTCCCGGGCCTGCAGGTCACCGGCCAGCTCCTCGTGCCGGCGCTCCTGCATCCGCCGCTCCCGGATCCAGTCCAGCGCCCGGTTGCGGGCCGTGGTCATCAGCCAGGCACCGGGCCGCTGCGGCAGGCCGTCACGGGGCCAGTGCTCCAGCGCCGCCAGCAGGGCTTCCTGGGCCAGGTCCTCGGCCACGGCCACGTCGCGCACCAGGCGTGCGACGGCGCCGATGACGCGCGCCGATTCGATGCGCCACACGGCGGCGATGTCGGCCTGGACGGGTGGCTGCGGCATGGGTCGAGGCGGCGCCGACCGGCTGTCAGGCCAGGCGGGAACGGCTCACGCGCTGCACCAGCCACTGGGCGAGCAGGCACGCGGCCACGGCGGCGGCGCACGCGGTCCAGAAGCCGGTACGCGGCCACAGCAGCGCCAGCGCCAGGAAGAACGCCGCGAAGGAATAGAGCCCGCGCACCATGGCGTGGTACAGGTGGACGACCGGCCGCCCGCCCTCGGCCCGGTGGGTGAAGACCGACAGAGTGGCCCCCAGCACCGGGAACACGGCGAGCAGGCCGCTCCACACCTGGCCGACATGGGCTGCCAGCCCGGTCACCGCGAGCGTGAGCAGGGCGCCGGCCAGCATGCGGTAGGGCAGGTCGTTGCGCCGGGCGCCCGAGCTTGGAACCGGCCCGGGCGCTGGCAGGAGCCGGGGTGCCAGGGCCAGCGAAGCGCCGGCGATAGCCAGGGCGAGCACGGGCAGCGGCGGCAGGACGGCCAGCAGCGAGGCGGCCGCGAACCAGCTGGCCAGGGCGCAAGCCAGGGCCGCCGGCCAGACCCACCTCACGCTGGCCCAGCAATAGGCGATGCCGAAAGCCATCAGCGCGAACACGGCCGAGATCGCGGCGGTGGCGGCCTGGGCACCGAATGCGGGACCGTGTTCCAGCGCCAGGAACACGGCGATGGGACCGGCCACGACGGGAAGCCCGGCGAGCAGGCCGGCGACTCCCATGCCCCAGCGGCGACCCGCCAGCGTGATGGCGGCGATGAAGAGGGGGACGAGGGTCAGTTTGACGACGAGCATGGATCTCCTGGGCCTGCGGGTGAGGGCCCGGTCATGCGGACCCTCACGTGCGCCGGATCGGCGGCGAGGAGGCAACTGTAGACGCGCAGGCCCTCAAGTCGCGGCCGGTGCGGCGCCGGCGGCGGCCGGATCCATCCACATCACCTCCCACCCGTGGCCGTCGAGGTCCTCGAAACCGTGGGCGTACATGAAGCCGTGGTCCTGCGGCGCGTTGGGCGCGGTGCCGCCGGCCGCCAGCGCCGTGCGCACCATCTCGTCGACTTCGGCCCGGCTGCCGCACGACAGGCACACCAGCACCTCGGTGCCCTGGCGGGCGTCGAACACGGGTTTCTTCGTGAAGGTCTGGAAGAAGGGTTCGACCAGCAGCATCACGTAGCTGTGGTCGCGCGAGACGACCATGCAGGCGCCCTGGTCGTTGGTGAAGCGCGGCTCGAACTCGAAGCCCAGCGCCTCGAAGAAGGCGCGGCTGCGAGCCATGTCCTTGATGGGCAGGTTGACGAAGATCTGGCGTGACATGGGGGGCTCCTTTCAGGGGTGTTCACGGAAGTGCTCGACGCCGGGCACGTTCATGCGCTCGAAGTCCTCGATCTCGTACAGCGGCCGCACCTCGATCTCGCAGCGCGCGCCTTCGCCCATGGGGTTGGGAAAGCGCCGCGACCACTCCAGCGCCTCCTCGCGGCTGCGCACCTGGATCAGCGTGTAGCCGGCGATCAGTTCCTTGGACTCGGCGTACGGCCCGTCCACCACGCGGGGCTGTCCATCGCCATAACGCACGCGCCACCCGGCCGAGCTGGGCTTGAGGCCCGAGGCGTCGAGCAGCACGCCGGCCCGCGCCAGTTCCTCGTGGTAGGCGGCCATCGCCGCCATCAGGCGCTCGGCATCGGGCGGGAAGCGCCCGGCCTCGGTGTCGTCGGTGGCGCGGACCATGATCATGTAGCGCATCGGGTCCACCTCAGGGGTTCATCAGCGGTTGCAGCATGCTCGAGCGGTTCCCTTCCGTGTCGAGGAAAGCCACGTAGGCACCCACGCCGGGGATGTCCATGGGCTCGCCCAGCACCTGGCCGCCGGCCGCCTCGACCTTGCGCATGGAGTCGCGGATATCGGTCACGCCGATCACGATGCCGGGGGACTGCGCCGGCATGTCCGCCGAACGTTGGAACAGCCCCCCGTTGATGGCTCCACGGGGCGCGTCGGGACGGGCGTCCTGCTCGGCGGTGGTGAGGATCACGTAGTGGCCCATGTCAGGCCCGAGCAGCTGGTACTTCCAGCCGAAGGCGCGCTCGAAGAAGCGGGCGAGGCGCTCGCGATCGTCGCAAGGCAGTTCGAAATGGACGACGGGGTTCATATCGGGGGATCTCCTCTCGTGCGAGGACCGCACCGCGCGGCCTTCATCAGACACGACGAAGCAGCCGGCCTGAAATCGACAGCGCCGGACTCGGCGAAAACCCTAGGTGAAGCAGGGCCCCAGCCGCCGCACCTCGACCGCTGCCCACTCGGCGGCGGGACATTCACGGGCCAGCTCGATCGCCTGCTCCCGCGTCGCCACGTCCAGCAGGAAATAGCCGCCGATCAGTTCCTTGGCTTCGGTAAAGGGCCCGTCCAGGACCTCGGCCTGGCCGCCGCGCACCCGCACCCGCGCCGGGCTGCCGTCGCGCGAGGCGAGGGATTCGCCGTCCAGCAGCACGCCTCGGTCGCGAAGACTGCCGGCCCACCGGGTCATCTGCGCATAGGCGGCTTCGCCTTCGGCCGCCGCCCGGGCTTCGCGCTGCCCGGGCGGTTCGAGGATCAGGAGCATGTAGGGCATCGGGCCATGATAGGCCGCTGCCCGCAGCGGCCCCAGCCGGCGCGGCGGGCAAAGAAAAACCCCCGCGGCCTTCCCGCCGCGGGGGTTGTCGAAAAAGCCGGGCGGAGCACCTGAACAAGACACCCGGCCTGGGGTGGTTTGTTCCACCCTCACCTCCCTGACACAGCTGCATGGTGCCTGCCAAGCGCAGGCTCGGCTGTAGGACGAAGCCCAGCCATGGAGGCTCTTTCGCACTAGTCAGGCCCACCCAGCGGTGGCCCTCTGACGGCCGGCCGCTTGGCGGCGACTCGCGAGCGCGGCACCTGGACTGGATGTCGGTCACCACCGAAACAAGGGGCCACCGTGCCATGCCCGGGTAACCTGCCTCGATGCAAGCCGCCACCGACAAGGCCACGATTTCCGATGCGCACGGCGGGGCAGGCGGCGACCGAAAGGCCGGTGCGATGACACGGCTGCTTCTCGTGCTGCTGGCGGCGTTGACCACCGCCTGCGCCGCACCGTCCTCCATGCCGCCACCGGCGCAGCGGACGGTGTGGCTGGTGCGGCATGGCTGGCATACGGGGCTGGTGTTCCGCACGGCCGACCTTCCGGCGGATTCGCCGCTGCGCTTGCCACGGGCCTCGCATGTGGAGGTGGGCTGGGGCGACCGGGCCTACTACATGCACCCCAGCCCTGGCATCGTGCTGGGGCTGCGCGCGCTGCTGTGGCCGACCCCGGGCGTGCTGCACCTGGTCGCGCTGCCGGCGGCGCCGCCCACCAGCCTTGCCGGGGCGGAAATGGCGACCGTGGGCGTCACCCAGGAGGCCCTCGAACGCATGCACCAGCGCGTGCTGCGCAGCCTGACCGACGCGGGGCTGGCGCAGCCGCTCGGGCCGGGGCTGTATGGCGACAGCGCCTTCCACGCCTCGGTGGACGAGTTCCACGCGCTGCGCACCTGCAACGTGTGGGTGGCGCAGCTGCTGCGCGAGGGCGGGGTGCGGGTGCGCCCGGCCGGGGCAATCACGGCCGGCGCGCTGATGAGGCAAGTGGACGCGGCGCCGCCGGCGCCGCTTCAGCCCGCCCCGTCGAAGTAGTGCTTCAAGCCGCTCGGGTGCCGCAGGTCCGCCCGCAGCGCCTCGCAGGCTCGCGCGCCGTCCAATGACTTCAACGCTTGGATGATTCGCGCGTGGTGCGCGCGCCCCGCCGCATCGAGCTGGATGTCCTTGACGTTCTCCGCGCGCGTGAGGTTGAACGCGACCAGCGGCGCCATGCGCAGCCACAGCGCCTCGATCAGGGCCAGCAGCGGTTCGTTGTCGGCCAGGCGGTAGATGGTGAAGTGGAACTCCATGTTCAGCTGCACGTAGCGGCCGAGCTCGCGCGAGTCCAGCGCCTGCGACATGGCCGCGTCCAGGGCGATCAGCTGCTCGAGGTGGCGCTTGGAGACGTGCTCGGCGGCCTCGGCGGCGGCCCGTCCTTCCAGCTCGATGCGCAGTTCGAGGATCTGCTTCACGGCGCGTGCCGACAGCACCGGCACCCGCGTCGAGCGATTGGGCAGGGCCTCGAAGGCTCCTTCGGCGGTGAGCCGCTTGAGCGCCTCGCGCACCGGCATGTCGCTGGTGCCCAGCATCTCCGACAGGCGGGCCAGGGTGACCGTGGTGCCCGGGTGGAAGTGGCCGGCCAGCACCGCATTGCGCAGCGCCCGGTAGGCCCGGTTCTGGGTCGTGTCGCCGTCCTCCGCCGTGGCGGCCAGGGTGAAGGGCGCGAAGGCCTCGGGACGGGAGGGAGCGGCGGCGCGGGTGGGCTGGAGCTTCATGACGGGATCGCCTGTTGCGGGAAAACGCGTGCTTGATGGTAATCGCGTTCGATGATCAAATGCCGCTCGATTTGATCAAACCATGTGGCGTTTGATCACGACAGGAGACGTGCATGAGGCTGGCCGGCAAGGTCGTGGTGGTGACGGGTGGCTCGCAGGGCATCGGCGAGGCCATGGCCCGGCTGATGGCGCGCGAGGGCGCGCGAGTGGCGGTGGTCGGCTCGTCCGACCTGGCCAAGGCGCAGGCGGTGGTGGATTCGATCGCGCGGACCGAAGGCGCGGCCCGCGCCTACGTGGGCGACGTCCGGGACGCGGCGGCGCTGCAGCGCCTGGTCTCGCAGGTCGAGTCCGAGCTCGGGCCCGTCGACGTGCTGGTCCACTCGGCCGGCGTGTTCTATCCCACCCCGGCCGGCGCCACGCCCGACGCCGATGCCGCCCGCATGCTCGACATCAACCTCAAGGGCACCTGGAACGCGGTGGGCGCGGTGGCTCCCGGCATGAAGCAGCGCGGTCGCGGCAAGATCATCTGCATGGCCTCGGTCGCCGCCGTCTATGGCGTGCCCGGCTTCGCGCTGTACTGCGCAACGAAGGCGGCGGTGGTGCAGCTGGTGCGGGCACTGGCGCTCGAGTTGGCGCCGCACGGGGTGCAGGTCAACGCCATCGCCCCCGGCAACACCGAGACACCCATGAACGCAGGCATGCGCGCCGACCCCGCCACCCTGGACGCGCTGCGCGCGGCCACGCCCAGCGGCCGGCCGTTCTCCGATCCGCAGGACATCGCGGCCATCGCGCTGTTCCTGGCCAGCGACGACAGCCGCGCCATGCACGGCAGCTGCGTCATGGCCGACGAGGGCATCTCGCTGGGCCTGTGCGCCCGCTGATGGCAGGACCGCACATGCCCGAGAACGTGCTGGTCACCGGCGGCGCCGACAGCGTCGGCCGCGTGATCGCCGAAGCCTTCGCCGCGCGCGGGGACCGCGTGCACATCTGCGACGTCGACGGCGCGGCCCTGGCCCGCACGCTGGCCGAGAACCCCGCCCTGCGCGGCACCGTGGCCAGCGTCGCCGATGCGGCGCAGGTCGATCGCGTGTTCGAGGAAGCCCGCGCGGGGATGGGCGAGGTCAGCGTGCTGGTCAACAACGTGGGCATCGGCGGCCCGCGCGCCGCCATCGAGGACATCACCCCGGCCGACTGGACGCGCACGCTGGACACCAACCTCACCGGCATGCTGCACGCCATGCAGCGCGCGATCCCCGCCATGAAGGCGAAGCGGCACGGGGTCATCGTCAATTTCTCCAGCGCGTCCACCCGCACCCGGCTGCCGATGCGCACCGCCTACGTGGTGTCCAAGATGGCGGTCGAGGGCCTCACGCTCAATGCCGCGCGCGAGCTCGGGCCCTTCAACGTGCGCTGCAACGCCGTCCTGCCCGGCCCCATCGACAACGCCCGCATGCGCGGCATCGTGCGCGCCAAGGCCGATGCCGAGGGCCGCTCCGTCGACGAGGTGCAGGCCGAGATGCTGCGCTTCATCTCCATGCGCTGCATGGTGCAGCCGGCCGAAATCGCCGACATGGTGCTGTTCCTCGCATCGGACGCGGCACGCAAGGTGACCGGCGAGCTGATCTCCGTGAGCGGCAACGCCGAATGGGAAGACTGAACGAATGAACCGCAAGACCATCCTGACCTGCGCCGTGAGCGGCAACGCGCCCTTCAACCCGAAGCATCCCGACTTCCCCGTGCTGCCGGCGGACATCGCCCGCAACTGCGTCGAAGCGGCCAAGGCCGGCGCCTCCGTGGTGCACATCCACGTGCGCGACCCCGAGACCCGACTGGGCTCGCGCGAGCCGAAACTGTTCCGCGAAGTGGTGGACCGCATCCGGCAAAGCGGCGTGGACATCGTGATCAACCTCACCTGCGGCCACGGCGCGTTCTTCCTGCCCGACCCCGAGGACGAGTCGCGCGGGCTGCCCGACAGCGACATGGTGCCGGCGGCCGAGCGCATGGCGCACCTGGTCGACTGCCTGCCCGAGATCGCCTCGCTGGACATCACCACCGGCAACCAGGAAGAAGGCCCGGTGCAGTTCGTCTACCTCAACACCACGCGCACGCTGCGCGAGATGGCGCGGCGCTTCCAGGCGCTGGGCGTCAAGCCCGAGCTGGAGGTGTTCTCGGCCGGCGACGTGCTGTTCGGCAACCAGCTGCTGGCCGAAGGCCTGGTCGATGGCGACCCGCTCTACCAGATGGTGCTGGGCGTGAAGTGGGCCGCGCCCGCCACGGTGGAGACCATCCTGTACCAGAAGGGCCTGATGCCCGCGAATGCGCACTGGGCGGCCTTCGGCATCGGCCGCATGCAGATGCCCATGGTGGCCCAGGCGGCGCTGCTGGGCGGCAACGTGCGGGTGGGGCTGGAGGACAACCTGTACCTCTCGCGCGGCGTCTTCGCCACCAATGCGCAGCTGGTCGAGCGCGCGATGAATATCGTCACGCAGATCGGCGGCGAGGTCGCCACGCCGGCCGAGGCGCGCGCCCAGCTCGGGCTGGCCCGGCCGGCGCGCTGAGAGGCACCGCATGCGCTTCGCAGTCGATACCGGCGGCACCTTCACCGACCTGGTGGTCGAGGACGACGAGGGCGGCCTGCAGCTGTTCAAGGCGTCGACGACGCCGGCCGACCCGATCCGGGGCGTGACGGACGCGCTGGAACTCGCCAGCGGCCACTTCGGCTGCCCGCTGCGCGAGCTGCTCGGGCGCGCCAGCATGTTCATCTACGGCACCACCCACGCGCTCAACGCGGTGGTGACCGGCCGCACCGCACGCACGGCCTTCCTCACCACCCAGGGCCACCCGGACATCCTGACCCTGCGCGAGGGGGGCCGTGCCGACGCGTTCGACTTCAGCGTGCCCACGCCGGCACCGTACGTGCCGCGCTCGCTCACCTGGGAGGTGCCGGGCCGCATGCGGGCCGATGGCCGCGAGCACACGCCGCTCGACGAAGCGGCGCTGCGCCGCATCGTGCAGGAGCTGCGCGCGCGCGACGTGGAGGCCGTGGCGGTGTGCCTGCTGTGGTCCATCGCCAACCCGGCGCACGAATTGCGGCTCGGCGAGCTGCTGCGCGAGCAGCTGCCCGGGGTGCCGTTCACGCTGTCGCACCAGCTGAACCCCACGCTGCGCGAATACCGCCGCGCCTCGTCCACCTGCATCGACGCCTCGCTCAAGCCCATGATGGCCGCCTACCTGGCGACGCTGGCGCAGCGGCTGGAGGAGGCGGGATTTCGCGGCCGCACGCTGGTGGTCACCTCCCAAGGCGGGGTCATGGACGCGCGCGACGCGGCCGCCGCACCCATCGCCCTGGTGAACTCCGGGCCTTCGATGGCGCCGGTGGCAGGCCGCTACTTCGCCCGCGCCGACGAAGGGACCGACACCGCCATCGTGGCCGACACCGGCGGCACCACCTACGACGTGAGCCTGGTGCGGCGCGGCGCCGTGCCCTGGACGCGCGAATCGTGGATCGGCCCGCCCTGGCGCGGCCACATGACCGGCTTTGCCTCGGTGGACGTGACCAGCGTGGGCGCGGGTGGCGGCTCCATCGCCTGGGTGGACGACGCCGGCATGCTGCACGTGGGTCCGCAGAGCGCCGGCTCGCAGCCGGGGCCGGCCTGCTACGGACGCGGCGGCACGCAGCCCACCGTGACCGATGCCTCGCTGGTGCTGGGGCACCTGGATCCGGCCTTCTTCCTCGGCGGCGCGATGCCGCTCGATGCCGGTGCGTCGCGCCGCGCGCTTCAGGAGCACGTGGCCGGGCCGCTGGGCATCGGCCTGGAGCAGGCGGCCTCGGCGGTGATCGAGCTGGCGACCGAAGGCATGGTGCAGGCCATCCTGGACATCTGCGTCAACCAGGGGGTGGACCCCAGCGCGGCCATCCTGGTCGGCGGCGGCGGCGCGGCCGGGCTCAACTCGTGCCTGATCGCGCGCCGGCTGCAGTCGCCGCGCCTGTTGATCCCGCAGGTGGGCGCGGCCCTCTCGGCCGCGGGCGCCATGCTCTCCACGCTCTCGGCGCGTTACCAGCGGCTGCGGTTCACGCGCCGCAGCGCCTTCGACTTCGCCGCCGTCGAGGCCACCTTGTCCGCGCTGGAGCAGCAGTGCGACGCCTTCGTCGCCGCGCAGGGCGACAGCGTCGAGTCGCACCGCACCGAGTTCTGGGTCGAGGCCCGCTACGCCGAGCAGGTGTGGGAGATCTCGGTGCCGTTGCCGGATCGGCGCATCGCCAACGAAGCCGATTTGTTTGCCCTGTGCGAGGCCTTCCACCGCCAGCACGAGGAGCTGTTCGCGGTGCGCGATGCGCAGGCCGACATCGAGTGGGTGGGCTGGGGCGCCGGCGTGAGCTGCCGCGTGCGCGGGGCTACCGAGGGCCTGCGGCTGCGCCCGGACGCGGCCGGCGCGGCGCCGCCGCGCAGCCGCCGCGCCTGGTTCGCCGAGACCGGCTGGGTCGAGGCGGCCGTGCACCGCTTCGACCAGCTGCCCGACGGCGCCAGCGTGCACGGCCCGGCGCTGGTCGAATCGTCCTTCACCACGGTGGTGCTGCACCCCGGCGCCAGCGCCCAGCGGCGCGAGTCCGGCAGCCTCGCCATCTCTCCCGGGGCAAGCGCATGAGCCAGGCCACACCCAACCCGACGAAGCCACGCGACGGCGTGCGCCTGGCGCTGCTGTCCAACCGGCTGGAGGGCATCGCCCGCAAGATGTCCAACACGCTGCTGCGTTCCTCGCGCTCGGGCGTGATCAACATGGCGGGCGACTTTTCCTGCTGCATCCTCACGGCCGGCGACGAGCTGCTGGCCGCGGCCGAGAGCCTGCCGATCCACGTGCTGTCCGGCCCCGACCTGATGGCCGCCGCCATGCGCCGCTTCCACCCGCAGCTGCGGCGAGGCGACGCCTTCCTGCACAACTCGCCCTACCACGGCTGCTCGCACCCCGCCGACCACACGATCCTGGTGCCGGTGATCGACGATGAGGGCGTGCACCGCTATACCGTGCTGGCCAAGGCGCACCAGGCCGACTGCGGCAACTCGCAGCCCACCACCTACATGGGCAGCGCGCGCGATGTGTACGAGGAAGGCGCGCTGATCTTCCCGGCGGTGAAGGTGCAGCAGGGCTACGAGGACAACGCCGACATCGTGCGGATGTGCGAGATGCGCATCCGCGTGCCGGGCCAGTGGCGAGGCGACTACCTGGCCATGGTCGGCGCGGCGCGCATCGGCGAGCGCGAGCTGCTGGCGCTGGGCCGCGAGATCGGCTGGGACCGGCTGCAGGCGTGGCAGCACGACTGGCTGGACTACAGCGAGCGCCGCATGGCCGCGGCCATCGCGCGGATGCCGGCGGGCCAGGGGCGACGCACCAGCACCCACGATCCGCTGCCGGGCATGGCGGGCGACGGCATCCCCATCAGCGCCGGCGTGCGCGTGTGGCCGGACCAGGGCCGCATCCAGGTGGACCTGCGCGACAACCCCGACTGCGTGCCGGCGGGCATCAACCTCTCGGAAGCCTGCGCGCGCACCGCGGCCATGATCGGCGTGTTCAACAGCATCGACCCCGCCGTGCCCAAGAACGCCGGCAGCTTCCGGCGCCTGCAGGTGCTGCTGCGCGAGAACTGCATCTGCGGCATTCCGCTGCACCCCACCTCCTGCTCGGTGGCCACCACCAACATCGCCGACCGCGTGGCCAACGCGGTGCAAGGCGCCATCGCCGAGATCGCCGACGGCTTCGGCCTGGCCGAGTGCGGCGGCGTGATCCCGGCCGGGGGGGGCGTGGTCTCGGGCGTGCTTCCGCGCACCGGCGCGCCGTTCGTCAACCAGGTGATCATCGGCGTCTCCGGCGGCGCCGGCGCGCCGCGGGCCGACGCCTGGCAGCTGATCGGCCACGTGGGCAACGCCGGCAAGATGTTCATCGACAGCGTCGAGCTCGACGAGCTGCGCCAGCCGATCCAGGTGCACGAGCGCCGCTTCGTCGCCGACACGGCCGGTGCCGGCCGGCACCTGGGCGCCAGCAGCATCCGCAGCGAGTTCGGCCCCGCCGGCGAGGCCACGATCAGCGTGGCCTACGGCTGCGACGGCGCCCGGCATCCGGCGCGCGGCGTGCGCGGCGGCGGTCCCGGGGCCGCCGCCTCGCACGCCCTGCGCCGCGCCGACGGCAGCACCGAACCGCTGCCCGACTGGGGCCAGGTGCGATTGCAGCCGGGCGAGCGCGTGCTGTCGCTTTCGTGCGGCGGCGGCGGCTACGGCGAGCCGCGCCACCGGGATGCGGCCGCCGTGGCGCGCGACGTGGCGCAGGGCTGGACCTCGCCCGGACGCGCCCGGGATGTGTTCGGTGTGCAGCTCGACGCCGCCGGGCGCCTCGACGTCGACGCCACCCGCCGCCTGCGCGCCGCCTGATGCGCCAGCCCTGATTCGTTGATCCGCAAACCCCCACAGGAGAACCCGATGAGCCTCCAACGCCGCCACTTCAACCTCGCCCTGGCCGCGCTCGCCGTGGCTGCGCCGCTGGGCGCCGCGCAGGCGCAGAACTGGCCTTCGCGCCCCATCCGCCTGATCGTGCCCTTCGGGGCCGGCGGCGCCACCGACATTTACGCGCGCATCGTCGGCCAGCACCTGCAGGCGGCGCTGGGCCAGCCGGTGGTGATCGAGAACCGGCCGGGCGGCAACTTCGCCATCGGCACCGAGATGGCGGCCAAGGCCGCGCCGGACGGGCACACGCTGGTGATGATCACCAGCTCGCATTCGGTGCTGGAGGCGATGGGCATCAACCGCTCCAAGTACCAGCTGCTGCGCGACCTGGTGCCGGTGGCCACGCTCAGCGCGGCCGAGGGCGTGCTGGTGGTGCACCCCTCCGTGCCGGCGAACAACCTCAAGGAGTTCATCGCGCTGGCGAAGTCGAAGCCGGGGCAGATCAACTACGCCTCCACCGGAACGGGCAGCATGCTGCACCTGCAGGGCGAGCTGATGGAGTCGATGGCCGGCGTGCACATGGTCCACATCCCCTACAAGACCGGCGGCTCGGCCCGCGTCGACCTGCTGGAGGGCCGCGTGCAGGCGATGTTCCATCCGGTCACCGGCGCGACCCAGCTCATTCGCGAAGGCAAGCTGCGGGCGCTGGGCGTCACCGGCTCGCAGCGCTCGCCGGCGCTGCCCGAGGTGCCCACCATCGCCGAAGCCGGCCTGCCCGGCTACGACGTGCCGGTGCTGATCGGCGTGGCGGCCCCGGCGGGCACGCCGCGGCCCATCGTGGAGCGGCTCAACACGGAGATCAGCGCCATCCTGCGCCGCCCCGATGTCCAGGAAGCCTGGGCCAAGGCCGACAGCCGCACGCTGGTGATGTCGCCCGAGCAGTTCAAGTCCGCGCTGGAAAGCGAGATCACCAAATGGGGAAAGGTGATCCGCGAAGCCAGGATCAGCATGGAATGACGGGCGGCGCATGAAGGCAGGCGACGCGCCGATCGACGGCATTTGCGACCCGGCATTCGAGCCGGTGCGCCAGGCGCTGCAGGCCAACATGGCCAGCGGCGATGAGGTGGGCTGCGCGGTGGCCGTGATGGTCGACGGCCAGCCGGTGGTCGACCTGTGGGCCGGCTGGCGTGACCGGGCGCGCACCCTGCCGTGGCAGCGGCACACGATCACCGACATGAAGTCGGTCGGCAAGTCGGTGTTCGCGCTGTGCGTGCTGCGCCTGGTGGGGCAGGGCGCGGTCGAACTCGACGCGCCGGTGGCCCGCTACTGGCCGGCCTTCGGACAGGCCGGCAAGCAGGACCTCAGCGTGCGCCTGCTGCTGGGCCACCTGGCGGGCCTGCCCTTTCCCGACCGGGCTCCGCCGGGTTCGCTCTACCAGCCGGGCGTGGTCGCCCGGGCGCTGGAGGAGCAGGCCCCCGAGTGGCCGCCGGGCACCCAGGCCTGCTACCACTCCTTCACCTACCCGCCGCTGTGCGCCGAACTGGTGCGGCAGGCGACCGGGCGATCCATCCATGACGTCCAGCGCGACGAGATCGCCACGCCGCTGGGCGCCGAGTACTGGCTGGGCCTGGAAGACGCGCAGATGGACCTGTGCGCCGATTACATCGAGACCCCGGGCACGCCCAGCCTGGAGGGCATGAAGCGCAACACCGAGTCGCCACTCCACCGCGCCTGGCGGCCGCTGCCGCGCGACGAGGACTACAACTCGACCGCCTGGCGGCGTTACGCCGGCCATGGCAACGCGCGCGGCATGGCACGCATCTATGCGGCCCTGGCGGCGGGCGGACGGCTGGAGGGGTATGAGGTGGTCGATCCGGCCGTGCTGGCCGAGGCGGTGGAGGGCAGCTGGAACGGGATGGATTTCATGACGCAGCGCCCCTTCGCCATGGGGCTGGGCTTCATGCGGGCGGGTCCGGCGTTCTCGATCGGACCGGGGCCGCGCAGCTTCGGCCATCCGGGCATGGGCGGGCCGATCGCTTTCGCCGATCCGGACCGGCGGCTGAGCTTCAGCTACGTGCCCAACCGCATGCATCCCATCGCCAACACGGGTCCCCTCGCCGGCGCGCTCATCGACGCCGTCTACCGCAGCATCGGCTGACCGGTTTTCCCTGGCACGGCTGGGGCAATAGCTCCATCGGGCGGGGTTGGCAGGCGCGGGACCGCCCCACGAGCTTGCGGTCCAGCCTCACAATGCCTGAACTGTCGACCTTTAGCCGAGCTCCACGCGTGGGAGTGAACCGGACAGAACGATGAACGAGACGAGCTCAAGCCTGCCCTTTCGGCCCCCCATCCCGATCCTCTCGTACCACCAGACCGATGCCCTGCCCAAGCGGGGAGTGCCTTTCCGCAGCCTGGTGCTGCCGCCGGCCCGGTTCGCGCGGCAGATGCGGGCGCTCCATCGCCTGGGCTGGCGCGGGGTGTCCCTTCGCGAGCTGGAGCCCTACCTGCGCGGAGAGAAGACCGGCAAGGTCGTGGGCATCACCCTGGACGACGGCTACGTCAACAACTACCTGCACGCGCTGCCGGTGCTGCGCGAGCTGGGCTTCACGGCCACCTCCTTCGTGGTCAGCCGGCAGGTCGGCGGCTCGAACGTCTGGGACCGCTCGATCGGCGTGCCCGACGCGCCGCTGATGGACCTGGCGCAATTGCGCGGCTGGATCGATGCCGGCATGGAGGTGGGCGCGCATACCTGCAACCACGTGGACCTGCCCACCTGCGACGCAGGGCGGGCGCATGACGAGATCACGCACTGCAAGGACGAGCTGGAGCACCTGCTGGGCTGCGAGGTCCGCAGCTTCTGCTACCCGTACGGGCGGTACCGGCCCGAGCACGTGGAGATGGCGCGCGATGCCGGCTATGCCATGGCCACCAGCTCGGATAGCCGGCGCGCGCCGGCAGGCAGCGACTTGCTCTGCCTGCCGCGTATTTCGGTGTGGCTGTCCACGCCCCTGCCCCTGCTGCTGGCCCAGGTGACCACGCCCTTCGAGGAGTGGCGCCAGCACCCCTCCGTCCGCGGCACGGTGCGCCTGCGCCGCTGGGTCGGCCTGGGGCGCGGCGAGGTCAAGCCGGCGGCGGAACACCGGCCCCTGCCGGAGCACCGTTCCGCGGCCACGGTGCGGCCGCGCAAGCCGCTGGCCTAGACGTCATGGTCGCCTGCTCCGCTGGCTCTCGAGCTAGCCGGGGTGGGTGGTGCGACCCGGGGGAGCATTTCAAACCGCCCGGCGCCTGATCCGCCGCACCAGCGGCTTCAACGGCTGCAAGGCTCGCGAGGACCGCAGCCAGTTCATCGTGGCGCCGCGCGCGCCGTGCAGCGCCGTGGCCAGGGCCGGGCGGCTCACCCAGCCCTCGACCAGCGGTGAGGCGCAGTCGGCGAAGCTGTGCTTGTATGCGTCCTCGCCCTTGCCCAGGTCGAGCAGGCCGCACCCCTCGGCGGCGGCCGCTTGGGCCACCGCCATCAGCATCTGGGCGCCGGGGGAGTGCCGGGCCTGGGCGTGCTCGTAGACCGGGAACCACCAGTGCCACACGGTGCGCGAGCGCATCCCCAGGTGGGCAGCGACCAGGGTGTCGCCGGCATACAGCGCGGAGAGCCGCCCGGCGAAGCCGGGGTGCTCCGTTTTCCAGATCGATTCGACCAGCTCGCGGGTCCATCCGCGGGCGAAGAAATCCGGCACGCCGGTGCGCCGGCACTGCTGCGACTTCAGTTCCAGCACGGCGTCGAACACCGCCCGATCGGCCGAGTGCGGCTCGAAGCGCAGGGGCCCCACTTCGCGCGCCATCTTGCGGGCCTTGCGGTCGAGCTCGGCGATGCGGCGCGCGCCGGACTCGATCCGCGAGCGCTTGTACGCGGTGAAGCCGCGCGACAGGTCCAGCCCGGGGGACTCCGATGGCCGAAGGCCCGGTGTCGGCGCCTGCGCCCGGGGCAGGTGGTCGAATTCCCAGAACGACAGGCCGGTGGCCTGCAGCAGCCGCGGCCAGTCGATCGACAGGTCCGGTGCGCAGACCACGCCATGGTGGTCGGACAGCGGGGCACCCACCGGGCGTCCCATGCCCCAGCGGCCCTGGTACGGGAAAAAGCCCTGGACGCCATCGGCGTCCTCGATGACCGCCACCCGCACGTCGGGGCGGACCCGGGCGACCTGCCGGGTGAACTCGGGGCAGAAGTAGGGGCTGGCGAGGGCGGGGTTGGCCTCCTGGAGCGCGAGCCACCGGGCCTGCATGGCCCGGTCGATCTGCGCAGCGTGGATGACGGAAATCTTCGTGGACATGGCTTTCCTGGCGATCCTGCCGACGATACGTGCGGCTGGGGCTCGCGTGGGCCGCCGGGCATGGCCCCAATGGGCGATTGCGGCGGGCGATCGAATACTTTGTTTTACATTTCACGCCGCGCGGCGCGCCTGATCCGCGCGACCCGCTGTCCCACCCGACCGCCGAACCCAGCCGGAGCACCAGTGATCCATTTCTCCGGGCCCGCCGCGCCCGTCTTCCTCGTTCCCCCGGCCCTCGCTCGCCTGGCCGTGCTGCTGTCGGCCTGCGCGATGGCGGGCGTGGTGGCGGCCCAGCCATTGGCCCCATCGGCGGCCGACCCCTTGATCCTCGAAGGCCTGCGCCGGCAGGAGGAGAGCCGCCAGCGCGAACGCCGGGCCCTGGAGTTCGCGCCCAGCGAGCTGCGCCCGCCGGAGCGTGCCGGCCCGGCGGGTCCGCCGCCGGTCGAGACCGATTGCCACCCGGTGCGCGAGGTCGAGCTGGCCGGCCCCGATGCCGCGCGATTCACCTGGCTGCTGCAAATGGCGCGCACCCGGCCGCCCGCCTGCCTCGGCGGCCAGGGCCTGGCCCGGCTGGCGCACGAGCTCGACCAGGCGCTGCAGGCGGCGGGCTTTGCCACGACGCGGGTGGCCTATCCCGCACAGGACCTCGCCAGCGGCAGGCTGCTGCTGCAGCTGCACGCCGGCCGCGTGGCCCGGATCGAGCTGCTCGATGGGCCCGATGCCGCCGACGGCTGGGGGACTTGGCGCAACGCCTTCCCGCTCGCCACCGGGGACCTGATGAACACGCGCGACCTCGAGCACGGCGTCGAGAACATGAAGCGGCTGCCCAGCCAATCGGTGCGCGTGCGCGTCGAGCCCGGCGAGCGCCCGGACACCAGCGACCTGTTCATCGAACGCGAGCCGGCCACCTGGCGCCAGCGCCTGCGCGGCGGCCTGCGCCTGGACAACGGCGGCGGGCCGGTGCTGGGCCGCACCCTGGCGGCGGGGCACGGGGCCTGGGACAACCCGCTCGGACTGAACGACATCCTGGCCTTCAGCTTCCAGACCCCGGTGGAACGCCCGGGGCCCGAACGCCGCAGCCAGGCGGGCTCGGTGCAGTACAGCGTGCCGTGGGGCTACGGGTTGTGGACGCTGGAGGCCGGCCGCAACCGCTTCGCCCAGCCCATGCCGCTGCACACCGTGGCGATCGGCGGTGAGAGCGAGACCGGGGAGCTGCGCTTGCAGCACACCGCCTGGCGTTCAGCCAGCAGCCGCCTGGACCTGCTCGCCGCGGTGTCGGCGCGTCGATCCCGGGGCTGGGTCGGTGACCAGGAGGTGGTGGCGCAGCGTCGCCGCAGCACCAGCGCCAGCGCCGGGCTGCGCTACCGCCAGCTGTTCGGCACCGGCGCCCTGGACGCCGAACTCGGCCTGCGGCACGTGGTGTCCGCCCGCCAGGCATCGCCCGAGCTCGCCGCATCCGAAGGCGGTGGGGCCCGCCTGCGCCCCGGCGTGTGGAGCGCCGCGCTGGGTTGGCAGCAGGACCTGCGCCGGGGAGCGCAGCCCTGGACCGTGCAGTCCAGCCTGCGCTTGCAGGCCACCCGGCAGACGACCCTGGCGATCGATCAGTTCGCCATCGGCGGCCGATACACGGTGCGCGGCTTCGACGGCGACGCGGTCCTGCTGGCCGAGAGCGGCCTGGCCTGGCGCAATGAAGCCAGCACGTTCCTGGGCACCTGGGGCAATGCGCGGTGGGCCGGGGTGCTGGCGCTGGACTACGGGCGCATCTGGGGCGAGAGCGCCGCCACGCAGCCGGGCCGACAGCTCGCCGGCACGGCGGCGGGGGTGAGGGCGACGCGCGCCGGCCTGGCCTTCGAGGCGATGGCGGCGACGCCGCTGACGCGGCCGGCGGGGTTTCCGGCGCGACCGCTGGTGCTCTACGCCTTCGTGTCGCAGGCGTTGTGACGAGCGGCAGGACCAGAACCCTCACACATCCTGCCGCGCGAAGCGCTCGCGCCACCACTTGCGCCGCTCGGTCAGGCGCTCGAACGGGAACAGGTTGCCGAGCGCCCCGGCGGAAAAGTTGTTCAGCGCGCGCCAGGCTTCGAGGGCGAATTCCTGCACCACCAGCCGTTCGCTCACCTCTTCGCCTTCGCGCACCCGCGACAGGGCGTGCATGACGTACAGGCCGAGCAGCGCGGAGATGGCGAACAGGAATTCCCAGTGGGCGAAGCTCACGACGGTCTTTTCGCCGGCGCTGCCGGGGGTGGCCCAGCGGATCACTGCCGAGAAGGCGCTGGTCTTCAGCGTCTGCGCCAGCGCACCGGCGGCGATCGGTGCGAAACCGCCGGCCACCGCCGACACCAGCCCGATGGCGGCCAGGTAGGGCGTGCCCTGGCCCCGCGGCGCGAGTTTCAGGCCGATGTTGCCCGTGGCCAGGCCGATGCCGCCGGTGGCGATGCCCAGCACCAGGTGGATGGCGTAGAGCAGGGCCAGCTGCGCCTCGGGGCTGGACACGGCCTCGGCGAACACCAGGGCGAGCATGCCCAGGAAGTGCACCGGCAGCACCACCGCCAGCACGCTCTTGTTCGACAGCCGGTCCGACAGCCGGCCCCACAGGTACAGGGTGAGCGCGTTGGCGACCTGGCTCACCACCCACAGCTGGGTGACCGTGATCACCGAGTAGCCGCGCTGGTTGATCAGGTACACGGTGAGGAAGGGCGCGGCCACGTTGGACGCCAGCGTCCAGGCGCCCATGAACACCAGCAGGCGGCGGAAGTTGCGGTCGCGGAAGGGCGCGGCCATGCGCTCGCCCAGCTCGCTGGCCGGCCCGGCGTCGGGCATGAGCGGCTCGGGGGTCCGGGCCAGGTAGCTGGAGCTGACGAAGCCGGCGAGCCCCGCCAGCAGGAAGGCCACGACATAGGCGTTGGCGGTCTGGCCCAGGGGCGGATGGTCCACCAGCGCGCCGGCGGCCAGCGTGCCCACGCAGGCGACCAGCGTGCCGACGAACAGCCGCCGGGCGAAGAAGTGGCCCAGTTGCTGCGGCGGGATCAGCTGGTGCAGCCAGGAATTGACAGAGCAGCCGCCCACCGCATGCAGCGAGGCGATCAGCACCTGCAGCACGATCAGCAGGGCCAGCGCCGCCGGCAGCGAAGGCAGCAGCGGCAGCAGGGCCATCAGCCCGATCAGCACGCGCGCGCCGGTGAGGGTGCCCACGCCGATCAGCCGGCGCTTGCGCACGCGCTCGATCAGCCAGGCCGCGGGCAGCTGGGCCACTTGCGCGAGGAAGGGAATGGCGGCCAACAGGCCGATGTGGAAGGGCGTGGCCCCGACCGACAGCGCGAAGGCCATCAGGATCACCCCGCCGGAGAAGGCCCCGGTGAGGCTGGCCCAGCCCAGGTCGCGCACCAGCAGGCGCTGGCCGGACGCCAGTTCGCCGGGCGTGACGTGGGGGACGGGACCGAGGAAGGTCCGCTCGACCGTGCTCGCCGTCATTCAGGTCGCGGCAGAGCCGATGGATCGGCTGCACAGGGCTGCGCGGGGCGCAGGGCGATGCAGGGCGGTGGCGGCGGCGACGACGCCGCGCGATGAACGATCAACAAACATTCGGCAACGATTCCCTTGTGCCGCGCTCCGACGCGGTCTTGTGAAAGGGAAGGGTTTCTACCAGAGGCCGCCGCAGTCGCCGCAAGCGGGTGTAACGGCGACTGCGGGTGGTTAGCGCCTGGCTGCCGCCGCGGCCAGCGCGGTCATGTTGACGATGCGGCGCACGGTGGCCGAGGGCGTGAGCACGTGCACCGGCGCCTTGGCGCCCAGCAGCATCGGGCCCACGGTGATGCCGTGGCCGCCGGTGATCTTGAGCACGTTGAACAGGATGTTGGCCGCATCCAGCGTGGGGCAGATCAGCAGGTTGGCCTCGCCGGTGAGCGTGCCATCCATCAGGCTGGCACGGCGCACGGGCTCGGACAGGGCGGCGTCGCCCTGCAGCTCGCCGTCGCACTCGATGTCGGGTTCGAGCTGCCGGAACAGGTCGCGCGCTCGCCGCATCTTGGCGGCCGAACCGCGCGAGGACGAGCCGTAGTTGCTGTGCGAGAGGAAGGCCACCTTGGGCGGCAGGCCGAAGCGCTGCACCTGGGCCGCGGCCATCTGCGCGATGCGCGCGAGCAGCGCGGCGTCGGGATCCTCGTTGACGTAGGTGTCGGCGATGAAGAGCGTGCGGTCCTGCAGCATCAGGCCGTTGAGGGTGGCCAGGGCACCGGACTCGTCCTCGCAGCCGACCACCTGCCGCACGTGTTCGAGGTGGCCGTCGAAGCGGCCCACCAGGCCGCACAGCATGGCGTCGGCATCACCCAGGCGCACGCCCAGCGCACCGATCAGCGTGTTGGAGCGACGAACGGCGGCCTTGGCCGCCTCGGGCGTGATGCCGTGGCGACCCATCAGATGGTGATAGGTTTCCCAGTAGTGGCGAAAGCGCGTGTCGCTCTCCGGGTTGACGCACTCGACGTCCTGCCCGAGGCGCATGCGCAGGCCGGCCTTGGCGATGCGCGCTTCGATCACCTCGGGACGGCCGATCAGGATGGGGTGGGCCAGCTTGTCGTCGATGGCGAGTTGCGCCGCGCGCAGGACGCGCTCGTCCTCGCCCTCGGCATAGGCCACGCGTTTGGCCTCGGAAGCCTTGGCCGCCATGAAGACCGGCCGCATGATCATGCCGGTCTGGTAGACGAAGCGGGTGAGGCTCTGGGTGTAGGCGTCGTAGTCGGTGATGGGCCGGGTGGCCACGCCCGATTCCTCGGCGGCACGCGCCACGGCCGGTGCGATGCGCAGGATCAGGCGCGAGTCGAAGGGCGTGGGGATGATGTAGTCGGGACCGAAGGACAGCTCGGTGCCGGCGTAGGCGTTGGCCACTTCCTCGCTGATGTCGGCCTTGGCCAGCGCGGCGATTTCGCGCACGCAGGCGAGCTTCATCGCCTCGGTGATCTTGGTGGCCCCGCAGTCGAGGGCGCCGCGGAAGATGTACGGGAAGCACAGGACGTTGTTGACCTGGTTCGGGTAATCGGAGCGGCCGGTGGCGATGATGCAATCGGGCCGCGCCGCCCGCGCCAGCTCGGGGCGGATCTCGGGTTCTGGATTGGCCAGCGCCAGGATGATGGGCTTGTCGGCCATGGTCTTGACCATCTCGGGCGAGAGCACGCCGGCGGTGGAGCAGCCCAGGAACACGTCGGCGCCCTGGACCACGTCGGCCAGGGTGCGGGCCGAGGTGTCCTGCGCGTAGGCGGCCTTGGATTCGTCGAAGCCGCCCGGGCGTCCCTGGTAGATCACGCCCTTGGAATCGACCACGAAGATGTTGCGGCGCGCGACGCCCAGTTCGACCATGAGGTCCAGGCAGGCGATGGCGGCGGCGCCGGCGCCCGAGGCCACCAGCTTCACCTGGTCGATGCGCTTGCCCACCAGCTCCAGGCCATTGAGCAGGGCGGCCCCGGAGATGATGGCGGTGCCGTGCTGGTCGTCGTGGAAGACGGGGATGTTCAGCCGGTCGCGCAGCTTGCGCTCGATGTAGAAGCACTCGGGCGCCTTGATGTCCTCGAGGTTGACGCCGCCCAGCGTGGGCTCCAGCGCGGCGACGATGTCCACCAGCTTGTCGGGGTCGCGCTCGGCCAGCTCGATGTCGAACACGTCGATCCCGGCGAACTTCTTGAACAGGCACCCCTTGCCCTCCATCACCGGCTTGCCGGCCAGTGGCCCGATGTCACCCAGCCCGAGCACGGCGGTGCCGTTGGTGACCACGCCCACCAGGTTGCCGCGGGCGGTGTACTCCGCCGCCAGCGACGGATCGGCCTGGATGTCCAGGCAGGGATAGGCGACTCCGGGCGAATACGCCAGCGACAGGTCGCGCTGGTTGGACAGGGGCTTGGTGGGCGTGACCGCGATCTTGCCCTTGCCGGGGCTGCGGTGGTATTCGCGGGCGGCGTCGCGCAGGGCGAGTTCGGCGGGGGAGGTGGGTTCTTTCATGAGCTTGCCTTTCGACGTCGGCATGTGCGCCGGCGTTGTCTCTCGGGAGCGAAAGCATAGCCCGGCGCCAGGGCCCGGGTCGCTGTCGGCGGGCGCGACCCGCCCCGGCAGCTCAGGCTTGGCCAGCGGGTGCGCGCGCCGCCGCAAAATGGCGGGTTGCATTCAAGGAGTTTGTGCATGTCCCCACTGAACGAAACCCACGACCCGAACCTGCGCAGCTGGGTCGCCTCGGCCCAGGCCGCCGGTTGCGAGTTCCCGCTGCAGAACCTGCCTTTCGCCGTGTTCCGCCGGCGGGGGCAGGGCGAGGCCTTTCGCGGTGGCGTGGCCATCGGCGACCAGATCGTGGACCTGGCGGCCTTGTCGCGGGCCGCGGTGTTCGAGGGCGCGGCCGGCGAGGCGATCCGTGCTGCCGCGCAGGACAAGCTCAACGCGCTGATGGCGCTGGGCCCCGACGCGTGGAGCGCGCTGCGGCTGGCGCTGTCGCGTGCGCTGCGCGAAGGCTCTGCCCAGCAGGGCGCGCTGCAGGCCTGCCTGGTGCCCCTGCAGGAGGCCGAATACGACGTGCCGGCGCGCATCGGCGACTACACCGACTTCTACACCTCGGTGCACCACGCCACGAACATCGGCAAACAGTTCCGCCCCGACAACCCGCTGCTGCCCAACTACAAGTGGGTGCCGATCGGCTATCACGGCCGCGCCTCCAGCATCGTCACCTCGGGCCAGGCCTTCCGGCGCCCGATGGGCCAGACCCTGGCGCCCGGTGCCGCGCAGCCCCAGCTGACCCCCAGCAAGCGGCTGGACATCGAGCTGGAGCTGGGTGTGTTCATCGGGCCCGCCAACGCGATCGGGGAGCCCATCGCGATCGAGCAAGCCGAGGCCCACGTGTTCGGCATCGTGCTGCTCAACGACTGGTCGGCCCGCGACATCCAGGCCTGGGAGTACCAGCCGCTCGGCCCTTTCCTGTCCAAGAACTTCGCCAGCACCATCTCGCCCTGGGTGGTGACGCTGGAGGCGCTGGCACCCTACCGCGTGCCCTTCTCGCGCGCCGAAGGCGACCCGCAGCCGCTGCCTTACCTGGACTCGGCGGACAACCGCCAGGCCGGATCGCTGGACATCCAGCTCGAGGTGCTGCTGCAGACCGCGCGCATGCGCGAAACGGGCCAGGCGCCGGCCTCGATCTGCCGCACCAGCTACCGCCACGCGTATTGGACGGTGGCCCAGATGGTGGCCCACCACACGGTGAACGGCTGCAACCTGCAGCCGGGCGACCTGCTGGGCAGCGGCACGCTCTCGGGCCCCACGCTGGACCAGGCCGGAGCGCTGATCGAGCTCACCGAAGGCGGCAAGAAGCCGCTGCAACTGCCCGGCGGCGACAGCCGCGCCTTCCTGGAGGACGGTGACACCGTGATCCTGCGCGGGTGGTGCGAGAAGCCCGGGGCCGCACGCATCGGCTTCGGTGATTGCACGGGCACGGTGTTGGCGAACTAGGTCCCCCCCGAAACGGCCTTCGGCCGCTCCCCCCCCCAGGGGGCGCAACCAGCGGCCCGGCAAAGCCGGTTCCGCGGTAGCCGCTGGGGCGCCCTGCCGCTGCGCGGCGGGTCGACCTGCCGAATGTCCCGCTGGAAAGTCTGACCTGGCAACTGCTTTTGCACATCCCCTACCATCCACTGTTGCTCCCCTTCTTCCCCTACGAGACACGCGCATGACCTATCCCAACACTCAACTCTTCATCAACGGCCAATGGCTGGATGCGGCGGATGGCCGCACGCTGGCCGTCATGAACCCGGCGACCGGCGCCGAGATCGGCCGCGTCGCCCATGCCAGCAAGGTCGACCTCGACCGTGCGCTCGAAGCGGCGCAGAAGGGCTTCGAGACCTGGCGCGACATGACCGCCGCCGAGCGCAGCAAGATCATGCGCAAGGCCGCCGGCTTCATGCGAGAGCGGGCCGAGACGATCGGCCGCATGCTGACCCAGGAGCAGGGCAAGCCGCTGGTCGAGGCCAAGGGTGAGGCCGCCTCGGCGGCGGACATCATCGAGTGGTTCGCCGAGGAAGGCTTCCGCGTCTACGGGCGCATCGTGCCCTCGCGCCACAACCTCTCCATCCGCCAGATGGTGGTCAAGGATCCGGTGGGCGTGGTGGCCGCGTTCACGCCCTGGAACTTCCCGATCAACCAGGTGGTGCGCAAGGTGGCCGCGGCGCTGGCCGCGGGCTGCTCGATGATCGTCAAGGCGCCCGAGGAAACGCCCGCTGGCCCGGCCGCGCTGATCCAGGCCTTCGCCGACGCAGGCCTGCCGCCCGGCGTGCTGGGGCTGGTCTACGGCAACCCGGCCGAGATCTCCAGCTACCTGATCCCGCACCCGATCGTGCGCAAGATCACCTTCACGGGCTCGACCCCCGTGGGCAAGCAGCTGGCCGCGATGGCCGGCCAGCACATGAAGCGCGTGACCATGGAGCTGGGCGGCCACGCCCCGGTCATCGTCTGCGAGGACGCGGACATCGGCCTGGCGATCAAGTCGGCTGCCGCCGCCAAGTTCCGCAACGCGGGCCAGGTCTGCATCTCGCCCACCCGCTTCCTCGTGCACGAGGCCATTCGGGAAGAATTCGCCCAGGCCTTCGCCAAGCACGCGCAGGGCCTGCGGGTCGGCGATGGCCTGGCCGAGGGCACGCAGATGGGCCCCTTGGCCAACCCGCGCCGGCTCACCGCCATGGCCGAGATGACCCAGGATGCGGTCGAGCGCGGCGCCACGGTGCTGGCTGGTGGCGAGCGCCTGGGTAACGAGGGCAACTTCTGGAAACCGACCATCCTGGCCGACGTGCCACTGGATGCCAAGGTGTTCAACGACGAACCCTTCGGCCCGCTGGCCGCGATCCGCAGCTTCAGCAAGCTGGAGGACGCGATCGCCGAGTCGAACCGACTGCCCTATGGCCTGGCCGGCTATGCCTTCACCCGCTCGCTGAAGAACGCCGACCTGCTGGGGCGGCGCGTGGAGGTGGGCATGCTGTACGTGAACATGCCGGCGCTGCCGACGGCCGAGGTGCCTTTTGGTGGCATCAAGGATTCGGGGTATGGGTCTGAAGGCGGACCCGAGGCGGTGGATGCTTACCTGAACGTGCGCGCCGTTTGCGTCATGAACGTTTGATCGACGCTTTGTCGTTGTTTTCGTAGCGGTCGTTGCAGGCCGGGATTTCGTCCCGGCGGGCGAGTCCCTTTCAAGAAAGTTTGCTCACTTTGCTTCGCAAAATGAGCAAACCCCCGCTCACGCGAACCCCGCCGCCCTGCGCTCCTCGGCGCAGCCACAGGGGATCATTTCCACGAGCCATCGCTGCGCTCGGCCTCGTTTTCCCACGCTTCGGCTAGAGCACCGTGCGCGCAGCCCAGGTGTAGAGCGGGATGCCGACCATCAGGTTGAGGGGGAAGGTCACACCCAGCGACAGCCCGAAGTAGAGCGAGGGGTTGGCCTCGGGGATGGCGTTGCGCAGCACCGCCGGCACCACGATGTAGGAGGCGCTGGCCGAGAGGACCATCAGCAGGGCCGCGTCGCCTGCCGGCATGCCCACCAGGGCCGCCAGCAGCAGGGCGAGGCTGGCGTGCACCAGCGGGGCCAGCACGGCGTACGCCAGCAGCACGGGCGAGCTTTGCCGGGCCGAGCCGAAGTGGCGCGCCACCAGCAGGCCCATGTCCAGCAGGAAGAAGGCCAGCATGCCCTTGAACAGGTCGCCCGCGAAGGGCTGCATCACCGCCTTGCCGGCGTCTCCGCTGAAATAGCCGATGGCCATGGCGCCGAGCAGCAGCAGCTGCGCGCCGTCGGTGAAGGACTCGTGCAGGATCTTGCCGATGGGCGTCGACGCGTGGCCGCCGCCCCATCCCGCCAGTGAGGCGGCGCCGGTGCCCGGGAGCACGTGGGCCGTGGCGGCCTGCCGCTGCCGCAGCGAGTTGGCGACCAGCACCGCGAAGATGACCGCGGGCGACTCCATCACCACCATCGCCGCCGCCATGTGCCCGCCGGGCGCCAGGCCCTGCGACTCCAGGGACTGCATGGCGGTCACGAAGGTGACCGCGCTGACCGAACCGTAGGAGGCCGCGATGGCCGCAGCGTCGAAGCGGCCGACGTGTCGGCGCAGGAACGCATAGCCGAGCATGGGCACCAGGGCGGCCATGGTCAGGGCCGCCAGCAGGCTCACGGCCACCGTGGCGCTGAAGCCGGAGCTGGACAGCGCGAAGCCGCCCTTGAGGCCCAGGGCCATCAGCAGGTAGAGGGACAGGAATTTCGCGATCGGCTGCGGGATCTCCAGGTTGGAGCGCAGCGCACCGGCGGTCACGCCCAGGATGAAGAAGAGCAGGGCGGGATCGAGCAGGTTGTTCATCGGTTCTCCAGGTGCGGCCAATGCTAGGCCGCGGCGGCCCGTTCGTAAAATCGATTCTCCAGACGATATCCATAGAGAAAACTTGATGAATATCACTTTCCGGCAGTTGCGGCTGTTCCTGGCGCTGGCCGAAACCGGCAGCGTCGGCGGGGCCGCGCGGACCTTGCACGTGACGCAGCCCACCGCGTCCATGCAGCTGCGCGAGATCACGCAGGCGTTCGGCATGCCCCTGTACGAGGTGGTCTCGCGGCGTGTCCACCTCACCGAGGCGGGGCGCGAGCTGGCCCGGTCGGCGCGCGCGATCGCCGCCGAATGGGATGCCCTGGAGCAGCGCATCGACGGCCTCAAGGGGCTGACCCGCGGCCGCCTGCGCGTGGCGCTGGTGAGCACCGCGAAGTACTTCGTGCCTCGCCTGCTGGGCAGCTTCTGCGCCCGCCATCCGCAGATCGACATTTCGCTCGAGGTGCTCAATCGCGACGGCGTGGTGGCCCGCCTGCGCGAGAACCTGGACGACTTGTACGTGATGTCGCAGCCGCCGCCCGACATCGACCTGGAGGACCAGGTCTTCATGCCCAATCCGCTGCTGCTGATCGCGCCCGCGCGCCACCGGCTGGCCCGGCAACCAGGCATCGGGCTGCGCGACCTCGCGGGCGAGCGCTTCATCCTGCGCGAGCCGGGTTCGGGCACGCGGATGGCGGTCGACGCCTGCTTCGCCCGCGAGCGCTTCTCGCCCGCCTTGCGGCTGGAGCTGGGCAGCAGCGAGGCCATCCTGGAAGCGGTCGCCGGCGGGTTGGGCGTGGCCGTGTTGTCGACCCACGCCGTGCAGGGCCGCACCGGTGCGCGCCAGGTCGCGGTACTGGACGTCAAGGGCTTCCCGCTCGCGTCGCAGTGGCACGTGGTCTATCCGCGTGGCAAGAAGCTGTCGCCGATCGCCGAGGTGTTCCACGCCCACCTGATGCAGGCATCGACCCGCGGATGGCGAGGCCACCGCTGAGTTGCCCCCAGCGCCTGTGCCCCAGGCTGTGGACAACACGTGGACACGCGTCCGGAGGGCCCGTGGCGACGGGGCTCCCGAACCTCATGCGTAAGAAACAGGCAGTGCCGGAGGCGGGGCGGTGCGGGCGGCCTGTCGGCCCCGGCCGACAGGCCGAGGCGGTCGCAGCCGGGCCGCGCAGCCGGCGATGCGAGGGACCATGGGGCTTTCGAACACAGAGCCGCGGCCATGACCGAGTCGACCCGAGCCCAACCGTCGGAGGTGCCCACGCCCGAGCCGGTGCCGCCCACGACGGACCAGCCCATCGTGCCCAACGAACCACCCGCGCCGGACAAGCCGCAGGTGCCCCCCAGCGAGGGAACGAAGCCGCCGCCGCCCATCAAGTTGCCGGGGCAGCCGCACGCGCCGGAGCGCGTGTCGTGACCCGGGGGATGATCAGTCGCGCGTGACGCGCAGCAGCTCTTCGCGCGAGGTGATGCCCTCGCGCACCAGCCGCTCGCCGTCATCGCGCATCAGGCGCATCCCGCCGGCCAGGGCCGCGTCGCGGATCTCGGATTCGGCCGCGCGGTTGTGGATCAGGGCGCGGATGCTCTCGTCGGCCACCATCAGCTCGAAGACGCCGGTGCGGCCCTGGTAGCCGGTCTGGCCGCAGGTGCTGCAGCCGCGGCCGCCGCAGGTGGCGCACAGCTTGCGCACCAGCCGCTGCGCCAGCACGCCGAGCAGGGACGAGCTGAGGAGGAAGGGCTCGACGCCCATGTCGGTCAGGCGGGTGACGGCGCTCACCGCGTCATTGGTGTGCAGCGTGGCCAGCACGAGGTGCCCGGTCAGCGAGGCCTGGATGGCGATCTGCGCGGTTTCGTAGTCGCGGATCTCGCCGATCATGATGACGTCGGGGTCCTGGCGCAGGATGGCCCGCAGTGCCTTGGCGAAGTCGAGGTCGATCTTGGCGTTGACCTGGGTCTGTCCCACCCCGGGCAACTCGTACTCGATGGGGTCTTCCACCGTCATGATGTTGCTGGCCTCGGCGTCGAGCCGCGACAGCGCCGCGTAGAGCGTGGTGGTCTTGCCCGAGCCGGTCGGGCCGGTCACCAGGATGATGCCGTGCGGCTGCGCCACCAGGTTCAGGAAGCGCGAGAGCGTGTCGCCGGTCATGCCCACCGATTCGAGGCTGAGCTTGCTTTCGGTCTTGTCCAGCAGCCGCAGCACCGCGCGTTCGCCGTGCGCGCTGGGCAGCGTGGAGACCCGCACGTCGACCGCGCGGGTGCCGATGCGCAGGCTGATGCGGCCGTCCTGCGGCAGGCGTTTTTCGGCGATGTCCAGCTCGGACATGATCTTCAGGCGGGAGATGAGCGCCGCGTGCAGCGCCCGGTTGGGCTGCACCACCTCGCGCAGCGTGCCGTCGACCCGGAAGCGCACCGAGGAATGGCGCTCGTAGGGCTCGATGTGGATGTCGCTGGCGCCGTCGCGAGCGGCCTGCGTGAGCAGGGCATTGAGCATGCGGATGATGGGCGCGTCGTCGCTGGTCTCCAGCAGGTCCTCGACCGCCGGCAGCTCCTGCATCATGCGCGAGAGGTCGGCGTCGTTCTCGACTTCGCTGACCACGAGCGCGGCGCTGGACTCGCCCTGCGAGTAGGCGGCGCTGATGCGCTGCGCCAGGGCCTGCGGATCGACCTGCTGCAGGGCGCGCACGCGGAACTTGCGCATGACCTCGCTCCAGGCGCTGCCCGAAGGCGGGCCCGCATGCAGGAGCGTGAGCGTGTCACCGTCGTCCTCGATCAGCAGCTGGCTGCCGCGGGCGAAGGCGTAGGGCAGGGGATAGCGGGGCATGGCGTGGCCTTACTGCGCCGCCGGCAAGGGCGTGCCCGGAACCATGGGGACGGTGACCGGTGCGGTGGTCGCGGGCGCGGCGGCAGGAGCTTGACCGCCCATCGCCTCCGGAGTTCCCGCCGCGGGCGGGACCACCGCGGGCCGCATGGCCGAGGCCGGGATGACCACCACGCCCGGCTGGACCGCGCCGGAGCGGGTGTGCACGGCGTCCGGTTGCGACGGGGCCGAGGGCGTGGCCGGGATGAAGGGCCGCGGCGGCGCGCCGGGTGCCTCGATCACGGCGGGTGGCATGACGGGCGATCCGCCGATGGGCAGCACCGGGCTGGGGCTGGGCTGCATGGACTGCTGGTTCATGCGCATCAACTCGTAGCGGTCGAGCGAAATGCTCACCGTGCTGCTGTGGTCGCGCAGGACCACCGGCCGCAGGAACACCATCAGGTTGGTCTTGCGCCGGCTGCGCGATTCGCTCTTGAACAGGCGCCCCAGCACCGGCACGTCGCCCACGCCGGGGATCTTCTCGACGTTGTTGGCGTACTCGTCCTGCAGCAGGCCCCCCAGCACGACGATGCCGCCGTCGTCCACCACCACGTTGGACTCGATGGAGCGCTTGTTGGTGATGAGGCCGGTGGCGGAGTTGATGGAGCCCGGCTGGACGCTGGAGACCTCCTGGTAGATCTGCATCTTCACCGTGCCGTTCTCGCTGATCTGCGGCCGCACCCGCAGGGTCAGGCCGACGTCCTTGCGTTCGATGGTCTGGAACGGGTTGACGGCGCCGCCCGCGCCGGTGCCGGCGTTGGTGAACTGGCCGGTGACGAAGGGCACGTTCTGGCCGATGACGATGCGCGCCTCCTCGTTGTCCAGCGTGAGCAGGTTGGGCGTGGACAGCACGTTGCCCTCGGCATTGGATTCGAGGAAACGGGCGAGCGCGGCCAGCACGTAGCGGCCGTCGATGTTGCGAACCAGCCCGAGGTTGAGGCCCGGCGCGGGCAAGGTGGCGCCGGCGGCCACGCCGGTCTGCAGGCCGATGATGTTGGACCCGCCCACGGTGTAGTTGGTGCCGAGCACGCCGACCAGGCTGTTGCTGATGTTGCCCAGGATGTTCTGCCACTGCACGCCGAACTCGGCCGCCTTGTCGGCATTGACCTCGGCGATCAGGCTTTCCACGTAGACCTGCGCCCGGCGCTGGTCGAGCTGGTCGATCACGGCGCGCAATTGCCGGTAGATCGGCTCGGGCGCGGTGATGATCAACGCATTGCTGGCTGGATCGGCCTGGATCTGACCGCCGGTCACGGGCGGCGCGACCTGCTGCAGGGCGGCCGTGGCCTGGGCGCCGAGTCCGCTGGTGGTTCCGGTGGCGGCAGGCGCGACGCTGGCCTGCTGCAGGGCCGCGGACGCGCCACCCTGGGGGGCGCCGGCGATGGGTGCGCCGCCGGGGCCGGTCTGCAGCCCGGTGGAAGGCATGCCGGCCAGCGCCGCGCGCAGGATCACCGCCAGCCGGGCCGCCTCGGCATTGCGCAGGTAGACGACATGGATGTTGCCCGAGCCGGCGTCGCCGGTGGACTGGTCCAGCCGCTGCACGACGCTGCGCACCAGGTTCATGCGCGCGGGATTGGCGGCCCGCACGATCAGCGAGTTGCTGCGCGGCTCGGCCAGCACCACGGTGCCGGTGCTGGCCGCCGCGCCGGCGGCCACGGGCGGGGCGCCGGGCACGGTGGGGCCGCCGCCGACGCCGGCGTCGAGCAGCCGCTGCACCACCGGCGCCACGTCGCTGGCGGCGGCGTATTGCAGCGGGATGACTTCGACGTCGGTGGAAGCGGGCAGGTCGAGCGCGGCGACGATGCGGCTCAGGCGCTGCAGGTTGTCGGCGTAGTCGGTGATGATCAGGGAGTTGGTCCCCGGGTTCACGTTGATCGTGTTGTTCGGGCTGATCAGGGGCCGCAGCACCGGGACCAGGTTGTTCGCGTTCTCGTAGTTGAGCCGGAAGATCTGCGTGACGATCTGGTTGCCGGCCGGCGGCTGGCCCACGGCCACGGGCGCAGCCTGCAGCTTGGCATCGGCCTCGGGCACCACTTTGAGCAGCCCGGCCGACTCGACGACCGTGAAGCCGGACAGCCGCAAGGCCGCCAGGAATTGGTTGTAGGCCCGCTGCGGGCTCACCGCCTGCTCGGTGGACAGCGAAATGGTGCCGCGCACGCGCGGGTCGACCACGATGTTGCGTCCGAGGATGGCGGCCATGGTGCGAGCCACCGCTTCGATCTCGGCGTTGTTGAAGTTCAGCGTGACCGGCTCGGTGGCCGGTCCCGGCCGCCGGGGCTGGGCCGGCCTGGCCTGTGCGGGCGGCTGCGCCGCTGCGGGCGCAGGGCCGGCCGCGGCGGGCTGCTCGGGGACGGATGGCTGGCCCTGTGCGGCGACCGGCGGGCCGACCGTGGCCAGCAGGGCGAGCACGGCGGCGGAGATGAGGGCGGGGCGCGTTGTGGACATGACTTCAGCCTATGGTGATGACGGAGCGCGATCCCTGGCGCCGACCGATGATGTTGAGGAGGTTGGCCAGGGCGGCTTCGCGTTCGGGTGCGGCGCTGGCTTCGCCGTTGAATCGCAGGCGCGAGCCCACCCAGTTGCCGGTGCCGCTGAGCTGCAGGCTGCTGTCGGGCAGCGTGGACAGTCGCAGCGAGGGTGCGGGGCCGCCGATCAGGCTGAGCTGGTAGCTGCCCATCGGCCGCAGCGTGGTGAGGCGCGAGCCCAGTCGCATGGCGGCCAGGTCGGCCCGGCCGTCCATCTGCACGCGGCCATCGGTCCAGCTCACCGCCAGGTCTTGCGTGCTCAGCCGCAGGTCGCCTTCGAGGTCGAGCGTGTTCCAGGGCGTGCCCAGGCCGACCAGCAGGCTGGCCGGCCACTGGCTGGGGGCGCCATTGGTCACGCGCACGGCGGCGCCGCCCCAGCGGGGGCTGAGCGCCAGGGCGATGGGTTCGGTGGTGCAGCAGGCCGAAGCCACGCGCAGGCCGAAGCCTCCCGGCGCCGGGGTGAGCCGCCACTCCAGCCGGGTGGGCAGAGCCGCGGCGTCGCGGCTGCCGCTGCCCCCGGTGAGGACCATGCGGGCCGAGCCGTTCCAGATCGTGCCGCGGGCGTTCTCCAGCAGCAGCCGGCCGCTGGTGGCGTTGGCCACGGCGGCGGCCGCCCAGCGGGCCGGGGCGAACAGGAGCACGGCCAGCAGCAGCCCCAGGGCGGCGCCGAGCACCGCCCAGGTCCACGGGGGAGCGGCGGTCGGGACGGCGGCGGAGAGTGGGCGGGCCATCGGTGGTGCAAGTCCGGTCAGCTGCGCGGCGGCAGGGTCAGCACCACGGTGCCTTCCCAGGCCCCGGCCGGGTTGCGGTTGAGCCGGGCTTGCGCCGGCAGGGCGCCGGCGTTCAGGCGCGATTGACTGAGCCAGCGCGCGAGCGCTTCGCCGGTGACGCCGGTGAGCGTGACGGTGGCGCGGTCGGCGGCAATGTTCAGGCGGGCGGCGGTGCCCAGCTGGCCCTGGGTGGCGGCTTCGAGTGCGCGCACGGCTTCGTCATGGCCCTTGCGCGGCTGCGACTTCATGGCCTCGGCCTGCGCCTGCAGGGTGCGCATGCGCAGCAGCTGCGCGTCCAGCGCCTGGTGCCGGCCAGGTGCGCTGCCGAGCGTGGCGATGGCCGGCCCCACCGCCAGCCACCAGACCAGCGCCGCCAGCACCACCAGCGCGGCGATCGCCAGCAGCTTCTGCTCGCGGGCCGGCAGGGTGCGCCAGCGCTGGCCCGCCTGGGCCAGGGGATTCCGGGCTTGCGAGGCGGCGTTCATGGACGGGCCTCCGGCGCGATCACCAGCACATCACCGTTCAGCTGCGCCACCAGGCCCTGGCTGCGCAGCGCCGGCTGGGCATCGCGCACCTGGGCTTCGGTGAGCCCCAGGCCGGCCACCCGCAGTTCGGTGCCGGTGTAATCGATCGAGCTGGCGGTGCGCTCCCCGGACAGTCCGGCCAGCACGGTCAGCAGGGTTTCCAGGTCGCGGTCGGAGCTGGCGCCGGTGGCCTGGCGCAGGCTGGCGAGCTCGCGTTCCATCTGGACGGGTGCGTCGACCACCACCCGCACCTGCGGGAATGTCCGGGTGAGGGTGGCGCGCACCTCGTCCTGCTTGGCCTGCAGCAGGGCCCTTTCGCGCCAGGCCCAGGCGTTGACGCCCACCAGGTTGGCGAGAACCAGCAAGGCGGCGCCCCATCGGGCCGGCCGCCACTGACGGGCACGCAAGACCTCGCCAAGCAGGCTGGAGACCTTTTTCATGGCCCGGGTCCGGCCCGAGCTGGCGAGCTCGAACTGGGCCAGGTCCCAGCGGGACTGCGCCGCCTGCAGCCAGCGTTGGGGCGCCGACTGCAGCACCACCGGGCGCTGCAGCAGCTGTTCGGCCTGGGCCGCCAGCGCAGGCTCGGCGAAGCACGGCGCGTCTTCGGGCAAGGCTGGCAGAAGGCTGGTGGCGCCCGGGGACAGGGGCAGCATCAGCACGCCTTCAGGCCCATGCGCGATCAGCTGCGCCTGTTCGGGTTCGCCGATGAGATGCAACCCACCGGGGGTTTCGGGCGCGACTTCGGGAACCACCCGGTTGGCCGGGCGCCCGGCGCTTTCGAGTGCCTGCAGGGCGTTGCGCAGCCAGGTGCGCTGGCACACGGCCACCCAGACCGGCGCGCCGGCGCGAGCGTCGGGCTGCACGGCGAAGTGCACCTGGTCGACGTCGTCGAGCAGCTGGTCCTCCAGCAGGCCCTCCAGCACCGAACGCAAGCGAGCCGACGCGGGCTGCACGCCCCGGGGCAGGTCGGCGCGGTGCCAGGACAGGGCGTGGGCGGGGGCGATGGCGACGACCTCGGCGCCGGCGCCACTGGGCGCAGGCAGCAAGGCCGCCGTGGTGGTGGCCTGGGCGGCGACGCTGCGGCCGTCGGGCGAGAGCACGTAGGCGAACTCGCTGTGGGCCGAGGCGGGCTCCAGCGGGAGCAGGACGTAGAGAGAGCTCATGGGATTCGGGCCATTTTAGGGACGGCTCGGTCGCTGCTGGGGCCAGCCCGGTGCCGCATCAGCGACCCGAGCCGCTGCCGGCGGCGACCACGCTGCGCTCGCGCTGCAGCGCGCGGACGTTCAGCCCGTCGCGCTGGATGAGGGAGCGCTCTTCGACGACGCTGTCGTCCAGCCGCAGTCGGCCGCGGACTTCGAAAAAACGGGTGGCCACGCCGGCCATGCCGCCAGCCAGCCCCTGGTCACGCCCGCCCAGGACCCGCGAGGCGTCCGCGAGGGTGCGGAAAGGGCGGGACTCGCGGGCGGCGACCAGGGCCTGGGCCTGGGACAGGTCGATTCCGCCGACCGCGGCGTAGATGACGCTGGCGCTGGCAGTGTTGAGATTGACCGGCGTGCGTGCCGGCAGCACCGCGACGTGCGGCTGCAGGGCCTCGACCGTCTCCGGCGCCAGGCCCAGCCAGCGGAGCTGGCGCGCGTTGAGCGGCATCAGCGGAGCCGTGGAGGAGCCCCCATCGGTGCCGATCTCGGACGCCTGGCGCAGGTTCTCCGCGAGCAGGGTGAGCTCGGATTCAGGCAGCCCCAGCGTTTCGAACAGCCGGCGGAAGGCGCGCAAGCCGCTTTCGGACACGCGCCCGGCCTCGACCAGGTTGTAGATGTTCAGGCGGGCCTGCAGGTCGACGATTTCGCCGGACAGGAACACGTTGTCGACGTCGGTGCCGGCGGTGCCCACGTCGCGATCAGCCGCCAGGAAGGTGGACAGGCGGGCTTCCTGCAAAGGCACCGCCCACGGTTCGGCCAGGTGGTCGGCGCCGCCTGAGCGGGCGTCCTCGCGCAGGATGAGGCGGGCCCAGTCGAGCGCGCCGGTCAGGATCCAGCTGGCCTGCGTGCGGGCGCGTTCGGCGGTTTCGATCTCGACGCTGCGCCATTGCTGCCACAGGCCGGCCGCGGCCAGGGTCGCCACCAGGGCGACGGTGATCATGGCCATGAGCAGGGCGGCCCCGCCCTGGGTGCGAGCGGGGTTCACGACGGCCGCCCTCCGCTGGCGGACGTGCCGGCCCAGTCGACCGTCAGCACGCCGGCCAAAGGATGCCCGGCGGGTATCGACAGCACCAGCCGCACACCGTCGGGCAGTGCGGCCGTGGCGCGACCCCTGGCAGGCGGCTGGCCGGCGGCCGGTTGTTGCGGCGGCTGCGCGGGCGGGTTGTTGGCCGCGTCGCTCGACTGCGGGTTGGTCCAGGCACCGCCACGATGGAAGAACAGTTGCCACTCGACCAGCGGCAGGACCGCCACCTCGCGCGCGCGCTCGTCCACGCCCGGGCTTTCGGACCACACGTCGGCCCGGCGCCAGGCTTCCTCCACCTCGCCACGGGTGCGCAGTGGTGGTGATTGCCAACGCAGCCAGGTGCCCTGGCCATCGACGACGCGGCGGGCCCAGGCGACGACCAACACCCCTTCGCCACCGCCCAGGGGGTGCCGGCGGGTGAGTCGAAGCACGCGGCCGTTCCAGGTGAGGGCGTCGAGCTGGGGCTGCTGGACGATGGCGTCCAGGTCGGCCTGCCACTGGGCCAGGCCGACCTGCAGCGCCAGCACCTCGTCGGCGCGTTCCTGGGTGATGGTCTGGGTGCGCACCATGCCGTCCAGTCCGCGCCAGCCCAGCAGGGCCACCAGCGACATCACGAACAGCGCCACCAGCAGCTCCACCAGGGTGAAGCCTCGGTCGGCGGGGATCGAACGTCGCATCAGTAGCGCCCCACGACGGTCGAGAGCCGCAACAAGGCTTGCCCGCCCTGTCGCACGTGCGCGTCCACGCGCAGGAAGTTGGGGTTGGGCGTGGTGGCGACCGCCAGCACCACCTCGAAGCGCTGATGCGCCTGTTCGCAGGTGCTGGTGCTTTCGCCGACCCCGGGCATCTGGCGCGCGAGCCGCACCCGGCTGAGCTCGTTTTCCGCGCAGATCTGCGCCAGCAGCATGTCGGACTGGCGCAGGGCGTTGCGGGTCAGCGCCTCGGTGGACTGCAGCCCTGCAACCAGGGCAATGGCGACGATGGCCAAGGCAACCAGCACCTCGACCAGCGTGAAGCCGCGCGGGCGCGTCATGGCGCGCCCTCGGTGACGATGCGGAACGGTCGCACGCCGCCGGTGGCGACGCGGACACTGCGCTCGGGCGCGGTGGTGGACACCAGCACGACCTCTTGCGGGCCGATGATCGGCTCCGGACCGAGCACCAACCGGGGCGAGCCGGCCACCGCCACGGTGTCGCTCAACCAATTCTGGGGCAGCGTGCCGGGCATGGCTCCCTGGAACTCGAAGCCGGTCTCGGTGGGCTGCCACAGCACCGGCCGGCCGGTGGATCGCGACTGGGCCCGGGCCGATTCGAAGAGGGCTGCCAGCCGCAATCCTTCGCGCTCGAGCTGGGTGGCGGCTGAGTCTCGAATCGCGAAGGACACGCCCGCGGTGCCGATGGCGATGATCGCCAGGACCACCAGCAGTTCGATCATGGTGAAGCCGCGCGCCAGCAGGCGGGCGCGACTGCTGAGGGCTGGGCTACTGCCAGCTGCCGATGTCGGCATTGACGCCTTCACCGCCGGGCTGCCCATCGGCGCCCAGCGACATCACGTCGATCTCACCCTTCACGCCGGGGTTGAGGTACTGGTAGGGCCGGCCCCACGGATCGGAGGGCAGCTTTTCCAGGTAGGACTTCCAGTTGGGCGGTACAGGCTGCGTGGTCGGGCGTTGCACCAGCGCCTGCAGGCCCTGGTCGGCCGTGGGGTAGCGCTGGTTGTCCAGGCGGTAGAGCTTGAGCGCCTGCATCAGGTTGTTGACGTCGGTGCGCGCGGCCGTCACGCGGGCGTCGTCGGCCCGGTCGAGGACGTTGGGCACGATGAGCGCGGCGAGGACGCCGATGATCACCAGCACCACCATGAGTTCGATCAGGGTGAAGCCGGCCGCGCGGCGGAGTCGTTTGCCGAGAGACTTCATGTAGGGGAATGAGAACAAGTTGCGGTCAATGATAATCGCGCGATGGCCAGCACCCTCCCGTTTGGCGGACCCCGGCCCCGCTGGGCCGTCCGCATCACCACCCTCCTGGTGTGGGCGCTGGCCTTGTTCAGCGCCGCCTACTGGATCCTGCGCTTCATGGGCACACCGACCGGCGTGGCCAGTGCGCCGCCGGCCCTGCGCAGCCCCCCGCCCGCCAACGCCGATGCCGTCGCGCGCCTGCTAGGCGGTGGACCCGCCAACACCGCGTCCACAGCCGCGGCGCCCGACCTGGCCGGCCGTTTCGTGCTGACCGGCGTGGTGGCCGACCGGCGGGGCGGCGGTGCCGCGCTGATCGCGGTCGACGGGCGGCCGCCCCGGCCGTTCCTGGTGGGGGGGCAGGTGACCGAAGGGCTGATCGTGCAGGCGGTGGAAGGTCGCCGCGTGATGCTCGGCGCCTCGAGGGGCGGGCCACACGACCTGGTGCTGGAACTGCCGGCGCCCGCGTCGCCTTGACGGTTCTTCAGCCGCCGAGGAAAAGGCGGTAGACCGGGTTGTCGGTCTCGTCGACATAGGGATAGCCAAGCGTCTCCAGGAAGTTCTTGAACGCCTGGTGATCGGCCTGCGGCACCTGCATGCCCACCAGGATGCGGCCGTAGTCGGCCCCCTGGTTGCGGTAGTGGAACAAGGTGATGTTCCAGCCAGGCCGCATGTGCGAGAGAAACTTCAGCAGGGCACCGGGCCGTTCGGGGAACACGAAGCGCAGCAGGCGTTCGTCGCGGGCCAGGGTGGAGTGGCCGCCGACCATGTGCCGGACGTGCTCCTTGGCCAGCTCGTCGTGGGTGAGGTCGAGCGCCTTGAAGCCCTGCCGGGTGAAGTTGTTCGCAATCCGGCCGGACTCGCCCTTGCCATGGGTGGTGAGGCCGACAAACACGTGCGCTTCGGCCGTGTCGCTGATGCGGTAGTTGAACTCCGTCACGTTGCGCATGCCACCGGGCAGGCCGCCGATGGTTTCGCAGAAGCGCTTGAAGCTGCCGCGTTCTTCGGGAATCGTCACTGCGAGCAGGGCTTCGCGTTCTTCACCGACCTCGGCCCGCTCGGCGACGAAGCGCAGGCGATCGAAGTTCATGTTGGCGCCGCACAGGATGGCGGCGTAGGTCTGGCCGCGCGTCTTGTGCTCGGACACGTATTGCTTGATGGCGGCCACGGCCATGGCGCCGGCCGGCTCCACGATGCTGCGGGTGTCGACGAAGACGTCCTTGATGGCGGCGCAGACGGCGTCGGTGTCCACGGAGATGTAGCCGTCGACCAGATCGCCGGCGACACGGAATGTCTCTTCGCCCACCAGCTTCACGGCCGTGCCGTCGGAGAACAGCCCGACATCGGAAAGGGTGACGCGCTTCTTCGCGTTGACCGACTGCAGCATGGCGTCGGAGTCGTTCATCTGCACGCCGATCACCTTGATCTCGGGGCGCAGGGCCTTGATGTAGCTGGCCACCCCGGCGATCAGGCCCCCGCCTCCGATGGCCACGAACACGGCATCGAGCGGGCCCTGGTGCTGGCGCAGGATCTCCATGGCGATGGTGCCCTGGCCGGCGATGACGTCGGGGTCGTCGAAAGGATGGACGAAGGTCAATCCCTGCGCCTGCTCGAGCTCCATGGCGTGCGCGTGGGCATCGGAATAGCTGTCGCCATGCAGGACGACCTCGCCGCCCAGGGCCTTGACGGCGTCCACCTTGAGTTGCGGCGTGGTCACCGGCATCACGATCACGGCGCGCGAGCCCAGGCGGTGTGCGGACAGGGCCACACCCTGCGCATGGTTGCCGGCCGAGGCGCAGATCACACCCCGCTCGAGCTGCTCTTGCGTGAGGTGTGCCATCTTGTTGTAGGCGCCACGCAGCTTGAAGCTGAAGACCGGTTGCTGGTCCTCGCGCTTCAGGAGGATCTTGTTGTGCAGCCGACGGGAGAGATTGCGGGCCGGCTCCAGTGCCGACTCGACGGCCACGTCGTACACGCGGGCCGTGAGGATCTTCTTCAAGTAGTCGGCCGGCTGCAGGTGCTTCTTCATGAGGCGGCAATCATATGCGTGCGTCTCCAGCCTCCTGGCGCCACGTCCGGTCCAGAAAAAAGCCCCCGGCCCTTGCGAGCCGGAGGCTAAATCCACCAACGAGAGGTGGAGGAGACAATCGGTGCACAACGCGTCGTTATGCTTGGAGGCGAGTATACGCGACCGACTTGTTGCGACGCAGCAAGCAAGTGTGCATGAAGCAACAGTTTGGCAATGCGGCGCCGGCCGCCGATCGAGGAGTTAACACAATGGAATGCACGGTGAGCTGGACCGGCGCCACGGGCGCACGGTCAGGGATGGGGTTCCTGGCCGAAACGGGCAGCGGGCATGTACTGATGATGGACGGAGCCCCCGATGCCGGCAAGCCGGAGCAAGGTGGCCAGAACCTTGCTCCGCGCCCCATGGAAACGGTATTGGCCGGCACCGGGGGCTGCGCCGCCTATGACGTGGTGCTGATCCTGCGGCGTGGCCGGCACGACGTGCGCGGATGCACGGTCAAGCTCGAGGCCGACCGGGCCGGCTCGGATCCCAAGGTGTTCACCAAGCTTCATATGCACTTCAAGGTTGCCGGCAAGAACATGCCGGCGTCGGCGGTGGAGCGCGCCGTTGCATTGAGTCATGAGAAGTACTGCTCGGCCAGCGCCATGCTGGCCAAGACCGCGGAGATCACCACCAGTTTCGAGGTGGTGGAGGCATGAGGGTCAGATATGGTGGGCCGTGGTGGTCATCACCTTGGCCGCCAGTCGCATCAGCCCTTTGACGGGCGCGGGCAGTTCAGCCGCACCGGCCTTGAAGGCCGCAGCCGCATGCGCGGCTTCATCGACCTTCATTTGCTGCACGACGGCCCGCGACGCCTGGTCTTCGGGCGCTAGCCGCTCCAGGTGGCCGTCGAGGTGCGCTTCGACCTGGCGTTCGGTCTCGACGACGAACCCCAGGCTGATACGGTCGCCGAAGCGGCCAGCGAGCAGCCCGAAGCCGAACGCGCCGGCGTACCAGAGGGGGTTCAGCAAGGAGGGACGGCCGCCAAGCTCATCGATGCGCGTGCGTGTCCAGGCGAGATGGTCGGTCTCCTCGCGTGCCGCTGCCTCGAAGTGCCGGCGCAGCGCCGGGTCGCGGGTTGCCAGGGCTTGCGCGGTGTACAGCGCCTGGGCGCAGACCTCACCCACATGATTGACCCGCATCAGCGCCGCAGCTTCGGATTGCTGCTGCGACGTGAGCCGTCCGTCGCCCAACTCGGCGCCCGGGTAGGTTCGGGTGGCTGGCGACTTGGCGAAGAGCGTGCGCAGCGCGCCGTCGGCGGCGTTCAACAGGCGATCCATGGCGGCAGTGTAGGGCCGCCGATAAGCTTCCGAGGCATCCCAGATGCCCGGCCATGTTCTCGCTTCCTGTTGTCCGACTGCAACGGAACACGCTTCGACGGGCTAAATACTTTGCGCGGCTCAGATCGGTTCTGGTGCAATAGCCCCAGCTTCCGAAAAGGAGGTTGGCCCGGGGTCCGGCATGAGCATCGATGCCTGCAGTTCCGCGAGACCGGCGCCCTTGTTTAACCTTGGAGAAACTTGCATGAAAAAGACTCTCGTCGCGATGGCCGTGATGGCTGCCGCCGGTGCTGCTTCGGCCCAATCTTCCGTCACCATGTTCGGTATCGTCGACGTGACCGTGCAATACGGCACCGGTGACAGCAACCGCCTGAGCATCCAGCCCAACGGTCACTCGGCCAGCCGCCTCGGCATCCGTGGCGTGGAAGACCTCGGTGGTGGCCTGAGCGCCAACTTCTGGCTGGAAGCCGGCATCGAGCCCGACACCGGTGTCGGCCAGCCGAGCAACGTCAACAACCAGGCCAACCCCACCCCCCTGACCGCTGGTCTCCAGGGCATCATGTTCAACCGTCGTTCCACCATCGGCCTGGCCGGTGGCTTCGGTGAAATCCGCCTGGGCCGTGACTACATGGGCCACTTCTGGGCGCACACCGCCTACGACCCGATGGGTGCCAACGGCGTCGGTGCCAGCCTGGCCTTCGTGAACCACATCGCTGCCTGGCCGACCGCCACCCGCGCGTCCAACAGCATCCACTACCTGCTGCCCGCCAACATCGGCGGCTTCTATGGCCAAGTGGGCTATCACCTGGGTGACAACCTGCGCAACGGCGCCGCCACCGAAGACGACGGCAACGGCTACAGCGCCCGCCTCGGCTACGCCGCAGGTCCGTTCGACGTGTCCGCCGCCTTCGGCCGTGCAGACTACGCGTCCACCGCCACCACCGGCGACGTGACCACCTGGAACGTCGGCGGCAGCTGGAACTTCGGCGTGGCCAAGGCCTCCGCCATGTACAGCCGCACCGAGATCGACTCCCTGGCCGCCACGGCGACCCGTGAGCTGAACTCCTGGGTGGCTGGCGTGAACGTGCCGGTCGGCACCGGCGAAATCCGCGCCGCCTACTCGCAGTCCGAGTTCACCCTGGGCACCGGCGCCGAGCCGCGCAGCCGCAAGGTCGCGCTGGGCTACGTCCACAACCTGTCCAAGCGCACCGCCGTGTACACCTCGGTCGCTCACCTGCGCAACAACGGTGGCGCCTCTGCCGCTCTGGGTCGCGCCACCGTCAGCGCCAATGGCAAGTCCAGCGGCGTCGACATCGGCGTTCGCCACGCCTTCTGATCGACAGGCCGGTATCCGCCGGCTTGAAGATGAAGAAACTTGAAAGCCGCCTTCGGGCGGCTTTTTTTCATGTGTAGGGAGCCACGAAGCCACCGCCCCGAGTTGGCTGCATCTTTGAATCTCATGAGCCGTGACTGGAAACTGATCGCCGTGCCTTTGATAGCCGCCTTGGTGGGCGGCTGCGCGACCACTCCACCAGGAGTCGAGATCGGTCGCAGTCCCTGGGCCGAAGAATCTCGTCTGGCGGGCGCTGCCGTCGAGCCGCGCGGTCCTTGGCACCACCAGGCGTTTCCGGGAAAGAAGCGCACGACATTCAGCTACGCGCGCAAGGATGGGCGCCATGCGGTTCGGGCACAGTCCGCTGCCTCCGCGAGTGCGCTGCGCCAGCGGCTTCATGTGCCACCGCACGCGCTTGGCCAATTGCGCTTTTCCTGGTGGGTGCCGGCCTTGATCGAGCAGGCGGACATGCGCCTGCGCGATGCCGATGATTCGCCGGTGCGGGTGGTATTGGTGTTCGAGGGCGATCGTTCACGTTTGTCGCCGCGCAACGCCATGCTGTCGGAGTTGGCGCAGGCCGTCACGGGTGAGCCGCTGCCCTACGCGACCCTGATGTACGTGTGGAGCAACCAGCGGCCAGTCGGCGACGTGATTGTCAATCCGCGCACGGACCGCATCCGCAAGCTGGTCGTGCAGTCCGGAGGGGACAAGCTCAAGCATTGGCTGGACTACGAGCGCGACATCCGCTCCGACTTCGAGCGTGTGTTCGGCGAACCGCCTGGGGCCTTGGTCGGCCTCGGTCTGATGACCGACAGCGACAACACGGGCGCTCACACACAGGCCTGGTACGGCCCCGTGAAGCTCAGCACGTCCCGAGGAACGGAGGCTGAGGGCGGCACTTTCTAAGGGTGGTTCGGCCGCATGTCCGCCGTTCTGGAATGCTGCCTCGCCAGGGCGGACTTGAACGCTTCATCCCCCGTCTCGCGCGTGCTCTGCTAGCATGATTTCGCATTGCTTGAACTGCTCATGCTCGTCTTCATTTCGCGTGGCACGCGGCGAACCAGCCGCTCCCCTCGACCTCTCGGAATCCGGCGGCCGCCGAGCGCCGTAGCGGCCGCGCCAATCCATGGCCAAGGATCGCGTCCATGATGCCAGTCGCCGCCCCTCGCCTGAAGGCGAACGGCCGAGCCTTCGCGCACATCGCCCAGTACCACCCGGAGCTCACGGCCCTGCGGCGTGACCTGCACGCCCATCCGGAGCTGGGTTTCGAAGAGATCTATACCGCCGCGCGTGTGGTCGAAGCCTTGCGGGTGATCGGCGTGGACGAGATCCACACCGGCATTGGAAAGACGGGCGTCGTCGGCGTGATCCACGGCCGTGGCGCGGGGCGCCGGATGATCGGCCTGCGCGCCGACATGGACGCCCTCACCATGTCGGAGAGCAACGACTTTCCCTGGAGGTCCACGCGGCCCGGGATGATGCATGGTTGCGGTCATGACGGGCATACGGCCATGTTGATCGGTGCCGCCCGTTACCTCGCCGAGACACGGCAGTTCGACGGCAGCGCCGTCCTCATCTTCCAGCCAGGTGAAGAGGGACTGGCCGGGGCCCGCGCCATGGTGCAGGACGGGTTGTTCGACCGTTTCCCCGTCGAGGCCGTGTTCGCCATGCACAACTGGCCGGCGCTCAAGCCGGGGATGGTCGGCACGAACCCGGGCGCGATGATGGCGGCGGCAGACCGTGTGACCATCGAGATCACGGGCAAGGGAGGCCACGGCGCCCATCCGTATCTCGCCGTCGATCCCGTGCTGGTGGCGGCCCACATCATTACCGCAGCACAGAGCATCATCTCGCGCAACGTCAGGCCCACGGACGGCGCGGTGGTCAGCCTCTGTGCGATGCAGGCGGGCGATCTGCATGCCATGAGCGTGATCCCGAACCGGGCCACCCTCGTGGGCACCGTGCGCAGCTTTCGACCCAATGTGCAGGACCTGCTGGAGCGTCGCCTGACCGAGCTGTGCAGCGCTGTCGCGCTGGGCTTCGGAGCCACGGCCGTCGTGAACTACGAGCGGATCTACCCGGCGACCGTGAACACCCCGGACCAGGCCCTGTTCGCCTGCGAGGTCGCCGAGGCGGTGGTCGGTCCCGACAACGTGCTGCGCGACCTCGAGCCCAGCCTCGGGTCGGAAGACTTCTCGTTCATGCTGCAGGTCAAGCCGGGTGCGTACCTGCGCCTCGGCCAGGGTGGTGAAGGCAGCTGCATGCTGCACAACAACCGCTATGACTTCAATGACGAGATCCTGCCCCTGGGCGCCGCCCTGCATGCCAGCCTGGTCGAACAAGCCCTGCCGCTGGCGCCGGCCCTGCCGCACGGTGCATGAGCCCGCACCAGATCGTCAGCGCGGCGTCGTCTCGTGTCCGCGTGCCAGCTCGCTGGCCAGCCTCGACTTGAAGTCGGACAGGCCGTCATAGCCGAGGGTCCGGCAAAAGCGCACCACCGTGGGCCGACTCACCCGGGCCCGCGCGGCGAGTTCGCCGACCGGCAGCCGTGCGAAGTCCGCCGGCTCCTGCAGCACCAGCTGGCCGACGCGCCGTTCAGCGGGAGGCAGGGTGGCAAGACTTTTCTGGATCCGATCGAGCACCGTGACGCTCCTTCGCGGCCATCAACATTCCTCGCTCCAGCAGAAGCCGTCACGCGCGATCATCGCGCTCGACGCGCTGGGTCCCCAGGTGCCGGCGGCATAGGGACGCAGCCCGTTGGCATCACGGCTCCAGTGATGCAGGAGCGGTTCCACCCAACGCCAGGCCTCCTCCTGCTCGTCACTGCGTACGAAGAGGTTCAGCCGCCCGTCGATCACGTCCAGCAACAGGCGCTCGTAGGCGCCCACGCGCTCGGAGCCGAACCGCTGCGTGAAGTCGAGGTTCAGGTGTACCGGCGCCAGCACCGGGATCGGACTGCGAGCCGCGTGGCGGCTGTTCTCCGCCTGCGCCAGCAGATGCAGCTCGAGTCCATCGCGTGGTTGCAGGTTGATCACCAGCTTGTTGGCCGCGCCGACGGGCACGGCGTAGATCGGGTGGGGCGTTTGCCGGAAGTTCACCACGATGTGCGCGTCGCGCGCCGCCAGGCGCTTGCCGGTGCGGATGTAGAAGGGCACCCCCGCCCAGCGCCAGTTGGCGATCTCCGCACGCAGGGCGACGAAAGTCTCGGTGCGGCTCTCGGGCGACACCCCGGGTTCTTCGCGGTAGCTGCGAACCGGCTCGCCGCCGATGCGGCCGCCGGCGTACTGCCCACGGATCGCATGTTGGTCCATGGCCGGCGGCGTCCAGCGCTTGAGCGACCGCAGCACCTTGAGCTTCTCGTCACGAATTGCATCGGCATGCGCATCGATCGGCGGCTCCATCGCCAACGCGCACAGCAGCTGCAAGGCATGGTTTTGCACCATGTCGCGCAGCGCGCCGGTGTTGTCGTAGAACGCACCGCGCTTCTCGACCCCGAGGTCCTCGGCAATGGTGATCTGGATATTGGCGATGTGCTCGCGGCGCCAGAGCGGCTCGAACAGCGCATTGCCGAATCGCAGGGCGAACAGGTTCTGAACCGAGGGCTTGCCCAGGTAATGGTCGATGCGAAAGATCTGCCGCTCGTCCAGCGCCGAACGCACGGCCCGGTTGATCGCCCGGTTGGATTCGAGGTCATGCCCCAGCGGCTTCTCCAGCACCAGTCGGATCCGTGGCGTGTTCAGCCCGGCGGCGGCCAGCTGCTCACAGACGGCTGTGAAGAGGTTCGGGGCGGTGGCCAGGTACATCACGACGGTATCGGCCTGCCGCTCGTGCAGCAGCTGTTGCAGCCGCTCGTAATCCTGCGGCCGCGACAGGTCCATTCGCAGGTAGTGCAGCAGCGATGCGAAACGGTCGAACTCCTCGGCACGGGGTCGCTTGGACAACTCGACCTGATCGAACCGGCTGCGAATGAGGTTGCGGTACGCCTCGTCACTCAGGTCATCGCGCGCCACGCCGACGATGCGCCCGTCCGCTGGCAGGTTGCCGTGGCGGAACGCCTGGAACAGGGCTGGCATCAGCTTGCGCCATGCCAGGTCGCCCGTGCCGCCAAAGAGGACGAGATCGAAGCTCATGCGTCGGATGTTAGGGGGAAGTGAAGCCTTGCCTGCACGCACCAGGGCGGTCCGCAGCAGCGAGAGAGGGTAAACGCGGGCGGTCGACGCGCGTGTGGGATGAGGCCTGATTCGGCACAGCCCGGGCGGCCCGGGCCGTGGCGTGCCTTGTGATAATGAACCGCATGAACCAACTCGAGGCCCTCAAGCAGTTCACCACCGTGGTCGCCGACACCGGCGACTTCCGCCAGCTGGCCCAATTCCAGCCGCGCGACGCCACCACCAACCCGTCGCTCATCCTGAAGGCGGTCCAGAAGCCGGACTACGCACCGCTCATGCAGCAGACCGTGGAGCGACACCGCAGCGCCGAGCTCGACGAGATCATGGACCGCCTGCTGGTGCGCTTCGGCACCGAAATCCTGGGGATCATCCCCGGGCGGGTGTCCACCGAAGTCGATGCCCGCCTGAGCTTCGACACCTCCGCGACGATCGCCCGGGCCGAACGCATCATGCGGCTGTACCGGGCCGAAGGTATTTCGCCCGACCGGGTCCTGATCAAGGTCGCCGCCACCTGGGAGGGCATCCAGGCGGCGGCCCGGCTGGAGCAGCAGGGCATTCGCACCAACCTCACGCTGCTCTTCTCCTTTTGCCAGGCCGTGGCGTGCGGGCAGGCGCGGGTGCAGCTGATCTCGCCTTTCGTTGGCCGCATCTACGACTGGTACAAGAAGTCCGCCGGCGGCCAGTGGGACGAGGCGGCCCGCGCAGGTGCCAATGATCCCGGGGTGCGTTCGGTGCGCCAGATCTATCAGCACTACAAGCACTTCGGGATTCCGACCGAGGTGATGGGCGCGAGCTTCCGCAACACCGGCCAGATCCTGGCGCTCGCCGGCTGCGACCTGCTCACCATCAGTCCGGAACTGTTGGCCGAGCTGGCCGCCAGCAACGCGCCGGTGCAGCGCGCACTCGACCCGGCTCACGCCGCCGGCCTGGACTTGCCGGCCGTGAGCTACGACGAGCCGTCCTTCCGCTACGCGTTGAACGAAGATGCGATGGCCACCGACAAGCTGGCCGAGGGCATCCGCGCCTTCGCGGCCGACGCCATCAAGCTCGAGCAACTCCTCAAGGCCGTCTGACATGGCGTTCGACCCCACCCGCTTCACGCGCTGCGACCGCGCCCCGGCCTGGCAGGCACTCCAGGTCCACTACCAGTCCATCGGCCGCGGCTTCGACCTGCGCCAGGCATTCGCAGGCGATCCCCGACGGGTCGAGGCGCTGGCCATCGATGCCCCGCACGTGCTGGGCGACCTGTCCAAGAACCTGATCGATGCGCAAGCGCGCCGCCTGCTGCTCGACCTGGCCCAGCAGTGCGACCTCGCCGGACAGCGCGACGCCCTGTTCGGCGGCGAAGCGATCAACGGCACCGAAGGGCGGCAGGTCATGCACTGGCTGCTGCGCTACCCCGCCCGTGGGGCAGCCTGGCGCCCCGCCGGCATCGAGCGGCTGCAGAGTGAACTCGACGAGGTCCACCACACGCTCGACGCCATGCTCGCCTTCGCCGAGCAGGTGCGCGCCGATGCCGCGATTACCGATATCGTCAACATCGGCATCGGCGGCTCCGACCTCGGCCCGCAGATGGCGGTGCTGGCGCTGGACGCCTACGCGCAGCCGCAGCGGCGGCTGCATTTCGTCTCGAACATCGACGGCCACGAACTCCAGGGCGTCCTGCGCGGCCTGAAGGCCGAAAACACGCTGTTCCTCGTCGCCTCCAAGACCTTCACCACGCTGGAGACCATGACCAACGCCCGCTCCGCGCGTGACTGGTTCGCGGCACAGGGCGGGCAGGATGTGGCCCGGCATTTCGCCGCGCTCACCACCAACGTGGCGGCAGCGCGCGAGTTCGGCATCACCACGACCTTCGGGTTCTGGGACTGGGTGGGCGGGCGCTACTCGCTGTGGTCGGCCATCGGCCTGCCCATTGCCGTTGCCATCGGCGCCGACCGTTTTCGCGAGCTGCTGGCCGGCGCCCACGCGATGGACGCCCACTTCGCCAGCGCACCGCTTGAGCGCAACCTCCCGCTGCAACTGGCCCTGCTGGACGTCTGGTACCGCGACTTCCACGGCTTCGGTTCGCGCAGCATCGCCCCCTACCACAGCGGACTGCGCCGGCTGCCGGCGTACCTGCAGCAGTTGGAGATGGAAAGCAACGGCAAGCGGGTGGACCGGCACGGCGAGCCCGTGCCTTTCGACACCTCGCCCGTGCTCTGGGGCGAACCCGGCACCAACGGCCAGCACGCCTATTTCCAGATGCTGCACCAGGGCACCGAGGTGGTTCCGGTGGAATTCATCGCAGTCCGCGAGGCGGCTCACCAGCTGCCGGGGCACCACACCCAGTTGCTGGCGAACGTGCTGGCGCAGGCGCAGGCGCTGATGCTCGGCAAGTCGGACGCGGGTGGCCACCGCCATTTCCCGGGTAACCGTCCGAGCACCTTCCTGCTGCTGGACCGCCTCGACCCGTCCAGCCTGGGCGCCCTGATCGCGATGCAGGAGCACCGGGTCTTCAGCAGCGGCGCGTTGTGGGGAATCAACAGCTTCGACCAGTGGGGGGTCGAACTGGGCAAAGTCCTGGCCAAGGACCTGGCACCCCGGCTGGAGAGTGGCGATGTCGAGGGGCTCGATGCGTCCACCGCGGGCCTGATCCAGCGGCTTCGGCGCGGCAACGGCTGACTATGATCGTGGCTCCTCCGCGAGCCCCTCTGCCATGAACCTCGTCCAGTCGGTCAAGACCTGCCTCCAGCAATACGCCACCTTCACCGGGCGCGCCGGTCGCCCCGAGTTCTGGTGGTTCATGTTGTTCTGCTTCCTGGTCTCGATCGCGTCATCGGTGCTCGGCGAGAAAGCCAACGTCCTGGCCACGCTCGTCCTGCTCCTGCCCGCGATCGCCGTCACGGCGCGGCGCCTGCACGACATCGACAAGAGCGGCTGGTGGCAACTGGTGAGCCTGGTGCCCTTCGTCGGCTGGCTGATCGTCCTGTACTGGTACGTGCAGCCGACCCAGCCGCAGGCCAATCGCTTCGGCTGACCGGCGCGCGCCCATGAAAAAAGGCCGGATCGCTCCGGCCTTTTTTCATGAGCCACCCGGACCTTGCAAGCGAGGTCCGGGTAAGCGGCGGACTTACATGTCCATGCCGCCCATGCCACCCATGCCGCCCATGCCGGCCGGGGCCGCCGCGGATTCCTTCTTCGGCGCCTCGGCCACCATGGCTTCGGTGGTCAGCATCAGGGACGCCACCGATGCGGCGTTCTGCAGCGCGGTGCGGGTCACCTTGGTCGGATCCAGGATGCCCATCTCGATCATGTCGCCGTAGGTGTCATTGGCGGCGTTGAAGCCGTAGTTGCCCTTGCCACCCAGCACGGCGTTGACCACCACGCTCGGCTCGCCACCGGCGTTGGCGACGATCCGGCGCAGCGGCGACTCGACGGCCTTGAGCACCAGCTTGATGCCGGCGTCCTGGTCGGGGTTGTCACCGCGCAGCTCGCCCAGGCCCTGGCGGGCACGCAGCAGGGCCACGCCGCCACCGGCCACGATGCCTTCTTCAACGGCAGCGCGGGTGGCGTGCAGCGCGTCTTCCACGCGGGCCTTCTTCTCCTTCATCTCGACTTCGGTGGCGGCACCGACCTTGATGACGGCCACGCCGCCGGCCAGCTTGGCCACGCGCTCCTGGAGCTTCTCGCGGTCGTAGTCGGAGGTGGCTTCCTCGATCTGCACGCGGATCTGCTTGACGCGGGCTTCGATGTCGCCCGCGGCACCGGCGCCGTCGATGAGGGTGGTGTTCTCCTTGCCCACTTCGATGCGCTTGGCCTGGCCCAGGTCGGCCAGCGTCACCTTCTCGAGCGTCAGGCCCACTTCCTCGGCGATGACCTTGCCGCCGGTCAGGATGGCGATGTCTTCCAGCATGGCCTTGCGACGGTCGCCGAAGCCCGGAGCCTTGACGGCCACCACTTTCAGGATGCCGCGGATGGTGTTGACCACCAGGGTCGCCAGGGCTTCGCCTTCAACTTCCTCGGCGACGATGAGCAGCGGCCGGCCGGCCTTGGCCACCTGCTCCAGCGTGGGCAGCAGGTCGCGGATGTTGCTGATCTTCTTGTCGAACAGCAGCACGAACGGGTTCTCGAGGATCGCCGACTGCTTCTCGGGGTTGTTGATGAAGTACGGGCTCAGGTAGCCGCGGTCGAACTGCATGCCCTCGACGACGTCCAGCTCGTTGTTCAGGCTCTTGCCGTCTTCAACCGTGATCACGCCTTCCTTGCCGACCTTGTCCATGGCGTCGGCAATGATCTTGCCGATGGACTCGTCGCTGTTGGCAGAGATGGAGCCGACTTGCGCGATCTCCTTGGAGGTGGTGGTGGGCTTGGTCGCGGCCTTGAGCTGCTCGACCAGCGAGGTCACGGCCTTGTCGATGCCGCGCTTGAGGTCCATCGGGTTCATGCCGGCGGCCACGTACTTCATGCCTTCGCGGACGATGGCCTGGGCCAGCACGGTGGCGGTGGTGGTGCCGTCGCCGGCGTTGTCGCTGGTCTTGGAAGCGACTTCCTTGACCATCTGCGCGCCCATGTTCTGCAGCTTGTCCTCGAGCTCGATTTCCTTGGCCACGGACACACCGTCCTTGGTCACGGTGGGGGCGCCGAAGGAGCGCTCGAGCACCACGTTGCGGCCCTTGGGGCCCAGGGTGACACCCACGGCTTCGGCCAGGATGTTCACGCCTTCGATCATGCGGTGACGGGCGTCATCGCCAAAAATCACGTCTTTTGCTGCCATGTTGGACTCCGGAATTCAGTTGAACAGGGTGGGCTTACTTCTCGATGACCGCGAAGAGGTCGTCTTCCTTCATGACGAGCAGTTCCTTGCCATCGACCTTGACGGTCTGCCCGCTGTACTTGCCGAACAGCACGAGGTCGCCCACCTTGACGCCCATGGGGACCAGGTCACCCTTGTCGTTCTTGCGGCCGGGGCCGACGGCCAGCACTTTGCCTTGGTCAGGCTTTTCGGCGGCGTTGTCGGGGATGACGATGCCCGAGGCGGTCTTGGTTTCGTTTTCGAGGCGCTCGACGATCACACGATCGTGCAGGGGACGAAGGCTCATTGGATCTCCTAATCTTCAGGTGAGGAGGTGACATCAAAAAGCGCTAACCTCGGTCAGCGCTTCGTGGCTACCCTGAGGTGGTGTTAGCACTCGACCTCAGTGAGTGCTAATCATAGACGCAATCCGCCGGCTTTCAAGCCCCTGAATTTGGCGCGCCCTTCGGGATCGATCGCCTGGAGCGATCACATGGCGTCCCAGGCGCTTCCGGCATCGGCGCGCCTGCCGTTAACCTCCCGGGCTTCCCGATCGGCACTGAGCAGCAACGCCCATGGAGACCCCCCTTTCTACCCTGCCCGTCCGGCGCCTCTGGAGAGGTGGGCCCGACCGGTCGGCCGCGTTGACGGCGCTCAAGGTCAGTGCGGTCGTGGGCACCGTCCTCAACCTGATCAACCAGGGCGGCCATGTGGTCGCGGGAGGTGCCGTCTCCTGGCCGCACGCTGTCCTGAACTACCTCGTCCCCTTCTGCGTGTCGTTGTACTCCGGGTGGCGCAGCCAGCGCCGCCGGGCCGAGACGCTCCCTGCCGCCACCGCCAGCCGGCCTGATTGAACCCATGCGCATCTTTTCCTACCGTGACCGTCCGGTCCACCTCGGACCGTATCCCCTCGAACGCTTGACCCGGCAGGCGGCCATGCCGTCGCTTGACGGCCTGCCGCCGATGCAGCCGCTGAGTTTCCAGGCCGAAGACCCTGAATCGCTGTCCCATGCCATGGCGCGCTACATGGCCATGTTCGACCTGGTGCGCGACGGCGTGGTCAACCCGCAGCCCGGCGAAGTGCCGGCCGATCGCACCGATCGCGCCAACCACCTCAAGGCCGCGGGCTACTACTACGACGCGACCATGATGGCCGTCGCCGCGCTGCCGCCGCAGGCCATCCTCGCGCAGCCGATCCGCAATCCGCGCACCGTCGAACTCGCGAGCGAACTCGAACGCACGCAGCCCAAGAGCTTCGCCGCCGGCATGGACATGATCCTGGCCGACGTGCTGGAGTCCGCCCGCCTGCAGCCCGGACCGGTCGACCACCACGGCCATGCGATCGTCATCGCCATCGAGTACCCGCGCGATCCGGCGCCTGGCGAACCCGGCACCGACTGGATCGTCGGCACCCAGGCGCAACGCGCGGCGCTGCTGGGCGCGCAGACGGCCGTCCTGCTGTCCACCTATCTGCGCATGCTGGGCTTTTCCGCGCGCGCCCACACCGCCACCTGCAGCGATGTCGACCTGGGCAAGCTCGCCGTCGCCGCCGGCCTGGCCCACGAAGATGGCAGCAACCCCTACCTCGGCAAGCGCTATGGCCTCGCCGCCGTGACCACCAGCCTCGAGATGGAAGCCGACCAGCCGCTCGCGCCCGCATCTGTGCAACGACGCTGGGATTCGCACGGGCCGGCCTGGCTGCTCGGCAAGGGCACGCTCAAGAACGCCTTCAACCGCGAGGCCTACGCCAAGCGCGAGTTCCGGCAGGGCGCCTATCCGTTCGAGACCCTCAAGCGCCGCGAGGAGCCCACCACATTCATCGACCACGAGCGGGTGCCGCGTTTTCCCAAGCGCGCCGACTTCTTCGCCCGCGCGCTGTTCGGCGACCTCGGCAAGGACGTGCAGGAAAACGCGAAGAACGCGTTCTATGTGATGAAGAGCCCCATCGGCGCGTGCGCGCGCCGCGCGCTCGGGGCCCTGCTGCTGCTGCAATTCGGCGAGGCACGCGGGCCGGTCTCGCCCAGCACCGCCGACCCGCAGCGCAACGCCGACAACCTCAAGGCCGCGTCGTACTACCTGGGCATGGACGCCGTCGGCCTGTGCGCGATCCCCGAGTGGGCCTACTACTCGCACGATGCCGGCGGCAACCCCATGCCGGCCTACCACCGCAACGCCGTCAACCTGCTGCTGGACCAGGGCCACGAGACCATGGAAGGCTGCAGCGGCGACGACTGGATTTCCGTCGCGCAGAGCATGCGTGCCTACCTGCGTTTTTCCATGCTGGGCGGCGTGATCGCCGAGCAGGTGCGGCGCCTGGGCTATTCGGCCCGGGTGCATTCGGTGGTGGACGGTGACGTGCTGCAACCACCGCTGCTGCTGCTGTCGGGCCTGGGCGAGGTCAGTCGCATCGGCGAGGTGATCCTCAACCCATTCCTCGGCCCGCGCCTCAAGAGCGGCACCGTGAGCACCGACCTGCCCATGGCCTTCGACAAGCCGATCGACTTCGGGCTGCAGCGCTTTTGCGAAAGCTGCAACAAGTGCGCGCGCGAGTGCCCGTCGGGAGCGATCACGGCGGGTCCCAAGGTCATGTACAACGGCTACGAGATCTGGAAGAGCGACGCCGAGAAGTGCGCGCGCTACCGCATCAACAACAGCGCCGGCGGCATGTGCGGCCGCTGCATGAAGACCTGTCCCTGGAACCTCGAAGGCCTGTTCGCCGAAAGCGGGGTGCGCTGGGTCGCCATGCATTTCCCGGCCAGCGCGGGCCTGCTGGCGCGCCTGGACGACGCACTCGACCGCGGCACCATCAATCCGGTCAAGAAGTGGTGGTGGGACATCGAGCTCGACCGCGCCAGCGGCCGTTACGTGCAGGCGGCCAAGACCAACCACCGCGGCCTGAACAAGCAGCTCAAGCTGCGCCACGAGGACCAGACCCTGGCCGTGTACCCGGCCGACAAGATGCCGCCGCCCTATCCGGTGGTGCATCCGGTCAACCGCGAGGAGGGCATCGAGCGCTACCGGTCGCTGCTCACGCCCGAGGCCTACAGGCAGCGGCTGCGCGAGGGCCGCACCGATGGACTGGCGCCCGCGTTCCGAATGCCCGAGGGCGAGCCGCCGGTGTTCCCGGTGGTGCTCAAGCGGCGCGAGGAAATGGCCGAGGGGCTGGCGCGATACGAGTTCACCGCGCCCGACGGCGCCGAGCTGCCGGCTTTCGAGGCGGGCGCGCACATCGACGTGGTGATCGCCCCCGAGTACCAGCGCGCCTACAGCCTCGCCGGCGATCCGGCCGACCGCAGCCGCTACGTGCTGGGCGTGCTGCGCGAGCCGCCGGACCAGGGCGGCCGCGGCGGGTCGGCGTTGATGCACCGGGCCTTCAAGGAGGGGCGGCGCGTCTTCGTCTCGCGCCCGGCCAACCATTTCCCGCTGCAGGAGGAGGCGAGCGTCTCGCTGCTTTTCGCCGGCGGCATCGGGGTCACGCCCATGCTGGCGATGGCGCACCGGCTGCACGCGCTGGGCAAGCCCTTCGTCTTCCACTACAGCGCGGCCAGCCGCACCACCGCCGGGTTCCTGAAGGACCTGGCCGAGGCGCCCTGGCACGACCGCGTGCACTACCACTTCAAGGACGAGGGCCAGCGCGCCGACCTGATGGCGCTGATCCCGGACTACCCGGCCGGGGCCCACCTCTACACCTGCGGGGCCGCCCGCTACATGGACGGCGTCTTCGAAGCCGCGGCCGCGCACGGCTGGCCCGAGGAGGCCCTGCACCGCGAGTACTTCGCCGTGCCCGAGCAGCCGCCCGCGCCGCGCCTGCCCTTCATGCTGCGGCTCACGCGGTCGGACCGGGTGGTGCCGGTGGCGGCCGATCGCAGCGCCGCCGATGCGCTGATCGAGGTCGGCATCCCGGTGGACATGAAGTGCTCGGACGGCATCTGCGGTGTGTGCGCCGTCGGCTTCGACGCGGCCGCTTCCTGCGAGGTCGACCATCGCGACTTCGTCTTGAGCAACAAGGAGCGCCAGGGCCGCATCGTCCTGTGCTGCTCGCGCGCCAAGGACGCCGACGGGGAGATCGCCATCGCGATGTGAGCGGGCTTTTCCGGAGGGTGGGCGGACAGTCCGTGTGCTCGAATCACAACCCACCAGAACAAGGAGACATCCATGAACCTGAACCGACGCCGGGCGATCGCCGGCATGCTCGCCGCACCCGTGCTGCCCCTGGCGCCGCTCGCCGCACGGGCCCAGGCATACCCCGAGCGGACGATCCGCATCGTCATCCCCTTCCCGGGCGGCTTCACCGACACGCTGGCGCGCATGGTCGGCCAGAAGATGTCCGAGAGCATGGGACAGCCCGTGGTGGTCGAACAAAAGCCCGGCGGCAGTGGCCAGATCGGCGCCGCCGAAGTGCTGCGGGCGCCGGCCGACGGCTACACCGTGTTCATGAACCACATCGGCACCGATGCGGTCAACCCGCACATCTTCCGCAAGCTCAGTTACGACCCGCAGAAGGACTTCATGCCGGTCGCCGAACTGGCCCGCACACCGAACCTGCTGGTGGTCAGTCCCGAGCTGCCGGTGCGTGACGTGGCCGGCCTGATCCAGCTGGCCAAGGCCCGGCCCGAACCGCTGTTCTTCGGCTCGCCCGGCAACGGCACCTCCGGCCACCTGGCCGGCGAGCTGTTCAAGAGCCGCTCGGGCCTTCGCCTGACGCATGTGCCCTACAAGGGCGCCACCGAGGTGGTGCAGGACCTGGCCACCGGCCGCGTGCACATGATGTTCGACACCCTCGCCCAGGGCGGGCAGCTGGCCCGCTCGGGCAAGGTGCGGGCGCTGGCGGTCACCAGCCGCGAACGGCACCCCAGCTTCCCCGACATTCCCACGCTCGCCGACTCCGGCTTCCCTGGCTGGGAGACCGGGCCGTGGTTCGGCATGGTGGTCAAGGCCGGCACCCCCGCCCCCGTGGTCGCCCGGCTGCAGCAGGAGGCCTCCAAGGCCGTGCGCGCCGTCGGCGACCGCTTGTTGTCGATGGGCGTGTTCCCGATCGGCAGCACGCCCGAGCAGTACGCCGCCATGATGCAGGGCGAGTCCCAGCGCTGGGGCAAGCTGGTGCAGGACATCGGCCTGAAGGTCGACTGATCGGCGCGGTTCCGCTGGCGTGACGCTGCAGCAGCTTCGCACCCTCATCGCCATCGTCCGCTTCGGCAGCCTGCGCGGCGCCGCGCGCGAACTGGGGGTGTCGCAGGCCGGGCTCACCACCAGCCTGCAATCGCTGGAGGAAAGCCTGCAGGCCCGGCTGGTCGAGCGCACGCCGCAGGGTGTGTGCCTGACGGAGGTCGGGCGCCAGGTGTACGAGCGCGCCGTGCTGATCGAAAGGCAGGCGGCCCAGCTCGTGCAGGAGGCCGAGCAGGCACGTGACAGCGCCATCGCCACCCTGTCGGTGGGCCTGGGGCCGACACCCACGGCCTTGCTGCTGCACCGGGTCGTCCCCGACTTCCATGCGCGATTCCCGCAGGTGCGCCTGAAGTTGCAGGGCGGCGTCTACGAGGCCATGGAGTCGGCGCTGGAGCAGGGCGCGATCGAGCTGGCGGTGACCGCCATCCCGGCGGAGGGGCTGGGGGCCGGACTGGTCGGCGTGCCGCTCTACCGCAGCGACCTGGTGGTGATCGCGCGCGAGGGCCATCCGCTGCTGGCGGCGCGTTCCATCCAGCAGCTGGTCGGCGCCGAGTGGGTGCTGATGGGCGCCCCCGGCCGGCCCGGCGGCAGCATCGGCCGCTACCACGCCGACCAGGGGCTGGCGGCCCCCCGCATCGCGGCCACCTGCGATTCGCTGACCCAGCTGGCGGCGCTGGTACGAGGCACCGATTGGCTCGCGATGGTGCCCGCCGTGCTGATGCACGGCAGCCTGCTCGGCGCGGGTCTCAAGGTTTTGCGGTTGCGCGAGGCGTCACCGCGCTACGACATCTGCGTCGTGCACCGGCGCGAGCCGCCGCTCTCAGCGATCGCCCAAGCCTTCGCGGCCATGTGCCAGTCGTGCGCGCGGGCCCTCTCGCTGTCCAGCCGCGTGCCCTGAGCACCCTGCACGCGGCGCGGGGGCTGCGGCCTATGATGGAACGGCCATGGACACCACCGCCGAGTTCACCGTCTATCACATCCCGGTCTGCCCCTTCTCGCAGCGCCTCGAGATCCTGCTCGCGCTCAAGGAAGCGCGCTCGAAAGTGCGCTTCGAGGTGGTCGACATCACCCAGCCCCGGCCGCCTGAGCTGCTGGCCAAGTCGCGCGGCAGCACGGCGCTCCCCATCATGGAGCTGCCCGGCGGGCGCATCCTCAAGGAAAGCCTGGTGCTGATGCAGTTCATCGAGGACCTCTGGCCCGACCCTGCGGTGGCCCAGCGCGACCCCTACCGCCGCGCCGTCGAGAACATGCTCGTGCGCCTCGAGGGCGACTTCGCCAACGCCGGCTACGCCTTCGTCATGAACCAGGACCCGCAGCGCCGCGAGCCGTTGCGCCAGCGCATGCTGGAGCAGTTCGCGCGGATCGACGAGTTCCTGGTGGCGCAGGCCCCGCGGACCACCTACCTGTTCGAAAACTTCGGCTGGGCCGAGGCCGTGTTCACGCCCCTGTTCATGCGCTTCTGGTTCCTCGAGTACTACGAGGAGTTCGACCTGCCGGCCGACGCCCGCTTCGACCGCGTGCGCGACTGGCGCGAGGCCTGCCTGCGGCATCCGGCGGCGCAACAGGTCAGCCGCGAGGAAATCATCAAGCTCTACTACGACTACGCCAAGGGCGCGGGCAACGGTGCGTTGCTGCCCGGGCGGGAGCGTTCATCGTTCGTCTTCGAGCCGCACTGGAGCGATCGTCCCTGGCCGCCGCGCGACAAGTGGAGCCGCAGCGCCAGCGACGCCGAACTCGGCCTGTCCCTCAGCGATTGACGATGCCCGCCGCCACGTGGCCCGCGGGCACGTGGCGGGCCGCGTGCATCACATGGCCGGTCTGGTCGTCGAAGAAGAAGTCGGGCTCGAACTCGCGCAGGAACTCGCCCTTGGGCAGGCCGCCCAGGAACATGGCCTCGTCCACCTGGATCCGCCAGTTCATCAGGGTACGGATCGCCCGCTCGTGCGCGGGTGCGCTGCGGGCCGTGACCAGCGCCGTGCGGATCTTCATGGCCGGCGTGCCGGCCAGCTGCAGCCGGTGCAGCGCCACCAGGAGGGGCTTGAACGGGCCTTCCGGCAGGGGCTGCGTCGCCTTGCTCAGTTCGTGCTGCTGGAAGGCGTCGAGCCCCTGCGACTGGAACACCTGCTCGGCCTCGTCCGAGAACAGCACGGCGTCGCCGTCGAAAGCGATGCGGACCTCGTCCGGGTAGTTGTTGCCGGCCAGCACCGATTCGGTGAGCACCCGCGCCGCCGGGAAGCCGGCATTCAGCGCCTCGCGCACGTCCTCGGCATTGGCCGAGAGGAACAGGTGCGCGCCCAGGGGCCGCAGGTAGCGGAAGGGCGGTCGTCCCTGCGTGAACACCCCGCGCTCGAGCTTGATCTGGTTGGCGTGGCCCGAGCGGAAGATGCGCATGCCCGACACCGGGTCGTTGCGTGACAGGATCACCACCGCCACCCGCTGCGCCCCCGCATCGTTGAAGGCCAGCAGCTTCTTGATCAATGAAAACGCGATGCCCGGGCGCGCCGGCAGCTCCAGTCGCTGCAGCTGCAGCGCCATGTAGGCACCGGGGTCGCCGCTCTCGAAGATGCGGTTCTCCTCCTCGAAGTCGAACAGCGCACGCGACGAGATCGCCACCACCAGCTTGTCCTGCAGGCTCGCTCCCATCACCGAACCCACTGGTTCAACTGGATGATGGGCATCAGCACCGCCAGCACGATCAGCATGACCACCAGGCCCATGCCCACGATCAGCAGCGGCTCCAGGATGGTCGCCATCTGCATCGCGCGGCGCTGCACCTCGGTGCCCAGCTGCACGGCAGCGCGCTGCAGCATCACCGGCAGCTGGCCGGTCTGTTCGCCCAGGCGGGCGAACATGGACAACAGACCCGGGAAGCGCTTCTTCTGCGCCAGGGCCGAGGCCAGCGGCGCGCCTTCACGCACCAGCACCAGGGCGTCCATCGCATCGGCCCGCATGGCCCGGTTGTTGAGCGTCTCGCCGGCTGCCTGCAGGGCCTTCAGGATGGGCACGCCCGCGCCGGCCAGCATGGCCAGGGTGCTGGCGAAGCGCGCGGCGTTGTAGCCTCGTGCCAGGCGCCCGACCAGCGGCAGCGTGAGCCAGCTGGCGTCGAAGCGTTCGCGAAAGCCGGGGTTGCGCAGCGCCAGCCGCAGCGCCACTGCAGCGGCCACCAGGATCCCGAGCATCAGCCAGCCATATTCACGCACCCCGGCGCTCACGCTCAGCATGGCCGAGGTGAGGAAGGGCAGCGCGCGCTTGGTGCCGGCGAACACGTTGGCGACCTGCGGCACCACGTAGCTCACCAGGAAGATCACGATCACGATGGCCACCAGCGTGACGATGGCCGGGTACAGCGCCGCGCCGATCAACTTCGCCTTGAGGGCCTGGCGGTTTTCCAGGTCGTCGGCCAGCCGTTCCAGCACCGTGCCGAGCTGGCCGCTCTGCTCGCCGGCGCCGACCACCGCCACGTACACGTCGGAGAACTCGCGCGGAAACTGCGCGAGCGCCTTGCCGAAGGGCGAACCGGCATTGACCTCGGCCCGCAGCGCCGCCACCAGGCCACGCATGCGCTCGTCGTCGGCCTCGTCGGCCAGGGCGGTGAGGGCGCGCTCGATGGTCAGGCCGGAGGACACCAGTCCGGCCAGCTGCCGCGTCCAGACGGTGAGGGTGGTGGCGGTGAACACCGGTCGCGTCATCCAGCGCGCGGCCAGGCCGGCGCGGGGGTCGTTGCCGCCCTGTACCGGCGTCACCTGGATCGGCACCAGCGCCTGCGCCCGCAGCAGGCTGCGCGCGGCCTTCACGGTGTCGGCCTCCATCACGCCTTTGCGGGTCGCGCCCTGGCTGTCGAGGGCTTCGAAGGAATAGGCAGGCATGGGGGAATTATCCAGGGGTCGAGGGTTCGGGGGCTGGGGCTTCTAACCCCCCCCCAACTCAGCCCCTAGACGTCCTGCCGCAGCTTGAACCGTTGCAACTTCCCCGTCTCGGTGCGCGGCAGGCTGGCGACGAAATCGATCTCGCGCGGGTACTTGTACGGGGCGATGCTGGCCTTCACGTGGTCCTGCAGGGCCTTGACCAGGGCCGCGTCACCGACGTGGCCGGCGCGCAGCACGCAGAAGGCCTTGACGACCATGCCGCGCTCGTCGTCGGGCTTGCCGATCACGCCGCATTCGGCCACGGCGGGATGCCGCAGCAGCACGTCCTCGACCTCGGGGCCGGCGATGTTGTAGCCGGCGCTGATGATCATGTCGTCGGCCCGGGCCTGGTAGAAGAAGTAGCCGTCGGCGTCCTGCATGAAGGCATCGCCGGGATAGTTCCAGCCCTGCTTCACGTAGTTGGCCTGGCGGGGATCGTCGAGGTAGCGGCAGCCGGTGGGGCCAATCACCGCCAGCTTGCCGACCTCGCCGCGCGGCAGCTCGCGGCCCTCATCGTCCACCACCTTGGCCTGGTAGCCGGGCACCACCTGTCCGATGGCGCCGCGCCGCACCTGCTCGGGCGCCGAAGAAATGAAGATGTGGAACATCTCGGTGGCGCCGATGCCGTCGGTCATCTCGATGCCGCTGGCCTCCTTCCATAACTGCCGGGTGGCGTCGGGCAGCCCTTCGCCCGCACTGACGCAGATGCGCAGCCGGCCTACGCCGTGCTCGCGCGCGAACGGAGCCATCTGCCGGTAGAAGGTGGGGGCCGTGTAGCAGATGGTGGCCCCCACCTCGCCGATCTGCCGCACCATGTTTTCGGGCGTGTAGGGCCCTTGCGGGAAGTACACCGAGGCGCCGGCCCACATCGGGAAGACCAGCAGCCCACCCAGCCCGAAGGTGAAGGCCAGCGGGGGCGAGCCGATCACGATGTCGTCGGGGGTGGCGCGCAGCACGTGCCGGGGCCAGCATTCGCACGCGGCCAGCACGTCGCGGTGCGAATGCGCCGCGGCTTTCGGCTGGCCGGTGGTGCCGGAGGTGAAGGCCAGCAGGGCGATGTCGTCGGCATCGGTCGGGCAGGCGGTGAAGCCTCCTGGCTTTGCGGCCGCACGCACGGCGAGCGAGCCCGGCTCGGTGGGCGCGTTGAAGGAAACCACCGTCTGCAGCATGGGCCGCGTGCGACGCGCTTCCTCCAGTTCGTCCAGCAGGTGGATGTCGCACAAGGCCGCGCAGGGCTGGGCCTTGTCGATGATGTCTCCAAGCTCGCGTGCACGCAGCAGCGGCATGGTCGCCACGGCCACCAGCCCGGCCTTCACCACGGCCAGCCACGCCAGGGCCATCCCGATCGAGTTGCCGCCGCGCAGCAGCACGCGATTGCCAGGCGCCAGGCCGAGGTCTTCGACCAGCACCCGGGCGATGCGGTCGACACGCTCGCGCACCTCGCCATAGCTCAGCACGATGCGCGGCGAGCGCAGCAGCGGCCGGTCGGCGAAACCCTTGGCCGCGGCCTTGTCCAGCAACTCCTCCACCAGGTTGAGGCGCGGCGGGAAGGCCAGTTCGGGCGCATCGTAGAGACGCTGCGGACACTGCCCGGGCGGCGGCAGGCGGTCGTGGACGAAGCGGTCGGTGTGGGCAGTCATCGGCGGGTCTCCCTATCGGTCAGGCCTGCGGCGCGTCGAGTGCGGCGCGCGCGTCGTCCTTCACTTTGCCAAGCAGGCGGTACAGCGTGGCGATTTCCTTGTCGCTCAAACTGGCAAAAGCCGAGACGATCCAGCTTTCGTGCTCGCGCGCCATCTCGTGGAACAGCTTGCGTCCTCGCGGCGTGAGGCGCACCCGCCAGGCGCGCCGATCGCCGGCCACGTCCACCCGATCCACCAGGCCTTCGGCGGCAAGCTGGTCGGTGATGCCGGTCACGTTGCCTCCGGTGACCATCATGCGGCGCGACAACTCGTTCATCTTCAGGCCCTCGGGGGCACGTTCGAGCTGCGCCATGAGATCGAACCGGGGCAGGGTCGTCGCGAACTGTTCGCGCAAGCGCGAACGCACGTCCTTTTCGACCAGCTGGGTGCAGGTCAGCAGCCGTAGCCACAGGCGCAAGGCCTCGGGATGTTCGCTGTGCGCGCGCGCTTCCATGTCCATGCGCAGTCCTCAAAATGCCTGAATTGTTGAAGTCTAAACAAATTTGACCCGAACAGTCGATCCGTTGCGAATGGGCGGCCGTCCTACAGCCGAGCCATTGACGGTGCACCAGACGCGTGGCAAGAATCGGCTTCATGGAAGCTCTTGCACGCAAGATCGCGCCGCGCCTGGAGGGCGCGCCCGTCCGGGTAGCTCTTCGGCTGCCCGGTGGTGCTCAAGTCGGCCATGCCGACCCGGATGTGAGGCTGACCTTCTCGGACTGGTCGAGCATCGCCACCCTGGGTGCCGGGCAGATCGGCAAGGTGGCCGAGGACATCGTCGAGGGTCGCGTGCAGTTCGAAGGCAGCATGCGCGACCTGATGCTGGCCGCGGCCCATCTGCTCCCGGGCACCCCGGTGGCGAGCGACACCAGCTGGTGGACCCAGGTCTTGCGCCGCACCCGTTCGCTGGTCTCGCACACGCCCCAGCGCGACGCCGCGCAGATCCAGTTCCATTACGACGTCTCCGATGATTTCTATGCGCTGTGGCTGGACCCGCGCCGCGTGTACTCCTGCGCCTATTTCCGCACGCCCGACGCGTCGCTGCCCGAAGCGCAAGAAGCCAAGCTCGACCACATTTGCCGCAAGCTGATGCTGCGCGAGGGCGAGCGTTTCCTCGACATCGGTGCCGGCTGGGGTGGCCTGCTGCTCTGGGCCGCCGAGAACTATGGTGTGCAGGCGCACGGCATCACGCTCTCGCGCAACCAGCACGCGTACGTCAGCCGGCTCATCGAGCAGAAGAAGCTCCAGGGACGCGTGCGCATGGAGCTGCGCGACTACCGCGAGCTCGATGAGTCGCACGGCTACGACAAGATCGCCTCGGTCGGCATGTTCGAGCACGTGGGCCAGGTGAACATGGGCGTGTACTTCGGCAAGATCTTGCGCCTGCTCAAGCCCGGTGGCCTGGTGATGAACCACGGCATCACGGCGGGCGGCATCGAGCCGGGACAGCTGGGCGCCGGCATGGGGGAGTTCATCGAGAAGTACATCTTCCCGGGTGGCGAACTGCTGCACGTGAGCCATGTGTTGCGCGAGCTGTCGCTCTCCAGCCTGGAGATGCTCGACACCGAGAACCTGCGGCCGCATTACGCGCGCACCCTGTGGGCCTGGTCCGATGCGCTCGAAGCGCAGCTGAAGGACGCGGAGCAGGTGCTCAAGGCCAGCAGCGGCGACGAGCAGCGGGGACAGAAGATCCTGCGGGCCTACCGCCTCTACCTGGCCGGCTGTGCCATGACTTTCGAGCGCGGCTGGATCTCCTTGCACCAGATCCTCGCCGCGCGGCCCGACGCCGACTTGAACACCGGATCCCTGCGCGGCGCCCAATCCACGTACCCGTTCAACCGCGAGTACATGTACCGTTGAGGGCATGTTGTACAAATTCAAATCCAAAGCGGCGGGCGACCTGATCATGCTGGAGCCCAACGGCCGGCGCGTGCTCGAAATCATCGGCAAGGATCCGGCACCCACCGGCATCATCCAGCCGCACGAGATGGGGCCGGCGGTGATGGCGATCGAGCGTGCCATCCAGGACGAGGAGGCCCGGCAGAAGGCCGCCATCGAGGAGGCCCGCGCCAGCGGCGAGCCCGAGCCCAAGTTCGAAGCCATCGGCCTGCGGCAGCGCGCCGTGCCCTTCATCGACATGCTGCGCCGCTGCGAAAAAGCCGGCCGCGAGATCGTCTGGGGCGTCTAGCCACGGCGGTGCAACCAAGAAAAAGCCGCCTCGAGGGCGGCTTTTCCATGAGGGTGCGATGCCCGCGCGACGTCAGTCCGCGTAGACCCCGGCCTTTTTGATGATCGGGCTCCACTTGGCGATTTCCTCGGCCACGAAGCGCTTGTGCTCGGCCGGCTCCATGCGCTTGTCGGTGACCACCACGGCGCCCAGGCCTTCCTGCTTTTTGATGAAGTCCGAGTCCTTCAGCGCGCCCTTCAGCGCTTCATTGAGCTTGCGCTGAACGTCGGCCGGCGTTCCCTTGGGCGCGTACAGGCCGTGGAAGATGGTGACCTGGAAGTCCTTCAGGCCGGACTCCTGCATGGTCGGCAGGTCCTTCAGCGCGGGCGGCGACAGGCGCTTGGCGGTGGTGACCGCGAAGGCCTTGACCTTCTTGCCCTCGATCTGCGACGTGGTGTTGGTGGTCTGGTCGCACAGCAGGTCGATCTGGCCGCCGATCAAGTCAGTGATGGCCGGCGCGGTGCCTTTGTAGGGAACCGTGGTCATCTCCACGCCGACGGCTTCCTGGAACAGCAGCCCGCACAGGTGCGATGCCGAGCCCACGCCCGCATTGCCCAGGTTGATCTTGCCTTTGTTCTGCGAAATCCAGGCCTGCAGTTCCTTCATGTTGTTGGCCGGCAGGTTGGGGCGGGCGATCAGGGTCATGGGCACGTCGTTGACCATGCCCAGGTACTCGAAGTCGCTTTCGACCTTGAAGGGGATGTTGCGCACCAGTGACGGCATGGTCGCCATGCCGATGTGGTGCAGCAGGAGCGTGTGGCCGTCGTTGTTGGCCTTGGCGACCTTGTTGGCGCCGATCGAGCCGCCCGCGCCGGCCGCGTTCTCGACCACGACGGTGGTGCCCAGGGTCTTGCGCATGGCTTCAGCCAGGTCGCGAGCCACCCGGTCGGTGGGGCCGCCGGCCACGAACGGCACGACCAGGGTGACGGGGCGGTCCTTGACCGGGAAGTTGGTTTGCGCGCTGGCGCCGAACGCGACCGCAGCCGCAAGGGGGATGAGTGCCGTGATGAACTTTCTCATGGGGTCTCCAGTACTTTGAGGGGCGGAATCCTAGCGGCTGCCATCGTCTTCGTGCATGCCGCTAACACCTATACCTTGACCTAGCTCATGTGTCAGGCGCGTGAGCTGGCGCTTCGCCGGACTCGCCGGGCGCCAGTACCCGGCGAAAGGTCCAGCCGAAGGCGGCGACGGCGCTGCTGGTCAGTGCCAGGCTCCTGGCCCGGCTGGGCGGAGGCGGGCCGCGCATCGCCAGTGCGCCGGTGCACTGGCCCAGCAGTGCAAGCGGCAGCAGGCCGTTGGCACGGCCGATGCCGGTGCGAAAACCGTCCGGGTTGGAGGCGCGCGTCGCCTCGGCGGAGACCGGCGTGGTCCGCGAGGCCTGGGCGACGGCCTCGGTCGCCGCGCCGGCCAGTCCGGTGGCGGCCAGCGACAGCCCCAGCGTCACGGCCGCGCCGGCGGGCGTGGTGGCGGGGAACGCCGGCAGCCTCAGCCCGTGGTAGCCGGCGTTGACCGTGAAGAAGATGAGCGAAGGAACGGCATCGTGAGCCAGCGAGGGCTGCTGGGGCGGGGTGGCGCGCACGCCGCTCCATTCGCGCAGCGCGTGTTCGGTCAATCCGCTCGTGAATCCGGCCATTGGCAGCGCGAATCCGGCGAGCACCTTGGCGTGCGGCGGGCCGGCGGCCCGCAGCCAGTTGGCCAGGGCGAAGCTGCTGCCGAACCAGGTGCCCACCGACAGGGCGCCGATGGCCGCATTGCCGGCGATGCGCGTCCCGGGTCCTTGCGTGCCCGCGCCGCGCACGTCTTTCCTGGGCTGTCGCGTGCCCCCGGAAGTTTTCGACAAGGGCGGCGGCGCTGGTGTGCTTGGGCTGGTGTTCACGGTCGAAGGGCCTGGAAGCCTGGCGTTGTACAGGCGCGCGAATGTAGCGGCCGTTTAAGCGGAAAGACCTAGGGTTTGCCGCATGCGAAAGGTGTGGGCTCGCCGCGTCGATAATCGCCGCCCCACCCGCTGCACCGATGTCCGACACCCACGCTCCCACCACCCGGCTGAACAAGCGCATGGCCGAACTCGGGTTGTGCTCGCGTCGTGAAGCGGACGAGTGGATCGCGCGCGGATGGGTTCGGGTGGACGGACGCGTCGCCGGCATCGGCGTGCAGGTAGCGCCCGGCGCCCGGATCGACATCGATCCGGCAGCGCGCGGGCACCAGCAGGAGCAGGTCACCATCCTGCTGCACAAGCCGGTGGGCTATGTCAGTGGGCAGGCCGAGGACGGCTACCAACCCGCGGCCGCGTTGGTCCAGGCGCGCTCGCACTGGCGCGGTGATGCCTCCCGGCAGCGGTTCTCGCCCGGGCAACTGCGCGGCCTGGCACCCGCGGGCCGGCTGGACATCGACTCCACCGGCCTGCTGGTGCTCACGCAAGACGGCCGGGTGGCCCGTCGCCTGATCGGGGAGGACTCCACCGTCGAGAAGGAGTACCTGGTGCGCGTGGCCTGGGGCGAGGCCACCGTGGGCGTGCAGCCGCTCGTGCCACCGGCCGCGCTGGCGAAGCTGCGCCACGGGCTCAGCCTCGATGGTCGGCCGCTGAAGCCCGCCCGGGTCGATTGGCAGAACCCTGAGCAATTGCGCTTCGTGCTGACCGAAGGCCGCAAGCGCCAGATCCGCCGCATGTGCGAGTTGGTCGGATTGAAGGTCATGGGCCTCAAGCGCGTGCGCATCGGCGCGGTGACGCTGGGCCAGTTGCCGCTGGGGCAATGGCGCTACCTGGGGCCGGACGAGCGGTTCTGAGAAGCACGGCGGCGGAGTTTCAGCTCGGCCCGCACCACAGATCGCCCGCATCGAACAGCACCTCGGATTGAACAGGCACGGTCAGCTCGAACCGGCAACGGAGTCCGCCATCCTCCGATTGCCCGGCGTGCCGGCCCGGCGGCACGCCTTCCAGGTACAGCTCGCCGTGCAGGCCGGTCTCCGCTTGCAGCTCCCGTCCGCTGATCCGCAGCCGAACCCGGGCCCGCGGCATCGCCTGCCCGGACCCCATCAGCCGTGCGGCCAGGGCCCGCACGGGACGGGCTTCGAAGTCGACCACCACGCCTGATCGTTCCGCCAGCGACACGCGCCGCTGCAGCCGGCCCACCGTGTAGCAGGATCAGGTGCGACAGGCGGGCCGCGACCCGTGCCGCAGGCCAGTCGCTGCGCGGCCGTCAGGGAACTTGAAACTTCACCGACCGCCCCACAATTGCCAGCGGTTTCCCGCTACAGACGCCAAGAAATGAGCCAAAAACAGACCATGAACTTCCAGGCCGAGGTGGCCCAGCTGCTTCACCTCGTGACCCACTCGCTTTACTCGAACAAGGAAATCTTCCTGCGCGAGCTGGTTTCCAACGCGTCCGACGCCTGCGACAAGCTGCGCTTCGAGGCGCTGGAGAACGGGGCGTTGTACGAAGACCGGCCCAACCTCGAGGTGCGGGTGGGCTTCGACAAGGATGCGCGCACGTTGACGATTACCGACAACGGCATCGGCATGTCGCGCCAGGAGGCCATCGACCACCTGGGCACCATCGCCAAGAGCGGCACGCGCGACTTCCTCGACAAGCTGTCGGGCGAGCAGAAGTCGTCGGCCACCGAGCAGGGACAGCTGATCGGCCAATTCGGCGTGGGCTTCTATTCGGGCTTCATCGTGGCCGACCGCATCACGGTCGAGTCGCGTCGCGCCGGTCTTGCGCCGGAGCAGGGCGTGCGCTGGATCAGCGACGGCACCGGCAACTTCGAGGTCGAGGACATCACCCGCGCCGAGCGCGGAACCAGCGTCATCCTGCACCTGCGCGAAGACGCGGCCGACTATCTCTCGACCTGGAAGCTCAAGTCCATCATCGCCAAGTACTCCGACCACATCTCGCTGCCCATCCTGATGCGCAAGGAAGAGTGGAAGGAGGGCGAGGACAACCAGGGCGGCGAGATGGTGCTCACCGACGAGTGGGAAACCGTCAACAAGGCCAGCGCGCTCTGGAGCCGGCCCAAGAAGGACGTCACCACCGAGCAGTACCAGGAGTTCTACAAGCAGATCAGCCACGACTGGGAGCCGCCCCTGGCCTGGTCGCACAACCGCGTCGAAGGCGCCAGCGAGTACACCCAGCTGCTCTACATCCCCTCCCACGCGCCGGTCGATTTGTGGAATCGCGAGAAGCGCGGTGGCGTCAAGCTGTACGTCAAGCGCGTCTTCATCATGGACGACGCCGAGGCCCTGATGCCGGTCTACCTGCGCTTCGTCAAGGGCGTCATCGACTCGGCCGACCTGCCGCTGAACGTGAGCCGCGAGCTGCTGCAGGAAAGCCGCGACGTGCGCACCATCCGCGAAGGTTCCACCAAGCGCGTGCTGTCCATGCTGGAAGAACTGGCCCGCCTCGAGAAGGACGAAGCGGCCTCGGACGACGAGCGCGCCAAGTACGCCAGGTTCTGGACCGAATTCGGCGCGGTGCTCAAGGAAGGCCTGGGCGAGGACACCGCCAACCGCGACCGCCTGGCCAAGCTGCTGCGCTTCGCGTCCTCGCAATCCGACCTGCCCACCGTCTCGCTGGCCGACTACAAGGCACGCATGAAGGAAGGCCAGGAGGCCATCTACTACATCACCGCCGACACGCTGGCCGCGGCCCGCAACAGCCCGCAGCTCGAGGTGTTCCGCACCAAGGGTATCGAGGTGCTGCTGATGACCGACCGGGTGGACGAGTGGGCCTTGAACTTCCTCACCGAGTTCGACGGCACGCCGATGCAGTCGGTGGCCAAGGGCGCGTTCGATGCCTCCAAGCTGCAGGACGAGTCCGAGAAGAAGGCGGCCGAGGAAGCGGCCGAGTCGTTCAAGCCGGTGCTGGAGAAGCTCAAGCTGGCGCTGAAGGATCGGGCCGAGGACGTGCGCGTGACCAGCCGCCTGGTCGATTCACCGGCCTGCCTGGTGGCGCACGATGGTGGCATGAGCCTGCAGCTGGCGCGCATGCTCCGGCAGGCGGGCCAGAAGCTGCCCGACACGAAACCGGTGCTCGAAGTGAACCCGGCGCATCCGCTGGTGAAAAAGCTCGACGGATCGGTGCACTTCGACGACTTGGCGCACATCCTGTTCGACCAGGCGCTGCTGGCCGAGGGCGGCCTGCCGGAAGACCCGGCGGCCTACGTCAAGCGGGTGAACGCGTTGCTGGTGTGAGGGCCGCGACGCACCGCATCTCGATTCGCGGTCCCGTCCCACAGCGGGCCGCCGCTAGCATGTGCGGGTGATGTTGCGCTGCGCCACGCTTGTTCGAGCCCGGCCCGTTGCCCGCGTGATCGGCGCGGGTGCCGTGCTGGCGTTGCTGCTGGGTTGTGCCTCCGGCGGCGTCGGCTTCGGGGTGGGGGTGCCGGTCGGCCCCGTCTCCCTCGGCGTGGGGCTGGGTTCTGGAGGGGTGTCCGCCGGCGTGGGCACCGGCGCCGGGCCATTCGGCGTGGGCGTGGGCGTCGATTCGGGAGGACGCGTGGTCGGCGGTGCCGGGGTCGGCGGTTCGGTGCCGATCGGCGGCGGTCCCGCGCGCGCCGGTGTCGGCATCGGCGCCGGCACCGTGCTGCACGAGCCGCAGCCGCGCGCGGCGCAGCCCGTTGTCGAGCCTGCGGTGGTCGCGCCTTCGCCGCCGCGTCGTTAGCGCCTGGCGATCAGGCCACCATCGGGGCTTCCTGCATCGCCTCGAGCTGGTCTTCCAGCATCTGCACCTGACCCTGCCAATAGTCGCTGCTGCCGAACCACGGGAAGGCGGCCGGAAACGCGGGGTCGTCCCATCGGCGCGCCAGCCAGGCGCTGTAGTGGATCAGCCGCAGGGTCCGCAGCGGTTCGATGAGGGCCAGTTCGCGCCGGTCGAATTCGCGCATCTGCTCATAGCCGTCGAGCACCGCGCCCAGTTGTTGCTGCCGCTGCCTGCGCTCGCCGGACAGCAGCATCCAGAGGTCCTGGACCGCCGGCGCGGTGCGGGCGTCGTCCAGGTCGACGAAGTGCGGGCCTGCATCGGGCGTCCAGAGGATGTTGCCGGGGTGGCAGTCGCCGTGCACCCGCAGCTGGGCGATGCCGGTGCCCGGGGCGCCTGCGAGCGCCGGTGCCAGCTCGGCGATGGCCTGCAGCGCCTCGTCGCAGCGCTGTTGCCAGCGGCCTTGCACGTCCAGCGGAACGGCGTCGTGCGACAGCAGCCAGTCGCGCGAGGCGGTGCCGAACCCCTGCAGGTCGAGCGCCGGTCGATCCGAGAAAGGTCGGGTCGCGCCGACGACGTGGATGCGCGCCAGGAAGCGGCCGATCCATTCGAGCACCTCCAGGTCCTCCAGCTCCGGTTGCCGGCCGCCGCGGCGCGGGCTGACGCTGAAGGCAAATCCAGCGTGCTGGTGGCGCATGCGTCCCGCCAGCACCAGCGGCGCGACCACGGGCACCTCGGCAGCCGCCAGTTCGGCGGCGAACGCGTGCTCTTCGTCGATGGCGGCGTCGCTCCAGCGGCCGGGCCGGTAGAACTTGGCGACCACCTGCGCATGGCCTTGCCAGGACTCTTCCAACGGCAGCTGGTAGACCCGGTTTTCGTACGAGCTCAACGCGGTGATGCGGCCGTCGCCGTGCAGGCCGATGGCGGCCAGCGCATCGAGCACCACGTCGGGCGTGAGCTCGTCATAAGGATGGGTGGATGGCGACATGCCCGCATTCTCAGGGCGCCAACCCCCGCCGCCTGAATCAGGCCGGCGTGATGGTCACGTCGACATTGCCGCGGGTGGCGTTGGAGTAGGGGCAGACCTGGTGCGCAGCGTCCAGCAGCTTCTGCGCCGCGTCGCGGTCCACGCCCGGCAGGCTCACCCGCATGCGCACCGCGATGCCGTAGGCATTGGGGATGGTGCCGAGGTCGACTTCGGCGTCGATGGCCGTATCGGCCGGCAGGGTGACGCCAACCTTCGGCGCCACGGCTTTCATGGCACCGAGGAAGCACGCCGAGTAGCCGGCCGCGAAGAGTTGCTCGGGGTTGGTGCCGGCACCGGAACCGCTGGGCGGGGACAGGCGCACGTCGAGCTTGCCGTCGTCCGTGCGCGAGGCGCCGTCGCGGCCGCCGGTGGTGTGGGCCTTGGCGGTGTAGAGGACTTTTTCGAGCTGGGTCATGGGAAGGCTGGTCTTTGGGTTGCAGGAAAGGATCCGGTCGACGATCGGGTCCAGGGGCGCAGTGTGGCCAAAAAACCGGAGGCCGGGTGGCTCAGCTGCGAAAGCGCCGGCGCGTGAGCACCAGCGCCGCGATGAAGCCGGCCACCGTGTAGGCCAGCAGCACCGACAGGTGCCGCACCGGGTGCTCGGGCCAGCGGTCCAGGAACATCGGCCGCACCAGCTCGACCGCGTTCGTCAAGGGCAGCCAGTCGGACGCCACCCGCAGGGGCCCGGGCAACTGATCGCGCGGAAAGAACACGCCCGACAGGAACATCATGGGCGTGAGGAACAGGGTGAAGTAGTAGGTGAAGAAGTCGTAGCCGCGCGCCAGGGCGTTGAAGATCAGCGCGATGCACGAGAAGGTGATGCCCGCGCCCATCAGCACCACCCAGGCCACCAGGAGCTTGGGGCTGTGGCTGATGCCCAGCGCCAGCATGACCAGCAGGATGGCCGAGACGGTGAAGATGGCCTTGTAGGCCGCCCACAGCATCTCGGCCATGACCACGTTGTCCAGCGAGATGGGCGCGTTCATGATGCCGTCCCAGGTGCGCTGCACGTGCATGCGCGAGAAGGCCGAGTACAGCGCCTCGAACGAGGCGGCGTTCATCGCGCTCATGCAGATCGAGCCGCTGGCCAGGAACACGATGTAGGGCACCGGCTGGCCCTCGAACTGCACCTGCCCCACCAAGGCCCCCATGCCGTAGCCGAAGGCCAGCAGCCACATCAGCGGCTCGGCGATGTTGCCCACCAGGCTGGGCAGGGCGAGCTTGCGCCAGACCAGCAGGTTGCGCAGGAACACCGGCCACCAGCGCAGGGACAGGTCGGGGAAGCGCCAGAGACCAAGGGGAAACATCATCGAACTCCGTGTCTGCTCGGGGGCCTCCGCGGAACCGGCGTGGCCGAGCCCCCTGGAGGGGGATTCAGGGGGCTCGGCCTCCGGCCGCTTCGGGGGGGTTATGCATCCTCACGAATCTGGCGGCCGGTCAGCTTGAGGAACAGGTCCTCCAGGTTGGCCGGACGGTGCAGGGTGCGCAGCCCCGGCTGGTCGGCCAGTGCCGCGAGCAGTCGGTGCGCATCCTGGGTGTAGAAGAAGAGGGTTTCGCCGCTGACCTCGACGCGTTGCGCCAAAGACTTCAGCGGCGAGTCGATCAGCCGCAGCGCGCCGTTGCCATAGGCCTCCACCACCTGGGGTTCGAGGTGCTGGGCGATGAGGTCGCGCGGCGCCCCCTCGGCGATTTTGCGGCCGTGGTCCAGCACCAGCAGGCGTGAACACAGCCGCTCGGCCTCGTCCATGAAATGGGTGGTCAGCAGGATCGACTTGCCTTGCTGCAGCAACAGTTGCAGGCGCTCCCACATCAGGTGCCGGGCTTGCGGGTCGAGCCCCGTGGTGGGCTCATCGAGCATCAGCAGGCGCGGGTCGTTGATGAGGGCCCGGGCCAGGCTGAGACGCCGGCGCATGCCGCCGGACAGCTCGACCGGGCGCGCGCTGGCCTTGTGCGAGAGCGCGGCGAATTCGAGCAGGCGCGGAATGCGCTCGCGGATGAGAGCCTCGGGCAGGCGGAAGTAGCGCCCGTAGACCAGCAGGTTTTCCGCGCAGCTGAAGTCCGGGTCCAGTGAATCGAACTGGCTCACCACGCCGAGTTGGCTCTTGATCGCCCGCGCATCGGCCGGCATCGACAGGCCCAGGGCGCTGATCGTTCCCTCGTCGGGCGCGGACAGGCCCAGGCACATGCGGATGGTGGTGGTCTTGCCGGCGCCGTTGGGGCCGATCACGCCCAGGCATTCACCGGGCTGGATCTGGAACGACAGTTCTCGCACCACGGTCGTCGTGCCATAGCGCTTGGTCAGTCGGTGCGCCTCGAAGAGCGGTGCCTGGGCTTGCATGAGCGGGCTATTGTGACGCGGGGGGCGCCCGGTCGCGGGTGCGCTCGCCGCCCCTGCCTCGCGGGCCCGAACGTAGAATCCGCCGCGTGTTCCCGCCCCTGTCGATCCAGCGCCAATACCTCCTGCCCAAGCGCCTGCTGACGCAGTTCGCCGGCACCGTGGCGGGTCTGCATGGCGGCGCCTTCACGCACGCCCTGATCCGCCGATTCGTCGCCACCTATGGCGTGAACATGGCCGAGGCCGCCGACCCGCGCATCGAAAGCTACGCCAGCTTCAACGAGTTCTTCACCCGGCCGCTGCGCGCGGGGGTGCGGCCGATCGCCGAGACCGACTTTGTCTGCCCGGTCGACGCGGCCATCAGCCAGTTCGGCCCGATCGAGCACGACCAGATCTTCCAGGCCAAGGGCCACAGCTATTCCACCACCGCGCTGCTCGCCGGTGACCACGAGCTGGCCGCTCGTTTCGACCACGGGCACTTCGCCACGCTGTACCTCGCGCCCAAGGACTACCACCGCATCCACATGCCCTGCGACGGCCGGCTCGTGAAGATGGCCTACGTGCCAGGCGACCTGTTCTCGGTCAATCCGGTCACCGCGCGCCACGTGCCAGGGCTGTTCGCGCGCAACGAGCGCGTGGTGTGCGTGTTCGACACAGCGCACGGTCCGTTCGTGAATGTGCTGGTCGGCGCCACCATCGTGGGCAGCATGGCCACCACCTGGCACGGCGTGGTCAACCCGCCGCGCACGCGCGAGGTGCGGGTCTGGCGCTACGACGATCAGCAGATCGTCCTGCGCAAGGGCCAGGAGATGGGCCGGTTCCTGCTCGGCTCCACGGTCGTGATGCTGTTCCCCCAGAACGTGATCACCTTCCAGCCCGACTGGGCAGCGAGCCGCCCCGTTCGCCTGGGAGAGCCCATGGGCACGGCCGCTCGCTGAACCGACCTACTGGAACGCCACTTCGTCGAAGCTGCGCAGCTTGCGACTGTGCAGCCGCTGCGAGCCGCCTTCGCGCAGCACCTCGATGGCACGCATCCCGATGCGCAGGTGCTGGTCGACCCGCTCGCGATAGAACTGGTTGGCCATGCCAGGCAGCTTGATCTCGCCGTGCAGCGGCTTGTCGCTCACGCACAGCAAGGTGCCGTAGGGCACGCGGAAGCGGAAGCCATTGGCCGCGATGGTGGCGCTTTCCATGTCCAGCGCGACGGCGCGGCTCTGGCTGAAGCGCCTCTGGGCGCGATTGCCCGCCAGCAGTTCCCAGTTGCGGTTGTCCGTGCTGGCCACGGTGCCGGTGCGCATGATCCGCTTGAGGTCCGCGCCCTTGGCGCCGGTCACGTCCGCCACCGCACGCTCGAGTGCCACCTGGATTTCGGCCAGGGCGGGGATCGGCACCCACAGCGGCAGGTCCTCGTCGAGCACGTGGTCCTCGCGCACATACGCGTGGGCCAGCACGTAGTCGCCGAGTTGCTGGCTGGTGCGAAGGCCCGCGCAGTGGCCCAGCATCATCCAGGCGTGCGGACGCAGCACCGCGATGTGGTCGGTGATGGTCTTGGCATTCGCCGGTCCCACGCCGATGTTGACCATGGTGATGCCGCCATGCCCCGGACGCAGCAGGTGGTAGGCCGGCATCTGCGGCAGCCGCGGCGGCGCCACGCCGGGCAGGGCGGGACCGGTCGTGTCGGGCGGCAGGCCGGCCCGCGTGGTCACCATGTTGCCGGGTTCGACGAAGGCGGTGTATTCGCCCTGCGGGTCCTGCATGGCTTCATGGCCCAGGCGGACGAACTCGTCGATGTAGAACTGGTAGTTGGTGAACAGCACGAAGTTCTGGAACCACTCGGGCGCGGTGCCGGTGTAGTGGCGCAGCCGGTGCAGCGAATAGTCGACGCGCGCCGCGGTGAAGAGGGACAGCGGCCGCGCATCGTCCGGTCCGGGCTCCCAGGTGCCGTTGGCGATGCCGTCGTCCATGGCTTCCAGGTCGGGCAGGTCGAACAGCTCTCGCATCAGGCTGCGGCGCTCGGGCGGCATGGTGCCCTCGATGTAGTCGTTCTCCGCGAACGAGAAGTGCACCGGGATCGGCTGGTTGCTGGTGCCCACCTCCAGTTCGACCCCATGGTTTTGCTGCAGCAATCGGAACTGCTCGAGGTAGTAGCTGGCGTACAGGTCGGGCCGGGTGAGCGTGGTCTCGTAGCAGCCCACGCCATCGACGAAGCCATAGGACAGCCCCAGGTTCTCAAGCACCTGCTGGCGCACGGTGCTTTCCACGTGGACCCGCACGTAGGGATAGCAGGCGCGCACGCGCCCCGGCCATGACTCGCCGGCGATGAAGCGGTGGACGGCATCGCGCAGGTGAGCGATCTGCGCCGAATACACCTCGCGCACCTGGGTCAGGGCAGCCTCGGGATCGCGGTGGCGGGAGGGGGCGACAGGGGGTGGCGTGTGCGGCATGGACCTATTTTGCCCACTCGCGCGCAGTGCGAAATTGGCCTCTCACATGCTGGGGGTGCGTCCTACACGGCGTTACGAATGAGCCTGACGTTACAAACAAGCAGGCATCGGCGACATTCTTTCCACGGTTTTGCAGGCAACTGCAGTCGTGCAGGTCACAACTCAAACGAACTTCAAGGAGTCCCCAAGAATGGAAAACGCTCTCACGGCCAACAATCCCTTTGCCCTGATGACCGATCCCGCCGGTGTGCGGCAGGTGATCGAAAAATCGGAGCAATTGAGCAAACTGAGCCAGCGTCAGTGCCATCCGCTGGACCGGGCCGTGATCCGCAGCGCCAGTGCCGAATTGGCCGCCTTCGATTCGAAGATCGACCGCACCACCATCTACCTGCCGCCCGAAGAAGACAAGCAGATCACCCGCCCTTACCGGCACGCGGTGAACTGATTTCGCGTCGGCGAGGCCGTCCGTCCGTCCACCATTCCAAGAACCGCCGCGACGACCTCGCGGCGGTTTTGTTTTGGGCCGCTCGCGTGTCTGGCGAAGCGCCCCGCACCGAGGCCGCCGGGCCATGGCTCGCCGCTATCATGCGGCGATGCTGAGCGCCGATACCTGGGTCCGCCTCGCCGGTCGAGCCGGACGTGCGCCATTCGGCTGGGTCGCCGGTTGGGGGCGCCTCGTCTGGCTGGGGGCGGTGCTGATCGTGCTGGCCCTGTCGCCTTCGAGCTGGCGGCCGCGGGCGCGCAGCGCGCTCGCCCACCATGTCTATACCGACACCGCCCCTGTCCTGCCCGGCTTCACCGCCTTGAGCGCGCTGCTCACGCTGGTGATCACGCGCATCGTCGTGGTCACCGCCCAGAGCTACGGGCTGTCGCAGTACGCGCTCGAGATGGTGGTGCGCGTGCTGGTGCTGGAACTGATCCCGCTGGGCGCCGCGCTGGTGGTGGCGCTGCGCTGCACCATCCCGAACGGCGCAGCCATGGCCACCATGCGGCAGGCGGGCCACTTCGACCGCCTGCGCGCGCACGGGGTCGAGCCCCTGACGCAGGAAGCCGTGCCCCGGCTGGTGGCGGGCGTGTTCTCCACCATCACGCTGGCTGCGTTGAGCAGCTTCGTGGGAACGGTGCTGGCTTACCTCGCGGTGTATGGGCTGACCGAAGCCGGGCTGCCCGCGTACAGCCGCATGTTCGGCCGGGTGTTCGACGGCACGGTGTCGCTGATCTTCGTGCTCAAGACGCTGGCGTTCAGCCTCGCGGTCTCCGTCATTCCGATCGCCTCGGGCCTGCGTGACAAGGAAGTGAAGGGCTCGCGCGAGAGTGCGGCGCTCCAGGGACTGGTGCGGATGTTCGCCGTGTTGCTGGTGCTCGAGGCGGTGTCGCTGGTCGGCAATTACTACTGAATCCATGGCTTCCCCCGACGACCCCATCGCCCCCGTCGCCGAACCGTCGAACCCGGGCGTGCGGCACCTGGCGATGAAGGCGCGCCTGCTGCTGCTGTTCACGGTGCTGCTGATCGCGGCGTCGACGGCCTATGTGCTGTATGCGCGCGGCGCATTCGAGGCCACGCAGACCCTGGTGCTGACCACCGACGACTCCGAGGGAGTGGTCGCCGGCATGGACATGACCTTCTCCGGCTTTCCGATCGGCCGTGTCCGGCGCGTGGAGCTGGGGCCGAACGCCGAGGTCCGCATCATCATCGACGTGGCCGAGAAGGATGCCCACTGGCTGCGCACCAGCAGCGTGTTCACCCTGGTGCGTGGCCTGGTCGGGGGGACCGCCATCAAGGCCTACACCGGCATGTTGACCGATCCGCCCCTGCCGGATGGTGCCGTTCGCCCGGTCCTGCGGGGCGATGCGACGGCTGAATTGCCACGGGTGCTCTCGAGCGCGCGCGAGGTCGTCGAGAACCTGGCGGCGCTGACGCGACCCGATGCCGAACTGCCCGGGCTGCTGGCCAATGTGCGCGGGACCACCGAGCGCCTGAACCGTCAGGGCGCGCTGCGCGTGTTGTTCGGCAACGAGGCCGAGGCGCGCCAGGTGGTGCAGGCACTGGAACGCACCAATGCCCTGCTGTCGCGCGTGGACCAGCTCGCCGGCAAGGCCGATGCGCAGGTGTTCGGCGACTCGGGCCTGGTGAGCGAGTTGCGCGGCACCGTCGGGCAATTGCAGGGCCTGCTGGTCGATACCCGCGCCAGCCTGCGCAAGGTCGACGCGGTCTTGGGCGAGGTGCAGGGCATCGCCGGCAACGTGCGCGGCGCCACCGGCGACCTGGACCAGCTGCGCGGCGAGGTCGAGGCCAACCTGCGCAAGATCGACGGCCTGGTCAACGACATCAATCGCCGCTGGCCCTTCGCCCGCGACCGGGAGGTGAAGTTGCCATGACGGCCCGTGCCACGAGCGCCCGGCCGCGGCGCCTGCCGGCGGTGCTGCTGGCTGTCCTGGTCGCCAGCTGCGCAAGCGGCAAACCACCCACGGCCGCCTGGCAGATGGACGCGTCGAGCGCGCTGGAGCGTTTCCGGCAGGCCTACCTCACGGGCGCCGACCGATGGGCCGCGGCCGAGTTCCGACAGGCGCGGGAGGCGTTGGCGTCGACCGGCGATGCCACGCAGGTGGCGCGTGCCGAGCTGACCCGCTGTGCACTGCAAGTCGCCGCCTTGCAGTTCGATCCGTGCGCCGGGTTCGAGCCCTTGCGCGCGGATGCCGGTGCGCCCGAGCAGGCCTACGCAACCTACCTGACCGGCGCACCGCTGGGGCCGCAGGCCGGTTTGCTGCCGCCGCAGCATCGTGCCGCGGCCAGCTCGGCCACGCCGGCGATTCAAGACATCCAGGATCCGCTGGCGCGCCTTGTCGCGGCCGGTGTTGCGGTGCGTGGCGGCCGCGCCGGCCCCGAGGTGGTCCGGGCTGCGGTGGACACGGCTTCCGAACGGGGCTGGCGCCGGCCTTTGCTCGCCTGGCTCGGCTTACAGGCCCGACAGGCCGATCTCGCCGGCGACGAGCAGCTGGCGCAGCAGGTGCGCCGGCGCATCGACCTGGTCAGCGGGAGCGCGAAGCCGCGCTAGTGCCCTGCCGCCGTGTGCGGAAGGTGATCGAGTAGCGCAGCTCGGGCGTGGGCATGATCCGGTGCTGCCAGGCCCAGCGTCCCGGTCCGTGCAGCAGGTAGATTGAGCGCGGGGCCAGGCGCAGGCGCAGGTCGGGCGATGGCCTGCCGCCGGCGGGCGGCGGGTATAGCCGCAGGCGCATCGTGGCGGTGCCGAGCAACGAGACGCCGACGATGTCTTCGAATTCGGGCACGTCGCGGTGCCAGCCGAGCGGAGTGCCCGGCGAATACTCGGCCACCAGCGCATCGGCGAATTCGACCGGCGCATGCTGCGCCCATCGGGCGATCCGGTCGCGCAAGGGCAGCAGCCATTCAGGGATGGGCTCGCGCGTGCGCAGCCGGCCGTCGGTGAAATCGTAGGCGCTGCCGAACGAGGCCACGCGGCGCTGTGCCTGCCAGCCCTTGTAATCCATCGCCTGCAGCGGCAAGCGGGACAGGTGCTCCAGCAGCTCTTGCTCGTCGGCAGCGCTCAGGAAAGCGCTCTGGTAACGCATGCCCTCGGGCAGGGGCGTCTCTTCGCCGCCGAAGAGATCGAGTTCCAGGTCCTGCATGCCCGCAGTGTGGCCACTTTCGCCGGCTCGCGGGTATCAGGCGATTTCGCACCTTCCATGAAAAACGCCGCGGTGCACCGCGGCGTTGATGGGACGGGACGCAAAGCGCCCCGCTCCGGTTCTCAGGGCTTGCTGGCCGTCGGGAAGGGCCAGGCGGCCTGCGGGTTCAGCGTCGTCTGCGCAGCAGGCGCAGATGGTGCCGGGCTCGCAGCGGGTGCAGCGGCCGCAGGGGCAGCGGGTGCTTTCGCAGCTTTCTTGGCAGCAGGCTTCTTGGCTGCCTTCTTCGCTGCGGGCTTGGCCGCGGTGGTCTTCTTGGCCGCCGTCGCCTTCTTCGCCGCCGTCGCCTTCTTGGCCGGTGCAGCTTTCTTCGCGGTCGCGGCCTTCTTCGCGGGGGCCTTCTTCGCCGCCGTGGTCTTCTTGGCTGCGGTGGCCTTCTTCGCCGGAGCGGCCTTCTTGGCCGGGGCCGCCTTCTTGGCCGTCATCTTCTTCGCCGGCGCAGCCTTTTTGGCCGGTGCGGCCTTCTTGGCCGGTGCCGTCTTCTTGGCGGTCACTTTCTTGGCGGTTGCGGCCTTCTTGGCCGGCGCAGCCTTCTTCGCGGTTGCAGCCTTCTTCGCCGGTGCGGCCTTCTTGGCTGCGGTGGCCTTCTTCGCCGGTGCTTTCTTGGCGGCCGTCGTCTTCTTGGCCGCGGCCTTCTTGGCGGCCGGTTTCTTTGCAGTTGCCATTTACATTCTCCTGTTCAAGTTGATCAACATCAACGAAAGAAGCGCTTCATGTCCCCCCGGGGAGACGTCGAAGCGATTCATGCGGATGGGCCCGGGCCCATCCGCATGAACACCATGTCCCGCACCGACAGCCGGCTTCTCTGGCCGGCTTTGCAAGGCAGTGACGGACCGGCTGCACGTGGGCGGCAGCTCGGATCGGTCGGTCACGTTCTCAATCGTCGTTGCGGGCGAAACTCACCTCATCTTCTAAAAATCGCAGTTGCCTTCAATCCCAGGAAAGAGCGCCACCCGACTGGTATTCAATGACGCGGGTTTCAAAGAAGTTGCGCTCTTTCTTCAGGTCGATCATTTCACTCATCCAGGGGAAGGGGTTCTCTTCGTTCGGGAAGAGGGCTTCCAGTCCGATCTGCGTGGCGCGCCGGTTGGCGATATAGCGCAGGTAGCCCTTGAACATGGATGCATTGAGGCCCAGCACGCCACGTGGCATGGTGTCCTCGGCATAGCGGTATTCGAGCTCGACCGCCTTCAGGAACAGGGCCTTGATCTCGGCCTTGAATTCGGCGGTCCAGAGGTGAGGGTTCTCAAGCTTCAGCTGGTTGATCAGGTCGATGCCGAAATTGCAGTGCATCGACTCGTCACGCAGGATGTACTGGTACTGCTCGGCGGCACCCGTCATCTTGTTCTGCCGGCCGAGCGCCAGGATCTGGGTGAAGCCGACATAGAAGAACAGGCCTTCCATCAGGCAGGCGAAGACGATCAGGCTCTTGAGCAGGGTCTGGTCGGTCTCGGGCGTGCCGGTGTGGAAGTTGGGATCCATGATCGCGTCGATGAACGGGATCAGGAACTGGTCCTTGTCGCGGATGGACTGAACCTCGTGATACGCGTTGAAGATCTCGCTCTCGTCCAGGCCCAGCGACTCGACGATGTACTGGTACGCGTGGGTGTGGATGGCTTCCTCGAAAGCCTGGCGCAGCAGGAACTGGCGGCACTCGGGCGCGGTGATGTGCCGGTAGGTGCCCAGCACGATGTTGTTGGCGGCCAGCGAATCGGCGGTGACGAAGAAGCCCAGGTTGCGCTTGATGATGCGGCGCTCGTCCTCGGTCAGCCCGTTGGGGTCTTTCCAGGTCGCGATGTCGCGCGTCATGTTCACTTCCTGCGGCATCCAGTGATTGGCGCAGGTGGCGAGGTACTTCTCCCAAGCCCACTTGTACTTGAACGGCACGAGCTGGTTGACGTCGGTCTGGCCGTTGATGATCCGCTTGTCGGCGGCGACCACGCGACGCGTGCTCTGCGACTGCGCCGAGACTGCCGCAGCGGTGGCGATGGGCGCGATCGCGGCCTGTGAAGGCTGCGTGAACGGCGTCGGCTGGATGGCCGGTGCCAGCTGCATGTCGCCAAAAGAAAGAGCCGCCTCGCGGCTGCCGTTTTGCAGGCTGCCAAGGCGGCTGGCTGGCGGTGTGGGCTTGACGTCGTCGTCCCAGGTCAACATATGTTTTCCAATGCTCTCATTATGAGAGCAGCGATGTGAAACTTCCAACACGGTGTTCGCATCGCTGCTCGATTGTGTTGCTCAATTGCGTCGAGGATCTGTCGGAGAACTCCGACAACTCGACGATCCGAATCGAAACACGCGCGCGATCTCGCATCGGATTGATCGCAAGGCAGGTGGCCCGGCTTGCATCGCGCGAGATCGGCGCCGTGATGCCTCGATTACTGGCAGGCCTCGCAGCCCGGGTCGTCGATTGCGCAGAACTTGATGTCGGTGGCCGGAGTGGCGTCCATCTGGGCGCGTGCGGCTGCCGCCGCGGCATCGAGTGCGCTCATGGCCGCGGCTTGCGGCTCACCCGAGGACACCGCGTTCAGGCGGCCCGAGGTCACGGTGGACTTCTCGGTATGCGTCGCGCTGATGGTGCGCAGGTAATAGGTGGTCTTCAGGCCGCGCAGCCAGGCCAGCTTGTAGGTGTCATCGAGCTTCTTGCCCGAGACGCCGGCCATGTAGATGTTCAGCGACTGCGCCTGGTCGATCCACTTCTGGCGGCGCGCGGCGGCCTCCACCAGGTAGCTCGGCTCGATTTCGAAGGCGGTGGCGTACAGCGCCTTCACCTCCTGCGGCACCCGGTCGATCGGCCGCAGCGAGCCGTCGAAATGCTTGAGGTCCATGACCATCACGTCATCCCACAGGCCCAGCCGCTTGAGGTCGCGAACCAGGTAGTGGTTGATCACGGTGAACTCGCCCGACAGGTTGGACTTGACCGACAGGTTGCCGAAGCACGGCTCGATCGATGCGTCCACGCCGACGATGTTGGAGATGGTGGCCGTGGGCGCGATGGCGATGCAATTGGAGTTGCGCATGCCGTCCTGGGCGATCTTGCGGCGCAGCGCATCCCAATCCAGCGAGGCCGAGCGGTCCACCTCGACGTAGCCGCCGCGTGCCTGGGCGAGCAGGTCCAGCGTGTCGGGCGGCAGCACACCCTTGTCCCACAGCGATCCCCGGTAGCTGGAGTAGCGGCCGCGCTCGCGCGCGAGTTCGGTCGAGGCCCAGTAGGCGTGGTAGCAGACGGCTTCCATGGAGCGGTCGGCGAACTCGATGGCCTCGGCCGATGCATACGGGATGCGCAGTTCGTACAGCGCGTCCTGGAAGGCCATGATGCCCAGCCCGACCGGCCGGTGGCGCAGGTTGGAGTCGCGCGCCTTCTTGACCGCGTAGTAGTTGATGTCGATCACGTTGTCGAGCATGCGCATGGCCGTGCCGATGGTGCGCTTGAGCTTGTCGTGGTCGATGGCGCCGTCCTTCAGGTGCTGGCGCAGGTTGATCGAGCCCAGGTTGCAGACGGCGGTTTCGGTGTCGCTGGTGTTGAGCGTGATTTCGGTGCACAGGTTGGACGAGTGCACGACTCCCACGTGCTGCTGGGGCGAGCGCACGTTGCAGGCATCCTTGAAGGTGATCCAGGGATGGCCGGTCTCGAACAGCATCGTGAGCATCTTGCGCCACAGGTCCGCGGCCGGGACGGTCTTGCTGGGCCGGATCTCGCCGCGACGGGCCTTGTCCTCGTAGGCCACGTAGGCCTTCTCGAACTCGGCGCCGAAGAGGTCGTGCAGGTCCGGGACGGACGAGGGCGAGAACAGGGTCCACTCGCCCTTCTCGATCACGCGTCGCATGAACAGGTCGGGGATCCAGTTGGCCGTGTTCATGTCGTGGGTGCGCCGGCGGTCGTCGCCCGTGTTCTTGCGCAGCTCCAGGAACTCCTCGATGTCCAGGTGCCAGGTCTCGAGGTAGGTGCAGACGGCGCCCTTGCGCTTGCCACCCTGGTTGACGGCGACCGCCGTGTCGTTGACCACCTTCAGGAAGGGCACCACGCCCTGCGACTCGCCGTTGGTGCCCTTGATGTGGCTGCCCAGCGCGCGCACCCGCGTCCAGTCATTGCCCAGCCCGCCGGCGAACTTGGACAGCAGGGCGTTTTCCTTGATCGATTCGTAGATGCCGTCGAGGTCGTCCGGCACCGTGGTCAGGTAGCAGGACGACAGCTGCGAGCGCAGCGTGCCGCTGTTGAACAGGGTCGGCGTGGACGACATGAAGTCGAAGCTCGACAGCACTTCGTAGAACTCGATCGCGCGCGCTTCGCGGTCGATCTCGTTGAGCGCCAAGCCCATGGCCACCCGCATGAAGAAGGCCTGCGGCAGCTCGATGCGGCTCTTGCGCACGTGCAGGAAATAGCGGTCGTACAGCGTTTGCAGGCCCAGGTAGTCGAACTGCTGGTCCCGCTCGGCCTTCAGCGCGGCACCCAGGCGCTTGAGGTCGTACTGCAGCAGCTCGGGGTTGAGCAGCTCGTTGTCCACGCCTTTCTTGATGAAGGTGGGAAAGTAGTCGGCGTAGCTGGCGGCCATTTCGGCCGGCGTGATGTCACGGGCGAGCACCTCCTTGAAGATGGTGTGCAGCAGCAGCCGCGCGGTGACGTAGGTGTAGTCGGGATCCTTCTCGATCAGCGTGCGGGCGGCGAGGATGGAGGCCTTGTAGACCTCGTCGATGGGCACGCCGTCGTACAGGTTGCGCAGCGTCTCGGCCACGATGGGTTCGGGCTTGACGTCGGCGCCGAGGTTGGCGCAGGCCGCATGAATCAGCTCTTTCAGCTGGTTCACGTCGAGCGGGATGCGCTCGCCGCCGTCGGTCACGTGCAGCTGCGGCTGGGCCGGCTGCAGCGGCTCGCCCTGGCGGGCCCGCTCCTGGGAGCGGCGTTCGCGATACAGCACGTAGGCACGCGCGATCTCGTGATGGCCGCCGCGCATGAGGCCGAGTTCGACCTGGTCCTGCACGTCCTCGATGTGGAAGGTGCCACCGCCCGGACGCGAGCGCATCAGCGCGCGCACCACGGCCTGGGTCAGGCTTTCCACCGTCTCGCGCACGCTGGCCGAGGCCGCGCCCTGGGTGCCATGCACGGCCAGGAAGGCCTTCATCATGGCAATGGCGATCTTGTTCGGCTCGAAGGGCACCACCGCGCCGTTGCGGCGGATGATCTGGTAGTGGGTCAGGGGATGGCCGGTGCCGGCGGACGCGCTCGGCTGGGCGGCGGACGTGGCGGGCTGGTAGGCGGCGGGGGTGTTCAGGACAGTCTGCATGTTTCCTCTTCTTGGTGACTTCTCACTCACTGCGGGAACCTGGTGAGGGGAGATTGCGGCCGTTCAAGCCGGGGCTCGCCACAGGTGCGGAGCCACTATATCTAGTGCCTATGGATGTGGCAAGACACTAGCAGTGGTGTTTCCGCGATGACGACAAATTACTATCTTGCGCGCTTGGAGAGGCTGTGCCAGGGGCAGGGTCTGGCAAAAAGCGGGGGGATTTTCAGGCCGCGAAGAAGCTGGCCGGCCAGGCCAGGGACTGCCGCAGTCGCGGCCAGTCGAAGCCCGGCCCCGGGTCGCATTTGCGCCCGGGTGCGACGTGCTCGTGGCCGGCCACGTAGCGGATCGGATAGCGCTGGGCCAAGGCGGGCAGGAGGGCTTGCAGGGCTTCGTACTGCGCATCCTCGAACACGTCGCCTTCCAGGCCTTCCAGCTCGATGCCGATCGAATCGTCGTTGCAGTTCGACCGCCCCCGCCAGGCCGAGGCGCCGGCGTGCCAGGCCCGCTGGTCGCAGTCGACGAACTGCCACAGCTCGCCGGTGCGGCGCACGTAGAAGTGGGCCGATACCTGCAGGCCGCGGATGCCCTGGTAGTACGGATGCGCGTCCCAATCGAGCGTGTTGCAGAACAACTGCTGAACGGCATCGGTGCCGTACTGGCCCGGGGGCAGGCTGATGGAATGCAGCAGGACCAAATCCACCTGGGCACCGTCGGGGCGGCAGCCGAAATTGGGCGAGTCGAGGCGGCGGGCGAAGCCGTACCAGCCGCCGCGCCAGAGGGCGGCGGCCCGGGGGTCAGCCGCGTGACTCATGCGGCTGCTCTCCTGGGAGCGTAATCGCCAGCCGGTCGATGCGGTAGCGGATCTGGCGCAGCGTCATGCCCAGCCGCTGCGCGGCGGCGGTGCGGTTATAGCCGCACTCGGCCAGGGTCCGCGCCAGGATCTCGCGTTCGCGATCGTCCAGCCAGGCTTGCAGGTCGTCGGGGATGAACAGCGGTTGCGACGCCAGCGGGGCATCGCTCGACGGTGTCGAGGCATCGCCGGGGGCGAAGTCCACCTGCAGCGCATCGCCGTCGTTCAAGGCGACGGCGCGGTGCAGCAGGTTCTCGAGTTCGCGCACGTTGCCCGGCAGCGGCAGCAACTGCAGCTGTTGCACCACCTCGGCGGAGAGGTGCGGTGCTGGCATGCCGTTTTCCTGGGCGATGCGCGCCAGCAGGGCCTCGCACAGTTGGGGCAGGTCTTCGCGCCGATCGCGCAGCGGCGGCACCGGGATCTCGATGACGTTGAGCCGGTAGAAAAGGTCCTGCCGGAATCGGTTGGCCTGCACCTCGGCCACCAGGTCCTTGTGGGTCGCGCTGACGATGCGCACGTCGACCGGGTCCTCCTGGATCGATCCGATCGGGCGCACCCGCCGCTCCTGGATGGCGCGCAGCAGCTTGGACTGCATGGCCAGCGGCAGGTCGCCGATCTCGTCGAGGAACAGCGTGCCGCCCTGGGCCGCCTGGAAGTAGCCTTCGCGGTCGTGCGTGGAACCGGTGTAGGAGCCTTTGCGGGCGCCGAAGAACTCGGCCTCCAGCAGCGCCTCCGGAATCGCCCCGCAGTTCACGGCGACGAAAGGCCCCGCGGCCCGGTGGCTGCAGTCGTGGATCGCGCGGGCGACCAGTTCCTTGCCGGTGCCGGACTCGCCGCGCACCAGCACCGGCGCCATGCTGCGCGCGACCTTGGTGATGCGTTCCTTCACCTGCTGGATGGGGCGCGAGTCGCCCACCAGCTTCTGCAGCGCCGTGGCCGGCGCTTCGGGGGCGAGCACCAGTCGCGGCGAGTTCCTCGGCGGGCGGCTGCCCGCGTCCTGGACCGCCGAGGCGACCACCGCCCGGAACTGCTTCAGGTCGACCGGCTTGGTGAGGTAGTCGAAGGCGCCCGCCTTCAAGGCATCGACCGCGTTCTCGGCCGATCCGTAGGCGGTCATCACGACGACGCGTTCCGCGCGTTGCTGGGCGGCCAGCGCGTGCAGCAACTCCAGCCCCAGCCCGTCGGGCAGGCGCATGTCGGAGATCACCACGTCGAACCGGTGCGCCGCCAGCAGCTGGCGCGCCTGCCCCAGGTCGGCGGCCGAGTCGATGCGGTAGCCCTCGCGCAGCAGGGTCAGCTCGTAAAGCGTGCGCAGGTCCGGCTCGTCATCGACGACGAGGATCCGGGGGGAGGCGGGCGCGGCGGACATCAGGCGCGGATTCTGGCAGCGGACGGCTCGCCGTCCGCAGGGCTGGTGCCTACGAGGTTGAGATGGATCAGGAAATTGTTGCCCTCGCGTGGCGCGCCGAGTGGTGCGGGCGTACGCCCGTATCCGATGCGGGCGCCATGCCGCTCGCACAGCTGGCGGCAGATGTACAGGCCCAAGCCGCTGGAGCGGCTTTCGGAGGAGAAGAAGGGTTCGAACAGGTGCTGCTGCACCGTGGATTCGAGCGGTGGTCCATCGCTCCAGACCGCCACGTTGAGCTGGTCCCCCGAGACCGACGTGGCCACCTGGATGGAGTCGGGCTGCGTGCCGGCGTAGCGCGCGGCGTTGTCCAGCAGGTTCACCAGGACCCGTCGCAAATGGTCGGGTTCGAAGGCGCACAGCGCGCCGGGCGCCTGCAGGCTGGTTCGCAGGCGGTCGGCGTTGGCGCTCTGGCGCGCCCAGTCCGGACAGATGCCGGCCAGCGCGAGGTCCAGTGGCAAGGCCGCGGCGCGCGGGGTCAGCGGATGCTTGACCCGCGCCACGTCGAGCACGTCGTCGACGATCTGGGCGAGCCGCTGCACGTTCTGCTGCACCAGCGCGCTGAGCTGGCGCTGCGTGGGATCGGTGAGCTCCTCGTCGAGCAGGGCATTGGCCTGCCCGATGGCGGTGAGCGGGTTGCGGATCTCGTGCGCCACGGCCGCCGACATGCGGCCCATGGCCGCGAGCTTTTCGGTGCGCAACCGGGCCTCGAGCTCGCGCAGGTCCTCCAGGAAGATCACGCACAGCTGGGCGCCATCGCCGTCGTCGCCGTCGGCGCCGGCTTCGGCGGTGTCGCCGGCCACGCGCGTGCGGACCATCACCGGGCGCTGGGGTTCGTCGGCGGTGCCGATGGTGACCTCGGCCATCAGGTGCGCCCGTCCTTCGATGGTGCGCCGCGCCAGCTCGAGCAGCGTGAGCCAGCCGCTGCGTTCCGACAGCCGAAAGCCGGCGGTGCCGCTCTCGTGTCCCAGCAGGGCCGCGGCCGTGGGGTTGCACGCGCGCACCAGCCCGTGCTCGTCCACCACCAGGATGCCCGCGGCGAGGGTCTCGATCACCAGTTCGTTCACATGGGCCTGCAGCCGGGCGGCGTCGCGGCTGCGGCGCGCGGATTCTTCCTCGCGTTCGAGGCGGCCCGCCAGGTGCTGGGCGAGCAGGGCCAGCGCGAAATACCCCAGCCCGGTAAGGCCGGCCTGCAGGTAGGTGGGCGTCATCTCGAAGGACAGCACCAGCGTTCGCGCCGACGCTTCGGCCAGCAGCAGCAGCGTCACCCCCGCGGCGGTGCCCAGGGCCAGCCGGCTGGATCCGAGCACCGAGGCCATGAGCACCGGCAGGGCCAGCAGCGGCCCATAGCTGGCGCCGCCCGCCTGCAGCAGGTCGAGCGCGGCGATGACCGCGAGATCGACCCCGATGATGAAGACCCAGCGCGGCCCCACCTGCCGGCGCGCCGGCTGCGGCATCAGCCGCGCGGCCACGGTGGCCAGCAGGTACAGCACGCAGATGCCCAGCACCCAGCGCGAATCCGGGTGCAGTGGTTGCTGCCCCCCCATCAGCATCCCGAGCAGCAGGAGCAGGACTGCAGCCACCACCACCCGGGCGGTGGCGAAGCCGCGCCAGAGCCGCGCGAACGCCGGGTCCTGGGGGACGTGGGGCAGCGCGTCCCAGGGGGCTACCGAAACCGGCCCGGCCATCTCAGGTCGCGTCCTTGCGCAGGTGCTCCGCGCAGCAATAGAAACGGTTGCCCCCCGGAGCCGGCAGCGCCTCGGCGCGCGGCAGGTGCACCGAGCAGACGGCGCAGCGCACCATCTCCTGCGGGGCGGCCACCGCGCGTGGCGCGGCGGCGGGCGGTGGCGCCGATGACGCGCCCGTGCGTTCGTTCCGTCGCTCGTGCCGCCACAGCAGGTACACCAGGAACAGGACCGCGAACAGGACCAGGTACTTCATGTGCGCCCCAGCATCACTTCGAGCACGAAGCGCGAGCCGACATACGCCAGCAGCAGCAGGAGCGAGCCCCCATACAGCATGCGCACGGCGCGCCGGCCGCGCCAGCCGAAGAACCAGCGGCCGGCCAGCAGCACCGCGAACGCGCACCAGGCCAGCACCGAGAACAGCGTCTTGTGGTTCCAGTGCCAGCCCGTGCCGGCGCTGCTGTCACCGAACACGATGCCCGCGAGCAAGGTGGCCGACAGCAGCACGAAGCCGCCGCCGACGAAGCGGAAGGTCAGGCGCTCCAGGGTCAGCAGCGGCACGCCTGCGTGGGGATCGGAGCCCTGCCGGATCTGGTGTTCGGCCCGCATCATGAGCCAGGCGTGCACCACGGCGGCGGCGAACAGCCCGTAGGAGGCGATGCCCAGCGCCCAGTGCAGGGCGAGCCACGGGGAGCTGGAAACATGGAGTTCGGTGCCTGGAAAGAGTGCCGCCAGCACCACCGCCGCCGACCCCAGCCCCGCCAGTGCCCAGCGGGCTTGCAGCTGCGGCAGGAGCTGGCGTTCGACCGCGTAGACGGTCAGCACCAGCCAGGCGGTCATGGACAGGGCCGGTGCGAAGCCGAAGCGCGGAGGATCGCCCAGCAGCGACCAGGCCAGCACCAGCGCGTGCAGCACCCAGGCCGCGATCAGCGCCAGCCTCGAGCCGCGGGCGCTCAGGGGCGCCGCCGCAGGCACCGCGTAGGCGATGGCCGCGGCCAGGGCGAGGGCCGCCCCCAGGGGAGAGGCGCTGGGTAAAATCATGGTCCCGCAGTTTAGTGCCTGCCTTCGCCTCCCCTCGAAGCGCTGCGGCACCTCCTCCACATCCCCCCATGGCCTCCGCACTCTCCGAGAAACTTTCCCGCTTGGTCAAGGAAATGCGTGGCCAGGCCCGCATCACCGAAAGCAACGTCCAGGACATGCTGCGCGAAGTTCGCATGGCACTGCTCGAGGCCGACGTCGCGCTGCCCGTGGTGCGTGACTTCATCGCCCGGGTGAAGGACAAGGCGCTGGGCCAGGAGGTGGTCGGTTCCCTCAATCCGGGCCAGGCAATGGTGGGCATCGTCAACCGCGAATTGGTGGCCACCATGGGCCAGGGGGTCAGCGACCTCGACCTGGCGGTGCAGCCGCCGGCCGTGATCCTGATGGCGGGCCTTCAGGGCGCGGGCAAGACCACCACCACCGCCAAACTGGCCAAGCACCTGATCGACAAGCGCAAGAAGAAGGTGCTCACCGTCTCGGGCGACGTGTACCGGCCGGCCGCCATCGAGCAGCTTCGCACCGTGACCGGCCAGGCCGGTGGCGAATGGTTTCCCAGCTCGCCCGACCAGCAGCCGCTGGACATCGCGCGCAACGCGTTGGATCACGCGAGGCGACACCACTTCGACGTGCTGATCGTCGACACCGCCGGCCGGCTGGCGGTGGACGAAGCCATGATGCGAGAGATCCGCGAGCTGCATGCGGCGGTCAAGCCGGTCGAGACGCTGTTCGTCGTCGACGCCATGCAGGGCCAGGACGCGGTCAACACCGCCAAGGCCTTCAAGGAAGCGCTGCCGCTCACCGGCATCGTGCTGACCAAGATGGACGGCGACTCGCGCGGCGGCGCGGCCCTGTCGGTGCGGCAGATCACCGGCGCGCCGATCAAGTTCGCCGGCGTCTCCGAGAAGATCGACGGCCTGGAGGTGTTCGACGCCGAGCGCCACGCGGGCCGCATCCTCGGCATGGGCGACATCGTGGCCCTGGTCGAACAGGTGCAATCCGGCGTGGACATGCAGGCCGCCCAGAAGCTCGCGGCCAAGGTCAAGAGCGGCGAGGGGTTCGACCTGAACGACTTCCTCATGCAGATCCGCCAGATGAAGAAGATGGGCGGGCTGTCCGAGCTCATGGACAAGCTGCCGGCCCAGATGCAGGCCAAGGCCGGCCAGGTCGACATGGACAAGGCCGAGCGCGACATCCGCCGCAAGGAAGGAATCATCTGCAGCATGACGCCGCTGGAGCGGCGCAAGCCCGACCTGATCAAGGCCACCCGCAAGCGCCGCATCGCGGCCGGCGCCGGCGTTCAGGTGCAGGAGGTCAACCGTCTGCTCAACGAGTTCGACCAGATGCAGACCATGATGAAGAAGATGAAGGGCGGCGGCCTGATGAAGATGATGAAGCGGATGGGGGGAATGAAGGGCCTGGGGCCCAGGGGCTAGGGGCCAGGGGAATACCGGTTCCCCCCCTGACCCCTGCGTCTGGCGCTGCGCTCAGCGCAGCGCCAGACGCAACGCATGGTGCCTCGCGCGGCGCAGCACGAAGGGCGAACGCGACTCCTCCGGGATCAGCAGCCAGCCGGCAGCGCGCATGCGCTCACCCAGGCTCAGGTGGCTGGTCATCACCGTCAACGGCACGGCCAGCAGCAGCGGCAGGCTCACCGGCAACACCGCCACCAGGGCTGCGGGCTCGACCCAGGCGAGCACCGCGGCCAGGCCCAGCAGCACGCTGGTGAAAGGCGCCAGACGGGCGGCGGCGTCATTCCAGGACACACCGGTCGCTTCCCGGGGCGGCGACTTCCAGTCGAGCTTGATGCCGGTCAGCGCCACCGCCACGAAGAGGGAGTGACCCATCATCCGGATCGGCGCCTGCAGCATGGCCAGCGCGGTCTCCAGCAGGGCGCTGCGCACCAGGCCCAGGGCGCCGCCGAAGGCTTGCTGCTCACCCCGGATCAACACCGCTGCCACGCCCAGCACGCGCGGCAGCATCAGCATGCACAACGTCCATGCCCACAGCACCATCAGCTGCGACGGCACCGCATCCCATTCCGGCGCGATGTGCGCCCCGGCCATCCACAGCGCGGTGCCCAGCGTCATGAACGCCAGCCACAGCGGTGCAGACAGGTAGGACATCGCGCCCACCAGGAACATGCCGCGGTGCACGCGGTCGATGCCGGGCTCGGCCATCAGCCGGGCGTTCTGCAGGTTGCCCTGGCACCAGCGGCGGTCGCGCTGCAGCTCGGACAGGAGGTCTGGCGGCTGCTGCTCGTAGCTTCCGGCCAGGTCCGACACCAGCCAGACCTGGTAGCCGGCCCGGCGCATCAGCGCGGCCTCGACGAAGTCGTGCGACATGACCGGGCCGGCCAGGCCGCCCGTGCCGGGAATCGGTGCCAGCGCGCAGTGGGCCATGAACGGAGCGATGCGGATGATCGCGTTGTGGCCCCAGTAGTGCGAGGCGCCCAGCTGCCAGAACTGCATGCCCAGCGTGAACAGCCTGCCGGTCACGCGCGAGGCGAATTGCTGCGCGCGGGCGTGGAGGGTGGCGTGGCCCACGGCCTGCGTGGCCGTCTGGATGATGCCGGCCTGCGGGTGCGCTTCCATCAGCTTGGCCAGGGTCACGATGCAGTCGCCGCTCATCACGCTGTCGGCGTCGAGCACGACCATGTAGCGGTAGTCGCGGCCCCAGCGGCGGCAGAAGTCGGCCACGTTGCCGGCCTTGCGGTGCGTACGGCGCTGGCGGCGGCGGTAGTAGACCTCCACCTGCGGCTGCTCAGGGCGCGCGGACAGCGCCTCGCGCAGTTGCTCCCAGGCGGTGCGCTCGCTGGCAGCCAGCGCGTCATCGGCGGTGTCCGACAGCACGAAGACGTCGAATTGGCGCGCATGCCCGGTCGCCGCCACCGATTCGCAGGTGGCACGCAGGCCGGCGAACACCGTGGCCACGTCCTCGTTGCAGATCGGCATGACGATGGCGGTGCGCGCATCGTCGCCCAGCGTGTGGTGCTGCACCGACCTGGCCGACACCGAGTGCTCGTCACCCCGCAGCGTCACCCAGAACCCCATCAGCGCGGTGACGAAACCGGTCACCACCCAGGTGGACAGCACCGCGAACAGCGCGATCTGTCCGTAGCGCAGCCATTCGTTCGCGTAGTCGGGCTGGGCACCGACGAACAGTGCCGTGGCCACCGTGGCACTCAACACCGTGAACAGCGCGAACACGCCGCGGCGCCGGGCGGCGGCGTCCTCCCAGGCACTGCGGGCCCGGGCCGGTCGAGCCGGCCGCGGCGACAGCAGCTGGTTGGCCAGCGACAGCAGCGAGGTGCCGATGCTGTTCCAGAACCCGCGCCAGGGCCGCTGCGGCATGGAGCCGCGGTGGATGGGGGGGGCGGTCACCGAGTTCGGGTGACGTTCCGCGCGAAACCGGCTGCGGCCGGCGGGGGCCACGCGCAGCTCGGAACCGCCGCTATCGCCTTCGGCCCACTGCTTCAGCGGGCGGCGTCGGGAAGAATGATGTGCGTCCATGTTTCGGTCAGGCTGTCGTTGCCGTGTTGAAGAAAGGCGCGCAGCTCGATGGGCTGCGCGGGGTCGATGGCTCGCACCCGCAGCTGCATGCGCCAGGTGCGGGTGGCGGGGTTGAAATAGGCGTTCTGCTCTTCGATGAGGCCGTTGGCGTCGGCGCTGGCGACGGGGCGGACCGGCGCCTCGGGTCCGAGGGCGGCCAGGCTGGGGCCGGTGAAGTCCACCAGGAACTGGGTCTGGCCGGCCACCGCTGCCGCATCGCGCACGTAGCCGAAGCCCTGGCGCGACTGCACGGCCCAGCCGCTGGGCGGACGCTGCTGGTCGTCGCCCTGCCAGCTCAGCTCGTACGCCAGGTCCAGCGGTTCGCCCGGGGCCGGCAGGCGCTCGGGCACCCAGTAGGCGACCACGTTGTCATGGGTCTCGTCCGGGATGGGCAGTTGCACCAGCTCCACCCGGCCTGGGCCCCAGTCGCCCAGCGGGCGGACCCAGGCCGACGGGCGGCGCTCGTAGCGAGCCTCCACGTCCTCGTAATTGGCGAACTGGCGGTCACGCTGCATCAGCCCGAAGCCGCGCAGGCCGTCGACCTGGAAGGAGTTCACCAGCACCGACTTCGGGTGGACCAGCGGGCGCCAGAGCCATTCGCCGCCCGTGGTGGCGACCATCAGGCCATCCGAGTCGTGCACCTCCGGGCGGAAGTCGCGGGCACGGGGCTGGTTCTCGCCGAAGAGGTACATGCTGGTCAGCGGCGCGATGCCCAGGGTGGCCACCGGCGGCACGCCTTGGCGCAGGAAGACCCGGGCCCGCACCTGCAGGGCGGTGGAGGAGCCCGGCTGGAGCACGAAGCGGTAGGCGCCGGTCGCGCGCGGCGATTCAAGCAGCGCATGGATCACCAGTTCCTTGGCGCCGGGCGCCGGGCGCTCCAGCCAGAACTCGGAGAAGCGCGGAAATTCCTCGCCCGATCCGCCCACGGTGTCCAGCGCCAGCCCGCGTGCCGACAGGCCGTATTGCTGGCCCGCGCCGAGCGCGCGGAAGTAGCTCGCGCCCAGGAAGACGACCAGCTCGTCCTTGTAGGCGTCGTTGTTCAGGGGGTAGTGCACGCGGAAGCCGGCGAAGCCCAGGTCGCCCCAGCTGTCGGGGTCGACCGCGTTGCGGCCGTAGTCGAAATCAGTGCGCAGATAGGGCAGGTGACGCACGGTGCCGTCAGGGGCGACCTCGTTCACCAAAACCGGCTGCGGCGCGTACTTGCCCAGGTGGAAGAACATGGCCTCGAACGGTGATCCGGCATCGCGCCAGAGGGCCCGGGCAGGGCGGAAGCGGATATCGCGCAGCCCGTCGTAGTCGAGCGCTGCGAGGGTGGGGGGAAGCTGGGAGGAGGGCTCGACGTAGGGCGCCGCGGCCCGCTCACGAGCGATGCGGGTGAGCTCGTCGAAGTGGAAGGCCTGGGCGAACGCCGCCGGCACGAACAGCGCCAGGGAAGCCAGGAGGAAGACACGCCAGATCCACATGGCGGGCTTCAGTGCAAACCCTATGCCAGCCGACTTTCTCTTTGCGAATCAATGACTTAGCTTGGTTCCGACGGCCGATGCCGGAATGAGGCCGCTGGCGGGGGCTCAACCCCCCCCCAAAGCGTCGCTGCCCGGCGACAGGCCGCGCTTGAAACGGTTGTGCTGGGTCGGCGCAACGAGGCGCGGCCGTATCGCCGTCGGCCGCTCGGAACGCGCCTGACAGAGGGGCCGTCCGCCTCGGCAGGAGGCGCCCGGGCAGCCTCACTCGTCGTCGTCGCCGCCTTGTCGCTGTTCGGCGACAGGGCCGGCGGGCCCGGCGACACCCTCTACCTTGAACAAGCCCGGCGTGAGCTCGTTCTTCTGCAGCAGCCGGTAGAACTCGGTGCGGTTGCGCCCGGCCAGGCGGGCGGCGTCGGCCACGTTGCCGTCGGTCAGCTTGAGCAGGCCCACCAGGTACTCGCGCTCGAAACGCTCCTTGGCTTCGGCGTAGGTCAGCACTTCCACGCCAGGCACGCGCAGGGCCCGTTGCACCAGTGCCAGGGGCACCAGCGGGGTGGTGGACAAGGCGCACACCTGCTCGACCACGTTGAAGAGTTGCCGCACGTTGCCGGGCCAGGCCGCGGCGGTCAGGGCCTTCATCGCCTCGGGCGCGAAGCCCGACAGGCGCCGGTGGTACTTGGCTGCCAGCTTGTGCAGGAAATGATTGGCCAGCAAGGGAATGTCTTCGCGCCGCTGGGCCAGGGTGGGCAGCGACAGCGTGACCACGTTCAGTCGCCAGTACAGGTCCTCGCGGAACTGGCCGCTGGCCATCGCGGCCTCCAGGTCGCGGTGCGTCGCCGAGACGATGCGCACGTCCACCGAAATCGACTGGCTGGACCCCACCGGCCGCACGGCGCGCTCTTGCAGCACCCGCAGCAGCTTGACCTGCAGGGCCGGCGGCATGTCGCCGATTTCGTCGAGCAGCAGCGTGCCGCCGTCGGCCGCCTGGAACAGGCCCTTGTGGTTGGCCACGGCGTCGGTGAAGGCGCCTTTCACGTGGCCGAACAATTCGGACTCGAGCAGGGCTTCGGGGATGGCGCCGCAGTTCACCGCCACGAAGGGCTTTTTCGCGCGCGGGCTGGCCCGGTGGATGGCGCGGGCCAGCATCTCCTTGCCGGTGCCGCTGTCGCCGCGCAGCAGCACCGACGCATCGGAGCCAGCCACCAGCCGGGCCTCGGCCAGCAACTCGGCCAAGCGGCTGGAGCGGCTGATGATTTCGCTGCGCCAGGCCTCGTCGCTGGGCCCGGCCGCCGGCGCCGGGGCTGCCACGGCCAGGGCCTGCTCCACCTTCTCCAGCAGTTCGCGCGGCTCATAGGGCTTGGTCAGGTACCCGAACACGCCGCGCGCCGTGGCGTTCACCGCGTCGGGAATGGTGCCGTGCGCGGTGAGCAGGATCACGGGCAGCGACGGATGCCGCTGGTGGATCTCGTCGAACAAGGCCATGCCGTCGCGCCCGGGCAGCCGCACATCGCTGAGCACGACCTGCGGCCGCTCCACCGCGAGCTGGCTCAGCGCGGCCTCGGCCGAAGGCACGGCACTGACGTGGTAGCCAGCGGCCGACAGCCGCATGGACAACAGGCGCAGCAGGTCGGGGTCGTCGTCGACCAGCAGGATGCGGGCTTTGGGTGAACTCATCTCAGTTCTTCACGATGCTGCGGCGCGCGCGGGCCACGGCGGAACCGGCTTGGCCGGGCCGCTGGTGGCGCCCCTTGAGGAAAGGCGACCAAGGCGCTTCGGGGTGGACGTTCATCTCACCGGACGGGAGGGCATGCTGCGCTCCAGCGCGCGCAGAGCTTCGAGCCGCTCGCTGAGTTGGTCGGAGCGGCGCTGGCTCTCGCGCAGCTGCTGCGCCTGCCGCTCCAGTTGCTCTTCCAGCCGCTGCTGCTGCGCGTGCTGGACCAGCAGCAGCCGCGCCAGCGCACGCAGGCCACGAGCTTCCACACTGTCGTTGGCCAGCACCGCCTGCAGCAGCGTCTGCACGCGCGGCGAGTCGGCCGGCTGCTGGCCCTGCTTCAGCGCCAGGGCCAGCAGCAGCTGGTTCAAGGGCGTGGCCGGCGTGGCGGCCAGGCGGGTGATCTCGGCCGACAGCTCCGCGGCGCCGATCCCGCGCAGCCGCTCCGCCTGTTCGAGCGCGATGAGCACCGGTGACGGCGGCGCCGCCGCGGGCTGTCCGGGCGCGGGCGGTGCCACGGGGGCGGCGGCGGCCGGCGCGGGCGCCGGGGCCACGTCCCTCACCCGGGCCGGCGTGGGCGGCGTCTCCACGGAGACGTTGGTCGATGGCGCAGGCTCGGGCGCTCGCGAGGGTGAGGGCGCAGGCGAGGGCCGGGTCGGTAGGGCGCAGGCGGCAACCAGCGCGGTCAACACGAGGAGGGCCGGCAGGCGCAGCCGCGAGCGGCCGGGCCGGCCGCCGCTCGCCAGGGGGGAGAGCCGATGGGCTTGCTCAGCTTGCATGGGGAAGTTCGATCCGGAAGTGCGCGCCGGGCATTCCTTCATCGAGAAGGGTGACCTGGCCGCCGTGGGCCGCAATGTACTCCTGCACGATGGACAGGCCGATGCCCGTGCCGCGCACCGCGTCCTGCGGCTGGCGCTCGCCCCGGTAGAAGGGCTCGAAGATGCGTTCCCGGTCTTCGGCGGCGACGCCGGCGCCCTGGTCGCTGATGTCGATGCGCGCGCGTCCTTCATGCGTCGACAGTGCCAGGCGCACGGCGCCGCCTTCGGGCGAGAAGCGGATGGCGTTGGACAGCAGGTTGGCCACGGCGGTGCCCAGCTTGTCGGCGTCGACCTGGGCCCACACGGGCCTGCCTTCCACCTCCACGCGCAGGCCGCCGCCCTGCCACTGCAGCCGCTGCGCCTCCACCTGTTCGTGCAGCAGGGCCAGCAGGTCCACCCGCTGACGGCGCAGCTGGCGGGCCTCGAAGGCCGCGGCATTGAAATTGAGCAGCGCCTCGATCTGCCCCTGCAGCACCATGGTGTTGTGGCGCAGGATGCGCGCGACTTCCTTCTGGTCGGGCGTGAGCTCGCCGGTCACGCCTTCTTCCAGCAGCGACACGCCTTCGCGCAGCGCCGCCAGCGGGGTCTTCAGCTCGTGCGAGATGTGGCGCAGGAAGCGCGCCTTGTCGGCGTCCAGCTCGGTGAGCCGCAGCCGCAGCCACTCGAGCTGCTGGCTCAGGCGCCGCACGTCGGCCGGTCCGCGGATGTCGATGCGGCGATCGAGCCGGTTTTCGCCCAGGTCCACCACGGCCTTCTCCAGCCGCTTGAAGGGCCGCGCCAGCCACACGCCCAGCGCCACCGCCAGCACCGCCGCCAGCACGATGGCCAGCACCACCTGCTGCATCAGGCGTGAGCGGCTGGCGGCCAGGCTCTCGCGCAGCGCCCGGTCCCGCTTTTCGATGTCGTCCTGCACGACGCGCGCGATCCGGCTGTTGACCGAATCCAGGTCGCGGAACTCCAGCGCCACGCGCCGTTCGCGATCCAGGGCGGTGTCGGGCGGTCCCTGCAGCAGCACCGCCACGTCGTGCAGCTGCTTTTGCCAGCGGTCCAGGTGGGGCTGCGCCACCTCGGCGCGGCGCAGGCGCTGCAGGCTGGCCTGTGCCTGCTGCAGCTCCTCGCGGAAACGCGCCATCAGCACCGGGTCGTTGAAGATCAGCCCCTGGCGCGCGGCGCGTTCCATCGCCAGCGAACGGGCGGTGACGTTCTGCGAGCTGGAGGTCAGGTCCAGCGCCCGTGCCGCCTCGTCGCTGCTCTGCGCCATCAGCTGCTCAAGGATCATCACGGCCCGCACCGCCGCCGCGCCCAGCAGCAGCCCGATGGCCAGGAAGGCCACCAGCAGCAACTGGCGGAACGAGGCGAGCTGGGCCCAGCGCAGGCGCGAGCGCCCCCCCCGCCGGCGATCGCGGCGCGTGGCCACTCAGGCGGCCGCGCTCTCGCGCACCAACACCTCGCCGCGCAGCGAGTGCGGCAGGGCCTGGGTGATGGTCACGTCGACCATCTGGCCCACCAGCCGGGTCGATCCCGCGAAGTTCACGATGCGGTTGCACGCCGTGCGCCCCATCAGCTCCTGCGCGTTCTTGCGCGAGGGGCCTTCCACCAGGATGCGCTGCACCGTGCCCACGCGGCTGGCGCTGATGCGCCGCACGTTGGTTTCCAGCAGGGCCTGCAATTGCTGCAGCCGCGCCAGCTTCACGGCCTGCGGCGTGCCATCTTGCAGTTGCGCGGCGGGCGTGCCGGGCCGGGCGCTGAACACGAAGCTGAAGCTCGCGTCGTAGCCCACGTCTTCCACCAGCTTCATCAGCCGGGCGAAGTCGTCCTCGGTCTCGCCGGGAAAGCCCACGATGAAGTCACTCGACAGCGACAGATCGGGCCGGATGGCGCGCAGCTTGCGCACCGTGCTCTTGTATTCCAGCACCGTGTAGCCGCGCTTCATGGCCATCAGGATGCGGTCGCTGCCGTGCTGCACGGGCAGGTGCAGGTGGCTCACCAGCTGGGGCACGCGGGCGTACACGTCGATCAGCCGCTGCGTGAACTCGTTGGGGTGGCTGGTGGTGTAGCGGATGCGCTCGATGCCCGGGATCCCGGCCACGTACTCGATCAGCAGCGCGAAGTCGGCGATCTCGCCGCCGTCTCCCATGGGGCCCCGGTAAGCATTCACGTTCTGCCCCAGCAGCGTCACCTCTTTCACGCCCTGTTCGGCCAGCCCGGCCACTTCGGTCAGCACGTCCTCGAAGGGGCGCGACACCTCTTCGCCGCGGGTGTAGGGCACCACGCAGTAGCTGCAGTACTTGCTGCAGCCTTCCATGATGCTCACGAAGGCGCTGGCGCCGTCCACCCGGGCGGGCGGCAGGTGGTCGAACTTCTCGATCTCGGGAAAGCTGATGTCCACCTGCGGCCGCTGCTGCCGCTCGCGCTGCGCCAGCATCTGCGGCAGCCGGTGCAGGGTCTGCGGGCCGAACACCAGGTCGACATAGGGCGCGCGCTCGATGATGGCGGCGCCCTCCTGGCTGGCCACGCAGCCGCCCACGCCGATCATCACGCCCTTGGCCTTGAGGTGCTTCACGCGCCCCAGGTCGGAGAACACCTTCTCCTGCGCCTTCTCGCGCACCGAGCAGGTGTTGAACAAAATCAGGTCGGCCTGCTCGACGTCTTGCGTGGGCTCGTAGCCCTCGGCCGCCTTCATCACGTCGGCCATCTTGTCCGAGTCGTACTCGTTCATCTGGCAGCCGAAGGTCTTGATGAATACCTTCTTGGTCATGGCGGGCCCCCGGTCAGCGGCGACCGCCGAACACGCGGGCCAGCAGCTCCTGGAACTGCCGTGCCGACTCGGCGTCGGCGGCCGGACCTTTGCCGCCCAGGCGCGCGTACTCGGCCTCGGTCAGCAGCCACACCTCATGCACCAGCCCCATGCCGTCGCGGCGGAACACCACCGGGTGCTCCTGGCCGGCCAGGCTGGCCGACAGCACCAGCAGGTTGCGGGTGTCGCGGATGCGGGCGCCCGGCGACAGCCGCGCCGGCTGGCCGTCGAGCAGGGCATCGGGTGGCAAGGTGATGGCGAGGCGGCCGGGCTGCACGTCGCGCGGCGCCTCGCGGGTGACGGTCTGGGAGAACGCGGCGCCGGCAGCCAGGCTGAGCGTGGTGGCGGCGATGAGAGCGGTCCAGCGGTTCATGGGGTAGATCCAGAGGCTGAAGGAGAAGATGGAAAAGCGAAGGCCCCGCGCGGACGCAGGGCCTTCGACGGCGGGAGGCGTAGTTTAGAGCCTAGACCTCGGGTCCTCCTCCCCCGCCGGTGGTGCCGGTGACCAGGATCGTCAGCGCGTCGATCGTCGTGCCGTCCAGGGTCTGGAGGGTGTCGAACTGATCCTGCAGCGACTCGCCGACGGGCGGAGGGGCGACGTGTTCGTACAGCTGGTAGGTCCAGTTGCCGTCGGTCCAGACGCTCAGGGAGCCGTACACGCCAAGGAGCGGATCTTCGCCCGTGCGCGCAAGCCCGCTTTCCCCCTCGTCGGGATCGGACACGAAGAAGACGCCTTGGACCGTCGGCGGGGGCATGCCTTCGGCGTAGCTCACGGTTCTTACGAAGCGGCCCGTGACCGTGGGCAGGTCGTTGGTGCCGGTGACCGTGACGGTGATGTCCTGCAAACTGCCATCCGCGCCCTGGAGGGTCAGCACGTCCTGCCGCGTCACGCCTTCGCCCAGCAACTGGGCTGCCGCGTTGTCCAGCAGGTAGATCCATTGACCCGTGCTGGCGTCCAGGTGCAGGCTTCCCCATTCGCCACCCGTGCCCAGGTACTCCCAGGCGCCCGCTTCCACCGTGCCCGCCGCCACCCCGGCGCCGTCTTCCACCACCTGGTTGCCACCGGCCAGCAGGATGTTCTCGGCGGTGAGCACGGTACCTGGCGCGAAGCGGGCCAGTACGGTCGGCTGGCTGGTGTCGCCCATCGCGGGCATGTACATCAAGGTGCCGGTTCCGTCGTCCAGCTGGCTGAACTGCAGGTGGGGCCCATCCACGAAGGACACGGCATCCAGGCCGCGAAACGCCGACGCGTGCAGGTGTCCATCCTCTCCGGCCGCGAGGGCGAACGTCGCCGGATCGATCACCACCTTGTCGCTGGCGGCATCGAAGTCGCTCACGACCTGAAGACCGCCATTCGAGCCGAGCCACAGCAGGTCGGTGCCCGCCCCCAGCCGGATGGTGTTCCAGCCGGACCCGCCGTCCACCAGAAAGACCGAGTTCGCATCGCCGCCATGGGTGGACAGCTGGTCGTCACCCGCCCCTCCTGCCAGGATGCCGCCGCCGGTGCCGCCCAGCAATCGGTCGTCGCCACCGCCCCCCGACAGCACGCCGGTTCCGGTCGAGCCGACCAGCGTGTCACGGCCCCCGTTGCCGCGAAGCTGAACCGCCCCCGGCCCGGCCACCAGCGTGTCGGCGCCAGCCGAGCCGTCCAACACCAAGGCTGGGTTTGCTGTTGGCTCCGCAATCACCCATTGGAAGAACTCTGTCGTCGCGCCCGCGTTCCCCCACAGGAAGTCGCTGCCCAGCACGACGGTGCCTTCACTGAGCAGCGGCACCACGGCATCCTCACCGAGAGGCCAGTCCGTCCACTCGTCCAGGTCGTAGCCGGTGGCGGCCACCCCGGCGGGGTCGATGATCACGGTGACCGTATGCGCCGTGCCATCCACGGCAAACACCACGAAAGGCAGCTCGGAGACTTCGGTGGCTGCGCCGGGTTCTTCCGCGGCCGCGGCGTAGGACCAGGCGCCGGTGGCGTCGATGGTGAACGGGCCTTCGGTGATCGGCTGGAAGGCCACCGGCTTGCCGGTGGACCAGTCGATGGCACGAAGCTGTCCATTGACCTGCAGGAGCGCCGGGTTCTCGAAGTCGCTGGCGACCGCACGATCGACGCCGAGGATGGACGTCTGTTCGGCCAGCCGGATGAAGTCCGCGGACACCAGGCTCGTCGAGTCGAAGACCGCCAGGACCGTCGGTATCCGCAGCGGGTCGAACTCCCCGTCAGGCGTCGCTGCCGCTGCCGGTACGTAGCTCAGCTGGGTTTCGCCGTTCTCCAGGGTCGTCAGCTGCAGGTGGGCGAAGGTCGGCGCCTGGTCAGGGTCGGTCACGATCCGCAGAAGGTCGAGCGTCCCATCCGGCCCACGGGGGCCCAGGTCGATCCCGTCGATGTCGATCAGCACGAGGTCCCTGCCGCTGCCGAAGTTGCTCACCCTCTGCAAGCCGTCGAGCGTGCTGATGCGCAGGGTGTCGTTGCCGTCTCCCAACTGGATGGTGTTGGCGCCGGCCCCGCCATCGACGGTGGTGGCAGCCCCCCCTCTGTCGCCGCCCCTGGCCCCCCAGGTGGAGATCCAGTCGTCGCCGGCGCCGCCGTCCAGCAGGCCCCCTCCGCTGCCGCCGAACAGCCGGTCATTGCCGTCGCCGCCAAGGAGGAAAACTGGCCGGCTGGACCCGATCAGCACGTCGTCACCCGCGCCGCCGCGAAACTCGGCATGGGCGGGCCCGGCAATCAGCGTGTCGTTCCCCGCGGAGCCGGCCACCAGCAGGAGCGGTGGGGCGAGCGAGTTGGCGACGACCATCTGTTCGAACTCTCCGCGGGACACGCCCGCCCGCTGAGTCCAGAGCATGTCCGCGCTCAGGACGATGTTGGTGGGACCGCTCGCCTGCAGCGCCTGGTGGTCGACCAAGGGCCAGCCTTGATGTTCGTAGAGCACGTAGCCGCTCCCCCCTGCAGGCTCGGCTTCGATGATCACCGTCACTGTATGCGCGGTACCGTCCGTCGCGAACACGTCGAAGGACAGCGTGGTCACATCGGCATGGTTCGCCGCGCCGTCGCGGAACGACCAGGCGCCGCTGGCGTCGATGGTGAACGGGCCTTCGGTGATCGGCCGGAAAGCCACCGGCTTGCCGGTGGTCCAGTCGATGGCGTGAAGCTGCCCGCTCACCTGCACGACGTCGGGTTCCTTGAACTCGGTGGCCACTGCGATGTCCACGCCGACGATGGACGCGCGCGGCAAGGTCGAGCCGGCGCTCGCGTGCACGGTGACGGTGATCTCCAGCGGGTCCGGGCCGGCGGGGGAGCGCAGGACCAGCCGCTCGGTGATCACCTCGCCGGGTGCCAGGTCGGCCAAGGCCGGCGCATCCGCATCCAGGATGTAGAGCCAGCGGCCGGTGGCGGCATCGAAGTCGAAGTGGCCCACCGCGCCAGCGAACACGGGAAGCTCGCGTTCACCCAAAGGCAAGTCGACGCGCCATTCCCCCGCCGCCACCATCCCGCCGGTGACGGGCGCGCCGTCGCCGAACACGTCGCCTTGCGTGCCGCTCGCGAACCGCACATGGGCCGCGGCCAGGTCCGTGGGCGTGGTGAACTCGACCAGGGCCACCGGAGCGCGGCCGTCGTCGCCGGCCGCGGGCACATAGAACAAGGTGTCGTGGCCGGTGCCGGTGTCCCGGGTGAACAGCAGGTAGGCGGTGTCCGGGGCGGCGGCGGTGCCGATCACCAGCGGCAGCGCGCCAATGGCCTCGGCATCGATCAGGATGAAATCGCGCGCCGGGTCGAAGTCGTGGACGACCTGCTTGCCGTCCAAGGTGCCGACCCACAGCGTGTCCGATCCGCTGCCCAGGCGCAGGACGTTGTCGCCCGCGCCGCCGTCCAGCGCGTACACCGCGCTGCCGGAGCTGTCGCGTGTGGAGATCAGGTCGGAGCCGGCGCCGCCGTCCAGCAGGCCGCGTCCGGAGCCGCCGAACAGGAAGTCATCACCGTCCTCGCCGTGCAGCGAAACCGAGCGGCCGGCACCGGCGCTCAGCAGGTCACTGCCGGCGCCGCCCCAGGCGCTGGTCGCGCCGCGGCCGGCCACCAGCGTGTCGTCACCGGCGCCGCCGCCCAGCCAGTCGACGCTTTCGCCGCCGCGCAGCACGTCGTTGCCGTCACCGCCGTCGAGCAGATTGACTTGCGCGCCGCCGACCAGGGTGTCGTCGCCGGTGCCGCCCCGCGCGCGGAGATCACCGGAGCCTCCTTCGACGTAGTCGTTGTCAGCGTCGCCGGTGAATCGGACGGGGTATGGGCCATGGTCCGCGAGCAGCAGGACGTCCGCGCCGGGGCCACCTTCGTAGGCGTAAGTTTCACCGTCGTACCCGCCGATCAGCCCCGGCACGCCGTCGAGGTCGATGGTGACGGTGATCACATGCTCGGTGCCGTTGACGGTGCGCACCACGAACTGGGCCTGCTCCACACGGCCGGCCTGGAACAGCGCCGCGGGCTGCAAGTACGTCCAGGCTCCGGTCGCGTTGATGCTGAAGCCGTCTTGCTCCGCCGCGACGAAGGCGACGCGCTCGCCGCTGGCGAGATCGACGGCTTCGAGTTGACCCTTGTGTGCGACCTGCGGCTCGATATCGGGGTTGCCGTCCCTGGGCTGCGTGAGATAGCGGTAGTCGTCGCCGAAGACCCGCTCGGTCGTGCCTCGCGGCAGGACGTTCACCGTGACGGTCATCGAGGCGTCGCCGTCGGCGGAGGTGATGGTGAGCGTGTCCTGCCGCGCCTCGGTCGGGTCGGCATCGGGGCGCAGCCGGTAGCTCCAGTCGCCGGTCAGCTGATCGAAGGTGAAGGTGCCGAAGGTGGCCTCGGCCTCCTCGGGCAGGAAGCGCAGCCCACTCGGTTCGGCATCGACGTTCAGGGTCTGCAGGGTGCCGCGCAGCACGTGGGCACTGCCGGCGTTGATCACGTAGTCGGTCTGGCCATCCATGGCCGTGTCCCGGCCATGGATGGTGATGGCTATGCTGATCGGCTCCTGGCCCGCGCGTTGGACGATCAGCCGGTCCACGTAGGACTCCCCGGCGCGCAGCGCATCCACGGCGGGCGATTCGTTGTCCAGCACGTACAGCCACTTGCCGGTCTTCGAGTCGAACTGGAACTCGCCGTACGCCGTGACCAGCGGCGACAGCGCCTGCCAGGATTCCGTTCCCTGCGCCAGCTGGCCCGCGGCGACCGGGGCGTGGTTCTCGTACAGCGTGGCGTGGTCGGTGCCGGACACCAGCACCCGGTCCAGGTTGGGCGCGGCGTCGAAGAGCGCCACGGTGTGAACCGTGCCGTCCCGGTCCACGTAGTTCAAGGTCCAGGAGACGCCATCCGCCCCGTCTCGAGATGCCAGGCTCAGGTGCGGCCCTTCAGGCGCGTCCCCCGTGGTGACCCAGCGGCCGGGGTCCAGGTGGCCGTCGGCGTCCAGCAGGCCGGTGAAGATCGAGGTGTCGACCAGGATGAAGTCTTCGGTCGAATCGAAGCCGCGCACATCGTTCAGCCCGTCGAGGTCGCGCAGCAGGATGGCCTGGCAGTGGTCGCCCAGCTGCAGGACGTCGTGGCCCGGGCCGCCGTCCATGACCGTGAAGCGCGGCCCCTGGTCGCTGGGGAAACCCCCCCGAAACATGCCCCAAGCGGGACTTCCGACGATCAGCTGGTCGTCGCCCCTGCCACCCAGAAGCAGGTCGGTGCCGCGCTCGGAGCTTCTCAGCCGGTCATCTCCGTCACCGCCATGCAGCACGTCGCTGCCCGCGCCGCCAGACAGAAGGTCGTTGCCATCGCCGCCGAAGAGAACGTCCCGGCCCTCGCCGCCCAACAGCGTGTCGTTGCCCCGGCCGCCGAACAGGACGTCCTGGCCGCTGTCGCCGTCGAGCAAGTCGTCATCGTCGCCCCCGAACAGCCGGTCGTCTCCCTCGTCGCCATAAAGAGAGTCGTTTCCCGCGCCGCCGAACAACCGGTCATTGCCTTCTCCGCCGACCAGCCCGTCGGGTCCGCTCTCGCCGTACATCAGGTCGTCACCCGTGCCACCGTCGAGATATTCATGAGTGACGCCGCTGTCGCCGGCATCCAGCCGGTCGTCACCGTCAGCGCCGATGAGCCAGTCTGCGCCGCTCGTCCCCAACAGGTGGTCGTTTCCGGCGCCGCCGTCCAGGGGCGCCCAGCCACTCCCGTCTCCCAGGGCGGCCACGAGAAAGTCGGCGCCGGCCGTGGCCTGGGTGTCGGGCACGCGCCCGACGTCCACTGTCACCACATGGCTGAGTCCGCTGGGCGTGTGAACCGTGAACGAGTCGGTGAAGGTGCGGCCGTCGTCCGGGCGGGTGTAGGTCCAGAAACCATCCTGGTCCACGGTGAACGTGCCGCCTTCCTGGGTATCGACCGGCCGGACGCCAAGAAAGCCGACCCAGTTGCCCTCGGCGTCGTAGGCCTCGAGCTGCCCGCTGCTGACGAACAGGCTGGTCTCGCCCTCGAGCGTGCCGCTGTCGTCGAACAGGCGCGCCCCGTCCAGCGGGTTCGGCGTCTGCAGCAGCGCCACGCCGTGGTCCTTGCCGGTGATGCCATTCCACGCGGGGCGGACCACCGTGATCGACAGCACCTGTTCGTCCTGCTCGCTGCCATCGCTGGCGCGCACCACGTAGTTCAAGAGGATCGCCTGCCCTTCCGCCAGGAAGGAGAACGCGTCGGAGCCGATGGCGCTGAAGGTCCAGTTCACCGGCTGGGGCGTGGGGCTGCCGGTGGTGCCGGTGTAGTTCACCTGCATCAGCGCGGCGAGCTGCTCGCGCTGCTCGCAGGAGAGCGTGGCGCCGATGATCTGATCCAGCTCGACGGAAACGGCGACATTCGCGCTATCGGCATCGAGCAGGCTCAGCTGGCCCTGCGCCACCCAGGGATCGGACGAGCCGAGCCGCACGGTCTGGGAAGGTTCACCGTGAACGACGGACAGCACGGGCGCGTCGTTGGTGGCCAGGATGAACACGGTCACCACCGCAGTGCTTTCGGCGCCGTGACGGTCACGCACGACGTACGAGAACGGGATCGCCACCCTGTTGCCTTCGGCAAGCTGGTCGAGCGCGGTGCCCGGTGTGAAAACCAGGCGATTCCCGACCATGGAGACCGTGCCCCAGCCCTCTGCGGGTTGCGTGACCGAGACCAGTTCCAGCGGGTCACCATCCGGGTCGCGGTCATTGGCCAGCACGTCGATGGTGAGCGGCTGGTTTTCATCTCCAGCGACTCCATCGAGCATGGCCACCGGCGCATCGTTGGTGCCCACCATGCCGACCGTCACCGTTGCGCTGGATTCGGCGCCCTGGCTGTCGCGCACGGTGTAGGTCACCTCGACCTTCGCCTGCCCGCCCAGGGGCAGGTGGTCGAAGTCCGTGCCCGGATCGAACACCAGCTGGTTGTCGACGATGGTGACGGAGCCCTGGCCCGCCGGGCAGCTGGCCTGCACGACCTGCAGCGGGCCGCCTTCCGGATCGAAGTCGTTGGCCAGCACGGCGATGGTGAGGACGTCGTTCTCGTTTCCGGAGGCGTCGTCGTCGTGGGCCACGGGGGGCTGGTTGGTCTGCGGGTCCTGGCCGGTCAGCGTGAAGCTCACCACGTTCCAGTCGTCGGGCTTGCCGTCGGCGTCCCTGCGGGTGGCGTAGGCGAAGGAGATCCTGATCTCCTGCCCGGCCTGCAATTCGGCCACGCTGCTCACGCCCAGGCGTTGCAGCGAAATGGTGAGGTCCAGGTCGACCGTGTGGTCGGCGTTGATGCGGACCATGCCGATGACCAAGCCGTCGGCGCCGAGCAGTTCCTGCCACCGGTCCACCTTGTCGGCCTTGACCAGTTGCGCGGCGGTGGCCGTGTCGGTGGTCATCACCGAGCCGACCGAGTAGAGGTCTGCGGAGCCATCGGTGACCACGTCCAGCGTGACGATGTTGCCCTCGAGCAGGCCGCTTTCGAGCAACGCCGCCTCGTCGAACAGGTAGGCCTGCTGGTCCGGGGTCCCTTTCAGGAAGGTGCTGGTTGACGTGGTCATGTGAGTTCCTCTGGGGCGCCAAGCCCCCAACAGGCAAGCGCGATGGTTGGCGCCGGCCCCGCGGCGCGCGGTGCCGGTGTGGCCGCTTCAACTTCAGTGAAGCGGCCGGTGCTGTTCGTTTTCGTGACTCCCTGGCCTCGACGCGTGCTGCTCAGCGCTCCCGCCCCGCCCGGTCCAGAAGCAGCGTCAGCGGCTCGGCCAGGTACTGCAGGGCGGTGCGCTCGGCTCCCCGCAGCTGCACGTCGGCGGGCATGCCGGCTTGCAGCGTCAAGGAGCCTGCGTCTTTCAGCGAGGCGGCGTCCGCCTCGACGTGCACGATGTAGAAGGGCCGTCCGTCCTGCCGATCGAGCTGGCGGTCGGCCGCGATGTAGACCACGCGGCCTTCCACCAGCGGCGTGGTGAGGGGATGGAAGGCGGTGAACCGGATGTGCGCGAGCTGGCCGGGGCGCACGCGCTCGATGTCGGCCGGGTCGATGCGCGCCTCGACCAGCAGGCGCGGATCGGCCGGCACGATGTCGGCGATGGGCTCGCGCGGCGGAATCACGCCGCCCGGGGTGGTGAAGCGCAGGTTGAGCACCGTGCCGCTGGCCGGGGCGGTGATGACCTGGCGCTGGGCGGCGTCTTCCGACTTGCGCATCTCCTGCTCGATCTCGGCCAGCCGCGCGTTGGCCACCTTGAGCTGGTCGCCGGCCTGCTGGCGGTACTCGCCCTGCAGCGACTGCATGCGCAATTCGGTGTCCACCAGGCGCTGCTCGGCCCGGGCCGACTCGGCCTGCCGTTCCTCCAGCCGCACGCGCTGGTCGGCCAGCGAGGCTTCGAGCTGCGAGATGCGGGTGCCGGAGATGAAGCCCTGGTCCACCAGCGACTGGTTGCGCCGCAGCTCGTCGCTCTGGTGGCGCAAGGATTCGTGCGACTGCACCACCTGGCCGCGCAGGTGCTCCAGCTCCTGGGCGATCTTGGCGCGCTGGGTCTGCAGCAGGTTCACCTGGTTGGTCAGCGTGTCGCGCCGGGCGCCGAAGAGGTCTCGCTCGCGGGCGATTTGCGCGGCCAGCCGCTCGTCATCGCGGCCGGCCGCGATCAGCTCCGGGGAAAACGCCAGGGCGGCCGCGCCGGTCTGTTCGGCTTCGAGCCGGGCGATGCCGGCGCGTTCGATCAGCACGCGCAGCGCGAGCCGGTTGCGGTCGGCATCCACCCGCACGTCGCCCAGGGTCAGCAGCGGGTCGCCAGCCTGCACCCGCTGCCCGTCGCGCACCAGCACCTCGCGCACCGGGCCGCCGTCCAGGTGCTGCACCGGCACGCGGTCCAGGTCCACCTTGACATGCCCGGGCGCCACCACCGCCGAGGCGAGCGGCGCCAGCGCCAGCCATGCCACCAGCGGCACCATCCCCAGCAGCAGGGCCGCCATGCCGCGCCGGGATACGCGCCTGGCCTCCTGCAGGTGCGGCTGCACGAAGGGGTCGACGCCGGCGCCGGCGCCGGGCAGGGAGACAGCCCTGTTCATGAACGCACCTCCATGGCCGGCCGCTCGCCGGTGGCGACCGTCGGCATCGCGACGATGTTGTGGCCCGGGGAGGGGCGGGCCTGCGCCTGCATGGCCTTGAGCACTTCGGCCACCGGGCCGAAGTGCTGCGGCCGGCCGGCTTCGATCACCAGCAGCTTGTCCATGTGCTGCAGCAGGCTGGTACGGTGCGTGACCACCACGGTGGTCACCTGGCCGCGCAGTTCCTTCAGGGCTTCGGCCAGCGCCATCTCGCCGCCGCCATCGAGGTTGGAGTTGGGCTCGTCGAGCAGCAGCAGCCGCGGCCGGCCGTACAGGGCGCGGGCCAGGCCGATGCGCTGGCGCTGTCCGGGGGAGATGAGGGCCGATTGCGGGTCGATGGGGGTGTCGTAGCCCAGCGGCAGCCCCTGGATCATCTCGTGCACGCGCGCCCGTTGCGCGGCGGCGACCACCGCCTGAGGATCCACCGGGCCCAGCCGGGCGATGTTCTCGGCCACGGTGCCGGGGAACAGCTCCACGTCCTGCGGCAGGTAGCCCAGCCAGGGGCCGAGCTGCTCGCGCGGCCATTGGGCCAGGTCGGCGCCATCGAGCCGCACCGTGCCGGCGGTGGGGCGCCACACGCCGGACAGCAGGCGCAGCAGCGTGCTCTTGCCGGCGCCACTGGGGCCGATGATGGCCAGGGCCTCACCGGCTTCCAGGGCCAGCGAGACGCCGGCCAGCAGCAAGCGTTCTTCACTTGGCGCGCGGAACACCAGCTGGTTGGCCAGCAGCTTGCCGCTGGGCTCGGGCAGCGGCATGGGCGTGGGCGTGGTGGCGGATTTGGTCACCAGCTCGGCCAGCCGGGCCAGGGCGGCACGGCCTTCGGCCAGGAGCTTCCAATTGGCCACCACCTGCTCCACCGGCGCGAGCGCGCGTCCGAGCAGGATGGTGCAGGCGATGGTCACGCCGGGCGAAGCCAGGTTGTGGATCACCAGCCAGGCGCCCACGGCCAGCATGCCCACCTGCACCACCTGCCGGAAGGTGCGGGTGAGGGCGGCCATGGTGGTGATGCGGCGCGAGCTGCCGACGTGCAGGCCGCCGGCCTGGCTGGTCTTCTCGCGCCAGCGGGCGATCAGCGAATCGGTCATGCCCAGGGTGTGCACGACGTCGGCATGGGCCAGGGACGTTTCCAGGTAGCGCGTGGCGCCGGCGGTGGCGCGCTGCAGCGCCTCGATGTGGCGCCGCGTGACCAGGTCGTTGGCCACCGCCAACGCCAACATCAGGAGCGCCGCCGCCAGGGCCGTGATGCCGAGCCAGGGGTGGGCCATCCAGATCAGCGCCACGAAGACCACCAGCCAGGGGGCGTCGAAGACCGCCAGCAGCGCCGGCGTGGCGAACAGCTGGCGCAAGCTGTTGACATCGCGCAGCGCCTCGACCGACCCCCTGCCGGACTGCCGCGCTCCCTGCGCCACCATCAGCCGGGTCACCACCGGCGACAGCGACTCCCCGACCACCTGCCCGGCCACCGCCTGCAGGCGCGAGCGCACCTGGTCGAACAGCGCCATCAGCACCAGCGCCACCCCCGCGCCGACCAACAGCATCCACAGCGTGTACCCGCTGCGGCTGACCAGCACCCGGTCGAACACCTGCAGCATGAACAGGGCGGGTACCAGCAGCAGCAGGTTGACGGCGACCGAGAACCCGGCGATGTGCACGAGCGTGGGGCGGAGTAGCTGGAGCAGGTCTCGCATTCGGCACTTACCGGCTAAGGATTAACCAACCTGAATATTTGCTTACGAAATGTCTAGTTTGTACGGCAATAGAAGAGCTGCCACAACAAGCCGTCGCCACTTGGGCGTTGGTGGAAACCCCGACTCGACGGACCGGGCGCGGTCCGGGGGTTCAGGCGCCCGTCGGCGCCGGACCTTCAGCGATGCAACAGCACCCCGGCCACGACCGCCCCGTTGAGGAGGATCCAGCCGATGCACGCGACATAGATGGTCTTGTCCCGCTTGTGCAGGCCGTGCACGAACCAGAGGCAGGCCCCCGCGAGATAGGTACCCCAGGAGAGCAGCGACACGCCCGCGACCTGCTGGTCCACCCAGATGGTCCAGATCTGGGGCAGCGTCATCACCATGGTCGCGATCGACATGAAGGGCAGGATTTTCTCGACCGGGCTGGCGGCGGTGGGCGCAGCCGGCGAGGCGCCGGGACCGTGGTCCATGGGTTGCTCCTTCGGGGGGGGGGTGACGCGGCCGATGATGCGCCGGCCGGTCGCTTCGGCGGATACTGGCCGGCCCTTGCGCCCGATGATCTCCGCCACCTTCATCCTCGCACTCGCTTTGCTGGGCGCCGCCTCGCCTGCGCAGGCGGCCGACCCGGTCGTGGTCGGGTCCAAGCGCTTCACCGAGAGCTATGTGCTCGGCGAGATCGCGCGCCAGGTGCTGACCGACGCTGGCGTGCCCGCGGTGCATCGCCAGGGCCTGGGCAACACCGCCGTGATGGAGCAGGCGCTGGCGAGCGGCGCCATCCAGGTCTACCCCGAGTACACCGGCACCATCGTCCGGGAAATCCTCAAGCAGCCCGGTGCCGAAGCCGCCGCGCCCTCCGTGGCGCAGATCAACCGCTGGCTGGCCCCGCGCGGCTTGAAGGCGGCGGTGCCGCTGGGCTTCAACAACAGCTACGCCCTGGCCATGCGCGAGGACGATGCGCAGCGCCTGGGGATCGCCACGCTGTCCGACCTGGCCAAGTCGGATGCATCCCTGCGTTTCGGCTTGTCGCACGAGTTCCTGGCCCGCGCGGACGGCTGGAACGCCTTGAAGGCCGCGTACGGATTGCCCTTCGCGCCGGGCAGCGGCCTGGACCACGGCCTGGCTTACCAGGCCCTGCAGCGTGGGCAGGTCGACGTGGTCGACGCCTACACCACCGACGCCCAGATCCAGCGCCTGGGGCTGCGCGTGCTGCGCGACGACCGCGGCTTCTTCCCCCGCTATGACGCCCTGCTTCTGATGCGTGCCGAGCTCGACGAACGGCCGCTGGTCGCGGCGCTTGCCGGGCGGATCGACGAACAGGCGATGCGGGCGATGAACGCCGAGGTGGAGATCGACGGCCGGACCTTCGATGCCGTGGCGCGCGACTTCGTCCAACGCATCGGCGGGCGCGCGAGTGCAGCCGGTGCCGCGGCCGCGGCACCGGCTGCACGCAGTGCCGGCTTCATCGACCGCCTGCTGGCCCCGGACCTGGGCCGCTTGCTGCGCGAGCACCTCATCCTGGTCCTGGCATCGGTGGCCATCGCCATGGCCGTCGGCATTCCCATGGGCGTGCTGGCTTACCGGCAGCCGCGCTGGAGCGCCGCGCTCATGGCCCTGGTGGGCATGCTGCAGACCATCCCCTCGCTGGCGCTGCTCACGTTCCTGATCGTGCTGGTGGGCGGCATCGGCTTCTTGCCGGCGCTGCTCGCGCTCTCCATCTATGCCTTGCTGCCCATCGTGCGCAACACCCACACCGGCCTGGCCACGCTGCCGCCGGGCATGCGGCTGGCGGGCTCGGCGCTCGGACTGCGCAGCGCCCAGGTGCTGCGCAGCATCGAGCTGCCGCTGGCGGCGCCCACCATCTTCGCGGGCATCAAGACCGCCGCGGTGCTGAACGTGGGCGTGGCCACGGTGGCCACCTTCATCGGCGCGGGCGGCCTGGGAGAGCGCATCGTGGCCGGGCTGGCGGTGAACGACACCGGGTTGATGCTGGCCGGCGCGGTGCCCGCGGCCGTGCTGGCGCTGCTTACGCAGTGGCTGTTCGATGCGCTGGAGTGGCTGCTGTTGCGAACCCGCCGACCCGCCAGGTAAGGCGCCTCAGCGTTCGCGCCCGGCCCTGCGCAGGACCATGGTGATCGGCTCCACCAGGTACTGCAGCGGCGTGCGCTCCTCGCCCTGGATGAACACCTCGGCCGGCATGCCGGCCTGCAGCGTGATGGTGCCCGCGGCCTTCAGCGAAGCCGCGTCGGCCTCGACCAGCACCACGTAGTAGGGCTGCTGCGTCTCGCGCTGCACCAGCCGGTCGGCCGAGACGTAGAACACCTTGCCGTCGACCATGGGCGTGGTGAGCGGGTTGAAAGCGCTGAAGCGGATGTGCGCGCCCTGGCCCTGCTGCACGCGGCTGATGTCCTCGGGGCGGATCTGCGCCTCCACCACCAGGCGCGGGTCGGCCGGCACGATGTCGGCGATGGGCTCGCGCGGGCTCACCACGCTGCCGGGGCTGGTGTAGCGCAGGTTCATCACCTCGCCGGCCGCGGGCGCCACGATCACCTGGCGCTGCGAGGCGTCGGTGGACTTGCGCAGCTCCTGCTGGATCTCCGACAGCCGCACCATCGCCACCTTGAGCTGGTCGCTGGCCTGCTGGCGGTACTCGCTCTCGAGCGCCTTGATGCGCAACTCGGCGTCGACCATGCGCTGGTCGGCGCGGGCCAGCTCGGAGCGGCGCTCTTCCAGCTTGACGCCGTAGTCGGCCACGCCCGCCTCCAGTTGCGCGATGCGGGTGTCGGCGATGAAGCCTTCCTTGAGCAGCTGCCGGTTGCGATCGAGCTCGAAGCGCTGGTGCTTGAGCGAGTTCTGCGCCTGTTCGATCTGCGCCTTGAGCGACACCACTTCCTGCGCGATCTTCTCGCGCTGCGAACGCAGCAGCGTGGTCTGGCCGTGCAGGGCGTCGCGGCGGGCCTGGAACAGTGAACGCTCCTTCACCAGCTGCTCGGCCAGCCGCGAATCGGCGGCGGCGGCCTGCACCAGCTCGTCGGGGAACACCAGCCGGGCGGCACCCGTCTGCTCGGCCTCGAAGCGGATGGCACCAGCTCGCTCGGCCTGCAGCCGGTAGCCCAGGCGGTTGACGTCGGCGTCCACCGCCACGTCGCCCAGCACCAACAGGGGCTCGCCTTGCGCCACGCGCTGTCCGTCGCGCACCTTCACCTCGCGCACGATGCCGCCTTCGGCGTGCTGCACGGGGCGGCGGTCCAGGTCCACCTTGACGTGGGCCTGGGCCACCACGGCCGACGACAGCGGCGCCAGCGCCAGCCAGGCGCCGATGGGCACCACCGCCGCCACCAGCACCAGCAGCCCGGTGCGGATCAGGCGGCGCGATTCGGCCAGGTGGCCTTGCACGTTGCCGGCGGCCGGCATCAAGGGTGGGGCGAGCGCATTCATGCCGAGGCCTTTTCAATCACGGGCACGGCCACCGGCATCGGCATCACGCTGGCGCCGGACACCTGCGACTTGCCCTGCAGCGCCTTCATCACCTCGGCCACCGTGCCGTAGTGCTGCGCCTTGCCGGCTTCGATCACCAGCATCTTGTCCACGTGCTGCACCAGGGCGCTGCGGTGCGTGACCACCACCACCGTGACCTGCCCGCGCAGCGCCTTCAGCGCTTCGGCCAGAGCGGCTTCGCCGGCGCCGTCGAGGTTGGAATTGGGCTCGTCCAGCACCAGCAGCTTGGGGTCGCCGTAGAGCGCGCGGGCCAGCGCGATGCGCTGGCGCTGGCCCGGCGACAGCAGGGCCGAAGCGGGGTCGATCATCGTGTCGTAGCCCTGGGGCAGCGACTGGATCATCTCGTGCACGCGGGCGCGCTGCGCCGCCTGCACCACCTTCGCCGGATCAGGCAGCCCCAGGCGGGCGATGTTGTCGGCCACCGTGCCGGCGAACAGCTCCACGTCCTGCGGCACATAGCCCAGCCAGGGGCCGATCTGTTCGCGTGGCCACTGCGACAGGTCGAACCCGTCCAGCCGCACCACGCCCGCGGTGGGCTGCCAGATGCCGGTGAGCAGACGCAGCAAGGTGCTCTTGCCGGCGCCGCTGGGGCCCACGATGGCCAGCGACTCACCGGGTTCCAGCTGCAGCGACACGCCGGCCAGCAGGATGCGTTCGCCCACCGGCGCGCGGAACGCCAGCTGCTGCGCGAGCAGCTGCCCACGCGGCGCCGGCAGCTCCATGCGCGGCTCCTGCGCGGCGGCGGCGCCCAGCAACTCGGAGAGGCGCCGGAAGGCGGCGCGCGCCTCGGCCAGGATCTTCCAGCTGCCCACCAGCTGCTCCACCGGCGCCAGGGCGCGGCCCAGCAGGATGGTGCAGGCGATGGTCACGCCCGGCGAGGCCTGGTTGGAGATCACCAGCCACGCGCCCACGGCCAGCATGCCCACCTGCACCGCCTGCCGCAGCGTGCGTGTCAGGGCGGCCATTCCCACGCTCTTGCGGGCGGTGGGTGACTGCAGGGCCGCGACCTCGGCGTTCTTTTGCTGCCAGCGCGCGAGCAGCGCGTCCGTCATGCCCAGGGTCTGCACCACCTCGGCATTGGCCAGCGAGGTTTCCAGGTAGCGCGTGGCCCCGGCAGATGCGCGCTGCAGCGCCTCGATGTCCTTGCGGGTGATCCAGTCGTTGACGATGGTCAGCACCCCCATCAGCGCCGCCGCGCCCAGCGCCGTCATGCCCAGATAGGGATGGGCCATCCAGATGATGGCCACGTAGACGAACAGCCAGGGCGCATCGAACACCGCCAGCAGTCCCTGCGCCGAGAACGCCGAGCGCAGCGACTGCACGTCGCGCAGGCTTTCGCCGGTGCTGCGGCCGCCGGTCAGCCGCGCGCCCTGCGCCACCGCCAGCCGGGTCACCACTGGCGCCAATGAGTCGGCGATCACGTTGCCGGCCACGCCCTGCAGGCGGGCGCGGATGTAGTCGAGCGACATCATCAGCAGCAGGCCCAAAGCGGCGCCCAGCGCCAGCACCAGCAGCGTGTCGGTGCTGCGCGAGACCAGCACCCGGTCGAACACCTGCAGCATGAAGATGGCCGGCACCAGCATCAGCAGGTTGATGAAAAAGGAAAAGCCCGCGACGGAGATCAGCGGGCGTTTCAGGAGTTGGAGCAGGGGCTTCATACGAAGGGGCGAGCATCCGTAGCTCAGCGCTTATGGTCAAGCATACGAAAGCACGCAGGTGTGAACGATTCCGGGGCCGCGGCCCCGGAGCGTGCATCAAGCCAACGGATAGGCGTTGATGTGCGGTGTGAGCGTCGTGAGGTCGATGCCCGTGACGCCCTGCAGCAACACCAGGTCCTCGAAGGCCTGGCCGGTGCCGGTGGCGTCGACGCTGACCAGCGTGCCGCCCTCGGTGGCCTGCACCTGCAGGTACTGAGACAGGTCATCGCCGGCGTTCCAGCCGGCCAGCAGGCCGCCCAGGGCCAGCATGTCGCCGCTATCGCCGAGGGTGAAGTCGGTGATGGTGTCGACCGCGCCGCCGAAGTCGCCCGCGCGCCAGACGAAGGTATCGCTGCCCTCGCCGCCGGTGAGGAAGTCCGCGCCCTTGCCGCCGACCAGGAGGTCATCGCCAGCCGTGCCCGCCAGCACGTCGTCGCCCGCGCTGCCCAGCACGGTGCCGTTGTCGGCGGCGGTGCTGGTGATGCGGGCCACGCCATCGGCGCCGACCACGACCTGGAAGTCGCCCTGGGCGTAGCGGCCCACGATGGCGAACTGCGCGGAGCTGCCGCCGTCGCTCACGGTGAGCGTGCCGCCCGCACCGGACAAGCCGGCGGCGTAGCTCACCTGCGTGGCGCCGGTGAACAGCACGCCCGGAAGGGCGATCGAATCGCCCGCGTCCATGCCGGTGATGGTGCCGGTGAACGCACCCGGCTGGCCGAGCGCCAGGGCGCCCGTGCCGCCCTGCGCGAAGTCCACGTCGGCATCGGATGCGCCGCCGAAGGTGAGCTGCGAGCCATCACCCACCAGCGCACTGCCGTGCCCGGTGGTGGCGCTGGCCACCACCAGGCCGGCGCCGCCCAGGGCCGCGAACAGGCCGGTGTTCACCACCACGTTGGAGCCGGTGTCGATCACCAGCGCGTGCTGCGTGCCGGTGGCGGCGATGGTGCCGGCGTTCACCAGCGTCATCTGCCCGCCGCCGATCTGGCCGGCCCCGGAGATGGTGTTGTCCACGTTGGTCAACGTCACCTCGGACACGCTGCCGGCGATGGCGTTGCCGTCGCTGTCGGACAGGGTCAAGTCGCCGCCACCCTGCAGCGTGACACCGTGCTGCATCATCTGCAGCAGCGTGTAGGCGCCTTCGGATTCGAGGCTGATGGTGCCGGTGTTGTTGACGATGCCCGAGAAGGGAAGCATCGAACCGTCGCCCAGTGTCATCGTGCCGGTGTTGTTCAGCACGGGCACGTCATCGAAGCTGAAGTTGGCCGCGGTGAGTTGCGCCGCGCTCACCCCGAGGATGGTGACGGTCATGCCGGCGCCGAAGGAGATGAGGGCGTTGCCGTTGCCGTCGTCGGTGAGGTGCGCCTGCAGCTCTTCGAAGCTCGTGGCCCCGAAGGCGATGAGGTTGACCTTGTCGGCTGCGGCGTCGAAGTGGTGGATGACGTGGGCGCCGATGGGGTTGGCGATGACGAAGGTGTCCGCGGCGGAGGAGCCGGAAAGATGGTCGTCGCCGGACCAGCCGAAGATGGGGGAGCCGGGGGGGAAGGCTTCGATGTTGTTGGCGATGGATGCGGTGGCGGAACTGCCATCGGCTGTCGTCCACTGCACCGTCATGTTGAAAAGCAGTGCGCCGGCGAACGTCACGGGCGAGGTGATCGTCAATGCGCTCGGGTCGGCCGTTCGCATCACCCAGGAGCCGTCCTCAAGTCTTGCTCCTTCGCTGAACGACCAACCTTCGGGAACGTTCTCCACCCTCACGTGCACGATGCCGCCATCGGTCGACAGCGGGTTCTCGAGTCCCAGGTTGATCGGTTCACCGGCGATCCCTACCGGCTTCGGCCCATCACGCCGAACTTCCACACTGCCGCCGCCGCCTGGGTTCGTCGCCGTGTCCGTATAGGACCCGCCGGCGACGGTCACGGTCATCGGGTTGTTGCCATTCGCAGTGCGAATGAACTGCATGGTGTAGGTATCGCCGTCGACCTGCGTAAACGAACCAGGGACCTTGGTTCCAGCCGTGACCGAGATGTCGCTCTCCGCAAATCCCGCCACCGTCTCGCTGAATTGGAAGGTAACCGTGATAGTCCCGTTCTCGGGAGCATTCCCCGGACTTGCCGTCAACGTCACAGTTGGCGGCGTCGTGTCGCCATTCGCAACACCGGTGATGGTCCACTGCACCGAAGCTGCCGTCGTCGCGATTCCATCGGACACACCGTAGTTCACGGTCACTGTGGCGGTTTGTCCGTTTCCAAGGCTCTGGTATCCAGGGTGACTCGGGTCCAGCGAGAAGGTCCCGTTCCCCGCGTTGTAGGTGACGCCTGCCGGCAGAGTTCCCGGCACATTGACCACCGTCAACGTCGTGCCCGCATCCACGTCGGTAGCCCTCGCCAGCGCGTTGAGCGTCGAGACGGCAGAACCTTCGGCTACGGTCGCGGTGACGGCGCCAGACACCGCGGGGGCGTCGTTGGTACCGGTAACGGTCCAGGTTGCAGAGGCGGCGGTGGTGGCGGTGCCGTCCGAAATGCCGTAGTTGACAGTGACGGTGGTGGTCACGCCGGCGGGCAGGCTTTGGAAGGCGGCGTTGGCGGGGTCGAGCGTGAAGCTCTGTGTGGCGGCGCTGTAGCTGACCCCGGCAGGGAGCGTGCCGGGTACGTTCACCACGTTCAGGGTGGCGCCGGCATCGACGTCGCTGGCATTGGCGCGTGCATCGAGCGTCACGGTGGAGCCGTCCTCGGTGGCCGTGCCGGTCACGGCGCCCGATACCTTGGGGGCGTCGTTGGTGCCGGTGACGGTGACGGTCACGGTCTGGCTGGTGGTGCCGCCCTTGCCGTCGCTCACGTTGATGGTGAACACCTCGTCATGGCTCTCGCCGGCAGCCAGGGACTGCACGGCCGAGGCGGTGCCGTTGGTGCCGTTGGCCAGGGTGTAGGTCCAGTCGCCGTTGGCGGAGTTGACCGAGAGGCTGCCGTAGGCGCCGGCGGTCGCCGCGGCGGTGTAGGTCAGCACGTCGCCGTTGTCGATGTCGCTGGCGTCGACCGAGCCGCTGACGCTCAGGGTGGTGTCTTCCTGGACCGAGCCGCTCTGTGCGGAGCTGGTGATCGTCGGCGCGTCGTTGGTGCCGGTGATGGTCACGGAGACAGTGCGCTCCACCGCTCCGCCATTGCCGTCGCTGAGGGTGAAGGTGAAGGTCTCGACCTTGGGCTGGCCGGCGGCCAGGTACTCGACGGCCGAGGCTGGGACGCTGTAGTTCCAGGTGACCACGCCGCCGGTGCCGTTGCCCGTCGTGTCGGTGGTGACGCTGGCGGTGAGGGTGCCCAGGGCGCCCGAGCTGGCGGTGACGGCGCTCACGCTATGGACGTCAGTCAGGTCGACGTCGCTGAACGAGATCGTGCCGGAGTCGGTGAGGTTGCTAGCAGGTGTGACCAGTTCCGTCACGGCGCCGGTCACATCTTCAGCAGCGACGATGGGGCCGTCGTTGGTACCCGTGATCGTGACCGAGACGGTGCGTTCGACCGTGCCGCCATTGCCGTCGGAGATCGTGAAGGTGAAGGTCTCGACCTTGGGCTGGCCGGCGGCCAGGTACTCGACGGCCGAGGCTGGGACGCTGTAGTTCCAGGTGACCACGCCGCCGGTG